>NZ_CP097857.1:0-5167500 GCF_026428275.1 Pseudomonas sp. B111 | reverse complement strand
ATCCATGAGCAGGTTGAAGGTTAGGTAACACTGACTGGAGGACCGAACCCACTCCCGTTGAAAAGGTAGGGGATGACTTGTGGATCGGAGTGAAAGGCTAATCAAGCTCGGAGATAGCTGGTTCTCCTCGAAAGCTATTTAGGTAGCGCCTCATGTATCACTCTGGGGGGTAGAGCACTGTTTCGGCTAGGGGGTCATCCCGACTTACCAAACCGATGCAAACTCCGAATACCCAGAAGTGCCGAGCATGGGAGACACACGGCGGGTGCTAACGTCCGTCGTGAAAAGGGAAACAACCCAGACCGCCAGCTAAGGTCCCAAAGTTGTGGTTAAGTGGTAAACGATGTGGGAAGGCTTAGACAGCTAGGAGGTTGGCTTAGAAGCAGCCACCCTTTAAAGAAAGCGTAATAGCTCACTAGTCGAGTCGGCCTGCGCGGAAGATGTAACGGGGCTCAAACCACACACCGAAGCTGCGGGTGTCACGTAAGTGACGCGGTAGAGGAGCGTTCTGTAAGCCTGTGAAGGTGAGTTGAGAAGCTTGCTGGAGGTATCAGAAGTGCGAATGCTGACATGAGTAACGACAATGGGTGTGAAAAACACCCACGCCGAAAGACCAAGGGTTCCTGCGCAACGTTAATCGACGCAGGGTTAGTCGGTTCCTAAGGCGAGGCTGAAAAGCGTAGTCGATGGGAAACAGGTTAATATTCCTGTACTTCTGGTTACTGCGATGGAGGGACGGAGAAGGCTAGGCCAGCTTGGCGTTGGTTGTCCAAGTTTAAGGTGGTAGGCTGAAATCTTAGGTAAATCCGGGGTTTCAAGGCCGAGAGCTGATGACGAGTCGTCTTTTAGATGACGAAGTGGTTGATGCCATGCTTCCAAGAAAAGCTTCTAAGCTTCAGGTAACCAGGAACCGTACCCCAAACCGACACAGGTGGTCGGGTAGAGAATACCAAGGCGCTTGAGAGAACTCGGGTGAAGGAACTAGGCAAAATGGCACCGTAACTTCGGGAGAAGGTGCGCCGGCTAGGGTGAAGGATTTACTCCGTAAGCTCTGGCTGGTCGAAGATACCAGGCCGCTGCGACTGTTTATTAAAAACACAGCACTCTGCAAACACGAAAGTGGACGTATAGGGTGTGACGCCTGCCCGGTGCCGGAAGGTTAATTGATGGGGTTAGCGCAAGCGAAGCTCTTGATCGAAGCCCCGGTAAACGGCGGCCGTAACTATAACGGTCCTAAGGTAGCGAAATTCCTTGTCGGGTAAGTTCCGACCTGCACGAATGGCGTAACGATGGCGGCGCTGTCTCCACCCGAGACTCAGTGAAATTGAAATCGCTGTGAAGATGCAGTGTATCCGCGGCTAGACGGAAAGACCCCGTGAACCTTTACTGTAGCTTTGCACTGGACTTTGAGCCTGCTTGTGTAGGATAGGTGGGAGGCTTTGAAGCGTGGACGCCAGTTCGCGTGGAGCCATCCTTGAAATACCACCCTGGCATGCTTGAGGTTCTAACTCTGGTCCGTAATCCGGATCGAGGACAGTGTATGGTGGGCAGTTTGACTGGGGCGGTCTCCTCCTAAAGAGTAACGGAGGAGTACGAAGGTGCGCTCAGACCGGTCGGAAATCGGTCGCAGAGTATAAAGGCAAAAGCGCGCTTGACTGCGAGACAGACACGTCGAGCAGGTACGAAAGTAGGTCTTAGTGATCCGGTGGTTCTGTATGGAAGGGCCATCGCTCAACGGATAAAAGGTACTCCGGGGATAACAGGCTGATACCGCCCAAGAGTTCATATCGACGGCGGTGTTTGGCACCTCGATGTCGGCTCATCACATCCTGGGGCTGAAGCCGGTCCCAAGGGTATGGCTGTTCGCCATTTAAAGTGGTACGCGAGCTGGGTTTAGAACGTCGTGAGACAGTTCGGTCCCTATCTGCCGTGGACGTTTGAGATTTGAGAGGGGCTGCTCCTAGTACGAGAGGACCGGAGTGGACGAACCTCTGGTGTTCCGGTTGTCACGCCAGTGGCATTGCCGGGTAGCTATGTTCGGAAAAGATAACCGCTGAAAGCATCTAAGCGGGAAACTTGCCTCAAGATGAGATCTCACTGGGAACTTGATTCCCCTGAAGGGCCGTCGAAGACTACGACGTTGATAGGCTGGGTGTGTAAGCGTTGTGAGGCGTTGAGCTAACCAGTACTAATTGCCCGTGAGGCTTGACCATATAACACCCAAACAATCTGATGATTGTGTGTTGTAAGGTGAAGTCGACGAACCGAAAGTTCGCATGAACCGCAAACACCTTGAAATCACATACCTGAATCCGGATAGACGTAAGCCCAAGCGAACGGATATCCAACCGAATTGCTTGACGATCATAGAGCGTTGGAACCACCTGATCCCTTCCCGAACTCAGAAGTGAAACGACGCATCGCCGATGGTAGTGTGGGGTCTCCCCATGTGAGAGTAGGTCATCGTCAAGCTCCTATCCCAAAACCCCTGGTCAGTGATGACCAGGGGTTTTGCTTTTGCGCGCGGAAAAAGGCGTGCTTCCTCGCTTCTTTTCTCGACTGCGAATGCCGGCGGCGACTGTCACAATTGCCCTGGAAACTACCCATCCTGCATGAAACGGATGGACGGCTACCTCCCCCAGGCGGATCGAAAACGCGCTCCAGAGGGCCTCCCAGTCCCCTCCGTGAAAGGCTGGAGCCCTTGTGTTTCCAGGCTTTCAGGGGTGTGGCAGGGCTTCTCCCAAGGCTTGCGGAAAAATGTCGGAAGGCTGATGGCATTTCATCCAACTGTCACATTCCTTTCATAGAGTCTTCATGCGGCCTGACGATACTGGCCCCCGTTCCATCCAACCCCATCCTGTCCAAGGAGCAAGGCATGAAACTCAAGCGTTTGATGGCGGCCCTGACGTTCGTCGCCGCAGGCGTAGGCGCCGCTTCCGCGGTAGCCGCGATCGACCCGGCGCTGCCGGAATATCAGAAAGCCAGCGGTGTGTCGGGCAACCTGTCGAGCGTCGGCTCCGACACTCTGGCCAACCTGATGACCATGTGGGCCGAGGAGTACAAGCGCCTCTATCCGAACGTGAACATCCAGATCCAGGCTGCCGGCTCTTCTACCGCGCCGCCGGCCCTGACCGAAGGCACCGCCAACCTGGGCCCGATGAGCCGCAAGATGAAGGACGTCGAGCTGCAGGCTTTCGAGCAGAAGTACGGCTATAAGCCGACCGCCGTCCCGGTCGCTGTCGACGCCCTGGCGATCTTCGTGCACAAGGACAACCCGATCAAAGGCCTGACCATGCAGCAGGTCGATGCGATCTTCTCCGCTACCCGCCTGTGCGGCAGCAAGCAGGACGTGAAGACCTGGGGCGACCTGGGCCTGACCGGCGACTGGGCGAAGAAGCCGGTGCAACTGTTCGGCCGCAACTCGGTTTCCGGCACCTACGGCTACTTCAAGGAAGAAGCCCTGTGCAAAGGCGACTTCCGTCCGAACGTCAACGAGCAGCCGGGTTCGGCTTCCGTGGTGCAGTCGGTCAGCCAGTCGCTGAACGGCATCGGCTACTCCGGTATCGGCTACAAGACCGCCAGCGTGAAGACCGTGGCCCTGGCCAAGAAGGAAGGCGCTGCCTTCGTCGAGGACAACGAGCAGAACGCCCTGAACGGCACCTACCCGCTGTCGCGCTTCCTCTACGTCTACGTGAACAAGGCGCCGAACAAGCCGCTGGATCCGCTGGAGGCTCAGTTCCTCAAGCTGGTTCTGTCCAAGACCGGCCAGCAGGTCGTGGTCAAGGACGGCTACATCCCGCTGCCGGCCAAGGTGGCCGAGAAGGCGATCAAGGAACTGGGCCTGTAATCCAGTGACTTGAGCGGATGGCCCAGCGATGGGCCGTCCAGGCATGAAGGCTCTGCCGGCGGGCGCTAGGACCCGCCGGCCTTTCCCGCCAGCGAGGCTCTGCTGGCGGGCTTTGTTGCGTCATGTTGCTGTCATCTGTCTGTCATACAGAGCCTTTAGGGTGTCACCCCATGAACGACATGGCCAACTCCCCGATGAACTCCTCCCTTGCTCCCGAGCGGATTGACTTCAATACGCCAGCCCTGCAACGCAAGCGCCGCATCCGTGCCCTCAAGGACCGCCTGACCCGCTGGTACGTGCTGGTCGGCGGCCTGGCCGTGCTGGCGGCGATCACCCTGATCTTCTTCTACCTGGCCTACGTCGTGCTCCCGCTGTTCCGCGGCGCCGACCTGGAGACCCGCGAAGCGCTGACTCCGGCCTGGATGCAGCAGGCGCAGGTGCCCCTGCTGCTCAGCATCGAGGAGCAGAACCAGGTGGCCATGCGCGTTGGCGGCCAGGGCGAGATCCTCTTCTTCAACGCCAAGACCGGTGTCGAACTGAAGCGTGTCGCTCTGCCGCTTCCGGCGGGCAGCGAGATCCGCTCGATCGCCCAGGACCGGCCGGGCAGCCCGACGGTCGCCCTGGGCTTGTCCAACGGACAGGTGCTGGTGTTCCAGCACACCTACAAGGTCACCTACCCGGACAACAAGAAGACCATCACCCCGGAGATCGCCTTCCCCTACGGCGAGACCCCGATCGGTCTCGATCCGCAGGGCCGCCCGCTGGAGCATGTGAGCATCAATGCCGGCGACGACAGCCTGCTGCTGGCTGGCTCCGTCGACAAGCAACTGCTGCTGTTGAGCATGACTCGCGAAGAGAACATGCTGACCGGCGAAAGCACGCTGGACGAGGAGCGCATCGAACTCCCGCAGATCGCCGAACCGGTGAAAGCCATCTACCTCGACCCGCGCAAGCAGTGGCTGTACGTGATCAACGGACGTGCCACCGCCGATGTGTTCGACCTGCACAGCCGCCAGTTGAACGGTCGCTACAAGCTGCTGGAAGACCCCAACGCCGAGGTCACCGCGAGCACCCAGCTGTTGGGCGGCATCTCGCTGCTGGTGGGCGATTCCAAGGGTGGCATCGCCCAGTGGTTCATGGCTCGCGATACCGACGGCGAACCGCGCCTGTCGCACGTTCGCGACTTCAACCTGGATGGCGCGCCGATCAGCGCCATCGCTCCGGAACAACGGCGCAAGGGCTTCATCGCCCTGGACGAGAAGGGCAACCTCGGCGTCTTCCACAGCACGGCGCACCGTACCCTGCTGGTCCAGCCGGTCGCCGACTCTTCCGGGGTCATCACCCTGTCGCCGCGGGCCAACCGCCTGCTGCTGGAGCAGGGTGGCAAGATCCACCGCTTCGCCCTGAGCAACCCGCACCCGGAAATCTCCTGGAGCGCGCTCTGGGGCAAGGTCTGGTACGAGAGCTACGACAAGCCGGCCTACGTCTGGCAGTCCACCGCCGCGACCACCGACTTCGAACCGAAGCTGAGCCTCTCGCCGCTGACCTTCGGCACGCTCAAGGCCGCCTTCTACGCGATGATCCTGGCAGCTCCGCTGGCCATCGCGGCCGCCGTCTACACCGCCTATTTCATGGCTCCGGCGATGCGCCGCAAGGTCAAGCCGGTGATCGAGCTGATGGAGGCGCTGCCGACGGTGATCCTCGGCTTCTTCGCCGGCCTGTTCCTGGCGCCCTACGTCGAAGGCCACCTGCCAGGGGTGTTCAGCCTGCTGTTGCTGACGCCGCTGGGCATCCTTCTCGCCGGCCTGCTCTGGAGCCGCCTGCCCGAGCGTATCCGCCTGAGCCTGCCGGCCGGCTGGGAAGCCGCGCTGCTGATCCCGGTGGTGCTCGCCGTCGGCGCCTTCGCCCTGTGGCTGAGCCCGCACCTGGAGACCACCTTCTTCGGCGGCGACATGCGCCTCTGGCTGAGCCACGACCTGGGCATCACCTACGACCAGCGCAATGCCCTGATCGTCGGGCTGGCAATGGGCTTCGCGGTGATCCCGAATATCTTCTCGATCGCCGAGGACGCCATCTTCAGCGTGCCGCGCAGCCTTACCTACGGCTCCCTGGCCCTGGGCGCCACGCCCTGGCAGACGCTGACCCGCGTGGTGATCCTGACCGCCAGCCCAGGCATCTTCTCGGCGCTGATGATCGGCATGGGCCGCGCCGTCGGCGAGACCATGATCGTGCTGATGGCGACCGGCAATACCCCGGTGATGGAACTGAACATCTTCGAAGGCATGCGCACCCTGGCGGCCAACGTCGCGGTGGAGATGCCCGAGTCGGAGGTCGGCGGCAGCCACTACCGCGTGCTGTTCCTCTCGGCGCTGGTACTGCTGACGTTCACCTTCGTGATGAACACCCTGGCAGAGCTGATCCGTCAGCGTCTGCGCAAGAAATACGCGTCGTTGTAAGCGGCGGAGGTATAGCTCTGTGAAACAGAAACAGGAAACCGTCAAAGCCTGGTTCGGCAGCGGCTCGCCCTGGGTGTGGATGAACGCCGGCGCGGTGTCGATCGCGGTGATCATGACCATCGGCCTGCTGGCGGTGATCGCGGTACGCGGCCTCGGCCACTTCTGGCCGGCGAACGTCATCGAGGCGACTTACCAGATCCCTGGCGAAGCCGCCAAGACCGTGATCGGCGAGGTGGTCCAGGCCGAGGAAGTGCCGCGCGCGCGCCTGCGCAGCGCCGGCATGCCGGTCCCGGAGGCCGGCCCCGAATTCATGACCCGCGAGCTGCTCAAGCTGGGCAACCGCGAGCTTTACGGCAGCGATTTCTCCTGGGTCGTCGGCGAGTGGCTGCAGGACATCAAGCGTCCCGAAGCGCTGATGGTTCTCGAACGCCGCGAGTGGGGCAACTTCTACGGCTACCTGCTGAGCGTCAAGGAGAACGGCCAGGTGGTCGCCGAAGGCGACGCCGCGGTAGGCGAACTGCAGAAGCGCATGCAGCGGGTGGATGACCTCTACGCCAAGCTCTACAAGCTGGAGAAGGGCGACATCGGCGGGATCAACCACGGTCTCGAGCGCCTGCGCCTGAAAGAGCGCAAGTTGCAGTTGGACGGCAAGCTGGACGCCGCCGCCCAGGCCGACCTGGCCGCCGAGCGCAGCGAGTTGCAGGCGCGCTACAAGGTCCTGGAAGAGCAGCTCAACGGCCTGCACCAGGAGTTCAACCGCGACAGCGTGGTAATGCGCGACGCCAGCGGCCGCGAGAGCGAAATCACCCTTGGCAAGCTGGTGCATGCCTACCAGCCCAACGCCATGGGCCTGGGCACCAAGATGACGGTGTACTTCAAGAAGCTCTGGGAGTTCCTCAGCGACGATCCGCGCGAGGCCAATACCGAGGGCGGTATCTTCCCGGCGATCTTCGGCACCGTGATGATGACCCTGGTGATGGCGCTGATCGTCACCCCGTTCGGCGTGATCGCTGCGGTCTACCTGCGCGAGTACGCCAAGCAGGGGCCGCTGACCCGGGTGATCCGCATCGCCGTGAACAACCTCGCCGGCGTACCGGCGATCGTCTACGGCGTGTTCGGCCTGGGCTTCTTCGTCTACGTGCTGGGCGGTTCCATCGACCGGCTGTTCTTCCCCGAGGCCCTGCCGGCGCCGACCTTCGGTACCCCCGGACTGTTCTGGGCCTCGCTGACCCTGGCGATCCTCGCCGTGCCGGTGGTGATCGTCGCCACCGAGGAAGGCCTGGCGCGGATTCCGCGCGCGGTCCGCGAAGGCTCCCTGGCGCTCGGCGCGACCAAGGCGGAAACGCTGTGGAAGATCGTCCTGCCGATGGCCAGCCCGGCGATGATGACCGGCCTGATCCTCGCCGTGGCTCGTGCCGCCGGCGAAGTGGCGCCGCTGATGCTGGTCGGCGTGGTGAAGCTGGCACCGTCGCTGCCGGTCGACGGTAACTATCCGTACGTGCATCTCGACCAGAAGATCATGCACCTCGGTTTCCATATCTACGACGTCGGTTTCCAGAGCCCCAACGTCGAGGCCGCACGGCCGCTGGTATACGCTACGGCGTTGCTGCTGGTCGTGGTGATCGCCCTGCTGAACTTCTCCGCCATCGCGATCCGCAATCGCCTGCGCGAGAAGTACAAGGCCCTGGAAAACTGATTGAGGGAGCTTCCCATGCAAAACGAGACCGCCAGCCACGGCATCAACTTCGATGCGCTCGGCCGCGACCGCCAGAGCCTCGACCTGGCTTCCGAAAGCGTCGAACTGGAAGTGCCCGGGCTGAACCTGTTCTACGGCGCCAAGCAGGCCCTGTTTGACGTCCGGATGAACATTCCGAAGCAGCGCGTGACCGCCTTCATCGGCCCGTCCGGCTGCGGCAAGTCGACCCTGCTGCGCTGCTTCAACCGGATGAACGATCTGGTGGATGGCTGCCGCGTCGAAGGTGAGATCCGCCTCGATGGTCACAACATCTTCGCCAAGGGCGTCGACGTCGCCGAGCTGCGCCGTCGCGTCGGCATGGTGTTCCAGAAGCCCAACCCGTTCCCCAAGAGCATCTACGAGAACGTGGTCTACGGCCTGCGTATCCAGGGCATCAACAAGAAGCGCGTACTTGACGAGGCCGTCGAGTGGGCGCTGAAGGGGGCTGCGCTGTGGGAGGAGGTGAAGGATCGCCTGCACGAGTCCGCCCTCGGCCTGTCCGGTGGCCAGCAGCAGCGCCTGGTGATCGCCCGGACCATCGCGGTGGAACCGGAAGTGCTGCTGCTCGACGAGCCGTGCTCGGCGCTGGACCCGATCTCCACGCTGAAGATCGAAGAGCTGATCTACGAGTTGAAGTCGAAGTTCACCATCGTCATCGTTACCCACAACATGCAGCAGGCCGCGCGGGTTTCCGACTATACGGCGTTCATGTACATGGGCAAGCTGATCGAGTTCGGCGACACCGATACGCTGTTCACCAACCCGGCGAAGAAGCAGACCGAAGACTACATCACCGGCCGCTACGGCTAGCGGCGCGTCCGGAGGCGCGGCGATACCGCTGCCTCCGGCGCTCTCCGTAGCTCGTTGATGTCACCGGTCGCAGCGGCTCCAGAAGGATTCCCCACATGATCAACAAAGACAGTCTCACCCATCACATCTCCCAGCAGTTCAACGCCGAGCTGGAGGATGTGCGCAGCCACCTCCTGGCCATGGGCGGGCTGGTGGAAAAGCAGGTCAACGACGCGGTCAACGCGCTGATCGACGCCGACTCCGGCCTCGCCCAGCAGGTCCGCGAGATCGACGACCAGATCAACCAGATGGAGCGCAACATCGACGAGGAGTGCGTGCGTATCCTCGCCCGGCGTCAGCCGGCGGCCTCCGACCTGCGCCTGATCATCAGCATCTCGAAGTCGGTGATCGACCTCGAGCGGATCGGCGACGAGGCCTCCAAGGTCGCCCGCCGCGCCATCCAGCTGTGCGAGGAAGGCGAGTCGCCGCGCGGCTACGTCGAGGTTCGGCACATCGGCAGCCAGGTGCAGAGGATGGTGCAGGAGGCACTGGACGCCTTCGCCCGCTTCGATGCCGACCTGGCGCTGTCCGTGGCGCAGTACGACAAGACCGTCGATCGCGAATACAAGACCGCCCTGCGCGAGCTGGTCACCTACATGATGGAAGACCCGCGGGCGATATCCCGCGTGCTCAACATCATCTGGGCCCTGCGCTCGCTGGAGCGTATCGGCGACCATGCGCGCAACATCGCCGAGCTGGTGATCTACCTGGTTCGCGGCACCGACGTTCGTCACATCGGCCTGACCCGCATGAAGGAAGAGGTCGAGAACAACCGCGGCGAGTGATCTTCCGCAGGCAAGGCTCCCTTGACCTGGAGCCTTGTTTCTTCGCGCGACTGCAGCAAGGCTTGGCATCCTGCCAGCAGGGGAGGCTATCCTAGGCGAACCTGTCCAGGAGAAGTCGATGAGCAAAGTCAGCGCGCTAGTGGTGGATGACGCCCCCTTCATCCGAGATCTGATGAAGAAAGGGTTGCGCGACAACTTCCCCGGCCTTCATATCGAGGAGGCCGTGAACGGCCGCAAGGCCCAGCAACTGCTCAGTCGGCAGAACGTCGACCTGATCCTCTGCGACTGGGAGATGCCGGAGATGTCCGGCCTCGAACTGCTGACCTGGTGCCGTGCCCAGGAAAACCTCAAGACTACCCCGTTCATCATGGTCACCAGTCGCGGCGACAAGGAGAACGTGGTTCAGGCGATCCAGGCCGGGGTGTCGGACTACATCGGCAAGCCATTCTCCAATGACCAGCTGGTGGCCAAGATCAAGAAGGCCCTGAGCCGCAGCGGCAAGCTGGAAGCCCTGGCGGCCCACGCGCCGCGTCGGGAGATCGCCAGCGGCATGGCCAACGATTCGCTGGCCGCTCTGACCGGCGGTCGCGCCGAGGTGATCAAGCCCGCCGCCAGTCCGGCAAAACCGGCCCCCGCGCCGAAGCCGGCTTCGGCTCCCCAGGCCAGCGCGCGTCCCGCCGGCAGCGGCAACCCGCTGGGCCAGGCGCAATTGCGCCTGCCGCAGAGCAGCATGCCCTGCGTGATCAAGGCGGTCAGCCTGAAGGAAGCGCAACTGGTGGTGAAGCGCGCCGACCCGCTGCCGCAGGTGCTGGAAAGCGCGGTGCTGGACCTCGAGGAAAACAGCGACGTGGCGCGCCTGAACGGCTACCTGCACGCCATCGCCGCGCTGGAGCCGAAGCCGGATAGCGATTGGCTGCTGTTGACCCTGCGTTTCGTCGACCGCGACCCGCAGAAGCTCGACTACCTGTCGCGCCTGATCGCCCGGGGAAGTACCCAGAAGCACTACGTTCCCGGCGCCTGAGCGGTTTTTTTCCCGACGATCCGTTCACAGCCCGCTCGCTGTCGTCTCGCCCTGGCAATAAAGCGCTGCTAGTCTTGCCGATTCGGGATAACCAGAACGACACGATCCGTGCAGTCATGCTAGGGCGCCTTCTCCTTCTCTGTGGCCTGTTCGCCGCGGCAGCTCCGGCTGCGGCCCTGACCATCTACAAGTACACCGACGCCAATGGCGTGGTGACCTACTCCGACCGCGCCGTGGCCGGGGCGCAGGTGTTCGTCTTCCGCGACCGGATGGTCGAGCACCTGGAACGGGAAGTGAAGCTGGAGACGAAGAAGCACGCGGGTGGCGAGACCCTGCAGGTGCGCAACGACCTCTACGCGCCGGTCGAGGTCGAGTTGCGGATCCGCAACCCGCGCAATGCCGTCGGGGTGCCCGACGGGCCGATTCGCTGGGTGGTCCCGGCGCGCAGCCAGGTGCGCCTGGCGACCCTGGCGCCGCGCAAGGCCGGCAAGCCGATGAGCTACACGCCGAAGCTGCGCTACGCGCTCGGCGACCCGCGCCAGCAGCCGCTGCTCTATCGCTATCCGCTGCCCTGGCGCGGCGGGCCGTTCCGCCTGTCCCAGGGCGCCAATGGCAAGTACAGCCACTTCACCCCCAAGGGCCGCTACGCGATGGACATCGCCATGCCCGAGGGCACGCCGATCATCGCCGCCCGCGGCGGCACCGTGGTGAAGATCGAGAACAACCAGAGTGGGCGCGGCAACAATCCCTCGGGCAACTTCGTCCGCATCCTGCACGACGACGGCACCATGGGCGTCTACCTGCACCTGATGCGCCATTCGGTGCTGGTCGCCGAGGGCCAGCGGGTCCAGGTCGGCACGCCGCTGGCGCGCTCCGGCAACACCGGCAACAGCAGCGGGCCGCACCTGCACTTCGTGATCCAGCGCAACGTCGGCCTGGCGCTGGAGTCGATTCCCTACGACTTCGCCCAGCCGGTCGACAGCCTGCCGAACTTCGCCATCGTCCGCGAGCCTTGAAAAGTCGCCGGCGCCGTGGCGGCGCCGGCTCGTCTCAGTCGAGCTTGACCAC
Organism: Pseudomonas sp. B111; assembly: GCF_026428275.1. Classification (NCBI taxonomy): domain Bacteria; kingdom Pseudomonadati; phylum Pseudomonadota; class Gammaproteobacteria; order Pseudomonadales; family Pseudomonadaceae; genus Pseudomonas; species Pseudomonas sp. B111. The sequence continues at coordinate 5,155,739 of NZ_CP097857.1, read as the reverse complement.
CTTGGCCAGGACGATCTTCGGACCGCGCATCTTCTTCACGATGATCCGCAGGCCCTCGGTGTCGAGGACTTCCTCTTCCTCCGGCACCCGCTTCAGGGTGTCGTAGACCAGCCCGGCGAGAGTGTCCGCCTCGACATGATCGAGGTCGATGCCGAGCAGGCGCTCGAGCTTGAACAGCGGTGTGTCGCCGCGCACCAGCAGCTTGCCCGGCTGGTAGGCGAGGATGCCGCGCTCGGTCTTGCGGTGTTCGTCCTGGATGTCGCCGACCAGCACTTCCAGCACGTCCTCCATGGTCAGGAAGCCGACCACCTTGTGATCGGCCTCTTCCACCACGGCGAAGTGCGCGCCGCCCTTGCGGAACTGCTCCAGCAGGCGCGACAGCGGGGTGTGCTTGGTGACGATCTCCAGCGGGCGCACCAGTTCGTCGAGGTCGAAGGTCTCCGGCAGGCTGTCCAGGGCGGACAGTGCCAGCAGCAGGTCCTTGATGTGCAGCAGGCCGATGAACTCGCCCTTGTAGCTGTCCCAGACCGGGTAGCGGCTGTACTTGTGGCGGCGGATCACCGCGAGGATGTCCGCCAGCGGCGCATCGTGCTCGAGGTAGACCAGGTCTTCGCGGGAGTTGGCCCAGTCGACCACCTCCAGCTCGCCCAGCTCCACCGCCGAGGCCAGCACGCGCATGCCCTGGTCGCTGGGGTCCTGGGCGCGGCTGGAGTGGAGAATCAGCTTCAGTTCGTCGCGGCTGTAGTGATGCTCGTGGTGCGGGCCGGGCTCGCCCTGGCCGGCGATCTTGAGGATGGCGTTGGCGCTGGCGTTGAGCAGCCAGATCGCCGGGTACATCAGCCAGTAGAAGAGGTACAGCGGCACCGCCGTCCACAGCGACAGCAGTTCCGGCTTGCGGATCGCCCAGGACTTGGGCGCCAGCTCGCCGACCACGATGTGCAGGTAGGAAATGATGAAGAACGCGGTGAAGAAGGAGATACCGCGGATCAGTTCGTCGGAGTGCACGCCGATCATCGCCAGCAGCGGTTCCAGGAGTTCGGCGAAGGCCGGCTCACCGACCCAGCCCAGGCCCAGGGAGGCCAGGGTGATGCCCAGCTGGCAGGCGGACAGGTAGGCGTCCAACTGGTTGTGTACCTTGCGCAGGATGGCGCCGCGCCAGCCGTGCTGCTTGGCGATGGTTTCCACTCGGGTGGCGCGGAGCTTGACCATGGCGAACTCGGCGGCGACGAAGAAGCCGTTGAGCAGGACGAGGAAAAGCGCAAAGAGGATCAGGCCGGCATCGGCGAAATAGGTGGCGATGCTGGTACTAGGAGAAGGGTCCATGGGGGTGTGCGGTAGCCAAAAGGCCCTTAAGAATGAGGGGCTGTGTCGTCGCTTGCAAGCCTTGGCCGTGCCGACGCCGGCGGCGCGGCACCGCGACGAGGCTCACTTCGACGCCTTGCGCTCGGCCTCGGCGACCTGCGCCGGGGCGAAATGGCAGGTGAAGGTGCTGCCCTTGCCGGGCACGCTGCTGATTTCCAGGCGCGCGCGGTGGCGGATCAGCACGTGCTTGACGATGGCCAGGCCGAGGCCGGTGCCGCCGGTGTTGGAGGCGCGGCTGGAGTCCACCCGGTAGAAGCGCTCGGTCAGGCGCGGCAGGTGCTTGGGATCGACGCCGATACCGGTGTCCTGCACCGACAGGTGCGCGCCCTGTTCGTCGGCCCACCAGCGGATGCGGATCTCGCCCTCGTCGGGGGTGTACTTCACCGCGTTGAATACCAGGTTGGAGAAGGCGCTGCGCAGTTCCGCCTCGCTGCCCTTGAGCTGCACCGCGGGTGTGGCGTCCAGGCTGATGCGGTGGTTGCGCCCGGCGGACAGGGCCTGGGCGTCGTTGCGGATGCTGGCGAGGAGAGCGTCCACCGCCACCGGCTTGTTGTCGCCGGGGTATTCGGTGGCCTCCAGCTTGGCCAGCAGGAGCAGGTCGTTGAGCAGGTTCTGCATGCGTCCGGCCTGCTGCTGCATCTGTTGCAGGGCGCGCAGCCAGCGCGGGTTCACATCCTCGACGTTGTCGAGGAGGGTCTCCAGGTAGCCGGCGATCACCGTCAGCGGCGTGCGCAGCTCGTGGGAGACGTTGGCCACGAAGTCCTTGCGCATCTGCTCCAGCTGGTGGACGCGGGTGACGTCGCGGACCAGCATCAGGTGCTCGCGGTTGCCGTAGAGGGTGATGTGGAACTGCAGGCGCAGGCGCTCGTTGATCGGCGAGGGGATTTCCAGCGGCTCGCGGTAATCCTCCTGGTCGAAGTATTCCTTGAAGCGCGGATGGCGGATCAGGTTGCTCACCGGCTGGCCACCGTCCTGCGGGGTCTTCAGGCCGAGCAGGTTTTCCGCGGCGAGGTTCCACCATTCCAGATTGCCGTCGCTGTCGAGCATGATCACCGCGTCACGCAGCGCCGCGGTGGACTCCTGGATCCGGTCGATCACCGCCTGCAGGCGGCCACGGGCGCGCTGGTTGCGGCGTTGCAGGTGGTAGATATTGTCGAAGACTTCGCCCCAGAGGCCGTAGCTGTCCGGCGGTGGCTCGTCTGGCTGGTGGTTGCGCAGCCACTGGTGCAGGCGCAGTAGCTGCCAGAGGGTCCAGCCGAGGTAGAGAGCCAGGCCGAGGGCCAGGGCCCAGCCGTAATGGCCGCTGACCACGCCGAGCACGAGGCTGGCGGCCAGCACGAGAAGCAGGTGGCGGATCAGCGCTCCACGCCAGTCTTGGTTCACGACGGATTGCATCCTGTCCAGTGGCGGTCCGTCACGGACCGTCCAGGGGAAACGACTCCGGCCGCCGGGCGGCCGGGCGCGGGGTCAGCTCTTGGTGGAGAAACGATAGCCGGTCCCGCGGACAGTCTGAACCAGATTTTCGTAGACCTCGCCGAGCGCCTTGCGCAGGCGGCGGATATGCACGTCGACGGTGCGCTCCTCGACATAGACGTTGCCGCCCCAGACCTGGTCCAGCAGTTGGCCGCGGGTATAGGCGCGTTCCTGGTGAGTCATGAAGAACTGCAGCAGGCGGTACTCGGTGGGGCCCATCTCGGCCGGCTTGCCGTCGATGGTCACGCGGTGGCTGATCGGGTCCAGCAGCAGGCCGCCAACCTCGATCGGCGCCTCGCTGTCGCCAGGCCCGGTGCGGCGCAGTACGGCCTTCAGGCGGGCGACCAGCTCGCGGGGCGAGAACGGCTTGGTGATGTAGTCGTCGGCGCCGACCTCCAGGCCCTGGATCTTGTTGTCCTCCTCGCCCTTGGCGGTGAGCATGATGATCGGGATGTCGACGGTCAGTTCGTCACGCTTCAGGCGTCGCGCCAGTTCGATGCCGGAAGTGCCGGGGAGCATCCAGTCGAGCAGGATCAGGTCCGGCTTGCGGTCGACGATCACCGCGTGCGCCTGCTGGGTATTTTCCGCCTCCAGGCACTCGTAGCCGGCCATCTCCAGGGCCACGGCGATCATCTCGCGAATCGGTGCTTCGTCATCAACGATGAGGATTGTCTTGCCAACCATGGTCTTGCCTCGGGTCGATCTGTCTTGCGCCGCATTAGATAACGAAATTGTGTCAGGTATGTGACACAACGGCGTAGTTTCCGCCGACTGCCCGCGGCGGGGCTATGCTCAACAGGTTCCGGTGCCGTCCCTGCGGGCGGCGAACGCTCCACCTGAAGACACAGGAGAGAGACGCGATGAACAGAATCCACCTGGCGCTGGGTCTGGCGCTGGCCCTGCCGGCGTTCGCCGCGCTGGCCCAGGAAACGGTGGCGCCGGCCACCGAGAAGGACGGCGTGCTGGTCGATGGCAAGGGCATGACGCTCTATACCTACGACAAGGACAGCGAAGGGCAATCCGCCTGTTCCGGGCAGTGCGCGAAGAACTGGCCGCCGCTGGCAGCGGCCCAGGGAGCGCAGGCCAGCGGCGACTGGAGCCTGGTCGCTCGCGAGGACGGCACCCAGCAGTGGGCCTACTACGGCAAGCCCCTTTATACCTTCATCCAGGACAAGAAGCCTGGCGACAAGAACGGTGACGGCAAGATGGGCGCCTGGCACGTCGCCCAGCCGGACATGGACTAGACGGTCGCCGGCCTGCGCGCCGCTCAACGCAGCGCGTAGTCGGCGACCGTGCCGAGGAAGATCGCCAGGCCAGCCCAGTGGTTGTGCAGGAAGGCGCGGAAGCAGGCCTGCGGGTCGCGGTCGCGGGTCGACCAGGCTTCCCAGACGAAGCAGGCCGCCGCCACCGCCAGGCCGAGGTAGAAGCACAGGCCCAGTTCGAAGCGGTTGCCGGCCAGCGCCAGCAGGAGCAAGGTCAGGCCCTGCAGGCTGCCGATGATCAGGCGGTCGGCATCGCCGAAGAGGATTGCGGTGGACTTGATGCCGATCTTCAGGTCGTCCTCGCGGTCGGTCATCGCGTAGTAGGAGTCATAGGCGACCGTCCACAGCACGTTGGCCAGGAACAGCAGCCAGGCGCTGGCCGGCAGTTCACCGCGCTCGGCGGTGAAGGCCATCAGGATGCCCCAGGAATAGGCGGCGCCCAGCACCACCTGCGGATAGTAGGTGTAGCGCTTCATGAAGGGGTAGAGCGAGGCCACGGCTACCGCGCCGAACGACAGCCAGACGGTCGTTGCGTTGGTCAGCAGGACCAGGCCGAAGCTCAGCGCGACCAGGACGGCGAAGGTGATCCAGGCCTCGCGCACGCTGATCTTGCCGGTGGCCAGCGGGCGCGCCTTGGTGCGTGCGACATGGCCGTCGAAATTGCGGTCGGCGAAATCGTTGATCACGCAGCCGGCGGCGCGCATCAGGATGACGCCGAGGACGAAGATCAGCAGGTTCTTCAGCTCCGGCACGCCGTCCGCGGCGATCCACAGCGACCAGAGGGTCGGCCAGAGCAGCAGGTAGATGCCGATCGGCCGGTCCAGCCGCACCAGTTGGACGAAGTCCCAGGCGCGGGGGTGCAGGCGGGCCAGCGGCTTGATCAGGGTGACGAACATGGGGACCTCCGGAGTCGACCGGGGGATTATACGTCGGCGATTCCCGCCTGGTCCCACAGGCGCGGTAGGAACACCTCCGCCACCAGCACCCCGAGCGCGCCGCGGGAAAACCGTGAGCGACGGCCCCAGAGACCCTCGGCGCGGACCTCGGCGGGCAGACCGGCCGCCGGATAGCGGCAGACTTCGATGGGCCCGCGCTCGAAGGCGCTGTCGCTGAACAGCAACTCGCCCAGCGAGCGGGTGCCGAGCAGCGCCAGGTCGAAGCCCGAGCCTTCCAGGGCGCTGCGCGCCGCCACGCTGCGGGCGAACACCCAGGGACGGTCGTGGCCATGCAGGTAGACCTCGCGGACCCAGCCGCTACTGCCGGGAGGGACGTCGAGCCCCTGGCATTCGTCGTCGCGCAGGGTCTGCCAGCCTTCCAGCAGGGGTTCGACGCGGAACGCGCCGTCGGCGAGGGCGGTCAGGCGCCGGGTCAGCGACCCTTCGTCGAACAGCCAGTCGAGGACGGTGGGGGAGACGCTGGACAGTTGGTCGGCGCGAAGCCAGAGCGCATTGCTGGGCATGACGGGACTACGAGACGGCGGCAGAAGGCGGCGAGGGTAGCACGTTCGGTCGGCGGCCGGTCTGCGACGCGGTGGCGCGTCACCCCCAGCCGTTCAGGCGCAGGGTGGCGCGGACCAGGCGCTGTTCTTCCTGCTCGATCTCCCGCAGGTTGTCGCGGATGCTGTGGATATGTTCACGCGCCGCCCGTTGCGCCTGGTCCGGCTGGCGCTCGCGGAGGGCCGCGTAGAGGCGCGCGTGCTGGCGGTCGATCTGGCGTTTCTGCGGCGGCCGGTGATAGAGGTTGTTCACTGAGGCGAACACCGTGCTCAGCAGCAGTTCGTTGAGCGATTGCAGGGTATGCACCAGCACCGGATTGTGCGATGCCTCGCTGATCGCCCGGTGGAACGCGTGGTCGCGGCGGGCGTGCTCGCGGGGATCGATCGGCTGGGTTTCCTGATGGCTGGCGAGCATTTCTTCGTAGCGCCGGGCGAGCAGGACGAAGTCTGCCTCGGTGCCGCGTAGCGCTGCCAGGCGGGCCGCCTCGCCCTCCAGCAGGGCGCGGACTTCGAGCAGGTCGTAGAGGGTGCGCGGCTGGGAGCCGAACAGGTGCATCAGCGGGCTGGCGTCGGCGTTGCGGTCGAGATCGGCGACGAACGACCCACGGCCATGCTCGGTATCGATGATGCCGCGCCCGCGCAGCGCCCGCAGGCCCTCGCGCAGGGCCGAGCGCGAGCAGCCGAGCTTGGCCACCAGGCGCCGCTCGGACGGCAGTGCCTGGCCGACCTTGAGCACGCCGTCGACGATCAGCCGCTCGATACGCTCTGCGACCTGGTCGGCCACCCGCTGTTTCTGCATGGAAGCTCCCGTTGCACTGGTAGGACCAGTTGGCTGTCGTTACTCACTATAGAAGCTCAGGGACTTTCTAGCATGCGCCTCATGCCCATGGCTCCTGGTGATACTGGTAGGACCAGTTAGACGCCTGCTGGACCCCGGCGTCCGCGCGGTACAGGCTGTGGACGCTTGCTGATCCCGCCGACAACCACAACAAGGACAGCCGCCATGAACATCCTCTACGACGAGCGTCTGGACGGTCCGCTGCCGCAGGTGGACAAGGATGGCCTGCTGGCCGAGTTGCGCCTCCGCCTGCCCGACCTCGAACTGCTGCACGCCGCGGAAGACCTGCGTCCCTACGAGTGCGACGGACTCTCGGCGTATCGCTGCACGCCGTTGCTGGTGGCATTGCCGGAACGCATCGAACAGGTTCAGGGCCTGCTCGCCCTCTGCCATCGGCTGAAGGTGCCGGTCGTGGCGCGCGGTGCCGGCACCGGCCTGTCCGGCGGCGCGCTGCCGCTGGAGAACGGCGTGCTGCTGGTGATGGCGCGTTTCCGGCGGATCCTCGAGATCGATCCGCTGGGTCGTTTCGCCCGGGTCCAGCCTGGCGTGCGCAACCTGGCGATCTCCCAGGCCGCTGCCCCTCATGGTCTGTACTACGCACCGGACCCGTCCTCGCAGATCGCCTGCTCCATCGGCGGCAATGTCGCGGAGAACGCCGGCGGCGTGCATTGCCTGAAGTACGGCCTGACCGTGCACAACCTGTTGCAGGTGGACATCGTGACCCTGGAAGGCGAGCGCCTGAGCCTGGGGTCCAGCGCCCTGGACAGCGCCGGCTTCGACCTGCTGGCTCTGTTCACCGGCTCCGAAGGGCTGCTCGGCGTGGTGGTGGAGGTCACCGTCAGGCTGTTGCCGCGCCCGCCGGTGGCGAAGGTCCTGCTGGCCAGCTTCGACGATGTGGAAAGCGCCGGGCGGGCGGTGGCCGACCTGATCGGTGCCGGCATCGTCCCGGCCGGGCTGGAAATGATGGACAACCTGTCGATCCGCGCCGCCGAGGACTTCATCCATGCCGGCTATCCGGTCGACGCGGCGGCGATCCTGCTCTGCGAACTGGATGGCGTGGAAGCCGACGTGCACGAGGATTGCGAGCGGGTCCGCGAGCTGTTCGAGGCGGCTGGCGCCACCTCGGTGCGACAGGCCCAAGACGAGGCCGAGCGCCAGCGCTTCTGGGCCGGGCGCAAGAATGCGTTTCCGGCGGTCGGGCGGATTTCCCCCGATTACTACTGCATGGACGGCAGCATCCCGCGCCGCGAGCTGCCGCGGGTGCTGCATGGCATCGCCGAGCTTTCGCGCGAATACGGCCTGCGGGTGGCCAACGTATTCCACGCCGGCGACGGCAACATGCACCCGCTGATCCTCTTCGACGCCAACCTGCCGGGCGAGCTGGAGCGCGCCGAAGCGCTGGGCGGCAGGATCCTCGAGTTGTGCGTGGCGGTAGGCGGCAGCATCACCGGCGAACATGGCGTCGGCCGCGAGAAGATCAACCAGATGTGCGCTCAGTTCAATGCCGACGAGCTGACCCTGTTCCACGCCGTGAAGGCGGCGTTCGACCCGGCCGGGCTGCTCAATCCCGGCAAGAACGTGCCCACCCTGCATCGCTGCGCCGAGTTCGGCGCCATGCACGTCCACCACGGTCGACTGCCGTTCCCCGAACTGGAGCGTTTCTGATGAGCCAGCCGTATTTCGATCCGGACGCTGGCGCCGACCATGCCGGCGCGCTGCTCGAGCGGGTCCGCGACGCCCTGGCGCGGCGCGCGCCGCTGCGCATCGTCGGCGGCGATAGCAAGGCGTTCCTCGGCAGGCCGGTCGCGGGCGAACCGCTGGCGCTCGCCGAACACCGCGGGATCGTCGCCTACGATCCCTGCGAACTGGTGATCACCGCCCGCGCCGGTACGCCGCTGGACGAGCTACAGGCCGTGCTGGCGCGCGGCGGGCAGATGCTTGCCTGCGAGGCGCCGGGTTTCGGCGGCCGGGCGACGGTCGGCGGGGTGCTCGCCAGCGGCCTGTCCGGACCGCGCCGGCCCTGGGCGGGAGCGGTACGCGATTTCGTCCTCGGCACGCGGCTGATCAGTGGCCTGGGCACCCACCTGCGCTTCGGCGGCGAGGTGATGAAGAACGTCGCCGGCTACGACCTGTCGCGGTTGCTGGCGGGCAGCTTCGGTTGCCTCGGGGTGGTCACCGAAGTGTCCTTCAAGGTGCTGCCCATGCCGCGCTGCCAGGCCGGCCTGAGCCTGGACCTGCCGGTGGCGACGGCGTTGCGCAAGCTGGCCGAGTGGGGAGGCCAGCCATTGCCGATCAGTGCGGCCTGCCACGACGGCGAAGCCCTGCGCCTGCGCCTGGAGGGCGGCGAGGGCTCGGTACGCTCGGCGCGCGACCGCCTCGGTGGCGAAGCGCTCGAGGACGGCTTCTGGGCCGACCTGCGCGAGCAGCGCCTGCCGTTCTTCGACGACCCGCGACCGCTCTGGCGCCTGTCGCTGCCGGCGCTGGCGCCGGAGACGCCGTTGCCCGGTCGTCAGTTGCTGGACTGGGGCGGGGCGCTGCGCTGGCTGAAGAGCGACGCGCCGGCCGCGGACATCCGCGCGTGGGCCGCCGCCCATGGCGGTCACGCCACCTGCTACCGCGCCGGCCATCTCGATGCGCCGTTCCAGCCGCTACCGCCTGGACTGCTCGGTCTGCACCGGGCACTCAAACGCCAGCTCGACCCGCAGGGCATCTTCAATCCCGGGCGGATGTACGCCGAACTCTGAGGAGGCGCGATGCAAACCAACCTCTGCGATTCCGCCCGGCAACGCGCCGAGGCCGCCGAAGCCGAGCGCATCCTGCGCAGCTGCGTGCACTGCGGTTTCTGCAACGCCACCTGCCCGACCTACCAGGAGCTGGGCGACGAACTCGACGGCCCGCGCGGACGGATCTACCTGATCAAGCAGTTCCTCGAGCGCGACGAGGCCAGCGAGCGCACCCGCCTGCACCTCGATCGCTGCCTGAGCTGCCGCAACTGCGAAACCACCTGCCCGTCCGGAGTCGAGTACCACAAGCTGCTGGATATCGGCCGCGACCTCCTCGCCGAACGCCTGCCGCGCGGCTTCCGGCAACGCCTGCTGCGCGACGGGCTGCGCCTGCTGGCCCCGCGCCCGGGGTTGTTCGGCGTGCTGGCCGGCGCTGCCGGGCGGCTGAGGCCTCTGCTGCCTGAGGCGATGCAGGGCAAGCTGCCACGTCGGGTCGCGGCGCCGGGCAGGCGGCCGCAGCCCCGGCATGCGCGGCGCGTGCTGCTGCTCGAAGGTTGCGTGCAGCCGGCGCTGTCGCCGAATACCAACGCCGCCGCCGCGCGGGTTCTGGACCGCCTGGGAATCAGCGTGACGCCGGCGGCCGCGGCCGGCTGCTGCGGCGCGCTGGATTTCCACCTGGATGCGCAGGAGCGCGGCCGCCAGCGCGCGCGGCGCAATATCGACGCCTGGTGGCCGTTGCTGCGCGAGGGTGCCGAGGCCATCGTGCAGACCGCCAGCGGCTGCGGCGCCTTCGTCAAGGACTACGCCTACCTGCTGCGCGACGACCCACGGTACGCGGACAAGGCGCGCGAGGTCGCCGCCGCTGCCCGCGACCTGGTGGAAGTGCTTCGCGACGAGCCGCTGGAGTCCCTCGGCCTGCGCTGCGACCAGCGCCTGGCATTCCACTGCCCCTGCACACTGCAGCACGCGCAACGACTGGGCGGGGCCGTGGAGGCGGTGCTGCGGCGACTGGGCTTCCATCTCACCGAGGTGGCCGACGGTCATCTCTGCTGCGGGTCCGCCGGCACCTACTCGCTGACCCAGCCGGCGCTGTCCCGGCGTCTGCGCGACAACCGCCTGGACGCCCTGGAAAGCGGCGCGCCGGATGTCATCGCCACGGCCAACGTCGGTTGCCAGGCCCATCTCGACGGGGCCGGACGGACCCCGGTACGCCACTGGATCGAGCTGCTCGACCAGGCCTTGCCCGGAGGAGAGTGAAACCATGCACAGCAAGCCGGTACTCGGCCGCGAGGAGGTCGCCCGCGTCCTTGGCGCGGCCCGCGAGGAGGCACAGCGCCAAGGCTGGGCGGTGAGCATCGCGGTGGTCGACGACGGCGGCCACCCGCTGGCGCTGGAGCGCCTCGACGGCTGCGCGCCGATCGGTGCCTACATCGCGACGGAAAAGGCCCGCAGCGCCGCCCTCGGGCGCCGGGAAACGAAGCGCTACGAGGACATGATCAACGGCGGACGCAGTGCCTTCCTCTCGGTGCCGCTGCTGCAGGCCACCCTGGAGGGCGGCGTGCCGATCCTGGTGGACGGACAGGTGGTCGGCGCGGTCGGGGTTTCCGGCGTACGCGCCGAAGAGGACGCCCAGGTGGCGCGGATCGGAGCCGAGGGGCTGTGAGGCGACCGGTGGGCACCACCCATCTTTGGTTGGCCCGTTCGGCACCACCTTGCCTTTCGGGCAGGTTGGCGGACAGGGTGGATTTGTTATAGGTTGCCGGCGCTGAACCGTGGTAACCCGCCCGAGGTAAACAATGAAGAAGTGGCAATGCGTGGTGTGTGGACTGATCTATGACGAGGCCAAAGGCTGGCCGGAAGAAGGCATCGAGGCGGGAACGCGCTGGGAAGACGTGCCTGAAGACTGGCTGTGCCCCGACTGCGGCGTCGGCAAGCTGGACTTCGAGATGATCGAAATCGGCTGAGCCCCGCTCGCCGGCGAAGAAGGCGGCCCTGGCCGCCTTTTTTCATGCCTGGCCAGCGGCCGTCCAGGGGTTATCCTTGGGGCTTGGGTCCGGTCATTGACTGTCCTGCCGGGAACGCTCGGCAGCCTTGCCGTTGGCCGGCCACCGACGCTGAGCTAGGTTCGACGAACGAGGAGGGTGGCTATGCGCAAGTGGCAATGCGTGGTCTGCGGCTTCATCTACGACGAAGCCCTGGGCCTGCCCGAAGAAGGCATTCCGGCGGGAACCCGTTGGGAGGACATCCCGGCGGACTGGGTCTGCCCGGACTGCGGTGTCGGCAAGATCGATTTCGAGATGATCGAGATCGCCTGAGCGAAATCCACAGAAGCGGCGCCCGGCGCCGGCAATCACAGAGGAACGGAAATGAGCGAGCGTGCGCCCCTGGTAATCATCGGAACCGGCCTGGCGGGCTACAACCTGGCCCGCGAGTGGCGCAAGCTGGACGGCGAGACGCCGCTGCTGATGATCACCGCCGACGACGGCCGTTCCTATTCCAAGCCGATGCTCTCTACCGGCTTCTCGAAGAACAAGGACGCCGACGGCCTGGCCATGGCCGAACCGGGCGCCATGGCCGAGCAACTGAACGCGCGCATCCTGACCCATACCCGGGTCACCGGTATCGATCCGGGCCATCAGCGGATCTGGATCGGCGAGGAAGAGGTGCGTTATCGCGACCTGGTCCTGGCCTGGGGCGCGGAGCCGATCCGGGTGCCGGTCGAGGGCGATGCCCAGGACGCGCTCTACCCGATCAACGACCTGGAAGACTACGCGCGCTTCCGCCAGGCGGCTGCCGGCAAGCGCCGGGTACTGCTGCTCGGTGCGGGGCTGATCGGTTGCGAATTCGCCAACGACCTCTCCAGCGGCGGCTACCAGCTCGACGTGGTGGCGCCTTGCGAGCAGGTCATGCCGGGCCTGCTCCACCCGGCCGCGGCAAAGGCCGTGCAGGCCGGCCTGGAAGGCCTTGGCGTGCGCTTCCACCTGGGGCCGGTGCTGGCCAGCCTGAAGAAGGCCGGCGAGGGGCTGGAAGCGCATCTTTCGGATGGCGAGGTGATTCCCTGCGACCTGGTGGTCTCCGCCGTCGGCCTGCGTCCGCGCACCGAACTGGCCTTCGCCGCCGGGCTGGCGGTCAACCGCGGGATCGTCGTCGACCGCTCGCTGCGCACCTCCCACGCCAACATCTACGCGCTGGGCGACTGCGCCGAAGTGGACGGCCTCAACCTGCTCTATGTGATGCCGCTGATGGCTTGCGCACGCGCGCTGGCGCAGACCCTCGCCGGCAACCCCAGCCAGGTGGCCTACGGTCCCATGCCGGTGACGGTGAAGACCCCGGCCTGCCCGCTGGTGGTGTCGCCGCCGCCGCGCGGAATGGATGGCCAATGGCTAGTGGAAGGCTCTGGAACGGACCTCAAGGTCCTGTGCCGGGATACCGCTGGTCGAGTGATCGGTTATGCCCTGACCGGAGCGGCGGTGAACGAAAAATTGGCCCTGAACAAAGAGTTACCCGGCCTCATGGCTTGAATGCCATTGGTTCCGGCCGTTATGCCGTCGAGACTTGCGGCAAAATTGTCGGACGATACTGGCGCAGTCCTCGGGAGCATGCCATCCTCCATCGCGTCTACCGCAGTCTAGAGCCTATGGTTCCGGTGGACTGCGGTGCCTTTGAGCGCTGCTGGGAAGACAGCACGGACACAAAAACAACAAACCGTCAAAGAGGCAACTATGCGTAAACCAGAACTAGCCGCCGCTATCGCCGAAAAGGCCGATCTCACCAAGGAACAGGCCAATCGCGTTCTCAACGCCCTGTTGGATGAAATCACCGGCGCGCTGAACCGCAAGGACAGCGTGACCCTGGTCGGTTTCGGCACCTTCCTGCAACGCCATCGCGGAGCCCGCACGGGGAAGAACCCGCAGACCGGCCAGCCGGTGAAGATCAAGGCCAGCAACACCGTCGCCTTCAAGCCGGGCAAGGCCCTGCGCGACGCGGTCAACTGACCGCCGAGAGCCCGGAGTCAGAGCGGCTCCGGGCTTCGTCGAAGACGCTTCCGCGCTCATCGAAAGGACAGCTGTAGTCCTCCTCGCGAACAGCTACAATGCGCCGCTCATCTCCCCGGATATCGAGGCGCGTGCATGAAATTTCGTCTTCTCCTGTGGATGCTTGGTCGCCTGATGGCCAAGGCCAGCCGCGACAATCCCGCTTTCCAGAAGCAGCTCGAGGGCAAGGACCTGGTGTTCCAGTTGCATACCCTCGATGGCAAGGTGGCGCGCCACTACCTGGTCAGGGACCTGCGCGTCAGCAGCAAGCGCGGTACCCATCCGCAACCGGCATTTTCCCTGGGGTTCAAGGACGGAGCCTACGGTTTCGCCGCGATGACTTCGAAGAACCCGCAGTTGGCCTTCATGCAGGGCATCCAGAACAAGGACATCCAGATACAGGGCAATCCGGCGCTGGTGATCTGGTTCCAGGGTCTGGTGAAGTACCTCAAGCCGAAGAAGAAGGCTCCGGAGAAGAAAGCCGCCTGAGGGCGGCTTTCGATCTCATCCGGGCTGCGGCCGCAGCCTTTCGGTAGTGCGTTTCGCGGCGGACTACCCGGTCATCCCGGCAAGCGATTGAACTGGGCCGCCAGTTCGCGCAGGGCCGCTTCCGCTTCCAGCACCTTTTTCACGGCGTCCCCGGCCTTCTCCGGGGTGATCCCCAGGCGCTCGTACAATGCCGCCGGAATCGCTTGCTGCGGGCCATCGCCGATGCCGCTGTTGCGCAGCAACCGGTTGGTCAGGCAGATCAGGTTGGCGTAGACCGCGTTCGGCCCGGTGTAGCTGGGGTCCTGCTGGAAGCGCAGGGCGCAATAGAGGTCGTCAGGCATGTCCCAGACGCGCATCAGCCAGGCGCCGATCTGCTCGCGGGTGATCCCCAGCAGGTGCTGTTCGATGTAGGCATGGCCGAGGTGCGGGTTGACCTCCAGGTGCCGGCAGATCAGCGAGAAATGCGGCGGGAAGACATGCGCCAGGACCAGGTAACCGAAATTGTGCAGCAGGCCGCCCAGGTAGCTCAGGCCGGACTCCGGGCGCAGTTCGCGTGGCATGGCGCGGGTCAGGCCCTCGATCACCGCGGCGGTGTAGATCGCCTGCTGCCAGTAGGGCGTGGCCTGCTGCGGCTGGTCCTTGGGCAGGCTCAGGCTCTTGCCCAGGGCGAGGCCGAGGGCCAGGTTGATCACCAGGTCGAAACCGAGGACGCGGACGATCGCGTCTTCCACCGAGCGGATCTTGCCCGGCGCGGCGTAGTAGGGCGAGGCCGCCCAACTGACCACCTGGGCGGCGAGCGCCGGATCGGTTTCCACCAGGCCGGTGATGTCGTCGACGCTGGCGTTGGGGTCGACCCGCAGCTTGATGATCTTCTGCGCCGTCTGCGGCAGCGGTGGAATCTCGATGGTCTGCTCCAGGCGCTGCTGGATGCGCCGGGCGGTGAAGGCCTGCACGGCCTGGCTGATTTCCGCGCGGTCATCGTCCGGGCGGTCAAGGTTCAGGTTGATGTTTTCCAGCGGTTCGCCGAAGCGCGCGGCGCTGGCCTTGCCCAGCAGGCCGCGGAAGTCGTTGCTGGCGATCTCCAGGAGGATGCCGGGCTGGCCGGACTCGATCAGCAGGCGCGGTTCCTGCAACAGGCGCTCGTCGTACAGGCAGGGCGAACTGGTCAGGGGCGGCAACGCCGGCAGGCGGTGCAACTCGTGCTTGCCGAGCATTCGTTCCAGGCGCTCGGGCTCGATCGCCAGCAGCTTGCGGCCGGTCAGTTCGGTGAGCCGGGCGAGGTCCAGCAACTGGCTCTGCGGGAACAGCACCAGCAGGGTGCCGACGGCGTCGTCCAGCAGCACCGCCTGGACCCGGCGGGCGGCAGGCAGCTCCGTGCTGTCGCTGACCTCGCGGCAGGCGATGCCTAGCTTGGCGAGCAGCTGGAGGATGACCTGGGGGGCGTGAGGAGCATCGGCGGAGGCCAGGGCGGCTTCTGTCATGACGAGACCATGCGAGCTGGATTTTCCCTCAGTATAACCAGAGCTGCTTCAAGACTGAGACCTACGCCGGTCAGCGAGAGCGAAATAGATCACACTTGACCGTATTGCTGGCCGTGGCGCAACCACCGTTCGAGCAGCGGGCTGACATGCTGCGGCCAGTGCGCCAGGAGGGATTGGGCGGCATCGCGGACCGCCGGCAGCAGATCTGCGTCGCGCATCAGGTCGGCGACCTTGAATTGCAGCAGGCCGGTCTGGCGGGTGCCGAGCATTTCGCCGGGGCCGCGCAATTCCAGGTCCTTCTCGGCGATGACGAAGCCGTCGCTGGTTTCGCGCATGATGCCCAGCCGCTCGCGGCCGATCTGCGACAGCGGTGGGTGGTAGAGCAGCACGCAGTGGCTGGCGGCGCTGCCCCGGCCAACCCGGCCGCGCAACTGGTGCAGTTGGGCCAGGCCAAGGCGCTCAGGGTTCTCGATGATCATCAGGCTGGCGTTGGGCACGTCGACGCCGACCTCGATCACCGTGGTCGCCACCAGCAGTTGCAACATGCCTTCCTTGAAGGCCTCCATCACCACAGCCTTGTCCGCCGGCTTCATGCGCCCGTGGATCAGGCCGACGCGCAGTTCGCCCAGCGCCGAGGAAAGCTCTTCGTAGGTGGTCTCGGCGGCCTGGCAGGTAAGTTCCTCGGACTCTTCGATCAGGGTACACACCCAGTAGGCCTGGCGCCCTTCGCGGCAAGCCGCGCGGACTCGCTCGATCACCTCGATACGGCGGCTGTCGGCCACCAGCACGGTATTCACCGGGGTACGCCCGGGCGGCAGCTCGTCGAGGATCGAGGTGTCGAGGTCGGCATAGGCGCTCATCGCCAGGGTCCGCGGGATCGGCGTGGCGGTCATGATCAACTGGTGCGGGCAGAGCCTGCCGTCCACGCCCTTCTGGCGCAGGGCCAGGCGCTGCTGCACGCCGAAGCGGTGCTGTTCGTCGATGATCGCCAGTGCAAGGCGCTTGAATTTCACTTCATCCTGGAACAGCGCGTGGGTGCCGACCACCATCGGCGCGCCGTCGCCGATGCGTTCCAGTGCCGCCGCGCGGGCCTTGCCCTTGAGCTTGCCGGCCAGCCAGGCGACTTCGATGTCCAGCGGCTGGAGCCACTTGCTGAAGTTGAGGAAATGCTGCTCGGCGAGGATCTCGGTCGGCGCCATCAGCGCCACCTGGTAGCCGGCCTCTATGGCTTGCAGGGCGGCGAGGGCGGCGACCACGGTCTTGCCGGCGCCGACGTCGCCTTGCACCAGGCGCAGCATCGGTTCGTCCTGGGCCAGGTCGTAGGCGATCTCCGCGCCGACCCGGCGTTGCGCGCCGGTCGGCTGGAAGCCGAGGTTGGCAAGGAAGCGTTTCGGCAAGCGGCTGGCCGCCGGCAAGCGCGGCGCTGCCTGCGAACGCACGGCTTCGCGCAGGCGCTGCAGGGATAACTGGTGGGTCAGCAGTTCTTCGAAGGCCAGGCGCAACTGCGCCCAGTGCCGGCCTTCGGCCAGTTCCTCGATGTCGGCATCCGGCGGCGGCCGGTGCAGGTAGCGGATCGCCTGGTCGAGCGGGCCAAGTTGGTAATCGCGGGCCAGTTCCGCCGGCAGCCAGTCGGGCAGGCTGCTGGGACCGAGCATGGCCAGGGCCTGTTGGCTCAACTGGCGCAGGCGCTGCTGGGTGAGTCCTTCGGTAGTCGGGTAGATCGGCGTCAGGGTCTGCTCCACCGGAATCGGTTCGTCGCCGTTCAGCGCGCGGTATTCCGGATGGTAGATCTCCAGGCCCGATGCACCCGGCCGGACTTCGCCGTAGCAGCGCAGGTGGGTGCCGCGCTTGAGGCCGTCCTTCTGCGCCTGGCTGAAATGGTAGAAGCGCAGGCTCAGGGTGCCGCTGCCGTCCTGTAGGCGCACCAGCAGGCTGCGGCGGCGCCCCATCACCACGTCGGCGCCGGCCACCACGCCCCCGACCACCGCGTCGGCCCCTGGCCGCAGTGCGCCGATGGCGGTGACGCGGGTACGGTCCTGGTAGCGCAGGGGCAGGTGGAACAGGATGTCCTGCAGGGTTTCCAGGCCTACCCGAGCGAGCTTCTCCGCCAGCGCGGCGCCTACGCCCTTTAGCGCGGTGACCGGGACCCTGGACAGCTCGGTCATGCGATTTGCGGTTGTTCCTGGGTTTGCGGGCGGGCCACCGAGCACAGGCGGATCGAGTCGGCCAGCACTTCGATGGCGCGTGGACGCGGGAAACTGGCGCGCCAGGCGATGGCAACGGTACGGAACGGCACCGGCGCGCTGAACGGGCGCACTTCGATGACGCCCGGGGCGTAGTGGTGGCTGTCCACCGCGGAGAACGGCAGCACCGAGACGCCCAGTCCGGAGGCGACCATGTGGCGGATGGTCTCCAGCGACGAGGACTCCACCGTGGTGTGCTTGTTCTCGTCGCCCTTGCGCACGGTCGGGCAGGCTTCCAGCACCTGGTCGCGGAAGCAGTGGCCTTCGCCGAGCAGGAGCAGGCTCTTGTCGTTGAGCAGCTCGGAATCGATGCTGGCCTTGGCGGTCCAGGGGTGGTCGGCCGGCATCAGCACATAGAAAGGCTCGTCGAACAGCGGCTTGGTCAGGACGTCGGCTTCCTGGAACGGCAGGGCGATGATGATCGCGTCGAGTTCGCCGGTGCGCAGCTTGTCGCGGAGGATATGGGTGAAGTTCTCCTCGATGTACAGCGGCATCTGCGGCGCGACCCGGTGCAGCTGGGGAATCAGGTGCGGGAACAGGTACGGTCCGATGGTGTAGATGGCGCCGACCTTCAGCGGCGCGGCCAGCTGGTTCTTGCCAGCCTGGGCCAGCTCGCGGATGCCCTGGGCCTGTTCGAGGACCTTCTGCGCCTGGGCGACGATGCCTTCGCCCACTGGCGTCAGGCGCACGGCGCTCTTGCTGCGCTCGAAGATCAGCACCCCCAGCTCGTCCTCGAGCTTCTTCACGCCGACCGAGAGGGTCGGTTGGCTGACGTGGCAACGCTCGGCGGCGCGGCCGAAGTGTTGTTCCTGGGCGAGGGTGACGATGTAGCGCAGTTCGGTGAGGGTCATGGCTGCTCATCCGTTAAGATCGGCCAAGCATAGCGGCTGCACCGCCGCGAACCAACCTCCGGGGGCATGATCGGGCGTGCATTGCAGACGATTCGACGCCTACACTGCCCGCCTTGTTGTAGGAAGGAGACGGCTTCATGTCGCAAACAGTGATGATCGCCGGCTGCGGCGATGTCGGCGGGCGCCTCGGCGAGGCGCTGCTGGCCGATGGCTGGCGGGTCCATGGCCTGCGTCGCTCGGTGGACGCCTTGCCGCAGGGAATCCTGCCGGTGGCTGGCGATCTGCAGGCTCCGGAGTGTCCCGCGCAGTGGCCGAGCGAGCCGCTCGACTACCTGGTGTACAGCGCCGCCGCCAGTCAGCACGACGAGGCTGGCTACCGTGCCGCCTACGTCGACGGCCTGCGCCATGTGCTGGGCTGGTTGCAGGCCCGCGGCCAGCGGCCCAGGCGCCTGCTGTTCGTCTCCAGCACCGGGGTCTACGCGCAGACCGATGGCGGCTGGATCGACGAGGAGTCGCCGGCGCTTTCCCAGGCCTATTCCGGACGGATCATGCTCGACGCCGAGCAGGTCGCGCTGGACAGCGGGATACCGGCTACCCGCGTGCGCCTGGCCGGCATCTACGGTCCGGGGCGGGAGTGGCTGCTCAACCAGGTGCGCCAGGGTTACCGGGTGGTCAGCGAGCCGCCGCTGTATGCCAACCGGATCCACGCCGACGATGCGGCCGGGCTGCTGGCCTTCCTGTTGCGCGCCGATGCCGGCGGCCAGGCGCTGGAGGACTGCTACATCGGTGTCGACGACGCGCCCGTGGCGATGCACGAGGTGGTCGACTACCTGCGCCAGCGCCTGGGCGTCAGCCAATGGGCCGACGAACATTCGGTACGCCGCGCCGGCAGCAAGCGTTGCAGCAACCGCCGCGCCCGGGCGCTCGGCTGGGTGCCGCGCTATCCCAGCTACCGCGAGGGCTATGCGGCGGTGCTCGGGGACGCCTGATGGCTGCCAACCGGTTGTTGGCGCGTCCCTGGCTGCCTGGCGTGGAGCTGTTCCATGCGGACTTCTCCGGCCAGGCGTTCGGCCGCCACAGCCATTCGGCCTTCGCCATCGGCTCGATCCTCCACGGCGTCGGCGGCTACCAGTGCCGCGGGCGGCGCCATGCGCTGCCGGCCGGCACCCTGTCGCTGATGAACCCGGAAGAGCCGCATACCGGGCACGCCGAATCCGAGCGGCTGGTCTACCGGATGCTCTATGTCGAGGAAACGCGCCTGCTCGGCCTGCTCGGCCGCAAACAGTTGCCGCGCGGCTTCGGCGAACTGAACCCGGCCGACGACGGCAGCGTGGCGGTTGGCCTGGCGCGACTGGCCGAGGACTTCCAGCGCAGCGACGCATTGGGGTTGGAAAGCCGCCTGCTGGCCTTGCTCGAACAGGTCTTCGTGCGCCACGGCGGCTTGCGCCCGGCGGCCGCGGCGCCCCGCGACGGCGGAACCACCGCACGCCTGCGCGATTACCTGGAAGCGCATGCCACCGAGGCGCTCGGTCTGGACCAACTGGCGCAGTTGCTGCAGCGCCATCCGCGCCACCTGATCGAGGCTTTCCGGCGTGCCTACGGCGTGCCGCCGCATACCTACCAACTGCAATGCCGGGTGCGCCAGGCCAAGCGCCTGTTGCTGGAAGAACGGCCGCTGGCGGAACTCGCCCAGCACCTCGGCTTCTACGACCAGGCGCACTTCTCCACGACCTTCCGGCGTTTCACCGGGGTCACTCCGGGGCAGTTCCGGCGCAGCGCCAAGACCTGAGTTTTTTCCAATACGGCGCCCGCCGCGCTGCACAGACTGGAGGCCTTCGCGTTTCGAGGGGCCTTCATGTTCGCCGCGTTCGTCCTTGTCGCCAGTACCCATTTCGCCGCCCTGCTGTCGCCGGGGCCGGACTTCTTCCTGTTGGTGCGCGCCGCCCTGCTGCGCGGCCGGCGCCAGGCCGACGGGGTGGCCGCCGGCATCGCCCTGGCCAACCTCCTGAGCATGCTGCTGGTGCTCGGCCTGCTGGCCAGCGTGCCGGACTCGGCGCACAGCGCCTTGCGCTGGCTGCAGGCGCTCGGCGGACTGTACTTCCTCTGGCTGGCGGGCCAGGCGCTGCTTGCGCAGAGGCGACTGGAAATGCCGGCGCAGCGCGACGTCCCGTCCCGCGGCGGCTATCTGCGCGGGCTGCGCGACGGCCTGCTGGCGAGCAGCCTGAATCCCAAGCTGCCGATCTTCTATGCGGGGCTGTTCGGCGTGCTGGCGCGCTTCAGCCTGCCGGGCTGGGCACTGGCCCTGTGCCTGGCGTGGATGAGCCTGGCGGTGCTGTGCTGGGACATGGCGCTGGTGCGCCTGCTGGACAGGCCGCGCTGGCGCGGCTGGTTGCAACGGCGGGTAGGTGCGCTGGACCGGCTGTGCGGCGTCCTGCTGCTGGCGCTGGGCGGCTGGCTGGTGCTGGCCGCCCTCTGAGAGGCGTCAGCGCTCCAGCAGCCAGACGCGCTTGCCGGGCACGTAGCTGGGCATCTCGTTGGCGCCGGCGGTATTGACCGCTTCGAACAGTTGCAGCTCGTCGTCGTCGAGGCTGAACAGCAATTCGCGGCCGCGGTTGCCTTGTTGCAGCCAGATGCTGTCGTTGTCGCCGCTCATCGCCGCGCAATCGCCGGCCAGGCACAACGCGTAGCGTTCGGCGCCGGGCAGACCGCTGACCAGGCCATTGGCCTGGAACTCGACCTTGCCGCCCTGGCCCTGGCCTTCGCGGATCTTCCAGCTGCCCTTCAGATAGCTGCCGTACAAGGCCTGCTCGAAACCGCTGCCGGCAGGGCTGTTGGCCGCGGGTTGCGGGTCGAGACGGCGGAAACGCTGTTCCGGGCCGTTGGCGCTGGCCTGCTGGATCAGCTCCTTGCCGTCCAGTTCGAGGCTCTCCTGGTTGTCGTCGCCATAGAAGGCAACCTTCCAGTGCTCGTCATCGCTCTTGCTCAGGGTCCCTTCGCCCAGTTCGAAGCCGTTGCTGAAGGTGGCTTCGCCTGCCTTGCTGTCGAGCTTCCACTCCAGGTTCGGGCCATAGGCGAGCAGGGCCTCGCGCAGCTTGCCGTCCTTGCTCGCGGCGTCGATCGCGGCCTGGTTGATCCAGGTGCCGGACGGATCGGCCGTGCCGGCGCAGCCGGCCAGCAGGGTGGCGGTTGCGGCGAGGAAAATCACGCGGCGCATCGTGCTACTCCATGCAGAGCGACGGGGCCTTGGGCCCCGTCGCGAACATCCGGCTTACTCGAGGACGACGATGGCGTCCATTTCCACCTGTGCGCCCTTCGGCAGGGCGGCCACGCCGATGGCGGCGCGCGCCGGGTAGGGCTGGGTGAAGTAGCGGCCCATGATCTCGTTGACCTTGGCGAAGTGCGACAGGTCGGTGAGGAAGATGTTCAGCTTGGCGACGTCGTGCAGGTAGCCGCCGGAAGCCTCGATCACCGCCTTGAGGTTCTCGAACACCTGGACGGTCTGCTCCTCGAAGCCCTCCACCAGTTCCATGGTCTTCGGGTCCAGCGGGATCTGCCCGGACACGTAGACGGTATTGCCGGCCTTGATGGCCTGGGAGTAGGTGCCGATGGCGGCCGGGGCGTTGTCGGTGTGGATAACGGTCTTGGTCATGGGAACTCCTTGCTGAAATCGAGTGGGCGCGGGGGCGCCGGATGACACAGGAAAAAGCGGGTCAGCTGCGCAGGCGGGTGATCCGGATCACTCCCTTGAGGGCGCGCAGCTTCTTGATGACGCGGGCCAGGTGGACGCGATCGTGCACGCTGACGACCAGCTGGACCACGCTGATGCGACCGTCGCGCTCGTCCATGCTGATCTTCTCGATGTTGCCGTCGGCCGCGTTGACGCTGGTGGCGAGCAGGGCGATCAGGCCACGCTGGTGCTCCAGCTCGACGCGCAGTTCGACATTGAATTCGCCGGTGACATCCTTGGCCCAGCTGAGCTGGATGCATTTTTCCGGGTTGTGGCGTACTTCGCTGATGTTCTTGCAGCTTTCCAGGTGCACCACCATGCCCTTGCCGGCGGACAGGTGGCCGACGATCGGGTCGCCGGGAATCGGCGTGCAGCACTTGGCGTAGCTCAGGACCAGGCCTTCGGTGCCGCGGATCGCCAGCGGACCCTCGGCGCTCGGCGCTTCCTCGCCCTCGCTGGACAGCAGGCGGCGGGCGACCACGTAGGCCATGCGGTTGCCCAGGCCGATCTCTTCCAGCAGGTCCTCGAAGACTTCCATGCGGTACTCGGCGAGCACGGCCTGGATGCGTTCCTGGGGAATCTTCTCGAGGTGGCTGTCGAAGCCGGTGAGGGTCTTGTTCAGCAGGCGCTCGCCGAGGTTGATCGACTCGGAGCGGCGTTGCAGCTTGAGCGCATGGCGGATATGGGTGCGCGCCTTGCCGGTGACCACGAAGCTCAGCCAGGCCGGGTTCGGCCGGGCGCCCGGGGCGGTGACGATTTCCACCGTCTGGCCGCTCTGCAACGGCTCGGAGAGCGGCGCCAGGCGGCGGTTGATGCGGCAGGCGATGCAACTGTTGCCGACGTCGGTGTGCACCGCGTAGGCGAAGTCGACCGCGGTGGAACCCTTGGGCAGTTCCATGATGCGGCCCTTGGGCGTGAACACGTAGACCTCGTCCGGGAACAGGTCGATCTTCACGTTCTCGATGAATTCCAGCGAGTTGCCGGCGCGCTGCTGCAGTTCCAGCACGCCCTTCACCCATTGCCGGGCGCGGGCATGGGTGCCCTTGGGCGTCTCGTCGTTGGACTTGTACAGCCAGTGCGCGGCGATCCCGTGGTTGGCCATCTCCTCCATCTCGCGGGTACGGATCTGGATCTCGATGGGCACCCCGTGCATGCCGAACAGGGTGGTATGCAGCGACTGGTAGCCGTTGGCCTTGGGAATCGCGATGTAGTCCTTGAAGCGTCCGGGGAACGGCTTGTACAGGCTGTGCACGGCGCCCAGTACGCGATAGCAGGTATCGACCTTGTCGACGATGATGCGGAAGGCGTAGACGTCCATGATCTCGTTGAACGCCTTACGCTTGCCGCGCATCTTCTGGTAGATGCTGTAGAGGTGCTTCTCGCGGCCGATCACCTGGCCTTCCATGCCTTCGCGGGCGAGGCAGTTGACCAGCGACTCCTGGATCTTGCCGACGATCTCGCGGCGGTTGCCGCGGGCCTTCTTCACCGCCTGGCGGATGCGCTCGGCGCGCATCGGGTGCATGGCCTTGAAACCGAGGTCCTCGAACTCCACGCGCATGGTGTGCATGCCCAGGCGGTTGGCGATGGGCGCGTAGATTTCCAGGGTTTCCTTGGCGATGCGCCGGCGCTTCTCGCCGGACAGCACCTCGAGGGTGCGCATGTTGTGCAGGCGGTCGGCCAGCTTGACCAGGATCACGCGGATATCGCGGGCCATGGCCATGGCCATCTTCTGGAAGTTCTCGGCCTGGGCCTCGGCCTTGGTCTCGAAGTTCATCTGGGTCAGCTTGCTGACCCCGTCGACCAGTTCCGAAACCGTCTCGCCGAACTGCGCGGTGAGCGCTTCCTTGGCGATGCCGGTGTCCTCGATCACGTCGTGCAGCATCGCGGCCATCAGGCTCTGATGGTCCATGTGCATGTCGGCGAGGATGTTGGAGACCGCCAGCGGGTGGGTCACGTACGGCTCGCCGCTGCGGCGGCGTTGCCCGTCGTGGGCCTGCTCGGCGTAGTAGTAGGCGCGGCGGACCAGGTTGACCTGGTCCGGCCCGAGGTAGCTCGACAGTCTGTCGGCGAAGGCGTCTATGCCCGGCAAGGGTTCACCCCCTGCCCGTAGGCGGGTTGCGGCGCTCGCAGGCGACGTCGAGCCGAGGCCATGGCTTACAGGGCCTCGGTGTTGGCCTCGTCGTCGAACGCTGCGAACAGCGGTTCGTCCTCGACGATGTCTTCCTGCTGGACGACGTTCTCATCGACCAGGCCGGAAGCGATCTCGCGCAGGGCGACGACGGTCGGCTTGTCGTTTTCCCAGGCCACTTTCGGCTCCTTGCCGCCGGTAGCCAGCTGACGGGCGCGCTTGGTGGCGAGCATGACCAGCTCGAAACGGTTATCGACGTTGTCCAGGCAGTCTTCAACGGTGACGCGGGCCATGGTGTTCCTCGTAACGAAAAGTGAGCCCGACGTTTGCCGGGCGGACTGAATAGTCTAAAAAATCGCCAATCTTTATGGAAGAGCCGATTTAGGCGAGCAGACGACCGAGCAGTTCGGCGTGGCGTTGCTGCTGGGCGTCCTGGCGCAACTGGCGGGCGCGGAAGATCGCCTTGAGGTCGTCCAGGGCGTGGGCGAAATCGTCGTTGATCACCAGGTGATCGTACTCCACGTAGTGGCTCATTTCGCTGACGGCTTCGCGCATGCGCCGCTCGATCACCTCGTCGCTGTCCTGGCCGCGGTTGGTCAGGCGCTGGCGCAGGGCTTCCTGGCTCGGCGGGAGGATGAAGATCGATTGGGCCTCGGGCATCAGCCGGCGCACCTGCTGGGCGCCCTGCCAGTCGATCTCGAGGATCAGGTCGAGGCCTTCGGCGAGGGTTTTCTCGACCCAGCGCTGCGAGGTGCCGTAGAGGTTGCCGAAGACTTCGGCGTGCTCGAGGAACTCGTTGCGTTCGAGCATGGCGAGGAATTCCTCGCGGCTGGTGAAGTGGTAGTTGACCCCGTCCACCTCGCCCGGACGCATGCCGCGGGTGGTATGGGAGACGGACACGCGGACCTCGGGGGCGGCGTCGAGCAGGGCCTTCACCAGGCTGGTCTTGCCGGCGCCGGAGGGAGCGGAAACGATGTACAGGGTGCCGGACATGAGGTGTTCCTGGTGCTTCGTACGGGTTGGAAAGAGATCGGGCGGAGGCGCCCGCCGGTCATTCGATGTTCTGGACCTGCTCGCGCATCTGCTCGATCAGGACCTTGAGGTTGACCGCCGCCTGGGTCGAGCGCGGGTCGAACGCCTTGGAGCCTAGAGTGTTGGCTTCCCGGTTGAGTTCCTGCATCAGGAAGTCCAGGCGCCGACCGGCGGCGCCGCCGGCCTTGAGGACCCGGCGGACCTCGCCGACGTGGGTGGCGAGGCGGTCCAGTTCCTCGGCGACATCGCTCTTCTGCGCCAGCAGGACCAGTTCCTGCTCCAGGCGCTGCGGATCGAGTTCGGCCTTGAGTTCGGCGAAGCGGTCGAGGATCTTCTGCCGCTGGTTGGCCAGCATGGTTGGCACCAGTTCGCGCAGGTTGCCGACTTCCACCAGCATCGCGTCGAGCCGATCGTTGAGCAGCTTCGCCAGCTCCTGGCCTTCGCGCGAGCGGCCGGCCTTGAGTTGCTCCAGGGCCTGGCCGAAGGCTTCCAGGGCGGCGGCGTTGAGCGCCTGCGGATCGGCCGAGTCGGCCACCAGTACGCCGGGCCAGGCCAGCACGGCGAGCGGATCGAGAGGCGCCGGCTGGCGGATCAGGGCGGCTACGCCTTCGGCGGCGGCGACCAGTTGGCGGGCGCGCTCCTGGTCGACCTGCAGGCTCTTGCCGGCGGTTTCCTCGGCGAAGCGCAGGGTGCATTCCACCTTGCCACGCGACAGGCCCTGGCGCAGCGCCTCGCGCACCGCGCCTTCGAGGTCGCGGAAGGCGTCGGGCAGGCGCAGGTGGGGCTCCAGGTAACGGTGGTTGACCGAGCGCAGCTCCCAGCTCAGGGTGCCGTGGGTACCGGCCTGCTCGACGCGGGCGAAGGCGGTCATGCTGTGCACCATGGGTCTACCTCGATAGTCGTGTGGGGAGTGCGTTCGGCGCCGGACGCGCGCGGCTGCCGTGATTCGAGCCGGGCATTGTAACCCACGTCCGGCGGGGCCCGCACGCCGACGGTGGTTGAGAGCCCGGGCTGGCCTCTATAATGGCGGCCAATTCCGCTTTCTCAGTACAGGATATCCACGATGAATCGTCCCAGTGGCCGTGCCGCCGACCAGCTGCGCCCGATCCGCATCACCCGCCATTACACCAAGCACGCAGAAGGTTCGGTGCTGGTCGAGTTCGGCGATACCAAGGTGATCTGCACCGTCAGCGCAGAGTCCGGGGTGCCGCGCTTCCTCAAGGGCCAGGGCCAGGGTTGGCTGACCGCCGAGTACGGCATGCTGCCGCGCTCCACCGGCGAGCGTAACCAGCGCGAGGCCAGCCGCGGCAAGCAGGGCGGTCGTACCCTGGAGATCCAGCGCCTGATCGGCCGTTCCCTGCGAGCGGCGCTGGACCTCAGCAAGCTCGGCGAGAACACCCTGTACATCGACTGCGACGTGATCCAGGCCGACGGCGGCACCCGCACCGCCTCGATCACCGGCGCCACCGTGGCGTTGATCGACGCCCTGGCGGTGCTGAAGAAGCGTGGCGCGCTCAAGGGCAACCCGCTGAAGCAGATGGTCGCCGCCGTTTCCGTGGGCATCTACCAGGGCGTGCCGGTCCTCGACCTGGACTACCTGGAGGATTCCGCCGCGGAAACCGACCTGAACGTAGTGATGACCGATGCCGGCGGCTTCATCGAGGTGCAGGGAACCGCCGAAGGCGCGCCGTTCCGTCCCGCCGAGCTGAACGCCATGCTCGAACTGGCCCAGCAGGGCATGCAGGAGCTGTTCGAACTTCAGCGCGCCGCGCTGGCCGAATGAGCAGACGCCCGGCACTGCCTGCCGGGCCCCGGAGAAGGAGCGCTACATGAACGATGTATCCGAAGAGGTCGCCGCGACCCCCGGCCAGGAAGCCCGGCAATGGGCGATGTTCTGCCATTTCGCGGCGTTCATCGGCCTGGTGTTTCCCTTCGGCAGCCTGCTCGGGCCGCTGATCGTCTGGCAACTCAAGCGCGAGAGCGATCCGTTCGTCGACGCCCAGGGCAAGGAAGCGCTGAACTTCCAGATCACCGTGGCGCTGGCGATGTTCGTCAGCTTCCTGCTGATGCTGGTGGTGATCGGCTTCTTCCTGCTCGGCCTGGTCTGCCTGGCGGCGCTGGTGTTGACCATCATCGCCGGCATCAAGGCCAACGAAGGCAAGGCCTATCGCTATCCGTTCTGCCTGCGGCTGATCAAGTAGGTCGCACGTGGAATAGAAAAGCCGGCGCATGCGCCGGCTTTTTCGTGTCTGACAGGGCTCAGATGCTCAATTGCCAGTCGTAGTCGACGATCAGCGGCGCATGCTGGGAGAAGCGCGGCTGGCGCGGCAGCTTGGCGTTGCGCACGAAGCGGCGCAGGCCGGGGGTCAGCACCTGGTAGTCGAAGCGCCAGCCGAGGTTGAGCATCTCGGCCTGTTCGCTGTCCGGCCACCAGCTGAACTGGTCGCCTTCGCGGCTGACTTCGCGCAGGGCGTCGGCATAGCCGAGGTTGCCGAACACTTCGTCCAGCCAGGCCCGTTCGGGCGCGAGGAAGCCCGGCATCTGCTGGCATTCGCGCCAGTTCTTCACGTCCATCTTCTGATGGGCGACGTACAGCGAGCCGCAATAGATGTATTCGCGGCGCTTGCGACGCTGCTTGCTCAAGTAATGGGTGAAGTCGTCCATGAACTTGAATTTCTGGTTCAAGCTCTCGTCTCCGCTCTGCCCGGAAGGCAGCAGCAGGGTGGCGATACTCACCTTGTCGAAGTCGGCTTGCAGGTAGCGCCCGTAACGATCGGCCGTTTCGAAACCTAAGCCGCTGATCACAGCTTTGGGCTGCAAACGGCTGTAGAGTGCGACACCGCCCTGTTCGGGTAGCTCGGCATCGCAGGCATAAAGGAAGTAGCCGTCCAGTTGGAAGGACGGGTCATCCAGATCGAAGGCGGAGGCTCGGGTGTCCTGCAAGCAGATCACGTCGGCATTCTGTGCTTGCAGCCAACTGAGCAAACCGCGCTCGGCCGCAGCCTGAATACCATTCACGTTCACACTGATGATCCGCATAAATGGCCCCCAAAATCACGTGCGTGTATGATACCCGAGCTCAAACGGTTTAGCTAAATTCATGCGGCTTGGTGTCATTCATGCAGGCGTATCAGCGCGATTTCATTCGTTTCGCCATCGAGCGCGGGGTTCTGCGCTTCGGTGAGTTCACCCTCAAGTCCGGGCGCACCAGCCCCTATTTCTTCAATGCCGGCCTGTTCGACAGCGGCCTGGCGCTGGCCCGCCTGGGACGCTTCTACGCCGAGGCGGTGATCGACAGCGGAATCGACTTCGACGTCCTGTTCGGCCCGGCCTACAAGGGCATTCCCCTGGCCGCCACCACCGCGGTGGCCCTCGCCGAGCAGCACCAGCGCGACCTGCCCTGGTGCTTCAACCGCAAGGAAGCCAAGGACCACGGCGAAGGCGGCACGCTGGTCGGCGCGCCGCTGAGCGGCCGGGTGCTGATCATCGACGACGTGATCACCGCCGGCACCGCGATCCGCGAAGTGATGCAGATCATCGACGCCCAGGGCGCCAGGGCCGCGGGCGTGCTGATCGCGCTGAACCGCCAGGAGCGCGGCAAGGGCGAGCTGTCGGCGATCCAGGAGGTCGAGCGCGACTTCGGCATGCCGGTGGTGAGCATCGTTTCCCTGGAGCAGGTGCTGGAATATCTTGCCGAAGATGCTGAACTGAAGAAGCATCTGCCGGCGGTAGAGGCCTATCGCGCCCAATACGGTATCTGAACCTTTCACAAGGGACTGGCATGGTCGGACAGGATGTAATGCGTTGCCTGATGGCCCTGGGGCTGGTGCTCCAGGGGCTTTCCTTCGGCGCCCAGGCGGCGCCGGGCGGAGCGGTGGAGCTTTACCGCTACGTCAACGACAAGGGCGTGGTGGTGCTCGACCGCCAGGGTGTGCCGCCGCAGTACATCGGCAAGGGCTACCAGGTCCTCAACGACCAGGGCCGGGTGATCCGCACCGTACCGCCGGCGCCGACCGCCGAGGAGCTGCGGCAGCGCAAGGCGGCCCAGGCCCAGGCCAGTTCCGATGCGCAGTTGCTGCGCCTGTATTCCAGCCTCGAGGACGTCGACCGCGCTCGCGAACGGCGCCTGGCGGAACTGGACGGGCTGAGCAGCGTGGCGCGCGGCAACCTGCAGTCGCTCAAGCTGCAACAGGCCAACCTGCAAGGCCAGGCGGCCAACCAGGAGCGTGCCGGACGTCCGGTGGCGCAGGCGCTGGTGGACCAGCTGGACGATCTCAAGCAGGAGGAAAAGCGCCTGCAGGGTGAGATCGGGCGCTTCCAGAAGGCCCGCGAAGAGGCGGAAAGAACCTATGCCGCCGACCGCGCGCGGCTCTCCCAGCTACTCGGCGTGAGTCCCTGACTCCACTGGCGACTGTCGCTCGAACGCCCTGATCTTCTCGCGCAGCCAGTCCGGTACGGGCTGGCTCTGTCGCTCGTTCGCATCCGCATAGACGTAGACCAGCTCGCCGACGGTGAGCAGCTGCTCGTCGCGCCAGATGCCCAGCTCGAAAACCAGGCTGCTGCGCCCCAGCCGCGCCACGCGGGTGCCGATGTCCAGCCAGTCGTCGAAATGCGCCGGGGCGCGGTATTCCAGGGTGCTCTTCACCGCGAACAGGTCGCCTCCGCCGCGCAGCAGGTCGGCCGGGTAGGACATGCCGAGCTGGCGGTAGTACTCGGTGGTGGCGACGTCTAGATAGGTCAGGTAGTTGCCGTTGAAGACGATGCCCTGCGGATCGACCTCCGCCCAGCGAACCCGCAGGGAATGGAAGAAGGTGTAGTTCTGGCGCTGTGCTGCGCTGCTCATGCCGGCTCCTCGACGCTGCTGCAGACATCGACTCTAGACCGCCATCGCGCGGTGCGAAAGGGCTGGCCGCAGAACCCCCCGTCGCTGGCCCGCATTGCCCTCATCCTCGGGGCGTCGCGGCCTTAGTGTTGTTCGACGAGAACGCACGCCGTGCGCAACGAGAGAGGAACACCATGTCGTCCACGCTCCGCCCCGGACCGGGCAACTCGCGCCTTTGCCGCCCGGGGTTGCTGCTTGCCCTGGGCCTGATGCTGGTGGCCTGCGGAGAATCCACGGAGCCGCCGGCGCGGGCCGCCGATTCCCAGCGTGTCCCTGCGGACCCTGCGTTGGCGCAGGTGTATTCCGCCAGTTGCAAGCTCTGTCACGCCAATCCCGCCTCCGGCGCGCCGCTGACCGGCGATGCCGCTGCCTGGGCGCCACGCCTGGCGCAGGGCATCGACACCCTGCTGGACCACAGCATCAACGGCTACAAGGGCATGCCGCCCATGGGCATGTGCATGCAGTGCTCGGAAGAGCAGTTCCGGGCTTTGATCGATTTCATGTCCGCAGCGCAGGACCGATAGGGGATACCGGCATGCCAAGTCATCTGTCGCGACGCCAGCTCCTGCAACGGGCGGGAGCGCTCGGTGCGTTCGCCGCCATGGTGGGAAACCCCGCGCTGGCGGAGTTGCTCCGCGCACCGCGCCTGATTCCCTGGCGCAACTGGTCCGGCGCGCAAAGCTGCCTGCCCCTGGCGCGGGAGGCACCGAAAGACCTCGACGAACTGGTCCGGGTCATCCGCCAGGCGTCCGGCAGGATCCGCCCGGTGGGCTCCGGCCATTCGTTCAGCGCGTTGGTCCCGACCGACGGCACCCTGCTCTCACTCGCCTACTTCAGCGGCTTGCTCAGCCACGACAGCGCGACCCTCCAGGCCGAGTTCGGCGGTGGTACGCCGATGTCGCAGATGGGCGCTCCGCTCAGGGAGATCGGCCAGGCGCTGGTGAACATGGCCGACATCGATTACCAGACCCTGGCCGGCGCCATCGCTACTTCCACCCATGGCACCGGGGTCGGCTTCGGTTCCTATTCCGCCCAGGTTCGCGGTTTGCAACTGGTCACCGCGAGCGGCGAGGTGCTCGAGTGCGACGCCAAGCGCAACGTGGAGGTGTTCGATGCCGCGCGGGTCTCGCTGGGGGCGCTGGGCGTCGTGACCCGGGTGCGCCTGCAGAACCGCGCGGCCTACCGCCTGCGTGAACGGCAGTGGATCGCCCGGACCGAGGAGTTGCTGGAGGACGTGGAGAAGAACACGCGCGAGAACCAGCACTGGGAGATGCTGGTGGTGACCCACTCCGACTACGCCCTGTCGGTCGCCCTTAACGAGACCGACGAGCCGAAGACCCCGCCCCTGGACCCGGCGAAGGAAGGCGGCAACGAGTTCGTCGGCCTGATCGAAGGTCTCGACAAGTACCTCAGCGACTTCCCGGAGACCCGCCGCACCCTGCTCAACAGCCTGCGCCATTTCGCCCGCTTCGACGAGCGGGTCGACGATTCCTATGCGGTCTACGCCAACGTGCGCAACGTGCGCTTCAACGAGATGGAGTATTCGGTCCCCGCCGAGCATGGCCCCGCCTGCCTGCGGGAAATCCTCGCGCTGATCCGCGACAAGGACCTGCGCACCTGGTTTCCCATCGAGTACCGCTACGTGAAGGCCGACGACATTCCCCTGAGCATGTTCGAGGGCCGCGACAGTTGTTCCATTTCCGTGCATCAGCACTACAGCATGGACCACCACAACTTCTTCGCCGCGGTGGAACCGATCTTCTGGAAATACGCCGGGCGTCCGCACTGGGGCAAGCTGCATGGCCTCAACGCGCACCAGTTGCAGGGGCTCTATCCGCGCTGGAAGGCGTTCGCCGAGGTGCGCCAGGCGCTGGATCCCCGCGGGCGGTTCCTCAATGCGCACCTCTCTTCCATCCTGGGCGTGACCTGAAAGGAGCGACGCCGTGAATCGACGCAAGTTCATGTTCGCCGGCCTCGGGGCCGGCGCGCTGCTGGCGGGAACTGCCGCCTGGATGCGTCCCGCCGACCGTGGCGGGCCGTACGACGACTATTTCCGCGCGCTGAACCGCGAACTCAAGGCCAATGGCCCGATGTGCCCGGTGCTGCTCATCGACCTCGATCGCCTGGACCACAACATCGATGTGGTGATGCGTTCGGTCCGCCGCGGCGGCAAGCATCTGCGGCTGGTGGAGAAGTCGCTGCCCTCGCCCGGCCTGCTGGCGTACATCGCCAGGCGCGCCGGCACCCGGCGGCTGATGTCCTTCCACCAACCGTTCCTCAACCACGACGCGGTCGCTTTTCCGGATGCCGACATCCTCCTCGGCAAGCCGTTGCCGGTGCGTTCGGCGGAACTGTTCTACCGCGAGCACAAGGGCGCGTTCGACCCGGCGCGGCAGCTGCAATGGCTGATCGATACGCCGCAGCGCTTGCGTCAGTACCTGGCGCTGGCCCAGGGGCTGGGGACCCGGATGCGCGTCAACATCGAACTGGACGTCGGCCTGCATCGCGGCGGGGTGGCCGACCAGGCCGCGCTGGGTGAATTGCTGGCGCTGATCGCGGCGCATCCGCAGCACCTGGAGTTCGCCGGCTTCATGGGCTACGACCCCTTCGTCGGAATGGGTGTGCCGGGCATCCTCGGTTCGCCCGAAGAGCTGTTCGCCAAGGTCATGGCGCTCTACCAGGGACATGTCGACTTCGCCCGCCAGCGCTTCGCCGCGCTGTGGACGCCACAGCTGACCTTGAATACCGCCGGCAGCCCCAGCTATCGCATGCACGAGAAGGAAACGCTGAGCAGCGAGGTCTCGGTGGGCACCGCCATGCTCAAGCCGAGCCACTACGACCTGGCGTCCCTGGCCGAGCATGTGCCGGCCGTCTACATCGCCACGCCGGTACTCAAGAGCACCGGCGCGGTGCAGATCCCGGCGCTGGACGGCAAGTCGCGGCTGTTTTCCTGGTGGGACCCCAACCAGCGCGGCACCTTCTTCATCTACGGCGGCAACTGGATGGCCGACTTCGCCTCGCCCGAGGGACTGCGCAGCAACGGCATCTACGGGCGCAGCTCGAACCAGGAAATGGTCAACGGCTCGCCTTCGGTGGGCCTGGAGGTGGACGACCAGGTCTTCCTGCGGCCGACCCAGAGCGAGTCGGTGCTGCTGCAATTCGGCGACCTGCTGGCGCTGCGCGGCGGGCGGATCGTCGAGCGCTGGCCGGTTTACGCCTAGGACGCCTGGCGCTTTTCCTCGTCGATGGCGGCAGCCCGCGGATACCGGGCTGCCGCTTCGTTCCGATGCCTCAGAGTTCGAACGGAATGGTCAGCTTGGCCCAGAGCATGTCGCCCTCGGGGCGGTTCTCCACGTCGAATTCCTTGGCCCAGCGGATCTCCGCGCTGGCGTACTTGAGGAAGGTCAGGTGCACGGCCGGGCCGATGGCGAAGACCTGGCCGCGTACGCCATCGTCGACTTCCTCGCCGAAACCGAACACCCGTACGGTCTCGCCGTTCTGTTTGTCGTCGGTGGTCTGCTTGAGGTAGTAGCCGTTCAGGCCGAGGCGCAGGTTGTCGGTCACCCGATAGCTGGCGGAATAGTCGAAATGGAAGATCTGCCCCGAGCGATAGTCGGTGTCGTGGTTTTCCATGTTGAAGCTGTAGGTGGCCTTCAGCGACAGCTCGGTGCGTTCGGTGGGCAGCCAGGTGAAGGAGAACAGCGGCTTGTAGGTGTAGAAGTTGTTGCTGGTGTTGGCCAGCCGCTCGGCATCGTACTTGCCGGTGGGCACGGTGACCTCCACGGCGGCGGCCAGGGTCAGGTCCTTGCCCATGTCCCAGAGGATGATTGGCGCGAAGGTGGTGTCGCCCATGCTTTCCCGTTCGTCGCTCAGGCCGAACGCGGCCACCCGTTGGCGGAGATAGGGCTGGGCGATGTAGCCGCCCAGGCGCCCGCCGAAGATCCGCAGCGGGCTCAGGTAGTCCAGGCGAGGGATGATCGCATCCGAGCTGATCTTCACGTCGGACACCTTGCCGCCGAAGGAGCTGATGTTCAGCTTCCTGGCTTCGTAGTGGTTGTAGTAGACGTTGAAGGCGAACATGTGGTCCGGGAGGTTGTCGACGTCCAATGGCAGGGTGAAGAAACCGTCGGTTCCTGGACCTATGTTGTCCACGCCGCCTTCGCTGGCATGGGTGCAGCAGCTGAAGGCGAGGGTGACGCAGGCGGCCAGGCGCAGGGGCCTGCGGGGGTGGGTCGGGTTCATGGGCGGGCTCTTATTATTGTTTGGCGTGGCTCGGGGTACGGCATAGGAATAAGCCCTATCGACAGGCCGAGGCAGGGCATTGACGGTCAGCGAGGGGGGGATTTGCGGACACCGTGCAATGCTTTGTTACATCTGTGCGGAACGCTATATGATGGGACGCTCATCCCATGTCGCGATCCACCGCCAGAACAAGAACGAAGCCGAGACCGGCTCAGGATTTCGCCCATGCACAACAATGCCGCCGATGCGCGCTACGAACTCGCCCAGGTATCCACCTTCCTGCTGCAGACGCTGGCCGAGGTGGTCGAAGGCCATGGTGTCGATCCCGCGCGGCTGTGCCGGGGCCTGGGCTTCACCGTCGAAGACCTGCAGGACCCTACCCAGCGCATCTCCTACCGCCAGGCCGTGAGCATGATCCAGCGTGCCCTCCAGGCCCTGCCGGAGCGGGGACTGGGGCTGTGGGTCGGACACCAGAACGTGCTCGGCACCCTTGGCCTGCTGGGCCATGTGCTGTCGCTGTGCCGGACCCTGCGCGACGCGTTCGACATCGGCGTGCGCTACCAGCACAGCTCGGGCGGGATCGTCACCTCCAGCGTCTACCAGCAGGGCGAAACCTTCTTCGTCGAGGTCGAATGCCACCTGCCCAGCAGTGAGGTGCAGGTGTTCGCCATCGAGGAGTTCTTCGCCAGCCTGCTGGTGTATGGGCGTGCCCTGGTCAGCCCGGCGTTCGAACCGCTGGGCATCGAACTCATCCATGCCGCTCCGCCCTACGCGGGCGAGTACCTGCGCCTGCTGGGCCCCCAGGTACGCTTCGGCTGCCTGCACAACCGCATGGCGATCGCCAGCCACTGGCTGGACATGCGCCTGCCCAACCACAACCTGCCGGCGTTGCGCCAGGCGCTGGCCCTGCTGGAGCAGGAAAGCACCCAGGTGCACCGGAAACTCGACCTGGTCCAGGCGGTGGAACGGGCCATCGCCCGCGACCTCAGCCTGGGCAGCCAGATCGAAAGGATTTCCGCCGAACTGAACATGAGCAGCCGCACCCTGCGGCGCCGGCTGGCCGAACACGGGCTGACCTTCGAGGCGTTGCTGGAACAGGTGCGACGAGGGCGGGCGATGAGCCTGCTGGGCAACCCCGGGATGTCCATCGAACGCATCACCGAGGAAGTGGGATACCGTGACATCCGCAGTTTCAGGCGCGCGTTCAAGCGCTGGACGGGAGTGAGCCCGGCGACCTTCCGCAGCGAGGGTGCGAGCCCGCTGGAGCAGGCCTTCGCGCTGGCCGCGCGACGCTAAGGGAGAACCGCCATGGCGCGCCGGAGCGCGCCATGGCCGGACGATCAGTGACGCTTGCGGTTGCTGATCAGGGTGCCGACGCCGCTGTCGGTGAAGATTTCCAGCAGCACGGCATTCGGCACCCGGCCATCGATGATGTGCGCGCTGGTCACGCCGCCCTGTACCGCTTCCAGGGCGCAGCGGATCTTCGGCAGCATGCCGCCGTAGATGGTGCCGTCGGCGATCAGCTCGTTGACCTGTTCGGTGGACAGCCCAGTCAGCACCTGGCCCTGCTTGTCCATCAGGCCGGCGATGTTGGTCAGCAGCATCAGTTTCTCGGCCTTCAGCGCTTCCGCCACCTTGCCGGCCACCAGGTCGGCGTTGATGTTGTAGGACTCGCCGTTGCTGCCCACGCCGATCGGCGCGATCACCGGAATGAAGTCGCCCTTGACCAGCATGTTCAGCAGCCCGACGTTGACCCCGGTGACTTCGCCCACATGGCCGATGTCGATGATCTCCGGCTTGGTCATCTCCGGGGTCTGGCGGGTCACGGTGAGCTTCTTCGCACGGATCAGCTCGGCGTCCTTGCCGGTCAGGCCGATGGCGCTGCCGCCGTGGCGGTTGATCAGGTTGACGATGTCCTTGTTCACCTGGCCGCCGAGGACCATCTCCACCACGTCCATGGTCGCCGCGTCGGTGACGCGCATGCCGTCGATGAAGTGGCTCTCGATCGACAGGCGCTTGAGCAGGTCGCCGATCTGCGGGCCGCCGCCATGCACCACCACCGGGTTGATGCCGACCGCTTTCATCAGCACCACGTCGCGGGCGAAGCCGGCCTTCAGCTCCTCGCTCTCCATGGCGTTGCCGCCGTACTTGATCACCAGCGTCTTGCCGACGAAGCGGCGGATGTAGGGCAGGGCCTCGGAAAGGACCTTGGCAACCTGGGCGGCGTCATCGCGACTCAGGGTCATGGGGAGCTCCGACATGTCAGAAGGGCACGGGCAGCGAGGAATCCACTGCCTTCAGTTGGTTACGGAAGACGGTCTTGATGCGCTCCAGCTCTTCCTCGGTGTCCGCTTCGAAGCGCAGGACCAGCACGGGAGTGGTGTTGGAGGCGCGTACCAGGCCCCAGCCTTTGGGGTAGTCGACCCGCACGCCGTCGAGGGTGGTGATGTTGCCTTCGCCCCATTGGGCGTCGCGTTGCAGCGCCTCGATGATGGCGAACTTGCTGTCCTCGGTGACGGTGATGTTGATTTCCGGGGTGGAAATGTCACTCGGGAAGGCCGAGAACACGTGCTCGCTGTCACGCTGGTCCTGGCTGAGGATTTCCAGCAGGCGGGCGGCGCTGTAGATGCCATCGTCGAAGCCGAACCAGCGCTCCTTGAAGAACACGTGGCCGCTCATCTCGCCGGCCAGCAGGGCGCCGGTTTCCTTCATCTTCCTCTTGATCAGCGAGTGGCCGGTCTTCCACATCACCGGACGGCCGCCGTAGCCGCTGATCAGGGCGATCAGGCGGCGGGTGCACTTGACGTCGAAGATGATGTCGGCCCCCGGGTTGCGCGAGACCACGTCCTTGGCGAACAGCATCAGCAGACGGTCCGGATAGATGATGGTACCGGTATTGGTGACCACGCCGACGCGATCGCCGTCGCCGTCGAAGGCCAGGCCCAGGTCGGCGTTCTCGGCCTTGACCTTGGCGATCAGGTCCTTCAGGTTCTCCGGCTTGCCCGGGTCCGGATGGTGGTTCGGGAAGTTGCCGTCGACCTCGCAGTACAGCGGGATCACGCTGCAGCCCAGGGCCTCGATCAGCTGCGGGGCGATCACCCCGGCCACGCCGTTGCCGCAGTCGACCACCACCTTCATCGGCTTGGCCATGGCGATGTCGTCGCGGATCTGCTTGAAGTAGCGCGGCAGGATGTCGACCTGCTCTACGCTGCCGACGCCGGATGCCAGGTCGTTTTTCTCGATGCGCTCGCGCAGGCCCTGGATCTGCTCGTTGGCCAGGGTCTCGCCGGCGACCACGATCTTGAAGCCGTTGTAGTCCGGCGGGTTGTGGCTGCCGGTCAGCATCACCCCGGACTTGCCCTCAAGCACGTTGGCCGCGTAGTACAGCACCGGGGTAGGCACCATGCCCACGTCGCTGACCTGGCAACCGCAGTCCACCAGGCCCTGGATCAGCTGCTTGACCAGTTCGGGACCGGACAGGCGGCCATCGCGGCCGACAGCGACGCACGGTTCGCCGCGGGCGAGGCTTTCCGAGCCGATGGCGCGACCGATCCAGTAGGCGGTCTCGGCGGTGAGGGTATCGCCTACCACGCCGCGGATGTCGTAGGCGCGGAAGATGCTGGCGGGCAGCGTCGGTGCTTTTGCAGTGCTCATGATGGGGGTTTGCTCCAATCCCAGGAGGTCCTGGTCTTCATCGAGAATGTCGATATCCAGAATGTCGGTGTTCTGGAACAACGGATCTGCCAATGCCGGCTCCTCGCGAGGAGGCGCTTTCGCCACCGCCACCGGCGCCACCGGCGCTGCCTTGGCAGGGCTGGGCGCGCTGGTCGGCTCCGGCTTGCGCCGCGGCTGGCGGGCCAATGCCTGGATCAGCGGGGCGAAGCCCGGCAGGCTAGGCACAGGGGGTTTGGCAGTGCGTTGCCCGCCGAGTTCCTGAAGATACTGACCGAGGGTCAGGACATCCTGGTGCAGGCGGCGCAACAGCGACGAACGGGTGAGGTAGGCGCCGAGGATGCCGCCGAGCAGGGCCAGCAGCGCCGCGAGTGCCAGCAGCAGCGGCGAGGCCTGGGTCGAGGCGACGCTGCCGGGCGTGTAGTTCAGTTTCCAGTTCGGATTGCCGCTGTCCAGCGCTTGCGCACCCTTGCCCGGCGCCGGCGTACCGCGTTGCAGCAGCACCTGGGCCGGTGCGCCGGAGAACTGCTGGACCAGTTGCACCTGGCCGGCATCGCCCGGCAAGGGCGGCAGGGCGCGCAGCAGCCGTTGCAGGTCGACCGCCAGCAGCAGCGTGCCTTGCAGGCTCTGGTCGGCGCCGCGCACCGGCGCGGCGCTGTACAGCAGCCAGCGCTGGCCGACCTTGTAGGCTTCGGCGGCGACGTTCTGGCCACTTTCCACCCGGTGCAGGATATCCAGGGCGGCGAAGCTGACCGGGCCGGGGCTGTCGTTGTCCTGGGTGGCCTGACCGGGCGCGTTCAGGTGGGCATCGACCACGCCGTCCCAGGCCAGCAAGCTGCGCTGGGCGGCCTCGATGCGGGCGGCGTCGCCGCTTTGCAGGGCTTCGAGGGCGAGGGGGCTGGCCGCGGC
Organism: Pseudomonas sp. B111; assembly: GCF_026428275.1. Taxonomy (NCBI): domain Bacteria; kingdom Pseudomonadati; phylum Pseudomonadota; class Gammaproteobacteria; order Pseudomonadales; family Pseudomonadaceae; genus Pseudomonas; species Pseudomonas sp. B111. The sequence goes on along the minus strand of NZ_CP097857.1, from coordinate 5,116,896 downwards.
GGCGCGGGTGTCGGCGGCGAGTTGCTGCAAGGCCTGGCGCAAGGCGCCGGCCTGGCCTTCGGCCCAGGCCGAGTCCAACTGGCGCTGCTGCGCCTCACCGGCGCCGCCGAAGACGCCGAACCAGAGCAGGGCGCCGGCGGCCGCCACGCCCAGCAGGCTGGCGCCTATGCCGGGCAGCAGGTCCTTGCCGTCAGCGCGTTCGGACGCTGCCTTGCGCGGCTTCTTTTCCGGTTCGAGCAGGTCGCCCAACTCGTTCCCATCCTTGGCGGTGCGCTGGAAAAGCTTCATGCCGCGTCTCCTCGGCGTCTCGTCCTGTGTTCGGGGTCAGTGGCTGCCGGAATGGCCGAAGCCGCCGGCGCCGCGCTGGCTTTCGTCGAACTGCTCGACCAGCTCGAAATGCGCCTGCACCACCGGCACCAGTACCAACTGCGCGATGCGCTCGCCGACGGCGATGGTGAACGGCGACTCGCCGCGGTTCCAGCAGGACACCATCAGCTCGCCCTGGTAGTCCGAGTCGATCAGGCCGACCAGGTTGCCCAGCACGATGCCGTGCTTGTGGCCCAGGCCGGAGCGCGGCAGAACCAGGGCGGCGAGGCCGGGATCGGCGATGTAGATGGACAGGCCGGTGGGAATCAGCAGGGTCTGGCCCGGGCCGAGGACGGTGTCTTCCTTGAGCATGGCGCGCAGGTCGAGGCCGGCCGAGCCCGGCGTGGCGTACTGCGGGAGCGGGAAGTCGGAGCCCAGGCGGGGGTCGAGGATCTTGGCTTGGAGAGAGTGCATCAGTAACTCATTGCTGGTTGAGGCGGTCGGCGATGAAGGCGATCAGCTGGCGAGCGATCTTGCCCTTGCTGGTCTGGGCGAAGGTGCTCGGATGCAGGTCGCGGTCGATCACCGTGATCGCGTTCTCGTCGCTGTTGAAGCCGATCGAGGGGTTGGCCACGTCGTTGGCGACGATCAGGTCGAGGTTCTTGTCCTTCAGCTTGCGTGCAGCATAGTCCAGCAGGTTTTCGGTTTCTGCGGCGAAGCCCACGCTGAAGGGACGATCCTCGCGCTGTGCGAGGGTGGCGAGAATGTCGGGATTGCGCACCAGCTGCAAGAGCAAGCCCTCGCCACTGGTAGGGTCTTTCTTCAGTTTGTGCGCGGCGACCACTTCCGGGCGGTAGTCGGCGACCGCCGCGGAGGCGATCAGCAGGTCGCAGGGCATCGCCGCCTCGCAGGCGGCCAGCATGTCGCGGGCGCTGACCACGTCGACGCGCTGCACCCGGTCGGGCGTCGGCAGGTGCACCGGGCCGGTGACCAGGGTCACTCGTGCGCCGGCTTCCACCGCCGCCTCGGCGAGGGCGAAGCCCATCTTTCCGGAACTGTGGTTGGTGATGTAGCGCACCGGGTCGATGTTTTCCTGGGTCGGGCCGGCGGTAATCAGCACATGCACGCCGGTCAGCGCCTGGCGCTGGAAGCAGTCGGCGGCGCGCTGCGCCAGTTCCTCGGCTTCGAGCATGCGCCCGAGGCCGACGTCGCCGCAGGCCTGGCTGCCCGCTGCCGGACCGAACAGGTGGAAGCCGCGCTGGCGCAGCAGCTCGGCGTTGGCCTGGGTCGCGGTGTCGCGCCACATGGCCTGGTTCATCGCCGGTGCCAGGGCGATTTGCGCGTCGGTGGCCAGCACCAGGGTGGTCAGCAGGTCGTTGGCCACGCCCTGGACCAGGCGCGCCATGAGGTCGGCGGTAGCCGGTGCGATCAGCACCAGATCGGCCCAGCGGGCCAGTTCGATGTGGCCCATCGCGGCTTCCGCCGCCGGGTCCAGCAGATCGGTGTGCACCGGATGGCCGGACAACGCCTGGAGGGTCAGGGGCGTGATGAACTCGCGGCCGCCCTGGGTCATCACCACTCGGACTTCAGCGCCCTGGTCGCGCAGGCGGCGGACCAGTTCGGCGCTCTTGTAGGCGGCAATGCCGCCGCCCACGCCGAGGACGATGCGTTTCCGATAGAGCCGCTGCATAGGCTTGCCTTAATAAGGAAATGGATGACATGCGCTTCGGCAAACGCGCCTCCCCAGGTCGTCTGCCGCGCAAAAAGGATGGGCTAAGATAGCACAGCGTCCGCACGGGAACAGCGGGCGGGCTCGATGGGGAAAGCGAATGAGCATCCGCGATTGGCCCGAAGCCGAACGGCCTCGGGAGAAGCTTCTGGAGCAGGGCGCGGCGGCCCTTTCCGATGCCGAGCTGTTGGCGATCTTCCTGCGCACGGGAGTGACCGGTTGCAGTGCGGTCGAGCTGTCGCGGCGGCTGTTGAGCGAGTTCGGCGGGCTGCGTGCCCTGCTCGAGGCGGACCTCGCCTCGTTCTGCGGCCATCTCGGGCTCGGCGTGGCCAAGTATGCGCAATTGCAGGCCGTGCTGGAGATGGGCCGGCGCCACCTGGCCGAGCGCCTGCGTCGCGATTCGATACTGGAGAGCCCGCAGGCGGTGCGCGACTATCTCAAGGCGCGCCTGCGCCACGAGCAGCACGAGGTGTTCGCCTGCCTGTTCCTCGACACGAGGCACCGGGTCCTGGCGTTCGAGGTGCTGTTCCAGGGCAGCATCGATGGCGCCAGCGTCTACCCGCGCCAGGTGGTCAAGCGCACCCTGGCGCACAACGCGGCGGCGCTGATCCTGACCCATAACCACCCTTCCGGCGACGCCCGTCCGAGTCTCGCCGACCGCCAGCTCACTGCGCGCCTCAAGGAAGCCCTGGCGCTCATCGATGTGCGGGTGCTCGACCACTTCATCATCGGCGACGGCGAGCCTCTGTCGCTGGCCGAATACGGTTGGCTGTGAGCGTTCGGCGAAGGGCCCAGCCCAGGCGCCGCTCGATGCCCGCCAGCAGGCGCCGGCGGGTCAGCCCGCTGACCGGGCGGATCGCCAACCAGTAGGGGGTGAAGCGCAGGCGGCTGGCGCGATCGGGGCAGAACACCCGGGTTTCCGTGTGCAGCAGGGTAGCGCCGGCGCGTCGATCAGCCGCTGATGGCGCTCGCTGAACTGCCAATGCGGCAGGTAGAGGCGGTCGAGATCCATCGCCGGGTTCTCCCGGGCGTGGCCTTCAGCGTTTCACGGCGACCCGCGAGAAATCCTGGCGACCGAACGGATTGACCTGGTAGCCCTGCACCTCCTGGCGGGTCAGGGCGAAGGCGGTCGGGTGGGCCAGGGGCAGCCAGAGCGCCTGTTCGTGGATCAGTTTCTGCGCCTGGTGGTACAGGCCGGTGCGTTGTTCCTGGCTGCTGGCGGCCTTGCCGTCGGCAATCAGCTTGTCCAGGCCGGGATCGCAATAGCGCGCGAAGTTGAGCCCCGACTTGACGCTGGCGCAGCTGAATTGCGGAGTGAGGAAGTTGTCCGGATCGCCGTTGTCGCCGGCCCAACCCATGAACAGCAGGTCGTGTTCGCCATTCTTGGCGCGACGGATCAACTCGCCCCATTCGATGACGCGGATGTTGGCCTTGATCCCGGCCTCCGCCAGGTCGGCCTGGAGCAGTTGGGCGCCGAGGCTCGGGTTGGGGTTGAGCAGGCTGCCGGACGGGCGGGTCCAGATGTTCAGCTCGGGAAGTTGCTTGCCAGCCAGCAGCTTGCGCGCCTGTTCGGGGTCGTGCGGGTAGGCGGGAATATCCCTGGCATAGCTCCAGGTGTTTGGCGGATAGATGCCGGTGGCGGCACTGGCGCTGCCTTCGAATACCGCCTGCAGGTAGCTGGTGCGGTCGAAGGCCAGGTTGATCGCCTGGCGCACCTTGGGATCGTCCAGCGGCGGATGCTGGGTATTGAGGGCGACGAAGGCGGTCATGAAGGCCGGCGTCTGCTCGACCTTCAGGCTGGCGTCCTTGCGCGCGCTCTCCACGTCCAGCGGCTTCGGCGACAGGGCGATCTGGCATTCGCCGCGGCGCAACTTCTGCAGGCGCACGTTGGCGTCCGGGGTAATGGCGAAGATCAGCGCGTCGACCGCCGGCTTGCCGGCGAAGTACTCGGGGTTGGCGGCGTAGCGCACCACCGCGTCCTTCTGGAAGCGCTTGAACACGAACGGCCCGCTGCCGATCGGCGCGGTGTTGAGCTTTTCCGGGGTTCCGGCCTTCATCAACTGGTCGGCGTACTCCGCCGAATAGATGGAGGCGAAGCCCATGCTCAGCATCGGCAGGAAGGTCGCGTCGGGGTGGTCGAGAACGATCAGCACCTGGTGGTCGCCGCTTTTCTCCACCCGCTTGATCAGCTCCGGCAGTTGCATCGACTGGGCGTGCGGGAAGCCGTTCTGCGCCACCTTGTGCCAGGGATTGGCCGGATCGAGCATGCGCTGGAAGCTGAACACCACGTCGTCGGCGTCGAGCGTACGGCTCGGCTTGAAGTAGGCGGTGCTGTGGAAGTGCACGCCCTGGCGCAGGTCGAAGCGATAGCTCAGGCCGTCGTCGGACACCGACCAGCGCTCGGCCAGCGAGGGCACCACCGTCCCCTTGCCGGCGTCGAACTCGACCAGGCGATTCATCAGCACATCGGCCGAGGCGTTGGTGGTGGTCAGCGAGTTGTACTGGACCACGTCGAAGCCCTCGGGGCTGGCCTCGGTACACACACTCAAGGTGGCAGCGGCGGCGGGCTGGGCGAGCAGCAGGGGGGCGAGGAACAGGGAGAAAGCGGCGAGGCGCATGACGGGCTCCATTCGAACGGTTAACATGCCCATCCGCAGCGGTTGGGCGCAGTCATGCAAGGCCGTTGGCGGCCTTGAATCGCTACCCTAGACCATGCGGCGGGCAGCGACAACGAGGCAAGGCGACGAACGGCCGCGGTGCGAAGCCCGCAGCGAGGCGGGCCGCGGCTGCGCCATGGGCCTTCGCCCTTGCGGCGCGGGGCGCCTTTCTGATATAAAGCTGCGCTCTTTTCTGGGGCCACGCTCTCCTTCGTCGGGATGCAGCGGGTAAGACCCCGGTGAAACTGAGTATCGAACTTGAGTTAAAGCAGCCAACCCATGCCGGGTTGGGCATGAGGTTATAGAGGGCTGAGGCATGTCTAGAGTCTGTCAAGTAACCGGTAAGGGTCCGGTTACCGGGAATAACATTTCCCACGCACACAACAAAACCCGCCGCCGTTTCCTGCCGAACCTGCAGCACCACCGTTTCTGGGTCGAGTCCGAGAAGCGCTTCGTACGTCTGCGCGTTTCCGCCAAGGGCATGCGTATCATCGACAAGCGTGGCATCGAGGCCGTCCTGGCTGACCTGCGTGCCCGCGGCGAAAAATTCTAAGGAGCTGAATCATGCGTGAATTGATTCGTCTGGTGTCCAGCGCCGGTACCGGCCACTTCTACACCACCGACAAGAACAAGCGTACCAAGCCTGAGAAGATCGAGATCAAGAAGTACGATCCGGTCGTTCGTCAGCACGTGATCTACAAGGAAGCCAAGATCAAGTAATTGATCCGGCACCTTGCGAAAAGCCCGCCATCCGGCGGGCTTTTTCATTTCCGGCGTACGAACTCCCGGGCTGGCGCACAAAAAAGCCCGCCAGGTGGCGGGCAAGGGTAACAAGCATTCGGGATGAAGCCGGGGCTCAGGCCTTGGCTTCGAAGATCACATAGACCTTGCGACAGGCTTCGAGCACTTCCCAGGTGCCCTGGAAGCCGGCGGGGATCACGAAGCGGTCGCCGGCGCGCACGGTCTTGGCGTTGCCGTGCCGGTCGCGCAGCACCGAGACGCCCTGGATGATCTCGCAGTACTCGTGTTCGGTGTAGTTCACCGTCCACTGGCCCACGGCGCCTTCCCAGATACCGGCGTTGAACTGCCCGCAGGGGCTGCCGTAGTGGTTGCGCACGCTCTGTTTCGGGTCGCCCTTGAGGATTTTCTCCGGCGCCGGGCTGTAGTGTTCCGGAGCGCTGTTGGCCTGGGCGAAGTCGACGATCTGTTCGATGTTCATGCTGACTCTCGGTTCTTGTGGTTCTGGCCAGTTGGAGGCAGGGCGGCGCCAGCCGCCCGCCTGGATCAGACGCTGGCGCGGATGGCCTGGGCCAGGCGCTCGACGATCTGGTCGATGTGGGGCTTGTCGATGATCAGCGGCGGCGACATGGCGATGATGTCGCCGGTCACCCGGACCATCAGGTCGTGCTCCCAGAAGCAGCGCTCGAAGACGTCGTAGCCGCGCTTGCCGGGGCCGTTCGCGTGCGGCGCCAGTTGCACGCCGCCGACCAGGCCGACGGCGCGGATGTCGACCACGTTGGGCAGGTCGCGCAGGCTGAACAGCGCGTCCTGCCAGTAGCCTTCCAGTTCGACGGCCCGCTGGAACAGGTCGTCGCGACGGTAGATGTCCAGGGTCGCCAGGGCGGCGGCGCAGGCTACCGGATGGCCGGAATAGGTATAGCCGTGGAAGAACTCGATGGCGCCCTGCGGGCCTTGCATGAAGGCGGCGTGGATCTTCTCGTCGACGAATACGGCGCCCATCGGGATGCTGCCGTTGGTCAGCCCCTTGGCGCAGGTCAGCAGGTCCGGGACGACGCCCCAGCGCTGCGCGGCGAAGGCTTCGCCGACGCGGCCGAAACCGGTGATCACTTCGTCGAAGATCAGCAGGATGCCATGCTTGCGGGTGATCTCGCGCAGCCGCTGAAGGTAGCCCTTGGGCGGCAGCACCACGCCGGCCGAGCCGGACATCGGCTCGACGATCACCGCGGCGATATTCTCGGCGCCGTGCAGGGTCACCAGGCGTTCCAGCTCCTCGGCCTTTTCCGCGCCATGCTCGGGCAGGCCGACGGTGAAGGCGTTGCGGGCGACGTCCAGGGTGTGCGGCAGGTGGTCGACCCCCGGCAGCAGGTTGGCGGAGAAGGCCTTGCGGTTGTTGACCATGCCGCCTACCGACAGGCCGCCGAAGCCGACCCCGTGGTAGCCCAGTTCGCGGCCGATCAGGCGGGTGCGGGTGCCCTGGCCGATGGCGCGCTGGTAGGCAAGGGCGATCTTCAGCGCGGTGTCCGCCGATTCCGAGCCGGAGTTGGTGAAGAACACTTTGTTCAGGCCCGGCGGGGCGATTTCCGCCAGCCGCGCGGCGAGTTCGAACGGCAGCGGGTGACCCATCTGGAACGGCGGGGCGTAGTCGAGGGTGGCGATCTGCCGGGCCACCGCTTCGCTGATCTCGCGCCGGCCGTGGCCGGCATTGCAGCACCAGAGGCCGGCGGTGCCGTCGAGGATGCGGCGCCCGCCCTGGGCGATATAGTGGATGCCTTCGGCGCTTTCCAGCAGGCGCGGCCGCGCCTTGAACTGGCGGTTGGCGGTGAAGGGCATCCAGAAGTTGTCGAGGCTGCTCGACTGCGGCTCGTTATTCATTGTCATAGGGCCACCCAGGTTGCACGCGAGGGATGAAGACGCTAGTCCGGGCGAGTCTATGTTTAAAATAATGAACGTGACAAGGGAGTTAGAGGGGTTCCTGTCAAATATATTGAAAACAGGCGCTGCTCTGGTTTAGGGTGGCGGACACCACGGGCCGCGCGCCCGCCTTGCAGAATCTGACAGCGCGCCTGTCTCCCAGGCGCCCAGAACACCAATAAGAGGACACGTTGTCATGACCACCCTGACCCGCGCCGACTGGGAAGCCCGCGCCAAAGACCTGAAGATCGAAGGCCGCGCCTTCGTCAACGGCGAATACAGCAACGCCGCCTCCGGCGAGACCTTCGATTGCCTGAGCCCGGTGGATGGCCGCTTCCTGGCCAAGGTCGCCAGTTGCGACCTGGCCGATGCCGAGCAGGCGGTCAAGGTCGCTCGCAATGCCTTCGATTCCGGCGCCTGGTCGCGCCTGGCGCCGGCCAAGCGCAAGCAGACGATGATCCGCTTCGCCGATCTGCTGCTGGAGAACGCCGAGGAGCTGGCCCTGCTGGAAACCCTGGACATGGGCAAGCCGATCAGCGACTCGCTGCACATCGATGTCGCCAGCGCCGCCAACAGCCTGCGCTGGAGCGCCGAGGCGATCGACAAGATCTATGACGAAGTCGCCGCCACTCCCCATGCCGAGCTGGGCCTGGTGACCCGCGAGCCGGTCGGCGTGGTCGCCGCCATCGTGCCGTGGAACTTCCCGCTGCTGATGTCCTGCTGGAAACTCGGTCCGGCCCTGGCCACCGGCAACTCGGTGATCCTCAAGCCCTCCGAGAAGTCGCCGCTGACCGCCATCCGCATCGCCCAGCTGGCCGTCGAGGCCGGCATTCCGAAAGGCGTGTTCAACGTGCTGCCGGGCTACGGCCACACGGTAGGCAAGGCGCTGGCACTGCACATGGATGTCGACACCCTGGTGTTCACCGGTTCGACCAAGATCGCCAAGCAACTGATGGTCTATGCCGGCGAGTCGAACATGAAACGCGTCTGGCTGGAGGCTGGCGGCAAGAGCCCGAACATCGTCTTCGCCGACGCCCCGGACCTGAAGGCCGCCGCCGAAGCCGCTGCCGGCGCCATCGCCTTCAACCAGGGCGAAGTCTGCACCGCCGGTTCGCGCCTGCTGGTGGAGCGCTCCATCAAGGACAAGTTCCTGCCCCTGGTGATCGAGGCCCTCAAGGGCTGGAAGCCGGGCAACCCGCTGGATCCGGAAACCAACGTCGGCGCGCTGGTGGACACCCAGCAGATGAACACCGTGCTGTCCTACATCGAGGCCGGTCACAACGACGGTGCCAAGCTGGTTGCCGGCGGCAAGCGGACCCTGGAAGAAACCGGCGGCACCTACGTCGAGCCGACCATCTTCGACGGCGTGACCAATGCAATGAAGATCGCCCGTGAGGAAATCTTCGGCCCGGTGCTCTCGGTGATCGAGTTCGAGGATGCCGAGGAGGCCGTGCGCATCGCCAACGACACGCCCTATGGGCTGGCGGCGGCGGTCTGGACCAGCAACCTGTCCAAGGCGCACCTGACTGCCAAGGCCCTGCGCGCCGGCAGCGTCTGGGTCAACCAGTACGACGGTGGCGACATGACCGCTCCGTTCGGCGGCTTCAAGCAGTCGGGCAACGGTCGCGACAAGTCGCTGCACGCCTTCGACAAGTACACCGAGCTGAAGGCGACCTGGATCAAGCTCTGATCGCCTAGGTCGGCCCTTCCGGGCCGGCTCTCTCGAGCCACACCCGCGGCCGGGTTTCCTTCTGGAAGCCCGGCCGCTGTGCTTCGTGCGCCGGATATATCCGCTCGCCCCGGCAAGGCTTCCGGGGTGCCAACGGGAGAATCGCAATGCGTTGGGGAAGCTATTTCGCCGTCTGTTCCGCAGTCATTAGTATCGGCCTCGCCCTTGGCCTGACCATGCCGCTGGTCTCGTTGCGCCTGGAGAGCTGGGGCTACGGCAGTTTCGCCATCGGCGTGATGGCCAGCACGCCGGCAGTGGGCGTGCTGCTCGGCGCGATGATCGCCGGGCGCCTCGCCGCGCGCGTCGGTACGCCGCGGCTGATGCAGTTGTGCCTGCTCACCGGGGCAGCCTCCATCGGCCTGCTGGCACTGCTGCAGAGCTACCCGGTATGGCTGTTGCTGCGCCTGCTGATCGGCGTGCAGCTCACCGTGGTGTTCATCCTCGGGGAAAGCTGGATCAACCAGTTGGCGGTGGAGAAGTGGCGTGGCCGGCTGGTCGCGCTGTACGGCACCGGCTACGCCCTCAGCCAACTGTCCGGGCCGGTACTGCTGACCTTCATCGGTACCGCCGACGACCGTGGCTTCTGGTTCGGCGTCTGCCTGCTGATTGCTGGCTCGTTGCTGCTGCTGGGCCGCGGCGGTGCGCCCAGGGTCGATCCGCACAGCGCCTCCGGGCGCGGTTTGTGGGCCTTCTGCCGGGGCCTGCCGGCGATCGCCTGGGCGGTGGTGTTGTTCGCTGCCTTCGAGGCGATGATCCTCACCCTGCTGCCGATCTACGGGTTGCGCCAGGGCTTTCCGCAAGCGGTGGCGCTGGCCATGGTCAGTACCGTGGTGGTGGGCGATGCATTGTTGCAGTTGCCGATCGGCTGGCTCGCCGACCGGGTCTCGCGCAGCGGCCTGTTCGGCGGCTGCGGCCTGGTGCTGCTGCTGAGCAGCCTGGCGATTCCCCTGCTGCTGCAGACGCCGTTGATCTGGCCGCTGCTGGTGCTGTTCGGGGCCAGCGCCGGCGGGTTGTTCACCCTGGCGCTGATCCTGATCGGCGAGCGCTACCGAGACGATGCCCTGGTCCGGGCCAATGCCCATGTCGCGCAGCTATGGGGCATCGGCTGCCTGCTCGGCCCGCTGGCCACCGGCGCCGCCAGCCAGTGGATCAGCGGTCACGCCCTGCCGTTGATGATGGCGCTCGGCGCGGCGGGCTTCGTGGTGCTGGTGCGGCTGCGCGGGGCGATTCCGGCGGACGAGGAGGCAACCGGCCTGGAAGCCTCCGAGTGACCCTCAGAGCATCTTTTCCAGTCCGATCATTCCCGCGACCCAGGCGTTCAGGCGTCGCCACAGGCTACCCGGCTCGTGGCGCAGGACCTGGGCCCGGCCGTCGCGTTCGTCGATCCAGACCAGCTTCGGCCGGCTGCCGCTGCGGTCGATGCGAACCTGGTAGCTGACGCTCGGCGCCATGCCCTCCAGCGCCAGTTGGCGGACCTGCTCGGCCAGCAGCGGACTGTCGACGATGACCCCGACTTCGGTGTTCCACAGGATCGAGCGCGGATCGAAGTTGAACGAACCGATGAATACCTTGCGCCGGTCGAAGACCATCGCCTTGCTGTGCAGGCTGGCGCTGCTCGATCCGTGCAGGCGCCAGGGCGCGCCGCTCAGCGGCTGGTCGGGATTGGCGCGCAGCTCGTAGAGCTTAACGCCATGCTCAAGCAGCGCCATCCGATAGGGCGCGTAGCCGGCATGCACGGCGGGCACGTCGGTGGCTTCCAGGGAGTTGGTCAGCAGGCGCACGCGGACGCCGCTGTCGGCCTTGCCGGTGAGGTAGTTGAGACCGTCCTTGGCCGGAACGAAATACGCCGAGACCAGGATCAGTTCCTTCTGCACGCCCTTGAACAGGCCCGCCAGGTGCGGACTGAGCAATAGGTGCGGGTCGGGCTCGCCGCGGCTCAATACCTTCAGCGGCGCATCCCAGATCGCCTCGGCGCGTGCCCAGGTGAGATTCTCCAGCCAGTTGCCCAGGCGTGGCTGGTCGCCGCGGTCGAACAGGTGGCGGATGTAGCCGGACTCCTTCACCGACTCCTTGCGCAGGTAGCGCTGCAACTTACGTCGGGCCGACTCCAGTTCGCCGGGATAGGGCGCGCGCCAGAGGAAATCCTCGATCGGCCGGCTGATGGCGCTGTTCCAGTACTGGTCGAAGCTGTGCGAGAGCTGGTTGGCGATGGGGCCGACGCCGAGCAGGTCGAGGTCGGTGAAGTTCATCTCCGGTTTGGCGTTGAAATACTCGTCGCCGAGGTTGCGTCCGCCGACGATGGCCGCCGTGCCGTCGGCCAGCCACAGCTTGTTGTGCATGCGCCGGTGCTGCTGGGACAGGTTGAACAGGCGGCCGACGCCTCGCGTGATGCCGGTGGCGCGGCCCAGGTGCAACGGGTTGAACAGGCGCACCTGGATGTTCGGATGGGCGGAGAGCACACCGATCTCGTAGTCCCAGCCATCGCTGGCGGTGTCGTCGATGAGGATGCGTACCCGCACGCCACGGTCGGCTGCTTTGAGCAACTCGTAGGCGAGGGCGCGCGTGGTCAGTCCGTCGTGGACGATGTAGTACTGGATGTCGAGGCTGCGCTGGGCTGCGCGAATCAGCGCCGCGCGGGCGACGAAGGCATCCTCGCTGGCGCCCAGCAGGTGGAAGCCGGACTGGCCGGGGTGGTCGCGCCCCTGGACTTCGGCCTGCCTGGCCAGCCAGGTACCCTCGGCGGGCAGTGCCGACGACGGTTGCGGCGGAGGAGTGCTGGCGCAGCCGGAGAGGGCCAGGAGGGCCAGCAGGAGGAATCGGCGAAGCAAGGACATCTCCCGTGGAAACTCGAACGACCGGCTCATCCCGGTCGTGCGAATTCTAGGAGTTTTCCTCGGAAGAGCGATGCCCCGCCTGATTTTTTCAGAATCCGCCGAGCCTCGGATGGGCTCAGCTACCGAGTTTTTCCTTCAGCCGGTACCAGGCCATGCCCAGCGCCAGCAGTGGCGAGCGCAGCAGCTTGCCGCCGGGGAAGGTGATGTGCGGCACCTTGGCGAACAGGTCGAAGCCGTCGCTCTGCTGGCCGCCGATGGCTTCGGCGAGCAACTGCCCGGCGAGGTGCGTGGCGTTCACCCCGTGTCCGGAATAGGCCTGGGCGAAGTACACGTTGGGCTGCCCCGGCAGGCGGCCGATCTGTGGCAGGCGATTGGCACCGATGCCGATCATGCCGCCCCATTGGTAGTCGATGCGGACGTTCGCCAGTTGCGGGAATACCTCCAGCATCTTCGGACGCATGTAGGCGGCGATGTCGCTGGGGTCGCGGCCGGAATAATGGCAGGCGCCACCGAACAGCAGGCGGTTGTCGGCGGAGAGCCGGTAGTAGTCGAGGGCCACGCGCTGGTCGCACACTGCCATGTTCTGCGGCAGCAGTTGGCGGGCCAGTTTCTCGTCCAGCGGCTCGGTGGCGATCACGTAGCTACCGGCCGGCAGTACCTTGCCGCCGAGCAGCGGGTTGAGGTCGTTCATGTAGGCGTTGCAGCCCAGCACCAGGGTCTTCGCCCGCACCTTGCCGGCGGCGGTATGCACCTGGACTTCCGTGCCGTAGTCGATGCGCGTCACCGGCGAGCGCTCGAACAGGCGGACGCCCAGCGACTGGGCAGCGGCGGCTTCGCCGAGGACCAGGTTGAGCGGGTGCAGGTGGCCGGAGCCCATGTCCACCAGGCCGCCGACGTAGCGATCGGAGCCGACCACGCTGCGCATCTCCGCGGCCGGCACCAGGCGCATCTCGTGGCGATAGCCGAGGGCCTGGAGTTCCTCCATGTCCTCGCGGAAGCCCTGGTAGTCGCCGGGCTTGTTCGCCAGATCGCAGTAGCCCCAGCGCAGATCGCAGTCGATGGCGTATTGCTCGACCCGGCGACGGACGATCTCCACCGCCTCCAGGCCCATCAGCTTGAGTGCCTTCACGCCGTCGGCGCCGATCACCGGGAGGAACTGCTCGACGTCATGGCCGACGCCGCGGATCAACTGGCCGCCATTGCGCCCACTGGCGCCCCAGCCGATCCGGTGCGCTTCCAGCAGGACCACGGAGAAGCCGCGCTGGGCCAGTTCCAACGCCGTGTTCACCCCCGAGAAACCGCCGCCGACGACGCACACGTCGGCCTGCTCTTCGCCGGCCAGGGGTGGGCACTCGATGCGTCGGTTGAGCGTGGCGGCGTAGTAGGAGGGGGCGTGTTGGGCGGTATGCACCGGCTGGTGAACGCGGGCGTTCATGTGTGAAATCCTGATTATTATGTGTGGAAAATTTGACGGAGCATAAACGTCAGTCGAGGCGCTCGCCAAGGGCGAAAAAGGAAAAAAACTGCGAGGTGTTGCGGGGATCGTGTGCGGAAACGACGGTGTTTCCCGTCTATGCCGGGAGTCCTGGCGGACTCCCGGAGCGTGTCATGTCAATCCGGAACCGGTAGGTCGAGCGACTCCTTGACCTCTTCCATGACGATATAGCTCTTCGACTCGCGAACGTGCGGCAGTTTCAGCAGGATGTCGCCGAGCAGCTTGCGGTAGGACGCCATTTCCGAGATGCGAGCCTTCACCAGGTAGTCGAAGTGGCCGGACACCAGGTGGCATTCCAGCACATGGGGCAGCTTGAGCACCGCCCGGCGAAACTCTTCGAAGGTATCGCCGGACTTGTAGTCCAGGCTGATCTCGACGAACACCAGCAGGCTGGCCTTCAGATGCTGCGGATTGAGCCGGGCGTGGTAGCCCATGATCAGGCCTTCGCGCTCCAGGCGGCGCACGCGTTCGGTGCAGGGTGTGGTCGAGAGGCCGACGCGTTCGCCCAGCTCGGTGAAGGAAATGCGACCTTCCTCCTGCAGGATGCGGAGGATGTTGCGGTCGATCTTGTCCAGCTCGCGTTTGCTCTGATGCTGGGTACGCATGGATGGAGGCTCCCCGTCTGGCTCGGAAAATCCGGAAATTTTCCGCCAATATAACGTCGAAAGCAGGGAAAAACACTGGCCAGGGAAAACGCCTTGATCTTGCACGAGGGCCCCGCCACCCTTGGCCGGGTCGGCAACGGACAGAGGTAGGACATGCGTTTGCGCAGAAGGACGACGTTGCTGCTGGTATTTGCAGTGCTGTTGCTGCTGGCGTTCGGCTACGGCTGGCATGCCTGGCGCAGCCTGTTGCGCGAGCAGGGTGTCGAGCGCCTGGAGTGGCAAGGCCTGGGCCTGTCCGCCGAAGGCATCGGGCTGCGACGGCTGGCGCTGGAGCGGCGCGGCGCGGATGGCGCCAGACTGCGACTGGACGTGGAGCACGCGCTGCTGCGCTGGCCCGGGCTGTCGGGTTGGCGTCCGCGTCTACCCGGCCTGCGCGTGGAGCAAGTGGCGCTCGCCTGGCAACCGGCTGCCGCGAGTTCCGACGACGACTCCGCTGCGCTGGACTGGACGTCCCTGCGGGAGACCCTCGCCTGGCTGCCGGAACAGATCCACCTCGAACGCTTCCATCTCGACCTGCCTTGTCCCGCCGGCCGCTGCGAGCAGGAAGGCGGACTGGATATCGGCCGCCCGTCGGGAGCGCTGTTTCCGCTGGCTGCGCAACTGCGCCTGCAACAGGAGGCGCAGCAGGCCCAGCTCGACGCCCAGCTCTTCGAGGAGCCTACCGGCTGGCGCCTGCGTGCGCGCGCGCAACTCGACCGGCAGGCGCTGCTGACGCTGGACAGCCAGCTCGCGCCGTCCGATGGCGACGGCCTCTGGCAGGGGCGCCTGGAGGCGCCCGGCCTGCCCGACACCCGTGGCCTGGTGGTCTGGCTCAATCGCTGGCTGCCGGAAGCGCAGCGCCTGCCCGACGCACCGCAAGCCCTGCGTCTGCAAGCGGACTGGACGATCCGCCTGGCGCCTGGCAGCGACTGGCTGGAGCCGCGCCGGGTGCTCGACGGCGGTGGCTCGGCGGCGCTGCTGGTGCAGGCTCCGCAAGCCTGGCCGCTGCCCGGTCTGGGTAATGTACAGGGCGAACTGCAAGTCCAACTGGATGGAGACGAGGGCGCCTGGTTGCCACGCCAGCTGCGCAGCGACTTGCGCCTGAGCCAGTTGCACGGCGAGTGGTTGCAGGCGCTGCCGGCCGAGTTGCGGCCGAGCGCGCTGGGCTTGCGCAGCGAGCCGCTGGAGCGCGATGCCGATAGCGTCACCGCGTTGCGCCTGGCGTTCGCCAGCGAGGGCGCGAGTACGCTGAAGCTGGAGGCGCGTCTCGACCTGCTGGGCATCTCGCCGTGGGCCGCCAGGCTGGTGGAGGGGCGCTTGCAGGTGGACGCGCCGCACCTGCAATACCAGGGCTGGAAAGCCGAGCGACTGGTCGCGGAGATTCCCCTGGAGGGCCGGCTGGACGGGCAGCGCGCCAACCTCTCCTTCGGCAGGGGCGCGCGACTGCAGGCGGCGTCCCTGGCCGAGCCGTCGACGCTGCACCTTGGCCAGCCCCGCCTCAATCTCGCCGGGACCGCTCTCGAACTGGCCTACCAGCCGCTGGCGCTGCATTTCGCCGGGCCGCTGCAGGCGCAGGTCGGACAACTCCGCCAGGCCAACCTCAAGCCGTTGGCCTGGACCTTCGAGGGGCCGCTCGACACCACCCTCGAGCGCACCAGCCTGAAGGGACGGCTG
Source organism: Pseudomonas sp. B111 (assembly GCF_026428275.1). Taxonomy (NCBI): domain Bacteria; kingdom Pseudomonadati; phylum Pseudomonadota; class Gammaproteobacteria; order Pseudomonadales; family Pseudomonadaceae; genus Pseudomonas; species Pseudomonas sp. B111. Next base: position 5,101,176 of record NZ_CP097857.1, on the reverse strand, counting down.
AGCAACGGTGCGGGGCTGGCGGCGGACATCCAGCTGCAGCGCGATGCGAAGACGCCCCTGGCACTCTCCGCCAAGCTGGCCGAGGTGTTCTTCCGTACCGGCAATCCGCTGGCCGCGACCCTCGCCGACTGGCCGGGGCTGCTCGAACTGGGCAATGGGCGCGCGACCGCCGCGGCCGGCTGGAAGCTCGACGCGGCGGGTGGCTCGTCCCTCGACCTGGACCTGACCCTGAAAGGCCTCGACGGTATCTACGACCGCAGCGAGCTGAAGGGGCTGGGCGGCAGCCTGGCCTTGCGCCTGCGCGGCGGTCAGTTGAGCCTGGACAGCCCCGGCCTGAGCCTGGCCGAGGCCAATCCCGGCCTGCCGCTGGGGCCGGTGAGTTTCCGCGGGCGCTACGAGGCCCCGCTTTCCGCGCCGGGCAGCGGCCGTTTGAGCTGGCAGACGTTGCAGAGCGGCCTGTTCGGCGGGCAGGCCTCGGTTCCCGCGGGGAGCATCCGCCTGGGTCAGGCCGAGCAGAAGTTCGCCTTGCGTATCCAGGGCATACAACTCGGCGAGATTTTCCGGGTCTATCCGGCGGAGGGCCTGGCCGGCGAAGGCACCCTGGACGGCGAACTGCCGCTGATGCTGAACCGCTGGAAGCCCAGCGTCTCCGGCGGCCAGGTCAAGGCCCGCGAGCCCGGCTACCTGCGCTTCCGCTCGGCGAAAATCGAGGCGCTGGGGCGCAGCAACCCGGGGATGAAGCTGGTCGCCGATGCCCTCGACGATTTCCACTACGACGTCCTGCAAAGCAGCGTCGATTATCATGAGAACGGCAAGCTGTTGCTCGGCCTGCGCTTGCAGGGCAGCAACCCGGACCTGGAGAAGGGGCGCCCGGTCAACCTCAACGTCAACCTGGAGGAGGATATCCCGGCACTGCTGACCAGCCTGCAACTGAGCGACCGGGTCAGCGAAACCATTCGCCAACGTGTGCAGGAGCGCATGCAGAAACGCAAGGCTTCGGCGCCATGAGCCATACAGGAGAACCCCCGATGCGCCTCTGCGCTCTATTCGCTGTCCTGCTGCTGGGCAGCCTGACGATGGCCTGCACGCCCACCGTGCAGCTGGCGGCTCCCAGCGAGCCGATCAACATCAATCTCAACGTGAAAATCGAGCACGAGATCTACATCAAGGTCGACAAGGCTCTGGACGGCATCATCAACGAGAACAGCGGCCTGTTCTAAAGGAGCGGATCCATGACAACCCGTAGCAAACTCGGTATCGCCCTGCTGGCCCTCGGCATCAGCCTTTCCGCCATGGCGATGGACCTCGGCCAGGCCATGTCGGCCCTTGGCGGCGCCAAGGCCCAGGGCCTGGTCGGCGAGCAGGCGGACGGTTACCTTGGCGTGGTCAGCAACAGCGGCCAGGCGGCGGACATCGCCGCGCAGATCAATGCCGCGCGGCGCGCCGAATACCAGAAGGTGGCCAACAGCAGCGGCGCTTCGCTGGCCGACGTGGAGGCCATGGCCGGCAAGAAGGCGATGGAGAAAACCCCTGCCGGGCAGTACGTCCAGGTTGGCGGCAAGTGGGTGAAGAAATAGCGCGAAGGCTCTGCGAGCGCTCTGGGACGCTGCTCCGATCGCAAGGGCCGGGCAGCGTCCGCGGGATTTTTCCTGTCGCGAGTGCTTCCCCCAGGGACTCCTGCCGTTTTCCATGGGTTCTGCGACAGGCTTTCCCGAAAAAGCGGCTCCCGGCCTGAGTTCGATCATTTAAATATGCGGTATTTTTCCAGTTTTATGGTGGATGCGCCTCGGTAAAACCCCTACTTGACCGGTTTTTTACCTGAGTAACCGCCTAAAATTGGTGATTATTTCTGCCTGCCTCTTCCTATACTGCGCGCATCTACACGCTCAAAATAACAAACGTCCGCGGTTCCTCCGCGACGTGGGAGGCGACAATGCGAGTTCTGGTCCTTGGCAGCGGTGTCATCGGTACCGCCAGTGCGTATTACCTGGCCCGAGCCGGGTTCGAGGTGGTGGTGGTCGACCGTCAGGACGGTCCCGCGCTGGAAACCAGCTTCGCCAACGCCGGCCAGGTGTCTCCCGGCTACGCTTCGCCCTGGGCAGCCCCGGGCATTCCTCTGAAGGCCATGAAGTGGCTGCTGGAAAAGCACGCGCCGCTGGCCATCAAGCTCACCTCCGATCCCAGCCAGTACGCCTGGATGCTGCAGATGCTGCGCAACTGCACCGCCGAGCGCTACGCGGTGAACAAGGAGCGCATGGTCCGCCTGTCCGAGTACAGCCGCGATTGCCTCGACGAACTGCGCGCCGAGACCGGCATCGCCTACGAGGGCCGCACCCTCGGCACCACCCAACTGTTCCGCACCCAGGCGCAGCTGGACGCCGCCGGCAAGGACATCGCCGTGCTCGAGCGCTCCGGCGTGCCCTACGAGGTTCTCGACCGCGACGGCATCGCCCGCGTCGAGCCGGCCCTGGCCAAGGTCGCCGACAAGCTGGTCGGCGCCCTGCGCCTGCCCAACGACCAGACTGGCGACTGCCAGCTGTTCACCACCCGCCTGGCGGAAATGGCCAAGGGCCTGGGCGTGGAGTTCCGCTTCGGCCAGAACATCGAACGCCTGGACTTCGCCGGCGACCGCATCAACGGCGTGCTGGTCAACGGCGAATTGCTCACCGCCGACCACTACGTGCTGGCCCTGGGCAGCTACTCGCCGCAACTGCTCAAGCCGCTGGGTATCAAGGCTCCGGTCTATCCGCTGAAGGGCTACTCGCTGACCGTGCCGATCACCAACCCGGAGATGGCGCCGACCTCGACCATCCTCGACGAGACCTACAAGGTGGCGATCACCCGCTTCGACCAGCGCATCCGCGTCGGCGGCATGGCGGAAATCGCCGGCTTCGACCTGTCGCTGAACCCGCGCCGCCGCGAAACCCTGGAAATGATCACCACCGACCTCTATCCCGAGGGCGGCGACATCAGCCAGGCGACCTTCTGGACCGGCCTGCGCCCGGCGACCCCGGATGGCACCCCGATCGTCGGCGCCACCCGCTACCGCAACCTGTTCCTCAATACCGGCCACGGCACCCTGGGTTGGACCATGGCCTGCGGGTCGGGTCGCTACCTGGCCGACCTGATGGCGAAGAAGCGCCCGCAGATCAGCACCGAAGGCCTGGATATTTCCCGCTACAGCAATTCCCCGGAGAACGCCAAGAATGCCCATCCAGCGCCAGCACACTAACGAACGTATGAGCCAGATCGTCGTCCACAACGGCACCGTCTACCTGGCGGGCCAGGTGGGCGAGGACATGTCCGCGGGCGTCGAGCAGCAGACCCGCGAGACCCTGGCGGCCATCGAGCGTCTGCTGGAAGAGGCCGGCACCGACAAGACCCGGATCCTCTCGGTGACCATCTACCTGAAGGACATCGACGCCGACTTCGAAGGCATGAACCGCGTCTGGGACCAGTGGCTGCCGCGCGGCGTCGCGCCGGCGCGCGCCACCGTCGAAGCCAAGCTCTGCGAGCCGGAGATCCTGGTAGAGATGTCGGTGGTCGCTGCGCTGCCCTGAGTTTTGTCTGGCCCGGCCGGAGAGCCGGGCTTTTTTTCGCCTGATGAAAGGTGCGCGATGCCGCACCTCGCTGAAGAGAGACCCGTCGCCATGCGCCCCGCCCGTGCCCTGATCGACCTGCAAGCCCTTCGTCACAACTATCGGCTGGCCCGCGAGGCCACCGGCGCCCGTGCGCTCGCGGTGATCAAGGCGGACGCATACGGCCACGGCGCGGTGCGCTGTGCCGAAGCGCTGGCGGCCGAGGCCGATGGCTTCGCCGTGGCCTGCATCGAGGAGGGCCTGGAGCTGCGCGAGGCCGGTATCCGCCAGCCGATCCTGCTGCTGGAGGGCTTCTTCGAGGCGTCCGAGCTGGAGCTGATCGTCGCCCACGACTTCTGGTGCGTGGTGCATTGCGCCTGGCAATTGGAGGCGATCGAACGCGCCAGCCTGGACCGCCCGCTGAACGTCTGGCTGAAGATGGATTCGGGCATGCACCGCGTCGGCTTCTTCCCCGAGGACTTCCGCGCCGCCCACGAGCGCCTGCGGGCCAGCGGCAAGGTGGCGAAGATCGTGATGATGAGTCACTTCTCCCGCGCCGACGAACTGGATTGCCCGCGCACCGAGGAACAGCTCGCCGCCTTCGCGACCGCGAGCCAGGGCCTGGAAGGCGAGATCAGCCTGCGCAATTCGCCAGCCGTGCTCGGCTGGCCGAAGGTGCCCAGCGATTGGGTACGTCCGGGCATCCTGCTCTACGGAGCCACGCCGTTCGAGCGCGCACATCCGCTGGCCGACCGCTTGCGCCCGGTGATGACCCTGGAATCGAAGGTGATCAGCGTCCGCGACCTGCCGGCCGGCGAACCGGTCGGCTACGGCGCGCGCTACAGCACCGAGCGTAGCCAGCGCATCGGCGTGGTCGCCATGGGCTACGCCGATGGCTACCCGCGGCACGCCGCCGACGGCACCCTGGTGTTCATCGACGGCAAGCCGGGGCGCCTGGTTGGCCGGGTATCGATGGACATGCTCACCGTCGACCTTACCGACCATCCCCAGGCCGGGCTGGGCAGCCGGGTCGAACTATGGGGCCCGAACGTGCCGGTCGGCGCCCTGGCGGCGCAGTTCGGCAGCATTCCCTACCAACTGCTGTGCAACCTGAAAAGGGTGCCGCGCGTCTATTCCGGGGCTTGAAAAAAACTTTCCGAATTCTTTGCGCAGGCATGTCGACCGATCTGTTGTAAATACTGAACAGTGTTGCCATGATACGGCCGACTTGGGGTCGCCAGCCGTGTGTGGCCTCGTTTTGCCTTGCCTGCCAGAAGAATAAGGAGGACTCCACCCTTGGACGTCGGTGCTCGTCTGCAAACCATCCGAAAGCTCAAAGGTCTTTCCCAGCGCGAACTCGCCAAACGGGCGGGTGTCACCAACAGCACTATCTCGATGATCGAGAAAAACAGCGTGAGCCCTTCCATCAGTTCGCTGAAGAAGGTGCTGGGCGGTATCCCCATGTCCCTGGTGGAGTTCTTCTCCCTGGACCTGGAGCAGGACAGCCATACCCAGGTTGTCTACAAGGCAGACGAACTGATCGACATTTCCAGCGGCGCGGTGTCCATGCGCCTGGTGGGTAAGGCGCACCCGAGCCGGGCGATCGCCTTCCTCGACGAAACCTACCCGCCGGGCTCCGACACCGGCGAGGAAATGCTCAACCACGAAGGCGAGGAGGCTGGGGTGCTGGTCGACGGGCGCCTGGAACTGACCGTTGGCAGCGAGACCTATGTGCTCGAGCGCGGCGACAGCTACTATTTCGAGAGCAACAAGCCGCACCGTTTTCGCAATCCCTACGATGTGCCGGCACGCTTGATCAGCGCCACCACGCCCGCAAATTTCTGACCTGAAGCACAAGACCCCGCCGGGCCCGAAGGGCGCCGGCCGACAAGGGGCATGCGGGGCTGCGACCTAATGCCGCAAGGCTTTGCGAGGGTGTGCAATTGTTTCTGCCGGGCTTTCTTTGCCGTTATACTTGCGCCCGCCCGCGCGGCCCGCAGTGATCGGTATCGTGCCCGGGTGTGATAAGCCACGATGAGGGTGTAAGGGTGAACCTGATTAAAAAAATGCTGGCGGCCCAAGCTGCCGTGTTGGCCCTGTGGGCTGTAAGCGCTCAGGCTACGACCACTGACGATGCGATCGCCAAGCGCCTCGAGCCGGTAGGCAAGGTCTGCGTACAAGGCAAGGAATGCGAAGGCGTCGGCGCCGTCGCGGCAGCCGCCGGTGGCGGCGGTGCGCGTTCCGGCGAAGACATCGTCGGCAAGACCTGCAACACCTGCCACGGCACTGGCCTGCTGGGCGCGCCGAAGGTTGGCGACAAGGCCGAGTGGGGCAAGCGCGCCAAGGAGCAGGGCGGCCTCGATGGCCTGCTGGCCAAGGCGATTTCCGGTATCAACGCCATGCCGCCGAAAGGCACCTGCGCCGATTGCTCGGACGACGAGCTGAAAGCCGCGATCAAGCATATGTCCGGTCTGTAACAACGCCGGGACAGTGTCGCGAAAAGCCGCCTCCTGGCGGCTTTTTCGTATCCGCGGTGCGGGTTTTTCCCGCTGGCGGATCGTCCCGCCGGCAAACAGGGTCCAAACTTCCGGCTACCCATTCGCCGGAGGGCATCGTCTTGAGCCGAACCTGTTCCATCGACGCCGCAGTCGATCACTTGCTGCAGACCATTGAGGGCCCGATCCGCATGGGCCTGCCCCTCGGGCTGGGTAAGCCCAACCGACTGGTCAATGCGTTGTACCAGCGCCTGCGGACCCTGCCGGAGCGCCAGCTGACGCTGTATACCGCGCTTTCCCTGGGGCGTCCCGCCGCTGGCGGCGACCTGCAGCGGCGCTTCCTCGAGCCTTTCGCCGAACGGGTCTTCGCCGACTACCCGGAGCTGGATTACCTGCACGCCCTGCGCCGCGACGAACTGCCGGCGAACATCCGCGTCGAGGAGTTCTACCTGCAGCCCGGCAGTCTGCTGGACAGCGCGCCGGCGCAGCAGCACTACATCAGTTGCAACTACAGCCACGTCGCCCGCGACATCAACGCCAAGGGCGTCAACGCGGTGGCCCAACTGGTGGCGCGGCATCCCGAGCGGCCGGGCAAGCTGAGCCTGGCCTGCAACCCGGATATCACCCTGGACCTCCTGCCGATGCTGGAGAAGCGTCGCGCCGCCGGCGAGACCATCGTCGCCATCGGCGTGGTCCACGATGACCTGCCCTACCTGCCGGGCGACGCCGAGGTCGAGGAGTCGGTATTCGACCTGCTGATCGACGCGCCGGCGGAAAGCAGCCGGCTGTTCTCCACGCCGAACATGCCGGTCAACCTGCAGGACCACTGCATCGGCCTCCACGCCAGCGCGCTGGTGCGCGACGGCGGGACCCTGCAGATCGGCATCGGCTCGATGGGCGACGCGCTGACCGCCGCCTTGCTGCTGCGCCAGCGCGACAACGCCACCTACCGGGCGTTGATCGACGAGCTGGGGGTGCGTGCGCGCTGGGCCGAGACGGTCGAGCGCGACGGCGGCCTGGAGCCGTTCCGCCGGGGGCTCTACGGTTGCAGCGAGATGTTCGTGCCGGGTCTGCTGGCGCTGGCCGAGGCCGGCGTGCTGAGCCGCCGGGTCTACCCCGACGAAGCGCGACAGCGTGCCGCCGAGCGCGGTGAGGCGCCGGTGGAGGGCGGGGTGTGGTTGCACGGCGGCTTCTTCCTCGGTCCGTTGGCGTTCTACCGGCGCCTGCGCGAGATGTCGCTGGAAGAGCGCGCCGGGATCGGCATGACCGGCATCGGCTTCGTCAACAACCTGTACCGCCAGGAAGAGCTGAAGCGCCTGCAGCGGCGCGACGCGCGCTTCATCAACAGCGCCTTCACCGTGACCTTGCTCGGCGCCGGGGTCGCCGACCAGCTGGAGGACGGCCGGGTGCTCAGTGGCGTCGGCGGGCAGTACAACTTCGTCGCCCAGGCCCACGAGCTGGAGGGCGCACGTTCGATCCTGATGCTGCGTAGCTGGCGCGAATCCGGCGGGGAAGTCAGTTCGAACATCGTCTGGCAGTACGCCCACACCACCATTCCCCGGCACTTGCGTGACATGGTGGTGACCGAGTATGGGATCGCCGACCTGCGCGGCAAGAATGACGCGGAAGTGATCGCCGCGCTGCTGGCCATCGCCGACTCGCGCTTCCAGCAGGCGCTGGCCGAGCAGGCCCAGTCGGCCGGCAAGCTGCCGAAGGATTTCGTCCTGCCCGAACGCTATCGCAACAATACCCCGGAGCGCCTGCAGGCCTTGCACCAGGCCCACGCAGCGGCGCTGCCGGAGTTTCCCCTGGGCAGCGATTTCGACGAGGTCGAGCAGGACCTGCTGCGGGCGTTGGGTTGGCTCAAGCGCAAGCTGAAGCTGAGCGAGATCCTCGAACTGGGCAAGGCGACCCTGGACGCGCCGGAGCCAGAAGCCTACCCGGCGCATCTGCGGCGCATGGATCTGGACGATCCGCAGGGGCTTCGCGAGGAACTCTACCAGCGCTTGTTGCTGGCCGGCCTGCGGGCCAGCCAGGAAGAGCGGGGCTGAGTGGCGCTCAGTCGAGGAACTCGACCTGGCCGCCTGCCAGCGATTTCACCCGGGCCAGGGACTCGACCCGGTAGCCTTCGCTTTCCAGCAGGGCGCGGCCATCCTGGAAGGATTTCTCGATGACGATGCCGAGCCCGGCGATGCTCGCGCCGGCCTGGCCGATCAGGTCGATCAGCGCCTTGGCGGCATGGCCGTTGGCGAGGAAGTCGTCGATCACCAGCACGTGGTCGTGGGCGTTCAGGTGCTTGGCCGAGATGGCGATGGTGCTCTCGGTCTGCTTGGTGAAGGAGAACACCTTGGAGATGTACAGGTTGTCCTTCAGGGTCAGCGACTGGTACTTGCGGGCGAAGATCACCGGGACGCCCAGCTCCAGGCCGGCCATGACCGCCGGGGCGATGCCGGAAGCCTCGATGGTGACGATCTTGGTGATGCCCTGGTCGCGGAAGCGCGTGGCGAACGCGTGACCGACCTGCTGCATCAGCTGCGGGTCGATCTGGTGGTTGAGAAAGGCGTCGACCTTGAGTACATGCTCGGAAAGGACGATGCCTTCCGAGCGGATTTTGTCTTTGAGAATGTCCACGGGTGGCTTCCTGCGAAGCGGCTGTCGCTGATGAAGCGCGGCATTGTACCGCCAGCCGGCGCCGCGCGCGACGTTCTCTCGGACGAGCGAACATGATCGAGCGGTCAGGAATCCGCGCCTGCCCGGCGCGGCCCCGTGGCAGGCGGGCCGCGCCGCTGCCGGCTCATTTCAGCAGGTTGTTCACCAGTAGCGTCTCGACGTCCTTGAAGCGCCCGCTGAGCACGGCCTTGGCGGCGTAGAGGGCGGTGTCGGCGACCTGGCCGAACTCGATCTTCGGCGGCATCACCAGCTCCGCAGGGTTGGTATGCACGTCCAGCAGCGCCGGACCGGGCTGGGCGAGGAACTCCTGCACCGCCGCCTCGAGATCCTCGGAGCGCGTCACCTTGCGTCCGTGGAAGCCGATCACCTCGGCGAGCCGGGCGAAGTCCGGGTTGAGCAGGTCGGTGTAGTTGTCCAGCAGGCCCTCGACCTTCTGTTCCAGCTCGACGAAGTTCAGCGAGGCATTGTTCAGCACCACTACCTTGATCGGCAGTTTTTCCTGGATGGCCGTCAGCAGGTCGCCGAGCAGCATGGCCAGGCCGCCGTCGCCGGAGATCGAGATCACCTGGCGCTCGGGGTAGGCCTTCTTCAGTCCCAGCGCCTGGGGCATGGCGTTGGCCATGGTGCCGTGGACCAGGCTGGTGAGGGTGCGGCGCTTGCCGTTGCTGTGGATGTGACGCAACAGCCAGACCATCGCCGAGCCGCCGTCGGCGGTGAACAGGGCGTCCTCGCTGGCGTGCTGGTCGAGCAGGCTGACCAGGTGCTGGGGGTGGATCAGCTCGCCCTTGCCGGCTTGCTCCTCTTTTTCCAGCGTCCGCAGCGAGCGCTCGCGGTGCTCCAGGCATTCGTCGAGGAAGCTGCGTTCCTCGCGGACTTCGAGCAGCGGCAGGAGCGCCTCGAGGGTGGGGATCACGTCGCCGACCACGCCGAGATCGACGGGGTGGCGGCGACCCAGGTGGCTGCCGTCGCGGTCGACCTGGATCAGGGTGGCCTTCTGCGGATAGAACTGCGCCCAGGCGAAGTCGGCGCCGAGCAGCAGGAGGGTGTCGCACTCGGTCATCATGTGGAAGCCGGACTCGATCCCGAGCATACCGGTCATGCCCATGTTGAAGGGGTTGTCGTACTCGACGAAGTCCTTGGCCCGCGACGTGTGCGCGATGGGCGCCTTGAGGCGGTCGGCGAGGGCCACCAGCAGGTCGTGGGCGCCCTGGCAGCCGGAGCCGGCGTAGATGCCGATCTTCTTGCCGTGGGCCAGCAGGCGGGCGATGTCCTGCAGTTCGGCGTCGCTGGGGCGCAGCACCGGTTGCGGGAAATGCACCGAGAACGGCAGGTCGTCCTTCACCGTGGCCTGGCTGATGTCGGCCGGCAGGATCACCACCGCCACGCCGCGCCGGTTGAGCGCCGCCTGGCAGGCCAGGGCCACCACCCGGCGCGCCTGTTCCGGGCTGTGCACCTGCTCGCAGAACACCGAGCAACTGGCGTAGACCGCCTTGAAGTCGACCTCCTGGGGAAACTCCATGCCCAGTTGCGGGGTGACGATCTGGCTGGCGATCAGCACCATCGGCGCGCGGTTGCGCTGGGCCTCGTAGACGCCGTTGATGAAGTGCAGGCTGCCCGGTCCGCAGGAGCCGGCGCAGGCGGTCAGGCGTCCGCTGATGTAGGACTCGGCGCCCGCGGCGAAGGCCGCCGCCTCTTCGTGGCGCACGTGGACCCACTGGATCTGGCTGCGATGGATGGCGTCGGTGACATGGTTGAGGGTGTCGCCGACGATGCCATAGCAATGGCGGACGCCGGCGGCTTCCAGGGTTTCCACGACGATCTCGGCGACTTTCTTGCTCGACATGAAGCTGTCCTCGAATGGAATTCGTTAGCTAGCTAATTTTGGTCGCGCGTGGAGCGGCAAAAGTTCCTCGCCCGAGGCTAGGCATCGGGCAAGACACTTTTGTGAAAATCGAGACAGTCGAGGCGCGGCGGGCTCAGCGCTTGAGCATGGCGCGGATGTCGGCGAGGGCGGCGTTGCCCTTGGCCGCCTTGACCTCTTGCGGGGCGTCTTCCATGCCTTCCCATTCGAGGTCTTCGGGGGGCAGTTCGTCGAGGAAGCGGCTCGGCGAGCAGTCGATGATCTCGCCGTATTGCTTGCGCTTGGCGGCGAAGGTCATCGCCAGGTTCTGCCGCGCGCGGGTGATGCCGACGTAGGCCAGGCGGCGCTCCTCTTCCACCGTGTCGGCCTCGATGCTGGAACGGTGGGGCAGGATCTCTTCCTCCATGCCCATGATGAACACGTAGGGGAACTCCAGCCCCTTCGACGCGTGCAGGGTCATCATCTGCACGCCTTCGGCGCCTTCCTCTTCTTCCTGCTGGCGCTCCAGCATGTCGCGCAGGACCAGCTTGGCGATGGCCTGCTCGATGGTCATGTCGCCTTCCTCGTCGCGCTCGAGGGTGTTCTTCAGTGCCTCGATGAGGAACCAGACGTTGCTCATGCGGAATTCGGCGACCTTGTCGCTGGAGGCGTTCTGCCGCAGCCAGTTCTCGTAGTCGATGTCCATCACCATGCTGCGCAGCACGGCGATCGGCTCGTTCTCCGCGCACTGTCGGCGGATACCGTCCATCCAGCGCTTGAAGCGTTGCAGGCGTTCGTGGAAACGGCTGTCGAGGTGCTCGGCCAGGCCCATCTCGTCGCAGGCGGCGTACATCGAGATCTTGCGCTGGGTGGCGTAGTTGCCGAGCTTCTCCAGGGTCGCCGAACCGATTTCCCGGCGCGGCACGTTGATCACCCTGAGGAAGGCGTTGTCGTCGTCGGGGTTCACCAGCAGGCGGAAGTAGGACATCAGGTCCTTCACTTCCTGGCGCCCGAAGAAGCTGGTGCCGCCAGAGAGCCGATAGGGAATCTGGTGGTGCTGGAGCTTCAGCTCCATCAGCTTGGCCTGGTGGTTGCCACGGTAGAGGATGGCGAACTCGCTGTACGGCCGCTCGGTGCGCAGGTGCAGGGTGAGGATCTCCATGGCGATGCGCTCGGCTTCGGCGTCCTCGTTGCGGCAGCGGATCACCCGGATCGGATCGCCGTGGCCCATCTCGCTCCACAACTGCTTCTCGAATACGTGCGGGTTGTTGGCGATGAGGACGTTCGCGCACTTGAGGATGCGGCTGGTGGAGCGGTAGTTCTGCTCCAGCATCACCACCTTCAGCGAAGGGAAGTCTTCCTTCAGCTGCATCAGGTTTTCCGGGCGCGCGCCGCGCCAGGCGTAGATCGACTGGTCGTCGTCGCCGACCACGGTGAACTGGGCGCGGTCCTTCACCAGCAGCTTGACCAGCAGGTACTGGCTGGCGTTGGTGTCCTGGTACTCGTCCACCAGCATGTAGCGCACCTTGTTCTGCCACTTCTGGAGGACGTCCGGATGTTCCTGGAACAGCTTCACCGGTTGCAGGATCAGGTCGTCGAAGTCCACCGCGTTGTAGGCACGCAGGGTGCGCTGGTAATGCAGGTAGACGATCGCGGCGGTCTGCTCCTTGGGGTTGCGGGCCTTTTCCAGCGCCTCCTCCGGAAGGATCAGGTCGTTCTTCCAGGCGCCGATGTAGTTCTTGATCTCGTCGACGCCGTCGTCCCCGGAATACTCCTTCTGCATGATGTCGGTCAGCAGCGCCTTGATGTCCGACTCGTCGAAGATCGAGAAACCGGGCTTGTAGCCGAGCCGCTCGTGTTCCTTGCGGATGATGTTCAGGCCGAGGTTGTGGAAGGTCGAGACGGTCAGGCCCTTGCCCTCGCCGCCGCGCAGCAGGGTGCCGACGCGCTCCTTCATCTCCCGCGCGGCCTTGTTGGTGAAGGTCACGGCGACGATGTACTGGGCGCGGATACCGCACTGCTGGACGAGATAGGCGATCTTGCGGGTGATCACGCTGGTCTTGCCGGAGCCGGCGCCAGCCAGGACCAGCAGGGGACCGCCGACGTAGTTCACGGCTTCTTGCTGCCGGGGATTGAGTCGGGACATAGGAACAGGCCGGAAGAGAGGGTTGAAGCGGGGGCGTATTCTAACAGGCTGGCTGGCATCCGCGAGAATTAGCGTGCAAGCTGTGACCGATCCCGAGATCGTTCACGCCATTTTGCTGTAGATTCCCTACCGCATTAGGATGATGCCGTTCGTTCTTTACGAAGATTCTTAAAACTTTGGAGGTTGCTTGTCAGCGCCCGCAGAACCCTTGCGCCTGCTCCTTCTGGCGGATACGCCGGACTGGGCGCCACTGCTAGGTGAACGCCTGAGAGCGCTGGGGCCTGCCTTTTCGCTGAGCATCGTCACCACCTGGGAGGGCGCGGCCACCCTGTTCGCCGCCGAGCCCCGCGGGCTGCTCCTGGCCACGCCGGCCTGCCTGCCGCTGGGGACTCCCTGTCCCTGGCCGGTGATCCTGCTGTTGCAGCAGGAGCCGGCGCAGGCGCCGGTCGGGGTGGTCGACTGGCTGGCCGCCGAACAGCTCTCCGAGGACAGCCTGCGCCGCTGCCTGCGCTACGCGCGCGAGCGCCTGGGCTTGCAGGCGACCCTGCAACTGCTCGCCGAGCAGGATCCGCTGACCGGCATCGCCAACCGCCAGGGCTTCCAGACCCTGCTCGCGGCGCGCCTCAGCGAATTCGACGGGCGTGGCCTGGTGCTCGGCCACCTCGACCTGGACAACTTCCGTCACGTCAACGATTCCCTCGGCCACCAGGGCGGCGACCGCCTGATCCTGCAGGTGGTCAACCGCCTGCGCGGCTTCATGGAGAACGGTGACAGCCTGGCGCGCCTGGGCAGCGACGAGTTCGCCCTGCTACTGGACACCCGTCGCGATCCGCAACGCGCCGAGCGGGTCGCCGAACGCATCGTCGAATGCCTCGGCGAGCCCTACTGGATCGATGGCGAGAGCCTGTTGCTGGGTTGCAGCCTGGGACTCGCCCATGCCCGTGCCGACGAAGGTGCCGACCCGCTGATGTGGCATGCGCACATCGCCATGCAGCAGGCCAAGAGCCGCCAGGGTTGCACCTTCCATGTCTTCGACGAACGCATCAACCGTGGCGTGCGCAGCCTCGCCGACCTCGAAGCCGAACTGCGCCGGGCGCTGCGTCGCGACGAGCTGGAGCTGCACTACCAGCCGCGACTGTGCCTGGACAGCGGGCGCATCGTCGGCCTGGAGGCGCTGGTGCGCTGGCGCCACGGCGAGCGGGGCCTGCTCACGCCCAGCGAGTTCGTCCCGCTGGCCGAGGAGAGCGGGCTGATCGTGCCGCTCGGCTACTGGGTCATCGCCCGCGCCCTGCGCGACATGCAGTGGCTCAACGGGCGCGGCCTGGAGCCGTTGCACATGGCGGTGAACCTGTCGTTCCGCCAGTTCCAGGACAGCCAGTTGCTGCCGACCCTGCAACGGTTGATCGAAGAGCACGGCGTCGACGCGCGCTGGCTCGAGTTCGAACTGACCGAGACCGCCGTGATGCGGCGCAGCGACCAGGTGCTGCAGACCATGCAGGCGCTCGGCCAACTGGGCGTGCGCTTTTCGCTGGACGACTTCGGCACCGGTTTCTCGTCCTTCGTCCACCTCAATAGCCTGCCGATCACCCTGTTGAAGATCGACCGCAGCTTCGTCGGCGGCATGGACCAGCGGGCGGAAAACTTCCAACTGGTGCGGGCGATGATCAACCTGGCGCACAACCTCAACCTGGAAGTGGTTGCCGAAGGCGTGGAGACCCTGCGCCAGCAGGAGCAGTTGCGCGATTTCGGTTGCGACCAGGTGCAGGGCTACTGGATCAGTCCGCCGCTGCCGTTGGCGGAACTGGCGCGTTTCCTGGGCATAGGCGAGCGCTCGGCGCACCGCGGCCAGCCGCTCGGCAATTGAGCGCCGACGCCTCGCTGGCCGTGGCTTTCGGCAGCAACCGCGCGGTCTTCCACTCGAAGGCCAGGGTCAGGCCAATGGCCGCGCAGGCCAGGCCGCCGGCCAGCCCCCACCAGACGCCCGCGGCGCCCCAGCCGGCCGCGAACGCCAGCAGGCAGGCCAGCGGCACGCCGACCAGCCAGTAGCAGGCCAGGCCGACCAGGAAGGTGGTGCGGGCGTCCTTGAGACCGCGGATCGCGCCCATGGCGACGTTCTGGGTGCCGTCGAACAGCTCGAACCAGGCGGCGATCGCCAGCAGCGAGACGGCCATCGCGGCCACCTCCCGGTTGGCCGGGGCGTCGCGGTCGAGGAACAGGCCGATGATGGCCTCCGGCATCCACCAGAAGAGCCCGGCGAAGAGCAGCATGCACAGCGCGCCGAAGCCGATGCCGACACGCCCGGCGCGGCGTGCTTCGAGCAGGCGGCCGGCGCCGAAATGCTGGCCGATGCGGTAGGTGGTGGCGTACGACAACCCCACCGGCACCATGAACGCCACGTATACCGCCTGGATGGCGATCTGGTGCGCGGCCAGGGCGTGATCGCCGATGATGCCCATACACAGGGTGGCGACCGTGAACATCCCCGACTCCACCGCGTAGGTGCCACCGATGGGCAGCCCCAGGCGCAGTATCTCCTCGACCATCGCCCGCTGCGGCCGTCCCAGTCCGCGCAGCAGCGAGTACTCGGCATAGGCCGGCTGCAGGCGGATATACAGGGCCAGCAGCAGCGGCATGCAGTTCATGACGAGGGCGGTGACCAGGCCGATACCGGCCAGGCCCAGGCGCGGCAGGCCGAACAGGCCTTCTATGAAGGAATAGTTGAGAGCCAGGTTGGCCAGCGCGCCGAGCACGCTGATCGCCATCACCGGGCCGGCGCGGTCGATGGCGCTGGTGAAGCCGCGCAGGACCATGAAGGCCATGTAGCCGGGCAGGGCGAATGTCAGGCTGTGGAGGAACTGCATGGCGCCGTCCACCGTCTGCGGCGCCTGGCCGAAGAGCAGCAGCAGCGGCCGCAGGTTCCATAGCAGCAGGCCGGCGGCCAGGGCCAGCGCGGCGCCGACCCAGAGTCCGGAGCGAGCGGCCGCGGCGGCGCCAGCGGCGTCGTCGCAGCCGTGACGGATCGCCACCAGGTTGCCGACCGCTGCCACCACGCCGACACAGAACGTCGAGACGAAGGCGTAGCTGACCGCGCCCAGGCCGCCGGCGGCCAGCGCGTCGGGGCCGAGCTTGCCCATCATCACGGTGTCGGTGAAGACCATGGCGACATAGGCCAGCTGGGCGGCGATCAACGGGCCCGCCAGGCGCAGGATGGCTTTGAGTTCGACGAGGGATGGTGAGGACATGGATGAGTAAGGCTCAGGAGGAGATGGTTGCCGCGATGGCCTGTCGGCGTTGAGAATGCGGCTATTCTCGGTGCGGCTGGCATGGCTCCACAAAAGGAAAAACAAGATGCCAGGCATGAGTAAAAGTCATGAAAGAGGTAATTCCCCAATGACCCGTCGCCTGCCCCCGCTGTATGCCCTGCGCGCCTTCGAGGCTGCCGCCCGGCACGCCTCTTTCACCCGCGCCGGCGAGGAACTGGCGATAACCCAGAGCGCGGTGAGCCGGCACATCCGTACCCTGGAGGAGCACTTCGGTTGTCGTCTGTTCGAGCGCCATGGCCGCCAGTTGCAGCTGACCGAGCCGGCACGCCTGCTACTGCCCGGGCTGCGCGACGGCTTCGATGCGCTGGAACGGGCCTGCACCGCCCTGCGCGTGGACGACGCCACCCTGCGCCTGAAGGCGCCTTCCACCCTTACCCTGCGCTGGCTGCTACCGCGCCTGAGCCGCTTCCGCCACCTGAACCCGGATATCGAGGTGCAGCTCACCAGTGCCTGGATGGATGTGGACTCGGTGGATTTCCAGCGCGAGCCTTTCGACTGCGCGGTGTTGCTGGGCAGCGGCCAGTTCAGCCCGGAATGGGAAACGGCAGCGCTGTTCGCCGAATGGCTGGTGCCGGTCTGCGATCCCGACGAGGCCGTGGAGCCCTGGACCCTCCAACGCCTGCGTGACAGCGAGCTGCTGCACCCCACGCCGGATCGTCGCGACTGGCGACGCTGGCTGCAGCGGACTGGGCTGGGGGACGAGGTGTCGCTCAAGGGCGGCCAGGTGTTCGACACGCTGGAACTGGGTATCGTCGCCGCCGCACGAGGCTATGGCGTGTCCATCGGCGACCTGGTGATGGTCGCCGAGGATGTTGCCCAGGGCCGCATCGGCCTGCCCTGGCCGGTGGCGGTGGCCAGCGGCGAAAGCTATCACCTGGTCTGGCCTCGCGCCCGCAGGGGACAGGAACGCTTCCAGCGATTGCGCGACTTCCTCCTCGCGGAGGTGGCGGCGATGCGTCTGCCCGTCGTCGAGCGGCTGGCGTGACGCCGCCGGACAACTCCTGGCGCTGACGCGACGTTACAGGTCGCTGCCGTCGCTGGGCCGGGCGCAGGGTTTGCGCTAGGGTCGTTGGTCGTTGCCTGTCGGGAGCGGCAGGGGACGGAGCTTCCTTCCAACCGCCCAAAGGAACCCGCCATGACCTTCGCCAAAGGAATACTCGCCGCGCTGGCGCTCGCCGCCGCAGTCGGCCAGGCCAGCGCCACCGAACTCGAGCACTGGCCGGCCCCTGCCGCCAGGCAACTGAATGCGCTGATCGAGGCCAACGCGAACAAGGGCGCCTACGCCGTGTTCGACATGGACAACACCAGCTATCGCTACGACCTGGAAGAATCGCTGCTGCCCTATCTGGAAATGAAGGGCGTGCTGACCCGCGACAGGCTCGACCCTTCGCTGAAACTGATCCCGTTCAAGGACCAGGCCGGGCACAAGGAGAGCCTGTTCAGCTACTACTACCGGCTTTGCGAGATCGACGACATGGTCTGCTATCCCTGGGTCGCCCAGGTGTTCTCAGGCTTCACCCTCAGGGAACTGAAGGGCTATGTCGACGAACTGATGGCCTACGGCAAGCCGATCCCCGCCACCTATTACGACGGCGACAAGCTCGCCACGCTCGACGTCGAGCCGCCGCGCGTGTTCAGCGGCCAGCGCGAGCTGTACAACAAGCTGATGGAAAACGGCATCGAGGTCTACGTGATCAGCGCGGCCCACGAGGAACTGGTGCGGATGGTCGCGGCGGACCCCAGGTATGGCTACAACGCCAAGCCGGAGAACGTCATCGGCGTCACCACCCTGCTGAAGAACCGCAAGACCGGCGAGCTGACCACCGCGCGCAAGCAGATCGCCGAGGGCAAGTACGATCCCAAGGCCAACCTCGACCTGGAGGTGACCCCCTACCTGTGGACCCCGGCGACCTGGATGGCCGGCAAGCAGGCTGCGATCCTCACCTACATCGACCGTTGGAAGCGGCCGATCCTGGTCGCCGGCGATACCCCGGACAGCGACGGTTACATGCTGTTCAACGGCACCGCGGAAAACGGCGTGCACCTGTGGGTCAACCGCAAGGCCAAGTACATGGAGCAGATCAACGGCATGATCAAGCAGCATTCCGCCGCCCAGGCCAAGGCCGGCCTGCCGGTGACGGCGGACAGGAACTGGGTGATCGTCACCCCGGAGCAGATCCAGTAAGCGAAACGGCGAGGGGCCGGCATTGGCCGGCCCCCGCATCCCTCAGCGCACCACGTGCAGGAAGTGCATGTGCCGCTCGTACTGATCGAGGATGTCGCCGATCACGCCGTCGCGGCTCCAGCCCATGATGTCGTAGTCCTGGCCGCCTTCCTGGAGATGGACCTCGGCGCGGAAATACTTGCGCGACTCGCTGCTGTCCTCGGTGTCGCGCATCACGAAGCTCGGCGTGGTGAAGGCGCGCGGACGCACCTCGTAGATGAAATCGACCTCGCCGCCGTGGCTGACTTCCAGCCGAACCCGGCCGTCCTCGCCGTCCTGCACCTGGACTTCGTAGCCCTGCTTGCGCAGTTCGGCGGCGACGTCCTCGCAGGCCGGTCGCGCCACATCGGTGATGAAGCGGTTGACGTGGCTGCGCCTCGGGAACATGGCGATGTTGCGCAGGCGGCGCTGCCAACCGTCGCCCTCGCTTGCGCCGCTGCGCGTGGTGGGGCGGGAGAAGGTCAGCGCCTGGTAGCGGATGCCGCGCTTGGTGGCATCCAGGTGCAGCGCCTTGAACAGGCCCCAGATCGACGCCAGGAGCACGATGGAGAATGGCAGCGCGCTGGCGATGGTCGCGGTTTGCAGCGCCTTGAGGCCATCGGCGAGGAGCAGGGCGATGGCCACCACGCCCATCAGCACCGACCAGAATATCCGCTGCCAGAGCGGCGAGTGGTCCTTGCCGCTGGAGGCCAGCATGTCCACCACCAGCGCGCCGGAGTCGGCCGAGGTGACGAAGAACACCACCACCATCAGCACCGCCACCAGCGAGATCACGCTGCCCAGCGGGAAGTGCTCGAGGAAGGCGAACAGCGCCACCGAACTGTCCTGGTTGACCACTTCGGCCAACTGGGTGAAGCCCTCCTGCAGGACCATGTGGATGGCGGTATCGCCGAACACCGTCATCCACAGCAGGGTGAAGCCGGCCGGGACGAACAGCACGCCGCAGACGAACTCGCGGATCGTGCGGCCGCGCGAGATACGGGCGATGAACAGGCCGACGAAGGGCGACCAGGACAGCCACCAGCCCCAGTACAGCAGGGTCCAGCCGCCGATCCAGTCGGTGGGCTCGTAGGCGTACAGGTTGAAGGTCTTGTTGACGATGTCGGACAGGTAGGCCCCGGTGTTCTGCACGTAGGTTTGCAGGAGGAACACGGTCGGCCCGAGGACCAGCACGAAGAGCAGCAGGATCACCGCCAGGCTCAGGTTCAGCTCGGACAGGATGCGGATGCCGCGGTCCAGTCCGCTGGCCACCGAGAGCGTGGCGAGGCCGCAGGTGGCGGCGATCAGGGCGATCTGCACGGTCTGGTTCACCGGCCAGCCGAACAGGTGGTGCAGGCCGCTGTTGATCTGCAGCACGCCGTAGCCGAGCGAAGTCGCCACGCCGAACACGGTGCCGATGATCGCGAAGATATCCACCGCGTGGCCGATGGGGCCGTAGATACGTTCGCCGATCAGCGGATACAGCGCCGAGCGCAGGGTCAGCGGCAGGCCGTGGCGATAGCTGAAGAAGGCCAGGATCAGCGCGACGATGGCGTAGATCGCCCAGGCATGCAGGCCCCAGTGGAAGAAGGTCAGCTTCATCGCTTCCTTCGCCGCCTGCACGGTGTTCGGCTCGCCTACCGGTGGGGTGGTGAAGTGCATCACCGGTTCGGCAACGCCGAAGAACATCAGACCGATGCCCATGCCGGCGGAGAACAGCATGGCGAACCAGGTGGTGTTGCGGTAGTCGGGACGACTGTGGTCGGGGCCGAGTTTGATGTCGCCGTAGCGGCTGACGGCGAGGAACACCACGCTGATCAGGATCAGCGCCACGGCCAGTACGTAGAACCAGCTGGCGTTGGTGATGATCCATTGCTGGACGTGGTTGAACAGCGATTGCGCTTCTTCCTGGAGGAGCACGGTGAACAGCACCAGGGCCAGGATCAGGGCGGCGGAGGTATAGAAGACCGGAGGATTCAGGGTGCTCCGGGGGGTAGTGGGTGTCTCCATGTAAGCTAGCTCTCCTTGTGATCGGATTGCCCGCCGAAGGCGGAAGACGAAACAGCCTAACACATCGTGATAGCTAATTTGATTCGGAAAGCCTTAATCGATAGCTTTGCTGAATTATTACGCTTCACGTGGAGGTCGTTGCCCGATACTGCAGGGCTTCCGCCAGGTGCCGGCGTTCGATGGCATCGATGCGCTCCAGGTCGGCCAGCGTCCGGGCCACCTTGAGTATGCGATGCAAGGCGCGCAAGGAAAGTTCCAGGCGCTCTCCGGCAGCCTCCAGCCAGCGGCGGTCCGCTTCGGCGAGTGCACAATTGCGGTGCATCGCCTGGAGGTCGAGATGGGCATTGGCGCAGCCCTGGCGGGCCAGTTGCCGTTGCCGTGCGGCGCCAACCCGTTCGCTGATCTCGGCGGTAGCGGTTTCGCCGTGTCCTGGCTGCAGGCTGGTGCTTTCGCGGAGCACGCTGACGTGCAGGTCGATGCGATCGAGCAGCGGTCCGGACAGCTTGCCCCGGTAGCGCTGGACCTGTTCCGGGGTGCAGCGGCAGCGGCCGCTGGGATCGCCGAGGTAGCCACAGGGACAGGGATTCATCGCCGCCACCAGTTGGAAGCGCGCCGGGAAACGTACCCGGCCGTTGGCCCGGGCAATGACGATCTCGCCGCTTTCCAGCGGCTCGCGCAGGACCTCCAGGACCTTGCGCTCGAACTCCGGCAGTTCGTCGAGGAACAGCACGCCCTGGTGCGCCAGGGTGATCTCGCCCGGCTGCGGGCGGCTGCCGCCGCCGACCAGGGCCGGCGCGGAGGCGGAGTGGTGCGGCTGGCGGAACGGTCGCTGCGGCCAGTGCCTGAGGGGGACGTGGCTGGCCACCGAATGGATCGCTGCGACCTCCAGGGCCTCGTCCTCGTCGAGCGCCGGCAGCAGGCCGGGCAGGCGGCTGGCCAGGAGGGTCTTGCCGGTGCCCGGCGGGCCGCTGAGCAACAGGTTGTGCGCGCCGGCGGCGGCCACCAGCAGGGCGCGCTTGGCGGCGGCCTGGCCCTGGACCTCGGCCAGGTCTGGATAAGGGAAGGGCGCGCGGAGCAGGCCGCGGGCCTGGTAGGGCAGCAGCGGGGCCTGGCCGGAGAGGTGTCCGGCGATCTCCAGCAGGTGGTCCACGGCGAACACCGTCAGCCCGCTGGCCAGGCTGGCCTCTTCGGCATTTTCCTTCGGTACCACCAGAACGCGCCTTGCGTCGCGCGCCGCCAGCGCGGCCGGCAATACGCCTCGCACTGGCCGGATCGCCCCGGACAGGGCCAGTTCGCCAAGGCACTCCAGACCGTCGAGGGCGGTGCCGGGCAACTGGCCGCTGGCGGCGAGGATGCCGAGTGCGATGGCCAGGTCGAAGCGACCGCCGTCCTTGGGCAGGTCGGCGGGGGCGAGGTTGAGGGTGATGCGCCGCGCGGGGAAGTCGAAACCGGCATTGAGCAGGGCGCTGCGCACGCGGTCCTTGCTCTCGCGCACCGCGGTTTCCGGCAGGCCGACCAGGGTCAGCGAAGGCAGGCCGTTGGCCAGGTGCGCCTCGACGCTGACGCAGGGGGCTTCGACGCCGACCTGGGCTCGGCTGTGGACAATCGCCAGGGACATGGATCGCTCCTTGATCTCACGCCGCTCGCAGGGGGAAGGATCAGTCGGCGGGCGGCGTCAGCTTGCTTTCGAGTTCCGCCACCTTGGCCTCCAGGGCTTCCAGCCGTGCGCGGGTGCGGGCGAGGACCAGCATCTGGCTGTCGAATTCCTCGCGGCTGACCAGGTCGAGCTTGCTGAAAGCGCTCTGCATCAGGGCGCGGAACTGCGACTCCAGCTCGGCCTTGGGCAACGGCGATTCGCCGGCGAACAGGCGGCTGGCTTGTTGGCTGAGGGCTTCGAAGACGGCTTTGGGCGGCAGCATGGCGAGGGTTCCGGTAACGAGTGGGCGGCAGTCTAGCACGATGTCGGCGGCGCTCGCGGGAGGGCCATTGCACACTTTTTGCGCAACTGTCGGAGCGCGTCTGCGCCTATTTGGTGCGCCGCCCGGAGGCCGGCGTTCCGCACTATCCCCGGGTTGGCGGCTAAGGGCTTGAAATCCGGCGGATTTGCCGGAGCTGGCAAGCTTTCTGCTTTGGCCGGGGTGAGGCGTGCACTGAAGCAGTACCGGTGCGGCAGATGAGGCGGTTGCGGGAGGCCGGCAGGTTGCGGCATCGAACGGCCGCAGCAGGGCCAGGTCGGGGCGGAGGGTCCCGATCATGCTTCCCAGAGGGACCGGCGCGTTACAAAGCCAGACACTGCGCTTAGACTGTCCTCGGGTTCGTTTTCCTGGGGCGAGTCCACCAAACACGGGAGAGAGTTTCATGAAGCTAGTCACTGCCATCATCAAGCCGTTCAAGTTGGACGACGTCCGCGAGTCGTTGTCCGAGATCGGTGTGCAGGGCATCACGGTGACCGAGGTCAAGGGTTTCGGCCGGCAAAAGGGCCACACCGAGCTGTATCGCGGCGCCGAGTACGTCGTCGACTTCCTGCCCAAGGTGAAGATCGACGTGGCGATCGCCGACGACCAGCTGGACCGCGTCATCGAGGCGATCACCAAGGCGGCCAATACCGGCAAGATCGGTGACGGCAAGATCTTCGTGGTGAACCTGGAACAGGCCATCCGCATCCGTACCGGCGAAACCGATACCGACGCGATCTAAGCCCAACCGAACCCCCAAAAGCCCCAGGAGAATACCAACATGACTCTGCGTAAGATCGCAGGGCTAGGAGCCCTATTGTCCCTCGCTTTGCCGGGCGTCGCCCTGGCCGCCGAGGAGCCCGTCCTGAACAGCGGCGACACCGCCTGGATGCTGATCTCCACTGCGCTCGTCCTGCTCATGACCATCCCCGGCCTGGCGCTGTTCTACGGCGGCATGGTGCGAGCGAAGAACGTGCTGTCGATCATGATGCAGTGCTTCGCCATCACCGGCCTGATCACCATTCTTTGGGTGGTCTATGGCTACAGCCTGGCGTTCGATACCGCCGGGATGGAGAAGGGCGTCCTCAACTTCAATTCCTTCGTCGGCGGGCTGGACAAGGCCTTCCTCAGCGGTCTCACCGCCGACGGCCTGACTTCCGCCACCGCGCTGTTCCCGGAAAGCGTGTTCATCACCTTCCAGATGACCTTCGCGATCATCACTCCGGCGCTGATCGTCGGCGCCTTCGCCGAGCGCATGAAGTTCTCGGCGATGCTGATCTTCATGGCGGTCTGGTTCACCGTGGTCTACGCGCCGATCGCGCACATGGTCTGGAGTGGCGACGGCGCCCTGATGTGGGACTGGGGCGTGCTGGACTTCGCCGGCGGCACCGTGGTGCACATCAACGCCGGTATCGCCGGCCTGGTCGCCTGCCTGGTGCTGGGCAAGCGCAAGGGCTACCCGACCACGCCGATGGCGCCGCACAACCTCGGCTACACCCTGGTCGGGGCGGCCATGCTGTGGATCGGCTGGTTCGGTTTCAACGCCGGTTCCGCCGCCGCCGCCAACGGCACCGCCGGGATGGCCATGCTGGTGACCCAGATCGCTACCGCCGCCGCGGCCCTGGCCTGGATGTTCGCCGAGTGGATCACCCACGGCAAGCCGAGCGCCCTGGGCATCGCGTCCGGCGTGGTCGCCGGTCTGGTGGCGATCACCCCGGCCGCCGGCACCGCCGGTCCGATGGGCGCGCTGGTGATTGGCCTGGCCTCCGGGGTGATCTGCTTCTTCGCCGCCACCAGTCTCAAGCGCGCGCTGAAATACGACGATTCCCTCGACGCCTTCGGCGTACATGCGGTCGGCGGTATCGTCGGCGCGCTGCTCACCGGGATCTTCGCGGCGCCGTCGCTGGGCGGCTTCGGCAGCGTGGAGGACATCGGCGCGCAGTTCTTCGTGCAGTTCAAGGGCGTGGCCTTCACCGTGGTCTACACCGCCGTGGTGACCTTCGTGATCCTCAAGGTGCTGGACCTGGTCATGGGCCTGCGGGTCACCGAGGAAGAGGAAGCGGTCGGCCTCGACCTGGCGCTGCACAACGAGCGCGGCTACAACCTGTAATACCTGCCGGCGCCCGGCTTTCCGCCGGGCGTCGGCTTGCCTCCCGCGCTCGCCTTCGCCGAACGCCATGCCCTTGTGCGTCGAAAGTCCTGGGTGTTTCCCGCGACCGCCACGACCTCTCCGCAACCGGTCTTGCAGCGACTGCCGGCGGACTGCGCAACCCTCAGCTTTCACAGGTCTGTCTCTTACGCTCTTTGCTTTTTCAAATGCCGCGCTAGAATGCGCGGCGCGACGGATCGGAGCCGATTTGGAACAGCAGCATGTGGCAGCAGACCCTGATCACCTTGCGCCCGCGTCCGCGGGGCTTTCACCTCGTCACCGAGGAGATACTCGACGCCTTGCCGGAGCTTCGGCGGTGCCGGGTCGGCCTGCTGCACCTGCTTTTGCAACATACGTCGGCTTCACTGACCCTGAATGAAAATGCCGATCCTGCCGTACGCCGGGATTTCGAGCGTTTTTTCGAGCGGCTGGCGCCACGCGGCGAAGTCGGCTATGAACACAACGACGAAGGTCCGGACGACCTTCCGGCGCATTTCAAGGCCAGCCTGCTGGGCTGCCAACTGACCCTGCCGATACAGTCGGGAGGGTTGGCACTGGGCACCTGGCAGGGGATCTATCTCGGTGAACACCGGGACAGGGGCGGGGCACGGCGCGTGCTCGCCACCTGGCAGGGCGAGTCAGTATGAATTTTTTCCGGCGGCGCTCATCAAAACGCGCGGCTGGGCTATAACTAACCTGCTTTTGCAGCACCGAGAGGTTGACCATGAGCGAAGAAGAACTGGAACAGGACGAGCTGGACGGCGCTGACGAGGACGACGGCGAAGAGCTGGCCGCGGCCGACGACGGCGAAGCGGACAGCAGTGACGGCGACGAGGCCCCCGCCCCCGGCAAGAAGGCGAAAGCCGCCGTGGTGGAAGAGGAACTGCCCTCGGTCGAAGCCAAGCAGAAAGAGCGTGACGCCCTCGCCAAGGCGATGGAGGAATTCCTTTCCCGCGGTGGAAAGGTGCAGGAGATCGAACCCAACGTGGTGGCCGATCCGCCGAAGAAGCCGGACAGCAAGTACGGCAGCCGCCCCATCTGATTTCGCGTCATCCCAAGGCCCGCCACCCGTGAGGGAGTGGCGGGCCTTGTGCTATGGCGCCTGCTATCTTGACGGGCATCCCGCCCCGCCGCATCCCGGTTGGCGAGCCGATCTTTCGCCTGTTCAGGCACGGCTGGCGACGGGCCAAGGCCTTTTCCTTTCCGGTGGCAGCGCTACCGTTCCACATCGTCAACCGAAGCTGCTTGCCATCCAGGCGCTCCAAGCGGCGTCCGGGGCCGATCCTGCACTTGCCGGAGAGCGAGCTGTAGAGCTTGATTAAGAATTTTCCTAGCGATTCTTAGGTGGATTCGCGGAGCCGTGTAGGTCCTGTCTTATGGCTCTTTTCCAGGCGTTCTGAAAAGATTCGCCACCCATCAAGTTCGCGCCGGTTCCGCCGGATTTTCCCGGACATGCCGGACACATCGGTTGTCATCCCATGGAGTTCAAGACGTTCCGTCGAACCCTGCTGATCGCGGCAGTCCTGTTCGTTCCCGCCGGCACCAGCATGGCTGCCAATCTGTACGCTTTCGGCGGCCGCGATATCGCCGTCCCCTCGATCCTTCCCGAGGGAAACGTCACGTCGCGCTACACGTTCACTCCCATGCAACTGTGCGGCAAGCCCAGCTGCGATCTCATCGGCGTCGCTCTGTACAACAAGGGAAGTGTCTGGGACCCGGTCGATGGTCCGGACCTGAATACCAACGTGCCGGGCCTTTCGGTGCGCCTGCTGCTGGATGGCATACCGGCGAGCAGCCGTTTCAAGGGCACTTTCTCGCAAATCGCGGAGGTCCAGTTGTTCCGCAACTCGACGCCGCTCTCCGACGGCCAGTTCGCGAGCGGAGCGTTCAACTCGTACTTCCTCATTACCTACAAGGACGGGCTTGTCGCGTCTGGCACCTCTTCCGTCAGGTTGACCGGGAGCGTCACCACGATCAATGCGACCTGCCAGGTCGCCGACCAGACGGTGAAGCTGCAGCCGATCGCTTCCGCCCAGTTGAACGGCGTCGGCACCTATGCGGCCGTTACCCCGTTCAATCTCGTAGTCGCCGGGTGTCCTCGCGGCTACAACCGCGTCGGCTACAGCGTCCAGCCGGTGGGGGGCGCGGTGGCCGAAGGCTCGGGTGTGCTGCCGCGCCTGGCGGGCAGCACCGCGACCGGCGTATCGGTCCGGGTCACCGATGAGGTAGGTGCGCCGCTACGGATGGGCACCTCTTTGCCCGTGACCGCTTACGAGAAGAACACTGGTGGGGCGTACTGGATCCCGATGAATGCGGCATACGTACAGACTGCCGAGAAAATCACGCCCGGCTCGGTCCTGGCCGCGATGGTGATCCTGCTCGACTACCAGTGAGGCAGGGGAGGGCAAGAGCGCGCCTCACCCGAACGCCTCGAAGAACGCCAGGGCCCGCGGGTCGCTGGCATAGGCGATGTTGATACGCAGCCAGTCGCTCTCCTCGCCTTCCGGGCTGAAGCCGCTGCCCGGCGACAGCAGCACGTCCAGGCGTGTCGCCACGGCCTGCAATTCGGCGAACGGGTAGTCGCCGATACGGGCCCAGACGAACATCCCGCCGACCGGTTCGGCGAACACCTCCCAGCCGTTGTCCCCAAGCACCCGCAGGGTCGCCGCCATCTGCCGGGTCAGGCGCTGGCGCAGGCGTTGCACCAGCTTGCGGTAACTGCCGTTGGCGAGCATGGTCGAGACCACGCATTCGGCGAAGCGCTGGCTGCCGATGCTGGTGTACATCTTCACATCCGCCAGGCGCCGGATCAGCTCGGGGCCGGCGATCAGGTAGCCGACCCGCAGCGAGCAACTGAGGGTCTTCGAAAAGCTCGCCAGGTAGATCACCCGGCGCAGCGAATCGAGGGTTGCCAGGCGGGTGCTGGGGCCGTTCTGGAAGTCGGCATAGATGTCATCCTCGACGATGTGGAAATCATGCTGCTCGGCCAGTTGCAGCACGCGGTGGGCCACCGAGGGGCTGAGGCTGGTGCCGGTGGGGTTGTGGTACATGCTGTTGGTGAAGAGGAACTTCGGCTTGTGCGCGAGGAGGATCGCCTCCAGCGCGGCGGTGTCCGGGCCGTGGCGGGTGCGCGGCACGCCGAGCATCTTCACCCCGTGGAATTTCAGCAGGTTGAACAGGTTGTAGTAGCCGGGGTTCTCCACCACCACCACGTCGCCCGGCTTGAGCAGCGTGCGTACCAACAGGTCGAGGGCATGGCTGGCGCCGGTGGTGGTGAGGATCTGCTCCGGGTCGACATGGATATCGATCAGCCGCAGACGTTTCTGGATGTGCTGGCGCAGCGCCGGCAGGCCCAGCGGAGTGCTGTAGTCGAACAGCCCGGCGAGTTCGCTGCGGGCGACCTGGCGGATCGCGTAGCTGAGTTCCTCGACTTCCCGCCAACTGTCCGGAATCCAGCCGCAGCCGAGCTTGAGTTTCGTCGAGCTGCCGCTGAACTGGCCCCATGCGTTTTCCGCGCCTTCGTGCCACTCGCTGTCGAGTTCGGTAGCGGCGGCGGGTGCCTCGGCGACGAAGAACCCCGAGCCGTGCCGCGATTCCAGCATCCCCAGGGCGACCAGGCGGTCGTAGGCCTCGATCACGCTGGACTGGCTGAGCTGGTTTTCCCTGGCCAACTGGCGTATCGACGGAATCCGCGTGCCGGCGCGGACGCGATTGCCGCGGATCCAGCCGCTGACCCCTGCGACGATCTGCTGCACCAGCGGCTCGCTGGCATTGCGGTCGATCCGGAGGTGCATGCCTGACTCACTGTTCGGTCTTTTCAGGCGAACAGTTAAGCACAAATCCGAACAGCTGTTACTTGTTCCGTAGCGCCGCCGCGCCGGATAGTCGACGCCTCTTCTCGCGGGCTAGCCAATGCCCACCGCTCTGCCGCGGCAGGCCCTTGTACGGAGAAACGCATGAGCAATACCCGTCGCCACGCCGCATGCCTGGCCTTCGGCCTGTGCCTGATCACCTTGGCGGTGAACCTCCAGGCGCCGCTGTACACCGCCTACGCGGAGCTTTCCGGCTACGGCGCGGCGGCCACCGCCAGCGCTTTCTCCGGCTATGTGCTCGGCGTACTGCCGGTGCTGCTGGTACTCGGCGGGTTGTCCGATCGGATCGGGCGCAAGCCGCCGATCGTCGTCGCGTTGCTGCTGTCGATGGTGGCCACCCTGGTGATGGCGCTCTGGCCGCGCCTGGAGGCGCTCGGCGTGGCGCGCCTGTTGCTCGGCGTCGGCACGGCCCTGGCATCGGCCACCGGGACGGCCTACATGAGCGAACTGATGGCGGGCGGGGATTCCCGCACCTCGGCCAACTGGGTGACCGCCAGCACCTCGCTCGGCTTCGGCCTCGGCGCGGCACTGACCAGTCTGTTCCTGCTGTCCCGGGAGAGCCTGGTGCCCGGCAGCTTCTGGGTCCAGCTGGGACTGGCCTGCGTGGCCCTGGCGGCGGTGGCGGGCCTGCCGGACGAGGCGCCGCGCGGGCGCGATACGCCGATGCTGCGGCTGCCGTTCTTTCCCGCCGGCAGCCTGCCGTACGGCTTCTCGATCCTGCTGGCATGGGCCACTGTGGGCCTGGTCATCGCGGTCCTGCCTTCGCTGCTGGCGGCCCACGGGCTGGCGCGCTGGTCGGGCTTCTCGACCTTCACCGTGATCAGCTGCGGCCTGCTGTTCCAGCCGCTGGCGCGGCGGATGGCGCCGGCCTCGGCGACCTGCCTGGGGCTGGTGATCCTGCCGCCGAGCTATGCCCTGCTGGCCTGGGGCGCGATCCACGGCTCGCTGGCTGCGGTGCTGTTCGGCGCGCTGGGCGCGAGCAGTTCCTGCTACGGCTTCACCTACCTGGGCGGGCTGTCGGCGGTGAATGTCCTGGCCGGTGCGGAAAAGCCGCGGGCCAGCGCGGGCTACTTCCTGTTGGCCTACCTCGGCTTCAGCCTGCCGGTGATCTTCACCGGACTGATCGCGGATCGCTTCGGTGCGTCGACGGCGTTGCTGCTTTTCGGCGTGTCGCTGACGTTGGCTGCCGTTGCGGTGGCGCTTTCCATCTTGCGCGGGGTAGGGCGCTTCAAGGCCAGCGCTTCGCGTGCCTAGGGCGCTACCCGCGACCGGGGGCCCGGTTCGTCATTGCAGGCGGGCGAGCAGGGCCGGCAGCTCGGCGAGGCTGCGGATCTCCGCGCTCGGCTCTTCCTCCCCGGCCCAGGGCTTGCCGTTTGGGTTGAACCAGATGGCACGCATGCCGGCGCGGCGCGCTCCGGCGATGTCGTCGCTGGGGTGGTCGCCGATGTGTACCGCTGCCGAGGCCTCGACGCCGGCGCGCTTCAGGGCTTCGCGGAATGGCGTCGGGTCGGGCTTGCCGACGCCCAGTTCCTCGGCGCAGAGGGCGAACCGGAAGTAGTCGGCCAGGCCCAGGCGGCGCACGTCGGCGTTGCCGTTGGTGAGCACGCCGAGGGTGAAGCGGTCGGCGAGGATCTCCAGGGTCGGGTGGACTTCGGGAAACAGGGTGACCCGGTGGCGCGCTTCGAGGAATACCTGGAAACCGGCCTCGGCCAGGCTTTCCGCCTCCGCCTGTGGATAACCGGCGTCGAGCAGGGCATGGAACAGGATGCGCCGGCGCAGCTCGCTGAGACGGTGGCGCAGCATCGGTTCGCGATCCAGCAGGCGGGTGCGGATCGCCCACAGGTGCTCGATGGGCACCGGACCCAGGCGCGCCGCGTTGCTCGCCAGCCATTCGCGGAGCAGGGCCTCGGCGTTGTTCATCACCGGGGCGACGTCCCACAGGGTGTCGTCGAGGTCGAAGGTGATCAGTCGCAGGCTGCTCATGGGTCGTTGCCTCCATCGGCGTTGCCCTTGCGCTTGGCGCGGGGATGGGCGCGGTCGTAGACCGAGGCCAGGTGCTGGAAGTCCAGGTGGGTATAGATCTGGGTCGTGGCGATGTCGGCGTGGCCGAGCAGTTCCTGCACGGCGCGCAGGTCGCCGGACGACTCCAGCAGATGGCTGGCGAAGGAGTGCCGCAGCATGTGCGGGTGCAGGTGCTGGCCCAGCTCGCGGACGCCGGCCTGGCGCACTCGCAGTTGGATCGCCCTTGGCGTCAGGCGCTTGCCGCCGCGGCCGATGAACACCGCTCCGTCTTCCGGAGCGGCCTGGGCGCGCAGCGGCAGCCAGGCTTCGAGCGCCTGGCGCGCGGCCTTGCCGACCGGCAGCTCGCGGACCTTGTTGCCCTTGCCGCGCACTCGCACCAGGCCTTCCTTGAGGTCCAGCCATTCGAGATCAAGGCCGACCAGTTCCGAGAGGCGCAGCCCGGAGGAATAGAACAGCTCCAGCAGGGCCTGGTCGCGGCGGGCGATGAAGTCATCCTCCACGGCACCGTCGAGCAATTGCAGGGCGCGGTCGGCGTCGAGGGTCCTGGGCAGCTTGCGCGGACTCTTCGGCGCGCTCAGGCCGTTGGCAGGGTCGTGCCGGCAGCGCCCTTCGCGTAGCAGGTACTGGTAGAGGCCGCGCGTCGCCGAGAGCAGCCGTGCCAGGCTGCGGCTGGATTGGCCCTGCTGGTGCAGGCGGGCGACGAAGGTGCGCAGGCTGCGGGTGTCGAGGGCGTTCCAGTCGGAGAGCCCGGCCTTTTCGGCGAGGGCGAGGATCTTCAGCAGGTCGCGCCGGTAGCCGTCGAGGGTGTGCGCGGAGACCTGGCGCTCGCTGCGCAGATGTTCGAGGAAGGCATCCAGGTCGGCGCGCATCTCGGACCGCCCGCCGCGCTCAGCGGACCGAGCGCAGCGGCGAGGAGAAGCGCGGCAGCACGCGGGCCAGGACCTCGGCGACGTAGCCGAGGAACAGGGTGCCGAGGGAACTCTTGTAATGCTGCGGATCGGGACTGCCGATGGCGAGCACGCCGTGCAGGCCCTGGAAACTCAGGGAGACCACCGCTGCGGAGCCGATCTCGTCGCGGTCGCTCTCGCCGAAGAGGAACGCCAGTTCGTGTGGACGCAGCACGCCGCAGACGGTCTTGCCGCCGGAGAGCAGGCCGCCGATGGCCTGGTGCGCCTCCGCGCTGCTCACCGAGCGGCCCACCGAGACGCTACTGTCGCTGAACAGGATCAGGCTCACGTAGGGCACCTGGAACTCGTGGCGCAGGCTGTCCTCGACGGTACTGACCACGTCTTCCAGGCTGGTGGCGTCGAGCAGGTCGAGGACCAGGCGGCGGGTCTTGTCGAACAGGCGGTCGTTCTCGCGGGCCACGTCCATCAGTTGCGAGAGCCGGTGGCGCATCTCGATGTTGCGCTCGCGCAGCAGGCGTACCTGGCGCTCCACCAGCGACACGGCGTCGCCGGGCTGGTGCGGGATGCGCAGCTCGGGGATCAGCTCGTCGTGCTCGACGAAGAACTCCGGGTGCTGGCTCAGATAGGCGGCCACCTGCTCGGCGTCCAGCGCTGCTGTCGGTTCCTGGCTTTTCTCGGTCATAAGCGTCTCGGTTCTCGCGGGCGACGGCCCTTACAGGCGGACCTGGCCTTCATACACGCGGACGGCAGGCCCGGTCATCATAACGGGCTGGCCGGAACCTGCCCACTCGATGTGCAGGCGGCCGCCGGGGAGGTCGATCTGCACCGGCGATTGCAGCCAGCCCTGGCGAATCCCGGCAACCGCCGCGGCGCAGGCGCCGGTGCCGCAGGCCTGGGTCTCGCCGACGCCGCGCTCCCAGACGCGCAGGCGCGCATGGTGCGGATCGAGCACCTGGAGGAAGCCGATGTTGGCCTTCTTCGGGAAGCGCGGATGGACTTCCAGTTGCGGACCGAGGCTGTGTACCGGCGCGCTGTCGACGTTCTCGACGCGCAGCACGCCATGGGGATTGCCCATGGATACCACGGCCAGTTCGATGCGCTGGCCATTCACCTCTATCTCATAGGACAAGGCTTCGCGCTCGGCCTGGAACGGTATCTCGGCCGGGGCCAGGCGCGGCGGACCCATGTCCACCGTGACCTGGCCGTCCGGGCGGATATTCAGCTCGATGATGCCGCCCTTGGTTTCTACGCGGATGCTCTTCTTCACCGTCAGGCGCTTGTCCTGAACGAAGCGGGCGAAGCAGCGGGCGCCGTTGCCGCACTGCTCGACCTCGGAGCCGTCGGCGTTGAAGATCCGGTAGCGGAAGTCGACGTCGGGGCTGCTCGGGGCTTCGACGATCAGCAACTGGTCGAAGCCGACTCCGGTGTTGCGGTCGCCCCAGAGCTTGACGTGCTTGGGCTGCACATGGGCGTGCTGGCTGACCAGGTCGAGGACCATGAAGTCGTTGCCCAGGCCATGCATCTTGGTGAAGCGCAAAAGCATGGTCTGGGCCTCACTGCGGCAGCAGGCTTTCGCCGGCGTAGAGCTCTTGGACGGTCTCGCGGCGACGGACCTCGTGGGTCTGCTCGCCATCCACCAGCACCTCGGCGGAGCGGCCGCGGGTGTTGTAGTTCGAGCTCATGACGAAGCCGTAGGCGCCGGCCGAGCGCACCGCCAGGAGGTCGCCTTCGGCGAGCGCCAGGTCGCGATCCTTGGCGAGGAAGTCGCCGGTCTCGCAGATCGGCCCGACCAGGTCGTAGCGGCGCGGCACGGCATCGCGCGGGCGTACCGCCTGCACGTCCATCCAGGCCTGGTAGAGAGCCGGGCGGATCAGGTCGTTCATCGCCGCGTCGACGATGGCGAAATCCTTGTGCTCGGTGTGCTTGAGGTACTCGACGCGGGTCAGCAGCACGCCGGCGTTGGCGACGATGGACCGGCCCGGCTCGAACACCAGGGTCAGGTCGCGGCCATGCAGGCGCTCGCGGATGGCGCGGATGTAGTCGCCGGCCAGCGGCGGCTGTTCGTCGCGGTAGCGCACCCCGAGGCCGCCGCCGAGGTCCAGGTGGCGAATGCCGATGCCTTTGCCGGCCAGGCGGTCGACCAGCCCGAGCAGGCGCTCGAGGGCGTCGAGGAAGGGCTCCAGCTGGGTCAACTGCGAGCCGATGTGGCAGTCGACGCCGATCACCTCCAGGTGGTCAAGCTCGGCGGCGCGGGCGTAGACCGCCTCGGCTTCGTCGATGGCGATGCCGAACTTGTTCTCTTTCAGGCCGGTGGAGATATAGGGGTGGGTCTGGGCGTCCACGTCCGGGTTGACCCGCAGCGACACCGGCGCTTTCACGCCGAGTTCCGCGGCCACCCGTTGCAGGCGCTCCAACTCTTCGCCGGACTCGACGTTGAAGCAGTGCACGCCGACTTCCAGGGCGCGGCGCATGTCGTCGCGGGTCTTGCCGACGCCGGAGAACACCACCTTGGCCGGATCGCCGCCGGCGGCCAGGACACGCTCCAACTCACCGCGGGAAACGATGTCGAAACCGGCGCCGAGGCGCGCCAGCACATTCAGCACCCCGAGGTTGGAGTTGGCCTTGACCGCGAAGCAGACCAGGTGCGGCATGCCGGCGAGGGCGTCGGCATAGGCGCGGTACTGGGCCTCGATGTGCGCGCGGGAGTAGACGTAGGTGGGCGTGCCGAAACGCTCGGCGATGCGGGAAAGCGCCACCCCTTCCGCGAACAGCTCACCGTCGCGGTAACTGAATGTGTCCATGGGCGCTCTCTCAGAAACCGTAGCGGTCTTTGCTGTGTTCTTTCTTGGCTTTTTCGTCGTCCGGCAGGTACAGCGGGCCTTTCTGGCCGCAGGCGGCGATGGAGCCGGCGAGGAGGGCGAGCGCGACGAAGGACAGGAACAGCCGCTTCATGACGGAATCCTTGTAGAAAACGTGAATTGTTCCGGAGTATACCGACCCCCCGGCGCCTTGCCTATGCGAGCCGGATCAGGTGTGCCGGGGCTTGCAGGGGAATGGCCTGAGGCAGAGGGGGCGCCGGCGTTTTCCGCGAGCGTCGCGGCAAAACAGCGCGGACTACGGCAATACCAGCGTAGAATTGTCGGAATAGGGCAAGACGAAGGTAGTCGCCCGCCTTTTTTCCCGTTAGCGAATGCCGAGGCAATGCATGAGTACGATGAATGAAGCGCGTTTCCACGACCTGGTCGATGCGCTCCAGCAGCAGGTGGAAGACGCCTTCGATGACAGCGACCTGGACCTCGACCTGGAGAACGCCGGCGGCGTGCTCACCGTACGCTTCGAGAACGGCTCGCAGCTGATCCTCAGCCGCCAGGCGCCGTTGCGCCAGTTGTGGGTGGCGGCGAAGTCGGGCGGCTTCCACTTCGATTACGACGAGGCCAGCGGTCTCTGGCGCCACGATGGCAGCCAGGAACCGCTGGGCGCGCTGCTCAACCGGGCGACCCTGGAGCAGGGGGGCGAGGATGTCGAGTTCCCCGGCCTCTGAGGCTTCGCCGCCGGTGGTGGCCTCGCCTTGCCGGCGCCTGTGCTGCCTCGACGATGCGGACGTTTGCGTCGGCTGCGGACGTTCCCTGGCGGAAATCCGCGAGTGGGGCAAGGCCGACGATTCCCGCCGCTTGCAGATCAGGTCACAGGCCGCTCGACGCCAGTCGCTGGCGGGCCGTCTCTCCTGATAGGGGGGATGTTGCTAATTCCTGCGACTGTGTTAGTGTCCGGGAAAACCCCGCCTTCGGGCGGGGTTTTTGCTTTTTTGCGATTCCTGCTTTTCATCGATCAACCGAACCGGACCAAGGAGCACGCCTGCGATCATGAGCACGCCGCCGATCACCATCACTCGTCTGGACCTGCAGCGCCTGGAGCGCCTGCTGGATGGCCTGGACGAATTCGGACCCGCCGCCGAGGCGCTGGAGGCCGAACTGTCGCGCGCCCAGGTGGTGGGGCATGACGAGATTCCGCCGGGCGTCGTGACCATGAACTCCACCGTGCGTTGCCGCGAGGAAAGCAGCGGCAAGGAGTACACCCTGACCCTGGTCTATCCCGAAGACGTCGCCGGCGAAGGCAAGGTCTCGATCCTCGCGCCGGTGGGCACCGCGCTGCTGGGCCTGACCATCGGCCAGACCATCGACTGGCCGGCGCCGAGCGGCAAGACGCTGAAGCTGACCCTGCTGGAAATCGAATACCAGCCGGAAGCCGCCGGCGACTACGCGCGCTGATCGGTTTTCGCCCGTCGCCTCCCGGCGACGGGCTTCGCGACCCTCAGTCGCCCCCACCGCCCCCGCAACCGCTGCCGCCGTCCCCACCGCTATCGCCGCCGCAGCCGTGGCGCGAATCCTGTCCGTCCGAACCGAAGGTACTACCGCTATCGCTGGCGCAGCCACTGCTGCAACCGATATGGCTGGCGCAATACACCGCTGCGCCGCCGTCTTGCCGCTGCGCGCAGTTCAGGGTGTAGCGGAAGCCGTCGGCGATCGCCAGTTCCGTGTCGAGAGCGAACAGCAGCGGTAGGCGCGTGGGGTTCTGGGGGTCGATGCCTTCGCGGCGACAAGCCAGCTTCCAGGCGCGCCGAATGCCTTCCTGGGCCTGTCGGGGGCTGCGCATCGCCTGCGCCGGCGTATGGTGGAGGAAGCGCCCGAGTCCCTTGCGGCAGACGTGCTGGTAGAGCCGGGTGTGCAGGATCAACTCGTGCCAGGCGACATCCACCACCTGGGACGGCATCGCGACCATCCGCTTGCCGGCGGCGCGGCATAGCAGCAGGTATTCGCGCAGGCCGCCGAGCACCCGTTGGACCTGTTCCTCGCTGAGCTGCGGATAGCGCTCGCGGACCGCCTGGGCGACCCGCGGCGGCAGGCGGAATTGCTGGATGAAGCGGTAGCGCCGGCGATCCAGGCCGCGGCGGTAGAGATAGCCGCCCACGAATGCGGCGCCAGCGAGCAGGGTAATACCGAGAAGTGCCATCCGTACGTCCTTGTCGAGCCCCGCGCGGTGCGGCGCTGGGTCATTGTTCCAGCAGCGCCTGGTTCAGCGCCGTTTCCAGGACGCTTTTATAACGCAGATAGTGCAGCGTTTGCGGCTGTTCGTCGGCGAACAGCCGCGACAGGTCGAGGTCGGTCAGGTAGCAGGGGTAGGGTTCGCTTTCCGCGCGATGCGCCAGGATATGCCGGGCGACCGCCTTGAACAGGCCGGCGCCGTACTCCAGTTCGGAAAACTCCTGGTGGTCGCAGTACAGGGTGACCTGCACGCGCTTGCGTTCGCCGCGTTCGAGTAGCGCCTGTAGCTCGTACAACGCGGGTCCGGCCAGGGCCTCCGGCGCTTCGCGAGGCTCGACGTGCAATCTGCCGTCGTTGGAGAGCAACTCGTAGTAGCGGATATCCAGCGAGGCCGGCACCTGTTCCGCCAGCGACAGGGCGTTGCGCCGGTACAGCAGCGATTGCAGGAAGCGCTGCAGCGGTGCGAGCAGGCTGCGTTCGTCACGCAACGCCTGGCGCTGGCGCCAGAGCGCGTTGCGTTCGTCGAGCAGGCTGATCTCGGCGCTGTCGAAGTCGCGCCGGTAGAACACCTGGATGCAGTCCGGCCGCCCCATGGACAGGATCAGCCCGAGGTCCTCGCCTTCCAGGGCGTGGCGATCCAGCTTCAGGGCGCTGTAGCCATCGCGCTCGCGGCCCAGGTGCTGGAGCAGGCTCGGCAGGTCGGGCAGGCTCTCGTGGCTGACCGCTTCCGGCGACATTTCCAGCAGGTGGTACTGCTGGCGGATCTGCAGCAGGTAGCGGCTCGGCTGGCCGCCAAGCAGTTGCCCGTAGGTTTCGCGGAACAGCTCTTCGACCCGCACGGCGATGGCGGCGGCCCGGTTGCGACAGAAGCAGCGCACCATCAGTTCGGGCGGCTGCGGCAGGCTTCCGGGCTTTTCGCGGACGGCGTCGAGGAACTCGGCAAGGCACTCGGGCAGCGCCTGGGGGCCTGCGTAATGGCGCACCGTCAGTTCGTTCCAGCTGTTGAGGCTGAGCTGGTCGAGGGTCAGCACCAGGTTGTCGCGCACCCCGGCATAACCGAGCACGTCGGTACGCCCGGTAGCCATGTGCAGGTTCATCTGGCTGTGGTGGCGCAGCGGGTCGACACCGACGTTGACCAGCAGCAGGACGCTCTTGAGCCGACGCGGTTGCAGCAGGTCGGCGTCGTCCACGGTCGCCAGGGGGACCGGCAGGAACTGCCGCAGGCTGCCCAGGAGATTGTCCAGTTCGGCATCGCCGAGGTCGCTCTGGCCGGGATGCAGGGACAGCCGGGTGGCGCTGTCGATGACGCCGTTGCGATGGCACCAGGCGAGCAGCTCGACCAGCCTGAGGCTGCGTTTCAGCGGCGCGTAGTCAGGCCACTGGTGAGCGCCCAGGGCACCGGGGAAGATCGCCCACTGCGCCTGCTCGCGGTCGTCGTCGGCGGGCAGCTGGACCAGGGTCAGGACGTCTTCGCCGAGATCCGGGGCGATCCCCGGGTTGATGTTCTCCACCTTGCCTGCCTTGCGCTCGAAGGCGGCATACAGGCGGCGGCCGAGCAGGCCCAGGTCGCGGCTGTCGATGCCGCTGTCAGCGCCTTGCTGGCGGGCGATCTGGAACAGCAGGCGGTAGCTGTAGGTCAGTTCGTTGACCACCGTGCGACGCTCTTCCATCACCTGGCGCATCTTCCACTGGCTGCGGCTGTCGAGCAGGGCCAAGCGGCGAGGCTCCCATTGCCATTCCGCGACGAGCCGCTCCATCGACAGGTGCTGCCAGCCCTTCTGCGCCTGGCGCTGGCGACCGCCGAGCTTGCGCCCGACCTTGAGGTACAGGCAGCGCCGCACGAGTTCCAGGCGTTCCGGCGCCTGCTGTTCCCGCAGGTAGCGTTCGAGATGGCGATAGACCAGGACGTAGGGGTCCAGTTCGTCGAGATCGAGCTGGCCGGCGAATACCTGCTCCTTGAAGCGCAGGGCGACGCAGCGGACCCGCGGGTGCTCGCTGGCGTAGGCCTCGGTGAGCAGCAGCTTGAGCAGCGACTTGTAGGGCGAATCGATGGCCTTGGACAACTGCCAAAGGCCGGCGCCGATGAACTCCCGGGCGGGGATGAGGGCCAGGTGGCCGAGGTCGAGCACCTCTTCGGCGCGGATGAAGCGTTTGCCGAGCAGGGTCCGACAGTATTCGTCGTAGCGCCGTTCATGGGCCGGCGGCACCAGCCACCACAGAGGGGTGCGTCCGCCGAGCCAGATCGCGCTGCGGTAGAACTCGTCGAGCAGCAGGAAGTGCTGGGTATTGCCGTCGCCGCCGGGCTCCTTCCGGTCTTCGCGTTCGTCCTGGCCGAAGCGGGCGACGTCGATCAGGAAACAGTGCACCTCGCTGCCCTGGCTGCGCGCCCAGTCCTCGATCAACGCGCACTTGCGGCGCAGCTCCTGGCGCGCGCCGGGCTCCAGTTCTGGGGCATGGCAGACCCAGAGGTCGAGATCGCTCTGTTCCTCCTGGGCCAGGCTCCCCAGGCTGCCCATCAGGAACAGGCCGTGGATCGGCTGTTGTGCGGGTTCCTGCCTGCGTGGCTTGTAGACAAACGAACGGGCCAGGCGCTGGGCTTCGGCGAGTACTTCGTCGTCCGCCTCGAAACCGCTCAGGCCCGCCGGCGTGCTGGCCGACAGGTAGCCCGGCAGCAGCGGATGGTTGATGTGGAACAGCAGCGGTAGCAGGCGCAGGACCCGCTCCTGGCGGCTGGACAACGCCTGTCGGGCGCGTTGCAGGCGACCGGCGTTGACCGCCAGGAAGCGTTGGCGCAACTGGCCGAGGACCTTGCGGTCGATGCCATCGTCGAGATCGAGGCTGAGTGCGGGGTGTCGGTTCATGGGCGTCCGGGCACAGGCAAGGCCAGGCGCCGTGCCTGGCTCCGGTCATGCCATTGTATCGCCCGGAAGCGCGGCGGCTTGAGCGCCGCACCGCGAACCGGGGCAACCGTCGCGGCCTGTCGGGAGCAGGTCGCGATGGCCGCTTCCGTCAACCCTTGAGGATGGTCAGCAGGCCCTGTGCCTGCTCCGCGGCATCCAGCCCGAGACTGGTCAGGTAGCCGCCGTCGGGCTGGTCGATCAGCCCCTTGTCGTGCAGGCGTCGGGCGGCGGCGATGGCCTTGCCGTCGGCGGTGTGATGGACCTTGAGTCCTTCCTGGGTGTTGTTCAGGTTGAAGAGCGCCAGCAGTTCCAGTTCGTCGATCAGCTCGGGAGTGAAGGCCATGTCGGCTCCTTGCGGTGTTGAGCACCGGTGAGTGTAGTTGGACTAGGGCGTAGCGTCGGCGGCCTGGCTCCAGCCGTCGAGGATCTTCTGGTACTCGCCGCTGGCGAGGATGCGCTGCATACCGAGGTCGAAGCGTTCGAGCAGATGCTCGGCCTGCGGGTGGCGGCGCGAGAACGACAGGTACAGCTCCGGGCGGTGGACCGTGGCCACCGGCTGGAACTGGCCTTCCAGTTCGGGATGTTCGCTGAACAACTGGCGAGCCGTATTGCGGT
The DNA here is from genome assembly GCF_026428275.1 of Pseudomonas sp. B111. Classification (NCBI taxonomy): domain Bacteria; kingdom Pseudomonadati; phylum Pseudomonadota; class Gammaproteobacteria; order Pseudomonadales; family Pseudomonadaceae; genus Pseudomonas; species Pseudomonas sp. B111. The sequence continues at coordinate 5,061,448 of NZ_CP097857.1, read as the reverse complement.
AGGCCAGGGCGTAGTCGACGCGGCCGCGCTGGAGCATGAGGAAACCGTAGTAGTCCTTGCGCACCGGGATGCGCACCAGGTCGTGGCGGCGATCGAAGCCGTCGCCGTATTCATAGCCGAGGGTCACCGCGACTTTCCGTCCGCTCAGCGCCTGCTCCGCATTCACCGGCCGCGCTTCGTCGCGTCGCGCCCAGAGCTGGATCTCCGCGCGGAACAACGGATGCCGGGGCAGACGGTAGTCGGCGAGGATGTGTGGGTTCGGCGAGGTGTTGAAGCAGCCGGCGATCAAGCCTTTCAGGGCCAGCTTCATGCAGCGGGAGTAGGGGTAGGGATTGAGCTGGACCGGCGTGTCCGCAGCCCTGAAGGCGGCCCGCACGATGTCCGCGCTCATGCCCTGGATGCGGCCGTCCTTGTAGGCGGTATAGGGATACCAGTCGTCTTCGGCGCCGAGCACCAGGGGTTCTGTCGGGACGGCCGCTGCCGGGCCGGAAAGGGCCAGCAGCAGGCAGATGGGCAGGAAGTGGAACCAGGATCGCATCCGGTATCGCTCCGCGAAAGCAGGTGGCACGGAGAGTGGGCGCCACCTTTCTACCAGAGCGGCAGGCGTTTGGCGAAACAAAACCGTATGGATACGAGGGGCATTCGCCGGCACCAGTCGGCCCGGCTCCGCTCATTCGTCGTCCGGCAACGTCGGCAGGGCACGCAGCGCATGCTCGTAGCCGGCGCTGTCGAAAGCGCGGTCGGCGGCGAGCATGGCGTTGATCTCGTGGGCCAGCACGTAGGCCATCATGCCCAGTGCCTCGTCGCGCTCGTAGCCGACCAGGGTCAGCTTGTTGAACACGGCGCGCGCCGCCGGCGGATTCTCGCTTTCGATCTGGTTCTCGATGGCCTGGATCAGTTTTTCCTCGGCGAAGCCGTCTTCCTGGTTGTCGTCCTGTTCGCTCATCGGGCGTTCCTCGTTCTGGCGCAAAGTACCGCTTGTGCGGCGGCGGGAAGTTGTCCACCCTGCTTGGCCAACGGATGGCCGCGAAGGTAGCGATACCCGACATGATCACCTATTACATCCTTTCCGGCGACCGCCTGGAGCGACGCCAGCACGACGATGCCCAGCGGGGGTTGCCGCCGGGCACCCTGTGGATCGACCTGCATCACCCGACCCCCGAAGAGGAGCGCCTGCTCGAATCCCACCTGCAGGTGAACATCCCGACCCGCGAGGAGATGGCCGAGATCGAGGATTCGTCGCGCTTCTACGAGGACGGCAACGTCCTCTACATGACCACTTCGGTGGTCGGCGGGATCACCGAGCACCGGCCGAGCACAGAGGAAGTGACCTTCGTACTCAGCGAGAAATGGCTGATTACCGTGCGCTACGCCGACCTGCGTTCGTTCCGCGAGTTCGAGAACCGTTGCATCCGCCAGCTCGACGCCAACCGCAGCAGCACCCAGTTGTTCGCCCTGATGATGGACAGCCTGGTGGACCGCATCGCCGACGTGTTGGAGGCCGTACAGGGGCAACTGAGCAGCATGTCGCGGGAGATCTTCGCCGAGTCCACCGCCCAGACCCGCAAGCCGAAGACCGACCTGCAGCAGATCATCAAGCACCTCGGGCGCAGCAGCTCGCTGCTGTCCAAGCTCAACGACAGCCTGCTCAGCATCAATCGGATGAACAGCTATTTCCGCCAGGGTTGCAACGGCTGGCTTTCCGAGCCGGCCAAGGTGCTGGCGAAGACCGTGGAGCGCGACGTGCGCTCGCTGGACGAGTACCTGGCGAAGATGTCCACCGAGATCAACTTCCTCCTCGACGCGACCCTTGGCCTGATCAACATCGAGCAGAACAGCATCATCAAGGTGTTCTCCATCGCTGCCGTACTGTTCCTGCCGCCGACCCTGGTGGGCACGGTCTACGGCATGAACTTCAAGGACATGCCCGAGCTGGACTGGTCCATCGGCTATCCGATGGCGCTGGGGATGATGGTGGTATCGGCGATCCTTCCGTACCTCTGGTTCAAGTTCAAGAACTGGCTCTGAGGCACTCGGCAGGTGTGCAACTTTTTGCTGGATAACTTCGGGAAAAGCTGTGGATACAACGCCGGGGCCAAGGTCTGGCGGGGTCTTCGATGAAGTGAGCAAGTTCTTGCATAGCACTGTGCAACAACTTGCTCACTTTTTCGGGATAAACCCGGGGAAAAACGTTCGTGCGGGCCGGGAAAGTCTTCAACAAATTGATTTAAAAGGTAAATATTTTATTGGCACGAAGCTTGTTGGGTAGCTGCCGCACCAGGACATGTCGTCCCGGCTACCACTGACAAGGAATGCATCCATGGCAACACCCGCCTATATGTCCATCACCGGCACCAAGCAGGGCCTGATCACCGCCGGCGCCTTCACCGAGGATTCGGTCGGCAACACCTACCAGGAAGGCCACGAGGACCAGGTGATGGTCCAGGGCTTCAACCACGAAGTGATCATCCCGCGCGACCCGCAGTCCGGCCAGCCGACCGGCCAGCGCGTGCACAAGCCGGTGGTCATCACCAAGGTCTTCGACAAGGCCTCGCCGCTGCTGCTGGCCGCCCTGACCTCCGGCGAGCGCCTGACCAAGGTCGAGATCCAGTGGTACCGCACCTCCGCCGCCGGCACCCAGGAGCACTACTACACCACCGTCCTGGAAGACGCGATCATCGTCGACATCAAGGACTACATGCACAACTGCCAGGACCCGGGCAACGCCCACTTCACCCACCTGGAAGACGTGCACTTCACCTACCGCAAGATCACCTGGACCCACGAAGTCTCCGGCACCTCCGGCTCCGACGACTGGCGCTCCCCGGTCGCCGGCTGAGCCGCGGCCGCCGCACGCGGCCAGCCTCGCTGGCCGTCGTGCCCTCGATGACCCATAGCGCCGTGGCCAGGAAAGCCCGCGCCGGGTCGATGCCGCTTTGTTTGTTGTAGGCAGCTTCCGATCGAGCCTGCGCGCCCTTGTCTCGCCCGCGCCAGGCAGGACAATCGAATCGGTCGCCTGCGCCAGTGAGGGACAACGGATGTTCGCAGCAGCCAACCAGACCCATTTCAGCCTCGCCATCGACGGCCTCGCCCTCGACCTGCAGGTGCTCTCCTTCAGCGGCCGCGAAGCCATCAGCCAGCCGTTCGCCTTCGACCTGGAGCTGGTCGGCGAACGCCCCGTGCCGGACCTCGAAAGCCTGCTGCACAAACCCGCCTTCCTTACCCTCGGGCCCGCCGGCAACGGTATCCACGGCCTGGTGCGCAGCGCCGGACAGGGCGACTCGGGCAAGCGCCTGACCCGCTACCGCATCACCCTCGTCCCGCAACTGGCCTACCTCGCCCAACGCACCAACCAGCGCATCTTCCAGCACCTCACGGTGCCGCAGATCGTCGGCCGGGTGCTGGAGGAACACGGCATCCTCGCCGACGCCTACCGCTTCCAGCTCGGCACCCGCTACCCCGAGCGCGAATACTGCGTGCAGTACGACGAGAGCGACCTGCAGTTCGTCCAGCGCCTGTGCTGCGAGGAGGGCATCCACTTTCATTTCCAGCACAGCGCCACGGCGCACCTGCTGGTGTTCGGCGACGACCAGACGGTGTTCCCGCGGCTCGCGCCGGTGGCCTACCAGCAGGACTCCGGCCTGGTCGCCGACCGGCCGGCGGTCAAGCGCTTCGGCGTACGCCTGGAAACCCGCACCAGCCGCGTCACCCGCCGCGACTACGACTTCGAGAAACCGCGCCTGACGCTGGAAAGCGCCGCCCGCGGCGAAGCCCGGCCGGACCTCGAGGACTACGACTATCCCGGTCGCTTCGTCGACCGCGAGCGCGGCAAGCACCTGGCCAGGCGTGCCCTCGAACGGCAGCGCAGCGACTACCGCCTGGCCGAGGGCCGCAGCGACCAACCGTTGCTGCTCAGCGGCCACTTCCTGCCGCTGGCCGCCCATCCCCAGGCGGGCTGGAACGACCTCTGGCTGCTCACCGAGGTGATTCACGAGGGGCGGCAGCCGCAGGTGCTGGAAGAAAGCATCGTCTCCGACACCTCGGCGAGCCCGGACGACTTCCGGCAGGGTTACCGCAACCGCTTCCAGGCCACGCCCTGGGAGGCGTTCTTCCGTCCTCCGCTGACACCGCCGAAGCCGCGCATCCTCGGCACGCAGAGCGCGGTGGTGACCGGTCCGAAGGGCGAGGAAATCCACTGCGACCGCTACGGTCGGGTGAAGGTGCAATTCCACTGGGATCGCGAGGGCCAGGCCGACGACAGCAGCAGTTGCTGGTTACGCGTTGCCTCCGGCTGGGCGGGAAGGAACTACGGCGCCATCGCCATCCCGCGGGTCGGCATGGAGGTGCTGGTGACCTTCCTCGAAGGCGACCCCGACCAGCCGCTGGTCACCGGCTGCCTGTTCCACAGGGAACATCCGGTGCCCTACGAACTGCCGGCGCACAAGACCCGCAGCGTCTTCAAGAGCCTCAGCAGTCCTGGCGGCGGTGGCTACAACGAGCTGCGCATCGAGGACCGCAAGGGCCAGGAGCAGATCTTCGTCCATGCCCAGCGCGACTGGGACGAAAACATCGAGCACGACCAGAAGATCCGCGTCGGTCACCAACGCCACGACACCGTGGAGGCGAACAGCTACAGCGAGTTCAAGGCCGAGGAACACCGCACCACCCACGCCGAGCGCAAGGTGGAGGTCCGCGCCAGCGACCACCTCACCGTAGCCAACGACCAGCACCTGAAGATCGCCAGCGGCCAGTTCGTCGAGGCCGGCCAGGAGATCCACCTGAGCAGCGGCCTGAAGGTGGTGCTGGAGGCCGGCGCCGAACTGACCCTCAAGGGCGGCGGCAGCTTCCTCAAGCTCGACGCCAGCGGCGTGACCCTCTCCGGGGCCAACGTCCGGGTCAACTCCGGCGGCAGCCCGGGCAACGGCAGCGGCGCGGCGCCGCTGTTGCCGGGGGCGCTGCGGCAGGCCGATAGCGACAAGGCCGGCGCCCTGCTGATCCGCGCGCAGCGCCAGGCATTGCTGCAGAAGAAACCGATCTGCGCCATCTGCGAAGCGGCCAGGGCGAAAACCGATGCGCACTGAACCGATGCTGCCCGCCTTGCCCGCCGACCTGCCCTGGACGCTGAATGCCTACCTGCTGCTCGATGGCGTCAGCGTCATGGAACTGCCGCACAAGCTCTACCAATGGAGCGATACTCCGACCTTCGAGCCGCTGTACCACGACAGCCGCTGGCAGGAACTGCTGGACCTGTCGCCCTGCCTGGTCGCCCTCGACGGCCGCCAGGACCCTATCCTGCAGGCGTTCCTCGACAACGCCGCACAGGAATGGGGCTACCTGCTCTTCGCCCAGGTCAGCTTGCCGACCCTGTCGCAGCACCTGCGGGGCCTTCTGTGCGTCCAACCTCCCCATGGCGAGCCGGTGCTGCTGCGCCTGGCCGACCCGGCAGTGATGCATAGCCTGCTGGAACATGAACGCATGGAACTGTTCGGTCCGATCGAGCAGGCATGTGCTCCAGATGCCCTGGAAATCCGCTGGTGGCAACACCGGCGAAGCGGTTCGGCGATCGCTCGCGACCGCACGCAGCCCTACCGTCTGAGCGAGGCCGAATTCGATGCACTTGGCGAAGTCAGCTTCCGCCAGACCCTCATGGACATGGATCGCCACATGAATCTGTATTTCCCCGGCTATCGCCCGGCCCTGTGCGGCCGAGAGCGCTTCCAGCACCTGCGTATGCTGGCCGAGCAGGCCTACCGTCGTGGGATGTGCTCGGCGCGGGACATCCTGCTCTACGCCAATATCTTCGGCTACCTGGGCGAGGATGCGCTGGACGCGCATGCGGACATCGCCGTGCTGCTCGATGGTCCCTCCAGCCAATCCCCGGCGCAGCGGGTGGCCGCTGCGGCCGAGCTGGCGGAGCGTCGCGCCGCCGAGACAGAAAGGATGCATTCATGACTGCGCAGGCCACACCCCGGCGAGACAGCGCCAACCTGGCGGCAAACGAAGCCTCGTCCAGCGATAGTCGTTCGCCGAGCGGCACCTGTCCGTTGATGAACGCCAAGGTGCAGCTGTTGCCGCTGCGCTACGGTTTGACCGAAGGAGTCGATCCGAGCGCCGAGCTGGCGATGCCTTTCGCCCTGAAAAGCCGGCCGCTGGGTCTGCGGCTGGTGCGCAATGGCTATCTCTACGTGATCGACGGCGGAACCGGAAAGCTGCACGAATACGGCATCGACAAGGGCGCTATCGACAAGCTGCTGTGGCAGGACGCCGAGGTTCGCGCCGACATACGCAGCCGCGCGGTCGGCGAGCCCCAACTGGTCTTTCCCCGTACCAGCATCCTGTACGTGGCCTATTCGGAGCTGCAATGGACCGCGCGCAAGTGCATGCAGGTGCTCGCCAGTCCGAAGGACCGCGAGCACTTCATGCAGGCCGTCGATCTGCGCCGCGCCGACCCGCAGCAGGGGGGGCCGCATCTGCTGACCCGACGGCAGGCGGAAACCTGGCTGGCCGAAGTGGTGCAGAACAAGGTGCATCGCGACGAGCAGGGCCAGCAGCGCTTCCCGCCCCACCAGCAGCGCCCGGCCAGTCCACCCGCCGCCCATCCGGACGAACGACGCGACTACGTCTGGGAGGATCCGCCGCTGTTCCGCGATACCCAGCTCGGCGAGTTGACTGCGCAGGTACTCCCGCAGTACGAGCATGATGCCCTGTTCCTGGCGCTGCGCGACGACATCGGTGTGATGCGCGACCTAGCCGCCTACCAGGACGAAGTGGTCGGCTGGCTCGAGGAGTGGCTGCAGGGCGGCGCCCAGGCCGGGGCCAACGAGCGCGACTACGTGATCGCCTGCTACATCGAGTCGTTGACCCAGATCCGCGCCGCGGAACTGCCCAAGCTGGCCGACGAGGGTGACCAGCCGCTGTTCGACGATCTCGACCGGCTGCCACCTCCCGAGCGGGAGCGATCGCGCCAGGCCTTGCTGGACTACCTCAACGGCGAGCCGTTGCCGAAGCCGATGGACCCAGCCATGCCGGAGCCGTTGCACAGACCTGTGGAGCGACACTTCACCAAGCGGAAAATGGCGGCTGCCGATCCGGCCTTCGTCGAACGCAACCTGGACGCCCTGATCCGCCTGAAGAAGAGCCACGGCGAAAAGGTCGATGACGCGCTGCATGGCGCCAAATTCGGCCAGCGTGGCATCGACGACCTGATCGACCGTCCCGCCATGGATGCCTTCCTCGCCGCCAACAGGCCCAACCTGGCGCGCTGGAACGCCCTGCTCGAGCAGATCAGCGCAGACCGCACGCAGATGCTTACCGAGCAGCGATTCCATCGCGCCGCCTGGTACTACGATTTCCAGCAGGCCGAGCAATTGGGACTGGCCTTCGCCACCCAGTACGCCTGCCTGAAGGATATCTGCCGCAGCGACGAGGCCAGCGAGGCCGTGCTCGCCTTCCTGGAGGAAAATCCGCAATACGATCGCCCATTGTTCCAGACTCTGCCGTTGAACACCCAGGCTGAACTGATCGCGCAATACGCGCAGCTCGGGCCGCCCGGCCATCTCTGGCTCTCCAAGCTGAAAGAGTGGGCGCAGCAGCGCGACTCGCTGGAGCTGGGCAAGCTGCCCGCTCTCGACGGCTTGCCGGAGGCCACCCGAGCGCTTGCCGACAGCGCCCAGGCCACGCTCAACCCGGCGTTGACCCTGGGCATCAGCCGGACCATGGAGGGCTTCTTCAAGAGCGTAGGCCAGCAGCAGGCGCCGGATCTCGACGCGCTGTTTCGCAAGCTGCCCAAGGCCCTTCCTGGTCGACTGCTCGACGCCGCGGTCCGCGAAGGGGTGACCTTCACCATTGCCAGCGAAGCGGAAAAGGCCTTCCTCCAGGCCGACCTGAAGGAAGTGCTCGAACAGCGCGCGGAACTGCGCCGGCTGGTCCGCCAGCGCAAGCAGGTGAAGAGCCAGGCCGGACACAAGTCGACGGACGCCCGCGCCCTGCTCGCCGACATCCAGCGTGTCCGCCTCCAGCTCAACGCCCTGGAGCCGCGCCTGGCCGCCGCCCTCAGCCCGATCGCCGAGCTTCCGGACAACAGCATCCGTCTCGCCGGTGCGACACCAGGCCGCGCCGGAATCACCTTGATCCTGCCGTCTGCACAGTTGCAGGAAGTTGCCAGTGGTATCCGTAACCTGCGCAATGGCTATAGCAGTGCAGCCGCGTTCAATAAGGTGGGGGATGGAATTGGTCTGGCTGTGTTTGTGGCGCAGTTTGTCAATATGGTGCAGGTATGGCGGGGGGTTATCGCGACTTCGCCGGATAAGCGTGAGCTAATGCCGCTGGCTGGTTCTATTTTCACCACAATATCTGCGGGCGTAGCGGCAGCTCAGGCCATTGCCGATACAGCTCTTCAGGCCAGAAGTGCTCAGTTGGCACAGGGGCTGCAGAACCACGCTGTGGAAGTTGCTCATGTACAAATGGGAAAACTGCACTTACGCCTAGGGTTTGTGGGATATGCGGCAGGTTTTTTTGCAGCAGCTGTTGCTACTCAAACCCACTATGGCGAGTGGCTTGGTGCTATACGCAGCGGAAATGCTCAAGCTCAGCAAGGTGCCGCTTTAGCTATGGTTGGCTCCAGCGGAATGCTGGCCAGCAGCGCCTACGGGGTATGGCATACGGGGTATGCTTTAAAAGGTGTGCTCAGGGCTGCAACACCTGCTGCCGAGCGTACAGCCTGGGCATTGGCTGGCACGCGACTTTCGAGCATATTTGCTCGATTCAATATCGCCGGTGCCATTTTCACCGCCCTCGAACTGGTAGGAACCTATTGGTATAACCGCAGTAATACCACGCCCCATGACGATTGGTTGCTCAGTACACCCTGGAGCCGCGACATCGGAGGGCGCCTGAACCAGTCCCTGGAAATCTATCAGCAACGACTTCTGGGGATCGTCCAGACGCCAAGAGGTGAGGTCAAGCACGCGAGTCATGGCAGTTGGTGGCGAGACCTGCTCTCCTCACCTGCCACTGCGGAGATCAGCCTAGCCTTGCCTGGTATCAGTCTGGGAGCACTGCAGCAGACCTTGGCCGGGCGCCCTGAAGTACGCTTGAGCCTGGCGGCCTACCGCATTCGTAGTGTGAAATACGAAAGAGGTTCGCCCATGGTGCGTTGGTTCCCCGTCACCGAAGTTGTCGGCGACAGTCTACAGGTCGCGTCCGCCGAACCGTTGGTGTTGCTGGTGCCGCGGCTAGCGCCGCTGGAGGGTGTGACCGGGGGCTCGGTCACGGAGGATCTATTACTGGCTGTACAGATCGAACGACTGAACCCGCAGGGTCAATATCATGCCGATCGGCACATGGTTCGCCTGTCGCCACACAGCGAAGGAGACTATCCTGCTTCGCCACAACGTATCCAGGGGCAGGAAGCATCCTGGATGCTAATTGACCCCCGTTTGCTGCCGGATTTTGCCGATGCTCCAGAACGATAAGCCCATGGATGTGCCGCCGTTGCGACTGATGGAGAGCCACCGAGCAGGTGATGTGGTTCCCTTTTCAAGCGGGCTGGTCAGTTATCTCGCGCCTTTACCTCTACCTACAGTCCAGCCCGCACAGGACTATTCTCATGCCGTGGGGGAAATGAATGATACTTATCTTGACTTCGGGACAGGGCTGCCCAATGCATTTGCCTGGCAGGTCAGATTAGGTGGCCCATTTACTCTCTGGATAATATCTGTTTTTTTAATTCCAACCCTAATGATGGTTGGCACGCCTTTGTTAGGTGGTGATATAAGCACGGCTAAACAGTTGGCTGTAGGGTTGTTTGATATAGGGATAACATATGGCTCGGGGTGTGCGCTGTTTGGCTTTCTTATCTTGTTAAGTGCATGGTGGTCCAGTCATATAAAGTATAAAAAGGTCATCCCTACTCGCTTCAATCGCCAGCGCCGCGAAGTTTGCTTCGTCCCAGAAAGCCACTCCGCCCCCATCTTCGTCCCCTGGGAGTCCCTATCGGCCTGGGTGATCCAGGCCCAGGGTGCCACCCAGTACGGCATCCAGCGCCAATACGGCATGGGTGTGGGCTTCCATCATGCCGCCAGCGGCGAGGACTTCTCCCTGGAGTTCCCTTGTGCCGGCCTGCCTCTGGCCATCGCCAACTGGGAGGCCGTCCGAGCCTATATGGAGCATGAGGTGCACAGCCTCAAGGAAATCCAGGACCCACTCGACCTGCAAGGCCCGGACGACCCGCCTCACGAGGGGCTGCACACCTTCCGCAATGCCCGCGCTCGTGCTCATCGTCGCTACCGGGAGGGTGAAGTAGGGCGTTGGTATATGGTCGGTTGGTATCTCTACCACGCAATGGATTTATGGACGCTGCCATTCCATCTAGTCGAATGGGAAATCCGCCGGGTCAAGCGCATGCAGCGCCAGGAGTTGCCCGAGGCCATGCGTGCCTGGTCACAGCCCCTGCCATCCGAACAGTGGGTCAGGCCCAGCGAGGAGCTGCAACGTCAGAGTCAACGGGTGAGGGCCTTGCGACAGCGTGATCCGCAACGCTCGATCATCGAGATATTTACCGAGGTACGGCGAGAGGCTTCGGCGACTGGCGTGCGCTGAGCGCCCGTCGTTTCCGGAAGCATAGCTGGCGGAGCGTCGTCGGCTGCGGAGGTGGGGGATACGGAGCGCTAAGGCTGCGCTCCGCGTGTCGCCCGACCCTGCTGGGTGCGAGGTCGGATTGTCGCAAGCCTCAGCGCTGGGCGAGCAACTGCCGGCCGTGGGCGACGGCGGCACGGACCTGGTTCGGCGCGGTGCCGCCGATATGGTCGCGGGCGTTGACCGAGCCTTCCAGGGTCAGCACGTCGAAGACGTCGGCGTCGATCTGCTCGCTGAAGCGGCGCAGTTCGTCGAGGCTCATCTCGGCGAGGTCCTTTCCGCTGTCCACGCCGTACTTCACTGCGTGGCCGACGATCTCGTGGCAGTCGCGGAACGGCAGGCCCTTGCGCACCAGGTAGTCGGCCAGGTCGGTGGCGGTGGAGAAACCGCGGCGTGCCGCCTCGCGCATGATCTCGCGCCGGGGCCGGATCGCCGGGACCATGTCGGCGAAGGCGCGCAGGCTGTCGCGCAGGGTGTCGGCGGCGTCGAACAGCGGTTCCTTGTCTTCCTGGTTGTCCTTGTTGTAGGCCAGCGGCTGGCCCTTCATCAGGGTCAGCAAGCCGGTGAGGGCGCCGAACACCCGGCCGGACTTGCCGCGTACCAGCTCCGGCACGTCGGGGTTCTTCTTCTGCGGCATGATCGAGGAGCCGGTGCAGAAGCGGTCGGGCAGGTCGATGAACTGGAACTGCGCGCTGGTCCACAGCACCAGCTCTTCCGAGAAGCGCGACAGGTGCATCATCGCCAGGCTGGCGGTGGCGCAGAATTCGATGGCGAAGTCGCGGTCGGAGACGCCGTCCAGGGAGTTGCCGCCAACCGCGTCGAAGCCCAGCAACTGGCAGGTGATCTCGCGCTGGATCGGGTAGGTGGTGCCGGCCAGGGCCGCCGAGCCGAGCGGCATGCGGTTGACCCGCTTGCGGCAGTCGACCAGGCGCTCGTAGTCGCGGCCGAGCATCTCGAACCAGGCCAGCAGGTGGTGGCCGAAGGTCACCGGCTGGGCGGTCTGCAGGTGGGTGAAACCGGGCATGATGGTGTCGGCTTCCGCTTCGGCCAGGCCCAGCAGGCCCTCCTGCAGGCGGGTGATCTCGGCGAGGATGGTGTCGATCTCGTCGCGTAGCCAGAGGCGGATGTCGGTGGCCACCTGGTCGTTGCGCGAGCGGCCGGTGTGGAGCTTCTTGCCGGTGACGCCGATGCGGTCGGTCAGGCGCGCCTCGATGTTCATGTGCACGTCTTCCAGGTCGACGCGCCAGTCGAAGCTGCCGGCTTCGATTTCCGCCTGGATCTGTTGCAGGCCGTCGACGATCGCATCGCGCTCGGCGTCGCTCAGCACGCCGACCTTGGCCAGCATCGTGGCGTGGGCGATGGAACCCATGATGTCGTGGCGGTAGAGACGCTTGTCGAAGTCGACGGAGGCGGTGAAACGGGCGACGAAGGCGTCGACGGGCTCGCTGAAGCGGCCGCCCCAGGACTGGTTGGTCTTCTCTACGCTCATGGTATCTCTCGCTGCAACAAGAAACGGACAGGCCGCGCGGCCTGCGTGACGGGCAAAGTGCGACGATGATAGCAGGCCGGGAGGAAAAACCGGCGGCTCGTCGACGAAGCCGGAACGAGCGCTGTTTCGCGGTTTTTTGCGGCAGATGGCATTTCGGTGCTTTATTTCGCCCGTACGCCCGCGGCTGTCTTGCGGGCGCCCCGGGCCTTGCGGAAACTCTGTCGATGCCTATCCGATTCAAGCCCGGCCGCTCGACCCGGCCGGCCGTCCAAGACGACTTCTTCATTCCCGAGCTCTGCGAAGCCGAAGCCCTGTTCACCCTGGTGCTGCTGGCGGAGCTGCTGGTGCTGGTGCTGGTGCTGGCGGAGCCGATGACGCCGAGCTTCAACTGGGTGCGCCTGGCCCTGGCGTCGCTGTTCGTGCAGTGGATCGTACTGCTCTCGGCGGCGCTGTTCTGCCGCCTGCGGCCATTGCTCGCGCGCCTGCCGGTGGCGCTGGCGGGGAGTGCCTGCTGCCTGTTGGTGGTGGCCCTCACCCTGGGCTGCACGGCGGTCGCCGAGCACTATCAACTGGGCGGAGAACTGACGCGTGCCGGCGAGGTCAATCTGTATCTGCGGCACGCGCTGATCGCGCTGATCATGTCCGCCCTGGTGCTGCGCTACTTTTACCTGCAGAGCCAGTGGCGCCGGCAGCAGCAGGCCGAGTTGCAGGCGCGCCTGGAATCGCTGCAGGCGCGGATTCGCCCGCACTTCCTGTTCAACAGCCTGAACAGCATCGCCAGCCTGATCGAGCTGGACCCGCTGAAGGCCGAGCATGCGGTGCTGGACCTGTCCGACCTGTTCCGGGCCAGCCTGGCGAAGCCCGGCACTTTAGTTTCCTGGGAGGAGGAACTGGCGCTGGCAAGGCGCTATCTTTCCATTGAGCAGTATCGTCTTGGCGATCGCCTGCAACTGGACTGGCAGGTGCACGGGGTGCCGGCCAACCTGCCGATCCCCCAACTGACCTTGCAGCCGCTGCTGGAAAATGCGCTTATCTATGGCATCCAGCCGCGGGTCGAAGGTGGCCTGGTGCAGGTCGAGGCGGTTTATCGTGAAGGAGTGTTCCAGCTATGTGTGAGCAACCCCTACGACGAGGCGCTCGAGTCGCCCCCGTCGAAAGGCACGCGACAGGCGTTACACAATATCGATGCACGACTTGGGGCACTTTTCGGGCCTAAAGCGAGTCTCAGCGTCGAGCGCCGTGACGGACGGCACTACACCTGTCTACGCTATCCATGTGCGCGACTCATGCAGGAAGCCTGAGCTTATGAATGTCCTGATTGTCGATGACGAACCTCTGGCGCGAGAGCGCCTGGCCCGATTGGTAGGGCAACTGGACGGCTATCGCGTCCTCGAGCCCTCGGCCAGCAATGGCGAAGAAGCGCTGACGCTGATCGACAGCCTCAAGCCCGATATCGTCCTGCTGGATATCCGCATGCCCGGTCTGGACGGCCTCCAGGTCGCGGCCAGACTCTGCGAGCGGGAAGCGCCGCCGGCTGTGATCTTCTGCACGGCCCATGACGAATTCGCCCTGGAAGCCTTCCAGGTCAGCGCCGTGGGCTACCTGGTCAAGCCGGTGCGCAGCGAAGACCTGGCCGAGGCGTTGAAGAAAGCCTCGCGACCGAACCGCGTGCAACTGGCCGCGCTGACCAAGCCCCCGGCCTCCGGCGGCAGCGGTCCGCGCAGCCACATCAGTGCACGGACCCGCAAGGGGATCGAGCTGATCCCGCTGGAAGAGGTGATCTTCTTCATTGCCGACCACAAGTACGTGACCTTGCGCCATGCGCAGGGCGAGGTGCTGCTGGACGAGCCGTTGAAGGCGCTGGAAGACGAGTTCGGCGAGCGCTTCGTGCGCATCCACCGCAACGCGCTGGTCGCCCGCGAACGGATCGAACGCTTGCAGCGTACGCCGCTGGGGCATTTCCAGCTCTACCTGAAAGGCCTCGACGGCGATGCACTGACCGTCAGCCGGCGGCACGTGGCCGGGGTCAGGCGTCTGATGCATCAGCTCTGACGGCGGTCGGCGGTTCGCCAGCGACCCGGGTGCGGCTATCGGGCCCAGCGTCCGCGCACTCGGGTTCGAACTGTTATCATGGGCGCATCCCTGTGCACGGAATATCCCATGTCGTCCCGCGAAATCCGCATCGCCACTCGCCAGAGCGCCCTCGCCTTGTGGCAGGCCGAATACGTCAAGGCGCGCCTGGAGCAGGCTCATCCTGGCCTGACCGTCACCCTGCTGCCGATGACCAGTCGCGGCGACAAGCTGCTCGACGCACCGCTGGCGAAGATCGGCGGCAAGGGCCTGTTCGTCAAGGAACTGGAAACCGCCCTGCTCGAAGGCGCCGCCGACATCGCGGTGCATTCGATGAAGGACGTGCCGATGGACTTTCCCGAGGGGCTCGGCCTCTACACCATCTGCGAGCGCGAAGACCCGCGTGACGCTTTCGTCTCGAACACCTACGCCAGCCTCGAGCAACTGCCCGCCGGCAGCGTGGTCGGCACCTCCAGCCTGCGCCGCCAGGCGCAGCTGCTGGCGCGCCGGCCGGACCTGCAGATCCGTTTCCTGCGGGGCAACGTCAATACCCGCCTGGCCAAGCTGGATGCCGGCGAATACGACGCGATCATCCTCGCCGCCGCCGGCCTGATCCGCCTCGGCTTCGAGTCGCGCATCCGCTCCTCGATCAATGTCGACGACAGCCTGCCCGCCGGCGGACAAGGCGCCGTCGGCATCGAATGCCGTACGGCCGACAGCGACCTGCATGCCTTGCTGGAACCCTTGCACCATACCGATACGGCTCTGCGGGTCACTGCCGAGCGCGCGCTGAACAAGCGACTCAACGGCGGTTGCCAGGTGCCGATCGCCTGCTACGCCATCCGCGAGGGCGACCAGCTGTGGCTGCGCGGCCTGGTCGGCCAGCCTGATGGCACCCAGTTGCTGCGCGCCGAGGGGCGGGCGCCACTGGCGGAAGCCGAGGCGCTGGGCGTGCGGGTGGCCGAGGACCTGCTGGAACAGGGCGCCGAAGCGATTCTCGAAGCCGTCTACGGCGAGGCCGGACATCCGTGATCGGCTGGCGGCTCCTGCTGACGCGCCCCGACGAGGAGTGCGCGGCGCTGGCCGCCAGCCTCGGCGAGGCGGGCGTCCATAGCAGCAGCCTGCCGCTGTTGGCGATCGATCCGCTGGAAGAAACCCCGGAGCAGCGTACGCTGATGCTCGACCTGGACCGCTACTGCGCGGTGGTGGTGGTCAGCAAGCCGGCGGCGCGCCTGGGACTGGAGCGGCTCGACCGCTACTGGCCGCAGCCGCCGCAGCAGACCTGGTGCAGCGTCGGCGCGGCGACCGCGGCGATCCTCGAGGCCTACGGCCTCGACGTAACCTACCCTGAACAGGGCGACGACAGCGAAGCGTTGCTGGCGCTGCCGACGTTCCAGGATTCCCTGCGCGTGCACGATCCGAAAGTGCTGATCATGCGCGGCGAAGGTGGCCGAGAATTCCTCGCCGAGCGCCTGCGCGGCCAAGGCGTGCAGGTGGACTACCTGCCACTCTACCGGCGCCGGGCTCCGGACTATCCGGCCGGAGAGCTGCTGGCAAGGGTGCGGGCGGAACGCCTGAACGGCCTGGTGGTCAGCAGTGGACAGGGTTTGCAAAATCTGTATCAGTTGGCGGCAGCCGATTGGCCCGAGATAGGCCGGTTGCCGCTGTTCGTACCCAGCCCGCGGGTCGCCGAGATGGCGCGCGAACTGGGTGCGCAACGGGTGATTGATTGCCGGGGCGCGAGCGCGCCGGCCTTGCTGGCGGCCCTGACGAGCGCCGCCTAGAACTTTCTTGACCAAAGGATGGACCTGTGAGCGAAGCAGTCACTCCCCAAGACGACGCAAGAACTTCCACTTCCACCCCTTCTCCCGTTGCACCCGATGCATCCAGGCGTTCCGGTACCGCCACCGGCCTGGCGTTGCTCGCCCTGCTGGTTGGCGTGGCGGGACTTGGCGCGGGTGGCTGGAGCTTCTGGCAGGTCCAGCAGTTGCAGGGCACCGAGCGCGACCAGCTGGCGCAGCTGGAAGATGCCCGTGGCAAGACCGAATCCCTGGCCCAGCGCAACCAGCAACTGGCTGCCCGCCTGGACGCTTTGCCCACCGCGGACGAACTGGAGGCCCGGCGACGCCTTGTGGTGGAGCTGCAGGGCGACCAGCAGCATCTTAGCGAGCAACTGAAGAAGATCCTCGGCCAGAGCCGCCAGCAATGGCGACTGGCCGAGGCCGAACACCTGCTGCGTCTGGCCAGTCTGCGCCTGTCCGCCTTGCAGGACGTGGGCAGCGCCACCGAACTGGTGCAGGGCGCCGATGACATCCTGCGCGCGCAGAACGATCCCGGCGCCTATGCCGCCCGCGCCAAGCTGGCGGCCAGCCTCGAGGCCCTGCGCGCGTTGCCGGAGCCGGACCGTACCGGGCTGTTCGTGCAACTGGCGGCGTTGCGCGAGCAGGTCAACCAGTTGCAACCGCTCACGCCGACCTTCAAGGAAGGCGAAAGCGGTGCCAGCAATGTCGCCTGGGGCGACGGCAACAGCACCTGGGAGCTGTGGTGGGAGAAGATCTCGCGCTACATCCGCATCGATTTCAATGCCGGCCAGGACATTCGTCCGCTGCTGGCCGGCGAGCAATTGGCGCAGGTGCGCCTGACCATCGGCCTGGCCCTGGAGCAAGCCCAGTGGGCGGCGCTGAATGGCAAGCAGGAAGTCTACGAGCAGGCGCTGAAGCAGGCCCAGGACGTGCTGGACGGCTATTTCAACGTAGAGCTGGCCGACAGCCGCGCGTTGAAGTTGCGTATCGATGAGTTGGCGAAGCAGCCGGTCACCGTGCAGGTCCCTGACCTCGCACCGGCCCTGAGCGCCTTGCAGGCCTACGTGTCGCGCCGCGAGGCCGCTGGCAACCTGGTGCCCGAGGCGCAGGCGGCTCCGGCCACGGAGGGCCGTCCATGAGACGCATCTACCTCCTGGTTCTGGCGGTGGTGCTGGTCGCCACGCTGGTTGGGCTGGCGATCTCCGAGCAGGCCGGCTATGTGCTGATCGCCTACAAGAGCTTCCGTTACGAATCCAGCCTGTGGTCGTTCCTCGCCCTGCTGGCGGTGGTCTGGCTGCTGGTGGTGCTGGTGCGACTGGTCCTGCGCCTGCTCGGCAGCTCGGGGCGGGTGGTCAACCCCTGGTCGCGCTACAACCGCCGGCGTCGCGTGCAGATGGCCGAGCACAGCGGCCTGCGCGATCTCGGCGAAGGCAACTGGCCGCAGGCACTGCGTCACTTGCGGCGGGCGGCGGAGATGGGCGAGCGGCCGCTGATGCATTACCTCGGCGCGGCGCGGGCCGCCAACGAACTCGAACGCTACGACGAGGCCGACGACCTGCTGAACCGGGCTCGCGAGCGCGAGCCGGACGCCCAATTGCTGGTCGGCCTGACCCGTGCGCAACTGCTGATCAATCGCGGCGACTACCCGCAGGCACGCAATACCCTCGAAGAGCTGCACGGGCTCCAGCCGCAGCACCGCACGGTATTGCGGCTGATGCAGCAGCTGTACGTCACCCAGCACGACTGGCAGGCCCTTTGCGTCCTGCTGCCGGAGCTGCGCAAGGAGCGTGTGCTGAAGGATTCCGAACTGCGCGACCTCGAACGCCGTGCCTGGGTGGCTTCCTTGCAGGAAGCCGGCGAGCGTGGACTGAACGAGGGCGAGACGGCGTTGCAGCCGCTGACCCAGCGCTGGCAGAACGTGCCTTCGGCGCTGCGTGCAGACCCGGCGATCGTCGCGGGCTATGCCGCCCAACTGCTTCGCCTGGGCGCCGAGGAAGAGGCTGAAGAAGTCCTCCGCCATGCGCTCAAGCAAGGCTTCGACGCGACCCTGGTGCAACTCTACGGGCAAGTGCGCGGGCGCGATCCGGGCAAGCAATTGCAGGCCGCGGAAGGTTGGCTCAAGGAACATCCGAACGATCCCGGCCTGCTGCTGACCCTGGGGCGCCTGTGCCTGATCAACAAGCTCTGGGGCAAGGCCCGGGAATACCTGGAGGCCAGCCTGAGCTTCCAGCGCAGTGCCGAGACCTGCGCCGAGCTGGGACGCCTGCTGGCGCAGCTCGGCGAGGTCGAGCGCAGCAACCAGTTGTTCCAGGAGGGCCTGGTCCTGCTCGATCGGCGTACTCCGGGGCTGCCCGTGGTGGTGGCGGGCATTTGAGCATGGGGAACGCCACCCGGCGTTCCCCGTTCGGCTCCATCGGCAGGACTGTGGCGGCTTGTCGCGGGCGCCCGGAATGATTCGGGATGTCTTGCCGCAGAGCTGCCTTGCGGCTTGAAACGGCCGGAGGCTTTCCACTACCGTAGGCGGCCTTTCCCCTGTGTACCTGTGGATCCGCCATGCCCCTGGCCAGCCCCCGTCAGCTTTTCCTTCTCGCGTTCCTGGCCTGCGTCGCCATCATGGGCGGGGCGCTGTACCTGGAACATGTGGTTGGCCTGGAGGCCTGCCCGCTGTGCGTCGTGCAGCGGATCTTCTTCATCCTGATCGGCCTGACCTGCCTCGCTGGCGCGATCCAGGGGCCCGGCCTGCGTGGGCGGCGTATCTACTCCGTGCTGGTGTTCCTGCTCGCTCTCGGCGGCGGGGCCACGGCCGCCCGCCAGGTATGGTTGCAGACCGTTCCGCTGGACCAACTGCCGGCCTGCCTGCCCAGCCTCGACTACATGATGCAGGCGCTTCCCTTCCAGGAAGTGATCCGCCTGGTCCTGCATGGCACCGCGGATTGTGCCCAGGTGAGCTGGACGCTGTTCACCCTGAGCATTCCGGAATGGAGCTTGCTGGCGTTCGTTGCCTATCTCGGTTTCTCCATCGTGCAGTTCCTCCGACGTGCCTGACGCGGGCTGTCCCGTGGCCTTTCGTCAGCTCTCGAGCGTCGGCCGTATCGATTTGGCGAAAACCAGAGCGGATGCGGGATACCGATCAAACATCCGTATGAATTTTTCTGTACGGGCGTCTTGATGGGGTCATCCCGGGGGCATAATCTGGCTTTCCGTAGCGCCGGAGTCCGCCCCTTGCACAGGCGTTCTCCCACAGAGCGCAGAGAGTGCGTCAGCAATGCGTCTCGGAGCGGACGATGATTCTCCGGGACGTCCGAAGAGGGAAGCGAGGACAACATGCTCGAAAGCTGCCGTAATGCCCAAGAGCGGTGGGGGGGCGTGCACCAACTGATCGATCGCTGGCTGCATGAGCGCCAGCAACTGGTGCAGGCCTTCGATGCCCTGAGCGGTATTCAGGCACCGGCGCCCAACGCCGAAGAACTCCAGCATTTCTGCCAATTGCTGCTGGACTACGTATCTGCCGGACACTTCGAGGTCTACGAGCAACTGACGGCGGAAGGCAAGGCCTTCGGCGATCAGCGTGGCCTGGAGCTGGCCAAGCAGATCTTCCCCCGGCTGGAAGCCATCACCGAATCCGCGCTGAACTTCAACGATCGCTGCGACAACGGCGATTGCCGTGAAGGAGCCTGCCTCATCGCGGAGCTGAAGGTCCTGCGGCAACAGTTGCACGAACGCTTCGAGCTGGAGGACTGCCTCATCGAAGTCCTGCACAACGCCCACAGCCAGAGCGGCGCAGAGGGTTCGGCAGTACCGGTCTGATTCACCGGCGAGTCGTTACGAAACGGCGCGTCTCCATGCGGGAGAGCGCCGTTTTTGCATTTCAGCGGACGCCCAGCAGGTCGATCTCGAAGACCAGCGGAGCGTCGGGCGGGATCAGGTCGCCAGCGCCTTCGTGGCCATAGGCTTGCGCCGAAGGAATCACCACTCGCCAGCGCGCGCCGACAGGCATCGCTCGCAATGCTGTGCGCCATCCCTCTATCACACTGTCCAGGGCGAACCACTCGGCGCTTTCGCTCTGGTCGAACACTTGACCGTCGGCGAGCAGGCCGCGGTAACGGACGTGTACCTGGGTTGCCGCGCCGATGCCGTTACCTTGGCCACGACGTAATTCGCTGACGAGGACGCCGCCGGTCAATTCGCGGACGCCGAAGCGGGCTTTTTCGTTGGCCAGGAAGCGGGCCTCGGCGGGTGTGATCCGCGGTGTTTCCGTCGTGGCGTTCTCGTGTTGCAGCAGAAGTTGTTCGATGCGTTCGGGGGGGATTTCAAGTGCCTCGCCGCGATAGGCCTGGCGCAGTCCGAGAAGTAGTTCGGATAGCTCTAGGTCGGGCATTTCCTGCTGTAGGCGCGTGCCCAGGCGGGCGCCTACGGCATAGGCCAGTTCGTCCTTGGGGGGCGCGGCGAAAAGCGGCAGCGGCAGTAGAAAAAGACCGATGAAAAGGCGGCGCGGCATGCGGTTTCTCCAGACGAATCGGCGGGCAATCCTGGCGCACGTCGCTTGTAGCACATCGAACCCGTTGGCGAGAGGGGGTGTGCGGGTCTAGTATGGGCGCAACCACGTCCGCCTGGAGGCACGTCATGTCGGCCAACAAGAAGCCCGTCACCACCCCCTTGCACCTGTTGCAGCAACTTTCCCACAGCCTTGTCGAGCACCTGGAAGGTGCGTGCAAACAAGCGCTGGTCGATTCGGAAAAGCTCCTGGCCAAACTTGAAAAGCAACGTGGCAAAGCCCAGGAAAAACTGCACAAGGCTCGCACCAAGCTGCAGGATGCTGCCAAGGCCGGCAAGACCAAGGCACAGGCCAAGGCGCGCGAGACCATCAGCGACCTGGAAGAAGCGTTGGATACCCTGAAGGCCCGGCAGGCGGACACCCGTACCTACATCGTCGGCCTCAAGCGTGACGTACAGGAAAGCCTCAAGCTGGCGCAGGGTGTCGGCAAGGTGAAGGAAGCTGCTGGCAAGGCTCTGGAGAGCCGCAAGGCGAAACCCGCGACCAAACCTGCTGCGAAGGCGGCAGCCAAGCCTGCGGTGAAAACCGTAGCGGCGAAGCCTGCGGCCAAGCCGGCTGCGAAACCGGCGGCCAAGCCTGCGGCGAAAACCGCGGCAGCGAAGCCCGCAGCCAAGCCGGCGGCGAAGCCTGCTGCGAAACCGGCGGCGAAGCCCGCGGCGAAAACCGCAGCCGCGAAGCCCGCAGCCAAGCCGGCGGCGAAGCCTGTTGCGAAACCGGCGGCCAAGCCTGCGGCGAAAACCGCAGCCGCGAAGCCCGCAGCCAAGCCGGCGGCGAAGCCTGTTGCGAAACCGGCGGCCAAGCCCGCGGCGAAAACCGCAGCCGCGAAGCCCGCAGCCAAGCCGGCGGCGAAGCCTGTTGCGAAACCGGCGGCCAAGCCTGTGGCGAAACCCGCGGCCGCGAAGCCTGCAGCCAAGCCGGCTGCGAAGCCTGCGGCAAAACCGGCGGCCAAGCCTGCGGCGAAACCCGTAGCCGCGAAACCTGCCGCAGCCAAGCCCGCCACCGCTCCTGCTGCGAAGCCTGCGGCGACTCCCAGCGCCCCGGCAGCCGCCTCCAGCGCTGCTTCGGCAACGCCTGCCGCGGGCAGCAACGGCGCCGCCCCGACCAGCGCCTCCTAAGGCGCTGTCTGCAAAGCCGCCGAGCCAAGCACCAGCAAAGCCCGGCGCTCTGCTTCCGTGCAGATGTCCCGGCTGCAGGCTTGCAGCCAGGCATCCGCATTACGATTCGCCTCCTGGCCCTCCAGCCAGGCTGTGGCCAGGTCGGCCAGGCGTTGCAGGTGTTCCCGTTCCGCTCGTAGTTCCTGGGCCTTCATTTCCTCGCGGAGTTCGGCCAGGCAGGCATCGTGGGTTGCCGCTTCGCGCCAGGCGCAACGCAATCTGCGCAGGGGTTCGATGACCGTTTCGCGCCAGGGGCGCGCGGCGTTCTCCAGGATCTGGGCGCGTTCTTTCGAGCAGCTCACACCGCGCCTGCCAAGCCAGGCGGCGACCAGCAACAGGCAGACGTCCGCACCTTGCTCCTGAAGCGCGAGGCAAGCCGTTTCCACGCCCGGCCGGGCATAGACGTCCACCGCGAATTTCCAGACATTTCCAGTCATACAGCCTCACGCTCCGCAAGGGCGAAACTGATAAACTCCGCCGCCATGATCCGACTCCTCAATCTTACGCTACAGCGCGGGCCGCAGCGCCTCCTGGAAGCTGCTGAACTGACCCTGCACGCCGGCCAGAAAGCCGGTCTCATCGGGGCCAATGGCGCTGGCAAGTCCAGCTTGTTCGCGCTGTTGCGCGGCCAGCTCGGCCAGGATGCCGGCGACTGCCTGTTGCCCGCCGACTGGCGCATCGCGCACATGCGCCAGGAGGTCGATACCCTGGATCGCCTGGCGGTGGATTACGTGCTCGACGGCGACAGTCGCCTGCGCGAGATCCAGGCGGCACTGGCCGCCGCCGAAGCGGCGCACGACGGTTCTGCCCTGGCGCGCCTGCATACCGAACTGGACAACGCCGACGGTTACACCGCCGATGCACGGGCGCGCAAGCTGCTGGCCGGACTCGGCTTCAGCAGCGAGCAGATGGAGCGCCGGGTCAGTGATTTCTCCGGCGGTTGGAGGATGCGCCTGAACCTGGCGCAGGCGCTGATGTGCCCGTCCGACCTGCTGTTGCTCGACGAACCGACCAACCACCTCGACCTGGACGCCATCCTCTGGCTGGAAGAGTGGCTCAAGGGTTATCCCGGCACTCTGGTGCTGATCTCCCACGACCGCGACTTCCTCGATGCGGTGGTGGACCATGTGGTGCATCTGGAAAACCGCAAGCTGACCCTCTATCGCGGCGGCTATTCCGCTTTCGAGCGGACCCGCGCCGAGCGGCTGGCTCAGCAACAGCAGGCCTACGAGAAACAGCAGGCGCAGCGTGCGCACATGGAAAGCTTCATCGCCCGCTTCAAGGCCAAGGCCACCAAGGCGCGCCAGGCGCAGAGCCGGATCAAGGCGCTGGAGCGTCTCGAGGAACTGGCGCCGGCACATGTCGATTCGCCGTTCAATTTCAGTTTCCGCGAGTCGGACAAGATCTCCCGGCCGTTGCTGGATCTCGGCGAAGGCCGTCTCGGCTATGGCGACAAGGCGGTGCTGGAGAAGGTCAAGCTGCAACTGGTGCCCGGTGCGCGGATCGGCCTGCTCGGTCCCAACGGCGCCGGCAAGTCGACCCTGATCAAGACCCTGGCCGGGGACCTGCCCGAATTGGGCGGCCGCCTGCTGCGCGGCGAGAACCTGGCCATCGGATACTTCGCCCAGCACCAGCTCGATTCGCTGGACCCACAGGCCAGCCCGTTGCTGCATCTGCAGCGTATCGCCCCCGGCGAGCGCGAACAGACCCTCAAGGACTTCCTCGGCGGCTTCGACTTCCGCGGCGTTCGGGTGGACGAGCCGGTATTGAACTTCTCCGGTGGCGAGAAAGCGCGCCTGGCCCTGGCGCTGATTGCCTGGCAGAAGCCCAACCTGCTGCTGCTCGACGAGCCGACCAACCACCTCGACCTGGAAATGCGCCTGGCCCTGACCTTGGCTCTACAGGAGTTTTCCGGGGCGGTCCTGGTGGTTTCCCACGACCGGCACCTGCTCAAAAGCACCACCGACGAATTCCTCCTGGTCGCCGATGGGCGCGTGGTGCCGTTCGATGGCGATCTCGACGATTACGCCCGCTGGCTGGTCGACTATCGCGCGCGCAAGGCGCCGCAGGCCGAGACCGCGCCGGGCGCGCCGTCCGAACGCACCGACAAGCGCGCCCAGCGCCAGGCAGCGGCCGCGCTGCGCCAGCAGCTGGCGCCGCACAAGCGCGAGGCCGACAAGCTGGAGCGCGAACTCGGCGGCCTGCACGAAAAGCTAGCCGCTATCGAGGCGCGGCTGGGCGACAGCGCCCTGTACGACGTATCGCGAAAGGACGAATTGCGCGAGTTGCTGTCCGAACAATCGAGCCTGAAGGTTCGCGAAGGCGAGCTGGAGGAACGTTGGCTGGAGGCCCTGGAAACCCTCGAAGCCTTGCAGAAAGAACTGGAGGCCAGTGAGTGATGGATAACCTGCAGATGTTGACGCAGACCTGGAGCGGGCCGTTGGTGGTGGCGCTGCAGATCCTGCTCATCCTGCTGGTCGCCTGGCTGCTCCAGCGCCTGGTCCGACGCACGGTGACCCGTATCGGCGAGCGTTATCCGGTGCCGCCGGAGCTGCTCCTGCCGCTGCGTGGCGGCCTGCGCTGGCTGATCATGGTCAGCGCACTGATCATGGTGCTGGAGCGCCTGGGCGTGTCCGCCGAAGTGCTGTGGACCGCGCTGACCGGTTTCGCCGCGGTGGCGGCGGTAGCCTTCTTCGCCATCTGGAGCGTGCTCTCCAACCTGTTCTGTGCGTTGCTGATCTTCACCGTCGGGCCGTTCCGCATCGGCGACCGCGTGGAGCTGATCGATAGCGCCGACAAACCGGGCGTCACCGGACGCGTGGTTGCCATCAATCTCTTGTATACGACACTGGAAGAAACCCTCGAGGATGGCTCGCCGGGCCCGCTGCTGCAGGTTCCCAACAGCCTGTTCTTCCAGAAAGCCGTGCGTCGCTGGCGTGGGCCAGGTTTTTCAACTCCAACAAAAAACGGGAAATAACCATCTATGGAATGGCTCGCCAGTCCTGAAATCTGGGTCGCGTTCCTGACCCTGACCGCCCTGGAAATCGTCCTCGGCATCGACAACATCATCTTCATCTCGATCCTGGTCGGGCGCCTGCCGCCGGCCCAGCAACCGAAGGCGCGCTTCTTCGGCCTGGCCCTGGCCATGGGCACGCGGATCCTGCTGTTGCTCTCGATCACCTGGGTCATGCGCCTGACCACCGACCTGTTCCACCTGTTCGGCCAGGGCATCTCCGGGCGTGACCTGATCCTCTTCTTCGGCGGCCTGTTCCTGCTGTTCAAGAGCACCATGGAGATCTACCACAGCCTGGAAGGCGCGGAAGAAGAGCAGAAGAGCGGCGGCAAGGCCCACGGCTTCATGGGCATCATCGTCCAGATCGCGATCATCGACATCATCTTCTCCCTGGACTCGGTGATCACCGCCGTCGGTCTGGTGCAGAACGTGCCGGTGATGGTCGCGGCGATCGTCATCTCGGTCGGCGTGATGATGCTGGCGGCAGGCACCATCAGCGACTTCATCGAGAAACACCCATCGCTGAAGATGCTCGCCCTGTCGTTCCTCATCGTGGTCGGAACCGTGCTGGTGGCCGAGTCCTTCGAAGTGCACGTGCCGAAAGGCTACGTCTACTTCGCCATGGCCTTCTCCCTGGCGGTGGAGGCGCTGAACATCCGCTTGCGCGGGGCCATGGCGCGCAAGCGCGGCGAAGAGCCGGTGAAGCTGCGCAAGGGTTCGCCGGACTGAGAGCGTTCGGGGCCAGGGCGAATAGCCGCATCGCGGTGGTCCGCCCAACATGGCTGAGCGCGTATCCTCGGGAAAGCCCGGCATCTGCCGGGTTTTTTCTGTCCGCCAGGTTGCGCCCGCAAAGGTTGAGCGAGGCGCGTGGTCGGAAAACCTGTGCGGCTGCTCCGCCTTGGTGCACACTGGCTTTTTCGTTCCCGCCGCCAGCCGCGTTCGCTTTCCGAGGTGTGCAATGCTCGTCAGTACCTGGTTCGCCTTCTTTCTCGCCTGCTGGGCCATCAGCCTGTCGCCGGGCGCCGGAGCCATCGCCTCGATGTCCTGCGGGTTGCAGTACGGCTTTGCGCGAGGCTACTGGAACGCGCTGGGCCTGCAGATCGGCCTGGCCCTGCAGATCGCCATCGTCGCCGCCGGCGTCGGTGCGTTGCTGGCGACCTCGGCACTGGCTTTCAGCCTGATCAAGTGGTTCGGCGTGGCCTACCTGGTGTACCTGGCGGTGCGCCAGTGGCAGGCGCCGCCACAGGCCTTGAGCACCGATGGCGAACGGCCTCTGGGGCGACCGTTGACCCTGGTGCTGCGTGGTTTCCTGGTCAACGCCAGCAATCCCAAGGCGGTGATCTTCATGCTCGCGGTGCTGCCGCAGTTCATCGACCCGCACCAGCCGCTGCTGGCGCAGTACCTGATCATGGGCGGCACCATGATCGTCGTCGACCTGATCGTCATGGCCGGCTACACCGGACTGGCTGCGCGCGTGCTACGCGTACTGCGTTCGCCGCGCCAGCAGAAGCTGGTGAACCGTACCTTCGCCAGCCTGTTCGTCGGCGCCGCGGGGCTGCTGGCGACGGTACGCCGAGCGCCGCTCTGAGCCGCCCGACACGCCGACGGGCGTGATTGTTACAGAGTATTTCTTGCATGGGCGGGAAGGCGAAGGGACAATTTAATCTCTTCCATTCTCACTTCGTCTTCGCCATGCACCCTCCGAAAATCCTGCTGTGGCTGCTGCCGCTGGTCTGCGCGTTCAGCCTTGGAGCTATTGCCGACACGGCCGTCGACCCCTCCCAAGCCTTGCATCTGTTGAGTTACCTGGCGGCCGACTATCCGCCGACCGTGGCTGACGGCAAGATCGTCGACCCCAGCGAATACCAGGAACAGGTGGAATTCGTCGGCAACCTGCAGGCATTGGTCCTGACCCTGCCGATGTGCCCTGAGCGCGCCGAGCTGGAGAGGGGCGTCGCCAGCCTGCGCCAGGCCATCGAGCAGCGCTTGCCGGGAAGGGACGTGGCCCTCCAGGCGCGCAACCTCGAGGCACGGGTGGCGGATATCTACCAGGTGGTGCAGACCCCCGCGATCACCCCCGACCCGAGCCGCGCAGCGCCGATCTATGCCCAGCAGTGCGCGATCTGCCATGGCGATGCGGGCAAGGGCGACGGCCCCGCCGGCATCGGCTTGGAACCGCCGCCGGCGAACCTCACCGATCGCCAGCGCCTCGACCACCTGAGCCTCTACGACCTGCGTAACGTCATCGGCCTGGGCGTGGCCGGCACCGACATGCCGGCGTTCGCCGACCAGCTCGACGAACGCCAGCGCTGGGACCTGGCCAGCTATGTGGCCGGCCTGAGCGCCGGCAGTGCGCAGCCGGACAAGGCCCATGCCTACCCGCTGGCGACCCTGGCCACGCAGACTCCGGCCGAAGTCGCCGAGCACGACGGCGAGGCCGCTGCGGAGAGCTTCCGCGCCTTGCGTGCGCATCCGCCGCTGGAGCAGCGCGGTCCTGGGCAGTTGATCGACTATACCGCCGCCACCCTGGACAAGAGTTTCGCGGTCTATCGCGAAGGTGACCGCGACCAGGCCTACGACCTGTCGGTGGCGGCCTACCTGGAAGGCTTCGAGCTGGTGGAAAGCTCGCTGGACAACGTCGACGCCGATTTGCGCCGCTCCACCGAGAAGCAGCTGATGGCCTACCGCCAGGCGTTGCGCGATGGCCTCCCGGAAACCCAGGTGGCGCAACAGCTGGAGCTGGCCAAGGGCAAGCTGGCGGAGGCCGCCAAGCAGCTTGGCGGCGACTCGCTGAGTTTCTCCATCAGTTTCGTTTCCGCCCTGTTGATCCTGTTGCGCGAAGGGGTAGAGGCAATCCTGGTGCTTGCCGCCATCCTCGCCTTCCTGCGCAATACCGGGCAGGAAAGTGCCGTGCGTGGCGTGCACGTCGGCTGGGGGCTGGCCTTCGTCGCCGGCTTCGCCACCTGGGCGTTGGCCGCCTATGTGATCGATATCGGCGGTGCCCAGCGCGAGCTGATGGAGGGCTTCACCTCGCTGTTCGCCTGCGTGATGGTGCTCTGGCTCGGCGTCTGGATGCACGACCGCCGCCACGCGGCAGCCTGGCAGGACTACATCCGCAGCAGCCTGGTGGGCGGTGGCGGACGCTTCGGCTTCGCAGTGCTGGCGTTCTTCTCGGTCTACCGCGAGTTGTTCGAGGTCATCCTGTTCTACGAAACCCTCTGGTTGCAGGCCGGACCGGCCGGGCACAATGCCGTGATCGGCGGCGCGGCGACCGCCGTGGTCCTGCTGATCGGCCTGGCCTGGGTGATCCTGCGTGGCTCGGCGAAACTGCCGCTGGGGTTGTTCTTCAGCATCAACGCGGCGTTGCTCTGTGTGCTCTCGGTGGTGTTTGCCGGACATGGCGTCATCGCCTTGCAGGAAGCCGGGGTGATCGGCACCCGTCCGGTGCCGTTCTTCGACTTCGACTGGCTGGGGATCAAGGCCGACGCCTATTCGCTGTCGGCCCAGGCCATGGCGCTGGTGGCCATCGCGCTGCTCTACGGGCGTAGCCGGATCGTCGAGCGCCGGCGTGCGGCGGCCAACGCCGCCGACTGAGCGGGATCGCGCAACCACGACGGCCAGTGCGATACTGGCCGTCGTCATTTCTACGGAAGTCCGTTCATGCGTATCTGGATCGATGCCGACGCCTGCCCCAAGGCGGCCAAGGAACTGGTCTGCAAGTTCGCCCTCAAGCGCAAGCTGGAAGTCTGGATGGTCGCCGGCCAGCCGCAGGTCAAGCCGCCGTTCGCCTGCGTGCGTCTGGTGGTGGTGGAAAGCGGGATGGATGCGGCTGACGATTACCTGGTGGAGCAGGCCGAGCCGGGCGACCTGGCGATCTGCAGCGACGTACCGCTGGCCGATCGGCTGATCAAGAAACAGGTTGCCGCCCTCGATCCTCGCGGCCGCGAGTTCGACGCGCGGAACATGGGCGATAAGCTGGCCATGCGCAACCTGATGGCCGACCTGCGTGACCAGGGGCAGATGGGCGGCGGCCAGGCGCCCTACGCTGAGCGTGACCGCCAGGCGTTCGCCAACGCTCTGGACCGCCTGCTCACCCGCCTGCAGCGGGAAGCCGATCTACGCGCGAGTCAGCCGCACAGATAGGTACCGGTACCGACGGCGACCAGCGTGCCGTCGTCGCTATGCAGTTCCGAGCGCACCACTGCGACCTTGTTGCCCGAGCGAAGCGGCACCGCATGGGCGGTGAACGTCCGGCCGCGTCCCGGGCGCAGGTAGTCGACGCGCAAGTCGATGGTGCCGAGCTTCGACAGCCGCGCCATGCGCTCGTGGCCTGGCAGTTCGCGATGCCGTTCGAGGGCGCCGATCAGGGCCATCGCACCGCCGGTGACGTCGAGCAGGCTGGAGATCACCCCGCCGTGGAGAATGCCCTGGACGAAGTTGCCGATCAGTTCGTCCTTCATCGGCAGGTCGAGGACTACCCGCTCGCGGCCGAGGCTCGCCACGCGGATCCCGAGCATGCGGTTGAAGGGGATGCGCTGGAAGAAATCCGCCACCAGTTGGTGGACGTCGTCAGGCAGGGCGGGGGAGGGCGTTTCGCTCATCGCGGCGTCTCGATTCGATGGTTTCGAGACGCACGCTGGCGTAGCGGCACGGATTTGAAAAGGGCGGCGGCGCGACCGCCCTCGTGCTTGGCCGATCAGGCCTTGTCCTGGTCCACCAGTTCGAGCACCCGGTCGACCAGCTTGTTGATCCCGGAAGCGGCTTCGGCGATCGACTGGGCGAGCATGTAGGCCGGGGTGGTCACCAGCTTGCGCGCGCTGTCTTCGACGATCTCGTCCACCGGCGCGTCGATGTGCTCGGCACCCATCTGCTTCAGCGCGTCGGCGGTGTCGGCGTCGTTGCCGATGGTGCATTGGACGCCGGCGCCGTAGATCTTCGCCGCCATCGCCGGAGCGATGCAGATCAGCCCGACTGGCTTGCCGGCTTCGGCGAAAGCCTTGGCCAGCGCCAGCACGTCCGGCTGCACCTGGCATTGCGCGCCGTTGATGGCAAAGTCGCTGAGGTTCTTCGCAGCGCCGAAGCCACCGGGCACGATCAGCGCGTCGTAGTCCTCGGCGCGGGCTTCGCGCAGGTCCTTGACTTCGCCGCGGGCGATACGCGCGGACTCGACCAGGACATTGCGGCTTTCCGGCATTTCCTCGCCGGTCAGGTGGTTGACCACATGGTGCTGGGCGATGTTCGGCGCGAAGCATTGTGCCTCGGCGCCGCGCTGGCTGAGGCGGAGCAGGGTGATCACGCTTTCGTGGATTTCCGCGCCATCGTAGACGCCACAACCGGAGAGGATGACGGCAACTTTCTTGTGCATGAGGCTTACTCCTTGGGAACGCAGGATCCGGACCGGACGGGCCTGGCCGGGGTCGGTATCGCGCAAGCATAGCGAGCCGCCGGCCCCGGCGGCCAGCCGGAGCGGAGGGTACAAGGAGTTGGAGTGTGCGAAGGGGCCGGCTGTTCAGTCGCGCCGGCGCGGGTTCACTCGGATTTGTCGGCGTTGCCGCCCGCGCCGTTGCCTCGCGGTGTCTTGAAACGCCGCCATAGCCAGAGCAGCAGGCCCAGCACGATCAGGCCGCCGAGGACCATGAGTTCGTATTTCTTGATGTTGCCGAGCATGCCTTCCAGTACGCTGCCGAAATAGTAGGCGGCGGAGCCCAGCGCGGCGGCCCAGACGATGGCGCCGATGCCGTTGAGAAGAAGATAGCGGGCCGGTGGATAGCCGGACAGGCCGATGGCCACCGGCATCACCGTACGCAGGCCGTAGACGAAGCGGAAACTCAGCACCCACAGGTCAGGATGGCGGCGCACATGGTCCAGCGCCTTGTCGCCGAGCTTCTGCCAGCGCGGCTTGCGCGCCAGCAACCGGCGGCCGTGGCGGCGTCCGAGGAAGTACCAGAGTTGGTCACCGGCGTAGCTGCCGAGGAAGGCGGTGAGAATCACGGTATCCAGCTGCATGTAGCCGCGGAAGGCAAGGAACCCGGCCAGCACGAGAATGGTTTCGCCCTCGAAGAAAGTACCGAGAAAAAGGGCGAAATAGCCGAAGTCCTGCAGGAATTGTTGGAGCATCATCGGGGCAGCGAAGCGAAATGAACGCGCAGCCTAACTCGGTTGAGGGCGCGGGGAAAGCGCGATCGTCACGGCCCAGGTCATTGATTGTGCAATGAATGGCCTTTGCCGCTGGCTTTTTGCGATGATTGGCGGTGCGGCAGGATGCCGCGACCTTGAGTCACTGTCGTCGCTTGTTGCCAATCCGTCATAATCAGGGACTATAACTGTCACACTGTGCCCGTTATCTGGGCCCTGGAGTAAACCGTGAGCTTCACTCCCGCCAACCGCGCCTATCCCTACACCCGCCTGCGGCGCAATCGCCGCGATGACTTCTCCCGCCGCCTGGTCCGCGAGAATGTCCTCACCGTCGACGACCTGATCCTGCCGGTGTTCGTCCTCGATGGGGTCAACCAGCGTGAAAGCATTCCGTCGATGCCCGGCGTCGAGCGCCTGTCCATCGACCAGTTGCTGATCGAGGCGGAAGAGTGGGTGGCCCTGGGCATTCCGGCGCTGGCGCTGTTCCCGGTGACCCCGGTGGAGAAGAAGTCCCTGGACGCCGCCGAGGCATACAACCCGGAAGGCATCGCCCAGCGCGCCACCCGCGCCCTGCGCGAGCGCTTTCCGGAGCTGGGCATCATCACCGACGTGGCGCTCGACCCGTTCACCACCCATGGCCAGGACGGCATCCTGGATGACGATGGTTACGTCCTCAACGACGTCAGCATCGACGTGCTGGTACGGCAGGCGCTGTCCCACGCCGAGGCCGGCGCCCAGGTGGTAGCGCCCTCGGACATGATGGACGGTCGCATCGGTGCGATCCGCGAGGCCCTGGAGTCTGCCGGTCACACCAATGTGCGGATCATGGCCTACTCGGCCAAGTACGCCAGCGCCTACTACGGTCCGTTCCGCGATGCGGTCGGCTCGGCTTCGAACCTCGGCAAGGGCAACAAGGCCACCTACCAGATGGATCCGGCGAACAGCGACGAGGCACTTCACGAAGTGGCCGCCGACCTGGCCGAAGGCGCCGACATGGTGATGGTCAAGCCGGGCATGCCCTACCTCGACATCGTGCGTCGGGTGAAGGATGAATTCCGCGCCCCGACCTTTGTCTACCAGGTCAGCGGCGAGTATGCGATGCACATGGGCGCCATCCAGAACGGCTGGCTGGCCGAATCGGTGATCCTCGAATCCCTTACCGCCTTCAAACGTGCCGGCGCCGATGGCATTCTGACCTACTTCGCCAAGCAGGCCGCAGAACAATTAAGACGGGGGCGTTGACCCCCTCGGGAAGATGAATGAATACGCAGCAAGGACTTGATGAGATCGAACGTATCGCCGCCGACGAAACCGTAGTGGCGAACGTGGAAAGCGAAGCAGAAGTGAAGATGGCCGAAACGATCCCGGTGGAAACGCCACCTGCGGTGGTTCCCAGCGTGGATGACAGCAGCCTGTACATTCATCGCGAGCTCTCCCAGTTGCAGTTCAACATCCGCGTGCTGGAACAGGCGCTGGACGAGTCCTACCCGCTCCTGGAGCGGCTGAAGTTCCTCCTCATCTTCTCGAGCAACCTCGACGAGTTCTTCGAGATCCGCATCGCCGGCCTGAAGAAGCAGATCACCTTCGCCCGCGAGCAGGCCGGCGCCGACGGCCTGCTGCCGCACCAGGCCCTGGCGCGGATCAGCGAGCTGGTCCACGAGCAGGTATCGCGGCAGTACCGGATCCTTAACGAGACCCTGTTGCCGGAGCTGGCCAAGCACCAGATCCGCTTCATCCGCCGGCGTCACTGGACGCTGAAGATCAAGACCTGGGTGCGGCGCTTCTTCCGCGACGAGATCGCGCCGATCATCACCCCGATCGGCCTCGACCCGACCCACCCGTTCCCGCTGCTGGTGAACAAGAGCCTCAACTTCATCGTCGAGCTGGAGGGGATGGATGCCTTCGGCCGCGACTCCGGCCTGGCGATCATCCCGGCGCCGCGCCTGCTGCCACGGATCATCAAGCTGCCGGAAGACGTTGGCGGCGAGGGCGACAACTACGTGTTCCTGTCGTCGATGATCCACGCCCACGCCGACGACCTGTTCCCCGGCATGAAGGTGAAGGGCTGCTACCAGTTCCGCCTGACCCGCAACGCCGACCTGTCGGTGGACACCGAGGATGTCGAGGACCTGGCCCGCGCGCTGCGCGGCGAGCTGTTCTCGCGTCGCTACGGGGATGCGGTACGCCTGGAGGTGGTGGATACCTGCCCGCAGAACCTGACCAACTACCTGCTCAAGCAGTTCGGCCTGTCCGAAAGCGAGTTGTACAAGGTCAGCGGCCCGGTCAACCTGACCCGCCTGTTCAGCGTCACCGGCCTGGAAAGCCATCCGGAGCTGCAGTACCCGCCCTTCACCCCGGCGATCCCGCGTCTTTTGCAGAAGAAGGAAAACCTCTTCAACGTCCTCAGCAAGCTCGATGTGTTGCTGATGCACCCGTTCGAATCCTTCACCCCGGTGATCGACCTGCTGCGCCAGGCCGCCAAGGATCCGAACGTGCTGGCGATCAAGCAGACCCTGTACCGCAGCGGCGCCAACTCGGAGATCGTCGACGCCCTGGTCGAGGCGGCACGCAACGGCAAGGAGGTCACCGCGGTGATCGAGCTGCGCGCCCGCTTCGACGAAGAGTCCAACCTGCAACTGGCCAGCCGCCTGCAACAGGCCGGCGCGGTAGTGATCTACGGCGTGGTCGGCTTCAAGACCCACGCCAAGATGATGCTGATCCTCCGTCGCGAGGACGGCGAACTGCGCCGCTACGCGCACCTGGGCACCGGCAACTACCATGCCGGCAACGCTCGCCTGTACACCGACTACAGCCTGCTGACCGCCGACGTGGCGCTCTGCGAGGACCTGCACAAGCTGTTCAACCAGCTGATCGGGATGGGCAAGACGCTGCGCATGAAGAAGCTGTTGCATGCGCCGTTCACCCTGAAGAAGAACCTGCTGGAAATGATCAACCGCGAGGCGGCCCAGGCGGCGCTCGGCCAGCCGGCGCACATCATGGCCAAGGTCAACTCGCTGACCGATCCGAAGGTCATCCGCGCCCTGTACAAGGCCAGCCAGGCCGGGGTCAGGATCGACCTGGTGGTGCGTGGCATGTGCTGCCTGCGGCCAGGCATCCCGGGGGTCTCGCACAATATCCACGTGCGCTCGATCATCGGACGCTTCCTCGAGCACAGCCGCATCTACTACTTCCTCAACGGCGGCGACGAGAAGCTCTATCTATCCAGCGCCGACTGGATGGAGCGCAACCTCGACATGCGCGTCGAGACCTGCTTCCCGGTGGAAGGCAAGAAGCTGGTGCAGCGGGTCAAGAAGGAACTGGAAACGTATCTGACCGACAACACCCAGGCCTGGGTGTTGCAGGCCGACGGTAGCTACCAGCGGCTCAGCCCCACCGGTAACCAGAACCCCCGCAATACCCAGGCGACCCTGCTGGAGAAGCTGGCCGCGCCGGTGCTTACCGCACGTTGAGGCTGTAGCCGACCCGCTTGAGCCATTCGGCTTCCTGGGCGAAGTCGGCCTGGGTCAGCGGGTTGGCTTCCAGCCAGCCCTCGGGGAAGGTCACCGAAAGGCTCTTGGGCTCTGCCTTCAGGCGCACCGAGGGCATTTCCTGGGTGCCGCGAATGTGGTGGAAGAGGATCGCGAAGCGCAGCACGATGCACAGGCGCACCAACTTGTCGCCTTCCGCGGCGAACTCCGCCAGCTTATCCGCCGGAATGTTGCGGCGGTGGCCGCGTACCAGTAGCGACAGCATCTGCTGGTCCTGGCGCGAGAAGCCAGCCAGGTCGGAGTGCTCGATCAGGTAGGCGCCGTGCTTGTGGTAGTGGTAATGGGCGATGTCCAGGCCGATCTCGTGGACCCGTGCGCCCCAGCTCAGCAGGTCGCGGTGCAGTTCGTCGTTCAGCTCCCAGGCGTCGCCGACTTCGGCAAGCACCTTGAGGGCCTTGGCCTCCACCCGCGAAGCCTGCCCCGGATCGACGTGGTAGCGCTGCATCAGCGAACTGATGGTGCGTTCGCGCACGTCCTCGTGCTGGTGACGGCCGACCAGGTCGTAGAGAACGCCTTCGCGCAGGGCGCCCTCGGAGTGAACCATCTGCTCCAGTTCCAGCGCGTCGAAGATCGCTTCGAGAATGGCCAGTCCGGCCGGGAAGATGGTCCGGCGGTCCGGCTTGATCCCCTCCAGATCGAGCTTCTCCACGTCGCCGAGCTTGAGCACCTTGCGCTTCAGCCAGGCCAGTCCGTCCGGGCTGATCTCGCCGTTGCCGTGGCCGCCGGCCTTGATCGCCAGCGCCACTGCGCGGATGGTGCCGGAGGCGCCGACCGCCTGTTGCCAGCCGAGGCGCCGCAGGCTGTTCTCGATGCCCATCAGTTCCAGGCGTGCGGCGGTGTACGCCTGGGCGTAGCGGGCCGGGGTGATCTTGCCGTCGCGGAAGTAGCGTTGGGTGTAGCTGACGCAACCCATCTGCAGGCTTTCCCGCAGCTCGGACTCGAAACCCTGGCCGATGATGAACTCGGTGCTGCCGCCGCCGATGTCGCTGACCAGCCGGCGACCGCCGCTGTCGGGCATGCTGTTGGCGACGCCGAGGTAGATCAGGCGGGCTTCCTCGCGGCCGGAGATGACTTCCACGGGATGGCCGAGAACCTCTTCCGCACGACGGATGAAATCGCTGCGGTTGCGCGCCTCGCGCAAGGCGTTGGTCGCGACCACGCGTACGGAACCCTGGGGCATGCCGCTGATGAACTGGGCGAAGCGGCGTAGGCAGTCGAGGCCACGCTGGGTGGCCTCCTCGCTGAGATTGCGCTCCTCGTCGAGGCCGGCGGCCAGTTGGACCTTCTCGCCCAGCCGTTCGAGGATGCGGACTTCGCCGTGGATATTGGCCTTGGCCAGACAGAGGTGGAAACTGTTGGAACCCAGGTCCAGGGCGGCAATCAGCGGGAATGCCTCGGCAGGTTTTTGCGGCATGCTTTGCAAGTCCATTGGAAAACTGCGCCATCCTGCCACGATAGGGCGAGGGTCGCCAATGCGGCAGCCGATCAATCGGGAATCAGCCGACCAACGATAGAGACTCTCAATCGGCTGCGCCTTCCGGCGAGGGTCAAGGCGGGATATGATGGTCGGCACTTTCGCGTTTCAATTCGCGTCCGACTACGGAGAGATTTCATGAGCGAACATATCGTCAACGTTACTGATGCCAGCTTCGAGCAGGACGTGCTGAAGGCCGACGGCCCTGTGCTGGTGGACTACTGGGCCGAGTGGTGCGGTCCGTGCAAGATGATCGCGCCGGTGCTGGACGAAGTCGCCAGGGACTATCAGGGCAAGCTGAAGGTCTGCAAGCTGAACATCGACGAGAACCAGGACACCCCGCCGAAGTACGGCGTGCGTGGCATCCCTACCCTGATGCTGTTCAAGGACGGCAATGTCGAGGCGACCAAGGTCGGCGCACTGTCCAAGTCGCAGCTGGCGGCCTTCCTCGACGCCAATATCTGAGCCGGGCCCAGGCCTCGCTGGAAAGCCCCGCGATTCGCGGGGCTTTTTTTTGCGTTTCTATAGACGCCACGCGGCCACGGTGTTAAATTCGGGTTCGCGACGTTTTTTCCGTCGCCTTCTGCATGCCGTCCCGGACGCACTTCCTACTCGAACTTTCTAGCGCTCCTGTCGCCCCCTTGCGACACGGCTTTCCCAAGCTCGACGCTTTCTCCAATTCCTCTTTCTGCGTACCTATCTCTTTCCTATGAATCTGACCGAACTCAAGCAAAAGCCGATTGCCGAACTGCTGGAAATGTCCGATGCCATGGGCCTGGAAAACATGGCCCGTTCGCGCAAGCAGGACATCATCTTCGCCCTGCTGAAGAAGCACGCGAAAAGTGGTGAAGAGATCTCCGGCGATGGCGTGCTGGAGATTCTTCAGGACGGCTTCGGCTTCCTGCGCTCCGCCGACTCTTCCTACCTGGCCGGCCCCGACGACATCTATGTCTCGCCGAGCCAGATCCGGCGCTTCAACCTGCGCACGGGCGACACCATCATCGGCAAGATCCGGCCGCCGAAAGAGGGCGAACGCTACTTCGCCCTGCTCAAGGTCGACTCGATCAACTTCGATCGTCCGGAGAATGCGAAGAACAAGATTCTCTTCGAGAACCTGACGCCGCTGTTCCCCAACGAGCGGATGAAGATGGAAGCCGGCAACGGCTCCACCGAAGACCTGACCGGCCGCGTCATCGACCTCTGCGCGCCGATCGGCAAGGGCCAGCGCGGCCTGATCGTGGCGCCGCCGAAGGCGGGCAAGACCATCATGCTGCAGAACATCGCCAGCAACATCACCCGCAACAACCCCGAATGCCACCTGATCGTCCTGCTGATCGACGAGCGCCCTGAGGAAGTGACCGAAATGCAGCGCACCGTGCGCGGCGAAGTGGTCGCCTCGACCTTTGACGAACCGCCGACCCGTCACGTACAGGTCGCCGAGATGGTGATCGAGAAGGCCAAGCGCCTGGTCGAGCACAAGAAGGACGTGGTCATCCTGCTCGACTCCATCACCCGTCTGGCGCGGGCCTACAACACCGTGATCCCCAGCTCCGGCAAGGTGCTCACCGGCGGTGTCGACGCCCATGCCCTGGAGAAGCCGAAGCGCTTCTTCGGCGCCGCGCGGAACATCGAAGAGGGCGGTTCTCTTACGATTCTCGCCACGGCGTTGGTGGAAACCGGCTCGAAGATGGACGAGGTGATCTACGAGGAATTCAAGGGTACCGGCAACATGGAACTCCCATTGGATCGCAAGATCGCCGAGAAGCGCGTGTTCCCGGCCATCAACATCAACCGTTCGGGTACCCGCCGCGAAGAGCTGCTGACCAGCGAGGACGAGCTCCAGCGCATGTGGATCCTGCGCAAGATCCTGCACCCGATGGACGAGATCTCCGCGATCGAATTCCTCATCGACAAGCTCAAGCAGACCAAGACCAACGATGAGTTCTTCGATTCGATGAAACGAAAGTAGTCTTCGAGAGTACCAAACAAAGGCGCTCCGGTTGACCGGGGCGCCTTTTGCATATCTGGAGGGACGTGGATGTCGAGCCTGGCCTATCGAAGGGACATCGATGGTTTGCGAGCGTTGGCCATTCTGCCGGTGGTGTTCTACCACCTTGGCTTGGGGGGCATCACCGGCGGCTATGTGGGCGTCGATGTTTTCCTGGTCATTTCCGGCTACCTGATCACTTCGATCATCCGGCGCGAGCAGCAGGCCGGACGTTTCAGCTTCGTCGACTTCTGGGCGCGCCGGGCACGCCGCATTCTCCCCGCGCTGTTCGTGATGATGGCGGCGAGCCTGGTGATCGGCTGGTTCCTCATGGCGCCGCGCGACTACGAAGAGTTAGGGCGTTCGGTTCGCTACCAGACGATGTTCGCCTCGAACATCCTGTTCTGGAAGCAGGATGGCTATTTCGACGCCGCGTCCGAATTCAAGCCGCTATTGCATACCTGGTCGTTGTCGGTGGAAGAGCAGTTCTACATTCTCTTCCCTCTACTGCTGGCCGCGGTCTCCGGGCGTCTGCTGCGCTGGCGGCTCGCCATCCTCCTCGCGGTCCTGGCGCTATCGCTGGCGGCCAGCGTCTGGGCGGTGAACCAGCGACCTGGCAGTGCATTCTTCCTCCTGCCGATGCGCGCCTGGGAACTCCTGGCGGGTGCCGCGCTGGCATTGCTGCCGGGCGGTAGCCGCGGTCATTCGCAGTGGTCCCTGCAACTGGCGGCCACCCTCGGGATAGCGGCGATTCTCCTGCCGGTGTTCTTCTACGACAGCGACACTCCTTTCCCCGGCCTCGCGGCGCTGCCGGCGGTGCTTGGCACCGCCCTGCTGATCTGGGCCAACGGCGCCGGCGACACCTGGGCTCGCCGCCTGCTGGGCTGGCAACCGCTGGTCTGGTTCGGTCTGATCTCCTATTCGCTGTACCTCTGGCACTGGCCGTTGTACGTCTTCGTCCAGTACCACGCACTGGAGACCCTGGGCCTGCCGGCACGCCTGGGGTTGCTGGCGGCGAGCATCGGCCTGGCGGCACTGTCGCTGTACTACGTCGAGGCACCGTTCCGCGAGCGCAAGCTGTTCGCCGGGCGCCGGCAGATGCTTGGCGCGGCGCTGTGCAGCTTGCTGCTGCTGGGAGTCGTCGGCCAGTTGGTGCGGCATTACGACGGCGTGCCGTCGCGTCTTTCCGAGGAAGCCTTGCGTTATGCCAAGGCGTCCAAATGGCGCGATGGGCAGACCGACTGCATGTTCGACAAGAAGGCGCTCAGTCAGGAAAGCATCTGCCGCTTCCCGGCGGAACTGGCTGCCGAACGACCGCTGCTGGTCAGTTGGGGCGACAGCCATTCCGCGGCGTTGAGCCCGCTGCTGCGCGAACTGGCTACCAGTCGCCGACTGCCGATCTGGCAGGCTTCGCTGGCGGGCTGTCCGCCGTTGCTGGGGATGTTGGAAAAGGACACTTGCCTGCGTTTCAACCAGCAGATGCTCGAGTTCGTCGAACAGCAGCGGCCGGGCGGGGTGATCCTCGCCGGGCGCTGGGACATGTATATATACGGCGACTCGCAGGACGGTACCCGCAACATTCTCCGCGAGCCGGACGACACGCCGGACAGCTCGATCGCCGAGGCGCTGCTGCGGCAACGCCTGAGCGGGATGATCGAAAGGCTGAACGCGGCCGACGTACATGTCTGGCTGGTCAAGGACGTACCGCTGCTGCCATTCAAGGCACCGGCGCGGCTGGTGCGGCTGAGTCTGAGCGGGGAGGATGTCGGGCGCGCACGTTTTCCCTTCGCTGAGCACACTGCGCGCGTCGCCTACGTGAATGCGCTGTTCGATGCGCTGGCCGAAGGCAACCCGCGGGTGAGCGTGATCGACCCCTCCAGCGTGCTCTGCGATGGCCGGGATTGTTTCGCCGAACGTGATGGCTGGTCGCTGTACATGGATAACAACCACCTTTCGACCCAGGGGGCCCATGAACTCGGGCCTTTGTTCGAGCCGATGCTACAGAGCCTCGACGACTCGCGGATCGCCAGCCAGCAGTGACCGAATGCCGCGTTTGCCTGCTGCCGGATGGGCCGGGAGCAGGTAGGATGTGGGGTCTTGCAGTGAATGGTTAGGCCAATGACGTTCAAGGATCTCCGCGATTTCATCGCCCAGCTGGAGCAGCGCGGTGCGTTGAAGCGCATCCAGGTGCCGATTTCCCCCGTGCTCGAGATGACCGAGGTGTGCGACCGCACGTTGCGCGCCAAGGGCCCGGCATTGCTGTTCGAAAAGCCGACCGGCTTCGACATGCCGGTACTCGGCAACCTGTTCGGTACGCCGGAGCGCGTGGCGCTGGGCATGGGCGCCGAGGACGTCGGCGCGCTGCGCGAGATCGGCAAGCTGCTGGCGCAACTCAAGGAGCCCGAGCCGCCGAAGGGTCTCAAGGACGCCTGGGCCAAGCTGCCGATGTACAGGAAGGTCCTGTCCATGGCGCCGAAGGTGCTCAAGGACGCCCCCTGCCAGGAAGTGGTCGAGGAGGGCGAGGATGTCGACCTCGGCCGGCTGCCGGTCCAGACCTGCTGGCCGGGCGATGTCGGGCCGCTGATCACCTGGGGCCTGACCGTTACCCGCGGGCCGAACAAGGAACGGCAGAACCTGGGCATCTACCGCCAGCAGGTGATCGGCCGCAACAAGGTGATCATGCGCTGGCTCAGCCATCGCGGCGGCGCACTGGACTACCGCGAGTGGTGCCAGAAGCATCCGGGCCAGCCCTATCCGGTAGCCGTGGCGCTGGGCGCCGATCCGGCGACCATCCTCGGTGCGGTGACGCCGGTGCCGGACACCCTTTCCGAATACGCTTTCGCCGGCCTGTTGCGCGGGCATCGTACCGAGCTGGTCAAGTGTCGCGGCAGCGACTTGCAGGTGCCGGCCAGCGCCGAGATCGTCCTCGAAGGGGTGATCCACCCCGGCGAGATGGCCGACGAAGGTCCCTATGGCGATCACACCGGCTACTACAACGAGGTCGATCGCTTCCCGGTGTTCACCGTCGAGCGCGTCACCCGCCGGCAGAAACCGATCTACCACAGCACCTACACCGGGCGTCCGCCGGACGAGCCGGCGATCCTCGGGGTGGCACTGAACGAAGTGTTCGTGCCGATCCTGCAGAAGCAGTTCCCGGAAATCGTCGATTTCTACCTGCCGCCGGAAGGTTGTTCCTACCGGATGGCGGTGGTGACCATGAAGAAGCAGTACCCAGGGCACGCCAAGCGCGTGATGCTCGGGGTCTGGTCGTTCCTGCGGCAGTTCATGTACACCAAGTTCGTCATCGTCACCGACGATGACATCGATGCGCGCGACTGGAACGATGTGATCTGGGCCATCACCACGCGGATGGACCCCAAGCGCGACACGGTGATGATCGACAACACGCCCATCGACTACCTCGACTTCGCCTCGCCGGTCTCCGGCCTCGGCTCGAAGATGGGGCTTGATGCCACCCACAAGTGGCCGGGCGAGACCAGCCGCGAATGGGGGCGCGCCATCGTCAAGGACGAAGCGGTGACACGGCGCATCGACGCGCTCTGGTCGAGCCTCGGGATCGACTGATGCGTATCGTCCTGCAACCGTCCGGCGCCTGCCTCGAGCTGCTGCCGGGGGAACGCATCCTCGATGGCGCCCGGCGGCTCGGCTACGATTGTCCGCAGAGCTGCCGCAACGGCAACTGCCATATCTGCGCGGCGCTGCTGGTGGAGGGGCGGGTACGCCAGAACGGCGAGGTACGCGATCATGGCGAACTCTTCACCTGCCTCGCCGAGCCGCTGGAAGACTGCGTGCTGCATTGGGACGGGGTGCTGGCGCCGGGTGAACTGCCTCTGCGCAAGCTGACCTGCCAGTTGAGCTTCTGCGAAGAGGTCGGCGGCGACGTCTACCGGGTCGGCCTGCGCGCGCCGGCCGGCAAGCCGCCACGCTATCACGCCGGGCAGTACCTGTTGCTGGAGCGTGACGGCGGCGACAGCGCGGCGTTTTCCCTGGCC
Source organism: Pseudomonas sp. B111 (assembly GCF_026428275.1). Classification (NCBI taxonomy): domain Bacteria; kingdom Pseudomonadati; phylum Pseudomonadota; class Gammaproteobacteria; order Pseudomonadales; family Pseudomonadaceae; genus Pseudomonas; species Pseudomonas sp. B111. The sequence goes on along the minus strand of NZ_CP097857.1, from coordinate 5,019,573 downwards.
TCCGCACCGCATGCGGGACGCGACCTGGAGTTGCACATCCTGGCCAAGGAAGACAGTGCCGTCGCGCTGATCGCGCAGTTGCAGCGCGAGCGCCTGGCACGGATCCAGCTGCCGTTCGGCGACGCGCACCTGGCGGAACTGCCCGACGGTCCGCTGGTGCTGATCGCCGCGGGAACCGGCATGTCGCAGATGCACAGCCTGATCGAGCACTGTCGCGCCGCCGGCTTCGCCCATCCTGTACATCTCTACTGGGGCGTTCGGCGTCCGGAGGATTTCTACCGACTGCCGCACTGGACGGAGTGGGAAGGCCTGCCGAACCTGTTCCTGCACCGGGTGGTCAGCGACCTCTGTGGCTGGGAGGGGCGTTGCGGCTTGCTGCACGAGGCGGTGCGTGAGGATTTCGCCGACCTGTCGAGCCTGCATGTGTATGCCAGCGGCTCGCCGGCGATGGTCTACGCGACCCTGGATGCCCTGGTCGAAGCAGGGATGGACGCGCACCAGATGCGCGCCGACGTGTTCGCCTACGCGCCGCGGGACTGAACGCGGCTCCGGCCTGGCGCCGGAGCCGCCGCGTCATCAGCCGGCTTGCTGCGGCGCGGCCTGGACCGCGGGTTTGCGCAGGGTCAGGCAGAGGAACAGGATGGCCAGCAGGCAGGCGCCGATCAGCAGCTTGAAGCCACCGTCCCAGCCGAAGTGGTCCACCGTGTAGCCGACCAGGGCGTTGGCCGCCACCGAGCCGCCGAGGTAGCCGAACAGACCGGTGAAGCCGGCGGCGGTGCCGGCCGCTTTCTTCGGCGCCAGCTCCAGGGCCTGCAAGCCGATCAGCATCACCGGGCCGTAGATCAGGAAGCCGATCATGATCAGCGCGGCCATGTCGATCGCCGGGTTGCCGGCCGGGTTCAGCCAGTAGATCAGGGTGCCGACGGTCACCAGGATCATGAACACCACGCCGGTGGCGCCGCGATTGCCCTTGAACAGCTTGTCCGACAGCCAGCCGCAGAGCAGGGTGCCGGGAATCCCCGCCCATTCGTAGAAGAAGTACGCCCAGGACGACTTGTCGACGTTGAAGTGCTTGGCCTCCTTGAGGTAGGTCGGCGCCCAGTCGAGCACACCGTAGCGCAGCAGGTAGACGAACACGTTGGCCAGGGCGATGTACCAGAGCAGCTTGTTGCGCAGCACGTAGGTGACGAAGATCTCCTTGGTCGACAGCTCGCGCTCGTGGTGTTCGTCGTAGCCTTCGGGGTAGTCGTCCTTGTGCTTCTCGATCGGCGGCAGGCCGCAGGATTGCGGGGTGTCGCGCATGGCGAAATAGGCGAACACGGCTACGCCCACGGCGACGATGGCCGGCACGTAGAAGGCCGAGCGCCAGTCGCCGAACAGCGCCAGGCCGAGCAGGAACAGCGGGCCGATCAGGCCGCCGCCGACATTGTGGGCGACGTTCCACACCGAGACCACGCTGCCGCGCTCCTTCTGCGACCACCAGTGGACCATGGTCCGTCCGCTCGGCGGCCAGCCCATGCCCTGGGCCCAGCCGTTGATGAAGAGCAGGACGAACATGATGGCGACGCTGGAGGTAGCCCAGTGCGCGAATCCGAAAATGAACATCACCGCCGCCGACACCAACAGGCCGAACGGCAGGAAGACCCGTGGGTTGGAACGGTCCGAGACCAGGCCCATGATGAATTTCGACAGGCCGTAGGCGATGGCGATGGCCGACATCGCGACGCCCAGCTGGCCGCGACTGTAGCCGTCCTCGATGAGGTAGGGCATGGCCAGGGAGAAGTTCTTGCGCAGCAGGTAGTAACCCGCGTAGCCGATGAAGATACCGGCGAAGATCTGCCAGCGCAGGCGCCGGTAGGTGCTGTCCACCTCGGCATCGGGCAGTGGCGCCTGGTGTGGCGCGGGACGAAAGATTCCGAACATCGCGAGCTCCGCTTGTTGTTGTGTCGCGCCTTTTTACGCGGTTGCGAACACTACATTTTTCGTAAATGAAAAAATAGCGGAAATGTTACAGGTTGAGTGCATTGGTCGGAAATAAGAAAGCCCCGGTCGGAAACCGGGGCCTTCATAGGGGAAAAACATCTGACAGCGTGGGCCTCGGCCGGTGTATCGCTCCGGCCCGCCATGCCTTTCTCCGCAGGGGCGGGAGGCAATACTCGCCGCCTTCGTGGCTCAGCGAACCTCCACCACCACCTTGCCGACCGCCTTGCGCTGGCCGAGGGCGTCGATGGCGTCACCGGCCCGTTCCAGCGGGAAGCGCTGCGACACCAGCGGTTTCAGCTTGCCTTCGGCGTGCCAGGCGAACAGCTGGCGGAAGTTGTCAGCGTTGTCCTGCGGCTGGCGTTGGGCGAACGATCCCCAGAACACGCCGACCAGCGAGGCGCCCTTGAGCAGGGTCAGGTTGGCCGGCAGCGAAGGGATGCTGCCGCTGGCGAAGCCGACCACCAGCATCCGTCCGTTCCAGGCGATGCTGCGGAAGGCCTCCTCGAACAGTTCGCCGCCCACCGGATCGTAGATCACATCGACGCCCTGGCCGCCGGTCAAGGCCTTGAGCTGCTCGCGCAGGCTACCTTCGCTGTAGTTGATCAGTTCGTCGGCGCCGGCGGCCTTGGCCACGGCGAGCTTGTCGGGGGTACTGGCGGCAGCGATCACCCGGGCGCCCATGGCCTTGCCGATCTCCACGGCAGCCAGCCCGACCCCGCCGGAAGCGCCGAGCACCAGCAGGGTCTCGCCGGGTTGCAGGTTGGCGCGCTGTTTCAGGGCGTGCATCGAGGTGCCGTAGGTCATGCCGAAGGCGGCGGCGCTGGCGAAGTCCATGCCTTCGGGTATCGGCATCACGTTATAGCCGGGCACCTTGACCTGCTCGGCGAAGCTGCCCCAGCCGGTCAGGGCCATGACCCGGTCGCCGGGCCTGACGTGGGCGACCTTTTCGCCGACCGCGGCGACCACTCCGGCCGCCTCGCCGCCCGGGGAGAAGGGGAAGGGCGGTTTGAACTGGTACTTGCCCTCGATGATCAGGGTGTCTGGGAAGTTGACCCCGGCGGCGTGCACATCGAGGAGGATTTCGTTCTTCGCCGGGCTCGGGCTGGCGATTTCTTCCAGGACCAGGCTGCTGGCCGGGCCGAAGGCTTTGCAGAGGACGGCTTTCATCGGGGACGCTCCAGTTTGCGGTCCGGCCAGTGTAGGAGGGAGACGCCGGGGGTCAATCAGCATCGCCGCAACTGATGGTTGTCCATAAACCCCGGGCTTGGGCCCGGCCGAGAGTCTGGCTATGCTTGCCGGCATTCGTCGAGGAGATGCGCCCGTGAGAACCCCCATTGCCCTGTCGCTGGCCCTGTGCCTGAGTCTGTTCCCGTCGTTCGCCTCGGCCGAGGAGGCCGCGCCGGAAGGCGAGGGCGCGAACAAGCCGGTCTACGTCGACCTGACCCCGGCGCTGGTCGGCAACTACGGCAGCGGGCCGCGCCTGCAGTACTACAAGGCCGACATCGCTCTGCAGGTGGCCGACAAGGACGCGGCGACCAAGGTCGAGCATCACGAGCCCTTGATCCGCAACCAGTTGATCATGCTGTTCGCCCAGCAGACCGACCAGAGCCTGGGTACGGTCGAGGCCAAGGAAAGCCTGCGCCAGGAGGCGCTGAAGCAGGTCCAGCAGACCCTCGAGCAGGAAGAGGGCAAGCCGCTGGTGACCGACCTGCTGTTCAACAACCTCATCGTCCAGCCCTGAGGTCAACTATCCGTTCTGTCCCGCGCTCCCGGATGCGAGGCTCCGGGGATTCTGCTTTCCTGTGAGGTTCGGTCGGGCGCGTCTGACGTGCATCAACACCTGCGCGCCGCCCTGGAGGGACAATCGAGCCAGTGAAGTCCGCGGCGGCCGCGCTTTCCAGCGTGAGCGTCATCGCCGCGGCCTGGCCGAACGTGCGAGGAGAAGGGATGAAACAGGAAAGCAAACGGTGGCTGAGCCGTGCCCTGGTCGTGGCGGCGCTGCTCGGCGTAGGCGTGCTGGTCTGGCAGGTATCGCGACCGACCGGCCTGGGCGAGGGATTCGCCAGCGGCAACGGACGCATCGAGGCCACCGAGGTGGACGTGGCGGCCAAGCTTCCCGGGCGGGTCGCCGAGATCAAGGTCGACGAGGGCGACTTCGTCAAGGCCGGCGAAATCGTCGCGCGGATGGATACCCAGGTGCTCGAGGCGCAGTTGGCCCAGGCCCAGGCCCAGGTGCGCCAGGCGGAGAACGCCAAGCTCACCGCGACCTCGCTGGTGGCCCAGCGCGAGAGCGAGAAGAGCACCGCCCAGGCCGTGGTGGCGCAGCGCCAGGCCGAGCTGACAGCGGCGCAGAAGCGCTTCACCCGTACCGAGGCGCTGGTCAAGCGCAATGCCCTGCCGCAACAGCAACTCGACGACGATCGGGCGACCCTGCAGAGCGCCCAGGCGGCGTTGTCCGCGGCACGCTCGCAAGTGATTTCGGCGCAGGCGGCGATCGAGGCCGGGCGTTCCCAGGTAATCGAGGCGCAGTCGGCCATCGAGGCGGCCAAGGCCAGCGTCGCCCGGCTCCAGGCGGATATCGACGACAGCCTGCTCAAGGCGCCGCGCAACGGCCGCGTGCAGTACCGCGTGGCACAGCCGGGGGAAGTGCTGCCGGCCGGTGGCAAGCTGCTCAACATGGTCGACCTGGCCGACGTCTACATGACTTTCTTCCTGCCATCCATGCAGGCCGGCAGGGTCGGACTGGGCCAGGAAGTGCGCTTGGTGATCGACGCGGTGCCGGACTACGTGATCCCGGCCAAGGTTTCCTATGTCGCCAGCGTCGCCCAGTTCACCCCGAAAACGGTGGAAACCGCCAACGAGCGGGAGAAGCTGATGTTCCGGGTCAAGGCGCGGCTCGATCCGGCGCTGCTGGAAAAATACATCACCTACGTCAAGACCGGCGTGCCCGGAATGGCCTACCTGCGACTGGACCCTGAGGTCGAGTGGCCGGCCAACCTGCAGATCAAGGTTCCGCAATGACCGCTGGCGGGAGCGGCGTGGCGAGCCTCCGGGGCGTTTCGCTGCGCTACGGCGAGACGCGCGCGGTGGACGACGTCAGCCTGGAGATCCCGGCCAACCGCATGGTCGGCCTGATCGGTCCGGACGGGGTCGGCAAGTCCAGCCTGCTGGCGCTGCTGGCCGGCGCACGGAAGATGCAGGATGGCGAGATCCGCGTGCTCGATGGCGACATGCGCGACCGCCGCCACCGCCGGGCGGTCTGCCCGCGCATCGCCTACATGCCCCAGGGGCTGGGCAAGAACCTCTACCCGACGCTCTCGGTGTTCGAGAACGTCGACTTCTTCGGTCGGCTGTTCGGCCACGACAAGGCCGAGCGCGAGCGGCGCATCGCCGATCTGCTGCAAAGCACCGGATTGGCGCCGTTCGCCGAGCGTCCTGCGGGCAAGCTGTCCGGCGGCATGAAGCAGAAGCTCGGGCTGTGCTGCGCGCTGATCCACGATCCCGACCTGCTGATCCTCGACGAGCCGACCACCGGCGTCGACCCGCTGTCGCGCAACCAGTTCTGGGAGCTGATCGGCCGTATCCGCGCGGGCCGCGAAGGCATGAGCGTGCTGGTCGCCACCGCCTACATGGAGGAAGCCGAGCGCTTCGACTGGCTGGTGGCGATGGATGACGGAAAGGTCCTGGCCACCGGTACGCCGCAGGAGCTGCGCGAGCGTACCGGGACGCAGAGCCTCGAGTCGGCGTTCATCGCCCTGCTGCCGGAAAGCAAGCGCGCCGGCCACCATCGATTGGTGATCCCGCCGCGACCGCAGAGCGAAGGCGCGCCGCGGATCGCCATCGAGGCCGAGGGCCTGACCTGTCGTTTCGGCGACTTCGTCGCGGTCGATCACGTCAGCTTCCGTATCGAGCGTGGGGAAATCTTCGGCTTCCTCGGCTCCAACGGCTGCGGCAAGTCCACCACCATGAAGATGCTCACCGGCCTGCTGCCGGCGAGCGAAGGCACGTGCGCGCTGTTCGGCCAGGCGGTGGACGCCAGCGACATGGCGACCCGTCGCCGGGTCGGCTACATGTCCCAGGCCTTTTCCCTGTATGCCGAGCTGAGCGTGCGGCAGAACCTGGTGCTGCACGCCCGGCTGTTCCACCTACCGGCGGATGGTATCCCGGCACGGGTCGGCGAAATGCTCCGGCGCTTCGACCTGGAGAAGGTGGCCGACGAGCTGCCCGACGACCTGCCGCTGGGCATCCGCCAGCGTCTGTCGCTGGCGGTGGCGGTGATCCACAAGCCGGAGATCCTGATCCTCGACGAGCCCACTTCGGGGGTCGACCCGGTGGCTCGCGACGGCTTCTGGGAACTGATGGTCGAGCTGTCGCGCCGCGACGGGGTGACCATCTTCATTTCCACCCACTTCATGAACGAGGCCCAGCGCTGCGATCGCATCTCGCTGATGCATGCCGGCAAGGTACTGGCCAGCGATACTCCCGATGAGCTGGTGCGCCAGCGTGGCCTGCCGACCCTGGAAGCGACCTTCATCGCGTACCTGGAAGAAGCCGCCGGTGCCGCCGCGCCAGCGCAACCGGCCGAGGCGCCGGCCGTCGCGGAGCAGCCCGGCGATGGCCAGGGGCGCCAGGCGCAACGCCAACGCTTCAGCCCCCTGCGGCTGTTCAGCTATGCGCGCCGCGAAGCCATGGAACTGCGCCGCGACCCGATCCGCCTGACCCTGGCCCTGCTCGGCACCGCGCTGCTGATGTTCATCATCGGCTACGGCATCAACATGGACGTCGAGGACCTCTCCTGGGCGGTCCTCGACCGTGACCAGACCACCACCAGCCAGGCCTACGCGCTGAATATCGCCGGCTCGCGCTATTTCGTCGAACATGCGCCGATCACCGACCCGGACGACCTCGACCGGCGCCTGCGCAGCGGCGAGCTGAGCCTGGCGGTGGAGATCCCGCCGAACTTCGGGCGCGATCTCAAGCGTGGCTCCGATCCTGCCATCGGCGTGTGGATCGACGGAGCGATGCCGACCCGTGCCAACACCGTGCTCGGCTACGTGCAGGGCCTGCACACCAGCTACCTGGCGGACCTCTCGCGGCAGGTGGGTGGGGCCGAGGCCAGCGCGGCGGCCAGCACCGAGGTGCGCTATCGCTACAACCCCGACGTGGAAAGCCTGAAGGCGATGGTGCCGGCGGTGATCCCGCTGCTGCTGATCATGATCCCGGCCATGCTCACCGCCCTCGGCGTGGTGCGCGAAAAGGAACTGGGCTCGATCACCAACCTCTATGTCACCCCGGTGACGCGCCTGGAGTTCCTGGTCGGCAAGCAGTTGCCTTACGTCGCCATGGGCATGATCAACTTCCTGCTGATGCTGGTCCTGGCCATCGTGGTATTTCGCGTGCCGCTCAAGGGCAGCTTCCTGGCGTTGACCATCGGCGCTTTCCTCTATGTGGTCACCAGCACCGGCCTCGGGCTGTTCCTCTCGACGTTCATGCGCAGCCAGATCGCCGCTGTATTCGGCGTGGCGATCGCCACCATGATCCCGGCGATCCAGTTCTCCGGGCTGATCCACCCGGTGTCCTCGCTGGAAGGTGCGGCGGCCTGGATCGGCAAGCTCTATCCGACCTCGCATTTCCTGGTGGTCAGCCGCGGCGCCTTTTCCAAATCGCTGGGCCTGCCCGATCTCTGGGCCTACTACCTGCCGCTTGCCGCTTCCATCGTGGTGCTGACCCTGCTCAGCGTGGCCTGCCTGAAGAAGCAGGAGGACTGAGCGATGCGCAGCCTGGCCAACATCTTCAACCTGGGCATCAAGGAGTTCCGCAGCCTCGGCCGCGACTACGCGATGCTGGCACTGATCGTCTGGGCCTTCACCCTGGGCGTCTACAGTTCCGCTACCGGTATTCCGGAAACCTTGCATCACGCGCCGATCGCGGTGGTCGACGAGGACCGCTCGCAACTCTCGTCGCGTATCGTCAATGCCTTCCAGCCCCCGTACTTCCGGCCGCCGGAAATGATCGGGCATGCCGAGATGGATCGCGGCATGGACGTCGGCCTGTATACCTTCACCCTCGATATCCCGCCGGACTTCCAGCGCGACGTGTTGGCCGGGCGCAAGCCCTCGATCCAGGTCAACGTCGACGCGACCCAGACCGGGCAGGCGTTCTCCGGCGCGGGCTACATCCAGAACATCGTCGCCACCGAGGTGCGCGAGTTCGTCAGCCGCTACCGCGCGGAGCCGAGCATGCCGGCGCAGATCGAGGTGCGCATGGAGTTCAACCCGAACCTGACCCAGGCCTGGTTCGGCGGGGTGATGGAAGTGATCAACCAGATCACCATGCTGTCGATCATCCTCACCGGCGCCGCGCTGATCCGCGAGCGCGAGCACGGCACCGTCGAGCACCTGCTGGTGATGCCGCTGTCGGCCTTCGAGATCATGATGGCCAAGGTCTGGTCGATGGGGTTGGTGGTGCTGGTGGCGGCGGGGCTCTCGTTGCAGTGGGTGGTGCGTGGCTGGCTGGACGTGCCGATCAGCGGCTCGGTGGGGCTGTTCCTGCTCGGCGCCGGATTGCATCTGTTCGCCACCACCTCCATGGGCATATTCCTCGGCACGGTGGCGCGTTCGATGCCGCAGCTCGGACTGTTGACCATCCTCGTGCTGCTGCCGCTGAACATCCTTTCGGGCGGCAGCACGCCACGGGAAAGCATGCCGGAACTGGTGCAGAACATCATGCTGGCGGCTCCGACCACGCATTTCGTCAGCCTGGCCCAGGCGATCCTGTTCCGCGGCGCCGGTTTCGACATCGTCTGGCCGCAGTTCGCCGGCATCGTGGCGATCGGTTCGGCGTTCTTCTTCGGCGCGCTCTGGCGTTTCCGCCGGACCATCTCGCAGATGGCCTGAGCGATGGCTTCAGCGTTTCGCCAGCGGCAGGATCGCCTGCCATTCCTCGGCGCTGACCGGCATCACCGAGAGACGGCTGCCCTTCTGCACCAGGGCGAGGTTGGCCAGGGCGTCCTGCGCCTTCAGCCGGGCCAGTGGAACGACCTCGGCGAAGGCTTCGACGAAGCTGACGTCGCGGGCGCTCCAGGGATTCTTCTCGGCGCTGGCCTTGGGGTCGTGGTAAGGGCTGGCGGGATCCAGGGCCGTGGGATCGGGATAGGCTTCGCCCTCGATGCGGGCGATACCGGCGATGCCGGGCTGCGGGCAACTGGAGTGGTAGAAGAAGAACAGGTCGCCGGGGTTCATGCTGCGGATGAAGTTGCGCGCCTGGTAGTTGCGCACGCCATCCCAGCGGGCGGTTCCGAGGCGCTGCAGGTCGCGGATCGAGAGTTCGTCCGGCTCGGATTTCATCAGCCAGTAGGCAGGCATGAACTTTGCTCCTCTTTCGTAGATGTACGTAGGAAACGTCTGCGCGTGACCACCGGTCGCCGGTGTAATTGCGTATGACTTCAGCTTATCGGAAAATGCCGTTTTTCAGCGGGGCAGGGTGCTCAGGCGATAAGATAATCGCAAGGACCGGCCTCGAAAATTGCCTGGAAGGGGGAGGCAATCGATGAAGCGCAAGCCAGACTTGCTGTGGGTTTTGGTCATCATCTTCGGACTTGGGGTCGTCACCACCGGTTATACCCAGAGCCTCTGGGAACGACAGGCCAGTACGCCCGCCCAGGTGACGCAACAGCCGTAAGACTCGCCGGGTATCGCATGGAACGCGGTACCCAGGGTTCTCCCTCCTTCCTAGCGTTTCCCTGCCACGTACCAGCCCGCATCGGTCACCGTTCCCGCCAGGGGAATGTCCCAGCTGGCCAGCGCCAGTCGATCCACCTTCTGACATTCATGGGCCAGGCCGATCAGCGTCGGTTTGTGACCATTTTTGCGCCTCGCCAGGTAGGCCAGGCTGCGGTCGTAGAAGCCGCCGCCCATGCCCAGGCGCCCGCCCTGTTCGTCGAACCCCACCAGCGGCAGCAGTACCAGGTCCAGCGCCCAGGCCTTGCGCTGGCGGCCGGCGTCGGCCAGCGGTTCGCTGATGCGGAAGCGGTTGCGGGTCCAGCGTTCGCCGCTGCCGACCCGCTGGAACACCATGCGCGTCCGCGGCCAGGGCGCCAGCACCGGCAGGTAGGTGGCCTTGCCGCGCTTCTGCGCCGCACGCAGCAGCGGACGCGGGTCGATCTCGCCGTCGTTGGGCAGGTACAGGGCGATATGGCGGGCACGGCGAAAAAGGGGATGCTGCGCCAGTTGTCGATAGAGGGCGCGGGCGGCGAGGCGTTGCTGCAGGGGGGAGAGCGCGCGGCGCGCCTGGCGGAGCTTGCGGCGCAGGGCCGGGCGGCTGAGGTCTTGCGATTCGATCATGTGGAAAGGTAGCTCCCCGGTCGTGCCGCTGTCGGGTTAGCCCTTGAACCCGAAAGTTCAAGGTGGCGGTTGCAGTAGACCTTAAGGCTTTCCGTCGTGCGGACATGCACACCGGTCCAACTGGCAACCTCCGTTGTTGCAGTTATCGGCTCAGGGACATCACCGACTGGCCAACACACCAGGGAGCGGAGGCCAGTATACCCGAATTGGCCGTGCCCGGGTCAGGCTTCGCCGGCATCGGCCGGATTCGCCAGGGCGCGGTCGACGCGATCGAGCAGTTCGCGCACGCGCTCGCGGGTCGAGCTGCTTTCCTGGTCCAGGCGCTCCTTGCGGTGCAGCAGGTCGTGGGTGATGTTGAGGGCGGCCATCACGGCAACCCGGTCGGCGCCGATGACTTTGCCGCTGGAGCGGATCTCGCGCATCTTGCCGTCCAGGTAACGGGCGGCGCTTTCCAGGTTGGCGCGCTCGTCGTCCGGGCAATTGATGCAGTATTCCTTGTCGAGAATCTGCACGGTGAGGGTATTCGACTGGCTCATGTGTCCTGCTCCAAGGCTTTCAGACGCAAAATCATCGCTTCGACCTTGTGTCTCGCCATTTCGTTCTTTTCGATCAGATGAGCGCGCTCTTCGCGCCAGGACTTTTCGTTCGCCCGCAGCAGCCGGTTCTCCGCCTTGAGCTGTTCCAGCTTCTGGAGCAGCTGGTCGAACTTGGCCGTCAACAATTGCAGATCGGCGTCTTCCATGGGCTCTCGCTTGGGAATTGGGGTGATTGGACAACTATATAGGATCGTCCCCGGTCGGGGCCAATGCCCCGGCCGGGCCGGCGCGCCGGCAACCGGTCGCATGGTCTTGCCGGGGCGGGCGGTGCTAGGATAACCATCTTCATTTCACGTGTAGCGCCCCAATGGCGCCCAGCCGTCAGGGTCCCGAGATGTCCACTCAGAATTCCGCCTACAGCGCCTTTTCCTCCCTTCTCGCCGAGGCGGCCATGCCGGTCTCGCCGGCCGAACTGCACGGCCATCTGCTGGGTCGGGTCTGCGCCGGCGCCGGCTTCGACGAGGCCGCCTGGCAACACGCTGCCGCCGAACTGCTCGGCGGCGCGCCGGGCGAACGACTCAAGGCCGCGTTGTCCGGCCTGCTCGGCATGGTCCGGCAGGACTTTTCCGCCGGCGAGGTCGCCGTCGTCATGCTCCTGCCCGACGACGAAACCCCGCTCGCCCAGCGCACCGAGGCGCTCGGCCAATGGTGCCAGGGTTTCCTCGCCGGCTTCGGCCTCACCGCCCGCGAAGGCAGCCTGACCGGCGAGGCCGAGGAAGTGCTGCAGGACATGGCCGCCATCGCCCAGGTCCAGGGCCAGCTGGAAGACAGCGAGGATGGCGAGACGGACTATATGGAAGTCATGGAATACCTGCGGGTCGCTCCGCTGCTGCTGTTCGCCGAGTGCGGCAAGCCGCTGGAGCCCGCTCCCAAGCCTTCACTGCACTGAGGTTTCTGCATGATCCGTATCCCCAAGTCGGAGTACGCCCGTCGGCGCAAGGCGCTGATGGCGCAGATGGAACCCAACAGCATCGCCATCCTGCCGGCGGCGCCGATGTACATCCGCAATCGCGACGTCGAGCATGTCTACCGCCAGGACAGCGACTTCCAGTACCTCACCGGCTTCCCCGAGCCGGAGGCGGTGATGGCGCTGATTCCCGGCCGTGCCCACGGCGAATACGTGCTTTTCTGCCGCGAGCGGGATCCGGAGCGTGAACTGTGGGACGGCCTGCGCGCCGGCCAGGACGGTGCGATCGGCCAGTACGGCGCCGACGACGCCTTTCCCATCGGCGATATCGACGACATCCTGCCCGGCCTGATCGAAGGCCGCGACCGGGTCTACTACGCCCTTGGCGCCAATCCCGACTTCGACCGCCGGCTGATGGACTGGATCAACGTGATCCGCTCCAAGGCCCGCCAGGGCGCGCAGCCGCCGAACGAGTTCGTTGCCCTCGACCACCTGCTGCACGACCAGCGGCTGTACAAGAGCGCCAACGAAGTGAAGGTCATGCGCTACGCCGCCGAGGTCTCCGCCCGGGCGCACATCCGGGCGATGGAGGTGTGCCGGCCGGGGCTGTTCGAGTACCACCTGGAAGCCGAGCTGGAATACGAGTTCCGCAAGGGCGGGGCGAAGATGCCGGCCTACGGCTCGATCGTCGCCGCCGGACGCAACGCCTGCATCCTGCACTACCGCGAGAACGATGCGGCGATCAAGGACGGCGACCTGATCCTGATCGATGCCGGCTGCGAGATCGACTGCTACGCCAGCGACATCACCCGTACCTTCCCCGCCAATGGCCGCTTCAGCGCCGAGCAGAAGGCGATCTACGAACTGGTGCTGGAAGCCAACATGGCGGCGTTCGACTACATCGCCCCCGGTCGCCACTGGAACGAGGCCCATGAGGCCACCGTACGGGTCATCACCGCCGGGCTGGTGCGCCTGGGCCTGCTGGAGGGCGACGTCGACGAGCTGATCGCCCACGAGGCCTACAAGGCTTTCTACATGCACCGCGCTGGCCACTGGCTGGGGATGGACGTGCACGACGTCGGCGAGTACCGCGTCGGCGGCGAATGGCGGGTGCTCGAACCGGGCATGGCGATGACCGTCGAGCCGGGCATCTACATCGCCCCGGACAATACCTCGGTGGCGAAGAAGTGGCGCGGTATCGGCGTACGCATCGAGGACGATGTGGTGGTCACCCGCAATGGCTGCGAAGTGCTGACCAACGGCGTGCCGAAGACCGTCGCCGAGATCGAGGCGCTGATGGCCGCGGCCAAGAGCGAGGCAGCCTGAGGTGACGATGAGCAAGGTCAACCTGGCGATCATCGGCGGGGGCCTGGTCGGCGCCTCGCTGGCGCTGGCCCTGCAGGCCGGCGCTCGGGAGCGCGGCTGGTCGATCGTGCTGATCGAACCCTTCGCCCCCGGCAATGCCTACCAGCCCAGCTACGACGCCCGCTCTTCGGCGCTGTCTTACGGCAGCCGGCAGATCTACGAGCGACTCGGCCTGTGGCCGGCGATCGCCGAGCGCGCCGAGCCGATCCTGCATATCCATGTTTCCGACCGCGGCCGCTTCGGCGCCACCCGCCTGACCGCCATCGAGGAAGGCGTGCCGGCGCTGGGCTACGTGGTGGAGAACGCCTGGCTCGGCCAGTGCCTGTGGAAGGCGCTCGACCCCGAGGTGGTGCGCTGGCACTGCCCGGCCGAAGTGAAGACCCTGGAAGCCCGGGAGGGCGGTTACCGGCTTACCCTCGACGACGAGACGCAACTCGATTGCGAGCTGGCGATCCTCGCCGATGGCGGTCGTTCCGGGCTGCGCGAACAACTCGGCATCGCCGTGGAGCAGACGCCGTACCGGCAGACTGCGCTGATCGCCAACGTATCGCCCTCCGAGGCGCACCTCGGGCAGGCCTTCGAGCGCTTCACCCCCAGCGGTCCGATGGCCCTGCTGCCGTTGCCGGAGAACCGTTGCGCGCTGATCTGGACCCGCCCAGGCAAGGACGCCGAACGTCTGCGTGGCCTCGATGACGCGGCCTTCCTCGGCGAGCTGCAGGCTGCCTTCGGCTACCGCCTCGGCGCCTTCCGCCAGGTCGGCGCACGGCACTGCTACCCCTTGCACCTGGTCGAGGCCCGCGAGCAGGTGCGTCCGCACCTGGTGGTGCTGGGCAACGCTGCGCACAGTCTGCACCCCATCGCCGGCCAGGGCTTCAACCTGTCGTTGCGCGACACCCTGGCGCTGGTCGACGCCCTGCTCCACGACGACGCCCCGCTGGGCGAGTTCGCCGTGCTGCAGCGCTACCTCGATGGGCAGCGCCTGGACCAGCAGATGACCGTCGGCTTCTCCGACCGGGTGACCCGGCTGTTCTCCAACGACCGCGCGCTGCTCGGCGCCGGGCGCAACCTCGGCCTGCTCGGGCTCGACCTGCTGCCGCCGGCCAAGCGCTGGTTCGCCCGTCAGGCCATGGGCCTCGGCGCGCGGCCGCTGTAGCGCCATGCCGGTCTGGTCGAGGGCGCGCAAGGCCCGCCTGCTGCGCTTCGCCATGAACCTCTACCCGCCCTTCCTGGGGGCGGGCATCCGTGTGCGGCACATCGCCGGCGATTTCCGCGAGGTTCGGGTGCGCATGGGCCTGAACCGGCTCAATCGCAACTATGTAGGCACCCAGTTCGGTGGCAGCCTCTACGCGATGACCGACCCGTTCTTCATGCTGATGCTGATGGAGAACCTGGGCCGCGACTACGTGGTCTGGGACAAGGCGGCCAACATCGAGTTCGTCAGCCCGGGCAAGGGCCCGGTGCATGCGCATTTCAGCATCGACCAGAAGCTGCTCGACGAGGTCCGTGAGCGGACCGCCGGCGGCGAGAAGTACCTGCCCCGGCTGCACGCCGAAGTGCGCGACGACGCCGGCACCCTGGTGGCGCGGGTTCAGAAAACCCTGTACGTGCGGCTCAAGCCGCGCCTGCGGAACGCGGCCTGAAGAGGGCCCACGAGTGGAGAACGAGGATATGCACGCGGATCTGGTCATCGTCGGCGCCGGCATGGTCGGTAGCGCCCTGGCCCTGGCCCTGGAGGGCAGCGGCCTGGAGGTGCTGCTGGTGGACGGCGGCTCGCTCGACGTGGCGCCGTTCAAGCCGGAGGCGCCCTACGAGCCGCGGGTCAGCGCGCTGTCCGAAGCCAGCCGGCGGATTCTCCAGCGCCTGCACGCCTGGGACGGCATCGTCGCGCGCCGCGCCGAGCCCTATCGCGAGATGCAGGTGTGGGATGGCTCCGGCACCGGGCGGATCGGCTTCAGCGCCGCCAGCGTGCACGCCGAGGTGCTCGGCCATATCGTCGAGAACCGGGTGGTGCAGGACGCCCTGCTGGAACGCCTGCACGATTCCACCACCGGCCTGCTGGCCAACGCGCGCCTGGAACAGATGCGCCACTCCGGTGACGACTGGCTGCTGACCCTGGCCGACGGCCGTCAGTTGCGCGCGCCGCTGGTGGTCGCCGCCGACGGCGCCAACTCGGCGGTACGCCGCCTGGCCGGCTGCGCCACCCGCGAATGGGATTACCTGCACCACGCCATCGTCACCAGCGTGCGCTGCGAGAACGCGCACCGCGCAACCGCCTGGCAGCGCTTCACCGACGACGGCCCGCTGGCCTTCCTGCCCCTGCCGGACCGCGGCGACGAACACTGGTGCTCGATCGTCTGGTCGACCACCCCGGAACAGGCAGAACGGCTGATGGCGCTGGACGAGGATGGCTTCCGCGCTGCCCTCGGCGAAGCTTTCGAACGGCGCCTGGGCGCCATCCTGCATGCCGACCGGCGCCTGTGCATCCCGCTGCGCCAGCGGCACGCCAAGCGTTACGTCGAGCCGGGCCTGGCGCTGGTCGGCGACGCTGCGCACACCATCCACCCGCTGGCCGGACAGGGCGTGAACCTGGGTTTCCTCGATGCGGCGGTGCTGTCCGAGGTCCTGTTGCATGCCCTGGAGCGCGGCGAACGGCTTGCCGACGAACGCGTGCTGAGTCGCTTCGAGCGGCGGCGGATGCCGCACAACCTGGGCATGATGACGGCAATGGAAGGCTTCGAACGCTTGTTCCAGGCCGACCGGTTGCCGCTGCGCTGGCTGCGCAACGCCGGCCTGCGCCTGGTCGACGGCCATCACGAGGCGAAGGCGCTGTTTGTCCGCCAGGCGCTTGGCCTCAGCGGCGACCTGCCGGCGCTGGCACGAGTCTGAGCGGGGCGGCCCCCCCTGACGGGAGGGCCGCCAGTCCTCAGAACAGCGCCGCGCAGTCACGCATGACCTGCGCCTTGTTGCGCAGGTAGAGCCCGAACAGGTTGCGCGCGGCTTCTTCGTTCACCTCGATTTCCATCGCCTCGACGAAGGCGTTCACCGCCGCCGTGGCGTGGGCGAAGTGATTGCTCTCGGTGCCGCCGGTGTGCACCGTTACCCAGGCCACGGTGGCGCGGGCGCGTTCGGCGGGTACGCCCATGTCGCGGCTGAACCATTCCTTGTACAGCGGGTGGATGTACTCCACCTCGCCGTGGGTATAGACCTCGTGTACCAGCGTGGTCAGCAGTCCCTGCATCAGGTCGCGCTCGCGTAGGCGCTGGCGGTCGGTCCAGTCCTTGAACGCCTGCGCCGAAGGCAGGCAGTTCTCGCGCAGCAGCCAGCGGTCGTCGCCGCAAAGGGTGGTGGCCATGGTGTAGAAAAGATCGGCATGCACGGTGTTGCCGAGGGCGCCGAGGTCTTCGTCGGTGATCCGTTGCAGGCTGCCGCAGGCTCGATAGAGCTGGTCTGCCGCTGCCGAACCCTGTTCCGAACGGGCCAGCAGGGTCAGGCGATTGGCCAGCCCGGAAACGCTGGCCGCCGAGTTGTTGGTCTTCGACCAACTGGCGAAGAACTTGCGCAGCGGCTCGACCGCCTGGCGCCGGGCGGTGACCCGGGCGAAGGCGTCCTCGATGTCCAGCAACGACGCCGTTTCGTCCCAGAAGGCCCGGAACAGCGCATGGCGCAGGGTTCCGGCGGGCATGTCGTTGAGGACTGGCTCGATGACGCCGAGCAGCTTGCTGTGGGGGGTGATGACATGGTTCATGGCTAACCTCCTGTCGGTTCTTGTTGTTCTTGCGATGGTTACGGTCTTCCTTGCGACGCGCGCAGGGCCGCGCGTTCGGCCTGTGGTGCGGACCAGCCGTAGCGGGTCAGCAGCAACGGCAGCAACTGGGCCAGGAGGATCAGGCCCAGGCAGCCCGGCCAGCCCCAGCGGTCCCAGAATGGCGCCGGCAGCACCGCGCCGAGGCTGCCGCCGGCGTAGTAGCAGGTCAGGTAGAGGCCGACGGCGCCGGCCTTGTCGGTCCCGGCGTTGCTGGCGGTGAAAGCGTTGACCGTGGACTGTGCGAGGAACACGCCGGTGGCGCTGAGAGCCAGGCCGACGAGAATCGTCGGCAGGCCCGGCGCCAGGGTCAGCAGCGAGCCGCAGACGCCCAGCAGCGATGCGCCCAGCAGCAACTGGCGGTGCGGGCGGGCGCGGGCCAGGCGGCCGCTGGCGGGAATCACCAGCAGGGCGAGGAGGAACACCGCGTAGATCGAGCCGAGCTGAGCGGTGTCCAGGCTGTACGGCGGACGGCTGAGATGGATGCCGATATAGGTGAACATGGCGACCTGGGAAAAGAGGACACAGAACCCCACCGCGTAGGACGACAGCAGCGGAGCCCGGAACAGTTCACGGGATACTAAGGGGCGTTTCCCGGGTGCGGGCGAGTGCCTGCCAGAATTGGCAGGGAGCAGCGCGCGGATGGCGACGGCGATGAGCAGGGTCAGCCCGGCGAGGATCCGGAAGGCGACGCGCCAATCCCACTCCTCGGTCAGCAGGCCGGTGAGGAAGCGTCCGGCGAAGCCGCCGAGGATGGTCCCGGCGACATAGAGGCTGGTCAGCTCGATGACCGCGCCGCCGCTCCAGCGCTCGCCGATGTAGGCCACGCTGCTGGCGAACAGCAGGGGAATCAGCATCCCCTCGGCGAAGCGCCAGAGCAGGAAGGCGGCGAAGCTGCCGGCATGGGCGGCCAGCAGCATGGGCACGCAGAGCAGGCTGGCGGCGAAGGCGATCACCCGGCTGCGCTCGCGGCCGCCGCTGAGCCGGCCGACGAAGGGCGCGGCGAGGGCCACCGCCAGGGTGGTGGCGGTGATGCTCCAGTTCGATTGATGGGCGCTGATGTGGAAGCTCGCCGCCAGTTCGTCGAAGATGCCCTGGGTGGTATAGAGATTGAGGAACGCAGCGCAACCGCAGAGAAACAGCGCGAGGCGGGGGAAACCCTGGGACGAATTCATGGAACGCTCTGCCTGGACGAGAAACCCCCTGTTATAGGGGCGCTCCCGACGGGCTGGCCAATACCGATTCAGGACCGATCGATACCGAGGAACCGCATGCTCGACCTACGCCGCCTGCGCTGCTTCGCAGCCGTTGCCGAAACCCTGCATTTCGGCCGCGCCGCCCAGCGCCTGCACATGGCGCAGCCGCCCTTGACCCGGCAGATATCCGCGCTGGAGGAAGAGCTGGGCTTTCGCCTGTTCGACCGCTCCAGCCGGGCGGTGACCCTCACCGCCGAGGGCAGCCTGTTCCTGCCTTATGCACGCGGCCTGCTGGACCAACTGGAGCGCACCGCCGGCTTCGCCCGCAAGCTGGCGCAGGGGCTGGCCGGCCACCTGACCCTGGGCTACGCCAGCTCCATCGCCCTGTCGGACCTGTTCACCGAGGCGATCCGACTGTTCCGCGAGCGCCATCCGGAGGTGCAACTGGAGCTGCTCGAAGGCGCTTCGGCAGCGCAATGGGCGCAGATCGCCGAAGGCGGCATCGATGTGGGGCTGGGGCGCCTGCCGCCGCCGGAAGGCCAGGTTGGCATCGAGGTGCTGGCCTTGGGCGGCGAGCCGCTGGTGGTGGCGGTGCCCAACGGCGATCCGCTGGCGCGGCAAGAGCGGATCGACCTGTACGATCTGCGTGATCGGCCGCTGATCCTGTTTCCACTGGACTACGGCTCCGGCCTCAACGAACTGATCGAGCGCCTCTACCGGAAGGCCGGGCTGGCGCTGACGAGGGGACCGGCCGGACGCCAGATCACCTCGATCATCGCCCTGGTCGCGGCCGGCCAGGGCGTTGCCCTGGTGCCGCGTTGCAGCACCGCGCTGGCCCGGGCCGGAGTCGTCTATCGCCCGCTGGCCGAGCCCGAGGCGCTGGCCGATTTCCTCGTCTTCACCCGCCGCCATGGCCGCAGCGCCGCGGTGGAGGCGTTTCTCGCCATCCTCGGCGGCCTGGACGCAGGCGAAACACCCCGACACATTTAGTCGCGCGGGTTCGCAAGCGAGATTTCTTATCATTCGTGCCTACGTTCCGCTGACGAGGCTGTTCTTCATGCAGGCAAGCAAAGCTCTACTCGCCGCCCTGGCCCTGGGCATCACCGGCCTGGCCCAGGCCGCCGACGAAGTGGTGGTGTATTCCTCGCGCATCGACGAGCTGATCAAGCCGGTGTTCGATGCCTACACCAGCAAGACCGGCGTGAAGGTCAAGTTCATCACCGACAAGGAAGCGCCGCTGATGGCGCGGATCAAGGCCGAAGGCGCGAACACCCCGGCCGACCTGCTGCTCACCGTGGACGCCGGCAACCTCTGGCAGGCCGAGCAGATGGGCCTGCTGCAACCGTTCAAGTCGGCCACCATCGAACGGAACATTCCCTCGCAGTATCGTTCCAGCACCGATAGCTGGACCGGACTGTCGCTGCGCGCGCGGACCATCGTCTACTCCACCGAGCGGGTCAAGCCGGAAGAACTGAGCACCTACGAAGCCCTGGCCGACAAGCAATGGGAAGGCCGCCTGTGCCTGCGCACGGCGAAGAAGGTCTACAACCAGTCGCTGACCGGGACCCTGATCGAGACCCACGGGGCGCAGAAGACCGAGGAAATCCTCCAGGGCTGGGTGAACAACCTGGCCACCGACGTATTCGCCGACGACAACGCGGTGATCCAGGCGGTGGACGCCGGCCAGTGCGACGTCGGCATCGTCAATACCTACTACTACGGACGCCTGCACAAGCAGAACCCGAACCTGCGGGTCAAGCTGTTCTGGCCGAACCAGGCCGACCGCGGCGTCCACGTCAACCTGTCGGGCATCGGCCTGACTCGCCACGCGCCGCATCCCGAGGCAGCCAAGGCGCTGGTGGAATGGATGACCGGGCCCGACGCCCAGGCGCTGTTCGCCGGGATCAACCAGGAATTCCCGGCCAACCCGCAGGTCGCGCCGTCAGCCGAAGTCGCCAGCTGGGGCCGCTTCAAGGCCGACAGCATCCCGGTGGAAGTCGCCGGCAAGCGCCAGGCCGAGGCGATTCGCCTGATGGACCGCGCCGGCTGGAACTGACCGCCGGTTATACTCGGCGCCCCGGCTCGTCCGAGCGGGGCGTCGTTCGTTCCGCACCGAGGATTTCGTGGCCCATCCCGCTCCCCGCCGCTGGTACCCCATCACCTTCACCGTTGCCGCGCTGGTGCTGCTGCCGCTCAGCGTGCTGCTGCTGAGCTGGCTGGAGATCGACCGGGAAATCTGGAGCCACCTGTGGGATACCCAGTTGCCGCGCCTGCTCGGCAACACCCTGACCCTGGTGCTCGGCGTCGGCATCGGCGTGACTCTGCTCGGGGTCAGCCTGGCCTGGCTCACCAGCCTCTGCGAATTCCCCGGGCGGCGCTGGCTGGACTGGGCGCTGATGTTGCCGTTCGCGATCCCGGCCTACGTCCTGGCGTTCGTCTTCGTCGGCCTGCTGGATTTCGCCGGACCGGTGCAGAGCCTGCTGCGCGAGTGGTTCGGCAGCGGCCTGCGGTTGCCGCGCGTACGCTCCACCGGCGGGGTGATCCTGGTCCTGGTGCTGGTGTTCTATCCCTATGTCTACCTGCTCGCGCGCAGCGCCTTCATCGCCCAGGGCAAGGGCCTGATGGAAGCCGCGCGGGTCCTCGGCCTGTCGCCCTGGCAGGCGTTCCTGCGGGTCGCCCTGCCGATGGCGCGGCCGGCGATCGGCGCCGGCCTGGCGCTGGCGGTGATGGAAACCCTGGCCGACTTCGGCGCGGTATCGGTGTTCAACTTCGATACCTTCACCACCGCTATCTACAAGACCTGGTACGGCTTCTACAGCCTCTCCAGCGCCGCCCAGCTGGCCAGCCTGTTGTTGCTCGGGGTATGCCTGGTGCTGCTCGGCGAGCGCCACACGCGAGGCCGGGCCAAGGCCGCCAGCGAGCGTCCGCGCGGCGCGCCGCTGTACCGCCTGCGCGGCGCCAGGGCGCTGGCGGCGAGCGCCTGGTGCGGGCTGGTGTTCCTCTGCGCCTTCGTGATTCCCGTGGCGCAACTGGTTGTCTGGTTCTGGCGCCAGGGCCGTTTCGACCTCGACGAGCGCTACTGGGACCTGATCGGCCATACCCTGACGCTGGGCGGCATCGCCGCACTGGCGACGGTCGCCGTGGCCCTGCTGCTGGCCTTCGCCGTGCGCCTGGCGCCGACCCGCGCTATCCGCGGCGCGGTGGGCCTGGGCAACCTCGGTTATGCGCTGCCGGGCTCGGTCCTGGCGGTTTCGATCATGCTGGCCTTCAGTTGGCTGGACAATCACTGGGTGATCCCGCTTTCCAGCGCCCTCGGCGGCGCCGGCAAGCCGCTGCTGCTGGGCAGTCTGTTCGCCCTGCTGCTGGCCTACCTGATCCGTTTCATGGCGGTGGCCTACGGGCCGCTGGAAAGCGGGCTGACGCGGATCCGCCCGTCGCTGCCGGAAGCCTCGCGCAGCCTCGGCGTGGGCGGCCCGCTGCTGTTCCTGCGGGTCTACCTGCCGCTGTTGCTGCCGGCCTCGCTGAGCGCCGCGCTGCTGGTCTTCGTCGACGTGCTCAAGGAGATGCCGGCGACCCTGCTGATGCGTCCCTTCGGTTGGGACACCCTGGCCGTACGGATCTTCGAGATGACCAGCGAGGGCGAATGGGCGCGCGCCTCGCTGCCGGCCCTGACCCTGGTGCTGGTCGGCCTGCTACCGGTGGTCGGGTTGATTCGTCGTTCTGCCCATCATTCCGATCGCTGAGCCTAGTATCCATGCAGGCCGTAGGGTCTATGCACAGATCGCGGCACGCTTCCATGGTGTCCTGCTCCGGGGCTTGCGGCTACAATGCGCGCGATTTCGTGCCGGCGGTCTCTGCCGACGGCACCCGCTACGCCCGGAAGGAGAATACCCATGGGATTGCGCACCCCGCTTTACGAGCTGCACGTCGCGCTCGGCGCCAAGATGGTCGATTTCGGCGGTTGGGACATGCCGCTGCACTACGGTTCGCAGGTCGAGGAGCACCATCAGGTCCGGCGTGACTGCGGCGTCTTCGACGTGTCCCACATGACCGTGGTCGACGTCGCCGGCGAGCAGGCCACGGCCTATCTGCAGCATCTCCTGGCGAACGACGTGGCGCGCCTCGGCGAGACCGGCAAGGCGCTCTACAGCGCGATGCTCAACGAAGAGGGCGGGGTGGTCGACGACCTGATCGTCTACCTGACCGAGAACGGCTACCGGGTGGTGGTCAACGCCTCCACCCGCGACAAGGACATCGCCTGGATGCAGGCGCAGGCCGCCGGCTTCAAGGTCGACCTGCAGGAACGCGGCGACCTGGCGATGCTCGCCATCCAGGGCCCCAACGCCCGCGTGCACAGCTCCGAACTGGTATCCCCGGCACGCGCCGCGCTGATACGCGAACTCAAGCCGTTCCAGGGCCGTGCCGAGGGCGACTGGTTCATCGCCCGCACCGGCTACACCGGCGAGGACGGCCTGGAAATCATGCTGCCGGCCGCCGAGGCGCCGGGTTTCCTCAACGAGCTGGTTGGCGCCGGGATCTCCCCGGCGGGCCTGGGTGCGCGCGATACGCTGCGCCTGGAGGCCGGGCTCAATCTCTACGGCCAGGACATGGACGAAAGCGTTTCCCCGCTTGCCGCCAACATGGGCTGGACCGTAGCCTGGGAGCCGGTTGCGCGGGACTTCGTCGGCCGCCGCGCGCTGGAAGCGCAGAAGGCCGCCGGCGACCAGCCGAAGCTGGTCGGCCTGGTTCTGGAGGAGCGCGGCGTGCTGCGCGCCCACCAGGTGGTGCGGGTAGCTGGCATTGGTGAGGGGGAGATCACCAGCGGCAGCTTTTCGCCTACCCTGAACAAGTCCATCGCGCTGGCCCGCGTGCCGGCCGCCACCGGCGATCGCGCCGAGGTGGAAATCCGCGGCAAGTGGTACCCGGTACGGGTGGTCCAGCCCAGTTTCGTGCGTCACGGCAAGCCCCTGATCTAACCTGGCAATGGCGACCGCCGTCGCCCCCGACTTCGAGGAAAACAAGATGAGCAATATTCCCGCCGAACTGCGTTACGCCCAGAGCCACGAATGGGCTCGCCTGGAAGCCGACGGCAGCGTTACCGTGGGCATTTCCGACCATGCCCAGGAAGCCCTTGGCGATGTGGTCTTCATCGAGCTGCCGGAGCTGGGCAAGACCCTCGCCGCCGGCCAGGAAGCGGGCGTGGTCGAGTCGGTGAAGGCCGCCTCCGACATCTATTCGCCGATCGGCGGCGAAGTCATCGCTATCAACGAAGCCCTGGCCGACACCCCGGAAGACGTCAACAACGACCCGTACGCGTCCTGGTTCTTCAAGCTCAAGCCGAGCAATCCGGCCGAGCTGGACAAGCTGCTCGACGCCGCTGGCTACCAGGCCGCCGTCGACGCGGAAGGCTGAGCCGCCGCGTAGTCGCGACAAAACCCGCTATCCTTGGACAAGGCCTCGATCATTCGAGGCTTTGTTCTTTTTGCAGCGGCGAAATGCGTTTTCGCCGTCGTTGCTTTCTCATTCGATATCCGTTCGGCGACGATCGCTGGCAGGGCGATGCCGCCCTCAACGAGACCGAAGCCATGTCGCAGACGCCGTCCCTCGCCCAGCTCCAGCCCGCCGATGCCTTCCTGCGCCGCCACCTCGGCCCCGATCCGGCGGAACAGCAGGCCATGCTGGATTTCCTCGGAGTTTCCACTCGCGCCGAACTGATCGTGCAGACGGTGCCGCCGGCGATCCGCCTCAACCGGCCGCTGGAACTGCCCGCCGCGCTCGACGAACAGGCCGCCCTGGCGCGCCTGCGCGGCTACGCCGGGCTCAACCAGCGCTGGACCAGCCTGATCGGCATGGGCTACTACGGCACCGTGACGCCGCCGGTGATCCTCCGCAACGTGCTGGAGAATCCCGGCTGGTACACCGCCTATACGCCCTACCAGCCGGAAATCGCCCAAGGCCGCCTGGAAGCGCTGCTGAATTTCCAGCAACTGACCATCGACCTCACCGGACTCGACCTGGCCAGCGCCTCGCTGCTCGACGAAGCCACCGCCGCCGCCGAGGCCATGGCCCTGGCCAGGCGGGTGGCGAAGGCCAGGAGCAACCGGTTCTTCGTCGATGCGCATTGCCATCCGCAGACCGTTTCGGTGTTGCGTACCCGCGCCGAGGCGTTCGGTTTCGAGCTGGTCGTCGACGAGCCGGACAATCTTGCCGCCCACGCGGTGTTCGGCGCCTTGCTGCAATACCCGGACAGTCGCGGCGAGATCCGCGACCTGCGCCCGCTTATCGAGGCGTTGCACGGCCAACAGGCGCTGGCTTGCGTCGCCAGCGACCTGCTCGCCCTGTTGGTGCTGACCCCGCCGGGGGAACTCGGTGCCGACGTGGTGCTCGGCAGCGCCCAGCGCTTTGGCGTACCGATGGGCTACGGCGGGCCGCACGCGGCGTTCTTCGCCACCCGCGAAGGGTACAAGCGGGCAATGCCGGGGCGGATCATCGGCGTTTCCCGCGACGCCCGCGGCAACCCGGCGTTGCGCATGGCCCTGCAAACCCGCGAGCAGCACATCCGTCGGGAAAAGGCCAACTCGAACATCTGCACCGCCCAGGTGCTGCTGGCCAACATTGCTTCGCTGTATGCCGTCTACCATGGGCCGCAGGAGCTGAAACGCATCGCCCAACGCGTCCAGCGCCTGACCGCGCTGCTGGCGGCGGGCCTGGAAAGCAAGGGACTGCGGCGGCTCAACCGGTACTTCTTCGACACCCTGACCTACGAGGTCGGCGAGCGTCAGGCTGCGATCCTCGAGCGGGCGCGGGCGGCGCGGGTCAACCTGCGCGTGGTCGACGACCGGCGGCTGGCCCTGAGCCTCGACGAAACCTGTGACGCGGCGACCCTGGCGACCCTGTTCGAGATCTTCCTCGGCGCCGGCCACGGGCTGGATGTCGCGCACCTGGATGGCGGGGCGGTGGCCGACGGCATCCCGGCGGTCCTGCAACGCACTTCGGCCTACCTGCAGCATCCGGTGTTCAACGCCCACCACAGCGAGACCGAGATGCTTCGCTACCTGCGCCAGCTTGAAGGCAAGGACCTGGCGCTGAACCAGGCGATGATCCCGCTCGGCTCCTGCACCATGAAGCTCAACGCCAGCAGCGAGATGATCCCCATCACCTGGCCGGAATTCGCCGAACTGCATCCGTTCGTGCCGCGCGAGCAGGCCGAGGGCTATCGCCGGATGATCGACGAACTGGAAGCCTGGCTGCGGGCGATCACCGGCTTCGACGCCATCTGCATGCAGCCGAACTCGGGAGCACAGGGCGAATATGCCGGGTTGCTGGCGATCCGCCGCTACCACCAGAGCCGCGGCGATAGCCAGCGCGACATCTGCCTGATTCCCGCATCGGCGCATGGCACCAACCCGGCCTCGGCGATCATGGCCAGCATGCGGGTGGTGATCGTCGAGTGCGATCCCCGCGGCAACGTCGACCTCGACGACCTGCGCCTCAAGGCAGCCGAGGCGGGCGACCGGCTGTCCTGCCTGATGATCACCTATCCCTCGACCCACGGCGTCTACGAGGAGGGGATAGGCGAGATCTGCGAAGTGGTCCACCGCCACGGCGGCCAGGTCTACATGGACGGCGCCAACCTCAACGCCCAGGTCGGCCTGGCGCGACCGGCGGACATCGGCGCGGACGTCTCGCACATGAACCTGCACAAGACCTTCTGCATCCCCCATGGTGGTGGCGGACCGGGCATGGGGCCGATCGGGGTCAAGCGGCACCTGGCGCCGTTCGTCGCCAACCACCCGGTGATCCGCGTCGAAGGGCCGAACCCGCTGAACGACGCGGTCAGCGCGGCGCCCTGGGGCAGCGCCAGCATCCTGCCGATCAGTTGGATGTACATCGCCATGATGGGCCCGCAGTTGGCCGACGCCAGCGAGGTGGCGATCCTCTCCGCCAACTACCTGGCGAACCGCCTGGACGGGGCGTTCCCGGTGCTCTACCGCGGGCGCAACGAGCGCGTCGCCCACGAATGCATCCTCGACCTGCGACCGCTCAAGGCGCAGACCGGGATCACCGAGGAAGACGTGGCCAAGCGCCTGATGGACTACGGCTTCCACGCCCCGACCATGTCCTTCCCGGTGCCGGGCACGCTGATGGTGGAGCCGACCGAGAGCGAGTCGAAGGCGGAGCTGGATCGCTTCGTCGAGGCGATGCTGAGCATCAGGGCCGAGATCGGCAAGGTGGAAAGCGGCGACTGGCCGGCGGAGGACAACCCGCTGAAACGGGCGCCGCATACCCTGGCCGACGTTACCGGGATCTGGCAGAGACCCTACGAGATCGCCGAGGCGGTGACCCCGAGCGAACATGCGCGGGCGTTCAAGTACTGGCCGGCGGTTAACCGGGTGGACAACGTCTACGGCGACCGCAACCTGTTCTGCGCCTGCGTGCCGCTGGACGACTACCGCGAGTGACCTCGCCTCCGGGCGGAGGCGAGGTCGCCGGGGCCTACTGCTGGACGGCGGACTGCTCGCCGCCGGCGAGGATCGCGCTGGCCAGTTCCATGTCGCTGGCCTGCAGGTCCGGGTTGTCGTTGCGCAGCTTCTGCAGGGCGGCTTCCAGGTACGGCCCGCGGATCGCGCCGTCGCTGGCGATGTAGCTGCCGGCGTCGTCCTGCGCGGCGACGATCAGCTTGTGGTCGTGGCGGAAGGTCAGGTAGGTGGAGGCCGTGGTGGCACCCGAGGAAATGATGTTGCGCCAGAAGGTATCGGCCATGGCCGAGCCCAGCGGCAGGGCGGCGATGACCAGGGTGGCGGCGGCGAGTTTGACGGAACGCATGGGGGAACTCCTGATAGGGGGCTGCGTGTTACATCAGATCGCGTTTGCCGTCCCGGAGTTCCAGCGGGGATGACCGTCCGGTCGCTTTTTCCGCTGCCGTACAGCCCCCGCCGGCCGGGAGCTACAGCGATTCAGGGAACGGCAGGCTCGACGTGCAGCAGGGCGCCGTCCTGGCCGGTGACCCGGACCAGGGCGCCGCGCGGCAGGTCGGGACCGCTGACCAGCCACAACGCGTCCTCGACGCGCAGCTCGCCGAGCCCGCCGACGATCGCCCGGTGCAAGGGAAAGGTGCGGCCGAACAGGTCGTCGCCGCGTCGCTGCAACCCTGGCGTTTCCTCGACGCTACCGGCCTTGCGGCGACGGCGTCGATGCAAGGCGGCGACCAGCCCGGAGAGCAGGACGAACAGCCCTACCTGCCAAGGCCAGGCCAGTCCCGGCAGGAGCGCGCCGAGCGCACCGACACAAGCGGCGGTGAGGCCGACCCGCAGCAGATAGCCGCCGGCACCGAAGATTTCCAGGAGCAGGAGGACGGTACCGAAGGCCAGCCAGTCCCAGAAGTCCAGGCGTAGCAGCAGGATTTCCATCGGCCGGCCCTCAGCGCCGGCTCGGCGGCCGGCCGAGCCACATCGGGCCAGGGACGCCGCTCGCGGCTCGCCGCAGGTGCGGTGCGCCGGGGCTGGGGAGCGTCGGCGCGGGGACGGCGGGGGGAGCGCTCGTCATCGTCTACATCCTTGTCTGTGGGCCTGGCAGGCCCGTCCGGCGTTGTGCCGTGCAACCGTCGGAACTCCGCCGACGGGATGTGCCGCTACTTCTGTTCGCTCTGCGGGGTCACCCGCAGTACTTCCTCCAGCGTACTGATACCTGCGGCGACCTTCTGCGCGCCGGACAGGCGCAGGCTGCGGGTGCCTTCCTTGTAGGCCTGGCGGCGCAGGGCGACCAGGTCGGTGTCGGCGGTGATCAGTTCTTTCAGGCTATCGCTGAGCAGCATGATTTCATAGACGCCGGCGCGCCCGCGATAGCCGGTGTCGCGGCACTCCAGGCAACCCACGGCCTGGTGCGCGCCGCTGGGCGGCGGGGCGCTCCAGGGGCGGGTCAGTTCGTGCCAGTCGCTGTCCGCCAGTTGCATCGGCGCCTTGCAGTGCGGGCAGAGTGTGCGCACCAGGCGCTGGGCCATGACCCCGAGCACCGTGGCGCGGATCAGGTAGTAGGGCACGCCCAGTTCGAGCAGGCGGGTGATCGCCGTGGGCGAGTCGTTGGTGTGCAGGGTGGAGAGCACCAGGTGCCCGGTGAGCGCCGCCTGGATCGCCATCTCGGCGGTCTCCAGGTCGCGGATCTCGCCGACCATGATGATGTCCGGGTCCTGCCGCAGCAGGGCGCGTACGCCGCTGGCGAAGGTCAGGTCGATGTTGTGCTGGACCTGCATCTGGTTGAACGAGGGCTCGATCATCTCGATCGGGTCCTCGATGGTGCAGACGTTCACCTCGTCAGTGGCCAGTTGCTTGAGCGTGGTGTAGAGCGTGGTGGTCTTGCCCGAGCCGGTGGGGCCGGTGACCAGGATGATGCCGTTGGGCTGGCTGGTCATGCTCTGCCAGCGGCGCAGGTCGTCGGCGGAGAAGCCGAGCTGGTCGAAGCTCTTGAGCAGCACCTCGGGGTCGAAGATGCGCATCACCATCTTCTCGCCGAAGGCGGTGGGCAGGGTCGACAGGCGCAGCTCCACCTCGGCGCCGTCCGGGGTCTTGGTCTTGACCCGGCCGTCCTGCGGCTTGCGTTTCTCCGCCACGTTCATCCGTCCCAGCGACTTCAGGCGGCTGACCACCGCCATGGTCACCTGCGGCGGGAACTGGTAGACGTTGTGCAGCACGCCGTCGATACGGAAGCGCACGGTGCCCTGCTCGCGGCGCGGCTCGATGTGGATGTCGCTGGCGCGCTGCTGGAAGGCGTACTGGAACAGCCAGTCGACGATGGTGACGATGTGCGCGTCGTTGGCGTCCGGCTCCTGGTCGGCGGCGCCGAGGTTGAGCAACTGCTCGAAGTTGCCGACGCCGCTGATCTTCTGGTCCGGCGAGGTGGCGCCGCTGACCGAGCGGGCCAGGCGGAAGAACTCGACGGTGTAGCGCTGGATGTCCGCCGGGTTCGCCACCACCCGCTTGATCGGTCGCTTGAGCACATGCACCAGGTTGCTTTCCCAGCCCTGTACGAAGGGCTGGGCGCTGGCGATGGTGACTTCCTCCGGACTCAGCGCGACGGCGAGGATGCCATGGCGCTGGGCGAAGGCGTAGGACATCAGCGGAGTCACCGCGGCGACGTCGATCTTCAGCGGGTCGATGCGCAGGTAGGGCTGGCCGGCGTACTCGGCCAGCCACTGGGTGAGGGTCTCCAGGTCGAGCTTGCGTCCGGGGCGCTTGAGATCCTCGACCTGCTGCGCGGCGAGGAACTCCAGCGGATGCTGCTGGTTGCGCACCGCGCTGCGGCGGATCGCCAGGCACTGTTCGGCCTGCTCCTGCCCGACCCGGCCCTGGGCGACCAGCTCGCGGAGCAGGTCGCCGAGGTCCAGCAGGCGGTCCTGGGCGGCGGTGGCGAACACGGACATGCAGACTCCCTTCGGATGATGGCGGTAGCGGCGAAGCTTATTTCATCAGCGCCTTCCAGGGTTTGAGCGTCAGCACAGTATGGGCCTGCGTGGCGCGGTCAGCCAGGCGCTCGGCATCGACAGGTTGCCGCAGCAGCTCCAGCAACTTGGCCAGTTCGCCGTAGAGGCGGTCGGCTTCCGGCAGGTCGAGCACGCCGCGCGCCAGGCGCAACCAGGTAAGCATGCGCTGCAGGCGCGGCGCTTGGTCGGGAAGCAGCTCGGGATGCTGGTGGGCGCGCGCCAGCGGCGTGGCCTGGGCTTCTTCGGCAAGGCTGCGCAGCAGCCATTTGCCCAGCGCGGCGGCGCCCTGGCGGTTGCCGCGCTCGTTGCGCGACTCGGTCCAGGCCTTGGCCAGCAGCCAGCGCGAGGCATTCAGGGAGAACAGGCCCCAGCGGGTCTCGTCGAGTTCGCCGCGGAACAGTTGCGGCGCCTGCTGGCGTAGCGTCTCGTCGTCACGGCCGCGCTCGATGCGCGGCGCCCAGTCGGCGAGGAGAGCGTCCAGCGCTTCGCGCAGCTCGCGACTGCTGGCGCGTGGCACCGCCTGGCCGAGGCTGCCGAGCAGGGTACGCAGGTCCTGCAGGTGTTGCAGCCAGTCCTCCAGCAGGCGCCAGTGGCCGTTGAAGCGATACTGTTCGGCCAGTCGCTGGCTGCTGCCGAGCAGGTACCAGGCGATGGCGGCGAAGGCACCGTCCAGCGGGGTTTCCGCCAGCAGTTTCTGCGCCGGGGGATCGACCTCGTAGCTGTTCGGGTCGAACAGGCGGTAGCCGCGCTCGGCCTTGCTGATGTCGCAGGGCATCAGCGGCAGGTCGGCGGCCAGTTCCGCGGCCAGCTCGAGCAGCGCGGCGGCATCGCCCTGACGCAGTTCCAGCTCCAGTTCGCAGATTTCCTCCTGGTTGTCGCCGGCGACCACCTTGCCCAGGTCGAGCGCCGCCTCCACGACTACCCTGGCCTTGCCGCGGCCCCAGGCGATCTCGGCGCGCTGGCGGACGAAGTCGGTGCTGAAGATCGGCTTGAGCTGCTTCTTGTCGAGGTCCTTGAGGGCCGCCGGCCAGCACTTGTCGTCGAGTTTCTTCAGGTCGAGCTTGTTCTTTTCCAGGTACCAGTCCCACTCGTTGCGTTCGGACAGCCCGGCCACGCTCTGCCCGCGGCTCTTCAGCGTCTGGATGTACTGCTCGCCGTCGCGGCGCATGCGCAGCGCGACCTTGGCCCGGGCCAGCTCGCGGCCGGGGGTGTCGTAGTACTGGTTGTACAGTTCGCGGCGCTCCCAGCCCGATTTGTTGCGTTTCTTCAGCAACGGGTGCTCCTGCAAGGCTTCCAGGGTGGCGCGGCTGACGCGGAGTTTGATTTCGGTTTCTTTCTGCATGGGGCGATGTCCGGCTCGGGACGCCAGGCGTCCGCGGGTGAAGGTGTTCCAGATCAAAGGCGCGCGGGGTGGGTGGCCTATACTTTTCGGCATTTCCACCAGGGAGGCGTTCCATGCCGACCAATCCGTTCATCAGCCTGTTCGGCCGTTCGCCGATCGGGCCGATGCAGCAGCACATCGCCAAGGCCCACGAATGCGCGGCCGGCCTGTTGCCGTTCTTCCGCGCGGTGATCGCCGAGGACTGGGCGCAGGTCGAACAGGTTCAGCAGGACATGGTGCGACTGGAGCAGGAAGCCGATCGGCTGAAGAAGAACGTCCGGATGCACCTGCCCAAGAGCCTGTTCCTTCCGGTGCCGCGCTCCGATCTGTTGGAGCTGCTCAGTGTACAGGACAAAGTCGCCAATCGCGCCAAGGACATCGCCGGGCTGATGCTCGGCCGGCGCATGCGCATCCCGCTGCCGCTGCAGGGCCAGATGCTCGCCTACGTGCAGCGCTCGGTGGACGCCAGCGCCCAGGCGTTGCGGGTAGTCAACGAACTCAACGAACTGCTCGAGACCGGCTTCGGCGGGCGCGAGACCAGTCTGGTGGAGAGCATGGTGGAGGAACTCGAGGCGATCGAGAACGACACCGACCGCATCCAGGTCGAGGTGCGCCGCGAGCTGTTCCGCCTGGAAAGCGAGCTGCCGCCGGTGGACGTGATGTTCCTCTACCAGATCATCGAATGGATCGGCGATGTCGCCGACCGCGCCCAGCGGGTCGGCAACCGCCTGGAGCAATTGCTGGCGCGTTGAGCGCCAGGTTTCTTTCCGCCTTCTGCCCGCATACGGATCCCCGCCCATGTCCCTGATCGCCGACCACGGCTTCGCCTTCCTCGTACTCGCCTGCCTGTTCGGTTTCTTCATGGCCTGGGGCGTCGGCGCCAACGACGTCGCCAACGCCATGGGCACCTCGGTGGGCTCACGGGCGCTGACCATCCGCCAGGCGATCCTGGTGGCGATGGTCTTCGAGTTCTGCGGTGCCTACTTCGCCGGCGGCGAGGTCACCGAAACGATCAGGAGCGGCATCGTCGATCCGCAGTACATGACCCCCGACCTGCTGGTCTTCGGCATGCTCTCGGCCTTGCTGGCCGCCGGGGTCTGGCTGTTGCTGGCGACGATCAAGGGCTGGCCGGTGTCGACCACCCACTCCATCGTCGGCGCGATCATCGGCTTCGCCTCGGTCGGTGTCTCGGTGCACGCGGTGCACTGGGGCGCGATCGGCCCGATCGTCGCCAGTTGGGTGGTGACGCCGGTGCTGTCCGGGCTGCTCGCCTTCGCCCTGTTCAGGAGCGTGCAGTGGCTGGTACTGCATGCCGAGGACCCGTTCCGCAGCGCGCGCCGCTACGTGCCGCTGTACATGTTCCTGGCGGGCTTCATGGTCGCGCTGATGACCGTCGGCAAGGGCCTGAAGCATGTCGGCCTGGAGCTTTCCGGCCTCCAGACGCTGGGTCTGGCGTTGCTCGCCGGCGGCCTGGTGATGGGCCTGGGTATCGTCCTGCTGTTGCGTATCCGACCCACTGGCGGAGCCGATCCGCGTGGCGGCTTCGCCAGCGTCGAGCGGGTCTTCGCGGTGCTGATGATCTTCACCGCCTGCTCCATGGCTTTCGCCCATGGTGCCAACGACGTGGCCAACGCCATCGGCCCGGTGGCGGCGGTCGTCGCGGTGGTCCAGGCCGGCGGCGACCTGGATCTGGTGAGCCGTTCGCCGGTGCCGTCCTGGGTACTGCTGCTGGGCGCGGTGGGCATCGTCATCGGCCTGGCTACCTATGGCTACCGGGTGATCGCGACCATCGGCCGGGAGATCACCGAGCTGACCCCCAGCCGCGGCTTCGCCGCCGAGCTGGCGACCGCCTCCACGGTGGTTGGCGCCTCGGCCATCGGCCTGCCGGTGTCCACTACCCATACCCTGGTCGGCGCGGTGCTCGGCATCGGCATGGCGCGCGGCATCGGCGCGCTCAACCTGCGGGTGATCGGCTCGATCTTCCTGTCCTGGGTAGTGACCCTGCCGGCCGGCGCGGTGCTGGCGATCCTGTTCTTCCTGGTCCTGCGCGCGCTGTTCGGTGCCTGAGCGCGGTCTTCGTCGGCTGGCGCAGGCGGAACCGGAACGGACGGTTTTATCCACCGCCGCGATAGGCCATGATGGGGCTCGATCCGTGTGGAGAGTCCCATGCCGTTGCCGTCTCTGAAAGACCAGTTCGGCGCGCTGATCGCCGCGTCTTCCGTCAGTTGCACCCAGCCCGAGCTGGACCAGACCAACCGCCCGGTGGTCGACCTGCTGGCCTCCTGGCTGGGCGATCTAGGCTTCCGCTGCGAGATCCGGGAAGTCTCGCCGGGCAAGTTCAACCTGCTGGCCAGCTACGGCAGCGGTCCCGGCGGGCTGGTGCTGGCCGGCCACACCGATACCGTGCCCTACGACGAAGCGCTGTGGAGCAGCGATCCGCTGCGCCTGGACGAGCGCGACGGCCGCTGGTACGGCCTCGGCAGTTGCGACATGAAGGGCTTCTTCCCGCTGGCCATCGAGGCCTTGCTGCCGCTGCTCGACCAGCCGTTCCGCCAGCCGCTGATGATCCTCGCCACCTGCGACGAGGAAAGCTCGATGGCCGGCGCCCGTGCCCTCGCCGAAAGCGGGCGGCCGCTGGGGCGCGCCACGGTGATCGGCGAGCCGACCAACCTGCGGCCGATCCGCCTGCACAAGGGGGTGATGATGGAGCGCATCGAGATTCTCGGGCAGAGCGGCCATTCGTCCGATCCGAACCTCGGGCGCAGCGCCCTGGAGGCGATGCACGCGACCATCGGCGAGCTGATGGCGCTGCGCGGGGAATGGCAGCAGGCCTGGAACAACCCGCAGTTCAGCGTGCCCCAGCCGACCCTGAACTTCGGTTGCATCCACGGCGGCGACAATCCCAACCGCATCTGCGGCCAGTGTTCGCTGGAATTCGACCTGCGCCCGCTACCCGGCATGCAGCCCGAGCAGTTGCGCGAGGCGATCCGCCAGCGCCTGCGGTCGCTGGCCGAACGGCACAAGGTGAGCATCGACTACCAGCCGCTGTTCCCTGCCGTGCCGCCGTTCGAACAGGCGCAGGACAGCGAACTGGTACGCGTCGCCGAACGCCTGACCGGGCATCGCGCCGAGGCCGTGGCGTTCGGTACCGAGGCGCCGTACTTCCAGCGCCTGGGCAGCGAGACCCTGGTCCTCGGCGCCGGCGACATCGCCTGTGCCCACCAGCCCGACGAGCACCTGGAACTGGCGCGTATCGAACCGATGGTCGGCGTGCTGCGCCGGCTGATCCAGCATTACTGCCTGACGCCCGCCGCCGACTGAAGCGCGGCGTGGCCGGCGACCAGCTCGAAGCCGCCGTTGATGACGAACTGCACGCCCATCGCCACCAGCAGGAAGCCGACCACTCGCGAGATGGCGTCGATCCCGGATTCGCCGAGGAACTTCATGATGCGCCCGGAGCTTTGCAGGGCGATCCAGAAGATCAGCGCGGTGAGCAGGGTGACGGTGATCGCCGCGAGGTGGATGAACAGCGGAATGCTTCCGTAGGTGGATTGCAGCGTCGACGCCGAGCTGACCACCAGGGCGATGGTCCCCGGCCCCGCAGTACCCGGCAGGGCCAGCGGAACGAAGGACAGGTCGCGGAAGTGCGGGGTGATCTTTTCCTCGTCCGACAGCAGGTCGTGCTGGACTTCGGTCTCGTCCGGCGTGGTGGCGGGGAACAGCATGGTGAAGCCGATATAGGCGACGATCAGCCCGCCGGCGATGCGCAGGCCGGGAATGGAGATGCCGAACACCTGCATCACCAGGCTGCCGCCGTAGAAGCTGACCAGCATGATCAGCGCCACGTAGAGGCTGGCCTTGAATATCTGCCGGTTGCGCTCCGCCGGCGGTAGGCTGCCGCCGAGGCCAAGCAGCAGCGAGACGCTGGTCAGCGGGTTGGCTACCGGGAGCACGGCGAGCAGGCCGACCAGGACGTGATGGAAGTATTCGCTCATGGATTTTCCTCGTTCGCGTGGTTGCGCGCCGGACGGCACGGCGAACGAGGCAGCCTAGCGAAAAAGCGCTGCGCGAGTTAACCGGGGTTTTCGGATAGTTTTTTTCAGAAATAGTGGTAAAACGGTTCGTTCCGGCCCCAGGCCCCGTACCATGGTCGAATCCCGCCGCTGCGGGGCCGCCGAGGGTTTAAACTCGCGCGTGATCCATCCGTCTCGTTAACCAGAAAGTGAGGAGAAGCCTGTCGATGTTGCTGCGACGACGATAACGGCGCCCTTCGGGCCGTCCCGGCCGCTCACGCTTTGCTCTCGCTCACGAAACGACAGGCTTTCCCCACCATGCCCGACTACGTCAACTGGTTACGTCACGCTTCGCCCTACATCAACTCGCACCGGGACCGCACCTTCGTGGTCATGCTCCCCGGCGAAGGGGTGGAGCATCCCAATTTCGGCAATATCGTCCACGACCTGGTCCTTCTCCACAGCCTCGGCGCGCGCCTGGTGCTGGTGCACGGTTCGCGCCCGCAGATCGAGGCGCGCCTGGCCGCGCGCGGCCTGGCTCCGCGCTATCACCGCGACCTGCGAGTGACCGATGCGCCGACCCTGGAATGCGTCATCGACGCCGTGGGTAGTCTGCGCATCGCCATCGAGGCGCGGCTGTCGATGGACATGGCCGCCTCGCCGATGCAGGGCGCGCGCCTGCGGGTCGCTGGCGGCAACCTGGTCACCGCGCGGCCGATCGGCGTGGTCGAGGGTGTCGACTACCACCATACCGGCGAGGTCCGTCGCATCGACCGCAAGGGCATTGGCCGCCTTCTCGACGAGCGCAGCATCGTCCTGCTCTCGCCGCTGGGCTACTCGCCGACCGGGGAAATCTTCAACCTGGCCTGCGAAGACGTGGCCATGCGCGCCGCCATCGACCTGGAAGCGGAAAAGCTGATTCTCTACGGCGCCGAACAGGGCCTGCTGGACGCATCCGGCAAGCTGGTCCGCGAACTGCGCCCGCAGCAGGTGCCCGCGCACCTGCAACGGCTGGGCAACAGCTACCAGGCCGAGCTGCTGGACGCCGCGGCGCAGGCCTGCCGGGCCGGGGTCAAGCGCAGCCATATCGTCAGCTACACCGAGGACGGCGCGCTGCTCAGCGAGCTGTTCACCCGCACCGGCAACGGCACCCTGGTCGCCCAGGAGCAGTTCGAACAGTTGCGCGAGGCGGGCATCGAGGACGTTGGCGGGCTGATCGAGCTGATCCGCCCGCTGGAAGAGCAGGGCATCCTGGTACGCCGTTCCCGCGAGGTGCTGGAACGCGAGATCGAACAGTTCAGCATCGTCGAGCGCGAAGGGCTGATCATCGCCTGCGCCGCGCTCTACCCGATCGCCGATTCCGAGGCGGGCGAGCTGGCCTGTCTGGCGGTCAACCCGGAGTACCGCCACGGCGGGCGTGGCGACGAACTGCTGGAGCGGATCGAGGAGCGCGCGCGCGGACTCGGCCTGAAGACCCTGTTCGTGCTCACCACGCGGACCGCGCACTGGTTCCGCGAGCGCGGCTTCCAGCCCAGCAGCGTAGAGCGGCTACCGGCGGCGCGGGCCTCGCTGTACAACTTCCAGCGCAATTCGCAGGTATTCGAGAAGAGCCTGTGATCCGCCGGCGCGTCCCTGGGCGCAGGGGCGCGCCGGCTTCGCTCAGTTGCTGATCAGGCCGAGGATGCTCGCCTGGTAGGCGGCGACGAAGGTATCGAAGTCGCCATCCTGGTCGCGTTCCAGCTCCGTCTGTTCGGCCAGGGAGTCGCTGGCCATCTTCTCGAAGCGTGCCTGCTCTTCGGCGGCCAGCGGATGCTGGCGGAAATACTCCGCGTGTTCGCGGCTCTGGCGCAGGGAGAACGCTTCGAAGCTCTCGCCGCGCTCGCGCATGACCTTCAGCACCTGCGCCGAAGGCGTCAGTTCCGCATCGGCCACCTTAGCCCGCTGCGCTGCCAGCGCCGCCGCGTGGGCTTCGCCGCCGCGTGCGCGGTCGAGCAGCGCCGCGGTATCGGCGATTCGTTCGAGTAGCTCGTTGGCCCAGACCTTCAATTCCACCGGCTGGCCGCGACGTTGCAATTGCAGGCCCGGCCGCCTGCCTTCCTTGACCACGGCGAGGAAGTTGTCGGTGGCGTCGCTGCACTCGCCGTTCAGCAGCGGGCTGTCGCTGAACGCGCAGAACAGCAGGAAGGCGTCGAGGAAGCGCGCCTCGTCCAGGTCGATGCCCAGCGGCAGGAACGGGTTGATGTCCAGGCAGCGCACTTCCACGTACTGCACGCCGCGAGCGGCCAAGGCCTGCACCGGACGCTCGCCGGTGTAGGTGACGCGCTTTGGCCGGATGCTCGAGTAGTACTCGTTCTCGATCTGCAGGATGTTGGTGTTCAGTTGCACCCATTCGCCATCCTGCTTGGTGCCGACCTTCTCGTAGGGCGGGTAGGGCGTGCTGACCGCCTGGCGCAGGCTGTCGATGTAGCTCTGCAGGTCGTTGTAGCAGGGCGTCAGGCCGGCCTGGGCGTTGTTCTGGTAGCCCAGGTCGCTCATCCGCAGGCTGGTGGCGTAGGGCAGGTAGAGCGTGTGTTCGTCGAGGCGCTCCAACTGGCTCGGGCGGCCACGCAGGAAGCCGGCGTCGAGGGCCGGCGAGGCGCCGAACAGGTACATCAGCAGCCAGCTGTAGCGGCGGAAATTGCGAATCAGGGCGATGTAGGCGGCGGACTGGTAGTCGCGTTCCGATAGCTCGCTGCCTTCGGCCTGGCGCAGCAGCGGCCAGAGCCTCTCCGGCAGGGAGAAGTTGTAGTGGATGCCGGCGATGCACTGCATGGTCTTGCCGTAGCGCAGCGCCAGGCCCTTGCGGTAGACGTACTTCAGGCGGCCGATCAGCGAGCTGCCGTAGCGGGCGATCGGGATGCTCTCCTCGTCCGGCAGCTCGCAGGGCATCGATGGACTCCACAGGTACTCGCCGTCCAGTTTCGAACTGGCGAAGCGGTGGATGCGCTCGAGATCGCCCAGGGTGTCGGCGACGTCGGTTTCCGTGGGCGTGATGAACTCCAGCAAGGCCTCGGAGTAGTCGGTAGTGATCTGCGGATGGGTCAGGGTCGAACCCAGGGCCCGGGGGTGGGGGGTGAGTGCCAGCTTGCCGTCGCTATCGACTCGCAGGCATTCGCGCTCGATGCCATGCAGGCACTCGGTCAGCAGGGGCAGGTTGGCTGCGGCGCCGAGCAGAGCCAGGCGGCGGGAGAGAAGATCGCTCAAGTCGGGATTCCTTGTGATCGCGTCCCAGATCGGTCGCCCCAATATGAGGGTGGACCGAGCGGTCTACAAGAGGGAGGACGTAAATGCGTTTTCGCTTCGTCCGGGGGCCGGTCGCCGCGCCTTCGGCGGGAGCCGTCGAGGCGGGCGCCCGGCACGGATCGGGATCGCCGTTGCGCGCCACTCTGCCGCATGGCGGCCTCGCCGGTTTACAACTGGGCGAAGGTACCTTGTCCTTTCGCGACCAGTTTGTCGCCTTGCCGCACCTCGGCTTCCACCACCAGGCTGCGGCGCCCGGCATGGAGGACGCGGGCGACGCAGCGCACCTCGCCGTCGGCGACGGCGCGGATGTAGTTGATCTTGCATTCCAGGGTGACGCTCTGGCGGTCGAAACCATGGGAACTGGAGCAGGCCAGCCCCATGGTCACGTCCATCAGCGAGAACAGCGCGCCGCCATGCATGACCCCGCCGCGGTTGCGCAGGTGCGCGGCCATCGGCAGGCGTACCTCGGCGACTCCGTCGCCGAGGCTGACCGGGTCCAGGCCGACCAGTTCGCTGTAGGCGCTGATCATCTGCTCGCGGGCGGGCATCTCGCTCATGGACGGCTCCGTCACTTCTTCTTCAGTTGCTTGGCGTTGGCGAACAGCGCGGCCATGGCGTTGTTCGCCGGCGGCGCGCTCTGTCCGCGCGGGGCGCCACGCTCCTGGCGTGGCTGGCCGCCGCCGGCGGGACGCCCGCCGCGCTGGCCTTCGACCTTCTCGCCGGGGGTGTCGCTCATGCGCATGGACAGGCCGACACGGTTGCGCGGAATGTCCACTTCCATGACCTTGACCTTGACGATGTCGCCGGCCTTGACCACTTCGTACGGATCCTTGACGAACTTCTCGGACAGCGCCGAGATGTGCACCAGGCCGTCCTGGTGGACGCCGATGTCGACGAACGCGCCGAAGTTGGTGACGTTGGTCACCACACCCTCCAGGACCATGCCCGGCTTGAGGTCCTTGAGGCTCTCGACGCCTTCCTGGAACTCTGCGGTCTTGAACTCCGGACGCGGGTCGCGGCCGGGCTTGTCGAGTTCCTTGAGGATGTCGGTGACGGTCGGCAGGCCGAAGGTCTCGTCGGTGAACTTCTTCGGGTCGAGGCGCTTGAGGAACGCCGAGTCGCCGATCAGCGAGCGGATGTCGCGCTCGGTGTCGGCGGCGATGCGCTGCACCAGCGGATAGGTTTCCGGGTGCACCGCCGAGGCGTCCAGCGGGTTGTCGCCGTTCATCACGCGGAGGAAGCCGGCGGCTTGCTCGAAGGTCTTCTCGCCCAGGCGGCTGACCTTCTTCAGCTCGTCGCGGGTGCGGAACGCGCCGTTGGCGTCGCGGTGCGCGACGATGTTCTGCGCCAGCGTCGAGTTGAGGCCGGAGATGCGTGCCAGCAGGGCGGCGGAGGCGGTGTTGACGTCGACGCCGACGGCGTTCACGCAATCCTCGACCACCGCGTCCAGGCTACGCGCCAGCTTCAGCTGGGACACGTCGTGCTGGTACTGGCCGACGCCGATCGACTTGGGCTCGATCTTCACCAGCTCCGCCAGCGGGTCCTGCAGGCGGCGGGCGATGGACACGGCGCCGCGCAGGGACACGTCCAGCTCGGGGAACTCCTTCGCCGCCAGTTCGGAGGCGGAATACACCGATGCGCCGGCTTCGCTGACCATGATCTTGGTCAGCTTCATGCCCGGATATTTCTTGATCAGTTCGCCGGCCAGCTTGTCGGTCTCGCGGCTGGCGGTGCCGTTGCCGATGGCGATCAGCTCGACCTGGTGCTTGGCGCAGAGCGCGGCGAGCACGGCGAGGGTCTGGTCCCACTGGTTCTTCGGCGCATGCGGGTAGACGGTGGCCGTGTCCAGCAGCTTGCCGGTGGCGTCGACCACCGCGACCTTGACCCCGGTGCGCAGGCCCGGGTCGAGGCCGAGGGTGGCGCGCGGGCCGGCCGGGGCGGCCAGCAGCAGGTCGTGCAGGTTGCGCGCGAACACGCTGATCGCCTCGTCCTCGGCGCCGTCGCGGAGCTCGCCGAACAGGTCGGTTTCCAGGTGGGTATAGAGCTTGACCTTCCAGGTCCAGCGCACCACCTCGGCCAGCCACTTGTCGGCGGCGCGGCCCTGGTTGGACAGGCCGAAGCGCTCGGCGATCATGACCTCGCATGGGTGCAGGGTGCCCGGCGCTTCCTCGCCGACCTTCAGCGAGGCGCTGAGGACGCCTTCGTTGCGTCCGCGGAAGATTGCCAGGGCGCGGTGCGACGGGGCGCTTTTCAGCGGCTCGTCGTGTTCGAAGTAGTCGCTGAACTTGGCGCCTTCCTGTTCCTTGCCGGGGACCACGCGGGCGGTCAGGGTCGCTTCGTTCTTCATGAACACGCGCAGCTTGTCGAGCAGCGTGGCGTCTTCGGCGAAGCGCTCCATGAGGATGTACTTGGCGCCTTCCAGCACCGCCTTGACGTCGGCGAAGCCTTTCTCGGCGTCGACGAAACGCGCGGCCTCGCTTTCCGGGACCAGGGTCGGGTCGTCGAACAGTGCGTCGGCCAGCGCGCCGAGGCCGGCTTCCAGGGCGATCTGGCCCTTGGTGCGGCGCTTCTGCTTATAAGGCAGGTAGAGGTCTTCGAGACGGGTCTTGGTGTCGGCGAGCTTGATGTCGCGGGCCAGTTCGGGGGTCAGCTTGCCCTGTTCCTCGATGCTGGCGAGGATCGCGCCGCGGCGTTCTTCCAGTTCGCGCAGGTAGCGCAGGCGCTCTTCCAGCATGCGCAACTGGGTATCGTCGAGGCTGCCGGTGACCTCTTTGCGGTAACGGGCGATGAAGGGAACGGTGGAGCCTTCGTCGAGCAGGGCGACGGCAGCGGCGACTTGCTGCGGTTGAACGCGGCCGGAGGGCAGTGCGGAGAGCTCTTCGGCGATACGGGTGTTGATGCTGTCCATTGATCCACCTGGTAAAACGAACGAAAACGGGCCGTGTAGACAACGCCCCGCCGCAAAAGCGCCGCATTATACCTGCCAAGTTTCGCCTTGGAGGGCGGCTGGTCGGGGAAAAATCTGCTAACAATGGACAGTCCGGCCCAGCCGCTACCTGGGCGATAATGCCCGCCTGACTCATTCTGGGAGTTTCTATGTCGAACCCTGCCGCCCTGGCCGAAGGTGAAAAGATCCTCGTCGTCGACGACGACGCCCGCCTGCGCCGCCTGCTCGAACGTTTCCTCGACGAGCAGGGCTACCGCGTCCGCGCGGTGGAGAACACCGAGCAGATGGATCGCCTTCTATCCCGCGAACTGTTCCAGCTGGTTGTGCTCGACCTGATGCTTCCCGGCGAGGACGGCCTCACTGCCTGCCGCCGCCTGCGCGAACAGAACAA
The DNA here is from genome assembly GCF_026428275.1 of Pseudomonas sp. B111. Classification (NCBI taxonomy): domain Bacteria; kingdom Pseudomonadati; phylum Pseudomonadota; class Gammaproteobacteria; order Pseudomonadales; family Pseudomonadaceae; genus Pseudomonas; species Pseudomonas sp. B111. The sequence continues at coordinate 4,977,892 of NZ_CP097857.1, read as the reverse complement.
CCAGGTGCCGATCATCATGCTCACCGCCAAGGGCGACGAGGGCAGCCGCATCCAGGGCCTGGAACTGGGCGCCGACGACTACCTGGCCAAGCCGTTCAACCCGCGCGAACTGCTGGCGCGGATCAAGGCCGTGCTGCGCCGCCAGGCACCGCTGGTGCCCGGCGCGCCTGCCGGTGCCGACGAGGTGGTGACCTTCGGCGACTACCAGCTGTTCCTCGCCACCCGCGAACTGAAGAAGGGCGACGAGGTACACATGCTGACCACCGGCGAGTTCGCCGTGCTCAAGGCCCTGGTGCAGCACGCCCGCGAACCGCTGACCCGGGACAAGCTGATGAACCTCGCCCGTGGCCGCGAGTGGGATGCCCTGGAGCGTTCCATCGACGTGCAGATCTCGCGCCTGCGCCGGCTGATCGAGCCGGACCCGTCCAAGCCGCGCTATATCCAGACGGTCTGGGGGGTCGGCTACGTGTTCGTGCCGGATGGCAACGCGCGCAAGGCCTGAGTCTCCGCGCGGCCGGTGCAGCGATGCACCGGCCGCGTCGTCTTACCCGCAACAGGCGTCGGCCCCGTCCGCCGGCGCGCAACCGGTCCGATCGATGAAAACGCCGCTCTGGTTCCCGCAAAGCTTCTTCGCCCGCACCCTCTGGCTGGTGCTGATCGTCGTGCTGTTCTCCAAGGCGCTGACCCTGGTCTACCTGCTGATGAACGAGGACGTGATCGTCGACCGCCAGTACAGCCACGGCGCGGCGCTGACCATCCGCGCGTTCTGGGCTGCCGACGAGGAGTCGCGCGCGGCCATCGCCAAGGCTTCCGGCCTGCGCTGGGTGCCGAGCAGCGCCGACCAGCCCGGCGAGCAGCACTGGCCGTACACGGAAATCTTCCAGCGGCAGATGCAGATGGAGCTGGGGCCGGACACCGAGACCCGCCTGCGTATCCACCAGCCGTCGCAGCTCTGGGTGCGCGCACCGAGCCTCGGCGAAGGCTGGCTGGCGGTGCCGCTGTATCCGCATCCCTTGCGTGGCCAACGGATCTGGAGCGTGCTCGGCTGGTTCCTCGGCATCGGCCTGCTCTCCACCGCTGCCGCCTGGATCTTCGTCCGCCAGCTCAGCCAGCCGCTCAAGCGCCTGGTGGTCGCCGCCCGCCAGTTCGGCCAGGGGCGCAGCGTGCGTCTGCCGCTGGGGCCGGAGACGCCGAGTGAAATGGCCGAGGTGTATCGCGCCTTCAACCAGATGGCCGAGGACATCGAGCAGGGCGGGCGCGAACGCGAATTGATGTTGGCCGGTGTCTCCCACGACCTGCGCACCCCGCTGACACGCCTGCGCCTGTCGCTGGAGTTGCTGCCGGAGAGCGAACGGGAGATGGTCGAGGACATGGTCCGCGACATCGAGGACATGGATGCGATCCTCGACCAGTTCCTCGCCTTCATCCGCGACGGCCGCGACGAGCCGGTGGAGGAGGGCGACCTGACCGACCTGGTGCGCGAGGTGGTGGCACCGTTCAACCAGACTCGCGAGCAGGTGCGCATGGCCTTGCAGCCGGTACCGGCGATGCCGTTGCGGCGGGTGTCGATGAAGCGTCTGCTGGGCAACCTGATCGACAATGCCCTGAACCACGGTGGCGGCTCGGTTGAGGTGGCCAGCTACGTGGCCGGCGAAAGCGCGGCGCCCTACGTGGTGCTGAGTGTGCTCGATCGCGGCCAGGGCATCGATCCTGCGGAAGTGGACAGCATCTTCAATCCCTTCATCCGCGGCGACAAGGCGCGTGGCGGCAAGGGCACCGGCCTCGGCCTGGCGATCGTCAAGCGCATCGCCGCCCAGCACGGCGGCAGCGTCGAACTGCGCAACCGCGATGGCGGCGGCCTGGAAGCGCGGGTCTGCCTGCCGCTGGGGTTGCTGCTACCGCGCGGCGCGGCCTGATACTCGACGGGTTTGTGCCGTTCCAGCGGCACTTCCCAACCCCTCTCGCGCTTACGGAGAGGGGCGCGCCCCGTCCCTACCAGCGCAACCGGTTTCCCTCGAGCACCGCGGTCTTCCCGTAAGGCCAGGCCCGGTTCTGCGCACCATGCCCGCTGGGCAGGTGGTGGTAGAGCGGCACCTCGATGGCGGCGGCGTATTCGCCGAAGATCCGCTCCAGGCTGTGGGCGACTTCCTTGCGCGGGCAATCGGTGAACGAGCCCAGGCAGATCGCGCCGAGCTGGCGCGCGTCGATGCTTTCGAGCAATTGCCAGAGGCTGCGCTCCAGGCGGTAGTAGGGTTCGCCGACGTCCTCCAGGACCAGGATCGACCCCGCCGGGGCGTGCAGGCCGCCGAGGGTGCCGGCCATGCAGGCCAGGGCGGTGAGGTTGCCGCCGATCAGCGCGCCTTCGACGCGTTGCTTGTGTCCGCCGAGGTGCTGCACCGGGAGTTCATGGTCGATTCCGGCCAGCAAGCGGCTGACCGAGGCCAGAGAGGCTAGCCGCTCCTGCTGCTCGCGGGGGGCGCTCAGCGGCGACAGACCGAGTCCGGTTGCCACCGGGCCGTGGATCGCAGGCAGGCCGTGGCGGTGGAAAGCGCTGAGCAACACCGAGATGTCGGAGAAACCGATCAGTGGCCGCGGCGAGGCCGTCTGCAGGCGCCCCCAGTCCAGGCCCGGCAGCAACTGGCCGCAGCCGTAGCCGCCGCGCAGGCACCAGACCGCGGTGATGTCCGGCATGTCGAAGGCGTTGTGCAGGTCTTCCAGGCGCTGCTCGACCGTCCCGGCGAGGTAGCGGTAGCGGGCTTCGACGTGGCGGCCGAGATGGTAGTCCACACCGTGCACTTCCAGTTGCCGCAGGGTCGCCTCCAGCACGTCGGTGGCGATGGCCGAGGCTGGCGCGATCAGCGCCACCCGGCCGTCGATGGGCTGCCAGGTCTGGTCGGAGGAGGGACGAGAGGTCATGCGGCGATTCCATGAAGCGTCAGGAAAGGATTCGAGTGCCGGAAGAGCCCGGGGTTCGGCGGGGTTTCCGGCATCGGTTGCGGCGGTGCTTCATTCAAGCGTGGCATGGACCTTCTGTCGAGGCCGGGATCGCCGGCGTAATGCGGTGCGTCCGATGCGCTGGGACAACGCATGCGTTGTCTGGTCCGGCTCACCCCTTTCCCTTCGTCCTGGCCAGGTGGGGGCCGCCGTTCTTTTCCAGGTACTGGATGATGATTCCGGCGATGTCCTTGCCGGTGGTGGATTCGATACCTTCCAGGCCCGGCGAGGAGTTCACCTCCATTACCAGCGGACCATGGTTGGAGCGCAGGATGTCCACCCCGGCGACGTTCAGGCCCATCACGCGAGCGGCGCGGATGGCGGTCATGCGTTCTTCCGGGGTTATCTTGATCAGGCTGGCGCTGCCGCCGCGGTGCAGGTTGGAGCGGAACTCGCCGGGCGCTGCCTGGCGCTTCATCGAGGCGATCACCTTGTCGCCGACCACGAAGCAGCGGATGTCGGCGCCGCCGGCTTCCTTTATGTACTCCTGGACCATGATGTTGTGCTTGAGCCCCATGAAAGCCTCGAGCACCGATTCGGCGGCCTTCTCGGTTTCGCAGAGGACCACGCCGATGCCCTGGGTGCCCTCCAGCAGCTTGATCACCAGCGGTGCGCCACCGACCATCTCGATCAGGTCCGGGACATCGTCCGGGGAGTGGGCGAAGCCGGTCACCGGCAGGCCGATGCCTTTGCGCGAGAGCAGTTGCAGCGAGCGCAGCTTGTCCCGCGAGCGAGCGATGGCGACCGACTCGTTGAGCGGGAACACGCCCATCATCTCGAACTGGCGCAATACCGCGCAGCCGTAGAAGGTCACCGAGGCGCCGATGCGCGGGATCACCGCGTCGAAGCCCTCCAGCGGTTGTCCCCGGTAGTGGATCTGCGGCTTGTGGCTGGCGATGTTCATGTAGGCGCGCAGCGTATCGATGACCACCATTTCATGGCCGCGCTCCCGCCCGGCCTCCACCAGGCGACGAGTCGAGTAGAGCCGGGGATTGCGCGACAGCACGGCGATTTTCATTCAGCACCTGTGGATGGGTTGGACCGGCTGGCGGGCAGCGGCGGCGAGGCTGTGGGTTGTCGTCGCGGCAGGCATTGGACCGGCCGTTTCGGGAATGGATGGAGGTTGGACAGGTGCTGCCGGCGAATGGCTCAAACCGGACTCCCGTCGAGTAGGTTGATGCCCGTCGCCGCGGGCAGGGCGGCCGGCGACTCGGGACGATCCTGGACGTAGGCCAGGGCCGGGTTGACCACCAGTTGCCCGGCGATCAGCGCCTTGGAGCCGAGCAGCACGCGATAGCGCATGGACTTGCGGCAGGCCAGGGTGAACTCTACCGGCCACATGCGATCGCCCAGCGCCAGGGTGGTGCGGATCACGTAGCGGGTCTGGGCCTGGCCGTTGGAGCTGCGAATGGTCTTGCGCGCGACCATCGGCGCTTCGCAACGGTGCCGGCGCTGTACCAGCGTGCCGAGGTGGGCGGTGAAGCGCACCCACTTCTCGCCGTCGCGCTCGAAGGGAACGATGTCCGAGGCATGCAGGCTGGAGGTGCTGGCGCCGGTGTCGATCTTCGCGCGCAGCCCGACCATGCCCAGTTCGGGAAAGGCGATCCACTCGCGCAGACCGATGACGGAAAGCTGGTCGAATGTCTTCACGGGTAGGCATTCCAGGCGTTTTGCCGGCATTCTAGCAGGGCTATGGGCGGCCGCCAGACGGCTGCCCGAGGATGCCGAAGACGAACCTAGCGGCTGTCGATGACAGTCGCGAGACAACGGCGGAACGGATACGGGAAATGCCAGTGAGCGAGAAAGACGACGACAAGGTGCGCCTGGACAAGTGGCTCTGGGCGGCGCGCTTCTTCAAGACCCGGGCGCTGGCCAAGGCCGCGATAGAGGGCGGCAAGGTGCATTGCCGGGGCGAGCGGTGCAAGCCGAGCAAGGAACCCAGGGTAGGGGAGGAATTGACCATTCGTACGGGCTTCGACGAGCGAACCGTGACGATTCGCGCGCTTTCCGTAGTCCGTCGTGGCGCGCCGGAGGCCCAGGCTCTCTACGAGGAAACCGCGGACAGCGTGGAAAGCCGCGAGCGCGCGGCGGCCATGCGCAAGGCCGGGGCGCTGGGCGTACAGACCGAGGGGCGGCCGAGCAAGAAGCAGCGGCGGCAGATCCACCAGTTGCGCGGCGGCCAGGACTGAGAAGCGCCGGTCTCCCGCAGGGGAGACCGGGATGGCCTCAGGCCGAGTCGCGGACCACGCCGAGGCGGCCGATCAGCGGCAATTTCGCCAGCAGGCGGAACAGCGGTTCGGTCACCTGCACCAGCCAGCCGCTGGCCTTCGCCGCCAGCGGTGTGTAGCAGCCCCAGGCGAGGGCCAGCAGGGCCATCTGCAGGCCGCCGATGTAGTCGTCCTGGCCCCAGTGCGCGCCGGCTACCAGGCGCGGCAGCATGAACAGCACGGCCAGGGCCCAGATCAGCAGGAACTGCCCGGCGCGGCGGGCGAACAGCGACATGAACAGCGCCCAGACCAGCAGCACCGAGGCGTGGTCGCCGGGGAAGCTGCGCTTGGAGCGGTCCTTGATTTCCCACACGAGTTCCCAGTCAGGGAAGTGGTCGCTGAGGTGGATGGCCTTGTCCATCAGCATCGACAGGCTGGCGTGCTGCCAGTGCAGGTGGTGGGCGATCTTGGCGTAGAGCACGCGGATCACCACCAGGATCAGCAGGGTCACGATGAAGCCGAAGGTCAGCCGCCGTACCTGGTTCGCTGGCAGCAGCCAGTCGCCGCGAATCAGCAGGCAGAGCAGGATCACCCCGACCACCGCGTCGAACGGTCGGGTACTGAGCAGGCCCCAGAGTTTCAGCCAGGTTTCGTTGAGGGCGAGGGAGCCGTTGAGCTTGTCGAAGAGCCAGAAGTCGAAGCCGTTCATCAGCTCGCGGGTGGGGCCCCAGAGCCACAGGATCAGCAGCAGGAGCGCCAGAAGATGACAGGTGGCGAACTTGCGCCATTGCCAGGCCGCTTGGAACGGAGAGGCATTATCCATAAAATCGTTTCCCCCTATCGGCGCCGGGTCGGCGTACGACTGTCACGAAGCGCGCTTTTATAGGCCTTTGTCACTCACTTGTCATTCCCTCATTCGTAGCGTTGTGTCCCGCATGTCCCATTCAGATCAGAGCCAGCGTTTCCTTTTCGACGATACCGACGTGCGCGGCGAGATGGTCGATCTCGAGCGTAGCTACAGCGAAGTGCTGGCCAAACATCCCTATCCGGAACCGGTCGCGCAACTGCTCGGGGAGATGCTCGCGGCGGCCTCGCTGCTCTGCGGCACGCTCAAGTTCGACGGCCTGCTGGTATTGCAGGCGCGTTCCAGCGGCGCGGTGCCGCTGTTGATGGTGGAGTGTTCCAGCGACCGCCAGGTGCGTGGCCTGGCCCGCTATTCGGCGGAGTCCATCGGCGCCGACGCCGGCATGCAGGAACTGATGCCCGAAGGCGTGCTGACCCTCACCGTGGACCCGGTCAAGGGCCAGCGCTACCAGGGGATCGTCGCCCTGGAGGGGGTGAACCTGGCGGAATGCCTGTCCAACTACTTCGCCAGCTCGGAACAGCTGCCGACCCGTTTCTGGCTCAACGCCAACGGCCGCCGCGCCCGCGGCCTGCTGCTGCAGCAGCTTCCCGCCGACCGCCTGAAGGACCCCGAGGCCCGCGAGGCCAGTTGGCAGCACCTGACCACCCTGGCCGACACGCTGACCGCCGAAGAGCTGCTGGCGCTGGACAACGAGACCGTCCTGCACCGCCTCTACCACGAGGAAACCGTGCGCCTGTTCGAGCCGCAACCGCTGGTCTTCCATTGCAGTTGCTCGCGGGAACGTTCGGCCAACGCCCTGGTCAGTCTCGGGCAGGCCGACTGCGAGCGGCTGCTCGAGGAGGAGGAAGGCTCGATCACCATCGACTGCCAGTTCTGCAACCAGCGCTACCTGTTCGACGCCTCCGACGTCGCCCAGTTGTTCGCTGGCGCTGGCAGCCAGGGGCCTTCCGAGACCCGCCACTGACGATTTTTCATCCAGCGGGCTTTTCTGGCATAATCCCGCCACTTTTTTCCTGTAGTGAGTTTTTTGAAGCGCTACGAAGTTTGGAGGACTCGGCCTCTGGCCGACGGGGAACCACATGACGCAAGCCAACAACGCCGTGTACACCGATATCAGCGCCGCCCAACTGGTAGAAGAAGCCATTCGCCGCGGTGAGGGCGAACTGGCCGCCAACGGCTCGCTGGTCGTACGTACCGGCCATCGCACCGGCCGTTCGCCGGTCGACCGTTTCATCGTCGAAGAGCCGAGCACCAAGGACGCGATCGCCTGGGGCAACATCAACCGTCCGTTCCCGGCCGACAAGTTCGATGCGCTGTGGGCCCGCGTGGAAGCGTTCAACAACGCCCAGGACCATTTCGTTTCCCATGTTCATGTAGGTTCCGCCGAGGCTTACTACCTGCCGGTGAAGATGACCACCGCTACCGCCTGGCAGAATCTGTTCGGCCGTTGCCTGTTCATCGAGCCGGAGCAGTACAACCCGGCCGGCAAGGACGAGTGGCAGGTCCTCAATGTCGCCAACTTCGAATGCGTGCCCGAGCGCGACGGCACCAACTCCGACGGTTGCGTGATCCTCAATTTCGCCCAGAAGAAAGTGCTGATCGCAGGCATGCGCTATGCCGGCGAGATGAAGAAAGCCATGTTCTCCGTGCAGAACTTCCTGCTGCCCGAGCGCGACGTGCTGCCGATGCACTGCGCTGCCAACATCGGCGAAGCGGGCGATGTGACCTTGTTCTTCGGCCTGTCCGGCACCGGCAAGACCACCCTGTCCGCTGATGAAAGCCGTTACCTGATCGGTGACGACGAGCACGGCTGGGGCGAGGGCGTGGTGTTCAACGTCGAAGGCGGTTGCTATGCCAAGTGCATCGACCTGTCCGAGAAGAACGAGCCGGTCATCTGGAAAGCCATCAAGTTCGGCGCCGTGCTGGAGAACGTGGTTCTCGACGAAGAGCGCGTGCCCAACTACGCCGATGACAGCCTGACCCAGAACAGCCGCGCCGCCTACCCGCTGGAGCACGTCGAGAAGCGTTCGGAGAAGAACCTCGGCGGCGAGCCCAACGCGGTGATCTTCCTGACCTGCGACCTGACCGGCGTACTGCCGCCGGTATCGATCCTGAACAACGAGCAGGCGGCCTACCACTTCCTGTCCGGCTACACCGCGCTGGTCGGCTCCACCGAGATGGGTTCCGGCGGCGGCATCAAGTCGACCTTCTCCACCTGCTTCGGCGCTCCCTTCTTCCCGCGTCCGGCCGGTGTCTACGCCGAGCTGCTGATCAAGCGTATCAAGGCCTTCGGCTCCAAGGTCTACCTGGTCAACACCGGCTGGACCGGCGGTGGCTACGGCGTCGGCAAGCGCTTCAACATCCCGACCACCCGTGGCGTGATCGCGGCGATCCAGAGCGGCGCGCTGATCGGCGCGGAAACCGAGCACCTGGACATCATCAACCTGGACGTGCCGAAGGCCGTTCCGGGCGTCGAGACCAATCTGCTCAACCCGCGCAACACCTGGGCCGACAAGGCTGCCTACGACGAGGCGGCGAAGGGCCTGGCCAAGCAGTTCATCGAAAACTTCAAGAAATTCGAGGTTTCCGATGCGATCAAGGCCGCCGGCCCGCAGCTGTAAGCCACGTTTCGGCACCATGAAAAAACCGCCTTCGGGCGGTTTTTTTATGTCCGGACGTCAGGGGTAGGTGACGGTGATCAGGTAGTTGCCGGAGCGACGACCGCTTCCGGCCAGCTCATAGCGCGCCGAGAAATTCCTTTCCCCGAGTACCAGGTCGCTGGGTTGCAGGTGTTGCACCTCGCCGGTCTTCATCGAGCGGATGCTGACTTCCGCGGTGCGCGCCTGCATGGGACAGCCACTGAGGTGGAAGCTGCCCTTGGCCTCGCCTTGCCTGGAGGCATTCATCGAGCACGGCGGCTCGACGATGGCGCCGGTGAAGCGGATGACGCCGCTGATGCTGCCGGGGGCGGCGAACAGGTTGCTGGAAGTTCCTACAAGAAGACCGAACAAAGCCAGTTGGCCCATCCTGTTCATGAGCTTACTCCTACGTGAGTTCATCCTTATTTTTCTGCGTTCGTGCGTCCCGGGAGGGGCCCTCTCCCAGGCGCTGGCATTGGAGTGGAATATAGGACAATTCCTAAAGAAAATTCCTTCCTAGGAATAGTCCTAGTCCTGATTCTGTAAGTAGCTGCTGTGGGGCTGCGTCGGATTTATTGAAGTCTGGTTTATCTTCTCGCCAATGCCCTAGAGTGGGCGCCCCTTTGTTCCCTCGCAGTGGATTTCCCCCATGCATATCGAAGACGCCGTTCGGAGTCGCCGTGCCATCAAGGGCTACGACTCATCCTTCAGCCTGACTCGCGAAGAGAAGGACCATCTCCTGGACCTGGCGCTGCATGCGCCTTCCGCCTTCAACCTGCAACACGTGCGGCTGGTCGAGGTCAGCGATCCGCAATTGCGCGCGCAGTTGCGTGAAGTGGCCTGGGACCAGGCGCAGGTCACCGACGCGGCGATGCTGGTGGTGGTGTGCGCCCAGCTCGACAGTTGGGAGCGCAACGCGCAGCGGGTCTGGGACGGTGCTCCCGAGGCGGTACAGGCGTTCATGGCAGGCGCCATCGACACCTACTACCGCGGCAAGCCCCAGGTACAGCGCGACGAAGCCATGCGCAGCTGCGGCCTGCTGGCGCAGACCCTGATGCTGGTCGCCCGCGGCCAGGGCCTGGATTCGTGTCCGATGGATGGTTTCGACTTCGATGCCGTGGCCCGGCTGATCAACCTGCCGGACAACCATGTGATCGGCCTGATGGTGGCGGTCGGGAAAAAGGCCGTTGAACCCTGGCCGCGCAGCGGCAAGCTGCCGCGGGAAGAACTGGTCATCCGCGACCGCTTCTGACTGCCCGGATTCCCCTAGTCCGGTCCGGCGGCCCCGACCTGGCGGATCTGTTCGACCAGCCATTGCAGGGCGATGTCGCGTTCGCGCTGGGCCAGGAACACCAGTTCCAGGTGGAACGGGCCGAGGTCGAACGGCAGGTCGAACGATTGCAGGGGCAGCAATCGTTTGAAGTAGTGCGCCAGTTGTCGCGGCAGGACGCCGACCAGGTCGCTGTACGCGGCGATGTGCGCTGCCTGCAGGTAGTTCGGTGTGGTGTAGGCCACTTGCCGCTTGAGCCCCTGGCTGCCCAGCCACTGGTCGACCATCCCCTTGGTCTGCCCGCCGTGCACCCACAGGTGCTGCAGCTCCAGGAAGGTGGCCAGGTCGGGAGCCTGCGCCAGCAGCGGGTGCTGACGCCGGGCGACCAGTTGCAGGGTCTCGCTGGCCCAATGGCGGCGCTGGAAGCGCGCCGGGACGTTTTCGAAGCGGCCTAGCACCAGGTCCAGTTCGCCTTTGTCCAGCGCCTCGGCCGGCAAGGTCGGGGTCAGGTGCTGGATGGCGATGGAGATTCCCGGCGCACGCTCGCTCAGGCGGCGCATCAGGGCGGGCATGCAGATCAGTTCGACGTAGTCGGTCACCGCTACGGTGAAGCGCTGCCGGCTGCGCCCGGGATCGAAGCCCTCGCCGTCGCCCAGGCTCTGTTCGATCTGCCGCAGCGCCGCGCGGATCGGCGCTTCCAGCGCCAGCGCCCGGGGCGTCGGCTGCATCGCACGACCGGCGCGGACCAGCAGCGGGTCGTCGAGCAGCTCGCGCAGGCGGTTCAGCGCATTGCTTACTGCCGGCTGGCTCAGCGCCAGGCGCTCCGCCGCGCGCGAGACGTTGCGTTCGCGCAGCAGGGCGTCGAGGACGCGTAGCAGGTTGAGGTCGAAGGTTTGGATATTCACTGCCTGAATTCCAGCTATCACAAGACTAAATTTCAAAAATAGTACGACCTTCCCCTAAGGTAGTGGTCGCTTTTTGTGCGGTCGGACTGCCCCAGGTTTCGTCCACCGTTCCTCCTGCGCTCGCTACAACGAGGACAAGACCATGAGCCAGAACTTTTCCTTCCGCCAGGCCGCGGTGATCGGCGCCGGCACCATGGGTCGCGGTATCGTCATGTGCCTGGCCAACGCCGGTCTCGACGTGCAGTGGCTGGACAGCAACCCGCAGATGCTCAACCAGGCGCTCGGCGCCGTGGCCGACACCTACGCGCACAACGTGCGCCAGGGGCGCATCGGCGAAGAGGAAGCGGCCGCGCGCCGCGCCCGCATCACGCCGGTCCAGCACCTCGCCGCGATGCGCGAGGCGGACCTGGTGATCGAGGCGGTCTACGAGAACCTGGAACTCAAGCAATCGATCTTCCGCGAGCTGGACGCGGCGCTGAAGCCCTCCGCGGTGCTGGCCAGCAATACTTCCTACCTGGACATCGACGCCATCGCCGCGGTCACCGCGCGTCCGGGTCAGGTGCTCGGCCTGCACTTCTTCAGCCCGGCGCACATCATGCGGCTGCTGGAGATCGTGCGCGGCGCGCAGACCGCGCCGGCGGTGCTGGAGGCGGCCCTGGCGCTGGGCGAGCGGATGGGCAAGGTCAGCGTAGTGGCCGGCAACTGCCACGGCTTCATCGGCAACCGCATGCTCGACCCCTACGCCACCGAGGCCCGCCTGATGCTGCTGGAAGGCGCCCTGCCGTACCAGGTGGACCGGGCTCTCCAGGCGTTCGGTTTCGCCATGGGGCCGTTCCGCATGTACGACGTGGTCGGTATCGACCTGGAGTGGCGCGCCCGCGAGTTGGCCGGGGTCGGCCAGGACCAGCCGGCCGTGCAGGTGGACAAACGCCTTTGCGAGATGGGCCGCTTCGGCCAGAAGAGCGGTGCCGGCTACTACCGCTACGCGCCGGGCAGCCGCCAGGCGGAGCACGATACCGAGGTGGATGCCCTGGTGCTCCGGGTTGCCGAGACGCTGGGCTACCCGCGGCGCGATTTCGCCGACGAGGAAATCCTCGAGCGTTGCCTGCTGGCGCTGGTCAACGAGGGCGCGAAGATCCTCGACGAGGGTATCGCCGCCCGTAGTGCCGACATCGACACTGTCTACCTGAACGGCTACGGCTTCCCCGCCGCGGAGGGCGGTCCCATGGCCTGGGCCGATCGCCTCGGCGCGGCCGAGCTGCTGCAACGCCTGCGTTTCCTCGAACAGCGCCACGGCGCGCGCTGGAAGCCGGCGTCCCTGGTCGAGCGCCTGGCCGCCGAGGGCGGAGCCTTCGCCGACCTGCAGGAGGCGCGCTGAGATGGATTACCAGGCCCCCTTGCGCGACATGCGCTTCGTTCTCCATGAACTGTTCGATGTCGGCGCGCATTGCGAACTGCTGGGCAACGGCATCGATCGCGAACTGATCGACGGCGTGCTCGAGGAAGGCGCGCGCTACACCGGCCAGGTGGTGGCGCCGCTCAATCGCAACAGCGACGAGGAAGGCGCGAAGCTGAAGGATGGCGTGGTGACCACCCCCACCGGCTTTCGCGAAGCCTACCGGCAGTACAGCGAGAACGGCTGGGCGAGCATGACCGGACCCACCGAGTACGGCGGCCAGGGCTTCCCGCAGATGGTCTCCGCGTGTTTCCACGAGATGTTGATGGCCGCCAGCCTGTCCTTCCGCGTCTATTCGGGGCTGACCGAGGGCGCCGTGCTGGCCCTGTACAAGCATGGCGACGAGGCGTTGCGGCGCGACTACCTGGCCAAGCTGGTGAGCGGCGAATGGGCCGGCACCATGTGCCTGACCGAACCCCAGGCCGGCACCGACCTCGCCCTCCTGCGCACCCGCGCCGAGGCGCAGGCCGACGGCAGCTACGCGATCAGCGGCAGCAAGATCTTCATCAGCGGTGGCGAGCAGGACCTCACCGAGAACATCGTCCACCTGGTGCTGGCGCGCCTGGCGGACGCGCCGGCCGGGGTGAAGGGCATCAGTCTGTTCCTGGTGCCGAAGTTCGTCGCCAATCCCGATGGCTCCCTGGGCGAGCGCAATAGCCTGGGGTGCGGCGCCATCGAGCACAAGATGGGGATCAAGGGCGCTTCCACCTGCGTGATGAACTTCGACGGCGCCAGGGGCTGGCTGCTGGGCCAGGCGAACCAGGGCCTGGCCTGCATGTTCACGATGATGAACGACGCGCGCTTCCAGGTCGGCCTGCAGGGCCTGGGTATCGCCGAACGGGCCTTCCAGGGCGCCCTCGGCTACGCCCGCGAGCGCCTGCAGTCGCGCGCCCTGGTCGGCCCGCAGGCACCGGACAAGGCCGCCGACCCGATCATCGTGCACCCCGACGTACGGCGCATGCTGCTGACCCAGAAGACCTTGGTCGAAGGCTGCCGCATGCTGGCGGCCTGCTGTGCACGCCAACTCGACCTGGAACACGGCCATCCGGATGCCGACGGCCGGCGCGCGGCGACGCGCCGTGCAGCGCTGCTGATCCCCATCGTCAAGGCCTTCCTTACCGATGTCGGCCAGGAAGTCGCCAGCCTCGGCGTACAGGTCTATGGCGGTCACGGTTTCATCCGCGAATGGGGCATGGAGCAATTGATGCGCGACAGTCGCATCACCCAGATATACGAAGGCACCAATGGCATCCAGGCGCTCGATCTGGTCCGCCGCAAGCTGCTCGGCGACCAGGGCGGCGAACTGCTGGCGCTGCAAGGCGAACTGGCGGTGGCCAGCGAGGCGCTGCAAGGGCGTGCTGCGCTGGCGCCACTGGCTGAGCCGGTGCTGCAACGCCTGGAGGAGTGGCGGCAGCTCACCGGCCAGGTACTCGAGGCCTGCGCGCGCGATCCCCAGGAGATCGGCGCCACTTCGGTGGACTTCCTCCAGTACAGCGCCTACGTATTGCTCGCGGCCCTCTGGTTGCAAGCCGCGGCACGAGCCCAGGAAGCGCTGGACGGCGGCTCCGGCGAGGGCGATTTCTATCGGGCCAAGCTGCGCAGCGCCGATTTCTACCTGCGGCGCATCCTGCCGCGGGCTAGCATGCACCGCGAAGCCTTGCTCGGTGGCGCCGACTGCCTGATGGCCCTGCCCGAGGAGCATTTCTCGTTCTGACGGGCGTCTCGCCCAAGGAGACCGATATGCAAGCTTTCAGTTTCGCCACTACCGCGCAGATCCTCTGCGAGGCCGGCTCCGCCATCCGCCTGGCGGAACTCTGCCGCGAGCGAAGGGCGCGCCGCGTGTTGATCGTGACCGACCCGGGGATCACCCGGCTCGGCTTGCTGGATGCGATCCTGCCCGGCTTCCCGCGCCTGGGCCTGGCCGTCGAGGTGTACGACCAGGTGCTCGCCGATCCGCCTGAATCGGTGGTCGAGGCCGCGCTCGGGCGGGCGCGGGGCATGGCTGCCGAGCTGGTGGTCGGTTTCGGCGGTGGCAGTTCCATGGACGTGGCCAAGCTGGTCGCGCTGCTCGCCCATGCAGAGGCAGGGCAGGGGCTCGGCGAGGTCTTCGGGGTCGGCAACGCACGCGGGCCGCGCCTGCCGCTGATCCAGGTGCCGACCACCGCCGGGACCGGCTCCGAGGTGACGCCGATCGCCATCGTCACCACTGGCGAGACCACCAAGATGGGTGTGGTCTCGCCCTACCTGCTGCCCGATCTGGCGCTGCTCGATGCCGACCTGACCCTCGGGCTGCCGCCGGCGGTCACCGCGGCGACCGGTATCGACGCGATGGTGCATGCGATCGAGAGCTATACCAGCAAGCTGAAGAAGAACCCGCTGTCCGACCTGCTGGCGCGGGAGGCGTTGCGCCTGCTGGCGGCCAACCTGGAACGCGCGGTAGGCGACGGCGGCGACCGCGAGGCGCGCCAGGCCATGCTGCTGGGCGCCTGCCTGGCCGGGCAGGCCTTCGCCAATGCGCCGGTGGCGGCGGTGCATGCCCTGGCCTATCCGCTGGGAGGGCATTTCCACATTCCCCACGGCCTGAGCAATGCGCTGGTGCTACCGGAGGTGATTCGTTTCAACGCTCCCGCTGCCGCTGGACTCTATGCCGAGCTGGCGCCGCTGCTGCTGGGCGACCGCTTGCGTCCGGGCGATCGCGACGCGCTTACCGCGCAGCTGATCGACGAACTGGCCCAGCTCAGTCCGCGCAACGGCCTGCCGAGCCGCTTGCGCGACGCCGGGGTGGACGAGGCGATGCTGCCGCGCCTGGCCGCCGACGCGATGCTCCAGCAGCGTCTGCTGGTCAACAACCCGCGCGAGGTCGGCGAGGCGGACGCCCTGGCGATCTATCGCGCGGCATACTGAATCCCTTCTACGAGGACCGGGCATGGCGACCGCCCCGAGACCGCTGCGCGAGCAGTACCTTCATTTCCAGCCGATCACCACGCGCTGGCACGACAACGATATCTACGGACACGTGAACAACGTGACCTACTATGCGTTCTTCGACACGGCGGTGAATACCTACCTGATCGAGCGCGGCGGCCTGGATATCCAGGGCGGCGAAGTGATCGGCCTGGTGGTCAGTTCCAGCTGCGACTATTTCGCGCCGGTGGCCTTCCCCCAGCGGATCGAGATGGGCTTGCGGGTGGCGCGCCTGGGCAACAGCTCGGTGCAGTACGAACTGGCCTTGTTCCTCGAAGGGCAGCGGGAGGCCTGCGCGGCCGGGCGTTTCGTGCATGTCTTCGTGGAGCGCCGAAGCAGCCGCCCGGTGGCCATTCCGCAGGGACTACGCGATGCGCTGGCCGCGCTTCAGAGCGCGGCCCAGTGACAGAGATCGCCCGCCGCCCGTGACAGGGCGATGGCGTGCAGTTCGTCCAGGCGATCGTCGCGTACCTGCCGTTGCAGCGCCTGGTTTAGCCTCGGCCGGCAGTCGTCGACGCGCAGTTCGGCGAGCGCCGGGGCGTAGCCGCGCAGCAGCTCCAGGTTGAGCTGATTGAGGCGGTTGCGGATGCGCTCCAGGTCGACCGCCTGGCCAGCGTCCGGTAGCGGCCGGCTGAGCAGGCGGTACTGGACCAGCTTGTTCGCCTCGATCTGCGCGGCGAACAGCAGGCGCACCTGCTCGGCGCCGACCCCGTGGCTCCCGGCTTGTCCGGCGAGCATCTGCAACTGTTGTTCTTCCCGCGGGCTGTCCTGTACCGCCTTGCCCGACTGGGCCTTGCTCTGGGCTACCTGATCGGCTAGTTGCAAACGCTGGCTGCTCAGGCTCAACAGTTGCTGGAGAGCCGGCGACAGCGGCTGGGCCTGGAGCAGCGGGCCTTGCAGGAGCAGGAGGGCAAGCAGGCCCCAACTGGCGAACGACGGGCGCATCTGGAAATCTCGATTGAATTGATGCCGGGCACGCTAGCAAAGCGAGCCCGGTGCGACAATCCATGACATGGCGTGAGGCGATGAGGAAGCGCTGGATGGGACATTTCTGATTGAACGTTTGCAGTCTCGACGCTGGAGCAATGTTCTGTGACCATCCCTCCACACCATTTCATTCACCAAAGGGGCCGGTTTGCCCCTGCTATGACTGGCAAGGACGCGGAACATGGGTTTCCTGATACTCTCCCGCCGAGAAGGCGAAGGCATCACCCTGTCCCTCAAGGCCGACTACCCGGCGGAGGAACTGATTCGGCAATTGCGCGAAGGCGGCATCCGGATCCTGGTCACCGATATTATCGGCAACCAGGCCCGGGTCGGGATCGAGGCGCCGCGTGGCGTCCTGATCGTTCGCGACGAGTTGAAGACGGCACCGAAAGGCTGACGAACGGTAGAAAGTAAAAGCCCCGCGGTCGCGGGGCTTTTACACATCGGCTTCGGCAAGCATGCCGATCAACGATGCTTGTGCTTGCGGTGTTTCTTGCCGCGGTGACCGCTGTCGTTGTCCTTGCCCAGGTTGTTACCGACCGCGCCACCCGCTGCGCCGCCGAGGCCTGCACCTATGGTCGCGCCGGTGCTGCCGCCCAGCTTGTTGCCGATCACCGAACCGCCGGCCGCGCCTAGCCCGCCACCCAGGGCTGCTTCGGTCTTGCGCCCGTCCTTGGCGGTCATCGCGCCGCCGGCCGCGCCACCTAGGCCGGCACCTATGGCCGCACCGGTGCTACCGCCGATGGCGTTGCCCACGACGTTGCCCAGGGCGCCGCCCACGCCGCCGCCCACGGCGGTCTTGGTGGAGTCGCCGGCGAACGCGGCTTGTGCGCCCAGCAGGCCGAACGCGATTACCAGGAGAGATTTACGCATCGTGCGTGCCTCATCGTTGAATCAGGAGGGAAATACGGTCGTTCGCACAAAGGCCGGACCATCAGGCCCGGCCTTTGCGTCGTGGGGAGCGGAGGAATCAGTCGTCGTAGTAGCGACGATGATGCTTATGGCGCTTCCACTTCTTGTACCGGCCATAGTGATGGCCGTTGTCATGCCGGTAATAGCCATCGCGATAGCCGGCGCGGCGGTAGTAGCGACGGTCGCGGTAGTCGTCATCGTCGTCGTAGCGGCGGTTGCCGTCGCCATAATGGTTGCCCAGCGCGCCGCCGCCGGCGCCGCCGAGGGCCGCGCCGATCAGGCCACCGGTGCTGCCACCGATCTGCCGGCCGATGACGTTGCCGCCTGCGGCACCGAGGCCGCCGCCGATCGCCGCTTCGGTCTTGTTACCGCGTCCGGCGCCGACTGCACCGCCCGCAGCGCCACCGATGCCGCTACCGATCGCGGCGCCAGTGCTGCCGCCGACCGCATCGCCGACGACCGAACCCAACACCCCGCCCAAGGCGCCGCCGATGGCCGCGCGGGTGTTGTCGCCTGCGAAGGCGGTACCACCGACCAGACTCAGGGACAACAGGAGTATCGAGGAATACTTCATAGAGAGTTTCTCTCTGTGGGGATGACGGCTGCGATGCTGGGGTTGGCCCAAACCGCTGACAAGCGTCAGCCGACGATTGGTAGAACAAACTCGAAATATTCCAAGTGCTTGTTTTTTATGGGGAACTTTCTTCGGCGGAGGCGGTCTTAAACCGAATGCGAAACGCGATTTCAGGGTCGAAATCGGTATTTTTGCTGGCGGGATGCTGGCCATTCTAACGCCGACGAGCGGCCTGCCTTCAAGGCCTTTCATCGACTTTTTCCTTAAGACGCCGCCTCCTGTTGCAGGAGGCGGCGTTTTTCGTGGGCTTCAGATAATGCGCCCGTCGCCCGTGGCCTTTTCCAGGCGTACCGCGATGAACTTCGAAGTCGGCGTATGGCTGCCGACGCCGACGCTCTCCAGCGGCACCAGGGGATTGGTTTCCGGGT
This sequence comes from Pseudomonas sp. B111, assembly GCF_026428275.1. Classification (NCBI taxonomy): domain Bacteria; kingdom Pseudomonadati; phylum Pseudomonadota; class Gammaproteobacteria; order Pseudomonadales; family Pseudomonadaceae; genus Pseudomonas; species Pseudomonas sp. B111. The sequence goes on along the minus strand of NZ_CP097857.1, from coordinate 4,959,691 downwards.
AGTAGGCGGCTGCCTGGCCGGCCGGGATGTCGAAGGCGAGCAGGGTGAAGCGGCGTACCCGGCGTTCGATGCCATCGCTCCACAGCGAGACCAGGTCGACCTTGTCGCCCGGCTGGTAGCCCAGGCGGCGGATATCCGCCTCGTTGGCGAATACCACTTCGCGCTGGCCCTTCACTCCGCGATAGCGATCGTCCAGGCCGTAGATGGTGGTGTTGTACTGGTCATGGGAGCGCAGGGTCTGCAGGATCAGGTCGGGTTCGAGGCCGCTGTCGCGCACCTGTGCCGGCAACAGGTCGCGGGGCAGCGGGTTGGCGACGAAGTTGGCCTTGCCGCTGGCGGTGTTCCAGCGCCGTTCTCCGGCGGCGTTGCCGAGGTAGAAGCCGCCGGGATGCCGGACGCGGCGGTTGAAGTCGGCGAAACCGGGGATGGTGTCGGCGATCAGCTCGCGGATGCGCTCGTAGTTGGCGATCAGCGCGTCCCAGTCCACCGGATGGTTGCCCAGGGTTGCCTTGGCGATGCCGGCGATGATCGCCGGCTCCGAACGCATCTGCTGCGAGAGCGGCTCCAGTTGCCCGTAGGACGCGTGGATCATGCTGAACGAGTCTTCCACCGTGACCGCCTGCGGGCCTTCGGCCTGGCGGTCGATGTCGGTGCGCCCCAGGCAGGGCAGGATCAGTGCGTCGCGGCCGGTGGTCAGGTGGCTGCGGTTGAGCTTGGTGCTGATGTGCACGGTCAGGTCGCATGACGCCAGGGCGGCGTGGGTGCGCAGACTGTCCGGGGTGGCCTGGGCGAAATTGCCGCCCAGGCCGATGAAGACCTTCGACTTGCCGGCGAGCATCGCGGCGATCGCCTCGACGGCGTTGTGCCCGTTGTGGCGTGGCACTTCGAAGCCGAAGCGCCGTTCCAGTGCGTCGAGCAGCGCCGCCGGCGGCCGCTCGTTGATGCCCATGGTGCGGTCGCCCTGCACGTTGCTGTGGCCGCGGACCGGGCAGAGACCGGCGCCCGGGCGGCCCAGGTTGCCGCGCAGGAGTTGCAGGTTGACGATTTCCTGGATGATCGCCACCGAATGATGGTGTTGGGTGATGCCCATCGCCCAGCAGACGATGACCCTGTTCGCCCGCCGGTACATCCGCGCAGCCTGTTCGATTTCCGCCAGGCTCAGCCCGGACTGGCGCTCCAGGTGTTCCCAGGGGGTGGCATCCAGTTCGGCCAGGTAGGCCTCGAGGCCGTCGGTGTGCTCGGCGATGAAGGCGTGGTCGAATACCGGCTCGCCGCCCTCGGCCTGGGCGTCGCGCTCCCAGGCGAGGAGGAACTTGGCGATCCCGCGGATCGCCGCCATGTCGCCGCCCAGTGCCGGACGGAAGAACGCGGTGTTCAGCGGCGAGGAGCCGTTGGTCAGCATTTCCAGCGCATTCTGCGGATGCTGGAAGCGCTCCAGGCCGCGCTCCTTGAGAGGGTTGAAGCAGACCACCTGGGCGCCGCGCTTCACTGCTTCGCGCAGCGGCTCGAGCATGCGCGGGTGGTTGGTGCCGGGGTTCTGCCCAAGGATGAAGATCGCGTCGGCGTGTTCGAAGTCGTCGAAGGTCACGCTGCCCTTGCCGACCCCGACGCTGCGGCCCAGTGCCACGCCGCTGGCCTCGTGGCACATGTTCGAGCAGTCGGGGAAGTTGTTGGTGCCGAACGCGCGGACGAACAACTGGTAGAGGTAGGCCGCCTCGTTGCTGGCCCGCCCGGAGGTATAGAACTCCGCCTGGTCGGGGCTATCCAGGCGGCGCAGGTGCTCGGCGACCAGGGCGAAGGCGGCGTCCCAGGTGATCGGCTGGTAGTGGTCGCTGAGCGGGTCGTAGCGCATCGGTCCGGTGAGGCGGCCCTGGTATTCCAGCCAGTAGTCGCTCTGTTCGCGCAGGGCGCTGACGCTGTAACGGGCGAAGAACGCCGTGTCGACGCGGCGCTTGGTGGCTTCCCAGTTGACTGCCTTGGCGCCGTTCTCGCAGAACTTCACCCGGCCGTCTTCCGGCGAGTCGCCCCAGGCGCAGCCGGGGCAGTCGAAACCGCCGTTCTGGTTGGTCTTGAGCAGGGCGCGGAGGTTCTTGAACGGCTGTTTGCTGTCCAGCCAGAAGTGCGCCACGCTGCGCAGCGCGCCCCAGCCGGCGGCGGCACCGGCGTAGGGCTTGTAGCGGGGTTGGAGAGGTTGCAGGCTCATGACGGACTCACTCGGTTACGGCCGGCGCCGGGCTGTAGACCCGCGGGGCACTGTGATGGGGCTGGTGGATCAGGTTCAGCTGGTGGCGGCGCGCCCATTGCACGGTCAGGGCGGTTGGCGCGGAGAGGCTGACCAGGGTGCCGATCCCGGCGCGTACGGCCTTGTGGATAAGCTCCAGGCTGCAGCGGCTGGTGACCACGGCGAAGCCCTGCGCAGCATCCAGTCCCTGTCCATGCAGGGCGCCGATCAGCTTGTCGAGGGCGTTGTGGCGGCCGATGTCCTCGCGACACAGGCGCAGCTCGCCATGCTCGTCGAAATACAGCGCGGCATGCAGGGCGCCGCTATGGCGCGCCAGTCGCTGGGCCTGCTCGATACGCTGGCGCAGGGCGCCGAGATGGACGGCGGGAGGCAGCGCCTGCGACGACCGCTCCGGCAGTTGCGGCAGCGCCTGCTCCAGGGCTTCGACGCCGCACAGGCCGCAGCCTGACGTGCCGGCCAGTTGCCGGCGCTGGCGCTTGAGGTTCCAGAATGCGCGGCTGCTGATCTCGACCTCGGCGTGGAGGGATTCGCCCTGGCCGCTGACGCGGATTTCATAGATTTCGTCGATGGCCTGTACGAAGCCACTGCTGAGGCTGAAGCCGCGGACGAAATCCTCGATGTCCTCGGGCGAGGCCATCATCACCGCCTGGTTCAGTCCGTTGTAACTGATCGCCAGGGCACACTCGGCGGCAAGGGAGGCCTGGCCGATCTGCTGCGGCAGGTGCAGGTCGGCGTAGCGGTAAACGTCGGGAACGGCGGAAGGCGCCCAGGTATCGGCGGATACCGGGCATGCAGGCTGGCAAGGCATGGGCTGGGCCCTATCGTTCTAGGTGTGGAGCCAGCCTAGGCCTGTCGCGGAGCGGCGTCTAATCGGTTGTGCCGATACCCTGATCGACAGGGTCTATCAAGCCGGCGGGCGCCAGCCAGGTCCGGGCCTCCTCGAAGCAGGCTTCGGCCAGCGCCGAGCGCGGCTGTCCGCTGCGAATGATCAGGCCGAGCGCTGCCAGGGTATGGGCGTCCTCGATGGGGACCAGGCGCAACTCGTCGTCGACTTCGCTGCCCAACGGCATGATCGCGCAGCACAAGCCACGCTGCACCGCCTGCAGCAGTTGCTGCACCGAATCGGTTTCCAGGCGCGCGATGGGGCTCAGCCCGCGGCTGCGGAAGTTGTGGTCGATGGATTGGCGGAAGTGCATGCCCGCCGAGAGCAGGCCCAGCGGCAGGCCAGCCAGCGCATCCCAGTTCAGCAGCGCGGCGTCGAGCGGGAAATGGCTGGGGTGATGGAGCAGGCCCATGCGGGTCTCCGCCAGTTCGATGCCCTCGAAATGGCTGCGGTCCAGACGGTCCAGATAAGAGACGCCGAGATCGAACTGGTTGCGCGCCAGGCCTTCGAGTACCTGTTCCGAACTCAGGGAATAGAGCTGGAAACGCAACTCCGGGTGGCGCCCGGCCATGTGCTGGACCAGGCGCATCGGGTCGAAGCTGGCCAGCGGGACCACGCCCAGGCGCAGGGTCCCGACCAGTTGCCCGCGGCAGGCGGCGGCTTCCGCGTACAGCCCTTCCTGGGCCGCCAGCAGGCTGCGTGCCCAGGCCAGTACGCGCTCGCCGGCCTCGGTGAAGCCTTCGAAGCGCTGGCTGCGTCGCACCAGTTCCAGGCCGAGTTCTTCTTCCAGGCTGCGCAGGCGCATGGACAGGGTCGGCTGGGTGACGTGGCAGCGTGCGGCGGCCTGGCCGAAGTGGCGGGTTTCGTCGAGGGCGCAGAGGAATTTCAGTTGCTTGATGTCCATCGGCGCTTCCGTGGCGGGGGTGTCGCCGAATCTTAACGCGAATGGGCGCAGTGTTATGGGGTGGCGAAGGAGGCTAGGGATATTTCGCCGGTTTTTGCAGTCTAGACTTGGCTAGTCGCGGATCGGGATTGCGCCGGCCGCTTGCAACCGTAACCGTAAAGGGAGAACCAAAGATGGGTATTTTCGCGTTCGTGAAGGAAGCCGGTGAAAAGCTGTGGGATACGCTGACGGGGCATGAGGCACAGGCGGCCGAGTCGCTGAAGGAGCACGTCGCCAAGGTCGGCCTGGGCAACCCGAACATCCAGGTTTCGGTGGAAGGCGACAAGGTCATCGCCTCGGGCGAGGTGGCCAGCCAGGAGGAGAAAGAGAAGATCCTGCTGGCGCTGGGCAACGTCGCCGGCGTCTCCTCGGTGGAAGACAAGATCACCGTGGCCCAGGCCGCTCCGGAGGCGCGCTTCGTCACCGTGAAGAAAGGCGACACCCTGAGCGCCATCGCCAAGGCCGAATACGGCAATGCCAACGCCTACATGAAGATCTTCGAGGCCAACAAGCCGATGCTCAGCCATCCGGACAAGATCTACCCCGGCCAGGTCCTGCGCATTCCCGAGTGATCCCGGCGTTTCGCCAACCCCGCCCGCGTGGCGGGGTTTTCGTTTCCGCGGCTACGGCAGTCCTTCGAGCAGCCGCCGGTAGTCCTCCTGGGCAGCGAACTCCTCGGTGTCCCGGACCTGGCCACGGCTGTCCGGGTGGCGTACCGCCAACAGGTGGGCGACACCATAGGCGCGGGCGCTGCGCAGGATCGGCAGGCTGTCGTCGATGAACAGGCTGCGCTGCGGGTCGAAGCCGAAATCGGCTTGCAGGGCGCTCCAGAAGCGCGCGTCCTCCTTCGGGTAGCCGTAGTCGTGGGAGCTGATCAGTCGGTCGAAATAGGGCGCCAGTTCGATCCGTTCCAGCTTCAGCGACAGCGAGTCGCGGTGCGCGTTGGTGATCAGCGCCACGCGCTTGCCGGCCTGGCGCAGGGCGGCGAGGAAGGTATCGGCGTGCGGACGCAGCGAGATCAGGTGCGCCACCTCGTGCTTGAGTTCGCGGATCGACAGGTCCAGTTCCCGGCTCCAGAAATCCAGGCAGTACCAGTTGAGCTGGCCAGCGTGTTCGCGGAACAGCGGCTCGAGCACGGCATCGGCTTCGGCGCGACTCAGGCCGTTGCGTTCGGCATAGCGCTGGGGCAGGTGTTCCAGCCAGAAGTGGTTGTCGAAGTGCAGGTCGAGCAGGGTGCCGTCCATGTCGAGCAGCACGGTGTCGATGGCGGACCAGGGCAGGGTGGGCATGGCGGCTCTTGTCGCGGTTCGTCGCGATCGATGCGGAAATCTGTCGCTTCCCATCAATCTCCGACAGGGATAATCGGAAAAGCCGGGGTATGATAACCCGCCGGCTTCGCCAAGGAGTTATCCACATGCGTCAGAAACCCACCGTACTCGCCAGCGAGATCGTCGCGAAGAGCCGACTGTTCGCTGTCGAGGAGTTGCAACTGCGCTTCAGCAATGGCGTCGAGCGCACCTACGAGCGTCTGGTCGGCAAGGGCCAGGGCTACGGTGCGGTGATGGTGGTGGCCATGCTCGATGCCGAGCACGCGGTGCTGGTGGAGGAATATTGCGCCGGGGTCGACGAATACCAGTTGTCGCTGCCCAAGGGCTTGGTCGAGCCGGGCGAGGACATCCTCGCGGCGGCCAACCGCGAACTCAAGGAGGAAGCGGGCTACGGTGCCCGGCAACTGGAGCACATCACCGAACTGTCGCTGTCGCCGGGCTACATGAGCCAGCGCATCCAGGTGGTGCTGGCGCGCGATCTCTACGAGGAGCGCCTGCCGGGCGACGAGCCGGAGCCGATGGGCGTCGATCGCATCAGCCTGCGCGAACTCTCGAGCCTGGCCCAGCACGCTCAGTTCAGCGAAGGCCGCGCCCTGGCCGCGCTGTACCTGGTGCGCGACCTGCTCACCCAGCGCGGCGAGTACCAGGCATGAGGCCGGTGCCCTGGGGCGAATTGGTGGCGCTGGTGCGGCGCGCCGGCGAGGCGATCCTGCCGCACTGGCGCGCCGACGTGGCGGTGCGCTCGAAGGCCGACGAATCGCCGGTGACTGCCGCCGACCTGGCCGCGCACCATATATTGGAGACGGGATTGCGGGCGCTGGCGCCGGACATTCCGGTGCTTTCCGAAGAGGATTGCGAGATACCGCTGAGCGAGCGCGGCCACTGGCGGCGCTGGTGGCTGGTGGACCCGCTGGACGGCACCAAGGAGTTCATCTCCGGTAGCGAGGAGTTCACCGTCAACGTGGCCCTGGTCGAGGATGGCCGGGTGCTGTTCGGCCTGGTCGGCGTGCCGGTGAGCGGCCGCTGCTACTACGGTGGCGCCGGTCTCGGTGCCTGGCGCGAGGAGGCCGATGGCCGCGCGCAACCGATCAGTGTGCGCCTGGAGCCCGAGGAGGCCTTCACCGTGGTGGCCAGCAAGCGCCACGGCAGCCCGGCCCAGGAGCGCCTGCTGGATGGCTTGAGCGAGCGCTTCGGCGACCTGCGGCGAGCCAGCATCGGCAGTTCGCTGAAGTTCTGCCTGCTGGCCGAGGGCGCTGCCGACTGCTATCCGCGCCTGACGCCAACCTCGCAATGGGACACGGCCGCCGCCCAGGGTGTGCTGGAAGGCGCCGGCGGCGAGGTGCTCGACCTGCATGGCGCGCCATTCACCTACGAGCCGCGCGAGGACTACCTCAACGGCTCCTTCCTGGCCCTGCCGCGCGCTGCCGAGTGGCGCAGCGAACTGATCCAACTGGCGCGCGCGCTGCACTGAAACGAAAAGGCCCGGTCTTCTAGCCGGGCCTTTGCCGTTGTGGCGGCGCTCAGTCGAGCATGTCGCTGAAACGCGCGTCCTTCTTGTATACCAGCGGCTGGCTGAAGCCGGGCACCGTCACCTGTTCGGCGCTGACCTCGATGGCGTGCTCGTCGATCAGGTCCTGGCCGAAGTTGTAGATGATCTCCAGGTCGCCCTGCAGCGCGCGCTGGTCGTAGGCGCGGGCGGCGGCGCGGGTCTGCTCGCGCTTCTCGACGTAGGCGGCGAAGGCCGCTTGGCCATGGCGCTTGCGCAGCATCTTCTCGGCGATTCGCGGCGACAGCACCACGCCGCTGGCGTTGTTGCCGCCGAAGCCCTTGGAGTTGATGAAGCACACCTCCAGCGGCTTGTCCTGGCGCATGTCGCGATTGGAGATGCTCAGGCGCTGCTGGTGGACGTCGTCGGCGACCTTGTCGATGGTCTTGATCCCAGGGAGGATGCCGTACTTGAAGGTGCCCAGGGCGGAAATCAGTTGATCGGCGCTGGCGGTGGCCAGGGAGTGGCCGACGTAGGCCTTCACCGCGGTGACCGGCCAGCCGTCGATGCCGAAGGCGCTGGCCACGCGGTCGAGGATTTCCGATTCGGTGACCCGGTTGGCCGGCGTGCTGGAGCCGTGAGCGTGGACGAAGCTGGCGTGGCGCACGGTGTCCAGGCCGACGATCTGCACCGCGCTGGCCACCGCCTTGGCTACCGTCAGGTAGTTGCCCGGGCCGGGGGCGGAGATGGACTTCTTGAAACCGTCGGCGTTGATGAACACGTCGGTCACCGCGCCGTGGATATCCGCGCCCAGGCGCAGGGCCAGTTCGTCGTCCATCAGCACTACGTACTGGCTGGACTCGGCCAGGGTGAAGCCGCAGTTCTCGCCGAACGGCCGGCTGGCGCGGCGGAAGTCCACGTCGTCGCGGCCTTCGATCAGGCGCAGGCCTTCTTCGGTGGCCAGTGCGCCCATGGCGCTGTAGCCCTCGATGCACTCCGGCAGGATCGGCGCCTCGCTGTTGCCGACGATGACCACCCGGGCCTGGCCGCTGGTGATGACGTCGATACCCTTCTGCAGGTTGTAGAGGAAGGTGGCGCAGGCGCCTGTGATGCTGCCGGTCATGCCGACGCTGCCGAGCACGTAGGCATTGATGAAATCGGTGGGCATGCTGTTGAAGCCCAGCGGCAGTTGCTTGGCCGAGACCCGGTGGCCCTTCAGGCGGGATTGCATCAGGCCGCCGAAACCGTTGTCGTCGAGCTGGCTCATGATGCTGCCGGAGAACACCGCGATCTCGTCGGGCTGGACGTTGTCGACGATGGTCTTCCAGTCGATGCCGGTGGAGCGGATCGCGTCGGTCGCGGCGACCACCGACATCTGCAGGCCGCGCGGGTGGAAGCGCGAGTTGTACAGCTCGCCCGGTTCGAAACCGGTGGGCAGCTGGCCAGCGGACTTCACCGTCAGCGCACGGTAGCTGTCGACCTTGAACTCGCAGCGCTCGTGGATGCTCACCAGTACCTCGCCATCCTCCGCGGGAGCGATCGACCAGTTGGCCGGCAGCGGCTCGGGCAGTTGCTTGGGCGAGGCCTTGAAGGTCAGCGCCTGGCCTTCGGCAGGGGACAGCTCGAGGACCTTGTGCCAGTGGACGGCATCCGGGTCGAGGTACCGCGGTTCGATGCGTCGCACCAGGGTAGAGGCGAAGATGCGTTCGGCGTAGCGCCGCTCGATGTCCTCCGGGGACAGCGGCGTGCCGTCTTCGGCCAGGTAGCGGCCGCCTTCGGCCTTGACCAGTTTCATCATGACCGCCAGGCCGGCTAGGGTTTCCTGGCGCGCCTGCGGGTCCATCGATTCGATGACCATGCGACGGAAGCCGTGGTGGAAGGAACTACGGCCTGCTGCGTTGTAGCCACCGAAACCAACAATGACCGGTAGTCGAGACATCACTCAGAAACTCCTTCGAATAGTCGTTCGCGTGCCGGGCTGCTGCCTGGTCCGGAGCGGGAAGCGCGTGGCGGCGATGGCGGCCTTTCCCGTCGGCGAGGCGAGCTTCACGGACCCGGGCACGAGCCAGTGGCCGTTGAAATGATCAGGGTGACTATGCTGACGTGAATCATGACTATCGAGTCACGTATTTTCCTACTGAATACCGCGTTGCGTGGGCTTTCCACAAGTGCTGGCGGTCTGCCGTGGGGGGGATTGACGCCCATGGCCGGGCTGTTGGCAGAGGTGGTGCGTGGGCGAGTGTTGCGGGACTTGCTTGAAAGTCCGCGCGCAGAGGCGCGGCGCTGGGGCGTTTGCGGAGGCGGCGGATGACGCGTGGCGCTATCCGCCCTTCGCCCGATGCCGGCGGAGGAGAATGAAGAAGGGCCGCGAAGCGGCCCTGGGGGGGTATCAGCGGTACTCGATGCCCGCCTTGCGCGTGCTGACCCGTGTTCCCGCCTTGCCCTCGGTGATCGCGACGATGTCCGCGAGCGAACCGATCACCGCGTCCTTGCCGGTGGCGCGGGCGAACTCGATGGCGGCCTGGACCTTCGGTCCCATGGAGCCGGCGGCGAAGCCGAGGCGCTCCAGTTCGTCCGGGTGGGCCTGGGCGATGGCCTTCTGGGTCGGCTTGCCCCAGTCGACGTAGGCCGCGTCGACGTCGGTGGCGATGATCAGGATGTCGGCCACCAGCTCCTGGGCCAGCAGCGAGGAGCAGAGGTCCTTGTCGATCACCGCCTCGACGCCGCTGAGCTTCTTCCCGGCCTCGTCGTACATGGTCGGGATACCGCCGCCGCCAGCGCAGATGACGATGGTGCCTTTCTCCAGCAGCCACTTCACCGGGCGGATCTCGAAGATCCGCTTCGGCCGCGGGCTGGGCACCACGCGGCGGAACTTGTCGCCGTCCGGGGCGATGCTCCAGCCCTTCTCGGCGGCCAGGCGCTCGGCTTCTTCCCTGGAGTAGACCGGGCCGATCGGCTTGGTCGGGTTCTGGAACGCCGGATCCTTACCGTCCACCTCGACCTGGGTGAGGATGGTGGCGAACGGCACTTCGAACGGCAGCAGGTTGCCCATCTCCTGTTCGATCATGTAGCCGATCATGCCCTCGGTTTCCGCGCCGAGGACGTCCAGCGGGTAGGGCGAGACCTGGTCGTAGGCGGCCCCCTGGAGGGCCAGCAGGCCGACCTGGGGGCCGTTGCCGTGGGCGATCACCAGCTCGTTGCCGGGCGCCACCTTGGCGATCTGTTCGGCGGCGATCCGCACGTTTTCCCGCTGGTTGTCCGCGGTCATGGGTTCGCCACGGCGTAGCAGGGCATTACCGCCCAATGCGACGACGATACGCATATCGGTTACCTCCGGAAGGCGGCTGCGCCCGGCCGCGTGGGCCGGGGCGCAGGAGCGCGGTCAGATGTCGGCGAGGGTCGAGACGAGGATCGCCTTGATGGTGTGCATGCGGTTCTCGGCCTGCTCGAAGGCGATGTTGTAGGGCGACTCGAAGACGTCCTCGGTCACCTCGATGCCGTTGGCCAGGTTCGGATACTGCTCGGCGATCTGCTTGCCGACCTTGGTCTCGCTGTTGTGGAACGCCGGCAGGCAGTGCATGAACTTGGCCCGCGGGTTGCCGGTGGCCTTCATGATCTCCATGTTGACCTGGTAGGGCAGCAGTTCCTTGATCCGCTCGCCCCAGGCTTCCACCGGCTCGCCCATCGACACCCAGACGTCGGTGTGGACGAAGTCCACGCCCTTCACGGCTTCCTTCGGATCCTCGGTGAGGGTCAGCTTGGCGCCGCTTTCCTCGGCGAACTTCTTGCATTGGGCGACGAACTCGTCGTGCGGCCAGAGCGCCTTCGGCGCGGCGATGCGTACGTCCATGCCGAGCTTGGCGCCGATCAGCAGCAGGGAGTTGCCCATGTTGTTGCGCGCGTCGCCCAGGTAGGCGTAGCTGATGTCGTGCAGCGGCTTGTCGCTGTGCTCGCGCATGGTCAGCACGTCGGCGAGCATCTGGGTCGGGTGGTATTCGTCGGTCAGGCCGTTGAACACCGGAACGCCGGCGAACTTCGCGAGTTCCTCGACGATTTCCTGCTTGAAGCCGCGGTACTCGATGGCGTCGTACATCCGGCCGAGGACCCGCGCGGTGTCCTTCATGCTCTCCTTGTGGCCGATCTGCGAGGAGTTCGGGTCGATGTAGGTGACGTTGGCGCCCTGGTCGTAGGCGGCCACCTCGAAGGCGCAGCGGGTGCGGGTGGAGGTCTTCTCGAAGATCAGGGCGATGTTCTTGCGTTGCAGGTGCTGCTGCTCGGTGCCGGTGTACTTGGCGCGCTTGAGGTCGCGGGACAGGTCGAGCAGGTAACGCAGCTCGCGGGTGCTGTGGTGCATCAGGCTGAGCAGGTTACGGTTGTGCATGTTGAAAGCCATGATTGATCTCCTTGTGGGAAGTCGGTGGGCGGCGCCCCTCCTGGGGACGCCGCCGTTCAGCTCGAGAGAGGGTTGTCTGTCAGTAGTCGATCGGGTCGCGGACGATCGGGCAGGTCATGCAGTGGCCGCCGCCGCGACCGCGACCCAGTTCGCTGGCGCTGATGGTGATGACCTCGACGCCGGCCTTGCGCAGCAGGGTGTTGGTGTAGGTGTTGCGGTCGTAGCCGACCACCACGCCCGGCTCCAGGCAGACCACGTTGTTACCGTCGTCCCATTGCTCGCGCTCGGCGGCGAAGCTGTTGCCGCCGGTCTCGACCACGCGCAGTTTCTTCAGGCCGAGGGATTCGGCGACCACTTCGAGGAAGGTTTTCTCCTCGCGGCGGATGTTCATGCCGTAGGGGCTGCTCGGATCGGGGCGCAGGCTGAAGGGCACGATTTCCTTGACCACTTCCGGGAAGACCGTGACCAGGTCGCGGTCGCAGAAGCTGAACACGGTGTCCAGGTGCATCGCGGCGCGGGACTTCGGCAGGCCGGCGACGATCACCCGCTCGGCGGCGCCCTTGGCGAACAGCGACTGGGCGACCTGACCGATGGCCTGGCGCGAGGAGCGCTCGCCCATGCCGATCAGGACCACGCCGTTGCCGATCGGCATCACGTCGCCGCCTTCCAGGGTCGAGGAGCCGTGGTCCTTGTCCGGGTCGCCGTACCAGATCTCGAACTCGGCGTTGGCGAACTCGGGGTGGAACTTGTAGATGGCGGTGGTCAGCAGGGTTTCCTGTCGTCGCGCCGGCCAGTACATCGGGTTCAGGGTCACGCCGCCGTAGATCCAGCACGTGGTGTCGCGGGTGAACTGGGTGTTCGGCAACGGCGGCAGCAGGAAGCTGGAATGGCCCAGGTACTCGCGGTACATCTTGAGGATGTTGGCGCCTTCGCTGGCGGGCAGGTCGTCAGCGGCGACGCCGCCGATCAGGTACTCGGCCAGCTTGCGCGGCTCCAGGCTCTCCAGCCAGGAGCGCAGCTCGCTGGTCAGGCCCAGGCCGACGCTGTCGGCGGTGATCTTGCGATCGAGGATCCACTTCAGCGCTTCCGGGTTCTGGATGGTCTCGGTCAGCAGGTTGTGCATCTCGAGGACGTCGATGCCGCGCTCGCGCATCTTGGTGACGAAGTCGAAGTGGTCGCGCTTGGCCTGGTTCACCCAGATCACGTCGTCGAACAGCAACTCGTCGCAGTTGCTCGGGGTCAGGCGCTGGTGGGCGAGTCCGGGCGAGCAGACCATCACTTTGCGCAGTTTGCCGGCTTCGGAGTGGACGCCAAGTTTGGTTTTTTCCGTGCTCATTTCACGTCTCCAGTGGAGTAATCAGAGGGTGAGGAAACCGTCGTAGAGGCCGTAGGCAGCCACCAGGGCGCCAATGACGACTGCGGCGAAGATCAGTTTTTCGATTCCGGTGAAGATCGGCTGGCCGACCTCGTGCTTGGCCTTGGCGAAGAGGATCGCGCCGGGCGCATACAGCAGGGCGGACAGCAGCAGGTACTTCAGGCCACCGGCGTAGAGCAGCCAGACCGCGTAGACCACAGCGATGCCGGCGATGACCAGGTCCTTGCTGCGTTCGCGGGCATCGTTCTCGTAGGTCTCGCCCTTCAGGGTCAACAGCAGGCCATAGGCGGCGGACCAGAAGTACGGGATCAGGATCATCGAGGTGGCCAGGAGCAGCATCTTGGTGTACGGGTCCATGCCGTCCGGGTCGCCCGAGGTGAAGAACACCACCACCAGGAACACCTGTACGCAGATGTTGGTCAGCCACAGGGCGTTGGCCGGCACCTGGTTGGCGTTCTCGCGGCGCAGGAACTCCGGCATGGTGTGGTCCTTGGCCGCGGCGAACATGATCTCGGCGCACAGCAGCACCCAGGAGAGCAGCGCGCCCAGCAGCGAGATCAGCAGGCCGACGCTGATCAGCACGGCGCCCCAGTGGCCGACCACATGCTCGAGTACCAGCGCCATCGACGGGTTCTGCAGCTTGGCCAGTTCCGGCTGGGTCATCACGCCCATGGACAGCACGTTGACCAGCACCAGCAGGAGCAGGACGGTGATGAAGCCGATCACGGTGGCCTTGCCGACGTCGGAACGTTTTTCCGCGCGGGAGGAGAAGATGCTCGCGCCCTCGATGCCGATGAACACCCAGACGGTGACCAGCATCATGTTGCGCACCTGGTTCATCACGCTGCCCAGGTCCGGGTTGCTCTTGCCCCAGATGTCGGCGGTGAAGATGTCCAGCTTGAAGGCGAACAGGCAGATCAGGATGAACAGGAACAGCGGGACGATCTTGGCCACGGTGGTGACGGTGTTGATGAACGCCGCTTCCTTGATCCCGCGCAGCACCAGGAAGTGCAGGGCCCAGAGCAGGACCGAGGCGCAGACGATCGCGGCGACGGTGTCGCCCTTGCCGAAGATCGGGAAGAAGTAGCCGAGGGTGCTGAACAACAGGACGAAGTAGCCGACGTTGCCCAGCCAGGCGCTGATCCAGTAGCCCCAGGCCGAGGAGAACCCCATGTAGTCGCCGAAGCCGGCCTTGGCGTAGGCGTACACGCCGCCGTCGAGTTCGGGCTTGCGGTTGGCGAGGGTCTGGAAGACGAAAGCGAGGGTGAGCATGCCGACGGCGGTGATCGCCCATCCGATCAGGACGGCGCCGACGTCGGCGCTGGCTGCCATATTTTGCGGAAGGGAGAAGATGCCCCCTCCGATCATCGAGCCGACAACCAGAGCCGTTAGCGCTCCTAGTCGGAGTTTTTGGCTGGATTCTTGGGACATTTTCGGAATCTCCCTATAGGAATTGAGAGTGAAGCCATTAGGCGGCAGCGGCTATTGTTGAATGCTGATCCACGTCAATAGCTTCCTACTCAAAGTAATTAGATGACGCATTCCTGTAAGTCGCGAGTGCCAAAGATAGAAGAGGAATCTAAGACCTGCCCGGAATAGGGCGGTTTTTTCATGTGATAGGGGAAGTCTTGCCATCCGCTACGGGGAAAGCTTGAAATTGCTCGAAATCGGGCTATAAGCCGCGGATCAAGCCGGATCGTTGATGCCGATCAATGAATTTCGCGAGACGGTATTCTGACTTTTGGAGGGGGGCTCGCCAGCTTGTTGGCGGTCCGCCGAAAAACCGCCACGGTTTGCCAGAGAAGTGTTTCAGTATTTCGGTGTAGGTGCTTTTTTATTTATAAGTAAAAATAATTTTCCGCTCTCATCAAAGAACGAAAAAGCACAAGGAAAGAAATGAAGAAGCCCGGCGTTCGCCGGGCTTCTTCATTTGGACTTCAGGGTATGAAGACCGCTGGGGGGACGGGATCGCCGCCCACCCGCCGCGCGTGCTGGCGCACGTCGGCACAGGGGAAGGGGCCGCCATCCGGTTCGTGGCCGAAGGGCGCGGTTCGCCGGGCGAACCGAAAGCCGGTGCCAGGGGCACTGCGAGCGATTGAGCAAGCGGCGTGCCAGCCATCGACAGGTGGCCCGGCCCGTCAACTGCGGGGCACGGGCCTGCGGCATGAGCGGATTTTTGCCGAAGGCCCGAGCGCAGGGCGGGGTTTTCCGCCGTCGTTACCGTTCCGTCAGCTCATCCCCAGCCAGTTCGGCAATGCCATGGATACCGCCGGGATGTAGGTCACGATGATCAGGAACACCAGCAGGATCATCAGCCACGGCAGCGCCGCGCGGATGGTCGCGCCCAGCGGCATGCCGGTGACCGCCGAGGTGACGAACAGGTTGAGGCCGACCGGCGGGGTGATCAGGCCGATCTCCATGTTCACCACCATGATGATGCCGAGGTGGATCGGATCGATACCCAGCTCCATGGCGATGGGGAAGAAGATCGGTGCCAGGATCAGGATGATCGCCGAGGGCTCCATGAAGTTGCCGGCGATCAGCAGCACGATGTTCACCACCAGCAGGAACATCCACGGCGACAGCCCGAGGTCGGTGACCCAGGCGGCGATACTCTGCGGAATCTGCTCGGTGGTCAGCACATGGGCGAAGAGCATGGCGTTGGCGATGATGAACATCAGCATGATGGTCAGCTTGCCGGACTCCAGCAGCACCTTCGGGCACTCTTTCAGGCGCATGTCCTTGTACACGAACAGCGCCACGAACGCCGAGTACACGGCCGCGACGGCGGCAGCCTCGGTTGGGGTGAAGGCGCCCGAATAGATGCCGCCGAGAATGATCACCATCAGCAGCAGGCCCCAGAGCGCCTTGCGCGCGCTGGCGATCCATTCGCGAAGGCTGACTCTCGGCATGGCTGGCAGCTTCTTGACCCGGGCGACGATGTAGATCACCACCATCAGGATCAGGCCCAGCAATAGTCCGGGGACCACGCCGGCCATGAACAGCTTGCCGACCGAGGTTTCGGTCGCCGCGGCATAGACCACCATGACGATCGACGGTGGGATGAGGATGCCCAGGGTGCCGGCGTTGCAGACGATCCCGGCGCCGAACGCCTGTGGGTAGCCCGAACGGACCATGCCGGCGATGGCGATCGAGCCGACCGCCGCCACCGTTGCCGGCGAGGAACCGGAGAGCGCGGCGAAGAGCATGCAGGCGAGCACCGCGGCGATCGCCAGGCCGCCGCGAATATGCCCGACGCAGGCGTTGGCGAAGTCGATCAGGCGCCGCGCCACCCCGCCGGTGGTCATGAACGCGCCGGAGAGCAGGAAGAACGGGATCGCCAGCAGGGTGTAGTGCTCGGAGGTCTCGAACAGCTTGATTGCCAGCGAGCGTACCGAGTCCGGGCTGAACAGGAGGATCGTCAGCGCACCGGAGAGCCCCAGGGAGACGGCGATCGGCACGCCGATGAACATCAGCAGGAACAGCAGCAGGAAGAGGAACAGGATGGTCATGCTTTCGGCTCCTCGTGCTCGGTCAGCTTCAGCGCGTCGGCGGCCTCGTCGGCCAGGCCCAGGCCGGTCTGACGGTTGCGCAGGATGCGCACGAGGATCTCGGCGAAACGGATGAACACCAGGGCGAAGCCGACCGGCACGATCAGGCCGATGTGCCATTGGCGGATGCCGAAGTGGTCGAGGTCCTCGGCGCCGATGCCGGCGATGAACAGGGTCTTCACCCAGTCGTAGCTGGCCACGCAGAGCAGGCCGGCGTAGCCGAGGCAGGCCAGGCAGGCGATCACGCCGAGGACCCGCTGTACCGGCCGCGAAGCCAGCTTCACCAGTACGTCCACGCCGAGGTGCCCGGCGGTGCGTACGCCGTAGGCGATGCCGAGGAAGATCAGCCAGGCGAACAGGGCCTTGGTCAGGGCGTTGCTCCAGGTCATCTCCTGGGCCAGGCTGAGGATGGCGTCGCCGATGGCGAGCAGCGTCTCGTTGCCGCCCTCCCAGAGGTCGGCGAGATCGTAGAACAGCGTGTAGAGGTTATTGAGGACTACATAAACGAAGGTAACCAGCGTCATGGCGGCGAGGAGGAAGGCGATCAGGCCTTCCTCCAGGCGCGCCCAGACGCGCGCGAGCGCGTGCATGGGCTTTCCCTCTTCTTCTTATTGAGCCTGGTTGGCGGCTTCGGCGGCCTTGATCAGGTCGGCGCCGATCTCACCTTCGAACTTCTTCCACACCGGCTGCATGGCCTTGCGCCATTCGGCCCGCTGTTCGGGAGTGAGTTCGATGATCTCGCTGGTCTTGGCCTCGACGATGCGCTGCTTGTCGCCCTGGTTGAGCGCCTCGGCCTGCTTGTTCACCTCCACGGTCACCTCGTCCATGGTCTTGGCCAGAACGCCGCGCACGTCTTCCGGCAGGCCGTTCCAGAACTTGGTGTTGGTGATCACCATGTAGTCCAGCACGCCGTGGTCGGATTCGGTGATGTACTTCTGCACTTCGTGCATCTTCTGCGAGTAGATGTTCGACCAGGGGTTCTCGGTACCGTTGACCACGCCGGTCTGCAGGCCCTGGTAGACCTCGGCGAAGCTCATCTTGCGCGGGTTGGCGCGCACCGCCTTGAACTGTTCCTCGAGCACCTTGGAGGCCTGCACGCGGAACTTCAGGCCGCGGGCGTCCTTCGGCTCGCGCAGGGGCTTGTTGGCGGACAGTTGCTTCATCCCGTTGTGCCAGTAGCCGAGGCCGGTGATGCCCTTGTCCTGCATCGAGGTCAGCAGCTCCTTGCCCTGCGGGCTCTGCTGGAAGCGGTCGACCGCCTGGATGTTGTCGAACAGGAACGGCAGGTCGAAGATCTGCAGTTTCTTGGTGTACTGCTCGAACTTGGCCAGCGACGGCGCGATGATCTGCACGTCGCCCAGCAGCAGGGCCTCCATTTCCTTGCCGTCGCCGAACAGCGACGAGTTCGGGTAGACCTCCACCTTGACCTTGCCCGGCAGGCGTTCCTCCACCAGTTTCTTGAACAGCAGCGCGCCCTGGCCCTTGGGCGTGTGCTCGGCGACGACGTGGGAGAACTTGATGACGATCGGGTCGGCCGCCTGGACGATTCCGGCGACGGTCAGGGAAAGTGCGCAGACGAGCGCCTTCGCGGTGTGCTTGAGCATGAGACTTCCTCTTTGTTCTTGTCTGTCTTTTATGAAGAGGACAGATGTCCTCTCGGCGTGGCCGAACAAGGGAAGTCTAGGCAGCGCAGCGGCAGATGCTGCGTGAATCGGAAAAGCGCCTGGTCTTCTGCTTGTTGGAACGCTCGGGAAGCAGTGAGCAAGCCCTGTGCCAGTCGGGCAAGGGCGTGCAGGGGAGATGCTGCGGGCGCGAATGGCGAACGGCTGGCGGTATTCCGCCATTCATTCGCCATCATCTGGCGGATTCTCGCCAGGCGTGTTGAACGGCAGGCCGTGCTTGCGCAGCTTGTCGTGCAGGGTCTTGCGCGGGATACCGAGGGCCTCGGCGACGCTGCGCAGCGAATTGTGCGGGCGTTCCAGCTCGGCGGCGATCAGCGAGCGTTCGAAGGCCTCGACCTTGGCGCTGAGGTTGTGCGGCTCGTCGGCGGCGTCGGGCAGGACTCCGTCGTCCAGGCTCAGGCCGAGGCCCAGGGCGAAGCGCTCGGCGGCGTTCTGCAATTCGCGCACGTTGCCCGGCCAGTCGTAGGCCAGCAGCCGCGCCGACTGGCCGGCGTCCAGTTCGCGTGGCGTCAGGCCATGGCGCATGGCGCCGGCTTCGGCGAAATGGCGGAACAGCAGCGGGATGTCCTCGCCGCGCTCGCGCAGCGGTGGGATGCGCAAGCTGGCGACGTTGAGGCGGTAATAGAGGTCGGCGCGGAAGCGGCCCTGGTCGGCGGCCTGGCGCAGGTCTTCCTTGGTTGCCGCGATGATGCGGATATCCAGCGGGATCAGCTGGTTGGAGCCGAGCCGCTCGACTACCCGTTCCTGCAGCAGGCGCAACAGCTTGACCTGCACGTCCAGGCTCATGCTCTCGATCTCGTCGAGGAACAGGGTGCCGCCATTGGCGTACTCGAACTTGCCGATGCGGCGCTTCTGCGCGCCGGTGAAGGCGCCGGCCTCATGGCCGAACAGTTCGCTTTCCACCACCGATTCGGCGAGAGCGCCGGCGTTGATCGCGACGAACGGTCCGTCGCGTCGGCTCGACAGGTCATGCAGGGCCCGCGCGACCACCTCCTTGCCGGCGCCGGTTTCGCCAAGGACCAGCACGTCGGCCTGGATCGCCGCCAGCGAGCCGACCTGCTCGCGCAGGCGCTGCATGCCGGCCGAGCGTCCGATCAGGCGCCCATGCAGTTCGTGGCGTTCGGCCAGGGCCAGGCGCAGGGTGCGGTTCTCCAGGACCAGCCGGCGCACCTCCAGGGCGCGGCGCACGCTGTCGAGCAGGGCGTCGCTGGGAAAGGGCTTTTCCAGGAAGTCGTAGGCGCCGCCGCGCATGGCCTGGACCGCCAGCGGCACGTCGCCGTGGCCGGTGATCAGGATCACCGGCAGGTCGGCGTCCTGTTCGTGCAATTGGCGGAGCAGTTCCATGCCATCGATGCCGGGCATGCGGATGTCGCTGACCACCACCCCGGGCCAGTCCTTGCACTGCGCGGTATCCAGCTGGCGCGCGTCGTCCAGGGTCGCGACCTTGAGCCCGGCGAGGTCGAGCGTCTGGCGCAGGGCCTGGCGCAGGTGCGGATCGTCGTCGATCAGCAGGACCTGGGTCTGGGCATCGAATGGCGCGAAGGGACTCATGCGCGGGTTTCCTCCTGGGGCATGGCGGCGACGCCGGGAACTCCCGGCAGCAAGTGCAGGCGCACCACGGCGCCGCCTTCGAGATGGTTGCCCATTTCCAGGCGGCCGCCGAGGGCGCGCAATAGGTTATCGCAGATGGCCAGGCCGAGGCCGAGCCCTTTGGCGGTGGTCTTGGTGGTGAAGAAGGGTTCGTGGGCGTGGGCCAGGGCGTCCTCGGAAAACCCCGGGCCGTTGTCGCGCAGGGTCAGGGTCACGCCGTGCTGGTCCTGGCTGGCGATCACCCACAGGCGCCGCGGCGGAGCTTTCTCGGCGAGCGCGTCGAGGGCATTGGTGAGCAGGTTGCCGAGGATCTGCCGCAAGCGGGTCTCGCCGGCCTGGACCCACAGCGGGGCGTCCGGCACGTCGCGCAGCAGTTCGACGTTCATCGCCCGCCGCCGGCTGGCCACCATCGACAGGGCGTCCTCGATCGCCGGCTGCAACTGCACGTTCTCCGGCGCCCGGCGCGCACCGCGGGCATAGGCCTTGAGGTGGGCGATGATCGAGGCCATGCGGGTGGTGAGGTCGCTGATCTGCTCGAGATTGCCGCGGGCGTCCTCGGTGCGCTGGTGGTCGAGCAGCACCCGGGCGTTGTCGGCGTAGCTGCGGATCGCCGCCAGCGGCTGGTTGAGTTCGTGGCTGATGCTCGCCGACATGGTGCCGAGGGCCGTGAGCTTGCCGGCCTGGACCACTTCGTCCTGGGCGCGCATCAGCTCGCGCTGGGCCTGCTCGCGTTCGTGGACTTCCTGCTGCAACTGCGCGTTGGCGTTCTCCAGCTCGCGGGTGCGTTCCAGTACGCGCTCTTCCAACTGGCGCTTGGCCTCGGCCTCGAGAGCGATGCGGTCCAGGTAGTGACGGCGGCTGAGGGTCAGCAGGGTAAGTAGCAGGAGCAGGGCGAGCAGGGTCGCGCCGCCGATCAGCAGGACGCTGCGCACCGGCCGTTCGATGAGGGTGCGGGGGGCGTAGATGCTCACCGTCCAGCCGGTTTCCGGCAGCGTCCGGCTCTGGCTGAGCCAGGCGCTCTGTTGCAGGCGCAGGGGCTTCGGGTCCTGCACCGGGTAGGGGATGTTGGCGTGGATCTCGTCGCGCTCCGCCGCGCTCAGCGGCCGACTGGCATGGAAGCGCCAATCCTCGCGTGAGGAGAGGATCACCACGCCGTAGTTGTCTATCACCAGCAGTTGCTCCGGGGAATTGCCCCAGAGCCGTTCGATGTGTTCGAGATCGACCTTCACCACCAGCACGCCGATGATCCGCGAGCCTTCCTTCACCGCACTGGCGAAGTAGTAGCCGCGCTTGATCGAGGTGGTGCCCAGGCCGAAGAAGCGCGCCAGGCGGCCCTGCATGGCCTCGCGATAATAGGGGCGGAAGGCGAAGTTGCGGTGGACGAAACTGTCCGCCTGGGCCCAGTTGGAGGCGACCTGGGTGGTGCCGTCCGGTTGCAGCAGGTAGATCACGTCGGCGCCGGTGCGTCGGCGGATGTCGGCCAGCGCCTCGTTGGCGATCTTCTGCAGCAGCGGGTCGCCAGGTTGTTGCAGGGCCTGGCGCAGCACCGGCAGGCCGCCGAGGATCTGCGGCAGTTCTTCGTAGCGGCGCAGCGTACCGAGCAGGTTGGCGACGTAGAGGTCGAGCGTCTGGCGGTTCTGCTCGGCCAACTGCTCGCTGTAGTAGCGCTCGGCGAAATATTGCAGGGGCCAGAGCAAGGGCGCGAGAAGCAGGGCGAGGATGACCAGCGAGCGCCAGCGATGGAAATAGGCTTTCAAGACGAACGAACCTGCCGTGGCTGCGAGTATCCGGGGCATCCCGGACGGGATGCCCTAAATTATCACGCCTTGCGCCGAGGCCGGTCGCTCCCTGCCGTTCAGGGGAAGCAGTCGGCGTCGGCGAATGCCTTGCCCTGGCGGTCCTTCTCCGAAAGCAGGGGGGCATCCTGCAGCGGCCAGTCGATCTTCAGCTCGGGATCGTTCCAGACGATGCAGCGTTCGTGTTCCGGTGCCCAGAAGTCGGTGGTCTTGTAGAGGAACTCGGCGTATTCGCTGAGCACCACGAAACCGTGCGCGAAGCCGGCCGGAATCCACATCTGGCGCTTGTTCTCCGCGCTCAGGCGTTCGCCTACCCAATGGCCGAAGGTCGGCGAGCCGCGACGCAGGTCGACGGCCACGTCGAATACCTCGCCGAGAGTGGCGCGCACCAGTTTTCCCTGGGCTTGCCGGATCTGGTAGTGCAGGCCGCGGAGGACGCCACGGGCGGAACGCGAATGGTTGTCCTGGACGAAGCTGACCGGATGACCGCAGGCCTCCTCGAAGGCGCGCTGGTTGTAGCTTTCGAAGAAGAATCCGCGATCGTCGCCGAACACCTGGGGTTCGAAGAGGATGACGTCGGGGATTGCCAGGCGGGTCGCTTTCATCAGTACACGGTTCCAGTCAGCAGGCGCTTGAGGTATTGGCCGTAGCCGTTCTTGGCCAGCGGCGCGGCGAGTTTTTCCAGTTGCGCGGCGTCGATCCACTTCTGCCGGTAGGCGATCTCTTCCGGGCAGGCCACCTTGAGACCCTGGCGGTTCTCCAGGGTGGCGATGAACTGGCCGGCCTCGAGCAGCGAATCGTGGGTGCCGGTATCCAGCCAGGCGTAGCCGCGGCCCATGATCTCCACGCTGAGCTGGCCGCGCTCCAGGTAGGCGCGGTTGACGTCGGTGATCTCCAGCTCGCCGCGCGGCGAAGGCTTCAGGTCCCTGGCGATGTCCACCACCTGCTGGTCGTAGAAATACAGGCCGGTGACCGCGTAGTTCGACTTCGGCTTCAGTGGCTTCTCTTCCAGGCTGATGGCCTTGCCGCCCTGGTCGAACTCGACCACGCCGTAGCGCTCCGGGTCCAGCACGTGGTAGGCGAAGACGCTGGCGCCGGTCTGGCGCTGCGAAGCGCTGCCGAGCAACTCGTGGAAGTCGTGGCCGTAATAGAGGTTGTCGCCCAGGACCAGCGCGCTGAGGTCGTTGCCGATGAACGACTCGCCGATCAGGAAGGCCTGGGCCAGGCCGTCCGGCGACGGTTGCACGGCATATTGCAGGTCCAGGCCCCAGTTCGAACCGTCGCCCAGCAACTGCTGGAAGCGTGGGGTGTCCTGTGGGGTCGAGATGATCAGTATCTCGCGGATGCCCGCCAGCATCAGGGTACTGAGCGGGTAGTAGATCATCGGCTTGTCGTACACCGGCAGCAGCTGCTTGGAGATGGCCAGCGTTGCCGGGTGCAGGCGGGTGCCCGAGCCTCCGGCGAGGATGATGCCCTTGCGTTTCATAGTGGTCCCTGTTCGCTCAGTTCCTGGATCATGCGTCCGGCATGGTAGCGCCAGTCGGGCAGTACCAGACCGAAGACCTGTTGCAGCTTGCGGTTGTCGAGGCGCGAATTGGCCGGACGCTTCGCCGGCACCGGGTAATCCTCGGTGGCAATCGGCAGGACCCGCTGCGGCGTCGCCTGCAACTCCCAGCCCCGCTCCAGAGCCTGTTCGATGACGAAGCGCGCATAGAGGTGCCAGGACGTCTCGCCGCTGGCGACCAGGTGGTAGGTGCCGCTGGCCCGTGCTGCCAGCTCGGCGTCCCAGCGCAGGCGCTGCAGGGCCTGGGCGGTGACGTCGGCGATCAGCTCGGCGCTGGTCGGCGCGCCGAACTGGTCGGCCACGACCTTGAGTTCGTCGCGTTGCCCGGCCAGGCGCAGCATGGTCTTGGCGAAGTTCCCGCCGCGCGCGGCGTAGACCCAACTGGTGCGGAAGATCAGGTGGCGGCAGCCGCTGGCGCGGATGGCCTGCTCGCCTTCCAGCTTGGTCTGCCCGTAGACGCTCAGCGGGCCGGTCGGCGCGTCCTCGGCGAAAGGCGCGCTGCCCGCGCCGTCGAACACGTAGTCGGTGGAGTAATGCACCAGCCAGGCGCCGCAGGCCGCGGCCTCCTCGGCCAGTACCGCGACGGCGCAGGCATTGATCAGGCGGGCGTTGTCGGCATCGCTCTCGGCCTTGTCCACCGCGGTGTAGGCGCCGGCGTTGACGATGAACTGCGGCCGCTCGGCGCGAACCAGTCGCGCCAGGCCTTCGGGGTCGGCGAGATCGGCGCGCCGGCGGTCGCAGACCAGCAGTTCGCCCAGTGGCGCCAGGGCGCGCTGCAGCTCCCAGCCGACCTGGCCGTTGGCGCCGAGGAGAAGGATCCGGTTCATGCGTACTGCTTACCCACCCACTCGCGGTAGGCACCGCTGGTTACGTTGGCCACCCAGTCCTGGTTGTCCAGGTACCAGCGCACGGTCTTGCGGATGCCGGTCTCGAAGGTTTCCGCCGGCTTCCAGCCCAGCTCGCGCTCCAGGCGCGTGGCATCGATGGCGTAGCGGCGATCATGGCCCGGACGATCCTTGACGAAGGTGATCTGCTCGCGATAGCTGCGGCCGTCGGCGCGCGGCTGCTCCTGGTCGAGGATGGCGCAGAGGGTCTCGACCACGTCGAGGTTGGCCTTTTCGTTCCAGCCGCCGACATTGTAGGTCTCGCCCAGTTGCCCGGCTTCGAGGACCCGGCGGATGGCGCTGCAATGGTCCTTGACGTAGAGCCAGTCGCGGATCTGCTGGCCGTCGCCGTAGATCGGCAGCGGCTTGCCGGCCAGGGCGTTGTGGATCACCAGTGGGATGAGCTTTTCCGGGAAGTGGTAGGGGCCGTAGTTGTTCGAGCAGTTGGTGGTCAGCACCGGCAGCCCATAGGTGTGGTGATAGGCCCGCACCAGGTGGTCGGAGGCCGCCTTGGACGCCGAGTAGGGACTGTTCGGCTCGTAGCGGTTGTTCTCGGTGAAGGCCGGATCGCTCGGTGCCAGCGAGCCATAGACTTCGTCGGTGGAGACGTGGAGGAAGCGGAATGCCGCCTTCGCTTCCGGCTCCAGCGCGCCCCAGTAGGCGCGCACTTCTTCCAGCAGGCGGAAGGTGCCGACGATGTTGGTCTGGATGAAGTCCTCGGGGCCGTGGATCGAGCGGTCCACATGGGATTCCGCGGCGAAGTTGAGGATCGCCCGCGGCTGGTGCTCGGCGAGCAGGCGGGCTACCAGCTGGCTATCGCCGATATCGCCGGCGACGAAGGTGTGCCGGGCGTCGCCGTCGAGGCTGGCGAGGTTCTGCCGGTTGCCGGCGTAGGTGAGCTTGTCGAGGCTGACCACCGGCTCGTCATGCAGGGCCAGCCAGTCGAGCACGAAATTGGCGCCGATGAAGCCGGCGCTGCCGGTCACGAGAATCGTCATGAGTCATACCTTGTTCAAGCAGTGGTTGTCCGTAGGGCTGCTTCGACACGTCCCGCCAAGGTGTACCAATCGATCGTGAAGACGACGATTAGTACGGGAAAAATGGCGATCCTGCCAACCCCAGATCTGGTAGGTGCATCTGACCCGGCATTCTATGCGAAGTGCCATCATCGGGCGGCAGGTAGGAGGATAAAACAAAAAAGCCCCGCGCGAGGCGGGGCTTTTCGGGGATTCGTGGTGCCGGCACCAGGAGTCGAACCCGGGACCTACTGATTACAAGTCAGTTGCTCTACCAGCTGAGCTATACCGGCGAAGAGGGCGACATTATAGCCAGCCGCCGCCAGGAGTAAACCACTGATTTTCCTGCCCGAATGCCGTTCGTCCTCAGTGCCCGGAGGCGGCCGCGCCGGGCTTGGCGCCGAACGGCGGGCGGGCCAGCCAGATGATCACCAGCAGGGCGAGGAACAGCCAGCCGAGCATGGTGAAGTAGTCGATGGTGGACATCATGTAGGCCTGGCTCTGCACCATCCGGTCGAGCAGCGCCGCGTTCGCCTGGGTGTTGCCGCCGAGCTGGGCGAGGGTTTCGTGGGTGGCCGGGTCGTAGAGGCTGATGTTTTCGCTGAGGTAGGCGTGGTGCTGGGTGGCGCGGCGGTTCCAGATCCAGGTGGTCAGCGAGGCGGCGAAGCTGCCGCCGAGGGTGCGCAGGAAGGTGGCCAGTCCGGAGCCGTCGGCGATCTGGTCGGGGGGCAGGTCGGAGAGCAGGATGCTCAGGATCGGCATGAAGAAGAACGCCACGCCGAGCCCCATGATCAACTGCACGATGGCGATGTGCTGGTAGTCGACCTCGGTGGTGAAGTTGGCGCGCATGAAGCAGGTGATGGCCATCGCCAGGAACGACAGGCCGGCGAGTATGCGCAGGTCGAAATGGTTGGCGTAGCGGCCGACCAGCGGCGAGAGGAACACCGGGAGGATGCCGATTGGCGCGGCGGCCAGCCCGGCCCAGGTGGCGGTGTAGCCCATCTGGGTCTGTAGCCATTGCGGGAGCAGCAGGTTGATGCCGAAGAATGCGGCATAGCCCAGCACCAGCGCCAGGGTGCCGGCGGCGAAGTTGCGGTGGGCGAACAGGCGCAGGTTGACGATCGGATGGCGGTCGGTGAATTCCCAGATGATGAAGAAGGCCAGGGCGATCGCCGCGATCAGCGCGCCGCCGACGATGAAGTTCGACTCGAACCAGTCCAGGTCGTTGCCCTTGTCGAGGACGATCTGCAGGGCGCCGACGCCGATCACCAGGGCGATCAGGCCGACGTAGTCCATCGGCGCCTTCTTGATCACCACCGGGCGTGCCTTCAGTTGCTGGTAGACGACGAAGGCGGCGAACAGGCCGACCGGCACGTTGATGAAGAAGATCCACGGCCAGCTGTAGTCGTCGGTGATCCAGCCGCCGAGGATCGGCCCGGCGATCGGCGCCACCACCGTGACCATCGCCAGCAGGGCCAGGGCCATGCCGCGCTTCGCCGGTGGGTAGATGGAGATCAGCAGGGTCTGGGTGATCGGATACAGCGGCCCGGCGACGAAGCCCTGCAAGGCGCGGAAGCCGACCAGAGAAGGCATCGACTGGGCGATGCCGCAGAGGAACGAGGCGAGTACGAACAGCAGCGCGGCGGCGATGAACAGGCGCACCTCGCCGACCCGCCGGGCCAGCCAGCCGGTCAGCGGCAGGGCGATGGCGTTGCTCACGGCGAACGAGGTGATCACCCAGGTGCCCTGTTCCGAACTCACCCCGAGGTTACCGGAGATGGTCGGCAGGGCGACGTTGGCGATGGTGGTGTCGAGCACCTGCATGAAAGTCGCCAGGGACAGGCCGATGGTCGCCATCACCAGGCTGGGCGGGGAGAAGCTGCTGCTTTCGCTCATGCTGGCGGGCTCAACGCTGGGCGGTCTTGCCGTGGTCTTCGGCGAGGTTGGCTTCGATCAGGCGTTCGATCAGCTTGTCGGCCGAGGCCAGTTGCTGCTGGTAGACATCGGTGGAGAACAGCGCTTCGCGCGGTGGCTGCTGGGCCAGGGCCGGGCCGCTCTGGTCGTGCAGGTCGACCTTGACGTCCATCGACAGGCCGATGCGCAGCGGATGCTTCTGCAATTCTTGCGGATCGATATGGATGCGCACCGGCACCCGCTGGACGATCTTGATCCAGTTGCCGGTGGCGTTCTGCGCCGGCAGCAGGGAGAACGCGCTGCCGGTGCCCACGCCGAGGCTGTCGACGGTGCCGCTGTAGCGCACGTCGCTGCCGTAGAGGTCGGAGCGGATCTCCACCGGCTGGCCGATACGCATGTGCTTGAGCTGGGTTTCCTTGAAGTTGGCGTCGATCCAGATCTGGTCCAGCGGGACCACGGCCATCAGCGCATTGCCCGGTTGCACGCGCTGGCCGACCTGTACGCTGCGCTTGGCGACGTAGCCGGTGACCGGCGCGACGATGGTCGAGCGGGCGTCGTCCAGGTAGGCCTGGCGCAGTTGCGCGGCGGCGGCCTTGACGTCCGGATGGGAGGTGATCTGGGTGTCGTCGACCAGCGCGCGATTGGTGTTCAACTGCTGTTCCGAGCTGGTCAGCGAGGCTTTCGCGCTGTCCAGGGCGTCGCGGGCGTGGGCCAGTTCCTCCTGGGAAATGGCGCCGTCGTCTGCGAGGTTCTTGCGCCGCTTGTAGTCGGCCTCGGCCTTGGCCAGCGCGACCTTGCGGGTGGCGACCTCGGCGCGATAGCCGTCGACGTTGCTGAACAGCCCGCGCACCTGGCGCACGGTGTGGGCCAGGTTGGCCTCGGCGCGTTGGAGGGCGATGTCGGCGTCGCTGGGATCGAACCTGACCAGTTCCTGGCCCTTGCGCACCAGGTCGCCGTCGTCGGCGCCGATGCTGACCACGGTGCCGACGATCTGCGGGGTGATCTGTACCACGTTGCCGTTGATGTAGGCGTCGTCGGTGTCCTCGTGCCAGCGGCCGTAGAAGAACTCCCAGGCCACGCTGGCCAGGGTGGCGAGGACGATCACGGCGAGCAGGATCAGCAACCAGCGCTTGCGCTTCGGGTTGCCGGCGGGGGTTTCGCTGTTGGCGGTAGTCATGGTGGGTGCCTCGTTCATTCTGCCGGCGCTTTCGCGGTAGCGAGCGCAGCGGAGCGGGAATCGGGTTGGAAACCGCCGCCCAGGGCCTGGACCAGCTGGACGGAAAGATCGATCTGCTGGCTCTCCAGGCTGGCCAGCTGGCGTTCGGCGACCAGCAGTTGCTGTTGCACGCTGAGGGCGTCGAGGTAGCTGCCGACGCCTTCGCCGTAGCGACGCATGGCCAGGTCGAAGTTGGACCTGGCGATATCGCGGGCCTGGCGCTGGTCGATCACCTGCTGCTCCAGGGAGCGCAACTTGCCGAGGTCGTCGCTGACCTCGCCGAGGGCCTGGACCAGCGTCTTGTTGTACTGGCCGACGGCCAGGTCGTAGTCGGCGTCGCGTTCGGCCAGGTTGGCGCGGCGGCGGCCACCGTCGAAGATCGGCAGGGAGATCGCCGGCGCCACCTGGAAGAAGCGGCTCGGCGCCTGCAACACGTCGCTGGTGTGCAGGGCGGCGAGGCCGGCCATCGCGCCGAGATTGAGGTTGGGATAGAACTCGGTCTTCGCCGAGTCGATGTTGCGGCGCGCCGCCTCGACCCGCCAGCGCGCGGCAACGATGTCGGCGCGGCGGCCGAGCAGTTCCGCCGGGAGCACCGAGGGCAGGCTCAGGCTGGCCGGGTTCAGCGGTTGCGGGCGCTGCAGTTCGAGACCGCGATCGGGCCCCTTGCCCAGCAGCACGGCGAGGGCGATGCGGGCGCTGGCGATGTCCTGCTCGGCGGCGCTGAGCTGCTGGCGGGCGGTGGCCAGCTGGGTCTGCGTCTGTTGCAGCTGGACCTTGCTGTCGAGTCCGGCGCTCATGCGCTTCTGGCTCAGCTCGGTCATGCGCTGCGAGCGCTTCAGTTCTTCCTCGGCGAGATCGCGCACGGTAAAGGCGTGGGCGAGGTCGCTGTAGGCGCGGGCGATGCTCGCCGAGAGGCCGATGCGCGCGGCCTGGCTGTCGATCCGGGCGGCATTGGCCTGGCCGAGGGCGGCTTCCCAGGCGGCGCGCTCGCCGCCCCAGAGGTCGAAGTCGTAGTTGAAGCCGAGCGACAGGTACTTGATCGCCGAATAGCGGCCGCCGAGCGGTGCCGGGGCCACGCTGGTCGGCGCGCGGATGCCGGAGTAGCTGGCCTTGGCGTCCAGCGTCGGCTGGCGCGCGGCATCTTGCGCCTGGGCCGTTGCCGCCGCCTGGCGCGCACGCGCCTCGGCGATCTGCAGGTCGGGGGTGCCTTGCAGGGCTTCGCCGATCAGTTGGTCGAGCTGCCGGTCGCCGAGCCCGGTCCACCAGTCCTGGCGCGGCCAGGCCGCTGGCGAAAGGGCTACGCCGTCCAGGCTCCTGCCCGCCTGGAGGGCGCCTGCCGGTTGCAGGCGGGCGTTCGGTTCCAGGCCTTCGGAAGTGACGCAGCCGGCGGCCAGCAGTATCGCCGAGGCCAGCGCCAATCGCTGCGGCCAGGGATGGAGAAGAGGGAACGGCATGGATCAGGACTCCTGCAGGCTGGCCCGCGGGCAGCCGGCGTGTAGCAGAACCTTGGTCAGCAGATGGGTCAGCGTCTGCAGTTCTTCCGTGCTCAGGCAGGCGACCAGCTCGTTCATCGCCGCCGAGGCGATCAGCGGAAGCTGCTCCTGGACCTTCCGTCCCGCTTCGCTGAGATCCAGGCGCAGGCAACGGCGGTCTTCGGGACAGCGGCCGCGCAGCAGCAGCCCTTTTTTCTCCAGGCGCGCCAGCATGCGAGTCATCGAGCCGCTGTCCACCGACAGCTCGCGACACAGTTCGACCGGACTGTTGGCACGGTTGAGACCGACGAAGATCAGCACCTTGAACTGGGCGGCGGTTATGTCCAGCGCGGCGAGGTGCTTCTCGAGGATGCGGTCCTTGGTCGCGGCACTGACGCCGATGAGCTGGCCAATGGAGCCCTTGAAGGGAAAGTCGGAGGCGCTGTAGTGACCCATGGTGGAGGGGATCGCTGTCTAGGCAGGGAAAGTGTTTCAAAATAATACTGCCTAGGCAGCGATTAACAAGAGGTCAAACGTTGCAATAAAAGAACAATCCGTTCCTTCGAACGTCATACGATGCCATTTTGCAACTATTGTCGGTGCTGAAGTCCACTTTCGGATTAACCGGAAAGCCAGGCTTATGCACAAGCGGGCAAGGGATAGGAAGGAAACGCTCTAAGAGTCGCTGCGGTTATTTCGGTTGTTATCAAGATATTGTTTTATATGGATTTTATTTTTTCTGTTCATTTTTTGAACAGCATTGTCCGCCCCTGGATACGGGCCCCTCGGCAGATGTTTCCCAGAACTTGTCACCAGACTTATCCACAGGTTGTGTGGGCAACCATCCGGAACACCCGTATCAGCTGCGCTCCGCAAGGATCAGCAGGTTTCGCGGAGACAGGGAGGTCGGACAGAACTCGCCCAGGCGGACGCTATAGCCCTGTTCGACCAGATACAGGCAGCGGTCCAGCAGCAGCCAGAGTTCCAGCGGGCGGCGGAACAGGGCGCGCACCAGTTCCAGGTTGCGGACCATCGCCAGGCGCTTCCAGCCGGCCGCTTCCAGCGCCTGCCAGTCGCGCGCGGCCGGTTCGGGAAGTCCCTTGAGGGCGGCGAGTTCGCGACAGTAGTCGGCGTATGGACGTTCCAGCCAGGCCACCGGAAGGGAAGGCACGCTGAGGTACTGGTCGATTCCGCGTAGCTCGCGCTGCAGCAGGTCGAAACCCAGGCGCCGGGCCATCGACTGGTCGCGCTGGCGACGGACCCGTTGGCTGGCGGTGACTGTCTCGCTCAGGGGCAGGCGCAGGTCGTCAAGCGATAGCGCGAGCAGCGATCGGCCTGCTGCTTGCGAGAGTGGCTGGTAGAAAGGCCCCGGAATGCGGTTGTAGCAGCATGGCGCCACCGCCAGTTGGCGACAGCCGGCCTGGCTGGCCAGGCGCAGCAGGCGCAGGTGCAGTTCGCCGCAAGCGTGCAGGGCCACTGGCGTATGCCCGGGAAGCAGGCGCTCGGCGCAGTCCGCGGCCAGCACATCCTGGCGGAGGTGGTGGGCGGATAGCCCCAGGCGGTCGCTCAGGCGCTGTCCGTCGGCGACCAGCGCGGGATCGTGTTCGAGGCAGGTCAGCGGTTGCCCCGTATGGGCCAGCAGGCGGCCCAGATGGCCCTTGCCGGAGCACCAGTCGAGCCAGTGGACGACCGGCCGGGCGAACTGCAGGCGCCCGGCGAACAGGCCGATCTGCTGCCACTTGCGTCCCGGTACGTCGACATTGAAGCGGTTCGGTGCCTGCGGGCGTTCCGCCAATGGCAGTTCGCCGACCGCGCCCAGCGCTGCGGCCTGGGCGGCGAGCTGCGGATAAGGCGCGGGCGCGGCCAGGCGGGTGGGCTGGTTGTGCTCCGCGTCGGCCTGTTCGAGGCTGCGCCCGCGCAGCCAGGACGCCAGCTCGGCGTGTTCGGCTTCCCACGCCAGGGTCGGTTCGCTGAACGGGCGGGGTCGCCAGAGCCGCTGGTGTTCGAGGAGGAACGCGTCCAGCGCGAGGAAGCGCTGCGACAGGGCGTCGCCAGTGAGGAACGGGAAGGTTTCGGACACGATGCGAGCGGCAGCGGGAAAACGGGGCGGCGATTATAGCCGCCCCGCAGGCATCGGAAAGCGCCCGCTCAGCGGCCCTGGGTGGCGTCGACCCGCAACCAGCGTTCGATCAGGCGGAAGATCCGCGTCAGCACGATGGTGATCACCAGGTACAGCGCGCCGGCCAGGCAGAAGAACAGCATCGATTCGTAGGTGCGGGCGATGATGGTCCGGGCCATGCCCATGATGTCGAACAGGGTCACGGTGTAGACCACCGCGCTGGCCTTGAGCATCAGGATCACTTCGTTGCTGTAGGCCGGCAGGCCGATGCGCACCGCGCGCGGCAGGATGATGTGCCAGAGCGCCTGGAGCCGCGACATGCCGAGGGCGCGGGCGGCCTCCACCTCGCCGACCGGCACCGAGTGGATCGCGCCGCGGAGGATCTCGGCGATATAGGCGGCGGTGTGCAGGGTCATGGTCAGCAGCGCGCACCAGTACGGATCGCGCAGGTAGGGCCAGAAGGCGCTCTTGCGCACTTCCTCGAACTGCGCCAGGCCGTAGTAGACGATGAACAGTTGCAGCAGCAGCGGCGTGCCGCGGAAGAAGAAGATGTAGGCGTAAGGCACCGCGCGCACGTACCAGTGCCGCGAGGCGCGGGCGATGCCCAGCGGCAGGGCCAGGGCGAGCCCGGCGACCACCGCGATCGCCAGCAGCTCCAGGGTCAGCGCCGCGCCCTGGAGCATCTTCGGCATCCACTTGAGGATCAGCTCCCACTCGCTCATAGCTCGTTCCTCACGAAACCACGGCCGGCGCGACGTTCGAGGAAGTGCAGGGCGACCATGATGACGACCGTGAGGCTCAGGTAGATGGCGGCCGCGGTCATGTAGAAGGTGAAGGGTTCCTTGGTCGCGTTGGAGGCGACCTGCGCCTTGCGCATGATCTCGTCGAGGGTGATCAGCGACACCAGCGCGGTGTCCTTCAGCAGGATCAGGTACAGGTTGCCGAGGCCGGGCAGGGCGACCCGCCAGATCTGCGGCAGGACGATGCGCCAGAAGATCCGTCCGGGCGACAGGCCGAGCGCCTGGCCGGCCTCGCGATGGCCGCGCGGAATGGACAACAGCGCGCCGCGGAACACCTCGGTGGCGTAGGCGCCGAAGCACAGGCCGAGGGCCAGGGTGCCGGCGGCGAACGGCGAGAGCGCCAGGTCCGGCTTGCCGAAAAGGTCGCCGAGGGCGTTCAGGCCGCTCACCGTGCCGAAATAGATCATCAGTACCCAGAGCGTTTCCGGCACGCCACGGACGATGGTGGTGTAGGTGCCGCCGACGAAGCGCAGGGCCGCGTACTTCGAAGTCTTCGCGATGGCGCCGAGGAGGCCGAGCAACAGCCCCACGCAGACCGCCGCCAGCGACAGCTTGAGGGTCATCCAGGTACCGGCGAGCAGTTGGTCGCCGAACCCATGCAGGTCGAGAATCATGAGAAGTCAGGCCTGAAGGCGGCCACCGCCGGGACGCGCCCGGCGGTGGCCTGGCTTGGCATCAATAGATGCTGAAGGGGAAGTACTTGTCGTTGATCTTCTTGTAGGTACCGTCGGCGACGATTTCCTTCAGCGCGGCGTTGAGCTTCTCGCGCAGCGGGTCGCCCTTGCGCACGGCGATACCGATCTTGTCGTTGTCGAACACCGGTTCGCCCTTGAACTCGAACTCCTTGCCGGCGTCGCTCTTCAGCCAGTCGTACTGCACGAACTTGTCGGCCAGCACGCCGTCCAGGCGCCCCGAGGAGAGGTCGAGGTAGGCGTTCTCCTGGGTGTCGTAGAGCTTGATGGTGACCACGTCGGCCATGTTGTCTTCCAGCCAGGTGCCGGCGATGGTGGCGCGCTGGGCGCCGATCACCTTGCCCTTCAGGGAGTCCTTGTCGGTCTTGAAGTCGACGCTCTTCGGCGCGACGAACTGCAGCTTGTTGGTGTAGTAGGGATCGGTGAAGTCGACCGCCTGCTTGCGCTCGTCGGTGATCGACATGGACGCGACGATGAAGTCGAACTTCTTGGCGTTCAACGCCGGGATGATGCCGTCCCAGTCGGAGGTCACCACCTCGCACTCGGTCTTCATCTTGGCGCACAGCGCCTTGCCGATGTCGAGGTCGAAGCCGACCGCCTGGCCGCTGGCATCGATGCCGTTGAAGGGCGGGTAGGCGCCTTCGGTGCCGATGCGCAGCTTGTCGGCGGCGCTGGCGTCGAGGGCGAAGGCCAGGGTTGCAGCGGCGGCCAGCAGGATCTTCTTATAGTTCTTCATGCGGTGTTGCTCCGTTAGCGGTGGCTGGACATGAACTGTTTGCAGCGCGCCGACTGGGGGTTTTCGAAAACCTGTTGCGGCGTTCCCTGCTCTTCTACCAGGCCCTGGTGGAGGAATACCACCTCGCTGGAAACCTGGCGGGCGAAGCTCATTTCGTGGGTGACCAGCAGCATGGTCCGGCCCTCTTCGGCGAGCGCACGGATCACGTTAAGCACTTCCTGTACCATTTCCGGGTCGAGCGCCGAGGTGGGCTCGTCGAACAGGATCACCTTGGGTTGCATGGCCAGGGTCCGGGCGATGGCCGCGCGTTGCTGCTGGCCGCCGGAAAGTTGCGCGGGATAGCTGTGGCGCTTGTCGGCGATGCCGACCTTGGCCAGTAGGCCCTCGGCGATCTCGATCGCTTCGGCCTTGCTCTTGCCCAGTACGCGACGTGGCGCCTCGATCACGTTGTCGAGGATGCTCATGTGCGGCCACAGGTTGAAATTCTGGAAGACGAAACCGAGTTCGCTGCGCAGCCGGTTGATCTGCTGGCTGTCGGCGGCGACCAGGTCGCCGTTCTTGCTCTTCTTCAGGCGCAGCTCTTCGCCGGAGACCAGGATCTGGCCCTGGTGCGGGTTCTCCAGCAGGTTGATGCAGCGCAGGAAGGTGGATTTGCCCGAGCCGGACGATCCGAGGATGGAGATCACGTCGCCGTCGCGGGCGGTGAGGGAGATGCCCTTGAGCACTTCGAGGTCGCCGTAGCGCTTGTGCAGGTTACGGATTTCCAGTGCGGGGGTGGCCTCGGCCATGGATTTTCCTCTTGTTATTCGGATTGGAAGGGCCTTCCTGGCGAAGGCAAGCTAGCACAGCGCTTCAACCGGAGCCAAGCAGGCTGCGTGCCTCTGGAGCGGGGTTGGCGGCATCTTGTCGCATCGCTGCAGTGCGCTGTCGCGTAGGAACAAAACTGTCGGCTTTCGAAGAAAACTCCTGGCGAACCCTGACCTGAAGCAGAGCCTGGAGGTCGGTGCGCGCCCCGTTCCCGGGCACGCGGGACCGCCTATGGAGCCGCCGGCGGCTGCTCCGCGCGCGGCTCCGCCAGCACCTTGGCGGCGGCCAGCGGCGGCGGTGGGGTGATGCCCATCGACACATAGATGCTGGTGAAGGTGTCCATGCCGATCTGTGCCGGTTTCACCCATTCCACCGGAACGTAGAGCAGGCCGCCGCCCACCGGGATCGGCGCGGTCGGCACCAGGATCGCGTAGTGCGCGCGGCCGTCCAGTTCCACCGCTTCGGGGTTGGGCATCAGCGCCAGCACGGCGGCGCCGTCGCCGCCGAAGAAACACCACACCGGACTCATCGCGGCGATGTCGGCGTCCTGCTTCTTGTCCAGCAGGCCGACGAAACGGTCGGCCAGGTTGTACAGGTTGCCGATCAGCGGGGTGCGCCGCAGGGTCAGGTCGAACAGGTTGGCCAGCGGCCGCTTCAGGCCTAGCTGTACGCCGAGGCCAAGCAGGTAGATGGCTACCAGCAGTAGCGCGGTACCGAGCAGGTAGGCCAGTAGCGAATCGCCGGCGAGCGGCTGGCCGATGGCGGCGAAGCCGCGACCGATCAGGCTGGATGGACCGACGAAGCGGTTCAGCAAGCTGACCACCCAGGCCAGCAAGGCCAGGGTGAGTACCAGCGGCAGCATCACCAGCAGGCCGGCGAGCCAGGTGGTGAGCAGGGAGTTGAAGCTTTTCTTCAGCATCGATCGGGGGTCCGGACAAGGTCCGCCTAGTCTATCGGCACTGCCTGGCTCACGCTCGGCCGTTCGCCGGGATGGGCGAAAGATCCGCCGCGGCGATTCGTCATTCCTTGTAGGCTGTGCGAGTCGCGTTCATTCCAGCAGGCCTTCACGGAGGGCGTATGGCGGAGAGAAAGACCCTGTTGCTGACCGGGGCGAGCCGCGGTATCGGGCATGCCACGGTGAAGTACTTCAATGCCGCGGGTTGGCGGGTGTTCACCGCGTCGCGGCAGAGCTGGGCCAGCGAATGTCCCTGGGCGGACGGCGAGGAAAACCACATCCACCTGGACCTGGAGGACATTCCCGGCGTCGAGGCCAGCCTGGAACTGATCCGCGAGAAGCTCGGCGACGGCCGGCTCCACGCGCTGGTGGACAATGCCGGCATCTCGCCCAAGGGCGAAGGCGGCGAGCGCCTCGGTGTGCTGGAAACCGACTACGCCACCTGGCTGCGGGTGTTCAACATCAACCTGTTCTCCACCGCGCTGCTGGCGCGCGGCCTGTTCGCCGAGCTGAAGGCGGCGCAGGGAACGGTGATCAACGTGACCTCCATCGCCGGCTCGAAGGTGCATCCATTCGCCGGGGTGGCCTACGCCACTTCCAAGGCGGCGTTGTCCGCGCTGACCCGCGAGATGGCCCACGACTTCGGCCCGCATGGGGTGCGGGTGAACGCCATCGCGCCGGGGGAGATCGACACCTCGATCCTGTCGCCGGGCACCGAGGAGATCGTCGAGCGCAGCATCCCGCTGCACCGCCTCGGCCGGCCGGAGGAGATCGCTTCGCTGATCTACTTCCTCTGCACCAGCGGCGCATCCTACGTGAATGGCGCGGAAATCCACGTCAACGGCGGGCAGCACGTCTAGGCGAACGGCGGAAAGCAAAAAGGCCCACCCGGAGGTGAGCCTTTTCGTCGTATTCATGGTGCCCAGGGACGGAATCGAACCGCCGACACGGGGATTTTCAATCCCCTGCTCTACCAACTGAGCTACCTGGGCAACGGGGCGCAATTAAACGGGTTTAGCGCGGCAGTGTCAACACCGGCGAAGAAATTTTTTTTGTTTTTTAACGCCTTACGATCCCCTCGCGGTTTCCGCCGGACTGCCGGGCCTCAGTTCCAGGCCTGGCGTTCCTCGTCGCGCAGCTCCACCGGCAGGCTCCGGCCTTCCTCGGCGGAGCGTCGTGCCAACTCCAGCAGGGCCATCAACGCGCAGGCCTGTTGCGCCGACACCGGGTTGCGCGACTGGCCGCGGATGGCGGCGGCCAGCGCCTGGTAGTAGCGGCTCTGGTCGCCGGCCGGGGTGACCAGCGACTGGCGCAGGCCCTGGCCATCGATGTGCTGCAGCAGGTCGGGATCGCGGCCCCAGCCGGCGGAACCGGGGTGCAGTCCCTGCAGCAGTTGCGCTTCCTGGATGTCGGCGCCGGCCTTGAGCAGGCTGCCGTGGTCGCCGTGCACATTGAAGCGTGGCGCCGGATTGGCAGCGAGCATGCTGGCGCGCAGCGCCACCTGGCAGTGCGGATAGTCGAGCAGGACCTCGAACCAGTCGTCGGTCAGCGCGCCCTCGCGCAGCCGGCGCAGGTGTCCGTGCATACGCTGCGGTATGCCGAACAGGCACAGTGCCTGGTCGAGCAGGTGCGGGCCGAGGTCGAACCACAGCCCGGAGCCGGGCAGGTCGTGTTCGCGCCAGCGGTCGCGGACCTGCGGACGGAAGCGCTCGATGGCCGACTCGAAGTAGCGCACCGGGCCGATGCTGCCGGCCTGCAGGGCGGCCTCCACGGCGAGGAAGTCGCTGTCGAAGCGCCGGTTCTGGAACACCGAGAGGACCTGGCCAGGCCGTTCGCGGGCGAGGTCGGCGAGGCGCCGGGCTTCGGCCAGGGTGACGGTGAACGGCTTGTCCACCACCACGTGCTTGCCGGCGCGCAAGGCCCGTTCGGCGAGGCTGGCGTGGGTGGCATTGGGCGAGGCGATGACCACCAGGTCGATGTCGGCGGCCTCGATGGCCTCATCCGGATCGGCGCTGACCCGGGCTTCGGGCAGGTCGGCGTGCACCCGCACAGGGTCGCGGGAGACCACGTGCTCCAGGCACAACGCCGGTACCGCGCGGATCAGCGGGGCGTGGAAGGTCTTGCCGGCGAAGCCGTAGCCGATCAGCGCGGTGCGGATCGGAGGCAGGCCAGAGAGGGATGGGGTCATGGCGGCCTCCGTCGGGCGGGGTGGGGCTCAGGCGGATGGCGGCACGTAGCCGTCGGCCTTGGCGTAGTCCTCGCCGGAGAGGAACTTGTCCATCTCCTGCTGGAGGAACTT
Organism: Pseudomonas sp. B111; assembly: GCF_026428275.1. Classification (NCBI taxonomy): domain Bacteria; kingdom Pseudomonadati; phylum Pseudomonadota; class Gammaproteobacteria; order Pseudomonadales; family Pseudomonadaceae; genus Pseudomonas; species Pseudomonas sp. B111. Next base: position 4,921,948 of record NZ_CP097857.1, on the reverse strand, counting down.
GCGGTCCTCGGCGTTCATCATGTTCAGGCGACGCTCGTTGATCAGCATGGTCTGGTGCTTCTGCCACTCGTCCCAGGCCTTGCGCGACACGTTGTTGTAGATGTCCTCGCCCTTCGCGCCAGGATACGGCGGACGGTCGAGGCCGGGCAGCTCTTCGTGGTACTTGCGGCACATCACGGTGCGGCTCATGGTCGTTCTCCTGCAGTTGCCGCCGGGCCCGTGGGCCCGGCATTCACGCGGTCGTGCCGCGTCCGAGTTCCTGTTCTGCGCGCTTGAGCAGCTTCTTCACCGGAGCGGCGAGGCCCAGGCGCGGCGGGGTGGCGAGGTTATACCAGAGCCAGTCGCCCTCGGCCACGGCGCGCGGAGCGCCTTCCACCGCCACCAGCCAGGGCTCGATGGCGAGCTGGAAATGACTGAAGGTATGGGTCAGGCCGCTCAGTTCGCGGCGCTCGCCGAGGGCCAGGGAATGGCGCGCGGCGAGCGGTTCGAGGCCGTCGAGGTCGTCCAGTTCGGGGAGGCTCCAGAGCCCGCCCCAGAGTCCGCTGGAAGGCCGCCGGTAGAGCAGTATGGCGCCGTCGCGGTTGGCCAGGATCGGCATCAGCGTGCGCTTCTGCGGCAACGCCTTGCGCGGCTTGGGCTGCGGATAATCGGCTTCGCGGCCGAGCAGGTGCGCGCGGCAGCCGGAGACCAGCGGGCAAAGCAGGCAACTGGGCTTGCTGCGCGTGCAGAGGGTGGCGCCGAGGTCCATCATCGCCTGGGTGTAGTGGTTGACCCGTGCGTGCGGGGTGAAGCGCTCGGCGGCTTCCCACAGCGCCCTGGCCACCTTCGGTTCGCCGGGATAGCCGTCCTGCGCCAGGTAGCGCGCCAGTACGCGCTTGACGTTGCCGTCGAGGATCGGTGCGCGCAGGCCCATCGACAGGCTGGCGATGGCTCCAGCGGTGGAGCGGCCGATGCCGGGCAGTTCGGCGAGTTGCTCGACGTCGCGGGGGAACTCCCCGGCATGCCGCTCGACCACGATCTGCGCGGTCTTGTGCAGGTTGCGCGCACGGCTGTAGTAGCCGAGCCCGGTCCACAGGTGCAGGACTTCGTCCTCGGCCGCCGCGGCCAGTGCCTCGACGTCGGGCAACGCTGCCATGAAACGGTCGAAGTAACCGAGCACGGTGCTGACCTGGGTCTGTTGCAGCATGATTTCCGAGACCCACACCCGGTAGGGGGTGATGCCCTGCTGCCAGGGCAGGTCCTTGCGACCGTGACGGTCGTACCAGTCGAGGACCGCGCCGTTGAAGCCTTCAGGTGTCATTTGCGGTTGAACAGCCCTTTGAGTGCGTCTTTCAGCTCCGGACTGACCTTGTCGCCGAGCTTCTCTTCGAGTTTTTCGTTGAGGCGATTGCCGGCCAGTTTCGCGGCGACCTTGCCCAGGCCTTCCTTGTCCAGGCGGCAGGCCTTGGCGCCGAGTTCCAGCGGGCCGCGGCAGAGCAGAGGCCATTCGATGCCGGCGTAGCGCTGGTTGACCTGGCAGGCCGGGTCCGGCATGTCGCTCTTGTCGCCCTGGATCTCCACGCCGATGCGATAGTCCATGCCCAGCACGCGCAGGTCGATATCGCCGTGGCCGCTGACCGCCAGGCCGGGAATGGCGACCTTCAGGTCAGGGTTGCTGGCCACGCCGTTGGTGAAGTTCAGGCTGCCCTTGAGCTCGCGGAAAGGCGTGTCCTTGCCGCCGTGGGTACCGGCAAGGGCCTTGCGGTTGAGGGTAGCGATGCCCTGGCAGAGCTGTTGTTCCAGGTTGGCGTCGAGCAGCACGCCGTTGATCAGGCTGAAGCGTGCGCTGCCGTTGAGATGGTCGATCCAGGACTTCTCGCTGTTGCCGCTGGTGCGGATGTCGGCGTCGAGGTCGAGCAGCCCCTTCACCGGCGGTTTCTTGCCCTGGGCTTCGAGCAAGCGCTCCACCGGCACGTTGGCGATGTGCTTGGTGGCGGTCAACACGGCGCTGTCCTGGCGTACGTCGAGGTTGGCCTTGGCGTTGAAGCGGCCGTTGTACAGCCCGCCGCGCATGTCGTCGAGGCTGATCACGCCGCCCTGGCCACGCAGCTTCAGGCTGGCGTCGTCGATCGGCAGCTTCTCGACGGTCAGCCGACCGAAGTTCAGCGCCACGTCCAGGTCGAGCTTGCGCAGGGTCGCCATGGGCAGCAACGGCGCGTCGCTCCAGGCCTGCCTGGTCGGTTTTTCCGGTAGCGGCGTGTTGCCCTGGGCGGCACTGGCCACGGTGGCGTCGACTTCCGCCTTGCGCGTGGCGCTGGCGGCATCCTGGGCCTGCTTGGCCTTGGCCGGCAGGTAGCGGTCGAGGTCGAGCTTGTCGCCCTTGAGCTGGGCGCGCAGCGATTGCCTGGCGAAATCGGCGATGCCGAAGCGGCCGCTGAAGGCGGTGTCGTCCAGACCCAGCTTGAGGTCTTCGAGATTCAGGCTGTTGCGGCTGCCGGCCAGGCGGGTGTTCAGCTCGAACTTGCCGAGGGTGTTGGCGTCGGCCATGGCCGGCAGGGTCACACCGATGCCGGCGAGGAACTCGCGCAGGTTCATCGGCGCGATCGACAGGCCGCCGCTGAACTTGGCGTCCTTGTCCAGCTCGCGGGCCTTCAGTTCGCCGAGGGCGCGCAACTGGTTGACGCTCAGCTTCAGACCGTTCCACTCGGCGATCTGCGCCGACTGGTCGAGCAGCAACTGGCCCTGGGCGGAGAAGGTGGCGGTCTTGCCTTGCAGCGGCTCGCCCGAGGCCTCGCCGGAGAGCCTGGCGTCTTCCAACTGGTAGCGCCTGAGCGCGGTGTCGAAGCGCAGGTTGCCGGTCAGCTCGGTCTTGACCCGCACCACCGGCTGGTTGGTGCCGAGGTAGGCGTTGAGCTTCAGCGGAATGCTGCTGCCTTCGCGAATGGCGCCGGTACTCAGCTCGATGCCCTCGACGTTGTACTGCTTGCCGCTGGCTTCGTCGGTGTAGGTGACGCGGGCGTTGTTGACGTTGAGGCTGTCGATGTCGAGCTTGATCGGGGTGCGCGGGCTGTCGTTCTGCGGCGCCTGCTCGGGTGCCTGCGCCTGGGCGCCCTTGCCGTCCGCTGCCGGCGGGGTGGCGGAAGGAGCGGACGGGGCCTGGGGCTGGGCCGGCTTGCCGATGTTTTCCCAGTTGCCCTTGCCCTGCTTGTCGCGGACCAGGTCCAGGCTCAGGCCTTCGACGCGGATTGCGCTCATCTGCACGTCCTTGCGCAGCAGCGGCAGGACCCGCACCGACAGGCCGAGCATCTGCAGGTCGGCGAACGGCTTGGTCGGCGTGGCGGTACTGGCGATGCTGGTGTCGTGCAGCTCCAGGCCCAGCCAGGGGAACAGGCTCCAGCCGATGTCGCCCTTCAGGTCCAGCTCCAGGTTGGCCTTGTCGCGGGCGATCTGGCGGATTTCGTCCTTGTAGTCATTGGGATCGAACAGGTGGGTCAGGGCGAAGCCCAGGGCCACGACGAGCAGTAAGAGTCCCAGGAAGAACAGCCCCAGGACCTTGCCGAATGCTTTCATGGACGAATCCTTTGTGCTGGCAGCGGTGAATGTGCGGGCGAGTATAACAACGCCGTTTTGCCAGGCCGACCCTGCGCGCGGCGAAACCTCGTCTCAGAGTGCTCGGGCGACCCGTTCGGCGAGCGCCAGGCTGGCGGTGAGGCCGGGCGACTCGATGCCGAACAGGTTGACCAGGCCGGGCAGGCCGTGTTCGGCAGGGGTTTGGATGATGAAGTCGGCGGCGGGTTCCCCCGGCCCGCCGAGCTTGGGCCGGATGCCGGCGTAGCCGGCGGCCAGGCGCCGAGGGTCGATGCCGGGGAAGTAGCGCGAGATGGCCTGGGCGAAGGCGGGGCCGAGGGTTTCGTCGACGCGGTAGTCGAGGTTGTCCACGTAATTCACGTCGGGACCGAAGCGCAACTGGCCGCCGAGGTCGAGGGTGGCGTGGATGCCGAGCCCGGCGGTGCGCGCCTCGGGCATCGGGTAGACCAGGTGGCGGAACGGCGAGCGGCCGCTGTAGGAGAAATAGCGCCCCTGGCACAGGTGCAGCGCCGGCACCAGGCGCGGATCGAGGCCTTCGGTGCGTTGCGCCAGCGCCTGGGCGAACAGGCCGCCGGCATTGACCACCCAGCCCGCGCGCAACCGGAACGCTTCGCCGACGCTCTGTCCTTCGGCGCGCCAGCCGCCGGCGTGGCGCTCCAGGCGGTCGACCCGGGTGTCCAGCGCCAGTTGTGCGCCGTGGCGCTCGGCGGCGGCCTGCAGCGATTGCAGGTAGGCGTGGCTGTCGATGATTCCCGTGCTCGGCGAGAGCAGGGCGGCGACCCCGCAGACCTGGGGCTCCAGCGCGCGCAGCGTGGCGCCGTCCAGCGGCGTCAGGTCGTCGACCCCGCAGGCGCGGGCGTTGGCCGCCAGGGCCTGGAGCTTCTCGCGCTCGTTTTCCTCCACCGCCACCAGCAGCTTGCCGATGCGCCGGTGGCCGACGCCGTGGCGGGCGCACCAGGCGTACAGGCGTTCGCGGCCTTCCAGGCAGAGATCGGCCTTGAGCGAGCCGGGCGGGTAGTAGAGGCCGGCGTGGATCACTTCGGAATTGCGACTGGAGGTGTGGCTACCGACCAGCCGTTCGCGCTCCGCCACCAGTACGCCGTGGCCGGCTTCGGCCAGGCGCGCGGCGCAGGCCAGGCCGAGGGCGCCGGCGCCGACCACCAGTACGTCGACATCGTTCATGCGTCGCTGGCCGCGCGCTGCAGCACGGCGACGATCGCTGCCCGCGCCTGCGGGCTGTTCTTCCAGCAACTGGAGCCGGTCAGGGCCGCGCCTTGGGCGAGGATACTTGCGGCATCGCAGTCGCGCAGCCGGACGAAACTGTCCAGGCCCATCTGTTCCAGGCGTTGCAGCACGGTCGGGCCGACCCCCTTGAGGGCAAGCAGGGCGGCGCGTTCGGCGGAGGAAAAGGACATGGCGAAGCTCCGTGGCGGGGACCGCCGCCGAGCATATCAGAGGCTGTCCAGCGGCAGCCCGTGGCGCGCGGCGAGGGCGCGGGATTCCAGGTGCCCGTCCGGGGCGACCAGGCGCAGCGGCTTGCCGGCTTCGGCGGCCAGGCGTCGGGCTTCGTCGAGGAGGCGTCGGCCGACCCCGCGGCCGCGGGTGATGCCGCGCACGCAGAGGTGCGACAGCTGCCAGGCGTCGCCGCCGCGCCGCAGCAGGGCGGCACCCAGCAGGCGGTCGTTGAAGCGCCCGGCGATCAGCTCGCCGGCGGCCAGCCCGGCCGCGACCAGCGCCGCGCCGTCGGCATGCGGGGCGAAGAGCCAGTCCGGTGCGTCGGCGTAGATCTTCGCCAGGTCCAGGCGATCCTGGGCGCTGGGTTGGGCGAGGGTTTCGACGATCACGGGCATGCGGCTCTCCGCGGCGGGATGGAAGGAGCGCAGTGTAAGGCCTGGCCCGCCGCCCGTGGGGCGATTCGCGCCGACGGTCGCGGCTGGCAGCGCCAGCCCGGGCCTGCCTATAATGCTGGCCCTCTTATAATTACGTGCAGTGTTAGCTGTGGAGCTGGTGATGGCCGAACGCAAGGCATCCGTCGCGCGCGACACCCTGGAGACCCAGATCAAGGTCTCCATCGACCTGGATGGGACCGGCAAGGCCCGGTTCGATACCGGGGTTCCCTTCCTCGACCACATGATGGACCAGATCGCCCGCCACGGCCTGATCGACCTGGACATCGAGTGCAAGGGCGACCTGCATATCGACGATCACCACACCGTCGAGGACATCGGCATCACCCTCGGCCAGGCCTTCGCCAAGGCCATCGGCGACAAGAAGGGCATCCGCCGCTACGGCCACGCCTACGTGCCCCTCGATGAGGCGCTGTCGCGGGTGGTCATCGACTTCTCCGGGCGGCCCGGCCTGCAGATGCACGTTCCCTTTACCCGTGCCAGCGTCGGCGGCTTCGACGTCGACCTGTTCATGGAATTCTTCCAGGGCTTCGTCAACCACGCCCAGGTGACCCTGCACATCGACAACCTGCGCGGGCACAACACCCACCACCAGATCGAGACCGTGTTCAAGGCCTTCGGCCGCGCGCTGCGCATGGCCATCGAGCTGGACGAGCGGATGGCCGGGCAGATGCCGTCGACCAAAGGGTGCCTGTGATGCAGACGGTAGCCGTGATCGACTACGGCATGGGCAACCTGCACTCGGTGGCCAAGGCCCTTGAGCACGTCGGTGCCGGCCGGGTGCTGGTTAGCAGCGACGCGGCGGTGATCCGCGAGGCCGACCGGGTGGTGTTCCCCGGGGTTGGCGCGATCCGCGACTGCATGGCCGAGATCCGCCGCCTGGGCTTCGACGCCCTGGTCCGCGAGGTCAGCCAGGACCGCCCGTTCCTCGGCATCTGCGTCGGCATGCAGGCATTGCTGGAGCGCAGCGAGGAGAACGACGGGGTCGACTGCATCGGTCTGTTCCCCGGCCAGGTGCGCTTCTTCGGCAAGGACCTGCACGAAGCCGGCGAGCACCTGAAGGTGCCGCACATGGGCTGGAACCAGGTGAGCCAGGCGGTGGAGCACCCGTTGTGGCACGAGATTCCCGACCAGGCGCGCTTCTACTTCGTGCACAGCTATTACATCGAGGCCGGTAATCCGCGCCAGGTGGTGGGGCACGGGCACTACGGCGTCGATTTCGCCGCCGCGCTGGCCGAAGGCTCGCGTTTCGCCGTGCAGTTCCACCCGGAAAAGAGCCATACCCACGGCCTGCAACTGCTGCAGAACTTCGTGGCCTGGGACGGGCGCTGGTAGGCCATGGCCAGGGCGAAGAGCAAGACGCCGATCCTCCAGCTGGACGCCGCGCAGACCCAGGACGCGGCACTGGCGATCAAGCGCTTCATGGAGGACCGCTTCGAACTGGAGCTGGGCTCCTTCGAAGCCGAGGAACTGCTCGATTTCTTCGCCCGCGAGTTCGCCCCGTACTTCTACAACAAGGCCATCCTCGACGTGCAGTCGTACCTGAAGGAACGGTTCGAAAGCATCGAGAGCGATGTCTGGGCGCTGGAAAAGAGTTGAGTTTCCGCGCGCCTGTCCACCGAATACAGACTTGAACAGGGTTCACCGATGCTGATCATTCCCGCGATCGACTTGAAAGACGGCGCCTGCGTGCGTCTGCGCCAGGGCCTGATGGAAGACGCCACGGTCTTCTCCGACGATCCGGTGGCGATGGCCGCCAAATGGGTCGATGGCGGTTGCCGCCGCCTGCACCTGGTGGACCTGAACGGCGCTTTCGAAGGCAAGCCGGTCAACGGCGAGGTGGTCACCGCCATCGCCCGTCGCTACCCGGACCTGCCGATCCAGATCGGTGGCGGCATCCGCTCGCTGGAAACCATCGAGCATTACGTTCGCGCCGGCGTCAGCTACGTCATCATCGGCACCAAGGCGGTCAAGCAGCCTGAGTTCGTCGGCGAGGCCTGCCGCGCCTTCCCGGGCAAGGTCATCGTCGGCCTGGATGCCAAGGACGGTTTCGTCGCCACCGACGGCTGGGCCGAGGTCAGCGAAGTCCAGGTGATCGACCTGGCCCGTCGCTTCGAGGCCGACGGGGTGTCCGCCATCGTCTACACGGATATTTCCAAGGACGGCATGATGCAGGGCTGCAACGTCGAGGCTACCGCCGCGCTGGCCAATGCCACGCGGATCCCGGTGATCGCCTCCGGCGGCATCCACAATCTCGGCGACATCCAGAAGCTGCTGGACGCCCGCACCCCGGGGATCATCGGCGCCATCACCGGCCGGGCGATCTACGAAGGCACCCTGGACGTGGCCGAAGCCCAGGCGCTGTGCGACAACTTCAAGGCCTGAGGCGAACCGCATGGCACTGGCAAAACGCATCATCCCCTGCCTCGACGTGGACAATGGCCGAGTGGTCAAGGGCGTCAAGTTCGAGAACATCCGCGACGCCGGCGATCCGGTCGAGATCGCCCGCCGCTACGATGAGCAGGGTGCCGACGAGATCACCTTCCTCGACATCACCGCCAGCGTCGACGGGCGCGACACCACCCTGCATACCGTCGAGCGCATGGCCAGCCAGGTGTTCATTCCGCTGACCGTGGGCGGCGGCGTACGCAGCGTGCAGGACATCCGCAACCTGCTGAATGCCGGCGCGGACAAGGTCTCGATCAACACCGCCGCGGTGTTCAACCCCGAGTTCGTCGGCGAGGCCGCCGACCGCTTCGGCTCGCAGTGCATCGTGGTCGCCATCGACGCGAAGAAGGTTTCCGCCCCGGGCGAGGCGCCGCGCTGGGAAATCTTCACCCATGGCGGGCGCAAGCCCACCGGGCTGGATGCCGTGCTCTGGGCGAAGAAGATGGAAGACCTGGGCGCCGGCGAGATTCTCCTGACCAGCATGGACCAGGACGGCGTGAAGAGCGGTTACGACCTGGGCGTGACCCGCGCCATCAGCGAGGCGGTGAACGTGCCGGTGATCGCTTCCGGCGGCGTCGGCAACCTGGAGCACCTGGCCGCCGGCATCCTCGAGGGCAAGGCCGACGCGGTGCTCGCGGCGAGCATCTTCCACTTCGGCGAGTACACCGTGCCGGAAGCCAAGGCCTACCTGGCCAGCCGCGGTATCGTGGTGCGCTGAGGCACGTTGCGCCGCAGCGCACAGGGCCGGTGATCGGCTAGCCATTCCTGAGCGCGAGTCGACACTCGCGCGGCTTTCTTTCAGGTACAGTCACGCCCCCCGCATCAGGTGCCGCTAGAGCGCCGATGCCCTGCCATAACGACAAACATTGCGACCGACAGGGAGTCCTCCATGTCCATCTTCCGTCTGGCTCTCGGCTGCGTCGGCAGCCTGGCCCTGCTATGCGCTAGCGCCCTGGCGCGCGCCGAAACCCTGGTCCTGCTGACCGAGAACCTGGTGCCGTTCAACATGGCGGTGAACGGCGGCAACTACGCCAAGAACGATGGCATCAGCGGCATCAGCACCGATACCGTGCGCGCCGCCTGCGAGCGCGCGCAGATCGAGTGCCAGCTGATCCTGCGTTTCCCCTGGGACCGGGTCTACCAGCAGGCGCTGAGCGAGCCCGGCTATGGCGTGTTTTCCACCGCCCGTACGCCGGAGCGCGAGGACAAGTTCAAGTGGGTCGGCCCGCTGGCGGTCAACGACTGGGTACTGATGGCCCGCGGCGACAGCAGCATCCACCTGAACAGCCTGGAAGACGCCGCGCGCTATCGCATCGGCGGCTACAAGAACGACGCCATCAGCCAGCACCTGGTCGACCGCGGCCTGCAGGTGCAATTGGCGCTGCGCGACAACGAGAACGTCGACAAGCTGGCCAGCGGGCAGATCGATCTCTGGGTCACCGCCGATCCGAGCGGGCGCTACGTCGCCCAGCGCGAGGGCCTCAAGGAGGTGAAGGTGGTCCAGCGTTTCCATACCGCCGAGCTGTTCCTGGCGCTGAACAAGGACACCCCGGACGAGCTGGTGCAGAAGTTGCAAACGGCGGTCGACGCGCTGCGCAGCGAAGGCTTGTTGAAGCAGATCCGCGAGCGCTACTGACGCCTCGCCGGCGATGCTGGCAAAAGGCTGGCCTGGCGGCGCGGCGCTGGTTATTCTGCCTCGCTCCAGGCCCCTGACAGGATGACAACAATGCAAAGAAGCCTGCTCTTCGCGCTGCTCGCAACCCTGCTGTTGGTCGGCGGCGCGCGCGCCGAAACCGATCCCGACTACAGCATGGTCCTGCTCACGGAGAACTTCCCGCCGTACAACATGGCGATCAACGGCAAGAACTTCGCCCAGGAAGACAACATCGACGGCATCGCCGTGGATATCGTCCGCGAGATGTTCAAGCGCGCCGGCATCAAGTACAGCCTGACCCTGCGTTTCCCCTGGGACCGCATCTACAAGCTGGCGCTGGAGAAGCCCGGCTACGGGGTGTTCGTCACCGCCCGCCTGGCCGAGCGCGAGGACAAGTTCAAGTGGGTCGGTCCGATCGGCCCGGACGACTGGGTGCTGCTGGCCAAGGGCGACAGCCCGATCACCCTGGGCAGCCTGGACGAGGCGAAGAAATACCGGATCGGCGCCTACAAGGGCGATGCCATCGCCGAGTTCCTCGGCAAGAACGGTTTCGAGGCCGACCTGGCGCTACGCGACCAGGAAAACGCGCAGAAGCTGGTCAAGGGCCAGATCGACCTCTGGGCCAGCGGCGATCCCGCCGGGCGCTACCTGGCCAAGCAGGAAGGCGTGACCGGCCTGAAGACGGTGCTGCGCTTCAACAGCGACCAGCTGTACCTGGCGCTCAACCGCGAGACTCCCGACGAAGTGGTGCAGAAGCTCCAGGCAGCCCTGGACGGCATGCGCAAGGAAGGCTTCGTCGAGGACATCCTCAACAGCTATCTCTGATTCGCTCCGTCCGGCCGACAGGGGGCCGGGCGGGGAAACGCCTTTGCCGGCCCCGCCGGCAATGCCATGGAAGGCCGACGAGCCAGGTATTTCGTCCTGACGCAGGGATGCCGCTAGCCAATAACGATAACCAAGCGAGCGGTGTGACCATGCTGAAAGTCCTGATCCAGACCCTGATCCTGGGGGTGTTGCTGGGGGCCTCCGCGGCCCGTGCCGAATTGCCCGCCGACTACAAGGTGGTGCTGCTGACCGAGAACTTCCCGCCCTTCAACATGGCGGTGGACGACAAGAACTTCGCCCGCGACGATGGCATCGACGGCATCAGTGCCGACATCGTCCGGGAGATGTTCAGGCGCGCCGGCATCGGCTATTCCCTGAGCCTGCGCTTCCCCTGGGACCGCCTGTACCGGTTGACCCTGGACAAGCCCGGCTACGGGCTGTTCTCCATGACCTACACCCCCGAGCGGGTGCCGCAGTTCAAGTGGGTCGGCCCGCTGGCCGACACCAGTTGGGTGTTGCTGGCGCCGGCCGGCAGCAAGATCGCCGTGAAGAATCTCAAGGACGCCGCCCGCTACAAGCTCGGCGCCTACAAGAACGACGCGGTCAGCCAGCACCTGGAAGCCCAGGGCATCCCGGTGATCAACGCCCTGCGCGACCAGGAAAACGTGAAGAAGCTTACCGGCGGGCAGATCGACCTGTGGGCCACCACCGATCCGGTCGGTCGCTACCTGGCCAAGCAGGAAGGCGTGTCCGGCCTGCAGACGGTGCTGCGTTTCAACGAGGCCAAGCTCTACCTGGCGTTGAACAAGGACACTCCGGACGAGGTGGTGGAGCGCCTGCAAAAGGCCCTGGAGCAGATGCGCCAGGAAGGCTTCGTCGACGAAGCCGTCGCCAACTACCTCTGACTGGCGGGCGCCCCTCCGCCGGTGCGGCGAGGGGGGCTCAGTCCAGGTCGTAGGCCTGGACGCCGAGGTCGCGGCTGTCGTACCAGTTGCCGCGGGCCCAGAACACCCGGTCGTGCGCCTCGTCGAAACCGAGCACGCCGAGGTAGCCGGCGATGTCCAGGCGGCGCCAGGATGAGCCCCAGTCGTCCGAGTAGTACACCGCGTTGGCGGAGACGCTCGCCGGCTCTTCGTCGGGATACAGCCACAGCGGCACTTCGTAGTGGTTCATGGTGTTGGCCAGCAGCACATTCCTGCCCATGTAGAACTCGCGCAGCCCGGAACTGGACGGCAGGGGCCAGAACGGGCTGGGCAGCTTGCCGGTGATCTTCCATTCGAGCGCTTCGCGATCGAGCTCGGCGATCAGCGAGCGCGATTCGTCCGGGTGGTCGAGCACTGCGATCACCCGACCGTCCATGTTCTGTTCCAGGCGCTCGACGGCCACGCCGTCGGTGCGCCGGATCGCGCCCATCTGCCAGCGTCCGCCCTCGCGGCGCAGTTCGGCCTGGGTGGTGACCAATACCGAGCTGGTCAGGTAGCGCCCTTCGGGCGGGCCATAGCGGAAGGTCTGGCTTACCCAGATCGCGGCGCGCTCCGCGTCCAGTTGGGCGACGTGTGCCTTGATCTGCCCGTGCTTGCCGTTGTAATCGCCCCAGCTGACGCCGTTCGGCGCCAACTCGCGGGCGTAGGCGAGGTCGACCAGCAGCGGCGCGGAGGTGGCGATCGACTCGACGCTGGCGCCGCGGTCGGGCGAATAGAACAGCCCGCTCGGCTGGCCGGGTTCCCGGCCGCCATCGGCACCGCCGTATTCGAAATCACCCCAGACCCAGACTTCATCCTTGCCGTGGAAGCGCGGTGCGAGAGCCCAGCCCAGTCGATTCGCCTCGGCCATGAAGCCTTCCTCGAGCCGCCGCCAGCTCTTGCCCTGGTCGTCGCTGCGCAGCACCACTGTCTGCTCGCGCTGACCGTTGTCCTTGCCCGGGCGCCGCAGGCCGGTGAGCAGGAAGACGCTGGAACCGTCCGGCGTGACTTCCAGGCAGGCGGTCTCGCCGAGCCGCGCCACTTCGTGGAATACGCCGTCCGCGCCCAGGCGCGAGACATAGGTGGTTTCCGGATCGCCGCCGGATAGCAGCATGCCGTTGAGGAAGTTGAAGAGGTGGGGTTCGGATTCTTCTTCCCTGGGCTGGGCGGCCGCCACCAGGTCCAGGTCGATGACGCCCTCGGGCAGTGCCTGCTCGTCGCGGCCGACCTCGCGCCGGCCCACCAGCCAGGTGCCGGCGGGCGTCACCCGCACGCCGGTGCAGAATTGCTCCATGGCGCGCTGGTCGATGTTCTCGACCTTGCCGACGGTGCTCTCGCCGGGGCTGGCGCCGCCTATCTCGAACTTGGCGCTGGTGAGGATCCAGATGAAACCGAGGGGAATCGCGCCAGCGACCAGCAGGGCGGCGGCGAGCAGGGGCATGGGAGGGGAAGGGCGGGCCATCGGTGCGTCCGTGCAGGAATGACGAGGGCGTCACCTTAACCGCTGCCGCGACGCCGGTAAACCCGGGTTCAGTGCGGAGCCTGGCGTGGGTTGACGTTGCGGTTGCCGCGCTCGCCGATGAGCATCTGCGGCGGTACCAGCTCGATGCCCTGGGCGCGCAGCTTCGGCAGCTCCCGCGCCAGCACGTCGAGGGTGGCCTTGTGCGGGTGGCCGATGAGCAACGCCGAACCCTGCTTGCGGGCCAGGGCGACGCCGGCCTGCAGTTGTGCGGAGACCGCTTCCGGTGTGGCTTCGTTGTCGAGGAACACATCGCGCGAGACGCTCGCCAGGCCGATCCGCTGCGCCTCGCTGGCGGCCACGGTGGCGGCGCTGGTGCGGCTGTCGACCAGGTACAGGCCGCGACGCTGGAGTTCCTCGGCGAGCCAGGCCATCGCCGGGCGCACCGCGGTCATGCGGCTGCCCTCGTGGTTGTTCAGGCCCTGCACGAACGGCACCTTGGCCAGCGCCGCGTCCAGCCGCCGCGCACGCTCTTCCTGGGTCAGCTCCGGCCGCCAGGCGTAGGGACCGCCGGCTGGGTCCATCGGCATGTGCAGGATCACCGTGCGCCCGCGCTGGTGCGCCTCGCGGGCCAGTTCGGCGGCATGCGGGGTTTCCGGGATGATCGCCAGGGTTACGCCGGGGGGCAGGTCGAGGACCCGGCGGTCGCGTGCCAGGTTCTGCCCGAGGTCGTCGATGACCACGGTCAGCAGCGGCGGGCGCTGGTAGGGGACGGGGTCCTGGCGGGCCTGGGCCTGGTTGAACAGCAGGCACAGGCCCAGCAGGGCAACGCGGAACGCCGACATCAGTTGCCGCGGGTGACGCTCAGGCCTTTCAGCAGGCTAAGGGCCTGGCTGAGCTGGTAGTCGGAATCCTGCGGGCGCTCGCTCGGCGCGGCACGCTTGCCGGTGGGGCGGTCGGCACCGCCGTTGCCGTTGGCCAGGTGGCCCTGCAGGTCGGCTTCCTTGAAGCCCTCGAAGCTGCTCCGCTCCTGGGTCACCTTGGCGCGTCCGACTTCGATGTCCGGAACGATCCCCTGGGCCTGGATGGAGCGCCCGTTGGGGGTGTAGTAGAGCGCGGTGGTGAGCTTCAGGGCGCGGTCGTTGTTCAGCGGCAGCACGGTCTGCACCGAGCCCTTGCCGAAGCTGTCGGTGCCCATCAGGATCGCGCGCTTCTGGTCCTGCAGGGCACCGGCGACGATTTCCGCCGCCGAGGCGCTGCCACCGTTGATCAGCACCACCAGCGGAACCTTGTCGCTGGGATCGGCCGGGTCGGCGCTGAAGCGCAGCTCGGAGTTGGCGATGCGGCCCTTGGTGTAGACGATCAGGCCCTTGGTGAGGAAGGCGTCGGCTACCTCGACGGCGGACTGCAGCACGCCGCCGGGGTTGTTGCGCAGGTCCAGGACCAGGCCCTTGAGACGGCCCTTGTTGTCCTTGCGCAGCTGGTTCAGCGCCTTGACCACTTCCTCGCCGGTGTTGACCTGGAACTGGGTGATGCGCAGGTAGGCGTAGCCGGGTTCGAGGACCTGGCTCTTGACGCTCTTGACCTTGATGATGGCGCGCTTGAGTTCGACGTCGAACGGTCTGCCGCCATCGCGGACGATGGTCAGGGTGATCGGGGAGCCGGCCTTGCCGCGCATGCTGTCGACCGCTTCGGTCATCGACTGGCCCTTGGTCGGCTTGCCGTCGATCTGCACGATCAGGTCGCCGGGCTGGATGCCGGCGCGGGCCGCGGGGGTGTCGTCGATCGGCGAGACCACCTTGATGAAGCCGTCTTCGCTGCCGACCTCGATGCCCAGGCCGCCGAACTCGCCGCTGGTGCTTTCCTGCAGCTCGGCGAAGTCCTCCGGGCCGAGGTAGGCGGAGTGCGGGTCGAGGTTGCTGAGCATGCCCTTGATGGCGTTCTCCAGCAGGGTCTTGTCGTCCACTGGCTCGACATAGGCGGCCTTCACCCGGTCGAGAACCTCGGCGAAGGTACGCAGCTCGTCGAGGGGCAGCGGGGCACTGCTACCGTTGGCCAGTGGCGCGGCGTCGGCCGGGGCGTCGGCAGCCTGGGCCGCGCCCGCGCCGAGCAGCAGGGCCAGCGCCAGGGTGGTGGGACGGAAGCAATGCAGCATGTTCAGCTCCTAATCACGAGTTCGGCGCCTATCCCTGCGCGCGGCACCAGGTAGTAGGGTCCGCCGGGCGGCCCTGATGGCGAATGGCGAAGTACACGGCCGGGCTACTCTGGCCGCCGCTGGTTCCAACGGTGGCGATCGGGTCGCCGGCCTTCACGGTGTCGCCGGCGTCTTTCAGCAGGCTTTGATTATGGCCATAAAGGCTGAGGTAGCCGCCACCGTGGTCGAGGATGACCAACAGGCCGGCTCCGCGCAACCAGTCGGCGAATACCACGCGTCCGCCGTGCACCGCGCGGACGGTGCTGCCGGCGCTCGCCGAAATCAGTACGCCGTCCCATTTCGCCCGCGGATCGTCGCCGCGCTGGCTGCCGAAGCGCGCCACGACGCGGCCATTCACCGGCCACGGCAGCTTGCCGCGGGCCGAGCCGAACGCGCCGCCGTAGACCGCGCCAGTGCTTGAGACCAGCGGGCCCGGCGCAGGTTCGCGCGGCGGGCTGGTGACTCGTCCGGGGGCGGCCTGCTGCTGGCGCGCACGCTCGCGTTCGGCGGCCAGCGCGCGCTGGCGCTCGCGCTCCGCCGCCGCGGCGGCTTCGCGGGCCTGGCGGGCCAGGGTTTCCTCGATGGTCCGCAGTACCTTGGCCAGCTCGGCCTGGTCCTGTTGACGGGACTTGAGCTTCTGGTCGCGTTCGCGGTAGTCGCTGTTCAGCTTGGCCAGGGCTTGCTGGCGCTCCTTGCGGGTCGCTGCCAGCGCCTCGCGGCGGCTGTCCAGCTCGCCTTGCTTGCTCAGTTGTTCGGCTTTCTGCGCAGAGATGTCCTGCTCGACGTTGGCCAGCTGGCGGAGGGTTTCGTTGAAGCTGGCGAGCTGTTCGAGACGGGCTTTGTTGATGTAGTCGTAGTAGGTGAGGGTGCGGCTGAATTTTTCCGGGTGTTCCTGGTTCAGCAGCAGCTTCAGGTATTCCTCGCGTCCACTCTGGTAGGCCGCGCGGGCCTGGATGGCGAGGAGGCGCTGCTGCTCAATGCGCGCGTCCTGGAGTTTTTTTTTCTCCCCATCCAGCCGTTTCAGCTCGGCTTCGCTCTTGTCCAGCTCGTCCTGCAGGGCCTTGATCTGTTTTTCCAGGTCGCCCATCTCGGTCTCGGTGGACTTCAGCTGCTTCTGCACGCCGCTCTTTTCCTGCTGGATGCCGTCCAGCAGCTTCTTCAGCTCGCCGATGTCCTTCTGCGTCTGTTCCAGCTGGCGTTGGGTGTCGGCGCGCTCGTCGGCGAAGGCCGGAGCGAGACAGGCGAGGGATAGCAGGAGAGGAAGGAGGCGGAGCATGGGGTGGCGGGCACCTGGGAATTGGACCGGCCTAGTATGCCCGTGGCCGCCGTTAAAAAAAACGCCCCGCACCGCGCGCTGTGGGGCGCTTCCACGTATTTCAGCCGGATGGCAGCGGCGGATGTCGTCGACGACGAAGGTCACGGGCATCAGGCGGGTCTGTAGAGCGGGTAGGTGAACAGCAGCAGATGCGTCAGGTTCAGCCCGAAGTGGAACAGCGTCGCCACCCACAGGCGGCCGCTCCACAGCCAGGCCAACCCGTAGATCAGCCCGGCGAGGCCGGCGAACAGCATCAGCAGCGGGCCGCCGGCGAAGTGCGCCAGGCCGAACAGCGCCGAGGCCAGCGCCAGGGCGGGCCAGGGGCCCAGCCATTGGCCCAGGCGTTGCTGCAGGTAGCCGCGGAACAGCGCTTCCTCGGCAAGGGAAACGAAGAACAGGTTGGCCAGGACGAACTGCCAGAGCCAGGCCGGCGCGTGGAGTTCCGGCCGCAGCAGGCCGACGCCGACAGCCAGCAGAAGCAGCGCCGGCACCGCCGCCACGAGCAGCAGCCAGTGCCAGGGGCGGCCGGGAGCGCGGGCTTCGTCGCGGAACAGGCTCGGCAGGCAGGCCAGTAGCAGGAACGGCACCAGTGCCTTGTCGAAGTTGAAGTACATGGTGAACGGCAGGCTCTGCGGGCCGACCACCGCCTTGTCCAGGACCCTGGGGTTGGCGAAGCCGGGTAGCAGGTGCAGGAAAAGGCCCACCGCGCCGGCGACCAGCAGCAGCTCCAGGCCCAGGGCCCAGGCGCGGCGTGCCGCCAGGCGCCGGCGCAACAGGGCGAGGACGCCCAGTACAGCCAGGGCGGCGACCGCAGGCGGAGCGAGAACTCCGTCGTAGAAGGCGAGGCAGCAGGTCGCGAGCAGCAAGGCGAGAGCCAGCAGGCGCTGGAAGGACAGGGCGAGGAGCGAGGTGGCGAGGAGGAACCACATCGGCGGAAATCCTTGTAGGGCAGATGGAAAAGACAGCGCGGGCAAGGCTAGCACGGGCCTCGGCGACGTAGCGGGAGGCAGGGGGGGAGACGCGGAAAATGAAAACCGCGGCACACGTCTCGAGGTCGCGTGGCCAGGCCTGTCGGCCGATCGGCAGCGTTAAAGCGGGGAAGGTGACGTCGTGGAAACGGGGCGCGGCGCCCGGCCCGCTACGGCGGATAACGTCGCAGGCGTTCTCCGCCGATGGCCTGCAGAAGCGGCGGATAACCGCGACGCGGTTATCCGCCCTGCGCGGGAGTTCGTCGTTCGCGGATCAGCCGAGGATGACGATGCTGCGACCGGTCATTTCCGCTGGCTGCTCCAGCCCCATGAGGGTCAGCATGGTCGGCGCCACGTCGGCCAGCACGCCGCCTTCGCGGATGCTCAGCTTGCGCTTGCCGACGTAGACGAAGGGCACCGGTTCGCAGGTGTGCGCGGTGTGCGCCTGGCCGGTGGACTCGTCTTCCATCTGCTCGACATTGCCGTGGTCGGCGGTGATCAGGGCTTCGCCGCCGACCTTGTCCAGCGCCTCGACGATGCGCCCCATGCAGGTGTCCAGGCACTCCACGGCCTTGACCGCGGCCTCGAACACGCCGGTGTGGCCGACCATGTCGCCGTTGGCGTAGTTGACCACGATCACATCGTAGCGTTGTTGCTCGATGGCCTCGACGATACGGTCGGTGACTTCCGGCGCGCTCATCTCGGGCTGCAGGTCGTAGGTGGCGACCTTCGGCGAGGGGATCAGGATGCGCTCCTCGCCCTCGTAGGGTTCCTCGCGGCCGCCGGAGAAGAAGAAGGTCACGTGGGCGTACTTCTCGGTCTCGGCGATGCGCAGCTGGGTCTTGCCATGCTTGGCCAGGTATTCGCCGAGGACGTTGGTCAGCGGCTCCGGCGGGAAGGCGCAGGGCGCCGGGATGCTCGCCGCGTACTGGGTCAGCATGACGAAGCCTGCCAACTGCGGGGCCTGCTCGCGGGGGAATTCCTTGAACGCCGGCTCGACGAAGGCGCGGCTCAGTTCGCGGGCGCGGTCGGCGCGGAAGTTCATGAAGATCACCGCGTCGCCATCCTCGACCCGCACCGCTTCGGCGCCGGCCGGGACCACCGCGGTGGCCTTGACGAATTCGTCGCTCTCGCCGCGGGCGTAGGCGGCCTCGAGGGCTGCCACCGAGGAGTCGGCGGTGAACTCGGCCTTGCCGTCGACGATCAGTTCATAGGCGGCCTGGACGCGGTCCCAGCGGTTGTCGCGATCCATCGCGAAATAGCGGCCGATGATCGAGGCGATGCGGCCCTTGCCGAGCCCGGCGAAGGTGGCGTCGAGACGCTCCAGCGACGGTTGCGCGCTTTTCGGCGGGGTATCGCGGCCATCCAGGAAGGCATGCAGGTAGATCTTGCCGGCGCCGCGCCTGGCGGCCATCTGCGCCATCGCCACCAGGTGGTCTTCATGGCTGTGTACGCCGCCCGGAGAGAGCAGGCCGAGGATGTGCACCGCCTTGTCGGCGGCGACGGCCTTGTCGACCGCCCCGGCGATCACCGGGTTTTCGAAGAATTCGCCGTCGCGGATGGCCTTGGTGACGCGGGTGAAGTCCTGGTACACCACGCGGCCTGCGCCGAGGTTCATGTGGCCGACCTCGGAGTTGCCCATCTGGCCGTCGGGCAGGCCGACGTCCATGCCGGAGCCGGAGATCAGGCCGTGCGGCTGGGTCGCCAGGAGGCGATCCCAGACCGGCTTCTTCGCGGCGTAGATGGCGTTGTAGTCAGGGCTTTCGCTGTGGCCGAAGCCGTCCAGGATGATCAGGACCAGGGGTTTGGGCGTGGCAGTCATATGTCCGGCTCTATTTCCGCGGGGTTCAGAAACTGACCAAATTTAGTGGGAACATTGTCGTTCAAGACGTAGGAAGAGGCTGATTGATTAAACCGATGACGCCGATCCGCAACCGAATGCCGCTATCCTCGCTCCCTCTGTCCTGCCCGAGCCGTGCCCGGGCCGGAACTGGCCAGCTTCACAGAAAAGGACCGGCATTCTAACCGTGAAGTTTCCCGCGACGCCATTTCCTGGAGCCGAGCGGGGCGCCGCCCGGCGGGTTCCCCCCTGGCCGGCGCGGTCTGTATACTGGCCGGCATTTTTACGCCCTGGATATCCGTCACCATGCAATTCGTTTCCCGTCTGATCGAGTTCGCCACCAACCACTACCTGCTGGTCGCGGCGCTGCTGGTCCTGCTGGTCCTGCTGTTGCTGCACGAGCTGCGCAAGGGCGGCAAGAGCCTGTCGACCCGCGAGCTGACCGCGCTGGTCAATGCCGACCAGGCGGTGGTCCTGGATATCCGTCCGGCCAAGGAGTTCGCCAGCGGGCACATCGTCGACGCGCTGAACATCCCGGCCGACAAGCTGAACAGCCGCATGACCGAGCTGGAAAAGTACAAGGGCAAGACCATCATCCTGGTCGACGCCATGGGCCAGCACTCCGGTACCTGGGGCGGCGTCCTGAAGAAGGCCGGCTTCAACGCCGCCAAGCTGTCCGGCGGGATCGGCAGCTGGCGCGGCGACAACCTGCCGCTGGTGAAGTGACATGCCGCCCGTCGTGATCTACACCACCGCCTGGTGTCCGTACTGCATCCGCGCCAAGCAGCTGCTGCAACGCAAGGGCGTGGACTTCCAGGAGATCGCCTGCGACGGCAAGCCAGAACTGCGCGCCGAGCTGGCACGCAAGGCGGGATCGACCACCGTGCCGCAGATCTGGATCGGCGAGACCCATGTCGGCGGCTGCGACGACCTTCATGCACTGGAGCGCGCCGGCAAGCTGGACGCGCTGCTGTCTGCCTGAAACCATTCATGAATTGACCCAAGGGAAGGCCCGAAAATGACCGAGCAAGCTACCAACGGCGCTGCCGACGAGCAGCAACCCCAGTTCTCCCTGCAGCGCATCTACCTGCGCGACCTGTCGTTCGAGTCGCCGAAGTCCCCGGAAATCTTCCGCCAGGAATGGAACCCGTCCATCAGCCTGGACCTGAACACTCGCCAGAAGCAGCTGGACGGCGACTTCTACGAAGTGGTCCTGACCGTATCGGTGACCGTGAAGAACGGCGAGGACACCACTGCCTTCATCGCCGAAGTGCAGCAGGCCGGCATCTTCCTGATCAAGAACCTCGATCCGTCGAGCATGAGCCATACCCTCGGCGCGTTCTGCCCGAACATCCTCTTCCCGTACGCTCGCGAAGCCCTGGACAACCTGGTGGTACGCGGTTCGTTCCCGGCGCTGATGCTGTCGCCGGTGAACTTCGACGCTCTCTACGCCCAGGAAATCGCCCGCATGCAGGCCTCCGGCGAAATCCCGACGCCGTCGGTCCAGTAAGCCCAGCGCTTGCGAAAAAGCCCGCCTTGCGCGGGCTTTTTCATGCCTGCCGGCCGGCTCAGTCCATGGCGAAGCCGAGCTGGCGCCAGGCTTCGTAGACGGTCACCGCCACCGTGTTGGACAGGTTCAGGCTACGGCAGCCTTCGCGCATCGGCAGGCGCAGGCGCCGATCGGTTGGCAGGGCGTTGCGCACGTCCTCCGGCAGTCCGCGGCTTTCCGGGCCGAAGAGGAAGGCATCGCCGCGCTGGTAGGCCACTTCGTGGAAGGCCCGCGACCCCTTGGTGGTGAAGGCGAACAGGCGTGGCTGGCCGAGGGCCTCGAGGCAGCTCTGCAGATCCGGGTAGCGGCGTACGCTGGCGTATTCGTGGTAGTCGAGGCCGGCACGGCGCAAGCGCTTGTCGTCCAGTTCGAAACCGAGCGGCTCGATCAGGTGCAGACTGCATCCGGCGTTGGCGCAGAGCCTGATAATGTTGCCGGTATTCGGAGGAATCTCCGGTTGAAACAGGATGACGTGGAACATGCAGGGCTCCGGAGCAGATAACGGGCGGCATTCTACCTCCGCCATCGACGATCTGCGGCGCCAGCGCTGGAAAGTCTGGGGTGCGCTGGTGCTTGCCGGGTTGTTGTTCGGGCTGATGCTCGGCAGGTTGTTCGGTCCCGCTTCGCTGCCGACGTCTGCGCCGCAACTGCTGGCGGTCGGGGAGAGCGAGCAGGGCCTGGTCCTGCGCTTCGATCGCCAGGCTGCGGTTACGGCGGCACGGGTGGAGGGTGCCCTGACGTTGCGCATCGTCGCCCGGGGCGCGGCGCAGCAGGGAGACGGGCGATGGTTGGGCCAGCCGTTGCGCTGGCGCGTCCGCGAGGAGGGAAAGGCGCTGCTGTTGAGCCTGGTCTCGACCCGCCCCTTGCAGGGGCGCTGGCAGTGGTCGGAGGACGGCGAGGGCTGGCGCCTGGTCGTCGAACTGCAGGAGCGCGACGGCCGGGAATAAAAGGGGGAATTCTCAGCCTGCCTGTACCGAGGTCCCCAAACGGGAGGGCGGAGGCGCGGATCGCTGCGCTGCCGCCGGGCATAAAAGAGGGGAGTTCTCAGCCTGCCTGTACCGAGGTCCCCGAAACGGGTGTGGCGGTTGCGCGCGGATGCTGCGTCTGCCGCCGGGTGTAAAAGAGGGGATTCCCCAGCCTGCCTGTACCGAGGCCCCCGAAATCTTCGTTATCTGCTCCAATGCAGGGGCTGTGCCAATTCTCATGAGACGCTGGCGGCGCGCTCGCTTTCCTGAAGGGTTGTGGGTAAGTCTGTGGGCGAGCTGGTGATGAATGCCTCTGGAGGCCCGTGGATCAAGGGCTTGGCGGCATCCCAGGGGGTTGTGGGAAGTCGATTGCGGAAAAATGACGGAGCGGGCTTTTCCGCCAGCGATTGATGCCGATTTGTCGCCTGCTGGTGCACGCTGCCCAAAATCCGGGCAAGGGCCGCTGCCCCGCCGAACCGGCGGATAACCGCGATGCGGTTATTCGCCCTACGCCACGGTTTGATCGACGGTGCCGGGCGGGCGCTCTGCCGAGGCTGGGGCTGTGCTGCGGACGGTAGGGCGAATAACGCCAGCGGAGTTATCCGCCGCGGCCCTGCACAACCGGCGGATAACCGCGATGCGGTTATTCGCCCTACGCCACGGTTTGATCGACGGTGCCGAGCGGGCGCTCTGCCGAGGCTGGGGCTGTGCTGCGGACGGTAGGGCGAATAACGCCATAGGCGTTATCCGCCGCGGCTCTGCACAACCGGCGGATAACCGCGATGCGGTTATTCGCTCTACGCCACGGTTTGACCGACGGTATCGGGCGGGCGCCCTGCCGAGGCCGGGGCGGCGTCTCGCTTGGCAGGGGCGCGCGACGGACCATGAAAAACGGGGCCCGAAGGCCCCGTTGGGTCGCTCATGGGAGCAGTGGCGCTTCAGTCGTCGCCTTCGTCGTCGGCTCCATCGACGTTCATCCCCAGCTCCTTGATCTTGCGGGTCAGGGTATTGCGGCCCCAGCCGAGCAGCACGGCGGCATCGCGGCGGCGGCCGGCGGTGTGCTTGAGGGCGGTTTCTATCATGATCCGTTCGAAGGCCGGCACGGCGCTGTCCAGCAGGTTCGACTGGCCGCGGCCCAGCGCCTGGTCGGCCCACTGGCGCAGGGCCTGTTCCCAGTTCGCCGCCGGCGCGCTGTCCTGCGGCTGGGTCAGCAGCTCCGGCGGCAGGTCGTCGATGTGCACCTCGCGGCCGGAGGCCATCACGGTGATCCAGCGGCAGGTGTTCTCCAGTTGGCGGACGTTGCCCGGCCAGCCGAGGTTCTTCAGGTACTCCTCGGTTTCCGCCTTCAGCAGCTTGGGTTCCACCGCCAGCTCCTGGGCGGCGCGGCTGAGGAAGTGCCGGGCCAGCGCCGGGATGTCCTCGCGGCGGTCGGCCAGCCGCGGGATGTGGATGCGGATCACGTTCAGGCGATGGAACAGGTCCTCGCGGAACTTGCCGTCGCGCACCAGGCTTTCCAGGTTCTGGTGGGTGGCGGCGATGATCCTCACGTCGACCTTCACCGGCGTGTGCCCGCCGACCCGGTAGAACTCGCCGTCGGCCAGGACGCGCAGCAGGCGGGTCTGGGTGTCGGCCGGCATGTCGCCGATCTCGTCGAGGAACAGGGTGCCGCCATCGGCCTGCTCGAAGCGTCCGCGGCGCTGGGCGGCGGCCCCGGTGAAGGCGCCCTTCTCATGGCCGAACAGCTCGGATTCCATCAGGTCCTTGGGGATCGCCGCCATGTTCAGCGCGATGAATGGCGAGGCTGCGCGCGGGCTGTGGCGATGCAGGGCATGGGCGACCAGCTCCTTGCCGGTACCCGATTCGCCGTTGATCAGCACGGTGATGTTGGAATGGCTGAGGCGGCCGATGGCGCGGAATACCTCCTGCATCGCCGGCGCCTCGCCGATGATCTCCGGCGTGCGCGCCTGGTTCGCCGGCAGCTCCAGGCCCTGCTGCTCCTGGGCGTGCTGGTTGGCGCGCTTGACCAGGGAGACCGCCTCGTCGACGTCGAACGGCTTGGGCAGGTATTCGAAGGCGCCGCCCTGGTAGGAGGCCACCGCGCTGTCGAGGTCGGAATGCGCGGTCATGATGATCACCGGTAGGCGCGGATGCAGTTCGCGGATCTGCGCCAGCAGGTCGAGGCCGCTGGCGCCGGGCATGCGGATATCGGAGATGATCACGTCCGGCTGCTGCCGGCCGAGGCGGCCGATCACGCTGTCGGCGCTGTCGAAGCTCACCGTGGTCATGCCTTCCTGCTGCAGGGCCTTTTCCAGTACCCAGCGGATGGAGCGGTCGTCGTCGACGATCCAGACGGTCTCTGATCGGCTCATGGTCAATGCACTCCTTGTTCCAGGGGCAGGAACAGACTGAACACGGTATGGCCGGGGTGGCTCTCGCATTCAATCAGCCCCTGGTGCTGGCTGATGATGTTCTGGGCGATGGCCAGGCCGAGTCCGGTACCGTCCGGACGGCCGCTGACCATGGGGTAGAAGATGGTTTCCTGGAGCTCGGCCGGAATGCCCGGGCCGTTGTCGATGATCTCCACCTTGCACACCAGGCGGTGACGCGTGTGGCCGATGGTGAACTGGCGCAGGGTACGGCTGCGCAGGGTGATGCGACCGAGGCGCAGGTCGTTCTGCCCGGCGATCGCCTGCATGGCGTTGCGTACCATGTTGAGCACGGCCTGGATCATTTGCTCGCGGTCGAGCAGCAGGTCGGGGATGCTCGGGTCGTAGTCGCGGACCAGGGTGATGCTGCCCTGGCTCTCCGCTTCCACCAGGCTGCTGACCCGCTCCAGCACTTCATGGATGTTGGTCGGCGCCAGGTTCGGCAGTTTGTTCGAGCCGAGCATGCGGTCCACCAGGTTCCGCAACCGGTCGGCTTCTTCGATGATGACGTTGGTGTAGTCCTTCAGCGACTCTTCCGGCAGCTCGCGGGATAGTAGTTGCGCTGCGCCGCGGATGCCGCCGAGCGGGTTCTTGATCTCGTGGGCGAGCCCGCGCACCAGCAGCTTGGTGGTCTCCTGTTTGGACAGCTGTGCTTCTTCGCGGGTGATCCGCATCAGCCGGTCGCGCGGATGGACCTCGAGCAGCAGCAGCGTCTCGTTGCGGTTGAGGATGGGCGTCACCGCATAGTCGACCGTG
Organism: Pseudomonas sp. B111; assembly: GCF_026428275.1. NCBI lineage: Bacteria > Pseudomonadati > Pseudomonadota > Gammaproteobacteria > Pseudomonadales > Pseudomonadaceae > Pseudomonas > Pseudomonas sp. B111. Next base: position 4,897,113 of record NZ_CP097857.1, on the reverse strand, counting down.
ATGCTGACGCCGGTGATAGAGGTCAGGGTCGCTTCGCGCTTGGTGAACGGATGCGCCTGTTCCACCGCCTGGCGCAGCGAGTTCAAGGCTTCCGGCGATTCGGTGAACAGCTCGCTGATGAATTGCCCGTGGCTGCGCTGGCCGCTCACGGCCAGGAGCATCTCCGCTGCCGGGTTCATGTACTCCAGGCGCAGTTCGCCGTTGAGCAGGATCACCGCGGTGGTCAGGTTGTCGAGCAACAGTCGGTGCAGGGTATCGGTCGGCATGGCGGGCAGCTGTTCCAAGGTTGGGCAGGAAAATGCAAAAAGCAAACCAGGCGCCGAAAAGGCGCGTTTTTTCTGCCGAGGCGCTGGCTAGAGGTGCGCCGGGAAGGTTTTCGGCGACGAGCGGTGACCCGAAATGGGGACAGTATAGAAAGTGGTGCGGGTAATCGCACCAATCTGGTGCGTTGACGTGGCCGGCGGCGTTTTCGCCAGGAGAGTCGGGAAAAAAACCGGAAAATCCCGCCCACGGCGGAGTGGGCAGGGAAGTTCGGCTAGCGCCCGCTCGGCTGTACCGCGCTGACCAGCGGCGTATCGACCTCCGGCAGGGGTTGGCCGGCGATGCTCACTCGATGCAGGTGGAAGGGCTGGCTCGGGGTGCTTTCGACGGTCATGCCGTCGCCATCGATGATTTCCACTGCGACCTGGTGGGTGCCGCGATCGAGGTTCTTCAACGGGAACACCGGGCTGCGTCCCGGCGCTCCGGCAGGCTTGCCGTCGAGCAGCAGGCGATAGCGATGGCCGGGCAGCAGCGCCGGCTCGCTGGTGACGGTGACGATGACGTCGCCGCTGTTGGCGCGCAGGGTTGCGTCCGGTTCGGGGAAGAGGATGCGCAGTAGCTGGTAGGCCGGCGGCTTCACCTCCAGCGGCGCGGCGGGCGGACGATAGCGTATGCCCGGTGGTGCCACGCTGTTGCCCGGTGCCAGTTCGACGCGTTGGGCCTTGCGCCCGCTGGGCGGCTGGTCGGTGTAGACGCGGTTGCCCTCGGCGTCGATGTAGGTGTAGACCCCCGCTTGCGCGGCGCAGGCCAGGCACAGCAGGAGGGCGCCGAGAATGCGCGGGATCATCGCTTCTTCCCGAGGTGCACGCGCTGCACGGTGAAGGTCACCGGCGGGCTGGATTGCAGCACCCGTTCGCCGTTGAGTACCTGTACCGCGAGGCTGTGGTCGCCGCGGTCGATCTCGTGCAGGGTGAAGCGGGTGCCGCTGCTGGGCGTGCCGTAGGGTTTGCCGTCCAGCACCAGTTGCAACTGGTGGCCGCTGTGCAGGGCCGGGCGGATGCTGACGCTGACGTTGAAGGTGCCGTTGTTGGCGCGCAGCGCCTCTTCCGTGGGGAGGTCGCTGAGGGCAAGGATCTCGTAGGCGGCGGCCTCGCTATCGGCGGTCGGGGAATTGCCCGCGGAGGACTTTTCCGGCGTGTCGATTCCTACGGTATTGGTCGGCTGCAGTTCGACGGTCTGCGCCTGCACCCCGTCTGGCGGCTGGTTGGTGAATACCTTGTTGCCGTTGGCGTCGGTGTATTGGTAGATCTGCGCCATGGCCGGCAGGGCGGCGGCCAGGAGCAGGCAGCTGGTGATCAGGCGCATGGACGGTCTCCGGGTGAACCTGCCAAGCGTTGCACCGCATCGGCGCGCTGGCAAGCCGTGCATTGTGCGGCATGCGGGTATTCGAAGGTGTGCGCTGGGGCACGTTGGCGGTCGCTGTGCCCCGCCGCGCGGCTGCGTCCGTCTCAGCCGGCACTGGCGGGGCGAACCCTCGTTGCGCCAGAGTGTCTGTGCTTGCGCCGCCGGCCGGCGGCCCCGTTCGAAACGGCGGGTGTCCGGCTTGTATGATGCGGCTGTTTCGGTTTCTCACCTTGGGGACTGCCTTTCTCGTGCCGATCATCGCCCGCTTCACCCTTCGCTCCCGCGTCCTGGCGGCCCTGCTGCTGTGCCTCTGCGCCGCCCTGTTCTACTCGCCGCCGGGCGCCGCGGCGCTGCCGAACCCGTTGGCGGGGAGTTCCTCCGGTGGCGAGAAGGTCAGCGATGCGCAGTTGGAACAATCGCTGAACCAGGTCATCCAGACCCTGGAGAACGACAGGCAGCGCGCCGACCTGCTGAAAAAGCTGAAACAGCTGCGCGACGTGACCAAGAAAGGCAAGGAAAGCGAGGGTGGGGTGCTGGGGCTGATCGGCGATACCCTGACCAGCCTGGAAAAGCAGTTCCAGGGCGCGAACAGCCCGGTCGCGTTATGGGGCAACCAGTTCCAGCTGGCGCGTGCCGAACTCGAGGAGCGCTTTCCCAGCTGGCGCGACCTGCCGGCGATGGTCTTCGATTTTTCGGTGGTGATCCTCCTCTGGGCCTGCCTGGCCAGCGCGCTGCTCTGGCTCAGCCGGCGCATGCGCGAGCGCTTCGGCCTGTCGGCGGAGTTGCCGCAGCATCCGAAGACCCGCGACCTGCTGCTGTTTTCCCTGCGCAAGCTGGGGCCCTGGCTGGTGGCCTTCCTCATCACCCTGTACCTGTCGGTGGTGCTGCCGGACTCCCTGAGCAAGACCCTGGCGATGGTCATGGCCTATGTGCTGGTCTGCGGCACGCTGTTCTCCGCGCTGTGCGTGATTTCCCTCTCGCTGCTCAGTGGCCCGCACCGCCAGCGCGCCCTGGATATCCTGCGGCGCCAGGCGTTCCGCCCGTTGTGGCTGATCGGCAGCCTCGCCGCGCTGGGCGAGGTCGCCCACGATCCGCGGCTGATCGCCGGCCTCGGCGAGCACACCTCGATCTGCCTGAGTACCCTGGCCAACGCCAGCGCCGCGCTGTTCACCGCGCTATTCGTGATGCGTTTCCGCCGGCCGATCGCCCACCTGATCCGCAACCAGCCGCTGGAGCGCCGCCTCAAGCGCCGTAGCCTGCACGACCTGGTGCAACTGGTCGGCTCGCTGTGGTTCGTGCCGGTGCTGGTGCTGGTGGGGATTTCCCTGTTCGCCACCTTCGTTTCCGCCGGCGACAGCAGTTCGGCGTTGCGCCGGGCGCTGGTCTGCGCGGTGCTGGCGGTGGTGGCGATGACCGTGATCGGGCTGATCCGCCGCCGTTCCAGTCGGGTCGGCGCCGGCCCGCGCCGCAGCGCGCCGTACATCGAACAGTTGCAAAGCTTCGGCTACACCCTGCTGCACATCTTCGTGGTGCTGTTCTTCATCGAGGTCGCCTTGCGCGTCTGGGGCATGTCGCTGATTCGCTATGCGGAAGGCGAGGGCGAGCAGATCAGCATGAAGGTGGTCAGCTTCGGCACCACTCTGCTGGTCGCCTGGCTGATCTGGATCCTCACCGATACCGCGATCCAGCACAGCCTCGGCCTGGGCGGCAAGAGCCGGCCGAACACCCGCGCGCTGACCATGCTGCCGCTGATCCGCAACGTGCTGTTCGCCACCATCGCGGTGATCGCCCTGATCGTCGCCCTGGCCAACATGGGCATGAACGTCACCCCGTTGCTGGCCGGTGCCGGCGTGATCGGCCTGGCCATCGGCTTCGGCGCGCAGTCGCTGGTGGCGGACCTGATCACCGGCCTGTTCATCATCATCGAGGACTCGCTGTCGATCGACGACTACGTCGACGTCGGCGGCCACCTTGGCACGGTCGAGGGCCTGACTATCCGTACCGTGCGCCTGCGCGACCTGGACGGCGTGGTGCATACCATCCCGTTCAGCGAGATCAAGAGCATCAAGAACTACTCGCGCCAGTTCGGCTACGCGATGTTCCGCTGGCCGGTGCCGGCGAGCATGCCGATCGACGACGCGGTGGCGCTGGTGCGCGAGGTCGCGATGGAGCTGCGCAGCGACCCGGCGGTCTACCGTAACCTGTGGTCGCCGATGGAATTGCAGGGCGTGGAGAGTTTCGACAACGGCCAGGCGATCCTGCGCTTCCGCTTCAAGACCGCGCCGATCAAGCAGTGGGAGGTCCAGCGGGCGTTCAACCTGCGCCTGCGTCGGCGCCTCGACCAGGCCGGCCTCGAACTGTCCATGCCGCGTCTCAACGTACAGTTGAGCCGGGCGCCCAAGGCGAAATCCGCGGAACCGGACGAGCAGGGCACGCCGGCGGACGGCGGCATCTAGCGCGACAGGATGACCCGGCAGATGCGGCGCATGTCGCGGTCGTCGATGCCGTCGCACTGCCACGGCGCACGCGATACCACGGCCCGGCACTGGCGGCGCATGTCGCGGCTGTCGATGTCGTCGCAGCGCTTGCGGTCGCCGCGGACGATGGCGCGGCACTGGCGGCGCGTGTCGCCGTCGCGGATGTCGTCGCAGTCGTAGCGCTGTCCCGGCGCCAGCAGCGCGCCGCAGTAACGCCGCAGGTCGCGGCTGTCGATGTCGCCGCAATCCCCGCTGTCGCCGCGTTCCAGTGCGTTGCACATGCGCCGCAGGTCGCGGTCGTGGATATCGCGGCATTCGGTGGCGGCCTGGGCGGGCAGGCTGAGGATGGCGGCAAGCAGGAGCCAGAGAGAGTGACGCATGGACGGTCCTTATCCTTGGGGCGGGGAGCGCGGCAAGTCTAACCGAACGGCGCGGCGAACTTTGCGTTTCTCCATGGGCCGGCCCATAAAAAAGGCCTCCCGAAGGAGGCCTCAAGAGGGTGACTCGTTGTTATAGGAAAGGGTGGATCAGACGCTGTAGTACAGGTCGTATTCCAGCGGGTGCACGAAGGTGCGCACCTTGATCTCTTCTTCGCTCTTCAGCTCGATGTAGGCATCGATGAACTCGTCGGTGAACACGCCGCCCTTGGTCAGGAACGCGCGGCCCTTGTCGAGTTCTTCCAGCGCCTCTTTCAGGCTGCCGCAAACCTGCGGGATTTCCTTCGCCTCTTCCGGCGGCAGGTCGTACAGGTTCTTGTCGGCGGCATCGCCGGGGTGGATCTTGTTCTGGATGCCGTCCAGGCCGGCCATCAGCAGCGCGGCGAAGGCCAGGTAGGGGTTGGCTGCCGGGTCCGGGAAGCGCGCTTCGATACGGCGGGCCTTCGGGCTGGATACGTAGGGGATACGGATCGAGGCGGAACGGTTGCGCGCCGAGTAGGCCAGCATCACCGGAGCTTCGAAGCCCGGGACCAGGCGCTTGTAGGAGTTGGTCGAGGGGTTGGTGAAGCCGTTCAGGGCCTTGCCGTGCTTGATGATGCCGCCGATGAAGTACAGGGCGGTCTCGGACAGGCCGGCATAGCCTTCGCCGGCGAAGGTGTTCTTGCCGTCCTTGGAGATCGACATGTGCACGTGCATGCCCGAGCCGTTGTCGCCGTACAGCGGCTTCGGCATGAAGGTCACGGTCTTGCCGTAGGCGTCGGCGACGTTGTGCACGCAGTACTTCAGGGTCTGCACTTCGTCGGCCTTGGCGACCAGGGTGTTGAACTTCACGCCGATCTCGTTCTGGCCGGCGGTTGCCACTTCGTGGTGGTGGACTTCGACCACCAGGCCCATTTCTTCCAGGGCGTTGCACATGGCGGTGCGGATTTCATGGTCGTGGTCGACCGGCGGTACCGGGAAGTAGCCGCCCTTCACGCCCGGGCGATGGCCCTTGTTGCCGGACTCGATGTCGGCGTCGGTGTTCCAGGAAGCCTGCTCGGAGAAGATCTTGAACATCGAGCCGGAGATGTCGGACTTGAACTTCACTTCGTCGAAGATGAAGAACTCCGGTTCCGGGCCGACGAACACGGTGTCGCCGATGCCGGTGGACTTCAGGTACTCCTCGGCGCGCTTGGCGATGTTGCGCGGGTCGCGCTCGTAGCCTTGCATGGTGCTCGGCTCGATGATGTCGCAGACCAGGATCAGGGTCGGCTCTTCGGTGAACGGATCGAGGACGGCGGTGCTGTCGTCCGGCATCAGGATCATGTCGGAGGCTTCGATGCCTTTCCAGCCGGCGATGGAGGAGCCGTCGAACATCTTGCCGGCTTCGAAGAACTCATCGTCCAGCGCGTCGCGAGCCGGCATGGTGACGTGTTGCTGCTTGCCCTTGGTATCGGTGAAGCGCAGGTCTACCCACTTCACGTCATGGTCTTTGATCAGTTGGTGCGACTTGTACGACATGCTGTCCTCCAGGAGGGATTAGAGCTGGGAGCTTTTTCTGTGCCCCAGTATCGGGTGATGCCGGCCGGAATACTCCGCCAGGGCAACCTGCCTCACAAGTGAGCAAGTTGCGTGCCAGTGCCCGGAATCGGGCAGGGCCCCATGTTTGGCGGGGCCAGGTCTTCTTCAGGGTAGCTGGGCGGCCTTCGGGTGCACCGTTATGGTGCTCCATGTTGGTGCATCATTCCATTTTGGTGCAGCAAAAATAACTGTGCATATTTCTGCTCAATACGTGAGCAATTTCAGATATAATTCCGCCCCTTTTTTTCCGTCGCCCCGCGCGTTCGCGTCCCTCGCATGAAACTCATCGTCAAGACCTTCCAGGAAATCACCATCAAGAGCCGGCCGGTGCGCAAGCGCTTCATCCGGCAGTTGGCGAAGAACATCCGCGCGGTGCTGCGCGACCTGGACCCGGAGCTGAAGGTCGAGGGCGAGTGGGACAACCTTGAGGTAGAGACCGCCGTGGTCGACGCCAAGGCCAGGCGCGAGATGATCGAGCGCCTGACCTGCACCCCGGGCATCGGTCATTTCCTCGAGGTCCACGAGTATCCGCTGGGCGATTTCGACGACATCCTCGCCAAGTGCAAGGCGCATTTCGGCGACCAGTTGGCCGGCAAGACCTTCGCCGTGCGCTGCAAGCGCGCCGGCAAGCACGCGTTCACCTCGATGGAGGTGGAGCGTTACGTCGGCAGCGGCCTGCGCCGCGAATGCGGGGCTGCCGGGATCGACCTGAAGCAGCCGGAAGTCGAGGTGCGGATGGAAATCCGCCTCGACCGCCTGTTCGTCATCCATCGCCAGCATCCGGGCCTGGGCGGCTATCCGCTGGGCGCGCTGGAGCAGGTGCTGGTGCTGATGTCCGGCGGCTTCGACTCGACCGTGGCGGCCTACCAGATGATGCGCCGCGGGATGATCAGCCACTTCGTGTTCTTCAACCTCGGCGGGCGCGCCCACGAACTGGGGGTGATGGAAGTCGCCCACTACCTGTGGGAGAAGTACGGCCGCTCGCAGCGCGTGCTGTTCGTCAGCGTGCCGTTCGAGGAAGTGGTCGGCGAGATCCTCACCAAGGTCGACGACAGCTATATGGGCGTGACCCTCAAGCGCATGATGCTGCGCGCCGCCAGCCGCGTGGCCGAGCGCCTGGAGCTGGACGCGCTGGTGACCGGCGAGGCGATCTCCCAGGTGTCCAGCCAGACCCTGCCGAACCTCTCGGTGATCGACCGGGTTACCGACACCCTGGTGCTGCGCCCGCTGATCGTCAGCCACAAGCAGGACATCATCGACACCGCCCGGCAGATCGGCACCGCCGAGTTCGCCCGGCACATGCCGGAATACTGCGGGGTGATCTCTGTGAACCCGACCACCCAGGCCAAGCCCTACCGCGTCGAGCACGAAGAGTCGAAATTCGACATGGCGGTGCTCGAGCGCGCCCTGGAGCGCGCCACCCAGCGCACCGTCGACCGGGTGATCGACGAACTCGGCCAGGACCTGCAGGTGGAAGAGGTCGGCGAGGTGCTGCCCGGTCAGATTGTCATCGATATCCGCCATCCTGATGCCCAGGAAGACGAACCCCTGGCCCTGGAAGGCGTCGAAGTCCAGGCGCTGCCGTTCTACGCGATCAACAGCCGCTTCAAGGAACTGGACGCCAACCGCCAGTACCTCCTGTATTGCGACAAAGGGGTGATGAGCCGCCTGCATGCCCATCACCTGCTCAACGAGGGGCACACCAATGTGCGTGTTTATCGTCCGGCTTAAGCAGCCGGGCTTGTTCGGCGGCAGCATCCGCCACCGTCCTCCCGACACGTCCGCCGCCTAGGCCGATGCCCGCCCTTCGGCGTGCCGGCCGGACCGGGGCAGCGTCCGCCTGCTGCCCGCCCCTTAATTGAAGAAGCCTGTCGTGTCGGGCGCCGCCCTGTCCGACCCCACCACCGCCGCGAAGCCGCGCTTCGGGCGTTAAACGAGACAAGACTTGTGATCGAAAATCTGCGCAACATCGCCATCATCGCCCACGTCGACCATGGCAAGACCACCCTGGTGGACAAGCTGCTGAAGCTGTCCGGCACCCTCGACCGCAAAGAAGCGGAAAGCGAGCGGGTGATGGACTCCAACGACCAGGAAAAAGAGCGTGGCATCACCATCCTGGCGAAGAACACCGCGATCAAGTGGAACGGCTACAACATCAACATCGTCGACACCCCCGGTCACGCCGACTTCGGCGGCGAGGTGGAGCGCGTGATGTCGATGGTCGACTCCGTGCTGCTGGTGGTCGACGCCCAGGACGGCCCCATGCCGCAGACCCGCTTCGTGACCCAGAAGGCCTTCAAGGCCGGCCTGCGTCCGATCGTGGTGGTGAACAAGATCGACCGCCCGGGCGCGCGTCCGGATTGGGTCATCGACCAGATCTTCGACCTGTTCGACAACCTCGGCGCCACCGACGAGCAACTCGACTTCCCGATCGTCTACGCCAGCGCCCTGAACGGCATCGCCGGCCTCGACCACGAGAAGATGGACGACAACATGGACGCGCTGTTCCAGGCGATCATCGACCACGTCCCGGCCCCGGTGGTGGACACCGAGGGTCCGTTCCAGATGCAGATCTCGCAGCTGGACTACAACAGCTTCCTCGGCGTGATCGGTATCGGCCGCATCACCCGCGGCAAGGTCAAGTCCAACACCCCGGTGGTGGCCATCAGCGACGACGGCAGCAAGCGCAACGGCCGCATCCTGAAGATCATGGGCCACCACGGCCTGCAGCGCGTCGAGGTGGCCGAGGCGGAAGCCGGCGACATCGTCTGCGTCAGCGGCATGGAGGAGCTGTTCATCTCCGATACCCTGTGCGACCCGCAGAACGTCGAGGCGCTGCCGCCGCTGACCGTCGACCAGCCGACCGTGAGCATGACCTTCCAGGTCAACGATTCGCCGTTCGCCGGCCGCGAAGGCAAGTTCGTCACCAGCCGCAACATCAAGGAGCGCCTGGAGAAGGAACTGCTGCATAACGTGGCGCTGCGCGTCGAGCCGGGCGACAGCCCGGAGAAGTTCAAGGTTTCCGGCCGTGGCGAACTGCACCTGTCGGTACTGATCGAGACCATGCGCCGCGAAGGCTTCGAGCTGGCCGTGGGCCGCCCGGAAGTGGTGATCATCGAGAAGGACGGCGAGAAGCAGGAGCCCTACGAGAACGTCACCATCGACATCGAGGAGCAGCACCAGGGCTCGGTGATGGAGCAGATGGGCCTGCGCAAGGGCGACCTGAGCAACATGATTCCCGACGGCAAGGGCCGCGTGCGCCTGGAGTACACCATTCCGGCGCGCGGCCTGATCGGCTTCCGCAACAACTTCCTGACCCTGACCTCGGGCACCGGTATCCTGACCTCGACCTTCAGCCACTACGGTCCGATCAAGGCCGGCGAAGTCAGCAACCGCCAGAACGGCGTACTGGTCTCCATGGCCACCGGCACCGCGCTGACCTACTCGCTGGAGACCCTGCAGAGCCGCGGCAAGCTGTTCCTCGGCCCGGGCGACGAAATCTACGAAGGCCAGTTGGCCGGCATCAACAGCCGTGACAACGACCTGGTGATCAACCCGACCAAGGGCAAGAAGCTCGACAACATGCGCGCTTCCGGCAAGGACGAAGTCATCGCCCTGGTTCCGCCGATCCGCTTCACCCTCGAGCAGGCGCTGGAGTTCATCGCCGACGACGAGCTGGTGGAAGTGACGCCGAAGTCGATCCGCCTGCGCAAGAAGATGCTCAACGAGAACGACCGCAAGCGCTACGAGCGCAGCAAGGTCTAAACCGTTGCCGTACCGGCGCGCCGCAACGGCGTGCCTCGCGGCCGGCAGGTAGGGCAGGGGTGCCCGGCCTGCCGGCCGTTTTGCTATGCGCCGGGCGCTTTCCGGCGTGGCTTGATGGCCCCCGCGGCAGCGGCCCGCAGCAGGCGGCGGAACGTCGGGCAGTCCATGTGTTCGCGCGCCGGACAGGCCGCGGCATGCCGCAGGCCGTCGCGCATGGCGGCGAGGCGGCGGATCGTCCGGTCCAGTTCGTCGGCCTTGGCCGCCAGCGCCGCGCGGTCGATCCGCAACGCGCCGTCGGCTGCGCCCATGCCGGCAATCTCGTCCAGCGACAACCCGGCGGCGCGGCCCAGCCCGATCAGCGCCAGCCGCTCCAGCACGCCTGCATCGAACAGCCGGCGCAGGCCGTGCCGGCCGCTGGAGGCGATCAGTCCCTTTTCCTCGTAGTAGCGCAGGGTCGAGGCCGGTACCCCGGATCGTCGCGCGACCTCGCCTATGTCCAGTTGCCGCATGCCCTTGACCTCAAGTCGACTTGAAGTGGAAGACTAGCGTTTCGGCACCTGGGCCGTGACGAAATACAGACGAGGTGAACCTCATGTGGGACGAACGCTATGCCGCCGAAGAGTATGTCTACGGAACCGAACCCAACGCTTTCCTGAAGGAACATGCGCAGCGGCTGGCCGGGCCGGTGTTGAGCGTCGCCGAGGGCGAGGGGCGCAACGCGGTGTTCCTCGCTTCGCTGGGGCTGGAGGTGCTTGGCGTGGACGGCTCCGCCGTCGGCCTGGCCAAGGCGCGCCGGCTGGCCGAGGCGAAAGGCGTGTCGATCGACACCCTGGTGGTCGACCTGGCGGACTACGAACCGCCGGCAGCGGCGTTCGGCGCGGTGGTGTCGATCTTCGCGCACCTGCCCAGTCGCGTGCGCGGCAGACTCAACCGCCTGCTGGAGCGTTCGCTGCGACCGGGCGGTCTCTTCCTGCTGGAGGCCTATCGGCCGGAACAGCTCGGCCGCGGCACCGGCGGCCCGGCGGACGTCGACATGCTGGTGAGCCGCGCGGCGCTGGAGGCGGAGCTGCCGGAGTGCGAGGTGCTGCTGGCGCGGGAAATCGAGCGCGAGGTGGTCGAGGGCCGTTTCCACACCGGCGCGGCCTGTGTGGTCCAGTTCATCGCCAGGAAGAGGTAGCTCGCCACGGGGCGGGCGTCGGAATGCGTCGAATCTCGGGAATGCGGGTTGTATACTCCCGGCGCGGGTTCCGCTCTGGCAGGATGGCCAGGGCAGGTATCAGTGGATCGTGGTACCTCTTGATCAAGGATTCGACGCATGCAATGGATTTTCATGCTGGTGGGCCTGATCCTCGGCGGCTTCGCCGGGGAATCGCTGGTCGGCGCACTCCTCGGCGGCCTCTCCGGCCTGGCCCTGGGACAGGCCGTCTCGCTGCAGAACCTGGCGCAACAGAACGAGCGCCTGCGCAAGCAGATGAGCGAATTCGCCGAACGCTTCGAGCGCGGCACCGAGGTCATCCACCAGCGCCTGCTGCGCGTGGAGCGCCAGGCGCAGGACCTTCCCGAAAGCGTTCCCGAGCCGGCCGCCGGCATCGACCAGCCGCTCGCAGACACGCCTCCCGCTCCTTCCGCCGAGGTTGCCCCGCCGCTGGACTGGGACATCGAGCTGCCGGCCGTCGAGGCTGCGCCGCCTCCGCCTCGTCCCCCCGAGTCCGTCCAGCCCATCGAGCGTCAGCCGGCGTTCCAGCCTGACGCCCAGCCAGCGCCGCGCCGTGCCGCCCCTCCAGCGCCTCCACGCGAACCCTCGCTGGTCGAGCGTGGCTTCGCCGCGGCCAAGGGCTGGCTGTTCGGCGGCAACACGGTATTGCGCATCGGCGTGGTGCTGCTGTTCATCGGCCTGGCCTTCCTCCTGCGCTACGCCTCGGAACGGGTGGCGGTGCCGGTGGAGTACCGCTACGCCGGGGTGGCGCTGGCAGCGATGGCGCTGCTCGGCGTCGGCTGGTGGTTGCGCGAGCGGCGCGCCGCCTACGGCCTGATCCTGCAAGGCACCGGTATCGCGGTGCTGTACCTGACCATCTTCGCCGCCATGCGCCTGCATCCGCTGATCTCTCCCGGCGCGGCGCTGGCCCTGCTGGTGGTGGTGACGATCTGCTCGGCGATCCTCGCCGTGCTGCAGAACGCCATGGGCCTGGCGGTGGTGGCGGCGCTCGGCGGCTTCGCCGCGCCGATCCTGACCTCCACCGGCAGCGGCAACCATGTAGCGCTGTTCAGCTACTTCGCCCTGCTCAACGCCGGCATCTTCGCCATCGCCTGGTTCCGCGCCTGGCGGCCGCTCAACCTGGTCGGCTTCGTCGGCACCTTCGGCATCGGTTTCGCCTGGGGACTGCGCTCCTATACACCGGAGCTGTTCGCCAGCACCGAGCCGTTCCTGGCCCTGTTCTTCCTGATGTACGTCGGGATCGGCCTGCTCTTCGCCCGCCGCAAGCTGCTGGAGGCCGCGCAGGCGCCTGCCGAGCGCGGCGAACTGCTGCGTTGGTCGGCGCGACAGGCCGACTACATCGACGCCACCGTGCTGTTCGGCCCGCCACTGGTGGGGTTCGGCCTGCAATGCGCGGTGATCGGCCACATCGACTTCGGCATGGCCTTCAGCGCCCTGGCCCTGGGGCTCTTCTACATGGTTCTGGCGCGGGTGCTGCGCGGCCATGCTTCGGCCGGACGCACCAGCCTGCTGGTGGAAATCTGCCTGGCGCTGGGGGTGGTCTTCGGTACCCTGGCCATTCCGCTCGGCCTGGACGCGCGCTGGACCTCGGCCGCCTGGGCCGTCGAGGGCGCCGGCATCTACTGGCTCGGCCTGCACCAGCAACGCCGCCTGGCGCGGCTCTTCGCCCTGCTGTTGCAGGGCGGTGCGGCGTTGGCCTACCTGAATGGCGTGCGGCCGGGTGAGACGACGTTGCTGGAGGGTTCGCCGCTGGGCGCGCTGATGCTCGGTGCGGCGGCGCTGTTCAGCTTCTGGCAGCTGCGTCGCGCGCCGGCGAAAGCGCTGGCCGACTGGGAGCCGGCCTGCCGGCCGTTGCTGGCGGCCGCCGGCCTGGCCTTCCTCTACCTGGTCGCACCGCTCTGCCTGGCCGTCGACGGCACCGCCATCGCCTGGGCCGTGGCCGGCCTGGCGAGCTTGTTCGCCGGCTTGCGCCTGGGCTCGCGTACCTTCCTGTTCTGCGCCTTCGCCGTGCAACTGCTGGGCGGTGCGCTGTTCCTCCTGCATTTGCAGGGCGGCGATGGCCAGGGTGGGGTATTCGACTCGGGCTGGCGTGGCTTGATGACCGCCTCGCTGATTGGCCTGGCGCTGATCGGCGGCATGCTGCTGGCGGCGCGCGACCCGCTGGTGAAGGACGACAGTCGGCTGCTCATGGGCTTGAGCCTGGTGCTGCTGGTCGGTCTGGCGTTCGTCAACCTGGCAGTGCTGTTCGTCCTGCCTTGGCGCAGCGCCAGCGCGGTATGGGCCGGTAGCGGGCTGCTGATCATCTGGCTGAGCCTGGTGCTGCGCCAGCGCCTGAGCTTCTACTTCGGCCTCGCCTTGCAGGTAGTGGGCGGCCTGGCGTTCCTCCTCGCCGGGCCGTCGCTGTTCGGCTCGCTGAGCGGCGAAGGCCTGCGGCCCCTGGCCCATTCCGGGTTCTGGACGCCGGCAGTGCTGGCCCTGGCGGCGCTGGTCGGCGCCTGGCGGCTGCGCCGCGCCGGCGAGCGCGAGCGGGCGCTGGGTATCGGTACCCTCGGCCTGGCCGAGCTGTCGCACCTGCTGCTGCTCTGGGGAGCCGGCTGGTGGGCGCTGACCGCGCTGTGCGAAACCGTCCGCTTCGTGCCTTATGGCCTGCGCGAGCATTCGTTGCTGCTGGTGGCCGCGGCGACAGTGGCGTCGTGGATGCTGCTGGCGCTGCGCGAGCGCTGGCGCGAACTGGCCCTGCTGTGCCTGGCGCTGGTCCCGGTGGCGCTGTTGGCCCTGGCCAGTGCCTGGCGTTTCGATTACCAGCCGTTCGGCGAATTCGGCTGGCTGGCCTGGCCGCTGCTGTTCGCCACGCACCTGCTGTCGCTGCGACGCCTTGCCCCGTTGCTGCCGGCGAAGGCCCTGAGCGTTGCCCATGTGCTCGGTTGCTGGCTGTTGCTAGGGGTGCTGGCGCTGGAGCTGCGCTACCTGTTCGCCCTGCTCGCCGAACAGTACAACGCCTGGCGTTGGCTGGGCTGGGCGCTGGTCCCGAGCGCCTACCTGCTGCTGATGGCTGGCGGGCGGAGCCTGCCCTGGCCGCTGCGCGACTTCCCGCGGGAGTATCGGCTGCTCGCCGCTGCGCCGGTGGCGCTGTTGCTGCTCGGCTGGTTCTGGAGCGCCAACCTGCTCAGCGACGGCGCCGCCGAGCCGCTGCCTTACCTGCCGCTGGCCAACCCGCTGGAACTGGGGCTGCTGATCGTGCTGTTCGCCCTCTACCGCTGGAGCGACGCCAGCCTGGCCTCGCTCGTCGATGGCAATGCCAGCGCGCGCCTGGGGCGCCAGGCGTTGGCCGGCGCCTCGCTGTTCGCCCTGCTGACCCTGGCGGTGTGCCGCGCCGCGCACCACCTGGCCGGCGTGCCGTTCCAGGCCGAGGCGCTGGCCGCGTCGATGCTGGTGCAGGCGGGGCTGTCGCTGGTCTGGACGCTCTGCGCGCTGGGCCTGACCATCGCCGGTACCCGTCTCGGCCGGCGCGACCTGTGGATGGTCGGCGCGGCGCTGGTCGGCGTCGTGGTGGTCAAGCTGTTCTTCGTCGAGCTGGGCAACAGCGGCAGCCTGGAGCGAATCATCTCCTTCATCGGGGTCGGCGTCCTGTTGCTGGTCGTCGGCTACTTCTCACCCTTGCCTCCGCGTCGTGCCGAGGTCGCATCGGAGGCCGAGCAGCCATGACGCGCTCCTTTTCGTTCAGAACCGCCGGCCTGCTCCTGCTGGGCGCCTGCCTGTCCCTGCCGCTGTCGGCGAAGGAGTCTGCCGAAGGTTTCAGCCGCCAGGTGGCGCTGTCGCTGCAGGGCGAAGGTCCCTGGTATCGCCTGAGCATCCCGATGAGCGTGCAGTTGTCGGCTGCTCATGCCGACCTGCGCGACCTGCGGGTCTTCGATGCCGAGGGCGAGGCCTTGCCCTACGCCCTGGTGGCCGGCAGCGAACGCCAGGCCAGCACGCCGCATGAGGCCGAGGTGCGGCTGTTCCCGTTGCGAGGCACGTCCGCCGCCGACGCGACGCAACCGAACCTGCGGGTGCAGCGCAACACCAGCGGCACCATAGTCGAGGTGCTGCCGGAAAACGCCGGGCCGGCTGCCGAGACTTTGCGCGGCTGGCTGATCGACGCGAGCGCGGTGACGTTTCCCCTGGAGCGCCTGCGGCTGGACTGGAGCAGCCCGGAGGAGGGCTTCCAGCGCTTCTCCGTGGAAGCCAGCGACGACCTCGAGCATTGGCAGGCCTGGGGTGACGGACAGATCGCCCGCTTGACCTTCAACGGCGAACGCATCGACGTCAGCGAGGTCAAGCTTCCCGGCCGCCAGGCCCGCTACCTGCGTCTGGCCTGGCCGGCCGGGGCAACCGCGGCAGACCTCCATGGCGCCCGCCTGCAAGGCAGCACGCGGAGCACCGAGCCGGCGCCGATGATCTGGTCCGAGCCGCTGGCCGGGCGCCAGGCAGGGGACGGCGAGTACCGCTGGCAGTTGCCGCTGGCGTTGCCGTTGCAGCGGGTGCGGGTGTCCCTGGAGCAGGCGCTGACCCACACCATCGTCCCGGTGGAACTGTCCGGCCGTGATCGTACGGAGAACGCTTCGCCGCGCCGGGAGGCCGCCTGGAGCAGCCTGGCACGCGGGGTCCTCTACCGGCTGCCGATCGACGGCCGCAACGTACAGCAGAACGAGCTGGAACTGCCGGGCTGGGCGGTGCGCGAGCTGCGTCTGCAGGTGGACCAACGAGGTACCGGCCTGGGCCCGGAGGTCCCGTCCCTGAGTGTCGGCCTGCCGGCCAGCGAACTGGTGTTCCTGGTGCGCGGCAGCCCGCCGTACCGGCTGGCGTTCGGCAAGCCCGGCGCGCAGTCGGCGGCGCTGCCGCTCGGCGTACTGATTCCCGGCTATACCGAGAGCAAGCGCGCCACCCTGGGTAGCGCCAGCCTGGGCGAACCGCTGGAGGTGGCCATGGCGGCCGCGGCGCCGGCACCGGGTAGCGACTGGAAGAAGATCGGCCTGTGGGCGGTACTTCTGCTGGGGGTCGCTCTGCTGGTAATAATGGCAATGAGCCTGCTGCGTTCCTCGCCGAACAAGCCATGAGCCGGTTCCGCGCTATGCTGTTCGGCTGAGGAGGCTTTACGACGGGCCCCGGGGCGCATGCCGACGACGCGGCGGCCCGACAATAAAAACAAATCACGGAGTAAGAGAATGATCAGAATGGCGCTCAAGCCACTGGTAGCGGCCTGCCTGCTGGCTTCGCTGTCCACCGCCCCGCAGGCTGCTCCTTCGCCCTATTCGACGCTGGTGGTGTTCGGCGACAGCCTCAGCGATGCCGGGCAGTTCCCCGATCCTGCCGGCCCCGCCGGAAGCACCTCGCGTTTCACCAACCGGGTCGGCCCGACCTACCAGAACGGCAGCGGCGAGATCTTCGGACCGACCGCGCCCATGCTGCTCGGCAATCAGCTCGGCATCGCCCCGGGCGACCTGGCTGCCTCGACCTCGCCGGTCAACGCCCAGCAGGGCATCGCCGACGGCAACAACTGGGCGGTGGGCGGCTACCGGACCGATCAGATCTACGACTCGATCACCGCGGCCAACGGCTCGCTGATCGAGCGCGACAATACCCTCCTGCGCAGCCGCGATGGCTACCTGGTGGACCGTGCCCGCCAGGGCCTGGGTGCCGATCCGAACGCGTTGTACTACATCACCGGCGGCGGCAACGACTTCCTCCAGGGGCGCATCCTCAACGACGTCCAGGCCCAACAGGCCGCCGGTCGCCTGGTGGATAGCGTGCAGGCCCTGCAGCAGGCCGGCGCGCGCTACATCGTGGTCTGGCTGTTGCCCGACCTGGGCCTGACCCCGGCTACCTTCGGTGGTCCCTTGCAGCCTTTCGCCAGCCAACTCAGCGGCACGTTCAACGCCGAGCTGACCGCCCAGTTGAGCCAGGCCGGCGCCAACGTCATTCCGTTGAACATCCCGCTGCTGCTCAAGGAAGGCATGGCCAACCCGGCTTCCTTCGGCCTGGCCGCCGACCAGAACCTGATCGGCACCTGTTTCAGCGGCAACGGCTGCACCATGAACCCGACCTACGGGATCAACGGCAGCACGCCCGACCCGAGCAAACTGCTGTTCAACGACAGCGTGCACCCGACCATCACCGGCCAGCGCCTGATCGCCGACTACACCTATTCGCTGCTGTCGGCGCCCTGGGAGTTGACCCTGCTGCCGGAAATGGCCCACGGCACCCTGCGTGCCTACCAGGACGAACTGCGCAGCCAGTGGCAGGCGGACTGGGAGAACTGGCAGAACGTCGGCCAGTGGCGCGGCTTCGTCGGCGGCGGTGGCCAGCGCCTGGACTTCGACTCCCAGGACAGCGCCGCCAGCGGCGACGGCAATGGCTACAACCTGACCCTTGGTGGCAGCTACCGCATCGACGAGGCCTGGCGCGCCGGGGTCGCCGCCGGTTTCTACCGGCAGAAGCTGGAAGCCGGCGCCAAGGATTCCGACTACCGGATGAACAGCTACATGGCCAGCGCCTTCGTGCAGTACCAGGAAAACCGCTGGTGGGCCGACGCGGCGTTGACCGGCGGCTACCTCGACTACGACGACCTGAAGCGCAAGTTCGCCCTGGGCGGCGGCGAGCGCAGCGAGAAAGGCGACACCAACGGCCACCTGTGGGCGTTCAGCGCGCGCCTGGGCTACGACATCGCCCAGCAGGCCGACAGTCCCTGGCACCTGTCGCCGTTCGTCAGCGCCGACTACGCGCGGGTCGAGGTCGACGGCTATTCCGAGAAGGGCGCCAGCGCCACCGCGCTCGACTACGACGACCAGAAGCGCAGCTCGAAGCGCCTGGGCGCCGGCCTGCAAGGCAAGTACGCGTTCGGCAGCGATACCCAGCTGTTCGCCGAGTACGCCCACGAACGCGAGTACGAGGACGACACCCAGGACCTGACCATGTCCCTCAACAGCCTGCCGGGCAATCGCTTCACCCTCGAAGGCTACACCCCGCAGGACCACCTCAACCGCGTCTCCCTCGGCTTCAGCCAGAAGCTGGCGCCGGAGCTGTCGCTGCGCGGCGGCTACAACTGGCGCAAGGGCGAGGACGATACCCAGCAGAGCGTCAGCCTGGCGCTGAGCCTGGACTTCTGAAACGGCGGCCGGCGCCCGGGCGGCGCCGGTCGCGTTTCCCGTCGACGGAACGATCGGCGCGCGCCGGCATCAAGAGAGTAGTACCCCGCTGTTACTCGCCGCCCGGTCGACCGCCATACACTGCCGATCCGTTTCGTTCGAGGGAATCGCCCGATGAGTTTCAACACCGAAGTACAGCCCGGCATCTGCATGGAGCCGGACGCCATCACCCAGGAATACGTGTTCAACCACACCATGTTGCGGGTCAAGGATCCGAAGCGCTCGCTCGACTTCTACTCGCGGGTGCTCGGCATGCGCCTGCTGCGTCGCCTGGATTTCGAGGAAGGCCGCTTCTCCCTGTATTTCCTCGCCATGACCCGTGGCGAAGAAGTGCCTGATGCGGTTGACGAGCGCCAGCGATATACCTTCGGGCGCCAGTCGGTCCTCGAACTGACCCACAACTGGGGCAGCGAGAGCGACGACAGCCAGTACCACAACGGCAACCAGGACCCGCGCGGGTTCGGCCACATCTGCTTCTCGGTGCCCGACCTGGTGGCGGCCTGCGAGCGTTTCGAGACGCTCGGGGTGAACTTCGTCAAGCCGCTGGACCGAGGCATGAAGAACGTGGCCTTCATCAGCGATCCCGACGGCTACTGGGTGGAAATCGTCCAGGCCAGCCTGAACGGCGAGATGGGACGCGGCTGACGACCGTCGATCGGTTGCGCGCCGCGGAAATGAACCGCGCCACCGCCGCCGATCTCCAACCGGCGGTTGCGCGGAGTCAAGCGTGACCGCCAATTCCGCGTTAAACTGCGCGGGTTTTTTCCTCTCTCCGGAGCCATCCATGTCCCGCGTTACCCTGAGCCGCTATCTGATCGAGCAGACCCGCAGCCACAACACCCCGGCCGACCTGCGCTTCCTCATCGAGGTCGTGGCGCGTGCCTGCAAGGAAATCAGCCATGCGGTGTCCAAGGGCGCGCTGGGCGGCGTACTCGGCAGCATGGGCACCGAGAACGTGCAGGGCGAGGTGCAGAAGAAGCTGGACGTGATGTCCAACGAGATCCTGCTGGAAGCCAACGAATGGGCCGGCAACCTGGCCGGCATGGCCTCCGAGGAGATGGACCACCCCTACCAGATTCCGGGGCGCTATCCGAAAGGCGCCTACCTGTTGGTCTTCGACCCGCTGGACGGCTCCAGCAACATCGACGTCAACGTCTCGGTCGGCACCATCTTCTCGGTGCTGCGCTGCCCCAGCGAGTACCTGAACCAGAACGATACCCTGCGCGAGGAAGCCTTCCTCCAGCCGGGCACCACCCAGGTCGCCGCCGGCTACGCCATCTACGGCCCGCAGACCATGCTGATGCTGACCCTCGGCAATGGCGTCAAGGGCTTCACCCTGGATCGCGAGCTGGGCAGCTTCGTCCTCACCCACGACAACATCAGCGTGCCGGAAAGCACCGCCGAGTTCGCCATCAACATGTCCAACCAGCGCCACTGGGAAGCGCCGGTGAAACGCTACGTGGAAGAACTGCTGGCCGGCAAGGAAGGCCCGCTGGGCAAGAACTACAACATGCGCTGGATCGCCTCGATGGTCGCCGACGTCCACCGCATCCTGACCCGTGGTGGCGTCTTCATGTACCCGCGCGACGCCCGCGAGCCGGAGAAGCCCGGCAAGCTGCGCCTGATGTACGAAGCCAACCCGATGTCGTTCATCATCGAGCAGGCCGGCGGCGCCGCCACCAACGGCACCCAGCGCATCCTCGACATCAAGCCGGAGAACCTGCACCAGCGTGTCGCGGTGTTCCTCGGCTCGAAGCAGGAAGTCGAGCGCATCACCGGCTACCACGCGGAGTAGGCCGATGAGCGCGCCCTGGGAGACCTTGCTCGACTGGTGGTTCGGCACCTCCAGCGATGCCGCCGAGGTGGTTGCCCAGCGCAACGGCCTGTGGTTCGGCAAGAACGTCTGCCAGGACGCCGATGCCGGCGGCCGTTTCGGCGACCTGGTGAACCAGGCGCTGGACGGCGGCTTGCAGGAGTGGACGGCCGAGGCCGATGGCTGGCTGGCGCTGATCCTGTTGCTCGACCAGTTGCCGCGGATGATCTACCGCGACACGCCGCGCGCCTACGCCGGCGACGCCCGGGCGCAACGGGTGGTGCGCGAGGGCCTGGAAAAAGGCTTCGACCGCCAGTTGCCGCCGGTGCGCCGGGTGTTCGCCTACCTGGTCCTGGAGCACGCCGAGGACCTGCCCAGCCAGGAGCGGGCGGTAGCCTGCTTCCGCGACCTGCGCGATCAGGTCGGTGGCAGCGTGCGCAAGCCCTTCGACGATTTCTACGACTATGCCGAGCGGCATCATGCGGTAGTCGCCCGCTTCGGTCGCTTTCCCCATCGCAACGCCATTCTCGGCCGCCCCTCCAGCGAGGAGGAGACGGCGTTCCTCAGGGAACCCGGTTCGCGTTTCTGACTCCAAGGCTCCGGATTTCCCCCGCGTGTGCCAAGCTGTAGGGCAGCGCTTCCCCGAACAAGGAGTTCCTCATGGCGTCGTTCCGTACCCTGGCCGTGGTCGCTTTCTGCGTCGTCCTGGCCGCCTGCAGCAAGATCAACCAGGAAAACTATTCCAAGCTCAAGGCCGGCATGAGCAAGGCCGAGGTCGAGGCGATCCTCGGCAAGCCCACCGAGTGCTCCGGCGCGCTGGGCATGTCCAGTTGCACCTGGGGCGACGAGAAGGCTTTCATCAGCGTGCAGTACGCGGCCGACAAGGCGTTGCTCTTCTCCGGCCAGGGGCTCAAGTGATCGGTCTGCCGATCCGGGTGCTCTGCACCCTGTGGCTGGGCTTGCTGCTGGTCGGTTGCGCGGGCTCGCCGAAGAATCCGCCGGCCACCGAGCAGGTCGACCTCCAGCGCTACCAGGGCACCTGGTACGAACTGGCGCGCTTGCCGATGTTCTTCCAGCGCAACTGCGCGCAATCGGAGGCGCATTACCGCTTGCAGGAAGACCAGAGCATCCAGGTGATCAATCGCTGCCTGACCCTGGATGGCGAGTGGGAGCAGGTGGAGGGGCGGGCGGTCGCCCAGCAGCCGGGACGCACCGACAAGTTGTGGGTGCGCTTCGACAACTGGTTCGCCAATCTCTTCCCCAACGTGGCGCGCGGCGACTATTGGGTGCTGGCGGTGGACGACGACTACCGCACCGCGCTGGTGGGCAATCCGAACCGTGAATACCTGTGGCTGCTGTCGCGTACCCCGCAGGTTTCGCAGCAGACCCGCGAGCGTCTGCTGGAAGAAGCGCGCAGCCGCGGTTACGCGGTGGACGAGCTGATCTGGCGGGTACCCGACGGCCAGTTGAAGCGGAGCCAGTGAAGGAACGCCCCGCCGGGGCGTTTTTTCTTTCCAGCGCCGTTCACGCCTGGCGGCTGGCGTGGGAAGTATCGGCGTTTAGCGCCCGACGGCTCGAACGAGTGGGGCGGATAAGCGCAACGCGGTTGTCCGCCGCTGCGCAGGGTCAGTCGAGCAGTTCTCCCAGCACCTGGACGAATGCCCGGGCGCTGCGTTCTTCCCCGGCATGCCGGCCGTCGCGCACCACCCATCTGCCGGCCACCATCACGTCGTGCACCTGGCGGTCGCCGCCGGCGAACAGCCAGCGGTTGAGCAGGGCGTCGCCCTCGGCGCTGGCCAGGTAGGGGTCGTTGCCGTCGAGCACCAGCAGGTCGGCGCGACGGCCCACGGCGAGACTACCGATCGGCTGCCCAAGGGCCTGGGCGCCGCCAGCCAGAGCAGCGTCGTAGAGCGTGCGGCCGATCATCGGCTGGTCGTCGCGGTACAGCCGGTTGCGTTTCCGGTCGCGCAGGCGCTGGCCGTATTCCAGCCAGCGGAGTTCCTCGACCACGCTGAGCGAGACGTGGCTGTCCGAGCCGATGCCCAGGCGCCCGCCCTGGGCGAGGAAGTCCGTCGCCGGGAAGATGCCGTCGCCGAGGTTGGCCTCGGTGCTCAGGCACAGGCCGGCCACCGCGCCGCTACGCGCCATCGCCGCCACCTCGCCGGGGTCGGCGTGGGTCGCATGGACCAGGCACCAGCGCTGGTCGACCGCGACGTTCTCGTACAGCCATTGCAACGGCCGGCGTCCGCTCCAGGCCAGGCAGTCGTCGACTTCCTTCTGCTGTTCGGCGATATGGATGTGGACCGGCAGGTCGTCGTGGCCGGCGGCGAGGACCGTGGCGATCTGCTGCGGAGTCACCGCGCGCAGGGAGTGGAAGCACAGGCCCAGGGAGTGGCCTGCCGCGTCCAGCGGCGCGCGCAGGCGCTGGAGCAGTTCCAGGTAGGCCTCGCTGCCATTGATGAAGCGCCGCTGGCCCTCGCTGGCCGGCTGGCCGCCGAAGCCTGCGTGGCTGTAAAGCACGGGAAGCAGGGTCAGGCCGATGCCGGCGGCGCTGGCGGCGCGGGAGATGCGCAGGGAAAGTTCGGCGGGGTCGGCGTAGGAGCGGCCGTCGAGGTCGTGATGGACGTAGTGGAATTCCGCCACCGCCGTGTAGCCGGCCTTGAGCATCTCGATATAGAGCTGGCGGGCGATGACCTCGATCTGTTCCGGCGACAGCCGAGCGACCATCCGGTACATCAGCTCGCGCCAGGTCCAGAAACTGTCGTTGGGATTGCCGGCGACTTCGGCGAGCCCGGCCATGGCGCGCTGGAACGCGTGCGAATGGAGGTTGGGCATCCCCGGCAGCACGGCGCCGCCGAGGCGTTCGGCGCCGTCGGCGTTGGCGTCGGGACGAATCTCGGCGAGGACTCCGTCCGCGGAAATCTCGAAACGGACATTTCGCGCCCAGCCTTCCGGCAGCAACGCACGTTCAGCGAAAATTGCGGACATAATCAGCTCACACGCAGTCTGTTTTATTTGTATATACATATACAGACGATTAAGCGGTGCGTAAACTCACTTCATCGACGCCTCGACAAGGAGTCTCTCCGTGACGTCCTCTTCTTCCGATCGTTCCCCGCTGGCCTCGCAACTCGGCGAGGTACCGGCGCCGCTCTACGCGCGGGTCAAGCAGATGATCGTCAGCCAGATCCAGTCGGGCGCCTGGCCGCCGCACCACCGGGTGCCCTCCGAGAGCGAACTGGTCAGCCAGCTCGGCTTCAGTCGCATGACGATCAATCGCGCCCTGCGCGAACTGACCAGCGACGGCCTGCTGGTGCGCATGCAGGGGGTCGGTACCTTCGTCGCCGAGCCCAAGGGCCAGTCGGCACTGTTCGAGGTGCACAATATCGCCGACGAGATCGCGGCCCGCGGGCATCGCCATCGTTGCCAGGTGATCACCCTCGGCGAGGAGGTCGCCGGCCCCGAGCGCGCCCTGGCACTGGACGTGCGCGAAGGCCAGCGGGTGTTCCACTCGCTGATCGTGCACTACGAGAACGATATCCCGGTGCAGATCGAGGACCGCTACGTGAACGCCGCGGTGGCGCCGGACTACCTCAAGCAGGATTTCACCCGGCAAACGCCCTATGCCTACCTGACCCAGGTGGCGCCGCTCACCGAGGGCGAGCATGTGGTCGAGGCGATCCTCGCCGAGCCGGCCGAGTGCAAGCTGTTGCAGATCGAACGCGGCGAGCCGTGCCTGCTGATCCGCCGCCGCACCTGGTCCGGGCGTGTCGCGGTGACCGCCGCGCGGCTGCTGCACCCGGGTTCCCGCCACCGTCTGGAAGGACGCTTCAGCTCATGAGCGAATTCCGCATCCTGCGCGCCGTCGACTACCCGAGAATGCCGTGGAAGAACGGCGCCGGCTCCACCGAGGAGATCGCCCGCGACGGCGGCGACGGCCTGGACGGCTTCGGCTGGCGCCTGTCGATCGCCGATGTCGGCGAGTCCGGCGGCTTCTCCCGCTTCGCCGGTTACCAGCGGATCATCAGCGTGCTGGAGGGCGGCGGCATGCGCCTGCGGGTGGATGGCGCGGAATCCGCGCCGCTACGCGCGCGGCAGGCCTTCGCCTTTTCCGGCGACAGTGAGGTGCACTGCACCCTGCTCGATGGAGCTATCCGCGACTTCAACCTGATCTATGCGCCCCGGCGCCATCGCGCGCGCCTGCAATGGCTGCGGGTCGAGGGCGAGCTGGACTGGCACGGCACGGCGAGCACGCTGCTGCTGTTCGCCCAGCAGGGCGGGGTAGCGATTTCCTTGCAAGGGCAACCTCGCGGGCAACTGGCTGCCCACGACTGCCTGTGCGCCGAGGGACTGCAGGGCTTGCAGTATTGGCGCCTGACGGCACACGAGCCGGCGTGGGTCTGTGCGGTGGAACTCGATTCGCTGTGATTTGCCGGCGCCGCCAGGAAAAAGCGTCTACACCGAAAGGGTAGGCGCTTTTGTCTATCCAAAGAACCAAACGTTATTAATCCAATATTTTTAATGCCTATATAGTTCCGCATGCCGTCCGACTCCAACCGGGAGACCCGCATGCCCCCGCTTCGCCAGATCCTCGCCGTCCTCGCCCTGGGCGCCAGCCTCGCCAGCCAGACCGCCGTCGCGGCGGAATGCCCGTACCCGGGCAAAGTGGTGTTCGCCGGGCTGAACTGGGAAAGCGGCATGTTCACCACCGACCTGTTGCGCTACGTACTGGAAAAAGGCTACGGCTGCGAGACCGACGCGCTGCCGGGCAATACCGTGACCATGGAAAACGCCCTGCGCCAGAACGATATCCAGGTCACCGGGGAGCAATGGGCCGGGCGTAGCCCGGTGTGGCGCGCGGCGGAGGAGGCGGGCGAGGTGTTCTCCGTCGGCGAGACGGTGAAGGGCGCCACCGAGGGCTGGTGGGTGCCGGAGTACCTGGTCAAGGGCGACCCGCAACGAGGCATCGAGGCGAAGGCGCCGGAGTTGAGGTCGGTCGCCGACCTGCCGCGCTACAAGGCGCTGTTCCGCGATCCCGAGGAGCCCGCCAAGGGGCGTTTCTACAACTGCCCGACCGGTTGGACCTGCGAGATCGTCAACAGCCAGAAGCTCAAGGCCTACAGGTTGCAGGACAGCTACACGAACTTCCGCACCGGCACCGGCCCGGCGCTGGATGCGGCGATCAGCGCGGCCTTCCGGCGCGGTGAGCCGGTGCTTTTCTACTATTGGTCGCCGACTCCGTTGATGGGCCGTTTCAAGCTGGTGCAACTGGAAGAGCCGCCGTTCAGCGAGAAGGCCTGGGCCACCCTGTCCGATCCGAAGAACCCCGACCCCATCGGTTCCCGCTCGTTGCCGGCGAAGATCACCATTGGCGTTTCCCGCGATTTCCATGACAAGGCGCCGGCGTTGGTCGAGCTGTTCCGCAAGGTCGAGATCCCCTTGCCGCTGTTCAACGAGCTGCTCGCCGACATGGCGCAGAATCATCGCGAGGTCGGCGAGGTGCGTGCGCAGTTCCTTCGCCAGCATCGCGAAATCTGGAGCCACTGGGTGCCGGCCGAAGTCGCCGCGCGCCTCGATACCTCCCTGAAGTAAGCCTCGCCAGCCTTCATGGCGCACTACCTGAGCGGGCGTCAGCGCACCCAGGTGCGGCGGCTCCAGGATACCTTCCAGGCGCGCAGCGAATGGCCGACCTGGCTGCTGATCGCCTGCCTGTACGGCGGTTGGGCACTGCTCGCCAGCCAGTATCGGCATTGGGGCTGGCCGGTGCTGGCGGGGCTGGTGCCGTTCGCCTCCCTCTACATGTCGTTGCAGCATGAGCTGATCCATGGCCACCCGACCCGCTGGCCGAGGTTCAACGCCATGCTCGGCTACCTGCCACTGGCCGTCTGGTATCCCTATCCGCTGTACCGTGACAGCCACTTGCGGCACCACCTCGACGAGCAACTGACCTACCCGGGGCTGGACCCCGAGAGTCGCTACGTCAGTCTGTCCGAATGGCCGCGCCTGGGCTCCTGGCGGCGGCGCTGGCTCTGCCTGGACAAGACCCTGCTCGGTCGCGCCACCCTCGGCCCGCTGCTGGCCCTGGCGGCGATGGCGCGCCTGGAGGGTTCGCGGTTGCGCCAGGGAGAGGGCGCCGCCTGGCGCCTGTGGGGCCTGCATGCCGTGCTGCTGGGCGGGTTGCTGGCCGGGCTTTGGCGCTGGGCGGGCATCCCGCCCTGGTTGTACCTGCCGGCGGTGGCCTATCCGGCCCTCGGCCTGAGCATGCTGCGCTCTTTCTACGAGCACCGTCCGGCCCGCGAGCCGGCGCAGCGCAGCGTGCTGGTCGAGGCGGGGTGGCCGTGGCGGCTGCTGTTCCTCAACAACAACCTGCATCTGGTCCACCACGATCTGCCGGGCCTGCCCTGGTACCTGCTGCCGCGCGTGTATAACGCAAGCCGCCGTGCCTACCGGCGACGCAGTGGCGATTTCCACCTGCCCGGCTATGGTCGTCTATGGCGGCGCCACGGTTGGCGGCCGGTGGATGCGCCGGTGCATCCCGAGCATTGAAGGCAGGCGGACGAGAGCATGATCGATACCCCGGTGGTGGCGGCGCTGGACATGTATGTCGAGCCGGACTGCGTCAGGCAGGCCGGCGCAACCTTCATCGGCGAGGTCTGCCGGCGCCTGGGCGTGCGCCGTTACGCGCCGGCCGCCGCCGATCTGGCGGTGCAGTGGCGACAGCCTAACCTGCTGTTCGCGCAGACCTGCGGCTATCCGCTGATGACCCAGTTGCGCGGCCAGGTGGCGGTGCTCGCGGTGCCCAGCTACGACTTGCCCGATTGCGCTCCCGGCGAGCATTGCAGTCTGTTCGTCGCCGCCGAAGGACAGGCGCGCCAGCGCCTCGGCGACTTCCGCAATACCCGCCTGGCGCTCAACGACCACGACTCCAACAGCGGCATGAACCTGCTGCGCCATGCGCTGGCGCCGCTGGGGCGAGACTCGGCGTTCTTCGCCGAAGTGCGCATCAGCGGCGGCCACCTGCGCAGTCTGGCGATGGTGGCGGCGGGTGAGGTCGAGCTGACCTCGGTGGATGCAGTGACCTTCGGCTACCTGCAACGCCACGCACCGGAGCGTCTGGCCGGCCTGCGCGTGCTCGGGCGCAGCGCGCCGAGCCCGGCCTTGCCGCTGATCACCTCGCTGCACTGGAGTGCGGCGCAACGCCGCGAGCTGTTCGAAGCGCTGAACCTGACGCTGATCGAGTGCCCGCACCTGGCCGCGACACTGGCGCTGAAAAGCTTCCTCCCGGCCGGCGAGGAGCATTACCGGATTCTCCTCGACTACGAGCGTCAGGCGCAGGGCTGGGGTTACCCGCAATTGCGCTGAACGATGTTACCGAAGGCCCCAAACCGGTGCGCGCACGCTTCGAACACGTGCATCCAGAGCCGTTCCGGCAGGTTCCTTTTCCGGAGAAGAGGCCACCTTCGCTAATTCTTAACTCCAGAAAAATCAGTGGGTTGAATGAGATTCACGGGGGTGTGCAGATATCGCCGGAGGGCGTGACGGCAGAATTGGCCCTTCCTTTGCTTATACTTGTATGTACAAGCATAGATGTGTTCGGTAGACCCAGCCCGACCTCTGCTTCGTCCCCGAATTCAGGCGCACCCTCGCGGGGCGCCGCCCGTTGAACGCCACGCCCAGGAGCCTGCCGTGACCACCCCGAGCAAATTCCGCGATATTGAAATCCGCGCCCCGCGCGGCACTACGCTGACCGCCAAGAGCTGGCTGACCGAAGCGCCGCTGCGCATGCTGATGAACAACCTCGACCCGGAGGTCGCGGAGAACCCCAGGGAACTGGTGGTTTACGGCGGCATCGGCCGCGCCGCGCGCAACTGGGAGTGCTACGACAGGATCGTCGAGACCCTCAAGCAACTGAACGACGACGAGACCCTGCTGGTACAGTCCGGCAAGCCGGTCGGCGTGTTCAAGACCCACGCCAACGCGCCGCGGGTGCTGATCGCCAACTCCAACCTGGTGCCGCACTGGGCGACCTGGGAACACTTCAACGAACTGGACGCCAAGGGCCTGGCGATGTATGGCCAGATGACCGCCGGTTCGTGGATCTACATCGGCAGCCAGGGCATCGTCCAGGGCACCTACGAAACCTTCGTCGAGGCTGGCCGCCAGCATTACGACGGCAACCTCAAGGGCCGCTGGGTGCTTACCGCCGGCCTTGGCGGCATGGGCGGCGCCCAGCCGCTGGCGGCGACCCTGGCCGGCGCCTGTTCGCTGAACATCGAGTGCCAGCAGAGCCGCATCGACTTCCGCCTGCGCAGTCGCTACGTCGACGAGCAGGCCAAGGACCTGGACGACGCCCTGGCGCGGATCCAGCGCTACACCGCCGAAGGCAAGGCCATCTCCATCGCCCTGCTGGGCAATGCCGCCGAGATCCTTCCGGAACTGGTTCGCCGCGGCGTACGCCCGGACATGGTCACCGACCAGACCAGCGCCCACGATCCGCTCAACGGCTACCTGCCGGCCGGCTGGAGCTGGGAAGAGTACCGCGACCGCGCGCAGACCGACCCGGCCGCCGTGGTCAAGGCCGCCAAGCAGTCCATGGCGGTACACGTGCGGGCCATGCTGGCGTTCCAGCAGCAGGGCGTGCCGACCTTCGACTATGGCAACAACATCCGCCAGATGGCCAAGGAAGAGGGGGTGGCCAATGCCTTCGATTTCCCCGGCTTCGTCCCGGCCTACATCCGCCCGCTGTTCTGTCGCGGCATCGGTCCGTTCCGCTGGGCCGCGCTGTCGGGCGACCCGCAGGACATCTACAAGACCGACGCCAAGGTCAAGCAACTGATCCCCGACGATGCCCACCTGCACCGTTGGCTGGACATGGCCCGCGAGCGCATCAGCTTCCAGGGCCTGCCGGCGCGCATCTGCTGGGTTGGCCTGGGGCTGCGCGCCAAGCTCGGCCTGGCCTTCAACGAGATGGTGCGCAGCGGCGAGCTGTCCGCGCCGATCGTCATCGGCCGCGACCACCTCGACTCCGGCTCGGTGGCCAGCCCCAACCGCGAGACCGAGGCCATGCAGGACGGCTCCGACGCGGTGTCCGACTGGCCGCTGCTGAACGCCCTGCTGAATACCGCCAGCGGCGCCACCTGGGTCTCGCTGCACCACGGCGGCGGCGTGGGCATGGGCTTCTCCCAGCACTCCGGGATGGTGATCGTCTGCGACGGTAGCGACGAGGCCGCCGAACGCATCGCCCGCGTGCTGACCAACGACCCGGGGACCGGGGTGATGCGGCACGCCGACGCCGGCTACCAGGTCGCCATCGATTGCGCGAAGGAGCAGGGCCTGAACCTGCCGATGATCACCGCCCAGCGCTGACCTCGGAAACCGCCTCCACGCCGGCGGGGCGTGGGGGCGGCCGCCCACTGTCCCGACCAGGCCACAACAAGAATGGCGGCGCGCGAGCCGCAGCGGAGTACAGCAGCATGACCCAGGGCAGCGACAGCAAGCCACTGATCGAACGGCGCTCGATCGACTACATCCCGGCGAACGAGCGCCACGGCCGCCTCTACAGCCAGTTCACCCTCTGGCTGGGGGCTAACCTACAAATCACCGCCATCGTCACCGGCGCCCTCGCCGTGGTCCTCGGCGGCGACGTGTTCTGGTCGCTGGTCGGCCTGCTCATCGGCCAGCTCCTCGGCGGCGCGGTGATGGCCCTGCACGCCGCGCAGGGGCCGCGCCTGGGGCTGCCGCAGATGATTTCCAGCCGGGTGCAGTTCGGCGTCTACGGCGCCTGCATCCCGATCGCCCTGGTGTGCCTGATGTACCTGGGCTTCACCGCCACCGGCACGGTGCTTTCCGGCCAGGCCATCGGCCAGCTCACCGGGCTCAGCGACAGCGCCGGGATCTTCATCTTCGCCGCCCTCATCGTCCTGGTGACGGTGCTCGGCTATCGCGTCATCCACATCATCGGGCGGATCGCCAGCGTCCTCGGCATCATCGCCTTCGTCTACCTGTTCAGCCGCCTGATGCTGCTCAGCGACATCGGCGACCTGCTCGCCATCCGCCATTTCAGCTGGGCCTCGTTCCTCCTCGCGGTGTCCCTGGCGGCGTCCTGGCAGATCGCCTTCGGCCCCTACGTGGCCGACTATTCACGCTACCTGCCGGCGTCCACCTCGTCGTGGAAGACCTTCCTCGCCGTCGGCCTCGGCTCGGTGCTCGGCGCCCAGGCCTCGATGGTCCTCGGGGTGTTCTCCGCAGCCCTGGCCAACGGTCAGTTCGCCGGCCGCGAGGTGGCCTACATCGTCGGCCTGGGCAGCAGCGGGACCGTCGCCGCGCTGCTCTACTTCAGCATCGCCTTCGGCAAGGTGACCATTTCCACGCTGAACTCCTACGGAAGCTTCATGTGCATCGCGACCATCATCAGCAGCGTACGCGGTCAACTGGAGATCACCCGCGTGCAACGCCTGTTCTTCGTCCTCGCGATCGTCGGCGCCTCGACGCTCATCGCGCTGCTCGGCCAGCACTCGTTCCTCGCTGCGTTCAAGTCCTTCATCCTGTTCCTGCTGACCTTCTTCACCCCGTGGAGCGCGGTGAACCTGGTCGACTACTACTTCATCACCCGCGAGCGCTATGACGTGCCCGCGCTGGCCGACCCCGACGGCCGCTACGGTCGCTGGAACCTGCCGGGAATCGCCGTCTATACCCTCGGCGTGCTGGTGCAGATGCCGTTCCTGGCGACCACGCTGTACACCGGACCGATGGTCGAGCACCTTGGCGGCGTGGATATCTCCTGGATCATCGGCTTGCTGGTGCCGGCGGTCCTCTACTACCTGGTGGCGCGGCGCAAGGCCACGCGCCAGGCCCCGGCGCGAATGATCCTGCCGGCCGATCCCGGCGCCTTCGAACGTCCCGCGCACGGGGCCTGAGACGAATTTCCAGGGCGGCGCGGCCGCCTTCAATCCCATGAAACGCCGCCGGCGGACGGCGCTGCCGAGCCCGCCGAACCGAACAAGGAGCCTTCGATGAGCCTGTATCTGAAACCCGGCCAGCTGACCCTGGCCGACCTGCGCCAAGCCTACCTGGCCCCCGTGCGCCTGAGCCTGGATCCCAGCGCCGACGCGCCGATCGCCGCCAGCGTCGCCTGTGTCGAGAACATCATCGCCGAGGGCCGCACCGCCTACGGCATCAACACCGGCTTCGGCCTGCTGGCCTCGACGCGGATCTCCCCGGCCGACCTGGAGAAGCTCCAGCGTTCCATCGTCCTGTCCCATGCCGCCGGCGTCGGCGAGGCGCTGGACGACGCTATGGTGCGGCTGGTCATGCTGCTCAAGGTGAACAGCCTGGCTCGCGGGTTCTCCGGCATCCGCCGCAAGGTGATCGACGCGCTGATCGCGCTGATCAACGCCGAGGTCTATCCGCACATCCCGCTGAAAGGCTCGGTGGGCGCCTCCGGCGACCTGGCGCCGCTGGCGCACATGTCGCTGGTGCTGATCGGCGAAAGCCGGGCGCGCCATCGCGGTGAGTGGCTGCCGGCCGCCGAAGCGCTGGCGGTGGCCGGGCTGGAGCCGCTGACCCTGGCGGCGAAGGAAGGCCTGGCCCTGCTCAATGGCACCCAGGTATCGACCGCCTACGCGCTGCGCGGGTTGTTCGAGGCCGAGGACCTGTTCGCCGCCGCCACCGTCTGCGGCGGGCTCAGCGTCGAGGCCATGCTCGGTTCGCGGGCGCCGTTCGATGCGCGCATCCACGCCGCGCGCGGCCAGCGTGGGCAGATCGACGTGGCCGCGGCCTATCGCGACCTGCTCACCGCCAGCAGCGAGGTGGCGCGTTCCCATGAGAAGTGCGACAAGGTCCAGGACCCCTATTCGCTGCGTTGCCAGCCGCAGGTGATGGGCGCCTGCCTGACCCAGATGCGCCAGGCCGCCGAGGTGCTGGAGATCGAAGCCAACGCGGTTTCCGACAACCCGCTGGTATTCGCCGCCGAGGGCGACGTGATCTCCGGCGGCAACTTCCACGCCGAACCGGTGGCGATGGCCGCCGACAACCTGGCCCTGGCGCTGGCCGAGATCGGTTCGCTGTCGGAACGGCGCATCTCGCTGATGATGGACATGCACATGTCGCAGTTGCCGCCGTTCCTGGTGGCCAACGGCGGGGTCAACTCCGGCTTCATGATCGCCCAGGTCACCGCCGCCGCGCTGGCCAGCGACAACAAGGCCCTGGCCCATCCGGCCAGCGTCGACAGCCTGCCGACCTCGGCCAACCAGGAAGACCACGTGTCGATGGCGCCGAACGCCGGCAAACGGCTCTGGGCGATGGCCGAGAACGTCCGCGGGATTCTCGCCGTGGAATGGCTGGGCGCCTGCCAGGGCCTGGACTTCCGCGAGGGCCTGAAGAGTTCGCCGAAGCTGGAGCAGGCTCGCCGCCTGCTGCGCGACAAGGTGCCGTACTACCAGGAGGATCGCTTCTTCGCCCCTGACATCGAGGCCGCCAGCCAGTTGCTCGCCAGCGGTTGCCTGAACGCGCTGCTGCCGGCCCGGCTGTTGCCGAGCCTTTGATACCCGCCCCCGGCCGCTCGGCCGGGGCGCTCCAGCAAGAACAACAACAGGAGAGCCGAGGGATGACGCACGACACGGGGCTTCGGCGCGGGCTGAACGCCCGTCATATTCGTTTCATGGCACTGGGGTCGGCGATCGGCACCGGCCTGTTCTACGGTTCCGCATCGGCCATCCAGATGGCCGGGCCGGCGGTGCTGCTGGCCTACCTGGTCGCCGGCGCGGCGGTGTACATGGTGATGCGCGCGCTCGGCGAGATGGCGGTGCACGAGCCGGTGTCCGGCTCGTTCGGCCATTACGCCAGCAGCTATCTCGGCCCCCTGGCCGGGTTCGTCACCGGCTGGACCTACGCTTTCGAGATGATCATCGTCTGCCTCGCCGATGTCACCGCGTTCGGCATCTACATGGGGTTCTGGTTTCCCGACGTGCCGCGCTGGATCTGGGTACTGTCCATCGTGCTGTTCATCGGCGGGCTGAACCTCTGCCATGTCAAGGTCTTCGGCGAGCTGGAGTTCTGGCTGTCGCTGGTCAAGGTCGGCGCCATCGTCGCGATGATCCTCGCCGGGCTCGGCATCATGTTCTTCGGCTTCAGCCTGGATGGCGCGGCGACGTCCGCCACCGGCGTGCACAACCTGTGGCAGCACGGCGGCTTCCTGCCCAACGGTTGGGCCGGGCTGGTCGCGTCGCTGTCGGTGGTGGTGTTCGCCTTCGGCGGCATCGAGATCATCGGCATCACCGCCGGCGAGGCGCAGGACCCGCAGCGGGTGATCCCGCGGGCGATCAATGCGGTGCCGCTGCGCATCCTGCTGTTCTACGTGCTGACCCTGTTCGTGCTGATGGCGATCTTCCCCTGGCAGCAGATCGGCAGCAACGGCAGTCCCTTCGTGCAGATCATCGACGGCCTGGGGATCGAGTCGGCCGCGGCGATCCTCAATGTCGTGGTGATCACCGCGGCGATCTCTGCGATCAACAGCGACATCTTCGGCGCCGGTCGCATGCTCTACGGCATGGCCCGCCAGGGCCAGGCGCCGGTCGGCTTCTCGCGGGTGTCGCGGCACGGCGTGCCGTGGATGACCGTGTTGCTGATGGCGGTGGCCCTGCTGCTCGGCGTGGCGCTGAACTACCTGATCCCGCAGAGCGTATTCCTGCTGATCGCTTCCATCGCCACCTTCGCCACCGTGTGGGTCTGGCTGATGATCCTCCTGGCCCAGGTCGGCATGCGCCGGCGCATGGGGCCGCGCCAGGTCGCCGCGCTGAAGTTCCCGGTGCCGCTGTGGCCATTCGCGCCGGCGGCGGCGATCGTCTTCATGCTGTTCATCTTCGTGGTGCTCGGCTATTTCCCGGACACCCGCCCGGCCCTGTGGGTCGGGGCTATCTGGATCGCCGTGCTGGTGATCGCCTACCGGCGCTGGGTCAGGCCGAAGGGCGATGCCGCGCATGGCGTGCTTCAGGCCCAGGGAGGGCTGTGACGGAACCGACGGCGGCCTGAGCCGCCGGCCAATAACAATGATCGAGGCCGTTCCCCCGGGCGCGGCCCGCAGGTTTTCCAACTGCCTTTCCCAATCGTGCATCTGGAGCGTCGAACCATGCGATACAAGAAGTCGATGTTGAGTGTTCTCTGTGCCCTCGGCCTGCTCGCCGCCGCGGCGGGCGCCCAGGCGGAAGGTTGGTGCGAGTCCGGCAAGGCGGTGAAATTCGCCGGGCTGAACTGGGAGAGCGGGACGCTGCTCACCGAACTGATGCAGTTCGTCCTGGCCAAGGGCTACGGCTGTACCACCGACAGCCTGCCGGGCAACTCGATCACCATGGAGCAGGCGCTGAGCACCAATGACATCCAGGTCTTCGCCGAGGAGTGGATCGGCCGCAGCGACGCCTGGAACAAGGCCGCCGCGGCCGGCAAGGTGGTCGGCGTCGGCGAACCCATCGTCGGCGCGGTGGAGGGCTGGTACGTGCCGCGCTACGTGATCGAGGGCGACCCGCAGCGCAAGCTCGAGGCGAAGGCGCCGAAGCTGCGCTCTATCGCCGACCTGGCGCAGTACGCCGAGGTCTTCCGCGACCCGGAAGAACCGGGCAAGGGGCGCTTCTACAATTGCCCGGCCGGCTGGACCTGCGAGCTGGAGAACAGCGAGATGCTGAAAAGCTACGGCCTGGAGGAGACGTTCACCAATTTCCGTCCGGGCACCGGCCCGGCACTGGACGCGGCGGTGCTGTCGAGCTATCGGCGCGGCGAGCCTATCCTGTTCTACTACTGGTCGCCGACGCCGCTGATGGGCCGCGCCGACCTGGTGCGCCTGGAGGAAAGGCCCGGCGTCGACAAGCGCATCAGGATCCAGGTCGGCCTGTCGCGGACCTTCCACGACCAGGCGCCGGAGCTGGTGGCGGTGCTGGAGAAGGTCAACCTGCCGGCGGAGCTGCTGAACAGCGACCTGGCGCGGATGGCCAAGGACAGGATCGATGCAGCGCGCCTGGCGCGCGAGTTCCTCAAGGAGCACCCCGAGGTCTGGCACGCCTGGGTCGACGAGGACGCGGCGAAGAAGATCGAAGCGGCACTCTGAACCCACGACCGACGAGAGCAGACCATGTTTCCCGAACGCCTGACATTTTCCATCGCCGACTGGGTCAACGCTTGGGTCGACGCCCTGGTGACCAACTACGGCGACCTGTTCCGCAAGATCTCCGACACCCTGCTGTGGGCCATCGTCAACCTCGAAGGGCTACTCCGCGCCACGCCCTGGTGGCTGTTGCTGGCGATCGTCGCGGCGATCGCCTGGCACGCCACCCGGCGCCTGCTGCCGACCCTGGTGATCACCGGCCTGCTGTTCCTGGTCGGCGCCGTCGGCCTCTGGGACAAGCTGATGCAGACCCTCGCGCTGATGCTGGTGGCGACCTTCATCTCGGTGCTGATCGGCATCCCCCTGGGCATCCTCGCCGCGCGCAGCAACCGCCTGCGCGCGGTGCTGATGCCGCTGCTGGACATCATGCAGACCATGCCCAGCTTCGTGTACCTGATCCCGGTGCTGATGCTGTTCGGCCTGGGCAAGGTGCCGGCGATCTTCGCCACCGTGATCTATGCCGCGCCGCCGCTGATCCGCCTCACCGACCTGGGCATCCGCCAGGTCGACAGCGAGGTGATGGAGGCGGTCAACGCCTTCGGCGCCAACCGCTGGCAGCAGCTGTTCGGAGTGCAGTTGCCGCTGGCCCTGCCGAGCATCATGGCGGGGATCAACCAGACCACCATGATGGCCCTGTCGATGGTGGTGATCGCTTCGATGATCGGCGCCCGCGGCCTCGGCGAAGACGTACTGGTGGGCATCCAGACGCTGAACGTGGGCAAGGGCCTGGAAGCCGGCCTGGCGATCGTCATCCTCGCGGTGGTGATCGACCGCATCACCCAGGCCTACGGCCGTTCCCGGCACGAGACGAGCAAATGAGCGGTGCGCAGATGAACAAGATCGAAGTGAAGAACGTGTTCAAGATCTTCGGCCCGCGCGCCGATGCCGCGCTGGCGCTGATCCGCCAGGGACGCAGCAAGGCCGAAGTGCTGGCGCAGACCGGCTGCGTGGTCGGCGTCAACGACCTGTCGCTGACCATCGGTGCTGGCGAGATCTTCGTGATCATGGGCCTGTCGGGTTCCGGCAAGTCGACCCTGGTGCGCCATTTCAACCGCCTGATCGACCCCACCAGCGGCGAGATACTGGTGGATGGCGAGGACATCCTGCGCTACGACATGGAAGCCCTCCGGCAATTCCGCCGGCGCAAGATCAGCATGGTGTTCCAGAGTTTCGGCCTGCTGCCGCACAAGAGCGTGCTCGACAATGTCGCCTACGGCCTGAAGGTTCGCGGCGAAAGCCGGGCGCAGTGTCACGAGCGGGCCCTGCACTGGATCGCCACGGTGGGCCTGAAGGGCTACGAGAAGTCCTATCCGCACCAGCTTTCCGGCGGCATGCGCCAGCGCGTCGGCCTGGCCCGCGCGCTGGCCGCCGACACCGAGATCATTCTCATGGACGAGGCCTTCAGCGCCCTCGACCCGTTGATCCGCGCGGACATGCAGGACCAGTTGCTGGAACTGCAGAAAACCCTGCACAAGACCATCGTCTTCATCACCCACGACCTCGACGAGGCGGTACGCATCGGCAACCGCATCGCGATCCTCAAGGACGGCCAACTGATCCAGGTCGGCACACCACGGGAAATCCTCCACCAGCCGGCCGACGACTACGTCGACCGCTTCGTCCAGCGGCGGGTGGCGAACCTATGAGCGACCTACCGAGCGTCGTGTTCGGCGACGGTCCGCTGCGTTGGCAGGAACTGGTCGCGGTGGCCCGGCACGGTGCGCGCCTGGAACTGTCGGCGGCGGCCTGGGCACGGATCGACAACGCCCGCGCCATCGTCTGCCGTATCGTCGCCAATGGCGAGCGTGCCTACGGCATCAGTACCGGCCTCGGCGCGCTGTGCGACGTCCTGCTGGAAGGCGAGCAGCTCGCCGAGCTGTCGCGCAACACCTTGCTCAGCCATGCCTGCGGGGTCGGCGAGCCGCTGCGCGACGAACAGACCCGGGCGATCATCTGTGCCGCCGTCGCCAACTACAGCCAGGGTAAGTCCGGGCTCGACCGTTCGCTGGTGGAAGGGCTGCTGGCGCTGCTCAACCACGGGATTACCCCGCAGGTGCCGGCCCAGGGCTCGGTGGGCTACCTGACCCACATGGCGCACGTCGGCATCGCCCTGCTCGGCATCGGCGAGGTCAGCTACCGCGGCAGCGTCGTGCCGGCCGCCGCCGCGTTGGCGGCGGAAGGCCTGGCGACGGTGCGCCTGGGAGCCAAGGACGGGCTCTGCCTGGTCAACGGCACGCCGTGCATGACCGGCCTCGCCTGCCTGGCCCTGGACGACGCGCAGCGCCTGGCGCAGTGGGCCGACGTGATCGGGGCGATGAGCTTCGAGGCCCTGCGCGGCCAACTGGCGGCGTTCGACGCCGAGATCGTTGCGCTCAAGCCGCATCCCGGGATGCAGCGGGTCGCCGCCAATCTGCGGGCCTTGCTGGCTGGCAGCCAGGTGCTGGAGAACGCCCGCGGCATCCGCACCCAGGATGCCCTGAGCATCCGCTCGATACCGCAGATCCATGGCGCCTGCCGTGACCAGTTGGCCCACGCGGCGCGGCAGATAGAGACCGAACTCAACTCGGCCACCGACAACCCGCTGCTGCTGGGTACGCCGGAGGCCTACCGGGTGGTATCCCAGGCCAATCCCCACGGCGAATCGGTGGCGATGGCCGCCGACCTGCTGGCGATCGCCGTGGCCGAGCTGGGCGGGGTCGCCGAGCGGCGCCTGGATCGCCTGGTCAACCCGCTGGTCAGCGGCCTGCCGGCGTTCCTGGTGGGCAAGCCGGGAGTCAACTCGGGGATGATGATCACCCAGTACGTCGCCGCCTCCCTGGCCGGCGAGAATCGCCAGCTGGCGCAGCCGGCGGTGGTCGACAACTTCGTCACCTCGGCGCTCCAGGAGGACCACCTGAGCCTCGGCACCAGTGCCGCGCTCAAGCTTGGCAGGGCCCTGGAGAACCTCCGGCGGATCCTCGCCATCGAGTACCTGCTGGCCGCCCAGGCCTTCGAATTCCTCGCCCCGCAACGCTTCGGCCAGGGCACCGCGGCGGCCTGGGGCATCCTGCGCGAGCGCGTGCCCGCGTACGACACCGACCGCTGGCTGGCTCCTGACATCGCCAGCGCGGCGGCCATCCTCGGCGAGCGGAAGAGTCTCGCCCGGCTGGCCGCGAGCATAGGAGACCTGCAATGAAACGACTCTGGCAGCATTGCCATGCCGCCACCCTCAAGGGCGGCAAGTACTCGATCGTCGAGGACGCCGCCCTGGTCACCGACGGTCCGCTGATCCACTGGATCGGCCCGCGCGCCGAACTGCCGCCCGACGACTACGCCGAACGCATCGACCTCGATGGCGCCTGGCTGACCCCGGGGTTGATCGACTGCCACACCCACGCGGTGTTCGGCGGCAACCGCAGCGGCGAATTCGAGCAGCGCCTGGAGGGTGTCAGCTACGCCGAGATCGCCGCCGCCGGCGGCGGTATCGCCAGCACCGTACGCGCCACCCGCGAGGCCAGCGAGGAAGAATTGCTGGCCAGCGCGCGCAAGCGCCTGGACCCCTTGCTGCGCGACGGCGTGACGGCGCTGGAGATCAAGTCCGGCTACGGCCTCGACCTGGCCAGCGAACGCAAGATGCTACGAGTCATCCGCCGCCTCGGCGAACGCCTGCCGGCGACCGTGCGCAGCACCTGCCTGGCCGCCCATGCGCTACCGCCGGAATACGCCGGGCGCGCCGACGACTACATCGAGCATATCTGCTCGACGATGCTCCCCGCGCTGGCCGGGGAGGGACTGGTGGACGCGGTGGACGCCTTCTGCGAGCACCTGGCGTTTTCCCCGGCGCAGGTCGAGCGGGTATTCATCGCCGCCCGCGAGCTGGGCCTGCCGGTGAAGCTGCACGCCGAG
Organism: Pseudomonas sp. B111; assembly: GCF_026428275.1. NCBI lineage: Bacteria > Pseudomonadati > Pseudomonadota > Gammaproteobacteria > Pseudomonadales > Pseudomonadaceae > Pseudomonas > Pseudomonas sp. B111. The sequence goes on along the minus strand of NZ_CP097857.1, from coordinate 4,857,960 downwards.
CAGCTATCCTCGCTGCACGGTTCCAGCCTGGCGGCGCGCTACCGGGCTTTGTCGGCCGACCATCTGGAGTACATGACCGAGGACGACGCCCGGTCCATGGGCGAGGCGGGCACCGTCGCGGTGCTGCTGCCGGGCGCCTTCTACCTGTTGCGCGAGACCCAGCTGCCGCCGATCGATGCCCTGCGCCGGCACGGCGTGGCCATGGCCATTGCCAGCGATCTCAATCCCGGCACCTCGCCAGCGCTGTCGTTGCGCCTGATGCTGAACATGGCCTGTACCCTGTTCCGCCTGACCCCGGAGGAGGCGCTGGCCGGCGTCACCCTGCACGCCGCCCGGGCGCTGGGGCTGGAAGCCCGCCACGGCAGCCTGGAGGTTGGCAAGCTGGCCGACTTCGTCGCCTGGGACATCGAGCGTCCGGCGGAGCTGGCCTACTGGCTGGGCGGCGATCTGCCGAAACGCGTCATTCGCCACGCCGAGGAGGTATACCGTGGATGAAGTCCTGAGTTTCAAGCGCGGCCGCGTGCCGCTACTGATCAGCATGCCGCACCCCGGCACGCGCCTGACCCCGGCGGTGGACGCCGGCCTGGTGGAGGAGGCGCGGGCGCTGACCGATACCGACTGGCACATTCCCCGGCTCTACGATTTCGCCGAGGAACTGGGCGCCAGCACCCTGGCTGCCCACTATTCGCGCTATGTAGTCGATCTCAACCGCCCTTCCGACGACAAGCCGCTGTACAGCACCGCCACTACCGGCCTGTATCCGGACACCCTGTTCGACGGCCGGCCGCTCTACCGCGAAGGCATGGCGCCGTCCGCCGAGGAACGCATGCGCTACCTGGCCGAAGTGTGGACGCCCTACCACCGGACCATCGCCGAGGAACTGGCGCGGCTGAAGGCCGAGTTCGGCTACGCGTTGCTCTGGGACGCCCACTCGATCCGTTCCCACGTGCCGCACCTGTTCGACGGCCGACTGCCCGACTTCAATCTCGGCACCAACGCCGGCGCCAGTTGCGATCCAGCGCTGGCGGCCCGCCTGGAGGCGGTCTGCGCTGCCGCCGAAGGCTACAGCCATGTGCTCAACGGGCGCTTCAAGGGCGGCCACATCACCCGCCACTACGGCCAGCCGGAGCAGCACGTCCATGCCGTCCAGCTGGAGCTGGCGCAGTGCACCTACATGGACGAGCAGGCCCCGTTCGCTTACCGCGCGGACCTCGCCGAAGCGACCCGCGCAGTCATCCGCGAACTGCTGGAAAGCCTCCTCGCCTGGGGTCGCGAGCGCTACGCCTGAGGTGCTCGGAGGCGGCGGACGCCTGGCCCGTCCTGGCGGACGTGAATGCCGCGGATGGGGTGGGGTGTCCGTGTCGGCATTCTGGAAATTTTCTGTTACAAATTTATTGAGGTCAGCGTTGATGCGGCCGGGAGGCCGAGTGCGCAAAGAGTTGCACAACTGTTCTCCTCTATCCTCTCGGCCAGCATTTCCATCGCGCGGGCGCAGGCGCGTCGCGCCCGGAACCGAATACGCCAGGAACGCACGGCTGCGTTTCCAAGAGGACAGTGAATGTTCGCCCCCGCCAACCAGACGCACTTCAGCCTTCGCATCGAAAACCTCCGGCACGACTTCCAGGTACTCGCCTTCCGCGGTCGCGAAGCCATCAGCCAGCCCTTTCGCTTCGACCTTGAGCTAGTCAGCGAGCGATCCGACCTGGACCTCGACGCGCTGCTGCACCAGCCGGCCTTCCTGATCCTTTCGCCGAGCGGGGAGGGGGTCCACGGACAGCTCACCAGCATCGCCCAGGGGGACTCCGGCAAGCGCCTGACCGGCTATCGCGCGACCCTGGAGCCGCGCCTGGCCTACCTGGGGCTGTGCAGCGACCAACGCATCTTCCAGCGCCTCAGCGTGCCGGAAATCATCGGTCGGGTGCTGGAGGGCCACGGCATTCTCGCCGACGCCTACCGCTTCCAGCTGGGCCCGACGCCGTACCCGGCCCGCGAATACTGCACGCAGTACGACGAAACCGACCTGGCGTTCCTCAGCAGGCTCTGCGAGGAGGAAGGCATCCATTACCACCATGAGTTTTCTGCCCAGGGCCATATGCTGGTCTTCGGCGACGACCAGACCTCCTTTCCGCGGCTGCAACGCCCCGTCGCCTACGTGCAGGACGCCGGGCTGGTCGCCGACCAGCCGGTGGTCAAGCGCTTCGGCGTGCGCTTCGACACCCGTGCCAGCCGGGTTACCCGGCGCGACTACGACTTCGAGCAACCCGCGTTGCAGATGCAGGCCGCCCATGGCCCGCAGCCCGGGGCGCAGCAACCGGACCTGGAGGACTACGACTATCCCGGCCGCTTCACCCACCGCGAGCGCGGCAAGCACCTGAGCCGGCGCGCGCTGGAACGGCATCGCGCCGACTACCTAAAGGCCAGGGGCGAAAGCGACGAACCGGCGCTGCTCAGCGGACACTTCCTGACGCTGTCCGCGCATCCCCGCGGCGAATGGAACGATCTCTGGCTGCTTACTGAGGTTCTCCACGAAGGGCGGCAGCCGCAGGTACTGGAAGAGTCGATCGACAGCGACGTCGCGCAGGGCCGGGGCGATTTCCGCCAGGGCTATCGCAACCGTTTCGTCGCCACTCCCTGGAGCGCGCATTTCCGCCCCCCGCTGGAGCATCCCAAGCCACACGTGCTGGGCTGCCAGACAGCGGTCGTGACCGGCCCCGCTGGCGAGACCATTCACTGCGACCAATACGGCCGGGTCAAGGTGCAGTTCTTCTGGGATCGCCTCGGCCAGGCCGACGACAACACCAGTTGCTGGTTGCGCGTCGCCTCCAACTGGGCGGGCAAACGCTATGGCGGCGTCGCCATCCCGCGGGTGGGCATGGAAGTCCTGGTGGGTTTCCTGGAGGGCGATCCGGATCAGCCGCTGGTCACCGGCTGCCTCTACCACAGCGAAAACCGGGTGCCCTACGAGCTGCCGCAGAACAAGACCCGCAGCGTTTTCAAGACCGACAGCTACCCCGGCGGCGGCGGTTTCAACGAACTGCGCATCGAGGACCGCAAGGGCCAGGAACAGATCTTCGTCCACGCCCAGCGCGACTGGGACGAGAACATCGAGCACGACCAGAAGATCCGCGTCGGCCATGAGCGCCACGACACGGTCGAGGGCGATAGCTACAGCGAGTTCAGGGCCGAGGAACAGCGCACGGTCCACGCCGACCGCAAGGTCGAACTGAAGGCGGCCGACCACCTCAGCGTCGCCGACGCGTTGCACCTGAGGATCGGCACCGGCCAGTTCGTCGAGGCGGGCGACGAGATCCATTTCAAGGCCGGCGACAAGGTAGTGATCGAGGCAGGCATGGAGCTGACCCTAAAGGGCGGTGGCAGCTTCGCCAGGCTCGACCCGGGCGGTGTCACCCTCGACGGCGCCCAGGTGATGATCAACAGCGGCGGCAGCCCCGGCATCGGTAGCGGCGTTCGCGCGCTGTCGCCGCTGCAACCGCTCGCGGCCGACGCCGCGGCGGCGGGAGGCGCCTTGTTGGGAGCCATCGCCCAGAAGATCGGCGAAGCGCCGCAGAAACTCCTACGTTTCGAACTCAGTCCGTTGCCCGGCGTGGCATCGGCGGCCAGGCAACCGTATCGGCTCTACGCCAACGGTGCCCTCAAGGAGGAGGGCATCGCCGACGAAGGCGGCGCAATCAGCTTCGAACCGCTTCCGGGCGAACGCACCTATCGTATCGAGATGGCCAATGGCCACGCCTACGAAGTGGAGATGGTCGACCGGCCGGACGCACTGCAGGCTGACGATCGGCTCGCCCAACAGGGGTTCCGCGACTACCGGGCGGAAATGCCCCAGCACAAGCCGCGTTCCGCCCCGGACGCCTACCGGCGCGACGCCTCGCGGCCCGGCGCCGCCGACAAGGATGACCCCACGCCATGAGCGACCTGTACAAACCGCAGACCCTCAAGCTGTACGCGCAACAGGCCGGCAGCGTCCGGCTGACCCTCGACTGGTTCGCCAACAAGGCTTTCTACCCGCCGCGCGCGGGTGTGCACATCAAGCCGCTGATCAATGGCCAGGCGGCCTTCGACGCGGTGCATGCGGCGATGGAAGCGGCCCGGCACAGCATCGACATCATCACCTGGGGCTTCGACCCGGCCATGCGTTTCAAACGCCCCGACGGACCGCGAATCGGCGAATTGCTGCAGACGAAGGGCCGCGAAGGGGTGCAGGCGCGGGTGCTGGTCTGGAGCAACCAGCTCGCCAGGCTCAAGGAAAACACCATCCCCGGGGCCGGCGTCGGCGGTTCCGGCGGCACCTGGGCGGGCTCGGGCGTCGCCAGCGGCAGCGCAGTGGACAACGAGGTGCTGCGGCTGGAGCAGCGGCGCCAGCATAACCTCAACCTCATCGCGCGGCAGCAGGAAGCCCTGGAACGCTCGGAACGGCTGCACCGCGAAGGCAGGCTGCCGAGCTTCGACCCGCGGGGCGCCGCCCACGCGCGGGCGCGCATCGCCGAGCTGGAGGCGGAGAACGCCGAGATCCAGCGCACTCTCGACAGCAGCGAGGCCCAGGGCTACGGCGGCAAGCGCGGTTCCGGCGGCACCCGCCAGGATCCCTGGGGGCAGATATTCACCCGCGACTGGTTCAAGGCGGTACGCGGCGGTGGGTTGCAGAACGTCGAGTTCCGTACCCGCGACTTCGAGCAGACGGCCAGGCCGGTGATGAACGGCGAGCAGGTGCGCCTCGTCAATGGGCGACTGCAAAGCCTGATCCACCTGCTGCGCGCCGATGGCATCGACGACCTGGGCATCGGCCAGTTGCTGGTACTCACCCAGTTCGCCAGCCATCACCAGAAGATGGTCCTGGTCGACTATGGCAGCCCGCAGGCCATCGGCTTCGTCATGGGTCACAACATGCACCGCAACTACTGGGACACCAGCGCCCACCTGTTCGACGACCGCGCCGCCGGTCGCGATCCCGGGTTCGGGCCCTGGCAGGATATCTCCATGCAGGTCCAGGGACCGGTGCTGGCCGACCTCAGCCGCAACTTCAGCGAGGCCTGGGACCTCGAGACGCCGTGGTACAAGCGCTGGTTCTCGACGCCATCGCTGACCGCCGAGCGCGACGCCTTGCCGCTGCCGAAGATCGCCACGCCCGCCAGCAACAGCGTCGCGCAGATTTGCCGGACCCAGCCGCAGGACGACGAGCGCTCGATCCTGGAGCACTATCTCAAGGCCCTGGGCAATGCCACCGACTACGTCTACATGGAAAACCAGTACTTCCGTTATGACGGCTTCGCCGAGCGCCTGCGGAAGACTGCGCAGGTGCGCAAGGCCCGGGGCGTGCCTGGCGACCTGTACCTGTTCGTCGTGACCAACACCCCCGACTCCAGCGACGCCTCGAAGACCACCTACGACATGATGAAAGGCCTGGGCCAGGAGCAACTGATGCCGCAGGTACAGCGCGACCTGGCGCATGACTTGCGGGAAAAGCGGGAGCAGTTGAAGCAGGTCAGGGAAAACCTACATCCCGATCCCTATGTCCGGCGCGGCCAGGAAAACAACATCGAACGGCTGGAGCGCAAGATCGAGGCGCTCGAACAGAAAGGCGTGACGCCGGAAGTCGAGCAACGCCTCGGCGATCTCGGCGCGCAGGAGATTCCCGGACTGGCGAAGAACACCGGCGAGGACGACAAGCCCTATCAACTCGCCGAAGTACCCGGCCTCAAGGTGGTCGTCGCCACCCTGGCCACCAGTGACCCTGCCCCCGGCAGCCCGCCGCCAGGGCGCCTGTCCGCCGAAGCCGAGGCCGCCCTCGGGGCACCGCCGCTGAAGGCGCGCTACAAGCACATCTACGTGCACTCCAAGCTGCTGCTGGTGGATGACCTCTATACCCTGCTCAGCTCGGCCAATATCAATGTCCGCAGCATGCATGGCGACAGCGAGTTGGGGATTGCCCAGCCCAATCCGGATTTGGCGAGGGCGATGCGGGAGGAGTTGTGGGGGGCGCATGTTGGGAGGTTGGCCGAAACGACCGAAAAAAACTTCGAATTGTGGAATCAGAAGATGGATGATAACTGGAAGGCCCAGGTGGCAGATGAGCCTTTTACTTCGCACTTGCTGCGCTTCTGGGATGTCACTACACCCTATAGTCAAAATCTTACGGTGGACTGAGCGATGCGAATCTCTATTGGTCTATTCATTTTCCTGTTGAGTTTCGGAGTTCCCGCTATGGCCGACAGTAAGCCGTTCATCTGCGTTAATGAGAAAGACCATTTGCCACCTCTCGATCCCCAGGCCGATGCCTGGTATCGGGAAGCAGTTGCGCTAGCTAAGCCTGACGCCTTGCGTCCTTGGGGACGTATTGTGGACTTATACAGTAAGGCAGTTGAGCGTGGGCATTGGAAGGCGATGCATAATTTGGCGAATCTTTATCGCACAGGGTGGCCCGGAGGGGTAGAAAAAGATACGCAGAAGGCATTGGATCTCTATCAAAAGATGATCGATCTGGAGGTGCCCCAAGGGTTCTATGATATGGGAGCAATGATCGGCAATCGTGCAGGGGTCATGAATCCTGCAACTGACGGGCTTAGTTTTCTTAATAAGGCTGCTAGCCTAGGAAATCCGCCGGCATTAACCGAGCTAGGTAAGCTCTATATATATGTGGCCAAAAAAAAGGATTTGGGGTTGGCGTATACTCACTGTGCTGCTAGCCAGGGCTATGCGCCGGCTAGTTATGAGTTGGGGGCGTATTACAAGATAGTAGAGCATAATTTTCCAAAAGCATTGGGTTATTATCAGGCGTCAGTCTCTCAGGGCGGAAAGAGTGCGGCTTTATTTATCTCCGGTGTTTTTGATAAAGCCAGTCCTGATGTCGATAGAATGTGGTACGCACCCGATGAGAAATTGCGCAAATTATATGATGGTATTTACGATAAACTTGCCGCTGATCCTGATTTTCGTTTTCCCAACTTGATAAAGGACCATCCTCTACCTTCTCACCCGACCCAGGGCTACGATGCAGATCGGCCCGACTGGAAACCGGGGCAGTGATGCGGCTGATGGCTATTGGACTTTGGGCCGTGCTCTGTCTTGCAGGCGTCCCCGTGATGGCCAACAGCAAACCATTTGTCTGCGCTAATGAAAAAGACCATCTGCCGCCGTTGGATCCGCAAGCCGATGCTTGGTACCGCGAAGCAGCAGCCTTGGCCAAGCCCGATACTCTGCGGCCCTGGGGCCGTATCGTCGAGCTTTACAGCAAGGCAGTGGAGCGCGGTCATTGGAAGGCCATGCATAATTTGGCGAATCTTTATCGTACAGGGTGGCCCGGAGGAGTAGAAAAAGATCCGCAGAAGGCATTGGATCTCTATCAAAAGATGATAGATCTGGATGTGCCTCAGGGGTTCTATGATATGGGGGCAATGATTGGTAATCGTGCCGGTGTTAAGAACCCTGCTACCGATGGTCTGACCTTCTTGGATAAAGCCGCTAGTTTGGGGAACCCGCCAGCACTGACCGAGTTGGGTAAACTCTATATTTATGTGGCCAAGGAAAAGGAATTGGGGCTGGCGTATACCAGTTGTGCTTCCAGTCAAGGTTATGCTCCGGCGAGCTATGAGCTTGGAAGCTACTATGAGTTGGTTGAGCATAATTATCCAAAGGCACTTAGATACTATCAAGTCTCCGTCTCTCAAGGCGGCAGGAGTGCCGCCTTTTTTCTCTCGCGCGTCTTCGGAAAGAGGACGCCTCCTTCAAGTGCAATGTGGTATACGCCGGATGAAAAGCTTGAGAAATTCTACTACTCCCTCTATCTGCAAATTGATGCCGACCCCGATCTTCGTTTTCCCAATTTGGTAAAAGATAACCCCTTGCCACCCCACCCCGTCCAGGGCTACGACGCAGCTCGACCCGACTGGAAGCCGGGTCAGTGATTCGGCTAATGGCTATTGGAATATGGGCTGTACTTTGTCTCGCAGCAGTTCCCGCTATGGCTGACAGCAAGCCTTTTGTCTGCGTTAACGAAAAGGACCATCTACCCCCTCTGGACCCGCAGGCCGATGCTTGGTATCGCGAAGCGGCGACCCTGGCCAAGCCCGATACCTTGCGTCCGTGGCCTCGTATCGTCGATCTATACAGTAAGGCAGTTGAGCGTGGTCACTGGAAGGCTATGCATAACTTGGCGAGCCTCTATCGTACCGGTTGGCCAGGCGGTGTGGAGAAGGATACTCAGAAAGCTCTAGATCTCTACCAGAAGATGATCGATTTGAAGGTTCCTCAAGGTTTCTACGATATGGCGGCAATGATCGGGAGTCGCGCTGGCGTCAAGAATCCTGCGACTGATGGACTTACTTTTCTCGATAAGGCTGCAAGCTTGGGTAATCCACCAGCATTAACTGAGTTAGGAAGGCTATATATATATGTTGCTGGTCAGGATGAGTTGGGGCTGAAATATACGAACTGTGCTGCAGGCCAGGGCTATGCTCCTGCCAATTACGAACTGGCGATGTACTATCGTTTGGTGGCACATAACTACCCAAAGGCGGCAGGCTATTACCTTCTTGCTGCAAGCCAAGGAAATAATGATGCTGCCTTCTTCATGTCCGGAGTTTTTGATAAGACTAGTCCCGATGTTGACAGAATGTGGTACGCCCCCGATGAGAGGCTACACAAACTATATGATGGTATTTACGACCAACTTTCCGCTGATCCTGATTTGCGTTTTCCCAACTTGATAAAGGACCATCCTCTGCCTCCTCACCCGACCCAGGGCTACGACGCAGATCGGCCCGACTGGAAATCGGGGCAGTGATGCGGCTGATGGCTATTGGACTTTGGGTCGTGCTCTGTCTTGCAGGCGTCCCCGTGATGGCCAACAGCAAATCGTTTGTCTGCGTTAATGAAAAAGACCATCTGCCGCCGTTGGATTCGCAAACCGATGCTTGGTACCGCGAAGCAGCCGCCTTGGCCAAGCCCGATACTCTGCGGCCCTGGGGCCGTATCGTCGAGCTTTACAGTAAGGCAGTGGAGCGCGGCCATTGGAAGGCCATGCATAATTTGGCGAATCTTTATCGTACAGGGTGGCCCGGAGGAGTAGAAAAAGATACGCAGAAGGCATTGGATCTCTATCAAAAGATGATAGATCTGGATGTGCCTCAGGGGTTCTATGATATGGGAGCAATGATTGGAAATCGCGCCGGGGTTAAAAACCCTGCAACTGACGGACTTACTTTCCTTGATAAGGCTGCTAGCCTAGGAAATCCGCCGGCACTAACTGAACTAGGTAAGCTTTATATATATGTGGCCAAAAAAAAGGATTTGGGGTTGGCGTATACTCACTGTGCTGCTAGTCAGGGTTATGCGCCGGCTAGTTATGAGCTGGGGGCGTATTACAAGATAGTAGAACACAATTTCCCAAAGGCACTGGTTTATTATCAGGTGTCAGTCTCTCAGGGGGGCAAGAGTGCGGCTTTTTTCCTATCACGAGTCTTCGGAAGTGAGACTCCCCCTGCAAGTGCAATGTGGTACGCCCCCGACGAAAAGTTGCGAGAAGCGTATTATTCAATCTACAAAAAGCTTGAAGCTGACCCCGACTTACGTTTCCCCAATCTGATAGAGGACTATCCTCTGCCTCCTCATCCCACCCAGGGCTACGACGCGGACCACCCAGACTGGAAGCCGGAGCGGTAAGTACGCGAGGCGTGGGCCAGAACGACGTCCAAGGTTTCCAGCGGCAGGCCAGGCGGCAAATGCTACATCTGCACGGCCCGCAAACGCTCCTCGGCCTGGCGGGCGAGCATCCGCAGCAGCGGAGCGAGGGTGTGCGGCGGGGTTTCGTCGGCGCGGGTGATGGCGTAGAGGGTGACCGGGAAGGCCGGGCTCAATGGGCGGATCGCGGTGCTGTGCGGGTCGGCGCCGAGGGCGGTGAAGGGATCGACCAGCGCCAGGCCGGCCCCAGCCTCCACCAGGGCGCGGGCGAGGGCGTAGGTCTGCACGGCGATCTTCACCTGCGGCGGTGGCTCCACGGCGCTGAGGTAATCCTCCAGGCGGGCGAACAGCGGGTCGGCGGTGGACAGCCCGATCAGCGCTTCGCCGGCCAGCCCGGCCAGGCTCAGCGGCTGCCGGCGTTCCGCTTCGGGCCAGTGTTCGCGCGGCGCCAGGGCCACCAATACGCCGCTGGCGATGGCTTCGCCGCGCAGGCCGGGGTGTTCCGGCTGCTTCAGGCTCAGGGCCAGGTCCAGTTCGCGCATCAGCAGGCCCTGCACCAGCTCGCGCGAATGCAAGGTGGCCAGTTCGCAGCCGCTCTGCGGATAGCGCGCGCTCCATTCGCCGATCGCCCGCGGTAGCAGCGACAGCGCCAGGGCCGGGGTGGCGCCGATGCGCAGGCTGTGGCCCGGCTGGCGCCGCAGGTTCTGCGCCAGGCGCCGCACCGCCTGCAGGCTATCGCTGAGCTTGGCCACTTCGCGCTCCAGTTCCAGCGCTTCCGGAGTCGCCAGCAGCTTGCCGCGCACTCGCAAGAACAGCGGGAAGCCCAGTTGCTGCTCGGCGTGCTGCAGGACCTTGCTCACCGCCGGTTGGGACACATGCAGCAACTGCGCGGCGCCGCTGACCGAGCCAGCCTGGCGGATCGCCTGGAACACTTCGATATGGCGGAGCTTCATCGGCGCGAACCCATAACCTGGATTTATACCCTGGCCATCTTTATTCATTGTCCTACCGCTGTCATCCGCGCCTATCGTCGAAGCCCTGGAAAACACCTGGATAACGATTGTCATGGCTCAGCGGGTTTGCATCATCGGCGCCGGCGTGGTCGGCCTGGCCACGGCCTACGCCCTGGTTCGCGAAGGGTTCGACGTGACCCTGGTGGAAGCGCGCGAGCGGGGCGGGCTGGAAACCAGCTACGCCAATGGCGGGCAGTTGTCCTATCGCTACGTGGCGCCATTGGCCGACAGCGGCGTGCCGGCCCAGGCGCTCGGCTGGCTGCTGCGCAACGATGCGCCGTTGCGCCTGCGGCCGCGCCTTGATCCGGCGCAGTGGCGCTGGCTGCTGGGCTTCCTCGCGGCCTGCCGCGGCTCGCTGAACCGCCGCAATGCCGCGCACCTGCTGCGCCTGGCATTGCTCAGCCAGCGCACCCTGCAGGCCTGGCGCGAGGAGGATGGCCTCGATGGCTTCGACTGGCGGCGCAACGGCAAGCTGGTGGCGTTTCGCCAACCGGCCAGCTTTGCGCGGGCCCGCCAGGGTCTGGCCGATCCTTCGGCGCAATTCGTCCTGACCGCCGCCGAGTGCCTCGCGCTGGAGCCGGCCCTGTCCGCCGCGCCCTTCGTCGGCGGCATCCACACGCCGGACGAGGAGGTCGCCGACTGCCATGCCTTCTGCGTGCAACTTGCCGAGCGCCTGCAGGCTTCCGGACATTGCCGGCAACTGCATGGCCGCAGGGTGACGAAGATCGTCGAGGGCGGCGCGGCGGTGCGTGGCGTCGAGGTCGGCGGCGATCTCATCGAGGCCGATCATGTGGTGCTGGCCGCCGGCTACCGCAGCGCCGAATTGATGCTGCCGGGCCTGCGCCTGCCGCTATACCCGCTCAAGGGCTATAGCCTGACCCTACCGGTCGGCGCGCAGCACCGCGCGCCGGATACCAGCATCACCGATTACGACCGCAAGATCGTCTACGCGCGGATCGGCGAGCGGCTGCGGATCGCCGCGATGGTCGACATCGTCGGCTTCGACCCCGGCCTCGAGCCCGCGCGCCTGGCACTGCTGCGCCAGCAGGCGCGGGACACGTTCCCGCAGGGCGGCGATTTCGACGCCGCCGTCGAATGGGCCGGCATGCGCCCGGCCACGCCCACCGGGGTACCGCTGGTGGGCAACGGCGGCTACCGCAACCTCTGGCTCAACCTCGGCCACGGCGCGCTCGGCTTCACCCTGGCCTGCGGCAGCGCGCGCCTGCTGGCCGAGCAGATCGGCCGCCGCCCGCCGAGCATCGATACCACTGGCCTGCTGCCGCGCGGCGCGCTGGCTGGCTGATCCCCCCTCGACTGGAGCACTCCCATGGAACCGACCCGTATCGCCACCAACGACCGCCTGTCCGCCGCGGTCTGCTTCGACGCCCTGGTATTTCTTTCCGGCCAGGTGCCGGGCCAGGCCGAGGATATCCATGGCCAGACCCGCGAGGTGCTGGCGAAGATCGACGCGCTGCTGGCCGAGGCCGGGTCGCGCAAGGAGCGTATCCTCAGCGCGACCATCTACCTGAAGGACATCGCCCGCGATTTCGCCGCCCTGAACGAGGTCTGGACCCAGTGGTTGCCGACCGGCCAGGCGCCCAGCCGGACCACCGTCCAGGCGGAGCTGGCGCGTCCGTCGGTGCTGGTGGAGATCACCGTGGTGGCGGCCAGGGGCTGACTTACTTTCCATAGCCATAAGAAAAAAGAGGCAGAACCTCCGATGAAAACCCTTGTATCCAGCACCCTCGCCCTCTCCCTGTCGCTCGCCATCGGCGCCGCGCAGGCCGAGGAACTCAGCGGCACCCTGAAGAAGGTTGCCGACAACGGCACGATAACCCTGGGTTATCGCGATGCCTCGGTGCCTTTCTCCTACCTTGGCGATAACAGCGGCCAGCCCATGGGCTATTCGGTGGAACTGGCCGGCAAGGTGGTGGAACGGCTCAAAAGCACCCTCGGCAAGCCGGAACTCAAGGTGAAGTACAACCTGGTCACTTCGCAGACTCGCATCCCGCTGGTGCAGAACGGCACCGTCGACCTGGAGTGCGGCTCCACCGGGGTCACCGCCGAGCGGCAGAAACAGGTGGCGTTCTCCTATGGCTTCATCTACGTCAAGGGCCAGTTGCTGACCCGCAAGGACAGCGGCATAGCCCACTTCGACGACCTCAAGGGCAAGAACGTGGTGACCACCGCCGGCACCACCAACGAGCGCTACCTGAAGAACTACAACGCCGAACACAAGCTGGGGATGAACGTGGTCAGCGCCAAGGACCACGGCGAAGCCTTCCAGATGCTGCAATCGGGTCGCGCGGTGGCCTTCTACATGGACGATGCGCTGCTCTACGGCGAACGCGCCAAGGCGCGCCAGCCGCACGACTGGGTGGTGGTCGGCGAGCCGCAATCGCGGGAGATCTACAGCTGCATGGTGCGCAAGGACGACCCGCAGTTCCTTGCCCTGGTCAACGAGACCCTGGCCGGGCTGTATCGCTCGGGCGAGATACAGGGCATCTACCAGCGCTGGTTCCAGCAGCCGATCCCGCCCAAGGGGTTGAACCTGGAGTTCCCCATGACCGCGGAGCTGAAGGCAATCCTCGAGAACCCCACCAGCGATCCGGTGCAGTGAGCGTCTAGCGCTGCAGGCCAAGGTGGCGGATCGACGGCGTCGGCGCGTCCAGGCGCGACCAGACGTCGTCGGCCAGTTCGGCTGGATAGAAGGACGGCAGGCCAGGCAGTTCGTCGCGGGCGATCCAGCCGACCTCGCGGATATCGAACTCGTCGCCGCCCAGGCCCTTCAGGTTGGCCAGGGTCGGCTCGCCACGCCAGGCGTCGATGCGGTAGAACAGCTCCATGTGGAAGCGCCCGGCGGCGGGTTCGGCGAATTCGCGCACGTAGACCAGCGGGCCGACGTCCACCCGCAGGCCGGTCTCCTCGAAAAACTCGCGCCGGACGGTATCCTTCGTCGATTCGTCGCATTCCGACTCGAAGCCGCCGCCGGGCGGAATCCAGTAGATGTCGCCGCCGACCTCGTGGCGGACCAGCAGGATGCGTTGCTCCACCACCAGCAGGCCGGCGGCGCGGATACGGTGTCGCAAGGCCTCGGCCATGCTCGCTCTCCCGGCGCCAGGCGCCGTTGCTTGGATTGATGGTTTCCTGTCTACCGGGGCGGACATGAAAGCCGCTCGGTTTTTTTCCCGGCGCCGAAGTATCATGCGCGGCAGAGCAAAGGACGGGCCCCGCTGTCGACGTTTGCGCCGGGGGCCGAACACATCGCCTCGGGAGCGCATCATGCTAGTTCTGTATCCGGAAATTAAACCCTACGCTCGCCACGAGCTGGCCGTCGACGAACCGCATGTGCTGTATGCCGACGAAAGCGGTTCGCCGGACGGACTGCCGGTCGTCTTCGTCCACGGCGGCCCCGGCTCCGGTTGCGATGCCCTGTCGCGTCGCTTCTTCGATCCCAACCTCTACCGTATCGTCACCTTCGACCAGCGCGGTTGCGGCCGTTCCACGCCCCACGCCAGCCTGGAGAAGAACAGCACCTGGGAGCTGGTGGCGGACATGGAGCGCCTGCGCGAGCACCTGGGTATCGAGAAGTGGGTGCTGTTCGGCGGTTCCTGGGGCTCGACCCTGTCGCTGGCCTACGCGCAGACCCATCCCGAGCGGGTCCATGCGCTGATCCTGCGCGGCATCTTCCTCTGCCGTCCGCAGGACATCCACTGGTTCTACCAGGAAGGCGCCAGCCGCCTGTTCCCCGACTATTGGGAAGACTATGTCGCGCCGATCCCGCCGGAAGAGCGCGGCGACCTGCTGGCGGCCTTCCACAAGCGCCTGACCGGTAGCGACCAGATCGCCCAGATGCACGCTGCCAAGGCCTGGTCGACCTGGGAGGGCCGCACCGCCACGCTGCGCCCCAACCCCATGGTGGTGGACCGCTTCACCGAGCCGGGCAGGGCGCTGTCGATCTCGCGCATCGAGAACCACTTCTTCGTCAACCAGGGCTTCCTCAGGCCCAACCAGTTGCTCGAGGACATGCACCGCATCGCCCATCTGCCTGGCGTGATCGTGCATGGCCGCTACGACGCCATCTGTCCGCTGGACAATGCCTGGGCCCTGCACCAGGCCTGGCCGAACAGCGAACTGCAGATCATCCGCGACGCCGGGCATACCGCCAGCGAGCCGGGGATAGTCGATGCGCTGGTGCGCGCCACCAACGAGATCGGCCGGCGACTGCTCGACCTGCCGCCGGAGGCCGAATGAAGGCATTGCTGCAGCGCGTCGGCGCGGCGCGGGTGGAGGTTGGCGGCGAAATCGTCGGCTCCATCGATCGCGGCCTGCTGGTGCTGGTCGGGGTCGAGCCCGAGGATGGCGAGCGTTGCGCGGCGAAGATGCTGCACAAGCTGCTCAACTACAGGGTGTTCGGCGACGACGAGGGCAAGATGAACCGGTCCTTGCTGGACGTGCAGGGCGGCTTGCTGCTGGTCTCGCAATTCACCCTGGCGGCGAACACCCGCAGCGGACTGCGTCCGAGCTTCTCCAGCGCGGCGCCGCCGGCGCAAGGAGAGACGGTGTTCGAGCACCTGGTGAAACTGGCGCGGGAGGCCTATCCGCAGGTGGCGACCGGGCGTTTCGGCGCCGACATGCAGGTGCACCTGGTCAACGACGGGCCGGTGACCTTCCTGCTGGAGAGTTGATCGGCGTCGAGGGGATTGTCCCCAAGGTGCTTCAGGGAGGGATGGCGGGGCCGGAACGGTGAATTTTTGTGACAGATACATGGCCTTTTGTCACAACCTCGGTGCATCATCCGCACGCCGATTTCATGCTGTACAGGACAGGCCGGCTGGCATCCCGATGCCGGGCGGGGCGTCCTGCAACCCAATGGACGGGAATCATTCCGCCCGGGCAGGGTCGGAACCTCTGGGGTCGCTAGCCGACGAGCGGCATGCCCCCTGGTTTTCCAGGCCCGGTGCACGTAACGCGAATGACTGGAAACAGGCATTCTTTTTGTCAGATCGCGCCAAATCTGGCTATCTATCGGGTTTGGCAGCGAATGTGGCGAAACCATGTTCGACCGGCACTCCGGTGCCGTCGGAGACCCCTGAACGGTCAGGGCGTCTTCAGTAATTCATGTTCACGGACGAGGGGGCCTCGTGATTTTCCGTTCCGTTTCAAACACCGATTTCCGCGCCCGCGTGCGCACCCTGCTGCTTGCCGGCTCGACCGCGCTGGCATTCGTCGCCGCCCCGGTATGGGCGTTCAGCATCGACGACGTGGCGAGCAAGGCCAAGGACCTGGCCGGCGACAAGTATTCCGCGCCGACCAGCAACCTGCCATCGGAATTCAGCGAAATGAAATTCGCCGATTACCAGCAGATCCGTTTCATCAACGAGCGCGCCTACTGGGGCAAGCTGAAGACGCCGTTCAAGCTGAGCTTCTATCACCAGGGCATGCACTTCGACACGCCGGTGAAGATCAACGAGGTGACCGCTACCACGGTCAAGCCGATCAAGTACGATCGCACCAAATTCGATTTCGGATCCCTGAAGTTCGACGAGAATGCCACCAAGGATCTCGGCTATGCCGGTTTCCGCGTGCTCTATCCGATCAACAAGGCCGACAAGCAGGACGAGATCGCCACCTTCCTTGGCGCGAGCTACTTCCGCGTGGTCGGCAAGGGCCAGGTCTACGGTCTGTCGGCGCGCGGCCTGGCGATCGATACCGCGCTGCCTTCGGGCGAAGAGTTCCCGCGCTTCCGCGAATTCTGGATCGAGCGGCCGAAGGCGCAGGACAAGCAACTGGTGATCTACGCCCTGCTCGACTCGCCGCGGGCCACCGGCGCCTACCGCTTCGTGCTGCGTCCGGGCAAGGATGCGGTGATGGATGTCCAGGCCCGCGTGTTCCTCCGCGACAAGGTCAGCAAACTGGGCCTGGCGCCGCTGACCAGCATGTACCTGTTCGGCTCCAACCAGCCGTCCGAGCAGCACAACTTCCGGCCCGAGCTGCATGACTCCAGCGGTCTGCAGATCCATGCCGGCAACGGCGAGTGGCTGTGGCGTCCGCTGAACAATCCGAAGCACCTGTCGGTGAGCACCTTCAGCGTGGAGAACCCGAAAGGCTTCGGCCTGCTCCAGCGCGGCCGCGAGTTCTCCCGCTACGAAGACCTGGACGACCGCTACGACCTGCGTCCGAGCGCCTGGATCGAGCCGAAGGGCGACTGGGGCAAGGGCACCGTGGAACTGGTGGAAATCCCGACCCCGGACGAAACCAACGACAATATCGTCGCGTTCTGGAACCCCGAGACCCAGCCTGAGGTCGGAAAGCCGCTGGACTTCGCCTACCGCCTGCACTGGACCATGGATGAAGACGAGCTGCACGACCCGAAATCCTCCTGGGTCAAGCAGACCATGCGCTCGGTCGGCGACGTGAAGCAGAAGAACCTGATCCGCCAGCAGGACGGCAGCACCGCCCTGGTCGTCGACTTCGAAGGGCCGGCCCTGAAGGACCTGGCGCCGGACGCGCCAGTGACCACCCAGGTCAGCACCGACAGCAACGCCGAGGTGGTGGAGAACAGCCTGCGTTACAACCCGGTCCTGAAAGGCTGGCGCCTGACGCTGCGGATCAAGGTCAAGGATCCGAAGAAGCCGGTGGAAATGCGCGCGGCGCTGGTCGACGAGGCGCAGAAGCCACTGAGCGAAACCTGGAGCTATCAGCTGCCTGCCGATGAATAACCCATCCACTACGAAAGCACCGCTGGCCGACTACCTCGCTCATCTTCCCCTGGCGGAAGAGGAGCGGGAGCGACTTGGCGAGTCCGCTTCCTTCTCCGAGCTGCACGCTCGCCTGGCGGGAGCGGAAGGCGCCGCTGCCGATGCCGGGGGCGATCCCGCCCTGGCCTCGGTACGCGCCCGCCTGCAGCTGGGCACCCCTGAGCTGGACGACGCCGAGATGTTCGGCGTCGACGCCCAGGGTCGCACCTTCCTCAAGATTTCCCCGCCGATCCGCCGTACCAAGGTGATTCCCGAGCCCTGGCGCACCAACATCCTGGTGCGCGGCTGGCGTCGGCTGACCGGACGCAGCAACCCGCCCAAGCCCAAGCGTGCCCTGCCGCGGGCCCGCTGGCAGCGGGTCGGCTCGCTGCGCCGGTTCATCCTGCTGTTGTTGATGCTGGCGCAGACCTCGGTCGCCACCTACTACATGAAAGGCATCCTGCCCTACCAGGGCTGGGCCTTCGTCGACCTGGAGGAACTGGCCCAGCAGAGCCTGCTGGATACCGTCCAGCAGGTGCTGCCCTATGTCATCCAGTTCGGCATCCTGGCGCTCTTCGCGATCCTCTTCTGCTGGGTCTCGGCCGGCTTCTGGACCGCGCTGATGGGCTTCTGGGAGCTGCTCACCGGGCGTGACCGCTACCGGATCTCCGGCAGCAGCGCCGGCAGCGAGCCGATCGCCGCCGACGCCCGCACGGCGATCGTCATGCCGATCTGCAACGAAGACGTGCCGCGGGTATTCGCCGGCCTGCGGGCGACCGTCGAGTCGATGGCCGCCACCGGCGAGATGGAGCGCTTCGACTTCTTCGTCCTCAGCGACACCAATGACCCGGATATCGCCGTCGCCGAGCAGCAGGCCTGGCTCGAGCTGTGCTGCGAGACCAAGGGCTTCGGCAAGATCTTCTACCGTCGCCGCCGGCGCCGGGTGAAGCGCAAGAGCGGCAACATCGACGACTTCTGCCGGCGCTGGGGCGGCGACTACCGCTACATGGTGGTGATGGACGCCGACAGCGTGATGAGCGGCGACTGCCTGGCCAAGCTGGTGCGCCTGATGGAGGCCAATCCTGAGGCGGGGATCATCCAGACCGCGCCGAAGGCGTCCGGCATGGACACCCTGTATGCGCGCATGCAGCAGTTCGCCACCCGCGTCTACGGCCCGCTGTTCACCGCCGGCCTGCACTTCTGGCAACTCGGCGAGTCGCACTACTGGGGCCACAACGCGATCATCCGCATGCAGCCCTTCATCGACCACTGCGCCCTGGCGCCGTTGCCGGGCAAGGGCTCGTTCGCCGGCGCGATCCTGTCCCACGACTTCGTCGAGGCTGCGCTGATGCGCCGTGCCGGCTGGGGCGTGTGGATCGCCTACGACCTCGACGGCAGCTACGAAGAACTGCCGCCGAACCTGCTCGACGAACTCAAGCGCGACCGCCGCTGGTGCCACGGCAACCTGATGAACTTCCGCCTGTTCCTGGTCAAGGGCATGCACCCGGTGCACCGCGCGGTGTTCCTCACCGGGGTCATGTCCTACCTGTCGGCGCCGTTGTGGTTCTTCTTCCTGGTGCTCTCCACCGCGCTGCTGGCGGTGCACCAACTGATGGAGCCGCAGTACTTCCTGGAACCGCGGCAGTTGTTCCCGATCTGGCCGCAGTGGCATCCGGAGAAGGCCATCGCGTTGTTCTCCACCACCCTGACCCTGTTGTTCCTGCCCAAGCTGCTCAGCGTAATGCTGATCTGGGCCAAGGGCGCCAAGGGTTTCGGCGGGGTGATCCGAGTGACCCTGAGCATGCTCCTGGAGATGTTCTTCTCGGTGCTGCTGGCGCCGGTGCGCATGCTCTTCCACACCCGCTTCGTGCTGGCCGCCTTCCTCGGCTGGTCGGTGCAGTGGAACTCGCCGCAGCGCGACGACGACGCCACGCCCTGGAGCGAGGCGATCCGCCGGCACGGCATGCAGACCCTATTGGGTATCGCCTGGACCCTGCTGGTGGCCTGGCTCAACCCGCGCTTCCTGTGGTGGCTGTCGCCGATCGTCGGTTCGCTGATCCTGTCTATCCCGGTATCGGTGATCTCCAGCCGGGTGAAGCTGGGCCTGCGCGCCCGCGACGAAAAGCTGTTCCTGATCCCGGAGGAGTACGACACGCCGCGCGAGCTGCGCGCCACCGACGAGTACACCTACGAGAACCGCTGGCATGCACTCAAGGATGGCTTCCTCAAGGCCGCCGTCGATCCGTTGCTCAACGCCCTGGCCTGCGCCATGGGCACGGCTCGCCACAACCGTGCGCAAGCCATCGAGACGGTGCGCGGCGAGCGTATCGGCAAGGCCATCGAGAAGGGCCCGGAACAGCTCGACGGCGCCACGCGCCTGGCCCTGTTGAGTGACCCGGTAGCACTTTCGCGCCTGCATACGCGGGTCTGGGAAGAGGACCGCGACGACTGGCTCGGCCGCTGGCGCAAGGCCGAGGCGGACGACCCCCACGCCGCCAGCGTACCGCTGGCCCAGGTAGTGCCCGGCGACGCCGGCCTGCTGCCCGCCGCCCAGTCCTGATCCCATGCCCCCGGCGGAACGCCGCCGGGGGCATGGTCTGTTTCTTGCCTGTTTTCCCCGTGCGGCGCTGCTGTTACCCTGCGCCGGCAATCCAGAAAGTCTCGTATCGTTCGCCAGCTGAGGTACTATCGGCCGCCTTTTGCGCAGCCGGTCATGGCCTGCTGCCCGCCCGGGACGGCGACACGACGAGAGCATCCGTTCGACGACTGTGTTTCTAAGACTGCTGGGGATTGGGGAATGAAAAAGTATCTTGCTTCATTGGTTCTGGGCGTCTGCGCCCTGGTGGGCGTGGCTTCGGTCCAGGCGGCCGGCGCGGTGGAGGACGCGGTCAAGCGCGGCACCCTGCGGGTCGGCATGGACCCGACCTACATGCCGTTCGAGATGACCAACAAGCGTGGCCAGATCATCGGCTTCGAAGTCGACCTGCTCAAGGCCATGGCCAAGTCCATGGGCGTCAAGCTGGAGCTGGTCTCCACCAGCTACGACGGCATCATCCCGGCGCTGCTGACCGACAAGTTCGACATGATCGGCTCGGGCATGACCCTGACCCAGGAGCGCAACCTGCGCCTGAACTTCTCCGAGCCCTTCATCGTGGTCGGCCAGACCCTGCTGGTGCGCAAGGAACTGGAAGGCAAGATCAAGTCCTACAAGGACCTGAACGATCCGCAGTACAGCATCACCTCGAAGATCGGCACCACCGGTGAGATCGTTGCCCGCAAGCTGATCAGCAAGGCCAAGTACCACGGCTTCGACAACGAGCCGGAAGCGGTGATGGACGTGGTCAACGGCAAGGCCGACGCCTTCATCTACGACTCGCCCTACAACGTGGTGGCGGTGAGCAAGTTCGGCGCCGGCAAGCTGGTCTACCTCGACCAGCCGTTCACCTACGAGCCGCTGGCGTTCGGCCTGAAGAAAGGCGACTACGACAGCATCAATTTCATCAACAACTTCCTCCATCAGATCCGCGAAGACGGCACCTATCAGCGCATCCACGACAAGTGGTTCAAGAACACCGAGTGGCTGAAGGAAATGGAATGAACCGCTGACGGCCCCCGCGAAGGGGGCCGTCGTACCTGCGCATTCCATCGTTCGAGAGAGTTTCCGTGACCAAGAAGAAACGTTCCGTCTGGCCCTGGCACCTGCTGACCGGGCTGATCCTGCTGGTCCTGGCCTGGGCGCTGTGGTTCTCCACCTCGCTGATTTCCTATGAATGGCGCTGGAACCGCGTTCCGCAGTACTTCGCCTACCAGGCCGAGGAGCCGTTGCGGGCCAACGAGATCGGCCGGGTCGAGGCTATCGAGGAACAGGGCAGGGACGCGCGCGTCACGCTGCTTGGCGAGAGCGGCGAGAAGCAGGTCGTGACCGTCGCCCAGGACAGCCTGCAATTCTCCGAAGGCGACGACGTGGCCGAGGGCGACGCGGTCGGGGTGACCCGCCACTGGGCCGCCGGCCCACTGCTCTGGGGCCTGTGGACCACCCTCTGGCTATCGCTGGTGTCCGGTGCCATCGGCCTGGCGATCGGCCTGGTCGCCGGCCTCTGCCGGCTGTCGAAGAACCCGACCCTGCACGACCTGTCGACGATCTACGTCGAGCTGGTGCGCGGCACGCCGTTGCTGGTGCAGATCTTCATCTTCTACTTCTTCATCGGCACCGTGCTCAACCTGTCCCGCGAGTTTGCCGGGGTCGCGGCGCTGGCGCTGTTCACCGGCGCCTACGTGGCCGAGATCATCCGGGCCGGCGTGCAGTCCATCGCCCGCGGACAGAACGAGGCCGCCCGTTCCCTGGGCCTGAACGCCGGCCAGTCGATGCGCTACGTGATCCTGCCGCAGGCCTTCAAGCGCGTGCTGCCGCCGCTGGCCGGGCAGTTCATCAGCCTGGTCAAGGACACCTCGCTGGTTTCGGTGATCGCCATCACCGAACTGACCAAGAGCGGCCGCGAGGCGATCACCACCTCGTTCTCCACCTTCGAGATCTGGTTCTGCGTCGCCGCGTTGTACCTGCTGTTGAACCTGCCCCTTTCGCACATGGCATCCCGACTGGAGCGGAGGCTCGGACAAAGTGATTGAAGTACGCAACCTGCTGAAGGTCTTCGATACCCGCGGCCAGGTAGTGCGCGCGGTGGACGACGTGAGTACCCGCGTGGCCAGGGGCGAGGTACTGGTGGTGATCGGTCCGTCCGGTTCCGGCAAGTCGACCTTCCTGCGCTGCCTGAACGGCCTGGAGGAGTTCGACGAAGGCTCGGTGAGCATCGACGGCGTCGACCTGGCCGACCCGAGGACCGACATCAATGCCTACCGCCGCGAAGTCGGCATGGTGTTCCAGCATTTCAACCTGTTCCCGCACATGACCGTGCTCGAGAACCTCTGCCTGGCCCAGCGCGTGGTGCGCAAGCGCGGCAAGGCCGAGCGCGAGGCCAAGGCGCGGGCGCTGCTGGCCAAGGTCGGTATCGGGCAGAAGGCCGACGAATATCCCTCGCGCCTGTCCGGCGGCCAGCAGCAGCGCGTGGCGATCGCTCGCGCGTTGTGCATGGACCCCAAGGTGATGCTGTTCGACGAACCGACCTCGGCGCTCGATCCGGAGATGGTCGGCGAAGTCCTCGACGTCATGAAGACCCTGGCCGTGGAAGGCATGACCATGGTCTGCGTGACCCACGAGATGGGCTTTGCCCGCGAAGTGGCCGACCGCGTGCTGTTCTTCGACCACGGCAAGCTGCTGGAGGACGCGCCGCCGGCGCAGTTCTTCGACAATCCGCAGGACCCGCGGGCCCAGGCCTTCCTCCGCCAGGTCCTCTAGTACCGCGCTAGGCGAACGGCTTGCCCGGCGGCGGCAGGAGCGACGTCGGACCCTGCCGCGCGGCCGGCTGGATATCGTTGTCCTCCAGCCAGTCCAGCGCCCATTCGCGCAGGCGCTCGTTCTGGTAGCGGTACCAGTCCTGCAACAGTTCCGGGTACTCCATCAGAGAGTGCTTGAAGGCCTTGAACGGCTTGCGGCTCTGCAGCGCGTTGGCGAGCGTCGCATAGGCGTGCGGCTCTTCCACCTCGCGGAGGAAATCCTGCATCAGTCCCAGCGACTGGGTGGTGCTCAGCGGGTCGATCAGCAGCAGGCGTTCCGGCTCGTTTTCCAGCAATGCGTCCAGTTCGGGATCGGGCGCCTCGGCGGAGATCAGCAGCACCTTGCCGCTGTGCAGGTCGAGGTAGTGGTCGATTCCCGGGGTATCCAGGGCGAAGGCCAGTTCGTCGATATCGATGGTCATCGGGCGCATGGCGTCATCTCCCAAAAGGCGAAAGCCTGATCCTACGCAAAGGTGCCCCTCCTGTCCGCTTTCGATGGACGGGAGGGGCTGCCGATGCAAGGAGGATCCTCTCGGGATGTTACAGGCGGAAGCGTCCCACCTGCGCCTGCAACTGCGTGCCCAGGCGCGCCAGTTCGCCGCTGGAGGCGGCGGTCTGCTCGCTGGCGGCGGCCGACTGTTCGGCGACGTCGCGCACGCTGAGGACGCTGCGGTTGATCTCCTCGGCCACCGTGCTCTGTTGCTCCGCGGCAGTGGCGATCTGCAGGTTCATGTTCTGGATGTCGGAGACGGTGCGGGTGATGCTGTCCAGCGCGGCGCCGGCGCGGCGCGCCAGTTCCACCGTGCTGGCGGTCAGCGAGCGGCTGTTCTCCAGGCGTTCGGCGGCTTCGCCGGCGCCCTGCTGGAGACGCTGGATCAGGCCCTCGATCTCGGCGGTGGACTGCTGGGTGCGCTGGGCCAGGCCGCGGACCTCGTCGGCGACCACCGCGAAGCCGCGTCCGGCGTCGCCGGCGCGTGCCGCTTCGATGGCTGCGTTGAGCGCCAGCAGGTTGGTTTGCTCGGCCACCGACTTGATCACGTCGAGGACGCTGCCGATCTGCTCGCTGTCGTTCTTCAGGCGCGCCATGGCTTCGCTGGAAACGTCCATTTCGCTAGCCAGGCGCTCGATGCGGGTCACCGCCTGGTCGACTACCGCGTCGCCCTGGCGCGCCTCTTCATCGGCCTGGCGAGCGGCCTGGGAGGCCAGCTCGGCGTTGCGCGCGACGTCCTGCACGGTGGCGGCCATCTCGTGCATGGCGGTGGCGACCTGGTCGGTCTCCACTTTCTGGCTGTTGACCCCGGCGCGGGTCTGCTCGGTGACCGCCGAGAGTTCCTCGGCGGAGCTGGCCAACTGGCTGACGCCGTCGCCGATCCGCCCGACCAGCTCGCGCAGGCTGTCACCCATGCGCTGCATGACTCGCTGCAACTGGCCCAGTTCGTCGCGGCGCTGGAGGGTCAGGGGATTCTGCGGACGCTTGCCGAGGTCGCCGGCGGCGATGGCCTCGGCCTGCGCGAGGGCTTCGTCCAGCGGCCGGACGATCTGCCGGTTGATCGCCCAGCCGGCGACGCAGCCGAAGGCCAGGGCCAGCGCGGCGATCAGCCAGAGGCTGGTGCGGTCGCGGCTGGCGGTGCTCTCGCGCAATTGGCGACCGGCTTCGGTGAGGGTCCGGCCGGCCCGGGCCATATCCTGGGTGCTGCTTTGCATCGCTTGCTGCGCCTGGCGCGTGCGGACGACGCCGGCACGGAACTGCTCGATGCCGCCACGATAGCCCTGGAGGCTGCCCATGGCCTGTTCCAGCGCCGCATCGGCCTCGCCGGGCAATTGGCCTCGCAGCGTCGTGCCGGCCTGGCGGAGGGCGTCGAACGCGGCGAACGCGGCCTGCTCGGCCTTGTCGCTGCGCTCGAAGACGTAGCCGCGCACCTGGTAACGCACCATGAGCAACTGTTGGTGCAGGTCGGCCACCGCACGGCTGCGTTGCAACGCCTGCGGGTCGCCGGCCTGCTGCGCGAGGCTGGCGTCCATCAGTTCCTCGAGGCGGGCGAAGCTGTCCAGCGCCTGCTGTGCAGTGCCCACCAGCACACCACGGGCGGCGCTGCGTTGCTGATCGGCTGCGGTGAGGTCGTCGAAGGCCTTGCGGTAGGCTTCGATGGCTTCGGCCTGGTGGGCCAGGGCGGCCGGGTCAAGCTCGCTGTCGCGCAGCGCCTGCAGGCGCTGGAGCATCCCGGCCAGGGTCTGGCGGACCTGCTCGGCCTGGCGCGGGTCGCTGCCGGCTTCGAATGCCAGGCGGCCTTGTTCGGCTTGCTGGGCCTGTTCCATCAGGCTGGCGACTTCGGCGAGCTGCTCGCTGAGGGCGGTCTGGTGCGTGAGGGTGCGGTTGCTGCTGATCACCACCAGCAGAAGCAGCGCGAGGAGGACACCGAAACCGACCATCAGCTTGCGGCTGACGCTCAGCTTGGCCAGTTGGAGAACCCACCAATCGTACATCGTCATTACTCCAGGCAGTGCGACACCCTGGGTTGACAGCCCCATGGCGTGGCGGAACAGGTAATGGCTCAGCGTCGTCGCGTCCGGCGTGCGGGCGCGGAGGGCCGGTACGTGGCCGGCGGGCGAGGTCTTATGGTTGTCATGCGGAGCCCTGCGCGACAGAGGATGTCGGCCGGGCGAGGAAAACCTTCAGTCTTTTACCGGAGTTTTTTCAGAACAACCGCGCAAGCAAGGCGCTGACCGCGGTTTCCACGCGCAGGATACGTTCGCCGAGCTGCACCGGATGCAGTCCGGCTTCGCGCAGCTTGTCGACCTCGTAGGGAATCCAGCCGCCTTCCGGGCCGATCGCCAGGGTCACCGGCTTCTCCACCGCGCGCGGACAGGCCGGCCAGGGACCGGGATGGCCGACCAGGCCGAGGCTGCCGGCGGCCAGGGCCGGCAGGCGGTCTTCGACGAAGGGTTTGAAGCGCTTCTCGACGATGATTTCCGGCAGCACCGTATCGCGGGCCTGCTCCAGGCCGAGGACCAGGTTCTCGCGGATCGCCGCCGGGTCGAGGAACGGGGTCTGCCAGAAGCTCTTTTCCACGCGGTAGCTGTTCAGCAGCACCAGCTTCGGTAC
Organism: Pseudomonas sp. B111; assembly: GCF_026428275.1. Lineage (NCBI taxonomy): Bacteria > Pseudomonadati > Pseudomonadota > Gammaproteobacteria > Pseudomonadales > Pseudomonadaceae > Pseudomonas > Pseudomonas sp. B111. Next base: position 4,832,017 of record NZ_CP097857.1, on the reverse strand, counting down.
GCCCATTGCGGCGATGGTCTGCAACACCCGGCGGAGCATCTTCGGTCGCGGCAAGGCCAGCAGCAGGGTGATCGGCAACTTGGCCGGCGGCGGCTGGTCGAAGCGCACCTCCAGGGTCGCCTCGCTGGCGTCGAGCTTCAGCAGGCGGCCTTCGCCCATCCAGCCGCCGAGGCGGCCGACCCGCAGGGTGTCGCCGTTCTCGGCGCGGTGCACTTCGTGCAGGTGCTTGAGGCGGCGATCGTGCAGGACCGCACGATCCGCCGACACGAAGTCGGCGTCGTCGAGGAGCAGCAGGTTCACTGGCGGGTGGCCGGAGGCTGGTCGCCGTCGCTGGCCGGTTGGTCGTCCGGATGCTCGCCGCGCTTGCGTACCAGGCGGCCGAACAGCAGGCCGATCTCGAACAGCAGCCACATCGGCACCGCGAGCATGGTCTGGGAGAAGATGTCCGGCGGGGTCAGGACCATGCCGACCACGAAGCAGCCGATGATCACGTACGGGCGGATCTTCTTCAGGTACTCGACGTCGACCACCCCGATCCAGATCAGCAGCACCGTGGCCACCGGGATCTCGAAGGCGACGCCGAAGGCGAAGAACAGGGTCAGGACAAAGTCCAGGTAGCTGTTGATGTCCGTCATCATCGCCACGCCCTCGGGCGTCACGCTGGCGAAGAAGTGGAAGATCATCGGGAACACCAGGAAGTAGGCGAAGGCCATCCCGGCGTAGAACAGGATGATGCTGGACACCAGCAGCGGCAGCGCCACGCGCTTCTCGTGCTTGTACAGGCCGGGCGCGATGAAGCCCCAGACCTGCGCGAGGATCACCGGCATGGCGAGGAACAGAGCCACCACCATGGTCAGCTTGAACGGCGCGAGGAACGGCGAGGCGACGTCGGTGGCGATCATGCTGGTGCCTTCCGGAAGGAAGCGGCGCAACGGCTCGGAGACCAGGGTGTAGATCTTCTGCGAGAAGTAGAACAGGCCGGCGAAGATCAGGAAGATCGCCGCCACGCTGCGCAGCAGGCGCGTACGCAGTTCGGTCAGGTGCGAGACCAGGGGCATTTCCTGGTCGTGCTCGGGCTGCTCGGGTTTATCGGCGCTCATGGATTACGCGGCGTCTCGGACGGTGGCGAAGGGGGAGTGGAGGTAGCGACTGCCGGCGGTGCCGCGGCGTCCGCGGGCGTGCTGGTCGGCGGCGGCGTGGGTACGCTCGGCGCCGGGCTCTCGGCCGCCGGCGGCGGGGTTTCCTGCGGGGGATTCTGGCCGGTCAGCGGGGCCAGCAGCTTCTGCGCTTCGCGCTCCATCGAGAGGATGTGCTCGTTGTGCAGTTGCCGGCGGATCTCGTCCGCACCGATTTCCCGTTCCACTTCCTGCTTGATGGTATTGAAACTGCGCTTCAGGCGGCCGATCCACAGGCCGGCGGTACGTGCGGCGCCCGGCAGGCGCTCGGGGCCGAGCACCAGCAGGGCGACCAGCCCGACCAGCAACAGTTCGCTGAAGCTGATTCCGAACATCGATGGCTACCCGTCAGTCCTTGCGCGCCGGCTCTTCGACCTTCTGCGCCTGGGCGTCGATGGTGTGCGGCTGGTTCAGCGGTTGGGCCGGCTGGGCGGCGGGCTGGTCCTTCTTGTCGTCTTCCTCGGTGTTCACCGCCTTGCGGAAGCCCTTGATCGCTTCGCCGACGTCGGAACCGAGGTTCTTCAGGCGCTTGGTGCCGAACACCAGTACCACGACGATCAGGATGACGATCCAGTGTTTCCAGTCAAAAATGCCCATGTCGTATTCCTCGCAATGTGTAGGTTCAGGCCGATGGTTGGCGGGCGGCTTTCTCGGCGTGGCCGGAAAGGCCGAAGCGGCGCTCCAGTTCGTCCAGCACGGCTTGCGGATGCTGGCCGAGGGCCGAGAGCATCACCAGCGAGTGGAACCAGAGGTCGGCGGTTTCGTAGATCAGGTCCTGGCAGTCGCCGCTGGCCGCGGCATCCTTGGCGGCGATGATGGCTTCCACCGACTCCTCGCCGACCTTCTCCAGGATCTTGTTCAGGCCCTTGTGGTACAGGCTGGCCACGTAGGAGCTGTCGGGCGCGGCGTTCTTGCGCTCCTCGAGCACCGCCGCCAGACGGGTCAGGGTGTCACTCATGGTGGTGTCCTGCGTGTTCGTAGATGGCGTCCGGGTCCTTCAGCACCGGATCGACGGTCTTCCAGGCGCCGTTCTCGAAGACGCGGTAGAAACAGCTTTCCCGGCCGGTATGGCAGGCGATCCCGCCGACCTGCTCGACCATCAGGATGACCACGTCGGCGTCGCAGTCCAGGCGCAGTTCGTGCAGCTTCTGCACATGCCCGGACTCCTCGCCCTTGCGCCACAGCTTGCCACGCGAACGCGACCAATAGATTGCACGGTTCTCGCTGGCGGTCAGGGCCAGCGCCTCGCGGTTCATCCAGGCCATCATCAGCACGCGCCCGGTCTCGTGATCCTGGGCGATCGCCGGGACCAGGCCGTCGGCGTTCCAGTGAATCTCATCCAGCCAGTCTTTCATGGTCTTTCCACGTTCGTTGCCGGTACGTTGCGTGCGTTTCCGGCGGAAATGGGAGTAGTGTGCCAGCCGGGAGCGCGACTGGCTATCGGCGCGGGCCTAGTGGCCGTGCGCGGCGCTAGCGGCGCAGGATCAGGAACACCCCGCCGGCCAGCATCACCCACGCCGGCCAGGCTTCCAGCTGCTGACCCAGGCCGACCTCGGCGGCGCCGACCAGCAGCACCGCGCCCACCAGGCGCCCGAGCCAGTCGTGGCGGGAACCTTTCCACTCCGGCGGCGGCGCATTGTGGGCGTGCGGTTGTGACAGGCGTTCGAGGGTGTCGCGGGCCATTTGCGACAGGTGCGGCACCTGCTCGACCTGTTGCTGGAAATTGCGCAGCAACTGCTTCGGGCTGACCCGTTCGCGCATCCAGCGCTCCAGGAACGGCTGTGCGGTGGCCCACAGGTCGAGTTCCGGGTAGAGCTGGCGGCCGAGGCCTTCGATGTTCAGCAGGGTCTTCTGCAGCAGCACCAGTTGCGGCTGGATCTCCATGTTGAAACGACGCGCGGTCTGGAACAGGCGCAGCAGGACCTGGCCGAAGGAGATGTCCTTCAGCGGCTTCTCGAAGATCGGTTCGCAGACGGTACGGATCGCCGCCTCGAAGTCGTTGACCTTGGTTTCCGCCGGGACCCAGCCGGAGTCGATATGCAGTTGGGCGACCTTGCGGTAGTCACGCTTGAAGAAGGCGATCAGGTTGCGCGCCAGGTAGTCCTGGTCCTCGTCGGTCAGGCTGCCGACGATGCCGCAGTCCACCGCGATGTATTGCGGGCTCCAGGGCGCGCGGGTGCTGACGAAGATGTTGCCGGGGTGCATGTCGGCATGGAAAAAGCTGTCGCGGAACACCTGGGTGAAGAAGATCTCCACGCCGCGCTCGGCCAGTGCCTTGAAGTCGGTGCGTTGGTCGCGCAGGGTTTCCAGGTCGGTCACCGGGATGCCGTAGATGCGCTCCATCACCAGCACCTTGGGCCGGCACCAGTCCCAGTAGACCTGTGGCACGTAGAGCAGCGGCGAGCCTTCGAAGTTGCGCCGCAGCTGCGAGGCGTTGGCTGCCTCGCGGAGCAGGTCGAGTTCGTCGACGATGGTTTTCTCGTAGTCGCTGACCACTTCCACCGGGTGCAGGCGCCGCGCCTCGCTGGAGACCCGCTCGGCGAGGCGGGCGAGGATGAACAGCCAGGCGATGTCGGAGCGGATCACCGGTTCCAGGTTCGGCCGGATCACCTTCACCACCACTTCCTCGCCGCTCTTCAGCCGCGCGGCGTGGACCTGGGCCACCGAGGCAGAGGCCAGCGGTTCGCGTTCGAAGCGGGCGAAGACCTGTTCGATCTTCGCGCCCAGTTGTTCCTCGATGCGCTTGACCGCCAGCTCCGGCGGGAAGGGCGGCACCTTGTCCTGCAGCCAGGCCAGTTCGTTGGCGATGTCGTCGGGCAGCAGGTCGCGGCGGGTGGAGAGAATCTGGCCGAACTTGATGAAGATCGGTCCGAGGTCCTGCAGCGCCAGGCGCAGGCGCGCGCCGCGGGTCAGTTCCAGCTTGCGCCGCGGCAGCCAGCGCCAGGGCAGGGTGGCACCGAGCAGGCGCAGCCACCAGGGCAGCATCGGCAGTTCGAGGATCAGGTCGTCCAGGCGGTAGCGGATGACGACGCGCTGGATGCGCAGGAGGCGGCGGACAGCGAGGAGCTTCATGCGTCGGGCTTGGTCTTTTGGCTGAGGCGTCCGACGCGCGCGTCGAGACGATCGAGGGCCAGCTTCAGCTGGTCCAGTTCGGCGAAGCGGGCTTCGGCTTCGTGCTGGCCGACCAGCGTACGGCTTTCCTCGGCAAGGTAGTCGGCCAGGTTCAGGCGCAGGCTGTGCAGGCTCTGCGCGCTCCAGCGCGAAGCGTCGCGCAGGCCGCTGCCGAGCACCTGGGTGGCGAGCGGGCCGAGCCAGCGCGACAGTTCGTACTCCCAGTCCAGCTCCAGGCTCTGCAGGATGCCGGCCAGTTCCAGCAGGGCCGCGCTGTCGCCGTCCATGCTGACTTCCGGGCTGTGCAGGACGCGGGTCTTGTCGCGCGCCAGGGCCAGGTGCAGGAGGTTGCCGGCCGGCGCACGCAAGGTGCAGTCGACCTCCGCCTCATGCTGCGCGGCGAAGTGCAGGCCGTCGCCGGCGGGCAGGATGAAGACCCGCAGCGGCGGGCTCAGGCAGTCGACCTCGATGACCTTGGTGGAAAGCCTGCGCAGGCGCGGCAGCGCTGTCCCGTCGAGGCGCAGGACGCGATTGATGCCGGTTTCGGCGGCGGCCAGCACGGCCTGGATCAGCAGCGAGCTCATCGGCGCGCCCTCGGTTAAGGCTTGATACCGCGGTGCAGGGCGACGATGCCGCCGGTCATGTTGTGGTAGGTCACGCGGTCGAAGCCGGCTTCCACCATCATCGCCTTCAGGGTTTCCTGGTCGGGGTGCATGCGGATCGACTCGGCCAGGTAGCGATAGCTCTCGGAGTCGTTGGTGACCAGCTTGCCCATCAGCGGCAGCAGGCTGAACGAATAGGCGTCGTAGGCCTTGGACAGCAGGTTGCTGCTCGGCTTGGAGAACTCCAGCACCAGCAGGCGGCCACCGGGCTTGAGCACGCGCAGCATGGAGCGGATCGCTTCGTCCTTGTGGGTGACGTTGCGCAGGCCGAAGGCGATGGTCACGCAGTCGAAGTGGTTGTCCGGGAAGGGCAGCTTCTCGGCGTCCGCCTGGACGAAGCTGACGTTGCCGGAGACGCCCTTGTCGAGCAGCTTGTCGCGGCCGACCTTGAGCATCGAGGCGTTGATGTCGGCCAGCACCACCTCGCCGGTCGGGCCGACCAGGCGCGAGAACTGCCGGGTCAGGTCGCCGGTGCCGCCGGCGATGTCGAGCACGCGGTTCCCGCTGCGCACGCCGGACAGCTCGATGGTGAAGCGCTTCCACAGGCGATGGATGCCACCGGACATCAGGTCGTTCATCAGGTCGTACTTGGCTGCCACCGAGTGGAATACCTCGGCGACCTTCTTCGCCTTCTGGCTTTCCGGAACGTTCTGGTAGCCGAAGTGGGTGGTGGGTTCGGCGTCGGCGCCTTTGCGGGGATCGTTCATGACGTTCTCACCTGGAAAGAATGCCGGGCATTCTAACAGGATGTGGGGAAAGTGCTGTGCCGCCGTCCGACGGCGCGGGTGCGGTGTTTTGTCTGGCCGCGTATAGTTTTCCGATCTGCAATCAGGAGTCGATCCATGTCGCGTATCCACATCGAACGTCCGCACAGCCTGGGGCTGGACGCCGCACGGGCCAAGGCGGAGAAACTGGCCGAACGTCTGGCGAAGGAGCACGGCGTGCAGTGCGAATGGCAGGGCGACGAGCTGACCTTCAAGCGCAGCGGCGTCGACGGCAGGATCGCAGTGGGGGCGGACAAGGTCGCGGTGGACGTCAAGCTCGGCCTGATGCTGTCGGCCATGAGCGGCCTGCTCAAGGGCGAGATCGAGAAGGCGTTGGACAAGGCGCTGGCCTGATCCTGCCGGGCGTTCGCCGTCCTGGCGGCGCCCATCTTCCGCTTAGTATGCGGTTTCTAATTTTCCCCGATACCTTGCTCTCACGCTGCCAGCGTTCCGGCGGCGCCTGCGGTTTCTTCAACCCAACGAGCGTGAGGTGCCCCATGGCCAAGATTGCCCTGAAGAAAAAGACCGTTTCCGAATCCACTTCCCTGGTCTCCGAGATCCGCCACTATGCCCGCCAGATCTGGCTTGCCGGCCTGGGTGCGTATTCCCGCCTGGGCACCGAAGGCAGCGACTACTTCAAGGAATTGGTGAAAGCTGGCGAAGCCCTGGAGAAAAAAGGCAAATCGCTGGTCACAAGTCAGGTCGATTCGGCCAATGACAGTGTCAAGACCGGCCTCTCTTCGGTGAAGGGAAAGGTCGAAGACCAGCTCGACAGGATCGAGCAGGCATTCGACAGCCGTGTCGCTAGCACGTTGAACCGGATAGGCATACCTTCCCGGAACGATGTCGAAGCACTCTCTGCTAAGCTGGATGAGCTGAGCGCAGTGCTCGAGCGTGTCGCGAGAACCCAATAAGGAGAGCAGGATGGCTGGCAAGAAGAAGAGCGAAAAAGAGTCCAGTTGGATCGGCGAGATCGAGAAATACTCGCGGCAGATCTGGCTGGCTGGTCTGGGGGCCTACTCGAAGGTCAGCAAGGACGGCAGCAAGCTGTTCGAGACCTTGGTGAAAGACGGCGAGAAGGCTGAAAAAGAAGCGAAGTCCGATGTGGACGCGCAGGTCGGTGCGGCGAAGGCTTCTGCCCGCTCTGCGAAGAGCAAGGTCGACGAGGTTCGGGACCGTGCGCTCGGCAAGTGGAGCGAGCTCGAGGAAGCTTTCGACAAGCGCCTGAACAGCGCAATCTCGCGTCTCGGCGTGCCGAGCCGCAACGAGGTGAAGGAGCTGCACGGCAAGGTCGATACGCTGACCAGACAGATCGAGAAACTCACCGGCGTCAGCGTCAAGCCGGCGGCGAAGGCAGCGGCCAAGCCTGCGGCGAAACCGGCTGCCAAGCCCGCGGCGAAAACCGCAGCGGCCAAGCCGGCAGCTAAACCGGCAGCCAAGGCCGCCGCCAAGCCTGCGGCGAAACCCGCGGCGAAAAAACCTGCAGCGAAGACCGCGGCCGCCAAGCCGGCAGCCAAGCCCGCCGCCAAACCGGCGGCCAAGCCGGCAGCCAAGGCTGCGGCGAAGCCTGCTGCGAAACCTGCCGCAGCCAAGCCCGCCGCGAAGCCGGCAGCCAAGCCGGCCGCTGCGACCGCCGCCAAGCCCGCGGCGAAACCTGCCGCCAAGCCGGCTGCGAAAAAGCCTGCGGCGAAGAAGCCGGCCGCCAAGCCCGCCGCGGCGAAACCGGCCGCTCCCGCCGCGTCTTCGAGCGCGCCCGCTGCCCCCGCCGCCACACCGGCAGCCAGCGCTCCGGCAGCGAACGCTCCGGCGACGCCGAGCAGCCAGGGCTGAGTCCTGGCGGCAACGCACACGCCCGGCACTCGCCGGGCGTTTTTCATTCCGGTCCCAGGTAGCGCTGCGCCAGGCTTTCCGCCGAGCGTTGGGCCTCGCTGCGCAGATGCGGGGCGACCAGCATCATGATCTGGTAGACCACCGTGCGCACCTCGCCCTTGCTGCCCAGTACCCGCTGGTAATCCAGGGAGAACAGCAGGGTCAGGGTGATCTGTTCGACCAGTTGCCCGAGTGCCGGCGCATCGCTGCGCAACTGCCGGTCGGTCTTTAGGCGGGCCAACAGGGTGGCCAGGGTCCGCTTCAGCGCGCCGAGCCAGGTACGGATGCCGCGAGCCAGCCGTGGCAGGCGCCCGGTCAGGTTGGACAGGTCCTGGAACAGGAAGCGGTAGTGGGCGAGGCGCTCGACGATCAGATGCAGGAACAGCCAGTAGTCCTCCGCGCCCAGGCGCACCTCCTCGGGCGGATCGAGCAGCGGCGCCAACTCGGCCTGGAACCGCTCGAACAGCGCCATCACCAGCGGTTCCTTGCCATGGAAGTGGTAGTAGAGATTGCCCGGGCTGATGCCCAGTTCGTTGGCGATTTCCAGTGTCGAGACGTTGGGTTCGCCCTGTTCGTTGAACAGCAACAGCGAGCATTCGAGGATACGGTCGCGTGTCTTCATCCGGACTTCTTCTGGGGATCGAGGTGCCCGGCTCCAGGCGCCCGGGCCGGGTCTTTCAGCGTATATGCACGTAGGTGCCCGGGGCTGCTTCGAGGGGCGGATGCGTGGCGCTGCCAAGGTTGAAGTCAGGGTCGCCCAGCTCGCCCGAGCGCTCCTGCAGCCAGCCCAGCCAGACCGGCCACCAACTGCCCTCTTCGCGCTTGGCGTCGTAGTACCAGGCGCGTGGATCGCTGCTCAGCTTGTCGTTCTCGAAGTAGCAGGCCTTGGGGTTTCCGGGAGGGTTGAGGATGCTCTGGATGTGCCCGCTGTTGGACAGGATGAAGCGGCGCTGGCCGCCCAGCAGGAGGGCCGAGCGATAGACCGCGTCCCAGGGCGTGATGTGGTCGGTGATGCCGGCGACGTGGAAGCTGTCGATCGCCACCTTGCCCAGGTCCACCGCGGTCCCGCTGACTTCCAGCGCGCCCGGGCGGGTCAGCGGGTTGTGCTTGAACAGGTCGAGCAGTTCGCCGTGGAACGCCGCGGGCAGCCGCGTGTTGTCGTTGTTCCAGTAGAGGATGTCGAACGCCGGCGGCTGCCTGCCGAGCAGGTAGTTGTTGACCCAGTAGTTCCAGATCAGGTCGTTGGGGCGCATCCAGGCGAACACCTTGGCCATGTCGCGCCCGTCCAGCACGCCATGCTGGTAGGAGCGGCGCTTGCTGCTCTCCAGGGTCTGCTCGTCGGCGAAGAGCATCGCCGGGCTTTCCATCTGGCTGTCGAGCAGGCTGACCAGGTAGGTGACGCTACTGACCTTGCGCAGTTGCCGGCGCACCTGCAGGTGGCCGAGCAAGGCGGCCACGGTGAGCCCGCCGGCGCAGGCGCCGGCCAGGTTCACGCTGCGGCTGCCGGTGATCTCGCGGCTGACCTCGATGGCTTGGTCGAGGGCCTCGACATAGGTGCTCAGGCCCCATTCGCGGTGCTGGGCGTCGGGGTTGCGCCAACTGATGACGAAGACCTGCAGGTTGTTCTTCAGGGCGTACTGGACGAAGCTCTTTTCCGGCGACAGGTCGAAGATGTAGTACTTGTTGATCTGCGGCGGCACGATCAGCAGGGGCTTGGCGTACTGGCGCTCGCCCAGCGGCTTGTACTGGATCAGTTCCAGCACCTCGTTGCGGAACACTACCGCGCCTTGCGTGGTGGCGAGGTTGCGGCCGATCTCGAAGGCGGTCTTGTTCACCTGGCTGGGCATGCCGCCGTTGTGCACCAGGTCTTCGAGCAGGTGGCGGACGCCATTGAGCAGGCTGATCCCGCCGGTATTGAACAGTTCCTTTACCGCCAGCGGATTGATCAGGCTGTTGCTGGGTGCCACGGCGTCGGAGAGCAAGGCGACGAGGAAGCGGGCGCGGGCGCGATCGTCGCAGTCCAGGTTGCTTTCGTCGATCCAGGCGAGCAGTTGCTTCTGCCACGCCAGGTAGGCCTGCAGGGTGCGCCGGTAGAAGGGATTGAGGCGCCAGGATGGATCCTGGAAGCGGGCGTCCTGAGGGTTCGGCTGGTGCAGGGTGTCGCCCAGCAGCACCTTGCCCAACTGGCCTCCGAAGGCGACCAGGTGCCGCGCACTGTGCAGCGGCTGGCGCAGGCCGTGGACGGCCAGGCTGCGGACCGTCGTCAGCAGGTCCTTGCCGCGCAGGCCGACGATGGCGCTCTGCGCACTCATGAACTCGGCGGGCACCGGCACGCTACCCGATTCCTGTTTTTCTCGCATGGACCACACTCCGTCGTAGGACCACAGTCTGGATGCCATGGGCGATAGTCCCCTGGCTCGGAATACTCAGTTATAGCCTGTGAATTCCGTTTCACCCGGGGCAGAACCGCACACCTGCCTGAACAGGGAGGATGCCGCCCGACAGTGGGGCAGCAAGCGCTGTACCACAACGCCGGGAGGGGCGTCGCAGAGCTTGCGCTGTCGCGGCGAAGCCAGGCGCCATGCGCCGTTGCGGAACATTGACTATGCACCTGCACCATGACGAAGCAGTGTCTGCTGCCCTGGTGTTGCCCGCGCAGCAGTTCAGCCGGTCTTGGGCAGGAACGGACGAGGGTGCATGACGGCGCGGCGGCGCTCCTCGGCGAGGAACTTCATGATGATCGGCGCCACCGATTCGGCGCGGGTCACCAGGAACAGGTGGCCGTCGTCGATCACGTGCAGTTCGGCGTTGGGAATGCGCCAGGCCAGCACGCGCATGTTGATCAGCGGGATGATCGGGTCGTCGTCGCCGGCCAGCACCAGGGTCGGCTGGCGGATCCTATGCAGCCAGTGGATGCTGGTCCAGCCGAGCCCGGCGAACAATTGCCAGTAGTAGCCCAGCTTGCCCGACGAACGCACCTTGCTGGCATGCGCCATGGCCAGCTTGGGGTCGCGGCGGAAGGCCCCGCCGTAGATGTCCGGGGCGATGTGTACGCCATAGGAGGGCTGGATGTAGCGCCGCGGGCTGGCCATGCGCATCAGTACCTTCGGCTTGCCTGGCACCATCACCGCGCCAGCCGAAGTGGCGGCGAGGATCAGCTTCTTGCAGCGTTCCGGATAGTCGTGGGCGAACTGCTGGGCCAGCGCGCCGCCCCAGGACACGCCGATCGCGTTGACCTGGCCGTAGTCCAGGTAGTCGAGCATCCGCGCCGCCAGCTTGGCCAGGCCGGGAAAGCGGTAGGGCACGCTGGGCGTCGAGGAACCGCCGACGCCGGGAACGTCGAAGGCGATCACCTCCAGTTCCGGGTCGAGCGCCTGGACGAAGGGGAATACCAGTTCCAGGTTGGCGCCTATGCCGTTGAAGATCAGCAGCGGAGTGCTTCCTTCCTTGCCCGGCCGCACTGCGGTGCGGATGGTCTGGCCGTCGAGGTCGATGGTCCGGAAGACGAAGGGCTGGGGCATGCTCGGGGTCCTCGGCGGCGCAGCCGCGGGCTCGGCGATACGGGGCCTGGCCGGCTTCCGCGCGGCGCGGGGCCGCGCCGGAGGCGCTGGCGGGGTTTCGTCGGCGGAGGCCGCGGATCGCTCCTGCGGCAGTTCTTCAGGCTGGTCGCTTTTCATCGTTCATGCACGTAGGTTCCGGGCGCGGCTTCGCCGGCCGGATAGGTCTTGTTGCCCAGGCTGGCGGGCGCCTTGCGGGTCTTGCCGGAGCGTTCGGCCAGCCATTGCTGCCAGTGCAGCCACCACGAATCGGCGTGCTTGCCGGCCTGTTCCAGCCAGGCCTTGGGCTCGGCGGGCAGTTCCGGATTGGTCATGAAGCGTGCCTTGGGGTTGCCCGGTGGGTTGAGGATGCTCTGGATGTGGCCGCTGTTGGAGAGGATGAACTCGCACTTGCCGCCCAGCAGCCTGGCCGACTTGTAGCACGACTCCCAGGGGGTGATGTGGTCGTTCAGACCGGCGACACAGTAGAAGTCGCAAGTCACCTGCTTCAGGTCGATGGGCGTGCCGGAGACCTCCAGGGCGCCGGGGCGGTTCAGCGGGTTGCTCTTGAACAGTTCGACGAACTCGCCGTGCAGCGCGGCGGGCAGGCGCGTGGTGTCGTTGTTCCAGTAGAGGATGTCGAACGCCGGCGGCTGGTTGCCGAGCAGGTAGTTGTTGACCCAGTAGTTCCAGATCAGGTCGTTGGGGCGCATCCAGGCGAACACCTTGGCCATGTCCTTGCCCTCCAGCACGCCGGACTGGTAGGAGCGACGCTTGGCGGCCTCCAGGGTCTTCTCGTCGGCGAACAGCGCGACCTGGGTATTCAGTTCGAAGTCGAGCACGCTGACCAGTTGGGTGAAGGCGTTGACCTTCTTCTCGCCGCTGGCGACGTAGTGGCCGACCAGGGTCGCGGTGGTGATCCCGCCGGAGCAGGCGCCGAGGAGGTTGAGGTCCTTGCTGCCGGTGATCGACAGGACTACCTCGATGGCCTCCTTGAGCGCCTCGATATAGGTGGTCAGGCCCCATTCGCGCTGCGACTTGGTCGGGTTGCGCCAGCTGACGATGAAGGTCTGCACGCCGTTGCGCAGGCAGAAGCGCGCCAGGCTCTTGTCCGGCGACAGGTCGAAGACGTAGAACTTGTTGATCTGCGGCGGCACCACCAGCAGCGGGCGTTCGTGCACCGACTCGGTGATCGGCCGGTACTGGATCAGTTCCAGCACGTCGTTGCGGAACACCACGGCGCCCTCGGTGGTGGCCAGGTTCTTGCCCACCTCGAAGGCGTCCATGTCCACCTGGCTCGGCATCCCGCCGTTGTTCACCAGGTCCTTGGCCAGGTGGCCGAGGCCGTCCAGCAGGCTCTTGCCGCCGGTCTCGAAGAAGCGCTTGACCGCCGCCGGGTTGCTCAGGCTGTTGGTCGGCGACATCGCCTCGGTCAGCAGGTTGATGACGAACTGGCCACGACTGATGTCCTGCGGCGACAGGTCGCTGTGGCTGATCCAGCTGTGCAGTTCCTTGCGCCAGGCCAGGTAGGTCTGCATGTAGCGCTTGTACAGCGGATTCTGGCTCCAGGCCGGGTCGGAAAAGCGCCGGTCGTCGTCGCCTGGGCGCAGCTCCGACTGGCCGAGCAGGACGTTCTTCAGCTCCAGGCTGAAATGCGCCACGTGCCTGGCGCTGTGCAGTGGCTGGCGCACCGCCTGGAGCAGGACCATGCGCGCGGAGGTGAGCAGGTCCTTGCCCCGGATGCCGATCACCGGATTCAGGTTCAGCGTGTTTTCCGCGGCTTGCTTGGGAAGCTCGTTATTGTTCTTTTGACTCATCGGCAACGCTCCATTGTTCGAGGCGAAACAGGGGACCGCAACGAAACCGGGGACCAGGTGTCCGGCCGGCTACTGCTCGACTACCAGCCCACCCGCACGTTTCAGGGCGGGGCGGACGCACGTCAGGGAAGGGAACCCGGACAAGGGGCTGCACCGCCTTGGTTACGCGAGTTTCCGCTGGCGTGCAAGCTGGCAGAAGCATCGGTGGCCGGCGTGGCTGGCCCGGCGAGCGGCCGACCTGCGGACTAGAGCGTTGCTGCCGTGCAGGGTAGGACATTCGCCGTGGCGACCGCGCCGACCGGATGTCTGGTCTGGCAGTCTGCGGGGCGAATGTTGCAAATGACGTGCCCTCGTTCGGGGCAGCGGGGAAAAATCGCCTGGATGCCGTGTGCCGCGAAGGGGCACTCGGCCCGGCGCTTCAGAGCATCAGCTTGACGACCGACTCGTCGGGGTCGCGCGACTTGCCGGCGCTGGCCAGCTCCGCCAGGTAGTCGGCCCACAGCTGGTCCTTGCGGGTCGCCAGCTCGTACAGGTAGTCCCAGGTGAACAGGCCGCTGTCGTGGCCGTCGTCGAAGCTCAGCTTCAGTGCGTACTGGCCGGCGGGCTCGACGCCGACCAGGCCGACGTTCAGCTTGCCGTACTGCAATACCGGGTTGCCGTGGCCCTGGACCTCGGCCGAGGGCGAATGCACGCGGAGGAACTCGGCGGGCAGGTCGTAGCTGTCCTCGCCGTAGCGCAGGGTCAGGGTCTTCGAGGCTTTGTGCAGCTGGATGGCGGAAGGGATACGCATCGCATCGGACTCGCGGAAGGGCGGAGTACAAGGATACCCCGGTTCGGGACCGCGCGGCCCGCCGCCACGGTGCTGGCCGTGGCGGCGGCGGTGGTCAAAGGATGTAGCGGGACAGGTCCTCGTCCTCGGCCAGCTCGCCGAGGTGGCTGTTGACGTAGCCGGCATCGATCAGGATCGGCTTGTCGCTATGCTCGCTGGCCAGGTCGGCGGCGCTGAACGAGACCTCCTCCAGCAGCCGCTCAAGCAGCGTATGCAGGCGGCGGGCACCGATGTTCTCGGTCTTCTCGTTGACCTGCCAGGCGATCTCGGCAAGGCGCTTGATGCCGTCCTCGGCGAACTCGATGGCCAGTCCCTCGGTCTTCAGCAGCTCGCGGTACTGCTCGGTGAGCGAGGCATGCGGCTCGGTGAGGATGCGCTCGAAATCGTTCGGGCTGAGGGCCTTGAGCTCCACGCGGATCGGCAGGCGGCCCTGCAGCTCGGGAACCAGGTCGCTTGGCTTGCTCAGGTGGAAGGCGCCGGAGGCGATGAACAGGATGTGGTCGGTCTTGACCATGCCCAGCTTGGTGTTCACCGTGCAGCCCTCGATCAGCGGCAGCAGGTCGCGCTGTACGCCCTCGCGGGAGACGTCGGCGCCGCCGGCGTTGGCGCGCTTGGCGATCTTGTCGATCTCGTCGATGAAGACGATGCCGTGCTGCTCGACCGCCTCCAGGGCGCGTGCCTTGAGCTCTTCCTCGTTGACCAGGCGCACCGCCTCTTCGTCGCGGATCAGCTTCAGGGCCTCGGCGACCTTCAGCTTGCGGGTCTTCTTCTTGCCCTTGCTCATGCCGGAGAACAGGTTCTGCAACTGGTTGGTCATCTCCTCCATGCCGGGCGGGGCCATGATCTCCACGCCGGCCGGGTTGTCGGCCACCTCGATGTCGATTTCCTTGTCGTCCAGCTGGCCTTCGCGCAGGCGCTTGCGGAACAGCTGGCGGGTGTTGCTGTCCTCGCGTGCCGGCTCGTCGCCGAAGCCCATGGCGGGACGCGCGGCCGGCAGCAGGGCATCGAGGATGCGCTCTTCGGCGGCGTCCTCGGCGCGATACTTGACCTTCTGGATCTCCTGTTCGCGGAGCATCTTCACCGCGGCGTCGGCGAGATCGCGGATGATCGACTCGACGTCGCGTCCGACATAGCCGACCTCGGTGAACTTGGTCGCCTCGACCTTGATGAACGGCGCGTTCGCCAGGCGCGCCAGGCGGCGGGCGATCTCGGTCTTGCCGACGCCGGTGGGGCCGATCATGAGGATGTTCTTCGGCGTGACCTCGGTGCGCAGCTCGGCCGGCAGTTGCATGCGTCGCCAGCGGTTGCGCAGGGCGATGGCGACGGCGCGCTTGGCGTCGTCCTGGCCGATGATGTGGCGGTTGAGTTCGTGGACGATCTCGCGGGGCGTCATGGACATTCGTTTACTCCAGCGGGGGACGAGCGCTTCAGACGGCGCTGTCCAGCTCCTCGATGGTCAGGTTCTGGTTGGTGAAGACGCAGATCGAGCCGGCGATGTTCAGCGCGG
Source organism: Pseudomonas sp. B111 (assembly GCF_026428275.1). NCBI lineage: Bacteria > Pseudomonadati > Pseudomonadota > Gammaproteobacteria > Pseudomonadales > Pseudomonadaceae > Pseudomonas > Pseudomonas sp. B111. The sequence goes on along the minus strand of NZ_CP097857.1, from coordinate 4,816,747 downwards.
TCTCGGCGACTTCCCGAGCGCTCAGCTCGGCGTTGTGCTGCAGCAGGGCCAGGGCCGCGGCCTGGGCGAAGCCGCCGCCGGAGCCCATGGCGATCAGGCCGTGTTCGGGTTCGACCACGTCGCCGTTGCCGGTGATGATCAGCGAGGCATCCTTGTTGGCGACCGCGAGCATGGCTTCGAGGCGGCTCAGGGAGCGGTCGGTGCGCCAGTCCTTGGCCAGTTCGACGGCGGCGCGGACCAGGTGCCCCTGGTGTTTCTCCAGTTGCTGCTCGAAGCGCTCGAACAGGGTGAAGGCATCGGCGGTGGCGCCGGCGAAACCGGCCAGTACCTGACCGTGATACAGGCGCCGGACCTTCTTGGCGTTGCCTTTCATCACGGTGTTGCCCAGGGAAACCTGGCCGTCGCCGCCCATGACGACTTTGCCGTTGCGGCGGACAGATACGATGGTGGTCAAGGGGGAAATCTCCACACTGCGGGGCCGAATGCCCGGAATGCTGGGAGATATAGGGGCGATCCGCGGCTTTTCAACCGCACGCACCGCCGTGCGTCGGAACGCACGGCGTGGCCCGCGTTCAGCGGGCCTTGCGTTGCTGTAACAGCAGGTTGCTGAAGCCGTTGGAGGACAGTGTCTTCTGCGCCTGGGACAACTGGTCGCGGCTGTTGAACGGGCCGACCATCACCCGGTACCAGGTCTCGTCGCGGACGTTGCCGGCCTCGACGTTCACCGACTGCCCGAGCAGGATGATCTGCGCGCGCACGCGGTCGGCGTCGGACTGCTTGCGGAACGAGCCGGCCTGCAGGAAGAACTGCGTGCTGGCGGCGACCACCGCTTTCGGCAGCGGCGGTGGCACCTGCCCGGCGAGTGCGGCCTTGGCCCGCGCTTCGTCGGCCTTGGCCAGCTCGGCGGGGGTGGGCGGCGGCGGGGCTTTCTCCGGTACCGCTTCCGGCGGCACCACGACCTCGGACTCCGGCAGCAGGGTGTAGAACTCGTACTTCGGCTTGGCCTGGGCCGGCGTCTGCGTTTGTGCGGGCTGCTGGGCCTGGCCGTTCTGCTGCGGCTGCTTGCCCTGCACGGCGGCCGGGCGCTGGGCGTCCGGGCGTTCGCGCTGGACGTCCTTGCGCCCGGGTTCGAGCTTCATCAGGAACATGATGAAGCCGCCGATGGCCAGGCCGGCGACCAGCCAGACCCAGCCGGGAACGCCGTTCTTCGCGGCGGGCGCCTGGTAGCGGCTGGCGCCGCGCTTGGGGGCGGGTTTCTTCTTTGCCATGGGGGTTCCCGGACTCCTGTTCGGGCGGGTTCGATTACATGCGTTCCAGAGTCTTCAGACCGAGCAGCTCCAGGCCCTGTTCCAGGGTACGGCCGGTCAGCGCGGCGAGACGCAGGCGGCTGTCCTTCTGCGCCGGGTCCTCGGCGGTGAGGATCGGGCAGTGCTCGTAGAAACTGGAGAACAGCCCGGCCAACTCGTACAGGTAGGCGCAGAGCAGGTGCGGCACGCCCTTGAGCGCGACGTTGTTGATCAGGTCGCCGAACTGCGCCAGTTGTGCGGCCAGGGCCAGCTCCTGGGGCTGCTCGAGGACGATCTTCCCGCCCAGTTGCTCGCGGCCCTGGCCGAGCTTGCGGAAGACGCTGGCCACGCGGGTGCAGGCGTAGAGCAGGTAGGGTGCGGTGTTGCCTTCGAAGCTGAGCATCAGTTCGAAGTTGAAGCTGTAGTCGCTGGTGCGGTGCTTGGACAGGTCGGCGTACTTCACCGAGTCGATCCCCACCACCCGGCCGATCTCGCGCAGCTGGACCTCGTCGAACGGCTCCTCGCCACGCTCGGCGCGCTGCTCGTTGCGTTCCTTGACCAGCGCATAGGCGCGGCTCTCGGCCTCTTCCAGCAGGTCGATCAGCTTCACCGTACCGCCGTCGCGGGTCTTGAACGGACGGCCGTCGGCGCCGTTCATGGTACCGAAGCCCATGTGCTCCAGCTCCATGCCGGCCGGAACGAAACCGGCGCGCCGCGCCACTTCGAAGACCTGCTGGAAGTGCAGGGCCTGGCGCTGGTCGACGAAGTACAGCACGCGGTCGGCGTGCAGCACGTTGTGCCGATAACGCATGGCGGCGAGGTCGGTGGTGGCGTAGAGGTAGCCGCCGCCGGCCTTCTGCACGATCACCGGGAGTGGATTGCCCTCGGCGTTCTTGAACTCTTCGAGGAAGACGCACAACGCGCCGTTGTCTTCGGTGAGCAGGCCCTTGGCGGTCAGGTCGGCGACCACCTGGGCGAGGTCGTCGTTGTAGGCGCTCTCGCCCATGACGTCGGCCATGCTCAGCTTCACGCCGAGACGGTCGTAGACCTTCTGGCAGTGCGACAGGGAAATCTCGTTGAAGCGGGTCCACAGGCGCAGGCAGTCAGGGTCGCCGGCCTGCAGCTTGACCACCAGTTCGCGGGCGCGGTCGGCGAATTCGGGAGACTCGTCGAAGCGTTTCTTCGCCGCGCGGTAGAAGACCTCCAGGTCGTGCAGCTCGGCCTCGGCGTCGACCGGTTGCTCTTCCAGGTAGGCGAGCAGCATGCCGAACTGGGTGCCCCAGTCGCCGACGTGGTTCTGCCGGATCACCGTGTCGCCGAGGAACTCGAGGACGCGCGCGACGGCGTCGCCGATGATGGTCGAGCGCAGGTGGCCGACGTGCATTTCCTTGGCCAGGTTCGGCGAGGACAGGTCGATCACCACGCGCTGCGCCGGGCCTGCCTTGCGCACGCCGAGACGTTCGTCGGCGAGGGCGCGGTCGAGGCTGGCGGCGAGCCAGACGTGATCCTGGAAGAAGTTGAGGAAGCCGGGGCCGGCGATCTCCACCTTGGCCAGTTGCTCGTGGGCGGGGATTGCCTCGACCAGCCTGGCGGCCAGGTCGCGCGGCTTCATCCCGGCCGGCTTGGCCAGCATCATGGCGATGTTGCTGGCGAAATCGCCGTGGCTACGGTCCTTGGTGTTCTCCACCTGGATGTCCGGGGTCAGGCCGGCGGGCAGGGTGCCGTCCGCGGTCAGTTGGTCGAGGGCTTGCTGGATCAGCTGGCGAATCGTGTCTTTCATCGTTCTCTCCGTGCTCGCGGGCAGAGGGGCGGCGCGCGACGGTCGGGCAGGGGAAGGGCCGGCGGATGCGGCGCTCCGAAGTTCACTCCCCGCGATGTGCGCGGGGTGGCCGGTCGAGGCTCAGAACCGCGCATTATCCGTGGGCGGACAGGCGTTGCCAACCGTTGCGGCGATTAGCCGACAGTTTGCGCCGGACATCGCGGATTCCGGCTGACCCCAGTCAAGCGGGGCGTCTTCCTGGAAGGCGCTCAGAACAGGTCGATCGGATCGATATCGAGCGACCAGCGCACCTGGCGCCCGCCGGGCAACTGTTCGAGGCTCTGCAGCCAGGGCGTCAGCAGGCGATGCAGCGGCGCCCGGCTCATGCACTGCAGCAGCAGTTGCGCGCGGTGCTTGCCGGCACGCCGCTCCATGGGCGCGGGCACCGGCCCGAGCAGTTCCACCTCCGGTCCGCCCATCTGCTCGAGCAATTGCTCGGCGGCACTGCAGGCGCTGTCGAGGAAGGCTTCCGCCTGGCCCGGCTTGTGCGCTTCGGCGCGCAGCAGGGCGAGGTGGGCGAAGGGCGGCAGGCCGGCGGCGCGGCGTTCGCTGAGGGCCTGTTCGGCAAAGGCGAAGTAGCCGTCCTCGGTGAGCTGGACCAGCAGCGGGTGATCGGCCAGGTGGGTCTGGATCAGTACCCGCCCGGGCTCCTCGGCGCGTCCTGCGCGGCCGGCGACCTGGACGATCTGCTGGGCCATGCGTTCGCTGGCGCGGAAGTCGGCGGAAAACAGGCCGCCATCGGCATCGAGGATCGCCACCAGGGTGACCCGTGGGAAGTGGTGCCCCTTGGCGAGCATCTGGGTGCCGACCAGGATGCATGGCTCACCGCTGTTGATGGTGGCGAAGAGGTCGCGCATGGCGTGCTTGCGCGAGGTGCTGTCGCGGTCGATGCGCAGCACCGGATGGTTCGGGAAGAGAATCCGCAGGCGTTCCTCGGCGCGCTCGGTGCCGGCGCCTACCGGACGCAGGTCGAGCTTGCCGCATTGCGGGCAGTTCATCGGCGGCCGCTGGCGGTGGTCGCAGTGGTGGCAGCGCAACTCGCCGCTGCCCTGGTGCACGGTCATCCGCGCGTCGCAGCGCGGGCATTGGCTGATCCAGCCGCAGTCGTGGCAAAGCAGGGTCGGAGCGAAGCCGCGGCGATTGAGGAATACCAGGACCTGCTGGCCGGCCGCCAGGGTATCGCCGATGGCCTGTTGCAGCGGACGGGAAAGGCCGGCGTCGAGCGGCATGCTCTTCACGTCGAGGCGGATGAACTTCGGCGGGTGCGCGCCACCGGCGCGCTGGGTCAGGCGCAGCAGGCCGTAGCGGCCGGCCTGGGCGTTGTGCAGGCTTTCCAGGGCGGGCGTGGCCGAACCGAGCAGGATCGGCACGTTCTCCAGGCGCGCGCGTACCAGTGCCAGGTCGCGGGCGTGGTAGCGCAGGCCGTCCTGCTGTTTATAGGAGGCGTCGTGTTCCTCGTCGACGATGATCAGTCCCGGCCGCTTCAGCGGCGTGAACAGTGCCGAGCGGGTGCCGATGACGATGTCGGCCTCGCCATCCCGGGCGGCGAGCCAGGCGTCGAGGCGCTCGCGGTCGGTCAGGGCCGAATGCAGCAGGGCGATGCGCGCGTTGAAGCGGCGTTCGAAACGCGCCAGGGTCTGCGGGCCCAGGTTGATCTCGGGAATCAGCACCAGGGCCTGGCGGCCTGCGGCCAGGGTTTCGCGGATCAGTTGCAGGTAGACCTCGGTCTTGCCGCTGCCGGTGACCCCGGCCAGCAGGAAGCAATGGAAACCGCCGTGGCTGGCGCGAACCGCCTCGAAGGCGGCGCGCTGCTCGGGGTTCAGCGGCAACTCCGCCTGGGCCAGCCAGCCGCCTTCGCGCGGCGGGGTGCTGTGGCGCCGCACCTCCAGTTCGACCAGGCCTTTTTCCTTGAGCAGGTCGAGGCTGTCCTTGTTTATTTCCAGTTGGTTCAGCAACTCATGGGAAACCCCGTGCGGATGCTGCTTGAGAATCGCCAGGGCCTGGCGCTGGCGCGGCGCCCGGGCCAGGCGCGGATCGTCGAGGCTGGATTGCGCGGTGGCATGCCAGAAGCGCTGCTGGCGCGCCTCGGCCGGCTCGCCCTGGCGCAACAGGTTGGGCAGCGCCCAGGACAGGGTGTCGCCGAGGCTGTGCTGGTAGTACTGGGCGGTCCAGCGACAGAGTTCGAGCAGGTGCGCCGGCATCGGCGGCTTGGCGTCGAGTACCCTGAGGGCAGGCTTGAGCTTGTCTTCGGGTACTTCGGAACGGTCCGTCACCTCTATCAGAACGCCAACCAGCTCCCGGCGCCCGAACGGCAGCAGCAGGCGAATCCCCGGCTGTAGGGCGCTGCGCGGAATGCCGCGGGGCGCGCGGTAGTCGAACAGGCGGCGGAGTGGCGAAGGCAGGGCTAGGCGTAGGATCAGGTCTGACACTCAGCGGCTTCCGGGGATGAAGGAAACGAGGACTGGGCCGGCGATGTTAGCAGACGACCGGCGGGCGGGGTCGCTTGCATAGATGAATCGGTCTGGTATGATCCACGCCCTTAATTACGTGCGGTGCCTGGTAAACGCGCTGGGTGGCGGCACACAACGCCTCGAGGATTGAATCATGAAAGCGGACATCCATCCGACTTACGAAGCTATCGAAGCTACCTGCAGCTGCGGTAACGTCATCAAGACCCGTTCCACCCTGTGCAAGCCGATCCACCTGGACGTGTGCTCCGAATGCCACCCGTTCTACACCGGCAAGCAGAAGGTGCTGGACACCGGCGGCCGTATCGACCGCTTCAAGCAGCGTTTCGGCGTATTCGGCGCCACCAAGTAAGCCGCTTGCCGCGAACGCGCGCAATGCTACTTGTCGCTGTACCGAGAAAGGCGTCCCTGGTGGGCGCCTTTTTCATGTCCGTGGTTTCCGCCTTCGCCGGTGCGGCGGAGGCCTGCCGGCCTACCGGTGCCTTGCAGAACGTCGAGGTGGCGCGGGTGGTGGACGGCGATACCGTGCGCCTGCGCGATGGCCGCAGCGTGCGGCTGATCGGTATCAATGCGCCTGAACTGGCGCACAACGGCCGCACCACCGAGCCCTTCGCCGAAGCCGCGAAGCAGCGGCTGCAGGCGCTGGTATCGGCCAGCGACGGGCGTCTCGCCCTGCAGCCGGGCCGCCAGGCCCGCGATCACTACGGGCGGACCCTGGCGCACCTGTTCGATGCCAGCGGCGCCAACCTCGAGGCGCGCCTGCTCGGCGAGGGCCTGGGCTACCTGGTGGCGGTCGCGCCGAACACCGAGCTGACGGCCTGTCAGCAAGCGGCGGAACGTGCCGCGCGTTCGGCTAATCTGGGTGTATGGAAGCGTTCGCCGGTGCTTTCGCTCGATCGACTGGCGCAGAGCGGCTTCGCCGTGGTCCGCGGGCGGGTGCTCGAGGTCGAACGCAACCGGGGCGGTATCTGGCTGGAGATGGACGGTCCGCTGGTCCTGCGGATCGAGCCGAAGGTGCTCAAGGCGTTCGATGCGAAACGGGTGATGCAGATGGCGGGACGTTCGCTGGAAGTGCGTGGTTGGGTGGTCGATCGTTCCCGCCGTGGCGCTGTGCCGGCCGGCAAGGCGCGCTGGCAGATGTCGGTGACCGATCCGGCGATGCTGGAATGGTTGCCATGAAGACCGCCTGGCTCCTGCTGCTGTTGCTGGGAGTCGGCGCGCTGGGCGGCTGCGCGGTGAACCCGGCCACCGGCAAGAGCGATTTCGTGATGATGAGCGAGCAGCAGGAACTCGGCATGGGCGCTCGCTACAACCAGGAAATCCTCAAGCAGTTCCCCCGCTACAACGATGAAAAGCTCCAGGCCTACGTGCAACGGGTAGGCGAGCGGGTCGCCCGCAGCAGCCACCGCAGCAACCTGCAATATCATTTCACTGTCATCGATTCGCCAGACATCAACGCCTTCGCCCTGCCGGGCGGCTACATCTATATCCATCGCGGACTGATCGCCTACCTTGGCTCCGAGGCCGAACTGGCCGCGGTGCTCGGTCATGAGGTCGGCCATGTCACGGCGCGCCACAGCGTGCGCCAGCAGAGCCAGGCCAGCGCCTGGAACATCCTTGGCCAGGCGGTGGCGATCGGCACCGGGGTCGGCGCCGCCGGCGACCTGGCCAACGTGCTCGGCACGGCCTTCGTCCGCGGCTACGGGCGTGACATGGAGCTGGAGGCCGATGGTCTCGGCGCCCAGTACCTGGCCCGCGCCGGCTACGATCCGACGGCGATGATCCAGGTGGTGCGGGTGCTGAAGAACCAGGAGGACTTCGCTCGCGAAGAGGCCGCGCGTAATGGCCAGGCGGTACAGGCCGGCGGCTACCACGGATTGTTCGATACCCATCCGGACAACGACCGGCGCCTGCAGGAAGTGGTCGGCCCGGCCCGGCAACTGGCCAACGGACAGCAGGAAGTGGGGCGCGAGGTCTTTCTTCGCCATCTGGAAGGCATGCCGTTCGGCGACTCGGCATCGGCCGGTGTGCGTCGCGGGCAGAACTTCTACCATGCCGAGCTGGACTTCACCCTGAGCTATCCGGCGGGCTGGAAGATCCTCAACCAGCCCAGCGCCCTGCTTGGCTATCCGGCGGACGAGCAGTCGTTCATCGGCATGAAGCTGGTGCCCCATGATTCCCGCCTGACGCCCGCGGAGTTCCTGCGCAAGAACGCCGGGCAACGGCTGGCCCAGGAAGAGTCGCTGAAGCAGGCCGGGCTGAACGGCTACACGGCGGTGGTGCCAGGCAACCCGGCGCGACGGGTTGCTGTGATCTACCAGGGCGACCGCGCCTACCTGTTCGTCGGCGTGGTCAAGGTCGGTTCCCTGGAGACCCAGGACGACCGCTTCCTCAGCGTGATCCGCAGCTTCCGTCCGCTGCGCGACAAGGAGCGGGCCCTGGCGCAGCCGCGACGCCTGCATCTGGTGCAGGTCAAGGCGGGGCAGACGCTGGAGCAATTGGCGGCTGGCGGCGAGGGGTCATTGAGTGACTCCGTGGCTCGTCTGCGTCTGCTGAATGACCTTTATCCGAGCGGTGAACCCCGTCCGGGCGATTGGCTTAAAGTCGTACGCTAGAGGTCTTGACAGCCGGGTCCTGACGATCTTGTGGGGCGTCGTCTTCTTGCGTATGCTCGGTCGCCCCGTCTGTCCAACAAGCAATAAAGCGGAAGTGCCCAAATGTCCGATCTTAAAACCGCTGCCCTCGAATATCACGCACAACCCCGTCCGGGAAAACTGAGTGTCGAGCTGACCAAACCCACCGCTACCGCCCGGGACCTGTCCCTGGCCTACAGCCCGGGTGTCGCCGAGCCGGTGCGTGAAATCGCCCGCGATGCCGAGCTGGCCTATCAGTACACCGGCAAGGGCAACCTGGTGGCAGTGATTTCCGACGGCACCGCGATTCTCGGCCTGGGTAACCTCGGCCCGCTGGCCTCCAAGCCGGTGATGGAAGGCAAGGGTGTGCTGTTCAAGCGCTTCGCCGGCATCGACGTGTTCGACATCGAGGTCGACGCCGAGAGCCCGCAGGCTTTCATCGATACCGTCAAGCGTATTTCCATCACCTTCGGCGGTATCAACCTCGAGGACATCAAGGCTCCCGAGTGTTTCGAGATCGAGCGCGCGCTGATCGAACAGTGCGACATCCCGGTGTTCCACGATGACCAGCACGGCACCGCCATTGTGACCGCGGCGGGCATGCTCAACGCGCTGGAACTGGCCGGGAAGAAGCTGGAAGAAGCGAAGATCGTCTGCCTCGGCGCCGGCGCTGCCGCCATCTCCTGCATGAAGCTGCTGGTGAGCATGGGCGCCAAGGTCGAGAACATCTACATGATCGACCGCAAGGGCGTGATCCACGCCGGTCGCGACGATCTGAACCAGTACAAGTCGGTGTTCGCCACCGAGACCGACAAGCGTACCCTGGCCGACGCCCTGGAGGGCGCCGACGTGTTCGTCGGCCTGTCCGGCGCCAACCTGCTGGAGCCGGAAGACCTCAAGCGCATGGCGCCGAACCCGATCGTGTTCGCCTGCTCGAACCCGGACCCGGAGATCAAGCCGGAACTGGCCCATGCCACCCGCAACGACGTGATCATGGCTACCGGACGTTCCGACTATCCGAACCAGGTCAACAACGTGCTCGGTTTCCCCTTCATCTTCCGCGGTGCCCTGGACGTACGTGCCACGCGCATCAACGAAGAGATGAAGATCGCCGCCGCCCTGGCCCTGCGCGACCTGGCCAAGCAGCCGGTCCCGGAGGACGTCTGCGCCGCCTATGGCGTGGACAAGCTGGAATTCGGCCGCGAGTACATCATTCCGAAGCCGATGGACAAGCGCCTGATCACCGTGGTTTCCGATGCCGTGGCCAAGGCTGCCATCGAGACCGGCGTGGCTACCCTGCCGTATCCGAAGAACTATCCGCTGAAATCGGTGGACGAAGTCTTCAACGGCTGATCGATCCGCCGGATAAAAAGAAACCCCGCCTTGGCGGGGTTTCTTTTTGCCTGCGCCTCGCGCTCCGTCGTCGTCGACGAAGCGCCGGCGCCGGTTCAAAACAGGTCGATCGGCGCGCCTTCGTCATCCGGCAGCGGGCTGCCAGGGAAGCTGCCCGGCGGCAGTTCGTTGACCGAGGGCGGGGTGTCCTCGTTCTTGAACATCTCGAAATAGGCGCCGGGAGTGCCCGGCGCGGCCGAACGGCCGGTTACCGGGTCGATGCGCAGGCTGACGATGCCTGGCGGCTCGGCCATGGTGTGCATCGGCTTGTCCTTGAGGGCGAAGCCCATGTACCTGATCCAGATCGGCAGCGCGACGGTACCGCCGTACTCGCGGCGACCCAGGGTCTCCGGCTGGTCGAAGCCGACCCAGACGCTGGTCACGTAGTCGGAGTTGTAGCCGGAGAACCAGCCATCCTTGGAATCGTTGGTGGTGCCGGTCTTGCCGGCCAGGTCGGTGCGCTTCAGCGCCAGAGCGCGGCGCCCGGTACCGCGCTTGATCACGTCCTGCAGCATGCTGGTCATGATATAGGCGGTACGGGCATCGATGATCCGTTCGGCCGGGGTCGGCTCGAAGGTGGTCTGGGCCTTGGCGGCGACTTGCTGGGCTTCGATCGAACCTTCGCCTTCGGCGCTCTCCGGATGCTCGGGGTCGCCAGGATTCCCGGCGTCTTCCGCATCCGGCGCAGCGACCTGTTCTTCCACCGGCACGCGGGGCGGATTGGCCTGGTACAGCACCTGTCCGTCGCGGCTCTCGATGCGTTCGATGACGTACGGATTGACCTTGTAGCCGCCGTTGGCGAATACGCTCCAGGCGCCGGCGATTTCCATCGGTGTGACTGTCGCGGTACCCAGGGCCAGGGAGAAGTTGCGCGGCAGTTCGTCGCGCTGGAAGCCGAACTTGGTGATGTAGCTGATCGCCCGCTCGATGCCCAGGCCCTGCAGGACGCGGATCGAGACCATGTTGCGGGACTTGTACAGGGCTTCGCGCAGCGGGATCGGGCCGAGGAAGGTGTTGGTGTCGTTCTTCGGTCGCCAGACCTTGTCCAGGTACTCGTCGACGAACACGATCGGCGCATCGTTGACCAGGCTGGCGGCGGTGAAACCGTTGTCCAGGGCCGCGCTGTAGATGAACGGCTTGAAACTGGAGCCCGGCTGGCGCTTGGCCTGGATCGCGCGGTTGTAGTTGCTCTGCTCGAAGGAGAAGCCGCCGACCAGCGAGCGGATCGCCCCGTCCTTCGGGTCGAGGGAGATCAGCGCGCTCTGTGCGGCGGGAATCTGTACGAAGCGCAGGGTGCCGTCTTCCTGGCGCTGCACGCGGATCTGGTCGCCGGCCTGGGCCACGTCGGCGGGCTGGCGCGGCATCGGGCCCATGCTGTTGTTGCTGAGGAAGGGGCGTGCCCATTTCATGCTGTCCCAGGTCACGGCTTCTTCCTTGCCGTCGCGGGTCATCACCATGATCCCGCTCTTTTCCACCTGGGTGACGATCGCCGGCTCCAGGCCGCCGATGCTGCGCTGCTGGCCCAGGTGCTTGAGCCAGGCGTCGCGGGTCTGGCCCGGCAGGCGGGTCTCCGGGCCGCGGTAGCCGTGGCGCTGGTCATAGTCGATGAGGCCGTCGCGGACCGATTGGCTGGCGGCGTTCTGCAGGTCGCTGCGGACCGTGGTAATGACCTTGTAGCCCTCGGTATAGGCCTCGCTGCCGTAGCGGCCGACCATCTCGGCACGGGCCATCTCGGCGATGTAGGGCGCATTCAGTTCGGGGGTCTGCACGTGGTAGGAGGCGTTGATCGGCTCCTCGACGGCGGCCTGGTAGCGCTGCTGGTCGATGAAGCCGAGCTTGAGCATGCGCTCGAGGATCCAGTTGCGCCGTTCCGTGCTGCGGGTCGGGTTGACCAGCGGGTTGTAGCGCGAGGGCGCTTTCGGCAGGCCGGCGATCATCGCCATCTCGGCCAGGCTCAAGTCTTTGATCGGCTTGCCGTAATAGACCTGTGCGGCAGCCTCGATGCCATAGGCACGGTTGCCCAGGTAGATCTTGTTGACGTAAAGCTCGAGGATCTCGTCCTTGGTCAGCTGTCGCTCGATCTGCAGGGCCAGGAGGATTTCATTGATCTTTCGCGAGAAGCTTCTTTCATTGGTAAGGAAGTAGTTCTTCGCTACCTGCATGGTGATGGTGCTGCCGCCAGTCTGGATGTGACCGCTTTTCAATAATTGCGCGGCGGCGCGCATTAGGCTTTTCACATCGACGCCATAATGGTTGGCGAAATTGTCGTCCTCGGCGGACAGCAGGGCATGGATGAAGTCCTGCGGGATGTTGGCGAAGCGGATCGGCGTCCGGCGCATCTCGCCGAACTCGGAGATCAGCTTGCCGTCCTCGCTGTAGACCTTGAGGGGGATCTGCAGCTGGACGTTACGCAGAGCTTCCACCGAGGGCAGGCTGGGACTCAGATAGAGATAGGCGCCGCTGAAACTGAGCAGCACTCCACAAATCAGGGTGACGCAAGTCCACCACAGGAACTTCAGCAGGCGCATGGGTAGATTCGGATTTCCAGGAAAAAGAAAGAGTTAAGCGAATAGGACAGGAAAAAGGCAAAAGCTGTTCACATTATAAGCAATTTTTCTGTGACCTAGCCATTTGCCTGGCCTTCGGCTCTGGTATCTAATGTGAAAAAAGAAGAATCGTTCGTAAGTATTGAACGCTAATAGGGAATTGGTCGTGCTAGGGCTCATAAAGAAGAAAGCGAACACCTTGCTGGGGATCGACATCAGCTCGACCTCGGTAAAGCTCCTTGAGTTGAGCCGCTCCGGAGGCCGCTACAAAGTGGAGGCCTATGCCGTCGAGCCGCTTCCGCCGAATGCAGTCGTGGAAAAGAACATCGTCGAGCTGGAAGGGGTCGGCCAGGCGTTGTCACGGGTGCTGGTCAAGGCGAAAACCAACCTGAAGTCGGCCGTGGTCGCCGTCGCCGGTTCGGCGGTGATCACCAAGACCATCGAGATGGAGGCCGGGCTTTCCGAGGATGAACTGGAAAACCAGCTGAAGATCGAGGCCGACCAGTACATCCCCTATCCGCTGGAGGAAGTCGCCATCGACTTCGAGGTCCAGGGACTCTCCGCGCGCAATCCCGAGCGCGTGGACGTACTCCTGGCCGCCTGTCGGAAAGAGAACGTCGAGGTTCGCGAAGCGGCCCTGGCGCTGGCCGGCCTGACCGCCAAGGTGGTCGACGTCGAGGCCTACGCGCTGGAGCGCTCCTATGCGCTGCTGAGCAGCCAGCTGGGTGCCGACACCGACCAGTTGACCGTGGCGGTAGTGGACATCGGCGCGACCATGACCACCCTGAGCGTCCTGCACAACGGACGCACCATCTATACCCGCGAACAGCTGTTCGGCGGTCGCCAGCTCACCGAGGAGATCCAGCGGCGTTACGGACTCTCGGTGGAGGAAGCCGGCCTCGCCAAGAAGCAGGGCGGTCTTCCGGATGACTACGACAGCGAAGTTCTGCGTCCGTTCAAGGACGCCGTGGTGCAGCAGGTTTCCCGCTCGCTGCAGTTCTTCTTCGCCGCCGGACAGTTCAACGACGTCGACTACATCGTCCTGGCGGGCGGTACGGCGTCTATCCAGGATCTCGATCGGTTGATCCAGCAGAAGATCGGCACCCCGACCCTGGTCGCCAACCCGTTCGCCGACATGGCGCTGAACGGCAAGGTGAATGCCGGCGCCCTGGCCAGCGACGCTCCGGCGTTGATGATCGCCTGCGGCCTGGCGTTGAGGAGTTTCGACTGATGGCACGGATCAACCTTCTACCCTGGCGCGAAGAGCTGCGCGAGCAGCGCAAGCAGCAGTTCCTGGTGATTCTTGGCGGCGTCCTTTTGGTTTCCGGCGCACTGGTGTTTCTTGGTGGCCAATATCTCAACACTGCGATTGAGCATCAGGGCGCGCGCAACGACTTCCTGCGCAAGGAGATCGTTGTGCTGGATGCGCGGATCAAGGAAATCAGCGAGTTGAGATCGCGGCGCCAGCAGTTGCTCGAGCGGATGAAGATCATTCAGGACCTGCAGGGCAACCGCCCGATCATTGGTCGGGTGTTCGACCAACTGGTGCGCACCTTGCCTGACGGTGTGTATTTCACCGACCTGAAGATGACCGGCAAGAACATCGCCATCGCCGGCGCGGCCGAGTCCAACAACCGCGTTTCCAATCTCATGCGCAACATGGACGCGTCCGAGTGGCTGACCGCTCCGACCCTGAACGAGGTCAAGGCGGTGACCCAGGGCGCGGTGGACCAGGCCAACGTGTTCCAACTGACCGTGCAGCAGACGCAGCCCGGCGAGGAAGACGCCAAGGCGAAGCATGGGGTTGCGCAAGGAGCCAAGAAATGAGTCTGGCCAGTTCCCTGGAAAGTCTGCGCAAGATCGACGTAAACGACCTCGATCTGAACAACATCGGTTCCTGGCCGGCGGCGGTCAAGGTCATCGTCTGCGTGCTGCTGACCGCGGCGGTCCTGGCGCTGGGCTACAACTTCCATCTCCGTGACTTGCAAACACAGCTCGAACAGCAGGCTGCGCAAGAAGAATCGCTCAAGCAGCAATTTGCTACCAAAGCGTTCCAGGCCGCGAACCTGGAAGCCTACAAGGCACAGATGAAGGAGATGGAGGAGTCCTTCGGCGCCTTGCTGCGGCAGTTGCCCAGCGACACCGAGGTACCCGGGCTGCTCGAGGACATCACTCGTACCGGTCTGGGCAGCGGCCTGGAGTTCGAGGAGATCAAGCTGCTCCCTGAAGTCACTCAGCAGTTCTATATCGAGCTGCCGATCCAGATCAGCGTGGTCGGCGGCTACCACGACCTGGCGACCTTCGTCAGCGGCGTGTCCAGCCTGCCGCGGATCGTTACCCTGCATGACTTCGAGATCAAGCCGGCTTCGCCCGATAACACCTCGAAGCTGCGCATGAGCATCTTGGCCAAGACCTACCGCTACAACGACAAGGGGCTGAAGAAATGAGAGCCCGCCTGATTCTGAGCAGCTTGCTGCTCACCATGCTTGCCGGTTGCGGCGCGAATTCCGAGTTCGGCGATCTTCAAGCCTATATGAACGAGGTACGTGCTCGACCTAAGGGCAATATCGAGCCTCTGCCGAAGTTTCAGCCATATGAAGCTTTTACTTATAGCGCTTCGAACCTGCGTAGTCCGTTCCAGCCGCCGGTGAAGATCGACCTGACCGTGCGGCAGAAAGGCAACAAGGTGGTTAAACCCGACGAGACACGGGTCAAGCAGTTCCTGGAAGGTTTCAACATCGAAACCTTCGAGATGGTCGGCACACTGTCCAACGCCCAGGGTACCTTCGCCTTGGTGAAGGGCGCAGGTGGCGTGCATCGGGTGAGGGTCGGGGACTACCTGGGACGCAACGACGGCAAGGTCGTCGGCATCAGCGAAGGAAAAATAGACGTGATTGAAATCGTTCCTGACGGAGAGGGGAACTGGCTGGAGCGTCCGCGCAGCCTGACTCTCAAGGAACGCTCCTGAGGGCGGGGAAAAACATGCATAACCAACAGCAGTCTGTACAACGGAGTCGGACGATGAACAGTGGCCTCTCGCGCCTCGGGATCGCTTTGCTGGCCGCCATGTTCGCGCCGGCATTGCTCGCCGCGGACCTGGAGAAACTCGACGTGGCGGCACTGCCTGGCGACCGGGTCGAGCTAAAGCTGCAGTTCGACGAGCCCGTCGCCGCGCCGCGTGGCTATACCATCGAGCAGCCGGCGCGAATCGCCCTCGATCTGCCGGGGGTGCAGAACAAGCTCGGCACCAAGAACCGCGAGCTGAGCGTGGGCAATACGCGCAGCGTCACGGTGGTCGAGGCGAAGGATCGCACACGGTTGATCATCAACCTGACCACGCTGTCGTCCTACACCACCCGGGTGGAAGGCAACAACCTCTTCGTGGTGGTCGGCAATTCGCCGGCCGGCGCCAGCGTCGCTTCCGCCGCTCCGGTCAGGGCAAGCCCGGCTCCGGCCAGCTATGCCCAGCCGATCAAGCCCAAGCCGTACGTGCCGGCGGGTCGTGCCATCCGCAACATCGATTTCCAGCGTGGCGAAAAGGGCGAGGGCAACGTGGTCATCGACCTGTCCGACCCGACCTTGAGCCCGGATATCCAGGAGCAGGGCGGCAAGATCCGCCTGGACTTCGCCAAGACCCAACTGCCGGATGCGCTGCGGGTTCGCCTGGACGTCAAGGACTTCGCCACGCCGGTGCAGTTCGTCAACGCCAGCGCGCAATCCGACCGTACCAGCATCACCATCGAGCCGAGCGGGCTCTACGACTACCTGGTCTACCAGACCGACAATCGCCTGACCGTCAGCATCAAACCGATGACCACGGAAGACGCCGAGCGGCGCAAGAAGGACAATTTCGCCTATACCGGCGAGAAGCTGTCGCTGAACTTCCAGGACATCGACGTGCGTTCGGTACTGCAGCTGATCGCCGACTTCACCGACCTGAATCTGGTGGCCTCGGATACCGTGCAGGGCAATATCACCCTGCGCCTGCAGAACGTGCCGTGGGACCAGGCGCTGGACCTGGTGCTGAAGACCAAGGGCCTGGACAAGCGCAAGCTCGGCAACGTGCTGCTGGTGGCCCCGGCCGACGAGATCGCCGCCCGTGAGCGCCAGGAGCTGGAAGCGCAGAAGCAGATCGCCGAGTTGGCGCCACTGCGTCGGGAACTGATCCAGGTGAACTACGCCAAGGCCGCGGACATTGCCAAGCTGTTCCAGTCGGTTACTAGTAGTGGCGAAGAGAAAGAAAATTCTCGTGGTTCGATTACCGTAGATGACCGTACCAACAGCATCATTGCCTATCAGCCGCAGGAGCGGCTGGACGAGCTACGCCGAATCGTTTCCCAGTTGGACATCCCGGTTCGTCAGGTGATGATCGAGGCCCGTATCGTCGAGGCCAACGTGGGGTACGACAAGAGTCTTGGTGTGCGTTGGGGTGGTGCCTACCACAATGGCAACTGGAACAGCTACGGCAAGAACGGCAACATGGGCATCAAGGATAAGGAAGGTTACAACTGCGGGCCGTTCCAGGGGCAGTGTACGTTCCCGACCAGAGATAATTCTCCGACCCCATTTGTGGATATGGGGGCCAAGGATGCTAGTTCCGGTATCGGTATTGGCTTTATCACCGATAACATCATTCTTGACTTGCAATTATCGGCCATGGAGAAAACCGGGAACGGCGAAGTGGTTTCGCAACCCAAGGTCGTAACTTCTGACAAGGAAACCGCGAAGATCCTAAAGGGATCGGAGATCCCATATCAGGAGGCCAGTTCCAGTGGTGCGACCAGCACCTCGTTCAAGGAGGCCGCTCTTTCTCTGGAGGTGACGCCGCAGATCACTCCAGACAATCGGATCATCGTTGAGGTGAAGGTGACCAAGGATGCTCCCGACTTCCAGAATGCTTTGAATGGAGTTCCTCCGATCAACAAGAACGAGGTTAACGCCAAGATTCTGGTCAACGATGGTGAAACCATCGTTATCGGCGGTGTATTCAGCAACACCCAGACAAAGGCTGTCGACAAGGTACCCTTCCTCGGTGACCTGCCTTACTTGGGCCGTTTGTTCCGCCGCGATACGGTCTCCGATACGAAAAACGAACTTCTGGTTTTCCTGACACCGCGGATCATGAATAATCAGGCCATCGCAATCGGTCGCTGATATCGAACAACGTGGTCAACCTGATCCTCGTCGGCCCGATGGGTGCTGGAAAGAGCACCATCGGGCGCCTGCTCGCCAAGGAGCTGCATCTCGCGTTCAAGGACTCCGACAAGGAGATCGAACAGCGGTGCGGCGCGAATATCCCATGGATCTTCGATGTCGAGGGCGAGGTCGGTTTCCGCGAGCGTGAGCAGGCCATGCTCACCGAACTCTGCGCCGCCGACGGCATGGTGATCGCCACCGGCGGCGGGGCGGTGATGCGCGACGGTAACCGCCAGGTGCTGCGCGCCGGTGGCCGGGTTGTGTACCTGCATGCCTCGGTCGAGCACCAGATCGCGCGCACGGCGCGGGACCGCAACCGCCCCTTGTTGCAGAAGCCCAACCCGGGACAGATCCTCCGCGACCTGATGGCGCTGCGCGACCCGCTCTACCGCGAAATCGCCGATGTGGTGGTGGAGACCGACGAAAGGCCGCCGCGCCTGGTCGTCCAGGAAATTCTCGAACGCCTGCGCAAGTTGCCGCCCCGCTGAGGCGCGGCGAATTGCGTTATCCTATTGCCCTTTCCTGTCTGGGGGCCTCATGCGCACACTTCACGTCGATCTAGGCGAGCGTAGCTATCCCATTTACATCGGTGAAAACCTGCTGGGCGACGCCCGCTGGTTCGCGCCGCATATCGTCGGTCGCCGGGTCGCGGTGATCAGCAACGAAACGGTCGCTCCTCTCTATCTGGAAACCCTGCTCAAGGCACTGCAAGGCCACGAGGTCACCCCTGTGGTGCTGCCCGACGGCGAGGCCTACAAGCAGTGGGAAACCCTGCAACTGATCTTCGATGCCCTGCTGAAGGAGCGGCATGACCGCAAGACTACCCTGATCGCCCTGGGCGGCGGCGTCATCGGTGACATGGCCGGTTTCGCCGCGGCCTGCTACCAGCGTGGGGTCAACTTCATCCAGGTGCCGACCACCCTGTTGTCCCAGGTCGACTCCTCGGTGGGCGGCAAGACCGGGATCAACCATCCGTTGGGCAAGAATATGATCGGTGCGTTCTACCAGCCCCAGGCGGTGGTCATCGACACCGCGTCGCTGAAGACGCTGCCGTCCCGCGAGCTGTCCGCCGGGCTGGCGGAGGTGATCAAGTACGGTTTCATTTGCGACGAACCGTTCATCACCTGGCTGGAAGAGCACATGGATGCCTTGCTGGCACTGGAGCCGACCGTTGTCACCGAGGCCATCGAGCGCTCTTGCGCGGCGAAGGCCCGCGTGGTGGGCGCCGACGAGCGCGAGTCGGGCGTGCGTGCCACGCTGAACCTCGGCCATACCTTCGGTCACGCGATCGAGACCCAGCAAGGTTACGGCGTCTGGTTGCACGGCGAAGCGGTAGGGGCGGGAACCGTGATGGCACTCGAGATGTCGCATCGGTTGGGTTGGCTGAGCGCCGCCGAGCGCGATCGCGGTATCCGTCTGCTGCGCCGGGCTGGCCTGCCCGTGGTACCGCCGGCCGAGATGACGGCGGAAGATTTTATGGAACACATGGCCGTCGACAAGAAAGTGCTCGATGGCCGCCTGCGTCTGGTTTTGCTGCAAGGACTGGGGAATGCCGTGGTCACCGGCGATTTTCCCCGTGAGATCTTGGACGCGACCCTGCGCACCGACTATCGGGCCTTGGCCGACCAGCTTGGAGATGAATGAGGTCCCATGACCAGCTTGCATGCCGATGAGGCCTTCCTGGGCCACTACCAATTCAGTCACGACCCGTTCGCGCCGCGCGTTCCGGGTTTCAAGTTCTTCCCGGCGCAGCGCAAGCCGGTGCTCGGCCAGTTGCACCATCTGGCCCGCTACAGCCAGCTCCTGCTGCTGGTCACCGGGCCCCTGGGTAGCGGCAAGACCCTGCTGCGCCAGGCGCTGGTGGCCAGCACCAACAAGGATGCGGTCCTCAGCGTGGTGATCTCGGCGCGCACCGCCGCCGACGAGACTTCGTTGCTGCGCCAAGTGGCGCAGGGCCT
Source organism: Pseudomonas sp. B111 (assembly GCF_026428275.1). NCBI lineage: Bacteria > Pseudomonadati > Pseudomonadota > Gammaproteobacteria > Pseudomonadales > Pseudomonadaceae > Pseudomonas > Pseudomonas sp. B111. The sequence goes on along the minus strand of NZ_CP097857.1, from coordinate 4,797,449 downwards.
GAGCATCAACCAGGCGAGCCTGGAGGCGATCCTGACCAAGGTGGCGCAGCTGGCGATCACCGGGCAGGACGTCTACCTGATGGTGGACGATGCCGAGCAGCTCCAGGACAGCGCGCTGGAAGTGCTGTTGCTGCTGGCTTCCGGCACCAACGAGGGACGCCTGCATGTATTCCTGTTCGGTGAGCCGTCGTTGCTGCCGCGCCTGGAGGTGTTTTCCGAGGGTGAGGAGCGCTTCCATGCCATCGAGTTGCAGCCATACAGCGAAGAGGAAACCCGCGACTACCTGGCCCAGCGTCTCGAGGGCGCCGGGCAGGGCATCGAGCTGATTTCCAACGACCTGCTGGTGGACATCCACGAGCAGTCGGAAGGCTGGCCGGGAGCGATCAACCAGGTCGCCCGCGATGCCCTGATCGAAGCGATGCTGGCCAATCGTGGCGCAGCGCGCAAGGCAACCGGAGGGTCTTTCAACTTGCCCAAGAAGCATCTGGTGATTCTTGCGGTCGTGGCCATCGGCGTGATCGCCGCCTGGTTCATGCAAGGCAAGAGCAAGCCGGAGGCGCCGCAGACCGCCTCTACCGAATTGTCCATGAATGGCGCTACGCCGGCCCAGGCCCAGCAGCCGGGCAGCGGCCCGGCCGTGGAGTTCAACGGCTCCAGCCAGCCGTTGCCGCTACCGTTGGTCGGCGAGTCGCAGCCGGTCATTCGCGAGCCGCTGGCCCAGGCCGCCGGGCAAGGTGGCGACGACGAAGGCGGCCTGCCGTCCGCCGCGGTGCCGCCTACCGTTTCCAGCTCGGCTCCTCCGGTGACGCCGCTGGCCAACAACGGCGTCACGCCGATGCATCCGGTGCCGCCGGCGCCGACCGAACCGACCGCGCCTGCGGCGACCCCGACTCCGGCGCAGACCCCGGCACCGGCCGCGCCGGTCGCCAGCGCCCCGGCCAGCAAGCCGGCCCCGGCCCCCGCTCCGGCCAAGCCGGCGGCGAGCAAGCCGGCCACCACCGCCGCGGCGAAGCCGGCCCCGGCTCCGGCCGCCAAGCCGGCCAGCGGTGGCGGTGCGGGAAGCCAGTGGTATCGCAACCAGTCTGGTGGTAACTTCGCCCTGCAGATCCTCGGTACCGGCTCCGAAGCCAATGCCCAGGCGTTCATTCGCCAGCAGGGCGGCGGCGATTTCCGCTACTTCAAGAAAACCCTGCAAGGCAAGCCGTTCTACGTCGTCACCTATGGCAGCTTCCCGAATCGTGCCGCCGCCCTGGCCGCAGTGAAAAAACTGCCGTCCAAGGTGCAGGCCGGCAAGCCGTGGCCGCGTACCTTCGCCAGCATCCAGCAGGAGATCGGCCAGGCGCATTGATCCGACCTGCCGTCGCCTCTTGACGAAACTCGCTAGTCGTTAGCATGACCGGCGGGTTTCGTCTTTCATTTTGGCGACATTGAATTTCATTTTCTCGCCGCAAAATTTGTGAGGCCTTGTGCACCTATGTACAATGGCCTCCCTTTGCCTGTCGAAAACTCGCCGCATGAGCGGGTGACAGGCGAAGTAGATGACTAAAAAAGTTTTGCCGGTGAGAGTTCCTTATGAAAGCAGGTCTGTACCATCCTGAAACGTTCAAGGATAACTGCGGATTTGGCCTGATCGCCCATATGCAGGGCGAGCCGAGCCATCAACTTCTGCAAACCGCAATCGAAGCACTGACCTGCATGACCCACCGCGGTGGGATCAATGCCGATGGCAAGACCGGGGACGGCTGCGGGCTGCTGATCCAGAAGCCCGACCTGTTCCTGCGTGCCGTCGCCAGGGAAGCCTTTTCTGTCGACCTGCCCGAGCAATACGCGGTGGGCATGGTGTTCTTCAACCAGGACCCGGTGAAAGCCGAGGCGGCACGCGAGAACATGAATCGCGAGATCGTCGCCGCCGGACTGGAGCTGGTCGGCTGGCGCAAGGTGCCGATCGATACCAGCGTTCTCGGCCGCCTGGCGCTGGAGCGCCTGCCGCAGATCGAACAGGTGTTCATCGGCGGCGCCGGCCTGAGCGACCAGGACTTCGCCATCAAGCTGTTCAGCGCACGGCGCCGCTCGTCGGTGGCCAACGCCGCCGACAGCGACCACTACATCTGCAGCTTTTCGCACAAGACCATCATCTATAAGGGCCTGATGATGCCGGCCGACCTGGCCGCCTTCTATCCGGACCTTGGCGACGAGCGCCTGCAGACCGCGATCTGCGTATTCCACCAGCGCTTCTCCACCAACACCCTGCCGAAATGGCCGCTGGCGCAGCCGTTCCGCTTCCTCGCCCACAACGGCGAGATCAACACCATCACCGGCAACCGCAACTGGGCCCAGGCACGGCGGACCAAGTTCACCAACGAACTGATCCCCGACCTGGAAGAGCTAGGCCCGCTGGTGAACCGCGTCGGCTCCGACTCGTCGAGCATGGACAACATGCTCGAACTGATGGTCACCGGCGGCATGGACCTGTTCCGCGGCCTGCGCATGATCATCCCGCCGGCCTGGCAGAACGTCGAGACCATGGACGCCGACCTGCGCGCGTTCTACGAGTACAACTCGCTGCATATGGAGCCCTGGGATGGCCCCGCCGGCGTCGTGCTGACCGACGGTCGCTATGCCGTCTGCCTGCTCGACCGCAATGGCCTGCGCCCGTCGCGCTGGGTCACCACGAAGAACGGCTACATCACCCTGGCCTCGGAAATCGGCGTCTGGGACTACAAGCCCGAGGACGTCATCGCCAAGGGTCGCGTCGGTCCGGGGCAGATCCTCGCGGTGGACACCGAGACCGGCCAGGTCCTGCACAGCGACGACATCGACAACCGCCTGAAGTCGCGCCATCCCTACAAGCAATGGCTGCGGCAGAATGCCCTGCGCATCCAGGCGACCCTGGACGACGACCATGGCGTGGCCAGCTACGACGCCGACCAGCTCAAGCAATTCATGAAGATGTTCCAGGTCACCTTCGAGGAGCGTGACCAGGTGCTGCGTCCGCTCGGTGAGCAGGGCCAGGAAGCGGTTGGCTCCATGGGCGACGATACGCCGATGGCGATCCTCTCCCGGCGCATCCGCTCTCCGTACGATTACTTCCGCCAGCAATTCGCCCAGGTCACCAACCCGCCGATCGACCCGCTGCGCGAAGCCATCGTGATGTCCCTGGAAACCTGCCTGGGCGTCGAGCAGAACATCTTCGAGGAAGCCCCGCACCATGCCAACCAGGCGATCCTCACCACTCCGGTGATCTCGCCGGCGAAGTGGCGGACCATCATGACCCTGGACCGCCCGGGCTTCGACCGCCACTTCATCGACCTCAACTACGACGAGTCGATGGGCCTGGAGGCCGCGGTGCGCAACATCGCCGACCAGGCCGAGGAAGCCGTGCGCGGCGGCAAGGTGCTGCTGATCCTCAGCGACCGCCATATCGCTCCCGGCAAACTGCCGGTGCATGCTGCCCTGGCCGTCGGCGCGGTGCACCATCGCCTGGTGCAGACCGGGCTGCGCTGCGACTCCAACATCCTGGTGGAGACCGCCACCGCCCGCGATCCGCACCATTTCGCGGTGCTGATCGGCTTCGGCGCCTCGGCGGTCTATCCGTTCCTCGCCTACGAGGTGCTGGCCGACCTGATCCGCACCGGTGAAGTGCTGGGCGACCTCTACGAGGTGTTCAAGTACTACCGCAAGGGGATCTCCAAGGGCCTGATGAAGATTCTCTCGAAGATGGGCATCTCCACCGTCGCGTCCTACCGTGGCGCGCAGCTGTTCGAGGCTGTGGGCCTGTCCGACGAGGTCACCGACCTGTGCTTCACCGGAGTCGCCAGCCGCATCCAGGGCGCGCGCTTCGTCGATATCGAGAACGAGCAGAAGCTCCTGGCCGCCGAGGCCTGGAGCAACCGCAAGCCGATCCAGCAGGGCGGCTTGCTGAAGTTCGTCTATGGCGGCGAATACCACGCCTACAACCCGGATGTGGTGAATACCCTGCAGGCTGCCGTGCAGCAGGGCGACTACGAGAAGTTCAAGGAATACACCGCGCTGGTGGACCAGCGCCCGGTGTCGATGATCCGCGACCTGTTGCAGGTGAAGACCGCCGCGCAGCCGCTGGCGCTCGACGAGGTGGAGCCGCTGGAAGCCATCTTCAAGCGCTTCGATGCCGCCGGGATTTCCCTCGGCGCGCTGTCGCCGGAGGCCCACGAGGCGCTGGCCGAGGCGATGAACACCCTGGGCGGTCGCTCCAACTCCGGCGAGGGCGGCGAGGACCCGGCGCGCTACGGCACGCTGAAGAGTTCGAAGATCAAGCAGGTGGCTACCGGCCGCTTCGGCGTGACCCCGGAATACCTGGTCAACGCCGAGGTCCTGCAGATCAAGGTGGCCCAGGGCGCCAAGCCCGGCGAGGGCGGCCAGTTGCCGGGCGGCAAGGTCAACGGCCTGATCGCCCGCCTGCGCTATGCGGTGCCCGGCGTGACCCTGATCTCGCCGCCGCCGCACCACGACATCTACTCCATCGAAGACCTGGCGCAGCTGATCTTCGACCTCAAGCAGGTCAACCCGCAGGCGCTGGTATCGGTGAAGCTGGTATCCGAGCCTGGCGTCGGCACCATCGCCGCCGGCGTGGCCAAGGCCTATGCGGACCTGATCACCATCTCCGGCTACGACGGCGGTACCGGCGCCTCGCCGATCACCTCGATCAAGTACGCCGGCTCGCCCTGGGAACTGGGCCTGGCGGAAACCCACCAGACCCTGCGCGGCAACGACCTGCGCGGCAAGGTCCGGGTGCAGACCGATGGCGGCCTGAAGACCGGCCTGGACGTGATCAAGGCGGCCATTCTCGGCGCCGAGAGCTTCGGCTTCGGCACCGCGCCGATGATCGCCCTGGGCTGCAAGTACCTGCGCATCTGCCATCTGAACAACTGCGCCACCGGCGTGGCGACGCAGAACGACAAGTTGCGCAAGGACCACTTCATCGGCACCACCGCGATGGTGATCAACTTCTTCACCTTCATCGCCACGGAAACCCGCGAGTGGCTGGCGCGCCTCGGCGTGCGCAGCCTGGGCGAGCTGATCGGCCGCACCGACCTGCTGGAGATCCTCCCCGGCGAGACCGCCAAGCAGCAGAACCTGGATCTCGCTCCGTTGCTGGGCAGTGAGCTGATCCCGGCCGACAAGCCGCAGTTCTGCGAGGTGGAGAAAAACCCGCCGTTCGACCAGGGCCTGCTGGCCGAGAAGATGGTCGAGCTGTCGAAGGCCGCCATCGAAGGCCTGAGCGGCGGCGAGTACGAGCTGGACATCTGCAACTGCGACCGATCCATCGGCGCGCGGGTATCCGGCGAGATCGCCCGCCTGCACGGCAACCAGGGCATGGCCAAGGCACCGGTGGTGTTCCGTTTCAAGGGCACCGCGGGACAGAGCTTCGGCGTGTGGAACGCCGGTGGCCTGCACCTGTACCTGGAAGGCGACGCCAACGACTACGTAGGCAAGGGCATGACCGGCGGCAAGCTGGTGATCACCCCGCCCAAGGGCAGTCCGTTCAAGACCCAGGAATCGGCCATCGTCGGCAACACCTGCCTGTACGGCGCCACCGGCGGCAAGCTGTTCGCCGCCGGAACCGCCGGCGAGCGCTTCGCCGTGCGCAACTCCGGTTCCCATGCGGTGGTGGAAGGCACCGGCGACCACTGCTGCGAATACATGACCGGCGGTTTCGTCTGCGTGCTGGGCAAGACCGGCTACAACTTCGGCTCCGGCATGACCGGGGGCTTCGCCTACGTCCTCGACATGGACAACACTTTCGTCGACCGCGTGAACCACGAGCTGGTGGAAATCCAGCGGATCAGCGGCGAGGCGATGGAGGCCTATCGCAGCCACCTGCGCAAGGTCCTGGTCGAGTACGTGAACGAAACGGCAAGCGAGTGGGGCGCGAACATCCTGGAAAACCTGGATGACTACCTGCGTCGGTTCTGGCTGGTGAAACCGAAGGCGGCCAGCCTCGGTTCGCTGCTGACCAGCACCCGTGCCAACCCGCAATAAGCGCCCGAAGTTGTGATGAGGTTTCGATATGTCTGAACGTCTGAATTCCGACCGCCTGAACAACGACTTCCAGTTCATCGAAGTCGGGCGCAAGGACCCGAAGAAGAAGCTGCTGCGCCAGCGCAAGCGCGAGTTCGTGGAGATCCACGACCTGTTCAAGCCGCAGCAGGCCGCCGACCAGGCCCACCGCTGCCTGGGCTGCGGCAACCCCTACTGCGAGTGGAAGTGCCCGGTACACAACTTCATCCCGAACTGGCTGAAGCTGGTTTCCGAAGGCAACATCCTGGCCGCCGCCGAACTGTCGCACCAGACCAATACCCTGCCGGAAGTCTGCGGCCGGGTCTGCCCGCAGGACCGCCTCTGCGAGGGTGCCTGTACCCTCAACGACGGCTTTGGCGCGGTGACCATCGGCTCGGTGGAGAAATACATCACCGATACGGCCTTCGCCATGGGCTGGCGCCCGGACCTGTCCAAGGTCAAGCCGACCGGCAGGCGCGTCGCGGTGATCGGTGCCGGCCCGGCCGGCCTCGGCTGCGCCGACGTGCTGGTGCGCAACGGCGTGACCCCGGTGGTGTTCGACCGCAACCCGGAGATCGGCGGCCTGCTGACCTTCGGCATTCCCGAGTTCAAGCTGGAGAAGCACGTCCTCAGCCGTCGCCGCGAGGTGTTCACCGGCATGGGCATCGAGTTCCGCCTGAACACCGAGATCGGCAAGGACGTGACCATGGAGCAGTTGCTCGATGAGTACGATGCCGTGTTCATGGGGATGGGCACCTACACCTACATGAAGGGTGGTTTCCCCGGCGAGGACCTGCCGGGCGTACACGACGCCCTGGACTTCCTCATCGCCAACGTGAACCGCAACCTCGGCTTCGAGAAGTCGGCCGAGGACTTCGTCGATATGAAGGGCAAGCGCGTGGTGGTCCTGGGCGGCGGCGACACCGCGATGGACTGCAACCGCACTTCGATCCGCCAGGGCGCCAAGTCGGTTACCTGTGCCTATCGCCGTGACGAAGAAAACATGCCGGGTTCGCGCAAGGAAGTGAAGAACGCTAAGGAAGAGGGCGTGAAGTTCCTCTTCAACCGCCAGCCCATCGTCATCGTCGGCGAGGACCGGGTGGAAGGCGTGAAGGTGGTCGAGACCCGTCTCGGCGAGCCGGACGCCCGCGGACGCCGCAGCCCCGAACCGATTCCCGGCTCCGAGGAGATCATCCCGGCGGAAGCCGTGCTGATCGCCTTCGGCTTCCGGCCGAGTCCGGCGCCGTGGTTCGAGCGCTTCGAGATCGCCACCGACAGCCAGGGCCGCGTGGTGGCTCCGGCGCAGGCGCAGTTCAAGCACCAGACCAGCAACCCGAAGATCTTCGCCGGTGGCGACATGGTCCGTGGTTCCGACCTAGTGGTGACGGCGATCTTCGAAGGACGTACCGCGGCCGAAGGCATCCTCGACTACCTTGGCGTCTGATCCGCGGCGCCACCGGCGCTGCGACAAATCACCGCGATAGACAAAAGGCACGGCCCCCGCCGTGCCTTTTGTTTTGTGCTTTGCGACAATAGCGGCCCTTTTCGCCCGCCGGCCTGTGGATAACCCCCTTCCGCACGCGCCCGCGTGAAGCCAGCAGCCTTTGATCGGATGCCGTTATGACTGCCCTGAAGAACGACCGCTTCCTCCGCGCCCTGCTCAAGCAGCCCGTCGATGTCACCCCCGTCTGGATGATGCGCCAGGCCGGTCGTTACCTGCCGGAATACCGTGCCACCCGTGCCAAGGCCGGCGATTTCATGAGCCTGTGCATGAACCCCGAGCTGGCCTGCGAAGTGACCCTGCAGCCGCTGGACCGTTACCCGCAGCTGGACGCCGCGATCCTCTTCTCCGACATCCTGACCATTCCCGATGCCATGGGCCAGGGCCTGTACTTCGAGACCGGCGAAGGCCCGCGCTTCCGCAAGGTGGTCTCGTCGCTGGCCGACATCGAGGCGCTGCCGGTTCCCGACCCGGAACAGGACCTGGGCTATGTGATGGACGCCGTGCGCACCATCCGCCGCGAGCTGAACGGCCGCGTACCGCTGATCGGCTTCTCCGGCAGCCCCTGGACCCTCGCCACCTACATGGTCGAGGGCGGCTCGAGCAAGGACTTCCGCAAGTCCAAGGCGATGCTCTACGACAACCCCAAGGCCATGCACGCCCTGCTGGACAAGCTGGCGCAATCGGTGACCAGCTACCTCAACGGGCAGATCCGCGCCGGCGCCCAGGCGGTGCAGATCTTCGACTCGTGGGGCGGCAGCCTGTCGGCGGCGGCCTACCAGGAGTTCTCCCTGGCCTACATGCGCAAGATCGTCGATGGATTGATCCGTGAGCACGACGGACGCCGGGTGCCGGTGATCCTCTTCACCAAGGGAGGCGGCCTGTGGCTGGAGTCGATGGCCGAGGTCGGCGCCGAGGCGCTGGGCCTGGACTGGACCTGCGACATCGGCAGCGCCCGGGCCCGTGTCGGTGAGCGTGTAGCCCTGCAAGGCAACATGGATCCCTCGGTGCTCTACGCCAATCCGGCGGCGATCCGCGCCGAAGTCGCGCGGATCCTGGCGGCCTACGGCGAGGGTACGGGGCATGTGTTCAATCTCGGCCACGGCATCACCCCTGAAGTCGACCCGGCCCATGCCGGCGCCTTCTTCGAGGCGGTGCACGAGCTGTCGGCGCAGTACCACGGCTGAGCCGGAACGAAAGAAGGGGAGCCGAGGCTCCCCTTTTTCATGCGCGGGCCGACGGCCCTCCGGCGCGTTGCTTGGCGGGGTCGCGCCGGTGGCGTACCCGCCCTACGCAACCCGCCCGGCTCAACTGCTTACCTTGCCGGTGCGGTCGTTGATCACGAACAGCTTGCCGTTGGCGTCGCGCACGAGGATTTCCGCGCCCGGCTGGCCATCCATGTCGGCCACCGAATCGATGCTGTAGTTGACGTCGCCGATGCGGTAGTCGCTGCTGGCACCGCTGGCGTGGTGGATGACCCGTACCTTGCCCTGCATCACCACGATCAGCTCGTTGCCCGGCTTGCCGTCGGTGTCCGCGGTGCCGCCATAGAGTGCCCAGGCGCTGGCGCCGATGCTGTATTCCTTGCGGGAACTGGCGTTGCTGATCACGTAGATGCCGGTGCTGGTGCGGCCGATGATCTCCGCGCCGGGCTGACCGTCGAGGTCGGCGATCTGTGCGAGCGCGTGGTAGCCGCTGAAGGTGAAGTCCTTGGCGCCACTGGTGCGCGGGTCGATGACCTTGACGCCGTTGCCCATGTTCAGCACCAGTTCCTTGCCCGGCGCGCCGTCCACGTCGGCGACGTCGAACAGGCCCCAGGTGCCGTTGTAGCTGAAGGTGGCGTCGCGTTGCGTACGGGTGCGATCGAATACGGTGCGCACGCCGTTGCCGATGCTGAGGATGACTTCGTCGCCGGCGACGTTGTCGACGTCGGTGGCACGCATGATCGCCCAGGAGACGTTGCCTACCGGGTACTTGCGCTGGGTGGTGCTGGCGTGGGAGACGATCACCAGGTCGGGACCGGCCTTGACCAGGATTTCCGCGCCGGGCTGGCCGTCGGTATCGGTGGCGCCGAAGACCGACCAGACCACGTTGCCGAAGCTGTAGTTGCGGGTGCTGCCGCCTTCCACCACCTGCAGGTTGGCGCCGTCGCGGTAGACCGCGGCGAGCTGGCCGTTGCCCCGCAGGTCCCAGGTTCCTACCAGAACGCCGGCCGCCTGGGCTGCGCTGGCGCAGAGGGAGAACAGTGCCGTGCCGAGCAGGCAGGCGCGCTTGATCGCTGGTTTCATAAAGTCCCTTTCATATCGCTGTCGAGGCCGGCCGGATGCCGGCCGCAGCAGCATAGGACAGCGCTTGCCGCGCTCAAGGGAAACGCGAGGGATTTGTCGAGCGCTTGGCATTTGTTCGTGAAACTGGTTGCCCGCCCAGCAGGCGGGCGCGGGTGTCGCTCGGCGGCTCGCCGGTCCAGCGCTTGAAGGCGCGGGTGAAGTTGGTTGGATCGCTGTAGCCCAGGTACAGGGCGATACGCTGCAACGACACCTCGGGACGCCGCAGCAATCGCAAGGCCTGGCGCTGGCGAGCCTGGCCGAGCAACTGGCGAAAGCTGGTGCCGGCGTCATGCAGATGCCGCTTGAGGCTGCGGCTGGACAGGTGCAGGCGCGTGGCTACTTCCTCCAGGTTGGGGAAACGCTGTTCCTGGCGTTCCAGCTCCAGCCGCACGCGGGCGCAGATGTCCCGGCGGCCGGCATCGAGCAGCGCCAGTTCGCGTTCGCAGTGTTCGCGGGCGCGGCGCAATGCAGCCGGATCGGCCATCGGTAGCGAGCGGGCGAGCAGGATGGCGGGGAACACCAGCTGGACGTGGGCCTGGTCGTAGCGGCACTGCGGCAGCGGCACAGGCACGGCAGGTTCGGGATAGTCGAAGTCGAGCCTGCCGGCCAGGGCCGGTTCGCCGAGCAGCCAGGCGCCGGAGCGATACAGGCCGATCAGCAGGGCTTCGCTGAAGTACCGGTGCAGCGCCGGCGGGAGCGCAGGGCCTGGCAGCAGGCGCAGGATCACCTGCTCGTCCTCGCGCAGCAGGCTGATTTCGACGTTGCCCTGCAGCAGCGGCATGTAGCGCAGCGCCAGGCACAAGGCATCGCCGAGCGTCGCCGAGGCCATCATCGCGTAGCCCAGGCTGCCATGGGCGGTGGGAGGCGTGCGCAAGGCGAGCTGTGCGCCCAGGCCGGGGTCGCCGCTCAGCGCGAGCGCCGTGGCGGCGATCGCCTGGTACTGCTGCGATGTTACGCGTGCTTCCGGCTCTTCCAGTCGCAGCGTCGACAGACCGATTTCCCGCAGCAGCGCGCGTCCGTCCAGGCCGCGTTCCTCCAGCAGGCCGAGCAGCAGGCGCGGATAGGCGGCGGTGATGGTCGGTGCGTCGGAGTCCGTGCGGCGGCTCATGCTGGCGTGTCCTGGCCCGAAATGATCGGCAGTCTGGCGCGAGCGCGTCTGCCGCTGCATTGGCTGGCGCCGCGATACTGCCCGGCAACGCAGTCAAGCGGAGAACGAGCGATGCATCCCTGGGTACGACGCAACATTCCGCAACTGGCCGGGCGCCTGGCGCTGGTCACCGGCGCCAACAGCGGCCTGGGTTGGCAGGCGGCGCGCACGCTGGCCGGCAAAGGGGCGACCGTGGTGATGGCCTGCCGCAATCGCGAACAGGCGGAGCGGGCGCGGCGGGCGATCCTCGACGAGTATCCCCAGGCACGCCTGGAGCTGGCCGATCTCGACCTGGCCGACCTCGCCTCGATCCGCGCCTGCGCCGCCGGTTTCCGCCAGCGCCACGAACGCCTCGATCTCTTGTTCAACAACGCCGGAGTGATGTTCCTGCCCCTGCGGCGTACCCGCGACGGTTTCGAGATGCAGATGGGCACCAATCACCTTGGCCACTTCGCGCTTACGGGACTGCTGCTGGACTCGTTGCTGGCCGCTCCACGGCCCAGGGTGGTGGGCATGACCAGCGGTTTCAACCAGTTCGGCCGGCTGCCGCTCGACGACCTCAACGCCGAGCGCGGCTACAACCGCTATCTCGCCTATTGCCACAGCAAGCAGGCCAATCTGCTGTTCAGCCTGGAGTTGCAGCGCCGCGCCGGCCAGCGGGGCGTGCTTCTGCAGAGCCTGGCGGCGCATCCGGGCTACGCGGCGACCAACCTGCAGTACGCGGCGCCGGCGATGTCTGGTTCGCGCCTGGGACGCTGGGCGATGAAGGTGGCCAACGGAGCGTTCGCGCAATCGGCTGAGATGGGGGCGCTGCCGGCACTTTCCGCGCTGACCGAACAGCGCTGGTATGGCGGCGCCTATGTCGGCCCAGATCGCTGGCTGGAAACCCGCGGTTATCCGGCGGCGGCGCGGATTCCGCGGAATGCGCGCGACCTGGGGCTGGCCGCGCGGCTGTGGGCGCTATCGGAAGAACTGACCGGAGTACGCTTCTGGTCGGAGTGAAGGCGCCGGGAGACCGGCGCCTCGAACTCAGTGGGCGGCCTGCGCCAGAGTGTTGCCAGGCAGGGCCGGCAGGCGCGCCAGGTGCAGCGAGACCAATACCGCGACCACCAGCAGCGAGCCGATGAACAGTCCGATGCCGTTCCAGCCGTAGTAATGCCAGAACACCCCGCCGAGGGTGCCGGCCAGGCTCGAGCCGACGTAGTAGCTGAACAGGTAGAGCGACGAGGCCTGGCCCTTGGCGCGCAGGGCGCGGCGCCCGATCCAGCTGCTCGCCACCGAGTGCGCGCCGAAGAAGCCGAAGGTGAACAGCAACAGGCCGGCGAGCATCAGCGGGATCGGCTCGAACAGGGTCAGCAGCAGGCCGCCGAGCATCAGCAGGATGACCGCCCAGAGCACCTTGCGTCGCCCCAGCTTGTCGGCCAGCGAACCGACCCAGGCCGAGCTGTAGATGCCCGAGAGGTAAACCACCGAGAGCACGCCGACCACCGCCTGGCTCATGTGGTAGGGCTCGGCCAGCAGGCGGTAGCCGATGTAGTTGAACAGGGTGACGAAGCTGCCCATCAGCAGGAAGCCGATCAGGAACAGCCAGGGCAGTCCGGCGTCGCGGAAGTGCAAGCGGTAGCCGTTGAGCAGGGTCGCCGGCTTCAGCGGTGCCGGCCGGAAGTGTTTCGACTCGGGCAGCACGCGCCAGAACACCAGCGCGGCGACCAGGGCCAGGCCGCCGAGGACCGCCAGTGCGGCATGCCAGGAGATGAAATCGACCAGGACGCCGCTGATCAGGCGTCCGCTCATCCCGCCGATGGCGTTGCCGCCGATGTACAGGCCCATCGACAAGCCGATGTGCTGCGGATGGATCTCTTCGCTGAGATAGGTCATCGCCACCGCGGCCAGGCCGCTCAAGGACAGCCCGACCAGCGCGCGCATCAGCAGCACGCCATGCCAGGTGGGCATCACCGCGCTGCCGAGGGTGAACAGCGCGGCGGCCAGCAGCGAGACGACCATCACCGGCTTGCGGCCGATCGCGTCGGAGATCGGGCCGGTGACCAGCAGGCCAAGGGCGAGCATGGCGGTGGCGACGGACAATGCCAGGCTGCTTTCCGCGGCGCTGATGGAAAACGCCTTGGACAGCACCGGCATCATCGGCTGGATGCAGTAGAGCAGGGCAAAGGTGGCGAAACCGCCGGAGAACAGCGCCAGGGAGGTGCGCATGAACTGCGGGGTGCCTTTTTCGATATAGCGTTCGACTTCGGTGGCGGCTTCCAGCACCTCGTTGGCTGCTTCGCGGGCCGCCTCGATTAACGCGGGTTCTTCTTCGGCCTGTGGCCGGACTTGCGGATTGCTCACGGGGCACCTCTGGGGACGGTGGCGAGCAGGCACAACGAGGCCGCGCCACCTGGATTTCAGGGACAAGGGGTCGTTGTTGGAGGTTATGTGGCAAAGGATATAGATAGGTTTATATGATTTCCAATATATTGATCGACACGATTGATATGTAAAAAGACCTAATTGGAGGGGCCGTGTGGAACTCAGGCACCTGCGCTATTTCATCGCCGTCGCCGAGGAGCTGCACTTCGGCCGCGCCGCCGAGCGCCTGGGGATCTCCCAGCCGCCGTTGAGCCAGCAGATCCAGGCGCTGGAGGAGGAAATCGGTGCGCGCCTGTTCGAGCGCACCAACCGCCGCGTCGAACTCACCGACGCCGGCCGGCTGTTCCTCGACGAGTCCCGCCAGGTGCTGGCCCAGGTAGACAAGGCGGTGCTGCTGGCGCGTCGCGCCCACCTGGGGGAACTGGGCGAGCTGAAGATCGGTTTCACTTCCTCGGCACCCTTCACCTCGACCATACCCAGCAGCATCCATGCCTTCCGCAAGGCCTATCCGGACGTACACCTCGACCTGCAGGAAATGAGCAGCCGCCAGGTACTCAAGGCGCTGCTCGAGGAAAGCCTGCAGGTGGGCGTGATCCGCCCGCTGGCGCTGCCGGATGCGGTGCATTGGGTGGAGTTGTTCCGCGAACCGCTGGTGGCGGTGCTGCGGGCCGACCATCCGCTGGCGGCCGGCAGCGAGGATGGCCTGGCCATCGCCGCCCTGGCCGAGGAGCCCTTCGTGTTCTTCCCGCGCAGCTACGGCACCGGGCTCTACGACCAGGTCATCGCCCTGACCCGACAGGCCGGCTTCAGCCCGCGCATCGCCCAGGAGGCCAGCGAGGCGATGACCATCATCGGCCTGGTCTCGGCCGGACTGGGGGTGTCGATCCTGCCGGCGTCGTTCCGCCGCACCCGGGTCGACGGCGTGGTCTACCGCACCCTGAGCGATCCCGAGGCGACGACTGCGGTATGGCTGGTCCGCCGGCAGAACGAGGGCTCGCCGCTGGCGCTGTCCTTCATCGACCTGGTGACCCGCGAGGCGGCCAGCCTGCGCCGGCGCTGAACCGCTCTATGTCAGGACCGAGACGGCGCTCGCGCTTGCCCGCGGCTTTGCCTATCATCCGGGATCAGGCTCGGCTCACGGAGATTTCCCATGCGGCGCGTGGTGTTCAATCAGAAAGGCGGGGTAGGCAAGTCCAGCATCGCCTGCAACCTGGCGGCGGTCAGCGCGGCGGAGGGCTATCGCACCCTGCTGGTGGATCTGGACGCCCAGGCCAACTCCACGCACTACCTGACCGGACTGACCGGCGAGGACCTGCCGGTGGGGATCGCCGACTTCTTCAAGCAGACCTTGTCTTCCGGGCCCTTCAGCAAGAAGGGCAGGGTCGACATCTACGAGACGCCGTTCGACAACCTGCACATCGTCACCTCCAGCCCCGAACTGGCCGACCTGCAGCCGAAGCTGGAGTCGAAGCACAAGATCAACAAGCTGCGCAAATTGCTGGACGAACTGGACGAAGACTACGACCGGATCTACCTGGATACCCCGCCGGCACTGAATTTCTACACGGTATCTGCGCTGATCGCTGCCGATCGCTGCCTGATTCCCTTCGATTGCGACAGCTTCTCCCGCCAGGCGCTGTATGGCCTTCTCCAGGAGATCGAGGAACTGCGCGACGACCACAACGAAGACCTGCAGGTCGAGGGCATCGTGGTCAACCAGTTCCAGCCGCGCGCCAGCCTGCCGCAGCAACTGCTCGACGAGCTGGTGGCGGAGGAACTGCCGGTGCTGCCGGTGTACCTGATGAGCTCGGTGAAGATGCGCGAGTCGCACCAGGCTTGCACCCCGCTGATCTTCCTCGAACCGCGGCACAAGTTGACCCAGCAGTTCGTCGAGTTGCACGGGCTGCTCGAAAGCTGAGCAGCCTCTGCGGCAGCGCTTCTACGAGGTAACCAGGACGTCGCAGCTCGGCTGGCGCAGGTAACGTTGCGCCAGGTTGCCGAGCAGCGCCTGCATCAGCGCGTTGCGGCTGTGCCGGCCGAGGGCGAGCAGCTCCGGCTGGCGCTGCTTCAACGCGGCGTCCAGGCTGTACGGCAGCACGCCGGGAACCACTTCGTGGCTCAGCTGCGGCCCGACGCCCGGCAGGCGCTCCTGCTCGTCGCTCAGCAATTGTTCGATCAGCCCGGCCTGGGTGGCCAGGTGCGCGGCATTCTGCCGGGGCAGGCCGAGCACGCCGTCGTCGGGGGACTCGAACACGTGCAGGGCGTGCAGGTCGGCTTCCACCGGCAGCAGGCGGTAGGCCTGGCGCAGCGCGGTACAGGCGCACTGGGAAAAGTCCAGGGCGCTGAGCGCCTGGCGGTAGGGTTCGTCCGCCTCGCGCACGGCGAGCAGCACCGGCACCCGGCTGCGCCGCACCACTTGGTCGAGGGTGGTGTTGCCGAAGCGTTCGAAGGTCTTCTGGTGGTGTGCGCCCATCAGCAGCAGGTCCGGTTCGAGCGCCCGGGTCTGCTGCAGGATGCCGTCGATCGGCTGGCCCCTGAACAGGTGGATGGCGCTGTCCTCGTCGAGGCCGGCCTCCTTGCGCTTGAGTTGCAGCATGGCGCTGACGGTCTTCACCGCCGACGCCGATAGCCCCGGGTCGTACACGTGCAGCAGACTGACCCGCGCATCGTGCTGGCGGGCCAACTGGGCGGCGCGGGCGAGGGCGACGTCGGCTTCCGGGGTGAGGTCGTGGGCGACCAGGAGGTGGCGGATCATGGCGGACTCCGTGGGATGGCTACGCTGGCTTCCCCACTGTCGCGCCGCAGCTCGCTACGGACCTTGATCCACGGCAGAAAAAACCTTCGCCGGGCCCTGCGAAATCTGCCAGTCAGGGTCGCGCGTGGCTGCGTAGCTGGTACAGCGCGGCGCTTTCCGCCACTACCTCGTCCTGCTCGTCGGTGAGTTGCAGTTCGAGGCTGTATTCGGCCTTGCCGCGCTCCCCGGCCTCGGTTTCCAGTTGGCGGATGCGCTCGGCATCCAGGCGTGCCTCGACGCGTATGTCGCCCTTGGCAGGACGGCGGAAGCGCAAGGTCATCTCCTTGACGATGGGATAGAAGCGGGCGCTGTCGAAGCTGGTCAGGAACAGCGCGCCACCGGGAAGTTCGGCGAGGGTGAAGAGCGCCCCGGCGTACATGCTGCCGATGTGGTTCTCGTTGCCGGCGCCCGGCATGCGCAGGCGCACGTAGCCGGGTTCGAGGACTTCCGCCCTGAGTCCGCTGCGCTGGACGAAGGCGATCTTTTCTTCGGTCAGGTGCCTGGCGAGTTCGGTGGGCAGTGGCATGGCGCTCTCCATGTCGGGGATCCCAGCCAGACTAGCCGGCCGGCCAGGCCGGGCAAGGACCGAAACGCTCGCCCGGACTGACCGATCCGCTCAGCGTGCGGCGGCGGCCAGGGCCTGGTCGAGGTCGGCGAGGATGTCGTCGATGTGCTCGATGCCGATCGACAGCCGCACCATGTCGTCGGAGACTCCGGCGCGGGCCAGTTCCTCCGCGTTCAACTGGCGGTGGGTGGTGCTCGCCGGGTGGCAGGCCAGGGACTTGGCGTCGCCGATGTTGACCAGCCGCACCACCAGCTTCAAGGCGTCGATGAAGCGCGCGCCGGCGGCGCTGCCGCCCTGGATGCCGAAGGACAGGATCGCCGCCGGGCGGCCCCCCAGGTAGCGCCGGGCCAGGGCGTGCTCGGGGTTGTCGGCGAGGCCGGCGTATTTCACCCAGGCCACCTGCGGATGTTGTTGCAGGTAGCGGGCTACGGCGAGGGCGTTGTCGCAGTGGCGCTCCATGCGCAGCGCCAGGGTCTCCAGGCCCTGCAGGATGAGGAAGGCGTTGAACGGCGAGAGCGCCGCGCCCATGTTGCGCAGCGGTACTACCCGGCAGCGGCCGATGAAGGCGGCGGGTCCGAAGGCCTCGGTGTAGGTGACGCCGTGGTAGGACGGATCGGGCGTGTTCAGCAGCGGGAAGCGCGACTTGTTCGCCGCCCAGTCGAATCTGCCGGAGTCGACCACGATCCCGCCGATGCTGGTGCCGTGGCCGCCCATGTACTTGGTCAGCGAGTGCACGACGATGTCGGCGCCGTGCTCGAACGGCCGGCAGAGCACCGGGGTGGCTACCGTGTTGTCGACGATCAGCGGCACGCCGTGGCGGTGAGCGGCGTCGGCCAGTGCCTGCAGGTCGATGATGTTGCCCGCCGGGTTGCCGATGGTTTCGCAGAACACGGCCTTGGTCCGCTCGTCGATCAGCGCTTCCAGGGCGGCGATGTCGTCGTGGGCGGCGAAGCGCGCCTGGATGCCGATGCGTGGCAGGGTGTGGGCCAGCAGGTTGTAGGTGCCGCCGTAGAGCTTGGCCACCGAGACGATGTTGTCGCCGGCCTCGGCGACGGTCTGGATCGCGTAGGTGATGGCCGCCATCCCCGAGGCCACCGCCAGCGCCCCGACCCCGCCTTCCAGCGCCGCGACGCGCTGTTCCAGTACGTCGTTGGTGGGGTTCATGATCCGTGTGTAGATGTTGCCCGGTACCTTCAGGTCGAACAGGTCGGCGCCATGCTGGGTGTCGTCGAAAGCGTAGGAGGTGGTCTGGTAGATCGGCACCGCCACCGCGCGGGTGGTCGGGTCAGGGCTGTAGCCGGCGTGGACGGCCAGGGTTTCCAGTTTCATGCAGCGTTCCTTCGGGCAGATTGGAAGGACGCAGCATGGGAAAGCGCGCCGGGCGGGTCAATGCGCCCGGGCAAGGAAAAGCGTGCCTGGTTAGACTGTTGTGTTCGCCGCTTATGCCTGTCAGCGCAGGCCGATGTAGATGTTGTAGGCGCTGATCAGGGTGATCAGGGTGCCGACGATGACCAGCAGGGTGCGCGGCGAAAGCTTCTTGCACAGCAGGGCGGCGAACGGTGCGGCGAACAGGCCGCCGAAGACCAGCCCGGCGACCATCTTCCAGGTGTCCGGCTGGCCAGCGAGGAGGATGAAGGAGGTGGCGCTGGCGATGGTCAGGAAGAACTCGGCGAAGTTCACCGAGCCGATGGTGGTGCGCGGGTCGCTACCCGAGCCGATCAGGCTGCTGGTGACCACCGGGCCCCAGCCGCCGCCGCCGGCAGCATCGACGAAGCCGCCGAAGAGTGCCAGCTTGGCCACGTGGCGCGGTGCCCGGCGCTTGATCACGTGGCGGTAGGCCTTGCTCAGGATGTACAGGCCCATCAGCAGCAGGTAGGCGGAGATGAAGGGCTTGAGCTGGTGGCCGTCGAAGCGGGTGATCAGCACGGCGCCGAGCACCGCGCCGATCATTCCCGGCAGCAGCAGGCGGAGGAAGAGTGACTTGTTGACGTTGCCGAGCTTGACGTGGGAAATCCCGGAAAAGCCGGTGGTGAACACTTCGGCGATGTGCACGCTGGCGCTGGCAGCGGCCGGCGTGGCACCAGCGCTGAGCAGGAAGGTAGTCGCGGTGATGCCATAGGCCATGCCCAGCGCACCGTCGATCACCTGGGCGAAGAAGCCCACCGCCACCGCGCTCCAGAAACCCCGGCTGGTCAGGGCCTGCTCGATGATCTCGAAGCCGTTGCTGCCGCCGTTGTCGAAGAACAGGCGCCAGGCCAGGAAGGCGAGCAGGCCGACCAGGATCAGCACCGCCGCCCACATGGCGGCGCGCAGTACCGGGTGGTCGTCCGGATGGGTGACGAAATCTTCGACAGGAGGCAGACCTAGCGCCTGGTGTTCGGTGTTGATCGAACTCTGGCTGAGATCGAGGTCGCGTATCTTCATGCGGCAAGGCGCCTGACAGGAGGTGGTAGAACAGGCTGGAATAAGTGTGGCGGCGAAGATAATCGGCTTTTCTTAGTGCGTCTAAGAAGTTTTCCGAAGGTATTTATTCCATTGCGGCATTATCGGCCGCCGTTCTGTCAGGGCATCCCGTCAGGAGGAGCAACTGATTTCCAGGTGCCGCCCCCAGTCCGGCGGGCGCCGAGTGAAGCGCTCCATGCCCGGCTGTTCCTCGAACGGGCGACTCAGCACCTGGTGCAGCAAGCGGACTTCCGTGTAGTCGCCCTGCTCGGCCGCTTCGATAGCCTGCTGTGCCAGGTAGTTGCGTAGTACATAGAGCGGATTGACCGCGTGCATGCGCCGGCGCCGCGACTCCTGGTCTCCGCCTTCTTCCTCGACGCGCCGGCGGTAGGCCTCGGCCCAGCGGTCGAAGGCCTCGCGGTCGACGAAGTCGTCGCGCAGGCTGGCCAGCGCCCGCTCCGGAGTCTCTTCGCCGAGTCGGCGGAAGAACAGCGAGTAATCCACCGCGCTGCCCTGCATGCGCTGCAACAGTTCCTGGACCAGGGCCTGGTCGTTCTCCGCGGCGACGCCCAGGCCCAGGCGCCGGCGCATCAGGTCGAGGTAGTGGGCCTGGTAGAGGGGCAGGAACAGGTCGAGGCTGGCGCGCAGTTCGTCCACTTCCACCAGTGGCGTCAGCGCCTGGGCCAGGGCGGCCAGGTTCCAATGGGCGATCGGTACCTGGTTGCTGAAGGAGTAGCGGCCGGCGTCGTCGGAGTGATTGCAGATGTGATTGGCGTCGAAATCGTCGAGGAAGGCGTAGGGCCCGTAGTCGAAGGTAATGCCGAGGATCGACATGTTGTCGGTGTTCATCACCCCGTGGCAGAAGCCATAGGCCTGCCAGCGGGCGATGAGTTCGGCGTTGCGCTCGACGACCTGGCGGAACATCGCCGCGTACGGCCGCTCGGCTGCGTTGCAGTCGGCGAAGTGGTGTTCCAGGACGAACGCCGCCAACTGTTTCAACTGGTCGTGCTGGCGGGTGTAGTAGAAGTATTCGAAGTGACCGAAGCGCACGTGGCTGGGCGCCAGGCGCAGCAGCATCGCCGCGCTTTCCTTCTTCTCGCGCCAGACCGGCGTGCTCGAACCGATCACGCAGAGCGCCCGGCTGCTGGGAATGCCCAGTGCCGGAAGGGCTTCGGAGGCGAGGAACTCGCGGATCGACGAGCGCAGCACGGCGCGCCCGTCACCCATCCGCGAGTAGGGGGTCTGGCCGGCGCCCTTGAGGTGCAGGTCCCAGTGCTCGCCGGCCTGGTTGATCACCTCGCCGAGCAGCAGGCCGCGGCCGTCGCCCAGGCGCGGGTTATAGGAGCCGAACTGGTGGCCGGAATACACCATCGCCCGCGGCTCGGCCTCCGACCACAGCTTGTGCCCGCCGAACAGCTCGGCGAACAGCGCTTCGTCACTGGTTTCCGCTGGCAGGTCGAGCAGCGCCAGGGCGGCGGGGCTGGCTACCACCAGGCGCGGCTCGGCGATGGGGTCGGGCAGGACTTCGGTGGAGAAGGCGTCGCCCAGGCGGGCGAAGCGGTTGTCGAAGTCGAGGTCGTCGAGTGATTTCAAGAGAGGCCTCCGGCAATTCCCGAGCATTGTGCTGGGAATTGCCGGAGGGCGTCCAGGCCCGGAGGTTCAGCGGGTCGGTTCGGCGGGACCGTCCTGGCCCTTGAGCGCGGGCGGATTGCCGACGCCGCTGTGCTGCGGCTCGCCGACGAACAGCTGGACCTGCTGGCCCTGGAGGTTCTTGACGAACACATCGACCTGGTTGAAAGCCATGTCGATCTTGTGTTCGCGGAAGCTGGTGGCGATCTTCGTCAGGATCTCGTCGGTGGAGGGGTTGCGGTCGCCCAGTTCGCGGACGTGGAAGCGCAGCTCGTAGTCGAAGGTGCTGGCGCTGATGGTCAGGAAGTACAGCAGCGGCTCCGGGTCGCGCAGTACCCGCGGGTTTTCCTTGACCGCCTGCATCATCAGCTTGCGCGCCAGCGGCAGGTCGGTCTCGTAGGCCAGGCCGATCTTGATGGTGACCCGGGTCACGGTATCGCTCAGCGACCAGTTCACCAGTTGCCCGGTGATGAAGGTCTGGTTCGGGACGATGATCTCCTTGCGGTCGAAATCGGTGATGGTGGTGGCGCGGATGCGGATCCGACTGACCGTGCCGGACAGGTTGCCGATGGTCACCACGTCGCCGATTCGTACCGGACGCTCGAAAAGGATGATCAGGCCGGAGACGAAGTTGGAGAAGATCGCCTGCAGGCCGAAGCCGAGGCCCACCGAGAGCGCCGCCACCAGCCATTGCAGCTTGTCCCAGCTGACCCCGAGGGTGGACAGGGCGCTGACGATGCCGATGCCGCTGATGGCATAGGAAAGCAGGGTGGTGGTGGCGTAGGCGCTGCCCTGGGCCAGGGTCAGGCGCTGTAGCACCAATACCTCCAGCAGGCCGGGCAGGTTGCGCGCCAGGGCCACGGTGACCACCGCGATGGCCAGCGCCGCGAGGAAGTCGCGCAGGCTGATCGGCACGCTGGTGGCCGCTTCGCCGGTGCCGGCGGTGTACTGGTACAGGGTGACGTTGTCGAGGTAGGAGATCACGCTGATCAGGTCGGCCCAGACCCAGTACAGGCAGACGATGAAGCCGATCAGCAGGGCCAGGCGGATCAGCCGCAGCGATTGCTGGTTGATCTGCTCGATGCCGAGGGTCGGCTCCTCGACGTTGGTCTCGCCGTCGACGCCTTCCTTCGCCGCGTTCTGCCGTTTCGCCAGGGCCCGGGCGTAGGCCAGGCGCCGGGCCGCCACGCCCAGGCCGCGGACGAAGGCGGCTTCGATGACGAACCAGAGCAGCAGCAGGTAGAGGGTATCGATGAGACGGTCGGTGAGCTTCAGCGAGGTGTAGTAGTAGCCGAAGCAGACCGCGACGAAGAGCACCAGCGGCAGCGCGGTGAAGAGGAGGCCGACGATCATCTTGATCAGCGACGGACGCTCGTCGCCGGGGCTGCTGAACAGCAGGCGGCTGAGCAGCCAGGCCATGGCCGCGTAGCCGAGCAGGACCACGGCGATGCCGATCACGTCGTCGGCCAGACTCGCCGGCTGGTGCTCGGCCACCGTCACCACGCCGACCAGCGCCAGGACCACAACGCCGAGGCGGACCAGGTGCCTGTCGAGGAAGCCGACCTGTTCGCGGCTCCAGTGGAAATGCCGCTCGGCGATGCCGCCCGGGGTGAGGATGCGATGGGCGGTGTAGAACAGCAGCCAGACCTGGGCCATTTCCAGCAGGGCGCTGCCGAGGGTGGCGTTCTGGCCGCGGGCGTCCAGCAGCAGGGCCAGGCCGGCGACGGCGAAGGTCAGGGTGCCGGGCAGGGCGAGGAGGATGGTGATCAGGATCGCCAGCGGGGTATGCAGCTGGCTGTCGCGCTTGAAGTGGCCGATGTCGTCGTTCAGCTCCGCCAGCTTGTCGTACAGGTAGCGGCGTTTCCACAGCAGAGCGGCGATCAGCAGGAACAGCGGCAGGAACAGCAGCGGCCGATCGACCAGGCCTTCGCCCAGTTCACGCACCCCGGAGCCCCAGGGGATCTCGGTGAGCTGGTTCTTCAGCAGGGTCGGGGTCATCTTGAACCAGGACAGGTCGAGCGGCTGGTTGCTGGGAATCCAGAACATCTGCTCGTCGAGGGTGGTGCGCAGGCTCTCGCTGGTGGAAAGCAGCTGCTTCTGGTTCAACTGCAAGGTGATCGCTTCGTTGAGCAGCGCGTTGAGTTCGTGGTTGAGCCGTTCGAGCAGCTCGGAACGGGTTGCCAGCAGGGTGTCGAGATCCTTGCGCAGTTCCGGCGTGACCTGCTCGCTGGGCTGCTGGGCGAGCAGGTCGTCCAGGTATTGCTGCGGGGTCGCCAGCTTGTCGCGTTCCTGGTTCAGTTCGAACTGGCCGAGGCGCAGGTCGGCGATCTCGTCGGCCAGGCTCTGGTCGGTCTTGATCTTCGGCAGCGCCTGTTTCTGCTTGTAGAGGATGCGCGACAGCAGCAGGCTGCCGCGCAGGACGTTGATCTGTTCCTCAAGGGCCTGGTTGGACTGGGTCAGGTTGTCCAGTTGCTGCTTGGTCTCGAGGTTGCGCCGGGTGAGCACGTTGAGGCGGTCGGTGGCGCGCAGCAGGTAGTCGGAGAGACGCAGATTCTTGGCGTTCTCCTGGCTCAGCAGGCTGTCGGTGCCGGCCCCCTGGGCGCCTTCCTTGGACAGCTCGGCGACGGTCTTTTCCGACTGCTCGCGGCGCTTCTCGCTGATCAGCGCCTGCAGGTCGAGGGTTTCTTTTTCCAGGCGCGAGATCTTCTCGGTGAGCAGATCGTGCTGGCTCTTGCCGAGGTCCTGCAGCAGGTTGTTGCCGGCCAGTTCCTGGCGCAACAGCTGGCTCTGCACGGTCAGCGCGGCCTGCTCGGCGAGCAGCTCGCCGCGACGGTCGGCGTTGATCGCCTTGCCGCTTTCCTTGCCGGCCTTGAGCAGCGAGCCGATCTCCAGGATTCGTGCCTGCATGCTGCTGATGCCGGCCTGGGCTCGTTCCGGGCGGGTCTCGGCGGTGATCGACAGGCTGTTGGCCTCGCCCAGGGCCTTCTGCCACTCGGCCTGCTGGGTGGTGCGGTCGTTGAGCAGCATCTCCAGGCGGGCCACGCTCTCGCCGCTGTAGCGCTCGCTGACCGGGCGTTCGCGGGTCTTCTTCAGGCGCTCCAGTTCGCGCTGGTTATCCTCGATCTGCCGGGGCGCGTCGCTCAGGCGCTTTTTCAGGTCTTCCAGGCTCTGTAGCGCTTCGTCGCGCGCGGCGAGGAACTTGAGGGTCTGTTCAAGTCTGGCCTTGACGACCTTCTGGTCGGCTTCGGCGAGCTTGCGTTCGGCCAGCTTGTCGAGGCTTTGCTGGACGGCTTCGGCCGAGGGCGGCTCGGACTGGGCGAGGAGCGGCGGACTGGCAAGGCAGAGGCCGAGGAAAAGAGTAGCGATCAGGGAGCGGAGGGCAGGCATGGTCGAGAAGAGACTCGAAGAAGGGTGAATGCAGGTTAGTGGTGGCTCCGGGACGCCGCAAGGCGTCACGGAACGGGGATTCGACAGGAAATCAGAGGAAAAGTCCGGGCCCTGGGCGGCCTTCCGGAAACTTCACGCCGACCTTGCGGATACGGTTGCCTTCCAGGGCGGCCACGGTCCAGGTCAGGCCGTTCCACTCCACCTGGTCGCCGATCACCGCTTCGCCGCCGATCTCGTGGGCGATGAAGCGGCCCAGCGCTTGCTCGCCGTCGATGCCGTCGAGCTTCAGGCCGTAGAGCGAGGCCACCGCCGACAGCTGGGCATCGCCTTCCAGCACGAAGTCGCCGAAGAAGCGCGCGCCGAGGCCGCGGTCGGGCGCCTGGCTGAACAGCTTGCCGAGGGCCGGCAGGTCGTGCTCGTGGCCGATCACGCAGAGGATGTCGTCGGCCTCGAGGATGGTGCTGCCCGACGGGTGGAGCAGTTCGGTGCCGCGGAACAGCGCGGCGATCCGGGTCCCGCCGGGCATCTTCAGCTCGCGCAGGGCGGCGCCGATGCACCACTTTTCCTTGTTCAGGTGGTAGACGAACAGCTCCCACTCGCTGGTCGGGTGGATCTCCAGGCCGGCGCGGGATATCGGTGCCGGGTCCGGCGGCACCACCACCCGCAGCAGCCTGGCCGCCCAGGGCAGGCTGGTGCCCTGCACCAGCAGCGAGACCAGGACGATGAAGAAGGCCACGTTGAAGAACAGCTGGGCGTTCGGCAGGCCGGCCATCAGCGGGAACACCGCGAGGATGATCGGCACCGCGCCGCGCAGGCCGACCCAGGCGATGAAGGCTTTCTCGCGGTCGTGGAAGGCGCGGAACGGGATCAGTCCGATCAGTACCGACAGCGGCCGTGCCACCAGGATCATCCACAGCGCCAGGGCCAGCGCCGGCAGGGCGATCGGCCACAGGTCGTGGGGGGTGACCAGCAGGCCGAGGACCAGGAACATGCCGATCTGCGCCAGCCAGGCCATGCCGTCGAGCATGTGCAGGATGCCGTGGCGGCTGCGAATCGGCCGGTTGCCGAGGAGCAGGCCGCACAGGTAGATGGCCAGGATGCCGCTGCCGCCGACGGCGTTGGCCAGGGCGAACACCAGCAGGCCGCCGCTGATCACCAGCAGCGGGTAGAGGCCGCCGGCCAGGTGCATGCGGTTGATCAGTTGCAGCAGCAACCAGCCGCCGCCGAGACCGAGCAGGGCGCCGAGACCGAACTGCTGCACCAGGTGCAGGACGAAGCCCCAGCTGAGGCCGGTCTGGCCGCTGGCGAGCATCTCGATCAGGGTCACGGTGAGGAATACCGCCATCGGGTCGTTGCTGCCCGATTCGATCTCCAGGGTCGCGGTGACCCGCTCGTTGAGACCTTTGCCGCCGAGCAGGGAGAACACCGCGGCGGCGTCGGTGGAGCCGACGATGGCGCCGATCAGCAGGCCTTCCATCCAGTGCAGGTCGAACAGCCAGGCCGCCGCGATGCCGGTCAGGCCGGTGGTCACCAGC
This sequence comes from Pseudomonas sp. B111, assembly GCF_026428275.1. Taxonomy (NCBI): domain Bacteria; kingdom Pseudomonadati; phylum Pseudomonadota; class Gammaproteobacteria; order Pseudomonadales; family Pseudomonadaceae; genus Pseudomonas; species Pseudomonas sp. B111. Next base: position 4,771,719 of record NZ_CP097857.1, on the reverse strand, counting down.
ACGCCCAGGGTGGCCAGCGACAATGCCGGCCAGAGCGCCACGCGGAAGCTGGAGACGCGGGTGCGCAGGCCGCCGTCGAGGAGGATCACGGCGAGCGCCAGGTTGCCCACCAGGTAGGCCACCGGATAGTTGTCGAAGACGATGCCGCCGACCCCATCGTTGCCGGCGATCATGCCGACGGCGAGGAAGATCACCAGGATCGGGATGCCCAGGCGGGAGGACAGCGAGCTGACGAGGATGCTCATGCCGACCAGCACCGCCCCGATCAGGAAGAAATTATTGACGGTGACGGCGTCCAAGGTCGGCCTCCTCGCGGCGGGACAGGGGGAAGGCGACGCTACGGGTCGGTTTTACGTAGGGGAATTACGTAGACAGGATGCAGGCCGCATGCCAAGTGATTCTAACCTGCGGATTTGGCGGACTGTAAAGGGGCGTCGGCGGTTTTTTTCGAAGGAATTCCGAGGCTTTCGCGTTGTCCGGGCGAGTGCGCGCAAACTCGCTGGCGTGGCCGCCAGGCAACGGCAACCCGGCGTTCATGCCCGGACATAAAAAAGCCCCGGACGTGACCGGGGCGGGAAAGGGCAGGCAGGATCAGAACCATTCTTCCTGCATGCTCGAACACACGTCGTCGCGGGCCTCCAGCAGCGCCAGTTCGTGGTGGCAGCCAGGCACTTCCCAGGTCAGGAAGTAGCGAGCGGCCTGCAACTTGCCGCGATAGAAGTCGGCGTCGGCGCAGTCGCCGCGAGCCAGCCCTTCCTCGGCGCGGATCGCCTGCTCCAGCCAGCGCCAGCCGATCACCGCATGGCCGAACACCTTCAGGTACAGCGCCGAGTTGGCCAGGCCCTGGTTGACCTGGCCCTGCATCAGGTCGCCGAGCAGTGCCAGGGTCACTTCGGACAGCCGCGCCACCAGCCGTTCCAGCGGCTGGCGCAGGGCGGCCAGGGATGGATGGGCTTCGGCGCGCCGGCAGGCGTCCTGGATCAGGCGGGTCAGCTGGCGCAGGCCGGCGCCGTTGTTCTGCCCGACCTTGCGTCCCAGCAGGTCGAGGGACTGGATGCCGTGGGTGCCTTCGTGGATCGGGTTCAGGCGATTGTCGCGGTAGTACTGTTCCACCGGGTATTCGCGGGTGTAGCCGTGGCCGCCGAGGATCTGGATCGCCAGCTCGTTGGCCTTCAGGCAGAACTCCGAGGGCCAGGACTTGACGATCGGGGTCAGCAGGTCGAGCAGTTCGTGGGCCTGGCGGCGCTGTTCGTCGTCCTCCAGGGTCTGGCTGTCGTCGAACAGGCGCGCGGCGTACAGGCCCAGGTCGAAGGCGCCTTCGACATAGGCCTTCTGGGTCAGCAGCATGCGCCGCACGTCGGCGTGGCGGATGATCGCCACCTGTGGCGCGCTCGGGTCCTTGCCGTCCGGCAGGCGGCCCTGCGGGCGTTCGCGGGCGTACTCCAGCGAATAGAGGTAACCGGCATAGCCAAGCATCACCGCGCCCATGCCGACGCCGATGCGCGCCTCGTTCATCATCTGGAACATGTAGGCCAGGCCGTGGTGCGGCTTGCCCACCAGGTAGCCGACGCAGGCGCCGTTGTCGCCGAAGTTCAGCGCGGTGGAGGTGGTGCCGCGATAACCCATCTTGTGGAACAGGCCGGCGAGGATCACGTCGTTGCGCGGCCCGAGGCTGCCGTCGGCGTTGACCAGGAACTTCGGCACGATGAACAGCGAGATGCCTTTCACCCCCGGCGGGGCATCCGGCAGCTTGGCCAGGACCATGTGTACGATGTTCTCGGAGAGCGGGTGGTCGCCGCCGGAGATGAAGATCTTGTTGCCCTTGATCCGATAGCTGCCGTCGGCAGCCGGTTCGGCGCGGGTGCGGATGTCGGAGAGGGAGGAGCCGGCGTGCGGTTCGGTGAGGGCCATGGTGCCGAAGAAGCGGCCCTCGATCATCGGTTGCAGGAAGCGCTGCTTCTGCTCCTCGCTGCCGAAGCTCTCGATCAGGTTGGCGGCGCCCATGGTCAGGAACGGATAGGCCGAGCTACCGACGTTGGCCGCCTGGAAGTGGGCGAAGCAGGCCTGCGACAGCAGGGTCGGCAACTGCATGCCGCCCTGCTCGAAGCTGCGGGTGGCGTTGAGGAAGCCGGCGTCGAGGAAGGCATCCACTGCCGGCTTCACTTCCGGAATCAGCGTGGCTGAGCCATTCTCATAGAGCGGCTCGTGTTCGTCGCCCTTGCGGTTGTGCGGGGCGAACAGCTTTTCCGCCAGGCTCCGCGCGGTGCCGAGGGCGGCATCGAAGGTTTCGCGGCTATGTTCGGCGAAGCGCGGGCGCTGGGTCAGGGCTTCGGCATCGAGGACTTCGTACAGCTCGAACGCCAGGTTGCGGGAACTGAGCAGGGTTTCGGACATGACGACCTCGGCGAAAGGGGATCGTGGGGCGGCGCGGCGAAGGCATCGACCGTCGCAGGCGGTGCCAGGGTGCCAGCGAGTCTAGGCTGGTGAATGAAGGTCGCCAACCAACATCGATATGCGTGATACAAGGGCCAAACCTGCGACGGCGAGACCGCTGCCGAAGCCTCGGGAGGCTGGTAGAATCCGCGCCCCTCGCCCATGGGCGAGGGCCTGTGCCGACGCGGGGTCGGCGCGAATCCGCCGGGGCCGGGCGGTCCGGCTAGCAGCGCTGCCTGGCGCTGTCCAAGGAGCAGTCATCATGAACTATCGTCACGCTTACCACGCCGGCAACCATGCCGATGTCTTCAAGCACCTGGTGCTGGCGCGGATCTTCGCCCTGCTGGGGCGCAAGGACACGCCGTACGCCTACCTGGACAGCCATTCCGGGGTCGGCCTCTACGACTTGCAGGGTGACGAGGCCAGCCGCACCGGCGAGTGGGAGCAGGGCATCGCCCGCCTGTGGGAGCGCGAAGGCCTGCCCGAGCAACTGGACGATTACCTGGACGTGATCCGTCACCTGAACCCGGACGGCTCCCTGCGCTACTACCCGGGCTCGCCGGAACTGGCGCGGCGCCTGACCCGCGCCCAGGACCGCGTGCTGCTCAACGAACTGCATCCCGAGGACGGCCGCCTGCTCAAGGCCAACATGGCTGGCGAACGGCGGGTCGCCGTGCACCAGGGCGACGGTTGGCTGCTGCCGCGGGCGTTCCTGCCGGCGCCGGAAAAGCGCGCGGTGCTGCTGATCGATCCGCCGTTCGAGCAGGCCGACGAATTGCAGCGTTGTGTCGCTGCGCTCGACGAGGCGATCGGGCGGATGCGCCAGACGGTGGTGGTGATCTGGTATCCGATCAAGGACGAGCGCCAGCTCAAGCGTTTCTACCAGGCCCTGGAACGTAGCGTCGCGCCGAAGCTGCTGCGTGCCGAGCTGCACGTGCATCCGATCGACGACGCCGAGCGTTTCAACGGCTCCGGGCTGGCCATCGTCAATCCGCCGTGGCCGCTGGAGGACGAACTGCGCGACCTGCTGCCCTGGCTGGCCGAGGTCATGGCCCAGAGCCAGGGCGGCTGGCGTCTCGACTGGCTGGTGGCGGAATAGTCGTCAGGCCGGCAGGCACACCCCGGTGCCGCCCAGGCCGCAGTAGCCGTTGGGGTTCTTCGCCAGGTACTGCTGGTGGTAGGCCTCGGCGTAGTAGAAGGGCGGGACGTCGGCGATCTCGGTGGTGATGCGGTCGTAGCCGGCTTTCGCCAGTTCGGCCTGGAAGCTCTCCCGGCTGGCCATGGCCGCGGCCTTCTGGGCCGCGTCGAAGGTGTAGATCACCGAGCGGTACTGGGTGCCGATGTCGCCGCCCTGGCGCATGCCCTGGGTCGGGTCGTGGGCTTCCCAGAATACCTTGAGCAGCTGTTCGAAGCTGGTCTCCTGCGGGTTGTAGACCACCAGCACGACCTCGCTGTGGCCGGTCAGGCCGGAGCAGACTTCGTCGTAGGTCGGGTTCGGCGTGTAGCCGCCGGCATAACCCACCGCGGTCACCCAGACGCCCGGTTGCTGCCAGAGGCGACGCTCGGCGCCCCAGAAGCAGCCCATGCCGAACAGCACCTGTTGCAGGCCGGCGGGGAATGGCGCGGTCAGCGGGCGGCCGTTGACGAAGTGCGCTTCGGGCACCGGCATGGCGCTTTCGCGACCCGGCAGGGCCTGGTCCGGCGTGGGCAGCTCGCTTTTCTTGGTGAGGATTTCAGAACGCAGAACCATGGCTCTCGTCTCCTGCTCAGGGGGTAGGCGAATGACTCGCGGATGAGCACAGAGAGTACAGCCTTTCCGCGCCGGCGGGGGAGGCCTGGGGCGATCAGTGCAGGGTGCGGCAGGGATAGCGCAGCAGGCTGGTATTGAGCAGGTCGCTGGGGATCGGCCGGTCGAACAGGTAGCCCTGGCCGATGTCGCAGCGGTTGCGCCGGAGGAAGGCCAGTTGCTCGGCGCTCTCCACGCCTTCGGCGACTACCTTGAGCTTGAGGTTGTGGGCCATGGCGATCACCGCCGAGGTGATTTCCATGTCGTCCTGGCTGTCCGGGATGTCCTTGATGAAGCTGCGGTCGATCTTGATCACGTCGATGGGGAATTTCTTCAGGTAGCTCAGTGACGAGTAGCCGGTGCCGAAGTCGTCCATCGCCAGGGTCAGGCCGAGGCTCTTCAGGCGTTCGAGTTGCTGGCGGGTATCGTCGGTGGCGTCCAGCAGCAGGCTTTCGGTGAGCTCCAGTTCCAGCTGGCTGGCCGGGATGTTCTCTTCGTGGAGGATCGCCGCGATCGAGCCGACCAGGTCCGGGTCGGTGAACTGCTTGGGCGACAGGTTGATGGCGATCTGCAGCTCGCCCAGTCCGGCCTCGGCCAGCTCGCGGGCCTGGCGACAGGCTTCGCGGATCACCCACTTGCCGATCGGCACGATCAGCCCGGTTTCCTCGGCCACGCTGATGAAGCGGTCCGGGCGGATCATGCCTTTTTCCGGATGCTGCCAGCGCAGCAGGGCTTCCAGGCCGAGCAACTGGCCGCTGCGCAGGCACAGCTTGGGCTGGTAGTGCACCGCCAGTTCGTTCTGCGCCAGGGCGCGGCGCAGGTTGCTCTCGACGAACAGCTTGTAGCTGGCCTCGGCGGTCAGCGCCTCGGTGAACACCTGGACCTGGTGCTTGCCGTTGGCCTTGGCCTTGTGCAGCGCCAGGCCGGCGTACTTCATCAGGGTCTGCGGGTCGCAGCCGTGCTGCGGGGCGCTGGCCAGGCCGATGGAGCCGGTGATGTTGATCAACTGGTTGTCGACGAACAGCGGCTTGTCGAGCATGTGCAGGACCTGCGCGGCAATGCTTTCGCCCTTTTCCACCGCGGTGTCGTCGAGCAGCACGGCGAACTCGTTGCTGGCGAAGCGCGCCAGGGTGGCGCCGTCGCCGAGGCAACTGCGCAAGCGCCGGGCCAGGCTGACCAGCAGCTTGTCGCCGGTCTGGTGGCCGAGGCTGTCATTGATCCGCTTGAAGTTGTCGATGTCCACCAGCAGCAGGCTGAGCGGGCGGTCGCCGCTGCTTTCCAGGCGTTCCTCGAGGGCGCCGATGAAATAGTGCCGGTTGGCCAGGCCGGTGAGGTTGTCGCGGTAGGCGAGTTTCTCGATGTGCTGCTGGGCCAGCTTGTTCTGCGTGATGTCTTCGTAGATGCCGATGTAGTGGGTCAGCTCGCCGAGATCGTCGTAGACCTTCGACAGCGACAACTGGCCCCAGTAAGGCTCGTGGTTCTTGCGGCGGCTGCGGAACTCGCCCTGCCAGCTGTTCTGCTGGGTCAGCGCGGAACGCGCGTCGAACAGCAGCTCGCTGAGGTTCTCCAGCGCCGGAAGCTCGGACAGACGTCGGTTACGCACTTCGTCGGCGCTGTACTGGGTGATCGAGGTGAAGCTCGGATTGACGTATTCCACCACGCCGTCGCGGTCGATCAGCAGGAAGGCGCTGGCGCTCTGTTCCACCGCGCGCTGGAACAAGTGCAGGGCGCTGGAGACATTGCGTCGCTCGTGGTTCATCAGGACCTGCGCGTACTGGTCGGCGAGTTCCCCGGCGAAGGCGATCTCGTCGCTCTGCCACATGCGGTTCTCGCCGGCGTGTTCCAGGCACAGCACGCCGACCACCTCGCCGCCGATGCGGATGGTGGCGTCGAGCAGGGCGTTGACGCCCAGCGGCTTCAGGTAGTCCTTGTAGAGTTCCTGGGTGCGTGGGTCGCGTTGGGCGTTGTGGGCGTCGATGGCGCGCCCGCTGTGTACCGCCTCGAGGTAGGCGGGGTAGCGGCTGGCGTCGATGCTCTGGGGCTTCTCGTACTGGTCGAGGTCGCGGCGGTAGACGGTCACCGCTTCCAGGCGCTGGTCGTCGAGCAGGCGCCAGATGCCGGCGCGCGCGGTGCCGTAGGCTTCGCAGGCGGCCTGGGTGATCAGTTGCGCGGCCTCCAGCAGCGGGTCGCTGGACAGGTAGCGATGGCGGGCCAGGCGGACGATCAGGTTCTGCTGGGTGCGCGAGCGCAGCAGGTGTTGCAGGTGGTCGTCCTGGGAGCGCTGGTAGAGGTCCAGGGACGCCTTCAGGCGCAGGTTCTGCGATTCCAGGTCGAGCAACTGTTCGCTGCGCTCGGCGCTCTCCGCTCGCTCCTCGACCATCAGGTAGCCGTGCAGCAACTGGCGGCCATGCTGCTGGAAGGCTTCGCCGAACTCCAGCATGGTCAGCACGCCGTTGGGTGTGTGCAGCTTGTAGCTCACCTGGTAGTGCGGGCGCTTCACCAGTTGCTGCTGGATCTGCTCGTGCAGGCGGTGGCGGGCCTCGGGTTCCATCAGGCTGGCGTAAGGCGCATCGAGCAGTGCGCAGAGGGTAGTCGCCGGCAGCCCGAGCTGGCGCTCGCAGGCAGGATCGAGGAACAGCAGTGCCCAGCTCGGCTCGTTCAGCCGCTCGAAACGCAGCAGCCCGAGCCGCGACGGCACGGGTAGCTGCGTGACAACCTCGGCCGCCGAACGGCTGGCGGCATCGGGATGACTTTTCATGCGAGGCTGATTCCAGGTACTGAGCGAGGGGGAGGCCTCGACCCGTTTCGATGGGGTGCAGGCAAAGGGTGCATTATGCCGATTGGTCTGACAAGTAACTCTGTATCGGCCCGGCAGGGCCCAAGTTAAGCGGATCCGGGAAAAAACCGCTGGACGGTCGGAGGTCTGCGGCGCCGCTGGAAAAGCCCTGTTTTTCGTAGGGTTGGCTTCGCCGGGAGGGTTGGCGTCGAGTGCCTGTCATCGTGCGCGTCGAACTCGCGCCTGCGGGTCCTGTGGCATTCGCTGGCGGTACGACGGGACGCAGTTTCGCCGAGCCGTCAGGCAGGCAAAAAAAGCCCCACCATCCGGTGGGGCCGAGAGACGAGCGTGGCATGCTCGCGAGAGGGGCTGGCCGCTCCGTGGGGAGCGGCGCAGGTATTACAGGAGCAGGGTGCGGATGTCCGCCAGCAGCTCGCCCAGGCGCTTGGTGAAGCGCGCCGCGGCGGCGCCGTTGATCACGCGATGGTCGTAGGACAGCGACAGCGGCAGCATCAGGCGCGGCTGGAAGGCCTTGCCGTCCCATACCGGCTGCATGGTCGCCTTGGACACACCGAGGATCGCCACTTCCGGCGCGTTGACGATCGGCGTGAAGCCGGTGCCGCCGATGTGGCCGAGACTGGAGATGGTGAAGCAGGCGCCCTGCATGGCATCGGCCGAGAGCTTCTTGTTGCGGGCCTTGTCGGCCAGCTCGGCGGCCTCGGCGGCCAGTTGCAGGAGGCTCTTCCGGTCGACATCGCGGATCACCGGGACCAGCAGGCCGTCCGGAGTGTCCACGGCGAAGCCGATGTGTACGTACTTCTTGCGAATCAGCGCCTTGCCGCTGGGGGCCAGCGAACTGTTGAAGTCCGGCAGTTCCTTGAGCAGGTGGGCGCAGGCCTTGAGCAGGATCGGCAGTACGGTCAGCTTGACCCCGGCCTTCTCCGCCGCGGCCTTCTGGGCAACGCGGAAGGCTTCCATGTCGGTGATGTCCGACTGGTCGAACTGGGTCACGTGCGGCACGTTCAGCCAGCTGCGATGCAGGTTGGCGGCGCCGACCTGCATCAGGCGGGTCATCGCCACTTCTTCCACTTCGCCGAACTTGCTGAAGTCGACTTCCGGGATCGGCGGGATGCCGGCTCCGCCGGTGGCGCCGGCACCGCCGGACTTGGCGCGCTGCAGTTGCTCCTTGACGAAGACCTGGACGTCTTCCTTGAGGATGCGGCCCTTGGGACCGCTGGCTTTCACTTCGCTCAGCTCGACGCCGAACTCGCGCGCCAGCATGCGCACCGCCGGGCCGGCGTGGACCTTGGCGCCGTCGCGGCTGGGTGCGCCGACCGGAGCCGGGGTATCGGCCTTGGCTGGCGCAGGGGCCGCCGCGGCGGGCTTCTGCTCGGCGGCGGGCGCCGCGGCCTGGGCCGGAGCGGCTGCCGGCTGCTCTTCGGCTGCCAGAGCGGCGCCTTCCACCTTCAGCTTGAGGATCAGGTCGCCGGTGCCGACTTCGTCACCGACCTTGATCGAGACGCTTTCCACCACGCCGGAGGCCGGCGAAGGGATCTCCATGCTGGCCTTGTCGGATTCCAGGGTGATCAGCGACTGGTCGGCCTCGACCGTGTCGCCAGCCTTGACCATCACTTCGATGACGTTGGCCTTGCCGGCCGAGCCGATGTCCGGGACCTTGATGTCCTGGACACTGGCTGCGGCGGGGGCGGCCGGCTTGCTCTCGCTCGGGGCGGGAGCAGGCGCTTCGGCTTTCGGCGCTTCCGGTTGGGCGGGCGCTGCCTCGGCCTTGGCTTCGGCAGGCTGTTCGCCGCCTTCCACTTCCAGCTCGAGGATTTCGTCACCTTCTTTCAAGGTGTCGCCGACCTTCGCCTTGATGCTTTTCACTACCCCGGCCTTGGGACTGGGGATTTCCATGCTGGCCTTGTCGGATTCCAGGGTCAGCAGGCTCTGATCGGCCTCGACCTTGTCGCCGGGCTTGACCAGCAGCTCGATGACTTCACCCTCACCGTTGCCGATGTCGGGTACGCGAATGAGTTCGCTCACATTCCTCTCCTTTTACGTGCCACCACCGCTGTGCGGCGCGCAAAACAAAGACTTTTGGTCCTTGGTTCGTTGTGAGCCGGCGCCGCCCGTTGGCGGCGCCGGCGTGCTCGAAACCCCTCGCTGCCGAGGGGAGTATGGAGCGAATTAGCAATCCAGCGGGTTGCGCTTCTCCGGATCGATACCGTACTTGGCGATGGCCTCGGCCACCACTTTCGGCTCGATATCGCCGCGATCGGCCAGCGCTTCGAGCGCGGCCAGCACCACCCAGTGACGATCCACTTCGAAGAAGTTGCGCAGCTTCTTGCGGCTGTCGCTGCGGCCGAAGCCGTCGGTGCCGAGCACCTTGTACTCCTTGGAGGGAACCCACTGGCGGATCTGCTCGGCGTAGAGCTTCATGTAGTCGGTGGAGGCGATCACCGGGCCGCGACGGCCGCCCAGGCACTCCTCGACGTAGCTCTGCTTCGGCTTCTGGCCCGGATGCAGGCGGTTCCAGCGCTCGACGGCAAGGCCGTCGCGACGCAGCTCGTTGAAGCTCGGCACGCTCCAGACGTCGGCGCCGATGCCGAAGTCGTTGCGCAGCAGCTTGGCCGCTTCCTCGACTTCGCGCAGGATGGTGCCGGAGCCCAGCAGTTGCACGTGGTGAGCGGCTTCCTTCTTGTCCTCCTCGAGGAGGTACATGCCCTTGATGATGCCTTCCTCTGCGCCCTTCGGCATGGCCGGCTGGACGTAGTTCTCGTTCATCACGGTGATGTAGTAGAAGATGTCCTGCTGCTCTTCGATCATCTGCCGCGAGCCTTCGCGGATGATCACCGCCAGTTCGTAGGCGTAGGTCGGATCGTAGGTGCGGCAGTTCGGGATGGTCGAGGCCAGCAGGTGGCTGTGGCCGTCCTCGTGCTGCAGGCCTTCGCCGTTCAGCGTGGTGCGACCGGCGGTGCCGCCGATCAGGAAGCCGTGCGCGCGGCTGTCGCCGGCGGCCCAGGCCAGGTCGCCGATGCGCTGGAAGCCGAACATCGAATAGAAGATGTAGAACGGCAGCATCGGCTGGTTGTGGGTGCTGTAGGAGGTACCGGCGGCAATCCAGCTGGACATGGCGCCGGCCTCGTTGATGCCTTCCTCGAGGATCTGGCCCTTCTTGTCCTCGCGGTAGAACATCACCTGGTCCTTGTCCACCGGCTCGTAGAGCTGGCCGACCGAGGAGTAGATGCCGAGCTGGCGGAACATGCCTTCCATGCCGAAGGTACGGGCCTCGTCCGGGACGATCGGGACGATGCGCGGGCCGAGTTCCTTGTCCTTGACCAGCTGCGAGATGATCCGCACGAAGGCCATGGTGGTGGAGATCTCGCGATCGCCGGAGCCGTCGAGCATGGCCTTCAGGGTTTCCAGCGGCGGAACCGGCACGCTCATGCTCTTCTGCCGGCGCACCGGCATGAAGCCGCCCAGCGCGGCGCGGCGCTCGGCCAGGTACTTGGCCTCGGCGCTGCCTTCTTCAGGCTTGTAGAACGGCAGCTTCTCCAGGTCGGTGTCCTTGACCGGGATGTCGAACTTGTCGCGGAACGCGCGCAGGCTGTCGACGTCGACCTTCTTCACGTTGTGCGCGATGTTCTTCGCTTCGCCGCTGCCGGTGCCGTAGCCCTTGATGGTCTTGGCCAGGATGACGGTCGGCTGGCCCTTGTGGTTGACCGCCTGGTGGTAGGCCGCATAGACCTTGTAGGGGTCGTGGCCGCCGCGGTTGAGCTTCCAGATTTCCTCGTCGGAAAGGTCCTTGACCATTTCCAGCAGTTCCGGACGCGCGCCGAAGAAGTGCTCGCGCACGTAGGCGCCGTCTTTCGCCTTGTAGTTCTGGTATTCGCCGTCGATGACCTCGTCCATGCGCTGCTGCAGCAGGCCGGCGGTGTCCTTGGCGAACAGCGGGTCCCAGAAGCGACCCCAGATGACCTTGTTGACGTTCCACTCGGCGCCGCGGAACACGCCTTCCAGCTCCTGGATGATCTTGGCGTTGCCGCGGACCGGGCCGTCGAGGCGCTGCAGGTTGCAGTTGATGACGAAGATCAGGTTGTCGAGTTTCTCGCGGCCGGCCAGGGAGATCGCGCCGAGGGATTCCGGCTCGTCGCACTCGCCGTCGCCCATGAAGCACCAGACCTTCTGCTTGCCGGCGGGGATGAAGCCGCGGCTTTCCAGGTACTTCATGAAGCGTGCCTGGTAGATCGCCTGGATCGGGCCAAGGCCCATGGATACGGTGGGGAACTGCCAGAAGTCCGGCATCAGCCAGGGGTGCGGATAGGAGGACAGGCCGTTGCCGTCCACTTCCTGGCGGAAGTTCTCCAGTTGTTCCTCGCTGATGCGGCCTTCGAGGAAGGCGCGGGCGTAGACGCCGGGGGACGCGTGGCCCTGGAAGAACACCAGGTCGCCGCCATGTTCGTCGGTGGGAGCCTGGAAGAAATAGTTGAAGCCGATGTCGTAGAGGGTCGCCGAGGAGGCGAAGGTGGAGATGTGGCCGCCCAGGTCCGGGTCGTGCTTGTTCGCCCGCATCACCATCGCCAGGGCGTTCCAGCGCACCAGGGAGCGAATCCGGCGCTCCATGAACAGGTCGCCGGGCATGCGTGCTTCGTGGGTTACCGGAATGGTGTTGCGATAGGGCGTGGTGATCGCGTAGGGCAGTTGGGTGCCGCTACGGCTGGCCAGCTCGCCCATGCGGGTCATCAGGTAATGAGCGCGGTCTTCACCTTCGCGGTCGAGTACGGACTCCAGGGCGTCCAGCCATTCCTGGGTTTCGACGGGATCGAGGTCTTGCATGGCTTGCTCCAGGGCGGAAAGGCTTCCAGAATCGGATGCCATAGGTGAGCGGCCGGCCTCGTGGGCGACCGCAGCTAATTCTTGGATGTTCTCCGGGGGTGTACCCGGCGACTTGTAGTTTTACTACAGATCAGTCTGAGAAACAGCCCTCTGGATACAATTTTTAGTAGTAAAACTACATTTCGATTGTCGCTGTCAGGCTATAAGGCCCGATGTAGAGCCTTTTCGACGTTGTGCGTCGAGCCTGTGGTCTTCGGTCGGAAGCCCAAACAGGATAGACCATGAGCCTGCCTTCGCTGGCGAATCTGCCGGCCACCCTGCTGCCCGCCGCCGAACGCGCCGGGACTGCCCTCCGCTCCGCTGTCGCCGCCCTCGATGCCGCCGCCCTGGCCCGCCTGGAGGCCTGGCCTGAGGAGCGCCTGGAGGATTTCCGACGGGTCGCTGCGGCCAGCGATTTCGTCGCCGAGCAGGCAGTGCGCGACCCGGCGATGCTGCTGGATCTGGCCGAACGCGGCGAGCTGGAGAACCCCCACGCGCCCGGCGAATTGCGCAGCCAGTTGCAGGCGCGGCTGGAGGATTGCGCCGACGAGGACGAACTCGGTCGGCGCCTGCGACGTTTCCGCACACGCCAGCAACTGCGCATCATCTGGCGCGACCTGACCCGCCGCGCCGCGCTGGCGGAAACCTGTCGCGACCTGTCGGCCCTGGCCGACGCCTGCATCGACCTGGCTTGCGAGTGGCTCCATCGGCGCCAGTGCGAGCAGTTCGGCACGCCGATCGGCCGGCGCTCCGGCGAACCGCAGCGGATGGTGGTCCTCGGCATGGGCAAGCTGGGCGCGGTGGAGCTCAACCTGTCGTCGGACATCGACCTGATCTTCGGTTACCCGGAGGGCGGCGAGACCGAGGGGGCGAAGCGTTCGCTGGACAACCAGGAGTTCTTCACCCGCCTGGGGCAGAAGCTGATCAAGGCGCTGGATGCGATCACCGTCGACGGCTTCGTCTTCCGCGTCGACATGCGCCTGCGTCCCTACGGCTCCAGCGGACCGCTGGTCTACAGCTTCGCCGCGCTGGAGCAGTACTACCAGGACCAGGGGCGCGACTGGGAGCGCTACGCGATGATCAAGGCGCGGGTGGTCGGCGGCGACCAGCAGGCAGGCGAGCAACTGCTCGGCATGCTGCGGCCGTTCGTCTATCGGCGCTACCTGGACTTCTCCGCCATCGAGGCGCTGCGCACCATGAAGCAACTGATCCAGCAGGAGGTCCGGCGCAAGGGGATGTCGGAAAACATCAAGCTGGGCGAAGGCGGTATCCGCGAGGTGGAGTTCATCGCCCAGGCCTTCCAGTTGATCCATGGCGGGCGCGACCTGAGCTTGCAGCAACGACCGCTGCTGAAGGTGCTGGCGACCCTGGAGGGGCAGGGCTACCTGCCGCCGGCGGTGGTCGAGGAGCTGCGCGGCGGCTACGAGTTCCTGCGCTACGCCGAGCATGCCATCCAGGCGCTGGCCGACCGGCAGACGCAAATGCTGCCCAGCGACGAATACGACCGCATCCGCGTGGCCTTCATCATGGGCTTCGCCAGTTGGGCCGCATTCCACGAGCGCCTGAGCCACTGGCGGGCGCGCATCGACTGGCACTTCCGCCAGGTGATCGCCGACCCGGACGAGGACGAAAGCGGCGAGGCGGCCTGCGGCAGCGTCGGCGCCGAGTGGATCCCGCTGTGGGAGGAGGCGCTGGACGAGGAGTCGGCCAGTCGGCAACTGGCCGACGCCGGCTTCGTCGATGCCGAGGCGGCCTGGAAGCGTCTCAGCGATCTGCGCCACGGCCCCCAGGTGCGAGCGATGCAGCGTCTCGGCCGGGAACGCCTGGATGCCTTCGTTCCGCGCCTGCTGGCGATGACCGTGGAAAACCCTCAGCCGGACCTGGTGCTGGAGCGGGTCCTGCCGCTGGTGGAAGCGGTGGCGCGGCGTTCCGCCTACCTGGTGTTGCTGACCGAGAACCCTGGCGCGCTGGAGCGCCTGCTGACCCTCTGCGCGGCCAGCCCGATGGTTGCCGAGCAGATCGCGCGGTTCCCGATCCTGCTCGACGAACTGCTCAACGAGGGGCGCCTGTTCCGTCCTCCACAGGCCGCCGAGCTGGCCGCCGAGCTGCGCGAACGGCTGATGCGGATTCCCGAGGACGACCTCGAGCAGCAGATGGAGACCCTTCGTCACTTCAAGCTGGCCCACGGGCTGCGGGTGGCGGCCTCGGAGATCGCCGGCACGCTGCCGTTGATGAAGGTCAGCGACTACCTGACCTGGCTGGCCGAGGCGATCCTCGTCGAGGTCCTCGAACTGGCCTGGCGGCAGTTGGTGCAGCGTCACGGCCGGCCGTTGCGCGCCGACGGCACGCCGTGCGATCCGGACTTCGTCATCGTCGGCTACGGCAAGGTCGGCGGGCTGGAGTTCGGTCATGGCTCGGACCTCGACCTGGTGTTCATCCATGACGGCGACCCCCACTGCGAGACCGATGGCGGCAAATCCATCGATGGCGCGCAGTTCTTTACCCGCCTGGGGCAGAAGATCATCCATTTCCTCACCGCGCAGACGCCATCCGGCACCCTCTACGAGGTTGACATGCGCCTGCGTCCGAGCGGCGCGGCCGGCCTGCTGGTGAGTTCGCTGGGCGCCTTCCAGCGCTACCAGGAGCAGGAGGCCTGGACCTGGGAGCACCAGGCGTTGGTCCGCGCCCGGGTGCTGGCCGGTTGCCGGCGGGTGCAGGCGAGCTTCGAGGCGGTACGTGCCGAGGTGCTGGCGAGGCCGCGCGATCTCGACGCGTTGCGCACCGAAGTCAGCGAAATGCGCGCCAAGATGCGCGACAACCTGGGAACCCGCGCGACCGCCGCCGGTACCGCCTCGAATGCCTTCGAGGCCACGGCAGCCTTCGATCTCAAGCACGATGCCGGTGGTATCGTCGATATCGAATTTATGGTGCAATATGCGGTTCTAGCTTGGTCCGGAGAACACCCGGCGCTGCTCGAATTCACCGATAACATCCGCATTCTGGAAGGACTGGAACGGGCTGGCCTGATCGCCAGCGAGGACGTCCGTCTCCTGCAGGAGGCCTACAAGGCCTATCGCGCAGCCGCACACCGCCTGGCACTACAGAAGGAGGCCGGGGTCGTGAGCGGCGAGCACTTCCAGACGGAGCGGCGAGAAGTGATCAGGATCTGGCGCGAGCTGCGGCTCGGCTGATCCAATCAGGCACGTAACGCAAGTACGTAACGAATATCTGAAGGAGCTGGCAACTATGTCGATGGCCGATCGTGATGGCGTGATCTGGTATGACGGTGAACTGGTGCAGTGGCGCGATGCGACCACGCACGTGCTGACCCATACCCTGCACTATGGAATGGGCGTGTTCGAGGGCGTGCGCGCCTACGACACCCCGCAGGGCACGGCGATCTTCCGCCTGCAGGCGCACACCGACCGGCTGTTCGACTCCGCGCACATCATGAACATGCAGATCCCGTACAGCCGCGACGAGATCAACGAGGCGACCCGCGCCGCCGTGCGCGAGAACAACCTGGAAAGCGCCTATATCCGCCCGATGGTGTTCTACGGAAGCGAAGGCATGGGCCTGCGCGCCAGCGGCCTGAAGGTCCATGTGATCATCGCCGCCTGGAGCTGGGGCGCCTACATGGGCGAGGAAGCCCTGCAGCAAGGCATCAAGGTGCGCACCAGTTCCTTCACCCGCCACCACGTCAACATCTCGATGACCCGCGCCAAGTCCAACGGCGCCTACATCAACTCGATGCTGGCCCTCCAGGAAGCGATCTCCGGCGGCGCCGACGAGGCCATGATGCTCGATCCGGAAGGCTACGTGGCCGAAGGCTCCGGCGAGAACATCTTCATCATCAAGGATGGCGTGATCTACACCCCGGAAGTCACCGCCTGCCTGAACGGCATCACTCGTAACACTATCCTGACCCTGGCCGCCGAACACGGTTTTAAACTGGTCGAGAAGCGCATCACCCGCGACGAGGTGTACATCGCCGACGAGGCCTTCTTCACTGGCACCGCCGCGGAAGTCACGCCGATCCGCGAAGTGGACGGTCGCAAGATCGGCGCCGGCCGCCGTGGCCCGGTCACCGAAAAGCTGCAGAAAGCCTATTTCGACCTGGTCAGCGGCAAGACCGAGGCCCACGCCGAGTGGCGTACCCTGGTCAAGTAAGCACCGAAGAAGGGTGTGACAGGGAGGCGAAAGCCTCCCTGATCATTTCCGGAGCCTGAATGAGAATTCTGATCGTAGGTCCCTCCTGGGTGGGGGACATGGTGATGGCGCAGACCCTGTTCCAGTGTCTGCGCCAGCGGCATCCCGAGTGCGTGATCGACGTGCTGGCGCCCGAGTGGAGCCGACCGATCCTCGAGCGCATGCCCGAGGTGCGCCAGGCCCTGAGCTTCCCGCTCGGCCACGGGGTGATGGACGTCGCCACACGGCGCCGGATCGGACGCGGCCTGCGCGGTCAGTACGAGCAGGCGATCCTGCTGCCCAACTCGCTGAAGTCGGCGCTGGTGCCCTGGTTCGCCGGAATACCGAAGCGCACCGGCTGGCGCGGCGAGATGCGCTACGGGCTGCTCAATGACATCCGCAAGCTCGACAAGCAGCGCTATCCGCTGATGATCGAACGCTTCATGGCCCTGGCCTTCGAGCCGGGCGTGGAGTTGCCGAAGCCCTATCCGCAGCCGCGCCTGCGGATCGACGACGGCAGCCGCCAGGCGGCGCTCGACAAGTTCGCCCTGAGCCTGGACCGCCCGGTGCTGGCGCTCTGTCCCGGCGCCGAGTTCGGCGAGGCCAAGCGCTGGCCGGCGGAACACTACGCCGCGGTCGCCGAGGCGAAGATCCGTGCCGGCTGGCAGGTCTGGCTGTTCGGCTCGAAGAACGACCATCCCGGTGGAGAGGAGATTCGCCAGCGCCTGATTCCGGGGTTGCGCGAGGAGTCCTTCAATCTTGCCGGGGAGACTTCGCTGGCCGAGGCCATCGACCTGATGTCCTGCGCTGGCGCGGTGGTGTCCAACGATTCCGGCCTGATGCACGTGGCGGCCGCGCTGGATCGCCCGCTGGTGGGCGTCTATGGCTCCACCTCGCCGCAGTTCACCCCGCCGCTGGCGGACCGGGTGGAGATCGTCCGCCTCGGTCTCGAGTGCAGCCCGTGCTTCGAGCGCACCTGTCGCTTCGGCCACTACAATTGCCTCCGCGAGCTGCCGCCTGGCCTGGTATTGCAAGCCCTGGAGCGGCTGGTCGGCGACCCTGCCGAGGTCGCCGGATGAGGGTGCTGCTGGTCAAGACCTCGTCCCTCGGCGACGTGATCCACACCCTGCCGGCGCTTACCGACGCCGCCCGGGCGATTCCCGGCATCCAGTTCGACTGGGTGGTGGAGGAAGGTTTCGCCGAGATTCCCGCCTGGCATCCGGCGGTGGCGCGGGTGATCCCGGTGGCGATCCGGCGCTGGCGCAAGAATCTCTGGCAGACCCTGCGCAACGGCGAATGGCGGCGCTTCAAACAGCGCCTGAAGGAAGTCGACTATGACCTGGTGATCGACGCCCAGGGGCTGCTGAAGAGTGCCTGGCTGACCCGCTACGTGGGCAAGACGCCGGTCGCCGGTCTCGATCGCGATTCGGCGCGCGAGCCGCTCGCCAGCCGCTTCTATCGCCGTGCCTATCCGGTCGCCTGGGGACAGCATGCGGTGGAGCGCACGCGCCAGTTGTTCGCCCAGGCGCTGGACTACCCGTTGCCCGAGTCGGTCGGTGACTATGGCCTGGACCGCGAGCAGTTGGCCGACGCCGACCCTGGCGCGCCGTACCTGGTGTTCCTGCACGGTACTACCTGGGCCACCAAGCATTGGCCGGAAGCCTACTGGCGCGAACTGGCCGAGCGCATGTGCGAGCGCGGCTGGTCGGTGCGCCTGCCCTGGGGCAGCGCCGCCGAGCGGGAGCGGGCCGGGCGCCTGGCGGCGGGGTTGGAAAATGCCGCGGTACTCCCCAGATTATCCCTGGCCGGCATGGCCAAGGTGCTTGCCGGCGCGCGCGCCTGCGTGGCGGTGGATACCGGCCTCGGTCACCTGGCGGCGGCGCTGGACGTGCCGACGCTGTCGCTGTTCGGCCCGACCAATCCTGGCTTCACCGGCGCCTACGGGCGCTCCCAGGTCCACCTGGGCAGCGACTTCCCCTGTGCGCCGTGCCTGAAGAAGACCTGTACCTACCAGCCGACCGAAGAGGATCGCAAACTGTTCGATCTCAAGCGTGAGCAGCCGCTGTGCTTCACCCGGCTGAATCCCCAGCGCGTGGCCACCCAGCTGGAGGCCATGCTGCTGGCCCCGGAGACCCTCCGATGACCCTGGCGTTCATCCTCTACAAATACTTCCCCTTCGGCGGCCTGCAGCGCGACTTCATGCGCATCGCCCTGGAATGCCAGCGGCGCGGGCACGACATCCGCGTCTATACCCTGATCTGGGAGGGCGACGTGCCGGACGGCTTCGAAGTGCTGGTGGCCCCGGTGCGCTCGATCTTCAACCACCGGCGCAACGAGAAGTTCACCGCGTGGGTCCGCGCCGACCTGGCCAGGCGCCCGGTGCAGCGGGTGATCGGCTTCAACAAGATGCCCGGACTGGATGTCTACTACGCCGCCGACGCCTGTTTCGAGGAAAAGGCCCAGACCTTGCGCAACCCGCTGTACCGCCAGTGGGGCCGCTACCGCCACTTCGCCGGCTACGAACGGGCAGTGTTCGACCCGGCCTCGAAGACCGAGATCCTGATGATCTCCGAGGTGCAGCAGCCGCTCTTCGTCAAGCACTACGGCACCCAGGCCGAGCGTTTCCATCTGCTGCCGCCGGGGATCAGCCAGGATCGCCGGGCGCCGGCCAACGCCGCGGACGTGCGTGCGGAATTCCGCCGCGAGTTCGGCCTGGAGGAGGACGACCTGCTGCTGGTGCAGATCGGCTCCGGCTTCAAGACCAAGGGCCTGGATCGCAGCCTGAAGGCGCTGGCCGCGCTGCCCAAGGCGTTGCGCAGGCGTACCCGGCTGATCGCCATCGGCCAGGACGATCCCAAGCCGTTCCTGCTACAGATCGCCGCCCTCGGTCTCAACGACCAGGTACAGATCCTCAAGGGTCGCAGCGATATCCCGCGCTTCCTGCTCGGCGCCGACCTGCTGATCCACCCGGCCTACAACGAGAACACCGGTACGGTGCTGCTGGAGGCGCTGGTCTCCGGCCTGCCGGTGTTGGTGACCGATGTCTGCGGCTACGCCCACTACATCGCCGAGGCCGACGCCGGGCGGGTGCTGCCGAGTCCCTTCGAGCAGGACAGTCTCAACCGCCTGCTCGCGGAAATGCTGGAGGACGCTCCGGCGCGCGCCGCCTGGTCGCGCAATGGCCTGGCCTACGCCGATCACGCCGACCTCTACAGCATGCCGCAGCGCGCCGCCGACCTGATCCTCGGGGAGGCCTCATGAGGCTGGTGCTGGAAGAGCCATTCAAGCGCCTGTGGAGCGGGCGCGACCCGTTCGAGGCGGTGGAGGCGCTGCAAGGCAAGGTCTACCGCGAACTGGAGGGGCGCCGCACCCTGCGCACCGAGGTCGACGGGCGCGGCTACTTCGTCAAGATCCACCGTGGCATCGGCTGGGGCGAGATCGCCAAGAACCTGCTCACCGCCAAGCTCCCGGTGCTCGGCGCGCGCCAGGAGTGGCAGGCCATCCGGCGCCTGCACGAGGCCGGCGTAGCGACCATGACCGCGGTCGCCTACGGCGAGCGCGGCAGCGATCCGGCGCGGCAGCATTCCTTCATCGTCACCGAGGAACTGGCGCCGACCGTGGACCTCGAGGTGTTCTCCCAGGACTGGCGCGAACGTCCTCCACCGCCGCGGCTCAAGCGCGCGCTGGTCGAGGCGGTGGCGCGGATGGTCGGCGACATGCACCGTGCCGGAGTCAACCATCGCGACTGCTACATCTGTCATTTCCTGTTGCACACCGACAAGCCGGTGAGCGCGGACGATTTCCGCCTCTCGGTGATCGACCTGCACCGTGCCCAGACCCGCGACGCCACGCCGAAACGCTGGCGTAACAAGGATCTGGCGGCATTGTATTTCTCTGCGCTGGACATCGGACTGACGCGTCGCGACAAGCTACGCTTCCTGCGCACCTATTTCCGCCGGCCGTTGCGCGAGATACTGCGCGACGAGGCCGGCCTGCTGGCCTGGATGGAACGCAAGGCGGAAAAACTCTACGAACGCAAGCAGCGTTACGGAGACCTGCTCTGATGGCGGGGTGGACCCTCGAACCCGATTACCGTCACCTGGCCGCCGACTTCGGTAGCCTCGATAGTGTGTTCGCCCTGGAGGGCGAGCGCCTGACCCGCGACCCGTTGTCCGAAGTCATCCGCATCGAGCGCGACGGCGTGCGTTACTACGTCAAGCGCTACCGCAGCGCCGGCAAGGGCCTGCGCCGCTACCTGGCGCGACCGCGGATCAAGGCCGAGTGGCAGAACCTCAAGCGCTTCGAGAAGTGGGGCATTCCCACCGCCGAAGTGGTCGCCTGGGGGCTGGAGCGCAAGGCCGGCGCCTTCCAGCGCGGCGCCATGATTACCCGCGAACTGCCGGGCACCGAGGACTTGTCGGTGCTCGCCTGCAACCGGGATCCGCGCCTGAAGGACCCGCGCTGGGTGGACGGCGTCAGCCGGCAGATCGCCAAGGCTACGCGCCTGATGCACGACCAGCATTTCACCCACAACGACCTGAAGTGGCGCAACCTGCTGGTGGACGACCAGCCGCTGGTGTATTTCATCGACTGCCCGAACGGCGCGTTCTGGTGGAGCTTCATGCTGCGCTACCGGATCACCAAGGACCTGGCCTGCCTGGACAAGGTGGCCAAGTACCACCTGTCGCGCACCCAGCGCCTGCGCTTCTACCTGCAATATCGCCGTCGCCGGCACCTGAACGAATCCGACAAGAAGCGTATTCGCCAGGTGGTGGCTTTCTTCGAGGGGCGCGAATGAGCGTTTTCATCGCCGCGCAGGACCACGACCTGCTCCAGCGCAACCGTCTGGACAGCTTCGACGCCCTGTGGGCCTTGCAGCTGGATGCCGTGGACGAACCGAATACCGAACGGGGTGGCTGGAGCAGCGTCTATCGCCTCGACCTGGGCGACTCCGCCTACTACCTGAAGCGCCAGAGCAACCACCTGACCCGCAGCCTGCGCCATCCGCTGGGCGAGCCGACCTTCGCCCGCGAGTTCCGCAACATCGAGCGCTACCGGGCGCTGGGCATTCCCGCCCTGCAGGCGGCGTTCTTCGCCCAGCAGGCGGTCGGCGGAGAGCGCCAGGCGATCCTCCTGACCCGTGCCCTGGACGGTTGGCAGGACCTGGACACCTGGCTGGCGTCCTGGCACGACCTGGCCGAAGAGCGGCGCCGGGCGATTCTCCGGGCGGTTGGCAGGCTGGCGCGCCAGCTGCACGCGGCCGGACAGATGCATGGTTGCTTCTATCCCAAGCATGTATTCCTCCGCGAGGGGGCCGATGGTGTCTTCGAGGCCTGCCTGATCGACCTGGAGAAGACCCGGCCGATCTGGTTCGGCCGCCGCGACCAGGTCAAGGACCTGGAGCCGATGCTGCGCCGTGCCCCGGACTGGAGCGAAGCGGACGTGCACGAATTCATCTCCGCCTATGTCGACGAACCCCTCGACTCGGCCGAGGTCGAGCAGTGGTATCGCCTTCTCGACCAGCGCCGCCGGCGCAAGGAGTCGCGCCGATGAGACTGGCCGAACTGCAAGCCGCCGGGCGCCACCCGCAACTGCCATTGCGGGTGACCCTGGCGGATGGCGCTGGCGCTGCCGAATTGCGCCTGGACAGTCTGCTGCGGGTGCTGCCCGGGCAGCGCTACGTCGGTGCCGGCGAATGGCGTGGGCGCAAGGTGCTGGCCAAGCTGCTGGTGGGCGGCAAGGCCGCACGGCATTTCCAGCGCGAACTGGAAGGGGCGCGTCTGCTCGCGGCCCAGGGGCTGACCACCCCGGCGCTGCTGGCCGACGGGCTGCAGCAGGGCGAGGGCGGCTGGCTGCTGTTCGACTACCTCGACGCGGCGCAGAGCCTCGGTGACGCCTGGCGTGCGGTGGAGGCCCCGGCGCCGCTGGGCGATGCCCAGCAAGCGGTGCTCGGCGAAGCCCTGGCAGCCATTGGCGAGCTGCATGCAAAGGGCCTCTGGCAGGACGACCTGCATCTGGACAACCTGTTGCGCCACGCCGGCCGCCTGTATCTCATCGACGGTGGCGGCGTGCGTGCGGAAACTCCCGGCCAGCCGCTGTCGCGACAGAAAGTGCTGGAAAACCTCGGGGTGTTCTTCGCCCAGTTGCCGGCGCTCCTCGATCCTTTCCTGGAGGAGTTGCTGGTGCATTACCTGCTGGCCAACGGCGAACATGCGCTGCCGCTGGAAGCCTTGCAGAAGGAAATCGCCAAGGTTCGCCGCTGGCGGGTACGCGACCTGCTGAGGAAGGTCGGTCGCGACTGTAGCCTGTTCAGCGTCGTGCGCGGTCCGTTCCGCCTGTTCGCCGCCCGCCGCAGCGAGGCCGAGACGATGGCGCCGCTGC
Source organism: Pseudomonas sp. B111 (assembly GCF_026428275.1). NCBI lineage: Bacteria > Pseudomonadati > Pseudomonadota > Gammaproteobacteria > Pseudomonadales > Pseudomonadaceae > Pseudomonas > Pseudomonas sp. B111. Next base: position 4,749,280 of record NZ_CP097857.1, on the reverse strand, counting down.
TGGCGGACGCGGACCGCCTGATCGCCGCCGGCCATGTCTACAAGGACGGCGGTGCGGCCACCGTCGCCCGGGTCGAAGCGAACGGCCGCACGCTGATCATCAAACGCTACAACATCAAGGGCTGGGTCCATTGGCTGAAGCGCTTCTGGCGGCCGAGCCGGGCCTGGGCCTCCTGGCGCGAAGGCAACCGCCTGGAATTCCTCGGCATCGCCACCGCCCGTCCGCTGGCGATGCTGGAGCGGCGCTGGTGCTGGCTGCGCGGGCGCGCCTACCTGATTACCGATTATCTCGGCGGTCAGGATATAATCGCTCGTTTTAAGCCTTGCCTGGACATGCCCGATGGCGCCGTTTCGCCACCGGAAGCCGAGTTGGCGGCACTGGATCGGCTGTTTTCGACGCTGATCCGCGAACGCATCAGCCACGGCGACCTGAAGGGACACAACCTGTTCTGGCAGGCCCATGAACAAGGCGGCGAATGGGCGCTGATCGACCTGGACGCGATGCGCAAGCATCACAGCCAGGTGTCCTTTGCCCGCGCCTACGCCCGCGACCGCGCGCGCTTCCTGCGCAACTGGCCGCAGGACAGCGGCCTCTACCGGCTGCTGGAGCAACGGATTCCCCGCCTCGGCGACGCCGCCGGGGCTTGAACGACAAGCGACGACCACCGCCTGCGGCGGTCGACGAGTTAAACGAAAGCCGCGGTTGTCGGTCCCACTCCGCAACCGCGAGCTGCTTTGAAGAGGTTCTACCGTGGCATTGACCGTCCTAGGCCTGTCTGGCGCCGTAAGCCATGACCCGTCCGCCGCCCTGTACATCGACGGCAAGCTGGTCGCGGCCGTCGAGGAAGAGCGCTTCGTGCGCGACAAGCACGCGAAGAACCGCATGCCCTACGAATCGGCGAAGTTCTGCCTGGAGCAGGCAGGGATCGAGCCGGCCGATGTCGACGTGGTGGCGATTCCCTTCGCTCCCATCAGCATCATGGAAAAGGCCCGCTGGCACTACGCCAAGCGCTACGCCTACGCGCCGGATCGCGCGCTGGATGCGATCCTGCTCGGCAACCGCCGCTACAAGCGTTACTACAAGCGCATCGAGTGGTGCCTGCAGCAACTCGGCTTCGACCTGAAGAAAATCAAGATCCAGCCGGTCGAGCACCACCTTGCCCATGCCTCCAGCGCCTACCATTGCTCGGGGTTCAAGGAAAAGACCGCGATCCTCGGCATCGACGGCAAGGGCGAGTACGCCACCACTTTCTTCGGCTGGGGCGAGAACGGTCGGATCCACAAGATCAAGGAGTTCTACGATCCGGATTCGCTGGGCGGCCTGTACGGCGCGATCACCGAGTACCTCGGCTTCGACATGCTCGACGGCGAGTTCAAGGTCATGGGCATGGCGCCCTACGGTGACGCCAGCAAGTACGATTTCTCCCGTCTCGCCAAGTTCGAGAACGGCGAACTGGTGATCAACACCGACTATGCCAACGTCATCGGCTTCCGCCGCTACAAGGAGAAAGGCAAGGGCTACTACTTCTCGCCCAAGCTGATCGAGTGGCTGGGGCCCAAGCGCGAAGGCGACATCGCCGACGATCCCTACATCCATTACGCCGCGAGCATCCAGGCGCTGTTCGAGAAGCTCGCGCTGGAGATGATGGACTACTACCTCGGCGATATCATCCGCGAGACCGGCAAGGTCGCTTTCGCCGGCGGCTGCGCGCTGAACGTCAAGCTCAACCAGAAGATCATCTCGCGTCCCGAAGTGAAGGAGCTGTTCGTCCAGCCGGCGGCCAGCGACGCCGGCACCGCGGTCGGCGCGGCGGCCTACGTGTCGCACCAGCGCGGCGTGCCGGTGGAGAAGATGGAGCACGTCTACCTCGGCCCGGAGTATTCCAACGAGGACGTCATCGCCGCCTGCGCCCGTCACGAGGCCAGGCCGCAGTGGCAGAAGATCGACAACCGCAGCCGGCGTATCGGCAGGATCCTTGCCGACGGCAACCCGGTGGCCTGGTTCCAGGGACGCATGGAGTTCGGTCCGCGTGCCCTCGGTGGCCGCTCCATTCTCGGCTGCCCGAGCGTGCCGGGCGTGGCCGACCGGATCAATGCGCAGATCAAGTTCCGCGAGCGCTGGCGGCCCTTCTGCCCGTCGATGCTGGATACCGTCGGCCCGCAGATGTTCAAGATCGACCACCCGGCGCCGTTCATGACCTTCACCTTCGAAGTCAACGAAGAGTGGAAGGAGCGAGTGCCGGAAGTGGTGCACGAGGACGGCACCTCCCGCGCCCAGGTGCTGAAGCGCGAGTACAACCCGCGCTACTACGACCTGATGAAGGAACTGGAGAACCTCACCGGCAACGGCGTGGCCCTGAACACTTCGCTCAATCGTCGTGGCGAACCGATGATCTGCTCGCCGACCGACGCCCTGAACATGTTCTTCGGCTCCGATCTGCAGTACCTGATCATGGAGGACATCCTGGTCGTGAAGGAGGGCGTGGACTGGTATGACTCGGTCGGCTGAACCTCGCGTCCTACAGTTCTGTCACGGCTACGACGGGCCTTTCCTCGACTGTGCCCGTCAGTACGCCAGCCTGTTCGCCGGAACCCCGTACAAGGTCACCACGGTGTTCCTCACCGGGCGTTCCGATCCTGAGGTGGCGGCGCGTTGCGCCTCCGACGAGGTACTGTTCCTCGAGTACGGCTCCAGGGACATCCGTGGCCTCAAGCTGAAGGCGATCCGCGACTTGCGCGAGATCGCCCGTTCGCGCGACTTCCGCTTCTGCATCGCGCACCGCTTCAAGCCGATCTGGATCGCCAGCCTGGCCACTCGTCTGCCGATCGTTGGCGTGCACCACGCCTTCGGCGATTACCAGCGGTTGTCGCGCAAGGTCTTCGCCGGCCTGATGAGCAAGCGCCTGAGCCTGCTGGCGGTGTCCGACGCGGTGCGCGACGATATCCGCCGTTGCCTGCCGAAGTGGCCGGCGGAGCGGATCGAGACGCTCTACAACCGCATCGACGTCGCTGCGCTGCAGGCCGAGCAGGTCGAGCGCCTGAGTGCGCGCCGGCAACTGCGCCTGCCCGACGAGGCCTGGGTGGTCGGCAACGTCGGCCGCCTGCATCCGGACAAGGACCAGGCTACCCTGCTGCGCGGCTTCGCCGCCGTGCTGCCGCGCCTGCCACAGAACAGCCTGCTGGCGATCCTCGGCAGCGGCCGCCTGGAAGAGCAGCTCAAGGACCTGGCCTGCGAACTGGGCATCGGCGAGCGCGTGCTGTTCCTCGGCCAGGTCGAAGAGGCACGGCGCTACTTCAAGGCGTTCGACGCCTTCGCCCTGAGTTCCGACCACGAGCCGTTCGGCATGGTCCTGCTGGAGGCCATGGTCGCCGGCGTACCGCTGATCGCCACCGCCTGTGGCGGCGCCCGCGAAGTGGTGGAAGGGGTCGGCATCCTCTTCCCGCTGGGCGACGAGACGGCCCTGGCCGAGGGCCTGACCCACCTGGCGGCGCTCGACCGCCGCCAGCGCGAGGCCTGTGCGCGACTCATGCTCGAGCGCCTGGAGACACGCTTCTCCGACGCCGCGGTGCGCCGCGAATTCTGGCGCCTGCCGACGATTGCCGGCTTCGCTTCGGAGTCTGCATGCTGAACAGGTTGCGCGCCTTCCGCGAACGCGGTTGGCGCGAAGTGGATGCGCCGACCTACGCCCAGGCATGGCAGCGTTTCGGCGGCAGCGTCGCGACCCACCCGCTGGTGGTCGAGCAACTCGCCGAAATGGCTGGAATCCCGGTGCGTTACCTGGGTTGGGAGAGCGCTGGCGAACTGGTTGCGGCGATCCCGACCTGGGGCCGCCACCTGGCGTTGTCCAAGGACGTGCTCAAGCGGCGCGGCAAGAAGGGCCTGTACGACCTGGGCAACGCCGAATTGATCCTGCCGGTGGCCGGCGATGCCCGCATCGCCCTCCGCCATGGGGGACGCTACCTGTCGGCGCTGCATGAACGGAACATCGTCACGCTGCGCCCGCAGGCCGAGCAACTGGCGTTCGCCCGCGCCCCCGAGGATTTCTCCAAGAAGTTCCGCTACAACCAGCGGCGCGAAGTGCGCCTGGTGGAGGAGGCTGGTGGCCAGGTGCGCCAGGCAGACAGCTTCGCCCCGGCCGAGTTCGCCGCCATCTATCTCGAACTGTTCCAGCGTCGCTGGGGCTTCCCGGCCACCGGCGCGGAGCGCATGGCCGAGGTCTTCGAGCGGCTGCGCGAATTGCTGCGCGGCTCGGTCCTGCTGCTCAACGACCAGCCCATCGCGGTCCAGGTGCTGTATCGCGCCGAAGCGCCGGGCTGGCTCAGCGTCGAGTACATCAACGGCGGCGTCGATCCGCAGACCCGCGAGTTTAGCCCAGGCAGCGTGCTCAGTTACCTGAACACCCAGGCCGCCTGGGAGGATGCGCGAGCGCTGGGCAAACCCCTGCGCTATTCGTTCGGTCGCGCCGACCGCGAATACAAGGATCGCTGGTGCCATTCTTCTCCGGTCTTTCAGGTCTGAAGCATGAGCGCACGCAAGCAGCAGTTGCTCAAGCGTCATCGACGCAACAAGCGGATCGGCCTACTGGTTGCGCTGGTGGCGTTGCTGGCCGTCGGCCTGCTGGTCAGCCCCTGGTTGTTGCCGATCCTCCTCGTGGCCCTGTGGGTCGCCCACGAAGCCTGGTTCGCCGATCATCTGTTCTATTCGCCGGGCGAGGACTACCGCTACCGTTTCGCGGAAGGGGTCGAGTCGCTGCCGGTACGCCTGGCGGATGGCCGTCTGCGAGTCGACGGCGAGCTGCGCGAGGGCGATACGCTGGTGCTTGGTATCGGCGTGCGCGCTGGCTGGCTGGGGCGCTTCCTCGAACCCTCGGTGCTGCTGGAAGGTGGCGCGGAGGCCGATGCCCAGGCTTTCGAACGTGGGGTGAACGGCTTGCGCTACCTGAACCTGACGGGACTGGCCGGGTCGCTGGGCGAGGGCCGGATTCGCCTGCGCGGCCGGCATTGCCGGCTGGTCGGCGAACCGACCCTGTGGCGTGCGCGCCATCCCGACTACCGTGACCGGCGGGTGATGGTCATCGCTCCGCATGCCGACGACGCCGAGCTGGCCGCCTTCGGCCTCTACAGCCAGGCACGCGAGGCCTGGATCGTGACCCTGACCGCCGGCGAGATCGAAACCGAGCATTACCGCCGCATGGGCCTCGACGGAATAGCTGCGGCGCGCCTGAAGGGCCGCCTGCGCGCCTGGGATAGCCAGGCCGTGCCGGCGTGGGGTGGGGTGCCGGCCGAGCGCTGCGTGCAACTGGGTTATTTCTGCCTGCAATTGCCTGCCATGCAGGCGAACCCGGGCGAGGTGGTGCCGTCCCGTGAGGCCGATCTCGCCGATATCCGTCCGTTCCGCCAGTTCAACCGCCTGCGCCTGGCCAGCGATGCCGACGGCCTGTCGACCTGGAACAATCTGCTGGCCGATCTCCGCGAGCTGATCCTGCTGGCACGTCCCGAGGTCATCGTCCTGCCTCATCCGCATTTCGATCCGCACCCGGACCATGTCCGCGCCCAGGAGGCCGTGCGCGAGGCGCTCCAGGGTCTGGACTGGCAGCCGCAGGCATTGTTGCACTATGCCAATCACCTGCACGACAACGATCGCTGGCCGATGGGCGATGCGCACATGGGGGTCAGTCTGCCGCCGCTGACCGAAGAATGCTCGCCGTTGCTGCCATGGACGCTGGCGCTGGAGCGCACGCGCCAGGTGGACAAGGCCATGGCCTTGGGCATGATGCACGACCTGCAACCCAGGCCGCCGTTCAAGCGCCGTCTGCGCCGCCGTCTGCAGGGCTGGCTCGCCGGGCGTCGCTGGCCGGCATACGGCGAGGACGAGTTCATGCGCAAGGCGGTGCGTCGGCACGAGTTGTTCTGGGTGGAGTCGCTGGACGGGGAGGCATGATGCTTGGGTCGAGCGTTCGGCAAGGTTCGAGCCGCCATGCTGCTTCGGAGCAGCCGCGAGGATGAAGGTCTGATGAAAGTTCTGTTTCTGGTCCAGAAAGAGCAGCGAGCGATCCTGGATCGCCTGTACGACGGCATCGCCGCCCATTGCGAGTGCGATACCCGCTGGCTGAGCAGCGAGGAGCAGGCCGACCTGCGCGGCTACTTCCGCAAGCACGTGGATGTCTCGCGCTACGACCGCATCCTGTTCTTCCTCCGTTTCAAGAAGGAAATGCGCCAGGTCCGCTTCATCCGCAGCGTGCCCAACCTGGTGATCCTCGAGCACGATGCCTACCAGAACTACATTCCCTGCAAGTACACCGGCAAGTTCAGCGCCCATTACCGGCGCCTGCCCTGGGCACGGGTGATCAGTTCGGGCCATACGGTCAGCGAACGCCTGCGCCAGGAGGGATTCGACGCGGTATTCGTGCCCAAGGGCTACGACCAGACCCTGTTGCATGACCTGGGCCTGGCGCGCGATATCGAACTGGGCTTCGTCGGCAGTACCGGCAGCGTGGCCTACAGTGGACGCAAGGCGCTGCTCGACGAGTTGGGCGGAGTGGAGAACCTGCTGGTGACCAAGACCAAGTCCGGCGAGGAGTACCTGCGCACGCTCAACCGCATCCGTTTCTTCGTCAGCGCGGATGTCGGCATGGGCGAATACATGATCAAGAATTTCGAGGCGATGGCCTGCGGTTGCGTACTGCTGGCCTACGACCAGGGCGAGCGGGAAAACGAGGCCTTGGGTTTCCGGGACATGGAGAATATCGTGCTGTATCGCTCGGTGGCGGACATCCAGGAAAAGCTCGCGATCCTGCGCCTCGACACGGCCCTCGCCGAGCGGATCGCGCGAAGCGGCCAGGCTCTGGCCATCGAACGATTCAGCTTCGCCGCTGTCGGTCAGAGTATCGTCGAGGCCATGCGGCCCGCGTTGCGCGAGCCGGAGCGTCCCGGATGGCTGGAGAAGACCTGGCGACGTATTTTTACCTGAGAGTAGCAGCCGAAAAGAGCTGGGGCTTCAGGCGTGTTTGCTATTGTTCAGCTTGTTTTTCCGGGCTGGGGGGAGGTGTAGGACCGATGAAGATCGCAGGATCGCTCATGCATGTCTGGCGCTTTGAATGGGGACGTGAAGGACAGGTAAGGTTGTAGTTATGACGCTCGTCGATGATGGTTCGCAGCCATTGGTTTCCGTGATCATCGCTTCCTATAACCATGAAAAGTACATAGAAGCGAGCATCGCCAGCGTGGCTGCGCAGACGTACCGCAACGTGGAACTGCTGGTGGTGGACGATGGTTCCAGCGATGGCAGCGTCGAGCTTTTGCACGGGCTCCAGGCGAAGTACGGCTTCGACCTCAGGGTCCAGCAGAACCAGGGACTGTCGAAAACGCTCAACGAGGCGATCGCCAGGGCCCGGGGAAATCTCATCGTGCCTTTCGGGTCGGACGACGTCATGTTGCCGCAACGCCTGGAGAAACAGGTGGCGCACATGTGGGACAAGCCCGAGGTAGGTATCTGCGCGGGTAATATCGAGATCATCGACTCCAGTGGCCGGGTCATGCCGGGTAAGGAGCAGCGCAAACGCGACCTGCCTTTCCGCCGCCTCGACTTCGATGACCTGTTCCTGGACCGCAAGCCGGGCCCGATGGCGCCCACCCTGATGTTCCGGCGGGAAGCCCTGGAGAAGGTCGGCGGTTTCGATCCGGACATACGCCTGGAAGATGTCTACATCGAACTGGCGGTAACCAAGGCTGGCTACGTCATCGACATTCTTGGCGAGGTCCTCGCCCAGTACCGCAAGCATCCCACCAATACGTACAAGAACGCCCGTTTCATGGTGGACAACGTATTCAAGACGTACAGCCAGTTCAGCGATCACCCCGATTACGAGCAGGTGATCATGCGCTTCCGCAATTCGATGTTCCTCAAGTGCTCGAACCGGGACAAGGTGCTGGCCCGGGAGCTGCTCTCCGGCTTACCGCTGAAGTACTGGAACGAGAAGACCTTCCGCGGCATTGCGCGGCTGTTTTTCTCCTGACCGCTGATATCGCCGCGCTCAAGGCGCGGCGATATCTTCACCGCGCCTGCTGGCGGCGAACCTTTGCTGGATCCACAGCGCATACAGCAGCGCCATGGGAATCCAGATCAGGAACCAGTGTTCCTTGGGACGGGGCAGGAAGGCGTTGCCCTCCGTGAGTCCGGCTGCCAGGCCGAACACCAGCCAGGTCGAGGCTAGCAGAACGGCTGGAGACTTCCGGTTTTTCCAGGAGAAGGCGAAGGCCAGGGCGTAGATCGCCACCCACAGCAGGAGCCCGATGATCCCTCCAGCGAAAAGCACACCCAGTTCGATGTTGTGCGGGTCGGCGAGCAGCATGCCGTTGCTCAGGACGATTCGCATCGGATGATCGTAGCCGTGTCCGAGCCATGGATGCTCGCCGATCTGGCGTAGGGCGTCGGCCCAGATTTCCGGGCGAAACGATGCCCCTCTCTGGGTGATCACTTCCGGGTACAGGATGTAGCCCAGTAGCGCTCCAGCCAGAGCGAGTGCCAGGGCGATGAGGGCCTTTTTCCTGTCTCCGGCCAGGACCAGCCACATAAGGGCTGCTGTGAGCCCTACCAGGGGAGTACGCGAACCGGTCGCGATGAGAAGGCCACCGAGCAGCGCCAGAGAAATCAGTGGCAAGGGGGCCAGGATAGGGCGCGACTGCATCCAATAAGCCAGCCAGAATGCCGTGAAGGCGCCATAGACATGGGCACTCAGTAATGGGTTATAGAGAGCGCCATAACCGGTAAGGCGCAGCGGGTTGGCGTCCCAGTAGTATTGCAGCAAGGTGGCTGCCGCGGAGATCACCGCGCCAAGGGCTGCCAGCCAGGTCGCGGTCTTGAGGCGGAGGGGGGCTTCGAGCGCCAGGATGGCGGCGCAGAAGAACAGGAGAGCGATGTACAGGGGGCGCTTGAGCAGCGAGCCGGTGGAGTTCTCGGGGGCCGACCAGGACAGGCTCAGCATCATATAGCTGCTGAAGGCGAGGAAGGCGATGAACAGCGGCGAGCCCGTTAGCGGGCGAAGCAGACGCGGTTGCAGTATCACGTACAGTAGCGTCGGTGCCGCCAGGAGGATATAGAAGAGGCGGTGGTAGTCGGAGCGGTCGCCGACCCAGAACATTCCGGTGAGCAGGGCCAGCCAGCCCAGCGGCAGGATCCAGTGGCTGAGGATGCGGCTGGTATCGTGGCGAAGACGGGTCAGTCGGGTAGCTGCGAACATTCCTTGCTCAATCCAGTTGCAGTTGCTTGAGGAGCTGCTCGAGTGTCCAGTGGACCTGGCTGCTGCGGAGATAGGCCTTGAGCACCAGGTGCTCGCTGTCGTCGAGGAACCAGGTTCGATCCTGTTCGTAGCGCAGCAGGTGCTTGAAATTGCGAATGCGTTGGGCGGCGCTGAGCGCCGAGCGCTGGACCCGCAGGTCGGCGATGTCGATCAGGCCCATCCGGCCTTCCGGCGTGCGCACCACGTTGCCCAGGTGCAGCGAGCGGAAGTACACCCCCTTGGCGTGCAGCGCGGCGATCAGCTCGCCCAGTTGCGTCCGGACTGTATCGCCGCACTCCGGGTCGTTGCGGTCGAGTTGGCGGAGGGTCTGCCCCGGTAGCGGCTCGTAGTGCACCGCGTCGCGCTGGATATGTGGGATCCGCAGTACGTCCAGCACCTTCGGGCAGACGATGCCGCGCCGCGCCAGTTCGCTGGCATTGCGGGCGAAGCGCTCCGCATAGGGGAACAGGGCTGCGGAGGAAATCAGGCGCTTGCGGCGAAACAGCTTGAGGAAGGACCCGTCGCGCAGACGCAGTACCTTGTCCCCATGACCATCGGCTTCCAGCACTTCTGCGTTGTCACGCAACTGCAAGTAGGAGGGGTAGTCTATGACTCGCATGCGAGCTCCTGAACGAACGGCCCGCCATCTTACCCCAACACGCCTTCCAGGCAGAGTGATGGAGGTCCTGTGCTACACTCCGGGACCTTTTCAGCATGTAAGAAACCATGAGCGATAGTCCTCAGAATCCCGGACCTTCCAGTCTCAAGATCTATTTCCGCCTGTTGGGCTACGTGAAGCCCTACATCGGAATGTTCCTACTCAGCATCGTCGGTTTCCTGATCTTCGCGTCGACCCAGCCGATGCTGGCGGGCATCCTCAAGTATTTCGTCGACGGCCTCTCCAATCCTGACGCGGCATTGTTTCCGAATGTGCAGTGGCCCTGGTTGCGCGACCTGCACCTGGTCTACGCGGTGCCGTTGCTGATCATCCTGATCGCTGCCTGGCAGGGGCTGGGCTCGTTCCTCGGCAACTTCTTCCTGGCCAAGGTTTCCCTGGGGCTGGTGCATGACCTGCGGGTCGCCCTGTTCAACAAGCTGCTGGTGCTGCCGAACCGCTATTTCGACACGCACAGCTCCGGCCACCTGATCTCGCGCATCACCTTCAACGTGACCATGGTTACCGGAGCGGCCACGGATGCCATCAAGGTGGTGATCCGTGAAGGCCTGACCGTGGTCTTCCTGTTCCTCTACCTGCTGTGGATGAACTGGAAGCTGACCCTGGTGATGCTGGCGATCCTGCCGGTCATCGCGGTGATGGTGACTACTGCCAGCCGCAAGTTCCGCAAGCAGAGCAAGAAGATCCAGGTGGCCATGGGCGACGTCACCCACGTCGCCTCGGAAACTATCCAGGGCTACCGGGTGGTGCGCAGCTTCGGCGGCGAAGCCTATGAAGAGAAGCGCTTCCACGACGCCAGCCAGAGCAATACCGACAAGCAGTTGCGGATGACCAAGACCGGCGCGGTCTACACGCCGATGCTGCAATTGGTGATCTACGTCGCCATGGCGATACTGATGTTCCTCGTGCTGTGGCTGCGCGGGGACGCCTCGGCCGGCGACCTGGTGGCCTATATCACCGCGGCGGGCCTTTTGCCCAAACCGATCCGCCAGCTTTCCGAGGTCAGTTCCACGGTCCAGCGCGGCGTCGCCGGCGCCGAGAGCATCTTCGAGCAGCTCGACGAAGCGGCGGAGGAAGACCAGGGGAGCGTCGAGAAGGAGCGGGTCAGCGGGCGCCTGGAAGTGCGCAACCTGAGCTTCCGTTATCCCGGAACCGACAAGCAGGTGCTGGATGACATCAGTTTCGTCGCCGAACCCGGGCAGATGATCGCCCTGGTCGGCCGTTCCGGTAGCGGCAAGTCGACCCTGGCCAACCTGGTTCCGCGCTTTTATCAGCACAATGACGGCAAGATCATGCTTGATGGCGTTGAGGTCGAGGATTATCGCCTGCGTAACCTGCGCCGCCACATCGCCCTGGTGACCCAGCAGGTCACGCTGTTCAACGACAGCGTGGCCAACAACATCGCCTACGGCGACCTGGCTGGCGCGCCGCGCGAGGAAATCGAGCGGGCGGCGAAGGCTGCCAACGCCAAGGAATTCATCGACAACCTGCCGCAAGGCTTCGACACCGAGGTCGGCGAGAATGGCGTGCTGCTTTCCGGCGGCCAGCGCCAGCGTCTGGCGATCGCCCGGGCGCTGCTCAAGGACGCGCCCCTGCTGATCCTCGACGAGGCGACCTCGGCGCTGGACACCGAGTCGGAGCGGCATATCCAGGCGGCGCTGGACGAAGTGATGAAAGGGCGCACCACCCTGGTGATCGCCCACCGCCTGTCGACCATCGAGAAGGCCGACCTGATCCTGGTGATGGACCAGGGGCAGATCGTCGAGCGCGGCAGCCACGCCGAGCTGCTGGCGCAGAACGGCCACTATGCGCGGCTGCACGCGATGGGACTGGATGAGCAGGCGCCGGCGCCTGTCGGCTGATAAACTGGGCGTCTGCCCCGAGAGGTTGTTTGGAGTTCCCATGAAGTTGTCCATGCCCCGTTTCGACCAGGCCCCGGTGTTGGTGGTCGGTGATGTGATGCTTGACCGCTACTGGCATGGCGCGACTTCGCGCATTTCGCCGGAGGCCCCGGTGCCGGTGGTCCGCGTCGAACAGCACGAGGACCGCCCCGGCGGCGCCGCCAACGTCGCGCTGAACATCGCCGCGCTGGGCGCACAGGCCTTGCTGGTCGGCGTCACCGGCCGCGACGAGGCCGCCGACAGCCTGGCCAACAGCCTCAAGGCCGCTGGAGTGGACGCGCGCTTCCAGCGCATCGATAGCCAGCCGACCATCGTCAAGCTGCGGGTCATGAGTCGTCACCAGCAACTGCTGCGGGTCGACTTCGAGGAACCGTTCCGCACCGACGCGGCGGCCCTGGCCGTGGACGTCGAGTCGCTGCTGGCCAAGGTCAAGGTGCTGGTGCTGTCCGACTACGGCAAGGGCGCGCTACAGAACCACCAGGTGCTGATCCAGGCGGCGCGGGCGCGCAACATTCCGGTACTGGCCGATCCCAAGGGCAAGGACTTCGCCATCTATCGCGGCGCCAGCCTGATCACCCCGAACCTGTCCGAATTCGAGACCATCGTCGGCCGTTGCGCCGACGAAGCCGAACTGGTCGCCAAGGGCCAGGCGCTGATGAGCGAACTCGACCTCGGCGCCTTGCTGGTGACCCGCGGCGAGCATGGCATGACCCTGCTCCGCCATGGCCAGCCGGCCATGCACCTGCCGGCGCGGGCGCGGGAAGTGTTCGACGTCACCGGTGCCGGCGATACGGTCATCTCCACCCTGGCCGCGGCGCTTGCCGCCGGCGAGGAGCTGCCGTCCGCGGTGGGCCTGGCCAACCTGGCCGCCGGCATCGTGGTCGGCAAGCTGGGTACTGCGGCGATCAGCGCGCCCGAACTGCGTCGCGCGGTGCAGCGCGAGCAGGGTTCCGAGCGTGGCGTGCTGGGCCTGGAGCAACTGCTGCTGGCAATCGAAGACGCCCGCGCCCACGGCGAGAAGATCGTCTTCACCAATGGCTGCTTCGACATCCTTCACGCCGGCCACGTGACCTACCTTGAACAGGCGCGCGCCCAGGGCGACCGCCTGATCGTCGGGGTCAACGACGACGCCTCGGTCACTCGCCTGAAGGGCGTTGGCCGGCCGATCAACTCGGTGGACCGGCGCATGGCGGTACTCGCCGGGCTCGGCGCGGTGGACTGGGTGGTGAGCTTCGCCGAAGACACTCCCGAGCGCCTGCTCGAGCAGGTGCGTCCGGACGTGCTGGTCAAGGGCGGCGATTACGGCGTCGAGCAGGTGGTCGGCGCGCAGATCGTCAAGGCCTACGGCGGCGAGGTACGGGTGCTCGGCCTGGTGGAGAACAGCTCCACCACCGCCATCGTCGAGAAGATCCGCCAGAAAGGCTGAGCCTTTCCCCGGCCGGTCGCCCCTGGCGGATGACTGGCTGGCCTGACAACTCCCTTCGGCGAGACGGTCATAGGCGCTGCCCATGCGGCGGCGCATGATCCGGGCATCCCATCCTGCGTGGAGCAAGATGCCCATGAGCACCGATGTACAGGGCCGTGCCCTGGCTGTACTGAACCGTGTCGCCCAGGCCGACTGGCCGGATCGCTTCAATCTTCGCAAACCCTTCGAGAAACTGCTCTACAGCGGCAGCCGTACCGGCTTCCGCCTGGCCAGCGAGCGTTCGGCGAAGCAGGCGAAGGGACCGCGCAAGGCCGATCCGGACGGGTTGTTCGACCTGTCGTTCTCCGACGACCAGCAGATGCTGGTGGACATGCTCGAAGGCTTCGCCCTGGAGGTGTTGCGTCCGCTGGCTCATGACGCGGATGCCGAGGCCAGCCTGCCGGCGGAACTGCTCAACCAGGCGCTGGAGCTGGGCCTGACCCACTATGGGGTCGGCGAGGTGCACGGCGGCATGGCCGGTGAGCGCACCACGGTGACCACTGCCCTTATCGCCGAGGCCCTGGCCAAGGGCGATCTGTCGCTGGCGGCGGCCCTGCTGGTGCCGTTGTCGGCGGCCAACTGCATCCGCCGCTGGGGCAGCCCCTCGCAGCAGGCGCAGTGGCTGCCGGCGTTCGTCAGCGAAGAGGGGGCGCCGCTCACCGCCATCGCGGTCAACGAGCCGAGTCTGCTGTTCGACCCGCAGAAACTGGCGACCCGCGCCCGGCGCAAGGGCAGTCACTACCTGCTTTCCGGAGAGAAATGCCTGGTCCTGCGCGGCCTGGAGGCCAGCCGCCTGATCGTCGCGGCGAAGACCGACGAGGGGCCTGCGTTGTTCCTGGTGGAAGCCTCCGCCAAGGGCGTCGAGCGACGTGCCGAGCCGGCGATGGGACTGAAGGCCGGCGGCACCGCTCGGTTGCGCCTGAAGAGCGTCAAGGTGCCGGCGGACAACCGCCTGGCCGCCGAGCATTTCGACTACCGGGCCTTCCTCGATCACGCGGCCCTGGCCTGGTGTGCCCTGGCGCTGGGCACCGGGCAGGCGGCGCTGGACTACGTGATCGCCTACTGCAACGAGCGCGAGGCCTTCGGCGAGCCGATCAGCCATCGCCAGGGGGTCGCCTTCATGGTCGCCGACATCGCCATCGAACTGGACGCCATGCGCCTGATGGTCTGGCGCGCCTGCGCCCTGGCCGAGCGCGGCCAGCCGTTCCAGCGCGAGGCTTACCTGGCGCGTCTGCTGTGCGCCGAGAAGGCGATGAAGATCGGCACCGACGCCGTGCAACTGCTCGGCGGCCACGGCTTCACCAAGGAGCATCCGGCCGAGCGCTGGTACCGCGACCTGCGCGCGGTAGCGCTGATGGCCGGCGGCCTGCACCTGTGAACCCGAGCGAGTGCGCGGTCCGCCGCGACGAGTGAACGAGGAATCGACATGTACCTGGAAACCCCGAAGAAATTCCGCAGCCTGGCTAACCAGGCGCATCAGGTCGCGGAAAACTATTTCCGGCCGATCTCGCGCAAGTACGACAAGGCCGAACACGCCTATCCGAAGGAGCTGGACCTGCTCGCGGCCTTGCTGGACGGCATGAACAGCGGCTCGCCCGAGGCTGTCGGCGCGACCTCGGCGAGCAAGCGCGCCGGCAAGCAGGTAGAGGAGGGCATCAAGAACGGCGGCAACCTGTCGGCATTGCTCGGCGTGATGGAACTGTGCTGGGGCGACGTCGGCCTGCTCCTGGCCATGCCGCGCCAGGGGCTGGGCAACGCGGCGATCGCCGCGGTGGCCAACGAGGAGCAGTTGCAGCGCTTCGGCGGCACCTGGGCGGCGATGGCGATCACCGAGCCGGGCTGCGGCTCGGACTCGGCGGCGATTCGCACCACCGCGACCCAGGATGGCGACCACTATGTACTGAACGGCGAGAAGATTTTCGTCACTTCCGGCGAGCGGGCCGATGCCGTGGTGGTCTGGGCCACCCTGAACCGCAACCTGGGGCGGGCGGCGATCAAGTCCTTCGTGGTCGAGAAGGGCACGCCGGGGATGACCGTGACGCGCCTGGAGAAGAAGCTCGGGATCAAGGCTTCGGATACCGCTTCGATCAGTTTCAATGATTGCCGGGTGCCGGCCGCGAACCTGCTGGGCAACGCCGAGGTCGACGTGCAGAAGGGTTTCGCCGGGGTCATGGAGACCTTCGACAATACCCGCCCGCTGGTGGCCGGCATGGCCGTCGGGGTGGCCAAGGCGGCGCTGGACCGGACCCGCGAATTGCTGAAGAAGGCTGGCTGCAAGTTCGACTACAGGAAACCGCTGCTCACCGTCAGCCACGCCGAGGCCACTCTCTATCGCCTGGAGGCGGAGTGGGAGGCAGCGCGCCTGTTGACCTTGAAGGCGGCATGGATGGCCGACAACAAGCTGCCCAACTCGAAGGAAGCGTCCATCGCCAAGGCCAAGGCTGGACGGGTGGCCAACGAGATCACCCTGAAGTGCGTGGAGCTGGCTGGTGCCCTCGGCTACGCCGAGGATGAGCTGTTGGAGAAGTGGGCGCGGGACTCGAAGATCCTCGACATCTTCGAGGGCACCCAGCAGATCCAGCTGCTCATCGTCGCTCGCCGCCTGCTCGGCAAGTCTTCCAGCCAGTTGAAGTAGAAAGGGCGGCAAAGCCCGCCCGGTTCAGGCGCTGGCGCGGTCGCGCCCACCGCCGGCCTGGTCGCCGTTGCTGGATGGCCACAGTGCCAGCCAGTCGCGGAAACGGATGCGTTCCTCATGCACCAGCCAGCCGTCCTGTACGGCAAAGCTCTCGGCCAACCACAGACCGCGGGTGGCCGCAGGGCGCAACTGGCCCTTGCGCAGGGTGAACAGGTCGCCGGTGGGGCGCCCCTGGTCCAGCGGCAGCAGGTAGAGATCGGGGCGCCGACGGTCCAGGCGCGCCACCAGCGGACCGCTCTCGAGCCGCTCGTCGACATGGTAGAGGCTCGGCTCGCGCGCATCGCGCGGCAGCTCCAGGCGCATGTCGTAGACCAGTTGCAGCGAGGCCGTGGGCAGGTGTACGTAGGCGCGTGGGCGCTCCAGCAAGCGCAGGCTGCCGGCTTGCACCGGACGGGCGGCGCCGGACAGCGGGGTGAGGACGAAGTGGCTGTTCTCCCGGTAGCGTAGCGAACCCTGGTAGGGCGTCGGCAGCCAGGTGTCGCCGAAGCGCCCGCCGAGCCAGCCGCCGGCGGTCTCCACCAGGCATTCCTCGGCGACTTCCTGGATCGCCGTGAGCAGCGGCAGGTTCAGTTCGTGGGCCGGTACGTAGCCGGAGATCAGCTTGAGCACGGTATCGCCGCGGTCCAGCCGGCGCTGACGGACCAGCACCCAGTAGTCGCGGCCCTGCCAGTTCAGGGTCAAGCGCACCGAGACCCCCAGGTTGGCCAGCTCGGCGACGAAGCGCTGCGGGTCGGCTACCTCCATGCGGCGGCGGCGTACGAGCATCTGCTGGAAGTTCAGCGGCAGGCCGAGGGCCTGGTAGACCAGCCCGTCCGGGGAGGCCTCCACCAGCAGCGGCAGGGTCTTGAAGGCGGACGGATCCTTGCGGGCGAGCATGCGGGGCATACGGGGCTCCTTGTCGGGTCATCGCGCCGGGGCGGGACGGAGGCTCACGTTCGATGCACCGGCCACCGGAGGCGAGGGCGGCAGGCGGGATACGGCTCGTTCGGGAGGAACATGGCAGCGGAATGCACCGCGGGTGTCAACCCGCGGATGTTGCAGCCGATGTATGGTTCAGGCCTTTTTCAGGGCTTGCGCGGCCATCGCGACATTATGGGCCAGGTGCAGCGGATTGATGGTGCCGACGATGGCGGCGGCGACGCCCGGCTGGTCGAAGACCAGTTCGAAGCTGGCGCGCACCGGGTCCTGTCCGGCGCCCAGGCAGGCATGCCCGCTGGCCAGCGCCTTCTTCACCAGGATGCCCTTGGCATGGGCCGCGGCGTACTCGATGACCGGGCGCTCGGCGCGCTCGTTCAGGTTGTAGGTGACCATCGCGCAATCGCCCTCGCGCAGGGCGCGCAGGCCACCTTCGACGGTCTTGCCGGAGAGTCCGTAGGCGCCGATCAGGCCCTCGCGCTTGAGCGCGGCGAGAGTCGGGTAGACCTCGCTGTTCTCGAGGATATCCAGGTCGTTGCCATCGGAATGCACCAGCACCAGCTCGATCCGCTCGGTCTCCAGGCGCTTCAGGCTGCGTTCGACGGAGCGCCGGGTATGCGTGGCGGAGAAGTCGAAGACTGACTGGCCGTCGACGAACTCTTCGCCGACCTTGCTGACGATCACCCAATGCTCGCGCTGGCCGCGCAGCAGCGGGCCGAGGCGTTCCTCGCTGCGGCCGTAGGCCGGGGCGGTGTCGATCAGGTTGATGCCGAGGTCGCGGGCCAGGGCCAGCAGGTCGGCGGCTTCGCGGTCGTCGGGGATGGTGAAGCCGGAAGGGTACTTCACTCCCTGGTCGCGGCCGAACTTGACGGTGCCCAGGCCCAGCGGCGAAACGGCCAGGCCGGTGTCGCCCAGCGGGCGGTGCAGGTCGTGGAGGGTATCCCTGATCATGCGAAGGCTACCTCCCAGGCCGGTTCGGCGAGCGGCGGACGCGGCAGTTGCGGCAGCGCGGCATGTTCGCTGGGGCGGATGCCGTCTTCTTCCAGGCGGGCGCAGACCCGGTCGGCGAAGTCAGGGGCCAGCGCCAGCTTGGTCGGCCAGCCGACCAGCAGGCGTCCCTGTTCGGCGAGGAAGGCGTTGTCCGGGCGCAACAGGTTGGACTGTGCCGGCTCGGCGCGATCCACCCGCAAGGTGGCCCACTGCGCCTGGCCGAGGTCGATCCAGGGCAGCAGCTTTGCCAGTTCGCGACGTGCTTCGGCGATCTGCGCGGCTTCGTCGCGGGCCACGCCATCGGCTTCGGCGATGTCGCCGCCGAGGTACCAGACCGACTGGCCGTCGCGGGTCGGATGGGTGGTCACGGTGATCCGTGGCTTCGGCCCGGCCCCCAGGCAGTGGGCGTACAGCGGTTTCAGGGTCGCCGCCTTGACCATCACCATGTGCAGCGGCCGCCGCTGCATGGCCGGTTGTTCCAGGCCCAGTTCGCGGAGCAGCGCCTCGTTGCCGGCACCGGCGCTGAGCACCACGCGCTGGGCACGGATCTCCCGGCCGTCGACGCACAGGCCGGCCAGTTCCCGGCCTTCGCGCAGCGGTTCGATGCGCTCGCCGGCGAGCAGGCTGTCGCCGGCCAGTTCCGCCAGGCGGCGAATCAGGTCGGGGACGTCGAAGACGATTTCCGTGAGGCGGTAGGCCTTGCCCTTGAACCCCTTGTCGCGCAGCGCCGGAGGCAAATCCTCGCCCTTGGCCTGCTCGACCCGGCTGCGCACCGCCTTGCTGGCGAAGAAGCTGGTAAGGCTGCCGGCCAGGCCGCCCGGCGACCACAGGTAGTGCGCCTCGGAAAGCAGGCGTACGCCCCGCAGGTCGAGTTCGCCGTCGCTGCCGAGACAGGCGCGCCAGCGCCGCGGCATGTCGGCGATGGCTTCGGAGGCGCCGGTCAGGGCGCCATGCAGGGCGTACTTGGCGCCGCCGTGGATGATCCCCTGCGACTTCACGCTCTGTCCGCCGCCGAGGCTGGCGCTTTCCACCAGCACGGTGGCGTAGCCGGCCCGGCGCAAGCGGGCGTTCAGCCAGAGGCCGGCGATACCGCCGCCAACGATGAGGATGTCGGTGGAAAGGGCTTGGGGCATGGGGCTGCCTTATCGGGAACGGAAAGGGCGCAGTATACAACCTGCGCCCGCGACGGTCGTTCAGTGCCCCGAAGCGCGGGAGAACAACTGGATCACCAGCACGCCGGCGATGATCAGGCCGATACCGAGGAGGGCCGCGGGGTCCAGGCGCTGGCCGTAGACGAACATCGCCACCAGGCTGACCAGGACGATGCCGAGCCCGGACCAGATGGCGTAGACCACGCCGACCGGCAGGGTGCGCATGACCAGCACGAGCATGCTGAAGGCGAGCACGTAGCCGCCCACCACCAGCAGCAGCGGCAGTGGCTTGCTGAATCCGGCGACGGCTTTCAGCGAGGTGGTGGCGACCACTTCGGCGGCGATGGCGATGGCGAGGTAGAGATAATTGGTCATGGCGGCGTCCTCCGGAAACTGCGGCCATTCTAGGGAGCCGGCGGATGGGATAAAGTCGTTACCTATCTGTATTGGAGATAGGTTATGCAGTGGAACCTGGAGCAGATCCGCCTGTTCGTCAGCGTCGCCGAGCGCCAGTCGTTCTCTGCCGCCGCCCGCGAACTGAAGCGGGTGCAATCGGCGGTGAGCAACGGCATCGCGCTGCTGGAGGCGGACCTCGGCGTCACCCTGTTCGAACGCAGCAGCGGACGCCAGCCGCGCCTGACCGACGAGGGCCGGGTGCTGCTGGCGGAGGCGCGCGAGGTGCTGCGCCAGTGCGAGCGCCTGCAGGGGCGCGCGCTGGGCCTGGCGCGCGGCGAGGAGCCGCGGCTGCGCCTGGCCCAGGACGAGGCGATGCCCTACCAGCCGGTGCTGGACAGCCTGGAAGCGCTGGCGCAGCGCTTTCCCAGTCTGGAGGTGCAGGTGTCCAGCGGCGGCCAGGGCGACGTGACCCGTCGTTTGCTCGAGGAGCAGGCTGACCTCGGCCTGCTGTTCCACCATGAGCGCATGCCTGAGTCGCTGGAGCGGCGGCGCCTCGGCAGCGTCGAGATGGTCACGGTGTGCGGCGCCGGCCACCCGCTGGCCGGGCTGCAACGGGTCAGTCGCCGCGAGCTGGCACAGCACCGGCAACTTTTGATCGTGCCCCAGCAGAGCGGCTATCCGGGCGGCGAGCAGATCAGCCCGCAGGTGTGGCGGCTGGACAGCTTCTATTCCATGGCCGAGTTGCTGATGCGCAACCTCGGCTGGGCCTGGCTGCCGCGGCACGTGGTGCAGTACCCCACCTACGACCGGCTGATGGTGGAGCTGACCAGCGACTGGACGCCGCCGTCGCTGGTGGTCGAACTGGTCTGGCGGCGCAACGAGGTGCTCGGCCCGGCGGCGGCCTGGCTCGGCGAAACCTTCACCCGCCACCTGCGCGCCATCGGCTGAGCCGGTCGGCGGGAGTTTTGCTAAGCTGCGCGCCCATGAACCGTACCCTCTATACCCTGCTGTTCCACCTCGGCTTACCGCTGGTGGCGTTGCGCCTGTGGTGGCGCGCGCGCCAGGCGCCGGCCTACGCCAAGCGCATCGGCGAGCGTTTTTCCCTGTCCTTGCCCGAGGTGCCGCCCGGCGGCATCTGGGTGCACGCCGTCTCGGTGGGCGAGAGCATCGCCGCCGCGCCGATGGTGCGGGCGCTGCTGGAGCGCCATCCGCAGCTGCCGGTCACCGTCACCTGCATGACCCCGACCGGCTCGGAGCGCATCCGCGCATTGTTCGGCGAGCAGGTCCGGCACTGCTATCTGCCCTACGACCTGCCCTGGGCGGCGGCGCGCTTCCTCGACCGGGTGCGGCCGCGCCTGGCGGTGATCATGGAAACCGAGCTGTGGCCCAACCATATCCATGCCTGCGCCGTGCGCGGGATCCCGGTGGCGCTGGCCAATGCGCGCCTGTCCGAGCGCTCGGCGCGTGGCTACGCGCGCTTCGCCGGGCTGACCCGGCCGATGCTCGCCGAGCTGTCCTGGATCGCCGTGCAGACCGAGGCCGAGGCCGAGCGCTTCCGTCGTCTCGGCGCGCGTCCTGAGTGCGTCAGCGTGACCGGCTCGATCAAGTTCGACCTGCGCATCGACCCGCAGCTGCCGCTGGCCGCTGCCGCCCTGCGCGAGGAATGGGACGCGACGGCGCGACCGCTGTGGATCGCCGCCAGCACCCATGCCGGCGAGGACGAGATCGTCCTGGCAGCCCACCGGCGCCTGCTGGAAACGCGTCCCGACGCGTTGCTGATCCTGGTGCCGCGCCATCCGGAACGCTTCGCCGGCGTCCACGAGCTATGCCGCCGCGAAGGCTTCGCCACGGTCCGGCGCTCCGGCGGCGAGCCGGTGGCACGCGCGACCCAGGTGCTGCTCGGCGATACCATGGGCGAGCTGCTGTTCCTCTATGCCCTGGCCGACATCGCTTTCGTCGGCGGCAGCCTGGTGCCCAACGGCGGGCACAACCTGCTGGAGCCGGCGGCCCTGGGCAAGCCGGTGTTCGCCGGTCCGCACCTGTTCAACTTCCTCGACATCGCCGCGCAATTGCGCGACGCCGGGGCGCTGCTCGAGGTGACGGATGCCGGCGAGCTGTGCGACGGCCTCACGCGCCTGTGGGCGCAGCCGGAGGTCGCGACGGCCATGGCCACTGCCGGAGAGAAGGTGCTGCGCAACAACCAGGGCGCCCTGGAGCGGCTGCTGGCGGGGTTGGCGCGGTTGCTCGAGCGCGGCGGGTAGCGCCCGCCCCGTCGGCGCTCCCCTGGCCCTGCATCGCGACAGGGCGTTTCAGAACGTCGGCGGGGTGATCACCCAGAGCACCAGGGTATCGCTGTCGCCTGGGTTGCCGTAGCGATGCGGTTCCTGGCTGGAGTAGCTGAAGCTGTCGCCCTCGCGGAGCTGGAAATGGCGGTCGCCGACCCAGAGTTCGAAGATTCCGCTGAGGATGTAGCCGGCTTCCTCGCCCTCATGGCTGTAGCTCTGCTGGCTGTAGGTGCCCGGCGGGAAACGCGAGTGGAGGAT
Source organism: Pseudomonas sp. B111 (assembly GCF_026428275.1). NCBI lineage: Bacteria > Pseudomonadati > Pseudomonadota > Gammaproteobacteria > Pseudomonadales > Pseudomonadaceae > Pseudomonas > Pseudomonas sp. B111. The sequence goes on along the minus strand of NZ_CP097857.1, from coordinate 4,727,271 downwards.
CTCCAACTGGCGGCTGGGCTGCGGGGTGAGCAGTTCGTCGATGATGCCGTCTTCGTAATGCACGCTCATGCGCGTGTTGCGCCGCACCACGTAGCCGGCGTCCGCCGGGTCCACCGCGGCCTCGCTGGCGAAGAACCACTGGATGGTCACGCCGAGGCTGCGGGCGATGTTGAACAGCGCCGGAATCGACGGATATGCCAGGTTGCGTTCCAGTTGGCTGATGTAGCCGGCGGTGAGTTCGCTCTGTGCGGCCAGCTCGGCCAGGGTCAGGCCGCGGCGCTTGCGCAGGCCGCGGATGCGGGTGCCGAGGAAGTGCGTTTCGCTGCGCGGCGTGTCGGTGGCGTCCGGCGGTGACGGGCGGGGCATGCGGCGGGGTCCTGGCTGCGTTTGCGGCATTCTAGGGGCTGGGCCGGGACCCGTCGAGGGAGCCGCGGCCGCGCCGCTCAGATGCTCCAGGCGGCCTTGAGCCCTTCGTAGATCGCCTCCTCGGCGGTGCGGGGGGCCAGGCAGTCGCCGATCCGCAGCACCTCCGCCAGGCCGTGCAGGCTGTCGGCCAGGCGGTCCACCGGCTGGTGGCCCTGGCATAGCACCAGGGTATCGACCTCCTCGAACAGCATCGCCTCGCCGCTGGCGCTGTGCTGCATGTACACCGTGGTATCGTCGCAGCCGTACAGGCGGGCGTAGGGCGTGACCGGGATACCCAGGCGGTGCAGCTCGCCGGCCAACTGGTCGCGCACGTACAGCGGCAGGCTCTCGCCGCAGTGGGTGCCGTTCACCGCCAGGCGCACCTGGTGGCCCTCGCGTACAAGCTTTTCCGCGATACCGGGGCCGATCCAGTCGCCCCGCCAGTCGGTGACCAGCACCGAACGACCGACCCGCACCTCGCCGCGCAGCACCTGCCAGGCATCCACCACCTGCAGCTCGCCGCCGCGCTCGAAAGGCGGCCAGTAGGGTTCGGCGCCGGTAGCGACGATCACCAGGTCCGGCCGCTCGCGCTCCACCAGCGCGCGGTCGACCGGCGTGTTGCGGCGTACCTCGACGCCGGCCAGTTGCATCTCCCGTTGCAGGTTGGTGGAGGCGCCGCCGAATTCGGCGCGGCGCGGCAGCAGTTGCGCCAGGTTGACCTGGCCGCCGAGCTGGGCGCCGGCCTCGCAGAGCACTACCTCATGGCCGCGCTGTGCCGCCACCGCGGCCGCCTTCATCCCCGCCGGGCCGCCGCCGGCGACCAGCACGCGCTTGCGCCGCGAGGGCGGATTGGGCGTTGCGTAGGTCAGCTCGCGGCCGGTTTCCGGGTGCTGGATGCAGGAGATCGGATAGCCTCGGTGGAAATGTCCGATGCAGGCCTGGTTGCAGGCGATGCAGGCGCGCACGTCGTCGCTGCGCCCGGCCTCGGCCTTGTTCGGCATCTGCGGGTCGCAGATCAGCGCGCGGGTCATGCCGCAGACGTCGGCCTGGCCTCGGGCGAGGATGGCCTCGGCCTCCTGGGGCTGGTTGATGCGCCCGGTGACGAACAGCGGGATCGCCAGGCGCGCCTTGAAGGTACCGGCTTCGCGGGCCAGGTAGGCCGGCTCGATGGCCATCGGCGGGACGATATGGATGGCGCCGCCGAGGGAGGCCGAAGTGCCGGCGACGATGTGCAGGTAGTCCAGCTCGCCCTGGACCGCCTCGGCCGCCTGCAGCGACTCGCTTTCGCTGAGACCCTCGGGGTCGCGCTCGTCGGCGGACAGGCGCAGGCCGACGATGAAGTCCTCGGAGGTGGCCGCGCGCACCGCCGCCAGCACTTCGCGGAGGAAACGCAGGCGGGCATCGAGGTCGCCGTTGTAGCCATCCGTGCGGCGGTTCACCCGCGGGTTGAGGAATTGCGCCGGCAGGTAGCCATGGCTGGCGACCACCTCCACCCCGTCCAGCCCTGCCTGGTGCAGGCGGCGCGCGGCGGCGGCGTAGCCGGCGACGATCTCGTCGATCAGCGGCTGGTCGAGTTCGCGCGGCATCACCCGGAACCGTTCGTTGGGCGAGGCCGAGGCGGAATAGGCCACCGCCAGCAGGCCGTCGGCGGACTCCATGATCTCGCGCCCGGGATGGAAGATCTGCGACAGCACCACGCAGCCTTCGGCGTGGCAGGCCTCGGCGACCCGCCGGTAGCCGGGGATGCAGGCATCGTCGGTGGCCATCAGCACGTGCGAGGTGTAGCGCGCGCTGTCGTGGACCCCCGCCACCTGCATGACGATCAGTCCGGCGCCGCCGCGGGCCCGGGCGCGGTGATAGGCGACGAGTGGCTCGTTGACCAGGTTGTCGGTAGGCATCGACGTGTCGTGGCCGCTCGACATGATGCGGTTTTTCAGGCGTTTGCCCCGGATTTCCAGGGGGCTGAACAGGTGCGGGAAATTCACGGTTGGCGTCCTTCTTGTTGTTCTCGCGGCGCGCTTCAGAAACAGGATATGAATTTACCATCAGTAAAAAATCAACTTGTTTTTTTAAAATCGACTGGATAGTTTCTGTCCCGTGGCCGCTTCCCGGCGGCTCGCTGCGATCCACTCCACAACAAGAACAAGAGGAGACGCACATGAACCGTTCCTTTCCATTGCGCCGCGCGGCCAGCGCCCGTCCGCATCCGGTTTTTCCTTGCCGCGTCCTGCTCGGTGCCGTCCTGCTGGCGTTCGGCGGCCTCGCGCCAGTCCAGGCCGATGATGGCCTGGTGGTGGTCGGCTACGGCGGCGCCGGACAGAAGGCCCAGGAGGTGGCGTTCTTCCAGCCGTTCACGCAGCAGACCGGGATTCCCGTAGTGCAGAGCGAGTACAACGGCGAGATGGCCCGGATCAAGGTGATGGCCGACACCGGTCACGCCGACTGGGACCTGGTCCAGGTCGAGGGGCCGGATCTGGCGCGCGGTTGCGACGACGGCCTGTTCGAGCGTCTGGACTGGCAGGCCATCGGCGGCAAGCAGCAGTTGATCGCCAATGCCGCCCAGGAATGCGGTTCCGCCGCGCTGGTCTGGGGCGTGGCGATCGGCTACGACGCCGACCGGCTGCAACAGCCGCCGGCGTCCTGGGCCGACTTCTGGGACGTCCAGCGCTTCCCCGGCAAGCGCGGCCTGCGCAAGCGGGCGATCTACAACCTGGAGTTCGCCCTGCTCGCCGACGGCGTGCCACGCGAGCAGGTCTATCCGCTGCTGGCGACCCGCGCCGGCGCCGACCGTGCCTTCGCCAAGCTGGGCCAGCTCAAGCCCTACATCCAGTGGTGGGAGGCGGGAGCGCAGCCGGCGCAGTGGCTGGCCGCCGGCGACGTGGTGATGACGTCCACCTACACCGGGCGCATCGCCGACGCCCACCGCGCGGGACGCAACCTGGCCCTGGTATGGCCGGGCAGCCTGTACGGCATGGACTACTGGGCGGTGGTCAAGGGTTCGAAGCGCGGCGCCGAGGCGCGTCGCTTCATCGCCTTCGCCAATGCCCCGGATGCCCAGGTGCGCTACGTCGAGAACATTCCCTACGGGCCGACCAACCGCCAGGCCGCCCAGCGCCTGCCCGCGCAACTGGCGAGCTGGGTGCCGACCGCGCCGGCGAACCTGGAGCAGGGCCTGGCGATGGACGACGAATTCTGGGTCGAGCATGGCGAGGAGCTGGAGGAGCGCTTCAACGCCTGGGCCAGCCAGTGAGACGGGCGCCACGTAACCTGCGATCATCGGGGCTGCCCGCCGGTGGTCGCGGGCGACGAGCAGGAGCCGCGAAAGGATGAACCAGGAAGTGCGCTTTTCCCGTCTGGAACCAGAGCAGCGCAAGGCGCTGCTGATCGAGGCGACCCTGGCCTGCCTGAAGCGGCATGGCTTCCAGGGCGCCTCGGTGCGCAAGATCTGCGCCGAGGCCGGGGTATCGGTGGGCCTGATCAATCACCACTACGATGGCAAGGACGCGCTGGTGGCCGAGGCCTACCTGGCGGTCACCGGACGCGTCATGCGCCTGCTCCGCGGTGCCATCGACACCGCGCCGGGCGGCGCCCGCCCGCGGCTCTCGGCGTTCTTCGAGGCATCCTTCTCCGCCGAGCTGCTCGATCCGCAATTGCTCGACGCCTGGCTGGCGTTCTGGGGTGCGGTGGGCAGCATCGAAGCGATCGGGCGGGTCCACGACCATTCCTATGGCGAGTACCGGGCGCTGCTGGTCGGCGTGCTGCGGCAACTGGCGGAGGAGGGCGGCTGGGCGGACTTCGACGCGGAACTGGCGGCCATCAGCCTCAGCGCCCTGCTCGACGGGCTGTGGCTGGAGTCTGGGCTGAATCCCACGACCTTCACGCCGCGGCAGGGCGTGCAGATCTGCGAGGCCTGGGTGGATGGCCTGGAGGCGGGCGCCCATCGCCGCTTCCGGCGTGCGACGGAAGCTTGTTGATCGTCCGTTCAGTAGTGGATAGGCTGCTGCTGGCAGCGGAAGGCGCCCCGGCCCCTTCCGCCCACCGTCCGACAACCCAGAACAAGAAACGCCCCGGCCCGCCGGAGGCGCAAGGTGATGGCGATGGTTCCGCGCGTATTGGTGGTCGACGACGACCCGGTGATTCGTGAGCTTCTCCAGGCCTATCTCGGCGAGGAGGGCTATGACGTACTCTGCGCCGGCAACGCCGAGCAGGCGGAAGCCTGCCTTGCCGAGTGCGCCCATCTCGGCCAGCCGGTCGAGCTGGTGCTGCTGGACATCCGCCTGCCCGGCAAGGACGGCCTGACCCTGACCCGCGAGCTGCGGGTGCGCTCCGAGGTGGGGATCATCCTGATCACCGGGCGCAACGACGAGATCGATCGCATCGTCGGCCTGGAGTGCGGCGCCGACGACTACGTGATCAAGCCGCTGAACCCGCGCGAACTGGTGTCGCGGGCGAAGAACCTGATCCGCCGGGTGCGCCATGCCCAGGCCAGCGCCGCCCCCGCCCGGCAGGCCCTCAGGCAGTTCGGCGACTGGCTGCTGGACGCCGACCGGCGCCGCCTGATCGACCACGCGGGCAACGAGACCCTGCTCACCCACGGCGAATTCCAATTGCTCGGCGCCTTCCTGCGCAACAGCGGGCATACCCTGAGCCGCGACCAGTTGATGGACCAGATCCGCAACCGCGAGTGGCTGCCCAGCGATCGCTCCATCGACGTGCTGGTCGGCCGCCTGCGTCGTAAGCTGCGCGACGACCCGGCCGAACCGCAACTGATCATCACCATCCACGGCGCCGGTTACCTGTTCACCGCCGCGGCCAGCGACGCCTGAGCCATGCAGGCCCGCTGGCTGGCGCTCTACGGATGGCTGCTGGGCGGCCTGGCACAGGCTGCGGAGACCATCCGCTATTGCGACTATCCGGTATACCCGCCGATCTCCTGGAGCGATGGCCAGCAGGTCCGGGGGCTGGCGCCGGAGCTGGTGAAGCGGCTGTTCGGCGCGCTGGGCTACCGGGTCGAGGTGGTGGTGCTGGGCAACTGGCGGCGCTGCCTGCTGGACGCCGCCGCCGGACGGGTCGATCTGGTACTGGCCTACCGCACGCCCGCGCGCGATCGCGACCTGGCGTTTTCCGCCGAGCCGGTGCTGCGCGAGGATGTGGCGATCTTCTACAACCGCCAGCGGCCGGTGCGCATCCGATCCCTCGGCGACCTCGCCGGCTATCGCGGCGGGCTGTTGTTCGGCGAAAGCTACGGGGCGGACTTCGACCGCTTCGTCGGCCGCCACGGCAACGTCGAATGGGTTTCCGACAGCCGACAGAACTTCGGCAAGCTGGTGCGCCAGCGCATCGACTACATCGCCCACGAACGCCGCACCGGCACGCTGTTCGCCGAGCGCCTGGCCGGCGGCGAGAACATCCGTGCGCTGCCCGAACCGCTGACGGTGGACTACCTGCGAGTGGCGGTCTCGCGACACTCGCCGCTGGCGGCGAAGATGGACGAGATCGACCGGGCCCTGCGTGGCTATCGCGACGACGGCAGCATCCAGCGTTGGCTGGACGACAGTGTGCGCGACTATCGGCGCCTCGCCGGCAACCGCGCGGACGCCTGGTGAGCAGCCACGGCGGAGTGTTGGCGCGGCGCCTGCTGTGGCGGGTGCTGCTGTTCAGCCTGTGTTTCACCGTCCTCGCCGGCGCCGTTCAGCTGTTCTTCGAATACCGTCGCGAAATGCGCGAGATCGAGGCGCGCCTGGAACTGATCCGCAGCGGCTACCTGGCCAGCTTCGAGCGCAGCCTGTGGGATCTCAACCAGGAGCAGTTGAACGTGCAGTTGCGCGGCCTCGGGGATTTCCCCGACATCGCCCGTGTCAGCCTGCAAAGCGCCGACTTCAACCTGTTGCAGGGCGACCAGCGTCCACGCGGCCTGCTGCGGGTCGAGCGCTTTCCCTTGAGCTACCAGCCGCCGGGGGGCGAGCGTCGGCAACTGGGTGAGCTGGAGATCGCCATCGACCTGGCGGCGGTCTATCGCCGGCTGGCCTCCGGCGGCCTGGCCAGCCTCTTGTGGATGGGCAGTTTCCTTTGCGGTCTGGCGGTGGCCCTCAGTTGGCTGTTCCACAGCCTGGTCACCCGGCACCTGTGGCGCATGTCCGAGTTCGCCGGGCATATCGCCGAAGGCGACCTGCAACAGCCGCTGCGACTGGACAAGGCGGACCGCGAACGCGACGAGATCGACGCCGTCGCCACCGCCCTGGAGGACATGCGCCAGGCCTTGCGCACCGATCGCCGCCGGCGCGACGCCGACCGCGACGAGTTGCGTCGGCAGGTCGAGCGACGCACCGCCAGCCTGCGCCGGGCGAAGGACCAGGCGGAAGCCGCCGACCGCGCCAAGAGCCGTTTTCTCGCGACCATGAGCCATGAGATCCGTACCCCGCTGAACGGCATCCTGGGCATGGCCGAGCTGCTGCGCGAGGCATCGCTCGGCGAGCGTGACCGCCAGCGCCTGCGGGCACTGGCGAGAGCGGGGGAGGGACTGCTGGCGATCCTCAACGAGGTCCTCCACTTCGCCCGGCTGGAGGAAGCGGCGGATGTGCCGGAAGCGGTGGACTTTTCCTTGCGGAGCCTGCTCGAGGACGTCCTCACCCTGCTCGAACCACGGGCGCGGGAGAACGCCACACGGCTGGACCTGTGGCTGGACCCACAGGTTCATGACGGCCATCGCGGCGCCGAGCAGTTCCTGCGCCAGGTGTTGACCAACCTGCTGGGCAACGCGGTGAAGTTCACCGAGGCCGGCGAGGTGCGCGTTCGCGTCGAGCGGCTGGCGCGCAGCGCAGGAAGCGAGCGCCTGCGGCTGAGCGTCGCGGACGATGGAATCGGCATTCCCGAGGAAATGCGCGAACGCATCTTCGAACGCTTCACCCAGGGCGGCGACGCCGTGACCCGCCGTTACGGCGGAACCGGCCTGGGCCTGGCGATCAGCAAGCGGCTGGTGGAAGCGCTGGGCGGGCGGATCGGCGTGGAAAGCCGGGTCGGCCAGGGCAGCACGTTCTGGTTCGAGATCGAGCTGGCGCTGGCGAGCTTGTCCGGCGCGACGCCGCCGGCGGCATCGGTGTCTGCGCTGGAGGTGCTGCTGGTGGAGGACGTGGCGCTCAACCGCGAGGTGGCCCAGGGCCTGCTCGAGCGGGACGGCCACCGGGTGATGCTGGCCGAGGACGCGGGGCCGGCCCTGGCGTTGTGCCGGCAGCGGCGCTTCGACCTGATCCTGCTGGACATGCACCTGCCGGGGATGGCTGGCCTCGAGCTTTGCGCCGGGATTCGCCGGCAGCTCGATGGCCTGAACCGCGCCACGCCGATCTTCGCCTTCACCGCCAGCATCCAGCCGGACATGGTGCGTCGGTACTTCGCCGCGGGCATGCAGGGCGTGCTCGGCAAGCCCCTGCGGATGGACGAGCTGCGCCGCGCGCTGGGCGAGGTCGGCACCAGCGTGCCTGCGCTTGCGGCGGACGCCGCGCTGGACCGGCAGATGCTCGAGACCCACCGCCGCCTGCTGGGGCGGCACAAGCTCGCCGGACTGCTGGGCAACCTGCTGGGAAGCCTGGACGAGCAGTTGCCGCTGCTAGCCGAAGCCCTGGACCAGGCGGACCTGGCCGAGGCGGCGAACATCGCCCATCGCCTGTCCGGAAGCTGCCAGTCCATGGGCCTGGTGGCGCTCGGCGCCGGCCTGGGCGAGCTGGAGCGCGAGGCCCTGGGCGCGGCCGGGGTCGACCCGCGGGCCTGGGGCGCACGCCTGGGTAGCCTGCGCCGCGACGGTGCCGAGGCCCTGCGCCGCGCCGGCTTCCTCGGCGAAGCCGACGCAGCGGCCGGTTGAGCGGCGCGGCGAACAACTTCCTTACAGCTTTTTACATCTTCGATCCGCGCGTTCAACGGCGTCTTACATCCGCCGCCAATAATCCGCTCATCCGTGCGCAAGACACGGCCTCTGACAGAGTGGAGACAAGAATAATGAGCCATCTCGAAGACCCCTGCACGTACCCTCATCCGGAGGTGCGCCATGGCTGACGGCAAGGAAAGGCTGCAACTCACCCGGGCCCTGGCGAGCCGCCACATCTTCATGCTGTCCCTCGGCGGGGTGATCGGCACCGGGCTGTTCATGGGCTCCGGCGTGACCATCAACCAGGGCGGCCCGGCCGGCGCGGTGCTGGCCTACCTGGTGGCCGGGGTGCTGATGTACCTGGTGATGGTCTGCCTCGGCGAGCTGTCGGTGCAGATGCCGGTCTCCGGTTCGTTCCAGGCCCACGCGACGCGTTTCATCGGCCCGGCGACCGGCTTCATGATCGGCTGGGTCTACTGGATGAGCTGGGCCTCCACGGTAGGCCTGGAATTCACCGCGGCCGGGATGCTCATGACCCGCTGGTTCCCGGAGGTGCCCGTGTGGCTATGGTCGGGTTTCTTCGTGGTTGTGCTGTTCTCCCTCAATGCCCTGGCGACCCGCGCCTTCGGCGAGGCCGAGTACTGGTTCGCCGGGATCAAGGTGGCGGCGATCCTGGTGTTCATCGTGGTCGGGGGACTGGTGATCTTCGGCGGTATCGAACTGAAGAGCGGTGCGCCGGCGCCGATGTTCTCCAACCTGGTCGGCGAGCGGCTGTTCCCCAACGGCCTGTCGGCGGTGTTCGCGGTGATGATGACGGTGGTCTATGCCTTCCAGGGTTGCGAGATCATGGGCGTCGCCGCCGGCGAGACCGAGCGACCGGAGAAGAGCATCCCGCGGGCGGTGCGCAACGTGGTGTTCCGCGTACTGATCTTCTACGTGCTGGCCATCGTCGTGCTTTCCGCCATCATTCCCTGGCAACAGGCCGGGCTGATGGAAAGCCCGTTCGTGCAGGTGTTCGACATGGTCGGGATTCCCTACGCGGCGGACCTGATGAACTTCGTCATCCTCACCGCCATCCTCTCGGTAGGCAACTCGGGCCTGTACGCCTCGACGCGGATCCTCTGGGCGATGTCCAGGACCGGCATGGCCCCGCGCGGCCTGTCGAAGCTCAGCGCGCGCGGCGTGCCGCTCTACGCGTTGCTGATCACCCTGTGCTTCGCCCTGCTCTCGTTGCTGACCAGCGTGGTCGCAGCCGACACCCTGTTCATGGTGCTGATGGCGGTGAGCGGGATGTCCGGCACCGTCACCTGGATCGTCATCGCCTACGCCCAATACCGCTTCCGCCGCGAGCACATGGCCAGCGGCGGCACGGTCGCCGAGCTGAAATATGCCGCGCCGCTGTTCCCGCTGGTGCCGCTGGCCTGCATCGCCGTGTGCTGCTCGCTGTTCGTCTTCCTCGCCCTCGATCCCACCCAGCGGCCGTCCTTGTACTGGGGCTTCGGCTTCATCGCCGCCTGCTACCTGGCCTATTACGTGGTTCGTCGCCGGCAGCCGCAGGGACTGGGCGACCCCGCCCTGGGACGGGCCGGCTGAACGGCCATTCGCAGGACCCGACGCCCGCCGCATCCGGCGGGCGTTTTCGTTTTCGCCTGGTTGGTTTGTTCGAAGTTGTAACAGCCGGCTCGCGCGGGCCTCCGCCGCTTTTCGGCGGATCGCATGGCGTGTGGCTTTGCGCCTGCCGCAGGGCCGTTACATACACCCGAATGGGTGGATTGTGGTCTTGTTGAACGAGTGTTTAGTATTGCCTGAAAGCCGCGATCGCCATCAACCAACAATAAGAACGAGGGCCGCATGACTGACCTTTCCCCATTGCAGACGCGGGTCGAAGCCGGGATCGCCTGGCTCGTCCTGAATCGTCCGCAACAGCGCAATGCGCTGGATATCCCCACCCTGGAGGCCCTGCACGTCCGACTCGATGCCTGCGAGCGCGACCCGGCAGTGCGCGCTGTGGTGCTCGGCGGCAGCGGACGCAGCTTCTGCGCCGGGGCCGATCTCGCCGAATGGGCGGCGGCTGAAGCCCGTGGCGAGCTGGAACGCTATGGCTGGACCGAGGCCTCCCACGCCCTGATGGGGCGCCTGCACGCCCTCGACAAACCCACAGTCGCCGCCGTCAACGGCAGCGCCGTGGGCGCTGGCATGGACCTGGCGCTGTGCTGCGATTTCCGCATCGCCGCCGCCTCGGCGCGCTTCAAGGCCGGCTACACCGGCATGGCCTACTGCCCGGACGCCGGCGCCAGTTGGCATCTGCCACGGCTGCTCGGCAGCGAGGCGGCCAAGCGCCTGCTGTTCCTCGACGAAGCCTGGAGCGCGGAGCGAGCCCTGGGCGCCGGACTGGTCGGCGAGGTGGTCGCCGACGAGCGCCTGGTTGAGGCGGTCGGCGCCTTCGCTGCGCGTCTCGCCAGCGGTCCGACCTTTGCCTTCGCCCAGACCAAGCGCCTGCTGCGCGACGGCGCCGGGCGCTCGCTGGCCGAGCAGTTGCGGGCCGAGCAGGCCGCCGGGCTGCTCTGCGGGCGCAGCGAGGATGCCGCCGAGGCGCTGCGCGCCGTGGCCGAGAAACGTTCCCCTCAATTCAGCGGGCGCTAGGCGCCGAGCAGGTGATTCCCATGGATTTCAGGCTGACCCAGGAACAGGACATGCTGGTCGAGGCGGTGCGCAGCTTCGTCGAGAAGGAACTGCTGCCCCACGAGGACGATGTCGACCGCGCCGACGCGGTGTCGCCGGAGCTGGCCGCACAGATTCGCGGCAAGGCCCTCGCCGCCGGTTTCTATGCCTTCAACATGCCCGAGGAAGTGGGCGGCGGCGGCCTCGACTACCTGTCCCAGGCGCTGGTCGAACGCGAGCTGTCGAAGGTCTCCTGGGCCCTCCACGTATTCGTCGCGCGGCCCTCGAAGATCCTCATGGCCTGCACCGGAGAACAGCTCGGCGACTACCTGTTGCCCTGCGTGCAGGGCGAAAAGACCGATTGCTTCGCCCTCACCGAGCCGGGCGCCGGCTCCGACGCCAATTCGATCAAGACCCGCGCGGTGCGCGACGGCGACGCCTTCGTGATCAACGGCAGCAAGCACTTCATCAGCCACGCCGGGCACGCCGACTTCGCCATCGTCTTCGCCGTCACCGACAGCTACGAGCACAACGGCCGCAAGCGCAACGCGGTGACCGCCTTCCTGGTGGACAAGGGCACGCCCGGGATGACCGTGCGCCGCGGACCGAAATGCGTGAGCAACCGTGGCTACCACACCTACGAGATCTTCTTCGACGATTGCCGGGTGCCGGCCTCCAAGGTACTCGGCGAGGTCGGCAAGGGCTGGGAAGTGGCCAACGCCTGGCTCACCGCCGGACGGGTGATGGTCGCCGCCAACTGCGTCGGCCAGGCCCAGCGCGCCCTCGACCTGTCGCTGCGCTGGGCGGCCGATCGCAAGCAGTTCGGTCAGCCGATCGGCAGCTACCAGGGCGTTTCCTTCAAGCTCGCCGACATGGCCACGCAGATCCGTGCCGCCGAGCTGATGACCCTGCACACCGCCTGGAAGATGGACCAGGGCACCATGACCGACGGCGAGGCCGGCATGGCCAAGCTGTTCGCCAGCGAGACCCTCGGCAAGGTCGCCGACGAAGCGGTGCAGATCTTCGGCGGCATGGGCCTGATGGATGAAGGACCGGTCGAGCGCATCTGGCGCAACGCACGGATCGAACGGATCTGGGAGGGCACTTCGGAAATCCAGCGGCACATCGTTTCCCGCGAACTGCTGCGGCCGTTGCTGCGTTGAAGTCCTGGCTCCCCTCTCCCTCCAGGGGAGAGGGGAAGGCTGCCATGTTCCGAATCGAGAACCGACATGAATCGTGAAAACCTCAAGCGCCTGCTGGCACCCAGGCATCTCGCCTTCATTGGCGGCCGTGGCATGGCGCGTGCCCTGAAACGCTGTGCCGAAGGCGGTTTCGCCGGCCAGTTGTGGCTGGTCAATCCGCAGCACGCCGAACTCGAAGGCGTACCCTGCGTGGCCAGCGTCGCCGACCTGCCGTGCGGCCCGGACGCGGCGTTCGTCGCCACCAACCGCGAACTGACCCTCGACGCGGTCGCCGCGCTCGCCGCCAAAGGCGCCGGCGGGGCGATCTGCTATGCCTCCGGCTTCGCCGAAACCGGCGAACAGGGCCTGGCCGTGCAACGCCGGCTGCTGGCCGCCGCCGGCGAAATGGCGCTGCTTGGCCCGAACTGCTACGGCTTGCTCGACTACCTGCACGGCGCCGCGCTATGGCCGGTGGCACATGGCGGTCGGCAGGTGGAGCGGGGCGTCGCGGTGCTGACGCAGAGCGGCAACTTCGCCTACAACCTGTCGATGAGCGACCGTTCGCTGCCGGTGGCCTATATGGCATCGGTGGGCAACCAGGCGCAGTTGGGCATCGCCGAGCTGATGGACGTGCTGCTCGACGAGCCGCGGGTGACTGCCATCGGCCTGCATCTGGAAGGTCTGAAGAACGTCCCGGGGTTCGCCCGCGCGGCCTACAAGGCGTTGCAGAAAGGCGTGCCGGTGATCGCCCTGAAGACCGGAGTGTCGAAGATCGGCGCGGCCCTCGCGCTCAGCCACACCAGTTCCCTGGCCGGTTCCGACGCGCTCTACGACAGCCTGTTCGAGCGCCTCGGGGTAATCCGTGTGAGCGGCCCGGTGAGCTTCGTCGAAACCCTCAAGGCCGCCGCCTGCGGCCACCTGCCTGGCGGGCCGAGCCTGGTCGCGCTGGCCTGTTCCGGCGGCGACGCCGGGTTGATCGCTGACTACGCCGAGCGCAACGGCCTGGGGTTGCCGTCTTTCGACGCCGGACAGCGCGACGAACTGGCCGGGGTACTGCCCGACTACGCCAACATCGCCAACCCGCTGGACTTCACCACCGCCATCTGGGGCGATGCCGCGGCCCTGGAGGAAATGCTCGACAGCGCTTTGCGCAGCCCTGCCGACGCCGCCCTGCTGGTGCTCGACTATCCGGGCGAGGAAACCGGCGAGCGGCCGCAGTGCGACCTGCTTCTGCAACGCTACTGCGCCGCGCTGAAGCGCCACGGCAAAGTCGGCTTCATCGCCTCGGCGTTCCCGGAACTGCTGCCGGCCCGGGCCCGCGAGCTGTTGCACGGCGAGGGCGTCGCCGCGCTGCAAGGCGTCGAGGATGGTCTCGCCGCCTGGGGACGGATCGCCCGCTACCGCCAGCGCCGCGCGGCGCTGCTGGAGCGCGGCGAGGCGGCGTTGGTGCCGATCTGCCCAGGGCCGCTGGCGGGCGACGGCTACCTGCTCGACGAGTGGCAATCCAAGCAGGCGCTGAAATCCTTCGGCCTGCCACTGCCCCCGGGGGTGCTGAGCACCCCCGGGCAGGCCCGCGAAGCGGCCCTCGACCTCGGCTTCCCGCTGGTGCTCAAGGCGGTCAGCGCCGCGCTGCCGCACAAGACCGAGGCCGGCGGCGTGGCGCTCGGCCTGCGCAACGAGGCGGCGCTGGAGGCGGCATTGTTCGACATGCGCGAAAGCCTGGCCCGGCACGCGCCGCAACTGGTCTTCGAGCGTGTGTTGCTGGAGCGCATGGCAGGCGCGCCGCTGGCCGAGCTGATCGTCGGGGTCAAGCGCGAGGAGGGCTTCGGCCTGGCATTGGTGATCGGTGCCGGCGGGATACTCGTGGAGCTGCTGCGCGACAGTCGCAGCCTGCTCCTGCCGACCACCGACGCGGCGATCCGCGATGCCCTGCTGAGCCTGCGCAGCGCGCCGTTGCTCAGCGGCTTCCGCGGTCGCCCGGCGGTATCCATGGAGGCCCTGGTGGCGGCGATCCGCGCGGTCGCCGAATTCGCCTGCGAACATGCCGAGCGCTTGCTGGAGCTGGACGTCAACCCATTGCTGGCGGATGCCGAGGGAGCGCTGGCGGTGGATGCGTTGATCCGGCTGGCCAATGGCTGAAGGCCCGGGCGGACACTACGGCTCCCCCTCCCGCTTGTGGGAATGGGAGCAAGAGCGCTGCGGCGCGAGCGGCGACTCCGATGGTCGCCGAACTGGACGAGGATATTGCCCATGCAACCACAGAAGACCCTCACCGCCGGCCAGGCCCTGGTCCGCTTGCTGGCCAACTACGGCGTGGATACCGTTTTCGGTATCCCCGGCGTGCACACCCTCGAGCTGTACCGCGGACTTCCGGGCAGCGGCATCCGCCACGTGCTGACCCGCCACGAGCAGGGCGCCGGCTTCATGGCCGACGGTTATGCGCGGGTCAGCGGCAAGCCGGGAGTGTGCTTCGTCATCACCGGGCCGGGCGTGACCAACGTCGCCACCGCCATCGGCCAGGCCTACGCCGACTCGGTACCGCTGCTGGTGATTTCCAGCGTCAACCACAGCGCCAGCCTGGGCAAGGGCTGGGGCTGCCTGCACGAGACCCAGGACCAGCGTGCCATGACCGCGCCGATCACTGCCTTCTCCGCCCTGGCCTTGAGCCCGGAACAGCTGCCCGAACTGATCGCCCGGGCCTACGCGGTGTTCGACAGCGAGCGTCCGCGCCCGGTGCATATCTCGATCCCGCTCGACGTGCTCGCCGCGCCGGTGGCCCATGACTGGAGCGCTGCCGTGGCGCGCCGCCCTGGTCGTGGTGTGCCGTGCAGCGAGGCATTGCGGGCGGCGGCGGAGCGCCTGGCTGCGGCCCGGCGACCAATGCTCATCGCCGGCGGCGGCGCGCTGGCGGCCGGCGAGGCGCTTGCCGCGCTGAGCGAGCGCCTGGCCGCGCCGCTGTTCACCAGCGTCGCCGGCAAGGGTCTGCTGCCGCCGGACGCGCCGCTCAACGCCGGGGCCAGCCTGTGCGTAGCGCCGGGCTGGGAGATGATCGCCGAGGCCGACCTGGTGCTGGCGGTGGGCACCGAGATGGCCGACACCGACTTCTGGCGCGAACGCCTGCCGCTGTCCGGCGAACTGATCCGCGTCGATATCGACCCGCGCAAGTTCAACGACTTCTATCCCTCTGCCGTAGCGCTCAGGGGCGATGCCCGGCAGACCCTGGAAGCGCTGCTGGCGCGCCTGCCGCAGGAGGCCCGCGACGCCGCGCCGGCCGCCGCGAGGGTGGCGCGCCTGCGCGCGGAGATCCGCGCGGCACACGCGCCGCTGCAGGCGCTGCACCAGGCGATCCTCGACCGGATCGCCGCGTCGCTGCCGGCCGATGCGTTCGTCAGCACCGACATGACCCAACTGGCCTATACCGGCAACTACGCGTTCGCCAGCCGAGCACCGCGCAGCTGGCTGCATCCCACCGGCTACGGCACCCTCGGCTACGGCCTGCCGGCCGGCATCGGCGCCAAGCTCGGCGCCCCGCAGCGCCCGGGCCTGGTGCTGGTCGGCGATGGCGGCTTCCTCTACACCGCGCAGGAACTGGCCACCGCCAGCGAGGAACTGGACAGTCCGCTGGTGGTGCTACTGTGGAACAACGGCGCGCTCGGCCAGATCCGCGACGACATGCTCGGCCTGGACATCGAGCCGGTCGGCGTGCTGCCGCGCAACCCCGACTTCGCCCTGCTGGGCCGCGCCTACGGTTGCGCGGTGCGCCAGCCGCAGGACCTGGACGAACTGGAGCGCGACCTGCGCGCCGGCTTCGGGCAGCCCGGCGTGACCCTGATCGAACTGCGGCACGCCTGCGCGCGCTGACCGCCGGACAAGGAGAGCATCCATGCGCTATTCCGACTTCACCCAACGTATCGCCGGCGACGGCGCCGCTGCCTGGGACATCCACTATCGCGCGCTGGCACGGGTCGAGCAGGGCGAGGAAATCCTCCTGCTGTCGGTCGGCGACCCCGACTTCGATACCCCGGCGCCCATCGTCCAGTCGGCCATCGACAGCCTGCTGGCCGGCAACACCCACTACGCCGACGTGCGCGGCAAGCGCGCCCTGCGCCAGCGCATCGCCGAACGCCACCGGCAGCGCAGCGGCCAGGCGGTGGACGCGGAGCAGGTGGTGGTGCTGGCCGGCGCCCAGTGCGCGCTGTACGCGGTGGTGCAGTGCCTGCTGAATCCGGGCGACGAGGTGATAGTCGCCGAGCCGATGTACGTCACCTACGAAGCGGTGTTCGGCGCCTGTGGCGCGCGGGTGGTGCCGGTGCCGGTGCGCTCCGAGAATGGCTTCCGCGTGCAGGCCGAGGAGGTCGCCGCACTGATCACCCCGCGCACTCGCGCGATGGCGCTGAACAGCCCGCACAACCCGTCCGGCGCCAGCCTGCCGCGGGCCACCTGGGAAGCCCTGGCCGAGCTGTGCACGGCCCATGACCTGTGGATGATCTCCGACGAGGTCTACAGCGAACTGCTGTTCGACGGCGAGCACGTCAGCCCGGCCAGCTTGCCGGGGATGGCCGAACGTACCGCGACCCTCAACAGCCTGTCGAAATCCCACGCCATGACCGGCTGGCGGGTCGGCTGGGTGGTCGGTCCCGCGGCGCTCTGCGCGCACCTGGAGAACCTCGCCCTGTGCATGCTCTATGGCTCGCCGGAATTCATCCAGGATGCCGCCTGCACCGCGCTGGAGGCGCCGCTGCCGGAGTTGGAGGCGATGCGCGAGGCCTACCGCCGCCGCCGCGACCTGGTAATCGAGTGCCTGGCCGACAGCCCCGGCCTGCGTCCACTGCGCCCGGACGGCGGCATGTTCGTGATGGTCGACATCCGTCCCACCGGACTTTCCGCCCAGGCCTTCGCCGACCGCCTGCTGGACCGCCATGGCGTATCGGTGCTCGCCGGCGAAGCCTTCGGCCCGAGCGCCGCCGGTCACATCCGCCTCGGCCTGGTGTTGGGCGCCGAACCGCTGCGCGAAGCCTGTCGGCGCATCGCGCTGTGCGCCGCCGAGTTGCTCGGCCAGGCCTGAACCCCTCGGCCGCGAGCGATGCGGCCGGTCACCACGATTCGGAAACCACGATGAACGTACTGATCGTCCACGCCCACAACGAACCGCAATCCTTCACCCGCGCGCTCTGTGACCAGGCATGCGAGACCCTGGCAGGCCAGGGCCACGCGGTACAGGTCTCGGATCTCTACGCGATGAACTGGAATCCGGTGGCCAGTGCCGCCGACTTCGCCGAACGCGCCGATCCCGACTACCTGGTCTACGCCCTGGAGCAGCGCGAGGGCGTCAAGCGCCAGAGCCTGGCCGCCGACATCCAGGCCGAGCTGGACAAGCTGCTGTGGGCCGACCTGCTGATCCTCAACTTTCCGATCTACTGGTTCTCGGTGCCGGCGATCCTCAAGGGGTGGTTCGACCGGGTACTGGTGTCCGGGGTCTGCTATGGCGGCAAGCGCTTCTACGACCAGGGTGGCCTGGCCGGCAAGAAGGCTCTGGTCAGCCTGACCCTGGGCGGGCGCCAGCACATGTTCGGCGAGGGTGCCGTCCACGGACCGCTGGAGGACATGCTGCGGCCGATCCTGCGCGGCACCCTGGCCTATGTCGGCATGCAGGTGCTGGAGCCCTTCGTCGCCTGGCACGTGCCATACATCAGCGAGGAAGCGCGCGGCAACTTCCTGCGCGCCTACCGGGCGCGGCTGGAAAATCTCGAGCAGGATGAACCCCTGCGGTTCCCGCGGCTGGAGCAGTTCGACGCGCTGCTCCAGCCGCTGGCGCGCTGACCCGGGCGACGCGCGCCAGGCCAGTCAAGCGAAGACGCCCCCGACCGGGGGCGTCTTCGCTCGTGCTAGTACTGCTGGCGCGGCTTGCTCTGTAACTGCTCGGCGGCGGCCTTGGCCAGGTCCGGCGGGAGGAAGTCCTTGTCCGGATCGTAGTCCTGCTTCAGGTAGGCGCTGAGCGCCTCCAGGTCGGCCGGGCTGAGGGTGCCGGCCGCCTGCTTCAGGCGCAGGGTATCGAGGATGTAGTCGTAGCGGCTGTTGTTGTAGTCGCGCACGGCGGCGTACAACTGGCGCTGGGCGTTGAGCACGTCGACGATGTTGCGGGTGCCGACCTGGTAGCCGATCTCGGTGGCTTCCAGCGAACTCTGGTTGGAGATGATCGCCTGGCGCCGCGCCTGGACCTGCTCGACGTCGGTATTCACCGCGCGGTGCAGGTTGCGGGTGTCCTGCACCACCTGGCGGCGCTGGCCTTCGCGGGACTGCTCGCTCTGGTTGAGGCGCTGGTAGGACTCGCGGACCTGGGAGGAGGTCAGGCCGCCGGTGTAGATCGGGATGTTCAGTTCCAGGCCAATCGTGCGTTCCTCGACATCCTTGCCGTAGTGCACCAGCGGATTGGCGGCGCTGTTGGCGAAGCCGAGGGCGTCGTTGTCGCCCTTCTGGTACTGGGCCACGGCATCGAGGGTCGGCAGGTGCCCGGCCTTGCGCTGGCGGAGGGTTTCCTCGGCGGCGTTGACCGCGTAGTTGCTGGCCAGCAGGCGCAGGTTCTGCTGCACCGCGGTGTCGACCCAGGCCTTGGCGTCGTTCGGCGCCGGCGGCACCACCGGCAGGGTGTGGCGCATGCCCTCGATGGCGCTGTAGTCGCGGTTGGTCAGGGTCACCAGGGCCTGGAAGGCATCGTCCACGCGCTGTTCGGCGATCAGCCGGTTGGCGCGGGCGGTGTCGTAGCTGGCCTGGGCCTCGAGTACGTCGGTCTTGTCGGAAAGGCCCACGTCGAAGCGCTCGTTGGCCTGGTCCAATTGACGCTTGAAGGCGGCTTCCTCGGCCTTGCTGGTGGCCAGGTTGTCCTGGGCGCGGAGCACCGTGAAGTAGGTCTCGGCGCTGCGCAGGATCAGGTCCTGCTGGGTCGCGGAGAATTCCAGCTTGGCCTGGTCGCTGGTTTCCTTGGCGGCCTGCCACTGGAACCAGCGGTCGGCGCGGAACAGCGGCTGGCTGAGGCTGGCCTGGACCACATGACTGCTGCGTTTGACCGTGGCGGCCGGTTCGTCGAGAGCGATCCGTGAGTCGCCGATACGGCCGCCGGCGCCGAGTTGCGGCAGCAGGCCGGCGCGGGCCTGGGGCACCACTTCCTTGCGCGCCAGGTAGTCGGCCTGGGCGGCGGCGAGGTCGGCGTTGTTGTCGACGGCTTCCTTGTAGACGCTGATCAGGTCGGTCTTGGTCGGCAGCGGGGTCGGCTGGGCGGCCCAGGCGACACCGGTAGCAGCGGCCACGGCGGCCGCCAGGGAGAGTCTGCGCAGCATTCGTTCGTCCTGGAAAAGATGCGAGGTGGGGCAAGGCTAAGGTCGCTACCGGTAGCGGTCAAGGCACCTGCGCGGCAACTGATCGAAGAGCCAGTCCGGATCGATGTGCCGGCGAACGTGCGGGGATCTGCGTCTTCCCTGGCGAGAGGGCGCCGGACTGGACCATGACTGCCGGTCGGGCGGGGCGTTTTCCCGTTGGCGTATCCCGCCGGTGTTGATTAGACTGCCGGGGTTCTTGTCGGGGTGCCCTATACGAGGGGCTGAGATCGGATAGTTCCGGATCCCGTTGAACCTGATCGGGCTAGCGTCCGGTTCCGCCTCGCGCGGACCGCAGCAACCCGCGTAGGGAACAAGATGTCCGCGCCATGCCTGCCTTGCCGGCGCGTCCTTCTCGCCACCAGTCCCGGTGGCCCCGCGTGCCAGGTTCTCCCGACAATCACCCAGGAGAGCCATCGATGAGCGCAACGCAGAAGAACAACATCACCCGCCTTGAGCAGCTCGACCGCCAGTCGACGCAGCCTTTCCCGAACTCGCGCAAGGTCTACCTGACCGGCTCGCGCCCGGACATCCGCGTCCCGGTGCGGGAAATCTCCCTCGCCGACACCCCCACCGCCTTCGGCGGCGAAAAGAACCCGCCGGTGTTCGTCTACGACACCTCCGGCCCGTATACCGACCCCGAGGTCCGCATCGATCTGCGCAAGGGCCTGCCTGACGTGCGTTCGCGCTGGATCGACGAGCGCGGCGACACCGAGATCCTCCCAGGCCTGACCTCCGAGTTCGGCCAGGCCCGCCTGGCCGACGCCAGCCTCGACGCCCTGCGCTTCGCCCACGTGCGCACGCCGCGCCGGGCCAAGCCGGGCGCCAACGTCTCGCAGATGCACTACGCGAAGAAAGGCATCATCACCCCGGAGATGGAATACATCGCCATCCGCGAGAACATGAAGCTGCAGGAAGCCCGGGCCGCCGGCCTGCTCGACCAGCAGCACCCGGGGCACAGCTTCGGTGCCAACACCCCGAAGGAAATCACCCCCGAGTTCGTCCGCGAGGAAGTCGCCCGCGGCCGCGCGATCATTCCGGCGAACATCAACCACACCGAGCTTGAGCCGATGATCATCGGCCGCAATTTCCTGGTGAAGATCAACGGCAACATCGGCAACAGCGCGCTGGGCTCGTCGATCGAGGAAGAGGTGGAGAAGCTCACCTGGGGCATCCGCTGGGGCGCCGACACGGTGATGGACCTGTCCACCGGCAAGCACATCCATGAAACCCGCGAGTGGATCCTGCGCAACAGCCCGGTACCGATCGGCACCGTACCGATCTACCAGGCGCTGGAGAAGGTCAACGGCGTCGCCGAGGACCTGACCTGGGAAATCTTCCGCGACACCCTGATCGAACAGGCCGAGCAGGGCGTCGACTACTTCACCATCCACGCCGGCGTGCTGCTGCGCTATGTGCCGCTGACCGCCAAGCGGGTCACCGGTATCGTTTCCCGCGGCGGCTCGATCATGGCCAAGTGGTGCCTGGCGCACCACCAGGAGAACTTCCTCTACACGCATTTCGAAGAGATCTGCGAAATCATGAAGGCCTACGACGTCAGCTTCTCGCTGGGCGATGGCCTGCGTCCGGGCTCGGTGGCCGACGCCAACGACGCCGCCCAGTTCGGCGAGCTGGAAACCCTCGGCGAGCTGACCAAGATCGCCTGGAAGCACGACGTGCAGGTGATGATCGAAGGCCCCGGCCACGTGCCGATGCAATTGATCAAGGAAAACATGGACAAGCAGCTGGAGTGCTGCGACGAGGCGCCGTTCTATACCCTCGGCCCGCTGACCACCGACATCGCCCCCGGCTACGACCACATCACCTCCGGCATCGGCGCGGCGATGATCGGCTGGTTCGGCTGCGCCATGCTCTGCTACGTCACGCCCAAGGAGCACCTGGGTCTGCCGAACAAGGATGACGTGAAGACCGGGATCATCACCTACAAGATCGCCGCCCATGCCGCCGACCTCGCCAAGGGCCACCCGGGCGCGCAGATCCGCGACAACGCGCTGTCCAAGGCGCGCTTCGAGTTCCGTTGGGAGGACCAGTTCAACCTTGGCCTGGACCCGGACACCGCGCGGGCGTTCCATGACGAGACCCTGCCGAAGGACTCGGCCAAGGTCGCGCACTTCTGCTCCATGTGCGGACCGAAGTTCTGCTCGATGAAGATCACCCAGGAAGTCCGCGACTACGCCAAGGAGAACGGCCTGTCCGACGAGAGCAAGGCCATCGAGGCCGGCTTCCAGGAGCAGGCGGCGCGCTTCAAGGACGAAGGATCGGTGATCTACAGGCAGGTGTAGGTCGCGCCACCGGGCCCCTCGCCGCGGCGAGGGGATTCGGGGTGTCGGAAGCGTCAGCCGCGGCCGGGGAACAGGTTCGGCTTGACGATGCCGTTCAGGCGCGGATACGGGATCTTCAGTTCGGGGTGGGCGAAGGAATACGGTGCGATGGAGTAGGCGTCGTACTTCAGCGTCACCGCGCCGAAGGTCAATGCCACGTGCGGGGTGCGCTGGAACGGCCAGGTCTTCTGGAAATCGGCGTCCTGGTCGAGCTTGTTGGCCAGCAGCCAGGCCTTGTGTGCCAGCTCGGCCTGTTTCCAGAAGGCTTCTTCCTGGCCGGGAACCAGCATGTCCTGCAGGCTCAGCACCTTGTGCTGCCTGCGGTCGTAGTTGATGAAGCCGCGACCGGGCATGCCGTGGGCGCCGCCGGTGAACAGGTAGCTGGAAAGCTCGATGATCACCAGACCGTCATGTTGTTCGCGCACCTTGGCTTGCAGGTAGCTGCTCCAGCCCGGTTCGGCGCTGTCCAGGAACTGCCGTTCGTAGTCCGCCAGCGATGCCGGCAGGGGCGTTTCGTTGTTTTCCCGGGTCATTTCCAGCAGGGCGCGCTCGACGATCGGGTCCAGCTGCGGTTCGTCGGGGAACTTCAGGGTGTCGATGTTTACCAAGGGGCACTGTTCGCCCTGGCAGCCGGGCTTCAGGTGCTCGCTGGCGAGGCGCTCGGTGGGCAGCGGGTCGTCGAGGCCGGGCTTGAAGAAGCTCTGGCAGGCGCTCAGCAGAACGACCAGGCTGCCGAGGGCGGCGAATTTCAGAAGGCGCATGGGATTCCTTTTGCGACGGTGGATGGGCGGGCTCGAAGCGTCGACCAGTCCGTTTCGACCCTGGCGCCGCGCTTGAGTTCGGCCCGCGCAAACCCCAAGTATGGCTTAGCCGTGGCCGGGAAACACGCCCGCGCGGCGAGCGCCACGAAGTTTTCCCGAGCCGTCCTGAAAGTGGCTGCGCCCTGCGCCGGGCCGCGATAGGATGGCGCGAAACCCACATACCCGAGTGAAGTGAGTCGAGGATGTCCGAAACCTTCAAACCCGCCCCCGGTGACGTCGAGCTCGTGCAGCGCGAGGAATGCTTCCGCGGCTTCTATCGTCTCGATCGCCTGCGCCTGCGGCATCGCCAGTTCGACGGCAGCATGGGCCGGGAAATCAGTCGGGAACTGTTCGTCCGCCATGACGCGGTCTGCGTGCTGCCCTACGACCCGCAGCGCGATTGCGTGGTGCTCATCGAGCAATTCCGTGTCGGGGCGATGCAGAAGCTCGCCAACCCCTGGCTGCTGGAGCTGGTCGCCGGCCTGATCGACAAGGACGAGCAACCGGAGGAAGTGGCCCATCGCGAGGCGATGGAGGAGGCCGGGCTGACCCTCGGTGCGCTCTGGCCGATAACCCAGTACCTGCCGTCGCCGGGCGGCACCGACGAGGTGGTGCACCTGTTCGTCGGCCGTTGCGACAGCGAAGGCGTCGGCGGCGTGCATGGCTTGCCGGAGGAGGGCGAGGACATCCGCGTCCACGTCTGGCCGTTGGAAGATGCGCTGCAGGCCGTGCGCGACGGGCGGATCAACAACGCGGCGAGCATCATCGCCCTGCAGTGGCTGGCCCTGAACCGGGCCGAGGTGCGTGGGCTATGGGCCTGAACCTGCTGCGCGAGCGCTACCGGGTCGACCTGGCCAGCCTGCAGGCGACCTGCGAAGCGAACTACGCGCGGCTCATGCGCCTGCTCCCGGACATGCGCGAGGCACAGGCCTCGCGCCGGGTCGCGCTGAGCGAAGGGGAGCGGCTGCTCGGCGTCCTGGCGCTGGAAGTGACCGAGGCCTGCCCGTACACCACCACCCTGCAGGTGCGCCAGGAACTGGGCCTGCCCTGGTTGCCGGCGCCGCGGCTGGAAGTGCGGGTCTACCACGATGCACGGATGGCCGAGGTGATCGGCGCCGAACAGGCGCGGCGGCTGATGGCGATCTATCCCTACCCGAACCAGGCGATGCACCAGCCCGACGAGAAGAACCAGCTCAACCTGTTCCTCGGCGAGTGGCTCGCCCACTGCCTGGCCTGCGGCCACGAGATGGTGCCGGTGGCCCAGCGCTGAGCGGTTGCAGGCAAAAGGCCAGTTGAATGGCATCAAGCCAAAAGTAGTCCTCGCAACTGTGATCTGTTCCGCTTTCCGGGTTTGCCGCCACTTTCGTCGGTCACCATAATCACCCCATTCACCGCGGACGCCTCGCCTTCAGGAGACGGCCCCTTGTCACGCCATTCGAACACTCCCGCCACCGACGCCTCCGTACTGCTGGTGCAGCTTTCGGACAGCCACCTGTTCGCCGAGGACGGCGCGCGCCTGCTCGGCATGGATACCGCCCATAGCCTGGAAAAGGTGGTCGAGCGGGTCGCCCGGGAGCAACCGCGGATCGACCTGATCCTCGCCACCGGCGACGTCTCCCAGGACGGCAGCCTGGATTCCTACACACGCTTCCGCAGGTTGAGCGCGCCGCTGGCCGCGCCGTTGCGCTGGTTCGCCGGTAACCACGACGAACGCGAGCCGATGCAGCGGGCGTCCGAGGGCAGCGACCTGCTGGAGCAGGTCGTCGACGTCGGCAACTGGCGCGTGGTGTTGCTCGACTCGAGCATTCCCGGCGCGGTGCCGGGCTATCTCGAGGACGACCAGCTCGACCTGCTGCGGCGCGCCATCGACAGCGCCGGCGAACGCTTCCTGCTGGTTTCCTTCCATCACCACCCGGTGCCGATCGGCAGCGACTGGATGGACCCCATCGGCCTGCGCAACCCGCAGGCGCTGTTCGACCTGCTGGCGCCCTATCCGCAGGTGCGCTGCCTGCTGTGGGGGCACATTCACCAGGAGTTCGACCGCCAGCGCGGCCCGCTGCGCCTGCTGGCCTCGCCGTCCACCTGCGTACAGTTCGCCCCCGGCAGCAGCGACTTCACCCTCGACCGCCTGGCGCCGGGCTACCGCTGGTTGCGCCTGCACGACGACGGGCGCCTGGAGACGGGGATCTCGCGGGTCGACGACGTCGTCTTCGAAGTGGACTACGACACCGCCGGATACTGACATGCCCCCCGGTCGCGGGATGCCGCGGCCGCGTGCGTCGTTGCCGATCGGCGCGCAGGCTGGAAGATGAAGCCTGGAAGCTGGTACCGTTCGGCTTTCCCTACCGAGTTGAAGCCCATTAGCCCGTTCCCGATGACTGCGACCAGCCCATCCCTGCTGTATATCCACGGCTTCAACAGTTCGCCCGAATCGCACAAGGCGCGCCAGCTGCAGGCGGCTTTCGGCCACTTGGGCCTGGCCGAAGGCCTGCGCGTCCCGGCCCTGCACCATCACCCACGGCAGGCCATCGCCCAGTTGGAGCGGGCCATTGCCGAGCTCGGGCGACCGGTGCTGGTCGGCAGCTCCCTGGGTGGCTACTATGCGACCCATTTGGCGGAGCGCCATGGCCTGGCGGCGATCCTGGTCAATCCGGCGGTCGCCCCGCATCGCTCCTTCGACGGCTACCTGGGCGCGCAGACCAACCACTACAGCGGCGAGACCTGGGAACTCACCGAGGACCACGTGGCGGCGCTGGCCGAACTGGAAGTCACGCGCCTGCAACGTCCCGAGCGCTACCAGGTATGGCTGCAGACCGCCGACGAAACCCTCGATTATCGCGCCGCGCAGGCCTTCTACCGAGCCTGCGCGCTACGCATCCAGGCCGGCGGCGACCACGGCTTCCAGGGCTTCGCCCGGCACCTGCCGGCGCTGCTGGCGTTCGCCGGCTACCCGTCGGCGCTGTGGCGCGACACCGATTTTTCGACTTTTGACTGAATAGAGACCCCATGGCTACTTACAACGCAGACGCCATCGAAGTCCTTTCCGGCCTCGACCCGGTGCGCAAGCGCCCGGGGATGTACACCGACACCACCCGCCCCAACCACCTGGCCCAGGAAGTCATCGACAACAGCGTCGACGAAGCCCTGGCCGGCCACGCGAAGAGCGTGCAGGTGATCCTGCACCAGGACAACTCGCTGGAAGTCATCGACGACGGCCGCGGCATGCCGGTGGACATCCACCCGGAAGAGGGCGTGCCGGGCGTCGAGCTGATCCTTACCAAGCTGCATGCCGGCGGCAAGTTCTCGAACAAGAACTACCAGTTCTCCGGCGGCTTGCACGGGGTCGGCATCTCGGTGGTGAACGCGCTCTCGACCCGGGTCGAGGTACGCGTCAAGCGCGACGCCAACGAGTACCGGATGACCTTCGCCGACGGCTTCAAGGACAGCGACCTGGAAGTCATCGGCACGGTCGGCAAGCGCAATACCGGTACCAGCGTGCATTTCTGGCCGGATCCGAAGTATTTCGATTCGGCGAAGTTCTCGGTCAGCCGCCTCAAGCATGTGCTCAAGGCCAAGGCGGTGCTGTGCCCGGGCCTGAGCGTGGTGTTCGAGGACAAGAACACCGGCGAGCGCGTCGAGTGGCACTTCGAGGACGGCCTGCGCTCCTACCTGACCGACGCGGTCGCCGAGCTGCCGCGCCTGCCCGATGAACCCTTCTGCGGCAACCTCGAAGGTTCCAAGGAAGCGGTGAGCTGGGCCCTGCTGTGGCTGCCCGAGGGCGGTGAGTCGGTGCAGGAAAGCTACGTCAACCTGATTCCCACGGCCCAGGGCGGCACCCATGTGAACGGCCTGCGCCAGGGCCTGCTCGACGCCATGCGCGAATTCTGCGAGTTCCGCAACCTGTTGCCGCGCGGCGTCAAGCTGGCGCCCGAGGACGTCTGGGAGCGGATCGCCTTCGTCCTCTCGATGAAGATGCAGGAGCCGCAGTTCTCCGGGCAGACCAAGGAGCGCCTGTCGTCCCGCGAGGCGGCGGCGTTCGTCTCGGGCGTGGTGAAGGACGCCTTCAGCCTGTGGCTCAACGAGCACGCCGAGATCGGCCTGCAGTTGGCGGAACTGGCGATCAGCAATGCCGGGCGTCGCCTCAAGGCGGGCAAGAAGGTCGAGCGCAAGAAGATCACCCAGGGGCCGGCGCTGCCCGGCAAACTGGCCGACTGCGCCGGACAGGAACCGATGCGCGCGGAACTGTTCCTGGTCGAGGGCGACTCCGCCGGCGGCTCGGCGAAGCAGGCGCGGGACAAGGAATTCCAGGCGATCATGCCGCTGCGCGGAAAGATCCTGAACACCTGGGAAGTGGACGGCGGCGAGGTGCTCGCCAGCCAGGAGGTCCACGACATCGCGGTGGCCATCGGCGTCGATCCGGGCGCCAGCGACCTGGCTCAGCTGCGCTACGGCAAGATCTGTATCCTCGCGGATGCCGACTCCGATGGCCTGCACATCGCCACGCTGCTCTGCGCGCTGTTCGTCCGTCATTTCCGCCCGCTGGTGGAAGCCGGCCACGTCTACGTGGCGATGCCGCCGCTGTACCGCATCGACCTCGGCAAGGAAATCTACTACGCCCTCGACGAAGCCGAGCGCGACGGCATCCTCGAGCGCCTGGCCGCCGAGAAGAAGCGCGGCAAGCCGCAGGTCACCCGCTTCAAGGGCCTTGGCGAAATGAATCCGCTGCAACTGCGCGAGACCACCATGGATCCGAATACCCGACGGCTGGTCCAGCTCACCCTGGAGGACGCCACCGGTACCCTGGAGATCATGGACATGCTGCTGGCCAAGAAGCGCGCCGGTGACCGCAAGTCCTGGCTGGAAAGCAAGGGCAACCTGGCCGAGGTGCTGGTCTGATGCGCCGCCTGCTGGCCATCCTCGGCCTGTTCGGGGGCCTGGTCCAGGCGGCCGAGGCGCCGCCAGAGCCACCGGTTCCGGCAGCCTTGAGCTTCATCTCCGAACATGCGGTGGAGGGCATGCGCGGCGGCAACCTCTCCGGGCTGGCCTGGTGTGGCGGCGCGCTGTGGACGGTTTCCGACCGCGACGACGACCGCCTGTATCGCCTGCAACCCTCGGCCGAAGGCTCCGACCAGCCCTGGCAGGCCGAGGCCGAGAGTTTCATCGCTCCGACCCCGCCGGACAGTGGGTTGCCCTGGGGCATGAGCACGCGGGTCTGGCTCAGTGGCCTGGTGCGCGGCGGCAACCTCGACTTCGAAGGCATCGCCTGCGATGCCGCCGGCAATCGCTACCTGGTCAGCGAGGCGCACGCGGCGGTCCTGCAACTGCCGGTGAGCGGCGCGCCGAACTGGCTGCGCCTGCCGCCCGGCCTGCTGCCGCAAGCGCGGGCCAGCGGCATGCTGATGAATTTCAACGCGCTGTTCGAAGGGATCGCCGTCGACCCCGAGGGCAAGCGCCTCTGGCTGGCTGCCGAGCGCGAGCGCCGCGGCCTGCTGGTGGCCCACCGCGACAACAGTGCCTGGCGCTACGAGGGCAGCTGCGTACTGCTCGCCGAGGGCGGCAAGATCGAGCCGCCGCCGGAACTGGGCAGCGCGCGCAAGCTGCCGAAGGATTTCTCCGACCTCGCCTTCTACCGCGGCAAGCTGTTCACCCTGGAGCGCCTGGCGCATCAGATCTGCCGCCGCGACCTGGCCCAGGCCAAGGTCGAGCGCTGCTGGTCGTTCGCCTCGGCGGTCCTGGCGCCGGAGCGTCGCTACGAGCTGCCTTATGGCGTCGCGGAAGCCCTGTCGCTGGACGACAAGGGCGCCTGGCTGGGCATCGACAATGGCGACCATGCGCGCGCCGATGGCGACGTGCGGCCCTTCGTCCTGCGCTTCGCCGCGCCCGCCGGCGGCTGGTTGGGGGACAAGTGACGCAACAGGCGCCCGGTCAGCGGCTGGGACGGATCATGCTGGTGCTGGCGTGGATCGCCGGCCTGGCGCTGGCGACGCGCTATTTCGGCGTCTGGGAAGATCGACAGCGCAACCCGAACCAGGCGCCGCAATCGATCCATGGCGACGGCTACATCGAGTTGCGCCTGGCCAGCAGCCGCCAGGGCCATTACCTGCTGAACGGGCAGATCAACGGCCAGGGCGTGACCTTCCTGCTCGATACCGGGGCGACCCAGGTGGCGGTGCCGGAAGCCCTGGCGGCAAGACTCGCGCTGGAGCGCGGCGCGCCGATCACCCTGAGCACGGCCAACGGCCGCGCCACGGGCTGGCGCACGCGGCTGGACCAGCTGCAACTCGGCGATATCCGCCTGTCCGGGGTCGCGGCGCTGATTGCGCCGGGCATGGACGGCGATGAGGTGCTACTCGGCATGAGCGCCCTGAAACAACTCGAATTCACCCAGCGCGACGGCACCCTGGTGCTGCGCCAAAACACTTCTCCGTGAGGTACGCATGAGCGAATCCCTCGATCTAAGCCTGGAAGGGGTCGAACGCCGGTCGTTGGCCGAGTTCACCGAGCAGGCCTATCTGAATTATTCCATGTACGTGATCATGGACCGCGCCCTGCCGCATATCGGCGACGGCCTGAAGCCGGTGCAGCGACGCATCGTCTACGCCATGAGCGAACTGGGGCTGGATGCCGATTCCAAGCACAAGAAGTCGGCGCGCACCGTCGGCGACGTGCTCGGCAAGTTCCACCCGCACGGCGACTCGGCCTGCTACGAGGCCATGGTGCTGATGGCGCAGCCGTTCTCCTATCGCTATCCGCTGGTGGACGGCCAGGGCAACTGGGGGGCGCCGGACGATCCCAAGTCCTTCGCCGCCATGCGTTATACCGAGGCGCGCCTGTCGCGCTATTCCGAGGTGCTGCTCAGCGAACTGGGCCAGGGTACCGTGGACTGGGTACCGAACTTCGACGGCACCCTCGACGAGCCGGCCGTGCTGCCGGCCCGCCTGCCCAACCTGCTGCTCAACGGCACCACCGGCATCGCGGTGGGCATGGCCACCGACGTGCCGCCGCACAACCTGCGGGAAGTCGCGTCGGCCTGCGTGCGCCTGCTCGACCAGCCGGGCGCGACGGTCGCCGAATTGTGCGAACACGTGCCGGGCCCGGACTTCCCCACCGAAGCCGAGATCATCACCCCGCGCGCCGATCTGCAGAAGGTCTACGAGACTGGCCGCGGTTCGGTGCGCATGCGCGCGGTGTACCGCGTCGAGGACGGCGACATCGTCATCCACGCCCTGCCGCACCAGGTGTCCGGTTCCAAGGTGCTGGAACAGATCGCCGGGCAGATGCAGGCCAAGAAGCTGCCGATGGTGGCCGACCTGCGCGACGAGTCGGACCACGAGAACCCGACCCGCATCGTCATCATCCCGCGTTCGAACCGGGTCGATGTCGAAGAGCTGATGACCCATCTGTTCGCCACCACCGACCTGGAAACCAGCTACCGGGTCAACCTGAACATCATCGGCCTCGACGGCAAGCCGCAGGTCAAGGACCTGCGCCAGTTGCTCTCGGAGTGGCTGCAGTTCCGCATCGGCACCGTGCGTCGACGCCTGCAGTTCCGCCTGGACAAGGTCGAGCGCCGCCTGCATCTGCTGGATGGCTTGCTGATCGCCTTCCTCAACCTCGACGAGGTGATCCACATCATCCGCACCGAGGATCAGCCCAAGGCGGTGCTGATGGAGCGCTTCGAACTCAGCGAGGTGCAGGCCGACTACATCCTCGACACCCGCCTGCGCCAGTTGGCACGCCTGGAAGAGATGAAGATCCGCGGCGAGCAGGAAGAGTTGCTGAAGGAGCAGAAGCGCCTGCAGACCCTGCTCGGCAGCGAGGCCAAGCTGAAGAAGCTGGTGCGCGAGGAGCTGATCAAGGACGCCGAGACCTACGGCGACGACCGCCGTTCGCCGATCGTCGCCCGCGCCGAGGCCCGCGCGCTGTCGGAAACCGAGCTGATGCCCACCGAACCGGTGACCGTGGTGCTCTCGGAAAAAGGCTGGGTGCGTTGCGCCAAGGGCCACGACATCGACGCCGCCGGCCTCTCCTACAAGGCCGGCGACGGCTTCAAGGCCGCCGCGCCGGGACGCTCGAACCAGTATGCGGTGTTCATCGACTCCACCGGGCGCAGCTACTCGCTGCCGGCCCACAGCCTGCCGTCCGCGCGAGGCCAGGGCGAGCCACTCAGCGGCCGGCTGACGCCGCCGCCGGGGGCCAGCTTCGAATGCGTGCTGCTGCCGGACGACGATGCGCTGTTCGTGATCGCTTCCGACGCCGGCTATGGTTTCGTGGTCAAGGGCGAGGACCTGCAAGCCAAGAACAAGGCCGGCAAGGCCCTGCTCAGCCTGCCCAACGGCTCCGCCGTGGTGGCGCCGCGCCCGGTGCGCGATGTGGAGCAGGATTGGCTGGCGGCCGTGACGACCGAGGGCCGTCTGCTATTGTTCAAGGTCTCCGACCTGCCGCAGCTCGGCAAGGGCAAGGGCAACAAGATCATCGGCATCCCCGGCGAACGCGTGGCCAGCCGCGAGGAGTACCTCACCGACCTGGCTGTTCTGCCAGCCGGGGCGACGTTGGTCCTGCAGGCTGGAAAGCGTACCCTGTCGCTCAAGGGCGACGACCTGGAACACTACAAGGGGGAGCGGGGCCGGCGAGGCAACAAGCTGCCGCGCGGTTTCCAGCGCGTCGACAGCCTGCTGGTGGATATTCCGCCACAGGATTGAAATGAGCCGTTACCGGTCTCCGATCTCTCGCATATCCGCAAGAGAATGGCGAAAGCGGCCTCTTCCGAGGCCGGCTTTCCGGGGGAATGTCGTCTCCCTGGCGGGTTCCGCCGGGTTTTCCCCTGACGCAGGTGGTCCGAAACCGGTTTCGGAATACGCTCTGCCTCTGGAGCTATGGCGCTGGTTAGGGGATGATACGCCCCTTCGGCCGCCGTTTCCGATGGCGGGTGGCCAGTAGAATTCAAGTCTTGCATCAGTAGTGCCGATCTTCGGCGAAATACGGTGGTTCTCGATGAGCGCGTGGCGCGTCTTCGCATGTCTTTCCCTCGTCAGCCTGCTCGGGCTGACGGGTTGTGCGGTCCATCCGCCGGCCCAGCTCTACCAGTTGGACGTCGGTGCCGCCGCAGTACCGAAAAAGGATGGCGGTGCGGCCGTCCTGCTCGGCCCGGTACAACTGGCCGACTATCTCAAGCGCGATGTGATGGTGCAGCGGCAGGCCGACGGTATTCTCAGCCTGTCCACCGACGCACGCTGGGCCGGCAACCTGGAGACCAATGTCAGCCAGCAACTGCTGCGGCAGATGTCCAGCGAGCTGGGCAGCAGCCGCCTGGCGCTGTTCCCGGAAAAACCTGGTTTCACCCCCCAGGTCCAGGTGATGCTGACCATCAGTCGCCTCGACTCCGGCCCCAAGCAGCCGGCGGTGATCGAGGCGCGCTGGCGCCTGCTGGACCAGAAGGGCGACCTGAAGGATAGCCGGGTGTTCCACGAGGAAGAACGGCACCAGGGCAGCATCGGCGACCAGATCCGTGCCCAGAGCGACCTGCTCAAGCGCCTGGCAGCGCAGTTGGCCAAGGACGTCAAGCCGATCGCCGTGGCGGCCGAGGCGCCGCCGCCGGCGACCGCGCGCAAGCCGGTGGCCAAGCCGAAGGCCAAGGAAGAGGAAGGTCCTAAAATGCCGCTGGTGGTGCCGATTCGCACCGATGCCGAGGTCTATCGGTTCTGATTGTCGAGAGCCGACCAGGAACAAGCCCCGCCGAAGCGGGGCTTTTTCGTTTCGGCGTCAGCGTGAGCGGCGCAACAGGAAGCGCAGGACCATGCCGGTGAGCGCCAGCAGCAGGCAGGGCAGCCAGACCCAGCGCGCCTCCGACTGCAGCACCAGCAATCCGCGTTCGCTGAGGAAGCGCGACAGACCGATCGGCGACACGGCGATCGGATGGAAGGGCATGAAGTAGCGGGCGTCGCTCCAGGGCCAGAACCAGGCGACGCCCAGCCCGCCATTGGTCATCGCGTCCAGCAGGCTGTGCGAGGCGGTGGCCAGCGCCACCCACAGCCCGGCTTTCAGCGGTCCGCTATGCAGCGGCCGGCAGGCGAAGGCGGCGAGCGCGCCGAGGATCGCGGCGAACAATAGCGAATGGCTGAAGCCGCGATGGCCGAAGGCATCGTGATAGGCGATGCCGAGCTTGAAGGCGACTACGTCGAAGTCCGGCAGGCAGGCGGCGAGCATGCCTGCCAGCAGCAGGCGTGGCGGGATCACCCGGCTGCCAAGGGCCAGTCCCACCGCCAGGACCGGCAGCGGGTGGGTGATCAGGGTGGTCACGGGCGGGCGCGGTCGTGCATGCGCGCCAGTTGGCGCTCGAGCATCGACGGATACGGCTCCAGCAGACGCTCGACGCAGCAGGCTCCTTCCGGACTGGCGATGGCGCGGATACGGGCGCGCTCGCGGACCACCGCGTCGTCGGCGATGCTGCGTTCGACCAGCAGCAGGTTGCGGCTGTGCTGGTTGAGGGCGAGGGCGTTCTGCACGGTTTCGTTGAGCAGCAGGTCGGCCTGGGTCTGTTCGCTGAGGTCTTCGCCGAGGCTCAGGCCCAGTTGCAACTGCAAGGTGATGCCGCTGTCGGCGACCTCGATCTGCAGGGCATGGCCGAGCGCGCGCATCAGTTCACCGCAGCAGAGCGCGTTGGTCAGGTAGTCGGCGCGGTTGTCGCGGCTGTGGAAGAGAATCAGGCTGCCGCCGTCGCTGAGCGTGTGCAGGCTGCCCTTGTACTGGCGGGCGGCCTGTTCCAGGCAGTCGCGATAGCGTTGCAGGAGGTCCACCAGGCGGCTGCGCGGCAACCGGCGCAACTGTTCCTGGGCGCCGAGCTGGATCGCCAGCACTGCACTGTGTTGCGGTTCGCGCGCAGCGGCGGGCGCCGCGGGCTGGTCCCCGGCTTCGGCTCCGTTCTCGTCGAAGGCGTCCTGGTCCAGCGGGTCTTCGTCGATGGAGGTGAATTCCACCGGCTTGGTCTCGTCCAGCAGGGCGTCGCCCAGCGGAATGTCGTCTTCCTCGAAGGCCGAGGCCTCGACCTTGCGGCTGCGCAGGTCGGCTTCGTCGTCCTCCAGCAGGATGTCGTCGAAGTTCTGCGGCAGCGGTGCTTCTTCCGGCTCCGGCGCCGGCGGCTTCTCCGGCACCAGGCGCTCTTCCAGGTCGCGCGCCAGGTCGCCCAGCTCGTTCTGCAGTTCGGCGCCGGGGGCCGGATTGTCCGGATCGCGCAACCAGACACGCAATTGCAACAAGGGTGTGGAAATCTGCCGCCCCAGGCGCAGGCTGAAATACAGGGCGAGGATCAGCAGGATCAGGCTGATCAGGCCCATGCTCTGCAGGCTGATCATCATCGGCTGCTGGAACTGCTGCATGTCCAGGCTGATGCGCAGGTGCCCGGCGATCACTTCCTGGAAGGTGATCGGCGTCGAGTACAGGCCTTCGGTGGCGCCGAGCAGGCTCTGCTTCGGACGGCTGCCGGCCTCGGCGAGGATGCGCTGGTCGACGCTGTAGATCGCCGCATGGGCCACCAGCGGGTTCTTCACCAGGTTGTTCAGCAGCACGTTGAGGCTAAGGATGTCGTTGGACACCAGCAACTCGGTGGCGGACGCGGCGGTCTGGGTGATCAGGCTCTGGCCCAGGGCATCGGCCTGCTGCTGCATGGCCTGGCGAAACTGCATGCCCATGACCCAGGCGTAGATCAGCAGGGCCAGGGCCACCAGGATCAGGCTATGGCTGGCGAGCCGCAGGGCGATCGGGACGCGGCGCTGGCGCAAGGCACGAAACAGCAGGAGGAAGAAATTGTCGGGCTTGACGGACGTGGGCCGGGTCACAGGGGGCTCGGTCTTCTGAAATAGAGGTATCGCGCAGTATAACCAGCGCCCCCCGAGGGGCAAAGGGCCGTTGACGCGCTTTCCAGGCCGCCGCGCGGCGGTTTCGCGGGTTTTCCCGGTCGGTTCCGACCGGTGGTGATGGCAAATGCTCGGCTCTGCGTCTCTCGGGTGTGCGGGAAAGCGGGTAGAATGGCGTCTTTTACCTGGCGGAGCTTACGCCTTGCGCGAAATTGTCCTGATCAACATCACCGGGGAAGACCGCCCCGGTCTCACCGCGGCCATCACCGGCGTACTGGCCCAGGGCGGGGTGAACATCCTCGACATCGGCCAGGCGGTGATCCACGACACCCTGTCGTTCGGCATCCTGGTGGAAATCCCGGATACCGAAGCCGGTTCCTCGGTCCTCAAGGACGTGCTGTTCACCGCCTACAAGCTGGACCAGCAGGTGCGCTTCACCCCGGTCTCGGAAGAGGACTACCGGCAATGGGTCGACGGCCAGGGCAAGGCGCGGCACATCGTGACCCTGCTCACCCGCCGGGTGACTGCCGAGCAACTGCAGAGGGTCAGCTCGATCACCGCCAAGTACGCGCTGAACATCGACCACATCGACCGTCTCTCCGGGCGCATGCCGCTGGACATGCCCGCCGACCAGGGCAAGGGCTGCATCGAGTTCTCGGTACGCGGCGAACCGGCCGATCCGGCGGCGCTGCGTGCGGAATTCCTCAGCGTCGCCCAGGAATTGAACGTCGACATCGCTTTCCAGCAGGACAGCGTGTTCCGCCGCAATCGCCGGCTGGCGGTGTTCGACATGGATTCGACGCTGATCGAGGCGGAAGTCATCGACGAACTGGCCAAGGCCGCCGGCGTCGGCGAGAAGGTCGCCGCGATCACCGAACGGGCGATGCGCGGTGAACTGGACTTCCGCGCCAGCTTCAAGGAGCGCCTGGCGCTGCTGCAGGGACTGTCGGAAGACGTACTGGAGGAGATCGGCGCCTCGCTGCGTCTGACCGAGGGTGCTGAAACCCTGTTCGCCGAACTCAAGCGCCTGGGTTACAAGACCGCCATCCTGTCCGGCGGCTTCACCTATTTCGCCCGTCAATTGCAGGCGAAGCTGGGGATCGACTACGTGTTCGCCAACGAGTTGCAGATCGTCGACGGCAAGGTCACCGGGGTGGCGGTCGAGCCGATCGTCGATGCCCAGCGCAAGGCCGACCTGCTGCGCGAACTGGCGGCGAAGGAAGGTCTGAGCCTGGAGCAGACCATCGCCGTCGGCGACGGCGCCAACGACCTGCCGATGCTCGGCCTGGCCGGCCTGGGCGTGGCGTTCCGCGCCAAGCCGCTGGTCAAGCAGTCGGCCAAGCAGGCGATCTCGACCCTGGGCCTGGACGGCATCCTCTACCTGCTCGGCTACCGCGACCGCGAAGGGCGAGCCTGAGGCCGGCGGGCGCCTCTTGCCGGCCCGGCAGCCACGAACCAGGTCGGTAGAGCGGAAAAGCAACGGGCGCCCAGGGCGCCCGTTCTTCATTCGTCTCCCGAGGAGAAGTCGTAGTCCATCGCCTGGCTCGGCCCCTGCAGGTAGTAGCCCTGGATGTAGGTGGCGCCGGCTTGCCACAGGGTGGCGAGGACGCTGGCGCTCTCGACGAAGGGGACGATGCTGAGCTTCTGCTGTTCGTGCAGTTCGGCGATCAGGCCCTTGAGGATCTCCTGGTTTTCCACCTGGTTGAGGTCCTGGACGAAGGAGCCATCGATCTTGATGAATTGCACGGTCAGGTGCTTCAGCGCGTTGAACGGATTCAGCGAGCAGCCGAACTGGCTGATCGCCGCCTGGCAATGCAGGGTGGCCAGGCCCTGGGTCAGTTGCTTGGCCTGCTTCAGATAGCTGGTGGCGTCGGCTTCGCTGATCTGGAACACCAGCGACTCCGGCGGCAGGCGCGCGGCCTTCAGCGCCACCCCGAGCCAGGGCAGCAGGCCGGGGTCTTGCAGACTGGCGCTGGACAGGTGGACGAACAGCTTGGTCTGGTGCCCCTTGGCGCGATGCTCGGCGAGCAGCTTGATCGAGTTGAGGATCACCCAGCGGTCGATCTTCTCCGCCAGCCCGGCTTCCTTGGCGGCATGCAGGAACTCCGCCGGCGGCACTTCCTGGCCCTGCGGATTGAGCAGGCGCAGGAGCACCTCGTAGTTCTCGTGGCTGTCGCCGCGCAGGCTGATGACTGGCTGGAACAGCAGGCGGAAGCTGTTGGTCTCCAGCGCCTGCTGGAGGATCGCGATGACGTCGCCGCGCTGGGCGGCGGCGGCAAGCTCTTCCGCCGGGTTGTACTGCTTGATCTGCGACCCGCCCTTGCGTGCCGCGTCATCGGCGCAGCGATGCGCACGGTTCATCACGTCCTGGGCCTTGGCGGTCTTCTCGTCGAGACCGGCGACGCCGATGCTGAGAGTGGCCTGGGCGCTGCGGCCGTTCAGCTCGAAAAGGTGGTTCTCGACTTTCTTCAGCAGTCGTTGCAGTGCCGCTTGCGCCTGCTCGGGAGTCTTGCCCTTGAACAGGGCGGCGAAGATCGAATCGCCGAAACGCGCCAGGTCGGCTTCCTCGCCGAACTGTTCGCGCATCAGTCCGGCCAACTGGCCGAGCAGCAGGTCGATCCCGGAAAGCCCGTGGTCGGCCTGGAGCGAGGGGTAGCCGTTGAGATGGATATAGGCCAGGGTCGACGGCTTGCGGGCGGTCACCGCCTGCTGCACGGCGGCATCCATCAGGTCGAGGAAGTGGCTGCGGTTGTAGAGTCCGGTGACTGGGTCCTGGCTGCTGACTTCGCGGAGCTTTTCTTCCAGTTCGGCGTTGTCGACCTCGCCGCGGATCACCACCTGGATGCAGGGTTCGCCGTCGTAGGTGGCGGCGGAGAGGCTGATGCGCGCCTTGAATTCCTGGCCGTCGAGCTTGACCCCGGTGCAAACCAGTTCGGTCTGGCGCTGGTCGTTCTGGTAGCCCTTGAGGAAATCCTTGAAGGCGCCCTGGTCGCAGGAGGCGATCAGGTCGATGACCGGCAGGCCTTCCAGTTCCTCGGCGTCCTCGTAGCCGAACAGCGCCATGTAGGAGCGGTTGGCGTAGATGTGCATGCCGTCGTGGACGTAGGTGATGGCGTCGACCGAGCTGTCGAGCAGCAACTGGCAGCGTTTTTCCGCCTCGCGCAGGGCCAGTTCGGCGGCGCGGCGCGCGCGGCGTTCGGCGAGGCCGGCCAGCTCGCGGTTGGCGACCAGCACCAGGCGCTCGTCCTCGC
Source organism: Pseudomonas sp. B111 (assembly GCF_026428275.1). Taxonomy (NCBI): domain Bacteria; kingdom Pseudomonadati; phylum Pseudomonadota; class Gammaproteobacteria; order Pseudomonadales; family Pseudomonadaceae; genus Pseudomonas; species Pseudomonas sp. B111. The sequence goes on along the minus strand of NZ_CP097857.1, from coordinate 4,689,551 downwards.
CTTGCGGCAGGGCGTCCTGGGCGCCGAGCATCAAGGCGTCGGTGATGGCGTCGGAGCTGTTGTCGGCCACCAGCTGGATGAACGGGATGTCGCGCGACTGGCGGCGCAAGGTGGCGAGCGCCTCGCCGGGCTCGAGACACTCGCTGGTCGGCGCGGCGATCAGCAGGTCCCAGCTTTGCTGGAGGGTCTCGGCGAGGTCCTCGGGAGAGGTCAGTCGATGTACGCGGGTCGCGTGGCCGGCATTGCGGAACAGACTGACCAGGCGTTCGGCTTCGTTCTGCGAGTCTTCCAGAATCAGCAGGCGGATGGTTTTCTTTTCGATGGCCATGGAAAGGGCTCAGTCCGCGTCCGGGCGGGCGCGAAAAGACGGCGAATGGAGGTGTCGGGGCAATCTACAGAGACTTCCAGAGCGAGTCAAAATCTTCCTCCCCCGCAGGCGGCCGGGCCACTGGCGCTGTGACCGGCTTATCGCTCGGGGTGTTCACCGGTTCCGCCGAACGGTATTCGAACTGGCTGAAGCTGCCGGTCGAGGCCTGCCGGCGATTCAGCACCGCGCGCCGCTCCTCGCCGTGCAGGTTGATCTGCACCCGGCTGCCCTCCTGGAACGGCAGGCGCGGGGTGATCACCGTCGCCGGCCGCGAGATCGCGGCGATTTCCGGCAGCAGCAGGGCGCGCAGGTAGTGGCTGCTCTGCTCGGTCTTGCGCAGCAGTTGCAGGCCGCAGGGCTGCGCCGCCGGGGCGATCATCTCGATGCCCATCTGCGTGCCGCCATTGCGCACCTGGCGGATCCAGCGCACCACCGCGATGCTCCACGCCTGGCCGGGAAGGTCCTGCAGGCCGACCAGTTCGCCCGCCTGCAGTTGGGCGGGCACCTCCTTTGGCCAGCTCAGGCAATAACCGCCGGGGCTGTGGTTGACGATGGGCAGGGCGTAGGTCGGATAGTCCTCGGTGGCGTCAGTCTGTGCGTGGGCCTGCGGGTGATCGGGCTGCCCACCGCGGGGCGACTGGTGCGGGCGGTACTCGATTTCCTCCAGCGGCATGCCGGGCTGCCAGTCGGTGACCTTCTGCGCATCGAAGGCGCCGGCCCAGGCGTCCTGGACGTCGGCCTTGAAGCGAGGCGCCTCGGGCGCTTCCTGGATCTGCAGGACCTCGTTGAACGGGCGGCGCCCGGCGAGGAAGTAGTGCAGGGCGCTCATGCCGATGCACAGGGTCAACTGGCCCTGGCCCTGGGTGCGCTGGAAGGTACGTTCGGCGATGTCACCCCAGGCCGAGGAGAGATGTTGCAGCAGGTCCAGGGTCACCCCTTCGATCAGCGGCAGGCGCGCCTTCGCGCGCTCGGCCTCGGGCTGCAGCAGGTATTCGCGGATCAGTTCGACCAGCGGCTGGGTGTCGATGCCCAGGGCATTGGCCAGTTGGGTCTCCGGGTACAGCGAGCGGTAGCGCGGCGGGCCGTCGATCTGCGGCACGGCGATGAACAGCGAGCCGGGCAGCGCCGCGCTCTGTATCGACAGCAATTGGCTCCAGGGTTCGAGCACCTCGGCGAGCCGTGCAATGTTGTTCTGGCGCATCTGGTTGCAGCGCGCGCAGCCGAGCAGCAGCGGTATCAGGTAGGCCTGCTCGACGCTCAGGCCGGGGGTGTGCTTGGCCAGTTCGTCGCGCACCGCGAGACGATGCACACCGCGCTGGCTGGCCAACTGGTACAGCTGGTGGAGTTCCAGCCAAAGCCCCTCGGGGACCGGGCAGTACAACTGGCTGGCACGGATCAGCGGGCCGCACAGGCTGCGGATCGCCCGCTGGATACCGACCGCGAGCAACTGCGCGCGGTCGCGGCTGTTGCGCGGCGCTTCCTGGACCACGATCAGCTTGTAGCCGATGGCCAGGTGGTTCTGCAGGGCCTGGCAGAGGTTGGCGATCTTGCGCGGCCGTTCGTCGAGGACGATGGCCTGGTTGAGGAAGTGCCGTTCCAGGTGGGCGCAGACGAAATGCACCTCTGGACGGAACAGTTCGAGCAGTTGCAGGCGGGCCTCGACGGGCAGCACCAACTGGTTGAGTTCGATCAGGCCCTGGTAGAGCTGGCGCGCGGTTTCCCCGAGGTTGGCCTTGGGCAGGTGCGCCAGCCAGTACTTGATGTCCTTCGGGGTGGCGTCGCAGAAGCTCAGGTTCTGCTGCGTCGGAGTGGGGACGCGCAACGAGAGGTGGGGGCTCTGGTTTTCCATGGGGGGTTAGACGGCTCCGCTACTGAAAAGGCTCTACGGGGGGATGAAGCCCCGGAGAGGTGCCGGACTTCCGATCGCCGCGGCTGCGCCTCCTCTTTCTTAACACGGGAGGCGGGTTCATCGTCGTGGCCAGGACAGGAACTGTGCGGCAGTCCGCTTTCCTGACCGAGGGGTCGGCACAGGCTCGATAGGACCTTTCCGAACTCTAGCAGCATCGAAATGGACCCGCAGCCTTCGGACGCCACGATCCCGCCGGGAGGTTCCGGCGGCGGGGAGAGATGGGACGGAGACGCTCGGGGTGCTCCGTCCCGGCGAGGTCAGGATTGTTTCGGCAGGGCCAGGCATTCGCCCATGCGCACCGGGCTCGCTGCCCCGAGGCCGTCGTTGAACGCGACCTGCTGCGGGCCGAACAGGACGATGGCGGTGGAGCCCAGCTTGAAGCGACCCAGCTCGGCGCCTTTTTCCAGGCGGATCGGCGCACGGGCGGCTTCGTCGTAGCGGAAGGTCTTCAGTTCGCGCTTCGGCGGCGTAACCAGGCCGGCCCAGACGGTTTCGATGGAGGCCACGATCATCGCGCCCACCAGCACCACGGCCATCGGACCGCGCTCGGTGTCGAACAGGCAGACCACCCGCTCGTTGCGGGCGAACAGCTCGGGAACGTTTTCCGCGGTGGTCTGGTTCACCGAGAACAGCCGGCCGGGAACGTAGACCATCTCGCGCAGGGTGCCGGCCAGCGGCATGTGCACGCGGTGGTAGTCCCGGGGGGACAGGTAGACGGTGGCGAAGTCGCCGCCCATGAAGGGCGCGGCCAGTTCGGCGTCGCCGCCGAGCAGTTCGGCCAGGCTGTAGCTGTGGCCTTTGGCCTGGAAGATCCGCCCGTGCTCGATCGGGCCGAGCTGGCTGATCGCGCCATCGGCCGGGCAGAGCACCGCGCCGGGCTCCTGGGCCAGCGGGCGGGCGCCATCCTTCAGGGCGCGGGTGAAGAAGGCATTGAAATGTTCATAGGCCTGCAGGTCCTCGACCTGTGCTTCGCGCATGTCGATCTGGTAGCGCCGGGCGAACCAGGCGATCAGGCGGTCCTTGAACCAGGTCGCCCGGCAGTCGGCGGCGAAGCCGATCAGCCGGGACAGCAGGTGGTGCGGCAGCAGGTACTGGCTGCAGATGAACAGACGATCTTTGAACGACATTCCTCAAACCTCTACAGGGGTATCGGGGTGGTTGCCCCATTCCGACCAGGAGCCGGCGTAGCCTTTGACCCGCGGGTAGCCCAGCGCCTTGGCCACCAGGTAGGTGAAGCCGGAGCGATGGTGGGTCTGGCAGTGGGTGATCACTTCCTTGTCCGGCGTGATGCCGAGGTCCTCCAGGACTTCGGCGATATCCGCGCGGATGCGCAGGGCGCGAGCCGGGTCCATGCCGGCGGTCCATTCGAAATTGATCGCGCCGGGCACATGCCCGGCCTTCGCGGCGAGCACCTTGGTACCGGCGTATTCGCTGGGGTTGCGCGCATCCCATACCGCCAGGTCGGCGGCGCCGAGGCGGCTTTGCAGGTATTCGCGGGTCGCGCTGGGCTCGTCGTGCAACGTCAGCGGCAGCGGGCCGTCGACAGGCGCCGGGACCTCGCGGTCGAGCACCTGGGCGTCGGCGATCCAGGCCGGCAGGCCGCCGTTGAGATAGTGGTAGCGGTGGTGGCCGATCACGTCCAGCAGCCAGATGAAGCGGCCCGCCCAGCCGCCGCCTTCGTCGTCGTAGACCACGTAGGTCGCCTCCGGGCGGTGGCCCAGCTCGCCGAACAGGGCTTCCAGGTCGGCCTTGGCCGGTAGCAGGCCGGGTGCCGGGGGTTGTCCCCACTGGGTGCGTTTGGGGTCGACGAAACGCGCGCCGGGGATATGCCCTTCGGCGTAGCGGGCGGCACTGGTCAGGTCGACCAGGATCAGCTCGGGCGCGCCCAGGCGCGGCGCGAGATCGCTGGGCTCGATCACCAATGGCAGGTCGGAGAAGACGGACATGCGAGTACCCCCGGGTTGAAGAAGGGCAGCAGTTTAACGGAAAGCGCGCCCGACCAGTGTGCCGGGCATGTCCCTCATTCCGTGCGGCGCTGGCGGCCGAACTGCTGGATCGCGCGCTCGGTGCACTGGGCGGTCTTGGCGAAGGCCTGGGCATGCAGGTCGCTGAACGGCTGGCCGCCGAGGTCGGCCAGGACCAGCATCACCACCCGCGAGCCGTTGCCCAGCGAGCGCAGCAGCAGGTGAGGTCCGGGGAACAGTTGGCGCAAGGGTTCGCCGAGGGCCGGCAGCAACTGGTCCTGGTTGTTCGGGCCGATGCGCAGCAGGGCAGGCTGCTGGAACAGTTTCTTCAGCAGCGGGCTGCTGGCAATCTCCAGTTGCAATTTCTCCTGGCCCGGTTCGAGTCCGGCGCTCTGCTGCGCCAGCACGTGTACCTGGGTGCGATCGGCCACCAGCAGCAGCATCCTTTGCAGGCCGCAGGCGCGCAGCGCATCGCGGGCACAGGCGGTGAGCTGCACCACGTTGCTGAACGGGCTGGGCTCGCGGAGCAACTCGGCGCAATGCTGCCGCCACTCGGCCAGGGCTTCCGCCGAGGGCGGCGGCGGGGGCGCCGCTTCGGCACGCCAGCGGCTGGCCTGCCAGGGCCAGATCAAGGCCACCGCCGGATGCCACAGCGGCGGCCGGGCGTGCAGGCGCGCGCTTTGCGCGGCGAGCATGTGCACCTGCTGCTGGACTTCGGTCAGCGGCTGGCCCAGGTACAGACCGGTCAGGCGCTGCCAGCGCAGCATGTGCGGCCCGTCCCAGCTCTGGTGCGCGGCGATGGCCAGGCCATTGGCGAGGAGAGTGCAGTTGGCCGGCTGGGTCAGCCAGCGGGCGAGATCGGGCTGGGCATCGAGTTGCTGTTGCTGGAGCAGGGGCGACTGATGGTCGCGGGCGATACGCAGGGCTCGAACCAGCAGGCGACGGTCGCAGGCGAGCAGGCGATAGCCCTGGATGACCCACTGCGGTAGCCGCCAGCGTTCGGCCAGCGCCAGGCAGATCGGCAGCAGGCGCATGCCGAGCAGTTCGCGCTCCACTCGCAGGGTCGGTTCGCCCTGTACCAGCACGCGTTGCTGCCATTGCTCCAGCAGCTGCGGGCGGGCGTTGGCCAGCGCCCAGACCGGAGCCATGGTCAGCAGGCTGCCCCAGTGGATTTCCTGCCAGAGCCTGGCCAGGCGCGCGCCGAACAGGCCGCTGGCCTGCTGCATGGCGTGCTGGCTGATCAGCAGCATCTGCCCGAGGACCCTGGGCATCTCCGCATCCTGGATACTCGGCAGGGTCTTCAGAAGTTGGCTCGCGCGCGCCAGGCCGAGGCGGCTGAGGGCCACCTCCAGGCTTTCCGCGGGGTTGTCGCGGGCGCTCTCGGCGCGATTGGCCTCGCGCAGGATGGACAACGCCAGCGTCGGGCTGCCCTGCAACTGGTCGGCGATCTCGCGCAGCGAGCGGCGGCTGTCGCTCAGCGCGGCGTGCAGGCCGGCATAGTGGCTGGCGGGGATCGGCAGGGGTTGCCGGTCGAGCTCTTCGAGCCAGGCGGCGAGGCGGTCTGTCATGGGTGTCGGGCTCGGTGTCGGCGAGGCGGCGAACTGGCTTTTCGAGTATTCGGACTATAGTCTTGCGGCTAGCAACCGATAACAAGAGGGAGCCTAGCAGTCCCCCTCCTTATCCTGTTCATTTCGCACGTCCGGTCCTCATGTCAAAAATCATCGGCATCATCGTCGTTTTCGCCAGTGTCCTCGGGGGCTTCCTGCTCTCCGGCGGCAAGATCGGCGCCATCATCCAGCCCTTCGAGGTCCTGATCATCGGCGGTGCGGCACTGGGGGCGTTCCTCCAGGCCAACCCGGGCAGCACGTTCATGGTGGTGCTGAAGAAAGCGCCGAAGATGTTCAGCAACCGCTTTACCCAGACCTACTACCTCGAGGTGCTGGGCATGCTCTACGAGATCCTCAACAAGAGCCGGCGCGAAGGGATGATGGCGATCGAGGCGGACATCGAGGACCCCGCGGCCAGTCCCATCTTCAGCAAGTACCCCGGCGTGCTGAAGGACGAACGGATGACCGCCTATGTCTGCGACTACCTGCGCATCATGTCCTCCGGCAACATGGCGCCGCACGAGCTGGAAGGCCTGTTCGACATGGAGCTGTCCAGTCTCAAGGAGGACCTGGAGCATCCGTCCCACGCGGTGACCAAGGTCGCCGACGCCCTGCCGGGCTTCGGTATCGTCGCCGCGGTACTCGGCATCGTCATCACCATGGCGTTGCTTGGCGAAGGCAGCCAGGCGGAGATCGGCCACCACGTCGCCGCCGCCCTGGTGGGTACCTTCCTCGGGATTCTCGCCGCCTACGGCTTCGTCGGCCCGCTGGCCGTCGCGCTGGAGCACGATGCCAAGGAAGAGTTGAACATGTTCGAAGCGATCAAGGCCTGCCTGGTCGCTTCCGCTTCCGGCATGCCGCCTTCGCTGGCCGTCGAGTTCGGCCGCAAGGTGCTGCTGCCCGCCCATCGGCCGACCTTCGCCGAGCTCGAGCAGGCCGTGCGTGGCCGCTGAGTGGAGGCACTGTCGATAGATGGACAATAACCAGCCGATCATCGTCAAGCGCGTCAAGCGCTATGCCGCCGGCCACCACGGCGGCTCGTGGAAGATCGCCTTCGCCGACTTCGCCACGGCGATGATGGCGTTCTTCCTGGTGCTCTGGCTGCTGTCTTCGGCCACCCCGGAGCAGAAGAAGGCGATTTCCGGATACTTCCAGGACCCCATCGGTTTCAGCGAAAGCGCCAGCCCCTACGTCATCGACCTCGGCGGCACGCCGACGCCGGCGCCGGACAAGACCCTCAATCCGCAGGTCCAGGCCCAGCCGGACTCCAACGAAAGCCGGATCAGCCCCGAGCAGGACCACCAGGTCAACGCCGACCAGGCCGAGAACCTCGCCGAGCAGGTTGAGCGAGAGCGCCTGGCGCTGCTGCTGCAGGAGTTGCAGAACAAGGTCGACGAAAATCCGATGCTCAAGGACTTCAAGGACCAGATCCACTTCGAGATCACCCGCGACGGCCTGCGCATCCAGATCGTCGACGCCGCCAACCGGCCGATGTTCGACCTCGGCAGCGCGCGCCTGCAGCCGTATTTCGAGGACATCCTGCTGGCCATGGCCGAGACCATCCGCCAGGTGCCGAACAAGATCAGCATCAGCGGCCACACCGACGCCAAGCCCTATGCCGGCAACGGTGACTTCGGCAACTGGGAGCTATCGGCCAATCGCGCCAACGCCGCGCGCCGTGCACTGGTCGCCGGCGGCTATCCGGAAGGGCAGATCGCCCAGGTTGTCGGCTATGCCTCGGCACGCCTGTTCGACGACAAGGACCCGCTGAACCCGGTGAACCGGCGGATCGACATCGTGGTCCTGACCCGCAAGGCGCAGAAGGCCATCGAAGGCGAGACCGGCGCTCCCGAAGCCAGCGCCCCCGCGGCTGCCCCGGGCGAGCAGCCGAAGCCGGCTGCCGAGGCACCGGCGGCGGGCGCGCAACCTTCGCTACCGGCGGACGAGGTGCAGAAGAAGCTCAACCTGTTCGACGACGGCGGCAGCCTGAAGCTGGAGCAGATCAAGGGCGACTGAGGTTCAGTAGTCCGTTTCCGGCATGCTTGCCAGAATGTGCCGGTAGCTGGCCATGCGTTGCGGCATGATGCGCCCGTCCTCCAGGGCCTGGAGCAGGGCGCAACCTGGTTCGCGGTCGTGCTTGCAGTCGCGGAAGCGGCAATGCCCGAGCAGGTCGCGGAACTCGATGAAACCGGCCTCGACGTCGTCTCGCGACACGTGCCCCAGGCCGAACTCACGGATGCCGGGCGAGTCGATCAGGTCGCCGCCGCCGGGAAAATGGAACAGTCGCGCGGTGGTGGTGGTATGGGTGCCCTTGCCGGTCACCGTGGAGAGGTCGCCGACACGGGTGTCGACACCTGGCAACAAGGCATTCACCAGCGACGACTTGCCCACCCCGGACTGCCCGACGAAGACGCTCACGTGACCGTCCAGCGCGCCGCGCAGTTCGTCCATCGCCAGGCCATTGAAGGCCGACACCTCGATCAGCGGGTAACCCAGGGTGCGGTAGACATTCAGCAGCGCATCGATGCCTTCGGCATTGCTCTCGTCGACCAGGTCGGCCTTGTTCAGCAGCAGCAACGGCTGGATGCCGGCATGTTCGGCGGCGATCAGGTAGCGGTCGATCAGGTTGGCGTGCGGTTCGGGACGCGGGGCGAAGACGATGACGATGCGGTCGACGTTGGCCGCTACCGGCTTGAGCAGCCCGCGCATGTCCGGGCGGCACAGCTCGGAGCGACGTGGCAATTGCGCGACGATCACGCCGATGCCCTGGTTGCCGGCACGCCAGACCACCTGGTCGCCGGTCACCAGTGCCGGCAGGTTGGCGCGCAGGTGACAGCGGGAAACCTGGCCGTCGGCGGACTCGACCTCTACCTGAACCCCGAAATGAGCGATCACCTGGCCGGTCTGCTCCGGTCCCAGGTCGCCGCCCTCCAGCTCTTCCACGGCACGCGACTCGCGACGGGCCGCTCGGGCCGCGCGTTCTTCCTGGATCTTTTCGATGCGCCAGCTCTGCCGGCGGGTCAAGTGGCGTTTGGCCATGATGCGTCCGCATGAAAAATCGGCGGCGAGTTTAACATGGGCGCGCGGCCATCATTCGCGCGGCGGCGTTCCACGCTAGAATGCACGGCATAGCGACTGGAGCGACTCCCCATGCAGAACCCGCAGAACCTTATCTGGATCGACCTGGAGATGACCGGCCTCGATCCGGACCGGGACGTCATCATCGAGATGGCCACCATCGTCACCGACAGTGACCTCAACACCCTGGCCGAAGGACCGGTGATCGCCATCCACCAGCCAGAGGAAATCCTCGCCGGCATGGACGAGTGGAATACCCGCCAGCACGGCCAGTCCGGCCTGACCCAGAGGGTTCGGGAAAGTACCGTGAGCATGGCCGAGGCCGAGGCGCAGACCCTGGCCTTCCTCGAGCAGTGGGTGCCCAAGCGCAGCTCGCCGATCTGCGGCAACAGCATCTGCCAGGACCGCCGCTTCCTCTATAGGCACATGCCCAGGCTGGAAGGCTACTTCCACTACCGCAACCTCGACGTCTCCACCCTCAAGGAGCTGGCTGCGCGCTGGGCGCCGCAGGTCCGCGAGAGCTTCAAGAAGGGCAACACCCACCTGGCGCTGGACGATATCCGCGAGTCGATCGCCGAGCTGCGCCACTATCGCGACCACTTCATCAAGCTCTGATCCGTCCGGGCCGGGCGGCAGGCGCCGGCTGGGCTAGGTTTCCCCGTGGCGCCGCAGGGCCCATTCCACGTGCTCGCGGACCAGCTCCGAAGGGAACCCGCGGCGCGCCTTCAGCGCCTCCAGCACCGGGATGGTCGAGGGCGCGTTGCCCAGCCCCACCGCCAGGTTGCGCAACCAACGTTCGTAGCCGGCGCGGCGCAGCGGCGAACCCTCGGTGCGGCCGAGGAACTCCTCCTCGCTCCAGAGGAACAGTTCGGCGAGTTCGGCGTTGTCCAGGCTGTGGCGCGGCTGAAAGTCGCCCTGCCCGGTGGGGCGGGCGAAGCGATTCCATGGGCAGACGATCTGGCAGTCGTCGCAGCCGAATACCCGGTTGCCGATCAGTGGCCGCAGCTCCAGCGGAATCGCGCCCTTGTACTCGATGGTCAGGTAGGAGATGCAGCGTCGCGCGTCCAGTCGGTAGGGGCCGACGAAGGCCGCGGTCGGGCAGATGTCCAGGCAGGCCGAGCAGCGTCCGCAATGCTCGCTGTCCATCGCCGGGTCGACGGGTAGCGGCATGTCGACGAACAGCTCGCCGAGGAAGAAGTAGCTGCCGGCCTTGCGGTTGAGCACCAGCGTGTTCTTGCCGATCCAGCCGAGGCCGGCCTGTTCGGCGATGGCCTTTTCCAGCACCGGCGCGCTGTCGACGAAGGCGCGGAAACCGAACGGGCCGACTTCGGCCTGGATGCGCTCGGCCAGTTGTTGCAGACGCTTGCGGATCAGCTTGTGGTAGTCGCGGCCGAGGGCGTAGCGCGAGACGTAGGCTTTTTCCGGTGTCGCGAGGACCTGCGCCATGCGCGTGTCGCCGGGCAGGTAATCCATGCGCAGGGATATCACCCGCAGCGTGCCGGGAACCAGCTCGGCAGGTCGCGAGCGCTTGCTGCCGTGCGCCGCCATGTAGTCCATCTCGCCGTGGTAGCCGGCCTCCAGCCAGCGCTGCAGGTGCGCTTCGTGCTCGCCCAGCTCGACGTCGCTGATACCGACCTGCTGGAACCCCAGCTCGCGGCCCCAGTCCTTGATGGACTGGGCGAGGCGGGCGGGGTCCGGCGGGGAAAGGTTGTCGGCCAGAGGTTGGGGAGTCATGGGAGGCAACGAAGACGAGGGAAAGCGAAATGGGATAGGTATAATTCTGCCAGACTGCGCGCCTGACGCCGAATCGATCCGATGACCATGACCTTCCAGCACGACGACCTGCCACTCGCCCTCTATTCCGCCGCCCAGGTGCGCGACCTGGATGCGCGCCTGATCGCTGCCGGCACGCCGGGCTTCGAACTCATGCAGCGCGCCGCCCACGCCGCCTGGCGTGCCTTGCGCCGCCGTTGGCCGGAGGCCGCGGCGCTGACGGTGCTCGCCGGGCACGGCAACAATGCCGGCGACGGCTACCTGATCGCGGCGCTGGCGCAACGTGCGGGTTGGCGAGTGCGGGTGCTGGCGGTCGCGGCGCCGCAGCGGCTTGCCGGCGACGCGGCGCAGGCGCATGCCGCCGCGCTGGCGACCGGGGTCGTGGTGGAGCCCTGGAGCGAGTGCGCCGTGCTCGAGGGCGTAGTAGTGGATGCATTGCTCGGCACCGGCCTGGCAGGTGCCGTGCGCGAGCCCTTTGCGCAGGCCATCCGCCTGGCCAACGCCGCCGACCTGCCGGTGCTGGCGGTGGATATTCCTTCCGGCTTGAGCGCCGACACCGGCGCGGTATTGGGGGAAGCGATCAGGGCGGATCTGACAGTGACTTTCATCGGCCTGAAGATCGGGCTGTTCACTGGCGAGGCGCCGGCACGGGTCGGCGAGCTGGTGTTCGACGAACTCGGTAGCGACGCCGTCGTGCTGCAAGCGCTCCAGCCCCGGGCTCGCCGCCTGGCGCGAAATGCCCTGCCGAGGCTGGCAGCGCGGCCGCGGACCGCACACAAGGGGCTGTTCGGCCACCTGCTGGTGGTCGGCGGCGACACCGGCATGGGCGGGGCCGTGCTACTGGCCGCGGAAAGCGCCCTGCGCTGCGGCGCCGGGCTGGTCTCGGCGGCGACCCGCGTCGAACATGTGCCGGCGTTGCTGAGCCGTTGTCCCGAGGTCATGGCCCATGGCGTGGCGTCGGCGAACCAACTGCTGGCCCTTGCCGAACGCGCCAGCGTGCTGGTGCTCGGTCCCGGGCTTGGCCAGCGCGCCTGGGGTCGCAGCCTGCTGAGCGCTGTCCGGTCGCGACCGTTGCCGCAGGTCTGGGATGCCGACGCGTTGAACCTGCTGGCCCTGGAACCGGTCGGAGCAGGGCCGCAGACATGGATTCTGACGCCGCATCCCGGCGAGGCCGCGCGCCTGTTGGGTCGCTCGACCGCCGAGGTGCAGGCGGATCGTCCGGCGGCGGCGCTGGAACTGGCGCGTCGCTACCAGGCGGTGGTGGTGCTGAAGGGCGCCGGCAGCCTGGTCGCCGCGCCCGACGGACGACTCGCCGTCTGTTCCCAGGGGCATCCGGCGATGGCCGGCGCCGGCCTGGGTGACGTGCTGTCGGGCATCACCGGTGCCTTGCTGGCCCAGCGCGTGGAGGCGTTCGAGGCGGCCTGCCTGGCGGTCTGGCTGCATGCCGCCGCCGGTGAGCGGCTCGGCGCCCAGGGTCGCGGGCTGGCGGCGACCGATCTCATACCTACCGTTCGTCAGTTGCTCGAGGAGTGCAGTCCGTGTCTGAAGTGATCCTGTCCGCCGAAGGGGAAGACGCGATGCTCGAACTGGGCGGGCGCATCGCCCGGGTCAGCGGGGGGCAGGGGGTGATCTACCTGCATGGCGACCTCGGCGCCGGCAAGACCACCCTCTCGCGCGGCATCCTGCGCGGCCTCGGCCATGCCGGCTCGGTGAAAAGCCCGACCTTTACCCTGGTCGAGCCTTACGAAATCGGCGAGCTGCGCGCCTACCATTTCGACCTGTACCGGCTCGCCGATGCGGAGGAATTGGAGTTCTTCGGCATCCGCGACTATTTCGACGGCAGCGCACTCTGTCTGATCGAGTGGCCCGAGCGCGGTGCGGGCGTTTTGCCAACCGCCGATCTGGACATTACCATTACTGCCCAAGCGGGTGGACGGACACTGCGCCTGGTACCGCACGGTGCGCGGGGCGAAGCCTGGTGTGCCACCCTGACCATGGGAGCATGAGAAAAACGATGGGTTGGGGCTTGCGTCTGCGGACGTTGTTGACTGGGGTGATGATTCTGCTGGCCTGCCAGGTCGGCGAGGTTCTGGCCGCCGCGCAAATCAAGAGCGTGCGGATCTGGCGCGCTCCGGACAACACCCGTCTGGTCTTCGATCTCTCCGGTCCGGTGCAGCACAGCCTGTTCACCCTGGCCGCACCCAACCGTATCGTCATCGACGTCAGCGGCGCCCAGCTGGCGACCCAGCTCAACGGTCTCAAGCTCGGCAACACCCCGATCACCGCGGTGCGCTCCGCCCAGCGCACGCCCAACGACCTGCGCATGGTCCTCGACCTGTCGGCGCAGGTCACCCCGAAAAGCTTCGTCCTGCCGCCCAACCAGCAATACGGCAACCGCCTGGTGGTCGATCTCTACGACCAGGGCGCCGACCTGACCCCGGACGTACCCGCGACGCCGACCCCGAGCGTGCCGGTCACTCCGGTGACGCCGACCCAGCCGGTGGCCAAGCTGCCGTTGCCGACCAAGGGCGGTACCCGCGATATCGTCATCGCCATCGACGCCGGCCACGGCGGTGAAGACCCTGGCGCCCTTGGCCCGGGCGGGTTGCACGAGAAGAACATCACCCTGTCGATCGCTCGCGAGCTGCAACGCCAGATCAACCAGGTGCGCGGTTACCGGGCCGAGCTGACCCGTACCGGCGACTACTTCATCCCACTGCGCAAGCGCACCGAGATCGCCCGCAAGAAGGGCGCCGACCTGTTCGTCTCGATCCATGCCGACGCCGCGCCGAGCCGCAGCGCCTTCGGTGCCTCGGTGTTCGCCCTGTCCGACCGCGGCGCCACTTCGGAAACCGCGCGCTGGCTGGCCGACAGCGAGAACCGTTCCGACCTGATCGGCGGCGATGGCAGCGTCAGCCTCGGCGACAAGGACCAGATGCTCGCCGGCGTGCTGCTCGACCTGTCGATGACCGCCACCCTCTCGTCGAGCCTGGACGTCGGCCACAAGGTGCTGACCAATGTCGGCCGCATCACTTCGCTGCACAAGCGTCGTGTCGAGCAGGCCGGGTTCATGGTGCTGAAGTCGCCGGACATCCCGTCGATCCTGGTGGAAACCGGCTTCATCTCGAACGTCAACGAGTCGCGCAAGCTGGCCAGCGCCAGCCATCAGCAGGCCTTGGCGCGTTCGATCACCAGCGGCATCCGCCAGTATTTCCAGCAGAGCCCGCCGCCCGGCACCTACATCGCCTCTTTGCGCGCCCAGGGCAAGCTCTCCATGGGGCCGCGCGAGCACGTGGTGCGGCCCGGAGAGACCCTGGCGATGATCGCCCAGCGCTATGAAGTGAGCATGGCCGCGCTGCGCAGCAGCAACAGCCTGTCCAGCGACAACCTGAAAGTCGGCCAGGCCCTGTCCATCCCGAGCACCGCCCTGGCGGCCCAGTGATGAGTGAAGCACCGCGTATCCAGCTGCTGAGTCCGCGGCTGGCGAACCAGATCGCCGCCGGTGAGGTGGTCGAGCGTCCCGCCTCGGTGGCCAAGGAACTCCTGGAAAACAGCCTTGACGCCGGTTCCCGGCGCATCGACGTGGAGGTCGAGCAGGGCGGCATCAAGTTGCTGCGAGTGCGCGACGACGGTCGCGGCATCCCCGCCGACGACCTGCCGCTGGCCCTGGCTCGCCACGCCACCAGCAAGATCCGCGAGCTGGAAGACCTGGAGCGGGTGATGAGCCTCGGCTTCCGTGGCGAGGCGCTGGCCTCGATCAGCTCGGTAGCGCGCCTGACCATGACCTCGCGCACCGCCGACGCTGGCGAAGCCTGGCAGGTGGAAACCGAGGGCCGCGACATGCAGCCGCGGGTACAGCCGGCGGCGCACCCGGTGGGGACCAGCGTCGAGGTTCGCGACCTGTTCTTCAACACCCCGGCGCGGCGCAAGTTCCTGCGCGCCGAGAAGACCGAGTTCGACCATCTGCAGGAAGTCATCAAGCGCCTGGCGCTGGCCCGTTTCGACGTGGCTTTCCACCTGCGCCACAACGGCAAGACCATCTTCGCCCTGCACGAGGCGCGAGACGAGCTGGCCCGCGCGCGCCGGGTCGGCGCGGTGTGCGGCCAGGCATTCCTCGAGCAGGCGCTGCCGATCGAGGTCGAGCGCAACGGCCTGCACCTGTGGGGCTGGGTCGGCTTGCCGACCTTCTCCCGCAGCCAGCCGGACCTGCAGTACTTCTATGTGAACGGGCGCATGGTGCGCGACAAGCTGGTCGCCCACGCGGTGCGCCAGGCTTATCGCGACGTGCTGTACAACGGCCGGCATCCGACCTTCGTGCTGTTCTTCGAAGTCGATCCGGCGGTGGTGGACGTCAACGTGCACCCGACCAAGCACGAAGTTCGCTTCCGTGACAGCCGGATGGTCCATGACTTCCTCTATGGCACCTTGCATCGTGCGCTGGGCGAGGTCCGTCCCGACGACCAGCTCGCGCCGCCCGGGGCGACCAGCCTGACCGAGCCGCGACCGACCGGCGCTGCCGCCGGCGAGTTCGGCCCGCAGGGCGAGATGCGCCTGGCTGAGAGCGTGCTGGAGAGTCCGGCGGCACGGGTGGGCTGGAGTGGCGGCTCGTCGGCCTCCGGCGGCTCCTCCGGCTATTCCGCCTACACCCGGCCGGAGGCGCCGCCTTCTCTGGCCGAGGCCGGTGGCGCCTACAAGGCCTACTTCGCGCCGTTACCCGCGGGCGAGGCGCCAGCCGCGTTGCCCGAGAGCGCCCAGGACATCCCGCCGCTGGGTTACGCCCTGGCGCAGCTCAAGGGCATCTACATCCTCGCCGAGAACGCCCACGGCCTGGTGCTGGTGGACATGCACGCGGCCCACGAACGGATCACCTACGAGCGCCTCAAGGTGGCGATGGCCAGCGAAGGCTTGCGTGGGCAGCCGTTGCTGGTGCCGGAGTCGATCGCGGTCAGCGAGCGCGAGGCGGATTGCGCGGAAGAGCATTCCAGCTGGTTCCAGCGCCTGGGCTTCGAGCTGCAGCGCCTGGGGCCGGAAAGCCTGGCGATCCGGCAGATCCCTGCGCTGCTCAAGCAGGCGGAGGCGACCCAGTTGGTGCGCGATGTCATCGCCGACCTGCTGGAGTACGGCACCAGCGACCGTATCCAGGCACACCTGAACGAGTTGCTCGGCACCATGGCCTGCCATGGCGCGGTGCGCGCCAACCGGCGCCTGACCCTGCCGGAAATGAACGCCCTGTTGCGCGACATGGAAATCACCGAACGCAGCGGCCAGTGCAACCATGGGCGTCCGACCTGGACCCAGTTGGGCCTGGACGAGCTGGACAAGCTCTTCCTGCGCGGACGCTGAGCCTTGCAGCTTCGGGCGCAAAGCCCGAAGCTATGCGCTTTGTCCAAGAGCTTTCCGATGTCTTCCCTGCCTCCCGCCATCTTTCTCATGGGGCCGACCGCCGCCGGCAAGACCGACCTGGCGATGGCGCTGGCCGATGTGCTGCCCTGCGAGCTGATCAGCGTCGACTCGGCGCTGATCTACCGCGGCATGGATATCGGTACGGCCAAGCCTTCCCGGGAGCTGCTGGCGCGCTATCCGCACCGCCTGATCGATATCCGCGACCCGGCGGAGAGCTATTCGGCCGCGGAATTTCGCGCCGACGCCCTGGCGGCGATGGCCGAGGCCACCGCGCGCGGCAGGATTCCCCTGCTGGTGGGGGGCACCATGCTCTATTACAAGGCGTTGCTCGAGGGCCTGGCCGACATGCCCGGCGCCGATCCCGAGGTGCGCGCGGCGATCGAGGCCGAGGCCCTGGCCGAAGGTTGGGAGGCGCTGCACCGGCAACTCGCCGAGGTCGACCCGGAGTCGGCTGCGCGCATCCACCCCAACGACCCGCAGCGACTGATGCGGGCGCTCGAGGTGTATCGCCTCGGCGGGGTGTCGATGAGCGACCTGCGTCGCCGGCAAAGCGCTGAAAAGGCGGATTTTGACGCGTCAGGCAGGAATCAATTGCCGTATACTGTCGCTCAGCTGGCGATTGCTCCCGAGCAGCGCCAGGTGTTGCACGCGCGGATTGCGCAGCGTTTTCGCCAGATGCTGGAACAGGGTTTCATCGCCGAGGTCGAAGCACTGCATGCCAGAAGTGACTTGCATGCAGGATTACCGTCTATTAGAGCCGTGGGTTACCGTCAGGTGTGGGATTACCTGGATGGCAAGCTGTCCTACGCTGAAATGACCGAACGCGGCATCATCGCTACCCGCCAGTTGGCCAAGCGCCAGTTCACCTGGCTGCGAAGCTGGAGCCATCTACACTGGATGGACAGCCTAGCAGGTGACAATCTGCCGCGTGCCTTGAAATACCTGAAAACGGTCTCCATATTGGCCTGAGACCTTAATTTGTCCGTCTGTTTCCGGAGCGAGACCGGAGTTTGGACGGCGCCAAGTCACCCTATTCGACTACTTCAAACTACGATCCTTAAAGGAGTGCGGCACATGTCAAAAGGGCATTCGCTACAAGACCCTTACCTCAATACCCTGCGGAAAGAACGCGTCCCGGTTTCCATCTATCTGGTCAACGGCATCAAGCTGCAAGGCCAGATCGAGTCCTTCGACCAGTTTGTCATCCTGCTGAAGAACACCGTCAGCCAGATGGTATACAAGCACGCGATCTCCACCGTGGTACCGAGCCGTCCGGTGCGTCTGCCGAGCGGTGACCAGCCGGCCGAGCCGGGCAACGCTTGACGGGAGTCCGCTTTGTTCTTTGAGCGCCCAGGTGGTGGGGAACAGGCTGTTCTGGTGCATCTGGAAGGGCAGAACCCCGAGGCGCGTGAAGACCCGCAGGAGTTCCAGGAGCTGGTGCGTTC
The DNA here is from genome assembly GCF_026428275.1 of Pseudomonas sp. B111. Classification (NCBI taxonomy): domain Bacteria; kingdom Pseudomonadati; phylum Pseudomonadota; class Gammaproteobacteria; order Pseudomonadales; family Pseudomonadaceae; genus Pseudomonas; species Pseudomonas sp. B111. The sequence continues at coordinate 4,672,005 of NZ_CP097857.1, read as the reverse complement.
GGCCGGCGCGGAAACGGTGGCATTCGTCAGCGTCTCCCGCCACCAGCCGAGCGCCAAATATCTTATCGGCAGTGGCAAGGTCGAGGAGTTGCACGACCTGGTCAAGGCCGAAAACGTCGAGCTGGTGATTTTCAACCACACCTTGACGCCCAGCCAGGAGCGCAACCTCGAGCGAGCGTTCGAGTGCCGCGTACTCGACCGGACCGGGCTGATCCTCGACATCTTCGCCCAGCGCGCACGTACCCACGAAGGCAAGTTGCAGGTGGAGCTGGCGCAACTGGAGCACATGAGCACGCGGCTGGTACGCGGCTGGACCCACCTCGAACGGCAGAAAGGCGGTATCGGCCTGCGCGGTCCGGGCGAGACCCAGCTGGAAACCGACCGACGCCTGCTGCGCGTGCGCATCCGCCAGATCAAGCAGCGCCTGGAGAAGGTCCGCAGCCAGCGCGAGCAGGCTCGACGCGGGCGCAAGCGCGCGGATATCCCGGCGGTCTCCCTGGTCGGCTATACCAACGCCGGCAAATCGACCCTGTTCAATGCGCTCACCGCCTCCGAGGTGTATGCCGCCAACCAGTTGTTCGCCACCCTCGACCCCACCCTGCGTCGCCTGCAACTGGACGATCTCGGGCCGGTGGTGCTGGCCGACACGGTGGGCTTCATCCGTCACCTGCCGCACAAGCTGGTGGAGGCCTTCCGCGCTACGCTGGAAGAGTCGAGCAACGCCGACCTCCTGCTGCACGTGATCGACGCCTACGAGCCCGAACGGGATGCGCAGGTCGAGCAGGTGCTGGCGGTGCTCGGCGAGATCGGCGCCAACGAATTGCCGATGCTCGAGGTCTATAACAAGGTCGACCTGCTACCCTCGGTCGAGCCGCACATCCAGCGCGACGACTCCGGCAAGCCGGTGCGCGTCTGGCTGTCGGCGCAGACCGGCGAAGGCCTCGACCTGTTGCGCCAGGCCATCGCCGAGCTGCTCGGCGAGGACCTCTTCGTCGGGACCTTGCGCCTGCCCCAGCGGCTCGGGCGCCTGCGCGCCCAGTTGTTCGAACTGGGCGCGGTGCAGTCCGAGGCGCACGATGAGGAAGGTTGTACCCTGCTGCAGGTGCGCCTGCCGCGGGCCGAGTTGAACCGCCTGGCGAGCCGCGCTGGCTGGCAGCCGGCGGAGTTCGTTGCGCAACACACTTTGCAATAAAGCCCGTATCGCTGCTTTTGGCAGCGGGCAGGGCATTCGGTAGCATGGGTGGCCGCGCCGCAGGCGCGTTTCGCGTTACTAGATGGAGAGCGCTATGGCTTGGAACGAGCCGGGTGACAACTCGAACAACAACGATCGAGACCCGTGGGGAGGCCGCCGCGGTGGTGGTGGCGGTGGTGACCGCAAGGGGCCGCCCGACCTGGATGAGGCTTTCCGCAAGCTTCAGGACAGCCTGAACGGGCTGTTCGGTGGAAAAAAACGCAGTGGCAACGGTTCCGGCTCCGGTTCCGGCGGCAAGGGCGGTGGCCTGGGCCTGTTCGGTATCGGCCTGGCGATCCTCGCCGTGCTCTGGCTGTACAACGCCATCTATGTGGTGGACGAGCAGGAGCAGGCGGTCATCCTGCGCTTCGGCAAGTATTACGAGACGGTCGGTCCCGGCCTGAACTTCTACTTCCCGCCGATCGACAAGCGCTTCCAGGAGAACGTCACCCGCGAGCGTGCGTACAGCAAGCAGGGGCAGATGCTCACCGAGGACGAGAACATCGTCGAAGTGCCGCTGACCGTGCAGTACAAGATCAGCAACCTGCAGGACTTCGTGCTCAACGTCGACCAGCCCGAGGTCAGCCTGCAGCAGGCGACCGAGAGCGCGCTGCGGCATGTCGCCGGCTCCACCACCATGGACCGGATCCTCACCGAAGGCCGCGAGCAGATGGCGACCGAGGTGCGCGAGCGCCTGCAACGCTTCCTGGATACCTACAGGACCGGTATCACCGTGACCCAGGTGAACATCCAGAGCGCCCAGGCCCCGCGTGAGGTGCAGGAAGCGTTCGACGACGTGATCCGGGCCCGCGAGGACGAGCAGCGCGAGAAGAACCAGGCCGAAGCCTATGCCAACGGCGTGGTGCCGGAGGCGCGTGGCCAGGCCCAGCGCATCATCGAAGAAGCCAACGGTTACCGCGACGAGGTGATTTCGCGCGCCCAGGGTGAGGCGGATCGCTTCTCCAAGCTGCTGGTGGAATATCGCAAGGCTCCGGAAGTGACGCGCGAGCGTCTGTACCTGGACACCATGCAGGAAGTCTTCAGCCAGACCAGCAAGGTGCTGGTGACCGGTCAGCAGGGGCAGAACAACCTGCTCTACCTGCCGTTGGACAAGATGATCGATGGTCGTAACGCCGCCCCCGCTACGGGTGCCGGTGCTTCCGCCGGTGGTGGCAGCGCCAGCGCTTCCGACCTGGGGTCGCGGATCGTCAACGACCTGCGCCAGCAAGACGCGCGTACGAGGGAGAGCCGCTGATGGGCAACAAGTCTTTGATCGCTCTGATCGTCGGTGTCGTCGCCGCCATCGTCCTGTGGAACAGCGTCTACGTAGTCCAGCAGACCGAGCGCGCGGTCATGTTGCGCTTCGGCCGGGTGGTCGAGTCCGACGTCAAGCCGGGCCTGCACTTCAAGATCCCGTACGTCAACCAAGTGCGCAAGTTCGACGCTCGCCTGCTGACCCTGGATGCCCCGACCCAGCGCTTCCTGACCCTGGAAAAGAAAGCGGTGATGGTAGATGCCTATGCCAAGTGGCGGGTGGCGGATGCCGAGCGCTTCTATACCGCTACCTCGGGCCTCAAGCAGATCGCCGACGAACGCCTGTCGCGGCGTCTCGAAGCGGGTCTGCGCGACCAGTTCGGCAAGCGTACCCTGCATGAAGTGGTATCGGGCGAGCGCGACGCGCTGATGGGCGACATCACCGCTTCGCTGAACCGCATGGCGCAGAAGGAGCTGGGTATCGAGGTGATCGACGTGCGGGTCAAGGCCATCGACCTGCCGAAGGAAGTCAACCGCAGCGTCTTCGAGCGGATGAGCACCGAGCGTGAGCGCGAGGCCCGCGAGCACCGCGCCAAGGGTCGCGAACTGGCCGAAGGCATTCGTGCCGACGCCGATCGCCAGCGCCGGGTAATCGTTGCCGAAGCCTACCGCGAGTCGGAAGAGACCCGCGGTGACGGCGACTCCAAGGCTGCCGCGATCTACGCCAAGGCCTATAACCAGGATCCGGAGTTCTATTCCTTCTACCGTAGCCTGAAGGCGTATCGCGAAAGCTTCGCCGAGAAGCGCGACGTACTGGTGCTCGATCCGAGCAGCGAGTTCTTCCGCTATCTGAACAAGGCCAACAAGTAATACTCGGTTCTCCGGCGGGCGGCAGCGCCCGCCGGAGAAATCGTGTTATGATGAGCCAGCCGGGAAATCCCGGCTTTTTTGCGTCCGCGAGAATCATGTGGCAGGAATTCGGCATCGCTTTTTGTCTCGTGCTGGTGCTGGAAGGCATCCTGCCGTTCCTGTGTCCGCGACAATGGCGCGAGGCGGTCACCGGCATCGGCCGGCTGAGCGACCGTCACCTGCGTCTCGTGGGGCTGGGCAGCATGCTGCTCGGCACCCTGCTTCTTTACTGGATTCACTGATGATGTGCCGCCCGGCTGAAAGGGGAGAGGCGAAATGGCAACGGTAGACCGCTGGCTGCTGCCAGATGGGATCGAAGAGGTGCTGCCCCCGGAGGCGGCGCGCATCGAAGCAGCCCGCCGTCAGGTGCTGGATCTGTTCCACCGCTGGGGTTACGAGTTCGTCGTGACCCCGCATATCGAATACCTGGAGTCGCTGCTCACCGGTGCGGGACAGGATCTTGACCTGCGCACCTTCAAGGTGACCGACCCGGCGTCCGGCCGGCTCATGGGTTTCCGTGCCGACATTACGCCGCAAGTGGCGCGGATGGATGCGCACAGCCTGCGCCGCGAGGGACCGAGCCGCCTGTGCTATGCCGGCAGTGTGCTGCATGCGCAGCCGCGCGCGCTGTCCACTTCGCGTAGTCCGATCCAGCTGGGCGCCGAGCTGTACGGCGATCCGAGCCCTGCCAGCGATGTCGAGGTGATCAGCCTGATGCTGGAAATGCTCGAGATGGCGGAAGTGCCGGACGTGCACATGGACCTCGGCCATGTCGGTATCTACCGCGGCCTGGCGCGCGCGGCAGGGCTGTCCGGCGAAGTCGAGCAGCAGTTGTTCGATGCCTTGCAGCGCAAGGCGGTGGACGAGGTCGAGGCGCTGACTGCAGACCTGCCTGCCGAGCTGCGCGGCATGTTGCGTGCGCTGGCCGAGCTATGCGGCGGCCGCGATGCGCTGGAGCAGGGCCGTGCCCGTCTGGCGGCGGCGCCGGCCGATGTCCAGGTGGCGCTGAACGAGCTGATCGAGATCGCCGATTCGCTGGCTGGACGTTTCCCCGGCTTGCCGCTGTATTTCGACCTCGGCGAGCTGCGTGGCTATCACTATCACACCGGCGTGGTGTTTGCGGCCTTCGTGCCCGGCGTTGGCCAGTCCATCGCCCAGGGCGGTCGCTATGATGATATCGGTGCCGATTTCGGGCGCGCCCGCCCGGCCACCGGTTTCTCCACCGATCTGAAAAGCCTGGTCACTCTCGGCCAGGCCCGGTTGGACCAGGCTGTATCGGGTATCTGGGCGCCGGCCGAAGGGGCCGGGCTCTGGCAGGCGGTGCAACGACTGCGCCGCGACGGGCAGCGTGTCGTCCAGGCTCTGCCCGGGCAGGATGCGGCTTCTGCGCGCGAGGCGGGCTGCGACCGGCAGCTGGCGCTGCGCGATGGCAATTGGCAGGTGGCGCCGCTGGCGTCCTGAGATTCCGCCGGCCGCGGCCGGCATCGAACTTCCACGATGGGGACAAGTGTTATGGGTAAGAATGTCGTAGTCCTGGGCACCCAATGGGGTGATGAGGGCAAGGGCAAGATCGTCGACCTGCTCACCGAGCAGGCGGCTGCCGTAGTTCGCTACCAGGGTGGTCACAACGCTGGCCACACCCTGGTGATCGATGGCGAGAAAACCGTCCTGCACCTGATTCCATCGGGCATCCTGCGCGAAGGCGTGCAGTGCCTGATCGGCAATGGCGTGGTGCTGGCGCCGGATGCGCTGCTGCGCGAAATCACCAAGCTGGAAGAGAAGGGCGTGCCGGTGCGCGAGCGCCTGCGCATCAGTCCTTCCTGTCCGCTGATCCTGTCCTATCACGTCGCCCTCGACCAGGCGCGCGAGAAGGCCCGCGGCGAAGCCAAGATCGGCACCACCGGTCGTGGCATCGGCCCGGCATACGAGGACAAGGTGGCGCGTCGCGGCCTGCGCGTCGGCGACCTGTTCCACCGCGAGCGCTTCGCCGCCAAGCTGGGCGAGCTGCTGGACTACCATAACTTCGTCCTGCAGCACTACTACAAGGAGCCGGCCATCGACTTCCAGAAGACTCTGGACGAGGCGATGGAGTATGCCGAGCTGCTCAAGCCGATGATGGCCGATGTCGCTGCGACCCTGCACGACCTGCGCAAGCACGGCAAGGACATCATGTTCGAAGGCGCCCAGGGATCGCTGCTGGACATCGACCATGGCACCTATCCCTACGTGACCAGTTCCAACACCACCGCTGGCGGTACCGCCACCGGTTCCGGCTTCGGCCCGCTGTACCTGGACTACGTACTGGGTATCACCAAGGCCTATACCACTCGCGTCGGCTCCGGTCCGTTCCCGACCGAGCTGTTCGACGACGTCGGCGCCTACCTGGCCAAGCGCGGCCACGAGTTCGGTGCCACCACCGGTCGCGCTCGTCGCTGCGGCTGGTTCGATGCCGTGATCCTGCGCCGCGCCATCGAGATCAACAGCATCTCCGGCCTGTGCCTGACCAAGCTCGACGTGCTCGATGGTCTGGACGTGGTGCGCCTGTGCGTCGGCTACAAGAATGCCGATGGCGATGTGCTGGAAGCGCCGACCGATGCCGACAGCTACATCGGCCTGCAGCCGGTCTACGAGGAAATGCCCGGCTGGAGCGAGTCGACCGTGGGTGCGAAGACCCTGGAAGAGTTGCCGGCCAACGCCCGCGCCTACATCAAGCGCGTGGAAGAACTGGTGGGTGCGCCGATCGATATCATCTCCACCGGTCCGGACCGCAACGAAACCATCATCCTGCGCCATCCATTCGCCTGAGGCGGATAGCGGGGCGATGACGGAACGGGCTGCGCATGCGGCCCGTTTTCATTTCCGGGGTCGGCGCCGCGGCGAGCGGGGGGAGGTGGCGTGGCTCGAAGGGAAAAATCGCGGACAACAAAAAGCCGAGCGATGCTCGGCTGTTTGTCTTGAAGATGGTGCCCAGGAGAAGACTCGAACTTCCACGGTGTTGCCACCGCTAGGACCTGAACCTAGTGCGTCTACCAATTCCGCCACCTGGGCATGCTTTTCAGCATTGTGCGATGATCGCTCATCGACTTGGGTGTTGCAAACCTTGTCGCAGTTTCAATGCCTGGTAGTGGCTGAACTGCTGAAACAAAAACGGTCTAATGCCCGGCTTTGTCTGAAATATGGTGCCCAGGAGAAGACTCGAACTTCCACGGTGTTGCCACCGCTAGGACCTGAACCTAGTGCGTCTACCAATTCCGCCACCTGGGCACTGGAGTCGATGATCGCTCATCGTTTCCGTGTTACAACGTCTCAGCAACGTTGTGGGCGCGAACTATACGAGTACGTATTCTGCTTGTAAACCCCTGATGCGATAAAAATTATTCTGCTGCCGAAGCTGACCGACGAAGCGTTTTCGCGCTTCAATAGAGCAATGGCAGCAAACGCTAAAGAAGAAAAGGTGACCTACCTCTAATGGCCGATTGGCAAAACCTCGATCCCGAGGCCGCTCGCGAAGCGGAAAAGTACGAAAACCCCATCCCCAGCCGGGAACTGATCCTGGCTCACCTATCCGAGCGAGGCGCTCCGGCGACTCGCTCCCAGTTGCTCGACGAGTTCGGGCTCGCCGGCGAGGAGCCGGAAGAGGCCTTGCGTCGTCGCCTGCGCGCCATGGAGCGCGACGGGCAGCTTATCTATACGCGTCGTGGCGCCTACGCGCCGGTGGACAAGCTGGACCTGATCCGCGGCCGCATCAGCGGGCACCGCGATGGCTTCGGCTTCCTGATCCCCGACGATGGCAGCGACGACCTGTTCCTCAGCCCCACCCAGATGCGCCTGGTGTTCGACGGCGACCGCGCCCTGGCCCGGGTGTCCGGCCATGACCGGCGCGGACGCCGCGAAGGCCAGTTGGTCGAGGTGATCGAGCGGGCCCACGAGATCGTGGTCGGCCGCTACTTCGAGGAAAGCGGCATCGGCGTGGTGGTCGCGGACAACCCGAAGATCCAGCAGGAAGTCCTGATCCCGCCGGGCAAGGCCGGCAAGGCCAGGCACAACCAGTTCGTCCAGGTGCGCATCGAGCAATGGCCGAGCATCCACCGCCAGGCCCAGGGCGAGATCGTCGAGGTGCTCGGCGACTACATGGCGCCGGGGATGGAGATCGAAGTCGCCCTGCGCAGCTACGATATCCCCCACGTCTGGCCGGCCGCAGTGGAGAAGGAAGCGGCCAAGCTCAAGCCGGAAGTGGCGGAGAAGGACAAGGAAAAGCGTGTCGACCTGCGCCAGGTGCCCTTCGTCACCATCGACGGCGAGGATGCCCGCGACTTCGACGACGCGGTGTACGCCGAGGCCAAGCGCGGCGGCGGCTGGCGCCTGTTCGTGGCGATCGCCGATGTCTCGCACTACGTGAAGGTCGGTTCGGCGCTGGACGAAGAGGCGGCCAGGCGCGGCAACTCGGTGTATTTCCCCGAGCGGGTGATCCCGATGCTGCCGGAGGTGCTGTCCAATGGTCTCTGCTCGCTGAATCCGCTGGTCGACCGGCTGGCCATGGTCTGCGAGATGACCCTGTCCAAGGCCGGCAAGCTGACCGGCTATCAGTTCTACGAAGCGGTGATCCACTCCCATGCGCGCCTGACCTACACCAAGGTCAGCCAGTTGCTCGAGCATCCCGACAGCGTCGAGGCCGAGAACCTGCGCCAGCAGTTGCCCGGCGTGGTGCCGCACCTGCAGCAGTTGTATGCGCTGTATAAAGCGCTGCTGGCCGGCCGCCATGTCCGCGGCGCGATCGATTTCGAGACCCAGGAAACCCGCATCGTCTTCGGCGCCGACCGGAAGATCTCGGAAATCCGCCCGACCCAGCGCAACGATGCGCACCGCCTGATCGAAGAGTGCATGCTCTGCGCCAACGTGGCGACCGCACGCTTCCTGCAGAAGCACGCCATCCCGGCGTTGTACCGGGTGCATGACGGCCCGCCGCAGGAGAAGCTCAACAACCTGCGCCAGTTCCTCGGCGAGCTGGGGTTGAGCCTCGGCCGCGGCAAGGCCGCGCCGACCCCGGGCGACTACCAGGAGTTGCTGGAGAAGATCCACGACCGCGCCGACTTCCGCCTGATCCAGACGGTCATGCTGCGTTCGCTCAGCCAGGCGGTGTACAGCCCGGACAACAATGGCCACTTCGGCCTCAACTACGACGCCTACACCCACTTCACCTCGCCGATCCGGCGCTACCCGGACCTGCTGGTGCACCGTGCGATCCGCAGTGTGATCCGCTCCAAGGCGGAGACTCCGCACGTGCAGCGGGCCGGCGCGGCGAGCATGCCCAAGGCGCGCATCTATCCGTACGACGAATTGCGCCTGGACCAGTTGGGCGAGCAGTGCTCGATGACCGAGCGGCGTGCCGACGAGGCCACTCGCGACGTGACCAACTGGCTGAAGTGCGAATACATGCGCGAGCGGGTCGGCGAGACCTTCCCTGGCGTAATCACCGCGGTCACCGGTTTCGGTCTGTTCGTCGAGCTGACCGACATCTTCGTCGAAGGCCTGGTCCATGTGACCGCGCTGCCCGGCGATTACTATCATTTCGACGCCGTGCACCATCGCCTCAGCGGCGAGCGCACCGGGCGCAGCTTCCGTCTCGGCGACACCACGGAAGTGGTAGTGGCGCGGGTCGACCTGGACGAGCGGAAGATCGATTTCGAGCTGGCCGGAAACGTGCTGAGCGCGCCGATCGGACGCAAGAAGCGCAACGGCGACAAGTCGGCGAACGCCGGCAAGGCGCCGAAGGGGCGCAAGGGCGCATCCGTGCCCGAGGTCGACCTGGAGCCGGCGCTGGCCAGTCCTGACGCCGCGGTGGTGCCGCGGCGCAAGGCCGGCAAGGTGCAGGCGCTGCCGCCGGTCGCGCCGGAGCTGCTGGCGCAGGCCGCGGAGATGCTCGGCAACACCGACGTGCGCAAGAGTCGCGAGGTGAAGCAGGCGCTGCTCGCCGAGGCGCGCGTCGGCGGCGGCAAGGACAAGGGCGGGAAGAAGGGCAAGGTCGTTCCTGCGGGCAAGAGCGCGAAGGGCAAGGCCAAGGGCGGCAAGCCCGCCGCTGCCGCCAAGCCGGGAAAGCCGACCAAGCATCGCAAGGGGCCTTCCAAGCCGAAGGCCGACAACGCTCCGGCCGCCACCGGGGCGCGCAAACGTAAGGCCAAGTCATGAGTCAGTGGGAAAAGGTCTACGGCGTGCATGCCGTGGAAGCGTTGTTGCGTCATCACCCGAAGCGGGTCAAGCAGTTGTGGCTGGCCGAGGGGCGGCATGATCCGCGGGTCCAGGTGCTCACCGAGCTGGCCGCCGGGTTCCGTATTCCGGTAGGGCAGCGCGATCGGCGCGAACTCGACGAGTGGGCGGAAGGCGTCCACCAGGGCGTGGTCGCGGAAGTCAGCCCCAGCCAGGTCTGGGGCGAAAACATGCTCGAGGAACTGCTCGAGCGGAGCGAGGGCGTGCCGCTGCTGCTGGCCCTGGATGGCGTCACCGATCCGCACAACCTCGGCGCCTGCCTGCGTACCGCCGATGCGGCGGGGGTGCAGGCGGTGATCGTGCCCAAGGACAAGTCCGCGACCCTCAACGCCACCGTGCGCAAGGTCGCTTGCGGGGCCGCCGAGGTGATCCCGCTGGTGGCGGTGACCAACCTCGCGCGCACCCTGGAAAAGCTCCAGCAGCGCGGCCTGTGGGTGGTCGGCACCGCTGGCGAGGCGGACAAGACCCTCTACCAGCTCGACCTCAAGGGGCCGACCGTGCTGGTGATGGGCGCGGAAGGCAAGGGCATGCGCCGGCTGACCCGCGAGCACTGCGACTTCCTCGCCAGGTTGCCGATGGCCGGCAGCGTCAGCAGCCTGAACGTCTCGGTCGCCACCGGCGTCTGCCTGTTCGAGATCCTCCGCCAGCGCACCCCGCTGGAGTGAGCGCGTGCGGGGCCGCCGCGGCGCGGCCCCGCGCCATTCCATCCGCTGTACAAATATTCGCCAATCTTCCTTGCTTCGCCGGTTGCCCTTCTCTAGAATGTCGCCCCTTGCCGCGCGGGCAGGCGTTCGTTCGCCTCTCCGCCAGGCAAGCCAAGAAAACATTCACTCCTTGCCTGACCGTTCTGCGGCAGGCTGCAACCCGTAAGGAGCATTTATGCGTCATTACGAAATCGTGTTCCTGGTTCACCCGGACCAGAGCGAACAAGTCGGTGGCATGGTCGAGCGTTACACCAAGGCCATCGAAGAAGACGGCGGCAAGATCCACCGTCTGGAAGACTGGGGCCGTCGTCAGCTGGCCTACGCCATCAACAACGTGCACAAGGCCCACTACGTTCTGATGAACGTCGAGTGCAGCGCCAAGGCCCTGGCTGAGCTGGAAGACAACTTCCGTTACAACGATGCCGTGATCCGTAACCTGGTCATGCGTCGCGACGAAGCTGTCACCGAGCAGTCCGAGATGCTCAAGGCTGAAGAAAGCCGCAACGAGCGTCGCGAGCGTCGTGAGCGTCCGAACGATAACGCTGAAGGCGCCGATGGCGACGACAACAGCGATAGCGATAACGCTGACGAGTAATTCCGGACCAGTATTGAGGAGCCAATCACATGGCACGTTTCTTCCGTCGTCGTAAGTTCTGCCGCTTCACCGCCGAAGGCGTGAAAGAGATCGATTACAAGGATCTCAACACCCTGAAGGCCTACGTTTCCGAAACCGGCAAGATCGTTCCGAGCCGTATTACCGGCACCAAGGCCAAGTACCAGCGTCAGCTGGCGACCGCTATCAAGCGCGCCCGCTACCTGGCCCTGCTTCCTTACACCGACAGCCACGGCCGTTGAGATCGGGCAGTCGAACGCTGGTAAGGGATAGATCGCATGCGCGCACTGGCTGAGTTCACCATGCGCGGCCGCATGCAGGCCACGCTCGCCGTGGCAGGCTCCGCGGTTGTTCCACTGTTGTTCTGGCTGAGTGCCGCCGCCGGTAGCCTGGTGCTGCTGCGGCGCGGATTCGGCGACGCCTTCGGCGTCCTGGCCTGGGCGGTGCTACCGGCGATGTTCTGGTGGTACCTGGGCGATCCGAGCATCCTTCTGGTCCTGCTCGGTACCCTGACGCTGGCGCAGATCCTGCGCGCCAGCACGTCCTGGAGCCATGTGCTGCTGGGCAGTGTTGCAGTTGGCGTGGTATTCGCGCTGGTGCTGGGGCATACCTCCAGCGAGCTGATCGGCGCCCTGGCGACGGAAGTCACCAAGGTCCTGACCCAGCTTCGCGGGGAGTCCCAGCTGTCGGGCGAAGAGCTGGACAAGTTGCAGGTGGCGCTGGTGCCGACCCTGACCGGGGTCATGGCTTCCTCGCTGCAGGTGACCTGCCTGCTCTGCCTGATGCTCGCGCGGTACTGGCAGGCTTCGCTGTACAACCCGGGCGGCTTCGGCCGCGAATTCCGGAGTTTGCGGCTGGCGCCGGCGGTTGCCGTGATCCTGCTGCTGGGGGCCGTCGTGGTCCCGGCGCTGGAAGTGCAGGCCGCGGTGCTCGGTCCGTTGTGCAGCGTGCCGCTGATCATCGCCGGCGTGGCGCTCGGGCATGGCCTGATCGCCCTGAAGCGCCTCGCGGGTGGTTGGCTGGTGGGCCTGTACCTGGCTGTATTGCTGCTGGGGAACCTGATCTGTCTTTTGGCGGTTGTCGACAGTCTGTTTGATTTTCGTGGACGCCTGGCCCGGCGCCAGGGTTCCACGAACGGTGAAGGTTAAAAGTTAAGAGGTAAGACTCAAATGGAAGTCATCCTGCTGGAAAAAGTCGCCAACCTGGGCAACCTGGGCGACAAGGTGAACATCAAGGGCGGTTACGCCCGTAACTTCCTGCTGCCGCAGGGCAAGGCCACCGTCGCCACCGCCGAGAACGTCGCTGCGTTCGAAGCCCGCCGCGCCGAGCTGGAAAAGGCTGCCGCCGAGAAGAAGGCCGCTGCCGAAGCCCGTGCTGCCCAGCTCTCCGAGCTGGTGGTAACCCTCGGCGCCCACGCTGGCGACGAAGGCAAGCTGTTCGGTTCGATCGGCACCCGCGACATCGCCGAAGCCGTTTCCGCTGCCGGTTACCCGCTGGAAAAAGCCGAAGTTCGCCTGCCCAACGGCGCGCTGCGCAACACCGGTGAGTTCGACGTCGCCGTGCACCTGCACACCGACGTGGAAACCACTCTGAAGCTGATCATCGTCGCTGAGTAAGCGATCCGATCGGTAGGGCTGGGCGGGCATATGCGTGTCCGCGGCAGTCCGCTAACATCGGGCACGGTACCGGCAACGGCACCGTGCCCGTTGTTTTTTCCGCTGTTCCTTTTTCTTGCGTCGAGTCTATGAACGAGATCACCAGCCCCGAGCAATACGACCTGGAAACCACAGCCCTGAAGGTGCCGCCGCACTCGATCGAGGCCGAGCAGGCCGTGCTGGGTGGCCTGATGCTGGACAACAACGCCTGGGAGCGGGTGTCGGACTCGGTGTCCGACGGCGATTTCTACCGCCATGACCATCGCCTGATCTTCCGCGCCATCTACAAGCTGGCCGAGGCCAACCAGCCGATCGACGTGGTGACCCTCTCCGAGCAGTTGGAGAAGGAAGGACAACTGGCCCAGGTCGGCGGCCTGGCCTATCTCGGCGAACTGGCGAAGAACATTCCGTCGGTCGCCAACATCAAGGCCTACGCGCAGATCATCCGCGAGCGCGCCACCCTGCGCCAACTGATCGGCATCAGCAACGAGATCGCCGACAGCGCCTTCCACCCGGAAGGACGCGGCGCCAACGAGATCCTCGACGAGGCCGAGCGGAAGATCTTCGAGATCGCCGAAGCGCGACCGAAGACCGGCGGGCCGGTGGGGATCAGCGATATCCTGGTCAAGACCATCGACCGCATCGACTACCTGTTCAACACCAGCGAGGCGCTGACCGGGGTGTCCACCGGTTTCACCGACCTCGACGAGAAGACCAGCGGCCTGCAGCCGGCCGACCTGATCATCGTCGCCGGGCGTCCGTCGATGGGTAAGACCACCTTCGCCATGAACCTGGTCGAGAATGCGGTGATGCGCACCGACAAGGCCGTGTTGGTGTACTCCCTGGAGATGCCCTCCGACTCGATCGTGATGCGTATGCTCTCGTCGCTCGGTCGCATCGATCAGACCAAGGTCCGTTCCGGCAAGCTCGACGACGAGGATTGGCCGCGCCTGACCTCGGCGATCAACCTGCTCAACGACAAGAAGCTGTTCATCGACGACACCGCCGGCATCAGCCCCTCGGAAATGCGTGCGCGGACCCGTCGCCTGGTGCGCGAGCACGGCGACCTGGCGCTGATCATGATCGACTACCTGCAGCTGATGCAGATACCCGGCTCCAGCGGCGACAACCGGACCAACGAGATTTCCGAGATCTCCCGCTCGCTGAAGGCCCTGGCGAAGGAATTCAACTGCCCGGTGATCGCCCTGTCGCAGCTCAACCGCTCCCTGGAGCAGCGACCCAACAAGCGCCCGGTGAACTCCGACTTGCGCGAATCCGGGGCGATCGAGCAGGACGCCGACGTGATCATGTTCGTCTACCGCGACGAGGTGTACCACCCGGAGACCGAGTTCAAGGGCGTCGCCGAAATCATCATCGGCAAGCAGCGTAACGGTCCGATCGGCACGGTGCGCCTGGCCTTCATCGGCAAATACACGCGCTTCGAGAACCTTGCCGCCGGCATGTACAACTTCGAGGACGAATGACCCGGCTTGGGTCTTGCCCGGCGGGCGCCTTACCATAGGCACCCGTTTCAGTTGCAGGACCCGATGCCATGCGTCCCCTCGTTGCCACCGTCGACCTTTCCGCCATTCGCCACAACTATGCCCTGGCCAAGCGCTGCGCGCCGCAGCGCCAGGCGTTCGCGGTGGTCAAGGCGAACGCCTATGGCCACGGTGCGCGCGAAGTGGTTACCGCGTTGCACGACGATGCCGATGGCTTCGCCGTAGCCTGCCTGGAGGAGGCCGCGGTAGTCCGCGCCTTGCACGCCAGCGCGCGCATCCTGTTGCTGGAAGGCTGCTTCGAGGCGAGCGAATACGCCCTCGCCGGGCAATTGCGCCTGGACCTGGTGATCCAGGGCGCGGAACAGGGCGAGGCGTTCCTCGCCGCCGGCCTGGATATTCCACTCAACGTCTGGCTCAAGCTCGACTCCGGCATGCACCGCCTGGGCTTCGATCCCGTCGCGCTGCGCGCCTGGCATGCGCGCCTGCGCAACCATCCCGGTGTGCGCGAACTGAACCTGATCAGCCATTTCGCCTGCGCCGACGAACGCAACCATCCGCTCACCGAGCAGCAGTTGGAGAGTTTCCTCGGCCTGCTCGACCTGGATTTCGACCAGCGCAGCCTGGCCAACTCGGCGGCGGTGCTGACCATCCCGGCCGCCCACATGGATTGGCTACGGCCGGGGATCATGCTCTACGGGTCGACCCCGCTGGCCGACCTGAGTGCCGCCGAACTGGGCCTGAGGCCGGCCATGAGCCTGGGCGCGCAGTTGATTTCGCTGCGCGAGGTGGCCGTGGGCGAGAGCGTCGGCTACGGCGCCACCTGGATCGCCGAGCGGCCGGCGCGGATCGGCACGGTCAGTTGCGGCTACGCCGACGGCTACCCGCGCACCGCGCCAGCCGGGACTCCGGTACTGGTCGGGGGACGCCGCGCGACCCTGGCCGGGCGGGTCTCGATGGACATGCTGGCGGTCGACCTCTCCGACCTGCCGGAGGCTCGCGTTGGCGACCCGGTGGAGTTGTGGGGCGCCGGGTTGTCGGTGGACGAGGTCGCCCGTGCCTGCGGCACCCTCGGCTACGAGCTTCTGAGCAAGGTTGGTGCGCGGGTTCCGCGTGCCTTCCAGTACGGACCTGGCCGCCTATAGCGCCAGGTCTTTTTTTGAAGTCGTTAACCTGAGTGCCGGCTTTGCTGGGGCAGGCACTTGTTACGCTCTTTATAATCCCTGATTTTCTCTTGGTATTTGTAATAGCTGGATTTTGGTGTCCTCGCTAGTTGTGGGCTTTCAAAGTCGACCCCAATCATTCCGAAGCGATTTCTGTAGCCGAACAGCCACTCGAAGTTGTCCAGAAGACTCCAGAATAGATACCCTTCTACTTTCACTCCTGCATGCCTGGCTGAGAGCACTGCATCAATGTGGTCAGAGAGATACTTTGCCCTGAGTGGATCTAGCACCCTATTTTCAGTGAGTTTTTCATCGTCCACTCCGAAACCGGCTCCGTTCTCCGTTATGATCAGAGTAGGATGGTCGTATTCTTTGTCTATCTGCATTAGTAGTTCGACCAGATGAGAAGGAGAGACGGGGCCGTTATAGGAAGGATACTGGTCTGGATTTGGGCGATTTGCTATTCCGAAGGGTTGGCTTGGATCGTCTTTCACCAGGGTGGGAGAGTAGAAGTTTACGCCGATGAAGTCAGGTCTTCCCTGCATGATCTTTTTCATATCATCCTGAGAGGGCTGGAACGCGGGTGCGTACTTCTGATAGAGAGTTTTTATATCTTTCGGGTAGTTTCCTTTGTAAAGCGCGTCCAGAACCCAGGCATTGTGCACAGAGTTACAGTTCCTCTTGGCTGCGCTGTTCGGGTTCTCATTATCGACACAGGGGGATAGATTCAGGGCAATACCGATTCGTCCCTTGTACCCTGCTTCCTTGTATGAGGTAACCGCTAGCGAGTTCGCCAGCAGGAGGTTGTGCATGGCCTCTGCCTGAGCTGCGCGTGACTCTACGGATAGTACTTTCTCATAGGGTGAGGGGGTCTCGGTGAGGAAGTTCTCTACCAAGGGCGTCAGGGTAAAGATATTGCCCTCCGGCTCATTGAAAGTTATGAAGTAAGGTACCTCTTCGCCAAAATTGCTGAAAATGAGCTTTGCGTAGCCAGCGAACCAGTCGGGCGATTTAGAGGAGTACCATCCACCTTTCTTGTAAAGAGCTAAGGGCATATCCCAGTGGTAAAGTGTTACAATTGGAGTTATTCCGGCATTCTTCAAATCTTGTATGAGTATCTTGTAGTACTCGAGCCCTTTGGGGTTTATCGTCTGGCCATCGGGCAGCACTCGTGCCCAGCTTATCGAGAAACGGTACGAGTTGACTCCGAGTTTGCGCATCAGATCTATGTCTTTTAGATAGACGTCTCTGGATATCTGGTTCGTGGCAACATCGCCAGTGTGGCTCTCTCCGATAAGATACTTGGTAATGCCTCTATGGGTGAAGTCGTCCCAGTTCGAAGGTCCTTTCCCGTCCAGATTCCAACCGCCCTCTACCTGATAGGCCGCTGAGGCCGTTCCCCAGAGAAAGTTGCAGTTTTCCTGAGGCTTCGCAGTGGCCAGCGAGGTATCATATAGGAGCGCAAGAGAAAGAAGCGCGAGACGGTTCTTTATATTTTTTTTTAGGGTTTTTCGAAAATTTTTAAATTGGAGGAGGCTTCTTCGCATTTTTATGGTTTTTTAGGTTGGTTTATGATTGTAGGGGTCTAGGTGTTTTCGTGATATCGAGTCGATTTTTATATTTCTACTCGTTTTGAGCGTTTTACTCGCAGGTCTGGAAATCATCTTTCAAAGGAATTGTAGGATAGCTCGATATGTGGGCTGTCTCCAGGCTTCATTTGTAAGTTCGAAGGCTGTCCATGGCTTGCTCCAACTGTAGCTCCTGGACCATCGCATAGCCGGCGCGCCCGGCGCCCTTGACCCGGTACAGCGCCTGGTCGGCGGCCTTGTAGAGTTTGCCGAACTGCAGGGCGTCGCCGGGAAACAGGGCGACGCCGATGCTCGGTGTGATCACCAGCCACTGCTTGGCGAACTCCACCGGTTTCGCCAGTTCTCGCAGCAGGCGTTCGGCGATGTCGCGGGCATGCTGCTCGGCATTCGACCCGCCGACCAGCACGGCGAATTCGTCGCCGCCGAGGCGTGCCACGCAATCCTCGGTGCGCACGCAATGGCGCAGCCGCTGGGCCACGTTCTGCAGGACGAAGTCGCCGGCATCGTGGCCATGGGTATCGTTGATCGGCTTGAAGTGATCCAGGTCGATCAGCAGCAGCGCCATGCTGTTGCCGTGGCGGCGCGCATCGTCCAGGGCGCTTTCGGCGAATTCCATCAGGTGCCTGCGGTTGCCAAGCCCGGTCAGCGAGTCGTGATGGGCGGCGTACTGCAGTTGCGCTTCGCGCATCTGCAACTGGCGATTGGCCTCGCTCAGCTCGTTGGTACGGACTTCCACGGCGCGTGCCAGGTCGCGCTGGGCGCTGTGCAGCAGGGCCAGGCGCGCGTTCTTTTCCTGGTCGGCCTGGTCCAGGGCCAGGGCCCTTTCCTGCTTCAGATCCTGGATGCGCGAGGCGAGCGCCAGGGAGAACAGCAGGGCCTCCAGGGTCAGCGCCAGCGGGAAGACCATGGCGTTGGCCGAGGTCGGCTGGACCAGCGCGGTGGCGCGCATCACGCCAAGGCTGACGCTGCCGAGCACCAGGCCGAAGCCGACCAGGTACAGGCGCGCCGTGGCCGAACCCTGGCGCCAGCGCTGCACTGCCAGGCCGATGGCGATCGGCAGGTTGGCCAGCAGGGTCAGCGCCAGCACGCCGGCCGCCTGCCAGCGCCAGCCGGCGGCGTTGAACGCCAGGCAGGCAAGGAACAGCAGGCAACAGGCGTTCAGCAGGTGATGGGCCCAGCGTGCGTGCTGCCGGCTTTGCAGCAGGTTCTGGCTGAAGCGGATCACGCAGATGCCCCAGATCGCCAGCAGCGCCAGGCGGTCAAGCCACCAGGGCACCGCCCGCTCGGGCCAGAAATACTCGAAACCATGGCCGCTGATGCTCAGGGTCAGCACCAGCGCGCTGGCAGCGGTCAGCACGTACCAGAAATAGGCGCGATCGCGCAGGCTGGTGAAGAGGAACAGGTTGTACAGCAGCAGGGCGAGGATCAGCCCGTAGGCCATGCCGAACAGCAGGTTGCCCTGGCTGCGGTATTCCAGCAGTTCGTCGTGGCTCCAGAGCCTCAGCGGAAAGGCGTTGCCGCCGGGATCGTAGCTGCGCAGGTAGACGCGCAACGGCCCATCGCCGGGAGGGAGCTGGAACAGCGGATGACGATAGGCGTGGTCGCGGCCCTCGGCGAAGGGCACCGCTTCGCCGCTGCGATGTTCGCGGAACCCGCCGCGCTCGTCGGGGAGGTACAGGCGCAGGTCGTGCAGGCTGGCGCTGGCGACTTCCAGACACCAGCCGCCGGATACCGCCTCGCGTCTCGGCAGGTCGAGGCGCAGCCACCAGACGCTGCGACTGAGGCCGACGCTGGTGCGGCCGGCGGCGGCGACGAAGCGGCCGGCCTGCTCCGTTTGTTCGAGGTCCTCCACCGCCAGGTTGCCATCGGGGTCTTCGAGCAGGTCCAGCGAGCCGTTCAACCAGGCGCCGCTGGCCGGGGGCGCTGGAAACTCCGGCGCGGCGCGCGAAACGGCGCTGGCCAGTAGCAGGAAGACGACCGCGAGCAGGGCAAGAGGATGGCGCACGATGACTCTCCCGGGGGCCTGCCTTAGAGGCCGGGTGAGATGACGATGAATGGAGTATAGAAAGAAGGTGGCGAAATGATGGCATTTTTTCGAAGCCGGCCGACGGCAGGCAATACCCAGTGAAAACGTCGGAATTGCTCATTTTTTGTGCTATATTCCGCGCCCGCGTTTTCGCGACCCCCTATTCCTAGAGATACCCCCTGGTGCCCGTGATGCAAGCCGCCAAGCCGCTGTTCGACTATCCCAAGTACTGGGCCGAGTGTTTCGGTCCGGCGCCCTTCCTGCCTATGAGTAGGGAAGAGATGGATCAGCTCGGCTGGGACTCCTGCGACATCATCATCGTCACCGGCGATGCCTACGTCGACCACCCGTCCTTCGGCATGGCCATCATCGGCCGCCTGCTGGAGGCCCAGGGGTTCCGCGTCGGCATCATCGCCCAGCCGGACTGGCAGTCGAAGGACGACTTCATGAAGCTCGGCGAGCCGAACCTGTTCTTCGGCGTGGCGGCCGGCAACATGGACTCGATGATCAACCGCTACACCGCGGACAAGAAGGTCCGTTCCGACGACGCCTACACCCCCGGCGGCCTGGCCGGCAAGCGCCCGGACCGCGCCAGCCTGGTCTACAGCCAGCGCTGCAAGGAGGCCTACAGCCATGTGCCGGTGATCCTCGGCGGGATCGAGGCCTCGTTGCGCCGTATCGCCCATTACGACTACTGGCAGGACAAGGTCCGCCGCTCGATCCTGATGGACGCCACGGCCGACATCCTGCTCTACGGCAACGCCGAGCGTGCGGTGGTGGAAATCGCCCAGCGCCTGGCCCAGGGCGAACCGCTGAGCGCGATCACCGACGTGCGCGGCACCGCCTTCGTCCGTCGCGACACCCCGGAGGGCTGGTTCGAGATCGATTCCACGCGGATCGACCGGCCGGGCAAGATCGACAAGATCATCAATCCCTACGTGAATACCCAGGACACTGCCGCCTGCGCCATCGAGCAGGAAAAGGGCGTGCAGGAGGACCCGCAGGAAGCCAAGGTCGTGCAGTTGCTGGCGAACCCCAGGCTGACCCGGGAGAAGACCGTGATCCGCCTGCCGTCTTTCGAGAAGGTGCGCAACGACCCGGTGCTCTATGCCCACGCCAACCGCGTGCTGCACCTGGAGACCAACCCGGGCAACGCCCGTGCCCTGGTGCAGAAGCACGGCGAAGTGGATGTCTGGTTCAACCCGCCGCCCATTCCGATGAGCACCGAGGAAATGGACTACGTGTTCGGCATGCCCTATGCCCGCGTACCGCACCCGGCCTACGGCAAGGCGAAGATTCCCGCCTACGAGATGATCCGCTTCTCGGTGAACATCATGCGTGGCTGCTTCGGCGGCTGCACCTTCTGCTCGATCACCGAACATGAGGGACGGATCATCCAGAACCGCTCGCACGACTCGATCATCCGCGAGATCGAGGAGATGCGCGACAAGGTGCCCGGCTTCACCGGCGTGGTCTCCGACCTTGGCGGACCGACGGCGAACATGTACCGCATCGCCTGTAAGAGCCCGGACATCGAGCGGCACTGCCGCAAGCCGTCCTGCGTGTTCCCCGGCATCTGCGAGAACCTCGATACCGACCACAGCTCGCTGATCGAGCTGTACCGCAAGGCCCGGGCGCTGCCGGGGGTGAAGAAGATCCTGATCGCCTCCGGCCTGCGCTACGACCTCGCCGTCGAGTCGCCCGAGTACGTCAAGGAACTGGTGACCCACCACGTCGGCGGCTACCTGAAGATCGCCCCGGAGCACACCGAGCGCGGTCCGCTGGACAAGATGATGAAGCCGGGGATCGGCACCTACGACCGCTTCAAGCAGATGTTCGAGAAGTTCTCGAAGGAAGCCGGCAAGGAGCAGTACCTGATCCCGTACTTCATCGCCGCCCACCCCGGGACCACCGACGAAGACATGATGAACCTGGCCCTGTGGCTCAAGCGCAACGGCTTCCGCGCCGACCAGGTCCAGGCGTTCTATCCCTCGCCGATGGCCACCGCCACCGCGATGTATCACTCGGGCAAGAACCCGCTGCGCAAGGTCACCTACAAGAGCGATGGCGTGACCATCGTCAAGAGCGACCAGCAGCGGCGCCTGCATAAGGCCTTCCTGCGCTACCACGACCCGAAAGGCTGGCCGCTGCTGCGCGAGGCGCTGGAGCGGATGGGGCGCGCCGACCTGATCGGCAATGGCAAGCACCACCTGGTCCCGACCTACCAGCCGGATACCGGCGAATACCAGAGCGCCCGGCGGAAGAACTCGACGCCGGCCGGCAGCAAGAAGGCCGGCAAGCTGCTGACCCAGCATACCGGCCTGCCACCCCGCGCCAGCGACGGCGGCAAGCCGTGGAGCAAGGGCCAGCAGAACAAGGCGACGGCCTTCGCCAAGGGCAAGAAGAAGTCGCGCCAGCCGAACATCCCGCGCTGATCGCCGGGGCGGCCCTGCCGCCCGCAAAGGGTGCGTGGCTGCAACCCGGCCAGCGGTCGCGCACCGTCGCGGTGCATCGCCGTGGCGCGACCTCCTGGCCTCCCGGGCCTGGCGGCGCTGGCACAAGTCTTGCGCTTCCGGGGCAACCCGGTCTTCGCGGAGAACCGCGCTGGCGGACCCGGCAACGCCTCGTCGCTTCGCTCCGGCGGCGCGTCGCCGACTCCGCTACAGTGACCGCAACCCCAGCCCCGCGAGCCTTCGATGCCCGAGCTGCTTGCCCACTATCCGTTCACCGATACGGCCTACCATGAGCTGCTCGATCGCCAGGGTGGCGTGCGTCCCCATTGGCAGCGGCTGTTCCGCCAACTGGAGCGCAGCAGCCCTGAGCAACTGCGCCAGCGCCAGGCCCTGGTGGAACGGCAGATCCAGGAGAACGGCGTCACCTACAACGTTTACGCCGATCCCAAGGGCACTGACCGCCCCTGGGCGCTGGACCTTCTGCCGAACCTGCTGTCCGCCGCCGAGTGGCAGCCGATCGCCGCCGGCGTGGCACAGCGTGCTCGGCTGCTCAACGCGCTGCTGGCCGACCTGTACGGCGAGCAGCGTCTGCTCGCCGAAGGGCTGCTGCCCAGCGAACTGGTCTTCGGCCATCCGAACTTCCTCTGGCCGGCGCTCGGCATCCGGCCGCCCGGCGGGATTTTCCTGCACAGCTATGCCGTCGACCTGGCGCGCGATGCCGACGGACGCTGGCAGGTCCTTGCCGACCGCACCCAGGCGCCGTCCGGCGCGGGCTATGCGCTGGAGAACCGGCAGATCGTCTCGCGGGCCTTGCCGGAACTCTATCGCGACCTGCGTGTGCAGCATCTCGCCGGGTATTTCCGCACCCTGCAGGAGACCCTCGCCAGCCAGGCCGCCGGCGACGGCGAGACGCCGCTGGTGGTGCTGCTGACTCCCGGACGTTTCAACGAAACCTACTTCGAGCATCTCTACCTGGCGCGCCAGCTCGGTTTCCCGCTGGTCGAGGGGCACGACCTGACGGTGCGCGACGCCACCCTCTATCTCAAGACCCTCGGCGGCCTGAAACGGGTGCACGCGGTATTGCGGCGCCTCGATGACGACTTCTGCGACCCGCTGGAATTGCGTACCGACTCGGCGCTGGGCATTCCCGGCCTGCTCGAGGCGGTACGCCAGGGGCGCGTACTGGTGGCCAACGCGTTGGGCAGCGGGGTGCTGGAATCGCCCGGCCTGCTCGGCTTCCTGCCGCAGGCCTGTCGCCGCCTGCTCGGCGAGGAGTTGGCGCTGCCCTCGCTCGACACCCGCTGGTGCGGCGAGCCGCAGGCACTCGAGGCGATACTCGCGGCACTGCCCGACCTGGTGATCAAGCCGGCCTTTCCCGGCCAGCGCTGCGAACCTCTGTTCGGCCACGCCCTCGACGGTGCCGGCCTGGCGTCCCTCGGCGAGCGCTTGCGCGAGCGCCCGCAGGCCTACGTGGCGCAACGCCTGGCGCAGTTGTCCCAGGCGCCGGTCTGGCGCGACGGCGAGGCCGGCGTCGGCCTGCAGTCGCGGGCCATCGGCATGCGCGTATTCGCCGTCGCCGCCAGCGACGGCCGCTACTGGGTGATGCCCGGCGGCCTGACCCGCGTAGCCTCGGCGGCGGACGCCGAAGTGGTGTCGATGCAACGCGGCGGCGCCAGCAAGGACACCTGGGTACTGGCCGAGCGTGCGGTCGGCGGCGAGCCGTGGCGGCCGCGCCGGCTCGGCGTGCGCGACCTGGTCCGCGAGGATCCCTACCTGCCGTCGCGGGTGGTGGAAAATCTGTTCTGGTACGGCCGCTATGCCGAGCGTTGCGACGACCACGCGCGCCTGCTGCGGGTGGTGCTGTCGCGCTACGTGGATGCCGATGGCGACGAAGAGGCGCTGCGCAGCGCCCTGGCCCTGGCCGGCGGCATCGGCCTGCTGCCCGGGGATGGCGCGCCGTTGGAAAGGTGCCTGTTGCGGGCGTTGCTCGACGAGCACTGGCCGGCGAGCCTGTGCGCCAACCTGCGGCGCCTGCACTGGGCGGCGGCGCAGGTGCGCGGGCGCTTGTCCGGGGAGAACTGGCTGGCCTTGCTGGAGCTGCAACGCGACATGCAGGCGCTCGATCCGGCACGCACCGACCTCGGCGAAGCGCTGGACTTCCTCAACCGGCTAGTGATGTCCCTGGCCGCGTTGTCCGGTTTCGCCCTCGACGACATGACCCGCGACGACGGCTGGCGTTTCCTGATGATCGGCCGGCGCATCGAGCGCGTGCGCTTCTTCGCCGAGAGCATCGCCGCCTTCCTCGACGGCGGTAGCGCCTGGGACGCCGGCGCGCTGGAGTGGCTGCTGGAGCTGGGTAACAGCGGCATCACCTACCGCTCGCGCTACCTGGCGTCGCCGCAGCTGGTCCCGGTGCTCGACCTGCTCCTGTTGCACGAGCAGAACCCGCACTCGCTGCGCTTCCAGTTGCAGGCCCTGGAGCGTTCGCTGGAGCGCCTGCACGAGGAGTTCGGCGCGCCACGCGAGCGGGAACTCAGGACCCTGGGCGAACGCCTGCGCAGCTTCGACCTGGCGGCCCTGGAAAGCCCGCTGTTCGGCGCGGCAGGACTCGACGAGGTGCTCGTCGGGCTGGCGCGACTGCTGCGCGACATCGCCGCCTGCGCCGGACAGGTCTCCGATCGGCTAGGCTTGCGCTATTTCGCCCATGTCGACGATGTCAGCCAGAGAACGGTATCCACCTGATGTCCGCACCCGCGCTTCGCTCCGTTCCGCTCCAGGGCGCCCGCTACCAGGTGCTGCACGACACCCATTACCGCTATGCGACGCCGGTCTCGCTGTCGCGGCAACTGGCGCATCTCTGGCCACGCGAATGCGCCTGGCAGGCCTGTCATGAGCGGGCACTGCTGATCGAGCCGGGGCCGAGCCGGCGCGAGGATGGCCACGACGCATTCGGCAATCCGCTGAGCCGGCTGGCCTTCGAGCGTCCCCACGAGGCGCTGCGGGTCAGCGCGCGACTGCAGGTCGAAGTGTTCGCCCATGCGCCGGCGCAACTGACCGCGTCGCCGGCATGGGAAACCGTCGCCGCCGGGCTGGCATTTTCCGGGCGGGCGCTGTCCGCCGCCGAGCTGGAAGCCTGCCGCTATCGCGTCGAGTCGCCCTATGTGCGCATCCAGCGGCGATTCGCCGAGTTCGCCGCCGACTGCTTCCCGCCCGGACGGCCGTTGCTGGTGGCGGCGGCGGCACTGATGGAGAAGATCTTCCGCGAGTTCGCCTTCGATGCGCAGGCCACCCAGGTGGCGACGCCGCTGGACGAAGTGCTGGAGCGCCGTCGCGGGGTCTGCCAGGACTTCGCCCACCTGATGCTCGCCTGCCTGCGCGCGCGCGGACTGGCGGCGCGCTACGTCAGCGGCTACCTGCTGACCCGCCCGCCGCCCGGGCAGGCGCGACTGATCGGCGCCGACGCCTCGCATGCCTGGGTCTCGCTGTATTGCCCGGAGAACGGCTGGGTGGATTTCGACCCGACCAACGACCTGTTGCCCGACCTGGAGCACATCACCCTGGCCTGGGGGCGGGATTTTTCCGATGTGTCGCCGCTGCGCGGGGTGATCCTCGGCGGTGGTAGCCATGACCCGGAGGTGCGGGTGACCGTGCTGCCGCTACGGGAAACTGCCGGCTGATCAGAAAATGATCGGCTCCGCGGAGGCCCTGCCGCCCGGGACTCCCGGACCTTTTCACCCAGGTTGTCCACAGCCTCGCCCACGCCGTTTGGGGACAACGAAGCGCTGCTCCGGCAAATTCGCGGCGCCGTGCTAGCTTTTCCAGAATCCGCTACGGACGTTGTCGGGCCAAGGGCCGGAGCCTGCCTTTCCGGTGCCAGGGGCGGTTCTCGTACGGAGCCAGACTCCTTCCTTGCGCACGGTGAGCGATATGGATGACACGACGATCGTCAACGTAGGTACCGAGAAGATCAACGCGCTCTGGGCGACGGTGTCCCAGTACGCCTTCGCCTTCGGCATCAAGATTCTCGCGGCCATCGCCTTCTGGGTGATCGGCCGCTGGCTGATCGGCTTCGCCGTCGGCATGGTGCAGAAATCCCTCGAGCGGCAAAAGGTCGATCCCACCGTGCTGCGCTACGTGGGCTCGTTCATCACGGTGACCCTGAACGTGCTGCTGGTGGTGGGCATCCTCGGTTTCTTCGGCATCCAGACCACCAGCCTGGCGGCGCTGATCGCGGCGGTCGGCCTGGCCATCGGCATGGCCTGGTCGGGATTGCTGGCGAACCTGGCGGCCGGCGGTTTCATCATCGTCCTGCGGCCGTTCAAAGTCGGCGACTTCATCTGCGCCGGCGGAGTGACCGGCACGGTCAAGGAGATCGGCCTGTTCACCACGGCGATCAACACTCCGGACAACGTGCTGACCATGGTCGGCAACAACAAGATATTCGGCGACAACATCCAGAACTTCACCCACAACCCGTTCCGCCGGGTCGAGTTGAAGGCGCAGCTTTCCGGTGCCGCCGACTACCAGGCGGCCATCGCCCTGCTCAAGCAGCGCGTCGCGGCGATTCCCAACGTGCTCGGCGAGCCGCCGGTGGACGTGGAGATCCTCGAGTTCAACCTGGTCGGGCCGGTGCTGGCGGTGCGCCCGTATTGCCACAACGACCATTACTGGCAGGTCTATTTCGATACCAACAAGGTGATCAAGGACGCCCTCGGCGCCGACTTCCCGGCACCGATGCCGGCGCAGACGGTGATCGTGCAGCAGTCCGCCGGCGCCTGACGTTTCCCGCTCGGCACCGACGCCCCGTCCTGCGGGGCGTTGGCGTTTGTGCGCGGACCGGGTGGCGGGCCGCGCGGAGAAAACGGGCCATCGGCGAGTCCAACGGGCACCCCGGCGAACAAGGTATAGTGCGGGCCTGCAACCGTCGCTGCAGCCGGCCGGGTTTCATCGGGAAAAGGATTCCGTGTGTTCTTCAGATTGCTCTTGATCGCCGTCCTGCTGGCGGTATCCGCGTGCAGCTCCAAGGCTCCCGGCCCGGGGGCGTCGGTGCCGAAGGTCGTGCGCGGCGAGTATCGCGTCAAGCGCGGCGACACCCTCTATTCGATCGCCACCCGGCACGGCTGGAACTACAAGGACCTGGCGCGCGCCAACGGCATCCGCCCGCCCTACGCGGTCAAGGTCGGCCAGGTAGTGCGCTTCGACGGGCGCAAGTCGACCTACGTCGCCAGCAGCCGCTCCTCGTCGAGCAGCCGTGCGCGCAAGCCGCCGCCTCCGCCGCCGTCGGTGACCCTGCGCGGCTGGCAGTGGCCGATGAAGGGGCCGGTGATCCGCCGCTTCTCCAGTTCCGACAAGCTCAACAAGGGCATCCGCATCGCCGGCACCCTGGGCCAGCCGGTACAGGCCTCGCTGGCCGGCAAGGTGGTGTTCGCGGTGAACAACATGCGTGGCTACGGCAACCTGGTGATCATCCAGCACGGTACCTCGTACACCAGCACCTACGCGCACAACAGCCGCTTGCTGGTGAAGGAGGGGCAGATGGTCAGCAAGGGCCAGAAGATCGCCGAGGCCGGTTCCTCGGATGCCGACCGGGTGCAACTGTACTTCGAGATCCGCCAGAACGGCCGGCCGCTCGACCCGCTGAGCCTGCTGCCGCCGTCCTGAGAGAGGAGCGGATCACTGCGGGGTGCGGTCGACCCACTTTGGCGCCACGCTTGGCGTCCAGGCGGCGAGGGCATCGAGCAGCGCCTCCGGACTGGCACCGCGCTGCAGCATGCCGCGGTGTTCGGCGCGGACAAAGCGTTCGTCGACCAGGTGGTCGAGGAAGGTCAGCAGCGGGTTGTAGAAACCGTTCACTTCGAGCAGGCCCAGCGGCTTGGCGTGGTAGCCCAGTTGGCCCCAGGTCCAGACCTCGAACAGCTCTTCCAGGGTGCCGAGCCCGCCGGGCAGGGCGACGAAGGCGTCGGCCAGCTCGGCCATGCGCGCCTTGCGCGCGTGCATGCCGTCTACCACTTCCAGGCGGGTCAGGCCCTTGTGGCCGATCTCGGCCTCCTGCAGGCTCTGCGGGATGATCCCGATCACTTCGCCGCCGGCGGCCAATGCGGCGTCCGCCACGGTGCCCATCAGACCGACCGCGCCGCCACCGTAGACCAGGGTCAGGCCGCGCTCGGCCAGGTGCCGGCCGAGGGCCACGGCGGCTTCCTGGTAGACCGGGGAAGCGCCGGGGCTGGCGCCACAGAATACGCAGACGGAACGCAAGGTCATGATCGACTCCTGTCGGGGGTGGAAAAAGGCGCACAGGGTAGCGGCTGGGAGCGCTTCGACCAAGCCGTGCGAAGCATTGCCGGACGTTGCGTCGCAGGCGCGAAGCGGCACATCTGTGCTAAAACAGGAGTTCCCCGTAGTAAACGCCGGGCAGATCCCGCTCGATGCCCCGCCACGTCCGGTTCGGGTTTGACCTGAATCAGTGGAACTCGGTGCCCGATCGGGCAGTCTGCTCTTTCAGGATTCATCGCCCAACCTGCCTAGGAGGCTGCTCCATGCTACGTAAACTCGCTGCGGTATCCCTGCTGTCCCTGCTCAGTGCGCCGCTGCTGGCTGCCGAGTGCTCGGTGGACATCCAGGGTAACGACCAGATGCAGTTCAACACCAATGCCATCACCGTCGACAAGAGCTGCAAGCAGTTCACCGTCAACCTGTCCCACCCCGGCAACCTGCCGAAGAACGTCATGGGCCACAACTGGGTACTGAGCACCGCCGCCGACATGCAGGGCGTGGTCACCGACGGCATGGCTTCCGGCCTGGACAAGGATTACCTGAAGCCCGACGACAGCCGTGTCATCGCCCACACCAAGCTGATCGGCTCGGGCGAGAAAGACTCGGTGACCTTCGACGTCTCCAAGCTGAAGGAAGGCGAGCAGTACATGTTCTTCTGCACCTTCCCGGGCCACTCCGCGCTGATGAAGGGCACCCTGACCCTGAAGTGATGCGCGAGCGATCCGCTGCATGAAAAAGCCCGGCCGCTGCCGGGCTTTTTCATGGGCGCGCGCCGGGCTCAGCGCGCGTAGCGCGCCGCCATCGCTTCGCCGGCCAGTTGGTGCACGCGCCGGGTCGGATGCCACTCGTCCCAGAAGTAGTACTGGTCCGGGTTGGCGCAGGCCGGGCGGACGCTGGGCTGGGTCGGCTGGCAGGGCGCGTCCAGCTCCACCAGGCCGTAGCGTGCCGGGTTGCGCCGCAAGTGGCGGCTGAAGGTGAGATGGTCGAACCAGCTCAGCTCCAGGCCGCGGGTCTTGCGCAGGGCGGCGAGCTGGATCGGCAGGCTGGCGTTGACCGCTTGCAGGTAGCGCTGCGCACGCTCGACCCGGTTGCCGACGACCACCGCCGGGACCACGCTCAGGTCGGTCGAACTGACCACCAGGAAGCGTCGTGCGCCGGCCTCTCCGAGACGCTGCACCGCGGCGCGGATGTTCGCCACGCTGCTGCCGGCCAGTTGTTCCAGGGTCTGCTCGCCGGCGAAATCCTCATGCTCGAAGAAATCGTTGGCGGAGACGAAGATGAAGTGCAGCGCCTGGCCGTCGGCCGGCTTGCCGTCCAGCGTGGCGAGGTAGGCGTCGACCTGGCCGGCGAGGCCGGTATGGCGGTAGGCGCTCATCCAGCCGTAGTAGTTGTCCGCTCCGCTCTTGGCGCCGCCCACCGCATGGTCGGCCAGTTGTGCGCCGAGCTGGCGGGCGAGTACCTCGACGGCGGTCGGGCCGTTGCTCCAGCGGCCCTGCCAGTAGACTTCGCCGGGCAATGCCTGGGTGCCGGCGATGCCCTTGGCGAGCATCTCGCGGGTCAGTCGCTGGCTTTCGCCGTTGTCCGAATAGCTGTCGCCGAAGGCGTGGATCTGCCGTACCGGCGCGAGCAGCGGGGACGTGTGTCCGCAGGCCTGGCCGGCCAGCAGGACACCGAGGAGCAGGGTGGGGAGACGGGTGCGCATGGCTGGCCTTCGCAGGGATTCAGCTTCCTTCTAGCGCGCCGCCGCGCGGACTTGAAGACCTGGTTGCGACAGGCACATTCCCGCCCGCGACAAAGGCCCGTCGACGACGGGCCTGCCGCACGGACCGGGAGGCTCAGGGCGCCTTCGGCAGTTCGCGCTTGTGCTGGGTCTTGTGGTAGGTGTCGACGATCACCCGCGCAGCTTCCTCGCGCAGCGGCTGGCCGTGCAGGAAGGCGTCGATCTCG
Source organism: Pseudomonas sp. B111 (assembly GCF_026428275.1). NCBI lineage: Bacteria > Pseudomonadati > Pseudomonadota > Gammaproteobacteria > Pseudomonadales > Pseudomonadaceae > Pseudomonas > Pseudomonas sp. B111. Next base: position 4,642,425 of record NZ_CP097857.1, on the reverse strand, counting down.
GCATAGGTGACGCCGTGGGAAGCCTCGTCCGGATGGCCGGGGCGCAGGTCCTCGAGGTCGGCGGTGGGGATCTTCTCCACCAGGTTCTCCGGAGCGCCGAGGGCGCGGGCGAGGGCGCGTACCTGATGCTTGGCCAGGCCGCTGAGCGGAGCCAGGTCGCAGGCGCCGTCGCCGAACTTGGTGAAGAACCCCATGACCGCCTCGGCGGCATGGTCGGTGCCGATCACCAGGCCGCCGCGTGCGCCGGCGATGGCGTACTGGGCGACCATGCGGATGCGCGCCTTGATATTGCCGATGACGAAGTCGCTCTTCGCCGGCTCGAGTCCTTCCAGGGCTTCCAGCTGTTCCGCCAGGGCTTTCACCGACGGACCGATGTTGACGGTCTGCTCTTCGTCGGCGCGGATGGTCGCCAGCGAGGCCTGGGCATCGGCCTCGTCCTGCTGCACCTGGTAGGGCAGGCGCACGGCGATGAAGCGGTAGGCCTGGTCGCCGGTCTGCTCGCGCAGTTGCTCGACGGCGCGCTGGGCCAGCAGGCCGGCGGTGAGCGAGTCGACGCCGCCGCTGATCCCCAGCACCAGGGTCTTCAGCCCGGAATCCTTCAGGCACTGCTGGATGAAGGCGATGCGCCGGGCGATCTGCGCCTGCACGTCGGCCTCCGACTGGAACGGCGGCTGGACCTGCAGGGCTTGGGCGATGTCGCGTTGGATCTGTTGCATGTTCGGGCTCCCGTTAGGTGCGAAAGGATTAGGCCGGCACGTTGAAGACGTGGCGGAGGTAGGCGACGAAGTTCTCGTCGCGGCATTGGGTCTTGCCCGGGGCGTCGGATATCTTCGCCACCGGATGGCCGTTGCAGGCCGTCATCTTCAGGACGATGTTCATCGGCTCGACCCCCGGGATGTCGCAGGTCAGGTTGGTGCCGATGCCGAAGCTGACGTTGATCTTGCCACGTAGCGCGCGGAACAGCTGCAACGCCTTGGGCATGTCCAGTCCGTCGGAGAACACCAGGGTCTTGCTCAGCGGGTCGATACCCAGGCGGCGGTAGTGGGCGATGGCTTTCTCCGCCCAGGCCAGCGGGTCGCCCGAATCGTGGCGCAGGCCGTCGAAGAGCTTGGCGAAGTACAGGTCGAAGTCGTCGAGGAAGGCATCCATGGTAATGCAGTCGGTCAGGGCTATGCCGAGCTGTCCGCGGTACTCGCGGACCCAGCAGTCCAGCGCCGCTTGCTGGCTGTCGACCAGCCGCGGGCCGAGCTGCTGGTGGGCCATCAGCCATTCGTGGGCCATGGTGCCGATCGGCTTGAGATCGTACTCGCGGGCCAGGTGCACGTTGCTGGTGCCGACGAAGCGCCCGGGGAAGTCGCGCTTGAGGATATGCACCACTTCCTCCTGGGTGCGGTAGGAGAAGCGCCGGCGGGTGCCGAAGTCGGCGACCTGGAATTCCGCGAGTTCCTCGCTGCTGGCCTGGGCGGAGAGCCAGTCGAGCTTGCGATAGAGCTGCTCGCCGACCTGTTCCAGGACCACCTCGCGGTAGCGATAACGGTTGCGCACCTCGCTGACGATGGCCAGCAGCGGCACCTCGAAGAGGATCACGTGCAGCCATGGGCCGCGCAGGCGGATTGCCAGTTGGCCATCCTCGATGCCGGTGTGCACGTAGCGCAGGTTGAAGCGGAACAGGCTGAGGAAGCGGATGAAGTCCGGCTTCATGAACGGGATGCGTTCGAGGAAGGCGAGCTGGTCGGCGGTTACCTCGACTTCGGCGAGGCGCTCGATCTGGTAGCGGATCTCCGCCAGGTACGGACGCAGGTCCTCGGCGTTGCGGCAGCGGAATTCCCACTCCACTTCGGCGTTGGGGTAGTTGTGCAGCACCGCCTGCATCATGGTCAGCTTGTAGAAATCGGTATCGAGCAGGTTCTGCGCGATGCGCTCGGCAAAGACGCTTTCGGCCATGTTCACTTCTCCTTGTCGGCGCCGGTGAGGGCGCTATCCAGTCGTTCCAGGTCGGCGCAGAGGATCACCCCGGCGTCGCGCATCTCGTCGCAGGCCCGCTGCGCGGTGTCCTCGGCGATGGCCCGGCAGGCGGGCAGGTAGAGCAGCACCTCGAAACCGGCGCGGCGCAGTTGCAGGGCGGTGTTCTTCACGCAGTAGTCCAGCGCCAGGCCACCCACCAGCACATGGCTCACGCCATTCTGCCTCAGGTATTCGATGACCCCGGTGCTGCGGCGTTCCGCCAGATCGTGGTAGCAGGCGCCGTAGGGGTGCAGGTCCGGCTCCACGCCCTTCCAGACGAAGAAGTCGTAGTCGATCGGCCGCGGCAGTTCGTCGAGCAGCTCGAAGCCCGGCGTACCCGGTACGCAGTGGCTCACCCAGGTCAGGTCGGCATCCGGATAGGCCAGCGGCCGCAGCATCTGCTCGGCGCTTTCCACTACCCAGGCAGCCTTCGGGCTGTGCGCGTCCTTGCTGCCCAGGCGCAGCGCGGCGCGGCTGGCCAGTTGGTTGAGGGCGGCGCCGATGGCGTCGCCGCCGGGCACCGGCAGTTCGTCCGGGCACAGCGGGGTGAAGCCTTTCTGGGCGTCGACATCGAAGCTGGCGATCTTGCTGGGGCGATTCATGGAAGCCTCCGCTTGACGGGTTGGGGCTGAATGTGGGTACATAATTCATCACGTGAAATAAGTCGTCAAGCACTTGTACTACAAAATTTCGCAGTGGAAGGTATTTTCTATGCGTGATGAAATAAGTTCCCGGATTCGCCGACTGCCTGCCGGGATGAGCGGCGGACGCGCCCCCGACTTCGCTCTCGCGGTCTATGGTGGGGCGTTCGACCCGCCGCACCCCGGCCATGAGTCGGTGATCCGCCGGGCGCTGCTTTGCGCCGAACGGGTCGCCCTGGTGCCGAGCCACCGCCACGCCTTCGGCAAGCGCATGGGCGATTTCGAGCTGCGCTGCCGCTGGCTGGCGCGGCTGGCCCGGCGGATCGATCCGCGGCGGGTGTATTGCGAGCCGATCGAAGCAGGATTGATGCCCGATCGTCCGGCGGTCTACAGCATCGACCTGCTGGAAGCGCTGGCCGCGCGTAGCGGCCTGGCGTCAGCGCGGATCGCCCTGCTGATCGGCGCCGACAACGAGGCGGAGCTGCCGCGCTTCGAACGCGCCGCCGAATTGTGCTGGCGCTTCGGCCGGCTGGTGGCGGAGGAGCGGCTGCCGCTGCACAGCTCGATGATCCGCCAGCGCCTGCGCGAAGGACTGGCGATACCGGAGGCCTGGTGCCTGCCGGAAGTGAAGGACGAACTGCACTGCTATGGCGGCGAACGCCAGGCGGTCTGAAGAGAGGAGTGACGATGAGTTCAGCGGAAGTATTGGCCAGCGTGGATATCGTGGCGTTGCGCCTGAACCCCGGGCACGGACTGGAGCTGTTGCTGATCCGCCGCGCCCAGGCGCCTTTCGCCGGCCAGTGGGCCTTGCCCGGCGTGCTGGTCAACGGCCGCAGCGCCGACCACAGCCTCGACGACGCGGCGGTGCGCGCCCTGCGCGACAAGGCGCGGCTGGAGCCGGCCTACATCGAGCAGGTGGCCACGGTCGGCAACGCCGTACGCGACCCGCGCGGCTGGTCGTTGAGCGTGTTCTACCTGGTGCTGGTCGGCCCGGACACCCGGGTGGAGGACGACGACCTCGACTTCGTGCCGCTGCGCGACGTTCGCAGCGAGCGCTTCGCCCTGCCGTTCGACCACGCCCAACTGGTACAGCAGGCCTGCGAGCGCCTGGCGAGCAAGTCGGTGTACAGCGCCCTGCCGCTGTTCCTGCTGGCGCCGCGCTTCACCGTGGCCGAGGCGCTGAAGGCCTTCGAGTGCGCCATCGGCCAGGAAGTCCAGCATTCCAGCCTGCGCGGGCGCCTGGAGCGGATGAAAGAGGCTGGCTGGGTCGAGGACACCGGCGAACGCCAGCGTCCGCCCATGGGGCGCCCGCAACACGTCCTGCATTTCACCCCGAAGCAGGGCGGCGCCTTCGTTTTCGACCGCAGCCTGCTGGCGTCCTGACAAACGGGTGCGGCAGGGCCGGTGAGGCCGCTCCCTGCCGCGCTTGCTAGACGGTGAAGCGCTGGATCTGCTGCTCCAGTCCGTTTGCCAGCTTCGCCAGCTCGACACTGGAGGTGGAGGTCTTCACCGCGCCCTCGGCGACTTCACCGATGCTGGCATTGAGCGAGTCGATGTTCTGGCTGACCTCGCTCGCGGTGGCGGTCTGTTCTTCCGTCGCCGTGGATATCTGCGCGTTGCTCTGGGCGATGCCTTCGATCGCCTGGGCGATGAGACCGAGCGCCTTTCCCGCCTCGTGGGCGCGCTGGACGCTGACCTGGGCCTGCTCGCGTGACTGCTGCATCACGCTGACCGCGCTGCTGGCGCCTGCCTGCAGGGCTTCGATCATCTCGCGGATGGTTTCGGTGGCCTTGTGCGTATTGGTGGCCAGGCTGCGCACTTCATCGGCGACCACCGCGAACCCGCGTCCGGCCTCGCCCGCCCGTGCGGCTTCTATCGCGGCATTGAGGGCGAGCAGGTTGGTCTGCTGGGCGATGTTCTGGATGACTTCCAGGACGGTGCTGATTTCCTCGGTCTTGTTGCGCAGCGTGTCGATGACGGCTCCCGCCTCTCCGACCATGACCGACAGGCCCTGGATGGCGTCGAGGTTCGCATGCACGAGGCCGGTTCCGGTGTGCGCCTCGCTGTTCGCCGATTCCGCGCTGGCTGCGGCGGCCTGGGCGTTCCGCGCCACGTCCTGGACCGCCATGCTCATCTGGTGTACCGCCGTGGCGACCATGTCGGTCTGGTCGCCCTGGGACGTGGCGACATGGCTGACCTGGTTGCTGATGGCGCTCATCTCGTCCGAGGTGACGGTCAGCTTCCTGGCCGTTTCGGCGAGATGGCGGAGCAGCGCCTGCTGGCTTTCCAGCATCATATTGAATGCGCGCGCCGTATCGGACACTTCGTCGCGCCCGCGCGCATCGGCGCGGAGCGTGAGATTCGAGGAGTCCTGCACGCGGCGGATCACCCCGCGCAGATCGGAAAGCGGGCGCATGATCGACAGGCTGATGAACCAGGCCGCGGCGACGATGAGGACCAGGGCTGCGGCGCCGATGAGCAGGAAGGTGGTGCGCATGGAGTCGTAGCGTTTCTCCATCTGCTCGTTGAGCTTGGCGCCTTCGCTGAGCTGCAGGTCGATCAGCGTCGACAGCGCGGTTCCCAGGGGATCGAACGCACCATACATCTCGCGATTGAACGTTCCGGCCTCGACGTTTCGCAGGCTTCCGGCCCTGGCCTGCTCGCCGTATGCCAGGGTCATCCGCTTGACCTGTTCCAGGGTGGGGACCAGCGACTCGATGATTTCCTTCTCGGCGGCAGTCCGGTGGTCTGCGGAATAGTCGGCCCACGACTTCTCGATGCGCGACAGCGCCCCACTCAACTCCTGCTGCAGGCGCTCTTCATCGAAGACGCCCGCACGGTACTTGTGCAGGGCGTCGACCACGCTGACCGCAACGGCGTCGGCGACGATCTTGAGCTGGCTGATGGGCTTCATCCGGTTGTTGAAAAGGTCCTGGAAGCTGGCATCGAGTCGACTGGCGTTGGCCAGCGCCATCGCGATGACCGTGACGAGCATCGTCAGGGGCAGCAACGCCAGGACCAGCAGGCGGATTCGAACCGTGACGCCAGTGAGCATGGGACGTTCCGAGGTGAACCGAGTGAGAGTAAAGATGGTTCCGCGCAGCGGAAACGTCAAACCGGGCCGTGGCGCGTCTGGCGGGGGCCCGCTGAGGGTTGCTCCTGCTCCAGGCGCTCTACCATCCACTCGATGAAATGGCGCACCTTGGGGACTTCCGCGGCATGCTCGGGATAGGCCAGGTAGTAAGCCTCCTGGCTGGGCAGGGCGTGCGGCCAGGCGATCGCCAGCTTGCCTTCGGCGAGTTCCTCCTCGACCAGGAAGCGCGGTAGCAGGGCTACCCCGCAACCGGCCTGGGCGGCGCGGATGCACATGTAGAAGGTGTCGAAGCGTGGACCGTGGTAGCAACCCTGGCAATTTCGCTCCAGGCTGGCGAACCAGTCGTGCCAGGCCTCCGCGCGGCTGGCGTTCTGCAGCAGCACCAGCCCCGCCAGTTGGGTCGGTTCGTCCAGTCCGCCGGCCGGCAGCAGGGATGGCGCGCAGACCGCCACCAGTTGTTCGCCGAACAGGCGTATGCACTCGGCGCCCGGCAGGGTGCCGGGGCCGAAGAAGAACGCCAGGTCGCAATGGCCCTGGCGCAGGTCGTCAGGTTCCAGTTCCTGGCGCAGGTCGAGGTGGATGTTCGGGTGGCGGTGGCGCCAGCCGTTCAGTTGCGGGATCAGCCAGCGCGCGCCGAAGGTCGGCGGGGTCGCCACTCGCAGCACTTCGGTCTCGCCGCCGTAGGAAAGCAGGAAGCGGGTGGACAGCTCTACCTGTTGCAGGATGCGGCGTACCTCGGCCAGGTACAGCTCGCCGGCCGGGGTCAGTTGCAGGCGCTTGCGCACCCGGCGGAACAGGGCGTGCTGCAACTGCTCCTCGAGTTGCGCGACCTGCTTGCTCATGGCGCTTTGGGTCAGGCTCAACTCTTCGGCGGCGCGGGTGAAGCTCAGGTGCCGGGCTACCGCTTCGAAGCATTGCAGGGCGGTCATCGACGGCAGGCGGCGTTTGTTCAGCATGGCGGGTTTCCTGGCGCGGGTGGAGCGGGCGGAACGCGTTATATGAATAAACGGAATGACGTGGGGAGGAAAGCTCGCTTGCCGGAGTGCCGGGCGACGCTTATTACTGCCGGCAAGTCTCGCGATAGAGCATTCGCTGGCTTATGACGAATCCGTCACAGGGCTTTGCGCCGAACGTGGCGTCGCTCACGGATATGTCCATGTCGTATTCGAATCGACTTTTTCCGCCAAGTACCGAATCCCGGGAAGTTCATGTTCATATTAATTTTAAAAACCGCTCTGTCCTGCACTTTCATTGAAAAAGAGGACCTCAATTAGTGCGTGCAGCGCACCAGTGACGTGCAGTTTCTAACCGCTTCAATATCGTTGTAGAGTTATTCCTAGGAACGGTTCAGGCCTTGTGAGGCCTGGGCTGTAGCTCTCCGAAGGGGATTCGGAGAAATGCCTAAATGACTGATTTCCAATAACAAAGATAAAAACGGAAAGGAGGGCTAAAGTTCTTGTGGCCGGCCACTCAGGAAAAAAACGAATGGCACGCCGCTTGCTCTGCCTGTTGAGCGAAACACAACAACAACATCGTAGTTACGAGCGCCAACATCATCCTCAGGAGCAACACCCCATGTCCAAGAAGCTGTTCAGAAAAGGCATCCTGGCTCTCGCGGTTTCGTCCGTGATGGGTCTTTCCACGCATGCGCTGGCCGACGTCGTGATCGGCGTGGCCGGACCGCATACCGGCGCCAACGCCTCCTTCGGCGAACAATACTGGCGCGGCGCGTCCCAGGCGGCGGAAGACATCAACGCGGCGGGTGGGATCAACGGCGAGAAGATCAAGCTGGTCAAGGCCGACGACGCCTGCGAACCGAAGCAGGCCGTGGCCGTGGCCAACCGCCTGGTGGACCAGGACAAGGCCATCGCCGTGGTCGGCCATTTCTGCTCTTCTTCGACCATCCCCGCATCCGAGGTCTACGACGAGGCCGGGATCATCGCCATCACCCCCGGTTCCACCAACCCGCAGGTCACCGAGCGCGGACTCTCCGGGATGTTCCGCATGTGCGGCCGCGACGACCAGCAGGGCGTGGTCGCCGGCGACTATATCGTCAAGGTGCTGAAGGCCAAGAAGGTCGCAGTGATCCACGACAAGGACACCTATGGCCAGGGCCTGGCGGACGCCACCAGGGCGCAACTGAACAAGCTCGGCGTGAAAGAGGTTCTCTACGAGGGCCTGACCCGCGGCGAGAAGGACTTCAACGCGCTGGTCACCAAGATCCGCGCCTCCGGTGCCGAGGTCGTCTACTTCGGCGGCCTGCATCCGGAAGCCGGTCCGCTGGTACGGCAGATGCGTGAACAGGGACTGACCGCCAGGTTCATGTCCGACGACGGCGTGGTCACCGACGAACTGGCGACCACCGCCGGCGGTCCGCAGTACGTCAAGGGCGTGCTGATGACCTTCGGCGCCGACCCGCGGCTGATCCCCGACGGCAAGGCGGTGGTGGAGAAGTTCCGTGCCGGCGGTTTCGAGCCGGAAGGCTACACCCTCTACTCCTACGCCTCGATCCAGTCCCTGGCGGCGGCCTTCAACGGCGCCGGCGCCAACGATCCGGCCAAGGCCGCCGAGTGGCTGAAGTCGCATCCGGTGCAGACCGTGATGGGCAAGAAGGAATGGGACAAGAAGGGCGACCTGAAAGTCTCCGACTACGTGGTCTACGAGTGGGACGACAAGGGCAAGTACCACCAGTTGCCCTGATCGCGCTCGACCGCCATGCGCCGGGCACAGGCTCGGCGCATGGGTAAGTCCGGGAGCTGCTGAAGTGCTCGCCCGTGCTTGCCGCCGTAGTGCGGATTCACCGAAGACGTCTGCGTGTGGTCGGTCTGGAGTCCCGCGATCCGGGGCCGTTTCAGTAGCACCCGTCCGCTTTCACCGGCGAGCGCCGGCGCGCCTTACAAAGGCCGTCGCGATTCGCCCTGAAGAGACTGAAAAATGGACGGCATCTTCCTCCAGCAAATGATCAACGGGCTGACCCTCGGCTCGGTCTACGGCCTCATCGCCATCGGCTACACCATGGTCTACGGCATCATCGGCATGATCAACTTCGCCCACGGCGAGGTGTACATGATCTCCGCCTACCTGTCGGCCATCGCCCTTGCCCTGCTGGCCTTCTTCGGCCTGCAGAACTTCCCGCTGCTGATCCTCGGCACCTTGCTGTTCACCGTGCTGGTGACCTGCACCTACGGCTGGGTGATCGAGCGCATCGCCTACAAGCCGCTGCGCAACTCCACGCGCCTGGCGCCGCTGATCTCGGCGATCGGCATGTCGCTGATTCTGCAGAACTACGTGCAGGTGGCACAGGGACCGCGCCAGCAGGGGATCCCGACCCTGCTCGACGGCGCCCTGAAATTCCACGTCGGCGACGGTTTCGTCCAGCTCACCTACACCAAGCTGTTCATCCTGATCGCTTCGCTGATCGGCATGGCGGTGCTGACCTACGTGATCCGCTACACCAAGCTCGGGCGCATGTGCCGGGCGACCCAGCAGGACCGCAAGATGGCTTCGATCCTGGGGATCAACACCGACCGGGTGATCTCCTACGTGTTCGTCATCGGCGCGGCGATGGCCGCCCTGGCCGGGGTGCTGATCACCATGAACTACGGCACCTTCGACTTTTACGCCGGCTTCATCATCGGCATCAAGGCGTTCACCGCGGCGGTGCTCGGCGGCATCGGCTCGCTGCCCGGGGCGATGCTCGGCGGCCTGGTGCTGGGAGTGGCCGAGGCGCAGTTCTCGGGGATGGTCAACACCGACTACAAGGACGTGTTCGCCTTCTCGTTGCTGGTACTGATCCTGATCTTCCGTCCCCAGGGCCTGCTCGGCCGCCCGCAGATCGCCAAGGTGTAAGGGGACGACGATGAGCAACGAGACTTCCATCGATCTCAAGCAGTGCGTCGTCGATGCCGTGCTCTCCGGGTTGATCGCCCTGGTGGTGTTCGGCCCCATCGTCGGCGTGGTCCTCGACGGCTACGGCTTCAACCTGCATTACGAGCGGGTCGGCTGGATCATCGCGATCGTGATGGCCGGGCGCTTCCTGCTCAGCCTCTACCTGCAGACCCGCGGCGGGCGGGCCGTGCTGGAGCGCTTCGAGGGGGCTGGCAGCGGCGTCCACGTCCTGCCGCCGGGCTACAAGACCCGCTTGCGCTGGATCGTGCCGCTGATCCTGGTGGCCGCGGTGATCTTCCCGTTCTTCGCCAGCAAGTACCTGCTGGCGGTGGTCATCCTCGGCCTGATCTACGTGCTGCTGGGCCTGGGCCTGAACATCGTGGTCGGCCTCGCCGGGCTGCTCGACCTCGGCTACGTGGCCTTCTACGCCATCGGCGCCTATGGCCTGGCGCTGGGCTACCAGTACCTCGGCCTGGGCTTCTGGACCGTCCTGCCGCTGGCCGCGCTGACCGCCGCGGTGGCCGGGGCGATCCTCGGCTTCCCGGTGCTGCGCATGCATGGCGACTACCTGGCGATCGTCACCCTGGGCTTCGGCGAGATCATCCGCCTGGTACTGAACAACTGGCTGTCCTTCACCGGCGGGCCGAACGGCATGCCGGCGCCGGCGCCGACCTTCCTCGGCCTGGAGTTCGGCCGCCGGGCCAAGGATGGCGGGGTGCCGATCCACGAGTTCCTCGGCATCGCCTACAACCCCAACATGAAGTTCCTGTTCATCTACGTGGTGCTGTTCCTGGTCGTGCTGCTGGTGCTCTACATCAAGCACCGGCTGACCCGGATGCCGGTCGGGCGCGCCTGGGAGGCGCTGCGCGAGGACGAGATCGCCTGTCGCGCGATGGGCCTCAACCATGTGCTGGTGAAACTCTCGGCGTTCATGCTCGGCGCCTCCACCGCGGGACTGGCCGGGGTGTTCTTCGCCAGCTACCAGGGCTTCGTCAACCCGTCCTCGTTCAACTTCTTCGAGTCGGCGCTGATCCTCGCCATCGTCGTGCTCGGCGGCATGGGCTCGACGGTCGGGGTGGTGATCGCCGCCTTCGTCCTCACCGTGGCGCCGGAGCTGCTGCGCAGCTTCGCCGACATCCGCGTGCTGCTGCTCGGGATACTCATGGTGGTGATGATGATCTGGCGGCCGCGCGGGCTGATCCGCATCAGCCGGGTGGGCTTCGCCCCGCGCAAGGGGGTGGCGCCATGAGCGACAAGATCCTCAGCGTCGAGCACCTGATGATGCACTTCGGCGGCATCAAGGCGCTCAACGACGTCAACCTCGACGTCGAGCGCGGTTCGATCACCGCGCTGATCGGCCCCAACGGCGCCGGCAAGACCACCGTGTTCAACTGCCTCACCGGCTTCTACAAGGCCACCGGCGGCAACATCCTGCTCAACACCCAGGGGCGCACCACGGACGTCATCCAGGTGCTCGGCGAGCCGTTCCAGCTGGACGACTTCGTCAAGCCGCCGCAACTGGGCAGTCGCCTCTACTACAAGATGTTCGGCGGCACCCACCTGGTGAACCGCGCCGGGCTGGCGCGGACCTTCCAGAACATCCGCCTGTTCAAGGACATGTCGGTGGTGGAGAACCTGCTGGTGGCGCAGCACATGTTCGTCAACCGCAACCTGCTCGCCGGCATCCTCAACACTCCCGGCTATCGCCGCGCCGAGAGCGAGGCGCTGGACCACGCGTTCTACTGGCTGGAGGTGGTCGACCTGGTGGACTGCGCCAACCGCCTGGCCGGCGAGATGTCCTACGGCCAGCAACGGCGCCTGGAGATCGCCCGGGCCATGTGCACGCGGCCGGAACTCATCTGCCTGGACGAACCGGCCGCCGGCCTCAACCCGGCCGAGACCCACGCCCTGAGCAACATCGTCCGCTACCTGCGCGACCACCACGGGATCACCGTACTGCTGATCGAGCATGACATGGGCATGGTGATGAACATCTCCGACCACATCATCGTGCTCGACCACGGCGACGTGATCGCCCGTGGCAACCCCGAACAGATCCGCCATGACGAGAAGGTGATCGCCGCCTATCTCGGTGCCGACGAAGAGGAGCTGTCATGAGCGCGGCGTTGCTGGAATTCCGTGAGGTGGACGTGTTCTACGGGCCGATCCAGGCGCTGAAGAAGGTCTCGCTGCAGGTCAACGAGGGCGAGACGGTGAGCCTGATCGGTGCCAACGGCGCGGGCAAGTCGACGCTGTTGATGTCGATCTTCGGCCAGCCGCGCGCGGCGGCCGGGCAGATCCTCTATCGCGGCCAGGACATCCGCCAGAAGTCGGCGCACTACGTGGCGTCCAACGGCATCGCGCAGTCGCCGGAAGGACGCCGGGTGTTCCCCGACATGAGCGTCGAGGAAAACCTGCTGATGGGTACCATTCCCATCGGCATGGACCACGCCGAGGAGGACATGCAGCGCATGTTCGAGCTGTTCCCGCGCCTGAAGGAGCGGCGCAACCAGCGCGCCATGACCATGTCCGGCGGCGAGCAGCAGATGCTCGCCATCGCCCGCGCGCTGATGAGCCGGCCGAAGTTGCTGTTGCTCGACGAGCCCTCCCTGGGCCTGGCGCCGATCGTGGTCAAGCAGATCTTCCAGACCCTGCGCGAGCTGGCCAGGAGCGGCATGACCATCTTCCTCGTCGAGCAGAACGCCAACCATGCGCTGAAGCTCTCCGACCGCGCCTACGTAATGGTCACCGGGGAAATCCGCATGAGCGGCAGCGGCGAAGAACTGCTCGGCAACCAGGAGGTGCGCAACGCCTATCTCGGCGGACATTGAGCGCGCCCCGCCCCGGCTGCCTGGCCGCCGGGGCGGGCGCTGCCCTGGAGCCACGGAGGAAACTAGACTTATGCACAGCCTGCGCTTTTTCAGCAACGCCGAGGTCGCCGAGCGCCTGTCTTATCCACAACTGATCGAGGCGTTGCGCATCGGCCTGGCCAAGCCTTGCAGTGCGCCGCTGCGCAGCTGCCATGCCTTGCCGGCGCAGGCCTCGCTGCTACAGATGCCGGTGTGGCAGGCCGGTGAGGGGATCGGCGTGAAACTGGTGACGGTGTTCCCTGGCAATGGGGCGCGTGGCCTGCCGGCGGTGGCCGCGGTGTTCGCTCTGTTCGACGGCGAAGACGGTCGCCCGCTGGCGTTGCTGGAGGCTTCGGAGCTGACCGCCCGGCGTACCGCCTGCAGCTCGGCGCTGGCCGCCGACTACCTGGCGCGGGACGATGCGCGGCGCCTGCTGGTGGTCGGCTGCGGAACCCTGGCTGCGCACATGGTGCGGGCCCACGCCTGCGTGCGCGACTATCGCCACATCGACATCTGGGGCCGCGATCCGGCCAAGGCCGCCGCGCTGGCCGCCCGGCTGCGCGAGGAGGGCTACCCGGCGCGAGCGGCCGACGGGTTGCGCGCGGCGGTGGAGGCGGCCGATTGCGTCAGTTGCGTTACCACCTCCCGCGAAGCGCTGGTGCGCGGCGCATGGCTGAAGCCGGGCGTCCATCTCGACCTGGTCGGCGCCTTCCTGCCGTCCATGCGCGAGACTGACGCCCTGGCGGTGGCGCGCGCGCGGGTCGTGGTGGATACCCGCGCAGGCGCGCTGGAAGAGGCTGGCGACTTGTTGCAGGCGATCGCCGAAGGCGCCATCGGGCGCGAGGCGATATCCACCGAACTGCGCGACTTGCTGGGCGGGGCAGGGCGGCGCGGCGATCCCGGGGAAATCACCCTGTTCAAGTCGGTGGGTTATGCGCTGGAGGACCTGGTCGCCGCGCGCCGGGTTGTGGATAACGCCGCCTGAGGTTGTTCAGGATTTCTGTGCGGGGGCTTGTGGATAAGGTGGGTAAGAACCGCCAAGCCCTTGAATTGGCGAGGGTTAGGCGTGGCTGGTCAGAAAATGATCAGTGCTCGCGCCGGGGCACTTATCCCCAGCGCGTGGTCATGCCGCTGCCACAGTTGTTCAGGAAAACTGTGCGACGCCCTGTGGACAAGTTGGTGGCTGTTCGCTGCGGCCCAAGCACGGTGCGGGTTCCGCGAGGTTGGTCGTTTTTTGAGCAGGCGCCTCGGCAAACTCGTGCGCAACTGTATGGCCAACCGGGCACGGCGAGGCTCTAGAATCCCCGGATATCGTTTTTCCGCCCCGTACGAGGAGATGCCCATGTCGTCCACCCTGTTCATCACCGGCGCCACCTCAGGCTTCGGCGAAGCCTGCGCCCGTCGTTTCGCCGAGGCCGGCTGGTCGCTGGTGCTCACCGGCCGTCGCGAGGAGCGTCTGCAGGCCCTGGCCGGCGAGCTTTCGGCGAAGACCCGGGTGTTGCCGCTGACCCTGGACGTGCGCGACCGCGCGGCGATGAGCGCGGCCGTGGACAACCTGCCGGAAGAGTTCGCCACCCTGCGCGGCCTGATCAACAACGCCGGCCTGGCGCTGGGCACCGACCCGGCGCAGTCCTGCGACCTGGACGACTGGGACACCATGGTCGACACCAACATCAAGGGCCTGCTCTACAGCACGCGCCTGCTGCTGCCGCGGCTGATCGCCCACGGCGCCGGGGCGAGCATCGTCAACCTGGGTTCGGTGGCCGGCAAGTGGCCCTATCCGGGTAGCCATGTCTACGGCGGCACCAAGGCCTTCGTCGAGCAATTCTCCCTGAACCTGCGTTGCGACCTGCAGGGCACCGGGGTGCGCGTGACCAACCTCGAGCCGGGGCTGTGCGAGAGCGAGTTCTCCCTGGTCCGCTTCGGCGGCGACCAGGCGCGCTACGACAAGACCTACGCCGGGGCCCATCCGATCCAGCCGGAAGACATCGCCGAGACCATCTTCTGGATCATGAACCAGCCCGCCCACCTGAACATCAACAGCCTCGAGATCATGCCGGTGAGCCAGTCCTGGGCCGGCTTCGCCATCCACCGCGAAAGCTGACCGGCGGAGGCGGCCGGGGCGCGCTATGATGCCCCGGTCGTCCCGATCGAATAAGCGAATTCCATGAGCAAACCGGGCCAACGCGTGCTGGCCGAGCTGCGCAAGCTGATCGCTTCCGGCGAACTCGCCGCCGGCGAGCGCATCGTCGAGATTCCCACCGCCGAACGCCTGCAGGTCTCGCGCATGCCGGTGCGCATCGCTCTGCGTACCCTCGAGCAGGAAGGCCTGCTGTGCAAGACCGGGCGCGGCTACAGGGTGCGCGCGGTGACCCGCGAGGATATCGCCGGCGCGGTCGAGGTGCGCGGCGTGCTGGAAGGCCTGGCGGCGCGCCAGGCGGCCGAGCGCGGGCTGTCCGCCGAGGCACGGGCGACCCTGGAGGAATGCCTGGCCGAGGGCGACCGATTGTTCGCCAACGGCCAGGTCCTGCTGGAGGAGCTGGAGCGCTACCAGCGCATGAACATGCGTTTCCACCGCACCATCATCGAGGCCAGTGGCAACCCGGCGATCGCCGTGGCGCTGGCGCGCAACGACCACCTGCCGTTCGCCTCGGTGAGCGCCCTGGCGGTGGATCGCGACAATCTCGAGCAGGAATTCCGCCGTTTCAACTTCGCCCACATGCAGCACCACGCGGTGGTCGACGCGCTGGTCAACGGCCAGGGGGCGCGCGCCGAGGCGATCATGCGCGAGCACGCCAACGCGACCCTGCGCTATGCCGACTACTTCGATCCGGCGCGGAAGGGCGTCACCGTGCTTCACGGCGACGTCGCCGCCGACTAGAGATCCAGCACCAGCCGTGGGCTGCGCGAACGCGAACAGCAGGGCGTGAAGCAATCGTTGGCGGCCTGCTCCTCTTCGCTGAGGTAGAGGTCGCGATGCTCCGGTTCGCCGTCCAGCACGCGGGTCAGACAGGTGCCGCAGATGCCCTGCTCGCAGGAGGCCGGCAGGTCCACCCCGGCTTCGCGCAGGGCCGCCAGCACGGTCTGCCCGGCGGCGACTCGGATCAGCGCCCCGTTGCTCGCCAACTGCACTTCGAAGGTGCCGTCCGCATTGGCGTCCCGTGGCGCGGCGGCGAAGTGCTCGCGATGCAAGCGGCTTGCTTCCCAGCCCAGTTCGCGGGCGCTTTCTTCGATCCACTGCATGAAGCCCGCCGGCCCGCAAAGGTATAGCTGGGCGTCGCGCGGACTGGCCGCCAGCAGGGCGCGAAGGTCCGCGCGGCGGCGGCTGTCGCCGTGGTCGAAGTGGCAGTACACGCGGTCGGCGAAGGCGCACCGGTCAAGATAGTCGACGAAGGCCGCGCGCTCGGCGGAATGCGCGCAGTAGTGCAACTGGAAGTCGGCGCCATCGCGGGCCAGGCGTTCGGCCATCGCCAGCAGCGGCGTAATGCCGATGCCGCCGGCGAACAGCAGGCGCGGACCGGGCTCCGGCGACAGCGGGAAGAGATTGCGCGGCTCGCCGATGCGCAGCCGCTGGCCGACCCGCAGTTCGGCGTGCAGCGTGGCCGAGCCGCCGCGCGAGTCGCGGCAGCGCAGTACGGCGATACGGTAGTGGCGCGGCCGTTCGGCGGGGCCGCAGAGGGAGTACTGGCGGACCAGGCCGTTGGGCAGGTGCAGGTCGATGTGCGCGCCCGGCTCGAAGGACGGCAGTGCCGCCCCGTCGGCCCGGAACAGTTCGAAGCTGTGGATATCCTGCGCCTCCAGGCGGATGGCGCCGACGATGACCTCGATCATGGCGAAGGCTCCCGTCAGGCCTGGGCGCGGTTGGGGGCGGCGGCCTGGCGCTCGTCCGCCAGCAGGCGCTCGATGATGCGCCGGGCCTGCACGCCGCCGGCGTCGATGTTCAGTTTCAGCAGGTCGCGCCGTGGATGGCGCAGCAGGTTGCGCTGTTGGCTTTCGAGCATTTCCAGGTCTTCGCCGAAGATCTTTCCCTGGCCTTCGCGAATGCTCTCGGTAAGCGCCTGGTCGTGGGCCTGGAAGTTGCGCGCCATGCCCCAGAAGTACCAGATGGAAGTGGCGCTCTCCGGGGTGATGAAGTCGACCACGATGCTCGCCGCCTTGCGCTCCGCCGGCGCCTGGTAGCCGCCGTGGCCGGCGTGGGCCACGCCGACCTCGATCAGCACGTGGCTGGGCGGCGTGAAGCGGCAGATCTGCCAGCGGTCCACCGCCACGTCGTCGGCCAGGCCGTTGCCGCGCAGGGCCATGCGCCAGAACGGCGGGGCCATGACATTCTGCATGTGGCGGCTGGTGATCACCTCGTCGCCTTCCACCCGCGTGGTCGGCGCGGCCTCGTCGATTTCCTTCTGGCCGATGCTGGACGCATGGACATAGGTCTCGTGGGTCAGGTCCATCAGGTTATCGATCATCAGGCGATAGTCGCAGTGGATGTGGTACAGCCCGCCGCCATAGGCCCAATCGGGGCTTTCCGCCCATTCCAGGCGGGGTATCAGCGCGGCGTCGGCCTGTTCTTCCGCGCCCGGCCAAACCCAGACGAAGCCGTGCCGCTCCTGCACCGGGAAGCGACGGATGCAGGGGAAGCCGCGGACCCGCTGGCCGGGCATCGCGCGGGTGCGACCGTCCTCGCCCATCGCCAGGCCGTGGTAGCCGCAGACCAGCACGCCGTCCTCGACGAAGCCCAGCGACAGCGGCGCGCCACGGTGCGGGCAGAAATCCTCGAGGGCCGCCACGCGGCCGTCCTCGCCTCGGTAGAAAACCATCGGCTCGTCGCAGATGCGTCGGCCGAGCGGCTTGCCGGCCAGTTCGTCGGGGGTGCAGGCCACGTACCAGGCGTTCTTCGGAAACATCGTCGGATCCTCTCGTTGTTTTTGTAATTGGATCCAATGATTCGCGAGGCAACTTTTCCAAGTCAACCGCTTCTGTACAAAAAATAATCCGTTCGATAGTCGCACATAAAAAACTTCAGGAATAAATCGCTCAATTATCTCGTTCCAGAGCCTTTCTCAGATTTCGCTGACAGTGGGATATCCGCTGGCCTTCCGTTTTCTTGTCGCACAAATGGATCCAATAGGATTGCGGCATCGACGCAACGGTGCCAGGGTGCCTGCGCTTGCCGTGCCTACAACAACAAGAAAAAGGGTCTTCCCGATGATGGATTCCTGCATTCCCGCGCCTCGCTCCCGCCTGCCGTCGCTTCTTTCCTGTCCGCTCGGGGAGGGCCGCCCATGAACCGGGACTTGCGCCGCGCTCTCGACGACGAACCGATGCGGCCGTTCCAGTGGCTGGCGGTGGCTGTGTGCATCGTGCTCAACCTGATCGATGGCTTCGACGTGCTGGTGATGGCCTTCACCGCATCCTCGGTGGCCGCCGAATGGAACCTTGGCGGCGCCGAGATCGGCCTGCTGCTCAGCGCCGGCCTTTTCGGCATGGCCGCCGGCTCGCTGTTCATCGCGCCCTGGGCCGACCGCTGGGGGCGCCGCCCGCTGATCCTCGCCTGCCTGGCGCTGTCGGGCCTGGGCATGCTCGCCTCGGCGCTGAGCCAGGCGGCCTGGCAACTGGCGTTGCTGCGCGGGCTGACCGGACTGGGTATCGGCGGCATCCTCGCCAGCAGCAACGTGATCGCCAGCGAGTACGCCTCGCGCCGCTGGCGCGGCCTGGCGGTAAGCCTGCAGTCCACCGGCTACGCGCTCGGCGCGACCCTTGGCGGACTGCTCGCGGTATGGCTGATCGGCGCCTGGGGCTGGCGCTCGGTGTTCGTCTTCGGCGCTGGCCTGACCCTGGCGGTGATCCCGCTGGTCTGCCTGTGCCTGCCGGAGTCGCTGGACTTCCTCCTGGCGCGCCGGCCGCCGCGGGCGTTGCAACGGGTCAACGCGCTGGCCCGGCGCCTGGGCCGCGCGGCGCTCGCCGAACTGCCGAGCCCGCCTGGCGGCGGAGCGGAGCACGGTAGCCACCTCGCCCGGTTGCTCTGCGTCGCCCAGCGACGCACCACGCTGCTGCTCTGGGCGCTGTTCTTCCTGGTGATGTTCGGCTTCTACTTCATCATGAGCTGGACGCCGAAGCTGCTGGTCGCCGCCGGCCTGTCCACCGCCCAGGGCATCACCGGCGGCACCCTGCTGAGCATCGGCGGGATCTTCGGTGCCGCCTTGCTCGGCGGGCTTGCCGCGCGCTTTCGCCTGGAACGGGTGCTGGCGCTGTTCATGCTGCTTACTGCCGCTCTGCTCGCGCTGTTCTCGCTGAGCGCCGGGCTGCCCGGCGCGGCCTTGCCGCTGGGACTGCTGATCGGGCTTTGCGCCAACGCCTGCGTGGCCGGCCTGTATGCCCTGGCACCGAGCCTCTACGACGCCTCGGTGCGCGCCACCGGGGTCGGCTGGGGGATCGGCGTCGGTCGCGGCGGGGCGATCCTCTCGCCGCTGGTGGCCGGACTCCTGCTCGACGACGGCTGGCAGCCGCTGTCCCTCTATGGGGCGTTCGCGGCGGTGTTCGTCGCCGCGGCCGCCGTGTTGCCGCTGCTCGGTGCGCGGCGTCGCGAGCGCTCGCTGACGCTGGGAGACGCTGCGTGAGGGCCGCCGGCGTTTCAGCGCTGGGCGGCGATGATCGCCTCGGCGATGGTGGTACGGAACCAGTTCAGCGCCGCCGAGCGTTCGCTGCTCTCGTGCCAGTGCAGGGAGACGTCGAACGGCGGCAGGGTGAAGGGCAGTTCGAGCATGCGCATGCCGCCTTCGGCGACGAAGCGATAGGCGATCTGCGCCGGCAGGATGGTCAGCAGCTCGGTACCGGGAATGATCTTCGGCAGCACCGAGAAGTGCGGCACCCGCAGGCTGATGCGGCGCCGCACCTGCATGGCCTCGAGCACGTCCTCGGCGATGCCGTGGCCGGAGGTGCGGGTCACCACGATGTGCCGCTCGGCCAGGTACTGCTCCAGGCTCAGGCTGTCGCCGATCCGCGGGTGGCGGTCGCTGAGCAGGCACACGTAGCGCTCGTGCAGGACCCGCTGGCTGCGCGCGCCGGGCACCGGCTGGCGGCAGATCGCCGCGTCGACCTTGGCGCTGCTCAGCCAGGCGCCGACCTCGTCCACCTGCAGCGGCAGCACTTCCACTTCGGCGAACGGCGCGTCGCGGGTCAGGCGTTCGAGGATCAGCGAGAGGAAACCCACCTCGCCGAGATCGGTGAGGGCGATGCGGAAACGTCGCTCGGTGGTCGCCGGATCGAAGTGGCGAACGCTCTGTACCGCGCCCTCGATGCGCGTCAGCGACTCGCGGAAGGTGCCGTAGAGCTGCTCGGCGACGAAGGTCGGCTGGATGCCGTCGCGGGTGCGGGTGAACAACGCGTCGTCGAACAGTTCGCGCAGGCGCGCCAGGGCGTAGCTCACCGATGGCTGGGTGACGAACAGGCGCTCCGCGGCGAGGGTCACGCTGCCCGCTTCGTAGAGGGTGACGAAGGTGCGGATCAGGTTGAGATCGATCGGACTCATATAGACCAGTTCTATTTTTTATAGAAAGAGTATCGATTTGATTGATTATCGAGCGGCTGCAACAGTAGCGCAAATCCAGGAAACGAGCTTGAAGGCCTGCATGAAAACCGTCCATTCCGCGTCTTACGAGATCCTCCGTCGCCACGGCCTGACCACCGTCTTCGGCAACCCCGGCTCCAACGAGCTGCCGTTCCTCAAGGACTTCCCCGAGGATTTCCGCTACATCCTCGGCCTGCACGAGGGCGCGGTGGTCGGCATGGCCGATGGCTTCGCCCTGGCCAGCGGCCGCCCGGCCTTCGTCAACCTGCATGCGGCGGCCGGCACCGGCAACGGCATGGGCGCGCTGACCAACGCCTGGTACTCCCATAGCCCCCTGGTCATCACCGCCGGGCAGCAGGTGCGCTCGATGATCGGGGTCGAGGCGATGCTCGCCAACGTCGATGCCGGACAACTGCCCAAGCCGCTGGTGAAATGGAGCCACGAGCCGGCCTGCGCCCAGGATGTGCCGCGCGCGTTGAGCCAGGCGATCCAGACCGCCAGCCTGCCGCCGCGGGCGCCGGTGTACCTGTCGATTCCCTACGACGACTGGGCGCAACCGGCGCCGGCCGGTGTCGAACACCTGGCCGCGCGCCAGGTCAGCGGCGCCGCGCTGCCCGCGCCGGCATTGCTGGCCGAACTCGGCGAGCGCCTGTCGCGCTCGCGCAACCCGGTGCTGGTGCTCGGTCCGGACGTCGACGGGGCGAATGCCAACGGCCTGGCCGTGCAACTGGCGGAGAAGCTGCGGATGCCGGCCTGGGTCGCGCCGTCGGCCTCGCGCTGTCCGTTCCCCACCCGCCATGCCTGCTTCCGCGGCGTGCTGCCGGCGGCCATCGCCGGGATCAGCCGGCTGCTGGACGGCCACGACCTGATCCTGGTGGTCGGCGCGCCGGTGTTCCGCTATCACCAGTTCGCCCCCGGCGATTACCTGCCGGCCGGCGCCGAGCTGGTGCAGGTCACCTGCGATCCCGGCGAAGCGGCACGGGCGCCGATGGGCGACGCGTTGGTCGGCGACATCGCGCTGACCCTCGAGGCACTGCTCGAACAGGTCCGCCCCAGTGCGCGGCCGTTGCCCGAGGCGCTGCCGCGACCGCCGGCGCTGGCCGAGGAGGGCGGACCGCTGCGGCCGGAAACCGTGTTCGACGTGGTCGATGCGCTGGCGCCGCGCGACGCCATCTTCGTCAAGGAGTCGACTTCCACCGTGACCGCCTTCTGGCAGCGCGTGGAGATGCGCGAGCCGGGCAGCTACTTCTTCCCGGCCGCCGGCGGACTCGGCTTCGGCCTGCCGGCGGCGGTCGGCGCGCAACTGGCGCAGCCGCGGCGGCAGGTGATCGGGATCATCGGCGACGGCTCGGCCAACTATGGCATCACCGCACTCTGGAGCGCCGCGCAATACCGTGTGCCGGCGGTGTTCATCATCCTCAAGAACGGTACCTACGGCGCCCTGCGCTGGTTCGCCGGGGTGCTCGAGGTGCCCGATGCGCCGGGGCTCGACGTGCCCGGCCTGGACTTCTGCGCGATCGCCCGCGGCTATGGCGTCGAGGCGCTCCACGCGGCCACCCGCGAAGAGCTGGAAAGCGCCTTGAAGCATGCCCTGGCCGCTGATCGCCCGGTTTTGATCGAGGTGCCGACGCAAACCATCGAACCCTGATGTTCCACGGCGCCGCCCCATGCCAGAGTGGGCGGTGCCGACCGACGCCCGCGTGCGCCCATAACAAGAACAAGAGAGAGGTTGGTATGAACAGGCAATCCGCTGCGGCGGTGATCGACGCTGCCCGCTTTAACCGTACTCACTGGCTGATCCTCGGCTGGGGGTGTTTCATCATGCTGTTCGACGGCTACGACATGGTCATCTACGGCTCGGTGGTGCCACGCCTGATGCAGGAGTGGCAGCTGAGCCCGGTGCAGGCCGGCACCCTCGGCAGTTGCGCGCTGTTCGGCATGCTCTTCGGCGGCACCCTGCTGGCGCCGCTGGCGGACCGTTTCGGCCGGCGCCGCCTGGTGATCGCCACCACCCTGCTGGCGAGCCTCGCCGCCTTCCTCACCGGGCACGCCCGCGACCCGCTGGAACTGGGCGCCGGACGCTTCTTCACCGGCCTGGCACTGGGCGCGCTGGTGCCCAGCGCGATCAACCTGATCAGCGAATTCGCCCCGGCCGGGCGGCGCAGCACCCTGGTCACGGTGATGTCGGCCTTCTACTCGGTGGGCGCGGTGCTCTCGGCGCTACTGGCGATCGCCATGATCCCCGCCTGGGGCTGGCAATCGGTGTTCTACGTGGCGGTGCTGCCGGTACTGGCGGTGCCGCTGATGTTGCGCTGGTTGCCGGAGTCGGCGGCGTTCCTCGAACTCAAGGGCCGCCGCGCCGAACTGGACGCGCTGCTGCGCAAGGTCGATCCCGACTACCGGCCCGGCGCCGAGCGGGCGAACGCTGTCGCGGCCGAAGCGCCGAGCGGACGGGTCGCCCAGTTGTTCGAGGGGCGCCAGGCAGTGGGCACTCTGCTGCTGTGGGTGGCCTTCGCCATGTGCATGCTGATGAGCTACGGGCTCACACCTGGTTGCCGAAACTGATGGCCGGCGGCGGCTACGCCCTCGGTTCGAGCCTGGCGTTCCTCGTCACTCTGAATGTCGGGGCGACCCTCGGCGCGTTGTTCGGTGGCTGGCTGGCCGACCGCCTCGGCGCCGGCCGCACCCTGGTGCTGTTCTTCGCCCTGGCCGCGGCCTCCCTGGCGGCCCTCGGCCTGGGGCCAGGCCCCTGGCTGCTCAACGGCCTGCTGGTGGTGGCCGGCGCCACCACCATCGGCACCCTGGCGGTGATCCATGCCTACGCCGCGCAGTTCTATCCGGCCTGGGTGCGCTCCACCGGGGTCGGCTGGGCCGCCGGTGTCGGCCGCCTCGGCGCCATCGCCGGGCCGATGCTCGGCGGCAGCCTGCTGGCCCTGGAGCTGCCGTTCCAGCAGAACTTCCTGGCCTTCGCCGCGCCTGGCGTGATCGGCGCGCTGGCGATCGCCTGCATCCACCTGCGGCCGCGCGTGCCGGCGGAAGTGTCCGTCGACGCGACGGCGAAGAAACCCCTGTGATTTTCGAAAGAGGAGAAGAGCGATGAGCGATTCCCGTTATACCGACCTCGGTCTCCAGCCACTGGCCGGCGAGTGGCGCCACGGCCGGGCCGGCCGCCGGCTGAAGGTGAGCAATCCGTTCGACGGCAGCCTGCTGCTGGAGATCGAGCAGGCCGACCGCGACGACCTCGATGCCGCCTACGCCAAGGCCGCCGAGGTCCAGCCGGCATGGGCCGCGCTTGGCCCCTCGGCACGCGCGGCGGTGCTGTACAAGGCGGTGGAGGTGTTCGACCGCCGCCACGAGGAGATCGTCGACTGGCTCATCCGCGAGTCCGGCAGCACCCGCCTGAAGGCCGAGATCGAATGGGGCGCGGCGCGCGCGATCACCCTGGAGTCGGCGTCGTTCCCGGCACGGGTGCACGGGCGCATCGTCGAGTCCGACGTGCCGGGCAAGGAAAGCCGGGTCTACCGCAGCGCCATCGGCGTGGTCGGGGTGATCAGCCCGTGGAACTTCCCGCTGCACCTGACCCAGCGTTCCATCGCCCCGGCCCTGGCGCTGGGCAACGCGGTGGTGGTCAAGCCGGCCAGCGACACGCCGGTCTGCGGCGGACTGCTGCTGGCGCGGATCTTCGAAGAGGCCGGGCTGCCGGCCGGGCTGTTCAGCGTGGTGGTCGGCCCCGGCAGTGAGATCGGCGACGCCTTCGTCGAGCACCCGGTGCCGGGCCTGGTGACCTTCACCGGGTCGACCCCGGTGGGCCGCAACATCGGCCGCATCGCCAGCGGCGGCGCGCACCTCAAGCACGTGGCGCTGGAGCTGGGCGGCAACAGTCCGTTCGTGGTGCTCGGCGACGCCGACCTGGAGCAGGCGGTGAATGCCGCGGTGTTCGGCAAGTTCCTCCACCAGGGGCAGATCTGCATGGCGATCAACCGTATCATCGTCGAGGACAGCCTCTACGACGCCTTCGCCGCGCGCTTCGTCGAGCGGGTCAAGGGTCTCCGCGTCGGCGATCCGCAGCGCGCCGATACCGCGGTCGGGCCGATCGTCAACGCGCGCCAGCTCGAAGGCCTGCTGGAAAAGATCCGCCTGGCCCGCCAGGAAGGCGCCAAGCCGCTGTACGAGGGCGGCGTCGATGGGCAGTTGCTGGCTCCGCACGTATTCGGCGAGGTCAGCGCGACGATGGAGATCGCCCGCGATGAAATCTTCGGCCCGCTGGTCGGCCTGCTCCGCGCGCGCGACGAGGCGCATGCGCTGGAGTTGGCCAACGCCAGCGAATACGGGCTGTCCAGCGCGGTGTTCAGCCGCGACCTGGAACGCGCGGTGCGCTTTGCCCGCCAGCTTCGCGCGGGGATGACCCACGTCAACGACATTCCGGTGAACGACGAGGCCAACGCGCCGTTCGGCGGCGAGAAGAACTCCGGACTTGGCCGCTTCAACGGCGACTGGGCCATCGAGGAATTCACCACCGACCACTGGATCAGCGTGCAGCACGCGCCGCGCCAGTACCCGTTCTGACCCTGGCGGCGGGGCCCGCGCCCCGCCGCTGACCCGACCGTCGTCGCCAGGTGGCCCGCAGAGGCTGCCGGGGCCCGGTCGTCCCTGAAAAACGGAGCACAATAACAATGAAAATCCGTCGTAAAACCGCAGTCCCGCGCAATGCAGGGGCGGTCCTGCCGATGCTCGCCTGTCTTGCCGCGCAAGCTGCCGAGGGCGGCTTCCTGGAGGATGCGAAGACCGACCTGGTCCTGCGCAACTATTACTTCAACCGCGATTTCCGCGACCACGATGCCGGCAAGAGCCTGGTGGACGAGTGGGCGCAGGGCTTCATCCTCAAGTTCAGTTCCGGCTATACCCCGGGCACGGTCGGCGTCGGCCTCGACGCCATCGGCCTGTTCGGCGTGAAGCTGAACAGCGGACGTGGCACCAGCAATTCCGAGCTTCTTCCGTTGCACGACGACGGTCGCGCGGCGGACGACTATGGGCGTGTCGGCGTGGCCGCCAAGCTGCGCGTTTCGGCCAGCGAATTGAAGATCGGCGAGATGCTCCCGGACATTCCGCTGTTGCGCTACGACGACGGACGCCTGCTGCCGCAGACGTTCCGCGGCTTCGCCGTGGTTTCCCGCGAGCTGCCGGGCCTGGCCCTGCAGGCCGGACGCTTCGACGCGGTGAGCCTGCGCAATTCGGCGGACATGCAGGACCTGTCGGCCTGGAGCGCGCCGACGCAGAAATCGGACGGTTTCAACTACGCCGGCGCCGAGTACCGCTTCAACCGCGAGCGCACCCAACTGGGCCTGTGGCACGGGCAACTGGAGGACGTCTACCGGCAGAGCTACGCCAACCTGCTGCACAAGCAGCGTGTCGGCGACTGGACCCTGGGCGCCAACCTCGGCCTGTTCGTCGATCGCGACGACGGCGCCGCGCGCGCCGGCGAGATCGACAGCCATACCGTCTACGGCCTGTTTTCCGCCGGCATCGGCCTGCATACCTTCTACCTTGGCCTGCAGAAGGTCGGCGGCGACAGCGGCTGGCAGTCGGTCTACGGCAGCAGTGGGCGGAGCATGGGCAACGACATGTTCAACGGCAACTTCACCAACGCCGACGAACGCTCCTGGCAGGTTCGCTACGACTACGATTTCGTCGGCCTCGGCTGGCCCGGCCTGATCGGCATGGTCCGCTACGGCCATGGCTCGAACGCCACCACCAAGGCCGGTAGCGGCGGCAAGGAATGGGAGCGCGATGTCGAACTCGGCTACACCGTGCAGAGCGGTCCGCTGGCGCGGCTCAACGTGCGCCTCAACCACGCCAGCAACCGACGCAGCTTCAACAGCGACTTCGACCAGACGCGGCTGGTGGTGAGTTATCCGTTGTCGTGGTGACGGACGCTGTCTCGCCGCTCCTCCGGACAGCTCCGGAGGGACGGGGAGCGGGAGGCCCGGTGCTTCGGCGGATAACCGCTGGGCGGTTATCCGCCCTACCGGAGCGGCGCTCCGCCGACAACGCCTGGAGGGGGAGAGGGCGGCTCAGAACTTCGCCTGCATCCCCACCCGCAGGGTACGCCCGGGCGCGGGCATGAAACTCTGTGCCAGCGGGTCGAGGTAATAGCGGTCGGTGAGGTTCTGCAGCGAGGCATTCAGTTCGGTGTGCTCGAACAGCTTGTACTTGAGGAACAGGTCGAACAGCTGCACCGAGCGGTACTCGATCTGCGGTGTGGTGGCGCCGACCTGCCAGGGCTTGTCCGCCGTGGCGGTGGGGTCGGAGGTATAGGTCATGCGTCCGCCCAGGGTCAGGGCCTGGTCGAAGAAGCGCAGGCCGGCGGTCAGGTTGGTCGCCAGCCGCGGCGGGTTCTGCGTGTTGGTATAGGAGCCCATGAAGCTGCCCGGTGTGCAGTTCGGCGTGTTCTCGGTGCGCTGGTAGCGGTTGGCGCCGGCGCGCAGCCTGGCGGCGAAGGCGGCGTCGCAGGTCTCGGTCTTCAGGTAGTAGGTCGCCGACAGGTCGGCGAACACCCGCCCTGCGTCGTAGTGCGATTGCAGTTCGAGACCGCTGGTGCGGTAGCTGTCGGTGTTGCTGAAGGTCATCAGGCCCATCTGGCCCGGATCGTAATAGCGGGTGATGTAGTTCTTGATGGTGTTGTTGAAGTAGGCCAGCTTGATCGCCGCCGAGTCGCCGTCGGCCAACAGGCTGTCGCGCAGCGCGCTGGCACCGATCTCCCAGCTGCGCGAACGCTCGGGCTTGAGGTCCTTGCCCGGCTCGACCTGGAGAGTGCCCTGGCTGGTCTCGAACAGCGACGGCAGGCGCAGGCCTTCGGTGTAGGAGGCGTAGACGAAGGTATCCGGGGCCAGCTCGAAATTGATCCCGAATGCCGGCGAGAAACCGCCGCCGCGGCTGCTGCCCTTCTTGCTGTAGTTGTAGCCGGTGACCACGTTGGTGACCCGCGAGGGATGGACCGTCACGTTGGCCGGGCCGAACTCGTCGAAGGGAATGCCTTCGAACGGATTATTGGTGTTGTTGGTGACGATGCCGTTGTTGAGGCGCGGATCGGTGGCGTCGGTGTACTGGCCGTTCTGGTCGGGGAACCACATCATCGAGCCGTAGTAGCCGGGCCTGCTCACCGTGATGAAGCGCATGTCGCGATCCTCGCGCCGCGGCGAGGCGGAGATGCCGTTGTCCTTGCTGTTGAAGTGGCTGTAGCGGCCGCCGCCCCATAGCGTCAGGCGCTCGACCGGCTTGAACTCGAGCTTGCCGTTGAGGCCGTATTCCTGGCGGGTGGCGTCCCTCAGGGTGCGGTTGGCGTTGATGTCGTGGAGGGTGGTGACCACGCTTTTCTGCGGCTGGATGTCTTCGACCTGGAACGAGCCGCCGAGGTCGAGCTTGAAATCGCCGAAGTCGGTTTCGAAGCGCGCCACGTTGTTCAGGTCGCCGCCGATGCGCCGGTTGTCCTGGCGCGTCCAGTTGCGGTCGGAGCGATAGGCCTGGGAGCGCGGTGCCAGCACCGAGGTCAGCATGTCGCTCTTCGCCTCGGTCATCCACAGGCCGGTACTGAGGTCCACCAGCGGATTGTTCTCGGGCAGGTAACGGTAGCGTGCGGTGTAGGTGTCGATCTTCACTTCGCTCAATGGGTACTGGTAGATGCCGGCGGTGCCGAAACGGAAGATGTCCGACGGCATGATCTCCCCGGTGCGCCCGTCGTAGCGACGATAGCCGAGGTCCAGGGTGTGCTCGTCGGCGATGCGCCAGGTCGCCTTGAGCAGGTAGGACTCGGTCTCCGACGACGAGTTGAGCACTTCCTCTCCTGCGTTGTAGACCTTGGCTACGCTGCTTTCCTCGCGACCGTAGCGGTTGTAGACGCGATAGCGGTCCTGGCCTTTCTTGCCGGAAAAGTAGTTGCCCTGATTGCGCTGCGCATAGGCGGCGACCAGGTCCAGATGCTCGTTGCGGTAGGCGAAGGCGGCGCTGCCGGACTTGGCCTGGGAGCCGAACAGGCTGCCGCGGTCATCGTGCGGCACGCTGCTGAGATTCTCGGTCTTCGAACTGGCGCTGCGGTGCTGCGGGGCGACGCCGTTGTTCCAGACGTTGCCGGTGAAGCGCACGCCGAGGTCCTTGCCGTCGACCAGGATGTCCTTGACGCCGATGGTGCGCATTTCCACGCTGCCGCCGATCGCGCCCGAGCGGGTCGAGGGACCCTTGTCGACGGTCACGCTGCTGACCAGGTCGGGATCGATGTAGCTGCGCTGCTGGGTGCCGGCGTAGCCGCGGTAGACGTCCAGCGCCTGCTCCGCGCCGTCGACCCGCACCGCCACCCGGCTCTGCCCCTGGATGCCGCGGATGTTGACGTCCAGCGCGCCACCGTTGCGGCTGTCGCCGACCTGTACGCCCGGGATGCCCTGGAGCAGGTCACCCACGGAAACCCGGCCGAAGCGGTCGATGTCTTCGCTGGAGAGGTACACCGACGAGCGCGGCGCGGTATAGATTTCCTTCTGCGGATCGGCCAGCTCGGCGGCCGAGACCACCACCGGCGACAGGTCGGCCGGGGCCTCTCCGGACATGCGCGGCTCGACCAGCAGGTAGGCGCCGGAGGTTCCCGCCGCGACCTGCAGGCCGGTGTTCGACAGCACTCGCTGCAAGCCTTCCAGTACGCTGTAGCGGCCCTTGAGCGCCGGCGCGGTGCGGCCGCGGGTCAGCGCGGGGTCGAAGGACAGCAGCAGGCCCGACTGGCTGGCGAAGGCGCCCAGGGAGGCGCCCAGCGAACCCGCCGGGATGTCGTAGCTGCGCGGCGTGGCGTCGTCCAGGCGGGTAGCCGCGCTGTGCTGGCCGACGCTCTGCGCGTGGGCCAGGCCGCCGCCGAGCAGGCCGGCGCCGACCGCCGACAGGCCGAGCAGGGCGCAGCGCAGGGCAAGGGTGAGCGGGGAGAGGCGCGACAAGGGACGCGCCAGGCTGGGGATAGGGCGTTGTAGGGACATGACTTCTTCGCTCGCAGGGTTGGCGCCCGTCATTGCGGGCTCTCATTCCCTCTGTCGCACGAGATCGGAAAAGGGATATTTCGGGTTCGGCGGGGCCGGTCGAGGAAGGGCGCCGGCATTGTGGTCAGCGGAAAATTAGTGATAATAGTTTTCATTTGCGATTGAAGCCAGCCGACTATTCCGATGAATGCGCCTCCGATGAATGCGCCAAGCCCCTGCCTGCAAGCGGACCGCGACTGCGTCGCCACGCTCTACCGTGAAAACCATGCCTGGTTGCGCAACTGGCTGGCCTACCGCCTTCGCTCCTGGGGACGTGGCGTGGCCGACGACCTGGCCCACGACACTTTCCTGCGCATCCTCGCCAGCCGCGATGGCGGCCAGCGTGACGCGATCCGTCAGCCGCGCGCCTACCTCACCCGCATCGCCAACTGCGTGCTGGTCAGCTGGCGCCGTCGCCAATCGCTGGAACTCGCCTGGCTGGAGGCCCTGGCCACGTTGCCCGAGCCGTTGCAGCCGTCGCCGGAACAACAGAGTGTGATCGTCGAGACCCTGCACGAGATCGACGCGCTGCTCGACACCCTGCGACCGCGGGTGAAACAGGCATTCCTGATGGCGACGCTGGACGGCATGAAGCAGAAGGACATCGCCCAGGCGCTGGGCGTCGCGCTGCCGACGGTGAAGAAGTTCATCCACCAGGCCTACGTGACCTGCCTGAGCCTGATGCCCGATGAATGACCGCGCTTCCAGCCGGGCGCCGCAGGCGGGCGATACGGAGCTTTCCGGGCCGCCGGCCGCCGAGGCGATCGCCCCGCAGGTGCTCAGGGAGACCGCCTCCTGGCTGCTGCTGATGCAGGAGGGGCCGCTGGCTCCGGCGCAGCAGGCCGAGCTGGAGTCCTGGCGCTCGCGCAGCCCCGAGCACCAGCGCGCCTGGCGGCGCGCCGAGCGTCTGCTGGCGAATATCGGTTCGCTGCCGCCGGCGCTGGCCCGGCGTGCGCTCGAGCGTCCGTCCGGCAGCGGCCGGCGCGCGGTCCTGCGCGGCCTGGCCCTGCTGCTCGGCGGCGCACCGCTGGTCTGGTGGGGATGGCGCGCCCAGGTCTGGCGCGACGGCTTCGGCGCCGACTACCTCACTGCCGTCGGCGAGCGGCGCGATCTGGTGCTGGAGGACGGCAGCCAGCTCGAGATGAACACCGACAGCGCGCTGGACGTGCGCTACGACGCCGGCCAGCGCCTGCTGCGCCTGTATCGCGGAGAGATCTACCTCCGCACCGCGGCGGATCGGCGCGAGCCGCCGCGGCCGTTCCTGGTGCGCACCGAACAGGGCCTGATGCGCGCGCTGGGTACCGCTTTCAGCGTCCGACGCGAGGGCGCAGAGACAGTGCTGGCGGTGTACGAAGGCGCGGTCCAGGTGCGTCCGGAGGGCGCCGCGAGCGCGGCGGATGGCCGGGTGATCGAGGCTGGCCAGCGGGTGCGCTTCGATCGCCAGCGGATCGGCGCCGTCGAGTCCGCCAGCGAGGCCGCGCTGGCCTGGCGCCAGGGCCTGCTGGTGGCCGACGACATGCCGCTGCGGCAGTGGGCGGGAGAACTGATGCGCTACGGCGGCGAGAGCATCGAGTGCGAGCCGTCGCTGGACCCGCTTCGGGTCTCCGGCACCTTTCCCGTCGACGACCTGCCGCTGGCCCTGGCGATGCTGGCGCAGACCCATGGCCTGCGCCTCGTGCACCAAGGTCGGCGGGTGCTGATCAGGCGCTGAGGGAGGCGCGGCGGCTCAGCCGGCCAGCAACCAGACCCCGGCGCCCGCCGAGGCCAGCCCGGCGAGACGTACCAGGGGCGCGGCCGCCTGCGGCAGGAAGCGCACCAGCGCGTAGCCGGCGGCGTGCAGCGCGGCGGTGGCGGCGACGAAACCGAGCGCGTACAGCCAGGGGCTGGAGAGGTCCGGCAGCTCCAGGCCGTGGGCGACCCCGTGGGCCAGGGCGAACAGCGCGGTGGCGGCCATCGCCAGCGCCAGCGGCGGGCGCACGGCGAGGGCCACGCAGAGGCCGAGGGCGAGCACCGAGGCGGCGATGCCGGTCTCCATGAACGGCAGTTGCAGGCCCTCGAAGCCGAGCAGCCCGCCGACCAGCATGGTGCCGACGAAGGTGCAGGGCAGGGCGAGGCGCGCGGCTCCCTGTTGCTGGGCGGCCCAGAGGCCGACGGCGAACATCGCCAGCAGGTGGTCGAGGCCGGTGAGCGGATGGGCGAGGCCGGCGACCAGGCCGTGTTCGCCGTGGCCGGGGTGGGCGAAGGCCAGCGCCGGCGCGGCGAGCAGGGCGAGGGCGGCGAGCAGCTTGGGCAGTTTCATTGGCGGTTCCTTGTCGTTGCGAGGTGGCGTCAGGCGGCGGTCAGCAGGCCCTGGCGCTCGATGAAGGCGATGATTTCGTCCAGCCCCTGGCCGGTCTTCTGGTTGCTGAACACGAACGGCTTGTCGCCGCGCATGCGCCGGGCGTCCCGGTCCATCACGTCGAGGGAGGCGCCGACCAGCGGCGCCAGGTCGATCTTGTTGATCACCAGCAGGTCCGACTTGCAGATGCCGGGGCCGCCCTTGCGCGGGATCTTGTCGCCGGCGGAAACGTCGATCACGTAGAGGGTCAGGTCGGACAGCTCGGGGCTGAAGGTGGCCGACAGGTTGTCGCCGCCGGATTCCACCAGGATCAGTTCGAGGCCGGGGAAGCGCCGGTTGAGCTGGTCCACCGCCTCCAGGTTGATCGAGGCGTCCTCGCGGATCGCCGTGTGCGGGCAGCCGCCGGTTTCCACGCCGATGATCCGCTCGGGGGCGAGGGCCTCGTTGCGCACCAGGAATTCCGCGTCTTCCTGGGTATAGATGTCGTTGGTGACCACCGCGAGGTTGTAGCGCTCGCGCAGTTCGCGACACAGGGCCAGGGTCAGGGCGGTCTTGCCGGAGCCCACCGGACCGCCGATGCCGACACGCAGGGGTTGGGATGTCATGGGGTTTCTCCTAGGAACGGAACAGACGGCTGTACTGGGTTTCGTGGGTCATGCTGGCCAGCGCCAGACCGAACGCGGCGCTGCCCTCGACGGCGGGCCGCCGCAGCGCCTCGGCGCAGGCGCGGTCGAGTTCCGGCAGCAGGCTGGAAGCAAGTTTCTGCGCGGCCAGTTGGCCGAGCGGCAGGGTTTTCATCAGCACCGCCAACTGGTTTTCCAGCCAGCTCCAGAACCAGGCACTGAGCGCCTCCTCGGCGTCCAGGCGCCAGGCGCGCGCGGCCATCGCCCAGGCGGCGGCGAGATTGGGCGGGTCCTGGCGCGCCAGCCAGGCGCGGCCGGGAGCGTCGAGTTCGGGCAGGGCTTCCAGCAATTGGTGCAGGGAAAAGCCCATCTGCCGGCTCTCCTGGGCCAGCTCGCGGGTCTCGCGGCTGGCCCTATGGCGCTCGCTGGCCGCATCGCAGGCGGCCCAGTCGCCGATCAACGCGGCGCGCAGCAGGCCGGCCAGCAGCGGCGCCTCGAAGCGCGCCAGGTTCAGTTGCAACTGGTCGACCAGCCAGGTCCGCGCGCTCTCGGCGTCGCGCACCCAGCCATTGTCGAGGGCCGCCTCCAGGCCCTGGGAATAGCTGTATCCGCCGATCGGCAACTGCGAGCTGGCCAGGCGCAGGCGCGCCCAGATGCTGTTCACCGGCGCACGCCGAACTGGTGCAGGCGCGGCGCGTAGTTGAACTCCGCCGCGCCATGGTGCGAGTGGTGGTGGCCTCCGCCGTAGGCACCGTGTTCCGGCTGGAACGGCGCCTCGATGGCCTCCACCGTGGCGCCGAGCTGTTCGAGCATGGCTTTCAGCACGTAGTCGTCGAGCAGGCGCAGCCAGCCGTCGCCGACCTGCAGGGCGACGTGACGGTTGCCCAGGTGGTAGGCGGCGCGGGTCAGTTCCAGCGGGCTGGCGCAGGTGACGTGGAGCAGACGTTCGGAGCGGGCGACGACCCGCACCAGGCGACCGTCGCGGGCCTCCAGGCAGTCGCCGTCGGCCAGCGGCGGCTGGCCGCGCTCGAGGAACAGGCCGACCTCCTCGCCGCTCGCCGCGAAGCAGCGCAGGCGGCTCTTGCTGCGCGCCTCGTAGGTGAGGTGGAGTTCTTCGTCCCAGCGGGGCGAGCGGGCGGGCAGGCGTTGGTGAATGACCAGCATGGGCAGTTTCCGCAATGCGACAGGAAAGGAATCACAACAAGCACCAGCAAGGGCCTTGCCAGGTCGATGCGGGACGCCTGTACCGGGAAAACGGGGCCATAGGGATGTAACAAAATATTGCAGCGCGCCAGGTTGGTGCGCAACGACTTTTTTGCCGCACCGGAAAGGTGCGCGCGCGTCTAGTCCGCGGGCGAACGCCGAGCCGGAGGTCCGCTGGGGAGGTGTGGGGTCAGTCGGGCAGGCCGTGCCAGTGCTTGCCGCCGATCATGATGAAACGCAGCTGGTGGGTGATCTTCGCGGCCGGCATCAGGTGCGGCGGCAGGTCGGCGGCGGGTGGGTCGATCAGCTCCGGAAGGGTGGCGAAGACGGTCTTCACCACCAGGTCGGCGAACACGTCGAGGGCCGCGCTGTCGAGATGCGGCATCTTGTTCAGCAGCGCCAGGTCGGCGGCCAGGTCGTCGGTGATGCGCTGGCGCAGGCTGGCGATGGCCTGGCGGATCGGCAACGAGCCGCCGTATTGCTCGCGGGCGAGGAAGAGGAACTGCGAGCGGTTGGCGCCGACCGCGTCGAGGAAGATGCGCACCGAGGCGTCGATCAGCCCGCCCAGTTCGAACTCGTTGCGGCGCACCGCGCGCAGGGTGGCGCGGAAGGTCTCGTCGACCTCGGCGACCAGCGCCAGGCCGAGCTGGTCCATGTCGCTGAAGTGCCGATAGAAGCCGGCCGGGACGATGCCGGCGGCGCGCGTCACTTCGCGCAGGCTGAGGCTGCCGAAGCCGCGCCCGCTTTCCATCAGGTGGCGCGCGGCGCTCATCAGCGCGTGGCGGGTCTGCTGTTTCTGTTCGGCGCGGGGTGAGGACATACGGCTTCCTTTGGCGGACCGGCGACTGTAGCAAAAGCCCCGCGACCCGGTCGAACCGGGGACGGCAGCGGTCGAAGGATACATCAGTGAACGCTTGTTGACTCGATTGCGCGGAACGGGCAAAGTTTTGTGAACGATCGTTCACTGAAATATTCTCGATGGCCTTGCTTCCCCTCGCTCTCCTGACCCCTTTGCTCGCACCCCTGCGCCGTCTCGCCGCCCGTGGCTGGCTGCGCGAGGCCGATGTCGACGGCCTGCTGCGCCACGCCCATCCGCTGGCGTCGCTGAACCGCCACTATGCGCGGGTCGAGGCACGCTACTGGGTGGCCGACGATATGCTCGCCCTGGCCCTGCGTACCGCCCCCGGCTGGCCGCCGGCGCGGCCGGGCCAGCACATCCAGCTGCTGGCGGAGCGCGACGGGGTGCGGGTCGGGCGCAGCTACAGCCTGACCCGGGTGGTCGGCGAGCGCCTGGAAATCGCCGTCAAGCGTCACCCTGACGGGCTGCTCTCGCCCTGGTTGTGCGAACACCTGGCGGTCGGCCAGCGTGTCGAGTTGCAGCCCGCGCAAGGCGATCTGCGCTGGCCGATGCAGGCCGAGGCGGTCTGCCTGCTGGCCGCCGGCAGCGGCCTGACGCCCTTGCTCGGCCTGCTCCGCGAGGCGCTGGAGAACGGCTATCGCGGTCCCGTGCTGTGGCTGCACTACGTCCGTCATCCCGGCCAGCGCGCCTGGCTCGGCGAGTTGGAGGCGCTGGCGGCGCGCCACCCGAACCTGGAGTTGCGCTGGAGCCTGACCCGCGGGGCGCGGGCCGATGGCTGCCTGGAGGGGCATTTCCAGCCGCGCCACCTGGACGGCTGGGCAGCCGACCTGGCGCGCAGCCAGGCCCTGGCCTGCGGGCCGGCGGCTTTCGTCGAGGCGGTGGGCGAGCAACTGGGGGCACGCTTCGCCGGCTTGCAGACGGAATCCTTCAGCGTCCCGCGCTGGCGCAGCGGGGAGGCGCCGCGCGAAGTGCGCCTGCGCTTCGCCCGGTCGCAGCGGGAAGTCTCCGGCGACAGCGCCGCCAGCCTGCTGGAACAGGCCGAGGCCCACGGCCTGCGCCCGGCCCACGGTTGCCGCCAGGGCATCTGTGCCAGTTGCACCTGCGTCCTGCTCAGCGGCTGCGTGCGCGACCTGCGCAGCGGCGCGCTGTGCAGCGAGCCCGGCCAGTCTATCCGCCTCTGCGTCAGCGCCGCCCACGGCGACCTGGCGCTGGACCTGTGAACCGACCTGCGAGCCCTGCGATGCGCGACGACCGCGAACTGACCCCGGAACAACTGGCGGCCTTCGGCGCCGAACTCGACGCCCTGCGCCAGCGTACCCTGGCCGATCTCGGCGCGGACGACGCGCGCTACATCCGCCGGGTCCGCGCGGCGGTGCGCGTCTGCTGCTGGAGCGGCAGGGCGCTGCTGATGTTCGGCTGGCTGCCGCCGACCTGGCTGCTCGGCAGCCTGCTTCTCGGCCTGGGCAAGATCCTCGAGAACATGGAACTGGGCCACAACGTCATGCACGGCCAGTACGACTGGATGAACGATCCGGAATTCGCCGGCCGCGCCTACGAGTGGGACATCGCCGGGCCGTCCGACTTCTGGCGGCACACCCACAACCATATCCACCACACCTACACCAATGTGCTGGGCAAGGACGACGACGTCGGCTACGGGGTCGTGCGCCTGTTCCCGGAGCAGCGCTGGAAGCCGTTCTACCGCTGGCAACCGCTGTGGGTGACGCTGCAGGCGCTGCTGTTCCAGTACGCGGTGGCGATCCAGCATCTGCGCCTGGACAAGTACGCCAAGGGGCGCCTGGACAAGGCCGAACTCATGCCGCTGCTACGCCGCCTGCGTGCCAAGCTGGGTCGCCAGTGGACCAAGGACTACCTGCTGTTCCCGCTTCTCGGCCTGTTCGCCGGCGGCTTTGGCGCGGTGTTCGTCGGCAACCTGCTGGCCAACGTGCTGCGCAACCTGTGGACCTTCACGGTGATCTTCTGCGGCCACTTCACCGAGAAGGCGGTGGTCTTCCCGCCCTCGGTGCTGGAGGGGGAGACCCGTGGCCACTGCTACCTGCGCCAGTTGCGCGGTTCCAGCAACTTGGAGGGCGGGCCGCTGTTCCACATCCTGACCGGCAACCTCAGCCACCAGATCGAGCATCATCTCTACCCGGACCTGCCGGCGCGTCGCTACGCCGCGCTGTCCCGCGAGGTCCGCGAAATCGCCCGGCGCTACGGGCAGACCTACAACAGCGGACGCCTGGGACGGCAATTCCTCACTGTCTTGCGGCGCATCTGGGTATATCGGCTGCCGCCGCGCGAGCCGCTCCCGGCGGGGCGCAGCTGAGCCGACGGAACGCTCGCGGCGCCCGTGGCGGGGCCGCTCCGGAGCGGGGATAATGCCGCCCTGTGCGCCGCGACGTGGCTTCCGGCCGCCGCGCGGCGTCGGAGTCTCGCCGAACGCAGGACGGCCTGCGCCCGCGATCGGCCAGCAGCGTCGATCCTTCCCGAACCTATCAATGCTCGGCGGATGCCGGCCGTGGGGCCCGTCCGTCCAGGAACCGTCATGTTCAGCCCGCTCGTCACCTTTCCCGCGCTCTACACCGCCACCCTGCTCATGCTGGCCGGCTCCGGCCTGTTCACCACCTACATCGGCCTGCGCCTGACCCAGGAAGGCGCAGGCGACCTGTGGGTCGGCGGGCTGATGGCGTCCTACTATTTCGGCCTGGTCTGCGGTGGAAAATTCGGACACAAGCTGATCGCCAGCTTCGGCCATATCCGCTCCTACGTGGCTTGCGCCGGGATTGCCACCGTGACCGTGCTGCTGCATGCCCTGGTCGATCAGCTGGAAGTCTGGCTGTTGCTGCGCTTCATCACCGGTGCGGTGATGATGAACCAGTACATGGTGATCGAGAGCTGGCTCAACGAGCAGGCCGAGAGCCACCAGCGCGGCAAGGTGTTCGCCGGCTACATGGTCGCCGTCGACCTTGGCCTGGTGCTCGGCCAGGGCCTGCTGGCGCTGAGCCCGACCCTCGACTACAAGCCGTTGCTGCTGGTCGCCATCTGCTTCGCCTCGTGCCTGATCCCGCTGGCCATGACCCGTCGCGTGCACCCGGCCAAGCTGGTCGCCGCGCCGCTGGAAGTGCGTTTCTTCTGGCAACGCGTGCCGCAGGCGCTGGGCACCATCTTCATCGCCGGCCTGATGGTCGGCGCCTTCTACGGCCTGGCGCCGGTCTACGCCAACCGCAACGGCCTGGATGCCTCGCAATCGAGTTTCTTCGTCGGCATGTGCATCGTCGCCGGCTTCTGTGCGCAGTGGCCGCTGGGCTGGCTGTCCGACCGCCTCGACCGCAGTTGGCTGATCCGCGGCAATGCGGTGCTGCTGTGCCTGGCCTCGATCCCGATGTGGGGACTGGTGACGCTGCCGTACTGGCTGCTGCTGGCCAACGGGTTCGTTACCGGCATGCTGCTGTTCACCCTCTACCCGCTGGCGGTGGCGCTGGCCAACGACCACGTCGAGCAGCCGCGCCGGGTCGCGTTGTCAGCGATGCTCCTGACCACCTACGGGGTCGGCGCCTGTATCGGCCCGCTGGTGGCCGGCGCGCTGATGCGCCACTTCGGTCCGGGGCTGTTCTACATGCTGGTGTCCGGCTACGCGGTGCTGCTGGTGTTCTGGGTGCAGCCCAAGCGCGTCACCGGCGAACACCGGGTCGACGAGGCGCCGCTGCAACACGTGGCGATGCCGGACACGGTCAGCCCGATGGCCGCCACCCTCGACCCGCGCGTCGAGGAAGTGCCGGAGGAGTTGGTGGTGGAGGCGCCGGCGAATATCGGCCGCTCCGACGGCGAGCCGGACGCCGGCGAGAAGCCCGCTCAGTCCTGAGCCGGGAACGCCAGCTCGAAGCGGATGCGTCCCGGAGCCGGGGCGCTCGCTTCGGCGCGGCCGCCGTGCAGGCGCATGATCGCCTGGACGATGGCCAGGCCGAGACCGCTGGACTGGGCGTCGCTGCGCGCGGCGTCGCCACGGTAGAAGCGGTCGAACAGGCGCGACAGCGGTTCGGCCGGCAGCCTGTCGCAGGCGTTCTCCACGCTCAGCAGGAATTCCCCCGATCGGCGCAGGCCGCGCACTTCGATCAGGCTCTCGGCGCTGGCGTAGCGGATGGCGTTGGCCAGTAGGTTGCTCAGCGCCCGGCGGAACAGTTGCGGATCGGCGCGTAGCTGGCCGCTGACCTGGACGTCGAGGCTCAGCCCACGTTCCTCGGCCAGCCCTTCGAAATACTCCGCCTGGCGCCGCAGCTCTTCGCCCAGGTCCAGGCGGCTGCGCTCCACCGCTGCCCGTACGTCGTCGGCGCGAGCGAGGAACAGGATGCTCTCGACCATCCGTGCGATGCGCTCCAACTCTTCCTGGTTGGAGGCGATCAGCGCCTGGTACTCCTCGTTGCTGCGTGGCTGGCGCAGGGCCACCTGGCCGTGGCCCATCAGCGAACCGATGGGCGTGCGGATCTCATGGGCGAGGTCGGCGGAGAACTGCTGCAGGCGCTGGTAGCCGTCGTCGAGGCGTTCGAGCATGGCGTTGAACGACTGTGCCACCTGCTGCAACTCGGCAGGCGCGGCGGCGACGTCGAGGCGGGTATCCAGGCTGGTCGGATGGATCTCCGCCGCCTTCGCCGCCAGCGTGCGCAGCGGGCGCAGGCCGTGGCGCAGGACCAGCCAGCCGAGCAGGGCGGTGCCGAGGAACGCCAGCAGCACGGCGGCGATGACCCGGTCGCGGTACTGGGCGAGCATCCGCGTCTCGCCCAGCAGCAGGTGCGCAGCGGTGATCTGCAACGGTTCGCGGCCGCCGACCAGGACCTCGGCGGCGAGCACGCGCATCGGGACGCCGTCGTGGGTCAGCGCGGCGTGCACGACGGACGGATTCAACGCCTGGCCAGCGGCGACCACCCGTAGCGACGGCAGGCGTTCGTGGCGCGGGTTGACCGCGACGATCGGCGCCTCGCCGGGCTGGCCGAGGAGCAGGATGTCCTGCTCGTTGCCGAGCATGTTCTCGAACAGACGCGGGCGCGCCTTCAGCTCGGCCAGGGTGAGGTTGTCGCGCAGCAGGTTGCGGAAGTGCTCGACCCGGCCAGCGACCATCACGTCGCTGCGCCGCAGCATCGCCTCTTCCACCGAGCGGTACAGGTAGAAGCCGACCGCGCTGACCACCAGCGCCGCCACCGCGGCGAACAGCAGCGCCGCGTAGAGGGTCAGGGAGCGGCGGGCGGGCACGGGCGCTCCTCGCAGACGTAGCCGATGCCGCGCACGGTATGGATCAGCTTGTTCGGGAAGGGATTGTCGACCTTGGCGCGCAGGCGCTTGATCGCCACGTCGACGACGTTGGTGTCGCTGTCGAAGTTCATGTCCCAGACCTCCGAGGCGATCAGGGTGCGCGACAGCACCTCGCCTTCCCGGCGCATCAGCAGGTGCAGGAGGGCGAACTCCTTGTTGGTCAGGGCGATCACCTGCCCCTGGCGGCTGACCTTGCGCCGCAGCACGTCCAGGTGCAGGTCGGCCAGTTGCACCTGCTCTGCCTCGCGGACCACGCCGCGGCGCAGCAGGGTACGGATACGCAGCAGCAACTCGGTGAAGGAGAAGGGTTTCACCAGGTAGTCGTCGGCACCCAGTTCGAGGCCGCGGATACGGTCCTGCAACTGGTCGCGGGCGGTGAGGAAGAGCACCGGCACATCGTGCTTCTTGCGCAGCACTTCCATGATCTGCCAACCGTCCAGGCCGGGCAGCATCACGTCGAGGACCACTAGGTCGTAGCGGTTCTCCAGCGCCAGGTAGAGACCGTCGGCGCCGTGCTGCGACCAGTCGACCGCATAGCCCGACTCGCCGAGGCCCTTCTTCAGGTACTCGCCGGTCTTCGTATCGTCTTCGATCACCAGGATGCGCATGTCTCGTTCCCCCTCGTTCGCCGCCATTCTAGCCAGCGCGCGGCGCGGACTCGGTGACATTTTTGTCATGCGAAAGTCATCTCCGGGTACCGCCGGCGGGGCGACCATCGAGGCTCAACCCCACCGAGGATCGACCGATGCTTCGACTCAAGGCTTCCCCCGCGCTGCTCTTCGGCCTGCTCCTGGCCAGTGCCGCCAGCTTCGCCGCGCAACCGCCTGCGGGCATGCTGCAGCCGCTGCGCGGCACCATCCAGCAGGCCGCCGACGACCACCTGCAACTGAAGGCCCGCAACGGCCAGCAACTGACGGTCAGGCTCACCGACAAGACCGCGATCCGCGCCGTGTCGCTGGCGAAGCCGGAGGACATCCAGCCCGACAGCTTCATCGGTACCGCCGCCGTGCCGCAGCCCGACGGCACCCTGAAGGCCCTCGAGGTGCATGTCTTCGCCCCCAGCCTGCGCGGCAGCGGCGAAGGCCACCGGCCCTGGGAGAACGCCGATGGCAGCGCCTCGACCATGACCAACGGTACGGTCGGCAACCTGGTGGTCAGCCAGGGCCGGCGCATGACGGTGAAATACGGCGATGGTGAGAAGACTGTGGTGGTGCCGGACGACGTGCCTATCGTCAGCCTGGAGCCGGGCGAGCGCAGCCTGCTCAAGCCTGGCGCCAAGGTCGTGCTGTTCCCGCAGAAGGGCGCCGACGGCAGCCTCACCGCCCTGGCCATCTCGGTCGGCAAGGACGGCGTGACCCCGCCGATGTGAGGTTTCGCCGGGACGGCGCGTCCGTCCCGGCCGGGTTTCCTGGGAGAAAAGCCATGAACCGTGCGTTGCACGCCTGGCCGGTGAGACTCTGCCACTGGCTCAATGCCTATGCCATGGCCTGCCTGATCGGCAGCGGCTGGGGCATCTACAACGCTTCGCCGCTGCTGGATTTCCGTTTTCCCGCCTGGGCTACCCTCGGCGGCTGGCTCGGCGGTTCCATCGCCTGGCATCTCGCCGCCATGTGGCTGCTGCTCGGCAACGGCCTGTGCTACCTCGCCTACGGACTGTCCAGCGGGCATTTTCGTCGCGACTTCCTGCCTTTGAGCGCGGCCGGCGTCTGGCGCGACCTGCGCCTCGCCCTCGGCCTGCGCCTGGTGCATGAGCCGGGCCGCTACAACGCGGTGCAGCGCCTGCTGTACTGGCTGGTCCTGGGGCTCGGTGCGCTGCTGGTGCTGTCCGGGCTGGCGATCTGGAAACCGGTGCAACTGCACGGGCTGACCGCGCTGTTCGGTGGCTTCCAGGGGGCGCGCTGGGT
The DNA here is from genome assembly GCF_026428275.1 of Pseudomonas sp. B111. NCBI lineage: Bacteria > Pseudomonadati > Pseudomonadota > Gammaproteobacteria > Pseudomonadales > Pseudomonadaceae > Pseudomonas > Pseudomonas sp. B111. Next base: position 4,601,104 of record NZ_CP097857.1, on the reverse strand, counting down.
GCATTTCCTGGCCATGGCCGGGGTCGTCGGGTTCGTCGTCGTGCACCTGCTGCTGGTGCTGTTGGTGCCGCGCACCCTGGTGCCGATGATCATCGGACGCGAGTGGCGGCGCGGACGGAGGAGCGGAGGATGAAGGGGCCGGAGAAGAAGCGCGCGAAGATCGCGATCGACCCGTCCAGCGAGCGGCAGATGGTCGATTTGCAACGCCGCCTGCTGTTGCGCGGCGGCCTGTCCCTGGGCGCCCTGGCGATGCTCTCGGGGTGCCGGCTACAGGATGGCGATTCGGTCGACAAGGTACTCTGGGCCATGTCGCGCTGGAACGACCGGGTCCAGGCCTGGCTGTTCAGCCGTACGCGGCTGGCGCCGACCTTCGATCCGTCGCAGGTGGCCTCGCCGTTCCCCTTCAACGCGTTCTACCCGGCCTACAACGTGCCGGAGATCGACCTGCCGGAATACCGCCTGCAGGTTTCCGGGCGGGTCCGCGACAAGCACCCCTGGAGCCTGGAGCAACTGCGCCGGCTGCCGCAGGCCAGCCAGGTCACGCAACTGATCTGCATCGAGGGCTGGAGCGCGATCGGCCAGTGGAGCGGAGTGCCGCTGCGCACCTTTCTGGAGCTGGTCGGCGCCGACACCTCGGCGAAGTACGTCGGCTTCAAGTGCGCCGACCGCTACTACTCCAGCCTCGACATGCCCAGCGCGCTGCATCCGCAGACCCTGCTGGCGCTGGAGATGTCCGGGCAGGCGCTGCCGGAGGAGAACGGCTATCCGCTGCGCCTGCGGATTCCCACCAAGCTCGGCTTCAAGAACGCCAAGCACGTGGTGGAGATCTTCGTCAGCAACAGCAATCCCGGAGGTTACTGGGAGGACCAGGGCTACAACTGGTTCAGCGGAGTCTGAGGCGGGAGAGTGCGGCTTGCCTCGGGCCATGCGCCCAGCGCGACAGGGATGGGAAAATAGGAAAGCCCGGCATCGAGCCGGGCTTTTCTCGCGCCTTGCGGCGTAACGAGCGGTCAGGCGGTGCGCAGGTCGAAACGGCTCATGCTGCGATGCAGGCGGTCCACGGTCTGTTCGCTGCCGTTGTCGGCCAGGCGGGCTTCGGCCTTGGTCATGTCCTTGTGCAGGCGGTCGATGGTCTGCTCGCTGCCGTTGTCGGCGATGCGCAGTTCGACGCTGGACATGTCCTGGTGCAGCCGGTCGATGGTGCGGCTGGAGCCATCGGCGGCGAAGGCGGCGTTGGCGGTCAGGGTGGCGAGGGCGAGGCCGAGGATCAGGGAAGCTTTCATGACGGTGACTCCGAGTGGGTTGTCGATTGCGTTGGAGTCATTTTCAGTTCGGATAAGTCGATTTAAAAACGAAGTGCGATGATAGTGTCTATCGACATGGGTGATTATGTGTTTTCTTATTACTTATCAGTAAGTTAGTTGATTATTTTTGTGATGTCGAAGATTTCGTAAAGGATAGTTAGCTTTTCTCTATTTAATCGATAAATTGGATAAATAAGGCGAAAAGAAAAGCCGGCGCTGCGGGCGCCGGCTCTCGGACGGGTCTTGCTCTGGAGTCAGGCGAGGTCGTCGAGGATGTCGGCCATATCGTCCGCGTGTTCTTCTTCCTGGGCCAGGATTTCCTCGAAAATGCGTCGGGTGGTGGGGTCGTCGTTACCGAGGTAGGTGATGATCTCGCGATAGCTGTCGATGGCGATGCGCTCGGCGATCAGGTTCTCGGTGACCATGTCCTTCAGGGTCTTGCCTTCGACGTATTCGGCATGGGAGCGCTCCTCCAGGCCGCGCGGATTGAAGTCCGGCTCGCCGCCCAGTTGCATGATGCGCTCGGCCAACTGGTCGGCGTGCTGCATTTCCTGGTTGGCATGCTCGAGGAACTCGGCGGCGGCGATGCTCGCCTTAAGGCCGGTGGCCATGAAGTAGTGGCGCTTGTAGCGCAGGAAGCAGACCAGCTCGGTGGCGAGCGCTTCGTTGAGCTGGCGCAGGACGGTCTGGCGATCGGCCGAATAGCCTTCGGTGACCGCGCCTTCCTGGATGTTCTTGCGGGCACGGTCGCGAAGGGTCTGGACGTCCGTCAGTTGAACGGTGGTCATCGGTTTTCTCCTTGAGGCTGATCCGGTGAAAAGGGCCGGCTCTGCGGCCGGCTTTTTCTGCTTACCTAAGGTGTGAGTCCCGCGCGGTCGAAAAAGTTTTATCGACCCGCCGCCGAACTGGCCTTTTGCCTGAAATGCGTGGGACGGGGAGCAATGCCGGCGTTTCGCCGGTCCTAACGGAACGGGCCGGCGTATTCGCGCTGGCGAGTCCATGGGCCAGCCTGCACACTGACGGGCTGAGCGAGGCGCGCTGCCGCGCCTGCCCGACAACCGACGCGGCGAAAAGGAGTTGTGCATGACGCGCGGCCGAAAGATCCTGACCTGGAGCCTCGCCAGCCTGGTCCTGCTGCTGGCGGCGTTGGTGGTGTTCATCGCCACCTTCGACTGGAACCTGATCAAGCCCACCCTCAACGAAAAGGTCTCGGCGGCGCTGAACCGCCCGTTCGCCATCAACGGCAACCTCGCCGTGGCCTGGCGCCGCGAGGAGGGCGAGGAAGGCTGGCGCGCCTGGATCCCCTGGCCGCGCTTCAGCGCCGAGGACATCACCCTCGGCAACCCGGAGTGGACGGCGGGCAAGACCAAGGCGAGCGAGTTCGCCAGCCTGGAACGCATCGAATTCCGCCTCGCGCCGTTGCCGTTGCTCTGGCAGACCATCCGCATTCCACAGATCAAGCTGACCCAGCCGCGCGCCGACCTCCTGCGCCTGGCCGACGGCCGCGCCAACTGGGATTTCGACCTGCCTGCCAGCGACAGCGACGAGCCGTCCGCCTGGCAACTGGACATCCGCGAGATCGGTTTCGACAAGGGTAGCGTCAGCCTCGACGACCAGCGTTTGAAGACCCGCCTGGAAGTGCTGGTCGACCCGCTCGGCAAGCCGGTGCCGTTCGGCCAGTTGGCCGGCAAGGCGCTGGCCACGGGCGATGCGGCGGACGCCCAGGACTATGTGTTCGGCTGGAAGGTCAAGGGCACCTACAAGGGCCAGGCTCTGGCCGGCTCGGGCAAGGTCGGCGGGATGCTGGCGTTGCAGGATGCGAGCAAGCCCTTCCCGCTACAGGCCGAGGTCAGTGCCGGCAGCACCCGTGCCGCAGTGGTCGGCACCCTGACCGACCCGCTCAACCTCGGCGCCCTCGACCTGCGCCTGAAGCTGTCCGGGACCAGCATGGCCAATCTCTATCCGCTGACCGGCATCACCCTGCCGGACACTCCGGCCTACTCCACCGACGGACACCTGCTGGCGCGGCTCAAGGAGGAGGGCGGCGCACTGTTCCGCTACGAGAACTTCAACGGCAAGGTCGGCGCCAGCGACCTGCACGGCAGCCTGACCTTCGTCGCTCGCCAGCCTAGGCCGAAGCTGTCCGGCAAGCTGACCTCCGAGCAACTGCGCTTTGCCGACCTCGGCCCGCTGATCGGCGCCGACAGCAATGCCGAGAAACAGAAGCGCGGGCAGACCAGCCGCCAGCCGGGCGACAAGGTGCTGCCGGTGGAGGAGTTCCGCACCGAGCGCTGGCGCGACATGGACGCCGACGTGGAATTCACCGGCAAGCGTATCGTCCACAGCGACCAGTTGCCGATCAGCGACCTCTATACCCATCTGGTGCTCAACGATGGCCTGCTGCGCCTGGAGCCCCTGCGCTTCGGCGTGGCCGGCGGCAAGCTGGAGTCGGACATTCGCCTCGACGGCGGCAAGCAGCCGATGCAGAGCCGAGTGAAGATGAGCGCGCGGGGCTTCAAGCTGAAACAGTTGTTCCCCGGCTTCGCGCCGATGCAGACCAGCTTCGGCGAGCTGAACGGCGACGCCAGTCTCAGCGGCAATGGCAATTCGGTGGCGAAGATCCTCGGCGGCGCCGATGGCGAATTGAAGATGCTGATCAACGACGGCGCGATCAGCAAGGGCCTGACCGAAATCGCCGGCCTCAATGTCGGAAACTACCTGGTGACCAAGCTGTTCGGCGACGACGAGGTGAAGATCAACTGCGCGGCCGCCGACTTCGGCCTGCAGAAGGGCCTGATGACCAGCCGGCTGTTCGTCTTCGACACCGAGAACGCGCTGGTCAACGTCGACGGCACGGTGAACTTCGCCAACGAGAAGCTCGACCTCGATGTCACCCCGCACAGCAAGGGCCTGCGGATCTTCTCGCTGCGCTCGCCGCTGTACGTGCGCGGCACCTTCGCCAAGCCCGACGCCGGGGTCCACGCCGGGCCGCTGGTGGCGCGCGGCGCGGGAATGATCGCCCTCGGCGTGGCGGTGGGCCCGGCGGCCAGCCTGCTGGCTCTGGTGGCGCCGAGCAAGAGCGACGACAACCAGTGCACCGCCCTGCTGCAACGCATGCGCCAGCCGGCCAAGGCGCCGGCCGGCAAGCGCTGAGTCAGTAGATGGGGATATACAGGTCGACTTGCGAGTTCGGATCCAGCGGTCCGCGGAAACGCTGGTCGTAGTATTCGAAGTCGACCCCCGCCTTGGGCTCCAGGCCGCGTTCGGCGAGCAGGTGGCTGTAGATCGCCTGGAAGCTCTCGGCGATCTGCGGCGCCGTGCCCTTGTGGGTGAACACCGCGTACTTCTGCGCCGGCACCTGGAAGCGCACCATGCCCTCCGGCACCGGCCAGCCTTCCTGCACCTCGAAGCCGGCGACGTAGTGGAATTCACCGTTGGGCTGCTGCGCGCAGATGCCATAGGAGACCTCGGGATCGTGCTTGCCAGCGATCTCGTGCTCGCGCGGGATGAAGCGTTCCCAGAGCTGGCCGATGGTGTCGCCGGGGGCGCTGCCGAAGTATTCCATGCCCACCACGCTGAAGGCGGGACGTTCGACGATTCGTGCATGCATGTTGCGGATCCTCCAGTGGGCGAGCGTCGCCAGGGTTCGGTCGAGTTCCGCCAGCAGGCGCTGGCGGGCGCTGATCTCTTCGCGCAGGGTGTGCTGGTGTCGTTGCAGGAAATGCCGCAGGCGTTGCGGGTCGTCCAGCGCGCCATCGCGTTTCAGGCGGTCGATGGCTTCCAGCGGAACGTCCAGCCGGCGCAGCGCGAGTATGCGCGAGAGCTGCTCGATCTGTTCCGGCTGGTAGTAGCGGTAGCCGTTGTCGCTACCGGTGCGCGCGGGGACGAACAGTCCGATGGCATCGTAGTGGCGAAGCGTCTTGGTGGAGATCTCGAAGATTCGCGCCAGTTGGCCGATGGTGAGCATTTCCGGTTCCTGCTGCGGGATAGCGGCAGACTACGGATTGCCCCTGGGGCAAGGTCAAGGGGTTTGTGCCGGTGTGCACTTTCTCTGAACGTCCGCCGTCGCCTCCCGGTCCCAACAGTGAACCCATCGCAAAGGGAGATATCCCCATGCCCCGTGGCGACAAGAGCAAGTACAGCGACAAGCAGCAGCGCAAGGCCGAGCACATCGAGGAGAGCTACAAGGCCAAGGGTGTGAGCGAATCGGAAGCCGAGGCGCGCGCCTGGGCGACGGTGAACAAGCAGTCCGGCGGCGGCGAGCGCAAGGGCGGTTCCGGCCGCGCCAAGAGCGAGACGGCCAAGCGCGCCGACCGCAAGGACTCGGCCCATCGCGCCGCCCAGGCCCGCTCAGGGAGACCGGCCAACCGCGGCTCGGCGAGCCGTGGCAAACGTCAGGGCAGCACCTCGGTGAGCGAGATGACCCGCGAGGAATTGATGCAGCTGGCGCGCAAGCGCGACATTCGCGGTCGTTCGACGATGCGCAAGGCCGAACTGATCGAGGCCCTGTCCCGGGCCTGAACGCAGACGCCCCGCCTCCGTAAGGAAGCGGGGCGTCGAGCCGTCAGGGGCGGGCGTCGCGCTCGTGGCGGTCCAGCTCGGAGCAGCTCAGGAAGCCCGAGCCGTCGACCTTGCCGCTGCCGTCGAAACTGACGTAGAACGGCTGCTGCTGGCCGTCCTTGTTGAGGATGTAGCTGTTGCAGCTCCCCGGTTTCATCAGGCGCTTCTGGGTGCCGGAAGGCGTGCCGCCGATGCGCAGGACTTCCTGCTGGCTCATGCCTTTCTCGACATCCTTGACCAGCGGTTCGTTGCGGAAGGTGATGTAGTTGACCGGGTTCTGCACCTTGGTCGACGCGCAGCCGGCCAGGGTTGCCATCACGAACAGTGCCGCCAGTGACTGCTTGTACATGCTGTGACTCCTTGTGGTTGAGCGGTGCTTGCCAACATTGGAACGCAGGCCCTCGCGCAGAGTTCGCCCGGAATCGCGGCGGATTGCCTCAGACCTTCTCCAGGGCCCGGTGCGGCAAGGGTGGCAGCTGGATATCGATGGCGTCGCCGGGGCGAACCTCGCCGTCCTCCAGGACGATCGCCATCACCCCGGCCTTGCGAATCAGGTTGCCCTGTTCGTCGCGGCCGAGCACGGCGGCGGTCAGTCCGGGCTGGTAGTTGTCCAGCTGCGAGCAGGGATTGCGCAGGCCGGTCAGCTCGACCAGGGCGCTTTCCCCCAGGCGCAGGCGGGTGCCGGTGGGCAGGCCGAGCAGGTCGACGCCACGGGTGGTGATGTTCTCGCCCATGGTCCCTGGGCCGATGGCGAAGCCGCTGGCGCGTAGCTCGTCGTGCAGTTCCTCGTGGATCAGGTGGACCTGGCGCAGGTTCGGCTGGGTCGGGTCCTGCCGCACCCGCGAGCGGTGCTTCACGGTGACGCCGTGGTGGGCGTCGCCCTCGACGCCGAGGCCTTTCAGGAGGCGGATGGCGGGACGCACCTGCTTGCTGAACGCGTGGGTGGCGCAGAGGCTCACCGCGATGACCTGTTGCATGGAACTCCTCCTCGTGCGAAGCGTCAGTCTAGCCGCGAAACATGACGCTTGTCGCAAGCGCACAGGACGCGTTCCCAGCCCCTGCAAAGCCCGCCGCAGTCGCTAGACTTCAGCGCACCTGCATGCGAACGTGCAGCCCTTCAAGGAGAGTTCGATGAATATCCTGCGTATCCCGATGTTCGTATTGGCCATGGCCGTCTCGGCCCATGGTTTCGCTGCCACCGCGCAGCAGGAGAAGATGACCGCCTGCAACGCCGAGGCCACCACCAAGGCGCTCAAGGGCGACGAACGCAAGGCGTTCATGAGCGGCTGCCTGAAGGCCGGCGCGCCTGCCGGCGGCAAGGCCACCGCGCAGCAGGAGAAGATGAAGAGCTGCAACGCCGACGCCAGCGCCAAGTCGCTCAAAGGCGACGAGCGCAAGGCATTCATGAGCAGTTGCCTGAAGGCCGGCGGCAGCGCCAAGGCGGCGACCCAGCAGGAGAAGATGAAGACCTGCAACGCCGACGCCACCGCCAAGGCGCTCAAGGGCGACGAACGCAAGGCGTTCATGAGCACCTGCCTGAAGAAGTGAGCCCCACCCTCGTCGGGCTCGGTGTGGCGGCGGATAACGCCTGTGGCGTTATCCGCCCTGCGGACGGGTGTGGCGTGGTCCTGGCGTAGGGCGGATAACCGCTCGCGGTTATCCGCCATGGCGGGCCCGGTGTGACCTTATCCCCCTATAGGGCAGGGGCACGACCAGGGCGGCTCAGCCATAGCGCTTCTTCGCCTCGATGGCCAGGCCGCTGCCGATGCTGCCGAACAGGTTGCCCTCGACATGACGGGCGTTGGGCAGCATCGCCGAGACGCTCCGGCGCAGCGCCGGAATGCCGCTCGAACCGCCGGTGAAGAACACCGTGTCGACCCGGTCCGGGTCGACCCCGGCCGAGGCCAGCAGTTGCGCGACGCTGTTGCGCACGCGCTCCAGCAGTCCGTCGACGGCGTTCTCGAACAGCCCACGGGTCAGCTCCACGCCGAGCCCGGCCTCGATGCGCTCCAGCGAAAGGTGCAGGCGCTCGGTTTCGGTCAGGCGGATCTTGCTGTCTTCCACCTGCATCGCCAGCCAGTGCCCGGCGCGTTCCTCGATGAGCCTGAAGAGGCGGTCGATGCCGGTGCTGTCGACGATGTCGTAGCGCATGTTCTTCAGCGCCAATTGCGACTTCTGCGCGTACACCGCGTTGATGGTGTGCCAAGTGGCCAGGTTCAGGTGGTAGCTGGTGGGCATGAAGGCGTCGCTCTTCATCCGGCTGCCGTAGCCGAACAGCGGCATCACGCCTTCCAGGCTGAGCTGCTTGTCGAAGTCGGTACCGCCGATGTGCACGCCGCCGGTGGCCAGGATGTCGTCCTGGCGCTCGGCCAGGTTGCGCCGCTCCGGCGCCAGGCGCACCAGGGAGAAGTCCGAGGTGCCGCCGCCGATGTCGACGATCAGGACCAGTTCCTCGCGCTGGATGCCGCGCTCGTAGTCGAAGGCCGCGGCGATCGGTTCGTACTGGAAGGAAACCTCCTTGAAGCCGAGCTTGTTGGCCACCTGCACCAGGGTGTCCTGGGCCTCGCGGTCGGCCTCCGGGTCGTCGTCGACGAAGAACACCGGGCGACCCAGCACCACCGCGTCGAAGGCTTGCCCGGCGGCGGCCTCGCCGCGCGCCTTGAGCTGGCCGATGAACAGGCCGAGCAGGTCCTTGAACGGCAGGGCGCTGCCGAGCACGGTGGTCTCGCTCTTCAGCAGCTTGGAGCCCAGCAGGCTCTTCAGCGAGCGCATCAGCCGGCCCTCGTAGCCCTCCAGGTACTCGCCGAGCGCCTGGCGGCCGTAGACCGGGCGGCGCTCCTCGACGTTGAAGAACACCACCGAGGGCAGGGTGATCTTGCCGTCCTCCAGCTCGATCAGCGGTTCGACCTCCGGCCGCCACCAGCCGACGGTGGAGTTGGAGGTGCCAAAATCGATGCCCAGGGCGCGGGCGGCGGTGCTCGGGTTCATGGCGCGAAACGGTCCGGGAAAAAAACGGCCGCGCAGTGTATGCGAGAGCGTCGCGGATTTCACCGCCGGCGATCGGCAGGAAGCGTCCTGGGACGTCCGTGCGGGCCGCCCCGACCTTTGTATACGGATTTGCCAAGGGGCCCGCGCATGGTGCTATGTTGGCGCTGCTTTCCCACTCCGTCTTGCCGTGTTGTCCTGGATTTCGTCATGCATAGAGCCTCACACCATGAGTTGCGTGCGATGTTTCGCGCGCTGTTGGACTCCTCCCGTTGCTACCACACCGCTTCCGTGTTCGATCCCATGTCGGCGCGCATCGCCGCCGACCTCGGCTTCGAGTGCGGCATCCTCGGCGGTTCGGTGGCTTCCCTGCAGGTCCTGGCGGCGCCGGACTTCGCCCTGATCACCCTCAGCGAATTCGTCGAGCAGGCCACCCGCATCGGCCGGGTGACGCGCCTGCCGGTGATCGCCGACGCCGACCACGGCTACGGCAACGCGCTGAACGTAATGCGGACGGTGGTCGAACTGGAGCGCGCCGGAATCGCCGCGCTGACCATCGAGGACACCCTGCTGCCGGCGCAGTTCGGGCGCAAGTCCACCGACCTGATCTGCGTCGAGGAAGGCGTCGGCAAGATTCGCGCGGCCCTGGAGGCGAGGGTCGACCCGGCGTTGACCATCATTGCCCGGACCAACGCCGAACTGATCGACGTCGATGCGGTGATCCAGCGCACCCTGGCCTACCAGGAAGCCGGCGCCGATGGCATCTGCCTGGTCGGCGTGCGCGACTTCGCCCACCTCGAGGCGATCGCCGAGCACCTGCACATCCCGCTGATGCTGGTCACCTACGGTAATCCGCAACTGCGCGACGACGCCCGCCTGGCGCGGCTCGGTGTGCGTGTCGTGGTCAACGGCCACGCCGCCTATTTCGCCGCGATCAAGGCGACCTACGACTGCCTGCGCGAGGAGCGCGGGGCGGTGGCCTCGGACCTGACCGCCTCGGAGTTGTCGAAGAAGTACACCTTCCCCGAGGAGTACCAGGCCTGGGCCCGCGACTACATGGAAGTCAAAGAGTAGGCGACCTCAGGCCAGGCGCTGGCGCAGCGCCTGGTACAGCGGCAGGTCGCGTTCATACTGGCCGGGAACCAGGGCGTGGCGGTGCTCGGCGAGCATGCCCAGGTAGTCGTCCACCGCCGTGCGGTAGCTGGCCAACTGGTCGGTGGCCAGGGGCTGGCCGGCCATGGCGCGGATGTCGAAAGCCCATTGCAACCCGTCGCGGGCGTTCGAATAGGCGGCGCCGTCCATGCCGGCGGTGAGCGCCAGCCACTGGTCGAGGAAGGCCTGCGGTGCGTCGCGCGGGGGGAAGTGGCGGATCTTCGCGGCGCCCACCTCGGTGATGCCGTCGCCGTCCAGGTCGACGCTGTAGCCTTCCGGCAGCAGCAGGTTGCGCGCGCCTTCCTCGCTCAGCGCCTCGACCCGGATCGGCTCGGCCAGGCCCATGTTGCGCTGCAGCGCCTGCAGGTCGTCGGCGCCCAGGCGGGCGAGGAAGCCGCGGGCGTCCAGTTGCGCGCCGTTTTCGCAGGCGCGGTTGAGCACATGGGCGAAGCGCAACTGGTCTTCCAGGCTGACGCCGCGCACCCGGCTGTATTCCAGCTGGGTGGCGCCGAGGGTGTCGGCCAGCGCCCCGGCCTGCTCCGCGCTGCCTTCGGCGGCGACCGCGAGGCGCGCGTAGGCGGCCTGGAAGTCGCGCTGGAAATCCTGGTCGGGAGTGCGGGTCATCAGCTGCCGCTGGGCCAGGCTCGGAGAGCTGGAGGCTGAGTCGATCTTCATGTCCGGGTCGTCCTTGAGGCCGAGGAGAGAGAGCGCGTTACCCTACGCGCTGGTGGCGGCGCCCGCCAATGCGCAGAAGGTCGCAGGGCGACAGTCTGGTTCAGGATCGCCCGGAGCGCTCGCGTCGCTTGCGTTCGCGGTAGGCGGCCTGGTTGGCCAGGCGCCGCTGCGCCGAACCGGGGCGGTTGGCCGACTGGGCGCGGTACAGGCGCTGGGCGTAGACCAGTTCCATGTAGCGTTGCATCGCGCGGCTGTTGAACAGCAGCCAGGCACAGGCGCCGCCGCCGAGCGCCACCAGGCCCGACGTCTCGCCGCTGGCCAGGCGCAGCAGGAGCCCGGCGCCGACCAGCAGCAGGCTGGCGTCGCGGGCCAGGCGCGGGCCGAGGCTGGCGCCGCGGGAGAGCAGGGCGATCAGCCACAGCCAGGCCGCCAGCAGCGGCAGGGCGGAGAGCCAGCCCAGCGGCCGCAAAGGAGCCTCCGGCAATGCCAGGCGCAGCGCGGCAAGACCCAGCGGCGCGGCACCGAGCAGCAGCGCCAGGCTGCCGAGCAGCGGTGCGTAGAGACCGGGATGACGGCGCGGATACAGGCCGTGCAGTTGCCGGACGCTATAGCGGTCCTCCGGCGCCGGCAGGGCGAACGGATCGCCGGCGAGCGCGGCGTCGAGCTGGCGGCCCTGGTCGATCAGGTGGGCGAGGCGGCGGAACGGTCCCATCATGCGGTGTACCTTCAGGCTTGGCTGGCGATTGTGCCACGCCAGGCCGATGGTCGCGCCGCCCTTGCAAAGCCGCGGGCGAACGCCCATATCTGGAGGTTCCAGGGTTTCAGCCAGAGGAGTCAGTCATGGCCAGCGGGTGGGCGAACGACGGTGCGGTGCAGGAACAGATCGACAGCACGATCGAGGATGCCATCGCTCGTGCGCGCAGCCAGTTGCCCCGTGGCGAGAGCCTGACCCATTGCGAAGAGTGCGACGCGGCGATCCCCGAGGCGCGGCGCCGGGCGATTCCCGGCGTGCGCCTGTGCGTCAACTGCCAGGCCGAGCACGACAGGGAACAGGCGAAGTTCAGCGGCTACAACCGCCGCGGCAGCAAGGACAGCCAGTTGCGCTGAAGGCCTGCCTCAGTTTTCCCGATAGCGTTCCTTCACCCATTGCTCCACCGGCGACAGGGTGCGCATCCCCACGCCCAGCGGATCGTCCATGTCATGCTGGCTGGAGGCGGTCCAGCGCGGGTCGATGAAGGACCAGGCCAGGCCCGCCGGGCCCTGGTCGCGGTAGGTGCCGAAAACGTCGTTGAGGCCCAGCGGCTCCGCGTTGCGCAGCCACTGCCCGTTGAAGCTGTCACCGTTGATGGTGCGGTCCGAGATCCAGCGACCGTCGTCGTAATGGAAAGCCATCACTCGCCAGCGATGCTCGCACCAGTGGCAGGCGTCGTCGTCGACGTAGAAGGCTTCGACGAAGATTTTCTTCCCGCCGATGTCGAGGAAGGTCGAGTAATCGTCGGTATGGCGCGGGGCCAGGCTCAGTCGGCTGCCATCGCCGAGGTCGATGAAGCGATCGGGGGCGTAGGGCGAGCGCGGCGAAAGGCTCATCAGGACCCTGGCGTAGTCGTCCCGCTGCGGCGGGTCGGCGACCAGTGCCTGGCGCTCCGCGGCGGTCAGCGCGAAGCGCTCGCTGCCTCGGCCGACCACGTCTTCCAGCTGACGCTGGTCGCGCGGCAGGGTGCCGTCGAGGCCGGCGTACAGGTTGACCGCCTGGATGAACCGGGCGACGTCGATGTCGAGCATTTCCGGATAGCCGGAATGGGCGGTCAGCGCGCCGTCCTTCAGGTCGTAGATCACCGACCAGCGCGTCCCTCCCGAACCGCCGGCGTAGGACAGGTAGCCCAGGTGCAGTTCGTCGCGGCCGTCGCCGTCGTAGTCGGCGACTTCCAGTTGGCTGAGGCTGAACAGCTGGGGGAAGGCATAATCGGTTTCGAACTGCTCGCGCGGTTTCCGCTTCGCGTCCGGATCGAAGGGGACCAACTGGATCTTCCGGTATTCCCGGAGGCTCAGCTCGACCATGTTCTTCTGGATATCCAGGAACGGGGAGAGGTTGAGCAGCGAGGAGAGGAGGCCGGGTTCGGCGATGTAGAACACCTTCACCAGCGGCAGGTTGGTCCGTCCCTGGTTCCGCTCCAGGCGCTCGATGACCTGGTCGTCCATGGCGAAGGCCTTGCCGACGAAGCGCCGATTGCCGTAGGCGACCAGGAATTTCTCGCCGAAGCCGAGCAGGTCGGCGCCCTTGATCTCCACCTCGTAGTCCGCCGGAAAGCGCGCGAGGATGGCTTGGCGCAGCATCACGTCCTTCTTGCTGATGGGAATCTCGCCGTACTGGTAGAGCTGGTAGGTCCAGTAGAGGAAGTAGCTGACCACGACGATGGCCGTCGCCTGGAAGGCCTTGGCCAGATACGGGGTGGAAGCGTTGCGGGACGATTGGCGGGAGGACATGGACGGACTGCCGGCGGCTGCGGGGAGGCGCCATTGTCGCCGCTAGCGCCGGCAAGCCAAGCTGTCCGAACGGAGCGGTCGACGTCCCGGCGTGGCGCCGGGCCCCGTCGCGTGGGAATCAGAACAGGAAATAGCGCTGTGCCATCGGCAGCACGTCCGCCGGTTCGCACCAGAGCAACTGGCCGTCGGCGCGTACCTGGTAGTTCTGTGCGTCGACCTCGATGGTCGGCAGGTAGCCGTTGTGGATCAGGTCGGTCTTCTGCACACCACGACAGCCGCTGACCACGCCGATGGCCTTGCGCAGGCCGAGCTGCTGCGGTACGCCGGCGGCGAAGGCGGCCTGGCTGACGAAGGTCAGGCTGGTCGCGTGGCGGCTGCCGGCGTAGCTGGCGAACATCGGCCGGTAGTGCACCGGCTGCGGCGTGGGGATCGAGCCGTTGATGTCGCCCATCAGGCTGGCGGCGATGGCCCCGCCCTTGAGGATCAGGCTCGGCTTGACGCCGAAGAAGGCCGGGCGCCAGAGCACCAGGTCGGCCCACTTGCCGGCTTCGACGGAGCCCACTTCATGGCTGATGCCGTGGGTGATCGCCGGGTTGATGGTGTACTTGGCGATGTAGCGCCTGGCGCGGAAGTTGTCGTTGCGCGCACCGTCGCCGTCGAGGCGGCCGCGCTGGCGCTTCATCTTGTCGGCGGTCTGCCAGGTGCGCGTGATCACTTCGCCGACCCGGCCCATGGCCTGGCTGTCGGAGCTGATCATGCTGAACGCGCCGAGGTCGTGGAGGATGTCCTCGGCGGCGATGGTCTCGCGGCGGATGCGCGACTCGGCGAAGGCCACGTCCTCGGCGATGGCCGGGTCGAGGTGGTGGCAGACCATCAGCATGTCCAGGTGCTCGTCGATGGTATTGCGGGTGAACGGCCGTGTCGGGTTGGTCGAGCTGGGCAGCACGTTGGCGAAGCCGCAGGCCTTGATGATGTCCGGTGCGTGGCCCCCGCCGGCGCCCTCGGTGTGGTAGGTGTGGATGGTGCGGCCCTTGAAGGCGCCGAGGGTGGTCTCGACGAAGCCGGATTCGTTGAGGGTGTCGGTGTGGATCGCCACCTGGATGTCGTGGCGCTCGGCCACCTCCAGGCAGTTGTCGATCGCCGCCGGGGTGCTGCCCCAGTCCTCGTGCAGCTTCAGGCCGATGGCGCCGGCGAGTACCTGCTCCTCCAGCGGCAGCGGCAGGCTGGCGTTGCCCTTGCCGGTGAAGCCGATGTTCATCGGGAAGGCGTCGGCGGCCTGGAGCATCCGCGCCATGTGCCAGGGACCGGAGGTGCAGGTGGTGGCGTTGGTCCCGGCGGCGGGGCCGGTGCCGCCGCCGATCATGGTGGTGACGCCGCTCATCAGCGCCTCTTCGATCTGCTGCGGGCAGATGAAGTGGATGTGCGTGTCGATGCCGCCGGCGGTGAGGATCATGCCCTCGCCGGCGATCACCTCGGTGCCGGCGCCGATGGCGATGTTCACCCCGGGCTGGATGTCCGGGTTGCCGGCCTTGCCGATGGCCTGGATGCGCCCGTCCTTGAGACCGACGTCGGCCTTGACCACGCCCCAGTGGTCGAGGATCAGCGCGTTGGTGATCACCGTGTCGACCACCTGCGCCGCGCCCAGCTGGCTCTGGCCCATGCCGTCGCGGATGACCTTGCCGCCGCCGAACTTCACTTCCTCGCCATAGACGGTGAAGTCCCGTTCCACCTCGAGCCACAGGTCGGTGTCGGCCAGGCGCACGCGGTCGCCGACGGTGGGGCCGAACATGTCGGCGTAGGCTTGTCTGCTGATTTTCATCGAACGCTCCTTTGGCGATCGTCGGTGTTCGCTGTCTTTGGTCGAACCTGGCCAGTGGGACCCTAGAGGTCCCCCATCACCCGCCCGGCAAAGCCGTATACCCGCCGTCCGCCGCCGATTTCCACCAGCTCCACCTCGCGGCTCTGCCCCGGTTCGAAGCGCACCGCGGTGCCGGCGGCGATGTTCAGGCGCATGCCACGGGTGGCCGGACGGTCGAAGGCGAGGGCGTCGTTGACCTCGAAGAAGTGGTAGTGCGAGCCGACCTGGATCGGCCGGTCGCCGGTGTTCGCCACGCTCAGGGCGAGGGTGCGGCGGCCGGCGTTGAGTTCGATATCGCCGGGCTGGATGTCGTATTCACCGGGGATCATGGGGGCTCCTTGGGGCTCAGGGCGCGCTGCGCGTCGGGTCGAGGTTCAGTTGCATGAAGGTCAGGTCGAGCCAGCGGCCGAACTTCTGGCCCACCTGCGGCATCTGCCCGCTGATCTCGAAGCCGAGGCGCCGGTGCAGGCCGATCGAAGCGGCATTGCCGCTTTCGATGGCGGCCACCATGACGTGCAGGCCCTGGGCCCGCGCACGTTCGATCAGCGCCTGTAGCAGTTGCACGCCGAGGCCTTTGCCGCGCTGGTCGTCGCGCACGTAGACGGAGTGCTCGACGGTGCCGCGGAAGCCCTCGAAGGGTCGCCAGTCGCCGTAGGAGGCGTAGCCGAGCACTTCGCCGGCGGCGTCGCTCGCCACCAGGATCGGGTAGCCCTGGCGGGCGCGGGTGTCGAACCAGGCCTGGCGGTTGGCCAGGTCCACCGGGGTTTCGTTCCAGATCGCCGTGGTATTGCCCACGGCGTCGTTGTAGATGGCGAGGATGCCGGGCAGGTCGGCGACGCCGGCGTCGCGGATCGAAGCGCTCATGGGCGGCCTCAGGCGATGGGCTGGTGGACGGTCACCAGCTTGGTGCCGTCGGGGAAGGTGGCCTCCACCTGGATGTCCGGGATCATCTCCGGCACGCCCTCCATCACCTGCTCGCGGCTCAGCAGGGTGGTGCCGTAGTGCATCAGTTCGGCGACGCTGCGGCCGTCGCGCGCGCCCTCCAGCAGGGCGGCGGAGATCAGCGCCACCGCCTCCGGGTAGTTCAGCTTGAGACCGCGTGCCAGCCGGCGCTCGGCGAGCAGGCCGGCGGTGAAGATCAGCAGCTTGTCTTTCTCGCGGGGGGACAAGTCCATCTCAGGTACTCCAGATGCGTGGGGGAACGGCCTCGCGGCCGAGCAGCGCCGGCCGCAGCAGGCGCCAGAGTTCGATCAGCCAGGCTCGCGCGTGCAGCGCCTCGTCGGCCAGGCAGCGCGCCACCAGCAGGCCTCCGGGCAACTGGCTGAGGTTGCCGCGGCCGGCGCAGGGGAGCGCGCGGCAGCGTTGCAGCAGGTCGGTGTCGATCTCGCCGCTGGCGACCAGGGTCGCCAGCACCGGGTGCCCGGCGAGGCCGATCGGCGAGTCGAGCAGGCGGTCGCCGCCGTCGATGCGCTGGCGCTCGTGCCAGAGCAGGCGGTCGTCGCGACGGATGTCCAGGGCTGCGACGAAGTGGCCGCTGGCGAAGCGCTCGCCGCTGGCCGGGCGGCCGAGCGCGACCATGTCCCAGTAGAACAGGCGGGCGTCGCCGCGCAGTTGGATACGGGTTTCCAGTTCGGCCTGGGCGCCGGCGAAGACGATGCTTTCCTGCGGCAGCCATTCCAGGGTGGCGCCGGGCTCCAGGTGGATCTCCAGGGTCTGCCGCGACGGGCAGGCGGCGCGGTACCACTTGGCCGCGCCGGGGCTGGTGAGCTGGGCCCAGGCGCGTTCGCCGAGGCGCACGTCGAAGGCCAGGCTGTCGCCGCCGGCGATGCCGCCGGGCGGATGCACGAGGATGTGCTGGCAGACTTCCGGGCCTTCGGCGTAGAGGTGCTTCTGCACCCGCAGCGGTCCGGCGTGGCGCCGCGTCACCGGGCGTGTGGCGTCGCCGGCGCGGGCGTAGGCCAGCTCCAGCTGGGCGTGCCAGGCGGGGTGGAAGCTCAGGTCGGGGAGGGCGGCGGTCATCGGTCGGGTCAGGCCAGGGCCTTGCGCATGAACACGCGGCGGAATCCCTCTTCCTGGCGGCGTTCGTATTCGAGGTAGCCGACCCTGGCGTAGAGCGCGATGTTTTCCGTCATCCGCTCGTTGGTGTAGAGGTACAGCGAGCGGTAGCCGAGGCTCGTCGCGTCGCGCTCGGCGCGTTCCAGCAGCTGTCGGCCGATGCCCTGGCCCTTGCATTCGGGAAGCACGGCGAGGTTGTCGACGAGGAAGCCGTCGGCGGTTTCCCGGGTCACCAGCAGGCCGACCGGCTGGCCGTCGTGCTCGGCGATGAGGACCCGGTCGCTGGCGATCACCTCGTGGTAGTCCTGGGTCATCGGCCAGGGTTTGCGGCCGATCACCGCGATCCACGGGGCATAGGCGGCGGCGACGCAGAGCGCGGCGAAGCCCGCGTCGGCCTGGACGGCCGGGCGCAGAGTGACGGTCATTTCGACCTCCTGCGGAAAGACGAGGGCATAGAGATTGCCAGCGCAGGCCCCGGTTGCGCCAGCGGCAGTGTGTCCCAGTCCGTTCAAATCGCCACCAGCCCGCGCACGCCCTCGCTCTCCATGTCGCGGCCGCGGCCCTGCTGGACGATCTCGCCGCGCGCCATCACCAGGTATTGGTCGGCCAGTTCGGCGGCGAAGTCGTAGAACTGCTCGACCAGCAGGATCGCCATGTCGCCGCGCGCCGCCAGGCTGCGGACGACCGTGCCGATCTCCTTGATCACCGAAGGCTGGATGCCTTCCGTGGGTTCGTCGAGGATCAGCAGTCGCGGCTGGCTGGCCAGGGCGCGGCCGATCGCCAGTTGCTGCTGCTGGCCGCCGGAGAGGTCGCCGCCGCGGCGCTGCTTCATTTCGCGCAGGACCGGGAACAGCTCGTAGATGAAGTCCGGCACCGCCCGGGCGTCCCTGGCGCTGAAACGGGACAGTCCCATCAGCAGGTTCTCTTCCACCGTCAGCCGGGGGAAGATTTCCCGTCCCTGCGGCACGTAGGCGATCCCGGCGCGGACCCGCTGGTGCGGCCTGAGTCCGGTGAGCGAACGGCCTTCCCAGGCGACCTGGCCCTCGCGGGCCGGGACCAGGCCCATCAGGCAGCGCAGCAGGGTGGTCTTGCCCACCCCGTTGCGACCGAGCAGGCAGGTCACCTCGCCTACCTTCGCCTCGAAGCTCAGGCCACGGAGGATATGGCTACCGCCGTAGTACTGGTGGAGCTTGTCGACTTGCAGCATGGTTCTCTTCCATTTGTCCCGTGATGGTTCTTCACTGCGATTCCCAACCTGGCTCGGCGGATAACCGCGAGCGGTCATTCGCCCTACGCGACGGGCGCCACTTGGCAGGCGCTACCCGCCGAGCGGATGGCTGGCGTCAGCGACCGAGGTAGACCTCGATCACCTGTTCGTCGGCCTGTACCTCCGCCAGCGAGCCTTCGGCCAGCACGTGGCCCTGGTGCAGCACGGTGACATGGTCGGCGATGCTGCCGACGAAACCCATGTCGTGCTCCACCACCATCAGCGAGTGCTTGCGCGCCAGGGACTTGAACAGCTCGGCGGTGAATTCGGTCTCGGCATCGGTCATGCCCGCCACCGGCTCGTCGAGCAGCAGCAACTGCGGTTCCTGCACCAGCAGCATGCCGATCTCGAGGAACTGCTTCTGGCCGTGGGACAGCAAACCCGCCGGACGCTGCCGCGACTCCAGCAGGCGGATGGTGGCGAGCACCTCCTCGATGCGTTCCCTCTGCGTGCCGTCGAGCCGCGCGCGCAGGCTGGCCCACACCGACTTGTCGGCCCTCTGCGCCAGTTCGAGGTTCTCGAACACGCTCAGGGCCTCGAACACCGTGGGCTTCTGGAACTTGCGGCCGATCCCGGCCTGGGCGATCTGCACCTCGCTCATGCGGGTCAGGTCGAGGGTGTCGCCGAAATACGCGGTGCCGCTCTGCGGGCGGGTCTTGCCGGTGATCACGTCCATCAGGGTGGTCTTGCCGGCGCCGTTGGGGCCGATGATGCAGCGCAATTCGCCGACGCCGATGTACAGGGTCAGGTCGCGCAGGGCCTTGAAGCCGTCGAAGCTGACGTTGATGTCTTCCAGGCTGAGGATGGTGCCGTGGCGCGCGTCCAGCCGGCCGCTGGTGGCGGCGCCCAGGCCGATGGCGTCGCGGCCGCTGCCGGCGGTATCGAGGCCGGGGTGGAAGGCCGGTTCGAGCATCAGGTGCGGGGTGGTCCTCATTGCTCCTTCTCCTTGCGCAGCAGGCCGAGCAGGCCGCGCGGCAGGTACAGGGTGACGACGATGAACAGCGCGCCGAGGAAGAACAGCCAGTATTCCGGGAAGGCCACGGTGAACCAGCTCTTCGCGCCGTTCACCACGCCGGCGCCGAGCAGCGGGCCGAGCAGGGTGCCGCGTCCGCCGAGGGCGACCCAGACGGCGGCTTCGATGGAGTTGGTCGGCGACATCTCGCTGGGGTTGATGATCCCCACCTGCGGCACGAACAGCGCGCCGGCGAGGCCGCAGAGCACCGCGCTCAGGGTCCAGACGAAGAGTTTGTAGCCGCGCGGGTCGTAGCCGCAGAACATCAGGCGGTTCTCGGCGTCGCGCAGCGCGGTGAGGACCCGGCCGAACTTGCTCCGCGCCAGGCGCCAGCCGAGCAGCAGGCTGGCCGCGAGCAGCGCGACGGTGGCGAGGAACAGGGCGGCGCGGGTGCCCGGCGCGGTGATCGGGAAGCCGAGAATGCTGCGGAAGTCGGTGAAGCCGTTGTTGCCGCCGAAACCGGTCTCGTTGCGGAAGAACAGCAGCATGCCGGCGAAGGTCAGGGCCTGGGTCATGATCGAGAAGTACACGCCGCGGATCCGCGAGCGGAAGGCGAAGTAGCCGAAGGCGAAGGCCAGCGCGCCGGGCACCAGCACCACCAGGCACAGCGCCCAGAGGAAGTGCTGGGTGCCGGCCCAGTACCAGGGCAATTCGTTCCAGGAAAGGAAGGTCATGAACGCCGGCAGGCTGTCGCCGGAGGCCTGGCGCATCAGGTACATGCCCATGGCGTAGCCGCCGAGGGCGAAGAACAGCCCGTGGCCGAGGGACAGCAGGCCGGCGTAGCCCCAGACCAGGTCGAGGGCGAGGGCGACGATGGCGTAGCAGAGGATCTTGCCGGTCAGGGTCAGGCTGTAGGCCGAGAGGTGCAGCGCGCTGTCCGCCGGCAGCAGGTGCAGCAGCGGCATGGCCAGCAGCGTGGCGAAGGCTGCGCCGAGCGCGATAGCGGTGACGCGGCCGCCGGCTCGGCGGGCGAGGGTGACGGTGAGTGGCTGGTTCAATCGATGACCCTCCCTTTCAGGGCGAACAGTCCCTGCGGGCGTTTCTGGATGAACAGGACGATCAGCGCGAGGATCAGGATCTTGCCCAGCACCGCGCCGATCTGCGGTTCGAGGATCTTGTTCGCCACGCCGAGGCCGAAGGCGGCGAGGACGCTGCCGGCGAGCTGGCCGACGCCGCCGAGCACCACCACCAGGAAGGAGTCGATGATGTAGCCCTGGCCGAGGTCCGGGCCGACGTTGCCGACCTGCGACAGGGCTACCCCGCCGAGCCCGGCGATGCCCGAGCCGAGACCGAAGGCGAGCATGTCCACGCGCCCTGTGGGCACCCCGCAGCAGGCCGCCATGTTGCGGTTCTGGGTCACCGCGCGGACGTTCAGGCCGAGCCGCGTGCGGTTCAGCAGCAGCCAGGTGAGGAGCAGCACGAACAGGGCGAAGCCGATGATGACGATGCGGTTCCACGGCAGCACCAGGTTCGGCAGCACCTGGATGCCGCCGGACAGCCAGGCCGGGTTGGCTACCTCGACGTTCTGTGCGCCGAACAGCATCCGCACCAGTTGGATCAGCACCAGGCTGATGCCCCAGGTGGCGAGCAGGGTTTCCAGCGGCCGGCCGTAGAGATGGCGGATCACCGTGCGCTCCAGGGCCATGCCGATGGCGGCGCTGACGCAGAACGCCACCGGTAGCGCCAGCAACGGGTAGAGCGCCAGCCATTCCGGCGCCAGGCGCTGGAACAGCAGTTGCACCACGTAGGTGGAGTAGGCGCCGAGCATGAGCATTTCGCCGTGGGCCATGTTGATCACCCCGAGCAGGCCGTAGGTGATCGCCAGGCCGAGCGCCGCGAGCAGCAGGATCGAGCCCAGCGACAGGCCGCTGAAGGCCTGGCCGAGCAGGTCGCCGACCAGCAGCCGGCGCTTGACCTGGGCCAGGCTGGTGGCGGCGGCGATGCGCACGCCTTCCTCCGGTTCCACCGCCGGGTCGAGCAGGTTCTCCAGGCGGGTTCGCGCCAGCGGATCGCCGGACTCGCCGAGCAGGCGCACGGCGGAAAGGCGTAGCGCCGGGTCGGGATCGCCGAGTTGCAGGTTGGCCAGGGCCAGGCCGAGGGCTTCCTTCACGCCAGCGTCGCTCTCGATCCGCAGGCGCGCTTCGAGCAGCGGCCGTTGCGCGGCCTTGGCGGTCTTCTGCAACTGCTGCGCGGCGGCCAGCCGCAGCGGCACTTCGTTGGCCACCAACTGGTGGCTGGCCAGGGCGGTGTTGAGCAGGCCGCGCAGGCGATTGTTCAGGCGCAGCGGCTTCGGCTCGCCGTCCGGCAGGGCGTCGCCTTCGGCGGCCTGGAAACGCTGGTCGGCGCCGAGGAGGAATGGCTGCTGGCGGCTGTCCAGCGCAATGCGGTTGTGGCGCAGCGCTTCGAGAAAGGCCAGGCGACCGGCGTCGGGCGTCGCCGCCCAGTGTTCGAGCAGGTGGGCGCGACCGCCGTTGTCGGCAGCGGCGAAGTCCTGCGCCGGTCCGGCGTAGGCCGTCACCGCGAGAAGGGCGGCCAGGACCAGGACACAGGCATGGAGCGGGCGGGTGAGGAGGGCAAGGGGCATGCTGGGGTTCCTGGGCGACGTGCGGTATGGCCGGTCCCCCGCCCTCTCCCTGAAGGGCGAGGGGGCCGTTCGGCGCGCGACCGGAGCGTTCCCGTTCCGTTCAGGGGAACGCCTGGTCAGGGGGGCAGGGTTCTTCACGGCAGAACTCAGTTGCTCTTCAGCGCATGCTCCGGCTTTTTCTCGTTGCCCGGGATGAACGGGCTCCAGGGTTGCGCGCGAAGCGGCTCGGGGGTCTTCCAGACCACTTCGAACTGGCCGTCGTCCTGGATCTCGCCGATCATCACCGGCTTGTGCAGGTGGTGGTTGCTCTTGTCCATGACCAGCGTGTAGCCGGATGGCGCCTTGAAGCTTTGCCCGGCCATCGCCTCGCGAACCTTGTCGACCTCGGTGCTGCCGGCCTTTTCCACGGCCTGCGCCCACATATGGATGCCGACGTAGGTGGCTTCCATGGGGTCGTTGGTCACCGCGGTGGCGTAGTTCGGCAGGTTCTTCGCCTTGGCGTAGGCTTTCCAGTCGGCGACGAACTTCTCGTTGACCGGATTGCTCACCGACTCGAAGTAGTTCCATGCCGCCAGGTTGCCGACCAGCGGCTTGGTGTCGATGCCGCGCAGTTCTTCCTCGCCTACGGAGAAGGCCACCACCGGCACCTCGGTGGCTTCCAGGCCCTGGTTGGCCAGTTCCTTGTAGAAGGGCACGTTGGAGTCGCCATTGACGGTGGAGACCACCGCGGTCTTGCCGCCTGCGGCGAACTTCTTGATGTCGGCGACGATGGTCTGGTAGTCGCTGTGGCCGAATGGCGTGTAGACCTCCTGGATGTCCTTGTCGTCCACGCCCTTGCTGTGCAGGAAGGCGCGCAGGATCTTGTTGGTGGTGCGCGGGTAGACATAGTCGGTGCCGAGCAGGAAGAAGCGCCTGGCACCGCCGCCGTCCTCGCTCATCAGGTACTCCACCGCCGGGATCGCCTGCTGGTTCGGCGCCGCGCCGGTATAGAAGACGTTCGGCGAGAGTTCCTCGCCCTCGTACTGGACCGGGTAGAACAGCAATCCGTTGAGTTCCTCGAACACCGGCAACACCGATTTGCGCGACACCGAGGTCCAGCAACCGAATACCACCGCGACCTTGTCCTGGGTCAGCAACTGGCGGGCCTTTTCCGCGAACAGCGGCCAGTTCGACGCGGGATCGACCACCACCGCCTCCAGCTTCCTGCCGTTGACCCCGCCCTTGGCGTTGATCTCGTCGATGGTCATCAGGGCCATGTCCTTCAGCGAGGTCTCGGAGATCGCCATGGTCCCGGACAGCGAGTGAAGGATGCCGACCTTGATGGTTTCGGCGGCCTGGATGGACCAGGACAGGCCCATGGAAGCGATGGACGCGGACAGCGTGAAGGCCTTGAGCAGACTGCGACGTTTCATTGGTGTTGTTCTCCATTCACCAGCGGTCGGGGCGGCAGTTTTCAGGAGGCGTCGTGCTTGTCGTCGGGCATCCGTCCGGTGGACGGCGGGGTGCGCACTGCGGCCTGGATCTCTTCGTCGAGGCTTCAGAGCAAAGGCTGTGCCTCTTCTTGGCGCTGGCCGGTATCGGTCGGCGAAAAGGCGCCGCGAGTCGCCGGGGAAGCATGCCGAGCAGGCCTGGCTATGCCGGTGAAGGCGGCGTTTTCAACGGGTTTTCGCCGGATATCGACGGAGAAGGGGTCGTGGGCTCCGGATGGGGAGGCGTCGCGCTGACCTCCCTCCCTACCGCCGGCGGCGCGTCCATGGGAGCGCCGCCGCTTCGCCCGGGCACCACTGCGGTGCGTCAGGGCGCGGCATCCAGGGTGTCCGCCTCAGGCTGGTGCGCTCAGCCTGGGAACAGCGAACCCTTCAGGCCGGTGACGATGATCTGCGCCGCCAGCGCGCAGACGAACAGACCCATCAGGCGACTGACGATCTGCAGGCCCTGGTCGCCAAGCAGGCGTTCGATGCGGTCGGAAAGATAGAGCGTGGTGCCGAGGGTCAGGCAGGCGAGGAAGATCGCCACCAGGGAGATCAGCTTGGCCTCCCAGCCCTGGCCGACGCCCATCACCAGCAGCGCGCCGATGGTGCCGGGGCCGACGGTGAGAGGAATGGTCAGCGGGACGATGGTCACGTCCTGCTGCACGTTGTCGCTCTGCACCGCCGCGCGGCCCTGGGCCATGCCCAGCGCGGAGATGAACAGCACGCTGCCGGCGCCGATGCGGAAGGCGTCGGCGGTGATACCGAAGAGGATGAAGATGTAGCGGCCGAACAGGTACAGCGCGACGCTGGCGATCAGCGCCGCCAGGGCCACCCGCCAGGCCATGCGCTTGCGGTCGCGCGGGCCGAAGCCGCGGCTGAGGCTGATGAAGCAGGACAGCACGAAGAAGGGGCTATAGAGCACCAGCATCTTCAGGTAGACGCTGAACAGCAAATGCATGGAGGCGCTTCCGGTCCGGGGGTGGGCATGAGCATAGCGTGCGACGGGCCGGTGCGATGTCCGGCGGGTTGGCAATATGCCGGTTCGCGTGGCATGTGACAACGAGGCCGGATGTCGGCGGATAACGCCGTTGGCGTCATGCGCCCTACGGGAGGCGGGACCACCGGGGCGTAGGGCGAATAACCGCGTGCGGTTATCCGCCGTGGCGGAAGTGGCGGTGTCGGCGGATAACGCCGTTGGCGTCATGCGCCCTACAGGGGCGGGACCACTGGGGCGTAGGGCGAATAACCGCGTGCGGTTATCCGCCGTGGCGGAGGCAGGGTGCAGCGCCGGAGCACGTCGCTGCCCTCAGGAGGGCAGGGCGTCGCCCTGGCGGCGGCGATCGCGTTCGCCGACCCAGTAGGCGATCAGCTCACGCAATTGCGACAGCTCCACCGGCTTGGCCATGTGCCCGTCCATGCCGACCAGCCGCGCGCGTTCCTTGTGCTCGCTGAGGATGTGCGCGGTGAGCGCCACCACCGGGGTATGCGGGCGCTGTTCGTGGGCTTCCCAGGCGCGGAGCTGCTCGGTGGCGGAGAAGCCGTCGAGAACCGGCATCTCGCAGTCCATCAGCACCAGGTCGTACTGGGTCGCCTTCATCGCGCTGAGCGCCTCCTGGCCGTTGCTGGCGGTGTCCGGCTGGAGGTTGAGCTTGTTCAACATGCCGCGGATGACCTTGGTGGAGATGCTGTTGTCCTCGGCGACGAGGATCCGGAAGTCGCTCGGCAGGCTCGGCGCCTGCGCTTCCTTGGCCGGTTGCAGGTAGTTGGTGACGCCGCTGACGCCGCGCTGGGCGAGTTCGTCGGCGAGGGTCGCCTTCAGCGTGTAGCCGGCCACCGGCTTGGCCAGGATGCGCTTGATCCCGGCGTTGCGGGCGATGATCTTGCTCGGCGCGTTGCTGATCCCGGTGAGCATGATCAGCAGGATGTCGTGGTTGAGGTTGGGGTCTTCCTTGATCTTCGCCGCCAGTTGCATGCCGGTCATGCCGGGCATGTCCTGGTCGAGCAGGACCACGTCGAAGTACTCGCGCAGGTGCGCCTTGGTGCGCAACTGGGCCAGCGCCTCCTTGCCGGACGACACCGCGCTGACGTTCAGGCCCCAGCCGCTGCACTGCTGCACCAGCACCTTGCGGCAGGTTTCGTTGTCGTCCACCACCAGCAGCCGGGCGCCCTGCAGCGGGCCGTCGAGGTCGGCGGTGGGGTTCTCCAACTGCTGCGGGTCGAGCGGCAGGGTCAGCGACAGGGTGGTGCCCTGGCTGCTGCCGGACTGGATGCCGAACTCCCCGCCCATCAGCCGCACCAGTTGGCGGGCGATGATCAGGCCGAGGTGGCTGCCGAGCTTGCTGGCGGAAAGGAAGTCGCCGCTGTGCAGCTCGGCGGTGAGCAGCGCCTCGCGCTCCTTGGCGTCGAACGGGTGGCCGCTGTCCTGCACGGCGATGCGCAGGCGTGGCGTCTCGCCCTGGTCATCGAGGGCCACCACCAGCAGGATCTCGCCTTCCTCGGTCTGCTTGAACGCGTTGTCCAGCAGGCTCAGGACCACCTGGCGCAGGCGCGTCGGATCGCCGCCGATGACCCGCGGCACCTGCGGCTGGGTGAAGCTGATCAGCTCGATGCGCTGCTGCTCGGCCTTGACCCGGAAGATATCCAGGCAGTCCTCGATCAGCGCGTTGAGGTCGAACTGCACTTCGTCCAGCTCGATCTGCCCGGACTCCAGCTTGGAGATGTCGAGGATCTCGTTGATCAGCGTGAGCAGCTCGTTGCCGGCGCTGTGGATGGTCTGCACGTAGTCGCGCTGCTTCGCCGACAACGGGGTGCCGAGGAGCAGTTCGGTCATCCCCAGCACGCCGTTCATGGGCGTGCGGATCTCGTGGCTGATCTTGGCCAGGAACTCGGCCTTGGTCTGCAATTCCGCGGTGTGCGCCGCCTCGCTGGTGCGCTGTTGCAGGTTGAGCTGCTGGATCAGCCGCTGGCGTTCGGTGAGCGAGACGCTCAGGACCAGCCCGGCGAGGGTGGCGAAGCTGAACACGCCGAGCACCAGCCAGCCCGGATCGAGTTGCTTGGTGCCGAACAGTACCGGCAGGAACACCATGAAGCCGGCGTTGAACACGATCATCCCGGCAACGATCAGGCGCGCCGGCTGGTAGCCGCGATACCAGTGCCAGGCCGCGACCAGCGGGACGCTGAGCGAACTGAGGATCACCAGCAGGTAGATCAGCCAGCTGAACCAGAGTTGCTGGGTGAAGGCGATGATCGCGCCGACCGCCAGGATCAACAGCGCCTCGCCTTGCAGGAGGCGGTTCAGGCGGCTTTCCGCAGTGCCGCGGAAGAAGCTGCAGGCGAACCACAGCAGGCTCACCGCGGCGCCGAGGGCGCCGAGGTCGGCGGTCAGCGACTGGTTGAACTTGAGTCCCGGCAGCCAGAACGCCACCAGCCCCAGGTTCGCCGCGGCGCAGACCGCCAGCGCCGCGTGCACCGCCGCCAGCCACAGGCTGCTGGCGCTGCGCGAGTAGGCGAAGCGGATCAGGTTGTACATCAGCAGCAGGAGCATGCCGCCGAGCAGCATGCCGAAGGCGTAGGCGGGCTTCTCCAGGCCGACCAGGCCGGCTTCGTCGATCTGGTCGAACCAGGCCATCAGCGGATGGTTGGAGGTCATCCGCACGTACAGGGTCATCGGCTTGCCGTCGACCGGCAGCGAGAACAGGTAGGAGCGCGAGGGCAGCGGGCGCTCCTGGAACGGTCGCGACTCGCCGGTGTGCTGATCCCGCACCAGTTGGCCGTCCTGCACCAGGTAGTAGTCCAGATACTGCACCCGCGGGGCGAAGATCCACAGCCAGCTCGGCACCTTCTGCGCGGGAAGCTGGACCTGCAGCCAGACCGCCTGGGGGCTGGCAGGGAAGATGAAGGAGCGCTTGGCCAGCGGGCGGAACTGCTCCTTGCGCTGGAGGACGTCGGCGATCCGCAGTTGCGCGCTCTCGTCGCGCAGCAGGCGCCAGTTCTGGTTGGCGCTGGGAGTAGTGGCGGTGGTTTGCAGGGGAACGCTGGAAACGCCGGCGTCGTCCGCGACCGCCGGCGACATCGGACCGAGCAGAAGCAGCAGGAAGCTGACGAGTAGTCCTATGGCGATCCGAAGCCGTACCACGGCGAAGTCCCTTCGAAGGTGAATGGCCGGATTATAGCCAAGTGGCCGTGGCAACGGCATAGGCCGCGGAAGCGCCGTGCGGCGCCCGCGGCCGCGGGCCCGGTCAGGACTCGCCGCGCTCGCGGGCGATGGCACGGTAGCCGATGTCCTTGCGGTAGAAGCAGCCGTTCCAGCGGATCTTCTCGGCCAGGCGATAGGCCTGTTGCTGGGCGGCGGATACGCTCTCGCCGATGGCGGTGGCGCAGAGAACGCGGCCTCCGGAGGTGACCACCTGGCCATCCTTCAGCGCGGTGCCGGCGTGGAACACCTTGCCGTCCAGCGCGGCGGCCTCGGCCAGGCCTTCGATGACCTCGCCCTTGGCGTAGTCGCCCGGATAGCCGCCGGCGGCCAGTACCACGCCAACGGTCGGACGCGGGTCCCAGGTCGCCTCGACCTTGTCCAGCGCCTTGGCCAGGGCGGCCTCGACCAGCAGGACCAGGGAGGACTCCAGGCGGACCATGATCGGCTGGGTTTCCGGATCGCCGAAGCGGCAGTTGAATTCGATGACCTTGGGCGCGCCGCTCTTGTCGATCATCAGGCCGGCATAGAGGAAGCCGGTATAGACGTTGCCTTCCTCGGCCATGCCGCGCACCGTCGGGTAGATCACTTCGTCCAGCACCCGCTGGTGGACCTCGGCGGTGACCACCGGGGCCGGCGAGTAGGCGCCCATGCCGCCGGTGTTCGGCCCGCTGTCGCCATCGCCGACGCGCTTGTGGTCCTGGCTGGTGGCCATCGGCAGCACGTTCTGGCCGTCGACCATGACGATGAAGCTGGCCTCCTCGCCATCGAGGAACTCCTCGATCACCACGCGCGAGCCGGCGTCGCCGAAGGCATTGCCGGCGAGCATGTCGCGCACGGCGGCTTCGGCTTCGTCCAGGTTCATGGCGACGATCACGCCCTTGCCCGCGGCCAGGCCATCGGCCTTGATGACGATGGGTGCGCCCTGCTCGCGCAGGTAGGCCAGGGCCGGCTCGACCTCGGTGAAGTTGCGATAGGCGGCGGTGGGGATCCGGTGGCGGGCGAGGAAGTCCTTGGTGAAGGCCTTCGAGCCTTCCAGCTGGGCGGCGCCGGCGGTCGGGCCGAAGATATCCAGGCCGCGCTCACGGAACAGGTCGACCACGCCTGCCACCAGCGGCGCCTCGGGACCGACGATGGTCAACTGGACATTCTTCGCGGCGAAGTCGGCCAGTTGCTCCAGGGCCAGCACGTCGATGGCGACGTTCTCGCACTTGGCTTCGGTGGCGGTGCCGGCGTTGCCCGGGGCGACGAAGACCTTCGCCACGCGCGGGTCCTGGGCGACTTTCCAGGCCAGGGCATGTTCACGACCGCCGCTGCCGATGATGAGTACGTTCATGGGGTTCTCCTGGCGCAACGGCGGGTAACGCGCCGCGTTATCCGCCCTGCGTGAAATTCGTGGGTAGGGCGGCTGACCGCATCGTGCTCAGCCGCCGTGATACTCAATGGCGGAAATGGCGCATGCCAGTGAACACCATCGCGATATCCGCCTCGTCGGCCGCCGCGATCACTTCGTTGTCGCGCATCGAGCCGCCCGGCTGGATCACCGCGGTGATGCCGGCCTTGGCCGCGTTGTCGATGCCGTCGCGGAACGGGAAGAAGGCGTCGGAAGCCATCACCGCGCCTTTCACTTCCAGGCCAGCGTGCTCGGCCTTGATCGCGGCGATCCGTGCGGAGTTGACCCGGCTCATCTGGCCGGCGCCGACGCCGACGGTCTGGCGGTTCCTGGCGTAGACGATGGCGTTGGACTTGACGAACTTGGCCACCTTCCAGGCGAAGATCAGGTCGTGGATCTCCTGCTCGGTGGGCGCGCGGCGAGTGACGATCTTCAGGTCCTCGGCCTTGATCATGCCGATGTCGCGGCTCTGTACCAGCAGGCCGCCGTTGACCCGCTTGAAGTCCCAGCCCGGGGCGCGCTCGGCTGGCCATTCGCCGCATTCGAGCAGGCGTACGTTGGCCTTGGCGGCGACCACCTCGCGGGCGGCGGCGGAAATCTTCGGCGCGATGATCACCTCGACGAACTGGCGCTCGACGATGGCCTTGGCGGTTTCGCCGTCCAGCTCGCGGTTGAAGGCGATGATGCCGCCGAACGCCGATTCGCTATCGGTGGCGTAGGCCAGGTCGTAGGCCTTGCGGATGCCGCCTTCGTCTTCCGGCACCACGGCGACGCCGCAGGGGTTGGCATGCTTGACGATCACGCAGGCCGGCTTGAGGAAGCTCTTCACGCATTCCAGGGCGGCGTCGGTGTCGGCGACGTTGTTGAACGACAACTCCTTGCCTTGCAACTGGATGGCGGTGGAGACGCTGGCCTCGCCCTTCTTCGCCTCGACGTAGAACGCCGCGCTCTGGTGCGGGTTCTCGCCGTAGCGCATTTCCTGGGCCTTGACGAACTGGCTGTTGAAGGTGCGCGGGAAGGCGCCGCGGTCGGCGGTGCCGAGGGTGTCGCGGGTCTGGTCGATGGTACCCAGGTAGTTGGCGATCATGCCGTCGTAGGCGGAGGTGTGCTCGAACGCCTTGAGGGCCAGGTCGAAACGCTGGGCGTAGGTCAGGCCGCCGGCCTTGAGGGATTCGATCACGGCGGCGTAGTCGCCGGCATTGACCACGATGGCGACATCCTTGTGGTTCTTCGCCGCCGAACGGACCATGGTCGGCCCGCCGATATCGATGTTCTCGATGGCGGTAGGCAGGTCGCAGTCGGGCCTGGCCACCGTGGCCTCGAAGGGATACAGGTTGACCGCCACCAGGTCGATCGGCTTGATGCCGTGCTGCTCCATGACCGCGCCGTCCAGGTCGCGGCGACCGAGGATACCGCCATGCACCTTCGGGTGCAGGGTCTTCACCCGACCGTCCATCATTTCCGGGAAGCCGGTGTAGTCGGCCACTTCCACGGCAGAGATGCCGTTGTCCCGGAGCAGCTTGTAGGTGCCGCCGGTGGAAAGGATTTCCACGCCGAGGGCGACCAGCTCACGGGCGAAGTCGACGACGCCGGTCTTGTCGGAAACGCTGATCAGCGCGCGGCGGATGGGCAGGCGGGTGGTTTGGTCGGTCATTGCAAGGGTCCTGAGGGCTGGCTTCCGGCCGCGGGTGCCGGCCGGGACGCGCGCCCTTGGCCGGAGCCCGCCGCCGCTCTTAAAGAAGGTCGTATTGCTTGAGTTTCTTGCGCAGGGTCCCGCGGTTCAGGCCGAGCAGCTCGGAGGCCTTGGTCTGGTTCCCCTTGACGTGGTTCATGACGGTTTCCAGCAGCGGCGCTTCGACTTCGCAGAGCACCATGTTGTAAACGTCCGTGACCGGCTGCCCTTCGAGGTGGGCGAAGTAGTTGTGCAATGCCTTCTCCACGCTGTCGCGCAGGGTCTGCCCTTCTTGCGTCGGCGTGGTGAGGTGCTGTTTCAGGTTGGCGTTGTCGCTCACGGGCGTTGTTCCACTCACTAAAGTCTCGGTCGTCATCGTTGTCATGCGGCCACCCCTGTTCCGTTGTTCTGGCGCTCGGCGAAGAACTGCCTGACGCTGGCGCACTGCGCATCCGTGTCCTGCAAACGATTGAACTGGGCGCGGAATTCCCTTGCGCCCGGCAGAGTCGCGAGATACCACCCCACATGCTTGCGGGCGATCCGCACACCCATTTCTTCCCCATAAAAAAGGTGCAGCTCCGCGAGGTGTTCGAGCAGGATGCTCTGCACTTCGGGAAGCGGCGCCGCCGGCAGGTGCTCGCCGGTCCGCAGGTAATGGTCGATCTCGCGGAAAATCCACGGTCTTCCCTGGGCGGCCCGACCGATCAGCAGGGCATCCACCCCGGTCTGCTCGATGACTTTCCTGGCCTTCTCCGGCGAATCGATGTCGCCATTGGCGAACACCGGTATCGACACGGCCTGCTTGATCGCCGCGATGGTCTCGTACTCCGCCTCCCCGGTGTACAGGTCGGCGCGGGTCCGGCCATGTACCGCAAGAGCCTGGATCCCCGCCTGTTCGGCGAGCCTCGCGACGCTGACGCCGTTACGGTTGTCCCGGTCCCAGCCGGTCCGGATCTTCAGGGTGACCGGTACGTCGACCGCCCTGACCACGGCATCGAGGATCTCGGCGACCAGCGCCTCGTCCCGCAGCAGGGCGGACCCCGCTGCCTTGTTGCATACCTTCTTCGCCGGGCAGCCCATGTTGATGTCGATGATCTGCGCACCGAGTTCCACATTGCGCTGAGCGGCCTCGGCCAGCATGGCCGGATCGCCGCCGGCGATCTGCACCGAGCGCGGCTCGTCCTCGCCATCGTGGATCAGGCGCAGGCGCGACTTGCGGCTGTTCCACAGGCGGACGTCGCTGGTCACCATCTCCGATACCACCATCCCGGCGCCAAGGCGACGGCAAAGCTGACGGAACGGACGATCGGTCACCCCGGCCATCGGCGCGAGGATCAGTCTGTTGGGCAGTGTATATGGGCCGATGCGTACCACCGACATGGGGCTTCCCTGTCTTGCGGTGCTGCGAAAAAAGGGAGGGCATGATACCCGCTCTGGATGACCGGATAAAGGCTGTTTTGGATAAATTCTGAACAGCCGATTCCTTAGTTCTTACAGTTGGAAGACGAGCGGCACTTGCGCCTGGCGCTCCGCGCGAGCGGGTGGGCGTAGCGGCCCGGCGGCGACCGGCGAGGTCTTTCCGGTCACTCCGGGGAATGGAAGCTCAGGCTGTAGTTCACCGCCTTCGGACCCGGGTCGAGGATGTCCAGCGACACGTGGATCGGTACCTGCGGTGGCATTTCCGTTCGTCCGGCCAGCTCGCCGCCGAGGTACTCGCCGGGCTTGAAGCGGCGATTGGCGATGAGGTGGCCGTTGAGGTCGGCGAAGCGCAGTTCCAGCAGCGGGAACGGCTGCGAGAAGCTGGCGCGGTTGTAGATGATCGCGTCGACCACCAGCGCGCCGCTGAATTCGGGATGGCTGCGGACCACCAGGTTGCTGCTCCTGATCTGCTCCACGTCGACCTTGGAGGGAAGGGTGCAGCCGATTTCCGGGCAGAGCTGGGCGAACCAGGGGCGATAGGCGTCCTGGCGCGCCAGCTCGTCGAAATGGTAGGCGACGTACTGAGCGGCGAGACCACCCAGCGCCAGCAGGATCAGCAGCAGCCAACCGAGACGCCGCGGCCATTGGCGCCGGGGCTTCTCCCAGGCCAGTTGCAGCGGCTCGTCGCGCAACTGGTCGAGACTCTCGACCGGCGCCTCGTCTGGTTTGCGGGCGCTGCCCAGGGGCGCGACGGACTGTTCCTCGGCGCTTTCCTCGTCGTCTTCATCCAGGGCGCTCAGTCCATGGCGGCGCTTGCCGAGGCTGGGCTCGTCGTCATCGTCGTCATCGAGGCTGAGGCGAAGTTCCGGCGGATCCTCGGCGCGGCGCAGCGGCACGAAGGATACCCGCTCTTCCGCCAGCGGTTCGCCGAGGCTCGGTTCTTGGCGCGGATTGCCGCGCGCCGGCTGGGCTGGTTCGGCATCGGCGATCAGCGCCTCGGCCCAGCGTTCGTCGTGTGGGTCGCGTTCGTCGTCGCGGCGCGCCAGCAGGCTCTCCGCCGGTCGCGGGGCCTTCTCGATGCTGGAGAACTCCTGGTTCAGCTCGAATTCGTCGAGCTTGGCCAGTTCCTCGTCGAGGTTGAGGCTGTCCAGGTCGAGGTCGTCATGGATCCACAGGGTTTCGTCGCGCGGGCGCGCTGCCGGGGGCGCGGCCGAGGTGGCGGCCGCGACGCTGGGCGCGGGTGGCGGAGCGGCGGCCGGCTTCGCTTCGGCTGCCGAAGGAGCGTTCGCGCGCGGCGCGCCACCGACCTGGTGTTGCAGGGCGTTGAAGACTTTCAGGCAGGTGCCGCAGCGGACCGCGCCATTGGCGGCGCCCAGTTGCGCGTCGTTGACGCGGAAACTGGTGCTGCAATGGGGACATTGGGTGATGACGCTTTCGCTCATGCGGCGATCCGTAGGAAAAATCCGGCGGCTAGTCTACCCCAAGCTTCTTGCACGAAGGCAGTGGGGCGGGATCAGTGGTGGCTGGCGGTGCGCCATCAATCGGCGCGGCGGCGGCCGCTGATGCGGATCCAGCCTTCGCGCTCGGCGGTCGGGTCGAGATCGAAGTGTGCGGAGTAGGCCGCACGGACCTCCTCGGCCTGCTCGGCGAGGATGCCGGACAGCGCCAGCAGGCCGCCGGGACGTACCAGGCCGGTCAGTTGCGGGGCGAGGGAAACCAGCGGGCCGGCGAGGATATTGGCGACCAGCACGTCGGCCTGTCGCTGCGGCAGGTCCGCCGGCAGGTAGACCGGGAACCGCGCGGGCTCGATACCGTTGCGCGAGGCATTGTCGCGCGAGGCTTCCAGGGCCTGTGGATCGATGTCGCTGCCGACCGCCCGTTCGGCGCCGAGCAGCAGCGCGGCGATGGCGAGGATTCCCGAGCCGCAACCGAAGTCGAGCACCTGCCGGCCGGCCAGTTCCTGGCCGTCGAGCCATTCCAGGCACAGCGCGGTGGTCGGGTGGGTGCCGGTGCCGAAGGCCAGGCCCGGATCGAGCAGCAGGTTGACCGCGTCCGGCTCGGGGGCGGCGTGCCAGCTCGGCACGATCCACAGGCGGCGGCCGAAACGCATCGGCTGGAAGTTGTCCATCCAGCTGCGTTCCCAATCCTGGTCGGCGATTTCCTCGACATGGTGCTCGGGCAGGTCGCCGCCGGTAAGCAAGGCGAGGTGGGCGAGCAGGGCGGTCTCGTCGGTGTCCGCTTCGAACAGCGCCAGCAGGTGGGTGCGCGACCACAGCGGGGTGGTGCCGAGGTCCGGCTCGAAGATCGGCTGGTCTTCGGCGTCCATGAAGGTCACGGAGACGGCGCCGACTTCGAGCAGGGCGTCTTCGTAGGTTTCGGCCTGTTCCGGGGTGATGGCCAGGCGAACTTGTAACCAGGGCATGGGGCGACCTCTGTTGCGGCTGTAAACGAAACGGGCCGCCCAGGGGCGACCCGTTTTCCACCGCGCAAGCTTACTTGAGGCTAGCCGGCGCTGCCACTCTCTGCCGTGGCCTCGCCGCGCAGTTGCGCCAGGCCGCGATTGGCCAGGTGGCAGGTACCGCCGCCGAGCACCGCCGGCAGCAGCAGGTTGAGCAGCGGCACCAGCGCCAGGAGCAGTATCAGCAGGCCGAACAGCAACAGGCTGCCGCGGCGAGCACGAAGCACGGCGAGCTGCTCGCCGGCATCGGCTAGCCCGGCCAGCGTGGCGGGCAGCAGGAAGCGGATGTTCAGGTAGGCCAGCGCCAGCAGCAGGAGTACACCGTTGTAGAGCGGAACCAGCAGGCCGACCAGGATCGATCCGGAAACGCCCAGCCAGGGTGCCAGGCGGAAGCCGGCGGCACGCCACAGCGAGATCCTTTCGCCGGAGGCAGGTGCCAGTCGCGGGTAGCGTTGGCGGACCTGTTCCTTCAGTTGTCCGAGCAGGCCGATGCGTAGGCCCAGGCGGATGCCGAAGACGATGCTGGCGGCGTACAGGGCGACGAAGAACAGCGCGGCATAGCCGACGAAATAGAACGCCAGTTGCGCCAGTCCCGCCAGGCCGTTGAAGGCCGCCAGCGGATCGAAGTACGGGCCACCGCTGCCGGCCTCGATCAGCGAGCCGCTGGGGATCAGGGCGAAGTTGGCCACGCTGAATGCCGTGTACAGCGCGGCCCAGCCGCAGAGGCGGATGATCGGTTCGAAGAAATGCACGAACAGCCAGGTGCACAGCACGCTGACGAGAATGCACAGGCTCGCGGAGCGGAAGAGTGCGGCGGGTTGCAGGCTTTCCCTGAAACCCAAGGCGAAGCAGGTCGCGGCCTCGGTCGCGGCGGCCAGCGATTGGCGGTACCAGCGGCGGATGCGTTCCATGCAGGAGTCCGGTGGTGGAGGGGCGACGAGGATAGCACCGTTGGGGCGGCCGGCAGGCGGAAACGACAAGGGCCGCCCGGAGGCAGCCCTTGTGCGCAGCGACTGACGGATCAGTGCTTGTCCATACCCAGTTTCTTCTCCAGGTAATGGATGTTCACCCCGCCCTTGCAGAAGGCGGCGTCGCGCACCAGGTCCTTGTGCAGTTCGGTATTGGTCTTGATACCGTCGACGATCAACTCGTCCAGGGCATTGCGCATCCGCGCCAGCGCCTCGTCGCGGTCGGCACCGTAGGTGATGACCTTGCCGACCAGCGAGTCGTAGTTCGGCGGCACGCTGTAGCCGCTGTAGAGGTGCGAGTCGACGCGCACGCCGTTGCCGCCGGGGGCGTGGAAGTGCTTGACCTTGCCCGGGCTGGGCATGAAGGTCTTCGGGTCTTCGGCGTTGATCCGGCATTCCAGCGCATGGCCGCGGATGACCACGTCCTCCTGGCGGATCGAGAGCTTCTCGCCGGAGGCGATGCGCAGCATCTCCTTGACGATGTCGACACCGGTGACCATCTCCGATACCGGGTGCTCCACCTGCACGCGAGTGTTCATCTCGATGAAGTAGAAGCGGCCGTTCTCGTAGAGGAACTCGAAGGTGCCGGCGCCGCGGTAGCCGATCTCGATGCAGGCCTGGACGCAGCGGGCGAAGACTTCCTGGCGGGCCTTCTCGTCGATGCCGGGGGCCGGCGCCTCTTCGATCACCTTCTGGTGGCGGCGCTGCAGGGAGCAGTCGCGGTCGCCGAGGTGGATGGCGTTGCCCTGGCCGTCGGAAAGCACCTGGACTTCCACGTGGCGCGGGTTGGTCAGGAACTTCTCCAGGTAGACCATCGGGTTGCCGAACGCCGCGCCGGCCTCGGTGCGGGTCAGCTTGGCCGACTTGATCAGCTCGGACTCGTCGTAGACCACGCGCATGCCGCGCCCACCGCCGCCGCCGGCGGCCTTGATGATCACCGGGTAGCCGACCTCGCGGGCGATCGCCAGGGCGGTCTCTTCATCTTCCGGCAGCGGGCCGTCGGAGCCCGGCACGGTGGGGACGCCGGCGCGCTTCATGGCGTCCTTGGCCGAGACCTTGTCGCCCATCAGGCGGATCACCTCGGCGGTCGGGCCGACGAAGGTGAAGCCGGAGCGTTCGATCTGCTCGGCGAAGTCGGCGTTCTCGGCGAGGAAGCCGTAGCCGGGGTGGATCGCGGTGGCGCCGGTGACCTCGGCCGCGGCGATGATCGCCGGGATCTGCAGGTACGACTGGGTGGCCGGGGCCGGACCGATGCACACCGATTCGTCGGCGAGCGACAGGTGCATCAACTCGCGGTCGGCGGTGGAGTGTACCGCCACCGTCTTGATCCCCAGCTCCTTGCATGCGCGAAGGATGCGCAAGGCGATTTCGCCGCGGTTGGCGATCAGCACTTTTTCCAACATCGCAGGTTCCCCGCGGCTTAGACGATGGTGAACAGCGGCTGGTCGAACTCAACCGGCTGGCCGTTCTCCACCAGGATCGACTCGATGGTGCCGCTAACTTCGGCTTCGATGTGGTTCATCATCTTCATGGCTTCGACGATGCACAGGATGTCGCCTTTCTTCACGCTCTGGCCGACTTCGACGAAGTTGGCCGAGGTCGGCGAGGCGGCGCGGTAGAAGGTGCCGACCATCGGCGAGCGAACCACGTTGCCGTTCAGCTTCGGAGCGGCCGGGGCGCTTTCCGCGGCAGCGGCGGCCGGAGCGGCGGC
Source organism: Pseudomonas sp. B111 (assembly GCF_026428275.1). Lineage (NCBI taxonomy): Bacteria > Pseudomonadati > Pseudomonadota > Gammaproteobacteria > Pseudomonadales > Pseudomonadaceae > Pseudomonas > Pseudomonas sp. B111. The sequence goes on along the minus strand of NZ_CP097857.1, from coordinate 4,563,883 downwards.
TGCCGGCGCCGGAGCGGCGACCGGAGCGGCGAAGGCCGGAGCCTGTGCGTACACCGGCTGGGCGGCGGTCTTGCTGTGGCGGCTGATGCGTACCGACTCTTCGCCTTCGCGGATTTCCAGCTCGTCGATACCGGACTCTTCCAGCAGCTCGATCAGTTTCTTGACTTTACGAATGTCCATTAGCGCTAGCACTCCCAGTGAGGTCAGGGGCGTTGAAGTTGTTCAAGGGCGGATTCCAGGGCCAGGCGGTAGCCTGTGGCGCCGAGACCGCAGATCACCCCTACCGCCACGTCGGAGAAGTAGGAGTGATGCCGGAAAGGTTCACGTTTGTGCACGTTCGACAGGTGCACTTCGATGAATGGGATGCTCACCGCAAGCAGCGCGTCACGTAACGCGATGCTGGTATGGGTGAATGCCGCCGGATTGATGATGATGAAGTCCACGCCTTCGTCGCGCGCGGCATGGATCCGGTCGATCAGTTCGTATTCGGCGTTGCTTTGCAGATGCAGCAGGTGGTGGCCGGCTTCGCGGGCGCGGCGCTCGAGGTCCTGGTTGATCTGCCCGAGGGTGGTCGAACCGTAGGTGCCGGGCTCGCGGGTGCCCAGCAGGTTCAGATTCGGCCCGTGCAATACGAGGAGGGTCGCCATTGTCTTGTTGATTGTCCTGTACAGGCTGCAAACGGCAAGCGGGCACTATGCCGGAATTTCCGTATGACTGTCCAGTCACTGTTAGATTGCAGTAGATCGCCGCATGTTGACCGGCAATTGCGGCAGAAGTATGTCAGCGCATGTCACTGCCGGGTAGCGGCCCGGCGCAGTCGTTCGGCGAGCCCGGCGGCGTCGATCTCTCCGATGACGCGCAAGTCGCTCCATTCGTCACCGCCCGGGGCGAAGAACAGGATCGCCGGCGGACCGAACAGGTTGTAGCGGTCCAGCAGGCCGCGCTGGGCCGGGTTGCTTTCGGTGATGTCGAAGCGCAGCAGGCGGTAGGCCGGCAGTCGTGCCTGCACCGTGGGATCGGTGAGGACCTGGCGCTCGATGACCTTGCAACTGATGCACCAGTCCGCATACCAGTCCAGCAGCACCGGCTTGCCGGCCTGGCGTGCCTCGGCCAGGGCGGCGTCCAGCTGCGCCGGGGTGGTCAGGTTCTGCCATTCGCCGGGCGTGCTCGGTGGCCCGGCGTGGATCGACGGCACCGAGCGGCCCAGCGGATGGATCGGGTCCGACTCGCCCTGCAGGGCGCCGATCCAGGCGGCCACCGCGTAGGTCAGGAACATCAGGCCAAGCAGTTGCAGCAGGCGGCGTACGGCGCTCTTCGGGGTGAATTCGAGGGCGCCCAGGGCCAGGCCGGCGCCGCCGGCGAGCATGCCCCAGAGCATCAGCGCCACCGGGCCGGACACCACCCGCTCCAGCAGCCACACGGCGACCGCCAGCAACAGCACGCCGAAGGCGTTGCGCACGCCGTTCATCCAGGCTCCGCTCTTGGGCAGCAGGGCGCCGCCGCCGGCGCCGAAGACCACCAGCGGCGTACCCATGCCCAGGCCGAGGGCGAACAGTTGCAGGCCGCCCCCCCAGGCATCGCCGCTGGCGCTGATATAGAGCAGCGAGGCGGCCAGCGGGGCGGAGACGCAGGGCGAGACCAGCAGGCTGGAAAGCACGCCGAGGGTGGCCGCGCCGAGGATCGAGCCGCCGCGCGCATCGCCGGCCAGGCGGTCGAGCGGTTCGCGGATGAAGCCGGGCAGGCGTAGCTCGAAGAAGCCGAACATGGCCACGGCGAACAGCGCGAAGAACGCCGCGAATGGCACCAGCACCCAGGGCGACTGCAATTGCGCCTGGAGATTGAGGCTGGCGCCGAACATGCCCATCAGCGCGCCGAGCAGGGCGAAGCAGAGCGCCATCGGCAGCACGTAGGCGAGCGACAGGACGAAGCCGCGACCACCGCCCGGCCGGCCGCGCAGGACCACTCCGGAGAGGATCGGCAGCATCGGCAGCACGCAGGGGGTGAAGGTCAGGGTCAGGCCGGCGAGGAAGAAGAACAGCAGGCTGCGCTTGCCCTTGTGTTCGAGCGGGTCCTTGCTGGCCGCGTCGTTCGTGGCTGGCGTCGCGGCACCGCCGTCGATGTCGAAGCGCCTGGTTTCCGGGGGGTAGCAGAGGCCCTTGTCGGCGCAGCCCTGGTAGGTCACCACCAGGGTATAGGGCTGCCGGGCCGGGTTGTTCAGGGGAATCTCCAGGTCGACGATGTTGTAGTAGACCTCGGTATCGCCGAAGTACTCGTCGTGGTGCTGCTTGCCCGCCGGCAGTTGGACCTGGCCGAGGCTGACCTGGGCTGGCTCGACCTTGAACTGGAAGCGGTGGCGGTAGAGGTAGTAGCCCTCGGCGTTGACGAAGCGCAGCAGCACGTGCTGCGCGTCGCTGCGCTCGACGCTGGGCTTGAACGCCTGGTCGACCTTGAGGAAGTCGCCGCCATCGAGGCCGCCGCCGAGGGAGGCGCCGGGACGGCTGTCGAACAGGCCCGCGCCGGCGGGCAGGGCGACCAGCAGGAGGATCAGGGTCAGCAGGCGGCGCATGGATATCTCGTCGGATCAAAAGCCGGAATGATAGCGGAAAGCCGGGCCCGATCGAGCCCCGTGCGGCTGATCAGGTCCTGCCCCGGTTCCGCTGAGCGGTATCCGACCGGTCCGAAGCCAGACGGTTCCTCTGGCGCCTTGCGGCACGTCGCCGCAGGGTCACAGGCGGAAGGCCTGCACCGTGGTGCGCAGGTCGCCGCCCAGTTGCCGCAGTTGCTCGCCCTGTTCGCGGCTATGGCCGATCAGCCGCAGGTTTTCCCCGCCCAGGGCGTGGATGCGTTCGCTGTGCGAGCGAATCTCGCCGACCGCCTGGCTCTGCTGGGTCGAGCCTTCGGCGATGCGTTCGGCCATCACGCCGATGGTATGGATCGCGGCGACCACTTCGTCCAGCGCGCCCTCCGCCGCGCCGGCCTGTTCGGCGGTGCGTTCGGCATGCTCGACCTGGCTGCGCATGGCCTCCACCGATTGCCGCGCGGCCTGTTGCAGGCGGCCGATGAGCTGCTGGATCTCCTCGGTGGCGCCGGCGGTGCGCTGGGCCAGCGAGCGGACTTCCTCGGCGACCACGGCGAAGCCGCGGCCCTGGTCGCCGGCGCGGGCGGCCTCGATGGCGGCATTGAGGGCGAGCAGGTTGGTCTGTTCGGCGATCGAGCGGATCACCGTCAGCACGCTGCCGATGGTCGCCGACTCCTCGGCCAGGCGCTCGATCGACTGGGCGTTGCCTTGCACCTCGTCGACCAGCTCGCGCAGGCCGCCCAGGCTCTCGCCGATCACCCGCTGGCCGTGCTCCACTGCCTGGCCTGCGCTGCGACTGGCGTCGGCGGTCTGGCTGGCGTCTCCGGCGACCTGCTGGATCGCCGCTTCCATGTCGCCGAGGGCGTCGCGGATCTGCCCGGTATCGCCGGCCTGGCGCTCGACCCCGGCATGCAGGCCGCTGCTGACCTCGGCCAGGGTCTGGCTGCTGCCGGCGACCTGTTCGGCGCGGCGGTGGATCGCGCCGACCAGCTCGGCGAGGAAGCTGCGCAGGCGGTTCAGCGAATCTTCCAGGTTGCGCAGGTCCTCGGTGCGGGTACGCAGGGATATGGGGCGTGAGAAGTCGCCGTCGGCCCAGGCCGAGAGCGCCGGCACCAGTTGCCCGAGGACCCGTGCCAGGCGCCTTTGCAGGCTGTCGATGGCGAGGGCGATGAGCAGGATCAGGGCGATCATCCCACCCTGGATCAGGCGTACCTGGCTTTGCAGGCGCTGGCGCTCGCCGCGCACCTGCGGCTCCAGGGTGGCCAGGGCCTGGCGCACCGCGTCCAGTTTGGCGCCGGTGTCGGCGGACAGTTGCTGGCGACGCTCGATCAGGTCGCGGGTGCGGCGCAACTCGTCCGGATAGCGTTGCAGCAGGCTGGCGAGTTCGCGCCGCAGCGCCACGCCGCGGTCTTCGGCATTGCCGGCGCCAGCCTCGGCGTCGCCGGCCAGCCCCATCATGGCGGCGAAGTCGTCGCTGGCCGAGCGCTGTTCGTCGAGCACGCCGAGCAACGGCAAGGCCTCGATCCGCCCGGCCTGCTCGCGCAGGTTGGCCAGTTCGCGCTCGACGTCGCCGGCCAGGGCCGGGTTGGCGCTTTCCACCAGCTTGGCGCGGGCCAGGCTGAGGCGGGTCAGGTGCAGGCTGGCGAGCAGCAGCGGGGTGCGGTAGGCGCCGGCCTGGGGCTGCTCCGTCGCGGCGTCCAGGTAGGCGGACCATTGTTCCAGGTTGCCGGCGAGGTCGCGCTCGGCCTGTAGCAGCAGGCCCTGCGGGTCGCCGGCGAGCTTGCCGGCGGCGAGCAGGTCGCCGGCGCTGAATTCGCGCAACTCCGCGAGGCTTGGCGCGAGGGTCCGGGCGAGGTCCGGCGGTAGCTCCGGCAAGGCCTCGGCGAGGCTTTCCAGGGCCTGCAGCGCGGCCTGCTGGCGTACGGCGTCGCCGCTGCCGAGGTACTGGCGGACGTTGCGCGCGACCTGTTCGTCGAAGCGCTGCGACAGCTCCAGGTACTGGTCGAGCAACTGGAACGGGCGCTCCATGGCGCGTTGCGACCACCACAGGGTGATTCCCAGGGCGAGGCAGACGGTGAGCAGGAGCAGGGTGTTGAGATTGGTGAGTTGCTTGAGGCGCATGGCGGGTCTCGTCCGACTACGGAGCGGCGAGACCGCAGGTTATTTCCGTTTGGTTACCGGGTGATGACAAAGAGCCATTACCGGGCGTCGGGACGATATACCTCGATCCGGTTGCGTCCGCCGTGCTTGGCCCGGTACAGCGCTTCGTCGGCCTGCTTGGCCATGCTCTTGATATCGAGGTCCGGGATCAGCTCGGCGATGCCGCAACTGAAGGTGCAGCGCAGGTCGGTCGGTTGCGCCGGGTAGTGGATCTCGGCGAAGCGCTGGCGAATCTCGTCGAGCACCAGGCGAGCGGCGTCCAGATCGGTGTCCGGAAGGACCACGGCGAACTCCTCGCCGCCATAGCGGCCGATGTGGTCGGTCTTGCGCAGGCGCTGCTTGAGAAACAGCGCCAGGCCCTTGATCACCCGGTCGCCCATGGGGTGGCCGAAACGGTCGTTGACCTGCTTGAAGTGGTCGATGTCGAGCATCGCGAAGCTCAGCGGACGGCCATCGCGACGCGCGCGCAGGCGGGCGTCCTCGAGCAGTTGCAGGGTATGGGTGTGGTTGTACAGGCCGGTCAGGCTGTCGCGCACCATCCGCGCCTTCAGGCTGCGCGCGCGGCTGGCGCGGGTGCGCACGGTGGCGATCAGGTGGCGCGGGCGGATCGGCTTGGTGAGGAAGTCGTCGCCGCCTTCGCTCATGGCGTCCAGTTGCTTGTCCAGGTCGTCCTCGGCGGACAGGTAGATGATCGGCACGCTGACGTGGCGCTCGTGCTGGCGGATCACCTTGGCCAACTCGGTGCCCAGGCACTCGGGCATGTACATGTCGAGGATGATCAGGTCGGGCTGGAAGTCGCTCAGCTCGGCCATCACCGACAGCGGCTCGGTGAGCGCGCGGGTGATGATCCCGGCGCTGTTGAGGACCATCTCGGTGTGCAGCGCCTGGGCCCGGGAGTCGTCGACGATCAGTACCCGGTAGGGCTCGTAGAAGCTCAGGCGGCTGAGGGTCTCGATCTTTTCCAGCACGCTGGAGGCGTCCAGGGTGCCGGTGAAGAATTCCTGGCCGCCGGCGCGGGCTGCGGCCAGGCGGGTCGGGGTGTCGGTCTCGCTGTCGCTGAAGAACAGCACCGGCAGCTTGTGTTCGAGACCGGCCTGGGCCTCGCTGGCCAGTCGCAGGCCCATGTCGGGGCCGGCGAAGTCGACTTCCATGACGATCGCCGCCGGGTAGCGTTCGCGCATGCTGGCGCGGAAGGCGTCGGCGGTCTCGCAGCTCAGCGCCTGCAGACCGAAGAACTCCAGTTGCTGGGCCAGGCGCTCGGCGCGTTCGCGGTCCTTCAGTGCCAGGTAGACCGGTTTGCGCAATGGCGGCAGGACGGTGTGCTCGAGCTGGTCGCCATGCCGCAGGCCGGTGCGCGACAGGCGCTGCATCAACTGGTTGAGTTCGCTGATCGACTCGCTGGAAAGCCGGCCGCGGTTGGCCTCGACGACGTCCAGGGTACGGTCGATGGCACCGGCCAGCTGGGCATGCTCGGCTTGCTCGAAGCGTTCGGCGTAGCGCTGCAGGCGCAGGGTGGCGTCGGCCAGTTCTTCCATGCCGTCGCTGTTCCACTCCGCGCGGGTCAGGCGTTGCCAGACCTCCAGAACCTGGCGCGCCTGGTTGATCACTCGCTGGGCGAAGTGGTGCTTCAGGCGGTCCAGGGTCGGGTCATCGTGCTCGGTCATCATGACGCGCTTCTTTCGTGGTCTTCGCGGCAGAGCGTCGCTGCGAATGATGGCTCTATGCTATCACCTATCGCCATGAAAGCCAGCGGCCGTTGGGCGGCTGACGAGAGGAGCCTTTTCTTTTCCAAATGTCATCCCCACCTGTTGGTGGGTGCCTTTGTGCGACGGACTACGGCATGCTTATGCCTGTTTCGGAAAATTCTCACTGAGCATTCCGGCACAAAACCGGCTTCCACTACGCTGAAAGCCGACGATGCCGAGGTTTTCGGCGTCCTGGAAGGGTTGGCGCTTGGCACGGAACGCGTTCGCCATGGTCCAATCCCCCATCTATCGAGCTGTTTTAAGGACCCTTGCCATGCTGGACTGGAAGAAGCGTCGTGGGACCATGCGCGATCGCGTGGACAATTCCGTGGATGATGTGCGTACCTACTTCGGCGGCCCCTGGCTGGTGCGCGTGGTGGGAGGCCTGCTGGGCGTCTACCTGCTGGTGGCGATGCTGGTCGGCTGGTACTGGAGCCAGGAACCCGACCTGTTCCCCGTGCAGCAGGACGCCCAGGCCGCCGCCGAGCGCGCCGGGCGGCAGATGGTCACCGGCTACACCACGGTGGAGACCCTCAAGGAAGTGGTCGACACCCTGCTGACCAAGCCGGGCGGCTACATCTCCAACGACATCTTCCCGCCGGGCATCTGGATGGACAACATGCCCAGCTGGGAGTATGGCGTGCTGGTCCAGGTGCGTGACATCAGCCGGGCGCTGCGCAAGGATTTCGCCCGTTCGCAGTCGCAGTCCACCGAGGACGCCGACCTGGCTCGCGCCGAGCCGCGCTTCAACTTCGACAACAAGAGCTGGGCGCTGCCGGCGTCCGAGTCGGAGTACCAGGAAGGCATCAAGTCGCTGGACCGCTACCTGGCCCGCCTGTCCGACCCGAACCAGCCCAACGCGCAGTTCTATGCCCGCGCCGACAACCTGAACAACTGGCTGGGCGACGTCGCCACCCGCCTGGGCTCGCTGTCCCAGCGCCTGTCGGCGAGTGTCGGCCGGGTCAAGCTGAACACCAACATCAAGAACCCCGAAGAAGTACAGCCGGGCGAGGCGCCCAAGGTCGAGGAAGTGGTCCAGGAAACCCCCTGGCTGCAGATCGACAACGTCTTCTACGAGGCCCGTGGCCAGGCCTGGGCGCTGTCGCACCTGCTGCGCGCCATCGAGGTCGACTTCGCCGACGTGCTGGCGAAGAAGAACGCCACGGTCAGCGTGCGGCAGATCATCCGCGAGCTGGAGGCCGCGCAGGAGCCGCTGTGGAGCCCGATGGTGCTGAACGGCAGCGGCTACGGCATCCTGGCCAACCACTCGCTGGTGATGGCCAACTACATTTCCCGCGCCAACGCCGCGGTGATCGACCTGCGCCAGCTGCTTTCCCAGGGCTGACCCATGGCCGCGCCGATCAGCGCCGAAGAGGTGGCCCACCGGGCCGCCTCCGACGCCGAACTCATCGCCTGGGTCGACGAGCAGGACCGCCCGCTCGGTAGCCTGCCGCGCGCGGATCTGCGCGAGCGCGGGCTGATCGGTCGCGGCACCTTCATCCTGCTGTTCAACTCCGCCGGCGAGCTGTGCGTGCAGCGCCGGACCCTGAGCAAGGCGGTCTATCCGGGGTACTGGGACCTCGCCGCCGGCGGCATGGTCCAGGCCGGCGAGCCCTACGCCGACTCCGCCGCCCGCGAACTGGAGGAAGAGCTGGGAATCCGCGACGCGGTCCTGCGCGAACATGGCCGCTTCTTCTTCGACGAACCGGGCAACCGGCTCTGGTGCGCGGTGTTTTCCGCCGTCTCCGATGCGCCCTTGCGTCTGCAGGCGGAGGAAATCTCCGAAGCCCGCTTCATCCGTCCCGAACTGGCGCTGGAAGAGGCTCGCAGCCTGCCGTACTGCCCCGATTCCCTGCAGGCGTTGCGCCTGTACCTGGATGCCTGAGCCGCGGATGTCGCCATTTCACCGATCAATGGCGCATTTTCGCTCTTAGCATTTGCTCGCAATGCTGCTAAATTGCGCGACCTTTTCGGGCGGTCCCCATGCCGCCCCTGCGCAGCCCCTGCCTGAGTGGGGCGTCGCGGTCGGCTCCCGCCGGCCATCGTTGTTGACCTGGCCCGTCGAGGCCATTCTGGGGGAAACGCCCGGTGGTCAAAAAAGCTTCGTCCCTGTCCGCCCTCGGCGGGCTGGTGTATTCCACGGATGGCGGCCGGCATTGCCCGGACTGCCAGCAACCCAAAGACGCCTGCATCTGCGGGCAGGCCGTAGCGCCTGCCGGCGACGGGATCGCGCGCGTGCGCCGCGAGACCAAGGGCCGCGGCGGCAAGACGGTGACCACCATCAGTGGCCTGCCGCTCGCCGGCGATGCGCTCAAGGAGCTGGCCAGCGCGCTGAAGCGGCGCTGCGGCACTGGCGGCAGTCTCAAGGACGGCGTGGTGGAGATCCAGGGCGAGCATGTCGAACTGCTGATCGACGAACTCCTCAAGCGCGGTTTCAAGGCGAAGAAGTCCGGCGGCTGACCGCATTCTCCCCTGCAGAGAGCGGGCAGGTCCGGCACCGCGAAGGCCGCGCCAGCCCTTTCCCTAGATGGGAGACTGCGGATACCCGCATGAGCGGATTTCCTCGGCTTTCCTAAACTACCGCCCAGTGTGGCGGTCAACACGGCAACGTCACATCCTCCGGCTAGCCTCCACCACAGGCGTGCCGGCCCAGGGCCATCCGGAGATCCCGGCGCCCGCCCGACCCCGAACATTGAGGAGATCACCGCGCATGGCCGCTCGACGGACTCGCAAAGACGATGGCAGCAACTGGACCGTGGCCGACAGCCGCGGCGTATACGGCATCCGCCACTGGGGTGCGGGTTATTTCGCCATCAACGATGGCGGCAATGTCGAAGTGCGTCCGCAGGGCGCCGACTCGACGCCCATCGATCTCTACGAGCTGGTCGGCCAGCTGCGCGAGGCGGGCCTGAGCCTGCCGCTGCTGGTGCGCTTCCCGGATATCCTGCAGGACCGCGTGCGCAAGCTCACCGGCGCCTTCGACGCGAACATCGAGCGCCTCGAATACCAGAGCCGCTATACCGCGCTGTATCCGATCAAGGTCAACCAGCAGGAAGCGGTGGTGGAGAACATCATCGCCACCGAGAACGTCTCCATCGGCCTGGAGGCAGGCTCCAAGCCGGAACTCATGGCGGTGCTGGCGCTGGCCCCGAAGGGCGGCACCATCGTCTGCAACGGCTACAAGGACCGCGAGTTCATCAAGCTGGCGCTGATGGGACAGAAGCTCGGGCACAACGTGTTCATCGTGATCGAGAAGGAATCCGAGGTGCAGCTGGTGATCGAGGAGGCCGCCAACGTCGGCGTGCAGCCCCAGGTCGGCCTGCGCGTGCGGCTGTCCTCGCTGGCTTCGTCGAAGTGGGCAGACACCGGTGGCGAGAAGGCCAAGTTCGGCCTTTCCGCCGCCCAGCTGCTGTCGGTGGTCGAGCGCTTCCGCCAGGCCGGACTCGACCAGGGCGTGCGCCTGCTGCATTTCCACATGGGCTCGCAGATCGCCAACCTGGCCGACTACCAGCACGGCTTCAAGGAAGCCATCCGCTACTACGGCGAGCTGCGCGCGCTCGGCCTGCCGGTGGATCATATCGACGTCGGCGGTGGCCTCGGCGTCGACTACGACGGCACCCATTCGCGCAACGCCAGCTCGATCAACTACGACATCGATGACTATGCCGGCGTGGTGGTCGGCATGCTCAAGGAGTTCTGCGACGCCCAGGGCCTGCCGCACCCGCACATCTTCTCGGAGAGCGGCCGGGCGCTGACCGCGCACCATGCGGTGCTGATCACCCAGGTCACCGACGTCGAGCGGCACAACGACGACGTGCCGAAGATCGTCGATCTCGACGAGCAGCCGGAGATCGTCCGCTGGCTGGCCGAACTGCTCGGCCCGACCGATGCCGAGATGGTCACCGAAACCTACTGGCGCGCCACCCACTACATCGGCGACGCCGCCGCGCAGTATGCCGACGGCAAGATCAGCCTGGCGCAGAAAGCCCTCGCCGAGCAGTGCTACTTCGCTATCTGCCGGCGCCTGCACAACCAGCTCAAGGCCCGCCAGCGCTCCCACCGGCAGGTCCTCGACGAACTCAACGACAAGCTCGCCGACAAGTACATCTGCAACTTCTCGGTGTTCCAGAGCCTGCCGGATACCTGGGCCATCGGCCAGGTGCTGCCGATCCTGCCGCTGCACCGCCTGGGCGAGGAGCCGGATCGGCGCGCGGTACTGCAGGACCTGACCTGCGACTCCGACGGCAAGATCACCCAGTACGTCGACGAGCAGAGCATCGAGACCAGCCTGCCGGTGCACGAGGTGAAGGAGGGCGAGGACTACCTGATCGGGGTGTTCCTGGTCGGCGCCTACCAGGAGATCCTCGGCGACATGCACAACCTGTTCGGCGACACCGACTCGGTGAACGTCTACCAGCGCGCAGACGGCGGCATCTATCACGCCGGCATCGAGACCCACGACACCATCGAGGACATGCTGCGCTACGTGCACCTGTCGCCGGAGGAACTGATGACCCTCTACCGCGACAAGGTCGCCGGGGCCAAGCTCACCGCCCGCGAGCGCAACCAGTACCTGGATGCGCTGCGCCTGGGGCTGACCCGCTCGGCGTACCTGTCCTGACTGGCTAGCCCGTCGGCGACGGGAAGCGAACCAGGCAATGGCCGGCGGGCGCGAGGCGCCCGCCGGCCGTTTCGTTTCCGTTATCTGGGAGTTCCGCGCAACCCTTCATTTCTACTTCCCTGCCGGCGGTGGACGTCGGCGTGGTTGCCTGCTGTGTCCGGCGGATAACGCTCCGCATCATTCGTCCTACCCGTGGGGGGGGAAGGGCCGGACGTTTCCAGCGGCTCCTGGATGCTCCGCGCCTCAGAAGTACTTCAACCAGGCGATATCCCGCCGCCGCGCCTTGAAACCAGCGAACCAGTGCACCGCCGGGTACAGCGCCACGGCCAGCAGGATGCTGCACAGCCATAGCGCAGGCACCGAGGAGAAACCGAAGTAGTCGCCCCGATTGGCGCCCCAGATCGCCAGCGCCAGCAGGTACAGCAGCTTCAGTAGGTAGAGATGCAGCAGGTAGAAGAACATCGGCGCTCCGCCGAACGCCACCAGGGCCTTGCCGCGACCGCTCCAGTCCAGGCGTTCGAACCAGGCCAGGAGCAGCAGGCCGATTCCCAGGGTGAGGGCGAGGAACAGCAGCGACGGCGGATACTTGGTGACGTTGAAGAAGCCCATCAGGGTGATCGCCGGCGTCTCGCCGAAGGCCCAGGGTTTCTCGCCATAGCCGTTGAGCAGGCGCAGCAGGATGAAGCCGAGCAGCAGCCCGCCACCGCCCGCCAGCAGGTAGCGTCGGCGCGTGGTTGCCGGCGTGGCGCCGCTGAACCAGTTGCCTGCGGCATAGCCCAGGGCGATCACACCGATCCACGGCAGCAGGGGGTAGGAGGTGCGCAGGCGCAGGGCGTCGCCCGCTTCGATCCAGCCGCGGTCGTGGAGCACCGCCCACGGCAGGTGCCAGGCCGAGCCGGGAGCGAAATGCAGCGGATCGAGCAGGTTGTGGCCGGCCACCAGCAGCACGCCGAGCGCCGCGAGCAGAGGGCGCGGCAACCAGAGCAGGGCGGCCAGGGCGAGCATGCTCAGGCCGATCGCCCAGATCACCTGGAGGTAGATCACCGTCGGCGGCAACTGGAAGGTCCAGGCGAAGTTCACCAGGGTCAGTTCCAGCGCCACCAGGAACAACCCGCGCTTGAACAGGAACGCCGAGACCGCCCGGCGTCCCTGGTGCTTCTCGCCGTAGAGGAATGCCGACAGGCCGGTGAGGAAGACGAACACCGGCGCGCACAGGTGCGCCAGGGTGCGGCTGAGGAACAGCGCCGGCTCGGTGCTGGCGACGTCCATCGGGTCGCCGACCTGGCGGTGCAGGAAAAAGGTCTCGCGGACATGGTCGAGCAGCATGAACAGCATCACCAGGCCGCGCAGGGCGTCGATGCTGTGCAGGCGGGAGGAATTGGAGATGGAATTGGAGATGGAGTTGGGCATGGCTGGGCTGGTCGTCGGAAAAGAGGGATGAGTATCACAGCCTGGCGGCGAGAAGCGAGATAGAGCCGGGCATTGTATTGCGAGGCCGGAATCGAACTGGTAGCGTTATAGTATATCATTTCTTTTCTGGTGCGATTTCCCATGAGAGTCAGTGTGTCGCTTGTCCTCGGTGTCGGCCTCGGTTGCAGCAGTCCGGCGCTCTGGGCGGAAACGGAAAGTCCCGCAGAGCTTGAGGTCCTCACTGTCACCGCCGAAGCGGAGCGCGCGGAGGGCCCGGTGCAGGGCTACCGGGCCAATCGGTCGGCCAGCGCGACGCGCACCGACACCCGTATCGAGGACATCCCGCAAGCCATCAGCGTGGTGCCGCGCCAGGTGCTCGACGACCTTGACAGCGCTCGTATCGAACGGGCGCTGGACTTCGCCGGCGGGGTCTCGCGGCAGAACAACTTCGGCGGCCTGACGATGTTCGAGTACAACGTCCGTGGCTTCACCACTTCGGAGTTCTACCGCGACGGCTTCAGCGCCAACCGCGGCTATATGAACGCCCCGGACAGCGCCACCATCGAGCGCGTGGAAATCCTCAAGGGACCGGCCTCCAGCCTGTACGGGCGCGGCGATCCCGGCGGCACGGTGAACCTGGTGACCAAGAAGCCCCAGGCCGAGCGCTTCGCCCGCTTGCATGCCAGCGCCGGCAGCTGGGATCGCTACCGCTCGACCCTGGACCTGAACACGCCGCTGGACGAAGAGGGCGACCTGCTCTACCGGATGAACCTGGCGGTGGAGGACAGCAAGGGCTTCCGCGACTACGCCGACGGCCAGCGCCTGCTGGTGGCGCCATCGTTCAGCTGGCAACTGGACCCGGACACCTCGTTGCTGGTGGAAGCCGAGGTGGTGCGCAACCGCCAGGTCTTCGACCGCGGCACCGTGGCGCCGCACAACCACCTGGGCAGCCTGCCGCGCTCGCGGTTCTTCGGCGAGCCGGACGACGGCAAGATCGACAACAACAACGAAACCCTCCAGGCCACCCTGCGCCATCACTTCAACGAGCAGTGGAGCCTGCGCCTGGCCAGCCACTACAAGCATGGCCACCTGGACGGCTACGCCTCGGAGAACTCCAGCCTCGCCGCCGACGGCTACACCCTGCGCCGGGAGTACCGCTACCGCGACTTCGAGTGGCACGACAGCATCACCCAGCTCGACCTGCTCGGCGACCTCCATACCGGCTCGATCCGCCACCAGTTGCTGATGGGCCTGGAGTACGAGCGCTACCACAACGACGAACTGATCCTGCGTAGCATCCCGTCGCGCAACCCCTATGCCATCGACATCCGCCGGCCGGTCTACGGCCAGCCGAAACCACCCTTCGGACGCGACGACCGCAACCACGAGGAAGTCGACGCGATGGCGCTCAACCTGCAGGACCAGATCGAGTTCAGCGAGAAATGGCGCGGCCTGCTCGGCGTGCGCTTCGACCGCTACCGCCAGGACATGAACGCCACACGCCTGAACAATGGCCGCTTCCGCGACACCAGCTCGCAGCAGACCCAGCGTGCCGCCACCCCGCGCATCGGCGTGCTGTACCAGGCGACCCCGGAGGTCGGCCTGTTCGCCAACGCCTCGAAATCCTTCAAGCCCAATGGCGGTACCGACATGGCCGGCAAGGCCTTCGACCCGGAGGAGGGGCGCGGCTACGAGGCGGGGGTGAAGCTCGACCTGCTCGATGGCCGGCTGGGCATGACCCTCGCCGCGTTCCACCTGAAAAAGAAGAACGTGCTCACCGCCGACCCGAGCAATCCCGGTTACCAGCAGACCGCCGGCGAGGCGCGCAGCCACGGCTTCGACCTGCAGTTCAGCGGCCAGCTCACCGAGCAGTTGCGGCTGATCGGCGCCTACGCCTATATCGACGCCGAAGTGACCAAGGACGAGAACATCGCCCGTGGCAGCCGCCTGCTCAACGTGCCGAAGCACAGCGGCAGCCTGATGGGCGTCTACGAGTTCCGCGAAGGCTGGCTGCACGGCGCCGACGCCGGCGCGGCGCTCAACTATGTCGGCGAGCGCGCCGGCGACAGCAGCGACAGCGGCTTCGAACTGCCGGCCTACACCACCGTCGACCTGCTCGCGCACTATCCGCTGGCGAGCAATGCGACCCTCGGGGTGAACGTCAACAACCTCTTCGATCGTCGCTACTACGAGCGTTCCTATAACAACGTCTGGGTCGCCCCCGGCGAGCCGCGCAACCTGACCATGAGCCTGACCCTGAACTACTGAGCCCTCTACCGCCGCCAGGAAGCCATGCCATGCAAGGACGCACACCGCTGCTGGAAACCCTCCGCGAACTGGAATGCGAGATTCGCCTGCTCACCGTCTATGCCCGCGAGTGTTGCGGCTGCTACGAGATCCTCAGGCGCAAGCTCGACCGTCTGAGCGGACTGATCGGGGAGGATTGCAGCCGGGCACAGTGGCAGGCCGATTCGGACGACCCTGCATTGCAGGCGCTCGGCCTGCGCCTGCGCGACGCGGCGGTGCAGGCCCTCTGCGAACTGGAGAAGCACCTTTGCCAGGGCGTGCTGCATGAACCCGGCGAGATGGGCCGCTACCTGGGTAGCCTGCTGGAATCCATCCGCGGCGAACTCGACAGCGCCGGGATAGATGCCGATGCACGGGTCCTGTTCGTCGGCTCCGGTGCCCTGCCGACCTCGGCCCTGGTGCTGGCGCGGGAGGTCGGCGCACATTTGTGCTGCCTGGACATCGACGAGGAGGCCCTGAGCTATGCCCGCGAGATCGCCCGCTGCCAGGGGCTGGAGGCGCGCATGCAGTTTTCCTCGCTGCCGCCGGCGGAACTGGCGTTTTCCCGCGATGCCACGCATTTCCTGATCGCTTCGCTGGTGCAGCAGAAAAGCGCGGTACTGGCGCAGATCCGCCAGGTCATGCGCGCCGACGCCAAGGTCCTGCTGCGTCACGGCAGCGGCATCAAGGGACTGTTCAACTACCCGGTTGAGCCGGCCGAACTGGAGGGCTGGCGGGTTTGCGCGGAGCGGGTCAGCCAGCCACTGTACGACACCCTGATCCTGGAGAAGGCCGGTCGATGAACGCCGCTGATGAGAGCCTGGGCAACGTCCTGCTGGTCGGTCTGGGCGCGGTGGCGATCCAGGTCGCGCTGGACCTGCGCCGCCACGGTGCCGGTCGCCTCGGCGCGCTGAACCATCCCGGCCGGCGCAGCCAGCGGATCGCCGAGGCCCTGGCGCGCGGCGCCTGCCTGCAATTGGAAGGGCAGGGGCAGCATCGCTGGCTGTCCGGCAACGCCGCGTTGGACGTCTTCCACCAGGACCCCGCTGAACTTCGCGACGATTGGCAGACCCTGGTGCTCTGCGTGCCGGCCGACAGTTACCTGGACGTGGTCCGCGGGTTGCCCTGGGAGCGACTCGGCGGGGTGCGCACGCTGCTGCTGGTGTCCGCCTTCATCGGCGCCAACCTGCTGGTGCGCAGCGCCCTGCCGGCGGGGTGCCAGGCGACCGTGCTGAGCCTGTCCAGCTACTACGCGGCGACCAAGGTGATCGACGAGACACAACCGCTGCGGGCCCTGACCAAGGCGGTCAAGCGCAGGGTCTACCTGGGTTCCAGCCGGCCGGACTGCCCGGCGCGGGAGACCTGGCGGCGAGTCCTGGCCGGCAGCGGGGTGGAGGTGGTACCCCTGGCGACGCCGGAAGCGGCGGAGGGCCGCAACGTCACCACCTACGTGCACAGTCCGTTCTTTCTCGGCGAGTTCGCCCTCGCCCGGATACTTTCCGAGCAGGGGCCGCCCGGTTTCATGTACAAGCTCTACCCGGAGGGACCTATCACCCCCGGGGCAATCGGCGCCATGCGGCGGCTGTGGTGCGAGCTGAGCGAACTGTTGCGGCGGATGGGCGCCGAGCCGCTGAACCTGCTGCGGTTCCTCAACGACGACAACTACCCGGTGCACGAGACGATGCTGCCGCGCGCGGCCATCGACGGCTTCGCCGAGGCTGGCGCCGAGCGCCAGGAATACCTGCTGTTCGTGCGCTACGCGGCGTTGCTGGTCGATCCGTTCTCTCCGGCCGACGAGCAGGGTCGCCACTTCGACTTTTCCGCCGTGCCGTTCCGCCGCGTCAGTCGCGACGAGGATGGACTCTGGCGGCTCCCGCGGGTGCCGCTGGAGGACTACCGCAAGCTGGCGCTGATCGTCGCGCTGGCCGCCCACTTCGACCTGGCCATGCCGCAGGCGCGCAGCCTGCTGGCGAGCTACGAGAACGCCGTGTCCCGATTCATCGATTGCCAAGGAGCGAGCCAGTGCCATCCAAGCCTGTATCCGATCGACAGCCGTCCGGCGGCGGACGCCATCTATCGCCAGTGGTGCTCGACCTGCTGAAGAGCGGGGTGCTGCTGGCGGTGCTGGCGTCCTTCACCTTCAGCGTGATGAACGCCCTGGTCAAGGAAGCCAGCGCCACCCTGCCGGCTGCCGAGATCGTGTTCTTCCGCAGCGCCATCGGTACCCTGCTGATCTACCTGCTGATGCGCCAGGCCGGTGTCGCCCTGTCGCGCCAGGGCGTGCCGATGCTGCTGGTGCGCGGGGTGATGGGGGCGCTGTACCTGGTCTGCTATTTCTACGCCATCGCCCACATCCCGCTGGCGGACGCGAGCATCCTGGCGCACATGTCACCGTTCTTCGTCATCCTCTTCTCCGCGCTATTCCTCGGCGAGCGGATTCCCCGTGCGGTCTATTGGCTGTTGCTGGTGGTGGTGCTCGGCGCGCTGATGATCGTCAAGCCGTTCAGCTATTCCAGCTACTCGGTATACGCCGTGGTCGGCCTGCTCAGCGCGGTGTTCGCCGCCGGTGCCTCGGTGGCGATCCGCCAACTGAGCGCGCGGCACCATACCTACGAGATCGTCTTCTACTTCCTGGCGGTGGCCACCCTGGTGGCCATCCCGCTGATGTGGAACGACTTCGTGGTGCCGGCGACGCTGCGCGAGTGGGGGCTGCTGCTGGCCATCGGGGTGGTGTCGCTGCTCGGCCAGGTGTTCCTAACCCGCGCCTTCAGTCACGAGAGCGCGACCATCGTTGCGGTGACCCGCTATATCGGCATCGTCTTCAACGCCGGCTGGGGCTGGCTGTTCTGGAGCGAGGTGCCGGACGCGCTGACCATCGCCGGCGGCGTGCTGATCGTGGTGGCGTGCATCGCGCTGTCGCGGACGAAGAAGGGCTGAGCCTCCGGCGCGACCGGCTCCCCGCTGCTTCGCGCCGGACCGCGCCTAGAGTACGTAGCGCCAGATCGCCACGAAGTGGAGGAGGCTGCCGGCGATCACGAACAGGTGCCAGATGCCATGCCAGTGGCGGAAGCGGTGGTCATAGGCATAGAAGACGATCCCTACGGTATAGAGCACGCCGCCGGCCGCCAGCCAGGTGAAGCCGGCGCTGCCGAGGGCGGCGAGCAGCGGTTTCACCGCGATCAGCACGATCCAGCCCATCACCGCGTAGATCACCACCGACAGCACCCGCGCCTCGGAGCGTGGCTTGATCTCCTGGAGCATGCCGAGCACGGCCAGGCCCCAGACGATGCCGAACAGCGTCCAGCCCCAGGGACCGCGCAGCGTGACCAGGCAGAAAGGCGTGTAGCTGCCGGCGATCAGCAGGTAGATGGACAGGTGGTCGAGCTTGCGCATCACCACCTTCGCTCGCCCGCGCACGCTGTGGTAGGCGGTCGAGATGCTGTAGAGCAGCGTCAGGGTGACGCCGTAGACGCCGACCCCGACGATCTTCCACGGACTGCCGTTGAGGCTCGCCTGGACCGTCAGCCAGACGGCGCCGGTGCAGGCGGCGACCGCACCGATCAGGTGGGTCCAGGCATTGAGTCTTTCACCGTGATACATGACGCATGATCCTCCCGCGATGGACAACGCCATGGTAGGGCATGTCGGGGTGGTGTGGGTCCTGACCTTTTATTGGCGTTTTCCGTGACGGTTGCATGAAGGTTCTCCTCATCCCTCCCTGCTCGTTGGAACGGATAAGGGCTTGACGGTTTTAATTACGATCATAATATTAAGTTCGTAATATAAATAGCCGCTGTCAGCGGTCAGGCCTTTTTCCAGCGAGAACCCACATGAACGAACAGATTGGCAATGGCGTCGCCCTGGTCACCGGCGCCTCTTCCGGAATCGGCGCGACCTACGCCGAGCACTTGGCCCGCCGTGGCCACGACCTGTTGCTGGTGGCGCGCGACCGGCAACGCCTGGAAGCCCTGGCGGATCGCCTTCGCCAAGCCCACGGGGTCAGGGTGGAGATCCTGCGCGCCGACCTGTCCGAGCGCGACGATAGGTTGCGGGTCGAGCGACGGTTGCGCGATGACGCCTCGATCGCGTTGCTGGTGAACAACGCCGGCGTGGCGATGAACGGTCCGCTGGCCGATGCCGACATGGACCGGGCGGAGCGGATGATCGCCCTCAACGTAGTGGCCCTGACCCGCCTGGCTGCCGGTGCGGCGGAGGGGTTCCGCCGGCGTGGCGGCGGCGCCATCGTCAATCTCGGTTCGGTGGTGGCGCTGGCGCCGGAGTTGTTCAATGCCGTCTATAGCGCGACCAAGGCCTACGTGCTGAGCCTGAGCCAGTCGCTGCAGCACGAGCTGGCCGGCAGCGGCGTTTACGTCCAGGCGGTGCTGCCCGGCGTCACCCGTACCGAGATCTGGGAGCGCAGCGGCACCGGAATCGCCGGGATTCCCGCGGAGATGGTGATGGAGGTCGAGGACCTGGTGGAGGCGGCGCTGGTCGGTTTCGATCGGCGTGAAGCGGTGACCATCCCGTCGTTGCCGGATGCGGCCGATTGGCAGGCGCTGATGACGGCGCGGGCCAGGCTCGCGCCCAATCTGTCGCGGCAGCGGCCGGCCGAGCGCTACCTCGGCTGAGGCCCTAGCGCTCCATCTGCTCCAGCAGCTTCTTGCGCGTCGCTTCCAGTATCCGTTGCGACAGCGCCTCATCCTGCACGCTGCGCGACAGTTGCAGCGCGCCGACCAGCGAAGCGAGCAGCAGCACGGCGCGCTCGCCTGCGTCCTCGCCCTCCAGGGCCGCTTCGATCATCGCCAGGCGCTTGCGCACGATGCTGTCGGTGGTCGGGCTCGGCGTGCCGCGCTGGCCGAGTTCCGCCGACAGGGTCGGCAACGGGCAGCCGGCGCCGGGGTTATCGCGGTGACGCGGCGACAGGTACTGCTCTATCAGCAGCGCCAGCGGTCGTTCCGCCTCCGCCAGGGGCGCGGTGACTTCGTCGAGTTGCGCCGCGGCATGCCGCAACGCGGTTTCCACCAGGTCGTCCTTGGACTTGAAGTGCGCGTAGAAGCCGCCATGGGTCAGGCCCAGGGCCTTCATCAGCGGTTGCAGCCCGGTGGCGCCGACGCCGTCCTGGCGGAACAGCCGGGCAGCCTCCTCGACGATACGCCGGCGGGTCTTCTGCTTGTGGTCTTCGGGATAACGCATGGCTTCGATACCTTGGAATGCAGGTCGTCATCTTAACGCCTGGCGGCCTTCCCTGGCGAAGCCGCGTTCATCCGGCCATGTGCAGGACCAGGCAGGTGGTCGAGCCGACGGCGTAGAGACGGTCGTCGACATCGTACAACCGGCCCTCGGCGACCGCCGTCGAGCGGCCGAGGTGCACCACCCGGCCTTCGGCGCGTACCGGGCCGACCTTGTCGGTCAGCGCGCGCAGGTAGCTGATCCGCAGGTCGGTGGTGGTATAGCCCTGGCCGGCCTGGAGCCGGGTATGGATCGCGCAGCCCATGCAGGAGTCCAGCAGCGACGCGGCGTAGCCGCCGTGCACGCTACCCAGCGGATTGTAGTGGCGGCGGTCCGGGGTGCCCTGGAACAGGAAGCGCCCTTCGGACCACTCGATGGGAACGAAGTCGACCAGTTCGCCGTAGGGCGGGCAGGGCAGCTCGCCGCTGCCGATGCGGTCGAAGAACTCCTGCGGGGAGAGCGCGGCGACTTGCGCCAGCTCCAGGGTTCCGCTGGCGCCGAGGCGGGCGCGGGCGGCCCGCTCGGTGGCGATCCAGGCGTTCAGGCGGTCTTCGCGGCCGGGCTGTTCCATGGTGGTGCTCCTGTCGTGGTGGGAAAGGGTTGCAGGAAAATTACGGCCATCATATAAGCTTTGTATGAAGAGTGAAATACAATCGCTTTCGGTCCCTCTACGCGGCGTTTCCTCTATTTGCGCCGGCGTCGCCTACGCTGAGGGGGCCGTGGCGGGACAACCGAGGAGCAGGATGATGGAAAGCTATGACGTGATCGTGATTGGCGCCGGTCCGGGGGGCTACAACGCTGCCATTCGCGCCGGCCAGCTAGGCCTGAAGGTGGCCTGCGTGGAGGGTCGCGAAACCCTCGGCGGGACTTGCCTGAACGTCGGCTGCATGCCGTCCAAGGCCCTGCTGCACGCCTCGGAGCTATACGCCGCGGCGAGCGGCGGCGAGTTCGCCCGGCTCGGCATCCGGGTCAGCCCGGAACTGGACCTGGCGCAGATGATGAAGCAGAAGGACGAGAGCGTCGCCGCCCTGACCCGTGGCGTCGAATTCCTCTTCCGCAAGCACAAGGTGCAGTGGATCAAGGGCTGGGCGCGCTTGCAAGGCGAGGGCCGGGTCAGCGTGGACCTCGCCGACGGCGGCCACGCGCAACTGGAGGCGCGCGATATCGTCATCGCCACCGGTTCGGAACCGGCGCCGCTGCCCGGCGTGCCGGTGGACAACCAGCGCATCCTCGACTCCACCGGCGCCCTGGAGTTGGCCGAAGTGCCTCGCCACCTGGTGGTGATCGGCGCCGGCGTGATCGGCCTGGAGCTTGGTTCGGTCTGGCGCCGGCTGGGCGCACAGGTCACGGTGCTGGAGTACCTCGAGCGGATCTGCCCGGGGCTGGATGGGGAAACCGCAAGGACCCTCCAGCGCGCCCTGACCCGCCAGGGCATGCGGTTTCGCCTCGGCACCCGCGTGGTCGCCGCGCGCAGTGGCGAGCAGGGCGTCGAACTCGACCTGCAACCGGCCGCCGGCGGCGCTACGGAATCGCTGCAGGCGGACTACGTGCTGGTGGCCATCGGCCGGCGCCCCTATACCGAAGGACTGGGGCTGGAGACGGTCGGCCTGGCCAGCGATCGTCGTGGCATGCTGGAGAACCAGGGACAGCGCAGCGCGGCGCCGGGCGTCTGGGTGATCGGCGACGTGACCTCGGGACCGATGCTGGCGCACAAGGCCGAGGAAGAGGCGATCGTCTGCATCGAGCGGATCGCCGGGCATGCGGCGGAGATGAACGCCGAGGTGATTCCGTCGGTCATCTACACCCAGCCGGAAGTGGCCAGCGTCGGCCTCGGCGAGGAGCAGTTGCAGGCGGCGAGGCGCGAGTACAAGGTCGGACGCTTCCCGTTCAGCGCCAACAGCCGGGCGAAGATCAACCACGAGAGCGAAGGCTTCATCAAGATCCTCTCCGATGCCCGCAGCGACCAGGTGCTCGGCGTGCACATGATCGGGCCGGGCGTCAGCGAGATGATCGGCGAAGCCTGCGTGGCCATGGAGTTCAGCGCCTCGGCGGAGGACCTCGCGCTGACCTGCCATCCGCATCCGACCCGCTCCGAGGCGCTGCGCCAGGCGGCGATGGACGTGCATGGCCGGGCCATGCAGAACTGAGGGCTCAGCCGCGCATGCCGAAGCCGCGCGCCATCAGCGTAGCCAGCAACGGAATGACCAGCAGCAGGAGCAGTTGCAGGCGCACCGCCAGGACCACCCGCCGGCCCCGGGCCGGCGTCACCGCCGGCACTTCGCCGGCCTTGAGGGCGCCGCGCCAGCCAAGGAAGGTAACGGTCGGCAACAGCGAGACCAGGGCAGCGAGGACGAATAGCCCGACCTTGGCGTGGAACAGGCCATTGTGCAGGTAGTAGTCGACGCCCTTGCCGTACCACAGCACCCGCGCCAGCCCGCTGGCCAGTACCGCCAGGGCGCAGAGGCCGTAGCCGCGGTCGATCGCCGCCAGGCTGCGGGCGCGCTCCAGGTCCAGCGGCAGGCGCAGCAGGCGGTGCTGCAACACCAGCAGGGCGAACAGCAGGAAGATCGACAGGTAGTGCAGGTAGGCGACGATTGCCTGGGCCATGGCGGCGCTCCTCGGGGTGGGATGGGCACAGTCAAGCAGACCCCGGGCCAATGTGCCTGACGGCGCTTCCGGTATTCCCCGAGAATGCGTCTAGAATCGAGCTGGCCATTTTCCGGAGCCCGCCATGACCCCGCTGACGCCCGAGCAGACCCATGCCTACCTGCACCATATCGGCATCGACGATCCCGGTCCGCCGAGCCTGGCGAATCTCGACCGACTGATCGACGCGCATCTGCGCCGGGTCGCCTTCGAGAACCTCGACGTGCTGCTCGACCGCCCCATCGAGATCGACGCCGACAAGGTTTTCGCCAAGGTCGTCGAGGGCAGCCGCGGCGGTTATTGCTTCGAACTCAACTCGCTGTTCGCCCGCCTGCTGCTGGCCCTCGGCTACGAGCTGGAACTGCTGGTGGCACGGGTACGCTGGGGACTCCCGGAGGACGCGCCGCTGACCCAGCAATCGCATCTGATGCTGCGTCTGTACCTGGCGGAGGGCGAGTTCCTGGTGGATGTCGGCTTCGGCTCGGCCAATCCGCCGCGAGCACTGCCTTTGCCGGGCGACGAGGCGGACGCCGGACAGGTGCATTGCGTGCGTCTGGTCGACCCGCGCGCCGGTCTCTACGAAAGCGCCGTGCGCGGTCGCAGCGGCTGGCTGCCGCTGTACCGCTTCGACCTGCGCCCGCAGTTGTGGATCGATTACATCCCGCGCAACTGGTACACCTCGACCCACCCCCACAGCGTGTTCCGCCAGGGCCTGAAGGCCGCCATAACCGAGGGCGACCTGCGCCTGACCCTGGCCGACGGGCTGTTCGGCCAGCGCGCCGGCAACGGCGAGACGCTGCAGCGCCAACTGCGCGACGTCGAGGAACTGCTGGACATCCTGCAGACCCGTTTTCGCCTGCGCCTCGACCCGGCCTCCGAAGTGCCGGCGCTGGCGCGACGGCTGGCGGGACTGATCTCCGCCTGAGCGCTTTTGGCCGATGTCTTTTCGCCGGACTCCTGCGGGAATTTTCCGATGTTCCATAGAAGCCTGAACGAAACGGCTTTTTCGGTTGACCTCGTCTGGCAAGAGGTCTATAAAACCCCCGCCCGCAGAGCCGGGCACTTTCTTTCCCCCTACGAAGAGAGCCATGGACAGTATTCCCAGTAGTCGTCGCCCGGCCCAGCAGATGCCGGCTGGTGCGATGACCCAAACCAACGCACGACGGAACCCGCAACGGGTCGGTCGGTTGAGCGGCATCCTGGGCTGACCCACTGCTTCTCACCCGTGTCCGGCACGCCGGGTACAGGTGAGTCATGAACTTCGAGAATTCGGTATCCCCCGGCGTATTATCCGCCTTCGTGGCGAAGATGCGCGTGCGCGCCGCGCAGTCCCCCGGCGCGATCCTTCCCGGCCACGGCCATCCTGCGAGCCTCGCCTGGCGTGTCGACCCGGCCGGCGGTCGCCTGGAGTATCGCCGCCTGGAGAGGCAGGTCGAAGAGAACCCTGAGCGGTCGCCGCCCGATGCGCGGCTGACGCTTTCTCCTGCCTAACCCTTCGCACAAGGAGCCTGCCATGGACGAACCACCAAGTCGGCCTGCTGCGTGCCGCCTGAGCGGCCGCGCGCAGTGGGCCTCACCCGGACAAGCCGAACATTCTTCCCACCGATCGCGAACATCGCGACCCGGCACGCCTTTGCCTGTCACCTGACCGGCAACCGACTCGTGTCGCCGTCGCGCAGCTCGCGACAGGAGACCGAGTCATGAGCGTAGCGACCCAACGCAATACCCAGCTCGACACCGAGCGCCGCAACGACCGACTGTCCATGCGCGCCGCCCGCGAAGCGCAGAACAGCCTGGAAACCACCCTCACCAATGTCCGCGGTCGCCAGGACGGCCTCGACCAGGCCGAGGCCGCCGCCCGGCTGCACGCCGACGGCCCCAACGAAGTGGCCCACGACCGTCCGCCACACGTCCTGGTGCAACTGCTGCAGGCGTTCAACAACCCCTTCATCTACGTGCTGATGACGCTCTCTGCGATCAGCTTCTTCACCGACTTCTGGCTGCCGCTGCAGGACGGTGAGGAAACCGATCTCACTGGCGTCATCATCGTCCTCTGCATGGTCCTGGTCAGCGGCCTGATGCGCTTCTGGCAGGAATACCGCTCGGGCAAGGCCGCCGAGGCGCTCAAGGCCATGGTGCGGAACACCGCCACCGTGCTGCGCCGAGACGAGCGCGGGATGCGCGGCGAGCTGCGGGAAATCCCCATGGGCGAACTGGTGGTCGGCGACATCGTGCGCCTGTCCGCCGGCGACATGATCCCCGCCGACATCCGCCTGATCGAATCGCGCGACCTGTTCATCAGCCAGGCCGTACTCACCGGCGAGGCGCTGCCGGTGGAGAAATACGACACCCTCGGCGCGGTCCGCGAGAAGTCCGCCAAGCGGATCGCCGCCGACCAGCAGGACCTGCTCGAACTGCCGAACATCTGCTTCATGGGCACCAACGTGGTCAGCGGCACGGCCACCGCGGTGGTGGTCGCCACCGGTGCGCGCACCTATTTCGGTTCGCTGGCCCGTTCCATCGTCGGTTCGCGGGCGCAGACCGCCTTCGACCGTGGGGTGAACAGCGTCAGTTGGCTGCTGATCCGCTTCATGCTGGTGATGGTGCCGATCGTGCTGCTGATCAACGGCTTCACCAAGGGCGACTGGACCGAGGCGTTCATGTTCGCTCTCGCCGTGGCGGTCGGCCTGACCCCGGAAATGCTGCCGATGATCGTCAGCGCCAACCTGGCCAAGGGCGCGGTGGCGATGTCGCGGCGCAAGGTGGTGGTCAAGCGTCTTAACGCGATCCAGAACTTCGGCGCCATGGACGTGCTCTGCACCGACAAGACCGGCACCCTGACCCAGGACCGGATCATCCTCGAGCATCACGTCGACGTTGCCGGCCGGCGCTGCGACCGGGTCCTGCAAATGGCCTGGCTGAACAGCTTCCACCAGTCCGGGATGAAGAACCTGATGGACCGCGCGGTGGTCGCCTTCGTCGAACAGAACCCGCGCATCACGCCGCCGGATGCCTGGCGCAAGGTCGACGAACTGCCCTTCGATTTCGTCCGTCGGCGTCTCTCGGTGATCCTCGAGGGCAAGGGCGGCGAACACCTGCTGGTGTGCAAGGGCGCGGTCGAGGAAATGCTCGAGATCGCCACCCGCGTGCACCAGGACGGCGTCGACCTGCCGCTCGACGAGGAACGCCGCCGGGCCCTGCTGGCGCTGGCCGAGCAATACAACCGCGACGGCTTCCGCGTGCTCCTGCTCGGCACCCGCAGCCTCTCGCGCACGGAGTCCCAGGCCCAGTACGGCGCCAGCGACGAGCGCGACCTGGTGATCGCCGGCCTGCTGACCTTCCTCGATCCGCCGAAGGAAACCGCCGGCCCGGCCATCGCCGCGTTGCGCGAGAACGGCGTGGCGGTGAAGGTGCTCACCGGCGACAACCCGGTGGTCAGCGCGAAGATCTGCCGCGAGGTCGGCCTGGACGTCGGCGAGCCGCTGCTCGGTCGCGACATCGACCTGATGGACGATGCCACCCTGCAACGCCTGGCCGAGGAGCGCACGGTGTTCGCCAAGCTGACGCCGCTGCAGAAGTCGCGGGTGCTCAAGGCCCTGCAGGGCAACGGACACACCGTCGGCTTCCTCGGCGACGGCATCAACGACGCCCCCGCGCTGCGAGATGCCGATGTCGGCATCTCGGTGGACAGCGGCACCGACATCGCCAAGGAATCGGCCGACATCATCCTCCTGGAAAAAAGCCTGATGGTCCTGGAGGAGGGCGTTATCAAGGGCCGCGAGACCTTCGGCAACATCATGAAGTACCTGAACATGACTGCCAGCTCCAACTTCGGCAACGTGTTCTCGGTACTGGTGGCCAGCGCCTTCATCCCCTTCCTGCCGATGCTGGCGATCCACCTGCTGCTGCAGAACCTGATGTACGACATCTCCCAGCTGTCGCTGCCGTGGGACAAGATGGACAAGGAGTTCCTCGCCAAGCCGCGCAAGTGGGACTCGAAGAACATCGGCCGCTTCATGGTCTGGATCGGCCCGACCTCGTCGATCTTCGACATCACCACCTACGCGCTGATGTGGTTCGTGTTCGCCGCCAACAGCCCGGAAATGCAGTCGCTGTTCCAGTCCGGCTGGTTCATCGAGGGCCTGCTCTCGCAGACCCTGGTGGTGCACATGCTGCGTACCCAGAAGATTCCCTTCATCCAGAGCACCGCGGCGCTGCCGGTGATGCTGATGACCGGGCTGGTGATGGCGCTGGGCATCTACGTGCCGTTCTCGCCGCTGGGGGCGATGGTCGGCCTGCAGCCGCTGCCGTGGGAGTACTTCCCCTGGCTGGTGGGCACGCTGCTCTGCTACTGCGTCACCGCGCAGACCATGAAGACCCTCTACATCCGCCGCTTCGGCCAGTGGTTCTGAGTGATCGGCCGGGCTTCGTCCCGGCCTTTCCCGGCGCGTCGGCAAGCCTCGCCGCGCCGCGCAACGCACACCGGACCCACGCATGGAGAGACGCATCATGACCCTGCACGACCGGCGCCCGCGGGCGCCCCTTTTCCAACCGCTGCCGGCCGCGCTGCGACGCGCCCTGTCCTGGCGCCTGGGCTTCGTCGCCGCCGCGCTCGCCTGCGTCCTGCTGCTGGCGCTGCTGTCCGAGGCTCGCGCCGCGGGCGGCGCCTACCGGGTCGACGACGGCGAGATCGATCCCGTCGGCGAATGCAATCTGGACGCCTGGCACCAGCGCGAACGCCACCACGGCAACCGCTACCAGTCGGTGCTGTCGCCCGCCTGCACCTTCTCCGCCCTACCATCGGTGCAACTCGGCGCGGCGCTGGTGCGCGAGGGCGACGCAGGCGATCGGCACAGCCGCCTCAGCCCCGAGCTGAAGACACCGCTGCTGGCCCGCGACGACCTCGGCCTGGCGTTGGCCCTGGCGCTCTCGGCGGATCTCTACCTGGACCGCCGGCACGCTTTCGAAGGCGCCGGCTTCAACCTGCCGCTGAGCTACCAGCCGTTCGAGGCCCTGCGCCTGAACGCCGGGGTCGGCCTGGGGCATGCCTACGCCGAGGGCGAGCGCCGGCATCGCTGGAACTGGGGCATGGGCATGGAATACCGCGTCGGCCAGCCGTTGACCCTGATCGCCGAACGCTTCGGCGAGTCGGCCGGCGACAGCGGCTGGCAGGCCGGACCGCGGCTGCACCTGGGCGAACGGCTGGACCTCGACCTGCTGGTCGGCGGCCACCTGCGCGGCGAGCGCGAGCGATGGCTGCTCTCGGGAGCGACCTTGCGTTTCTGAGCCCAAGGGCGTGCCGCGCTGCGGCACGCTCCTCCACCGAGGAAACAGCCATGAACGTCGTACGCAAATGCCTGGGCGCGTCTCGCCGCGCGTTCTGTGGCCTGGCAGCACGGCTGCTGGCGAAGGCCGCGCACCTGCTGATGGTGATCAGCGTGCGCGCATACGCCAGCGGCCGCCTGAGCCAGGTCGAAGTGAAATACCTGCTGGACTGCTCGAGCGCGCTCAACCGTGCCTCGCTCAGGCTGGCCATGGGTCAATGAGCCCGTTCCCTTCACGATCCATTCCGAACCGGGAGTTCCGCCATGCTGGGAACCATCCTCCTGATCAACCTGGCCGGTGCCGTGGCCCTTCTGTTGTGGGGCACGCACATGGTCTCCAGCGGCGTGCTGCGCGGTTTCGGCACTGCGCTGCGCAACTGGCTCGGCCGCCACCTGGGCAACCGCTGGCTGGCCCTGCTCGCCGGGCTCGGCATCACCGGCCTGCTGCAGAGCAGCACCGCCACCAGTCTGATGGCAGCGTCCTTCACCGCCAGTGGCACCCTGGGCCTGGCGCCGGCGCTGGCAGTGATGCTCGGCGCCAACGTCGGCACCACACTGGTGGTGCAACTGCTCAGCTTCGACACCTCGTTGCTGGCGCCGCTGGCCCTGCTGTCCGGCCTGCTGCTGTTCCGCCTGGGCGACGGTCCGCGCCTGGAGAGCCTTGGCCAGTGCCTGATCGGACTCGGCCTGATGCTTCTGGCGCTGGCGTTGCTCGGCCATTCCCTGCAGCAGATCGAGGCCTCGCCAGCCTTTGTCGCGGTGATCCACGGCCTCGAAGGCGATCCGCTGATCGCCCTGCTGCTCGCCGCGCTGCTGACCTGGGCCTGCCATTCCAGTGTCGCGGTGGTGCTGCTGGTGGCGTCCCTGGCCCAGGCCGGACTGGTCTCGCTGCCCATCGCCCTGGCCCTGGTGCTCGGTGCCAACCTCGGCGGCGCCTTGCCGGCGCTGGGGGTGGCCGGTAGCCGGGTGGCGCGGCGCCTGCCGTTGGGCAACCTGCTGGTGCGCCTGCTCGGTTGCCTGCTGGTGCTGCCCTGGCTGACGGCGCTGGCGCAGCCGGCCAACGCACTCGGTGGTGCGGCGGCGGTCTGGTTCCACAGTGCTTTCAACCTGGCCCTGGCACTGCTGGCGATCGGCTTCACCGGACCGCTTGCGGCGCTGCTCGCGCGCCTGTTGCCGGAAGAGGCACAGTCCGACGACCCGGGCATGCCGCGCTACCTCGACGAAGCCGGGCTGGAGGTGGCCAACATCGGCCTGGCCAACGCTACTCGCGAAGTCCTGCGGCTGGCCGACATGGCCAGTCTGATGCTGCGCGCCACCAGCGGCCTGTTGCAGCGACCGGAGGCGAAGGTGGCGGCAGAAATCCGTCGCCAGGACCAGGCCCTCGACCAGTTGAGTGCGGCGATCCGCGCCTACCTGGCAGACCTCGGCCAGGACGGCCTCGGCGACAGCGACGCCGATCGTGCCCAGGAAATTCTCCTGTTCGCCATCAACATCGAGCACATCGGCGATCTCGTCGCCAACAGCCTGCTGCCCCTGGCGATGCGTTGGGCCGGTCGCAGTCGCGCCGGCAGCGAGTTCGAGCTGGGCCGCATGCTGCCGTTGCAGGCGGCGATCGAGGAGAGCCTGCACCTGGCGATCAGCGCGTTCCTTCGCGAAGACCTGGACGCCGCGCTGCGCCTGGTGGCGCGCAAGAAGTTGTTGCAGCGACTGGAGGCCGATGCCAGTCGCGAGCGCTTCCGTCGCCTGCGCGACGATCGCGGTGCCTGGGTGGAGTCCGGTGACGTGTTCCAGCGCATTCTCCGCGACTACCGACGCATCCACCATCATGTCACCGCCCTGGCCTATCCGCTGCTCGAACGCAGCGGCATCGATCCGATGGCGAAGCGGCCGGACGAGCCAGGGCAAGGGGAGGGATCGGCATGCGCCTCCTGATCTGCGCCGGACGCCATTTCAAGGACGCCGAACGCCTGCGCCTGGCGCTCGACCAGTGCCACGGCCTGCAACCGGTGGCGCTGCTCGGCCACCTGCTGCATGCCGGCAGCGGCCTGCCGGACGAGGCCGAGCGCTGGTGCCGCGAGCGTGGCGCGGATTCGCGCGCCTACGATTATCCGGAGCGCAGTGGCAGCGACAACGCCCTGCGCGAGTATGGCGAGGCCGTCCTCGGCGATGCCGCGCCGGACCTGGTGCTGGTGTTTCCCGGCGGGCGCCTGGCCAGCGAACTGATACAGGTCGCGCACGCTGCCTACGTCCCGCTGATGCTCGCCTATCGCCCGCTGTCGGCGCCCTGAGCGGCGAACCAGCCATCGCGGCGGGTCAGGCGCCAGCCGTAGGCGGCCAGGACCAGCCCGCGCAGCAGCATGAAGGCGAGGAACGCCAGCCATAGCCCGTGGTTGCCCAGCCCCTGCAACAGCCAGCCGAGGGGCAGGCTGGCGGCCACCGCGACGAGCATCGCGTTACGCATCTCGCGGGCGCGGGTGGCGCCGATGAACAGGCCGTCGAGCAGATAGCTCCACATCCCCAGCAGCGGCAGGCAGGCCAGGTACGGCAGATAGGCGTAGGCGACTTCGCGGACGCCGGCGATGTCGCTCTGCAGGTCGATGAACAGGTGGCCGAACAGGGCGAACAGCGCGGCGAACGCCAGGCTTGCCAGCAGCGACCAACCACCGGCCACCACCAGCGCGCGGCGCAGGGCGGTTCGGTCGCGGGCGCCGATGGCGTGGCCGCAGAGCGCCTCCACCGCGTGGGCGAGACCGTCGAGGGCGTAGGACGTCAGGAGCAGGCCGTTGAGCAGCAGGGCGTTGGCGGCTACCGTGGCGTCGCCGAGGCGGGTGCCCTGTACGGTGAGCAGGAAGAACACCAGTTGCAGGGCCAGGCTGCGGATGAAGATATCCCGGTTGACCATCAGCAGCGGTAGCCAGGACAGCCAGTGGCGCAGGCGTTGCCACTGCGCCCGCCCGGGGCGCCGGGCCAGGTCGCGGCGGGTCAGGGCCAGGCCGAGCAGGGCGCCGCTCCATTCCGCCAGCACCGAGGCGCGGGCCGCGCCTTGCACGCCCCAGTCGAGGCCGTGGACGAACCAGAGCACCAGGGCGATGTTGCTCAGGTTGGTGGTCAACAGGATCGCCAATGGCGCCCGTGCGTTCTGCGTGCCGAGGAACCAGCCGACCAGTGCGTAGCTGGCCAGGGCCGCCGGCAGGCCGAGCAGGCGGGTATGGAAGAAGGCGCGGGCCTCGCCGGTCAGTTCCGCCGACGGTTGCATCAGTTGCAGGGCCCAGCCGCTCAGGGGCAGGGCCAGCGCGCCGAGCAGCAGGGCCAGGAGCAGCGCCATGCCCAGGCCCTGTGCGAGGATCAGGCGCAGCGCGCCGCCATCGTCGCGGCCGGCGGCCTGGGCGGCGAAGCCGGTGGTGCCCATGCGCAGGAAGCCGAGCACGCCGACCATCAGGGTGTACAGGCTGCCGCCCACGGCTACCGCGCCGAGCTGGTAGGCGTGCGGCAGGTGGCCGACCACCGTGCTGTCCACCAGGTGTACCAGGGGAACGGAAACGTTCGACAGAATCATCGGCCCGGCCAGCGCCCAGACCCTATGGTGGGTCGGGGCGTGGCGCCAGGCATCGCGCAACAGGCTCATGGGGTCCTCCGGATCGGCCGGGCAGTATAGCGACGGCGGCGAGGCCTGCGGAAAACCCGTTTTTCATATCCGGTAACAGACCTCTGCCTGCCGTGTATTCCTTGTCCGACGCGGCTTCCAGGCCTGCCGCAGGGAACCCTGCGAAAACCTGTCAGGAAGCTTGCGCAGCGCTAACCGCGGGGCTTTGCGCACCTTCCTAGAATGCCGGCGTCGGTTGTTTCCAGAGGAAGCCATGCATGCTCCTGGGGCGTTTCGTCTCGGTCGGCGCCGGTGCCACCGCCGTTCATTACCTGGTGCTGACCCTCCTGGTCGAGGGCTTCGCCGTTGGCGCCGCCGTGGCCGCCGCGACGGGAGCAAGCTGCGGGGCTCTGGCTGCCTACCTGGGGCATCGCCGGAAGACTTTCCGCCACCGTGGCCCGGTGTTCCGTTCGCTGCCGCGCTTCTTCGCCGTCAGCCTGCTTTGCGTACTCGGCAACGCCGTCCTGGTGTTGCTGCTCGGCGACCTCGCCGGACTCGACTACCGCCTGGCCCAGCTCGCCGCGACCGGCGCACTGCTGTTGGCGACCTATCACCTTCATCGACTCTGGACCTTCTCATGATGATCGAACCTTCCCTGGCGTCGAAGCTCGAGGCCCCCTGCCTGCTCAGCGTGGTAGTGCCGGTGTTCAACGAGGAGGCGGTGCTGCCGGCCTTCCACCAGCGCCTGGGCGCCGTGCTCGGCGACCTTGGCGACGATTGCGAGGTGCTCTATGTCGACGACGGCAGCACCGACCGCAGCGCGACGATCCTCGCCCAGCTACAGGCCGCCGACCGCCGG
The DNA here is from genome assembly GCF_026428275.1 of Pseudomonas sp. B111. Lineage (NCBI taxonomy): Bacteria > Pseudomonadati > Pseudomonadota > Gammaproteobacteria > Pseudomonadales > Pseudomonadaceae > Pseudomonas > Pseudomonas sp. B111. The sequence continues at coordinate 4,531,442 of NZ_CP097857.1, read as the reverse complement.
GTGGGCGTGGCCCGCTTCACCCGCAACTTCGGCAAGGAACAGGCGATGAGCGCCGGGCTCAAGCTGTCGCGCGGCGCCGCGGTGATCGTCATCGATGCCGACCTGCAGGACCCCCCGGAACTGATCCCGCAGATGCTCGACGCCTGGATCGGCGGCGCCGAAATGGTCAACATGCGCCGCCGTAGCCGGGCCGGTGAAAGCTGGCTGAAGCGCGCCTCGGCGAGCGCCTTCTACCGGCTGATCAACCGCCTCAGCGAGGTGCCGATCCCGCGCGACGTCGGCGATTTCCGCCTGCTCGACCGGCGGGTGGTCGATGCCCTTTGCGAGCTGCCGGAAGGCAATCGCTTCATGAAGGGACTGTTCGCCTGGGTCGGTTTCCGCCAGGTCGATATCGCCTATAGCCGCGCCGCCCGCGTCGCCGGCCACAGCAAGTGGCGCTACTGGCGGCTGTGGAACTTCGCCCTGGAAGGCATCACCGGGTTTTCCACCGCGCCGCTGAAGGTCGCCGGCTACCTCGGCCTGCTCAGCCTGCTGGCGGCCCTGGCGACCCTGCTCGCCGGGATCTTCGGCCAACAGGAGATCCACGAGCACTGGCCGGTGATCGCCGCGCTGTTCCTGATCGGTGGCCTGCAACTGCTGGCCATCGGCGTGTGCAGCGAATACCTCGGGCGGATGACCATGGAAGCGCGGCGCCGCCCGCTCTACCTGATCGACCGCTACCTGCCGGCGCAGGTCGGCGGGGCCAATCCGTGAGGGCGCTGCGCGGCTGGCCGCTGGCCTGGTTCCTGCTCGCCCTGGCCTTCGCCATCCGCCTGCTGAGCCTGGGCAGCTATCCGCTGATGGACACCACCGAGGCCCGCTATGGCGAGGTGGCGCGGAAGATGGCCGAACTGGGCGATTGGATCACGCCCTGGTACGACGTCGGCGTGCCGTTCTGGGGCAAGCCGCCGCTGGCCTTCTGGCTCAGCGCCGGCGGCCAGCTTCTGCTCGGCGCCAACGAGTTCGCCAGCCGCCTGCCGCACTGGTTGCTGGGCGTGCTGGTGCTGTGGCTGGTATGGGACTGGCAGGCTCGCGAAGATCGTCGGCAGGCGCGGATCGCCTGCGTCCTGCTGGGCAGTTCGGCGCTGTTCTTCGTCGCCTCCGGGGCGGTAATGACCGACATGGCCCTGGCCCTGGCGCTGGTCCTGGCCATGCGCGGCTTCTGGCTGGGCCTGCATGGCGCGGAGGGAATCCGGCGCCGCGAGGGCTGGCTGATGTTCCTCGGCCTCGGCCTCGGGCTGCTGGCGAAAGGGCCGCTGACGCTGATCCTCGCCGGACTGCCGATCGGCCTGTGGGCCTTGCTGGAGTGGCGCTGGCGCGCGCTCTGGCGGGGCCTGCCATGGATCCGCGGAAGCCTGCTGATGCTCCTGGTGGCGGCGCCCTGGTACCTGCTGGCGGAGTTGAAGACGCCGGGCTTCCTCGAGTACTTCCTGCTCGGCGAGCATTGGCAGCGCTTCGTCACCGCCGGCTGGGACGGCGACCGCTACGGCAATGCCCACGCCTATCCCTACGGCAGCGTCTGGCTGTTCCTGCTGGCCGCCGCGTTTCCCTGGAGCCTCTGGTTGCCGCTGCTGCTCTGGCTGGGCTGGCGCCAGCGCGGGGAGGTGGTCGATGGCGTCGCCTCGCGCAGGCGCTACTGGCTGTTCTGGGGACTGGCGCCGTGCCTGTTCTTCACCTTCGCCGGCAACGTCCTCTGGACCTACGTGCTGCCCGGCCTGCCGGCCCTGGCGTTGCTCGCCGCCGACCTGCTGCGCGCGCCGCTGGCGCGCAGCGCCTGGCTGCGGCGTGGCGGGCTGGCCTGCCTGGCGCTGACGCCGTTGCTGTTCGCGCTGTTCCTCGGCTCCCTGCTGCTGGGCTCGCGCGCCGAGCAGAAGTCCACCGCCGCGCTGCTGGCCAGCGACGCCGGCTGGCGCGAGCGGCCGCTGGTGTTCTGGCCGAAGCGGCCGTACTCGGCAGTGTTCTACAGCGGCGGGCGGGCACAACGGGCGGAGGACAGCGAACTGGCCGGCTGGTTGCGTCGCGACGCCCTGCTGGCGATCCGCTCGCGTTCGTTCGGCGCCTTGCCCGACGAGGTGCGCCAGCGCTTGCGCTGCCGGCCGCCGGTGGGACAGTACCAGCTATGCCAGGGCGTCGCGCCGCCTGGCTGAGGCTACTTCGGCCGGTAGGCGCAGTGGCCGGGACGCGGGCCGATGCGCGGGTGGTTGCGGCAGGTGTCCGGGCGGCGGGCATAGATGGTGCACAGGCGGGTCTTGCGGTCGAGGTACAGGCAGTCGCCGTTGGCCATGCGGGTGAGGGTGAAGATCTCGCGCTTGTGGTTGAAGTGCTCGATCACGCCATCCTTTTCCAGTCGCTTGGCGATTCGCTTGGCCGGCTCCTCGCGCTCGAACTCGTCGACCAGTCGCATGCGGATCAGGTCGTCGATGCGCACTTCCACCGGCAGCGTGCAGCAGGTCGCGTTGCACTCGCCGCACAGGCCTTCGCGGTATTTCACCCAGGTATCCAGGCGGTCGGGGTCGGCGGCGGCGAGCGGGATCTTCTTCATCGGCGGGCGGGGGCGGGGAAAACGGGCGCGCAATGATAGTGGCTGCGCGCCCGTTGCGCTCGTCCGGGCGATGAGCGTCAGTGCCGTGGGTCCTCCCGCCATACCGGCCGGTCCTGCTCGTCCAGAGCCCAGTGCGCGGTGCCGGCGCGCAGGCGTACGCCGCCGACCCAGCGTTCGGGGGCGCCGAGGTCGAGGCGGTAGCGCCGCCCGGCCAGGACCTCGCGGCCCGCAGCGGTCAGCGCCAGCGGCTGGCGTTCCCAGGGCAGTTCCGGCGCCGGCGTGCGCAGCAGCGCACCGGGCTCTTCCAGCAGCGCGCGGAGCAGGACGCGGAACATCAGGTCGCCGAGATAGGGCAGCGGCTCGCGCCGTGCGGTCAGCTCGGCGAAGACCTGGCCGGCGCTCGGCCGCCCGCCGTCGCGGACGATCTCCAGGGTCAGCCGTTCGCTCAGCGACAGGCCGTCGCGCAGGGCCGGCAGTTCATGCAGTTGCCGACGCAGCGCCGGCCCCAGCAACGGTAGCGCCGGGGTCGGCGCTGCGGCCAGTTGCGCCCAGCGCAGTGGCGCCGGATCGCGGTAGGCTTCCCAGGCCGCGCGGGCCAGCGTCAGGGCTTCGGCGTCCAGCGGGCGACGCCGAGTCCATAGCCAGGCGAGCAGCTCAGGCGCCAGTTGGCCGATGCCGACGAAGCGCTCGACGCCTGGCACGCGGTCGATCTCGATCAGTTCCAGATGCTCCGGCGGCGTCTGCATCCCGGCCAGCACCCGGACCAGGAACAACTGGTCGTAGGCGTCCGCCTCGCACCAGAGGGCCACCCGCGAGTATTCGCCGAGCCGCTCGAGCCCAGCGTATTCCTGGCGCTGGCGGGCCTGGGCGTCGGCCGGGTCGAGGTCGAAGGCGCGGCTCAGGTAGTCGCTGCGCAGGGCGAGGAACTCGGGCAACGGCAGGTTCGGCACCGGTCCCATGGTCAGCGGGTCGGCGAACATCCGGAAGTCGCCGCGAAAGCCGGCGAGCTTCAGGCCGTGGGCGATGTCGTTGCCGCAGCGCAGGTGCAGGGTCGCGGCCTCATCGCCGCCGACCAGGTCGGGGTGGCGGCTGGCGAAGGCGATGGCGTCGACATGCGCCTTGAGTCGCGGCCAACTGGCGAAGCCCAGCTCGCGCGCCACCTGCCTCTGGGCGTCGGCCAGGCGCGGCTCCTGCCCCGGAGGCCCTGTACGGCTGGCCGGGTCGCGGCGCCACTGGCGCAACAGCTCCTTGGCGCGCTTGCGTTGCTGTTCGAGATTGATCCGGCCGTCGCCGAGAGTGCGGGAAAAGGACATACGATCTCCTCTGCAGCCTTGTCCGCCAGCAGGCCTGGAGTCGCATGCGCGATGCGTGGGGTGGATCGCCTGGGCGCTGCCCTTTCCGCGGACGGGAGGCGTGGAGAACGCCGAGGCCGACTATAGGCCGGCCGATGCGTCCGCGGCAAGACGCACTCAGCCCTTGCGGATCATCCAGATGCCGGCGCCGATCAGTGCCAACCCGCCCAGCTTCAGCGCGCTGATCGGTGCCTCGCGGAAGCCGGCCCAACCGAAGTGGTCGAGGCTCATGGCCATGCCCAACTGGCCGGCGAGCACCAGCACCATGAACATCAGCGCGCCGATGCGCGGTGCGGCGAAGGCGGCGATGAAGATGAAGAACATGCCGAGGAAACCGCCGCACCAGTGCCACCAGCTCAGCCCGCGCAATGCCGCCAGGCCGGGAAACTCGCGCTGCGAGAGGGTCAGGGCGAGCAACCCGAGGGTGCCGACGAAGAACGAGATCAGTGCCGCGGCGAGGACGCTGGACACCTGCTTGGCCAACTGGCCGTTGATCCCCGCCTGCAGCGGCAGGCAGGCGCCGGCGAGCAGGGGCAGGACGAACAGCCACCAGGGGGGAGTGGGCATGGAAGACTCCTGGAACGATGACGGCGAGCGCGCCCCGCGCATGGCGAGGGACGGGCCGGAGTGGTACGGGGAGTCGCACAGTATGCACCAGGCGGGGGCGGAGGAGGAAAACGCGAGGCCCCATCGCTCGCCCTCGGATTCCGCCCGGCGGGTAATCGCGAGCGGTTGTTCGCCCTACGGCCGCCATGCCGCCAGCGGCGTTGTCCCCCTACAAGCGTGCCGCCAGCATGGCCCCCTCGCGAATCGCCCGCTTGGCATCCAGTTCCCCCGCCACTCGCGCCCCGCCGATCAGGTGGAAGCGCAGGCTTTCCGCCGCCTGGCTGATCTGCAACTCGCGCAGCGGCTCCTGGCCGGCGCAGATCACCACGTTGTCCACCTCCAGCCAGCGTTCCTCGCCGTCGACGCGGATCAACAAGCCGCGTTCGTCGATCTTCAGGTACTCCACCCCGCCGAGCATGCGCACGGCGTTGTGCCTGAGGTGCGCGCGGTGCACCCAGCCGCTGGTCTTGCCGAGCTGCGCGCCGGGGGCGCCGGGCTTGCGCTGGAGCAGCCAGACCTGGCGCGCCGGCTGCGTCGGAGCGGGTTCGCGGAGGCCGCCGGGCTGGCTGTTGTCGAGGTCCACGCCCCATTCCGCGAGCCATTCGCCGAGCGCCCGCGGCTGGCCGTCGCTGGGTGCGGCGACGAGGAAGGCGGCGACGTCGAAGCCGATGCCGCCGGCGCCGACGATGGCGACCCGCGCGCCCACCGGCGCGCCGCGCAGCACGTCCACGTAGCTGAGTACGGTCGGTCCGCCGATGCCGTCGATCCTTGGCCGGCGTGGCTGGATGCCGGTGGCCACCACCACGTCGTCGAACTGACCGTCCAGCTCGCCCTGGCGCACCCGGTGGCCGAGGCGCAGGTCGACGCCGAGGCGTTCCAGGCGCACGCGGAAGTAGCGCAGGGTTTCGCGGAACTCTTCCTTGCCGGGAATCCGCTTGGCCAGGTTGAACTGCCCGCCGATTTCCCCGCTCGCCTCGAACAGGCTGACCCGATGCCCGCGCTCGGCGGCCACGCAGGCGGCGGAGAGCCCGGCGGGGCCGGCGCCGATCACCGCGATGCGCTTCTGCGTGCGCGCCTTGCGGTAGCGCAACTCGGTCTCGAAGGCCGCCCGCGGGTTGACCAGGCAGGTGGCGCGGCGGTTGGCGAAGGCATGATCGAGGCAGGCCTGGTTGCAGGCGATGCAGGTGTTGATCTCCTCGGCCCGGCCGGCACCGGCCTTGGCCACGAACTGCGGGTCGGCCAGCAACGGCCGGGCCATCGATACCAGGTCGGCCTTGCCGGCGGCGAGCAGGGATTCGGCGACCTCCGGGGTGTTGATCCGGTTGCTGGCGATCACCGGCACCTTCAGTTCGTGGCGCAGCCGTGCGCTGACCTCGGCGAAGGCCGCGCGCGGCACCGAGGTGACGATGGTCGGCACGCGCGACTCGTGCCAGCCGATGCCGGTGTTGAGCAGGGTGATGCCGGCTTCCTCCAGGGCCAGGGCGATGCGCCGTACTTCGTCCCAGGTATTGCCGCCCTCGACCAGGTCGAGCAGCGACAGGCGATAGCAGAGGATGAAGCGTTCGCCGACGATCCGCCGGATGCCGCGGACGATCTCCAGCGCCAGGCGCATGCGGTTTTCCAGCGGGCCGCCCCACTGGTCGTCGCGGCGGTTGGTGCGCGGGCAGAGGAACTGGTTGAGCAGGTAGCCTTCGCTGCCCATCACTTCCACGCCGTCATAGGCGGCGGCCTTGGCCAGCCGCGCGCAACGGACGAAGGCGCGGATGGTCTTGCGGATGCCGCGCTCGGAGAGTTCGCGCGGGGTGAACCAACTGATCGGCGACTTCAACGGCGAGGCGGACACCGCCATCGGGTGGTAGCCATAGCGCCCGGCGTGGAGGATCTGCAGCAGGATCTTGCCGCCCTCGGCATGCACCGCCTGGGTCAGGCGACGATGGGCGGGCACCTCCAGGGCGCTGGTGAGGCTGCTGCCGAAGGGCAGCAGCCAACCTTCGCGGCAGGGCGCGAAGCCGCCGGTGACGATCAGCCCGACGCCGCCCCGGGCGCGCTCGCGGTAGTAGGCAGCGAGCTTGCCGAAGTCCCACAGGCGATCCTCCAGCCCGGTGTGCATCGAACCCATCACCACGCGGTTGCGCAGACGGGTGAAGCCCAGGTCCAGCGGGGCCAGCAGGTGCGGATAGGGAGCGGCGGCGAGCGGCGGGTAGGGGTTGCGCATGGCGCGGTTCCGGTAGCCAGGGACGCTTCACCATAGGAAGTTGCGCCGCCGCCGAATGCGGCCCGCTTGCCGGAACCGCCAGGCATTTCGGTCAAGCCGGCGGACTGGCTGATCGGATAGGTGCTCGCTGCGCTGCACCGCTGTGGCCCCGGGTGACAGGCGTCGAAAGCTCTCCGACAGCACTTGCGGCGCGGCGGGCGGAATGGGAACGGCGGCGCTGTTACCCGGGGTAATGGCGTGCGCCGGGAGCCCAACTTAAGCACGGCTCGACGCCTTTGGCGGCGCTGTCAGGCTGGGGTTCCGGCCCGCTCAGCACGTGCCTTGCCAACTGCCTGTCCAATCCGAACGGAGTCTCGACGATGAACAAGAACAAGACGTTCCTCGCGGCGGCGCTGGTAGCGCTGGCCGCCAGCCTTCCCGTGCACGCTGCGACCGACTACACCCGCACGCGCTATCCCATCGTGCTGTCCCACGGTCTGTTCGGCTTCAAGAGCGTCGGCCCGGTGGACTACTGGCACGCTATCGTGCCGGCCCTGGAGAAGGACGGCGCGAAGGTCTTCGCCACCTCGCAGTCGCCGGTGAACAGCAACGAGGTGCGCGGCGAACAGCTACTGGCGCAGGTGGAGGAAGTCCTGGCCCTGACCGGCGCGGAGAAAGTCAACCTGATCGGCCACAGCCAGGGCGGCATGACCGTGCGCTACGTCGCCGGGGTGGCGCCGCAACTGGTGGCCTCGGTCACCACCATGGGCACGCCGCACAAGGGCACGCCGGTAGCCGACGCGGTGACCGGCTTCAGCGAGTTCCTCGGGCCGATCGGCACCGAGGTGATCGCCTCGGCGGTGGAGGCGCTGTTCTCGGTGGTCGACATCGTCGACGGCGGCGAGTGGGTCAAGGGCGACGCGCTGGCTGCCCTGAACAGTCTCAACACTCCCGGCACCGCGCGGTTCAACCAGCGCTTCCCGCAGGCGATCCCGGCCAGCGCCTGTGGCCAGGGCGCGGAGACGGTAGCCGGGGTGCGCTACTACTCGATGAGCGGCACCGGCTCCCTGACCAATGCGCTCGACCCGAGCTCCGCCGGCCTGGCGGTGACCGGGCTGCTGTTCGGCGAGGCCAACGACGGTCTGGTCGGCCAATGCTCCAGCCACCTGGGCAGCGTGGTGAAGGACAACTTCCGGATGGACCATCTGGACGAAGTCAACCAGTTGCTCGGCCTGGTCAGCCTGTTCGAGAGCGACCCGACCCAGGTCTATCGGCAGCATGCCAATCGCCTCAGGAACGTCGGACTCTGATCCGCTCGCCGGGTCGCCGCAGCCCTAGGCGACCCGGCATTAGTCTTTGGTCTAATGGCACCTGGATATCACCTCCTGTTCGCGCGCCTCGCGGCGTTCGGACCTGTCCCGATTCCGCGCACCTTGCTGGACAAGGTTTGCGCCGCCGTGTAATGACTCCGGTCAAGGCAGAAAAACCCAGCGTTCGTGTAGGGTTCGCTGCCCCGTAGCCATGCCCGGCTGGCGTACCTCGCCAGGCTGGCTATCTTTTAACCAGAGACATCCGGCCATGTCCCGGGTGTCCTTTGCCTGATGCAGGAGATGCACGATGGATATGAACCGTCGGCAATTCTTCAAGGTCTGCGGTATAGGCCTTGGAGGATCGAGCCTTGCGGCGCTCGGGATGGCCCCCACGGAGGCCTTCGCCGACCAGGTCCGCCACTTCAAGCTGGCGCACACGGTCGAGACCCGCAACACCTGTACCTACTGTTCGGTCGGTTGCGGCCTGATCATGTACAGCCAGGGCGACGGCGCCAAGAACGTCGCGCAGAACATCATCCATATCGAGGGCGACGCCGACCATCCGGTCAACCGCGGCACCCTCTGCCCGAAAGGCGCCGGCCTGCTGGACTACATCCACAGCCCGAACCGCCTGAAGTATCCGGAAGTGCGCGAGGCCGGCTCCAGCGAGTGGAAGCGCATCGAGTGGGACGAAGCCCTCGAGCGCATCGCCAAGCTGATGAAGGAAGACCGCGACGCCAACTTCGTCGAGAAGAACGAGCAGGGCCAGACCGTCAACCGCTGGTTGACCACCGGCTTCCTCGCCGCGTCCGCCTCGTCCAACGAGGCCGGCTACATCACCCACAAGGTGATGCGCTCCCTCGGCATCCTGGGATTCGACAACCAGGCGCGTGTCTGACACGGCCCGACGGTGGCAAGTCTTGCCCCGACGTTTGGCCGTGGAGCCATGACCAACCACTGGACCGACATCAAGAATGCCGATCTGGTGCTGATCATGGGCGGCAACGCCGCCGAAGCCCACCCGTGCGGATTCAAATGGGTCACCGAAGCCAAGGCGCACAACAAGGCGCGGCTGCTGGTGGTCGATCCGCGTTTCACCCGTTCCGCCTCGGTCGCCGACTACTACGCGCCGATCCGGACCGGCACCGACATCGCCTTCCTCGGCGGCCTGATCAACTACCTGCTGGAAAACGACAAGATCCAGCACGAATACGTGCGCAACTACACCGATGTCTCGTTCATCGTGAAGGAAGGCTTCAGCTTCGAGGACGGCCTGTTCAACGGCTACGACGCCGAGAAGCGGACCTACCCGGACAAGTCCTCCTGGGGCTACGAGATCGGTGAGGACGGCTATGCCAAGGTCGACCCGACCCTGACCCACCCGCGCTGCGTGTTCAACCTGCTCAAGCAGCACTACAGCCGCTACACCCCGGACGTGGTGAGCAACATCTGCGGTACGCCGAAGGACATGATGCTCAAGGTCTGGGCGGAAATCGCCGAGACCTCCAAGCCGGGCAAGGTCATGACCATCATGTACGCCCTGGGCTGGACCCAGCACTCGGTAGGCGCGCAGATGATCCGCACCGGCGCGATGGTCCAGCTGCTGCTGGGCAACATCGGCATGCCCGGCGGCGGCATGAACGCCCTGCGCGGCCACTCCAACATCCAGGGCCTGACCGACCTCGGCCTGCTGTCCAACTCGCTGCCGGGCTACCTGACCCTGGCGATGGACGCCGAGCAGGACTACGACGCCTACATCGCCAAGCGCACGGCCAAGCCGCTGCGCCCGGGACAGCTGTCCTACTGGCAGAACTACGGCAAGTTCCACGTCAGCCTGATGAAGGCCTGGTTCGGCAAGTCGGCGACCAAGGAAAACAACTGGTGCTACGACTGGCTGCCCAAGCTCGACATGCCGGGCGCCGGCTACGACGTGCTGCGCTACTTCGACATGATGTACCAGGGCAAGGTCAACGGTTACTTCTGCCAGGGCTTCAACCCCATCGCCTCGTTCCCCAACAAGGCCAAGGTCGGCGCCGCGCTGGCGCGCCTGAAGTGGATGGTGGTGATGGACCCGCTGGTGACCGAGACCTCGGAGTTCTGGCGCAACGTCGGCGAGTACAACGACGTCGACACCGCCAGCATCAAGACCACGGTGTTCCGCCTGCCCACCTCCTGCTTCGCCGAGGAAGACGGCTCGATCGTCAACAGCGGCCGCTGGTTGCAGTGGCACTGGAAGGGCGCCGAGCCGCCGGGCCAGGCGCGTCCGGACATCGCCATCATGGCCGGGCTGTTCCACCGCCTGCGCGAGATGTACCGCAAGGACGGCGGGGCCTTCCCCGACCCGATCCTCGGCCTCGACTGGTCCTACCTCAAGCCCGACGAACCGGGCCCGGACGAACTGGCCCGGGAGTTCAACGGCAAGGCCCTGAGCGACCTGGTCGACCCGGCCAACGGCATGATCCTGGCCAAGGCCGGCGAGCAGTTGCCGGGCTTCGCCCTGCTGCGCGACGACGGCAGCACGGCGAGCGGCTGCTGGATCTTCGCCGGCTCCTGGACCCAGCAGGGCAACCAGATGGGCCGCCGCGACAACAGCGACCCCTACGGCATGGGCCAGACCCTCGGCTGGGCCTGGGCCTGGCCGGCGAACCGACGGATTCTCTACAACCGCGCCTCGGCCGACGTCAGCGGCAAGCCGTGGGACCCGGAGAAGAAGCGCCTGGTGTGGTGGAACGGCAAGTCCTGGGGCGGCACCGACGTGCCCGACTACAAGGCCGACGTACCGCCGGAAGCCGGGATGAACCCGTTCATCATGAACCCCGAAGGGGTGGCCCGCCTGTTCGCCGTCGACAAGATGGCCGAAGGCCCGTTCCCCGAGCACTACGAGCCGTTCGAGACGCCGATCGGGGTGAACCCCTTGCACCGCGACAACCGCAAGGCGATCAGCAACCCGGCGGCACGGGTGTTCAAGAACGACATGGAACTGTTCGGCACGGCCGACGAGTTCCCCTACGCAGCGACCACCTACCGGCTCACCGAGCACTTCCACTACTGGACCAAGCACTGCCGGCTGAATGCGATCACCCAGCCCGAGCAGTTCGTCGAGATCGGCGAGGCGCTGGCCAAGGAGCTGGGCATCAATGCCGGCGACAAGGTCAAGGTCTCCTCCAACCGCGGCTACATCAAGGCGGTGGCGGTGGTGACCAAGCGCATCCGCCCGCTGCAGGTGGACGGCAAGACCGTGCACCACGTCGGCATCCCGATCCACTGGGGCTTCGCCGGCATGGCGCGCAACGGCTTCCTGGCCAACACCCTGACCCCCTTCGTGGGCGACGGGAATACCCAGACGCCGGAGTTCAAGTCGTTCCTGGTCAACGTGGAAAAGGCGTGAGGTGAAACATGAGTAGTCAGGACATCCACGCCCGCTCCGCGACCACCACGCCGATGCCCTCGGTGCGGAACCAGGAGGAAGTGGCGAAACTGATCGACGTGTCCAAGTGCATCGGTTGCAAGGCCTGCCAGGTCGCCTGCTCGGAATGGAACGAGCTGCGCGACGAGGTCGGCCACAACCACGGCACCTACGACAACCCCATGGACCTGACGGCCGACTCGTGGACGGTGATGCGTTTCACCGAGCACGAGAACGAGGCCGGCAACCTCGAGTGGCTGATCCGCAAGGATGGCTGCATGCACTGCGCCGAGCCGGGCTGCCTGAAGGCCTGCCCGAGCCCGGGAGCGATCGTGAAGTACGCCAACGGCATCGTCGACTTCAACCAGGACAAGTGCATCGGTTGCGGCTATTGCATCACCGGTTGCCCGTTCGACATCCCACGGATCTCGCAGAAGGACCACAAGGCCTACAAGTGCAGCCTGTGTTCCGACCGCGTCTCGGTGGGCATGGAGCCGGCCTGCGTGAAGACCTGCCCGACCGGCGCCATCGTCTTCGGCAGCAAGGAGGACATGAAGGAACACGCCGCCGAACGCATCGTCGACCTGAAGAGCCGCGGTTACGAGAACGCCGGCCTGTACGACCCCGAAGGGGTGGGCGGCACCCACGTGATGTACGTGCTGCACCACGCCGACAAGCCGTCGCTCTATGCCGGCCTGGCCGACCAGCCGAGCGTCAGCCCGCTGGTCAGCCTGTGGAAGGGCGTGACCAAGCCGCTGGCGCTGCTGGCCATGGGCGCCACGGTGCTCGCCGGGTTCTTCCACTATGTGCGCGTCGGTCCCAACCGCGCGGACGACGAGGAAGACCACGGGCAAGCCGAGGCACCGGTGCACCAGGTCGATCCGTCGGTACACACCTTTGACCCGCACGAGCGTCGTTGAGCCTGCGCGCGGGCGTTGCCGGCGGTCCTCCGCGACCCGGCGGCAGCGGCGGCGCTCTCGAGGAGTCGGAAATGAAAAATGAAATCCAGCGCTACAACGCCAACGAGCGCAGCAACCACTGGGCCGTGGCGATCCTGTTCTTCATGGCCGGGCTGTCCGGGCTGGCGCTGTTCCACCCGGCGCTGTTCTGGCTGACCAACCTGTTCGGCGGCGGTCCCTGGACGCGTATCCTGCACCCCTTCCTGGGGCTGGCGATGTTCGTCTTCTTCCTCGGCCTGGTGGTGCGCTTCGCTCACCACAACCGGGTGCAGAAGAGCGATATCCAGTGGCTCAAGCAGTGGCGCGACGTGGTCAGCAACCGCGAGGAGAACCTCCCGGAAGTCGGCCGCTACAACGCCGGGCAGAAGCTGTTGTTCTGGGTGCTGCTGCTGAGCATGCTGACCCTGCTGGTCACCGGCATCGTGATCTGGCGCCAGTACTTCAGTGCCTGGTTCGGCATCGAGGCGATCCGCCTGTCGGCGCTCCTGCACGCCTTCGCCGCCTTCGTCCTGATCGCCAGCATCATCGTGCACATCTACGCCGGCATCTGGGTCAAGGGCTCGATGGGCGCGATGCTCTACGGCAAGGTCAGCCGCGCCTGGGCGCGCAAGCACCATAACGGCTGGCTGAAGGAAGTCGGCAAGGGCGAGGAGCACTGACGCGTATAGTGTCGCCATCGCCCGACCGGAGGCCCCAGCGATGGGGCCTTTGCATTCATTCCGCGCCCCTCCGGGCGCCCGATCGTTGCGGCGCGGCCCACCGGCCCGCCGGCGCAGACCCGAGGAGTTCCCGTGTCACGCACCATTCTTCAGCCGGGGCAGATCGAAGCCGCCGCCAACATTCCCCCGCACCTGCACCAGCCGTCGCGCGACCTGTTCGCCCGCCGCGGCGAGCGCCTGCTGCAACTGGCCGAGGGGCACCCGATGGGCGACTACCTGCGGCTGGTCGCCGGTCTCTGCCGGCTCCAGCAGGCGCTGCTGGACAACCCGCCGGCCCTGGCCCCGCTCGACCCCGAGCGCCTGCGCAAGAGCCGCGAGCACGGCATGCCGCCGCTGGCCTACGACCTGCTGGTGCGCGAAGGCGCCTGGTTGCCCTGGCTGGATGCCCTGCTCGCGGGCTACCCGGCACCGGCCAACGCCGCCGTCGGCGCGGCACTCGAACAATTGCGCGAAGCCGACGAAGGCCAGCGCAAGGCCTGGGCCATCGCCCTGCTCAGCGGTCAGTTCGACCTCCTGCCGGCGGCCCTGGTGCCGTTCCTCGGCGCCGCCCTGCAAGTAGCCTGGAGCCATTGGCTGCTGGGACTGGAGGAGGGCGCGGTGGTCGAGACCGAGAGCCGGACCCTGTGCCCCGCCTGCGGCTCGCCGCCGATGGCCGGGATGATCCGCCAGGGCGGCAAGGAAACCGGTCTGCGCTACCTGAGCTGCTCGCTGTGCGCCTGCGAATGGCACTACGTGCGAATCAAGTGCAGCCACTGCGAGGAAAGCAAGCACCTGGCCTACCTGTCCCTGGAGCATGACGGGCAGCCGGCGGAAAAAGCCGTGCTGCGCGCCGAGACCTGCCCCAGTTGCCAGGGCTACCTGAAGCAGTTCTACCTGGAGTTCGACCGCCACGCTGATGCCCTTGCCGACGACCTGGCCAGCCTGGCGCTGGACATGCGCCTGGCCGAGGACGGCTACCTGCGGCGTTCGCCGAACCTGTTGCTGGCCCCCGGCGGCGAATAGCCGAAGACGCTGCGGGCATGCGCCGACGCGTCTATGATGGGCGTGTCGGTGACCCTACCCTGTGGATAAGGTTTCTCCATGAGTTCCGTTCGCTTGCCTTCGGTCGACCGCCTGCTGCGCAGCGCGGCGGCCGCTCCCCTGCACCAGCGCTACGGCCGCGAGGCGTTGCTGGCGACCCTCCGCGACCTGCTCGACGAACTGCGCGAGCCGGCCCGACGCGGTGCCCTCGCCGAGATCGAACTGAGCGAGGCGGTGCTCGCCGGGCGCGCCGGCGAACGCCTCGCCGCGCAGCATGCCAGCCGCGTGCGGCGGGTGTTCAACCTGACCGGCACGGTGTTGCATACCAACCTCGGCCGCGCCCTGCTGCCGGACGAGGCCATCGAGGCGATCACCCTGGCCGCGCGCTACCCGCTGAACCTGGAGTTCGACCTGGCCAGCGGCAAGCGCGGCGACCGCGACGACCTGATCGCCGGGCTGATCCGCGAACTCACCGGCGCCGAGGCAGTCACCGTGGTCAACAACAACGCGGCGGCGGTGCTGCTGGCGCTGAACAGCCTGGGGGCGCGCAAGGAAGGGATCATCTCGCGCGGCGAGCTGATCGAGATCGGCGGTGCCTTCCGCATTCCCGACATCATGGCCCGCGCCGGCGTGCGCTTGCACGAGGTGGGCACCACCAACCGCACCCACGCCAGGGACTACGAAGCCGCCATCGGCCCGCGCAGCGGCCTGCTGATGCGCGTGCATACCAGCAACTACAGCGTCCAGGGCTTCACCTCCAGCGTGCCCACCGCGCAACTGGCGGCCATCGCCCATGGCCACGGCCTGCCGCTGCTGGAAGACCTCGGCAGCGGCACCCTGGTGGACCTGACCCGCTGGGGCTTGCCCAAGGAACCGACGGTGCAGGAAGCCCTGGCCGACGGCGCCGACATCGTTACCTTCAGCGGCGACAAATTGCTCGGCGGGCCCCAGGCCGGGCTGATCCTCGGCAACCGCGAACTGATCGGGCGGATCAAGAAGAACCCGCTCAAGCGCGCCCTGCGCGTCGACAAGCTGACCCTCGCCGCCCTCGAGGCGGTGCTCGGCCTGTACCGCGATCCGGACCGCCTCGCCGAACGCCTGACCACCCTGCGCCTGCTCAGCCGCCCGGCGGCGGAGATCCGCGCCCAGGCCGAGCGCCTGGCGCCGGCGCTGGGCGAGGCACTCGGCGAGGGCTGGGAGGTCGCCGCGGTCGACGCCCTGGGCATGATCGGCAGCGGCGCGCAGCCGGTGGCGCGGCTGGCCAGCGCCGCGCTGTGCCTGCGTCCGCAGCAGCCCAGGCGCCTGCGCGGACGCGCCCTGCGCAACCTCGAGGAAGCCCTGCGCGGGCTGCCGCTGCCGGTGATCGGTCGGCTCGACGACGACGCCCTCTGGCTCGACCTGCGCCAGCTCGACGACGAGCCGGCGTTCCTCGCCCAGTTGCCGCGACTGCGGAGCGAGCTGTCGTGATCGTCGGCACCGCCGGGCACATCGACCACGGTAAGACCTCGCTGCTGCGCGCCCTCACCGGCATCGAGGGCGACCGCCGCCCGGCCGAGCGCCAACGCGGGATCACCATCGACCTGGGCTACCTCTACGCCGACCTTGGCGACGGCAGCCCCACCGGCTTCATCGACGTGCCCGGCCACGAGCGCTTCGTCCACAACATGCTGGCCGGCGCCAGCGGCATCGATTGCGTGCTGCTGGTGGTGGCCGCCGACGACGGCCTGATGCCGCAGACCCGCGAGCACCTGGCGATCGTCGAACTGCTCGGTATCCGCCGGGCGCTGGTGGCGCTGACCAAGATCGACCGGGTCGAGCCGCAGCGGGTGCAACAGGTGCAGACCCAGGTCGAACACCTGCTGGCCTCCGGACCGCTGGCGCGCTCGCCGATCTTCCCGCTCTCCAGCAGCACCGGGGAGGGCGTCGCGGCGTTGCGCGAAGCACTCGGCGGGCTCGCCGGCGAAGTCCGCGAGCGTAGCCGCGAGGGATACTTCCGCCTGGCGGTGGACCGGGCCTTCAGCGTCGCCGGCAGCGGCATCGTGGTCACCGGCACGGCCTTCTCCGGACAGGTCGCGGTGGGCGACGAACTGCTCCTCGGCAACGCCGGACGGCCGGTACGGGTGCGCGGCCTGCACGCGCAGAACCGGCCCGCGCAACAGGCCTGGGCCGGCCAGCGCGTGGCCTTGAACATCGCCGGCGAGCGCCTTGCGCTGGAACAGATCCAGCGCGGCGACTGGCTGCTGCAGGCAGCGCTGCACGCGCCGACCACGCGGGTCGACATCGACTTCCGCCTGTTGCCCGACGAACTTCGCGACTTCACCCACTGGACCCCGGTGCACCTGCACCTGGGCACCCAGGACGTCACCGGACGCCTGGCCCTGCTCGAAGGCGAACAACTGGAGCCTGGCCACCGCGCCTTCGCCCAACTGGTGCTGAACGCGCCGATCCAGGCCCTGCACGGCGACCGCCTGGTGCTGCGCGACCAGTCGGCGCAGCGCACCCTTGGCGGCGGGCGGGTGCTCGACGGCGCCGCGCCGGCGCGCAACCGACGAACGCCGGCACGTCTGGCACAGCTTCAGGCGCTGCGCCAGGAAAGCCTGGAGGAGGCGCTGCCGACCTTGCTCGGCGCGGCCGAGAACGGCCTCGACCCGCAACGCCTGGTGCAATCCTTCAACCGCCCGCGCGAGCACTGGCGGCTGCCGGAAGAGGTGGTCGAGGTGCAGACCCGCCTCGGCCCCCGGTTGTTCGCCGGGGAGCGCTGGTTCGCCCTGGTCGAGCAACTGCTCGCCGGCCTGCGGCGCTTCCACGAAGAGCTACCGGACGAACTCGGTCCCGACCGCGACCGCCTGCGTCGCTACGCCCTGCCGCAGCTGGAGCGGCCGGTGTTCATCGCCCTGCTCGACGCCGCCCTGGCCGGCGGCGATGTGCACAGCAGCGGGCCCTGGCTGCACCTGCCCGGCCACGAAGTGCGCCTGAGCGATAGCGAGGAGCAACTGCGCGCGCGCCTCTGGCCGCTGCTCGAAGCCGGCCGCTACGACCCGCCCTGGGTTCGCGACCTGGCCCGCGAGCTGCGCCAGGACGAAGCCGCCATGCGCAACCTGCTGCGCAAGCTGGCGCGCCTGGGCCAGTTGCAGCAGGTGGTGCGCGACCTGTTCTACCCGGAAGCCACCCTGCGTCAATTGGCCGAGATCGCCGTGCAGGTCCGCGACCCCGCCGGGCTGATCCGCCCGGCGGAATTCCGCGACCGCCTGGGCATCGGCCGCAAGCGCAGCATCCAGATCCTCGAGCACTTCGACCGCATCGGCCTGACCCGCCGCATCGGCAACGACCGTCGCCTGCGCGAGGGCTCGGCGCTGGCCGAACAGTTGCTCGGCGGCGTCTCGCCCTGAGTCTCAGGGGCCGACGCGCTGCCCCTGGCTCAGGCACTCGATGAACAGCGCGAACAGTTCCGACTGCGAGCCGACTTCCAGCTTGGTGTAGAGATTCTTCCGGTGCATGCGCACGGTCTCCGGGGAGATGTCCATCAGCCGCGCGCTGGATTTCGCCGAGTGGCCGCTGAGCAGCAGGTGGCAGGCTTCGCGTTCGCGGTCGGTGAGCACGCCGCGACCGAAGCCGCGCAGCACTTCCTGAAGGCGCGGGGCGAGGTCGGCCTGCGGGTTCGGCGAGAAGTTGGCGCGCCCGGCGCAGAACTGCCGGGCCAGCTCCAGCACCGGCGGCGCCAGGCCGGCGAGGGCGGCGACCTGGGCGTCGCTGTAGCGGCTCGCCGAAAGGCCGTTGTAGAGACAGATCGAGAGCTTCTCGGTAGGGCCGAGGTCGAGGATGTAGTAGACGTCCTCCACCGCTCCGGCGCCGAGGTAGTAGGTCTGGTAGTAGGCGCTCTGGAAGAAGTCGTCGGGGGCGATCTCGCCGAGGGTGTAGAAGCCTTCCGGAAGGCCTTCCTCCACCGCCAGGCAGAAAGGGTCGAGCAGGTAGCCGCGGGAGAAGTAGCGGCGGATGATCGCCTCGCGGAAGCGCTCGGCGATGCCGCGCTCGTAGAGCAGGGTGGGCGCGTGGCCCTTGCGTTCCAGGCTGATCATGCTCGACTCGATCGGCACCAGTTGGTGGATGGCGTCGACCAGCGCGGCGAGGAAGTCGGGTTGGCGCAGGCGCCGGATCGCCAGCGCCAGGTGTTCGTGCCAGCGGTCGAGGGCGTTCGGGGCGATGGCCTGCATGGACGGTACGGCTCGTTCTTGTCGTTGTCGCCGCAGGATAGCAAGCCGCGTCGGCCGCACCCAGCGCTTACCCCAAAATGGGGTATGGCCCGCCGCGCGGTGCTCTTGCACCCTCGGAGCATCCATCCGAGAAGAGCGACAGCCCGATGAACGCAAGACTGCACGCCACGTCCCCCCTCGGCGACGCCGACCTGGTCCGTGCCGACCAGGCCCACTACATGCACGGCTACCACGTGTTCGACGACCACCGCGTCAACGGCTCGCTGAACATCGCCGCCGGCGACGGCGCCTATATCTACGACACCGCCGGCAACCGCTACCTCGACGCGGTGGGCGGCATGTGGTGCACCAACATCGGCCTGGGGCGCGAGGAAATGGCTCGCACCGTGGCCGAGCAGACCCGCCTGCTGGCCTATTCCAATCCCTTCTGCGACATGGCCAACCCGCGCGCCATCGAACTCTGCCGCAAGCTCGCCGAGCTGGCCCCCGGCGATCTCGACCACGTGTTCCTCACCACCGGCGGTTCCACCGCCGTGGACACCGCGATCCGCCTCATGCACTACTATCAGAACTGCCGCGGCAAGCGCGCCAAGAAGCACGTCATCACGCGGATCAACGCCTACCACGGCTCGACCTTCCTCGGCATGTCGCTGGGTGGCAAGAGCGCCGACCGGCCGGCCGAGTTCGACTTCCTCGACGAGCGCATCCACCACCTTGCCTGTCCCTACTACTACCGCGCTCCGGAAGGAGTGGGCGAGGCTGAGTTCCTCGATGGCCTGGTGGAGGAGTTCGAACGCAAGATCCTCGAACTCGGTGCCGACCGGGTGGGGGCGTTCATCTCCGAGCCGGTGTTCGGCTCCGGCGGCGTGATCGTCCCGCCCGCGGGCTACCACCGGCGGATGTGGGAGCTGTGCCAGCGCTACGACGTGCTGTACATCTCCGACGAAGTGGTGACCTCCTTCGGCCGCCTCGGCCACTTCTTCGCCAGCCAGGCGGTGTTCGGCGTACAGCCGGACATCATCCTCACCGCCAAGGGCCTCACCTCCGGCTACCAGCCGCTGGGTGCGTGCATCTTCTCCCGGCGCATCTGGGAGGTGATCGCCGAGCCGGACAAGGGCCGCTGCTTCAGCCATGGTTTCACCTACTCCGGCCACCCGGTGGCCTGCGCGGCGGCGCTGAAGAACATCGAGATCATCGAGCGCGAGGGCTTGCTCGCCCACGCCGACGAGGTCGGCCGCTACTTCGAGGAGCGCCTGCAAAGCCTCCGCGACCTGCCCATCGTCGGCGACGTGCGCGGGATGCGCTTCATGGCCTGTGTCGAGTTCGTCGCCGACAAGGCGAGCAAGGCGCTGTTCCCGGAAAGCCTGAACATCGGCGAGTGGGTCCACCTGCGGGCGCAGAAGCGCGGCCTGCTGGTTCGTCCGATCGTCCACCTGAACGTGATGTCGCCGCCGCTGATCCTCATCCGCGAACAGGTCGATACCGTGGTCCGGGTGCTGCGCGAGAGCATCGAGGAAACCGTGGAGGACCTTGTCCGCGCCGGTCACCGGTAAGCGCCGGGGCGCCGCCGGCGTCCCACCCGAACATTCAGGAGAACCCCAATGGACGACAACAAGAACAAGGTCCTGCGGTTGCGCGATGTGGTGCTCTACACGGTCTCGGCGATGCTCTTCATGGACCAGATCGCCCTGGCTTCCTCCCTCGGTCCGTCGAGCCTGTTCTGGTGGCTCTACGTGCTGGTCCTGCTGTTCCTGCCGATGGCCATGATGACCTCCGAGCTGGGCACCGCCTTCCCCGCCAACGGCGGCGTCTACCACTGGGTGCGCAGCGCCTTCGGCTTCCGCTGGGGGGCCCGGGTGTCATGGATGTACTGGGTCAACAACGCACTGTGGATGCCTTCGGTCTACACCCTGTTCGGCAGCATGCTCGGCGCCTTCTATTTCCCCGAGCTGAGCCTCTGGGGCAAGATCGCCATCGGCATCGCCCTGGCGCTGCTCACCGCGGCGTTCAACGTGGTCGCGCTGCGCCTGGGCAAGTGGTTGCCGAACCTCGGCGCGCTGCTCAAGCTGCTCGCGGTGCTCGCCCTGGGCGTCGGCGGCCTGCACTTCGGCTGGAACCATGGCTTCGCCAACGACTTCAGCCTGGACTCCATCGTCCCGTCCTCGCCGGGCCAGATGGCCGCGCTGGGAGTGATGGTCTATGGCATCATGGGGACCGAGCTGGCCTGTTGCAGCGCCGCGGAGATGCGCAACGCGCGCCGCGACATCCCGCGCGCGGTGCTGATCTCCGGGCTGATCGTCGGCGCCTTCAACATCTTCGGCACCCTCGGCGTGCTGGCCGCGGTACCGGCCGAGGAAACCGACGTCACCCGGATCTTCGCCCACACCCTCTACAACATCTACGGCCACGACGGCGCCGGCGGGATGCTCGCCGACCTGGTCGGCGCCTTCGTCCTGTTCACCCTCTTCACCAACATGGTCACCTGGAGCATGGGCACCAACCGTGCCGCGGTGGAAGCGGCCAAGGCCGGCGAGCTGCCGGCGCTGTTCGGCGTGGTCCATTCGCGCCACGGCACGCCGATCGGCTCGGCGGTGCTGGCCTCGGCGGTGAGCATCGTCCTGCTGCTGCTCTACGGCCTGGTGGCGCACACTGCCGAGGAACTGTTCTGGACCCTGCTGTCGATCTTCGCCATGGTTTTCATGATGCCCTACGTGCTGATGTGCCTGGCCTTCGTCCGCCTGCGCCGCGCCGACCCGCGTCCACGGCCCTACCGGATGCCGCTGGGCGACCGCCTGGCCAGTCTCTGGGCGCTGTTCGTCGCGCTGCATGTGCTGGCCGGCATCGGCCTGTTCGTCGTCACCCCAGGCGCGCCGATGGACTGGGCATACGCCGGCAAGATCGTCGGCGGCGTGGCGCTGGCCCTGGCCGTGGGCGAACTGCTGATCCGCCAGGCGGCGCGAAGGCGCGGCGTGATGTCGCTGCGCGGTGCCTACGGTTGAGGAGCGGCCCTGTCGCAACAGCGCCTATGGCGTTAATGTGCCGTTAACGCCCTTGGTGGGTAATGGGTCGCAGCGCAACACGGAGAAGGTCGTCATGTCCGAACGAGAGCACTGGCAACGGGTATACGAGAGCAAGCCGTCCGACGCGGTGAGCTGGTTCCAGGCCGAGGCCACGCTGTCCCTCGACCTGATCCGACGCATCGGCGCGCCCCGCGAGGCGGCGATCATCGATGTCGGCGGCGGCGCCTCGACCCTGGTCGACGGCCTGCTCGCCGAAGGCTTCGGCGACCTGACGGTGCTCGACCTTTCCGACGCCGCCCTGCGCGTCGCCCGCAACCGCCTCGGCGCGCGCGGCGAAGAGGTGCGCTGGATCGCCGGCGACATCACCGGCGTCGACCTGCCGGAAGCCACCTACGATGTCTGGCACGACCGCGCCGTGTTCCACTTCCTTACCACTGCCGAAGCCCGCCGCGCCTACGTGCGCCAGGTGATGAAGGCGGTCCGCCACGGCGGCCACGTGATCGTCGCCACCTTCGCCGCCGACGGTCCGACCGAATGCAGCGGCCTGCCGGTCATGCGCTACGACGCCGACGAACTGCACGCCGAGTTCGGCTCCGCCTTCCAGCTCACCGAGCACCGCGACGAACACCACGTCACTCCCGCCGGCCGGGTCCAGCACTTCGTCTACTGCCATTGCCTGAAACGCCTGTGAAGCGCTCCGTGGCTGGGCTACGCTCTGCTCGCCCGGCCATGCGAACGACTTTCCATGACATCCGGCATTTCTTCTTCGGACCCCGGCCTGATAAGCTCCCGTCTCGAGGAAAACCTCTTGCAAATCAAAGAGGAAGGCAATCACGCCCGGTGGCGTGGCCGGACTTCAAATCCGGTGGGGGACGGCAGCCGTTCCTGGGTGGGTTCGACTCCCACTGCCTTCCGCCAATTCTTCGCTCGCTTTCGGCGGCCATCGTGTCTCACAGGATCAAGCGTCTATCTCGGTCCGTTCCAGCAGAAGCAGCGTCTCACCCGTCCCCGTCGTCTCCCTGACCAGCGCTCCCCGCTCATTCCAAAACGCACTCCTGCCCGCCGCCTTCCAGCCACCCGTCGGCCCGCCATGGTTGGCCAGCAGCACGCCCATTCCGTGCTCGCGGGCATAACCGGCCAGTAGGGCCGAGTCGGCCGGGTAGCCATTTTCTCCGATCAGCGCGCTGGCGATGTAGAGGCGAGCGCCGGCACGGGCGGCGTGGGCCGGGTGGCTGGGTTGGCTGAAGTCGGCGCAGACCGCCAACGCCATCGGCAGGCCGTCGATCTCCAGCAGGGGGCCGCCGTCGCCGGCTGAGAAGTGGCGTTCCTCGCCCGCGTGCAGGTGCTGCTTGGCATAGACGCCGAGGCTGCCGTCGGCGCCGAGGATCAGGGCGGCGATCAGCGGCTTGGCATGCTTCGGCGAGCGCAGCGGCAGGCCGACCACCGTGGTCATCCGTGCCTGCTCGGCGAACTGGCGCAGCGGTTGCAGTAGGGGCGTGTCCGCCGGCTGGGCGAGGGCGGCGGCAGCGGTGGGTTCGTAGCCGGTGAGCGACAGTTCGGGAAACACCAGCAGGCGCACGCCCCGTGCCTGGGCGATACGCATCAGGCGCAGGTGGTCGTCGAGGTTGCGTGGCAGGTCGGCGGGATGGGCGCAGCTCTGGGCGGCGGCGATCAGCGTCATGGGGCTGTCTCGGGTATGGATGGCACAAATTCGCCAGTAGAGCCGAAGGCAGCATTTCCGGGAAGAGGCGATTAGCGGCTGCGCTACGTTTGGCTGGGGAGGGCGCTTTCGTCGCCGCGAAGCCGTAAGATAACGCGCTTCATGGCGCGCCCGACGGACGGGTGCGCACGCTTGCCTCGGGAGAACAGGGATGGCCGAGATCAATCCGCTTTCAACGGACCTGCAACAGCAACTGGCGGAGCTGCAGGCACAGGGGCTCGCCTTGCTTGGCGTCGCCGCGGACGAGACGCCGGCGCAGATCGTCGTCGCCATCACCGACTACGTGCGCGATGCGAGGGCGCAGGGGCGCAGCCTCGACGACGAGGCGGTCTTCGCCCTCGGCGCGCTGATCGGGGCGCAGTACGTGCGTGGCCTCGGTTGGCATTGGGGCGACGTGACCTGGGACGGCGACCCGGACAGCGCCGCCGTCGGCGTGCTCAGCCCCGACGAATCGCTGTTCAACAACCCCATCGGCTGGGTAAGCCAGATCGCCGAAAGCGGCGGCGGGGTGCCGTTCATGCTCAGCTACAACATGATCCTGGCCAACCAGGTGCCGCTGTTCGAGCGGGGCAGCGCCACCGGTCTCTATTGAGCATGCAGGCGGATCGCCGCGACGCGCCGGCGCATCCCGCCAGGCGGGGCCGACAACCTGAACGGCCGGCGTCAGGCGCCGCGACCCGCCGAGCAGCGCCAACCGGCGAACGAGGTGCGGGTGACCGTGGTGGAACAGACGCTGCCTCTGAGAAACCGCGCCTGCGGCGCTTTCCAGGAAGGCAGCCTGGAACGACGCGACTGCCGAGCCCATATCGGGCTGCAATTCCGCGATTGAGTGGGCTGCGGGTTCGCGACTCGGCTGGCCTTCCTGGGAACACTTCTGAGGTTTTCGCATGACGGATCTTGAACACGCGGTGGAAAGCAACCGACGCGCCTGGGACGCGTCCGCCGACAGTCACCTGCGTGGCAGCGGCTGGCAGGAATTGTCGCTGGCGGTACAGGAAACCGGCTTCAGTTGCCTGGACGAGACCCTGGCTGGCGTGCTGCGCAATCTGGACCTGGCCGGCAAGGCGGCGGTCCAGGTCGGCTGCAACAACGGCCGGGAAGTGCTTTCGCTGTACGCCTTCGGCGTCGCGCGGGCGGTGGGGATCGACCAGTCCGCCGCCTTCCTCGCCCAGGCGCGGCAACTGGCCGAGCGCTCGCCGCATCAGCCGCGTTTCGTCGAAGCCAATGCCTACGAGCTGCCGGCCGAGATGAACGGTCAGTTCGACCTGCTGCTGATCACCATCGGTGTGCTCAACTGGATGCCCGACATCGCGCGCTTCTTCGCCTCGGTGAGCGGCCTGCTGAAGCCGGGCGGGCAATTGGCGATCTATGAGACCCACCCGTTCCTGGAGATGCTCGAACCCGAGTCGGAGCGACCGTTCGAACTGCGCAACGACTACTTCACCGACACGCCCCACGTATCCCGGGAGGCCATCGTCTACGAAGGCAGCGGCAGCGATACCGGCATCGCCAGCTACTGGTACGTCCACCCGCTCGGCGACATCCTCGGCGGGCTGCTCGGCGCCGGCCTGCGCCTGAGTCACTTCAAGGAGTACCCGCACTCGAACCGCGAGGAACTCTACGACCTCTACGAGGACGGACCGCTGGCGATCCCGATGTGCTACACGCTGGTCGCGGTCAAGGCATGACCTGCGTCGAGGCCGAGCGAGGCGCGCCGCTGCGTGTGGTGGTGGTCGGCACCAGCGGGGCCGGGAAGTCGACCTTCTCCGCCGCGCTGGCCGCCAGGCTGGGTTGTACGCATGTCGAACTCGACCGACTCTACTGGGGCCCCGGCTGGCAAGCCGTGCCCCACGAACGCTTCGAGCACGCCGTGGAGCGGGCGACGACGGGGCCGCGCTGGGTCGCCGACGGCAACTACAGCGCCGTTCGCGAGTTGCTCTGGGGCCGCGCCACCCATGTGGTATGGCTGAATTTCGGGCGCTGGACGGTGTTCTCCCGGGTCCTTCGCCGCACCCTGGCCCGGGGCCTGCTGCGCACCCGCCTGTCCCACGGCAACCGTGAATCGCTGCGGATGGCGTTCTGCTCCAGGGATTCGATCCTGCTCTGGTCATGGACCACCTTCGCAGGCAACCGCCGCAAATACACCGGCCTGCGCGAGGATCCGCGGTTCGCGCATTTGCGCTGGGTGGAGGTTGGCGAGCCGGGGAGGGTGGGGGAGGTGATCGAGAGGTTGGTGGAAGCCGTGCTCGCACAGTCGCAGTAGTGAGCGAAGCACGCTATCCGCCTCAGTCCTGGGGCTTGCTTACCCGGCTGCGCAGCGACTCGAAATAGGCTGTATCGGCGGGGCCGCCTGGCGTCGATTCCGCGCCGGCGACCAGCGTTTCACGCAGTTCCCTGGCGTGCATTTCGCGTTCTCCCCTTACCAGGCCACTCTGTATCATTGGGTGCCGCGTCGCCGCTAGCGCCCGGCCGAGAATCCTTGCGACGACCTCGTCCTTGCCACGGGTATAGGCCTCGCGGTCGGTGGGGTAGCGGCGGGCCAGAGTGTGCTTGGTTTCGGCGTAGAGGCGGGCGTCGTCGGGGTGGTTGCGCAGCCAGTCGCGGAACAGCAGGTAGCGGTCGGCCTGGGCCAGGGGCATGACATGGACATGGTGGGTGCGGCCATGGCCGAAGGGCGGCATGCCTTTGACGAAGAACATCCGCTGGGTGTTCGGGTTCTCGCGCCAGAACTGGTAGCCGAGGCCCTCCAGCGGGGCTACCAGCCGCTGCGGATCGTGGCCGGGCGGCGGCAGCAGGAGGATGTCGATGATCGGCTTGGCGTCGAGCCCGGGCACCGCGGTGCTGCCGACATGCTCGATGCCCAGCCCGGGCAGCGCCAGTGCCGTGCGGATGGCCTCGGCTTCGGCGGCGAAGCGTTGTGGCCAGGCGGGGTCGGCGGGCAGCACCTCGATGCGGTCGTCGTCGGCGTTGCTCCAGCGTTGGCCGTCGAAGCGGGGCGGTTGGGGTGAGGACATGGCGGACTCCGGGGATATGCGGGAGATTGGCGGCGATGGGGAGCTGGGGTAGGGCGAATAACGCCAGCGGCGTTATCCGCCTTCCGCGAGCGGGGTGTGGGTAAAACCCGGGAGTCTCAGAAGTCCAGCGCCTGCACCCCTGGATGCTGCGGATCGAACCCATCCAGGCGCATGCGCTCGGCGAATGCCTCCCGCGCCGCGTCTCCCTGGAGAAACGCCCCCTGCGCCGAGGCCCAGTCGTCCGGTTGCAGCCGCACCATCCAGCCCTCGCCGTAGCAATCCCGGTTGATCAGCGCCGGGCGCTTGACCACCGCCGGGTTGCTCGCCAGCAGGGTCCCGGCCAACGGGCTGCGGGCCGAGGAGGCAGCCTTGGCGAACTCGACCACGCCGAAGCTGCGGTCGCGTTCGATGTGCCAGCCGTCGCGCTTGGGGGTGAAGGCGAAGATTTCGCCATACAACGCGCAGCCGTAGGCGCTCAGGCCCAGGGTCAGGCTGCCGTCGACTTCCTCGCGCAGCCACAGGTTGTAGTCCGGGGCGTAGAACAGCCCGTCGGGGAATTCCAGGCCGTGCAGGTTCGCGCTCATAGGGTCAGCACCCGCTCGGATTCGAGGATCAGCCGTGCCAGTTCGCCGCCGCTGGAGATTTCGTCGAGTTCCTCGATCAGTTCGCTTTCGTCGATGTTCACCCCGGGTTGGCGGCACATCAGCAGGCGCGCGCCGGCCTCGCGGGCCTGGCGGATGAAGTGGCGCAGCGGCTCGCCGCCGTCCAGCGCGCGCAACTGGTCGGCGACGGCGCGGCGGGCCAACTGCACGCCTTCGCCGCTGAGGAACAGGGTCACCTCGGCGTCCATGCAGGCCAGCAGGGTGGCGGTGTGGAAGGGCGCGGCGCAGCGGGCCGGGGTGCTCGGGCCGCTGGAGACGATGATGAGGACGCGCTGGGCGTGGGTGTCAGGGTTCAAGGGGCTTGTCCATCTGGATCAGCGCCACGCGCCGGCCGTCCGGATCGTGGCGTTCGGCGATGGCGCGCGGCTGGTAGCCGAGCTGGGTATAGAGCAGCAGTCCGGCGGCGTTGGCGTTGAAGCAGGAAATTTTCATCAGGCGCGCTTTGTACTGTTCGCGGGCGAGGTTTTCCATGACCCCGATCAGGTAGCGGGCCACGCCCAGGCCGCGCGCGGCGGGCGCCACCATCATGTTGCCGAGGGCGCAGAAGTCTCCGTGCTGCCACTGGTAGAAGTTGGCGAAGCCGACCACCTGTCCGTCGTGCACGGCCACGGTGCTGCCGCGACGTTCGGCGATGGCGGCGGCCAGTTGGGCGACGCTGAACGGCCAGATCGCCTTGGGGTAGCAATAGAAGAGTTCGTCGCGGTCCTGGGGGAAGCCGGCGACCGTCTCCAGGTCGCCGGTCTCCGCCGGGCGGTGGCTGAGCTGCATGTCAGCGCGGCGGGTATTGCGACATGACTTTCTGCACCGTCTCGCGGATCGCCTGCTCGCGCTCGGCCGGGCTCGGCGGGCTGGTGCGCATGATCTGCTCGCCGCTGCCGCGCCAGACCAGCTTGCCGTCCTTGCCGTCGAACAGGTCGACCTGGAGGGTGGCAACCTTGTAATTCACGGTGCGCGTCTCGGCCATCGCCGGGCCGCCCCAGTACCCTCCCCAGTAGCCGCCCCAGTAACCGCCGCCGTAGTTGGTGGTGATCTGGTCCTGGCGATCGTCGACGATCAGGTAGGCGCGCACCGTGACGTCGCCCCTGGCGTTGCCCTGGGCCGGACGCAGGCCGCGCTGGTCGAGCTGCTGGGCGACGGCTTCGCGGATGCGTTGCTCGGTGAGGTCGCTCTTGATGCGTGGGTCGTCGGGGCGGTATTCGAAGGCGGGTTGCGACCAGCTCCAGCTACGGTAGGCGGCGAAGTCGCGGGAGCTGTCGAAGTCGCGGTCGAGCTGGGTGGTTTCGCAGGCTGCGAGGCTGAGGAGCAGGCCGAGCAGCAGGATTCGGCGGATCATGGTTTTTCTCCAGTCAGAGTTCACATCCAAGCTCAGCGCCGGATGAAAGGCAAGAGGAAACGCGGGTTTGAAGCGTCTCCACAAGTAACGTTGGCGAGCACCCGCCCTATAGGGCGCGACGGGAGAATGAAATGAATCGAAGTATTGCGATCCTGCTGCTGGGCCTGTCGCTGACCGGCTGCGTCGAGGCACGCTCGGTGGTACCGGCGGATGGCCCGGGCCCGCTGCTGGTGGCCCATCGCGCCGGCACCGCGGACTACCCGGAGAATACCCTGCTGGCGATCCGCAAGGCGCTGGACAACGGCGCCGACGCGCTATGGCTGTCGGTGCAGTTGAGCGCCGATGGCCATCCGGTGCTCTATCGCCCCGCTGACCTGGCGGTCCTGACCCAGGGCGCCGGCGCGGTCGGCCAGTCGAGCCTGGCCGAGCTGGCGCGCTTGAACGCCGGCTATATGTTCAAGGCCGAGGACGGCAGCTATCCCTACCGCCAGAAGCCGCTGCGGATTCCTACGCTGCGCCAGGCGCTACGGGCGATCCCGCCGCAGGTGCCGGTGTTCCTCGACATGAAGTCGCTGCCGGTGGAGCCGCTGGTCGATGCCGTGGCCGGCGAGCTGGAACGGCAGAAGGCCTGGTCGCGGGTGCGTTTCTATTCCACCGAGAAGGCCGCCAACGACTACCTGACGCAGCGCTACGCGGACCGCGCGCGACAGTTCGAAAGCCGCGATGCGACGCGCAACCGCCTGGTCGGCCTGGCCTTCGGCGAGCGCTGCGAGGCACCGCCGGCCGGCGGCACCTGGATGGGCATCGAGCTGCGCCGCGAACTGACGGTGACCGAGCGCTTCACCCTTGGCGAGTCTTCCTACAAGGTGCCGGCGGCGCAGTTGTGGACGCGCAAAGCGATGGACTGCGTGCGCCGCGAGCCGGTGAAGGTGGTGATGTTCGGCATCGAGACCGCCGAGGACTACCGCACCGCGCGCGCCCTGGGCGCCGATGCGGTGATGAGCAACTCGCCCAGGAAGATGGAGGCGATCCGCCGCCGGGTGCTCGCCGATCAGCCCGGCGGGTAGCTCGACAGCGCCCGTTTCACCGCTTCGCGCAGGGCCTTGGCCTGTTCGCTGGCGGAGTCGCCGGAGTCGAACTCGGCGCTGTTGCCCCACACCGGCTGGCCGCTGCGGGCGTCGTTCAGCTCGACGCGGACCACGGTGACCTGCACGGTGTAGCTGCGGGTCACCGGGTAGCTGGCGCCATAGCCGTACCAGGGATCGCGCCAGCCGCCGTAGTTGCCGTAGTAGCCGCCGTAGTAGTCGGTGACCTGGCGGGTGCGCAGTTCGTTGCGCAGGAACGCGCTGACCTGCAGGTCGGCCGCGCTGCCCGGCCGCGCCGGGCGCAGGCCGCGCTGGTCGAGCTGCTGGCTGACGGCGTCGCGCAACTGGTTGTCGTCCAGGCCCTGGGGAAAGCCGCTGACCCCGGCGGCGGCCCAGCTCCAGCTACGGTAGCGGGCGTAGTCGCGCGGCGCCGCCGGATAGGCGCCGGGATCGAGGCCGGGATTGGCCGCGGTGGCCGGCTGCGGCGGGTAGGGCAGAGAGCTGGCGCGGTAGGGATTGTCGCCCTGGCAGGCACCGAGGGCGGCCAGGCTGGCGAGTAACGGCAGGATCAACAGTCGCGATTGCATGCTCGACGCTCCGTGGCCGCGCTACGTCGGCGGCCCTTGCAGGCTCAGACTGCATTCTGCGCCTTTCATTGCGGGCGGCACAGCCAGTGCAGGTAGCGGCCAAGCCCGGCAAAGGCCGGGTGGCGGCGGTAGGCCAGTTCCATTTCCACCAGGTCGAGCCGTTCGGCCTTGGCCTGGAACTCGCTCGGCATGTAGTCGTGGAACACCCGCACGCCGCTGCGCGCCTCGATGCGCCAACGCGCTGCCAGCGCCTGTTCCAGCTCGCGCGGGTCGAGCGGGCGCTGCGGGGTCAGGCTCTGCCCCTCGCCGGCGAAGCGCTCCTTGCGCAGCTTGCGGAAGTGGCCCTTGAGCAGGTTGCGGTAGATCAGCGCGTCGCGATTGTAGAAGGCCAGCGACAGCCAGCCGCCGGGTGCGCAGAGTTGGTGCAGCACCGGCAGGATCGCATGGGGTTCGGCCAGCCACTCGAGCACGGCGTGGCAGAGCACCAGGTCGTAGGGCTCGGTGAGCTGGCCGAGCTGTTCCTGCCAGGGCGCCTGGATGAATTCGGCGGCCTGCCCGGCTTCGGCGAAGCGCTGGCGGGCGCCGTCGAGCATGGGTTGCGCTGGCTCGGCGAGGGTTACGCGGTGGCCGCGAGCGGCCAGCCAGAGCGACATGTGGCCGAGCCCGGCGCCGATGTCGAGGACCCGCAGAGGTCGCTCCGGGAGGGCTTCGGCGAGGTCGGCCTGGAGTACCGCGAGGCGGATCGCACCCTTGGCGCCGCCGTAGATCTTTTCGGCGAAGCGCGTCGCCAGTTCGTCGAAGTGGCGGTCGCTCATGGCAGGAAGCGCCGTTCGCAGTCGGCCAGCTTGGCGCGCACCACCTGTTCCAGGTCGAGGCCGGTTTCCCCGCAGAACAGCAGCAGATAAAGGACGATGTCACCAACTTCCTGGCCAGCGTGTTCGAGCTGCTCGGCCGACAGCGTGCGCGACTGGTCTTCCGTCAGCCACTGGAAGATCTCCACCAGTTCGGCCATCTCGACGCTGGCGGCCATGGCCAGGTTCTTCGGGCTGTGGAATTGGCGCCAGTCGTTGCGGTCGCGGATGGCGTGCAGGCGCGCGGTGAGTTCGTGCAGGTCCATGGGGGATTCTTCGCGGTGGCGGTAAGCAGCCGCATAGCTTCGGGCTTTGCGCCCGAAGCTTCAAGGTATGGCGGACCGGCGTCAGCCCTGTAGCCGGCTCCAATGCCCGGCCATGTGCGGCAGGTCGTCCTTGCCGCGCAGGCTGAACTGGCCGTCCGCCGCCGCCGCGCTGGCCAGGAGGGTGAGGCTGGCCGGCAGCAGCACTGGCTTCTGGAAGCGCACCTCGACCCGATAGCCCGAGGCTGGCAGTCGCTCGCCGAGGGCGGCCAGGCTGCGAGCCTTGTTCCACAGGCCGTGGGCGATGGCGCGGGGAAAGCCGAACAGCTTGGCGCTGGGCGCCGACAGGTGGATCGGGTTGTAGTCGCCGGCGGCACGGGCATAGCGCCGGCCGATGTCGGCGGGCGCCTTCCAGTTGTCGACCGGCTCCAGCGGCAGCGGCTCCTGCTCGGCTTTCGGTGGAATCTCGCCGGGCACCTTGACGCCGCGGCAGAGCACCTTGCTGTCGCCGACCCAGAGCAGGCCAAGCTGGTCTTCCAGGCGGGTGACGATGCTGAAGGTGGCGCCCTTGTCGTGCGGTTGCAGGTTTTCCACCGCGACGCTCACGGTGAACGGGCCGAGGCCGCCGAGCGCGCGCAGCACGTCGATGCGGTTCTCCAGGTGGACCAGACCGAGCAGCGGGAAGGGGAAGCGCTTGTCGGTGAGCAGCGCCATCTGCAGCGGGAAGGCGAGGATGTGCGGGTAGGTCGGCGGCAGCAGGCCGTCGTCGCGGAAGCCGCAGACCTGGCGGTAGCGCTCGAGGTGCTTCGGGTCCACCGTGACCTGGCTGCGCAGGCCGCGCTCGGGCAGGGCCTTGCCGCGGATGCCGCGGCGCAGTGCGGCGCGCAGGAACAGGCCGGGCAGGGCGGGTGGGGCGGGCAGGTCGAGCCAGGCGGTGGGCATTGGACATCTCCTCGAAATAGGTGGCTGTCAGCTTAGTCGAGCACCCGCAGCAGGCATTGGCCGCCTGGCCGACGCCGCTGGCAGGGCGGTCAATCGGCTCCGGGATGCGTCTGCATCGAGATTTTCGACCACGCCGGCGGCTAGTCGATCTGAGGGTTTTTCCGTCATGCGGGATGGGTTATTTCTATGGCCTCTCCTTGAGAGGGGATGGCAAAGCTGCCTAAGATGGGCCCGCCCCATGGATAACTAGAAAAAACACCATGCGTGATCTGACCGACGATGTAGCGCTGATGCGCCCGGTGATCGACGCCCTGCGCGCCAGCGGCTGCGATCCGGACCGGGTCCTGGTCCGTGTCGGGCTGCCGCCGGGTGGCCTGCCGGCCGGCCGTTTCCCCCATTCCGCACAGAACCTGTTCTGGAAGGCCGCCGCCGACGAGTGCGGCGAAGAGCATGTCGGCCTGCACCTGGCCGAGCACCTGCCGGCGTTCCACGGCCTGCTCCTGGAATACCTGTTCCTCTCCAGCGATACCTTCGGCGCCGGCCTGCGCCATTCCCTGCGCTACGTACGCCTGCTGTCCGACACCCTGCAGGCGCAACTGGAGGTGGAGGGCGAGCGCGCGGTGCTGTCGCTGGGCGAATCGCCGGCGATCAACCGTCACTTCCCGGAAATGCTCGCCGGCGCGGTGATCCGCCTGTTCGGCGCGCTCACCGAGGGCGAGTTCAAGCCGCTGGAAGTGCAACTGATGAACGAAACCGGCGCGCCGATGGAGCGCTACCGTGCGGTCTACGGCTGCCCGACGATCCTCGGCATGCCGCGCTACGCGCTGGTATTCGATGCCGCGGTGCTGGACAAACCCTCGCGCCACGCCGCCCCGGAACTGCTGCGCATGCACGAGTCGCTGGCGCGCCGGCAACTGGCCGAAGTGGAGCGCCTGGACCTGGTGCGCCAGGTCCGCGAACTGATCGGCGAGTTGCTGGTGGACGGAGGCGCCACCCTGGAGCAGGTCGCCGCGCGCCTCGGCATGCCGGCCCGACGTCTGCGCGAACGCCTGGCGATGGCCGGGGTGCGCTTCAACGACCTGGTCACCGACTACCGCTGCCGACTGGCCAAGGAACTGCTGCTGAAGACCGACGAGCGCATCGAAGTGATCGTCGAACGCACCGGGTTTTCCGAGCCGAGCACCTTCTATCGCGCGTTCAAGCGCTGGGTCGGCGAGACGCCGGTGGAGTTCCGCCGGCGCGGGCAGCAGGGGCGCGGGTAGGGCCTGTCCGAAGGGGCTACCGGTGGTTTCCCGGTGCAGGGCCAGATAACGCCGTTGGCGTTATCCGCCTTACCGGGTCGGCGTCCTGTCGCCGGGGGGGCAGGGGCCGCCTCAGGCCCCCAGCAGGCTCTGCCCGCACACCCTCAGCACCTGGCCGCTGACCGCGCCGGACGACGGCTGGGCGAACCAGGCCACCGTTTCGGCGACGTCCTGCGGCAGGCCGCCCTGGCTCATGGAGTTCATCCGCCGGCCGGCCTCGCGGATGGTCAGCGGAATGGCGGCGGTCATCTGCGTCTCGATGAAGCCCGGCGCCACCGCGTTGATGGTGATGCCGCGCTTGCCCAGCGCCGGCGCCCAGGCCTGGGCCAGGCCGATCAGGCCGGCCTTGCTCACCGCGTAGTTGCTCTGCCCGAGGTTGCCGGCGATGCCGCTGATCGACGCCAGCAATACCACCCGGCCGTTGTCATGCAGCTTGCCGCCGTCGAGCAGGGCCTGGGTCAGCACCTGCGGGGCATTGAGGTTGACGTTGATCACCGAGTTCCAGAAGTCGCTGCTCATCTTCGCCAGGGTCTTGTCGCGAGTGATCCCGGCGTTGTGCACGACGATATCGACGCCCTCAGGCAGCGCGTCCACCAGTTGCTGCCCGGCGTCCGCGGCGCAGATGTCGAGAGCCACGGCACGGCCGCCGAGGCGCGCGGCGAGGCCTTCGAGGGCCTCCCTGGCCGGCGGCACGTCGAGCAGCACCACTTCCGCGCCGTCGCGCGCCAGGGTTTCCGCGATGGCCGCGCCAATGCCGCGGGCGGCGCCGGTGACCAGCGCGCGCTGGCCGGCCAGCGGCTTGCTCCAGTCGTGGACCTGGGCGCTGTTGGCGGCAAGACGGATCACCTGGCCGGAGACGTAGGCGCTCTTCGGCGAGAGGAAGAAGCGCAGTGCGCCTTCCAGTTGGTCCTCGGCGCCCTTGCCGACGTACAGCAACTGCACGTTGCCGCCGCGACGGATTTCCTTGCCCAGGGAGCGGGTGAAACCTTCCAGGCTGCGTTGCACGCTGGCGGCGACCGGGTCCTTGAGAGACTCGGGGGCGCGTCCGAGGACCACCACCTTCGGGCATGTGTCGAGGCCCTTGAGCACCGGCTGGAAGAAGTCGCGCAGCGCCACCAACTGCTCGAAGCGGGTCAGGCCGCTGGCATCGAACAGCACCGCCTTGGCCCGCGGGCTGTGTTCGGCGGTCCAGCGCGGCAGCTCGAACTGTCCCTCGACGGCGGCGAACACCGCATCGGTCAGCTTGCCGGCGAAGGGCAGCACGGCCTCGGCCAGCGCGCCGCTCCCGCCGATCACCAGCGGGCCGTCCACCGGCCGCACCCGGCCGGCCTGCCAGCGCTCCAGGCGCAGCGGGGAGGGAAGGCCGACGGCGCCAACCAGGCGGCGGCCGACGGGGGAGTTGGCGAAGGCGATGTAACGATCGGTCATGGAACGGGCTCCCGGTGGAAAGGCTCCAAGGCTGAAGGTGGATTCCGCCGGCCAACGATGCCGAGGGAACGCGGGTAACAGTGTGGACAACTCTACGCAGCCACCTGTTCGCCGCAATTGACCGCGCTGACCGGGATAACGGCAGGGCGGCCAATGCGACGCGACCGGCTAAGGTTAGCCTGTGCGCCACTGACCGCTCAGTTAACGGGTCGAGCCTCGGCTCGGCGTAAACGATTCCAGCAAGGAGTTCTTCCATGACCCAGCTGCGCCGGGTCGCCATTGTCGGCGGCAACCGTATTCCCTTCGCCCGCTCGAACACCGTGTACGCCACGGCGAGCAACCAGGAGATGCTCACTTCCGCCCTGGAAGGCCTGGTGGAGCGCTACAACCTGCATGGCGAGCGCCTTGGCGAGGTAGTGGCCGGCGCCGTGCTGAAGCATTCGCGCGACTTCAACCTGACCCGCGAATGCGTGCTCGGTTCGCGCCTGGCCCCGGAAACCCCGGCCTACGATATCCAGCAGGCCTGCGGTACCGGCCTGGAGGCGGCGATCCTGGTGGCCAACAAGATCGCCCTCGGGCAGATCGACAGCGGCATCGCCGGCGGCGTCGACACCACTTCCGACGCGCCGATCGGGGTCAACGAGGGTCTGCGCAAGATTCTCCTCGAGGCCAACCGTGGCAAGAGCAACCTGGACAAGCTCAAGAGCCTGTTGAAGATCCGCCCGCGCCACGTGGTCCCGGCCATCCCGCGCAACGGCGAGCCGCGCACCGGGCTGTCGATGGGGGAGTCCTGCGAACTGATGGCGCAGACCTGGCAGATTCCCCGCGACGAGCAGGACAGGCTGGCCTTCGAGAGCCACCACAAGCTGGCCGCGGCCTATGAGGAGGGCTGGCAGAACGACCTGATGACGCCGTTCCGCGGCCTGACCCGCGACCAGAACCTGCGCCCGGACATCGACCTGGAGAAGATCGGCACCCTCAAGCCGGTGTTCGAGCGCGGCTCGCGCGGCACCCTCACGGCGGCCAACTCGACGCCGCTGACCGACGGCGCCTCGGTGGTACTGCTGGCCAGCGAGGAGTGGGCGAAGGCGCGCGGCCTGCCGATCCTGGCCTACTTCAAGGACGGCGAGGCGGCGGCGGTGAACTTCGTCGATCGCCAGGAGGGCCTGCTGATGGCGCCGGTCTACGCGGTGCCGCGGCTGCTGGCACGCAACGGCCTGAGCCTGCAGGACTTCGACTACTACGAGATCCACGAGGCCTTCGCCGCCCAGGTGCTCTGCACCCTGAAGGCCTGGGAAGACCCCGAGTACTGCAAGACCCGTCTCGGCCTCGACCAGCCGCTGGGCTCCATCGACCGCAGCAAGCTCAACGTCAAGGGCAGCTCGCTGGCCGCCGGCCACCCGTTCGCCGCCACGGGAGGACGGATCGTCGCCAACCTGGCCAAGCTGCTCTCGGTGGCGGAGCAGGGACGCGGGCTGATTTCCATCTGCGCCGCCGGTGGGCAGGGTGTGACCGCGATCATCGAGCGGTAATCCAATAGGGCGAGCGGCCTTGTCGCTCGACGATGTAAGCAACTCCGTGACTTGGGCGGTGCCGTGCGAACGGGACCGCCTTTTTTTTGCCGGCGCCCTACGGTTCGGGTTCGTCGGCGGCGTTGGAGACAGCGAATTCGACGCTTGTACGGAGAATCCCCTCTCTCTTCAGGGAGAGAGTTGGGGTGAGGGCGGCTCCGCTATCGGCCGGGAGTGCCGCTGCGGCGGATAACGCCGTTGGCGTTATGCGCCCTACGCTTTGGGTTCGTGGCGGCGATGAGGTACGGATCCCGACGCCTGCCGGATAACCCCGGCGAAGGGCTCACGCCGCACATCCGCCATTGCCGTCCTGCCCCCGCAGGCTTGCCGGCTGGCGGTCGGCGAAGGGGGTGGAGAGGATCATCGAGGTCTTGCTGATGCCGAACTTCATCAGCCGGTCGATCAGGTCCTGCAGCTCCGGCATCGAAGCCACAGCGGCCTTCATCAGCACGCAGGCGTCGCCGGTGATCCGGTGGCAGAGGGTCAGTTGGGGGATCCGGGCCAGTTCGTCGAGCACCGACTGGCAATCCTTCTCGGTGATCCGCAGTTCGATCACGCACTCGATGGGCAGGCCGAGCTTGGCCAGGTTCACCGAGGCGTGGTAGCCGGTAATCACCCCTTCGGCCTCCAGCTTGGCCACCCGGTCGGCCACCGCCGGGGGCGACAGGTTGATGCGCCGGGCCAGTTCGGCGAAGGTCAGGCGGCCGTTGTCGATCAGGGCGGCGAGGAGCGCACGGTCGTATTTGTCCATGATGGGTCCCGGTTGTCGAATCGACGGAAAGCATGGCCGATTTCCATGGAAAGAAAAGTGTTACGTCCCGATAACCAGCGGCTGTGCCTTAACCGGCGGGTGGCGACCTCATAAAATGAAGTCTTTCTCCCGCCTGCCCTGTCGAGTGCTTTCCATGCCTGCCCGTCGCATTCCGCTGTTGCTTTTCGGTGCGTTCTTCGCCCTGTACTTCATCTGGGGATCCACTTACCTGGCGATCCGCTTCGGCGTCGAGTCCTGGCCACCGATGCTGATGGCCGGGGTGCGCTTCGTCATCGCCGGCGGCCTGATGTTCGCCTGGTTGCGCTGGCGCGGCGCGCCGTTGCCGACCTGGCGCGAGTGGCGCGGCGCGGGGATCGTCGGAATCCTCCTGCTCAGTTGCGGCAACGGCGGGGTGACGGTGGCCGAGCACTGGGGCGTGTCTTCCGGGGTGGCGGCCCTCGCGGTGGCTACGGTGCCGCTGTTCACCCTGCTGTTCAGCCAGTTGTTCGGCCAGCGCAACACCACCCTGGAATGGGGCGGCATCGTGCTCGGGCTGTTCGGCATCGTCCTGCTCAACCTCGGTTCGAACCTCCAGGCCAGCCCTGCCGGCGCCGGCTTGATCCTGTTCGCCGCCGCGTCCTGGGCCTTCGGCTCGGTGTGGAGCCGGCGCCTGTCGCTGCCGGCCGGACCGATGGCCAGCGCCGTGGAAATGCTGGTCGGCGGCGCGGTGCTGCTGGTCGGCAGTCTGGCCAGCGGTGAGCGCCTGGAGCATTGGCCGAGCACCAGCGGCTGGCTGGCGCTGGTGTACCTGATCCTGTTCGGCTCGATCATCGCCTTCAGCGCCTACCAGTACCTGCTGCGCAACGTGCGGCCGGCGGCGGCCACCAGCTATGCCTACGTCAATCCGGCGGTGGCGGTGTTGCTCGGCACCCTGTTCGCCGGCGAGCGGATCGGCGGTATCGAGGGGCTGGCGATGCTGGTGATCATCAGCGCCGTGGTGCTCATCGGCCTGCCCCAGTGGCGCGCCAGCCGCGCCGCCGCCTGAATGCCTTAAGCGATCCCTAAGGCGGGCTGCGCCATGCTGCGGCGCAGCGCCCGGATGGGCCGGGCTGACGGGGGTACGAAGATGAAAGCGCTGGTCATCGGTGTGGTCCTGGTATTCCTTGGCGGTTGCGCCAGTCACGTGAGCCCCGGCGGCAAGGCCATCGAGTCGCCGATCAAGGAGTATTTCGGCCAGGACCCCATCGAGCGCCGGGCCTTCGGCGAGAGCGAGAACGGCGCCGAGGCCGAGGATTCGCCACTGCGTTTCCGCCTGACGCCCTGAACGGTCGCCCCGGGCGCCTGACCGGGCGTGCAGAAGTCGTCTCCAGCGTCTTCAATACGGAGTGACGGTCGCCGCGAGGCGGCCCCGTAGCGAAGGGCGGAGGGGCGATGGAGAGCATGCTGGACAGGCCCGAGCAGGAACTCGTGCTGGTGGTGGACGACACCCCGGACAACCTGCTGCTGATGCGCGAGCTGCTCGAGGAGCAGTACCGCGTGCGCACCGCCGGCAGCGGCCCGGCCGGGCTGCGGGCGGCCGTCGAAGAGCCGCGCCCGGACCTGATCCTGCTCGACGTGAACATGCCGGGCATGGACGGCTACGAGGTCTGCCGACGGCTCAAGGCCGATCCGCTGACCCGCGACATCCCGTTGATGTTCCTCACTGCCCGCGCCGATCGCGACGACGAGCAACAGGGCCTGGCCCTGGGCGCGGTGGATTACCTGGGCAAGCCGGTGAGCCCGCCGATCGTCCTGGCGCGGGTGCGCACCCACCTGCAACTGAAGGCCAATGCCGATTTCCTGCGCGACAAGAGCGAATACCTGGAACTCGAAGTGCGCCGTCGCACGCGCCAACTGCAACAGTTGCAGGACGCCGTCATCGAAGCCCTGGCGACCCTTGGCGATCTTCGCGACAACCCGCGCAGCCGCCATCTTCCGCGTATCGAGCGCTATGTCAGGCTGCTCGCCGAGCACCTGGCGGCGCAGCGGGCGTTCGCCGACGAGCTGACTCCGGAGGCTGTCGACCTGCTGAGCAAGTCGGCGCTGTTGCATGACATCGGCAAGGTCGCGGTGCCCGACCGGGTCCTGCTCAACCCCGGGCAACTGGACGCCGCCGACACCGCCCTGCTACAGGGCCATACCCGCGCCGGACGCGACGCCCTGGCCAGCGCCGAGCGGCGGCTCGGCCAGCCTTCCGGGTTCCTCCGCTTCGCCCGGCAGATCGCCTACAGCCATCACGAACGCTGGGATGGCCGGGGCTTTCCGGAGGGCCTGGCGGGCGAGCGGATTCCCCTGGCGGCGCGGATCGTCGCTCTGGCCGACCGCTACGATGAACTGACCAGCCGGCACGCCTACCGGCCGCCGCTGGCACACGCCGAGGCGGTGCTGTTGATCCAGGCCGGCGCCGACAGTGAATTCGACCCACGGCTGGTGGAGGCCTTCGTCGCCGTGGCCGACGCTTTCGCCGAGGTTGCCCAGCGCTACGCCGACAGCGCCGAGGCGCTGGACGTGGAGATGCAGCGGCTGGAACAGGCGGTGGCGGAAAGCATCGAACTCACCGCGCCACCAGCCTAGTACGCCGATCGGTGCGCAGTCCGGCGGAAAGCCGGCGCGTCCGGCTGTGCTCGGCACGGCGTTTGCCGTATAACGTCAGACCCTTTGCCTTCCACATTGGCCCC
Organism: Pseudomonas sp. B111; assembly: GCF_026428275.1. NCBI lineage: Bacteria > Pseudomonadati > Pseudomonadota > Gammaproteobacteria > Pseudomonadales > Pseudomonadaceae > Pseudomonas > Pseudomonas sp. B111. The sequence continues at coordinate 4,491,839 of NZ_CP097857.1, read as the reverse complement.
GAGGAACCGCGTAGCACCGATGAAGACACCCAGACGCCTGGAACCGTTGATCGAAGACGGTCTGATCGACGAGGTCGTGCGCCCGCTGATGAGCGGCAAGGAAGCCTCGGTCTATGTGGTGCGTTGCGGCGACAGCCTGCGTTGCGCCAAGGTCTACAAGGAGGCCAACAAGCGCAGCTTCCGCCAGGCCGCCGAGTACCAGGAGGGCCGCAAGGTCCGCAACAGCCGCCAGGCGCGGGCCATGGCCAAGGGCTCGAAGTATGGCCGCCGCGAACAGGAGGAAGCCTGGCAGAATGCCGAAGTGGCGGCCCTGTTCCGTCTCGCCGGGGCTGGTGTGCGGGTGCCGAAGCCCTATGATTTCCTCGATGGCGTGTTGCTGATGGAACTGGTGGCGGACGCCGACGGCGATGCTGCGCCGCGTCTCAACGACGTGACGCTGGAGCCCGACGAGGCACGGCGCCACCACGCTTTCCTGATCCGCCAGATCGTCGCCATGCTCTGCGCCGGCCTGGTGCACGGCGACCTCTCCGAGTTCAACGTCCTGCTCGGTCCGGATGGCCCGGTGATCATCGACTTGCCGCAGGCGGTCGACGCGGCCGGCAACAACCATGCGTTCAGCATGCTCGAACGCGACGTCGGCAACATGGCCGCCTACTTCGGCCGCTTCGCCCCGGAACTCAGGCAGACCCGCTATGCCAAGGAAATGTGGGCGCTCTACGAAGCCGGCGAGCTGACAGCGGAAACCCCGCTCAGCGGCACCTTCGTCGAAGCCGAAGAGGCCGCCGACGTGCGCGCGGTGCTCCGCGAGATCGAGGCCGCGCAGCGCGAGGAGGCGCGTCGCCAGGCGCTGCGCCAGGCCGACGACGCGCCGCGTGGCGAGCGCGAGGAACCGCCGCCGCCCTGGTTGCAGTGAGCGGCTGGCGGATGTTTTTTCCCGCCAACTGTATCGCGACCCTTGCGCACGCAACTGCTAGCGTGGCCTGAAGTTTTCCGGAGGCCGCCATGCCTGTTGCACATGTCCTGCTCGCCCTGCTGGTGACCCTGATCTGGGGTCTGAACTTCGTCGTGATCAAGGTCGGCCTCGGCGACTTCCCGCCGCTGCTGTTCTGCGCCCTGCGCTTCGCCCTGGCGGCGCTGCCGCTGCTGGTCCTGCGCGGGCCGATGCCGGCGCCGTTCGGATGCATCCTGCTGATCGGCGTGCTCCTCGGAGTGGTCAAGTTCGGCCTGCTGTTCGTCGGCATGGCCCAGGGCATGCCGGCCGGGCTGTCGTCGCTGGTGCTGCAGAGCCAGGTATTCTTCACCATCCTCATCGCCGCCCTGTGGCTGGGCGAGCGGCCGTCGCCGCGCGGGTTGTTCGGCCTCCTGCTGGCGGCGGCGGGGCTGGTCCTGATCGGCCTGGAGCGGCCGCTGGGAGACAGCCTGCTGGCATTCCTGCTGGTGGTCGCCGCGGCGCTGGCCTGGTCCTTCGCCAACATCGCCACCAAGCGTTCCGGGGCCACCGACATGCTGCGCCTGATCTGCTGGGTCAGCCTGATCCCGCCGTTGCCGCTGCTGGCGCTTTCCTATGTATTCGAAGGTCCGCACGCCATCGAGCGCGCCGTGCTGAACATGAGCTGGGGCGGCTTCGGCGCGCTGCTCTACATCGCCTTCGGCGCGACCACGGTGGGCTTCGCCATCTGGAGTTTCCTCCTGCGCCACTACCCGGCCAGCCTGGTGACGCCGTTCGCCCTGGCGGTGCCGGTGTCGGGCATGCTCGCCGGCTGGCTGCTGCTCGGCGAACGCCTCGACCTGGACAGCCTGCTGGCCTGCGCGCTGGTGTTCGTCGGGCTGGCCATCACCCTGTTGCCGGCCAGCCTGCTGCGACGCTTCGCCTGGCCGGTGCGGCGGTTGGGATGAAAACGGCGGAAGACATCCTCGCGCTGATCGCCGCCGATTCCTCGCGCCTGCATCTGCTCCGCGTGCTGCGCGAGGTCGGCCCGGAGGGCGCCTGGATCGGCGCCGGCTTCGTGCGCAACGCGGTATGGGACCATCTGCATGGCTACGGCGAAGCCACGCCGCTGGCGGACATCGACGTACTTCATTTCGCCCCGCGGGCCCTCGACCCGCAGGCCGACGCCGACTTCGAGGCCGCGTTGCGCCGTCGCTGCGAGGCGCCCTGGTCGGTGAAGAACCAGGCGCGCATGCACCTGCGCAACGGCGACCGGCCCTACCGGGATTGCGCCGATGCGCTGTGCCACTGGGCGGAAACGTGCACGGCGGTGGCGCTGCGACTCGTCGGCGAACGCCTGGAGCTACTGGCGCCGCTGGGCGTCGACGACCTGCTGGCGCTGAAGGTGCGGCCCACCGCGCATTTCGCCGGCAAGCCGGAGGTCTACCGGCGGCGCCTGCGGGAGAAGAACTGGACGGCGCGCTGGCCGCTGCTGGATATCAGTGGCAGCAGCCAGACGCCAGATCCTTGAGGATCGGGCAGTCGGGGCGGTGGTCGCCCTGGCAGTGCTCGACCAGGTCCTGCAGGGTGTCGCGCAGGGTGCTGAGTTCCTCGATCTTGCGGTTCAGCTCGCGCACGTGCTGCGCCGCCAGGGCCTTGACGTCGGCACTGGCGCGCTGGCGATCCTGCCAGAGGGTGAGCAGCTTGCCGACTTCGTCGAGGGAGAAACCGAGGTCCCGCGAACGGCGGATGAACGCCAGGGTATGCAGGTCGTTCTCGTTGTAGTGGCGGTAGCCGCTGGCGCTGCGTCCGGCCGGGCGGAGCAACTCGATGGACTCGTAGTAACGGATCATCTTCGGCGTCAGTCCGCTTTTCTTCGCCGCTTCACCGATATTCATCCGGGTCTCCTGGGAGGTTGCGAAGCCGCTAGCCTATCCCTTTCCCGGCCAATGCGCAGGCTATCAGATATGTGACCGCCCGCTGTCCGGACCTCTGGCCGGCGGCCGCGTCGCGTCCGGCTGGGTCTTCGGCAGGAACACCTGTACTTCCAGCCCTTTGCCCTCCAGTCCCTTGCCCAGGCCGATACTGCCGAAGTGCAGTTCGACGATGCGCTTGACGATCGGCAGGCCCAGGCCGCTGCCCTCGCCGCTGCTGGTGGCGGGGCTGCGGTAGAAGCGGGTGAAGATCGCCTGCTGCTCTTCCAGGGCGACCCCGGGGCCGTTGTCGCGCACCCGCAGCACGGCGTGCTGGGCGCGATTCTCGACGCGGATCTCGACCTGGCCCCCAGCCGGTGTGTAGCGCAGGGCGTTGCCCACCAGGTTGCCGACCATCGCCTTCAGCCACAGGTCGATGCCCATCACGTGCACGGTCTCCTGGTGCAACGACAGCTCGATGTCCTTGTCGATGGCCTGGCGCGCCAGTTCGGAGAGTACGTCTTCGGCCAGGGTGGCGAGGTTGACCGGGTGGAATTGCTCCAGCAGGGCGTCGCCGTCGAGGCGGGCGAGAAGCAGGATCTGCTCCATCAAGGTGCTGATCCGCTCGACGCTGCGACTGACTTGCAGCAGGCCGCGGGCGTGGGCCTTGGGGTCTTCCGAACGCAGCGCGACCTGGGCATGGGTGCGCAGGCTGGCCAGCGGCGTGCGGATCTCATGGGCGGCGTCGCTGGTCAGTCGGCGTTCGGCCTCGAGGGCGGTGCGCAGGCGCTCCAGCAGGAGGTTGAGTTCGTCGATGAGGCCGCGGATCTCCAGCGGCACCGCCTCCACCGCGATCGGCTGCAGGTGTCGCGCGGAGCGCTGCTGGACCTCGGCCTGCACTTCGCGTAGCGGCGCCAGGCCGCGGGCAACGCCGAACCAGACCAGGCCGCCGAGCAACGGCAGCGCCAGCAGCAGCGGGAACAGCGAGTAGAACAGCAGCAGGTTCATGGTGTGCTGGCGGTAGATCAGGTTTTCGCTGATCCAGATCTGGAAGCCGTCGATATTCAGCTGGAGCACCCGCCAGTGGGTGCCCTGGGCTTCCACGGTGCTGAAGCCGGGGCCCTGGGCCGTGATCTCCGGCGGCAGGTTGAGGCTCGACAGCAGCGGCTGGCCGTCGCGCCACAGGGCGTAGCCGAGGGCGCTTTCGCGGCGCAGCAGGGGCAGGCCCTGGATCGCCTCGCGGCTGCGTTCGATGATCTCGGTGATCGAGCCGTCCTCGCTGGCCTGGTCTTCGGTGGCAAGGTCGAGCAGGCGCAGGGCGGCTTCGCCGAAGTCCACCATGTCGTCGTCGAACAGGCGGTTCACCTGCTTCAGCGAGAGGTGGTAGGTCAGCGCCGCCACGCTCAGCCAGCACAGCACGAAGCCGACCAGCAGGTTGATCAGCAGGCGCCGGCGGACGGAGGGGACGGCGGTACGCGGCATCGGAGGACTCCGGTAGGCGGTTTTCAGGGCGCCGGCTGGTCGATGCCGTAGCCGATGCCGCGGACGGTGCGGATCAACTGGTTGCCGAGCTTGCGCCGCAGGTGATGGACATGGACCTCGATGGCGTTGCTCTCGACGTCGCCGCTCCAGCCGTAGAGGCTCTGCTCCAGTTGGTTGCGCGAGAGCACCTTGCCGCTGTTCTCCAGCAGCAGGCGCAGCAGCGCGTATTCGCGCGGCGCCAGTTCCACCGCCTGGCCGGACAGGGTCACCTGGTGGGTCGCCGGGTCCAGGCGCAGCTCGCCGTGCACCAGTTGCGGCAGGGCGCGACCGGTGGTGCGGCGGGTCAGGGCGCGCACCCGTGCCTGCAGTTCGTCGAGATCGAAGGGCTTGGTCAGGTAGTCGTCGGCACCGCTGTCGAGCCCGGCGACCCGGTCGGCCACCTTGTCCCGCGCGGTGAGCAGCAGCACCGGGGTGAGCAGGCCTTGGTGACGCAGGTTGCGCAGGATGTCCAGGCCGCTGCGGCGCGGCAGGCCGATGTCGAGCACCAGCAGGTCGAACTCGTCGGTGACCAGCGCGTTCTCCGCGGCCACGCCGTCGGTCACCCATTCCACGGTATCGCCTTCCAGGCGCAGCCCGGCGCGGATGCCGTCGCCGAGCAGCAGGTCGTCCTCGGCCAGCAGTATTCTCATGGCAGCCTCGTTTCAGTGATTCCACAATTCCCACAGGCTCAGGCCGGCCTCCAGCAGGAGGATGGCGACGATCAGCCATTCGACCCGCAGTTCGCCCCGGAAGTAACGGTATTCACCGAGGCGGTCGGCGGCCAGTTCGTAGAGGTCCTGCAGCACTTCGATGCGGTCGTCCAGGGTCGCCAGGCGATCGTGCACTTCGGCCTGCATGGCCAGTTCGTTGTAGAGCCGGCGCACCGCGCCGTTCAGTTGCAGCGGCGGCTTCTCCAGGTGCGACTCCAGGCGGGCGTAGGCCATGCGCCAGAGTGTAGTGCGTCGTACCTGCCGGTTCACATGTTCCTGGCGCCGCAGGGCGGCACGGCGCGGTAGCTGGGTCAGTTCGACATCGGCCTGGGCCGGCTCCCAGGCCGCCGCGGTGTCGTCTTCCAGGCGCCGCAGGTGACCTTCGTGCCAGGCGAAGACGGCCAGGCCTTCGAGCAGCTCCCGGCAGCGTTCGGGATTGCCGATGACCAGCGCGCGGCCGGGGCGCCACAGCACTCGCTCGCCGAACGAGGGTGCTTCCAGGGTCGGCTGGCGCTCGTCCTCGCCGGCGGCCATCCAGGCTTCCAGGCGCTGGCGCCAGGCGTGCCCGGTCTGTAGCCCGGCGTTGGCGAAGATCACCAGCAGCTCGTCGTCGACGGCGGTCTCCGGCAGTTCCGCGTCTTCGCTCAGCTCGATGCGTTGCGCCAGGACGGCCAGCGCCGGCTGCGGATCGCGCAGGGTGGCCAGCAGCGGCAGGCCGCCGCCGTCCGCGGCGGAGCGGAAGCGTACCCGGTGCAGCAGGCAGGGCGCGCCGGTGACGGCCAGCGGTACGCTGGCCAGGGGAGCGGCGGACATCTTCAGGTCCTCGCCAGGGCCGGCAATTGTGCCGGGCCGAACTCGATCTCCTCGATATCCGGCGGTGCGACGAAGGGTACGCCGTCTTCCAGTACCGGTCCCGGCTGGGCGAGCAGGAAGCGGGTTTCCCGGTCCATCACGAAGCAGGCCTTGAGGTAGTCGCCGTCGAGGTGGTCGAGCCACAGCGGGCCGAGCTTGCGTTCGATGCGTCGGTCGATGTCCTCGGCCTGCCAGTGGTTCGCGTCGAGCCAGTCGGAAGCCAGCAGGAAGCCCCAGGAGGAGAGGAACGAGGGCACCGTGGCGCGGTAGCTGTGGACCTGGGAGAAGACACTGCGCAGGGTACGGGCGAGGGCCGCGTGGGGCTTGTCGTCGCTGTGGGAGAACTCCAGCCCCTGCACCGCGACCACCCCGCCCGGTCGCAGGCGCGAATGCAGCAGCTCGTAGAACTGGCGGGTATAGAGAGCCTGGGCCGGGCCGTTGTCGAGCATGTCGACGACGTCGATGATGACCACGTCATAGAGCGACGGGTCGCGCTCGAGATAGGCCCGGCCGTCCTCGGCGAGCAGTTCGCAGCGTGGGTCGTCGAAGGCGCCCTGGTGCCACTGGAACAGGTGTTCGCGACACAGTTCCACCAGCTCCCGGTCGAGATCGACCATCACCGCCCGCCGCACGCTGGCATGGGACAGCACCTCGCGCAGGGTGGCGCCTTCGCCGCCGCCGATGATCAGTACGTCGCGCGGCTCGTCGTGGGCGAGCATGGCCGGCTGCACCAGCAATTCGTGGTACAGCGACTCGTCGCTCTCGGCGCTCTGGATCGCGCCGTCGAGCATCAACACGCGGTCGTAGTTGTAGGTGTCGGCGATCAGCACGTTCTGCCAGCGCGTGCGGCCCTGGTAGAGCACCCGGCGCAGGCGGTAGACGTACTGGTCGAAGGGGTCGCTGTCCTCGATCGCGGTGATCGCGCCGTCGCCTTCCAGCAGCGGGTCCGGCGGATAGAAATAGAAGTGGTTCGGCGGCAGCGGCGGCAGCCCGGCGGCGACCTCCGCCGGCACCAGGCCGGTGAGGTCGACGGCGTAACGGGCCTGGCTCAGGTCGGGAGCCAGCGGGGCGCGTTCGATCGGCGTATCCATCAGGCCACCCCCGTGCCCTGGCCCAGCGCCCAGCGCAGGGTCGGGCTGTCTTCGTCGACCGGGCCATTGCCGGCCAGGCTGCGGCTGAGCAGCCCCAGGCGATGGCCGCCGAGGCCGCGGTCCATGCTCGAGATCAGGTGCCGACGGCTGCCCAGGCGTTCGCTGAGCACGCGCACGGCCTGGGCGCCATCGAGCACGTCGCCGCAGGTGAACACGTCGACCGCGGCATAGCCGTACTCCGGCCAGGTATGGATCGCCAGGTGCGATTCGGCGATCACCACCACGCCGGAGATGCCGATCGGGCTGAACTTGTGGAACGCCGAGGTGATGATGGTGGCGTTGGCCTGGCGGGCGGCCTCGAGCATGCTTTCCTCGATCCACTGGATATCGTCGAAGCGCTGGTCGACGCAGTCGAACAGCTCGATGACCAGTTGCTTGCCGAGCACGGTGATCGGATCGAGTCGCAACGGTTGAATTGCCATGAAGGCCTCCTGCTTCCGTTTCGGCGAGGGATGTCCTCGCGGTGGAAGGCACGATAGGCGCGGCTGACTTAAGAGGTGCTTAACGACGGATTTTTTGCCCGCCCCGGCGCGGGCCGACGACGCCGGAGCACCCATTTCGCCTGACGTAGGGCGAATAGCGCCAGCGGCGCTATTCGCCGCTTCTGCGGAGCATGGCCCGGCGGATAACCGCGAGGCGGTTATTCGCCCTACCGAGGCGCGCCCTTCGCCTGCGTCACCCGGTCCACCAGGTAGACCACCCCGCGGTAGTCGATCCCGCCGTGCTCGCTGAGGCCGATCTCGCAGGTACGGCTGGTGGACACGCCTTCCTCGCAGAACTGCACGGCGTCCTTCAGGCTGCGCAGGGAGTGAGCGTTCAGTTCCGGCGTGGTGAAGCCCTTGTCGCCGGCGAAGCCGCAGCAGTGGATGCCTTCCGGGATCACCACCTCGCGGGTGCAGCGGCCGACCAGGTCGATCAGCGCCTGGCTCTCGCCGAGGTGCTGGGTGCTGCAGGTGACGTGCACCGCTACCGGTTTGTCCTGCGGGATGAACTCCAGGCGATCGAGCAGGTGACTGCGGATGAATTTCACCGGGTCGTGGATCTGCAGCCGCGGATCGTCCAGACCCTGGATCAGGCGCAGGGTGCAGGGGCTGGTGTCGCAGTAGATCGGGTCGAGGCCGCCGCGGCTGGCCTGGAGCAGGGCGGCGAGCAGCTCGTCGCGCTTGTCGTCGGCCTGCTTCGCATACCCCTTGGACGCGAACGGCTGGCCGCAGCAGAGGTTGTCCAGGTTATCCGGGAATACCACCTGGTAGCCGGCCTTTTCCAGCAGACGGCGGGTCTTGTCCAGCAGCGGCTCGCGCTCTTCGTCGCCGAAGGCCGGGCCCATGGCGCGCGAGACGCAGGCGGCGAGATAGACCACCCGTGGCCGCTCGTCGTCGAGCGGGGCGGGTGGCGGCGCCAAGCGTACCGGCTGCGGCAGCGCCGGCGTCCATTGCGGCACGCGGCCGCCGCTGGCCTGGCTGAGGCCGCGGCTGGCCCTGGCCAGCAGGGGCGCGCCAAGCAGACGCCGGGCGCCGTCGGCAGCGAGCAGGGCGAAGCGCGCAGCACGCATGGCGCCGGCAAAGTTGCGCGCCAGCCAGGTGGCGCCTTCGGCGTGCCGGGCGTCGGCGCCGCGCAGCTTGCGGATCAGCTCGCCGGTGTTGATGTTCACAGGACAGCGCTGGGCGCATAGGCCGGTGGCGGCGCAGGTGTCGATGCCCTGGTAGCGGTAGTCGCGCTCCAGCGCCGTGGTGTCGACGCCGGCGCGCTTCTTCGCCTGGATGTCGCGCCACAGGACGATGCGCTGGCGTGGCGTGAGGGTCAGTCCGCGCGACGGGCAGACCGGTTCGCAGAAACCGCACTCGATGCACTTGTCGACGATCTCGTCGGCGGCCGGCAGCGGCTTGAGGTTCTTCAGGTGGCTCTGCGGGTCGTCGCTGAGGACCACACCCGGGTTGAGGATGCCGCGCGGGTCGAGCAGGCGCTTGAGCTGCCACATCAAGCGATAGGCGTCCTCGCCCCACTCCAGTTCGACGAACGGCGCCATGTTGCGCCCGGTGCCATGCTCGGCCTTCAGCGAGCCGCCGTACTCCACCGCCACCAGGTGCGCCACGTCGTCCATGAACGCCGAGTAGCGGGCGATCTGCTCGGGCGAGTCGAAGCCCTGGGTGAAGACGAAGTGCAGGTTGCCCTCCAGCGCGTGGCCGAAGAGGATCGCCTCATCGTAGCGGTGCTTGTCGAACAGCTCGATCAGGCGGTTGACTCCCTCGGCCAGTCGTTCGACGGGGAAGGTGACGTCCTCGATGATCACCGTGGTGCCGGTCTCGCGCACCGCGCCGACAGCCGGGAAGGTGTCCTTGCGGATGCGCCAGAGCTGGTTGTAGACCGCCGGGTCTTCGCTGAAGTCGACCTGCTTCTCCAGCGGATATTCGGCGATGGAGGCCATGATCCGCCCGAGCTGTTCGTGCAGCAGCGTGCGGCTCGCCGCGCGGGACTCGATGAGCAGGGCGCAGGCACCGGCGGAAAGGCTCTTCACCCATTCCGGCATGCCCTGCATGTTCTCCACCGAGCGCAGGCTGCGCCGATCGAGCAGTTCCACCGCCGAGACCGGCTGGCGCTTGAGCACCGCGACCGCCGTGCAGCAGGTTTCCACCGTGGGGAAAACCAGCAGCGCCGAGGCCTTGTGCGGGTGTTCCGGGACGGTGTCGTAGGTCACCGCGCTGATGAAGCCGAGGGTGCCCTCGGAGCCGACCATCAGGTGGGTGAGGATGTCCAGCGGCTCGTCGTAGTCGACCAGCGCGTTCAGCGACAGGCCGGTGGTGTTCTTCAGCCGGTACTTGTGGCGGATCTTCGCGGCCAGTTCGGCGTTGGCGCGGGTCTCGCGGCCGAGTTCGGCGAGCCGTTCCAGCAGCTCGCCGTGGCTGGCGCGGAAGGCCGCGACGCTGGCCGGGTCCTCGCTGTCCAGGCGGGTGCCGTCGGCCAGCAGCAGGCGCAGGCCGGCAAGGGTGTGGTAGCTGTTCTGCGCGGTGCCGCAGCACATGCCGCTGGCGTTGTTGGCGACGATGCCGCCGATCTTGCAGGCGTTGATCGAGGCCGGGTCGGGACCGATCTTGCGGCCGAACGGCGCCAGCCAGGCGTTCGCCTGGGCGCCGATGACACCCGGCTGCAGGCGGATCTGCGCGCCGTCGGCGCGGATTTCCCGGCCGTTCCAGTTGTCGCCGAGGACGAGCAGCACCGAGTCGCTGATGGCCTGGCCGGAGAGGCTGGTGCCGGCGGCGCGGAAGGTCACCGGGACCTGCTCGCGGTAGGCGGCGGATAGGATCGCGGCGACCTCGTCCTCGCTTTCGACGCGCAGCACCAGCTTGGGAATCAACCGGTAGAAACTGGCGTCGGTGCCGAAGGCCAGGGTCGACAGCGGGTCGTCGAAGCGGCGTTCGCGCGGTATCAGCCGCTCGACGGTCTCGAGAAAGGGAATCGGCAGGCTCATCGGCTTTCCTCGGCCCTGGGACGACGGTCACGCCCCGGGCGTTTTCAGGCTTTTCTGGCGGGCGTCTCAGGCGCCCAGTTCGCGGACCAGCGAGTCGGCGCTGATCTCGCCGATCGACTTGGCCCCGGTGAGGACCATGGCCACGCGCATTTCCTTTTCGATCAGTTCGAGCAGGTTGCGCACCCCGGCCTCGCCGGCGGCGGCCAGGGCGTAGACGAAGGCGCGGCCGAGCAGCACGCTGTCGGCGCCGAGGGCGATCATCCGCACCACGTCGAGACCGGTGCGGATGCCGGAGTCGGCAAGGATCGCCAGTTCGCCCTTCACCGCGTCGGCGATCGCCGGCAGCGCGCGGGCGCTGGACAGCACGCCATCGAGCTGGCGGCCGCCGTGGTTGGAGACGACGATGCCGTCGGCGCCGAACTTCACCGCATCCCTGGCATCCTCGGGGTCGAGGATGCCCTTGATCACCATCGGGCCGTCCCAGAACTCGCGGATCCACTCCAGGTCCTTCCAGGAAATCGACGGGTCGAAGTTGGCGCCCAGCCAGCCGATGTAGTCCTCCAGTCCGGTCGGGTTGCCGCGGTAGGCGGAGATGTTGCCGAGGTCGTGGGGCTTGCCCAGCAGGCCGACGTCCCAGGCCCAGGCCGGGTGGGTCATGGCTTGCAGGATGCGGCGCGGCGCGGCGTAGGGGCCGCTCATGCCGGAATGGGCGTCGCGGTAGCGGGCGCCGGGGACCGGCATGTCGACGGTGAACACCAGGGTGGTGACGCCGGCGGCCTTGGCCCGCTCCAGGGCGTTGCGCATGAAGCCGCGGTCCTTCAGCACGTAGAGCTGGAACCACATCGGCCGGTCGATGGCCGGGGCGACCTCCTCGATCGGGCACACCGATACCGTCGACAGGGTGAAGGGCACGCCCTTCGCCGCCGCCGCGCGCGCCGCCTGGACTTCACCGCGGCGGGCGTACATGCCGGTGAGACCGACCGGGGCGAGCGCCACCGGCATCGCCAGGGTCTCGTCGAAGAGGCGGGTTTCCAGGCTCAGCTCGGACATGTTCTTCAGCACCCGCTGACGCAGGGCGATGGCCGACAGGTCCTCGACGTTGCGGCGCAGGGTGTACTCGGCGTAGGCGCCGCCGTCGATATAGTGGAAGAGGAACGGCGGCAGCTTGCGTTGGGCGGCGGCGCGGTAGTCGGTGGAAGCGGAAATGATCATTGGGCTCTTCCGTTGTGTCGAAAGGTTTTGCATCGAGCGCAGTGGAGCGGGACACGGCGGAAATGGCCAAGGGAGCCGGGCCTACGATCGTAGGCGAGTCTCCCCCGGGCCATTTCCTGCGCAGTATCGCCGACGCGCGGCCGATCAGGGCGCGGTCAGTGCACCAGCATGCCGGTGAATAGGTATGCCTGGGCCAGGGTGATCAGTCCGACCAGCGCGGCGAAGATCAGGCTGTGCTTCAGGGTGAAGCGGAACAGGTCGGATTCCTTGCCGACCATCCCGGTCGCGGCACAGGCCACGGCGATGGATTGCGGGGAGATCATCTTGCCGGTCACGCCGCCGCTGGTATTGGCGGCCACCAGCAGGGTGTCGCTGACTCCGATCTGGTGCGCGGTGGTCGACTGCAGGGAGCTGAACAGGGCGTTGGAGGACGTATCCGAACCGGTCAGGAATACCCCCAGCCAGCCGAGGAACGGCGAGAAGAACGGGAACGCCGCGCCGGTACCGGCCAGGACCAGGGCCAGGGTGGTGGACATGCCCGAGTAGTTGGTGACGAAGGCGAAGGCCAGGACCATGCCGATGGACAGGATCGGCCACTTCAGCTCCACCAGGACTTCCTTGAAAGTGGTAATACCAATTTTCGCTCCGATGCGCAGGATGAACATCGATACCAGCGCCGAGAGGAAGATCGCCGTGCCGGTGGCGGAGATCGGGTCGAACTTGAATACCGCGGCGATCGGCGTGGCGCTGGTGGCGATCGGCGCGCCCTTGACCACCAGTTGGTCCAGGTGCGGGATGGCGAAGTTGAACACCAGCCAGTAGAGCTCGCCGCCCGGGGCGAACAGGGCCTTGAAAGGTTTCAGGGTCCAGATGGTCACCAGTACGGTGAGCACCAGGAACGGCGACCAGGCCTTGAGGATCTCGCCGAAGCTGTAGGCGGACGGTTCGACGCTGCGTTGCCCGCCGTAGCCGCCACCGGCCACGGCCGCGCCGCCGCTGGCGGCGAGCGCTTCGCTGGCGCCCTGCGGCTGCCAGACCTTGAGGAACAGGGTCAGGGAGACCAGGCTGACCAGCGCCGAGGTGATGTCCGGCAACTCCGGGCCGATGAAGTTGGACGTCAGGTACTGAGTGATGGCGAAGCTGCCGCCGGCGACGATGGCGGCCGGCCAGGTTTCGCGGATGCCGCGCCAGCCGTCCATCATGAACACCAGCCAGAACGGTACCAGGATCGACAGGAACGGCAGTTGGCGGCCGGTCATGGCGCCGATCTTGAAGGCGTCGATACCGGTCACCTGGCCGGCGACGATGATCGGGATGCCCAGTGCGCCGAAGGCCACCGGCGCAGTGTTGGCGATCAGGCACAGGCCGGCGGCGTAGAGCGGATTGAAGCCGAGGCCGACGAGCAGGGCGGCGGTGATCGCCACCGGCGCGCCGAAACCGGCGGCGCCTTCGAGGAAGGCCCCGAAGGAGAAGCCGATCAGCAGTACCTGCAGGCGCTGGTCGCCGGTAATCGACAGCACCGAGCTGCGGATCACCTCGAACTGGCCGCTCTTCACCGTCAGTTTGTAGAGGAAGACCGCGGCGACGATGATCCAGGCGATCGGCCAGAGACCGTAGAGGAAGCCGTAGCCGGCGGCGGCGAAGGCCATGTCGGCGGGCATGTGGAAGGCGAAGATGGCCACCGTGATGGCCAGCGCCAGGGTGATGCTGCCGGCGATGTGGCCCTTGAGGCGGAATACCGCCAGGGCGAGGAAGAAGAACACGATCGGGATGACGGCCGCGGCGGCCGACAGGCCGAGACTGCCCAGGGGGGTATAGAGTTGTTGCCAGGCTTGCATGGGGGTTGGCTCCCTAATTGTTGTTGGGTTTGCCTGTGACCAGATCGGACACGCGCCAAGACCTGTGTGTGCAAGGGCGCTGGGCAGCCGAACCTGGCAAAGCTCGCATAATTGGTAAGACCAATTTACAAAAGCGAGCGCTCAGGTTAAGAGTCGAGCGTTCGGCGTGTCAATTTGCCCGTCTACGACTTTTGTCTAAGGATGCTCGTGCGGGGCTCGTGGCGGCTCGCTTGTGGTGCGGGGAGCGGCTCGGTACGCTTCCTCTCTTTTTCGCGCTGGGCGCATGGCAGAGGCTTTGCGACGAAACTTCGGGTAAGGGTGTCGGGATATGGAATTTGGTCAGGTCAGGCAGCGCCGTCTGTCGGATGACATCGTTGCGCAACTGGAGGCGATGATCCTGGAGGGCACGCTGAAGTCCGGCGAGCGGCTGCCCGCCGAGCGCGTGCTTGCCGAGCAGTTCGGGGTTTCCCGGCCGTCGCTGCGCGAGGCGATCCAGAAACTGGTGGCGAAGGGGCTGCTGGTCAGCCGCCAGGGGGGCGGCAACTATGTGACCGAATCGCTGGGCGCGACTTTCAGCGATCCGCTGCTGCACCTGCTGGAGGGTAACCCGGAGGCCCAGCGCGACCTGCTGGAGTTTCGCCACACGCTGGAAGGGGCCTGTGCCTACTACGCGGCGCTGCGTGCGACCTCCCTCGATCACCAGCGCCTGACCGAGGCCTTCGAGGCGCTCCAGGCCTGCTATGCGCGCAACGACCAGGTCAGCGCGGAAGAGGGCGCCGCCGACGCGCGCTTCCACCTGGCGATCGCCGAGGCCAGCCACAACACCGTGCTGCTGCACACCATCAAGGGCCTGTTCGACTTGCTGCGGCGCAACGTGGTGACCAATATCGGCGGGATGTACGCGCAGCGCACGGAAACCCGCGCGCAACTGATGGAGCAGCACCAGCGCCTATACGACGCGATCATCAGCGGTCAGGCGGAGCTGGCCCGGGAGGTGTCCAACCAGCACATCCATTATGTGCAGGAGGTCCTGGCGGAGGTCCAGGAAGAGGCGCGCAGGATGAAGCGCTCGCAGCGCCGGCGCAGCGTGCAGGAAGACTAGCGAGGCGCGTGCAGGGAGGCGCTCAGTCGTCCTTGCCGTGGCGCATGGCGCGTTGGATCTCCCGATCGGAGTCGCGCTCCTTCTCGGTGTGGCGCTTGTCGAAGTCCTTCTTGCCCTTGGCCAGGGCGATCTCGCACTTGACCAGGTGCTTCTTCCAGTACATCGACAGGGCGACGCAGGCGTAGCCCTTCTGTTGCACGGCGCCGAACAGCTTGCCCAGTTCGCGCTTGTGCAGCAGCAGCTTGCGCGTGCGCACCGGGTCGGCGATCACGTGCGTGCTGGCGGTGGTCAGGGGCGTGATGTGGCTGCCGAGCAGCCAGGCCTCGCCATCCTTGAGCAGCACGTAGCTGTCGACCAGTTGGGCCTTGCCGGCGCGCAGGCTTTTCACTTCCCAGCCCGCCAGGGCGACGCCCGCCTCGAAGCGTTGTTCGATGAAATAGTCGTGCAGAGCCTTCTTGTTCTGCGCGATGGTCCCCGAAGGGTGTTTCTTCTGCTTAGCCATAGGCGGCGCATTATAGGGAGTCGCCGGCTTCACCGCTATGGGGCGGCGTCGCGCTTGAGGGATAGAGGTGAATTTCGGACAATGCCCACTCTTTTCCTGGCCGCTGGCCAAGGTTTTGTAAGAAAAGTCTTCAAGTGGCGTCAGGCTGTGCTGAGCGTTTTTCTGCCGAACCCTGGCCCCGGTCGGCGGGCGCAGCGCGCCGCCGTGGCGGATGCCGCCGTCCCGCCGGCTATGCTTGGGGAGTCGCCCGCTCGACAGCAGAAGTGAGAGTTCTATGAGCACCCATATCCAGCGTTCGGCGCTGTTGCCTTATCCCGCCCGTGCGCTGTTCGATCTGGTGAACGACGTGAAGCGCTATCCGGAGTTCCTGCCCTGGTGTTCGGCCAGCCAGGTCCTGGAGGAGAGCGAAAGCCTGATGCGCGCCGAGCTGACCGTGGCCAAGGGTAGCCTCAGCCAGCGCTTCACCACCCGCAACGTGCTGGTGCCGGGAGCTTCCATCGAGATGAACCTGGAAAACGGACCGTTCACCGAACTGCATGGCGTCTGGCAGTTCAAGGCGCTGGGCGAGAAGGCTTGCAAGATCACTCTCGACCTGACCTTCGATTACGCCGGGCCGCTGGTCAAGGCGACCCTCGGGCCGCTGTTCACCCAGGCCGCCAACACCATGGTCGACGCGTTCTGCCAGCGCGCCAAGCAACTCTATGGCTGAGATCGCCGTCGAGGTGGTCTACGCGCTGCCGGAGCGACAGGCGTTACTGCGCCTGAGCGTGCCGGCAGGTACCAGCGCACGCGAGGCCGTGCTGCTCTCCGGCATCGCCGAGGCGTTTCCAGGGCTGGATGTGCAAGGTTGTCCGCTGGGTATCTTCGGCAAGCTCCTGGCTCGCCCGGAGGAGCGGGTGCTGGAGGCCGGCGAACGGGTGGAGATCTACCGCCCGTTGATCGCCGATCCCAAGGAGGTGCGCAAGCAGCGTGCCGCACGGGCCCGGAGCGAGCGCGAAGGCGGTTAGCCGTGAGGTTTCCTGCGGAAATGAAAAAGCCCGGCGAATGCCGGGCTTTTTCGTGGAACGCCAGCCGTCATTGCGGGCTGGGGTCCAAAGGTTCGGGGGTCGGAACCGGTACCGGCTGGGCTTCGTCCACTTCGCGCTGGAGCTGTTCCAAGGTGGAGCCCGGTTTCGGCGGCTCTTCCTTCTGCTCTTCCGGTTTCTGCTGGTCGGCCGGCTGGGTGACGGTGGTGCTGCCTTCCTTGCCGAGGATCGCTTCGTCGCGGCTGACGCCGGGCATGAAGTCGCCGTTCAGGCCGGCCAGTTGGTCGCTGTCGTTGAAGAACAGGCTGACGCGTTCCTGCTGGCGACGACCGCCGCCCGGCTGGATGCTGTAGAGGTAGTCCCAACGATTGGCGTGGAAGGTATCGACGATCAGTGGGTTGCCCATGATAAACCGCACTTGGCGTCGGGTCATTCCGGGACGCAACTGGTCTATCATGTCCTGCGTTACGACGTTGCCTTGCTGGATGTCGATTTTATAGACGCCAGGAAACGAGCAACCGGCGAGTGCGGCAAGCCCCGCGAAAGCGAGACAGGTCAGCATGAGCTTGGCGTTTTGCATCGGTGAGCGACTTCCACTATCTTGGCTGGGCAAATAAAAGCCCGATCATACCCGTATTCCGGGATACTGCGAAACATCCCGCGCTGAGAAAGCAGACATGGTTGAAAATAGCGAACTTCGAAAAGCCGGCCTTAAAGTGACCCTGCCGCGGGTCAAGATCCTGCAGATGCTCGACTCGGCCGAGCAACGCCACATGAGCGCCGAAGACGTGTACAAGGCGCTGATGGAAGCAGGCGAGGACGTGGGCCTGGCAACCGTCTATCGGGTGCTGACCCAGTTCGAGGCCGCCGGCCTGGTGGTGCGTCACAACTTCGATGGCGGCCATGCCGTGTTCGAGCTCGCCGATAGCGGCCACCACGACCACATGGTCTGCGTCGATACCGGCGAGGTGATCGAGTTCATGGATGCGGAAATCGAGAAGCGCCAGAAGGAAATCGTCCGCGAGCGCGGCTTCGAGCTGGTCGATCACAATCTGGTGCTCTACGTGCGCAAGAAGAAGTAGTCGCGCAACGGTTCCATGCGAAAACGGCGACCCTGGGGTCGCCGTTTTCATTTTCCATTGAAGGAACGTTCAGTTCTGGGCGGCCAGGTTGACCAGTTTCTTCGCGTGGGCCAGGGATTCCTTGGTCAGGTCGACGCCGCCGAGCATGCGGGCGATCTCCTCGATCCGCTGGGCCTTGTTCAGGGTGGCGACCGCCGTGCGGGTTTCGCTGCTGCCGCGTTCCTTGTGCACGAACAGGTGCTGGTGGCCCTGGGCGGCGACCTGCGGCAAGTGGGTCACGGTGAGGACCTGGCCGCGTTCGCCGAGGCGACGCAGCAACTGTCCGACCACTTCGGCGGTGGGGCCTCCGATGCCGACGTCGACTTCGTCGAAGACCAGGGTGGGGATGCGCGAGGTCTGTGCCGTGATCACCTGGATCGCCAGGCTGATCCGCGACAGTTCGCCGCCCGAGGCGACCTTGGCCAGCCCTTTCAACGGCTGCCCGGGGTTGGCGCTGACCAGGAACTCCACGCTTTCCAGTCCGTTGGCCTGCGGCTCGGCGCTGTCGCCGGGATGCAGGACGATGGCGAAGCGCCCTCCGGGCATGCCCAGGCGCTGCATCTCCTGTTCCACGCTGGCGGCAAGAGGTGCGGCCGCGGCCTGGCGCAGGCGGCTCAGTTCGTCGGCTTTTTCCTGGTAATGCCGGGCGTAGGCGGCCAGCTCGTCGCCCAGGCGTCCGACCGCTTCGTCGTCGGCGTTCAGCGCCTCCAGTTCGTCGAACAGGCGCTGCTGCAGGTCGGCCAGTTCGGCGGGCTGGACCCGGTGCTTGCGCGCCAGGGAATAAATGACGTCCAGGCGCTCCTCGACCTGCTGCTGGCGATTGGGATCGGCATCGAAGTGGTCGACGAAGCGGTTCAGTTCGCCGATCGCCTCCTCGACCTGGATCTGCGCGCTGGACAACAGGTTGACCGCTTCGCCGAGGGCGGCGGGCTGGCCGCTGAACGAGGTCAGGCGGCTGAGGCTGGCATTGAGCGCGGAAAGGACGTTGCCGGCATCGCTCTCGCTGCACATTTCCACGACTTGGCGGCAGGCGGCGAGCAGGCTTTCGGCGTTGCTCAGGGTCTTCTGCTCCTGCTCCAGGCTTTCCAGTTCGTTTTCGCCGAGGGACAGGTTTTCCAGTTCTTCCAGCTGGTAACTGAGCAACTGGTGGCGGGCGCGCTGTTCGTCGCCGCTACGCGACAGGCGTTCGAGTTCCTGGCTGGTCTGCTTCCAGCGTTGCGCGGCGAGCTGCACCTGGCGCGCCAGCTCCTGGCAGCCGGCGTACTCGTCGAGCAGGCGCCGGTGGGTCTCGCTCTTCAGCAGCGACTGGTGCTCGTGCTGGCTATGGATGTCGATCAGCAGTTCGCCCAGGCTCTTCAGGTCGCCCAGAGGGCAGGGCGTGCCGTTGATGTAGGCACGCGAGCGACCTTCGGCAGTGATCACCCGGCGCAGGATGCACGGACCGTCCTGTTCCAGGTCGCGCTCGGCGAGCCAGTCGCGGGCCTCGGCGATGGCGCTGACGTCGAAGCTGGCGAGAATGTCGGCCTTGTCCGCTCCGGGACGTACCGCGCCGCTGTCGGCGCGGTCGCCGAGGGTAAGGCCGAGGGCGTCGAGCATGATCGACTTGCCTGCGCCGGTTTCGCCGGTGATCACGCTCATGCCGGTAGCGAGTTCGAGATCCAGGTGCTCGACGATGGCGTAGTTGTGAACGGACAGGTGAACCAGCATGGCGGGTGGCTCCGTGGGTTTTGTCTGGTTATTTATACAGTATTTTTTCCGGCTGGCAATTGCCGCTCGCCCCTTGAACCGTGGAAAGCCGTCCCCATATAGCCGGCAACGTTGCGAACTTATGCGTTCGCCTTGTATTTGCCAGCTTATTTTTGAAGGAGAGTGGCATGGCTGACGAACAGCAGACCCTGGATCAACAGACCCCCGAGCAGCCCACCGGCGCCGCCGAGGACCTGACCGCCCGCGTGCAGGAACTGGAGGAGCAGCTGGCTGCCGCCCAGGACCAGGCGCTGCGCATGGTCGCGGATCTGCAGAACGTACGCCGGCGTGCGGAGCAGGATGTCGAGAAGGCGCACAAGTTCGCGCTGGAGAAATTCGCCGGCGACCTGCTGGCGGTGGTCGACACCCTCGAGCGCGGCCTGGAGATGTCCGATCCCAACGACGAGGCGATCAAGCCGATGCGCGAAGGGATGGAACTGACCCTGAAGATGTTCGACGACACCCTGCGCCGCTACCAGGTGGAGGCGCTGAACCCGGAAGGCGAGCCTTTCAACCCCGAGCAGCACCAGGCGATGGCCATGCAGGAAAGCGCTTCGGCCGAGCCGGGCAGTGTCCTCAAGGTGTTCCAGAAAGGCTACCTGCTCAACGGCCGCCTGCTGCGTCCGGCGATGGTGGTGGTCAGCAAGGCGCCGGCGGAAACCCCGCCTTCCATCGACGAGCAGGCTTGAAATTCGACGCGACGACCCCATCTGGGTAGTCAACCGAGCACGAGACCCACGGGCGGGTCGCACGGAATCAAAGTTTCTGGAGAGTGAATATGGGCAAAATCATTGGCATCGACCTGGGTACCACCAACTCCTGCGTGGCTATCCTGGAGAACGGTAACGTCAAGGTCATCGAGAACGCCGAGGGCGCGCGTACCACCCCCTCGATCATCGCCTACACCAACGATGGCGAAACCCTGGTGGGCCAGCCGGCCAAGCGCCAGGCGGTCACCAACCCGCAGAACACCCTGTATGCGGTGAAGCGCCTGATCGGCCGTCGCTTCGAAGAGAACGTGGTACAGAAAGACATCCAGATGGTGCCGTACAGCATCGTCAAGGCCGACAACGGCGACGCCTGGGTGGAAGTGAAGGGCCAGAAGATGGCACCTCCGCAGATTTCCGCCGAAGTGCTGAAGAAAATGAAGAAGACCGCCGAAGACTACCTCGGCGAGCCGGTCACCGAAGCGGTGATCACCGTTCCGGCCTACTTCAACGACAGCCAGCGCCAGGCCACCAAGGACGCCGGCCGCATCGCCGGCCTCGACGTCAAGCGGATCATCAACGAGCCGACCGCGGCGGCGCTGGCCTACGGCCTGGACAAGGCCAAGGGCGACCACACCGTGATCGTCTATGACCTGGGCGGCGGTACCTTCGACGTGTCGGTGATCGAGATCGCCGAAGTCGACGGCGAGCATCAGTTCGAAGTGCTGGCCACCAACGGCGACACCTTCCTCGGCGGCGAAGACTTCGACATCCGCCTGATCGACTACCTCGTCGACGAGTTCAAGAAGGAAAGCGGCATCAACCTGAAGGGCGACCCGCTGGCCATGCAGCGTCTGAAGGAAGCGGCCGAGAAAGCCAAGATCGAGCTGTCCTCGACCCAGCAGACCGACGTCAACCTGCCGTACGTGACTGCCGACGCGAGCGGTCCGAAGCACCTGAACGTCAAGGTTTCCCGCGCCAAGCTGGAGTCCCTGGTCGAAGACCTGGTGCAGCGCACCATCGAGCCGTGCCGCACCGCGCTGAAGGATGCCGGCCTGGATGTTTCCGATATCCATGAAGTGATCCTGGTCGGCGGCCAGACCCGCATGCCGCTGGTACAGAAGACCGTTGCCGAGTTCTTCGGCAAGGAAGCGCGCAAGGACGTCAACCCGGACGAAGCCGTGGCTGTCGGTGCCGCCATCCAGGGTGCGGTCCTGGCCGGCGACGTGAAGGACGTGCTGCTGCTCGACGTGACTCCGCTGACCCTCGGCATCGAGACCCTGGGCGGCGTGATGACCGGTCTGATCGAGAAGAACACCACCATCCCGACCAAGAAGTCGCAGGTGTTCTCCACCGCCGACGACAACCAGGGCGCGGTGACCATCCACGTGCTGCAGGGCGAGCGCAAGCAGGCCGCGCAGAACAAGTCGCTGGGCAAGTTCGACCTGGCCGACATTCCGCCGGCTCCGCGCGGCGTGCCGCAGATCGAGGTGACCTTCGATATCGATGCCAACGGCATCCTGCACGTCTCGGCGAAGGACAAGGCCACCGGCAAGCAGCAGTCCATCGTGATCAAGGCATCCTCCGGCCTGTCCGAGGATGAGATCCAGCAGATGGTCCGCGATGCCGAGGCGAACGCCGAGGAGGACCGCAAGTTCGAGGAACTGGCTGCCGCTCGCAACCAGGGCGACGCGCTGGTCCACGCGACCCGCAAGATGATCACCGAGGCGGGCGACAAGGCCACCGCCGAGGACAAGGCGACCATCGAGAAGGCGCTGGGCGAGCTGGAAGCGGCGGTGAAGGGCGACGACAAGGCCGAGATCGAGGCCAAGATGAATGCTCTGTCCCAGGCTTCCACCCCGCTGGCGCAGAAGATGTACGCCGAACAGGCCCAGCAGGGCGAAGACGCTCCCCAGGGCGAGCAGGCGAAAGCCGCTGACGACGTGGTGGACGCCGAGTTCGAAGAGGTCAAGGACAACAAGTAAGCCCCGGCTTGCTTCTGCCCCGCGTGCCGGCCAGGCCGGTACGCATGATCCGCCACGCGGGAGCCTGCTCCCGCGTTGGCGTGTCTGGAGGGTCCTTAATTGAGACGGAAAGGTTATGGCGAAACGAGACTTTTACGAGGTTCTGGGGGTTGAGCGTGGCGCCAGCGAGGCGGACCTGAAGAAGGCCTACCGTCGCCTGGCGATGAAATACCACCCGGACCGCAATCCTGGCGACAAGGAAGCCGAGGACAAGTTCAAGGAGGCCAACGAGGCCTACGAGGTCCTCTCCGATGCCAGCAAGCGGGCGGCCTACGACCAGTACGGCCATGCCGGCGTCGATCCGAACATGGGAGGGGGCGCTGGCGCCGGTTTCGGCGGGGCGAGCTTCTCCGACATCTTCGGCGATGTGTTCAGCGATTTCTTCGGTGGCGGCGGCGCCCGCGGTGGCTCGCGCGGCGGCGCGCAGCGCGGCGCGGACCTGCGCTACACCCTGGATCTCGACCTGGAAGAGGCGGTACGCGGCACCACCGTCACCATCCGCGTGCCGACCCTGGTCGGTTGCAAGACCTGCAACGGCAGCGGCGCCAAGCCCGGCACCACACCGGTCACCTGCACCACTTGCGGCGGTATCGGCCAGGTGCGCATGCAGCAGGGCTTCTTCTCGGTCCAGCAGACCTGTCCGCGCTGCCACGGCAGCGGCAAGATGATTTCCGATCCCTGTGGCTCCTGCCATGGCCAGGGGCGCGTGGAAGAGCAGAAGACTCTGTCGGTGAAGGTGCCGGCCGGCGTCGACACCGGCGACCGCATCCGTCTCACCGGCGAAGGTGAGGCCGGCAGCATGGGTGGTCCGGCGGGCGACCTGTACGTGGTGGTCAATGTGCGCGAGCACCCGATCTTCCAGCGCGACGGCAAGCATCTGTACTGCGAAGTGCCGATCAGTTTCGCCGACGCTGCGTTGGGTGGCGAGCTGGAAGTGCCGACCCTGGATGGCCGGGTCAAGCTGAAGATTCCGGAAAGCACCCAGACCGGCAAGCTGTTCCGCCTGCGCGGCAAGGGCGTGGCCCCGGTGCGCGGCGGCGGCGCCGGCGACCTGATGTGCAAGGTGGTGGTGGAAACCCCGGTGAACCTGGACAAGCGCCAGCGCGAGCTGCTCGAGGAGTTCCGCAAGTCGTTGCAGAGCGACACCTCGCATTCGCCCAAGGCCAGTGGCTGGTTCGAAGGCATGAAGCGTTTCTTCGACGACCTATAAACAAAGCCATGGGCGCGGCCTGACCGCCGCGTCCGGGTTCCGCGTGGAGTGGTTTTATGCGACGTATAGCCGTAGTGGGCGCCGCCGGGCGCATGGGCAAGAACCTGATCGAGGCCGTTCAGCAGACCGGCGGTGCCGCCGGGCTGACGGCGGCGGTGGATCGTCCGGATAGCACCCTGGTGGGGGCGGACGCCGGCGAGCTGGCCGGTCTCGGCCGGATCGGCGTGCCGCTGTCCGGGGACCTGGGCAAGGTCTGCGAGGAGTTCGACGTCCTGATCGACTTCACCCATCCCTCCGTAACCCTGAAGAACATCGAGCAGTGCCGCAAGGCGCGCCGCGCGATGGTCATCGGCACCACCGGCTTCAGCGCCGACGAGAAGCTGCTGCTGGCCGAAGCGGCGAAGGATATCCCGATCGTCTTCGCTGCCAACTTCAGCGTCGGCGTGAACCTTTGCCTGAAGCTTCTGGATACCGCGGCACGGGTGCTGGGCGACGAAGTGGATATCGAGATCATCGAGGCCCATCACCGGCACAAGGTCGATGCACCGTCCGGCACCGCCTTGCGCATGGGCGAGGTGGTAGCCCAGGCGCTCGGCCGGGACCTCCAGGAAGTGGCGGTCTACGGACGTGAGGGGCAGACCGGCGCGCGGGCGCGGGAAACCATCGGCTTCGCCACCGTGCGCGCCGGCGACGTGGTGGGCGACCACACCGTGCTGTTCGCCGCCGAGGGCGAGCGCGTGGAGATCACCCACAAGGCTTCCAGCCGCATGACCTTCGCCCGTGGCGCGGTGCGTGCGGCGCTGTGGCTGGAGGGCAAGGAGAACGGCCTGTACGACATGCAGGATGTGCTCGGCCTACGCTGAGGCGCTGCCGCACGTCGTCTTATTGGTGGACCGGAATGTCGCGATTCTGTAAACTACAGCTTTAGTGTGTCCACTAAAAGCAGCGCAGCATGAATCGAAAAAAAGCGGGATGACTCTTCACGGTGTCATCCCGCTTTTTTACACCTGCGCGACCAGTCAGGCTTGATTTACGGGAGGTCTTCTTGACTAAGCCAGCCATACTTGCACTTGCCGACGGCAGCATTTTTCGCGGTGAAGCCATCGGTGCCGACGGCCAGACCGTTGGCGAGGTGGTGTTCAACACCGCCATGACCGGCTACCAGGAAATCCTTACCGATCCTTCCTACGCCCAGCAGATCGTCACCCTGACCTACCCGCACATCGGCAATACCGGTACCACCCCGGAAGACGCCGAGGCCAACCGTGTCTGGGCCGCCGGCCTGATCATCCGCGACCTGCCGCTGATCGCCAGCAACTGGCGCAGCAAGCAGTCGCTGCCTGACTACCTGAAAGCCAACGGCACCGTCGCCATCGCCGGCATCGATACCCGTCGCCTGACCCGTATCCTCCGCGAGAAGGGTTCGCAGAACGGCTGCATCCTGGCTGGTGCCGACGCTACCGAGGAACGCGCGCTGGAGCTGGCTCGCGCCTTCCCCGGCCTGAAGGGCATGGACCTGGCCAAGGAGGTCACCACCGCCGAGCGCTACGAGTGGCGCTCCAGCGTCTGGAACCTGGAAAGCGACAGTCATCCGGAGATCCCGGCCGGTGAACTGCCGTATCACGTGGTGGCCTACGACTACGGCGTGAAGCTGAACATCCTGCGCATGCTGGTGGCGCGCGGCTGCCGCCTGACCGTGGTGCCGGCGCAGACACCGGCCAGCGAAGTGCTGGCGCTGAACCCTGACGGCATCTTCCTTTCCAACGGCCCCGGCGACCCCGAACCGTGCGACTACGCGATCCAGGCGATCCGCGAATTCCTCGATACCGAGATCCCGGTGTTCGGCATCTGCCTCGGCCATCAGTTGCTGGCCCTGGCCTCTGGCGCCAAGACCCTGAAGATGGGCCACGGGCACCACGGCGCCAACCACCCGGTGCAGGACCTGGACAGCGGCGTGGTGATGATCACCAGCCAGAACCACGGTTTCGCGGTCGACGAGAGCACCCTGCCGGACAACCTGCGAGCCACTCACAAGTCGCTGTTCGACGGTACCCTGCAGGGTATCGAGCGCACCGACAAGGTCGCTTTCAGCTTCCAGGGCCACCCCGAGGCGAGCCCCGGTCCGCATGACGTCGCCCCGCTGTTCGACCGCTTCATCTCGGCGATGGCCGAGCGTCGCTGAGGAGCAGAGCCATGCCGACCCTGGGGATAACCGATTTCTGGACCTACGTGCTGGGTGTGGTTTTCGTGATCCTGTTGCCCGGACCGAATTCGTTGTTCGTCCTCGCGACTTCGGCCCAGCGTGGCGTGGCGACCGGCTACCGGGCCGCCTGCGGCGTGTTCCTCGGAGACGCGGTGCTGATGCTGCTGTCGGCCCTCGGTGTGGCCTCCCTGCTGAAGGCCGAGCCGATGCTGTTCATCGGCCTGAAGTACCTCGGTGCGGCCTACCTGTTCTATCTCGGCGTCGGCATGCTGCGGGGCGCCTGGCGCAAGCTGCGCAATCCCGAGGCGACGGCGGCGCAGGCCGAACAGGTGGATGTCCACCAGCCGTTCCGCAAGGCGCTGCTGCTCAGCCTGTCGAATCCCAAGGCGATCCTGTTCTTCATCTCCTTCTTCATCCAGTTCGTCGATCCCGGCTATGCCTATCCGGGCCTGTCGTTCCTGGTGCTGGCGGTGATCCTGGAACTGGTCAGCGCCCTTTACCTGAGCTTCCTGATTTTCACCGGTGTGCGGCTGGCGGCCTGGTTCCGCCGGCGGCAACGGTTGGCTGCCGGCGCCACTTCGGGCGTCGGCGCCCTGTTCGTCGGCTTTGGTGTGAAGCTGGCCACCGCAACCCTGTCCTGATTATTGCAACGAGAGTCCCATGCCAAAACGTACAGACATAAAGAGCATCCTGATCCTCGGTGCCGGCCCCATCGTGATTGGCCAGGCCTGCGAATTCGACTACTCCGGCGCCCAGGCCTGCAAGGCCCTGCGCGAGGAGGGCTACCGCGTCATCCTGGTGAACTCCAACCCCGCGACCATCATGACCGACCCGGCGATGGCCGACGCGACCTACATCGAGCCGATCAAGTGGGCCACCGTGGCCAAGATCATCGAGAAGGAACGCCCCGACGCGCTGCTGCCGACCATGGGCGGCCAGACTGCGCTGAACTGCGCCCTGGACCTGGAGCGCCACGGCGTGCTGGAGAAGTTCGGCGTGGAGATGATCGGCGCCAATGCCGATACCATCGACAAGGCCGAGGACCGCTCGCGCTTCGACAAGGCGATGAAGGATATCGGCCTGGCCTGTCCGCGCTCGGGCATCGCCCACAGCATGGAGGAGGCCTACGGCGTGCTCGAGCAGGTCGGCTTCCCCTGCATCATCCGTCCGTCCTTCACCATGGGCGGCACCGGCGGCGGTATCGCCTACAACCGTGAAGAGTTCGAAGAGATCTGCGCCCGTGGCCTCGACCTGTCGCCGACCAACGAGCTGCTGATCGACGAGTCGCTGATCGGCTGGAAGGAATACGAGATGGAGGTGGTCCGCGACAAGAAGGACAACTGCATCATCGTCTGCTCCATCGAGAACTTCGACCCGATGGGTGTGCACACCGGTGACTCGATCACCGTGGCGCCGGCGCAGACCCTGACCGACAAGGAATACCAGATCATGCGCAACGCCTCGCTGGCGGTATTGCGCGAGATCGGCGTGGAAACCGGCGGTTCCAACGTGCAGTTCGGCATCTGCCCGAACACCGGGCGCATGGTGGTGATCGAGATGAACCCGCGGGTTTCCCGCTCCTCGGCCCTGGCCTCCAAGGCCACTGGTTTCCCGATCGCCAAGATCGCCGCCAAGCTGGCGGTCGGCTACACCCTCGACGAACTGCAGAACGACATCACCGGCGGTCGCACCCCGGCGTCGTTCGAGCCGGCCATCGACTACGTGGTGACCAAGATCCCGCGCTTCGCCTTCGAGAAGTTCCCGAAAGCCGATGCCCGCCTGACCACCCAGATGAAGTCGGTCGGCGAAGTCATGGCCATCGGCCGGACCTTCCAGGAGTCGGTGCAGAAAGCCTTGCGTGGCCTGGAAGTCGGCGCCACCGGCTTCGATCCGAAGCTCGACCTGAACGACCCGGAGGCCGACAGCATCCTCAAGCGCGAGCTGACCGTGCCCAGCGCCGAGCGTGTCTGGTACGTCGCCGACGCCTTCCGCGCCGGCAAGAGCGTCGAGGAAGTGTTCGAGCTGACCCGCATCGACGAATGGTTCCTGGTGCAGATCGAGGACCTGGTCAAGGACGAGGAGAAGGTCAAGACCCTCGGCCTGTCCTCCATCGATCGCGAGCTGATGTACAAGCTCAAGCGCAAGGGCTTCTCCGACGCGCGCCTGGCCAAGCTGCTAGGCGTCACCGAGAAGAACCTGCGCAGCCATCGCCACAAGCTGAAGGTGCTGCCGGTCTACAAGCGTGTCGATACCTGCGCCGCCGAGTTCGCCACCGACACCGCCTACATGTATTCGACCTACGAGGAAGAGTGCGAGGCCAACCCGTCGAGCCGCGAGAAGATCATGATCCTCGGCGGCGGTCCGAACCGCATCGGCCAGGGCATCGAGTTCGACTACTGCTGCGTGCACGCGGCGCTGGCGATGCGCGAAGACGGCTACGAGACCATCATGGTCAACTGCAACCCGGAAACCGTCTCCACCGACTATGACACCTCCGACCGCCTGTACTTCGAGCCGGTGACCCTCGAGGACGTCCTTGAGATCGTCCGCGTCGAGCAGCCCAAGGGCGTGATCGTCCAGTACGGCGGCCAGACCCCGCTGAAACTCTGCCGCGCCCTCGAAGAGGCCGGCGTGCCGATCATCGGCACCAGCCCGGACGCCATCGACCGTGCCGAAGACCGCGAGCGCTTCCAGCAGATGGTCCAGCGCCTGAACCTGCGCCAGCCGGCCAACGCTACCGCGCGCAGCGAAGACGAGGCCCTGGCCGCGTCCAAGGCCATCGGTTATCCGCTGGTGGTACGTCCGTCCTACGTGCTGGGCGGGCGGGCGATGGAAATCGTCTACCAGGAAGAAGAACTCAAGCGCTACATGCGCGAGGCGGTGCAGGTTTCCAACGACAGCCCGGTGCTGCTCGATCACTTCCTCAACTGCGCCATCGAAGTCGACATCGACGCGGTATGCGACGGCGAGATCGTGGTGATCGGCGCGATCATGCAGCATATCGAGCAGGCTGGCGTTCACTCCGGCGACTCCGCCTGTTCGCTGCCGCCGTACTCGCTGCCGCAGCACATCCAGGACGAGATCCGCGAGCAGGTCAAGAAAATGGCCCTGGAGCTTGGCGTGGTCGGCCTGATGAACGTGCAGATGGCGGTGCAGGGCGAGGATATCTTCGTCATCGAGGTCAATCCGCGCGCCTCGCGTACCGTGCCGTTCGTCTCCAAGTGCGTCGGCGAGTCGCTGGCCAAGGTCGCCGCCCGCGTCATGGCCGGCAAGACCCTGGCCGAGGTCGGCTTCACCCAGGAAATCATCCCGCCGTTCTTCAGCGTCAAGGAAGCGGTGTTCCCGTTCGCCAAGTTCCCCGGCGTCGATCCGATCCTCGGCCCGGAAATGAAGTCCACTGGTGAAGTGATGGGCGTCGGTGATAGCTTTGCCGAAGCCTTTGCCAAGGCTCAGTTGGGGGCCAGCGAGATCCTCCCGACCGCCGGTTGCGCCTTCATCAGCGTCCGCGAAGACGACAAGCCGTTCGCCGCCCAGGTGGCTGGCGACCTGGTCGCGCTGGGCTTCGAAGTGGTAGCCACCGCCGGTACCGCGCGTGTCATCGAAGCCGCAGGCCTGCCGGTGCGTCGCGTGAACAAGGTGACCGAAGGTCGCCCGCACGTGGTGGACATGATCAAGAACGACGAGGTCACCCTGATCATCAACACCACCGAGGGCCGGCAGTCCATCGCTGACTCCTACTCCATTCGTCGAAACGCCCTGCAGCACAAGATCTGCTGCACCACCACCATTGCGGGTGGGCAGGCGATCTGTGAGGCGCTCAAGTTCGGTCCCGAGAAGACCGTTCGGCGTCTGCAGGATCTCCACGCAGGAATCAAGGCATGAGCAAGTTCCCCATGACCGTCCAGGGCGCCCGCGCCCTGGAAGAAGAAGTGAAACACCTGAAGGGCGTGCTGCGCCCGCAGATCAGCCAGGCCATCGCCGAAGCGCGTGAACTGGGCGACCTCAAGGAAAACGCCGAGTACCATGCGGCGCGCGAACAGCAGGGCATGGTCGAGGCGCGTATCCGCGACATCGAGGCCAAGCTGTCCAACGCCCAGGTCATCGATGTCACCGCCATCCCGCACAGCGGCAAGGTGATCTTCGGCACCACCGTCGACATCGCCAACGTCGAGACCGACGAGACCGTGACCTACCAGATCGTCGGCGACGACGAGGCGGATATCAAGGGTGGCAAGATCTCGGTGAATTCGCCGATCGCCCGTGCGCTGATTGGCAAGACCGAAGGCGATGCCGTGCTGGTGAGAACCCCGGGCGGCGACGTCGAGTACGAGATCGTCGAGGTTCGCCATATCTAAGCGCGCCCCGTTGCGCGCAGGCGCGATCAGTTGGCTGCTGGCCCAGACGTTCTGGGTCGGCGGCCTCTGGTTGCTGCAGTTCGTGGTCCTGCCTGCGTTGGCCAAGACCGGACTGGCGCCGCTGCTGGTGGAAACCGTAGCCGCGGCGTTGACGCCGCTGCTGATCGGCTTCGCCGGATTCTGTGCGGTGCTGCAGGCGCTGGTGTTGGTGTCGAGCCACGGGCCGAGGAGCCTCTGGCGAGACCTTCGCGGTCAGTTGTTGCTCGCCGTCGCGCTGCTCTGCCTGGTGTATTTCCTGGTGCGTGGGCTGGCGCCCGAGGCGGTGCGCTGGCTGCTGTTCAACTACCTGGCGGTGGCGATGTGTGGCCTGCTGCTGGTGTTGCAGCCGGTACCGGGGCGGGACGAGGAAGGCGTCTGAACCAGGTCGGGAAGTTTCCCGACCTTGGTTGGATGGGGCATCAGATGCCGGCGAAACGGCTGATGTTCGAGAGATTCTTGTTCGGCTTCGGGTTCTTCCGATAGACCAGCGCCATCTTGCCGATGCTTTGCACCAGGTCGCTGCGCGACTGCGCGCAGAGTTCGTCGAGCAGGGCGCGGCGATCGTCGCGCTCGGCCAGCGCCAGTTTCACCTTGATCAGTTCGTGATCGTTGAGTGCGCGCTCGAGTTCGGCGAGAACGCCTTCGGTCAAGCCGTTCTCGGCTACGATCAATACCGGTTTCAGGTGGTGACCGATAGATTTGAACTGTTTCTTCTGCTCTTGAGTGAGCGCCATAATCAGACCCCTGGGAAAAAGTCGTCTATTTTACCCCAGTTTTAGTCCAAGTGATGCTGCCCCCGCCGACCGGGGGTGCCCGAAGAGGTATTCCGTGGCCCGCTCCAAAACCAGCCAGCGTTGGCTGAAAGAACATTTCGACGATCCCTACGTGAAGATGGCCCAGCGCGATGGCTATCGCTCGCGTGCCAGCTACAAGCTGCTGGAGATCCAGGAGAAGGACCGCATCCTGCGTCCGGGCATGACCGTGGTCGACCTGGGCGCCGCGCCGGGCGGGTGGTCGCAGGTCACCAGCCGGGTGATCGGCGACCGTGGCCGGCTGATCGCTTCGGACATCCTTGAGATGGACAGCATCCCCGACGTCACCTTCATCCAGGGCGACTTCACCGAGGACGCGGTGTTCGCGCGGATCCTCGAGGCGATCGGCGATCATCCGGTAGACCTTGTGATTTCCGATATGGCCCCCAATATGAGTGGAGTGCGGGCCGCCGACCAGCCGCGCGCCATGTATCTCTGCGAACTGGCGCTGGACCTGGCCGGCCGTGTGCTGCGGCCGGGCGGCGATTTCCTGATCAAGATCTTCCAGGGCGAAGGTTTCGACCAGTACCACAAGCAGGCCCGGGAAATGTTCGACAAGGTACAGATGCGCAAGCCCCTGTCGTCGCGTGATCGTTCGCGGGAACAGTATCTGCTCGCACGCGGCTTTCGCGGGGAATAGACTGGAATGATTGACCCTATAGCCTGTCTATTGGTCGATGACCTGTTGTGCCGGGACGGGCGAGGGTTCATAAAGGGTTACAGACAACGCCTGCGTGCGCGGGCGCTTGTGTAGTACTTTTGGCCGGAAGGAGTCTGGCCGTCGTGTGAAGCGGTTTCCAGGACGGAGCCGGCTTCAGAGGGTAGTCAATTGAACGACATGGCAAAGAATCTGATTCTGTGGCTGATCATCGCGGCGGTACTGGTGACCGTGATGAACAATTTCTCGAGCCCGAGCGAGCCACAGACGCTGAACTACTCGGACTTCATCCAGCAGGTCAAGGATGGCAAGGTCGAGCGAGTGACCGTGGATGGCTATGTCATCACCGGCAAGCGTAGCGACGGCGATACCTTCAAGACCATCCGCCCGGCGATCCAGGACAACGGCCTGATCGGCGACCTGGTCAACAACAACGTCGTGGTCGAGGGCAAGCAGCCCGAACAGCAGAGCATTTGGACCCAGTTGCTGGTCGCCAGCTTCCCGATCCTGGTGATCATCGCCGTCTTCATGTTCTTCATGCGCCAGATGCAGGGCGGCGGCGGCGGCCGCGGTGGCCCGATGAGCTTCGGCAAGAGCAAGGCGCGCCTGCTGTCCGAGGACCAGGTCAAGACCACCTTCGCTGACGTCGCCGGCTGCGACGAGGCCAAGGAGGAGGTCAGCGAGCTGGTCGAGTTCCTTCGCGATCCGGGCAAGTTCCAGCGCCTGGGCGGCCGTATCCCGCGTGGCGTGCTGATGGTCGGCCCGCCCGGCACCGGCAAGACCCTGCTGGCCAAGGCCATCGCCGGCGAAGCCAAGGTGCCGTTCTTCACCATTTCCGGTTCCGACTTCGTCGAGATGTTCGTCGGCGTGGGCGCCTCCCGTGTCCGCGACATGTTCGACCAGGCCAAGAAGCACGCGCCGTGCATCATCTTCATCGACGAGATCGACGCCGTCGGCCGCCATCGCGGCGCCGGCCTGGGCGGCGGTCACGACGAGCGCGAGCAGACCCTCAACCAGTTGCTGGTGGAGATGGATGGCTTCGAGATGAACGATGGCATCATCGTCATCGCTGCCACCAACCGTCCGGACGTTCTGGACCCGGCGCTGCTGCGTCCGGGCCGCTTCGACCGCCAGGTGGTGGTCGGCTTGCCGGATATCCGCGGGCGCGAACAGATCCTCAAGGTGCACATGCGCAAGGTGCCGCTGGGCGACCATGTCGATCCTGCCGTCATCGCCCGCGGTACGCCCGGTTTCTCCGGCGCCGACCTGGCCAACCTGGTCAACGAGGCCTCGCTGTTCGCCGCGCGCTCCAACAAGCGCATCGTCGACATGCGCGAGTTCGAGCTGGCCAAGGACAAGATCATGATGGGCGCCGAGCGCAAGACCATGGTCATGTCCGAGAAGGAGAAGCGCAACACCGCCTACCACGAGGCCGGCCACGCCATCGTCGGTCGCCTGGTGCCGGAGCATGACCCGGTCTACAAGGTGTCCATCATTCCGCGCGGACGTGCCCTGGGCGTGACCATGTTCCTCCCCGAGGAAGATCGCTACAGCCTGTCCAAGCGCGCGCTGGAAAGCCAGATCTGCTCGCTGTTCGGCGGCCGTATCGCGGAAGAGATGACCCTCGGCTTCGAAGGCGTCACCACTGGCGCTTCCAACGACATCATGCGTGCTACCCAGTTGGCGCGGAACATGGTGACCAAGTGGGGTCTGTCCGAGAAACTCGGCCCGCTGATGTACGCGGAGGAGGAGGGCGAGGTGTTCCTCGGCCGTAGCGCCGGCAGCCAGCACGCCAATGTGTCGGGCGAGACCGCCAAGATGATCGACCAGGAAGTCCGGCGCATCATCGACGACTGCTACGGTACCGCCAAGCGACTGCTCGACGAGAACCGCGACAAGCTGGAGATGATGGCCGACGCACTGATGAAGTACGAGACCATCGACTCCGACCAGATCGACGACATCATGGCCGGTCGCGTGCCGCGCGAGCCGCGTGACTGGCAGGGTGGTTCGGGTACCGGCACCCCGCCGGCCAACCTGGAAGAGTCGGGCCGCCGCGAGAACACCCCTCCCATCGGTGGGCCGGCCGGCGAGCACTGAGAGCCCTGAATGAGCAATCCGCAATACCCGACCCGACTGCCTTGCGGCAGTCGGGTTCTTGATTTGGCCCGCCCGCATGTCATGGGCATCCTCAATGTCACCCCCGATTCCTTTTCCGACGGCGGCCGTTACGACCGGCTGGACGATGCCCTGCGGCATGCCGAGCGCATGGTGCGGGAAGGCGCAACGCTCATCGACGTCGGCGGCGAGTCGACCCGTCCCGGTGCGCGCAGCGTTTCTCCGACGGAGGAGCTGGAGCGGGTCGCTCCGGTAGTCGAACGCATCGCCCGCGAGCTGGACGTCGTGATTTCGGTGGATACCTCCACGCCTGCGGTCATGCGCGAAACTGCGCGTCTCGGAGCGGGTCTGATCAACGACGTCCGTTCGCTGCAGCGCGACGGTGCGCTGGATGCTGCGGTGGATAGCGGCCTGGCGGTCTGCCTCATGCACATGCGTGGAGAACCGCAGACCATGCAGGATGCGCCTGCCTACCAGGATGTGGTGGCGGAAGTCGGCGCGTTCCTGCAGGAACGTGTGGATGCCTGCGTGGCGGCCGGAATCGACCGCGAGCGGCTGTTACTGGATCCGGGTTTCGGTTTTGCCAAGACACTGGAGCACAACCTGGTGCTGTTCAGGCATCTGCAGGCGCTCCATGACCTGGGCCTGCCGTTGTTGGTCGGCGTTTCGCGCAAGAGCATGATCGGCAAGGTACTGGGGCGGGAGGTGGACGAACGCCTCTACGGCAGTCTCGCGCTGGCGGCCCTGGCGCTGGCCAAGGGCGCACGGATAATTCGAGTGCATGACGTGGCGGCGACCGTCGACGTGATGCGAATGATCTCCGCCGTTGAAATGGCGGATTGAGCACGGAAGACAAAAGATGAGCAGAAAATACTTCGGGACTGACGGTATCCGTGGTCGTGTTGGCGAGTTTCCGATTACTCCGGACTTCGTTCTCAAGCTGGGCTGGGCGGTGGGCATGGCCTTCCGCCGGCAGGGCAACTGCCGGGTCCTGATCGGCAAGGACACGCGCAGCTCGGGTTACATGTTCGAGTCGGCGTTCGAGGCCGGGCTCTCCGCTTCCGGCGCCGACACCCTGTTGCTGGGGCCGATGCCTACCCCGGGCATCGCCTACCTGACGCGGACTTTCCACGCCGAGGCCGGGGTGGTGATCAGCGCTTCGCACAATCCCCACGACGACAACGGCATCAAGTTCTTCTCCGGGCAGGGGACCAAGCTGCCGGACGACGTCGAGCTGATGATCGAGGAACTGCTCGATGCGCCGATGACCGTGGTGGAGTCCGCCCGTCTCGGCAAGGTTTCGCGGATCAATGACGCGGCGGGGCGCTACATCGAATTCTGCAAGAGCAGCGTGCCGACCAGCACCGACTTCAACGGTCTCAAGGTCGTGCTCGACTGCGCCAACGGCGCTACCTACAAGATCGCTCCCAGCGTCTTCCGGGAACTGGGCGCGGAAGTGACGGTGCTGGCGGCCAGCCCGAATGGCCTGAATATCAACGACAAGTGCGGCTCCACTCACCTGGATGGCCTGCAGGCTGCGGTGGTCGAGCACCATGCCGACCTCGGCATCGCCTTCGACGGCGACGGCGACCGGGTGATGATGGTCGACCATACCGGTGCGGTCGTGGATGGCGACGAACTGCTTTTCCTCATCGCGCGCGACCTGCAGGAAAGCGGGCGGCTGCAAGGTGGTGTGGTCGGCACCCTGATGAGCAACCTCGGCCTGGAGCTGGCTTTGCAGGAACTGCATATCCCGTTCGTGCGGGCGAAGGTCGGCGATCGCTATGTGATGGCCGAACTGCTGGCTCGGAACTGGATGCTGGGAGGGGAGAATTCGGGGCATATCGTCTGCTGCCAGAACACCACGACGGGCGATGCCATCATCGCGGCGCTACAGGTGCTGATGGCGCTCAAGCATCGCGGCCAGACCCTGGCCGAGGCGCGCCAGGGGATTCGCAAGTGCCCCCAGGTGCTGATCAATGTGCGCTTCAAGGGCGAAAACGATCCGCTCGAGCACCCCTCGGTGAAGGAGGCCAGCGTCCGCGTCACCGAGCAAATGGGCGGGCGCGGTCGTGTCCTGCTGCGCAAATCCGGCACAGAGCCGTTGGTCCGGGTGATGGTCGAGGGCGACGAGGAAGCTAGCGTTCGTGCCCACGCCGAACAGTTGGCAAAAATTGTTTCTGAGGTATGTGCTTGATTTTGCTTGCCAGTCTGGAAACTGTTGAGTAACATCTGCGCCCACTTTGCCCCGCGAGGTACAGCATGCGTCGACCCTTGGTGGCCGGTAACTGGAAAATGCACGGTACGCATTCCAGTGTGGCCGAGTTGATCAAAGGCTTGCGTCAGCTGGCGTTGCCGAGCGGAGTCGATGTAGCTGTGATGCCGCCTTGCTTGTTCATCAGTCAGGTCATCCAGGGCCTGGCCGGCAAGGCGATCGATGTAGGTGCGCAGAACAGCGCCGTCGAGCCGATGCAAGGCGCGCTGACCGGTGAGACTGCTCCCAGTCAGTTGGCGGATGTCGGTTGTAGCATGGTCCTCGTGGGCCACTCGGAGCGTCGCCTGATTCTCGGCGAGAGTGACGAGGTTGTGAGTCGCAAGTTTGCTGCGGCTCAGTCGTGCGGCCTGGTGCCGGTGCTGTGTGTCGGGGAGACCCGGGCGGAGCGCGAGGCAGGCAAGACGCTGGAGGTTGTCGCAAGGCAGCTGGGTAGCGTGATCGACGAGTTGGGTGTTGGAGCTTTTGCTCGCGCAGTCGTGGCTTACGAGCCGGTCTGGGCGATCGGGACCGGGTTGACCGCGTCCCCCGCGCAAGCCCAGGAAGTGCACGCGGCGATCCGCGCGCAACTGGCAGCGGAAAATGCCGAGGTCGCAAAAGGTGTGCGACTCCTTTACGGCGGCAGTGTAAAGGCGGCAAGTGCAGCCGAGTTGTTCGGCATGCCGGATATCGATGGGGGGCTGGTAGGTGGAGCCTCCCTCAATGCGGATGAGTTCGGCGCGATCTGTCGTGCCGCGGGAAGCTGAAGATGCTGGAAAAGGTCGTAATTGTCGTGCATCTGCTGATGGCATTGGGTCTTGTTGGCCTGATCCTCGTTCAGCATGGCAAGGGTGCGGATGCAGGGGCTTCTTTCGGTGCAGGTGCTTCGGCAACTGTTTTCGGAAGCCAAGGTTCCGCTACCTTTTTGAGTCGGATTACTGGTATACTGGCAGCGGTTTTTTTCTTGACCAGCCTTGGCTTAGCGTACTTCGCTAAAGAAAAGTCTGATGCTCTGCAACACATCGGGCTGCCGGATCCGGCAGTTCTGGAGCAGAAGCAAGAGAAAGCACCGGCCGCTGACGATGTGCCGGTTCTTCAGGAGCAGTCCAAGTCTGCGGAAAGTGCAGGCGATGTACCGGCGGCTCCTGAACAGAAGTAAGAGAAAGGTTTCTGCCGAGGTGGTGGAATTGGTAGACACGCTACCTTGAGGTGGTAGTGGCCATAGGCTGTAGGGGTTCGAGTCCCCTCCTCGGTACCATATAAGCAAGCCCCGTCATGCGGGGTTTGTCTCCGCAAGGTTCGGTTGACCCACCAGGGTGTCGGTCGTATAATCTTGCACCAGCTTTGACGCGGGGTGGAGCAGTCTGGTAGCTCGTCGGGCTCATAACCCGAAGGTCGTTGGTTCAAATCCAGCCCCCGCAACCAGTTTTTCAGGGCCCCTTTTTAGGGGCTTTTTGTTAGCTGGACAGTCCATGCCACGGTTCCGAGTGGCAATTTAGGGATGGGCGTTTCGCCCATTTTTTGTTTCTACGACATACGCGAGGCGATCAGGTGTCGAGCAAGCTAGAACAGTTGCAGGCCTTGCTGGCCCCTGTGGTCGAGGCGCTCGGCTATGAGTGCTGGGGCGTCGAGTTCATTTCCCAGGGTCGTCATTCGGTGTTGCGCGTCTATATCGACCGCCCCGAAGGCATCCTCATCGATGACTGTGAAGCCGTCAGTCGGCAGGTCAGCGGTATTCTCGACGTCGAAGACCCGATCAGCGGCGAGTACACCCTGGAGGTGTCCTCTCCGGGCATGGATCGGCCGCTGTTCACCCTCGAACAGTTCGCCAAGCATGCCGGCGAGCAAGTGAAGATCAGGCTGCGTTCGCCCTATGAGGGGCGGCGTAACTACCAAGGCATTCTCCGTGGTGTGGAGGAGCAGGATGTGGTGGTCCTGGTGGACGATCACGAGTACCTGCTGCCGATCGATTCGATCGACAAGGCCAACATCATTCCCCGTTTTGATTGAGACGCGAATCCGCGGATCCAATGGATTGAAAGGCGAGGCGTACAATGAGCAAAGAAGTACTGCTGGTTGTTGAGTCGGTATCCAACGAAAAGGGCGTACCGGCCGGCGTGATTTTCGAGGCGCTGGAGCTGGCTCTGGCGACCGCCACCAAGAAACGTTTCGAGGACGAGGTCGACCTGCGCGTCGAGATCAATCGTCATAACGGCAGCTACGAGACTTTCCGTCGTTGGCACGTCGTCGCCGACGAGGACTACCAGGACCCCGCCACCGAGATCACCGTCGAGGACGTCCAGGAGCAGAAGCCGGGCGCGAAGGTCGGCGAGGTCATCGAAGAAAAGATCGAATCCATCGAGTTCGGCCGCATCGCTGCGCAGACTGCCAAGCAGGTCATCGTGCAGAAGGTCCGCGAGGCCGAGCGCGCCCAGGTGGTCGATGCCTACCGCGAGAAGGTCGGCGAGATCATTTCCGGTACCGTGAAGAAGGTCACCCGCGACAACGTCATCGTCGATCTCGGCAACAACGCCGAGGCGCTGCTGGCCCGCGACCAGATCATTCCGCGCGAGACCTTCCGCGTTGGCACCCGCGTGCGTGCCCTGCTGAAGGAGATCCGTACCGAGAACCGCGGTCCTCAGCTGGTCCTGTCGCGTACCGCGCCGGAAATGCTGATCGAGCTGTTCCGCATCGAAGTACCGGAAATCGCCGAGCAGTTGATCGACGTGATGGCCGCCGCCCGTGACCCGGGCTCGCGCGCCAAGATCGCCGTTCGTTCCAAGGACAAGCGCATCGATCCGCAGGGCGCCTGCATCGGCATGCGCGGTTCGCGGGTCCAGGCGGTATCCGGCGAGATCGGTGGAGAGCGGGTGGACATCGTCCTGTGGGACGACAACCCGGCGCAATTCGTGATCAACGCCATGGCTCCGGCCGAGGTGGCGGCGATCATCGTCGACGAGGATACCCATACCATGGATATCGCCGTCGCCGAGGACAATCTGGCGCAGGCTATCGGCCGCAGTGGCCAGAACGTCCGTCTGGCCAGCCAGTTGACCGGCTGGACCCTGAATGTGATGACCGA
Source organism: Pseudomonas sp. B111 (assembly GCF_026428275.1). Lineage (NCBI taxonomy): Bacteria > Pseudomonadati > Pseudomonadota > Gammaproteobacteria > Pseudomonadales > Pseudomonadaceae > Pseudomonas > Pseudomonas sp. B111. The sequence goes on along the minus strand of NZ_CP097857.1, from coordinate 4,453,293 downwards.
GGCGGATATCCAGGCCAAGCAACAGGCCGAGACCGGGGATATCCTGCAGCGCTTCGTCGACGAGCTGGATGTCGACGAGGAACTGGCCCAGGTACTGGTGGAAGAGGGCTTCACGACTCTTGAGGAAATCGCCTACGTACCGATGGAAGAGATGCTCAGCATCGATGGCTTCGACGAAGACATCGTCAACGAGCTGCGCTCCCGTGCCAAGGATCGCCTGCTGACCAAGGCCATTGCGACCGAAGAGAAGCTCGCCGACGCACAACCGGCAGAAGACCTGCTCAGCCTCGATGGCATGAGCAAGGAGCTGGCCCTGGACCTGGCGCTGCGTGGCGTAACCACCCGTGAAGATCTGGCCGAGCAATCGATCGACGATCTGCTCGACATCGACGGCATGGACGAAGAGCGTGCCGGCAAGTTGATCATGGCCGCCCGGGCCCATTGGTTCGAGTAAGCAGTCGCGGCCTGAGGAGAGAAGTGCATGACGCAAGTCACGGTGAAAGAACTGGCCCAGGTGGTCGACACACCGGTGGAGCGCCTGCTGCTGCAGATGCGTGACGCAGGTCTGCCGCACACCAGTGCCGAACAAGTTGTAACGGATAGTGAGAAGCAAGCCCTGCTGACCCACCTGAAAGGCAGCCATGGCGATCGCGCCAGCGAGCCGCGCAAGATCACCCTGCAACGCAAGACCACTACCACGCTGAAAGTGGGTGGCAGCAAGACGGTGAGCGTCGAAGTTCGCAAGAAGAAAACCTATGTCAAGCGCAGCCCCGACGAGATCGAGGCCGAGCGCCAGCGCGAACTCGAGGAGCAGCGCGCGGCGGAAGAGGCGGAGCGTCTGAAGGCCGAAGAGGCCGCTGCCCGCCAGCGTGCCGAAGAGGAAGCGCGCAAGGCCGAGGAAGCTGCGCGTGCCAAGGCTGCCCAGGAAGCAGCGGCTACTGCCGGTGCCGAGCCTGCCGTGGTGGCGGATGTCGCGGCTGCCGAACCGGTGGCCAAGCCTGCCGCCGTGGAAGAACGCAAGAAGGAAGAGCCGCGCCGCGCGCCCAAGCGTGACGAGGACGATGACCGCCGCGACCGCAAGCACACCCAGCACCGTCCCTCGGTCAAGGAGAAGGAAAAGGTTCCTGCTCCGCGCGTGGCTCCACGCAGCACCGACGAGGAAAGCGATGGTTACCGTCGCGGCGGTCGTGGTGGCAAGTCGAAGCTGAAGAAGCGCAACCAGCACGGGTTCCAGAACCCGACAGGACCGATCGTGCGTGAAGTGAACATCGGTGAGACCATCACCGTAGCCGAGTTGGCCGCCCAGATGTCGGTCAAGGGCGCCGAAGTCGTCAAGTTCATGTTCAAGATGGGCTCCCCGGTGACCATCAACCAGGTCCTGGACCAGGAGACCGCCCAACTGGTCGCCGAAGAGCTGGGCCACAAGGTCAAGCTGGTCAGCGAGAACGCGCTGGAAGAACAACTGGCCGAGTCCCTGAAGTTCGAAGGCGAGGCGGTCACCCGCGCGCCGGTCGTCACCGTCATGGGCCACGTCGACCACGGCAAGACCTCGCTGCTCGACTACATCCGTCGCGCCAAGGTCGCCGCGGGCGAGGCCGGTGGCATCACCCAGCATATCGGTGCCTACCACGTCGAAACCGAGCGTGGCATGGTGACCTTCCTGGATACCCCCGGCCACGCCGCGTTCACCGCGATGCGTGCCCGTGGCGCCCAGGCGACCGACATCGTGATCCTGGTGGTCGCGGCCGACGACGGCGTCATGCCGCAGACCCAGGAAGCCGTGCAGCACGCGAAAGCGGCGGGCGTGCCGATCGTGGTCGCGGTGAACAAGATCGACAAGCCCGAGGCCAACCCGGACAACATCAAGAACGGCCTGGCCGCTCTCGACGTGATCCCGGAAGAGTGGGGCGGCGACGCTCCCTTCGTCCCGGTTTCGGCGAAGCTCGGTACTGGCGTCGATGAACTGCTCGAAGCGGTCCTGCTGCAGGCAGAAGTGCTCGAACTGAAAGCCACTCCGTCGGCCCCGGGCCGTGGTGTGGTGGTCGAGTCGCGCCTGGACAAGGGACGCGGCCCGGTGGCCACCGTGCTGGTCCAGGACGGTACCCTGCGCCAGGGCGACATGGTGCTGGTCGGCATCAACTACGGTCGTGTCCGCGCCATGCTCGACGAGAACGGCAAGCCGATCAAGGAAGCCGGCCCGTCGATCCCGGTCGAGATCCTCGGCCTGGACGGTACGCCGGATGCCGGTGACGAGATGACCGTGGTCGCCGACGAGAAGAAGGCCCGCGAAGTCGCCCTGTTCCGTCAAGGCAAGTTCCGTGAGGTGAAACTGGCGCGTGCCCATGCCGGCAAGCTGGAAAACATCTTCGAGAACATGGGCCAGGAAGAGAAGAAGACCCTGAACATCGTCCTCAAGGCCGATGTGCGCGGTTCGCTCGAGGCTCTGCAAGGCTCGCTCAGCGGCCTGGGCAACGACGAAGTGCAGGTCCGCGTGGTCGGTGGCGGCGTCGGTGGCATCACCGAGTCCGACGCCAACCTGGCGCTGGCTTCCAACGCGGTGCTGTTCGGCTTCAACGTGCGCGCCGACGCCGGCGCGCGCAAGATCGTCGAAGCCGAAGGTCTGGATATGCGTTACTACAACGTGATCTACGACATCATCGAGGACGTCAAGAAGGCCCTGACCGGCATGCTCGGCAGCGATCTGCGGGAGAACATCCTGGGCATCGCCGAGGTGCGCGACGTGTTCCGCTCGCCGAAGTTCGGCGCGATCGCCGGCTGCATGGTCACCGAGGGCATGGTGCACCGCAACCGTCCGATCCGCGTACTGCGCGACGACGTGGTCATCTTCGAAGGCGAGCTGGAGTCTCTCCGTCGCTTCAAGGACGACGTCGCCGAAGTGCGTGCCGGCATGGAGTGCGGCATCGGCGTGAAGAGCTACAACGACGTCAAGGTCGGCGACAAGATCGAAGTGTTCGAGAAGGTCGAAGTCGCACGCAGCCTTTGATGGCGAGTGCGTAACCACAGCGCCCGGGCCGGCTTCCAGCTGTCCCGGGCGTTTGTCGCTTTTTTTTCCAGTGGCCGGGTGTCGCTGGAGGCAGGTTGAAAAATGGCAAAAGACTACAGCCGTACCCAGCGTATCGGCGATCAGATGCAACGCGAACTGGCTCAACTGATCCAGCGCGAGATCAAGGACCCGCGCCTGGGCCTGGTCACCATCACCGGTGTCGAGGTCAGCCGCGACGTGGCGCACGCCAAGGTGTTCATCACCGTCATGGGCCAGGACGATGCCGGCAAGATCGCCCTGAACATGGAAATCCTCAACGACGCCGCCGGCTACCTGCGCATGTTGCTGGGCAAGTCGATGAAGCTGCGCAGCGTGCCGCAACTGCATTTCCACTACGACGAAAGCATCCGCCGCGGCGCCGAGCTGTCCGCGCTGATCGAACGTGCGGTGGCCGAAGACGGCCGCCGCCACGGCGACGAGACCGAGGACTGAGCGTGGCCCAGGTGAAGCGTATCCGCCGCTCCATCAGCGGCATCCTGGTGCTCGACAAGCCTCGCGGCATGAGTTCCAACCAGGCACTGCAGAAAGTCCGCTGGCTGCTCAATGCCGAGAAGGCCGGCCACACCGGCAGCCTCGACCCGCTGGCCACCGGGGTGCTGCCGCTGTGCTTCGGCGAGGCGACCAAGTTCTCCCAGTATCTTCTCGATGCCGACAAGGGTTACGAGACGGTGATGCGCATGGGCATCACCACCACCACCGGCGACGCCGAGGGCGAACTGCTCGCCGAGCGGGACGTGACCGTCGGTCGGGACGATCTCGAACAGGCCCTGCCGCGCTTCCGTGGCGACATAGAGCAGGTGCCGCCGATGTACTCGGCGCTGAAGAAAGACGGACAGCCGCTGTACAAGCTCGCCCGTGCAGGAGAGGTAGTGGAGCGCGAGGCGCGTTCTGTTACTATTACGCGCCTGGATTTGCTCTCTTTCGAGCCGCCCTGTGCGACCCTGGCCGTTTCCTGCAGCAAAGGCACCTACGTGCGTACGCTGGTGGAAGATCTTGGCCAGGTCCTGGGCTGCGGCGCGCACGTCGCGGCACTGCGGCGGACCCAGGCCGGGCCGTTCGCCCTGGCCCAGGCGATCACCCTCGAGACGCTCGAACGCGTGCATGCCGAAGGTGGTCCGGAAGCGCTGGACCAATTCCTGATGCCGGAAGACAGCGGCCTGTTGCATTGGCCGGTGTTGCAGTTGTCCGAGCACAGTGCGTACTACTGGCTGCACGGGCAGCCGGTGCGGGCCCCGGAAGCGCCGAAGTTCGGCTGGTTGCGGGTGCAGGATCACACAGGTCGTTTCATCGGTATCGGTGAAGTGACCGACGACGGGCGTATCGCCCCGCGTCGACTGATTCGGTCATAAGACCGATACGAGGGTGGCTGTCAGCAGGCACGGTCATTCCTCCTTTTAAAACACGGGAAGCGATTCCCGGCCTGTTCACTCAGAGGAAGCCCATCATGGCACTGAGCGTTGAAGAAAAAGCGCAGATCGTTAACGAATACAAGCAAGCTGAAGGCGACACCGGTTCCCCGGAAGTGCAGGTAGCCCTGCTGTCCGCCAACATCAACAAGCTGCAGGATCACTTCAAGGCCAACGGCAAGGATCACCATTCCCGCCGTGGTCTGATCCGTATGGTTAACCAGCGCCGTAAGCTGCTGGACTACCTGAAGGGCAAAGACGTGTCTCGCTACACTGCCCTGATCGGCCGTCTGGGTCTGCGTCGCTAAGCGACGCCGGTCGGCAGCTTGAAGCAAGGAGCTGGAAGTCTGGCGTCGATACCCGCACACGAGGCGGGTATCGGCGTCGGGCTTCCAGCTTCGCGCTTTCTAGGAATCGATTCGGGTCCGACTCCCGGCATTCCACCGATTTCCCCCAAGGCAACATAGAAGGTAAAGACACCGTGAACCCGGTAACCAAGCAATTCCAGTTCGGTCAGTCGACCGTCACTCTCGAGACCGGCCGTATCGCTCGCCAGGCCACCGGCGCCGTACTGGTCACCATGGACGACGTCAGCGTGCTGGTCACCGTGGTCGGCGCCAAGTCGCCGGCCGAAGGCCGCGACTTCTTCCCGCTGTCCGTGCACTACCAGGAAAAGACCTACGCCGCAGGCCGTATCCCCGGCGGTTTCTTCAAGCGTGAAGGACGTCCTTCCGAGAAGGAAACCCTGACCTCGCGCCTGATCGACCGTCCGATCCGTCCGCTGTTCCCCGAAGGTTTCATGAATGAAGTGCAGGTCGTCTGCACCGTCGTTTCCACCAACAAGAAGTCCGATCCGGACATCGCCGCGATGATCGGTACCTCCGCCGCCCTGGCGATCTCCGGCATTCCGTTCGCCGGCCCGATCGGCGCCGCCCGCGTCGGTTTCCATCCGGAAATCGGCTACATCCTCAACCCCACCTACGAGCAACTGCAGAGTTCCAGCCTCGACATGGTCGTGGCCGGTACCGAAGACGCCGTGCTGATGGTGGAGTCCGAGGCCGACGAACTGACCGAAGACCAGATGCTCGGTGCCGTGCTGTTCGCCCACGACGAGTTCCAGGCGGTGATCCGTGCCGTCAAGGAGCTGGCCGCCGAAGCTGGCAAGCCGGCCTGGGACTGGAAAGCCCCGGCGGAAAACACCGTGCTGGTCAACGCCATCAAGGCAGAGCTGGGCGAAGCGATCTCCCAAGCCTATACCATCACCATCAAGCAGGACCGCTACAACCGTCTGGGCGAGCTGCGCGACCAGGCCGTGGCCCTGTTCGCCGGCGAGGAAGAGGGCAAGTTCCCGGCTTCCGAGGTCAAGGACGTATTCGGCCTGCTGGAATACCGCACCGTTCGCGAGAACATCGTCAACGGCAAGCCGCGTATCGACGGTCGTGACACCCGTACCGTGCGTCCGCTGCGCATCGAAGTCGGCGTGCTCGGCAAGACCCACGGTTCCGCGCTGTTCACCCGTGGCGAAACCCAGGCCCTGGTCGTCGCGACCCTCGGCACCGCGCGCGATGCCCAGTTGCTGGATACCCTGGAAGGCGAGCGCAAGGACGCCTTCATGCTGCACTACAACTTCCCGCCCTTCTCGGTAGGCGAGTGCGGCCGCATGGGCAGCCCGGGTCGTCGTGAAATCGGCCATGGCCGTCTGGCCCGTCGTGGCGTCGCTGCCATGCTGCCGACCCAGGACGAGTTCCCCTACACCATTCGCGTGGTTTCCGAGATCACCGAGTCCAACGGTTCCAGCTCGATGGCCTCCGTGTGCGGCGCCTCCCTGGCGCTGATGGATGCCGGTGTGCCGGTCAAGGCGCCGGTCGCCGGTATCGCCATGGGCCTGGTCAAGGAAGGCGAGAAGTTCGCCGTCCTGACCGACATCCTCGGTGATGAAGACCACCTGGGCGACATGGACTTCAAGGTTGCCGGTACCGACAAGGGCGTCACCGCCCTGCAGATGGACATCAAGATCAACGGTATCACCGAAGAGATCATGGAGATCGCCCTGGGCCAGGCCCTGGAAGCTCGCCTGAACATCCTCGGCCAGATGAACCAGGTCATCGCCAAGCCGCGCGCCGAGCTGTCCGAGAACGCCCCGACCATGCTGCAGATGAAGATCGACTCGGACAAGATCCGCGACGTCATCGGCAAGGGCGGCGCGACCATCCGTGGTATCTGCGAAGAGACCAAGGCCTCGATCGACATCGAGGACGATGGCAGCGTGAAGATCTACGGCGAAACCAAGGAAGCCGCCGAGGCCGCCAAGCTGCGCGTCCTGGCGATCACCGCGGAAGCCGAGATCGGCAAGATCTATGTCGGCAAGGTGGAGCGCATCGTCGACTTCGGTGCCTTCGTCAACATCCTGCCGGGCAAGGACGGCCTGGTGCACATCTCGCAGATCAGCGACAAGCGCATCGACAAGGTCACCGACGTGCTGCAGGAAGGCCAGGAAGTGAAGGTCCTGGTGCTCGACGTGGACAACCGTGGCCGCATCAAGCTGTCGATCAAGGACGTGGCTGCCGCCGAAGCTTCCGGCGTGTAAGTCGAGTCGTGATCGATGAAAACAGGGCCCTCGGGCCCTGTTTTCGTTTCCGCGACACGCTTCTCGGCGAAGGGGGCGAATCCTTGCATTTTGCAAGCCCTGTCATCGCCAATTCGGCATTCTGCAACCGTCTCGCTTCCAGCCTATTTTTTAACTTATTGTTTTTAAAGGATTTTATTTTAGAGAAAAACTGGCACAGCGCTTGCGATATCTACTATGCAACTGACGCCAGGAATGGCTGCAGTTTTTCGAAATCCATAGGAGAAACCGCAATGAAATTCAGCAAACTCGCTATTGCCGCTGCTACTGCCACTGCTCTGAGCTTCTCGATGGCCAATGCGTTCGCTGCCCAGCCCATCAGCCTGGCGGCCAACGACACTATGCAGAAAACCGAAGAAGCGGTTTCCGATACCTGGATCACCAGCAAGGTGAAATCCAGCCTGATCGCCAACAAGAATGTCAGTGGCGTCGATATCAAGGTCGAGACCAACAAAGGTGTGGTTTCCCTTTCCGGCAACGTGAAGAGCGATGCCGAGCGTGACCTGGCGATCGAGACCGCCAAGGGCATCAAGGGCGTGAAAGCCGTTTCCGCCGATGGCCTGAAATCGGTCGAGTAAGCGCCCGGGCCGAACGACCCCTTTTCCCTCGTCACCAGGAGGAAGACCGATGAATTCCGATGTGATCAAAGGTAAGTGGAAGCAACTCACCGGCAAGATCAAGGAACGTTGGGGCGATCTGACCGACGACGATCTCCAGGCTGCCGACGGACATGCCGAATACCTGGTCGGCAAGCTGCAGGAACGCTATGGCTGGTCCAAGGAAAGGGCTGAACAGGAAGTTCGCGACTTCAGCGACCGCCTGTGAGCAGGTAGAAAGAAGCCCCGCCGGGATAGATTGCCCGGCGGGGCTTTTTCATGGGCGCTGGATTCAGTCGCCGCGCCGGCTCTGGATGGCGCTGAGGCGGTTGCCCTCGAAACGGACGAAATACAGCATGCCGTTCCATGGGCCATAGATCCATTCCTGGACCTCGACCTCGTAGCGCTTGCCCCATTCCCCGACGACCTCGCGATAACCCAGGCTGTCGCGGCTGCGTGGCTCACCGCAGCGCGAAAGGACGTCGGCGCTGCTGTCGCCGGTGCTAACCAGGCGGCTGCCGCAACGCAGCGAATCGGCCTGCGCATGTGTCAATGGCAGCAGGGACAGCAGCGCCACCAGCCCGGTGCGCGGAAGCGAGCGATTCAACGCTTGAACTCGATGCGTTTCAGCTTGTTGGCTTCGAAGGTCAGGATGTAGGTCACGCCGTTGCGCGGGCCGTACACCCACTCCTCGACCTTGAATTCCCGCCGATCGTAGCTGCCCAGGGTATAGCCGACGTCGTCGCGGTGATCCGGATCGCCGCACTTTTGCTGTACTTCGAAGGCCCGGTCGCCGACGCTGACCAGCGCACTGCCGCAACGCATGGTGTCGGCCTGCGCGCTCGCGCAGGCAAGGTAGAGCAGGGGGGCCGCGAGGGCGGCGAATCGCTTGTGCAAGGTATCACTCGCTATCCAGGTGCAATTGGGTGTCGACATTACCCTTGTCTTCGCCTTCGGCGAAACTGACGTCGATCAAGTAGATGCGATCATCCGGCAACTGGCCTTTCTCCACCAGGTAATCCTTGATCCGGGTGGCCCGGGCCTGGCCGATCTGGCGCAGCAGCACCTGGCTCTTGGCCCAGGAAGCGATCACCGCTTCGCGCATCTTCGCGGTGCGCTCGTCGCTGTCCAGTTCTTTCCACTCGGCCGGTGGCTGCTGCTTCAGGCGGGTCCGGTAGATGCCTTCGAGCAGCGGTGCCTGCATGTTCTCCGGTACCTCGAGTTGCTTGGCGTCGCTCGGGACCTTGTCGCCGCGACGCTGGAGCATGCGGTAGTAGGTGTTCTGGTATTCCAGTTCGAGACGCTTGGCGCCGATCGAGGGACCGTCAGCCGCGGCGGAGGCCACGCCTTCCACTTCCAGGCGCAGCGCCGGCCGCTCCTTGAGCGCATCGGCGAGCTTGTCGAGGTTGGCCTGGGCTTCCGGCGTCAGCTCGTCGCTGCCCGCGGCGAAGGGTACCGTGCCGAGATCCTCGTTACCGCCGGCGGCGAGGCCGGCGATGAACTTGAACGGCGCCTGCACGGCGCGCAGGACCAGGTTGCGCAGGGTCTGCCAGACGATCGGCATGACGCTGAACTCCGGGTTGTTCAGATCACCGGCCACCGGCAACTGGATATCGATGTTGCCCTTGGTGTCCTTGAGCAGGGCTACCGCCAGCTTCACCGGCAGGTCCACGGCATCCGGGCTGTCGACCTTCTCGCCGAGTTGCAGGCCTTCCAGCAGGACCTTGTTTTCCGCCTTCAGTTGGCTGCGTTCGATCTGGTAGTGCAGGTCCAGGTTGAGTCGCCCCTTGCGGATGCGGTAGCCGGCGAACTTGCCGGAATAGGGCGTCAGGGTGGTCAGCTCGACGCGCTTGAAGCTGGTGGTGATGTCGAGTTTCTTCAGCGGGTCGAATGGGTCCAGTTCGCCGGCGATGGTCACCGGTGCGTACTTGTCGACCTTGCCCTTGATGTCCACCTTGGCCGGCTGCGAGTTGCGCGTGTCGAGGGTGCCGACTTCGCCGCTGAGCTGCTGGATGGCGGTACCGAACGGCGGCATCAGGGTCAGGTCGGCGAAGTTCGCCGAGCCGTTGTTGATCCGTACGCCGCCGATGTGGATGCCCAGCGGCTTGCTCGCCGGCGCGTTCTTGCTTTCGGCGGCGGCCTTGCCGGACGAACTACCCGGTTGCGGGATGATCAGCTCGCTGACGTTGGTGCTGCGATCTTCGTTGATGATGAAGCGGGCGTAGGGCTCCTCGAAGGACACGCTCTGGATCGACAGGCTGTCCTCGTGCCGATAGGCGAGGCCGTTGAGGGTCAGCTTGGTCCATTTGACGAAGTCGCGGTCCTTGATGGTATCCAGGGTATGCAACTGGCTGACTTCGGCGCTGCCGTCGACGCTGAAGGCCAGCGGCTCGACGCTCTTCAGGTCGACCGCCAGCTCGCTGCCAAGGAAGCCGCTGCGCAGTTCCAGGCGGATGAACGGCGAGATGTAGGCCTGGGCCACGCGCAGGTCGATGTCGCGGGTACTGACCTTGAGCCTGGCGCTGACCGGGTCGAGCACCACCTGGCCGCTGGCCTGGACCTGGCCGCGGTTGCCGAGGCCGGTCTTGAGCTTGAGGTCGAAGGGGGTCTTGCCGAGGCTGTCGACGTTCTGCAGGTCGAGGTCCAGCGGGCCGACTTCCAGCGGGACCTCGGTGGCCGGCTGGCGATCCACCAGGTGCGCCTTGTAGCCGCGCAGCTGGGCGTCGCGCAGGACGATGTGCCAGGGCTTGGCGGGCGTCTCCGCGGCGGCTTTCGTACTTTCCGGCGGAGGCGTCTTTGCAGTGTCGGCGAGCTGTTGCGGAGAGTCGCTGGCCGCCTTGTCGATTTCCGCAGTCTTGGCCGTTTCCTGCCCGGTTGCCTTGCCGGTCTTCGGAGCCTTGCTCGTCTCTTGCTTGGCTACTTTATCGGCAGCGCCGCCTTCCGCGACTTTGGCGGACTCTTTGTCGTCCGTTGCCCTTTCCGTCTCGGCGACGCTGGCGTTCTTCTCCGCCGGCCTGTCCTTGCTCGCTTCGCCCGAGGCTATCGCGGCTGCCTTGGCGGCACCGTCGGTTGCCGGTTCGCGGGTGGTCTTCGCCGCGTCGGTCGGGGCAGCGGCGGGATCGGTGTTTTCCGCCGGCTTGGGTGCAGGCGCCTTGCGTGGCGGCGGAGTGAAGTCGGCGAACAGTTTCTGCCAGTCGAGCTGGCCGTCCTTCTCGCGCGCGGCCCAGGCCTCCAGGCCCTGGCTGCGGACTTCGCCGAGCACCACTTCCTGCTTGGCCAGGTCCAGGGTGGTAGCGGCCACGTCGAGGCTGGCGAGCTTGGCCAGCGGCTTGCCCTGGGGCGAATTGATGCTGAAGTCGGCGAGTTTCAGCGCGGCCTTGTCGAGCAGCAGCTGGGTGTCCTTGGACAGGTCCAGGCGATAGTCGCTGGAGAGGCTGACCACGCCGTTCTCCAGCACCAGCGGGGCATTGTCGCGGACATAGGGCCACCAGGCCTTGAGCTGGATATCCTTGACGCTCAGGTGGCCCCTGGACGTGATCGGCACCAGGGTCAGGTCGCCTTCCCAGTCGAGGCGGCCGCCGTTCGGGCCGGTGGCGAGCAGGGTCATCTTCGCGCCGTCGTCGGGCAGGGTGCTGAGGTTGTGCAGCTCGAAGCCCAGCGGATCGAAGCTGAAGTCCACCGGCTCGCTCGGTCGCAGGTCCTGGAAGTGCAGGCTGCCCTCGGCCAGTTGGATGCGGTCGATGCGCAGCGGGAACGGATCGCTCGGCTGTTCCGGCTCGGGCGATTCGCTCGGCGGGATCCTGAACAGGCTGGCCAGGTTGAGCTGGCCCTTCTCGTCGAACAGCAGTTCGGTATGCGGACCTTCCAGCTCGACGTCGGCCAGGTGCAGCTGGCGTTTCCACAGGCTGTCCAGCTGCAGGTTGGCGTACAGCCGGCGGAAGGCGAGCTGGGGGTTCTTCTCCTCGCCCAGGCGCAGACCCCAGAGGGTCAATTCCAGGCTGAAGGGGTTGAATTCGATACGTTCGAGACGTGCGGGGACGGTGGCGTATTGCGCCAGTTGCTGGTTGGCGACGCGCAGCCCGATGCCGGGTATGAGCAGGAAGCCCAGCAGGCAATAGACGAGGAAGGTGATCAGCAGGGCGCTGACAGCGCGTTTCAGTCCTTTGGGCATGGCTCTCTTTCGTTTTCCGTTCTAAGCGGTGCGTTGGAGTATGGCACGGCCTCAAGGTTCCGACCGTGATTCGCGCCGTTTCAGAGCCTTTGGACGGGTATTCTTGCTGTCACGGCACGAAAGTTCAGTGACTCACCGGCGGCAGACCCATGCGCCGGCAGGCTCTATGCATCGAAGCGTTGCGCACCGCCCAGCGCAGCAAGGGTACGCTGCGCCTGACGCTGCCTCGGATCAGGCGGCGTTGCAGCGGACTGAACGGGAGGTCGAGCATCGATCCGGCCCATTCCGGCAACAGCTCGGCGCCTGCGCGCAGCATCAGCGCGCCGAACGGCCTGGCCAGGGTGCTGGGCGCTGGTGCGTTGAAGAGAATCCGCACCACTTCGCGGGTGCGTTCGTCGCAACGCAGGCGTGGACGCATCGCCTCCAGGTAGGCGGCGATCTGCTGGCGGTCGCGCGGTACCGCGCGGGCGCCGAGGCGTTCGGCGACCAGGGCGATTTCCGAGTAGTAACGGTCCTGCTCGCTGCCCGGCAGGTCGGGATTGAGATAGCGCAGGTAGGACTTGAGAAAGCTGCTGACCTCGGCGACATGCACCCAGGTCAGCAGATCCGGGTCGCTGGCGGAATAGGGCGTGCCGTCGGGCAACTGGCCGATGACGCTTTCGTGGATGCGCCGGACCCGCTCGATCAGTCGCTCGGCATCGGCCAGCGGGCCGTAGGTGGTGGCCGAGATGAACTGACCGGTACGACGCAGGCGCCCGAGCAGGTCGTCGCGGAAATTGGAGTGGTCCCACACCCCCGCCAGGGCCAGCGGATGGAGCATCTGCAGAAGCAGCGCGCCGATGCCGCCGATCATCATGCTGCTGAAGTCGCCGTGGACCTTCCAGCAGGCGGCATCGGGGCCGAACAGGCCCGGATCGCCTTTCGGCGATTCGAAGTCGACACCGCCGACGGCGAGCCCGGTAAGGCTCAGCACCTGGCTTTCGATATGGCGACGGACGCTTTCCATGGAGGGCTCGCTACGACAGGGCAGGCACGAGCTTAACCCAGGCGCCGGAGCGACTGGAACCGTCCCGCGCCGCAGGGCGCGGGACGGTTGCGCGGGTCAGCGGTTGAGGCGGTTGTCGATCAACCCCTGCACCACTCCCGGATCGGCCAGGGTCGAGGTATCGCCGAGACTGTCCAGCTCGTTGCAGGCGATCTTGCGCAGGATACGCCGCATGATCTTGCCGGAGCGGGTCTTCGGCAGGCTGGGCGCCCATTGCAGGTGATCCGGCTTGGCGAAGCTGCCGATCTCCTTGCCGACCAGGGCCAGCAATTCCTGTTGCAGCGCCTCGCTGGGCTGACTGCCGGCCATCAGGGTGACGAACGCGTAGATGGCCTGGCCCTTCACGTCATGCGGGCAGCCGACCACCGCCGCCTCGGCCACCGCATCGTGCAGGACCAGCGCGCTCTCGACCTCGGCGGTGCCGATCCGGTGTCCGGAGACATTGATTACGTCGTCGACCCGGCCGGTGATCCAGTAGTAGCCGTCCTCGTCGCGGCGCGCGCCGTCGCCGCTGAAGTAATACCCGGGGTAGGGCTTGAAGTAGGTGTCGATCATCCGCTGGTGGTCGCCGTAGACGCTGCGGATCTGACTCGGCCAACTGGCCTTGATCGCCAGTACGCCGCTGCCCGCGCCGTCGATTTCCTTGCCTTTCTCGTCGAGCAGCACGGGTTGCACGCCGAAGAACGGGCGGGTCGCCGAGCCTGGCTTCAGCGCAGTGGCGCCGGGCAACGGGGTGATCAGGATGCTGCCGGTCTCGGTCTGCCACCAGGTATCGACGATGGGGCAGCGCTTCTCGCCGACCACCTGGTAGTACCACTCCCAAGCCTCCGGGTTGATCGGCTCGCCCACCGAGCCGAGCAGGCGCAGGCTGCTGCGCGAGGTCTGGCGGACCGGGGCGTCGCCTTCGCGCATCAGCGCGCGGATCGCGGTCGGCGCGGTGTAGAAGATATTCACCTGGTGCTTGTCGATCACCTGCCAGAAGCGTGAGGCGTCCGGGTAGTTGGGCACGCCCTCGAACATCAGGGTGGTGGCGCCGTTGGCCAGCGGGCCGTAGACGATATAGCTGTGTCCGGTGACCCAGCCGACGTCGGCGGTGCACCAGTAGACGTCGCCATCGTGGTAGTCGAACACGTACTTGTGGGTCATCGCCGCGCCGAGCAGGTAGCCCCCGGTGGTGTGCAACACGCCCTTCGGCTTGCCGGTGCTGCCGGAGGTATAGAGGATGAACAGCGGGTCCTCGGCGTCCATCGCTTCCGCCGGGCAGTCGGCTGAGGCTGCGTGGAGCGCCTCGTGGTACCAGATGTCGCGGCCTTCGACCCAGGGTATGTCGCCCTGGGTGCGCTCGACCACCACCACGGTGGAGACGTCCGGGCAGTCCTTCAGCGCCTTTTCCACATTCTGCTTCAGCGGGATGTACTTGCCGCCGCGCACGCCCTCGTCGGCGGTGATCACGGTGCGGCAGTCGGCATCGAGAATGCGGTCGCGCAGCGAGTCCGGCGAGAAGCCGCCGAACACCACCGAGTGCACCGCCCCGATGCGGGCGCAGGCGAGCATGGCGTAGGCGGCCTCGGGAATCATCGGCATGTAGATGCAGACCCGGTCGCCCTTTTCCACGCCGCGGCTCTTCAGCACGTTAGCCAGGCGGCAGACGTTGTGGTGCAGCTTGCGGTAGGTGATGTGCGCGGATTCGCTGGGGTTGTCGCCTTCCCAGACGATCGCGATCTGTTCGCCGCGGCGTTCCAGGTGGCGGTCGATGCAGTTGTAGGCGACGTTCAACTGGCCGCCCTTGAACCAGGTGGCCTGGCCTTTCCTCAGGTCGCCGTGGTGGACGCTGTGCCAGGGCTTGAACCAATCGAGGAAGGCCTTGGCCTGCTCGCCCCAGAACTCGTCGGGGTTCTCGACGGATTGGCGGTACAGGCGCTGGTAGTCGTCGTCGTTCAGGTAGGCACGCTGGCGGACGGCGTCCGGCACCGGGTGGACGCTGATCTCGAACATGGCGGTTTCCTTTGTTTTTCTGCTCCGCAAGGTGTCGAGAGACCGCACGCGGCCCCTCTTCAGGTTCGACCAAGGGTGGGCCAGGCGAGTGCCATGTTCAAGTGCCAAAGGCGCGAGCGGGGAAGGCGCCGGGGTCAATCGCAGGGCGGAATGAAAAAGCCCGGCCTAGGGCCGGGCTTTGGGGAGAGGCGGATCAGCCGCGATGGCGGCCGCGGAAGAAGTCGATCAGGCCTTGGGTCGAGGCGTCCTCGGCCGGGGTTTCCTCGCTGCCGACCAGGCGCGAATAGACACCCTTGCCGAGTTCCTTGCCAAGCTCCACGCCCCATTGGTCGAAGGCGTTGATGCCCCAGAGGATGCTCTGTACGTAGACCTTGTGCTCGTACATGGCGATCAGCGCGCCGAGGCGGCGGGCGCTGATGCGCTCGACCACCAGGGTGTTGCTCGGTCGGTTGCCCGGGATCACCTTGTGCGGCGCCAGGCGCTGCACTTCGGCTTCCGGCAGGCCCTTGGCGCGCAGTTCGGCCTCGGCCTCCTCGCGGCTCTTGCCGAGCATCAGCGCCTGGCTCTGCGACAGGCAGTTGGCGTACAGCCACTGGTGATGGTCGGCGACCGGGTTGTAGCTGCTCACCGGGACGATGAAGTCCGCCGGGATCAACTGGGTGCCCTGGTGCAGCAACTGATGGTAGGCATGCTGGCCGTTACAGCCGACGCCGCCCCAGATCACCGGCCCGGTGCCGCTGGTGACTGGCGTGCCGTCCTGGCGCACGCTCTTGCCGTTGGATTCCATGTCCAGTTGCTGCAGGTGGTCGGTGATATTCCGCAGATAGTAGTCGTAGGGCAGGATCGCGTGGCTGTTCGCGCCCCAGAAGTCGCCGTACCAGACGCCGAGCAGGCCGAGCAGCACCGGGATGTTGCGTTCGAACGGCGCGGTCTGGAAGTGCTGGTCCATATTGTAGGCACCGGACAGCAGTTCCTTGAAGTTGGAGATGCCGATGGACATGGCGATCGGCAGGCCGATGGCCGACCACAGCGAGTAGCGGCCGCCGACCCAGTCCCACATGGGGAAGATGTTTTCCTCGCGGATGCCGAAGGCGATCGCGGCTTCCTTGTTGCTGGAGACGGCGATGAAATGGCGGTAAAGCTCTTCCTCGGTGCCGCCCTGGGCCAGGTACCAGGCGCGTGCGGCCTGGGCGTTCTTCAGGGTTTCCAGGGTCCCGAAGGACTTGGAGGAAACGATGAACAGGGTGGTCTCGGCGTTCAGGCGGCTGGCCAGTTCATGGAACTCGCTACCGTCGATGTTCGCCAGGTAGTGGCAGCGCACGCCTTTCTGGGCGAACGGCAGCAAGGCTTCGGATACCAGTTGCGGGCCGAGGAAGGAGCCGCCGATGCCGATGTTCACCACGTCGGTGATCGGCTTTTCGGTATAGCCGCGCCACAGGCCGTTGTGCACGTAGCCTACCAGCTCGGTCATCTGGTGCAGGACGCGGTGGACTTCCGGCATCACGTCGACGCCATCGACCAGCACCTTGTCGCCGATCGGTCGACGCAGCGCGGTATGCAGTACCGGCCGGCGCTCGGAGGCATTGATCGCCTCGCCGTCGAACATCGCCCGGATCGCGTCGCTCAGCCGTGCTTCCTCGGCCAGCTTCACCAGCAGGTCGATGGTGTCCTGGCGAATCAGGTTCTTCGAGAAGTCGAGGAACAGTCCACAGGCGCTGAAGGAAAACCGCTTGAAGCGCTCCGGATCGTCGATGAACGCCTGGCGCATCCTGAAGTCCTGCAGTTCCTGGCGATGGGCGGCCAGGGCGCGCCAACTGTCGAGTTGCGTGGCATCCAGCGGAGTGAGGTGGTGCTTCATGGCTGACCTTCTGGTTGGAATTCGATGGCGCACTTATTTGAACATGAAAAAGCCCGGATGAAACCGGGCTTTATCCAGAGGGGGCGAGGTCAGGCGACCTGTATCGGAATCGCCTCGCTGGTATGGCTGAGCTGGTTGCCCGGCGCCATGTACAGCATGCGCGGCTTGTGGCTGGCCAGTTCGGCTTCGCTGTAGTGTGCGTAGGCGCAGATGATCACGCGGTCGCCGACCTTGGCCTTGTGTGCCGCGGCGCCGTTCACCGAGATCATCTTCGAGCCGTTCTCGGCGCGGATCGCATAGGTGGTGAAGCGCTCGCCGTTGTCGACGTTGTAGATCTGGATCTGTTCGTACTCGCGGATTCCGGAGAGGTCCAGCCAATCGCCGTCGATGGCGCAGGAGCCTTCGTAGTCGAGGACGGCATGGGTGACTTCGGCGCGATGCAACTTGGCTTTGAGCATGATGGCGTGCATGGGGCGACTCCTATCGGGTCCGCGGGGGGCGGCAGAGTATGGCGAGTCCGTGGTGAGCGCTCAAGCCCCCGGGAACCGGGGGCTCGGCATGCGTCAATCGAGGTTGATTGAGAGGTTGTCGATCAGCCGCGTACTGCCCAGGTAGGCGGCGGCCAGGATAACCAGTTGGCGGTCGCCGGGTACCCCGGGGCGCAGGCTGATCGGCTCGCGGATTTCCAGGTAGTCGGGGCGTAGCCCGGCCTGTTCCAGGGCCTGGCGGGCGTCGGCGAGCAATGCCGGGAAGTCCTCGGCGCCGGCGCGTATGCGTTCGCCGAGCTGCCGCAGGGTGCAGTAGATCGCCGGGGCGGCGGCGCGCTGCTGCTCGTCGAGGTAACCGTTGCGCGAGGACAACGCCAGGCCATCGGCGGCGCGCACCGTCGGCTCGCCGAAGATCTGCACCGGCAGGTTGAGGTCGCGGACCAGCTTGCGGATCACCGCCAACTGCTGGAAATCCTTTTCGCCGAACAGCGCGAGGTCCGGCTGGACCATGTTCAGCAGCTTGCTGACCACGGTCGCCACGCCTTCGAAATGGCCGGGACGACTGGCGCCGCAAAGGCCTTCGGAGACGCCGGGAACATGGATGCGGGTCTGCCCGTCCATGCCGTCGGGGTACATTTCCTCGACGGTCGGGGTGAACAGCAGGTGGCAGCCGGCTTCGAGCAGGCGTTCCTGGTCGGCTGCGAGGGTTCGCGGGTATTTGTCGAGGTCTTCGCTGGGGCCGAATTGCAGCGGGTTGACGAAGATGCTGACGACCACGAAGTCGGCGCGTTCGCCGGCTTTCTTTACCAGCGCGGCATGGCCGGCGTGGAGGTTGCCCATGGTCGGCACGAAGCCGATGCGCTTGCCTTCGCTGCGGGCGCGCGCCACCGCGGCGCGCAGTTCACGGACGGTCTTGACGGTGTTCATGCGTTGAATCCGTGTTCGGCGGCGGGGAAGGACACGTCCTTGACGGCGCGGACGTAGGCCGCGATGGCGGCTGGGATGCTCTCCTGGCCTTGCATGAAATCCTTGACGAACTTGGGCGAGCGGCCGGTCAGCGAGAGACCCAGCATGTCGTGCATGACCAGCACCTGGCCATCGGTCGCCGCACCGGCGCCAATCCCGATCACCGGGATCTTCACCGCCTGGGTGATCTCTTCGGCCAGCACGCTGGGCACGCACTCCAGCAGCAGCATGGCGGCGCCGGCCTGCTCCAGGGCGATGGCATCGGCGCGCAACTGGCGCGCCTGGGTTTCCTGGCGGCCCTGGACCTTGAAGCCGCCGAACAGGTTGACCGCCTGCGGGGTCAGGCCGAGATGCGCGCAGACCGGCACGCCCATCTGTGCCAGGCGGGCGATCGGCTCCGCCAGCCAGGCCCCACCCTCCAGCTTGACCATGTGTGCGCCGGCCTGCATCAGGCGGACCGCGTCGGCAAGGGTCTGGGCCACGGAATGGCTGGATTCGAAGGCCAGGTCGGTGACGATCAGGGAACCTTTGTTACCGCGTTTCACGCAGGCCGTGTGATAGGCCATTTCCTCGTTGCTGACCGGCAGGGTGCTGTCGTGACCCTGCAATACCATTCCGAGCGAATCTCCGACCAGAAGCACGTCCACGCCGGCCTGGCTGGCGGTGTGGGCGAAGGTGGCGTCGTAGCAGGTCAGCATGGCGATCTTCTCGCCGCTCTGCTTCAACCCTTGCAGGGTGGTCAGGGTTACATCAGGCATGGAAAGGCTCCTCGTTGGGCCGGTGATGAGCCGGCGCGGGGCAAACGGCCACTTATAGTCCGGATGGGGTGGCTCGAAGTCAATTGCAGGTGTTACCGCATTGTTACGGCGTTACTGCCACTGCCGAACGCCGCGCCGCCTGCGGTTGCGCGCGCAGTGTACGCCCATCCGCGACGTCCTTCGTCAGCTTTTCGGTAACAGTGTGAAGAGCCCGCCGCGAGGTATCCGCGCAGCGGCGGGCAGGCAGGGTCAGGCGCCCGGAAGGCGTTCGATGCCCTCGAACGGACAGGCCGCGAGCAGCTCCGGCAGGTGGCGGCCATCGGGCAGGCGCAGGTCGGGGGCGAGATCGGCGAGGGGATAGAGCACGAAAGCGCGCGCCTGCATGTGGTAGTGCGGCACCTTCAGGCGCGGCAGGTCGAGCAATTGTTCGCCGAACAGCAGGATGTCCAGGTCGAGCGTGCGCGGACCCCAGCGCAGGTCGCGGACGCGCCCCTGTTCCAGTTCGATGGCCTGCAGGGCGTCGAGCAGGTCGAGCGGCGCCAGGTTGGTGTCGAGGGCCGCCACGCCGTTGACGAAGCGCGGCTGGTCGGCGGGGCCGAGCGGGTCGCTGATATAGAGCGGCGAGACGGCGACCAGGCGGGTCTCGGGAAGCCGCTCGAAGGCATCGAGGGCAGCCTGGATCTGCTCGCGCGGTTCGGCCAGGTTGCTGCCCAGCGCCACGTAGACGCGCTGGATCATTCGCCGCTTCCGCCGCTGCCTTCCTTGCGCGGCCCGCGGCGCCGACGGCCGCTGTTGCCGCCGCGGCGACGCTTGCGCGGGGCGCTGCCGTCTTCCTGGCTGACCAGGTCGCGGATCATGTTGCGCCGCTCGCTGTCGCTGACTTCCTGGTAATCGGTCCACCATTGGCCGAGTCCTTCGGTTTCCTCGCCGACACTTTCGCGCAGCAGGAGGAAGTCGTAGCCGGCGCGGAAGCGCGGGTTTTCCAGGAGCAGGTCGGCGCGCTTGCCTTGGCGTCGCGGCAGACGTTCCTGCATATCCCAGATCTCGCGGATCGGCAGGGTGAAACGCTTGGGAATGGCAATCCGCTGGCACTGTTCGCTGATCAGTTCGTGGGCGGCTTCCTGCATCGCCGGGATGGCCGGCATGCCTTTCTCCTGCAACTGCGCGACGCGCGCCGGCAGGGCCGGCCAGAGCAGTGCGGCGAAGAGGAAGGCCGGGGTTACCGGCTTGCCCTGGCGAATGCGCGCATCGGTATTGGCCAGGGCCTGGCGGATCAGCTTGCCGGTGTAGTCGGGGTTGGCCTGCAGTGCCTTGGCGCTGGCCGGGAACAGCGGCGCGAACAGTTCGTACTCGACCAGCAGCTCGAAAGTGCGCTCGGCCCGGCCGGCGAGGAACAGCTTGAGCACCTCGTCGAACAGGCGCGCCGAAGGGATTTCCCGCAGCAGCGGGGCCAGCCGGCGAATCGGCGCGGCGCTGTGCTTCTCGATCTCGAAGTCGAGCTTGGCGGCGAAACGTACCGCCCGCAGCATCCGCACCGGGTCTTCCAGATAACGCTGCTCCGGATCGCCGATCAGGCGGATCAGGCGATTGCGGATGTCGTGAACGCCATTGGCGTAGTCCAGCAGCCGCTCGCTGGTGACGTCGAAGTACAGGGCATTGATGGTGAAGTCGCGGCGCTGGGCGTCGTCTTCCAGGCTGCCATAGACGTTGTCGCGCAGGATGCGGCCGCTTTCGTTGCTGGACGCGCGGCTATCGCCATCGTCCTGGCCTTCCGGATGATGGGCGCGGAAGGTGGCGACCTCGATGATCTCGCGGCCGAAGTGCACGTGTACCAGTTTGAAGCGGCGGCCGATGATCCGCGCGTTGCGGAATTCGGCGCGGACCTGCTCCGGCGTGGCGCTGGTGGCGACATCGAAGTCCTTGGGAGCGATGCCGAGCATCTGGTCGCGTACGCAGCCCCCGACCACGTAGGCCTGGTAGCCGGCCCGCTGGAGGATCTCGACGACCTTGACGGCGTTCCGGCTGAACTGGTCCCGGCGCAGGGAGTGCTGGTTGTTACCGATGACTTCCGGGGTTGTACGGACGGCGCGCGGACGGCGCAGGGGGGAACGAATGGTCTGGATCAGCTTTTTCAGCATGGATGTGTTATCGGGAGCACGATGTGGGTGATTGCACGCCTGCGTTGCTCAAACAGGACGGACGTCGGGTAATGCTGCGGCATTATCAGGACCTCTCGGGCGAGGCGTGTTCTGTACCCGTTGAATGTTTGGCCCCGCGACGCACAGGGCGTCCCGGGCGCCGGAACCGACTGCGCCATGCATCCTGACAGAAACGAACAGGGGCCGTACATCCTGTTCCCGCGAAGCGGGAGAGGGCCGGGAAGGCTGCGGTGAATCTGGCAAGGCATGCGGATGGCCGCATAGTCTGCGCGGATTCTAGCATTGGATGGGGAAATGGTGTAAGGCGAAGGAAAAACGGGAAAAACGGAGGGAGGGGGTGAAGCTACTGGGGGAGCCGAAGCTCCCCCCCAAGTAGGTGCGTGCTTTGTTTTTATTATGATTTCGGGCTTGTTGTTTTTGTTTGTCGACCCGTCCCTTGAGCCAGTCGCTTCAGGGATATCTCCCAGGCTGGGAGTTCAATAGCAAACGGATTGCTTTGGTCGCTGATGCCGCCATGATCGTCGAACGATCCAACCAGTCTGTGCGCTGCCTCAAGGCAGTTTTATTCTTCTTCCGACTGGCTGCGGGACGGGTCCCGACAGCAACTCCTCTCCAAAAGAATCAGTTAGCTGCGCCTCCGCGATTTTGTTTTTGTTGTGCTGGAGTCGTTACGTGTTGTTTTTATTGTCTTCGTCGTTGCTTGTTATTGTTGTTGTGCCAATACATAAGCAGATGCCGTGCCAGTTTTTCGAAACCCAGTGAAATCAAGGGGTTGAGGTTTTCGGTGGGTCGGCGGAGGGCACAAAAAAACCGGGTTCCCGTTACCGATGAACCCGGTTTCTGTTACGCGGTACGTCCGCGGTAACAGGTTGCAGGGTGTTACGAGTCGGCCGAGGCCCCTGATTTGCGTCGCGGAATGCCCAGGCGCTGGCGGCGTTCCCACAGGCATTTGCGGCTGATGCCCAGCTTGCGGGCCAGTTCGGTCTCGGTCATGTGGTCCTGGTGCTCGAGGACGAAGTGCTGGAAGTAGTCTTCCAGCGAAAGGTCCTCGGTGGGCTCGTGGTTGCTGGCCGCGGCGCCCGCCGGGCCGAGGCCGAGGTCGGCGGCGAAGTCGTCCTCGAGGTCGTCCAGCTCAATGTCGATACCCAGCAGGTCGGCGTGGATTTCCTGGCTCTCGCTGAGGATCACCGCCCGCTCGATGGCGTTTTCCAGCTCGCGCACGTTGCCCGGCCATGGGTAATGGCGGATCGCCTGTTCGGCGTCGTGGGCGAAGCTGAGCGGCGCGCGCCCCATCCGGGTGCACTGGCGAGCCAGAAAGGCGCGGGCGATCTCCATCACGTCGTTGCCACGCTCGCGCAGGGCGGGCAGCTTCAGCGAGATCACATGCAGGCGGTAATAGAGGTCTTCGCGGAATTGCCCGGTCTTGGCCAGGGTCTTCAGGTCGCGGTGGGTGGCGGCGATCAGGCGCACGTCGACCTTCTGCGATTGCACCGAGCCGACCCGGCGGATCTCGCCTTCCTGCAATACGCGCAGCAGGCGGGCCTGGGCCTCCAGCGGCAGTTCGCCGATCTCGTCGAGGAACAGGGTGCCGCCGTCGGCCGCTTCGACCAGCCCGGCGCGCCCGGCGCTGGCACCGGTGAAGGCGCCTTTTTCATGGCCGAACAGCTCGGATTCGATCAGGGTTTCCGGAATCGCCGCACAGTTCACCGAGATCAGCGGCGCCTTGGCGCGCTTCGACAGGTTGTGCAGGGCGCGGGCGACCAGTTCCTTGCCGGTGCCGGACTCGCCCTGGATCAGTACCGTGGAGTCGGTCGGCGCGACCTTGCGAATCTTGCTGTACAGCTCTTGCATCGGCGCACAGGAGCCGATGATGCCTATCTCGCCGTCGGCTGCCGCCGGGCTGGCGCCGCGCTCGCCGCCGGCCTTGCCGCCGTTGGCGGAGACCGGGGCCGCGCTGCGGTTCTCCTGGCGGTCCTTGAGGATGCGCGCCACGGCCTGGAGCATTTCGTCGTGGTCGAAAGGCTTGGCGATGTAGTCCACCGCGCCCATCTTCATCGAATCCACCGCCGAACGCAGGCTGGCGTAGCTGGTCATGATCAGCACCGGAATGCCTTCGGCGAGCTTGATCAGTTCGGTGCCGGGGGCGCCCGGCAGGCGCAGGTCGCTGACCACCATGTCGAAGGAGGGGATGGTGTAGCGCTCCTGGGCTTCCTGCACCGAGCCGGCTTCGCTGACCTGGTACTGGTTGCGCTCCAGCAGGCGTCGCAATGCAGATCGGATAATGGTTTCGTCTTCGACGATCAGAATATGTGCCATGTATTCAGCTCTCTCGACGTGCTCGTCTACAGCTCGGCCGTCGGGCCAGGGTGCCGCGGCAGGGTCACGCGGAAGCGGGTGCCGCCTTCTCGCTGGTGATCCGTCGGGCTCTCGATGGTTATCTGTCCATAATGCTCTTCCACGATCGAATAGACCAGTGCGAGGCCGAGCCCGGTCCCCTTGCCGGGGTCCTTGGTGGTGAAGAACGGTTCGAACAACTGGTCCATGATCGCCTTCGGAATGCCGCTGCCCTCGTCCTCGACGACCAGGTCCACGGTATGTTCCGAGGCTTCGCTGCGGACCCGGATCGCGCCGCCCGGCGGGCTGGCGTCGCGAGCATTGGAGAGCAGGTTGATCAGCACCTGGGCCAGGCGCTGCGAGTCGCCCTCGACCCAGTGCGCCGGATCGCAGAGGTTGAAGAACTCTACTTCGACGCTACGCCGGTTCAGCGACAGCAGTCCGATGGCTTCCTGGGCGACTTCGCTCAGGCACACCGGTTCCAGGGCCTGCAGGTGGCTGCCGGAGTGGGCGAAGCTCATCAACGACTGGACGATGCGCGATACGCGCTTGGTCTGGTCGAGGATCTGCTCGCTGATCTCGGTCAGCTCGCCGTCGCCTTCGCGTTCCTCGCGCAGGTTCTGCGCCAGGCAGGCGATGCCGGTGATCGGATTGCCGATCTCGTGGGCCACCCCGGCGGCAAGGCGGCCGATGGAAGCCAGGCGCTCGGAGTGGACCAGCTTGTCTTCCAGCAGTTGGGTTTCGGTGAGGTCTTCCACCAGTAGCACCAGGCCGCTGTTACCCGGCGCCAGGGGTTCCTCGATGGCCGCCTTGTGCAGGTTCAGCCAGCGGGTGTGGCCGTCGTAGACCAGGCGCTGTTTGTGCAGGTGCTCGTCGGGGGCGTCGATGAAGCGTTCCAGCAGGCCCTTCCAGGGTTCGGGCAAGGCCGACAGGCGCGAACCGACGACCTTCTGCGCGCCGACCCCGGTGAGTTCCTCGATGGCGCGGTTCCACATCAGCACTTCCTGGTCCTTGGCCAGGGAGCAGACGCCCATCGGCAGGTCTTGCAGGGTCTGCCGGTGGTAGCGGCGCAGGGTGTCGAGTTCGGCAGCCAGGCCGGTCAGCCGGGAGTGATAGTCCTCCAGGCGGCTCTCGATGAAGTGGATGTCCTCGGTGACATAGCTTTCTTCGCTGGTCTTGTAGGGAAGGAAGGTCTCCACGATGTCCTGGGCGACACTGGGTCCCATCAGCCCGGAAAGGTTCGCCTCGATGCGGTCGCGCAAGCGACGCAGGGCATAGGGGCGACGTTCGTCGAAGGGCAGGTGGAGATCGCGCAGGGCCTGCTCGACCTCCTTCTGCGCGGTCTTGGCGCCCAGCGGCTTGGCCAGCTGGCTGGCGAACTCCTGCGGCGAACCGGCGAACAGTTCGCGGCGTTGCGGACGGCGTACGTTGTCCACCGCGCAGGCCTCGGCGGCGCCTTTTTCCTCGTCGCTGGCCTCGGTGAACAGCGAGACCAGGGTGAACACCAGCACGTTGGCCGCCAGCGAGGACAGCGCCGCCAGGTGCCAGTTGGAGTCGTCCAGCACGTAGATCACGTCGAACAGCGGCAGGTACAGGCCCTGTACGTTCCCCATCAGGGGCAGCAGCATGGTGATCGCCCAGACCAGCATGCCGGCGATCAGCCCGGAGATGAAGCCGCGGCGGTTGGCGGTCGGCCAGTACAGCACCGAGAGGGCGCCGGGAAGGAATTGCAGGGTGGCGACGAAGGACACTATGCCCAGGTTGGAGAGGTCCTGTTCGGCGCCCAGCAGCAGGTAGAAGGCGTAGCTGGCCATGATGATGGCGACGATCAGCAGGCGCCGGGTCCATTTCAGCCAGCGATAGATGTTGCCCTGCGCCGGCGGCTGGTAGAGCGGCAGCACCAGGTGGTTGAGGACCATTCCCGAGAGCGCCAGGGTCATCACGATAGTCAGCCCGCTGGCGGCGGAGATGCCGCCGATGAAGGCGGCCAGGGCCAGGGCCGGGCTGTCCACCGCCAGGCCGAGGCCGATGGTGTAGTACTCCGGTGTGGTCGAGGCGCCGAGGCGCAGCCCGGCCCAGAGGATCGGCGGTACCGCCAGGCTCATCAGCAGCAGGAACAGCGGCAGGCCCCAGCTGGCGGAAATCAGCGCGCGCGGGTTGAGGTTCTCGGTGAAGATCATGTGGAACATGTGCGGCATCACGATGGCCGCGGCGAAGAACACCAGCAGCAGCGTTCGCCATGGACCCTCGGCCAGCGGCGTGTGCAGGGTGGTCAGCGCGGTCTGGTTCTGCAGCAGCCAGACTTCCAGGCCTTCCGGCCCGCCGAAGACGCCGTACAGGGCGTAGAGGCCGATACTGCCGAGCATCACCAGCTTGACCAGCGACTCGAAGGCGATGGCGAACACCAGTCCCTCGTGGCGTTCGCGAGTGGCGATGTGGCGAGCGCCGAAGAGGATCGCGAACAGGGTGATCAGGGTGCAGAAGACGAACGCGACCCGCTCCTGGGCCGGGTCGCGGGTGAGAATGCTGATCGAGTCGGTGACCGCCTGGATCTGCAGGGCCAGCATCGGCAGCACGCCGATCAGCATGAACAGCGTGGTCAGGGCGCCGGCCCAGGTACTGCGGAAACGGAAGGCGAAGAGGTCGGCCAGCGAGGACAGCTGGTAGGCGCGTGTCACCCGCAGGATCGGATAGAGCAGCACCGGGGCGAGCAGGAAGGCCCCGGAAATCCCCAGGTAGATGGCGAGGAACCCGTAGCCGTACTGGTAGGCCAGGCCTACCGTGCCGTAGAACGCCCAGGCACTGGCGTAGACGCCCAGCGACAGGGTGTAGACCAGCGGGTGGCGTACCAGCCGGCGCGGCACGTAGCCGCGCTCGGTGATCCAGGCGATGCCGAAGAGGGTGGAGAGGTAGGCGACGCTGATCAGGATCAGCTGGGTCAGGCTAAAGCTCGTCAGCATCGCGCTGGCTCTGCAGGATGAAAGTGACCACGATGAGGATCAGCCACAGCAGGTACGGGCGGTACCAGGCGCCGTTGGGGTCGATCCACCAGTCCATGATGGCGGGGGAAAAGAGATAGATGCCCACGACCAGGAGCAGGACCAGTCGGTAGATGTACATGCCGCTTCCCTCATGCTTGGGCCGGCAGGCTACAGGCTGCGGGTGGGTGCCGGCAAGCCGCCGGGCGGGCTACAGGCGTTCCTCGGGAAGGGTAGCGCAGCGCGGGATGCGCGTGGCGTCCCAGTGCGCGACGCCCCAGGCCAGCGCCTCGCTGGCGCTGGCCTGGGCCAGTTCGGCCGGCGGCCGCTGGCCGAGCGCGCGCAGGGCGCGGGTCAGCGGCGCGGCGGCCTGCTCGGCGGGCAGTGGCGGGGAGCGGTAGGACTTGCCGAGCTTGTGCCCGTCCGGCTGGACGATCAGCGGCACGTGCAGGTAGCGCGGCTGGCTCAACCCCAGCAGTTCCTGGAGGTAAAGCTGGCGCGGGGTCGAGTCGAGCAGGTCGGCGCCGCGGACGATGTCGGTGATGCCCTGCCAGGCGTCGTCCAGCACCACCGCCAGTTGGTAGGCGTAGAGACCGTCGCGGCGCTGGATGACGAAATCGCCGACCTCGCGGCCGAGATGCTGGCGGACTTCGCCCTGCACGCGGTCGACGAAGCGATATTCCAGCTCCGGCACGCGCAGGCGGATCGCCGCATCCTCGCGGGCGTGCCCGGCGTCGCGGCAGAAGCCCGGGTAGATCCCGGCGAATCCCTCAAGCTGCTTGCGCGAGCAAGTGCAGGCGTAGGCCAGGCCGCTGCGCAGCAGTTGCTCGACCACTGCGGCGTAGGCCGGGAAGCGTTCGCTCTGCCGCTCCACCGCGCCGTCCCATTCGAAGCCGTAGCGCTCCAGGGTTTCCAGGATCGCCTGCTGGGCGCCCGGGACTTCGCGGGGCGGGTCGAGGTCCTCCATGCGCACCAGCCAGCGGCCGCCGACGGCACGCGCGTCCAGGTAGGAGGCGACGGCCGCCACCAGGGAACCGAAGTGCAGGTAGCCGCTGGGCGTCGGGGCGAAGCGGCCTACATAGGAAGAGCTCATGGCGCGGGCGGTGCGGCGGGGAACGGCGGAAACGAAACGGGGCGCCTTGGCGCCCCGTCGGTCCGGCTCAGGAGCCGAGTTGCTTCTCGCGGATTTCCGCGAGGGTCTTGCAGTCGATGCAGAGGGTCGCGGTGGGGCGCGCCTCCAGGCGACGGATGCCGATCTCGACGCCGCAGGAGTCGCACCAGCCGTACTCTTCGTCTTCGATCAGTTGCAGGGTCTCGTCGATCTTCTTGATCAGCTTGCGCTCGCGGTCGCGGGCGCGCAGTTCCAGGCTGAATTCTTCTTCCTGGCTGGCGCGGTCGGCCGGATCGGGGAAGTTGGCCGCTTCGTCCTGCATGTGATGCACGGTACGGTCGACCTCTTCCATCAGCTCCTGTTTCCATTTGTTCAGGATCGCGGTGAAGTGCGCGCGCATGCGCTCGCTCATGTACTCCTCGCCCTTGGTTTCCTGATAGGGTTCGAAGCCGCGGGTCATCTGCTGGCTGCTCTGTTGTTTTGCTTTGGTGGACATGAATGGCCGCCTCTCACTTTCGCTAATCCTGTCCGCGGCAGGGTTCCCTCGCCGGCTCTCCGGCCCCGCGGTCGCAAGCGGGCGAACTTACCAGAACGATAACCTTGGCGCTACTCCCGGTTGTCGAGGCTGGTGTCGCCCGCGTAATGGCTTGGTTAGAATCGGTTTTTCCTCGCAAAGTTCGGAATATCCATGGCTACCTCCTATAGCGCGCGCAGTCGGGCCATCGAGCCTTTCCATGTCATGGCCCTGCTGGCGCGGGCCAACGAGTTGCAGGCCGCCGGCCACGATGTGATCCACCTGGAGATCGGCGAGCCGGACTTCACCACGGCCGAGCCGATCGTCGAGGCCGGGCGCGCCGCCCTGGCCGCCGGGCATACCCGCTACACCGCCGCCCGCGGCCTGCCGGCGCTGCGCGAGGCGATCGCGAAATTCTACGGCGAACGCTACGGGGTCGACCTCGACCCACAGCGCGTGCTGGTCACTCCGGGCGGTTCCGGCGCCCTGCTGCTGGCCAGCAGCTTGCTGGTCGACCCCGGCCGCCACTGGTTGCTCGCCGACCCGGGCTACCCGTGCAACAGGCATTTCCTGCGCCTGGTGGAAGGCGCCGCGCAACTGGTGCCGGTGGGGCCGGACAGCCGTTACCAACTGACGCCGGATCTCATCGAGCGACACTGGGATTCAGACAGTGTAGGCGCTCTGGTGGCGACGCCGGCGAATCCGACCGGGACCCTGCTCGATCGCGACGAACTGGCCGGCTTGTCGGGCGCCTTGAAGGCCCGCGGCGGGCACCTGGTGGTGGACGAGATCTATCACGGCCTGACCTATGGCGTAGACGCCGCCTCGGTGCTGGAAGTCGACGACGACGCTTTCGTCCTGAATAGTTTTTCCAAGTATTTCGGCATGACCGGCTGGCGCCTGGGCTGGCTGGTGGCGCCGGCAGCGGCGGTGCCTGAGCTGGAGAAGCTGGCGCAGAACCTCTACATCAGCGCGCCGAGCATGGCCCAGCAGGCCGCGCTGGCCTGTTTCGATCCGACCACCATCGCCATTCTCGAAGAGCGTCGCGAAGAGTTCGCCCGCCGTCGCGACTTCCTCCTGCCGGCCCTGCGCGAGCTGGGTTTCGGAATCGCCGTGGAGCCGGAAGGCGCCTTCTATCTCTACGCCGATATCAGTGCGTTCGGCGGCGATGCCTACGCCTTCTGCAAGCACTTCATCGAGACCGAGCACGTCGCCTTCACCCCGGGGCTGGATTTCGGCCGCCACCAGGCCGGCCACCACGTGCGTTTCGCCTATACCCAGAACCTGCCGCGCCTGCAGGAAGCGGTGGAGCGGATCGCCCGCGGCCTGAAGAACTGGCGGCCCTGATGCGTTTCGAGCAGCCACTGGAAGAAGGCCGCCTGCTGCGTCGCTACAAGCGTTTCCTCGCCGATATCGAGAGCGCCGGCGGCGAGCGCCTGACCATCCACTGTCCGAATACCGGTTCGATGCTCAATTGCATGAGCGAAGGTTGCCGGGTCTGGTTCAGCCGCTCCAACGACCCCAAGCGCAAGCTGCCGGGGACCTGGGAGCTGAGCGAGACCCCGCAGGGCCGCCTGGCCTGCGTCAACACGGTGCGGGCCAATCGCCTGGTAGAGGAGGCGCTGCTGGCCGGGGACATCGCGGAGCTTGCCGGTTTCACCGCTCTGCGCCGGGAAGTGGCCTACGGCGTGGAGAACAGTCGCGCCGACTTTCGCCTGGAATACCCCACGGGCGCACTGTTCATCGAGGTGAAGAGCGTCACCCTGGGCTTCGACGAAACCGCCGTGGCGGCCTTTCCCGACGCGGTGACGCTGCGCGGCGCCAAGCACCTGCGCGAACTGGCGGCGCTGGCGCGGGAGGGGATCCGCGCGGTGCAACTGTACTGCGTGAACCTTTCCGGGGTCGAGGCGGTGCGCCCCGCCGACGAGATCGATCCAGCCTATGGCAAGGCGTTGCGCGAGGCGGCGCAAGCGGGTGTCGAGGTGCTGGCCTATGGCGCCGAGGTGACGACGGAAGGATTGCACCTGGCGCGGCGCCTCCCGGTGCGACTCTGAGGCATGGCCGCGCCGTGGGGCGCGGCCACTCGCTCAGCGGCGTTCGAGCAGGACGCCGCTTTCCATGTGGTGGGTGTAGGGGAACTGGTCGAACAGCGCGCAGCGGCTGATCCGGTGCGTGTCGTGCAGTTGGGCGATGTTCTGCGCCAGGGTTTCCGGGTTGCACGAAATGTACAGGATGCGCTCGAAGCGCCGGGTCAGCTCGCAGGTGTCCGGATCCATGCCGGCTCGTGGCGGATCGACGAAGACACTGCCGAAGGCGTAGCTCTTCAGGTCGATGTCGGCCAGGCGGCGGAACGGGCGAACCTCGTTCAGCGCCTGGGTCAGCTCTTCGGCCGACAGGCGCACCAGGCTGACGTTGTCCACCGCGTTGTCGGCCAGGTTGGCCAGCGCCGCATTGACCGAGGACTTGCTGATCTCGGTGGCCAGCACCTTGCGTACCCGGGTGGCCAGGGGCAGGGTGAAGTTGCCGTTGCCGCAGTACAGTTCGAGCAGGTCGTCGTCGCGCTGGCCGAGCGCCTCGTAGGCCCAGCCGAGCATCTTCTGGTTGACCTCGCCGTTGGGCTGGGTGAAAGCCCCCTCGGGCTGGCGGTAGCGGAAGCGCCGGCCGGCGACCGACAGTTCCTCCTCCACATAGTCGCGTCCGACGACGATACGCTTGCCGCGCGAACGCCCGACCAGGTTCACGCCCAGTTCCGCCGCCAGCTTTTCCGCTGCCTGTCGCCAGGCGTCGTCGATCGGCCGGTGGTAGCAGAGGGTGATCAGCGCGTCGCCGGCCAGGGTGGTGAGAAACTCCACCTGGAACAGCTTGAAGCCCAGCGCCGGGTCGGCCCAGGCCGCCTTCAGGCGCGGCATCAGTTCGTTGATGCGGCGGCTGGCGATGGGGAAATCCTCGATCAGGATCGGCGTGTGCTTGTCGCCCTGCTCGAACATCGCGTAGTGACGCTTCTCGTTGCCGGTTTCCCGCCACAGGCGGAATTCGGCGCGCAGCCGGTAATGCTCGCGCGGCGACTCGAAGACCTCCGGCGCGGGTGCCGCGAACGGGGCCAGCAAACCGGCGAGGCGGGACTTCTTGTCTTCCAGTTGCGCGGCGTAGGCGCTGGGGTCGAACTGTGGACGGCTCATGCGTTGAAGAAGCCCAGCTTGATCACGAACAGGACGGAGAGGATCACCAGCGCCGGGTTCAGTTCGCGCCAGCGCCCGGACAGCACCTTGATCGCGGTCCAGGAAATGAAGCCGAAGGCGATGCCGGTGGCGATCGAATAGGTGAACGGCATGGCCAGCGCGGTGACGACCACCGGCGCGGCGACGGTGATGTCTTCCCAGTCGATCTCTGCCAGGCCCGAGGCCATCAGCACGGCGACGAAGAGCAGCGCCGGGGCGGTGGCGAAGGCCGGTACGCTGCCGGCCAGCGGGGCGAAGAACAGCGCGAGGAGGAACAGGATGGCGACGACGATGGCGGTCAGGCCGGTGCGGCCGCCGGCGCTGACGCCCGCGGCGGACTCGATGTAGCTGGTGGTGGTCGAGGTGCCCAGCAGCGAGCCGCCCATGGCGGCGGTACTGTCGGCGATCAGCGCGCGGCCCATCTTCGGCATGTGGCCGTCCTTGCCCATCAGTCCGGCGCGCTTGGCGACGCCGATCAGGGTGCCGGAGTTGTCGAACAGGTCGACGAAGAGGAAGGCGAAGATCACGCTGACCAGGCCGATGTCCAGCGCGCCCTTGATGTCCAGTTGGAGGAAGGTCGGCGCCAGCGACGGCGGCATCGAGACCACGCCGCCGAACTGGGTCACGCCGAGCAGGATGGCGATGGCGGTGACCACCAGGATACCGATCAGCACCGCGCCGGTGACGCTACGCGCCTCCAGGGCGACGATCAGGATGAAGCCGAGGGTGGCGAGGATCGGTGCCGGCTTGGTCAGGTCGCCCATGCCGATCAGGGTTGCCGGGTTGTCCACCACGATGCCGGCGTTCTGCAGGGCGATCAGTGCGAGGAACAGGCCGATGCCGGCGGCGATCGCCGAGCGTAGCGGCAGGGGGATGCTGTTGATGATCCATTCGCGGATGCGAAAGATCGACAGCAGGAAGAACATGGTGGCGGAAATGAACACTGCGCCCAGCGCGACCTGCCAGCTGTGGCCCATGTGCAGCACCACGGTGTAGGTGAAGAAGGCGTTGAGGCCCATGCCGGGGGCCAGGGCGATCGGGTAGTTGGCGATCAGGCCCATGATGGTCGAGCCGATGGCCGCTGCCAGGCAGGTGGCGACGAACACCGCGCCCTTGTCCATGCCGGTCTCGCCGAGGATGCTCGGGTTGACGAAGAGGATGTAGGCCATGGTCAGGAAGGTGGTGATCCCCGCCAGGATCTCGGTGCGCACCGTGGTGTTGTGCGCCTTTAATTGAAACAGCTTTTCCAGCATGTTGGATTCCCCTGAATGTGCTCTGCAACGATCCCCATGGCGCCAGCAGAAGTGGCCGGCCGTGGAGCCGGCCGCCGACCAGGGAAAACCGAATTTCCGCGTGGCGGGCGTTGCATCGCTGTCTCGTCGGCGCGGTACCGCGAACGATCCCGGCAGACGGCTGAGTCCCGAAAATGCGCGAGCCGCATGAAACGACCCACGCACGCCAGGGGCCTCGCGGCGGCCTGCGTGGGGTTCATACGGCTCGAAAAGGCGCGCATCATACCAGTTCGCGGGAGAGGGGTGAATTTCCGCCAGTCTAGTCGATCGTCGCCTCGCGGAAGGCCCTGCTCGCCCGCCCGGCGCGGGCGGCGTTAACATAGGCGTTGGCGTCCGGACGGACGCTCCGCCCAGGTTTTCTGCAGTACCTCATCATGAAACGCTCGAAACTCGCATTCCTTCCGCTGGGCCTGGCGCTGCTGCTGGCCGCCTGCGCCAGCGATCCGCTGCCGATCCCGCAGCACAGCTTCGGGGTCTATGCCACCGCCAGCACGCCTTCCGCGGCGTTCCGCACCCTGGCCGACCCGCAGGGCAAGGCCATGCTGGTGGCGCTGAAGCCCAGCCTGACCCAGGCTGACGTACTCCGCGCCGAGGTCCTGTACGACCAGAACGGTCGACCCGGCGTCGAAGTCACCTTCACCGAACCGGCCGCCCGCCGCCTGGCCGCGCTGACCGGCGAGGCCCGGGGGCGCACTCTAGCGGTACTGGTGGACGGGCGCCTGCGCCTGGCGCCGCGGGTGCGCGAGCCGATCCGCAACGGTAAGGTCTATCTCGACGGGTTGGCTTCGGCCTACGAGGCCAGGGAACTGGCCGATCAGTTGAATGCGCTGGGAAGCCAGCCGGGGCGCTAAGCGCCCGGCTGGCGGCGAGGCTCAGAGCGTCTGGGCCTTGAAGGTATCGCAACTGGCCGGCGAGCCGCTCTCGAAGCCGGTCTTGAACCAGCGCATGCGTTGCGCCGAGGAGCCATGGGTGAAGGAATCCGGCACCACCATGCCGCGGCCCTGGCGTTGCAGGCGATCGTCGCCGATGGCGTTGGCGGCGTTCAGGGCTTCCTCGATGTCGCCCGGCTCCAGCCAGTTCAGCCGCTGCTGTGCACGGTTGGCCCAGACCCCGGCGAAGCAGTCCGCCTGCAGTTCCTGGCGTACCGACAGGCCGTTGGCGCCCTCCATGCGCGCGCCGCGCTGGCGGGCTGCGTTGATCTTGGCCGAGATGCCCATCAGGTTCTGCACGTGGTGGCCGACCTCGTGGGCGATCACATAGGCCTGGGCGAAGTCGCCGGCGGCGGAGAAGCGCTGTTCCATCTCGCGGAAGAACTCCAGGTCGAGGTAGACCCGGCGGTCGGCCGGACAGTAGAACGGCCCGGTGGCCGACGAGGCGAAGCCGCAGGCGGAATTCACCCCATTGCTGAACAGCACCAGCTTGGGCTGTTGGTATTGTGCCTGGCCGCTGGCGAAGATCTGTTCCCAGGTGTCCTCGGTGTCGCCGAGGATCGAGCGGACGAACTCGCTCTGCTCGTCGTTGGCCGCCGGGGCCCGACCGCCGGCCTGCTGCTGGGTGGCCGGCGCCGGGCTGTCCATCTGGCCGAGCAGCGACCCGAGGATCTGCATCGGGTCCTGGCCCATCAGCAGGCCGACCACCACCACGATGGCCACCCCACCCAGGCTGAGGCCCTTGCCGCCGATGCGCATGCCGCCACCGCCGCCTGCGCCTCCTTCGCTCCGGGCATCAATCACGTTGTCACTGCGTCGTCCTTTGCGCCAGAGCATGGCGGTTCTCCTGTACGTTTCGCTTCTTCAGTGTTGTCGTCGTCCGCCGCTAGCGCCACCCCGACCGTCAGGCCGAGGTCAGCAGCTCGGCGCGGGCGAGCAGTTGGACGTGGCCGCCGACCCTGACGCTACCGTCTGTCGCGACCTGGACGTCGAGTCGGCTCGGCCGGTCGAGGAAGCGTCCCTGGTGCAGGACGAAGGGTTCGCCGCGCGCGGCAAGCCCGTATTCCACCAGGTAGGCGGCGACCGGACCGGCAGCGCTGCCGGTAGCCACGTCTTCCACCAGCCCCAGGTTGTCCCAGGTGCGGCCCTCGCGCCCGTCGACGTCGAGCAGATAGACAAACGCCGCGCCGAGTTTATCCAGGGCTTCTTGCAAATCGTTGACCTGACGGGCTCGACCCAGCGCCTCGGCGGTCACCGGCAGGAGCAGGTAGGGCAGGCCGGTGCTCACCACCCGCGGCGGATGCCCGGACAGGTCGTTGGCCGATAGCGAGAAGGCTTCGGCGAACCAGCGGTAGGTCCCGGCGTCCGGGGTGGCGCCGAATTCGGCGCGGCCCTGGTCCATCTCGGCGTAGAAACCGCTGCCCGCCCGCACGCTGCGCAGGGCCACCGACTTGCTGGCCAGGTGCAGCGTCCAGTGCTGTTCGTTGTCGCCGCCGCGCAGGTGATGGAGCAGGGCGGCGGCGCCGAGCAGCGGGTGGCCGGCGAACGGCAGTTCTTCCTCCAGGGTGAAGATCCGTGCGCGGAAGGCCCGTGGGTCGTCGCCCGGCAGCAGGAAGATCGACTCGAACTGGCGCAGTTCGCGGGTCCAGGCCTGCATGGCGGCGTCATCGAGGGCGCTGGCGTCGTCGAATACGGCCAGACCGTTGCCGGTGAGCGGACGCTCGGCGAACACATCGAGTTGCCAGTAGCGTCGGGACATGGGCCTTTTCCTGTGAAATGGAATGAAAAACGCGAGGGGGGACTCGACAAGCAGCCTATCGGCCTTTATGTTCGCCGACAAGAAAGCGCCTGGCTGGCGCTTTCCAGGCCGCCGCAGCGGTCGGCGTCGCTCGGACGGTTCCGGGCGCTTACGTTACTCCGAGGACAGCATGGCTGAATCACGCCCTGCGCGCCGTTTCGCGCGCATCGACCGCCTTCCCCCCTACGTTTTCAATATCACCGCCGAACTGAAGATGGCCGCTCGTCGCCGTGGCGAGGACATCATCGACCTGAGCATGGGCAATCCCGACGGGCCGACCCCGCCGCATATCGTCGAGAAGCTCTGCACCGTCGCCCAGCGCGAAGACACCCATGGCTACTCCACCTCGCGCGGCATCCCGCGCCTGCGCCGGGCCATCTCGCACTGGTACCGCGACCGCTACGACGTGCAGATCGACCCGGAAAGCGAAGCCATCGTCACCATCGGCTCCAAGGAAGGCCTGGCGCACCTGATGCTGGCGACCCTCGACCATGGCGACACCATCCTCGTGCCCAACCCGAGCTATCCGATCCATATCTACGGTGCGGTGATCGCCGGCGCCCAGGTGCGCTCGGTGCCGCTGGTGCCGGGCATCGATTTCTTCAACGAGCTGGAACGGGCGATCCGTGAATCGATTCCCAAGCCACGCATGATGATTCTCGGCTTCCCCTCCAACCCGACCGCGCAGTGCGTCGAGCTGGACTTCTTCGAGCGCGTGGTGGCGCTGGCCAAGCAGTACGACGTGATGGTCGTGCACGACCTGGCCTATGCCGACATCGTCTACGACGGCTGGAAAGCGCCGTCGATCATGCAGGTGCCGGGCGCCAAGGACATCGCCGTGGAGTTCTTCACCCTGTCGAAGAGCTACAACATGGCCGGCTGGCGGATCGGCTTCATGGTCGGCAATCCCGAGCTGGTCTCGGCCCTGGCGCGGATCAAGAGCTACCACGACTACGGCACCTTCACGCCCCTGCAGGTGGCGGCCATCGCCGCTCTGGAAGGCGACCAGCAGTGCGTCCGCGATATCGCCCGGCAGTACCAGCAGCGCCGCGACGTCCTGGTGAAGGGGCTGCGCGAGGCCGGCTGGATGGTGGAGAACCCGAAGGCCTCGATGTACGTCTGGGCGAAGATCCCCGAGCCCTACGCGCATCTGGGCTCGCTGGAGTTCGCCAAGAAGCTGTTGCAGGACGCCAAGGTCTCGGTGTCGCCGGGGATCGGCTTCGGCGACTACGGCGACGATCATGTGCGTTTCGCCCTGATCGAGAACCGCGACCGCCTGCGCCAGGCGGTGCGCGGGATCAAGTCGATGTTCCGCGCCGACGGGCTGCTGTCGCCGCAGAGGAAGGTCGATAGCCTGGCGGAGTGATCCTCACGCCCTGCTACAAGGAAAAACGCCGTTTCCCCTGGGGGAAACGGCGTTTTCGTTAGCGTCCCGGGTACTCCGCCAGTACCGAGGCCTGGCCGCTCCTGGTCAGGCCGACGACCTGGTAGGCGTCCTGGCGGTCGCCCATTTCCATGCCCGGCGAGCCGACCGGCATGCCCGGTACGGCGGCGCCGACCAGGTCGGCACGTTCGCGCAGCTTGAGGATGTCCGCTGCCGGCACGTGGCCTTCGACGAACTTGCCGTCGATCACTCCGGTATGACAGGAGCCCATGCTGTAGGGCACGCCGAGGCGGCTCTTGACTGCGCTCATGTCTGCTTCCACATGGTCGGTGACCTTGAAACCGTTGGCTTCGAGGTGCTTGATCCAGTCCTTGCAGCAGCCGCAGTTGGCGTCGCGGTGGACGTCGATGGCCAGCGGTTCGGCGGCCTGGACCAGGGAACCGTGGAGCAGGGTGGCGGCCAGGACGGCCAGGGGTGCGAAGCGGCGCATGGGATTCTCCTTGCTGCGAGCGAATGCCGGGAGCATACCGCTGGCACCCGCCGCCACCCAGCCGGTGAGCTGTATCCACTTGTGACGAAGCGATGCGCTGCCCGCCGCGCCGGGTTGCCGTTGGGCAGGGACGGATTGTCGCAGCGAACTCGTCGGCGCGGTTTGGGTCTGCTGTCCTTAGGGTTGCCGGGGCGTTCGCCGCCGGTGTCGAACTGACCGCTGGGGGCAACAGGCCCGAGGAGAAAGGGGATGCTCTTCGCCCGTTTGGTTTTGCTGGTTCAGGCGCTGGTATGGGGCGCGCTGGGAGTGCTGTACTGGGTGCGTCCCTACGAGATGGCCAATCTCAGTGGCATGCTGCTGATGGAGCCTTCGGCGGTCAGCGATGCGCGGGTGTTCTATGGCGGCCATCAGTTCGCCCTGGCGTTGTTCCTGCTGTTCGCCCTGCGCCGGGCTTCGCTGGTGCAGCCGGCGTTGATCCTGGTAGTGCTGCTGCAATCGATCCTGACCCTGTCGCGGCTATTGATTGCCTGGATCGAGGGCGGGATGGAGGCCGACGGCAACCTGTTCGGCTTGCTGTTCCGCGGCGCAATGGCTGCCCTGGGGATCGCCGCCCTGTGGTGGCTGCAACGGCGGCCGCCCCGGCTGTCGACGCCCGGCGAGAACACCGAGCGCCGCGAGGACGACTTCGACGGCCTGTGACATTCAAGGTTGACTGCGACTCGGGAAGTCCTTCAGCAATTGCGCGACGCCGCGGTCGAACGCTTCCTGGGTCAGCGCCGGATCGTGCAGCTGGCGGCTCAGCACGCTTTCCAGAAGGACCCTGCCGTTGCTTTCGTCAAGGATGCGCAGCGCCAGCCTGGCCTCGGTGTCTTCGGTCAGTTGGGTCTGGGTGAAGACGCCATCCTGGGTGATCACCGGTCGCATTTCCAGGCCCGGCTGGCGTTGCAGGCCGAGGGCGTAGATCACCCGCAGGTCGCCGTGTTCCGCCTGGTAGCGATAGCCCTTGGCCTCCAGGGCGCGGCGCACGGCCGTATCGAAACGCTCCTCGAAGTCGATGCGGTGCCCCTCGGCGCGTACCGCCTGGATGAAGAAAGTCCTGTAATCCGCCGCTGTTACGCCAGGGGCGAGCCGTACGGGGCCCGGTTCATTGCGGCAGGCATAGAGCAGCAGGCCGAA
Source organism: Pseudomonas sp. B111 (assembly GCF_026428275.1). Classification (NCBI taxonomy): domain Bacteria; kingdom Pseudomonadati; phylum Pseudomonadota; class Gammaproteobacteria; order Pseudomonadales; family Pseudomonadaceae; genus Pseudomonas; species Pseudomonas sp. B111. Next base: position 4,414,937 of record NZ_CP097857.1, on the reverse strand, counting down.
CAGGAGCAGCAGGACGAAGCGCAGGCTGAATCGGCGCATGGCGCGTTCCTTCCTCTTTTTTATCTTTGTGCCGCAAGCCTAGCCGTTGCCTCGCGGCTTGCCGCCCATCCCCCGTTGGGTCAGTCGTCCAGCTCCACCCAGAGGCCCTCGGCGTCTTCCCGGCAGGGCAGGGCGCGCAAGCGCTCGCCAGCGCAGGGGCCGGCGACGCACTCGCCGGACTCGATGAGGAACAGCGCGCCGTGGCTGGCGCAACGGATCAGGCTGGCGCTGTCGTCGAGGAAGGCATCGGGCTGCCACTCCAACGGGATGCCGCGATGCGGGCAGCGGTTCAGGTAGATGTAGGCGCGGCCGTCGCGACGCACCGCGAACAGCCGCCGCTCATCGACGAGGAAGCCGCGGCTGTTGCCTTCGGCGAGATGGGAAGAGGGACACAGGTGGATCATGGGCGCTCCGTTTGCCGGGATCATTATCCCTGATCCGGAGGACGGCTTTCACCTGTGGCATGGAAAGCGCCCGGCATGGCCAGGCGCTGGGTATGGGGGCACTTCCGTGTGCGAAGGGGTAACGGGTCAGATGTCCCAGACCAGGTTGACCGCGAAATTACGGCCTGGCTGGGACAGCCGGTCGATGTTGGCCGGGGCCAGCGCCGAAGCCTCGCCGACGCTGTCGTAGCCGCGCACGTCATCCCACAGCCAGTATTTCTTGTCGGTCAGGTTGTAGAGACCGGCGTTGAGGGTCAGGTCCTTGCTCAGCCTGTAGTAGGCGCTGAGGTCGAGGACGCCGAAGCCCGGGGTCTTGAACTGGCTGGCGGTGCCATCCGGGGTGTGGAAGGTGCTGTCGTCGACGCGATCCTTGCGTTTGACCAGGGTCCAGCTGAGCAGCCCGCCGTAGTTGCCGTCTGCTTCGTCGTAGCCCAGGCCGAACACTCCGGTGAGTGGGTTGACGCTGTTGATCGGCTCGCCGTTGTCCTTGTTGCGACCGTAGGCGTAGGCCACGCTGCCCTGGGTGTAGAGTCCCTGCGGCGCGCCGAAGGCGCCCAGCTCCAGGCGGCCCTTGAGCTCGACGCCCTTGATCACCGCACGCTCGATGTTGTTGGACTGGAAGGTCTGGCCGTTGCCGCCGGTGCTATCGGTATTCAGGGCGTCTTCGTCGATGAAGTCGCGATATTTGTTGTAGAACACCGCCACGCCGAAGCTGCCTTCGTCGAACTTGCCGCGCAGCCCGGTCTCGAAGCTCTGGCTCTTTTCCGGCTTGAGGTTGGGGTTAGGCTCGATGTGGTAGCCCGCCTGCAGGTTCTCGAATCGACCGTACAGCGCCTTGGCGGTGGGCGTGCGGAAGCCCTGGGCGTATTGGCCGTACCAGGTGTAGTGCTGGGCGAAGTCGTAGGTCACGCCGAACTTGGGCGAAACCCGGTGCCATTTCTTGTCCGACTCGTCGACCGCGGTGTTCTGGCTCTGCTTCATGGTGCGCAGGAACTCGTCGGTGATGTGCGGCTCCATGCGCGTGTAGTCGTAACGCAGGCCGGGAGTGAAGGTCCAGTCGTTCCAGCTGATGCTGTCCTGGGCGAACAGGGCGTAGGTCTTCACCGTCGGATCGGGAAAGTCGCTGCTGCGCTCCAGGGCATCGCGCGGGCTGTCCGCGCCGGTGTCCAGGTTGGTGCCGGTGCCGCTGCGCATGCCGGTGACCTTCTGGTGCTTGAGATTGATCCCGTAGCTCAGCAGGTGCTCGGTCTCGCCGATGGCGAAGCTCTTGTCCAACTGGCTGTCGAAGACCCACAGGCGCTCCTTGTAGGTAGTGTCGCGGGTGCGCAGGACCTTGCGGGTGATCGGATAGTAGAACTCGCGGGTCGCCTGGTCGGTCTTCGCCAACTGGTAGTTCAGGCTCCACTGGATGCGATCGGCGACCGGGCTGTCGAGCAGGAAATGGTGCTCCAGGCCGTAGCGCTCGCGAGTCAGGGTGTCGTTGCCCTTGCGCCACTGGTACATGCCGCCCGGCAGCATGCTCGGCGGGATGGCTGGCTTGCCCTTGTCGTACGGGCCGCCATAGGCGCTCTTCTGGTCGGTATCGACGTCGCTCTTGTACTTCTCGAAGACCAGCCCGAAGCGGCTGCCCTCGGCGTAGTTCCAGCCCAGCTTGCCGAGCAGGCTGTAGCTGTCGGCGTCTTCCGGGTTGGCTTCGCTGCGCGAGAGTCCGGTGCCGCCGTGGCCGCCGTTGGATTCGGTCTCGTGGCCCTGGCGGTAGCCATAATGCAGCAGGCCGTCGAAGTCGTCGGCGCGGCCGGCGACGGTGGCCGAGGTCAGCCAGGAGTGGCTGGCCGACTCGTAGCCGGCCTTCAGCCGGGCACCGACGTCCTTGCCGTCCTTGATGATGTCCGACGGGTCGAGGGTGAAGTAGCTCACCGCGCCGCCGATGGCGTTGCTGCCGTACAGCGCCGAGGCCGGGCCGCGAAGGATTTCCACGCGCTTTACGATGTCCGGATCGACGTAGTTGCGGTGGGTCTGCGCGTAGGGGCCGCTGAAGAAGTCGTTGGGCAGTTCGACCCCGTCGATCTGCGTAAGGATGCGGTTCCCGTCGATGCCGCGGATGTTGTAGCCGGTGATCCCGGCACGCTGGCCGGCGCCGCCGACCGAGACTCCCGGTTCGTAGCGCACCAGTTCCTTGATGTTGTTGACGTTCTGCCGGTCCAGTTGTTCGCGGGTCTGCACGCTGACGGTGCTCGGCACCGAATCCACTGCCTGCTCGGTACGGGTGGCGGTGATGGTGGTCGGGGTCAGCGGGACGGCGTTCCCCGCCAGAGCCAGGGAAGGGCTGAGCAACAGCAGGGCCAGGCAGGGGCGCAGGGCGAAGGGCGGGGAGAGCGGCATGTGGGACTCCTTGGGTCGGGCCGGTGGCGAATAGCCAGGGGGACGTCGGGCGCACAAGGTACTGCCAGAAAAACGCTAATGCAAATAATTATCAAATGGATTCAGATATGCGTTTTGTGGCAAAGTTCACCTGTTTTGCGCGTAGCGCGACCGAACCGGATATGCCCGAGGAACCGTCGATGAGCAGCACTCCCAGCCTTTCCCATTCCCCTGCCGAGCTTTACCGCGCCTGGCAGGACCTGCGCGCCGAGCGACCGCAGCTACGCGCGCGCGACGCCGCCGCGCTGTTGCAGGTCAGCGAAGGCGAGCTGGTCGCCAGCCGGGTCGGCATCGATGCCGTGCGCCTGCGGCCGGACTGGGCCGCCTTGCTGCCGGCGCTCGGCGAACTGGGGCCGATCATGGCGCTGACCCGCAACGAGCATTGCGTCCACGAACGCAAGGGGCCGTATCGCGAAGTGACGGTCTCTGCCAATGGGCAGATGGGCCTGGTGGTCTCGCCGGATATCGACCTGCGCCTGTTCCTGGGGGGCTGGAACGCCGTCTTCGCCATTGCCGAGGAGGCATCGCGGGGTACCCAGCGCAGCATCCAGGTGTTCGACCAGCAGGGCGTGGCGGTGCACAAGGTGTTCCTTACCGAGGCCAGCGACGTCCGCGCCTGGGAGCCGCTGGTCGAGCGCCTGCGGGCTGCCGAGCAGGATGCCGTGCTGGCGCTGCACGAACCCCGCGCACCGGCTGCGACGCTCGTCGATGCGCAGATCGATGCCGCCGCCTTGCGCGAAGGCTGGGCCGCGTTGAAGGACACCCATCATTTCCACGCCCTGCTGAAGAAGCATGGCGCGCAGCGCACCCAGGCGCTGCGCCTGGCTGGCGGCGAATGGGCCGAGCACCTGGACAATGGCGACCTGGCGAAACTCTTCGAAGCGGCGGCCGAAAGCGGATTGCCGATCATGGTGTTCGTCGGCAACGCCCACTGCATCCAGATCCATACCGGGCCTGTGTGCAACCTGAAGTGGCTGGACGACTGGTTCAACGTGCTCGATCCGGAATTCAACCTGCACCTGAAGACCACCGGCATCGCCGAACTTTGGCGGGTGCGCAAGCCGAGCACCGATGGCATCGTAACCAGTTGGGAGGCCTTCGACGCCGACGGCGAACTGATCGTGCAACTGTTCGGCGCGCGCAAGCCCGGCGAGCCCGAGCGCGACGACTGGCGCGAACTGGCCGAATCCTTCAAGGCGCTCTGAGGAGAGATCATGCGTATCGATCGACTATTCAACGGGTTGGCGCTGGGCATCCTGCTCGGCACCGGCATGGCCCAGGCCGCCGAGCTGCCGCAACGCTGGGTGAGCGCGGGCGGCTCGCTGAGCGAATGGGTGGTGGCGCTGGGTGGCGAGAGCAAGCTGGTCGGGGTGGACACCACCAGCCAGCATCCGCAGGCGCTGAAACAGTTGCCGAGCGTCGGCTACCAGCGCCAACTGGCTGCCGAGGGCGTGCTGGCGTTGCGTCCGGATATCCTCATCGGCACCGAGGAAATGGGGCCTCCGCCGGTACTCAAGCAGCTCGAAGGCGCTGGCGTGCGGGTCGAGACCCTCTCCGCCAAGCCGGATCTGGAGGCACTGGAAAGCAACCTGAAGAAGCTTGGCGACTGGCTCGGCGTGCCCCAGCGCGCCGAGGCCGCCGAACTTGACTATCGTCAGCGGCTGCGGCGCCAGGCGGACTGGATCGCGGCCGCGCAGAAGAGTCAGCCGGCCCCGGGCGTCCTGCTGGTGATCGGCAACGCCGGCGGTCAGTTGCTGGTAGCCGGGCGCAATACCGGCGGCGATTGGGTCCTGAACCGGGCCGGAGCACGCAACCTGGCTACCCATGAGGGTTACAAGCCGATCTCGGTGGAAGCCCTGGCCGCGCTCGATCCGGCCGCGGTGGTGATCGCCGACCGCAGCCTCGAAGGTGATGCGGCGCGTGCCGCGCTGCTCAAGCAGAACCCCGGCCTCGCCGCGACCCGCGCGGCGCGTGACGGACGTCTGCTGGTGCTGGACCCGACGCTCCTGGTGGGCGGCCTCGGTCCCCGCCTGCCGGATGGCCTGGCGGCTCTCTCCGCAGCCTTTTATCCTTCCGCGAAACCGCTGAGTACGGAAGCCGCCCATTGAAATCGGTTGTTCGTCCCCGCGCACTGTTCGGTGCGCTGGGGATTTCGCTCGTGTTGGTCCTCTGGTTGTCCCTCGCCCTCGGTCCCGTCAGCCTGCCGCTGGGCGATACCCTGCGCGCCGCGCTGCGCCTGGCCGGGCTGCCGCTCGATGGAACGGGCCTGGCCCAGGCGGAAATGATCCTCGGCCAGATCCGCCTGCCGCGGACCCTGCTCGGCCTGGCCGTGGGCGCGGTGCTGGCGCTGTCCGGGGTGGCGATGCAGGGCCTGTTCCGCAACCCGTTGGCCGATCCAGGGCTGGTCGGGGTGTCCAGCGGCGCGGCCCTCGGCGCGGCGCTGGCCATCGTATTCGGCGCCTCGCTGGGCGGCTTGCCGGCGTTCCTCGCGCCTTACCTGCTGTCGCTGTGCGCCTTCGGCGGCGGCCTGGGGGTGACCTGGCTGGTCTATCGGCTTGGCCGCCGCGATGGCCAGACCAGCGTGGCCACCATGTTGTTGGCAGGGATCGCCTTGACCGCACTGTCCGGCGCGGTGATCGGACTGTTTACCTATCTCGCCGATGACGCCACCTTGCGTACCCTGACCTTCTGGAACCTGGGCAGCCTGAACGGCGCCAGCTACCCACGACTCTGGCCGCTGCTGCTGGTGGCGCTGCTGGTGGCCTGCTGGCTACCGCGCCGGGCAGATGCGCTGAACGCACTGCTGCTCGGCGAGTCCGAGGCCCGTCACCTGGGCTTCGACGTCGAGCGATTGAAGGCCGAACTGGTGCTTTGCACTGCCCTCGGCGTCGGCGCCGCAGTGGCGGCGGCGGGGATGATCGGCTTCATCGGCCTGGTGGTGCCGCACCTGATCCGTCTGGTTGCCGGTCCGGATCATCGGACGTTGCTGCCGGCCTCGATGATGGCCGGCGCCATTCTCCTGCTGCTTGCCGACCTGCTGGCGCGCCTGGCGCTGGCTCCGGCGGAGTTGCCGATCGGCATCGTCACGGCACTGATCGGCGCGCCGTTCTTCCTTTATCTGCTATTGCGGGGGCGGGCCTGATGCTGCGCGTGGAGAACCTGTCCATCCGCCGTGGCGGAAAGACTGTACTGGAAGGCCTCGAGCTGGAGCTGCGGCCTGGCGAGATGCTCGGCGTACTCGGCCCCAACGGCGCTGGCAAGAGCACCTTGCTTGGCGCTCTCTGTGGCGAACTGGAGCCGGCCGAAGGGCTGGTGCTGCTCGACGAGCGCGGCCTCGACGACTGGCCGGGCGTCGCTCGCGCGCAGCGCCTGGCGGTGCTGCCGCAGAGTTCGTCGCTGGGCTTCGCCTTTCCGGTGGAGGCGGTGGTCGGCTTCGGTCGGCTGCCCCATTCCAGCGGCCGCGAGCGCGATGTGCAGATCGTCGCCGAGGCCTTGGCGGCGGCCGACGCCAGCCATCTGGCCGGGCGCAGCTACCTGGCGCTGTCCGGCGGCGAACGCCAGCGCGTGCACCTGGCGCGGGTGCTGGCGCAGCTGTGGCCGGGCGAGCCGGGGCAGGTGCTGCTGCTCGACGAACCGACCTCGGCGCTCGACCCGCTGCACCAGCACACTACCCTGCAGGCGGTGCATGATTTCGCCCGCCGCGGTGCCTCGGTGCTGGTGATCCTCCACGATCTCAACCTGGCCGCGCGCTATTGCGACCGCCTGCTGCTGTTGCAGAATGGTCGCCCGCACCTGCTCGGTACGCCCGAGGAAGTCCTGCGCCCCGAGCCGTTGCGCGCGGTGTTCGGCCTCGAGGTCCTGGTCCAGCGTCATCCCGAGCGAGGTCATCCGCTGATCGTCGCCCGTTGAAGGAGTCGCCATGCGCATTCGCCTGTTCGCTTTCTGTCTGCTGCTGGGCGGCTGCCAGTCCCAACTGCCGCCGCTGCCTGATTGGCAGAGCCCGGAAGGGCGCGACGATCCGCAGACGGGACGAATCGTCGAATTGCGCAGCGGCGTGACGCTGAGCCCGCAGCAACTGGTCGCACGCCTGGCGGCCGCGCCGCGAGTGATCGTCGGCGAGAAGCACGACAATCCCGATCATCATGCCGTGGAACTGTGGCTGGCGCAGGCCCTGGGCGAATATCGGGCGCAGGGCAGCCTGCTGCTGGAAATGCTCGATCCCGGCCAGCAACCACGGGTGGATGCGGTCCGCGTACAACTCGGGTCCGGCAAGCCGGTGGCGAACCTGGAGCAGGCCCTGGACTGGCAGAAAGGTTGGGACTGGACGCAGTACGGACCCCTGGTGTCCTGGGCGGTTGCGCAACCCGCGCCGTTGCTGGCGGCGAACCTCCAGCGGAGCGAGATCATGCGCATCTACAGGGAGCGTCCGCCGCTTCCCGGAACGGCCTCCAGGCGTGACAGCGTGCGCCTGCCGCTGCTTGCGCAGATTCGCGAATCCCACTGCGGCATGCTTCCCGACGATCAATTGCCGGCGATGCTCGCCGTCCAGCAGCAACGCGACCGCCGCATGGCCGAGCGTCTTCGCGATGCGCCGCGGCCGGCGATGCTCGTCGCCGGCAGCTTCCACGCCCGGCGCGACCTCGGCGTACCGGTCCACCTGCGCGACCTTGGTGCGGAGAAGGGCACTCAGGTACTGATGCTGGTCGAGGCCGGGCAGGCGGTAACGACGCGTGAGGCCGACTACGCCTGGTACACGCCGGCACAGCCGGACAAGGACTATTGCGCGGAGATGAAGAAGACACGTTGAAGGAAGGGCGCGAGGCCTGGAGCCGCGTATCGCGCTACGTTTTCGCGGGCAAAAAAAGACCCGGCAAAGTGCCGGGTCGAAACCGTGATTAGCCTGATGAGGAGATAATCTGAAGAGTCCGACTGCTTGGTCTCTCAGCTTACCTGCTGGCCTCGCGACCAGTTGGTGTAATAATAACTATTCTCATTATCAGGTCAAGCCGGTTCTCATTCATTCCATCGCCAGCCGATGAACGGTCGTCTCCGGCCGAATCGCAGGCAAAAAAAGACCCGGCAAAGTGCCGGGTCAAAAACCGTGATTAGCCTGATGAGGAGATAATCTGAAGAGTCCGACTGCGTGGGTCTCTCAGCTTACCGGCTGATCTCGCGACCAGTTGAGTGACATAATAATGATTCTCATTTCCATGTCAAACGCTTTCGCCAAACTTTTCTGCTAGCTAGTCGCGAGCCCTCTGGAATGGGCCTCAGGCGCTGCGGCGCAGGCGCAGCTGGGTCACTTCCCGGTTAAGCAGGTCTATCCGCCGGGCCATGCCTTCGATCAGGCTATGGGCGATTCGCGGGTTGTTCTGCATAAGGCCGAGGAACTGCTCCTTGGGAATCACCATCACCGTGCAGGGTTCGCTGGCGACCACCGTGGCGCTGCGTTTCTCGCGAGTGAACACGGCCATGGCGCCGAAGATCTCGTCCTTCTGCACATCGCCGACTTTCTGGCCGTCCACCAGCGCTTCGGCGTGCCCTTCGATGATGATGAATACATGATCCGCATCGTCGCCCTGGCGGATCAGCGCCTCGCCCGCGGCGAAGTGGCGGAAGCCGGTGGCCGGGCGGACTTCCGGCTGCTTCAGGTGCGCCAGCGCATCGCCGAGCAGGGCAGTCTGTCCGATCAGGTACTGCAATAGCAGTTCCTGACGTTCCTGGTCAGCATGGATGTGCTGGAGCAGCGCATCGCGCGAATAGGGCAGCAGGCGGATCGGTTCTTCGTTGGCATGCCGGCAGGCGGGGAGCTCGAGTCCGCGTCGAAGGCCGAGGAGGTCGCCTTCCTGGAGGTAGAACAGTGGGCGTTCGTCGACCAGCGCATGCAGCAGGCCGCTTTCCACCAGGAATACCTGGTCGGCGGGCAGCTCGCGTTCCAGGTCGTCGCTACGTTCCAGTTCCAGGGCGGGGCCGCTGGGTGCCAGGCCTTCGAGCAAGCGGTGAGGGATTCCCTGCAGGCGATTGATCAATTGGTCGGCATAAGCCGGTTGCTCGCCGAGTAGATACATGGCCATTTCCTTGAGCTGCCTGGTCGGGAGAGGAGGTACGAACGTCCACGAGACGATAGGTGGGCGCCCGGGGGGGAGTAAATATCTTCCCGTGGCAGGTGTGAGCTAGCTCTTGTTTCGCACGGGGAAAGTCTCCAGCTCGCCGAGCAGTGCGGCCTTGTGGTCTGGGGACAGCTCGTTCCAGTGAACGTCGAGGAGTGCGCCTTCGATGGCATAGAGCAAGACTTTCGAGGCTCGGAAGCCGCGCGCGCGGACCGCGCGATAGGCTCCCACCGAGCCGAGCCGACGCAGATCGGTGGCGCTGTGGATACCCACGGCATGCAACCATTGGGTCGAGGTTTTCCCGAGGTTTTTCAGATTCAGCAGTTCGTCGTTCATCGTCGGTCCTTGCGATGCCGCTCAGAAGCGTGATGGCGCGGAACTGCCTGGAACCGGTCCGGAGCCGACAGGGCCGGCGCGATGGAGCGAGATGGCCGACGCGAGCGGCCTTCGCCCTTACGATCCGGCGTAGGCGGTCCGGGACCGATCCTCAGCCGGCCGGGTACCTGCCAGAAGTGTAGCGGCCTCCCGGCAAAACGTGGCCTGGCGTGGTCCTTCCGCTTCTCAGGGCTCCGGCAGGTAGCGCAGGCGGGTGCCGAAGTTCACCGACATGCGGATCTCGTCCGGCGCCAGGCGCAACGGGAAATACGTACCGGATATCTGCGCATGGGCCAGGCTGGCGCCCTCCAGGCGCGCCTCGCGCAGATCCACGCCGCGCAGGTCGGCGCCGCGGAAATAGGCATCGCTGAAGTCGACGCGGGCGGCATCCAGCAGACGCAGGTCGAGGCCGCGGAAGTCGCCGCCGGCCAGGTCGATCCAGCCGTCGGCCGGCTTCTGTCGGTTGAAGCCTTCGATGTCTTCGGCGTGGAGCAGTTGGTAGAGCGGCGAGTCGAGCTGACGGGGCGAGTTCATGGGCGGCGTCCTGCGCAGAAGGCTCGCCGTGAGTATAGAAGAGCAGCGGCACGGCGCCCGCCCTGGAGGGGCGGGCGGCATGGCAGTTCGTTCAGAGACCGGGCAGGCGCTGGCGAATGCCGTCGACCAGCCCGTCGAGGCTGGCCGCGTCGTGGGTGTCGACGCGCTTGCTCTGGACCGTCTCCGCCGCTGTCAGCGGCTCGCGGGTAGCCTGCTGGGTGCGGATCACGTCGAGAGTCGCGTCGGACGGGTCCTTGCCTTCCGCCTGGCGTTGCGCAAGCCAGCCGGCGATCACCGCTTCGGGCGCCTGGCAGTCGAGGATCAGGAACGGCACGCCGGTTTCTTCCGCGATGTGGCAAGCGGCCTGGCGCTGATTCTGCTTCAGGTAGGCGGCGTCGATCACCACCGGATAGCCGGCCTGGAGGATCTTCGCGGCCAACTGGTGAAGGTGCGCATAGGTCGCTTCGCTGGCCTGGCTGCTATAGATGCCGGCGGCGAACTGGCCCCTGTCGTGTTCCGGCTGCTCGCCGAACAGACGCTTGCGTTCGATATCCGAGCGCAGGCGCACGGCGCCCAGAGCCTCCACCAGACGCATGGCCACCTGGCTCTTGCCGACCGCGGAGACACCATGGGTGACCGCCAGGAAGCGCGAGGGAATGGCGCTGTAGCTTTCCGCCAGGTTGGCGTAGTTGCGGTACTGGCGCAGGGTCGCCGCGCGCTGCACGGCATCGGTCTGGTAGCCGAGGCTGAACAGCGCGACCTTGGCGCGGACCATGGCGCGGTAGGCCTTGTAGAAGTTCAGCAGTTCCAGGGCCTGGTAGTCGCCGGTGTGTTCCAGATAGAGGCTGACGAAGCGTCGAGCGTGGCACTTCAGGCCGCGATCTTCCAGGTCCATCGCGAGGAAGGCGAAGTCGGCGCAGACATCGGTGAAACGGAACGGCTCGTTGAATTCGATGCAGTCGAACAGCACTACCCTGCCGTCGATCAGCGCGGCGTTGCCCAGGTGGATGTCGCCGTGGCATTCGCGGATGAAGCCCTTCGCCTTGCGCTCCTGGAGCACCGGCAGCAGGCGTTCGAAGCTGCTTTCCGCCCAGGCTTCGAGGGCATCCAGCTGTTGCAGGTCGGCCTTGTCCTTGAGCAGCGGGCGAACCTGCTCGAAATTCTGCCGCACCGGCGCCATGCAGGACTCGGCGGTGCCCAGCGGGTGCTCCAGCGGCACCTTCGGAGTGTTCTGGTGGAAGTGCGCGATCTGCTCGGCCAGTTCGTCGATATGCTGGTTGGACAGTTCGCCGCGGCCCTGGATTGCCGCCAGCAGGTTGTCCTGCGGGAACTGGCGCATCTTCAGCAGGTATTCGATTGCCTCGCCGTCGCCGCCGATCCGCGGCGCTTCTTCGCTGCCGGTGATCGGCAGGACCTCCAGGTAGAGATCGTCGGTGAGGCGCTGGTTCAGGCGCAGCTCTTCGTTGCAATAGAAACGGCGCTTGTCCAGGCTGGTGAAATCGAGAAAGCCGAAATCCATCGGCTTCTTGATCTTGTAGGCGTAGGGACCGGTCAACAGGACCCAGGAGATATGCGTCTCGATGACCTCGAAGCGCTCCACCGGGTGGGGGTAGAGGGCCGGGTTCTGCAGGGCGGCGATCAGGGTCTGGCTCACGGGATATCCTTGCCTCTGAAATATGCGAAAACCCGCATTATGGCGGGAAGGGGTGACAGTGCAAACCTCGCTGGCGGATAGCAACCATTTGCCGGATCGCCGGTCGAATGCGCCGCGCTGCCGCCGCGCCTATCCACCGGGGCCGCGCAGACCGTGGATGCCGCCGATGCGGTGTCTGTCCGCTGTGGATAAAGTACGTATAATGCGCCGCCATGACGCGTCCCCGATCCCCCCGTTCCCGTAACAGCAAAGCACGCCCGGCACCCGGCCTGAACAAATGGCTCGGCTGGGCCCTCAAGCTCGGCCTCGTCGGCCTGGTGCTCCTCGCCGGCTTCGCCATCTATCTCGATGCCGTGGTGCAGGAGAAATTCTCCGGCCGGCGCTGGACCATCCCGGCGAAGGTCTATGCCCGCCCGCTGGAGCTGTTCAACGGCCTGAAGCTGAGCAGGGAAGACTTCCTGCGCGAACTCGACGCCCTCGGCTACCGTCGCGAGCCCAGCGTGAGCGGCCCTGGAACCGTATCGGTGGCGGCCAGCGCGGTCGAACTCAATACCCGTGGCTTCCAGTTCTACGAAGGCGCGGAACCGGCCCAGCGCGTGCGCGTGCGCTTCAACGGCAACTATGTCAGCGGGCTGAGCCAGGCCAACGGCAAGGAACTGGCGGTGGCGCGCCTTGAGCCGCTGCTGATCGGCGGCTTGTATCCGGCGCACCATGAGGATCGTATCCTGGTCAAGCTCGACCAGGTGCCGACCTACCTGATCGACACCCTGGTCGCGGTCGAGGATCGCGACTTCTGGAACCACCATGGCGTGTCGCTGAAATCCGTGGCCCGGGCGGTGTGGGTCAACACCACGGCCGGCCAGCTGCGCCAGGGCGGCAGCACCCTGACCCAGCAGTTGGTGAAGAACTTCTTCCTGAGCAATGAGCGCAGCCTGAGCCGCAAGATCAACGAAGCGATGATGGCGGTGCTGCTGGAACTGCACTACGACAAGCGCGACATCCTCGAGTCCTATCTCAACGAGGTGTTCCTCGGCCAGGATGGGCAACGAGCGATCCATGGCTTCGGCCTGGCCAGCCAGTATTTCTTCAGCCAGCCGCTGGCCGAGCTCAAGCTCGACCAGGTGGCGCTGCTGGTCGGCATGGTCAAGGGACCGTCCTACTTCAACCCGCGGCGTTACCCGGATCGTGCGCTGGCGCGGCGCAACCTGGTGCTCGACGTGCTCGCCGAGCAGGGCGTGGCGACCCAGCAGGAAGTCGACGCCGCCAAGCAGCGCCCGCTCGGCGTTACCCGGCAGGGCAGCATGGCCGACAGCTCCTATCCGGCCTTCCTCGACCTGGTCAAGCGCCAGTTGCGCCAGGACTACCGCGACGAGGACCTGACCGAGGAAGGGCTGCGCATCTTCACCAGCTTCGATCCGATCCTGCAGGAGAAGGCCGAGACCTCCGTCAACGAAACGCTCAAGCGCCTCAGTGGGCGCAAGGGAGTCGACCAGGTCGAGGCGGCGATGGTCGTGACCAATCCGGAAACCGGCGAGATCCAGGCCCTGATCGGCAGTCGCGACCCGCGCTTCGCCGGCTTCAACCGGGCCCTGGACGCGGTGCGGCCGATCGGTTCGCTGATCAAGCCGGCGGTCTACCTGACCGCTCTCGAGCGGCCGAGCAAGTACACCCTGACCACCTGGGTGCAGGACGAGCCCTTCGCGGTGAAAGGCCAGGACGGCCAGGTCTGGCGACCGCAGAACTACGACCGGCGCTCGCATGGCACGATCTTCCTGTACCAGGGCCTGGCAAACTCCTACAACCTGTCCACCGCCAAGCTCGGCCTCGACGTCGGTGTGCCCAACGTGCTGCAGACCGTCGCCCGGCTGGGCATCAACCGTGACTGGCCGGCCTATCCGTCGATGCTGCTGGGCGCCGGTTCGCTCAGTCCGATGGAGGTCGCCACCATGTACCAGACCATCGCCAGCGGCGGCTTCAACACGCCGTTGCGGGGGATCCGCAGCGTCCTCACTGCCGACGGCCAGCCGCTCAAGCGCTATCCGTTCCAGGTCGAGCAGCGCTTCGACTCGGGCGCCGTCTACCTGGTGCAGAACGCCATGCAGCGGGTCATGCGCGAAGGCACCGGGCGTTCGGTGTACAGTCAATTACCGTCGTCGCTGACCCTCGCCGGCAAGACCGGCACCAGCAACGACTCGCGCGATAGCTGGTTCTCCGGTTTCGGCGGCGACCTCCAGGCTGTGGTCTGGCTCGGTCGCGACGACAACGGCAAGACGCCGCTTACCGGCGCCACCGGTGCCTTGCAGGTGTGGGCCAGCTTCATGCGCAAGGCGCATCCGCAATCGCTGGAAATGCCGATGCCGGAGAACGTGGTGATGGCCTGGGTCGACGCGCAGACCGGGCAGGGCTCGGCGGCGGATTGCCCGAATGCCGTACAGATGCCCTATATTCGTGGCAGCGAGCCCGCCCAGGGCCCAGGCTGCGGGAGCCAGAACCCCGCCGGCGAGGTAATGGACTGGGTACGTGGCTGGCTGAATTGATCCGAGAGGACCTGACGTGAAGAAGATTTTCGTATTCGCCGCGCTTGCCGGCAGTGCCGTGCTCGCGGGCTGCGCCAGCCCGCAGCACGGGGCGATCCCGGTGGTGGATTCCGGTACTCCGGTGTCCAACCAGGAAAGCGGCGGTTTCCGCATCACCCGTACCCAGGTACCGCGTACCCAGCAAGGCGCCGCCACCCAGGGCATTCCCCAGGGCGGCGACTCCGGTGTGGTGGTGATGGTGCCGCAGGGCGCCAATTCCGCACCGATCCAGACTTTCCCGGCGCAGTCCGGCGCCGCGCCGATCAGCAGCGCTCCGCTCGGCACCGGCACCCAGTACCAGGCTCCGCCCAGCAGCGCCTCCACGCCACCGCTGGGTGGCAGCTACAACATGCCGCCCAGCGGCGCCAGTCGTTCCGCGCCCACCGGCATTCCGGCCTCCGGCTCGGCCGGCAGCCTGGCGGCCGACGAGCAGTTGGACGGGCCGGTCCTGGCGATGCTCACAACCGCCCAGCAACAGCAGGGCAGCGGCGACCTGAACAGCGCCGCCGCCAGCCTCGAGCGAGCCCAGCGCATCGCTCCGCGCGAGCCGCAGGTGCTCTATCGCCTGGCCCAGGTGCGCCTGGCCCAGGGCGATGCGGCCCAGGCCGAGCAGGTCGCGCGCCGTGGCTTGAGCTACGCCAATGGCCGGCCGGCCTTGCAGGCCGGGCTCTGGGAACTGATCGCCCAGGCTCGGGAGAAGCAGGGAGACTCCGCCGGCGCTGCGCTGGCCCGGCAGAAGGCCAAGGTCAGCTCCTGATGGATCGACGGGTCTATGCGCTGGCCGACCAGTTGTTGCTGATCGAGCGTGAGTTGCGTGCGCTCGGCTGGTGGAGCGAAAGCCGCCCCGCCCCGGAAGCGCTGGCCAGCCCTGAGCCGTTCTGCGTGGATACGCTGGCGCTCGAGCAATGGCTGCAATGGATCTTCCTGCCACGGATGAAGCTGATTCTCGAAAGCGACAGCGCCTTGCCGCAGGCCTCGGGTATCCTGGCCATGGCCGAGGTGGCCTATGCGCAGCGTGGCGAGGAAGTCGCCGGCCTGCTGGCGGCGCTTGGCGAGTTCGACCGGCTGATCGGCGGGCCGTCATGAAGCTTCGGCAGTAAAGAAAAACCCGGCTACAGGCCGGGTTTTTCTTTGCTTCAAGCAAGGCGGAGAGCCGGGTCAGCCCCATGCTGCGGGACGGGGCTGTGTTCGCCTCAGCGGCAATTCTCCTGGATCGCCTTTTCGGCCTTGGCGATTCGCTCCTGGCGTTCTTCCTCGCCGAGGCGACGGAGTTCGCCCTTGCCTTCGTCGACCCTTACGCGCGGGTTGTTCTTCAGTTGCGCGAGGTTGTTGCGGGTCTCTTCGCAGAACTGCTTGCGCTCGGCCTCTTCCTTCGCCACTTGCTGCTTCACCTTGTCGTCGATCGCCTTCTGCTCGGGATCGGCCGGTTTCTGCTGGATGGTCGGTGCCGGGGTCGAGGGGGGCAGGGGGAAGTTGTCCGGCGGCGGGGCGGTCTGGGTATTCACCGTGGTCGCTTGCGCACCTTGCGGCGGTTGTGCGCCGAAGTGGGTGACGCCCTCGGCGTCGACCCATTTGTAGATCGGGGCGGCCATGGCGAAAGAGGAGAGGGCGAGCAACAAGCTGGCCGGGAGGATCATGCGTCGCATGCGGAGTCCTTGGAATGCGCTAACTGCGGCTAACTATAACCAAATCCGCCAGCGCGGCATGCTGCACGGCATCACAACCGCCGCCGGAGAGGGCCTCGCCGTGGCAAGTCCTCGCGGGAATCATGGGCATTTTGGAAAAGTTTGCTCTAAATCGGAATTTTCTAGCCATAAAATCTGTTTTTGGTCATTGATCAGCTTTTTTATAGAAGGGTATGGCAGCTTCCTTGGAATTTTTTTTGATAATTTTCAGAATAAAGCTTGACTTGCGTTCGACGAATGCGAAGAATCCAAGCTCGCTGTAGCGGGCCGTCTGCAACCCAGTCCCCTCTCCGGCAGACCATGAGGTGCCTACCCGCGCCGAAAGTTACACCCTGCTTCGCGTTACCTCGCGCTGGGTGGAAGAGCTCCGTAACACCAGGCGCCCTTCCAAGTTTGCTCAATCGGCAGTTGACGTAGCCGGTGACTACCGTCACCCATGCTCTGCCGGGCAGCCAACCGAATTTCGGTCGCCCGCCCCTGGGTGGCCGTATAGCGTTCTAGAGGTGAAAACGTGGAGCTTTTATCTGGCGCTGAAATGGTCGTCCGCTCGTTGCGCGACGAAGGCGTTAAGTACATCTATGGGTACCCGGGTGGTGCCCTCCTGCATATCTACGACGCGCTCTTCAAGGAGCACGACGTGACCCACATCCTGGTGCGCCACGAACAGGCGGCTACCCATATGGCCGACGGCTACGCCCGCGCCACCGGCAAGCCCGGTGTCGTGCTGGTGACTTCCGGCCCGGGCGCGACCAACGCCATCACCGGTATCGCCACCGCATACATGGACTCCATCCCGATGGTGATCCTGTCGGGCCAGGTGCCGAGCAACATGGTCGGTACCGACGCGTTCCAGGAAACCGACATGGTCGGGATCTCCCGGCCGATCGTGAAGCACAGCTTCATCATCAAGCATCCCTCGGAAATTCCCGAGGTGATCAAGAAGGCCTTTTACCTGGCGCAGTCCGGTCGTCCGGGGCCGGTGGTCGTGGATATTCCGAAGGACATGGGCGACCCGACGCAGAAGTTCGAATATTCCTATCCGAAGAAGGTCAAGTTGCGTTCGTACAGCCCGGCCGTTCGCGGTCACTCGGGACAGATCCGCAAGGCCGCCGAGATGCTCCTGGCCGCCAAGCGCCCGGTGGTCTATTCCGGCGGCGGCGTGATCATGGGCAATGCCGCGGCGCCGCTGACCGAGCTGGCGCAGATGCTCAACCTGCCGGTGACCAACACCCTGATGGGCCTCGGCGGGTATCCCGGCGCGGACCGCCAGTTCCTCGGCATGCTCGGGATGCACGGCAGCTTCACCGCCAACCTGGCGATGCATCACAGCGACGTGATCCTCGCGGTCGGAGCGCGTTTCGACGACCGGGTCATCAACGGCGCGGCGAAGTTCTGCCCGAACGCCAAGATCATCCACATCGACATCGATCCGGCGTCGATTTCTAAGACCATCAAGGCCGACATCCCGATCGTCGGCCCGGTGGACAGCGTTCTCACCGAAATGGTCGCGATCGTCAGGGAAATCGGCGAGACCCCGAACCAGGATGCCCAGGCTGCCTGGTGGAAGCAGATCGACGAATGGCGTGGTAACCGTGGGTTGTTCCCGTACGACAAGGGCGACGGCAGCATCATCAAGCCGCAGACCGTCATCGAGACGCTCTACGAGGTTACCCATGGCGATGCCTTCATCACCTCCGATGTCGGTCAGCACCAGATGTTCGCCTCGCAGTACTACAAGTTCAACAAGCCCAATCGCTGGATCAACTCCGGCGGTCTCGGCACCATGGGCTTCGGCTTCCCGGCGGCGATGGGCATCAAGCTCAACTTCCCGGACGACGATGTCGCCTGCGTGACCGGCGAGGGCAGTATCCAGATGAATATCCAGGAACTGTCTACCTGCCTGCAGTACGACCTGCCGGTGAAGATCGTCAACCTGAACAATGGTGCCCTGGGCATGGTCCGCCAGTGGCAGGACATGCAGTACAACAGCCGTTATTCGCATTCCTACATGGAATCCCTGCCGGACTTCGTCAAGCTTGCCGAAGCCTACGGGCATGTCGGCATGCGCATCACCGACCTGAAGGATCTGAAGCCGAAGATGGAGGAGGCGTTCGCCATGAAGAATCGCCTGGTCTTCCTCGACATCCAGGTGGACGCCAGCGAACACGTCTATCCGATGCAGATCCGTGACGGCGCGATGCGCGACATGTGGCTGAGCAAGACGGAGCGTACCTGATCATGCGACACATCATTTCCCTGCTGCTGGAAAACGAGCCAGGCGCATTGTCCCGCGTGGTCGGCCTGTTCTCCCAACGCAACTACAACATCGAAAGCCTGACCGTGGCGCCGACCGAGGACCCGACCCTGTCGCGTCTGACGCTGACCACCGTGGGGCACGATGAGGTGATCGAGCAGATCACCAAGAACCTCAACAAGCTGATCGAAGTGGTCAAGCTGGTGGACCTGTCGGAAAGCGCTCATATCGAGCGCGAGCTGATGCTGGTGAAGGTCAAGGCCACGGGCGCCCAGCGCGCCGAGGTCAAGCGCACCACCGATATCTTCCGTGGGCAGATCGTCGACGTCACCAGTAGCGTCTATACCGTGCAACTGGCGGGTACCAGCGACAAACTGGACAGCTTCATCCAGGCCATCGGCACCGCGTCGATCCTGGAAGTGGTCCGCAGTGGCGTCACCGGCATCGCCCGTGGCGACAAGACTCTGAGCATCTGAACTGAAAGCAGGCCCGCGAGGCCTTACTGAAGGGGAATTCCCATGCGCGTTTTCTACGATAAAGATTGTGACCTCTCGATCATCCAGGGCAAGAAAGTTGCCATCATCGGCTACGGCTCCCAGGGCCACGCCCATGCCTGCAACCTGAAGGACTCCGGCGTCGACGTCACCGTGGGCCTGCGTAGCGGCTCCGCCACCGTGGCCAAGGCCGAAGCGCACGGTCTGAAGGTTGCCGACGTGAAGACCGCCGTCGCCGCAGCCGACGTGGTCATGATCCTCACCCCGGACGAGTTCCAGGGCCGCCTGTACAAGGAAGAGATCGAGCCGAACCTGAAGAAGGGCGCCACCCTGGCCTTCGCTCACGGCTTCTCCATCCACTACAACCAGGTCGTCCCGCGCGCCGACCTCGACGTGATCATGATCGCGCCGAAGGCCCCGGGTCACACCGTGCGTTCCGAGTTCGTCAAGGGCGGTGGCATCCCTGACCTGATCGCCATCTACCAGGACGCTTCCGGCAACGCCAAGAACGTCGCCCTGTCCTACGCCTGCGGCGTCGGCGGCGGTCGTACCGGTATCATCGAAACCACCTTCAAGGACGAGACCGAAACCGACCTGTTCGGTGAGCAGGCCGTTCTCTGCGGTGGTTGCGTCGAGCTGGTCAAGGCCGGTTTCGAAACCCTGGTCGAAGCCGGTTACGCGCCGGAAATGGCCTACTTCGAGTGCCTGCACGAGCTGAAGCTGATCGTCGACCTGATGTACGAAGGCGGCATCGCCAACATGAACTACTCCATCTCCAACAACGCCGAATACGGTGAGTACGTAACCGGTCCGGAGGTGATCAACGCCGAGTCCCGTGCTGCCATGCGCAACGCCCTGAAGCGCATCCAGGACGGCGAGTACGCGAAAATGTTCATTATCGAAGGTGCGGCCAACTACCCGTCGATGACTGCCTACCGCCGCAACAACGCCGCTCACCCGATCGAGCAGATCGGCGAGAAGCTGCGCGCGATGATGCCGTGGATCGCAGCCAACAAGATCGTCGACAAGAGCAAGAACTAAGCGGCTCCGGCGACAGACGAAAAAACGCGGCCCCGGCCGCGTTTTTTCGTTCTTGCCTGGCGATCTGGTATAAAGCCTGGGCCGGCGGAGTTGTCTTCCTAGTCAGAAGTGCTGTCGGCATATTCGTACCCCATCAGTTCCCAAGGAATTGTCCATGAGTGAACGTCCCGAGGAGCCGAACAAGGCCTCCGACGAAGAAAGCCTGCTGCCCATCGACGAACATATAGAAGAAGGGCACGACGCCGAAGGGCGGAAGGTTCGTCACCGCGGTATCTACCTGCTACCCAACCTGTTCACCACGGCGGCCCTGTTTTCCGGCTTCTACGCCATCATCAATGGCATGAGCGGCCAGTTCGCCAACGCCGCCATCGCTATCTTCGTGGCCATGGTCCTCGATGGACTGGACGGCCGCGTGGCTCGCCTGACCAACACCCAGAGCGCCTTCGGCGCCGAGTATGACTCGCTGTCCGACATGGTCGCCTTCGGTGTGGCGCCGGCGCTGGTCGCCTTCGAATGGGCGCTTGGCAGCCTCGGCAAGGTCGGCTGGATGGTCGCCTTCATCTACGTTGCGGGCGCCGCCCTGCGTCTGGCTCGTTTCAACACCCAGGTCGGCAAGGCCGACAAGCGCTATTTCATCGGCCTGGCCAGTCCGGCCGCCGCGGCGCTGGTGGCGGGCACGGTATGGGCGTTCAGCGATTTCGAGATCCAGGGCGCCAAGGTTGCCTTCCTCGTCGCCCTGCTGGTCGCCGCCGCCGGTGTGCTGATGGTCAGCAACATCAAGTACCACAGCTTCAAGGATCTCGACCTGCGCGGCCGGGTGCCGTTCGTGGCGATCCTTATCGTGGTGCTGGCCTTCGCCGTGGTCTTTACCGACCCGCCGCGCATCCTCCTGTTGCTGTTCCTTGCCTACGCGGCCTCCGGTCCTGTGCAATACCTGCTGCAGCTGCGTCGCCGGAAGCAGCCGAGCTGATGTAATTTCCAACGGGCTCCGTAGTCTACTGGCACAAAGCTGGTCATTGCGGAGCCCGTCATGCTGATCAAGATTCCCTCCCGTTCCGACTGTTCCGAGTCGGAAGTCATGTCCGAAACCCTCTATCTGTCCCGTCGGCGTCTGCTCGGTGCTTCCTTCGCCGGATTGGCGCTGGCCAGCGGCCTGCCGCGCCTGGGCTTTGCCGACGAACAGCGCTATGCCGGCGTCGAGCCGGTGCAGGCGCCGGGCTGGTTCGCCGAAAAGCTACCGCAGACCCGCTGGCAGGCGGTGGATGTCCAGGGGGAGGCGATCACGCCATTCAAGGACGCCACCCACTACAACAATTTCTACGAGTTCGGGCCGAACAAGGGCGACCCGTCGGAAAACGCCTCGGCCCTGAGGACCGAGCCCTGGTCGGTGGTGATCGACGGCGAGGTCGGCAAGCCGGGTACCTATGCCCTCGAGGATTTCGTCAAACCCTACCAACTGGAAGAGCGCATCTATCGGCTGCGCTGCGTGGAAGCCTGGTCGATGGTGATCCCTTGGCTGGGCTTTCCCCTGGCGGACCTGCTCAAGCGGGTCGAACCCAATGGGCAGGCGAAGTTCGTCCGTTTCGAAACCCTGCGGCGTCCGGAACAGATGGTCGGCCAACGCTCCGGTTTCTCGGTGATCGACTGGCCTTATATGGAAGGCTTGCGCATGGACGAGGCGATGCATCCCCTGGCAATTCTGGCGGTGGGCATGTACGGGCGGCTGTTGCCCAACCAGAATGGCGCGCCGTTGCGCCTGGTGGTGCCGTGGAAGTATGGCTTCAAGAGCATCAAGTCCATCGTGCGTATCAGTCTGGTCCGCGAGCAGCCGAAGACCACCTGGGAAAGCATTGCCGCCAACGAGTACGGGTTCTATGCCAACGTCAATCCGCAGGTCGACCACCCTCGGTGGTCCCAGGCCCGCGAGCGGCGCCTGCCCAGTGGGTTGTTCAGCCCCAATGTACGGGATACGCAGATGTTCAATGGCTACGGGAGCGAGGTCGCTTCCCTTTATAGCGGCATGGATCTGAGGAAGTACTACTGATGCGCTACTGGTATCTGCGCCTTGCGGTATTCCTGGGGGCGCTGGCGGTGCCGGCCTGGTGGTTCTACCAAGCCTGGATCTTTGCCCTCGGACCTGACCCGGGCAAGACCCTGGTCGATCGACTGGGGCTGGGCGCCTTGGTATTGCTGCTACTCACCCTGGCGATGACGCCACTGCAGAAGCTGAGCGGCTGGCCGGGCTGGATTGCCGTGCGTCGCCAGTTGGGGTTGTGGTGCTTCACCTATGTGCTGCTGCACATGAGCGCTTACTGCGTGTTCATCCTGGGGTTGGACTGGGGGCAGTTGGGCATCGAATTGAGCAAGCGTCCCTACATCATCGTGGGAATGCTTGGATTCGTCTGCCTGTTCCTGTTGGCGATTACTTCCAACCGCTTCGCCATGCGCAAGCTCGGTAGTCGCTGGAAGAAGCTGCATCGCCTAGTCTACCTGATCCTTGGGCTCGGCTTGCTGCACATGCTCTGGGTGGTGCGGGCAGACCTGGAGGAGTGGACCCTGTACGCTGTGGCTGGTGCGTCGCTCATGCTGCTGCGGCTACCCTCGATCGCTCGCCGCCTACCCAGGCTTCGAACTCGTCCCGGTGTTTCGTAATAAAAGTTCAAATAAGTGTTGACGCCAGTTTCTATCTCCCTATAATGCGCACCACTCCCGGCGACGACGAAGAGTAAATGCTTGAAAATCAAGGATTTACGGATTCTCTCCCAGGAGCGATGACCAGGGGTTTTGCTTTTGCGCGCGGAAAAAGGCGTGCTTCCTGTTCACCTTGCCGAACCCCTCCTGGCATGTCCTCTTTCGCGTCTAGCGTAGCGAGAGTCCGGGCGGATCCGCATGGCGCTGGCGCTCTTGCGTTCGCCGTACCGATCCCGATCCGCGAGTTAGAGCCTCGCTTCGAGGAGAAAGACAAAAGGTGGCTTCCGATGAAGGGAATCGCTTGATTTACTGTATGAATAAACAGTATCTTGAGCGCTCCCCCCTTCGTGGCCATCCCTGTTGGCCATCCCAAGGCAGCTCGTCTCTCGAGCTGCCTTTTTCTTTGTCTCAATGGAAATCCCGGCTGCGGACGTCCAGGCCGGTGAGTAGAGGGCTCAGGTCATGCAGGCGCCCGGCGATGACGTGGCGCACCTCGCCGGAGGACTCCAGGATGCCCTCCACCTGCAGCAGCCGGGACTCGAGGAATGGCCGCCTCTGCCGTTCGGCAAGGTCGTGTCGGACCACCACGTTGACCATGCCGAACTCGTCTTCCAGGGTGATGAAGGTGATGCCGCTGGCGGTCTGTGGGCGCTGCCGGCCGACCACCAGGCCGGCGACCCGTATCGGTCGCCCATGTCCCAGTTTCGCCAGTTCGCGGGAGTCGCGGCAGCGGCGGGCCTTGAGCTGTCCACGCAAGAGTTTCAGCGGATGCGGGCCGAGGGTGGTGCCGAGGAGAGCGTAATCGTTCAGCAGTTCCTCGCCGCGCGAAGGCAGTGGCAGGCTGACCGTGCTCTCTTCGATGACGGTCCCTTCGGCGAACAGCGGCAATTGCGGCTCGACGCTGGCGACGGCCCAGCGCGCCTTGTGCCGGTGTCCGGCGAGACCGCGCAGGGCGCCGGCATCGGCCAGCAACTCCAGGGCCCGGGCGTCGAGCCTGGCGCGTCGGCCGAGATCGTGCACGTCGAGGAACGGCTCGGCCTCCCGGACCTGCTCGATACGCCTGGCATCCTCCTCGCGAAAGCCTCGGATCATCCGCAGGCCAAGGCGTATGGCCGGTTGCGCCTGGCCGAACGGCTCCAGGCTGCAATCCCAACCGCTGTGGCGGACATCCACCGGGCGTGTCTGCAGGGCGTGGCGGCGGGCGTCCTGGAGCAACTGGTCGGGGCTGTAGAAGCCCATCGGCCAACTGTTGATCAAGGCGCAGGCGAAGGCCGCCGGCTCGTGACGTTTCAGCCAACTGCTGGCGTAGGTGAGCAGGGCGAAGCTGGCAGCGTGGGATTCAGGGAAACCGTAGCTGCCGAAGCCTTTGATCTGCTCGAAGATGCGCGCTGCGAAGTCGGCCTCGTAGCCGTTGGCGAGCATGCCCCGGGTCAGCCGCTCGCGGTGGTGTTCCAGGCCGCCATGACGCTTCCAGGCGGCCATCGAACGACGCAGTTCGTCCGCCTCGCCCGGCGTGTAGTCGGCGGCGACGATCGCCAGTTCCATGACCTGTTCCTGGAACAACGGGACGCCCAGGGTACGTTCGAAGACCTTCTCCAGTTCGGCCGATGGATAGGCCACCGGCTCTTCACCGTTTCGCCGGCGCAGGTAAGGATGCACCATGTCGCCCTGGATCGGCCCTGGCCGGACGATGGCGACCTGGATCACCAGGTCGTAGAACTTCTGCGGGCGCAGGCGTGGCAGCATGGCCATCTGTGCGCGCGATTCGATCTGGAACACACCGATGGTATCGGCGCGGCTGATCATTTCGTAGGTGGCCGGGTCTTCGCTCGGGATACTGGCGATGCTCAACCGCTTGCCGCCGCGCAGCGCGTGGATCAGGTCGAAGCTGCGGCGCAGGGCGCTGAGCATGCCCAGGGCGAGGACGTCGACCTTGAGCAGGCCGACCGCGTCGAGATCGTCCTTGTCCCACTGGATCACCGTGCGTTCGGCCATGCTGGCATTCTCCACCGGGACCAGGGTGTCCAATGGCTGCTCGGAGATGACGAAGCCGCCGGGGTGCTGCGAGAGGTGGCGCGGAAAACCGATCAACTCGCCGGTCAGGGCCAGCACCCGGCGCAGGATCGGACTCTGCGGATCGAAGCCGGCCTCTTCCAGGCGTTCGGCGCTGGGGGCCTGGTCGCTCCAGCGGCCGCAGCAGTTGGCCAGGACGTCGACCTGCTCGGGCGGCAGACCCAGGGCCTTGGCTACGTCGCGCACCGCGCCGGCGCCGTGGTAGGTGCTGACCACCGCGGTCAGCGCCGCGCGCTGGCGTCCGTAGCGTGTGAAAACGTACTGGATGACCTCCTCGCGGCGCTCGTGTTCGAAATCCACGTCGATGTCCGGTGGTTCGTTGCGCTCGCGGGAAAGGAAGCGCTCGAACAGCAGGTTGGTCCGGTCCGGGTCCAACTCAGTGATGCCGAGGGCGAAGCACACTGCTGAATTGGCCGCCGAGCCGCGGCCCTGGCAAAGGATTTCCCGGCCCCGGGCGAAGGCGACGATGTCCTGCACGGTGAGGAAATAGCTTTCATAGCCCAGTTCGGCGATCAGCTCGAGTTCTCTCTCGATCTGCTTGCGGACCTTGGCGCTCGCGCCGTTCGGCCAGCGCCTGGCGATGCCCTGTTCGGTGAGATGGCGGAGCCATGACGCCGGGTCGTGTCCGGCCGGTACCAATTCGCGTGGATACTGGTATTTCAGCTGTTCCAGATCGAACCGGCAGCGTTCGGCGATCTTCAGGGTTTCCGCCAGCAGGGCTTGCGGGTAGATACCCTGCAGGGCCTCCAGGGTACGCAGGTGGCGTTCCCCGTTGGGGAAGAGATAGGCGCCGGCCTCGCTGACCGGCAGATGGTTGCGGATCGCTGTCATGCAGTCCTGCAGGGCTCGCCTGCCGCGGGCGTGCATGTGGACGTCGCCGCAGGCCACGGGCGGTAACCGGAGATGCGAGGCGAGCGCGAGCAGTTTGTCCAGGCGGGCATCGTCATCGGCGCCGCGATGCAACTCGACGCCCAGCCAAAGGCGCTGGGGGAAGCGTTCGCGGAGCCAGGCAACCTGCTCGTCCTCATGGTCGTTCGGCAACCAGATCGCCAACAGGCCGGCGAGCGGCTGTTGCAGGTCTTCGCGCAGCAGCCGGTAGTGGCCCTTGTCGGCTTGTCGCCGGCCGCGGGTGATGAGGCGACAGAGGTTCTGGTAGCCCTCCAGGTCCTCCGCCAGGAGGACCAGCTTGGGCCCCTGTTCGAGGCGGATTTCGCTGCCGACGATCAGTTGTACCTGATGCTCCCGCGCCGCCTGCCAGGCCCGCACGATACCGGCCAGGCTGCATTCGTCGGTGATCGCCAGGGCCCGATAGCCCAGGCGCGCTGCACGGGCGAAGAGTTCCGCGGCGCTGGAGGCGCCGCGCTGGAAACTGAAGTTGGACAGGCAATGCAGTTCGGCGTAGGCGCTCATGCGAACCAGCCATGCAGCCACAGCGGCCCTTCGCTGCCGACCTCGCGATAGACCCAGGCACGTTGTCCGCTGCGGGTTTCCACCAGGTAATAGTCGCGGCGGATGTCTTCGCCATCCCACCAGCCCGACTCGATCCGCTCCGGGCCGGCCAGCACGGTGGGCAAGGCCTCGCTGAGGGGGCGAGGCTCCGCCAGCAGCCAGCCGGGGCGGAGGCCGCAGGCTGCCGGCGATTGCGCCCTGTCGCAGCTGTGCGGCCGCCAGCTTCGCTCCGGACGGTGTTCGGCGACGGCGCTCAGGCCCTGTACCGCCTCGTCGCCCAGCCGCGCGCGCAGGCGTTCCCGCAGCTGTTCCCAGCCGAGATACTGCTGTGGGCGCTCGTCGAACAGTTCGCGGTGCTGCGGCGTGAAAGGAGGCAGCTCGCGGGCCTCCAGGCGCACGGCATGCACGGGGGCGGGCAGTTGCAGCTGTTCGAGACGGCCGCGGGTCAGTTCGAAGAGCATGGCCGCCTCGCGTTCGGCGCTGAGCAGGCCGACCGTGACCTGGCTGTCGGCGCGCCCGTGATGCTCCAGATGCAGGGTGAAGCGCTGCACGCCGCTGTCGCGTCCGGCGAGAAAGGCGGCGAGATCGGCGCTCAGCCGTCGCAGGGGGAAGAGCAGGGCCTGGTGCGATTCCACGTCGAAATTGAGTTCGATGCGCAGGTCGAAGGTGTCCGGCGGCCGGTAGTGCTCCAGCGCCAGTGGGCTGCGGCCGCAGAGGCGGTCGATGTGCAACAGCAGTTCGGCCGGGAAGCGACGGGCCAGGGCGGCGCGCGGCAACTCGAGGACCTGGCGCAGATGGCGCAGTCCCATGCGTCCGAGGGCGACGGCCAGCTCCCGCGAGAGTCCCAGGCGGTCCAGCGGAAGGGCGGACAACTGGCGTTGCAGCGCTGTCTCGTCCTCGATGGCCAGGCCGTCGTGGCTGTTCGCCAGGACCCTCGCCGCCACCGGGTTCGGCGCCAGGCACAGGCGATGGCGGAAGCCCAGCGCCGTGAGTTCCTTGCGCAAGCGGGCCTCGAAGCGTGGCCAGGGGCCGAACAGGGCAAGGCTGGACTGCACTTCCAGCAGCAGCGCGCGCGGATAGTGCAGGCTGACCTGCGAGCTGAAACCGTAGGCCCAGGCGGCGAGGAAGGCCTGCCAGCGCTCCACGGCGGCGAGGTCGTATTCCGCCGTGGCGAAGTCCCGGCTCAGGGCCTGGGCGGCGATCAGCGATTGACCGGGCTTCAGGCCGAGCGCGCGTGCCGCTGGGTTGACCGCCTGCAACTGCCGGCGCTGCACTGGGCCGCCGAGCAGCGCCAGCGGTGCGTCGGGATTGCTCCGTTGACGCAGCGCGCTGTCCATGGCCAGTTGCGGCAGGAGAATGCAAGCCCAGAGCATGGCCGCCTCATTGCCAGGCGCTGGCTGGCAGGGCGGTCGCCGGCGCGAGGCCGCCCCGGCACTTGAGGATGCGCAGGCGTGGGGGGCGGGTTTCGATGCATAGGCGTAGCGCTGCCGGCGAAGGGTTGACCGCTTCGCGCAGGGGACGATAGGCGAAACCCAGGGCCTGACCGCTTTCGGCGGCAACCTGGAGGCGGCGCAGGGCGCGGTCGTCGGCCTGTTGCGGCCAACACAGCACAGCGGCGCAACTGCCCGAGCGCAGGCACTGTTCGGCAGCCCACAAGGCGTCGCGTCCGCTGGCCTGCAAGAGGACCAGGTGGCGCAGGTCGACCGCGGCGGCCAGCCAGGCCTGCGGATAGGGTACGTAGGGTGCGCCGACCAGTACGACGCGACGTTGCGCCTGGGTCAGGCGAGCGAGGGTCGGCATCAGTAGTTGCAGTTCGCCGACACCGTCGCGGGCATGGAGGATTTCGCTCAGGGCATGCTCCGGCCAACCGCCGCCGGGTAGCAGTGCGTCCAGGCGCGCATGCCCGGTGGGCAGGGAAGCGCCGGCCGGCACGGCGGACTGGCCTTTCCAGATCCTACGTGCGTCGAGCAGCGCACTCAGCGCTATGCCATTGCCTCGTCCGGCGACGGCTGCGGGTGGGGTGATGTCGGCTACGGATGAAAGGGAGGCCAAGGAAATAACTCGAATACTGTATGTAAATACAGTATTTGCTGTAGTCCTTTTCTGGTCAATGGCAGTCGGTCGGCATCCTTTCCTGTGACATTGAGATTCAATAACGAATATAATTGAGAATCGTTATTGATCCTGGGCAGGCTATGTCGGCCCAGTGCGTTCCGTCCCTCGAAAGGAATTCCCCTATGGATACCCTGGCCCCTGAATCCACTCGGCAAAACCTGCGTTCGCAACGCCTCAACCTGCTGACCAACGAGCCGCACCAGCGCCTGGAGAGCCTGGTGAAGAGCAAGGAACCCTTCGCCAGCCGGGACAATTTCGCCCGCTTCGTCGCCGCCCAGTACCTCTTCCAGCATGACCTGGAGCCGCTTTATCGCAACGAAGCGCTGGCCCGCCTGTTCCCCGGCCTGGCTTCCCGCGCCCGCGACGCCGCCGCTCGTGCAGACCTGGCGGACCTCGGCCATCCGGTGCCGGAGGGCGACCAGAGCGTGCGCGAGGCCGACCTGAGCCTGGCCGAGGCACTGGGCTGGCTGTTCGTTTCCGAAGGTTCGAAGCTGGGCGCTGCGTTCCTGTTCAAAAAAGCCGCCGCGCTCGAACTCGACGAGAACTTCGGCGCCCGCCATCTGGCCGAGCCGGAAGGCGGCCGCGCGCAAGGCTGGAAGAGCT
Source organism: Pseudomonas sp. B111 (assembly GCF_026428275.1). NCBI lineage: Bacteria > Pseudomonadati > Pseudomonadota > Gammaproteobacteria > Pseudomonadales > Pseudomonadaceae > Pseudomonas > Pseudomonas sp. B111. The sequence continues at coordinate 4,386,380 of NZ_CP097857.1, read as the reverse complement.
TCGTGGCGATCCTCGACGGCATCGAGCTGAACGAGGAGGAAGAGCGCCTGGCCGCCAAGGGCGCCAGCGATGCCTTCAATCGTTTCGGCGACCTGCTGGAGCGTACCTTCGCCTGAGGGGCGTTCCTTGTCCTTTGATCGGCGGCCAACCTCGCCGACGACGATTGCCCCGGCCTGGTTGCCGGGGTTTTCTGTCTTGCGCCGCCGGCCAGGAGCGCGGACCTGCGGAGGTCCTTAGCGAGGCGGCCGCTGCGCTTCCACTGAGTTGCCGAACGAGGTGCCCAGGCGAATGCGCGTCGCCGATTGGTTGTACAGGCCGAGCTGGTTTGGCGGACGCCGGACGATGGCGGCGGAATCCAGCTCCTGTTCGCGGCGGGCCCTGGCCGCGCTGTCAGGATCGGCCATCTGCTGGCTCAGGCATTCATAGGACAAAGCCTGGTAGCCGTTGACCTCGGTGTTGATGCAGTTCGCCGGCGGCGTCGGCTCGTCGGCCAGGGTGGCGTTCATGGCCAGGCCCAGGATCAGGGCCGGCAGAACCTGCGATGAACGGTGCATGGCGATTCTCCCGCGCTGGGATGGTGGTTTCCCGCTTATACGGCAATCGGTGAAAACATGTCACCGCAGGTACCGTCACACCACAGTCACACAGTGCCATCAGGATGTCCCTCCTGGGTGATGGCCATCTGGCCTGAACCGGGTAGTTCGGACTGGAATCCGTTGATGTCGATCCTCGGGGTGGCAAGGTCGTGCGCAGTGTCGTTGCTCGGTCTCGGCATGCTGCTGCCGGCGTCCGGCGCCGTGCCGGGCGATGGCGGCAGGCCGCCGTTGCGCCTGGCGGTGCACGCGTTCGATATTCCTCCGCAGAGCCTGGCATCGGCGCTGGTGACCTACAGCGGGGTGACGGGAATGGCGGTTCTGGTGGATGGCGAACTGGCCCGTGGACGGCGCTCGGCCCGCTTGCAGGGGCGCTTCACCGCCAGCGACGCCCTGACCCGACTGCTCGGCGGAACCGGCCTGATGGCGCGCTACACCAGCCAGGAAGCGTTCACCCTGCTGCCGGCGCAGGCCGTCAGGAACGCTGCGCCGCTGCCGGCAGAGATGCCGAAGGTCGAGCAGCCGCTGGATCGGCGCTACGCGGGAGCGGTCCAGGCGGCGCTGGAAGAACAGTTGTGCCGCTCGCCGCGCACTCGTCCGGGTACCTATCGCGCGGTGCTGCAACTCTGGATCGGTCGCTTCGGCGAGGTTCGCCACAGTCGCCTGCTCGGTTCGACCGGCGACCCGCAGCGGGACAGCGCCCTGGTGGAAAGCCTGCGCGGCGTGCGGGTGATGCAGGCGACGCCCGCTACGCTGGCCCAGCCGCTGACCATCCTGTTGCTGCCGAAGACGACGGGCAAGGCCATGGAATGCAAGCTGACGGAGGGAGTGGGAGGGTCATGAGCGATTCGCGGCAAAGCGCGATGGTGAAGCTGTTCCTCGCCTCCTACGACGACTTCAAGGCGCGCCTGAAACGGCGCCTGGGCTCCGAGGACCTGGCGTGCGACGTGCTGCACGAAACCTACCTGAGAGTCGACCGGCTGGATGATGCCCTGGAGGTCAAGAAGCCCCAGGCCTACCTGTTCCGTATTGCCCTGAACATTGCCGCCGACCGCCGCGAGGGCGACGCCCGCCTGCTCACCGGGGAGGAGGTGGCGGAGCTGTTGCAGGTGGCCGACGAAGGCCTCGACCCGGAGCGCATCGTCGGCGGTCACGCCGAGATCCGTCGCCTGCTGGAGGCGCTCTGCGAACTGCCGGCGCGGCGTCGGCAGATTCTCATCGCCTCACGCCTGGAAGAGACGCCGCATGCGGAAATCTCCCGTCGCTTCGGCATTTCCACCCGCACCGTGGAGAAGGAACTCAAGGCCGCCCTGTGGTTCTGCGCGGAGCGCCTGGAAAGAAAAGTCATCCAGAGGTTCGGTCCCGGGGCCGGAAAACCGTCATAAGCATAAGCAGGTGGAAAACCGCCGCCATATCCATCCCATGAGCCATTCCGGTGTCCGTACAGCACAGTCATGACAGCCTCAGACTCCGCCGCCGATGAAACCGGCGACCTTCGCCACGAAGCGCACGCCTGGGTGATCAGCCTGACCTCCGGACGCGTCACCCAGGGCGACGCGCGGGCCTTCCGCCAGTGGTGTGCGCGCAGCCCGCAACACCTGCGAGCGTTCGTCGAGGCGCGCGATCTCTGGCAGGCACTCGGCAGTGCCGCCGCTCTGCCGCTGGAGCCGCCGGCCGTGGCGCAGATCGCGCCGAGGCGTTTCGGTCGTCGCTGGTTCGTCGGCGGTGCGCTGGCCGCCTCGGTGGCGTTGTTCGTCTTGCGCCCGTCGCTGCTCGACCATGGCCTGGGCGGCGCCGACTATGTCACGGCGGTCGGCGAGCAACGCCAGGTGCAGGTGAGCGGCGAGACGCGGATCGAGATGAACACCCGCACCCGCCTGAACGTGCGGCGCAATCAAGAGCAGCAGGAAACCATCGAACTGCTCGGCGGCGAGGCCGAGATCATCGCCAGCCACCCGCCGCAGAGCAGCCTGCGGGTGATGGCCGGGAGCGCCTGGCTGAGCGCCAGCCGGGCCCGCTTCAATGTGCGCAGCAGCGGTGACGTTTGCGTGGTGACTTGCCTGGAGGGCAGCGTGCGGCTCGAACACCTCGGTCAGCGCCTGGACCTCCAGGCCGGCCAGCAGCTGACCTTCGACGAGCGACGCAACGGTCCGCCGGTGCCTTTCGACGTTGCCGAGGTGATGGCCTGGCGCGAGCGCATGCTGGTGTTCAACGACGTACCGTTGGCCACGGTGATCGACGAAATCAACCGCTACCGTCCCGGCATGCTCCTGCTGCTGGACAAGGCCCTTGGCCGACGCCGGGTCCAGGCCCGTTTCAGCCTCGATCAACTGGCCGACGTGGCGACCCTGATCCGCGATGCCTATGGCATCGAGGTCACCCGCCTGCCGGGCGGGGTGGTGCTGCTCGGCTGAGCCACCGCTTCATTGCAGGGCCACCACCCGTCGATAGCGCTCCACGCCGTTGCGGGTGACCCGCGACAGGCTGATCTCCAGTCCGCTGGCGCGGACTTTGCTGCGTGCCGGCAGGCGCGTCCAGCCCTTTCCCGGCACCCAGGCACGGATCTCGAACCGACTCACGTCGTCCAGCACAGCCACCCGCTCCGCCAGCGGCGGCAACGGCAGGCGGTCGCCGCTGGGCGAGGCGGCGCGGTAGAGGATCTTGCCCTGTCGCCACCAGCGCACGCGCTGCAGCGGCGCGCCTGGCTCGGTACTGGCGCGGACGATGTCCAGGCGCAATGGAATCTCGCTCAGGCGCTTCAGTGCGAGTCCGGGCGGCAGGCTGTCGCCGGCCCGGATCGGCTCGTCGCCGATGGGCAGGCCGGTCTCCTCCCGGATGGCGCTGTGCAGGGCGATGTCGCGCTCCAGCTGGTTCAGCGCGCGCAGTAGCGCGGCGCCCTGCTCGGTGCTGTCCTCCAGGTGCGCGCTGGCCCGGGCGATGCTGTCCAGGCCGCGCCAGGCCATCAGGCTGACGATGGCCATGAGCATGATCGCGACCATCACCTCGATCAGGGTGAAGCCGGCTTGCCGGCGCCGCGTCGTCGCGCGTTCAGTGTACCCGGACATGGCCGTTCGCCTCGCGCAGCACGGTGACGCTGTGTTGGCCGTCGGAGAGCGTTATCCGCAACGGCGCGCCGATCCATTCGGCGTCCAGCAACACCGGTCGCGGCGGGCGCACGCTGACCCGCAGCGGCGCGGCCTGCCAGTCGCGCGCGCGCAATTCGGTGTCGGCGGCGAAGGCGTCGGTCTTGCCGCGATAGGCCTGCGGGCTGAAGCGATAGCCCTTGGCGCTGGGCTGCCAGAGGATCGGCGTACCGCGTACCCGCGCTTCGCCCTGGGCTATTTCCAGCAACCGCGCCAGGCGCGCGGCATCCTGGCGCAGCAGACCCGTCGGGTCGGGGCGGGCGCTCAGGCTGATGGCCGCCGTGGCGATGCCGACGATTACCAGCACCACCATCAGTTCGATCAGGGTGAAACCGCCTTGCCGGGGTCGCCTCACCGGATGCCGCTCCGCGAAGAGAGAGGCTTCCAGAGTGCCCGACGAAGATGATCGGCGTGTGAAACATAACGGAGAGAATTCTGCGCTAGGCTGGTGCCGGGGCGCCGTTCGTGGCGCCCGTCGCCCATACGCCAGGAGAGCCCCGCCATGCCGGCCATGCCCCGTATCGATCCGCCCCGCCTGGTCCAGTTCGCCGCCGTGCTGGCGATCCTCGCCGGCCTGCTGTTCTGGGGCTATCTGTTGCTGGCGCCGATTCCCGGCGTGGTCCAGGCCGAGGTCGCCGCCGTTCCGCCGCCCAGCGGCGAGGACGCCGCTCAACGCTGGTTCGCGGCGCCTTCCGGTGAGGTCGAGGTGCAACTGGCGGGATTGATCAGCGGTGGTCCCGCGGCGATCGCCATCCTCTCGGTGAACGGCGCGCCGGCCCAGGCCTATCGCGAGGGCGAGGTCCTGGCACGTGCGGCGAAGGTGCGGCGGATCGAGGCCGACGCGGTGCTCATCGAGCAGAACGGCGAGGTTCGCCGGGTGGCCATGCAGCGGCTCGCCGAACCGCCGCCGCTGGCTACCCTCAAGCGCGGTTGAGATCACCGGGAGCGGCTCAGCAGGGTGTTCAGGCGCGCCAGCGGCACCGCCTGTTCGCGCTGCGTGCGCACACGGATTTCCACCCACAGTAGCGCGGGGTCGTCGGTGGCCTCGACGCGTTGTTCGCAGTACAACCGCAGGCGGCCCTGGGAGCATTCGAAATCGCTGTTTCCCGGAGCCGCGCCGACGCCCAGGCGTAGCTCGGCGAGCCGGCTCTCCGCTGCCAGCAGGGCCAGCGACTTGTCGCGCAACAGACCATTGCCGTCGGTCATCAGGCCCACCGCGCGGATCGCCGCGGCCAGGGCGATGGCGACGATGGCCAGCGCGACCAGCACTTCGATCAGGGTGAAACCGCGGGAAGACAGGCGCGTGGACATCGCGGGAAGGTCGGCGAAAGGGGACCTCCAGGCTAGCCGGGAAATCTGACCGATCCCTGACAAAAGCTCGGGAGGGCGCTCCCGCGAGCCATCCCCGGCGCCTGCCGGAAAGCCCGGCTCCAGGGCTTTGCGGGCGCCGCCGGAAGAGCGGCGCACCCGAGGATTTTCAATATCGTTGACATATCTTCCTGAAACAATCCGCGGCGAATCGAACCATGCCGAGGAGTGTCGAGATGGATGTCGTGCAGTTCAGCTCCAGCCCGAAAGGACATCGGGGACAGCGGGGCTTCACCCTGATCGAGATCATGGTGGTGGTGGTGATCCTCGGCATCCTCGCCGCGATGGTGGTGCCCAAGGTGCTCGACCGTCCCGACCAGGCCCGTGCCACCGCGGCGCGCCAGGACATCTCCGGGCTGATGCAGGCGCTCAAGCTCTACCGCCTCGACCAGGGCCGCTATCCGAGCCAGGCGCAGGGCTTGAAGGTGCTCGCGGAGCGTCCTGCCGATGCCTCGGCGAGCAACTGGCGCTCGTACCTGGAGCGCCTGCCCAACGACCCCTGGGGCAAGCCCTACCAGTACCTGAATCCCGGCGTAAACGGCGAGATCGACGTGTTCTCCCTCGGCGCCGACGGGCAGCCGGGCGGCGAGGGCATCAACGCCGACATCGGCTCCTGGCAGCTCTGAGCGCGCCATGAACGGTCATCGCCAGCGCGGCATGGCGATCATCAGCGCGCTGCTGATCGTCACCGTGGTCGCGGTCATAGCCGCCGGCCTGATCGCCCGCCAGAGCGCATTCATCCGCGCCCTGGAAAGCGAGCAGCTACGCATCCAGGCCGGCTGGATGCTGCGCGGCGGCCTGGAATGGAGCCGCCAGTTGCTGCTCGAGGACAGCCGCCGCGACCCGCTGACCCGCCTCGACCAGCGCTGGGCGCAACCGATGCGTGGCTTGCGTCTGAGCAGCGCCGAATTGCCGTTCAACGGCCAACTGGAAGACGAGCAGGGCAAGTTCAACCTGCGCAACCTGTTGGTCGACCAGCGCCCCGATCTCCAGGAGCGAGCGAACTTCGAACGCCTCGCCGGTCTGCTCGGCGTGCGCCCGAAGGAGACGCGGCTGATCGTCGAGCGGGTACTCGATTCCTATGCACGGCTGCCCGCCGAAGCGCCGCCGGCCGAGACGCAACCCGCAGGCTTCGACAGCGGCCGCGAGACTTCGCCGGGCGCCGTGTTGCGTGCGCTTCCGGCGCGCATGCCGGCGCTCAGGCGTCTCGACGACCTGGCCCGGCTGGGCATTCCGCCGGCGACCCTGGAGCGCCTGCGGCCCTACGTCACCATCCTGCCCGAAACCACCTGGATCAACGGCAACACCGCGCGCGCCGAAGTGCTCGCCGCCTGTGTCCCCGGCCTCGGGCTGGACCAGGCGCGGCGGGTGCTCGGCGAGCGCGACCGGGGCCGCTGGTTCCTCAATCGCGGCGACTTCGTCAACCGCCTGAACATGCCGCAATTGCAGGCGCAGTCGGTGAAGGTCGGGATCACCAGCGACTGGTTCCTGCTCACCGCCTATGCTCGGCGCGACCGGCAAGAGGTGCGCCTGCAAGCCCTGGTGCAGCGCAAGGCCGGTGAAAGCACGGCGGTCAACTGGGTGAGGGTGGGCTCATGAAAGCCACCTGGCGTTGCCTGCTGCCGCCGCTGAGCGAGTTCGCCGAGGCGGCGCCGCTGCATTGCCTGCGCCTGGATGCGCGCGGCGCGGTGCAGGAACGAATCGAGGCCTCGCTCGCGGAACTGGCGCGGCGACGCCAGGGGTTGCCGGTGGCGCTGTTCCTGCATCCGCGCGATTGCCGCCTGGTCAGTCTCGAACTGCCGGCGCTGCCTGCGGCGAAGCTCGCCGCCGCGGTGAACTGCGCGGCCGAGGCGCTGGTCCTCGGCGATCCGGCGCAGCTACGCCTGGCCCACGGCCCGCGCGGCGCCGACGGGCGCCTGACCTTGGGGTGGCTGGAGGCGTCGGCGCTGGCCTCGCTGGAGCAGGCCGTACAGCGGCTGCGGCTCGACGTGCGGGAGGTGCAGGCCGCGCCGTTCCTCCTGCCGTTGCGCGATGACGCTTGGGTGGCCGGCGAGTGGGACGGCCATCTGCTGTTGCGCCGCTCGCTGAGCGACGCTGTGGTCCATCCCTTGCCGGAGCAGGGCCTCGCTGAGGTCCCGCAGGAGTTGCGGCTGTTCTGGCTGGGCGAGCGTCCGGCGTGGCGCTCCGCAGCCCTGGAGCGGGCCGAGGCGCTGGACGAAGCGCTGCGCTGGAGCGGGCCCGCCAGTCCGTGGGGATTGGCGCTGAAAGCGCCGGCGACGAGCGCCGGCAACGGCACCTGGAAGATGCCCCTGGTCTGCGCAGCCCTGGCCTTGCTGGTGTGGGTCGCCGGCCTGAACCTGTACGCCGGGCAACTGGCCGGGCAGGGCCAGTCCTTGCAACGGCAGAGCAGTCAACGCGTGCAGCAGGCCTTCCCGGAACTGCCGGTGGTGCTCGATCCGTTGCGCCAGGCTCGCGAGCGACGCGACGCCTATCTGGCCGGCAAGGCCGATGGCGATGCCGTACCGGGGCTGGCCGCGCTGCTGCATGGCGCCGGCGAGGCGATGCCGTTCCTCGCCGGACGCCTGCAACGACTGGACTACCACGCCGGCGAACTGGACCTGGAGCTGCTGCCGGGACCGCCAGGCGGCGATGCCGCTGCCTGGCAGGGCGAGTTGGGCAAGCACGGGTTGCAGGCCGATGCCTCCGACAAGGGCTGGCAGGTGCGCGCCATGGAAGCGCCGCCAGCGCCGGCCGCTGGCGCGGCAGACAGTGGCACTGCCGAGGCGGCTGCCGATGAAGATGAATAAGCGCCTGGCGGGCCTGCTGAATACCCCGGCGCAGCGCTGGAGTCCCCTGCTGCTGCGGCTGCAGGCCTACTGGCGGCAACTGGCGCCGCGCGAGCGCAAGATTCTCGCCGGCGGTGGCCTGGCGCTATGCCTGGCGCTGACCTGGCAAGTGTTCATCGATCCGCCGCTGGCGCGGATCGAGCATTGGCAAGCCGAGCTGCCGCGCCTGCGTGCGCAGGCCGCGGCGGTGGACGGCGTGTTGCGCGAGGTCGAGGCGTTGCGCGGTCCGACCCTGAGCGGTACGGCGGACGCCGAGGCGATCCGTCGCAGCCTGCGCGATCAGGGACTCGACGGTTTCCAACTGGACGCCCCGCAACCGGGCCAATGGCAACTGGACTTCGCCAGCGTGTCCGGCGAGGCCTTGCTGCGCTGGCTGGCGCGCAGCCCGGCGGCGTTGCGCCTGAGCGTCAGCGAGGCGCAGGTGACGCGTCTCGACGCTCCTTCCGAGGAGCGCTCCGGCTCTTCGAACGAGCTGTCCGGCGGGCTGGTGTCCGCCTCGATCCATTTGCAGTCGACTTCCGCTCCCAAGGATTCCCCATGAGGCAATCAGCTTTCCACCATGCCCGGCGTCGTTGGCCTGTACTGGGCGTGGCGCTGGGCGCGCTACTGGTCGCGGCGTGTAGCGAGACGCCGAAGGTCCCCGGCGTGCCCCCGGCCGACGAGGAAGTCGGTCGGCCGCTGAGCAGTGTCCGCTCCGGTGCGCCGTTGCGCAGCGCCGACGTCCGCGAGCGGCCCCAGGCCGAGCAGGCCCGCCGCGCGCTGAGTGCCGGACGCGGCGTGGCGCGCTCCGGTGGCGTGGCTCCGGTCTCAGCGACAGCGGCCGAACTCGGCGAGCAGCCGGTCAGCCTGAATTTCGTCGATACCGAGGTGGAAGCGGTGGTGCGCGCGCTGTCGCGCGCCACCGGCCGGCAGTTCCTGGTCGATCCGCGGGTGAAGGGCAAGCTGACCCTGGTTTCCGAAGGCCAGGTGCCGGCGCGCACCGCCTACCGCATGCTCACCAGCGCCCTGCGCATGCAGGGCTTCAGCGTGGTCGACGTCGACGGGGTCAGCCAGGTGGTGCCGGAGGCCGACGCCAAGCTGCTCGGCGGGCCGGTCTACGGCGCCGACCGGCCGGCGGCCAACGGCATGGTCACGCGGACCTTCCGCCTGCGCTACGAGAACGCGGTGAACCTGATCCCGGTGCTGCGCCCGATCGTCGCGCAGAACAACCCGATCAATGCCTATCCGGGGAACAACACCGTGGTGGTCACCGACTACGCGGAAAACCTCGACCGGGTCGCCGGGATCATCGCCAGCATCGACATCCCCAGCGCCAGCGACACCGACGTGGTGCCGATCCAGAACGGTATCGCGGTGGACATCGCCAGCACCGTCTCCGAACTGCTCGACAGCCAGGGCAGCGGCGGCGCCGAGCAGGGCCAGAAGACCGTGGTGCTCGCCGACCCACGCTCCAACAGCATCGTGATCCGCTCGCCGAGCCCCGAGCGCACGCAATTGGCGCGCGACCTGATCGGCAAGCTGGACAGCGTGCAAAGCAATCCCGGCAACCTCCATGTGGTCTACTTGCGCAACGCCCAGGCGACCCGCCTGGCCCAGGCCCTGCGCGGGCTGATCACCGGCGACAGCGGCGGCGAGGGCAACGAGGGCGACCAGCAGCGCGCGCGCCTGAGCGGCGGCGGCATGCTCGGTGGCGGCAACAGCGGTACTGGTAGCCAGGGCCTGGGGAGCAGCGGCAATACCACGGGCAGCGGTTCCAGCGGGTTGGGCGGCAGCAACCGCAGCGGCGGCGCCTATGGTGCGATGGGCAGCGGCCAGGGCGGCGCCGGACCCGGTGCGATGGGCGAGGAGAACTCGGCGTTCTCCGCCGGCGGGGTCACCGTACAGGCCGACGCCACCACCAACACCCTGCTGATTTCCGCACCCGAGCCGTTGTACCGCAACCTCCGCGAAGTCATCGACCTGCTCGACCAGCGCCGCGCCCAGGTGGTGATCGAAAGCCTGATCGTCGAGGTCAGCGAAGACGACTCCAGCGAGTTCGGCATCCAGTGGCAGGCCGGCAACCTCGGCGGCAACGGCGTGTTCGGCGGGGTCAACTTCGGCCAGTCGGCGCTGAACACGGCCGGCAAGAACACCATCGACGTGTTGCCCAAGGGGCTCAACATCGGCCTGGTGGATGGCACCGTGGACATCCCCGGGATCGGCAAGATCCTCGACCTCAAGGTGCTCGCCCGGGCGCTGAAGAGCCGCGGCGGCACCAACGTCCTGTCGACCCCGAACCTGCTGACCCTGGACAACGAGTCGGCGAGCATCATGGTCGGCCAGACCATACCCTTCGTCAGCGGCCAGTACGTCACCGACGGCGGCGGTACCAGCAACAACCCGTTCCAGACCATCCAGCGCGAGGACGTCGGCCTGAAGCTGAACATCCGTCCGCAGATCTCCGAGGGAGGAACGGTCAAGCTCGACGTCTACCAGGAGGTCAGCAGCGTCGACGAGCGCGCCAGCACCGCCGCCGGGGTGGTCACCAACAAGCGCGCGATCGATACCAGCATCCTCCTCGACGACGGCCAGATCATGGTCCTCGGCGGCCTGTTGCAGGACAACGTGCAGGACAACACCGACGGCGTTCCCGGACTCTCCAGCCTCCCCGGCGTCGGCTCGCTGTTCCGCTACCAGAAGCGCTCGCGGACCAAGACCAACCTGATGGTCTTCCTGCGTCCCTACATCGTCCGCGATGCCGCCGCCGGGCGCAGCATCACCCTCAACCGCTACGACTTCATCCGCCGCGCCCAGCAGCGCGTGCAGCCGCGCCACGACTGGAGCGTCGGCGACATGCAGGCTCCGGTGCTGCCGCCGGCGCAGCAGGGCATCCCGCAGGCCGCCTACGACTTGCGCCCGAGCCCGCGGCCGCTGCGCGCGGTACCGCTGGGCGAGGCGCCGCCCCTATGAGCCTGCTGCCCTACGCCTGGGCCAAGGCGCAGCGCGCCTTGCTGCGGCCGGGCGAGCATGGCGCGACCCTGCTGGTCAGCCCGCGCACGCCCGGCTGGGCGATCAGCGAGGTGCGCCAGCGGCATGCGTTGGCCAGCCTGGAGAGCGTCCGCGACGACGAACTCGACACCCTGCTGGCCAGCGCCTACTCCGATACCGGCAGCGCCGCGGCGGTGGTCGGCGCGGCGGAGAGCGAGGTCGACCTCGACCGCCTGATGGACGATATCCCCGAGGTCACCGATCTGCTCGACACCCAGGATGGCGCGCCGGTGATCCGCATGATCAACGCGCTGCTGACCCAGGCGGCGCGCGACGAGGCCAGCGACATCCACATCGAGCCCTTCGAGACCCATTCGGTGGTGCGCTACCGCGTCGACGGCGCCCTGCGCGACGTGGTCGCGCCGCGCAAGGCGCTGCACGCGGCACTGGTGTCGCGGATCAAGATCATGGCGCAGCTGGATATCGCCGAGAAACGCCTGCCCCAGGATGGCCGCATCGCCTTGCGGGTAGCCGGGCGGCCGATCGACATTCGCGTCTCCACCGTGCCCACCGGCCACGGCGAACGGGTGGTGATGCGCCTGCTCGACAAGCAGGCCGGGCGCCTGAGGCTGGAGACCCTGGGCATGGCTCCCGGCGTGCTGGCGCCGCTGGACAACCTGATCCGCCAGCCGCACGGCATCGTGCTGGTCACCGGGCCCACCGGCAGCGGCAAGACCACCACCCTCTACGCCGCCCTGGCGCGGCTCGACGCCAGCACCAGCAACATCCTCACCGTCGAAGACCCGGTGGAGTACGACCTGCCGGGGATCAGCCAGATCCAGGTCAACGCGCGCATCGACATGACCTTCGCCGTAGCCCTGCGGGCGATCCTCCGGCAGGACCCGGACATCATCATGATCGGCGAGATCCGCGACCTGGAGACCGCGCAGATCGCCGTGCAGGCCTCGCTCACCGGGCACCTGGTGCTGGCCACGCTGCACACCAACGACGCGGTGTCGGCGGTGACCCGGCTGGTGGACATGGGCGTCGAGCCGTTCCTGCTCGCCTCGTCGATGCTTGGCGTACTCGCCCAGCGCCTGGTGCGGCGCCTGTGCACGCATTGCCGGGTCGAAGAGGACGGCGGCTGGCGCGCGGTCGGCTGCCCTGCCTGCAACCAGACCGGCTACAGCGGGCGCACCGGCATCCACGAGCTGTTCGTGATCGACGACGAGATCCGCCGCCTGGTCCACCAGGGTCGCGCCGAGCAGGATCTCCGCGAAGCCGCCCGCGCCGCCGGCATGCGCAGCATGCGCGAGGACGGCGAGCGCTGGATCGCCAGCGGCTCCACCACCCTAGAGGAAATCCTCCGCGTGACCCGGGACGCCTGATGCAGACCTTCCGCTACGAAGCCGCCGACGCCCAGGGCCGGATCGAGACCGGCACCCTGGAGGCGGACAGCCAGCGTGGCGCCCTCGGCCAACTGCGCGCCCGCGGCCTGACCCCGCTGGAGGTCCGCGAGCAGGCTGGCGGCGGGACCGGGCAAGGGGCGGGTGCGCTGTTCGCCCCGCGCCTGTCCGACGGCGACCTGGCCTGGGCCACCCGCCAGCTGGCCAGCCTGCTGGCCGCCAGCCTGCCGCTGGAGGCGGCGCTGAGCGCCACCCTCGACCAGGCCGAGCGCAAGCACATCGCCCAGACCCTGAGCGCCGTGCGCAGCGACGTGCGCGGCGGCATGCGCCTGGCCGACGCCCTTGCCGCACGGCCGCGGGACTTCCCGGAAATCTACCGGGCGTTGGTGGCGGCGGGCGAGGAGTCCGGCGACCTGGCCCAGGTGATGGAGCGCCTGGCCGACTACATCGAGGAACGCAACGCCCTGCGCGGCAAGATCCTCACCGCGTTCATCTACCCGGCGGTGGTCGGCGTGGTCTCCATCGGCATCGTCATCTTCCTCCTCGGCTACGTGGTGCCGCAGGTGGTCAGCGCCTTCTCCCAGGCGCGCCAGGACCTGCCGGCGCTGACCCGGGCGATGCTCCAGGCCAGCGACTTCGTGCGCGCCTGGGGGGGGCTCTGCGCCGGCGCCATCGGCGGCGCTTACTGGGGCTGGCGCTTGTACCTGCGCGACCCGCAGGCGCGGCTCGGCTGGCACCGGCGAGTGCTGCGCCTGCCTCTGCTCGGACGCTTCGTGCTCGGGGTGAATACCGCGCGCTTCGCCTCCACCCTGGCGATCCTCGGCAGCGCTGGCGTACCGCTGCTGCGCGCGCTCGATGCGGCGCGCCAGACGCTGGCCAACGACTGCCTCGCGCAGGCGGTGGAGGAGGCCACCGCGCAGGTTCGCGAAGGTGTCTCGCTGGCCTCGGCGCTGCGCACGCGGCAGGTGTTCCCGCCGATCCTCACCCACCTGATCGCCAGCGGCGAGAAGACCGGTGCGCTGCCGCCGATGCTCGACCGCGCGGCGCAGACCTTGTCGCGCGACATCGAGCGCCGCGCCATGGGCATGACCGCGTTGCTCGAGCCGCTGATGATCGTGGTCATGGGCGGGGTGGTGCTGACCATCGTGATGGCGGTGCTGATGCCGATCATCGAGATGAACCAGCTGGTCCAGTAGTCCGTACCTGAACAAGCCCTTCCCGTGCTGGGCGGTTAACCGCTCGCGGCTATCCGCCGTGGGGATGGGGCGTCTCAGCGGTCTTCCGAAGAGAGGTATCGGCGGATAACGCCGCTGGCGTAATCCGCCCTACGGGAGGGGCTTGTGCAAGCTGGCCTTCCTCTCGCTGTCATCAACCCGTGTGGCCCCTCGCCAGGGCTCGGGTGCATGTTTCAACGAGGTTGCCCCGAGGGCGCGCCATGGCCGTCGCGGGCCGGCCGCCGGGAGGCGCTCGCGGAACCTCGCAGGTCCCGCGAAAAGGCCCGGCGCAGAGCCTGCGAACACCCGAGGAAAGGCTGCGAAAACAATTCGATGCTCCCGAGATTTTTTCCCCGATCTGTCACCGGAACTTGCGAGTTTTATCCCCAGCGGCCCCTTCGACCGGCTAGGGATGCAAAGCCCGGCAAGCACGGCGCCGCCTCATGCAAGACGACTTCCTCAACGTACCAACACCACGATGAAAGGAGATTCTTCATGTTCAAGCGCTCTCTGATCGCTGCCTCGCTGAGCGTGGCCGCCCTCGTATCCGCCCAAGCCATGGCCGAAATCAACGGCGGTGGCGCCACCCTGCCGCAACAGCTGTACCAGGAGCCCGGCGTCCTGACCGCCGGCTTCGCCGCCTACATCGGCGTAGGCAGCGGCAACGGCAAGGCGGCCTTCCTGAACAACGACTACACCAAGTTCGTCGCCGGCACTACCAACAAGAACGTGCATTGGGCTGGTAGCGACTCCAAACTGAGCAAGACCAACGAAACCAACCCCTATCTGAGCGCCCATGGCTCCGCCTGGGGTCCGCTGATCCAGGTGCCGTCGGTAGCCACTTCGGTCGCTCTGCCGTTCAACAAGTCAGGTAGCAACGCCGTCAACTTCGCAGACGTGAACACCCTTTGCGGTGTCTTCTCCGGCCGTCTGACCGATTGGAGTCAGATTCCTGGCTCGGGCCGTAGCGGCGCCATCACAGTGGTCTACCGTTCCGAGAGCAGCGGCACTACCGAACTGTTCACCCGCTTCCTCAACGCCTCTTGCTCCAGCGCCCTCGAAGGTGGCACCTTCGCCATCACCACCAGCTTCGGTAACAGCTTCTCCGGCGGCCTGCCGGCTGGCGCCGTATCGGCCCAGGGCAGCCAGGCCGTGATGAATACGCTCAACGCCGCCGAAGGCCGCATCACCTATATGAGCCCGGACTTCGCCGCGCCGACGCTGGCCGGCCTCGACGACGCCACCAAGGTCGCCCAGGTGCGCGGCGTATCGCCGGCTCCGGCCAACGTCTCGGCAGCCATCGGTGCCGTTACCCCGCCGACCACCGCACAGCGTTCAGACCCGAACAACTGGGTGCCGGTCTTCGCCGCCACTGCCAGTGCGACCGATCCGAGCGTCCGTCCGTATCCGACCACCGGCTATCCGATCCTCGGCTTCACCAACCTGATCTTCAGCCAGTGCTACGCCGACGCTACCCAGACCCAGCAGGTGCGCGACTTCTTCACCCGTCACTACGGCGCCAGCGTCAACAACGACACTGCGATCACCAACCATCGCTTCGTGCCGCTGCCGGCTTCCTGGAAGCTTGCCGTACGCCAGTCGTTCCTGACCTCCACCAACAACCTGTACATCGGCCATTCCAACGTCTGCAACGGCATCGGCCGTCCGCTCTAAGACGCTCCAGTCCACGGGCGATAGCGGAGACCGGCGGTGCGCAAGCACTGCCGGTTTCTTTTTTCCGGCGCTTAGCCGCTTTCCATGAACTTTCCGTGACAAGACTTCGGCCCGCCCGGTTGCGGGCTGTCTTTCTATAAGGAATGCGCGTTGGCAAGCCGACGCGTCGAGTTGAACACGCCCAAGGAATCTCGCGTCATGCCGTCTCGTCCGTTCGTGCCGTCGTCCCCCGTCACCGTTTCGCTCGATGGCGGCTTGCCGCGGCTGAAACCGCTGGCGCAGATCATCGCCTTGCTCATGGTTGCAGGTGGCGCCCAGGCTTCCCAGCCGTTCAGCGCCGCCTGGTTCGCCGCCAAGGGCGCCCAGCAGAGCGCCGGGGCGGCGCGTCCGGGCGCGCAGTTGCCGGGCATGACGCCACCGCCGCTGGCCCAGCAGCAGAAGGTCAACCAGCAGTTGCAGCGTTCGCTGCAAAACCTCAACAACACCGTGGCGGCCATCGCCGCGCAGCAGGCCGCCCAGGCGGCGGGACGCCAGGCTGCGCTGGCGGCGCCGACGGACATCCCGGACGGCCTGGGCGAGGGCGGCCTGAAAGTGGACGCTTCCCTGCCTTTCGAGCAGGCCTGGCAGAACGCCAAGGCGCCAGTGCAGTCGCAGGCCGACGGGCGTACCACGGTGACGGTAGAGCAGACCGCGGATCGGGCGATCCTCAACTGGGAAACCTTCAACATCGGCCGGCAGACCACCCTGCAGTTCGACCAGCAGAGCAACTGGGCGGTGCTCAACCGGGTCAACGACCCGAGCGCCCGGCCGAGCCAGATCCAGGGCCAGATCAAGGCCGACGGCACGGTGATGGTGGCCAACCGCAACGGTGTGGTGTTCAGCGGCAGCAGCCAGGTCAACGTACGCAACCTGGTGGCTGCCGCCGCCAGCATCAGCGACAGCCAGTTCCGCGAACGCGGCCTGTATTTCGACGCCAACGGCAGCCAGCCGAGCTTCACCGACGCCGCCGGCGCGGTGCGGGTGGAGCAGGGCGCCTTGCTGCAGACCGCCAATCCGGCCAGCTCCACCGCGGCGGGCGGCTACGTGCTGTTGCTCGGCAGCGAGGTGGAGAACGCCGGGCAGATCGTCACGCCCAAGGGCCAGGCCACCCTGGCGGCGGGCGACAGCTTCTACATTCGCCGTGGCGTCGGCACCGATGGCAACCTGCGCTCTACCACCCGCGGCAATGAAGTGGCCACCTCCCTGGCCGCTGACAGCGCCGCCGGCCGGGTGGTCAACCAGGGTCTGATCCAGGCCGCCACCGGCGACATCACCCTGACCGGGCGCCAGGTCCGCCAGGAGGGCGTCGCTCTGTCCAGTAGCTCAACCGACGTGCGCGGCACCATCCACCTGCTCAACTCGGCCAGCGACGCCAGGGGCAGCGTGGTCCTGGGCGAGGGCAGCACCACCGCGGTGCTGGTCGATGCCAGCGGCGCCGGCGCCCTCGACAGCCAGCGCGACGCCGCCCAGCAGGCGCTGGATGGCACCACGCCGACCAACAACGTGATCGGTCGTTTCGACAACCTCAGCCGGGTCGCCGATCGCAGCGAGCAGTCGCGGGTCGAGATCGTCAGCGGCGGTAGCGTGGATTTCCAGGGCGGCTCGCTGACCCTGGCCAGTGGCGGCCAGGTGGCGGTCAGCGCGGCGGGCCGGAGCCTGCTGCGCGACGGCGCGCAGGTGGACGTCGCCGGCGCCGTCGGGGTGAAGGTGGCGATGGAAAGCAACAACATCCAGATCAACGTCCAGGGCAACGAGCAGCGCGACGCGCCGGTCAACCGCGACGGCGGCGGACTGGCCAGCAATGATGTCTGGGTCGATGCCCGCGAACTGGTCCTGGTTCCGGCCGGCACCAACGGCTACGCCACCGATCGCTGGTATACCGCCGGCGGCCTGCTGGAACTGGGTGGCTACCTTGGCACGCGCAACCATTCGGCCGGCGAGTGGATGGCCCAGGGCGGCACCCTGACCTTCACCGGCGGCGAACTGGTGAGCCAGCCCGGCTCGACGGTCAACCTCTCCGGCGGGACCCTCGATGTGCAGGGCGGCCTGATCCGGCAGACCTGGCTCAAGGGCAGCGACGGACGTCTCTACGAAATCTCCCGCGCCCCCGGCGACCTGCTCTACGAGGGCATCTACCGCGGCTATGAGGACAGCAGCCCGCGCTGGGGGCAGACGCGCTATTTCTACAATCCGCTGATCGCCCCGCAAAGCCGTTACGAGAGCGGCTACATGGTCGGCCGCGATGCTGGCCGCCTGGTGGTCGGCACCGCTTCGGCGGTGCTCGAGGGCGACCTGCTCGGCAAGGTATTCCAGGGCGAGCGCCAGGTGCGCGCGCCGCAGCCGGGCGCGGATGGCTACCAGCAGGCGCAGAACGCAGTGGCGCGCGGCGCCGAGCTGATCGTGGGCAGCTATACCCCGCGCTACGAAAGTGCCAGCGGCAACGTGCTGTACAACCTTGCGCCGACCCTGCAGCAGGTGCGCCTGGCCGATGGCGGCGAGCCGCTGGCGGCGAACCTGGACCTGGATACCGCGCTGGCCGACGAACAGCGGGGCGTCCTCCTGCTCGACAGCGAACGGCTGTCGGGTTTCGAGTTGGGGGCGCTGCGCGTGGCCGCCCGTGAGCGGATCGCGGTGGACAATGCCCTGCAGGTCAGCGATGGCGGCGAGATCGTCCTGTACGCGCCCGAGGTCGAGGTGAACGCCGACCTCACGGCGCGCGCCGGCAGTTTGCGCCTGGGCAACGTGCTGGAGCAGGTGGAGGTAGCCCGTGGCGAGCGGATCGATACCTATCTCACCCCCGCCGCCGGCCAGCGTGCCGCCCTGACCCTGGGCGATGGCGTGACGCTGGATGCGCGTGGCCTCTGGAGCAACCAGGTGCAGGGCGGCGTGGATGCCGATCGAGCTCATCTCGACGGCGGGCGGATTTCCCTGCGTAGCAGCGGCGACCTGTCGCTGGGCGATGGCAGCCGGATCGACGTGTCGTCCGGGGCCGCGCTGCTCGCCGATGGCAAACAGGTGGGCGGCAAGGGCGGCGACCTGACGCTGTCGGCCAATACCGGCTCGGCGGCAGGTGACGGCCGCCTGCAACTGGGCGGCGAACTGGCCGGCCATGGCGTCGCCGGCGCCGGCACCCTGAGCGTCCAGGCGCCGCGGGTGAGCATTGGCGCGGCGGCACAGGACGGCACCCTGGCGTTGGCCGCCGGGTTCTTCGACAAGGGCTTCGCCAGTTATCAGGTGATCGGCGAGCAGGGACTGGAAGTGGCGGAAGGCGCACAGGTGAAGGTGCTGCGTCCGCTGTACCGTTTCCGCGACGACGCCATCAGCGTCGCCAGCGGTGCCGACCCGCTGCTCGCGCTGGAGCCTTGGCTGACGCCGCTATACGAGGAGCGGCCGGCCGACGGCGAACTGCGCCAGCGTCCCGGCGCCAGCCTGTTCCTGCAGGCCGGCAGCCGCCAGAGCGGTGCAGGGCAGGTGGCCGACAGCGTCCTCGACATCGGTCGTGGCAGCCTGCTGGAGGTCGATCCCGGCCAGCGCATCGAGCTGCGCAGCGTCGGCCAGTTGAACGTCGATGGTCGCCTGAACGCCTGGGGCGGCTCGATCGAACTGGGCAGCGTGGCGTTGCCCGATCCGGTGCGCGACCAGGTCGAGAGCGTCGGCCACCAGCGCGCCATCCGCGTTGGCGAGGAGGGTGTGCTCGATGTCGCCGCACGCGCTGCGACCGCGCTGGACTTCCAGGGGCGGCGCTACGGCCAGGTGGCCGATGGTGGCAGCATCGTCATCGGCGGCACGGTCGAACATGCCAGCGGCAAGGCCGATGCCGCCGAACTGTTCATCGACCTGCGCCCGGGAAGCCTGCTGGATGCCTCCGGCACCCAGGCGCTTCTGGACGTGCCCGGAGTCGGCCAGACCCGGGTCAGCAGCGCCGGCGGCAGTATCTCCCTGGCGTCGGCCAATGGCTTGTACCTGGATGGCGAACTGCGCGCCTTCGCCGGCGGGGAAGGTGCCGCCGCCGGCAGCCTGACGCTGGCGCTGGCCACGCCGAACTACCTGACCAGCCTGGCGACCGACCAGGTGCTGCGCCCGCGCGAGCTGATCGTCGGCCAGCAGCGCGAAGCCGCCGGGGAAGGGCGAGACTATGCCTATGGCCATGGCCGCCTGGCGGCGAGCCAGGTACAGGATGGCGGGTTCGGTGACCTGACCCTGTTCAGCGACGGCCTGCTGAGTTTCGCCGGCGATCTGGAGCTGTCCCTGGCGCAACGTTTGCGCCTCTACAGCGGGGCATTGGGGCTTGGCGAAGGCGCCGCCGGCGATAGCCGGGTCAGGTTGTCGGCACCGTCCCTGCTGTTGGCGGGAGCATTCGTCAACGAAGCGGCGGAGAACAACGAAACCCAGCCGCTGTCGACCGGCCTGTTCGAGGTTTCCAGGCAACCTAGCGAGGCGCTCTTCGAAGCCAGCGCGCAGGTGCTGGATATCCGCGACAGCCTGGTCTTCGGCTCGCGTGGCAGTTTCCGCGACGCCAGTGGCGGGACGCAGACGATTGACCGGCGTGGCTTCGACCGGGTCGAGCTGTCCAGCACGGGCGACATGCGTTTGCTGGCGGGGAACGCGACGCCGGTAGAGCGCATCAACACCCAGGTGCTCAGTGGCGGCGATCTGCTCATCCGCGCTGCGCAGCTCTATCCGGGCACCGGGGCGGGCGCGCGGATTCTCGCCGGCTACGGCTACCAGGCCGATGGCGCCGCTGCGGCGTTCGACCCGGCGCGCAGCTTGCGTATCGAGCGCAGCGACGCGACGACGCCAGAGCAGCCCCTGGCGGTCTTCGGTCGCTTGTCACTGGGGGCGGCGAGCGTCGTTCAGGGCGGCGTCGTGCGCGCTCCGTTGGGCTATCTGGAAATCGGCCAGAACGCCGACAAGGTCGAGTTGTTGTCTGGCAGCCTGACCTCGGTCAGCGGCGCCGGCCTGACCTTGCCCTACGGCGGCACGGTAGACGGCCAGGTCTGGCGCTATGCCGGGGAGGAAATCGCCCTGACCGGCGTCGGCGGTAGCTTCAACGAGAGGGGGATAATGGATACCGGGGTCGACCTGGGTGGCCGCTCCGTACGGGTGGCGTCCGGAGCGACGCTGGATCTTTCCGGCGGCGGCGAACTGCTCGGCGCCGGTTTCGTTTCCGGCCGCGGTGGCTCCACCGATGCGCGCTACAACCCGCTGGTGCGTTTCGACGAGGAGGGCCGCTTCGACCTGCCGGGATTGGCCGACAATCCGATCTACGCCATTGTGCCCGGGGTTCAGCGCATCGCGCCGGTGGCCGCCGAAGGCGGCGCCGTCGACCCGCTGGTCGGCCAGCAGATCAGCATCGGTAGCGGCGTGCCCGGCCTGTCGGCGGGAACCTACACCCTGTTGCCGTCGACCTACGCCCTGCTGCCCGGCGCGTACCGGGTCGAACTCAACGGCCAGGCCGGGCTGGGACGGGCAGCGCCCACCCAGCTCATGCGCAGCGGCTCCTGGTCGCTGGCCGGGCAGTTGTCCCTCGTCGGCACCGGGGTGCGCGACGAACTGTTCCGCCAGGTGCTGCTGACCCCGGCGGATGTGCTGCGGCGCCATTCGCAGTACAACGAAACGAGTTACAGCGACTTCGCCATGGCCGATGCTGCTCGCCGTGGCATCCCGCGGCCGATGCTGCCGGTGGATGCGCGCAGCCTGCGCCTTGACCTGCTCGCCGGTGGCGGTGCCGATGCGCTGGCGTTCGACGGCACCGGGCTGTTCCAGGCCGCCAGAGGCGGCTATGGCGGTAGTCTGGTGGTATTGGGCAACAACCAGCGGATCGAGATCGTCGGCGCCGGCGCGCAGGCCAGCGAGGGGTTCCAGGGCGTGACGCTGCGGGCCGACGATCTCAACGCCTTCGGTGCGGCGCGCATGGTGATCGGCTCGACGCCAGCAGTGCTCTACGGGCAAGGCGGCAATTACGTCACCTTCGACATCACCGATGGCGCGCAAAGCATCGTCCTGCGCAATGGCGCCGAACTGGCCGCACCCGAGGTGTTCCTCCTGGCGAATCGGCCGGGGGAGGCGATCAGCCTTGAACAAGGTGCCGCCATTGTCACCCTAGGGCGGGGGGCTGCTGCCTACGATGCACGGGATGGCTTCCTGTATGCGTCGGGAGGGCGTTCCATGCTCGCCCTGTCGAACGGCGTGCTGAACGTCTTGCCACCGGAAGCCGGAACGCCGGACAGTGGTCCCGGCGACATCCTGCTTGGCGTTCCCGCTGCCGATGGTGTGGCCGGCGAAACCCGGCTGTATTCCGAGGGCAGTCTGGTCGCGGCCACCGACAAGCGCTTCGTGCTCGACGGCAGCGTGCGTTACGGCACCCGCAACCTGACCCTGGCGGCGGGCGGCTTCAATGTCGGCGAGCAGGCGCTGCTGGCCGAACTGGCCGAGCGCGGTGTGCTGCCGACCGGGTTGGCGCTCGACCAGCAAGTGCTCGACCGCCTGCTGCAGGGTGATGCGTCGGAGGGCGCGCCGCCCCTGGAGACTCTGGTGCTGAACGCCCGCGACGCGTTCAACTTCTACGGCGACGTCAGCCTCGATTCCTACGATCCGAGCAGCGGTCGCTCCCGCTTGTCGCGCCTGGTGCTGGGCACCCCGGCGATCTATGGCTACGGCGACAGCGACAGCGTCGCCTCGATCCGCACCTCCAACCTGATCTGGAACGGCGCGCAGACGCCGGCCGCCGGGGTCATCACCGGCGGCGCCGGCAGTGGCCAGGGCACGCTGGACATCCGCAGCGAACGCCTGGAGTTCGGCTACGGTCCCTTCAGCCAGCCCAGCGCCATCGACAGTTACCAGCGCCTGGCGCTGGGCTTCGCCACGGTCAACCTGGCGGCCAGCGAGCGGATCACCGCCAACCACAAGGGTAGCCTCGCGGTCTACCAGAGCCAGGGCGAGTATCGGGCTGGTAGCGGCTACGCATACAGCGGCGGCGATCTCAACCTGATCACACCCTTGCTCACCGGCGAGGCCGGCTCGCGCAACAGCCTGCTGGCGGGCGGTGCGTTGCGGGTCAGCGCGGGGGGCGGCGGCGCGGCATCCACCCCGGTCGAACTGGCCAACGGCGCACTGGGCGCCGAACTGGCCCTGGAGGGCGCCAGCCTCCTGCTGGGCACCCGCGTCGGCCTGCCCAGCGGCAAGTTGAGCCTGACCGCGCAGGAGGACCTGGAACTGGGCGCCGGCGCCCAGCTCGACCTAGCCGGGCGCGCGCTGCGTTTCGACGACGTGATCCGCTACAGCTGGGGTGGCGAAGTCAACCTGCTGAGCCACGGCGGCAATATCCGCCAGGCCGGCGCTTCGCGCATCGACCTGTCGGCGAGCAACAACCAGGCCGGTAGCCTGACGGCGGTGGCGCTGGACAGCGCGGCCGGCGTGGTCGACCTACAAGGGCAGATCCTGGCGGCGAGCAGCGGCGAATACGACGCTGGCGGCACCCTGGTGCCATACGCCGCGGGCAGCGTCGAGATCCGTGCCCAGCGGCTGGGCGAGGACGGTACGCCAGACAGCCGGTTCGCCGCTCTCAACCAGCGCCTGAATGCCGGTCAGGTGTTCGGTGCGCGCAGTTTCCAGATCAAGCAGGGCGACCTGAACATCGGCAACGACGTCAGGGCCTCGACGATCGAGGTGTCGCTGGATGGTGGCCATCTGAGCGTGAACGGCGTGCTTGACGCCAGCGGCGAGCAGGTCGGCAGTATCCGCCTGGCCGCCAAGCAGGGCCTGAGCATCGGTGGCGAGGCGCTGCTCGATGCCCATGGGCGGCGGCTGCGGGTGGACAGCTACGGCAAGATCATCGATTCGCCGAACCGCGCGCTGATCGAGCTGAACGCCGGAGACGGGCTGCTCAGCCTCGGCGCCGGTGCCCGTATCGACCTGCGCCACGGCACCGAGGCGGCAGCGGGAAGCGCGCCCGGGCAGAACGACGGCGTCGCCCGCGGCACCCTCGACCTGTACGCGCCGCGTCTGGGCGGGGCGACGGCGGGCGATATCGCCATCGACGCCGGTGCGCCGCTGCAGATCCTTGGTGCCCGCGCCATCACCCTCAGTGCCGTGCAGCGCTACGACGACGCGCCGGTCGCCGCTCTGCCGGCGAGCAACGGCCGGCCGTACCAGGAGATCACCCAGGCCTACCTGGATGGCAAGCACCAGCAGAGCGAACTGTTCATGCAGGCGGCGTTGGCCAATAGCGCCCTGCTCGACGGCAAGCTGGCTGGATTGAACAATGCCACCTACGCGGAAGCTTTCCACCTGCGCCCCGGGCTGGAGATCGTCAGCGCCACGGCCGATGGCGACCTGGTGGTGCAGGGCGACCTGGACCTGTCGGGCCATCGCTACGCCAGTCTCAACCCGCGGACGGCGAAAACCTCGGTATACGGCTCCGGCGAGGCCGGTTCGCTGGCGATCCGCGCCGGCGGCGACCTGAACATTTACGGCAGCGTCACCGACGGTTTCGCCCCGCCGCCGGAAACCGACGACGATCAGGGCTGGTTGCTGCTAGCCGGCCAGGATCACCTGGGCGGCGATCGGGTGGTGCCGACGGCTGGCGTGCGGCTGGACGACGACAGCTTCTTCCCGGCCGGCAAGAGGCTCAACTTCGAACTGCCGATCAAGGCCATGACCCTGGCCGCCGGTACCCGGCTGCCGGTCGAGGCGGTGCTCAGCCAGCCACTGCAACTGCCGGCGGGAACGGTGCTCGAGGGAGCGTTGCTGGATGCCGCCGGCAACCTGCTCCGGCCGGCCGGCAGCCTGCTTGGCGAGGCTCTGGACCTGCCCGCCGGCACCCGCCTCGGCGCCGGCAGCCGTCTGCCGCTGGCGACGCCCGTGACGGGGATGACCTGGCCGGGCGGCGTGCCGCTGCCCGGCCGCGCCACGCTGGCCAACGACGAAGTCGACGGCGTGCGTCTGGCCGGTGGACTGGCCTTGCGCGCCGGGGCCTTCCTGCCGGCTGGCAGCGATATCCGCCTGCCCGATGGCGCCGCGTCGGTGGACGTACGCCCGGCCGGTGCGGTTTCGCACAATTGGGCCATCGCGCCGATGCTGGCGGCCGGTTCGCAGTCCTGGAGCGTGCGCCTGGTGGCTGGCGCCGATCTGCAGGCGGCCGATCCGCGGCTGACCGATCCGCGTTCCAGCGGGCAGATGCGCCTCGCCGATACGCACTACGGCATGCGGCGCATACCGGCGGCGGGTGGTGGGCTGGTATGGACCCAGGAAGGGGTGGATAACTGGGGCGATCCTAGCCTCAAGCCCGGTGATCCACTGGACCCGGAGGCTTTGGGCTACCCGACCATCTGCGACGATTTCCCGACCTGGTGCGCCGCGAGTTCGGGCGGCATGGTGTGGACCGAGGAAGGGGTGGCAGGATGGGGCGACCCCGGCATCAAGCCGGGCGACCCACTGGACCCGGAGGCTTTGGGCTACCCGACCATCTGTGACGATTTCCCGACCTGGTGCGCTGCGTCCAGCGACGACTATGCGCTGGAAGCCGAACCCTACGCTTCGCGCTTCAGCGTGCTGCGCACCGGCACTGGCGATCTCGACCTGTTCGCCGCCGGCAACCTGCGTATGGATTCGCCATTCGGAGTCTACACCGCCGGTACCGCGAGCGCGGTCGATTCCAGCTACAACCTGGCGCGTGCCAGGGACGGCGGCAGCGTTCTGCGCGATCCGGCGCTGGGCGGTTACGAGCAATGGGTGGACGGCGGCGAACAGAGCCTCTACAGCGCTTGGTACCCGGCCCTGGGCGGCAACCTGACGCTGGCGGTCGGTGGCGATCTGCGCGGCGATGTGCTGGGTCGGTTGTCCGGCGCCGTACCCAACGCCGGCTACGACTCGGCGGCCGTCGGCAACTGGCTCTGGCGCCAGGGCAGCGGTTCGACCGCCGGTACGGCCGACCGCACCGCCTGGTGGATCAATTTCGGCACCTATGCGCGCCAGCCGGGCGGCGATGGAGCGGCTGCCGCCACGCAGCAGGTGGGCTTCACCGGCATCGGCACCCTGGGCGGTGGCGATCTGAGCCTGAAGGTCGCGGGCGATGCGGGCGTCATCGAGGCGCGCACGTCCAGCGTTCCGCAGGAAACGTCGCAGCGCAGCCAGGGGCTGGTGCTGGCGGTGGGCGGTAGCGGCCGGGTAGGCGCCGATGGCCAACTGACCCTGAGCGGCGGCGGAGACATGGACGTACGTATCGGCGGTGCGCTCAACCCGTTGACGCCCTTCGATCAGGGCAGTTCACTGTACGGCGCGATGGTCAACCTGCGCGGCAATGCTCAGGTCCGGGCGACGAGCCTGGGTGGTATCGATCTGATCTATGGTCGTCTGGATAGCGATCAGGTTCCGGGCGAACGGCGCGCCTACGATCCCTTCGTCTCGACCCTCGGCCTGGCCAACGGCGGGCCGACGCTGGTGCCGGGCGACGCCACCTTCAGCCTGAACAGCCTGGGTGACCTGGTGCTGCAAGGGGTGGTCGATCCCGGGCGGACGCCGTTGATGAACGGCACCCCCTATACCAGCGCCAGCGGTGTCGAGGGTTACGGCCTGAGCGGTTTCTCGTTGTGGACCGAACGCACGGCGATCGACCTGACATCGGCGGGAGGCAACCTGACCCCGGTTTCCCAAGGTAGGACGGAACAGGACACCGATTCCGCGCTGGTCTATCCGGCGAAGCTGTCGGCCGTGGCGCTGACCGGCAGCCTCTATTATGGCAACGCGACACTCCGCGAAAACGCTCGCAGCGACAGGACCGCGCTGGTCCTGGCGCCGTCGAGTCAGGGCCGTCTCGACCTGCTGGCCGGCGACTCCATCTACGCCGGCGGCTACAGCATCAGCCGTTCCGGCGCCAGCACCGGCAGCCTGGCCACGCCGCTGAATCCGAGCTACCAGGGCTATACCGGGATCACGCGGCAGGTCGACAACCTGTCCAGCGACGGCAGCCGCGCCGACACGAACCACTTCCCGTTGTTCGCCTTCGGCGCCAACAGCGTCTCCGGCGAATGGGGGGCGGCGCTGGAACCGTCGCGCTTCTACGCCCTTGCGGGTGATCTGGTCGGTGTCGACAGTGGCCGGCTGCTGCGCTACACCGGGACCAGCGATGTGCGTTTCGGCCAGTTGCGTTACGAGGGGCATGGTGCGGTGCGCATGATCGCCGGCCGTGACATCGTCAGCAGCGGCACCGGGTTGGGCTCCGAGCGGACCGCGAGCGACAACATGGGGGTCTACGCCAGCAGCGGCAATCTGTTCGTCAATACCTCGGCTACCGACGTGTCGCTGGTGCAGGCGGGGCGCGACATCCTCTACGGCAACTTCAACGTCGCGGGACCGGGCAGCCTGGAGATCAGCGCCGGACGCAACCTGCTGATGAACGACGAGGTGGCGGTCACCAGCCTGGGGGCGGTCGCCGCGGGCGACACGCGCTCCGGCGCCAGCATCGTCCTGCAGGCGGGCGCCAGCCAGGCGGACTACTCCGGCTTCCTCCGGCGTTACCTGGAGCTCGACAACCTGGCGCAGGCAGGAACGCCCCTGGCGGAACAGCCCGGCAAGGTGGTACGGACCTACGAAAACGAATTGATCGAATGGTTGAGCGGGCGTTATGGCTTCAGCGGCGACGCCCAGCAGGCGCGGGAGTTCCTCGCCGGCCTCTCGGCGGAGCAGCAGCGGATCTTCGCCCGCGAGGTGTACTTCGCCGAGCTCAAGGCCGGCGGCCGCGAGTACAACGAGGTCGGCGGAGTGCGCCAGGGCAGCTACCTGCGCGGGCGCAACGCGATCGCCGCGCTGTTCCCCGAGCGCGATCCGGCGGGCAATCCGATCAGCTACGAAGGCGATATCGTCATGTACGGCGGTGCCGGCGTGCATACCAACTTCGGTGGCGACATCCAGTTGCTCACCCCGGGTGGGCAGCAGGTATTCGGTATCGAAGGTGAGGCGCCGCCGTCCACCGCCGGTGTGGTGACCCAGGGCGTTGGCAATATCCGTTCCTACGCCCTTAGCAGCATCCTGCTCGGCCAGAGCCGGGTGATGACCACCTTCGGTGGCGATATCCAGATCTGGTCGGCCGAGGGCGACATCAACGCCGGGCGCGGCAGCAAGACCACCGTGGTGTACACCCCGCCGCGGCGCATCTACGACGCCTGGGGCAACGTCAGCCTGTCGCCGCAGGTGCCCAGCACCGGCGCCGGTATCGCCACCCTCAACCCGATTCCCGAAGTGGCGCCGGGCGACATCGACCTGATCGCCCCGCTCGGCACCATCGATGCCGGCGAGGCGGGCATCCGGGTCTCCGGCAACGTCAACGTGGCGGCGCTGCAGGTGGTCAACGCGGCGAACATCCAGACCCAGGGCCAGTCCAGCGGCATTCCGCTGGTGGCTTCGGTGAATACCGGTGCGTTGACCTCCGCCAGCGCCGCGGCGAGTTCCGCGACCCAGGCGGCGGAGGACGTCAGTCGCCAGCAGCAGGCCGCCGCGCGGCAGCGCATGCCGTCGGTGATCACGGTGCAGGTGCTCGGGTTCGGCAACGAGCGCCTGGAGCCTTCGCGCGACGGCGCCAGTCGTTCGCCGGGCTACAACCCGGACAGCGCCGTGCAGGTGCTCGGCGCCGGAGCCCTCGGCGAACAGGCGCGCAGCCAATTGACCGATGAAGAGCGCGGCAACCTGATCCTGTAAGGCACCGCCGCGGAGGCACGATACCCGCCAGGCCCTCCCCACGGAGGGCCTTTTTTTCGGCGAACTTCCGAGGCGCTGGTCGATTCTCGGGTGAATGCCCGTTCGTCCCCGCCGGCGGCGCGCGAACGGCCGGTCGCATGAAGTTTTCATGACAAAAGTTCGGTGGTGCGGCGGGGTTGCCGTCAAACAGGTGTGAATGAGGAAAACGGAATTCAGTGGTGAAAGGCAGGGACGGGAACGAAAGGAATCGGCCATTTCCCGGTTGCGCTGACCGGTTGCTGGAAATGAGCGTGTCGTTCGAGCAAGACGCGTTCCGCTCTGAAACAAGAGAACAGTATCCGCTAACGGCCGTGGTCACTCCGGTGAATACGGCGAAGGACGGTGAGTATTGATGGAAAGTTACTCGAAAGTCGGTATGCAGGAACTTGACCAGCGCCTATCGAAGATCGTCGAAGCCGCACGCAAGAAACCGGTATCGGTTTATCGATATGGGGCGCCATGGGTCTGGATAGTGTCCCAGGAAGATTGGCAGGGTGCGCTCAAGGAAGTGTCCAGCTATATACCGCCGGGACATTCCCTGGCATTGCTGAAACCGCAAATAGAAAGTCTCCTTGGCGAAGAGGCGAAAGTCCTCTTGGCGCTCGCCCGCGAACATGGCATGCAGTTGGCCCCGGAGCCGCTGATCCACGCGCTGCTGCTGCAACTGCTGTACGCGATTCCCAGCGAGCAGCAGTTGTACGAGCAATTGAACTACAACCTGCTGTATCGCTGGTTCGTTGGCCTGGAAATGAAGCAGAAGATCTGGAGTTTTCCGGTTTTCGTCGGCGATATAACCGTCCTGCTGAACAGCGCGGAGGCGGTAAGGATAATAGGCAGGATTATCGGGGAAGTGATTTCCGGGGATCTCATGCAGATGCCGGAATTCTCCCTGAACTTCGCCTTGTTGCATACATGGCAAGCGCGCCATGGCGGAGCGCGACGGCTGAATATCTAGCGCGAAAGTGAAAATAGAAAAGAACGAAATTTCATAAGGGCGGGGCGCTGTTTTTAACAGGTTGTTCATGCGTCATCGCTAGTTTGTTGTCTTTCATAGAACTGTTCGATGAACGGACTTGTTGCATTAGAACAATAAGTCCCGATGGAACTTCGGGGGACCGTGTGAAGCGTTCGCTGTTCAATTGTGCGCACCCGTTTCGCCAGCGCTGGTCGATCGGTTGCCTGGCTGTCGCATTGTCGTGCGCTTCGCTGGCCGACGAGGCCCCTCCCGCCGCGGCGGGAGCCGAGACCCAGCGTCTGGTGGACATCAACGAGTACGTGGTACGCGGCAACACCGTGCTGGACAACCGCGCCATCGAGGCGGCGGTGTATCCCTTCCTTGGACCGCAGCGCAGCCTGGGCGACATCGAGGGGGCGCGCGATGCGCTGCAGGCCGCCTACCAGGAGAAGGGCTACCAGTCGGTCTACGTCGAGCTGCCGGAGCAGCAGGTGAGCGGCGGGGTGGTCTACCTGCAGGTCACCGAGACCACTGTCGGTCGCGTTCGGGTGGTCGGCGCCAAGCACTATTCGCCGGTGGAGTTGCGCGAGGAAGTGCCGGCCCTGGAGGAGGGCAAGGTACCCGACTTCGCCCAGGTCCAGCGCGAGCTGGCGCAGGTCAACCGCACCCCCGGCCGCCAGGTGCTGCCGATGGTGCGCGAGGGCCAGCGGCCCGGCACCATGGACGTCGACCTGCAGGTGGAAGACAAGAATCCCTGGCACGCCAGCATCGGCCTGAACAACGACTACAGCGCCGACACCCGTCACTTGCGCTCGGTGGTTTCGCTGGGCTACGACAATCTCTGGCAACTCGGCCACGCCATCTCGCTGACCTATTTCACCGCGCCGCAGGACCAGGACAACGCCAAGGTCTGGTCCGGCTCCTACACCGCGCCGCTGAGCCAGCGCTGGAGCGTGCAGCTGTCCGGCTACCAGTCCGACAGCGACGTGGCCACGGTGGGCAGCATGAATGTGGTCGGCCAGGGCCATTCCTATGGCGTCGCGGCGATCTACAGCCTGCCGGTCACCGGCCTCTGGTCGCACTCGTTCTCCTTCGGCGTCGACTTCAAGGACTTCGAGGAACAGACCCGGATCGGCGGCAACAACGACAGGGTGCCGATCAAGTACGCCCCGCTGACCCTCAGCTACAACGGCTTCCGCTACACCGAACGTTCCCAGTTGGCCCTCGGCCTGAGCCTGGTGGCCGGTACCGGCAGTCTCCTCGGCTACGGCGACGACGACGAGGAATTCGACCGCAAGCGTTATCGCGCCAAGTCCGGCTTCGGTGTGCTCAAGGGCGATCTCAACCACACCCTGACCTTCGGCGGCGACTGGCAGGTGGCGACCAAGGCGGCCTTCCAGCTCGCCTCCGGGCCGCTGATCTCCAACGAACAGTTCGCTGCCGGCGGTGCCACCAGCGTGCGTGGCTACCTGGCGGCGGAGAACACCGCCGACGACGGCTACCTGCTCTCCCAGGAATGGCGTACGCCGTCCCTCGGACGCTTCCTCGGCAAGCGCGCCGGCAGCTATGTCAACGACTGGCGCTTCTACGTGTTCGCCGAGGGCGCGCAACTGCGCCTGCAGGATGCGCTGCCCGAGCAGGACGACGACTTCAGCCTGGCCAGCGTCGGCATCGGCACCCGCGCGCAACTCGCCGACTGGCTGTCCGGCAGCCTCGACTGGGCCTTCCCGTTGCTGGAAGGGACGAACACCGACAAACACGACTCGCGCCTGCATTTCAGCGTGCAGGCGAGCTTCTGACGCTGACCCCGGAGTAACCCCACATGTATCGCTTATTGCTGACATCGCTGATCTGCCTGGGCCTGCTGGCCCCGGCCAGCGCCAGTGCCTGGTGGCAGGACGACTGGCAGTACCGCAAGCAGGTCTCGGTCGATACCACCCCGCAAGGCGCGGCGATCAACGACAGTCTCGGTCGCCTGCCGTTGCTGGTGCGTCTGCATACCGGCAACTTCACCTTCGACGGGGTCAACGAGAACGGCTCGGACATCCGCTTCGTCGCCGCCGACGACAAGACCGTATTGCGCCACCAGGTCGAGAGCTTCGACCCGCTGATGGGCATGGCCCTGATCTGGGTCGACGTGCCGCGGGTGGAGGGTGGCCAGCGCCAGGACATCTGGATGTACTACGGCAACGCCAAGGCGCCGGAGAGCGGCAACGGCCAGTCGGTGTTCGACCCGGACTACACCCTGGTCTATCACTTCGACGGTGCGCCGGGCACTCCGCCGCGGGATTCCACTGCCTACGCCAACAATGCGCAGACCGCCGCCGGCAGTCCGGTGGAGGGCGTCATCGGTCGCTCCGCGCAACTGCTGGGCCAGCCGCTGCTGCTGCCGGCCAGCCCATCGCTGGCGGTGAGCGCCGGTGGCACCTTCAGCTTCAGCGGCTGGGTGCGTCCCGACCAACTGGCCGGCGAACAGGTCCTGCTGTCGCGCCGCGAAGGCGGCAACGTCCTGTTGGTCGGCCTGGCCCAGGGCGCGCCCTTCGTCGAGCTGAACGGTCAGCGCGCTGCCGCCAGCCAGGCCCTGGCGCAGGGGCAATGGCAGCATCTGGCGCTGGTCGCCGACGGTACCCGGCTGGCGCTGTATCTCGGCGGTCGCGAAGTCGCCAGCCTGGCGGCGGCGCTGCCGGCGTTCAGCGGCGCGATCGCCATCGGCGCGGAAGGCCAGGCTGCGCCTGCGGTCGCCACCGAAGCGGCAAGCGGGGAAGGTGAGGCGAGCGCCGCGGCGCCGACCCTGCAACCCTTCCAGGGCGCCATCGACGAGTTGCGCCTGTCGAAGATCGCCCGCCCGGCGGCGCTGCTCCTCGCCGACGCCACCGCCCAGGGCGCCGAGTCGCGCCTGGTGGCCTACGGGGTCGACGAGAAGCAGTCCGGCTTCGGCTTCGGCAAGCTCGGCTTCCTGCTCAACGCAGTGCCGCTGGATGCCTGGGTGATCATCGCGATCCTGGCGCTGATGATGGTCCAGTCGTGGGTCATCATGTACCGCAAGAACCAGAACGTCGGCCGCGTCAGTCGTGCCAACGGGCTGTTCCGCGAGCGCTTCGCCGAGGTCGGCACGCGCCTGGAACTGCTCGCCGACGACCGCGAGCTGGCCGCCCGCCTGCAACACTCCTCGCTGTGGCGCCTGTACCAGGTGGCGGTGAAGGAGATCCGCACCCGCCGCGAGCAGGGCGCCGACACCTCTTCCGTCTCCGCGGCCACCATCGAGGCGATCCGCGCCTCCATGGACGGCGTGCGCACCAAGGAGAACCAGCAGCTCGGCTCGCGCTTGTCGAGCCTGTCCAACGCCATCGCCGGCGGCCCCTACATCGGCCTGCTCGGCACCGTGCTGGGGATCATGGTGGTGTTCCTCGGCACCGCCATGGCCGGCGACGTCAACATCAATGCCATCGCCCCGGGCATGGCCGCCGCCCTGCTGGCCACGGCCATGGGCCTGTTCGTCGCGATCCCCGCGTTGTTCGGCTACAACCGCCTGGTCACGCGGAACAAGGAAGTTAGCGCGGACATGCGGGTGTTCGTCGACGAGTTCGTCACCCGCCTCGCCGAGGTACATGGCGAAAGCCAGCTCAGCGAAGTGGCCCATCGTCGCAACGGCCAGCCGTTGCCGGCCTGAGGAGAACGCCATGGCTTCCGTGAACAGCAGCCACGACGATGACGACGACGGCGCCGTCGACAGCATCAACATCACCCCGCTGGTGGACGTGCTGATGGTGGTGCTGGTGATGTTCATCCTCACCGCCACCGCCCAGGTCGCCGGGATCCAGATCAACCTGCCGAAGGCCAGTGCCACCGTGGCGCTGTCGCAGCCCAAGACCAAGGCGATCTCGGTGAACGACGCCGGCCAGGTGTTCCTCGACGCCTACCCGGTGACCCTGCCCGAGCTGGAGGACCGCCTGCGTACGGAGAAGGCCCTCAACCCCGACTTCCCGGTAGTGGTCCGCGGCGACGCCACGGTGCAGTACCAGAAGGTCATCGAGGTCCTCGACCTGCTGCGCCGCCTGGAGCTGTCCCAGGTCGGCCTGGTCACCGGCAAACCGACCTGAGGCCCGGGATGAACATGTCCGCCGATCCCAAGCACACCCCCGAGCCGAAAAATGCCGCGCCGCTGTCCATCGACGGCCACCCGGCGAACCCGACCCTGCGCTACCTCAAGTGGGGCCTCGGCGCGCTGCTGCTCGCCGGCCTCGCCTGGCTGGTCTGGGAGTGGGCCAACGACATGAGCGGCGTGCGCCGCGAGGCGCCCAAGGTGCCGGCGATCATCCCGCTGCCGCCGCCGCCTCCGCCGCCGCCGGAAAAACCGCCGGAACCGGAGCAGCCGGTGGAAGAGGAAAAGATCGTCGAGCCGGAACCGCAACCCGAACTGGAGGAGGTCAAGCCGCAGGAGGAAGCGCCGCCGTCGCCGGCCGACGACTTGGCCGACCCGATGCAGATGGATGGTGACGCCCAGTCCGGCTCCGACGCTTTCAACATCGGCGCCGGCAAGGGCGGCGGGATGGCCGGTTCCGGCGGCGGTCGCGCCGGCAACGCCAGCTATAGCCAGTACCTGGCCTACGCCTTCCAGCGCCTGCTGCGGGACAACCCGGAGCTGCGCAACCTGGCGTTCCGCCTGCAGGCGGAGATCTGGCTGAGTTCCTCGGGGGATATCACCCGGGCCGAACTGACCCGCTCCAGCGGCGACCCCGAGACCGACCAGAAGGTGCTGGCCGCGCTGCGCGCCGCCGGCCGCCTGGAAGAACGCCCGCCGGCTTCGCTGACCCTGCCGGTGCGCATCGCCCTGCAGGGCAAGCGGCCGGGATGAGAAGACGCCAACCCAGAACGATTTCCGGCAGGCGACTGCCTTGAAGGACCTTAGGAGCCGTACACAGATGAACGCGAAAGTGAACCGACTGGCGCTGGGGATGGGCGTCATGCTCGCCGCGCTGGCCGGCCAGGCGCAGGCCCAGCCGCCGGCGCCCTCGGAGAACGCCACGATCAACCTGATCCGCCTGTTGGTACAGCAGGGCGTGTTGAAGAAGGAACAGGCCGATGCGCTGGTCAGGCAGGCCGAGGCCGAGGCGTTGCAGGCCCAGCAGGCGCGCCAGGCCGTGGCGCCCGCGGCGGCCGTCGCCGCGGTCCCCGGGGAGGTCCGCGTACCCTATATCCCGCAGGTGGTGCGCGACCAGATCCGCGACGAAGTGAAGGCCGAGGTAATGACCCAGGCCAAGGCGGAGAACTGGGCGCAGCCCAACGCCTTCCCGGACTGGGCCTCGCGCATCAGCTTCGACGGCGACGTGCGCCTGCGCTACGAGTCGCGCTCCTTCGGCAACGGCAACAGCAACCAGATCACCGACTTCGCCGAACTCAACGACGACGGTCCCTATGACGTCAACCCGAATACCAGCTCGGGCCTGCCGCCGCTGCTCAACACCCGCGAGGACCGCGACAGCCTGCTGCGCCTGCGCGCGCGCTTCGGCCTCAAGGCGGCGCTGTCGGAAAGCTGGAGCGCCGGCATCCGCATCGGCACCGGTTCGGACAACAACCCGGTGTCGACCACCCAGACCCTCGGCGGCGGCTTCGGCAAGAAGGACCTCTGGCTCGACCAGGGCTACCTGACCTGGAAGCCCAGCGAGCGCCTGAGCCTGACCGGCGGGCGGATCGCCAATCCGTTCCTGTCCACCGACCTGTTGTATTCCAACGACCTCAACTTCGACGGCGTGGCGGCGATCTTCAACCAGCCGCTGAGCCGCGATGTCTCGCTGTTCGGCACGGTCGGCGCGTTCCCCGTGGAGTACAGCTCGGACACCGCCTCGTCGAACGGTTTCGACAAGGAAGACAGCGACAACAAGTGGATGTACGGCGCGCAATTGGGCGCCACCTGGAAGATCAACCCGCAGCACAGCCTTACCGGCGCGCTGGCCTACTACCGCTTCGACGATATCGAAGGGCGGCGTTCCAGCCCCTGCCGGCCCTGGGCGGGAGATCCGGAGTGCGACACCGACGGCAGCCGACCGACCTTCATGCAGAAGGGCAACACGGTGTTCCTCCTGCGCGACATCGTGCCCAACCCGGCCGACCCGGCGAACACGCCGAACCCGCAGTACGTCGGCCTGGCCTCGGAGTTCAACCTGCTCGACCTGAACCTCGGCTGGGATGCCGAGCTGCCCAACGACTTCAAGCTGCGGGTGGCCGGCAACTACGTGCACAACCTGGGCTACGACGAGGGCGACATGCGCAAGCGCGCCGGCGGTGTGGCGCAGATCGCCAACAACCTCGGCTCCGATGGCGACATCAAGAGCGGGGCGAACGCCTGGATGCTCCAGTTCACCCTGGGCAACGCCCTGGACATGCGCGACGCCGGCGACTGGCAGGTCTTCGCCGCCTACAAGTACATCCAGCCGGATGCCCTGCCGGACGGTTTCAACGATTCCACCTTCCACCTTGGCGGGACCAACGCCAAGGGCTACATCCTCGGCGCCAGCTATGGCTTCGACAAGCGCGTCTACGGTACCGCGCGCTGGCTCAGCTCCGACGAGGTCTACGGCGCACCGTTCTCCATCGACGTCCTGCAACTCGAGGTCAACACGCGCTTCTGAGCGCTCCTCGAGGCAGACCATGAAGAGGCAGACCATGAACACGCGACCTTTCTCATTACCGATCTGGGCCCAGGCGCTGCTCGCCGGGGCCGCCTTCGCCGCCTACGCCAGCCAGGCGGCCTACGCCGACAGCCTGGAGGAACGCCTGCGCACCCAGTTGCGCAGCACCACCCAGCAACTCCAGGCGCTGCAGACCGAACAGGCCCAGGCCACCGCGGCGAAAGCCGCGCTGGAAAGCCAGCGCGATGCGGCGCTGGCCCAGGTCAAGCAACTGAGCGCCGAGCTGGCCCGGGCCAAGGGCCAGGCCGAGCAGCTCTCGGCCCAGCAACAGGGCTTGCACGACCGGGCGCGGCAGATGGTCGAGGCGAGCAACGAGCAACTGGGCAAGTACAAGCAGGCCTACGACGAGTTGCTGGTCATGGCGCGAGCCAAGGAGGCCGAGCGGCAGAAGCTCGACCTGGCGTTCCGCGAGCACGACCAGCAGTTGCAGCAGTGCACCGCGAAGAACCGGGAAATGTATGGCGTGGCCAAGGAGATTCTCGGCGCCTACGAGAACGTCAGCGTCGCCGAGGTGATGAAGATCCGCCAACCGTTCGCCAGCGGTGCGCGGGTGAAATTCGAAGAGATGGCGCAGAAGCTCGGCGACGATCTCTACAAGACTCAGGTCGAGAACCGCCAGGCGGCGCTCGCCCAGTGAAATCCGATAGCAAACCAGGAACCCGGACATGAACGACATCACCCTGATCGAACACCTTTCCGTCGACAGCCTGACCGAGGCCTTGCAGGACGCCGGCTACCGGGTCAACCGCAGCGAGCAGAACGGCGTCGTGCAACTGCTCAGCGCCAGCCAGGGAATCGGCTACGCGGTGCGCTTCGGCAATCCGGCGGCGACGCCGGCGAGCTACCTCGACTTCACCTTCAGCTGCGCCCTGCGCGTGCAGGGCGAGTTGCCCGCCGGGCTGACCGAGCGCTGGAATCTCAGCCGGCGCTTCGGCCGCCTGTCGCAGCAGGGCGAGTTCCTGGTGATGGAAATGGACGTGATCGTCGCCGGCGGCGTCAGCCCGGCCAACCTGCGTAGCCATATCGAACTGTGGGATCGCCTGCTGCAGGAGTTCATCGCCTACCTGCGCGACTACAGCCGCCTGGCCGCGGAGCAACAGGGCATGGCGCAGGATGCCGGTCAACCCGTCGATGGCGAGGCCTGAGCCGATGCGGCCGGCATTTCGTTGCGGTGTCCTGGCGTTCGCGCTTGCCGTTCTCGCCGGCTGTGGCCAGCGCGAGGACGGCGGCGCGGGCCAGGCCCAGGCCGCGCTTGCCAAGCCATCTCCCAGCGACGCCGCGGAGCCCGCGGTGGCCCGCCTCGGCGCCTTGCAGGTGGCGCCGGACGAACTGAAGGCGCTGCTGGCCGAGGTGCCGGCGGAAACCCGCGTGCAGTTGAGCGAGAACCGCGACGCGCTGGAGCGCTGGATGCGTGCGCGACTGGCCGAGAAGGCGCTCTACGAGCAGGCCAGCGCCCAGGACTGGCAACAGCGTCCGCAGGTGAAGACGCTGATCGATGCGGCGGCGCGGCAGATCGTCCTGCGTACCTACCTGGAGTCGGTGAGCACGGTGCCCGAGGACTACCCCAGCGATGCCGAACTGCAGGCCGCCTACCAGGCGAACAAGGCGCAACTGGCTGTACCGGCGCTGTACCGGGTCAGCCAGATCTTCATCGCCGCCTCTGCGGCCGGCGGGCTTGCCGAAGCGCGCAAGCGCGCCCAGGAACTCTACCGGCAGGCCGCGGACGGCGACTTCGCCGAACTGGCGCGCAAGCATTCCGACGACCCGCAGACCGCCCGCAACGGCGGCGACATCGGTGGGTTGCTGGCGCAGGCGCAACTGCTGCCGGCGATCCGTCCGGCGCTGGAACGGCTGAAGGTCGGCGCGGTGTCCGAGCCGATCCAGGGCGCCAACGGTTTCCACCTGGTCAAGCTGACCGAGCGTCGCGACGCTCGCCTCGCCACCCTCGACGAGGTCCGTGGTCGCCTGCGCGAAAGCCTGCGCGCGCAACGCCAGGAGCAGATCGCCAAGGCCTACCTGGATGGCCTGGTGAACAACGCTACCCTGAGCATCGACGGCGCGTTGCTCGGCAAGACCCTGGCGGAACTGCACTGATGGACGGCATCCCGGAGGCCAGGCGTGGGCCGCGCGCGAGCCGCTGGCGGCACCTGCGCAGTTGGCTGTTCGGCGAGCCCGAGCGGTTCCGCGACGAACGCCAGCGGCTCTGGGGCGCCTATGCCGCATGGCTCGGCGAGCAGGTCCAGCAGCGCCTGGGCGAAGACGCCGAAACCGCGCCGCGGCTGCTGGCCTTTCTGGAGTCGCGGCGCGCGGCGGGGCAGTTGCCGAATACCGACATCGACCTGCGGGTCTGGCTCGACGAACGCGGCTGGATCGTCCGTCTCGCCTGCCTGTGCAGCGACGCCGAGCCGATCGAGAATGAACTGCGGCGCGCGCTGATGGACCGTTCGTTGCGCTTGCCGCCGCCGGAACACATGCCGCAGCCGATCGAACTGCGGATTCGCCTCATGCCTGGACGCTAGCGAGGAAGCATGGCCCTATCGGAGTCCGCCGGGCAGCGCCCGGCACTGCTCAGGCCCGCGCAGGGACGCGACGATCGTGCCTATTGGCACGAGCTGTTCGGCTCCCTGGAGGTGGTGCATTTCTTCCTGGTCACCGCCCGTTGCGGCTGTTTCATGCAGGCTGCGCGCAGCCTGGACGTCAAGCCGACGCTGCTGCGCAAGACCCTGGCCCGGCTCGAGGAGCGCCTCGGCCTGCATCTGTTCGTGCATGAGGGCAACGCCCTCTCGCTGACCCGCGAGGGCCGCATCGTCCAGGCCGCCGGGCAGCGCCTGGTCGAGGACAGCCAGAGCCACGCCGATCTTCACCGGCAACAGCCGCTGGTGCGCCTGGCGGTGGCCGAAAGCGTCCTGCACGATGTGCTCAGTCGCGAGCTGTGGGGCTACCTGCGCAAGAACGCCAACCTGCGCGTAGCCCTCGCCGAGTTGCGCGAGGGCTGGCCGGAAAGCGCAGGGCCGGCGGAGATCGCCATCTGGATCGCCGATCCGGGGCAGCCGCATCCGGCGATGGAAGGCCACTTCGCCGCACCGGCGCGCATCGCTGAGCTGGAGTACCAGCCGCACATCGGCAAGCGCTATTCGCGCGAGCGCACGCGGCCGGCCAGCGAGGACGAGCTGGACGACTACCTGCTGGCGCAGCTCCACGGCCAGGCCGCCAGCGCCGCCCTGGCACCCTGGAACCGGCGGGTGGCGGCTCGCCAGTCGGGAGTGATCGAGGTACAGAGCCACGACCTGCTGCTACAGGCGATCCTCTGGGGCGCCTGCATCGGCCTGCTGCCGCATTACGCCGGACGCCTGGAGCGCAACCTGGCGGCGTTGCCGCAGGTCTTCGACGAGCCGATGCGGCGGGAAGTCTGGATGAGCGTGCAGCCGGAAGCGGAGAACCGCGTGGAGGTGCGTGCCTTGCTCGATCTGATCGAGCACGCCTTCGACGACCGGCGCGACTGGTTCGGACGCTGACCTTGCGGGCTTGACGGCGGTCGCCATAGCCGACACCGTTTCGCCACGGAACGGTTGACGGAAGGTACGCGATGACGGAGCGGCATTGGCAGGGCGAGGTCTGGCTGGCGCGGGACCACGCGCTGTTCGCCGGGGTCAACGGCGATACCCGCGAGCACGCTCACTATGCCCACCAGTTGCTGCTGGCGGAGACGCCGCTGCGGGTGCGCGTCGCTGGCCAGGTACTGGAGGCCCGGCGCTTGCTGGTGCCCTCGCTGCAAGCCCATCGCGTCGACGCGTCGCAGCCGTTGCTGGCGCTGTACGCCGAGCCGCTGGCGTTCGACAGCGACGACCTGCATCAGCTTCTCGAGGACGCTCCCGGCGAGCCCGAGGCGTTGCTGGGGCGGCTTGCGCGGCTGCCTCGTCGACGGCTCGACCGCCGCGTCGAAAAGGCCCTGGCGGCGCTCGACGAGCAACTCGCGGCGCGGGTCGAGGCGGAAAGACTGGCGCGCAGCGCCAGTCTTTCGCTGAGCCAACTGGAGCGGCTGTTCGCCGTCCAGGTCGGCCTGTCGGTGCGCCGCCTGGTGCTCTGGCGCCGCCTGTACCTGGCCTTCGCCCTGGCCTTGCAGGGGCGCAGCCTGACCGAGGCGGCCCATCACGCCGGCTTCGCCGACGCCGCGCACCTGTCGCGCAGCGTACGCAGCCTGCTCGGTATCCGCGCCGGCCTGTCGCTGCCGCACCTACGCCTGGCCGGCTGAACGCCCCAATCCTTCCGGCGGCTGTGGGACGTGCCTGCTGCGTGGCAGGTCGCGGAATGGCGCGAGCAACTGGCCGGCATAGTCGCGGGGATAGTCAGGCTGGTCGCCGATGCCCATGTCGGTGCTGTCCAGGCGGTAGTCGGGACGATGGAGGGCGGTGCCGAGCAGGCGGTCCCAGACGCTGAAGAACAGCGCGAAGTTGACGTCGCCGGCGCGCCCGTAGCGGATGTGGTGCAGGCGATGCAGCGGTGCCCAGGCGAACACATGGCGTAACCCGCCGATGCGCATGTCGACGTTGCTGTGTTGCAGCAGCAACTGGATGCCGATGGCGAAGGCGAGCAGCGCGGCGACCGTCTGCGGCACGCCGAGCAGCAACAGCGGCAGGGTGCCGCCGAGCGCTTCCAGGCCCAGGTGCAGGGGATGTTTCATCAGACCGTTGAAACCGTACAGGCGCTGCACGCTATGGTGCACCGCGTGCAGCCGCCAAAGCAGCGCCGAACGGTGGCTGGCGTAGTGCACCAGGGTGATGCCGAGATCGGCCAGGACGATCGCCAGCAGCAGTTGCAGCCACAGCGGCCAGGCCTGCGGCCACACCGGCCAGAAGCCCAGGACTCCGGCCAGCAGTGGCAGGGCGAGGATGCCAAGTGCGTTCAGGCTTTCGTTGACCGACGCGTGCAGGACATCGCGCAGGCGGTCGGCGTGCGGCCGGTTCCAGCGTGGCTGGTAGGGCAGTCGTCGTTCGGCGAGAAAGGACAGGCCGAGCGCCCCGAGGAACAGGGCGACCAGCCAGGCGTGGGAAGCCTGGCGATAGCCGACCTGCCAGGTCGCCAGGCCGATGAAGCCGGACCAGAAGAGGGGCGCGTAGGCGTAGCGCAGGAAGAACTGCATGGTGGGACCTCCGGATGAATGAGGTCCCCAGCGTCGCCCGCGACAGGCCGGCGGCGCTTGAACGAACCGCGCAAGTTCTCAGTCGCGCAGCACCAGCGGCGCGCCTCCCATGTCCCCGCGACCCGGCCAGGTCTCGCGGGCCAGCCAGGCCCCAACCAGGCAGACCAGGTTGGCCAGCAGCAGGTAGCCCAGCGGCGACAGCGGATTGCCGGTGACGCCGATCAGCCAGGTCACCACGATCTGCGCGGTGCCGCCGAACGCGGCGACGCCGGTCGCATAGACCAGGGAAAAACCGGTGGAGCGCAGCGCCCGGGGGAAGCTTTCTACCAGCAGCACGATCAGCGCCGCGCCGCTCATGCCATGCAGGGCCGAGAGCAGGGCGAGGACGGCGAGGAAGACTGCCGGCTCGGGGTGACGGGTCATTGCCTGCAGTGCCGGGAACAGCACCGCGAGCAGCGCCAGGCGCGGCAGGATCAGCACGGCGCGGCGCCCGTAGCGGTCGCAGAGCACGCCGCCGAGCAACGCCGAGAGCGCCAGTGCGGCGCCGGCGACCAGCGTCGAGAGCATCGCGATGCCCGCCGGCAGGTGTAGCTCGGTAAGGGCGAAGGTGGTCATGTAGTTGAGGAAGTACTGGGTGATGGTGCTTCCGGAGAGGATCAGCAGGCCGAGCAGCAGGGCCCGCCGATGATTGCCGAACAACTCGCCGAGCAGGCTCCGGGTGCTGGCCTGGCGGCCGCGTCCGGAAAAGGTCTCGGCCAGGTTGAGGCGGATGTACAGGCCGATCGGCAGGACCAGCAGGCCGGCCGCGAAGGGAATCCGCCAGCCCCATTCCTGCAGTTGGCGCTCGTCGAGCCAGAGGGTGAGCAGGTAGCCCATCAGCCCGGCGGCGACCGCCGCGATGCCTTGCGCCACGACCTGCCAGCAGGCGTAGGTGCCGCGCTTGTGCGGCGGTGCCGCCTCGAGGATGTAGGTGGTCGCCGGCCCGGCCTCGCCGCCCCAGGCCAGGCCTTGCAGCAGGCGGGTCAACACCAGCAGCAGCGGCGCGGCCGGGCCGATGCTGTCGTAGCCGGGGAGCACCGCGATGCCGCCGGTGCCCAGCGCCATCAGGAACAGGGTAAGGAGCATCGCCGGCTTGCGCCCGGCGCGGTCGGCGTAGGCGCCGATAAGGATCGCGCCGAGGGGGCGGATGACGAAGCCGACGCCGAACGCGGTGACCGACAGGAGCAGGCTGACGAAGGCGCTGTCGGAGGGGAAGAAAGTCCGTCCGATCATCACCGCGAAGGTGGCATAGACCCCGAAGTCGAAGAATTCCACGGCGTTGCCGAGGACCACGGCAAAGACGCTGCGGCGGCTGGCCGGTTCGGCGGCCGCCGGGGGACGGGTGGGGGAGCGCATGGCGAAGGCCCTCTCGGAGTGACGACTGAAACACTCAGGCCTGGAGCCGAGCGACGAGCGGCTGCCGGCTTCAGTCAGCCGGCGGCCGTGGCCAGCCGTGGATCGGACCGCGCCAGCC
Source organism: Pseudomonas sp. B111 (assembly GCF_026428275.1). Classification (NCBI taxonomy): domain Bacteria; kingdom Pseudomonadati; phylum Pseudomonadota; class Gammaproteobacteria; order Pseudomonadales; family Pseudomonadaceae; genus Pseudomonas; species Pseudomonas sp. B111. The sequence goes on along the minus strand of NZ_CP097857.1, from coordinate 4,344,101 downwards.
TTCGTAGGTCTTGCCGATGCGCAACAGCCAGGTATCGGCGAAGCGCGGCGCGACCAGTTGCAGGCCGATCGGCATGCCGGCGGCCGTGAAGCCGCAGTTTATCGAGAGCGCGGGCTGTTCGCCCATATTCCACGGCACGGTGAAGACGATGTGCTCGAACGGCCGCTGCGGATCGTTCAGCGGCGAGGCCCAGTCGGCGGGGAAGGCCTCGACCTGGTTGGTCGGCGTCAGCAGCAGGTCGATCTCGCCGAACAGCCGGGCGGCGCGCCGGCGCATCTCGAAGGTCTGGTTGAAACCGCGCACCGCATCGACCCCGCTGACCCGTGCGCCGCCCTCGGCCCAGGCGTGGACATAGGGCAGCACCCTGGCCCGCCGCGTCTCGTCGAGGAGCAGCAGTTCGCTCCACAGGCGGGCGCGCCAGAAGTCGTTCAGGCCGTCGAGCAGGCTCCGGTCCATCAGCGGTTCGACGATCCTGAGCTGGGCGCCGTGCTCCTCGAACAGCCGCGCCGCGGCCTCGATCGCGGCGCGGATTTCCGCGTCGGGCTGCAGGCCGCAGCCGGGGTCGAGTTGCAGGCCGACCCTCAGGCCGCGCACCGACAGCGGCTCGGCGCTCCAGTCCAGCACTTCCGGCGGCAGGCTGGTGGCGTCGCGGGCGTCGGGCTGCGCGAGGTAGCGCATCAGCAGCAGGCAGTCGTCCATGCAGCGGGTCATCGGACCGGCGCAGCGACCGGTGTAGTAAGGGTCGATGGGGATCCGCCCGAGGCTTGGCTTGAAGCCCACCAGGCCGCACCAGCCCGCCGGCAGACGCACCGAGCCGCCGATGTCGGTGCCCAGGTGCAGCGGTCCGTAGCCGGCGGCGGCCGCCGCTGCCGCGCCCGAACTGGAGCCGCCGGTATTGTTGGCCAGGTTCCAGGGATTGCGGGTGACTCCGTGGAAGCTGGAGAGGCCGGATGAGAGCATGCCGAAGTCCGGAACCGTAGTCTTGGCCAGGACGATCGCGCCGGCTTCGCGCAGCCGAGCGGCCGGCGGCGCGTCGCAGGTCGCGGGTTGCAGGGCGGTGGCGGCGCTGCCCAATGGGATAGGTTCGCCAGCGGTCGCGATCAGCTCCTTGATGGTTACCGGCAGCCCGTCCAGCGGGCCTTTGGGCTGTCCCTTGCGCCAACGCTCGGTGGCCGCCGCGGCCTGTTCGCGAATCCGTTGCGGGTCGAAGCGATACAGCGCGTTGAGATGCGGTTCCCAGCGCTGGATGTGGGCCAGCAGATGCTCGTAGTACTCGCTGGGCGAGAGTTCCCGGCGGGCGAACAGTGCCAGCAGGCGGGTTCCCGGAAGGTCGTGCAGCGCGGTCATTCAAGCTCCCTCGAAGAACGGCCGCGGGCGTCAAGCGGCCGGCCTACCCGTTGTCGGGCGGCGATTCGAAACCAAGGTGTATCGGGGAGGTATAGCCCATGACCGGCGATCGTTCCCGCCGGGGAATCAGCCCTTGCGTTGCTCGATGTAGCGCAGGAAGGCTGTCATGTCGGTACTGCACAGGGTCCGGGCGACCTGCTTCACCTCGTCCACCGGCCAGTCCCACCAGGACGAAGCCAGCAGGGCTTCGCGGATGTCTTCCTCGAAGCGCCAGCGGATCTGCCGGGCCGGGTTGCCGCCGACGATGGCGAATGGCGGCACGTCGCGGGTCACCACCGCGCCGGCGGCGACTACCGCACCATGCCCGATGGTGACCCCGGAGAGGATCAGCGCGTTCGTGCAGATCCAACAGTCGCTACCGATGACCACGTCGCCGCGGGTCGTGGTGCTGTCAGGGATGTCGGCGACCTCATCGATCATCTTCGGGAAGGGGTAGGTGGTGAGCCAGTCGGTATGGTGCTCGCCGCCGAGGAGGATCTTCACGCCGGCAGCGATCGAGGTGTAGGCGCCGATCCTTAGGGTGGCCTTGTCGCCGAACTCGGTGACCTCCGGGATCCCGTAGGTGCCCACGCCGACCTCGTAATGTGGGTAGGCAAGACGGATCTTCTCCGGGGCCTTGAAGATCTTTTCCCAGCCACGGAAGTACTTCCGCTCTTTGCGTTTTTTCAGTTTTTCCAGGAATTTCATCGAATTACCTTGCCACCTTGGAGTCCGCGGGGCTCAGGTGGTCTCGTGATGGAGAAGGAAGCGCTTCAACCGGCGGAAGGTGGTGCGGTTCCACTGCCGCAGCGGCAGCGAGCGGAGCAGTTGCCAGGCATGCCGCTTGTCCGCGACCACGGCGTATTTCAGGGCCTTGTTGACCAGTTCCGTGCGGCCGCGCTCGTAGGCGGGATGCGACTGGTAGGGCTCGATGGTGCGCAGGTCGGCATCGAGCAGCACCTTGTAGCGCCGCGACAGGTTGTCGGGGTGGCGCCGGTAGCGAGTGACCAGCACCGGCAGCTTGTGGATCTGGTAGCCCTGGCTGGCGATGCGCAGGGTCATCTGGAAGTCCTGCACCTTGATCTCGGGATCGTAGAAGCCGGCTGCGCGCAGGGCCTCCATGCGGTACAGGGACACCGGGGCGCCGCAAACGTAGGCGTTGCCGAGCAGGTAGTCGAAGTCCAGCTGGCGGATGCGATTGCCGTTCTGCCGCTTGGTTTCCTGGCCTTCGCTGTCGATGTAGATCACCAGGGCGCCGACGCAGCCGACTTCCGAGTGCTGGTCGAGGTACGCGGCGCGCACGCTCAACGAGTGTGGCAGCATGATGTCGTCCAGGTCCGGCGTGGCTACGTAGTCGCCGCGGGCGTGTCGCAGGCCGAAGTTCAGCGCTGCGCTGACGCCCTGGTTCTGCTGGCGGTAGAGCTGGAAACCGTGGACTTTCTGCAACTGCTCCAGCATGGCGTAGCTGTTGTCGGTGGAACCGTCGTCGACGATGATCACTTCGAAATTCGGGTAGTCCTGCTCGTAGATGCTGCGCAGGGCTTCTTCCAGGTACTTTTCCGCGTTGAAGCAGGGCGCTACGACGGATACCAGCGGGGCGTCCGTCGTGCCTGAGTGCTTGCTGGAAGTGGCTTCTTCAATCATGTGTCGTTCTTGTCACTCGTCTTGCCCGGTAGCCGTTCCAGGAGGCCGCCGGTCATGAAGTCCTGCGATCGTTCCGGCAATCGTTGCTCGGCACGGGCTGGCGGAAACACAGCGTTTCGTTCCGCCGGTACGGTCGCTGGAGTGGCTCTGGCACGCATGCCTGGATGGCCAGGCATCGCGACAGTACACCGTTGGAAGCATAGAGGGTAGGCCATCGGGCCCGAGAAAAATCCTCGACCTCCTTCGTCCAACCGTCAGGCCGAGGCCTGGCGCTGTTTCCAGTGCTGGTACAAGGCGGGGATATCCCCAGTACACAGCAGTGGCATGGCTGCCTCGATATCGGCCAGTGGCCAGTCCCACCAGGCCATTTCCAGCAGGTTCTGGATATCGCCATCGGAAAAGCGCTTACGAATGGTCCGGGCCGGGTTACCGCCGACGATGGCATAGGGCTCGACATCGCCGGTCACCAGCGCGCGGCTGCCGATGATGGCTCCGTGGCCGACCCGTACGCCGGGCATGAACATCGCCTCGGTACCGATCCAGACTTCATGGCCGATCAGCGTGTCGCCCGCTGGCTGATAGCCGTTCACGGCGCCGGCGAAGGCAGGCTCTTCGTGCATGAAGTGGAAGGGGAAGGTCGATGCCCATTCGGCGCGGTGTCCCTGGTTGCCGGCCATGATGAAGGCGGCGCCACTGCCGATCGAACAGAAACTGCCGATGACCAGCTTGTCCACGTCGTCGCGGTCCGGCATCAGGTAGCGGGCGCAGTCGTCGAAGGAATGCCCGTGATAGTAGCCGGAGTAGTAGCTGTAGCGCCCCACCCGAATGTTTGGGTTGCTGACCTGTTCCGAGAGCAGCTTGCCCCTGAAGGGGCTCTCGAAATAGTTGCCCATGACCGTCGTCCCTGTCCGTCGAAACCGCCAAGGGTAGCGCCTGGCGGGATAGCGGGCCAGCCTGGCGTGACGGCTGGCAGCCGCATCGGCGTTCAGCAGGCCGGACTGCTGAACGGCCAGGCCTGGAAAGGCTCCGAATAGTGCCTGCCGTGACGGAAGGCGAAGGGGAGTGCGTTGGCTTGTTGGTGCAGTTCCTCATTGTCGACGTTGAGGCAAAGCATCTGGATGTCCTGTGCCACCAGCAGCCGGTTCAGGTACTCGATGCTCTTGCGCTGGCGCAGGTTACGCGTCAGCGGGCCGGGGGCAAGCAGGCGCGCGTCCAGGCCCAGGTAATCGCAGAGGCCGGCGTCGACCTCGGCGAAGCACTGGCGAGCGTCGGTATCGATGCGTTGCGGGTGCAGCGCGATGCGCACGCCGCTGTCGCGTAGCCGGGCGAGGGACGCCAGGTACTCCGCCGAGGCGGGTTCCTGCTCGTCGATGGCCAGCAGCAGGCAGAGTTCGACCTGGTGCTGCTGCAATTGCCTGGCCGAGGCCAGGATCCGCTCGCAGACCCCGGCGTTGCCCAGGCTGCTGGCATGCAGGGGAATGAAGTTCTTGCCGAGCAGTTCGAGGTCGGTGTTGTGCCGGTGCACGCACAGGAGGCGCGCCAGCAGGTGCTTGACCGCCGCCTCAGCAAGCAGCGGCGGTGCGCCGGAAAGGAAGGCCGACAGGTCGACGCGCTGGCGCCGTTCGCGCAGGGAGAGCTTGCTGCCGACCAACGCGCCGTTCCTCGCATAGATGCCATGGGCGAAGAGCTCGAATCCGTCGTTCGCATCACGGTTGCCGAGGCAGAGCCATTTCAATGGCGGGGGCGTTCTGTCTGTCGCAGTCATAAGTGATGGCTCTATGGGCAAATCTCGCCAAGGCGCTCGGGCATGGAGCCCGCACGCAGGGTTGAGGGGTATCTAGCGGAGACGACCCTTCCTCCCACGAATCAAGGTCTTTCGTCGGAAAACCCAGGGGGCAGGTAGGAGATCGGCTCGGCAATCGGCCGCCGAGGGTACTTCCGGTGTCGCCGCCAGGCCTGGTTGGTGGCGGCTTTTTCTCTGGTCTGTGCAGTGGTTCCGCTGTTACCGATTTTTCCGAGTGCGTTTGTGTTGCGGCATCGTTCGTTGGCGTCAGTCGGCGCCGATGCTGTCGATGAAGCCCTGGATCAGCGGCGAGGCTTGCTGTTTGCGCCAGACGAAATGGATATCGCTGGAGTCCAGGCCGGCTACCGGTTCGGCATGGAAACCCCGTCGCGTGGAGGGCATGCGTGCAACGCAGCTCTCCGGCACGCAGGCGAAGCCGAGACCGGCCTCGATGCAGGCGAAGAGGCTCGGGTAGGACTCGATTTCCAGGGTCGCACGCGGCTGGATACCGCTCTCCGCCAGCCAGCGGTCGACCTGGCGGCGGTAGTGGCAAGTGTGGCCGAACACATAGAGTTCGAGGCCGGCGAGGTCCTCGGGAGTGGGCGCCGGCAGGTCGGCGGGAGTGACCCGCAACAGGCGCTCGCGGAAGGCCAGGCGGCTGGCCAGCAACGGGTGTTCGATGGGGCCGTCGGTGACGATCAGGTCCAGCTCTCCTTCCATCAGCAGACGCTCGAGCAGCAGCGAATGCTCCGGGCGGATGTGCAGTTCAACGCCCGGCGACTCGCGGCGGTAGCGGGCCAGGCGCTGGGGCAGGTGATTGGCCAGGGCCACGTCCAGCGCGCCGACCCGTAGCGCGCCGTGCGCCTGGTCGCCGGCGAACAGCGCGGCGGTCTCGTCGGCCAGCGCCAGCAGGCGCCGGGCGTGGCGGTACAACAGGCGGCCCTCGGGGGTGACCAGCAGGCGGTTCCTTTCGCGATTGAACAGGGCTACGCCGAGTTGTCCTTCGAGTTCGCGCAAGCGGGTAGTGATGTTCGACGGCACGCAATGCAACTGTTCGGCCGCGGCTGCGATGGTGCCGCGTTCGACCACCGCGCAGAAGAATCCGAGTTGGGAGAGTTTCACATCATTCTCTTTAAGTGAGTGCTTTGCTGATTATTGATTACTTTTAATGAGTGGAAGGCCACCCTAGCATGGACCTCGCGATCGCTTCCAACCCCATTTCACGAGGAAAGATTCCATGACCTACCACGTACTGGTTCAGTTCGACGTTCCCTCCGACAAGCGCGAAGCGTTCGCCGCGGCAGGCCTGTTCGATGCCAATGGCTCGTTGCAGAACGAGCCGGGCACCCTGCGCTTCGAGGTGATCCGCGACGAGAACAACCGCAACCGCTTCTACCTCGACGAGGTGTACGAAGACGAGGCGGCGTTCCTCCAGCATTGCCGCAACGAAACCATCGCGCGCTTCTATGAACTGATCGACAGCTATGCCTTCGGTCCGCTTTTCCTGTTCAAGGGCTACCGCGTCGAGGGTTGATTCCCGCTCCGGCGGCTCGCCGCCGGACTCCACGGAGAATTTCCATGCGAATCCTGCACAGCATGCTCCGCGTGGCCGATCTTGAGGCCGCGCTGGAGTTCTACACCCGCGCCCTGGACATGCGTCTGCTACGGCGCCGGGACTATCCCGAAGGCCGCTTCACCCTGGCCTTCGTCGGCTACCAGGACGAGCGCGCGGCCGCTGCCCTGGAGTTGACCCACAACTGGGACCGGGACGGCTACAGCCAGGGCGACGGCTACGGCCACCTGGCCATCGAGGTCGAGGATGCCGCCGTCACCTGCGCCCGGGCCAGGGCGCTGGGCTATCGGGTCACCCGCGAGGCCGGGCCGATGCAGCACGGACGCAGCGTGATCGCCTTCCTCGAAGACCCGGACGGCTACAAGGTGGAACTGATCCAGAAGGGCACCCAGTTCGATTGAGCCCGCGACCAGCGGGCGACATAGCGGCTGCTGTCGTTCCGGCTCAGCCGCTGGCGTCGAATGCGGCGTGGAAGGCCACTATTCCTCGCGCCATGCGCCCGCTGAAGGACTGTGCCTGGAAGTATTCGGCGGGAACGCCGAGCAACGCCAGGCCGCTTTCCACCCGAAAGCCGAAGCGCGAGTAGTAGGTCGGTTCGCCCAGTACCACGCAGCCGCCCGCGGGCAGCATGCGCAGCTCGGCGAGCAGGCGCCGGACCAACTGCGAACCGAGGCCCTGGTGCTGCCGCTCGGGCGCCACCGATAGCGGCGCGAGGCCGTACCAGTCGCCCGCTTCGCCATCGATGGTCACTGGCGAGGCTGCGATATGGCCGATCACCTGGCCGTTCGCTTCGGCCACCAGCGAAAACGTCAGCGCGCCGGCACGGCGCAGGGCGTCGATGATGTACTGCTCGGTATGGCTGCTGTGCGTTTCGTTGCGGAACGCGGCTTCGGTCAGGCGAGCGATGGCGTCGATGTCGCCGGGCGTTTCCGCACGGATGGAAATATTCATGCAAGCACTCCTCGGAACCCCCGCCTTGTCCCGGCGAGGGCAATGGAAAAGAAAGGGGGTCAGCGATTGTCCGCCTGCGGGCGCACGGCTTTCAGCCCGGCCATGGATATCCGGTAGGGCCTGCCCTGGCGGGAGTGGACCAGGCCCTTGTTCTTCAGCCTGGAGAACACCGCCAGGGTGCAGTCGAGCAGCAGGTGGCCGTCGCGGTTGTAGCACTCGACGCGGGTGATCTTGCCCGAAGCGTCGCGAAGGAAGGCGATATGGCCGCCCTGGGCCAAGGCGTGAAGCGTCCGTTGTTCCGGCTTGGAAACGTTCATGTCGGTAGAACCTGTAATCATCGGTGTGACAACGCGGCCGCACTGCGCGAAAAGGCGCGTGCGAGCCATGGCGAAGGCAGATAACCGGCGACACCTCGTGCGGGATGACGAAGTGGCGGTTATCGGATGACTACTATCTCCAACATGCAAGCCTCGGATCGGGGAGGGCGCAGCCACGAAAGCGTGCTGCGATGCGGCAGTCTAACGAAGCTGGCGAAGCGACGGCAAGGAACTGCCTGCGTCGCCATGCCGCTGTGCGACGCTTGCGCCTTTGTGAGGGAGTTCGCCTCGCCCCGCGGCGGTCCGCGCTTTCATTATCGGGGGAAGCGGGAGGTATCCATGTTTCGCACGGCGCTGACGCTGTTCATGTCTTCGTTGGCAATTCCTGCCCTCGCCTCGATGAGATGCGGCACGCATCTGGTGGACGAGGGCGACAGCGTCGAGCAAGTCCTGGAAAGGTGCGGGCAACCGCTGAGCAGGATCGTCAACGAGCCTGCCCTGCGCAACAACGGCGTGCCCAAGTTGAATGCCGCACGCACCGAATTCTGGGTGTATGGCCCCAGTGGAGGCGTCTACCGACACTTGCGCTTCATCGATGGCAAGCTGGTCGAGATTCGGCTCGAGCGGAAGTGATACGAGGCTGTTGAGGAGTTATTCCTACAGATAATTACTAATTCGCTGCGGAACACCGTGAAAGAGCGCTGAGCGAGAAGACGAGCCGGGTGCGGGCCCAGGTGGATGCGTCTTCCGTCGTGTAGGAATTGCCCGATATCGGGCGGCGGGGCGGAAGGTTGCGGGCCACCCCGATCGCATACCTGAAAAGTTGGCGGCGTAATCTACGCGATTTTCAGGCGAGGGCGCGTCATGTTGAAGTTATTGGTCGTGGTTGCTTCCCTGTTCATCGGCGGAGGCATGGCCATGGAAGAACCCCGGGGGGCGGATGGGTTTTCCGCTGTCGCAGCGGTCGATCCGGGAGCGAACCCCGAAGCGCAACTGGACGAGGAGCCTCAGGAGGTCAGCGAAGCGCCGGCCTATCGCGTGGATGACCTCACCTTCCTGTACCTCACCCATGAGGTCTATCTGGAACCCTACGTTTCCTGCCGTCCGAAAGTCCTGGGCGAACGTTCGTACGTCGCATGCTGGAACGAAACCTATTCCGGCCGCTCACCGCTGAACTTCTGGGAATACGACGGGGGTGACTTCCTCGCCCTCAACGACCCGGCACGTGTGTTGGCCGAGGGAAAGTTCGCCAGCGAGCAGCACATCGGCGAAGCGCCCCTGCCGCTGCCTCTGGATATCGATCTGGACCAGTTGGAGCGGGCCTACTCGCTGATGATGTAAGGAAGAGGAACCTTCCGGCTGCGCCTCCGCCGAAATCCATGGGGCGCTTCCGATCTTTCCCGGGCTTTACGCGGTAAAGCCTGAAAACAGAAAGCCCCTGGCACTGGTTGGTGTCAGGGGCCTTTGCATTGGGATCTGGAGCGGGCGAAGGGAATCGAACCCTCGTCATGAGCTTGGGAAGCTCAGGTAATGCCATTATACGACGCCCGCTCGGACGGCTTTTGCGGCCAGGGCGCCTTTTTACCAGATGCGCGGCGGCAGGTGAAGCCCGGGGCGGGGTTTTTGTTGATTTCGCTGGGTTTTTCCGCCAGGGGAGCGGGGCTCCCCGTGGCGGTGGCGGTTAGCTGGCGAGGGCGGCGAGGGGGACGCTGGCGCCGTTGGGCTGGGGGCGGTAGATCGGGTTGAGCGGCTGCGTGCGCTGCGGGCGGAGGAAGGCCAGCAGGGCGTCCTGGGTCTGTTGCCAGGCGGCCTTGTGCTCGACGTCGATGAAGTGGCCGGCATTGCGGATGGTGTGAAATTCCGCGCCGCGGATCAGTTGGCCGAACTGGCGGGCTTCGTGGGGCGTGGTGTAGATGTCCAGCTCGCCGTTCATGAACAGCACCGGGATCTCGATACCGGCGAAGCTCTCGGTATAGCTATCGGCGTTCAGGCGCAGCACTTCGCGGATATGGAAGTGCATCTGGTGGTATTCGTGCTCGTCCAGGCTGCTGACGTGGCGGAAGTTGTAGCGCTTGAACAACTGCGGCAGGTAGCGGCCGATGGTTTCGTTGACCAGGTTGCCGACCTGGGTGCGATCGCAGGCGGCGAGGTAGTCGAGGCCGCGATGCAGGTAGTCGAGCATGGCCGGGTTGAGCTGAGGCGAGAATGAGTTGACCACCGCCCTGCGGATCCGTCCGGGACGCTGCGCCAGGGCCAGTAGGGTGGCGACGCCGCCCCACGAGAACGACATCACCACGTCGGCGCGGAAGCGTTCGATCAGTTCCAGCAGGATCCTGGCCTCGCATTCCTTGCTGATCGGCGTGCGGTTTTCGTTATGGGGTTTGGACTGGCCGGCATACGGCTGGTCGTAGAGCACCACGTTGTAATGCGGCTGCAGGTACTTCACGGTCTGGGCGAAGGACGCTGTGGTCGACAGCGAGCCGTTGACCAGGATGATGGTCTGCTGCGCCGAGGGGTTGCCGTAGAACTCGGTGTGAATCCTGTATTGCCCGTGGATCTCGATGATGGCTGTTTCCGGCCTCATGTCGCTTCCTCCTGGAATCGTTCGATGGGAACGCGGCGACCTGCTTGTCGCGGCGAATACAAAATGCTCATGGGCAGATGAAAGCGCCTCCCAATGACAGTTGAATGTCATTCGGATGGATTTAATAAACTTTTAATTTTCAACGACTTACAGGCAAATAGAGTTCGTCAGAAACCCTTTCGGGTCTTGGCGATGCGGCTATTGGCCGGGCAGGAAAGGCCGGCGCCGAAGCGCGGGCAGTCACGCGGGCTTTCTTGGAAGTCGTTTGTGACCGATCGGTCACAACGTGAGCGTCAGTTAAGCAGCCGGCGTGCCGGGCTGCAAGCCCTGTTTCGCTTGTGGATGGGGGAAGAAGGGAAGGAATCCGACGAAATGCCGCCGGGCAAGCGCCGATGCCGCGATTTCGGGGGGCCGGGAAGGAGAGGGGCGGCGCGGCCGCCGCCCCGGTGGTTCACTTGAGCAGGCTGGCGATGACTTCCGACGTGCGTGCCGCACGTGCCACGGCGCAGCTCTGCGGAGCGAGGAAGCGCGAGGTTTCCAGCCACTTCGGCTGTGGGTAGTAGGCGAACACGTAGCTGCCGCGCTTGAGGGTGTTGATCAGCCGGGCGGCCACGGCCGGGCGTACCGCAGGGCAGCCCTGGCTGCGGCCCAGGCGGCCGAGCCCGGGAACCACCCTGGGATCGGCGTAGGCGGCGGAGTGCATGACGATGGCGCGTTCTTCGCTCTTGTCGTTGAAACCCGGCTCCAGGCCAACCAGGCGCAGCGACTGGCCGTGCTTGCCGGTATAGAGCTGGCCGGTCTGGAACAGCCCGATCGACGACTGGTAGCTGTTCGGCCGGTTGGAGAAGGAGGTGGCAAGGTCATCGCCGCTGTTCTTGCCGTGGGTCACCCACTCTTCGAAGAGCAGCTTGCGGGCCTTCAGGTCGAATACCCAGAGGCGCTTGTCGCGCGACGGCCGCGAGTAGTCGATCACCGTCAGCAGGCCGTTGTCGTCACCCTGGCTCGCACTCGCGCAGGCATAGGCGGTGAGGGCCAGTTCGAGGGTCGGCAGGCTGGCCTGGGGAGCGAGTTTCTGAAGGTCCTTGGCGGAGGGAAGTGGCATGGCGAACACCGGCCCGCTGGCCAGTGCGCAAAGGGTGGCGCCCGCCAGGCTCAGCCTGCGCAGGGCGGCACGGAGGAAGGTTGGCATACGAGCAGTATTCCCATCGGTTCAGTGTGGTTTTTACCGGATGAGAGGCATTGTGCTCGATTTTTGAACAACTTGCCGACTACTTTTTAAGCGATTTCGTCGGATTGTTCGGTGTTTCCGTGGCGATCACTGTGAAATCGGAGTCGCTGTGGGTGTCCCGGGTCGAGGCCCAGTCGGTGATCACCAGGGTACTGCCGACGTCCATGGCACCGAGCATTTCGCGGACGAAGGTCGGGTCCATGCGGATCTTGCCCAGTTGCTCGGAGGGTGTCAGGCCCTGTCCCGGGTTGCTCACCTGGACCACCGACCAGCGCAGGTTCGGTGAGGTCTCGCCGATTTCGTCCAGGGTCGGCTTTTCCAGCAGCGAGAACACTGCCATGCCGGTTTGCGGGCGTGCCGGCAACTGCACCGGTGCGGTGCCTATGCGCTGGCCGCCGCGGTAGACATAGGCGCGCTGGTCGGCGCGGCTGATCAGCACCGACAACGGACCGCGCTCCGCGCCGGGGTCGTTCCAGGCGATCTCTCCGGGCTCTACCGGCAGCGTCACCGGTCGCCCGTCCGCTACCGTCGGCGCCAGCAGGCCGGGGTGGTCGACTTCCTTCGGCGCGCTGCTGGCGTTGGAAATGATTACCGTGGTGGAGCTGAATCCGGTGATGCCGTAGAGCTTCTTGGCGAACGCCATGGGCAGGCGGATGCAGCCGTGGGAGGCGGGATAGCCGGGCAGGTTGCCGGCGTGCAGGGCGATGCCGTCCCAGGTAAGGCGCTGCATGTAGGGCATGGGCGCGCTATTGTAGAGGTCGGACTTGTGGTCGACGCTCTTTTGCAGGATCGAGAACACTCCGGTCGGGGTCTCCCGGCCCTTCTTGCCGGAGCTGAGGGTGCTGACCCCGATGGCGATACCGTTGCGGTAGATGTAGGCCTTCTGTTCGGTAAGGCTGACCACGATGGTCACTGGTCCCTGCGGGGAAACCTCCGGGTACCAGAGGTACTCGCCGGGCTTCATGCTCTTCAGCCGCGCCTTGATGTCGGCCGGCGGCAAAGGCGCGTTCGCTGGGCTGGCGGGCGCCGCGTGGAGGCTGCCGACGGCGAAGGCCAGCAGCAGTACGGCAAGGGATCTTTTCATCGGCGCTTTCTCTTGCTCCATGCGGGAAAGGCTGTCGCTCCGACAGACGCCATTCAGCTTAGCGTCGCTCGCGACGGCCGGCCAAACCCCTGCGGTCCGGCCTCTTTCGGTGGACAAGCGGCGGGCGGCGGGGTTTCACACCGAACAGATTTCTTCAGCATTCAGGGGGCGCCAGGCACCCGGCGGCAACTGCGGGTCGAGACAAATATCGCCCATGCGCTCGCGGTGCAGGCGCAGCACCTTGTTGTCGAAGTGGCCGAACATGCGCTTGACCTGGTGATAGCGGCCTTCGTGCAGGGTCAGGCGGGCGCAGCGTGGGCCGATCGGTTCGAGCTGCGCGGGGAGGGTGATCAGGTCTTCGAAGCGGAAGTGGAGGCCGGCGGCGAAGGCATCCACGTAGCGTTGGTCGATGGGCGCCTCGGTTTCCACGTAGTAGACCTTGTCGCGCCGGCTGCCCGGCAGGGTCAGGCGGCGCGACCACTGGCCGTCGTTGGTCAGCAGCATCAGGCCGGTGGTGTTGTAGTCGAGACGACCGCCAATGTGCAGGTCGTCGCGCAGGTCTTCCGGGAACAGGTCGAGGACGGTCGGGTGTTGCGGGTCGCGGGTGGCGCTGACGCAGCCCATCGGTTTGTGCAGCATGTAGTAGCGCGCCGGCTTGCCAGCCTGGAGCAGCCGCTCGTCCAGTTCCACCCGGCTGAACACCCGCACCTCGTGGGTGCCGTCGCGCACCACCTGGCCGTCCACGCGCAAGTGTCCACCGGCGATCAGCATCTGCGCGTCGCGGCGGCTGAGTTCGGGCAGGTTGGCGAGGAAGCGGTCCAGGCGCATCAGTCGTCGGCGTCGGGCGGCAGCAGTTGCGCGCAGCGTGGGCAGAGGCAGGCGCGGCGGCGCAGCTCGGCGGGAATCCGCTCCAGCACGGCCGCATCGATCTCCGTGGTGAAGCACCAGCAAGCCTGGGTGGCGCTAGCGGGATAGGCCAGGGTGCAGCGGTTGGATTGCTGGCACAGCGGGCAGCGGCCTGGATCGATTTCGCTGTTCATGGCGCGGTGGATGGCTGGCGGGTGCCCAGGGTGCAGGGCCCGGCGCGCGGATGCAAGCATCGTGCGCCAGGCGGGGCGTTTCAGCGGCGAACGGCGTTGGTGATCCAGGGCTCCAGGCGCTGGCCGAAGCTGAGGTGCAGTTCCAGCGGCGCTAGCCGGTAGTTTTGTCCGTCGACTTTGGCGAATACCGCGTGCCATTGTCGTGGCACGTTGATCGCGGCGAGGTCGGTACGGCTGATGTAGCCGCCGACCAGCGTCCTGCCTTCGTCGACCGCGGACCAGGGACGCACCCGGCCCTTGACGATGGCGTAGCGCTGGCGCTCGGGGTAGCGCTGGCGCAGGGCGGCCAGGTCGAGGCCGGTGTCGACGATGAACAGTCGGCTGGCCTCTCCCTGCTCATGCTTCAGTTGGTGGCGAGCGGCCTCCATCTGGCTGGACAGCATTTCGTCCTTGGGCAGGGCCTTGCTGCGGGCGCGGGCCTCGGCCAGGCGCTCCTCGGCCAGGCGTACTTCGCGGCGATAGGCCGGGCCGTCGAGCTCCAGGACCAGTAGCACCTGTTTTTCCTGTTGGCGGCGGTAGCGCCGTACGCTCTCTTCGTCGAGCGCGTCCGGGATGCTGAAACCGAGGGCGCGCATCTGCTCGGGCGGCAGCGGGGGCGCGAGGTCATTGGGCGGCTCGCCGTTCGGCGAGCGAAGCTCCAGGCGCAGTTCGACGCCACTGTTCTCTTCGCTCCAGAAGCCGTAGGACCAGTTGCGCTGGAGTTCGCGCTGACTGAGCACCAGCTTGCTTTCGGCCTCGCCGGACCGGTTCCAGGCGACGCCACCGAGGGCGGCCAGGTTCGCCGCCAGCAGCAGGAGGCTGCCGGCGATCAGGGCGTTGCGACGGTTGCGATTCATGCGTCAGTCCTCGCGGCGATGCCCAGGGGCGTGCGCAGGCGGCGCAGGACCAGCAGGATCAGCAAGGCGCTGAGGCCGAGCACCAGGAAGAACAGGTACTTCGGCATCGCTTCCCACCACCAGTCGAAGAACTTGGTGTAGAGGAAGATGACGAAGAAGGTGATCCCGGTATTGCTCACGTCGGCCCAGTTGCGTCGCGCGCCGAGCCAGATCACCAGGGCGGCGGCGACGAAGCCGGCGACCTGGTAGAGCCCCTCGATGAGCGCCGACGGCAGCGCCAGGTAGCTGCCTGAGCCCCAGTTGGCCAGCACCAGCATCGGCAGGAACAGGCCGAGCAGGGCGAACACCCGGTAGATCACGGCGAAGCCGCTGAAGTTGCGCTGCTCGAAGCACAGCGGCACGGCGAAGATCAGCGCGGCGGCGGGGAAGAAGTTCTCCGGTCGCTCGCCTACGCCCAGCCAGTAGCCGCCGCCCCAGGTGCCGACGCGCGCGGCGATGAAACCCATCACGCAGAGGATCGCCGCCGCCAGCAGCAGGCGGGCGTTGCACAGGTAGGCCAGGAGCAGGGCGTAGAGCGCCCAGGGCACCAGGGCCAGGTCGCTGGGGGTGACGTTGAATATCTGCCCGAGCATGGTCAGGTCGAGGACGAAGCAGGCGAACGCGACCATCGCCGCCAGCTTGCTGAAGTAGCCAGAGGTGTCCTTGGCCTGGACCCAGAGTGTGGCGAAGAACGCGACGAAGGCGCTGCCGACCAGGATCGCCACCTGGGCGACGGTAGGGAACAGGCCCCAGAAGCGATAGAACAGCAGGAACACGCTGGCGGCGAAGGCCAGGGCGCCGAAGAACGAGGCCACCCGCATGCCCAGCGAAAGTTGCTGGCTGCGCAGGTCGTGGTCGATGTCGAAACGGTCGCGGTAGCTGTCCAGCAGGGCCAGGTGATAGTCGGCGAGTTGCCGGGCCTGGGTCGGTTCGAGGCGGAACGCCTGCTCCTGGTCGAGGCGTTGCAGCTCGCGCTGGAACACCAGGATGTCGTTGGCGCGCTGCTGTGCCTGGGCGCGGTCGATGGGTTGCATGCATGCTCCTTGAGCCTTGCCGGCGGGGCCGACAGTCCTTGATCCGCGCACTCTACCGAGAAACGCCGGCGGCGGTCACGCCCTGGAGGGGCCTGTCGTTGGTCGGATTCAGGGAATTTCCGTTTTTCCCTTCGGTCTCTAGTGCAGCCGGGTTGCAACCGCCGCAACCGGCTTCCCGCTCCATCGGGATCTTGTCCAGGCGTGGTTCGGCTGCGTTCTGCGATGAAGGAGAATGCTGATGGTCATGCGATTGATCGGGCTGCTGCCGGCGGCCTTCCTGGGGAGCGGTTGCAGCGGGGGGCCGGGCGACTGCGGCGAACTGGACTTCGACCAGGGTTACTACGGCTACCATCGCGGCGGCCCGCCCCATTGTCCTCCAGGCCAGGCCAAGAAAGGCTGGTGCTGAGCCCGCTCCCTTTTCCCGAGTCTTCACGTCGTATGCGCGCCTCGTAGCGTCGCCGGTCGTCCGGCTGGCGGCGGGGCCGCAGGAGGCTGCCATGTGGCGCACATTCCTGAGAGTCCCGCTTCTTCTGCTTCTCGCCAGCCTAGGTGGCTGCGCGGTGTATGACTACGACTACGATGACGGCGACTGGCGCCGCTATCGCGGCCAGCCCTACGCCTACGAAGTGCCACGCTATCGCGTCTACGACGATGGCTGGCGTAGCGAACGGCGCTACTACTCGACGCGCTACTACGACCAACGCTACTACTCGGCGCCACGCCGCTACGATGGCCACCGCGACTACCGGCGCGAGCAATATCGCTACCCGCAGCGCCACCACGAATCGCGCCCGGCCCATCGCGGCGAGCGGCATCCGGGCAACTGGCAGCGCGGTGGCCAGCCGCAATGGCGCGGGCATTCTCCGCAACGCTGGCAGCAACACGGTGGGCAGGATCGTCCGCGGCACCGGGGCCAGCAGGGCGGGGCGCCTCGCTGGCGCAACTGAGGTGCGCAAGCAAAGACGGCGCCTGCGGGCGCCGTCGTGCTTTCCAGTCGAAAGTGCGGACCCCCTCGGCGCATTTGCTCGGCACACTCTGCCGACATCGAAACGAGGAGGTTCCCCCATGAGTCATTTCCTGTCGTTCGCCAAGGGCGCCCTGGCGATGTTCTGGCTCGTCGCGCTGGTCAACCTGGCCTACCCGCTGGGCGAGTTGCATCGACCGATCCTGCTGTTGTCCGGCGTGCTGGTGCTGGTCCATGCCGCCGAGATCCTGCTGCTCAACGGGCGTCTCAAGGCGCGCCCGGCACCTTGGCTGGAGCGCCTCCAGGTGCTGCTGTTCGGCGTCCTGCACCTGCGTAGCCTCGGCTGATTTACCCAGGCTTTACCCTCGCCGCGGGCACCGCCCGCGCGCCGCGCAGTCCGATGTGCAGGCTCCGGAACAGGCATTCCTCCGGCATCCGCAGGAGAGGCCGGAGCCGCACAGGAGGCGCCATGCGTCGTTTGCTTTCCTTGCTGATCCTCGTCCTGCCGTTGTCGGCCTGCGTGGTCTACGACCGCGACGACCACCGGTATCGTCCCGACTACCGCTACGAGCGCTATCACGACCGTGACCGTGACAACCGCGGGCGCGACTGGAACCGTACCTGGCAGGAGCGCCGCGACGACGCTCGCTGGCGCTGAGCCTCAGGTGGCGGCGAAGCGCCGGTCCTGTTCCAGCACCCGCTCGACGAACACTGCCGCGGCCGGCGACAGGCTGCGGCCGGCACGGCTGACCAGACCGTAGGCGGAGCCCTTGGCGCGGGCGGGCTCGGCGCCGGCGGGCCAGGGCAGCAGCGCCAGGCGGCCGGCCTCGACGTCGGCGGCAACCACGTCCCAGGGCGCCAGGCTGATCAGCTCGCTGGAGCCGACCAGGCCCTTGAGCATCAGCACATCGTCGCACTGTATGCCGAGCGGTTCGTCGCGTTGCAGCAGGCGCGCCAGGTCGCCGCGGACTTCCGCGGGCAGACGCGGGCCGGCCAGCGGGTAATCGGCCAATTGCCCGGCGCTCGGCCGCTCCAGACCCAGCAGCGGATGGCCGGGGCGGCAGAAGAGTACGCCGGGATGCTCGCGTAGCGGGTGGATGCGCAACTGCGGATCGCCTTGCAGCTCGCGGATATCGGCGACGAAGAGTTCGACGGCGTCATCCAGCAGGCGCTGGCGTAGGGTCTGCCAGTCTTCGATGAGCAGTACGACGCGCACGCGTGGGTGGGCGCTGGAGAAACCGGCCAGTGCCTCGGGCAACAGCCGTGCGGCGGGGAAGGGACCGCCGCCCAGGCGTAGCTCGCCGCTGTCGAGATTGCCCAGTTGGCTTACCGCGTTGTGCAGTGCGCGATGCCCGGCCAGCAGGCGCCGAGCGTGTTCCAGCACCAGCCGGCCGTGGGCCGTGAGGGCCACGCCGCGGCTGCCGCGCTCCACCAGGGTGCAACCCAACTGTCCCTCCAGCGCCTGGATGCTGCGTGACAGCGCCGGCTGGCTGAGATTCACCGCTTCGGCGGCGCGGGCATAGTGGCCGTGCTCGGCGAGGGCGACGAAGTGGCGGAACTGGCGTAGATCGCTCATGCGGACTCCGCATCGAATGTGGACCTGGAATGCATTGGAATTATTGACGTGCCGCTCGGCATAGTGCCAGCCGAACCTCACAACAATAAAACGGAGCATCCGATGAGCCGTCTGCTCGCACTCCTGGCGCTCGCCCCGCTACTCGCCGGCGCCGCCGAACCCTCCGCGTCCAAGCCGCCCAGCGCCTTCACCGTCGAGGCCCAGCGGCGGGTCGAAGCGGAATTGCCGTTCGCCGACCGTGCCGACTTCGAGCGCGCCGAACGCGGCCTGATCCGGCGCCCGGAGCGGGTGCTCATCCGCAACCCCGACGGCAGCGTCGCCTGGCAGCTCGGCGGCTACGACTTCCTCCTCGACGGCAAGCCCCGGGACAGCATCAATCCCAGCCTGCAACGCCAGGCCCTGCTCAATCTCAAGTACGGCCTGTTCGAGGTTGCCGAGGGTATCTACCAGGTGCGCGGCTTCGACCTGGCCAACATCACCTTCATCCGCGGCGACAGCGGCTGGATCGTGGTCGACACCCTGACCACCCCGGCCACCGCCAGGGCGGCCTACGAGCTGGTCAGCCGCGAGCTGGGCGAGAGGCCGATCCGTACGGTGATCTACAGCCACGCCCACGCCGATCACTTTGGAGGCGTGCGCGGTCTGGTCGAGCCGCAGCAGGTCGCCAGCGGCGCGGTGCAGATCATCGCTCCGGCCGGCTTCATGGAGGCGGCGATCAAGGAGAACGTCCTGGCCGGCAACGCCATGATGCGCCGCGCCACCTACCAGTACGGCACGCAACTGCCCAAGGGGCCGCAGGGGCAGGTCGACATGGCCATCGGCAAGGGATTGGCGCGCGGACCGCTGAGCCTGCTGGCGCCGACCCGCCTGATCGAAGGCGAGGGCGAGGACCTGGTGCTGGACGGCGTGCCGTTCACCTTCCAGAACACGCCGGGCACCGAGTCGCCGGCGGAGATGAACATCTGGCTGCCGCGGCAGAAGGCCCTGCTGATGGCCGAGAACGTGGTCGGTACCCTGCACAACCTGTACACCCTGCGCGGCGCCGAGGTACGTGATGCGCTGGGCTGGAGCAAGTACATCAACCAGGCGCTGCATCGTTTCGGCAGGCAGGCCGAGGTGATGTTCGCGGTGCACAACTGGCCGCGCTGGGGCAACGCGGAGATCGTCGAGGTGCTGGAGAAGCAGCGCGACCTGTACGGCTACCTGCACGACCAGACCCTGCACCTGGCCAACCAGGGCGTGACCATCGGCCAGGTGCACAACCGCCTGCGCCTGCCGCCCAGCCTCGACCAGGAATGGTACGACCGCGGCTACCACGGCTCGGTCAGCCATAACGCACGGGCCGTGCTGAACCGCTACCTGGGCTACTACGACGGCAACCCGGCGACCCTCGACCCGCTCAGCCCGGAGGACTCGGCGGGCCGCTACGTGGAATACATGGGCGGCGCCGAGCGCCTGCTGGAGCAAGCGCGGGCGTCGTACGCCAGGGGCGAGTACCGCTGGGTGGTCGAGGTGGTCAACAGGCTGGTCTTCGCCGAGCCGGATAACCGGGCCGCGCGCGAGCTGCAGGCCGACGCCCTGGAGCAGCTCGGCTACCAGGCGGAGAACGCCGGCTGGCGCAACAGCTACCTCAGCGCCGCCTACGAACTGCGCCACGGCGTACCGCGCGACCAGCCGACGATGAAGGCCGGCAGCGCCGATGCCCTGGCGGCGATGGACACCGGCCTGCTGTTCGACTATCTCGGCGTGCGCCTGGACGCCGGCGCTGCGGAGGGCAAGGCGCTGAGCATCAACCTGCGCCTGCCGGACATAGGCGAGAACTACCTGCTGGAACTGAAGAACTCGCACCTGAACAACCTGCGCGGCGTGCAGAGCGAGGACGCCGGGCAGACCGTGAGCATCGACCGCGCCGATCTCAACCGGCTGCTGCTCAAGGAGGTATCGGCGGTACGCCTGGTCTTCGAGGGCAAACTGAAGAGTTCCGGCAATCCGCTGTTGCTGGGGCAACTGTTCGGCATGCTCGGCGACTTCGACTTCTGGTTCGATATCGTCACGCCGGCGGCGAAGTCCGAAGGCTGACGACGAAGGCGCCCGAGAGGGGCGCCTGGTCTTTTCAGTAGGCCACGGTGAAGCGCTGGCGATGATGACGGGGCTGCTCGGCCTCGTCGAGCATGGCTACCGCCAGGTCTTCCAGGGAAATCCGGCTCTCGCCCTTGGCGTCGAACAGGACCTGGTCGCCGCCGAGGCGGAACTTGCCGCTGCGCTGGCCGGGTTCGAGGAGCATCGCAGGGCTGAGGAACACCCAGTCCAGTCGTTGCTCGCCGCGCAGTTGGTCGAGGGCGTCGGCGGCGCCGAGGGCGCCCTGCTTCCACTGCTCGGGGAATTCCGGGCTGTCCACCAGGCGCTGGCCGGGGGCGATCTCCAGGCTCCCGGCGCCGCCGAGAACCAGCAGGCGCGGCACGCCGGAGCGTTTCACGCCGTCGAGAATGGCCTGGCTGCCGGCGGCGTGGCGGGCGCGGAGGTCGGCGCTGCCCCAGCCGCCGTTGAAAGCGCTGATGACCACCTCGTGGCCTGCCACGGCGCTGGCCACCTGGGCCGGGTCGCTGACGTCCGCCTGCACTACGCCGAGGCCGTCGCGCGCCGCCAGCTTGCTCGGGTCGCGGACCAGGGCGGTTACCGCGTGGCCGCGTTGCAGGGCTTCGTTGAGGAAATAGTGGCCGACGTGGCCGGTGGCGCCGATCAGGGCGATTTTCATGCTACACCTTCCGTTCGAGAAATGCCGCAGAGCGGCGTCGATCAGCATCATCCGCCCTGCGCTCGCCGGGATAAACCGCTGCGAGGGGGATGCACTCGTTAGCCCAGCTTAATAATCAGACCTCCTCGCTGTCGCTCATCAGGGTCAGGCTGCGGGCCACGGCGAGGGCGATGAACAGGACCCCGATCACTCCTTCGCTGCCGGCCAGCAGGCGCGCCAGCGGGTTGATCGCCTGGATGTCGCCGTAGCCCACGGTGGTCAGGGTCACCAGGCTGTAGTAGACGAAGGTATCCAGGCCGAGTGCGCCATGGCTGGCGATGAAGCTGGCAGGCTGCATCTGTTCGACCATGTAGTAGGCGAGAGCGAAGGCCAGCGCCATCTGCAGGTAGAGCGCGCAGAGTCCGTAGAGCAGCTCGTGGGTCACCGGGCGCTCCTGGGTGACGCGGCGGAACAGCGCGGCGAACAGGGTCAGGTACAGCAGGATCAGGCTCAGCCCGCGCAGCAGGCCGGGCGGCAGGCTGGAGTAGGGACTGCTGAAGTCCGCAGTGGTGTACAGGGCCAGGCTGAACAGGCCGAAGAAGGCCGTCAGGTAGACCAGCGGGCTGCGTCTGCGCAAGGTGTTCATCCCGGCCAGCACCAGCAGCAGGAGGCTGCCGAGCACCCGTGGCTTGGTGCTCGACGGCAGGCCGAGGATCGCCGTGAACAGCACGGTGGAAAAGAACAGCAGGCGGAAACGGTAACGCAGCAGCAGGGCGTTCAAGGCGGGCTCCTCGCATCGTCGAATCGACCAGCCTGGGCGCGGACCCGCCTGCCTGTCTATTGGCCTTGTGTCGGATCGAACAATTTCTGCACCACGGAAAAGTCCCGCTCCGCATAGCCCTGCTTCAGCAACAGGCGGTACAGGCTCAGCGCCAGGCTGCCCATCGGCGTGCTGCTGGCGCTGGCCTGGGCGGCTTCCTGGGCCAGGCCGAGGTCCTTGGCCATCAACTGGGCCATGAAGCCGCCGCTGTAGTCGCGCGACGCCGGAGCGTTCTCCATCACCCCCGGCCAGGGGTTGTAGACTTCCAGCGCCCAGTTGCCGCCGGAGCTGCGGCGCATGATCTCGGCCAGCACCTTCGCCTCGAGGCCGTTGGCCACGCCCAGGGCCATGGCTTCTGCGGTACCGATCATCAGCACCGCGAGGAGTTGGTTGTTGCACACCTTGGCGACCTGGCCGGCGCCGTCGGGGCCGGCATGGAAGATGTTGCGACCCATGGCCTCGAACAGCGGCCGGGCCTTCTCCAGGGCTTCGGCGTCGCCGCCGACCATGAAGGTCAGGGTGCCGGCTGCCGCGCCGGCAGTGCCGCCGGACACCGGCGCGTCGAGCATCGCCAGGCCGCGCTCGCGGGCGGCGGCGTGGACCTTGCGCGCCGAGGTCGGGGCGATGGTCGAGCATTCCAGCACCAGGGTGCCGGGGGCGATGTGCGCGAGCAAGCCATCGTCGTCGAGGTACAGGCCTTCGACGTGCTGGCTGGCCGGCAGCATGCTGATGACCACGTCGGCGCCCTGCACCGCGTCGCGGGCGCTGCGGGCGGCGCTGGCGCCGGCGGCGACCAGGCCGTCGACGGCGCTCTGCACCAGGTCGAAGACGTTCAGCAGGTAGCCGGCCTTGAGCAGGTTGGTGGCCATCGGCGCGCCCATGTGGCCGAGGCCGATGAAGGCGATCTGTTTCATGGAGCTCCTCCTATGGTGGCCGCGAGGCCTCTTGGGGATGCTGTGAAACAGCTTAGACGCTATGGACGTGGCGGGCCCGCGCCCTCCTTCGGCAGAGGGCGGCGCGGCGGATCAGAGCCCCGCCAGCGGATGCTCGCCCTCCCAGGTCGGCTCGAAGTGCGCCTCGATCACCGCCTGCGGGATCGATTCCACCTGCGGCCAATGCCAGTTCGGTGCGTTGTCGCGATCGATCAGCCTTGCGCGTACCCCCTCGGCGAAGTCCGGATGGCGCGTGCAGTTCAGGCTCATGGCGTATTCCAGGCGGAACACCTCGGCCAGCGACAGGTAGCGCGCACGCTCGATCTGCTGCCAGACCAGATGCGCGGTCATCGGGCAGCCCTCGGCCAGGGTCTTCGCGCCACGCGCAAGCAGCGGGTCGGCGTCGTCGCGCAGCGCCACCAGCGCCTGCCAGGCGCTCGCCAGGTCCGGCTGGTCGAGCAGTGCGTCCAGGCGCGGCCGGCGCGGGAGCAACTGGGCCTCCGGCAGTTCGCCGCGGGCCTCGTGTTCGAGGGCGCGAAGCAGGCTGTGAAGTTGCACCTGGGGCGACTCGTTCCAGTTCATCTGCACCAGGCCGGCAAGCAGGGCGTCCTGCTGGTCGTCGAGAAGGAAGCGGTCGGCCAGGTCGAGGTCGAGAGCGTCGCGGGCGTTCATCTGCGCCGCGCTCAGGCCGAGGAACAGGCCGAGCCTGCCGGGCAGGCGGGCGAGGAACCAGCTGGCGCCGACGTCCGGGTACAGGCCGATGCCGATCTCCGGCATCGCCAGGCGGCTGGACGGGGTGACGATGCGAATCCCGGCACCCTGCATCAGCCCCATGCCGCCGCCCATTACATAGCCGTGGGCCCAGCAGATGAAGGGTTTCGGGTAGGTGTGGATGCGGTAGTCGAGGCGGTATTCATCGGCGAAGAAGCGTCGCGCCAGGGCCGGTACCTCGCCGGGTTGCTCACGGCAGGCGTCCACCAGCTTGCGCACGTCGCCGCCGGCGCAAAAGGCCTTGGCGCCGTTGCCGCGCAACAGCACGCAGGCGATGCCGGCGTCCTCGGCCCAGGCGTCGAGTTTCGCCGCCAGGGCCTCGATCATCGGCAGGGACA
Source organism: Pseudomonas sp. B111 (assembly GCF_026428275.1). Taxonomy (NCBI): domain Bacteria; kingdom Pseudomonadati; phylum Pseudomonadota; class Gammaproteobacteria; order Pseudomonadales; family Pseudomonadaceae; genus Pseudomonas; species Pseudomonas sp. B111. The sequence continues at coordinate 4,320,407 of NZ_CP097857.1, read as the reverse complement.
GGGCGTTCAGGCTCTTTTCCGCATCCAGGGTGGCAATGCCGATGCGGAAGCCATGCAGGCTCGGGCGTTCTTCGAAAAGCACGTTCATGTCGGGGCTCTCGGCTCGGGCGGGCTGTGGCGCAGCCCGCCGGGTTCGATGGGAAGGCTCAGCAGTTGCGCCACTTGGGATCGCGCTTCTCGAGGAAGGCGTTGACCCCTTCGCGGGTGTCCTGGGCGTCGAACAGATCGACGAAGCGCTCGCGCTCCTCCGGCAGCCAGGTGTTCGGCGCGCGTTCGCGGGCACCCTGGATCAGCGGCTTGATGGTGCGGATCGCCACCGGGCTCTGGCGTGCCACCTTGGCCGCCAGCAGCAGGGCGGCGCCGCGCGCCTCGCCGCTGTCCACCACCTGTTCGACCAGGCCGATGCGCAGGGCGGTTTCCGCATCCACCCGCTCGTTGCAGAGGATCATCCGCTTGGCCCAGCCTTCGCCCACCAGCCAGGGCAGCGCCTGGGTCCCGCCGGCGCAGGGCAGCAGGCCCACCGCGGCCTCCGGCAGGGCCATCTGCGCCTGGCGCTCGGCGATGCGGATGTCGCAGGCGAGGGCGCACTCCAGGCCGCCGCCCATGGCGTAGCCGTTGATCGCCGCGATCGACACCCCGCGGAAATCGCGCAGCGCCTCGAAGGCTTCGCCGAAGCGGCGGGCCATCTCGCGAGCGCGGGCCTTGTCGCCGTCGGCGAACATGTTCAGGTCGGCGCCGGCGGAGAAGAACTTCGGCCCCTGGCCGGTCACTACCAGGGCGTAGATATCGTCGTCGCGGTTGAGGTGCTCGATCAGTTGGCGCAGGCCGATCAGCGAGTCGCGGTCCCAGGTGTTGGCCGGCGGGTGGTTGATGGTGATCAGCGCGGTGTGCCCGTGCTTTTCCACGGTGAGCTTGTGGGTCAGGTCGAAGGAGGAAGCCTTGTAGGGTTCGACGGCAGTGTTCATGAAGTCCCTCACTGGATCATGGGCCGGGGCGTCCCGGCACTATCGGATGCGATGGTTCGCGGCGTTCACAGCAGGCGATCGAGCATGCCGCCCTGCTCCAGCAGGCGGCGGGCGACGATCACCCGCATGATTTCGTTGGTGCCTTCGAGGATCTGGTGCACGCGGGTGTCGCGTACCCAGCGCTCCAGCGGATAATCGTTGAGATAGCCGTAGCCGCCGTGCAGTTGCAAGGCCTCGTTGCAGACATCGAAGCAGCGGTCGGTGGCGAAGCGCTTGGCCATTGCGCAGTACAGGGTCGCCTCGGCGTCGCCGCGGTCCAGCCGATGGGCGCCGAGGCGGACCATCTGGCGGCTGGCGGTGAGTTCGGTGAGCATGTCGGCGAGCTTGAACTGCAAGGCCTGGAAGGTCGCCAGCGGCTTGCCGAACTGCTCGCGCTCCTCGACGTAGCGCATCGACTGCTCCAGCGCCGCCTGGGCGGCGCCCAGGGAACAACTGGCGATGTTCAGGCGGCCGCCGTCGAGGCCTTTCATGGCATAGACGAAGCCCTGGCCCTCCGGGCCGATGCGGTTGCCGGCGGGGATGCGCACGCCTTCGAAGGTGATGGTGCGGGTCGGCTGCGCGCGCCAGCCCATCTTGTCCTCGTTGCGGCCGTAGCGGATGCCGGGCGCGTCGGCCGGCACCAGGAAGCAGGAGATGCCCCTGGCGCCGTCCTCGCCGGTGCGCGCCATGACGATCAGCACCTGGGTGCTGCCGGCGCCGGAAATGAAGCACTTGCTGCCGTCCAGCACGTATTCGTCGCCCTCGCGGCGGGCGCGGGTGCGCAGGCGCGCGGCGTCGGAGCCGGCATCGGGCTCGGTGAGGTAATAGGAAGCGAGCGACTCGCCGCCGATCAGGCCGGGCAGCCAGGCCTCCTTCAGCGCCGCGTCGCCGAACGAGGCGAGCATCCAGGCGGCCATGTTGTGGATGCTGATGTAGGCGGTAGTGGCCACGCAGCCGGCGGCCAGTTGCTCGAAGATCAGCGAGGTGGACAGCCGCGACAGGCCCAGGCCGCCGTCTTCCTCGGCGATGTACAGGCCGAGGTAGCCCTGTTCGGCGGCGGCGCGGATGACTTCCACCGGGAAGTGATGGTCGCGGTCCCAGTCGGCCGCCTTCGGCGCCAGTTCGTGGTGGGCGAAGGCGCGGGCGCTCTCCACCAGCAGGCGTTGTTCTTCGGTGAGGTCGAAATCCATAGGCCCTCGGGTCACTTGAGATGGATGGTCATGTTCGGGCCGGCCGACGATTCGTCGGTCGTCGGTTCATCGTCGAACCAGCGGCTGGTGACGGTCTTGGTCTCGGTATAGAAGCGCACCGCCTGCTTGCCGTAGGCGTGCAGGTCGCCGTAGAAGGAACCCTTCCAGCCGGTGAAGGAGAAGAACGGCAGCGGTACCGGGATCGGCACGTTGATACCCACCTGGCCGACCTGCACCGCGTGCTGGTAGCGCCGAGCGGCGCCGCCGGAGCGGGTGAACAGGCTGGTGCCGTTGCCATAGGGATTGGCGTTGACCAGGGCAATCGCCTCTTCCAGGGTATCGACCTCCAGGCAAGCCAGCACCGGGCCGAAGATCTCCTCGCGGTACAGGCCCATCTTCGGCGTCACTGCGTGGAACAGGGTGGGACCGAGCCAGTTGCCGTTGGGATAGCCTTCGACCTGGCACTGCGAGCCGTCGAGCAGGCACTCGGCGCCTTCTGCCTTGCCTTCGGCGATCAGGCGCAGCACGCGCTGGCGCGCCTGCGGGCTGATCAGCGGACCATAGGCGGCGTCCGGGTCCTGCCAGTGGCCGGGGCGCAGGGCGGCCATCCGCTCGGCCAGCTCGGGAATCCACTCGCGCGCCGCGCCGACGAACACCGCCGCGCTGATCGCCATGCAGCGCTGGCCGGCGGCGCCGCAGCTGGCGCCGACCAGGTTGCCGAGGACCTGGGCCTTGTTCGCGTCGGGGAGGATCACCATGTGGTTCTTCGCCCCGGCGAAGGCCTGCACCCGCTTCAGATGCGCGGTGCCGGTGCGGTACACGTGCTGGCCGACGGCGACCGAGCCGACGAAGGAAATCGCCCGGATGTCCGGGTGGGTGAGGAGGGCATCGACCTGCTCGCGGCCGCCATGGATCACCTGCAGCACGCCCTTCGGCGCGCCGGCCTCGAGGAACAGCTCGGCGAGGCGATTGGGTGTCAGCGGATCCTGTTCGGAGGGCTTGAGGACGAAGGTGTTGCCGCAGGCGATGGCCAGCGGGAACATCCACAGCGGGATCATCGCCGGGAAATTGAACGGGGTGATCCCGGCGCACACGCCGAGGGGCTGGATCCAACTGGCGGTGTCGATCTCGCGGGCGACGTTTTCCACCGTCTCGCCCATCATCAGGCTGGCCACGTTGGCGGCGTGTTCGACCACCTCGATGCCGCGCCACACGTCGCCCTTGGCATCGGCGAGGTTCTTGCCGGTCTCCCGGGCCAGCAGTTCGCCGAGTTCGTCGTGGTGTTCCTTGAGCAGGTGCTGGTAGCGCAGCATCAACCGCGCTCGCTCGGGAGCCGGGACTTCGCGCCAGGTCTCGAAGGCGCGCTGGGCGCTGGCGATGGCCTGCTCGATCTCGTCGGCGGTGGCCTTCGGCGCCAGCGCGAGGACGTCCTGGGTCGCCGGATCGGTGACTTCGATCAGTTCGCGGGAACGGCTGCCGCGCCATTCTCCGTCGATCAGCTGGGGGATTGCCTTGGCCATCGTCGCCTCCGCTTCCCGGTGGACCGGGATGTTGTTTTGAGTCGTTATAGCCGGCCGCAAGCCGCCTGTGGATTGACGATCTTGCGCAAGGGATGGACGATCTTGGGATTCAGACTGCCGAGTCGCGTCGCCGTGAAGCGTTCCGTACAGACCTCCGCCTGGCCCCTGCCCAACCAGGGGGTGCGTTTCATCACGCCGCCCCGCCTGCGTCGCGCCCTGGCCCGCCATCCGCTCGGCCAGGCCTGCTACCCACTGGCCCTCGGTTACTACCCGGAGGCGCATGGCCACCACATGCAGCGGCGCGCGCCGGACGACCATCTGTTGATCTACTGCCGTGCCGGACGCGGCTGGCTGGAGTGCGCCGACGAGCGCGTCGAGGTCGGCGGCGGCGACCTGCTGGTCCTGCCCAAGGGCCTGGAACACGCCTACGGCGCCGACCCGCAGCGGCCCTGGAGCATCTACTGGGTACATTTCGAAGGCCTCCTGGCGGAGGACTTCCTGCGCCCGCTGGGCAGCGCTCCGCGCCTGCGCCTGGGCATGCAGCCGCGCCTGCTGGCGGAGTTCGACGCGCTGCTGGCGCTGCGTCGCCAGGGCCTCAGCCTGCCGCACTTCATCCATGCCGCGCACCTGTTGCAGGGCCTGCTCACCTCGCTGGCGGTGCGTCCGGCGCGGGCCAGCCTGAAATCCGGGCGGGTGCTGGACATCGACGCAGTGCAGGCGCTGATGCGCGCGCACCTGCACGACAGCCTCAACCTCGACGAGCTGGCGGCGCAGTTCAAGCTGTCGCGCTTCCATTTCGCCAAGACCTACCGCGCCCTGACCGGCCAGGCGCCGATCCAGGACTTCATCCAGATGAAGATGGCCCACGCCTGCCGCCTGCTCGACGAGGGCGCGCTGGAGGTGCGGCAGATCGCCGAGCAGCTCGGCTACGCCGATCCCTATTACTTCTCGCGGCTGTTCCGCAAGGTGGTGGGCATGGCGCCCAGTCACTACCGGGCGCTGCACCAGGGCTAGTGCTCCGGGCATAATGCTGCCTCCGGCCCGTGGGCCGAGACCGACAAGGATCGTCGATGCGCAAACGCCTATCGCTCTACCACCCCTGGCTCTACTGGCTGCGGGTCTGGCAACGACGTCTCTGGCGGCACTGCCGCTGGCGTCTTGGCGGCCGTCGCTACGTGCGGCTGCCATCGGTCGACGAGCGCCTGCCGTACCGCTACATCAAGCACACCTCGAAGTTGATCCGCCGCCTCGGCGACAGCGACCTCGCCCTGCAACGCAACAAGGTGGTCAACCTGCGCCTGGCGGTGGACTGCATGAACGGCGTGCGCATTGGCCCCGGCGAGTACTTCTCGTTCTGCCGGCTGGTCGGTCGGCCCTGCGCCCGGCGTGGCTTCGTCGAAGGCATGGAGCTGTCCTTCGGCGAGGCGCGCAGCGGAATCGGCGGCGGCATCTGCCAACTGAGCAACCTGATCCACTGGATGGCCCTGCATTCGCCGCTGCGCGTGGTGGAGCGGGCCAACCACAGCTTCGACCCGTTTCCCGACGAGGGACGGATCCTGCCGTTCGGCTCGGGCGCGGCGATCTTCTACAACTTCATCGACCTGGTGCTGCACAATCCGACGGCGGATACCTTCCAGTTGCGCTTCCATATCGCCGCCCACCAACTGGAAGGCGAACTGCTGTGCAGCGCGCCGCGCCCTGTGCGCTACCACGTCTACGAGAGGGCCCAGCGTTTTGTCCGCGACGGCGAGGCAGTGCTGAGGCTCAACGAGATCTGGCGCGACATCCGGGAAAAGGGCCAGGCCGGCACCCTGCAGGCCAGCGAGTGCCTGTACCGCAACCGGGTGCGCGTGAAGTATCCGCTGGAAGAGGCCCGCCTGTCCCGAGATTGACAAGCGCGGCGCGCTTTTCTACGGTTCCGCGGCCACAGGCTGTCGGCGACCTTCTGAAAAAGGCCGGACGACTTTTTCAGTACCGAGACAGGGGGTTCCATGACCGATAACGACGACCGCATCAAGCTCGAGGCGAGCTGGAAGGAAGCGCTGCGCGAGGAATTCGACAAGCCCTACATGAAGCAACTGGGCGAGTTCCTGCGCCAGGAGAAAGCCGCCGGCAAGGCGATCTTCCCGCCCGGGCCGTTGATCTTCAACGCGCTGAACACCACGCCGCTGGAGAACGTCAAGGTGGTGATCATCGGCCAGGATCCCTACCACGGGCCGGGCCAGGCCCACGGCCTGTGCTTCTCGGTGCAGCCCGGCGTGCCGACGCCGCCGTCCTTGCAGAACATCTACAAGGAACTCAACCGCGACCTGAACATCCCGATTCCCAACAACGGCTACCTGCAGCGTTGGGCGGAGCAGGGCGTGCTGTTGCTCAACACCTCGCTGACCGTCGAGCAGGCCAAGGCCGGCTCCCACGCCAATGCCGGCTGGCAGCCGTTCACCGACCGCGTCATCGAGGTGGTCAACGAGCGTTGCGAGCGCCTGGTGTTCCTGCTCTGGGGCAGCCACGCGCAGAGCAAGCAGAAGCTGATCGACCCGCAGCGCCACCTGATCCTCAAGTCGGCGCACCCGTCGCCGTTGTCGGCCTACCGCGGTTTCCTCGGCAACGGTCACTTCAGCCGCACCAACAAGTTCCTCGAGCAGAACGGCAAGACGCCTATCGACTGGTCGCTGCCGGACCTCTGACCACTGTCGCCCAGCTCTATCACATGGCGGGCGCCGCTGTGTGCCCTCTGGCCGCGCGCGGAATAAAAAAGCCCGCACGAGGCGGGCTGGAAAACGCCACACATCCAGTGTGGCGGCGTGGCTCGATCAGCCGGCGCGCTTCCTCCAGTAGCGGAAGCACGGCTCGGCGAGGAACAGCACCAGCAATAGCCGCAGCACCTGCAGGGCGGTGACCAGCGGCACCGAGAGCTGCAAGGCTTCGGCGGTCAGGCTCAGCTCGGCGATGCCGCCGGGCATCATGCCGAGCATCAGCGACTGGTGGTCGAGGGTGGTCAGCCAGCCGAGCAACTCGGCGGCGAGCGCCGCGGCGAACATCATCCACAGCGTGCAGACCAGGGTGCGACTGACGAAGGCCGGAGCGCTGCGAAAGAAACTGCGGTTGAAATGGCAACCCAGGGCGCTGCCGATCAGCCATTGGCCAACGCCGCTGGAACCGGCCGGCAGGCCGATATGCAGGTCGAAGCCGAGGCTGACGCTGGCCGCCAGCAGCAGCGGGCCGAGTAGCCAGGGATTGGGTTGGCGCAACTTCTGCCAGCCCAGCGCGACCAGCGCCCCGGCCGGGAACAGCAGGGCCAGCCAGCGCCAGTCCACCGGCGCGGCCTGGTGCGGGCCCGGCTGGCCGCCGCCGAGCAGGTACTGGAACGCCGCCGGCACCAGCAGCACCACCAGCAACAGGCGCAGGCTCTGCGCTGCGGCGACGCGGCTGAGCACCGCGCCGTGGCGCTGCCCGAGGTTGACCATCTCGCTGGCGCCGCCGGGCATGCTGGCGAAGAACGCGGTGGCGCGGTCCTCGCCGCTGCGGCGCATGAAGGCGATCGCCAGTACGCTGGAAAGCGTGGTGGCCACGGCGCCGAAAACGATGATCGCGCTGTGCGCCAGCACTTGCTCGATCACTGCCGGGGTGAAGTGCAGGCCGATGCCGATGCCGACGATCCATTGCCCGCACTTGCGTGCCCCCGGCACTTCGGCCAGCGGCAGGTCGGCCAGGCAGCGCACCAGCATCACCGCCAGCAGCGAGCCGATCATCCACGGCAGCGGCCAGCCGACCAGGCTTGCCAGCCAGCCGCCGAGGGCGCCGACCAACGGCGTCGCCCAGTACAGCCTCCAGGTGACGCGCTCAGGCATCGGCCAGCCCTGTCGTGCGACGGGCCGCGCGGCGGCGCCAGGCGCGGACCAGCGGCAACAGCAGCATCACCACCACCAGGGCCCAGGTCACCAGGCTGATCGGGCTCGACCAGAGGATGCCCAGTTCGCCGTTGGAGATCGACAGCGCGCGGCGCAGGTTCTGTTCCATCAGCCCGCCGAGGATGAAGCCCAGCAGCAGCGGCGAGAGCGGGAAGTCGAGCTTGCGCAGGATGTAGCCGAGCACGCCGATGCCGACCATCAGGAACAGGTCGAAGGTGGTCGCGTGCACGCCGTACACGCCGATCCCGGTGATGATCGCGATGGCCGGCACCAGGGCCCAGTTCGGCACCGCGAGGATGCGGGTGAACACACGGACCATCGGCACGTTGAGGATGATCAGCATGACGTTGGCGATGAACAGCGAGGCGATCAGGCCCCAGACGATGTCCGGTTGCTGCTGGAACAGCAGCGGGCCGGGAGTGATGTTGTACAGGGTCAGGGCGCCGATCATCACCGCGGTGGTGCCCGAACCGGGCACGCCGAGGGTCAGCATCGGCACCATGGCGCCGCAGGCCGCGCCGCCAATGGCGGTTTCCGGGGCGGCGAGGCCGCGCATGTCGCCCTTGCCGAACTCGCCCTTGGCGCCGGCCAGCTTCTTCTCGGTCATGTAGGCCACGGCGCTGGCCAGGGTCGCGCCGGCGCCGGGCAGCACGCCCATGACGAAGCCGAGCACGCCGCAGCGCAGGTTGACCAGGAATACGCTGGCGGCTTCCTTGAAGTTGAACATCATCCGCCCGGTGGCCTTGACCGCTTCCTGGCCGTGGTGGGTCTTTTCCAGCAACAGGAGAATCTCGCTGACCGAGAACAGACCCAGTACCAGGACCACGAACTGGATGCCGTCGGCGAGGTGGATGCTGTCCCCGGTGAAGCGGTACACGCCGCTGTTGGCGTCGATCCCGACGCAGGACAGGAACAGCCCGAGCAACGCCGCCAGCAGCGTCTTCAGTGGCTTGTCGCCGGCCATACCGCCGAGGCAGACGATGGCGAAGACCATCAGTACGAAGTATTCCGCCGGACCGAAGGCGATCGCCCACTTGGCCAGCAGCGGGGCGAACAGGACCATCCCGCAGGTGGCGATGAAGGCGCCGATGAAGGAACTCCAGGCCGACAGCGACAGGGCCACGCCGGCCAGGCCCTTGCGTGCCATCGGGTAGCCGTCGAGGGTGGTCATCACGGTCGAGGCTTCGCCGGGGATGTTGAGCAGGATCGAGCTGATCCGCCCGCCGTACTCGCAGCCCAGGTACACGGCGGCGAGCAGGATCAGCGCGGTTTCCGGCGGCAGGCCCAGGGCGAAGGCCACCGGGATCAGCAGCGCCACGCCGTTGATCGGGCCGAGGCCCGGCAGCAGGCCGACGATAGTGCCGATCAGGGTGCCGATCAGCGCGGTGATCAGGTTGGTCGGGGTCATCGCGACGCCGAAGCCCTGGCCGAGGTAGTTCAAGGTTTCCATCGCGAAGTCCTCACAGCGGCAGGAAGTCGAGAACGCCCAGCGGCAGCGGGACGTCCAGGGCGCGGTCGAACAGCCAGTAGAGGCCGATCCCGAGCAGGCTGGCGGTGATCACCGCGGGCAGTGGCCGGGCGCCGTAGAGAATGGCCATGCAGGAGCCGACCAGGGCGGCGCTGAGGATGAAACCGAGCGCTTCGAACAGACCGGCGAACACCAGCAGCAGGGCGATGCAGGCGAGCACCTTGAGCAGCACGGCGCCGCTCAGCGGCTGTTCGTCCTCGGCGTGGCGGATCGGCGTCGGCCGCACGATCAACCAGGCCAGGCCGGCGCCCATCAGCGCCAGGCAGAGCAGCGGGTAGGCGCGCGGGCCGACCGGTTCGTAGGAAAACGGCGCCTGGTAACGCCAGCCGGCGACCGCCAGGCCGACGCAGGCGAGCAGCCAGAGCCCGGCGAACAGGCGCTGGTACAGGTTGGAACGGGTCATGGGACTATCCTCGTGGCGCGGCCGGGGCCCGGCCGCGCGCGGGCTGGCTTACTGGATCAGGCCGAAGTCCTTGGCCAGTTGCTTGTACTGCTGGACCTGCTGCTTCACGTAGCCGTCGAGTTCCTCGCCGGTCATGGCGAAGGGGAACAGCTCGCGCTGGTCGCGCAGCTTGGCGAAGTCCTCGGAGGCCAGCAGTTGGTCGAAGGCGCTCTTCCACCAGGCGTAGTCTTCGTCGCTGACCTTCGGCCCGAGGTAGAACCCGCGAACCACCGGCCAGACGATGTCGTAGCCCTGTTCCTTGGCGGTGGGGATGTTGGCCATCGCCGCCTCCGGCAGGCGTTCTTCGGAGAACACCGCGAGCAGGCGCATGTCGCCGCTGAGGATGTGCGGCATGGAGTCGGAAATGTCGGTGCTGCCGACCTGGATGTGCCCGCCGAGCAGCGCGGTGGCGATCTCGCCGCCGCCTTCCAGGGCCACGTAGCGCAGGTCGCGCGGATTGATCCCGGCGGCCTTGGCGATCAGCGCGGTCTGCATCCAGTCCTGGCTGCCGACGGTGCCGCCGGAGCCGATCACCACCTTGCTCGGGTCGGCCTTGAGCGCCTTCACCAGGTCGTCGAGGTTCTTGTAGGGCGAGTCGGTGCGCACCGCGATGGCGCCGTAGCTGGTGCCGATGGCGGCCAGCCATTTCACCGCGTTCTCGTCGAAGCGGCCGAACTTGCCCTGGGCCAGGTTCAGCAGCGAGCCGCTGGAGAAGGCGGTGATGGTGCCGGCGTCGCCCGGGCGTTGGGCGACCACCGCGTTATAGGCGACCGCGCCGACGCCGCCGGGCATGTAGGTGACGCGCATCGGCTTGCTCAGCAGCTTGGCCTCGACCAGGGCGCTCTGCGCCAGCTTGCAGGTGAGGTCGAAACCGCCGCCGGGGGACGCCGGGGCGATGCATTCGGGACGCTTGGGTTCGGCCACGGCGGCGCCGGCCAGTAGCAGGCCGGCGGCAACCAAGGCGAGGGGACGAAAAGACAGTTTCATCATCATCGGTGCTCCTGTGGAGTTCTTGTTCTGGCTTACCAGATCGGCAGGGTATAGCTGACGATCAGGCGGTTCTCATCGATGTCGCGGGTGAAATTGGAACGGAAGGTCGCGTTGCGCCAGCGGATTCCGAGGTTCTTCAGCGCGCCGCTCTGGAACACGTACTGCAGTTCGGTGTTGCGTTCCCATTCGCGGCCTTCGCCGCTCTGCCCGGCGAGTTCGACATTGTCGCCCTTGACGTAGCGGGTCATGAAGGTCAGGCCGGGAATGCCGAGGCCGACGAAGTCGTAGCCGTAGCGCAGTTGCCAGGAACGCTCCTTGGGGCCGGCGAAGTCGTTGACCTGGACGAAATTGACCAGGTAAGGGTTGCTGCCTTCCAGGTAGGGGAAGGCGTCGTCGCCGTTCATTCGCTGCCAGGCCGCGCCGAAGGCATGGTTGCCAAGGCTGTAGGTGAACATGCCGTTGAGCGACTTGTTGTCGATGCCGCCGGCCTTGGCCGAGCCGCTGTCGGTGCTGCGGGCGAAGCGCAGGTCGCTGGTCAGTTCGCCGGGACCGATCGGCCAGCTGTGCAGCAGGCCGACGAAGTGCTGGCGGTAGACGTCCTGCAGGTTGCTGTAGTGATAGCTGGCGGTGAGTTGGTCGGTGAGCTTGTAGTCCAGTCCACCGAGGTCGAAGTGATCGGCGCTGACCCCGGCGAAGCGGCCGTTCTTGTCGTTCAGCGCGAGGTCCTCGGAGTCGCTGGAGTCGCGGATCTTGGTCTTTTCCAGGCGCCCGGCGGTGAAGCCGAGGTCCTTGATCTCCTTCGAGGTGAGCAGCGCGCCTTCGAATATCTGCGGGAAGATCCGCCCGTTGTTCGGTTGTACCGATGGCAGCTTCGGAATCAGCGTGCCGACCTTCAGCTCGCTCTGCGAGACCTTGACCTTGGCGGTCAGGCCCAGTTTCGAGTAGGTGTCCGGCGCGCGGCCGTCGGAATCCTTCGGCAGCAGTCCGGTACCGCTGCGGCCGCGGCCGGAGTCGAGCTTGACGCCGAGCATGCCCATGGCGTCGAGGCCGAAGCCGACGGTGCCCTGGGTGTAGCCGGACTGCAGGTTGAGGATGAAGCCTTGCGCCCACTCCTCGCGCTTGGACTGGCCGGGGCCGTCGCGGAAGTCGCGGTTCATGTAGAAGTTGCGGGTTTCCAGGCTGGCCTTGCTGTCTTCGAGGAAGCCGGCGGCGTTGCCCAGGGGCGCGATGCCGGCGAGCACGACGGCGGTGGTGGTCAGGGTGGTGCTGCGGGACAAACGTACAGACCTTGCGGCCTGCGGCAGGGAAGTCGACATGCAGTGGTCTCCGATTCTTGTTCTTGTACGCCGAGCACCACGCTGCAGGGCGTTTTGGCGGACGATCTGCGCCGTCCATCGACTGATCCTAAGACGCCAAGCTTTCGCCAGGCTTTCAGCAATCCCCGGTGGCAGAGAAGCCATTTACCGGAGGGTTTTCCCCGGTACACTTCGCCTCTTGTGCCCTCATCCGGTGGTGGAGAACCGTCCATGCGCATCCTTCTGGTGGAAGATCATCCGCAGCTCGCCGAAAGCGTGGTCCAGGCGCTCAAGGGCGCTGGCTGGACGGTAGACCTGCTGCAGGACGGGGTGGCCGCCGACCTGGCCCTGGCCAGCGAGGAGTACGCCCTGGCGATCCTCGACGTCGGCCTGCCGCGGATGGACGGCTTCGAGGTGCTGGCGCGCCTGCGCGGGCGCGGCAAGACCCTGCCGGTGCTGATGCTGACTGCGCGCGGCGAGGTGAAGGACCGGGTGCACGGCCTCAATCTCGGCGCCGACGACTACCTGGCAAAGCCTTTCGAACTGTCCGAGCTGGAGGCGCGGGTCAAGGCCCTGCTGCGCCGCAGCGTGCTCGGCGGCGAACAGTTGCAGCGCTGCGGCGCCCTGGTCTACGACCTCGGCACCCGGCGCTTCAGCCTCGACGAGCAGCCGCTGACCCTGACCTCGCGGGAACAGGCGGTGCTGGAAGCGATGATCGCCCGTCCGGGGCGGGTGATGAGCAAGGAGCAACTGGCCGCCCAGGTCTTCGGCCTGGACGAGGAGGCCAGCGCCGACGCCATCGAGATCTACGTCCACCGCCTGCGCAAGAAGCTGGAAGGCGGCGCCGTGCGCATCGTCACCTTCCGCGGCCTCGGCTACCTGCTGGAGGCGCAGGGTGACTGATGCCGGCAGTCTGCGCGGACGGCTGCTGCTGTGGCTGGCCCTGCTCCTGCTGCTGGTGCTCCTGGCGAGCGGCCTGAGCGCCTACTGGAACGGCCGCGAGGTGGCCGACACCGCCTACGACCGGACCTTGCTGGCCTCGGCGCGGGCGATCGCCGACGGGCTCTACGAGAAGGACGGCACCCTGCGCGCCGACGTCCCCTACGTGGCGCTGGATACCTTCGCCTACGACAGCGCCGGGCGGATCTTCTACCAGGTCAACGACATCCATGGTCGGATGATCTCCGGCTACGAGAATCTTCCGGCAGCACCCGCCGAGACCCTGCGCACCGACGACTACCCGGCCTTGGCGAAGTTCTACGACGGCGTCTACCAGGGCGTCGACGTACGCGTGGTGAGCCTGCTGCAGCCGGTCAGCGAACCGAGCATGAGCGGCATGGCGGAGATCCGCGTGGCCGAGACCGAAGGCGCCCGCGAGCGCATGGCGCGCAGCCTGATGACCGATACCCTGTTGCGCCTGGGCGTCCTCGGCGTCGGCGCGCTGGTGCTGGTGTGGCTGGCGGTGAGCGCCGCGCTGCGTCCGCTGGATCGCCTGCGCCGCGAGGTGGAAGAGCGCCAGCCGGACGACCTGCGGCCGTTGCCGATGCTCGAGGTCCAGCATGAATTGCGGCCGCTGGTGGAGTCGCTGAACCACTTCACCCAGCGCCTGCGCAGCCTGTTCGAGCGGCAGTCGCAGTTCATCGCCGATGCCGCCCACGAGTTGCGCACCCCGCTGGCGGCGCTCAAGGCGCGCCTGGAACTGGGCCTGCGCGAGCAGGAGCCGGAAGCCTGGCGTTCGACCCTGGAGACCACGGCGAAGAACACCGACCGCCTGATCCATCTGGCCAACCAGTTGCTCTCCCTGGCGCGCATCGAAAGCGGCGCCCAGGCCATCGCCGAGGGCGGCGCCGAGCGTATCGACCTGACCGCCCTGGCCCGGGAACTGGGCCTGGCGCTGGCGCCGCTGGCCTATGCGCGGGGAGCCTCGCTGGCGCTGGAAAGCGCCGGGCCGGTGTGGATCCAGGGTGAACCGACGCTGCTCAACGAATTGCTCAGCAACCTGCTGGACAACGCGCTGGCGCACACCCCGCAGGGCGGCAACGTGATCCTCAGGGTGCTGGAGGGGGGAGTGCTGGAAGTGGAAGACGATGGTCCGGGAATTCCCGCCGCCGACCGCGAGCGGGTCTTCCAGCGCTTCTACCGGCGCGGCGACAGCCCCGGCAGCGGCCTGGGGCTGGCGATCGTCGGCGAGGTCTGCCGGGCGCACCGGGCGCAGATCCAGCTCGACCAGGGCGAACTGGGCGGCTTGCTGGTGCGGGTGCGCTTCCCGGCGGAGTAGGGCGGGCCTATTGCAGCATGCTGGTGGCGGCTTCCAGGGCGCTGGAGAGGTCCTCGTCTTCCTTCATGTCGACGGTCGGTTCGAGGCCGAGCTTGGCGAACGCCGGGATCTGGCTCCAGTCCAGGCGGGTATAGGGATGCTCGCTGCCAAGGTAGCTCTGCAGGGTGGCGACCTGGACCAGGTCGGTATAGTCGGCGCGCGGTGAGTTGCGGGTGAAGTCCAGGTGCTGGCGCGGGACCTCGGCGATCGGCGCGGGGAAATCCCAGGCCTTGAGGATGCGCTCGCCGATCAGCGGATGGATGCGCTCGATCACGTGGCTCAGGCTGATGGAGTCCGACAGCAGCTCGTTGTGATCCTCGGCGTAGGTGAGGATCGGCAGCACGCCGATCTGGTGCACCAGCCCGGCCAGGGTCGCCTGGTCCGGCGCCAGGCGGGTGTAGTGACGGGCCAGCACGTGGCAGATGCCGGCGATCTCGGTGCTCTTGTTCCAGACTTCGCGCATCTTGCGGTCGACCACGTCGGTGGTGGCCTGGAACATCTGCTCCATGGCCAGGCCGGTGGCCAGGTTGCAGGTGTAGTTGATGCCCAGCCGGCTGATCGCCATCTGCAGGTCGGTGATTTCCTTCGGGCTGCGCAGCAGCGGACTGTTCACCACGCGGATGATGCGCGCGGTCAGCGCCGCGTCGTTGCCGATCACCTTGCTCAGGGCCTGGATGCTGACATCCGGGTCCTCCGCCGCCTCGCGGACCTGCAGGGCCACCTCGGGCAGGGTCGGCAGCACCAGTTCATCCTGATCGATGGCGCGGATCAGGTCCTGTTGGACTTTGTCGGCAAGCTTGCTCATGGCATTTCCTTTGAAAACGCAATGGCCGGAGCACGCTCTACGTGCACCGGCCATGGGAATACTGGCGGGCCGTCCGCGGACGGCGAGGCACAGTTTACGGTCAGCGCTGGATTTCGCGGTCGCTGTCCAGCGTGTAAGGCAGATTGAGGAGGACGAGCGGCGCTCCTTCGGCGCTTCCGAGGCTGATCCGGCCGTCGGCGACGGCGTCGTCTTGCAGCACGGCGAGCAATTCCACGCTGTTCTCCGGCGTACGGGCGGCCAGTACCACTTCGCCGACGCTGGTGGAATGGACCGGCGAGAACAGCCCGGTGCCGGGGGCCGGCACCTCGTCTCCGCCCAGCGCCAGGCGATACAGGCGGCGCTTGAGGCGGCCGAGATACTGCATGCGGGCGACGATTTCCTGGCCGGTATAGCAGCCCTTCTTGAAGCTGACCCCGCCGACCGCCTGCAGGTTGATCATCTGTGGGATGAACAGCTCGCGGGTAGCGCCGAACACCTGGCCGACGCCGGCGCGCACCTGGCCGAGCAGCCAATCGTCAAGCGGCGCCTCGCGGCTGTGCTCGCGGAGCGTGGCAAGCACCGTCTCGGCGCGCTGCGCCGGAATCCACAGCTCGACGCGGGCGTCGCCCAGGGCGACGGCGAGCAGGTCGCCGTGGCGGGCGATCCTGCCGCTCTCTGCCGGTGCCTCGATCCCCAGGGCGCGTAGCGCCTCGCCGGCGTCACGCAGGCCAACGCGGAGCCAGGCTGCGCTCTCGTCGGCAAGGCTGGCCTTGGAGAATACGGCGTATTTCTTCAGCTCCGCCAACTGGGCCTCGAGCAGCTCGCCGGCCATCGCCAGCAGCAGGCCGTCGCCCTCGGGCAAGATGCGGAAGCTCGATAGCAGGCGGCCCTTGATGTTGCAGCGGCCGCCGAGGCTGGAGGTCTCGTCGTTCAGATAGGCGAGGTTGCAGGTCAACTGGCCCTGGAGGAATTTGGCGGCGTCCGGGCCGCGGACGGCGAGGATGCCTTCATGGACTAGCGGAGTGTGGAAAGCGGGGTCGGCCATTGCGATGCTGCGCGGTCAGTCAGTCAGGACCGTCATCATAGAACTCGGTCCGAGGCTTGTCAGCGGGCAAGAATGCCTGGCGCATCCGCCTTGACGGTTGTCGGACACTTCCGAGGCCGCCGTCGGCATGGGCCTGCGTCCCGCGCGGATGCCCTTGGTTTGCCGGGCAATACGACCAAGGGCGGACGCCGGCGGAGCGACGCCTCGTCATCAGGCCGCGCCATTCGAGCGCAACCGCCCTATAATGCCGGGCGTTTTCGAGGAGCCCGAACATGGCAGATGAAACCGAACTGAAACGACTCTACTGGCACAGCCGTCGCGGCATGCTGGAACTGGATGTGCTGCTGGTGCCTTTCGTGCAGGAGGTTTACCCGGGCCTGGACGCCGAGGACCAGGCGCGCTTCCGCAAGCTGCTGGAGTGCGAGGACCAGGACATGTTCGGTTGGTTCATGCAGCGCGGCGAGCCGGAAGACGCCGACCTGCGGCGGATGGTGCGGATGATCCTGGACCGTGTCCAGCCGGATTGAGCCGTTCGAATGCCGCTGGCGGGTCTCTCCGATCCTGCTGGCGGCGAGCCTGGCACTGTGGGCCCTGGCGCTGCTGTCGATCCTGCTGGCGGCGCTGCCGGTCTGGCTGAAGCTGCCGCTGGCGCTGGTCTGCCTGGCCTACGGTGCCTGGGGGCTGTACCGCCAGGTACTGCTGCGCGGCTCGCGGGCCTTCCGTGGCTTGCGCCATGACGAGCAGGGCTGGCAGCTGTGGAGCGCCGGAAGCGGCTGGCAAGCGGTGCAATTGCGCCCTGACAGCCTGGCGCTGCCCTGGCTGATCGTACTGCGCGTGCGCCTGCCGGGCCGCTGGCGCATCCTTGGCTGCTGTATCCCGGCCGATGCGTTGGGGGCCGACAGCCATCGGCGCCTGCGTGTCCGCCTGCGCTTCAGTCGCCGTAGATGGGCGGCACCAGGATAGTGTCGCGGGCTTCGGGCAGCAGGTCCGGATAATCCAGCGTGTAGTGCAGGCCCCGGCTTTCGCGGCGCTGCATGGCCGAGCGGATGATCAGTTCGGCGACCAGTGCCAGGTTGCGCAACTCGATCAGGTCGCGGCTGACCTTGTAGTTGCTGTAGAACTCGTCGATCTCGCTGAGCAGCAGGCGCACCCGGTGCTGGGCGCGCTGCAGGCGCTTGTTGGTGCGCACGATACCGACGTAGTCCCACATGAAACGCCGCAGTTCGTCCCAGTTGTGCGCGATGATCACGTCCTCGTCGGAGTCGGTGACCTGGCTGGCGTCCCAGCTCGGCAGGCTTTCCGGCAGGGGCGTGCCGGGCAGGCGCTGGAGCATGTCGGCGGCGGCAGAGCGGGCATAGACGAAGCATTCCAGCAGCGAATTGCTGGCCATGCGATTGGCGCCGTGCAGGCCGGTGAAGGTGGTCTCGCCGATGGCGTAGAGGCCCGGCACGTCGGTATGCCCGTGCTGGTCGACGAGCACGCCGCCGCAGGTATAGTGCGCGGCCGGCACTACCGGGATCGGTTGCTGGGTAATGTCGATGCCGAAGTCCAGGCAGCGCTCGTAGACGGTGGGGAAGTGCGCCTTGATGAACTCGGCCGGCTTGTGGCTGATGTCCAGGTAGACGCAGTCGATCCCCAGGCGCTTCATTTCATGGTCGATGGCGCGGGCCACGATGTCCCGGGGCGCCAGTTCGCCACGCGGATCGAAGCGCGGCATGAAACGCTCGCCATTGGGCAGGCGGAGCAGGGCGCCTTCGCCGCGCAATGCCTCGGTGATGAGGAAACTCTTGGCCTGCGGGTGGTACAGGCAGGTCGGGTGGAACTGGTTGAACTCCAGGTTGCCGACCCGGCAGCCGGCGCGCCAGGCCATGGCGATGCCGTCGCCGGAGTTGCCGTCGGGATTGCTGGTATAAAGGTAGACCTTGCTCGCGCCGCCGGAGGCCAGCACGCTGAAGCGGGCACGGAAGGTATCGACTTCGCCGCTTTCCCGATTCAGCACGTAGGCGCCCAGGCAGCGCTTGCTCGGCAGGCCGAGCTTGCGCTCGGTGATCAGGTCGACCGCCACCCGCTGCGACAGCAGCTCGATGTTCGGTCGCCGCCGGGCCTGGGCCAGCAGGGTATTGAAGATCGCGGCGCCGGTGGCGTCGGCGGCATGGATGATGCGCCGGTGGCTGTGCCCGCCTTCGCGGGTCAGGTGGTATTCGAAGCTGCCTTCCTCGTGGTTGTGCTGCTCGTCGCGGGTGAAGGGCACCCCCTGTTCGATCAGCCACTGGATCGCTTCGCGGCTATGCTCCACGGTGAAGCGCACCGCGTCCTCGCGGCACAGGCCGCCACCGGCGACCAGGGTGTCCTCGACGTGGGATTCCACGGTGTCGGTATCGTCCAGCACGGCGGCCACGCCGCCCTGGGCCCAGTAAGTCGAGCCCTGCGACAGTTCGCCCTTGCTGAGGACGGCGATGCGCAGGTGTTCCGGAAGGGTCAGGGCCAGACTCAGGCCGGCGGCGCCGCTGCCGATGACCAGTACATCGTGTTGATAATGTTGGCTCATGCCCGCATTTCCCCGTGGTGGAGCCCTAGTATATAGAAGGGCCTGGCGGCACAATAGCGCACCCCCGCTGCCGGTCCGGCGGATGAGCTGCGGGCCTGTCATCGGCAGGCGTCATCAGAGCGGGGCGATGTAGTGCTGGAACTTTCTTAGACGCATCGGTTCCAAAGCAGGATGCCTGAAGACCTCGTCCGGTTGGCCTACCCAGCGGCACAGAGGCCGGGCCCTGAGCCCGATGCAATCCATTTTCGCGGGGCCCGGACACGATGTCCGGGGCCGCACGTCACGAGCGAGGAAAAAACTCGTGACGCATGCTTGGAGGGGAGAACTTTTGCAAGAAGCCCGAGTCTATCTTGGCAAGACGATTCGCTGGGACGCTCGAAGCTCCTCCAGGTTCGAAGAGGAGCTTTCATGCTAACCCAGGAACAGGATCAGCAACTGGTTGAACGGGTACAGCGCGGAGACAAGCGGGCTTTCGATCTGCTGGTACTGAAATACCAGCACAAGATACTGGGATTGATCGTGCGGTTCGTGCACGACGCCCAGGAAGCCCAGGACGTAGCGCAGGAAGCCTTCATCAAGGCATACCGCGCGCTCGGCAATTTCCGCGGCGATAGTGCTTTTTATACCTGGCTGTATCGGATCGCCATCAACACCGCGAAGAACCACCTGGTCGCTCGCGGGCGTCGGCCGCCGGACAGCGATGTGACCGCAGAGGATGCGGAGTTCTTCGAGGGCGACCACGCCCTGAAGGACATCGAATCGCCGGAACGGGCGATGTTGCGGGATGAGATCGAGGCCACCGTGCACCAGACCATCCAGCAGTTGCCCGAGGATTTGCGCACGGCCCTGACCCTGCGCGAGTTCGAAGGTTTGAGTTACGAAGATATCGCCACCGTGATGCAGTGTCCGGTGGGGACGGTGCGGTCGCGGATCTTCCGCGCTCGTGAAGCAATCGACAAAGCTCTGCAGCCTTTGTTGCGAGAAGCCTGACACAGCGGCAAATGCCAAGAGAGGTATCGCTATGAGTCGTGAAGCCCTGCAGGAAACTCTGTCCGCTGTGATGGATAACGAAGCGGATGAACTCGAGTTGCGGCGGGTGCTCGCAGCTTGCGGCGAGGATGCCGAGCTGCGTTCCACCTGGTCGCGCTACCAGTTGGCGCGGTCCGTCATGCACCGCGAGCCTACCCTGCCGAAGCTGGATATCGCTGCGGCGGTCTCGGCTGCCCTGGCCGACGAGGCCGCTCCGCCGAAAGCGGAGAAGGGGCCGTGGCGGATGGTCGGTCGCCTGGCGGTCGCTGCCTCGGTGACCCTGGCGGTGCTGGCCGGCGTGCGTCTGTACAACCAGAACGACGCCCTGCCGCAGATGGCGCAACAGGGGACCACCCCGCAGATCGCCCTGCCGCAGGTGAAAGGCCCGGCCGTGCTGGCCGGCTACAGCGAAGAGCAGGGGGCGCCGCAGGTGATCACCAACTCCTCGTCCAGCGATACCCGCTGGCATGAGCAGCGTCTGCCGATCTACCTGCGTCAGCACGTGCAACAATCCGCCGTCAGTGGTACAGAGAGCGCGCTGCCCTACGCTCGGGCAGCCAGCCTGGAAAACCGCTGAGGAGAGACATGCGCACCACCTCCCTGTTGCTTTTGCTTGGCAGCCTGATGGCGGTTCCCGCCACTCAGGCTGCCGACGCTTCCGACTGGCTGAATCGTCTCGCCGAGGCCGATCGCCAGAACAGTTTCCAAGGCACCTTCGTCTACGAGCGCAATGGCAGCTTCTCCACCCATGAGATCTGGCATCGCGTGGAGAGCGATGGCGCGGTTCGCGAGCGCCTGCTTCAGCTCGACGGCGCGCGCCAGGAAGTGGTCCGGGTCGATGGGCGCACCCAGTGCATCAGCGGCGGCCTTGCCGACCAACTGGCCGATGCCCAGCTGTGGCCGGTGCGCAAGTTCGATCCTTCCCAACTGGCTTCCTGGTACGACCTGCGCCTGGTCGGCGAATCCCGTGTCGCCGGCCGCCCGGCAGTGGTCCTCGCGGTGACCCCGCGCGACCAGCATCGCTACGGCTTCGAGCTGCACCTGGACCGCGACACCGGCCTGCCGTTGAAATCTCTGCTGCTGAACGAGAAGGGGCAGTTGCTCGAGCGCTTCCAGTTCACCCAGTTGAATACCGGCGCGGCACCTGCCGAAGACCAGTTGCAGGCGGGCGCCGAATGCCAGGTCGTCGGCCCGGCCAAGGCCGACGGCGAGAAGGCCGTGGCCTGGCGCTCGGAGTGGCTGCCGCCAGGTTTCACCCTGACCCGCAGTTTCATGCGTCGCAGTCCGGTCACCCCCGATCCGGTCGCCTGCCTGACCTATGGCGATGGCCTGGCACGATTCTCGGTGTTCATCGAGCCGCTGCACGGTGCCATGGTTGGCGACGCGCGCAGCCAGCTCGGCCCGACCGTGGTGGTTTCCAAGCGCCTGCAGACCGATGACGGCGGCCAGATGGTGACCGTCGTCGGCGAAGTGCCGCTGGGCACCGCCGAGCGGGTGGCGCTGTCCATCCGGCCCGAGGCCGCCGCCCAGAAATGATCGAGGAGCAGGGGCGAGTGGTGGCGACCGAGCCGGGAGCGGTATGGGTCGAGACCGTGCGCCGCAGTACCTGCTCGTCCTGCTCGGCCAATGCCGGTTGCGGCCAGGGGCTGATGCAGCGCCTGGGCGTCGGCGCGGGGCGTGCCCGGGTGCGCGCGTTGAGCGACCTGAGCCTGCGGGTCGGCGATGCGGTCGTCCTAGGAATTCATGAAGACCTGTTGTTGCGCGCCTCCGTCCTCTTCTATCTTTTCCCTCTGCTCGGGTTTTTCGTGGCAGCATTGCTGGCGACCCGGGCGGGCCTTGTCGAACCTCTGATCATCGTGTCCGGGCTGGCGGGTTTGCTGGCGGCCTGGCTATTGGTGCGTCGGCATGCTCGTCGTCATGCCGATGATCCAGCCTCGCAGCCGGTGGTTCTGCGAGCGCTGATTTCCGGGCCGTCCGATTCGGCCTGAGTCTTTCTCTTCCCTCGAACATCACGGGAGCTGTAGTCGATGCATACCCTAAAACGCTGTATGGCTGCGATGGTGGCCTTGCTGGCCTTGAGCCTGGCGATGACGGCCCGGGCAGAACTGCCGGACTTCACGCCTTTGGTCGAACAGGCGTCGCCGGCGGTGGTGAATATCAGTACGCGGCAGAAGCTGCCGGATCGCGCCATGGCGCGCGGGCAGCTGTCGATCCCCGACCTCGAAGGGCTGCCGCCGATGTTCCGCGACTTCCTCGAGCGCAGCATCCCGCAGGTTCCGCGCAATCCGCGCGGGCAGCAGCGCGAGGCGCAATCGCTGGGTTCCGGCTTCATCATCTCCAACGACGGCTACATCCTCACCAACAATCACGTCGTGGCCGATGCCGACGAGATCCTGGTGCGCCTGTCCGACCGTAGCGAGCACAAGGCCAAGTTGATCGGCGCGGACCCGCGCAGCGACGTGGCGGTGCTGAAGATCGAGGCGAAGAACCTGCCGACCCTGAAACTGGGCGATTCGAACAAGCTGAAAGTGGGCGAATGGGTCCTGGCCATCGGTTCGCCGTTCGGCTTCGATCACTCGGTCACCGCCGGTATCGTCAGTGCCAAGGGGCGTAGCCTGCCGAACGAGAGCTACGTACCCTTCATCCAGACCGACGTGGCGATCAACCCGGGTAACTCCGGCGGTCCGCTGCTGAACCTGCAGGGCGAAGTGGTCGGCATCAACTCGCAGATCTTCACCCGTTCCGGCGGCTTCATGGGCCTGTCCTTCGCCATTCCGATCGATGTCGCGCTGAACGTCGCCGACCAGTTGAAGAAAGCCGGCAAGGTCAGCCGCGGCTGGCTGGGTGTGGTGATCCAGGAAGTGAACAAGGATCTCGCCGAGTCCTTCGGCCTCGACAAGCCGTCCGGCGCGCTGGTGGCGCAGCTGGTGGAAGACGGTCCGGCGGCCAAGGGCGGCCTGCAGGTGGGCGATGTGATCCTCAGCCTGAACGGCCAGTCGATCAACGAGTCCGCCGACCTGCCGCACCTGGTGGGCAACATGAAGCCGGGCGACAAGATCAACCTGGACGTGATTCGCAACGGCCAGCGCAAGTCCTTGAGCATGGCGGTAGGCAGCCTTCCGGACGACGACGAGGAAATCGCCTCGATGGGCGCTCCGGGCGCCGAGCGCAGCAGCAACCGCCTGGGCGTGACCGTCGCCGACCTGACCGCCGAGCAGCGCAAGAGCCTGGATATCCAGGGCGGCGTGGTGATCAAGGAAGTCCAGGACGGTCCGGCCGCGGTCATCGGCCTGCGTCCGGGCGATGTCATCACCCACCTGGACAACAAGGCGGTGACCTCGACCAAGATCTTCGCCGACGTGGCCAAGGCCCTGCCGAAGAACCGTTCGGTTTCGATGCGGGTACTGCGCCAGGGGCGCGCCAGCTTCATCACCTTCAAGCTGGCCGAATAAGCCGGCTGGCGAAAAAAGGGCGGTTTCCACCGCCCTTTTTCATGCCCGTCAATCCGTTACCTGCGTGACGCCTTGCCCGAGCATCAGGTAAACTCCCCGGCTATTTTTCGGCGGATTGCCGCCCTTGCCCTTTTCGAGTGTGTTGAGCCGTGAGCGACCTGAGCCATATCCGCAATTTCTCCATCATTGCCCATATCGACCATGGCAAGTCGACGCTGGCCGATCGCTTCATCCAGATGTGCGGCGGCCTCTCCGATCGCGAAATGGAGGCCCAGGTCCTGGACTCCATGGACCTGGAGCGCGAGCGCGGGATCACCATCAAGGCCCACAGCGTGACCCTGCACTACAAGGCGCAGGACGGTAAGACCTACCAGCTCAACTTCATCGATACCCCCGGCCACGTCGACTTCACCTACGAAGTCAGCCGCTCGCTGGCCGCCTGCGAGGGCGCGCTGCTGGTAGTGGACGCCGGCCAGGGCGTCGAGGCGCAGTCCGTCGCCAACTGCTACACCGCCATCGAGCAGGGGCTGGAAGTGATGCCCGTGCTGAACAAGATGGACCTGCCCCAGGCCGAGCCGGAGCGGGTGAAAGAGGAAATCGAGAGCATCATCGGCATCGACGCCACCGACGCCGTGGCCTGCAGCGCCAAGAGCGGGATGGGTGTGCTGGAGGTGCTGGAGCGCCTAGTGACCGCCATCCCCGCCCCGGAAGGCGAGATCGAGGCGCCGCTGCAGGCGTTGATCATCGACTCCTGGTTCGACAACTACCTCGGCGTGGTCTCGCTGGTGCGGGTGAAGAACGGCCGGGTGAAAAAGGGCGACAAGATCCTGGTGAAGTCCACCGGCAAGGTCCACCAGGTGGACAGCGTCGGGGTATTCACTCCGAAGCACACCGAGACCGTCGACCTGAAGGCGGGCGAGGTGGGCTTCATCATCGCCGGTATCAAGGATATCCACGGCGCGCCGGTGGGCGATACGCTGACCCTTAACAACACGCCGGACGTCGAGGTCCTGCCGGGCTTCAAGCGGGTCAAGCCGCAGGTCTACGCGGGCCTGTTCCCGGTCAGCTCGGACGATTTCGAGGACTTCCGCGACGCCCTGCAGAAGCTGACCCTCAACGACTCGTCGCTGCAATACGAGCCGGAAAGCTCCGAAGCCCTGGGCTTCGGCTTCCGTTGCGGCTTCCTTGGCATGCTGCACATGGAGATCATCCAGGAGCGCCTGGAGCGCGAATACGACCTGGACCTGATCACCACCGCGCCCACGGTGGTCTTCGAGATCGTGCAGAAGAACGGCGAGATCATCTACGTTGACAACCCGTCCAAGCTCCCGGACCTGGCGTCCATCCAGGAAATGCGCGAACCGATCTGCCGCGCCACCATCCTGGTGCCCAAGGACCACCTGGGCAACGTGATCACACTGTGCATCGAGAAGCGCGGCGTGCAGCGCGACATGCACTTCCTCAGCGGCCAGGTGCAGGTGGTCTACGACCTGCCGATGAACGAGGTGGTGCTCGACTTCTTCGATCGCCTCAAGTCCACCAGCCGCGGCTATGCTTCCCTGGACTACAGCTTCGATCGTTTCGAGCCGTCCAACCTGGTTCGTCTCGACGTGCTGATCAATGGCGAGAAGGTCGACGCCCTCGCCCTGATCGTCCACCGCGACAACGCCCCCTACAAGGGCCGCCAGCTGGTGGAGAAAATGAAGGAACTGATCCCGCGGCAGATGTTCGACGTGGCGATCCAGGCAGCCATCGGTGGGCAGATCATCGCCCGCTCGACGGTCAAGGCGCTCAGGAAGAACGTGCTGGCCAAGTGTTACGGTGGCGACGTGAGCCGTAAACGCAAGCTGCTGGAGAAGCAGAAGGCTGGTAAGAAAAGGATGAAGCAGGTCGGTAGCGTGGAAATTCCCCAGGAAGCCTTCCTCGCCGTGCTCAAAGTGGATAGCTAGAACCCATGACACTCAATTTCCCGTTGTTGCTGGTCATCGCCGTGGCTGTATGCGGCGCCCTGGCCCTGGTCGACCTGGTGCTGTTCGCGCCGCGTCGGCGGGCCGCGATCTCTTCCTACGAAGGGCAGGTGAACGAGCCCGATCCGGCAGTGCTGGAGAAGCTCAACAAGGAACCGCTGCTGGTGGAGTACGGCAAGTCGTTCTTCCCGGTACTGTTCATCGTGCTGGTGCTGCGTTCCTTCCTGGTCGAGCCGTTCCAGATTCCCTCGGGGTCGATGAAACCTACCCTCGAGGTCGGCGATTTCATCCTGGTCAACAAGTTCGCCTACGGCATCCGCCTGCCGGTGCTGGACACCAAGGTGATCCCGATCGGTGATCCGCAGCGCGGCGATGTCATGGTGTTCCGCTATCCCAGTGAACCGAACATCAACTACATCAAGCGCGTGGTCGGCCTGCCCGGCGACACCGTGCGCTACACCAGGGAAAAGCGCCTGTACGTCAACGGCGAGCTGGTGGCGGAGAAACTGGTCGGCGAGGAACCGGGTACCCTGGGCAGCGTGACCCTGTACCAGGAGAAGCTGGGCCAGGCCGAGCACCTGATCCGCAAGGAAATGAGCCGCTATCGCATCGAGCCCGACCGCCAGTGGACCATTCCCGCCGGCCACTACTTCATGATGGGCGACAACCGCGACAACTCCAACGACAGCCGCTACTGGAACGATCCGAAGATCCCCAAGGATCTGCTGGGCATGGTTCCGGACCGCAATATCGTCGGCAAGGCCTTCGCCGTGTGGATGAGCTGGCCCGATCCGAAGATGAGCAACCTGCCGAACTTCTCCCGGGTCGGCGTGATTCACTGACCTGTGCGCAGGTTCGCCACGCGGAAGGGCGCTCCTGCTGAATAATCGCGAAGCGGGGCTGCTCCCGAGGGCAGCCCCGCTTTCACTTCCGCGAACGCCGCCGCAGGGCCCTGCCCGATGGCGTTACCGCTCGCTGGACGGAATAACTACACTGACATGAGGTCCGACATGAGGTTCGCGCGTTCGCAGAAGGGGATGTCCCTGCTGGGGTGGCTGGTGGTGCTGGGCGTGGTGGCGTTCTTCGCCAGCGCCGCATTCAAGATCATCCCGCACTACATGGATTACTACTCGCTGGAGAAGGTGATCACTTCCGTGGAGACCGACAAGGCGGCCGAGGTGCGTTCCGTGCCGGAGTTCTACAGCTACGTCGGCAAGGGGATGCAGATCAACGGCATCCGCAACCTGGACCTGGAGAAGGCCCTGGAGGTGCAACTGGAAGACAACCAATTCCGGGCGCACCTGAAATATGAAAAACGCGAGCCACTGATCAGCAACATCGACCTGGTGGTCCACTTCGACAAAGAATTCCGTGTACGCATGCCGTGAGTAATTCGCTGGACCGACTCGAGCGCAAGCTCGGCTATACCTTCAAAGACCGGGACCTGATGGTCCTGGCCCTGACCCATCGCAGCTACGCCGGGCGCAACAACGAGCGCCTGGAGTTCCTCGGTGACGCCATTCTCAACTTCGTCATCGGCGAGGCGCTGTTCCACCACTTCCCGCAGGCTCGCGAAGGCCAGCTTTCGCGCCTGCGCGCGCGACTGGTCAAGGGCGAGACCCTGGCCCTGCTGGCGCGCGGCTTCGAGGTGGGCGACTACCTGCGGCTGGGCTCGGGCGAGCTGAAGAGCGGCGGGTTCCGCCGCGAGTCGATCCTCGCCGATGCGATGGAAGCCCTGATCGGCGCCATCTACCTGGATACCGGCATGGACTCCGCGCGCGAGCGGATCATCGCCTGGCTCGGACCGCAACTGCGCGAGCTGACCCCGGTGGACACCAACAAGGACCCCAAGACCCGCCTGCAGGAGTTCCTGCAGTCGCGTGGCTGCGACCTGCCGCGCTACGAGGTGGTGGATATCCAGGGCGAACCCCATTGCCGGACCTTCTTCGTCGATTGCGAAGTGGCCCTGCTGAGCGACAAGACCCACGGGCACGGCGGCAGCCGCCGCATCGCCGAGCAGGTGGCCGCGGCCGCCGCGCTGGTGGCTCTGGGCGTGGAGAATGGCCATGACTGACATGCACGACGACATCCCCGCCGGCAGCCGTTGCGGCTACGTGGCGATTGTGGGCCGCCCCAACGTGGGCAAGTCCACCCTGCTCAACCACATCCTCGGGCAGAAGCTGGCGATCACCTCGCGCAAGCCGCAGACCACCCGTCACAACATGCTCGGGATCAAGACCGAGGGCGAGGTGCAGGCCGTCTACGTCGATACGCCCGGCCTGCACAAGAGCGGCGAGAAGGCCCTCAACCGCTACATGAACCGTACCGCCAGCGCGGCATTGAAGGATGTCGACGTGGTGATCTTCGTGGTCGACCGCACCCGCTGGACCGAAGAGGACCAGATGGTCCTGGAGCGCGTGCAGTACGTCAGTTGCCCGGTGCTGATCGCGGTGAACAAGACCGACCGCATAGAGGAGAAGGCCGACCTGCTGCCGCACCTCGAATGGCTCACCCAGCAGTTGCCGAAGGCCGAGGTAGTACCGATCTCGGCGCAGCACGGGACCAACCTGGACGTGCTGGAGAAGCTGGTCGCCGAGCGTCTGCCGGAAAGCGAGCACTTCTTCCCCGAAGACCAGATCACCGACCGCAGCAGCCGCTTCCTGGCCGCCGAGCTGGTCCGCGAGAAGATCATGCGCCAGCTCGGCGCCGAGCTGCCCTACCAGATCACCGTGGAGATCGAGGAGTTCAAGCAGGAAGGTCGCATCCTGCATATCCATGCGCTGATCCTGGTGGAGCGCGAGGGGCAGAAGAAGATCATCATCGGCGACAAGGGCGAGCGGATCAAAAGCATCGGCCAGAACGCGCGCAAGGACATGGAAGTGCTGTTCGACTCCAAGGTCATGCTCAACCTCTGGGTCAAGGTCAAGGGCGGCTGGTCCGACGACGAGCGTGCCCTGCGCTCGCTGGGCTACGGCGACCTCTGACCGTTCCCGGCAGCCCGGCGCCAGCCGGGCGCCATTCCTCTCGCGCCCGGTCGACCCGCCATGTCCTTCGCCGCCGCCCAAGCCACCTACGTGCTGCATAGCCGGCCGTACAAGGAAACCAGCGCCCTGGTGGACTTCTTCACCCCGTTGGGTCGCCTGCGCGCGGTCCTGCGCGGCGCCCGCGGCAAGGCTGGCGCCCTGGCGCGGCCATTCGTGCCGCTGGAAGCGGAGTGGCGCGGGCGCGGCGAACTGAAGACCGTGGCCCGCCTGGAAAGCGCCGGTATTCCCAACCTGCTCAATGGCCAGGCGCTGTTCAGCGGTCTCTATCTCAACGAGCTGTTGATCCGCCTGTTGCCGGCGGAAGACCCGCAGCCGGAAATCTTCGCCCACTACGCCGCGACCCTGCCGCTGCTGGCGGCGGGGCGACCCATCGAACCGCTGCTGCGCGCGTTCGAATGGCGCCTGCTGGAGCAACTGGGCTATGGTTTCGCTCTCGATGTCGACATCGATGGGCGCCCGATCGAGCCGCAGGCGTTGTACCAGCTTTTGCCAGAGGCCGGCCTGGAGCCGGTGGCGCAGCTGCAACCCGGGCTGTTCCAGGGCTCCGAACTGTTATCCATGGCCGACGCCGACTGGAGCGCCCCCGGCGCCCTGGCGGCGGCCAAGCGCCTGATGCGCCAGGCGCTCGCTCCCCATCTGGGCGGCCGGCCGCTGGTCAGCCGCGAGCTGTTCATGAACCGTAAGGAGTCACCCCGTGACTGAAGCCACTCGAATTCTGCTCGGCGTGAACATCGATCACGTCGCCACCCTGCGCCAGGCCCGGGGCACCCGCTATCCGGACCCGGTGAAGGCCGCCCTGGACGCCGAGGAAGCCGGCGCCGACGGTATCACCGTGCACCTGCGCGAGGACCGCCGGCATATCCAGGAACGCGACGTGCGGGTGCTCAAGGAAGTGCTGCAGACGCGGATGAACTTCGAGATGGGGGTCACCGAGGAAATGCTCGCCTTCGCCGAGGAGATCCGGCCGGCGCATAGCTGCCTGGTCCCCGAGCGCCGCGAGGAACTGACCACCGAGGGCGGCCTCGACGTCGCTGGCCAGGAACAGCGCATCCGCGACGCGGTGCGACGCCTGGCTGCGGTGGGCAGCGAAGTGTCGCTGTTCATCGATCCCGATCCGCGGCAGATCGAGGCCTCCGCCCGGGTCGGCGCGCCGGCTATCGAACTGCATACCGGTCGCTACGCCGACGCCGAAGACCCCGAGGAGCAGGCCCGTGAGCTGCAGCGGGTACGCGAGGGCGTGGCCCTCGGGCGTTCCCTCGGCCTGATCGTCAACGCCGGGCATGGCCTGCACTACCACAATGTCGAGCCGGTCGCGGCCATCGACGGCATCAACGAGCTGAACATCGGCCACGCCATCGTCGCCCACGCCCTGTTCGTCGGCTTCAGGCAGGCGGTGGCCGAGATGAAAGCGCTGATGCTGGCCGCGGCGACCAAGCGCTGAGGCAATCGCGCCCCGCTTCCCGTCGACCTGCGGGGCGGATGAAGCCATGAAAAAAAGCCCATCCGAGGATGGGCTTTTCCCTATTCGCTGTCAGGGCTTGCGCGCCACCAGCGTGGCGCGCATCGGTGCCGGCAGGCCTTCGACGGTTCGCGAACGGTCCTGCGGATCGAGGAATTCCGGCAGCGACTGGAAACGCATCCATTCGGTGGAGCGTTGTTCCTCGACGCTGGTCAGGCTGACGTCGACGCAGCGCGCGTCGGCGAACCCGGCGCGGCGCAGCCAGAGCTCCAGGGCTGCCACCGAGGGCAGGAACCAGACGTTGCGCATCTGCGCGTAGCGGTCCTCGGGCACCAGCACGGTGCTGGCGTCGCCTTCCACCACCAGGGTCTCCAGGACCAGTTCGCCGCCGCGCTTCAGGCAGTCCTTGAGCGCCAGCAGGTGGTCGATGGGCGAGCGACGGTGATAGAGCACGCCCATGGAGAATACCGTGTCGAAGCCTTCGAGCTTCTCCGGCAGGTCTTCCAGGGCCAGCGGCAGGTGCCAGGCCGGCAGCTCCGGCAGGTAGCGCTTGGCGGCGAGGAACTGGCAGAGGAACAGCCAGTTCGGATCGACCCCGACCACGCTTTCCGCGCCGGCGCCGAGCATGCGCCACTGGTAGTAGCCGTTGCCGCAGCCGACGTCGAGGACGCGTTTGCCACGCAGTTCGACATGTGGCGAGACACGCTCCCATTTCCAGTCGGAACGCCATTCGGTGTCGACCTGCACGCCGAAGAAGTCGAAGGGGCCTTTGCGCCAGGGAATCAGCCCTTGCAGCGCTTCCTTCACCTGCGCTTGCAGCGCCGCATCGTGGTCGCTGTGCAGGGCGAAGCGCTGGGCCAGTTCGACCTTCGGCGCGGGCACCTGGGGCAGGCGCTGGACCGCGCTCCACCAACGGGCCAGGTCGCCGTGGCCTTCCTCGATGCGCGCGGCGATCTGCGCGGGCAGGCTGGTCGCCCAGCCGTACAGCGGCGAGCCGGCGAGGTGTCGCTGGAGGGCGTCGAGGGCGAGGTGCTGGATCATGGCAGGGCGATCATCGAGGCGAAGTTGAGACACTGGAACCATTGGCTGACCCGGCTGAAGCCGGCGGCCAGCAGCCGTTCACGGTGTTCCTCGAAGGTGTCGGGGAGCATGACGTTTTCCAGCGCGCTGCGCTTCTGCGCGATCTCCAGCTCGCTGTAGCCGTTGGCACGCTTGAAGGCGATGTGCAGGTCGGTGAGCAGCGCGTGCTCCTGCGCATCGGCGAAGCGCAGTTTCTCCGAGAGGATCAGCGCGCCGCCGGGCAGCAGCGCCTGGCGGATCCTGCGCAGGAGGCCGAGGCGCTGGTCGGGGGCGACGAACTGCAGGGTGAAGTTCATCGCCACCAGCGAGGTGGGTTGCAGGTCCAGGGCGAGAATGTCGGCCTCGATCAGCTCGACCGGCAGCAGCTCCTGGTACATGGCGTCCTGGGCATGCAGGTATTCACTGCAGCGCTCGATCATCGCGTGCGAGTTGTCCACCCCGATCACCCGGCAGCCGTCGTTGCGGACGTGGCGGCGCAGCGACTGGGTGACCGCGCCGAGCGAGCAGCCGAGGTCGTAGAGCACGCTGTTCGGCTGGGCGAACTGCGCGCCGAGTACGCCGATGTTCTCGACGATGGTGGGGTAGCCCGGCACGGAGCGCTTGATCATGTCGGGGAACACGCGCACCACGTCTTCGTTGAATACGAAGTCGGCGACACGTTGCTGGGGTTGGGCGAACAGGCGATCGGACTCGCTCACGCGGGTGACCTCGGGCATCACGGCTTTTCAGGGGGCCGAATTGTAGCCGAGGGACGAGCGTCGCCCAACTGCGCGGCGACGATTCACCCATGCGCGCAGGCGAATCACCTGAGCTTGTCGGAGAAGTACTCTCCCGCGCCCTGCAGCGGACCCAGCGGGTTCTTCTTGTCTTCCAGGCGATGGATGTTCGGTTCGCCGTTGCTGACCTTGTGCACCAGCACGTCGTTGACGAAGACGAACACTGCCTTGAACGACCAGCCCTGCAACTCCCGTTTCTTGCGGAAGTTGAACACGTCCGCCCAGAAGCTGCCGACCCGCTGGGTGTCGGTCTTGCTGAAATCGAAGGCGTAGCCGATGCAACGGTCCTTCGCTTCCAGGCATTGCACCAGGCCGCCCGGCAGGTAATCGATGGGGATGTTCGGCTGGATGAACATGAGCCGCACGTCGATGAACGACAGCATGCGGCCGTTGCCCTGGGTCAATGGATCGAAACCCAACCCGAACAGCTGCGAACGGGTCGTGCTGCCGGGTTGCGCCTGGGAATAGCGCAGTTCGGCATCGAGGTAGTCGACGAAGGGGGATTGGACTTCCGCTCGTTCGCTGGGCAGCAGGCTGCCGCAGGAGGAAACGAAGACAGTGGATGCCCAGAGCAGTGAGTAACGAAGAGCGGTGCCCATGACGCGCCTCCTTTCGGTGCCGTCGTAGATTGAGTAATAGACGACGCCAAAAAGGCCTGCCGGAATTTATTCAATCGGCTGAAAGCAGCGTGGTTGCTGGTCTGGCGGCGGATTTCCGGCGGCCCGGAAAGTCATTCGAAAGAAAGCCTATAGCGCTCGCCGAGGACCTTCAGGGTGCCTTCGCGACGCAGTTGGCGCAGTCCTTCGTCGAGTTCCGCGAGACGCGCGTCGACCTCCGGCAGGTGCGGGCTGAGGCCGACGTGCAGCGGCTGCCGCCCGGGCAGTTCGCCGGCGCGGCGGACCTGTCCGGCGAGCTGCGGATGATGCTCCAGGTAGTGCTCGATGATGTCGCGGTCTTCCAATAGCACGTCGATGCGGCCGAGCAGCAGTTTCTGCAGGTTGCGCGGCAGCACGCGCTCGCCGCCGAGGACCTGCAGGTGCAGGTCGTCGTCGCCGGCCTGGCTGCGCCAGGCTTCGAAGCGCGGATTGTTCACGTAGCCCTGGGCGAGGCCCAGGCGCTGGCCGAGCAGGGATGCATCGCCGGAGTAGCGCCAGTCGCTGTCGTGGCGGGTGTAGAAGGCCAGCTCGACCCAGCCGATGGGCTCGCTGCCGACCCGCAGGCCGTCGAGTCCATAGGCGCCGACCAGGCCGTCGCGATGGCCGTCGCGGACCATCTGCACGGCGCGCGGCCAGGGCAGGCTGTCGAAGTGCGGTGGCTCCCGAAGGACCTGGCTGAGCGCCTCGACCAGGTAGCCGGGCCGCTGCGGCGTGCCAGGGCACAGGTAGGGGCAGCCGTCGTCGCCTGCGAAGCGCAACGGTTCGGCCAGCGAGGGCAGAGGAGCGGCGCAGGACAGGGCGAGCAGGACGAAGGAGGCGCGGAGCATGGAGTCCTCGGGGCGACGGGGCCTGTCAGGATAGGCCAGGTCGCCACGGCGCAGGACGTCGGTCTTCGTACAGAATGTGTCCGCCGCGGGCAGCGGTTTCAGCGCACCTGGATCGCGCAGGAAAAGCTTTCCGCCGGTTCCGCGTCCTTTTCCCAGGGCCGCCGGTAGACCAGTTCCAGGCGGTCGTCGCCGCTGGCGGCGACGCGGAAGCGCCAGGTCGATTCGCCGCCGCTGCCAACCAGGCCGCTGTCTTCTTCGGAATTGCTGTAGACCTCCGGGCCAAGGCGCTTGAGCACACTGGCGGCGGGGTTGCGCAGTTCCCAGCGGAAGCCGGTGGTGGGATTGCTCGGCAGGGTCAGCACCAGTTCCTGGCCTTGCGTCAGCTTCAGCGGCGAACAGTCGTCGGCGTCGTCCAGGGTGACCACCGGCTTCTGTTGCCCGGCGCAGCCGGCCAGGACCACGATGGACAATGGCAGCAGCAGACGGGAGGGGGAAAAGGACATGCAGCGCTCCTCGGCTCGAATGGAAAGGGCGCCAGCATAAACCCTGCCGGCGCCCGAGCGCCAAGGTTGGCACGGCGGATGGCCGAACCGGTCGGCCATCCGCCGCCGGCTCAGGCCGGGAACAGCACCTTGGCCACGTCGCCGTAGCGCTTGGCGAAATGCACGGTGAGCCCTTCCTTGAGATAGTCGGGCAACTCTTCGAAGTGGCCGCGGTTGGCTTCCGGCAGGATCAGCTCGAAGATCTTCTGCCGGCGCGCGGCGATCACCTTCTCGCGGACCCCGCCGATGGGCAGGACCTGGCCGGTCAGGGTCAGTTCGCCGGTCATCGCCACGCCTTTCTTCGGCACCTGGTTGCGCGCCAGGGAGAGCAGGGCGCTGGCCATGGTGACGCCGGCGCTGGGGCCGTCCTTGGGCGTGGCGCCTTCCGGCACGTGCAGGTGGACGAAGGCCTGGTCGAAGAAGGTCGGGTCGCCGCCATACTTCTTCAGGTGCGAGCCGATGTAGCTATAGGCGATCTCGGCGGATTCCTTCATCACGTCGCCGAGCTGGCCGGTGAGCTTGAAGCCACGGTTCAGCGTGTGGATGCGGGTCGCCTCGATCGGCAGGGTGGCGCCGCCCATGCTGGTCCAGGCCAGCCCGGTGATCACGCCGATCCCGGAAAGCACCTGCTCGCTGCGGAACACCGGCATGCCGAGGTAGTCCTCGAGGTCCCTGGGACCGATCTTCACCTTCGACTCGGGATCCTCCAGCAGCTTGACCACCGACTTGCGCACCAGCTTGCCGAGCTGTTTCTCCAACTGGCGCACCCCGGCTTCCCGCGCATAGCCCTCGATCACCGCACGCAGCGCGGCATCGCTGATGCTCAGGCGGCCCTTGGGCACGCCGGCCTTTTCCAACTGCTTGGGCCACAGGTGACGCTTGGCGATGGCCAGTTTTTCCTCGGAGATGTAGCCGGACAGGCGGATCACTTCCATCCGGTCGAGGAGCGGTCCGGGGATCGAGTCGAGGGTGTTGGCGGTGCAGACGAACAGCACCTTGGACAGGTCCAGGCGCAGGTCCAGGTAGTGGTCGAGGAATTCGACGTTCTGCTCCGGGTCGAGGGTTTCCAGCAGCGCCGAGGCCGGGTCGCCCTGGTAGCTGGCGCCGAGCTTGTCGATTTCGTCGAGCATGATCACCGGGTTCATCACCTCGACTTCCTTCAACGCCTGCACCAGCTTGCCGGGCAGGGCGCCGATGTAGGTGCGGCGGTGGCCCTTGATCTCCGCCTCGTCGCGCATGCCGCCGACGCTGAAGCGGTAGAACGGCCGGCCGAGGCTCTCGGCGATGGATTTGCCGATGCTGGTCTTGCCCACCCCCGGCGGGCCGACCAGGAGCACGATGGAACCGGCGATCTCGCCCTTGAAACTACCCACGGCGAGGAATTCGAGGATGCGATCCTTGATGTCGTCGAGGCCCGCGTGATGCTTGTCGAGGACCTTGCGCGCATGCTTGAGGTCGAGCTTGTCCTTGCCGTACACGCCCCAGGGCAGGGCGGTGGCCCAGTCCAGGTAGTTGCGGGTGACGGCGTACTCGGGCGAGCCGCTCTCGAGGATCGACAGCTTGTTCAGCTCTTCGTCGATACGCTTGCGCGCCTGCTCGGGCAGCACCTTGCCTTCCAGGCGGGCGCGAAATTCGTCGGCGTCGGCGCTCTTGTCGTCCTTGGTGATGCCCAGCTCCTGCTGGATGATCTTCAACTGTTCCTTGAGGAAGAATTCGCGCTGGTGTTCGCCGATCTTGCGGTTGACCTCGGCGGACAGCTCCTTCTGCAGGCGCGCGACTTCCACCTCCTTGCGCAGCAGCGGCAAGACCTTCTCCATCCGCTTGAGGATCGGCACGGTGTCCAGCACTTCCTGCAGTTCGCCGCCGGGCGCGGTGGTCAGGGCCGCGGCGAAGTCGGTGAGCGGCGACGGGTCGTTGGGACTGAAGCGGTTCAGGTAGTTCTTCAGTTCCTCGCTGTACAGCGGGTTGAGCGGCAGCAGCTCCTTGATCGCGTTGATCAGGGCCATGCCGTAGGCCTTCACTTCGTCACTGGGATCGATCGGGGTCTTCGGATAGTCCACCTCCACCATGAACGGCGGACGATGGCGCTTGATCCAGCCCCGGATACGCACCCGCGAGAGGCCCTGGGCGACGAACTGCAGCTTGCCGCCCTCGCGCGAGGCATGGTGCACCCGGACCAGCGTGCCGTGCTCGGGCAGGCTGTTGACGTCGAAGTGGCGCGGGTCTTCCGGAGGATTGTCCATGAAGAACAGGGCCAGCGAATGGTGGTCGGTCTTGGCCACCAGTTCGAGGGTTTCCGCCCAGGGTTCTTCGTTGACGATCACCGGCAGCACCTGCGCCGGGAAGAAGGGGCGGTTGTGGATCGGGATCACGTAGAGGGTGGTCGGCAGGGTCTGGCCGGGCAGCACCAGGCCGGTGCCGGAGGGCTGCGCGTCGCTGATGTGTTCGGGATTAACGTCCTGGTCGCTCATGAGGCACCTGACTGACTGAAACATGAGAGTCTAGATGGGGCCCCGGGGGCGGGTTTCAATCCCTGTCCGTTCAAGGATGTTGCCGAAGGTTTCCACGCAGCACGCGGTACGCGGGTACCACTTGCGGCAAGGTGCTGGGCAGCGTCGGGCAAGTCGAGTAGAGTGCGCAAAAATTGAGCAGTTGCCGTTCATGTTCGACACCCGTCTCATCCGTCTGCCCGACCAGTCGCACACCCACGCCCACGAACATCATCAACTGGTGATGTCGCTGGCCGGGCGCGCCGAATTCGAGGTCAACGGCTGTGGCGGGGAAGTCTGCCGGATGCGCGCCTGCCTGGTGCCGGGCGAGGCGGGCCACGTGTTCGCCGGGGTGGGCGACAACCGCATGCTGATCATCGACCTGGGCGAGGACAACCCGACCCCGGAAGACCCCGACCTGCTCGCGCGCCTGTTCGAGGCGCCGCGCTACCCGACCCTGGACGCCGACTTCCAGAACCTGCTCAGCTACGCCGGCGCCGAACTGGCCCGCTACGGCAGCGACCCGTTGCTGACCCGTGCCCTCGGCGGAGTGCTGATCCGCGCCCTGCACCTGCGCCTGTTCGGCGAGCAGCAGCCCCTGGCGGCCAGCGGGCCGCTCGACCTGGAGCGCCTGGACGCGCATATCGTGCGGAACCTGGCGCGACGCATCACGGTCGCCGAACTGGCCCAGGTCGCCTGTCTCAGCCCGAGCCATTTCCACGCGCAGTTCAAGGACAGCGTCGGCCTGACCCCGCACCAGTACCTGCTCAAAGTCCGCCTCGACTGCGCCGCGCGGTTGCTGCGGGAAAGCCGCTTGCCCCTGGTGCGGATCGCCGAGGAATGCGGCTTCTCCAGCCAGAGCGCGCTGACCACGGCGATGCGCCGCTACCTGGGGCTGACGCCGAAGTCGCTGCGCAAGGGCTGAGCGCCGTCCGCCACCTTCGGCGGATAACCGCAGGCGGTTATTCGCCCTACCGGCAGGAGTCCATATACGGATAACGGCGCGGACGTCATCCGCCGAGCGAATTCGTCCCGCACGGCCTGTCTCAGAACGCCACCTTCACCCCCGCCTCGATGCCGCGTCCCGCCGCCGGCACTCGGTCGCGCAGGATCGAACTGGCGTAGCGCACGGTCTGGTTGGTCAGGTTGGTGCCCTTGACGAAGGCCAGCCAGCGGCTCTCGCCGAGGTCGAAGTTGTAGCCGAGGCTGGCGCCGAGGGTGGTGTAGCCGTCGGTGGAGAGTTCTTCCTCCGGCACGCGGTGCTGCGAGGCGGCGTGTTCGACGTCGACCCGCGCCTGCCACTGCTGCAACTCCCAGATCAGCGCGGTGTTCAGGCGCAGCGGGGCGATGCGTGGCAGCGGTTCGCCGGTGTCCTTGTTCTTGGCGCGGGTGTAGTCCCCGGAGAGTTCCAGGTCGAAGTTGCCGTACGGGCTTTCCAGCAGGTGGATGCGGTCCTGCGCCTCGACGCCGTAGAAGTCCGCGCGAACGCCGCTGTAGAGGTATTCCGGCAGCGCCTCGTCATCGCTGGCGGCGACCACTTCGCCTTCCTCGTTGCGATGGCGACCGCTGGCGAGCAGGCCGATGTAGTTGGAGAAGCGGCTGTAGAACACCCCGACGCTGCCCTTGTGCACGCCGTTGTCGAAGCGCAGGGCGAGGTCGGTGGAGACCGCCTTTTCCTTGTCCGCGTCGGCATCGCCTACCTCGTAGGTGCCGGTGGCGGCGTGCGGACCGTTGGCGTACAGCTCGTAGAAGGTCGGTGCGCGCTCGGTGTAGCTGAGGGTGGCGGCCAGCGACCAGATCGGCGTCAGCTTGTACACCGCGCCGGTGGACAGGCTGCCGGTGGTGAAGCTCTGTGAACCGTCGTTCTCGGCGAAGCGCTCGTTGCCCTTGGCGTCGGGGTTCACGCGGGTGTGCTCCAGGCGGGCGCCGAAGCTGAGGTCGAGGCGGTCGCTGAGCTTCCATTCCTCCAGGGCGAACAGCGCGGCGCTGTCGGTTTCCGTGTGCGGCACGAAGGCTTCCTCGCCGAGGGCGGAGAAGCGGCTGTTGGCGAACTGCGCACCGACCACCCCGTTCAGCGGGCCGAGCGGGCGGTGGCGGGCCTCGATGCGGCCTTCGTAGCCTTCGTTCTTGAAGGTGGTGCCGGTCTCGCCGTCCTCGATTTCCTTGTGCTCGTACTTGGTATAGGCGGCGTCCAGCTTCAGCGAGGTGAACGGGCCTTCGAGGTCGCGGATCTCGGAGGCGAAGGCGTAGCGGTCCTGCTGCATCTTCAGGCGCACGTCGTCCTCGGCCGGCGAGCCATAGTTGCTGTCGTAGCCGCTGTAGGAGAGGCCGGCGTAACCGTGCTCCCAGTGATAGGAGCCACCGACGGCGCCGCCGTCCTGGCGGCCGTCGCTGTTCTGCACCCGATGCTTGCCGGTGTCGCCGTCGATCTGCCGCTGGCGGCTGGAATGGGCGTAGCCGGGAATCCTGACGTCGTTGAACTCGCGGCTGGCGGCGTCCACGTGCAGGGCGAAGTTGCCGTCGCCGGCCTCCAGTGCGCCGGAGCGGCTACGGGTGGTGTCGGCGCCGCCGTAGCGCAGTTCGCCGCTGCCGTGGATGCCGTCGACGGGTTCGCTGGGGATGCGGTTGTCGAAGCTGTTCACCACCCCGCCGATGGCATTGCCGCCGTAGAGCAGGGCGGCCGGGCCGCGTACCACTTCCAGGCGCTCGACGCTGTTGGGGTCTTCCGGCACCGCGTGGTCGTAGGACAGCGACGAGGCGTCGAGCGCACCGACGCCGTTGCGCAGCAGGCGGATGCGATCACCGTCCATGCCGCGGATCACCGGTCGGCTGGCGCCCGGTCCGAAGTAGGTGGAGGACACCCCGGGCAGGCCGTTGAGGGTTTCGCCGAGGCTGCCTTTCTGTCGCAGGGTCAGCTCGTCGCCTTCGAGCACGCTGCTGGGCGTGGCGGGAGATTCGTTGCCCAGCGGGTTGGCGGTGATCACCTGGGAGGGCAATTCGCTGGGGCGGCCGTCGGCGCCGAGCGTTTCCCCCGAAACGATCAGGCAGGCCAGCGCCAGTGGCGTGAGAGGCCAGAGCGGACGGGAAGGGAAAAGGCCGGAAGAGGACATTGCGGGCTCCATGGTCATGGGTCGGACTTTTTTCAGGCCAAAGCGAACCCAGGCCCTTCCCGGAGGAAGGGCGACGGGGTCGGATCGGCGTATTT
The DNA here is from genome assembly GCF_026428275.1 of Pseudomonas sp. B111. Classification (NCBI taxonomy): domain Bacteria; kingdom Pseudomonadati; phylum Pseudomonadota; class Gammaproteobacteria; order Pseudomonadales; family Pseudomonadaceae; genus Pseudomonas; species Pseudomonas sp. B111. Next base: position 4,281,286 of record NZ_CP097857.1, on the reverse strand, counting down.
ATTGGGATGTTATATTATTTCTTTTTGTGTCGGTAGACCCGCGTAGCCACTCTGCATGGCGTCGTGCCGACGTGCAGCGGCAATGTCCGCATGCCTGCCGGCGAAGAGGAACGGGAAAGTTCCGCAGCCAGGAGTTTTCCGCAAAAACTCCAGAGTCTTTCGCAAGAATCGCCCCTCTCGCAGCCACTACATTCCGCTATCCGCTGGTGCCTCGCGCCGGCGGAATGGGCCTGACCCATACTGATCCGTATTCCCGCGCCACAGGACGTGCCGCGCCGCCGGCACAACCCGCCGGCGGCGGTGCCCCGGGCAATGGACGCCTGGCCGGACTTCTTTCAATAACAATGGCTCCACAAGAGGAGGGCGTGATGTTCAAAGCCAGTCACGTCTTGCAGGGCGAGGACCAGACCCGGTCCGCAGCCGAATTCTTCCCTGTCATCAGCGCCAACTACGCGGTCGACGAGGAAGCCTACCTGGGCGAACTGCTGCAGCTCGCCGACCCCGGTCCCGACGGCATCGAGGCTATCCGCCGCAACGCCCGCGCACTGATCGAAACCGTGCGCAGCCGGGACAACGCCGTCGATACCCTCGACGCACTCCTGCGCCAATACAGCCTGGACACCCAGGAAGGCCTGTTGCTGATGTGTCTGGCCGAGGCGCTGTTGCGTGTGCCTGACGCGGCGACCGCCGACGCGCTGATCCGCGACAAGCTGTCCGCCGCCGACTGGCAGCGCCATCTCGGCCAGAGCGACAACGTTCTGGTCAATTTCGCCGCCTGGGGCCTGGTGATGACCGGCAAGGTGGTGAACATCGACGAACGCACCGACGGCCGCGCCCCGAGCGTCATCAGCCGGCTGGTGCAGCGCTCTGGCGAACCGGTGATCCGCGCCGCGATGAACCAGGCGATGAAGCTGATGGGCAAGCAGTTCGTGCTTGGCCGGACCATCTCCGAAGCGCTGAAGAACGGTCGTCCATGCCGCGAGCAGGGCTACACCTATTCCTTCGACATGCTCGGCGAGGCCGCGCTGACCGCCGCCGACGCCGAGAAATACATGGCCGACTACCGCCAGGCCATCGACACCGTCGGCGCCGAGCCGCAGGTCGGTCCGGGGCCGCGGCCGTCGATCTCGATCAAGCTCTCGGCGCTGCATCCGCGCTACGAGGTGGCGCAGCGCGAGCGGGTGCTCAGCGAGCTGTTCGCCAACGTCCTGGAACTGGCGGTGCGCGCGCGCAAGCTGAACGTCGGCATCACCATCGACGCCGAGGAAGCCGATCGCCTGGAGCTGTCCCTCGAACTCTACGAGAAGCTGATGCGCGACCCGGCCATCGCCGGCTGGGGCGAGTTCGGCCTGGTCATCCAGGCCTACTCCAAGCGCTGCCTGCCGGTGCTGGTGTGGCTGACCCTGCTCGGCCGCGAGCTTGGCGCACGCATCCCGCTGCGCCTGGTGAAGGGTGCCTACTGGGACAGCGAGATCAAGCAGTGCCAGGTGCAGGGCGCCGACGGCTACCCCGTCTACACCCGCAAGGAAGGCACCGACACTTCCTACCTGGCCTGCGCCCGCTACCTGCTCAGCGAGCACACCCGCGGGGTGATCTACCCGCAGTTCGCCAGCCACAACGCCCACACCGTGACCGCCATCCTCGCCCTGGCCGACGAAGCCAGGGCCGCCGGCGGCGAGGAGCGCGACTTCGAGTTCCAGCGCCTGCACGGCATGGGCGACGCGCTGTACGACACGGTGATCGAGAAGTACCGCCGCAACGTGCGCATCTACGCCCCGGTCGGCGCGCACAAGGACCTGCTGCCGTACCTGGTCCGCCGCCTGCTGGAGAACGGCGCCAACTCTTCCTTCGTGCACAAGCTGGTGGACCCGCGCGTGCCGGTGGAGACGCTGATCCAGCACCCGGTTACCCAACTGCGCCAGTTCAAGACGCTGGCCAACGACCGTATCCCTCTGCCCCAGGCGATCTTCGGCGCCGGGCGGAAAAACTCCCAGGGCATCAACATGAACATCCAGAACCAGTGGAACGAGCTGGAGCTCGCCTACAAGCCGCACCTGACCCGCCAGTGGCAAGCCGCGCCGATCGTCAACGGCGAGAAACTTTCCGGCCCGGCCCACGAAGTGCGTTGCCCGTACGACCTGGAGAGGCTGGTCGGCAGCGTCCAGTACGCGTCCGCCGAGCAGGCCGGCAAGGCCCTCGACGTGTTGCAGGCGGCCTGGCCGCGCTGGAGCGCCACCCCGGTGGACGAGCGTGCCGGCATCCTCGAGCGTCTCGCCGACCTGCTGGAAGCCCAGCGCGGCGAGCTGATGGCGCTGTGCACCCTGGAAGCCGGCAAGTCGTTGCAGGACGGTATCGACGAGATCCGCGAGGCGGTCGACTTCTGCCGCTACTACGCCCAGCAGGCCCGCCAGCGCCTGGTCCGCGAGGAACTGCGCGGCCCGACCGGCGAGCGCAACGAGCTGTTCTACGAAGGCCGCGGCATCTTCGCCTGCGTCAGCCCGTGGAACTTCCCGCTGGCGATCTTCCTCGGCCAGATCAGCGCCGCGCTGGTGGCCGGCAACACCGTGCTGGCCAAGCCGGCCGAGCAGACCAGCCTGATCGCCGCGCGTACCGTCGAACTGATGTTCGAAGCCGGCCTGCCGAAGGACGTTATCGCCCTGCTGCCGGGCGACGGCGCCACCCTCGGCGGCGTGTTCTGCCGTGACGCGCGGGTCGCCGGGGTGGCCTTCACCGGCTCCACCGACACCGCCCGCATCATCAACCGCCAACTGGCCGAGAAGCCCGGCGCCATCGCCACCCTGATCGCCGAGACCGGCGGGCAGAACGCGATGATCGTCGATTCCACCGCTTTGCCGGAACAGGTGATCAAGGATGCGGTACAATCCGCGTTCACCAGCGCCGGCCAGCGCTGCTCCGCGCTGCGCGTGATGTACGTGCAGCAGGACATCGCCGAGCGGGTGATCGAGTTGCTCAAGGGCGCCATGGCCGAGCTGAAGGTCGGCCCGACCGACGTGCGCGTCAGCGACGTCGGCCCGGTGATCGACGCCGAGGCCAAGGCCGGCCTGGAGCAGCACATCGCCGCGCTGAAGGCCGCCGGCAAGCTGATCGCCGAGACCAAGGTGCCGGGCAACCTGAACGGTCACTTCGTCGCTCCCGTCGCGTTCGAGATCAGCGGCATCGACGAGCTGAAGAAAGAGAACTTCGGCCCGGTGCTGCACGTGGTGCGTTATGCCGCGCAGGACCTGGAAAAGGTCGTGCAGGCGATCAACGCCACCGGTTTCGGCCTGACCATGGGGGTCCATAGCCGCAACGAGGAAACCGCCCGTCGCATCGAAGAGCTGGCGCGGGTCGGCAACCTCTACATCAACCGCAACCAGATCGGCGCGGTGGTGGGCGTGCAACCGTTCGGCGGCCACGGGCTGTCCGGCACCGGTCCCAAGGCCGGCGGGCCGAACTACCTGCTGCGTTTCGTCAGCGAGCGCACCACGTCGGTGAACACCACCGCGGTGGGCGGCAACGCGTCGCTGCTGTCGCTGGCCGACGCCGAGTGATACTCCGTTCCCGGGCGCCTTGGCGCCCGGGTCGGTTTCCGGGGTTCGCCGTGGCGGACGCCGAGGGAAATGACCGCCGTTCCGGTGCGTGCCCGGAGCGGACCATAAAGGACGATTTTCCCTGCCCGACAGGGGAGGGATCGTGAGGCGTGGGCCTGTTCGGACTCGTTTGAGGCCACCCACGTTTCCGGCTTGCTCCGGCAAGCGCTCACGGAGTGACGCCACAAGCGCCATTCTGCCAACCAAGGGCCCGCTACCCGTTGCTTGCACACGCAAGGGCCCGGATAAAAACAAGCAATAGGGGAGTCCCTATGAGTGTCAATACGCCCACGCTGATCACCTTCGTGATCTACATCGCGGCCATGGTCCTGATCGGCCTGGCGGCATATCGCTCCACCAACAACTTCTCCGACTACATCCTCGGCGGCCGCAGCCTCGGCAGCTTCGTCACGGCGCTGTCCGCCGGCGCCTCCGACATGAGCGGCTGGCTGCTGATGGGCCTGCCCGGCGCGGTGTACCTGTCCGGCCTGTCCGAAAGCTGGATCGCCATCGGCCTGATCGTCGGCGCCTACCTCAACTGGCTGTTCGTCGCCGGCCGCCTGCGGGTGCAGACCGAGCACAACGGCAACGCGCTGACCCTGCCCGATTACTTCACCAACCGCTTCGAGGACAACAGCCGCCTGCTGCGGATCTTCTCGGCCCTGGTGATCCTGGTGTTCTTCACCATCTACTGCGCTTCCGGCATCGTCGCCGGTGCGCGCCTGTTCGAGAGCACCTTCGGCCTCTCCTACGAGACCGCGCTGTGGGCCGGCGCCGCGGCGACCATCGCCTACACCTTCATCGGCGGCTTCCTCGCGGTGAGCTGGACCGACACCGTGCAGGCCTCGCTGATGATCTTCGCGCTGATCCTCACCCCGGTGATCGTGATGCTCGCCACCGGCGGCGTCGAGCCGACCTTCACTGCCATCGAGCTGAAGGACGCGACCAGCTTCGACATGCTCAAGGGCGCCTCCTTCATCGGCGTGATCTCACTGATGGCCTGGGGCCTGGGCTACTTCGGCCAGCCGCACATCCTGGCGCGCTTCATGGCCGCCGATTCGGTGAAATCGATCCCGGCCGCGCGCCGCATCTCCATGACCTGGATGATCCTCTGCCTCGGCGGCGCCGTGGCCGTGGGCTTCTTCGGCATCGCCTACTTCCAGGCGCATCCGGAGCAGGCCGGCGCGGTCAGCGACAACCCCGAGCGGGTGTTCATCGAGCTGGCCAAGATCCTGTTCAACCCGTGGGTCGCCGGCGTGCTGCTGTCCGCCATCCTCGCCGCGGTCATGAGCACCCTGAGCTGCCAACTGCTGGTCTGCTCCTCGGCGCTCACCGAGGACTTCTACAAGGCCTTCCTGCGCAAGGGCGCCAGCCAGCTGGAACTGGTCTGGGTCGGTCGCGCCATGGTGCTGCTGGTGGCGGTGATCGCCATCTGGCTGGCCGCCAACCCGGAAAACCGCGTGCTCGGCCTGGTGTCCTATGCCTGGGCCGGCTTCGGCGCCGCTTTCGGCCCGCTGGTGCTGTTCTCCCTGCTGTGGAAGCGGATGACCCGCAACGGCGCGCTGGCCGGCATGATCGTCGGCGCGGCGACGGTGATCCTGTGGAAGAACCTGTTGGGCTGGACCGGCCTGTACGAGATCATCCCCGGCTTCCTCTTCGCCAGCGTCGCCATCGTCGTCTTCAGCCTGCTCGGCAAGGCGCCTTCGACGAGCATGCTCAAACGCTTCGACGATGCGGAGCAGGAGTACCGCGAGGCGCACCAGGGTTCCGCCGCTCCGGTAACCCAGCGCTGATCGAGCCTGCGGGCGGGTGAAGCGCCCGCGCATGGAGACGGCCCGCCCCGCAAGGTGCGGGCCGTCGTTTTTTCCGGCGGCTGCTGCGCTCTCCGCGCAGGACGGATAACGGCAGCCGCGTTGTCCCTGTCCCGCCGCGCCGCTCAGGCGTCCCGCTCCAGCCGGCAAGCGTGCCCCGACTGTCGTGCCTCCAGCCTCAGCCATTCGAAGAATGCCTTCACCGGCGGATGACGTTCCCGTCCGGGCACGCATAGCGCGCTGTAGCCGGCGCCGTCGACACTGATATCCGCTCTGTAGGGTTGCAGCAGGCCGCTGGCGACGCTTTCCGAAACCAGGATCGAACTGGCCAGCACCAGTCCCTGGCCGGCGATGGCCGCCTGCAGGGCATAGTGCTCCTCGTCGTACTGGCGGATCACCGGCTGGCCCTCCATCCAGTTTTCGCCGGCCTGCGCGCACCAGGCCTCCCAGCCGTGGGCGTAGAGCCTGGAGTTGTGCCAGCGCACGCTGATCAGGGTCGGCTGCCGTTCTCCGGCCAGGGCGACCTGGGCCGGCGAGCCATAGACCGCGAAGCATTCGTCGAACAGGCAGAGACCGTAGAAGTTCGGGTAGTCGTCGAGGCTGTAGCGGATCACCAGGTCGATGCTGGCGTCCTGGTGCAGGTCGAGGACTTCGCAGTTGGTGTCCAGGCGCAGGTTGATCTGTGGGTGTGCGGTGTAGAAGCGGCCGAGACGCGGCACCAGCCAGAGGGCGGCGAAGGCCGGGGTGGTGGAGACCGTCAGGTTGCCGCCGCTGCGCTGCGGACGCAGCGTGTCGACGCTCTGCGAAATTTCCAGCAGGGCCCCGTGCAGGCTGCGGAACAGCCGTTCGCCGCAGTCGGTCAGGCGCACTTTCCGTGGCAGACGCTGGAACAGCGGAACGCCGAGCCAGGCTTCCAGCGAACGGATCTGGTGGGAAACCGCGGTTGGCGTTACCGCAAGCTCCTCGGCGGCGGCCTTGAAGCTCGACTGGCGGGCCGCCGATTCGAAGGTGCGCAACGCGGTCAGCGGCAGGGAAGCGAACATCGGAATCTCCATGGATGAACTGAATTCACCCTGAACAACTATTGCTCATTTGTCGGGAACCCCCGCTGCCAATAATTTCTGGCTCCAGGAGAAGGGCCTTGAGGCCATTCGAGTCTAGCCGAATCCAAGGAGATACAGATGAGTAGAATTCTTGCAGTGCATGCCAGCCCGCGAGGCGAGCGCTCGCAATCCCGGCGTCTCACCGAGGTTTTCCTGGCGGCCTATCGCGAAGCCCATCCACAGGCCCGCGTGGCGCGCCGCGAAGTCGGCCGGGTACCGCTTCCGGCGGTCACCGAGGCCTTCGTCGCCGCCGCCTTCCATCCCCAGCCGGAACAGCGTTCGCTGGCGATGCAGGCCGACCTGGCGCTGAGCGACCAACTGGTCGGCGAACTGTTCGACAGCGACCTGCTGGTGATCTCCACGCCGATGTATAACTTCAGCGTGCCCAGCGGCCTGAAGGCCTGGATCGACCAGATCGTGCGCCTCGGGGTGACCTTCGATTTCGTCCTCGACAATGGCGTCGCCCAGTACCGGCCGCTGCTGCGTGGCAAGCGTGCGCTGATCGTCACCAGTCGCGGTGGCCATGGCTTCGGCCCGGGCGGCGAGAACCAGGCGATGAACCACGCCGATCCCTGGTTGCGCACCGCGCTGGGTTTCATCGGCATCGACGAGGTCACGGTGGTCGCGGCGGAAGGCGAGGAATCCGGCGGCAGGTCCTTCGAGGAATCCTGCGCCGAGGCGGAACAGCGCCTGCTGGCGCTGGCGCGGTCGGCCTGAGGAGCCGCCATGGCCTGGTTCCATCTGCTGGTGGCGGCGGCCTTCGAGGTCGCCTTCGCCATGGGCATGAAGTTCTCCAACGGCTTCGGCAGACTCTGGCCGTCGCTACTGACGGTGGTCGCGGCGATCGGCGGGATCTATTTCCTGACCCTGGCGCTGCGCGAGTTGCCGGTCAGCGTCGCCTATCCGATCTGGACCGCGATCGGCTCGCTGGGCACGGTGTTCCTCGGCGTCCTGCTGCTTGGCGAAAGCCTGACGGCGGTGAAGCTGGTTTCTGTCGGGTTGATCGTCGCCGGGGTGGCCGGGCTCAAGTAAGCGATGCGGCATTTGGCCTACAATCGGCCGCGTTTCCGTTCCTTCGAGAGCAGCCATGCTGACCACCCTGGCGGTGTCCAACTACCGCACCCTGCGCGACCTGGTGATGCCGCTGCGGCGCCTGAACCTGATCACCGGCGCCAACGGCGCCGGCAAGTCCAACGTCTACCGGGCCTTGCGCCTGCTGGCGGACAGCGCGCGCGGCGAAGTGATCCCGTCGCTGGCGCGCGAGGGCGGCCTGCCATCGACCCTGTGGGCGGGACCGGAGGACATCAGCCGGGCCATGCGCAGTGGCGCCCAGCCGATCGAAGGCAGCGTGCGCCGGCAGTCGGTGAACCTGCGCCTGGGCTTCGCCGGGGAGGATTTCGGTTATTGCATCGACCTCGGCCTGCCGGAGCCAAGCCAGAGCAAGTTCGGTCTCGACCCGGTGATCAAGCGCGAATGCATCTGGGCCGGCCCGTTCCTGCGCCCGGCCAATGTCCTGGTCGACCGTCGCGGGCCGTTGTTGCGGGCACGCGGCGGCGGCGGTCGCTGGGAAGTGGCGGCGCAGCACCTCGCCACCTTCGACAGCATGCTGGGCGCGGCGGTGGACCCGCGACAGGTGCCGGAACTGCTCGGCCTGCGCGAGCGGATCCGCTCCTGGCGCTTCTACGACCATTTCCGCAGCGACGCCGAGGCACCGGCGCGGCGTCCGCAGATCGGCACCCATACGCCGGTGCTGGGCGCCGACGGCGCCGACCTGGCCGCGGCCCTGCAGACCATCCGCGAGATCGGCGATGCGGCGGCGCTGGACGAAGCGGTGGACGATGCCTTTCCCGGCAGCCGCCTGCACATCGACAACCCGGGAGGGCGCTTCGAAGTGCTGATCGAGCAGCCCGGCCTGCTGCGGCCGCTGCGCACCGCGGAGCTGTCGGACGGCACCCTGCGCTACCTGCTGTGGATCGCCGCCCTGTTGTCGCCGCGGCCGCCGGCGCTGCTGGTGCTCAACGAACCGGAAACCAGCCTGCATCCCGACCTGCTGCCGGCCCTCGGGCGCCTGGTCGGCCAGGCCGCGCAGCACTCCCAGGTGCTGGTGGTGTCGCACGCCGCGCGGCTTGTCGCGACGCTCGAAGAACACCCGGAATGCCATTCGCTGGGGCTGGAGAAGGACTTCGGCGAGACCCGCATCCAGGGGCTGCGCGAGCTGGACCGGCCGGCCTGGTACTGGCCGGTGCGCTGAACCGCTACAGGCGGCCGATCTGTTGCGGCGACAACGGTACCTGGCAGCGGGTGGCGGTGCGTGGGTCGAGGTAGTCCCTGAGGAGCGGTGCCATGCCCTTGAGCACCTGCACTGGCAGGGCCGAGGTGAACTTGAACTGGCTCGACTCGCTGCCGTCGACGTAGGCGGTGAGGGTACCGAAGTGCCGCGGGCCGATGTAGAAGACGAAAGTGGCGGTGCGGTTCAGTGCCTTCGAACTGCGCACGTGGCCGCCGGCGCTGAAGGTCTGCAGGCGGTTGTCGCCGGTGCCGGTCTTGCCGCCCATCACCAGCGGCGCGCCGTCCGGACGGCTGAAGGTGCCTTGCAGGCGCCGCGCGGTGCCGGCGTCGACCACCTGGGACAGCGCGTTGCGCAGGGTGGCGGCGACCTCCGAGGTCATCACCCGCTGGCCGAGGGTGGCTTCCGGGGCGAAGCGCGTCTCGTAGGGCGTACCCAGGGCGAAGTCGAGGTGCTCCAGGCGCAGGGTCGGCATGCGCACGCCATCGTTGACGATGATCCCCATCAGTTCGGCCAGCGCCGCCGGGCGGTCGCCGGAGCTGCCCAGGGCGGTGGCGTAGGACGGCACCAGGTGATCGAAGGGATAGCCGAGTTTCTTCCATTGCTGGTGCAGGTCGAGGAAGGCCTCCACCTCCAGCAGGATGCGGATGCGCTTGTCGCGGGCGTTCTTGTGCCGCGACTTGAACAGCCAGCCGTAGACCTCCTTGCGCTCGGCGCCGCTGGCCGCCACCGCCTCGCCGAAGGTCGCCTGCGGCTGCTTCTGCAGATAGCCGAGCAGCCATAGCTCCAGCGGGTGCACGCGGGCGACGTAGCCCTGGTCGTTGAGGTTGAACTTGCCCGGGCCGTAGCGCTCGTACAGCTCGGCGGCGCGCTTGTCGGTCAGGCTGCCGCGGGGCAGGCGTTCGCGGAGGAAGGCGCTGAAGCTCGCCAGGTCGGCCTGTGGCTGCAGGTAGCGATGGATCGCAGCCAGCCGCACCGGCCAGGGACGCAGGCCGTCGAGGAAGGTCTCCAGGCGCTGGTTGGCGTCCTTGTCGCGGTACTTGACCCAGAAGCGGCGCAGGTAGACCTGGCTTTCCTTGTCGACGAAACGGTCGAGATAGTCGGCGCGGCGCGGGTCCTTATCATCGGCCAGCAACTGCACCTTGCTCCCGGCGTTCTGGTAGATGTCGTGGCGGATCAGGTCGCGCAGCAGGCGCACGAAGGGCAGGTTGATCGATTCGCGCAGGGCTTCCAGCAGCATCGGCCGGCGGCCGTTGTCTTCCTTGCGGAAGTTGTTGAAGGTGTGCAGCCCGCCGCCGGTGAAGAAGCTCTCGTAGGGGCTGGCCGAATAGCGCCGTTCCATGGCCGCCTGGAGCATCGCGGAAAGATCGCGGTCGCGGCTGGCGACCAGGTGGTCGATGCCCCAGCGGAGGATGAAATCGAGCGGCTCCACTTCCACCTTGCGCAGCTCGGCGACGCTCATGCCGCCATAGTCGCGGTGGATCTGCGCGACGGTCTCCAGGTAGCTGGCCAGCACCCGTAGCTTGGCGGTGGAGCCCAGCTCCAGCTTGCTGCCTTCGTTGATGTCGAAGGGCTGGTCGGTGTTGTCGGTCTGCACCCGCACCTGGTTGCCGCTCGGCGTACGTTCGAACAGGGTGAAGCTGTAGCGTACCGAGCGGGTCGAGGTCGGGGTCAGCAGGCGTTCGCCGATCAGCCCGAGTTGGGCGGCGTAGTCCGGGTCGGCGAGTTTCTGCAAGTAGGCGGTGACGCTTTCCTGCAACTCGTGCTGGAGGGTGGTATTGGCCCGCAGGTCGAGACGGTCGAGGTCGTACAGTGGCACGCCGAGCATCCCGGCCAGGCGGGTGCGAGCCAGGGTCACGCCCTTGTTGGTCGGCAGCGGTTGCACCGTCGGCTGGCTGCGTGGGTCGCGGAACGCCAGCTTCTGCGCCAGCGCCGCATCGCGTAACGGCGCCTCGATGACGCGGCCTGGGTCAGGACCCGCAGGTGGCTGTCGGTCATCCGGTCCAGCTCGTCGCGGCCGCGCGGCGCCAGATAGAAGGAAGGCCGGCGGTGGGCGATCATCAGCGCCAGCACCTGGCGCAGGGCCAGGCCCTGGGCGGCCAGTCCGGCCTTGCCGTCGAGTGCCTCGCCGACCTGCCGGTAGTCGGCGCCGTACCAGACCCACAGGCCATCGGCCAGGCCGGTGACCTCGCCGTAGCCCGGCGCCGCCGACAGCGGCACCGAGTTGAGGTAGGTGAGCACGATGTCCTGGCGCGCGGCGAAGTTGGCCGGGCCTTCGCGATAGCTGCGTACGCTGGCCGAGAGCATCTGCCGCAGCTTGTCGCCGATGCTGCCGGTGCGCCCTTCGGCAGAGTGGCGGTATTTCTCGATCTGGGTCGCCAGGGTGCTGCCGCCGGAGGAGTGCGCGCTGAAGCCGAGCATCTTGCCGACCTGCGACAGCGCCGCCTGGGTGAAGCGACCCCAGTCCACCGCCGGGTTGAGGTAGGGGCGTTCGTGATCGAGCAGGTCGCGGTTCTCGATGAACAGCAGGCTCTGCACCGCCAGCGGCGGCAGGCTGGCGAAGTTCGCGTAGCGCCGTTGCGGATAGCGGAAGTCGTAGATCGGCACGCCGCGGCAATCGGCGATGTCCAGCCCGGCCTGGGCCTTTTCCGCGTAGGGCGGGAACAGCCGGTGTTCGGCGTAGCGCATCAGCGCCGGGGAGAAGTGCGCCTGGCGGGTGATGGCGTAGTCGCGGTCGTACAGGCGCTGCATGAACGAAGGCAGCAACTGGTAGCCGAGGCGGCGGTCGAAGGGGCCGTCCGCCGGGAACAGGATGGCCTCGCTGGGACCCTGGCGCACCTCGTAGTCCAGGGTCGCGGCGTAGCGTGCCAGCTCGCGTGCCTGCAGCCGCGAGGTGTGCGCTTCGTGAAGGACCACGATGCCCACCGCGGCGAGGATCGGCAAGGCGAAGCCGATCAGCATCAGGCGTTGGCGGAGACGGCTTTTTCGAGGAGAAGCGGAGGCAGGGAGACTGCAGGGTTGCAGCTCGGAAGGGTCGTTCGTGGATCGTTCTGATGCACCCATGCTCGCACCGCCTGTAGCTGCGCAATTCATCCGCACCTGGGGGGAAGTCTAGTTGTCCCGCTGCAACCCTGCTGTCATTCGTGCAAGGAAAATCTCCCCGGCGGCAATCGGACGACCGAGGATTGGAGCGGCGTGGCGCAGGGGTTAGAGTGTCTGTCTGAGTTCCTTGTGTTTCGGGTCCGGAATGTCGATGCGCACACTTTTCCCCCTTCTCGTCGGTGTCGTCCTGGCGGGTTTCTCCGGCCTCGCGGCGCAGGCCGCGCCGGCGCCCTTCTACAAATGGCAGAGCAAGCTCGACGGCCAGGTCGCCTGCATGCAGACCTCGCCGGGAGACGGCTGGGTCAGGCTCGACGGCCCCTACCGCGACCTCCGCTGCCGCGAACCCCTGCGCTGACCCCATGGAGCGCAGCCGACGGCTCGAGCGCAGCTGGCGCGGCAATGCCGAGGCCTGGGCCCGCGCCGTGCGCGAGGGACGCCTGGAAAGCCGCCGCCTGGCCACCGACGACGCGATTCTCCAGGCGCTGCGCCAGCGCGCGCCGCGGCGCCTGCTGGATATCGGCTGCGGCGAGGGCTGGCTGTGCCGGGCGCTGGCCGGCGAGGTCGGCGAATGCGTCGGCATCGACGCCTCGCCGGAACTGATCGAACTCGCCCGCGCGGCGGGCGGCGGTAGCTTCCGGCGCCTGGCCTACCGCGAGCTGGATGCGGCCTCGGGGCTCGGTCGTTTCGACGCCCTGGTGTGCAATTTCTCCCTGCTCGACGAAGACCTTGCCGGTTGCCTGGCGGCCTGGCCGGCGCTGCTGGAAAGCGGCGGCGAGTTGCTGATCCAGACCCTGCATCCCTGGGCCGTCGGCGACGAGGACTACCGCGACGGCTGGCGCGAGGAGCGCTTCGACGGCTTCGGCGAAGGCTTCCGCGACAGCATGCCCTGGTATTTCCGCACCCTGGAGTCCTGGCTGGCGCTGCTCGACGGCAGCGGCTGGTGCCTGCGGGGCCTGAGCGAAACCGTCCATCCCCGGCTCGGCAGGCCGCTGTCCCTGTTGCTGCGGGCGGGACTCGCCGAGTGAAACCTTTCAGCCCCGCAATGGGCGTTGCAGAGCGCTTACGCCTTTGGTCCAGTTGCCCTGTCGCGGGGCATGACGGCCTCGAAATCTTGTGTAAAACTCCGGCCCGACCTCAGTTGTAGTCGACTCCCGCAATGCCCACGTTCGCTCCACGAGAGCGGACAGCCTCTTCCGGTGTGCAGTCCTGGAACCTATGACGCCCCGTCGTCGCCCGCTGTGCGGTATCGCGCAGGGGCCGCGCCGTTGGCGAAATCCGCTTCCCTACCCCGACCGCACGAGCGAGTCCGCAACTGATCTATCTCAATAACAAAATGAGGTTGTTCCCATGTCGTCTGTCGGCGAACAGAAGGTTCAAGACGGCTCCCTGAAGCGCGAGCTCGGTGAGCGACACATCCGCCTGATGGCGCTCGGCGCCTGTATCGGCGTCGGCCTGTTCCTGGGCTCGGCGAAGGCCATCCAGATGGCCGGCCCGGCCATCATGATCTCCTACATCCTCGGCGGCCTGGCGATCCTGGTGATCATGCGCGCCCTCGGCGAGATGGCGGTACACAATCCGGTGGCCGGTTCCTTCAGCCAGTACGCCAAGGATTACCTGGGCCCGCTGGCGGGCTTCATCACCGGCTGGAACTACTGGTTCCTCTGGCTGGTGACCTGTGTCGCCGAGATCACCGCCGTCGCCGTCTACATGGGCATCTGGTTCCCCGACGTGCCGCGCTGGATCTGGGCCCTGGCGGCCCTGGCGAGCATGGGCACGATCAACCTCATCGCGGTGCGCGCCTTCGGCGAGTTCGAGTTCTGGTTCGCCCTGATCAAGATCGTCACCATCCTGGCGATGGTGGTGGTCGGCATCGGCATGATCGTCTTCGGCTTCGGCAACGATGGCATCGCCACCGGCATCTCCAACCTCTGGGCCCACGGCGGCTTCATGCCCAATGGCATCCAGGGCGTGCTGATGTCGCTGCAGATGGTGATGTTCGCCTACCTCGGGGTGGAAATGATCGGCCTCACCGCCGGCGAAGCGCGTAACCCGACCAAGACCATTCCCAGCGCGATCAACTCGGTGTTCTGGCGCATCCTGCTGTTCTATGTCGGCTCGCTGTTCGTGATCATGTCGCTCTATCCGTGGAACGAGATCGGCACCCAGGGCAGCCCCTTCGTGATGACCTTCGAGCGCATGGGCATCAAGACCGCCGCCGGGATCATCAACTTCGTGGTGATCACCGCCGCACTGTCGTCCTGCAATGGCGGCATCTTCAGTACCGGGCGCATGCTCTACAGCCTGGCCCAGCATCGCCAGGCCCCGGCCTTCTTCGGCAAGGCCTCGCGCAGCGGCGTACCGCGCCGGGCGCTGATCCTGTCGATCCTGGCGCTGCTGCTGGGCGTGTTGCTGAACTACCTGGTGCCGGAGAAGGTATTCGTCTGGGTGACTTCCATCGCCACCTTCGGCGCGATCTGGACCTGGGCGATGATCCTGCTGGCCCAGTTGCGCTTCCGCAAGACGCTCAGCCCGGCCGAGTGCGACAAGCTGCAATACCGCATGTGGCTGTACCCGCTCAGTTCCTACCTGGCGCTGGCGTTCCTGGTGATGGTAGTGGTGCTGATGGCCTTCTTCGAGGACACCCGCATCGCCCTCTACATCGGCCCGCCGTTCATCCTGCTGCTGACTGTCCTGTACTACGCCTTCAACCTGGCGCCGAAGGAGCCTGCCGGCGCCGGCGCGGTAAGCCGCGCGGCGTCCTGAGCGGTGTAGCGCCGGAAAGGAAGAAGGGCCTCGGACGAGGCCCTTTTTTCGTTGCGCCGATATCCGGTCCGGTGCATCCGGCGGATAACGCCGTTGGCGTTATTCGCCCTACCCAGGCTGGGGCATCAGCCCGCCAGCATGCTCAGCATCACCGCCGCCAGCAGGCCGACGTACACCCGTGCATGCAGCGCATCGGGAATCCGCCCGATCAGCGGGGTCGCCAGGCGGATGCCGAGCCAGCCGCCGCCGGCCAGGGTGGCGAAGGCCAGCAGGTCGATGTAGCCGACGAAGCCTCGGCCCAGGCCTTGCTCCTGGTAGCCGGCCAGGACCAGGTAGGTAAGGGTGCCGCCAAGAGCCACCGGCAGGCTCAGCGGGTTGGCCATGGAGGTCGCCTGGGTCATGCTCAGCCCGCAGCGGCGCAGCAGCGGTACGGTCATCACGCTGCCTCCGACGCCGAGGAAGGTGGCGATCGCACCGATCAGCGTTCCGCCCAGGCGCGTCTCGCCGACACCCAGCGGCCGCGCCTGGCGCTCCTCGGCGCGGCTGAGGAAGCCGCGGCGCAACAGGCAGTCGAGGATGGTGATGGCGAGGTAGGCGACGAAGGCCAGGCGGATGAAGTCGCCGCTGGCCAGGCCGACCAGCGCCGCGCCGAGCACCGCGCCGACACCGATGTACGCGCCCAGCGGCCAGACATAGGCGCGCAGCAGGCTGCCGGCGCGCCGGTGGCGATAGGTGGCGAGGGCGGCGTTGACGATCATCACGCAGGTCGAGGTGGCCACCGCGACCTGCATGGCCGCCTGGGCCAGCGGGTCGTCGGCGGCGCGACCGAGTTGCAGCAGGTGATAGAGCAGCGGCACCACCACGAAGCCGCCGCCAAAGCCGAACAACACGGCGCTGACCCCGGTGAGGCAGCCGCAGAGAAAGAGCAGGAGATAGAACATGGCGGGTTTCCGGAACGAGAGCGGAAGGCCAGCTTAGGTGTCCCGGGGTTGGCCCGCTTCGCGAGGTTGGCCAATACTATTCGTGTTTCGGCCAGGTGCTTCGACCATGCGCAACGCTTCCATCGAGCAGTACGACGCCACGCCCCGGGCCGTGGTGGCCATGGGTACCGACTATCCCGACGGCTACCTGCTGCCGCGCCATCGGCACCGTCGCGCGCAATTGCTGTACGGTGCCAGCGGAGTGATGCAGGTGCGTACCGGCGACGCCGGCTGGGTGGTGCCGCCACAGCGCGCGGTGTGGATTCCGCCGGGCGTCGAGCACGAGGTGCGAATGCTCGGGGTGAGCACCCGCAGCCTGTACATCGAGCCCGGCAGCGCCACGGCGATGCCGGCGCACTGCCAGGTGCTGGCGGTGTCGCCGTTGCTGCGGCAACTGTTGCTGGCGGCGGTGGACATGCCCCTGGAATACGACACCGAAGGTCGTGACGGCGCGCTGGCGACGCTGTTGCTCCATGAGCTGGCGGCGGCCGAGACGCTGCCGCTGCACGTGCCCTTGCCGCCCGAGCCGCGCTGGCTGGCGCTTTGCGAGGCGTTCCTCGTCGAGCCCGACATCCGCGCCAGCGCCGAGCGCTGGGCCGGGCTGCTGCATACCAGCCTGCGCAGTTTCAACCGCACCTTCCGTCGCTACACCGGCCTCAGCTTCGGGGCCTGGAAGCAACGCGCCTGCGTGGTGCAGGCACTGGCGCGGCTGGCCGGCGGCGAAACGGTCACCGCCATCGCCCTGGACTGCGGCTACGAGAGCCCGGCAGCCTTCTCGACCATGTTCCGCCGGCTCCTCGGCCAGCCGCCCAGCGCCTTCCAGGCGGGCGCGCTCAGATCGCCAGGAGGTCCATGAAGCGGTTCACCGGCGTGGCTTCCAGTGACGCCTGGTGGCTGCACAGGTCGAAGATCCTCTGGCAGCGCTGCGGCGGGAAGCGCGTGGCCAGGTTGGCCTTGAACTTCTCCTGCAGCAGCGGAATGCCTTCGGCGCGCCGGCGGCGATGGCCGAGCGGGTACTCCACGGCGACCTGGCCGGTGCTGCTGCCGTCGTCGAAGAACACTTCCACGGCGTTGGCGATGGAGCGCTTGTCCGCCTCCAGGTATTCACGGCTGTAGCGCGGCTCCTCGACGATCTCCATTTTCTCGCGCAAGCGGTCGATCAGCGGGTGGGCGGCGTGGAAGGCGTCCTCGTAGTGCTCGGCCACCAGGTCGCCGAAGATCAGCGGCACGGCGGTCATGTACTGCAGGCAATGGTCGCGGTCGGCGGGGTTGGCCAGCGGGCCGACCTTGGAAATGATGCGGATCGCCGACTCGTGGGTGGTGATGACGATGCGGCTGATCCGTTGCAGGCGGTCCTTCACCAGCGGATGCAGGCGCACGGCGGCCTCGGCGGCGGTCTGCGCGTGGAATTCGGCGGGGAAGCTGATCTTGAACAGCACGTTTTCCATCACGTAGCTGCCGTAGCCCTGGGGGAAGCGGAAGCGCCGCTTGTTCTCGGGCTTGGTCGCCAGGTCCTTGCTGGTGTGGCTGAACAGGACATCGTAGAAACCCCACTGCGGCGCGCTGAGCACGCCGGGGATGCCCATCTCGCCGCGCAAGGCGATGTCCGCCAGGCGTACGCCGCGGCTCGTCGCGTCGCCAGCGGCCCAGGACTTGCGCGAGCCGGCGTTCGGTGCGTGACGGTAGGTGCGCAGGGCCTGGCCGTCGACGAAGGCGTGGGAGAGGGCGGCCAGCAGTTGCTCGCGGTCGGCCCCCATCAGCTTGGCGCAGACGGCGGTGGACGCGACCTTGACCAGCAGCACATGGTCGAGGCCGACGCGATTGAACGAGTTCTCCAGGGCGATCACGCCCTGGATCTCGTGGGCCATGATCATCGCTTCCAGTACCTGGCGCATGCTCAGCGGCGCTTCGCCGTTGGCCAGGCGTTTCTGCGAGAGGTGGTCGGCGACGGCGAGGATGCCGCCGAGGTTGTCCGAGGGATGGCCCCACTCGGCGGCCAGCCAGGTGTCGTTGTAGTCCAGCCAGCGGACGATGCAGCCGATGTCCCAGGCGGCCTTGACCGGGTCGAGCCGGAAGGAGGTGCCCGGCACCCGCGCGCCGTGCGGGACCAGGGTGCCCTCGACCAGTGGGCCGAGGTGCTTGGTGCATTCCGGGAAGCGCAGCGCCAGCAGGCCGCAGCCGAGGGTATCCATCAGGCAGTTGCGGGCGGTGTCCAGGGCCTCCGCGGAATCGATGCGGTAGTCCAGCACGTAGTCGGCGATGTCCTGCAGGACGGCGTCGTAGTCGGGACGTTGGTTGAGATCGACGTTGGCACTCATCGCGTACTCCAGTGGTTCGTAAGTGGTGGGTTTCCTCTCGGGTCAGGCTGGTTCGGGGATGGTTTTTCTTGTCGTGGCTGCAAGACGCCCCGGCCTTTCGCGGTGGCGGAAGGCCGGAGCAAGGATAGGTCGGTTCAGAAGGCGTCGCCGGGTACGCGCACCCAGCCTTCCATGAGGATTCGCGCGCTGCGGCTCATGATCGCCTTGGTCACCGTCCATTCGCCGTTCGCCTGGCTGGCCTCGGCGCCCACTCGCAGGGTGCCGGAGGGATGGCCGAAGCGTACCGCGCTGCGTTCGCCGCCGCCGGCGGCGAGGTTCACCAGGGTGCCGGGAATGGCCGCGGCGGTGCCGATGGCCACCGCCGCGGTACCCATCATCGCGTGGTGCAGCTTGCCCATGGACAGCGCGCGGACCAGCAGGTCGATATCGCCGGCCGCCACCAGCTTGCCGCTGGCGGTGCGGTAGTCGCGGGGCGGGGCGACGAAGGCGATCTTCGGCGTGTGCTGGCGGGTCGCGGCTTCCTCGGGGGTCTTGATCAGGCCCATGCGCAGGGCGCCGGCGACGCGGATCCGTTCGAAGCGCGCCAGTTGCTGCGGGTCGCCGTTGATCTCTTCGCGCAGCTCGGTGCCGCGGTAGCCGATCTCCTCGGCATTGACGAACACCGTGGGAATCCCGGCGTTGATCATGGTCGCCTTGAAGGTGCCGACCCCCGGCACCTCCAGGTCGTCCACCAGGTTGCCGGTGGGGAACATGGCGCCGCCGTCCTCGCCGTCGTCGGACGGGTCGAGGAACTCCAGCACGATCTCGGCCGCCGGGAAGGTCACTCCGTCCAGCTCGAAGTCGCCGGTTTCCTGGACTTGGCCGCCGCTCACCGGCACGTGGGCGATGATGGTCTTGCCGATATTGGCCTGCCAGATGCGTACCTCGCAGATGCCGTCTTCCGGTATCCGCGCCGGATCCACCAGCCCGGCGTGCAGGGCGAAGGCGCCGGCCCCGGTGGAGAGGTTGCCGCAGTTGCCGCTCCAGTCGACGAAGGGCTTGTCGATGGAGACCTGGCCGTAGAGGTAGTCGACGTCATGGCCCGGCTGGCTGCTCTTCGAGAGGATCACGCACTTGCTGGTGCTGGAGGTGGCGCCGCCCATCCCGTCGATGTGCGCGGCATAGGGGTCGGGACTGCCGATCACCCGCATGAACAGCCGGTCGCGCGCCTCGCCGGGGACCCGGCAGGATTCCGGCAGGTCTTCCAGGCGGAAGAACACGCCCTTGCTGGTGCCGCCGCGCAGGTAGGTGGCGGGGATGCGGATCTGGGGTGGGTGGGCCATGCGTCGTCGTCCTCGGCAATCGAATTCAGGGGCAGCGGCTGCGTTCGACAGCCGCTGCCGGTCGTCGGCGGATGACGCTACGCGTCGCCCGTCCTACCAGGGTGTTTCGCCGGCGCCATCAGGCGCCGGTCGCCTCCAGGAAGTCCTGGGCAAAGCGTTGCAGTACGCCGCCGGCTTCGTAGATGGAGACTTCCTCGTCGCTGTCCAGGCGGCAGGTCACCGGCACTTCGAGCCGCTCCCCGTCGCGCCGGTGGATGACCAGGGTCAGGTCGGCGCGCGGCCGGCGAGCGCCGAGCACGTCGAAGGTCTCGCTGCCGTCGATCCCCAGGGTCAGGCGGGTGGTACCCGGCTTGAACTCCAGCGGCAGCACGCCCATGCCGATCAGGTTGGTGCGGTGGATGCGCTCGAAGCCCTCGGCGACGATCGCCTCCACCCCGGCCAGGCGCACGCCCTTGGCCGCCCAGTCGCGCGAAGAACCCTGCCCGTAGTCGGCGCCGGCGACGATGATCAGCGGCTGCTTGCGCTCCATGTAGGTCTCGATGGCTTCCCACATGCGCATCACCTTGCCTTCCGGCTCGACCCGCGCCAGCGAACCCTGCTTCACGCTGCCGTCGGCGTTGCGCACCATCTCGTTGAACAGCTTCGGGTTGGCGAAGGTCGCGCGTTGCGCGGTGAGGTGGTCGCCGCGGTGGGTGGCGTAGGAGTTGAAGTCCTCCTCGGGCAGGCCCATTTTCGCCAGGTATTCGCCTGCCGCGCTGTCGGCGAGGATCGCGTTGGACGGCGACAGGTGGTCGGTGGTGATGTTGTCCGGCAGCACCGCCAGCGGGCGCATGCCGCGCAGGGTGCGTTCGCCGGCGAGGGCGCCTTCCCAGTACGGCGGGCGGCGGATGTAGGTGCTCGTCGGGCGCCAGGCGTAGAGCGGGTCGACCTTCTCGCGCTCGCCGTGGGTGATGTCGAACATCGGGATGTAGACCTGGCGGAACTGCTCGGGCTTCACCGCCGCCCTGACCACTGCGTCGATCTCCTCGTCGCTCGGCCAGAGGTCCTTCAGGCGGATCTCCTTGCCGTCCACCACGCCGAGCACGTCGCGCTCGATGTCGAAGCGGATGGTCCCGGCGATGGCGTAGGCCACCACCAGCGGCGGCGAGGCGAGGAAGGCCTGCTTGGCGTAGGGGTGGATGCGCCCGTCGAAGTTGCGGTTGCCGGAGAGCACCGCGGTGGCGTACAGGTCGCGCTCGACGATCTCCTGCTGGATCGCCGGGTCGAGGGCGCCGGACATGCCGTTGCAAGACGTGCAGGCGTAGGCCACCACGCCGAAGCCGAGGGCTTCCAGGTGCGGCAGCAGGCCGGCTTCGCGCAGGTATTCGGTGACCACCTTGGAGCCGGGTGCCAGCGAGGTCTTCACCCATGGCTTGCGGACCAGGCCGAGGCGGTCGGCGTTGCGCGCCAGCAGGCCGGCGGCGATCACGTTGCGCGGGTTGCTGGTGTTGGTGCAACTGGTGATCGCGGCGATGATCACCGCGCCGTCCGGCATCAGGCCCTCGGCTTCCTCGGCGCGGGCCCGCTCGAGGTTGCCGGCGATGCCTTTCGCCGCCAGTTCGCTGGTGGCGACCCTGGCGTGCGGATTGGACGGGCCGGCCATGTTGCGCACCACGCTGGACAGGTCGAACTTCAGCACCCGCTCGTACTCGGCGTCGACCAGGCTGTCGGCCCAGAGTCCGGCGGTGAGCGCATAGGCCTCCACCAGGGCGACCTGCTCGTCGTCGCGGCCGGTGAGGCGCAGGTAGTCGATGGTCTGCTGGTCGATGGCGAACATCGCCGCAGTGGCGCCGTATTCCGGAGCCATGTTGGAGATGGTCGCGCGGTCGCCGAGGGTCAGGCTGGAGGCGCCTTCGCCGTAGAACTCCAGGTAGGCGCCGACCACCTTCTGCTTGCGCAGGAACTCGGTCAGGGCCAGCACCACGTCGGTGGCGGTGATGCCCGGCTGGCGACGGCCGCTCAGCTCGACGCCGACGATGTCCGGCAGGCGCATCCAGGAGGCGCGGCCGAGCATCACGTTTTCCGCTTCCAGGCCGCCGACGCCGATGGCGATCACGCCCAGGGCGTCGACGTGCGGGGTATGGCTGTCGGTGCCCACGCAGGTATCGGGGAAGGCCACGCCGTCGCGCGCCTGGATCACCGGCGACATTTTCTCCAGGTTGATCTGGTGCATGATGCCGTTGCCCGGCGGGATCACGTCGACGTTGCGGAAGGCCTGCTTGGTCCAGTCGATGAAGTGAAAGCGGTCCTCGTTGCGGCGGTCCTCGATGGCGCGGTTCTTGGCGAAGGCCTCGGGGTCGTAGCCGCCGCATTCCACCGCCAGCGAGTGGTCGACGATCAGTTGCACCGGCACCACCGGGTTGACCTGGGCTGGGTCGCCGCCCTTGTCGGCGATGGCGTCGCGCAGGCCGGCGAGGTCGACCAGCGCGGTCTGCCCGAGGATGTCATGGCAGACCACCCGCGCCGGGTACCAGGGGAAGTCGAGGTCGCGCTTGCGCTCGACCAGTTGGCGCAGCGAAGCCTCCAGGGTCGCCGGGTCGCAGCGGCGCACCAGGTTCTCGGCGAGCACGCGGGAGGTATAGGGCAGCTTGGCGTAGGCACCGGGCTGGATCGCCTCGACCGCCTCGCGGGCGTCGAAGTAGTCCAGGCGGGTGCCGGGGAGCGGTTTGCGGTGTGCGCTGTTCATGGCTCGGACTCAATCACGGGGTGTTCGGAAGCGTGTCGCTCGCGCCGTGGCGCAGCCCACGCCGGCCTTTCGAATTCTGGGTGCGGCAACCGTCCGGCGCGCTCGCGTTCGGCGCGCCGGACGGCATGGATCAGCGTTGCTCCAGCGGCACGAACGCGCGCTGCTCGACGCCGGTGTACTCGGCGCTCGGGCGGATGATGCGGTTGTTGGCGCGCTGTTCGAAGACGTGGGCGGTCCAGCCGCTGGTCCGCGAGCAGACGAAGATCGGCGTGAACAGCTTGGTCGGGATGCCCATGAAGTGATACGCCGAGGCGTGGTAGAAGTCGGCATTGGGGAACAGCTTCTTCTGCTCCCACATGGTCTTGTCGATGGCTTCGGAAACCGCGAACAGGACCTTGTCGCCGACCTCGTCGGCGAGCTGCTTCGACCAACCCTTGATCACTTCGTTGCGCGGGTCGGAATCCTTGTAGATGGCATGCCCGAAGCCCATGATCTTGTCCTTGCGCTCGAGCATCTTCAGCAGCTCGGCGGTGGCTTCCTGCGGCGAAGAGAAGCGTTCGATCAGTTCCATCGCCGCCTCGTTGGCGCCGCCGTGCAGCGGGCCGCGCAGCGAGCCGATGGCGCCGGTGACGCAGGAGTACAGGTCGGACAGGGTCGAGGCGCAGACCCGCGCGGTGAAGGTGGATGCGTTGAACTCATGCTCGGCGTAGAGGATCAGCGAGACGTTCATCACCTTCACGTGCAGCTCGCTGGGCTTCCTGCCATGGAGCAGGGCGAGGAAGTGCCCGCCGATGGTCGGCTCGTCGCTGTTGCAGTCGATGCGCTGGCCTTCGTGGGTGAAGCGGTACCAGTAGGTCATGATCGCCGGGAAGGCGGCGAGCAGGCGGTCGGCGACGTCGCGCTGCTGGTCGAAGCTCAGCTCCGGTTCCAGGGTGCCGAGGACCGAGGCGCCGGTGCGCATCACGTCCATCGGGTGGGCGTCCTTGGGAATCCGTTCGAGAACTTCCTTCAGCGCCTGCGGCAGGTCGCGCTGGCCCTGGAGCTTCTTCAGGTAGGCGTCGAGCTGTTGCTTGTTCGGCAGTTCGCCGTAGAGCAGCAGGTAGGCGACCTCCTCGAAGATCGCCGCCGCCGCCAGGTCGCGGACGTCGTAGCCACGGTAGGTCAGGCCGGCGCCTTCCTGGCCGACGGTGGACAGGGCTGTCTGGCCGGCCACCTGGCCACGCAGGCCGGCGCCACTCAGTACTTTTGCTTCAGCCATTGCTCTCTCCTTTCTTGAATTTTTTCTGGATGCTGCAACTCGGTTTCACGGGGTTCGCGGACCGGCGCTCAGGCGCACGCCGGGCTCGATGCTCAGGCGTTCTTCTTCTGCGCGAAGAGCGCGTCGAGCTTCTGCTCGAAGCTGTGGTAATCGATGCGATCGTACAGCTCCATGCGGGTTTGCATGGTATCGATCACGTTCTTCTGGGTGCCGTCGCGACGGATCGCGGTGTAGACGTTCTCCGCCGCCTTGTTCATGGCGCGGAAGGCCGACAGCGGGTAGAGCACCAGGGACACGTCGGCGGAGGCCAGTTCGTCGGTGGTGAACAGCGGGGTGGCGCCGAACTCGGTGATGTTGGCCAGCACCGGCACCTTCACCGCGGCGGCGAACTCCTTGTACATGGCCAGTTCGGTCATGGCTTCCGGGAAGATCATGTCGGCGCCGGCCTCGACGCAGGCGCAGGCGCGGTCGATGGCGGCCTGCAGGCCTTCCACGGCCAGCGCGTCGGTGCGCGCCATGATCACGAAGGAGTCGTCGCTGCGGGCATCGACGGCGGCCTTGATGCGGTCGACCATCTCCTGCTGCGAGACGATCTCCTTGTTCGGCCGATGGCCGCAGCGCTTGGCGCCGACCTGGTCCTCGATATGCATCGCGGCGGCGCCGAACTTGATCATCGACTTCACCGTGCGGGCGACGTTGAACGCCGAGGAGCCGAAGCCGGTGTCGACGTCCACCAGCAGCGGCAGGTCGCAGACGTCGGTGATCCGGCGCACGTCGGTGAGCACGTCGTCGAGGCCGCTGATGCCCAGGTCCGGCAGGCCCAGGGAACCGGCAGCGACGCCGCCGCCGGACAGGTAGATGGCCTTGAAGCCGGCGCGCTTGGCCAGCAGGGCGTGGTTGGCGTTGATGGTGCCGACCACCTGCAGCGGGTGCTCGGTGGCCACGGCTTCGCGGAAGCGCTGGCCGGGGGTAAGGGACGTCTGGCTCATCACGGACCTCTTAGACGGTGGAGGAAGCGGAGGCGAGCTTCGCCGGCTGGGGTTCCAGCTGGCGCTCGATATTGCGGCGCGACGCACTGATGTGGCGGCGCATCAGCAGCTCGGCCAGTTCGCCGTCACGGTCGGCGATGGCGTCGAGAATGCGGTGGTGTTCGGCGAAGGCCTGGCGCGGCCGGTTCGGTGTGGTCGAGTACTGGATGCGGTACATCCGCACCAGTTGGTAGAGCTCGCCGCAGAGCATGCGGGTGAGGGTGGCGTTGCCGCTGCCCTGGATGATCCGGTAGTGGAAGTCGTAGTCGCCTTCCTGCTGGTAATAGCCGCGCCCGGCCTGGAACGCCTCGTCGCGCTCGTGGGTGTCGAGCACCCGGCGCAGTTCGTCGATCTCGGCCTGGCTCATGCGCTCGGCGGCCAGTCGGCAGGCCATGCCTTCCAGGGACTCGCGGATCTCGTAGAGTTCGATCAGCTCGGCGTGGCTCAGCGACACCACCCGCGCCCCGACATGCGGCACCCGCACCAGCAGGCGCAGGCCTTCCAGGCGGTGGATCGCCTCGCGCAGCGGGCCGCGGCTGATGCCGTAGGTGCGCGCCAGCTCCGGCTCGGAGATCTTGCTGCCCGGCGCGATCTCGCCGCTGACGATGGCGCTCTGGATCTTGCGGAAGACGTGTTCCGACAAGGTTTCGCCGTCGTCATGGGCAATTTCGAGAGGGGGCGGGTTCTGGGTCATGGTACTGGCTGCCTGGGTCGATGTGTCGACAATGTTTGCGAAAGCTACCGCCTGGATTGCGTGGGGTCAATCATTCGTCGCTTGATTGTCGACAATCGTCTAATGCATCGCTGGTCTATGCTTTCCCCTCCAGCCGCTGTGCCAGGAGAGAGTTTCGTGGGCATCTATGACCGTTACGTGTTGCCGCGCCTGATCGACTTCGCCTGCGGCATGGGCGACGTGATGAAGCAGCGTTCGCTGCTGGTGCCGCGCGCCCATGGGCGGGTGCTGGAGATCGGTCTGGGCACCGGGCTCAACCTGGGCTTCTACGACGCGGCGAAGGTGTCGGCGATTGTCGGCGTCGACCCGGCCGCGCAAATGCAGGCGCTGGCCCGCGAGCGCGCGGCGCAAATCGGCATCCCGGTGGAAATGGTCGCCCTCGAGCTTGGCGAGATCCGCGCCGAGGCGGAAAGCTTCGACACCATCGTCTGCACTTTCACCCTTTGCTCCATCGCCGCGCCGCTGCCGGCGCTGGGCGAGATGCGGCGGGTGCTGAAGCGTGGCGGCGAATTGCTGTTCTGCGAGCACGGGCGCGCGCCGGACGCCTCGGTGCTGGCCTGGCAACGGCGCCTGACGCCCTGGTGGAAACCGCTGGCCGGCGGTTGTCACCTGGACCGCGACATGCCGGCCTTGCTGCGCGAGGCCGGCTTTCGCATCGACGAGCTGGAACAGGGCTACCTGCCCGGGCCGCGGCCGATGACCTACGTCTACCGCGGCGTCGCGCGCTGAATCCAGGCGGCGCTCAGAGCGCCTTGGGCAAGGGCGCGAACAGCGCGTCGATATCGGCCTCGTCGAGCTTCCAGCCGTCGCCGTTGCCTTCGCTGAACAGGCCGTCGGCGAGGGCGGCCTTTTCCTGCTGCAGGTGCTGGATCTTCTCTTCCACCGTGCCGCGGGCGATCAGCCGGTAGACGAACACCGGCTTGTCCTGGCCGATGCGGTAGGCGCGGTCGCTGGCCTGATTCTCCACCGCCGGGTTCCACCAGGGATCGTAGTGGATCACGGTGTCCGCCGCGGTCAGGTTGAGGCCGACCCCGCCTGCCTTCAAGCTGATCAGGAACACCGGCACCTTGCCGCTCTGGAAGCGCTGTACCGGGGCGCGGCGGTCGCGGGTCTCGCCGGTCAGCAGGACGTAGTCGACGCCGCGCTGGCGCAGGGCGTCCTCGATCAGCGCGAGCATCGAGGTGAACTGCGAGAACAGCAGGACCCGGCGACCCTCGGCGATCAGTTCGTCGAGCATGTCGAGCAGGTAGGCCAGCTTGCCCGAGCTGAGCGCCCGGCCGCTGCGCGCGCCGTCTTCCTGGCGTTGCAGCAGGCGCGTGTCGCAGCAGACCTGGCGCAGCTTGAGCAGCGCCTCGAGGATCACGATGCGGCTGCGCGCCAGGCCGCGCCGGGCGATCTCCTCGCGGACCTTGCGGTCCAGCGCCAGGCGCACGGTCTCGTAGAGTTCGCGTTGCGCCTCGCTGAGTTCGACGAACTGGGTGAACTCGCTCTTCGGCGGCAGTTCCGAGGCCACCTGTTCCTTGGTCCGTCGCAGCAGGAACGGCCGCAGGCGCGCGGCCAGGTGGCTGAGGCGTGCCTCGTCGCCGTGCTTCTCGATCGGCGTGCGGTAGTCCTGGGCGAACTGGCGGGCGTCGCCGAGCCAGCCGGGCATCAGGAAATGGAACAGCGACCAGAGTTCGCCGAGGTGGTTCTCCAGCGGCGTGCCGGTCAGGCACAGGCGATGCCGTGCCGCCAGCTCGCGGGCGGCGACGGCGGCCTTGGTGGTGGCGTTCTTGATGTTCTGCGCCTCGTCGAGGATCAGCAGGTGGAACCGCCGCTTGCCCAGCTCGGCGGCGTCGCGTGGCAGCAGGGCATAGGTGGTCAGCACCAGGTCGTGCTCGTCGATGCGGGCGAAGTCGCGGCGCCGGCCGGCGCCGTGCAGGGCCAGCACGCGCAGATCGGGGGCGAAGCGCTCGGCCTCGTCCAGCCAGTTGGGGATCAGGCTGGTGGGCATCACCACCAGCGCCGGCGTGTCGAGCCGCCCGGCCTGCTTTTCCAGGAGCACGTGGGCCAGCGACTGCAAGGTCTTGCCCAGCCCCATGTCGTCGGCCAGCACGCCGCCGCTGTCGAGTTCGCGCAGGGTCTGCATCCAGCTCAGGCCTTCGAGCTGGTAGGGCCGCAGTTCGGCGCGCAGGCCTTGCGGCGGGGTCGCCGGACGAGCCTGGAAACTGCGTAGGCGGCGGGCGAAGTCGCGCAGGTTGTCGCCGCCTTCCCAGGCCAGCGGCAACTCGTCGAGATCGGCCAGGCGCGCCGCGTCCGGCGCGCCCAGGCGCAGCTTGCGCTGCGGTTCGGGGTCGCCCAGGTAGAAGTCGGAAAGCGTCGCCAGCACCGGCTTCAGGCGGCCGAAGGGCAGCGCCACGCGCAGCGGCGGGTTGAGTTCCAGGCGCAGCACCAGTTGCTCTTCGTCGGCGTGCCGGGCGAGGGCGCGCGGATCGAGCAGGGCCGGGCTGCGGCGGATCAGCTCGGTCAGAGCCGGCAGCAGGCTGACCCGCTGTCCGGCGACCTGGATGCCCAGTTCCAGCTCGAACCACTGGCGGTCGTCGGCTTCCTCGACCTCGGCGTACCAGGCGTCGATGGGCGTCAGGTCGTAGGCGAAGTCGGCGCGGATGTCGATGAACCAGCCCTGCTGGCGCAGGCGCGGCAGGTCGTCCTGCATGAAGTGCAGCCAGGCGTTGTCGCCGGGCAGTTCGAACATCTCGCCGGCGCTTTCCTCGAGCGCGTCGCTGCGCCGGGTCGCCGGCTTGAAGCCGAGGCGGCGCAGGGTCTCGCGGTATTCCTGCTCGTGCGCCGGACGCCGTTCTATACGCCGCTGGGCCACCCGTGGCTCGCTGCCGGGACGCCCGGAAACCGCCTCGCCGGCATAGATGAAGGCCAGCGCCGCGCGGTGCCGGGAAATGCTCTGCATGCGTCCGCTGCGCAGGTCGTAGCCGCTGTGCACGTGGCTGCCGAGGGTCAGCCGCGCATACGGCCGGGCCGGGTCGATGGCCAGGCTGAGCTGGGTGTCTGGGGCGGAGGGTGAAGTCATCCGGTATGTCCTTCGGCGGAACCAGCCGAAACCGCAAACAGCCGATATTACCAAGCTCGACGCGCTTGCGCAGAGCGGAGATGGACGTATGGCGAGGCGGGCGGGGACGGCGGGATACGACCCGCTCTCGTCGGACCCCGGCAATCCCAGGCGTGCCGCGACCTGGCGGTCGTCCGGAGCAAGTACAAATGCGAACGTAATTGAGATACAGTCGCAAACCTTCCGAATCGACGACCGCCTCGCCACCCGCGAGCGCGGCGTCGCCGTGCCAGCCAGACGAGGTAGCGACGATGCAAGGCCCTGTTTCCACCCGGGACGCCGCCCCATGACCAGCCAGGCCCTGGCCGGCGGACTATCCGTCACCGGCCGCATCCTCGTCGCGGTCCTGCTTGGCTACGCGCTGGCCTATGCGGTCACCGCCTGCCTGAGCATCTACCTGCCGCTGCCGCGTCCCGACCGGGTCTCGTTCGGCAGCCTCGGCTGCTTCGCCGTGTGGGTCGCGGCCATCGTCTACGCCTTCGCCGCGCGCAGCGCCTGGCGCGCCTGCTGGGTGCTGGCGCTGGCCAGCCTGGCGCTGGGCGGCCTGGCCTGGCTCGGCCTCGACTACGGAGCGCGTCCATGAACCTGCGTCAATCGATGTCCGGCCTGCATACCTGGTCGGGGCTGCTGGTCAGCTGGCTGCTGTTCGTCATCGTCTTCGCCGGCAGCCTGGCCAGCTTCGACAAGGAGCTGACCCGCTGGATGCAGCCGGACCTGCACCTGCCCGGCGCGCAGTCGCTGGGCGCCGACCAGGTGCGCGACTGGTTGCGCCAGCGCGCGCCCGATGCCCATGCCTGGTGGATGCTGCCGCCGAGCGAGCGGGCGCCCTACTGGAACGCCGGCTGGGAGCCGCGCGACGGTAGCGAGTTCAAGGTCTTCCAGCTGGACGCGGTGAGCGGCCAGCCGCTGCCGAAGACGGTCGGCGGCGAGTTCTTCTTCACCCTGCACTACGACCTGCACGCCGGCATGGTCGGCCTGTACATCGTCGGCATCGCCGGGATGCTGATGCTGGTGGCGCTGGTCAGCGGGACCATCGTGCACCGGCGGATCTTCAAGGACTTCTTCACCCTGCGCCCGCAGGCGGCGCGGCAGCGCGCCTGGCTCGACGCGCACAACGTGCTGGGGGTGATCGGCCTGCCGTTCCACCTGATGATCGCCTACACCGGCCTGGTGATCTTCATCGTCTACTACATGCAGGCGGGCCTGCAGGTGGTCTACCAGAACGATGGCGAGCGCTTCTTCCATGAAGTGCAGGGCTCCTACGAACGCGAGGAAGTCGGCCGCCCGGCGGGGCCGCCGGCGTCCATCGACGGCCTGATCGTCGAGGCCGGCAAGGTCTGGGCCGACGGCGGCGCGCCGGGCTGGATCAGCGTCCACCATCCCTATGACGAGGCGGCCACCGTGGACATCCGCCGGCGCGACGCCTCGCGCATCCTCGACGACCAGCGCACGGTCAACTTCGATGCCTCCAGCGGCGAACTGCTGCATGCCCAGCCGTCCTATGCGCCCGGCTACGCCACCTACGGCTGGCTGACCGGCCTGCACATGATCCAGTGGGGCGGCCAGTTGGTGCGCTGGATGTACCTGTTGCTCGGGCTGTCCGGGGCGATGATGATCTTCGGCGGGTTGCAGGTCTGGCTGGCCAAGCGCGAGGTCCGCGGCAGTCGTGGCGTTGGTCTGGTGCGGGCGCTGAACCTGGCGGTCTGCGGCGGCCTGCCGCTGGCCAGCCTGGCGCTGCTGTGGGGCAACCGCCTGCTGCCGACGCAACTGGCCGGCCGCGACACCTGGGAGATCCGCGTGTTTTGCGCCAGTTGGGCGCTGGTCGCGCTGTGGGCCATCGTCCGCCGCAACAGCGGGACCCTCGGTCGCACGCAACTGCGCCTCGCCGCCGTGCTGGCGCTGGGCCTGCCGCTGCTCGGCCTGCTGCGTAGCCCGGAAGGCAACCTGTTGGCCAGCCTGCAGCGCGGTGACTGGGTGCTGGCCGGCGTCGACCTCAGCCTGCTGGGCCTCGGCCTGCTCTGCGCCTGGCTCGGCTGGCGACGTCGGCAAGCGTCGAGCAAGCCCGCCCGGCGACGCCTGAACGTCCAGGAGGTGGCCTGATGCTGCTGGTCTTCGGCCTCAACCTGCTGGCCTTCACCGCTCTCTGCCTGGCCATGAACCGCCACCACAAGAACCTCCTCGGCCACCAGCCGTCGGCTTCCCGGGTGCTTCTGCTACGCGGCGTGGCGCTGCTCGACCTGGGCCTGGCGCTGGCCTTCTCGATCCACCGGCAGGGCGTGGAGATCGGCATCGTCTTCTGGTCCTGCCTGCTGATGCTGGCGGCCGGCACGCTGGTCCTGCTGCTCGCCTGGCGGCCACGCTGGGCATTGCCTTGCGCCGCCGGAGTGCCGTTGCTCGGCGGGGTGCTGGCGCTGCTGCGCTGAAGGGCGCGCCGCCCATCCGTGCCTCGGGGGCGGCCCGGTCCAGCGTCTATGCTGGTGGTCGTGCTTTCCCCCGGAGGTATGCGCCATGCACACGCCCGCCAGCAACACCGTCGCCAGCGTCATTCCCTGCCTGCGTTACCGCGATGCGCCGGCCGCCATCGACTGGCTGTGCCGGACCTTTGGCTTCCAGCGCAGGCTGGTGGTGCCCGGCGAGGACGAACAGGTGCTCCACGCCGAGTTGACCTACGCCAGCCCGAACGGCGCCAACGGCATGCTGATGCTCGGTTCGAGCGTCCGCGACAACGCCTACGGTCGGCTGATGCGGCACGTCGACGAAGCCGGCGGCAATACCCAGAGCCTCTACCTGGTGGTCGCCGATCCCGACGCCCTGTTCCGCAGCGCCCAGGCCGCCGGCGCCGAGATCGTCATCGACATCAAGGACGAGGACTACGGCGGTCGCGGCTTCACTTGCCGCGATCCGGAGGGCCACGTCTGGAGCTTCGGCAGCTATGATCCCTGGGCATGAGGCCCCGTCCATTCACCACAGGAGACGCTGCATGAAAACGCTCACGCTGATCGATGGCCAGGAGGTCGCCGCCATCGGTCAGGGTACCTGGCATATCGGCGAGCAGCCCGGCGAACGCAAGCGCGAGGTCGCGGCGCTGCGCGAAGGCATCGAGCTGGGGATGACGCTGATCGATACCGCCGAGATGTACGCCGAGGGCGGCGCCGAGGACGTGGTCGGCGCGGCTATCGCGGGACGCCGCGAAGAGGTCTTCCTGGTCAGCAAGGTCTACCCGCACAACGCCAGCCGCAAGGGCCTGCCGGCGGCCTGCGAGCGCAGCCTGCGCCGGCTCGGTTGCGAAACCATCGACCTCTACCTGCTGCACTGGCAGGGCCGGTATCCGCTGGAGGAAACCATCGAAGCCTTCGAGCGGTTGCGCGACCAGGGCAAGATCCTGCGCTGGGGCGTGTCCAACTTCGACCTGGGCGACATGTACGAACTGGACGGCAGCGCCTGTGCCGCCAACCAGGTGATGTACAACCTGGAGGAACGCGGTATCGAATACGACCTGCTGCCCTGGTGCCAGGAGCGCGGCATGCCGGTGATGGCCTACTGTCCGGTGGGGCAGGGCGGCAGGCTGCTACGGCACCCGGCGCTCGGCGAGATCGCCGCGCGCCACGACGCCAGCAGCGCCCAGGTCGCCCTGGCCTGGCTACTGGAGCAGGGGGTGATCGCGATCCCGAAGGCGGTGACGTCCGCTCACATCCGCCAGAATGCGGCGGCGGCCGACCTGGAACTGAGCGCCGACGACCTGCGGGCGCTCGACCAGGCGTTCCCGCCACCTACCCGCAAGCGAAACCTGGCGATCGTCTGAGTGGAGTACGGGAGAAACGGCCTGCGCTTGTTTCCCCTGGCCGCGGGAATATGACGAAGTTGCCGAGGAAATATTTAAAAAGGAATAAGTAAATATTTATTTCCTGCGTGGGAACTTTCTTCAACTTAACCTGTATTTTTCGCTGTCCCACAAAAAAGCCCCGTCGGGGACGGGGCTTTTCCTTGCATTCGCGCTGATGCTTGCATGATTCAGGCAGCCAGTGTTTTCTTGCGAACTCGATTGATCACTTCTTCCATTTTGCCGGAGTCGTCGTACTGCTCCGGATACAGGCGCTCGCTGTGGCA
This sequence comes from Pseudomonas sp. B111, assembly GCF_026428275.1. Taxonomy (NCBI): domain Bacteria; kingdom Pseudomonadati; phylum Pseudomonadota; class Gammaproteobacteria; order Pseudomonadales; family Pseudomonadaceae; genus Pseudomonas; species Pseudomonas sp. B111. The sequence goes on along the minus strand of NZ_CP097857.1, from coordinate 4,249,056 downwards.
GGCCACGCCATGCTGGTCAACGATGGTGAAACTGAAGTTTCCTTTACGAGTTGCCTGGATCAGGCAGTCGAACGGCGCAAATGCGGCGGTTAGGGTGCGAATTGCATCCTGAGTACGATGTTGAATAGACATATTCTTATGTTCCTTTACTTTCACGCTTATGGAGCAGCGTATATTGCAAATGTTCCCGCTCCGTGACAGTGCCAAGAAAGCTTTGTGTCGGGGGAACGTACTGGTTATGCCGGCTTTTTTCGAAAAGAGCAAGCTGGCAGTTCAGGTACTAATCAGAGGATCGATTGGCAGGAAAGTTTCCAGGCCAGGATCCTGATCAATCTGCGGGTGGTATTGCGGGACGCCGGTCTTCCCATCGGCCCTGCGTGGCAGGGGATTGCTTCAGAAGAGTGGCGACCGAAGAACCATCGGAAGGCTGTAACCCTGATGGTAGAGCCCTTTTCATCTGTGGGCCCGGTCGTGGGGTAAAGCCTGATTGACTTTCAGTTTGGTACGCAGTCCCGGATTCTATGTCTTTCGACGAAGAAAGGCCAGGACATTTTTTGAGCAGATGTCGCCCCGGCGGCGGGAATGTTTGAGCATTTGTTTCGGCGGACGCCTGCCAACCGGGCAAAGGTTATGGGCCTGGCGTCGGCGGCGCGTGGCAGGATTGCCGTTCCATCGCCGCGCCGAGGTTATCCATGCCGTCGCCCGCTCGCACGCTGCTCGTGGCCTTCGTGTCCGCCTGGTTCCTGCTGGGTGGGCTGGGCCATTTCGTCTTCACCGATTTCTTCGTCGGCATCGTCCCGCCCTACGTGCCCTGGCCGCTGGCGGCGGTGTGGGTCAGCGGGGTCTTCGAACTGCTCGGCGCCGCCGCCCTGCTGGTGCCGGCATGGCGCCGGCTGGCGGCGTGCGGGCTGTTCATCCTGACCCTCTGTGTGACCCCGGCCAACCTCTACATGTGGCAGCACCCCGACCTGTTCCCATCCTTCCCGCCGACGCTGCTGGCCGCTCGCCTGGCGCTGCAGGCGTTCCTCCTCGGCTGCATCCTGGCGCTGATGCTGGCGCGGGACGAGGCGCCGCTGGCACAACGCTAGGCGCAGGCGAAAAAAAGCCACTGTGCGGGGGTGGACAGTGGCCGGGAATGCCAGGAGATGGAGGAGCAATCGGACCTGGCGTGGATAGAGTAGTAGCCGCTCTGTCGAGGGTCTGTATGGCTATTGGTGAACTTTGTGAAGAAGTGCAAAGTAGAGCGGCCAACGGACGAACGGTGTTGCACGCGGCGGGACGCTCGCGGTAGTTTTTTCCCATGATCACGTTTCCTGTGGTCGCCCTCGAAGCCCGGCCCCAGCGCCGGGCTTCGTCGTTTCCGCCCGCCGCGCAACCGGACGCAGCGGGCGGCGACCGGTGCGAAAGGCTCTGGCGTGCGCCCGCACGGCGTCCGGCCAACTTAAAGTTCGGTTGTGCCGACTGCTGTCATAACGCCATCGTTCAGTGGCCTCGGTGAGCCCCCGTACCCCCAGTTCGCTGGGGCTTGCCTTTGGTGTATCCCTTTTGCCCGGCCGCGTGCCGGGCTTTTTTATGCCCGGTCTTCTTCCTTCCGGTTTAGCCGGGGCCCGCGTTTCCTCGGCCGGCCCCTGAACCTCATCGCTGCATCGACGTCCCTAGCTACAGGCGAGCCTGTGGCCGGAGGCTTTCCATCATCCGAAAAAAGGTGAAAACCATGCTGACCATCGACTACAACAGCTATCGCACCACTACCCCCTACGGCAAACGCGTGCGCTTCCTGGTGCTGCACTACACCGCGCTCGACTTCGCCGCCTCGGTCAAGGCGCTGACCACCGGCGCCGCCAGCGCCCACTACCTGATCCCGGCGCCGCACGACCCCAGCTACAAGGCCGCCGGCTTCAAGGGCCAGCGCATCTTCAACCTGGTCGCCGAGGAAGACCGCGCCTGGCACGCCGGCGTCAGCGGCTGGGCGCGCCGCGACAACCTCAACGACACCTCCATCGGCATCGAGATCGTCAACCTCGCCCGCGACGACGACGGCGTGTTCACCTTCCCCGACTACGAGCGCTCGCAGATCAACGCACTCAAGCAACTGGCGAAGAACATCCTGCAGCGCTACCCGGACATGACCCCGAAGAACGTGGTCGGCCACTCCGATATCGCCGTCGGGCGCAAGTCCGACCCGGGTCCGAAGCTGCCCTGGAAGGAACTCTACGAGGCCGGTATCGGCGCCTGGTACGACGACGCCACCCGCGATCGCTATCGCGAAGGCTTCGAGCGCGACGGCCTGCCGCCGCGCGCCGACCTGCTGGAGGCGTTCCGCCTGTACGGCTATGCGCTGCCGGCGACGGTCGACGACGCCTACTTCGCCAGCCTGCTGCGCGCCTTCCAGATGCATTTCCGCCCGGAGAACTACGACGGCGCGCTGGATGTGGAGACGGCGGCGATCCTCTACGCTCTGAACGAGAAATACCCGGCCTGAGCCATTAACCGCGAGCGGCCGCCCGATGCGGCGGCCGCTCCCTTGCCCACCCCCATGGAGGACTTGCCATGACTGCCGTCGCACAGGTCGTCGCCAAGGCGGAAATGCTGATCCGCCGCCCCATCGCCGAGGTCTTCGAAGCCTTCGTCGATCCGGCCATCACCGCCAGGTTCTGGTTCAGCCGCGGCGATGCCCGCCTCGAAGCCGGGAAACGGCTGCGCTGGCACTGGGACATGTACGGGGTTTCCCAGGAAATCGAAGTGAAAGACCTGCAAACGAACCGCCGCATCCTCATCGAATGGCCGAATGGCGACAGCAACCCTTCCCAGGTGGAGTGGCTGTTCGAGGAACTGCCCGGCGCCGGGACCTTCGTCAGCATCCGCAACAGCGGTTTCGTCGGCACCCCGGAAGAGGTCATCCCGCGGGTGGTAGACGCCACCGAAGGTTTCACCCTGGTGCTGGCCGGACTCAAGGCCTGCCTGGAGCATGGCATCGCCTTGAACCTGGTGGCCGACCGTTTTCCCCGCGGTCTCGATGGCTGAGCATTGCCTGAGTGCGCGTCCCGCACCGCGCAGCGTGCCCTCAGGCAATGCTCAGCCGAACGCGAAATCGGCCAGCAGTTGCAGGTTCAGGCCGACGATCGCCAGCGCTACCGCCCAGGCCAGCCACCGGGTCCCGGTGCCGATCGCCAGCGGGCCCATCAGGCGCCGGTCGGAAACGAACTGTAGCAGCGGGATCACCGCCAGCGGCAACTGCATCGACAGGATCACCTGGCTGAAGATCAGCAGCCGCGTGGTGCCGTCCTCGCCGTAGAGCAGGGTCACCAGCAGCACCGGCAGCACCGCGACGCCACGGGTCAGCAGGCGCCGCGCCCAGGGCGCCAGGCGCAGGCGGAGGAAGCCCTCCATGACGATCTGCCCGGCTAGGGTGGTGGTGACCGTCGAGTTGAGGCCGGACGCGAGCAGCGCCACGGCAAACAGCAGCGAGGCGAGTTCCAGGCCGAGCAATGGCGAGAGCAGCGCGTGGGCCTGCTCGATATCGACCACTTCGGTGTGCCCGTTGCGGTGGAACACGCTGGCGGCGACGATCAGGATCGCCGCGTTGACCAGCAGCGCCAGGGTCAGCGCCAGGCTGCTGTCGGCCACCGCCCAGCGCAGCGCTTGGCGCTTGCCGGCGAGGCTGCGTGGGTAGGCGCGGCTCTGCACCAGCGAGGAATGCAGGTAGAGGTTGTGCGGCATGACGGTCGCGCCGACGATGCCGATCGCCAGGTACAGGGCAGCCGGATCGCTGAGCACCCGCGGGCTCGGCAAGAACCCTTGGAGCACCTCGCCGAGTTCGGGACGCGAGAGCAGCAACTGTACCGCGAAGCAGGCGAAGATCAGTGTCAGCAACGCCACCACGAAGGCCTCCAGCGGCCGCTGGCCACGTCCGATCAGGACCAGCACCAGCAGCGCGTCGCCCACGCAGAGCAACGCGCCCCAGGCCAGCGGCAGGCCGAACAGCAGCTTCAGGGCGATGGCGGTGCCGATCACCTCGGCCAGGTCGCAGGCGATGATCGCCGTCTCGCAGGCCAGCCACAGCAGGCGGCAGGTGCTCGGCGAGTAGCGTTCGCGGCAGGCCTGGGCCAGGTCCAGGCCGCTGGCGATGCCCAGGCGCGCGGACAGCGCCTGCAGCAGCATCGCCATCAGGCTGGAGAGCAGGATCACCGAGAGCAGCAGGTAGCCCAGCTGCGCGCCGCCGGCGACGTCGGTGGCCCAGTTGCCCGGGTCCATGTAGCCCACCGCGACCAGGTAGCCGGGGCCGGCGAAGGCCAGCAGGCGGCGCCACCAGTGGCCGCCACCGGGGACTTCGACCGGCTGGGCGCGACCGGGCTCGGCGGCCTGGGGGGCCGGGGTATCCTTCGCGGACATGACGAAGCTCCTGCCGGACGCGTGCCGGCGCTGCGCGCGCCTTTCCCGGCGCGCCGTGGCGCGCAGGTTGGGCGAGCGGTTCAGGGGGCAGGAAGGAGGAAGTTGGTCAGGCCGAGGCCGCCAGTTGCCGGTGCAGGTCCGGCAGGTCGCTGGCGATCAGGTCCCAGTCCTGCTCGGCGGCGAGGTCCTGGGTCTGGCCGGGGCCGTATTCCAGCGGCCGGGCGATGAACGCGGTCTTCAGGCCGAGGGCGCGCGCGGCCTTGAGGTCGTAGTTGTGCGCCGCGCAGAGCATCACCTCCTGCGGCGGCAGGTCGAGCAGGCGGCAGGCGCCGAGGTAGACCTGCGGGTCGGGCTTGTAGTGGCCGAACAGGTCGGCGCACAGCAGCATGTCCCAGGGCAGGCCGGCGTGCCGCGCGACGTCGAGCATCAGCGCGGTGTTGCCGTTGCTCAGCGCGGCGAGCCAGTAGTCGGCCTTCAGCGCGTGCATCCCGGCGAGCGTGTCCGGCCACGGCCGCAGGCGGTGCCAGAAGCCAGTGATGCGTTGCAGCAGGGCCTCGTCCAGCGCCAGGCCGAACTCTCCGGCCAGGGCCTCGAGACTCTGCCGGTGCAACTGGTCGAGGTGCTGCCAGGGCGCCTGACCGTTGCGTACCCGGTCCATCGCCGGCTTGTATTGCTGGCGCCAGCGGTCGGTCAGTTCCACGCAGGGCAGGGTTCCGCCGAGTTCGCGCTCCAACGCCTGGAACTGCTCGATCAGGCTGGAACGCCAGTCCACCAGGGTACCGAACACATCGAACAGGATCGCGCGCATCGTGCCTCCTCGGCCGTGGCCGTCATCGCTTCAGTGCTTCTGTGGCAGCGCCGTGGGCAGGCCGCGGCCGCTCCAGGCAGTGACCACAAGGGCTACCGCCGCCATCAGGCAGAGTGCCAGCCAGCCGGGGACGAAACTGTGGCTGAAGTCCTTGAGCAGCCCCAGCGCCGGCGGCGCGAGAACGATCGCCAACTGGTTGATGGCCATCGCCAGGCCGAGGGCGAAGCCGGTCTTGCCGACCGGCGCGGTATCCGCCACATAGGCCACCCAGGGACCGTACCAGCCGAAGCCGAAGAAGCCCAGCCAGGCCACTACCAGGCCCATCCCCAACGGCGATTGCAGGGGCAGCAGGACCAGCGCCAGCAGGCCGAGGATCACCGCGCCGAGGCAGACCATCACCGGGAAGTAGCGCCCGGCGCGGCAGCGGTCGCTCCAGGCGGCCAGCAGGATGCGCCCGGCGACGCCGCTGCCCTGGGCGACGAACAGCAGGGTCGCGGCCATGCCGATGCCGATCTCCAGGGTCTCGTGCAGGTAGAGCACGGTGAACACCAGGATGCCGTACTGCACCGAGATCAGCGCCACCCCGGAACAGACGATGTTCTTCATCGCCGGATCGGTGATCATCGCCAGCCGCGACTTCACCACCGCGCCCAGGTCGCGTTCGGCGGGGTTCGCGCCGGGCGCGGGGGCGTCCGGCGGGGTGCGGTAGAAGAGCATGAAGGCCAGCGCGCCGAGGAACGCCACCAGGCCGCCGGCGAGGAATGCGCTGCGCCAGCCGTAGATCCCCGCCAGGTACGGCAGCAGCGCGGCGGACAGCGCGCCGCCCAGCGGCAGCCCGGCCTGGCGGATGCCCATGGCGAAGCCCAGCTGGGTCTTGGCGAACCAGCGCGACACCGACTTGCTGCCGCCCGGCTGCGCCGTGCTGTAGCCGGCGCCGACGACCACCAGGAACAGCAGGATGGTCAGGTAGTCGGTGGCCCACAGCGAGGCGCAGAGGGCCAGCGCGACGATCAGCGTGCCGAGGCCGACCACCAGCCGTTCGGAGTAGCGGTCGAGCAGCTCGCCGGCCACCAGCAGGCCGACGATCGGCACCAGCTGCGCCGCCGACACCAGCAGGCCGATCTGCAGCGACGAGAGTTGCAGGTCGTTCTGGATGAACACGGCGATCGCGCCGATGCCCTGGACGAAGAAGCAGGCGCAGGCCTGGGCGAAGGTGGCGATCAGCAGGATGACCCAGCGGTAGCGCTGGGTCGGGTTCGCGGCGAGGGCGGCGGTCACTGGACGAACTCCCGTGCGAGGGTGAAGTTGGCTTCGCCGAGCGGATGCAGGCGCTGCAGCGACAGGTATTCGCCGAGGGTGCGTTCCATGCCCATGCGCTGGAAGATCCGTTCGCCGTCGAGCTCGGCCTCGGCGCCGTTGGCGCGCAGTTCGTCGAGGGCCTGGCGCAGCAGCTGGCAGTTGTCGCTGAGCGTCACCCGGCCGTCATCGTCCACCGCGTAGGGCGTGTCCTCCATGCCGACCCGCAGCACATCGACCTGGCTGTCCGCCTGCGCGGCATAGGCGGCCAGCCGGCGCACCGCGCAGAGCGGGGTGCCGGCGCGAGGACCGACGTCGAGCGGCCGGAAGTGCTGCGCGGCATGCTGCGGCATCACCGCCGCGCCGACCGTGATGCTGACCTTGCGCTTGCGCACGCCGGGTTCGCCGATGTCGTACTCCAGGCTCTTGGCGCTCTCGATCACCGCGCGGAACTGCTGGTAGGTCTCCGGGAACGGCAGGCGTGGCGAGAAGCCAAACAGCAGGATCACGTTCAACTGGCCGGAACCGCCCAGGCGCAGGCGCGGGTGCTCCACGGCGAAACGGGTCATGGCGTAGCTGCGCACATGCTGCACCCACTCCACCTCGTGGAACAGGCCGAGCTTCTGGCGCGCCTGGATGGCGTTGCGGTAGACCTGGAACTGGGTCATCGGCGAGGTCACCCCGTAGTCGGCGCCCTTGCTGGTGGAGTGGGTCTGCAACTCGGCCTTTTCCAGCGCCGTGGACGGCTGGTAGTCGCGCAGGTCGGCGAGGAAGGCCGGGCTGGAGGCATAGTCGAGGTCGAGCTTGCGCCTTTGCTTCTCCAGCTCGCAGATCACCTGCAATTCGATGGCCGCCTGGATCGTCACGAAGTGCGCACCGCCCAGATGCAGCGGGATGGCGCAGTGGCTGACCCGCTCCCACTCGCCGAAGCGGCGGATGTTCTCCTGCACCTCGCTGCCGTTGCGGCTGGCGCCGAAGCTCAGCATCAGGTCGGGGAAGCGGTTCTGCAGGGCGCGGCTGACCGCCTGGTAGATGTCGTTGTCGGTGGTCTGTTCCTGGGTCAGCGGGTTGCGCGCGTGGTAGTGGTAGTAGCGGCAACCCATCTCGTAGAGCTGGCGCGCTTCGTCCAGCAGTTCGCCGGGGGCGGTGCGGATGGTGGCGCCGGTGCAGATGCTGTCGAGCAGGCGGTCGCCGGTGGCGGCGTGGTTGCGCGGGGTGAACTTGGCGCCGGTGGAGGCGCATCCGAGAATCAGGGTTTTCCGGGATCCGGTCATGGTCGTCTTTCCTCCATTCATCATTCCATTGAGGGCGGAGCGGTCCGCGGCGGACCGAAAGGCTGCCCAGGGCGTCGAAAGTCGTCGGTGTCTCAGGCAGGTGAAAGATGTCGCTGGCGGGATCGTTATGCGTTGTTCTACGAGAGGGATTTAAACCGCATGGCGGCGGCCGTGCGCGGCGCATTCGGCAACGCTCGTTGCCGCCGGCACAAAGACCTTGCGCAAATCGCCCGGCGTTGCGCCAACCGCCGGCACGGCGGCGCAACGTTGCCATTCGCGCAAGGTCGCTCAACTGGCGGCGCGCTGTCGCAGGCAATCCTCCAGGGCCTCGCCGAGGCGCTCGATCTCGCCGTCGTCGGTCAGGTAGTGCGGAGTCAGGCGCAGTACCCCCGGCAGCGCCTGCTCGCGCAGCGCCCAGCGGGCATACTGCGGGCCGATGTAGGAGGCGTTCACGCCGCGCGCGTGGAGGCGCTTCAGCCATTGCTCGCCGCTCAGTTCGGGGGCCGCGTAGGTCATCAACGCGCTGGCGTGCGGCCCTTGTTCCAGCGGCGTCCAGCCGAGCCGGCGGTAGAGCTGCTGGGCGATGCGTTCGCGCAACTGGCGGTTACGCCGGGCGATGCGCCGGACATCGGTCTGCAACAGGTAGTCGCAACTGGCCTTGAGCGCCAGGCGCAGCCCCGGGTTGAACTCCGAGCATTCGAAGCGCCGCGCGTCATCCCGCGCCTGCAGGGCGAAGGCGTCGCTCCATTGCGCGCCGCCGACGTCCAGCCCGTCGGGCAGGGCTAGGCGCTCCAGGGCACGTTCGCCGAGATAGAGCACGCCGAGTCCCTTTGGCCCGCGCAGCCACTTGCGTGGCGGGAACACCAGCACGTCGCAGCCGGTCGCCTCCACCGCCAGCGGCAACTGGCCGACCGCATGGCTGGCATCGAGGAAGAACAGCCCGTCATGGGCGCGGATGCGCTCGGCTACGCCCTCCAGCGCGGTAGCCGCGCCATGCCCGGTGGGCACCGCGCTGAGCGACAGCAGCGGCGTCTGGCCGGGGGCGAGGTCGTGCAACTGTTCGTCAAGCCGTTGCAACAGCTGTGCGGCGTCGCCGCGTGCGTCGATCAGGCGCAGCTCCAGCCCGCGCTGCTGGCGCGCGGCGAGCAGGCACAGGCTGTTGGAACCATATTCGTCGAAGCTGCTGATCGCCCGTATCCGTGGATGGGCGGCCAGGGCCGCGGCAAAGGCCACCGACCAGGCGCGGCTGGCGCAGTCGAGCAGGGCGATGTGCCGTGGCTGGGTGCCGAGCACTCGCGCGACGCTGTCGCGGACCGCCAGCAAGGGCTCGGCGAAATGCTCGGCGGCGCGCTGCACGCCCCAGCGCCGCTCGGCTTCCAGCCAGCTGTCGAGGGCGTCGTAGAGCACCTGCGGCGGCAGGCTGGCGGAGCCATGGGCGAAGTGCGCGTAGCTGCCCCAGGCCGGGGTCTCGCGGCGCAGGCGCAGCAGTTCGTCGGCACCGAAGGCGTCGGGGCCGGCGGGGAAGAGCGCGCTCATGGCCGCACCGCCGCGATCAGTTCCACCTCCACCGCGGCGCCGCGCGGCAGCTCGGCCACGCCGACGGCGGCGCGGGCGTGGCCGCCGCGCGCGCCGAGCACCTCGTCGAAATACTCGCTGGCGGCATCGATCACCGCCGGCTGCTGGACGAAACCCGCCGCGCTGGCGACGTAGCCGGTCACCTTGAGCAGCCGCTCGACCCGTTGCAGGCCGCCCAGCGCCTCCTCCAGCGCCAGCAGGCAGCGCGCCGCGCAGAGCCGGGCGGCCTGGCGGGCCTGTTCCAGGTCGAGTTCGCTGCCGACCTTGCCGGTCCAGCGCAGCTCGCCGTGCTGGCGCGGCAACTGGCCGCTGACGTAGGCGATGCCGGCGTGGAGCACCACCGGCTGGTAGGCGCCGCCGGCGACGATGGCCGGAGCGGGGGATGTCTGCATGGTCCTGTCCTCGTGGCGGACCCGCCCGGCCACGATGCTCGGGCGGGTCGATGGCTGGAAAAGCGCGACCTCACTACTGTGGGCCGGTTTTCCCGGTCTGTTTTGCGGGAGTCGACGAGCTGCTTGCCAAATCGGCAAAACAAACCGAACTTTAGCCTTGCAACAGGCACCGCCGCGCGAAGTAGACTGAAAACGCCCGACCGTTGAGGAACGCGCAACGATGATCGACCTGGTGATGCTCAAGGACTTCCTCGTCCTCTGTCGGATCAAGAGCTTCAGCCGTGCGGCGCAGGAGTGCCATGTCTCCGTGTCCGGGCTCAGCCGGCGTATCCAGACCCTGGAACAGTGGCTCGGCGCGCCGGTCTTCGAGCGCCACAAGCACGCCCTCGAACTGACCGAGGCCGGCCGCCAGTTGCAAGGCGTGGCGCAGGACGCGGTGCGCGCCCTGGACAACCTGCGCCAGTCGATCCGCGAGCGCGACGAAGACGCCCAGCGGCGCATCCGTTTCTGCGCCCCGCACATCCTCTCCTCGGTGTTTTTCCCGCACTGGATTCCGCGTCTGCAGGCGGACTTCCGCAGCGCCAAGTTCAGCGTCGACTGCGATTACCTGCCGCAATGCCTGTCGCGCCTGCGCGACGGCTCGGTGGACTACGTGGTGGCGTTGCTCGACGAAGGCGAGGCGGTGTCGCGCCGCCTGGGCATTGACAGCGAAGCCGAGTTCCAGCGCCTGGAGCTTGGTCACGAACAACTGGTGGCGGTCTGCGCGCCGGACGCCGCCGGCCAGCCGCTGTTCAACCTCGACCGCCTGCAGACCGAAGCGCTGTCGTTCCTCGGCTACTCCGAGGAATGCCACCTGGGCTGGGCCCTGGAACCGCTGCTGCGCGACAGCGGCCTGTTCCTCCAGCGCCATCACAGCTCCAGCCAGACCGAGGGGCTGCGCTTCTTCGCCCAATCGCGCCTGGGCGTCGCCTGGCTGCCGCATACCCTGGTCCGCGAGGACCTCGCCAGCCGTCGCCTGGTGCGCGCCGGCGGCCAGCGCTTCGACGTACCGCTGCGCTACACCCTGATCCGTCGCCGCCTGCCGCTACCCGGCGAGGCCGAACGCCTGTGGACCTTCCTCGGCGAGCTGGCGCGCCCGGCGCCGCGCTACGCGGTGGTCGGCGCGGCCTCCTGAGCCGCCGTCTCGGCGAGCAGGGCGCGGCGGAATTCACCGACCAGGTCGTCCTGCGCCGAACCGCTGCGGCTGACCATCACCAGCTCGCGCTGGAATTCCAGCGCGCCCAGTTCGATCACCCGTACCCGCGCCGGCTCGCGTAGCCACAGCCCGGCCCGGGGCAGCAGCGCCACGCCGAGACCGTTCTCCACCATCCGCGCGATCGCGTCGATCTCGTCCAGCTCCATCACCTGGCGCGGCCTGAGCTGCTGCGCCTCGAGGAAATCGCCCACCAGGCGACCGCCGAAGGACACATGGTCGTAGCGGATGAACGGTTGCGTGCGCAGCAACTCCAGCGCATCCGTCGCGGTGCATTGCGGCGGCGCGATCAGCACGAACGGCTGGCGCTCGACCCGTTGCGCGAAGAGCCCGCGCGGCAGGTTGAACGGCGGGCGGATGAGGATCGCCAGGTCCAGTTCGGCGGCGTCCACCTGGTCCAGCAGGTGCAGCGAGACGCCCGGCACCACCTGCGGCTCGATGTGCGGCGCCTGTTCGGCGAGGCGCTTGAGCACCTCCGGCAGCAGCCCGGTCTGCGCCGTGTTCACCGCACCGATGCGCAGGCGTCCGCGCGGGCTGTCGCCCTGGCCGATGCCGTCGAACAGCGCGAGGATCTGCTCGGCCGTACGTACCGCCTGCCGCCCGGCCTCGTTCAGGTGTGCCGCGCGCGGCGTGCGCTTGAACAACTCGACGCCGACGCTGCGTTCCAGCGCGCGGATCTGCGCGCTCACCGCCGACTGCGTCAGCCCCACCTGTTCCCCCGCCGCGGCGAAGGAGCCCCGGCGCGCCACGGCGACCAGGGTGCGGAGTTCGCGGATCATCCAAGCCTCGAAAAAAGTATTGCTCAGGCGAAATATTATGCGCTTTCCATCGAAATCGGCACGGCAAATAATCCCGGCACACCCACAGAGGAACCGCGCCATGAGCCTGATGCCCTTCCACCTCGCCATCCCCGTCCACGACCTGCCCGCCGCCCGGCGCTTTTACGGCGAGGTCTTCGGCCTGAGCGAAGGCCGCTCCGCCGAGCACTGGGTCGACTTCGACTTCTTCGGCCACCAGTTGGTCATCCACCAGCACCCGCAGACCGACTCCCAGCGCCACGCCGGTAGCAACCCGGTGGACGGCCACGACGTGCCGGTGCCGCACTTCGGCGTGGTCCTCGCCTGGGACGACTGGCACGCCCTGGCCGAACGCCTGAAGCAGCGCGGCACCCGCTTCGTGATCGAGCCCTATATCCGCTTCAAGGGCCAGGTCGGCGAGCAGGCCACGCTGTTCCTCTTCGACCCCTGCGGCAACGCGCTGGAGTTCAAGAGCTTCCGCGACATGGACCAGTTGTTCGCCAAGTGAGATTGCCGGCGCTCCGCCTGGAGGCTGCGCTTACTGCGCGCAGTCCGTGCAGAACTCCAGCGCCGCGCAGCTGGACTGCTCATCCGGCAGGTTCAACGTTGCGCACTCTTTCTTGCGCACCACGCTACCCAGCGGCGCCAGCTTGAACCGCTCCGGCGGCGGGCTGGCCGGCTTTGCGCTTGTCGTCCCGTCGAGGTCGGGCTTGAAGGCGTGTTCAAGGTCGCCCAGGCGTTCGTCCAGGGTGGCGGAGGAGGCGAGGGCGGGCGTCAGGGCCAGGATGAGCAGGAGAACGCGGTAGGGCATGGGGTTTCCGGTGTGGGTGGCGATGCGCTGGAGCCGGGCACGGCATCCCCGCATGACGAGGAATCGAAGCGGCCATTCAAGGCGATTACGTGTTGGCGATGGGATGCGCTCGCCCTCTGTTTGGCATTTTGTGAAGCGCTTCGCACCTTGCCCGAGCGACGCCTTGGCCGGGCAAAACTGTCACCGCACAGTCCCCTTCCACCTTCATCCCCCTGCGACGCACCTCGCAATGCAACCAGCATCCCGGCTGCGCCACCCTCTACCTGGACTGCAGCGCAGCCAGCGAAGATCTGTTCGACACCGCCCGCCGCCGGCTGGAGTTGGCGATCGGAACGCTGAGCGTCCTCGACCTGCTCGACGAAACCGAAGACCGGCGAAAGCACCGCCGCATCACCGGCTCCTTGCTGTCGCTGTTCGAGGCGGAATACGCACGCAGACACCGATAACCGACGGAGGCGGTAAATGGCCAAGGCTGGGTAGGACTGGGGCTGGAGAGGAGGGGACGGGCCAAGCTCTGTGCTATGCCGGCCTGTATGGGCGAGTAATTTCGACACTTTTTCGACACACGGAATGAGGCTGCCTCGCGGGTCCTGGTGCGTCCATCTGGGACCGGATCGTCTTCAGGACTCCGTGCGCTCGGTCCGTTGTCGGGAAGCGCTCTCTTTGAGTAGGATTCCTTTGATGGAATATTCCCTGGGGGTTATATTTTGTGGCGTGGGATATCGAGTACACCGACGAGTTCGGTGATTGGTGGGGTTCTCTGTCCGAGGATGAGCAGGAGTCGCTAGCTGTGACGGTTCGCTTGCTTGAGGAGCGGGGGCCATCCTTGGGGCACCCCCACAGCAGCGACATCAATGGCTCCCGCCATGGCCATATGAGAGAGCTACGGACTCAACACGGCGGGCGACCTTTCCGAACGCTTTACGCGTTTGACCCCAGACGCTCCGCGATACTGCCGATCGGTGGCGACAAGACTGGCGATGATCGTTGGTACGAATTGAACGTGCCCATTGCCGACCGCCTCTATGACGAACACTTGCACCAGCTCCGTGAGGAGGACTGATCGATGGCTAAGAAATTCTCCGACCTTCGGGCGCAAATGTCGCCTGAGGCACAGGCCCGCGTCGAGGCCAAGGCCCAGAAACTATTGGCTGAAATGCCCCTGAATGAGTTGCGCCAGGCTAGAGGCTTGTCGCAGAAGATGCTGTCTGAAGTGCTGCAGGTGCAGCAGCCGGCAATTGCCAAGATGGAGCGGCGTACGGATATGTACATCTCCACCTTGCGCAGCCACATCGAAGCCATGGGCGGCCATCTGGAAGTGATTGCACGCTTCCCGGATGGCGCGGTGAAAATCAGCAACTTCGCTGATATCGAAGAGGCGGGCGCCTAAGGCTATTCGTTACGACAGTTCTTCGACTTCAAAGCCTTAGAGCTGTTTCCAATTTAAAGGTATTTTAGATATCACCGATAAGAAGTAAATGACGCCAATGGAGATGGTCTTATGGGTTTGAAGAAGTTTTAGTAAGGTGTAAAGAAGACAGATTTTGAGTTTGAGTTTGGGTTTCGAGTCGCGAATCTATTAAAGAGGGATGGTTGTTGAATAATAAGTAATAGATACTGTTTGGGTGATATTGAAGGCACGATTAGATAGGTTGAATTCTTGCTTATAAGCACTCTTGTGAGGTGCAGATATTTTTTCTGTCAGGCTCGCCTCATAGGGAGTGTAGCCTTGGCGAGCACTTTTGATCCCAGAAAACGTAAGCCCCTACGGGCGCTCCGGCAGTGAGTTCGTCGCGTCCAAGCATGGCTCAGTGTTGAGCAATTTGTCGCGCCAGCGGGGGAGTTCGCTGTCTTCCACATCCAGCCGTTTCAACCATTGATCGGCCGCCCAGCCCACCAGCCGCAATTCGCCGTCGTGGGAGCCGCCGTGTAGCGAGCCGACGGTTTCATAGCGAATGCCTTTGAGCGCGTGGTTCAGCAGCACATACGGAGCGGGTCTGGAGTCTTCCGCATCACCCGCGATATAGGGATAGGCACCGGCCTGGATTACCACGCCATCGCCGTAGCGGTAGAAGGCAAAGTGGCTGGAGGGCAGTTGCGCACGCAGGGCATCGAGCCCGCCGGCCAGCGCCAGGCGCTCGTTGTTCAGGAGGGTTAGCCAACTGACAGTTTTGATTCTTGTAGGTTTGAACTCGGGAGTATTGGCCAGCAGACAAGCCGTCCCTACATCCAAACCCGGCATACGCGCCGCCATAAAGGCTTCGGAGGGCTCGTCATTGTCCCAACTGGTCGGCGAGAGATTGTAGGCATGCCCCGCATACCCCTGCTCCGGCTCTAGTCGCCGTGCGAAGTCAATAAACAGCTGTAGGAAATCCAATGGCTGCCGCTCTTGATATAGCAGAGGTACGGAGAACTCCAGAACACTAAGATCATGGCCCATTTTGGCTTGCCAGCTCCGCTTGCCGTAAATATCAAACAGCCAGGCGCCTGCATCGCGGGATTTCTTGCCGCTGGTGTAGCAGAAGCTGAGATGATCGTCTTCATCCATTGCCCCCATCATCTCGCGCAGTGGTTGGGTGTCACGGTATGCGGTCAGTGGCTTTCCTTGTGCAGGCTCTTCACGCCAGAGCCAGGTGAGGTGAGGCTCTGCTAGGCGCTTGAACTCATCGAAGCATTGGCATAATGACTCACGTACCAGTGGGGTATGGGCATCTTTGAAGTAGAGAGTACCGCGCAGACAAAGCACGGCACCGATATAGTCTTCGGGGCCGCCCTTCATCAACAGGTTGCCGGCTATTTCCAGTAGATGGGGTTGCTTGGCTAACTCTGCAGCCAGATCGAATGGCTGTTCCATGGGCTTTTCCTCTTGATCAATAGGCGGGAATCATCGGGCGAGGGGAACGGCCTCGGGTCAAGACGAACATCACTCCACCTGCGATGGCGACGGCCCACCCTGCTTGCTCTACTGGCACCTTGGATCGTTGATTTTCCTGGCCACAGTCGCAGTCGGAGGGTTTCATTTCAACAATCTTGTTCTTGTTGCCGGCAATCGCTGCATAATCCTCAAGTTGTTCCCTATTATGTGGGTCAGGCGGAAACTTCATCTCCACCACCTGTTTGATATTGTCCTGGGTTGGCGGCCTGTTGGGATTCTGAACGATGATCACGTCGGGCCTGCGAATCATTCCTTTCCCTGGCTTGAACGGCGGATGCTCCGGATCTTCATCCCAATACTTGCTGATCCATCCCGGTATCCAGCCATGTGGACTGTTACCGGTCTGGCTATCGAGAATCGGCTGCGGTGGGTTCTTGGTCATGTCGTAGCTGACCTCGGGCTTGTAGGGGCTGCGTCCCTGGAGAACTTCGTCCAACTCTCCCAGCCGCTGTGCCACGCACGCCTGCTTGAGGCTTTTGCCATCCTGGCTGAGGTTGGGCGTGCTGCTGCAATGGCAGACCGCCGAGCACAGCACCTTCTTGTCCTGCGGATCGAGCCTGGATTCCAGGGTGCCGACGGGGTTGGTCCTGCCTTCGGGGCTCATGCCTCCCCGGGACAGGCTGGGCTGGTCGCTCATGCGTCGCACCTCTGCACCAGGTCGATGTAGAGGGTCTCCGCGGTGGGGCGCTCGATCCAGGAGGTCATGCCGTCGGCATCCGTGGTGTCGAACGCATTCCAGCCGCCACTCGACCAGACCCTGACCCGGCGTCCGGCGACGGGCTTGCCCGTTTCGTGGTCGATGAGCTGGAAGCGCCCGGAACAGGGCACGCCGTTGCGGTTAAGGGGAAGGGCGGGAGCGCGCGGGGCGGGCGTGAAGACGTCGCCGATGAGTACCGTCCCCGAGCCGCCGATCACCACGTTGCCGTGCGCCCCGATACTACCCAGCGTCACCGCCGGTAGGCCGTTGATGAGTACCGTCGACGAAACGGCTGAGATCATCGGGCTTCCGCAGGCTGAGGCGTCGCCTTGCCGTGCTGCCGGCAGGCCGTCGAAAACGACGTCGGGAGAGCCCTGGACGATGGGGTTGCTGCCATGCCCTGGCACTGGGCAGGTCGTTGGATCGGTGACGCGGGCGGCGGGTTTTCCACTCATGTGCGGGTCCTTGCATCAGTGAGATGTGCTGGCCGCTCTGGCGGCCAATTCGGGATTGAACGAGTCGGCACCTATCGCCAGCGGAAGAAACGCAGAAGGGGACTTCTCCTTGTCCCACCTCCCGGCATTGGTTTCTTCTCCGGCCCGCCGAGGACCGTAGCGAGGTGCGCCGGTCAGTCTTGAGGGTGCGACGCGGAAGCGCCGGCTACCTGCAGCGCTGCAACTTCCAGCCGGGCGTCGCGGCGGGTCTGCTCCGTATGGCCCTGGATGATGCCGGGAATCAGGAAGGCATCGACGATCCACCAGATGCCGGTAATGATCAGGGGGAACAGGGTGAAACAACCGATCAGCGTGATGATCAGTTGGGTAAACGCCGTGCCGGTTTTCCCCAGGTAGAAGCGGTGTGCGCCGAAACCGCCCAGGAAGAACCACAGAAGATAGGCGGTGCCGGTGGATTTCTGGGCGTTGGAAACTTTCTGCTCCACGAGCATTTCAGACTGTAGTGACATGAGTTTTCCCACTGATCCATGCGGAAGACATGGTGGGAATTGAAACGTTGCCAACGGTGTTTTTTCAAGCGTCCAGTCTGAGGATGTTTTTGATTTGTAGTTTTATTGCGGGGCTCTGGAAGAGTCGGCCAGGAGTCGGAACTCCTGGACTTCGTAGAAGCGCTTAAAACAAACTGGCGAGTGGCTGGAGTTTATTGGCGAAAGGCGTCCGGCCGGGCGCCTTTCGCTTTTGTCCGTTAACTTCATAGTGGCGTGGTTTCGAACTTTATCTTTTGATAGTTCTCGAAAATGAACCTGTCTTCCGGCGACAGGGCCGTTTCGTCGAAGGGCAGGATCGCGCCGTCATGCATGACCTTGTAGTCGCGAGAGGTGATTTTCGTCTCCGCCGTGGTGAATGTACTCATGAAGCGCTTATGGGCATCCCCCTGGAACTCCTTCCTGTGCTGGAGGAAGTAGGCGAAGTCCATGTGCCCAACCATGAAGACGATGCTCCAGTCCTTCCTGGCGGCTATGTCCCATTTCCACATGGCGGAGAGTTTCCGCCTAATGGCCTGGTCGGACTCCCTCAGGGCCTTCTTGAGACAGTCGAAGGCGTAGGTACTGTCTATGTCGAATTCGCAGATGGTCAGGTAGTTCACGAACTTTTCGCCGAAGACACAACTGGAGCCGAGGGTGAAAATCTCGTATCCCGGGTAATACCTGCGAAAGAAATCAAGTTCCGTCAGGAACCAGTCTTCCAGTGCGGGTCGGCTGCTCTTTCCGTAGACGTTCTTGACGATGTCTGGCGTATATTCGAACCCTTCGCTGGTGCAGGTCAGAACGTTCTTCTCATCTTTGGCGATGACTATCCTGTTTTTTGCTCCTTTCGGTTCCTTTTTCATTTTTCTTGTCCTTCGAGCGTCTGTGGAGGCCGGTTTATCGTGTTTTGGAATCTCTGTTTTAGGTTTCGCTTTCCAGGGATATAAGACGCCTGCTTACCCTGGTAGTGAGTGTCTAGCTCAAATTCTTTTTCTGTGCTTGACGAAAAGTATGCGTTGGTTTCTCGGAGGCTCGTTTTCTTGGGCGGGGAGTTTCGAACCTGAATCCATGAATGTTTTCCTGCCAGCGTTCCAGAGCCTTGTTGGCGGCGGAATCGAACGGTCTCATTAAAAGATTCGGGAAATATCATTCCACGCGTCCGCAACCAAAAGGGCGGGCTGGCGAAGCTCGCCGGGTGCCGGTCACGGTAGGGGAGGGAGCAGCAAGGCGAGCCGGCAACAGGAAAGGCCCGGCGCTGGAGGAGCAGGCAAGGAACTGGGCAAAGAAAAAGCCCCTGAAATTCACTAGGAAAATCAGGGGCTTATCGTTTGCGTTTGGTGGAGCCGGGGGGATCCGACCTCGGTTTCAGGATCGGATCTTCAGCGCCTTGGGGATCAAGCCGAGAGCGGGCCGAGGCCCGGTGTTGTCTGGCTTTCTCAATGCTCAAACATAGGAAGGATTCTGCGAGCGTCAAGGACGGTACAAGAAAAACCGTAGTTGAGTGGCTAATTCTGGTTGGGTGGAATCGCTGCGCTATTGGGATTTGAACTAGTGAACTGACAGTAGGTTTTACAAGCGTTGCCTGACCAATGCTCAGCGATCTGCTCCTGTGGTAGCAAGTACGCAATGGCTACTGGCGCTCGCCTTTCGCTCTACCGATGCTGCCGATTGCCTGGGCGAAGCTGGATGTACGCCCTACACAGGAGATCTGGATGCGTTCGAGTAAGCCTGTATCGCTCGCAAATTGCACCTCTTCGTAGCGCACGACAGGCAGTTCTCGGTTGTTCTTGAAACGCCTGTCTGGGCCGCCTTTTTTGTTCACAAACTTCCAGGTTCTGCTGATGATCTCGGAGTCTTTCGGAACGGCGCCGTCTTCGATGAAGTTTGTCGTGGAGATGTCGATTCGCAGGTTTTCATAGGACACCGCGCCGACCCCGTTGGCTTCGAACACAAGCACCTTGTCCGGGAAGAAATAGAGGGTCTGGCGGCCCACGGGGATGCTGGGCGTGGCAACGTTGGTTTTTACTAAGGGCGGGTTTTGCAGTCCGAGTGCGATCGAGCTTCTGGTTACCAGGTGTCTGGCTCCGGCGTGGTACTTGCTATCAAGCACCTTCCCTTGAGCCTGAAGATGCCAGGTTGCGCGACAGCTTCGAACGCCGTCGAAGGCGGTATGCAATTGCTCGACAACACCGGCGAATTCCGACTCGAAGTCGTAGAGCATGACTGTTGTTTTTCTCAGCAGATCCCAGTAGTACGTTACGGCCATCAGCAGACCGCCAACGAGGAGCAGGGTAAGTAGTGCCCAGGGTGGTAGCTGCTTCGCTGAGAGGAGAAGCGCGCCAACGGTGAGTGCGGCGACGAAGGGCCAAAGGCGCAAGCGCTTTCGCTTGGTATTCAGCTCGTCGACGAGCGCTTGCGATGAGGAATCCACCATCAAGCCGATCTCGCCACTATCGATTTCCTTGAGGGGCTCGTGTGTATGCGATGGGATATCGACTAGCGGGGTAGGCGCTCTCGCCGGCTTGGGTGGTGCAATGGCAGGGGCCGAGCCATTGGATGGGAGGGTTTGGCGGTAGTAAAAGCCTCCGCGCCCCATGTGAATGTAATTGCCCCTCGGCCCAGTTCCAACCCGGAGGCCCTTAATACCGGCGGAAACACCAATTCCAGACTTCGAGAGGTTGAACCTGAACGGGCCCACTCTCACTGACTTACGCACTGACAATCCCATGTTCCCTCCGGGCTTTGAAACTGCCCCCTTGCAGCGGGGGCATCCCTCGATCGTACGGTCTTCTTGCGCAGCCAACTCTGTACCCTCGAGATCGACGAGCTGGTCAGGAGAACAACTGGTCGATCACGCCTTGGATTCTGGCCCGGGTTGATGCCGAGACTTTGCTCAGCCCGAGCTCTCGTGCCATGGCGTAGAGCAAGTCTTCGCCGACGAGGCTTTGGTCTGCCAATGCACGTGCCAAGGCAAGGAGCTCCAAGCTGCAGATCTCGTCGACAGGACGGGTGTGATCAGCGCCGGCCGGTCGGCGATACGCTACGGCTTCGCAGTTTGGTAAGCGGCTGGGCCAATAGAAGTGTCCAGCGTCATCTTCAACCTTGCGGTGTACGCGATCGGCCACGCTGACGACACGATCACGAATGCGTGCGCCAGTACGAGTCCAGCCATGTGCCCGGGCGATTCGGCGGGCGAGCGAGGTATCGAGGACGGGGCCTTCCTCTTCGACCACATGCTTGATCATCATCGCCAGGACAGTGTCATAGCGCGCATCGAAGAATGCATCCGGATCCACGCCTTCCACGGCGCTCAGCGGGTCGCTCCCTCGGTAGAAAGGGAAGGTTGTCGAAGTGCGTGCTGCGTCTGCCTGCATATCGGCGTAGCGCACGCTCGGCATGTCCAACGCCTCGTTCTCGGTTTCAGGTTCCACTGACTCATCAGGGGTTTTGAGCTGGGGACGGTCGACAGGGAGTGCTACAACGTTGTCGGCCAGCGGAGCTTGGTACTCGTACTCAGCGGCATTCGCGGCCAACTGCTCCTGGGCTTCACGAGCCGCACGTTGCTGACGGCTTTCGACCAACAGAGCCTCAAGGTGCTCATGGGTTTTCTGTGCCGTGCCCAAGGAGTCGATCCACCAGTCGGTCGACCAGATGCGCAGAATCTCCCAACCAAGACCTCGTAGCACTTGCTCGCGCAGCTTGTCCCGATCACGGGCTGTTGCGCTGCGGTGGTAGGTTGCTCCGTCGCACTCGACGCCGGCGAGGTAGCGCCCAGGCGCATCGGGGTCGACAACTGCGAGGTCGATGCGGAACGACGACACGCCGACTTGGGTGACGACCTGCCAGCCCTTTTGGCGAAGCGCATTCGCAACGGCTTCTTCGAAGGGGCTGTCGTAACCGCCCAGGCTTCCGGTATCGGCTCCCGCCAGTGCACGAGCGCCACGGTCGGCAAACTCGAGGAAGTGCTTGAGGTCGCGGACGCCGAAAGCTTGTGTGCGTGCCAGGTCGATCTTCTCGGCTCGCAGGGTGCTGAAGACGCGAAGTTCATGGCGAGCCCGGGTGACGGCGACGTTGAGCCGGCGCTCACCTCCCGTGCGATTGAGCGGGCCGAAGTTCATGGCAACGTTGCCCGCAGCATCGGGGCCGTAAGTGATCGAGAAGTACATGATGTCGCGCTCGTCACCCTGAACACTTTCCAGGTTTTTCACGAAGACGGGTTCAAGCTCGCTCTCCGAGAAGTAGCTTTCCAGCGCCGGGTCTTTTCGGCGTTCGGTGTCGAGCAGATCCTCGATCAGCTTTTGCTGTTCGCCGTTAAATGTCACGACGCCGATGGTCAGCTTGCTCTCTTTGAACCCAGGGCTACGCAACCGGCCGATCAGGTCAGCGACCAATGCCTTGGCCTCTGCAGGGTTGGTACGTGCAGAGCCTTTCTCGTACACCCCGTTGATGACGTGCAGGCTGACGGCACGATCATTTGTAACAGGGGAGGGGAAGGTCACCAGCTTGGACTCGTAGTAGCGCTGGTTCGAGAACGCAATCAGGCTTTCGTGTCGACTACGGTAGTGCCAGTTCAGGTTGCGGATCGGCAGGTTGGCACTGATGCATTCATCCAAAATGCTTTCGAGGTCGGCCTCGACATCAACGTCATCCTGGGTGGATTCGGCACGATCGAAGAAGGAGGTTGGGGGGAGCTGTTTGGGGTCGCCAACCATCACCACCTGCTTGCCACGAGCGATGGCGCCGATCGCATCCCATACAGGAATCTGTGAGGCTTCGTCGAAGATCACTACATCGAAGACGCTGGAGTTCGCTGCCAGGTACTGAGCGATGGAGAGCGGACTCATCAGCAAGCACGGCGTCAGCTTGGTGAGGGCATCGGGGATTTTGGACATCAGCTCGCGCAGCGGAAGGTGGCGCGTTTTCTTCGTGATTTCGTGCCGAAGGACGCCCCATTCCGAGTTCTTGCTCACCGAGTCCTGTGTGGGGAGCTCGGCACACAGGCGTGCGCGCAGCAAATCACGGGTCAGCGCGGTGAAGCGGTCGTCCAGGGCACGGAAGTCTCGAATGCGCTGCTCGTGTTCTACGCTCACGAATGTGCGAATGACAGGCTCGTGATCAACGGCCGTGTTCAACCACCAACGGGCATAGTTCGTTTCGAATGCCTTGCGCACAGAGCCTTGTGGAACATGCCCTGCTTTCAGCGCATCGACCAGCGGAAGCAGGCCGAGAGCGGATGCTTCATCGCATGCTTTCTTCCAGGCGCACCAGGCGTGCAGGCCATTGCCGGATTGCACGATCTGCTCACACTGCACATGCTGCTGACTCAGCTCCTGCTCCGTGAAGTCGGCCGCGTCCTCGGCCAAGAAATGCCCGGCGTCGACGAGCTTCTGCGTATGCGCGACGTACTTATCAAGCGACTCCAGCAACTGCCCGCCGGCCTGGGCCAACTGACCCTCGGGCTCGAGCAGGGCATTGGCGTCACCTAGCAAACGCCCCAACGCTGATTTGATGCCCTCGACATGTTCTGGTGTTTGCACAAGGGCAGAGATGGCGCTGGCGAGGTGGGCGTGGAACTTGAGTACGCGGGAGACCGTGTCTTCCTTCGTATGCAGGCCCAGCCACAGACCGGATGTCAGTTCTCGCAGGTCTGCCAGGTCGCTTAGTTCTCGCTCGATGGCTTCTCGCTGCCGGAGAATTTTCAGCTCACCTTGGAGCCACTCTCCACAGGCGCCGCTAGCAACGAGCTCATGCTCGTCCTCCAGGCGTCCTTCCTGCTGGATAGACCGTCTTCCGCGTTGGAAGGCCAGCGCAGCGTTGAGCGCTTTGGTTTGGGTCTGCAGTCCGGCCCAAAGCGATCCTGTCGCGGGGGTGAGTGGATTGAGTGTGGAAATCTCACCCTCGAGCGCCCGGACGTCTCGCATTCGCTCTAGCGTTTCCTTCAGTGCGAGGCCCGCCTGCCCCTGACTGATGAGGTCGAAGCCGTCGTCTGACCAAGCACGGCCTTCAACGCACGCAGCGAGCGAAGCCTGCAGGCGCATGACCACCGACAGAAGGGCTGGATCAGTGTTGTGACCCTTCCATACAGCGCTGGAAGAGGGCTCTGGATCAATGGCGTCGAGGCGAGCGCGGAGTTCACGAATGGTGATCCAGCGCTGAAGATCTTCCGCAATGGTCGTCGGCGCTGGCGTCGATTGAGTGCTCACCACTTGCCCGCGGATTCTGCGTTGGACAAGCCAGGATTTCGGCCACATCGATTTGCCGGCTTGATCCCACTCCTGCAGCAGAGCACGGACATCCAGTGCCTCAATGGCATCGGAGTAACCCACGGACAGCGTTTGCGTGACTCGTGCAACCTCTGCAAGGGTCTCCAGGCCCTGGTTGAGCAGAATCATGCTCGCTACTGGCCAGGGTTGGGGAAGACCAGATCTGAGCTCCGCATGCTGGGCCAGCAGTCCCAGTCCGCGTTGGCACTCCTCCAGCGTACTGGATGTCCAGAATGCGGGGAGCGTCTGGTTGAGCGTGCGGTGTTGCTCGATGAGTTTCAGGCCTGCATCCAGACGTTGCCCGATTGCACGGGAATCGGGACGGAGCACGAAGCTCCAGTTATGCCCTACGGCGGCGGGAAGGATCTTCGCCAACGCGGCCAGACCTTTGAGCGTCCTGGTATTGGCTGGCAGCGAGGGTAGGCCGGACATTTGGATGTAACGCTCACTGGCCTTTTGCACCGCATGGATGGCAGGGCCGAGCTCATGTGCCGCCTCGATCACCTGGTGCTGCCAGGTTGGAGACCAATCGTTGTTACCAATCAGATGCAGCGGGTGTTGGTTCAGCGTGCCGAAACCGACCGCCTGAGCATTGACTTCCAGGCGATCGGCGATCTCCCGCTTAGCGAGTAGATCCGCGGACTGATGCTGCGTGTGCGATGTCCACGCGAGATTAATCGGAGCGACATCCTGATTGGTGCTGACGATGCCGATGGCATCATAGATTGTGTACCCATTGGGGTAGCGCTCGTGCAGTCTCTCGGCATACTGGTTCAGCACATCACGATGCCCTTGCAGGCGTTGTGCCTCGGCCTGCCATGTGTCTGCGTCAGCAGTGCCACGGGCCTCCCAGGCGGAGTGCAGTTGGGCAAGGACTTCGGTTTTCTTCGACTTGTTCGAGTGAACCTCAAGGCAAAACTCACCCAGGCCTACCTCGCGTAGGCGCCGGTACACAACATCGAGCGCGGCGATCTTTTCGGAGACGAAAAGCACGCGTTTTTGCTGCGCAATGAACTGAGCAATCATGTTCACGATCGTCTGGCTTTTGCCGGTGCCGGGTGGCCCGATCAGAACGAAGTCGCGTCCCTGTGCTGCCGACAGCACCGCGGAGAGTTGTGACGAGTCAGAGGGAAGAGGGCAGAAGACCTGCTGAGGGCTGTATTGCGTGTCCAGCTTCCGCTCTTCCGGGAATGCCCCACCACCGCCGCCGTTGAATGCCTCGCGTGGGGTATCCAGCAGATGCTTAACCACGGGGCTCTGACGCAGCGCATCAGAGCGCTCCGAGAGATCTTTCCACATCAGGTATTTGGCGAACGAGAACATCGACAGGACGACATCTTCGCTGACCTCCCAGCCCTTGATGTCCTTGATCGCGTGGGCAACCGTTCTCCAGATCAACGCGACATCCAGACCTGAGTCGTCTTTCGGTAGCGCGCCATCTCCGATGCCCAGACTTAGCTCAAAGTCCTGACGGAGCATTTCCTGTAGGGTTGGGTTGAAGCGTGGCTCGTCGTCGTGAATCACCAGAGTAAAGCCTGCACGAGCGCTCTTTCGCTCAAGCGTTACCGGTACCAGTATTAGCGGCGCTCGATAGCGTTGGCTTTCTCTGTCCTCACGTGTCCAGGTCAGGAAGCCCAGCGCGAGGAACAGCGTGTTGGAGCCGCCTTCCTGCAGGTTCGTGCGGGCTCCCCGATATAGTTCGGTGAGGCGGGCATCGAGCTCAGTGACCGGCAGGCCTACGAACACTTCATTGCGCTTCAATGCATCCAAAGCATGCTGACGTCGAAGGTCTTCGCGTTCCCTTTCTTCGTGCAGGGCTTGATCGCGTGGGTCAGCACCTTCCATCAGGTCAGGACGTGTGTGCAGTTTGAGCTGCTGGCCACTGGCGAGGATGTCCTCAAGCGCCGCGGCATCGGGTGCCTCCAGGCGAACCGCTTTCTTGCCGGCCTTGAAGTTCAACAGGTTGTTGCGCAAGGACAGATCGAGCAGCTTGCGTTGCCAGCGGGCGAGGCGATCTTTGGGATCAAGTGACGCAACGTCAACTTCAACCGGGGCCTCGTCAGGCAGTTCGGGTGGCCAGTCGATGAGTAGTTCCTGGCCAGCCTGGTTCTGCTCACTACTAGCGGTACCAAGAGCAGGAGCTGCCTCTGCAGTGGCCAGTGGTTTGATCCGCTGCAGCCGGGCCCGCCGGATGTCCAGGGCGAGCTCAAATTCCTGCGCCTGGCCCTCAGCCAGATGTTGGGCACCGCGCTCTATGGCATAGGACAGTGACGGGATGTTGGGTTGGGTGATCAGTGTGGTCTCAAACAGCTTCAGCTCGTTGAGCTTCATGCGTTTGCGCAGCGCGGTGATGTCATCGACGGTACTGTTGGAGAACTCCTCGGCTTTGAGCCAGAAGCCCGAGAATGCATGGCCTCGAGTGAAGATCAGCAGCGGGTTCAGGCCTGCTTGCTCTAGCGCTGCACAGAACAGCAACGACAAGTCGAAGCACGTCGCCAGGCCACTCTCGAGGATGTGGCTTGGACTGCGCACTTTCTGGCCGAACTGCTCGAAACTAGCTGGGGGGAGGGCGTAGTCTAGTTTTAGGGACGCGACCGCGGCCCAGATCGCCGATGCAATCTCCCAGGCGTGCGCTGAGCCGCTGGAGTAACCGTTCAGCGCGGGGTTCTTGCCTTGGTCGCGCAGTAACTCCGCGGCCTTCTTCAGCAGCCGCTCAACCGCGAGGTCGTTAGGCTGGACGAAGGCCGCGGTCATGTCGGGAAGATGGGATAACCCGCCCCATTGATTGCGAGGGAGTAGCTCCAGAGTGAGTTCAAGACGGGTGACTTCTTGGCGCTCTTCGTCACCATTGCCCAGGGACGTCAGAACAAAGGTGACGGCCACTCTCTCTGCTTCAGTAAGCCGGGCAAGCAGGGCGCCATCGATCTGCAGATCGAGCCCTGGTATGGGAAGGAATGTGCCAGGGCCCAGCGCGTCGATATGCCAGGTCTTGGGCTTGAAGACGTGAGGGTCGGATAGGAGCTGAAGCTCCAGTATGCTGTACTTCTGATCACTGTCGTTGATCAGGCGCAGCTCTCGAATCACCGGTACCGAGTTCTGGAAGTCGGCCAGGTTGAGCTTGGCGACCAGCGTCGCTTGAATGCGGACGGTCTTTATCGCCTCCGGCTCGATAGCCTCTACGGTGGCGTGCGAATCCTGAGGCAGCTCGCGACCTGGCTGCTGAATAACCTCATCACTCATTTCGATCTCCTTGTCCAAACCTAGCGAAGTGGCCAGGCGGCGGAAAACTCTCGTGACGGGCTTACCCCCGGCGCGCGCTTCCCTACATCGCTTCATCCTATCTGGCTTCGACGGATGATGGCGAGTGGCCAAAGGGTTGAGTTGACGAGCTGTATTGCGTGGCAGTTTGAACCGGCTATCGCCCGTTCGCGAGATTCAGCTGTAAAGGCTATGCACCGACACGCCCAAACGCTCGGCTACTTCCGCAACGCGCAGGCCGCGCTCGGTCACTTGTCTGACCGCTTCGATTTTGAATTCTTTGGGGTAACGCTGGTTGCTCATGGCACCTCCTGATGGGCCTCATTATGAGGCTCGAAGGTGTCTACAAAACTAGGGGCGATTCAGGATGCTCCACCGGCACGTCGTCAGGTATGGGCAGCGTTACGCATGATGTCATCGATTGTTCATTGCGATAAACTTGAACAGTATTTTACATTTCGTTCATTATTTTAGGGCTCCTAATGCTGTCTGCCAGCAATGCCCCATGGCGAGAAATGACAGCTTCCAGTCTTTTCGATCAGATGGATTTGTTAGATAAGGTGGCAAACTGATGGTGCATTATTCAAATAAGAACTTCGTTCCTGGCCAGAATATAGGTTTCATGTTGGTCAAGGCGCGGAACATTGTCTCGTGTGAGGCGGATGCTGCCCTGAAGGAACTGGGGGTTACTGGGCAGCAAATGGGCGTGCTGTTAACTCTACGCCGAGGTGAGGCGATTACCTCGGCGGCGTTATCCAAGCTCTTCTGTATCGATACTGGTTCGGTTTCGCGAATGCTCGACCGGCTCGAGAGCAAGGGACTCGTTTGTCGCATCCGGAGTACCGAGGACCGTCGAGTGATCGTCCTGCACCTCACTACGAAGGGGGAGCGAATAGCTGACAGAGGGACTGAGTTCATAGTTCCTTTGCTGAATTCTCGGCTATCGAGATTCAGTGAGAAAGAGTTCTCCGAATTTTCCCGCTTTCTTCAGATGTTTCTATCTGACTGATCATTAGGGAAATAGGCTCTCAAGCGAGGTGGTTTTCCAGAATAAGCTGAATCGGCCAATTTTCTTTGCTTAGCCCCCTATGAAGACTGCACGTGGTACATCCGTCTTGGGGAGGCTAGATTCGCCATGCGCCGGCAGTACTCATTTTTGAAATTGCTCGTATGTAATACCCATTACTGCAAGTCGCGGCAGTACTTCGACCAACGTTTCGAGTCGGCAGCTTGGTAAGCGCCATTCCGGATAGTCGTCAAGAATGGCCATTACACTACGAACGACCACCGTCAGTTTTCCCTCATCCCTAGCGTACTGGCTCGACATTTGTTTTAAGATTTCCCTAAGATGCTCGATCTGAGACAGCCGAATCGCCATTATCGCGCTCTTTTGCTCGTTAGTGAGCTGGCGGAGTTCTAGGCGAGATAATATCTGCCTGCCGTGATGAGCAAGACTGAAGTGCACGTGTGAATGGATATATTGCCGTAAGCGCTGCAAGCCGCTGGCGTTATTCGGATCTTCTGCCCTGAGTGTGTCCAGTAGATCTGATTCATGCTCTTCAATCAGCTCGAACAGCAATGCCTGCTTGCTGTCCATGTGGTTGTATAGCGATCCGGCCTGCATGCCGAGAGCATTGGCGAGCTGGCGCAAGCTGACGCTCTGGAAGCCTTGCTCGACGAACAACTGGAGTGCCACTCGACGAAGTCTTTCGTGAGAGCTAGTCTGTTCGACCTGTTGCGGCTTTGCGTGTTCCCCGTGCCGATATAGCATCGATTCGGCGGCTGGGCAGTCGGACTTGGCAGGCGATATGGCTAATTTCACGATTAATCTCGATGCAGCGTCAAGGCAAGCTCCAGGCCTCCGCCGATGTACAACGTGGCAAGGCCCTTCCTGGCATCGCGGCGGTTCATTTCGCACAGGAGGGTAACCAGTACCTGGCTGCCGGAAAGGCCAATCGGGTAGTCAAGAGCGATGCCCCCATCATTGACATTGACTTTGTCGATGTCCCAACCCGGCTTCCCGCCAACTGAAAGAGCCTGCACGGCGAAGGCTTCGTCGGCTTCTATCAGGTCGAGATCGGCCAATTCCCAGCTGGCCTTTTCCAGGTATTTGCGGCTGGCTGGGAGCGGACAACACCCATCACTCCCATCACGGCAGCGGATCGTCTGGGGCCGCCGTGGCGACAGTCTCAGACTTGACCCGCACAGCTTACTCACGGACGGGCACGATATAAGGCAGCCCGGCGGTGATTGCCGCCCGGCGTGCCGGATTCTGTCCGCAGCTCTCGGTAAGCACCTGGCCGAGAGTCACTTCATCTAAGTAGGTTGGAGCCACGCCTGTTTTTTCTAGCAGGGTGCGGATTACGGCGCTGCCTAGTTTGACTGCACTGAAGTCGGCCAGGCTGTCCTGGATGGCACCGATGGCACCGATGGCAGTACGATCGGCGACGACGACGTCTTGCATACTATCTCTCCGCATAAAACTGGCTCCGGCTCGAGCTCTCGTCTTGGTCACAGCTGGGTGACTTGGATACGTGCACTCATGCCAGTTGGCTGAGTGGCGTCGTGGAACTGTGCTTCACCACGCAACCGGGCTAGCAATTGTGTCTTGCGCGTTTCGGCGTGGGCTAGATAGCGCTCCTTGACCGGGCCATAGCCGCGTACGGCATCCGGCAATCGAGCTAGTTCCAAGGCGGTGGCGAGGTTGTCGGCAGTGAATCGGGCCAGCACTTCGTCGAGGATCGCCTCGTAGCTTTCCAGCCATGCGCGCTCGACCTTGCGCTCATGGGTGCGGGCGAAGGGGTCGAGCCAGGTGTTACGCAGGCGACGGAAACGGCTGAGCAGGCGTAAGCCTTTGAGCATCCAGGGACCGAAGCTGCGCTTGGCCGGTTCCACACCCGGTGCGGTCTTGTTGAGCAGTGGCGGAGCCAGATGGAAGTTCAGGTGGTAATCGCCTTCGAAGGTTGCCTCGATCTTACGAATGAACTCGTCGTTGGCGAATAGACGGGCCACTTCATACTCGTCCTTGATCGCGAGTGCCTTGAAGTAATTGCGCGCCACTGCCTCGGTGAGGGCGCCGGGCTGGCCATTGAGGGTGCTTTCCGCGACGCTGAAGCGTTCGACGCGCTTGCGGTAGCGCTCGGCATAGGCTGCGTCTTGATAATCGGTCAGTATGTCGGTGCGCCGAGCAACGATCTCGTCCAGGGTCTGCGTCAATTGCCGGTCGCGGCTCTGGACTCTGCCCGCTGCGAGCAACTGGTGTACTCGTTGTGAGTCAGCTGCGGAGCGGCGGCCCCAAACGAAGGCAGTACGATTGAACTCAACCGCCGTGCCGTTAAGTTCGATGGCCTCCAGCAAGGCCGTCTCCCCCACCGGCAACCAGCCTTTCTGGTAGGCATAGCCGAGCATGAAGGTATTGGTGGCGATGGAGTCGCCCATCAGAGCGGTAGCGATGGCGCTGGCATCGACGAATTCCGCCCGCTCCGCGCCGACTGCTTCGTTGATCTGTGCGGCCATTTCGGGACTGCGGAAGCGCGGGTCGGGGTTTTCCAGCAGGTCACCGGATTCTGCCTGGCGGGAGAAGGTGCGGACGAAGGCGCTGGTGATGCTTTCCTCGCTGTTGATCAGAGCGTGACTAACGCCCTGGCGTAGCTTGGCCAGGGTCTCTGTGTTGGCGCTTACCACCAGGTCGCAGCCCAGCAACAGGCTGGCCTCGCCCTCTGCGATACGGGGGGCGAACAGTTGTTCCTGGCGAGCGGCGATGCGGATGTGTGACCAAACCGCGCCACCTTTCTGCGCCATCCCGGCCATGTCCAGGTTCAGCACGCCCTTGCCCTCGATGAAGGCTGCCATACCCAGGAGGGCGCCGATGGTGACTACTCCGGTACCACCGACGCCGGTGACTAAGATGCTGTAGGGCTGTCCGAGGTCGGGCAGCAGCGGCTGGGGAAGCTCCCAGACATCCCCGGCGCTCTGCACCAGCGCTTTGGGCTTGCGCAGCCGGCCGCCTTCGACGGTGACAAAGCTTGGGCAAAATCCAGAGAGGCAGGTGAAGTCTTTGTTGCAGGACGACTGGTCAATCGCTCGCTTGCTACCGAACTCGGTCTCCACTGCGACTACCGACATGCAGTTGGACTTATTACTGCAATCGCCGCAGCCTTCGCAAACCGCCTCGTTGATCACCACCCGCCGCGCCGGATCGGGAAATTTGCCGCGCTTGCGACGGCGGCGCTTCTCGGCAGCACAGGTTTGGTCATAGATGATCGCGGAGACACCGGGAAACTCACGCAACTGCTTCTGTACTTCTTCCATCAGGTCGCGGCGTAGGACCGGTACCCCGGCTGCTAGGTCGTGTACTTCCTGGTATCTGTCCGGATCGTCGCTGACCACCACGATTCGCTGAACGCCTTCGGCGGCGAGTTGGCGGGAGATCTGCGCCACGCTCAAGCTGCCGTCCACCGGTTGCCCTCCGGTCATCGCCACAGCATCGTTGTAGAGGATTTTGTAGGTGATCGATACTTTGGCCGCCACGGCTGCACGGATGGCTAGCAGGCCAGAGTGGAAATAGGTGCCATCGCCGAGATTGGCGAACACGTGGCGGGTTTCTGTGAATGGCGCCTGGCCGACCCAGGCCACGCCTTCGCCGCCCATCTGGCTGAAGGTCTCGGTGCGCGGATAGATCCAGGCCGCCATGTAATGGCAGCCGATGCCTGCCAGAGCTCGGCTGCCTTCTGGTACTTTAGTCGAGGAGTTGTGAGGACATCCGGAGCAGTAGTGCGGTACCCGCTCCATCAGGTTGCTCAATTGTTGCTTGCAACCGAGTTGGGCATCTAGCACCGCCAGGTGCATCTGTAGCGAACCGTGCGGGTGCAAACGCAAGATGCGCTTGGCCAAGGCGCGGGCGATCTGCGCTGGCGTCAGGTCGTTGATTGCCGGCAGCAGCCAATCGGTGTGCGGCAGGCTCCATTCGCCCTTGTCGTCGAACTTGCCGACGATGCGCGGGCGCACATCTTCGCGCCAGTTGTACAGCTCCTCCTTGAGCTGGTACTCGATCATGTGGCGCTTTTCCTCGACCACTACGATCTCTTCCAGCCCTTCGGCGAACTGGCGCACCCCCTCTGCCTCCAGCGGCCAGACCATGCCGACCTTGTAGACTCGCAGGCCGATCCGCTCGGCCTGCTCCTGGTCGATTCCGAGGATGTCCAGCGCCTGGCACACATCCAGATAGGACTTGCCGGAGGTGATGATGCCGATGCGTGCCCGACTCGAGTCCAGAGTCACTCGGTTGAGGCCGTTGGCTCGGGCATAGGCGGCTGCTGCGTAGAGTTTGTGCTCCAGCAAGCGCTGTTCCTGGGCCAGCGGAGGGTCTGGCCAGCGGATATTGAGGCCGCCTTCAGGCAGGGCGAAATCGGGAATGACTGGCTTCACGCGATTGATGTCAAGGTCGACGATAGCCGCGCTTTCTACGGTGTCGGCCACCGCCTTGAGCGCTACCCAGCACCCGGAGTAACGCGACATGGCGAATCCGTGCAGACCATAGTCGAGGTACTCCTGTACGCCGGACGGTGCCAGCACCGGCATCATCACGGCCTTGAAAATGTGTTCGGTCTGATGCGGAAGCGAGGACGAGCGCGCGCCATGGTCATCGCCGGCAATGGCCAGCACGCCGCCGAAGCGTGAGGTACCGGCGGCATTGGCGTGGCGGAACACATCACCGCAGCGATCCACGCCGGGGCCCTTGCCGTACCAGATGCCAAACACGCCGTCGTGCTTGGCGCCGGGGAACAGGTTGACCTGCTGGGTACCCCACAGCGAGGTGGCCGCGAGGTCTTCATTGACCCCCGGCTGGAACAATACCTGGTGCTGCTTGAGGTGGTCGCGGGCTTTCCACAGCGCCTGGTCGAAGCCACCGAGGGGGGAGCCGCGATAGCCGGAGATAAAGCCTGCTGTGTCGAGGCCGTTGTCGAGGTCGCGCTGGCGTTGCATCAACGGTAGCCGGACCAGTGCCTGGATCCCTGTCATAAGGGCCTTTCCGGTCTTCTGGGCGTACTTGTCTTCCAGGGAGAGTGGTGTGCTCACGGCTAACCTCCAATGGTTCTTGTCGTTGCGACCGCGCCAGGACGTATCGCATTTTATTGAACGAAGTATTGGTTAGTGTTCATTTTTTGTTGAGTGATAAAAATTACTTACAGGTATCTGAAAATCTAATACCTTGGTTTCGTCTGTGCCTTTCGGTAATGGATTTCTGCGTTTCGGCGATACCCGATTGGCGCCGGCGCGGCGTTCGACATCGCAGCGTTCCTTATCGCCCGATACTTTGGCATGCGTGATTACGCTCGCTTGTTCGGCGTGTACCTGGGGCTGGTTACCGCTGGCGCTGCTGCCGCGCCCTTGCTGTTTGCCTTGTTGTTCCTGATCAGTGATAGCCACGCTTCTAGTTCGCCTGCTTCCTGATCGGCCCGTTGTTGTTGCTGACGCTGGGGGTATCCACACTTCAGGCGGGGCAGCGTAGTGCACGGATAATTTTCTGGACAAATTATTAAAATATGTTCAATTAGTCTGCTTCTGAGTTCGTGTAGAAAAACAAGAAGGAGGCTGTATGCGTGCTGCTGTGATTTCCGAACGCAATGCCCTACCGTTGGTGGGTGATTTCTGTGAGCCCGAGTTGCAGGACGGCGCGGTCCTGATCGACGTCGACACCGCCGGTCTCGGTGGCTGGGATGTGCTCGGTGCCTACCGCCTAGGGGTTGAGTATCCCTGCGTGATTCGTGGAGAGGGCGTGGGGCACGCTAGCGATGGCCGCCGCGTGTATTTTGGTGAGCGCTCGGTAGCGCCATTCGGGGCCTGGGCCGAGCGTACCCTGGTACCTGCTCCCGAGGTGTGGGAGGTACCGGACGACGTCGACGACAAGACCGCCATCAGCATGGGCATCGCCGCTACTGGGGCCATAGTGCCGTTGGAGAAAGCCGAGATCCAGAAGGGCGAGAAAGTGCTCATCCTGGGGGCCACCGGTACCCTGGGTCAGATCGCTTTACAACTGGCGCGTGGTATGGGGGCGGGTAAAGTGGTGGGTGCCGCACGCTCGGAGCAAGCCCTGTTGGGCCTGAAATCACGCGGTATAGCTGATGAGGTGGTAACTCTGGGGAGGGCGGACGACGTGTCCGCACTTAAGGATGCCGCCGACGGTGGGTTCGATGTGGTCCTCGATCTGGTCTGTGGCCAACCGTTGCTCACCGCCCTGAAGGCCACCAACTGGGGGGCGCGGATTATGACTATCGGTACCGGGGCGGGCCGGCAGGTCAACCTGGACATTGCCGACCTGCTGTTTCGCTCGTTGTCTTGTATAGGCACCGGTCAGCGTCCACCGATCGAGCGTGAGCAGATCTGGCGGCGTCTCCTGAAGATCGCCAAGGAGCAGGAAATTTGGATTGACTATATGGACTACACCCTGGACCAGGCCGCTGAAGCCTGGGCAGCACAAGCGGCCGGCCCGCACGCGAAGATCACTGCACGCATCAAACGCTGAGCCGTTTGGGTGCCGCGATCCGCATCCTGGCGTTAAGAAGCCTAATGCTTGCTGGGGTGCGGAGCGGACTGTACTGCCGCTCCGCTAAGAGGGACTGTAATTGTTGCGCTGGCGACGGAACTCCTCTGCTATCAATCCGGCTTCGATGCGAAAGGCTGCGGTGAAAGCAGCGGCATTCTGGAAACCGGCACCATAGGCGACCTGCTCGATCAGCAAATGCCTGTTGGCTAGCAACTGAAAGGTGAACGGTCGCAGGAACACCGGGCACAGCGGTGTTTTCGTCTAAGCCCAACTCTAACCAGCGCGATCACGAAGGCGATT
Organism: Pseudomonas sp. B111; assembly: GCF_026428275.1. NCBI lineage: Bacteria > Pseudomonadati > Pseudomonadota > Gammaproteobacteria > Pseudomonadales > Pseudomonadaceae > Pseudomonas > Pseudomonas sp. B111. The sequence continues at coordinate 4,214,478 of NZ_CP097857.1, read as the reverse complement.
CGTAAAAATAAGGGGCGTGTATCGGAAAGCAGATGGTAAAAGGCAAGGACATCTCCATGCGGCAACTCCGTTACTTCGTAGCGGCAGCTGACGCCGGCCAGTTCTCCCAGGCCGCACTCAAGGTGCATGTATCGCAATCGGCAATCACTGCGGCCGTCCTGCAGCTTGAGGAAACGTTGGGGGCTAGTCTGTTCGAGCGCTTACCTTATGGAGTGGCACTGACTGCCGAGGGGCACAAGTTTGCCCTGCATGCCCGACATATTCTAGATACCCTGCAGGATGCCCTCAGTGAGCCGCTGTTGCTCGGTCATTCGATGCAGGGAGTCGTGAGGGTCGGGGCGTCTTACACGGTGCTAGGCTACTTCCTACCGGCGCTTTTGGCGCGCTTCAAGCGCAGTTACCCTCAAGTGGAAATCGACCTCATCGACATGGACCGTTCAAGCATCGAGGCTGCAGTGGCCGACGGTTGCCTTGACCTGGGGTTGGCGATCACCTCCAACAGTCAGGATCTGTCCCGCTTCGAGCATCATGTACTGATCCGTTCTCGGCGCCAGCTCTGGCTTGCTAGCCAGCATCCTCTGATGACGGCGAGCTCCGTCACTCTCGAGGATGTCGCCGGGCACGCCTATATTCTGGCCACAGTGGACGAGGGGGATGTCTCGACTAACCGTTACTGGGAGGCGCAGGGGCTAGCGCCACAGGTGGCGTTCCGCACCTCTTCGATGGAAGCCCTGCGTGGTCTAGTGGCGCACGGTTTTGGCGTCGCCATCCTGTCCGACATGCTTTATCGCGCCTGGTCCCTGGAGGGCAAGAAAATCGAGGCGCGTCCATTAGCCGATGCCATTCCGCCCATGGAACTCGGATTGGTTTGGCATCCCGACGCCGACCTACCGGAGCCCGCCCAGGCATTCCGGCAGTTCCTGATCATGGCATGTGCTTCCTAAACGCGCTGGTAGACATCGGCCGAGAGGGAGTGCACAGCCCGCCTCGGCTCGATGCATGCGATCAGGGGCAGTTTCTAGTGCTTGTTCAGCTCGATTTCGATGGCCTGAAGTAGACGCGGATCGTCCGTCGCCACATCCGGGGCGAAGCGGCCAACCACCTGTCCGTCACGGCTGACCAGGAACTTCTCGAAGTTCCACAGTACCGCGGGAATCGGTCCGGCTTCTATGCCATAGCCTTTGAGACGTTCACGCATCGGACCTTCGCCAACGGTGTGTGGTTGTGCCTCCGTCAGCAGCCGATACAGGGGATGGCGGTTTTCGCCGGTCACCGCGATCTTGGAGAACAGGGTGAACTGGACGGCGTAGTTCAGTTCGCAGAATGCCTTGATTTCCTCGTCGCTGCCGGGCTCCTGTTCCTTGAAGTCATTTGCTGGAAAGCCCAGGATCTCGAGCCCGGCCGCACCCTTGTCCTCGTAGAGCTTTTCCAGACCAGCATACTGGGGGGTGAGCCCGCACTTCGAAGCAACGTTCACCACCAGCAGTACCTTACCCTTGAAGCGCTTGAGCGTCAGGGCATCGCCTTCGATGCTCTTGAGAGGGATGTCGTAGATCGCCTGGGTCATGTTGTTCTGCTCCTTTCGTTTGAGGCGGGGATCGGTTCTCTCAGGCTTGTTCGTTGCGTTTCCGGGCTGTTTCGACGAAATCGCGCTTGAGAGTCGGGAAATAGGCTATCTGCCCACCCATGCCGCCGCTGATATCGATGGACGCGGCGCTGATGAACGCAGCGTACTCACTGGCCAGGAACAGAGCCATGCCGGCGACGTCCTCAGGCTTGCCGAAGCGGCCGAGTGGAACCACCTTGAGTACCATCTCGTTGAACTCCTCGCGGCTTACGCCTGGTGGCATCTCTTTGTAATGGCGCTCCCACTGCCCGGTGTCGATCCAGCCCATGTTCAGGCTGTTGACGAGGATGTTGTCTCGCGCCAGGGACATGCCCAGTGAGCGCGAGAGGGCGATGCAGGAGGCTCGATTGATCACCGAGGGGATGCCGTCCGGGGTGGGCACGCTCCCGGCGAGGGCGTTGATTTCTATGATCCGTCCCCAGTGCTGAGCGCGCATGTATGGAACCACTGCCTGGACGAAACGATAGTGACCCATCTGCAGGATATTGGCGTGTTCGAGGATGGCCTCTGGCGTCAGGGTGTCCAGGTTGCCGCCTTTGCCTTGACCTGCATTGTTGACCAGGACGTCCACTCCGCCCCAGGTCTCGGCCACCTCGGTGACAAATGCCTTGACTCTCGTTGTATCGGTGACATCGACGGCACGAGCAATGACGGCCTGCGCGGTTCTTTGCAGTTCCTGGCCAGCGCTCGTCACAGCTTCCAAGGTGCGGGCGCAAATAGCCACTTTCGCGCCTTCGTCGGCAAATGCTTGGGCGATTGCCTTACCAATGCCTCGCGACGCGCCGGTCACGATGACTCGTTTACCTCTGAGGTCGATGTGCATGGAGTCTCCTGTTGTTGCCGATGGCCGAAGGTATCCGATGGATGCCAGCCTGTTGAGCCGCATTAAATCCTAGGGAGCGGGTTTTTTAAAGAAAATATTGAACAAAAAAACTCGTTGTGTTTATTTTGTGTTCGCCTCTCGCACTCTGCCTGGCCCGGCGTCTGTGAAGGTCCTATATGGGGCCAAGCTGCGTGTATTCCGGGAGCGTGGGGCGCCTCTAAGCAGGGAGCTCAGTGCGCGTGTATTATTCTGAGTATAGAATTGAAATCTGCATATGGAATTTTTTGCAGTAGTCGGCTAGGGTGCTGATAGGTTTGATGGAACGTTTCTGCGATTGTTGTACATAAATTGCCGAGGGGCTCAGGCGAGGCCGGTAGGGGCAGTAGTGCGATTCCGCTCCTAAGTGTTTGAAAATAAAAATAAAAGGATCTGAGATGAACGCGATGGCAATGAAGATGTCTGGGCGCAAGTCCCTCGTTCTCAGCGGTCTGGCCTTGGCTGTAATGGGGCAGGTCGGTGGCGTGATGGCGATGGATATCGATGTCGGTAACCCCGACCTGCGACTGCGCTGGGACAACACCGTGCGGTACAACCTCGGGGTTCGGACTGAGGGGCAGGATCACAAGATCATGAACAACCCGAACTACGACGAGTCCGATGGCAAGTTCGACAAAGGCGATATCGTCACCAATCGCCTTGATTTGCTCAGTGAGATTGACCTCTCCTTCCGCGATCAGTACGGCGCACGCCTGAGCGCCGCGGCCTGGTACGACGATGCCTACCACGATACTGACGTGAAGAGTAACGTCCCGGGCTATTCGACCAGTTACAACCGGGATCGATACAGTTCCGAAACCAAACGTTATGCACTCGGCCCCTCCGGTGAAATCCTGGATGCCTTTGTGTGGAGCAACTTTCAGTTGGGGCAGACGCCCGTCAACGTCAAGGTTGGCCGGCACACCAACTACTGGGGGGAGGGGCTACTGTTCGGCGCCCATGCAGTGTCTTATTCCCAGGCACCTACCGATGGCATGAAAGCAGTGACCAGTCCAGGTATTGAGACTAAAGAGGTATTCCTGCCGATCGGGCAGATTTCGGCGAAAGCCCAAGTCACCGACAACCTCTCCATTGCCGGTCAGTATTTCTACGAGTGGGATAACACCCGCTTCCCGTACGGTGGAACCTACTTCGGCGCAGCCGACCCCTTCTTCGAAGGCCCTGACAGGTTGCCTGCGGCTCCAGGCTTCAATCTCAATCATGCGTCTTCTAAGCGTGGGCGCGATGGCGAGAACTGGGGAGTGATGGCCAAGCTAAATGTCGAGGCTATCGAAACTACCTTCGGTGCTTACTATCGCCAGTTCGACGATTACCAACCCTGGCTATCGCCACAGGTGGATGCTGCTCATCGCCAATATCGACTGGTTTATCCGCGGGATGTCAAGTTGTTGGGGGTCAGTGCTTCCCGGGCTATCGGCAGCGCTGCAGTAGGTGCTGAGCTGTCCTATCGCAAGGATGGGGCGCTCAATGCTACGGGGGTTAGCCTGCTGGACGACGAGGGGCCGCGTGGCGACACCATCCACTTCGTGGCCAACGCCGTGTACGGTGTGCCGCGTAACTTCATCGCCGATAACGCAACGCTGGTTACTGAGTTCGCTTACAGCCATTTGGATAAGGTGACGGAGCACGAGGAGCTGTACAAGGGAGAAGGCTACAAATGCGTAGATGTTCAAACCGGTGGTAAGGGTGACAAATCCGATGGTTGCTCTACCCGTGATTACTATGCAGTGGCGCTGAACTACACCCCGCAATATGTCGAAATCTTGCCATCGTGGACCCTTGATGTGCCGCTGACCATTAACTATGGCCTGCATGGCAATGCCGCCAGCGCAGGCGGTGGCAGTGAGGGCGCGCTTTCATGGTCGGTCGGTGCCAAGATGACCTACCGCCAGGAACATGAATTCAGTCTGCGCTATGCCGACGTATCCGCGCAGGAGAAGAACTCCCTGAATGCCAATGGCGAGCGGATGGTCAATGGCAACGGTAACGTTGGCGGTACCGACCGTGGTTGGTTGGTTTTCACCTACAAAACCTCCTTTTAATAATTCCAAGAACGGAGACTGGTCATGAAACTTCGACTCGCCTTAGCCCTTGCCTTTAGTGGACTCTCTTTGCCGGTACTGGCTGCAGTGAGCCAGCAGGAAGCCGCTGAACTTGGCAAGGACCTGACGCCCTGGGGGGCGATCAAAGCTGGTAATGCCGATGGCACCATCCCTGCCTATGAGGGGGGGCTGAAGAAGGCCCCGCCTGGGTTCCAGCCGGACAGTGGATTCTGGGTCGATCCCTTCAAGGATGAGAAACCCCTGTTCCGCATCACTGCTGCGAATGCCGACAAGTACGCGGACAAGCTCAGTGAGGGACAAAAGGCCCTCCTCAAGCGCAATCCTGATACTTGGTACATGGATATCTACCCAAGCCATCGGACAACCGCCTATCCCGACGCAGTGGTAAACGCCACATTACGCAATGCCACCGGTTGCCAGGTGCAAAAGGATGGCCTAGCGGTCGACCCTGCCTGTCGTGGCGGCCTGCCGTTCCCTATCCCGAAGAACGGCAACGAGGTGATGTGGAATCAGCAACTGCGCTACAAGATTGGTCCGGGCTATTCCACCACCAGCTCTTCCAATAGCTGGGTGATAGATACGAATGGCCAAGTGACTAAGACCGCCGAGCAGGCGACCTTCGAAGAAACGCCGTTCTACCAGACCAGCCAGGCTGATCGCGATCCGATGATGTACGCCAGGGTGTATTCGCTGAACAACTTCCCCGCGCGGCGGGCGGGAGAGGTGATCGTCCTCAACGATTTCCTCGATCCGGAATCCAAGCCGCGCCGTTCCTTCAGCTACACCCCAGGGCAGCGCCGGGTCAAGTTGGCCCCTGAGTTCAACTTCGACACTCCTGTAGCTAGCCAGGGTGGAGTGACTTTGTTCGATGAGCTGCAGATGTTCTCTGGTAGCCAGGACCGCTTCGACTACAAACTGGTAGGCCGTAAGGAAATGTACATTCCCTATAACGCCTACAAGTTCTACTTCGGCTGCAAGCAGGACGAGCAATTCCTCAAGAGTCACGCCAACCCCGCTTGCGAGCGCTGGGAGCTGCACCGTGTCTGGGTGGTCGAAGCCACGCTCAAGCCGGGCATGCGCCACGTCTACAGCAAGCGTACCTACTACCTCGACGAAGATACCTTCGGCATCGGCCTTTACGACGCCTGGGACAAGAGCGGTGCACTGTACCGGTCGATCTTCCTCAGTGGCGTGCAGATCTACGACAAGAACATCCCGTACAACGTTAAAAACGTCGTATACGACTTCAACAAGGGGATGTGGGCACTGCTGAACGATGCGCTTAAAGGTGGTTATCGCTTCACCGATGTGCCCTATTCGGAACGTCAGATGAACCCGGAGGCGATCGTTTCCCGCGTCACTCAGCGTTGACTGTGAGCCTGCGCGATATTGCTTGCGTGGGCAGATGACAAGAAATGGGCGCGCCGGTGTGGTTGCTTTGGCCGGACGCGCCCGGTGGTTGAGGAAAATAACAATGACAAGCCCTTGCCGTGACCTGATCCACTCGATGCACCGCCTGCTGACTGGCAGATGGCAAGTTCGCCGGCAGGTACTGTTGGCTGTGGCTTCGACCTCTCTGTTGCTGTCCGCTTCGTCGTTTGCTGGTGCGGCGACGGTTGTCGGGCATGACGTCCTGAGCAAGCCTGCTCTGAAGATAAGCCCCCATATACGCCCTCCAATGGTTGCTGTGACCTACTCGGGCGAGGCACTGCTCGGTGTCGGTCCACATGGTGTGATCCTGCGCTCGGAAGACTATGGCCAGAATTGGAGCCAGGTTCCCAGTCCAGTTTCCAGCGACCTGGTGCAAGTACGCTTCACCGATCCGAAGAATGGCTGGATTGTCGGCCACGACGCTTTGCTATTGCACAGCGGTGACGGTGGTCGGAGCTGGCAGGTACGCCTGGATGGAAGACAGGTGCTTGTGTTGCTGCGCGAGTACTACTCGCGAGCAGAGAAAGCCGGAGATCAGCAGGCTGGCGACTTGCTGCGTGAAATTGACCTAGCAATGAAAACCTCTGCGACACCGGATGTCTTGCCCACCCCGTTGCTCGATGTCTCCTTCGATGACAAGGGTACCGGCTTTGTAGTCGGCGCTTTCGGACTCATGCTGCGCAGCGAAGATGCAGGAGCCACCTGGGAGCCCTGGATTGAGCGCGCAGATAACGAGCGGCGGATGCATCTCTATGGGCTTGCCCAACACCACGGTCAGTTTTACGCCTGTGGTGAGCAAGGGCTACTGATGCGCTTGGACGCCGAGTCGCAGCGCTTCGTTAGAGTCGAGACGCCCTATGGCGGAACCTTCTTTGGTGTTGCCGCGCATGATGGCTTGCTGCTTGCCTATGGCCTGCGCGGAAATCTGTATGCCAGCCAGGATGATGGCCGGGACTGGCGCAAGGTGGAAGCCGGATTGGACAGCAGTGTGGTGGGCCTGGTTGAGGAAGCGGGTTCGCTGGTGCTGGTCAGCCAGAGCGGGCGGTTGGCGGTACTCGAACCGAGTTCATTGCTGGTGCGGCCCCTCGAGCCGATGCGCTCCAGCGAAGTTTATGCGGCGAGCCGAACTGGACAGGATGGCCACTTGCTTGTTGCTACCTATGCCGGCGCACGGGTAGTGCAGATCGCTACGGCGAAATAAACCAGCGGCTTACCCTCCAGAGAGAACGTAGAAATGGTCGAGCAGAAGTACAACAGTGGAATGCCGGTGATCCCTAACCTTCGGGATTTCGACATGACCTCCGGCGGGTATCTCGAGCGAGTGATCTTCAACAATCGCATCCTGGTGTTGCTGGTATGCCTTGTTGCCACCCTGGTGCTGGGTTTCCATGCGACTCGCTTGCAGGTCAATGCCAGCTTCGAAAAGATGATTCCTAGCACCAGCCCGTACATCAAAAATTATCTTGCCTACAAGAGCGAGTTGCCGGGGCTCGGTAACAGCGTGCGGATCGTGGTGGAGAACAAGCAGGGAGATATCTACGACCATGACTACCTGACCGCACTGCAGAAGGTGAATGACACCCTATACCTGATTCCTGGGGTCGATCGGTCCTGGATGAAATCTCTGTGGATGCCGATCGTGCGCTGGAAGGAGGTCACCGAGGAGGGTATCGACGGCGGTGCGGTGATGCCTGCCGATTACAACGGTAGCCCGACGTCCATCGACAAGCTTCGGCGCAATATCGCGCGCGCAGGCATCTTGGGAAGCCTGGTGGCCAACGACAATCGATCCAGCATGATTGTCGCCCCCTTATTGGAAACCAATCCCCAGACTGGCCAGCCGCTGAACTACCGTGAGTTCTCCAGCCAGTTGGAGAACCAGTTACGGTCGATGGAGAGCGAGTCGATTGGTATCCATATCGTTGGCTTCAGCAAACTGGTCGGTGATCTGATCGATGGCCTCTATGCGGTCATGCTGTTCTTCGGCGCGTCGGTGATCATCGCCGCAGTCTTCGTCTACTTCTATACCCGCTGCCTGCGCAGCACTTTGCTGCTGGTTGGCATCGCCGTGGCTGGCGTAATCTGGCTGCTTGGCCTGATGGAGTTACTCGGCTACGAACTGGATCCTTACTCGATCCTGGTGCCGTTCCTGATCTTCGCCATAGGGATTTCCCATGGCACGCAGAAGATGAACGGCATTCTCCAGGACATCGGACGTGGCACACATAAGTACATCGCTGCCCGCTACACCTTCCGCCGTTTGTTCCTGACCGGGTTGACAGCGTTGCTGTGTAATATCGTCGGCTTCGCCGTCCTGGTGATCATCGACATCCCGGTAATTCGCGACCTGGCCTTGACCACTAGTATCGGTGTGGCTGTGCTGATCTTCACCAAATTGCTGCTGATCCCCGTAGCGCTGTCTTATCTCGGGGTAAGTCAGAAGGCTGCACGGATCGCCATTGAGAAGGATCGCGCCGGGGAGTCTAACCGCGGATTCCTCGGCCATATCTGGCATGGTCTTGACCGTTTCACCGAGCGTCCCTGGTCGATCGGCGTGATCGCCTTGTCCGTTATCGTTACCGCAGCCTGCAGTGTGGTCATGCTTCACCTCAAGGTCGGTGACCTTGACCCTGGGGCGCCGGAGTTGCGGCCAGACTCGCGCTACAACCGGGACAACGCATTCATCACCGCTAACTATGGGCTGTCTAGCGACCAGTTCGTGGTGATCATGAAGACCAATGAGGACAACTGCCGCCTTTACCAACCGTTGCAGACCATGGACCGGCTGGCTTGGCAGTTGCGCCAGACTGAGGGAGTGCAGACCACCAGTTCGCTGGCCGAGACCGTCCGTTTCTTCACTGCGGGCATGGCTGAAGGTAGTGGCAAGTGGCTGACCATCAGTCGCGACCAGGCAATCACCAACTCCTCGGTCGATTCGGCGATGATCTCCGCACCGGGAATCACCAACCAGAAATGTTCGGTTACACCGCTGATTGCCTACCTGGCTGATCACAAGGCTGACACGCTCACTCGCGTGCTGCGGGTTGCCGAGGAGTTCGCCAAACAGAATAACGTCAGCACTGGAGAGCAACCGGTCGAGTTCCTCCTTGCTGCCGGTAACGCCGGTATCGAGGCTGCTACCAATATCGAGGTGGAGCGGGGCATCGTCACCATGTACCTGGCGGTATACGGCGCCACGGCTCTACTTTGCCTACTCACCTTCCGTAGCTGGCGCGCCACGCTGGTAGCGCTGATACCGTTGCTGATGACGACCATCATCTGCAAGGCTTTGATGGTGTGGCTGGGCATTGGCCTGAAGGTAGCGACCTTACCGGTCATCGCCGTGGGCGTGGGCGTCGGCGTCGACTATGCCCTGTATCTGCTCAGTGTGCAGTTGGCGGTGCAGGAGCGTGGTGGCAGCTTGATCGTGGCTTATCGGCGCTCCCTCGACTTTACCGGCAGAGTGGTTGCCCTGATCGGTTTGACCATGGCGGCGGGGGTCGTTACCTGGGCCTGGTCACCCATCAAGTTCCAGGCTGACATGGGAATCCTGCTGACCTTTATGTTCCTCTGGAACATGCTCGGCGCCCTTGTTCTCATCCCGGCCCTGTCCCACTTCCTGCTCAACCCCAAAGCACGTCCCGCGGAGCCCCAAGTGGCTGGTAGCACAGCGCCTGTCTCTCTCGGGAAAGGTACAGACGCGAATACCCAGGCTGCTACCGCCCATTGATCAATCCAGTCCGCAGGGGCGGATGCTCAGTGGCATTCCGCCGTGCCTAGCCGACGACAAGAGGAAAATCGCATGTTCGAATTGTTGATGAGCGCCGACATGATGGTGCCGGATCCTGACGGGATGGCCGAGAAGTTGGTAGACAAGCTTGGTATCTATAAGCATGAGCGGTGGCGGCAGGCGTTCGACAACCATCCCTACATCGCGCATTTTCTGAGGGTGCACAAATCCCTGGCGGTAGCGCCGACGCGCATTGAGCCGCAGTGGCACCTCGACAAGCCGAATCCCGGAGACCCGTTGTTCCACGATTTCCTGGAAAGCCTCAAGGACTATCAGGGGCATCACCGGCCGATGATTACCCACTCCATCGTCCTGGCTCTGCATCGCGAGAAGTTCGTTGTGCTGGTAGATAAGCTGATGCGTCGCCGCCTGCCGTTCCGCATGGCACAGCGCACGCCGGAGATGCCATTTGATCGCCTGTGGCTCGGCGCCACGCCGGAGCGGCCGTATTACCAGCCCTCGGTCGACGGTGGTCTATGCATCGAGATCATGGAGACCGAACCGCTGCAGATGCCGGCGGAAACCTACACCCTGCCGCCGGCACAACCTCGCGATCTAGCGCCCGGCAGTATGGTGCGGGTGACTGCTCGCGGCTTCCTGGTGCGTGACTTGGACGAGACCTTGCGCAAGGTGTCCACTAACCTTGACTGGGAACCCAGTGGTCCGGTGGAACAACTGCGAGAGGAAGGTTACCGGCGTGCGCGCATGGGCTTTACTGTTGCCAACAGTGCGACCCTCGATGTGCTTGAGGCAACTCAATGGAACACCGATGCCGGCCACTACTTGAACAATTGGGGCCCGGGCCCGTACTACATCCGTATCGGCGTCAACGACCTGGCAGCCAAGGCCGAAGATCTGCGTGCGCGGGGTACAGCTTTCCGGTGGATCGAGTCGAGCGAGGCAGTTGGTGGCCGGCCGCTGATCAAGGTCGATCCTAGGGAGCTGGACGGCCAAGTGTTCGAGTTCGAGGAGGTGAGTGTATGACCTCCGGTTCGGATGCATTGGATCCGCTGTTGATCAATGAGTCTGTCCGCGTCGAACGAGATTCCGCTCTGGGCTGGATCGTGCTGACCCGACCCGGGCAGATCAATGCGATCAACGACGATATCCGCCTTGGTGTACCGAAGGCCCTAGGGCTGCTGGAAGCCGACCCGCAGGTGCGGGTCATCCTGATTCGCGGTGAGGGTGAACGAGGCTTTTGTGCTGGGGCGGACATCAAGGAAAAACGTGGTGAAGAGTCGGCCATACAGGTTCGCCAACGTATGGAGCGTTCGCGCTGGATCGAGTCCCTGGACGGCATCTGCAAGCCGGTGATAGCCGCCATTCATGGGTACTGCATGGGGGGAGGGCTCGAGTTGGCTCTAGCCTGTGATATCCGATTTGCTGCACCGAATGCAGTGTTCGCCCTGCCGGAAACCGGGCTGGGACTCATCCCTGGCGGCGGTGGAACCCAGCGCCTGGCGCGAGTCGTGGCTCCGGGCTTGGCCATGGATCTGTTGTTGACTGGCGAGCGCGTGAGAGCCGATGAGGCCCGCCGAATTGGCCTGGTCACTCGCCTGGCGAGCGACGAGTCCAACTGGCTTGATGAGGTCGCAGCACTTGCTCGGCTGATAGCTGCCAAGCCGCCGGCCGCTTCGGCATACGTCAAGCAGGCCGCGCGGGCTGCGTTGGAGCTGGACATCAAGCGCGGGCTTGATCTTGAGTTGGACCTGTTCGCGCTCCTGGCACCAACCAAGGATCGGCGCGAGGCCGCACTGGCATTTGCCGAGCGGCGCGAACCGCGCTTCACCGGTGAGTAACGGGAACGAGTTGAAAGTGGGGTGGAGAACAAGGTCATGACCACTATGGGAAAACTGTCTGGACGTGTTGCGATTGTCACCGGCGCCGGTGGCGGACTGGGGGCCGAATGCGCGCGGGTATTAGCCTCCCATGGTGCCTCTGTCGCCTTAGTCGACATCAATGGAGAGGCTGCTGTGGAAGTGGCGGCTTCCTTGCGATCTTCTGGTCACGAGGCGTTGGGCATCCGTACCGATGTTTCGTCGGAAGAGGATGTCCACGCCATGGTTGGCCAGGTCAAAGACCATTTCGGTCGCATTGACGTGCTGCATAACAATGCTGCGGTGCTCAATGCCGAGCAGCGGCAGCGCGATTGCGACCTGGCGAATCTCGACATGGGCGCTTTCGACCGGGCCATCGCTGTCAACCTGCGTGGAGCGGTGCTATGTACCAAACACGTCGTCCCGGTGATGTTGGAGCAAGCTGGCGGCTCGATTATTTTCGCCACCTCTGGTCTGGGGGTGCAGGGAGATATGTCGCTGACTGGTTACGCCACCTCCAAGGCGGCGTTGCTGATGCTGCCCAAACTGGTTGCCGCGCAGTACGGCAAGCAAGGGATTCGCGGCAACGCTGTGCAGATTGGTCTTGCGCCGCAGCACCCATTGCCTGAGGCCCTGCTGGAAATCATGCGTGACAACCACTGCACGCCCGAGTTGGGTACCCCACGGCAAATCGCGGACGTGGTGGCTTTCCTCGCCTCCGACGAATCGTCGTTCATCACTGGCAGTACCCTGGTGGCCGATGGCGGCTTCAGTAGCCACACTCCGTCACTAGTCGCGATGCGTAAACTGTTCGCCCAGATGGGCCGCAATAGCATGTAGGCGAAGCCGGGCCGGTAGAGCCGGCTAGGTCCTGCACCCAGGAGCTGATGCTCACTCCGCAGCGATCCGAATGGACCTGGGTGAGCATGTCAGTGTCTGGAGAGACCAAGCGTATCTCTTCGGTCGTTGCGATTTCATCGGCCATTCCCTTTAAAACTTTATTCGTGGTCACCGAGGGTGATGCCGGCGAGAGCTGTGTCGTGCGTCGCAGGGAACGCTGGGGAGTTGTTTTACTGCCGGTAAAACGATGAACAACCGCTGCCAAGAGGTTGTTGCTAGCGTTGCCTTCCTGCTGAAGGGCAGGGCCCTAGCTTTCTGGCAAGCGGTAAAGCGTCCCAGCGAGAGATTGTCAGGCCGCCTGGCGCTTACTCACAACAGCAATGAACAAGAACAATCAAACCATGAAAAATGACAACACGGATTTCGATGTAATTATCGTGGGTGGTGGCACCAACGGTCTGTCGGCTGGTTGCTATCTAGGGATGGATGGCAAGAAGGTGCTGGTGCTCGAAGCGCTGGACAAGGTCGGCGGCATGGCTTCATCGGGCTACCTGATCCCCGAGGCGCCACAGCACCTGGTGCACCCCTGCGCCATGGACATGATGTCCATGCGCGTGCATGCCCACGTACCCCGTGAGCTGGAACTCGAACGGCACGGTTTCAAGTCGATCGAGCTGTCGCCGGGCTACGTTTACCTGCACCCGGATGGCACCTCGCTGGTGTTCTGGCGTGATCGCCAGCAGACCGCTGCGGAAATTCGCCGTTACAGTCCCAGAGATGCCGAGGCGTTCCTCGAATTCATGAAGGTCATCGACCTGTTTCTCGACATCGCCCTGCCGATGATGCGAGTCGATCCGGCACGCACCAACCTGATGGCCAAGCTGAAGATGGTGGGAACCGCACTCAAGCGGCGCAAGCACAAGCCCGAGCTGATGGCGCTGATGACCGGTTCCGCGCACCAGGCCGCGCGCGAGCGCTTCGAGCATCCGGTGACCATCTCCGCGATGTGCGCGCTGACCGGCCTGGCGGGTGACATCAGTGCCGACGGCGGCGGCATCTACTATGCCTTGCTGGGGTTCCTCCATCGCTTCGGCGTCGGCCGGGTCATCGGTGGCATGCAGCAGCTCAGCAATGCCATGCGTGCGCGCCTGGAAGAACTGGGCGGCCAGGTCATGACCTCGGCCCGCGTCGAAGAAATCCTTGCCAGTCAGGGCAAGGTTCGCGGCGTCCGGCTGGCCGACGGGCGTGAATTCACGGCGCGCGCGGTCATTGCCGGTTGTCACCCCAAAGTGGCGCTGGAGATGGTCAGCGCCGGTGAAATGCCGAGAAACCTGCTGACCCGTATCGCCCTGGCGCCGGCCAACGCCAGGGGCTCGGGGCCGCTCAAGGTCGACCTAGCGCTCGACGGGCAGATCTCCGTGCCGCGCTTCGAGGCGGCCAGGGGTGACGGCGTCGATTTGCGCAAAGCCTGCCTGATGATCGGCACGGAAGAGGCGGTGCTGGAGAACTTCGCCGCCAGCGCCCGTGGCGAAGTACCGCGCCTACCGTACATCACCATGGTTGCGCCCAACTCGGTGGATCCCTCGCAGTCGCCGCCGGGCCAGGACGTGCTCTACATCTATCCGCCGGTGATGCCGGTCGCCCCGCGCGAAGGCTGGGACGCGCTCAGGGAGCGGGTGGCCGATCAGGTGGTCGAGCAGTTGTCCGAATACGTGGAGGGCATCCAGGGGCATGTGATCGGTCGCTGGATCGAGGCGGCGCCGGATTTCACCGCTCGCCTGAACACGGTGAACGGTTGCGTGGTGCATATCGATACCACGTCCATGCGTTCCAGCGCCATGCGCCCGGCCTACGGGCTGGGTGGCGACACGCTGCCGATCGAAGGGCTGTACCTGGGCAGTGCCGGCATTCACCCGGGCGGCGGCGTCAACGGCATGGCTGGGCGGCTGGCGGCCGGCCGGGTGAAGCGCTACCTGGCGAAAGCAGGTAAGTAACAGCTGGCATCGAATGGAGCGACCGCTGCGGCCTCAGTCGCTGTGGTCGTTCTGGTTCTGCCCAATGCTCGCCAGGATGAAATCCACCGAGTACTGGCGCCAGGTGCTCATCCCTTCTTCCGAGACAGTGTCCAGGCCGGCCAATGCCGACATCGAATAGCGGTTGGTGAACCAGCCGGTGGTCACCAGCGCGGCGGTGGCGAGAAACAGCCGGGGGTTGATGTCGGTCTTGAAGTCACCGGCCACGGCGCCGCGGCGCAGGATGCCGTCGAGCTTGTCGATCAGCGTCGGCGTCAGTTCGAGGAAGCGGTTGCGCGGCGTCTGGTGGGTATCGTGGTAGTGGATGCCTTCCAGGGCCAGGGCGCCGAGCAGCGGGTCATGACGGTACTGGTCGAAGAAGTGGTTGAGCATCGCGCGCATGGCTTGCCTGGGAGGCAGCGAGTCGACATCCAGTGCCACCAGCTCGGACATGACCCGTTCGGAGCATTCGTCCAGCACGGCGACGAACAGTCCCTCCTTGGAACCGTAGTAGTGATAGATCAGTTGCTTGGTGATCCCCGCTTCGCGGGCAAGCTCCTCCATACGTACGCCGGCGAGGCCCTTGTCAGCGAACTCCAGGCGTGCGGCCTCGATCAGGCGGCGGAGTGTGTTGCGTTTTCCTGGTTCGTTCTGCTCGGCAGGGTTCACCCTTTTCTCCTTATCACGACAATGGTCGATGCACTTCGTTTGACCCTGGGTAAAACGAATCGGGCCGCAGAAAAAAGGCAGCCCGTTAGTATCCCAGATCGGTGTCTCCGAAAGGATACCTTTACTTGCGGTTGGGCGAGCGAACCGGCGTGTTTCCAAATGAAAACCGCAACGGGGCACGCGCTTCCGCCAGCCTGATGGCCGGTCTGCGTACCGGCGTCACTCGACTTCCGACAACAACAATTCCACAGAGTGGTTGAATCCGATGAGTACCAGCACCGCCTCCGCCCTAGACCTCAAGAATAACTACACCGCCGTTTCCGAGACCTACCGTGGCACCGATCTGGACATCCATGAGGTGTGCCGCGAGCAGCTCCTGAAGTCACCGATCTACGAGGGCGACTTCATCACCCAGTTCGGCGTACCGACCAACGCCGGTATCCAGCAGGGAACTCGGCCGACCTTCGCCCTGTTCAAGTACCAGGACGTGATGGCCGTGCTGCGCGACGGCAACACCTACACCAGCGGGTTCATTGCCGAAGGCCTCGGCGCCTTCTTCGACGGCCTGGTGATCCTGGCCATGGACGGCGAGGCGCACCGTAAGGTGCGCGCGCTGCTGCAACCGGCCTTCATGCCCGAGAGCGTGAACAAGTGGCGCGGGCAGATCGACGAGGCGATCCGCGAGGAATACCTAAAGCCGCTGGTGCCGCAGAAGAAAGCCGACCTGATGGAGTTCGGCCTGGAACTGCCGATTCGCATCATGTACGCGCTGATGGGCTTCCCCACCGATGACCCCTCCAAGTACAAGCAATACGCCGCCTGGGCGCTGGCCATGGTCGGGGGCAACCAGATCGACCCGGCGAAGATGGCCGAGGCGCGCAAGCAGGCCGGTATCGCGGTCAAGGGCCTGTACGACGCCATCCAGGGCGTGGTGGTGCAACGCCGCGCCGAGGGCAGCCATGGCGATGACGTGGTTGGCCGCCTGCTGCGTGCCGAATACGAAGGGCGGACCCTGGACGACCATGAAGTCATCACCTTCACCCGTTCGCTGCTGCCCGCCGCCGGTGAAACCACCACACGCATGTTCGGCTCGGTGATGGCCATGCTACTCACCACCCCGGGCCTGTTGGAGCGGGTCAAGGCTGATCGCTCGCTGATTCCCAAGCTGATGGACGAAACCACCCGCTACGAGCCGGTGGCCACCTTCAAGGTGCGCGAGACAGCCAAGGACGTCGAGTTCCATGGCGTGAAGATTCCCAAGGGCTCCTTCGTGCAGTGCATGGTGGTATCTGCCAACCGTGATCCGGATGCCTTCGAGAACCCCGATGTGTTTGACATCGACCGCAAGCTCAAGCCGTCCTTCGGCTTCGGTTTCGGCCCGCATATGTGCATCGGCCAGTTTATCGCCAAGGTCGAGATCAATTGCTCGATCAACGCCATCCTCGACCTGTTCCCCAATATCCGCCTGGATCCGTCGCAGCCCGCGCCCGTCATCGAGGGCGCGCAGCTGCGCGGCGTTTCCACGCTCCCGGTGATCTGGGACTGAACCCGGTCACGCCTCGCGAACCTTTCGACAACAACGACAAGAGACGAATGCCATGAGAACGTTCAAGACGATTCCCGAGCGCGGCGACTTCGGTTTCCAGCAACTGGTCGGCCCACACAAGGTGACCGGCGCGGCGATGGCCGGCAGCCGTGGCTTTTTCGGTCTGCGCCTGAGCAAAAGCTCGCCATTCGGTTCGGTGCGCGACGAGGACGGCAACATCTATTCCTTCGTGCGCTCGCTGATGGCCCCGGGCGGTACGCCCAACCCGACCAAGTTCTACTACCTGAACAACCATGTGGATGGCGTCAACCTGCGCATGGACCACGAGAAGATGGCCCGCCAGGCGCTGACGCCACTACCGGTACAGACCCTGGAAGGCGACACGGTGCGCTGGACCAACCTGCCCGGCGAAGCGGGTAACGGCTGGGAAATCACCGCCAACAGCGAGCGCCTGACCTGGCGCGAAGATGGCCTGTTCCAGCTGGAAGGCCGCCTGCTTGGCCCGGGCCTGCAGTGGTATTTGCCCGGCGTGGAGTGGGGCACCTTCTACGTCTCGCAGCTGTGGGAGCTGTCCGGTGTCTGCGAGGGACGGCCGGTGAGGGGCGCGATGGCGCTCGACCAGTTCTACATGGCCGAGGGGGGCGCGATCCACTTCCAGAAGGATCTGGTGGTCAACAACAACAAGCACGTGATCTGGTGGTCGTTCGCCAACCTGTACGAGGACGGTAGCTGGGAGGCAGGCTCCTTCATGGTCGGCCATGATCACCTGGGTTACGCGATCTTCAGCAACGACAAGGGCGAAGTGCGCGTGACCACCGATATCGAGGGGCAGACCAGACACAAGGACGGCAGCTACTTCCTGGAGTCGGCGCGGATCGTCATCGAGGGAGAGGAAGAGTGGGAATTCCTGCCCGACCCCAGGGGCGAGATGATCGACTTCGTTGGCGGCTTCCCCGTCACCGCGCAACAGGAAGGGCGCTGGCAACGGGTCGGCGACACCCGCAAGCCTTCGCACTGGCTGGCCTGGGGCGAGTCGGATCGGCGCAACGGCTCGGCGCGCAACGTGCCGGGCGCCGATATCTGATCCGGCTTGAGCCGACGCCCGCGGTTCGTTGACCGCGGGCGCGAACCATTCCGGACAGGGGCGACCCGAGCAAGAACAATCCTGAACAAGAACAATAAGGAACCAGGTGATGAGATTCGACAAAAAGGTGGTATTGGTCACCGGCGCCGGACGTGGCATGGGCCGCGCAATCGCCCTGGCCTACGCCCGCGAAGGTGCCAGGGTCGTGGTGTCGGCACGTACGCCACGGCATGGCGAGGAAACCATTGCGCAGATCACCGCGCTGGGCGGTGAGGCCCATCTGGTCGGCGGCGATATCGCCGATCGTGCGGCAGTCGGGGCGATGGTCGACGGTGCCATCGAGGCTTTTGGGGCACTGGATATCCTGGTGCACTGCGCCGCCGATACGGCCTCTGGGCTGATCGCCGAGATGGCGGACGAGACCTTCGATCATCTGGTGCGCAGCAATATCCAGTCGCTGTTCTGGCTGGCCAAGGATGCCGCGCCCCACCTGTCCAGGGCCCAGGACAAGGGCCGGATGATCTTCATCTCCTCCGGCGAGGCCAATCGCAAATACACGCCGACGCTGATCCCCTACAGTTCCAGCAAGGCGTTCATGAATGCCTTCGCCCGTGGGTTGGCGGTGGAGTTCGGTGCGCTGAACATCCTGGTCAATGTGATCGAGCCGGGGCTGATCGGCACCGACCATATGCTCGAAACCCTGGGGGAGGAACTGCCGCATCGACTGGCCGAGCGCTTCCCCGTGCCACGCCTGGGACAGTCGGCCGATATTGCCGCCGCCTCACTATTCCTGACTTCCAGCGAGGCTTCCTATATCACCGGCACTTCGTTGCTGGTCGACGGTGGCGCCACCATGGTGGCGATGCCCAAGGTCGAAGAAATCCTCAAGGGGCATTGAGCCCGATCCGTACGGCCCGACTGACACGGCGGTCCGAGATAGGAGTCCTCATATGTCCGATACATCCAGTTCGCCCCAGCGGGCGGCCATCGACCTCACCGAGTTCAAGCGCGGCTGGCGCATCCTGCTGCTTGGCCTCGTCGGTATCTGCACCAGTATCAGCGCGGGTCTGCTCTACGGCTTCGGCACCCTGGTGATTCCCCTCGAACAGGCTTTTGGCTGGAGCCGGGGTGAACTGCAGGCGTCGATTACCTTCCTGTTCGCCGGCGTGGCGATCTCTACCCAACTGGTCGGCCCGCTGTACCGCCGTTTCGGCCTGCGCCGGGTGGCGATCATGTCGATCGTGATGCAGGTGATCGGCTATGCGGCGATCACCTGCATCGAGCATTCCATCGGCTGGTTGTACTTGGCGTTCTTCGCCATGCCGCTGGTTTGCGCGGGAACCATCGCCATTACCTGGACGCAACTGGTCAACCTGTGGTTCGAGCGCAACCGTGGCCTGGCCCTGGCGGTCATTCTTTGCGGTACCGGGCTGATGGCGGTGCTGCTGCCGCCACTGCTGGCCAGGCTGATCGCCCAGTTCGGCTGGCAGGCGGGTTTCTTCACCCTGGCCGCGCTGCCGCTGCTGTTCACCTTGCCGATGGCATTGCTGTGGATGCGCCTGCCGGGCGAACTGGAGCCGGCGTTGCCGGGGGGAAGCGAGACGGTAGCCCAGTTGGACGGTCTCAGCTTCAGCCAGGCGCTGCGCTCGCCGGTCTACTGGAGTTTCAACGTTGCCCTGATCCTCTCGGTGTGTCTGACCGTCGGCATGGTCACCAATATGGTGCCGATGTTGCAGGGCAAGGGGCTTTCCGCCCAAGTGGCGAGCCAGGTGTTCAGCAGTTTCGGCATTTCCATCATCGCCGGGCGCTTGCTGGTGGGGTATCTGCTGGATCGCTACTCGCCGATCCTGGTCGCGGTGATCAGTCTGGCACTGCCGGCCATAGGTTGTGCGATTTTCCTGTTCGGCGGCGTGCAAAGCATAGCGCTGCTGGTGCTCGCCACCCTGTGCATCGGCGTCAGCGCTGGAGCGGAGTTCGACCTGGCGGCGCTTCTCATGGCGCGTTATTTCGGCCTGCGCGAGTACGCGCGGATCTTCGGCCTGCACCTGGGGTTGATCACCATCGTCTCGGGGTTGATGCCGGTGTTCTTCGGCTACCTCTATGAGGCTTACGACGGTTATTTGGCAGTGCTGCTGTGCTGCCTGGCCTGTTCCATCATCGGCCCGTCGATCCTGCTCTGGCTACGGCCGGCAGCGGTGGTCACGGTCCAACAGCAGCACGCCTGAACACTGAACAGGTGTGTGAAAAGTCCGGCGGGCCAGATCCGCCCATGGCAACCGAGGAGAAATCAATGAGTGCGCAAGAAGCCATCGAGCATTTCCTGCATGGCCAGATCGAATGCTGGAACAACGGTGACAAGGAGGGGTTCTTCGAGCATTACCGGCGGATGTCGCCCGCCAGCCTGAGCATCGAGTACGTCGGCCGTGCCTTGCCGACCGATCCATGGCAGATCCTGGAAGGCATGTGGGAAAACCAGCAGCCGCGTTTTCGCATTGAGGTCAAGCAAACCATCATCAACGGCGAGGAAGCTGCCTGCCATCATCGCAACGCGTTGCGCGACGGCAGCGGCGGTATCGAGACCATCGAGCTGTACCGTTTCCAGGACGGCAGGCTGTGGGTGCGTTACTTCATCAAGACGTGAGGAGGCAATATGGGGCGCGACCTCGGTCGCGCCCCATTCGCACTGGATGAGCGTCAGCGTTTCACCCGGGTTGTCCTGCGCGTGGCCAGCCAACCCTGGAACAGGATCAGAGGCAAGCGCAGGATCCCGCCGATACCGAGCAGGCGGGCGGCCTGCCAGCAGTCTTGTGGGTGGACCAGGATGGTAGTGGTCATGGCGCCCATCACCTTGCCCTTGATGACCAGTCGTTGCTCATCGCGGGTGATGGACTTGATGTCCACCATCTCCACACCTTCCTTGCTGAACATCTTCATGCTGCGCTCGCTCCTGCAAGGGGTGGTCAGGCACCGACCAGTTCGTCGAAATCCAGGCCGGACTCTTCCAGCAGCACCCGTGCCACGTTGCGCCCGGAGGCGGCGGTGACACCGCCGCCGGGGTGGGTGCTGGCGCCAGCCAGGTACAGGCCGTCCACTGGCGACTTGTACTGGGCGTAGCCGGGGGCTGGGCGGTTACCGGCGATCTGCCAGGAGTAGGAGCCGAAGTGCAGAATATCGGCGCCGATCATGGCGTTGTTGTGGCGTTCGATGTCCAGCGGGGTCATCCACGAGAAGCCGAGGATGTTGTCGTCGTCCATGTTGGTGGTGAGCTTACGCAAGTCGTCGAGAAAAGCGTGGGCTACCTCTTCGCCGATCTCGTCCCAGCGCTGGGCGCCGCCCTTGAGGTGGTAGGGGCAGAAGGCATACATGTTGAGCACGTGCTTGCCTTCCGGGGCGCGGGTCTTGTCGTAGGTGTCCTGGGTCACGTAGGCGATGAAGTCGCGGCGCGGGATGCCGTATTCCAGGTCGCGGAAGGCGCGGGAGAATTCCTCGGGGTCGGAATGCGAGCGCTCCACCCAGAAGAAGTCGTCCACCGCTGGGCCGACCTTGTAGCGCGGTGCCTCGCGCAGCGCAACATGCATGTTGAACGGCTGGAAGCTGCTGTGCTTGAGGGTGCGGATGCGCTGCTCAAAGCCTTCGGGCAATTCGCAGCCGGGGACCATGGCGGGGAACACCTGTTTGGCGTGCAGGGTGGAGATCACGCCCTGGCGAGCGAGGATTTCCTCGCCGCTGTCGAGGATCACGCCGCTCGCCTTGCCGCCGTCGATCTTGAACTGTTTGATCGGCGCCTGGGTGCGTACCTCGCCGCCGTGGTGTTCCAGGCAGGCATGCAGGGCGTCGGCGAAGGCCCCGGAACCGCCGACCGGGATGCCCACGCCGTACCGGTGCATCAGCGGCAGGATGATGTAGAAGCCGAAACCGGTGCCGTTGTCGAACGGGTTCATCATCGCCTCGGAGGCGTAGCGGGCCAGGGCGATCTTGACCTTGTCGTTCTCGAACCATTCGCTGATGTAGTCCCAGGCGCTCATCGCCTGGGTGCGCATCAGTTCCTGGCCGACCTGGCTCTGTTCCATCATCAGCGCCTGGTGCGACGCGCTCGGCGGCGTGTTGAACATGCCCATGACCAGCATGTCGAGGTTCTGGAACACCTGGTGGTTGAAGCGGCGGTAGGCATCGGCGTCGCGCTCGGAAAACTTGGCGATGGCTTGGCAGGTGCGCTCCAGGTCGGTGTAGAACTCCAGGGTGCTGCCGTCGTCGTAGAAGATCGCGGTCATCTTGTCGGGGTTGATGTACTTCAGGCCGAACTTCGCCTTCAGCTCCAGTTCGTCGTTGCGCAGCAGCGGGTTAGCCTGCAGCAGGGTATGCGCCACCGAGCAGACGTCGTGCTTGAAGCCGGGAATGGTCAGCTCGCGGGTCATGACCCCGCCGCCGACCTTGTCGTTCTTCTCCACCACGCACACACTGCGCCCGGCCTTGGCCAGGTAGCAGGCGGCGACCAGGCCATTGTGGCCGCCGCCGGCGATGACGATGTCATAGATCTTGCTCATCTTTTTGTCCTTTTTCTGTCGATGTTGGTGCTGGATTCGCGTGTTCAGTCGTCGGGGTAGCGTTCCACGGGCATGACGCTCGGGCCAAGGATCGGGCCGACCCGTTCATGGCCCCAGACGCTCAGGTGCTCGGGGTTTAGCTCGAAGCCGTCGTGGTGCCAGGGCTGCAGTTCGTGGATGCACTCCACGGCGAACCCGGACGGGCTGAAGTGGTAGAAGGAAACGTGCGGGTCCTGGCTGTGCTGGCCGAGGGTCATCTGCATCGGCAGCGCGCGCTGGCGCACGATGTCGTAGGTTTCGCCGAGGTCGCGCAGGCTTTTGACGAACAGGCCGATATGCTGCACGCCCTTCATGCCGGGCGCATGGCCGAAGGCGATGTCATGGCTGGTCTTGTCGTTCAGCTTGGCGCGGAAGAAGCCGGTGCGGCCCTTGCCGGCGCCGGCGCCGTACCAGTGGAAGCCCATCAGCTCGATGAAGAAGGCTTCCAGGTCCGGGCCGTAGTCCGGCGTCATCAGGACGATATGGCCGACGCCGCGCTCGTCGGCGACGAAACCGCCGTGCGGGCGGCCGGGAACGAACGAGCGTGGCGTCCATTTCTGTCCGTAGAAGAGTTCGTGCTGGTAGCCCGCCGGGCAGCGGAAGCGCACCAGTTCGCGCACCCCGCGGATCTCGCGCAGAGCCGCGTCGCTGACTTCCAGGGCCACGCCGGCTGCGCGAAAGCGCGCCACGGCGGCGTCGAAGGCCTGCCGCCCGCGGGCCTCCCAGCCGATGTAGGCGATGCGGTCGGTGGGGCCGGGGTGAAAGGCGATGCGGTGCCGACGGTCGTCGCTGCGCAGGTACAGGGAGTCGGGGTCGCCCGCCGCGGCGTTGCCCAGGCCCAGGCCGAGCACCTGCGGTGCGTACTCGCGCCAGGCGTCCAGGTTCGGGCTTTCGAAGCCCAGGTAGCCAATGCCGATGATGTCCATGCTGGCCTCTTGTGATTGTCTTGAGCCGCCCCCTCCCGGCCTTTGCCCGGGAGGGGGCCATGGCCTTGCCTACAGCGCGGTCTGGGCGTCCGCCTGGGCGAACATCGCGTTGATGTCGCCGGAGGTCACCGGCTTGCCTTTCTCACGCTTGGGCGCCGCACCGCCCATGCCCAGTGCGGGCTCGATATTGACGTGCGTGGCCTGGGCGCGCAGGGCGCCGACCGTGCAGTTGTCGCGGCCGAGCAGGGCGAACGGGTCGTAGGAGAACTCGCGCATGGCGTTGAGGTGGGTGACCTTGTGGATGGTCTCCTTGGGCAGCTTGCGCAGGCTTTCCCAGGCCACCTCCGGCGAATTCGGCCAGGTGCAGTCGGAGTGCGGGTAGTCGCATTCCCAGGTGACCATGTCCTCGCCCACGTCCGGCAGGTTGCGCAGGCCGAAATCGTCCTCGATGAAGCAGGTGATGATGTGCTTGCGGAAGATGTCGCTGGGCTTCTTGCCGCCGAAGTCGGCGTTGGTCCAGGCGTGGTGGTGGCGATGAGTGAAATCAGCGCGCTCCAGCAGGTAGGGGATCCAGCCGATGCCGCCTTCGGAGAGGGCCATGCGCAGGTCGGGGAACTTCTTCCACATCGGCGCCCAGATCCAATCGGCCGCCGAGTTGGCGATGGAGATCGGCATGGAGGTGATCCAGGCATCGATCGGCGACAGCTCGGAGGCGTGCTCGGCCTTGATGCCGGTGCCGATGTGGCAGCAGATCACCACCTTGTTGTCGGCGCAGGCTTTCCACAGCGGGTCCCAGTAGTCGCTGTGGATCGACGGGAAGCCGTGCAGCGCCGGGTTGTCGGACAGCGACAGGGCATGCACGCCTTGCTTAGCCAGACGTGCAACCTCTGCAGCAGCGGCCTGCATGTCCCACCAAGGTACTAGCATCAGTGGAATGAAGCGTCCCGGGGCGGCGTTGCACCAGTCATGCAGGTGCCAGTCGTTGTAGGCCTGGATCGCCGCCAGGGACACGGCGCGATCCGCATGTACCTGGAAGCGCTGGCCGGCGAAGCCGGGGAAGGTCGGGAAGCAGATCGAGCCAAGGATGCCGTTGGCGCTCATGTCGTCGACGCGGGCCTTTATGTCCCAGGTGCCGCGGCGCATGTGCTCGTAGCCCAGCGGCTCCATGCCGTACTCTTCCTTGGGCCGGCCGACTACGGAATTGAGACCCATGTAGCCGGTGGCCTGGCCTTCGAATACCCAGACGTCGCGACCGCCGTGCTGCTCGACGCGCGGCTGGCGGCCCTTGAAGCGTGCCGGCATGTGGCGGTCGAAGGCGCCGGCCGGTTCGATGGCGTGGTCATCCACGCTGACGAGGATCATGTCTTCGAGTTGCATTGTCGTTCTCCGTGGTTGGCCGCAGCAGTGGCCTTTACCCCTGTCGGGTCGATCAAAGGAAAATGCCGAGGTTCGGGGTGCCGATCACCGCCTGGTCCAGCAGGATTTCGCGCCGCGCCAGTTTCAGCTGGCCGTTCTCGCGGCGCAGGATGTCGTGGCGTTCGCAGGGGATCAGGTCGAAGTCGTCGAAGTCGAAGCGGCTGCGGGTCACCAGCAGGTAGCTCAGCACCTTGTATTCGTCGGCCTTGTCGGTGCCGAACACGCGGACGTTGCTGACCAGGCGCCGGGTGCGCGAGGGCGGGTCCTCACCCCAGGCGCTGCGGGTGTCGGTGATGCGCATGATGCGCACCATCAGCGAGCCATGGCTCTCGTGCAGGTGCTGGACGTTGCGCACCACGGTCTGCTGTTGCTGGCGATTGGGACGGGTGAGGCGCAGTGGGGCGTTGTACTCGATATCCAGGGTCAGGGTTTCGCTCCACTGCTTGAGTTGCAGGGTGTCCAGCAGCTCCGCCTCGTCGTAGAGGAAGTCGACGATTTCGCTGTGCAGCGGGCTGCCGCTGGCGATGCGCTTGCTGCGGTCGGTCGGCGGAAGGGGCGTGGGCGCGAGCAGGGTCTGTAAGTCGTTCATGGCGATCTCCGTGAGGCTGTGCGTGCCGTCGGCCGCGCTACGCAGCCGGGCAGGGTGTACGAGGGGCAGGGTGGTCAGGCCGTCATCAGCGCGTGCCAGTATTTCCACCATTGCCACTGGGTATCGTCCTTGGTGAAGCCCTCGCCGACATGACCGGGGCCGGGCCAGTCGGCAGGCTTGGCGTCGTCCTCGTACAAGGCCTGATACTTGAGGGTGATGGCCTCGCTCATCGCTCCCTTGGCCGCTAGGGTCATGTGTGGCCAGGTATCGGAGTCATCCTGCTCGACCATGCCGGAGGTGCCGAGCAACTGGATCGACTGGCGCAGCATGCGCGCCTTGATTTCCGGCGGGGTGTCCTTCTCGGCGAGGATCCAGTTGACGAATTCCAGCTTGTCCGGCCCCTTGGGGATATAGGCGTGCAGGGCCATGGCGCCGAGCACGGTGCCGTCCGGCTGCGGCAGGTAGATGAATTCGAACAGGCCATTGGGGAAGAAGTTGCCCACCTGTGGCGGCCGCCAGCTCATGACGTGCAACTGCTCCGGGCTGAAGCGCTTGAGCAGCTCGGGGACCATTTCCCGGGTGATGCCCGGTGGCGGCAGCAGGGTGAGTTTTTCCTCGGCACTCATGGTGGACGGGTCGCGCCCGGTGAGGCGCTGGATCTTGCGGTCCAGTTCGATGCAGCGCATGGTGTGGCCGTGTTCGGTCCAGACTTCAACGCCGTACATTTCCGGGCTGAGGTCGCCGCCCTTGCCTTCGGCATCCGGCTTCTTTGCATAGGGACCGACCTCGCCCAGCCAGCGGTGCAGGGTCAGGGTGTGGAAGCCGTCCGAGGCGGATTGCTCGCATGCAGTCTTCCAGTTGGCACGGATGATGAAGCGCTGCGGCGGGCCGAGCACTTCCATACCGGCGGTGGTGCGGCACCATAGGGTGTCGAAATACCACTTGGCATCGCCGAGGAAGTCCTCGAAGGACGGGCCGTTGACGTTCCAGGTGGCGAAGATCAGGCCGCCATAGACGGACACGCGGGCCTTGTGCAGGCCGAGTTCGGCCTTCGTGCGCATCTTGCCGTGCATGCATTCCTTCTCCACCGGCGCGGCGATGAAGTCGCCGTTGGGGCGGAATGTCCAGCCATGGTAGATGCACACATGGGCGGCGGCATTGCCGCCGTCGACGGTGGAGATCTTCATGCCACGGTGCGGGCAGACGTTAAGCGAGACGTGGATCTGCTCGTCGCTGGAGCGGGCGACGATCACCGAGTCGGAGCCCATGTCGCGGACGATGAAGTCGCCCTTGTTCGGAATCTCTGTCTCGTGGCCGAGGAAGACCCAGGTCCTGGCGAAGATTTTCTTCATCTCCAGGGCATAAAGCTCGGGGTCGGACAGCGTCCGCATCTTCACTTCATGTTTTTCCAGATCAATCAGGTCCGAAATCCTCGTGCCGTCGCTCAGTGCCGGGTTGGTAGTACTGGTCATAGTCGGTCTTCGCTCTTGTTGTTTTATATGAACAAAAAATAGATTTATGTTCATTTGCGAGCCGATTATCTGCCCCGTGGAGGGCTTCTGAATTGATCTGGGTCAACGGCTGCTCAGGGCTGAAAACCACCGGTCAGGCACGTTGCTACTCCGCTGGATAGCCTTGCAGGTCTTTGGAGTCGGGCTTATGGAGGCGTGTGCGGCAGATTCGCCGACGGCCGGGGCGCTGGCTGCAGAATGCAGGTTTCGATTTTTATGGGCAGTATTATTTAAATTGTTCAGTTAGTTTTCGGCCGCCAGCGTCCACGCTTCACCGGCCGGAGCGCTGGCGCAGGCACAGCACCAGGGTAAGGCCGAGGGTCGAGAGCAGGGCCGAGCAGAAGAAAATCCATGACAGGCCGAAATGCGCGGCCACCAGGCCCATCAGTGGGCCGGCCAGCCCTACGGCCAGGTCGAAGAACAGCGACAGCGTGCTCAGGGCCGAATTGCGGTTGTTCTCCGGCGTGCGCGCTAGGGTTTCCACCCCCAGCCCCGGATAGACCCAGGACACGCCCAGACCGGTCAGCGCCGAGCCGAGGATCGCCACCAGGGGCGTAGGCGCCAGCCACACGAGTAGCAGCCCCAGGGTTTGTACCATCAGGCAGAACGTGACCACCCGGTAGCCGCCGAAGCGCGGTAGTGCATTGGGCGACGCCAGCCGGGCACAGATGAAGGCGATGCCGAAGGCGCTCAGGCAATAGGCCGCGTTGTTCCAGTCCTGACTGTCGAAGTACAGGGCGACGAAGGCGGTCAGGCTTCCGAAGCCCACCGAACTGCAGGCGACGGCCAGGCCGTTGGGCAGCACCGCGAGGAACACGCTGTGGAACGGCAGGCGTATGCCCGGCAGCAACGGTGCCGGCGGTCGGCTCCGGGCGAACAGCAGGGGCAGCAAGCCGAGCAGGGTGATGCCGAAGCCGATGCCGGCGAGCCCCAACTGGTCCCGTACCAGAACGCCGAGCGGCGCGCCGAGGGCGGTTCCGCCGTAGGCGGCG
Source organism: Pseudomonas sp. B111 (assembly GCF_026428275.1). Classification (NCBI taxonomy): domain Bacteria; kingdom Pseudomonadati; phylum Pseudomonadota; class Gammaproteobacteria; order Pseudomonadales; family Pseudomonadaceae; genus Pseudomonas; species Pseudomonas sp. B111. Next base: position 4,186,702 of record NZ_CP097857.1, on the reverse strand, counting down.
ATGCCATTCCAGGACATCACCTGTGCGGTGCGCGACGTACCATGCAGGCCGATGGCCCAAGTGCAGCAGGGCGTGGAGATCAGCGCCGAAGAGATGCCCTGGAGGATGCGCCCGGTGATCAGCAGCGCCAGGCCGACACCCAGGGGCAGCGGCAGGATGATCGCCAGGGCCGTCAGCAGGCCGCTGCCGGTCAGCACGGCCAGTCCGGTCATGACCGTGCGCTTGGCGCCATGGGTGTCGGCAAGCAGGCCGGCCAGTGGGCGCGACAGCAGGGTCGTCAGGTATTGCGTGCCGATCACCAGGCCAACCATGGCGCTGCTGAATCCCAGGGTATTCAGGACATGGCCGGGCAACACGGCCAGGGGGAGTCCGTTGGCGATGTAGGAGGCGAAATTGAAGCAGACGATCGAAACGATCGACAGGCCGGTGGGAAGCGATTGGCTGCGGGCGTTCATCAGGTGTCGCCTTGAGCGGACGGGAGTGCGGACAGGCCCGGTCGCAGGAAGCGGGATTGGCCGTGGCGCTGGTTGACGCCGCGCCCGGCGGTGGGCGCGGCGGTGGTCGTTCAGTCGCGGTTGGCGGCTTCCCAGGCCTTGAGCTCGAAGCCTTCGGCGGCGGCCTCGGCGGCGCTCAGCTGCGGCGGGCGGGAGAGAATCTTGCGCGCGGCCATGTGGTCGCCCGGTCGGTTGCAAGACTCCACCGCGACCAACTGGTCGTCACGGAAGCACAGTACCGAGAGCTGCTGGGTTTCCGGCGAGCCGAGGATGACGGTGCTGTCGTAGCCGGTGGAGAGCCCGGCGATCTGCAGCTTGAGGTTGCCCTGGTCGGTCCAGAACCAGGGCAACGCACTGTACGGGGCCGGCTTGCCGAGCAGCCGAGCGGCCACATTGCGTGCCTGGTCGGCGGCGTTCTGCACGGATTCCAGGCGAGTCGGTTGCTCGCCGTTCTGCAGGCAGGGGAAGCAGGCGACGTCGCCGAGAGCGGAGATGTGCGGATCGGAGGTCAGCAGATTGGCGTCCACGCGGATGCCGTTCTCGATGGCCAGACCCGCCTCGCTGGCCAATTGGGTGTTGGGAATCACGCCGATGCCGAAAACTACCAGGTCGGCTGGCAGTCTGCGTCCGTCTGAGGTCTCGACGCCGCTGACCTTGCCATCCTTGCCGTCGATGCGGGTCAGGCCCTGGCGGAAGTCGAACTTTACGCCCCAGGACTCATGCGCCTGGCGGAACAGTTGGGACATCTCCGTCGAAACAGCGCGCGCCATCGGCCGATCGCCAAGCTCCAGCACGTGCACGCTGGCGCCGAGTTCGGCGGCTACCGCAGCGAATTCCAGGCCGATGAAGCCGGCGCCGACTACGACCACACTGCTGGCTGCCTTGGCCAGGGGGGCGAGGGCGTCGGCATCCTGTTTGGTCTTGACGCCGTAAACGCCCTGCAGCTCGGCGCCGGGCACCGGCAGTGGGCGGTTGTGCGCACCGGTTGCCAGCACCAGGTGATCGTAGGCGACCGCCTCGCCGGATGCGAACAGCACGCGACGGTTCTGTCGGTCGATGGCAGTGGCCTGGTCGTGGCGCAGGTCTATGCGTTGCTTGACGAAGAAATCGGCGGGGCGGAACAGCAGGGCATTCTCGGTGATCTTGCCGAGCAGGTAGGCCTTGGACAGCGGCGGGCGCTGGTACGGCAGGCCCGGCTCATCGCCGATCAGGGTGATGGTGCCGTCATACCCTTCTTGTCGCAGCGAGGCGGCAACCTGGAAACCGGCCTGTCCGGCGCCGACGATGACTACTGAGGCGAGTGACATGGAAACCTCTTCTTCAGAATTGCGACGCGGGCAGGCGCAGCACCATGCCGTCGAGCTCTTCGCTGATGAATACCTGGCAGGTCAGGCGGCTGTTGTCGCGGCGCTCGACGGCGCAATCGAGCATGTCGTTCTCGGTGCTGTCCATCGGTGGCAGACGTTCCAGCCAGGTTTCGTCTACGTAGGCATGGCAGGTGGCGCAGGCGCAGGCGCCGCCACAATCGGCGGGGATGCCGGGCACGGAGGCAAAGGTGGCGGCCTGCATGGCCGATTGGCCAACGTCTGCGTTGACCTGGTGTTCGGTACCGTTGTGTTCGATGAACGTCAGTGTGGGCATGGTGTTCTCCTGGAATGTTCGGATCAGGGATGGGCCGCGAGCGGTGTTGCGACAAAGCGCGGAACGCGGCCGAGAGTCAGCAAGAGCAGGGGACCGACCAGGCTGCAGGCCAGGGTGTAGGTCAGCATGGCCGAGTAGGAGTCGGTGCGGCTGAGCAGGAAGGCGAACAGCAGCGGGGCAAGGGCAGAGGCCACGGTATTCAGGCCTTGATGCACGCCGAACAGCCGTCCGTACTCGCGTACACCGAAGTAGCGCGCGATCAGGAAGGCGGCGATGTCGAACTCGGCGCCGGCGCCGAAGCCGACCAGGATCGCCGCCAGCAGCAATGGTGTGAACTCGACGGTGCCGCTGAGGTAGATCAGGCAGCCGATGGCTGGCAGGGCCAGGCTGACGGCGGATACCAGCGGCGGCCACATGCGATCGATCAGGTAGCCGATGAGCAGACGGCCGAAGATCAGGGCGATGCCGAAGCCGCTGAAGATCAGGTTGGCATCGCTGGCTGATAGGCCCTTGCTCTGCAGCATCGGCACGGTGCTGGTGACCATGCCGACGATCGACGAGATCACCAGGCCCAGAGCCAGGTTGCAGGTCCAGAATTTCCTCGAGCGCATTCCTTCGCGAAAGCTCATGCCGGGCAGGTCCAGCAGTTCCCTGGCATGCCCCTGGCTGCTTTGCGTCGTGCTGGCGGAGAGCCTGAACCACAGCAGGGTCAGCGGCAGCAGGACCAGCAGATTGAGCAGGGCGAGGATGACGAAGGCCGCGCGCCAGTCCCATTGTTCGATGCCCCAGGACAGCAGGCGCGGGACGACCGCCGCGGTCAAGCCGGTACCGGACAGGCCGATAGCTAGGGCCAGCCCGCGATTGCGGTCGTACCAGAGGCTGAGCAACTGGGTCCAGGTTACCGCCAGCGCCCCCATGCCGATCAAAGGCAGGACAGCGAAAGCTAGGTATAGCGACCAGATCGATCCGTTCAACTGAGTGGTAGCTAGGTAGCCCAGAGACAGCAGGGTCAGCGAGATGACTGTCACCCGCTTCATGCCGTAGCGCAAGTTGAACCAGCCAACCAGTTGCAGCGAGATTACCGCGCCACCGAAGAGGAAAGTTATCGCCGCCTGAAGGTCGCTCTTGTTCCACCCGAATGCCGCTTCCAGCGGTACTACCAGGGTACCGAACCCATAGAGCAGGGCAGCATTGATGCTGACAGCAACCCCAACCACGGATAGCAGCAGGATACGCCATCCCCGTTTGAACTCGGTGAAGTCGATAGCCGCTTCGTTTCGGGCGGTAGACATGCTTTGGCGTCCTTTATTGGTTTTGTAGGGCCGGGTCTCGAGCAGGTAAGGCTTTTGTTTGATGTTATGAACATAAATGTTAATACTGTGCAAATAGTATGGCGGGGCAGCGGGCCTGTCCAGCTATCTTCCATAACAACAAGAACGGTGAGTGCCATGATGTTTCTGAGAGGGCTGTCGATCGGCGCCAAGCTTCTCGTACTTCCAGGGTTGTTCGTCCTGTCGCTACTGATCGTGTCGGGGATGGCCTATCGGGGGCTGGTCAAGCAGCACGCCGTGATCGAGGAAATCGACCACCTGCGCTTCCATCAGTATCGCCAGGTCCTCGAAACCTCCTCGGCTTCGCAGGCGGCGATGGTGGGCGCCTATGCTGCGGTAGTGCGGATCCTCGAGTCGAATGGCTCGGCCTCCAGGGAGGAGCTCGAGTCCTATCTCGAGGATATGCAAGACAGTATCGATGACTTGCAGGCAGGGATGGGCAAACTGGCTCAGGAGACCCGCCTGGGCGACGAGGAGAAAGCGCTCTATCGAGCCGTGGAAGATCAGGCTGGAGTGGTCGGCGAAAGCTTGTCTGACTTCAAACGCACGGCCGTTGATGATCAGTTGCAGGCGGCGGCGTTGCTGGGGCGAATACGTGCCGAATACAACGGTTTGCAGGGGCAGTTCAACCGCTTGCTGGGGGTGCAGGCGGAGTTGACCTCCAATGCCTTCGTCGAGGCTGGCGACTTGCAGCGGCAGTTGTCCAGGATGCTGATTGTTGTCCTCGTTGCAGCTAGCGTTCTGGCCCTGTTTGTCAGTCTGCTGTTGCGTCGACAGATTGTTCGAGCCATTCGGGAAATTGAGCAGGCTTCCGTGAGGTTGCGCGATGGCGACCTGACCATCCGTGTGCGAGTAATGGGGCGTGACGAGATAGCCCATACTGCGCAGGCTTTCAACGAGCTGATTGACAGCTTTCAGCAGGCAATGCGGCAGGTCACCAACGTGGCAGTGTCAGTTGGTGCCTCAGCGGAACAGTTGGTGGATGCCTCCGCACAGGTGGCTGAGAGCTCCACTGCGCAGGTCGATGCTGTGGGCGCGGTATCGCTGACTATCGGGCAGATGAGTGACGGTATAGCGACTATTTCCAGTCATGCGGAAAACTTGCGCAGTTCGGCGGAGGCGAGCCTGCATGGGGCGGAGAATGGTCATCTGGCGCTGTCACGCTTGCTCGAGAAGATCGACAGCGTGCGTCACGCGTTCTCAGAGATACGCGGATCGGTAGGCGACTTCGTGGAAAGCACCGCGGCCATCACTGCGAGCATTACTCAGGTCAAGGGCCTGTCGGCACAAACAAACCTGCTGGCCCTCAATGCGGCTATCGAAGCTGCGCGCGCCGGCGAAAGTGGACGTGGATTCAGCGTGGTGGCGGACGAGGTACGCAGCCTGGCGCAACGTTCCGCCGTGGCGGCCAACTCGATCAACGAGCTGACCTCGAAGCTGGAGGGGCAGTCTGAAGTGGTGGACGAAGCCTTGCGCGCTGGCACTGTGGCGCTGGAGGACAGCAGCAGGCTGCTGGCTGACCTGGAGTCCACGTTACAGCAGGCTGCGGAATTGGTGGGGGATTCCACTCGTGGGGTTGAACAGATTGCCGATGCGGTCCGCGTGCAGAACGCCGGTGGACGGAACGTGGCTCTGAATGTCGAGCGCATTGCGCGCATGGCGGGAGAGGGGGATGCAATTGCCCATAGTGTCTCCAGTGCCGTTATTTCTCTACGAGGACTCTCCGAGGAGTTGACCCTGGCGGTAGGTCGCTTCCGCTTTCAAGGAGAGACGGAGGCGGTCGACTGCATCTTGGTTTGATCTTGTGCGGGAGCAGCGATTGTGTTTGCCCTTCTGTTGCCGACGGATCGGCGGCAATTGGCCGGTTTTGGCGGTCTGGGGGATCGGTCGCAGCTATTCGAGGCGAGATGGCTTTGGTTTTCTTGGGGGTGAAACGGGCATTTGTTTACAAAATTGAGAAAAGTGTTCATTATTTTTACGTCTGCCTGGATGGATAAGGAGAATAAGATGAGTTCCGACAAGGCCCGATTCGAGGTTGTGGTCGAGCGCAGCCGCTGCTGTGGCTACGGTCTCTGCGCTGCGATCTGTCCCAGCATCTATAAGCTGGATGCCGATGGCTTAGTTTACGTCGATAACAAGGCTGTTCCCGTCGAGCTGGAGGACGAGGCGCGAGAGGGCGCCGAAGCTTGTCCGGCCGAAGCCATCTGGCTCGAAGAGATCAAGCCCGAGGGGCGATAGCGGTAGCCGATCCGAGAAAATCAGAATAAGAAATGGAGCATGTAATGACTGGGCGTCTTGAAGGTAAAGTCGCGCTGATCACCGGAACTGGCGGTGGCCAGGGTAGGGCGGCGGCGCTGCGCTTCGCCCGCGAGGGCGCTATTGTCGTGGGCTGCGACTTTAATGGTGCAGCGCACGAGGAAACCGCCACTCTGCTAAGCGCTCAGGGACTTCGTTTGCATGGTCGAGCGTCCGTCGACCTCGGTGACCATGAGCAGGCCAGGGCTTGGGTCGAGGCGGCCGTCGTTGAGCATGGTGGCATCGATATCTTGTACAACAATGCATCGGCGGCTCGCTTCGGCAAGGTCAATGAACTGTCTGTCGAGGATTGGCATTACACCATTCGCAACGAGATCGACCTGCTGTTCTATACCACCAAGTACGCCTGGAACCATCTGGCCGAGCGGCGCGGAGTCATTATCAATGTTTCTTCCACAGCAGCCTGGGGCGGCTCCAAGGTCGCGGGAATTTCCGCGCATGCCGCAGCGAAGGGAGCGGTGGTGTCCTTTACTCGGCAACTTGCTGTCGAAGGGGCTCCCCTGGGGATTCGCGCCGTTAGTCTAAGTCCGGGCTTCATCGCTACCCCGGGAACCTCGGAGTTCCTGGAGAATCCGGTGGCGCGAGCGGCGCTTCTCGATGGTGTCCTGATGGATCGTCCTGGCGAGCCGGAGGAAGTGGTCGCCCTGGCGTTGTTCCTGGCATCCGGCGAGGCTTCCTTCGTAACCGGGTCTGATTTCGTCATCGATGGTGGTCTGCTGGCTATCTAGCTAGGCACAACAGTTCCTCCCAAGACATTCGAACAAGAAGGTGAAGGCATGGATATCATCGGCATCGGTTACATGGGGTTCGAGACCGCGAACCTTGACGCCTGGCGCGAATATGGCCCGCAGGTCATGGGCTTCGGCGTTGGCAAGTCGCCGGACAGCGATCTGGAGTCGTTATATTTCAGGATCGACGACCGGCGGCACCGCTTTGCCTTTCATCCCGGCAAGGTGGATCGCCTTGCCTATATCGGTTGGGAGGCGGTTGGACGCATGGCCTTCGAGGCCGGTCTGAGGAAGCTCGAGGCTGCGGGAGTTGAGTTCGTCCGTGGCGATACGGCGTTTTGCGAGCTGCGTGGGGTGCGTGAAGTAGTACGTTTCCGCGATCCGGTGGGTTACCAGTACGAGCTGTTCTACGGACAGAAGTGGACGCCGCGCTCTTTCATTCCCGGTCGACCGCATACCGGTTTCCTGGCCGATGAACGTGGTGCTGGACACGTAGTGGTGATCACCCCGGAATACACCCCGGAGCTAGAGCGCTTCCTGCTTGATGTGATGGGCTTCCACTGGTACGGAGCCGGCGCCGGCAAGGGCCGAACCGGCTTCTTCCGCGCCAAGCTGAACGACAAGACCAGCCATGACATTGCCTACGGCCACGGTCCAGGGCGCATGGGGGTGCAGCATGTCGGTCTGTTCGTGCGCAATGTGCGGGATGTGGGGGAAACCTACGATATCGTGCGCAAGCGTGAACTGCCGATGATGATGACTCTTGGCCAGCACAGCCAGGATCCGCATCTGTCCTTCTACCACTTCACCCCCTCCGGCTTTGCCTTCGAGACCATAGCCGAGATTGAGCCGTGGCAGGGCGATCCCTATGAGCTCAACCCCGAGACTCTGAGTCTATGGGGTCATGAGATGGTTGGTCCGATCCTTGGGCCGAGCGTGCGTACCCCCGAGGAAGTGCTGGACGCTGAGTACCTAGCCGGCAAGAAGCGCTGAGCTTGCGCCTGGCTAGGGTGGAGGTGGGCGGTGAGGTATTCTGGGGGTTGCTCGATCCGGATCTGCAGCACCTTCGTCGTGTTCGCGAGCCATTCGCTGCTTGGGCGCAGGCGATCGGCCAGGGGGGCTGGATCAACCTAGGACTCGATGATGAACGCCTTGCGCTGTCGGCGTGCCGTCTGCTGCCGCCCTTGGAACCGGGGGCGCGTGTTTTTGGCGTGGGCTTGAACTATCGTAGCCATCTTGAGCGTCTTGGCAGTTCGCCTCCGGCTCATCCACTGGCCTACTTGAAGCCGGATTCCGCGCTGGTGGGGGCGTACGACGAAATAGCCTATCCGGCCCTGACCGGACAGCTCGACTATGAGGTCGAGTTGGTCGCTGTGGTTGCCCGGCCGCTAGGCGAGGAGGCGCAGGCCAGCGCTTGCCTGCTCGGCTACACGGTCGGCAATGACATCAGTGCGCGGGATGCGGGGAGGCGTATCGGTCGCCTCGACCTGCTAACCCAGAAATCCATGGATCGCACTACACCGATCGGTCCCTGGATCGTCACTCTCGACGAATTAGGCGGCATCGGACAGCCTGAGTTGGAGATGGGGCTGGAGGTCAACGGTGAGCCGCGCCAGAGGGACAATACTCGGCAGATGATCTTCCCGGTGGACGAATTGCTCAATTACCTCGATGCGCGTATCAGCTTGCGGCCGGGCGACCTGGTGTTCACCGGCTCGACTCACGGTGTGGGCCTGGAGGACGGTCGCTTCCTCGCGTCGGGGGATTTGGTCGAGGCGCGTATCGGCGGGATCGGCGAGCTGCGCAACCGGGTTGGCCGCCAGCGTAGACTGCCTGCTGCGCGAAGTGCTGGGCGGCTGGGCAGGCCCGACGGCGAATGAGTATGGACAGGCAGGCCAACGTTGCTTTGGCAGGGGCGGAACACTCTTCGTTCTGGGCGCCCTTGCGTCATGGGCTGTTCGTCAGCCTTTGGCTAGCCTGCGCGCTTGCCAACCTAGCGATCTGGATGCAGACCGTGGGGGCAGCTTGGATCATGACCCAGCTATCGGCATCACCCCTGATGGTTTCCCTGGTGCAGACAGCCATTACTCTGCCTGTCTTCCTGTTCGGTTTGCCGGGCGGGGTGCTCGCTGACCGCATGGATCCGCGCCGTCTGTTGCTTCTCACCCAGGCGGTCATCTTGGTGGCGGCCGCAGCGCTCTGCCTGCTGGATTGGGTGGGACTGCTGGGGGCCTGGTCGCTGCTGCTGTTCACGTTCCTGCTGGGGGGCGGCAGCGCCTTGGGTATGGCGGCCTGGATGGTGACTGTGGTCGGAGTCATCCCGCGTGAGCAGGTGCCGGCGGCGGTCGCTCTCAATGGTATTTCCATCAATGCCACTCGGGCCCTGGGGCCGGCTCTGGCCGGCCTACTGATCGTCTGGTGGACCAGTGCCGCAGTATTTCTGGTCATCGCACTGTGCATGGCTGCAGTGCTCGTATTCATCTACCGTCTGCCGGCTCGCGTCCATGCCGACGGCTTACCACCTGAAACCTTAGCCGGCGGCATGCGCAGCGGCCTGCGCTACATCCGCCACTCGACGGTTCTGTCTAGCGCGCTCAGGCAGGTATTCGTGTTCACCAGTTGCGCCAGCGCGCTATGGGCGCTGATGCCGCTGGTAGCCAAGGAGGAGTTGCACATGGACGCGGGTGGCTATGGACTGCTGATGGCGTTTATGGGGACTGGCGCGGTCCTTGCTGCGCTCGGCCTGACCAGCGTCTATCGGCGTTTTGCTCTGCGACGGTTGATCGATATCGGGGCCCTCGCCTTTGCCGTGGCGACCCTGGCGGCGGCGCTGTCGCGCAGCCAGGTGGTGATCTGCGCCACGCTTCTGCTGGCCGGCATGGGCTGGATGGCGGTGAACGCGACCATCTCCACCGTGGTACAGACTTATGCTGCGAACTGGGTGCGAGCACGTGTCGCCTCGGTATACCTCCTGGTGCTGATGGGCTCGATGGCCCTTGGTGGTGCCCTGTGGGGGGCTATCACGCAATACCTGGGCTTGCAGCAAAGTCTGCTGCTATCGGCATCGAGCATCTTCCTGGGCTTGTTCCTGACTCGTAGCGGGGCCATCGAGATGGGCCGCGAAGCTGACTTTGCCGATGCCCTGCAGACGGATAAGCCGATGCTGGTCGCTGAGGGCGTCGACCACGGCGACGGGCCGGTGTGCATTGAGGTCGGCTACCAGGTGGATGCTGCCGGACGTGAGGCGTTCCTGCGTGTGGTTTATGGCGTCGGCCAGACGCGACGGCGTAATGGTGCGCGGAATTGGCGCTTGTACCGTGATCTAGAGGAGCCCAACCGCTACGTAGAGCGCTTCATCGTCGAGTCGTGGCTGGATTACCTGCGGCAGTGCGGGCGCATGACCCGGGGGGACGTGGCGCAGGCAGTACTGCTTTCGCCTTTTCGCGAGGACCGATCGATCCGACGCTATATCAATCAAGCACCGGTAGAGGGTGTCTAGAAATCTCTATATTAAATTTGCTGGCCGATAGTGTTCTCGTTATAGAATTTATCGGCTGAAAATAATAGAGAACGCTCCTATGGAAAGCCCAGAGTTCACGGAAGCAGGCAGTAGTCGCAAGGGTGCCAGCGTCACGGTGAAACCGGTCGCTAACGCGATTCGCATTCTCCGCCATTTGAGTCAGAGCGGGGCGCCGGAGCGTTCGGTGGACATCGCCCGGCGCCTGTCGATCAACCCCAGCACCTGCTTCAATATCTTGCGTACCTTGTTCATGGAAGATGTGATCGATTTCAACCCGATGTCCAAGCGCTATTCGGCCGGCCTGGGGCTGGCCCGCCTGGTTGGGCAACTGGTTACCCAAGGGCAGCGTGTGCAATTGGTTAAGCCGCTGCTACAGGAATTCGCAGCGCGCATGCAGGTAACCATCACCCTTTGGCGGCGCATGGGGGCGGATCGCATAGTCATCGTCAGCTCGGCGGCCAGTCCTGCCGATGTGCGCATCGACATGGCCGAGGGGCAGCGCTTTCCGATGCTGATGGGCGCCAGCGGTCGGCTGTTCTCGACCCAGTTGGACCTGGACACGCCGGCATTCGAGGATATCTACCATCGGATACGCTGGGCGCGTCCCTTGCCAATCGAGATCTATCGCGAGGAGGTTCACCTAGCCGCGGAACGGGGTTGGGCAGTGGACGATGGGTATTTCTCGGTTGGTATCCAGGCAGTCGCTGCGCCAGTGTATTCCCCTGAGGGCACTATCGATTTCACTGTCTCCGCCGTGATGTTCCGCGGCCAGCGAGACGACGAGGGGGTTGGCGAACTGGCTGCCGAGCTGATCGAGTTCTGTGCCGAACTGGCGGGTATTCTGTTCTGATCTCTTGCTGGTGGCCGTGTCAGTCACGGGCCAGCAGCAGGCTGCCGCCCAATGGGCCGCCGCCGGCGGCCACCACAGAGAGTGAATGCGGAGCAGTCTGGCGTCCTCGTGCGCGTCCCCATAACTGCAGACATGCTTCGTGGACATAGCCTAGGCCGTGGGTGCGTCCTCCGGACAGTTGGCCACCGTTGGTATTGAGTGGCAGCTCGCCGTCCAGGGCGATCCTCCCTCCGCCTTCAACAAAGGCGCCGCTTTGTCCCACCGGGCACAGACCCAGGGCTTCCAGCCAGATCATGGTGAGGATCGAAAAGCCGTCGTAGAGTTGAGCCGAGCCGACATCAACCGGCGTGTAGTCGGTGCGCGACCACATCATCCGGGCAACGTCGAAGGCTGCCATCTCAGTCAGGGAGATCTGGTCCCAGGACCACGGCTGGTTCAGTGCGGCACCGATGGCCTCTATGCGAATCGGAGTATTGCGCGTGTCCCGTGCGGCATCGCGGCGCGACAGGACGATGGCGGTGGAGGCATCGCAATGCACATCACAGTCGTACATGCGTAGGGGCGTGGAGATCATCCGCGATTGCAAATAGTCGTCCATCGTCATCGGTGTGCGGTAGATGGCCTTAGGATTGCGCGCAGCATTGCGCCGGCAGGTCAACGCGATCTGCGCGAGCTGTTCGGGGCGCGTGCCATAGTCGTGGAAATGGCGCTGCGCGTAGAGGGCCATCAGGTTGATGCCGGACATGATATTGAAGGGCGTCAGCCATTGCCAGGCGTAGCTGCTATCACGTCCCTGGGTCTTGTTGGTCAGCGCTCCCGCCTGCTTGTTGTGCTGGCGCGCCGAAGCCTCGGTGATGGTACGGAAAACCAGGACGTGGCGGCAAAGACCGGCGGCGATGGCCATCGTTCCGTTGATCACCCCGGCCAATGGGCCGGGCCCCTCGTAGCCGGCGCCGAACCAGTTGACGTTCAACCCCAAGGCGCTTTTCAGGGCGCTGGGACCGACCGGCGAGAAGGGATCGCCATTGTTGTTGTCGCCCGGCCAGCAGGCGACGCCGTCGATCTCATGGCGCTCCAGGCCAGCATCGGCAATGGCTTCCAGGCAGGCATCAAGGGTCAGGCGCATGGCCGACTTGCTGGAAGGTCGGGCCACCTCGGACTGACCGATGCCAGTGATGGCGACCTCTTTTTCGTAGCGATGAGGGAGCATCATTGATCCTTCTCGAACAGAGGGAGCCAGACATCCTCGACGTGGAGGAAGCTGACCCGTACAGGCATGTCGATCCGCACTTGGAGCGGGTCCATCCCAATTACATTGCTGACGAAACGCAGGCCCTGCTGCTCGACCAGCTCGATGATGGCGACGGCGTAGGGCACTTCCAGGTCAGCGACCCAAGGCTGGTAGTTGAGGGTGTAGCTCAGCACCTTGCCTTTTCCTGATACCTCACGAGGTGCGACGTCCAGGCTCGCGCAGCGGGGGCAGATTGGCCCGGGCGGGTGGAAATAGTGCGTGCAGCCATGACAGTGGTGGATCAACAGTCGACCGTGCTCGCCGCCTTGCCAGAAGGCGCGGTTATCAGCGTTGAGGGCGGGCAGTTTTCTGATCATTCGCGGAACCTGAGAGCACTGGTTTGGATGTATGCGTGCTAATAATTGCACATATTTTTTAAAAGTGTCATATATTTGTGCGGGGCTATGCGCTAGCCATATAGCTCGCCATCTAACAACAAGAGGATCCTTTTGCCATGTCCCGGCCTTTGCAAGACAAGACAATCATCGTCACCGGCGGCTTCGGTGCCCTCGGCGGGGCCGTGGGCCGCCTGCTGCTGGAGCGCGGTGCGCAGGTTGCTCTGCTCGATCGCACCGAAGTTCCAGCTAGTCTGGGCGATGTTTCTGGGGTTCTGCCCTTGGGCGGCGTCGACCTAACCTCTGCCGAGTCGGCGCGGTTTGCTGTGGCCCGGGTGGTGGAGCGCTTCGGACATCTCGACGGCCTAGTCAACGTCGCTGGCGGGTTCGCCTGGGAATCATTCGAGGATGGTGCTTTGGATACTTGGGATCGCCTGTATCAGATCAACCTTCGTACGGCTCTAGTCAGCAGCCAGGCTGCGCTGCCCTATTTGCTTGCTGCCGCATCCGGACGCATCGTCAACATTGGTGCTCTAGCATCCCTGAAGGCGGGCCCGGGCATGGGCGCGTATGCCGCCTCTAAATCCGGAGTGGCACGCCTCACTGAGGCGCTGGCTGAAGAGTTAAAAGACCGTGGGGTCACCGTCAATGCTGTACTGCCAAGCATCATCGACACCCCAGCGAATCGCGCAGCCATGCCGGACGCCGATGCCAGTCGTTGGGTAACGCCGGGAGCTTTGGCCAGAGTGATTGCGTTCCTGCTCTCGGACGACGCCACACCTATCACGGGTGCCTGCCTGCCCGTATCTGGTCGGGTATGACGCCCGTGACCTTCTGCTGCTCTTCGACTGGAGTACAAAAGTCATGAGATTGGTAACCTTTACCGACGGCAACAGGGTCGCACGTGCCGGTGCCTTGCTGGAGCACGACCAGATCGTCCTGGACCTACAGGCCGCCTGCCAGGTCCGGTATGGAAATGAGCGTCCCGAGTTGGCCAGCGTGCTGGCGCTGGTCGAGGCCGGGGAGGAGGGGTTGGCTCTTGCCCGTTCGATGGTGGAGCTGGTTCCTGCAAGAGCTGTGCGTGCCCGGGCGGCGGTGAAGCTGCACGCACCGATTCAGCCGCCGCCGCAAATGCGCGACTGCTCCTGTTTCGAGCTACACCTGCGGCAGAGCTTTGCCGCAGCACGCCGGGCTCGCGCGCTGCGGACGCCAGACCCTGAGGCTACGCTCAAAGCGATGAATGCACGTGCCGACGAGCGCGTCATCGAAACCTTCAACCGCCAACCCATCTACTACAAATGCAACCGCTTCGCGGTCATCGGTACTGACGACGAATTCCAATGGCCGAGTTTCAGCAAGGCACTCGACTTCGAGCTGGAGTTCGGCTGCTACATCGGCAAGCGTGGTAAGGACATCAGTCGCGATGCAGCTCGCTCGCACATCGTCGGCTACACCATCTTCAACGATATGAGCGCCCGCGACGCCCAGGCTGCGGAGATGCCCGGCATGCTTGGCCCAGCCAAGAGCAAGGACTTCGATACGGCGAACATCATGGGGCCATGCCTGGTGACGGCTGATGAGTTGGGCGACCCCTACGATCTGGAAATGGTCGCGAAGGTGAACGGCGAGGAGTGGGGGCGTGGCAACACTCGTGATATGCGCTGGTCCTTCGAGGACGTCATCGCCCATGTGTCGCGTTCGGAAACGCTCTATCCCGGGGAGTTCCTCGGCTCCGGCACGGTCGGCAACGGCTGTGGCCTGGAGCAATTGCGCTATCTGAATCCTGGCGATCTGGTCGAACTGGCTGTGGAGGGAATTGGTGTGCTGCGCACCCGGGTGGGGTGCGCGGAGCAAAGGGGGGGCTGATGTGTCTCAAGCCGCAGCTCTGTTGGCACGTCATATCCCAGTATTTTGTCTTGCGCTTTATATGTACATTTTTATTAAAAGTGTCTTATATTCTGCCGAGGCTTTTATTCGCCGTAGTGCCCTGATCAGGAGGCAATCATGCTAACAAGAACAAGTCCTGTATTGTCCGACGGAACCAAGGTTTCCGACCTTATCTTCCCCGATACCCGCGAAGTCCAGATGCGCGTGTTGTCGGACCGCGAGATCTACGAGTTGGAGATGGAGAAGATCTTCGGCAAGATCTGGGTGTTCCTCGGCCATGAGTCCGAGATTCCCAACTCCGGCGACTTTGTTGTGCGCGACATGGGTTCCGACTCGGTGATTGTCGCCCGTGGCAAGGAGGGAGAGGTTTATGTAAACCTCAACGTCTGTCCCCACCGCGGCATGCGCATCAGCACTGCCGACTGCGGCAACACGCAAATCCACAAGTGCATCTATCACGGCTGGGCGTTCCGTCCCAACGGTGACTTCATCGGCTCGCCGGTGGAGCGCGAATGTATGCATGGCAAGATCTTGCCAAAGGAGGCGCTTGGCCTGAAGAAGGCTCGGGTCACGCTCTATGGTGGGCTGATCTTCGCCACTTGGAACATCGACGGCCCCTCCTTCGATGAGTTCCTCGGCGACGCCAAGTGGTATTACGACATGCTGTTCTGCCGTTCTGACAAGGGCATGGAAGTGCTCGGTCCGCCGCAGCGCTTCATTGTCAACGCCAACTGGAAGACCGCTGGTGAGCAGTCCGCCGCCGATGGCTTCCATACACTGACCCTGCACCGCTGGCTGGGCGAGGTCGGTAACTATGCGAAGAAAGGCGACGGTGAAGGTGAAGGCGCCGACCTCAGTCCAGAGATGATCGGGGTAGAGGTCAGTTCGCCGCACGGCCATGCTCTTCGCTGCATTGACCTGGCCCGCAAAATAAAACGCCTTACCGGTCTCGATCCTGCGGAACTGTCGGTACAGGAGAAGCTGAACGCCTTGCCGCCGGCCGGGATGACGCGTGAGATGGTTGAGCAACTGGCGCGCAATCTCAGCGAGGAGCAGCTCAAGGTACTGACCAGCATGCCGCCGCAGGTCGGGGGAATGTTCCCGAACATACTGTTCGGGTTCGTCTATATCCCGCAGCCGGATGGATCGGTGGTTGGTTCCATGACCATGCACGCCTATGTGCCTCAGGGGCCCGACAAGCTCGAGTTCGTCAACTGGATCTTCGCCGAGAAGGACGCGCCGGCAGAACTGCGCGAGAAGATGCTCAAGCAGACTATCCAGCTATTCGGTACCTCCGGGATGGTCGAGCAGGATGACTCCGACACTTGGCCGCACATGACCCTGGCTGCCAAGGGCGCGATGGGCCGCCAGATGACCCTCAAGTACCAAGCCTGCTATGAGACCGGCGCGCCTGCGGGCTGGCCAGGGCCGGGCATCGTCAACGAGGGCTTCACCAAGGACGACACCCAGTGGCATTGGTGGTTGTACTGGCATGAACTGATGACGGCGGAGGGCTGATCGTCGCGTCGTTCCAGGCAAAACCACACATTTCAGGAGTTACCCATGGCCCAAGTACAAGAGCGCGGTGTCGATCAGATCCAGCCGGGATCGCCCGTCGGCATCAAGCGCGTCTCGGTAGGTTCGGATATCTACAACCAGGTGGTGACCTTCCTCTATGAGGAGGCGACCTTGTTGGATCAGATTCGTCTGCAGGAGTGGGGCGCACGCTTGGCCCCAGACCTCGTCTATACCGTACCGCTTCGCCACACCCGCCTGCAGTCGGAGTTGTCCACCACCATCGTGCGTACCGTGCAGCATTACCATGACGACTACCGCTCGATCATGGGGCGAATTCTGCGGCTGTCCGGCAAGAGTGCGTGGGCGGAGGATCCGCCCTCGCGCACCCGACGTCTGGTGACCAACGTCTTCGTCGAGGAGACCGAAAAGTCCAACGAATTCGTGGTGACCAGCTACTTACTGTTAACCCGCAATCGCTTCAAGGACCACCATGTCGACATCATAAGTGGTGAGCGCCGGGATGTGTTGCGTGTGACCGATGAGGGTTTCAAGCTGGCGCGCCGTGAGGTCATTCTTGACCAGGCCGTGTTGGGCACGCCGAACCTCGCAGTGTTCCTCTGACGCCCCTAACCTGGCGCTCCATTCTTTGAAGGGGCGCTCAATGCTGTTGTGAACCTCGGTGCCGGAGCGAGTTATCCCGGTGCCGGGGTTCTTTTATGTTGGCCCTGTCTTTGTGGGGCAGACTGACGTTTTCGGAGTGCACGTTATCTGCCGAAGCCGGCGTCACGTTGTGTCGGAGTTTTGTTGCGTCCGGTTGGCTTATCCCTTCTCCTGAGGGGAAAGGGGGGAGTGGCCGGCTGGTTACTCTCCGGCTAGCCAGTCTTGGTCGCCCGAGCATAGACGTGCTGCCGTGTCGCTGAAATCCCACGTTGAACCCTTGATCCGCAGGGCCTGCGCAGCCCGTGCCGGCTGCTGGCTAAAGCAGAGACTGGTGCTGGATGCATGGACCTGGGAGTCTAATGGATGCTGACGGCCAAGTGAGATCTGGGTACACCGGCGTAGCAGCAGCGCAGCTTCCGCATCCTCTTCGGGAAGGTGGCTAAGGGCCCAGCGAGCCATTCCTTTGCGCAGGTTTACCCCACAGTAGGGCGCTGGCCCTTGGATGATCGAGCCTCGTACGTCCCAGCTCAGCAGGAGCCTGCCATCACGAAGCAGTACCGGTGTCGTGTGTTCGTCGACGCGGTCCGGTACCTGGACATCGTAGCATCGGCGGAGCGTTCCACGGGCCGCGTTGGCGATGGCTAGGCCGGCAAGGTCTAGCAGGTGTGTGCATTGATGCTGGGCATCGGTCTGCCGGGTCACTGAATGGGCGATATGGCTGAGTGGCATGCCTATCAGTTGTTCCAACTGGCCGGACGCTTGTGGGCAGGCGGAGTAGGGGTAGCGCACGGCCTCCCCGCCGATCTCGCGTACCATGCCGTCACTATGGCGTAGCCAGACGCGGAAGTGATGGAAATCGTCCTCAAGAGCGGCCCGTACCTCTCGTGTTGCATCCTGTGGCGTAGAGACGATTTCCACTCGGCGGCGGAACATGTTGGTCATCGTTTTTTCCTTGCGTTGGTTTCCGCAGGTGCCTGGTCTTGCGGATTGAAGTATATTTGAACAGTATACTTAAAAGTGTTCATCTAAAAACAAGAAGGAATTCATTATGAAGCTATTGCACGAGCAGATAGCGCTGGTGACTGGAGCTGGTGGCGGTATTGGCCGCGGCGTGGCATTGAGCTTTGCCAAGGCCGGCGCCGCGGTCGTGATAGCCGAGCTGGACGAAGCCTCTGGCAAGGCTGTGGAAGACGAGTTGCTGGCGCTTGGCGCACGCGCGGTTTTCATCAAGACCGACGTGACCAGCAAGGTGGATATCGAGGCGGCTATCCGGGTGACAGTGGAGCGTTTCGGAGGGCTGGACATTCTGGTCAACAACGCGTTCGCCCCCACGCCCAATGTGCTGCTGGAGGAGAAGACCGACGAGATGCTAGCTCGGACCCTCGACTCCACCTTGTGGGCCGCTTGGTGGTCGATGAAGGCTGCGCTGCCGCACATGCGCGCGCGCGGCGGCGGCAAGATCATCAACTTTTACTCCATCGACACCGAGGTCGGTGCCTGGTTGCATGGTGACTACAACGCAGCGAAGGCGGGGGTCGTCGGCTTGACCCGCAGTGCGGCCTCGGAATGGGGACGCTTCAACATTCGTGTGAATGCCATCGCGCCTACTGCCATGGGGGCGACCTTCCATAAGCTGGCGGCGGAGAACCCAGGGTTTGCCGAACGTTCCGCCGCCCTGCGCCCGCTAGGGCGTTGCGGGGAGCCGGAGGAAGACATTGGGCCAGTCGTGGTGTTTCTGGCTTCTGAGATGTCGCGCTTCGTCACCGGCGAGACTCTCCATGTCGATGGCGGGCTGCACCTCCCCGGCTACAATTCCCGACCGGCCACCGTACCTGTGCGCGAGTACTGACGGAGGTATCGAGCGCGGCTAATGCCGCCGCGCTTTTTTCTGTAACACGGCGGCGAGGTCACTCAGGGTGAGCTGCAAGCCGGTGCTGTCGAGTGGATGGATAGCGAGCCCCGGCCAGCCCAAAAGCAAGGCCGGGGCTGCAGGGTGGGTCAGCGCTTGGCAACCTTGATCTCAGTGTCTTCCAGGTCCCAGGTGTCGGCTGTCTTGCCTTCTTCGCGCAGCTCATACTTCAGCACGCGCCCCTGCGGATTCTTCGGCAGGTTGGTGCGGAACTCAATATAGCGGGGCAGGGCGTAGTAGGGGACCGATTCGACAGCCCAGTTGAACAGCTCTTCCGGAGTCAAGCAGGCCCCTTCATGTAGCACTGCGGTCACCTTGACGTCGTCCTCGCCTTTGTCGGACGGCACGGCATGCACGGCAACCTCGGCCAGGGCCGGGTGCACAGCAAAGGCGGCTTCCATCTCGAAGCTGGAGATATTTTCACCACGGCGGCGCAGGTAATCCTTCTTGCGATCGACGAAATAGAAGAAGCCTTCGTCGTCGAACTTACCGATGTCGCCGGTGTGGAACCACATGTTGCGCATTAGCTTCAGGGTATCTTCGGGGCGATTCCAGTAGCCTTGGAACATGATATCTGGGCGCAATGGGCGGACGACGATTTCGCCGGGAGTGTTGGCGGGCAGCTCTTGATCATTGTCATCGACGATCCGCACGTCGAAGTCTGGGATGCGCTTGCCGGACGAGCCGGGCGCTGCGTATTCGCCAGCGGCCAGAGAGGTGACTACGCAAGCCTCGGTGAGGCCGTAGCCGTTTCCGCCGACCAGTTTGCTGCCGAAGCGTTCGCGCCAGATTTTCTTGGTTTCCTCGGTATAGGGGTTGCCGCGGGCAGTATGGATCTGACCATGGCAGCGCCTCATCGCTTCGTTGTCAGGGGCGTGAGCTAGCAGACCACCCATTCCGCCGAGGATAGAGGCAATAGTAGCGCCGGAACGTTCGACTTCCTGCCAGAAATTGGAGACCGAGAAGCGCGGCAGGATCGCTGCCCGCGCACCAACCAGGATGCTGGCGATGATGCTGACGCACAAGGCGTTCATGTGGAACAGCGGCAGGGGCGTGATGGTAACGTCGTTTTCGTTGGCCGGACCGGCTCGCAGCTGCAGGCGCGCCAGGTTGCACATGAAGTTGTAACTGATCATGCAGCCTTTTGAGGGGCCGGTGGTGCCAGAGGTATAGATCAGACAAGCCAAGTCGGAAGGTTCCGGCTTGACGCTTAGAGGTGTGTCGTCATTGCCACGGTGTTCATCCAAAGCGGCGATAGGAATGCGGCAGTCCTTCGGAGCAATGAAGTCACCCCGGCAGAGAATCCGGGTGACGTTAGTGAGCTGCTCGGCCAGCGAAGTGATGCGTGGCAGGTAGTCCGCTTCGCAGATGACCAGATGGGTTCCGGTGTCAGCTATCTGGTGACGGAGGAACTCGCCTTTGAGCGCGGTGTTTATCGGAACGCTAACTGCACGCAGCTTGTTGATCGCCAGCCAGCACACGACTGCGTCGATGTTGTTATCCAGCATTGTCAGCACGGTCTCGCCTGGTCGTACGCCGAGGTTCGAGAGTGCGTGGGCCATGCGCGTGGAAATCGAGTCGACTTCAGAATATGTGTATAACTTTCCGCTGAAATCCAGTAGGACTCGGTCTGGATGCTTCGCTGCCGCTCGTTCAAGCGCTGCGATGACAGTGTCTCGTTCCCCCATGGACCAGGTGTCCGGATGGCCTGTGCCGTTCATGTCTCGATCTCCTTGGAGCCTGTCCTGGTGCGGGCAGGCGATTTTATTTTGAAGAGAGAATGCCATTCTAGATTCAAATTTTACAGATGTCTCCAGTTAAAATTTGGACAGATTTTGCTAATAATGCCTATATCTTGTGCTAGGATTGCGCTCATTTATCCCATGAGAATCCTTGTCAATGACTTCGAAAGCCACCAGATCGAGCAAGGGCGCGAGTGACAAGCCCGTCAGAAAGAAGGCCAGTCCGGCGGAGAAACCTGCTGCCGTAACGAAAAGGCCTGTTCAGAAAAACGGTGTTGCCTCGTCGGCGAATGGCAAAGTAAGACCCAACAAGCGCTCCGAGGAGACCGTTACGAATATCCTGTCTGCCACCGAGGAGGTGGTGCTGCGTTCCGGTGCAGATCGGATATCGATCCTGGATGTTTGCCAGGTGGCTGGGGTGTCCCGGGGGACGTTCTATCGCTACTTCTCCTCCCAAGAAGACTTGCTGGATACCTTCTCTCGTCACAAGCGGGACAGCTTCCATGAGTCGCTGGCATTGGCGCTGGGGGATATTGCCGACCCCGACGCGCGTTTGAATGCGCTGATTGTCTACCTGGATAATTACCTTGAGCAGAGCCGCGCCCGACGTCTGCTTGTGGTGGCGCCCGACTACGCCCTGGGTTTCTTCCGACGGATATTCCATGATTCCATCGTGCGCTTTCAGGACCTGCTTGGGATCGTGTTCGATGAGTGGGATGCCCGGCTAGGCATCAAGATCGACAGGGAGCTGGTCTGCGAAATGATCATTCGCTATGTCCTGAGCGAGGTGCTCGTGCCTGAAGGGGTTAGTCGCCGTCTCCTGCCGGTACGTGTGCGGAAGCTCATCGTTGCCTTGACTGTCGGTTCCACCTCGCGCTCTCGCCGCTGATCGACCTTGCAGTCACCCTCTGCTAGGGGGAGGGGCTGGCCCCTTCCCTTCCCTTCCCCGTCCTCTCTGCTTTAGCCCCCGCTCTCGCTCAGTCGCATCCTTCCTATTCGATCCTGTCTTCCTCACCTTTTTCCTTTCCCATCCCTCCTAGAGCCGTTCTGTCACCGCTTGACTCGAAGGGGGCGGGGTAGGGGTTGTGTATTGTGATCTTAAAAATAAATTGAACAGATTTTTGATTTATGATCAATTTAAAATTATGCTTCGCCATGAAAGCGGGCCTGACGCGCATGTTGAGTGATGTGTACCCGGCTAGATCGGTTACATCACGAGCGTTGCGCTACACAAACATAAAAAATGCCACCCTGAGGTATCCAGATTATGCTCATCGATCTTCACGCCCATGCGCCGCATCCCGATTACTACGACCAACATCCCTACTGGGGGCCGGCCTTCGAGTTGCAATCCGATGGCGACATCAAGCTGCGAGTGGGTGACTGGATACTGACCCTGGGGGCTCCGGAGCGTAAGAAGGCCCTGCGCGAGGCGCATGCCCGTGGCGAAACGCTGAACGTGGCGGAATACATGGCGAAATGGCGTGATCCGAGCCATCGCCTCGCTGCGATGGATGCGGCGGGTCAGGCTGCTCAGGTGCTCTCGGTGCCGAGCCACTGCTACATGTACTGGGCGGAAGCCGAGTTCGCCGTGCCCTTTGCTCGCCGGGTCAATGATGCGCTGGCAAGTTACTGCTCCGCCGCGCCCAATCGCTTGATGTTCTGGGCCCACGCGCCACTGAATGTACCGCTCGAAGCGGCCAAGGAAATCCGTCGTGCCTGCACTGAACTGGGCGCCAAGGGTCTGGTTGCCGGTGGCTCTAACTTTGGCGGACTGGAATACGACTCACCCGAGCTAGATCCCGTGTGGGAGACGCTGTGCGACCTCGACCTGCCGATTTTCGTGCACGGCTACAACCAGTCCGTGACCTGGGGTAAGGACGCCAATACCGATCGCTATGAGACAACCGCGATCGTCGGTATGAACTATGACGAAACCAAGTGCTTCTGGTACCTGATCAATGGTGGTGTGCTGGATCGCTTCCCGAACCTGAAAGTCTACATCACCCATGGTGGTGGCTTCGTGCCCTATCAGTTGGGGCGCATGGCGCAGACCAATCCCAACCTCGACGTCTATCACAACAAGAAGCCATTCCTGGATTATCTGTCCAATTTCTATTTCGACGTGGAGTTGCACGAGCTCCCCATGCGTCAGGCCATGCTGGACGTAATTGGTGCTGATCGTGTGGTGTACGGCTCCAACTTCGGCGGTAGTGATGCGGTGCGCCATGACCTGACGGATGGGCTGCGTCTGTCCGACGAAGATCTGCAGAAGATCCGCTGGAAAAACGCCTGCGATCTCCTGCACCTGGATCCGACCAAAGTGGGCAAGGTGGGTGCCTGATGAAGCTGGCGCGCTGTTCCTATTTCCAGACGGGGCCCTTCTGGGCTGTCGTCGACCCTGAGCGCGACGAGGTTCATGCCATCGATGGGGAATTTTCCCAGTGGGCCCCTGCATTGGCCAGGGGGGCAGGTATCAGTGCCCTGCGCCTTTCCGGACCGTCGCTACCGCTGTCTAAGATGTGCCTGCTACCTCCGATAGAGCCGGTCAACCGGGTGGTGGTGGCGGGTGCAAACTATGCCAAGCACCTGGCTGACGACTTCGGTCTCGCCAGCCCTTCACAGCCAGTGGCCTTCCTCAAGGCCTACGGTGCGCTGATCGGCGCTAAAGACCCGATTCGCTATCCACCTTTGACCGAGGAGCTAGACCACGAGGTCGAATTGGTGGCAGTGATCGGTAGTTCGGAGATAGACCTCGATGACCCGCTGGCCAGCGTTCTGGGCTACACCGTTGGTAACGACGTCAGCGCACGGGACCTGCAGCGCAGTGGTCCGGCGGGTATCGGCATGGACCTGTTTGCGGCCAAGAGTCAGGACTGTACTACCGGGCTTGGGCCCTGGATCGTCACCAAGGACGAATTTCCAGCCGGCTCGCCTGAGCTGCGCCTAATCCTCAAGGTCAACGGCGAGATTCGACAAGACGGCTCAACTGCAGAGATGACCTGGGATGTTGGTCAACTGATTCGTTTTGTCCAGCAGCGATCCAGATTCGCCTGCGGTGACGTGCTGTTCACCGGTTCGCCGGCCGGTGTCGGCATGGGAACTGGCCGATTCCTCAATCCCGGTGATGTCGTCGAGGCAACCATCGAGGGCATAGGCACATTGCGCAACGTAGTGGGCAAGAAGTCCCGCGACTGAATCGAGAGCGAAGCATGAGCACTGATAAACAAGAAAAGATCGTGGTGGTGGGGGCTGGTCTGATGGGGACCGGTATTGCGCATGGGTTCGCCAGTTCTGGCTATCCCACCGTGCTGGTGGATACCAACCCTGAGTCGTTGTCCCGCGCCAGGGGCAATATCGGCAAGATCCTCGAGGATGGTGTATCTCTCGGCAAAGTCTCTGCTGAGTCGGCGCAAACATCCTTCGCGCGCCTGTCCACCAGTGGCGACTTGGCCGAGGCCGCGCAGGGGGCCGATTGGCTGGTGGAAACGGTTTCCGAGCGACTGGACGTGAAGAGGGCAGTGGTTGCCCAGGCCGAGCCGCTGCTCGCCCCCGGCGCAATCATCGCCACCAATACCTCGGCGCTGAGTGTGACCGAGATCGCTGCCACCCTAGCCTGCCCCGAGCGGGTCATCGGCATGCATTTCTTCAATCCGGTGCACAAGATGAAGCTGGTGGAGCTGGTTCGCGGTCTGGCGACCAGTGACGAGACGCTGGTGCGTACTCGTGGGCTGTGCGATGCCATTGGCAAGACCTCGATCGTTGTCAACGAGTCACCCGGACTGACCACTAGCCGGATGTCCGCATTGCTCGGCAACGAGGCGATGTACATGCTCCAGGAGGGCACGGCCAGTGCTGAGGATATCGACACGGCTCTGCGTCTGGGCTTCAACCACCCCATGGGGCCTTTAGAGCTGGGCGACCTGACCGGCTGGGATACCCGATTGTCTGTCTTGCGCTACCTGCATCAGACCTTGGGAGAGAAGTTCCGGCCCTGCCCGCTGATTATCAAGATGGTCGCCGCCGGGCGCTTCGGCCGCAAGACCGGGCATGGCGTCTATCGCTATGAGGATGGCAAGCGCGTACCGGGCTCCGGTCTCAAGGCGAGCGCACTATGAAAGACATCGTGATTGTCGATGCAGTGCGTACTCCGATTGGCCGTTTCCGCGGCGGCCTGGCCGGTGTGCGTGCCGACCACCTGGGAGCGCTGGTGATTGGCAAACTGCTGGAGCGCGTAGGTCTGTCGCCAACGCAGGTTGATGACGTGATACTCGGCTGCGTCACCCAGATCGGCGAACAGTCGGCCAACATTGCCCGAACCGCGTTGCTTGGTGCCGGCTGGCCGGTGGATATCCCTGGACTGACCATCGACCGCAAGTGCGGGTCGGGCGAGGTGGCGGTGCATGTCGCTGCTGGCGCCATCGTCGCCGGGGCCGTTGATATCGTGGTTGCCGGCGGTGCGGAGAACATGAGCCGTGTACCGATGGGGAGCAACCGCGAGATTCACGGCGAAGCATTTGGTTGGATGGCCGCCGAGCGTTATGAGCTGACCAGTCAGGGTGAGGCCGCCGAGCGTATTGCTGAGAGGTGGTCGCTCAGCCGTGACGAGTTGGACGACTACGCCTTCGTCAGCCATAGCCGGGCGGCCGCTGCGGCTGATTCCGGACATTTCGCCAATGAAATCGTAGAAGTGCCGGTCGAGGGTTTGCGCGAGCATGGGTTTAGCGAACCTGCAGCACCACTGCGGGCGGACGAGACCATTCGTCGTGACACGTCGCGGGCTAAGTTGTCGACTTTGAAGACCAGTTTCCGCCCCGAGGGCGGCCGCATCACCGCCGGAAACTCCTCACAGATTTCCGATGGTGCGGCAGCACTGCTGCTGATGTCGGCGGAAACTGCTCAGCGTCTGGGATTGAAGCCTCGGGCGCGGATTCGTGCATTCACCACGGTGGGGTCCGATCCGACACTGATGCTCACTGGCCCGATCGCAGCTACGTACAAGGTGCTGCAGAAAGCTGGCCTGGGAATTCGTGATATCAATTTGTTCGAGGTCAACGAGGCATTCGCTTCGGTACCGCTGGCCTGGATGCATGAAACTGGCGTCTCGCACGAGCGCCTCAATGTCAACGGTGGGGCCATCGCCCTGGGCCACCCGCTTGGCGCCAGTGGCGCACGGCTGATGACCACGCTGCTCAACGAGTTGGAGCGGCGTGATGCCCGTTATGGGCTGCAGGCGATTTGCTGTGCCGGAGGCATGGGGACCGCGACCATCATCGAGCGCCTTGGCTGAACAGATGGAGAGGGCTGCAGACATGGCGCGAATTTCCACGGTACCGCTAGAGGATATGCCGGCCGAGCTGCTCGAGGCGATCGTGCGGGGGCAGGAAACCCGCATGCTCAGTTCGACAAGGCCGATTCAGGTCTGGGCGCATCGCCCTGGTCTGGCCCTGGCCTGGCTGGAACTGATGGCCGGCTTCTATCGGGACAGCTTGCTGGGCGAGCGCTTGCGCGAGCTGTTGCGGCTGAAGATCGCCAGTATCACCACCTGTCAGGCGTGCCAGTTGGCGCGCAAGTCCGATGAGGTCAGCGAGGACGACATTGCCTGCTTGGCGATCGACAGCGAGCGCTTCAGTCCTGCGGAGCGGGCCGCTCTGCGTTTTGCCGAACTGTTTGCCGGTGACTACATGGCCATCGACGACGGGCACTACGCGCGAATGTCTGAATTCTTCAGCCCGGCTCAGGTGACGGAAATCAATCTCTATTGTGCCCTGATGCTGGCCGGTGGGCGTATGACTTACGTCCAGCAGGCTTACTGAGTGCGTCTCTCAAACGCCTGGGCTGGACATTTCTTTTCTTGATTTCGGACAAAATGTAAAAAATCGTTCAGATTTTTGCGTGGCGTGCCTAATATGCCCGATACGGCGTGTCTCTCGCAGGACCACGCATACCGGCTACATACAACAAGAAAGGAGATGTCCATGTCCGCCCCGATCCAGAGCAACTTGGAGCAAGTCTTCGCCAATGTCGCGAGCAACTACCGAGGTGCCGATATCGATCTGCACGCGGTATATCGTGAGATGCGCGAGAAATCCCCGGTTCTCCCAGAGAACTTCATGGCGCGCCTTGGCGTTCCATCGATTGCCGGACTTGATCCTGACCGTCCGGTATTCACGCTGTTCAAGTACGACGATGTCATGGCTGTGATGCGCGACGCCACGAACTTCACCAGTGGCTTCATCGCCGAAGGGCTAGGGGCGTTCTTCGATGGCCTGATTCTCACCGCTATGGATGGAGGTGCGCACAAGAACATCCGCAGCCTGTTGCAGCCGGTGTTTATGCCCGAGACGGTAAATCGCTGGAAGGAAACCAAGATCGACCGGGTCATCCGCGATGAGTACCTGAAGCCCATGGTCGCCAGCAAGCGTGCGGACCTCATGGAGTTCGCCCTGTACTTCCCCATTCGCGTGATCTACTCGCTGATCGGCTTCCCCGAGGACCGCCCTGAGGAGATCGAGCAGTATGCTGCCTGGGCGCTGGCTATCCTGGCTGGCCCGCAGGTTGACCCCGAGAAGGCTGCTGCCGCACGCGGCGCGGCGATGGAGGCCGCCCAGGCTCTATACGACGTGGTCAAGGTGGTCGTGGCGCAACGTCGTGCCGAAGGCGCTGCGGGCGATGATCTGATCAGCCGCCTGATTCGGGCCGAGTACGAGGGGCGCTCGCTTGATGATCATGAGATCACCACTTTTGTCCGTTCGCTGCTACCGGCGGCCAGCGAGACGACCACTCGCACCTTCGGCACCTTGATGACTCTGCTGCTGGAGCGGCCGGAGTTGCTCGCGCGTATTCGCGAGGACCGCAGCTTGGTCCCCAGGACCATCGACGAAGCGGTGCGCTACGAACCGGTAGCCACCTTCAAGGTGCGCCAGGCGGCCAAGGATGTCGAAATTCGCGGTGTGGCCATTCCCAAGGGGGCCATGGTCTCGTGCATTGTCACCTCTGCCAACCGCGATGAGGATGCGTTCGAGCGGGCCGATAGTTTCGACATCGACCGCAAGGCCAAACCGTCATTCGGCTTCGGCTTCGGTCCGCATATGTGTATTGGCCAGTTCGTCGCCAAGACGGAAATCAACTGTGCGCTCAATGCTGTCCTCGACCTGATGCCGAACATTCGTCTCGATGTCGACAAACCGGCTCCGCAAATTATCGGAGCGCAATTGCGTGGCCCCCATCACCTGCATGTGATCTGGGATTGAGGCATGCGCCCAGCGCTTTGCGGGGCGCGCCATGGTGCTCCTGGCAGAGGAGTTAATTGAACATTTTTAAATAAAGTGTTTAATTTATTTCGGGCGTGCACTATGATCAGGGGCACATCAGGAACCCGTAAGCCAAGGGGAAAACAACAATGAAGATTGAAGATCTGATTCTCGTCAGCGTTGATGACCACGCGATCGAGCCGCCGAATGCCTTTGCACGCCACATGCCGGCCCGCTTCAAGGGGCGCGAGCCCCACGTCGTCAAGCGCGGAGAGCGCGATGTGTGGGTCTTCGAGGAGCAGGCCACCGGTTACATGGGGCTCAATTCGGTGGTAGGCCGGCCCAAGGAGGAGTACGGCATGGAGCCGCTGGGCTATGAGCAGATGCGTCGCGGCACCTGGAATATCAGGGACCGTGTGGACGACATGAATGCCAATGGCGTACTCGGTTCGCTCTGCTTCCCGACCTTCCCCGGCTTCGCCGGCCAGCGCTTCCAGGTACATGCGGACCGTGACGTGTCCCTGGCGGCCATTCAGGCTTACAACGACTGGCACCTGCATGACTGGTGCAACGCCGCCCCGGGACGCTTCATTCCTCTGATGCTAGTACCTTGGTGGGACATGCAGGCCGCTGCTGCAGAGGTTGCACGTCTGGCTAAGCAAGGCGTGCATGCCCTGTCGCTGTCGGACAATCCCGCGATTCATGGTTACCCGTCGATCCACAGCGACTACTGGGATCCGCTGTGGAAAGCCTGTTCTGACTACAACGTAGTGATCTGTTGTCACATTGGCACGGGCGTCAAGGCAGAGCACGCTTCCGACTTGTCTCCGATCGATGCCTGGATCACCTCAATGCCGATCTCCATCGCCAACTCGGCGGCCGATTGGATTTGGGCGCCGATGTGGAAAAAATTCCCGAAGCTGCGCATGGCTCTTTCTGAGGGCAGTATCGGCTGGATCCCTTACCTGCTGGAGCGCGCTGATTTCACTCATCGCCATCACAACGCCTGGACCAACTCCAACTTCGGCGGGCAGATGCCCAGCGACATCTTTAAGAAGCATTTCATCACCTGCTTCATCGAGGATAACTTCGGGCTGCAGAACCTGAAGTTCATGAATGAAGAGATGGTCACTTGGGAAAGCGACTACCCGCACTCCGACTGCACCTGGCCGAACTCGCCGGAAACGGCCTGGGAGGGCCTGAGACACTTGCCCAAGGAGACCATCGACAAGGTCACTCACCTCAACGCCATGCGCGAGTTCTCCTACGACCCGTTCGCGATCCTTGGTCGCGACAACTGCACGGTCGGTGCCCTGCGCGCCCAAGCTGCGCACGTGAAGACCGAGCCGGCTCTGGGTCTCGGCGGCGCCGACCACGGACGTGCCGACGGAAAACCTGTCACTTCCGGCGATATTAATGCGATGTTCGCTAAGGCAGACGCTGGCACCGCTCTCTGATAAGGCACCTGCCAGCCCTCTTCCCTGTGTCGGAAGAGGGCTGGCAGGTTTCGGATCACCTTTCCGTGATTGGCCTTGTGCCCCATTTCGAGAGTTCGCATGTCTATCGCTCAATTCACTTACAGCAAGATTCCCCTTGAGGCGGAGTCGCTCCGTCACGAGGTGCGGGCATTTCTCCAAGACCGTCTTGGCGATTATCCACCGACTGCTATGGCGCAATCCTGGATGGGTTTTGACGCGAGGTTCAGTCGCCAACTCGGCGCCCAGGGGTGGGTCGGTATGGCGTTGCCCAGGCGCTATGGCGGCAGTGAAGCCGGCCCTTTCTCGCGCTACGTGATCATCGAAGAGTTGTTGGCAGCCGGCGCGCCGGTATCGGCACACTGGATTGCCGATCGGCAGAGCGGCCCGCTGATAAATCGTTTCGGGAGTGAGGCGCAGAAAGAGTATTACCTGCCGCCGATCTGCCGCGGCGAAAGCTACTTCTGTATTGGCATGAGCGAGCCGAACTCCGGCTCCGACCTGGCGTCGATCAAGACCTCAGCTCGCCGCAATGACGGCGGTTGGCTGCTCAACGGGCAGAAGGTGTGGACCACAAACGCCCAGCACTCGCATTTCATGATTGCACTGGTGCGCACCGGCGAGAAACAGGCGGCGCGCCATGAGGGCATGTCGCAGTTCATCGTCGATCTGAGTCTACCGGGGGTCACCGTCCGTCCTATCCGCGACCTGGCCGGTGGCGAGCATTTCAACGAGGTGTTCTTCGACAACGTTCAGCTCGATGCGGATGCGCTGATCGGTACCGAAGGCAAGGGCTGGGAGCAGGTCACCGCCGAACTGGCTTTCGAGCGTAGCGGTCCGGAACGCTTCCTCAGTTGCATGGCCTTGCTTACAACACTGGTCGATGCGCTGGGTCATAGCCCGGATGCCCTGCAGTGCCGCGAGATCGGTCGCCTCACGGCTAAGTTACTGACCTTGCGCAACATGTCGCTGGCAGTCACTGCGCAACTGGCTGCCGGCGAGCATCCGACCTGGGCTGCTTCCTGCGTCAAGGATCTGGGAAATCTATTTGAGCAGGAACTGCCCGAGGTTGCCCAACTCCTGCTCGAGGCCGAACCTCGCCTGGTTGGCGGTAGCGAGCATGCCCGGGTTCTGGCCTATCTGATGCAGATGGCGCCTTCCTTCTCTCTGCGCGGCGGTACCCGCGAAATCCTGCGCGGCATCATCGCGCGCGGCCTGGGGTTGCGATAACTATGCGAGAACTATTCGAATCAACCATCGAGCGCCTTTTCGGCAACTTAGCCACGCCGGAATACGTGCTCGGCTGCGAGGGTGGTGTGTGGCCGGCCGAACTCTGGAGCGTCCTGAAGGACTCCGGTTTCAGCCTGGCTGCCGTACCCGAAGCCCTGGGTGGTGCCGAGGCGGGGTGGGCTGATCTCTATGTGCTGGCACGTGCCGCCGGCCGTTTTGCTGCACCAATCCCCCTAGGGGAAGCGCTACTTGCCAACTGGCTGCTTGGCAAGGCCGGGCTCGAGGGGCGTGGTGATGTCCTCAGCTTTGCCGCCAGCGCCCAGCTCAGCCTACGGGGCGACAAGGTGGATGGCCTTGTGCATGACGTGCCTTGGGGCCGGCATACCGATGCCGTGGTGGCCATTGCTGATGCCGCCGATGGCCCACGTGTGGTCCTGTTGGATCGTACCGCGGCGGTCGCACAGTTCCTGGCCCTGAATGTGGCTGGCGAGCCGCGCGATGGTTTGCGCTTCAGTTCGGCTCCGGTGCTTGCCAGCGCGCCACTGCCCACGGGAATGTCAGGTGATGTCCTGCTACTGGGGGGAGCGCTGCTGCGTTCCGCGCAAATCGCTGGGGCCTTGCGAGCGCTGCTGGAAATGACCTCCGGCTACGCTTGCGAACGCCACCAATTCGGCCGTCCGATCGGTGCCTTTCAGGCTATCCAGCAACAGCTCGCGGTATTAGCTGAGCAGGCGGCGGCCGCTGGTGTCGCAGCGGAGGCCGCCTTCGTCGAGTCGGACAGCGCTTTGGCCGCCCTCAGTATTGCTGTTGCGAAGGTCAGTACCGCCGAGGCCGCCAGCGTCGGCGCCGGTATCGCCCATTCCGTGCACGGTGCCATCGGCTTTACCCAAGAGTACTCGCTGCACCTGTTGTCTCGTCGCCTGTGGGCCTGGCGTAGCGAGTTCGGCTCGGCCAGTCTGTGGAGTCAGCGTATCGGTCAACTGGCCTGCGCCGCTGGCGGCCAAGGCTACTGGCCGTTGCTTACAGGGCACGCAGCCCAATCACTACCTGAACTCGGGTGACTACAGCATGAATCCCTTTCTGCAGATCGAGCGGGACGGCGCTATCGTCACCGTACGCATGAACCACCCGGAAACCCGCAACGCGCTGACCTCGCCGGAGCAAATCCAAGAGTTCGTCGACCTTTGCGCCGAACTGCGTCGGGATCACTCGGTGCGGGTCATGGTGCTTACCGGCAATGGCAGCGCCTTCTGCGCCGGTGGCAATGTCAAGGACATGCGCAGTCGCGAGGGGATATTCGCCGGGTCCCCTTACGAACTGCGTAATACCTATCGTGATGGTATCCAGCGCATCCCGCTGGCGTTGTACGAACTGGATGTCCCGGTGATTGCCGCCATCAACGGCCCGGCGATAGGTGCTGGACTAGACCTGGCTTGCATGTGCGATGTCCGACTGGCGTCGACCACGGCACTGTTCGCGGAAAGTTTCGTCCGACTGGGGATTGTCCCGGGCGATGGGGGGGCCTGGTTGCTGCCACGCATCATCGGCATCCCCAAGGCAAGTCTGATGGCCTTCACCGGTGACACCATCAATGCCGCCAAGGCGTTGGAGTGGGGGTTAGTGGAACAGGTCTGCACCCACGAGGCGCTCCAGGCCGAGGCTCTGTCGCTTGCACAGCGCATCGCTGGCAATCCGGGGCATGCGCTGCGTCTGTGCAAGCGGTTGCTGCGAGAGGGCCAGCACCTGCGCCTCGATTCGCTGCTGGAGCTGTCCGCCGCATACCAGTCGCTGGCCCACCACACGGAAGACCACCGGGAAGCGGTCTCCGCATTCTTGGACAAGCGCAAGCCGGATTATCTGGACCGTTGAGAAGACCGACTGAATTGGAGTGATAGTTATGCGTGGTGTTTTTCGTGAAGACCATAACTTGTTCCGCGAGCAGGCGCGACGTTTCGTCGATCGCGAGATCGTGCCTCATCTGCATGAGTGGGAAAAGAATGGCATCGTGCCCAAGGATGTCTGGCTGAAAGCGGGCGAGACCGGGCTGCTGTGCTCCACGGTGCCGGAAGAATATGGCGGCTCCGGTGGCGATTTCGGCCACTCCGCAGTGATGATCGAAGAGTTGGCCAGGGCCAATGCGACTGCCGTGGGTTTCACCACTCACTCGGAGATAGTCGCACCCTACATCGTCGCCTATGGCAGCGAAGAGCAGAAGCAGAAGTGGCTGCCACGGATGGTCAGTGGCGAGCTGATTGGCGTGATCGCCATGAGCGAACCGGGCATCGGCAGCGACCTACGCTCGATGCGCACACTGGCACGCCGCGATGGCGGAGACTACATCGTTTCTGGACAGAAGACCTTCATCACCAATGGTGGTAATGCCGGACTGGTAGTCACTGCCACCAAGCTCGACCCGGCGGCCAAGGAACTGACCTTGATCTGTATCGAGGAAGAGCGCAAGGGCTTCTCCAAGGGGCGCTTGCTGGAGAAGATTGGCCTCAAGGGGCAAGATACCGCCGAGCTGTTCTTTGACGAGGTGCGGGTGCCGGCTAGCAACCGCCTGGGCGAGGAGGGGCAGGGATTCAAGTATCTGACCCACCAGTTGGCCTGGGAGCGTCTGATCATCGCCATCCGTGCGGCGCAGTCGATCCATACCCTGCTGGAAGAAACCATCGAATACACCCGCGATCGTAAGGTATTTGGAAAGCCGGTACTGGATTTCCAGAACACCCGTTTCAAGCTCGCCGAGGCCAAGGCGCAGGCGACCATGCTGCGGGTTTTCGTCGACGACTGCCTGGCCAAGGTGATGCGTGGTGAACTACCGGCGGATGTCGCCGCCATGGCCAAGTTGCTCGGTTCGGAGATGCAGGGCAAGTTGCTCGACGAGTTCCTCCAGTTGCACGGTGGCTACGGCTTCATGAGCGAATACAAGGTCAGCCGCGCCTGGGTGGATGCACGGGTTGCACGCATCTATGGCGGCACCTCTGAAATCATGAAGGAAATCATTGGACGTACCCTGTGATCGGAGGGCTTCGCGCCAATGACCTCCAAGTTGTCTATCTTTCGCCATGTCTTGCTACTGCTGCTCGGTATGCTTTACCTGTCCAGCGCCCTGGCCCAGGACGAAGGAAATTATGCGGCGGAGGCCACGCAGGCCAATCGTCTGTTGGAACGGGCTGTTGCCTACTACCGGGCAAAGGGGGAGGCTGCTTTTGCGGCCTTCAGTCGTCAGGGAGAGTTCATCGATGGCCAGCTCTATGTCTATGTCGTCGACACTAGTGGCGTGATGTTGGCCAGCGGCGGGCCGTCGGCGAACCTGGTGGGGCGCAATATCGGTGGCGTGCTCGACGCTGAATTGAACAAGTCCTTCAAGGCTGCGTTGGCGTTGCCAGAGGATGGTGAAACCCATACCGCCGACTACCACTGGGTGAACTGGGTTGATGGCAAGGCCGAGCGCAAACGAGTGTTTTTCAGGCGCGTTGGTGAGCGGATCTTCGCGGTTGGCTATTACATGCCTCGCTCCAGCAAGCAGGAGGCTATCCAACTGTTAGCGCGCGCGAGTGCCGCGATGGCAGCCAACCCCGCGAAGGTGATCGAGCAGGTCAACAGCCTGGACGTGGAGTTTATCCGTGATGACCTGTATGTATTCATCGTCGATCTGGATACTTTGAAGTTCAGCGCCCACGGTTACAACCTGCGCCTGGTTGGCACTCAATTCCGTGCCTTGCAGTCCGCCGACCAAAAGCGGATCGGTATACAGATGCTCGAGGCACTGAAGAAGGGCGGTGGATATGCAGAGGTGAGCTATCTGTGGCGCAACCCTGCGAACAGCCGCCTTGAGCAGAAGAACACCCTGCTTCGCCAGGTAGGGCGATATGCCGTGGCGGTCGGCTATTACGTACGCCCTGAGACCTGAAGGGCATTGTCGTACGCGAAGCGGGGAGCCTGTCTGGATGTGCGCTGGTTTCCAGTGACGCCCGGGTTCGTTAGGACGGATGACTCATGATCTATCTGCTCCCCATTCTAGCGTCGCTGATCTGGGCCGGTAGCACGGTAGTCAATCGACTGGCCGTCGGTGCTATCGAGCCGGCGGCCATTTCCTTCTATCGCTGGCTCCTAGCGCTCATCGTGCTTAGTCCCTGGCTGCTGCCCAGGGTCTGGAAGCAGCGGCGGTTGATCCGCCGGCACTTCTGGCAGCTTTTTGCCCTTGGAGTGCTGGGTATGGCTCTGTATCAGTCGCTGGCCTATTTCGCCGCGCATAAGGTTTCTGCCACCTCGATGGGCCTTATTCTGGGCACCATGCCGTTGCTGACCACACTGCTGGCATTACCGTTGATGGGGGTACGGCCGACGCGTACTGTCTGGCTCGGTTGTCTGGTTTCATTCTGCGGGCTCGCCCTGCTTATCAGTGCCGGACGGCCGAGTCGGCTGTGGCGAGAAGGCATGGGCTTGGGCGAGTTCCTCATGCTCATGGCGTCGCTGTCCTATGCGGTCTACTGCCTGCTGCTCAAGCGCTGGCGATTGCCGATAGCGACTTGGGAATCACTCTATGTGCAGGTTTTCTGTGGCTTGATCGTGTTGCTACCAGCGTTCCTGCTGACCCCTTCGGTACAACTGACAGCACGCAACTTGCCGTTGGTGGCTTATGCCGGTTTGTTCGCGTCGGCGCTGGCGCCTGGGCTTTGGAACCATGCGCTTGGGGAGATTGGAGCGGAGAAAATTGCGGTGTTCATGAACCTCACGCCATTGTTCACCGGCTTGCTGGCAGTGCTACTGATGGGCGAGGAACTGCATGGCTATCACGCTATTGGTGGCGGCCTGATTCTGTTTGGCATCGCTGTGGTGCAGGGACTCGTACCGATGTCGCGCAGTGGGACCAGGAACGGTACGGGAGGTACGGGACCCAGGTGCTCCAACACCTGAGCCCGCCTCGGGATGATCAGCGGCTGGCCTAGGGTTCCAGTTTGAGCAAACGGATCGCATTGCCACTGCGAATCTTCTCCCGGTCATCTTCGCTCAAGCCCAGGTTCTCGGTGAGGTCGCCATGGGCATAGGCTCCCCCGAAGTTAGTGCCGTAGACCAGCCGATCCACACCGACGACCTCCACCACGCCACGGCGCAGGCCTGGCGCATGAACGTCGAGGTCAAAGTAGAAGTTGTCCAGGTAGTCCATCAATGGCCTGCGGTTGCGGGCGTCCGGTGCCATGGCCTGATTCAGTTCGCTGAGGCGGCCGAGCTGAAACACCGCCATACCGCCAGCATGGGTGATGTAAGCCTTGAGCTTGGGAAACGCATCCAGCGCACCACCGCAGATCAGGTACCAGAAGAACAGCGTTTCATCGACGCAGTCACCAACGATCGAGGTGGTCTCGAACTTGTCGTCGGTGTGCTTCTCGCCCCAGTAGATGGACTGGTTGAAGCCGTGCACCATGATAGGCACATCCAACTGCTCGATTTTCTCCCAGACCGGAAACAGGCGTTCGTCATGGGTCTCGATACCATTGAAATTGGTACCGCCGACACAGACCCCCTTGGCGCCTAGGTGCTGGACAGCGCGCTCGATCTCCCTTGTCGCTGTTTCCGGTTCGGCCAGGTTTGCATGGCACCAGAAGTCGAAATGCTGCGGATCCCGACGGCAATAGGTGGCCATCTCGTCATTGCATATGCGTGCGTATTCGCTCCCGAACTCACCTGCCCAGTACATGAATGCATGAGAGGGTGCAGAGACTACCAGTTTGTCTACGCCGCGCTCGGCCATCAGACGCCGGCGGCTTTCATGGGTCATGCGAGCTAGTAAGTTGGCTTCTGCTTCCTCGTCGCTTTGCGCTTTGGACGGCTGCTTGGTGCCCAGGGAAAAGTGACCGACGGTGAAGCCTGTGGTCTTCATGAAGGGACCCCAGAACTCATGGCGGTTCAGCATTCCCTTTGTCACGAGGTGAGCATGGATATCGATCAGCACGGTGTAGTCCTCAGGGGGAGTTGCAAGGCAGTGACACGGTTTTATGAAATCTTATTTGAACATAAATGTAAAATTTGTTCATATGATTTCCAGGCAATCATCAAGCCAGCCTTCGACATTGGCTGGCCCAGCAATCCATCGAGCCCGGAGAACAACAATGAGGAAGACTTGGTTCGTCACGGGGGCCACTCGTGGTCTCGGCGAGGCCATTGCCAGAGCAGCGCTGGAGGCAGGTGACAATGTCGTTGCGACAGGACGCCATCTGACTCGTCTCGAGCGGGCGTTCGAGCCCTTTGCCGAGCGTGTACTGGCTCTGCAATTAGATGTCACCGAAGCTGGCCAGGCGGCGACCGTGGTTGAGGCAGCAGTACAACGTTTCGGGCGTATTGATGTTGTCGTGAATAATGCGGGATATGGCCAACTGGGTCCCTTCGAGGAGAACGACGCCGGAGCTGCAGAGCGGCAGTTCGCAACCAATGTCTTCGGTCTGTTCCATGTCTGCCGTGCAGTGCTGCCAACGTTGCGCCGACAGCGTAGTGGACACATCTTCAATGTTTCCTCCATTGCTGGTGTGACCGGCATGGCTGGTGCGGCGCTGTATTGTTCGGCGAAGTTCGCTGTGGAGGGGTTTTCCGAATCCCTTGCCCAAGAAGTGGCGCAGTTCGGCATTCGCGTAACCCTGGTCGAGCCAGGCGCCTTTCGTACCGACTTTCTCGATGGCAGTTCGGCTGCTTTGGGCAGCATCAGCCTGGAGGACTATGCTGAGCTCAGTCGTCGTATCAAGGCGTCGTCGGCGGCTAACAATCACCAACAGAATGGTGATCCCGCCAAGCTAGGTGCGATGCTTGTGAGACTGGCCGGTGAAGAGCATCCGCCGCTGCGCTACCTGGCCGGTTCCGATGCCCTGCAGGTAATGACAGGAAAACTGGCGGCGTTGAGTCGCGAAGTGGAGCAGTGGCGCGATTGGTCGGCATTCACCGACGGAAATTTCAGCTGAGCCTAGGGAAATCGTTGAGGGTAGGTTCAGCTCTGCCTGGGGCCGGACATTGCCATTGGGTCGAAGGCATCACAGGATTTGTGAAGGAACTTCTACTTGAATCGCGATAACAAGAAAGACAATCGGTTTCAGAGTTACCTGTTGATATTGATGCTGCTGGCTTGTGCCAGGGGAGAGGCTCTGGGAGCACAGGACCGACAGGCGTTGCATGAGATGCGTACTCTGGCGATCCGGGCAGCTGTCAATGCGCTGCTCTACTACAACCTCAATGGCTCCCCCTATGAGGCAGAGAACATCGAGGTCTCCACCCGTGCAATGGGACGCTTGCACGAAATGGCCACGCAAGTGGGGGATGCGTCTCTAATTGAGCAGGTACGCCGGTTTGACAATGCGGTTGTCGAACTGAAGCACCTGCCACAAAGCGTCGCTGACGCTCGCAAGGTTCAGGCAGCTTATTCCCGTTGGTTGCCCGCTGTCGTTGAGGGGTATTCCAACCTGGAAAGGTCACTGACCGAGCACTACGACGCTGCTCCTGATCCGGGGCAAGTGCAAGACGGACTGCACGAGCTCAGTCAGAATATCGGGCAGATGTTGATCTCCTACCAACTGGCGTCCTTTCCGAACTTCGGCGGCGACGTCTGGATTCTCGACGATCAAGCTCTCGTCTCGCTGGATGGCAGTATCGAACGGCACTTTGCTGAGTTATCCGCGCGCGGCCACGATCTGTCCACGACTCTGAACGCTCCACTGAGTGACTACCATTTCGTGCGTCCGCGCCTTCTAGAGTCGTCTGGGCACTGGGCGCCGAATGCGGTAGAACGGTACCTGATGAAAGCGATGACCGCCCTTGATGATGAAGTGCGGCGCTTGGGGACGACGCCCAGATAATTCGCGCGTGTAGTTGCTTGGTCCTTAGAAGCCGGAAATTATCCTACGGGGGACTGTAATCATGTTTGCGCATTTGAGTGAGGGCACCAATGACCTGGTAAATGCGCGCCTTCTACAATCGCTGTTCGCCATCCACATGCGACGTTGAAATCATGCAAAGGCGAACTCCCCCGCCCGGAACAAGCTTTGCTTCTCGGAAGTATTCGCTGAGAAACGTGTGTCGATGGACTGGCACGGATTGGTCCTGAACTGCGTGCTGAGTAATCTGATGGTGGCGTAATGCCTTACCCCACGATACCATCGCACCCAGCCTGGTTCGGAGTCGCTCAGGCCTCATTCGGTAATCCGGCGTCCGCTCAATATATTTCAAGGAACAGACAGCAGCATGGAAAGCTGGGGTAGGGGAAAAACCCGATGGGTCGACTATTACGCTTCATTCGAAACCGTCGTTAGTGATTCCGAGGCCCCCGGTGATCTCGCCACCGTGGTCATTGACGCTATACCCAAATCCGCCGCCACAGCCCTCAAAACGCTCGAGCGCGAAAGGGTTGTCGAAGATCTGGATCATCACTTCCCAGTTTTCCTGCTGACGGCCACTCTGGAGTCGGAGCGAGCCGAGGCCTTGGTGGACAGTCCCGGCTGGCTCGAACTGTCGATTGGAACCGATCGCTTTGGCGAAGAAGACAGTTTCGAAGCCTCGGCGATTTCCTTCGAAGGGGATGAAGACGGTGCTCGAACGTCATTTTGGGTGAAGGTAAAATCCACTTCGGTGGCGAAGCGCAATTTGAATGCGCTCGCAGCGCTCGCTGAGTTGCCGGCCGTTGCCGACGCTAACGCTTCGAGCCTGGTCGTCTTCGACTGTGGAGGAAAAATTCGCGGCGTAGCTGTCTACGATGTGGGGCAGGCAGAACTTCTGCGCCTTGGTAGACGCGTTTGAGCATCCCGTTGTTTTCTTCGATCTCGGTTGGCCGCTGTCCTTTAATGGTAAGTCTCGCCGTCTGCCCGGGCCGTTCAATCCCTTTATTCCAGCTCGCCGAGGCAGCGGTCCCAGCCAGTCATTCTGTCTCATCTCGATTGGGACCACTGGGGATTTGCGTTCCACTCCGGACGAGCTCTGTTTGACCCACAGCGTTGCCATTGGCGCTCAGTCGTCAAGTACAAGGATGAGGCCCTTCGCAGGCCCTGGCTGATGCGGCGTCCGCGGTGTCACCGACACAAACTTGGCCCAAGTCACATCCACTTCGTTTTGACGCTGAGCCGCACCACCCTTTCCGACGGCAGCCCCGCTCTGACTTTTTGGCCGGCCAAACGAGCCAGGCTGGACTTCACCCACTACACCGTCGTACGTTGCAGCCCGTCGCAACGGCGCGAGTCCAGCGCAGCCTACCTGAGGAACAATGAATCACTTGCCCTCTTGGCTAAACTGGAACACCGCCCTGAAAAGGTTCTGCTTACCGGGGATGCCGATTACCCCTCCATTCCTGCTAACCATCTGCGTGGCCTGACTGGCATTGTTGCCCCCCATCATGGAGGCGCCATCACAGAATTTTCGACTCCTGTAGCGCCCCGCGGCAGCCGAATGATTCGCTCCACATAGCGCTCATACTCATCTCGGGTTCGACTGGTAAGCGGCCCCTCCAGCTCTTCCGCATCGATCTGCTGGAGTGCATGCAGTTGCACTAGGGTGAGCTGGGGGCTTGAGGGGGCAACGCTCGGTTGGGGTTTGCTGCTAGCGGTTGCCTGGGTGCCGGCTGAGCGCTCGGCCAACTCCTCATGCTTGCTGTAAACCTCGCTCCTGAAGATGCTTTTCGCTTGCTCCAGCGCTGAACGGCTAATGCTGCCGTCCGGTTGCCGTACTCCAGTGACTTCCAGCTCCAGATTCTCGGCATGATTGAGCCAGCCGTTGAGGATGGCGTACTGGTCTTCACGGGTGATGGCCAGACTTCAGGAATGGGAATGCTGGCCCGTCATTCGCGACCATTACGCCGCAAAGGGAAAGGACCTCGACGCGATCTATAAGCACGTGAAAGACCTCCTTGAAGAGCGAAATCTTCGTTGGGGGAGGGCTGTCTAGTGGCGATCACGAAGCTGGAAGACGGACGTTGGACGGTCGACGTTCGGGTATCGCCAGTGAAGCGGTTCCGGAAGACCTTCAAGACCAAGGGCGAGGCGTTGCGTTTCGAATCGCACGTTGAAAACATGTTTGGGAGACTGCCTAGGCCTTCTGAGCATCGAGCTTTGGTCGCACTCCGTGCGAGAGGGCGTGGATTGAAACCTCGTGATGATGTTTTCCAGATTACAGGCTTACTGTCACCCATTTCTGCTCCAGTCTTTCTCTGAGATGGATTGCCAGTTCTTTATTTCTTCCACGCCCATCGAGCAGATCGAGGTACTGGATATATGGACCGGCGAAGTAGGGGGGATGCAAGGGGGAGCACTCTCGAAACTGCAGGCTGGCGCCACCACGCTCGACGATCGTGACGTTGCTGCCTTTCGGCGCGGGTTTCATATTAAGTGTTGTCCCCAGAATAGTCGCATACCCAGGTGGAACGATGATTTCAGCTGAATCAACATGGGTGAGCAAAGGGGCGTAGATGTTTGCTGCCGCTGCCCCGGTAAAGGCCCAAGGAAAGTCAACGCCAGATTCCTTTACCAGCTCGCTAAGCCGATCGATCAGCAGGCGAGGATGTTCGACGAAGATGTACCAGCGGCTCCTGTTTACGTCTCGCTGCCGCCAATGTTCAGCCCACTCATCCAGAAGCTTTCCAGGCTGAACGAGCCTCCGCCGTTTAGTTCGACCTGCACCTTGAGATTCGCACCACTCTCGACGTTCCAGTTCCTGTAGCACGACGGAACAGGTGTATGTGGAGGTCCGTGCTTGCTCTGCGAGGTCTGCGCCTGCCATCCATTGAGAGGCGTTTTTGAGCAGTCCATGTACAGCCCTTTCACGGGCTTCTGTGAATAGATCAACGGAGTGTGAACGGGCTGACGACGTGGACGGGAACTCGATATTGATGAGCATTTTTTCCGTACGCAGAAAAAGACTTCCGCTGCGTTCGAAGAAGGCGTAGCCCTTGTCTTTGAGTGCTGACTTCGCTCCGGGGCTGAGGTGCGCAGCGGCGATCAGCTTTATGAGAGTCCCTGGCTTTGCCCTTCCTGGGCACAACTCTAGTGTATCAAGGCGCCACAGCACCCCATGGATATCTCGGGGATAGGCAGTTCGGATGACCTCAATCGCAACAAATGCGGGTTCCCCATCCCAGTCGATCTTGAGCAGGCTAACGGAGTGAGCAGAGGTAATGATCGTGGATCTGGATTCTGCTTGAACGCTTCTGCCGAAAGCCTCTGTCAGGGCCTGCCGGACTAGCTCAAGCATCTCTCGTTCGAAGTGGGACTGCTGGTGTCTATCCACGGAGTGTGCCATCGCAGATTTTGTAATCCAGATTGATTAGCTGTACAGCTAATCAACGCAATAGAGCTAATAAAGCGAGGCCAAGGTCAGAAGCCCATGGTGTAGCAGACACCCGGGGCAGTCATCCCTTGGCGCCGGCATTGCTTCGTGACAGCTATGCGACGCCAACCGGTCCAGTCTGGTTGGTGTTGAGCTGATGGTTGGCCACGCGGATTCGATTACCGGAGCACTCCATACTCAATCCGCCCGATCAGAGTCATCACATCACGAAAGCCGTTGTGCTCTTGCAGTTGTTCGACAGGGGATTTCATATCGAAGGCTCTCGCCGGAGATGCCAACCAGCGGGATGTTTGGCTTGAGTTGAAGGCGAAGAGCACGAGTGCTGCCTTCAGTACCTCAGTCAGCGACTCCCCCCGCCTGAGCCAGGCGCTCGAATCTGGCGGTGGTGTTTCATTGTATTGCTCATGCAGTTGGCAACGAGCGCCGAGCCAGCCATCCCGCTCGTGGATGCAGCCCGGGGCCCCGCATAGCTCGCAAACTGACACTGATAGTTGCTCCACAAGGTCTACTATCGCCGTGACGTAGTCATCCCCTCCGTGGTGGTAAAAGCGAAGCCCGCCAAATTTTTCCTTTATCTGTGAGGCAATGGCCTGTTCTGAGCCTATGCAATCGATGTGCTGCTGTATCAAATTGCATGCCGCGTAAATCAGGCCGAACCAGCCGTCGTGGCATTCGACGCCGAATAACTGAAGGCATCCGTGCCCCTGCGCAGGGAGAAGCTTGGGGTACCGTGAGCACAGGATGGATTCCAGGTTTTTGTCCATAAGTGTTGCCCTCACTCAAGAGCTAGGTGATTCGTTCTGCCCTCAGAACCAGGAGTCCTCCAGCGCAAAGCCATGGGGTACGAGTACTTCGTTCATCGCCCCGCAGGTCCGTTCGCAGCGACGCAATTCGCAATCGGTGAATGACACTGCCAGTGCGAGCAGCCAGTTCAGTTCGTGCGAGCGAATCTCTAGTGGATCGCAGTACCAGACCTGTACGATCGAGATGCTCGGGTCCTGGAAGTGGAAGCCATCGACAAGCTGAAGCGACCCCTGCCTGTCTCGCCAGCCGTCAAGGCTGATGGCATAGGTTTTCTGCCAGTTGTCCGCCAGCATGCTGATTTCACTCAGGGCACTGATACCGGCGAGCGGAAGACCCGAGGTGTCGAGATCTCGCACGTAGAAATCCCGGATCCTGGGGTTCGAGATGCAGTCTCTGACCTCGGTCAGGGAGATCATTCCGGCCTCGTAAAGGCTGGATTGCACCTGCTCGACCAGTCCAGGTTCGTTGATCATACGTAGCTGAGCCATTGGCACCTCCTTTCCCAATTCGGTTTTTCTTCGGCGATTTCGGTGGCAATGAGCCAAATACGGCAGACGACCACCGCGTATGGCCACGCGCGGCCGAAATCGGAATGGCACGGCCGAATTCGGACGTTAGGTGTCCAAATTTGGAAAAGAAAGGCCTGAGTGGGAAAGACACTCGACGACTGTGCGCTCATAAAAGGTGGCTAACCTGAGGGTAACTTACCGAATTTCCCTGGAAAACGACCAAGTTTCCCTGTCGGCGTTTTTCGTAGGTTTAGCTGTGAGATACTTTATTTGAGGCCGCGCGATTGCGAGCAAAGGCGTTGTACGTCAC
This sequence comes from Pseudomonas sp. B111, assembly GCF_026428275.1. Taxonomy (NCBI): domain Bacteria; kingdom Pseudomonadati; phylum Pseudomonadota; class Gammaproteobacteria; order Pseudomonadales; family Pseudomonadaceae; genus Pseudomonas; species Pseudomonas sp. B111. The sequence continues at coordinate 4,143,583 of NZ_CP097857.1, read as the reverse complement.
TTCGTTCCTCCCCACGCGGCTCGCTTTTTCGGCGCTTCGCTTGAAAAAGAAAAGGCGTACTTAATGCGTCAATAGCATTGACATAAAAATAATAACAAGGTGCTCATCATGGATAGAAAAACAGCGAGGCTATGCCTCCGAATAACTCCTCACGACAAGAAAATCATCACCGCCAAAGCACGTGGTCTCCATCTCAGCGTTGCCGATTGGCTGGTCCGGGCCGCGCTGGATCGCGAAATCATTCCGCCAATCCCAGTCTGGGACGCTGAGTCGATCAATCACTTGTCTCGCATCGGCAACAATCTCAATCAGTTGGCTCACTCGGCCAATGCTGGACTGCTTGTGGATGACGCAGCACTGCGTGAAATCGCAGCCGAACTGCGTGCCCTGCGGGGGCTGCTGGATGATTTTTAAGGTCCGCAAACATCGTTCGAAGCGACATTTGCGCATCCTGGTTCGGTATCTGCTGTCTCGTAAGGGCAAGTCAAATGAGCGCGTGCTGCGGCATGAGTCGATCAACGCGTTGCCGATGTTGCCCGGCGAGACACCGCTCAGCTATGCGAAACAGTGGGCTGCTTCGCTGTGGGAATTCACTGCTCGGGAGCGCTGCGGGAAAAAGCCACCGGAGGACTATTTTGTGCATTCCGTGTTGAGTTTTTTCCCCGGCGATGCCGAGCACAAGGCTGATCAATTGACAGCCGAGCAGGCGATTGAGCTGGCTAAAGAAGCGATGGCTGAAGTCGCTCCTGGAGATCGGCAGGCGATGTATGTCGTGCATGGTGATAAGGCTCACCTGCATGTCCACATCGTATTTTCTGTCGTCGAGCGTGGTGGACGGATCTGGAATCCGCGCATGGATTTTCGACTCTGGGAAGCTGCCGCAGCTCGGCTGGAAGTGAAACATGGCTTGTATCAGGTGACCGTTGGACGGCCTGGTGGGGAGCCGGCTCGGAAAAGGTCGCCAACGGGCAATGAGCTGAATATGGCCATTCGCACCGGGCAGCCCTCAAACCGAATGTTGCTTCAGCAAATAGTCGATGTGGCGTTGGCTGGAAATCCCCCATTTCCTGTTTTCTGGCAGCGCCTGCTCGATGCCGGTGTCACGCCAATCCCCCGTATAGCGAGTACTGGTCGAGTCTCTGGAATCTCGTTTCAGTATGGGGATGGGTTTCCTATGAAAGGAAGTGACCTGGGGAAGGGCTACGCATGGTCGGCGCTCGCCAAACAGCTCAACTTTGCGCCATCGCAGCATCTTCACCTGCTACGGCCTTTCGCGGTTGATCCCGTCGATCCGGGGTCGATACACATGGAGGCCGATCCTTCCGTACCGGCTTTGCCACAAGGGAAGCCTCCAACGCTCAAGCGATTTATTGCCAAGCCTGTCAGTGATCAACGCATCGATTGGGTATGGAGGAACAAGCCGACACGGACCGCATTCATCGAGTCGCCCAAGGTGTGCGTTGCCAGATCCGCCCATCAATCTGTTTACGAGGCAATGGCCGAGCGTTCTCGGCTGCTTGGGGTGAAGCGAGTAGGTGTTACCGGAGGTGAGGTATTCCGCAGGCGGATGTGGTTCGAGCTGGCGCTGCGTGGCATTTCGGTTGTGGGGTATGAACCAACAGAAGCAGATAGATTTCGATTGGGATGGTGGATGAATGAGCAAGCTGAAAATGGCCGAGGAGATGGCTCGGCAGGAGGTCCAACTCCGGACGGAGGAGATGTCTCTGGCCCTGTCCGTAAAGTTGGATGCCATGCGGAGGGCGAAAGTGTCGACCAGCGAGGAACTGGCGGAGGCGATGTACCCGTTGCTTCAGGGCATGACATCACTGGCACTGGAGAACCAGGTGCTGCTCAAGGAAATGCGTGTGTTGATGCGCAACGAGGTTCAGGAAATGAGGGCGGAAATGAGCGAGCTTCGAGCGATGTTGACGGAGTTCAAAACCGTGTTGAGGTCCTCGTATCCGCAGGTGCAGGACTGAGTCCCGAGCCTCACTTCACGCCCTATATGCGCCGAGCCTCTCGCCTGGGGAAGGCGGCTTTGCTGCGCCAGGGTGTGCATTCTGCGCTCGAAACCGAGGACTTGCAGACCATTATGGACATGGTATGGGAGCTGGATCGCAGGTTTACGCGGTGGAGTATCGCGTGCGCTAGACCCGGCAACGAGCCACTCTGCAATTTGACTGCGAGTGAGCAGGTTCACTCTGCTTGGTCCAACTTACAGGTGCTGAACAGCCAGGGCTACAATGTGCAGTTGTCGCTCACATCGGCTGACAGCTGGCTGCATCTGGTCAATGTAACTGAGGCGGACCTCTTGGTGCTGAGCGCACGGGGAATCGAGCCGACCATCCAGTTCACCCGGAACGGTGTGACCGATATCTTCGTTCACGTGAACTATGGATGTGAGCGCCGCGACGTTATGGATGGCTTGGCAGAGCAGGTGCAGATTGGGCTTCAGGCGAGCGTTCGGGGGCACATCGGCAGCGTGTCCTTCCCATTGCCTGGTTTTGATTGCTGGCGTGATGGACATCTGCAGTCCTGTAGTGGAGTCAGGCTCGCTCCCAGAACGATGGGAATGCAGCTTTCGAGTCAGCTGCGGCAGTTGAAGGGCGAAGGGGGCCCACCCAGGATGCTGGGAGCTGTACCCATACAACGTTCTCAGGTCATGGATGAGCACGATGAAGGGCTGCTGAATGGGCGACCCCGTCCCCAGTCGGAATTGCCCGCTCCGTGAGTCGTAGGCGGCTTTGCAGGGGACGTTCTGCCTCGCTCGTTAAAGCAGCCAACCTTTGACAGCCAGGAGGTGGGTTGCCTCCTGGAAATGGCCGCGTGATGGGCGGCAGCAGCACTAAGACGCAGCTCTCCTGTTCTTCTGGCAATGCGGTTTGAGCCGCTGGAGACGTTGGTAGCTCTCCCACGCGACGTGCGAGAGATCGATATCCAGATGAAGTTGAGCAAGCTTCTCGTATCGTTGGGCCAGGGAGAAATTCTGGCCATAGTTGATGGTCATGTCGTCCTCCATGGCATGGCCGACGAGCGTCTTGATCATCATCTCCTGCACCCCGGCTTTACGCAGTAGGTCAATGAATGTGTGGCGAAAACTGTAGAGGCAGTAGCCCATTCCTTTACTGAGGCCGCAGGCGCTGAGGTAACCCAAGTCAGTGCTGCCTTGGCCACTGAACCAGCGGGAGGCCGCGCGGGCATGACCATGTCGCCGGTCATAGGGCAACTCGGGGAACAGCGGTTGGAATCGGCCGCCCTGCTGGCGTCGCATGGCGACGAAGTCGAGGAAACCTGTGGCGATCAGTTGAGGATGAAGTGGTATGGACCGGGCGCTGGCTTCGGTCTTCAGGCGCTGCAGGGGGCCTCTGTCGGTGATGCGTACGACGGGGAGGCTGGACTCTTCGAAGATGTCACCGGCATTCAGTTGGCACAGCTCACCAGGGCGTGCACCCGTGAACACGCCAAGCAATGGAAGCCAGAAGTAATAACTGTAGGGCGTCCAGCGGAACCGATCGGTCGGTTCGGTGGTGTAGACACGACTGCTGAAGATCGCATGGAGCTCGGTTGAGTCGAACGTTGCGTAGTGGTCCGTACTGGGGGATTGCCCGGCAAGTTTTACGCTCATATCTATCTGGCCGAGCGAATACTTGGATTCCTGGCAAAAAACGATGAAGCGCTTCAACAGGTTGAAGTAGCGGTAAATGGTTTCGCCGCCGATATTGCCTTCAATGCTCGCATCGTGAATCCGCGAGGAGTCGATCGCAGGTAGATACAAGGAGTTCTTGCTCTTGAACTTCAGGGAGTCTTTCAGCGTAGTGAGGTCGCTCGTACACAAGGAACTCGTCAGACGATCAGGGCCCAGCAAGTTAATGATTTGCTGCAGTTGTGAGCGGTATTTGTAGGTGGAGCCGTACTCCCAATGTCCAAGCGCGGCGTACTCATGAACCATGGCGTTGGCGGCATACTGCAGCGTGACCTGCTGCGATGGAGCTGGTGAGCTGTGTGGGGCTGCCGTCTCTCGTAGAGACTGACCGGGGAGGGTGTTCAAGTGCTGAGGGTTATTGAGCAGCGCTTGAATTGTGGCGGCCAGCATGAGCGGGTCGAGCGTATTATGTTGCGGGACAGTAAAGGTCAGAGTATTAGTGCATGACATTGCAACTCCTTGGCTCCGAAGTGAGGCCATAAGGAGACTCTTTCTATGACCAAGCCTGGGGCTACCAAGCTTGTGGCCCCAATATAGAAACGGTTTTAACTCTGTCAAGAGAGTATGAGCGTTGCTGTATGTCGATATGCGTTAAAACGATGCTTGATTATTTTTAAACCTCCGGCTGGCGGAGGTTGTAGAAAAATCAATAGGTAGGAAATTTTTTGTGTGAAGGGGAACGTAAGGAGGCGGGCTGAGCCCATGGATGCGGTCGATGGTGACGCCGGCACTCTGACCGGCGCCTGGCATTCAGACGGGTTACTGTGGGTCGTGTTGTTGCTTCAGCCAATCCACCAGTGCCTGGTTGTCCGGTTTCTCGGCCGGCGAGGTGTTTCGGATCGCACTGGTCAGGTGTCGTGCCGAGGTGGGGCGACCGGGGCGAAAGCTGCGTTTCTGTAGGGCCTGAAAGTGCTCATAGCTGACATGGCTGAGGTCGAGGTGGAAGCGCAACATCTCCATGGTCTCCTGCTTGAGCTCCATGCTGTAGCCATTGCCATACTCCCCGGTCGTCGAGTCATTGATATGCCCTGTCAGCGCTTGAATACGTGGCTGGTCCACGCCGGTCTGGCGCAACTGGTTGACGAAGGTGTGGCGTAGCGAATGGAAACTGAGCCCATTGCGTCGAGGAAAGCCACACTGCTGTAAGTAGCCGACCCGTTGCGGGTCGCCACAGAACCAGCGCGAGGCGAGATGGCTGTGAGCCCGGCGAATGTCCGCGCGCATTTCGGGAAACAGCAGCTCCTTGCGCGATGAGGCTTCGGCACTGCGTTGCGCGACGAACTCCAGAAAACCTTTCTCGATGAGCACCGAGTGCAGCGGAATGTCTCGCTCACTGCTGGCGTTCTTCAGCAGCTTGTGCGGGTGGTTGAGGTTGTGGCGTATGACCCAGATACCTCCGGGGCTCTGGCAAATATCCTCCAGGGTGAGTTGGCAGAGTTCGTTGAGCCGGGAGCCGGTAAACAGCCCGAGCAGCGGCAGCCAGAACTTGTAGTTGTCCATGCGCCAGCGCGGGACCTCGCTGACGGTGTACACCGGGCCGTTGAACAGCATCTGCAGTTCCTGCTGCGTGTAGGCGCGGCGGATGCGGCTGCTCTTCTTCCGGGATATTTCCTTGAGCCGAACCGGGCCCGCGATGTCGCGGCCGATCCACTCATTGTCGTAGGCGAAGCGAAACATGCCCTTGGCCAGGTCGAAGTACTTCTTCGCCGTTTTGGCGTGAATGGCTTCATAGCCCCCTTGTGCGATCAGGACGTGGATCGGTGTGTCGTTCAGCTCGCTGATCTGTCGGCGGTTGCGGGGGTACATCAGCAGCACAGTGCGCAGATTGCGAAAGTCTTCGGTGGTGATCGACGCAATGGGGCGCGTAGGCCCCAACAGCTCGCAGACTACTTCCAGGCGTGCGCAGTTGAGAAAGCGCGTGCCTTGATGGGACCACTGGCCGGTCAGCTCCTGCTCGCGCCGGTAGCGCTCCATCAGTTGATGGACACTCATCTGGCCCTCAGTGCGCTGTTCGCTGCGGGGCTGGAAGCCATTGGCGAACAATGCGCCGAGGGGATTGGCTGGCACCGTATCGGCGTGCGCGCTGGGCAAGGTCCAACTGGCGTCTCGCGTTGAGGCGGCAGCGTCGGGTTGCGTGGGGCGCGGAGGCTGGGGATGGTCGTCATCGGTGCGCAAGCGGCCCCGAATTGCCTCCACGTGCAGACGCAATTCGTGCAGGCTTGGAATGCCTCCGCCAAAGTGCTGGCCCTGCCTCACCAGATCGGTCAGCCAGTCGAAGCGCTCCAGCACAAAGCCCGCCTTCAGCACAGCCTCGTGTAGATCCTGTGTGTGCAGGTCGAGGGTCAACTGATCCGGCAGTTGGGGGTAGTGCTCGCGCAGCAGTTGAGGCGTGCTGATGTCCAGCCGATGTGCGCCGCCGGTCGCTGGATGCAACCGATGGCTCGGTGTGTCGGAACCGGCCGGGGCGTCTAGACGGCGTAGGTACTCGTGGTCGCGCTCGCGCAAATCCTGTGGGCGCAGTGGCAGCCAGCGCGGGTCATGGTGAAAGTGCAGGCCGTGTTCCGGAAGCAGGTAGCGACGCAGGGCCTCGAGATGGAAGCTGGCCTGGTAGAGGGGCAGCCATTCACCGCGATCCAGGCAATGTTGAAGTCGCTCGCTCAGCTCCGCCAGGCCTTGCAGGATGAAAGCGGCACGCTGCTCGCCTTCCTGGGGATTCAGGGTGTGCAGGTCGAACACCTGGGTCTTCAGCATCAATGGATAGGCGGCCCCGAGCAGCTCCGGCAAGGGTGCCTGCAAGGTGAGCTGCTGCTGGTCTCGCAACAGGAAGGTCGGCGTCAGGCGCAGTTGTTCGAAGCGTTGACGACCGACACTGAGGCTGAGGTCCTGAACCGGGCAGGCGACCTGCGAACTGTGGGGGCGCGCGGCCGGGCTGGGGGCACTCTGACGGCTCAGCGGCGGAATCGAGCCTTGAATCCGCTGGAGTTCCTGCTGCAGGCCTTCGGCGGTCTTGATGTCGCCCAGACGGAAGCGCAAATCGCGAATGCGCCGAGCGAGATTCAGGGCCAGCTCCCGAGCGTCGTCCAGCGGGACACCGTCGAGCGACCAGCGAATTTCGCGGCCCACGGAAGGAAAACGTTGTTGCAGGAGGCTGGGCAGGATCAGCCGGAAGGTCAGGCGATCTGCGTGGTCGCGGTACAGGTAATGAGAGAGATGGATCATGGGGTTCAACCTCGTCGTAATTGGAAATTTGCGAGAAATTTCCAGACTCGGTTTGAACCCCTTGATCAGTTAAGTCTTAAAAATCAAAGACTTAACGATTTGATTGGTGGAGCCGGGGGGATTTGAACCCCCGTCCGCCAGCTCTCCGCTATCGGTTCTACATGCTTAGCCAGCTCTACTGAGTTAACTCCGCGCCGCCCGAGTGGCAGGGTGCTTGGAGCGAGCTGTATGAGTTTTAGCCGTTACGTCTACAGCGAACTTGGCGGCGATCCTGTTCTATCTGACAGTCGTTTCGGGTTTACAGGCATCCCCTAGCGACTGCTAGCCGCATTAAGCAGCTAGAGCGTAGTTGTCGTCGTTGGCAACTATAAGTTTGCAGCAGCGAATTTACGAGTTCTGCTACCAGCTCGGCATGCCCCTCAAGTTTTGTTACCGGCGTCGAATCCTAATCGGCCCCAAAACCTTGACAGGTCGACGACCAGTCTACGGCAAAGGGCTGCGAGAGTCCAATCCGCCGCTCATAAACCTTTGACGCCGCTGGGTTTCCCCTCCGGAGGTGGGCTCAGGTCCAGGGGTTTGTCCGGTGCCTTGGCGTTCCGCCCGGGCGCCAGCTGTTTTTCCACGTCGGCCTGGATCGCCTGCAACACCGGTTGCAGGTCGCGCATGTTGTCGCGGACCTCGGGGTAAGGGTGGTCCTTGGCGAAAGCGGCGATGCGTTCCAGCAACTGGGTGCGCACCGGGGAGGGCAGGTGGATGAACAGCTCGGGCATTTCCTTGGCCAGTTCGGCGGAGTAGAGCACCAGGTCCTGGCGCTCGAACTGGGCGGTGAGGCCGAGGTAGTCGAGGGCGCTGCCGGTGAGCATCGCCGCGGCCGCCTTGGTTTCCTGCATGCCCTGCAGGCGCGCGGGGTTGCGCTGTTCGGCCTGGGACAGGGTCATCCAGAATTCGACGGTGAGGGTGAACAGGATCGACTGCTCGCGCAGCGAGTAGCTCATCAGGCCCAGCGCCTCGGCGCCGTAGGGCTGCTTGGCGGCGCGGAAGTCGAAGTACAGGCGCATCAGCTCCTTGAGCTTGAACAGCACTTCGCGGGCCTCGTTCTGGCGGATCTCCAGGGGGCTGTAGATGTTCAGCTGCGGGCGGAAGTTTTCCTCGCTGACCATGCGCAGGTAGAGCGGCCCGGTGAATTCGCCGCTGCGTCGCGGCAGGGCGTTCTTCTGGGTTTCCTCGATCTTCTTCAGGGCGTCGATCAACACCTGGTAGTCGTGGCTGTCCCAGGGTTTCTGGATGTCCGGGATGCGCTGGCCGAGGTAGTAGAGGTCGGCGGCCGCGAGCGGGCGGCCGAGAACCAGTAAAAGGATGGCCAGCGGCCAGAGCAGGCGGCGTGATAGGGTCGGCACGGACTTTCCTTGCGGGGCGCGTGGATCGGCCTAGGTTAGCGATGGCCGGGGCCGCCGTCACCCCGCGCTTCGATTGGGGCGGACGGGATGGCAACGGCGCAGTGGGACGGCTTGCAGGCGGTATTCGAGGACCTCGGCGGCTACGGCGCGCTGGCGCGCCAGGCGGCGCAGGGCGAGGGGCCGCTGGTGGGGCATCTGCAACGGACCAACATCCAGCTCGCGGCGATCCCGGTGTTCACCCGCAAGGGAGTCGCCGAGACCACGGTCAACGACCTGCTGGAGGCGGCGCGGGTCTCGCGGCGGACTTTCTACAAGTATTTCGCCGGCAAGCTGGAGGTGCTGGAAAGCATCTACCACAGCGCCGTGCAATTGCTGCTGGCGCGCTTCGGCGGGCTGCGCAGCGAGGCCGGCAGCGACGAGGACTGGCTGCGGGCGATGGTCTCGCTGTTCTTCGACTACCACCTGGCGGTCGGTCCGATCATCCGCATGATGCAGGAGGAGGCCCTGCATGCCGGCTCGCCGCTGGCGGCGCACCGGCAGCGCGCGCACCTGAAGATTATCGAGCTGTGGGCCGAGCGCCTGGGCGCCCAGGGCGCGGCCCACGATGCGCTGACCTACCGGGTGCTGATCTGGGCGATGGAGGCGGCTTCGCTGGAGCTGCTCAATGCCAGCGACCCGCTGGAGCTGCCGCGGGTCAAGCGGGTGCTCGGCGACCTGCTGGTGGGTACGCTCTGTCCCAGCACCCAGGCTCCGATGAGACTGCAAGGGTAACAGCCGGGCAATCGCCGCTCGCGCCTACAGAACCTAGGTTGGGCTCGCAGCCCGCCGTGGCCATGCTCTGATGCCCTGTCATAACAACAAGACGGGAGACGTGCGTCCATGTCCGCGACACCCTATCTGCTGCAACCGCCGCTGGCGGTCGGATTCGCCCGCCTGGGCTTCGGCTCCCTCTCGCTGGAGTCGTTGCGCGAGCGCTACGCCGCACCGTCCAGCGGCTCGCGCTTCATCGAGTTGGACGGTTTCCCGCTGCACTACCGCGACGAGGGCAGCCGCGACAAGCCGGTGCTGGTGATGATCCACGGCGTGGTCGCCTCGCTGCACACCTGGGACGACTGGGTGAAGGCGATGTCGCCGTACTTCCGCATCGTACGCTTCGACGTGCCGGGCTTCGGCCTGACCGGGCCGGGGCGTGACAGCCGCTACTCCGGCGAGCGCATGGTGGCGATCCTCGGCCAGTTGCTCGATTTCCTCAAGATCGACAAGGCCTCGATCGCCGGCAACTCCCTGGGCGGCTATATCGCCTGGAACTTCGCCCTGGCGCAGCCGCAGCGGGTGGAACGGTTGGTGCTGATCGACCCGGCCGGTTACCAGATGCGCAAGGTGCCGTGGATGATCGCCTCGGCGGCGCTGCCCGGCTCGACCCTGGCGATGCCGCTGTGGATGCCGCGAGCGCTGATCGCCCAGGGCATCAAGGAAGTCTATGGCGAGCCGGGGCGGATCAAGCCGGGGGTGGTCGACCGCTACTACGACCTGAGCCGCCGCCCGGGCAACCGCAAGGGCATGATGGAGATCTTCCGCGTGTTGCTGAAGGTCAACCGCGAGGAACTCGGCACCTCCGGCGAACGCATCGCCCGGATCGTCGCGCCGACCCTGCTGATGTGGGGCGAACGCGACCGCTGGATCTCGCCGAAGCACGTACCGCTGTGGCAACGCGACCTGCCGGGGATCCAGGTGAAGACCTATCCGGGCGTCGGGCATATCCCCATGGAGGAGATTCCCGAGCAGACCGCGGCGGATGCACTGCGCTTCCTGATGGCCTGATCCCAGGCCGTCATGAAGAAGCCCGCGCTGGTCAGTCGCGGGCTTTTTAATGCATGGACGAAAGGCCGAAATACCAGGCAGGGCAGGGAAGCGATGCAAGCCCCTCTCGCGGCGCGGAGGGGCGGCGAGGAGGGTCAGGCGGCCTTCGGTTCCGGTTCGAACTGGTCGCGGTACTGCTCGATGAGGTGCAGGTTATTGTGCTGCCAGGGGTGGAAGTCCTTCTTGTAGAAGTCCAGGTACACGCCCACCAGCGAGCGGAACACGCCGTCCTTGCCCCACAGCCACTTGATGCCGTCGCGCCAGACCTTGAAGTTCCACAGCAGGCCGTCGCGCTTGAGCATGTGGACCAGGCCTTTGGTGGTGTCGAGGGCGAAGAAGAAGGTGCCCTGGACCATCGCCCGGCGGCGCAGCCTGGCCTTGCCGTTGACCAGCATGAACACGTCGTAGGCCACCGCCTTGTGCTCGGTTTCCTCCAGTGCGTGCCAACGCCACAGGCGGGCCATGGTCGGGTCGGCGCCTTCCAGCCACCTGGGGTTGCTCAGCAGGCCGTCGGCCATGATCGCGGTGAGGTGCTCCAGGGCCGCGGTGGCCGCCAGTTGCCGCGACGGGTGCAGTTTCTGCTGGGCGAAGCGGATGCGCCGTTTGGCGCCGCCTTCCAGGCGGTCGATGTCGTAGCCGAGGGCGCGCAGGCGGTCGCTGTAGACCAGGTGCTCGCGGCTGTGGTGGCCTTCCTGGCCGATGAAGCCACGGATCTGTTGCTTCAGCGCCGGGTCCTCGACCCGCTCGCGGTAGTGGCGCACGGAGTCGATGAAGAAGCGCTCGCCATCGGGGAACAGCACCGACATGGCGTTGAACATGTGGGTCTTGAAAGCGTCGCCGCTGTGCCAGTGGCGCGGCATCGGATCGGGCAGGTCGAAGTCCAGATGACGCGGGCGGATCTCCAGACCTTCGGGGGTGGTGCTGGCCATAGCGGCTCCCTGTGATGGTGAAGGACCATGGGATCGACTATCGCTTGCGGGGGATAGCCTCACAAGGTTATCTTCTGCCAACTTTCCGGTCATATCCGGCCAGCGGTCAGAACAATAAACAGCCATGAAACAACCGCTCAATTTCACCGCCGAACTGGTGCCGGTGGCCTATGCCGAGGCACTACTCGATCTTGTCGCGGAGTACGGCGTATCCCGCCAGGCGCTGTTCGACGCTGCGCGGGTGCGTCCCGAGGTGCTGGACAGCCCGAACGGCCGCCTGTCCTTCCTCGACTTCAACCAGCTCACCTACAGCGCCCAGGCCCTGTGCGGCGAGCCGGCGCTGGGGCTGGTGCTCGGCCAGCGCCTGAACGTCTCCGCCCACGGCATCCTCGGCTACGCGGTGCTGTCCAGCGCCAACCTGGGCAAGGCCATCCAGTTCGCCCTCAAGTACTACCGGGTGCTCGGCCTGGCCTACGAACTGGAACTGGTGCTCGATGACGGCCGCGCCGAGTTGCGCGCGGTGGAGTCGATGCCGCTGGGCGCCGCTTCGGTGTTCGCCGCCGAGGGCCTGATGGCGACGCTGTATTCCATCGCCTGCTTCCTGGTCGGCGAGCCGTTGCAGGACGTGCGGGTCGGCTTCGCCTATCCGCCGCCGGCCCATGCCCGGCGCTACGCCGAGGTGTTCGGGGTGGCCGCGGAGTTCGAGCAGCCCTGGCACTGGCTGAGCATGCCCAGCGAGTACCTGGAACGACCGATGGCGCTGGCCAACCCGGCCACGGTGCAGATGTGCGAGCAGCAGTGCGAGGCGCTGCTGGCCACCCTGGACGTCCAGGAAGGCCTGCTGACCCGTGTGCGCCGCCTGCTGCTGGCGCGTCCCGGCGACTTCCCCGATCTCGAACAGGCCGCCCGCGAACTGCACACCAGCGGGCGCAGCCTGCGCCGGCACCTGTCGTCGCTGGGCACCACCTACCAGCAGGTCCTCGACGATGTGCGCAAGCGCCTGGCTCTGCAATACCTGACCACCACCCAGCTACCGCTGTACGAGATTGCCCTGTTGCTCGGCTTCAACGACTCGTCGAACTTCCGCCGGGCGTTCCGCAAGTGGACCGGCAAGCTGCCCAGCGACTACCGCGAAGCGCCCTGAGCCGACGCCGACGGTCCTCGGCACCAGGCGGATGTGCCATGCTTGGCGTTTCATAGAAATCCATGGCGCGCTTGCCGCGCCGACCGTGATCGGAGTCTTGCATGTCGACATCCCCCGCGCTGATCCGCGAAACCTTTCCCGTCGGGCCTTTGCAGTGCAACTGCAAATAAAGACAATTTTACGAACGATGTGAGACCTGGCTTTCAGGTGTGTAAGCCTTGTAAATCAAGGGTCTAAGGCTGTTAACCAATAATCCATGTTCACGATGAGTCATCTGAAATCACACGCTCAGTGTGACAAGATTGTGCCGCGACGGTTGCGAGAATTACCGCCGATGATTACTCTGTCCTAGATCGCGCTGGCGAGGTACGAAAAATGCCCTGGCTCGGCATCTGCCACCTGGTAGTGGCTGGTGTAGCTAAACGAGTTAGCAGGGTTCCTCGGTTCAGCACTGTAGTAGGGAAAAGCGGAAGTACCTGCTACGGAAGAAAGGATGCCTCGAACGAGGCTATCGCCTGATGATGTCGAGCTACCGGCTTTGATGGGGCCGGAACCCAATTAGTGAGACATGGAGGAGAGCGGGAGCAGCTGAGGGCAAAACCCCGCGTCGGGCACGGTTCCCATTCTAGAGCTGAACCAGCAGTTCTAATTGGCAATCGCCGGCGCTGCCGCGCACCCATCCAAACCTGATCCTGCAATGCATGGATCGGGGGAGGATGAGTTATGTCTCTCGAAAAACTTCTCACAGTCGATGATCTCGCCAAAATCTTAGGCCGGTCGGCCGGCACCATCAAAAATCAGCACTCAAAGCACCCCTACAAGTTACCTCCTGTCTGCCGCATTCCTGGGGCGGGCCGGCTGCTGTGGCGTCGAGAGGATGTTGATCGATGGCTTCAGCAACACGTCGTCCGGCTCAATGACCCTGTTCTTAGTCCCGAAAAGCGGAAGCCGGGGCGACCGCGGAAGTCCGAAACGCTGGCTCGCAATAGGCTGGCGGATCGGGGGGCTCAGTATGCATGAGCCTTGGCAGGGGGAAGACGCTGCGCACGGCACCTCTTCAAGAGTTCATGCAGTTTTGCATAGGCGATTGCAAGAAGCTGCTGAACGAGAAAATTCTAAAAATGCCATGCAAGCCGAAGTTGGACGCCAAACCAGCGAGGCCGCTCCTTCTCAATATCAGTTTCCCTTTCTACCTGTCATGGCATCAGCGATGCCGACGCAGTGGACTAGGACTAGTTTGTTTTCAAATCTCAAGAAAGGAGAGCGGAGAACTTTAAAGAATCAAGTTCTTGAGGGGCGGTCTGATTGCTTAGTAAGAATGTCAGGCGAGGAGTTAGATATGTATGACAATGATGTTTTTTTGCATGCGATTCAGTTGGCCCAAGGTGCTTTCCCAGGCGAAAGGGTATATTTCGAGCGATCATCATTCTTGCGTGCAATTGGTCGTGGGAGCGATCTTTCTTCAGAGAGTTATCGACGTCTTCATGAGTCAATGGAGCGACTTACAAGTGCCACCATATTTGTTCAAGGCCAAATGGGGGGTGAAAGCTTTAGGTTGATAGATAAATTAAGATGGGGCGTGAGTGGGCAGTACTCCATAGAGATGGATGCGGAGATTGTTTCGATATTTGCAAATGAGTATCTCGCTTTCATTGATATGGATGTTCGGATGAGATTAAAAAGCCCTCTGGCAAAATATCTCCAAAATTATATTGCGGGACATAAAGTTGGGGGGCACGGAATAGGTTGTGACAAACTCAGAGTGTGGAGCGGTTCGCGAGGACGCGCACGCGACTTCAATTGCCGGGCATTACCGAGTGCGCTTAACGAATTAGAAAATGAGGGAGTTATCAGAGATTGGTCAATCGGAGGCGATATCGTTCGATGGACGCGTATTCCTCACGTCAGAAGCAGGAGGCTATGAGTTATCCACAGGCGTCGGGGTAGCTGCGCAGCTCTCATCGGGGTAGCTGCGCGTTGCTTCGGGGTTACTGCGCGGATTATCGGGGTTACTGCGCGCGCACACACGATGAAGACCAGTCTTCACGCGGGCTCCAGCGATGAGGTAGGGCCCCTAACATGTTTCTAAAATTGTATTTAACATCAGAGATTCAGGATTTTCGGTGTCGGGGTTACTGCGCACAGATTGGATTCAGATATACCTGCCCAACTAAGCGCCTTACGGCGCTTTAGAGCCCCAGAAGGGAAAGGGAGTGGTTGGGAGCTGTGTGGCGGCTTCGCCGCTTCAGATCCAGGCGAGCGACAGGGAGCTGAACAGCAGCATATGAATCGGATAAAGCGGGTACATCCAGGTGCTGACCGGCCTGATCGACCGCACGCGGAATTGCAGTAGTGCCAGGCCGAGCAGCGGCGCCAGGGCAGCTGCAGAGATACTGGCCAGCGCCCTGGCAGGCAGATCGGGCAATAGCATGATTCCGGCGCCGGTGTTCGCGAGAACCGCGATCAGAGCTGCAGTCGACCAAGTGACGATCCTGGTTTCAATGACGCGCGCCTGGAGAGCGGCCAGCAGAACGGCTGGCAGAAGTACGCCAGCAAGGCCGTAGCTCAGAATCGGTCGATAAGCTGTGGCGACGGCCAGGGCTACGACCCCTGCAGTGATCAGTAAGGGCGTTCGGTGATGTATCGCCTGAGTGATGACAAGACCAAGGCCCAAGGTGAAGAGGATATTTAAATAATTGCTCTCGAAAAATCTCGAATAAGGTTGCTGGCTAATCAGTGCAAATAAAAGCATTCCGCCGAGATATTTCAATCCGCCTGAATATCCTATCGGCTGCCGATAAACATTCGCCGCGATTGCGAGGCAGAAGAGAGGGAACGCGAGGCGTCCGATGGTGCGCATCCAGCGGAATGTCTCTTGTAACTCAACAGGCAGGATATACCAGGAGTGATCGATGATCATGGTGATCAATGCGATCCACTTGATTAGATCAAGAGAGTTATCTCGTTCAAATTTTTTCATTAGATAAACTCTACGAAGGCTAGCGTTTCAAAGGTTAATTAAATGGTACTTTTTTAGTGTGTAAAAGTCATCGATTTTTTGTTTGTGGTGCTTGTATATTGAGTTTTGAGGATTATAATTAAGTTAAGATTTTTTTTGTTTGAGCGGTTGCTATATACCGAACCTCCCAGGATCAGCGACAGGGGAGGCTAGGCAATTAAAAGAAATGCTCTGTCGAGTGCTCGCTGTGACCTCAAGTTGATCCGCCGTTCAATCGGCTTCGCATGCAATCGCGTGCAACTTCAATCAACCTGTCGCAGTAAAGGACTCGACACATGAAAAAACTCATCACCGCATCGCTGATCCTCAGCATCCTCTCTCTCGCTGGCTGCGCTGGCATTGGCCCGACCGATCAGGACGGTAGTCGCAATCAAACTTTGACTTGGGGCAGCATCGGCACCCTGGCCGGCGCAGCTGCAGGCGCGCTCATCAACCAGGACAACCGTGGCAAGGGTGCGTTGATCGGCGCAGGTATCGGTGGCCTGGCAGGCGCTGGCTATGGCGCTTACGCCGACCGACAGGAAGCTGAATTGCGCAAGGCGACCGCAGGCACCGGGATCGAAGTGCAACGCCAGGGCGACGACATCAAGCTGGTGATGCCTGGCGCGATCACTTTCAACACTGGTTCGACTGAGCTCAGCCCAGCAGCTCAATTCAACCTCGACAAGCTGGCCGGCAGCTTCCGCCAGTACGGCGACAACAACATCGAGGTCACCGGCCACACCGATAGCGTGGGCTCCAACGCCAGCAACATCGAGCTGAGCCAGAAGCGCGCAATCAGTGTCGGCAAGCATCTCATCGGCCAGGGCATCGAAAAGAACCGCATCCAGGTCTACGGAGCCGGTCCGTCTCAGCCGATCGCCAGCAATTCGAGCGAGGAGGGGAGGGCACAGAACCGTCGTGTTGAGATCCGCCTGAAAGCTCCGATCCAGCCTGTGGCCCTGGAACAGGGGGCCAAGTGATGACCCTGCGCCTGGCACCCCTGCCAGGCCTCGATACCGCCCTGCTACTGCAGCAGGGCGAGATCCTGGAACAGGCGGCGCTGATGATCGAGTCTGCGACCGCCAGCCGGGAGGAGATCGAGGAGCTGCGCCTACGGGCAGAAGAATACTGCGTCCTAGCCGACTCCGGCCGGGTCGCTTTGGTCCCCGGTACTGGCGCGAAGCTCCGCGCCGGCGCCGACGAACTGAAGCAGTTGATCCGTGACTGGCGTGCAGCGCAGCAGGATCTGGCTGAGGAGATCGCTGATGAACGTGCTTAACCTGGTATGGCCTGGTTTCTCCGCAGCTCGCCGGATCGCCCGCAACCCCGTGCGCTTCCTGGTCGCCGGCCTGGAGGCCTGCCTGGCCTTTCCTGGTGAGGTTGCGCCTCGGTTCTTTCGTTGGATTGCCGGCCTGGTGATGTTCTTCCTGGTATTCATTTGCTGCATCGCAGCCCTGACCTGGCCTGTCGCGATGGTTGTTGTTGGATGGGCGGCACACAGCGAAATGCTATCGATCAGTCACGCTCAGAACTGGGCCGTATGGCTGACAATTCTGGCCTATTTCGCGTTGCTGACCTCGAAGGTGATGGAATGATCGGCCGGATGGATGCACTGGCTATCAGACTGAATATAGAGAGTAGGGGAACAGTGTAATGAAGACTGCAATCAGCGTACTCGGCTTAGCCATTGCTCTAGCGGTAACTGTAAGCGGGTGTGATAAAAGCCCAGAAGTAAGGCCTGACTATTGGAATGCTGAGGCTTCGGATTATTTCAACAAGAAGGTTCCTCCACTGAAAAACCTTCGCGGTGACAAGTATCATCTTCAGGTCGTCAAAGAGAGCAGTGGGAACCATGCCTGTGTTACTAGAGTGTTTATTGATGGTATCCAGGTTGACTACGCAAGTCGGAGTGCGATCCAAACTTTGCCGGGCAATCTGAATCCCTGCCAATATGATGGCGTCCATGTTGAATATACCCGTGAAAATGGGTACAGGGTTCAGCCTGGTGAAAACCTCAATAGCAGTGTGAAAGAGTTCATATATGCAGAGATACCAACTCTTTTCAGAAAATACCTGTGACCCTCTTAAGACAATGAAAAAGGCGACCCTAGGGCCGCCTTTTTATTTACTGTCCACCCCCTTCAGGAGCCCTAGGATTACCGCCTACTAGGCGTCTGGTGAGCGCCGTGGTAGCCATCGACAAAGGAGCCCGGACCATTGAGCTGACGTTGCCCATTATCCCAGGAGCGGTATTTTCATACGGATTGAGACCCGGCTCAGAAAAGGAAACCATGTTCAGAACAGTTCTAGGGAAATTGGTGATTAGTTGAGCAGAGGTGATGCAGGCGGACCAGAACAGCATGGAGTTCACCAGAACCATGACGACAGCGCCGATAAGATAACCGGCAAGAGCATCGAACGGTTGAGTGAGGTCAGCGGATCCTGTCATTGCTCCCCACACCCCACCTAACGTGACGTTAACAAGAGGTAGCGCAATACTTGTAATAGTCACGGCGGCAGCGAGGCCGCCAACTGCTAGAGCAGGATAGAAGCCCAAAAAAATCAGTGTATTCCAACCTTTAGCGGCCATCTGCGACGTGTGTTCGTCCCCTTTAGGAGCTGCGAAGGCAGCCCCCCAGAGGGTAACGCCAAAGAACGCAGAGGCAACGAAGGTAAGCCAACTGATAACACCCATAAGGCCAAAAATAGCAAATACAACTGGCAGTATGTACCCAAGAAATGCGCCCGCCAGCAAAAGAAGTCCACCAATTACTGCAAGAATGGTAGTTGTTTTTCCATCTTTACCAAAAAGCTTTGCCAGACCAGAACCGGATATAAACATAATGCCTGTGCCAGCAAGCTCACGGCCAAAGGCAGCGATTGTATGTAGATTGGCTCTGGATGGATCGGTTTTAAGTATTGGTAGTCCTAATGCTTCATAGAGATCAATGCCTTGAATCTTGCCGTCTGAAGTACGCTCCAAAGTGGTTTGTCCAAGTTTTGTTATGTCATCAGCACTGGTCAATGAAGATAGCGCTGTTGTCGGATACAGTTTAGATGTCGCACCGCTACCATATGATTGTGCGCGGGAAAAATCATTGGAGACACGCATGGCAAAGGTTCCGATTGTCATCCAGCCCCAACTTTCCATACTGGAGTAATAGTCCTCTGTTGCCTTTTTTTGGGTTTCAACAAGGTAGTTTTTAATAAGGCGTGTTGCTACTGCTGAGTACCATTTAGTTTCAGCGTTCAAATAGCTTTCAGTGTCCTCCGAAAGCTTAGCTGCTTGCTCTGTGTTGTTCGTAAATATTGTGCTGTGCGTGTTGTAGGCAGTGGTGTATAGCCTTTTCCAAAGGTCTCTTTGGGCCGCTGCCAATCCAACAGATATTGCCTTGTCGTTGACGGCTCTTAGCTGATTTATAGCCTCTGGACAAACGAAAGAATCAGATCCAGCGAACTGGCACAAAATGTTCTCAGAGTTGAGCTCATAGTCGGTGCTTGTTTCACCCGCAGTTTCGTGGTCCATTTCAGAAGAGGAGTAACTAATACGTGCAGCAATTTCGTCCGTTGGTGGGATTAGCGGAACTCTTGTGTAATCCAGAATCATTGATATATGGGGATGCGTAGCTGATTTAGGGCCAAAATAGCCAGCATCACTTGGGGACGTATACTGTCTACGCCACTGGCCTTCAATCAGTAATTCTGCGATTTCCGTAGACGACATATCTCGTAGAATGTCGTGAGGGTTTTTGTTGGTGTGATATCCACTAGCAGACGATGCGAGGTCGAGCCAATTCCTGATAAGATTTTTTGCTTCACGCTCTTTGACAGGATTTGAGTAGTCAGGGTTGGCGCTATGTATATAGTCACCCATTAACCTGTTGCTAGTAACAGCTGCATCATCTCCCCATTCGCTGCCGGTTATGGTTATGCTGGCTATCAATTGGTGCCCGGGGGTTAGAATTACTTGTGTTCCACTTGTTGCCCCTGCTGGGATAACTGGAGCGCACATGCAAAGTGCAAAAACAATTCTGAGAGGATAGAAGAAGGCTTCATTTCCATCGCGTGAACCGAAGAAATTACCATTCTGGCGTAGCCGAAATATCCCAAGGAACATTGCCCAAGAAGAAAGAATGCCAAACCCTGCAAGCCCGACAAGAGAGAAGTAGCTTGCAAAAATTATAATAGGAGTTAGCTCAGTTGCCTGGCTTGTGATCTCTGGCGGGAAATTCGCGTACCAGGTGCCTAATAGCCAAACTACAACCAATGTCGAAAAGGAGGGATTCATGGCAACTACTCCTTCACGAAGTAAGGCAGTTCAGGCGGAGGTATTTGTTCAAATACAACCTGTTTTTGACGAATGCCTTGCCGGTGCGTTGAGGCTTGACTCTCAAGCAGTTCATTTAAGCGTGGTGCTGGAGGTGGTCCTAAAAGAATTGTTAGCAGGCAGAATAGAATTACCGCCATTTCCATTTTTACGAAGTGTTCACGCTTAAGGCTAATTTTAATGCAAGAGATGTATTGCTTAAGCATTGTGCTTGCTCCTATAGCGGCTCCACATTGTGGCGAGGCTCGTTCTTTCAAATCGTTCAGAGAACAATCTGTTTATATAAGAAAGTGAGTTTCTGTAGCTGTATCCGTGATCTGAAAGCTTCTCAATGTCTTCGCTTACAAGATCGAAAATCTTTGATGCGTTGACTATATCTTTAGGGAGCTTTCGTAGTCGGCGAGTTTTCCTCTCGATGCTATCGAGAAGGATCTCAGATTCTGGTTTTTCTGTTGCCATGATTTGTCCTCATTACATGGTTGAATTATCAACCATGCGTAAACACTCGACAAATCGCCTATTTTATTAACGCAATCTCAAAAGAATAACTTTGGTAGCTTTTACCGAGGTATTAAAACGCACGTTTGAAAATATTTTTGCTGCATAGAAAAAAGCCCCTGGGAAAGGGGCTTTGAGAGCGTTTGGTTTAATACCGGACTTTATATGTTGGTGAGTCTTCAGGCCTTGAGGCGCGGCGATCATATATCCGCGTCGTGCTGATGTTTGCGTGTCCCAACCACTGCTGAACCTTGGCGATATCGGCCTCATGCTCCAGGGCATTGGTCGCAGCCGTGGCCCTCAGGCCATGAACGCCCAGGCCGGCGACCTCGATGCCGGCAGCCCGGGCGTAACCGCCCACCAGGCTGTAAATCCCCTCGGCTGACACCCCGGCTCCAGTTTTCCGCCCGCGCAGCGGTACGAACAGCGGTGCTGTAGCCTCTTCCTGGTTATGACCAGAGGCCTCCAGGTACGCATGGATTCTCTCCAGGGCGACCGGATGCAGCGGCAGATAGCGCAGCTTCCCGCCCTTGCCGTGCACACGCAGATGCTTGATTCCTCGGCGCTCCAGGATGTCCTGGACGACCAGGCGCGCCGCCTCCTCGCGCCGTAGGCCGTGGTAAAGCAACACGGCCAAGATCGCACGATCGCGCAGGCCCTTGATCGTCGCCGGATCAGGCGCGTCAAGCAGCGCTTTCGCCTGGTGATCACCAAGCGCCGGCGTCTTGCCTTCGCTGCTTTCGATCCTCGGCCGCTTCACGCCGTGCACTGGGTTGCCGCCTGCGACGGCGTTCGCATCGAGAAGGTGATCAAACAGGCTGGCCAGCGCGGCGAGCTTTCGCCTGATCGTCGCCCCGGCCAGGCCGCGCTTTTCGAGCTGGCGACGCCATGCCAGCACATGCGCCCGGGTTACAGCCCGGAACTGGTCCGGGCTGGTGATGCCGATGAAGGCGCTGAAGTCCTCGATGTCGCCCTGGTAGGCGCGACGTGTGCGCGGGTTATCCAGGTTGGCGAACCACTCGGCCGCGGCCGGCACCTCGGCCAGGCCCTGGAACTCAGCAGCAGTGAGCCGGCGCTCGCCGGTGACCTGCAGGCCTCCGGCTGGCTTCGCGATCAGATCAGTCATCATCATCCTCGGCCGTGCAACGGCACAGCTCTTCGTCATCTTGGATGGCCACCAGGTTTGGCAAGTCATCGCCGATGCCGCTCAGGTCGGCGTACCACTCCGCCGGCTGATAGGGCAGGCCGCAGAGCGGGCAAGTGTCGTCTTCGTCGTAGAACATGGGGAACACCTCATTGATTGGATCCCCACCTCATTGGCGATCACGACGACTGTTCTGGCAAGTCTGCCGGTTCGAGCGGCCCAGGTGCCTGAGGCGTTTTCGAGAGAATGAGGCAGGGCTCAGTGCCTACGTGCTCCTCCCACAGATACAGTGTGTCGCCTATCCCGACCCCCAGGTATTCGAGGGCTTCATCGGGCAATGGCACCACTGGATTCCCTTCATCATCCTTTTCAACGGTCACGCGCCATGTCATTGGAGTTCTCCCCGAGCAGCTGAAGATTTATAACGATAATGTATTTTATCGAGAATTTTTGATCCCGCCGGGAATTGAGCGGGGCAGGGTGGCCCGGTAGCATCCAAACGATGATGAAACCTCACCTCGCCGATCTGCTCCTCGATCACATCGAACGAACTGTACCCGTCCTGCAGATCGGCCAAGATCGAATGTCGTACTACCCGGGAGCCGCGTTCGCCGGTCTGGTCGGCAATGCCTACCCGCAAGCCTGGAAAGCATGGCCATCGAAAGCGCCCAGCGGATCGCAGTGGTTTGCGATTCATCTGGACGCGATCGGCATCTTCTGGGAAGTCGACTACGTGAAGTGGGCGAAACGATGCGCTTTCGTCGCGACTACAGATCATCGCTTTTACTGGCCGGACGGAAAGTCGGGGTTGGCCGGGAAGGTGCTTCGTCCCTTGTTCCAGGACTGGATGCTGAGAGGGGCGCTTGCTGGCGAGTTCGGGCCGGACTACCTGTCCGAACTCGCTGCAGATCCTGTGCTACTGCAGGAGTACGACGAGCACCTTGAGGTGATGGCCGCGCTGTTAGCTAGGTACGAGATCGAGGAGAGGCTGCAATGCTGAAATACTGGCCGTATATACCACGGCAAGGATTCCTCTTGCCCTAGCTGAACCATCTCTCTATCGTATTGCCAGGCGCCTGGTAGGTGCCCGCCGTCCACAAAGGCAAAGCCAACGCACTACCGTGACTGTACCAAACCGCCCTGTATTGGGATCTCGTAGTGGACACCAGGTCCAGCCTTTGGAGGCTGATGTATGCAGCACGCCCTCACCTTCGCTGACATCCAGAACGTCAAGCGTCACGCAAAAAAACTCAAGGCCTCACACCCTGATCTGCCGCATGCGAAGCGTCTCGACATCGCAGCTGCAGAGCTTACAGGTGTACGTAACTACCACGAGCTTAACCGTCAGTTCGAAGAGCTGATCAACCGGTACGTTGATACTCCAGAATTGAACGGCGTCAGCCATTGTCGGTACTGCGACTTCCGTTTCGCGGCGGATCATAAGCCAGATCTGAAAACTCATCGCGACCTGCATGAGCGCTTCATGGAGGTGCATGAAAGGTTGGGTTATCGGCCTGGAACCTACGTTGAGCGCGAACGGATGAAGAAAGACGGCTACCAGCAAGCGAACCATGCAGAACAAGTCGAAGACCGCGTTGCGGGTCTTCTCATGATCACTCGTGGCTGGTTCGACAGGTCATTTCACGATGCGGTTTCGGACGGTTACTGGCCTAGGCACCCGTCGTTTGAAGAATACGTGGCCATGATGGTTCCCCACCTGGAGACTATGTATCCTGCTCTTGCAGTCATCGTGGCTGAACGTTACGGGCGGACGCCAGGGGTCATTCCCGAGGGCAACACCTACTGGTCGGCACGCTGAGGTACTAGCAGCCCGGCACGTTATCTTGCCGGGCTGTGTTCGGCTATAGTCCTCAAAGCTCAAGGAGTAAGAGTTGGTTACGTATCCTGTTCATGTGCATCGAGATAATTACCGCGGGGCGAACGCTAAGAGGCAAGCAAAGGCAGCGGAAACGAACCGCTATGCTTCTCGTATCGAACAAGCAGCCAATCGCCTTATCCAGGCTCAGCGGGAGCCTATTCGGTCCTATCACTGGATGGAAATCAGTGAGGAGTCCGATGTTCCTTACGAAATCGTTAGAGATCTTGGCTTCAGTATTGATTGCGGCTCAAACGGTTTTACTGCTATTCGGCCAGGGTTGTCCAACGAGGACTATCAAAAAGCAATGCGAGGCGAACAAGTCGGTGATACCTAAAAGCAGCGCTGTTTAGCATGGAGTAGATATGAGAACCGAATTTTCTCTAGAAATTGGCGTTGATGTCATCGACATTCCGACGATGCATGAGTTGCCGCGTAAGCAGTATATCGATTACATCAAAAACAACCTATTTTGGGTAGATCACCATGATGTGCTTCGTGCCTCACATGGGGAGTACCCGATCGCTACCTCCTCGCAACAGATAGATGACCTAGTGGATTATCTAAAGAGCGTGGCTCAGCGGATGAGGTCTGCTGGGCAATAAGGAAGGTGACAAGCGGATTGATGTTCTCGCGTGAGATCGCAATTTGCTTGGATGCGATGAAGTGCTTCGAGGGAGGATGGCTTGGATCTTTCTATAGGCATTGGTGGAGTTTTAAAGAAGATTTTCGGTGGGTTAATTGAGTTTCTGGATAAAATCCTTTTCTACAGGGCCTACAGTCTTTCAACGCTATACAGTGGTTACAGGGAGATGTTCATCTGGAAGCCTAGCGAGCTAGGTGATGAAATTGAGTACAGGGTGCTGTGGCGGCGCTATTACTATAAAAGAAAACTAGTTAACCCATTGATTTGGGTGAGGGCTCGAAAGGGTTATGTATTCAAAAAGGTGGTTCTGTTAGTAAAAGGCGAATCCGAGAAAACGGAGTATCAAGATGTGGTTACTCTGTTTGATTTGACAGAAAAGCCAATACAGACGGCATTGGCTAGCTTGCCCTTTCGTGACCTAAGATTTGATGATGGGTTTGTTGAGACTCCATACCGTGGAATTAGAGTTAAGCTGTTAGAAGCCTTACGTGATGATGGCTCCAGCCTTGATTGCTCTTATGGGTATACGCAGTATATGACGCCCTCTGATCGCTTAGAGGTACACTTAGGAAGAGAAAAGGGTGATGTTGAGCGGTGGGGGGAGATTTTTAATCTCGAATTTATTGAGATGGAGATTCGCTCTGAGCAGATAAGGTTGCTTGGGGGGAGGTATGGGCGCAGCAAGATTGCCTATAAAGTAAGGGAAATGGTCTTTCAGTATCGGGCTGTGGTTAAGCTTGTCTTTTGGCTGAAAAATATTGTTTTTGCAAGGCAGCTTGAGAAGGCTCTGGAAGATTATTTTTCTCGACAAAGAGCTTTTGATGAGATGGAAGATAAAGTCAACGTGGGGGCGATAAATGAGTAAGCTTGTCGAATTCAAACGTCTTGAGGCTCAACTTGCCGCACAGTTGCAGCAACTGGATGCACTGAAGAATGATGCTGAACTGAAAAAAGAAATTCAGTTCGAGGAAAAACTGCGGGCACTGTTAGCTGAGTACGGGATGAGCTTGAGAGATGTGATTAACATCCTTGACCCTTCCCCTCACTCCACCCCTGCCGTTGTGGTGCAACGCCGTCAGCGCCAATTTAAGGTCTACAAGAATCCCAACACAGGTGAAGTCGTCGAGACAAAGGGCGGTAATCACAAAGTACTGAAGGCTTGGCGGGAACAGTATGGAGTTGAAGCTGTGAACTCCTGGCTGCAATAAACTAAAGCGTTGCATGACAAAGGGCGCCATTTAGCGCCCTTTACTATTGCTCATGGTTTTGGTTTAAAATAAAGATTGAAATTTAATTATTCCAGCAGTTTGGGCTGGAGCGATCAAAAAACTGTACCTCGACGTTGCCGAATGCTGCTGTAATCATCTCTGAAACTCTATTGCAGTATGCTTGGTCGGCTCGGTTTGCAGAAATTGCTATTCTATTAGGGTTTGACTTCAATAGTCGCTCTAATATATGTGTATCTTGAAGTCCAAAGCCCCAGCCGTAAATAACAATGCTTTCTGTCGGCGCCGTTAGAGTCTCTCGGTAGACGGTTTCCAAATAATGACTTCCTTGTATGGAGCTGATTTTTTGCTCTTTTAATCCCTCGCTGACAAATAGTGGAACTCTGTCACCTGTCTCCCAGCTCTCTAGTATGCTCCGCAAGAGATCTCCTCTGTCGGCGTTGAGCTTTAACTCACTTTGGCGAAGATTTCTAGAGAGGTATAGATTTCCATGCGGATAAAAAACTAGAGTGCAATGATTTTCGCCATAGTACGGTTCTTCAAATCTTTTCCAGTTACAGTCAAAGTGCGCCCCTAGGAAGCAATCTTTAAATCTGTGTCCGTCTTGAATGGAGTTTCCGTACATCATTACCCAGTACAGAACTAAATCATAGTTTAAGGATATGATTCGATCAAAGCGCTTTGTGAATGTATACAGCTTCTGAAGGTTTTCAGATACGTCGGAGTATTCTGGATGTATGGCTCTAACCACTTGTATCAAGAGGTTGCGAATATTTATATATGCCTCCTCTGTTGCGTTATCTCTTATGTTTAGGCACTTGTTTACATATGTCGATTGCCAGACAATTCTTAAGATTAATTCAAAGTCACTTGTGTTGAAATAATTAAATAGCTGCTCGATATTAGCGGTCATTAGATTGTTATTTCGAGCAAATTCGAGTATAGAGTTATATTTAAATCTATTGCTAACGGCGATGCTTGCGCCGTTGCCTATTAATAAGGTGCCAGCGTAATCGTTGGCAATGTCGGGCCAGCTATGGATTTCATGGGGCATATATGATCTTCCATGAGTCATTCCTCTTTATGGATTGCATTATCATCGCTGCCGCGGATAGTGCAACTACCATGAGCTTAGTCATCAATCCAACGAGGTAGTCGGCTCGCTCAGATGCCCATGAAAAAGCCGGCAAGTAACCTTGCCGGGCCTTCCTGTTCAGCGAGAGTCGGTCAGCTTACCAATCAAGCACCTGAACTCGTCCGCCAGCTGCAGGTGCAGTTCTGGGTTTAGGTGCTGGAAGAGCAAATTCTTTAGGTTTAACCTCCGGCTCCGGCTCCGGCTCCGGCTCGGCTGGAACCTGTGCCACAGTCTTCTCTCGCTCCTGCAGTTCGACTTTCCCCCCTTCCGGGGCTTCAACGGGCGCAGCCCGGAACCGTTCGTAAGCCATCCACTCAGGAAGCTTTTGACCCCGCGCAGTGAAATTCACAGCGTCTTGGAAATGGTTGAGATAATCCGATGCATACGTCAGCTTTGCCCTCTCTGCCTGGTAGTGCGCATCGAGCTGTGGCGATTTTTTCCCTGCAATCCAGGCTTCGCGATCAAGCTCCAGAAACTGCTCGAACTCGCTTGTATCGAGCGCCTGAAGATCGTGCGTGGGCGCTGGATATAGGCGCAGTACAACCGCCACGGCATCAATTGTCTCACCATCGCGAATTACGCTCTGAAGGTCGCTCAGGAGGTCATCTCGCCCTTGGCTGATTTGTGCTTGCACGGCCTCAATCCGCTTTTTCAAGCCTGCAACCTGCTCAGCCGCGACCCGCTCAGCTTGAACTTTACGGTCAGCCTCCGCTTTTTCCGCGGCGGCCACCCGAGCGACTTCTTCCCGGCGTATCTCTTCCAGCTTTCCGGCGACCATCGCGCCACCAGTCAAGATCAGCCCGGCCAAGGCCAGCCTCGGTAACCAGTTTCGGTCCGGAATCGCAGGATGGACGTTCGACGAGCGCAACTGAAGCAGTGCGCTGTGCTGCTCGAAGACATCGCGTTCAAACGTCATCACGCCACCTCCTGCTGAGCAAAGCCGAACCGCGGTGAGAGCTTGATCAGATCTCTCCGTTCGACGCCGGCGCGGTTGACCACAGCCAGAGCGGTGAACCGTTCTGCGGTGAGCCCGCGCACTTCGGCCGGGCTGACCAGGGGATGTGTATCAAGCTTCGCCGAACCTGCTCGCGCCTCCCGGTTGAATGCACCAGGGAGTAGCTCGAACGCTTTTCTCACGCCCGATTTTTCCGCCAACTGGCTCGCCATTGCCCAGGCTTCACCGGCGAGGCCGCCAGTTCCCCGCATCCCCCGTAGTTCGCTCGACCAAGAGGCCGATGCCATTACGGTTCCGACTCCGAAGCTGCCAGCTTCGAGCTGCAGCCCAGCGATGGTTCCAGCGGCATCCGATGCAGGTGCGGGGACCTCGCTGTAAATCGCCCGTGGTACAGCGCCCATTCGGCCAGCGACGAATTCACATGTGGCATCTGTGTTGACCGCCACAGCAATGATTGAACGGAACTGACCGAGGATCTGCTGCAGCAGCGCCGGCTGGTTTTTCAGTGCGATCTGCAGACCATCGATGTTCTGAGTCGCGAACACTGCGCAGAGGCCAAGGGAACGTGCGATCGGCAGAATTTCGGCTTCGCTCTCGGTCATGAGCGCCTGGCACTCATCGACTACGAGCATGACGCGCCGGTGTCCATCCAGCTCGGATTTCCAACCCTCGCCGCGACGTTTGATTTCGCTGTAGAAGCGCTGCTTCGCGAAGTTGGTGATCACGGCGCCGGCTTTGCCAAATTTGAACTCGGGCAGCAGCAGTCCAATTCGTTCGCCGTGAAGAGCCTGCTCAATCTGCACACCGGTGGCGGCGTCAGCCCAAGCGCTTAACTGGGCGTTGTTGACCAGCAAACCGAGCCAGACGCTCGCGTTCTGTTTAATAGAGTTTGCGGTGTCGGCCGGCATGGCAGGGAAGGTGCGTGTGAAGTCATCGTACGCACGGCGTACATGCCCAGGCATCAGCGAAAGCACTTTCGACTCCGGCGCAGATTCGACCACGGCCTTTGCCGCATCAATCATCCCCTCGCCGAAAATCAGATGATGCAAATGGCCTAAGGTCCAATCCCAGCTTTCGACCTCAAGATCGACCAGCAGCGCGAGGGTTTTCGCCGCAGAGCGAATCAGCTCGGCCGCTGCTTTTTCCCAGAACGGGTCTTTCGATTCGCTCTGCCCGGCGAACATTTCGTACAACGAATCAGCCACCTGGTCGGGTGTTAGATTTTCAATTGGGGCAAATACCTGCAACCCGGGCGTGATCACCTGGAATCCGTCGAGGTCAGCCAGCTCTTCGGGTAAAACCCCTTTTCCGTCGAGCACCAGAAGTCCACCTGCATCGGCATCAGTCCAAGAACCGATCACTGGGCGCAGCACACCAGCGGTTTTGCCTGCGCCAGTCGCGCCAAGCGCGAGTAGGTGAGTAGAGAGGTCATCGACGCTCAAACCGCAGGGCATGCCCGCTTGGGTTGGGGCGAATGGATCCCGCCGCCCACTTAGCAAACCTGTAGTCCGACCGAGGTCCACAAATGGCGTTTGATCGGCCGTGGCCTGCGTGATTTGGCCGACCTTCGCCGCCTCGAACTTCTGGAAAACCACAGGCGACACCTGGTCAACCAATTTTGCTGTCGGCGACCGACGCAGCGCTTCGAGCGCGTCCAGACCCCGCCGCTTAGCGAGGTCTGGAAGAAGGAAGACTTTCATCCCTGTCCAGATCACAGCGAGCACCAGGAGCGGCAAGGTCAGCAGGCTGAACAGCGGAACCCCGGTCATTGCAAGCCCAATCGCGAAAACCGAAAGACCCACAGCCGCGACAACAGCCAGCATCGAACTCAGGGCCTCGCGCAACCAGCTTGTCGTGTAATCGTCACCAACAATTTGTCCGTCAACCGGCTGGCCATCGGCATCGACAGTCAGCGGCCGGTACTGATCCGCGAGATCTGCGGGCACATCATCAGGTGCGACGCGCAGCAGTACACGCTCGGCCAATCGACGGAGATCGGCCTTGTCAGGGTCAGTCAGCATCGGCCCGCGAGGTAGGAAAATCTCATATCCGCGACGTGCTACGCCGCTGGCTAGGTACAGCAGGTAACCACCGATCATAGCGAGGCTGAAACCGGCTGCTGAAGATCCCCAAGTAAAGACCAGCCCCCCTTTGCTCGCGATCAATGCCAATGATCCGAGTAACAGCGTGGCCACCAGAGCAATGAGGGCGAGGAGGAACTGCCGCGCGAGCAAGCGCGACTCGATCCGTGCGGCGACATGCAGCGCAGCCCGACCGAACAACAAGCGCCGGGTTTGCCCGGCGCGATCAACGGGCCGGTGCTCTGGCTCGCTCACATCATCATGCAGGATCTGCTCTACTGGCCACCCAGGCGCATCTTCGGCCAGTTGACCGGCGACTGCTTCTCGCATCGCCCGCGTTTGTGCGAGCCGCCAGTCGCGCAGGAGCGACTGTGGGTCGTCGATATATTTTCGGAATTGCTCTACCATAACCTTTCTTCCTTTCGTGGTGTTCCGCCGCGGAATCGGCTGGCGAGAGTTGCCGCTCTCGTCAGCCAACTTTTCACTCTGCAGACGTCTCAGCTGCAATTCGTGTACTTTCCGATCCCAGAGCCCGCCCCGCATCAGTGAGTTTTGCTCGTGTTTCTGCATTGCGAACGCGTTGCTCAAAATGCCGTAGTTGAGGCATCCGACCTGTCACATTCACCTGTTTCATGTCGGAGTTCATCGCATCCATGAAGCTTGCAGGGCTTGGAAAAAACTTGAGGCTGCTATCGTCGAGTGCGCGGCTACCCGTAAGAGCGGCGCGCAGAGCTCGGTTCTCGGCTTCGAGCAGAGCAATGCGATAGTCAGCCGCAATCAGCCCGACGTGCAGGACCGCTTGGCCAGGCTGCTTTAGGTCGTAAAGTCCGCCGAAATCGTCTAGATCCCTCGACTGAAACGGCGCATCGGACAGGCCTGGCATGCACTCCTGGAGAGGGCATGCGCCTGCTGGCCCAATAAACGCTGCGGCTAGAGCCGCGGCGGCATACATTGCTTTCTTGTCCATCACATCGACCTCGATTGCTGATCTTGCTGTTCTTGCAGCAGTTGTTGTTCCTGTCGTTTTGTTGTGAGCTGGTTCTTCTCCGCGTCAGTTTCTTCGCGGGTTTCCTGCTGCTCCTGGTGCTTCTTCTGCAGCTCGTCCATCGCGGGGTCGCGGGCCAACTGGTCCAACCCGTCTAAATCCTTCCCTTCAGCCTGTCGAAACTCCTCACGCTCTTTCCGGCGTGCCTCGATGAACGCTTGGGCGTCGGCCCCACTAATCAGCACGCGCTTTTTCCGGGCGCGAAAATCCCCGTCATCGTCACGATTGCTCATGCGATTTTCCTCTCTACATTGCTGTGGTTTGGCGTTATCAGCGCCGTTCGTGAATCGGCCTATAGATGATTTCAGATGCCAAGAAATCTTCGATCTGAGGGGCCAGGTAGAGGATGGACAACACGGCCCCTAGGATCGCCCCGGTAGCAAATTTGGCTAAGCTCCACTTACGTGCCGCCGCTAGGTGCTCAGCAAATCGAGTGCTCAAAAGATCGCGTTCGTTATTCAGTGCAATGTTGTGCTCTTTAACTCGCTCGCGGGTCGCAGCCAGTTCTTTCAGTGTCCGCTCTAGCTCAGCTTGTAATGCTTTGCTCCGATCTTCTGCTGCCTGGCATCGTTCCAACGATGAGGTGTCGATACGCTTCTGCATTTCTGTGAGCGCATTTTCAACCGTTTCCAGACAGCCAGATTTCATTGCCGCCTCGTAAGCGACACGAAGGATTCGCGTCGTGTCGGAGAGCAAAGCGCGCTCAAGAGATTCCCGGAAAGCTTGGGACTCCTCTGGGCGAAGCAGTTGTCGTGGCAAAGCTTTTAGCTGCTCATGCAACTGTGCAGCATCAGCTAGGCGATCGGCGTATAGCCCGACGCTGCTACCAGCGGCACCAATTTTCGACGCTAGCGACTCCGTGAGCTCCAGCAGGCCTGGCTGCGTTCCCACGCCCTCAAGGCGTACAACTAGTGTTCGGAGCTCGTGTACCAGGTCGAAGATGCTCTGGATACTGTCATCGCTCAGGGTGCTCATGCAGCCTCCTGGTCGGCTCCCCGGAGCTCGTCGAACTTGCCATGCAGTTGCTTGATCCAGGTGCTGGCTTCTTTCGCGATTGCTACTACCTCGACCAGCACCATACAGCGTCGTGCGTCTTTGCCTTTCCCATCGCGATCAAGGATCAGGCTCTGCTCGCGGAGCTGAGCGATCAGAGCGTCTGCTCCGGCGGCGATTTCCAGCAGCGTTTTCCCAAAGTTGCGCGACAGGCCATACCCCTCAACACCGGGCATGATGAGAACCGGTACATTGAGATCTTCGCCGAGGTCAAAAACGTCGCCGTACAGAGCGCGGATGCGACGGTCGTTGGGATCCTGGGTTTTGCGGCTTAGCCCATTAAGCACCAAAGCTATTTTTGCAGCAGGCTCATCTTCACGGATTCTGTTGATGGTCCGCTTTGCGTTTTCTACGTCCTGGCCCACGTCTTTGACCGGCACCAAGATCAGATCGAACCGACCGAGCAGGCCGTTGCGGCCCATGGCGGCAAGCGCTGCCTCGGCGGTCTGGTTGCCGATATCCAGGACGAAAGATTTACCGGCGAATTCCTCAAAAAGATCGAGGACGGCAAAGCCGGCATCACCGTCCACTACTATCTGGCGCGATTCGATTTCCGAGCTTTTCATCCAGCGCGAGTCGACGTTCTGGTCGTCGAGCTCAATCAGCGTGGCAGTGCCCTCGCGATCTAGGAGATATGTCGTGGCCACCTGCTGGGCGATGGTGGATTTGCCGACGCCACCTTTGGTCGAGGTGCAGAGAATTCGAATCATGGGTTACTCCTAACTTGAGTGGTCTTTTCGCCCGAGCACCTGCTCGATGAGCGAGTTCACGTTTTCAGGTCTCGCCTGGTCCGCGGCGGCCGGTGCCTGGCTTGCAGGCGGGGTGGTCTTTTCTTGAGTTGCTGCAGTTGTCGCTACAGATTCAGAAGGGGTGTTCCTCTCGATTACGTCAGGGTGTAGCTCGCGCCCAAAATCAGGGTCGGCACCTGTAGTCCGGACGTTCGCCAGAAACTCCCGATATTCACGAGCCAGGAATTTTTGGATGAATTTCCGCAGGCTGTTGTAGCTGACGACGATCCCGGCTCGTTCCAGCATTTCCTGCTGCTGCGTAATGGGCGTTCCTAAACGCGTTGCCTCGCGCAGGATGTCGATTCGCGGGAGCAGAGCTTTCGTGACGCTTCCTCTTACGTTTTTTTGGCCGCTGCCTGATTGTGCGGCTGCTTTCATGCGCTCCAGCTCGGCCTTCAATGCCGCCGTTTTCCGGTCGGCCTCTTCCTGCTGCATGCGGATCCACTCCAGCTCTTCTTTCTCATCACGGGCGCGCTCGGCGTCAGTGCGTTGGTCGTACATGGCGATCACCTTGATTTGTTGTGATTAGTTGGAAACTGCTTTCCAACTCTATCAAAGGTTTCGCCTGTCCTTGCCTTTTTGTTGCAAACACGATGCAAACATCTGGCGGTTGTTATTCATATTAGTTGCAAACTGATGCGAGTCAAGCATAACTTGCATAAAGAGAAGCGAAATGCTTGCATATTGGTGGCGGAAGCAGAACACGGCTGCACTCGCTTCGCGAGGTGCATCCGTGCCAGCCCGCACCACCCGGGCATTACGAGAGATCGGCGAGCTACTACAGCGGTAGTAGCCACCCCTGAAGGGCAGGAGAGGGAATGGCTTTCGAGAGGAAAAACCACACACAGAGCATGGCTACTGAGGCCGCTCAGCAGGCGTTCGAGCGCCTCGCTCGGGACCTGCGGGTCCCGAAATCGGCTGTGCTGCAGACCATCCTGGAGGCTGTTCCGACCGCAGATTTGGTCGCCCTGGTGCGCGGTGATCTGGCTCTGCATACGGCCAAAATCGTCGCCCTGGAGCCCGAGGAGTCGCTCGCGATCCGGTCTGAGATTGAATCCTCACTCGCCCTTTTGGGGGCTCGGATCGCGGAGGCGAGCCGGTTGGGAGCGCAGCGCGCGGTGGCTGAACACCTCAAGTCTCTGTTCAACGCCGAGGGTGCGTGAGGTGGCCATCTTCACGATCGACAAATTCACCGGCGGCGATATCGGCGCGCGGGCGAACTATTTCGAGCGTGGCGAGGGCCAGGTCCTCGGCGACGAGCACGATCAGGTGCTGTCTACCGGGGGGGAGGACTACTACCACAAGCCCGGCGCCGACACGCTGCTGGCCGAGTATCTCGGTCAAGGCGCCGAGGCAATGGGGTTGGGTATCACGCCACAGGATGGTGATTACGCCGCCCTGATGAGCGGCATCAACCCCCGCACCAGGGAGTCCTATGTCCTCAAGCGCCGCCAGGATCAGCTTGAGCGTGGCACCGGGACGGCGGGGTTCTCGACCAGCCTCAACGTGGATAAGACCCTCTCGCTGGTTTATGCCTCGCTACCGCGCGAACAGCAGATCATTTTTGAGCGGGCCATGATGGAGGCCTCGAGAAGGACCTTTGAGTACGCGGAGAAACAGGGGTACTTCGGCTACAGGCTTGGCGCCCAAGGGGTGGGGCGCTACGCCGGAAAGGCCATGGCCGCTTCGTATTTGCACTTCACCAATCGGAACCAGGAACCTCATCTCCATGTTCACATCGAGATTCCGAACGCCTGCCTTACGCCTGATGGCGAGTGGCGGCCGCTCGATGGTGGCGAGCTGTACAAGCGTCAGGGAGAGTTCGCGGCCCTATTTGATTGCTATCTAGCCCACGCACTCGGCCGGGATCTCCCTCAGCTTGCCAAGCATTTTGAAGCTGACCTCGCGCGGAACGGGCTTCGCGTGGGCGGCATTTCCCGGGAAACCGTGCTGGAGTTTTCCACCCGCCGCATGGAGATCCTCAAGGTGCTCGACGAGATGGGTGCGAGTGGCGCTGATTCGGCACGAGGCGCAGCCAAGCGCACGCGCGAGGGAAAGAAGGAGCGTGACTCAGACGAACTCCGCGCCGAATGGCGCGAGCAACTCCAGAACCTTCACCAGGAGCTGCAACGCGGCGACCTGACCCCGGAAACTAAGCTCTTCGCCGAACAGCTTGTGTTCCGCAACGCCTCCGTATTTGGCGAGCACGCCCTCGATCGCGCTGCTGCGCAGCTGGCGATTCTGCATGGAGGCGAGCCAGCGATCCCGGCAATCAAGGCTGGACTTATCCGTCAGCTCGGGGTGATCGAGCTGCCGCAGGAAGGGCGCCACCGCGAATTCACGACCGAGATCTACCGCCAGCTCGAAGCCGAGCTGCTGGCCTACGCCCATGCCGCTCAGCGTCCTGAGGCTCGATTCACGATCAAACCGCTCGATGTGGAAATGTCCATCGCGCGTATCGAGCGGGAAAAGGGCTACCCTATGCGCGACGAGCAGCGCGCAGTCGTTCGTTTTTGTACTTCCGGGGCTCGCTTTCAGATCATCCAGGGCGCTGCCGGTACTGGTAAATCCGTCAGCCTGGCCGCGCTACGCGAGGCCTACGAGTCTGCAGGTAACCGGGTGATCGGTCTGGCGCCGTCTGGCGCAGCTGCCGCGGAGCTGCAGAACTCGGCTGGCATCCAGGCTCGCACAATCCACTCGCTGCTGATGCGCCTGGAAAACGACAACGCTCAGTACCGGGAAAAACTGCGTCCCAGCGACGTCATCATCTGCGATGAGGCGGGCCTCGCGGATCTGCGCACCCTGCACAAATTGGCTGGGTACTGCGACGCGGCCGGCGCCAAACTCATCTTAGTCGGTGATGGCCGCCAGCTAGAGGCCGTGGGTTCCGCCTCGGTGCTGGACATGCTGACCGAGGAGGTTGGCTGTGCTGAGCTGATCCAAATCGCACGCCAGAAAGATCCAGCAGATCGTGCGATCTCTCAGGCCTGGTTCGAGGGTCCAGCGGAGCAGGGCGGCCCTGATGCCCTGGAGATGATGAAGGCCCGCGGCCTGCTGAAAATGCCTGCCAACGACACCAGAGACAAACCCATCGATTTGGTTATGCACGACGCCCTGCAGGCGCACGCAGAGGGCACCGACTGGCAGGAAATCCTGCTGCTGGCTGACCGCAATCAATCCGTCCGCTCGCTGAACAACAAGGTGCGGGAGCACCGATTCGAGATTGGCGAACTGGACAAGGCCCAGCAGGTCCGCATTCCGGTGGAGACCGGCCGAGGTGATTACGCCGACCTCGATCTGGCTCCAGGCGACCGGATCATGCTGCGGAAAAACCAGAAGGTCGATGGCGAGCCGGTCTACAACGGCGACCGCGCGACACTCACCAGGATCGAGCGCGTGCAGACCGGCACAGGCGATAACGGCGAGCCGATCTACGACACCAAGCTCACTGCGCGCCTTGATCGCACCAAGGAGGAGGTGAGCTGGAGCCTGTCCGACTACGCCTCGATCGATCACGCCTACGCGATGACCGTGCACAAGAGCCAGGGTCTCACAGTCGACCGGGCGTTCTACCTGACCTCCGAGTCCACGGATCGCCGCCTCGCTTACGTGGCATTTACGCGATCGCGCTATGCCTGCGCGTTCTACACCGCGAATGACCAGGATTCGCTCGACACCCTCGCGCGCAACACCGAAGGCTTTAAGAGCAAACGCTGCGCCCTGGACGCCGATAAAGAGTTCCGCGCCCTGATCCGCGCCAACGCTGAAGCCGGACTTTACGAAGATCGGCCGATCAAGGCCCAGCAGCCGAGCACCAAGGATCTACTGGAGAAAGCCGGCGAGCGTTTCGAGTACCCGACCGAGCCGAAGGCTGAGCCCAAAAAGTCGCCAGAGATCCAGGTCATGCCAGCCACGCAGGCCGACCATGACCTTTCCGTCGCCCGGGGTTTCGCGGTGACCGGGCTGATCGATCTGCCAAACGACACCCGCCAGAAGCCGGGCAAACCCTATGAGCTGCCGGCCGACGCCAAGCGCGTTGCGCTGTTGGCCGAGCCAGTCCCTCTACTCCCAACCCCAAAGCAGGAAGACGAAAATGAGCGAGCTGAACGATCTGTTGCCGCCGACCAAGGCCAAGTAGGTTCCGATATGGCTAAGCCTCGTCGCGTCTGGACGAAGGCCGAGCAACAGCGCGAAACGCAGGCTATCCGTGATCGCGTGGATCTGCGCGATCACGCTGAGCGGCTCGGTTACGTCCAGGTAAGCGGATCTGGAGCCCGTGTGCGGATGGAGAAAAAAGCGTTGGATAAGGCTGACCCCATGCGTGAGATCACCCTCAAGCCCAATGCCAAAGGCGAACCGAGCTGGGTAGCGACGAAGGCCGGGGCAGGATCTGGCCTCGGCGGCGACGTTTTCCACCTCCACCAACGATCGACCGGACAGAGCTTTTTGGAAACCCGCGACGAGTTGCGGAAGGTCGCTTTCAACAAAGATTTCGAGGCCGGCGCTCGCTATCAGGGCATGAGCACCGCAGAGCGCGATGCGAAAGTCCAGGCCAGGATAGAGGCGGAGGCACTCAAGAAGGAGCTTCGCCGCAGGAAGGCCTACGAGAAGTACCAAGAGACCACCGCAGAGCCGAACCGGTTCTTGCTGGCCCGCGGGATCATCGAGCAGACCCTCGCCGAGACGAAATCACGGACAGACCGGCACGGTAACGCTGTTTTCCCGCATGTGCGCGAAGACGGGAAATTCACTGGTTTCGAACGGAAGCAGGATGGCCCTGCGCTTTTCTCTAAGAGCGAGCGAGGCGTCTACATCGCCAACCCAAGCTGCGAGAATCCGAAGCGAATCAAAGTTGCAGAGGGCGGCCTAGATGCCCTGAGTCTCTACCAGCTCGATACACCAGAACAGCGCGCTCGCACGCTCTACGTCAGCTCAGGCGGAAACCCGGCCGATGACACCGCCCGTGCACTGCGCGGCCTGGCCAACCGTACTGGTGCCCGGCAGGTCGATCTCGTTTATGACCGGGACGATGCAGGCACCCGGCATACCGAAGCACTGAAGCAGCTGCTTGCCGAGCAAGCCCCCGACCTGCAGGTCGCTGATCGCCGGGACGACTACAAAATGGCTGAGGGCGAGGATCCCAACGACTTGTTGCAGCGTCAGCAGAACAAGCCGGCGCAGGCTGCATCGGAGTGGGATCAACAGGCGAAAACCCAACAGCCGGTGGCCGCTCAACAGCCTGCCGCCCTGGAGGGCGTCGAGGAATTTAGAGAACAGGGGAGGTCAATGTGATGGACCAGAACGAAACGCATTCCAGAAGTTCTGCGGAGCGCTCCGTCTTTGATCTCGCCGAACGTGAGCAGATCCGCCGACACGCACTGTGAATTGCATTTTCTTCCTGGAGCCGGGCTGACGAACGAAGGGCTGCGCTGGAGGATCTCGCACTCGTCGTTGAGCACGACAAGAAATTCCCACTCGGAGCAGCAGCGCATTTGTCGGCTGATGAAATCCGCGCGCTGGTGTCCGTCATCGTCCGCGACGGACACACACCTCATGTCCGCGACGCTGATATCCCCGAGCCGTGGCTGACACGATTCGGAATCGCCTCGATTGGCTCAACTCGCAGCCTGAGCGGAGCTTACGCCTACGACTGGGAAAACTTTCTGAGACTGTGGAGCGAGGAACAGGCGAGGCTGCTCTCTGCTCTGGAGGATCTGGACAATGTCTAATCAAGGAAGTCTGCTCGCGCAGCAGATGCGCGATCTACAGATCCACCGCTACGAAATCGAGCTGGCCCAGCTGAAGGCGAGTGCCGGCGATCCCCTGGCTGCGCCATTTATGCGAGCCTTGGACGCAATCACCGGCGCGGCAGAAATCGTCGAGGCCTACCTCACTCCGGCGCCAATCGGCATCGGCCGTGAACCAGGCTGGAGCCTCGTGGCATTCAGCGAGCGCCCGTTGCCAGTTGGTCAGCATGTCAATTTGATCGTCGCAGCCCAGGAGGACAGCGATAGCTTCGAGATCACTATCGAAATATTCTGCTGGTCGGAGAACGCTCAGGAGCTCGCTGAGGCGATGGTCACCGGCCTTCTCATCTGGCCAATGAATGCTCCCCTGAACAAGGAAAAGCCATGACGCGCCGAATCACCTTGAATCTCGACCTGAACGAAAACGATCTCGACGCGCTGCAGGCAGTGCTATCCAATCCTGCCGCAGTCGCAAAAGCGATCGCTCCGAGAGATCCCCGCGAGCAGATCCGAATTGTCGACGTGCTCGCCGAAATGGCCGGGGGCGTTGCCAAGGCGCTTGCTCATGTAATGGCTAATGCCATCGACAAACAGATTGTCTCTTCGGAGGAGAGGTGGGGCGGGCGACATGACAGATACGGCGAAAACTGATGCAGCTCTCAAAGCATGTCCTGCGAAAAAAACTAACCCCCTGGTGCGCAGTACCGGCAGGCCGGCCCGAGGCGTGGGGGTTATTCTTGTCGGTTAGGGTATTGGGCTCGCGGACAGGCGTCAACTCGGAGTAGGCGGACGCCTGCGAAGCGGTATGTGGCCCACCTATGCACGGTGCATAGGTCCCTGGAGCACTCCTATTTGAACTCGCCCTGATCAGCCATTGCTGGATTAAAGTAGCGGCTGCCGAGATCTCTTTGAGAGCCGATCTATGACCGAAGCCTGGATTCTTCAAACCTCTGAAATTCGGCGTCCGTTTTCGCGGGCGACCTGGATCCCCCTTCGTGCATCGCTAAATGACGAGCAGGGCAACGTGAAGGAAGTGGGGTATGTCGGGGACGTGTTCGCCTGTGGCTCCGTCGCCTTTCCCAAGCAGCATCAAGAGCTCGCCGAGCGCTTGAGTTGGAGCGACATCGGCATCGGGCATACCGTGGCGCCGTATGCCTATTCGGACGGCCATTACTCGCCGATCGATGAGTATCAGTACAACGACAAGGAGCCCATCGGGGTCAACCTCGTTTTCGAGCATCGGCAGCCCGTGGTCGGAGGCCGGCAGTGGATTCTGAATCCGGACTTGGTGGTCGCGCTTGGCCTGATTAAGGAGGGGCCGAACTGGGTTAGGCCGGAAGAAGACTTTGTCGTGGTCGCAAGGGAGACGGTGGACAGCGATGGCAGCCATCGCCTGATCGAGATCAAGCGGGAATTCCTGATGGATTACCTGGCCGCTCGCGGCCTGTCTCTCCGTCTGTCCTATTACCGTCAGCGCGTCGAGAACGTCGCCAGCCTCAAGGACAGTTCCTATGCAGGCCTGAATGAGATCCAAGAGCAGCGTGAAGGCGGAAGATACGAATTGCGCATCAAGGAGCTGGATGCCGTGTTCGGTGGTAGTTGGGCGTTCTTCCGAATGTGGCGTACTGACGTCGACGAGGAGGAAGACGCGCCCATCATGGGACCCGAGACGGACGACAACACCGCCTCGGAGAGCTCTGAGGGGCATCGAAGCGGCTATCCTGGAGTGCGTGTTGAAGGCGAGTTCTGGAGAGACGAGTGGATCGAGCACCAGGGCAAGAGCACCCGAGTGCGCGGGGATCAAGATCAGAACTTGCCGCACTTTATCGTCGACACCGATGGTTCACGCAAATTCTCGGCCGAGCTCAATGATGAAGACATCGGACGGTGGCTCTGGTTCCGCCCGTCCGTGGTCACCGAGCTCCTGACGCATCGAGGCTTCTCCCTGAAGTGGTGCACGGCTGAAACCGGCGCGATCAACTCCACCTCGGGGTACTCGATTCATTTCGGGATCAACGCCTCGGAGCTCATCACCGTCTACGCCTACGACATCGCCAGGCTGCCCGCCTGGGAGCAGTTCGTCTGGGCCGCGAGTAACGTCGCGCCGGAGGGTAAGGTCAGCGCCGAACTCCTGGCCTCTCAGGTCAAAGCGCAGCCGGCAGACACCCATGCCGTGGAAGAGTTGCTATTCGGGTGCATGCGGTTGCTGGAAGCCGAGTTCCGCAAGGCATTCGGAGTGTCGCTGTTCTCGCACGAGATAGACGATGATGCGTCGATGCAGCACGTCTCTCGTTTTTCGAGCAAAGATCAGACTTCACTCCTGCGGCTGGCTAAGGAGCTCGTTCGCATCTTCTCGGATCGACTCGACGTTCGCTCTCTTCGAAAGCTATCCAACCACCCTGACAAGGAGAAACTGGGCTCTAACAAGCTGCTGCAGAGTATCTTGGCCCAGAAGGCCGGAGAGGCGCGTGCGCGCGAGGTATTCGCTGCTATCGCTGGCGCATACGACATGCGCCTTGGCGACGCGCACCCGACGAGCTCGAAGATCGGCGAAGCCTTCAAGCTCGCTGGTATCGACAGCACCGCGTCGTATCTGCGGCAGGGTGAGCAGTTGATCAGCAACTTCGGTCACGCTATTTGGTGCACTGGAAGTCTGCTTTTTGGGGGCCACGAAAAGAGCGAGGGCTGAGCCGTTCGCTGTCGGAAGATTCAATGGCGGCAGGTCGGCGGATCGTAATGATGGCGAAGACCTATGCACGGTGCATAGCTCAACGGAGCAACCACGGATGACGAGGCACCGGGTCTACTTAGACACCGAATTCACGAATCTAAACCGCTACACCTACAAGCTAATCAGTCTTGCCCTAGTTGTACCAGGCGGCTCCGAGTTCTATGTCGAGCTGACCGATGCTTGGAAGAAGGGCGACTGCTCAGACTTCGTCCAGGAGATTGTGTTGCCACAGCTGGACCTGGTGGCCTATGGACGCACGACAGAGCAGGCACGAATAGAGTTGCTGGATTTTCTCCAGGAACTCGGTCCGGTGGAGATCATCAGTGATGCGCCTGATTGGGATTGGCCGTTGCTGGTGTGGCTGGCAGGCCCGGGCGGGTTACCAGAAGGAGTAGAGGCGGGGAGGATCAGCGGCGACAACGAGGTCGCCGCCGAGGGGGAGGGGGCGCCCCACCATGCTCTCCAGGATGCCCGGATGCTGGCTCAATTGGTGGAGCGATCCAACCTCGCATGACGATAAGCCATGTACGGAACATCACAAGTCTGTGAGTTACCGTACATGGTTAGATTGAAGGCGGTTCGCTTTAGAAACGAATACCCACCACCTCTCCATCATCGTTCAAAGCCGGTTGCCCATATGTATCCACCAGTTTTCCCTTGAAGAAGACAAAGCGTGGAGGCCAAAACGAGTGCTTGCCCACTAGGGACAAGAGTTGCTCGGCTGTGGCAACTTGGTCGGAGCGCTTCAGTCGGAAGAAGTACATGCTGCCCCAGTCATCGCTGAAGTACTCCTTGAGGTCACTCGGATCTAGCGTCTCCGAAATCGGCCTTTCGTCAGGATCTTCTTCGTCAGGTTGACTGGCATAGTTTTCAAACAGTCGATCTTGCAGAAGTTTGAAAGCATAAGGCTCCCACTTGAGAGGGGAGTCCTCATCCTCTGTGTCAGGCATTTCTGATGGGTCGAAAGCCAGCAGAAATCCTCGGCGGTATGCATCCTCAATCGGCTTGCATTGCTCCGCAGCTTCTGCGACTTGATGCCAGTTATCAAAATCAGCGGCCTTGGCCGTGATCTCAAGGGCTTCGTGATGCGGGATATCCCTTTCTCGCTTTATGCGACGAGCACGTTGCTTAAGGCGAGAGATGGCTTCTTGCGGGATCAAGTAAATGCGTTGCATGTAGAGGCTCCTCTGTTCGCGGAGTGCCGGTGCCCACTGCCGAGATCCGCACAGGGAATCCCAAACGCATTAAGTAAGAATCGTCCCATTCGGGTTTGCCAAGGTGGGCAGCAGGCTTCGATTCAGCCTGCGCTTATCGTATAAGAGTACCGGCTGTTCAATCAAGCGGCTTGACTTGCTATGGTTCTAATAAATATGGGACGGCCACATACGAGTGATCGGCCAGACAACTGATGCGCTTTTGCTCAGATTAAAATTCCTCTCTCTTAGCCTCCGTCGGAAGAAAATCTGGCATTGTATGAGGCCGCATGTGGAAAATGTGGGATACAAATTTTTGGCTGTATGCAGCGTCTAATGCAGCTGAGAAGCTCACCACGTTTTTTGTGATCTGTTCCTTACGCAGCAGCCCACGCCAGTGCGGCCTATTGTCGTGTGACGATTCCCAGTTCAAAAGCTGAACTAAGGCGGTGTGAGCGAACTGTATACCATTATCGCCGGCGACAAAGCTAAGTTGCACATGCGAGTCGGTGTGGTCTTCCTTTTGTTCTAAATCCCACGCGGTGATTAGTGATTGGATCTCGCCATCGACATCTATGCGTCGCTTGCCTTCGCGATCGGTAAAGGCCACATCATCGATAGTCATCATCCATTGTTCTTCGTGACCATCTTCTGTTGCTTTTGTCTCGATAATTTTGTCCTTACGAAATCGAAGATGCACGCCGACACCAGTGCCAATCTTGTATGCAACATCTCCGGCCATTACTCCTAGAAGGTTTTCTCGCATTGCTGTTTCAAGAGTAATGTTAAAATTTGTGGCGGATTTTTTCATGTGTCGTGCCTCGAACAAACTCCAAATACTGTGGAATTTCCATGCTATGAGCAAAGGCATGCCCATTAGATCTGCATAGTTTTGTAGGCGACTCAAGTAATCGGGCTTGAATGATAGGAGCTTGTTTCTCTTGGATTTCACCTCAATTAACACTGGGGATGTGTTGGTCTGAGACGAGAATCTAGCCAGCAAATCAGGTACTTGGAACTCTTGCCTTGATGTGATGGGAATCTGTTGTTGGTCGAGCTTATGCAGTAGTTGGCATTTCCCTAGCCAAGCGCAGACTACCGAGAATTCGTCCTCCAAGGGCAGGCCTATGTCTAAACGGCGTACTCCCTCGGCCACCGTTTTAGGGTCTGCGCTCCACCCCAGTTCGGCAAGAACATCCTGAATAAGTCTTTCACCATCCGTTGGCATTTCCAGTTTTGTATGCTCTTTTGGCATTATGTATACCTGACAAGCAAGTAGTCCACAGGGTAGGCCTAAAGCTCAGTAGTCGTTTTTTAGTGTTAGTTTTACCCATTCAAAGAAGATGGGTTGTTCGGAGTTTATCATTTGCGTGGTGCAGTGTATTTTCTTTTGCTCTGGTGACCCTATATATAAAGTGCAGATGCCTTTTTGCCAGTTGAAACTGATACCATGTAAAGCAATTGATCCACTGCTTGCTATGTGGTTAATGTCAACGTCACAAGGTTGCCTGAATCTCCATCTATCGGTCGCGCTCAGGAATAGCTCTACAATATCTACGAAATTCTCGGTTTCTTCGAGTGTGGGGATTTTAAATTCATGCTCAACGCTGTTTCTGGCTTTATTGATTTTGTCTAGGATTCGCGGAGCGACAAAACCACACTTTCTTATGAAGTCTATGAGTGATGGATATCTGCCTAGCTTTTTCAGATCTCGCGCACCAAATCCAAGGCATAGATCCTCCAGGCGCATGTGTAAGGATCTCTTTGCATTAGAGAGAGCGTTGATAAGGTGACGAGATGTATTTCCGTCGCGGAGATCTTGTTGTGCGAAGTCTAGATAGTCATGAGCTGAAGGAGAGTCACGAAAAGACATGGCTATCCAGGAATATTCTCCAATTTCGTCTGGTGTAATTGCGGCTGGATTAAACATTCATCTTCGCATCTTCGGGGTTGAGTGTAGGTGGATGTTGTTGTAGAACATTACTTCTTGCCCGATTGGGCGTTGAAGGTGTGTCGAGTAATGAAATGAAAACTCCACATGATTAGAGTTTTTATAGATTTCACGGATTTCACTGCAGTTGTCATATGTGACTAGCCAAGGGGCCTGTAAGCTGCAAACTTTTTCGGCAATCATTGCATGGTCTTCAGGCTGGTAGTGATTCCTGTAGAGTTGTCCGCCTTTTTGATAGTAAGGTGGGTCCAAATAGACAATGGTATCTTTCCTGTCCCTCCAGTTGTGGAGTAGTTCTAAAGCATCTAGATTGGTTAAATGAATATGTTCTCGGAGCGAGGCG
This sequence comes from Pseudomonas sp. B111, assembly GCF_026428275.1. Taxonomy (NCBI): domain Bacteria; kingdom Pseudomonadati; phylum Pseudomonadota; class Gammaproteobacteria; order Pseudomonadales; family Pseudomonadaceae; genus Pseudomonas; species Pseudomonas sp. B111. The sequence continues at coordinate 4,099,591 of NZ_CP097857.1, read as the reverse complement.
ATCTTGTCTATGCGGCTTAGAAGTCCGATCTTGTTGTAACGTGCATCGATCTTGTATTTGCCCGTTTGGCTTTTTCCGCCAATAACCCCGCCATTAATTATTCCTGAACGATTTGTTCTGTTCAAAAAGAAAGCGGCAAACCCAAGCTCAACCCTGCATGGATTGTCTTGGTTGGATATAATGCGCTTTTGAATTTCCCATGTCTCAATGCTGACTTCTGTGTGAAGAATTTTTTCCTTTAGAGCGTCCGTCTCATTGAGTAGCGCCCACCAAAAAGAATAAACGGCAGGATCTATGTCGTTAATTGCAATGCTTTTAACTAGCTTGTTGGTTAGAAGGTATACAGCTGCACCTGCTCCGCCAGCATAGGGTTCGATGTAAGTGCTGTTTTCTAATTTATTGAACTTCAGAAGCTCGGATAGCCAGTGGCCCAGGCGCGCTTTACCTCCTGGATAGCGCAGCGGCGTGACAAATGATGGCGCTATAGACATGGCATTTTTTACAAAATGAAGGTTGATTATTTTCTCATTATTTTTTGCTTTAGTCAAAGACCATCAATTTTCCCTAGTATCCCAGGCTCTACTCCAAAGCCTTTGTCTAAGGTGTGTCTAAACTTGGCGATGAAATCATCTTTAAATTTTTGGCATGCTTGTTGGTTGTCTGCTATCCAGCGTTTCCAAGGGTTTTGCTGTTTGGTTCTGAGTTTTAGGAGTTTTTGGGTGTGTTCATTTTTGTAGAAGGCTTTGAAAAGCTTTCTTAGTTTCTCGCTTTCTTTTTCTCTTGTTTTGTCGTGTATCCCTTCGTAGTACTCTGATAGCGCTTCGGAGAGGTTTACGGTGTCGCCTGTGATGTTAAGTGCGTTTATTATGTCTCGGGTTACGCTGTCGAAGACGGGCTTTGTGTATTTAGGTTTGTTTTGCCATAAAACGTCAGCGGCTGGTAAGTTGTAAAGGAATTCAAATAAAAGCTGGTCGGGAGGCAGTTCTCCAGGAAGCAAAATAATGCTATTGGCGTTGTGGGTCTGCTCAACATCTCCGTCAAGTACTATGATGCTTTTGTATGTGAATTCCGGGATTTTGTGCTTTATTAGATGTAGATAATTTCCGCATCCGAGAGAGATGTCGCTCAAGGGGTTGGTTAGTTGCTTGATGCTGTGCCGAAATAGTAGTTCGTTGAAGAAGTCTGATCCTTCTCTGTCTTCAAAGTAAATATTTACTTTTGGTATCGATAGCTCATCTTGGGTTGGTATCGTTTGTGTCATAAGGTCTGCATAGATATCTATCCATGATTTATCTTGCAGGCATTGTACTTTTCCGTATGTATCGCTCAGGTAAATTGTTTTGAAGCGCCTTTGATACTTTTGGCTAAGCGAGTGTATGTGTTCAATAATTGTCGGGGAGTGCGAGGTCATCAGTACTTGTATGTTTAGCTCGTTGCATTCTCTGACAAGTATGTCTAGTAGCTTCGTTTGCGCAGCAGGGAAAAGGCCTGCGTCAGCTTCATCAATCAGAAGTAGCCCTCCTTTATAGTCAGGATATTCTTCTTTGAGTCTGCGAAAAGACATCAGGGCGAGGACTATTTGACCTGCGTTGTCCTCCCCGGCTGAGACAGAGTCTTGGTCATAGTTTGTTCCGTGGGCTACGGCAGACTTGATGGTTCCAATCGTGGCAGTGGCGTTGGTTGAGCGTTTATTTAGAAGTTCATTGTTTAGCTGTACAAATTTTGCTCTATTTTGGGTGAGGTATTCGTTGTCTTTTACCTCGTACTTATCGCGTACAGCGATGGGCATTAGGCGCTTAAGGCTTAGATAAATTACCGGGTGGGTTAAATTCCGGCTTGTATTTTTACCAGGGATGGATGTGTTGTTTCTGACTACGGGGCGAGCTTTGCTCCCCTTTCGTTGTATTAGTCTTAAATCAGGAGATACATCTTTTTCTGTATAGCCATCGTGTACGGTGAAATTGACATCCATCGAGCCAGGGATGTCGTATATTTCGGAGAATCTAAAGTGTTCGGCTGGGAAGGATTTGAACGGGTCGCCTGTCAGCGTTCTGTTGGTTATTGCTTGGTCGGCTACGGGGTTTGTTTCGAAGCTGAATACTTGTGCTGCAATTCCTAATATTGAAGATTTTGATGTTCCATTCTTTCCACATACAACGGTGATTTGGGTGCCGAGGTCGAATTGGACATCTTCGAGTGCTCTAAATTTTTTTATGTGGATATTTTTCAGTCTAGTAGTGGCCATTAACCGAATTCCTTTTAGCGTCATGCAATGGCTGAGTGCGAGAGGCATAACGCTACTACGCTGCTGAGCGCAGGGCAATTAGGCGAGCGGGGCTGGCTAGCTTAGCTTTTTCGCTAGGTCCTCAGTCCTTGGGTGGTAATAGCGCATGAGCATTCTCGTGTCTTGGTGGCCGGTGATTTTGGTCAGCTCATGCAGTGGGAAGATCTCAGCCAGGCGCGAGGTAGCCTCATGGCGTAGATCGTGAAACCGAAGGTCGAGCAGGAATGGATCTATGGCGATTCGATCTGCAACCTCCTCTGGCTTTAGCCCCTCGGATTTGAGGTGCAGCTCAAGCCCTTCCTCATAAGCGTTGCGAGCATCATTCAGGGCATCCAGAAACGCCTTGGTAATAGTGTCCGGCTGGCTCTTGAAGACTCGGCCGTCCTCTGGCTTCGGTTGGTTTTCAATGATCGCTGCAGCTCGGCTGGATAGTGGCACTCCGCGTGAGGAGCCATTCTTTGTGATGGGCAGGAGGGCGGTTCGCTTTTTTAGGTCTACGTTAGCGCGAAGCAGGCCAGAGATCTCGCCGCGACGCATGCCTGTTTCAACTGCGAATCGAGCGATCTGTGGCAGCTCGGTCGAGCGTGAGTGGCGAGAGATCATCTCCAACTCGTCGAGATGCTCACAAACCAGTTCGCCGTTCTGGAGCGTCCACACATTTGCGCTCAGGATTCGCCTGTCTCTTGCGTCATCGACGCTTGGCTGACGGATTAGCTCGACGGGGTTGCTCAGCGATTCCATGCGCCACTCTTTGCGGGCGATCGTGAAGACATGGGAAATCAGTGCTAACTCACGGCGGACCGTGGCTGGTGCTAGGCCTCCAGCTAGACGCTCGTCTCGATAACTAGCCATGTCCGCTCCCCGGATGCTTGCGATTGATCTGAGCGCTAGCGGGTGGCGTAGCAGAACCTTAATGCGTGACAGCTCGGAGTCACTGCTGCGCTTTTTTGAGGTCACTTGTTCGGCGTACATCTCCAGGGCGTTGGCGAATGAGGTCGACTCGGCTTCGTTACGGCTGACGAACACGCCGGCATCCATTTCGCGCTCGATCATGGTTGCCCACGTTTTCGCTTCTGCCTGGGTGTTGAACGTCTTGGTCTGCAGGGGCCATCCTTTGCGTCTGACCTGCACTTGCCACTGGGATGGGCCACGTTTACGAAGGGTCGCCATTTCTAAACTCAGTGTGACAAAATTGTGCCAAATATCATAAAGGAATACCTATGGAAGCCGCAAAGACCTTGCTGATCCGCGAAACCTTCCCTGTCGGGCCTTTGCAGTGCAACTGCACCATCATTGGCGATCCGCTGACCAGGAAGGCCATCGTCGTCGATCCGGGCGGCGACCACGAACTGATCCTGCAGCGCCTCGACCGCCTCGGCCTGCAGGTGGTCAGCATCATCCATACCCACGCGCACCTGGATCACTTCCTCGCCTCCGGCGAGATGAAGAAGCGCACCGGCGCCAGCCTGCACCTGCACAAGGACGACCAGTTCCTCTGGGACAACCTGGAGATGCAGTGCCAACTGTTCGGCGTGCCCTACACGCCGGTGCCGGCCCCGGACCGCTGGCTGGCCGACGACGAGGAACTGGCCTGCGGTTGCGGAGTGGCACTGCACACGCCGGGGCATACGCCGGGCTCGATGAGTTTCTGGTTCCCCCGGGCGAAGCTGCTGATCGCCGGCGACACCCTGTTCCGCCGTGGCATCGGCCGCACCGACCTGTGGGGCGGCGACTCGGCGGCGATCCAGCGTTCGATCAGGCTGCGCCTGTACAGCCTCGACGAGGACGCCACGGTGGTCGCCGGCCACGGCCCGGACACCACGCTGGGCGAGGAGATGCGCGAGAATCCCTTCGTCAGGGGCTGAAAAGGATTTTTCCGAGCATCGGGAATTTTGCCACCTGGCTATGCTCTAAGATGTCGGCCGCCCCTCACGCAGGGGCGTTTCAGTACCTCGAGGAGTAGTTTTCCCATGTTCACCTCCCGTTGCCTGCCTCTGGCCGCAGCCGTCACCGCACTGGCGCTGCTCGCCGGTTGTGCCAACAACAACCCCTACGACACGCAAAGCCAAAGCCAGGGTGGCATGAGCAAGACGGCCAAGTACGGCGGACTGGGTGCGCTGGCCGGCGCCGTCGCCGGCGCCGCGATCGACCACAACAACCGTGGCAAGGGCGCGTTGATCGGCGCTGCCGTTGCCGGCGCGGCCGCCGCGGGTTATGGCTACTACGCCGACAAGCAGGAAGCCGAGCTGCGTCGGCAGATGGAAGGCACCGGCGTGGAAGTGCAGCGCCAGGGCGACGACATCAAGCTGATCATGCCGGGCAACATCACCTTCGCCACCGATTCGGCGAACATCGCTCCGAGCTTCTACGCGCCGCTGAACAACCTGGCGAACTCGTTCAAGCAGTACAACCAGAACACCATCGAGATCGTCGGCTACACCGACAGCACCGGCAGCCGCCAGCACAACATGGACCTGTCCCAGCGTCGTGCGCAGAGCGTGGCCGGCTACCTGACCGCCCAGGGCGTCGACGGCACCCGCCTGAGTACCCGCGGCATGGGCCCGGACCAGCCGATCGCGAGCAACTCCACCGCCGACGGTCGCGCGCAGAACCGGCGCGTCGAGGTCAACCTGCGACCGGTTCCGGGCGCCCAGGGCCCGGCGCAGACCCAGCCGCAGTACTGATCGCGGCCTGGAAGAAAAAGCCCGCCATTCGGCGGGCTTTTTCATGGGCGCTGGTCGGCGCTCTTCGTCCTACGCCTTGGCGTTACCGGGAAACTCGCGGTGCAGGCTGTCGAGCAACTGGTCCTTGCGCTCCCACAGCTGGTTGACCCATTGCTGGAATTCCGCGCGGTAGCCGGCGTCCTGGTCGTAGCTCTTGCCGACGAACTGGCGCGGAATCTCCAGTTCTTCGAAGCGCACCACGACGTCCTTCAGGCGTCCGGAAAGCAGGCACCAGAAGGTCGGGCTGCCGTCCGGGTAGTGGATAGTCACGTTGACCAGGGTCTTCAATTGCTCGCCCATGGCGTCGAGGACGAAGGCGATGCCGCCGGCCTTGGGCTTGAGCAGGTGGCGGAACGGCGACTGCTGCTCGTCGTGCTTGGCGCGGGTGAAACGGGTGCCTTCGAGGAAGTTGAACACCGCTACCGGGATGCGGCTGAACTTGGCGCAGGCCTTGCGCGTGGTCGCCAGGTCCTGGCCTTTCTTCTCCGGGTGCCTGGCCAGGTAGGCCTTGCTGTAGCGCTTCATGAAGGGGAAATCGAGGGCCCACCAGCACAGGCCGATGATCGGGACCCAGATCAGTTCCTGCTTGAGGAAGAAGCGCAGCAGCGGGATGCGCCGGTTCAACTGGTATTGCAGGACGAGGATGTCGACCCAGCTCTGGTGGTTGCTGGTGACCAGGTAGGAGTGTTGGTACTCCAGGCCCTCCAGGCCCTGGACGTTCCAGCGGGTGCGCTGGACCAGGTTCATCCAGCCCTTGTTGCAGGCGATCCAGCCTTCGGCGATCAGGCTCATGATCTTGCTGCACAGGCGCTGGGCGGCGGCGAACGGCAGGAGCAGCTTGACCAGGGTCATGCCGAACAGCAGGCAGGCCCAGCACAGGGTGCTGGACACCAGCAGCAGGCCGGCCAGGGAGCCGCGCAGGAAATGGGGGAGAAACGACAGCATCAAGGAGTCCTTGTACGTAGGCGCCCGGCCAGGGCCGGGCGCGTGGAGCGGGGCGTGGTCCCGCCGTTCACATGGCACATCCTCGTGCCTGGCCGAAGCCAGTGCCGCCCACTGGGCGGCGTTCCTTCAGGCCGGGGCCTGGGCGTCCGCCTGGATGGCGGTGAGGGCGATGGTGTAGACGATGTCTTCCACCAGCGCGCCGCGCGACAGGTCGTTCACCGGTTTGCGCAGGCCTTGCAGCATCGGCCCGACGCTGACGCAATCGGCGCTGCGCTGCACCGCCTTGTAGGTGGTGTTGCCGGTGTTCAGGTCGGGGAAGATGAACACCGTGGCCTGCCCGGCCACCGGGCTGTTCGGCGCCTTCTGGCGGCCGACGCTGGCGATGGCGGCGGCATCATACTGCAAGGGTCCGTCGATCAACAGGTCGGGGCGCTGCTCGCGCGCCAGGCGGGTGGCCTCGCGAACCTTGTCGACATCGACCCCGGAACCGGAGTCGCCGGTGGAGTAGCTGATCATCGCGACCCGTGCCGGGATGCCGAAAGCCTGCGCCGACGCGGCACTCTGCACGGCGATCTCGGCCAGGTCACTGGCCGAAGGATCGGGATTCACCGCGCAATCGCCGTAGACCAGCACCTGGTCCGGTAACAACATGAAAAACACTGACGACACCAGGTTGTAGCCGGGCGCGGTCTTGATCAGTTGCAGCGCCGGGCGGATGGTGCTGGCGGTGGTGTGGATGGCGCCGGAGACCAGGCCGTCGACCTCGTCCAGGGCAAGCATCATGGTCGCCAGGACCACGCTGTCCTCCAGTTGCTGCTCCGCCATCGGCGCGTTCAGCCCCTTGCCCTTGCGCAGCTCGACCATCGGTTCGACGTAGCGCTGCCGAACCAGGTCCGGGTCGATGATCTCCAGGCCTTCCGGTAGCACGATGCCCTGGGCCTGGGCCACCGCCTGGACCTCGTCCGGCTTGGCCAGCAGCACGCAGCGGGCGATGCCGCGCGCCTGGCAGATCGCCGCCGCCTGCACGGTGCGCGGCTCGCTGCCCTCGGGCAGGACGATGCGCTTGCCGGCCTTCTGCGCGCGTTGCACCACCTGGTAGCGGAACGCCGGCGGCGACAGGCGCAGCTCGCGCGGCGTGCCGCAGCGCTGCTTGAGCCATTCGAAATCGATGTGCCCGGCGACGAACTCGGTGACCCGCTCGGCGCGCTCGCGGTCGTCCACCGGGATTTCCTTGTTCATCCGGTTCAGGTTGGTCGCGGTGTCGTAGGAGCCGGTGGCCACCGACAGCACCGGCAGGCCGCCCTGCAGGGCGCCGCGGCAGAGTTCCATGATCCGCGGGTCGGGCGGGAAGTCGCTGCACAGCAGCAGGCCGGCCAAGGGTACGCCGTTCATCGCGGCCAGGCTGGCGGCGAGGATGATGTCGTCGCGGTCGCCGGGGGTCACCACCAGCACGCCGGGCTTGAGCAGTTGCACGGTGTTGGGCACGGCGCGGGCGCATAGCACGATCTTCTGCACCCGGCGCTGCTCGTAGTCGCCGGCGTTGATCACCCGTGCGCTGAGCAGGTCGGCGATGTCGCGGGTGCGCGCGGCGTTGAGTTCGTCCTGCCAGGGAATGCAGCCGATCAGGCGGAAGTCGTCGCGCAGCAGCGGCGAGTGTTCGGTGAGGCGCCGGGCGAAGTCCGCCACGCCGTCCTCGGCGTTGGCCGCGTCGGCCTCGCCGCGGACCTTGTTGAGGATCACCCCGAGCACCTTCGGATCGCGCGGGCCGCCGAACAGCTGGGCCTGGATCTCGATACGGTCGGTCAGTTCGGTGAGCGTCTCGTTTTCCGGCGCGGAGACCAGGATCACCTCGGCGTCGAGACTCTTCGCCAGGTGGAAGTTGACCCGCGCGGCGTAGCTGGCGTGACGGGTCGGTACCATGCCTTCGACGATCACCACGTCCTTGTCGGCGGCGGCGCGCTGGTAGAGGCTGATGATCTCTTCGAGCAGTTCGTCCAGTTGGCCGTCGCCGAGCATCCGCTCGACCTGGGCCAGCGGCAGCGGCTTCGGCGTATCCAGGCCGTGGGTGCGCGCCACCAGTTCGCTGGAGCGCTCCGGGCCGAGGTCGCCGGGATGCAGCTGGGCGATGGGTTTGAAGAAGCCGACCTTCAGCCCGGCGCGTTCCAGGGCGCGAAGCAGGCCGAGGCTGATCGAGGTGAGGCCGACGCCGAAACCGGTCGGGGCGATGAAGAAGGTATGCATCTGGGCTCCTTAAGCCGTGCGTTTGGCCACGCCGCCTGGTTGGGCGGGGGCGTCGATCCAGTTCAGTCGAGCAGGGCCAGCGTGTCGAGGGCGATCTGCCGCTCTTCGTTGGTCGGGATCACCAGTACCCGCGGATGCCCCGCGGCCTGGATCGGCCCGGCGACGCCGCGCACGCAGCGGGCGTTGGCCTCCTGGTCGAGGCGCAGGTCGAACAGCCGCAGGTGGGCGGCGGTCTTGGCGCGCACCAGCGGCGAGTTCTCGCCGATGCCACCGGTGAAGATCACCCCGTCCAGCTGTGGCAGGGCGCAGCTCATCGCCGCCAGGGACTTGGCCAGGCGGTAGCAGAACACCTCGATCGCCAGGGCCGCGCCGGGGTGGCCCTGCTCGCGCTCCTGTTCCAGGGTGCGCATGTCGTTGGACAGGTCGGAGAGGCCGAGCAGGCCGCTTTCGTTGTTCAGCATCGAGTCGATGCGCTCCAGGCTCCAGCCCAGGGTCCGCGCCAGGTGGCTGTGCAGGTTGGGGTCGACGTCGCCGCTGCGGGTGCCCATTACCAGGCCTTCCAGCGGGGTCAGGCCCATGCTGGTGTCGAGGCTCTGGCCGTTGACGATGGCGCAGGTCGAGCTGCCATTGCCAAGGTGGGCGCTGAGCCAACTGCTGTCGCCGACCGCCAACCCGGCCATTTCCGCGGCGCGGTGGCTGACGTAGCGGTGGCTGGTGCCGTGGAAGCCGTAGCGGCGCACGCCATGCTCACGGTAGAGGGCCTCCGGTAGGGCGTAGCGGTAGGCGTGCTCCGGCAGGCTCTGGTGGAAGGCGGTGTCGAACACGGCGACGTGGGGCAGCTTGGGAAACAGCGTCATTGCTGCCTCGATGCCTTGCAGGTTGGCCGGGTTGTGCAGCGGCGCCAGCGGCGCGGTGGCCCGGATCGCCTCGACCACCCGGTCGTCGATGCGCGTGGCATGGGTGAACAGCTCGCCGCCATGCACCACCCGGTGGCCGATGCCGTGGAGCTTGCCGCCCGCGGCGTTCTGCACCATCGGCAGCAACTGGGCGAGGGCGGCGCGGTGGTCGGCGTTGGGAATCATCAGGCTGTCGCTGTCGCCGCCGCGCTTCCAGCGCAGCACCGCATCGCGGCTGCCCAGGCGCTCGGCGAGGCCGTGCAGGGGAAACAGGGAGTGGGCCTCGTTGACCAGGGCGAACTTGATCGACGAACTGCCGCAGTTGATCACCAGTATGTTGCGTGAGGGCATCACTGCTCCTTGGTCTGCTCTTCTTCTTCCCGGGCACACCAGCCGCAGCGAAATTCGCGGCCGAGCTGTCTGTGCCGCTCGTTTTCGTCAAGGACCCAGGCGCGCGATTGCCAGGGCGGTTGGTGGCGCAGGTGTTGAGTATGGCCACAGGACAAGACTGCCACCCAATGGCCTTCCTCGTCCTGATGAAAATCAATCACCCGCGACGGCGCTCGCGCGCCCCGTTCATCAGGGGCGCGGTCGCTTTCGGGGCTATTGATGCGTACACTTACGCATTCATCTTCTTTATCGAAAAGGTTTCGAACCATGCAGATCGCGGCCAACAAGGCGGTTTCCATCGACTATACCCTGACCAACGACGCCGGGGATGTCATCGACAGTTCCGCTGGTGGCGCGCCGCTGGTCTACCTGCACGGTGCCGGCAACATCATCGTCGGCCTGGAGAAGGCCCTGGAAGGCAAGAACGTCGGTGACGAACTGAGCGTCGCCATCGAGCCGGAAGACGCCTATGGCGAATACAGCGCCGAACTGGTCGCGACCCTGACCCGCGAGATGTTCGAAGGCGTCGACGAACTGGAAGTCGGCATGCAGTTCCACGCCTCGGCTCCGGACGGCGGCATGCAGATCGTCACCATCCGCGACATCGACGGCGACGACGTGACCGTCGACGGCAACCATCCGCTGGCCGGCCAGCGCCTGAACTTCAAGGTCAAGGTAGTCGACGTGCGCGAGGCCAACGCCGAGGAAATCGCCCATGGTCACATCCATGGCGAAGGCGGTCACCACCACTGATCGGCGTTCATTCGCCGATTGATGGCCTGGGCCGTCCGCCGGCGGAACTGCTAAGCTGGTATAGCGAAAGGCGCCTTTGGGCGCCTTTCGCGTCATGCGCCATGCCTGGGCTCTTTACCCCGTCCCTGGGGATGCGCCGCAGCCAGGGTTCTTGCCCGGTGCGGGGCTTGGCACGTTGTGTCGCTGAATGCGCAAGGAGTACGTCATGAGTGCCTTTCACGATCTCACCCTGCAGGGGTTGGATGGACAGGACCTGCCGCTTTCCCCGTTCAAGGGCAAGGTGCTGCTGGTGGTCAATGTCGCCTCCAAATGCGGCCTGACACCCCAGTACGCCGGCCTGGAGAATCTCTACCAGACCTACCGCGAGCGCGGTTTCGCGGTGCTCGGCGTGCCCTGCAACCAGTTCGCCGGCCAGGAGCCGGGCAGCGAGGCGGATATCCAGTCCTTCTGTAGCCTGAACTATGGCGTCAGCTTCCCGATGAGCGCCAAGGTCGAGGTCAACGGCAGCGCGCGGCATCCGCTCTATCGCCTGCTGGCGGGCGAGGGCGCGGAGTTTCCCGGCGACATCACCTGGAACTTCGAGAAATTCCTCCTCGGTCCCGACGGTCGCGTGCTGGCGCGTTTCAGCCCGCGCACGGCGCCGGACGACCCGGCCCTGGTGCAAGCCATCGAGAAGGCCCTGGGTTGATCTCCCCCGCGGGACGCGTTCGCGTCCCGCCGCTTCCTTTCCTGTCTTGCGCCGGTTCATGACGCAACGCGATAAGTCCCTGCCTGTAACGCCTGATCACCGCCGTTGATAATGCTGGGCGGACGAGACGACCGGTCATATTCTCTCGTTCCATGACTAGCAACCGACTCGACAAGCGCGAACTGATCCTGGCCAAGGGCTCCGAGGTCATGACCCGGCGTGGCTACCACGGCACCGGGGTGCTGGAGATCGTCCAGGCCGCGCGCATCCCCAAGGGCTCCTTCTATCACTACTTCGACAGCAAGGAAGCCTTCGCCCAGCAGGCCCTGGAGCACGTCTACGCGCCGCGCCTGGCGCGCTACGCCCAGGCCCTCGGCGACAGCCGCTTCAGCCCGCGCGAGCGGGTGCTGCGCTACTACGGCGAGCTGCTGGAGCACTTCGCCCGCCAGGAAAAGCCCGAATACCACTGCTTCATCGGCAGCCTGAGCTTCGAGATGGCCGAGCTGTCGCCGCCGATCGCGGCCAAGGTCGAGTCGATCCTGCAGGCTTCCGCGCAAATCCTCCAGGACTGCCTGGAGCAGGCGCGCGAGGCCGGCGAACTGGCCGCCGACGAGGACTGCGCGAGCCTGGCCGGCTTCATCGGCTTCGCCTGGCAGGGCGCCCTGGCGCGCTTCAAGGTCGGCGCCGGCCTCGCTCCGTTGAATGCTTTCATGTCGCGCCTGGAGCTGCTGCTCCGCGCCTGATACCTGCCCGAACCTCCCATTCCCCCTCAGGAGTCCGTCCATGAGTGCCCCCGTAGAAGCCCTGTTCCAACCGTTCCGTCTCGGCGCCCTGGAGCTGCCCACCCGTGTGGTGATGGCGCCGATGACCCGCAACTTTTCCCCGGGCGGCGTACCCAACGCCAAGGTCGTCGAGTACTACCGCCGGCGCGCCGCCGCCGGCGTCGGCCTGATCGTCAGCGAAGGCACCACGGTCGGCCACAAGGCCGCCAACGGTTATCCGAACGTGCCGCGCTTCTATGGCGAGGACGCCCTGGCCGGCTGGAAGCAGGTGGTCGACGCAGTGCATGCCGAGGGCGGGCGCATCGTTCCGCAGCTCTGGCACGTCGGCAGCGTTCGGCGCCTGGGCGTGGAGCCGGACGCCAGCGTGCCCGGCTACGGCCCGATGGAGAAGGCCAAGGACGGCAAGGTGCTGGTCCACGGCATGAGCAAGGCCGACATCCAGGAGGTCATCGCCGCCTTCGCCCAGGCCGCCCGCGACGCCCAGGCGATCGGCATGGATGGGGTGGAGATCCACGGCGCCCACGGCTACCTGATCGACCAGTTCTTCTGGGAAGGCAGCAACCAGCGGGACGACGAGTACGGCGGCAGCCTGGCCAATCGCTCGCGCTTCGCCGTCGAGCTGGTGCGGGCGGTGCGCGCGGCGGTCGGCGCGGATTTCCCGATCATCTTCCGCTTCTCCCAATGGAAGCAGCAGGACTATTCCGCGCGCCTGGTGGAAACCCCGGAGGGCCTGCGCGAGTTCCTCGCGCCGCTGGTGGAGGCCGGCGTCGATATCTTCCACTGCTCGACCCGCCGCTTCTGGATTCCCGAGTTCGAAGGCTCGGAACTCAACCTGGCCGGCTGGACCCGCGAGCTGACCGGCAAGCCGACCATTACCGTGGGTAACGTCGGCCTGGACGGCAGCGAGTTCCTGCAATTCTTCGGCAAAACCGACGAGGTGGCGCAGCCGGCGAGCATCGACGGCCTGGTGGAGCGCCTGGACAAGGGCGAGTTCGACCTGGTCGCGGTGGGCCGCGCGCTGCTGGTGGATCCGGAGTGGGCGGTGAAGGTCCGCGAGGGGCGTATCGGCGACATCAAGCCGTTCAGCCGCGAGGCCCTGGCCAGCCTGGTCTGAAGGCGCGTCCGCGACGCACCGGCCCGGCGCCGCGCCAGCAAGCAGATCCCACCCCTCGGGGTGGGATTTTTCATGGCCGTGATTTTTTCCGAAAACCCGCCCTGCGACCGGCTGACTTCAAAGTCCGAAACCGGCATTGTATGACCGCCAACACAACAATAGGCCGAGAAACGGCCAGAGGAGCGAATCCATGCGTATCGGCCTGGTGGTCGACGCGACCTGCGACCTGCCGTCCGAATTCCTCGCCGCCCACGGCATCCGCGTGATGCCGATCGGGATCCGCCTGGGCGAGCAGCGGCTCATCGATCGACGCGACCCCGACACCACCCTGAGCTTCTACCGCGACCACCTGCCCAAGGTCGGTAGCAAGGACGGCAGCCAGCCGCTCTCCGCCGCCGAGTTGCAGCAATGGTTCCTCGACGAACTGGTGACCGACTTCGACTACGTGGTCTGCCTCACCGTCGACAGCCTGCGCAGCCCGATCTTCGAGCACGCCACGCAGGCCTCCTTCGGCCTGCTCCAGCACTACCACGAGCGCCGCCACGCGGCCGGTATCGCCGGTCCCTTCACCCTGCGCGTACTCGACAGCCACTCGGTGTTCGCCGGCATCGCCTGCCTGGCGGCCGAGGGCACGCGCCTGCTGGCGCAGGGCAGCCACCCCAACGCGCTGCGTACGCGCCTCGAACAGCTCAGCCAGCAGACCTGCACCTACCTGGTCGCCGACGATCTGGGCCACTTGCGCCGGCGCGGCTTCCAGAAGGGTGATCGCAGCGGTTTCGTCGACCGGGTCAAGGGCGCGGCGCTGGGGTTGGGCTCGCTGCTCGACGTCAAGCCGGTGTTCAGCCTGGCCGATGGCGAGGACAAACCGGTGGCGCTCTCGCCGAGCTTCGAGAAGTCGGCGGAGAAGCTGTTCGGCTATGCCCTGGCGCGGGTACAGGCGGGTGAGCTGCTGGCACCGCAACTGGGTCTCAGCTATGCCGGCGATCCGACCGCGCTGCGCGACCTGCCGGGCTTCGCCGCGCTGGAGAACGCCTGCCGCGAGCGCGACATCCACTTGCACCTGGGCATGCTCAGTCCCACCGGCGGCATCAACCTGGGCGCCGGGGCCATGAGCCTGGGCTTCATCGCCGCGCCGAAAGCCTTTGCCTGAGACCTACTCGCGGCTGCGTGGCAAGGCCCCGCCATCCTCCGCCGGCGGCCGCTCGGGCTTCGACCGAGCGGGCTGGACCAGCGGACTGGCGCAGGCGTCCTCCAGGTAGTTCTGGAAGTGCTCGACGATGCTGTCCCAACCTTGCCGGCTGGCGTGCTGGCGGGCGTTGAGACGGACCCGGCGCAGGCGTTCCTGGTCGTCCAGCAGCCAACTGGCGACTTCGACGAAGCCGCTCTTGTCGCCCGGCGCGGCGAGCACGCCGTTGTGCCCATGGCGGATGTGCTGGCCGGCGGCGGCCTGGTCGAAGGCGACCACCGCGAGGCCGGCGGCCTGGGCTTCGAGGACCACGTTGCCGAAGGTCTCCGACAGGCTTGGGAAGAGGAACAGGTCGCCCGAGGCGTAGTGGGCGGCCAGGGTTTCGCCGCGCTGGACGCCGCAGAACAGCGCTTCGGGCAGGTCCCGTTCGAGGTGCTTGCGCTCCGGCCCGTCGCCCACCAGTACCAGGCGCAGCTTCAGCTGCGGATGGGCGGCGCAGAGCGCGCGGAAGGTGCCGCCGAGCAGGCCGAGGTTCTTCTCCGCCGCCAGCCGGCCGACGTGCAGCACGGCGATGTCCTGTTCGCCCAGGCCCCAGCGCCGGCGTAGTTCGGGATCGCGCCGGGAGGGATGGAAGAGTTGGCTGTCGACCCCGCGGGAGAGCAGGTTGAGGCGTTCGAAACCGCGCCGTTGCAATTCCATGCGCTGGCTGCCGCTGGGCACCAGGGTCATCTGCGTGCGGTTGTGGAACCAGCGCAGGTAGCCGGTGACCAGCCGGGTCAGCGGACCGAAGCCGTAGTGCTCGCTGTACTGCTGGAAGTTGGTGTGGAAGCCGCTGACCGCCGGGATGCCCAGGCGCCGCGCGGCGCGCAGGGCAGAGAAGCCGAGCGGGCCTTCGGTGGCGATGTAGAGCACGTCCGGGCGCTGGCGCTTCCAGCAGCGCAGCAGCTTGTGCAGGCTCGACATGCCCCATTGCAGGCCGGGGTAGCCGGGCAACGGCCAGCCGCGGGTCAGCACCAGCTCGGCGTCGCTGCGCCGGCCGTCGTCGCCGGGCTGGCGCGGGCGCACCACCTGGACCCGATGGCCAAGCTGCTGGAGACCGGCATGCAGGCGACCCAGGGTATTGGCGACGCCGTTGACTTCCGGGGGGTAGGTTTCGCTGATCAGGGCGATGCTTAGAGGTCTGCTCATGACGTCAGTGTCGACCGACGCCGTGTAGCGGATGTGAAGTTTTGGTGACGCTTGCGTGACGGCGCCCCGGTCGGGGCGCCGTGGATTTCAGCGTTGCAGCAGGCGTGGGTTCTCCTCGCCGAAGATCTGCTTGCGCAGGGCCTTGAGGCGTTCGTCGATGGCGGCGTGACGCTGCTCCTCGTCGTCGACGCTGGCGAGCACCTCGGCGATCACCTTGTCCGACTCTTGCGCGTATTCGCGCAGTTGCTCTTCCTCGCCAGGCGTCGGCGCTTGCTGCTGGACGGAGGCGTTGTCCTTGAGCGCCATCCAGATCTCGAAGTCGAGCGCCTCGCGGCGCCTGGCATCGGCCTTCACATAGGGCGTCAGACGCTGGATCTCCTCGAAGGTCTGGCGCGGATCGGCGCCGACCGCCACCTCGCGCTTGAGCTGTTCGATCAGGCCTTCGGCGGCCTGCTTGCGTTCGATCTCGGACATCTGCCCGGCGTTGCGGCCGAACTCGCCGAGTTGCTGTTCCAGGTTGTCGGGAGCGGTGGCTGTATTCATCTCGGGGGCTCGGGAAGGAATGGAAGGTTTTGCCGCCGGTGTGGCCTGCGGGGGAGACGCGAAGGGCGCGACGGGCGCCGGCTCCGATGGGTAAAACAACAGGACGGCGCCGATGGCCGTGCCGCAGAGCAGCAGGGCCAGCAAGGTCCAGGTCAGGGTAGGTCTCATGCGATGGACTCCTCGCTTCAGGTCGCTGCGATGTCGAGCAATGGATCGCTCCTGCTCGGCTTGCCGGTCTCGACGTGTCCGGCCAGGCGGCGGAGATAGTTGGCTTCCGTATTGCTGGCGGTCACGCTGAGGTCGTACCAGCCTTGGCTGCTGCGTAACAGCCACACTTCACTGATCGCCTGGTTCGGTTCGAGTTCATAGCGACGGCTGCCCTCCTGGGTATAGGCCGGGTTCGGCGTCACCGTCACGCTGCACGGCAGGCGGCCGAGATTGCGGATGTTCAACTGCAGGTTGCCGTTGCGTTGATAGGTGACCGATACCTCGGGCCGCGCCATCTGCGCGGCGAGATGCAGGTTGCCGTGGAACTCGCGGAAGAAGCCGTTGGGGCCGTGCACCTCGAAGGCGTAGCGGCCGTTGGCGTCGATCAGGTCGTCGAGTTCGTCGTTGAGGGTCCGGCCCAGTTCCTCTCCGCTTTCCTGGACCACCGGATAGCTGGTCACGGTATAGAAGCGCGGATTGCCGACTTCCCGCGGCTGCACCTGGAATACCGCAGCGGAGTGTCCCTGCGGATTGCCCGGCAGGCTCATGCCGTCGTTGCCCAGGGTCAGGCGCAGCTTGCCGGTGGCGATGTCGAGGGCCAGCGTGGCGTGCAACTGGTAGGGCACCGCGAGGGTAGGGCGCTGGCCCTTTTCCTGGCCGGGCAGGCTCTTGGGCTCGTAGGACCAGTATTTGGGACTGGGCCGGTAGAACTGCTGCCAGTAGGCGTCCTCCTTGCGCGCGTCGCTCTGCGGGACGTTGGTCAGGTCGGGGGCGACCTGGGTATCGCCTGCGCCCTGGAAGTCGAACAGCGAAGTCAGGTCGCCGCAGACGGCACGCCGCCAGGGCGAGATGTTTTCCTCGACGACGCCGAAGCGGCGTTCGAGGAAGCGCAGCACCGAGGTATGGTCGAACACTTCGGCGCTGACCTTGCCGCCCTTCGACCAGGGCGAGATGGCGATCAGCGGGACGCGGTGGCCGAGCCCGATGGGCAGCCCGCTGGATGCCTCGATCTCGCCGGCGGTGCTGACCGTGGAAAGGCCGACGCCATCCTTCCACGGCGGCACCGGGGCGCTGGCGTGGTCATAGAAGCCGTCGCCCTCGTCGTAGTTGAGGATGAACACGGTCCTGGCCCAGACCTCGGGGTTGCTGGTCAGCGCGTCGAGCACCCGGGTCACGTAGTACTCGCCGAACGAGGGGCCCCACCAGGGATGCTCGCAGTAGCAGTAGGGCGCGACGATCCAGGACACCTGCGGCAGCGTGTTTTCTTGCACATCCTTGCGCAACTGGTCGACGCCGCGGGCGAGCATGGCGCGCTGCCAGAGGTCCGAATCGCGCGGAGCGTTCTTGAAGTTCCTGAACCAGGCGAGGGCGTTGCAGTCGTAGTTGTTCTGCTCCTGGAGCCGGTATTTCCAGTAGGCGTCGACGTACAGG
Source organism: Pseudomonas sp. B111 (assembly GCF_026428275.1). NCBI lineage: Bacteria > Pseudomonadati > Pseudomonadota > Gammaproteobacteria > Pseudomonadales > Pseudomonadaceae > Pseudomonas > Pseudomonas sp. B111. Next base: position 4,082,220 of record NZ_CP097857.1, on the reverse strand, counting down.
TACCAGAGTGACGAGGAGCGGTAGCCGCCTTCCTGGTAGACCCGCCAGTCCACGCCAGCGGCGCTTAGCCGCTCGGGATAGGTGGTCCAGTCCACCGTGCCGCTGGCGCCGATGGTGCCGTCGCCCATGTCGTTGCCGATGTGTACGTCCTTGCCGTCGCCGCTGGGGGCGGCGCGTCCGCTCATGTGGTAGAGGCGGTTCGGATTGGTCGGGCCCATCATCGACTGGTGGTAGGCCTCGCACAGGGTGAAGGCGTCGGCCAGGGCGTAGTAGTAGGGAATGTCGCCGCGCTTGAAGTAGCCCATGGCTTCGGGGTACTGCACCGCCATCCACTTGTCGTTGCGGCCCTGGTTCCAGATCGCGTGGAAGGCCGACCATTCATGGTTCTGCGAACTCACCCACTGGGCGCTGGTGACCTTGGTATCCCAGTGATAGGGGGAGAACTCGTACTTGTAGTTCTGGTACCAGACCGGCTTGCCGTCCTGGCGCTTGAGCGCGCGAGGGTCGTTGAAGCCGCGGACGCCGTTGAGGTGGCCGAAGTAGTGATCGAAGCTGCGGTTCTCCTGCATCAGGATGACCACGTGCTGGACGTCCTGGATGGTTCCGGTGCGGATGTCCGGCTCGACGGCCAGGGCGCGCCGGAGCGTCTCCGGGAACAGCCCGGAAAGGCCGGCCAGGGTAGCGGCCTGGGCGCCGTGCTTGAGAAAGGTTCGACGGCGGAATTTCCAGTTTTCGGTCATCGTTTTATTTCCCGGGTGGTTTTTTGATTTCCATCAATCTGCGTACTTCTTGTTTCGAGATGATTAATCGTCTTCGCTGTTTTTCCGGCAGGGAATACAGCGAGCCGATGGTTTCATGGCGATAATTTATCGGTTGATCCCGAAAGCGACTTCGATATGACCTTGAGCGACAACTTGAGAAGTTTTTCGGGATAAAAACAAAGGGCACGGAAATGGAGTTCCATGCCCTTGTCGGCTGAATGAAAGGTCACTTGTTCATGTGTTTTAAATCACATTTTATTTGACGACTTTCATGCGTCATAAAGTTGGCTGGCGAATCTCGAAACCTTGGCTGGAGCCCGCTAGGGAGTGGTGCCGAGCACCTCGAAGGAGCGGGTCGAGCCGCCGATTTCGCTGATCTTCTGGGTCCAGAAGTTCTTCGCGTTGCCATAGTGCCTGATGTAGTAATGGCCGGGCTCGGTCCCTGGTGGAATGGACCAGCTGATAGTCGCTTTCGAGGCAGATATACCCACTCTCTCCCAGCGGTATTGGGTATCCCAGTCATTATCGGTGGCAACGGTCACGGGCGTCTGTTTGCCATCCTTGCCGATATTCACCACTTCCAGGAAAGTCTTCTCGGTGCGCAAGTCATTCTTCGGATGTCCGGTCACGAAAGCGACGGTCACCTTGTCGCCGATGCGATAACTTTCCCTGGGTTGTTGCAACACGTCGCCGAAGGACTTGCCGATATAGGGATCATCGGCCACTACTCCGGTCTGGAAGTTCATCTGGCAGCAGGACAGGTCCGGCGCTATCGCCGAGGTTTCCACCGGCAGGCGTTCGCGCAGCGCCACCGCCATGTCGACGAACAACTGCTGGTAGGCGGCCTGGGTCCAGGGGCCGTAGAGGGTCGAGCCGCCTTCGTATTCCTGGGCGGCGTATTCCTCGCGGGTGGTGACGTAGCTGGCATAGGCATTCGCGTAGCCATTGAAGATCACATGGCGGATACCGGCCGCTTCGCTGGCCGCCTGCACCGCGCGGCGGATCCGCACCCCGGCCATCACGGTGAACTCGGCGGGGGCGCCGAGCAGTTCCAACTGGCCGATGCGGAACATCTGGATCGGCAGCACCGTCGGCGTCCAGGGGTAGGGTTTCTTGTTGCCGGTGTCGGCGAGGATGGTCTTTTCCGCCTGGCATTGCACCAGTTCCTGCGGCGGCACGCCGGTGAGCAACCCGCCAAGGGCCGAGAGGAACGGATTGTTGCCTTCATCCAGCCCCAGCGGGCCTGGACCGTCTTCGGTGCTACCGGCGGCCAGGCTGGTGCCGATGGCCGCGGTGCACAACTGGCGCGGCTGGCCGTCGGTGAACTCCGGGCGGATCGGCAGGCGGGTGAAGTCGACGAAACGGAAGCGCGAATCCAGTTCGCCGAGCACTTCCTCCTGGGCCTGGCCGGCGATCTCGTAGGCCTTGGCGAATTGGCGCAGACCGATCTCGCGGGTGTTGTCGAACTCGTTGTCGAAGGGACCGGAGCCGGGCTTCAGGTTCAGGTTGGGCGACAGGTTGCCGGCATTGGTCTGGGCGAAGGCGGCGACGAAACCGCTCTTGCGGCTGACGTCGTGCTCCCAGTGATAGGAGGCGTAGCCCTTGTTGTCCGGGGAGATCAGGTGATTGGCGTTGGTCATCGAGGTGCTGTGCACCGGGAACCAACTGATCGCGCCGGCCAGCTCGCCGTTGGCGTCGACGAAGCTGAGCACGCTCATCTGCGGGTCGATGCCATCCTCGTAGCCGGCGATGTCCGGGTTCTTCAGGTGCGACAGCAGCGAACGGTTGCGGCTGGCGTTGCGCAGCTCGCCGCTGCCGTAGAACAGGCGGCCGGGCTGCAACCTGGCCTGGGCCCGCTCGATGGAGCGGACGATGCCGTCGACGATGGCGTTGAAGGTCTTTTCCTGGAAGCCGAGCACCGACAGGTTGTACATCGCGTAGTGGGAGAAGCCGCCCGGACCGGAGTGGGTGTGGGTGGCGGCGAGCATCACGTTGTTCTCGTCGTAGACACCGGGGTACTTCGCCTTGAGCCGGGCCAGGACCTTCAGGTGCACGGCCTGGAAGATCATCCCCAGGTCGGTGTTGACGTAGACCAGGCGACGGCCGCTGGCCGCTTCCTCGATCACGAAGGCACGCGCCCACTGGCGCATGTGGATGCCGGCGGTCTTCTGTTCGAGGGAGGAGTAACCCATCATGCCGACTTCGGCGGCTTCGCCGGTGATGTCCGCCTTGCCCAGGCCGAAGCGGTAGGGCAGGTCGTCGGCCGTGGCAGGCATGGAGAGCGCCAGCAGGACGCAGGACAGCAAGAGCGCGGTGAATGCGGAACGTGACATGGCGACCCTCTTCTTGTTTTCCGCCGCTGGGCGGGCTGGGGACGGTGGTCATCGAAAGCGGGCCGGAGCCTGCCTCGCCTGGTTGCCACTGTAGTGCCAGGGTGGCGGCGTCGAGGGGGGGCGTAGCGGACAGGAAGGGGGTGAGCGCCGGCCATCCTGCATGGACGGCAAGGCAGGGGGGTAAAAAAAGGCCGCCTGCGTGGGGAAGCACCGGCGGCCAGTCGGTTCGGCAGCGTCGAGCCGGTCTGCAAGGGCTGGCGCAGGTCTCGGCTGCGGCCTGCGCCGACGCTCCCGAGGGCATTCGTAGTGTGCCCGACGCCGGCTGTCAGGGCGCTGACGCCCGCCTGACAATGCCGACAGCGGACACCGGGCGCATGCTTATTTCACCAGCGCCTTCTCGCCTTCCTCGCGGACCCAGAACAGGGTGGCGCCGGCGACGGCGGCGGGCATCATGACCAGGTTGACCAGCGGGATCAGCAGCGCCAGGTAGGTCATCCCGCCGAAACCCATGCACGCCCAGCGCTTGCTGCGCAGCCAGGCGAGCATCTCGTTCCAGCCGAGCTTGTGGTTGTCCGCCGGATAGTCGATGTACTGCACCGCCATCATCCAGATGCCGAAGAGGATCCACAGCGGCGTGGCGATCAGGTTGACCCCGGGCACGAAGCTCAGCACCAGCAGCACCAGCGCGCGCGGCAGGAAGTAGGCGAGCTTGCGCATCTCGCGACCCATGGTGCGCGGGATCATCGCCAGCAGTTCGGCCCAGCTGAACGGCGGGAAGTCGTCGCGGCCGCGAACCACCACCTCGACCTTTTCCGAGAGGAAGCCGTTGAACGGCGCGGAGATGATATTGGCGACCATGGTGAAGGTGAAGAACACGATCACCAGCACCAGCAGGACGAACAGCGGCCAGACGATGTACTGCAGGAAGCTCAGCCAGTCGGGCAGGCTGGGCATCAGCAGGTCGACCCAGTGGCTGAACTGCTGCATCGCGAAGCCGATCAGCAGGGCGAACACCAGCAGGTTGAGGGTCAGGGGGATCAGCACGAACAGGCGCAGGCCGGGACGCATGATCAGCTTCAGGCCTTCGCCGAGGTATTGCGGGCCGCTCAGGGCTGGCATAGGGAATGGTTCTCCGATGGGATGCGGGCTGAAACCTTAGCAGACTGGCGAAAGCCCGCGACAGAGCCTGTTTGACCGCGCATTTCAGGCTGGCGCCTGGTACAGGCAATAGTGGTTGCGCTGGCGCTTGGCCTGGTACATGGCGCTGTCGGCGGCACGGACCAGTCCTTCGGCATCGCCGGCATGCCGCGGGTAGAGAGCGATGCCGATGCTCGGGGTGACGAAGTCGATGCGTTCGCCATTCAGCGCGATCGGTTGGACCAGCGCCGCCAGCAGGCGTTCTGCGAGGCGCTGCGGATTGTTTTCCTGGCTGTCCTCGAGGAGCACGGCGAATTCGTCGCCGCCCAGGCGGTAGGCCTTGTCCGGCTGCCGCAGGGTGCTGCGTACCCGTTCGGCGACGGTCCTGAGGAGGGCATCGCCGATGTCGTGGCCGAAGCGGTCGTTGACCTCCTTGAAGCGGTCCAGGTCCAGGTACAGCAGCGCCAGTTCGCTTCCGCCGGAGCCGGCGCGAAGCAACGCCTGGCCGAGCTGTTCGTCGAAGGCCTTGCGGTTGCCCAGGCCGGTCAGCGGGTCGCGGTAGGCCATTTCCAGCAATTGCTGCTGGTAGGCGATCTGGTCGCTGACGTCGCGGACGATGCCGCGGTAGCCCCGTAGTTCGCCCTGCAGGTCGTGGATCAGCGAAACCGTGGCCTCGAAGTAGCCGAGGCTGCCGTCGGCGCGCTGCAGGGGGATGGCGAAGGTCTTGCCTGCGCCGCTCTGCATGGCGCGCTGGAAGGGTTGGCGGGCACGCGCCAGGTCGTCTTCGCCGAGCAGTTCGTAGTAGGGATGGCCGATCAGCGTTTCGCGCGTCTGGCCGAGCAGTTGGCAGAGCGCGGGGTTGACGGTGAGGATCACGCCGTCGACGTCCATTTCGAAGTAGCCGTCGCGCATCGACTGGAGGATCGCCCGGTCGCGCGCCTCGCTGTGTTCCAGGCGCTCGAGCATCTGGTTCATCTCGCCCGCCAGTTGTCCCAGCTCGTCGTTGCCGAAGTCGCTCAGGCGTATCGAGTGGGCGTTGCGTCCGACTTCGGCGACCTCCCGGTTGAGCCGTTGGACCCGGCGCAGGACCCACAGCTCCAGGGCCAGGTAGCCGACCAGGAAAGCGCCCAGCGCGACCAGCAGGGAGGCGCCGAGGAAGAAGTTGATGGCCTTCTCGCCCTGGATGTAGAGCAGGCGTTTCTTGGTGATGTCGAAGCGCAGCTGCGGCTCGCCGCTGGAACTCAGGTACTGCACCGAGACCTGCTGGACATGTTCGCCGATGAACCGCCGTGGGCTGAGCAGGGCCTGGTTGTGGGTACTGCCGCTGCGGCTGCGCAGCGGCTTCCAGGTGGCGTCGGTGGCGATGTTGGGCATCGGTTGCAGGTCGGCCTGCATCTGTTCGCGGAGGTTGGCCAGGCGTTCCCGGTCAAGGAAGTAGCCGGCGAGGATCGCGCCCTTCGCCGGCGCGCTACCCTGGTTGTTGCTGATAGGCACGCTGACCAGCAGGGTCGGCAGGTTGTCGACCAGCAGCAGCTCGCTCAGGCTGTGGTCGGTGCGTCCGCGAAAGTCCAGCGCGCCGAGGCGGATGGCGCGTTGCTGCAGTGCCTCGAGCAGGGCCTGGTCGCTCGCCGAGGGGGCGCCGAAGAGCACGCGCTGGTCGGGCGCGGGCGGGGACCACTGCTTCAGTTGCAGGTGACCCCGGTCGTCGAGGAACAGGACGAAGTCGAACCCCAGGTCGTCGAGCATCTCGTGGTCGAGGTTTTCCTGTTCGAAGGTCTCGTTGGGGCGCTGGATGAAGTCGTAGCTGGCATCCCACCAGGCGTAGGTGCGAACGATGTCCAGGTGGCGCTTCAACTCGAAGTCCAGCCGGTTGTGCAGGACGGTGGCGCCCTCTTGCAGGCGTTGCTGGTCCTCTCGGTCGAAACGGCTCAGCAGGATGCTTTCCGACAAGAGCCAGATACCGCCGAGACTGGCGGCCAGCAACGGCAGGAACAGCCAGAGCAGGCGTGTGCGTAGGGGCATGCGGTGAGGACGGGTAATGGGCGACAGCATGAGTCTAGCCGCAGGTTGAGAGCATAGGCTGACTCTATCGTGCGAATTGAAATTCGACATTTCAATGCATCGTCGTGGCTGGGTAACCTGCGCTGCATATTCTTCCGGGAGCCTGGCGTCGCCGGGCGGAACCCAACCTTCTAGGAGCCTCGACGATGAGCGTACTGGTCAACAAGCAAGCCCCCGACTTCACTGCCGCCGCGGTCCTCGGCGACGGTTCCATCGTCGATGCCTTCCAGCTTTCCAGCCTGCGCGGCAAGTACGTCGTACTGTTCTTCTGGCCGCTCGACTTCACTTTCGTCTGCCCCTCGGAAATCATTGCCCACAACAACCGCATGGATAAGTTCCGCGAGCTGGGCGTCGAGGTGGTCGGTGTCTCCATCGACTCGCAGTTCACCCATCACGCCTGGCGCAGCACGCCGGTGGAGAAGGGCGGCATCGGCGCGGTCGAGTTCACCATGGTCGCCGACGTCAAGCACGAGATCACCCGCGCCTACGGCATCGAGCACGAGGACGGCGTGGCCTTGCGTGCTTCGTTCCTGATCGACCGCGCCGGGGTGGTCCAGCACCAGGTGGTGAACAACCTGCCGCTGGGGCGCGAGGTGGACGAGATGGTGCGTCTGGTCGAGGCCCTGCAGTTCACCGAGGAACACGGCGAGGTCTGCCCGGCCGGCTGGCGCAAGGGCCAGAAAGGCATGAAGGCGAGCGCCGAGGGCGTGGCCTCGTACCTGGCCGAGAACGCCGAGGCTCTGTAATCCCGATGGCGGGCGCGAAGTGTGCCCGACCGACCTTTTTCCGGGGCGACCGCTCCTTCCAAGCCTTCCCCATGTGCTTTGGTGGCCCCGTTTTTATTCGCGCCGACGCTGATGTCGGCAGGAGTCCGACGAGATGCCCGATACCCTCCGCCACGCCCGAGTGATTATCCTCGGTTCCGGTCCCGCCGGTTACAGCGCGGCTGTCTACGCCGCGCGCGCCAACCTCAAACCGCTGCTGATCACCGGCATGCAGGCCGGCGGCCAGTTGACCACCACCACCGAGGTCGACAACTGGCCGGGCGATCCCCACGGCCTGACCGGCCCGGCACTGATGCAGCGGATGCAGGAGCACGCCGAGCGCTTCGAGACCGAGATTGTCTTCGACCACATCCATGCCGTGGACCTGGCCGGCAAGCCGTTCACCCTGCGCGGCGACAATGGCACCTACACCTGCGACGCACTGATCGTCGCCACCGGTGCCAGCGCGCGCTACCTGGGGTTGCCGTCGGAGCAGGCGTTCATGGGCAAGGGCGTGTCGGCCTGCGCCACCTGCGACGGTTTCTTCTACCGCAACCGCGAAGTGGCGGTGATCGGCGGCGGCAATACCGCTGTCGAAGAGGCCCTGTACCTGGCCAACATCGCCAGCCGGGTGACCCTGGTGCATCGTCGCGAGACCTTCCGCGCCGAGAAGATCCTCCAGGACAAGCTGCAGGCGCGGGTCGCCGAAGGCAAGATAGTGCTCAAGCTCAACGCCGAGGTCGATGAGGTGCTTGGCGACACGATGGGCGTCACCGGAGTGCGCCTGAAGAACCGCGATGGTGGCAGCGAGGAGATCGCCGTGGATGGCATGTTCGTCGCCATCGGCCATACTCCCAATACCTCGCTGTTCGAAGGGCAACTGGCCCTGAAGGACGGCTACCTGGTGGTCAACGGCGGGCGCGAAGGCAACGCCACCGCGACCAACGTACCGGGTGTGTTCGCCGCCGGCGACGTGGCCGACCACGTCTACCGCCAGGCGATCACCTCGGCCGGCGCCGGCTGCATGGCCGCGCTGGATGTGGAGCGCTATCTCGATTCGCTCTGATGAGAAGACAGCCCTGAGTGCTGCGTGCAAGGAAGGCCCCGCTTCGGCGGGGCTTTTCTTTGTCCGTTCGGAAAGCCGCGGGCAGTGGGTCGTCCGGTTACGCATCCGCCGACGGCGGACATCGGGGCCGAGCGGCGTACCGGCAGAACACGACTTAAGGCCGGCGGACTGCGAATAGAGCAATTGCTCTAGCCGGCCTAGAATCCAGACGCTTCATCCTTCCCACGACAAGACAATAGAAGGAGCGTCATCCATGTTTCTCAGCCCTAGCGCGATCTGCCTGCTCGGCCTGATCGCCTGGACCCTGTTGCTGGTCTTCCTGCTGGTCAGCCAGCGCGGCCTGCTGGTACTCGGCGGGCGGATGGCGGTGAACGCCTTCGCCGCCGATGGCAGCAACACGCCTGGCGGTTTCGGCCAGCGGCTGGTGCGAGTCCATGCCAACTGCGTGGAGAACCTGCCGCTGCTGGCCGGCGCGCTGCTCTACGCGATCGCCAGCGGGCAGAGCAGCCTGACCGACCCGTTGGCGCCACTGGTGCTCGGCGCCCGGCTGTTCCAGTCGCTGATGCACCTGGTCAGCACCTCCGCGCTGTTCGTCTGGCTGCGTTTCGCCGGCTTCTTCGTGCAGTTGCTGGTGCTCGCCTGGTGGCTGCTGCTCCTCGCGGGGCTGGCCTAGCGGCGCCGGCTCAGTCGCCGGCGGCCAGTTGCTCGGCGAATACCTCGCGGTCGACGTTCGCTCCGCTGAGGATCAGGCCTACCTTCAGCCCCTTCAGGCGCTCGCGCTCCTGCCAGGCGGCGGCCAGCGCCGCCACCCCGGCGCCCTCGGCGACGTTGTGGGTGCTGGTGAAGCACAGGCGCATGGCCGCGCCGATCTCCCTGTCGCTGACCCGCACCAGGCGATCGGCGCCGGCCAGGATCATTTCCAGCGCGCTCGGGTCCGGCGTACTGCACGCCATGCCGTCGGCCAGGCGGGTGTCGACCGGGTGGCTGATCGCCGTGCCGGCCTCGAACGACAGGGCGTAGGCCGGCGCATGGGCGGACACCACGCCGACGATGCGGGTCTTCAGGCCCAGCGCGTCGCGCGCGGCGATCAGGCCGCAGATGCCCGAACCCATACCGATCGGCACGTAGACTTCGTCAAGGTCGGCCAGCGCGGCGAACAACTCCAGGCTGTAGCTGGCGACCCCGGCCACCAGCCAGGGATGGAACGCCGGAATCAGGTGCAGGCCTTCGTGCCGGGCGCGCTCGGCGGCGTATTCGCGGGAGGCCTGGAAGTCCTCGCCATGCTCGATCAGCTCCGCGCCGAGGCTGCGCATCGCCGCGTTCTTCTCGCGGCTGTTGCCGTGCGGCACGACGATGATCGGCTGGATGCCGTAGCGGCTCGCCGAGAAGGCCACCGACTGGCCGTGGTTGCCGCGGGTGGCGCTGATCACGCCGGCCGGCCGCTCATCCTGGTGCGCCAGGTGGTGGAAATACACCAGGCCGCCGCGCAGCTTGAAGGCCCCCACCGGCAGGTGGTTCTCGTGCTTCATCCACACTTCGCAACCCAGTGCCTCGCATAGCAGTGGCCAGCGTATCTGCGGCGTCGGCGGCAGGCTCTGGTGGACGATGGCGGCGGCTTGTTGGAGGGAGGCGAGAGAAAAAGGCATGCGTGGTTTCCCCGTGCTGGTGGTCGGACCAGCCTAGGGAGCGCACGGCAGATTGAACAGGCACACGTAGCCAGGGTTTCGCCGGGGGACTGTACCGTTGCGCGGATTCGCCGTCTCGCGGCGGGTGCCTGGCGGCGAAAACGACTGCCGCCCGGAGCGGGCGGCAGTCGAGGGCGTTACAGCAGGGTCCAGGCGTCCTGCCAGGCCATGCCCTTGCCCGGGGCGTAGTAGAGGTCCCAGCCCTTGCACCAGCCGGAGTTCGGGTAGGGCTTGCACTGGTAGCGCTTGCCATCGGCACCGCGCACTACGGTCCCGGCGTCGTATTGCTGCAGGCCTTGCGGATAGTCGAAGTCGACCTTGCCGTCGCCGCCCGGCTGCTCGCCGCCGCCCTCGACCGGCAGTTCGATGTCGACCTGGAAGCGGTAGCCGGCCTGGCGCACGTAGACCTGGTTGTCCTGCGAGCTGGCCACCGGGCTGACCGCCCCGTAGGCATCCAGCACGCCGACGTTGACCAGGGTGGAGTCCTGGTTGACCTTCTGCGCCAGCGCCAGCGGCCATTGCTTGGCACCGTTGTTGCCCTGGGCCAGGGTCAGGCTGTGACGCTGGGCGTCGCGGCCCTGGGCATCGAACAGACGCAGGGTGACGGTAGCACCGGCCGGCAGGTCCTGCTGCGCGCGCAGGTTGCCCAGCGCTTGCCAGGGGTTGGCGACGGCGCCGCTGAAGCTCACGTCGATGCAGGCGTAGAAGGCTTCCGGGCTGTCCGAGCGCTGCCAGACGTTATAGATCACATGCTTGCCGGTCTTGCCCTGGGGCAGCGGGCAGTTCATCCGGTAGGTGCCGTTCTCCAGCTTGACGCTGGTGATCGAGCAGAACGGCGCGGGTTCCAGGTCGCTCCAGGCCAGCGGCTTCTCGGGGTTGTAGCCGTCCTTGGTGATGTAGAAGTCGAAGTAGCGGGTCGCGTGCGGCGCGCTGGCCTTGTAGACGAACTGGAAGTTGCCGCTGGCGTCCGGCGCAATGGCAGTGCTGGGCCAGTCGCTGCGAGCCAGGTTCAGGCCCTTGAACAGTGCCTTGCCGGCGCCGCAGAGCTGGCCGTCGGGGACCACCGCCTGGTGGTTGCCGTTGGCGTTGCCCTGGTTGACGCCATTCCAGTCGTACAGCGCCTGGGTGCCGCCGGCGGCGACGGCGGCCTTGCAGGCGGCCGACTTGGGATTCTCCGGACCTTCGAGGAAGCAGCCGTAGACCCGACTGGGCGGCGTTTCCATCGAGCCGTGGGCATGGGCTGCCTGGGGCAGGAACAGGGCGAGGGTGAGTGGCAGGAGTGCCAGGGTGGCTGAGTAGTGTTTCATGACAAGTCCTTTTTTCCAGAACCGGATTCATTTCGAAGCGGGCTGATCCTAGCCCTCGGTGCCGGTTTGAGGTCCCTACCAAATGTGACGGGCCGGTCAGATTCGCTACCCATTCCTGATGGATGTCGCGGAATGCAAAGCGGTCGGCACCCGCACTGTGAGCCGGTAGAGGCAGGCAAAGGGCCGCCATGGGGGCGGGGAAGGGAAGCCGGCGGGAAGGTGGCGGACCTGTCAGAACGATCAGTGTCCGCGCCCGGCCGCAGCCGGGCGGGAAGGGAACTAGACCTGGCTGCCGAGCTGTTCGGCGCGACGCAGCCAGCCCTGGCGCTGTTCCTCGCTGGAACTGCGCATCGGCGCGAACTCTTCCAGGCGGCGGGTGGCGATGCCACAGGCGCCGAGCACGCTGCGCACCATCTGCCGGTGCGCCGGCGGGCCCTTGAGGAAGCGCAGCCGCGACAGCGGCTGGTCGTGGCAGACCAGCAGGTCGGCGCTGCGCCCGCCCAGCAGTTGCTCCCAGTCCTTGTCCTGGGTGCCGCGGTAGCGGAAGGCGAAGCCCGGCTGCAGGGCGCGGTCGAAGAAGCCCTGCAGCAGCGCCGGCAGGCCGCCCCACCAGACCGGGTAGACGAACACCAGGTGCTCGGCCCAGTGGATCTGCCGCTGCGCTTCCAGCAGGTCGGGTTCGAGCACCTGGCTCTGTTCGTAGCCTTCGTGGAGGATCGGGTCGAAGGCCAGTTCGCCCAGCTTCAGTTCGCGCACCACGTGATCCTTGCTGCGCGCGCCCTGGGCGTAGCATTCGGCGAGCAGGTGGCAGAAGCTCTTGCGCTTGGGCGAGCCGACGAGCAGCAGGATGCGCTTGCCGTCGCCTTCCAGCGGGGTGGCGCCGGTCTTGGCGGTTTCAACCATGGTGGCCGGCCTCCAGCATCTGCTCCGGCCGTACCCATTCGTCGAACTGCGCTTCGTCCAGGTAGCCCAGCTGCAGCGCCGCGGCGCGCAGGGTGGTGCCTTCGGCGTAGGCCTTCTTGGCGATTTCGGCGGCCTTGTCGTAGCCGATGTGCGGGTTCAGTGCGGTGACCAGCATCAGGCCGCGCTCCAGCAGGTCGGCCATGCGCTGGGCGTCCGGCTCCAGGCCGGCGACGCAATGCTTGTTGAAGTTGCGGCAGCCGTCGGCGAGCAGGCGGATGGACTCCAGCAGGTTGTAGACGATCACCGGCTTGAACACGTTGAGTTGCAGATGGCCCTGGCTGGCGGCGAAGGAAATCGTGCTGTCGTTGCCCATGACCTGGCAGGCCAGCATCGACAGCGCCTCGCACTGGGTCGGGTTGACCTTGCCGGGCATGATCGAGCTGCCCGGCTCGTTGGCCGGCAGCTTCACCTCGGCGAAGCCGGCGCGTGGGCCTGAGCCGAGCAGGCGCAGGTCGTTGGCGATCTTCATCAGGGCCACCGCCAGGCTCTTCAGGGCGCCGGAGAGGATGACCAGCGGCTCGTGGCCGGCCAGGGCGGCGAACTTGTTCGGCGCGGCGACGAAGGGCAGGCCCGATTCGGCGGCGATTTCCGCGGCGATGGCGTCGGCGAAGCCCTTCGGCGCGTTGAGCCCGGTGCCCACCGCGGTGCCGCCCTGGGCCAACTGGTAGACCGCCGGCAGCGCCGCGCGGATGGCGCGCTCGGCGTAGTCGAGCTGGGCGACGAAGGCCGAGAGTTCCTGGCCGAAGGTGATCGGCGTGGCGTCCATCAGGTGGGTGCGCCCGGTCTTGACCAGGCTGGCGTGCCGCGCCGACTGTTCGGCGAGACCGCCGGAAAGCTCGGCGATGGCCGGCAGCAATTGTTCGTGCACGGCCTTGGCGGCGGCGATGTGCATGGCGGTGGGGAAGCTGTCGTTGGAACTCTGCGCGCGGTTGACGTGGTCGTTGGGATGCACCGGCGACTTGCCGCCGCGCGGATTGCCGGCCAGTTCGTTGGCGCGGCCGGCGATCACCTCGTTGACGTTCATGTTGGTCTGGGTGCCGCTGCCGGTCTGCCAGACCACCAGCGGGAAGTGTTCGTCGTGGCGGCCTGCGAGGACCTCGTCGGCGGCCTGTTCGATCAACCGGGCGACTTCCGGCGGCAGTTCGCCGAGGTGGTCGTTGACCCGCGCGGCGGCTTTCTTGATCAGCGCCAGGGCGTGGATCACGGCGAGCGGCATGCGCTGGCCGCCGATGGCGAAGTTCTCCAGCGAGCGCTGGGTCTGGGCGCCCCAGTAGGCGTCGTCGGGCACCTCGATGGTGCCCAGGCTATCGGTTTCGGTCCGGCTCATGAGTGTTCTCCAGGGTGCGTATCCGGCAGTTTAGGCCTTCGCTCCCGCCTTGGGTTCCGCTGCCGTCGCTTCCTCGTGGGCATTTTTCGCCGCGCTGCGGGTCGGAAATAGATTGCCCGCCGCCGGCGTCACCAGCGCGCGCGGGTCGAACCGATCCAGCCGAGGGCGCCGTCCACCGGCACGCAGTCGCCGTCGTCGTGGCGCAGGGTGCCGTTGAAACGGCCGAACCACTGGCGGGTATTGGCATAGAACAGGCCGACGCTGGGCCGCGCCTGGTGCAGCTGTTCGGGACGGAAGAGCAGCTCGACGCGACCGCAGGCGCTGTCCAGGCGCCATTCGGCCAGCGGGTCGCGAGGCTCGCGGATGTGCACGTCGTCGAGCACGCGGCTGAGCTTGCCGCCGAACCACAGGGCGTTCTCGCGCAGGTCGCTGGCTTCGGTCCAGCCGGTGCCGAAGTTGCCGGCGATGCCGCCGGGGGCGGCGAAGGCGGCGCGGGTCCAGTAGGTATGCAGCGGCCAGACGCCGCGGCCGAAGTCCAGCGCGGCGAAGCTCTGGCCCGCCTGGCAGTCGTAGCGCCGGCGGCCGAGTTGCAGGCAGCCGCTGATCGGCAGGCCGAGCTGGCGGCTACAGGCATGGAAGGTGTGTTCGCCCATCGGCACCACCAGGTTCACCGACTCCAGGTGCGACGGTCGTCGCACTTCCAGCGCCAGCTCCAGCGGCAGGCCGCCGAGGTCCGGGGCCTGGCCGGTGACGCGCAGGCGCCCGGGCTGTTCGTCGAAGCGCAATTGCAGGCGGGGATGCTCGAAGGCATGGCTGGCCTGCGGCTCGTCGGGCAACTGGCAGCCGAGGCCGAAGAAGCGGATCTGCGTGTGCGCTACCGCCTGGCCGCTGTCCAGGTCGAGGAAATAGGCGGCGCCGTAGGTCAGGTAGTCGAGGTCGGCGATGGTCAGCGAGAGCATCCAGCCGGGGCTGACGATGCACCAGTGGTTCCAGCGCTTGCGCCGGCCGAAGTGGCCGGGGATGTGGCAGAGCACCCGCGGCCGGGCGGACCAGCCGACCGCCCGGGGATCGAGCCGGCCATGGCTGTCGCAGAGGTTGCGCAGGGGCGGGGGCGATACGGCGAGGGTATCGGCGGCGGTTCCGTTCATCTAACACATCCATGTGACAGGCTGACGCAAGCATGCCGGCTGCGGAAGGAAGGCGGCAAGTACCCACTACAGAACTGATAGTAGACGGCATGGAGCGGGCGGGCGCCGGATAGGATTCTCCCGATATTCGGCGCCGCGCTTGAGCGGATTTCGAACTTAGGCGCAGAATGTCGGGTCCCACGGACACATCTACCCAACCTCAAGGATTTTCCATGACCCGTCTTCGCCTCATCGGCAGCGCCGTGCTGCTCAGCCTCAGCTCCATGGCCATGGCCGATTCCGCCAGCCAGGCCGAGCAATTCCTCAAGCTGGTCCATGCCGACAAGCTGACGGTCCCGGTCTATGCCCAGGTGCAGCAGATGCTGGCCCAGCGCTTCGCCCAGGCCAAGGCGCCGGAGAGCAAGAAGGCGGTTCTCGAGCGTTACCAGGCCAAGGCCAATGCCGAACTGGACCGCGCCATCGGCTGGGACAAGATCAAGCCCGAGCTGATCAAGCTCTACACCACCAACTTCACCGAGTCCGAGCTGAAGGACCTGAATGCCTTCTACCAGTCGCCGCTGGGCAAGAAGGTGCTGGAGAAGATGCCGCGCCTGACCGCCGAATCCGCCCAACTGACCCAGGCCAAGCTGCAAGGCGCCGTCGAGCCGGTGAACAAGCTGATGGCCGACATGGACAAGGAACTCGGCGTCGCCGCGCCGGCCCAGAAGAAAAAGTGAGTCGTGATTCGCGATGAGCATGCGTGACCGTATCCAGACCGCCCTGCAGCCCCTCGATCCGCAACACGTCGAGGTGCTCGACGAGAGCCACATGCACAGCCGCGGGCTGGAGACCCACTTCAAGGTGGTGCTGGTCAGCCCGCAGTTCGCCGGGTTGAACGCGGTGAAGCGGCACCAGAAGGTATATGCCACCCTCGGTGGGTTGATGGGCGAGTTCCACGCCCTGGCGCTGCATACCTTCACCCCTGAGGAGTGGAGCCAGGCTGCGGTGCCGTCCTCGCCGACCTGCCGCGGCGGGAGCAAGCACGACATACCCTGAGACGGCGTCCGTCGCGGCGGGGTGCAGAGCCTGCCCCTGCTGCGCTAGACTACGCACCCAGCGCCGGCCTTCCGCCGGCGTTGTCGTTTCCATGGCGCCAGCGGCTGGCGCTTTTCGTTCCGGTCCGCCCTTTACGCGGGCGACCACCTGGAGGCTATATCCCCATGACATCCATCGTCGTGGCGGCGCTGTACAAGTTCGTGACTCTCGACGATTACGTGGCGCTGCGTGAACCCCTGCTGCAAACCCTGCTCGACAACGGTGTGAAAGGCACCTTGCTGCTGGCCGAGGAAGGCATCAACGGCACCGTCTCCGGTAGCCGCGAAGGCATCGATGCGCTGTTCGCCTGGCTGCGCAGCGATCCCCGGCTGGCCGATATCGAGCACAAGGAATCCTACTGCGACGAACAGCCGTTCTACCGCACCAAGGTCAAGCTGAAGAAGGAAATCGTCACCCTCGGCGTGCCTGGCGTCGATCCGAACAAGCAGGTCGGCCAGTATGTCGAGGCGAAGGACTGGAATGCCCTGATCAGCGATCCGGAAGTCCTGCTGATCGATACCCGCAACGACTACGAGGTGGCGATCGGCACCTTCGAGGGCGCGGTCGATCCGAAGACCAGGTCGTTCCGCGAGTTCCCCGAGTACATCAAGGCCCACTACGACCCGGCGCGGCACAAGAAGGTGGCGATGTTCTGCACCGGCGGCATCCGCTGCGAGAAGGCTTCCAGCTACATGCTCGGCGCCGGTTTCGAGGAGGTCTTCCACCTCAGGGGCGGCATCCTCAAGTACCTCGAAGAGGTGCCGCAGGAACAGAGCCTGTGGCGCGGCGACTGCTTCGTATTCGACAACCGCGTGACCGTGCGCCACGATCTTAGCGAGGGCGAGTACGATCAGTGCCACGCCTGCCGCAACCCGGTTTCGCTGGAAGACCGCCAGTCCGAGCACTACGTGCCCGGCATCAGCTGTCCGCACTGCTGGGACTCGCTGAGCGAGAAGACCCGCGCCGGCGCTCGCGAGCGGCAGAAACAGATCGAACTGGCGCGGCAGCGCAACCAGCCGCACCCGCTCGGTCGCGATCCGCGCCAGTCCACGCTGGAGAACTGAACCTTGGCCAAGGCCCGCCTGCTGTACGTGATGGACCCCATGTGTTCCTGGTGCTGGGGCTTCGCCCCGGTCGCCGAGGCGCTGTCCCGGCAGGCGGCCGCCGACGGCGTCGCTTTCCACCTGGTAGCCGGTGGCCTGCGCGCCGGCCACGGCGCGGCGCTCGACCCGAATACCCGCGGCTACATCCTCGGCCACTGGCAGACCGTGCAGCAGACCACCGGCCAGCCGTTCCGCTTCGACGACGCGTTGCCCGAAGGCTTCGTCTATGACACCGAGCCGGCCTGCCGGGCCCTGGTGGCGGCGCGCAGCCTCGACGAGGAAAGCGCCTGGCCGCTGGTGAGGGCGATCCAGCGGGCGTTCTACGCCGAGGGTCGCGATGTCACCCAGGCGGCGGTGCTCGCCGACCTGGCGGAAGCGGTGGGAATTCCACGCATCGAGTTCGCCGCGGCCTTCGACAGCGGCGAGGCGCGTGACGCCACCGCCGCCGATTTCGCCTGGGTCCAGGATCTTGGCATCGCCGGGTTCCCGACCCTGCTGGCCGAGCGCAACGGCCAACTGGCGTTGCTCACCAACGGCTACCAGCCGCTTGCCGAACTTTCACCCTTGCTCGGCCGCTGGCTGGAACGGGGCCGGCATGAGTGAGCGCGGAGACCGCCTGAGCTGGGCGGAGATTCGTCGACTCGCACTGCGCCACAAGAAAGCCCTGTTGCTCGCCAACCTGGTGGCGGTGCTGGCCACCCTCTGCACCGTGCCGATCCCCTTGCTGCTGCCGTTGCTGGTGGACGAAGTGCTGCTCGGCAAGGGCGACGGCGCGCTGCGTTTCATGGACCGCCTGTTGCCCGCCGACTGGCAGGTGGCGTTCGGCTACATCGGCCTGATGCTGGCGGCGACCCTCCTGTTGCGGGGGGCGGCGCTGGTGTTCAACGTGCTCCAGGCGAAGCTGTTCGCGCGGCTGTCCAAGGACATCGTCTACCGCATCCGCCTGCGTCTGATCGAGCGCCTCCGGCATATCGCCCTGGGCGAATACGAAACCCTCGGCGGCGGTTCGATCAGCGCCCACTTGGTGACCGACCTGGACACCCTGGACAAGTTCGTCGGGGAAACCCTCAGCCGCTTCCTGGTCGCCTTGCTGACGCTGCTCGGCACCGCCGCGATCCTGGTCTGGATGCACTGGCAGCTGGCCTTGCTGATCCTGCTGTTCAACCCGCTGGTGATCTGGTCCACGGTACAACTGGGCAAGCGCGTCAAGCACCTCAAGAAGCTCGAGAACGACAGCACCGCGCGCTTCACCCAGGCGCTCACCGAGACCCTCGAGGCGATCCAGGAAGTCCGCGCTGGCAATCGCCAGGGCTATTTCCTCGGCCGTCTCGGCCATCGCGCCCAGGAAGTCCGCGACTACGCCGTGGCCTCGCAATGGAAAAGCGACGCCGCCGGGCGCGCCAGCGGCCTGCTGTTCCAGTTCGGCATCGATGTGTTCCGCGCCGCGGCGATGCTCACCGTGCTGCTCTCGGACCTGTCGATCGGCCAGATGCTCGCGGTGTTCAGCTACCTCTGGTTCATGATCGGGCCAGTCGAACAGCTGCTCGGCCTGCAATACGCCTACTACGCCGCTGGCGGCGCGTTGCAGCGGATCAACGAGTTGCTGGCGCGGGCCGACGAGCCGCGCTACCCGCCGCTGCGCGATCCGTTCGCCGGCCGCACGACCGTTGGCATCGAGGTGCGCGGGCTGGATTTCGCCTACGGCGAGGACAAGGTCCTGGAGCAGTTGGACCTGAACATCGGCGCCGGCGAGAAGGTTGCCCTGGTCGGCGCCAGCGGCGGCGGCAAGAGCACGCTGGTGCAACTGCTACTCGGCCTCTACAGTGCGCAGCGCGGCAGCATCCGCTACGGCGGGGTGCCCCTGGAGGAAATCGGCCTGGACTGCGTGCGCGAACATGTCGCGGTGGTCCTCCAGCATCCGGCGCTGTTCAACGACAGCGTGCGGGCCAACCTGACCATGGGCCGCGAACGCAGCGACCAGGCCTGCTGGCGGGCTTTGGAGATCGCCCAGTTGGCCGACGGCGTGCGGCGCCTGCCGCAGGGGCTGGACACCGTGGTCGGGCGTTCCGGGGTGCGCCTGTCGGGCGGTCAGCGGCAGCGCCTGGCGATCGCCCGGATGATCCTCGCCGAGCCCAAGGTGGTGATCCTCGACGAGGCCACCTCGGCCCTCGACGCCGCTACCGAGTACGCCCTGCACCAGGCGCTCGGCGACTTCCTCGAAGGCCGCACCACATTGATCGTGGCTCATCGGCTGTCGGCGGTGAAGCAGGCCGACCGGGTCCTGGTCTTCGATGGCGGGCATATCGCCGAAGACGGCGACCACCAGCAACTGATCGCCGAAGGCGGCCTCTACGCCCGGCTCTACGGACATCTGCAACAGATGTGAGGCGCCAGGCTGTCGCCTGGCGGTTTTTCTCGTATATTCCATATAAGACATCCGGTTTTTATTGGCTGCGGCAATAAAAAACGCTGTCTGTTCCGCCAGGTGCAGGGCAGGTTCGGCAAACAGCCACTAGACTCCTACTGTTTGCCGGGTGTCCGCCTCCTCCAGCGTCGTGGCTGCCGGCAGGCAAGGCCTCGGGAGTTCTGCGACGGGATCTTGAGCGGCCGACAGGTGATGCAGTCAGGGGTGACGGAGACGGCACCCGATCGCTTAGCGCCAGTTTGAATGGTAGATGGAATGAGGCAGAACCGGACTCTCGACAAGCCCCGCCTGCTCGGCCTGGTATGGCCCTTCATCGTCGTGGTGCTGTTGCAGGCCATGCTGGCGGGCGGCAGTCTCTACGTCCTCTCCGCGGTGCGCAGCTATGTCGGCGGCGAAAGCCTCTGGTCGAAGGGCCAGAAGGATGCCATCTACTATCCACCCTCTATGCCGACTCACGCGCCGACGAAGACTTCCGCCGCTACGAGGAGGCCATCGCGATCCCCCTCGGCGACCGCGAGATGCGCCTTGCCCTGGACCAGCCCGACCCGGACATCGAGGCGGCCCGCCAGGGCATCCTCAAGGGCGGCAACCATGCCGACGACGTTACCGCGATCATCTGGCTGTACCGCAACTTCCACGACTTCAGTTACTTCGAGCGCGCCATCGAGCTGTGGCTGGTGGGCGACAAGTACGTCATGGAACTGATCGACGTCGCCGGCAAGATGCGCGCGGGCATCGGCACCGGGCAGGCCAGTGCCGAGCAGGTGCAACAGTGGAAGACCGAGATCCACGCGATCAACGAGAAGGTCACGCCGGCGGCCAAGGCCTTCAGCGACGCCCTCGGCGAGGGCTCGCGGGCCTTGCTCAGGCTGCTGCTGGTGGCCAACCTGACCACCGCCAGCGTGCTCATCCTCCTGGCGTTCCTGCGTACCCGGCAACAACTGATGCAGCGCCAGGAAGTGGAGAACGCCCTCGATGCCGAGCGCGAACGGGCCCAGATCACCCTGGCCTCGATCGGCGACGGAGTGATCACCGCCGACACCCAGGGGGGCATTTCCTACCTCAACCCGGCCGCCGAGCAGATGACCAACTGGACGCTGGACAAGGCCCGCGGCCTGCCCCTGGCGTCGCTGTTCCGGATCGTCGACGAAAGCTCGCGGGAGGAGGGCATGCTGCTGATCGAGCAGATCCTCAGCGGCGAGATCGACGGCGGCCGCGAGCATTCCAAGCTGGTCCTGCGCCACGACGGCAGCAGCGTGCCGGTGACCCTGGTGGGCGCGCCGATCCATCGCGGCGGCGAGATCACCGGGGTGGTCCTGGTGCTTCACGACATGACCCGCGAGCGCCAGTATATGGCGCGCCTGTCCTGGCAGGCGACCCACGATGCGTTGACCGGGCTGACCAACCGCCGCGAGTTCGAGTATCGCCTGCAGATAGCGCTGGAACGCCTGGAGCGCAACAGCGGGCGGCACGCCCTGATGTTCCTCGACCTGGACCAGTTCAAGCTGGTCAACGACACCTGCGGCCACGCCGCCGGCGACGAACTGCTGCGCCAGGTCTGCACCCTGCTGCAACAAGGCTTGCGCGAGGGCGACACGCTGGCGCGGCTGGGCGGCGACGAGTTCGGCATCCTGCTGGAGAACTGCCCGGCGGAAAAAGCCGTGGAGATCGCCGACCATCTGCGCAAGACGGTCCAGGACCTGCACTTCACCTGGAGCGGGCAGCCGTTCAACTGCACCGTCAGCGTCGGCCTGGTGCACCTGCTGCCGGGTATCTCGACCCTCGAGGAGGCACTGCGCTCCGCCGACATGGCCTGCTACATGGCCAAGGAAAAGGGGCGCAATCGGGTCCAGGTGTTCCATCAGGACGACGTCGAACTGTCGATGCGCTTCGGCGAGATGACCTGGGTCCAGCGCATCCACCTGGCGCTGGAGGAAGACCGCTTCAGCCTCTATGCCCAGCCCATCGTGCCGCTGGGCGAAGGCGCGGAGGAGGGCTTGCACGTCGAACTGCTGCTGCGCCTGCGCGACGAGGGCGGGCGCCTGGTGCCGCCGCTGAGCTTCATACCCGCCGCCGAGCGCTATGGCCTGATGACGCTGATCGACCGCTGGGTGGTGGAGAATGCCTTCCGCACCCTCGTCGAGCGCGCCCAGGACCCTCGCGCCGAGCCGATCGGCACCTGCGCCATCAACCTCTCCGGCGCGACCATCGGCGACGAGTCGTTCCTGCAGTTCCTCACCGAGCTGTTCGCCCGTTACCGCATTCCGCCGCAGACGATCTGCTTCGAGGTCACCGAAACCGTGGCGGTTGCCAACCTGGCCAGCGCCATCCGCTTCATCAACGAGCTCAAGGACACCGGTTGTCGTTTCTCCCTGGACGATTTCTGCGCCGGCATGTCGTCCTTCATCTACCTCAAGCACCTGCCGGTGGATTACCTGAAGATCGATGGCAGCTTCGTCAAGGACATGCTCGAGGATCCCATCGATCGCGCCATGGTCCAGGTGATCAACCATATCGGCCACGTGATGGGCAAACGTACCATCGCCGAGTTCGTCGAGACCGTCGAAGTGATGGAGGCGCTGCGCGAGATCGGCATCGACTATGCCCAGGGCCTGGCCATCGGCGCGCCCCTGCCGTTCAGTCGCCAGCCTCCGGGCGCAGGGCTGGATGCCCAGGGCCTGTGGCCGAGCCTCGGACAGAACCTCCGGTAGGTGACCGCGGAGCGAAGAAAGAGTAGTTTCGCTGCTATGAGGCCGTTGCCGAGAAGAAGAGAAGGGAGACGGGTGTGAGCGAGTTCTTTGACCGTACGGGCCCCTTGCAGGAGGCGGGAAGCTATCCGCAGTGGGCGCAGCAACTGATCGTCGACTGCCAGGCGAGCAAGGACCGGGTTTCCGGCCACGAGCTGTACCGGCGCATGCGCGACGCCGAGCTGAGCCCGGCGCTGATGCGCCTGTACCTGATCGGCGGCTGGCCGGTGGTCGAGCAGTTCCCCTTGTACATGTCGCAGAACCTGCTGAAGACCCGTTTCGCCCGCCATCCCGGCGAAGACATGGCGCGCCGCTGGCTGATGCGCAATATTCGGGTCGAACTCAACCACGCCGACTACTGGCTGCACTGGGCCGAGGCCCACGGCGTGAGCCTGGCCGAGATCCAGGCGCAAGACGTGCCGGCCGAACTGCACGCGCTCAGCCACTGGTGCTGGCACACCTGCGCCAGCGACTCACTGCCGGTGGCCATGGCCGCCACCAACTACGCCATCGAAGGCGTCACTGGCGAGTGGTCGGCGCTGGTCTGTTCGAACGGCGTCTACGAAAACGCCTTCCCCAAGGAAGGCCGCAAGCGCGCCATGAAGTGGCTCAAGCTCCACGCCCAGTACGACGATGCCCACCCCTGGGAGGCGCTGGAGATCATCTGCACCCTGGCCGGCACCAATCCCAGCGCCGAGCTGCGCCGGCAACTGCGCGACGCGATCTGCAAGAGCTACGACTACATGTACCTGTTCCTCGAGCGCTGCATGCAGCTGGAGGAGGCGCGCAGCGCCCGCAAGCTCGCGGTCGGCGCGGAGTAGTCTTGCGCGCAGCGGAATCCCGGCGTGTTCTGCCGGGATTCCGCTGGTCCTCAAGGCACCAGGATGATCTTCTCGCAGGTGCCTTCGTTCACTGCCCGGTACTGCTCAACGCCCTGCTCCAGCGGGACTTCCCGCAGCCCGTCCGGCAGCGGCAGGCGGCCCTGGTCGAACAGTTTGCCGAAGGCGTCGAGGAAGCCTGCGCAGGCTTCCACGCCATAGAGCAGCGAGTTGATCCCCACCACCGAGCCACCGCGACGGTACAGGTTCAACGCCGGCAGGCGCACATGGCCGTCGGCTGGTGCGGCGATGATCGCCAGGCGACCGAAGGCGGCCAGCGCCGGGACCGCCGCCTCGAGCCAGAAACCGGTCGTATCGAAGATCACCTCGGCACCGCCGGGGAAGATCCCTTCCACCTGTGCCGCCAGTTCGGCCGGCTCGCCCAGCAGCAGCGCGGCGATGCCCTGCGCTTCCAGCGCCTGGCGTTGCTCCTCGCGCCGCACCGCGCCGATCGCTTCGGCCCCCAGGGCCTTGGCCAGCGCCAGCGCGGCCTTGCCGACCGCGCCGTTGGCGCCGATTACCAGGAGCCGGGTGCCGGCCTTGACCTGGCTGCGTTGCAGGGCGTCCCAGGCGGTGCTGTAGGGCACCCCGCAACTGGCGGCCTGGGCGAAGCTCAGGCTTTCCGGCTTGAGCGCGACGCCGGCGGCCGGCAGGGTCAGGAACTGCGCGTGGCTGCCGTCGCGGAAGAATCCTGGCTCCCGCCCGGTGCCCCAGACCGCCTGGCCGAGCAGGGCCTTCGGTCCCTCCACCACCACCCCGGCGAAGTCGCGGCCCGGTACCCGGGGCAGGGTGGTATAGGGGAAGCGGCCGAGGACGTTCTTCACGTCGCTCGGATTCAGCCCGGCGGCGCGGATTTCCACCCGCACCTCATCGGCGGCGGGAAGCGGGTCGGGCATGTCCACCAGCTTGAGGGCGGCGAGGTCGCCGGTACGGTCGAATTGCAGTGCTTTCATCGGGGGCTCCGTGTCGTCGCGGCGATCAGTGCAGCCACTGCTGCAGCAGGTCGCGGCCAAGGGGGAAAAGCTGTTCGCCGAGCTGCATGCCAAGCAGGCCGACCAGGGCGATGGCGGGTGGCGCCGGCGAGCGGAAGTCGAGTACGGCGTAGAGCAGGCCGACCAGCAGGCCGATGCCGAGGGAGATCAGGTAGTTCATGGCGGCTGACAGGGACGGTGAACGATGGTGCCAGTCTAGTTGGCCGAAAAAACATCTATCGGCCAATCGCTATCGAATACCGGTCAAGGCTGGAACGGCTGGTGATGCTCGGCCCTGTACTCGGTGGGAGAGACGCCCAGCTCGCGGCGGAACATGTCGCTGAAGGCGCTCGGCGTATATCCCAGGGCATGGGCGATGCCTGCCACCGGACGGCCATCGATGAGCGCGGCGGCGGCGGTCGCCAGCTGCACCTGCCGCCGCCAGTCGGCGAAGCCCATGCCCAGGCTGCGCTGGAACAGGCGCGAGAGGGTCCGCACGCTGGCCCCGGCGTCTTCGGCCAGGCGCTCCAGGCCGATGTCCAGGGAGGGATTGGCCATCACTGCCTGGCACAGCGCGAGCAGGCGCCTGTCGGAGGCGTCCGGCAGCGGTACGCGGAGGCTGGAACGGCGCGCGCGGCCGAGTTCGAGCACGGCGAGATCGGCCAGCGCCCGATAGTAGTAGGGGTCGCTCTGTCGTTCCTGCTCCACCAGGCTGACGATCAGCTCGCGCAGCAGCGGGCCGACCACCAGCACCAGGGTGCGGTCCTCCAGGCCGCGGGAGAGTTCCGGGCTCAGGTAGATGTTGCGCATCTGCAACTCGGAGGCGACCCGCACCGCATGGCGCAGGCCCGGCGGCAACCAGACCGCCCGTTGCGGCGGGACCGGCAGGGCCTCGTCGGGCGTCTCCAGCCACATCATCCCGGACACCGCATAGAGCACCTGGCCCCAGGCGTGCTCGTGGGCATCGACGCGGTGCCCGGCAGGATAGCTGCGGGCGACGCCGCGCAGGGGCCGGCGGCTGTCGCTCAGGTCGGGTGGGGCGGGTCGTGCCATGGGAATGCCGTCGCGGAGTAAAGACGCAGGTTAACCGCTTGACGCCGATCATGCAGCGCCGGCTTTCAGCGCAGCCGTGACAGCGCTGCTGGCAGCTTTTCGCTCCGCCCTGTAAAGATAATTTTACGAAGACCGGGCGTTCGCCATGCATGCCGCCGGCGCGTAAGGAATAGTTGCCAGAAACCCTGCGCCAGGCCCTGCGCCGGGCCCTGCCGACGGCTTGTCCGCCGCGCCGCCACGGGGTGAGATGAAGGCATCTCCCATGTCGCCGGCCGCCTGGACCGGCGGCGGTCCATTCAACAAGAACAACGAGGAGGCCGGATGAACGCCGTGGCCAAGATCGAACAGCACAATCCCATCGGTACCGACGGATTCGAATTCGTCGAGTTCACCGCCCCCGACGCCAAGGGCATCGAGCAGCTGCGCCAGCTGTTCAACATGATGGGCTTCACCGAAACCGCCAAGCATCGTTCCAAGGAAGTCTTCCTGTTCCAGCAGAACGATATCAACATCGTGCTCAACGGCAGCCCGACCGGGCATGTCCACGAATTCGCCCTCAAGCACGGCCCGAGCGCCTGCGCCATGGCCTTCCGGGTGAAGAACGCTTCCCAGGCCGCCGCCTACGCCGAATCCCAGGGTGCCAAGCTGGTGGGCAGCCACGCCAACTTCGGCGAGCTGAACATCCCCTGCCTGGAAGGCATCGGCGGTTCGCTGCTGTATCTCGTCGACCGCTACGGCGACCGCAGCATCTATGACGTCGACTTCGAGTTCATCGAAGGCCGCAGCGCCAACGACAACTCGGTCGGCCTGACCTACATCGACCACCTGACCCACAACGTCAAGCGCGGCCAGATGGACGTCTGGTCCGGTTTCTACGAGCGCATCGCCAACTTCCGCGAGATTCGCTACTTCGATATCGAAGGCAAGCTCACCGGCCTGTTCTCCCGCGCCATGACCGCGCCTTGCGGGAAGATCCGCATCCCGATCAACGAGTCGGCCGACGATACCTCGCAGATCGAGGAATTCATCCGCGAATACCATGGCGAAGGCATCCAGCACATCGCCCTGACCACCGACGACATCTATGCCACGGTGCGCAAGCTGCGCGCCAACGGCGTGAAGTTCATGTCGACCCCGGACACCTACTACGAGAAGGTCGACACCCGCGTCGCCGGGCATGGCGAGCCGCTCGAGCAACTGCGCGAACTGAACCTGCTGATCGACGGCGCCCCGGGCGACGACGGCATCCTGCTGCAGATCTTCACCGACACGGTGATCGGCCCGATCTTCTTCGAGATCATCCAACGCAAGGGCAACCAGGGTTTCGGCGAGGGCAATTTCAAGGCCCTGTTCGAGTCCATCGAGGAAGATCAGATTCGCCGCGGCGTGATCTGATCCCGCTGCCGCCAGCCTCTTCCGGGGCTGGCGGTTTTCCTTGCGCTCCGCGTTTCCGTTCCAGCGGCGCCGATCGCGCCAGCCTTGCCCGCACCGCCGAGCCACGAGCCTGGCGGCCCATTCACGTCACGTACAACAACAAACAGGTGACGCATGATCCGTGAGTCCTTCCTTCGCCCAGCCGACCGCCCGCCGCCACGCGCCCCGCATGGCGCCCGCCGTGCTCCTGCCGCCTGAGCCGCACGGCCCCGTTTCGCCTCCGACAACAATAAATTTCCACTTGCGTGAGATAACTCAATGGACGGCCAACATCCGCATTCGGGCGAGCTCAAGCGCGGCCTGAAGAATCGTCACATCCAGTTGATCGCCCTCGGCGGCGCCATCGGCACCGGCCTGTTCCTCGGCTCGGCCGGGGTGCTCAAGTCGGCGGGCCCGTCGATGATCCTCGGCTACGCCATCGCCGGTTTCATCGCTTTCATGATCATGCGCCAGCTCGGCGAGATGATCGTCGAGGAGCCGGTTGCCGGCTCCTTCAGCCACTTCGCGCACAAGTACTGGGGCGGCTTCGCCGGCTTCCTCTCCGGCTGGAACTGTTGGGTGCTGTACATCCTGGTCGGGATGTCGGAACTGACCGCGGTCGGCAAGTACATCCACTACTGGTGGCCGGAGGTGCCGACCTGGGCCACGGCGGCGTTGTTCTTCGTCGTCGTCAACGCGATCAACCTGGCCAACGTCAAGGCCTTCGGCGAAGCCGAGTTCTGGTTCGCGATCATCAAGGTGGTGGCGATCATCGGCATGATCCTGCTCGGCTGCTACCTGCTGTTCAGCGGCAGCGGCGGTCCGCAGGCTTCGGTGAGCAACCTCTGGGCACACGGCGGTTTCTTCCCCAACGGAGTGAGCGGCCTGGTGATGGCCATGGCGATCATCATGTTCTCCTTCGGTGGCCTGGAAATGCTCGGCTTCACCGCGGCCGAGGCGGACAAGCCGAGGACGGTGATCCCGAAGGCGATCAACCAGGTGATCTATCGCATCCTGATCTTCTACATCGGCGCCCTGGTCGTGCTGCTCTCGCTGACGCCCTGGGACAGCCTGCTGCAGACCCTCAACGCTTCCGGCGATGCCTACAGCGGCAGCCCGTTCGTGCAGATCTTCTCGATGATCGGCAGCGGCACTGCCGCGCACCTGCTGAACTTCGTGGTGCTCACCGCCGCACTGTCGGTGTACAACAGCGGCACCTATTGCAACGGCCGCATGCTTCTCGGCCTGGCCGAGCAGGGCGATGCCCCGCGCGCGCTGGCCAGGGTCGACAAGCGCGGCGTACCGGTACGCGCCCTGGTGGTATCGGCGCTGGTGACCTTCCTCGCGGTGGTGGTGAACTATGTGATCCCGCACCAGGCGCTGGAGCTGCTGATGTCGCTGGTGGTGGCGGCGCTGGTGATCAACTGGGCGATGATCAGCATGGCGCACCTGAAGTTCCGCGCGCAGATGGACCGCCAGGGCACCCGCACGCACTTCCGCGCGTTCTGGTATCCGTACGGCAACTACCTGTGCATGGCCTTCGTGGTGTTCATCCTCGGCGTCATGTTGCTGATCCCCGGCATCCAGGTCTCGGTCTATGCCATCCCGGTCTGGCTGCTGGTGATGTGGGCCTGCTACCGACTCAAGGGAGCCCCGCGGCCGATGCCGGGCCTGCGGGTGAAGCCGGTCACCGAGTGATCGATGGGGCGCCGGCGCGCAGAGGAGAGGGGAGCGCTCCTTTGCGCGTCCCGGCGGCCCACAAGACTTTTTCTAGGGGCGCCTGTCGTTGACGCGGCAGGTGCCGAATTCCTACAGTGGCAGCGCCATTTTTTCTCGTTAGAGGGATTTCCATGAAAAAAGCGCTCTGGCTGCTTCTGGCTGCCGTTCCCGTGGTCCTGGTCGCCTGCGGCGGCAGCGACGACGACAAGCAGACCGCCCAGGTCGATTACCTGGCCCTGCCGGGGGATGCCAAGCTGGATACCCGCAGCGTCGACTACAAGTGCGAGAACGGTCGCAAGTTCACCGTGCAGTACCTGAACAAGGGCGACAACAGCCTCGCCGTGGTGCCGGTCAGCGACAACTCGACGCTGGTCTTCAGCAATGTGATTTCCGCCTCTGGCGCCAAGTACGCCGCCGGCCAGTACATCTGGTGGACCAAGGGCGAGGAAGCCACCCTCTACGGCGACTGGAAGGGCGGCGAGCCCACCGACGGGGTCGCCTGCAAGGAGCGTTGAGTTCGACCTGGCGCCTTAGCCGAAATGAAGGAACCCGGCCGCGGCCGGGTTTCTTTTGGCCTGCTTTTCCGCTCGGCAAAGGGGGTATGCTGGCAGCCCGTTGGTCCACCGTGCCGCCCCATGCTGATCATCTCCAATGCCGTCCACCTGCCCGACCATGAGATCGAGCTGAATGCCATTCGCGCCCAGGGCGCCGGCGGGCAGAACGTCAACAAGGTCTCCAGCGCGGTGCACCTGCGCTTCGACATCCAGGCCTCGTCGTTGCCGCCGTTCTACAAGGAGCGTCTGCTGGCACTGAACGACCAGCGCATCAGCGGCGACGGCGTGGTGGTGATCAAGGCCCAGCAGTACCGGACCCAGGAGCAGAACCGCGAGGATGCCCTGGAGCGCCTGGCGGAGTTGATCCGCAGCGTGGCCAAGGTGCAGAAGGCGCGCCGCCCGACCAAGCCTACGCGCGGCTCGCAGAAGCGCCGGCTGGACGGCAAGGCCAAGCGCGGCGCGGTGAAGGCCGGGCGCGGCAAGGTGGATTTCTGATCCGGCCGGTCTTCGCGACGGATCAGCGTACGGCCTGGGCCACCGGCTGGCCCAGGCCGCGCTCGCGGTCGCGTTGCAGGCGATAGGCCTTGGCCGCGGCCGGGATCGCAGTGACCTGGCCGGTTTCCAGCCAGCGTCGCAGGCGGGTGGCGTCGGCGAAGTGGGTGTACTTGCCGAAGGCGTCCAGCACCACCAGGTTGACCGGATTGCGGTTGATCGTGGTGCGCATCACCAGGCAGTGACCTGCTTCGTTGGTGAAGCCGGTCTTGGTCAACTGGATGTTCCAGGTCTTGTTGTTGATCAGGTGATTGGTGTTGCGGAAGCCCAGGGTGTAGTTGGGGTGGCGGAAGGCCACGGTCTTCTCCGGAGTGGTGCTCCACTGGCTGAGCAGCGGGTATTGCCGGCTGGCCACCAGCAGGCGGGTGAGGTCGCGAGCGGTGGAGACGTTGTGCAGCGACAGCCCGGTCGGCTCGACGTAGCGGGTGTTCTTCATTCCGAGGGCGTGGGCCTTGGCGTTCATCGCCTTGACGAAGGCGTTCTTGCCGCCCGGATAGTTCTGCGCGAGGCTGGCGGCGGCGCGGTTCTCCGAGGACATCAGGGCGAGCAGGAGCATGTCCCGGCGGCTGATTTGGCTACCGACCCGCACCCGGGAAAACACCCCGCGCATTTCGCTGGTCTCGCTGATGGCGATCGGCAGTACCTCGTCCAGCGGCAGTTTCGAGTCGAGCACGACCATGGCGGTCATCAGCTTGGTGATCGAGGCGATCGGCACCACCAGGTCGGGGTTGCGCGAGTAGAGCACCTTGCCGGTGTTCTGGTCGGTAACCAGCGCGCTGCCCGACGCCAGCTCCTGTTGCAGCGGCAGCCCGGCCTTGGGCGGCGGGGAAGCGGATACCGCGGTGGCAACGCTGAGGGACAGGAACAGGGTGACCAGTGACAGGAGACGGTTTCTCACGTGCGTTGCTCACTAAGACGAGAAAGTGGGGGCCGTGGGGCGCAGTGTGAACTGGTGCCCATAATTGAGCATTTTATGCTCTTTTGTAGGAAAAGCACGTAGGGCTTTGAAAGTGCTGACTTATGGTTGGCCCGGTTCGGAGAGGTTCGGCGGATAACGCCTGTGGCGGTATTCGCCCTACGCCCACAAGGTCGTGGTGCGGTAGGGCGAATAACCGCAACGCGGTTATCCGCCGCCTCGGCGGGAGTGCGCGGCATTCGCTGGGGCGAAAAAAAGCCGGCCATCACAGCCGGCTCAGGGTAACCGTGAGGGTTCAGTCCGCGCAGACCTGGGCGATGGCTTGCGCCAGGCGGTCGAGGCGGCGCGCGTCGAGACCGGCGACGTTGGCCCGGCCGCTGGAGACCAGGTAAACGGCGTGCTCGTCGCGCAGCCGAGCGACCTGCTGCGGGCTCAGTCCGGTATAGGAAAACATCCCGCGTTGCGCGCCGACATGGGCGAAGCGCTCGGCCAGGCCGTGCGGCGCCAGGGCTTCGACCAGGCCGATGCGCAGGCTGGCGATGCGCGAGCGCATGCCTTCGACCTCTTCCTGCCAGAGTCCCTTCAACTCGCTGTCGCCGAGGATCGCCGCGACCACCTCGGCGCCATGCGCCGGCGGGGTCGACCAGAGGTTGCGGGCGAGGAAGGCCAGTTGGCTACGCACGTCGGTGAGCTTCTCGGCGTTCTGCGCGCAGACGATCAGCGCGCCGACGCGGTCGCGGTACAGGCCGAAGTTCTTCGAGCAGGAACTGGTGACCAGCACCTCCGGCAGTTCGCCGGCGAACAGGCGTACCGCCCAGGCGTCTTCCTCGAGACCGTCGCCGAAGCCCTGGTAGGCGAAGTCGATCAGCGGCAGCAGCTCGCGGCGACGTACCACGTCGAGCACCCTGCGCCAGTCGTCGTGGCTCAG
This sequence comes from Pseudomonas sp. B111, assembly GCF_026428275.1. Classification (NCBI taxonomy): domain Bacteria; kingdom Pseudomonadati; phylum Pseudomonadota; class Gammaproteobacteria; order Pseudomonadales; family Pseudomonadaceae; genus Pseudomonas; species Pseudomonas sp. B111. The sequence continues at coordinate 4,051,335 of NZ_CP097857.1, read as the reverse complement.
GTCGAAACCGGTCGGGTTGTGGCAGCAGGCATGCAGCAGCACCACGTCTCCCTGGGGAATGCGCTCCAGGCCAGCAAGCATCGCCTCGACATCCAGGCGGTTGTCGGCGCTGACGTAGGGGTAGTGGGAAACCTTCAGGCCGGCGGCGGCGAACAGCGTCTCGTGGATCGGCCAGGTCGGGTCGCTCAGCCAGATGCCGCGGCCGGGCAGGCAATGGGCGATGAAGTCGCCGGCCAGGCGCAAGGCGCCGGTGCCGCCGGGCGTCTGGGTGGCGTCGGCGCGTTGCTCCAGCAACAGCGGCGAGGCGGCGCCGAGCGCCAGTTCCGCCAGGCGCGCGGCGAACAGCGCATCGCCGTGGCCGCCGACGTAGCTCTTGGTGGTTTCCTGCTCGACCAGGCGCTGCTCGGCGAGTTTCACCGAGCGCAGGATCGGGGTCAGGCCCTGGGCATCCTTGTAGACACCGACGCCGAGGTCCAGCTTGTCCGCGCGCGGATCGTTGCGGTAGGCGTCGAGCAGGCCCAGGATCGGGTCGCCCGGTACGCGGGCGACCTTGGCGAAATGACTCATTTGCGCCCCTCGGCGGTTTTCGCTACCTCGTCGGTGCGCGCCGCCATGATGAAGTCGTTGCGGTGCAGGCCCTTGATCGAGTGGCTCCACCAGGTCACGGTGACTTTGCCCCACTCGGTCAGCAGGCCCGGATGGTGGCCTTCGGCCTCGGATATCTCGCCGACGGCATTGGTAAAGGCCAGGGCGTGCTTGAAGTTCTTGAACAGGTAGACCTTCTCCAGTTGCATGATGCCGTCGCGGACTTCGATGTTCCAATCCGGAATCTGCCGCAGCAGCACGGGCAGTTCTTCGTCGCTGACGTGCGGGGCGTCGGCGCGGCAGGCTTCGCAATGGGCTTGGGTGAGTGCGGTCATGGTGGGAGTCCTTGGTTGTCGCATGTGGGAGCGGCGGACGGGCCGGACCCGTCCACCATAGTACAAGGCCGCCGCGGGGTCAGCCGCGGTGGCGGCGATTCTCGTCAGGCCGCCTGTTTGGGCGGGAACAGCGGCGCGTGCAGGCCCAGGCGCATGGCCTCGTGGACCAGTGCCATGATGTCTTCCTGGGCCAGTTGGAACAGGCGCTTGAGGTCGGGCAGGACGAAATAGAGCGGTTGCAGGATGTCGATGCGGTAGGGCGTGCGCATCGCCTCCAGCGGATTGAAGGCCTGGTGCAGCGGCTCGTCGGAGAGGCAGTAGACGGTCTCCTTCGGCGAGGAGAGGATGCCGCCGCCGTAGATGCGCTTGCCCTGGTCGGTCTCGACCAGGCCGAACTCGATGGTCATCCAGTACAGGCGGGCGAGGAACACGCGTTCCTCCTTGCTCGCCTTGAGGCCGAGCTTGCCGTAGGTATGGGTGAACTCGGCGAACCAGGGGTTGGTCAGCAGGGGGCAGTGGCCGAAGATCTCGTGGAAGATGTCCGGCTCCTGCAGGTAGTCCAGTTCTTCCGGGGTGCGGATGAAGGTGGCGACGGGGAATTGCTGGCTGGCCAGCAGTTCGAAGAAGGTCTGGAACGGAATCAGCGCCGGAACCCGCGCCACGCGCCAGCCGGTGGTGGCCTGGAGAACCCTGTTGATCTCGTCGAGCTGGGGGATCCGGTCGTGGGGCAGGCCGAGCTGTTCGATGCCGTCGAGGTATTCCTGACAGGCGCGGCCTTCGATCACCTTCAGTTGCCGGGTGATCAGGGTATTCCAGACCTGGTGCTCGGTTTCCGGATAGTGGATGAAACCGTTGTCGTCGGGCTGGCGGGCCACGTACTGCGTCGTTTTCATACGGACTCCATGAGCGGCTTGTGGCCGCGGGGTCTTTGTTGTTGTCGTTGCCTTATCGATACCGCGTCGGGACGGTCCGTGCAGCCCCGGATAGGGACCGGGCAACGGGGATGAATCGGCGTTTTCGTAAAGTTTTCCTTACGAATTGGTCTGGGTCGCCTGTTCATTGGGCCAGGCATTGTTGCTGGTGACTCTAACTGTCACATATTCTTGACGGAAATTTCCGGCCGGGAGTTAAAAAAACCGGCCGCGAGCCCATCAGAACGACAACACCGGGCCACGCCATGCGTATCAAAGTGCACTGCCAGAACCGTGTAGGCATCCTCCGCGACATCCTCAACCTGCTGGTCGACTACGGCATCAACGTCAATCGCGGCGAAGTCGGCGGCGACCAGGGCAACGCCATCTACCTGCTCTGTCCGAACATGATCAACCTCCAGTTGCAGTCGCTGCGGCCCAAGCTGGAGGCGGTGCCGGGGGTCTTCGGGGTCAAGCGCGTCGGCCTGATGCCCAGCGAGCGCCGGCACCTGGAACTCAACGCGCTGCTCGCCGCCCTGGACTTCCCGGTGCTCTCGGTGGACATGGGCGGGCAGATCGTCGCCGCCAACCGTGCCGCCGCGCAGTTGCTCGGCGTGCGCGTCGACGAGGTGCCGGGGATTCCGCTGTCGCGCTATGTCGAGGACCTCGACCTGCCCGAACTGGTGCGCGCCAACAAGGCGCGGATCAACGGGCTGCGGGTCAAGGTGAAGGGCGACGTGTTCCTCGCCGACATCGCGCCGCTGCAATCCGAGCACGACGAGAGCGAGGCGCTGGCTGGAGCGGTGCTGACCCTGCATCGCGCGGATCGCGTCGGCGAGCGCATCTACCATGTGCGCAAGCAGGAGCTGCGTGGCTTCGACAGTATCTTCCAGAGTTCGCGGGTAATGGCCGCGGTGGTCCGCGAGGCGCGGCGCATGGCGCCGCTGGACGCGCCGCTGCTGATCGAGGGCGAGACCGGCACCGGCAAGGAGCTGCTGGCGCGCGCCTGCCACCTGGCCAGCCCGCGCGGGCAGTCGCCGTTCATGGCGTTGAACTGCGCCGGCCTGCCGGAATCCATGGCCGAGACCGAGCTGTTCGGCTATGGTCCGGGAGCCTTCGAGGGCGCCCGTCCGGAAGGCAAGCTCGGCCTGCTGGAGCTTACCGCCGGCGGCACGCTGTTCCTCGACGGCGTCGGCGAGATGAGCCCGCGCCTGCAGGCCAAGCTGTTGCGCTTCCTGCAGGACGGCTGTTTCCGCCGGGTCGGCAGCGACGAGGAGGTGTACCTGGACGTGCGGGTGATCTGCGCCACCCAGGTAGACCTGTCCGAACTCTGCGCCAAGGGCGAATTCCGCCAGGACCTCTATCACCGTCTCAATGTGCTCTCGCTGCACATCCCGCCGCTGCGCGAGTGCCTGGATGGCCTGGCGCCGCTCGCCGAGCATTTCCTCGACCAGGCCAGCCGGCAGATCGGCTGCGGCCTGCCGAAGCTTTCTGCGCAGGCGCTGGAACGTCTCGAACGCTACCACTGGCCGGGCAACGTGCGGCAATTGGAAAACGTGCTGTTCCAGGCGGTTTCGCTGTGCGAAGGGGGAACGGTCAAGGCCGAGCACATCCGCCTGCCGGACTACGGCGCACCGCAGCCGCTGGGGGATTTTTCCCTGGAAGGAGACCTCGACGCCATCGTCGGGCGCTTCGAGAAGGCGGTGCTGGAGCGCCTGTTCCGCGAGCATCCGAGCAGCCGCCAGTTGGGCAAGCGCCTCGGCGTTTCGCATACCACGGCGGCGAACAAGCTGCGCCAGCATGGCGTGGGGCAAGGCGAGGGCTGAGCGGCATGCTTGCCGGTTTGTTGCAGGCTGGGAAAGAAACGGCGGAGGCGTCGGCCCCTGTGGAAGGGCGCCAGCGCGGTGAGGCGCGGGGAAGACGGCCAGGATGTTCGCCGAGGGGCGGGATTTTCGCCGCCGAGTACACAATGATCGCGCCGGATGGGCGAGCTGCCCCTCGTGGCGCGATCCTTCGGAGGTCGACCCGGAGGTCGAGGAGAGTTTAGCCGCCAGTGCAGCCGTTGCCCCAGACCTGATATTCGACGGTATGTTTCTGGCCGTTCGAATCTTCGTAGGTCATGCGTGCGGGAACGATGCCGCACGCATTGGAAGTGTCGGTTGAAGATATAACGCGAGCCACATCCAGTTGCATGCCATAGGCATATTCTTCAACAGCGTTTTCCTGCTGGCTGGCAGGTTGATCCTGGGCGCCAGCCGCCATCATCAGCGGCGAGCAGGCGAACAGGGCCATCAGGGCGAAAGCCTTCATTACTATTTACCTGAGTAGTTTCTGAGTGGGTACGATCTGCCGTCGGAAGACAGGCGGACAGGTCACCGGTGCAACTCGATAAACAAGGCTGGGTAAGTAAGTCTGCAATCAAGTTGCGGAGTCGAAGTTCAACGGGAGTTAACTTCGGCTGTTGGGTTTATTTTAAGTTGGGATAGGCTGCGACATATAGACTCAGTCAAGACAAGAACCTTGTACGGATCGGTAACAATATCCCTGTGGCCTTCTGCGCCGCGGCTTTTCGACCGGCTCACGGGTTTCTTTCCTGGCCCAGGGGCGATTGCGGGTCGAGCAGGGCGCTGCGAATGAAGTGCAGGTAGCTGAGCACCCGTCGCAGCGGCGAGGTATCGAACTGCGGTGCGCGCGGCTCCGGCGCCGCCCGTACCGCCATGATCGCCTGGTTCACCGCGTGCAGGGCGCGCTGACGGTTGCTCGGCCCGGGTTGCAGGAACAGCCGGATCAGCGCCCGGCCCATCAGGCGGATCGCCCGGCGCCAGGCGGTGCGTTCGGCGTAGCAGGGCTCCTGGGGCAGGCGTTGCTGTTCGAGGCGCAGCTCGATGATCGCCTGGCCGACCTCCAGCACCAGGAACATCCAGCCCAGCAACCGGCGTTGCACGTCCGGGCGGCCGGCGGAGAAGGTGTAGGCCTGGTTCAGCAGGTCGCGGGTGCCGCTTTCGAAACCGGAGACCAGGCCCTTGCTCTTGCCGCTGATGGCGAACACCACCCGCTCGCGCAGGTCGTGCTCCAGGCGCTTCCACATCCACGGCCGGTTTGGCGGCAGGATCACCCTGGCGGCGACCGTGGCGAGGACCATCGACAAGAGTAGTGCCAGGTATTCGTTGAAGAAGGCCAGGGCGTCGTAGCGCGCCATGTTGGCCGGCAGCGAGGCGAAGCAGAACCACACCAGCAGGCCGACGCCGTAGCCGTTCCACTGCGGTCGCCAGAGCAGCAGGGCGCCGATCGCGAAGACCGGCAGCAGGCAGCAGAGCAGCATCGGGAAACCGTCCACGTGGGGTAGCAGGTAGAGCAGCACGAACAGCCCGGTGCAGGCCCCGGCGAGGGTCCCGAGGGTGAGTTGCAGCGACAACCGGCCGGGATTCGGCGAGGTCGAGGAGAGCGCCGAGATCAGTACCGCGGTGAGGGCGAAGGTGCCGCCGTGGGGCCAGGAGGTCTGGATCCAGAACGTGCCGAGCAGGCCGATCATCAGCGCGCTGCGCGCTCCGGCGACCAGCGCGGCGACCGGGTTGGCGCGGGCGACGAAGCTTTCCTTCCATTGCTCGCGGGCATGGTGGTGTTCGGCCAGGGAAGCGTGGGTCAGGGCGTAGTTGTGCAGGTCGTCGGTGAAACGGAAGGCCAGTTCGGCGGCGGTGTTGAAATCCAGCAGGTCGTTCTCGCCGGGGCGCTGCTCCACCAGGCGCTGGCGGGCCTGGCGGATGTTCTGCATCAGTTCCGGCTTGTAGGCCTCGATGCGTTCGGCCAGGCGCGCGGCGTCGGCGTCGGTGGGCGTCCGTTCGCGAATCGGCGCGAGCAGCCCGGCAAGCTCCGCCAGGCAGGGCGCCAGGACCTCCAGGACATTCTGCGCCCCGCGCCCGCGCAGGCGTTCGAGCAGGCGGTGGAGGCCGTGGAAGCGACTGGTCATGACCATGAATTCGTTGTTCAGGCGAATCAGCCGGCCGCTGCGCAGGCGCATGTGCGGATCTTCGAAAGTAGTGGCGCTGCGCAGGTTTTCCAGGCCCACGGACTGGGCGACGAAGCGCGCGCTGAGCTCGCCGAAGCGCTCGCCGTCGAGGCTGCCCTGCAGGCCTTCGGCGGCGAACCCGGCGAAGTCGCGGAAGCGCCCGTAGAGTGTGTTGCGCAGGGCGGCGCCGCTGGTCTGCGGCAGGAAGATGGCGCTGACGGTACCGGTGCAGAGGATGCCCAGGGATATTTCCAGGACCCGCCACAGCGCCGCCATGAAGGCGCCTTCCGGGTGCGCGGTGGCTGGAATCCCGATCATGGTCGCGGTGTAGCCGGCGAGTACGCAGGCGTAGCCGCGGAAATCGCGGTAGCGCGCGGCGCCGGCGGTGCACAGGCCGACCCAGAGCGCCAGGCAGGCGAGGAACAGCACGCGCTCCTGGGCGAACAGGGCGATCAGAGTGACCATCACGCTGAGGCCGATCAGGGTTCCGACGATGCGGTAGAAGCTCTTGGCCAGGACCTGCCCGCTCTGCGTCTGCATGACGATGAAGACCGTCACCAGCACCGTGCTCGGCTGCGGCAGCTCCAGGCGATAGGCCAGCCACAGGGCGAGGCTGGCGGTGAGCAGGGCCTTGAATACGAAGACCCAGGCGACGCCGTCGCTACGCGCCCATTCGAGCAGGGCGCGGCGCAATTCGTCGGGGCTGGGAAAGAACGCGAGGGGAGCCGGTGGAACCAGGGGGAGACCTTTCCGGGTGGCGCGGGGCACTGCTGCGAATCCTGAACGACGGCGAGGGGAGGCCGAAACGGCTGGGAATTCTAGGAGCGCCGGCGCTTGCGGATAAGAGCTCGGATAGGTGAAAAATTTTTGTCACAAAAGGCAATAATAGGTGGGTTGACTCGTGACAGAATCTGCGCCGCCTTGGGGTGTCCTCCGGGTTGCGTGGAAAAGAGACGCGCCATAAGCGTCAGAGCCTAGAGGGCCGTGATGGATATCCTGTTCAATATGCGCGCGTTCGTCAGCGTCGCGGAGACCGGCAGTTTCACTGCCGCCGCCCAGCGCCTGGACCTGACGACCGCCTATGTCTCCCGTGCGGTGGCCAAGCTGGAGGCCCACCTGCAGACCCGCCTGCTGCATCGCACCACCCGGCGCATCGCCCTGACCGAAGCCGGGCAGCGCTACCTGATGCGCGCCCAGCAGATACTCGCCTATATCGAGGAGGCCGAGGCCGAAGCAGGCGACGCCCATGCGCGGCCGTCGGGCACGCTGAAGGTCCACGCGATGACCGGCATCGGCCAGCACTACCTGATCAAGGCCATCTCGCAATACTGCGAGACCTACCCGGAGGTTGGCTTCGACCTGACCCTGGCCAACCGGATCACCGACATTCTCGACGAGGGCTACGACATTTCCGTGGTGATAGCCCCCGAACTGCCGGACTCCGGTTTCGTCTCCAAGTGCATCGGCCAGACCTACAGCATCCTCTGCGCCTCGCCGGGCTACATTGCCGCGCACGGCTTCCCCAAGCTGCCGGCGGAGCTGTCCGCGCACCGTTGCCTGCGCCTGGTGAACTCGGTGATGTCGCTGGACCGCTGGCTGTTCGACGGGCCCGACGGCCAGGAACTGGCCTGCATCAACCAGACGCATTTCCAGGTCAACACCGCCGACGCCATGACCGAGGCGGTGGTCTCCGGCATGGGTATCGGCGCGCTGCCGGTGTACGCGGCGGTCAACGGCCTGAAGGACGGCAGCCTGGTGCGGGTGTTGCCGCGCTATAGCCTGTTCCATCTCAACGTCTACGCCCTCTACCCCTCGCGGCAGTACCTGGATGCGAAGATCCGCACCTGGGTCGAGTTCCTCCGCGAGCACATGCCGGCGATGCTCGCCGCGGACGAGCGCAGCCTGGCGGAGAGCGGTGGGTTGGCGAACTGAGCGGGAGTGGTGGGCGGCGCCCTACAGGCTGTCTCCCACCCTCTGCAACTCCTCGATCAACGCCCGCAGGCAACTCGGCAGTGCTTCCAGGTCGCGTACCAGCAGGCTGCGCTCGCGGATCGCCCAGGGCTCGTCGAGTTCGATGGTCGCCAGCTTCATCGTCCGGCTGTGGCGGCGCGCGGCGGACTGCGGGATCACGCCGATGCCGACGCCACCCTCGATCATCCGGCAGATCGCCTCGAAGCTGGAGACCTGGATGCGCAGCGATAGCTGCTCGCCCATCTGCTCCACCCGTTCGTACAGGAAGGCGTGCAGGGTGGTGCCCTCGGGCAGGCCGATATGCTGGAACTGCAGGGTGTCGCGCAGGCGTACCCTGGCCTGTCCGGCCAGCGGATGGCCCTGGGGCACCGCCATCACCAGGCGGTCGGTGCTGAAATGCAGGACCTGCAGGCCACTGGCCGCCACCGGCCCGGCGATGATGCCGAGGTCGGTGGAGCCGTCCAGCACGCCGCGGACAATGTCGCGGCTGAGGCGTTCCTGCAGGTCGACGGTGACCCCGGGACGAGCGGCAAGGAAGCCGGCGAGGATTTCCGGGAGGAATTCGGTGACCGCGGTGGTATTGGCGAAGATGCGGATATGCCCGGCGGCGTCGCTGCCGTACTCGGTGAACTCGCTCTTCAGGTATTCCACCTGGCGCATGATCAGCCGCGCGTGCTGTAGCAGGCGCTGGCCCGCCGGGGTCAGTTCGACGCCGCGGCTGTCGCGGTACAGCAGGCGGCTGCCGAGCTGGCCTTCGAGCGCCTTGACCCGTGCGCTGGCGGCGGCCGGGGAAAGGAAGGCGCGGCGCGCGCCCTGGGTCAGGCTGGGCGACTCGGCGATATGGATGAACAGGCGCAGGTCGGCGAGATCGAAATGCATGGGCACTCCATGGCGTTCGGCAAATCCGAACGCGCCATTGCGTAATTGCAAATTCTCAAAACGCTAGCATCCTATCATTCTCCTCCCATCACCCCCTAGGTCATGGGAAGCCACGCATGAGTGAGTCCGCTTTCGCCCCCTGGATCGGTCGCCAGGAAGAAACCCACGATCAATTGAGCCGCAACCTGGTCAAGCGCATCGCCGCCACCTTCGGCGAGCCGACCCCGGCCCACGGCGAAGCGCTGCCGCCGCTCTGGCACTGGGCGTTCTTCCAGGACCCGGTGGAGGCCGCCGGCCTCGGCGTCGACGGCCACCCGGCGCGCGGCGGTTTCCTGCCGCCGGCGGACGATCGCAACCGCATGTGGGCCGGCGGGCGCTTGGAGTTCCACCAGCCGCTGCGGGTCGGCGGCGAGGCCAGCCGCACCTCGACCATCCTCCGGGTCGAGGAGAAGCACGGTCGCAGCGGTGCGCTGCTGTTCGTCACCCTGCGTCACGACTACCGCCAGGACGGCCAACTGGCGCTGAGCGAAGAGCACGACATCGTCTACCGCGAACCGACCCCGCCCAAGCTCGGCGGTACCGAGGCATTGCCCGAGGGCGACTGGCGCGAGGCGCTGGAGCCCGATCCGGTGTTGCTGTTCCGCTACTCGGCGGTGACTTTCAACGGCCACCGCATTCACTACGACTGGCCCTATGTCACCGATGCCGAAGGCTATCCGGGCCTGGTGGTGCACGGTCCGCTGATCGCCACCCTGGCCCTGCGCGCGTTCTGCCGGGCCAATCCGCAGGCGCGCCTGCGTCGCTTCGCCTATCGCGGCCTGCGCCCGCTGATCTGTCCCGAGCCGTTCGAGGTCGGCGGCCGCCTGCTCGCTGCCGGCAAGGCCGAGGTATGGGTCGGCAATGGCGCCGGCCTGGCCCAGCGCGGCGACGTGGAATTCGATTGAAAGGGCCCCAGCGCCCGTCCAACGACAAGAATCGAGGAGTCACCGATGAATCCGAACAGCGAAGAGCTGAACGCGATCCGCGAGGGCGTACGTGCCCTCTGCGCCGAATTCGACGCCGCCTACTGGCGCCGCATCGATGAGCAGCGCGGTTTTCCCGAGGCCTTCGTCAAGGCCCTGACCGACGCCGGCTGGCTCTCGGCAATGATCCCGGAGGAGTACGGCGGTTCCGGTCTGGGCCTGGCCGAGGCCTCGGTGATCCTGGAGGAAGTCAACCGCTGCGGCGGCAACTCCGGCACCGTGCACGGGCAGATGTACAACATGTTCACGCTGCTGCGTAACGGCAGCGAGGCGCAGAAGCGCTTCTACCTGCCGAAGCTGGCCAGCGGCGAGCTGCGCCTGCAGTCGATGGGGGTGACCGAGCCGACCACCGGCACCGATACCACCAAGATCAAGACCACCGCCGTGCGCAAGGGCGACCGCTATGTGATCAACGGGCAGAAGGTGTGGATCTCGCGGATCCAGCACTCCGACCTGATGATCCTGCTGGCGCGCACCACGCCGCTGGCCGAGGTGAAGCGCAAGTCCGAAGGCATGTCGATCTTCCTCGTCGACCTGCGCGAGGCCATCGGCAAGGGCCTGACCGTGCAGCCGATCGCCAACATGGTCAACCACGAGACCAACGAGCTGTTCTTCGACAACCTGGAGATCCCCGTCGATAGCCTGATCGGCGAGGAAGGCAAGGGCTTCCGCTACATCCTCGACGGCCTCAATGCCGAGCGCACCCTGATCGCCGCCGAATGCATCGGCGACGGCCGCTGGTTCATCGACAAGGCCAGCCACTATGCCCGCGACCGCGTGGTCTTCGGCCGGCCGATAGGGCAGAACCAGGGCGTGCAGTTCCCCATCGCCGAGGCGCACATCGAAGTGGAGGCCGCCGACCTGATGCGCTGGCGCGCCTGCCAGGAGTACGACGCCGGGCTCAACGCCGGGGCCAGCGCGAACATGGCCAAGTACCTGGCGGCGAAAGCTTCCTGGGAGGCGGCCAACGCCTGCCTGCAGACCCACGGCGGCTTCGGCTTCGCCTGCGAGTACGACGTCGAGCGCAAGTTCCGCGAGACCCGCCTGTACCAGGTGGCGCCGATCTCCACCAACCTGATCCTGTCCTACGTGGCCGAGCACCTGCTCGAACTGCCGCGCTCGTTCTGAAGCGGGAGCCGCCCATGCAGATCGACCGTCTCGACCACCTGGTGCTCACCGTCCGCGACATCGACGCCAGCATCGATTTCTACACCCGCGTACTGGGTATGCGCGCCGTTACCTTCGGCGCGGGTCGCAAGGCCCTCGCCTTCGGTGCGCAGAAGATCAACCTGCACCAGGCCGGGGGCGAATTCGAACCCAAGGCCGAGCGACCTACGCCGGGGTCCGCCGACCTCTGTTTCATCGTCGCCACGCCACTCGAGGCGGTGGCCGAGCAACTGCGCCAGCAGGCCGTGGAAATCCTCGAGGGCCCGGTGCAGCGCACCGGCGCCGGCGGGCCGATCCTCTCGCTGTACCTGCGCGACCCCGACCTGAACCTGATCGAACTGAGCAACCCGCTGTAGGCCGCGTGCCTCGGGACAACTACAAGAGAGCGTTGGTCATGACCGACTACACCCAGCAACTCGCCGGCTTTCTCGCCGGCCTGCGCTACCAGGACCTGCCGCCGGCGGTGCTGGCGCGGATGGAAGAATTGTTCCTCGACTGGCTCGGCTCGGCGCTGGCCGGCAAGGGCCAGCATCCGATCCCATTGTTCGAGCGCTACGCCGAACGCATGGGCCCGGCCGACGGTAGCGCGCAGATCCTGCCCAGCCGGCGGCGCAGCTCGCCGTATTTCGCCGCCCTGGTGAACGGCGCGGCTTCCCACGTGGTGGAGCAGGACGACCTGCACAACAGCTCGGTGCTGCACCCCGCGGCCGTGGTCTTCCCTGCCGCCCTGGCCGCGGCCCAGGACCTCGGCCGCAGTGGCGCCGAGCTGATCCTCGCGGCGGTGGCCGGCTACGAGGCCGGCATCCGCATCGGCGAATTCCTCGGTCGTTCCCACTACCGGGTGTTCCATACCACTGCCACGGTCGGCACCCTCGCCGCGGCAGTGGCGGTGGGCAAGCTGATGGACTTCGACCGCGAGCGCTTCGTCGACCTGCTCGGCAGCGCCGGAACCCAGGCCGCCGGGCTCTGGGAGTTCCTCCGCGACGCCGCCGATTCCAAGCAGTTGCATACCGCCAAGGCCGCCGCCGACGGGCTGCTCGCCGCCTATCTCACCGCCGACGGCCTGAGCGGCGCGCGACACATCCTCGAAGGCGAGCAGGGGATGGCCGCCGGGATGTCCAGCGACGCCGACCCCGAGCGCCTGGTGGATCGCCTCGGCAGCCGCTGGGCGTTGCTGGAAACCTCGTTCAAGTTCCACGCCTCGTGCCGCCATACCCATCCCGCGGCCGACGCGCTGCTGGCGCTGATGCAGCGCGAAGGGCTCGATCACTCGCAGATCGCCGCGGTCACCGCGCGGGTCCACCAGGGCGCCATCGACGTGCTCGGCCGGGTGGTCGAGCCGCAGACCGTGCACCAGGCGAAGTTCTCCATGGGCACCGTGCTGGGCCTGATCGCCGTGTACGGCAAGGCCGGCCTCGGCGAGTTCCATCGGCATGCGCTGAGCGACCCACGGGTCGCTGCGTTCTGCGAGCGGGTCGAGATGCGCCTGGACCCGGAGGTCGACGCCGCCTATCCGCAGCGCTGGCTCGGGCGGGTCGAAGTACTGGATCGCGAAGGGCGGCGCCATACCGCCGCCATCGACGAACCCAAGGGCGATCCCGGCAATACCCTCAGCCGCGACGAGCTGGCCGACAAGTTCCGCCGCCTGCTGGCGTTTTCCGGCGCGGCCACCGGCGCCGAGGCGGAGATCCTTATCCAGCGGGCCTGGGGCCTGCGTCAGGCGCCTTCCGTAACGCCCCTGATCTGATCAACCGAACCAGCCGCACCTCGTCTTCGACGGACGAGGGCAGGGAGTCCGACCCATGACGCAATCCCACCAGCCGCGCCCGCTCGACGGCATCACCGTGGTCAGCCTGGAGCACGCCATCGCCGCGCCCTTCTGCACCCGCCAACTGGCCGATCTCGGCGCGCGGGTGATCAAGATCGAACGCCCCGGCGTCGGCGATTTCGCCCGCGGTTACGACGAGCGGGTCAACGGCCTGTCGTCGCACTTCGTCTGGACCAATCGTTCCAAGCAGAGCCTCAGCCTCGATCTCAAGCAGGCCGAGGCGCTGCCGTTGCTGGAGAAGCTGCTGGCCGGCGCCGACGTGCTGGTGCAGAACCTCGCGCCGGGCGCCGCCGCGCGCCTGGGCCTGTCCTACGAGGCGTTGCGCGAGCGCTTCCCGCGACTGATCGTCTGCGATATCTCCGGCTACGGCGAAGGCGGTCCCTACGAGAAGAAGAAGGCCTACGACCTGCTGATCCAGAGCGAGGGCGGCTTCCTTTCGGTGACCGGCGGCGCCGGGCCGAACGAGATGGCCAAGGCCGGCTGTTCGATCGCCGATATCGCCGCCGGCATGTACGCCTACAGCAGCATCCTCTCGGCCCTGCTGCTGCGCGAGCGCACTGGCGAGGGCAGCCGCATCGACGTGTCGATGCTGGAGAGCCTGGTGGAGTGGATGGGCTACCCGATGTACTACGCCTACCAGGACGCGCCGCCACCGCCGCGCGCCGGCGCTTCGCACTCGACCATCTACCCCTATGGGCCATTCCCCGCCGGCGACGGCGGCACGGTGATGCTCGGCCTGCAGAACGAGCGCGAGTGGCGGGCCTTCTGCGACAAGGTCCTGCGCCGCCCGGAGCTGGCCGACGACGAACGCTTCTCGGCGAACTTCAAGCGCTCGGCCAACCGCGAGGAGCTGCGTGCGCTGATCGTCGAAGCCTTCGCCGCCTTGCCGGCCGCCGAGGTGGTGGCGCGCCTGGAACAGGCGCAGATCGCCAACGCCCACGTCAACGACATGGCCGGGGTCTGGGCGCACCCGCAGTTGCAGGCGCGGCAACGCTGGACCTCCATCGACAGCCCGGCCGGGCGCCTGCCGGCGTTGTTGCCGCCGGCCAGCAGCAGCGCCTTCGTTCCGCGCATGGATGCGGTGCCGGCGCTGGGCGGCGACAGCGACGCGCTGCTTGCCGAACTGGGCTGTACCGCGGCCGATATCCAGCGCCTGCGCGCGACCGGAACGGTATGAGGAGACGGACATGAACCGACAGATCGTGCGCAGCGCGCTGTTCGTCCCGGCGACCCGCCCGGAGCGGATCCCCAAGGCCCTTGCCAGCGGCGCCGACCGGGTCATCGTCGACCTCGAGGATGCGGTGGAGGAGGGGCTGAAGGTCGAGGCGCGGGCCAATCTCCGGCGTTTCCTCGTCGATACGCCGGAAGCCCGGGTGCTGGTGCGGATCAACGCGGCGGAGCATCCCGGACATGCCGACGACCTGGCGCTGTGCCGCGACCACGCCGGAGTGATCGGCCTGCTCCTGCCGAAAGTGGAGAGCGCCGCCCAGGTGCGCCACGCCGCCGTGGCCAGCGGCAAGCCGGTCTGGCCCATCGTCGAGAGTGCCCGCGGCCTTGCCGCGCTGGGCGAGATCGCCGCCGCCGCGGGGGTCGAGCGGCTGTCCTTCGGCAGCCTCGACCTGGCCCTGGATCTCGATCTCAACACCGGCAGCAACGCAGCCGAACAGATTCTCGGTCACGCCCGTTACGCGCTGCTCCTGCAATCGCGCCTGGCAGGCCTGGCGCCGCCGCTGGACGGCGTCTATCCGGCGATCCAGAACCGTGTCGGACTGGTCGAGGCAGTGCGCTTCGCTCGCGACATGGGCTTCGGCGGGTTGCTGTGCATCCATCCGAGCCAGGTCGAGCCGATCCACCAGACATTGATGCCGAGTCTCGCGGAACTGGAGTGGGCGCGTCGGGTGGCAGAGGCCGGCGCCTCCGGTGCCGGCGTCTTCGTGGTCGACGGCGAGATGGTCGACGCGCCGGTGCTGGGACGCGCGCGACGCCTGCTGGAGCGGGCCGGGGAGGGTGGCTGAACGCGTTCGACAGACGCGAACGCGGGCTTGAGCAATGGCGAATTCTCCGAACGCGCCGGCTGCGTCAGGCTCGTCGATACCTCGAAAGCACAACAACAATCTGAGGTCACGAAATGTTCAAGACGATGGTACGGGCGCTGTTGTGCGCCCTGGCGATCGGTGGCTCCTGCCTGGCGAATGCCGCGCAGCCGATCGTCATCAAGTTTTCCCACGTGGTCGCGGAAAACACGCCCAAGGGCCAGGGCGCGCTGCTGTTCAAGAAGCTCGTCGAACAGCGCCTGGGCGGCCGGGTCGAGGTGGACGTCTATCCCAACTCGTCGCTGTTCGGCGATGGCAAGGAAATGGAGGCGCTGCTGCTGGGCGACGTGCAGATGCTAGCGCCGTCCCTGGCCAAGTTCGAGCAGTACACGCGCAAGGTGCAGATCTTCGACCTGCCGTTCCTCTTCGACGACATCCAGGCGGTCGACCGCTTCCAGCGTAGCCCGCAGGGGCGCGCCCTGCTGACCAGCATGCAGGGCAAGGGCATCCTCGGCCTGGCCTACTGGCACAACGGGATGAAGCAGCTCTCCGCCAATCGCCCGTTGCTGGAGCCGGAAGACGCGCGCGGGCTGAAATTCCGCGTGCAGGCGTCCGACGTGCTCAACGAGCAGTTCCGCCAGCTCCGCGCGATCTCCCGGAAGATGTCCTTCGCCGAGGTCTACCAGGGCTTGCAGACCGGCGTGGTGAATGGCACCGAGAACACCTGGTCGAACTACGAGAGCCAGAAGGTCAACGAGGTGCAGAAGTATTTCACCGAGTCCAACCACGGCCTGGTGGACTACATGGTGATCACCAACGCGAAGTTCTGGAACGGCCTCCCGGCGGACATCCGCGAAGCGCTGCAGCGGATCATGGACGAGGTCACCGTGCAGGTGAACCTCGAGGCCGAGCGCCTCAACCGCGACGCCCGCCAGCGCATCCTCGCCAGTGGCGTCAGCGAGATCCATACCCTGACCCCGCAGCAGCGCGCCGACTGGCGCCAGGCGATGCAGCCGGTATGGCAGAAATTCCGCGGCAATGTCGGCGCTGACCTGCTCTAGGCCGCCGAAGCCTCCAACCGTCCCGATTGACCCGTCCGGCCCCGCCCGGCCGGGCGGGGCATTGTGGAGAACGCTGCGATGAATCGACTCGTGCGCGTCTGGAACCGCTTCGAGGAGGGCGCTATCGCCTTCCTGCTGGCGGCGATGACGCTGGTGACCTTCCTCTATGTGGTGATGACCAACGTCTTCACCCTGTTCTACGACCTCGGCGACCGCCTGCCGACACTGCGGGCTCCGCTGTACTCGGTGGGCGACGCGATCCTCGGGGTAGCCCAGGACATGTCCTGGAGCAACGCGCTGACCAAGGCGCTGTTCGGCTGGCTGATCTTCCTCGGCATCGCCTACGGCGTACGCACCGCCGGCCACCTCGGGGTGGATGCCCTGGTGCGCCTGGCGCCGCGTCCCTTGCAGCGCCTGATTGGGATACTCGCCTGCCTCTGCTGCCTGGGCTACGCCGGGCTGTTCATGGTCGCCAGCTACGACTGGGTGAAGACCCTGTTGGTCGCCGGCATCGGCGCCGAGGACCTCGACCACTTCGGCATCCTCCAGGCCTACATCGCGGTGGTGGTGCCGGTCGGCTTCGGCCTGGTGCTGCTGCGCTACCTGGAAATCCTCGTCAACCTGTTGCGCGGTCGCCAGCTCGGGCTGGGCCTCGCCGACGAGGCCGCCGAGGCCTCCAAACTGGCCGGCGAAGAGGCCGGGGAGAACCGTCCATGACCGTGCTGATCCTGTTCCTGCTGCTGTTCCTGTTCATGTTCATCGGCGTGCCCATCGCCATCTCCCTGGGGCTGTCCGGCGCCCTGACGATCCTGCTGTTCAGCCCGAATTCGGTGCGCTCGCTGGCGATCAAGCTGTTCGAGACCTCCGAGGCCTACACCCTGCTGGCGATCCCGTTCTTCCTGCTCTCCGGCGCGTTCATGACCACCGGTGGCGTGGCGCGGCGCCTGATCGACTTCGCCAATGCCTGCGTCGGGCATATCCGCGGCGGCCTGGCGATCGCTGCGGTGCTCGCCTGCATGCTGTTCGCCGCGCTGTCCGGTTCGTCGCCGGCGACAGTGGCGGCGGTCGGCTCGATCGCCGTGGCCGGCATGGTCCGCTCCGGCTATCCGCGCGCCTTCGGCGCGGGGATCATCTGCAATGCCGGGACCCTGGGCATCCTCATCCCGCCATCGATCGTGATGGTGGTCTACGCCGCCGCCACCGAGACCTCGGTGGGCAAGCTGTTCGTCGCCGGGGTGGTTCCGGGGTTGTTGCTCGGGGTGATCCTGATGGTGGTGATCTACATCGTCGCACGGGTCAAGAAGCTGCCGGCGCAGCCGCGCGCCAGCTTCCGCGAGTGGCTGGCCGCCGCACGCCGTGCAGGCTGGGGCCTGTTGCTGCTGGTGATCATCCTCGGCGGCATCTATTCCGGGCTGTTCACCCCCACCGAGGCGGCGGCGGTGGCGGCGGTGTACTCGGCCTTCGTCGCGCTGTTCGTGTACAAGGACATGCGTCTGCGCGACTGTCCCAAGGTGCTGCTGGAGTCGGGGCGGCTGAGCATCATGCTGATGTTCATCATCGCCAACGCCATGCTCTTCGCCCATGTGTTGACCACCGAGCAGATCCCCCAGCAGATCACCGAATGGGTGGTGCAGGAAGGCCTGACCCCGATCGGCTTCCTGCTGATGGTCAACGTGGTGCTGCTGGTCGCCGGCAGCTTCATGGAGCCCTCGGCGATCGTGCTGATCCTGGCGCCGATCTTCTTCCCCATCGCCATGAAGCTGGGCATCGATCCGATCCACCTGGGTATCGTCATGGTGGTGAACATGGAGATCGGCCTGGTACACCCGCCAGTGGGCCTCAACCTGTTCGTCACCTCGGCGGTCACTGGCATGCCGCTGGGGGCGACCATCCGCGCGGCGCTGCCGTGGCTGATGATCCTGCTGCTGTTCCTGATCCTGGTGACCTACGTGCCGTTGATCTCGCTGTGGCTGCCGGGCCTGCTGGGCATGAGTTGAGGTCGCGGCGGCGGGGCGCGAGACGCGCTCCGCCGCCCGGCGCAAGGCTACGATCGGCGCGGCTTATAGCTACGATCGGCGCTGTCGCGCAGTGGTAAGACCATGGTCGTATGGTTCGTGGGGTGTGCGCTCGCTACAACTGGGCACAACAAAAACAACACTCACGTACCGAGGTTAAAGCCATGTCTGCGGCATCCCTGTACCCCGTGCACCCGGAAGCGGTGGCACGGACCTTCACCGACGAAGCCACCTACAAGACGATGTACCAGCAGTCCGTCGTCAACCCCGACGGCTTCTGGCGCGAGCAGGCCCAGCGGATCGACTGGATCAAGCCGTTCGAGAAGGTCAAGCAGACCTCCTTCGACGACCATCACGTGGACATCAAGTGGTTCGCCGACGGCACCCTCAACGTGTCGCACAACTGCCTCGACCGTCACCTCGCCGAACGCGGCGACCAGGTGGCGATCATCTGGGAAGGCGACGATCCCGCCGACCACCAGGAAATCACCTACCGCCAGCTCCACGAGCAGGTCTGCAAGTTCGCCAACGCCCTGCGCGGGCAGGACGTGCACCGCGGCGACGTAGTGACCATCTACATGCCGATGATCCCCGAGGCCGTGGTCGCCATGCTCGCCTGCACCCGCATCGGCGCGATCCACTCGGTGGTCTTCGGCGGCTTCTCCCCCGAGGCCCTGGCCGGACGCATCATCGATTGCAAGTCGAAGGTGGTGATCACCGCCGACGAAGGCGTGCGCGGCGGCAAGCGCACTCCGCTGAAGGCCAATGTCGACGACGCCCTGACCAACCCGGAAACCTCCAGCGTGCAGAAGATCATCGTCTGCAAGCGTACCGGTGCGGAGATCAAGTGGAACCAGCACCGCGACGTCTGGTACGACGACCTGATGAAGGTTGCCGGCAGCACTTGCGCACCCAAGGAAATGGGCGCCGAGGACCCGCTGTTCATCCTCTACACCTCCGGCTCCACCGGCAAGCCGAAGGGCGTGCTGCATACCACCGGCGGCTACCTGGTGTACGCCTCGCTGACCCACGAGCGGGTCTTCGACTACCGTCCGGGCGAAGTCTACTGGTGCACCGCCGACATCGGCTGGGTCACCGGCCACACCTACATCGTCTATGGCCCGTTGGCCAACGGCGCCACCACCATTCTGTTCGAGGGCGTACCGAACTACCCCGACGTGACCCGCGTGGCGAAGATCATCGACAAGCACAAGGTCAACATCCTCTACACCGCGCCGACCGCGATCCGCGCGATGATGGCCGAAGGCAAGGCGGCGGTGGCCGGTGCCGACGGTTCCAGCCTGCGTCTGCTCGGTTCGGTGGGCGAGCCGATCAACCCGGAAGCCTGGCAGTGGTACTACGAGACCGTCGGCCAGTCGCGCTGCCCGATCGTCGACACCTGGTGGCAGACCGAGACCGGCGCCTGCCTGATGACCCCGTTGCCGGGCGCCCATGCGATGAAGCCGGGCTCCGCGGCCAAGCCGTTCTTCGGCGTGGTCCCGGCGCTGGTGGACAACCTCGGCAACCTGATCGAAGGCGCCGCCGAGGGCAACCTGGTGATCCTCGACTCCTGGCCGGGCCAGGCGCGGACCCTGTTCGGCGACCATGACCGCTTCGTCGACACCTACTTCAAGACCTTCAAGGGCATGTACTTCACCGGCGACGGCGCGCGCCGCGACGAGGACGGCTACTACTGGATCACCGGGCGAGTCGACGACGTGCTCAACGTCTCCGGCCACCGCATGGGCACCGCCGAGGTGGAAAGCGCGATGGTCGCCCACCCGAAGGTCGCCGAGGCGGCGGTGGTCGGCATGCAGCACGACATCAAGGGGCAGGGCATCTATGTCTACGTCACCCTCAACTCCGGGGTCGAGCCGAGCGAGGCGCTGCGCCAGGAGCTGAAGCAATGGGTCCGCCGCGAGATCGGTCCGATCGCCACGCCGGATGTGATCCAGTGGGCGCCGGGACTGCCGAAGACCCGTTCGGGCAAGATCATGCGGCGCATCCTGCGCAAGATCGCCGCGGCCGAGTACGACACCCTCGGCGACATCTCCACCCTTGCCGACCCGGGCGTGGTCCAGCACCTGATCGAGACCCATCGCTCGATGCAGGCCGCCTGACTTCCGCCTGATCCGAAACGACCCCGCGCGGTGCGAGCCGCGCGGGGTCTTTCATTTGGCGCGGGCCGAGGAGGAGGGCGTTTCGAATGGGCTCGCGCCGGGAATGGGGCGGCGGTAACACTTCGGTGATGCGCGCCTGCGCATAATTGGGGCGAGAGGAAACGCTACGCACAGCCAAGGTGCGACATGGGGTAGCAGTCGAGGCGAGTCGTAGCGGCCAAGCCATTGAAGGAGAAGGAATTGGCAATTTATGGCTTGAGATTTGCTTTACTCATTGATTACACTTCGCGCTTTCCGGGCACAAATGTCGCTGCCTGTCAATATCGCCGAATGCCCTCTTCGGTGCTTTTATAATTAGTTGTCGCATTGAAGAAATAACCACTTTCGGCCTGTCGCTAGAATGCCGCTCACCCCAGCTGGCGCCCTGTCCACGAGAAGGCGCCATGCGCAAGAGCCGGTGATCACGCATATCCGTCGGCAGCCTGGGCAAGGTTCTATTTCTCCTGCCAATCGATGCTATCCCCTTCGAAGGAGTTCCAGATGAAGAAGCTCGCACTTCTCGGCGCCCTGGCGCTGTCCGTGCTCTCACTGCCCACTTTCGCCGCCGACAAGCCGGTGCGCATCGGCATCGAGGCGGCCTATCCGCCGTTCTCGCTGAAGACCCCGGACGGCCAGCTGGCAGGCTTCGACGTGGATATCGGCAATGCCCTCTGCGAAGAGATGAAGGTGCAGTGCAAGTGGGTCGAGCAGGAGTTCGACGGCCTGATCCCGGCACTCAAGGTGCGCAAGATCGATGCGATCCTCTCGTCGATGACCATCACCGACGAGCGCAAGCGTTCGGTCGACTTCACCAACAAGTACTACAACACCCCGGCGCGCTTCGTGATGAAGGAAGGCGCCAGCCTCAACGATCCCAAGGCCGACCTGAAGGGCAAGAAGGCCGGCGTGCTGCGTGGCAGTACCGCCGACCGCTACGCCTCCGCCGAACTGACCCCGGCCGGCGTCGAAGTGGTGCGCTACAACTCCCAGCAGGAAGCCAACATGGACCTGGTGGCCGGTCGCCTCGACGCGGTGGTCGCCGACTCGGTGAACCTCGAGGACGGCTTCCTCAAGACCGATGCCGGCAAGGGCTACGCCTTCGTCGGTCCGCAACTGACCGATGCCAAGTACTTCGGCGAAGGCGTCGGCATCGCCGTGCGCAAGGGCGATAGCGAGCTGGCCGGCAAGTTCAACGCGGCCATCGACGCGCTGCGCGCCAACGGCAAGTACAAGCAGATCCAGGACAAGTACTTCAGCTTCGACGTCTACGGTTCGAACTGACGCTATCTGTCAGAGGTGGCACAAACGTCCGCGACGCCTCGCGCTGTTTGTGCCACTTTTTTATTGAGTGGACGCCACTGCTTTAGCGCTGCATTAGCTGCATAGAGGTACCGTTTTGATGATCACTGGCTACGGTGCGACCATCGTCGATGGCGCCTGGCTGACTCTCCAGCTGGCCCTGCTTTCCATGCTCCTGGCCATCGTCCTCGGCCTGCTGGGCGCGGCCTTCCGCCTGTCGCCGGTGCGCTGGCTGGCCTGGTGCGGCGACCTGTACGCCACGGTAGTGCGCGGCATCCCCGACCTGGTGCTGATCCTGCTGATCTTCTACGGCGGCCAGGGCCTGCTGAACTGGGTCGCCCCGCAACTCGGCTACGACGACTACATCGACCTGAATCCCTTCGTGTCCGGCGTCGGCACCCTCGGCTTCATCTTCGGCGCCTATCTCTCGGAAACCTTCCGCGGCGCCTTCATGGCGATTCCCAAGGGCCAGGGCGAGGCCGGCTACGCCTACGGCATGAGCCACCGCCAGGTGTTCTTCCGCATCCAGGTGCCGCAGATGATCCGCCTGGCGATCCCCGGCTTCACCAACAACTGGCTGGTGCTGGTCAAGGCCACCGCGCTGATTTCCGTGGTCGGCCTGCAGGACATGATGTTCAAGGCCAAGCAGGCCTCCGATGCGACCCGCGAGCCGTTCACCTACTACCTCGCCGTGGCTGGCCTGTACCTGCTGGTGACCAGCGTGTCGCTGCTGTTGCTGCGCCTGCTCGAACGCCGCTATTCGGTCGGCGTGAAAACCGCGGAACTGTGAGTCAAGGGGCCCTATCGTGATCTTCGATTTCTCCGTCATCTGGGACAGCCTTCCGCTCTATTTCGACGGCCTGCTGGTCACCCTCAAGCTGCTCTCGATCTCCCTGCTGATCGGCCTGCTGCTGGCGGTGCCGCTGGCGCTGATGCGGGTCTCCAAGCAGCTGCTGGTGAACTTCCCGGCCTGGCTCTACACCTACGTGATCCGCGGCACGCCGATGCTGGTCCAGCTGTTCCTGATCTACTACGGCCTGGCGCAGTTCGACGCGGTGCGCGAGAGCGCGCTGTGGCCCTGGCTGTCGAACGCGTCCTTCTGCGCCTGCCTGGCGTTCGCCATCAACACCAGCGCCTACACCGCCGAGATCCTCGCCGGCAGCCTGAAGGCCACGCCCCATGGCGAGATCGAGGCGGCCAAGGCGATGGGCATGTCGCGCCTGAAGATGTACCGCCGCATCCTCCTGCCATCGGCACTGCGGCGTGCGCTGCCGCAGTACAGCAACGAAGTGATCATGATGCTGCAGACCACCAGCCTGGCGTCCATCGTCACCCTGGTGGACATCACCGGCGCCGCGCGAACCGTCTATTCGCAGTACTACCTGCCGTTCGAAGCGTTCATCACCGCCGGCCTGTTCTACCTGTGCCTGACCTTCATCCTGGTGCGCCTGTTCAAGCTTGCCGAGCGCCGCTGGCTGGCCTACCTGGCGCCGCGCAAATCCTGATCCGGAGGACCGCATGGAGCGTATCGACCACCTGCTGCCGTGGAGCACCCTGGGAAGCGAGAAGCGCCTGAGCGTGTTCCGCTTCGGCTGCGGCGCGCGCAAGGTCTACATCCAGTCCAGCCTGCACGCCGACGAGCTGCCGGGCATGCGCACCGCCTGGGAGCTGAAGCAGCGGTTGCGCCTGCTGGAGGCGGAAGGCCGCCTGCGCGGCACCGTCGAGCTGGTGCCGGTGGCCAATCCGGTCGGTCTCGGGCAGATGATCCAGGCGCTGCACCAGGGGCGCTTCGAAATGAGCAGCGGGCGCAACTTCAATCGCGATTTCCCCGACCTGCTGGACGCGGTGATCGACAGCGTCGGCGAGCGTCTCGGCAGCGATCCGGCGGCCAATGTCGCGCTGGTCCGCCAGGCCCTGCGCGCGGCGCTGGACGCCCTGCCGCCGGCGACCTCGGAACTGGAGGGCATGCAGCGCCTGCTCTATCGCCACGCCTGCGACGCCGACCTGGTGCTCGACCTGCATTGCGACTTCGAGGCCGCCATCCATCTCTATACCCTGCCGCAACAATGGCCCACCTTCGCCTCCCTGGCCGCGCGCCTGGGCGCCGCCGTCGGGCTGCTCGCCGAGGAGTCCGGCGGCGGTTCCTTCGACGAGGCCTGCTCGGTGCCGTGGCTGCGCCTGTCGCGCCTGTATCCGCGCGCCGAGCTTCCGCTGGCCTGCCTGGCGACCACCGTCGAACTCGGCGGCCAGGCCGATACCACGGCGCAGCAGGCCGAGGCCAACGCCGCGGCGATCCTGGCCTTCCTCGCCGAGCAGGGCTTCGTCGAGGGCGAATGGCCGGCGGCGCCCGAAGCCTGCTGCGAAGGCTTGCCCTTCGAGGGCACCGAATACGTCCACGCGCCGCATACCGGCGTGGTGAGTTTCCTGCGCCGGCCGGGCGAATGGGTGGAGGCGGGCGAACCGCTGTTCCAGGTCATCGATCCCCTGGCCGACCGTGCCAGCACCGTGTGCGCCGGGGTCTCCGGCGTGCTTTTCGCCATCGAACGGATGCGCTACGCGCAGCCGGGACTCTGGCTGGCCAAGGTGGCCGGTCGTCAACCGATCCGTCAGGGACGCTTGCTCAGCGACTGATTAGCCGAGAACACACACATGTACAAACTGGAAGTCCAAGACCTGCACAAGCGCTACGGTAGCCACGAGGTGCTCAAGGGCGTCTCGCTGGCGGCGAAAGCGGGCGACGTGATCAGCATCATCGGCTCGAGCGGTTCCGGCAAGAGCACCTTCCTGCGCTGCATCAACCTGCTGGAGCAGCCGCACGCCGGCAAGATCCTGCTCAACGGCGAGGAGCTGAAGCTGGTGCCCGGCCGCGACGGCGCGCTGAAGGCCGCCGACTCCCGCCAGTTGCAGCGCATGCGCTCGCGCCTGTCGATGGTGTTCCAGCATTTCAACCTGTGGTCGCACATGAGCGCCCTGGAGAACGTCATCGAGGCGCCCGTGCATGTGCTCGGCGTGTCGAAGAAGGAAGCCATCGAGAAGGCCGAGCACTACCTGGCCAAGGTCGGCGTGGCGCACCGCAAGGACGCCTACCCGGCGCACATGAGCGGCGGCGAGCAGCAGCGCGTGGCGATCGCCCGGGCGCTGGCGGTGGAGCCGGAAGTGATGCTGTTCGACGAGCCGACCTCGGCGCTCGACCCCGAACTGGTGGGCGAAGTGCTGAAGGTCATGCAGGACCTGGCGCAGGAAGGTCGCACCATGGTGGTGGTGACCCACGAGATGGGTTTCGCCCGCGAGGTGTCGAACCAGTTGGTGTTCCTGCACAAGGGCCTGGTCGAGGAACACGGCTGCCCGAAGGAAGTCCTCGCCAACCCGCAGTCGGACCGCCTCAAGCAGTTCCTCTCCGGCAGCCTCAAGTAACATTCATCGCAGAGGCCGGCTAAGCTGCTCCCATGACTGCCCAACCCCAACGCATCGGTTTCCTCCTCTGGCCCGCCACCCGCGCGCTGACGCTATCGCTTGCCGAGGAAGCCCTGCGGGCGGCCCGGCGGTTGCACCCCGAGGCGCTCTACGAGCCGCTGTTCCTGCTCGCCGAAGCGCCGGCCGAAGAGGAGGGCTGGCGCCTGCCGGGAACGGCCTGGAACGGCAGGCTGGAGCAATGCTCGCGGCTGTTCCTGGTCGCCGACGAGGCGCCGGCGGCGGTGTCGCCAGCGCTGGGCCTGGCGCTCAAGCAACTGGCGCGTTCGGGAGCGGCGATCGGCGCGCTGTCCGCCGGCATCTACCCGCTGGCCCAGCTCGGCCTGCTCGACGGCTATCGCGCCGCGGTGCACTGGCGTTGGCACGATGACTTCACCGAGCGCTTCCCCAAGGTCATCGCCACCAACCACCTGTTCGAGTGGGATCGCGACCGCATGACCGCCTGCGGCGGCATGGCGGTACTCGACCTGCTGCTGGCGCTGCTGTCCCGCGACCATGGCGCTGAACTGGCCGGCGCGGTCTCGGAGGAGCTGGTGGTGGAGCGCATCCGCGAAGGCAACGAGCGCCAGCGCATCCCGCTGAAGAATCGCCTCGGCTCCAGCCATCCGAAGCTGACCCAGGCGGTACTGCTGATGGAAGCCAATATCGAGGAGCCACTGACCACCGACGAGATCGCCCAGCATGTGTGCGTTTCGCGGCGCCAGTTGGAACGGATCTTCAAGCAATACCTGAACCGCGTACCCAGCCAGTACTACCTGGAGCTGCGCCTGAACCGCGCGCGGCAGATGCTGATGCAGACCAGCAAGTCGATCATCCAGATCGGCCTGTCCTGCGGTTTCTCTTCCGGGCCGCACTTCTCCAGCGCCTACCGCAACTTCTTCGGCGTCACTCCGCGCGAGGACCGCAACCAGCGGCGCGGCGGCAGCGCCTTCGAGACGACCTTCACTCCCGTCGAACGCGGCTGATCGCCAACGGCGCGGCGGTTTCAGCCGGGCTTTGCGACGCCCCGGGAGGCGGATCGCCTCGGGAAGTCGCCGAGTTCGCGACGGGCCGTCGGAATGATCGCCTCCAGCAGTTCCAGCGGAACGTCGCTGGCGAACAGGTTGACCACGAAACGCCGGCCGGCGTCGTCGCGAAATACCTCGAACAGCGGCTGTTCGCCGCGCCAGCACTCCAGGCCGAGGCCGTCGCGCGGATTGACGTCGGAGGCGAAGACGAGACGGTAGTCGATTCCCTCGATGGGCATGGCTTGTTTCCCTGCTGTTCCCGCCCGCGGGGCGGCGTAGAAGAAGTATGCACCCGAGTGCATCGCGCGTTTACACTGCGCCTTCCCGATGCTTTCTGTCGCATTTCCGAAAGCCGCGGAAATTCCCGGGTTGGCGCTATAACAAGTTGTCGCATGGCGGCAATGCCGGCCCGGTCCCAATCCCTACAATCCTTTCATCGATAGCCGCCTTCAGGCAGGAGAAACACCGATGTCCGCTCCCCATGCGCAGGTAGAACGTGCCGATTTCGACCGGTATATGGTCCCCAACTACGCCCCCGCCGCCTTCATCCCGGTGCGAGGCGAGGGATCGCGCGTCTGGGACCAGAGCGGCCGCGAACTGATCGATTTCGCCGGCGGCATCGCCGTGACCTCCCTGGGCCACGCGCATCCGGCGCTGGTCAAGGCGCTCACCGAGCAGGCCCAGCGCATCTGGCACGTTTCCAACGTCTTCACCAACGAGCCGGCCCTGCGCCTGGCGCGCAAGCTGGTGGACGCCACCTTCGCCGAGCGGGTGTTCCTCGCCAACTCCGGCGCCGAGGCCAACGAGGCGGCCTTCAAGCTGGCTCGCCGCTACGCCAACGATGTCTACGGCCCGCAGAAGTACGAGATCATCGCCGCCAGCAACAGCTTCCACGGGCGCACCCTGTTCACCGTCAACGTCGGCGGCCAGCCGAAGTATTCCGATGGCTTCGGGCCCAAGTTCGAGGGTATCACCCACGTTCCCTACAACGACCTGGAAGCGCTGAAGGCGGCGATCTCCGACAAGACCTGCGCCGTGGTGCTGGAACCGATCCAGGGCGAGGGCGGCGTGCTGCCGGCGCAGCAGGCCTACCTGGAAGGGGCGCGCAAGCTGTGCGACGAGCACAACGCGCTGCTGGTCTTCGACGAGGTCCAGAGCGGCATGGGCCGGGTCGGCGAGCTGTTCGCCTACATGCACTACGGCGTGGTCCCGGACATCCTCTCCAGTGCCAAGAGCCTGGGCGGCGGCTTCCCTATCGGTGCGATGCTGACCACCGGCGAGATCGCCAAGCACCTGTCGGTCGGCACCCACGGCACCACCTACGGCGGCAACCCGCTGGCCTCGGCGGTGGCCGAGGCGGCGCTGGACGTGATCAATACCCCGGAAGTGCTGGATGGCGTGAAGGCCAAGCATGAGCGCTTCAAGTCCCGCCTGCAGAAGATCGGCCAGGAGTACGGCATCTTCGGCGAGATTCGCGGCATGGGCCTGCTGATCGGCGCGGCGCTGACCGACGAGTGGAAGGGCAAGGCCAGGGATGTGCTCAACGCCGCCGAGAAAGAGGCGGTCATGGTGCTCCAGGCCAGCCCGGACGTGGTGCGCTTCGCGCCGAGCCTGGTGATCGACGACGCCGAGATCGACGAAGGCCTGGAGCGCTTCGAGCGCGCCGTGGCCAAGCTGGTCCGCGGCTGAGCGAACCCACGGGGCCCCGGCGCAGGCCGGGGCACCCGATGCGACATCCCGGAGCGGCCCGCGCCGGAGCCGGGAACCGTGCCGCCGTGCGTGGCGCGGGATCTTCCCTGCTGTACGTTCGAAACCGTGGCACAGGAAGGTGCCGCGGTCCCGCGCATGGATGCGGCAATCATCGTTGTCTGAGAAAGGAGTGACGCCATGTTGGTGATGCGCCCCGCCCAAGCGGCCGACCTGCCACAGGTGCAGCGTCTGGCGGCGGACAGCCCGGTAGGCGTCACGTCCTTGCCGGATGACGCCGAACGCCTGCGCGACAAGATCCTCGCTTCCGAGGCCTCGTTCGCCGCGGAGGTAAGCTACAACGGCGAGGAAAGCTATTTCTTCGTCCTCGAAGACAGCGCCAGCGGCGAGCTGGTCGGCTGCTCGGCGATCGTCGCCTCGGCCGGGTTCTCGGAACCGTTCTACAGCTTCCGCAACGAAACCTTCGTGCACGCCTCGCGCTCGCTGTCGATCCACAACAAGATCCATGTCCTCTCGCTGTGCCACGACCTTACCGGCAACAGCCTGCTGACCAGTTTCTACGTACAGCGCGACCTGGTGCAGAGCGTCTATGCCGAACTCAACTCGCGCGGTCGCCTGCTGTTCATGGCCAGCCATCCGGAGCGCTTCGCCGACGCGGTGGTGGTGGAGATCGTCGGTTACAGCGACGAGCAGGGCGAATCGCCGTTCTGGAACGCGGTCGGGCGCAACTTCTTCGACCTGAACTACATCGAGGCGGAAAAGCTCTCCGGGCTGAAGAGCCGCACCTTCCTCGCCGAACTGATGCCGCACTATCCGATCTACGTGCCGCTGTTGCCGGATGCCGCCCAGGAATCCATGGGCCAGGTTCACCCGCGAGCGCAGATCACCTTCGACATCCTGATGCGCGAAGGCTTCGAGACCGACAACTACATCGACATCTTCGATGGCGGCCCGACCCTGCACGCGCGCACCTCGGGGATTCGCTCGATCGCCCAGAGCCGGGTGGTTCCGGTGAAGATCGGCGAGGCGCCGAAGAGCGGGCGTCCATACCTGGTCACCAACGGCCAGTTGCAGGACTTCCGCGCGGTCGTGCTGGACCTGGACTGGGCGCCCGGCAAGCCGGTGGCCCTGAGTGTTGAAGCCGCCGAGGCCCTGGGCGTCGGCGAAGGCGCCAGCGTGCGCCTGGTAGCGGTCTGAAGGAGCCAGTCATGATCGTACGTCCTGTTACCAGCGCCGACCTGCCGGCCCTGATCGAGCTGGCGCGCAGCACCGGCACCGGCCTGACCACCCTGCCGGCCAACGAGCAGCGCCTGCAGCATCGCGTCAGCTGGGCCGAGAAGGCCTTCCGTGGCGAGGCCGAACGCGGCGACGCCGACTACCTGTTCGTCCTCGAGGACGACGCCGGCAAGGTCGTCGGCATCTCCGCCATCGCCGGAGCGGTAGGGCTTCGCGAACCCTGGTACAACTACCGGGTCGGCCTCACCGTGAGCGCCTCGCAGGAACTCAACATCCATCGCGAGATCCCCACGCTGTTCCTGGCCAACGACCTGACCGGCAATTCCGAGCTGTGCTCGCTGTTCCTCCACGCCGACCACCGCAGCGGCCTCAACGGCAAGCTGCTGTCGCGCGCGCGCTTCCTGTTCATCGCCGAATTCCGCCACCTGTTCGGCGACAAGCTGATCGCCGAGATGCGCGGCATGTCCGACGAGGAGGGGCGTTCGCCATTCTGGGAAAGCCTCGGCCGGCACTTCTTCAAGATGGAATTCTCCCAGGCCGACTACCTCACAGGGGTCGGCAACAAGGCCTTCATCGCCGAACTGATGCCGAAGTTCCCGCTCTACACCTGCTTCCTCTCCGAGGAGGCGCGCGGGGTGATCGGCCGCGTCCATCCGAACACCGAGCCGGCGTTGGCCATGCTCAAGGCCGAGGGCTTCAGCTACCAGGGCTACGTCGACATCTTCGACGCCGGCCCGGCGATCGAGGCCGAGACCGACAAGATCCGCGCCATCGCCGAGAGCCAGAACCTGGTGCTGGCGGTGGGCACTCCCGGCGACGACGCCGAGCCCTACCTGATCCACAACCGCAAGCGCGAAGACTGTCGCATCACCGCCGCGCCGGCGCGGGCCGCCGCCGGCACCCTGGTGGTCGATCCGCTGACCGCCAAGCGCCTGCGCCTGTCGGCCGGCGCCTCGGTACGCGCGGTGCCGCTGTCGGCGCAGAAGCGCGCTTGAAAGCCTGATGGAGGCGTCCCGGCGAGGGCGCCCGAGGAGTCGATGATGAGTACCCATTACATTGCCGGCCAGTGGCTGGCGGGCCAGGGCGAGACCCTGGAGTCCCTCGACCCGGTTGGCCAGGGCGTGGTCTGGTCCGGGCGCGGCGCTGACGCCGCCCAGGTCGATGCCGCCGTGCGTGCCGCCCGCGAGGCCTTCCCGGCCTGGGCGCGGCGCCCGCTGGAGCAGCGCATCGAGTTGCTCGAGCGCTTCGCTGCGACCCTCAAGTCCCGCGCCGACGAGCTGGCCCGGGCGATCGGCGAGGAAACCGGCAAGCCGCTGTGGGAGTCGGCCACCGAAGTGACCAGCATGGTCAACAAGGTGGTGATCTCGGTGCAGGCGTTCCGCGAGCGCACCGGCGAGAAGTCCGGTCCGCTGGCCGACGCCACCGCCGTGCTGCGGCACAAGCCGCATGGCGTGGTGGCGGTATTCGGTCCCTACAATTTCCCCGGCCACCTGCCCAACGGGCATATCGTCCCGGCGCTGCTGGCCGGTAACTGCGTGGTGTTCAAGCCCAGCGAGCTGACCCCGAAGGTCGCCGAGCTGACGCTCAAGGCCTGGATCGAGGCCGGCCTGCCGGCCGGCGTGCTCAACCTGGTCCAGGGCGGTCGCGAAACCGGCGTCGCGCTGGCCGCCCACCGTGGGCTCGACGGTCTGTTCTTCACCGGCTCCAGTCGCACCGGCAACCTGCTGCACAGCCAGTTCGGCGGCCAGCCGCAGAAAATCCTGGCGCTGGAGATGGGCGGCAACAACCCGCTGGTGGTGGAGGAGGTCGCCGACCTCGACGCCGCCGTCTACACCATCATCCAGTCCGCCTTCATCTCCGCCGGCCAGCGCTGCACCTGCGCCCGCCGCCTGCTGGTGCCGCAGGGCGCCTGGGGCGACGCACTGCTGGCGCGCCTGGTGGCGGTCAGCGCTACCCTGCGGGTCGGCCGCTTCGACGAACAGCCGGCGCCGTTCATGGGCGCGGTGATTTCGCTGAGCGCCGCCGAGCACCTGCTCAAGGCCCAGGAGCATTTGATCGGCAAGGGCGCACAGCCGCTGCTGGCGATGACCCAGCCGATCGACGGCGCCGCCCTGCTGACCCCGGGCATCCTCGACGTCAGCGCGGTGGCCGAGCGACCGGACGAAGAGTTCTTCGGGCCGTTGTTGCAAGTGATCCGCTACTCCGATTTCGCTGCGGCGATCCGTGAAGCCAACGCCACCCAGTACGGCCTGGCCGCCGGGCTGCTGTCGGATTCCCGCGAGCGTTTCGAGCAGTTCCTCGTGGAAAGCCGCGCCGGCATCGTCAACTGGAACAAGCAGCTCACCGGCGCCGCCAGCAGCGCGCCGTTCGGCGGTATCGGCGCGTCCGGCAACCACCGGCCGAGCGCCTACTACGCCGCCGATTACTGCGCCTATCCGGTCGCCTCGCTGGAAAGCCCCAGCGTGTCCCTTCCTGCCACCCTGACTCCCGGGATCAGCCTATGAATGCCCATGAAGTGAATTTCGACGGCCTGGTCGGCCCGACCCACAACTACGGCGGCCTGTCCTACGGCAATGTCGCTTCGCAAAGCAACAGCCAGGCGGTGTCCAACCCGAAGGAAGCGGCGAAGCAGGGCCTGGCGAAGATGAAGGCGTTGATGGAGATGGGTTTCAAGCAGGGGGTGCTCGCCCCGCAAGCCCGCCCGGATACCGCTGCGCTACGTAGCCTGGGCTTCTCCGGCAGCGACGAGGAGGTGATCCGCCGCGCGGCGAAGGAAGCGATGCCTCTCCTCGCCGCCTGCAGTTCGGCGTCGAGCATGTGGACCGCCAATGCCGCCACGGTCAGCCCGAGCGCCGACACCGCCGACGGCCGCGTGCATTTCACCGCGGCCAACCTGAACTGCAAGTTCCACCGATCCATCGAGCATCCCACCACCAGCCGCGTGCTGGCGGCGATGTTCAACGACGAGCGGCATTTCGCCCATCACGCGGCGCTGCCGGCGGTGAGCCAGTTCGGCGACGAAGGCGCGGCCAACCACACGCGCTTCTGCAAGGACTATGGCGATGCCGGCGTGGAGTTCTTCGTCTTCGGTCGCAGCGCCTTCGACAGTCGCTTCCCGGCGCCGCAACGCTATCCGGCGCGCCAGACCCTGGAAGCCTGCCAGGCGGTCGCGCGCCTGCACGGGCTGAGCGAGGCCGGAGTGGTCTACGCTCAACAGAACCCGGCGGTAATCGACCAGGGCGTGTTCCACAACGATGTGATCTCGGTGGGCAATGGCGAGGTGCTGTTCCATCACGAGGACGCCTTCCTCGATACCGAGAAGGTCCTTGCCGAACTGCACGACAAGCTTGGCCGCCGCGGCGGCCGCTTCCGCGCCATCTGCGTGCCGCGCGACCAGGTCGCGGTGGAGGACGCGGTGAAGTCCTATCTGTTCAACAGCCAACTGCTGTCGAAGGCCGACGGTTCGATGCTGCTGGTGGTACCGGAGGAGTGTCGGAACAACCCGCGGGTCTGGAACTACCTGGACCAGCTCACCGGCGACGACGGCCCGATCCGCGAAGTGAAGGTCTTCGACCTCAAGCAGAGCATGCAGAACGGCGGCGGCCCGGCCTGCCTGCGCTTGCGCGTGGCGCTGCAGGAGCGGGAGCTGGCGGCGGTGAATCCGGGGGTGATCATGAGCGCCGGCCTGTACGACACGCTGGTAGCCTGGGTCGACCGGCACTACCGCGACCGCCTGAGCGAAACCGACCTGGCCGACCCGCAACTGCTGCTGGAGTGCCGGACGGCATTGGATGAACTGACGCAGATCCTTAAACTGGGCTCGGTTTATTCCTTCCAACTCGATTGAGAGCCTCGCCACCATGTCCGATAGCCTGCAACTGATCCTCGAAGATAACGACGGCACCCAGCTGGAAACTTCCTGCACCCGTTTCGCCGTGGTCTGGCAGGGCAAGGAAGTGTGGGTCCAGCAAGCCGGCAACGGCCAGTTGCTGATCGGCGTCGACGTCGAAGACGGCGATACCGAATACACCAACCTGCTGCTGCGGCCGATGGCGACCAACCTGGTCAGCCTGCAACTGGAGATGGAGCCGATCGAAGAGGGCGACGACCACGAGCACGGCCCCGACTGCGGCTGCGACCACACCCACTGACTGAGGACATCCCATGCTCGCCCTCGGCAAACTGCTCGACTTGACCCTGGCCGGCCGCGAGCCGACCGAGAAGATCCAGCTCACCGCCGACGGCACCCGCCTGCACTGGCTGGCCGAGGGCGCGCTGGAAGTCACGCCGATCGGCGCCCGCGACAACGGCGTCGACCTGTTGCTCTCGGCCGGTATCCACGGCAACGAGACCGCGCCCATCGAACTGCTCGAACGGCTGATCCGCAAGGTCGCCGCGGGCACCCTCAAGCCTGCCGCCAGGGTCCTCTTCCTGTTCGGCAATCCCGAGGCCATCCGCCGCGGCGAGCGCTACGTCGAACAGGACATGAACCGCCTGTTCAACGGTCGCCACGAGGAGGGCAGCGGCAACGAGGCCTTCCGTGCCGCCGAGCTGGAGCGCCTGGCCCAGGTGTTCTTCAGCAAGACCGAGCGAGTCCACCTGCACTACGACCTGCATACCGCGATCCGCGGCTCGAAGATCGAGCAGTTCGCCCTCTACCCCTGGGCCGAGGGCCGCGAGCATTCCCGCAGCGAACTGGCCCGCCTGCGCGACGCCGGCATCGAGGCGGTGCTGTTGCAGAACAAGCCGGGCATCACCTTCAGCGCCTACACCTACGGCCAGCTCGGCGCGGAGGCCTTTACCCTGGAACTGGGCAAGGCACGTCCGTTCGGAGAGAACCAGGAGGTCAACCTGGAGCGCCTGGAGCGGAGCCTGGAGCTGCTGATCGACGGCAGCGAGGAACAGCCGGACGGCTCCCGGCTCGACGGCCTCAAGCTGTTCAGCGTGTCGCGCGAGGTGATCAAGCACAGCGACCACTTCCGCCTGCACCTCGACGATGACGTGGCCAACTTCACCGAACTCTCGCCGGGCTACCTGCTGGCCGAGGATATCGGCGGTACGCGCTGGGTGGTGGACGAGGTCGGCGCGCGCATCATCTTCCCCAATCCACGGGTGAAGAACGGCCTGCGCGCCGGAATCCTGGTGGTGCCGGCCAAGCTCTGAGGCGTATCGGCCTTCCCTCTCGATCATGACGGAGCGCTTCGGCGCTCCGTTTCCGTTGCGGCCGGGAAGATTTCCCGACTTCCCTTGTGGCTGTCGGTAGAGCGCCGTAGGATCGGGCTTTTCCGCCGAACCGAGGAGCCCTCCGTGCCTGTCATCGACCTGCGCAGCGACACCGTCACCCAGCCCACCGCCGGCATGCGCGAAGCCATGGCCGCGGCCGAACTGGGCGACGACGTCTATGGCGAGGACCCTACGGTCAACCGCCTGGAGGCCGAACTGGCGGCGCGCCTGGGCTTCGCCGCGGCGCTCTTCGTACCGACCGGGACCATGAGCAACCTGCTCGGATTGATGGCCCACTGCGAGCGCGGCGACGAATACATCGTCGGCCAGCAGGCGCATACCTACAAATACGAGGGCGGCGGTGCCGCGGTGCTGGGCTCGATCCAGCCGCAGCCGATCGACGGCGAGGCCGACGGATCGCTCGACCTGGACAAGGTCGCGGCGGCGATCAAGGCCGACGACTTCCATTTCGCCAGGACCCGCCTGCTGGCCCTGGAAAACACCATGCAGGGCAAGGTGCTGCCGCTCGACTACCTGGCCGCGGCGCGCGCTTTCACTCGCGCGCGTGGCCTGGCCCTGCACCTGGATGGCGCGCGCCTGTACAACGCGGCGGTGAAGCTGGGCGTAGACGCCAGCGAAATCACCCGGCACTTCGACTCGGTGTCGGTGTGCCTGTCCAAGGGCCTCGGTGCGCCGGTGGGCTCGGTGCTTTGCGGCAGCGTCGAACTGATCGGCAAGGCCCGTCGCTGGCGCAAGATGGTCGGCGGCGGGATGCGCCAGGCCGGTCTGCTGGCGGCTGCCGGCCTGTACGCCCTCGATCACCAGGTGGCACGCCTGGCCGACGACCACGCCAACGCCGCGCGCCTGGGCGACGGGCTGCGCGAACTGGGCTATGCGGTGGAGCCGGTGCAGACCAACATGGTCTACGTCGATCTCGGCGAGCGGGCGGTCGCGCTGCGCGACTTCCTCGCCGAGCGCGAGGTGCGGATCAGCGCGGCGGCGCGTTTGCGCCTGGTCACCCACCTGGACGTTTCCGCCGAGTCCATAGGACAAGTACTGGATGCCTTCGCGGCCTTTCGTCGCTCATAAGCGAAAAGGTCGGCAATAGGCAATAACTATCGCGCAAATACACTACAACCTTGCCCAAGGGCCGATATAATGCGGCCCTTTGCCGGCGATTCGTGGCCGCCAATTTTCCGTGGAAGAACCTATGAAAAGCGCTGAAATCCGTGAAGCCTTCCTCCGCTTCTTCGAAGAGAAGGGACACACCCGTGTCGCTTCCAGTTCGCTGATCCCGGCGAACGATCCGACCCTGCTGTTCACCAACGCGGGCATGAACCAGTTCAAGGACTGCTTCCTCGGCCTGGAAAAGCGCGCCTACACCCGTGCGACCACCAGCCAGAAATGCGTGCGCGCCGGCGGCAAGCACAACGACCTGGAAAACGTCGGCTACACCGCGCGGCACCACACCTTCTTCGAAATGCTGGGCAACTTCAGCTTCGGCGACTATTTCAAGCGCGACGCCATTCATTACGCCTGGGAGTTCCTCACCGGCGAGAAATGGCTGAACCTGCCCAAGGAAAAGCTCTGGGTCACCGTCTACGCCACCGACGACGAGGCCTACGACATCTGGACCAAGGAAGTCGGCGTGCCCGCCGAGCGTATGGTGCGGATCGGCGACAACAAGGGCGCGCCCTATGCGTCCGACAACTTCTGGGCGATGGGCGATACCGGACCCTGCGGTCCCTGCACCGAGATCTTCTTCGACCATGGGCCGGAGATCTGGGGCGGCCCGCCCGGTTCGCCGGAAGAGGACGGCGACCGCTACATCGAGATCTGGAACAACGTGTTCATGCAGTTCAACCGCACCGCGGACGGCGTCATGCACCCGCTGCCGGCGCCGAGCGTGGACACCGGCATGGGCCTGGAGCGCGTCAGCGCGGTACTCCAGCACGTGCACTCGAACTATGAGATCGACCTGTTCCAGAACCTGCTGAAAGCCTCCGCCGAGGCCATCGGCTGCGCCAACGACGACGCGCCGTCGCTGAAGGTGGTAGCCGACCACATCCGTTCCTGCAGCTTCCTGATCGCCGACGGCGTGCTGCCGTCCAACGAAGGTCGCGGCTACGTCTTGCGGCGGATCATCCGCCGCGCCTGCCGCCACGGCAACAAGCTGGGCGCCAGGGGCACCTTCTTCCACAAGATCGTCGCAGCGCTGGTCGCCGAGATGGGCGATGCCTTCCCCGAGCTGAAGCAACAGCAGGCACACATCGAGCGCGTGCTGAAGACCGAGGAAGAGCAGTTCGCCAAGACCCTGGAGCAAGGCCTGAAGATCCTCGAACAGGACCTTGCCGAACTGCAGGGCAGCGTGATTCCCGGCAACGTGGTGTTCAAGCTGTACGACACCTATGGCTTCCCGGTCGACCTGACCAATGACATCGCCCGCGAGCGCGAGCTGACCATCGACGAGGACGGCTTCGAGCGCGAGATGGAGGCCCAGCGCGAGCGCGCCCGCGCTTCCAGCGCCTTTGGCATGGACTACAACAGCCTGGTCAAGGTCGACGGCGAGACCCGCTTCCTCGGCTACCAGGGTGTCTCCGGCGCTGGACAGATCGTCGCGCTGTTCAGGGACGGCCAGGCCGTCGAGCGCCTGGAGGAGGGCGAGGAGGGCGTCGTGGTCCTCGACCAGACGCCGTTCTACGCCGAGTCCGGCGGCCAGGTCGGCGACAGTGGCTACCTCGAGGCGGCTGGCGTGCGCTTCGACGTGCGCGATACCACCAAGGCCGGCGGCGCGCACCTGCACCACGGCGTGGTCGCCCGGGGCAACCTGAGCGTCGGCGCCGCGGTCAAGGCCGAGGTCGACGCTTCGGTACGCCAGGCCACCGCGCTCAACCACTCCGCGACCCACCTGCTGCATGCCGCGCTGCGCCAGGTACTGGGCGACCACGTACAACAGAAGGGCTCGCTGGTGGACAGCCAGCGCCTGCGTTTCGACTTTAGCCACTTCGAGGCGATCAAGGCGGAACAACTGAAGGCCCTGGAGGATATCGTCAACGCCGAAATCCGTCGCAACACCGAGGTCGAGACCGAGGAAACCGATATCGACACCGCCAAGGCCAAGGGCGCCATGGCGCTGTTCGGCGAGAAGTACGGCGACCAGGTGCGCGTGCTGAGCATGGGCGGCGATTTCTCCGTCGAGCTGTGCGGTGGCACCCACGTATCCCGCACCGGCGACATCGGCCTGTTCAAGATCACCAGCGAGGGTGGCGTGGCTGCCGGCGTACGCCGTATCGAGGCGGTCACCGGCGCGGCGGCGCTGGCCTACCTGAACGGTGCCGAGGAGCAGCTCAAGGAAGCCGCCAGCCTGGTCAAGGGCAGCCGCGATAACCTGCTGGACAAGCTCGGCGCACTGCTGGAGCGCAACCGCTCGCTGGAGAAGGAGCTGGAACAGCTCAAGGCCAAGGCTGCCAGCGCGGCCGGCGACGACCTTTCGGCGGCAGCGGTGGAAATCAAGGGCGCGAAGGTACTCGCCGCGCGCCTCGATGGTCTGGACGGCAAGGCGCTGCTGGCGCTGGTCGACCAGTTGAAGAACAAGCTCGGCCGCGCAGTGATCCTGCTCGGCGGCGAGCTGGACGGGAAGGTCGTACTGGTCGCAGGCGTGACCCAGGACCTGACCGGCCAACTGAAGGCCGGCGAGCTTATGAAGCAAGCCGCGGCGGCAGTTGGTGGCAAAGGTGGCGGACGCCCGGATATGGCCCAGGGCGGCGGCACCGATGCAGCGAAATTGGACGAGGCCCTGGCCCTGGCCCAGCGCTTCGTCGAGCAAGGGCTCTGATGCCATGCCGGCCCCGCGCCAGAGCGACGCGGGGCCGGGCGGCCAGCGCCCCTTGATGCCCGGCCGGCGGTGCGCCCCGCCAGTCCGGGTAGCGAAAGAATGTGGCAGGTTCAAAAGGGCGCCCTTCACGGAATCAGGCGGTTTGAAATGGCTTTGATCGTACAGAAGTTTGGAGGGACCTCCGTCGGCACCGTCGAGCGTATCGAGCAGGTGGCCGAGAAGGTGAAGAAATTCCGCGAAGCGGGCGATGACGTCGTCGTGGTGGTATCCGCCATGAGCGGCGAGACCAACCGTCTGATCGGCCTGGCCAACCAGATCATGGAGCAGCCGGTTCCGCGCGAACTGGACGTCATGGTCTCGACCGGAGAGCAGGTGACCATCGCCCTGCTCAGCATGGCCCTGATCAAGCGCGGCGTGCCGGCGGTCTCCTATACCGGCAACCAGGTGCGTATCCTCACCGACAGCGCGCACACCAAGGCGCGCATCCTGCACATCGACGACACCCATATCCGCGCCGACCTCAAGGCCGGCAGGGTAGTGGTGGTCGCCGGTTTCCAGGGCGTCGACGGCAACGGCAACATCACCACGCTGGGCCGCGGCGGTTCCGATACCACCGGGGTGGCCCTGGCGGCGGCGTTGAAGGCCGACGAATGCCAGATCTACACCGACGTCGACGGCGTCTACACCACCGATCCGCGCGTAGTGCCGCAGGCCCGCCGGCTGGACAAGATCACCTTCGAGGAAATGCTGGAAATGGCCAGCCTCGGTTCCAAGGTGCTGCAGATCCGGGCGGTCGAGTTCGCCGGCAAGTACAACGTTCCGCTGCGCGTGCTGCACAGCTTCCAGGAGGGTCCGGGCACCCTCATTACTATCGATGATGAAGAGGAATCCATGGAACAGCCGATCATCTCCGGCATCGCCTTCAACCGCGACGAAGCCAAGCTGACCATCCGTGGCGTACCCGATACCCCCGGCGTGGCCTTCAAGATCCTCGGGCCGATCAGTGCCGCCAATGTGGAAGTCGACATGATCGTGCAGAACGTGGCGCACGATAACACCACCGACTTCACCTTCACGGTGCATCGCAACGATTACCTGAACGCCCTGGAAATTCTCAAGCAGACCGCCGCCAACATCGGCGCGCGCGAAGCCATCGGCGACACCAACATCGCCAAGGTTTCCATCGTCGGCGTCGGCATGCGTTCGCACGCCGGCGTGGCCAGCCGCATGTTCGAGGCGCTGGCCAAGGAAAGCATCAACATCCAGATGATCTCCACCTCGGAAATCAAGGTTTCCGTGGTGATCGAAGAGAAGTACCTGGAACTGGCGGTACGTGCCCTGCACACGGCGTTCGAGCTCGACGCGCCGGCGCGACAGGGTGAGTGACGCTGGCAGGCGAAAGGCGCGGCAACCCCGCGCCTTTTGTCGTTTTTGACCGTTCGGCAGGAACTTTCATTCCGGCGGGACTGGTCAATACTGGGTGAAGGATCGCGCTCTTGATTTCTGCGGATCCGCCGCCATTTCTTTTTTGCAGACTGTTGTCCTGAAATATTCGCGTGAGGAGAAAGGAATGCTGATTCTGACTCGTCGGGTCGGAGAGACCCTGATGGTAGGTGACGACGTCACCGTGACGGTACTGGGTGTCAAAGGGAACCAGGTGCGCATCGGCGTCAACGCGCCGAAGGAAGTCGCCGTGCACCGGGAGGAAATTTACCAGCGCATCCAGAAAGAGAAAGATCAAGAGCCAAACCATTAATTTTTATCTAATTTTCCCTTTGCAAACGGGGTAAAGATGGGTATCATGCGCCCCGTGTTGCGGAGAGGTGGCCGAGTGGCCGAAGGCGCTCCCCTGCTAAGGGAGTACACCTCAAAAGGGTGTCGGGGGTTCGAATCCCCCCCTCTCCGCCATTCAAGTGTTAGAGATTGATTCAGGCGGCGAAAGCCATCTTGGTAACTAAGTTACTGATTTGATTGAAAAAATCGCTTGACGGATAAAATCCACAATCTATAATGCGCCCCCACGACGCACTCATAGCTCAGCTGGATAGAGTACTCGGCTACGAACCGAGCGGTCGGAGGTTCGAATCCTCCTGAGTGCGCCATATTTCGAAGGGTTCCTCTAGTCAGGGGCTCGACGGACGAAGGATCGACAGTTGCGGTCTTTCACGGTAAAACAAGCGTTACCGGCAGGTGGCCGGAAAAAGCACCGACACGCACTCATAGCTCAGCTGGATAGAGTACTCGGCTACGAACCGAGCGGTCGGAGGTTCGAATCCTCCTGAGTGCGCCATACCGAAAGGGCCTGCAGCAATGCAGGCCCTTTTTCTTTGCCCGGGATTTTTCTTCCGCCGGAACGCGGCCCCGTCGTCAGGCGGGGCGGGAAGGGGTCAGACCAGCACCGAGTACCAGAACACCCGGCCGATCACGTTGATGTGCTCGGCGGCTTCCTGGGGCTCGTAGCGCTCGTCCGGGTGCTCGTCGCTGTTGAAGCTGCGAATGCGCAGGCCGCCGCCCGGAAGGCGGTAGAGCAGTTTCACGCGCAGTTGGCCGTCGTGGTCGAAGGCGTACATGTCGCCGTCCTTGATCGTCCGCGCGCTAGTGTCCACGCCTACCGTGCTGCCGTCCGGCAGCACCGGCTCCATGCTGTTGCCGCTGACCGTGACGCAGGCGGCACTGGCCGGATCGATGTTCTTCTTGCGCAGGGTGTACTTGCCGAAGCGCAGCTTGCGCCCGCCGGTCTGCAGGATCACCGTGCTGCCCTTGCCGCCGGACAGCTCGATCTCCTTGTAGAAGGGCAGTTCGATCTCGTCGGCATCCAGGGGCGTTTCGTCGTCCCATGACTCTACTGCGCCAAGCCAACTGGCATTGGGTCCTGCGTTCGCCTGGCCGCGCTCGGCGAGCATCTCGCCGCGACCTTCCGCCAGCCACAGGGGGTTGACGCCGCAGGCGCCGGCGATCTGCGCGACGAAGCTGGTGGCGCGGGACTTGCCGCGCTCCAGATCGGAAATGGAGGTCTGGGTCATGCCTACCGCCTGGGCAAGCTGGACCTGGCTGAGATGGGCGTGCTTGCGCGCCGCCTTGATGCGATCTTTGAGTTCCATAGGGGGCAAGACTAAGGGTGTGCCTGTGGCATTGCAAGCGTCCGCATATGGGTATTACCATAATTTCAGCGCTTTCCTACTCGCCTCGGGTAGGACGGCGGCCCAACACAGCCACTGCGGGTGGCTAATGCGAGCGGCTAGCCAGGTGGGCCGGCCAAGGAGGGAATACCATGTTTCAAAGTACCGAGCAGGCGCTGGCCGTGGCCTACTGGATGTTCGAGCACCAGCCGGGACCGAAGTCGTCGACGGCGATGGTGATCGATGGCCTGCGCGAGCGCTTCGATCGCAGCTTCATCGAACACCTGCCCAGCGGTTTGAGTCCGCACGAATGGCAGGCCCAGGCGGTGATGACCGTGCGTTTCGCCCAGCGCCAGCTGGCTGCGCACCCACTGGAGCTGGCGGTGGTGCGGGCCGAGTTCGCCCGCGGGCGGGATTTCGTCCTTGGCCTGGCGGCTTTGCGCGACTGGCTGAAGCCCGGGGCCGACCCGATCGAGCAGCGGGCAACCCTGGCCTTGCTGATGCGCATGTTCCGTCGTCCGCCGTCGAGCATCCGCGAGATCGAGCGACTCAGCGGCCTGTCGAAGAGCACCCTGCATCGCTGGGACAAGGAATGGCGCGAGCGGATCGTCGCTTTGCTGCACCAGGCCTTGCAGCGACTGGAGGAGCCGATGGCGGAGGTGGGGATCGTGTGCGAGCGCTAAAAAAATTTCTATATGAAAACGGGTTTTCCCATATTGACGCTATGGGACGATAAAGGTATAAATTCTCCACGATTGAAATTCCTCTGGCCGAAGCCCGCCGATGCGGGCTTCGGCCGTTCCGGGCCCGCCTTTTCGGCGGGCCTTTGCATTTCCGGGAGTCATCCATGTCCGAGCCAAGCTCTGCGGCCTCCGCCGCCAGCGCAATGGCTGGCGTCGGCCTGGCCATGTACCTGCCGGGTATCGATGGCAACGCCTTGCTGGGAGGCTTCGGCGGCGCCATCTTCTTTGTCGTGTTCGCCCGTGACTACAACGCCCTGACCCGCCTCGGCTATCTGCTGGTGTCCTGGGTCGGCGGCTATTACGCCGGAATCGAGGCGCTCGGCCGCGGGTTGACCCAGACCAGCGGCATGGCCGCCTTCGTCGCCGCGACCCTGTGCGTGACCGGCGGCATCGGCATGCTCGAGTGGATGCGTGGCGGTGAACTGCCCAACTGGATGCGCGGGCTGTTGCGCCGCCGGGGAGGCAAGTCCGATGGTTGACCCGCTGTCCACCCTGACCGTGCTGGTCTGCTCGGCGATCTGCATGCGCCTGATCACCTATCGCCGCGCCGGCGCGCGTTTCCGCCCCGGCGTTTCCCTGTGCGCCTACCTGCTGGCGTTGTGCACCGGCTGCCAGGCGCTGGGAATAGTGGCCGGGTTGTATCGTGCCGAGCACCTCTCGCCGTGGATGCTCGGGGTACTGCTGGTGCTGCTGGTCCTGCTGTTGCAGGCGCGCGGCAACCTGGCGCGGGTCCTGCGCCTGCATTGAACGAACGTACTTCGCTCCGGCCTGGCCGGCGGTTGTATCCGCCGCGTCGGTGCCTGTCCGTCATCCATCCATCCTGAAAAAGGAGTTCGCCATGTCCAGTGCAACCGTGCGCCTGGATCACGCCGCCCTGCGCGAAACGTTGCGGCAGTTGTTCGGCCTGCCCGCCGGCAGCGTCATCGATGCCGATCAACTGCTGGCCCCGCCGGCCATCCCCTTCATGACCTTGCGCCTGGAGTCCTCGAGCCTGCTTGGCAAGGTGCGGCGGGAGTTTTCCGCCAGTGGCGAGCAGGAGTCCCTGCTGGCCAGTTGCGAGAGCATCTTTCGCCTGACCTGGCATGGTCCCGAGGCGCACCAGTACCTGCAGGATGCCCGCTGCCTGCTGCAGTCAGGCAATGCCGGCGAGCGCCTGCGCGTGCTGAAGGCCAGCCTGCTGCGCCTGACGCCCATCGAAAACCTGTCCGTCGTGCAGGATGGCCAGGCGCTGGGGCAGGCTCGTTTCGACCTTGTTCTCGCTCACGAACACGTGCTGCTCGTCGACCTCGAGCGCACCGCTTCCGGGCAGGCCTCCGGGGGGACGGGTGGAACGGCTTCCTAGAGGTCGTTGCGATGCATCGTAGCGATGCCATCCATACATAGAGGAGAGATCCATGGTCATGTTGATCAGTCGTCGCGTCGGCATCGTTCGCCTGGATGCGGTGATTTCCGAAAACCTCGCGCAGGCTGCCGGGAGTGTCGTCGAGACGGGGCAAGAGGCTGCCGTCAGCGCGCGCGGCGACAAGCTCATCACCATCGTCGGCAGCATTGTCGACCATGCGCCCGCTGACGAGCCGTTGCCCTCCTTGCTGCCGATGGAGGGAGGCAGCCGCGCGTTGAACGAGTGCCGTGTGCGCAAGGGCATCGCTGCCTTGACTTCACTG
The DNA here is from genome assembly GCF_026428275.1 of Pseudomonas sp. B111. Taxonomy (NCBI): domain Bacteria; kingdom Pseudomonadati; phylum Pseudomonadota; class Gammaproteobacteria; order Pseudomonadales; family Pseudomonadaceae; genus Pseudomonas; species Pseudomonas sp. B111. The sequence continues at coordinate 4,008,059 of NZ_CP097857.1, read as the reverse complement.
CAAGGCGCTTCCGAAACGGTGGACGTGCAAACGGGATTCCACCTGTATCGCGGTCTGTTCATCACGCGCGTTGTTGCCCGGCGAACCGCAGAAAGAGGATTGAGCCTGACCATAACCGCCAGCCAGAGGCGTGCACGGCGGGCAGGCGGTAGGCTGCTGAAGACTGTCGTCCGTCTTTTCCATGCAGGCAGGGCGACAGCCTGCCCGGCACGCTAAAGGCGATGCCGGTCCTGCTTTCATCGGTATGAGGTCGGCCCGGCCTTAGCTCCCGGGATCGACTCGCTCCACCCGGTACCTTCCCTTTCCCTTCACGCATCCCTCCTGATCGAAGCTCACGCTTCTCGCTCCCCGTCGCTTGTCGGCCTTGTACTGATAACGCACCTCCGCATTGTTCCCGCTGACCCGGTCCGGCTTGCCCAGCGCCCGCTCCACGTCGGAGCGGGTCATTCCCGCCATTATTCGCTGCTCCACGATCGCCTTGCGGCGTTCCTTCTCGTCCAGGCGTCTTCCGCAGCGATCTTCTCTTTCTCCGATCACCGCGAGCGGCACGCTTTTCCGGCCGATGGACGCCTTTTTCGTCTTCGTCTCGGCCATCGGCGTGACGCTCCTGCCTCCCGGCGGCGGGTTGTCCGCCACGACGGTCTCGCCGGCCTGCCCGGCGGGGCAACCGAGTTGGGTGAAGCTGACATGGCCGCTGGCGTCTTCGCAGCGGAATACCGCAGCGGCCTCGCAGGTGGACGCCAGCGAGAGGAGGAGAAGGAGGGACAGGGAACGCATGGCCGGCACTCCGGGTCGGATAAGGGTGAGTGCAGGCTAACGCGTTGCCTTTTTCCGCGGGGCCGAGTGTCCTGAGTGAAATTTCCGGCGTCGCAGTCAGGCGTCGAGTGACGATGAACTTTGTGCCGCAAGCGCTTGTTCTTGCCGCCATTTTGTAACGCGCAAAACGCAAGCGGAGTGTTATCATTATCCGTATCTGCCCCGAGAGGGCCCTTGGAACACCCCCATGGACTTACCCAGTAGAAACTCGAACAGTTTCCCGTTTGACCAATCACGTTTCTGATTGACCCCTTTGGCGTGCTCCGCTACTGGGGGTGGAGCGCGCTATGACCGAAGTAGAAGCCAAGAAGCCGCAGGAAAGCCTGCAGGACCGCCTAGCGCAGGTGGTCGAGCTGCTGCATCGCCACAAGGTGGTGGAGGACCTGACCCATCGTCAGGAAGGCCAGCACCATGACCGGGTGGAAAACCTCGTCCACCGGCAGAATCTCGTAGAACTCCAGCGCAAGCTGGAGGAACTGCACCCCGCCGACATCGCCCACATCCTCGAATCGCTGCCGCTGGACGACCGCCTGACGGTCTGGCAGCTGGTCAAGTCCGAGGACGACGGCGACATCCTCCTCGAAGTCTCCGACGCGGTCCGGGAAACCCTGATCGCGGACATGGACGACCACGAGATCATCGCCGCGACCAAGGACCTGGACGCCGACGAACTCGCCGACCTGGCGCCGGAACTGCCGCGCGACGTGGTCCATGAACTGATGGAAAGCCTCGACGCGCAGCAGCGCGAGCGAGTGCGTTCGGCGCTGTCCTACGAGGAGGACCAGGTCGGCGCGCTGATGGACTTCGAGATGGTCACCATCCGCGAGGACGTCAGCCTGGAAGTGGTGCTGCGCTACCTGCGCCGCCTGAAGGAACTGCCCGGGCATACCGACAAACTGTTCGTGGTCGACTACGACGGCGTGCTCAAGGGCGTGCTGCCGATCAAGCGCCTGCTGGTCAACGATCCGGACAAGCAAGTGCTGGAAGTCATGGCCACCGACCCGGTGACCTTCCACCCGGACGAGGACGGCTACGACGCCGCCCAGGCATTCGAGCGTTACGACCTGATTTCCGCGCCGGTGGTGGACAAGGGCGGCAAGCTGATCGGTCGTCTGACCATCGACGAGATGGTCGACCTGATCCGTGAGGAGAGCGAAAGCGAAGTCCTCAACATGGCCGGTCTGCGTGAAGAAGAAGACATCTTCGCCTCGGTCTGGAAGTCGGTGCGCAACCGCTGGGCCTGGCTGGCCACCAACCTGATCACCGCCTTCGTCGCCTCGCGGGTGATCGGCCTGTTCGAAGGCTCCATCGAGAAACTGGTGGCGCTGGCCGCGCTGATGCCGATCGTTGCCGGCATCGGTGGCAACTCCGGCAACCAGACCATCACCATGATCGTCCGCGCCATCGCGCTCGACCAGGTACAGCCGACCAGCAACAGTCGCAACCGCCTGCTGCGCAAGGAGCTTGGCGTCGCGCTGGTCAACGGCCTGGCCTGGGGCGGAGTGATCGGCGTGGTGGCCTTCTATCTTTACGGCAACTGGGAACTGGGCGTGGTGATGACCGCCGCGATGACCCTGAACCTGCTGCTGGCGGCGATGATGGGAGTGCTGATCCCGATGACCCTGCATCGTTTCGGACGCGATCCGGCGATGGGCTCCAGCGTGATGATCACTGCGATGACCGACAGCGGCGGTTTCTTCATCTTCCTCGGCCTGGCGACGATCTTCCTGATGTAGCCGGAGCGCCACGCGAGAAGCCGCCCACGGGCGGCTTTTTTCATGGCGGTCAGATCAGCGGGGAAATCTTCGGTGGCGACCAGGACAGCACGCTCAGGCAGCGATCGCCGCCATTGACGAAATACTCGTCGACGGCCTTGGTCTCGCGGGCGACGAAGCCCTCGCGACGGCATTCCTGGTCCAGCCAGCCGCCTTGCTCGACCCGGTACAGCCAACCCTCGGATGCCGCACAGGCTGGCCAGAATTCCAGCAGGTCGGCAGCGTCGAGCTGGCGCAGGCCTTCGACTTCGACGAACTCGACGCGCCAGGTGCGCTGGTTGGCGAGGTCGCGGACGAGGATGGTGAGGCCGGCGCGATCCTGGCGGCACTCCAGGAACCAGGGGTCGACGCAGGGCGGCGCCTGGAGCAGAACCGCCAGCAGCGGCTCCGCGCGTTCAGCCACGGACGCGCAGGGTCAGGCCCTTGAGGAAGTTGCGCAGCAACTGGTCGCCGCAGGTCCGGTAGTTGCTGTGGCCGGGCTTGCGAAACAGGGCGCTCAGCTCGGGTTTGGAGACCGGGAAGTCGACGCTGGCGAGGATGGCATGGAGGTCTTCCTCCTTGAGTTCGAAGGCGACCCGCAGCTTCTTCAGGATCATGTTGTTGCTCAACGGCAGCTCCAGCGGCGGTAGCGGACGCGACTCGTCGCGACCGCGGCGCTGGATGATCAGTCCGTCCAGGCAGCGCGCCAGGTAGCGGTCGGGGCAGGCCTGGAAGCCGTCTTCGTCTTCCTTCTTCAGGTAAGCCTCGAGCAGGTCCGCTTCGACTTGCTCGCCGAACGGGGCGGCCAGTTCGGCCAGATGTGCATCGGGAAGATCCAGCAGGTAGCGCAGGCTGCGTAGTACGTCGTTGTTGAGCATCGTGCTCTCCGGAACGGTTGGCGATGAAAAAGCCCCGCGGGGCGGGGCTCTTCAGGGGGGCTCAGACCAGCTCGGCCCAGAGGTCGTACTCGTCGGCATCGGTGATGCGCACGCGGACCTTGTCGCCCGGCTTCAGCTCGTCGCTGTCGACGAACACGTTGCCGTCGATTTCCGGAGCGTCGGCCCAGGAGCGGCCGACCGCGCCCTGTTCGTCGACTTCGTCGATCAGCACTTCGATTTCCTTGCCCACCTTGAGCTGCAGGCGAGCGGCGGAAATCGCCTGCTGGTGGGCCATGAAGCGTTCCCAGCGGTCCTGCTTGACCTCGTCCGGCACCGGCTCCAGGCCCAGCTCGTTGGCCGGAGCGCCTTCGACGGGGGAGTACTGGAAGCAGCCGACGCGGTCGAGCTGGGCTTCCGTCAGCCAGTCGAGCAGGTACTGGAAGTCTTCTTCGGTTTCGCCCGGGAAGCCGACGATGAAGGTCGAGCGGATGGTCAGTTCCGGGCAGATCTCGCGCCACTGCTTGATCCGGGCCAGGGTCTTGTCCTCGAAGGCCGGGCGCTTCATGGCCTTGAGCACCTTCGGGCTGGCGTGCTGGAAGGGGATGTCGAGGTACGGCAGGAGCTTGCCGGCGGCCATCAGCGGGATCACGTCGTCGACGTTGGGGTACGGGTAGACGTAGTGCAGGCGAACCCATACGCCCATGCTGCTCAGCGCCTCGCAGAGTTCCTTCATGCGGGTCTTGACCGGCTGGCCGTTCCAGAAGTCGGTCTTGTACTTCAGGTCCACGCCGTAGGCGCTGGTGTCCTGGGAAATCACCAGGAGTTCCTTGACCCCGGCCTTGACCAGGCGCTCGGCCTCGCTCAGCACGTCGCCGACCGGCCGGCTGACCAGCTTGCCGCGCATGGACGGGATGATGCAGAAGCTGCAGCTGTGGTTGCAGCCTTCGGAAATCTTCAGGTAGGCGTAGTGGCGCGGGGTCAGCTTGACGCCTTGCGGCGGGACCAGGTCGACCAGCGGGTTGTGTTCGGTCTTCGGCGGCACCACTTCGTGCACCGCGGTAACCACCTGCTCGTACTGTTGCGGGCCGGTGACCGCCAGCACGCTGGGATGCACGTCGCGGATCGCGTGCTCTTCCACGCCCATGCAGCCGGTGACGATGACCTTGCCGTTCTCGGCGATGGCTTCGCCGATCACTTCCAGGGACTCGGCCTTGGCGCTGTCGATGAAACCGCAGGTGTTGACCACCACGACGTCGGCGTCTTCGTAGGTCGGGACGACCTCATAGCCTTCCATGCGCAGTTGGGTGAGGATGCGCTCGGAGTCGACCAGCGCCTTGGGGCATCCAAGACTGACGAAGCCGACTTTGGGAGTGGGGGTGGACATGGCTAACCTCGGTAGGCGGGCGCGCTTGCTGGCGCCTCTGATCAAAAAGTGCGCAATTCTAGCGGCAGCGCCGCGGCTTTTCCAGTCTCCCGTGCAGCTCTTTTCCGGCCCTGGAAAAACTCTCCGCGGGCGCTCGGCAATCGGCTCCCCGGCCTTCTATAGTCATAGCAGTCCGGGGCCTCGGCGCTTGCATCGCGGACGGCATGGGCGCAGCATTTGCCGAATTTTTCCGGGGGAAAGCGTTTCATGAGTGATGCAGCGACGCGTGCCGAGGAGACGTCGGAGGGGCATTCCAGCTCTGCCATCGGCCTGATGGTCGGGGCGGTTGGAGTCTGCTATGGGGATATCGGCACCAGTCCCTTGTATACCCTGAAAGAGGTCTTCATCGGCGGCTACGGGGTGCAGGCCAACCACGATGGCGTCCTTGGCGTGCTGTCGCTGATCTTCTGGTCGCTGGTCTGGGTCGTTTCCATCAAGTACGTGATCTTCGTCCTGCGTGCCGACAACCAGGGCGAGGGCGGGGTGATGGCGCTGTCGGCCCTGGCGCGCCGGGCGGCGGCGCCATTCGGCAGGCTGCAGACCTTCGTGGTGGTTGCCGGCCTGATCGGCGCGGCGCTGTTCTACGGCGACAGCATGATCACCCCGGCGATCTCGGTACTGTCGGCGGTAGAAGGGCTGGAGATCGCCTTCGACGGCCTGGAGCACTGGACGGTACCGCTGGCGCTTATCGTGCTGATCGGCCTGTTCCTGATCCAGAAGCACGGCACCGCGCGGATCGGCATCCTGTTCGGCCCGGTCATGGTGCTCTGGTTCGGCGCCCTGGCGGCGCTGGGTGTCTACGGGGTGATCCAGCAGCCGGAAGTGCTGCAGGCGATGAACCCTGTATGGGCCGTGCGTTTCTTCGGCTCGCATCCCGGCATCGGTGTCGCCATCCTCGGCGCCACCGTACTGGCGCTGACCGGCGCCGAGGCGCTGTACGCCGACATGGGCCACTTCGGTCGCAAGCCGATCGCCCGTGCCTGGTTCCTGCTGGTGCTGCCGGCGCTGGTGCTGAACTACTTCGGCCAGGGCGCGACCATCCTTTCCAACGCCGAGGCGGCGCGCAACCCCTTCTACCTGCTGGCGCCCGGCTGGGCGCTGCTGCCGATGGTGGCGCTGTCCACCCTGGCCACGGTGATCGCCTCCCAAGCGGTGATCTCCGGCGCCTTCTCCCTGACCCGTCAGGCGATCCAGCTCGGCTACGTGCCGCGGATGACCATCCAGCACACCTCCAGCCACGAGCAGGGGCAGATCTACATCGGCGGGGTGAATTGGGCGCTGATGGTCGGCGTGGTCCTGCTGGTGCTCGGCTTCGAGTCCTCGGCGTCGCTGGCGGCGGCCTACGGCGTGGCGGTGACCGGAACCATGCTGATCACCACCCTGCTGATGGGCGTGGTGATCTGGCGCCTGTGGAAATGGCCGCTGTGGCTGGGTGTCCCGTTCTTCTGCGTGATGCTCGCGGTGGACAGCCTGTTCTTCGCCGCCAACCTGCCCAAGGTGATCCAGGGCGGCGCCTTCCCGGTCATCGCGGGTATCGTCATCTTCATCCTGATGTCCACCTGGAAGCGTGGCCGCCAACTGCTGGTGGAGCGTCTCGACGAGGGCTCGCTGCCGCTCTCGGTGTTCATTTCCAGCATGCGCGTGCAGCCGCCGCACCGGGTCCAGGGGACCGCGGTGTTCCTTACCGCGCGTACCGACGCGGTGCCTCACGCGCTGCTGCACAACCTGTTGCACAACCAGGTGCTGCACGAGCAGGTGGTGCTGCTCACCGTGGTCAACGAAGACAGCCCACGGGTTTCGCCGGATCGCCGTTTCGAGGTCGAGGCCTATGGCGACGGATTCTTCCGGGTGATCCTGCACTTCGGCTTCATGGAAGAGCCGGACATCCCGGCGGCCTTGCGCCTGTGCCATCTCAACGAACTGGACTTCAGCCCGATGCGCACCACCTACTTCCTCAGCCGGGAGACGGTGATTCCATCCAAGCGCATCGGCATGGCGCGCTGGCGCGAGGGGCTGTTCGCCTTCCTGCTGAAGAACGCCAACGGCAACCTGCGCTATTTCAACCTGCCGCTCAACCGGGTGATCGAGTTGGGAACCCAGGTCGAGATCTGATCCGTTCCGCTGCAAAAAAAGCGCGCCCGACTGGGCGCGTTTTTTTGCACGTTTCTCAGCGCCGTTGCGGCAGCATCCGTACCAGGGTGTTGTCGCGGCTGACGAAGTGATGGAAGAGCGCCGCGGCGGCGTGCAGGCCGATCAGGAAATAACCGGCGTTGCCGATGGTTTCGTGCCATTCCTTGATTTGCCCAGCGAGGTCGGGGTTCTTGTCGATCAGCGGCGGTAGCTCCAGGCCGAAGAACGGTATCGGCTTGCCGGCGGCGCTGAGGATCAGCCAGCCGGCGAAGGGCAGGCCGATCATCATCAGGTAGAGGGCGTAGTGCATCAGCCTGGCCAGCGTCGCCTGCCAGGCGGGGATGGCGGGCTCTATGCGCGGGGTAGGGGTGGCCAGGCGCACCAGCAGGCGCAACCAGACCAGCAGGAAAACGCTCAGGCCAAGCATGAAGTGCCATTGCTTGAGCAGTTCGCGGGTTTCGCTGCCCTTGGGGAAATTGCCCTTCAGTTCGATACAGGCGTAGACCCCGGCGATCAGCAGCAGGGTCAGCCAGTGCAGGGCAATGGTCAGGCTCCCATAACGGGATTCGGTGTTTTTCCAGCTCATCACGGTTCCTTCTCTTCGGCTCTCGGGAGCCCGCTCTGCGGCGGGTCGGCCGGTATTCTCGGCGGCTCCGCTGAAGCCAGCCTGAATGCCCCCGGCAGGCTCAGTCTAGCTGGCGCCGGCCGGGGACAAGAAGGGCGGAGCGGGGAGAGCTTGATCGCGATCAGGCGTCGGGAGCGTTCTCGCGGTCGCGGATGGCCTGGAGCATCTTCTTCGCCAGGGACAGGTAGTCCTCGTCGAAGTGGTGGCCGCCCGGCAGTTCGAGCTTCTCGCCGACGGCCTGGGATTGGGTACAGCCGCTTTCGTCCTTTTCTTCGGCGCCATAGATGCAGAACACCTTGGCCGCCGGCAACCTGGCCATTTCCGGGCCGGTGGCGGCTTCCTCGCCGGCCTTGCCCAGCCAGCCTTCCACTTCGATCTCGAAGCTGCCGGTCCGCGCCAGCGCCAGCAGCAGCATGGCTTTCACTTGCTGCTGGTCCTTTCCGGGCAGGCGGTTGTAGATCGCCGGCAGGATGTCAGCGCCGAACGAGTAGCCGGCCAGGACGAAACGTTTCGCGCCCCACTTCTCGCGGTAGTGTTGCATCAGCTTGGAGAGGTCGGCGGCGCTCTGTTCCGGGCTCTTGTGTTGCCAGTAGTAGCGCAGGGTGTCGATGCCGACCACCGGGTAGCCCATGCTCGCCATATGCTCGGCAGAGTCCTTGTCCAGGTCGCGCCAGCCGCCGTCGCCGGAATAGAACAGGGTGACGATGTCCGAGGGTTTCGCCGCGGGGACCTCGAGTACCGGCAGGGCCTCGGCGTTGCCTTGCAGTTGCAGGCGCAACTGATGGGCGAGCACGTCGGACAGCGGGGTGTCGTAGTCGCTGATGCTGGTTTCCGCGCTCGACTGCTTGCGGACGAAGACCGCGGTGTCGTCGTCCGGGTTGTCGTTCCAGGCCAGCAGCCACTGGCCGTGCGACGCCTGGTGCGGCAGCGGGGCGTCGCAGTCGCGCTCGGCCAGGGCAATGTCGAAGCCGACCGAGAGCGCCTTGGCCTTGTCGTCGTCCTGGCTGGCGAGCCAGCGCCAGGCGGTGGTCGAGCCTGGGCCGATGCCGGCGACCAGGTTCGGCTTGCCGCCGAGGCGGGCAATGACCGCTTCGAGCCGGGACTGCTGCGCCCTGCAATCGCTGTTTTCCGGGGGGAAGTACTGGATCACCCGGGCGGCGCTGTCGTGAGCCAGGTTCAGCATCTGGGCGTCGTTCAGTTGCTGTTCGGGGGCGGCGATCACCACCACCCGCGAGCGCGGCTTCTCGCCGGGTTCGGCAAGGGTGGCGTGGCCGCCGTCGTCGAGGTCCAGGGCTTCCAGTTTCGCCTGGGCCGCCGGTCGGCTCCAGAGCAGCAGGGCGGCACCGACGATCAGCACCAGGGCGGCGACCAGAAAACGGCGCCAGTGACGTTTCACGACAGACATATCAGCGTTTCACCAATCCAGTCAGGCCGCCGGCGATCAGCGCGGCGGTATCGGCCAGGGCCACCAGCGGGTCGAGCCCGGCTGGCACGGCCAGGTAGCGGGGTTCCCAGTCGGGCTGGAACTTGTCCTTGAAGCGTCGCAGCCCCTGGAAATTGTAGAACTGTTCGCCCCGCCGGAAGACCAGCGCGCCCAGGCGCTGGGTCAACGGCGCGCCGCGCCTTGGCTGGAGCCCGGCCAGCGGCACCATGCCGAGGCTGAAGCGCGCGTGGCCCTGGGCCTTGTAGTGGAGGATGAGGCCGAGCATGAGGAACTCCATGGTCAGCTTCGGCGCCTCCGGGTGCACGCGCATCAGGTCGAGGCTCGCCAGTTCGCGGCTGTCGGTTTCCAGCAGGTTGGCGAAGGCCACCGGCTTGCCCTGGTGGCGGACGATGGCGATGCGGAAGAAGTTCAGGTACGCCGGGGTGAAGCGGCCCAGGGAGAAGCCTTTCTCGCGCACCTGCTTGCCGCCCAGCCAGGCGTCCGATATCGCCTTCAGCTCGTCCAGCGGAGCCTGGCCCGGTTCATGGAACTCCAGGGCCAGGCCGTCGCGCTGGCCGCGGTTCCAGGTGTAGCGCAGGTCTTTCATTTCCTTGCCCTTGTTCTCCAGGTCGAAGCGCAGCAGGTCGACTCGCGCTTCTTCGCCGAGCTTGAGGGCGGTCAGGCCGATGTCCATGTAGAACGGCAGGTTCTCGGCACGCACCTGGTAGAACACCGGGCGGGCATGGTGCAGGTCGCAGAGGTCGCGGAACTGCCAGATCAGTTCGGCGCGCTGCATGGCTGGGCCGATCGGGTCGTACAGGGCGATCATGCTGCGACCGCGGCGGGCGTACATGAGGAAAGCGTCGTCGCCCTCATGGAAGAGCAGGGCCTTGTCGCCGGTCAGGGCCAGGCCGCCATCCGGCTGGTCCGAGTGGCGGATGATCCGCGCCGCGCGCTGCAGCTCTTCCGCGTCCGGCTCGCGGATCGCCGGCGGTGCCGCGCGCAGCAGCCAGCCAAGGGCCAGGGCCAGGAGCAGCAGGCAACTGCCGAGGGCGGCGCGCAGGGCGCGCGGGGCGTCGGCGTCCAGGGCGAACTGCCACCAGAGCTGGTTGCTGTAATGCACGTCCTGGTTGGCGAACAGCAGCAGCCAGACCGAGGCGCCGACCACGCAGATGCTGGCGCCTACATAGAGCGGCGAGAAGGGTACTTCCATCAGCCGGCTGGGACGGTAGAAGGAGCGGCGGAACATGGCGAGCAGCGCGGCGGTCAGGCTCAGCAGGCTGGCTTCTTCCCAGTCGAAGCCTTTCAGCAGCGAAAGCAGGGCGCCCACCAGCAACAGCACCAGGGTCAGGGCCCAGGCGGCCGACAGCCGTCGGCGCAAACCCTGCGCGAGCAGCAGGCAGAGCACGCCGATCAGGCTGGCGACCAGGTGCGAGGCATCGATCAGGCGATGTGGAATGAGGAAACCGAGGTGCTCCAGGCGGGTGTCGATCGCCGGTGTGGCGCCGGAAAACAGCAGCACGACACCGGAAAGGAAGACCAGGATCGCCAGGATCGGTGCGGCGAAACCCGAGGCGACGCGGATCGCCTGGCGCGTCACCCACAACCGGCGCGCTTCGAGGAACAGCAACAAAAGGCAGGCCAGCAGCAGTGGCAGTACCACATAAATCAAACGGTACAAGAGCAGGGCCGCGGCCAGCGGCGCGGCGCCCAGTTGGCCGGCGAACGCGGCCAGCAGCACCGCCTCGAACACCCCGACTCCGCCCGGTACGTGGCTGAGTACGCCGGCGGCCAGGGCGAGCAGGTAGACCAGCAGGAACGCCGCGAAGGGTGGGGTTTCCGGCAGCAACAGATAAAGGACGGTAGCGGCGGCGGCGACGTCGAGGGCGGTGATCAGCAGTTGCAGCAGCGATAGGCGCAGGCCTGGCAGGCGCAGGCTGCGGCGGCCGAGGCGGACCAGCAGGCTGTCGGGGGACGGCCGTTCTCCCGGCAGACGGTGCCGGGCCAGGAACGCCACCAGGCCGACAGCCAGCAACAGGACGGCGATCGCGATGACGGCGACCAGGGCGTGGGGCAGGTGCAGCGCCGATGCCGCATCGTCGAGGTCGCAGAGTGCGGCGAGTGCCGCCAGCACCGGCAGTGCGCAGCCCAGGGAAAGGCTGGCAAATAGCGTCATCCGGGCAATTTCGGCAGCGCCGATGCCATGCCGGGAATACAGTCGGTAGCGTACGGAGCCGCCGGAAAGCAGCGACAGACCTACCGCATTGCCGATGGCGAAGGCGCTGAAGCCACCGGTGGCCAGGCTGCGCATGGACAGCGTGACGCCAGCGAAGCGGCTGGCCGACCACTCGTAGCCGAGCAGGATGACGAAGCCGAGGGCGGTCGCGCCCAGGGCGCCGAGCAGCGCCGGCCTGGGCACGTCGGCGATGGCATCGTGGAGGGCGCCGGGATCGATCTCCCGTAGCAGGTGGTAGCAGGCCACCAGCGCCAGGCCGAACAGCAGCAAGGTGAAGACCAGGCCGATGGGCTGGCGGTAGGCGGTAATCCGATCGATCAGCCGGATGCGTTGTGGGGACGCGGGAGAGCTGGGTGGAGCGGGATGTTCTGGAACGGGAGCGTCGGTGCGCATCAGCCACCTCATGGGAATTTGCGCGACAGAGTATGGCCTCTCGGGCGAGTTCCCAAGTGGTCGCAGCAGATTTTTTCTGTGCGGGGCGGCGTCCTGTCACAGGGAGAAGACCGCCGGGTTTTTCAGGAGTTGCGTCGGCGAAGTGGCCGAAGGCCATTTGCTGGTGTTCGTTCAGCGATGGTTCAGCTTGCCGTGGGCATAGTGGCGGCTTGCACTGTCCGACCATTTCCGAGGGGGGAAGGGTGACGATGATCCAGGCGGGCATTCATGTCGGCGCCGGAGTCGTGCTGGGCGTGGCCGCTGGATGGTGGCTGGGGGATTGGGAACAGTCGTTGCAGGTCAAGGATTCGGTGGCGCGGGTCGATTGCCTGTTGTACGGCGTCCTGCTGGTGGTGTTGCTCCGCCACGACGGTTGGTTGCGCCGCCTGGGCCTGCTGGGCCTGGGGCTGTTCTGCGGTTTCCTGCTGGTCTATTCGGTGAATCCGGCAAGCCTGTTCGCTGCGAAAGAGTCCTGGAGCCTGGCGCGGATCTCCATGCGGGCCTTCGGTCCGCTGGTGATGCTGGTCGTGGGGATGGCCTGCGCGCGCCTGGCACACGAGTTGCGCTGACGCAGGCGTTGCGCTCACGCCGGAGTCAGGTGACGCGATTCCTCGCGGTATTCCTTCAACCAGCGCAGCACTTCCACGGCCTCCCAGCGAGAGGGGTCGTACAACGCATAGATCTCGCCCTGGTAGCCGACCACATCGAGCGGCCGGTGGAAGCCGGCGCGCTGGAACAGCGCCTCGATCTCGGCGAAGCAGGTGTTGAAGTGCACGCGGGTGAACGGCGTCTTGCCGTCGGTGACCAGGCCGTCCATCTGCAGTTCGTCCACTGCCTGGCGGATGTCGTCGAGTCCCATCCGGTTCACGCTGCGCTTCAATTGTTCGACGTTCAGCATCTGTCTGTCCTTTCCGTATCCGTTACCGAGCATTCATCGAAGGCTGAGCTGGCTGTACGAATATACAGTTAAATGTGCGATGATGCGAGCGAACGGAGGGCGAGGCGATGCAGTGGAACAGGAGGGGCGGAATGCAAAAAGCCCCGGCGCTATCGCTAGTGCCGGGGCTTTTCGAATGTGGTTGCGGGAGCTGGATTTGAACCAACGACCTTCGGGTTATGAGCCCGACGAGCTACCAGACTGCTCCATCCCGCGTCTGTGTGGGCGCATTCTACGGACTCTCGTCGGGCTGTCAATCGATTTTTCGAAAAAAGTGTTTTTTCTTCAAATGCTTAGCGCTTGCCCAATGTTAGAATTCAGCGCTCCGGGGCAGGCCCGGCGGGGCTTGTAGCGAGATTCCGGTGCGGAAAATCATCCATATAGACTGCGACTGTTTCTACGCCGCCCTCGAGATGCGCGACGACCCCAGCCTGCGCGGCAAGGCGCTGGCGGTTGGCGGTTCGCCGGACAAGCGCGGAGTGGTCGCCACTTGCAGCTACGAGGCGCGAGCCTATGGCGTGCGCTCGGCGATGGCCATGCGCACGGCGCTCAAGCTGTGTCCCGATCTGCTGGTGGTGCGCCCGCGTTTCGATGTCTACCGGGCGGTGTCGAAGCAGATCCATGCGATCTTCCGCGATTATACCGATCTGATCGAGCCGCTTTCGCTGGACGAGGCCTACCTGGACGTCAGCGCTTCGCCGCATTTCGCCGGTAGCGCCACGCGGATTGCCCAGGACATCCGCCGCCGGGTGGCCGAGGAGCTGCACATCACCGTTTCGGCGGGCGTCGCGCCGAACAAGTTCCTGGCCAAGATCGCCAGCGACTGGCGCAAGCCGGACGGGCTGTTCGTGATTACCCCGGAGCAGGTCGACGGGTTCGTCGCCGAGTTGCCGGTGGCCAAGTTGCATGGCGTCGGCAAGGTCACGGCGGAGCGCCTGGCGCGGATGGGCATCCGCACCTGCGCCGACCTGCGCCAGGGCAGCAAGCTGAGCCTGGTGCGCGAGTTCGGCAGCTTCGGCGAACGCCTGTGGGGACTGGCCCATGGTATCGACGAGCGACCGGTGGAAGTCGACAGCCGGCGCCAGTCGGTGAGCGTCGAATGTACCTTCGATCGCGACCTGCCGGACCTGGCGGCTTGCCTGGAGGAACTGCCGACCCTGCTCGGGGAGCTGGACGGACGCCTGCAACGCCTGGATGGCAGTTATCGGCCGGACAAGCCGTTCGTGAAACTGAAGTTTCACGATTTCACCCAGACCACGGTGGAACAGTCCGGCGCCGGGCGCGACCTGGAGAGCTACCGGCAATTGCTCGGCCAGGCCTTTGCCCGTGGCAATCGTCCGGTGCGCCTGATCGGCGTCGGCGTGCGCCTGCTCGACCTGCAGGGCGCCCACGAACAACTCAGGTTGTTCTGATGCTCCTCATGGCCTCAACGAAGTCGCGAGGTTCCGCGGCGACGGCTCTTCCCCTACCGGCAAGGCGCTGAAGCGGCCGAGATCCTGCAGCAGTTCCAGGCGTGCTGCACGGAGTGGGCCGCGTATGGCTTCCTGTTGTTCCACGTCGAGCGGGCGGTCGTCGCCATCGCTCACCGGACCGTGGTGACGGTCCGCGCCACGCAGTGGGAAGCTCACCTTGAAGCCTTCGCCCAGGTAGGCGATGCGCGTGGTATCGGCGCTCACCGCATAGTCGCGATGGTAGTCCGCTGCGAGCAGGTCCTGTCCCAGCGAGTAGTCGCGGGGCGGATTGCGTACGCCCAGCAGCGGCAGGAGCGTTGCGGGCAGGTCGATGTGGCTGGTGATGCCGCGGACGGCACGGGGCGCCTGTCCGGGAATGCTCAGCACGGCGACGGTGCCGGTCTGGTAGCGATTGAACTCGGTATTGTGGCCCCAGCGCGAGCGTTCCATGAACTCTTCCCCATGGTCGCCGAGCACCACTACCGCGGTGTTTTCCAGCAGGTGCTGGTTTTCCAGGTGCTGCAGCAGGCGGCCGATCTGTGTATCGACTTCGCGCACGGCATTCAGGTAGCGGTTCTTGATCAGCGGCATCTGCGCCTGGAAATCGGTGGTCAGGTAGTTGAAGTTGACCAGATAGGGGCGGATTTTCGCGGTCTCGTCGCGGAAGCTGTAGTTGGCGTGGCTCGACTCGAGGAACAGGCAGGCGAAGAACGGCCGGTCGGGTAGTCGGCGATCGACGAAGCGCAGCAGGTCGTCGGTGTTCCGGGCGTCGCGCTGCCAGGCAGGCTCCGGGCTATCCAGCACGTGCAGGTCCTGGGGGCGCAGGTTGACGAACACGCTGCGGTCGAAGGGCGGATAGCTGAAACGTTGCGCGGCATTGATCCGGAACTGGTAGTTCTGCTGCCTGAGTACCTCCATGAGCACCGGCGGCTGGCCGGCCTTCAGCACGGCGTCCCAGTAGCCGCCGTGCAGCCCGTAGAACATGCCGAAGACGCCCATCTGGGTCAGGTTGCCGCTGCTGTAGTGGTTGTCCAGGCGGATCGCCCGGTTGGAGAAGTCCCACAGCCTGGGCATGTAGCGCGGATCGAGCATGTCCCCGCGGAGCGACTCGGCGACGATCCAGACGATGTTCAATGGGTGCGCCGGGGCGCTGATCTCCAGCGGCCGGAGCGGATAGTGCAGGTCGCTCTGCTGCTGGAGCAGCTCGCGCTGGGTGGGCGTCGGCTGGATGCCCAGGCTTCGCGCCAGGCTGCGGACGGTCAATGGCAGGTACAGCGGATAGCGTTCGCTGGCCAGCAGGATCGGCCGGTAGTCGCGCAGGGAGCTGAACGCATAGGTCAGGCGTTCGCCCAGGGCCAGGCAGAGGAAGGCCGCCAACAGGTAGCGCCAGGCGCGCCGAGGGAGCGCGGGAAGGCGTTCGCGGCTGACCTGGCAGGCGCTGTACAGCAGCACCTGCAGACAGAGCAGGGCCAGGGCCGCCAGGCTTGCGCTGAGCAGGGTGCCGTCGCCGCTGCCGAGGCTGGAGAGGCCGCCGGGCGAGACCAGCAGGCCGATGCTGAAACCGTTGAGGTGGAATCCGTACAGGTCGTAGAGGGTGCGGTCGGCGTAGAGCAGTATCTGTACCGCCGCGCTGCCGACGATGGCCAGCACGCCTGCCAGCCACGGACTGAGGCGCACGGGAAGGCGATCATGGAAATGCAGGAGCAGTCGGCAGGCGAGGTACACCGGGACTATATAAAGGAAGGCGTAGCTCAGGCTGGCAGCGACGCTCCAGAGCGGCAGCCAGGCGTCGTCGAAGACGATCCCGTCCTGCAGGCGCAGCACCTGCCAGAGCACCACCAGCCACGACAACAGAAAGAAGCGGTTGAGTGTCTCGGTGCTGGGTGGGGCGAACATCAAGCGTCTCCGGGCGAGGATGCGGAAGCCTAGGGACGTGGTGGTCAAGCGGGAATGAAATGGATGTCAAAAAAATGTAAACGGGCGGCGCCGGGTAGCGCCGCTTCAGGCTTCAGTCGTGCTCGGGGACCAGGCGCAGCGGCTTGCCTTCGGCCGGCCACAGGCGCAGCTCGTCGGACGGCGAAATGTCCCAGTGCTGGACGCTCTGCAGCAGGGCCAGGAAGCGCCGTTCCTGCTCCATGATCTCCGCCGCGCACAGGCGGCGGGTGCTGCCGATGGCGCCGAACTGAAGGAGGTCGTCCTGCAGGGTGTAGCTGGCGAACCAGTGGTTGCAGCCGCCGTTGCCGAAGGCACGGCCCTGGCCGTCGAAGGTCAGGCTGATGTGGCTGTAGTCCATCGTCGGTTGTGCGCCGACCCAGTCGACCTGGTAGGCCTGCTCGGTTTCCAGGGTGGTCTCCTGGCTGGCGCAACCGCCCAGTACCAGGGCGGTGGAGGCGAAGAGGGCGAGAGAGGGTTTCATGGCGTTTCCTTTGCGCATTTCGTACGGGCGATAGTTCACAGACCGTCGGTCGGACGGAGCGTTCGCCCTACTGGCATTTCGGGCACAGGTGCTTGCCTTCGCGGCTGCTCCAGCCCAGTTCGTGAATGCGCTCTTCGGCGGCCGGCGCCAGGGCCTTGCGACCGAGACTGGCGTCCACGGCGAACTCGAAGTCGAGACGAGCCTGGCACTGGTCGCAGTCGACCTGCCAGGTATGGATCGCCAGTTCGCGGAATGCCGGGCCGCGGGCGACCGCCAGCCACTGGCCGGGTGGGTTGATCAGGTGGCGAACCTTTTCCACGGTCAGGCGCATGCTCAGGGTCTTGCTGCCCTTGAGGCTGACCAGCAGCACGTCGTCGGCCTTGATCGAGCCGCCGGTGCCGGTGACCTGGTAGCGCCCCGGGGAGAGCGCGCGGCATTCGTTGAGGGTGTATTGCGGGTTGAGCAGGGTGTAACGGAAATCGTGTTCAGCCATGGAGCCTCCAATCAGCCGCGCATGCTACCACGCCATCAGGCCCGGACCCGATTGCGTGGCGTCCCGTCCTGCCAGGCGGCGATGTTGTCCAGGGTGGTGTCGGCGATCGCCGCCAGGGCCTCGCGGGTAAGGAAGGCCTGGTGGGCGGTCACCACCACGTTGGGGAAGCTCAGCAGGCGTGCCAGCACGTCATCCTGCAGGGGCTGGTCGGAGCGATCCTCGAAGAAGATATCCGCTTCCTCTTCATAGACGTCCAGGCCGAGGTAGCCCAGTTGTCCGCTCTTCAGCGCCTCGATCAGCGCCGCGGCGTTCACCAGGGCGCCACGGCCGGTATTGATCAGCATCGCGCCGGGTTTCATCGTCGCCAGGCGCTGCGCGTCGATGAGGTGGCGGGTGTCGGCGGTCAGCGGGCAATGCAGGCTGACGATGTCGGACTCGGCGAGCAGGGCGTCGAGCGCCAGGTAGCGGCCGCCGAGCGCTTGGATGCGCGGATTGGGATAGGGATCGTAGGCCAGCAGCTCGCAGCCGAAGCCGGCCATGATGCGGGCGAAGGTCTCGCCGATCTGTCCGGTGCCGATCACTCCGACGCGTTTGCCGTGGAGGTCGAAGCCGGTCAGCCCATGCAGCGAGAAATCGCCCTCGCGGGTCCGGTTGTAGGCGCGGTGCAGGCGCCGGTTGAGCGTCAGGATCAGGCCGACCGCGTGCTCGGCGACAGCGTGCGGCGAATAGGCCGGGACGTGCAC
Source organism: Pseudomonas sp. B111 (assembly GCF_026428275.1). Taxonomy (NCBI): domain Bacteria; kingdom Pseudomonadati; phylum Pseudomonadota; class Gammaproteobacteria; order Pseudomonadales; family Pseudomonadaceae; genus Pseudomonas; species Pseudomonas sp. B111. The sequence continues at coordinate 3,990,302 of NZ_CP097857.1, read as the reverse complement.
CACCGGCAGGCCGAGCGCTTCGGCGGCGGCCAGGTCGACGTGGTTGTAGCCGGCCGAGCGCAGGGCGACCAGGCGCGTGCCGCCGGCGGCCAGGCGTTCCAGCACCGGCCGCGAGAGGTCGTCGTTGACGAAGGCGCAGACTACTTCGAAGCCCTGGGCGAGGACCGCCGTGTCCGCCTGCAGGTGGGCCTGCTGGAAGTGCAGTTCGAAGCCGTGCCGGTGGTTGCTGGCCTGGAAGCTCTCGCTGTCGTAGGCCTGGGTGCTGAAGAACAGGATGCGCATGGTCAGAGTTCGCTGGAGTCGAGGCTGGTGGAGGAGAGGTGGGTGGTGGCCGAGGCAGTCTCGGCCAGGGCCTCGATGGCCTTGTCCAGCTCGTCCAGGGCCGCGGCCGCCGCCGGATCGTTCTGCTTGAGCAGGGTTTCGCTGGTCTGGCAGGCCGCGCGCAACTGCGGCACGCCACAGTAGCGGGTGGCGCCATGCAGCCGGTGGACCCTCTCGAGCAAAGCGGTGCGGTCGTCGTTGTCGCGGGCCTGGCGAATCGCCTGGCGGTCCGCCGCCAGCGAGGCCAGCAGCATCGCCAGCATGTCGGCGGCGAGGTCGGCCTTGCCGGCGGCCAGGCGCAGCCCTTCCTCGGGGTCGAGCACGCTCAACTGGCCGAGCTGCGGCGCACGGCTCATGCTGGCCAGCGACTGGCCCAGGCTCAGTCCCGTCCACTTCAGCACTACCTGGGCCAATTGCTGTTCGTCGATCGGCTTGGTCAGGTAGTCGTCCATGCCGGCCTGCAGCAATGCGCGCTTCTCGTTGGAAAGCGCATGTGCGGTGAGCGCGATCACCGGCACCGGGCTGACTTCCCGCTCGGCCTCCCAGCGGCGGATCGCCTCGGTGGCCTGGCGGCCGTCCATGCCGGGCATCTGCACGTCCATGAAGACCAGGTCGAAGCGCTCGCGCTGCACCACCTCGAGGGCCGCGTAGCCGCTGTCCACCGCGGTGACCTGGGCGCCGAGGTCGCTGAGCAGGGTCTGCACCAGCAGCAGGTTGGCCGGGTTGTCGTCGACGCAGAGCAGCCGTGGCGGCCGTCCGGAAACCATGGCGTGGGGCTTGTCGCTGCGCGTCGGGCGGACCTGCAGCAACTCCTGCAGCTTGCGTTGCAGCTTGCGGGTGCAGGCGGGCTTGGCCTCGACCTGTTCGTCGGGCAGGGTCGCGTGGTATTGCGCCTGCTCGGTGGTCGGGCAGAGCACCAGGGTCTTGCAGCCGAGCCGTTCGAATTCCCAGAACGACTGGCTCAGCTCTTCCGGCGGATGGATCGCGGCCGAGACGCCGAGCACCGCCAGGCTGATCGGCAACTGGCCGGGCGGCGGGTTGCGCAGGCTTTCCTGGAGGCTGTCGAGGTCGGCGAATTCGCTCACTTCCAGGCCGAAGTCGGTGAGCTGGTGGTGCAGCGAGCGGCGCGTCAGTTCCTGCGGTTCGAGCAGCGCCACGCGTTGGCCCGCGGCCCAGGAGGCGCCCGGCTCATCGTTGTCGTCGCGACTTTTCGGCAGACTCAGGCTAATCCAGAACTCGGCGCCCTCCCCAGGCGTACTGTCGACGCCGATCTCGCCGCCCATCTGCTCGATCAGGCGCTTGGAGATCACCAGGCCCAGGCCGGTGCCGCCGGCTTGCCGCGACAGTGAGTTGTCGGCCTGGCTGAAGGCCTTGAACAAGGCTTGCTGGTCCTCCTCGGAGAGGCCGATACCGGTGTCCTGTACGCTGATCCGCAGCTGCGCGCGGTCGTCGCTTTCGTCCTCGAGCATGGCGCGTACGGCGACGGTGCCGCCCTGGGTGAACTTGATGGCGTTGCCGACCAGGTTGGTGAGGATCTGCTTCAGCCGCTGCGGGTCGCCCTGCAATTGGATCGGGGTATCCCGGTAGACCAGGCTGACCAGTTCCAGTTGCTTCTCGTGGGCGGCCGGAGCCAGCATGGTCAGGGCGTCCTGGATCAGGTCGCGGAGATTGAAAGGGAGGTTTTCCAGAACCAGCTTGCCGGCCTCGATCTTCGAGAAATCGAGGATCTCGTTGATGATCCCCAGCAGGCTTTCCGCCGATTTCTGGATGGTCGTGAGGTAGTCCTGCTGGCGCGGGCTGAGCTCGCTCTTCTGCAGCAGGTTGGTGAAACCGAGGATGCCGTTGAGCGGGGTGCGGATCTCGTGGCTCATGTTGGCGAGGAACTCGGACTTGATCCTGCTCGCCTCCAGGGCCTCCTTGCGCGCCAGGTCCAGCTCGATGTTCTGGATCTCGATGGTTTCCAGGTTCTGGCGTACGTCCTCGGTGGCCTGGTCGATGTTGTGCTGCATTTCCTCCTGGGCGCTCTGCAGCGTTTCCGCCATGCGGTTGATGCCGGAGGCCAGTTCGTCCAGCTCGTTGCTGCCCATCGGTGGCAGGCGGGTTTCCATGCGGCCTTCCTTGAGCTGGGCGACGCCCTGGCTGATCAGTTCCAGCGGCGCGTTGATCGCGCGGCTCATGCGCAGGGCGAGGAGGGCGGTGACGCCGAGGCCGGCGGCGATCAGCAAGAGGCTGGTGAACAGGCTGCGATATCCGCGCAGCAGAGTCCCGTGGTGCGACAGTTCCAGTTCGACCCAGCCGAGTACGCGCTCGTCGTCAGGCTCGGTGGCGCCGGACAGGCTGTGGTGGCGGCCAAGAACCGGTAGCAGGAAGTGCGTGGTGTCCAGTTCGGTGGACATGCTCAGATGGCTGGCGTCGCCGGCCGGGGCGACGGTGAGCATGCTTGGCCCGGCATGGGCGAGGCGTTCCTGGCGGGCGTCGAGGAAGGTCACCGCGCGCACGTCCGGTTGGTCCAGCGCCTCGTTGGCGATGCGGTTGAGCACGGCGGTATCCTTTCGCGCCAGCGCGGTGGCGGCCAGCGGCGCCAGTTGTTCGGCGATCAGTTGCCCGCGCTCGATCAACTGGGCGCGCATGTCGGACAGCTGAATCCAGGTGAAGTAACCGCCAAGCACCATCGCCAGCAGGCTGGTGGGGAGCAGGGTGAGCAGCAGTACGCGCCCCTTGATGCCGAGATCCTTGAACACACGTCTCTCCGTCGAGCCAGATCGGGATGGCCGACGCTCCCCGGCCATACGTTTACCCCGCGCAGTTTAGCGGGTCGCGGAAGGGGAATCTGCACCGATGTGCGCAGCCCGGCGGATTCGGCTTGCGACGAAGCGGAAAGATCGTGAATACTGGCACGATTGCTAATCAATCTTATTTGGCTGCCATGTTCCCATCCCTGACGCCCGACCCCCGACTGCTGGCCATCGAGGACGATCCGACACTGGGCGCACATCTGTTCCAGCACCTCAATGGCAGCGGTTTCGAGGTGACCTGGTGCCGAGACGGGGAAGAGGGGTTGGCGGCTGCGCGCAGCGGCGCCTATGACCTGATCCTGATGGACATCATGCTGCCGGGGCGCGATGGCCTCGAGATTCTTCGCCAACTCCGCCAGGAGCAGGCGCTGCCGGTGATCCTGATGTCGGCCCTGGGCGCCGAGCAGGACCGCATCGCCGGGTTCAGCCAGGGCGCCGACGATTATCTGCCGAAGCCTTTCAGCCTGGCCGAGCTGCGGGTGCGCATAGATGCCATCCTGCGCCGGATCGCCCTGGAGCGGGGGGGCGCGCCGGGCCGCTGCGCCGAACCGCTGGCGCGGCCCTCGCTGCAGTTCTCCGCCGATGTCTGCGATGTCAGCCTTGGCGAGCGGTTCGCCGGCCTGACGCCGACCGAATACCGCCTGCTGGAAACCTTCCTCGCCGCGGAAGGAGAGACCCTGACCAAGGCCTTCCTTTACCAGCATGTCCTGCACCGCGGTCATACCCAGCATGATCGCAGCCTGGACATGCACGTCAGTCACCTGCGGCGCAAGCTGCAACGCCTCGGTTACGCCGGTCACCAGTTGCATACCGTCTGGGGCAAGGGTTACGTCCTGACACCGGCGCCATGATGCCCAACCGCCATTCGCTGTTCTGGCGCCTGGCCCTGGTGCTGGTGGCGTTCTTCCTGCTATCGGTATGGCTGTCCTGGACCTGGGGACGCAGTGCCGAACTGAAGGGTTACTACCTGTCCGCCGAAGCCCGCTCCGCCTTGGCGGATTATGCGCGGCGAGCCGAGCGTGCCTGGCTCGACGATGGCCGCGAGGGCATCGACCGTTGGCTGGCCGAGCCGCGCCAGCAGGCGCTGGACTGGGTGGTCGTGCTCGACGGACGGCTGCAATCGCTGGGCAGTCGTCCGCTCACCACGGAGGAAGCCGAACGCCTGACTTTCCTGCGGGGCGTCGACTGGCCGATGAGCTCCCGTTCGTTGTCGCGGCCGTTCATCAGCCTGCGCTTCCCCGAACATCCGGAGCAAGGCCGGGTGGTCCTGCGTCTTCCCGCCGAGTTCGTCCCTCCCGGCTTGTCGCCGGCCAAGCGCCTGGTCACCCACGGCCTGGTGCCGGCCGGGCTGGCCCTGCTGCTGGGAGTGTTGCTGTATCGGCGCTGGGTAGTGCCGCTGGGACGCCTGCGAGCGCAGGCCAATGCCCTGCGCGGCAACGACCTGACGGCGCGTACGCAGGCAGAGATCAGCCGGCGCAGCGACGAGCTGGGCGATCTGGGGCGGGCGTTCGACCATATGGCCGAGCGACTCGACGAGCACATGGTGTTGCAGCGCCAACTGCTCCGCGATCTCTCCCACGAGCTGCGCACGCCGCTGGCGCGCCTGCAGGTGGCGGCAGAGGGCACGCTGCCCGCGCAGCTCCTGCGCGAGCGCCTGGAGCAGGAGGTACAGGGCATGCAGCAACTGGTGGACAACACCCTGGAGCTGGCCTGGATGGACACCGAACGCCCGGTATTGGCGCTGGAGGACATTTCCATCCCGGCGTTATGGGACCTGCTGGTGGAGAACGCACGCTTCGAAAGCGGCTGGGCCGCCGAGCGGTTCCGCAGCGATCTGCCCGAGGATTGTGTCGTGCGTGGCAACCTCAATGCACTTGCCCAGGCCCTGGAGAACCTGCTGCGCAACGCCATCCGGCATTCGCCGGAGGGCGGCGTGATCCGCCTGCATGGTCGGCGCGAAGGAAGTTGCTGGTGGCTTTGCCTGGAAGACCAGGGCGAGGGTGTGGCCGAGCACCAGTTGGAGACCATCTTCCGCCCGTTCACCCGACTGTCTTCGGCACGTACCGGCAAGGGCTTCGGCCTGGGACTGAGCATTGCCCGTCGCGCCGTGGTGCTCCAGGGCGGCCGCCTATGGGCGGAAGCCGCCGATCCGGGGCTGCGCCTGTGCCTGGTGCTGCCTTCTGCCTAGCGAGGCGCAGGTGCCTTTACATTTTACCTAGATGTAAATGATCTTTACTCTCCTTTGTGAATGATTATCATCCGTGCCGATCTCCTCGGCCGGCCTTGTTCCGGGTCTGCGCCCTGTCCTACCCGTGCCGAGACGTCACCCGCGCAACGCCGGCGACCCAGGCTTCAGAAAAAACGTCAACGTATCCCTCGTGGCTCGCCTGCTACCCGTTTTCCCTCGACAGGAGTAGTCACGCATGTACCCCCAATTCCGTCGCGGCCATCTCGCCGCTGCCGTCCTTTTCGCTTCATCGAGCCTGCTGGGCGGGCAGGCCCTGGCCGAGGACGAGCGCCTGGAAGAACTGGACGAACGCGCCGAATCGGTGGTCCAGCTGGGTGACGAGGTGGTGCTGGGCACCGCCGAACAGGAGCTCAAGCAGGCACCGGGGGTATCCATCATCACCGCCGAGGACATCAGGAAGCGCCCGCCGGTGAACGATCTCTCCGAGATCATCCGCACCATGCCCGGGGTCAACCTCACCGGCAACAGTTCCAGCGGCCAGCGCGGCAACAACCGGCAGATCGACATCCGCGGCATGGGGCCGGAGAACACCCTGATCCTGGTCGACGGCAAGCCGGTCAGCTCGCGCAACTCGGTGCGCTACGGCTGGCGCGGCGAACGCGACACCCGCGGCGACAGCAACTGGGTGCCGCCGGAGGAGGTCGAGCGCATCGAGGTCCTCCGTGGGCCCGCGGCGGCACGCTACGGTTCCGGCGCGGCGGGCGGGGTAGTCAACATCATCACCAAGCGCCCGACCGATCGTTTGCGTGGCTCCATGACGGTGTTCACCAACATTCCGGAAAGCTCCAAGGATGGCGCCACGCGCCGCGCCAACTTCAGCCTCAGCGGGCCGCTGACCGAAGCCTTGAGCTTCCGCGCGTACGGCAGCGCGAACAAGACCGATTCGGACGATACCGACATCAACCTCGGACATACCGTCAACCCGAGCCGTACCGTGGCCGGACGCGAAGGGGTACGCAATCGCGATCTCAGCGGGATGCTGTCGTGGCAGGTGACCCCCGACCAGGTCGTCGATTTCGAAGCGGGCTTCAGCCGACAGGGCAACATCTATGCCGGCGATACCCAGAACAACAACGGCACCGCCAATACCCAGGGACTCGCCGACGACGGTGCGGAGACCAACCGCATGTATCGCGAGAACTACGCCATCACCCACAACGGGACCTGGTCGTTCGGTACTTCCAGGTTCGTCGCCCAGTACGACTCCACCCGCAACAACCGTCTGGAGGAGGGGCTGGCCGGTTCCGTCGAGGGGCAGATCGGCGCCGACCGTTCGTTCAGCACCAGCAAGCTGGAGAACTATCGCCTCAGCGGCGAACTCAACCTTCCGTTGCATGCGTTGTTCGAGCAGGTGCTGACGGTGGGCGCGGAGTGGAACAAGGAAACCCTCAACGACCCGTCCTCGCTCAAGCAGGGCTTCGTGGGAAGCGATAGCTTGCCGGGGACCCCCGCGGCCGGCTCGCGAAGCCCGAAAAGCAAGGCGGAGATCCGTGCGCTGTACGTGGAGGACAATATCGAACTGCGCCCCGGCACCATGCTCACCCCCGGGCTGCGCCTGGACGATCACAGCGACTTCGGCCTGAACTGGAGCCCGAGCCTGAACGCTTCCCAGACGCTCGGCGAATACTTCACGGTCAAGGCCGGTATCGCACGGGCCTTCAAGGCGCCCAACCTGTACCAGAGCAACCCGAACTACCTGCTCTATACCCGTGGCAACGGCTGCCCGATCCAGACCAGCAGCGGCGGCTGCTACCTGGTCGGCAACGAGAACCTGGACGCCGAGACCAGCGTCAACAAGGAACTGGGCATCGAGTTCCGGCGCGATGGCTGGGTCGCCGGGCTCACCTACTTCCGCAACGACTACAAGAACAAGATCGTCGCGCCGCTGGATGTCATGGGACAGACCGGGACCGGTAACAACATCCTGCAATGGAGCAACGCGAAGAAGGCGGTGGTCGAAGGCCTGGAAGGCAACCTGCTGGTCCCCCTGCACGAGGACCTGAGCTGGAGCACCAACCTGACCTATATGCTGCAATCCAAGGACAAGGACACCGGCAACCCGCTTTCGGTGATCCCCGAGTACACCCTGAACTCGACCCTGGACTGGCAGGCCAGCGAGCGTCTTTCCACCCAACTGACCAGCACCATCTACGGCCGCCAGGAGCCGCCGAAGCATGGCACCAGCCGCAACACGCCGGTGGTCTCGCGAAAAGAGGTGGGTACCTATGGCATCTGGGGCGTCAGCGCCGGCTACACCTTCAGCGAGAACCTGAGCGTACGGGGCGGGGTAAGCAACCTCTTCGACAAGCGCCTGTACCGCCAGGGCAACTCCTTCGACGCCGGCGCGGCAACCTACAACGAGCCGGGTCGCGCCTACTATGTTTCGATGACCACCTCGTTCTGATCGCCGCGGCCAACGCGCTTTCACCGGCAGGCGCAACGCCCGTCGGACCTTTCTTTGGCGTTGGTCAGGCATCGGCTGTCCAACGCCAGGTTTTCTCTTCGGACGCCTCTGGTCATCGCATCGCATGCCGTTTCGGGCGGTCTTTCGGCTGAATCGGCATGCATGACCGGATATTGCGGTGCTAGGGTCCGGCCCCAGTTTCCCGGTATCATGCTCAGCCTTTACCGTCAGTGCCGAACGAGTGCCTCCATGACCGTGCAGTACCCGACTATCGCCGACTGCGTTGGCAATACCCCTCTGGTGCGTCTGCAGCGCCTTCCCGGGGAAACCTCCAATACCCTGCTGGTGAAGCTCGAAGGCAACAACCCGGCGGGATCGGTGAAGGACCGCCCGGCCCTGTCGATGATCACCCGTGCCGAACTGCGCGGCGACATCCGCCCCGGCGATACGCTGATCGAGGCTACTTCCGGCAACACCGGCATCGCCCTGGCCATGGCGGCGGCGATCAAGGGTTACAAGATGATCCTGATCATGCCGGACAACTCCACGGCTGAACGCAAGGCGGCGATGACCGCCTATGGCGCCGAGCTTATTCTGGTCAGCAAGGAAGAGGGCATGGAGGGCGCGCGCGATCTGGCCGACAAGCTGCAGCGCGAAGGCCGCGGCATGGTCCTCGACCAGTTCGCCAATGGCGACAACCCGGAAGCCCATTACCACAGCACCGGCCCGGAAATCTGGCAGCAGACCGGCGGCAGCATCACCCATTTCGTCAGCTCCATGGGCACCACCGGGACCATCATGGGCGTATCGCGCTACCTCAAGGAGCAGAACCCGGCGGTGCAGATCGTCGGCCTGCAACCCATGGAGGGCTCGGCCATCCCGGGAATCCGACGCTGGCCGCAGGAATACCTGCCGAAGATCTATGACGCCAGTCGCGTCGACCGGGTCGTCGACATGCACCAGGACGAAGCCGAGGACATCATGCGCCGGCTGGCCCGCGAGGAAGGCATCTTCTGCGGCGTGTCCTCCGGCGGGGCGGTGGCGGCGATGCTGCGCCTGTCCCGCGAACTGGAGAATGCCGTGCTGGTGGCGATCATCTGCGACCGCGGCGACCGCTACCTGTCTTCCGGCGTCTATGACCCGCGCTGAGCATGTCCATGGCCAGAAATAAGGGCGGGCTGCGCTTCCAGCCCAGCGGTGGTGCGCGCGGTCCCGCGATACCGGTAGGCAAGAAGCAGCGCCTGACCATCGAGCGCCTGGCCCATGACGGCCGAGGTATCGCCCACGAGGCGGGGATGACCTGGTTCGTCAGCGGCGGGCTGCCTGGCGAGGAACTTGAGGCCCGGGTGCTGGGCGCGCGAAGCAAGGTGGTCGACGCGCGCAGCGAGCGCCTGTTCAGCAGTAGCGACCTGCGTCGCCGCGAGCCCTGCACTGTAGCGGGTCGCTGCGGCGGCTGCACCCTGCAGCACCTGGAACACGGCGAGCAGTTGGCCCTGAAGCAGCGTACCTTGCAGGAGCAGTTGCAGCGTTTCGCCGGGATCGAGCCGGAAGAATGGGCCGCCCCCCTGGTCGGGCCCGAATTCGGCTATCGGCGCCGCGCTCGGATCGCCGTGCGCTGGGATGCCAGGGCGCGGCGTCTGGATGTCGGCTTCCGTGCCTCGGCCAGCCAGGAGATCGTCGCCTTCGATGAGTGCCTGGTCCTGGTGCCGCCTTTGCAAACGATTGCCCGTGCCCTGCCTGCTCTTCTGCAGGACTTCCGCAAGCCGGAAAGCATCGGCCACGTGGAACTCTTCCATGGCACGGCCAGTGCATTGCTGTTGCGGCATACGACTGCCCTGGTCGACGAGGATCGCCAGCGCCTGGCCGCTTTCTGTTCCGCACACCAGGCCCAGCTCTGGCTGCAAGGTGCGGAACAGCCCTTGCCGGTGGAGCCGGCCGCCGAACTGGGCTACTCCTTGGGTGACTGGCAACTGACTCTGGCGTACCGACCCGGAGACTTCGTCCAGGTCAATGCGCCGGTGAACGAGTCGATGATCCGCCAGGCCCTTGACTGGCTGGCGCCGACCGCCGACGAGCGGGTCCTCGACCTGTTCTGCGGGCTGGGCAATTTCTCCCTGCCGCTGGCGCGCCGGGTGGCGCGGGTAGTCGGGGTGGAGGGCGTGGCGGCGATGGTCGAGCGGGCAGGCGCCAACGCGCTGGCCAATGGCCTTGGCAACGCGCACTTTTTCCAGGCCGACCTGTCCAAAGCGCTTGCCGAAGCGCCCTGGGCGGAGCAAGGTTTTACCGCTGTGCTGCTCGATCCGCCGCGCGACGGCGCGTTCGAGGCGGTACGCGAAATGAGTTCTCTGGGTGCCCGGAGGGTAGTCTATGTATCCTGCAATCCGGCGACCCTGGCGCGCGATGCTGGCGAAATGGCCAGGCAGGGCTATCGTCTGAAGCGCGCCGGAATCCTCGATATGTTTCCGCAGACCGCACATGTCGAGGCCATGGCTTTGTTCGAGGCAGGCTAGGATGCCTGCGTAATCCGACCAGCCCGTTCGAAGGCTGGCGCAGTCATCGGTGGGCTACGCGCACCGTGGTAAAGGGTAGGCAAGATGGTACAGGTGAGAGCGCACCAGCCGGTCAACACCGACGGCAGTATCAACCTCGAGGCCTGGCTGGACCACGTCCAGAACCTCGTCCCCGGGCTCGATCGTCAGGGCTTGCTGGAGGCTTGCGAGTTCGCTCGCGAATCCGAGCAGCGAGCGATCGCCGCACAGAACTCCTGGGCAGAAGGCACGTCCAGCTTCCAGACCGGACTGGAAATCGCCGAGATCCTCGCGGACCTCAAGCTGGATCAGGAGTCCCTGGTCGCCGCGGTCATCTATCGAGGCGTGCGGGAAGGCAAGATCACCCTGGAAGCGGTCAACAAGCATTTCGGGCCGGTGGTGGCCAAGCTGATCGAGGGCGTGCTGCGCATGGCCGCAATCAGCGCCAGCCTCAATCCGCGCCATTCCATGGTGCTGGGTACCCAGGCGCAGGTGGAGAACCTGCGCAAGATGCTGGTGGCGATGGTCGACGACGTTCGCGTCGCTCTGATCAAGCTGGCCGAGCGCACCTGCGCCATTCGCGCGGTGAAGAATGCCGACGAGGAAAAGCGCCACCGCGTCGCCCGGGAAGTCTTCGATATCTACGCGCCGCTGGCCCACCGCCTGGGCATCGGGCATATCAAGTGGGAGCTGGAGGACCTGTCCTTCCGTTACCTCGAGCCCGACCAGTACAAGCAGATCGCCAAGCTGCTGCACGAGCGCCGGCTGGATCGCGAGCAGTACATCGCCAACGTGATGAGCCAGTTGAAGGAAGCTCTCGCGGCCACCGGCGTACAGGCCGATCTCAGCGGGCGGGCGAAACACATCTATTCGATCTGGCGCAAGATGCAGCGCAAGGGCCTGGACTTCAGCCAGATCTACGACGTTCGCGCCGTGCGCGTGCTCGTTCCGGAGATGCGCGACTGCTACACCGCGCTGGGCATCGTGCATACCCTCTGGCGGCACATTCCCAAGGAGTTCGACGACTACATCGCCAACCCCAAGGAAAACGGCTATCGCTCGCTGCATACCGCAGTGATCGGCCCCGAGGGGAAGGTGCTGGAAGTACAGATCCGTACCCACTCCATGCACGAAGAGGCGGAGCTCGGGGTCTGCGCGCACTGGCGCTACAAGGGGACCGACGTCAAGGCCAGCTCCAACCATTACGAGGAAAAGATCTCCTGGCTGCGCCAGGTGCTCGAATGGCACGAGGAACTGGGCGACATCGGTGGCCTGGCGGAGCAACTGCGGGTCGATATCGAGCCGGACAGGGTCTACGTCTTCACTCCCGACGGCCACGCCATCGACCTGCCCAAGGGCGCGACCCCGCTGGATTTCGCCTATCGGGTCCACACTGAAGTCGGGCACAACTGCCGCGGGGCGAAGATCAACGGACGCATCGTGCCGCTGAACTACAGCCTGCAGACCGGCGAGCAGGTCGAGATCATCACCGGCAAGCACAGCGGTCCGAGCCGTGACTGGCTGAACAGCAACCTGGGCTACGTCACCACCTCCCGGGCGCGGGCGAAGATCGTCCACTGGTTCAAGCTGCAGGCGCGGGACCAGAACGTCGCTGCCGGCAAGGCCCTGATCGAACGCGAGCTGTCGCGCCTGGCGCTGCCGCCGGTGGATTTCGACCGGCTGGCGGAGAAGGCCAACGTGCGTACCGCCGAGGATATGTTCGCCGCTCTCGGCGCCGGCGACCTGCGCTTGGCGCACCTGGTCAACTATGCCCAGCAACTGGTCGAGCCGGACCGCGACAGCGAGCAACTCGAACTGATCCCGCGCAAGCCGAGCAAGATCGGCCACGGCAAGCGCGGCGACGTGCAGATCCAGGGTGTCGGCAACCTCCTGACGCAGATGGCCGGCTGCTGCCAGCCGCTGCCGGGAGATCCCATCGTCGGCTACATCACGCTGGGCCGTGGGGTCACCATCCACCGCCAGGATTGCGCCACCGCGCTGCAACTGGCGGGACGCGAACCGGAGCGGATGATCCAGGTCAGCTGGGGGCCGGAGCCGGTTCGCACCTATCCGGTGGATATCGCGATCCGTGCCTATGATCGTTCCGGCCTGTTGCGCGACGTGTCCCAGGTGCTGCTCAATGAGCGGATCAACGTTCTGGCGGTGAATACCCGTTCGAACAAGGAAGACAACACCGCGACCATGCAACTGACCATCGAGATTCCCGGTCTGGACGCTCTTGGACGCCTGCTGGCGCGCGTTTCGCAACTGCCCAACATCATCGAGGCGCGGCGCAACCGTACGCCTTGAGGCGAGGCGGAAACAGGCCACGGGCGCTCGCAGGCTGCCCGTGGCCTTTTCGTTTCCGGAAAGGGCAGAATGCCCGGACCGTTCACTGAAGACCCGAGATACCCATGTACCGACTCGACGACCTGCTCCACCTCATGGCGCGCCTGCGCGATCCCGAATTCGGCTGCCCCTGGGATCTCCAGCAGAGCTACGCGACCATCGTCCCGCACACCCTGGAAGAAGCCTACGAAGTAGCGGACGCCATAGAGCAGGGGGATTTCCCGCAATTGCGCGAGGAACTGGGCGACCTGCTGTTCCAGGTGGTTTATTACAGCCAGTTGGCTCGCGAAGAGGATCGCTTCGCTTTCGACGAGGTGGTGGACGGCATCACCCGCAAGCTGATCCGTCGACATCCCCACGTATTCCTCGATGGCGATCTCTATGGCAAGCCCGATGCGGCGAAGCTCGCCGAAGCGGCGGTCAAGCAGCGCTGGGAAGAACTGAAGGCCGAGGAGCGTGCCGCCAAGGCCAAGGAGCCGCAGCAGTTGTCGCTGCTGGATGACGTTCCTGTCGCCCTGCCGGCGTTGTCACGGGCGGCGAAGCTGCAGAAGCGCGCGGCGCAGGTCGGTTTCGACTGGCCGGAAGCGCTGCCGGTGGTGGACAAGGTTCGCGAGGAGCTGGACGAAGTCCTCGAGGCGATGGCAGAGGGTGACGAGGGTGCCGTGGGCGAGGAGGTTGGCGACCTGCTGTTCGTCGTGGTCAACCTGGCCCGGCATCTCAAGGTCGATCCGGAGGCTGCTCTGCGCCAGGCCAACGGCAAGTTCGAGCGGCGCTTCCGATTCATCGAGCGGAACCTGCGCGAAGCCGGCCGGAAAGCCGAAGAATGTTCGCTGGAGGAACTGGACAGCCTCTGGGGCGAGGCTAAGAAAGCGGAGAGGAGCGCGCCTGGCTGTTGATGGGGAAAATTACCGTGGCAGCCGGGCTGCCACGGCATCTGAATCAGCCGAAGATCCAACGATAGAGGATGACCAGCAGGATCACCGCCAGCACCGGGCGGAGGATTCGGTAGGCCTTCGGGTAGGCGCGTTTGAAGCGCTTCACCTGGGCGCCGATGGCATTGCCGCCGCGAATGGCGACCGAGTAGGCCTGGTTGATGCTGCCGACGCGTTCGCCTTCGACGTTCTGCGGTGCGGTCGCACGCCCGAGAATGCCGCTGATCCAGCGATTGAGCCGGGTCAGCAGGCGGGAGCGGAGCGGCCGCTCGATATCGCAGAAGAGAATCACCCGGGTCTGCTCGGTCTCGTTCTTCACCCAGTGGACGAAGGTTTCGTCGAACATCACGTCTTCGCCATCACGCCACGCGTAGGGCTGGCCGTCGACGTAGATGCGGCAGTTGTCCGAATTCGGCGTGGACAGGCCGAGGTGATAGCGCAGCGAGCCGCCGAAAGGGTCGCGGTGCGGATTCAGGTGGCTGCCGCCGGGAAGCAGGGTGAACATCGCGCCCTTGACGTTGGGGATGCGGCTCACCAGCTCTACGGTCTTCGGGCAGAGCTGCTGGGCGGAGGGCAGCGGGCCGTCGTACCAGGTCAGGTAGAAGCGCTTCCAGCCTTTCTTGAAGAACGAGCCGAAGCCGGCTTCGTTGTTGTTCAGGGCAGCCCGGATATAACCCTCGTCGAACAGGTTGAGGGCTTCTTCGCGGATGGTTTGCCAATTGTTCTTCAGTTCGTCCAGCTCTGGAAAACGGCTGCGATCCAGATAGGGCTTCGAGGGGACGCTGGAGAACAGGTACATCAGCGAGTTGTAGGGGGCGAACCAGGCGGAGTGGTTGACCAGTTGACGCAGGAAGGGCAAGCGCGCGCGCCCACGGAAATGGACGAACAGGACGCTGGCGACGAACAGGCCCACCAGAGTGACTTTTACCAGGAGAGAAACGCTCATGCCTTGCTTTCCATGCCTTCGATATCAGGGGCCGGGAGGAGTGCCTGCGGGTGCTCGGGACGGTAGGGAGGGGTCTCCAGGGCATGCGTGGCAGTTTGCGAGCCGCCGAGACTTGCGTTGAGGCGGCTGAGGCTGGAGGATTATACCCCCTGCGAGGGCCGGCTGAACCCCAGTCGGCTGGAAGATTATGCCGCACCCCACCGGGCGTGCCACGCGAGCGAGTCGTTGACGAATGAGCATGTCATTGCGTGACCAGTTGCTGAAAGCCGGGCTGGTCAATGAGAAACAGGCCAAGCAGGCCACCAAGCAGAAACAGAAACAGCAGCGCCTGGAGCACAAGAACCAGGTCGACAAGGACGACTCCCAGCGCCAGGCGGCGGAGCAGGCCAAGGCGGAAAAGCTGGCGCGCGACCAGGAATTGAACCGCCAGCAGCAGGAAAAAGCCGAGAAGAAGGCCAAGGCCGCGCAGATCAAGCAACTTATCGAAGGGACGCGCCTGCCCAAGCTGGAAAGCGACGACTACTACAATTTCGTCGACGCCAAGAAGGTCAAGCGGATCGCGGTCAACGACCTGATCCGCGACAAGCTGAGCCGAGGCAGCCTGGCTATCGTCAGCTATGACGGACGCTACGAGATCGTGCCCCGGGATGCGGCGGTGAAGATCCAGGAGCGCGATCCGCGGCGGGTGGTGCTGCTCAACATACAGAGCCAGGAGCCGGACGAAGACGATCCCTACAAGGACTATGTGGTGCCCGACGATCTCATGTGGTGAGGTCCGCATCCGGAGTGTCGCTTGACCGGTACGGATGCCGGTCAACTACCAATTCTGGAATGCGAAGCAGTTCTAAAATAACTACCGATGATTTCGTTTCGATAGCATAATGCCTTTCCTCAGAAATCTCCTACGGCTGCCTTTGCGTGCATCTGTGGGCTAGCCGCCTATCGAAAAGGACGTTGGTATGCCTTCCTCACAGCTTCCGGGGGCTTCGCCCTCGGAGATCGATATCGTTCAGCTGTTCCAGCAATTGTGGGCGTCGAAGTGGCTGATAGCGCTGATCGCGGCCTTGGCGACCGCCGCTGCGCTCGCCTATGCGCTGTTGGTCGTTCCGACCTACCAGGTGGATGTCCTGTTGCGGCCGATCCAGACCAAGGCCCTGGAGGCTGTCAACATCGAAGGTCTTTACGCCATGACTCCGCGGGAAGCGTTGGAGCGCGTCGGCAACGAGCTGGCAGCCTACTCCGGCAGGCTGGAGTATTTCGAAGCACATCCAGAGCTATTCCAGCAATTGAACACCGAGGGCCTGTCCCCCGAGCAGGCTTTCTGGAAGTTCAACCAGGATGCCTTCAGCATGCAGCAGACGGACTTGAAGAAGGCCCCCCAGGCGGCGCCTTTCTTCCGCTTGTCCATGCAGTATCCCCAGGGCATGGATGGTGCCGCCATTCTCAACGGCATGCTCGCGTCGACCATCGAGAACGAGCGCCAGCGAATCCTGGACGACCTCCAGGCACGTATCGACGGTCGCCTGCAATTCCTCGAGCAGGATATCGAAGGCAAGCGTGCCAGTTACCAGGCTAGCAAGGAAGGCAAGATCGCCCGGTTGCTGGAAGCGGACAGCATCCGGCGGGCTGGCTTGGAGGATGAACTCAGGGCGTTGCGCGGGCGGCTGAAGATGGTGCGCGGCTCTCGTATCCAGCAGCTCAACGAAGCCATCCAGATCGCCACGCGGCTGGGGATCGTCAAGCCGACCACCCCGGGCGCACTGGGAGAGGTCGGGCAGGATGGCTCGCGCAGCGTTTTCCGCACCGAGGTGAATAACCAGCAGATTCCCCTGTATTTCATGGGCGTCGATGCCTTGACCGCCGAGCGCGATACCTTGCTCAAACGCAAGGGCGATGACTTCACCGAGCCCCGCGTAGCGACGATCCAGCAAGAGCTGAAACAGTTGGAGAACAACCGTGAAGTGCAATACCTGCAGGCTCGAAAGGGCGAGGAGCGTTTCTTCGAAAACATCGACAAGCTGCGTGGAGAGCAGGCGCGTCTACAGACCTTGAGGGCAAGTGACCTTAAGATCGAACTGGTACGGGTCGACCAGAAAGCTGCAACGCCTCTGAGGCCGATCAAGCCACGCAAGGCTCTAGTGGTGGCCTTGGGCCTCCTGGGTGGGCTGGCGCTCGGCGTGCTGGTGGCTCTGGTTCGGGCGATGTTGCGTGCCCCACGGCAACGGGTACAGGAAGATAGCCTGCCGCCGGGAGTCGTCAGCCTCGACCGGAGCCTTTCCGGGACCTGAGACCAAAGGTGCGCCCCCGAAGTACGCGGGGGCGCATGGTTCAGGCCGATTTACCTATCTGCCGCAGTTCTTCTTCTTTCTCCAGTTTGATCCGATAGGCGTGGGCGTCATCCTCGTTATGGAAGACGCCAACCAGCAGTCCCTGCTGATGCACGTCCCAGCAGCGGCGGCCAAGCGCACGCAGCTCGCGGGATTTGTGGTCATCGTCACGCTCGGTCACTGTCACACTCATCTTTTCTGCTCCAGGGTTGATCTGCATCAAGGCAAATCCAGCCTATTTCAATAGCAGGCTAATCAAATAGTCCTGGAATTGAGAAAAACCTTTTCAGTTTCCAAGGTGTGAAGGTGGCATGCCGGATGCTCTGGAACAGGCCTCTTCCCTCAGGCGTATGCGGCCGAACAAGGCCGCTTCCGTGAGGGCGGTAATCGCCAACAGGCGATCCAGGCGCAGCAGCAGAGTCGCTCCTTCGACGGCCACCTCAAGGTATTCCTCCTTGCCGCCGCCTGGCCGAACGGCCCGGGTATGCGTCGTGCGCGCCTCGGCTTCGAAGCGAACACCATCCTCGAGTTCGAGGAGCAACCGGTAGCGGTAGAGGCAGGCGATCTCCAGGTAGTCATGGAGATCGCAGGCGATCGGGTGGTAGCTGTCCATTGGCCTCAACAGCCTTCCAGGGGAAGGATGTAATGGCCATGGAGCCGAATGGCTTCGGCAACCTCTGCTGTCGCAATCTCGCTATGGCAGTAGCTGCAATGCCCCTGGCTGATATCGGCCTCGTCTATGCCTCTTCCGGAGAGCCAGCGTCGAGCGAACTCGCCGGCGCGAGCCCCCAGCTCCTCCGTGACCAGGACATCGAAGTGCAGGTAGCGGCCGTCGCGGGTTCGCACATGGGTGTCGAAGATCTTCACCTCCATGGCCGTTCTCCTTATTTCAGATCGCTGAGCGCCGCACCGAAGTTAAGGTGCAGTACCTGTCCGTCGACAACCAGGGCAGGAACCGACTTGACCCCGGCCTTTTCCGCCTCGGCGATGCGTGCCGATTGTTCGGCGAGATGGACCACTTCGATGTCCACCTGCTTGCGATCGAGCAATGGCAGCAAGGAACGTTCGGCTTCGACACAGATTGCGCAGCCGGCGTGGTAGTAGATGGCTTTGGTCATGCTGATTCTCCTGTAGGAATTTAGTATCGATACGATACGTTTTCAGCCTAAACAAGGGGCGACCTCTTTGTCAAACATGTTTTTAGTCGATACTATATTGGCAAGGAGGTATCCCATGTCCGCCATCGCCCTTTACGATTATCTGGAAAGGCTGACCAGCCTGATGCGTGCCTGGTCCCGCGAGCAGCCGCTGGTGGCTGAGCTGCAGCCGGTGCAGTTGAGCGCCTTGCATTACCTGGCGCGTTGTAATCGCTATTCGGATACTCCGCTGGGCGTGACCGAATACCTCGGCTTGACCAAGGGCACAGTGTCGCAATCGCTCAAGGTGCTGGAAGGGCGGGGGCTGATCAGCAAGCTGCCGGATGCGCGGGATCGGCGCAGCGTTCATCTGCGGCTGACCGATGCGGGGCGCGCGCTGATCGAGGCGGTGATTCCGCCGCAGTTCCTCGAGCAGGCCGTCACGGCACTGGGCGAGAAGGGCGAACACTTGCAAGGCTTGTTGCGTGATCTTCTGGTCGTCATCCAGCGTCAGGAGGATGTGCCTGGTTTCGGCCTTTGTCGGTCCTGCCGGTTCCATCAACGGCGTGCGGGCTCGCCCTTCTGCGGTCTAACCGGGGAGCCGTTGAGCGCTGCCGATGCCGAGCTGATCTGCCGCGAGCACCAGGCCTGCGGCTGATCCGCGGGCAATAAAAAACCGGGCAATGGCCCGGCTTTTCGTGGGAGGGGGGATCAGTTCTTTTCGCCAGTGACGGTCTTGCCGTCGATGGTGCCTTCCTTGAGCATGATCTGGTATTCCTTGCCGTCGGTTTCCATCTGGTACAGGCGGACCAGCAGGTAGTCCCAGTCCTTGGCGAACCAGAGGATGGTCTTGCGGTTGCTCTTGCCCGGATCACGCACGCGCTCGACCTTGATCGCGTTGATTAGGCCGGCCTGGGTGCGTACCTTTTCCTCGCCGAGAACCCGGAAGTCGTAGGTATCGACATCCTCGCCCTCGATGATCTGGTAGCTCATGCTCTTCTTGCCGTCGGCAACGTCATGCTGCAGGACCAGTTGATAGGTGGACTTGTCCAGTTGACCGCGATTCAGGGGTTGCCGCACCGCATCGCCGCGGTCGCTGCCGAGCACCTGCTTCTGCGACCAGTCGAAGTCCAGTTCGATCTGCTTGCCTTTGCCCAGACCTTGGCGGGCGAAGCGATAGGTCTGTGGCAGGAAGGTGTCGTTCTCGACCTTGAAGGTACTGACTTCGTTGAGACTGGCCAGCAGCATGGAGGCCTCGAAGTCCAGTTGCCAGCGGCCGTCGCCGAGAGCCTTCAGGCTGCGGGAGGCATTGCCGCTGATGGGCATCTGTTTCCAGTCGGCGGTATAGCTGGCGGTGAACGGCTTCAGCTCGAAAGCATAGGCCGGCAGGGTCAGCAGCGTCAGCAGGAACAGCATGGCTTTACGCATTGCGAATCTCCTTGGTGCGAATCTGATGGCCGGTGGCAGGCAGGGCCTGGCCATCCAGCAGGGCGCCCTGTTCGCCCAGGCGCAAGCGGCCCTCGGCGAACCAGCGCATGGCCAGCGGGTAGATCCGGTGTTCTTCCTCGTGAACCCGTCTGGCCAGGCGTTCCGGCGTATCTTGCGACTCTACCGGGATTACTGCCTGTACGACCAGTGGCCCCCCATCGAGTTCCTCCGTCACGAAGTGCACGCTGCAACCGTGCTCGCGGTCGCCGGCTTCGAGGGCGCGTTGATGGGTATGCAGCCCTTTGTGGCGCGGCAGCAACGAGGGATGGATATTCAGCAGTCGCCCCTGGTAATGGCGAACGAAATCGGCGCTGAGGATGCGCATGAACCCGGCAAGGATCACCAGGTGCGGTTCATGGGCATCGATCCGTTGTGCCAGGGCCTGGTCGAAGCTTTCGCGATCGGCATAGGCCTTGTGATCGAGCACCTCGGTCTGGATGCCGGCCTGGCGCGCGCGTTCCAGGCCATAGGCGTCCGCGCGGTTGGAGATCACCGCGCGGATCCGGGCCGGCGTGGCGCCCTCCCGGAGGCTGTCGATCAGCGCCTGCAGGTTGCTGCCGGAGCCGGAAATCAGCACCACGACATTGCAGAGTTTCGGCATCAGTGGTTTTTCAGATTGTTCAGGACCACGCGCTCGGCGTCCGCGCCGCAGGTTTCGATGCGACCGATCTGCCAGGGTTGCTCGCCGGCGGCACGCAGGACTTCCAGGGCTTTCTCGGCGTCGCTCTGGGCCACGCAGATGACCATGCCGACGCCGCAGTTGAGTACGCGATGCATCTCGGTCTCGTCGACGTTGCCCTGTTCCTGCAGCCAGTCGAATACCGCCGGACGGTTCCAGCTGGCGACATCGATCACGGCCTGGGCGTTGTTCGGCAGGACGCGCGGGATGTTGTCCAGCAGGCCGCCGCCGGTAATGTGAGCCATGGCCTTGACCGCGCCGGTCTGCTTGATCAGTTGCAGCAGCGGCTTGACGTAGATGCGGGTCGGCGCCATCAGCAGGTCGGCCAGCGGCTTGCCGTCGAGTTGGACCTGCTCGATGTCGGCGCCGGAAACCTCGATGATCTTGCGGATCAGGGAGTAGCCGTTGGAGTGCGGGCCGGAGGAGGGCAGGGCGATAAGCGCGTCGCCGGCCTGGACCCTGGAGCCGTCGATGATCTCGGCCTTTTCCACGACGCCGACGCAGAAGCCGGCCAGGTCATAGTCTTCGCCTTCGTACATGCCGGGCATTTCGGCGGTCTCGCCGCCGACCAGGGAACAGCCCGCCAGTTCGCAACCGGCACCGATGCCGGTGACTACGGTGGCGGCGACGTCGACGTTGAGCTTGCCGGTGGCGTAGTAGTCGAGAAAGAACAGCGGCTCGGCGCCGCAGACCACCAGGTCGTTGACGCACATCGCCACCAGGTCCTGGCCGATGCTGTCGTGCTTGTTCAGGTTGAGCGCCAGGCGCAGCTTGGTGCCCACCCCGTCGGTGCCGGATACCAGCACCGGCTGCTTGTAGCCGGCCGGGATTTCGCAGAGGGCGCCGAAGCCGCCGAGGCCGCCCATCACTTCCGGGCGTGCGGTGCGCTTGGCCACGCCTTTGATGCGTTCCACCAGGGCTTCGCCGGCGTCGATGTCCACACCAGCGTCCTTGTAGCTCAACGAGGGTTGCTTGCTGCTCATAAATCCAGGCCTATAGGGGTAATTCGGAGATCGGCCGGCCGCCCAGGCGTGCAACGCTGTTTGCCGGTTTTGAAGGCGCGCGATTTTATCAGGCTTGCCACGCAGCGGCCATCTCGGTTGCCGCTGGACGGACTGCTGTTTAAGGTATAGGTCCACTTGCGCGGCCTTCACAGCTCGTCGCCGCCGTTCCCATCCGTTCGTCGAGAGCCCTCCATGCGCATAGCCCGACTCTTCGTTCTCTGTTTTTCCCTGCTAGGCTTGCCCGTCTTCGCGGCAACGGTCCCCAATCTCTACCAGGTCCACGAGCCGGTTTCGTCGCAGCAGCCCGGGGAGCGCGATGCCGGACTGGTGCGAGCCCTGCAGACCCTGCTGGTGCGCCTGACCGGCAATCCGCAGGCGCCGCAGAATCCGGCATTGGCGGGGTACCTGAAGGATCCGCAGCAACTGATCAGCCAGTACGCCTTCGAAAATGGTCCGCCGCTGGCGCTGGTGGTCGATTTCGATCCAACCGCCACCGGTAATGCGCTGCGGGCCGCCGGCCTGCCGAGCTGGGGCGCCAACCGACCGGCGGTGCTGGCCTGGTGGCTGAACGAAAGCGCCGATGGCAGCACCCTGGTCGGTGACAACCAGGCCTCGGCCGAACCGCTCAAGCGTGCGGCGCAGAACCGCGGCTTGCCGTTGCGCCTGCCTCTGGCGGATCTCGACGAGCAGATCGTCGGTACCCCGGAGAACCTCACCGCCGCCCAACCCGATGCCCTGCGCGCAGCCTCCGAGCGTTATGCCGCCGATGCCTTGCTGGCAGTGGACGCCAAGGAGGCGGACGGCAAATGGCAGGCGCAATGGCGGCTGTGGATGGGCGATTCGCGGGAGCAAGGCCAGGCTGAAGGCGCTACGCCCGACGCGTTGGCAGACAGCGTGATGCTGGCCGTCGGCAACCGCCTGTCCACTCGTTTCGTTGCCACGCCGGGAGCGGCGACCGGCCTGACCCTTCAGGTCCAGGGCGCGACATTGGCACGCTATGCCGAGTTGCAACGCCTGCTCGATCCGTTCGGCGCGCGTCTGGTAGGCGTGCGGGGCGATCGCCTCGACTATTCCGTGAAGGCCAGTCCCGAGCAATTGCGTGCCCAGCTGGGCCTGGCGCAGTTGCAGGAAATCCCGGCCGACAGCGTACCGCTGGATGCCTCTGGCCAGCCCGCAGCGCCCAGCGCGGCGGTGCCGTCGTCGACCCAACTGAATTTCCGCTGGCAGTGAGTCGGCGCGCCGATCCGCTCCTATGCAACGGAGCGGGCCGGCGCGCGACCGGCCGATGCTCTGGGCAAGGAGCCTCGGCTATCGGCAAACCTTTGATTTTGCTTGCCTAGTTGCTCATTGTGCGGCCCTGCCGAGGCGTATAAACTTTGCAGCCTTTACGGTGACTCCTGCGGCGTTTTCGGATTGTCCGCCCAGCCTGGCATGAAACCTATTCAGCTTCCCCTCAGTGTGCGTCTGCGCGACGACGCCACCTTCGCCAACTACTATCCCGGTGCCAATGCCGCGGCACTGGGATATGTCGAGCGTTTGTGCGAAGCCGAGGCTGGCTGGGCGGAAAGCCTCATCTACCTCTGGGGACACGACGGCGTCGGTCGCAGCCACCTGTTGCAGGCGGCCTGCTTGCGTTTCGAGCAGTTCGAAGAGCGAACCATCTACCTGCCGATGGCCGATCTGGTGCAGTACGGCCCGGAAATCTTCGACGATCTCGAGCAGTGCGAGCTGGTCTGCATCGACGACCTGGATGTGCTGGTTGGCAAGCGAGAGTGGGAAGAGGGGCTGTTCCACCTGTTCAATCGACTGCGCGATACCGGTCGGCGCCTGCTGCTGGCGGCATCGAAGTCGCCCCGGGAGCTGCAGGTCAAGCTGCCGGACCTGAAGTCCCGCCTCACCATGGCGCTGATCTTCCAGTTGCACGGTCTTTCCGACGAGGACAAGCTTCGTGCCCTGCAACTGCGGGCATCCCGTCGTGGCTTGCATCTGACCGATGAAGTCGGTCGTTTCATCCTCAACCGCGGTTCGCGCAGCATGAACTCTCTGTTCGATCTGCTGGAGCAACTGGATCGCGCTTCGCTCCAGGCTCAGCGCAAGCTGACCATTCCTTTCCTCAAGGAAACCCTCGGCTGGTAAGCGTCGACAGTCCGTCGGCGAACTCCCGCATGGCCGTGCCGCAGTCCTTGGGTTTCGCTTGCAGCAGGAAGTGACCGCCTTCTATCCGTCTCTCCATCCATGCGCCGGCAATACCGGAGCGCTGGTTGTCCGCAGGCTTACCGGCGGTCGGTCGGCACTGGAAAGCGGCGCAGGCAGGGCAGGAGGGGGCTCCTGCCTTACCATCAGCGTTCCCCGGCGACCCTTCGGTCGTACTGGAATCGCCAGCGCGTATAGAGCAGCGCGGCGCAGAACAAGGTCACGCTGAGTAGCACTTCGGCCCAGCCGAACAGGCGCTGCGTGGGATCGAAGGCGGCGAGTACGCCGAGGATGAAATACAGGTTGACCACGTAGCAGGCCCAGGCATGCCCGCGCGCGCTGCCCATGAGCAGTCCGGGGGCCACCACCAGCAGCGGCAGCAGCTTGAAGGCGAGGACCAGCCAGGGCACCCAGCTCGCTGCACCATGGGCGTCCGCGTAGATCAGGTCGCGAATGAGGATGAGCAGGACCAGGCCGACGAAGCTTCCCAGGCTGGTGGCGCGGCTGAGCGCCAGGCGCGGCAGCAGCCACGCTACTTCGGGCAGCGGTTTGTTCTTGCGGGCCATTTCAACTCCCCAGCTTGCCGGCGGTTTCCGCCAGGCGTTTGCCCAGCGCGCGACACAGGGTCAGTTCGTGCTCATCGAGACTGCGCTTGCCATCGGCGCCGGCGAAGTGGCTGGCGCCGTAAGGCGTGCCGCCGCCGCGGGTTTCCAGCAGGGCGGGTTCGCTGTAGGGAATGCCCAGGACCAGCATGCCGTGGTGCAGCAACGGCAACAGCATCGATAACTGAGTGGTCTCCTGGCCGCCGTGCAGGCTGGCGGTGGAGGTGAAGACCGCTGCCGGCTTGCCGACCAGGCCGCCGGTCAGCCACAGGCTACTGGTACCGTCGAGGAAGTATTTCAGCGGGGAAGCCATGTTGCCGAAGCGGGTCGGGCTGCCGAGGGCCAGGCCTGCGCAGTTCTTCAGGTCCTCCAGGGTTGCGTACAGCGCCCCCTCCGCGGGGATGTCCGGGGCGACCGCTTCGCATTCGGTGGATACCGCGGGAACCGTGCGTACGCGCGCCTCGAAGCCGCCTTGTTCGACGCCACGGGCGATCTGCCGGGCCATTTCCGCGGTAGCGCCATGGCGACTGTAGTACAGCACCAGGATGTAGGGACTGCTCAAACGAGGATCTCCAGGACTCTTTCCGGAGGCCGGCCAACCACCGCCTTATCACCCGCGACCAGCACCGGACGCTCGATCAGCTTCGGATGCCTGGCCATTGCCTCGATGATGGCCTCTTCGCCAAGACTGGGCTCATCCAGGCCGAGGGCCTTGTATTCGTCCTCCCCGGTCCGCAGCAACTGGCGGGCGGGAATGCCGAGCTTGGCCAGGATCGCTTTCAGCTCGGCGGCGCTCGGCGGGGTTTCCAGATAGCGCACCACCTGCGGTTGCAGGCCGCGGGCTTCGAGCAGTTCGAGCGCTGCGCGGGATTTCGAGCAGCGCGGATTGTGCAACAGGATCAGTTCGCTCATGTCAGGGGTCGCATGGCCGGTGAAGTGACGGCTATTCTAACCGCCTCGTCGACCAGGACTGAACCCGTCGGCGCGAAGTACCGCCCCGAGAGGCGAAGAACCGGCGCGACTTCAAGGAGAGGGCATGCGCGAACATTTCAACGATGGGGTCGAGTTCGCTCGCTTCCTCGCTCATCGCTTCGTCACCGACAAGGCTCCCAACAGCGCGGCGGCGCTGACCTACACCACGTTGTTCGCGGTAGTGCCGATGATGACGGTGATGTTTTCCATGCTTTCGCTGATTCCGGCATTCCATGGCATGGGCGAGTCGATCCAGACTTTCATCTTTCGCAATTTCGTGCCTTCCGCTGGAGAAGCGGTGGAAACCTACCTGAAGAGTTTCACCACCCAGGCCCGGCACCTGACCTGGGTCGGGGTGGTCTTTCTGGCAGTCACCGCCTTCACCATGCTGGTGACCATCGAGAAAGCCTTCAACGAGATCTGGCGGGTTCGCCAGCCACGCCGGGGTGTCGGGCGGTTCCTCCTCTACTGGGCGATCCTCAGCCTGGGCCCATTGTTGCTGGGGGCCGGCTTCGCCGTGACCACCTACATCACTTCGCTGTCGCTGCTCCATGGCCCGGACGCGTTGCCGGGCGCGGAGACGCTGCTAGGGCTGATGCCGCTGGCGTTCAGCGTGGCGGCCTTCACCCTGCTCTATTCGGCGGTCCCGAACGCCCGGGTCCCGGTGCGCCATGCCCTGATGGGCGGCGTGTTCACCGCGGTACTGTTCGAAGCCGCGAAAACCCTGTTCGGGCTGTACGTAAGCCTGTTTCCCGGCTACCAGTTGATCTACGGTGCCTTCGCCACCGTGCCTATCTTCCTGTTGTGGATCTATCTTTCCTGGATGATCGTTCTGTTCGGCGCGGTGCTGGTCTGCAATCTCTCTTCTTCCCGTCTCTGGCGGCGGCGCTCGCTGCCCAAGCTGATCGTCCTGCTCGGCGTGCTGAGGGTGTTCCACCAACGCCAGCAGCTTGGGCAATCGCTGCGCCTGACCCACTTGCATCGTGCGGGTTGGCTGTTGCCCGAGGATGAGTGGGAGGAACTGCTGGACTTTCTCGAGAAGGAGCAGTTCGTCTGCCGCGCCGGCGGAGGCGAGTGGGTGCTGTGCCGGGATCTTGGCGCCTACAGTCTGCACCGCTTGCTGAATCGCTGCCCCTGGCCCATGCCTAGCCGAGAGCGCATGCCTGCGAATCTGGACGAGGCGTGGTATCCGCCGTTCCAGCAGGCCATGGAGCGCTTGCAGGTGGAGCAGGAGGCGCTGTTCGGAGAAAGCCTGGCCCACTGGCTGGCGGACGGAACCTCGGGAGTGAAGGTGACGTAAAGTGTCAGTTTGCGGCGAACGATGTGCATGAGGCGCTGCATGCTGCCGAAGGAATCCCAGCAAGCGCAGGGAAAGCGCTGTTGGCACGCTTCTGGCAAACCCCTGTGTGACAGTCGTTTCACTCCGTAGTTCCGCCGAGGTTCCCGTTCATGCTCCCAATGTCGAACAAGGTCGTCCATTTGCATCACAAGGATGAGCAGGCAGCGCTTGAGCGTTTGAACCGGATTACCGGGCTGCAGTTCAGCAGTTGGCCGGAGTCGCTGGTGCCGGCGCGCAGCGTCAGCGAACCGTCGCCTGAGAAAGTGCGGGACGAACCCCTGTTCGATCAGGTACGCCAGGGCTGAGCGATCCGGCTCAAGCTTCGGACACCTGCTGTGACCTGTTTTCCTGCTCCACCGCTTGTACGAAGAACTCCTCCACGACCAGTCGGGAAAAGGCCGTCGCCGACTTCAGGCGTACCTGCATGTTCTCCACTTTCTGCCGTACGGGCAGGCGGGCAATGCCGGAAAGCAGGATGCGTTGCTGGCGGTCGATTCGTCCGTGATCCACCGCCACTTCGCGCTGGCGCCCGCCATCCAGATAGCTGACCACCAGTGACACCAGCAGGTCGCAGGCATCCGGAAGATGTAGCCAGGCGGCAATGTTGTAGTCCGCGACCAGGCCCTCGTGGGCTGTCAGGGTTGGGCGTGCGGCATCCACCAGGTGTGCGGGGACGCTTCCGATCAGATGGTCTTTCATAAGCAGCAGTGTGTCCGTTTAAAAGGGCTTCGGACTCGTCGCTCTCGACTTCTCCCCAAGTCGATCCTGCCGATGCCTGGGCATACGGCCGGTTGAGTCGTCGCGTCGTGTGTGGCACGCGGATTATAGGGGTGGTCCTTTGCGTCAAACTGTGCGGTTCGACGGCGATCGTCGTGACTCTTCTCGCACTTTGTGCCTTGTAGGAAGTATCGGGGCTTCTTCTTCCCATATTCGTCTCCACTCGGTTTTGCAGAGGTGGATGGCTTCCAGTAAGGTCTCGCCATAGTGCCGCGCCGGGTTGCCCTGGTCCGGCCGATGTTTTCCTGACTCGAGAGGTTCCTGACATGGGGAGTTGGCTACGCCCGCTGGGCGCTGCTGCGGTGTTGTTTCTCGCGGGCTGTTCGGCGGATTACGGAGTCGACCAGGACGGGCGTCCTGTCGCTGCGGAGCAGTTGGACGGGCATTGGCTGGTGGTCAATTACTGGGCTGACTGGTGCGCGCCCTGCCGGACCGAGATTCCGGAGATGAATCGCCTTGCGCAGGTGCTGGAAGGGCAGGGCGGGCGCGTCATTGGCGTGAATTTCGATGGCTTGCGCGATGCCGAGTTGAAGAAGTCGGCCGATGGCATGGGGATTCGCTTCACCGTGCTGGCCGATGATCCGGCGCCTCGCTTCAAGCTCCCTCGCAGCGAAGCGTTGCCTGTCACCTATATCGTCGATGCTCGGGGGGAAATGCGTCAGCGTCTGCTGGGCGAGCAGACGGCCGATGGCATATTGAAACAGCTCGAGGCTTTGCGGGAGGGACGCTGATGGCGAGGATCTGCTTGCATGCCTATGTCGGCGGCCGGGTACAGGGCGTCGGTTTCCGCCAGGCGACCCGGGAAGAGGCTGATCGCCTCGAACTCGACGGTTGGGTGCGCAACCTGGATGACGGGCGTGTCGAAGTCGTCTGGGAGGGCGAGGAGGACCGGGCGAAAGCCCTGGAGCGATGGCTGGGGCGGGGCCCGCGGCACGCGGAGGTCTCTGCGGTCGAGGTCGAGCAAATGCCGCTGCAGGGGATCGCTGGCTTCGTCGTCCGTCGCTGACGAGGCGAGTTCGCCGTCAGGGCGTCTCGCCAGGGTCCGCGGCCAGGCGTCCGGCATCCCGGAGCAGGGCATGCATGAACTGCTGCTGCAGTTCGGGGTCGTTGCGCGTGAGTTCGATCAGGCTCTGTTCCAGTTCGCTGGCTTCTTCTTCCAGGCCCAGCTCCGCGAGGCGTTTCACCCGATGGACCCAGTGGTGGACGTCATCGCCTTCCAGGTCGTCATAGATCAGGGCGTGAGCTTCCAGGAGCTTGCCGCGCAGGCTGCGGCTGACGCGGAGGCTGGCATCGGCGCGGGTACCATCCTGCGGGTCGCTCACCGAAAGATGTATCTGCGAGATGCGGCTGATGTCCTGTTCGGCGAAGGGGCTGTCAAGCAGGTTGAGGCGCAGCACGCCATGACGGTCGGTAAGCAGTTCGTTGAGTTCCTTGCCGGAACTGACCATGACCGGACGCTCCGCCCAGGGCAGGCTGGAGTACTCCAGGCGCTTGTCGCGCTGTTTCTCGTCGATGCTCGCGAGATTCTGTTCGGCGCGACCGTTGGATTCCACGTTCATGAACGGATTCACCCCGGCCAGCCCATAGTTGATCCAGCCGTGGGTGATGTTGTCCGGTACGCTGCCGAAGGTCACCACGTTGACGATGTTCGCTCCGACGCCGGCCACCAGCGCCACCGCGCCCAACGGGATCTCGTAGATCTCCCGCCAGGCCTGGTACGGCGTATAGCGGTCGTAACGGCGCGTCACCTCGAACTCGGTGACCTCGAAGGACTTCTGGTCGTTGATCCGGACCCGGCGCTGCGGTAGTTCGAGCACATCGGGCTGGCCGACATCGACTTGCAGGGTATGTTCGAGCAGCTTCCGCTCGACGCGCTCCTCATGCTCGCTACGCTGCGGCAACTGGTTGGCGCAGCCGCTCAGCAGAAGGCCGCCGCACAGGGTGGCGGCGAATAGGCGCAGGGGTCTTCCGGTGGGCATCGTTACGCTCAGCGGCTGAGTTTTTCGGTGATGAACGACATCAGTTCGCCGATCGGCAGGTTCTGCGACTCGCTGTCACGGCGGCCCTTGTATTCCAGGACGCCTTCGTTGAGGCCGCGGTCGCTGATCACGATGCGGTGGGGAATGCCGATCAGCTCCATGTCGGCGAACTTCACCCCGGGGCTGGTCTTCTTGTCGCGATCATCCAGCAGCACTTCGAAACCGGCTGCGGTCAGCTCGGCATAGAGCTTGTCGGTCGCCTGCTTGACGCTCTCGGTTTCGTACTTCAGCGGTACCAGGGCGATCTGGAACGGCGCCAGTGCGCTTGGCCAGAGAATGCCACGCTCGTCATGGTTCTGTTCGATGGCGGCGGCGACCACGCGGGATACGCCGATGCCGTAGCAGCCCATGATCAGGTTGACCGGCTTGCCCTGTTCGCTCAGGACGTTCAGCTTCATCGCTTCGCTGTACTTGGTGCCAAGCTGGAAGATATGACCGACCTCGATGCCGCGCTTGATCACCAGGGTGCCCTTGCCGTCCGGGCTGGGGTCGCCTTCGACGACATTGCGCAGGTCGGCGACCTCGGGCAGCGGCAGGTCGCGCTCCCAGTTCACGCCGAAGTAGTGCTTGTCCTCGATGTTGGCGCCAGCGGCGAAATCGCTCATCAGGGCGACGGAGCGGTCGACGATGCAGGCGATCGGCAGGTTGACCGGGCCCAGCGAGCCGGGGCCGGCGCCGATGGCGGCACGGATCTCGGCCTCCGACGCGAATACCAGCGGGCTGGCGACCAGCGGCTGGTTGGCGGCCTTGATTTCGTTGAGTTCGTGATCGCCGCGGACGATCAGGGCGACCAGGGTGCCTTCTTCGGCGCCATGCACCACCAGGGTCTTGATGGTTTTCTCGATCGGTAGCTGGAAGCCGTCCACCAGGGCCGTGATGGTCTTGGTGTTGGGCGTGTCGACCAGGCGCATGTCCTCGGTGGCGCTGCCGCGGGCGCTCTCGCGCGGCACGGCTTCGGCCTTCTCGATGTTCGCGGCGTAGTCGGAGCTGTCGCTGAAGACGATATCGTCCTCGCCGGAGTTGGCCAGCACGTGGAACTCATGGGAGCCGCTGCCGCCGATGGAGCCGTTGTCGGCTTGCACGGGACGGAAATCCAGGCCGAGGCGGGAGAATATCTTGCTGTACGCCTGGTACATCCCGTCGTAGGTCTGCTGCAGCGAGTCCTGGCTCAGGTGGAAGGAATAGGCATCCTTCATGATGAATTCGCGTCCGCGCATCAGGCCGAAGCGCGGGCGGATCTCATCACGGAACTTGGTCTGGATCTGATAGAAGTTGATCGGCAGTTGCTTGTAGCTGTTCAGCTCGTTGCGCGCGAGGTCGGTGATCACTTCTTCGTGGGTCGGGCCTACGCAGAATTCGCGCTCGTGGCGGTCCTTCAGGCGCAGCAGCTCAGGGCCGTATTGCTCCCAGCGCCCCGACTCCTGCCACAGCTCGGCCGGCTGCACCGCCGGCATCAGCACTTCCAGGGCGCCGGCAGCGTTCATTTCCTCGCGGACGATGGTCTCGACCTTGCGCAGTACCCGCAGGCCCATTGGCAGCCAGGTGTAGAGACCCGAGGCCAGGCGACGGATCATGCCGGCGCGAAGCAGCAGTTGATGGCTGATTACCACCGCGTCGGCGGGGGTTTCTTTGAGCGTGGAAAGCAGATACTGACTGGTACGCATCTTTGGCCGTTATGTCGGTTGTATCGGGAGGAATGGCTGGGCATTGTACGGTGCCGGTCTGGCTGCGTACAGGGCGCCGGCCATCGATGATGAGGAGTCAGCAGGCAATGAACGCGGCGCAGGTACAGGCGTTGATCCGCATGGGGCTGCCCATGGCCGAGGACATCGATTTTCGTGTCGAGCGTCTCGACGAACGACATGCGCTGGCGCGCATACCTTTTCACGGCAAGCTGGTGCGTCCCGGTGGAACGTTGTCCGGCCCGACCATCATGGCGCTGGCCGACGCGGCGATGTACGCGGTCATTCTCGGGCGTCTCGGGGCGGTCGAGATGGCCGTGACCTCGAACCTGAACATCAACTTCCTCAGCAAGCCCAGGCCCGAGGACCTGTTGGCCGAGGCGAGCATCCTCAAGCTGGGGCGGCGCCAGGTCGTCTGCGAGGTCGGGGTGTTTTCGCAGAGTAATGAGGAAGACCTGGTGGCCCATGTGACCGGTACCTACGCCCTTCCTTTATAGGCGCGTTGCCGCCGAGAAGAAAAAACCCGGCGATGCCGGGTTTTTTCGTTGCCTGTCGGTCGATTACAGGATCGACAGCGGATAGTCGACGATCAGGCGGAACTCGTTCTGGTCGCCTTCGGCCTGGTCGGCGTTGGCGCGGTGCCAGGCCTGGCGGATGCGGAACGACAGGTCCTTGGCCGGACCGGACTGGACCACGTACTTGGCTTCCAGGTTGGTCTCGTGGTGCTTGCCGTCCTCGCCGTAGCCGTAGTTCTTATAGCCGACGTTGTTGTCAGACATCTTGGTGCCATCGATGTCCTTGCCATTGATATAGCGGACCATGAAAGTCAGGCCGGGAACGCCATAGGAGGCGAGGTTCAGGTCGTAGCGGGCCTGCCAGGATTTCTCGCCGGGGCCGTTGAAGTCGGAGTACTGCACGGAGTTGGCGAGGAAAATCGAGTCACCGCCGCCGCCGGAACCGTTCTCGCCGAAGCCGATATAATCAAACGGCTGATCGCCATGGACCTTCTGGTAGGCCAAGGTGAAAGTGTGCGCATCCAGAGTGTAGGCTGCCGCCAGGGACCAAGTGGTGTTGCTGATGTCGCCGGCCTTGGCCTTGCCTTCATCGTTTGTGCGGTAGATGTTGAAATCGAAGCCCAGCGATTGGTCGGATGCCAGTGGGATGGTGTAGTTGCTGTTCAGGTAATACTGACGATAGATGTCTTCGAGTTCAGCACCGTACAGGGAGGCGCTGAGGTTATCGGTGATTGCGTAGCGGCCCCCAATGAAATCGGCGCTCTTGGCGGTCTCGCCTGCATAGGTTGCGTAGAGTTCGCCGCGCGACTTGGTGGTGGTGCCCTGCTTGCCTTCGGTGAAGTGGCCCGCTTCGAGATCGAGCCCTTCGAGTTCGCTGCTCTGCAGTTGGAAGCCGGTCGCGGTCTGCGGGAACAGGCGGCTGCCGCCGGCGGCGAAGACCGGAGCGGTCGGCTGCATCTCGCCCCACTTCAACATGGTCTTGGAGATGCGTACCTTCACGGCGCCACCGGCGCGGCTGTAGTCGTCACGGGGCGTGCCGTCGTTCATCACCGGCAGGTTGCCGGTACCGCTCTTGTCCGAGGTGCCGTCGAGCTTCAGACCGAGGTAGCCGAAGGCATCGACGCCGAAGCCCACGGTGCCTTGGGTGAAGCCGGATTCATAGGTGGTGAGGAAGCCTTGGGTCCAGTCGACGCGGTCCCCGCTGCCGCTCTTGCCGTCACGGTTGAAATAGTAGTTGCGGAGCAGCAGGTCGAGGCTGCTGTCTTCGATGAACCCCTTCGCTTCGGCCTGATCGCTGACGAATGCGTCGGCCACGGCGAACTGAGTGCTACCTGCGGAAACCGCCAGTGCAATGGCGCTCCACTTCATCACTTTCATTGTGATTGCTCCTTTGGTTTTGAAATTATCTCTGCCATCACAGTGCCGCAGTGACGGCTAGTTCTTCTTGTCGGCGCTAACTTATAGCACGCAGTGTTTCTTGGCGATAGTTGAGGTTCCGAAGCGACGGATTCTTTACGGCGTTGTCGCAAAATTGCATGACGTATGTCGCATCTGCGTAGGTGCGCAGTTGAAAAAATGACGTATGTCGCGGGCTTGGTCACTCTTGTTGAGGTCGCTTCTCAAGTCGCTTTTCCCGATTGGCGGGGTCTTGTAATAAAAATGTCATGTTCCGTACGGCCCCTCTTACTGTGATGAAAGAGGTATAAGCAAACTCCGTGCACAAATTGGAAAACGGCTTCGCCTATGTATTCCAGTTGGTCTCTTCGAGAGCGAAGCTATTCTGTTTGAAAGCAAACGAATCATGCCTTGAAACCTGTTTGTAATCCGTCTGCTTCAAGGGTTGGTTGCCATCGAGTTGTCTGTGGCGAATGCGTTTGTATCCACGGCATGTCTTATGTTCGGCATCGCGCTGTATTCATTCGACCGGCATCTTATGGGGCGTTCGGCAGGAGAGGCGCGCCAAGCTGGGGCGGGCGGATGTGCGGGCTTGCTTTGGCCGGGCGGCGAAGTATCCTGCGCGGCAGTTATGGCGGGTCCCTTCTCGGAAGGAGGGGCTAAGCTGTCCATGAATGACGGTCGAACAGGAGAGGTCAGTATGTTCGCTTTGGATCCCCGGCTGGAGCAGGACACCCTGTTGCTCGGCGACTTTCCCCTCAGCCGCCTGCTGCTGATGAACGATGCCCGCTATCCGTGGTTCATCCTGGTGCCGAGGCGGGAGGATGTCACCGAGCTGTTCCAGCTCGATGTCGATGACCAGCAGGCGCTGTGGCGCGAGGCCACGCTGCTGGCAGAGGTGCTCAAGGACACCTTCCGTGCGGACAAGATGAATGTCGCTAACCTGGGCAATGTGGTCAGTCAGCTCCACATGCACGTGATCGTCCGGCGACGTGGCGACGACGCCTGGCCCGGCCCTGTCTGGGGGCGCCATCCGGCTCAGCCTTATTCTTCCGAGCAGGTCGAGGCGATCCGCGGCAAGTTGCGGATGGTGCTGACCGACGGCTTCCGTTTTGCCGGGGAGGCCTAGATGGAGCTGGACGCGCGCATGGATGACCTGGAATGCCGCCAGGCTTTCCAGGATGACACTTTGCAGGCTCTCAACGATGTGGTGGTCGAGCAGCAGCGCAGCATTGAGCGACTGCAGCTTCAGGTCGCGGCATTGATCAAGCGTCTGGAAGACGTCCAGGGGCTGGTGGGCGAGGCGGGGGAAGACGAAGCGCCTCCTCCCCATTATTGAATGCACAAAAAACCCGCCGTTCGGCGGGTTTTCTGTTTTTCGCGGCGGTCAGCGGCGGGAGGCGATTACGTCTTCCGCCTGCAGGCCCTTGTCCCGTTGTACCACCGAGAACTCCACGCGCTGGCCTTCGATGAGGATGCGGTGGCCTTCGCCGCGAATCGCTCGGAAGTGGACGAAGATGTCCTCGCCCGAATCGCGGGAAATGAAGCCGAAACCTTTTGAGGTGTTGAACCACTTCACGGTACCGGTCTCCCGGTTGCCGCTGTCCTGGCTGCCGCCGAGGGCCGCCGGGGCGCTGGCGCTGCGCGAGACCGGTTTGCCGGGCTTCAGGCTGCCCGCCAGTTGCAGGGCCGTGGCCAGTACCAGGCTTAGCAGGGGCAGGACGATCGCCGGCTGGTCGGCGATGGTCGGCAGCGGCGCCAGCAGGATCAGTGCCTGCAGGACGACGCCCAGGACCAGCAGGGCGGCTGCGCCGGCCTGCAGCGGGCGGGTTGGATGTGACGATTGCAGTACGGGAGCGAAGAGCAGGTTGATCAGGCCCAGAATGGCCAGGTAGATGGCATCGGGATGTTGCAGGAAGGGTGTGGCTTCGGTTCTTAGGCTGGGAATGAAGGACAGCAATAGGGCGGCGACGCCCGTGACCAGAAGGACGATTTTCAACATGTCAATGAGTTCACCTTGATGGGGTAACGATCAAGTAGCCGGACAGCGCTTCGGTGCATGAAACGAAAGGTGCGGAAGGACGGCCGGCCTATGCGTGTGACGCACGGCGGCTATTTAACAGGAAAGCAGGAGGCTACTCAAATCAAGCGGTTGGCGCCGGAGGGGAGGGCGGGGCCCTGAGGCGGGCCCCGCTTTCTATCGAGCGATCGACGATCAGCTGGCGAGAAGGCTGCGCAACATCCAGGCGGTCTTTTCATGTACCTGCATGCGTTGGGTGAGCAGGTCGGCGGTGGGTTCGTCGCTGACCTTGTCCAGCAGCGGGAAGATGCTGCGGGCGGTGCGCACCACGGCTTCCTGGCCCTGGACCAGTTGCCGGATCATCTCCTCGGCTTCCGGCACGCCTTCCTCTTCCTTGATGGACGACAGGCGGGCGTAGGCGGCGTAGGTGCCGGGCGCCGGGAAGCCCAGGGCCCGGATGCGCTCGGCGATGTCGTCCACGGCAACGGCCAGTTCGGTGTACTGACCTTCGAACATCAGGTGCAGCGTATTGAACATCGGGCCGGTGACGTTCCAGTGGAAGTTGTGGGTTTTCAGGTAGAGGGTGTAGGTGTCGGCCAGTAGCCGCGACAGGCCCTCGGCAATGGCTGCGCGATCCTGTTCGCCGATTCCGATATTGATTTCCATGGCGTTCTCCTTTCAGTCGGCCTTGTGAATGGGGCACTCCGAAACAGTTGGAGTGAGGCTAACACAGGGTTTTTCCCAGCGCTCTTGGTCTATGTCAAAGGCGGCGATAGGGAGAATCTATTCCGACTGCCCGGTCAAGCGAATGGTTCGCAGGGTGCGGCGAAATGCTTCCGTTCAACGGCCTGGCTTCCCGCGTGACAGGCCGGCGGGGCTGGCTGCAAGCCATGGATTTTTCAGGCTATAATCCCCGCCTTCAATGCGAAGTGGGCCCGGATGCGGGTGCTTCGCCGTTGCCGTTCACCGGGCAGCGCGGGAGATGTCCTTCCGGGGGCGTACCGATGGTTCCGGTGCTCGGTCAGGGCCGGCGAGAGCCCGGCAATGGTCGCCAGGCAGCCGGCGGCTCCACAGAATCCAAGACTTACGAGAAGCGAACCACACCATGATGCGCAGCCACTATTGCGGCCAACTGAACGAGAGCCTGGACGGCCAGGAAGTCACCCTTTGCGGTTGGGTTCACCGCCGCCGCGACCATGGTGGAGTGATCTTCCTCGATGTGCGCGATCGCGAGGGGCTGGCCCAGGTGGTGTTCGATCCGGACCGTGCGGAAACCTTCGCCAAGGCCGACCGGGTGCGCAGCGAGTTCGTGGTGAAGATCACCGGCAAGGTGCGCCTGCGCCCTGAAGGCGCGCGCAACCCGAACATGGCGTCTGGCTCCATCGAGGTACTGGGCTACGAACTGGAAGTGCTGAACCAGGCCGAGACTCCGCCGTTCCCGTTGGATGAATATTCCGATGTGGGCGAGGAAACCCGCCTGCGCTACCGCTTCATCGACCTGCGTCGTCCGGAGATGGCTGCCAAGCTGAAGCTGCGCGCGCGCATCACCAGCAGCATTCGCCGCTACCTGGACGACAACGGCTTCCTCGACGTCGAGACCCCGATCCTCGGCCGGCCGACTCCGGAAGGCGCGCGCGACTACCTGGTGCCGAGCCGTACCTACCCGGGCCACTTCTTCGCCCTGCCGCAGTCGCCGCAGCTGTTCAAGCAACTGCTGATGGTCGCCGGCTTTGATCGCTACTACCAGATCGCCAAGTGCTTCCGTGACGAGGACCTGCGTGCCGACCGCCAGCCGGAATTCACCCAGATCGACATCGAGACCAGCTTCCTCGACGAGAGCGACATCATCGGCATCACCGAGAAGATGGTGCGCCAGCTGTTCAAGGAAGTGCTGGACGTCGAGTTCGACGAGTTCCCGCACATGCCGTTCGAAGAGGCCATGCGCCGCTACGGTTCGGACAAGCCCGACCTGCGCATCCCGCTGGAGTTGGTGGACGTCGCCGACCAGTTGAAGGAAGTGGAGTTCAAGGTCTTCTCCGGTCCGGCCAACGATCCGAAGGGGCGTGTCGCCGCCCTGCGTGTACCGGGCGCCGCCTCCATGCCGCGCAGCCAGATCGACGACTACACCAAGTTCGTCGGCATCTATGGTGCCAAGGGCCTGGCCTACATCAAGGTCAACGAGCGCGCCAAGGGCGTGGAAGGTCTGCAGTCGCCGATCGTGAAGTTCATCCCCGAGGCCAACCTGAACGTGATCCTCGATCGCGTTGGCGCGGTCGACGGGGACATCGTGTTCTTCGGCGCCGACAAGGCCAAGATCGTTTGCGATGCCCTGGGCGCGCTGCGCATCAAGGTCGGCCATGACCTCAAGCTGCTCACCCGGGAGTGGGCGCCCATGTGGGTCGTGGACTTCCCGATGTTCGAGGAGAACGACGACGGCTCGCTGTCCGCGCTGCACCACCCGTTCACCTCGCCCAAGTGCACCCCGGCCGAGCTTGAGGCCAATCCGGGCGCGGCGCTTTCCCGTGCCTACGACATGGTGCTCAACGGCACCGAGCTGGGTGGCGGTTCCATCCGCATCCACGACAAGTCCATGCAGCAGGCGGTGTTCCGCGTGCTGGGCATCGACGAGGCGGAGCAGGAAGAGAAGTTCGGCTTCCTGCTCGACGCGCTCAAGTACGGTGCGCCGCCGCATGGCGGCCTGGCCTTCGGCCTGGATCGCCTGGTCATGCTGATGACCGGTGCATCGTCGATCCGCGAAGTGATCGCCTTCCCGAAGACCCAGAGCGCTGGCGACGTCATGACCCAGGCACCGGGTTCCGTGGACGGCAAGGCCCTGCGCGAGCTGCACATTCGCCTGCGCGAGCAGCCGAAGGCCGAGTGATTCGAATCAACCCGCGGTGGCGCCGCTTGCGGCGCCTCCTGCCGAGAGAGCAATACGGAGTGAGTTATGGCTGGTCATTCTAAATGGGCCAACATCAAGCACCGCAAAGAGCGGCAAGATGCCAAGAAAGGCAAGATATTCACCAAGCTGATCCGTGAGCTGACCGTCGCTGCAAGGCAGGGCGGCGGCGTACCGGCGGACAACCCGCGTCTGCGCCTGGCCGTGGACAAGGCGCTGACCGCCAACATGACCCGCGATACCATCGATCGTGCCATTGCACGCGGCGTCGGCTCCAACGATGCCGACAACATGGTCGAGCTTTCCTATGAAGGCTATGCGCCGAGCGGCGTAGCGATCATCGTCGAGGCGATGACCGACAACCGCAACCGTACCGCTGCGGAAGTGCGTCATGCCTTCAGCAAGTGTGGCGGCAACCTGGGTACCGATGGTTCGGTCGCCTACATGTTCGAGCGCAAGGGACAGATCAGCTTCGCTCCCGGCGTGGATGAGGAAGCGCTGATGGACGCGGCCCTGGAGGCTGGCGCCGATGACGTGGTAGTCAACGACGATGGCTCCATCGACGTGTTCACCACCTTCGCCGACTTCATTTCGGTGAACGAGGCGCTGGCCGCCGCCGGATTCAAGGGCGACGAAGCCGAAGTCACCATGATCCCTTCGACCACCGCGACCCTGGACCTGGAAACCGCGCAGAAGGTGCTCAAGCTGATCGACATGCTCGAGGACCTGGACGACGTGCAGAACGTCTATTCCAATGCCGATATCCCGGACGACGTGATGGCGCAGCTCGGCTGAGCCGATCGGAGCGATAACGCGAAGCCGGAAGTGGGGTACGCTTGATGCGTTCGAACCCCGCTTCCGGCTTTTAGTATCCAGCTTATGACTTTGATTCTAGGGATTGACCCGGGCTCGCGCATCACCGGCTTCGGCGTGGTGCGGGAAACGGCGCGCGGTTGCGAATACGTGGCGTCCGGATGCATACGGACCGGTAATGGCCCCTTGCACGAGCGTCTGCACGTGGTGTTTCGCAGCGTCCGCGAGGTGATCCGCACCCATGGCCCGACGGCCCTGAGCATCGAGCAGGTGTTCATGGCGCGCAACGCCGATTCGGCCCTGAAGCTGGGGCAGGCGCGGGGGGCGGCCATCGTCGCGGCAATGGAGGAGGGGTTGAGCGTGGCGGAGTACACCGCCTCGCAGGTCAAGCAGGCAGTCGTGGGGACCGGCGGTGCAGACAAGCAGCAGGTGCAGATGATGGTCATGCATCTGTTGAAGCTGACCCAGAAACCGCAGATCGATGCCTCCGATGCCCTGGCCATCGCCCTGTGTCATGCCCATACCCAACAGAGTCTGGTCCCCCATGGCCTGGTGGGCGCACGCCGACGTGGCGGGCGCCTGCGTCTTTGAATAAGGAAAGCTCTTCGTGATCGGACGCTTGCGTGGCACCCTGGCGGAGAAACAGCCGCCGCACCTGATCCTCGATGTGAATGGCGTCGGCTATGAAGTGGAAGTGCCGATGACGACCCTCTATCGGTTGCCTTCGGTAGGCGAGCCGGTGACCTTGCATACCCATCTGGTTGTGCGTGAGGATGCGCACTTGCTCTATGGCTTCGCCGAAAAGCGCGAGCGAGAGCTGTTCCGTGAGCTGATCCGGCTCAACGGCGTGGGTCCGAAACTGGCTCTGGCGCTGATGTCGGGCCTGGAAGTGGACGAACTGGTGCGTTGCGTCCAGGCACAGGACACCTCCACCCTGGTGAAGATCCCCGGTGTTGGCAAGAAGACCGCCGAGCGCCTGCTTGTGGAGTTGAAGGACCGCTTCAAGGCTTGGGAAAACATGCCCACGATTGCACCGTTGGTGATGGAACCCCGTGCCAGCGCTACAGTCTCAAGCGCCGAGGCCGATGCAGTCAGCGCGCTGATCGCCCTCGGCTTCAAGCCACAGGAAGCCAGTCGTGCCGTCGCAGCCGTACCGGGAGAGGATTTGTCCAGCGAAGAAATGATCCGCCAGGCCCTGAAGGGCATGGTCTAGGTGGCGCCCGATGATCGAGCCTGATCGCCTCATATCCGCCGTTTCCGGTCGCGAACGCGATGAGCAGTTGGACCGCGCCATTCGCCCGCTGAAGCTGGCCGACTACATCGGCCAGCCCAGCGTGCGCGAGCAGATGGAGCTGTTCATCCATGCCGCGCGCGGCCGCCAGGAGGCGCTCGACCATACGCTGATCTTCGGTCCGCCGGGGCTGGGCAAGACGACCCTGGCGAATATCATCGCCCAGGAAATGGGCGTTTCCATCAAGAGTACTTCCGGGCCGGTGCTCGAGCGTCCCGGCGATCTCGCCGCGTTGCTGACCAACCTGGAGGCCGGCGACGTCCTGTTCGTCGACGAGATCCACCGTCTTTCGCCCATCGTCGAAGAAGTGCTGTATCCGGCCATGGAAGATTTCCAGTTGGACATCATGATCGGCGAAGGGCCCGCGGCCCGCTCCATCAAGCTGGACCTGCCGCCGTTCACCCTGGTCGGCGCGACCACTCGTGCCGGCATGCTGACCAATCCACTGCGCGATCGCTTCGGTATCGTCCAGCGCCTGGAGTTCTACAACGTCGAGGACCTGGCGACCATCGTCAGTCGGTCGGCCGGCATTCTCGGCCTGGAGATCGAGCCGCAGGGCGCGGCGGAAATCGCCAAGCGCGCCCGCGGTACGCCGCGAATCGCCAATCGCCTGCTGCGCCGGGTACGCGACTTCGCCGAGGTCCGGGGGCAGGGCGACATTACCCGGGTGATCGCCGACAAGGCATTGAACCTGCTCGATGTCGACGAGCGTGGCTTTGACCACCTCGACCGTCGTCTGTTGCTGACCATGATCGACAAGTTCGATGGCGGGCCTGTAGGAATCGACAACTTGGCTGCGGCGTTGAGCGAGGAGCGGCACACGATCGAAGATGTACTGGAGCCCTATCTGATCCAGCAGGGCTACATCATGCGGACACCGCGGGGACGCGTGGTAACACGCCATGCGTACCTGCACTTTGGCCTGAATATTCCGAAAAGGTTGGGGCCGGGGGTGACGACGGATCTGTTCACGTCTGAAGATGGTAATTAATTGCATTTGTGGGCGATTGCCGATTGGCAAAGCCGGGACTTGGTTCTAGAGTATGCGCGCGCAACACGGGGGAAAGCCGTTCCAGCAGCGTTTCCGGGTCTATTACGAGGACACGGATGCCGGCGGCATCGTCTATTACGTCAACTATCTCAAGTTCATGGAACGGGCTCGGACCGAGCGGCTGCGAGCTTTGGGGTTCGCCCAATCGCAACTGGTCGGCGACAATCTGCTGTTCGTCGTGCACTCCGCCGAGGCGCGTTACCACGCCCCGGCCAAGCTCGACGATGAACTGCTTGTCAGCGCCGAGGTCGAGGAGTTGAACCGGGCGAGCCTGAAGTTTCGTCAACAGGTTCGTCGAGCGTCGGACTCCGTCCTGCTCTGCGAGGGGCGGTTCCTGGTGGCGTGCGTGCGAGCGGACACCCTGAAGCCACGTGCTATCCCCGAAACGTTGCGTGCGGCTTTTGCCGGAAGCCCGGATTCTTTTTCAGCAGGAGATTAAAGTGGAACCGAACGTCGTCGACCATACCTCCATGTGGAGCCTGATCAGCAACGCCAGTATCGTGGTGCAGCTGGTCATGCTGACCCTCGTGGCCGCCTCGGTCACATCCTGGATCATGATTTTCCAGCGCGGTAACGCCATGCGCGCCGCCAAGAAGGCACTGGATGCCTTCGAAGAACGCTTCTGGTCGGGCATCGACCTGTCCAAGCTGTACCGCCAGGCCGGTAGCAATCCGGACCCGGACTCCGGCGTCGAGCAGATCTTCCGTGCCGGCTTCAAGGAGTTTTCCCGTCTGCGCCAGCAGTCCGGCGTCGATCCCGATGCGGTGATGGAGGGCGTGGCGCGCGCCATGCGTGTGGCCATCTCCCGTGAGGAGGAGAAACTCGAGGCCAGCCTGCCGTTCCTGGCAACCGTCGGCTCCACCAGCCCGTACGTCGGCCTGTTCGGTACCGTCTGGGGTATCATGAATTCCTTCCGTGGCCTGGCCACCGTGCAGCAGGCTACCCTGGCCACCGTCGCCCCGGGTATCGCCGAAGCGCTGATCGCCACCGCCATCGGCCTGTTCGCCGCGATCCCCGCGGTCATCGCCTACAACCGCTTCTCCGCACGTTCTGAGATGCTGATCGGTCGTTACTACACCTTCGCCGACGAGTTCCAGGCCATCCTGCACCGCAAGGTGCACACCAGCGACGACTAAGACGACTGAGAGGTAAGCCGATATGGCAAGGGTTCGTCACAAGCGCAAGCCGGTCGCGGAAATGAACGTGGTGCCTTACATCGACGTGATGCTGGTACTGCTGGTGATTTTCATGGTGACCGCACCGATGCTCAACCAGGGGGTCAAGGTCGACCTGCCGAAGGTGTCCAGCGAGGCGTTGCCTCAGGACAACAACAAGCAGGTCCTGACCCTTTCGGTGAAGGCTGACGGTTCCTATTACTGGAACGTCGGCAGCGAAGTGGATACTGAAAAACAGACCGATAGTGCCGTGTCGTTGGAACAGATGACCGATGCAGTCACCAAGATCATGAGTGCCCGTCCGGACACCCAGGTATTCATCCGCGGCGACAAGGCGGTGAACTATGGTGCGGTGGTTGGCGCCATGGGTGCCTTGCAGCAGGCCGGTGTGCCCAACGTCGGGTTGATTACCGAGGCCCCCTGATCTTGAAGCAACAGTTCGAGCGCTCGCCTTCCGAGAGTTATTTCTGGCCCGTCGTCCTGGCGGTGGTCCTGCACGTTCTGATCTTCGCCATGCTGTTCGTCAGCTGGGCGTTTGCTCCGGAGCTTCCTCCCTCCAAGCCGATCGTGCAGGCCACGCTCTACCAGCTCAAGTCGAAGAGCCAGGCGACGACCCAGACCAACCAGAAGATCGCTGGCGAGGCGAAGAAGACCGCCTCCAAGCAATACGAAGTCGAGCAGCTCGAACAGAAGAAGCTCGAGCAGCAGAAACTCGAGCAACAAAAGCTGGAACAGCAGCAGGTCGCTGCTGCGAAAGCGGCGGAACAAAAGAAGGCTGACGAGGCTCGAAAGGCCGAGGCCCAGAAAGCCGCCGAGGCGAAGAAGGCCGATGAAGCCAAGAAAGCTGCCGAGGCCAAGGCCGCCGAACAGAAGAAGCAGGCTGACATAGCCAAGAAGCGCGCCGAGGACGAGGCCAAGAAAAAGGCCGCTGACGACGCCAAGAAAAAGGCAGCCGAGGACGCGAAGAAGAAAGCGGCCGAGGAGGCCAAGAAGAAGGCTGCTGCGGAAGCGGCGAAGAAGAAAGCCGCCGTCGAGGCCGCCAAGAAAAAGGCCGCCGCCGCTGCCGCGGCAGCCCGCAAGGCTGCCGAGGACAAGAAGGCGCAGGCGTTGGCCGAGTTGCTTTCGGATACGACCGAGCGCCAGCAGGCCCTGGCCGACGAGGTGGGCAGCGAGGTCACCGGCAGTCTCGACGACCTGATCGTCAACCTGGTGAGCCAGCAGTGGCGGCGTCCTCCATCGGCGCGTAATGGAATGAGCGTAGAAGTACTGATCGAAATGCTGCCGGACGGTACCATCACCAATGCCAGCGTCAGCCGTTCGAGTGGCGACAAGCCTTTCGACAGTTCGGCGGTGGCGGCGGTGCGCAACGTCGGCCGTATTCCCGAGATGCAGCAATTGCCGCGGGCTACCTTCGACAGCCTGTATCGTCAGCGCCGCATCATCTTTAAACCGGAGGATTTGAGTCTGTGAGTACCCTGATTCGCATTGCGCTGTTCGCCCTGGCCCTGGTGGCAGGTGCTGCGCAGGCTGCCGACCCGCTGGTGATCTCCAGCGGTAACGACCGTGCCATTCCCATCGCCGTGGTGCCGTTCGGCTTCCAGGGGGGCAACGTGTTGCCGGAAGACATGTCCAATATCATCGGCAACGACCTGCGCAACTCCGGCTACTTCGAGCCGCTGCCCCGGCAGAACATGATCAGCCAGCCGGCGCAGGCCAACGAAGTGATCTTCCGTGACTGGAAGGCAGTTGGCGTCAACTACGTGATGGTCGGCAACATCGTGCCTGCCGGCGGACGCCTGCAGGTGCAGTACGCATTGTTCGATGTCGGCACCGAGCAGCAGGTCCTGACCGGCAGCGTGACCGGCAGCACCGATCAGCTCCGCGACATGTCGCACTACATC
This sequence comes from Pseudomonas sp. B111, assembly GCF_026428275.1. Taxonomy (NCBI): domain Bacteria; kingdom Pseudomonadati; phylum Pseudomonadota; class Gammaproteobacteria; order Pseudomonadales; family Pseudomonadaceae; genus Pseudomonas; species Pseudomonas sp. B111. The sequence continues at coordinate 3,946,481 of NZ_CP097857.1, read as the reverse complement.
GCCGACCAGTCGTTCGAGAAGCTCACCGGTATCAAGGGCGCGTTCTCCACCAAGATGCTCTATGTCACCGCCGAGCGTTTCTCGGTCGACAACACCCGCTACACCTTGCAGCGCTCCGACTACGACGGCGCCCGCCCGGTGACCCTGCTGCAGTCGCGCGAGCCCATCGTGTCGCCGCGCTTCTCGCCCGATGGCCGCCGTATCGCCTATGTCTCCTTCGAACAGAAGCGCCCGCGTATCTTCATCCAGTACGTCGATACTGGCCGTCGTGAGCAGATCACCAATTTCGAGGGCCTGAATGGCGCTCCGGCATTCTCCCCTGACGGCAACCGCCTGGCCTTCGTCCTGTCGCGCGACGGCAACCCGGAAATCTACGTCATGGACCTTGGCAGCCGCGCCCTGCGCCGCCTGACCAACAACCTGGCGATCGATACCGAACCCTTCTGGGGCAAGGACGGCTCTACCCTGTACTTCACCTCGGACCGTGGCGGCAAGCCGCAGATCTACAAGATGAACGTGAACAGCGGTGCCGTGGACCGGGTAACCTTCATCGGCAACTACAACGCCAACCCGAAACTCTCGGCCGACGAGAAGACCCTGGTAATGGTTCACCGCCAGCAGGGCTACACCAACTTCCAGATCGCCGCCCAGGACCTCCAGCGCGGCAATCTGCGGGTGCTGTCGAACACCACTCTGGACGATTCGCCCACTGTTGCGCCCAATGGCACCATGCTAATCTACGCCACCCGCCAGCAGGACCGGGGCGTGCTGATGCTCGTATCCATCAACGGACGCGTACGGATACCTCTCCCTACCGCTCAGGGCGATGTGCGCGAGCCTTCCTGGTCCCCTTACCTGAACTGACGGTCGCCAACGGTTACAAACTTATACACTGGGGTTCATTAGGAGTTACATGATGGAAATGCTGAAATTCGGCAAATTTGCTGCGCTGGCTCTGGCCATGGCTGTGGCTGTGGGTTGCTCCTCCAAGGGCGGCGATGCTTCCGGTGAAGGTGCCAATGGCGGCGTCGACCCGAACGCAGGCTATGGCGCCAACAGCGGTGCCGTTGACGGCAGCCTGAGCGACGAAGCCGCTCTGCGTGCGATCACCACCTTCTACTTCGAGTACGACAGCTCCGACCTGAAGCCGGAAGCCATGCGCGCTCTGGACGTACACGCGAAAGACCTGAAAGGCAGCGGTCAGCGCGTAGTGCTGGAAGGCCACACCGACGAACGCGGCACCCGCGAGTACAACATGGCTCTGGGCGAGCGTCGTGCCAAGGCCGTTCAGCGCTACCTGGTGCTGCAGGGCGTTTCGCCGGCCCAGCTGGAACTGGTTTCCTATGGTAAAGAGCGTCCGGTCGCTACCGGCCACGACGAGCAGTCCTGGGCTCAGAACCGTCGCGTCGAGCTGAAGAAGTAAGAAGTCGTTATGCCCAAGCACCTGCGTGTCCTGACGTTCCTCGCGCTCAGCCTGCCATTAGCGGCCTGGGCGGAAGTTCCTGTGTATGACGGCGTTGCCGCCAACAATGGCGGCAACGTTCCTCCTTCCGGGTATGGCACGGCAGGTGCCGGCGGCGCCTTTGCCGGAGGTGGGGTGACAACCCCCACCTCCGTGCAGGGCGAACTGTTCATGCAGCTCCAGCAGATGCAGGACGAGTTGGCTCGCCTGCGTGGCACGCTCGAGGAACAGCAGAACCAGATCCAGCAGCTCAAGCAGGAAAGCCTGGAACGCTACCAGGACCTCGACCGTCGGATTTCCGGTGGTGGCGCTCCCGCTGCACAGAATTCCGCACCTGCTGGCGCCATCAATGCCAATGGGGCGCCTGCGGCTCCCGCAGGCAACAACGCACCGGCGCCGAGTAGCGAGCCGGGCGACCCGGCGAAGGAGAAGCTCTACTACGACGCGGCCTTCGACCTGATAAAGAGCAAGGATTTCGACAAGGCGAGCCAGGCGTTCAATGCCTTCTTGCGCAAGTACCCGAACAGCCAGTACTCCGGCAACGCCCAGTACTGGCTCGGCGAGGTGAACCTGGCCAAGGGCGACCTGCAAGGTGCCGGCCAGGCTTTCGCGCGGGTCAGCCAGAGCTACCCCAGCAGCCAGAAGGTGCCCGACTCGCTGTACAAGCTGGCGGACGTCGAGCGTCGCCTGGGTAACAACGACAAGGCCAAGGGCATCCTCCAGCAGGTCATTTCCCAGTACCCGGGCACTTCGGCCGCCCAACTGGCGCAGCGCGACCTGAAGAACCTTCGCTGACCCCGTTCCCGATGAACAAACCCGCGCCTGTCGCGGGTTTTTTCGTTAGAATCGGCGCCCCCGTGAAGCTGCATGGTTTCAGCTCGGCTGATCTTCGTGCCTCTCCTCGCGAGACCTTCCGGGATTTCGAGTGCCACGACAGGATACGTTCCGTGGCGCCCCTTCATTTACCGCAACGGAGGCGGACGACCTGTTCAGTCGTCACGCCCGTGGCTGAATATGCAACAGACCCTGCGCATCACCGAGATTTTCTACTCGTTGCAGGGGGAAACACGTACCGCCGGCTTGCCGACGGTCTTCGTGCGCCTGACCGGCTGCCCCCTGCGCTGTCACTATTGCGATACCGCCTATGCCTTCAGCGGCGGCGACGTCGTTAGCCTGGACGCTATTCTCGAGCGGGTTGCCACCTACAAGCCTCGCTACATCTGCGTGACCGGCGGGGAGCCGCTGGCCCAGCCGAATTGCATTTCTCTGCTGGAGCGGCTTTGCGACGCCGGCTACGAGGTTTCCCTGGAAACCAGCGGGGCCCTCGATGTGTCACGGGTCGACCCGCGCGTAAGCAAGGTTCTCGACCTCAAGACGCCGGGATCTGGCGAGGTCGGACGCAACCGATACGAAAATATCCCGTTGCTGACCGACAACGATCAGGTGAAGTTTGTCGTCTGTTCGCGAGAGGACTACGACTGGGCGGTATCCAAGCTGATCGAGTACCGCCTCGACCAGCGTGCCGGTGAAGTCCTGTTCTCGCCGAGCCACTATCAGGTCAGCGCGCGCGAACTGGCCGATTGGATCGTGGCCGACAACCTGCCGGTCCGCCTGCAATTGCAACTGCACAAGATTCTCTGGAACGACGAACCTGGCCATTGAGACGAGGAATCCATCATGAACCAGAAGAAAGCGGTCATCCTGCTCTCCGGCGGCCTCGACTCCGCCACCGTTGTCGCCATGGCCAAGGCCGACGGCTACGCCTGCTACACCATGAGTTTCGACTACGGCCAGCGCCATCGCGCCGAGCTGCAGGCCGCCGAGCGCGTGGCCCGGCAATTGGGCGTGATCGAGCACAAGGTGATAGGGCTCGACCTCAATGGCATGGGCGGCTCGGCATTGACCGACGAGAGCATCGCGGTGCCCGAGTCGCCTAGCGCAGGTATACCGGTGACTTACGTGCCGGCGCGCAATACGGTGTTCCTCTCGCTCGCCCTGGGCTGGGCCGAGGTCCTGGATGCCCGTGACATCTTCATCGGTGTGAATGCGGTGGATTACTCTGGTTATCCGGATTGTCGCCCTGAGTTCGTCGAGGCTTTCGAACGCATGGCGAACCTGGCAACCAAGGCGGGCGTGGAAGGCAATGGCTTCCGCATCCAGGCGCCGCTGCAGTATCTGTCCAAGGCGCAGATCATCCAGGCGGGCGTGGCGCGCGGGGTGGATTACGGCCTGACGGTGTCCTGTTATCAAGCCGATGAGCAGGGACGTGCGTGCGGCAAATGCGATAGCTGCCGGCTGCGTGCGGATGGCTTCGCGGCGGCTGGTATTTCCGACCCGACGCCATATTTCTGAAAAAAATTCGCGAGAGGTGTTGTTTTTACGTTAGAAATCAGTATTATACGCCTCGCGTTGGGTCGTTAGCTCAGTCGGTAGAGCAGTTGGCTTTTAACCAATTGGTCGTAGGTTCGAATCCTACACGACCCACCATTTTCTGAGGGGCGAGTTGCATAGGCTAGGAAGGGGTGTTACGCCGGTTCTTGTCTAGCAGCCGTCTGGGCCGAACATTAGGCCCGCATTGACGTGATGTCAATATGGAATAGCCCGCCTTTCTAAGTGGGCTTTTCTGTTTCTAAGGCTCTGAAACCATTCTGCAGGCGTAGCAATGCGCCCCCGACGTAATCAGCGATTACAGAGGGTACTGTGGTATTGGCCTTGAAATTGCGCTGGCTCTGCCAGCATGCCGGCGCTGGAATCCAGGCGCTCTCGGTAATTCCAGATTTTTCCTACAGGCCTAACGATCTGCTGGAAGGCACGGCTACCTTTCGTCCGGTAGCCGGCCCTCAGTACCGGTATCGCTAGGCGAGATTGCTTCGGGCGGCAGATCCCCATCCGCCTGATCCGCTTGTTGCAGCGGGAGCCGCGGATGCCGAGGCGGCACGGTTCGATAAGTGTTGAGCCATCAGAGTGAACAGCACGCTTGGCTCGAAGGTGTCAGGTGGCTGTGGTAGCGCATCTGCTTCCCACGCGGTTGGACCTCCCTGAATGCCTGTCCCTGGCGTGTGCTCCCTTGGTTCTGCAGGCTCTGTCCTGGCCTCCGGTGGCGGCGCTTCACTCACTCGAGCGAGAGGTTGCCCGCATGGCTTCGGTTTGGCAGAGGCTTGCGGGGAGCCGCTGTAATCCACCTTCCTGACATTCTCCAGCGCGCCTTGGGCCAGGCTTCTAGCATGCAGCACGGCACGCATGTGATCGTAGTCGGCCTCGATGTAGCTCATCGTGGTCTGGATATTCGAGTGGTTGAGCAGGCACTTCGTGAGGTGAATGTTCCGCTCGGGTGCTTTCATCAAGTCGGTGGCCAGGGTGTGTCGGAAACGGTGCGGGGTCATCCGCACCCCAATCTTCTCGGTCAACTTCCGGTACATGGCTTCGACCTGGTCGGAGTTCATCACCTTGCTCTTGTAGTGCGGTGAGAACCGGTTGACGTTGAACAACTGGTCGTCATCGGCGAATCCGGCTCTATCGGCCTCTTGCAGGAGCCTCGATAGGTGAGGCACAAGCCCCTCCGTTATCGGCACTACGAACTCTTTGTGAGTCTTCTCAGTCTCGCCGCGGATGAGGATCAGTTGATTATCCCAGTCGATGTCGCGCTTGCGGATGCACAGCAGCGCATTCAACCGGATGCCGGTGTAGTAGAAGACCTCAAACGTGCAAAGCCAGAACCAGGCGGGAGTGATGCGTGCGCGATCGCCGGTGCAGCGCTCGGCGCCGACCTGCATGTTGAGCCAATTGCGGGCGCGCAGGATGGCTTCGGCTGCGACGGTTTTGCTTGCTCGCCTGGGGGGGATGACGGTGGTCTTTCTGAACGGGTTGACTTGGGAGTGCGTCACCAGCTCGTGCTCGATGGCATAGCCCCAGATCGTTCGCAGATGATTCGAATACGTGTTCCAGCTCCGCTTGGACAGGCCTTGTTCCAGTACCTTGCGCCGCCATCCCAGGACAGCCCTGTGGTCCACGTCCTGTACGGTTGCCGTAGGACCGAAGTGCTTGAGCAGCGCCTTGGTCGCGGCGCGGTAGATCTTCGCGCTGGCTTCTCGGAGATCGTGCGCGAAGATGTACTCCTCGGTGAGCTGCTGCGGCGTCATTCCACACCTCCTTCGGCATCGGTGATGACCGTGAGGCTTGGGTTGTCCAGAGGCTGCACAGGGAACAGCAGTTTGGGATCCTGGAGCAGGTAAGCCTTGAGCTCCTTCGTCTTGCGAGGACCAGAAACCTTGATGGTCCAGATGTTCAGGTTCTTACTGGTCTTCCGGTGTAAACCCTGTTTCTCAAACGCGCGCTGCACCAGCTTCCAGCCGGTCGTCTCCTTGGCCTGGGCCAGCTTTTCGAGCTCTGGATGCTCCTGGACATAGCGCTTGAAGATTCCTGGCGTGACCAGCATGGTGGTCCCGTCGACGGTATGCACCAAGGCTTTGGTGTCGTTGATGAACAGGCGTCGGGCCGCGATTCCAGATTTCATCCAGCCAACGAATCCCTGTCCCAGATCAGTGCTTCTGCTAGGCATAAATACATCTTCAATTGCTTCAGGAGCGCAATCTGTTGGCTCCTTGATCCCTAGTGGCTGCCGTAGGTTCTCCTCCCCGCGAGTATTCATAGGAGAAGCAGCCGATGAGTCGTGGCTAGTGTCTAGCTCTTCTGGTGGCGAAGTGATATTACCAAGAAGCGCGTACAAATCGTCTGTTTCTTCCTGATCAGCAGTTGTTGGTTTTGCAATCGCCTGTATGTCGTTTGCCGGTTTCGCAACGCTCGGCGAAGGTTGGTGGAGCGTCATCTTCGTTTCTGGTGCTTGCTGCTGTTCAATCGGATCGTTGGGAATTTCGCAGGTCGTTTCCGGCTTTTCAGAGGAGGCGTTGCCCTCTTCAATGATGAGTGATCCGCTGTAGGAATCAGGCCGCTCGGCAGGGTCAGCCCAGATCAAGGCTGGAGCGATCTTGAGAAGCGTGAACTTGTTTCTCCACCCAGCACCATTGTCTATCGTGGCCGTCCAGATGGCCTTGTCCTCGGCATTTGTCTGGATGACGGCTTGGTCCTGGAGCATGTTGAAGAACGGCGAGTTGGAGGAGGGCACCCCCTCGATACCCTGGGCCAGCAGGTAGGCTCTCAGTTGATCGGCTGCAGGCTTGCTCACCAGCCAGAGTGCGTCCTGGGTCAGCCATCCATCGGACGGGCCGCTAGGTTGATTCAACTTGAACTTGTCCTTCACCAAGAAGCGAAGGCCGTCTGCCAACTGCCGCTGCAGCGACTGCTTCGGTGCAGCCAGAGCTCGATCCGGATTGCCTCCTAGCTCCTGTGCAACTGAGGCCTGGTCTGCCTTCACGATGATCTCGCCGAGGATCCCGGCGTGCTCGTACTGCCCAGCGAACAGGTAGATCAATTGAGCCCACAGCTCTGGAAAGCGACTGAGCCAATCGAGTGCAGTGCGCGGTAGCAGTTGGTGGATGAGGAGTGCTGAGGCAGCGCCGTGGAGCTGGTATTCGCGGGACTTCACGTACTTGAAGCGGTATGGCTGGTTGATCGGTCCGTTCCAAGGGTGCCAGGTGCTGCCGTCCTGTAGCTCAACCTGCAGGTCGACGACGATCTTGCCTATGTCGTGAGCCAGGGCGCCATACGCCGCGGCGGCCGACCAGGCTTCAGCCTGGGCTGACTGTGACTCCGGCGCTGCGCCGATCGGGAGCAGGTAGGTCTGCCGTACCTTGAGTGCGTAGGCCACGATCTCCAGGCCGTGATCGATCATCCCGCCTGGATGGGCATGGTGATGGTTTTCCGAAGCAGGGAGCTGCTGGACCAGCTCTGCATAGTTGGCCAGTGGCCGCCGGTAGATCTCCTCGAATTGCTGCTTGGATAGCGAGGCACGTTGCCAGATGTTCTCCAGTAGCTGCCGGCGCCGAGGCGTGCCGAGCAGTTCCATGCTGCTCAGAGGAGGGAGGAATCCCCCTGGGGCAGCTTTGGTTGGTGGGGTGGGGGACGGCTTCCTGGATATCCAGGAAAGGAGTTGAAACATGGGAGGCTCCATGACGATTCATGGAGCGGGCTTTTCCGCCAGATCAGGGGCTGGCAACAACGAGAAAACAACGGTAGCGGGGAAGGGGTATTTTTTTGGCGATGTGCCATCTCTATGCTGGGGTGACCTGCCCCCAGTTTTAGTACCGCTTCCTAGTTAGTACGTCCTGGGGTTGATATCAGGGGATACTGTGTCATGGAGAACAGCATGGGAAGTTTATAAACCGAGCATGACTTACGATACGTTTGCCTAACGACGCAGGACAGCCTTATCCAGCCCAGATTAGCCAGTGGCTATTGGAGTCCGGCGGCCTGCGATTCGTGTTGTTGCGGGCGTTTTATGCTGGCACGGTCAGTAGCCAGGCACATCGCTTGTACCACATGCTGGGCCGGCATGACCTGGCTCAGCAGTTATTGTCGGGCTCTTAGAACAGGCTCCCATCGTTGGTTAGCTTAGTTTCACAGAGGTAGCCAGCTCCAACGGCTGCAAGCAGTTGGAAGCCTGCCATCCGTACAGCCAATGGAGTGCATCATGGAACCGGTCCTGGTCGCGTCCTTGCCATAGCTGATTGCGGACCTGTCGCTCCACGCCTTTGGCGTGATAAAGACGGCCCATTTCGCGGGCGGACCACAGTACACGTGCTGTGCGGGGTATGCGTACTTGCTCATAGAGCCGCATGGCGGCCACCAGATCGTGGTTGCAGGCCTTCACCGCCTGTCCAAGCACTACCGCATCCTCCAACGCCATGCAGGCGCCCTGTGCCAGGTACTGAGTCATGGGGTGAGCCGCGTCGCCCAGCAAGGTGACACTGCCTTCGCCCCAGCGGTCGACTGGGTCGCGATCAGCGGTCGCCCAGCGGCGCCAGGAGGTGGGGCGGTCGAGCAGTTGTCGCGGACGCTCGTGGATACCGTCGAAGTACGACAGCACTTCCTCCTTACTGCCGTCGCTGACGCCCCAGCGTTCCTCGCGACGACTATGAAATGTCACCACCAGGTTATATTGCTGGCCGCCGCGTAGTGGATAATGCACTAGGTGGCACCGAGGGCCGGCCCAGAGCATCGGCGCATTGACTTGAAGGTCTTCGGGCATGTCCGCCCGTTCGATGACCGCCCGGTAGACCACATGACCGGTGACGCGGACGTCATCGCCCAGCAGTGTCTGGCGGATGACCGACTTGACTCCGTCGCAGCCGATCACAGCATCGGCCCGGTAGCGATTGCCGCGGCTGTCGCTCAGCGAAACCCCTGTAGCGTCCGCCACGAGAGTTTCGATACGGGTAGAGGTCTGGAAGCGGATCAGCGGGTTCTTCTGCACGGCCTCGAGGATCGAGCGGTGGATGTCGGCGCGATGGATCACCCCGTAGGGGTTGCCGAAGCGCTTGCGAAAGGCCTCGCCGACATCTATGCGCGCCACTTCCCGGGCATCTATAGCATCCATCATGATCAAATTTTCTGTAAATACCGAGCGTGCCCTTGCGGTATCGCCCACCCCCAGTGCGTCTAGCGCCGAGTAGGCGTTCGGGCCCAGTTGTATGCCCGCGCCGATTTCACCGATTTCTCCGGCTTGCTCCAGCAACAGTACCTCCAGGCCTTGCTGGGTCAGGGCCTGGGCGGCGGCCAGTCCGCCTATGCCACCGCCGACGATGATGATCGATTGTCGTTTTTGGGGTGCATTCATCGTGGAGTCTCCTCACCTGTCTTGCTTTTGTCCTATGGGAATGAAATTGGCCTGACACTCGGGTGCGGTACGCTGAAACACTTCCTGGACCATGCAGTGATCGAATAACGTCACCACCGTGGGTAAGCACTTCAGCTTGCAGCCCTTGCGCAGCGCGTTGCTTACCCATCTTGCTCATGTGCGCTTGGACTTCTGCCACGGCGCCGCTCACTGACTGGCGGGGCAGCACAGGCTCGCTCTCCTACGGGCATGCCGGCGCTAGCGTAGTGGATGGTTCGAGAGCGAACAGATAGGTCATGACAACGTCAACTGGGGCTAACGGTTTTCGCGGGATTCCCGCAGCAGGCCAAGCACCTGCTGCACCGGGCGATCAGAGCAACTGAACAGCACGCATTCCTGCTCGGCCTGCAGGCTCAGCGAAGCCCAACTGGGCACTACGAAGGTGTCCTTGGGAGCAAAATCAAAATTCTGGCCCGCAATGACGGCCCGCCCGTGGCCTTCCACCACCGAGAACACTGTGGCGTCGCTGGTCCGGTAGGTCTTGCCGTTGAAACCACGTGGCAGCAACTGCATGCAGGTGCCGATGGTCGGCATTGCCCAGCCACCGGTGGCCGGATTGACGTACCGCAGCTTCAGGCCGTCCCAATCGTCCGGTTCGGATTGGCGCAGCAGGCTGTCCAGGGCTTCGCGGCTGCGTTCGTAGGGATAGTGGAACAGCGGCGACGTTGCACCGCACACTTGGTGACGAAGCGGAAGCATGTTGGCACCATAGCGCGCTTGGCTGACCCCCTCGGGACGCGTGACGGGCTGTTCGGCATCGAGAGGGCTCTGCGCGAAACCGCAGTCGAGCGAGCGCACCAGGGGAATGTCCAGGCAGTCGAGCCAGACTACCGCTTCGCCGCCCAGGGCTTGTCCGGGGTTGCCATGGGCATGCCATGCCCAGGACGGTGTGATGATGAAGTCGCCCGGCGCCATGGTCACTCGCTCTCCATCCACGGCAGTGTAGGCGCCTTGGCCTTCCACCACGAAGCGTAGCGCCGACTGGCTGTGGCGGTGGTTGGGGGCAAGTTCGCCTGGCATTATCAGTTGCAGGCCGGCATACAGACTAGTGGTGATTGCCGCCTGCCCACGTAGGCCCGGGTTCTCCAGCACCAGAACGCGACGCACGGCCTCTTCAGCGCTGATCAACTGGCCGGCCTCCATGAGGTGCGGACGAATGTCGCCGTAGCGCCACAGGGCCGGCTGGCAGTCGCTGTTGGGTTGGTGCGGGACCAGGTTGTGCAATTGTTCCCAGAGGGGAACCAGCGCCTGGCTGGCAAGGCGCTGATAGAAGGCGGTGCGAGCGCAATCGTTGCTCATGAAAACTCCTCCTGATGAGTGGGGCGGTAGAAATCGGGCATCAGGACAAGAATCTGATGCCGAAGGTGCCGGCGTCATCGACGATATGACCGGCGTGAGGGGCCTCGAAATGCCCGGGCAAGAGGAGTGCGCCGTGCTGTTCGCAAAACGACAGCAGGTCGTAGCGACTGCGCGCGGCCAGCGCAGGGTCTTCGCAAACCTTGCTGCTCCACTGCCAGAATGGAATTTGGATCGGAGAGTGCAGCATGTCGCCGCTAAATACGCCGCGTGCGCCTCGGGAGGACAGTTCGATCCGCACATGCCCGGGCGAATGGCCCGGTGCATGGCGGATGAGAAAGGTGTCGTCCAGTTCATAAGTGTCGGCGAACATCACACTCTGGCCTGCCTCGATCACAGGCAAAACACTGTCGTTGTACATGGGCGCGAACCAGGCAGGGCCGGGGGCACCTTCGCCGCGTACGGCGCGCAGCAAATGGTCGTACTCGACCTGTGAGATCACATAGCGGGCTTTGGGAAAGGTCGGTACCCAGACGCCGTTGACCAGTTGGGTGTTCCAACCGACATGATCGGCGTGCAGGTGGCTGCACATAACGTAATCGATGTCCTGAGGCTGGATGCCCAGGGCTCGCATCCTGTCCAGGTAGCGTGTGCACAGATGGTGCATTTCCGGCAAACCGGGGCGCTCCTTGTGATTGCCGATGCAACTGTCGATCAACACAGTGTGGCGGCCGGTGCGTACGATCCAGCTGTGCACCGGCATCGGAATGCGACCGCTTTCCGGATCGTAATGAGTTGGTGCCAACCAGTGCTCATGGGCAGCCACGCGCTGGCGGTCGAAATTCGGCAGCCAGCTTTGTGCGGTTTCGCCCAACAGCGAAGTGTCGTACAAGCGAATCACCTCAACCTCGCCCAGGCCGATACGGAAGACGTTGCGGTCATGCTGGACGATGCGTGCGCCATGGGAATGATTGTAGATGTGGGTCATTGCAGCCTCCCGGCAGGCTGGCGCGGGGTGAGCGGGGAACTGGCCGGCCGCTGTTTGCGGGGCGAGGCCTTGCCCGTAATGAAATCGGCAGCGCGTTCAGCCATCATCATGATCAGCGCGTTGGTCGGGCCCCGGATGATGCGCGGGATGGCAGAGCCATCAACGACTCGCAACGCCCTCACGCCTCGCACACGCATCTGATTGTCGAGCACCGCTTGCGGATCTTCGTCAGGCCCCATTCGGCAGGTGCCGACCGGGTGATGCAGGGTGATGGCTTGGCTGCGGATGAAGGCGTCGACCTCGGCGTCGCTTTGGACCCTGAGACCAGGTGCGAGCTCTTCGGCGATGAAGGCCTCCAGACCCGGCTGTGCGCCGATCTCGCGCATGCGCCTGAACATCTGGCGTACCGCGATGCAGTCGTTCTCCCTGGTTAGGAAATGCTGACGGATACAGGCAGGTTGCTCGGGGTCCGCCGATTGCAGTGTGACCTGACCGCGGCTTTCAGGAGTCAGGTACACACCTTTGATGGCGAAGGCATCGCTGTAGGGCCGCTTGAATGGTTCAAGATAGGGCGCGGCGTTCATCGGTCCGGCGGCCAGGATCAGTTGTACGTCGGGATGCGCGAGGTCGGCGTGGCTGCGAACAAGCCCAACCGCCGCCGCGGGTATGCGACTGGAGAAGCCATTGCCGCCAAGCAGTGTACGCAGGACATCTAGGACAATTCGGTCGGCGCGCATCATTCGGTGTAAGGGACCGGGAGTGCGCCGCCGCCAGCGGAGATCGAAGACAATATGGTCGTGCAGGTTGTTGCCCACACCCTGCAGGTCTACCAAGCTTTCGATACCATGCGCCTGCACATGTCCGGCAGGGCCGATGCCCGACAGCATCAGCAATTGTGGCGAATTGATTACCCCACCGCAGAGTATGACCTCCCGGCGGGCCTCTGCGTGATGTAGCTCGCCGTTGCGGGCATATTCGACCGCGACGGCACGCGGCGTGGATTGGTCGTTGTCGAACATGATGCGCCTGGCCAGGGTGCCAGTCACCAGGGTGACATTGCCACGGGCTAGGGCCGGGCGCAGGTAGGCTACTGCCGCGCTGCAGCGAAGGCCATTACGAATGGTGGCCTGCATCGGTCCGAAACCTTCGTTTGAAGCTCCGTTGTAGTCCGGATTTTCGGGATAGCCGCAGGCTCGTGTCGCGGCTAGGAATCCATCGATCAAGGGGTCTTGGTAGTCGAGCCGTCCAACCGTCAGCGGACCGCTGCCTCCGCGCAAGGCGCTTTCGCCACCTTCCCAGCTTTCGCTGCGCTTGAAATAGGGCAGCACATCGTCGTAAGCCCAGCCCTCAATGCCCAGCTCATTGGCCCAGCCGTCATAGTCCTCGCGAGCTCCCCGAGCATAGGCCATGCCGTTGATCGATGAGGATCCGCCAACCACCTTGCCGCGGGCGCATTCGATCCGGCGGGCCTGCATGCTAGCTTCTGGCTCGGTGAAGTATCCCCAGTCGAACAGCCTGTTCTTGAGGATCACGCCCCAGGTCAGCGGTACCTTGATATAGGGTGAGCGGTCCTGGCCACCAGCCTCGAGCACTAGGACACTCACTTGCGGATCTTCGCCCAGGCGATAAGCGAGAGCGCACCCGGCGGAGCCGGCGCCAACGATCACGTAGTCGTAGCTGGTGAGGTTCATATCGACACCTCGCGATAGGTGACTATACGTTCCGATGGCCGGGAAGGTGCGGGAGTCAGAGGAACCATTGTTGTCTCCTGTCAGGCAGGCTTGTTGTTGGTTCCGGGGATGATGGGGTAATGCAAATCATACCTTCAAATACGTATTAATCTTTATTCAAATAGCCAAGTGGATATAGGAGTGTGGCCATGCGTGGTTTTGATTCGTACCTCACCTTCCAGAAGCTTGAGGTGTTCTGCACCGTTGTGGAGTTGGGCAGCGTCACTCGGGCTGCGGACCGGCTGTGCATAGCCCAGCCGGTGGTCACTGCCCATGTGCGCAGCATGGAGGCACGGCTGGGCTATGCCTTGGTTAGGCGTTCGGGCCGCAATATCGCTTTGACGGAGGCGGGCGAGCGCATTTATCGATGGGCGACGGAGGTCATAACCCGTACCCGAGAGGTGGAACGCGAGTTGGCTGGGCTGGAAAGTGGCGAGATGGGCAATGCCGTGGTGGCGACGTCAATGTCGGTAGGGTCCTATGCGTTGCCGCCGCTGCTGCTGGACTTTCACCGGCTGCATCCCGACGGGTTGGTGACGGTGGAAATCTCCAACCCGCAGGGCGCCGTAGATGCCACGCGTATGGGGACATGCGATTTTGCGGTAATTCTGTTAGCTGTTGGCCAGGATCTTGATGGCTTAACCACCTTGCCGTTGTGGGAAGACGACTTAGTGTTGGTGTGCTCGCCGAGCAGCCCATGGGCAAGCTTGCCGCTGGCCGATCTCGATGTGCACCAGATGCCTTTCGTCAGCACGCCACGCAATATGCCGCGTCGAGAATTGGAGGAGTCACTGCTGCGTCGACAGGGTTTCGAGCAGCGGCGAGTGGTCATCGAGCTAGGCCATCCGGAGGCCATGAAGCATGCGGTGCGACAGGAAGTCGGCGTGAGCTTCATGTTCGCCTCAGCGGTGCGCGCCGAGATTGCCCGTGGTGAGCTGCAGGTGCTGGCACGCCCCGATCTGTCCATGAAGGTACCGATCTATCTGGTGCACCGCGAAGACAAGCGCTTCTCAGCTTTCCAGACTCAATTGGTCCAGTTCATTCTCAGCCGTGCGGTGCCGGTTTCCGTGCCCTAATCTCATAGTCGGCTGACTATGTTTGGTTGTGGGAATAGCTAATGGATATATGGTAAGGCCGCTCCTAATCTACGAGTGTGTATGGCGAGCCAGCCAGGTCATGGAGGCTCGCACTGACGCCTAACCACTCAAGGAACATGCCTACCATGCTTAACCATTCTTGCCAGGCTCATGGCAGCGCAGCGTTTGCTAACGATTCTGGGCATATCGGCATTACACCGGATCCTGCGTTGGTCGAGGATCTGGTCCGTGCCAACCATATTCTGTTCGATCAGGGCATTGTCGATGCCTTCGGTCATGTCAGCGTGCGTCACGACAAAGATCCCGAACGATTCCTACTGGCGCGCAACATGGCCCCAGGAACCGTGCGCCCCGAGGATATCGTCCAGTTCACCCTGGACGGAGCGCCGGTTGATGCCGGCGGGCGGGCGGTCTATCTCGAGCGTTTTATCCATGCAGAGATTTATCGGCTGCGCCCTGACGTGCAGGCGATTGTCCATAGCCATTCACCTACAGTCCTGCCGTTTAGTGTCTCGCGTGCTGTTGCGCTGCGACCGGTATGCCACATGAGCGGCTTCCTAGGGGCGGGTGCGCCGGTGTTCGAGATCCGCGAGAGCGGCGGCGATGCCACCGACCTGCTGGTGCGTAACAATGCCCTCGGCGCGGCGCTGGCCCGCAGCCTTGGCGACGCGTCATTCGTGCTGATGCGTGGGCATGGCTCTACGGTGGTGGCACCGACCCTCAAGCAGGCTGTGTACCGGGCCGTGTATGCCGAGGTCAACGCACGCATGCAGATCGAGGCGCTAAACCTGGGCGATGTGGTCTACCTAAGTGAAGAGGAGGCGGCCACCGCCTGCGCCAACATCGAGACCCAGGTCGACCGGCCATGGGAATTGTGGAAGAAGCGTGTGCAGCGCCTGCACGCTTCCGATGTCCATTGAGCGACTGGAGAGGATGGGAGCATGCAAGACTCATTGATCACAGGGCGCCTGCTGATTGACGGCGAACTGGTCGAGAGCGAAGGCGCTGGCTGGGTGGATTCGATAAACCCCGCCAACGAACAGATCATTGGCCGCGCGCCCGCCGGTACCCGACGGGATGTTGAGCGAGCGGTGGATGCTGCTCGCCGCGCGTGGCCGGCCTGGGCCGAGCGTACCGGTGAGGAGCGAGGCGAACTACTGCGCACCTTCGGCGAGCGTATCAAGGCGCGTGCCGAGGAGCTGTCTCGGATCGAGGTGCTGGATTCGGGCAATACCTACTCTCCCACCCTGGCCAGTATGCACGAGACCGTGCGTAGCCTGCGTTACTATGCGGGTCTGATACACGGGCTGCACGGCGAAACGATTCCCGCCACTGGCAGACATCTCCACATGACGGTTCACGAGCCGTATGGCGTGGTCGGCCGTATCGCCGCGTTCAACCACCCGGCAATGTTCTCTGCTGCGCGCACCGCCTCGGCACTGGTGACCGGCAACACTGTTGTGGTCAAGCCTCCGGAAACTTCGCCGTTGTCAGTGCTGCTGCTGGGAGAGATCGCGCGGGAAGTGTTGCCGCCCGGGGTATTCAACATCGTCAACGGCACTGGCCAAGAGGTTGGCGATGCGTTGGTGCGTCACCCCGAGGTCAAGCGCATCGCGCTGATCGGCTCGGTACCGACTGGCATGGCGATCCAGCGCAGCGCCGCGCAGGTTGGGATTAAGCACGTGACCCTGGAACTGGGCGGCAAGAACCCGATGATCGTGTTCCCCGACGCTGATCTCGATGCCGCGGCCGACAGTGCGGTACGCGGGATGAACTTCTCCTGGCAGGGGCAATCCTGCGGCTCCAATTCGCGGCTGCTGGTCCACGAATCGATCTACGAAGCCCTGCTGCAGCGCGTCGTCGAGAAGGTGGCTGCGATAAAAGTGGGCGACCCTATGGCCCCGGATATGGGCATGGGGCCGATCAACTCAGCCAAGAGCTATGCTCATGTGATGAGCTTCCTTGACCCGGCGCAGACCCAGGGGGCTCGCCTGATGACCGGCGGCCGCCGCCCGCCAGGCGCGGCCTTCGCCAAGGGCTTCTGGGTCGAACCGACTGTTTATGCCGACGTTCTCCCCGGCATGCGCCTATGGCGCGAGGAAGTCTTTGGGCCGGTACTGTCTGTCAGCAAATGGCGCGACTTTGAGCAAGTTATCGCCATGGCTAACGACACTGAGTATGGACTGTCCGCCGCCATCTGGACCCAGGATATTCAACAGGCATTCGATACTGCCCGCCGGGTGCGGGCTGGAAGCGTCTTCATCAACGGCAGCAACACCCATTTTCTCGGCGTGCCCTGGGGCGGTTTCAAGAACAGCGGCGTGGACAGGGAAGAGGGCATTGAGGAGCTGTACAGCTACGTGGAGAAGAAGGTCATCAACGTCATGCTGTAAACGTTCGATGTACTGACAGGCCCGGCGCAGCGAGGCGCGGGCGTCACGGTTGTCGAGGGATCAACTGTAGCGGAAATGGCGCTGGCCCATGAGGGGGCGGTCCGCCCTCTGGTGCCTGCACGACACTGACCCAGCAAGAGGTTTCTTTCATGAGCGAAACAAGCAAAGTCGCGTTGATCACTGGCTCATCGCGCGGGATCGGTGCGGCCCTGGCCCAGCGCCTGGCTGGCGAGGGTTTCCGGGTAATTGTGAACTACGCCGGCAGCGCCGGCCCGGCCGCGGCAGTGGTCGCCTCCATTGAGGCGGCCGGTGGTCAGGCTCTGGCCCTTCAGGCTGATGTGGCAGATCCCGTGGCGGTTGGAGTGATGTTTGAAGAAGTTGAGAGAGCGTTCCAGGGTATCGACGTGGTCGTCAACTGTGCCGGCGTGATGCAACTGGCCAGCGTTGCCGACAGCGACGACCAACTGTTCGATCGCACGGTGGCCATCAACTTCAAGGGCACCTTCAATGTCTGCCGTGAAGCCGCGCGACGTCTGCGCGACGGTGGCCGGATTATCAACTTCTCATCCAGCGTGATCGGGATGCGTAGCCCCACCTACGGCGTCTATATCGCCACCAAGGCGGCCGTGGAGGGGTTGACTCAGGTACTCGCCCAGGAAATGCGAGGGCGCGGCATCACTGTCAATGCGGTGGCGCCAGGGCCTGTGGCCACCGCGCTGTTTCTTGACGGTAAAAGCCCGGAACTGATCGAACGCATGTCCCGAGTCGCGCCGCTGGAGCGCCTTGGTGAACCCGGGGATATCGCTGAGGTGGTCGCGTTCCTCGCTGGTCCGCAAGGGGGCTGGGTTAACGGACAGGTCGTGCGAGCCAATGGCGGCCTATGCTGAGCGGCAACACTGAATAGAAGGAGCCATTTCATGAAACAGATCGTTCTGGTAACCGGCGCATCGAGCGGCTTCGGACTGCTCAGTGCCCAGCGACTGGCCCAAGCGGGCCATACCGTTTACGCTTCGATGCGTGAAACCCAGGGGCGCAATGCGCCGCGGGTGACCGAAATCGCGGCCTATGCACAAACGCACGGCGTCGATTTGCGCACCGTCGAGCTCGACGTGCAATCGCAAGCATCTGTGCAGGCCGGCATCGACAAGGTCGTCGCGGACAATGGCCGGCTCGATGTAATCGTCCACAACGCGGGGCATATGGTGTTCGGTCCCGCCGAAGCCTTTACCCCGGAACAGTACGCGCAACTTTACGACATCAATGTGCTGTCGACCCAGCGCGTGAACCGCGCGGCCTTGCCTTATATGCGCAAGCAGGGGCGCGGGCTGCTGGTATGGGTGTCGTCGTCCTCGGCTCGTGGCGGTACGCCGCCGTTCCTGGCGCCATACTTCGCCGCTAAGGCAGCGATGGATTCCCTCGCCGTTTCCTATGCTTGCGAGGTTTCACGCTGGGGCATCGAGACCTCGATCGTGGTGCCCGGCGCGTTTACCAAAGGCACCAATCATTTCGCCCATGCCGGCAGTCCTGCCGACGCGGCGGTTAAGGCGGCCTACGATACGGGTCCATATGCCGATGTGGCGGTTAAGTCCCTCGAGGGGCTGGCAGCACAGGAGCCGGAAGATGCCGACGCCTCGTCCGTCGCGGTGGCCATCACCGAGATCGTCGATGCGCCTTTCGGCAAACGGCCGTACAGGGTGTACGTCGACCCAGCGCAGGATGGCGCAGAGGAAGTATTTCGGGTCGGCGATCGGATCCGTCGCGAGATGTTCCGCACGATTGGTCTCCAGGATCTGCTCAAGCCTCGTATCAACGTGTGACCTTCAATCACCCTGCACACTCCGAAGCCAAGCTCCGCAACAGGAGAAATACCATGACCGACCACAGCATAAAGGGCAAGATCGTCATCATCGCCGGCGGCGCCAAGAACCTCGGTGGCCTCATCGCACGCGATCTTGCCGCTCACGGCGCGAAGGCCGTCGCCATCCACTACAACAGTGATTCAACAAAGGCCGAGGCCGATGCTACGATCGCCGCGATCAAGGCTGCGGGTGCCCAGGCGGTGGCGTTCCAGGCAGACCTAACCCGTGCCGGGGCCATGGAAAAGCTGTTCGCCGATGTGGTTGACGCCATCGGCCGTCCCGACATTGCCATTAACACGGTGGGCAAGGTACTCAAGAAACCAATCGTTGACATTAGCGAAGCTGAGTACGACCAGATGAGCGATGTCAACGCCAAGTCGGCATTCTTCTTCCTCAAGGAGGCCGGCAAGCACCTTAATGATAACGGCAAGATCTGCATGCTGGTTACCGCCTTGCTGGGGGCTTATACCCCATACTACGCCGCGTATGCGGGCACCAAGGCTCCAGTGGAGCATTTCGTGCGGGCAGCGTCCAAAGAGTTGGGTGAGCGGGGTATCTCAGTCACCGCGATCGGCCCAGGTCCGATGGATACACCGTTCTTCTATCCAGAGGAGGGGGCCGATGCGGTGGCGTACCACAAGACGGCCGCGGCGCTGTCGAAATATTCGCGCACGGGCTTGACCGACATCGAGGACATCGTTCCATACATTCGCTTCATGGTGTCCGAAGGGTGGTGGATGACCGGGCAGACGATTCTGGTGAACGGCGGTTACACCACCAAGTGAGCGAACGGAGGCCGCTTCCCCATGGGGAAGCGGTCTTGTCTTGCGACCGGCGTGCCCATGAGTGCGGTACGCTAATGTTAGGGTGGAGTGTTATGACCGGCGAATCCGTTTCACAGACCGCCGAAACGGCGGTCCATCAGGGGTTCGACCTGCTACGCGTGGTCGTGCTGTTGGGAGCTGCGGTGATCGCCGTACCTCTGTTCAAACGTCTGGGGCTGGGTTCAGTCCTGGGCTATCTGGCGGCCGGGGTAGTTATCGGGCCATTCGGCCTGGGCTTTTTTGACGACACCCATTCGATCCTACAGGTCGCGGAGCTGGGGGTGGTGATGTTCCTCTTCATCATCGGCCTGGAGATGCAACCGTCGCGCCTACTGTCGATTCGCGGGGATATCTTTGGACTTGGCTTTGCACAGGTTCTGGTCTGTATCGGGCTGCTCACCTGCGTCGGGCTGCTGCTCGGCTATCCGACTGCGCAAAGCTTCGTCGCCGGCACAGGCTTCGTGCTTACCTCCACGGCGATCGTCATGCAGATGCTGCAGGAGCGTCGTCTGTTGGGGCAGCCCAAGGGGCGGCGGATCGTGGCCGTCCTGCTGCTCGAAGATCTAGCCATCGTTCCGCTCCTGGCGCTGGTCGCCTTTCTCGCGCCGGGAGGCGGGCAGGTCAGCCAGGGCGGTCGCTGGATCGAAGTCGCCACTGGGGTGGGGGCCATTGTTGGCCTGTTGGTGGCGGGGCGCTACCTGCTTGATCCGCTGTTCCGCGTGCTGGGTAAGGCGAAGGCTCGTGAAGTAATGACCGCGGCAGCCCTGTTCGTCGTGCTAGGGGCGGCATTGCTCATGCAGTGGGGCGGGTTATCCATGGCCATGGGCGCGTTCTTGGCCGGGGTATTGCTGTCTGAATCGTCATTTCGCCACCAGTTGGAGGCCGATGTCGAGCCGTTTCGCGGCATTCTGTTGGGGTTGTTCTTCCTTGGCGTGGGCATGTCGCTTGATGCCGGCATCGTGGCGGGTAACTGGCGGCTGATTGCGGTGTCCGTGCTGGCCTACATGTTGTTGAAAATGCTTGGCATCTTCCTGGTTGCCCGGCTGATGGGGGCCGGCAACCGCGAGGCGCTGGAGCGGGCGGTTTTGATGGCCCAGGGCGGAGAATTCGCTTTCGTGCTGTACGCCGCCGCCATGGCGGTGGGGCTGATCGATCGGCACGGCAATGCCATCCTGACGGCGACCATCATCCTGTCCATGGCCCTTACTCCGATCCTAGTGATGGCCCATGACCGCTTGATGCCCAAGGTTTCGCCATCGCTAGAGGGCGTCGAGCCCCCGGACAACCTCAGTGCCAGCGTGCTGCTGATCGGTTTTGGGCGGTTTGGGCAAATTGTCAGCCAGCCATTGCTCAGCCATGGCTGTTCGATTTCGATCATTGAGACTGATCCCGATGCCATCCGCGATGCCGGCGACTTTGGCTTCAAGGTGCACTACGGTGACGGAGCTCGCCTGGATATTCTCCAGGTTGCGGGAGCGGCGAACGCACGGCTGATCATCGTCGCCGTTGATGATCGCGAGGCTAGCCTGAAGATTGCCGAATTGGTTCATACCAGCTTCTCGCAGGTCCCAGTGCTGGCTCGTTCGTTCGACCGGGAGCACGCCATCGAACTGCTTAATGCAGGCGCTACCTGGCAAGTCCGGGAAACTTTCGAGTCGGCGCTGACATTGAGCGAGCACGCCCTGGAGCTGATGGGAACGCCGGAGCAAATGCGCCGTCAGATCATGGACGACGTGCGGCGTCGTGACGCCGAGCGCTTCGCCCTGGAAACGGCGCAGGGAATCTACGCTGGGCGCAGCCTGATCCATGGCAACCGGAGTGCATCATGAATCCCGCAGGTATTGAGTTGATAGACTTCTGGCGACGGGCTGGAGACCAAGGTCTATGGTTCGCCAAGCAGGCCTCGTTTGATCGAGCCTTCCGACGGCGTTTCCTCAATCTGCACCTGGCCGTTGTGGACCGGCATCACGATGACTGGATCGAAACGCCACTGGGCGCGCTGGGATTGCTATTGCTGACCGACCAGTTCCCCCGCAATGCTTTTCGCGGTTCCGCACGGATGTATGCCACTGATCCAATAGCTCGACATTTTGCTCTCCAGGCCCTGGAGGCTGGACACATGCCCCACGTCGACGCGCCGTTGCGCGTGTTCTTCTGCCTACCATTCGCCCATTCCGAGGATCTGGCCGACCAAGCGCTGTCGATACGGTTGAACAAGCAATTGGGTCAACCCTGGTTGGCGCATGCCGAAGGACATTGCGACATCATTCGGCGTTTTGGTCGATTTCCGCACAGGAACGCGATCCTGGGTCGGGTCTCGACCCAAGAAGAGGAGCGCTTTCTTCAGGAAGGCGGTTTTGCCGGTTGACTCCGATTCGTCGACATACCTCTGGACAGACTTTTTTGGGAAAAGACTTAAAATCCTGGCCGATTGCGCCCCTATGTGAAATTGTGATCGTTCTCGACGTCAAAGTAGTAACCCACCATAGGATGACGTCTGTGGGGGCATGAACCTATAGCCTTTTCAGTGCGTTCGCCAGGGCGAACGCAGCCATTTCTGCCTTCCGGCAGGCCCTTTCGGGTAGGGCTTTTACCCTTGTGAACCATTCCCTTCGCCCTTCAAGCCCATTTCCCCTTTGGGCCATTTGCTCCTGCTACAGCTGCTCATCGTTGGGGCAGGTGTTGATCCAGATCCATGGAGTCGTGAAGCACGCGAACCACCTCGAGCACCTGGTCTGCCGCAACCCGGTAGAAGACGAAGTGCCTGGGCCGAATAACCTTACCGATGCTGGGCATCGAGCGGCAGTAAACGAGGTGGATGCTGCGCAGGCCAGCTCCCAGTTCTTCACGGCTGATGCTGCCTACCTGTTGTGGGTCTGTCGCAACTGCTTCCAGCGCCGCCCCTATGAGTGCCTGGTAACGTCGGCGCGCGGCATCGCCGAAGCGGTTATGGGTGAAGCGCAGGATATCGACGATGTCCGCTTGAGCATCATGGGAGATGCGGTACTTGGCCATGCTTCAGTGGCTCGCCTGGTTGCCGAGCTCGTCGAGGTATTGGGCCAGGTCGTCGCTGGTGATCTCGTCGTACTCGCCGCGCTCTAGTTGCATCAACCCACTGGATGTTGCGTTGCGGAGGGCTTCGAGCTTGGCGCTGTTCTGGGCTTCCTGCTGCAGCAACAGGCGTAGGCCTGCCCGGATGACCTCGCTGCGGTTTTGATAGCGGCCGGTCTCCACCAGTTCGTTGATGTCCTGCTCCATCGGATCAGGAAGGACGACGTTTCGAGTTGCCATGGGGTGCTCCAGTCCATAGATAGCTAGTGGCATAATATGCCACAGGGCTTGCTAATTCACTCATTTCGTCGTATAGGTGATAGCAGGATGCCTTCCTTTTGGATCCAGGAGGTTGATCATGAACGCACACGCCAACAAAGGTTTTGCCGCCCGGGTCGGTCATACTCTGGGCTCGCTTGTGCGCTTCTGCCTGCATGATCGTCGGCCTGTCGTGCGCTGGGTCAAACGAGTTAGTCTCTTGGTGGTGCTTTTCGTTGTCTTTGCTCAGAACTTTACCTGGCTGGCCAGCGCCTTCATGTCGTTGCTGTGTATGGGGCTGGTCGGGTGGGCTTTAGTGAAGGGCGATTTCTCAATTGTTGCTGAGTCGGCTGAGGAATCTGAAGCACGTGAGGCTCCATATGGACGTGATGTCTTTGGGTGCCCACTAGATGCTTGGGGAAACAGAGTAGATGGTCTTGATAGATAGTTGCCCTAAGCAGGAGTTTCAGCATCGGGCAACTACTGGGAATATCACCTAACTATTGAGTGATTTGACACTTTGCTCCGTTATTTGGCCACCCCTACTACCCGCCTTCTGAACACCATCAGTTCCCTTCGTGAGACCGTCTACGATACCGCTAGCATGAATCCCTGCCCATCCGATGGCGGTGATCCAGAGCGCAGGTAGTATCAAGAACATCGCCCCCATCACGAAGTTCAAGATCGCATCTTGAGTAGCCGTATTCAGCCCCATGACTGGGTTGAATGAAAGATGTGGTGATCCCGAACCATAGAAGGCATCAAGTATCGTGCTGTCGATATATCTGGCCAACTGAAACCAGAAGTCGACGAACATCATCGCAAAGAAGACAACCGTCATCGTCATGGCAACTTTCAGTTGATAGGTGCCGATGACCAGGACCATCGGAATGCAGATGACCATTGCCATCTTCAGGAACGACATCACCATCGGCAGTGCCTGGCGGACCATATCCATCGCCGGGAAGTAGGCCAGGCTGCCCAGCGCAACGCCGAAGGTTCCTGCGGTTCTCGCGATGCCGTTCCAGACGGTGCCGCCCACCTGCCCGCCGTAATCGGTGTAGACGTTACCCTTGACCTGGCTGGAGGGTGAGATCACCTGGCGAATGACAGCCTCGGTCACCTCGTCCTGGTTCAACCATTTCGCCCACTTGAGGAAGCTGGTCATCAGGTCCGGATCCACCTGGTCCTTGATCCGATCACGCAAGCCGATCCCTGAGTCAGCCCACCACTGCTTGCAGGTTGGGTAGCCGCCACCACCGCCCACCTGAGGCAGGCCGGCATCGCGGGTGGCGTTGTAGGGCCACGACTGACGGGGACTCTTCGAGTAGTCGGTGTCGTAGTACCCCGGGGTGTTCAACAGGAATCGGGAGCCGATCCAGTTCAGGTCTTGCAACGCCTTGTTGTCCTCGGCGACGGAGCCCAGGTCGGGTTGCCGCATGAACAGCCGCGCACGGGAAGGCCCGTAGCAGTCTCTGGAAAAATCAGCGATTTCTTGTGCCAGCAGCGGATTGTTCACGCGCGTGTTGTCCACTTCCATTCGCATCTGCCGCAGATCCGTGCCGCACGGAATGGCCGCGATGGCGCCGCTGGTGAAGCCCTTGGACAGGGCGTGCATCATCGCCCACCAGAGCGGCATCTGCGCACTCTTGCCGGCCAGGCTGCTGAAGGAGCTCGACCAGCCGGTGTCCGCCGGTGCCGGCAGATTGTATTGGCACTGCTGGGCGCGAGTCTGGTCGAACTCGATGGTGTCGAAGCTCACGTTGACGACCGGGATCTCCGCCAGGGCGACCACGATGTAGCCGACGTAGATGTGCGTCTCGATGCGGGCCAGAGACAGCACGCCCTTGTTGCCCTCGTCGGCGCCTTCCCCGCGAACTTTCAGCCATTCGCGCATTACGATGGCCGCGAACGGCACCGCAAACAGGCCCGTGTCCGAGATCATGTTCCAGATCCCGTTGTTGATGATCCAGCCGAGGAGGGTGAGGTAATACTCCAGGTAGTCATTGGTCATGAAGGTCATGCTGCGCCTCCCGTGCGGAAGTAGGCTTTGCTGAATTCGATGAGCAGGACCAGCAACAGCACCAGGATCTCGATCCGCCGAATGCGCTGCCGCTCATGCGCGCTCAGTTCCTTGCGCTGCTTGAGCCGGAACCATGCGATGGCCAGGGCGCAGTACAGCAGCGCCCGCCAGGCGAACAAGCTCCAGTAGTTGCTTTGCCGCCAGGCCTCCAGGCCCTGGATGCCACCGAAGTGGTTCAGGGCGAAGAGGCTGAGCAGCGTACCGACCACTGCCAGTCCGATGACGATCAGCACTCCGACCAGTAGCTGACCGAGAAGCTTTCGGGTGGTGAGCGTATCTGCCATCACGGTCTCCCTCCCGACTTACCGCCGGCGGCAGAGGGGGCCTGCAGGCGATCGAGGCGATCGGCATCGGGCGCCGACTCGAACACGCCACTGGACCCTGAGGCGCGTTGTTGCCCGCGCTCGATGACCCGCATGGGGGAATTGCTGGCCAACTCGCGACGGAGTTCCAGTTCGGTCTTGAGATTGGAGATCTCCTGCTGCAGGAGGCTGGTCTGCTGATCGACGGCTTGGGTGGCCAGGCCGTTGGCGGCGACGTTGGGCTCCTTGGCGCCGGCGAACATCAGGCGCTGCAGTAGCAGTGCCTTGCTGAGCACGTCCATCAGGGAGACATCGGACGCCAGGCGGCGCGCCAGGACGTCCTGGTCACGCTCGTCGCGCAGCGCCTCGATGACGCCGCGGGTAATTGGCAGAGCATCGGTGCCGGCCGCAGCCAGGTTCTCTGCAGTCAGTGGTTTGCTCTTCGACAGCAGCTCCTGCAGCGACTGGAGCTTCTTGTCGTAGGTCTCCTGGATCAGCGGGGTGAGGCCGACGCCAGCAGCCGTCACCGTCTTCTGGCAGCCTTCGCAGGTCTGTTGCTGTTGCTCCCCCAGTACCCGGGTGGCGAATGCGGCGGCCTCCTGGGGGGAGGACCAAGTGTTGCAGACCAGGCCGTTGTTGCAAGTGGCGGAAGGCACGCTCGACGAATCATTCACCGAGCGGCTGGTCAACAGGTTGTAGCCCGCCCGGGTCACGTCGTTGACGATGCGAATGGGCTTCTGGCCGGAGCCGCCGGCCTTGTCTCCACCGACCCAGGTTACGCCATCGTTGCCGCCCTTCTTCTCCACTGCTTCGAGGGCGGATACGGCGTCTTTCCCGCCAGAGGCCAGCGTGGCTCCCAGGGCCTGGCCTTCGGCGATTTTCCCCCAGCCGGTCTGCTCGCCAGCGATGTCGGCCATCTTCTCGGCGATCGCTCTGCAAGTCCCTTTCGAGCGATCGTAGTCGATCCGCGCCTGCAGGATGCCATTGGTGATCAGGTTGTAGAGCTGAGGGTTCGCGCGCTGGATGATCAACGCCGGCAGCGACATGACCGCGCCGGTCGCGTTCTGGATGACTGAGCCCATGATGTTCTGGAAACCCTGTGTGGCACCGTTGAGCTGGTTCTCCAGGGTGGTGCTCAGGTTCATGTTTCCGCACATCATGTCGTTGTTCCAGCCGAAGCCGACGCCGATCGAGTCCATCTGGCCGGCGCTGCCCATGCTCACCGCACTGCCGCCGCCAATGCTGTAGAGCACCTCGTCGCTGAGCACCGTGCCGGTCTTGGATACGTTGATCGGGTCGTCGGCCTGGGCAAGTTGCGCTGCGAGCAGCCACGTCAGCGCGACCGAGGTGATGTTCATTCGCATGATTCGTCTCCGTGTCCTTATTGGAAGTCGGTACTGCCGAGGAAGATCTGCCCCTTGCGCTGGCAGCAGGAGTAGGGACGCCAGAGCGCCCAGGCGTAATCGCCGTCGACGGCTTGCGTCTTCGGCCCAGAGTTGGGAAACACCGCGCAGTTGAGGCTCAGGGATGGGGTCAGCTCCTGCCATTTCCCGGTCGAGGCATCGCCCTCTTTCAGCTCGCCCGCCGGCCAGTAGCCGTCCTTGGGGGCTGCGCGCATGGGGAGGTAGACGTGGAGCTGGCCGATTCGCGTGGTGATATCGCCGGCGCGCTGGGCGATGACGGCTGCCGTCTTGTAGTCGTCGGTCTGGTGCAGGAAACCGCTGCGCGGATAGAGGTTCCCCCACATGTCGCCGGAGAAGATTCCACCCACCTCGCGCAGCCCTGGGACCAACGCTTCGGGGTACACCTGCTCGGGAATTCCATGCCGCCAGCCAATGGCGTCCAGTGTGCTGAGAAAGTACGGCACCAGCGGGACGGTGGCGCCAGGGCAAACGTACCCAGAGGCGCTGGCGAACCGGCTGAACGTGGCGCCACCAGGATGGCCGATCACATCCGCTTCCTTGAAGCGGCCGATGCTGTTCTCGGCCTTGTAGTTTGTGGTCGCGTCATTGCCGGCCTGGGCGAGTGGATTCGGTGTACCCAGCGCCGATACCTCGGTCCAGGGGTTGCTCCCGGTATTCGCGTAGCTGGAGACGACTGCGTCAGGCACGTAGTGGCGGACCTTGACCGACGTCTTCACTTTGCAGCCATGCGGGCCGCAGAGCAGCCAGTAACAGATCCCGACGACCTTGTATTCGAGGCACTGAGGGGAAAGGGTGGAGGAGACGATGGCAGCGCTGTTGATCGCGGCCGAGGCCGTGAACGAGAGGCTGAAGGTAGCGGCCGCAGCTGCCAGGCGGCGGAGGTTGAGGCTGGTCATCAGCGCGACCTCCTGGCCTTGGCGATCAGCTCAAGAGCGCGCGAAACATCCGGTTCGCCGTAGACCACGTACAGCCTATCGACTACTACGGCAGGGATCTTCTCGACACCGAGACTCCACGCATCGGCGACGTCTTGTTGTGCCTTGACCAGCTCTGCCTGCAGGCGGCGCCCATCGGGGCTTTGTAGCAATCGCTTAAACGCCGCTTGAGCATGCTGTGGATCCTGGGGCAAGGCGGCAGTCAGTTGCTCTTCGAGGTGTTCCTGGGCGTCCAGAAACAGAACGCGCGACGATCCGGTGGCAGAGACCGGATGAGCCTTGTCGGTGATGACCCAGGTTTCGGCCTGGCTCGCGCCGCTCAGCAGTACCAGTAGTACGCCAACGGCCAGCGTTTGTGGCCGCCGGCCAGGGGGGGAGTGATGAAGAGGCATGGGTCTGTACCGGTTCTAGAAAGGTACAGACAGGAGACAGGATCGCTTGGGATAGAGCAGCAGGAAATCATCACTACGTCGCCGGAGTATTTTTTACCGCTGTAAAGGCGAGTTGTTAGCGCATGGTGCAGAGGAGGGAGCCTAGTAACTCATAAGGTAGAAGTGAGCTTCCAAGCCATCTTGTATTCAGGTGTTTGCGCGGACTGAGCAGTCGCTGCCGAAACAGTTATTTTTGTTGCTAAGAGGCAGGAAGGCTGCGCTGAGATTCCTACTAGTGAATTAGATAGTTGTTGTCTTCTGAAACAGAACTGAAGCGAAATTGGGGGTAGGGTTTTTCTAGGTGAAGGGTAACTCTTGAGAATTACAAAGGTGTGACGCAAATGTTGTATTTTTCTTGCAGTATGAAGATGGGTGGTTGGGTCGGATATAGGTACTTCTCTCTATTTTCTTTAATTGCTCTCATCTATGGGTGTGTCGGTGGTGGAGGTGGATCGGATGAGATTGGACAGCACTGCTTTGAGAGAGAGCAAAAGCTTTCCGGAGTTAATGATAATGAAGAGGGGAGTGTTAGGTTGAATCGGCTGAACTGCGATCCAATTGAAGGTCGTGTTCTTGAATCAGAGAAGCTGATAAGAAAGCCGCCCAATGAGCTGGGTATTCACTGAGTTAATAATTTTTAGCCTGGAGAGGTCTTTTTGAAAATGAAAAAATCACTTGTTATGTCGGCTGTGCTTTTGGTGGCTAGCAATTTCGCGTGTGCTGATGAGGGCTCAAATGATGGAAGTGAGATATGTCGGGCGCAGGGTGGAGTTGAAATAACAAGTCTGGGGGAAGTCTCAAAGGGTGTGGATGTTGAAGATGTTGTAGTTTGTTCGATTCTTCCAAGTAATATGAAGTCGAGTCAAAGAGCGCCTACACTCCCTCCTCTGCAAAGGATGATCATTTCGGCAATGCCTTCACCAGGAACGGTCACTGTTTCTGCCAGCGGAAATAGGAAATTTACAACATCTTGCCGGGCAAATCTTTATGCTCCACGTTATGCCAATTTCTATCCAGACGGTGTTAGCAGGGGAACATCAGATCTACGATGTGTTGGTTACAATACACCCGGGAATTCATCTCAAGGGTGTAATGTGTCATGGGTCGGCCCGACCGACATTCAATTGGGTGTTGAGCCATATGGCGGATCTGTTGTTGTAAACTACAGTTGCACTGCATTCAAAACAACGATTCCAGTGATAATGAGCTACAGTTATCGTGATGGGCGGGCAGTGTATGGTGAGGTCCAGAATGTGTCAGGAATAATAAATGTGGTTTTGAACTAAGGATGCGCCTTAGTAGGATTTTATTTCAAGGTGTTCAGCTTGCGAATGTGCTGCAGGGCACTCTATAGAGTGCCCTGCATAGGCTGGAAGTCGTTTGGCTGAGGGCTAGTCTTTCGAGTTCGATATGGCACGTTGATGAAGGCTGGTAAAAAGTCCTGTCTGTGTGGGTGGCAGGCGAGTGGCGCGTTCAGACGCTAATGTGGAGTTCAAGGTAGGGTTCCGACGCCGAGGATCCTCTTTGGGTGGAGTCATTTGCTGAGCCATGCAGTTATAAGACAGGCTACGTGCTCCATTGACTTGGACATCGATACACGAAGATTCAGATTGTTCATCCGAGTGTGACTCTGCGGGCGGGGAGGCAGCAGCCTGCTGTGCCAAACCAACTATAGGCAACAAGAATATAATTCGAAGAATTTTAATAAGCATTCCAATCTCCTTAACCCTGAGGGTTGGATGAGACTCAATAGTAACCTCAAGTTATGAGGAAAGATGAACCGCCTATCGTTTTGTAGTCTTGGTTAGGGCAGGCACACGCTAGTGAGTAGTACCAAGAGTAAGCCGATAGCCAGGGGGCGTGGTGGCCCATTTGGGGAAGTGATGAAGAGGTGCGGGCTTGTACCGGTTCGAGGAAGGAATAGACAGCAGACAGGATCGCTTGCGATGGGGCAGCAGGAAACCATCAGCCCGTCCGTATCCAGAACTGCTGCTTGCAGCGTTAGGGGTGACTCCCTCATGCCCTAGAGGGCATAATCCCTGTATGGAGATGGCTAACTGATATTAAGGAGTGGTCGAAGTCATGGAACGCTTGCTCGAGAGCATTTACATCAATGCCCGGCCGGCGATGGAGTTGAGGCTTAGCCTCACCAGCTCCGGCCGCAAGAGAATGGTAAAGATTGTGGATGGGGAGGAGGTCGAGGTTCTGCCAGGTGAAGTGCAGGGCATCCTGGAGGCCCAAAAGAGGGATGTTGGAATCCTCGCCGATTTCTTAGCCAAGAGTCTCTTGGCGCGACGCTAGAGATCCTTGGCTAGCCAGTCTATCGCCGACAGCAACGTGGTCTCGTCGGCCATGCCTTCAAGCTTCACGCTTCGTCCTGTCTGGTTGTCCCGGATGACGAGGGTCGGGGTCGCTGTAATGCCCTTCGACTGTGCGGTGTCGATGTTCGTAAGCGTCCGGGGAAGGCACATTGCGATGCGCTAAGCTGTAATCCTTTAGGATTGAGGTCTCAGCATGGAATGCCACGTTCGTCCCGCCACGAGCAGAGATGCAGCAGCGATAAGCCGCGTAGTTATAGCCGCCCTGCGTGAGTCAAATTCACAGGACTATCCGCCTGATGTGATCGCTCAGGTTGAGCAGAGCTTTTCTCCTGAAGCCATCACCACACAGCTTACGAAGCGTAGGGTCTTCGTAGACTTATTGGGCGAAAACATTATTGGCACTGCCGGTCTCGACGGTGACGGCGTCAGAAGTGTTTTCGTTGACCCAGCTCACCAGAAAGGCGGTATCGGGCGGCATTTGATGGATGTCATTCATACAACTGCTGCCAGCGCAGGAGTTGGAGCTGTACGTGTGCCATCGTCAATTACAGCTGAAAGGTTTTATACCGCATTGGGTTATCAGAAAATCCGCGACGAGTTTCATGGGGCGGAGCGCACCATCGTTATGGAGAAGCGGCTGTAGGATTATTCCAGACTATTTACCCACTTATGCGGAAACAAATCAGTGATCTCACTGGCCCGCTGCGTGGGCAGCCGCGTCAGCACATCTTTGAGATAGGCATACGGATCATGCCCATTCATACGCGCCGACTAGATCAGGCTCATGATTGCAGCCGCCCGTTTACCACTGCGCAGCGACCCGGCAAACAGCCAGTTCGAACGCCCGAGCGCCCATGGCCGTATTTGGTTCTCGACCTGATTGTTATCGATGGGCACAGCCCCATCGTCCAGGTAGCGCGTCAGCGCTACCCAGCGTTTCAGGCTGTAATCGAGGGCTTTGGCCGTGGCTGATCCATTGGGCACCAGGTCTCGCTGAGCCAACATCCAGTCATGCAGTTTTTTGAGGATCGGCACCGCCAATTCTTGTCGTATTCGCCAGCGCTCTTCATCACTCATGTCCCGCGCCTGACGTTCGACCTCGTACAAGCCGCTGATCGAGTGCAGGGCCTGTTCAGCCAGCTGACTTTTGTTCGCCACGTGCAAATCAAAGAACTTGCGCCGGGCGTGGGCCATGCAGCCGATTTCAGTGATGCCTTGTTCGAAACCGGCTTTGTAGCCAGCGAAGTCGTCGCAGACCAGCTTGCCGTTCCAGTCACCCAGGAAGTTGCGCGCATGTTCGCCAGCACGGCTTGGGCTGAAGTCGTAAACTACCGCTTTGAGCCCTGAAAACGGCGTCGTGCTGTACGCCCAGACATAGGCCCGGTGGGTTTTCTTCTCGCCTGGCGCAAGCATTTGCACCGGTGTTTCATCAGCGTGGATCACGCCCTGGTTCAGCACGGCTTCACGCAGTGCATCGACCAGTGGCTGAAGCCGCACGCCGGTTTGTCCGACCCACTGCGCCAGGGTCGAGCGAGCAATTGCCAGCCCGGCGCGGCCAAAGATTTTCTCCTGCCGGTACAGCGGCAAGTGATCGGCAAACTTGGCCACCATCACGTGGGCCAACAAACCTGCGGTCGGGATACCTTTGTCGATTGACCTGCCCCCCGATTTCAGTACCACGCTGAACTTAGTAGAGTCCGTTTTCCAAGCAGGAGACGGCAGTGCAGAAGCGTTCTTCTCGACTTCCTCAAGCGGGTCGAGGCTAGTGTACCGACCGAGCTGCACGCCCAACTGGTGGAACTGGCCCAGGAGTATCGACGCTGTAGCTAACGCCGCCTGCACATCCTGCTGTGGCGTGCAGGTCAACCACAAGCGGATTTACCGGCTGTACCGAGCCGCCGGCTTGATGGTGAGGCGGCGGAGGGTCGCGGTGGCGCGCGAATGCCTGAGCCTGTCGAGCGCACCGAACCAGGTCTTGTCGATGGATTTCGTCTTCGACGCGCTCAGCACTGGGCGACGGATCAAATGCCTGACGGTGGTCGATGACTTCACCAAGGTGTCGGTCGACATCTTGGTGGAGTACGGTATCAGCGGTTTTCGTGTCACGCAGGCGCTGGACGAGATGGCGCGGTTTCGTGGCTACCCGCAGGCGATCCGCACCGACCAGGGCCCCGAGTTCACCGGCAAGGCGCTTGATCAGTGGGCCTGTCAGCGTGACATCAAGTTGAAGCTGATTCAGCCTGGCCAGCCCACGCAGAGCGCCTTCATCGAGTCATTCAACGGCAAGTTCCGGGGCGAATGCCTCAATGAGCACTGCTCGCTGGTCGAAGCCAGAATCCGTATCGCGGCTTGGCGGGATTACAACGAGCACCGACCACACAGCGCCATTGGCAATCTCTCCCCGGCAGAGCTTGCTGCGAAGTGGCGAACCAACCAGCAGCAGCTGAAGCGGGAAAAGTTGATATCAACCCCATAGCCTACTAACTAGGCAGCGGTACTAAAACTGGGGGCAGGCCAGTCCGAACTGATAAAAAAACGTCCGAAACTGGCAAAACCTTATGGCCGGTTTTCCTAATATTTGCTCCGAACCCTCGGTATTTCAAGGAGCGAACATGCATATCCAATCGTTGGGGGCTACTGCCTCCTCGCTGAATCAGGAGCCTGTCGAAACCCCGTCGCAGGCAGCGCATAAGTCCGCCAGCTTGCGTCAGGAACCTTCAGGGCAAGGTCTCGGGGTTGCCCTAAAGAGCACGCCGGGAATACTTTCCGGGAAGTTGCCGGAAAGCGTTAGCGACGTGCGTTTCAGCAGTCCCCAAGGGCAAGGGGAGTCCCGTACTCTGACTGACTCGGCAGGGCCGCGGCAGATCACTCTGCGCCAGTTTGAGAACGGAGTCACCGAGCTACAGCTCAGTCGGCCACCATTGACCAGTCTGGTCCTAAGCGGCGGTGGTGCCAAAGGTGCGGCATACCCGGGAGCAATGCTGGCGCTAGAAGAGAAAGGCATGCTCGATGGCATCCGCAGCATGTCCGGTTCGTCCGCTGGCGGCATCACCGCCGCCCTTTTGGCCTCAGGTATGAGCCCGGCGGCGTTCAAGACCCTTTCCGACAAGATGGATCTTATTTCGCTGCTCGACAGCTCGAACAAGAAGCTGAAGCTGTTCCAACACATTAGCAGCGAGATCGGCGCATCGCTGAAAAAGGGCTTGGGCAACAAGATCGGCGGCTTCTCTGAGTTGCTGCTCAATGTACTCCCACGCATAGATTCGCGGGCTGAGCCCCTAGAACGCCTATTGCGCGACGAGACACGCAAGGCCGTGCTCGGACAGATCGCTACGCATCCAGAGGTTGCACGCCAGCCGACCGTTGCCGCCATCGCCAGCAGATTGCAGTCCGGCTCCGGAGTCACCTTTGGCGATCTAGATCGGTTGAGTGCTTACATTCCCCAGATTAAGACGCTGAACATCACAGGTACGGCCATGTTCGAGGGGCGTCCGCAATTAGTGGTGTTCAATGCCAGCCACACACCGGATCTGGAGGTCGCCCAGGCGGCACATATCTCCGGTTCCTTCCCAGGAGTGTTCCAGAAGGTCAGCTTGAGTGATCAGCCGTACCAGGCCGGCGTAGAGTGGACAGAATTCCAGGATGGCGGGGTGATGATTAACGTGCCGGTCCCTGAGATGATCGACAAGCATTTTGACAGCGGGCCACTGCGGCGCAACGACAACCTGATCCTTGAGTTCGAGGGCGAAGCTGGGGAGGTAGCGCCCGACCGAGGTACTAGGGGCGGCGCGCTCAAGGGCTGGGTCGTCGGGGTGCCTGCCCTGCAGGCGCGCGAAATGCTGCAGCTCGAGGGCCTGGAGGAATTGCGCGAGCAAACCGTTGTGGTGCCGTTGAAGAGCGAGCGCGGTGATTTCAGTGGCATGCTCGGTGGCACCTTGAACTTCACCATGCCGGACGAGATCAAGGCGCATCTTCAGGAGCGCCTCCAGGAGCGAGTCGGTGAACATCTGGAGAAACGTCTTCAGGCTTCAGAGCGTCATACCTTCGCTTCTCTCGATGAGGCGCTGCTGGCACTTGATGACAGTATGCTCACCAGTGTTGCTCAACAGAACCCGGAGATCACAGACGGGGCGGTGGCTTTTCGCCAGAAGGCGCGGGATGCGTTCACCGAGCTGACTGTCGCTATCGTTAGCGCCAATGGCTTGGCGGGTAGGCTCAAGTTGGACGAGGCTATGCGCTCCGCTCTTCAGCGACTCGATGCGCTGGCAGATACTCCGGAACGCCTAGCATGGTTGGCAGCTGAGTTGAACCATGCTGATAACGTTGATCATCAGCAGTTACTCGATGCCATGCGCGGGCAGACGGTGCAGTCGCCGGTGCTCGCCGCTGCGTTAGCAGAGGCGCAGCGCCGCAAAGTGGCGGTTATTGCCGAGAACATTCGTAAGGAAGTTATCTTCCCCTCTCTGTATCGCCCTGGCCAGCCGGATTCCAACGTAGCTCTGTTACGTCGGGCGGAGGAGCAGCTACGGCATGCCACCAGTCCGGCGGAAATCAATCAAGCGCTGAACGATATCGTCGACAACTACTCGGCACGAGGCTTCCTGCGTTTCGGCAAACCCTTGAGTTCGACTACCGTTGAGATGGCTAAGGCTTGGCGGAATAAGGAGTTCACATGATTGATACATGGCTGGCACAGTGGGGCTTGAGACTTCCCTCGAGCAACGATGCCACGTTGCGGCTGCAACCGGCAGAGGGACCGGAACTGGTTATGGAGCGCCTCGAGGGCGGTTGGCTTTTCGTCGTCGAGTTGGGACTTGTGCCTTCAGGGTTACCGCTGGGTGTGATCTTGCAATTGTTACAAGTGAACTCTCCATTCTCATCCTTGGCACCGGTGAAACTTGCGGCGGACGATGCCGGTAGACTTGTGCTCTGGGCTGAGGCACGTGATGGCGTTGACGATGTGGATGCACTGAACCGCTTGCACGATAGGCTGCGGGAAGGACATTCACGATTAGTGCCATTGCTAGAGCCCACGGGTGAGTTGGTTCCAGCTCAGATACAAACCAGCGCGTTAGTGTTCGTTTGAACGCAAGGGGAAGGAGCGATACTGCCAATAAAATCCGCAGTTGGTAATTTCTCTAATAGATGGGCCACCCGAAGGTGGCCTATCTGTTCATGCTGCAATGAGTTGTCGTGCCAACACCATTTCTACCGAGCCCCATCCTGGTTCAACGAGCCGAGGCCCTCGAGGTGGGCTTTTCTGTTTCTGGAGTCCGGATATCCGATCCACAGCGCGCCAGAACGAGCGGCTGGTTTCGTGCTTTCGCCAGTTATATCGGCACTGGCAACCACAGTCGTGTGCCTGCCAGTCTGCTTCCATGCAGTCTGGTGAACAGGTGCATGGCTATCCGAGGATTTGTCAGTGGGCCTGGACTTTCATAGAGTGAAGCTCCTTTCCTCGCGACTGGATTAGTGACGCGATGCCGACCCCGGTTTTCATAAAAAGAACGGTACTGTTTGGCGACTGTGATCCCGAAGGGATCGTCTATACGCCACGTTTTTCATACTTCGTGCTGGAAGCGGTGCAGGAGGCGCTCGGGGTCTGGCTGGGAGGCCCGGGGCTCAGAACCCTCCTGGGTTTCAGGATTCTTCCCCCGGCGAGAGCGTTCTCCCTGGAATTCCTGCATCCGGTCACCTGGGACGACGAACTCACGCTGCGAGTGGGTGTGTCGAACGTGGGGACGCATTCTTTCTCGTTTTCAGTCGAAGGACGTCTTTCGCCGGACGTGGTGGCGTTCACTGCGAGTCTGACGCAGGTCTGTGTCTCCCCGGATACCCGCGAAGTCATGGAAGTCCCCGCGCAGCTCCGCGCGCTCCTCGCATAGAGACACATTCTGGCTATTCGTCGCGGCGCTGGCTACGGCCGGCAGGACGCTGCGAGCGGCATGCCGCTGACCTGCTCCGTGGCGCTCCGGAGGAGGGCGGCAAGCCGCCTTCCTTCATTTCTACTCGTTGCCGAGCATCGCATCCAGATCGCGCATGGTCTGTTTCTTGGCCTGGACGCCCTGCAGTTCGACGAACATTGCCTGGACGGTCTGCACCATGCGCGCAATGGGCATCTTGCCCAGCGGCAACATCTGGTTGTTGTCGCGGATGGCCGGGGCGCAGACGAAGGCGAACGAGCGTTGCAGCCAATAATCGTATTTCTCCGGGTCGATCCAGCCGTCGACGGTTTTCACGTTGGTGATGACGTTGTCGATGCGGCGCATGGCACGCGCGTTGTCGAAGCGAACCCTGCGCTCCTTGCACTTGAACTGGACCTCGTAGGCCGTCAGCGTCGGCATCGACCGGTCTTCGAATAGCTGGATGATCTGCGCCGACTGGATACCTTTGGGTTGCTGCAAGATGCCGGTGGCGTTGGCGACGAATACCTCGTTGTTGTAGCGTTCGCCCTTGCCGTAGACGATCCAGTAGTCGCCGGTGCTTTCGGCGACCGCAGTCGTTGCCGTGCAGATGAAGGCGAGCGGCAGCAGCCAGCGCCGAGCATGAAGGAATGGTTTGCCCATGAGTTCGTCCTTGAATGTCTTGTTCCCGACCGCGGAGGGTCATCCAAGGGACGAATCATAGGTGCATCCCAAGGTGAGGGTCGACTAGCACGGATGAGCTATGGACGAAGCGGGGGAAACTCGCTCGGAGCTTGCTCTATCGGCACGTTCGGGATGGTCGGGCGGCTGACGCCTCGGGTGCGCTCCGGCACGCATTCGAGCGAGAACGACGGGCTGGCTTTACTGCTCGGAAGGCACGCTGCACCGCTGTTGGCGGCGTCAAGCTGCCGGCGATGGGGGAGGGCGGCAGGCGCTCATCGGCTGGTCGGTCGATCTGCCGGGTGCGCCTGCTGGACGCCGTTGGGGTCAGGCCGTCTGCCGCGCGATGACTCCATGAGGTCTGCAGCCTAGTCGAAAAGCGCCTCTGGCGTTCCTGCGCGGATTCGCTGCCATAACGTCTGGATCTGCGAGGCCAGTACCCGGTGCTCGGAAAGCGGCGGCAAGGCGTCCACCGGAAAGTACTCGGCCGCCGACGTTTCGTCCGTTTGTTGCTGAAGCCTGCCACCGGTGACGTGGCAGAAGAAGAAAGCTTTCAACGCATGCGGCAGTTGGGGAGGGTGGGGATGCTTGTGCTTGTCCAGCAATGCCAACAGGCGTATCGCTCGGACTTCCAGTCCGCTCTCTTCCTGGGTTTCGCGAACTACCGCATCTGCCGGCGACTCGTTTACGTCGCACCAGCCGCCCGGTAGGGTCCAGCGACCATCCGAGGCCTCGCGGACCAGCAGGACCCGCTGTTGCGAGTCGAGGATCAACGCACGGACGTCCAGTTTCGGGGTCGGGTAGTGGCTGTCCAGGGCGATCCAGTTCTCGACCCGTTCGTACGCTACCCCCTGGTCGCTGGCGATGAATTCGGCGACGGCATGCTGGAGCGCGCGAAAGCGTCCGATGTCGAAGCGGTCCTTGGAAAAGGCGAGACCGGCCTGGGCGGTGGACAGTATCAATTCCAGAAGATGGGCAAGCGCCCTGGGATCGCTGACCGATGGCACCTTTCCTTCCGTTTTTTCGGCCTTCGGGTGGTCCGCGTCGTGCGAGCCGTCCAATGGTTGTGCCATAGATAGAACCCTCGCTGCTCGATGATCTGTAGAGCTGGTTTTCAACCAGGTGTTCCCTGCGTCTTCCTCGTATGCCTGTGCACGCCAATAGTGGTTCATCAAACCCTGGTTGCGACCGTCGCTTTCCAACACATGCGCGTAACCCAGGTTCGCGTGTCGCAGCGATGGCTCCACTGCCAGGTTCGCTTTGTAGTGGTCTACTGATCCCGGACACCGATTTAGGCGAGAATCCTCGCCGTGAGAGAGGTGTCTGATGAGCAAGCAACGACGTACGTTTTCCGCCGAGTTCAAACGAGAGGCCGCGGCCCTGGTGTTGGACCAAGGCTACAGCCATATCGACGCCTGCCGTTCGCTGGGGGTGGTGGATTCGGCCTTGCGCCATTGGGTGAAGCAGCTCGAGGCGGAGCGCCAGGGTGTGACCCCGAAGAGCAAGGCGTTGACGCCTGAGCAGCAAAAGATCCAGGAGCTGGAAGCCCGGATCAACCGATTGGAGCGGGAGAAAGCGATATTAAAAAAGGCTACCGCTCTCTTGATGTCGGACGAACTCGATCGTACGCGCTGATAGACCAGTTGAGTGAGCAGGAGTCGGTGGAAGTGGTCTGTTCAGCTTTCGATGTGGCGCGGTCTTGCTACTACGTCCACCGTCTTCGACGGCGGCGTGTCGATGCTCGCCGCGTGGCGCTACGCAGCCAAGTCAACCAGTTGTTCAGCCAGAGTCGGGGCTCGGCCGGCAGCCGCAGCATTCTGGGCATGCTGCGCGAAGAGGGCGTGACCATCGGCCGTTTCCGAGTGCGTCGGTTGATGCGTGAGCTGGGCCTGGTCAGCAAGCAACCGGGCTCGCACGCCTACAAACAGGCCACGGTTGAGCGGCCGGATATCCCGAATCGGCTGAACCGCAAATTCGCGACCGAGCATCCCAATCAGGTGTGGTGTGGCGACATCACCTACGTCTGGGCGCAAGGCCGTTGGCACTACCTGGCCGCGGTGCTGGATCTGCATACCCGGCGGGTGATCGGCTGGGCGTTCTCGGCCAAGCCGGATGCCGAACTGGTGATCAAGGCCCTGGACATGGCCTACGAACAGCGCGGCAGGCCACAGCAGGTGCTGTTCCATTCAGACCAGGGCAGCCAGTACGCCAGCCGCCTGTTTCGGCAACGGCTCTGGCGCTATCGGATGCAGCAGAGCATGAGCCGTCGTGGGAATTGCTGGGATAACTCGCCGATGGAGCGCCTGTTCCGCAGTCTGAAGTCGGAGTGGGTCCCGTCAACGGGTTACCTGACGGCGCAGGAGGCCCAACGGGACATCAGTCATTACTTGATGCACCGCTACAACTGGATCAGGCCGCATCAATTCAACGACGGGTTACCACCTGCGGTGGCCGAAGAAAAACTCAACCCACTGTCCGGGATGGGTTGACCACTACACTTCGAACCGTTAGGCGGTCGCAACTGATGACGCCTCTTCGCACAGACTTACCGTAGGAGTTTCCCTCCCCGAAACGAGCGGTCGGGCCGGCTGCGGTCGGCTGGCAAAGGTAGACTCCGTGCCGGCCATGAGCGTTTCCAGGGCCGTTTGGGGCCGTTCGATGAGGCGCAACAAGCGATGCTCCCCTGTTTGGACGGCAGAGGCGGAGGCAATTCCCTTATGCTGCTTGCGGATAACTGGCCCGGACGGCATATACGGCCTTGTCGTTCTACGGATGCCTGGA
Source organism: Pseudomonas sp. B111 (assembly GCF_026428275.1). NCBI lineage: Bacteria > Pseudomonadati > Pseudomonadota > Gammaproteobacteria > Pseudomonadales > Pseudomonadaceae > Pseudomonas > Pseudomonas sp. B111. Next base: position 3,906,870 of record NZ_CP097857.1, on the reverse strand, counting down.
GTCCCGCAGGCGGGACAGCGCAATGCGCAGTGACCTTCCTTTAAGCATATCGATGGAGTCTGTATGAAAGCGCTTGGTTCGGAATCGCCGATGGAAAGTCTTTTCGACATTCGTTCGCTGGAGGCCATTACCGGCGGCGAGCCGGCTGCATTGCGGCGGTTGCTGGAAACTTTATTGGCCAGCAGTCGGGATGATCGTACTCGGTTGGCGGAATTGCTTGAACTCGCAGACCTGCAAGGAGTGGCCGAACTTGCGCACAGGATAAAAGGGGCTGCGAGGGTGGTGGGCAGCAGCCTATTGGTCGAGTCTTGTTCCTGCCTTGAAAAGGCTTGCCAGAACCCATCGGAGTCTTCCGAGCGGATAGCCAATCTGGCCTCTTCATTGGAAGGCAAACTAAGTGCGTTCGAAATCAGTATCTCAACCGAATTGGCAAGGCTCTAGAGATCGGGACGGATAGAACTTTCAGAAGCTGTTCAGGTCTCTCCATAACCTGAATCGCCTCTATTCCCCAGCATGGATTTCTCGAACCCATAAGCTCCGCGTTTGCTGCTGGGGCAATGGGGTAATTGGGTACTTGCTGGGTTTGCTTTGATTTGTCTTGGTTTTTCATTCTTCCATATAAGAGGCGCTATCGAAGCTGATGGCGCTTCTTTCGGATCGTTCATTGTCTTTGGCTGTTGGTGGCAGCGAGCTTGTGGTGTCGGAGGGTTTTTAACTACGAGGTTTTTGGCGCTTGTAGGAAACTTCATACAAGCACTGGGGAAGTTTCACACGATTGCCTGGGAAGTGCTTCGTTGTCGTTCTATTCGGCTTTTCGGAGAATGTTGCTGGCTCTTATAGAGTTCAAAAATCGCAACACTTTCACTGTCAAAAGGAAGCTCAATCGTGTCCATTTCCATGAAAAGCATTCTGGCTGCCGCAGTAGCCAGCCTGGTCGTCGGCAATGCCATGGCGGCAGACGGCACCATCAATTTCAAAGGTGAAATCACCGCGGCCGCTTGCAGCATCACTGGAGGTGCTGGCACCACCGTTGGCGGTGCAGCGGGCAACCAGACCATCGACGTAAACCTCGGCAAGATCAGCATCGACTCGCTGAGCGGCACCGCGGGCGGCAGCATCGCTGGTGGTACCAGCCTGAATCTGAACCTGGACTGTGGCAAGACCGGTACCGGTCTGACCACCGTGAAGCTGAAGTTCGACCCGATGTCCGGTACCGGCATCGATTCGCACAACGAAAGCCTGCTGAAGCTTGGTAAAGACTCCACTGCCACTGGCGTCGGTATTGGCATCTATGGTTCCGATGGCAAGCTGCTGAACCTGTCGGCGAACGAGACCATTGATGCACCCTTGAATTCCAGGGTTGAAAAAGATGGCGAAGGCCAAGACATCACCCTTTACAGCGCCAATCTGAATCTGCGGGCTGCTTACGTAAAGTCTGGCGCTGCGGCCGCTACGGCAGGTGTTGCCAACGGCTCCCTGCCCTTCACCCTGGAATACAACTAAGTTCTGCTACATGGGCGGGGTATGTATATACCCCGCTCCATGAGGTGTGAGTTCGTCATGAAATATCCATTTTCTTCCAGAGTTATCTGGGGTGGCATCCTTTTGCTTTTTTCCACCCTTGCCAATGCGGGAATCACACTGGGAGGAACCCGGGTCGTTCTGCAGGCGCCTGCCAAGGAGGCTGCAATCTTGGTCAGGAACCAGGCTTCCAAGGACGTGATGATTCAATCCTGGGTAGAGGCTGATAATGGGGCAGATAATCGCGAGGTCCCGTTTGCCATCACGCCTGCCCTAAGTCGTTTGGGAGGCAACAAGCAGCAAACCCTGCGTATCCTGTTTCAAGGGGAAGGCTTGCCGAGCGACAGGGAATCCGTATTCCGCCTGAACGTCCAGGAAATTCCGCAAAAATCTGCGTCGGCTAATACGTTGCAGATAGCTTTGCGCCAGCGTATCAAGGTCTTCTACCGCCCCGATAACTTGTCGGGAACTTCCGCCGAAGCGCCTGGAAAGTTGATCTGGCGTCTTGTTCGGCAGGGTGGCAAGTCGGTTGTCGAAGTTTCCAACGATACTGCATTTCATGTCTCTTTCGCCAACGTGAAATTAAAAGCTGGCAATGCCTCCTATGTCGTTGATGCCGACATGGTCGCGCCGAAGTCGAGTCGCCGATTCGAAATCAAGGGAACTCCCCCCGGCGTTTCTGGAAAGATCGAGTTCCAGAGCGTAAATGACTATGGCGGCCTCGATAAACATTCCAGCTCCTTATCCGACTGAAGCTCAGAAGAGCAGAAGGGCAGAAGAGCTGCTCTTAACTTCCCCTATGGATGGGTTTTTCCGGTTTGTCGGAAATTAGTCCAAGGAATATTCGCGTGGCCATATTTAGGAAAAGGTTCGACCTCAAGGTGTCCGTCTATTCCAGGTCTTCCTGTCTCGTGGCCTTGGGATTGGCTTTGCCTGCCGTAACTTTCGCGGTGGAATTCAACGCCGAGTTCCTGAACAACGAGGGCGGGGCGCCCGTTGAACTGAAGTATTTCGAGAACGGCAACTCGGTGTCGCCCGGCACTTACAGCGTCGACATTCATTTGAACCAGATCATGATCCGGCGCGAAGATGTCGTATTCAGTGCCGATCCCGAAACCGGAAGCGTTCGCCCGATCATTCGGATGGGCCTGCTCAAGGAGATCGGGGTCGATATCGCCCGGCTGACTCGGGACAAGCTCATTCCGGCCAACCTGGAAAACAATACGCCCCTGAATGTCGCCGAACTCATCCCCGGTGCATCCGTAGAGTTCGACGTCAACAGCCTTTCCCTGCTGGTCAGCATTCCACAGCTGTATGTACAGCGGCACTCGCGTGGCTATGTGGATCCCTCTCTTTGGGATGACGGCGTCACCGCGTTGTTTTCCAACTACCAGGCCAACTTCACGCGCAACACCAATTTTGGCCAGAACAGCGATTACCGCTACCTGGGTCTGCGCAACGGCTTCAACCTGTTTGGCTGGCGCCTGCGCAACGACTCTTCCCTGAGCGGAGGTACCGGCATGCGCAACAAGTTCAGTAGCAACCGTACCTATGTGGAACGTGACATTCGGGCCTTGAAGGGGACCTTGTCCCTCGGCGAGTTGTATACCTCCGCTCAGGGGGATGCTTTCGAGAGCGTGCGTATGCGCGGCGTGCAACTGCAATCCGATATCGGCATGCTGCCCGACAACGAGATCAGCTATACCCCGGTGGTGCGCGGTATCGCTGAAACCAATGCGACGGTCGAGGTGAGTCAGAATGGCTTCGTGATCTATTCCACCAACGTACCGCCCGGTGCGTTCGAGATCACCGACATCTATCCCAGCGGCTCCAATGGCGACCTGGAGGTCAAGATCATCGAGGCGGACGGACGCCAGCGGTCCTTCAAGCAGTCCTATTCCTACCTGCCGGTCATGACCCGCAAGGGGAACCTGCGCTATGGCCTGGCCGCCGGTGAATACCATAATGACGGCCAGCCGTCGGTCAACCTGCTCCAGGGATCGGCTGTGTATGGCTTGTCCGACAGGGTTACCGGCTTTGGCGGCCTGCTGGCTGCGGAGAAGTACAATGCCACCAACCTGGGCCTCGGCTTCAACACGCCCCTGGGCGGTCTTTCTGCGGACGTGACCCATAGCCAGTCCCGCACGCGACGGGGTGGGCGCAACCAGGGGCAGAGTCTGCGGCTTCTCTATTCCAAGACCATCAACGCCACCGAAACCAGCTTTACCGTGGTGGGCTATCGCTATTCCACGGAAGGCTACCGTACTCTCAGCCAGCATATCGACGACATGTCCGACGAGAGCTACCTCTATGGCTCAAGTTCCAGTCGGCAGAAGAGCCGCATAGACCTGACGGTGAACCAGACGCTGTTCCGACGCAGTTCGCTCTATCTCACGGCGGGCGAAACCACATATTGGAATCGCCCCGGCAGCAGCCGTCGCGTGCAGTTCGGCTTCAGCAGCGGCATCAAGCGCGCGAGCTACAGCCTGGCGGTTTCCCGTACCCAGGAGACGGGGTCGTTCGGGCGCTCCGATACCCAGTTCACGGCCTCCGTCAGCATCCCCTTGGGCGGTAGCGCACGCTCCAGTCAGGTATATGCCAATGCCGTGAGTTCACAGCATGGTGATTCGAGTCTGAACACCGGTATCTCCGGATACCTGGATGAAGCCAATGCGTTCAACTACAGCGCACAGGCCAACTACAGCAAGGACGGCGGCAACTCCGGCAGCGTCGGCCTGGGTTGGGACACGTCCAAGGCCAAGTTGTCCGCCAATTACAGCCAGGGGCGCGACAACAAGCAGATCAACCTGGGAGCAAGCGGTTCGGTAGTGGTGCATCCGGGGGGAGTGACTTTCGGCCAGCCGGTGGGGGAAACGTTCGGCCTGGTGGAGGTTCCGGAGGTTGGCGGCGTCGGCCTCGACGGCTACTCTTCGGTTCGCACCGACGGCCGTGGCTATGCCGTGCTCCCCTACATGCAACCCTATCGTTACAACTGGGTGAACCTGGATACCAATACCCTTGGAAGCGATACCGAGATCAGCGACAGCACGCAAATGGCCGTGCCGACCCGGGGCGCCGTGGTTGCCAAGCGTTTCTCCGCGGAGTCCGGTCGGCGGGTGCAGTTCGTCCTGAGCATGGAGTCTGGAGGAAAGATTCCCTTCGGTGCACAGGCATACGACAAGGAAGAGCGGGTCGTGGGAATGGTCGACAACCTGTCCCGTTTGCTGGTGTTCGGTATCGAGGACCAGGGGCGCCTGTCCATTCGCTGGAGCGATGGCTCCTGTTCCGTCGACTATCAGTTGCCGCCCAGGAACAAGGACCTGACGTACGAACGAGTTGCGCTCAGTTGCCGTCGGTCCTCGATCTGAAATGTCCCCGCTGCAGTCGGGTCAAGTCAAAAGGCGAGGATTTTTCCGGTGAACACCGGGCGCGAGGGCAAGCGGCAGCTCACTCGTCCTCGATCATGCTCAACAGGTCTGGTGTCCTGCCTCGGGTTTCCAAACGCAGCAACCACTGCTTGGCGGCCAACCCACCGGCGAAACCGGTGAGGCCGCCAGAGGCTCCGATCACCCTATGGCAAGGTGCAACAATGGACAGTGGGTTCCGTCCGTTGGCGGCTCCAACCGCCCGTACTGCGTTGGGGCTGCCGATCTGCACGGCTATTTCCGTATAGCTGCGGGTCTCGCCGAATGGAATGGTGAGCAGGGCGGACCAGACCTTTTTCTGAAATTCGGTACCTTGGAAGTCGAGCGGGAGTTCGAACCGGGAACGTTTGCCGGAAAAATATTCCCGCAACTGGCGTTCGGTTTCCGCCAGGAGGGAGCTGTCCTCGGAGAGCCGCATCTCGTCCAGCGGTACTCGGTTGGGACGCTCATGCTGCCAAAGAATCGCGACCAGAAAGGCATCGTCCCTGGCTACCAGGGTCAGTGTCCCGACCGGCGATTCCATTTTCCTGTAGCTATGGGGCATGTAGGTGTCCTCTTCGGCAGGCTCGCCCAGTGTACTACGCAATGGGATTTCAACAGGGAAGCCTGCAAATGGCAGGCGAGGCGGGGCGGAGCGCTATCGGCCCGATGGATGGCCGCCTGCTTCCAGGCATGCCGTCGCCCCCTTGGAGCCCAGGCCGAGCGCCTCGAACTGTGAGATCTGGGAGGCGATTTGCCGAGCAAAGTGGGTTGTCATTGGTTTGCCATCTCATGGGTTCGGACGAGGCCTCGAGCAAGGGTTGTAACGGTTTTTGTCTGGCCAATGGGCTCTTGCGTAAAAAGGCTGCCGCCCTTCTTGCTTGGTTGCCGTTCTCGGATCCCGCGCAGCCCGGTGGGTGTGCCAAATTTCTCGCGGTTTGGATCGCGCCGATTGCCGCGGCCTACGAAGCCCGTGGTTCTTCTCCCCGAAACTTTTTCGTTCGGACTCCGAATATCGCGCTTCGCCCAGCGCCGCTAGTTTCCCGTTCCTGACAAAGCAAGCGCTCTGGCTCAGGTATCTCCTGATCCGGATGCATATCGCTGAAGAGGGAACGTTCTGTCATGTCCACATTGGCCAACCTGACCGAGGTTCTGTTCCGCCTCGATTTCGATCCCGATACCGCCGTTTATCACTATCGGGGCCAGACTCTCAGCCGGCTGCAATGCCGGACCTACATTCTCTCCCAGGCCAGCCAACTGGCCCGCCTGCTCAAGCCCGGCGATCGCGTGGTGCTGGCGTTGAACGACTCGCCTTCGCTGGCCTGCCTGTTCCTGGCCTGCATCGCGGTCGGCGCCATTCCCGCCGTGATCAATCCCAAGTCCCGCGAGCAGGCCCTGGCCGATATCGCTGCCGACTGCCAGGCCAGCCTGGTGGTGCGTGAAGCCGATGCACCGTCGCTGAGCGGTCCTTTGGCGCCCTTGACCCTGCGTGCGGCCGCCGGTCGCCCTTTGCTCGACGATTTCTCGCTGGACGCGCTGGTCGGTCCTGCGGACCTCGATTGGAGTGCCTTCCATCGCCAGGACCCGGCGGCAGCCTGTTTCCTGCAATACACCTCGGGTTCCACCGGGGCGCCCAAGGGGGTGATGCACAGCCTGCGCAACACGCTCGGTTTCTGCCGGGCGTTCGCTACGGAGTTGCTGGCATTGCAGGCGGGAGACCGGCTGTATTCGATTCCCAAGATGTTCTTTGGCTATGGCATGGGCAACAGCCTGTTCTTTCCCTGGTTCAGCGGAGCCTCGGCGCTGCTCGACGATACCTGGCCGAGCCCGGAGCGGGTCCTGGAGAACCTGGTCGCCTTCCGCCCCCGGGTCCTGTTTGGGGTGCCAGCCATCTATGCCTCGCTGCGTGCGCAGGCCAGGGCGCTGTTGAGCAGCGTGCGCCTGGCGTTTTCCGCCGGCTCGCCGCTGCCGCGCAGCGAGTTCGAATTCTGGGCCGCGCACGGGCTGGAGATCTGCGACGGCATCGGGGCTACCGAGGTCGGCCATGTGTTCCTCGCCAACCGCCCGGGGCAGGCGCGTGCCGACAGCACCGGGCTGCCGTTGCCTGGCTATGAGTGCCGGCTGGTGGACCGCGAAGGACACACTATCGAGGAAGCGGGCCAGCAAGGCGTGCTGTTGGTGCGTGGCCCTGGGCTGAGTCCGGGTTACTGGCGGGCCAGCGAAGAGCAGCAGGCGCGCTTCGCAGGTGGCTGGTATCGCACCGGCGACCTGTTCGAGCGCGACGAGTCGGGTGCCTACCGCCACTGTGGGCGGGAAGACGATCTGTTCAAGGTGAATGGCCGCTGGGTGGTGCCGACCCAGGTCGAGCAGGCGATCTGCCGTCATCTGCCGGAAGTGAGCGAGGCGGTTCTGGTTCCTACCTGCCGGCTGCACGACGGCTTGCGTCCGACCCTGTTCGTCACCCTGGCCACTCCGCTGGACGACAACCAGATCCTGCTGGCGCAGCGCATCGACCAGCATCTCGCCGAACAGATTCCCTCACACATGCTGCCTAGCCAATTGCATGTGCTGCCGGCCTTGCCGCGCAACGACAACGGCAAGTTGGCGCGCGCCGAGCTGCGCCACCTGGCCGACACCCTTTATCACGACAACCTTCCGGAGGAACGGGCATGTTGATTCAGGCTGTGGGGGTGAACCTGCCCCCATCCTATGTGTGTCTGGAGGGGCCGCTGGGAGGCGAACGCCCTCGCGCCCAGGGCGACGAGATGCTGATGCAGCGCTTGCTGCCGGCGGTTCGCGAAGCCCTGGACGAGGCGGCGGTCAAGCCCGAGGAGATCGACCTGATCGTCGGCCTCGCCCTGTCTCCCGACCATCTGATCGAGAACCGCGACATCATGGCGCCGAAGATCGGCCATCCGTTGCAGAAGATCCTCGGCGCGAATCGCGCCCATGTCTTCGACCTCACCGACTCGAGCCTGGCTCGCGCCCTCTACGTGGTCGATACCCTCGCCAGCGACCAGGGCTATCGCAACGTCCTGGTCGTGCGCGGCGAATCCAGCCAGGGATTGGAAGTGGACAGCGAGTCTGGCTTCGCCCTTGCCGACGGCGCCCTGGCGCTGCTCTGCCGGCCGACCGGCAAGGCCGCGTTCCGTCGCGGTGCGCTGGGCGGTGATCCGGCGCAGGAATGGCTGCCGCTGAGCATTCCGCTGAATACCGATATTCGCCAGGTAGGCGACGTCAAGGGACACCTCAACCTGCCGGCCCAACCTGGATTGCCCGAAGCGGTACGCGCCGGATTCACCCGTCTGGCCGGGGACTTCCCGCAACTGAACTGGGTGCGCGAGGAATGGTTCGGCCAGGGACGGCCCGATGGTCGTTGCCTGGGGCCGTTCGAACTGGCGTCGCAACTGCGCGCGGCACAGCGCGACCGTCTGGATGAACTGCTGCTGATCAGCTTCGATCCGTTCGGCATGGTGGTGGAGGGCGTGACCCTGGAACTGGCGGGAGAAGCTCATGCATAAGGTCAAACTGGCAGCGATCACCTGTGAACTTCCGGCTCGCAGCTACGAAAACGACGATCCGGTGTTCGCTGCGGTACCGGACCTCAGCGAGTCCTGGTGGCAATTCTGGGGCGTCAATCGGCGGGGCTATTTCGACCCGCGGAACGGTGAGAACGAGTTCAGCCTGGTGGTCCGGGCCGCCGAGCGCCTGCTGCGCAGCAGCGATACCGCGCCGGATAGCGTGGACATGCTGATCTGTTCGGCTTCCTCGCCGATCATGACCGACGCCGGCGATGTCCTGCCGGACCTGCGCGGGCGTCTCTATCCGCGCATGGCCAACGTGCTGTCCAAGCAGCTCGGCCTGAGCCGGGCGCTGCCATTGGATTCGCAGATGGAGTGCGCCAGCTTCCTGCTCAACCTGCGCCTGGCAGCGAGCATGATCCGCCAGGGCAAGGCCGAGAAAGTGCTGGTGGTGTGCAGCGAGTACATCTCCAACCTGCTCGACTTCACCTCGCGTACCTCGACCCTGTTCGCCGATGGCTGCGCGGTGGCCCTGCTGACCCGCGGCGACGACGACAGCTGCGATCTGCTGGCTTCGGCCGAACACAGCGACGCCACGTTCTATGAAGTGGCCACCGGTCGCTGGCGCCTGCCGGAAAACCCGACCGGCGAGGCCAAGCCGCGGCTGTATTTCTCGTTGTTCAGCGACGGCCAGAACAAGATGGCCAGCTTCGTCCCGACCAACGTGCCGATCGCGATGCGCCGGGCGTTGGAAAAGGCCGGCCTGGGCAGCGATGACATCGATTATTTCGTCTTCCACCAGCCAGCGCCGTTCCTGGTCAAGGCCTGGGCCGAGGGCATCGGTGCCCGTCCGGAGCAGTACCAGCTGACGATGGGCGATACCGGCGTGATGATCTCCGTTTCCATCCCGTACACCCTGATGACCGGCCTGCGCGAGGGCAAGATCCGCCCCGGCGATCGTATCGTCATGGCCGGCGCAGCCACCGGCTGGGGTTTCGCCGCCCAGGTCTGGCAATTGGGCGAGGTGCTGGTGTGCTGAGGCATCGCCATGTTGAACCACGGTGTCCGAGGAGGGCTGTACATGGGTAATCCGATCCTGGCCGGGCTGGGTTTCAGCCTGCCGAAACGCCAGGTCAGCAATCATGACCTGGTAGGGCGCATCAACACGTCGGATGAGTTCATCGTTGAACGCACCGGCGTACGCACCCGCTATCACGTCGAGCCGGAACAGGCGGTCAGCGCGCTGATGGTACCGGCGGCGCGCCAGGCCATCGAGGCTGCCGGGCTGCTGCCGGAGGACATCGACCTGTTGCTGGTGAACACCCTGTCGCCGGACCACCACGACCCGTCCCAGGCCTGCCTGATCCAGCCGCTGCTGGGCCTGCGGCACATCCCGGTGCTGGATATCCGGGCACAGTGCAGCGGGTTGCTGTACGGCTTGCAGATGGCTCGCGGGCAGATCCTCGCCGGGCTGGCACGGCATGTCCTGGTGGTCTGCGGCGAGGTGCTGTCCAAGCGCATGGACTGTTCGGACCGCGGCCGCAACCTGTCGATCCTGCTCGGCGACGGTGCCGGCGCGGTGGTGGTCAGCGCCGGCGAGAGTCTCGAAGACGGACTGCTGGACCTGCGCCTGGGCGCCGACGGCAACTACTTCGACCTGCTGATGACCGCGGCGCCGGGTAGTGCCTCGCCGACCTTCCTCGATGAGAACGTCCTGCGCGAGGGCGGGGGCGAGTTCCTCATGCGCGGCCGGCCGATGTTCGAGCATGCCAGCCAGACCCTGGTACGGATCGCCGGCGAAATGCTCGTGGCCCATGAGCTGACCTTGGACGACATCGACCATGTGATCTGCCATCAACCGAACCTGCGCATCCTCGATGCGGTGCAGGAGCAACTGGGCATTCCCCAGCACAAGTTCGCGGTGACCGTGGATCGTCTGGGCAACATGGCTTCGGCCTCGACCCCGGTCACGCTGGCGATGTTCTGGCCGGACATCCAGCCCGGACAGCGGGTGCTGGTCCTGACCTACGGTTCCGGCGCGACCTGGGGCGCGGCGCTGTACCGTAAACCTAAGGAGGTGAACCGGCCATGTTGAGGCTTTCGGCTCCCGGTCAACTGGATGATGACCTGTGCCTGTTGGGGGACGTCCAGGTGCCGGTGTTTCTGCTGCGTCTCGGTGAGGCGAGCTGGGCGCTGGTTGAAGGAGGGATCAGCCGGGATGCCGAATTGGTTTGGGCGGACCTGTGCCGCTGGGTCGCCGATCCGTCCCAGGTGCACTACTGGCTGATCACCCACAAGCACTACGACCACTGCGGCCTGCTGCCCTACCTGTGTCCGCGGCTGCCGAACGTACAGGTCCTGGCGTCCGAGCGGACCTGCCAGGCCTGGAAGTCGGAAAGCGCGGTGCGGGTGGTCGAGCGCTTGAACCGGCAACTGTTGCGTGCGGAGCAGCGGTTGCCCGAGGCCTGTGCCTGGGACGCTCTGCCGGTTCGCGCGGTGGCCGACGGCGAGTGGCTGGAGCTGGGACCGCGGCATCGCCTGCAGGTCATAGAGGCCCACGGCCACAGCGACGATCACGTGGTTTTCTACGACGTGCGACGCCGACGCCTGTTCTGCGGCGATGCCCTGGGCGAGTTCGACGAGGCAGAGGGGGTGTGGCGGCCGCTGGTGTTCGACGACATGGAGGCTTACCTGGAGTCCCTGGAACGTCTGCAGCGTCTGCCGACCCTGCTGCAACTGATCCCGGGACACGGCGGCCTGCTGCGGGGGCGGCTGGCCGCGGATGGGGCCGAGTCGGCCTATACCGAGTGTCTGCGCCTGTGCCGGCGGTTGCTCTGGCGCCAGTCCATGGGCGAGTCCCTCGACGAACTGAGCGAGGAGCTGCACCGCGCCTGGGGTGGGCAGAGCGTCGACTTCCTGCCCGGCGAACTGCACCTGGGGAGCATGCGCCGGATGCTGGAGATTCTCTCCCGTCAGGCGCTGCCTCTGGACTGAGGCGGGACATCCATTGCGGTGATCGCCGCCGACGGCAGCGGTCGCAATTGGGGGAAAAGGGGGTTATCGATGATGAACATGCCGTTGCGCGCTAGCGTCGCGCAGGCCAGTCGCCCATGGGCGCGGGGAGATGGCTCGTGAGCGAGGTTGGCTATCGACTGGAAGAAAGTCTGGAGTACCGCACGCTGGTGCCGGAGGCGCTGTCGATCTGGCGCATGGCCGGCGCCAACCGGATGCTGTTCGACTGCTTCGACGTGGACAGCAAGGCTGCGCGGCGTAGCGTGGCGATCCTTTCCAGCTGCCTGCGCATCGAGTGCTGGGGGCGCGATGTAGTGCTGCGGGCGTTGAACGCCAATGGACGCGCCTTGCTGGCACCGTTGAGCGAGGCCTGTCCGGCCCAGGTCACCTGCTTGCGTGACGGCGACACCCTGCACTGGCGCTTCCCCCAGGAAGAGCCGCATGCGGACGAGTGGCGACGCCTGCATGGCCTGTCCAGCCTGGAGGCGCTGCGCCGCGTGCTCGGAACGCTGGGCGACGCGGAGGAGCCTGCGCTGCTGGGCGGCCTGTTCAGTTTCGACCTGGCCGAGCAGTTCGAACCCTTGCCGGCGCCGGCCGAACCTGCGCGGCATTGCCCGGACTACCTGTTCCTGGTGCCGGAGTTGCTGCTGGATATCGATCACCTGGCGCGCCGGACTTCGCTGCAGGCGTTCGTCCACGATCCGGCCGGGCACGACCGGTTGGCCGCCAGCCTGCGCCAGTGTGCCGACGAATTCCATGGCGCCGTGGAGGAGGCTTCCGAGTCGCCGGTGGCAGGCGTACGGGCCGGCAACTACCAGGTCGACCTGGACGATGCGAGCTTTGCTCGCCAGGTGGAGCGCCTGCAGGCCCACGTGAGGGCCGGCGACGTGTTCCAGATCGTACCGTCGCGCAGCTTCAGCATGCCGTGCGCGGACCCCTGGCGGGCCTATCGCCAGTTGTGCCTGCGCAACCCCAGCCCGTACCGCTTCTTCCTCGATGCGGGGGACTTCTGCCTGTTCGGCGCTTCGCCGGAGTCGGCATTGAAGTACGACGCGGAGAGTCGCGAGGTGGAACTCTACCCCATCGCCGGCACTCGCCCGCGCGGACGCGATGCCCGGGGCGCCATCGATGCGGAACTGGACAATCGCCTGGAAGCGGAGTTGCGCCTGGACGCCAAGGAGATCGCCGAGCACATGATGCTGGTCGACCTGGCGCGCAACGATCTGGCGCGGGTCTGCCGCAGCGGTACGCGGCAGGTGCGCGACATGCTCAAGGTCGATCGCTACAGCCACGTGATGCACCTGGTCTCGCGCGTGGCTGGCGAACTGCATGGCGAACTGGATGCGCTGCATGCCTACCGTGCCTGCCTGAACATGGGCACCCTGGTCGGTGCGCCGAAGGTCCGTGCCATGCAGTTGCTGCGGCAGTACGAGGATGGCTATCGCGGCAGCTACGGTGGCGCGATCGGCATTCTCGACAGCGCCGGCAACCTCGATACCAGCATCGTCATCCGCTCCGCCGAGGTCCGCGAAGGTATCGCGCGGGTCCGGGCAGGCGCCGGCGTGGTGCTGGATTCGGATCCACGGCTGGAGGCCGAGGAAACCCGCAACAAGGCGCTGGCGGTGCTGACCGCCGTGGCCGCTGCCGAACGCGAAAGGGGAGAGCGCGATGCGCATCACGCTGTTGGATAACTTCGATTCCTTCACCTACAACCTGGTTGAGCAGTTCTGCCTGCTCGGCGCGGAGGTCCGGGTGATGCGCAACGATACGCCGTTGCCGACGATCCAGGCGGCATTGCTGGCCGACGGTTGCGAACTGTTGGTGCTGTCGCCGGGGCCCGGTCGGCCGGAAGACGCCGGCTGCATGCTGGAATTGCTCGCCTGGGCCCGCGGGCGCTTGCCGGTGCTCGGCGTCTGCCTCGGCCACCAGGCGCTGGCGCTGGCCGCCGGTGGCGCGGTGGGCGAGGCGAGGAAACCGCTGCATGGCAAGAGCACGTCCCTGCGTTTCGATCAGCATCACCCGCTGTTCGACGGCATCGCTGACCTGCGCGTCGCGCGCTACCACTCGCTGGTGGTCAGTCGCCTGCCGGAAGGTTTCGACTGCCTGGCCGATGCCGATGGTGAGATCATGGCGATGGCCGATCCGCGCAATCGACAGCTGGGCTTGCAGTTCCATCCCGAGTCGATTCTCACCACCCACGGCCAGCGTCTGCTGGAGAACGCTCTACTCTGGTGCGGCGCGCTGGCGGTACGCGAGCGCCTTCGGGCCTGAGCGGCGCTGCGCCGTTTCGACGATGCTCGGTTGCCAGGCCGGCGCATCGTCGAAACGCTGGCGGCCGAGTTCGCGCAGGCGCTGGCGGGCGCTTTCGAGAAAGCGCAGGAAGCTGCGCTCGGATTCCAGCGCGGTGTTGTAGTAGCAATACACCTTGGTGTCGATGCCGCCCGGTTCGTAGAGTTCGCTGAGGACTGCCAGGGTACCGTTGCGCAGGCGTTCCTCGACGAAATAATGCGGCGCGATGCCCCATCCGACGCCGGCTTCCACCAGACGCAGCATGTCGTCGAAGTTTTCCACGAAGAGCACCTTGTCGCTGACCGGCCGCAGCAGGTTCGAATGCTGCCCGGAGCGGCTGCCGAGGCTGATCTGCCGGTAATTGGCCAGGCTCGCGATGCTGTGCAGGGAGGCATTGCACAACGGGTGCTGCGGATGGGCGACGACGAACGCCTTGGTGTAGCCGAGCACGCACTGGTTGAAGCGGGAGATCTTCAGTTCCTCGTCGATGGTGATGGCGATATCGATTTCCGCGTTGTCCTGCTTGATCGTCGCCAGGCTATCGGCGGGCGAGGTGCGTATCAGGCTGACCATGTTGAAATCGTCGAGCAGTACGCTGCTCACCGTATCGCAGAACGACGGCGGGATGGCGGTGTCCAGCAGCACCCGGAGATTGCGCGGACCCTTGTTGAGATTGAAGGCGATGTCGCCGATCAGCTGCTGGTAGTTCAGCAGGCTGCGCATGTAAGGGATCAGGCGAAGCGCCTGCTCGGTGGGTTCGACCTTGTAGCCGTCCCGACGGACCAGCTCCACGCACAGGTCGATTTCCAGGTTGCTGACCGCCGAGCTGACCGCGGTGTGCGACTTGCGCAGGATCCGCGCAGCGGAGGAAATCGAACCGGAGGCGATGACCTGGAGGAACATGTTCACGTGATTCAGGTTATGAATAGGCATCCCTTATTCCTTTTATTGGGTGGCGCGTGCCGCTTCCCTTGATCGGGTCAGGTTGCCGCTACTGTGGAAGAAGCGTCGAGGACTCGATAGATAGCGCCCGAGTGTTTCAACTTGTCTTCTGGATGACGTTTTCATCGGGGAAACCTCCCGTCGGTCAGTGAAGCGCAAGGGCTGGCGTGCGAGGGTGGAATCGGCCGCCGGCTCGCTTTCTGCGCGGCGGGCGCACGGCACGGGGAGTCGTCGTTTTGGAGGTGAGGGATGACGGCTCTGTTTCAGGATATTTTTATAATTATGTGAAAGAAGAGCTTATTTCAACGAAATATGTTTCATATTGCTCGTAAATTCGACGAAAAGAAAATCCGGATATTTACCGGTTATTTAACGCTAATACCAAGTGCCTAATACCAAAGTATTAACGCTGGTATGCCGGCATGTCGTGTTCGGTCGTGGAGCGAGCCGAGCTAGGGACGGTTCTAAGAAACGAAAAAATTATGTCGCGTAGGTCTAACGACCGAAACCTATGTCTTTTGTTAGCGTAGCCACCGGCCAGGCCGGTACGGACGCCGGGATGGCCCTGGCGCGACCTATGCGGTTAGAATCCGCGGCCTTGCAGGCGGATACCCCGAGCTTCGCTCGAGGGTGTCGCGGGTGCCGTGCCCGAAACCTGCAATCGTCAGCTCCCGGCGGTCCAGCCTGCCGCCGGGTATAAAATCGAGAGACGCGCTGTTGCGCCTTCAGGTGTAGCGACTATGACGCACATTTCCGAACGACTCCTGGTCCAGGCCCACCTGGCCGCCAAGCAACCCCGCGTGTTGAGCGAGCAGGAGAGCGCCGAGCATCGCGCGGCGATCGCGGCCGAACTGAAGGCGCAGAACGCGGTACTGGTGGCGCATTACTACTGCGATCCGGTGATCCAGGCGTTGGCCGAGGAGACCGGCGGTTGCGTATCCGATTCGCTGGAGATGGCCCGTTTCGGCAACCAGCATCCGGCGCAGACGGTGGTCGTGGCCGGGGTGCGCTTCATGGGCGAGACGGCGAAGATCCTCAACCCTGAGAAGCGCGTGCTGATGCCGACCCTCGAAGCGACCTGCTCGCTCGACCTGGGCTGCCCGGTGGATGAATTCTCGGCATTCTGCGACCAGCACCCGGAACGGACCGTGGTGGTCTATGCGAACACCTCCGCGGCGGTGAAGGCACGCGCCGACTGGGTCGTGACCTCCAGTTGCGCGGTGGAGATCGTCGAACACCTGATGGACAACGGCGAGCCTATCCTCTGGGCACCGGACCAGCACCTGGGACGCTACATCCAGCGCGAGACGGGGGCCGACATGCTGCTCTGGGACGGCGCCTGCATCGTCCACGAGGAGTTCAAGGCCAAGCAGTTGGAAGACATGAAGGCGCTCTACCCTGACGCCGCCATCCTGGTCCACCCCGAATCGCCGGAAAGCGTGGTCGCGCTGGCCGATGCCGTGGGCTCGACCAGCCAGTTGATCAAGGCCGCGCAGACCCTGCCGAACAAGACCTTCATCGTCGCCACCGATCGCGGCATCTTCTACAAGATGCAGCAGCTGTGCCCGGACAAGGATTTCATCGAGGCCCCCACCGCCGGCAACGGCGCCGCCTGCCGCAGTTGCGCGCACTGCCCGTGGATGGCGATGAACACGCTCGAGCGGACCCTGGCCTGCCTGCGCGAGGGCAGCGGGGAAATCTTCGTCGACCCGGCGTTGATCCCGCGGGCGGTCCGTCCGCTGAAGCGCATGCTCGACTTCACCCAGGCCGCGCGCCTGCGCCAGGCCGGGAACGCCTGATCCTGGCGAGGGCGTCCCGCTGCGTAGGGCGAGTAAGCGCGGTGCGGTTGTTCGCCCAACCCCCTGTTTCGATGAGCTTCGCCGGGTGTTTTTCCTCGGATATGCCGCTCAGCGGAACATTTCCTTGACCATCTTTTCCTGCTGGCGAATTTCCTGCTGACGAGCGTCGAGTCGTGCAGCCAGTTGGAAGTTGCCGCCAGCGCGGCGCTTGGCGAAATCGAGCTGCTCGATGGCGGCCTGGTAGTCGCCGGTCAGAGACAGGTACTCGGCCCGGGCCTGGTGCACGCCGATGGCGTTGTTGGTCAGGCTGCGCACCTCGGCCAGGCGGTTCCAGACATCCGGGTCCAGCGGCCGCGCCTTGCTCAGGTCGTCGAGGATCTTCTCCGATTCCTGCGGCTTGCTCATCTTCAGCATCAGGTCGGCGCGCACCTGTTTCAGCGGGTAGCTGCTGGGGAACTGGGCGAGCATCTTCTTCAACCGCTGGTCGGCATCCGGCAGGCGGTTGGCGGTGATGTCCAACTCGACCTGGGCCAGGTTGTAGGCCACGTCGTTGGGTGCCTTCGCCAGCAATTGCCTGAGGTTGTCACGGGCATCGTTGAGCTGGCCGATGCGCGTCTGCGAGATGGCCAGTCCGTAGCGCGCGGCATCCAGCTTGGGATTGTCGTTGAGCATGGCGCGGAAGCGCTTGCCGGCCATCCCCGGGGTTTCCTCGAAGAGCAACTGAGTGCGCGCGCGCATCTGCTGGTAGCGCAGGCTGTCTTCCTTGCCGCCCTGGGGATACTGTTCGGCGCGGTTGCGGGTGTCGGCGATACGCGATTCGGTGACCGGGTGGGTGAGGAGGAACTCCGGCGGCTTGCCGTCGTAGCGATACTGCCGCGCCAGGCGCTCGAACATGTTCGGCATCGAGCGCGGATCGTAACCGGCGCGAACCATGTTGGTGACGCCGACGCGGTCGGCTTCCTGCTCGTTCTGCCGGGAAAAGCGCAACTGGTTCTGGATCGCCGCCGCCTGGGTCCCGGCGATCGCCGCGATACCCGCATCCCCTGCGCCGGCGGCCGCGGCGACGATGCCGGCGAGCATCGCTGCCATCACCGGCAGTTGCATGCGCTGCTGTGCCTCGATGCCGCGGGCGAAGTGGCGCTGGATCAGGTGGCCGAGTTCGTGGGCCAGCACCGCGGCATACTCGCCTTCGGTCTGGGCGTTGAGCAGTAGCCCGCCGTTGACCCCGATCACGCCGCCGGGCGCGGCGAAGGCGTTGATCTGTGCGTCGCGGATGAGGATGAAGGCCAGCCGGTGGTCCTGCAGGTCGCTGGTTTCGGCCAGCCGGTAGACGCTGCTTTCGACGAAGTCCTTGAGCTGCGGGTCGGAGATCGCATCGACCTGGTTGCGCAGCATGCTCAGCCAGGCGCGGCCCAGCTGGAACTCCTGCTCCGGCGAAACGATCGAGGAAGATGCGTCGCCCAGGGAGGGCAGATCGTCCGACATGACCGGCGAAGCGAGCATGCAGGCGAGCGTCAACAGGGCAGGGCGCAGTACATTCATGCAGGAGGCTCAGGTTGGCAAAGGCCTTACTTTAGCCGTTGGTTATCGGCACTGCCTAGGTATCTGCCCGAGACCCGAAGCTGTTGGACTTCGAGCGCCGTTTCAACTGGCCAGCGGCGGATAGGCTTGGGTATGCTTGTCGGCCCTTCGGGAGAGGCTGTCATGACGGATAACGATTCATCCCCCCTGGTATGTGACGCGGAGCTGGATGCCAGTGGTCTCAATTGTCCGCTGCCCCTGCTAAAGGCCAAGCTGGAGCTGAACCGCCTGCCCAGCGGCGGGGTGCTCAAGGTGATCGCCACCGATGCCGGGTCGCAGCGAGACTTCCGGGCCTTCGCCCAGCTCGCCGGCCATGAACTGCTGCGCGAAGAGGCCGCCGAAGGCGTCTATCGATACTGGCTGCGCAAGCGTTAGCGGAGCCTTCGCCGTTCCGATTCAGGATTTCCGATGATCAAGGTGTTACGCGACTGGATGCAGCGCTACTTCTCCGACGAGGAGGCCGTGGTGCTGGCGATCATGCTGGTGCTCGGCTTCAGCGTCATCCTCGCCTTCGGCGGGATGCTCGCGCCGGTACTGGCGGCGATGGTGATCGCCTTCCTGATCCAGGGCGTGGTCGGCATGCTGGAACGCTTCCGGGTGCCGCACCTGTTCGCCGTGTGGCTGGTCTACAGCCTGTTCCTCGGCTTGCTGGCGCTGTTCCTGGTGGTCCTGCTGCCGCTGCTCTGGCAGCAATTGTTCACCCTGTTCAACGAACTGCCGCGGATGCTCGGCGAATGGCAGAGCGTGCTGCTGATGCTGCCCGAGCGCTATCCCAGCCTGATCAGCGAGGAGCAGGTGCTCAAGGCCATCGAGACCGCGCGCGGCGAATTCGGCCAGATCGGCCAGTGGGCGCTGACCTCGTCGCTGGCCAGCCTGCCGGTGGTGGTGAACGTCATGATCTACCTGGTGCTGGTGCCGATCCTGGTGTTCTTCTTCCTCAAGGACAAGAAGCGCTTCCATACCTGGTTCCACCGCTACCTGCCGCGCGAGCGCGGGCTGATGAAACAGGTCTGGGCCGAGATGAACCAGCAGATCGCCAATTACATTCGCGGCAAGGTCATCGAGATCGTCATTACCGGCGCGGTGACCTACATCGCCTTCGCCTACCTGGGGCTCAATTACGCGGCGCTGCTGGCCCTGCTGGTCGGCCTGTCGGTGGTGGTGCCGTACATCGGCGCGGTGGTGGTGAGCGTACCGGTGGCGATGATCGCTTTCTTCCAGTGGGGTTGGGGCGACCAGTTCATCTATCTGATGGTGGCCCACGCGATCATCCAGGCGCTGGATGGCAACGTGCTGGTGCCGCTGCTGTTCTCCGAGGCGGTGAACCTGCACCCGGTGGCGATCATCTGCGCGGTGTTGCTGTTCGGCGGGCTCTGGGGCTTCTGGGGCGTGTTCTTCGCGATCCCCCTGGCGACCCTGGTGAAAGCGGTGCTGGATGCCTGGCCCAAGGACCTTCCCGAGACTCTGGCAGCCACGCGATAGCATCGGCCGCATGAAAAATGAAAAAGGCCGCGGATGCGGCCTTTTTTTTCGGGGCGGGGCTCAGGCGCCGTTGAGCGCCTGGGCGGCGGCGAGAACCGCGTCGACATGCCCGGGCACCTTCACGCCGCGCCACTCCTGGCGCAGTACGCCGTCCCTATCGATCAGGAAGGTGCTGCGGTCGACGCCCATGTATTCCTTGCCGTAGAGCTTCTTCAGCTTGATCACGTCGAACAGCTGGCAGACCGCTTCATCCTTGTCGCTGATCAGCTCGAAGGGGAATTCCTGTTTGCACTTGAAGTTCTCGTGGGACTTCAGGCCGTCGCGGGAGATGCCGAAGACCTCGGTATTGGCCTTCTGGAACGCCGCGTACTGGTCGCGGAAGCCCTGGCCCTCGGTGGTGCAACCGGGAGTGCTGTCCTTCGGGTAGAAGTACAGGACGACCTGCTTGCCCTTCAGCGCGGACAGGGTCACCTCCTTGCCGCTGGTTGCGGGGGCGGTGAAGTCGGGTACGGGGTTGTCGATTGCGACCGGCATGGCTCGGCTCCTCAGGGGTGTTGGGGGCGCCAGGGTTCGATCAGGGCATCCAGGTTCAGGGCGTCGGCGAAGTCCAGGAACTGGTCGCGCAGCCAGCTGATCTGGGTGCCGGCGGGCAGTGTCACGGTAATCGTGGCGTTGAGCATGGTGGTGTTGGTGTGCGGCGCCTGGTAGGTGTCGCAGGTCAGGTTCTCCAGCTCGATGTTGTGGTCGATGAAAAACTGGCAGAGTTCGTTGAGGATGTCCGGGCGATACACCGCGCTGACATAGGCCACGTAAGGCAACGCCTGGGCGCGGGTCACGTGGGCGTTGCTGCGGGTCATGCTGAGGGTGATGTCGCCGCGCTTGGTGAGGGCCGGCAGGCTGCCCTCGAGGCGGGCGAGGGCATCCCAGCTTCCGGAGATCTGCAGCACCAGGGCGCTGAACTCTCCGTGGCGGGTCAGGCGGCTGCTGACCACGGCGCAGCGGCTCTCGACGCAGGCGCGGCAGAGCAGGGTGGTCAGCTCCATCGGATTGGGGCCGAGGGCGCTGATCAGAAGGAATTGTTCGCGGGGTTGGCTGGTGGACATTCAACTTTCCTGGAATACGCTGGCGGCACGGGCCGTACCTAAAGCGGGAAGGGTAGCGAAAAGCGCCGCCGAGGGAAACGTCTGCCGCCTGTCAGCGGCTTCCGACGAGGTGGCGCTCGTCTTGTGCAAGGCCTGCCGCCGACAGTACCATTACCGCTTTAATTTCGCGGCAGGAGCGGTTGCATGATTGCGGGCAGTATGGTGGCACTGGTCACCCCCTTCGATGCTCAGGGTCGACTGGACTGGGACAGCCTCGCCAAGTTGGTGGACTTCCACCTGCAGGAAGGCACCAACGCCATCGTCGCCGTCGGCACCACCGGTGAATCGGCCACGCTGGACGTGGAAGAGCACATCCAGGTGATCCGTCGCGTGGTCGACCAGATCAAGGGCCGCATCCCGGTGATCGCCGGCACCGGCGCCAACTCCACCCGCGAGGCGGTGGCGCTGACCGAGGCCGCGAAAAGCGGCGGCGCCGACGCCTGCCTGCTGGTGACGCCGTACTACAACAAGCCGACCCAGGAAGGCATGTACCAGCACTTCCGCCATATCGCCGAAGCCGTTGCGATCCCGCAGATCCTCTACAACGTGCCCGGGCGTACCTCCTGCGACATGCTTCCGGAGACCGTCGAGCGCCTGTCCAAGGTGCCGAACATCATCGGCATCAAGGAGGCCACTGGCGACCTGCAACGCGCCAAGGAAGTCATCGAGCGCGTCGGCAAGGACTTCCTCGTCTATTCCGGCGACGACGCCACTGCCGTCGAGCTGATGCTGCTGGGTGGCAAGGGCAACATCTCCGTGACCGCCAACGTCGCGCCGCGCGCCATGAGCGACCTGTGCGCCGCCGCCATGCGCGGCGACGCCGCTGCCGCGCGCGCCATCAACGACCGCCTGATGCCGCTGCACAAGGCGTTGTTCATCGAATCCAACCCCATTCCGGTGAAGTGGGCCCTGCATGAGATGGGTCTGATCCCCGAGGGCATCCGCCTGCCCCTGACCTGGCTCAGCCCGCGTTGCCACGAGCCGCTGCGTCAGGCCATGCGCCAGACCGGCGTATTGGCTTGATCAAGGAGCTCCACGCAATGAAGCGACTGGCTGGACTGACCGCCCTCGCCCTGGTTATCGGCAACACTTCCGGCTGCGGCTGGCTGTGGGGGCCGGAGGGCTATTTCCGCGACCGCGGCGACGACTACCTCGGCGCCCGCGAGACGCCTCCCATGCAATTGCCCGAAGGGGTGCACAGCAAGCCGCTCGATCCGCTGCTGCCGATTCCGCTGAACGTCGCCACCACCCACGAAAAAGAGGGTGAGTACGAGGTTCCGCGTCCGCAGCCGCTGGCCAACGCCGGCGACATCAGCGACTACAGCCTGCAGCGCAGCGGCGATAGCCGCTGGGTCGTGGCCCAGCGTCCGCCGGCGGAAGTCTGGCCGGTGGCCCGGCAGTTCTTCGAGGAGAACGGTTTCCGCATCGCGGACGAGCGCCCGCAGACCGGCGAGTTCAGTTCCGACTGGCAATCGCTGTCGCAGCTTTCCGCGCCGCTGGCACGCCGCCTTAGCAGCCGCGTGAGCGGTGTCGAGCCGGACGGCCAGGCACGGGTTCGGGTGCGTATCGAGCCCGGCGTGCAAAGCAATACCAGCGAGGTCTACGTGCTCAGCCAGACCCGCGCTGCCGGTGACACCAGCAGCCCGAGCTGGCCGAGCAAGTCGGTGGCGCCGAGCCTCGACGCGGCGCTGCTCGACGAGATGGTCGCGAGCATGGCGCGCAGCGCCGAGCAGGGCGGCTCGGTCTCGCTGCTGGCAGCCAACTCGATCTACGACACGCCCGGCACCTTCGAGTTGAGCAAGGACGGCAGCGGCAACCCGGTGCTGACCTTGCAGTCCGACTTCGACCGCTCCTGGGTCAGCGTCGGGCGTGCCCTGGATAACGCCGATATCCGCGTCGACGACCTCAACCGCAGCCTTGGCGTGTACTACGTGAACATCGCCGAAGGGGCGAAGAAGCCCGACGAAGACAAGCCCGGGTTCTTCAGTCGCCTGTTCGGCGGCGGCGAGAAGACCAAGGAAGAGGAAGACGCCAAGGCGCAGCGCTACCAGGTCCGCCTGACCACCGTCAGCGACGCCGTGCAGGTCACCGTCGACAAGGACATCAACACCTCTGCGCCGGCCGATGTCGCGCAAAACGTACTGGAAAAACTCCAGGAGAGCATGCGCAATGCGGTTCGCGGTTCTGGGCAGCGGAAGCCGGGGCAATTCGGCCTTGGTGAGCAGTTCTGACACCCGGATACTGATCGATTGCGGCTTCCCGCTGCGTGAAATCATCAAGCGTCTGGCGCGCCTGGGGCTGAGTCCCGCGCAGCTGGACGCGATCCTGGTCACGCACGAACACGCCGATCACATCCATGGCGTCGAACTGCTGGCGCGGCATTACCAAATCCCGGTCTATCTCAGTGCGGGTACCCTGAGCGGCATGCGCCGCCCGGTGCACCCCGCCGAGCTGTTGAGGGCCGGCCAGCGCCTGGCGATCCGCGGGCTGGAAGTGCAGGTGGTTGGCGTCTCGCACGACGCCCGCGAGCCTACCCAGTTCGTGCTGTCCGACGGACAGCGGCGCTTCGGCATGCTCACCGATCTGGGAATGGCCACGGCCGAGGTGCTGGAGTGCTATCGTGCGGTGGATGCTCTGGTGGTCGAGGCCAACCACGACAGCACGATGCTTGCCGGTGGCCCGTATCCCTATTTTCTCAAGGCCCGCGTAGGCGGTTCGCGAGGGCACTTGAACAACCATCAGTCCGCAGAACTGGTGAAGCAGCTGGATTGGGGTCGCATGCAGCACCTGGTGCTGGCCCATCTCAGCGAAAAGAACAACTCGCCGCAGCTGGCCCGGCAAACCTTCGTCGACACCCTCGGGTGCGATCCGGGCTGGCTGCAGGTGGCCGATCAGCATTCAGGCCTGGATTGGCGCGAGATCGCCTAGGCCCTATTACCCGTAAGCGGAGCCCATCATGGAAAAACGCGAAGAACTCTACCGCGGCAAAGCCAAGTCGGTTTACCAGACCGACGATGCCGATCGTCTCATCCTGCTGTTCCGCAACGACACCTCCGCCTTCGACGGCAAGCGCATCGAACAGCTCGATCGCAAGGGCGCGGTGAACAACAAGTTCAACGCCTTCATCATGCAGAAGCTGGAAGCTGCCGGCATTCCGACCCAGTTCGACAAGCTGCTGTCGGATACCGAGTGCCTGGTGAAGAAGCTCGACATGATCCCGGTCGAGTGCGTGGTGCGCAATTTTGCCGCCGGCAGCCTGGTGCGTCGCCTCGGCGTGGAAGAGGGCATCGCCCTGACTCCTCCCACCTTCGAGTTGTTCCTGAAGAACGACGCCCTGGGCGATCCGTTCATCAACGAATCCCACGTCCAGGCCTTCGGCTGGGCCACTCCCGAGCAGCTGGCGCAGATGAAGACCTATTCCTTCAAGGTCAATGAAGTGCTGAACAAGCTGTTCGACGACGCCGGTCTGCTGCTGGTGGACTTCAAGCTGGAGTTCGGCCTGTTCCATGGCCAGATCGTCCTCGGCGACGAGTTCAGCCCGGACGGCTGCCGTCTGTGGGACAAGGAAACCCGCAAGAAGATGGACAAGGACCGCTTCCGCCAGGGCCTCGGCGATGTGATCGAAGCCTACGAAGAGGTAGCCAAGCGCCTGGGCGTGCCGCTTTAACCTCCTAACGCGCGCAACCATCTGAAAGAACGCGAAAAAATCTTCAAGAAAGCTTCGCGTTCTTCGTACAAGCTGGTATCATGCGCGCCGCACGGAGAGATGCCGGAGTGGTCGAACGGGACGGATTCGAAATCCGTTGAGTCAGCAATGGCTCCTAGGGTTCAAATCCCTATCTCTCCGCCATTACATATGAGCAAAGCCCCTGGAATGCCTGGCGTTCCGGGGGCTTTGTCTTTTCTGGCGAGCGTTCGGGCATCCCCTCTGCGGGGCGGGCGAAAAAGCCGTGCCATGGTTTCGGGTGCCGGCCAGGTCGTGCAGCTTTCCTAGGAATGCTGCGGGCCCTTCCTTCGTTCTGCCCTTCCTTCTCCTCTGGGTGGTCGTCCCGCTCTGCCTGGGTTTCGTGGGTGCGCTGAGCGCGCATTTCTCCACCGCTTCCGATTTTCTGTCCTTCGGGCGCCGGGTCGGGCGACCTGCCGGTTTCGATGGTCGGTGCGGTTCTTCTTAGTATCCCGGCGCTTGAAGGCGCCGCGGATGTGTGGCCGAGCTGCATGGCACGGTTTCCCTCCGGCGGACAGCCAGGATATCGGTTTGTGCCGAGTCCCGGAGACGGGGCTGGGGAGGAAGAAATGCGTCCGCTCGTTTCCGTCGTTTGCGCCTGTTTCAATATCTCGAAGTATCTGGACGAGGCGATCGCCAGCATCTACGCGCAGGGCTATCCCAATCTCGAGTTGATCGTGGTGGATGACGGATCCACGGACGACACCTATGAGCGTCTCGCCATGCTCCGCGAGCGTCACGGTTTCCAGCTCTACCGCCAGGCTAACCGAGGGGTGAGCGACGCGCTCAATCACGGTTTGCGTCATGCGCGGGGCGAGTTCGTGATGACTCCCGACCTGGACGACATTCTCCTGCCTGGAGCGCTCGACACGCGCGTCGACTACTTGCTTGCGCACCCCGAGGTCGGGTGCGTGGGCGGTTTCAATATCTGTATCGACAGTGCTGGTAACGAAGTGGCGCGAGACGGTTTCAGCGAGGGGTGTGTGGAGCGTTGGGGGTTCGATGCAGCATTGGCCGAGACCCTGGTGGTCATGCCGCTGACGGCGCTCTACCGCATGGAAGCGATGAAGCGGGCGGATTTCTTCGACCCGTCGATTCGCGTGCAGGATTTCCAGATCACCCTAAGGATCGCGGCGCAGGGCTATGAAATTCATCGACTGCCGGCCTACATGGGGCGTTATCGCCGGCATGGAAGCGGTCTGTCCGGCAGGTACAAGCTCAATTACGAGGCGGATATGCAAGCCATCGAGCCTTATCGGGCTCACCCGAATTATCGCCGGGCCCGGCAACTGATCCTGAACAAGGCGCTGAAGAAGGCTGTTGTCCAGGATGGGCGATATGCCTGGCAGTTGTTCCGCTCGGTGCCGCTGCGAGCGTGGGACCGGGTGACGCTGAAGCGATTCTGGCGCTTTCTCCGTTATCTGCCGGTCCTCGGGTTGAAGGACGGTACCGGCGTCGAGGGTCGATGACGGCTGGCCGGCTAATCTTTCAATGGGTTGAATGCCATTTCAGGATTTCTCCTTCAGTGCCTCGCCCTGGGGAAATAGCGCGCGGCTCACGAAGCGCGCGGTATCCCGCAGGCTGGTGCCGATCCGTTCCAGGTCGTCGGGCTGGTGCTGGGCGCTGATGCCGATCGCGGAGATGGCGAAGCGCGGTTGTCCGTCGCGGTCGGTGATGGCGCTGGCGACCATGCTCACGCCGCGGTAGAGGTGTTCCTGGTCGATAGCCCAGCCGCGCTCGACGGCCTCGGTCGCTTCGGCCTGGTAGCGCTCGAAGCTCGGCGGATTTTCCCAGCGCACGCGGGTCAGTCGGCGGCGCAGTTCGTCCTCCGGCAGTTCGCGCAGGCCGGCAATGCAACGCCCGGCGGCGCCGACCAGTTCCGGCAGGCGCGTGCCGACGGCGACGTTGACGTGGGCGACGGGCGGTGCAGCAAGGGCGATGACGCGGATGTGCGCATCGTCGGTGACTTGCCACAGGGCGATGAGGATGTGGTGGGCAAGGCTCAGTCGCTCCAGCTCTGGCTGGATCAGGTCGGCATAGCTGCGTCCGACGAATCCTACGGCCAGTTCCGACAGGCCAAGGCCCAGTTGGTAGGTCTTGCCCGCATCGTCGAAGGAGGTCAGCCGTTCGTTGCTCAGGGTGCGCAGGATATTGAAGGCGCTGCTCGGGCTGATGCCGGTGGCGCGAGCGATGGCGGCCACGCCTTGCGGTCCGTCGGCGTGGGCCAGGTGGCGAAGTATCTGAATGGCGTTCACTACCGCGCCGACATCTTTGCTGCTGGTGCCTTTGGTTGTGGCGTCCTTGGTCATTTTTCCTCTTTTCATTCAGTATTGTGATTGACATTCACGATAGTGAATATATTCTGGCCTTCCGGAACGTACAACCGGGGACGGAAGCAGTATCCGGTTCGGCGTCCAGCGCGATGCACTTTGCAGCAAAGGTCGACAAGAACAAAGGAGAAATCTCGTGGCAGATCTTCCCGATGGCAGTACTCCGGGACCTGAGGCGCAGTACCTTGCGTTTCTCGCCCAGGGCCGTTTCATGTTGCAGCGCAGCCGTTCCAGCGGTCGCCATGTGTTCTACCCGCGCCAGTTGGTGCCAGGTAGCGGCGAGACTGATCTCGAGTGGGTTCCCGCCAGCGGCCTGGGTACGCTCTACGCGATCACTGTCAATCGCTCCCGCGGCGGCAATCACAATGTCGCGCTGGTCGACCTGGACGAGGGCGTGCGCATGATGTCGCGGATCGACGGGCACGAGAGCCTGCCGATCGGCACCCGTGTGCAGGCGCGCATCGTCGAGCAGGACGGTGCCAATGTCGTGGTGTTCGTTCCCCACCAGGAGGGACGACCATGAGCGCGGCCATCCGTGGCAAGACCGCCATCGTCGGCATCGGTAGCGCCGGCGTCGGCGAGGCGCCGGGCTACAGCGCCATCGAACTGCTCGGCCAGGCGTCGCTCAGGGCCATTGCCGATGCCGGCCTGAAGCTTTCCGACATCGACGCGATCTTCGCCGCCACCAGTTCCCATGCCTTTCCCACCTTGTCGGTCGCCGAATACCTCGGCATCCGCCCGAAATTCGTGGATGGCACCAATATCGGCGGCTCCAGTTTCGAGCTGCACCTGCTGCAGGCCACTTTGGCACTGGAGGCCGGTCTCTGCGACGCTGCGCTGATCTGCTACGGCTCCAACCAGCGAAGCGCCGGCGGCCGCCTGGTATCGATGAGCGAGCCACAATGGCACGAGACGCCCTACAAGCCGCGCCACCCGATCACCGCCTATGCCCTGGCGGCCAGCCGGCACATGCACCAGTACGGCACCACACGCGAGCAGCTCGCCGAGGTGGCGGTCTCTGCCCGGCAATGGGCCAACCTGAATCCCGAGGCGTTCGCCCGCGGGCCGTTGAGCGTCGATGACGTCCTTGCCGCGCGGATGGTCAGCGACCCGCTGAGTGCCGCCGACTGCTGCCTGGTCACCGACGGCGGTGGCGCCTGCGTGGTAGTGCGCGCCGAGCGCGCCCGCGACTTGCCCAATGCGCCGGTGTACTTCCTTGGCGCGGCCGGAGCGCAGTGGCATCGCTCGATCGTGTCGATGCCCGACCTCACCGTGACGGCGGCCTCGGAAAGCGGTCCGCGAGCCATGCAGATGGCCGGTGTGCGGCACGCCGACATCGACCTGGTGATGCTCTACGACGCCTTTACCATCAACACCCTGCTGTTCCTCGAGGACCTGGGTTTCTGCGCCAAGGGCGAGGGCGGCCCATTCGTCCAGGGCGGACGCATCGCGCCCGGCGGCGAGCTGGCGGTGAACACCAACGGTGGCGGGCTGTCCTGCGTGCATCCGGGGATGTACGGGATGTTCCTGATCATCGAGGCGGTGACCCAGCTCCGCCGCCAGGCCGGCGAGCGGCAGTTGGCCAAGGCCGACGTGGCGTTGCTGCACGGCAACGGCGGCACGCTGTCCAGCCAGGTAACCGCGTTGCTCGGCACCGGCGACACGCTCTAGACCCCTGGCCGACAGGCCTTCCGGGCGCTGCCGTGGCGGCGTCCCGCGGGCGCGCTCGCCCGCGAGAAGGTTGTCGTGCCGGCCACAGACAAACGGATCAGGTGAACCCATGTCAGCGAACCACTCGCAACAGCTCATCGACGCTCCCCGTTTCGCCAGTCTTACTCCATTGATCGAACCACGCTCGGTCGCGGTGATCGGCGCTTCCAGCGACCCGACCCGCATCGGTGGCCGTCCCATCGCCTACATGCTGCGCCATGGCTATGCCGGGCAAATCCTCCCGGTCAATCCGAATCGTGCTGAAATCCAGGGGCTGCCGGCCTTCGCCAGCGTTGCGGAGCTGCCGCAGGCACCGGACGTGGCCATTGTCGCGGTGCCTGCGCCTCAGGTGCTGGAGACCGTCCGGGCGCTGGGCCGCCAGGGGGCGCGCAGTGCCATCGTGTTCTCTTCCGGATTCAGCGAGGTCGGCGAGGCCGGCGCGGCGATGCAGGATGCGGTGGTAGCCGCTGCCCGCGAGCACGGTATGCGCCTGCTCGGTCCGAATGCGCTCGGCGCGTTCAACAGTAACCTGGGTTATTACGCGTTCTTCTCCACCAGCCTGGAACGTGGCGTACCGCTGCCCGGCCGGGTAGGCATCGCCACCCAGTCCGGTGCCTACGGCGCGCACCTGCTCGGCATGGCGCGCCAGCGGCGCCTGGGAACCCCTATCTGCGTGGCCACCGGTAACGAGGCCGACGTCACCCTGGGCGACAGCATCGGTTGGCTGGTGGAGTCGCCGGAGATCGACGTGGTGATGGCCTACGCCGAATCCATCCGCAACGTCGACAGCTTCCTCGCCGCCCTGGAGGCAGCGCATCGCGCCGGCAAGCCGGTGATCCTGCACAAGGTCGGGCGCAGTGCCCTGGGTAGCCGCGCGGCGCTGTCCCACACCGCTTCGCTGGCCGGCGACGACAAGGTGCTGGACGCCGTGCTGGGCGACTATGCGGTGATCCGCGCCAGGACCACCGAGGAACTGATGGACATCGCCTACCTCGCCACCCGGCGTATCTATCCGGTGGGCAACAGCCTCGGCATGATCACCGTCAGCGGCGGCGCCGGGATCATCGTCAGCGATGCCGCCGAGGAGGTCGGCCTGCCGATGCCGCCGATGCCGGACATGGCCCAGGAGCGGCTGAAGGCACGGCTGTCCTTCGCGTCGCCGATCAACCCGGTGGACTGCACCGCGCAGGCCCTGAACGATCTGACGCTGGTGCGCGACTTTACCGAGTCGATGGTGGTCGACGGTGGCTACCGTTCGCTGCTCGCCTTCTTCACCCAGGCCGGCACCGCCGCCTCCATCGGCGCGCGTCTGGCCGAGCAGTTCCGGCGGATCAAGGAGGCTCATCCCGAGCGTCTGTTCGTGGTCTCGGTGATGGGCGAGGGGGAGGAGCTGGCACCCTACGAGGAGGCCGGCTTCGCACTGTTCGAAGACCCCACCCGGGCGGTAGTGGCGATCCAGGCCATGGGGCGGCTCGGCGAAGCCTTCGCCCGGCCGTTGCGCCTGCGCCGGCCTGCCGGCGGGCTACAGTTGCCCGCCTCCACGCCCGGCGAAGCCGAGGTCAAGCGCCTGCTGGCG
Organism: Pseudomonas sp. B111; assembly: GCF_026428275.1. Taxonomy (NCBI): domain Bacteria; kingdom Pseudomonadati; phylum Pseudomonadota; class Gammaproteobacteria; order Pseudomonadales; family Pseudomonadaceae; genus Pseudomonas; species Pseudomonas sp. B111. Next base: position 3,876,837 of record NZ_CP097857.1, on the reverse strand, counting down.
CGCGCCGGTATCGAGTCCGCCGCCGAGGCGGTGCTGGGCAGTGCCGAAGAGGCGGTTGCCTTCGCCGAGGGCATCGGATACCCGGTGGTGCTGAAGCTCGCCTCGGCGGACATCCAGCACAAGTCGGAAATCGGCGGCGTGCTGCTTGGCGTAAGCGATGCGGACGCGGTACGCGCCGGTTTCCAACTGCTCCTGCGCCGGGCCGCCGAGAAGGCGCCGCAGGCGCGTCTCGATGGCGTCCTGGTGGCGCGCCAACTGCAGGGCGGGGTGGAGTGCTTCATGGGGATCCAGCGCGATCCGCTGTTCGGCCCGGTGGCGTTGTTCGGCCTGGGCGGGATCTTCGTCGAAGTGCTGCAGGACGTGGTGTTCCGCCGCTGCCCGTTCGAGGTCGACGAAGCCGAGGCGATGATCCGTAGCATCAGAGGCGCGCCGCTCCTGTTCGGCGCGCGTGGCCGGCCGCGGGCCGACGTCGCGGCGCTGGCACGGCTGCTGTCGAATCTCTCGCGGTTCGCCTGGGAGGCGGGAGAGCGCTTGCGCTCGGTGGACCTCAACCCGGTCATCGCCTTGCCGGAGGGCCAGGGCGCCTGGGCGGTGGATGCGGTGTTGGAAGTCGAGGAGGTGGCCGATGGCGCTCGATCCTGAGGTACTCCTGAACTACCCGATCCCCGAAGTACGCCAGCGCTACAGCCGGCGCGACAGCGCCTTCTACGCATTGTCCCTCGGTCTGGGCGGCGACCCGCTGGACGAGCGCCAACTGGTCTACGTCGATCCGTGCCGCGATCTCCAGGCATTGCCGTGCATGGCCCTGGTGCTCGGTCATCCGGGCTTCTGGCTGGGCAATCCGGCGACTGGCGTGGACGCGCTGCGCCTGGTTCACGGCGAGCAGCGCCTGGAGTGGCGGCGGCCGTTGCCGGCGGAAGGCGAGGTGATCGGTAGGACCCGGGTCACCGGTCTGGTAGACAAGGGCGCCGACAAGGGCGCGCTGCTCTACAGCGAGAAGGTGCTCAGCGACGCGCTCAGCGGCGAGGTGCTGGCTGTCGCCCGCAGCACCACCTTCCTTCGCGGCGACGGCGGCTTCGGTGGTTCCCGGCAGGTGCCGGAAATGCCGCATCGCTTGCCTGAACGGACGCCCGACCTGCGACTCGACCTGCCGACCCGTCCGGAGCAGGCCCTGTACTACCGCCTCAACGGCGACGACAACCCGCTCCACGCGGAGCCCGCGGCAGCGCTGCGGGCCGGCTTCCCGCGGCCGATCCTGCATGGCCTGTGCACCCTCGGCGTGGCATTCCACGCGGTGTTGCGCGGGCTCGCCGACTACCGCGCGGAGCAACTGGGACATCTGCAGGTGCGTTTCTCGGCTCCGGTGTTTCCCGGCGAGACCTTGCGTACCGAGATGTGGAGCGACGGCTCGTTCCGCACTCGCGTCGTCGAGCGCGATGTGGTGGTGCTGGACAACGGCCGGGTAGGTCCGCCGCCAGAGCGGCCGGACTGAAGCGAAGGGCGGTGGCGCGAGGGAACGACCGTCGGGCTGCCGTGAAGATCAACCGAAATCCTGCTTGCGAGAACAAGAATAATGAATGCAACCGCGCTTTCCCCGAACCCGGCGCCGGCCATTTCCCGGCGCACCATGCTGATCGCCTTCGTCTTCTGCTTCCTCGGCCTGCTCGCCGACGGCGTCGACCTGATGTTCCTGGCCTACAGCCTCAACAGCCTGAAGGCCGAATTCGGCCTGAGCAACTTCGAAGCCGGCTCCCTCGGCAGCCTGACTCTCGCCGGCATGGCCGTCGGCGGTATCTATGGCGGCTGGTGCTGCGACCGCTTCGGCCGGGTGCGAGTGGTGACCTGGACCATCGTGCTGTTCTCCATCGGTACCGCGTTGCTGGGGCTGACCCAGAACTACTGGCAGTTCGCGCTGATCCGCTTCGTCGCCTCGCTCGGCCTCGGCTCGCTGTTCGTCGCCTGCAACATCCTGATGTCCGAGTGCGTCGGAACCAGGTACCGCACCACCATCCTCGCCGCCATGCAGGCCGGCTGGACCGTGGGCTACCTGGTGGCGACCCTGCTGGCGGGGCAGATCATCCCCGAGTTCGGCTGGCGCACCTTGTTCTTCACCGCCGTGGCGCCGGCGCTGGTCTGCCTGGCCCTGCGGCCCTGGGTGCCGGAGTCGCCGTCCTGGCTCGCGGCCCAGGCCGGGCGCCAGCGTCCCGGCGCGGCTCCGCAGAGCCACGCCGAGGCTGGCGGCGCCGGCCCGCTGGGACGGATGCTGGGCGATCCGGAAACGCGCGGCATGTTCCTGCTCTGGAGCCTCACCTCCTGCTTCCTGCTGTTCGGCTACTACGGCACCAACAACTGGATGCCGTCCTACCTGGAGAGCGAGTTGGGGATGAACTTCAAGTCGATGACCGGCTACATGGTCGGCACCTACAGCGCGATGATCCTCGGCAAGGTCGCCGCCGGTGTCTGCGCCGATCTCTTCGGCCGGCGCCTGACCTTCGCCGCCGGGGCCATCGGCAGCGCCGCCTTCATGCCGTTGATCGTGTTCTACCACTCGCCCTCCAACATCCTCTGGATCCTCATCACCTTCGGCTTCATCTACGGCGTTCCGGTCGGGGTGCTGGCCACCTACATGACCGAGAGCTTCTCCACCCGCGTCCGCGGCTCGGCGGTGGGCACCGCCTACAACCTGGGTCGTATCGGCGCGGCGGTGGCGCCCGCCGGCATCGGCCTGCTGGCCACCCACGTGTCGATCGGCGCGGGTTTCCTGGTGATGGGCATCACCTACGTGCTCACCGGACTGATCCCGGTGCTGTTCATTGCGGACCGGCTCTACGACCCGAACCGCGAGTCCCGCGATGCCGAGAGCGCTTCCCGACGGCAAGCGCCGGGCAGTGCCGTGGATACCGCCGAGCGGCGCGCGGCCAAGGCCTGATCCTGCGGAAGGAGTGCACATCCATGAGTTCTTTTCCACGACAGCCAGCGGCGGAGCAGCGGCCCGCCAGCTTCCAGGAGTTCATCGGCCTCGAGCGCTGGACCGATGCCGACGGGATGGCGCGGGTGCGCCTGGGGCATCGCCCGGAACTGATGAACTACCTGCAACAGTTCCACGGCGGGGTGTTGATGTCGGTGCTGGACGCCGCCATGGCCCAGGCGATCCGTGCCTGCCTGCCGGACTGCTCGATGGTGACCATCGACATGGCTACCCACTTCATGGGTAGCGCCCGCGGCGAGCTTCGTGCGGTTGGCAGGGTGGTGCGACGGACCCGCACGATCTGCTTCTGCACGGCGGAAATCTGCAACGAGGACGGCGAGGTCATCGCCATGGCCTCGGGCAGCTTCAGGTACCGCGCGGCTAAGCCGTAGCGGAGTTCCGGCGGCACGGCAGCGGAGCCATCCGTCGCGCGTCCGGACCACGGCCTGCGCGGTCGCTCCGCGCGGACAAGCCGGCGCCGCCCGTGCAGATGACGGACGGGCGGACGGCGTATCGACAGGAGGGCGAACAGATGAGTGAGCAAGACGAGTGGGCCGGCGAGCGCGAGCAGCGTCTGCGGATGATCCGCGACAGCGCGGCTTCGCTGGTGCCGCGCGACGGCGACCTGACCCGCGTGCGCCGCGGTCGTTTCACCGGTAGCGGGGTGGACCGCCAGGCCTGGCGCGAGGTCTGCGCCATGGGCTGGCCGGCGCTGCGCCTGGATGAAGCGTTGGGCGGCAGCGGCCTGGGCATGAGCGAATACGCGGCGTTGCTGGAGGCGCTGGGGCGCGGCCTGCTGCCCGAGCCGCTGATCGAGGCCGGGCTGGTGGCGCCGCTGCTGCCGGAAGACGAGCGCGTTGCGTTGCTGGCCGCTGAGCGGCTGGTCCTGCCGGTGGGCATCGCCTACCGCGATGGGCGGCGACGCCCTCGTATGCAGGAAGGGCGGTTGCACGGCGAAGTCGCTCACGTACATCTGGCTGGTGCCGCCGATGCCTGGCTGGTGGCCTGCGAGCAGGGCCTGGCGCTGGTCGAGCGCGATGCCGATGGCGTGGAACTGCTCTGCGAGGCGACCCAGGATGGCGCTCACCTGGCGCGCCTGCGTTTCCGCGATGCGCCGGCACGGTGGTTGTCCGGCGAGGTAACGGAACAGGTTCTGGACGAGGCAGGGCTGGCCTGCGCGGCCTATCTGGTCGGACTGATGGATGGCGCCTTCGAGCGAACCCTGGAGTACCTCAAGGTACGTCGCCAGTTCGGCCGCGAGATCGGCAGTTTCCAGGCGCTGCAGCACCGCATGGTCGACCTGAGGATCCAGATCGAACTGTCGCGCGCCATGGTCGAGCAGGCCGCCGCCGCGATCGATGCCGGGGCGTCGGAAAGCGAGCGCCAGCGGCAGGTCTCCAGCGCACGGGTACGGGCCTCGGAAGCGGCTCTGCTGGTGACCCGTCAGGCCATCCAGTTGCACGGCGGCATCGGCTACACCGACGAGGCGGACATCGGCCTGTTCCTGCGCCGCGCCATGGTACTGCTCAATGCCCACGGCTCGCTGGCGTTCCACAAGGCGCGCTACGCCGCGCTGCTACAGCGGGAGGTGGCCTGATGAGCGGTTTGTTGCAGGAAACGCGCGGCACGGTGCGCCTGCTGCGCTTCGACAACCCGGCCCGGCGCAACGCACTGTCGCCGGCGCTGCGCATGGAATTGCTGCGGGCCCTGGAGGCGGCCGAATGCGACCCATCGATTCGCAGCGTGCTGCTGACCGGTGGCGAAGAGGTGTTCTGCGCCGGCGGCGACCTGGGCGACATGCGGGTGACCGAGTTGGCCGCCGGCAGGGCGCGAATGCAGGACAACGCGCGGCTGGTGCGGCAGATGGTGCGCATGGGCAAGCCGCTGATCGCCGCGGTCGAGGGCTGGGCGGTGGGGGCCGGGCTGTCCGTGGCGCTGGCCTGCGACAGCATCGTTTGCGGCGCCGGCGCCCGCTTCGCCGCCGGCTTCGGCAAGGTCGGGTTGCTCGCCGACCTTGGCCAGTTGCATACCTTGCCGGCGCGCATCGGTTGGGGGCGGGCACGGCAGATCCTGATGTTCGGCCAGGTGGTAGAGGCCGAGGAGGCACTGCGCATCGGCCTGGCCGACCGCCTCTGCGCCGCTGGCGGCGCCTTGGCGATGGCGCTGGAACTGGCCGGGCGGGTGGAGCAGCAGGCGCCGTTGCCCCTGGCGATGACCAAGGCGTTGCTCGCCGAGGGCCTTGACCTATTGCTGGAGCGGGAGGGCGAGTTGCAGAGCCAGTTGTTTCTCAGCGCCGACCACGCCGAGGGCAAGGCGGCCTTTCTCGCCAAGCGTCCCCCCGTATTCAGAGGAAACTGAGATGACCGACTACGACAGTCTCGACGACAACGCCTTTCGCCTGATGGTCCGTGAGTGGATCGCCGCCAACTATCCGCAGCGCATCCGCAATCCGCCCCGTCGCCTGGGGCGCGAGGAAACCCGCGAGTGGTACCTGCTGTTGTCGCGCCAGGGCTGGCTGTGTCCCGGCTGGCCCAGGGAGTACGGCGGCATGGGGCTGAGCGCCGGCAAGCAACTGATCATGATGGAGGAAATGGAGGAGTACGGCTGCGCGCGCCTGCCCGACAGCGGCGTGACCATGCTCGGCCCATTGTTGATCCGCTATGGCGACGAGGCGCAACGGGCGCGCTTCCTGCCGCGCATTCTCAGCGGCGAAGACATCTGGTGCCAGGGCTACAGCGAGCCCAACGCCGGCTCCGACCTGGCCAGCCTGCGCACCGAGGCGCGCCTGGAAAACGGCGAGTGGGTGATCAACGGACAGAAGACCTGGACCACCATGGGCTCGGAGGCCAACTGGATCTTCCTGCTGGTCCGCACCGAGCGCAGCGCCAAGGCGCAGCACGGCATCAGCTTCCTGCTGGTGCCGATGGACAGCCCGGGCATCGAGGTGCGGCCGATCCTCAACCTGGAGCTGCACGGCGAGTTCTGCGAAGTGTTTTTCAACGACGTGCGGGTGCCCTACGACAGCCTGGTCGGCGAAATCAACCAGGGCTGGAGCATGGCCAAGGCGCTGCTCGGTTTCGAGCGGATCTTCCTCGGTTCGCCCAAGCAGTCCACCTTCGCCCTCCAGCGCCTGGAGCGTCTGGCCCGGCACCTGGGACTGTGGCACGACCCTCTGTTCGCGCGCCGCTTCGCCGCGCTGAGCATGGACCTGGACAGCCACAAGGCGCTCTACGAGCGTTTCGCCGAACGCCTGCGGCGTGGGGAGAGCCTCGGCCCGGAGGTATCCATGCTGAAGATATTCCAGTCCGAACTGTTCCAGCGCATCAGCGAGCTGGGCCTGGAGGTCGCCGGGGAGGACTCGGCCCTGCTACAGCCCTTCGCCGAAGACCCCGAGCTGCATCCGGCGGGGATCTTCATCCAGTCGCGGCCGACCACCATCTACGGCGGCAGCAACGAAATCCAGCGCAACATCCTGGCCAAGAGCGTCCTCGGCCTGCCGGGCTGAGCGCAACCGAACGACATCCACGGGACGAAGAGGATTACCCATGAGCAGCAGACTCAATGAAGGCAAGGTCGCGATCGTTACCGGCGCGGGCGGCGGCATCGGCCGCGAGATCGCCCTGGCCCTGGCCGATTCCGGGGCACGGGTGGTGATCAACGATATCGGCGTATCGCTACAGGGCGAGGGCGGGTCGGCCTCGCCGGCCGAAGAGACCCTTGGCCTGATCCGCCAGCGAGGCGGCGAAGGTCTGATCAACACCGACAGCGTCGCCGACTGGGACAGCGCGCGGCGTATCGTCGAATGCGCCATGGACGGTTTCGGGCGTCTGGATATCGTGGTGAACAACGCTGGCATCCTGCGCGATGCGATCTTCCACAAGATGAGCGCCGACGACTGGCTGTCGGTGATCAATGTCCATCTCAACGGCAGCTTCTTCGTCAGCCGGGCCGCCGCCGAACGCTTCCGTACCCAGCAGGCCGGCGCCTTCGTACACATGACCAGCACTTCCGGGCTGATCGGCAACTTCGGCCAGGCCAATTATTCCGCGGCCAAGCTGGGCATCGTCGCCTTGAGCAAATCCATCGCCCTCGACATGCAGCGCTACAACGTGCGTTCGAATTGCATCGCGCCGTTCGCCTGGAGCCGGATGACCGACTCGATCCCGGCCGAAACCCCGGAGCAGAAGGCCCGCGTCGACAAGCTGCAGCGCATGACCCCCGAGAAGAACGCGCCGCTGGCCGTCTACCTGGCGTCCGACGCCGCCCGCGAGGTCACCGGCCAGGTGTTCGCCGCGCGTCACCACGAACTCTTCCTGATGAGCCAGAGCCGGCCGCTGCGCAGTGTGCATAGCGAGCGCGGCTGGACCCCGGAGAGCATCGCCGAGCACGGCATGCCGGCGTTGCGCGGCAGCTTCATGGATCTGGCGCGCAGCCCGGGCGTGTTCTCCTGGGACCCGATCTGACCGAGGAGGCAATCCATGGGCGTGTTCAGGACCCGTTTCACCGAGACCTTCGGCGTCGAACACCCGATCATGCAGGGCGGCATGCAGTGGGTCGGCCGTGCCGAGATGGCTGCGGCGGTGGCCAACGCCGGTGGCCTGGCGACGCTGTCGGCGTTGACCCAGCCGAGCCCGGAGGCACTGGCTGCGGAGATTGCCCGCTGCCGCGAGCTGACCGATCGGCCGTTCGGGGTCAACCTGACCTTGCTGCCGACGCAGAAGCCGGTGCCCTATGCCGAATATCGCGCAGCCATCATCGAGGCGGGAATCCGCGTCGTCGAAACCGCCGGCAACGACCCCGGCGAGCACATCGCCGAATTCCGTCGACACGGCGTCAAGGTGATCCACAAGTGCACCGCCGTGCGCCATGCGCTCAAGGCCGAGCGACTGGGCGTGGACGCCGTCTCCATCGACGGCTTCGAGTGTGCCGGCCACCCGGGCGAGGACGACATCCCCGGCCTGGTGTTGCTGCCGGCCGCGGCCAACCGGCTACGCGTGCCGATCATCGCCTCCGGCGGTTTCGCCGATGGACGTGGCCTGGTCGCGGCGCTGGCGCTGGGTGCCGACGCGATCAACATGGGCACGCGCTTCCTGGCCACTCGCGAATGTCCGATACACCCTGCGGTGAAGGCGGCGATCCGTGCGGCCGACGAGCGTTCCACCGACCTGATCATGCGTTCCCTGCGCAATACCGCGCGGGTGGCGCGCAACGCGATCAGCCAGGAAGTACTGGCGATCGAGGCACGCGGCGGCGCCGGCTACGCCGATATCGCCGCGCTGGTCAGCGGCCAGCGCGGTCGCCAGGTGTACCAGCAGGGCGATACCGACCTGGGGATCTGGTCGGCCGGCATGGTCCAGGGCCTGATCGACGACGAACCGGCCTGCGCCGAGTTGCTCAGGGACATCGTCGAGCAGGCGCGCCAACTGGTGCGTCAACGCCTGGAGGGCATGCTCGCCGGGGTCTGATCCGCTCCGCCACGGCGGTCGCGGCAGGGAGTGGCCGCGGCGCCGTGTCTATCCACTGACGACGAAGAGACAACAACAATGAAAATTCTTCCCGTTCCGATGCTGGCCGCGGGGCTGGCGTTGCTGCCGTCGTTCGCCCAGGCGGAGTTTTTCGCCGACGGCAAGGCCGGCCTCGAACTGCGCAATTTCTATTTCAATCGCGACTATCGCCAGCCCGGCGCCAGCCAGTCCTATTCGGAGGAGTGGGCGCAGGGTTTCCTGTTGCGCTACGAGTCCGGCTACACCGAGGGGCTCTTCGGCTTGGGTGTCGATGCGCTGGGCCTGCTGGGTGTCAGGCTGGACTCCTCGCCAGAGCGATCCGGTAGCGGTCTGTTGCCGTATTCGACGAGCGACCGGCGCGCCGCCCACGACTATTCCAGCCTGGGCCTGACCGCCAAGCTACGGGTCTCGCACAGTACGCTGAAGATCGGCAGCCTGATGCCCAGGCTGCCGGTGGTGCAGTTCAACGACACGCGCCTGCACCCGCAAACCTTCCAGGGCGGACTGCTGGAAGTGAACGAGATCGACGGGCTGGCGCTGCAGTTCGGCCAGTTGCGCCAGGTCAAGCAGCGCGACTCGACCAACGCCGAAGACCTCGGCATCACCCGCGGCAACAAGCGCAACGTACTGGCGGGCCGGCACCCCGGCAGCGACCGCTTCGACTTCGCCGGCGGTACCTACCGCTGGAGCGAGCGCCTGAGCAGCAGCTACCACTACGCCAACCTGGAGGATTTCTACCGCCAGCATTATCTCGGCGTGCAGCACCTCTTGCCGCTCGCCGATGACCAGTCGCTGAAGTCCGACATCCGCTGGGCGCGTTCCACCGACGAGGGCGGCAGCCGCGTCGACAATCGCGCGCTGAATGCGCTGTTCACCTATCGCCTGGGCGGCCACGCCTTCGGCCTCGGCTACCAGCGCATGTCCGGCGATAGCGGCTTCGCCTACCTGGGCGGGACCGATCCGTATCTGGTCAACTTCGTGCAGATCGGCGATTTCGCCAACAAGGACGAGCGCTCCTGGCAGTTGCGCTACGACTACGACTTCGCCGCCATCGGCCTGCCCGGCCTGACATTCATGAGCCGCTACCTGCGTGGCGAACACATCGACCTTCTGGACGGCGGTGGGCGCGGCAAGGAATGGGAGCGGGACACCGATATCGCCTACCTGGTGCAATCGGGGCCGTTGAAGAACCTGGGGATCAAGTTGCGCAACGGCACCTTCCGCAGCGATTTCGGCAACGACATCGACGAGACCCGGCTGATCGTCAGCTACGCGTTGCCGCTGTGGTGAAGCGGACTTGAGTTTCCCGATGTTTCCGCGCCATTGACCCTGTAGTGGCTACAGCCTTTTCACTGGAAGCCGTCAGATCCAGACGAGAGGGTTGTGCCATGGGGTTCTTCGAACGGTTGTTGATGGGTGGGCGTCATCATGGACAGGGCGGTGGTCATCACGGCGGCGGTCATCACCGCGGTCAGGGCGGCTATCCGCCGGCGCCAGTCGCGGTGGGAATGGCCTGTCCCGCCTGCCGCACCGCGAATGCGGCGACGGCACGATTCTGCCAGGGCTGCGGCGGCGCCCTGGCGCCGCTGCGCTGTATCGCCTGCAGCGCCGATCTCGCGGCGGGCGCGAAGTTCTGCGGCGCCTGCGGTGCGCCGCAGCAGTAGCCTCAGTCGACGGCGAGGATTTCCACCGCAAGGGGGGAGTCCTTCGCCCCGGTCTCGTCGCCTGGGTGCCTGCCGACCAGGCTCTGACCCAGTGGCGAGCGAGGCGTGATGACCAACACCTCGCGACCTTCGCAATCGATCTTCAGCCCGGCCGCCTCGGGGCCGAGGAACACTGTTCGCCGGCTGCCGTCGGCGTTCAGCAGGGTGACCAGCGCGGTGAGCTGGATGCCCTGTTCCTCGTCGAAATCGCGCAGCACCAGATTGCGGTACAGGCCCAGCGCCTGGCGGATCTCCTCGACCCGGCGCGACTGCCCGGCGGCCAGGTAGGCCGCCTCCAGGCCGAGGGTGTCGTACTTGTTCTCGGCGACGTTCTCTTCGTGGGTTGCCGTCTCATGGGCGGTCTGCGCGGCGCGGACGGCGACTTCCAGGTCCGCGGCGAGCTTTTCCGTGATCAGGCGCAACAGCTTTTTCTTGTCCATGTCGGGTAGGCGAGGGCTGGCCGGCGAAGGCGTGCATGGTACGGGAAAGACGGCGGATCGCGACAGCTCGGAGCCAGTATGAAAACTCGGAATGACGTGGCGAATAAAGGTCGTTTGTCGCTACCGGGCAAACCGACTAAAACGAGCGGAAACGAACAGCCAGGAGAACCTCACATGATCGACGGATTGCTGCGCAGTCTCGGCCTCGACCCCAATGCTTTTCGCGATGGCGAGCTTGCCGTGCATACCCCCATCGACGGCAGTCGCCTGGCTGCGGTGCGACTGGAGGGGCGCGCCGCCGTTGCCGCCAAGGTCGAGCGCGCCGAACAGGCGTTCCGCGCCTGGCGCCAGGTGCCGGCGCCGCGCCGTGGTGAACTGGTGCGGCTGTTCGGCGAGGAATTGCGTCGGCACAAGGCCGAACTCGGCGAACTGGTGTCCTGGGAGGCGGGCAAGATCACCCAGGAAGGCCTCGGCGAAGTCCAGGAAATGATCGATATCTGCGACTTCGCGGTGGGCCTCTCGCGCCAGTTGTACGGTCTTACCATCGCATCCGAGCGTCCCGGCCACCACATGCGCGAGACCTGGCACCCGCTGGGCGTGGTAGGCGTGATCAGCGCGTTCAACTTCCCAGTCGCGGTGTGGTCGTGGAATACCGCGCTGGCGCTGGTCTGCGGTAATTCCGTGGTCTGGAAGCCTTCGGAGAAGACCCCCCTCACCGCACTGGCCTGCCAGGCACTGTTCGAGCGTGCCGCGCGGGCCTTCGGCGGCGATGCGCCGGCGCACCTGAGCCAATTGCTGATCGGCGACCGCGAGGCCGGCGAAGCGCTGGTGGACGACCGTCGCGTCGCCCTGGTCAGCGCCACCGGCAGCACTCGCATGGGGCGCGAAGTGGCGCCGCGGGTGGCGGCGCGTTTCGCTCGCTGCATCCTCGAACTGGGCGGCAACAACGCGATGATCCTGGCGCCAAGCGCCGACCTCGACCTGGCGGTGCGCGGCATCCTGTTCGGCGCGGTGGGCACCGCCGGGCAGCGCTGCACCACCTTGCGCCGGTTGATTGCCCATGAGTCGGTGAAGGACGAGATAGTCGAGCGCCTCAAGGCAGCCTATTCCAGGGTCCGTATCGGTCATCCGCTGGAGGGCAACCTGGTCGGGCCGCTGATCGACGAACGCAGCTACCTGGCCATGCAGGACGCCCTGGCGCGAGCCCGCGAGCAGGGGGGACGGGTGTTCGGCGGCGAGCGGCAATTGCAGGAGCGCTATCCGGATGCCTACTACGTGTCGCCGGCCATCGTCGAGATGCCGGGACAGACCGAAGTGGTGCGCACGGAGACCTTCGCACCGATCCTGTACGTGGTCGGCTACCGCGATTTCGACGAGGCCCTGCGCCTGAACAACGAGGTTCCCCAGGGACTGTCGTCGTGCATCTTCACCACCGACCTGCGCGAGGCGGAACTGTTCCAGGGCGCGGCGGGCAGTGACTGCGGGATCGCCAACGTCAACATCGGCACCAGCGGGGCGGAAATCGGCGGGGCGTTCGGCGGCGAGAAAGAGACCGGCGGCGGTCGCGAGTCCGGCTCGGACGCCTGGAAGGCCTACATGCGACGGCAGACCAACACCGTCAACTATTCCCGCGAGCTGCCGCTGGCACAGGGCATCACCTTCGATTGAACGGGGCGCGGCGGGCTCCCGCCGCATGGCAATGAGGCTGGCAGCGGAGTCGCGCATGGGCGGTTTGCAGCAACGGTGTCTGTGGGAAGTGGTTACGCCTCGCCTGTCCGGAGCGGCGAGCCTGAACGGCGAGCAGTGCGCCGACGTATGTGTGATCGGCGCCGGTTTCACCGGGCTTTCGGCGGCGCTCCACCTGCTGGAGGCGGGCCGTTCGGTGTGCGTGCTGGAAGCGTACGAGGTCGGCCACGGCGGGTCGGGACGTAATGTCGGATTGATCAACGCCGGCACCTGGATTCCCCCGGACGAGGTGGTCGCCACCCTCGGCGCCGAGCAGGGAGAAAAGCTCAACGCCGTGCTGGGGCGGGCGCCGGCGCTGGTGATGGAGACCATCGAACGCCTCGGCATCGATTGCCAGTTGCGCCGCGAGGGCACCCTACACATGTCGCACAACGCCAGCGGCGTGGCCGATCTGCAACGCCGTCACGCGCAGTGGACGCGCCGCGGCGCTCCGCTGGAGTTGCTGACCGGCGCGGCTTGCCACGAGGCCTGCGGCACCCGGCGAATCAGCGCGGCGTTGCTCGACCGACGCGCCGGCACTCTCAATCCCATGGCCTATTCGCGCGGACTGGCCACTGCCGTCGTACAGCGTGGCGGGCAACTGTACCAGCGCTCGCCGGTGCTCGCCCTGGAGCGGCAGGGCGCGCTGTGGGCGGTGCGCAGCGCCGCGGGGGCGGTATTGGCGGAACAGGTGGTGATCGCCTCCAACGCCTATACCGAGGGCGAGTGGACCAACCTGAGGCGGCACTTCTTTCCCGGCTACTACTACCAGGTGGCTTCGGCGCCGCTGCACGGCGCCGCGGCCGAGCGCATCCTGCCTCACGGCCAGGGTTCCTGGGACACCAGGACGGTGCTCAGCAGCATCCGTCGCGATGCCCAGGGCCGCCTGTTGCTGGGAAGCCTCGGCAATGGCGCGAACAAGCCCGCCTGGTTCCTGCGGCAATGGGCCGATCGAATCCAGAGCCATTACTTTCCCGACCTGGGCCAGGTCAACTGGGAGTACAGCTGGACGGGTTGCATCGCCTTCACCCCCGATCATCTGATGCGCCTGTTCGAGCCTGCGCAAGGCTTGCTGGCGGTGACCGGCTACAACGGACGCGGCGTGACCACCGGTACGGTAGTGGGCAAGGCGTTCGCCGACTACCTGCTGAGCGGCGAGCGAGCGACATTGCCGTTGCCGTTCAGTGACATGAAGCCCGTCCCCGCGGCCAGGCTGCGCAGTTGCGCCTACGAGATGGGTTTTTCTCTCTATCACGCCGGTCAATGCTTGCGCGTGGTTCTCTAGGTTCGACCGAATCAAGGTGTGTTTTCAGCAAAATAATGATAGTTTGTTGTAAACACACATGAGGAGGTCGTCATGAGCGCTCTCATCAAGGAACGTCCCAGCGCCGATGCTGTCCTGGCCAAGGCCGTCCTGGCCGCGCGCGAGCAATTGGGGCTGACGCAGCTCGAACTGGCCGGCATCGTCGGCGTCGATCGCAGCGCCATCAGCCGCTGGAAGACCCAGGGCCTGCGGGTGGACAGCAAGACCGGCGAGCTGGCTCTGCTGCTGGTGCGGGTCTATCGCGCACTGTATGCCCTGTTCGGCGGGCAGCAGGAGGACATGCGCCACTTCCTGCGCACTCCCAACCATCACCTGGCGGGCGAGCCGCTGGCACTGATGGGACAGGTGCAGGGCCTGGTTCATGTGCTGGAATACCTCGATGCGATCCGCGGCAAGGTCTGATGCCCGGCGCGCCTGTACGGGGGCCTACGCCTGTCACGGAAAAGGCTGGCAGCCAGAGGCGACACGCCTGGCTGAATGGAGACTGCGGTGCCGCTACGCTGGCATCCGACACCACAGGAAGCGAGGGGCGGAAGGTGAGCGAGATCTGGCGACAGTGCAAGGGTGAGCGGCATGTCCGACCGCTCCAGGGGCGGCTGGTGCGGTTGGTGGAGAGCCAGGAGCAGGTGGCGACCCTGCAATTGGTCGACACCCTGGAAGAACAGGCGTTGCTCGAGGAACTGCTCGAGTCGAGCAAGCCGCCGGTGCCGGCGGATGCCGAGCCATTGCATTACCTGTTGAAGACCCCGTTCCGTTATCCGCCCTTGCGTTGGGGGTCGCGGTTTGGCCGTCGTCACGAGCCAAGCCTGTTCTACGCCGCGTTGAAGCTGGAAACGGCCATGGCCGAAAGCGCGTATTACCGTTGTGTCCTGTGGAGTGGCATGGCGGTGCCGCCACCGAGCGGGAGGATTCTGTCCGAGCACGCTTCGTTCGAGGCGGGCTGGAAGGTGGAGCGGGGAATCCGTCTGCAGGCGCCGCCTTTCTCCGATCACGAGGCTGCGCTGACCGACATCGCCGACTACCGCGCTCCCCAGGAACTGGGAAGTGCCATGCGCAGCGCCGGGGTGCAGGCATTCGAATACCGTTCGGCGCGTTGCCCGGAGCGCGGCTGCAATGTCGCCCTGTTCACGCCCGCGGCCTTCACCGAAAAGCGTCCTCGCAACCTGACGCCCTGGCTGTGCGAAACCACGGCCGGTTACGTGGCCTTCAAGCCGGCGCATGTGCCGGGGTCGCCGAAAATCTTCTCCTGGGAGCTGTTCCTGGTGGACGGAAAGTTGCCGCATCCGGCGTGAGTGGAGGGGGGCACGGTTGCCAGCGATCCGGGGGCACCGTCTGAAGGCCGCCACCTGCCTGTTGGGCAGGGCTGGCCTACATGCCCCGAGGGAAAGAGTGGCTGAGGATTTCGAACGGCATTGCCCTGCAATGGGGCGGCAAGAGGCTTCGGCGAAAATTTGTGCACAAATGGAAAGCAGCTTGTCAAGGGTTGAGAGCGTTAGGCTCTAAACGCTTGATTTTTCATGTTTGAAACGTAACTTATTGAAAAATAACGATAAAAATAGTTGGTGAAAAAATCGTCAATCTGTCCCATAGCCCCACTCCATCGGGGGTTCGGCAGTTTTTTAGGGGCTTTTCCACTGGGTTATCCACAGGATCTGTGGATTTCCCAAGCGCTTGCTCGACAGCACATCGCACGCTCCAAGGCAAGCCCTGTAGCCGCGACAAAAATGCCGTGGAAGCAGAAATATCCCGGCGGCGAAGGGCGCAGGGCGATGGCTTCCGTTACGGAAGTATCTGAAATGTCCTGCGCATGGGGTTATGCACAGCTCGGAAGCGGAGTGCTCGTTCGGCGCGGCGCTATTCGCTCGACGGTCTTTTCCCAAGAACCTAGAATCCGCTGCACGCGCGCCTGCCAGGCGGGTGTTGCGTCGTTTTCCGCTGGAGTGCCCCATGCCCGTCGATCTACCGAACCTGTTGCTTGGCCTGCTGGCTGCCGCGATTCCCCTGGCCGGCCTGGCATGGCAGCTACAGAGAAGGGCCAGCCTGGCGGAGCGCGAGATAGCCTTGCTCGGCGAGCGACTGGCGACCGCGCAACTGGCCCAGGACGGGCTGAATGCGCAGTTGGAGACCAGCAGGGAGGCTTACCAGCAACTCGGCGAGCGCCATGCCAGGCTCTCCGGTGAGGTCGCCGCGCTGCGTCGGGAAGCCGAGTTGATGGGGGAGGAGCGGCAACGGGCGTCCCAGGCGGAGGCACGTTGGGCCAGCGAGCGCCAGGGCCGGGAAGAGGAAGTGCGTCGCCTGGCTTCCGAACGGGCTGCGCTGGCTGCGGAACTGCGCGAGCAGCAGGAAAGCCACCAGCAGCGCCTGACCGACCTGCAGTCGGCCCGCGACGAGTTGCGGGCACAGTTCGCCGAACTGGCGGGAAAGATCTTCGACGAACGCGAACAGCGTTTCGCCGAAACCAGTCAGCAGCGCCTGGGGCAGATGCTCGATCCGCTCAAGGAGCGCATCCAGGCGTTCGAGAAGCGGGTGGAGGAAAGCTACCAGCAGGAAGCGCGCGAGCGTTTCTCCCTGAGCAAGGAACTGGAGCGTCTGCAGCAGCTCAACCTGCGCCTGGGCGAGGAAGCGACCAACCTGACCCGCGCGCTCAAGGGCCAGAAGACCCAGGGCAACTGGGGCGAACTGGTGCTGGAGCGGGTGCTCGAGCATGCGGGCCTGGAAAAAGGCCGGGAATACGAGACCCAGGTCAGCCTGAAGGGCGCCGAGGGCGAACGCTTCCAGCCGGACGTGCTGATCCGCCTGCCCGGCGACAAGCAGGTGGTGGTGGATGCCAAGGTCAGTCTCACGGCCTACCAGCAATACATCGCCGCTGACGACGATCTGTTGCGCCAGCAGGCGCTGAAGCAGCACGTAACGTCGTTGCGCAACCATGTGAAAGGCCTCTCCGGCAAGGACTATCGACGCCTGGAAGGGTTGCACAGCCTCGACTTCGTCCTGCTGTTCATGCCGATCGAGGCGGCTTTCTCGACGGCCCTGCAGGCCGAGCCGAACCTGTTCCAGGACGCCTTCGCGCAGAATATCGTGATAGTCAGCCCGACCACCCTGCTGGCCACCCTGCGGGTAATCGACAGCCTCTGGCGCCAGGAGCGGCAGAACCAGAATGCGCGGGAAATCGCCGAACGTGCCGGTTCGCTGTATGACAAGTTCGTGCTCTTCGTCCAGGACCTCGATGAGGTCGGTTCGCGCCTGCAGCAACTGGACAAGGCCTATGCCGCGGCGCGCAACAAGCTCACCGAGGGACGTGGCAACCTGATCAGTCGCAGCGAGCAACTCAAGCTGCTCGGTGCCCGTGCCAGCAAGAGCCTGCCGACGGACTGGCTGGACCGGGCGCTGGTGGCGCCCGTGGAAGAGGCCGGAGAGGAGTGAGATCAGTTCGATCCCGTGCCCGGGCTTTCGAGAAAACGGAGGCTTTCCGGGAGGGGGATAAAAGAAGGGCGTCCGGAAGGACGCCCTGAAGATGATCATGGAGTAAGTCGGCTGTTCAGAGCCACGGCGCGGAGGAAAGTTCCGCGCCGTCCGTTCAGCGAGCGGGAGTGAGCGTCAGCCGCTTGTTGCCGTAAACGCGATCGAGGTTCTGTGGCTGGAACGGGAAGCTGACGTAGCGCCCCTTGAGCCAGGCGTCGATACCGTCGGCGTAGTGCGGGCTGGCCGGATTGCCGGATTGGCCGCTGCTGTTCACGCCGATCATCGGTTCGCTCTGGCCGAAGTCGACGATTAGCCGCATCGCCGGGATCAGCCAAGTGTCGAAGTCCTGGCCCCAGCCGTAGGCCGATACGTCCAGCGTGGTGTGGTCGCCGCCGGCCGGATAGGGCCCGCGATCGAGATAGCCCTTGATCGCGCCGAGTCCGGCGCGCTCGCCGGCGCCCAGGTAGGGGGCCATTTTCGAGCTGTCGCTCCGCCATTCGTAGGTGTGCAGCTTGCCCCATTGCCAGGCCTTGCGCTCGCTCCCCAGTCGCTGTTCGCAGAACTCCACGGCGGCGGCGAGGCTGCGCGCGAGGATTGCCGGCTTGTCCTCCTTCTGCGGAGTGCGGGTATCGTCCCAGAACGGACTGTCGTCGCGCCCGAGCAGGTGGTCGGCTTGCGCCGAGTAGGAGAGGTTGGCGGTCTCGACGAAGGCTTTCCAGGCAGGACCGTCTTCCGGTCCTAGCTCGTCGAGGAATATCTGCCTGGCGCTCTCGTGGAGGAAGGCGCCGTACAGCGCGGCGTCGCTGGAGCTGGCTGTCAGCTTGCCGTCGAACGCCATCAGCCGGTCGTAGGCCTCCCGCGCCCGGCTGCGTTGCGCCTCCGGCAAGGCGTCGATGGCCTGGCGCAGCGGCGCCGCCATGCCGGGATTGTCGAACATGGCTTGCAGCTTGGCGACGAACAGCGAGGTCTGGTCGTACTGCATGCGGATCATGCTCTGGGTGTCGTGGCTCTTGCTGGCACCGGCGAGCTGGGCGATGCGCTCGGCGCGCTCCGGGTAGTACCAGGAGTTGGACAACTGAGCGCCGTAGCCGGGTTGCACGGTGCGGTGGTTGGCGGTACCCAGCCAGCCCTGCTGCGGGTCCTGGTCGGAGGGGTGGAGGATCGGGTCGGCATAGCCATCCCAGTCGTAGCGGCCGTCCCAGCCAGGGGAGGGCAGCAGGCCGCGACCCTCCTTGCGGTTCGGATAGCGTCCGGTGACCTGCCAGCCGATGTGCTTTTCGTCGGCGAACACGATGTTCAGCGGCATCGCGCGAATCTCGCGGGTGGCGTCGAAGGCCTGCTCGATGGTCTTGGCCCGCGACAGGTCGAAGAAGCCGTCCAGGGTCTTGTCGGCTTCCTGCTGGATGCTCCGGTAGGCCAGTCCGTAGCCGCTCTTCAGCGGCAGCGGCTGGAGGATGTTCTTGCGTTCGCCCAGGGCGCTGTTGAGCAGCGGGCCATGGCGGGTTTCGTGGATGACCTCGCGGATCGGCCGCTGGCCCTTGATGAAGAAGGTTTCCTGGCGTTCGCGGGTTGGCTGCCACTTGCCGTCGGCCAGGTAATAGAGCCGGTTGCCCTGGCGTCGCAACTGTTCCAGGTAGAGATCCTGGTTGTCGCCCAGGACCATGGTCATGCCCCAGGCCAGCTTGCCGTTGAAGCCCGCCACCACGCCCGGCAGACCGGCGATGGAAACGCCCGCGGCCTGGTACTTGGGCGAGCGGATCTGTACGTAGTTCCACACCGACGGCATGCTCAGTGGCAGATGGGTGTCGTTGGCCATCAGGCTCTTGCCGCTGCGGCTGCGTTGTGGCGCGATAGCCCAGTTGTTCGAGGCGGCGACCCCGAGCATGCTCAGCGCTGCGACCTGCCGCGCCGCGCCCTCGACGCCCGCGAGGCCGGGAACCTGCCCGTCCAGGCGCAGGCCCTTGAGCTTTTCCGCCTCGTCGAACGGCAGGTTTTCGTCGGGATAGGTCGGCGTTAGCCAGGCCAGCTTGTCGCTGCCGACCTTCTGCGCGAGCGTCAGCGAGGCGATTTCTTCCTGTAGGTTCACCGCCAGGCCGAAGTTGAGCAGGGCGAAGACCAGGGCCGAGTCCTCGGGCTTCCAGTATTCCGGACGGTAGCCGGACTGGGCCAGGTCCATCGGCAGCTTGTCGCGATAGCGATACAGGTAGGCGTTGACCCCGCGCGCGTAGACCTCGAAGAAGCGTTGCAGGCGCGGCGAGGCGTTCCTGTACTGGATCTCCGCGGCCTGGCGCAGGTTCACGGTACGCATGAAACGGTCGATCTCCAGCGCGCCGGGGCCGGCCATCTCGGCCAGCCGTCCCTGGGCCAGCAGGCGCAGGCTGACCATCTGGCTCAGGCGGTCGGAGGCGTGTACGTAGCCCAGGGCGAACAACGCGTCATGGAAGGTGCCGGTTTCGATCAGTGGCATGCCCAGCGCGTTGCGCCGGATCGATACGTTTTGCGCCAGGCCCTTGATCGGTTGTACGCCGGAGGTCGGCGGCAGGCTGTCGGCGTAGCGATCGTCGAGCCAGGACTGGCAACCGGCCAGGCCCAGGAGGGTGCCGAAGGCCGCGGCGGCGCCGCAACGGGGAAGAAAACGCATGAAGGCTGGCGAGGCCATGGGGTGGGGGCTCCTGCGGGAGTGGTCGCGTCGAGAGGCGCTACGTTAGTGAGGACCGCAGGGCTGCGCAAGCTCCGCCTGCGGTCGTCCGCGAGGACGTCCGCAGGCCGGCTCGAGACTGGCTACTTCGGCGGATTGATGCGCTCCACCAAAGCATAGGCGCGTTGCGTCGCCGGACGCTGGCGAATGCTCTCGAACCAGCGCTGCAGGTGCGGGAAGTCGGCGAGATCCTGCTCCTGCCACTGGTGTGGGACGATCCACGGATAGATGGCCATGTCGGCGATGCTGTAGTCGTCGCCGGCGACGAAGGCGCGGTCCGCCAGGCGCTGGTCGAGAACGCCGTACAGGCGCGCGGTTTCCTTGACGTAACGGTCGATGGCGTAGGGAATCTTCTCCGGGGCGAAGCGGTTGAAATGGTGGTTCTGCCCGGCCATCGGCCCCAGCCCGCCCATCTGCCAGAACAGCCACTGCAGGGTTTCCTGGCGCGCGCGCAGGTCCTTGGCGAGGAACCGTCCGGTCTTTTCCGCGAGATAGAGCAGGATGGCGCCGGACTCGAACAGCGGCAGGGGAGCGCCGCCGTCGGCCGGTTGGCGATCGACGATGGCGGGAATCTTGTTGTTCGGCGACACCTTCAGGAAATCCGCCTGGAACTGGTCGCCCTGGCTGATGTTGATCGGATGGATGGCGTAGGGCAGGCCGGTTTCTTCCAGGAAAAGAGTAATCTTGTGGCCGTTCGGGGTGGTCCAGTAGTACAGGTCGATCATCGGTGCGTCTCCGGCTCGTCGATGGGCTACGAACGGAAGACTCTACGCCAGGAACCTAGGTTCGATGCAAACCGCTGTCGCGCATGACGCCCCGGCAGGGCTGGTGGCGCGCCAACGAAAAGGCCCGCTGCTCAGCGGGCCTTCGGATGCCGGCGCGTGCGAAGGGTCAGGCGCCGTGGCACTTCTTGAATTTCTTCTCGCTGCCGCAGGGGCAGGGATCGTTGCGGCCTACGGCCTTGAGCGGATTGCGCACCGGCTCGTGGCTGTGGTTGCAGTGCGGACCGTGGACATGACCATGGCCATGATCGTGATGATGATCGTGGTCGTGGTTGCAGTTCGGGCCGTGTACGTGGGGTTCCTGACTCATGGTGGACCTATTCTGGGATGAAATCGCCGGGAATTATCTCGCCATTTCGTCTCAGGTGCACGCTGCGGCCGAACATCAGTCCGGTCTTCACTTCGCCCTGCAGGCGGTAGCGGATCGGCTCCTCGGGACGCTCGAGGAGCTTGACGATGTATTTCATGTGGCGCCAGAGATTGGTTCGCACCGGCACGTCGAATACCTCGTGGCCGTGGGCGGGAACCGTGAACCACTGGCCGGACTCGCCTTCTGCGAGCTGGATGTCGTTCAGTTGCACGGCGTACTGCAGGCCGCGTACCGGCAGGCTGAAATCGTTGGGGTTGTCGATGCGGAAGCGCATCACGAACTCCTGTTCCAGCAATCGTGCCTTGACCACTTCCACCTTCAGCAGCTTGACGTCGGGGTCTTCGAAGCTGCCGGTCATCCAGCTGCAGCCCGAGAGATTGGAGAGAACTCCCCACGCCATTATTAGGCTGATAATTCTTATCATTTGCGCCTGGTAATTCATGCTATTCCCCCCGAGACGCCCCAGTTTAACAAGCAGTGATTGTGCTGCAACTTATTGTTGTATAGAGGAAAGATGTTTCAGGTACAGGCCTGTGTCCATATGTTTCCCGTAGCGCAGTCGGGGGAGCATGGAGAAGCGCGTACGCCCGTGCAAGTCTTCCCGTCGGCTGGCGTGACCGGCTCGGCTAACCTGAACGGACCCGCCGGCCAATTTGCCGGACCCAGTCACTCCACGCGTGGCTGTCGATGGGTACAATCGTTCGACGAAACGCCAGGGCCGCCATGCCGAGCGGCCCTTCACTCGGAGAGATGCCAATGAGCCGCTTTGAAATCGCCTTTTCCGGCCAGTTGGTCGCCGGCGCCCGGCCCGAGGTGGTCAAGGCCAACCTGGCCAAGCTGTTCCAGGCCGACGCGCAGCGTATCGAACTGCTGTTCTCCGGCCGCCGGGTGGTGATCAAGAACAACCTCGATGCCGCCTCCGCGGAAAAATACCGCAGCGTGCTGGAGCGAGCGGGAGCGATTGCCGTGGTCGCCGAGATGGAGATCGAGGAGGTGGTCATGGCGCCGCCGCCTGCGCAGCAGGCCGCCGTGGAAGCCCCACAGGCCCGCGTCGCTGCGCGGGACAGCGCGCCCTCCGGGCGTTTGCAGGTAGCGCCGCGGGACGGCTACATGGCGGCGTTCGCCGAGGTCGATGCGCCGGATTTCGGCCTTGCTCCGGTCGGCGCCGACCTACAGGACGCCAAGGCCGAAGCCGAGGCGCCGAAGCTCGACCTGAGCCGCTTCAGCGTCGCCCCGGTCGGTAGCGACATGGGCCAGGCACGCCCCGAGCCAGCGGCTCCGGCTCCGGACACCAGCCACCTGCGCCTGCAGGACTGAGGCGGGCAGCGGCCTGCGACAAGCGTGGGCGTGGGGCGGATAACCGCGTCGCGGGGCCGTGGCATCGGGGACAGGCGAGGGGTTGGAGGAACGCGTCGACCAGGGGCAGGCGCTTGCTTCAGTGGTCGAAATCGTCCTGGTAGACGAACTTGGGCATTTCCCAGTGGAAGCGGATGGCCAGCAGGCGGAACAGGAAGCCGCTGAACAGGGTGATCAGCATCGCCTGTTCGGAGGGCAGTTCCAGCTCCACGCAGATCAGGTAGCACCAGGCGCTGGCGAAGGACACGCTGGCATAGAGTTCGCGGCGGAAGATCAAGGGTACGTCGTTGCACAGGATGTCGCGGAGAATGCCGCCGAACACCCCGGTGATCACCCCGCTGATCGCCGCGATCAGCAGGCTGTGGCCCATTTCCAGGCTGACCTGGCAGCCGATCAGGGTGAAAGCCACCAGGCCGACCGCGTCGAGTACCAGGAACAGCGAGCGCAGGTGGCGCATCAGCGGCGCGATGAACACCGTGACCAGCGCGGCGACTGCGGTCAGCGCCAGGTATTCCGGGTGACGGACCCAGGTCAGCGGGTAATGGCCCAGCAGCATGTCGCGTACCGAGCCGCCGCCCAGGGCGGTGACGCAGGCGATCAGCACCACGCCGAACAGGTCCATGCTGCGCCGGCCGGCCGACAGCGCGCCGGTCATGGCTTCGGCGGTGATGGCGATGATGTAGAGCACGGTCAGCAGCATGGGGATGGGGCCCGGATGAAAAGGCTGCGCATTCTACCCGAGCGCTCGTCAACGCCCAAACCGCGCAGCCTGGCGCAGCATCTCAGGCGTGCATGCGCAACCAGAAGCGTTCCTGGCAGGCGTTGACGAAGTGCTTGTAGCGTGGGCTGATTTCCCGCCCGGCGGAATCCAGCACTTCGTAGCCGATCCAGCATTCCTCGCAGGCCCCGCTGCTTGGCAGGAGGTCGCGCTCGCAGTGCTGGCGCAGGCGCACGCCGTTGTCGAAACGGTAGAGCGCTTCGCAGCTGTGGATCTCGACGCCGTCCTCGCAGCGCTGTTGCTCTTCGACCTGCGCATCGCTTATCGAGACTGGCGAGGGCAGGGCATGGATGGCGCGGATATAGCTGGCGAGCGAATGCATCAGGTGATCCACGGACCGCAGCATTTCTTCAGCTTGCCGCCGGCGCCGCAGGGGCAGGGGTCGTTGCGGCCGAGTTTCAGGGCCACGGTCGGATCGAGGAAGTACCAGCGACCGTTGCGCTGGACGAAGCCGGAACATTCGCGATGGGCATGTTCCCCCTCGGCGTCGTGCCAGCGCGCGACGAAGGTGACTCGCGCATGCTCCGGCTGGCCGCCGAGCACCTCGTGGTTTTCCACCTCCAGGCCGAGCCAGGTGCTGCCGTGGCTCCAGGCGCGGATGCCGTCGAGATCGAGGCCGGCCTGTTGCGCCGGCAGCGTGGTGTCGCGCAGGTAGTCCACCAGTCCGAGAGCATAGGCGCTGTAGCGCGAGCGCATCAGGGCTTCCGCGGTGGGCGCGGGATGTCCCTGGTGATAGCGGCCGCAGCAATCGTCGAGCGGGTCGCCGCTGCCGCAGGGGCAGGTGGGTTGGGTCATGGTTACCACCAGTACTTGCCGAAGTTTTCCGGGTTGGCCCAGAACTTGGCGTTCAGCCAATCGGGGACCTGCTTGTACTCGTACAGGTCGTAGGTGTACAGGGTCAGCGTCTGGCCTTCGCGCTGGAAGCGTTCGCTGTTCTGCATGGCGAGGGCGAAGAAGTCGGTTTCCTGCCAGTCGCTGGCCTCGAGGTCGACCAGTACGGCGACCCGGCTGGCGTTCAGGTTGCGCACGCCCGCGAGCAACTGCAGACCGGTGCGCTGCGGCAGGTGTTCCAGGCAATCGACGAACAGCGCGAGGTCGAAGCGCTGGCCGGCCAGTTCGGCGGGCAATGCCGCCGCCGGGCTGTGCGCCAGTTGGCACTGGGGATGGTTGTGGATGAAGGCCTCCACCGCCGGCAGCCGGCTGGCGCCGACCAGCAGCAAGCGCTTCGGCGCGTAGCGGGCGAGCAACGCGGCCAGGGCCTGCTGCGGGGTGCGGGGAGAAATCGGTTCGCTCATGGGAAAACACTCTCCTGGGATTCGCCAAGACTAGCCTGAAGCGCCTGCATGGCCTAGTGCTGGCGCTTTTTTCGGCTGGGGTCTTTACTCCCTATTTGTCGGTTACAACCGATCCACGAGGAGAGTTCCAATGAGCATCACGAGGACCGCTTTACCCCTGATTCTGGTCAGCGGCTTGCTGACCGGTTGCGCAGGGTTGCAGAAAAGCGACTGGCCGACCTGTGCGGCGGTCGGTGGTGTTACCGGCGCCGGCCTGGGCGCGATCGAAAGCAGCAGCTGGGCTGGCTGGGGCGCCCTGATCGGCGGTGGCGTCGGTGCCGCCTATTGCTGGGTGCACGGTGCCGGCGAACAGGTCGCGCCGCCGCCTCCGCAGCCGGTCGAGGAAGTCGCGCCGCCGCCTCCTGTCGTCAAGGAAGAAACCATTGTCGTGCGCGACCTGCACTTCGCCTTCGATTCGTCGAAGGTGGACGCCGCCGACAGCGAGAAGCTCAACGGCATCGCCGAACGCCTGAAAGGCGAGGCGGCCAGTACGCGCCTGAGTATCACCGGGCATACCGACAGCGTCGGTTCCGATGCCTACAACCAGAAGCTGTCGGAACGGCGCGCGAATGCCGTGGCGAACTATCTGATCGATGCCGGGGTGCCTTCGAGCATCATCGTCGGCGTGCAGGGATTGGGCGAAAGCCAGCCGGTCGCCGACAACAAGACTCGCGAAGGGCGGGCCGAGAATCGCCGGGTGGAAATCCTCATCAAGCGCGAATGACGCTGGCGGCACGGAGCAGAACGGGGGCGTCGAAGCCCCCGTTTTCGTTCATGGCTGGCGCCGCGGCGGGCTGGCGAGTATGTTCCCCCGCACACGATGTCTTGGGGGGAGTTCCATGAAAGCGTTTCTCGGGCTGGGCAAGCTCGTGACCCTGGTGTTCTGGGGCGCGGTGCTGGTCAATCTGCTGCATCCGTTCGCCTATCCGCTGAACTGGCTGTTGTCGATAGCCGGCGGCCTGATCCTGTTGATCCACCTGATCGAGATTCTCGTCCTCGGACGACGCCTGAAAGCGCGTGCGCATCCCTGGCTGGACCGTCTCCAGGTCTTGCTGTTCGGGGTCTTCCACATGCTTGCGTTGCCGGCGCTGAGCCCGGCCAGCGAGTTGCCGCAGGACAAGGAGGACGATCATGCGTAAGGCCATGCTCGGATTGTTCCTGGTCGTTCCCCTGGCCTGGGCTGGCGCCGCGTTTTCGGCCGAGGCGCCGACGGCACGCCAGCAGGGTATCGGCGGAACCGTGAAGGTTCAGGCGAACTCGGTGATGCGCCTGCCCAAGCGGGCCCAGGAGCTGCGCCTGCGCAGAGTGGAGATCGGCGAGGATGCCGCCCTGCTGATTCCGCTGGAGGTCAGCGTCTTGCGCATCGAGGAACTGCACATGGCGAAGAACGCCCGGATCGGCGTGGCGCCGGGCGAAGAGCGAATCAGCATCGAAGTCGTCAGCGGCCGCCTGGCCGATGGCAGCATCATTTCCGCGCCCGGCGCGACCGGCACCTTCCGGCAAAGCGCCGGTAACGGCCGCGACCTGACCCTGCGCTTGCAGGCGGTGGAGGTGGAAAGCCTGCTGCTGGACGCCCGCGGTGGCGTCGGCGCGCCAGGCTACGATGGCCTGGACGGGGCTTCCGGCAAGGCCTCCGGCTGCCTCTGGGGCAGCGCGCTGAAAGGTGGCGACGGCCAATCCGGAAGCGACGGCGGTCCGGGCGGGGCGGGCGGTCGGATTCGTCTGGAAGTGCCGGGCGATTTTCCTCTGGAGCGCTTGCAAACCCGTCTGCAAGGCGGCGTCGGCGGCGCTGGAGGCAAGGCCGGCAAACCGGGTGCGGCGGATAACGCCACCGGTTGCTGGATCTACTCGGTGGATGCCGGTCGTGCGGGGCGCAGCGGAGAGGACGGCGCGAACGGCACCAACGGCAGCGACGGCAGCCTCGACGTCGTGCGCTTCTGAGGAGCGGCCGGCAGCATAGCTGCCGGCGCATCGCCGGTTCAGAGGCTCGGGCGTGCCGCTACCAGGGCTATCAGCAACAGGCCGAGGAGCAGGTTGAAGCCAACGGTGCGGCGGATCTTCCCCAGCGCCTGCCCGCCTGCCGGCCAGTCCTGGGCCTGCACCGCGCGGCGCAGTTCCGGCACTTGCAGCGCCTGCACCCGCAGGAAGAGAGCCAGCATGGCGACGTAGAGCCCCATCATTACCTGTACGTAGCGCGGCGCGCCGGCGAAACCGTTGAAACTCAGGTGCAGCATGCCGACGCCGCTGATCGGCAGCAGGATCACCGCCGCCCAGACCCAATGGAAGAAACGGCGGAACACCTCCAGCCACAGGCCCAGGCGGGCTGGGGCCTCCAGCGCGGCGACGGCCGCCGGACGAAGAATCGTCCAGGCGAAGAACATGCCTCCGACCCAGACCAGGGCGGCCAGGACATGCAGGGCGTAGACGAGGGCGTAGGGGGTCATTCGGCGATCTCCGCTGGCGGTTGTGACGAAGCGCGTTATCATAGCCGCCCTGTCGAACCACTGAAAATTTATCCAGCTATGGCGCGCCGGCGGATTCGCCTTCCGCTGCGCGCCGGGCCCAGGAATTCCATGCTCAGCGCCGAACTCAAGTCCCAGATCCAGGGTGCCTACACCCGCTTTCTCGAAGCCAAGGAGCTGAAGCCTCGCTATGGCCAGCGCCTGATGATCGCCGAAGTGGCCAAGGCCCTCGGCGCGATCAAGGAGGACGAGGAGGGGCACCGCGAGGGCGAGCCGGCGGTGGTCGCGGTGGAGGCCGGAACCGGTACCGGCAAGACCGTGGCCTACAGCCTGGCGGCGATCGCCTGCGCCAAGGCCAGTGGCAAGCGCCTGGTGATAGCCACCGCGACCGTCGCCCTGCAGGAGCAGATCGTCCACAAGGATCTCCCCGACCTGCTGCGCAACAGCGGGCTGGCCTTCAGCTTCGCCCTGGCCAAGGGCCGCGGGCGCTACCTGTGCCTGTCCAAGCTCGACGTGCTGCTGCAGGAAGGCCAGGCGCAAAGCGCGACGGCGCAACTGTTCGCCGACGACGGTTTCAACATCGACGTCGACGAGACCAGCAGCAAGCTGTTCAACCAGATGATCGAACGCCTGGCCGGCAACCGCTGGGACGGCGACCGCGACAGCTGGCCGGAGGCGATCGACGACGCGCATTGGGCGCAGCTCACCACCGATCACAGCCAGTGCACCAACCGACATTGCCCGAACTTCCAGCAGTGCGCCTTCTACAAGGCGCGCGAAGGGATGACCAAGGTCGACGTGATCGTCACCAACCACGACCTGGTCCTGGCTGACCTGGCCCTGGGCGGCGGCGCCATCCTGCCCGATCCGCGCGAGACCCTCTACGTGTTCGACGAGGGCCATCACCTGCCGGACAAGGCGATTGGCCATTTCGCCCATTTCACCCGCCTGCGCGCTACCGCCGACTGGCTGGAGCAGATCGCCAAGAACCTCACCAAGCTGCTCGCCCAGCACCCGCTGCCGGGCGACCTCGGCCGCCTGATCGAACAGGTGCCGGAGCTGGCCCGGGAGATCAAGACCCAGCAGCAGTTCATGTTCACCGCCTGCGAAGAGATCGGCGATTTTCGCGCCGGCGAGGACATGGAAGGTCGCGAGCGGCCGCGTCACCGTTTCGTCGGCGGGGTGGTCCCCGAGCATATCCGCGAGATGGGCATCGAGCTGAAGAAAGGCTTCTCCAAGCTGACCGACCTGTTCACCCGTCTCACCGATATCCTCAAGGAGGCGATGGACGGCGAAGGCGCCGGCGGCATCGCCAGCCACCAGGCGGAAGAGTGGTACCCGCTGTTCGGTAGTCTTTTGGCGCGCGCCCAGGGCAACTGGGAACTGTGGACCGCATTCACCTGCGAGGACCCGCAGGACAGCCCGCCGATGGCGCGCTGGCTGACCCTCGCCGAGAGCGGCAGCTTCTACGACATCGAAGCCAACGCCAGCCCGATCCTCGCCGCCGAGACCCTGCGCCGCAACCTGTGGAACGTCGCCTATGGCGTGCTGGTGACCTCGGCGACCCTGACCGCGTTGGGCACCTTCGACCGCTACCGCATGCGCGCCGGCCTGCCGCGCAACGCGGTCACCGCGGTGGTGCCGAGCCCCTTCCACCATGCCGAGGCCGGGGTATTGCGGGTCCCCGACCTCAAGGCGGATCCGCGCAACGCCGCCGAGCACACCGCGGCGATCATTCGCGAGCTGCCGGAACTGGTGAAGGGCGCGCGCGGCAGCCTGGTGCTGTTCTCCTCGCGCAAGCAGATGCAGGAGGTCTTCGACGGTCTCGACCGCGACTGGCGCAAGCGGGTGTTCATCCAGGGCAACCTGTCCAAGCAGGAAACCCTGAACAAGCACAAGTCGCGAGTCGACGACGGTGAGGACAGCGTGCTCTTCGGCCTCGCCAGCTTCGCCGAAGGCGTGGACCTGCCGGGGGCCTATTGCGAACACGTGGTGATCGCCAAGATTCCCTTCGCGGTACCCGACGACCCGGTGGAGGCGGCGCTGGCCGAGTGGATCGAGGCGCGCGGCGGCAATCCGTTCATGGAGATCGCCGTGCCAGACGCCTCGCTGCGGTTGGTCCAGGCCTGCGGGCGGCTGCTGCGCACCGAGCAGGACCGCGGCACCATCACCCTGCTGGATCGCCGCGTGGTCACCCAGCGCTACGGCAAGGCTATCCTCAATGCATTGCCGCCGTTCCGGCGGGAAATCGCCTGACGCGCTGATCTGCGCGGAGGGCGCCAGCCTTCACGTCCGAGCCGCATCGGGAAATTCCCGGCATTTGTCCATGCCGGGATGGAGTTAAGGAAAACAGGCTTCATGATCCGTTCGCGTTGGCATCTTCCCCTGCTTCTCGGCCTGCTCGCGGTGGCCGCGCCGCTGGCGGCGAACGACACCCAGCAGGTGCTGTTCAACTTCGTCAAGCCGATGGCCGTGGTCGGCATCACCCTGGAGGATGCCGACCTGCCCAGCGTGACGGCGGAGGCCACCCCGGAGGGCGACATTCTCCGTCGCGTCACCTTCAGCCCGGCGCAACGGCCCACCTTGCGCATGAGTCCGGCGCAGGGCCGTTGGGACTGGTCCGCAGCGGACTACGTGAGCCTGCGCATCCAGAACGCCATGAGCTGGGACATGACCCTGGAGGTCGCGATCGAGGGCGAGCAGGGTGCGCCGGGGTTGCAGGCATCCATCGAGCTTCCGGCAGGCCCGCCGCAGACCCTGCTGGTGCCGTTGCGGGCGGTTTCGCCAGAGGCTCTGGGCATGCGTGCGGGGCCGCCGATGCCGCAGATGGTCGAAGGCCAGCGGGTGCTGCTGGCGCCACGCGTGGAGGGCTCGCTGGACCGCGCCAGGGTCGGGGCGCTGAGCCTGTCCCTGCGCTCGCCGCAAGCTCCCCAGAGCATCCTGCTCGGACGTTTCGGCATACGCGCAGGGAGAGCGGTGGAGCGGAGCATCCTGACCGGCCTGATCGATCGTTATGGCCAGTACAGCCGCGCCGACTGGCCGGAAAAGATTCGTTCCGACGAACAGTTGCGCAGCGCCTATGCGGCCGAGGCCGCACAGCTCCGCGACTGGGAACGGCAGACACCGGCGCGCGACCGTTTCGGCGGCCTGCTGGGTGGGCCGGTGTTCGAAGCCAGCGGCTTCTTCCGCACGGAAAAACGTGGCGGGCGCTGGTGGCTGGTTACTCCGGAAGGACATCCGTTCTGGTCGCTGGGCGTTAATGCGGTGACCGCCGACGGCAGCCGGACCTACGTCGAAGGACGCGAGCCGATGTTCGCCGAACTGCCGGCGGAGGGTGAGCCGCTGGCCGCATTCTTCGGTGAGGGCGACGACCGCCGCGGCGTCGCCGCGCAGGCCGGGCGGCGTTTCGGGCATGGCCGCTGGTTCGATTTCCTCGGTGCCAATCGCCAGCGCATCGCTCCCCAGGCGAGCGCCGACCAGCTCGCCGGCGAATGGCGCCAGCGCACCCTGGAGCGCCTCTCGGCATGGGGTTTCAACAGCCTCGGCAACTGGAGCGATCCGGCGCTCGCCGCACAGGCGCGGATGCCCTACAGCCTGCCGCTGTCGATCGCCGGCGACTACGCCACGGTCAGCAGCGGTTTCGACTGGTGGGGAGCCATGCCCGATCCCTTCGACCCGCGCTTCGCCATGGCCGCCGAGCGCGTCATCGCCATCGCTGCTCGCGACCACCGCGACGATCCCTGGCTGTTCGGCTACTACGCCGACAACGAACTGGCCTGGGCCGGGCGCGACGGCTCGGCCCAGGCGCGCTACGGCCTCGCTTTCGGAGCCTTGAGGCTGTCCATGGACAGTCCGGCGAAGCGCGCCTTCGTCAAGCAATTGAAAGCCAAGTACCTGCGCCATGAGGCATTGGCCCAGGCCTGGGGCATCGAGCTGGCCGCCTGGGAGGCCCTGGAGGCGCCGGGCTACGCGGCTCCGCTGCCGGGCGAGGGGCATCCGGCCATCGCCGAGGACTACAGCGCCTTCCTCCGGCTGTATGCCGACGCTTACTTCAAGACCCTGCGCGACGCCCTGCAATGGCACGCACCGAACCACCTCCTGCTCGGCGGCCGCTTCGCCGTCAGCACTCCCGAGGCGATCACCTCCTGCGCCCGGTATTGCGACCTGCTCAGTTTCAACCTCTATACGCCGTTGCCCGGGCAGGGCCTGGACGACTCCCTGCTGGCGCGGCTGGACAAGCCGGTGCTGATCAGCGAGTTCCACTTCGGCTCGCGGGATCGCGGTCCGTTCTGGGGTGGCGTCAGCGAGGCGGCCAATGAGCGGGCGCGCGGCGACTCCTACCGAACGTTCCTGGAGGCGGCGCTGAAGAGTCCGTATATCGTCGGCGCCCACTGGTTCCAGTACCTCGACCAACCGGCCAGCGGGCGCCTGCTGGACGGCGAGAACGGTCATATTGGCCTGGTCGGGATCACGGGCTTGCCGTTCGCCGGTTTCGTCGACACGGTGCGCCGAAGCAACCTTGCCGCCCTGTCGCGACTGTCGGCGATGGCCAGCTCCATGCCTGCCGTCGAGCCTCCGCCGCCGCGCGAGGATTCAGCCGGTTCATGAGCGCGCATTCACCGCCGCCCGCTTGCGGCGAACCCCTCTTATGTCAGGGTTCACAAGGCCGCCGAGGGCTGGAAGAATGCTCCGACCACTTTCCCACCGGAACTTGCCCATGACGCCCGAAGGCCACTGTGACAGCCGTTTCGCCCCGCTTGCCGAGGCCTTCGCCCGGCTTTTCGACAATCCGCAGGAGCGCGGCGCGGCGTTGTGCCTGGAGGTCGGTGGCGAGACGGTGGTCGACCTCTGGGGCGGCGTCGCGGACAAGGACGGCGAGCAGCCCTGGCAGCGCGACACCATCCTCAATCTGTTCTCCTGCACCAAGACCTTCACCGCCGTTGCCGTGCTGCAACTGGTGGCCGAGGGCAAGCTCGAACTGGACGCGCCGGTGGCACTCTACTGGCCCGAGTTCGCCGCGGCCGGCAAGGCAGCGACCAGCGTGCGCCAGTTGCTCTGCCATCGCGCCGGCCTGCCGGCGCTGCGCAAGCAGATGCCGCCCGAGGCACTCTACGACTGGCAGGCGATGACCGCGGCACTGGCCGCCGAGGAGCCCTGGTGGACGCCCGGCGAAGCGCACGGCTATGCACCGATTACCTACGGCTGGCTGCTCGGCGAGGTGATCCGCCGGGTCGACGGCCGCGAGCCGGGCGAGGCCATCGTGGCGCGTACCGCGACACCGCTGGGCCTGGATTTCCATATCGGCCTGGACGACAGCCAGTTCGGCCGCGTCGCCCACATGGCGCGGAGCAAGGGCAGCCTCGGCGACGCTGCCGCCCAGCGCATGCTGAAGACCATGATGAGCGAGCCATTGGCGCTGACCACCCGCGCCTTCACCAATCCGCCGTCGATCCTCACCAGCACCAACAAGCCGGAATGGCGACGCATGCAGCAGCCGGCCGCCAATGGCCATGGCAACGCGCGCGCGCTCGCCGGCTTCTATAGCGGCCTGTTGCAGGGACGTTTGCTGGAAGATGAACTGCTGGGCCAGTTGGCCCACGAACACGCGGTAGGCGAGGATCGGACCTTGCTGACCCGGACCCGCTTCGGCCTCGGCACCATGCTCGACCAACCGGGCGTGGCCAATGCGACCTACGGACTCGGCCCCAAGGCCTTCGGCCACCCTGGGGCGGGTGGCTCGATCGGCTTCGCCGATCCCGAGCGCGACCTGGCTTTTTCCTTTGTCAGCAACGCCTTGGGGCCGTACGTGCTGATGGATCCGCGGGCGCAACAGCTGGCGCGTGTCGCGGGGGAGTGTCTGTAATCCGTTGGTTAACTTTTAACCGCTTGTCGGCTCGACGCTAAATTTCATTGCCAAATAATGGCTTAGCGACACAATCTAAAGCGTCGTATGAGATAGGGCGTTGCCGGGGCAGTGGATCGACTCCGGCATCGCTGCGATGTGACCGGCGGTTGAGCCGAATGTTCCATCGGGCTCGCCTTCTTTCACTTCCAACGGACCCCGACGTATGAAACTGCTTAAGACCTCGACGCTTCTTCTCTGCATGACCGCCTCCGGCTGCAGCTATTTCCAGACCCAGGATGCTTCCTCGCAGCCAGCCAAGGCTCCGGCCGAGCAGGCTTCCAGCCATTCATGGTGGCCGTTCGGCAAGGACGACGGACAGACCGTCGCCAAGCAGGCCACGGAACAGAAGGCCGAAGCCGAGCATGTCGGCTCCAGCCACTGGTGGTGGCCGTTCGGCAAGGACGAAGGCGGTCGGGACGTAGCCGCCAAGGCTGCGGAGCAGAAGGCCGAGATCGCCGCGGCGAAGAAAGAAGTCGCCGCCGCAGCCGAGCCGAAGGCCGCCAACCCCTGGTGGTGGCCGTTCGGCGCCAGCTCGGCGAGCAAGGCGTCGGGCAAGCCGGCACTGGTCCAGCAGAAGGTCACCAAGGAGTGGCTGGATACTCATGAGAAAGCCCTGCGCGAAGCGATCGCCGGTAGCGAGTTCACCCTCGAACGCCGCGACAACGCATTGATCGTCATCGCCCCCGCCGACTACTCGTTCAATCCCAAGCGCCACACCATGCTGATGCCGATCACCCTCAACCCGCTGGGCAAGGTCGCCAAGATGGCCCAGGCTGATCCGCAGAGCGGTATCCTGGTACTCGGCCATACCGACAGCACCGGCAGCAAGGCGGTCAACGACAAGCTGAGCTTCGAGCGTGCCCAGTCGGTGGCGGCGATCTTCCGCCTCAGCGGCCTGAAAGGCGACCAATTGCGCCTGAAGGGGGTCGGTTCCGACATGCCGCGCGCGGACAACGCCAGCGCCGCCGGCCGCGCCCAGAACCGTCGCGTCGAAGTGCTCTATACCCAGCGCGCCAGCCTGCTGTCCCTGGCCCAGGGCAACTGAGCCGAACCGGGGCAGGGCGCTTGGCGCCATTGTCCCGGATCAAGCGCGAGGCGGAGTCTGCGGTTAAGCTATGGCGCATTTCCCCCTGGAGATGCGCCATGACCCAGTCCCTGGCCGATATGCGCCGCGAGTACACCCGCGATGGCCTCAGCGAGGCCAACGCCCCTAGCGATCCCTTCAGCCTGTTCCGCCAGTGGTTCGACGACGCGGTGAAGACCGAGCGCCTGCCGGTCGAACCCAACGCCATGACCCTGGCCACCGTCGACGCCGACGGCTATCCGCATTGCCGTATCCTCCTGCTCAAGGGCCTCGACGAGCGCGGCTTCACCTTCTTCACCAACTACGAAAGCGCCAAGGGCCGGCAACTGGCGGCCAATCCGCGGGCGGCCATGACCTTCTTCTGGCCGGCGCTGGAGCGCCAGGTGCGCATCGAAGGCAACGTCGAGAAGGTCACTCCCGAGGAATCCGACGCCTACTACCAGGTGCGTCCGCTGGGCAGTCGCCTGGGCGCCTGGGCCTCGCCGCAGAGCCGGGTCATCGCCGATCGCGCCGAGCTGGAACGGCTGCTCGCGGACACCGAGCGGCGTTTCGCCGACCAGCCGCCGAGCTGTCCCGAGCACTGGGGCGGCTACCGTCTCCTGCCGCAGCGCATCGAGTTCTGGCAGGGGCGGCCGAGCCGCCTGCACGACCGTCTCGACTATCGACGCCAGGACGGCGGCTGGTCGCGCGAACGCCTGGCGCCCTGAGTCCTCCATGTTCGAACTGGATTCGACGCTGGCGCAGCACATCGTCGATCGGGCGATGGCGATCCTGCCGCACAACATCAATGTGATGGATGCCCAGGGCATGATCATCGGCAGCGGCGATCCATCGCGCCTGCATACCCGCCACGAAGGGGCGCAACTGGTGCTGGCCAACCGGCGGGTGGTGGAAATCGACGAGCAGGCCGCCGCCTGCCTGCGCGGGGTGCGGCCAGGGGTGAACCTGCCGTTGCTGCACGCCGAGCGGCTGGTCGGCGTGCTCGGCATCACCGGCGCGCCGGAGGTGGTCCGGCCCTATGCCGAGCTGGTGCGGATGGCAGCGGAAATGCTCATGGAGCAGCGCCAGATGCAGGACGAGCGACACTGGCAACGCCAGCGTCACGAAGCCTGGCTGCGCCAGTTGCTCGATCCCGGCCACGGCCTCGGGGCGCTGGCGGCCGATGCGGAACACCTGGGGCTGGCCATGCACTGGCCGCGCCAGGCGGTCTTCCTGGAGCTGCCCGAGCATGCCGATCCGCTGCCTTGCCAGGCTCGCCTGCTGGCGGCACTCGGCGGCCGGGCGGAGCACTGGAGCGCGGCGCTGGGCGAGCGCCTGGTGTTCTGGTGCCGGCCGGTAGCCCACGCAGATACGCTCGAGCACTGGCTGGAGCGCGCCGACGCGCGCGGCTGGGGCGTGGCGCGCCTGTGTGCCGGCGACCCGGCGCACGACCTGGCCGAGCTGCGCGCCTCGGCCTGCGCCGCACGCGACCTGCTGGACTATGCGCGCAGCCGGTTGCCCGGTCGGCGGGTCGTGACCCTGGACGGACACCGCCTCGCCAGCCTGCTGTTCAGCCAGCGCGACAGTTGGCAGGTGCGGCAGCTGCTGGCGCCCTTGCAGCGGTTGCTCGACCACGATCCGCAAGGTTCGCTGGCCGCTACCCTGGAGTCCTGGTGCGCCCATGACGGGCACGCCCAGGCCTGTGCCCAGGCGCTGGGAATCCATCGCAACAGCCTGCGCTACCGTCTGGAGCGCATCGCTTCGATCAGCGGGCTCGATCTCGCTCGCCTGGAGCACCGCCAGCAATTGTTGCTGGGGCTGCAATTGCTCGTTCCGCGCCGCGGGTAACGGGCGGATCAATCGATTCACTGTGCAGTCGCACAAAATGTTCCCCTTCCAGCGCCGTCTTCCTCTGGCCGTTGCACAAGGCGTGGCCGGTCCCGACGGAGCGAAAATGACCCGCCCCTGGGCGCCCATCCCACACCCATAACAACAAGGAGGCGGCTCATGACCCTGGTCCTGATCCTGCTGGCGTTGATCGCCTTTATCGTCCTGTCCACCACGCGACTCAAGCTGCACCCGTTCCTCGCCCTGCTGGCGGCCGCGCTGATCGCCGGCTTCGCCTACCAGGTACCCACGGCGGAAATCGTCAAGACCGTTACCGGCGGCTTCGGCAGCATCCTCGGCTACATCGGCATCGTCATCGTGCTCGGCACCATCATCGGGGTGATCCTCGAGCGCAGCGGTGCGGCGATCACCATGGCGGAAAGCGTGATCCGCCTGCTCGGCGAACGCTTCCCGACCCTGACCATGTCGATCATCGGCTACCTGGTGTCGATCCCGGTGTTCTGCGATTCCGGCTTCGTCATCCTCAACTCGCTGAAGAACGCCCTGGCGGCGCGGATGAAGATATCCACCATCGCCATGAGCGTGGCCCTTGCCACCGGTCTCTACGCCACCCACACCTTCGTGCCGCCGACCCCGGGACCGATCGCCGCGGCCGGCAACCTCGGCCTGGACGCCAGCCTTGGCCTGGTGATCGCGGTCGGCCTGGTGGTCGCCTTCGTCACTGCGATGGCCGGCATGTGGTGGGCCAATCGCTTCGTCGGCAAGGACATTCCCCTGGTCGACGACGGCCAGGTCGTCCAGACCGAAGAGGATTTCAGCGAGCTGCGTGCCCGCTACGGCAAGCTGCCCAGCGCGACCCAGGCGTTTGCGCCGATCTTCGTACCGATCCTGTTGATCTGCCTTGGCTCGGTCGCGGTATTCCCGAGCAAGCCGCTGGGCGAGGGCGTACTGTTCGCCTGCCTGAACTTCCTCGGTCAACCGGTGATCGCCCTGCTGGTCGGCCTGGCCCTGGCCTGCACCCTGCTCAAGGGCCAGAGCAAGCGCGAGGAATTCCATGAGCGCGTGGTGGAAGGCATCCAGTCGGCCGCGCCGATCCTGCTGATCACCGGCGCCGGCGGCGCCTTCGGTGCGATGCTGAAGATCACTCCGCTCGGCGACTACCTGGGCAGCACCCTGTCCGCGTTGGGCATCGGCCTGTTCATGCCGTTCGTGGTGGCGGCCGCGCTGAAGACCGCGCAGGGCTCGACCACCGTGGCGCTGGTCACCACCTCGGCGCTGGTCGCTCCGCTGCTGCCGCAGCTCGGCCTGGACAGCGAGATGGGCCGGGTGCTGACGGTCATGGCGATCGGTGCCGGGGCGATGACGGTGTCCCACGCCAATGACAGCTTCTTCTGGGTGGTCACCCAGTTCAGCCGCATGACCGTATCCACTGCCTATCGCGCCCAGACCCTGGCGACCCTGGTCCAGGGTATCGCCGGTATGCTCGCGGTATGGCTGCTCAGCCTTGTGCTGCTCTGATTGAAGCGGGGCCGGGGACTCCCGGCCCTGTGAGGTGACTGATGAAAATCGTGATTGCTCCTGATTCGTTCAAGGAAAGCCTGTCCGCGCCCGACGTCGCCGAGGCTATCGCACGCGGTTGGCGGCGAGTCTTCCCGCAGGCCGAGGTGTTGCTGCGGCCACTGGCGGACGGCGGCGAAGGCACGGTCGATGCGGTACTCGCCGCCACCGCCGGCGAACGTCGCGAATGCCGGGTCGAAGGCCCGCTCGGTGAGCCGACCCTGGCGCACTGGGGCTGGCTGGACGACGCCACCGCAGTGATCGAAATGGCTTCCGCCAGCGGCTTGCACCTGGTCCCGCGCGACCGCCGCGACGCCACGCGCAGCAGCAGCCGTGGTACTGGCGAGCTGATCCGTGCGGCGCTGGACGCCGGGGCGCGGAAGATCATCCTCGGCCTCGGCGGCAGCGCTACCAACGATGCCGGCGCCGGCCTGCTGAGCGCGCTCGGCGTGCGTTTCCTGGCTGCCGACGGCGAGGAACTGGCGCCCGGCGGCGCCGCGCTGGCTGGCCTGCACAGTCTCGACCTGGGCGGGCTGGATCCGCGCCTGGTGGATGTCGCGGTGGAAGTCGCCGCAGACGTCGACAACCCGCTATGCGGGCCGCGCGGCGCGTCGGCGGTGTTCGGTCCGCAGAAGGGCGCCAGCGTCGAACAGGTGGCGCAACTGGATGCCGCCCTGGCGCACTTCGCCAAGGTGGTCGCGGCGACCCTGGGCGAGGACTTCAGCCGGGTGCCGGGCGTCGGCGCCGCCGGCGGCCTGGGTTTCGCCGCGAGGGCATTCCTCCGCGCGCGTTTCCGCCCAGGCATCGAACTGGTGGCGGAGCTGGCCGGGCTGGCCGATGCGCTGGTCGGTGCCGACCTGGTGCTGACCGGCGAGGGCCGCCTGGATGCGCAGAGCCTGCACGGCAAGACCCCGGTGGGCGTGGCGCGGATCGCGCGCCAGGCCGGCGTTCCCGTGGTAGCCCTGGCCGGCAGCCTGGGCGACGGCTACCAGCGCCTGCACGATGCCGGCATCGATGCGGCGTTCAGCCTGGCGCCGGGACCGATCAGCCTGGAGCAGGCCTGTGCCGGAGCGGCGGCGGAACTGGAGGCGCGCGCCGAGCAGATCGCCCGGCTCTGGCGCCTGGCTCAGGCTTCGCGGGAAGGGTAGTCGGCGGCGGCGCGCTCCAGCCAGGCTGGCAGGTCGCGCCGCTTCACCTTGCTGGCCTTGGCCTCGGCCAGTCGCTGTAACAGATAGTCACGCTTTTGCGGGTCGTCGCCGGCGAATGACAGCGCCAGGTCGCGGTCCATCCAGCGGCGGATGCGCCAGTAGATCCACCAGTGGAAATACAGGCCGGCGGCGGTGGTGACGACGATGATGAAATAGTCCATGGCTGTTCCTTCTGCGGGCGCTCACCCTAGCCGATCGGTCCCGCCGATGAAAGCGGGAGGGTTCGGTCGAAACTGAACGAATCTGTACCATTGCTGAATCGATTCGATTATCTCGCGCCGGCCAGGTGACAGGAGCGGCTGCGGGAGAGTCTAATATTCGTCAGTTATCCCTTTCGGAGATGCCGTTATGCGCAAGTCTGCCTTGATCGTTGCTTCCTTCACCGCCATGGCCCTGGCTCTTGGCGGCTGCCAATCCAGCCTCACCGGCGATACCTACAGCCGTGAGGAAGCCCGTACCGTGCAGACTGTACGCATGGGCACCATCCAGGCCTTGCGCCCGGTCAAGATCGAAGGCACCAAGACCCCGATCGGTTCCATCGCCGGTGCCGGCGTCGGCGGTGTCGCCGGCAGCGCGGTGGGTGGCGGCAAGGGTAGCTACGTCGCGGCCATCATCGGCGCGGTCGCTGGCGGTCTGCTGGGCGCGGCTACCGAAGAAGGCCTGACGCGCACCCAGGGCGTCGAGATCACCGTGCGCGAAGACGACGGCAGCACCCGCGCCTACGTCCAGCAGGTCGACCAGGGCCAGATCTTCCGCGTCGGCGAGCGCGTGCGCATCCTGACCGTCAACGGCACCAGCCGCGTCGCTCACTGATTCTTCCCTCGTTGTCCCACGGCCGGCACTTCGCCGGCCGTTTTCGTTGTGTCGCCGAGCCATTGCCGGGGTTGTCTTGCTAAGCTTCAAGTCGTTGCCGTTGCAGAGTTTTTTTCGGCTTTCCGGCAGTCGGAACGCCTGAATTTTGTAATAATTCAATCCATGACGTTCGTTCGATAGATTGCGATAATCGCAGCTCCGTTGCGCCGCGCCTGCCGGTGGCGGGCGGGGCTTCGAGCTGCTGGCGATCCGGCCGCGCACCGACAACCGCGGGGAAGCACCGCCGGCCAGGCATGCCGGGGGCTCCGC
Source organism: Pseudomonas sp. B111 (assembly GCF_026428275.1). Classification (NCBI taxonomy): domain Bacteria; kingdom Pseudomonadati; phylum Pseudomonadota; class Gammaproteobacteria; order Pseudomonadales; family Pseudomonadaceae; genus Pseudomonas; species Pseudomonas sp. B111. The sequence goes on along the minus strand of NZ_CP097857.1, from coordinate 3,837,228 downwards.
CACCGAAGAGGAGTAGCCCATGATTCTGGCGCTGATCATCGCGCTGCCGTTCATGGGGGCGTTGTTGCCCCTGCTCGCCGAGCGTGGCGGCCGCACCTTGTGCGCGGCGTCCGCCGGCGTGGCGCCGCTGATCGGCCTGGTCCTGTTGCTCGGGCAGCGCGGCACGGTGTTCGCCGGGCAGACCCTGACCGCCAGCTATTCCTGGCTGCCGGAAATCGGCATCAACCTCAGCCTGCGCCTGGACGGCCTCGGTTTCCTCTTCGCCCTGCTGATCCTCGGCATCGGCCTACTGGTGATCCTCTACGCCCGCTACTACCTCTCCGAACAGGAGCCGATGGGGCGTTTCTTCGCTTTCCTGCTGCTGTTCATGGGCTCCATGCTCGGCGTGGTGCTCGCGGAAAATCTCTTGCTGATGATGCTCTTCTGGGAGCTGACCAGCCTGTCCTCGTTCCTGCTCATCGGCTTCTGGGGCAGCCGTTCCGACGCCCGCAAGGGTGCGAGGATGGCCCTGACCGTTACCGGAGGGGGCGGCCTGGCGCTGCTGGCCGGGGTGCTGCTGCTCGGCCACATCGCCGGCAGCTTCGAACTCACCGAGGTCCTCGCGGCTGGCGAGCTGATCCGCGCCCACGCCCTGTATCCGCTGGTACTGATCCTGATCCTGCTCGGCGTGTTCACCAAGTCGGCGCAGTTCCCCTTCCATTTCTGGCTGCCCCACGCGATGGCGGCGCCGACCCCGGTTTCCGCGTACCTGCACTCGGCGACCATGGTCAAGGCCGGCGTGTTCCTGCTGGCCCGTCTGTATCCGGCGCTGGCCGGCACCGAGTGGTTCTTCTACCTGGTCAGCCTGAGCGGCCTGGTAACGCTGTTGCTGGGCGCCGGCATGGCACTGTTCCAGCATGACCTGAAGGGGCTGCTGGCCTACTCGACGATCAGCCACCTGGGCCTGATCACCCTGCTGTTCGGCCTCGACTCCCCGCTGTCGAACGTCGCCGCGGTGTTCCACATCATCAACCACGCGACCTTCAAGGCCTCGCTGTTCATGGCCGCCGGGATCATCGACCACGAGACCGGCAGCCGCGACATGCGCCTGATCAACGGGATGTGGAAGTACCTGCCGCATACCGCGGTGCTGGCCATCGTCGCCTCCCTGGCGATGGCCGGGGTGCCGCTGCTGAACGGCTTCCTCAGCAAGGAGATGTTCTTCGGCGAAACCCTCAGCCAGAACCTGCTGGGCAGCTTCAACTGGCTGGTGCCGGCGGTGGCGACCCTGGCCGGTGTGTTCTCGGTGGCCTATTCGCTGCGTTTCATCCACGACGTGTTCTTCAACGGCGAGCCGGCCCGGTTGCCGAAGTTCCCGCCCCACGAGCCGCCGCGCTACATGAAGGTACCGGTGGAGATCCTGGTGTTCCTCTGCCTGTTGGTCGGCATGCTGCCGGCCTACACCGTGGCGCCGCTGCTGGCCGCCGCCGCCAGTGCCAGCCTTGGCGGGCAACTGCCGGAATACAGCCTGGCGATCTGGCACGGTTTCAACCTGCCATTGCTGATGAGCGTGGTGGCGCTGGTTGGCGGTGTGCTGGTCTATGTCCTGCGCAAGCCGCTGTTCAACTGGTACGCCGGGTTGCCGGAGGTGGACGCCAAGCTGGTCTTCGAGCAGCAGGTGCAACGTGTGGTGGCCCTGGCCGCGCGCCTGACCGCCTGGCTGGAGAACGGGTCGCTGCAGCGCTACCTGGCCTGGCTGCTGGGCGCGGCGCTGGTCGTGGTGGCGGTCGAGCTGGCGCCGCTGGCGAGGCTGACCGGCTCGCGCGGGCTGACCCCGCTGGACGGTATCACCGCCCTGGGCATGCTGGTGCTGGCCTTCAGCGGCCTGGCCACGGCGCTGTTCCATCGCATGCGCCTGGTCGCGCTATTGATCCTCAGCGTCGCCGGCCTGCTGGTGGCCCTGGCCTTCGCTCGCTTCTCGGCCCCGGACCTGGCGCTGACCCAACTGTCGGTGGAAGTGGTGACCATGGTCCTGCTGATGCTGGCGCTGTATTTCCTGCCCTCGCGCACTCCGGCGGAGTCCTCCAGCCTGCGCGGCCTGCGCGACGTGGCGCTGGCCGGCGGGGTCGGCATGCTGGTGGCGCTGCTGGCCTACGCGGTGCTGACCCGGCCCTACGAGAGCATCGCCGGATTCTTCGTCGAGAACAGCGTCTCCGGGGGCGGCGGCTACAACGTGGTCAACGTCATCCTGGTGGACTTCCGTGGTTTCGATACCCTCGGCGAGATCAGCGTGCTGGCGATCGCCGGTGTCGGTATCTACGCGATGCTCTCCGGTTTCGCCCTGCACAAGCCGACCTGCGACCCGCAGGGGCGCAACTGGGCCCACGCCAAGCACCCGCTGATCCTGGAAACCCTGTCGCGGGTGCTGCTCCCGCTGGCGTTGCTGATCTCGGTGTTCATCTTCCTGCGCGGCCACAACCTGCCGGGCGGAGGCTTCATCGCCGGCCTGGTGACTGCCATCGCCCTGGTGCTGCAGTACATCGCCAGCGGCTCGCAGTGGGTCGAGCAGCGCCTGCCGCTGAACTATGCGGCCATGGCTGGCGCCGGAGTGCTGATCGCCGGGCTCACCGGGCTTGGCAGCTGGCTGTTCGGCTATCCGTTCCTGACTTCCGCGTTCGGCCACTTCGAGTTGCCGCTGATCGGCGAGATCGAGCTGGCCACGGCGATGCTGTTCGACCTCGGCGTGTACCTCACCGTGGTCGGTGCCGCGCTGCTGATCCTGTCCTACCTCGGCAAGCTCAGCCTGATGCCTGAACCCGTCGCACAAGAGGAGGCGCTCTGATGGAAGCCCTGTTCGCCATCACCCTCGGCCTGCTCACCGCCAGCGGCGTCTACCTGCTGCTGCGGGCGAGGACTTTCCCGGTGGTGCTCGGTCTCACGCTGATCTCCTACGCGGTCAACCTGTTCCTGTTCGCCATGGGCCGGCTCGGCGGCAGCGTCGCGGTGATCGGCACTCCCGGGGAGTATGGCGACCCGCTGCCGCAGGCGCTGGTGCTGACCGCCATCGTCATCGGCTTCGCCATGACCGCCTTCGTCGTGGTCCTGGCCCTGCGTGGCCTCGGCGACCTCGGCAGCGACCACGTAGATGGACGCCCGGACGAGGAGGAGCCGCGCCCATGAGCCATTGGCTGATCCTGCCGATCCTGCTCCCCCTGTTTGCCGGCAGCCTGTTGCTGTTGCCGCTGGCCGAGCGTTGGCGGCGCGGCTTGTCGTTGCTCGCGGCGCTGGCGCTGATCCCATTGAGTCTGTTGCTGATGCGCACGGCCGCCAGCGGCGACCTGAGCGTCTATGCCCTGGGCAACTGGGCGGCGCCGTTCGGCATCGTGCTCATGCTCGATCGTCTCGCCGCCCTGATGCTGCTGGCCACCGCGGTGCTCGGCAGCGCCGCGCTGATCTACGCGCTGCGTGGCGACGACCGCCTGGGCAAGCATTTCCACGCGTTGTTCCAGTTCCAGCTGCTCGGTATCAACGGCGCCTTCCTGACCGGCGACCTGTTCAACCTGTTCGTGTTCTTCGAGATACTCCTGATCGCCTCCTACGCGCTGCTCCTGCATGGCGGCGGCGCGGAGCGGGTGCGCTCGGGCCTGCACTACGTGATCCTCAACCTGGTCGGCTCGGCGTTCTTCCTGATCGCCGTGGGTACCCTGTATGGCCTCACCGGCACCCTGAACATGGCCGACATGGCGCAGAAGATCGCCATGGCCGATGCCGAGCGCGCGCCGCTGCTGGCGGCTGCCGGGCTCCTGCTGCTGGTGGTGTTCGCCCTGAAGGCGGCGCTGTTGCCGCTGTACTTCTGGCTGCCGCGCGCCTATGCCGCGGCCAGCGCGCCGGTGGCGGCGCTGTTCGCGATCATGACCAAGGTCGGCATCTACTCGATCCTGCGGGTCTACACGCTGGTCTTCGGTGAGGCCGCCGGCGAGCTGGCCAACCTGGCGCAGGCCTGGCTCTGGCCGCTGGCCCTGGCGACCCTCGGCCTGGGCGCGATCGGTGCCTTGGCGGCGCGGACCCTGCAAGGCCTGCTGGCCTACCTGGTGGTGGTCTCCGCCGGAACCCTCCTGGCTGGCGTGGCGTTGGGCAGCGAGCGGGCGCTGGCGGCGTCGCTGTACTACCTGCTGCACAGTACCTGGATCGCCGGTGGCCTGTTCCTGCTCGCCGACCTGGTCGCCCGCCAGCGCGGCGACAAGGCCGGCGACCTGGTCCAGGGCCCGGCGTTGCAGAACCCTCGGTTGCTCGGCGGGGCCTTCTTCATCGGTGCCATCGCCGTCGCCGGTCTGCCGCCATTGTCGGGGTTCTTCGGCAAGATCATGCTTTTGCAGTCGGTCGCTCCCGGCAGCCAGGCGCTGGCCCTGTGGAGCGTGGTACTGGGCAGTGGCCTGGTGGCGCTGGTGGCGTTGAGCCGGGCCGGCAGCACACTGTTCTGGCGTACCGGGCATACCGTGCTCGGTAGCGCCGAACTGGACCACGGCCGCTTGTTCGCCTGCATCCTGTTGCTCTCCGCCGGCCCGTTGCTGGTGTTCGCTGCGAAGCCGCTGCTGGCCTACGTCCAGGCCACCGCGGCGCAGTTGCACGACCTCGACCTGTATCGCCAGATCATCACCCGCGGAGGTGCCGCATGATCAGCCGTTCGTTGCCGCGTCCGCTTCTTCGCGTATTGCCTCATCCCGTGCTTAGTGTCCTGCTGTTGCTGGTCTGGTTGCTGCTGGTGGATTCCTTCGCCATCGGCCACTGGCTGCTCGGCGCCTTCCTCGGCGTGTGCATTCCGCTGCTGACCAACCGCCTGCTGGTCGGGCGCAGCCAGGAGTGGCATCCGTTGCTGCTGTTGAAGCTGCTGGTGCTGGTGATGTGGGACATCCTCGTCGCCAATGTCCAGGTTGCCCGTCTGACCCTCGGACCGATCGAGCGCTTGCGTCCGGCCTTCGTCGAGGTGCCGATCGAGCTGGAGAACGACCTCGCCATCAGCGTGCTGGTGAGCATCGTCTCGCTGACCCCGGGGTCGGTGTCGTCGGACCTCAGCGACGACCGCAAGACCCTGCTGGTGCACGGCCTCGACGTGCCGGACAAGGCGGCGCTGATCGCCGAGATCAAGCAACGCTACGAAGCGCCGCTGAAGGAGATCTTCCCATGCTCGCTTACGTGATCCCGCTGTGCCTGGCGCTGCTCGGCCTGGCCCTGTTGCTGACCCTGGCGCGCCTGGTCAAGGGGCCGTGCCTGCCGGACCGGGCGCTGGCGCTGGACACCCTCTACGTGAACGCCATCGCCCTGCTGGTGCTGTACGGCATCTGGCGCGACAGCGACCTGTTCTTCGAGGCGGCGCTGCTGATCGCGGTGCTCGGTTTCGTCGGTACGGTGGCGGTGGCCAAATACATGCTGCGCGGAGACATCATCGAATGACTGGCGAACCCCTGAGCCTGTGGGTGGAAATCCTCGTTTCGGCGTTCCTCCTGCTGGGCAGCGCCTTCGTCCTGATCGGCGCGATCGGCCTGTACCGCCTGCCGGACTTCTTCATGCGCCTGCACGGGCCGACCAAGGCCACCACCCTCGGGGTCGGCGGGGTGATCGTCGCCTCGCTGATCTATTTCTCCAACCGCCAGGCGGGCATCAGCCTGCATGAGCTGCTGATCAGCCTGTTCCTCTTCATCAGCGCTCCGGTCAGCGCCTACATGCTGGCCAAGGCCGCGGTGCTGCAGCAGTTGCCGCTGGAGAAGAAGACTCGCGGCAAGCCCTGGGAGCAGTGAGGCACGGCGCAACAGTTTTGCCCGCTTTCTGTGCCTGTCGGCGCGGCTAGTCGGCTGCCTATACTGGGAGTCCTTTTTCCGGCGCCGCGACGGCGCCCGTGGTGGAGATTCCCTTGACTCGGACGCGCTGGTTCGCCCTGGCCTGCCTGATCCTGGCGATGGCGCTGTGGGGCAGTTCGTACGTGGTGCTGAAGGTCGCTTTCCGCGAACTGCCGCCGCTCTGGGTGATCTTCGGTCGCATGGCCCTCGGCAGCCTGGTGTTCCTCGTCGCCTGGCGCTGGCGGGGACGCATCGACTACCGCTCGGGCGACTGGAAGTACCTGCTCGGCCTGGCCGTCTGCGAACCCTGCCTGTACTTCCTCTGCGAATCCTTCGCCCTGCAATACACCAGCGCGGCCCAGGCCGGGATGATTACCGCGCTGCTGCCGTTGCTGGTGGCGGTGGGGGCCTGGTTGCTGCTGCACGAACGGATCGGCCGGATGACCTGGATCGGCTTCGGCCTGGCGGTGCTCGGTTCGATCTGGCTGAGCCTCGCCGGCGAGCCCGACCTGCACGCGCCGCAGCCGCTGCTGGGCAACTTCTTCGAACTTCTCGCGATGCTCTGCGCCACCGGCTATACCCTGTTGCTGAAGCACCTGTCGGCGCGCTACTCGGCATTCGCCCTGACCGCCATGCAGGCCTTCGTCGGCACGTTGTTCTTCCTGCCGCTGGCGCTGGCCAGCGCCGACCTGCCGAGCCAGCCCAGCGCGCTGGGGATCCAGGCGGTGGTGTATCTCGGCGTGGTGGTCACGGTGGGCGCCTACGGCCTGTACAACTTCGGCGTCGGTCGACTGCCGGCCAGCCAGGCCTCGGGATTCATCAACCTGATCCCGGTCTTCACCCTGGTATTCGCCTCGCTGTTCCTCGGCGAAACCCTCAACGGCCCGCAGATGCTCGCTGCCGGCCTGGTCTTCATCGGCGTCGCCATCAGCCAGTGGCGCAGCGCTCCGCCGCCGCCTCCGGCCGGCGTCCTGAACTGAAGGAGTTTCCATGACCGTCGACCAACGCCAATGGGCCCGCGAGGCGATCCGCATCATCGAAGCGGATTTCCAGCGCAGCGCCGATACCCATTTGATCCCCCTGGAGACTCCCGGCCTGCCTGGCGTCGAACTGTACTTCAAGGACGAGTCCAGCCACCCCACCGGCAGCCTCAAGCATCGCCTGGCGCGCTCGCTGTTCCTCTATGCGCTGTGCAACGGCTGGCTCAGGCCGGCCGCGCCGGTGATCGAGGCATCGAGCGGCTCCACGGCGATTTCCGAAGCCTATTTCGCACGCCTGCTGGGCCTGCCCTTCATCGCCGTGATGCCGGCCAGCACCTCGAAGGAAAAGATCGCCCAGATCGCCTTCTACGGCGGCCAGAGCCACCTGGTGGAGGACCCCACCCAGATCTACGCCGAGTCCGAACGCCTGGCGCGGGAGAGCGGTGGCCATTTCATGGACCAGTTCACCTATGCCGAGCGCGCCACCGACTGGCGGGCGAACAACAACATCGCCGAGTCGATCTTCCAGCAGATGCGCCACGAGCCGTACCCGACCCCGACCTGGCTGATCTCCAGCCCCGGGACCGGCGGCACCCTGGCGACCCTCGGCCGCTACGTGCGCTATCGCCAGCACTGCACCCGGGTGCTCTGCGCCGACGCCGAGCGTTCGGTGTTCTTCGACGCCTATGTCAGCGGCGACCGTGGCCTGACCCTGGATTGCGGTTCGCGGATCGAGGGCATCGGCCGGCCGCGGGTCGAGGCGTCCTTCCTGCCGGAAGTGATCGACGCGATGGTCAAGGTACCGGACGCCTGGTCGCTGGCGGCCATGCATTACCTGGCCCGGCGCCTGGGGCGGCGGGTCGGCGGTTCCAGCGGAACCAACCTGATCGGCGCCCTGGTGGCCGCACGGCAAATGGTCGCGGCCGGCGAGAAGGGGTCGCTGGTGGCGATTCTCTGCGATGGCGGCGAACGCTATGCGACCACCTATTACGATCCGGTCTGGCTGGCCAGGCAGGGCTATGCGCTGGAACCCCTGGTCGAGGCGCTGGCTGCCTGCGTCGAGCGCGGCGTGGCGTTGCCCGACGGGCTGCTGGTGGTTGGACTTTGAAGGAGTGGATATGCACCGTTTGCGAGCTGCCGAAACCGGCGATATCGAGGCCATGACCGACCTGCTGCTGAGCCACGGGCCGAATCCCTGGAACCATTTGCCGGAGGAGGGGGTGCGTGCGCATCTGCGAGCCATCGCCGACGGCGAGGTACGGGCCGTCCTGGCCGAGCGCGACGATCGGCTGCTGGGGTTCGCCAGCTTCCGCCGCACCGAGGATTTCGCCCATTACCAGCCGCAGCGTGCCGATGCGCCGCGGGCCTACATCTGCGAGGCGGTAGTGCATCCGGCGGCGGCCGGCCAGGGGCTCGGCAGCGCGTTGCTGGAGGCGGTGCTGGCCCAACTGGCCGACGAAGGCATCGAGGATGTCTATATCGATCGTCACGAAGAGAACCTGGCGTCGGCGGGAATGATGCGCAAGGCCGGCTTCGTCGAGCTGGAGACCTACGCCGATCCGGCGCGGCGGCCGAACGGCTCGGGGCGCTCGACGGTGTGCCATCGCAATCTTTCCCTCCAGCGCAGAGCCGTGCGATGAGTTTCATCCGCCTCAAGGTGCGCGCCGCCTTCATGGTCCACGGCTACGACGCGGACAACCGGGAAATCGTCGAGCAGATCGGCGAGGAACGCTTCGTCGAGAAACTGCTGCGCATCGAACGGATCCAGTCGATCAGCGAGAAATACCTGCTGGTCAGCGCCTCCCACGGGCGCGTCGCCTACTGGGAGTACGAGGGCGGCCTGACGGCGCTGCGGCGGCGCCTGGAGCAGGCCGGATTGCTCTTGTAGGGAAAGGGCCGTCGCGCGGCCCCTCGCTTCACTTGCCCAGTGCGCCCGGATAGGCGCAGCCGCGCAGCGTCTCGCCATCGATGCGCAGTTCGGCGGAGTAACTGCTGAAGGCACCGCTCATGCTGTCGGTGCAGGACGACGGGGCGATCCACAGTTCGACCTTCTTGCCGTTCGCCTCGCTGGAATAGCTGGTGCTGCCGTTCGGCAGTTCCTCGGCGACGTAAGGCAAGGCCAGGGTCTCGTGTTCGGGGCGGTCCAGGCGCAGGCCCTGGTTGTTCACCCTGGCGCTCCAGAAGGGTTCGTTGCCGTTGGCGGCGAAGGTCAGCAGCTTGAAGTTCGGGTCGTCGCAGCCGGGGCCCTCGTTCTGCACGCGGTACAGTCGGCTGACCTCCAGCTTGCCGTCGGTACCGCGGACCTTGGCCGGTCCCATGGTGCCGCGCAGGTCGACGAACAGGCCCTGGGCGCCGTCGTCGAACAGGCTGTCGGCTTCGCGGCGCAGGCCGGTATTGGCCACGTCCTCGATGCTGAACAGGCGCTTCTCGGTGCAGGGGCGGAATTGCAGCGCGCCGTTGATCTTCACCAGTTCGCCCTGGAAGCGGGTGTCTACACTGGTGCTCGGCGATTCGGGCTTCCACACCTGGCAGGCGGCGAACAAGGGGAGCAGGCTGTAGACCAGCAGACGGGCAGGGCGCATAGGGAAGACTCCATCGAAAATGCGCCCACGTTACCGAGCGTCCGGGCCTAGCTCAAGTCCGGATCGGACTTCATCGCAACCAGGGAGTCGATCGATGATCCAATGCAAGCGTGTATACGAACCGGCGTCGCCCGCCGATGGCCGGCGCGTACTGGTGGACCGGCTGTGGCCGCGCGGCATCCGCAAGGAAGCCCTGGCCATGGACGACTGGCTGAAGGAGGTCGCGCCCTCCAACGAGGTGCGCAAGCAGTTCTGCCACGATCCGGCACTCTTCGACAGCTTCCGTGAACACTACCGCGCCGAGTTGCAGGCGCACCCGGAACATTGGTGGGGCCTGCTCGACTGCGCTCGCGAGGGCACCCTGACGCTGCTCTACGGCGCCCACGACCAGCAGCACAACAATGCCGTGGTGCTGGCCGAGTTCCTCGAGGAAGAGCTGGACCGCCAGCAGCCGGGCAGTTCGCCGACCTGCTACGCCGACCGCCTCTCCTGAGAAATATCGCTTACCAGATGCGGTACACCTGGCCGGTCTGCGCGCCTTCCACGCTGCGTGCATAGCCCAGCGCGGCGTCCGCCGCCGGAACCGGCTTGAAGCCACGGAAGTAGGGCGCGTAGCCGGGCAGCGCCTCGCTGACCACGGTCGGGCTGACGGCGTTGATGCGTAGGCCGCGCGGCAACTCCAGGGCTGCGCCGCGGACGAAGCCCTCGACGGCGCAGTTGACCATGCTCGCCGAACTGCCGAAGCGGATCGGCTGCTCGGCGAGCACGCCGCTGGTGAGGGTGAAGGAGCCCCCGTCGTTGGCGTACTCGCGGCCGAGCAGTACCAGGTTGACCTGGCCCATCAGCTTGTCGCGCAGGCCGAGCTGGTATTGCGCCTCGCCCATTTCCTCCAGGGCGCCGAAGTGCACCTTGCCGACCGCGGCGACCAGCGCGTCGAAGCGACCGGTCTTCTCGAACAGGGCGCGAATGGAGTCCGCGTCGCTGATGTCGACCTGGAAATCGCCGCTGCTGTGGCCTACCCGGACGATCTCGTGGCGCTCGCCGAGTTCTTTGTCGATGCCCTTGCCAAGGGTGCCGCTGGCGCCGATCAGGATGATTTTCATACAGGCCTCTCGTTGCGTGAAGGTGAGTGGTTTCCAGTGTAGAGTCGCCTTTGCTGTGGATAATCCTGTCAATCGACAACCTGCCGTTTTCATAGGGAAACAATCGTGAAGGACCTGGACGATCTCGCCGCCTTCGCCGTACTCCACGACCTGGGCAGTTTCACCCGCGCCGCCGAGCGCCTCGGTTGCAGCAAGGGCCAACTGTCGAAGCGCATTGGCGTCCTCGAGCAGAAGCTCGGCGTAACCCTCTTGCACCGCACCACCCGCCGTCTTTCGCTGACCGCCGCCGGCGCCGCGCTGCTGCCCGAGGCGCAGGCGTTGCTGGTGCAGGCCGAGCGCGCGCGGCAGGCGGTGGCGCGCTTGCAGGAGCGAGCGGAAGGACGGGTGCGGGTGACCCTCCCGGTCTCGCTGGGCGAGACCCTGTTCGACGCGCTGCTGGAGGACTTCCAGGAACGCCATCCGCTGCTGCGCGTCGAGCTGGACCTGTACAACGGCCTGCGCGACCTGGTTGGCGAGGGCTTCGACCTGGCGATTCGCTCTGGGGTCGAGCAGGACGCCCGGCTGGTGGCGCGGCCGCTGTTCGTCCTGCAGGAAATCACCTGCGCCAGTCCCGCCTACCTGGCGCGACACGGCGAGCCGCAACGCCCGGCCGAGCTGGCCGAGCGCGAGTGCCTGCTGAACTCGCACTACAGCGGCCACGAGGAGTGGCTCTATCACCGCCACCATCGGCTGGAGCGGGTACGGGTTGCCGGCTTTCTCGCCAGCAACCACTACAGCCTGTTGAAGAAAGCCGCGCTGGCCGGCACCGGCATCGCCCGGCTGCCGTCATACATGGTCCACGACGAACTGGGCGATGGCCGCCTGGCCTGGTTGCTGCGCGACTACCAGACGCGCAGCACGCCGATGTTCCTCGTCCATCCGTTCCAGGGCGGCCTGCCGCGGCGCACCCAGGTGCTCGCCGATTACCTGCTCGACTGGTTCGAGCGCAGCCGGCGACAATTGATCGGCCTGGAGGGTTGAACATTTCGCTGCGACGCGGCTCTATTGCACTCCGGGCCGCTTCCATGCGGCCTGAAGCTCATCGCGGGCACGCCGTTGCACAAGGAACGTGACGGAACGTGGCAGAATCCCGCACCGGACCGCTCGCGCGCGAGCGGACGCCATTCATCGAACGCTTGGATAGGGACATGCAAAGCAGCTTTCCGCAATCGAACACTCCCCAGATCCGTCGCGCTGGAGTCGACCTCAACGGCGTGATGTCGGTGCTCAGCAAGCACCTCTATTCCACGCCCACCGTGGCGTTGCGCGAGCTGGTGCAGAACGCCCACGACTCGATCCTCCGTCGCCGCCTGGAGCAGCCCGACTGGCAAGGGCCGTCGCGAATCGAGGTGATCGGCGACAGCGCCAGCAACACCGTGCGCATCGTCGACACCGGCGCCGGCCTCACCGAACACGAAATCCACGCCTACCTGGCCACCGTCGGCGTCGGCTACACCCGCGGACTGCGCCAGTCCGGCCACGAGGACAGCGGGCTGATCGGCATGTTCGGCCTGGGCTTCCTCTCCGCTTTCGTCCTGGCTCGCCGGGTCAGCGTGCGGACCACGTCCTACCAGCAGCCAGAGTTGGGCTTCTGCTACGTCTCCAGCAACGCCGAGCAATACAGCGTGACGCCGATGCCGGCGCGCCCGGTAGGCACCGAGATCACCCTCGAACTGCAGGACGAATACAGTGCGCTGACCCAGGCCGCACGCCTGCGCGAGATCCTCGAACGCTACTGCGTGCTGTTGCGCGAGCCGATCCACGTCGGCGGCGACGCCCAGCCGATCAACCCGGAGCCGCCGCCGTGGCGGCTGGCCGCCGACGCCGCGCTGCACCCGCTGCAACGGCAGCGCCGCGACCTGGAGTTCGCCGCGCGTTTCGAACATGACTTCGAACCGATCTGCTGCCTGCCGGTGCGCCCGGACGAGCGGGTCGACGTGCAGGGTCTGCTGTGGATCCAGGACGGCGGCACCTATGGCACCAGCGACAACCGCAATCTCTCGGTTTTCCTCCGCGGCATGCTGCTCGACGATGACGCCCGCGACCTGCTGCCGTCCTGGGCCGGGTTCGTCGGCGGGGTGATCGAGTCGAACCGCCTGACGCCCACCGCCAGCCGCGAGGACCTGCAGCGCGACGACCATTACGCGGCGATCCAGCATGCGCTGGCCGAGGCGCTGATCGCCGGGCTCGGCGAGGTGGCGCGGCAGCAGCCGGAGGCCTGGCGGCGGGTCCTGCTGCGGCACAACGAGGCCCTGCTGGGAGCGGCGTTGTGCGACGAGCGTCTGTTCGCGCTGATGATGGACAGCCTGCGCGTACCCACCTCCCAGGGCGACCTCCCGGCTTCCGAACTCCTTTCGCGCGGAGCGGTGCATGTGCTGCTGGACAACGACAGCGGCTTCGAGGAAATGCTGTTCCGTGCCATGGGCGTACCGGTGGCCCATGGCAATCGCTATGCGGTGGTACCCTTCCTCCGTCGCTGGGCGCAGGCCAAGGGGATGCGCCTGGTGGAGCTGGGCACCGAGCAGGGCAACCGCCAGTTGTTCCGCCTCGACCGACTGCCCGAGCGCGAGACCGGCTGGCTGGCCGAACACCTGGGCGGCGCCGAGGAGCAACTGGTGATCGCCCGCTTCAGCCCCGAGGAATTGCCGCTTGTGGTGGTGCCCGACCGCGACGCCGAACTCAAGCGGCGACTGGAGGACGACGAGGCCGACAAGCGTATTTCCACCGCGGCGTTGCGCCTGGCCCGGCAGTTCACCCGCAAGCTCGACAATCGCCAGCCGAGCCGGCTCTACGTCAACCTCGACAATCCGGCGGTGCAGGCGCTGCTCGCGGCCGTCGGCGAGGAACGCGACGAAGCGGCCCATGCGGCGTTGCTGCTGCGCTCGTTCAAAGTGATCATCGCCGGACAGGGACGCGGCCAGCCCGCGACCTCGCTGAACCAGGCCCTGGCCGGACTCGCCGATTCGGTGAAGCGCCTGCTGGGGCAATAAGAAAATTCGCAACACGCCTGATGGAGACTGAAGCATATGGATATCTGGAACTGGGTGGAGAAGCTCCGCGCCGACCTGCGTGAGGCCGGCCAGGAGCAGAGTGCGCGGCTGATCGACGAACTCACCGCGTACGTCTGTGACCTCGAGGTGGAGCGCGCCGAGGCGCTGTTGCCGGAGGTCAAGGCGCTGAGCCGGACGTTGAACAACCCGTGGCTGGAAATCTTCGTCCGCCACTGGGAGATGCGTAACCGGGTCGGCAACCAACTGGAGGGCGAGACCGCCCTGGCCGACGCCGTTTCCCTGTTCGAACTGGCCAACCGCGACGACACCCAGGCCTGCCCGCAGTCGGTCTGCGTGACCCAGGACCTGGCGTCGTGCTACGCCAACGTCGACGGCCCGGGCTGGGTGGAAGAACGCATTGAGGTGTGCGACGAGACCCTGGCGCGGATCGACCCGACCTGGGCCTGCTTCCACTGTCTGAGCAACGAGAAGGCCGAGGCGCTGCTCGACGACGGGCGCGGCGAAGATGCCCTGGCCTTCCTGGCCGAACAGGAGAAGAAGATCCTCGCCGCCGGCGAGGAGGTATTCGACAGCCTCCTGGAGATGCGCGTGGCGATCCTGCTGAACCTGGGGCGCGCCGAACAGGCGCTGGCCCTGATCGGCGAGATGGAGGAGAAGGTCGAGGGCGCGGAGTGGAACAACATCAGCCAGCCGCGGCGTCTGTACAAGGCCCACGGTCTGGCGTTGCTGGGGCGCGACGAGGAGGCCCTGGAGGCGCTGCTGCCGTTCTCCGAGATCGCCCCGCGCTACCGTACGATCTGGCTGCGCGCGGTCTACCTGCTGCTGCAACGGACCCCTGAGCGCAACACCTGGGACTTCGGCGGGCGCCTGCAGCAGATGCTCGAACACTACTCGCAGAAGGGCGCGCACCGGGTGGTCATCGATGTTGCCAGCCAGGCCATCCGCCTCGCGTTGCAACGCGGTTCGGTATGGAGCGCCAGGCGCCACCTGGCGCTGGCCGAACAGCATGCTCAACAGTTGCAGCGCGATCGGGGCGCCAGCCAGTTGCTCGCCGGGTTGAGGGAGGAGATCGATGCCGCGCCGCAGCAGCAGGAGCTGCCGGTGCCGGCTGCGGAGTTGCTCGACTGGCTGGCTGCGCAGGGCAGCGAAGACGCGCCGCGCAACCCGGAGAAAGAAGTGCAGTGGCTGCTCCAGGCGCTGGCCGAGCGGCCCGACGACACCGCCTTGCGCGAAGTGGCCGCCTCGGCGCTACAGGCCTGCTCCGCCGACGACGAGGCCATCGACCTGCTCTGGGAGTACGTCGAGCGCCACACCGGCGAGGAGCAGCAACTGGCCTACTACCTGCTCAATGCCTTGCTGGCCCGCGGCGAGTACGACCAGGTCAAGCGCCTTGGCCGGCTCTACGCCGACAGCGTGCCGCTGATCGCGCTGTGGAGCGAAGTCAAGCTGGCCGAGAAACTCAACGACTGGCCGGAGCTGGAGCGCGCCTGCCAATCGGTGCTGGAGATTTCTCCCGGCTCGCTGGGAGCCCACAGCCTGCTGGGTAAGGCGCTGATGGAGCAGGATCGCTTCGCCGAGGCGGCGCTGGCCTACCAGCGTCTGGCCGGCAAGCTGGAGGAGCCGCAGTCGGTGCAGTGGGACCAGATGACCGCCGCCAGCGCCGCGCGCGACTGGACGATGCTGCGCGAGGTCGCTGCCGGCATGGGCATGGAGTTCGCCGCCGGCGACGGACCGATCGAGGAAGACTGGGGCTGGGTGATCGTCCGTTACATCGAGGATGGCGAAGCGCTCGACTACTACGCCCGGCGCACCGGCCCGGTGACCGCGCGGGTCCTCGAGAACGCGCCGGGCAATCGCAGCCAGCGGGTCGGTGACTGGGTGGTGTTCGACGCCGGCCTGATCTATCCGGCTCCGGAAGACGAGGAGGAGCGCAAGCGTTTCGTTCCCACCTATGCGGTGGTGCACGTCCTCGAGAGCGGTGGTTACTCGCCGAGCTGGCTGGTGGACGGCGTCTATCCGGGCGACGAGGCCTTCGACGCCTTCCGCGAAACGCTCGACGCGCGCGGCTGGAAGGTCTGGGTGCACAGCAACCGCGACTACCAGGTCACCGATGCCAGCAGCGGCGAGGAACTGCGGGCGATCTACTTCACCGTCGCGACACCCGCGCAGCAGGCGCCGCGCGACCTGCACCAGGCGTTGCAGGAGGCCACCGGGCAATGGCCGCACCGCATGTGCTGGCTGCGCCTGGCGGAAGCGGCGGAGGTCGACACCCAGCCGCACCTGGACGCTATCGAGCGCTACGGCCTGTAGCCGGTACGCCTCGGCATAAAAAAACGGCCCGTGAGGGCCGTTTTCGTAGGCGCTGAAGTCTCCGGCGGGACGGTGCTCAGCCGCCGAGGTAGGCGTCGCGCACCTTCGGGTTGGTCAGCAGGGCGGCGCCGGTGTCGTGCATGACGATCCGGCCGTTCTCCAGCACGTAGGCGCGATCGGCGAGCTTCAACGCCTGGTTGGCGTTCTGCTCGACGAGGAACACGGTGACGCCTTCGCGACGCAGCTGCTCGATGATCTCGAAGATCTGCTGGATGATGATCGGCGCCAGGCCGAGCGAAGGTTCGTCCAGCAGCAACAGCTTTGGCTTGCTCATCAGCGCGCGGCCGATGGCGAGCATCTGCTGTTCGCCGCCGGACATGGTCCCGGCGCGCTGTTCGTAGCGTTCCTTCAGGCGCGGGAAGAGTTCCAGCACCTTGTCCATCTGCACCTGGTAGTCGTCCTTGTCGGTGAAGAAGCCGCCCATCGCCAGGTTTTCTTCCACCGTCAGGCGGGAGAAGACCCGGCGGCCTTCCGGGACCACCGCGATGCTCTTGCGCATGATGGTGGAGGAGGGCAGGCCGACCAGTTCCTCGCCTTCGTAGCGGATGCTGCCGCTGGCCGCCTGCGGCGAGCCGCAGAGCGTCATCAGCAGGGTCGACTTGCCGGCGCCGTTGGCGCCGATCAGGGTGACGATCTCGCCCTTCTTCACTTCCACGCTGACGTCGTGCAGCGCCTGGATCTTGCCGTAGTAGGTGGAAACCTTGTCGAAACTCAGCATGCTCACGCTTCCCCCAGATAAGCCTTGATCACGTCCGGGTTGTCGCGGATCTGCTCCGGCGTCCCGTCGGCCAGGGGGGCGCCCTGGTTGATCACCACGATATGGTCGGAAATGCTCATCACCAGCTTCATGTCGTGCTCGATCAGCAATACCGTCACGTTGTGCTCGCTGCGCAGCTTGGCGATCAGCGCCTTGAGGTCGTCGGTCTCCTTCGGGTTGAGGCCGGCGGCCGGCTCGTCGAGCATGAGGATCCGCGGGCGGGTCATCATGCAGCGGGCGATCTCCAGGCGTCGCTGCTGGCCGTAGGCGAGGGTGCCGGCGCTGCGGTTGGCGAA
Organism: Pseudomonas sp. B111; assembly: GCF_026428275.1. Classification (NCBI taxonomy): domain Bacteria; kingdom Pseudomonadati; phylum Pseudomonadota; class Gammaproteobacteria; order Pseudomonadales; family Pseudomonadaceae; genus Pseudomonas; species Pseudomonas sp. B111. The sequence goes on along the minus strand of NZ_CP097857.1, from coordinate 3,820,277 downwards.
CTCGGTAAGGTTGACTTCCTCCAGCCAGTGCGCGGCGTACTCCATGGCCTCGCGCTCGCTGCGGCGGAATGCCGGGGTCTTGAACAGGCCGGCGAGGAAGTTGGTGTTGAGGTGGCGGTGCTGGGCGACCAGCAGGTTCTCCACCGCGGTCATTTCCTTGAACAGGCGGACGTTCTGGAAGGTCCGCACCACGCCCTTGCGAGCGATCTTGTGGCCGGGCAGGCCCTGGATCTCCTCGCCGTCGAGGCGGATCAGGCCGCCGGTGGGCTGGTAGAAGCCGGTCAGGCAGTTGAACACGGTGGTCTTGCCGGCGCCGTTCGGGCCGATCATCGAGACCACCTGCTTTTCCTCGACCTTCAGGTTGACGCCGTTGACGGCCAGCAGGCCGCCGAAGCGCATGGTCAGGCCGCTCACTTCGAGAATCGGTCGGCTCATGGCTTCAGCTCCAGGTGCGGGCGTTGCATCGGCAGCAGTCCCTGGGGACGCCAGATCATCATCACGATCATGGTCAGGCCGAAGATCAGCATGCGGTATTCGTTGAACCCGCGCATTTCCTGGAGCAGCACCATCACCACCGCGGCGAGGATCACGCCGAGCTGCGAACCCATGCCGCCGAGCACGACGATCGCAAGGATCATCGCCGACTCGATGAAGGTGAAGGACTCAGGCGTCACCAGGCCCTGGCGGGCGGCGAAGAAGCTGCCGGCGAAACCGGCGAAGCTGGCGCCGATGGTGAAGGCGGAGAGCTTGACGATGGTCGGGTTGAGACCGAGAGCGCGGCAGGCCACTTCGTCCTCGCGCAGCGCTTCCCAGGCGCGACCGATCGGCATGCGCATCAGCCGGTTGATCACGAACAGGGCCAGCAGCACCAGCAGCAGGGCCACCACGTAGAGCAGGATGACCTTGTAGTTGGTGTTGTAGGCGATGCCGAAGAACTCGTGGAAGGTCTGCATGCCTTCCGGCGCGCGGCGTTCGAAGGTCAGGCCGAACAGGGTCGGCTTGGGGATCGAGCCGATGCCGTTGGGGCCGCCGGTGATCTCGGTCATGTTGCGCAGCAGGATGCGGATGATCTCGCCGAAGCCGAGGGTCACGATCGCCAGGTAGTCGCCGCGCAGGCGCAGCACCGGGAAACCGAGGAGGAAACCGAACAGCGCGGCCATCATCCCGGCGATCGGCAGCGCGGTCCAGAAGCCGAACCCGGCGTACTCGGCGAGCAGCGCGTAGGTGTAGGCACCCACCGCGTAGAAGCCGACGTAGCCGAGGTCGAGCAGGCCGGCCAGGCCGACCACGATGTTCAGTCCGATGCCGAGCATCACGTAGATCAGGATCAGGGTGGCGATGTCCACCGCCCCGCGCGAGGCGAAGAACGGCCAGACGAAAGCCACCACGACCAGGGCGAGGACCGCCCAGCGCTGGGTCGATGGCAGGCTGAGGAAGTTCTTCAGGCCGCTGCCGTTGACCTTGTAGCCGACGCCGCGACCCAGCTTGAGCGGGATGCGGTCGCGGAACAGCTGCCAGACGAACATGGCCAGGGCGGCCGCGGCGATGGTCCAGAGGGTCTGCGCATCGGCGCCGAGGACCTCGAGCTTGATGCCGACGGTGCGCAGCTTCAGGCCGAGGATCGGATAGGACACCAGGATCACGAGGAGGGCGCTGAACAGCGCGCGCTTGAGGGACTGGCTCATACTTTTTCCACCTCCGGACGACCGAGGATGCCGGTAGGTCGGAACAGCAGCACCAGGATCAGCAGGCCGAAGGCCACCACGTCCTTGTACTGGTCGCCGAACACGTCGGCGCCGAAGGCTTCGGCGACGCCCAGCAGCAGGCCGCCGAGCATGGCCCCGGGGATGCTGCCGATGCCGCCGAGCACCGCGGCGGTGAACGCCTTGATCCCGGCGAGGAAGCCGATCCCGGGGTTGATCACGCCGTACTGCATGCCCAGCAGCACCGCGGCGACGGCGGCCAGGGCAGCGCCGATGACGAAGGTGAGGGCGATGATGTTGTTGCTGTTGATACCCAGCAGGTTGGTCATCTTCAGATCCTCGGCGCAGGCGCGGCAGGCGCGGCCCAGGCGGGAGCGGGAGATGAACAGGGTGAGGCCGAACATCACCAGGAAGGTGACGACGAAGATCAGGATCTGCATATAGGAGATCACCACGCCGTTCATGCTGCTTTCGCCGAACACGAAGTTGCCGGGCAGCAGGGTCGGGATGGCCTTTTCCTTGGAGTCCTGCGAGAGCATCACGGCGTTCTGCAGGAAGATCGACATGCCGATCGCGGAGATCAGCGGGATCAGGCGGTTGCCGCCGCGCAACGGGCGGTAGGCGACCCGCTCGATGCTGTAGCCGAAGGCACTGGTGACGATGATGCTGGCGGCGAACGCGGCGAGCATCATCAGCGGAACGCTGTCCAGCCCCATCATCGCCAGCAGGGTGATGGCGATGAAGGCGATGTACGAGCCGATCATGTACACCTCGCCGTGGGCGAAGTTGATCATGCCGATGATGCCGTAGACCATGGTGTAGCCGATCGCGATCAGCGCATAGGTGCTGCCGACGGTCAGGCCGTTAACCAATTGTTGTAGGTAATGATAAATCTCGGGCATGGGACTCTCTCGCTAAACGCCCGCCGTTGTACGGCAGGTAGACGTTCGGCTCGCGGGTGTGGGGCCGGAACGCTGCTGAGACCCGTCACGATCCGGCGCGCGGCGGGCCGGCGGGAGGCAGGGGAAAGCCGCGCTCCCGTCCACCAGGAGTGAACGCTGCCGGTCTTCGCCTGCCCTTGCCGGGCCGCCGCTCGCGGAATCATGCGGGTACTAAAACAAAGCCCACGGTGGGTGACGTGGGCTCCGTACTGCAACGATGCTTACTTGACCTCGGTCCGGGTGGCGTCCTTGTGCCACTCGTAGACGGTGAAGTCGAAGTTCTTCAGGTCGCCCTTCTCATCGAACCCGAGGTTCCCGGTGGGAGTCTCGAAGGTGTTGGCGCGCAGGGCCGCGGCGACCTTCTCCGGATCGGCCTCGCCGGCTTTCTCGATGCCCTTGGCGATCACGGTGACCGCGGAGTAGGCGGGCAGGACGAAGATGCCGCTCGGATCCTGGTTCTTCGCCTTGAAGGCGTCGATCAGGGCCTTGTTCTTCGGATCCTGCTCGAAGGCGCGCGGCAGGGTCGCCAGCATGCCTTCCGAGGCGTCGCCGGCGATCGCGGTGATTTCGCTGTTGCCGACCCCTTCCGGGCCCATGAAGCGCGCGTCCAGCCCGGCCTGCTTGGCCTGGCGCAGCAGCAGGCCCATTTCCGGGTGGTAGCCGCCGAAGTAGACGAACTGCACGCCGGCTTTCTTCAGCTTGCTGATCAGCGCGTTGAAGTCTTTGTCGCCGGCGTTCAGGCCTTCGAAGACGGCAACCTTGATGCCGGCGTCTTCCACGGTCTTCTTCACCTCGGTGGCGATGCCTTCGCCGTACTGCTGCTTGTCGTGCAGTACCGCGATGGTCTTGTCCTTGTAGCGTTCGGCGATGAACTTGCCGGCCACCGGGCCCTGCATGTTGTCCAGGCCGATGGTGCGGAAGATCAGTTTGTAGCCGCGCGAGGTGATTTCCGGGGCGGTGGCCGACGGGGTGATCATCAGCACGCCTTCGTCTTCGTAGATGTCGGTGGCGGGTTGGGTGGAGCTGGAGCAGACATGGCCGACCACGAACTTGACGCCGTCGTTGACCACCTTGTTGGCGACCGCCACGGCCTGCTTGGGATCGCAGGCGTCGTCGTAGATCACGCCTTCGAGTTGCGCGCCGTTCACGCCGCCTGCCTTGTTGATCTGTTCGATTGCCATCAGCGCACCGGCGCGCTGCATGTCGCCGTACTGGGCTACCGGACCGGTGACCGGGCCAGCCAGGGCGATCTTGATGGTGTCGGCGGCCATGGAGTAGCTGGCGAACCCGGCAATGGCCATCGCGGCGAACAGGCGGGATAGACGCTGAGTACCCTTCTTCATAGTGCTCCACTCTTCTTGTGTGTTGTCATTGTTGTAGTCTCGCGGCTGCGGGGGCCGGAGGAGACCGGGTGATCGTCATGGACGGACCCCGGGAACTGTACCGGTACAGTGTAGAGCGGCGCTTCGTCGCTTGAAAAGCACGGCACGGCGAGCTCCCGTGAGTCGTGTCGCCTGGTTGACATAAACGTATAGAAAAACGGCGCGGACCTGCATCACCTCCCTGGGCCCGGTTTCCCTTCGGCTGTCGTGGGCTACCGGCGGGCGTTATCATGGCGCCCATGCAATCCAGGTAGATCCCATGACAGAACAAACTAGCACCCTCTATGCCAAGCTGCTCGGCGAGACCGCGGTCATTTCCTGGGCCGAGCTGCAACCGTTCTTCGCCCGTGGCGCCTTGCTCCAGGTCGATGCCGCGCTGGACCTGGTGGAAGTCGCCGAGGCCCTGGCCGGGGACGCCCGCGAGAAGGTCGCCGCCTGGCTTTCCGGCGGCGGCCTGAGCAAGGTCGGGGAGGACGCGGCCAAGGACTTCCTCGAACGCGACCCGACCCTCTGGGCGGTGGTGGTGGCGCCCTGGGTGGTCATTCAGGAACGCGCGGAAAAAGCGACGTTGCACTGATCCAGGGCGGTTTTCTTTCGCTCGACCCTGGCTAGACTGATTCCGATTCCCACCAGGAGATTCGTCATGTTCGAACCAGGCCACCTCCATCTGGTCAGCCTGCCCGGCCTCGACCAGCAGGACATCAATATCCATATCCGCTACGAGGTGCGGCAGAACGCCGAATCCGGCGCCTATGTGCACTTCGACATGGACGGCGAGATCGATGGCAAGTCGTTCAGCGACTCCTTCGAGCTGCCGCGCGATACCGCCTTCAACTTCGCCAGCGATGCCACGCGGGTCGCCCAGAAGCACGGCCTGCACCCGAAGTTCGGCGCGATCACCCGGGTGCACAAGGAATACGATGCGATGTTCGAGGACATTCGCGCCAAGCTGCATGCCCATCCCGGCGAACCGGTGGATCTCGAGCGGATCATTCGCCACGAGTGAGCCGAGTCCCCAGCGGCTGGAAGCATGGGAAAGGCCCGATATCGACGATATCGGGCCTTTTTTCGTTTGCCGGAGAAGCCGTTCCAGGGGCTTGCCACCCTTGCCGGCAAGCGGAAACGGCTTGCCGCTTGCCGCTTCCGGGTTGTCCTGAAATAAACTCAAGTTATTGAATATAAAGGATTTTAATAATCTGGCACGGGCCTTGCTGAAGTGTTGGCGACGAAAGCCACACCGGCAAACAGGTTCGCAGCCATGAGCATCAGTTTCGACAGAGCACTCGGTATCCACCAGCAGGCCCTCAGCTTCCGCGCCCAGCGCGCCGAAGTGCTGGCCAACAACCTGGCCAACGCCGATACCCCGAACTACAAGGCTCGCGACCTGGACTTCGCCGCGGTTCTCGCCGAGCAGAAGGACAAGGCCGCCAAGGGTACCTTCGCCACCCGCATCACCAACGAGCGGCATATCGCCGCCGAAGGTTTCGGCATGGGCGAGGGCAGCCTGCAGTACCGCATCCCGGTCCAGCCGTCGATCGACCAGAACACTGTCGACGCCCAGATCGAGCAGGCCAACTACGCCGAGAACGCCATGCACTTCCAGGCGTCCTTCACCTTCCTCAACAGCAAATTCAAAGGGCTGGTCAGCGCCCTGCGTGGAGAGTAACCGCCATGTCCCTCGCCAGTGTCTTCAACATTGCCGGTAGCGGCATGAGCGCCCAGAGCACCCGCCTGAACACCGTGGCCAGCAACATCGCCAACGCCGAGACGGTTTCCTCCAGCGTCGACAAGACCTACCGCGCCCGCCATCCGGTGTTCTCCACCATGTTCCAGCAGGCCCAGGGCGACAGCGGCTCGCTGTTCGCCGACCAGGACAGCTCCGGCGCCGGCGTGCAGGTGCTGGGCATCGTCGAGGACCAGAGTTCGCTGATGCCGCGCTACGAGCCGAACCATCCGGCCGCGGATGCCAACGGCTACGTGTATTACCCCAATGTGAACGTGGTCGAGGAAATGGCCGACATGATTTCCGCCAGCCGTGCCTTCCAGACCAACGCGGAAATGATGAATACCGCCAAACAGATGATGCAGAAGGTCCTGACCCTGGGTCAGTGAGCGGAGTAGAGCATGAGCATCGATAACGTCAGCGGCACCAGCAGCAACACCGGCAACGTCAACGGCAGCAATCGCGCCGCCGGCAGCGGCGCCACCGAGACCGGGCAGAGCGTCAAGGGCAGCAGCAACCTGGGCAAGGACGAATTCCTCAAGCTGCTGGTGGCCCAGTTGAAGAACCAGGACCCGATGTCGCCGCAGCAGAACGGCGAGTTCATCGCCCAACTGGCCCAGTTCAGCACCGTGGAAGGCGTGCAGTCGCTGAACAAGAGCATGGAGAGCATTCTCTCCAACTACCAGTCGTCGCAGGCCCTGCAAGCCTCGTCGCTGGTGGGGCGCAAGGTCATCGTGGCGACCGACAAGTCGGTGGTGGACACCAAGGACACCTTCAAGGCGTCCCTCAACCTGCCGGTTTCCAGCAGCAACGTCTGGGTCAACGTCTACGACGACAAGGGCACCGTGGTGAACCGCATCAACCTCGGCCAGCAGGCTGCCGGCAGCGTCAGCTTCATGTGGGACGGCAAGGACAGCAGCGGCAACATCATGCCGCCGGGCACCTACAAGTTCGAGGCGCAGACCTCGATCGACGGCAAGACCTACGGGCTCCAGACCTACCTGCCGGCCAACGTCGACAGCGTCACCCTGGGGCAGAACGGCGGCGAGCTGATGCTCAACCTCGCAGGCCTGGGCAGCATCGCGCTGTCCAAAGTACAGATCATCGGCCAGTAAGCCGGCGTTTCCGGCAAGGAGCTATCCATGAGTTTCAACATCGGCCTGAGCGGCATCCAGGCGGCCTCCAGCGGCCTGAACGTCACCGGCAACAACATCGCCAACGCCGGCACCGTAGGCTTCAAGCAATCCCGCGCGGAGTTCGCCGACGTCTACGCCGCCTCGGTGCTGGGTTCGGGCAGCAACCCGCAGGGCAGCGGCGTGCTGCTCTCGGACGTCTCGCAGATGTTCAAGCAGGGCAACATCGACTCGACCAACAGCGTGCTGGACCTGGCCATCAACGGCAACGGCTTCTTCGTCACCAGCAACAACGGGGCGATCAGCTACACCCGCGCCGGCTACTTCAATACCGACAAGCAGGATTTCATCGTCGACAACAACGGCTACCGCCTGCAAGGCTATGCCGTCGGGCCGAACGGCCAGTTGCAGAACGGCGTGGTCACCGACCTCAAGGTCGAGCGCGCCAACCAGGCGCCGCAGGCCACCTCGAGCATCCAGCAGTCGTACAACCTCAACTCGACGCTGAAGCCGCCGACCGTGACGCCGTTCGATCCGTCCGACGCCGCCACCTACAACTCGTCCTCTTCGCTGGGCATCTATGACAGCCAGGGCAATTCCCACACCATGAGCCAGTTCTTCATCAAGAACGAGCCGGATCCGAATGCGACCCCGCCGATTCCAGAGAACAGCTGGACCATGAAAGTGCTGATCGACGGGGTCAATCCGCTCGACCCGTCGAACAAGACGCCGATGAGCTTCAACGTCACCTTCGACGCCAGCGGCCAGATGACCTCGGTACGGGCGCCGGACGGCAGCACCAGCGGGCCGGGCTTCAGCATCGACGCGACCACCAACGTGATCCAGTTCAGCCCGGCCACCGGCAATCCGCCGACTCCCGGCACCGGCTGGATTCCGGCGGCCTCGGACGGCAAGACCCCGCCGACCTACGCCTGGAATGGCGCGACCGGTGCCGCCAGCGGCATCTCCTTCGACATGCGCAAGACCACCCAGTACTCCACCGCGTTCGCCCAGAGCAACCCGATCCAGGACGGCTACACCACCGGTCAGCTGGCAGGCCTGGAAATCGACGACACCGGGGTGATCTTCGCCCGCTACACCAATGGCCAGTCCAAGGTGCAGGGCCAAGTGGTGCTGGCGAACTTCGCCAACATCCAGGGTCTGACGCCGATCGGCAAGACCTCCTGGGTGCAGTCCGCGGAGTCCGGCGAGCCGGCGGTCGGCGCGCCGCGCTCGGGCACCCTGGGGGCGCTGCAATCCGGCGCGCTGGAAGCGTCCAACGTGGACATCTCCAACGAACTGGTGAACCTCATCGTCCACCAGCGCAACTACCAGGCCAACGCCAAGACCATCCAGACCGAGGATGCGGTGACCCAGACCATCATCAACCTGCGCTGATGACGGCGAGCCGGTGCCGTCCGGGCGCCGGCAAGGCCCTTGCCGCCAGCGGCAACCCCTGGCCAGGGGTTGCCCCCGAAGCCTCCGAAAGGAGGCTTTCTTTTTTGTAAAATCCATTTAAATCAATAACTTAATTTGTTTTTCGAATTCTGGCACGGAGCTTGCTGGATAACCTGCAAGAAAGCCCGGCGGATTGTGCCGGTGCCTGGAGGATTCGATGGACAAGATGCTGTACGTCTCCATGAGCGGGGCCAGCCAGAACACCCTGGCGATGCGCGCTCATGCCAACAACCTGGCGAACATCTCGACCAGCGGCTTTCGTCGCGACTTCGAGCAGGCGCGTTCGATGCAGGTGTTCGGCGACAGCTTCCCGGCGCGGGTATTCGCCATGAGCGAGCGGCCCGGTACCGATTTCAGCCATGGCAGCCTCCAGGAAACCGGCAACGAGCTGGACATCGCCATCGACGGCGACGGCTTCGTCGCGGTCCAGGCGCCGGATGGCAGCGAGGCCTACGTGCGTACCGCTGGCATGCACATCGACGCCCTCGGCATGCTGCGCACCGGCGACGGTTTGCCGGTGCTCGGCAACGGCGGACCGATCGCCGTGCCGCCGGAGGAAAAGGTGGAGATCGGCCAGGACGGCACCATCAGCATCCGCGCCCTTGGCGAGAACCCCAACGTGGTCGCCGTGGTGGACCGGATCAAGCTGGTCAACCCGAACCTGAAGCAGATGGAGAAGGGTACCGACGGTCTGCTGCACTACAAGCCGCAGCCGGGCGAGCAGGCGCCGCTGGCCGACGCCAACGTGAAGGTGGTCTCCGGTTTCCTGGAAAGCAGCAACGTGAACGCGGTGGAAGAGATGACCGCGATCCTCTCGCTGTCCCGCCAATTCGAGCTGCACGTGAAGATGATGCGCACCGCCGAGGACGATTCGGCGGCCATGGCGCGGGTTTTGCAAATCAGCTAATCACTTGAGCGTGGTGCCATAAAACCGGCACCCGAGGAGCACGACGATGTTATCGGCACTGTGGGTCAGCAAGACCGGTCTGTCCGCCCAGGACATGAACCTGACCACCATTTCCAACAACCTGGCCAACGTATCCACCACCGGCTTCAAGCGCGACCGCGCGGAGTTCCAGGACCTGCTGTACCAGATCCGGCGCCAGCCGGGCGGCCAGTCGACCCAGGACAGCGAGCTGCCTTCGGGCCTGCAACTGGGTACCGGTGTGCGCGTCGTCGGCACCCAGAAGATCTTCACCCCGGGCAGCCTGCAGACCACCGAGCAGCCGCTGGATATGGCGGTCAACGGGCGCGGCTTCTTCCAGGTCCTGCTGCCGGACGGCACCGTGTCCTACACCCGCGACGGCAGCTTCCACCTGAACTCCGACGGGCAGATCGTCACCTCCAACGGCTTCGCCCTGGAGCCGGCGATCGTGGTGCCCAACGAGACCCAGACCTTCACCGTCGGCCAGGACGGCACCGTCTCGGTGACCACCACCGGCAACGCCCAGCCGCAGGTGATCGGCAACATCCAGACCGCCGACTTCATCAACCCGGCCGGCCTGCAGGCCATCGGCAACAACCTGTTCCTGGAAACCGGCTCCAGCGGCGCGCCGCAGGTCGGCACGCCGGGTCTCAACGGCCTCGGCACGGTTGCCCAGAACACCCTGGAAAACTCCAACGTCAACGTGGTCGAGGAACTGGTGAACATGATCACCACCCAGCGCGCCTACGAGATGAACTCCAAGGTTATCTCCACCGCCGACCAGATGTTGTCCTTCGTCACCCAGAATCTTTGACGGGCCCTGACCGGGCCCTGGCTGTACGCCGCGAGGTAGCTTGATATGAACCGGCTGATGATCGTCTCCCTGCTTGGCATCGCCACCGCCCTGGGCGGTTGCGTCAGCCCACCGCCGAAGCCGAACGATCCGTACTACGCGCCGGTGCTGCCGCGCACCCCGCTGCCCGCCGCGCAGAACAACGGCGCGATCTACCAGGCCGGCTTCGAGCAGAATCTCTACGACGACCGCAAGGCCTTCCGCGTGGGCGACATCATTACCATCACCCTCAACGAGAAGACCCAGGCGAGCAAGAAAGCCAACTCCGATATCCAGAAGGACAGCAAGACCAAGATGGGGCTGACCTCGCTGTTCGGTAGCGGCATGACCACCAACAACCCGATCGGCGGCGGCGACCTCAGCCTCAGCGCCGAATACGGCGGCTCGCGCGACGCCAAGGGCGACAGCCAGGCGGGGCAGAGCAACAGCCTGACCGGCTCGATCACCGTGACCGTGGCCGAGGTGCTGCCCAACGGCATCCTCTCCGTGCGCGGCGAGAAGTGGATGACCCTGAACACCGGCAACGAGCTGGTGCGCATCGCCGGCCTGGTCCGCGCCGACGATATCGCCACCGACAACACCGTGTCCTCGACCCGCGTGGCCGACGCCCGGATCACCTATTCCGGCACCGGCGCCTTCGCCGATGCCAGTCAGCCGGGCTGGCTGGACCGCTTCTTCCTCAGCCCGCTGTGGCCGTTCTGAGGACGCTCGCGATGACCAAGTTCAAGCACCTGCTGGCCCTCGCCGCGCTGCTCCTGGCCGCCGGCGCGGCCCAGGCCGAGCGATTGAAGGATATCGCCAGCATCCAGGGCGTGCGGACCAACCAGTTGATCGGCTATGGCCTGGTGGTCGGCCTGAGCGGCAGCGGCGACCAGACCACGCAGACGCCGTTCACCCTGCAGACCTTCAACAACATGCTGGCGCAGTTCGGCATCAAGGTGCCGGCCAACGTCGGCAACGTGCAGTTGAAGAACGTCGCCGCGGTATCGGTGCATGCCGACCTGCCGCCGTTCGCCAAGCCGGGCCAGCCGATCGACGTCACCGTGTCGTCCATCGGCAACGCCAAGAGCCTGCGCGGCGGCAGCCTGCTGATGACTCCGCTGAAAGGTATCGACGGCCAGGTCTACGCGGTCGCCCAGGGCAACCTGGTGGTCGGCGGCTTCGACGCCGAAGGCCGCGACGGCTCGAAGATCACCGTCAACGTACCGTCCGCCGGACGTATCCCGGCCGGCGCCACCGTCGAACGCGCGGTGCCGAGCGGCTTCGACCAGGGCAACAGCCTGACGCTGAACCTCAACCGCCCGGACTTCACCACTGCCAAGCGCATCGTCGACCGCATCAACGAACTGCTCGGTCCGGGCGTCGCCCATGCGGTGGACGGCGGCTCGGTGCGGGTCAGCGCACCGCTCGACCCGAACCAGCGGGTCGACTACCTGTCGATCCTGGAGAACCTCGACGTGCAGCCGGGCGAGGCGGTGGCCAAGGTCATCATCAATTCGCGCACCGGCACCATCGTCATCGGCCAGAACGTCAAGGTATCGCCGGCCGCCGTCACCCACGGCAGCCTGACCGTGAGCATCACCGAAGACCCGATCGTCAGCCAGCCCGGTGCCTTCTCCAACGGCCAGACCGCGGTGGTGCCACGCTCGCGGGTGAACGCCGAGGAGGAGACCAAGCCGATGTTCAAGTTCGGTCCCGGCACCACCCTGGACGACATCGTCCGCGCGGTGAACCAGGTCGGCGCCGCGCCGAGCGACCTGATGGCGATCCTCGAAGCCCTGAAGCAGGCCGGCGCGTTGCAGGCCGACCTGATCGTGATCTGAGGACGACGCCATGGATTCCCGTTTGCTCAGCGGTATCGGCGCAGGCCCCGACAGCGGCTCCTATACCGATCTCAACCGCCTCAACCAGCTCAAGGTCGGCAAGGACCGCGACGGCGAAGCGAACATCCGCAAGGTCGCCCAGGAATTCGAATCGCTGTTCCTCAACGAGATGCTCAAGTCCATGCGTTCGGCCAACGAAGCGCTGGGCGACGGCAATTTCATGAACAGCCAGACCACCAAGCAGTACCAGGACATGTACGACCAGCAACTGTCGGTGAGCCTGTCGAAGAATGCCGGCGGCATCGGCCTGGCCGACGTGCTGGTGCGCCAGTTGTCGAAGATGAAGCAAGGCTCCAGGGGCAACGGCGAGAACCCGTTCGCCCGGGTCGCCGAGAACGGCGCCGGTCGCTGGCCGAGCAACCCCGGCGCGCAGGCCGGCAAGGCCCTGCCGATGCCGGAAGCCGGCCGCGACGACTCGAAGCTGCTCAACCAGCGGCGCCTGGCGCTGCCGGGCAAGCTGGCCGAGCGCATGCTCGCCGGCATCGTTCCCTCCGCCTCGCCGGCCGCCAGCCAGATGCAGAGCCTGGGCCAGGACAGCTACCTGCCGGCGCAGAGCTACCCGGCGGCGAGCCGCCGCGGTTTCTCCACCGATGGCGTCGACAGCCAGGGCAGCCGGCGCATCGCCCAGCCGCCGCTGGCCAGGGGCAAGTCGATGTTCGCCTCGGCCGACGAATTCATCGCCACCATGCTGCCGATGGCCCAGAAGGCCGCCGAGCGGATCGGCGTCGATGCCCGCTACCTGGTGGCCCAGGCCGCGCTGGAGACCGGCTGGGGTAAATCGATCATCCGCCAGCAGGATGGCGGCAGCAGCCACAACCTGTTCGGCATCAAGACCGGCAGCCGCTGGGATGGTGCCTCGGCGCGCGCCCTCACCACCGAATACGAAGGCGGCAAGGCGGTCAAGGAGGTCGCGGCGTTCCGCTCCTACTCGTCGTTCGAGCAGAGCTTCCACGACTACGTCAGCTTCCTCCAGGGCAACGACCGCTACCAGAACGCCCTGGACAGCGCCGCCAACCCCGAGCGCTTCATGCAGGAACTGCAGCGCGCCGGCTACGCCACCGATCCGCAGTACGCCCGCAAGGTGGCGCAGATCGCCAGACAGATGCAGACCTACCAGGCCGTCGCCGCCGCCGGCACGCCGCCTCTGGGTTGAGCAAGGAGGAACTGACCCATGTCCGACCTACTCTCGATAGGCCTGTCCGGCCTCGGCACCAGCCAGACCTGGCTGACCATCACCGGGCACAACATCACCAACGTCAAGACGCCGGGCTACAGCCGCCAGGATGCCATCCAGCAGACCCAGGTCCCGCAGTTCAGCGGTGCCGGCTACATGGGCTCGGGCAGCCAGATCGTCGACGTGCGCCGCCTGGCCAGTGACTTCCTCACCGGCCAGTTGCGCAACGCCACCAGCCAGAACAGCGAGTTGAGCGCATTCCGTAGCCAGATCGAGCAGCTCGACGGCCTGTTGTCCAACACCACCACCGGCGTCAGCCCGGCCATGCAGCGCTTCTTCGCCGCACTGCAGGCCGCCGCCAACAATCCCTCCTCGACCGAAGCGCGCGAGGCAGTGCTTGCCCAGGCCGAGGGGCTGGGCAAGACCTTCAATACCCTCTACGACCAGTTGGACAAGCAGAACAGCCTGATCAACCAGCAACTGGGCGCGCTGGCTTCGCAGGTCAACCATCTGTCACAGAGCGTGGCCAGCTACAACGATGCCATCGCCAAGGCCAAGTCGGCGGGCGCGGTGCCCAACGACCTGATGGATGCGCGCGACGAAGCCGTGCGCAAGCTGTCCGAGATGATCGGGGTGACCGCGGTCACCCAGGACGACAACAGCGTCAGCCTGTTCATCGGTAGCGGCCAGCCGCTGGTGGTGGGCAATACCGTGTCGACCCTGAGCGTGGTGCCCGGGCTGGATGACCCGACCCGCTACCAGGTGCAACTGAGCAACGGCAACTCCATACAGAACGTCACCGGCCTGGTGTCCGGCGGCGAGATGGGTGGCTTGCTGGCCTACCGCAACAGCGCCCTGGACAGCAGCTACAACAAGCTCGGGCAGTTGGCGATCACCCTCGCCGATACCATCAACAAGCAACTGGGGCAGGGCCTCGACCTGGCCGGCAAGGCCGGCGCCAACCTGTTCGGCGACATCAACGATCCGGACATCACCGCGCTGCGGGTCCTGGCGAAGAACGGCAACACCGGCAATGTCCACGCCAACCTGAACATCACCGATACCAGCAAGCTGAATTCCAGCGATTTCCGCCTGGACTTCGACGGCACCAATTTCACCGCGCGGCGCCTGGGCGACGACGCAAGCATGCAGGTCACGGTCAGCGGTACCGGTCCCTACACCCTCTCGTTCAAGGATGCCAACGGCGTCGACCAGGGCTTCAACCTGACCCTCGACCAGCTCCCGGCTGCCGGCGACCGCTTCACCCTGCAGCCGACCCGGCGTGGCGCGGCGGATATCGAGGCGACGCTGAAGAATGCCTCGCAACTGGCGTTCGCCGGTACCGCGCGTACCGAATCGACCACCGAAAACCGCGGCACCGGCAAGATCGGCGCGCCGACCCTCACCAGCGGTCCGTCGCCGGTGGACCCGGCGGTGCTACAGGGCGCGTTCGGGCCCAACGGGATCAGCCTGGGCGCGACGCTCAGCGCCGACGGCAAGACCTATACCCTGTCCTCGCCGTTGCCGGCCGGCTGGAACTACGTCGACAAGGACGGTAACGCCCTGACCGGCAGCCCGACGCTGACCAGCGGCAATACCAATACCGTGCGCATGGCGTTCACCGACCCGAGCGGGCAGAAATACAGCTACGAATTCGAGCTCAGCGGCGTACCGCAGAACTCCGACAGCTTCAAGCTGGGCTTCAACGACAAGGGCATTTCCGACAACCGCAACGCTCTCAACCTGCTGGCCTTGCAGACCAAGCCGACCGTCGGCGGCACCGACAACACCGGTTCCACCTACAACGAGGCCTATGGTGGCCTGGTCGAGCGGGTCGGCACCCTGACCGCCCAGGTGCGTGCCAGCAGCGAGGCCAGCGCCACGGTGCTGAAGCAGGCCCAGGACAGCCGCGATTCGTTGTCCGGGGTGAGCCTCGACGAAGAGGCGGCCAACCTGATCCAGTTCCAGCAGTATTACGGTGCCTCGGCCCAGGTGATTCAAGTTGCCCGCACTTTGTTCGATACCCTGATTGGAGCGTTCCGTTGAGTTCTCTCGACGGGGCCTAAGCCAGCGAGACCGCCACCATGCGCATTTCCACCATCCAGGCCTTCAACAACTCGGTCAACGGGATTTCCCGCAACTACGCGGACCTGAACCGTACCTTCGAGCAGATCAGCACCGGCAAGCGCATCCTGACCCCGGCGGACGACCCGGTCGGTTCGGTACGCCTGTTGCGCCTGGACCAGGAACAGGGGTTGAACGAGCAGTACAAGACCGGCATGACCGAGGCGAAGAACAGCCTGAGCCAGGAGGAAACCATCCTCCGTTCGGTCGGCAACGTCCTCCAGCGCATCCGTGAGATCGCCGGCCAGGCCGGCGACGGCGCACTGGACTCCAACGACAAGAAGTCGCTGGCCAGCGAGTTGCGCCAGCGCGAGGACGAGTTGCTGAACCTGCTCAACAGCCGCGACGCGAGTGGCAAATACCTGTTTTCCGGGTCCCAGGGCTCGGTGCAGCCGTTCGTGCGCAACGAGGACGGCACCTACAGCTACATGGGCGACGAGAGCCAGCGCGAGGTGCAGATCGCCAGCAGCACGCGGATTCCGGTCAGCGACAGCGGCAAGGTGCTGTTCGAGGACATCGTCAACGCCGCTCGTCTCGATACCAAGGCGGCGGCTGGCAATACCGGCGACGGTCGCATCTCGGTCGGCCTGGTCGAGGACGAGCTGGCCTTCGACAGCCAGTTCCCGGCGAGCAATCCGCCTGCGGCAACCGACGGCTTCAACATCCACTTCGTCAGCGACAAGGAGTACGTGGTCTACGATCCGAAGAGCCTGCCTCCGGGCTATGACTGGACCACCTACGATCCGAATTCGCCGCCGGCCTGGCAATTGTCCAAGGGCGCCATCGACGACGACCCGAAGACCATCGACAAGGTGCTCTACGCCGGCGTCAGCGTGACGATCGACGGCACGCCGAAGGCGGGCGACGAGTTCAACGTCAACTACAAGCCGGGCAGCGAGAAGCGCAGCCTGCTGAACGTGGTGTCGGACCTGCGCAAGGCCCTGGAAAGCTCCACCGACAACCAGGCCGGCAACGACGCCATCCGCGATGCGACGGCGGTGGCCCTGACCAACCTCTCCGCCGTGGCTGCCGCCGTGGATGGCGGCCAGGGCAAGATCGGCGCGCGCCTGAATACCGTGGAAAGCACCGAGACCTTCATCGACGATGTGAAGCTGGTGAATGCGTCGGTGATGTCGCAGATCCAGGACCTGGACTACGCCGAGGCGTTGTCGCGGCTGTCGTTGCAGTCCACCATCATGGATGCCGCGCAGCAGAGCTACGTGAAGATCCAGGGGTTGAGCCTGTTCAACTACCTGAAGTGACAGTCCCTCTGTGGAACAGGGCCCATGACTCCGTCATGGGCCTTTTCGTTCGCAGGGACTGTACCTGTGTCGCTGGAGGGTATGTTCCGCAAGGTCTACGGAAACACGGGAGAATTTGTCAGAAGTTTGACTGCCGATTCGCGCCGCAGCGCCTGTGGAACAGCCAGGGGCCGCGCGACCAGGGGCTTTGACCTGCATCAAGCTCTTTGGGTACGGGCCTTGCATAGAGTGGCGTGCTCGGGTTTTTCGCCCTTTACTCGCCTGAGTATCCATTCATCAGGGCCCTACATGAACAACAAGACGATCCCGGTCACCAGCCCGCTGCTGCCGCCCCTGGAAGAGTTCATCCCCTACCTGGAAAAGATCTGGGAGAGCCGTTTCCTGACCAACGGGGGCGACATGCACCATGCGTTGGAAGAGGCCCTGTGCGAGTACCTGGGGGTGAAGCACATTGTGCTCTTCGCCAACGCCACCCTGGCGCTCATCACCGCGCTGCAGGCATTGCGGGTGACCGGCGAGGTGATCACCACGCCGTACTCCTTCGTCGCCACCAGCCACGCGCTGCTGTGGAACGGGCTCAAGCCGATCTTCGTGGACATCGACCAGGACTCCATGAATCTCGACCCGTCGCGGATCGAGGCGGCGATCACCCCGCAGACCACCGCGATCCTGCCGGTGCATTGCTACGGCAACCCCTGCGATGTCGAGGCTATCCAGCGGATCGCCGATATCCACCACCTGAAGGTCATCTACGATGCCGCGCATGCCTTCGCCGTGCGCGACGCCGGCGGCAGCGTGCTGCGCCACGGCGACCTGAGCATCCTCAGCTTCCATGCCACCAAGGTGTTCAACACCTTCGAGGGCGGTGCGATCATCTGCTCGGACGAAAACACCCGGCAACGCCTCAACCACCTTAAGAATTTCGGCTTCGTCGACGAGGTCACGGTGGTCATGCCCGGCATCAACGGCAAGCTCAACGAGGTCGGCGCTGCCTTCGGGCTGCTGCAACTCAAGCACGTCGACCAGGCCCTGGAGCAGCGCAGGGAGATCGCCGAGCGCTATCGGCGCCTGCTGGCCGGCGTCCCTGGCATCCAGTGCCTCCGGCCTGGTACCCAGACCTTCGCCAACAACGCCTATTTCCCGATCCTGGTGGAAGACGATTTTCCGCTTTCGCGCGACGAGCTGTACCAGCGCCTGCGCGACAGGGATGTGCTGGTGCGGCGCTACTTCTACCCACTCATCAGCGACTTCCCCATGTACCATTCGCTGCCCTCGGCGGCGCCCGCCAATCTTCCGGTGGCGCGGTCGATTTCCTCGCGGGTGCTGTGCCTGCCGATCTATCCCGGGCTGGCCGCCGCAGACGTCGAGTTCGTCGCCGGCCTGATCGCTTCCGCCGCCATGCCGCGGCGGCGGGCATCAAGTTGAGCCCGTCGCGACCGATAACAGAATGAACAACCGCCTCACTCAGGTAGACAAGAAATGAGCCAAGCAAAATTCATCGAAGACTTCCTTTCCGCCACCGATTTCCAGAATCCCGTCGAGGTCAGCATGGACACCCAGCTCGAAGACCTGCCGGAATGGGACTCGCTGGCCGCGCTCGGGGTCATCGTCATGTTCGACATGGAATACGGCAAGACCATCACCGGCGAAGACCTGATCAAGGCCCGCACGGTGGGCGACCTCTACCAGATGCTCGGACTCTGACCATGGCCACATCCACGCTGAAGAACGTCCGTTTCGCCGGGATGGCGACCTGCGTCCCCAAGCGCGTTATCTCCAACCTGACCGACTGCAAGCCGCAGCTGCGCGCCGAGCGCGAACGCCTGGTGCGCAACATCGGCATCGAGACGCGGCGCATGGCGCAGGAGTGGCAGTGCTTCTCCGACCTGGCCTTCGACGCCGCCGAGCGCCTGCTGGAAAGCCTGGAGTGGAAGCGCGAGGAGGTCGATGCGCTGATCGTCGTGACCCAGTCTCCCGACTACCTGGCGCCGGCTACCGCGATCATCCTCCAGGACCGCCTGGGGCTGCCGCATTCCACCGTGGCCTTCGACGTCAACCTGGGTTGCTCGGCCTATCCGTTCGCCCTCAACCTGCTGGGTTCGCTGATTGCCGCCGGCGGGGTGAAGAAGGGCCTTGTGCTGGTCGGCGACCGCGGCGCCAGTGTCAACGATCCGATCTTCTCCGACGCGGGCACCGCGACGGCGCTGGAGTTCTGCGAAGGCGCGCCGCCGATGCATTTCGACCTGAACAGCGACGGCAGCGGCTACAAGGCCATCATCCTGCCGGTGGGCGGCCATCGCGAACCGGTCGGCGTGCAGCACCTGATGCCGTTCCGCGAGGACGAGAACGACCATTGGCACCGTGCCATCGACCTGCAGCTCGACGGCACCGCCGTGCTCAGCTTCTCCACCCAGCGCGTACCGCCGGCGGTGGAAAAGCTGCTCGACTATGCCGGTGCGAGCAAGGACGAAGTGGACTACTTCGTTTTCCACCAGGCCAACCGGATGATCAACGAGACCATCCGCAAGAAGCTCGGCCTGCCGGTAGAGAAGGTGCCTTCGACCCTGCGCGACTTCGGCAACACCAGCGGCGCCTCTCTGCCGGTGACCATGACCGCGCGGATCAACCGGGAACTCGAGGCCGGCCGCAATCGCGTGTTGCTCTGCGGCTTCGGTATCGGCCTGTCCTGGGGGACCTGCCTGGTGGATATCGAAGGGGCGAAGTTCCCCGACCTGATCGAATCCTGAGAGCCTTGAACGCGGAATCAGCCAAGTGAACGACGAGACTTCCTTCAATCCCTTCAGCCTGTCGGGCAGGCGCATCCTGGTCACCGGCGCCAGCTCCGGCCTGGGCCTGGCCATCGCGCAGAGCTGCGCGCGGATGGGCGCCGAGCTGATCGTTACCGGACGTGACCAGACCCGCCTGGATGGATGCCTGACAACCTTGCAGTCGATCTCGGAGCTGCCGCACCGTGCTGTCCAGGCCGATCTTCGGGTAGCCGAGGAGCGCGCTGCGGTGGTAGCGGCTGTCGACAGCGAAATCCATGGACTGGTGCATAGCGCCGGTATTTCCCGTCTGTGTCCAGTGCGGATGATGACCGAAGCGCACTTGCATGAAGTCCAGTCGATCAATGTCGACTCGCCGATGCTGCTTACCCAGGCGTTGCTCAAACGCAACCTGGTAGCGCCCGGCGGTTCGATCCTGTTCATCGCTTCCATCGCCGCCCACATCGGGGTTGCCGGAGTGGGGGCATACTCGGGAACCAAGGCCGCTCTGATCGCCATGTCCCGCTGCCTGGCCATGGAAGTGGTGAAGCGCAACATCCGGGTTAACTGCCTGTCTCCATCACTGGTGGAAACACCGCTTCTGGATGCAGCCACCCAGACGGTCGGTTCGATGGACGGTCAACGCAGCAACCACCCGATGGGCTTCGGCAAGCCCGAGGATATCGCCAACGCCGCTATCTTCATGCTTTCCGATGCCAGCCGCTGGGTGACCGGCACGACCCTGGTGATGGACGGCGGCCTGACCATCAGTTGAGGACGATGCAATGAAGAGGATCATCATCCTCGGCGCCGGTGGGTTGGGGCGTCAGGTGCTGGCCCAGCTGCAGGTCGACTACGGTCACGGCATCGACTGGGTGATCGGCGGGTTTCTCGACGAGCGCGGCCCCGACGCGGTCGCGGAGTCGCTCTACTACCCTTGGCTCGGGTATCCGGAGAGCTTCGTCGCGGAGCCTGACCAACTGTTCGTCGCCGCGGTCGGCGATCCGCTCAGTCGCCAGAAGCAGGTCGCATGCCTGCTGGCGAAGGGCGCCGAGTTCGTCGCTATCCGCACCCGCTGCACCCTTGGCGTGCGGACCAGCTACGGCCCGACCTTCTTCGGCTACGACGTGAGCAGCGGCGTGGACTGCCGTATCGGCGCCTACGGTTTCATCGACCAGCAAACCATGCTCGGCCACGACGTGGTCATCGGCGACTATGTACATATCGGCCCGCGCTGCCTGCTGGCCGGCTACGTGAAGGTGGGCGATCGTGCGGTGATCAACTCCGGGGCGATGATCGCCCGCGACGTCAGTATCGGCGAAGACGCCGTGGTGGGCATGGGCGCGGTGGTGTTCAAGGACGTGGCGGCCGGACAGACCGTGGTCGGCAATCCGGCCCGGGTTATTTTCAGCAAGTGAAGGTTGTGGATGTGGACATGACTCGCCATGCGCTGGACGCAGCGCACTACACCGAGCCGCAGACGCTCGCGCTGGAGCGCGAAAGGCTGTTCGGCAGGCTCTGGATCTTCGTCGGCTTCAGTTCGATGGTGCGCGAGCGCAACCAGTTCTTCACCCGCAAGATCGCCGGCGTGCCGGTCGTGGTGCAGCGTACCGAGTCCGGCATCCGGGCCTTTCTCAACCAGTGTCCGCATCGTCTGTCGGCCATCCAGACCGAATGCACCGGCCAGCGACCGCTGGTCTGCCCGTACCATGCCTGGTCGTTCGGCGCCGAGGGGCAGCTACAGGGCATTCCGAACTCCAGTCTGTACCAGTTCAGCGCCGAGGAGCGGGCGCGGATCGGCTTGCGCAAGCTGCACCTGGAAGAGGTGGGGCAACTGCTGTTCGTCAACCTGGCGGACGACCCGCTGCCGCTGCGCGAGCAGTTCGACGATGGATTCCTGGAAACCTTGCGGGAGGTCTCCTCGCACCTGGATACGCGGCTGATCTACAGCTGCCACAAGGTGCGCTACAACTGGAAGCTGAACATGGAGAACGTGAAGGACTACAACCATGTTCCTTTCGTCCATCCGAAGACCTTCCTCCCGGTGATGACCGCCCCGGTGCGCGGTCTGGCACGCGAGGCTGCGGTGCCATCCGAGGTGCTGCGCCTGCTGCAGGAAGGCGAAACGCCGGAGCTGCGTTCGCTGAGCTTCCCCACCAAGGCGCCGATCCAGCCCTACAAGAGCTGGTTCTCCGACCTCTGTGAGGGCTACGGCGACGAGCACGCCTACTACAACTGGTTCATCTACCCGAACGTGAACTTCTGCAGCGTCCGCGGCGAGCACTTCCTGCTCCAGCAGTACGACCCGGTGGCTCCCGGCGAGACCGACTACCACCTGTGGATGATGACTGCCCGGCGCAAGGATCCGAAGACCGATTTCAGCGCTTTGCTGAGCACCCTGATTCGCGGCGAGCGTAACGTGATCGGCGAGGACACCCTGGTCCTGGAACGCCTCCAGGAGGGGCTGGGCGCACATTCGCCGCCGTTCATGCACGGCGACTACGAGGTGCAGCTGGTGCGCCAGCACCTGTGGTATCGCGCGCAGGTACTGGGGGAGAGGGCATGAAGCAGGCGATCATCGTCGGGGAAGGGCGCGCGCTCGAACGGGCGGACAGTACTGCGCGGGAACGGGGACTGGAACACCGGGTCCTGGAGCTGAATGCTGCGGATCGACACAACTTCGATATTGCGCCTCTGCTCGAACGCTACCCCGCTGCGGAAAGCGAAGTATTCGTGGCGCTGGACGAGCGGGCGGTGAACTACGCCCGCCACAAGCTCATCGCGGATATCCGCCTGGCGGGCTACCGGCTATTCGATATCGTCTCGCCTCAGGCCATCGTCGGCGAAGGCGTGCGACTGCTGGGCAACGTGTTCGTCGGCGCCGGTTGCGTGCTCGCCGGTCCTGCCCGCATCGGCACTGGCAGTTGGCTGGAGCTGCAGGTCCTGGTGGAGGAGGACTGCCGGGTCGGAACCTGTAGCACGCTGCTCGCTGGCGTGCAGTTGGGACGGCGAGTGGAGATCGGCCAGGGCAGCACGCTGGGTGCGGGCAGCGTCGCGCTCGCCGACACCCGGGTGGGGCGACACTGCGAATGGTTGTTGCCGGGCAGGCTTCCCCGGGAACTGCCCAATTACTCCTTTTACGATGAACTCATGCCCGATGGGGCACGCATCCTATGAGCGGGGAGCTGTCGATGATGGCGGGAAACGATATGACGCAGGCGGACTTCCTTTCGCGATGCGAACGGAGCGGATATCTATTGGTGCTGGTGCCTAGTTCCTATCTTGGAGGGGTGTTCCGCTCACAGGTGGTTGCCGGTTTGTCGCAGCGTCTGCCTGGGGTTCGCCTGATTGCTGTGGACGATGTGCTTTTCGCCAGCAATAGCGTTCCCGATGGTTTCGACCAGGTGATTCCTACCGCCCAGTTGAAGGAACCATGCCACGCAGGGAAACCCGCGGTGAATTGTGCCTATTCGCTGCCTACCTGGCTGACGCTGGATCACCTGGCGAAGACTGCGCAATGCATCACCCTCGATCTGCCCGAGCTTCTCTACCTGCTGGATATTCCTTTGGTCTACCAGACCGGCGCGCTGACTCGCGAATTGGCGATGCAGCATCACGCCGAGTTCGTCTCGCTGCGCGAGCGCCTGGCCGACGAGCGAAGCCGGAAGACCCTGGAAGCCATCATGCGCCTGCGTTTGGACGGCAACCGCGCTGCGTTGCTGGACGTGTTGTGTCCGGGAGAGCAGGAATACTTTTCCCTGTACCGGGGCCCCGAGCATCCGATCGTCTTGCGAAGCGACGAGCATTACGTGGATATCGGTGCCTACGATGGCGATACGGTGAAGAAGTTCATGCTGGCGGCTCGTCATGAATATGCTTCGATCCATGCCTTCGAGCCTGATCCGGCGAATTACCGGCTCATGCATGCGTCGCTTGCTGGAAGTGTCGGTCTCCATCTGCATAACCAGGCGGTGTCCGATACCGGCGGCCATCTCGCATTCGCAGCCCACGGCACCATGGGAAGCAGGGTCGAGATAGACGGCACCGTGCAGGTGCCGTGCGTGCGGCTCGACGATGTCCTCGATGTCATGACCTTGCTGAAAATGGATGTGGAAGGCCATGAGGCACGGGTTCTGCGGGGGGCCGCGCGGCTGATCGACGAGTGCCGGCCGCGCATGGCCATCACCTGTTACCACCATGTGCAGGACCTGCTGGACATCGTCGCCGCGATCGACGGGATCGCTGCGGGAGCCCGGCTGCGCCTGCGCCATTACTCGCTGTATTTCTACGACACGATCCTCTATGTCGACTGGCCCGATGCTCTTCGTGAAGGGCGCTGACGCGCTCGTCGGAGCAGATGCTCCGCCGCGGGGCGTCGAGACTGGGAGCGACGACACGAAGGGCCATGGCCCGGCCCTTCCGATCACCATGCGCTGCACCAATTACTCAGGAATGGCTCAATGAGCGCGAACGTTCGTGTCAGCATCGTCATGCCGACCTACAAGCTGGAGTACTTCGAGGACGCCCTCGACAGCGTGCTCGGGCAGACCTATCCGGCCCTGGAGCTGATCATTTGCGACGACAGCAGCGACGAGCGGATCGCTACGCTGGTCGAGCAGAAGCGCGCCTCCGCGGCGTTCCCGATCCGCTACTTCCGTAACGAGACGCGCCTCGGCGAGCTGGGCAGCACGGCGAAAGGCATCCGCCTGGCGGAGGGCGAGTACGTCAAGTTTCTCCACGACGACGACGTGTTGCTTCCCGAGTGCGTCGAGGCGTTGGTGGGAGCGATGGAGCGCGAGCCGAACGTGGTCCTGGCCTCGTCGCGGCGGTTGCGTATCGACGAGGAAGGGCAGCCGCTGCCGGACATCCTGGCGACCTGCTTCCCGTTCGCTGGCGACGTCCTGATCGACGGTCGCGAGCTGGTCTCGTTCCTCGCCGACCACACCATCAACTTCATCGGTGAACCCAGTTGCCTGATGGCCCGGCGCGATGCGCTGCTGCAGATCTGCGAGCGCCTGATGATGCTCAACGGCCGGGCCATCGACTGGATCGGCGACCTGGCCATGTGCGCGCAGTTGCTACAGCGTGGCGACCTGGCGTTCCTGTCGCGGCCGCTGACCCGTTTCCGCGTCTCCCGCCAGCAGTTCAGCCAGATCGGGCGCGACCAGCCCGGTATCGGCGAGCAGGGCCATGCCGACTTCCGCCTGGCTATCCGCGAACTGGGTTGGTATCGCCAGGCCGCCGACAACCGCTTCGTCCGGGTGGCACCGATCACCCGCCTGGACGCCCGTGTCTTCAAGCCGGTCAACCTGCTCGCCGCGCTGAGGCGGGCGGCGGGCTTCGGTAGCGTCACGCTGTCGACCTGGCTGGAGGCGCGGCGGCCGGATGCGGTGCAGAAGGTGCTGATCGATCGATTCCTGCAGGAGCAGGGTGGTGGGCCGCGCTTCGCGGTGCTGGTGCTCGATGCCCACGGCGATACCGAGGCCGTGGAGCGTACCCTGCAGAGCCTGGAGCACGTCAATTCGTATCCACGTGTCGAGAGCCACCTGTTCGCGCCGCTGGGCACGAGTCCGCGGAACGGAGCGATGCTCTTCGATCCAGAGGTGGGGCCGGTGCCGACGATCAACCAGGCGCTTGCCCGGCTTGATACCGACTGGTTGCTCCTGGTCGAAGCGGGTGTCGAATTCACTGTCAGCGGCCTGCTGGTGGCGGCGCTGGACCTGCTGGCGGCACCGGAGAGCTGCCAGGCGGTGTACGCCGACGAACTCATGCGCCTGGATGACGGCGAGCTGGGCGCGGCGTTGCGCCCGGACCTGAATCTCGACCTTCTGCTCAGTTTCCCCGCCGGCCTGTCCCGGCACTGGTTGTTCCGCCGCGAGCCGCTGCTTGCCACGGGCGGATTCGACGAGACCGCCGGCGAGGCTTTCGAGCTGGCCTACCAGTTGCGTCTCGTCGAGCAGCGGGGCCTGGGCTGTATCGGACACATCAGCGAGCCACTGCTGTCTGGCCCAGCGCTGCGCCTGCAGGACAGCACCGCCGAGCGTGCGGCGATCGAAGGCCACCTGCGTGTCCGTGGCTACGCGCAGGCGACAGTCGGAAGCCGGCTGCCGGGGCGCTACGAGCTGGACTACGGCCACGCCGGGCAACCGCCGGTCAGCATCCTGGTGCTGGCCGGGGAGCGCCTGGCGCAGCTCCAGCGTTGCGTAGAAACCGTGCTGGAGAATACCGCCTATCCCAACTACGAGATCCTTCTGCTGGAACAGGGTGGCGAAGCGGCCGACGTTCGCGAATGGCTGCTCGCCGTCGAAGGCATGGGTGTCGAGCAGGTGCGGGTGCTGCGAGGCGATGGGCAGTTGTCCCGTGGGGCTCTGCGCAACCTGGCGGCGTCCCGGGCGCGCGGCGAATTCCTGCTCTGGCTCGATGCCGGCAGCGGCATCCTCGACAAGGATTGGCTGCAGCAGTTACTCAACCATGGCCAGCGTCCGGAAGTCGGCGCGGTAGGCGCCAAGCTCCTGGCGGCGGACGGACGGGTCTGCCACGCCGGCTGGCTGCTCGGTTTGTGCGGACCGGCCGGGCGGCCTTCGAAGGGCGTTCGCACGAGGACGCCGGTTACCTGCAGCGCCTGCAGGTGGACCAGAACTACTCGGCGGTGGCTGGCGAATGCCTGTTGATGCGCCGCGAGTTGTTCCTCGAATTGGGCGGTTTCGACGAGGCGCTGACGCGCTGGGACGATGTCGACATCTGCCTGCGGGCGGTCCAGGCGGGCTACCTGAACGTATGGACGCCGCGTGCGCGGCTGTTGCTCGATGCGCCTGCCACGACGGCGGCGAGCGTCGAGGAAGAAGATGCGCTGTACGCGCGCTGGCTACCGTTGTTGGCACGCGATCCCGCCTATAACCCGGGCTTTTCGTTGCAGGCCGAAGGCGGTTTCAAGCTGGCCGACCCGCAGCTGGCCTGGCGCCCGTTGCAGGGGTGGCGGCCCTTGCCCACTGTCCTGGCGCACCCCGCCGACCTGTTCGGCTGCGGCCATTACCGGGTGATCCAGCCGTTCAGCGCGTTGCGCGAGTCGGCATCCATCGATGGCGCGCTGTCGATCGGCCTGATGCACGTGGCCGATCTGGAGCGCTACGACCCGGACGTACTGGTGCTGCAGCGCCAGGTCGGCGAGGAGCGTCTCGAGGCCATGCGGCGGATGCAGGCGTTCTCGCGAGCCTTCAAGGTCTACGAGCTGGACGACTATCTGCCCAACGTGCCCCTCAAGAGCGCCCATCGCCAGCACCTGCCGAAGGACATCCTGCGCACGTTGCGTCGCGGGCTGGGTTACGTCGACCGCTTCGTGGTGTCGACGCCGGCCCTGGCAGAGGCCTTCGCCGGTCTCCACCCGGATATCCGGGTGATCGAGAACCGCCTGCCGGTGGGGTGGTGGCAGGGGCTGCGGGCGCAGCGGCGGCGCGGCGAGCGGCCACGTGTCGGTTGGGCGGGCGGCTCGAGCCATACCGGCGATCTGGAACTGATCGCCGATGTGGTCCGGGAACTGGCCGACGAAGTCGACTGGGTGTTCTTCGGCATGTGCCCGCCGTCCATCCGTCCCTTCGTCAGGGAAGTGCATGCGGGGGTGCCTATCGAACGCTATCCGCGGGCATTGGCGGCTCTCGATCTCGACCTGGCGCTGGCGCCGGTGGAGCAGAACCTGTTCAACGAGTGCAAGAGCAATCTGCGCCTGCTGGAATACGGCGCCTGCGGTTTCCCGGTGGTCTGCAGCGACGTGCGCTGCTACCAGGACGATCTGCCGGTGACGCGGGTGAAGAACCGTTTCCGCGACTGGGTGGACGCGATCCGCATGCATACCCGCGACCTGGATTCCGCGGCCAGGGCAGGGGATCACCTGCGCGAACGGGTGCTGGCGGATTGGATGCTCGACGGCGAGCGTTTGCGCGCCTGGTATCGCGCCTGGATGCCGGACTGAGCGGCCGACGGGGCTTTCCGTCGCGCTGTCCGCAGCGCTCGGGAGGCCTTGCGCGAACCCCTCCGACGGGGACGATGCATGAAAAACGAGGATGGTCAAAAAAAAACCTAAAGCTCCCCAGGGAAGCGCCGATAAAGATCACGAATGCGAACTTTAGGGGTGCCTGGGCGATGCCCACCCGAGGTCGCAAGCTCAGGCAAACATATCGTCCTTGGAGGGCATCAAGATGGCCTTGACCGTCAACACCAACATCGCTTCGCTGAACACTCAGCGGAACCTGAACAACTCTTCCGCGTCGCTGAACACTTCGCTGCAGCGTCTGTCCACCGGTTCGCGCATCAACAGCGCCAAGGACGACGCCGCCGGCCTGCAGATCGCCAACCGTCTGACCAGCCAGGTCAACGGCCTGAACGTGGCTACCAAGAACGCCAACGATGGTATCTCCCTGGCGCAGACCGCTGAAGGCGCCCTGCAGCAGTCGACCAACATCCTGCAGCGTATGCGTGACCTGTCCCTGCAGTCGGCCAACGGCTCCAACAGCGACTCCGAGCGTACCGCTCTGAATGGCGAAGTGAAGCAACTGCAGAAAGAACTGGATCGTATCAGCAACACCACCACCTTCGGTGGCCGCAAGCTGCTCGACGGTTCCTTCGGCGTCGCCAGCTTCCAGGTGGGTTCGGCCGCCAACGAAATCATCAGCGTCGGCATCGACGAGATGAGCGCAGAGTCGCTGAACGGCACCTACTTCACGGCTACTGGCGGCGGTGCGGTCACTGCTGCAACCGCTTCGGGCACCGTCGACATCGCGATCGGCATCACTGGCGGCAGCGCCGTGAACGTCAAGGTCGACATGAAGGGCAACGAAACCGCCGAGCAGGCGGCTGCCAAGATCGCCGCTGCGGTCAACGACGCCAACGTCGGCATCGGTGCCTTCACCGACGGCGCGCAGATCAGCTACGTGTCCAAGGCTAGTGCGGATGGTACTACCAGTGCGGTTTCCGGCGTAGCCATCACCGACACCGGCAGCACCGGCGCAGGCACCGCGGCAGGCACCACGACGTTCACCGAGGCTAACGACACCGTCGCCAAGATCGACATCTCCACCGCGAAGGGCGCTCAGTCCGCCGTGCTGGTGATCGACGAGGCGATCAAGCAGATCGACGCCCAGCGTGCCGACCTCGGTGCGGTGCAGAACCGCTTCGACAACACCATCAACAACCTGAAGAACATCGGTGAGAACGTATCGGCTGCTCGCGGCCGGATCGAAGACACCGACTTCGCAGCCGAAACCGCCAACCTGACCAAGAACCAAGTGCTGCAACAAGCCGGCACCGCGATCCTGGCCCAGGCCAACCAGCTGCCGCAGTCGGTTCTGAGCCTGCTGCGCTAAGCTTCGGCGAGGTCAAGGTGAAGTCACGAGGGGGAGCGCTGGCGCGCTTCCCCTCGTATCTCATTGAGAGGTAGCGACGATGGACGTCAGCAATGTCAACAATTCGACGGCTGCTCCGGTAATCCGGCTGTTCGGCTCGGCGTCTTCTTCCGATGGCGCACGCCCGGCCGGCCAGGCCGGCGAGGCGGCCGCCAGCGCAAGCGCGCAACGGACGGGCGACGTCAGGATGGGCGACAAGGAGCAACGCGCTGCGGTCGAGGAGGCGGTTTCCTCCATCGAGAAGTTCACCCAGAGCATCCGCCGTGATCTGAGTTTCAGCCTGGACGACTCCACGGGGCGGGTAGTGGTCAAGGTGACCGATTCGACTTCCGGAGAAGTCATCCGGCAAATCCCTTCCGAAGAGGCCCTGCGCCTGGCAGAGCGACTGGACGAAGCGCGCAGCCTGCTGTTCAAGGCGGAAGCCTGAGCGGAATTGGCACGTCTTTTGACTGTCTGTTGGAATTGGAAGGACAAAGCGTCAATGAGCTGACGAGGTGAAGCAAGATGGCGAACAGTACGACGATCAACGGCTACAACTCGGGCCTTGATATCAAGAACATCGTTTCCACCCTGGTGGCGGCCGAGAAGGCGCCGAAGGAGGCGCAGCTCAAGCGCCTGGAAAGCGACACCACCGCCAAGTTCACCGGCATCGGCCAGCTCAAGAGCGCGATCTCCGACCTGCAGACCATCCTCAAGGAGCTGAACAAGCCCGAGCTGTTCCAGAAGCGCTCGGCGAGCACCAGCGACGAGAAATTCGCCACCGCCACCGCCACCAAGGACGCCCTGCCGGGTATCTACAAGCTCGAAGTGACCCAGCTGGCCAGCGTCAGCAAGGTGGCCACCGCGTCGTTTGCCGATGGCTACAAGACCACTTCCGGCGGAACCCTGACCATCAAGCAGGGCGCCGACGATGCCGGCGTCACGGTAAACGTCGCGGCGGGCGCGACCCTCGCCGAAGTGCGCGACTCGCTCAACGCGCAGCTGAAGGACAAGGGCATCACCGCCAACATCGTCAACAACCCTGGAGACGGAACCTCGCGACTGGTCTTCACCGGCAAGGATTCCGGCGCCGGCAAGGACGTGTTCGTCCAGGGCAGTTCCGGCCTGGAGAACTTCAACATCGGCAGCGTCGGCGCCGATGGCAAGCTGACCCTGTCCCAGTTGGACGGTACGTCCTCCAGCAGCAGCGGCTATATCACCCAGGCGAAGAATGCCAAGTTCAGCATCGACGGCCTGACCCTGGAAAGTCCGACCAATACGGTCGACAAGGTCATCAACGGCGTCACCTTCGAGCTGAAGACGGTCACCGACACCAACAAGCCGATCACCATCTCGGTCGAGCAGGACCGTGGCGGCGTCAAGGACAACATCAAGAAGTTCGTCGAGGCCTACAACAAGCTGGTCGGCGTGACTTCGGAACTGACCGGCGTGACCAAGGTGGGCGACGACAAGGCTCCCGTGGTCGGTGCCTTGGTCGGTGACAGCAGCGTGCGCAACCTGCTCACCACCATGCGCAACGAGATGGTCCAGCCGGGGCAAGGTACCGATGTTCGCATGCTCGCCGACATGGGTATCACCACCAAGAAAGACGGCACCCTGGAGATCGACGACAAGAAACTCGACAAGGTTCTGAAGGACAAGTTCGAGTCGGTTTCCGCTCTGTTCACCGGCGATACCGGCCTGATGAAGCGTCTCGACGACAAGCTCACGCCTTACACCCAGACCGGCGGCGTGCTCCAGCAGCGCCTGGATGGATTGCAGGACACCATCAAGTCGGTGGATACCCAGCGCCAAGCGCTCGATCGCCGGGTCGAGCAGTTGCAGGATCGTTTGCTCAAGCAGTTCACCGCCATGGACCAGTTGATCGGCCAGCTCAACCAGACCAGCGGACGCATGGCCCAGGCTCTTAGCAGCCTGCCTGGCCTTGTGAAGAAAAGCTGATGTCGCGTCCTATCGATACCTACCGGCAGGTAGGCAGCGCACAGGACGTCCCGCCCTACCAGGTGGTCAAGCTGCTGCTGGACGGCGCGCTCGAACGCATCGCCCTGGCCCGGCGCGCGGTGCTGGAGCGCAACCCGGCGCTGCGCGGCGAAGCGGTAGGTACCACGTTGTCGATCATCGGCGCCTTGCAGGCTGGCCTCGATCACCAGCAGGGCGGCGAGATAGCCGGCAATCTGGATGCGTTGTACGACTACATGACCCGCCGCCTGGCTGGTGTCGCGCTGGACGACACACCGCGTCCGCTGGACGAGGTCGAGGCGCTGCTGGGCCAGATCAAGCAGGCCTGGGATGCCATTGGCAGCGCCGAAGCGCAGGGCGAAGACAGCGAACGGCGCTAAAGAATCGCGGTAGCCGACCGATATAGAGCGTATCAGTCACCGAACAAGGCAACCGTCGATGAACGCAATGGCAGCCATGCGGCAATACCAGAATGTCAGTACCCAGGCTCAGGCTATCGATGCCAGCCCGCATCGCCTGATCCAGATGCTGATGGAAGGCGGCCTGACCCGGATGGCGCAGGCCCGCGGAGCCCTGGAGCGCGGCGAAGTGGCGCTGAAGGGCGAGCTGATCGGCAAGGCCATCGCCATCGTCGGTGGCCTGCGCGAAGGGCTCGACTTCGAGGCGGGCGGCGAGCTGGCAGCCAACCTCGACCGCCTTTACGCCTACATGTCGATGCGCCTGACGGAAGCCAACTTGAAGAACGACGCGGGCAAGCTCGAGGAAGTTTCCGAGCTGTTGCGCAACATCAAATCCGGTTGGGATGCGATTGCCCCCTGAGAGGCATCCCCAGAGGGACCAAGCAATGAGTGCAGCTGTACAGATCCTTGAAGAAACCGGTAGCGCCCTGCGCGTTGCCCTGGCCAGCCAGAACTGGGAGGCCATCGGTGAACTCGACCAGCGTTGCCGCCAGGCCGTCGACGAGGCGATGCTCGATGTACAGGACGAAGCCACCTTGCGGGCGCGGATGGAAGAGCTGCTGGCGCTGTATCGCGAGCTGATCGATGTCTGCCAGGGCGAGCAGCGCAAGCTGGCCACCGATCTGATCCAGCTGAACCAGTCGAAGCAAGGCGCCAAGGTCTACCAGATGTTCGGATAAGTTTTTCATGGCTTTGTGCCGTTACTTTGGCGCAAGGCTTTTCGGAAAAATTTACATATCCCCCAAAACCCCTGCCAGTACTGCTTTCCATGCGGTCTGTAGGGGTTTTTTATTGCCTCTCCCTGTCGGAAACAGCAAAAAAAACACGCCATAAAATTGACTAATCGTTCACATTTGACTTAACTAGTGGCCAAATGCTGGCTGCTTATTAGAAATAGGCATTAGTCCCAGCCCTCTTTCGGGTCGAGCGAGACCCATTCGATGCAAGGCAGCTGATCAAAATGTGGCGCGAAACCAAACTCTTGCTGATTGACGACAATCTCGATCGCAGTCGCGACCTGGCAGTCATTCTCAACTTCCTCGGCGAAGATCAGCTGACCTGCAACAGCGAGGATTGGCGAGAGGTAGCGGCGGGCCTGAGCAACAGTCGCGAAGCCCTGTGCGTGCTGCTCGGTAGCGTCGAGTCGAAGGGCGGGGCGGTAGAGCTGCTGAAGCAGCTGGCCAGTTGGGACGAGTACCTGCCGATCCTGCTGATCGGCGAGCCGGCCCCGGCCGACTGGCCGGAAGAGCTGCGCCGCCGGGTGCTCGCCAGCCTGGAGATGCCGCCCAGCTACAACAAGCTGCTCGACTCCCTGCATCGCGCCCAGGTCTACCGCGAGATGTACGACCAGGCCCGCGAGCGCGGCCGTTCCCGCGAGCCGAACCTGTTCCGCAGCCTGGTCGGCACCAGCCGGGCGATCCAGCAGGTGCGGCAGATGATGCAGCAGGTCGCCGATACCGATGCCAGCGTGCTGATCCTCGGCGAGTCCGGCACCGGCAAGGAAGTGGTGGCGCGCAACCTGCATTACCATTCCAAGCGCCGCGAGGGGCCCTTCGTCCCGGTGAACTGCGGGGCGATCCCGGCGGAACTGCTGGAAAGCGAATTGTTCGGCCACGAGAAGGGCGCCTTCACCGGTGCCATCACCAGCCGTGCCGGACGTTTCGAGCTGGCCAACGGCGGCACCCTGTTCCTCGACGAGATCGGCGACATGCCGCTGCCGATGCAGGTCAAGCTGCTGCGCGTGCTGCAGGAGCGCACCTTCGAAAGGGTTGGCAGCAACAAGACGCAGAACGTCGACGTGCGGATCATCGCCGCGACCCACAAGAACCTCGAGAAGATGATCGAGGACGGCACTTTCCGCGAAGACCTCTACTACCGCCTCAACGTATTCCCCATCGAGATGGCGCCGCTGCGCGAGCGGGTGGAAGACATCGCCCTGCTGCTCAACGAACTGATCTCGCGGATGGAGCATGAGAAGCGCGGGTCGATCCGCTTCAACTCGGCGGCAATCATGTCGCTCTGCCGCCACGACTGGCCGGGCAACGTCCGCGAACTGGCGAACCTGGTGGAGCGCCTGGCGATCATGCATCCCTACGGGGTGATCGGGGTCGGCGAACTGCCGAAGAAATTCCGCCATGTCGACGACGAGGACGAGCAACTCGCCAGCAGCCTGCGCGAAGAGCTGGAAGAGCGCGCGGCGATCAACGCCGGGCTGCCGGGAATGGACGCGCCGGCGATGCTGCCGGCCGAAGGCCTGGACCTCAAGGACTACCTGGCCAACCTCGAGCAGGGCCTGATCCAGCAGGCCCTCGACGATGCCGGCGGAGTGGTCGCGCGGGCCGCCGAACGCCTGCGCATCCGCCGCACCACGCTGGTGGAGAAGATGCGCAAGTACGGCATGAGCCGGCGCGACGACGACCTGTCGGATGATTGACAGGTCGTTTCGCAACGCTTTGATTTTCAAATGAAAAAAATTTAGGCACGGGTATTGCTGTATCTCCGTCGACCGACAGAACCATGACGTCGCGCCGACCGAGAGAAACGCAATGCAACCAGCCCTCAACGCCTTCCCCGAGCAGCCAGCCGATACGGCCGAGGCCACCAGCCGCGCCGGCCTCGAGCAGGCCTTCGCGCTGTTCAACCAGATGTCCAGCCAGCTCAGCGAGTCCTACAGCCTGCTGGAGGAGCGCGTTACCGAGCTGAAAGGGCAACTGGCCCTGGTCAGCGCGCAGCGCATGGAGGAGCTGGCGGAAAAGGAGCGCCTGGCCAACCGCTTGCAGAGCCTGCTCGACCTGCTTCCCGGCGGCGTCATCGTCATCGATGCCCATGGTGTGGTCCGCGAGGCCAACCCGGCGGCCCTGGGCCTGCTTGGCGAACCGTTGGTGGGCATGCTCTGGCGCGAGGTGATCGCCCGCTGCTTCGCTCCGCGCGAGGATGACGGCCACGAGATTTCCCTGCGCGACGGACGTCGCCTGTCCATCGCCACCCGCTCGCTGAACGGCGAACCGGGTCAACTGATCCTGCTCAACGACCTTACCGATACCCGCCGTCTCCAGGAGCAACTGGCGCGCCACGAGCGCCTGTCGGCGCTGGGGCGGATGGTCGCCTCGCTGGCCCACCAGATCCGCACGCCGTTGTCGGCGGCGTTGCTCTATGCCGGGCACCTCAGCGAGCAGGCGCTGCCGACCGACCAGCAGCAACGCTTCGCCGGGCGGCTGAAGGAGCGCCTGCACGAACTGGAGCATCAGGTGCGCGACATGCTGGTGTTCGCCCGCGGCGAGCTGCCACTGACCGACCGGGTGGCGCCGAAGGCGCTGTTCGACAGCCTGCGCGCGGCGGCCGAAGTCCATGTCCAGGGGCTCCAGGTGCGTTGGCAGTGCGAGGCGCGCGGCGGCGAGCTGCTGTGCAATCGCGACACCCTGGTGGGCACCGTGCTCAACCTGGTGGAGAACGCGATCCAGGCCTGCGGGCCCGAACTGCGCCTGAAGGTGCATCTCTATGCCCGCGCCGACAGCCTGCGCCTCAGCGTCAGCGACAATGGACCGGGCATGGACCCGGCGACCCTGGCGCGCCTGGGCGAACCCTTCTTCACCACCAAGACCACCGGTACCGGGCTTGGCCTGGCGGTGGTCAAGGCCGTGGCACGCGCCCACCAGGG
This sequence comes from Pseudomonas sp. B111, assembly GCF_026428275.1. Classification (NCBI taxonomy): domain Bacteria; kingdom Pseudomonadati; phylum Pseudomonadota; class Gammaproteobacteria; order Pseudomonadales; family Pseudomonadaceae; genus Pseudomonas; species Pseudomonas sp. B111. The sequence goes on along the minus strand of NZ_CP097857.1, from coordinate 3,785,481 downwards.
GCAATTGCAGTTGCGCTCTCGGCCCGGGCGCGGCACCTGCGCCACCTTGATCCTGCCGCTGATTCCGGCGGCGCCTCTTTCTGCGATTCAGGAGTAACCCCATGGCAGCCAAAGTCCTGCTGGTCGAAGACGACCGCGCACTACGCGAAGCCCTCAGCGACACCCTGCTGCTGGGCGGTCACGAGTTCGTCGCCGTGGACTCGGCGGAGGCGGCGCTGCCGGTCCTGGCCCGCGAAGCCTTCAGCCTGGTGATCAGCGACGTGAACATGCCGGGCATGGACGGACACCAGTTGCTCGGCCTGATCCGTACACGCTACCCGCACCTGCCGGTGTTGCTGATGACCGCCTACGGCGCGGTCGATCGCGCCGTCGAGGCGATGCGCCAGGGCGCCGCCGACTACCTGGTCAAGCCGTTCGAGGCGCGGGCGCTGCTCGACCTGGTGGCACGCCATGCGCTGGGCCAGTTGCCGGGGAGCGAGGAGGATGGTCCGGTGGCCCTGGAGCCGGCCAGCCGGCAGTTACTGGAACTGGCCGCGCGGGTCGCGCGCAGCGATTCCACCGTGCTGATCTCCGGCGAGTCCGGGACCGGCAAGGAAGTCTTGGCCAACTATATCCACCAGCAATCGCCGCGTGCCGGCAAGCCGTTCATCGCGATCAACTGCGCGGCGATCCCGGACAACATGCTCGAGGCCACCCTGTTCGGCCACGAGAAAGGTTCCTTCACCGGCGCCATTGCCGCCCAGCCCGGCAAGTTCGAGCTGGCCGACGGCGGCACCATTCTTCTCGACGAGATATCGGAAATGCCCCTCGGCCTGCAGGCCAAGTTGCTGCGCGTATTGCAGGAGCGCGAGGTGGAGCGGGTCGGTGCGCGCAAGCCGATCAACCTGGATATCCGCGTGCTTGCCACGACCAACCGCGACCTCGCGGCGGAAGTCGCGGCGGGGCGTTTCCGCGAGGACCTCTACTATCGCCTGTCGGTCTTCCCGCTGGCCTGGCGGCCGCTGCGCGAACGCCCTGCGGACATCCTGCCGCTGGCCGAGCGTCTGCTGCGCAAGCACAGCCGCAAGATGAACCTCGGCGCGGTGGCGCTCGGCCCCGAGGCCGCCCAGTGCCTGGTCCGGCATGCCTGGCCGGGCAACGTACGGGAACTCGACAACGCCATCCAGCGTGCGTTGATCCTGCAACAGGGCGGCCTGATCCAGCCCGCCGACCTGTGCCTCACCGCGCCGATCGGCATGCCGCTCGCGGCCCCGGTGCCGGTGCCCATGCCGGCAATGCCACCGGCCACCCCGCCGAGCGTCGAGATTCCGTCGCCGGCCGCAGGCCAGGACGCTAGCGGCGCGCTGGGCGACGACCTGCGCCGCCGCGAATTCCAGGTGATCATCGATACCCTGCGCACCGAGCGCGGCCGCCGCAAGGAGGCTGCCGAGCGCCTTGGCATCAGCCCACGGACCCTGCGCTACAAGCTCGCCCAGATGCGCGACGCGGGGATGGACGTGGAGGCCTATCTCTACGCCATCTGAGGGCTCGCCATGTTCCTCAGGCCCGCCTCGTGCGGGCCTTTTGCGTCCGCCGCCGGTCGTCGCCCGGGGCTGTTCGAGCGTGCGCGCCTGCCGATAACCGGAGCAGGGACGGACCCTGCAGCGGTCGCGGGCATTGGCGGCGAACGCCGATGCCGGGCCTTGGGGTCGACTTGGCACCCTTGTTGCTAACTCCTCTGCAAAGTGCCGGGCGGCGTCAAAAAAGCCGCGGCTGTTGGAGGAAGAGTCATGAGTCAGGGTGTCGAGTTCAATCGTCTGATGCTGGAAATGCGTTCCATGCAAATGGAAGCCATGGCCAAGGCCAAACCGGTTCAGGCGCCGGCCGAAGTGGGGGCGCCGAGCTTTTCGGAAATGCTCTCCCAGGCCGTGGACAAGGTGAACGAGACCCAGCAGGCCTCCACCGCGATGGCCAACGCCTTCGAGGTCGGCCAGAGCGGCGTCGACCTGACCGACGTGATGATCGCCAGCCAGAAGGCCAGCGTGTCGTTCCAGGCCATGACCCAGGTGCGCAACAAACTGGTCCAGGCCTACCAAGACATCATGCAGATGCCGGTCTGAGCGGCGCGAGGATAACTAGTTCATGGCCGATGCACTGATCGACAGCCAGGTTCCCGCCAAGAGCGGCGGTGCCGGGATGCTGAAGAAATCCTTCCCGGGACTGTCGTTCCTCGACAACCTTTCCGAGATGACCATGCTGCGCCAGATCGGCCTGCTGGTCGGTCTCGCCGCCAGCGTGGCGATCGGCTTCGCCGTTGTGCTCTGGTCCCAGCAGCCGGACTACAAGCCGCTCTATGGCAGCCTCAACGGGGTCGACGCGAACCGTGTGGTGGAAGCGCTGACCGCGGCGGACATTCCCTACAAGGTCGAACCCAACTCCGGCGCGCTGCTGGTCAAGGCCGACGACCTCGGCCGGGCACGCATGAAGGTGGCCTCCGCCGGCGTGGCGCCGACCGACAACAACGTCGGTTTCGAGATCCTCGACAAGGAACAGGCGCTGGGCACCAGCCAGTTCATGGAAGCCACCAACTACCGCCGCGGCCTGGAAGGCGAGCTGGCGCGCACCGTGTCGAGCCTGAACAACGTCAAGGCCGCCCGCGTGCACCTGGCGATCCCGAAGAGTTCGGTGTTCGTCCGCGACGACCGCAAGCCCAGCGCCTCGGTGCTGGTCGAGCTGTATCCAGGGCGCAGCCTGGAGCCGAGCCAGGTGATGGCGATCGTCAACCTGGTCGCCACCAGTGTGCCGGAGCTGGACAAGTCGCAGGTCACCGTGGTCGACCAGAAGGGCAACCTGCTCTCCGACCAGCAGGAACTCTCCGAGCTGACCATGGCCGGCAAGCAGTTCGACTTCACCCGGCGCATGGAAGGCCTGCTCACCCAGCGCGTGCACAATATCCTGCAACCTGTGCTGGGCAACGGTCGCTACAAGGCCGAGGTGTCCGCCGACGTCGACTTCAGCGCGGTCGAGTCGACCTCGGAGATGTACAACCCGGACCAGCCGGCCCTGCGCAGCGAGCAACGCAACAACGAGGAACGGCAGAATTCGTCCGGGCCGCAGGGCGTGCCGGGGGCGCTGTCGAACCAGCCGCCGGGCCCGGCCAGCGCTCCGCAGCAGGCCACCGCCAGCGCGCCGGCCGACTACGTCGCGCCGGGCCAGCCGCTGAAGGACGCCAACGGCCAGACCATCATCGATCCGAAGACCGGCAAGCCGGAGCTGGCGCCGTACCCGACCGACAAGCGCGACCAGACCACCCGCAACTATGAACTGGACCGCTCGATCAGCTACACCAAGCAGCAGCAGGGGCGCTTGCGCCGACTGTCGGTGGCGGTGGTGCTGGACGACCAGATGAAGGTCGACGCGAAGACCGGCGAGGTCAGCCACCAGCCCTGGAGCGCCGACGAACTGGCGCGCTTCACCCGCCTGGTACAGGATTCGGTGGGCTACGACGCCAGCCGCGGCGACAGCGTCAGCGTGATCAACGCGCCGTTCGCCCCGGCCCAGGCCGAAGAGATCGACAGCATTCCGTTCTACTCGCAGCCGTGGTTCTGGGACATCGTCAAGCAGGTGCTCGGCGTGCTGTTCATCCTGGTCCTGGTGTTCGGCGTGCTGCGTCCGGTGCTGAGCAACATCACCGGCGGCGGCAAGGGCAAGTCGCTGGCCGGCGGCGGCGGTCGCGACGGCGACCTGGCGCTGGGCGAGAGTGGCCTGGAAGGCTCGCTGGCCGACGACCGGGTGAGCATCGGCGGGCCGTCGAGCATCCTCCTGCCGAGCCCCACGGAGGGGTATGATGCGCAATTGAACGCGATCAAGAACCTGGTCGCACAGGACCCGGGCCGCGTCGCCCAGGTCGTGAAAGAGTGGATCAACGCCGATGAGTAAGCGCCATGAGTGAGAATCGTCTCGCCGCCAAACTGACCAAGGTCGACAAGGCCGCCATCCTGCTCCTGTCGCTCGGCGAGACCGACGCGGCGCAGGTGCTGCGGCACATGGGGCCGAAAGAGGTGCAGCGGGTCGGCGTGGCCATGGCGTCGATGCGCAACGTGCACCGCGAACAGGTCGAGCAGGTGATGGGCGAGTTCGTCGAAGTGGTCGGCGACCAGACCAGCCTCGGCGTCGGTGCCGACGGCTACATCCGCAAGATGCTCACCCAGGCCCTCGGCGAGGACAAGGCCAACAACCTGATCGACCGCATCCTCCTCGGCGGCAGCACCAGCGGCCTGGACAGCCTGAAGTGGATGGAGCCGCGTGCCGTGGCCGACGTGATCCGTTACGAACACCCGCAGATCCAGGCCATCGTGGTCGCCTACCTCGATCCCGACCAGGCCGCCGAGGTGCTCAGCCATTTCGACCACAAGGTGCGCCTGGATATCGTCCTGCGCGTCTCCTCGCTGAACACCGTGCAGCCCTCGGCGCTGAAGGAACTCAACCTGATCCTGGAGAAGCAGTTCGCCGGCAATTCCAACGCCACCCGCACTACCATGGGCGGGGTCAAGCGCGCGGCGGACATCATGAACTACCTCGACAGCTCCATCGAAGGCCAACTGATGGATTCGATCCGCGAGGTCGACGAAGACCTGTCCGGACAGATCGAGGACCTGATGTTCGTCTTCGACAACCTCGCCGACGTCGACGACCGCGGCATCCAGGCGCTGCTCCGGGAAGTCTCCTCGGACGTACTGGTGCTGGCGCTCAAAGGCTCCGACGAGGCGATCCGCGAGAAGGTCTTCAAGAACATGTCCAAGCGTGCCGCCGAGCTGCTGCGCGACGACCTGGAGGCCAAGGGGCCGGTACGGGTCAGCGAAGTGGAAGGTGCGCAGAAGGAAATCCTCACCATTGCCCGGCGCATGGCCGAGTCCGGCGATATCGTGCTGGGCGGCAAGGGTGGCGAGGAGATGATCTGAGGTGGTCCCCCACGACAAGGACAAAGACAATCCCAGCGAACTGATCCGCGGCAAGGACGTGGCGGCCTTCGGCCTCTGGTCGTTGCCGAGCTTCGACGAGCCGCGCGACGAGCCGGCCGTTGCCGCGCCGCAGGTGCCCGCGGTCGCCGAACCCGCGCCGGCGCCGCCGGCGGTGGAAGAGGTCGAGCTGGAGACCGTCAAGCCGCCGACGCTGGAGGAAATCGAGGCGATCCGCCAGGACGCCTACAACGAAGGCTTCGCCACCGGCGAGCGCGACGGTTTCCACGCCGGCCAGTTGAAGGCGCGGCAGGAAGCCGAGGAGGCGCTGAAGGAGCGCCTGCAAAGTCTCGAGCGCCTGATGACGCAGCTCCTGGAACCCATCGCCGAGCAGGACGCCCTGATCGAGCAGGGCATGGTCAACCTGGTCAACCACGTTGCCCGCCAGGTGATCCAGCGCGAACTGCACATGGACTCCAGCCATGTCCGCCAGGTCCTGCGCGAGGCTCTCAAGCTGCTGCCGATGGGCGCGGCGAACATCCGTATCCATGTCAACCCGCAGGACTTCGAGCGGGTCAAGGCGCTGCGCGAGCGCCACGAAGAGAGCTGGCGGATTCTCGAGGACGATTCGTTGCTGCCCGGCGGCTGCCGCATCGAGACCGAGCACAGTCGCATCGACGCGACCATCGAGACGCGCCTGGCGCAGGCAGTGAAGCAACTGTTCGAGCAACAGCGCGAACAGGCGACCCATCCGCTGGCCAGCGACATCCGGATCGACCTCGACGCCCCCGGAGACGTCGATGCGCCTTGAGCGAACCAGTTTCGCCAGGCGCCTGGAGGGCTACACCGAGGCTGTCTCGCTGCCGGCGCAGCCGGTGGTCGAGGGCCGCCTGCTGCGCATGGTCGGCCTGACCCTCGAAGCCGAAGGCCTGCAGGCCGCGGTCGGCAGCCGCTGCAACGTGATAAACGAAAGCGGCTACCACCCGGTGCAGGTGGAGGCCGAAGTGATGGGCTTTTCCGGTAGCAAGGTGTACCTGATGCCGGTTGGCAGCCTCGCCGGCATCGCGCCTGGCGCGCGGGTCGTGCCGCTGCCGGACACCGGGCGCCTGCCGATGGGCATGTCGATGCTCGGCCGGGTGCTCGACGGCGCCGGCCGCGCCCTCGACGGCAAGGGCGGGATGCGCGCCGAAGACTGGGTGCCGATGGACGGCCCGACGATCAACCCGCTCAAGCGCCACCCGATCAGCGAACCTCTCGACGTCGGCATCCGCTCGATCAATGGCCTGCTCACGGTCGGCCGCGGCCAGCGCCTCGGCCTGTTCGCCGGTACCGGGGTGGGCAAGTCGGTGCTGCTGGGGATGATGACCCGTTTCACCAGGGCCGACATCATCGTCGTCGGTCTGATCGGCGAGCGGGGCCGCGAGGTGAAGGAGTTCATCGACGAGATCCTCGGCGAGGAGGGCCTCAAGCGCTCCGTGGTGGTCGCCTCGCCGGCCGACGACGCGCCGCTGATGCGCCTGCGCGCCGCGCAATACTGCACGCGGATCGCCGAGTACTTCCGCGACAAGGGCAAGAACGTATTGCTGCTGATGGACTCGCTGACCCGCTACGCCCAGGCCCAGCGCGAGATCGCCCTGGCCATCGGCGAGCCACCGGCGACCAAGGGGTATCCGCCATCGGTGTTCGCCAAGCTGCCGAAGCTGGTGGAACGCGCCGGCAATGCCGAAGCCGGTGGCGGCTCGATCACCGCGTTCTACACCGTGCTCTCCGAGGGCGACGACCAGCAGGACCCGATCGCCGACGCCGCTCGCGGCGTGCTCGACGGGCACTTCGTATTGTCCCGGCGGCTGGCCGAGGAAGGCCACTATCCGGCCATCGATATCGAAGCTTCGATCAGCCGGGTGATGCCGCAGGTGGTCGAGGCCGAGCACCTGCGCGACGCCCAGCGCTTCAAGCAGCTCTGGTCGCGCTACCAGCAGAGTCGCGACCTGATCAGCGTCGGTGCCTACGTGGCCGGCGGCGATCCCGAGACCGACCTGGCCATCGCGCGCTTCCCGGTCATGCGCCAGTTCCTGCGCCAGGGCCTCGACGAAAGCGAAAGCCTGGCGGAAAGCCGTGCGCGGCTGGCGAGCCTGCTCGCCGGCGGGCAGGCCTGAGGCGCCCTGAGGCATGGAGAAGCGTGCGGCGCGGCTGGCGCCGGTGGTGGACATGGCCAGCAAGGCCGAGCGGGATGCCGCGACCCAGCTGGGCAGGTGCCAGCAGCAATTGCTCGCGGCACAGCAGAAGCTGGCGGAGCTGGAACGCTACCGCAACGACTACCAGCAGCAATGGATCAGCCAGGGCCAGAAGGGCGTCAGCGGCCAGTGGCTGATGAACTACCAGCGCTTCCTCTCGCAACTGGAGACCGCCGTCGCCCAGCAGGCCATCAGCGTGACCTGGCACCGCGAGGCGGTGGACAAGGCGCGGCTCAACTGGCAGGAGAGATACGCCCGCCTGGAAGGGCTGCGCAAGCTGGTCGAGCGCTACCTGGAAGAGGCGCGCCAGGCCGAGGACAAGCGCGAGCAGAAACAGCTCGACGAACTCGCCCAGCGTACCCGCCGCCAGGACGACTGACGACTCAGAAGAACGGACGCGACGCCTTCAGCATGAACGTGGTGTCGCAGTAGCTGTTGTGTCCCGAGTAGGCGCTGCAATCGCTGCCGGTCAGGCTGGTGCCGCTGTAGGACAGGTTCAGGTCGATGCCCAGCCAGGGCCGCGAGAGGTTCACCGACCAGTCGTTGAAGACGCTCACGTAGCCCCCGCCGCTGAGGCTCGCCGGGTTGTCCAGGCGATGGTTGCCGTACTTCAGGGTGACGTCGAAACCGAACGGCGGGTTGACCCCGAGGTCGGCGAACAGGGTGGTGTCGTTGCGCCCCGGGTCGCTGCTCAGGGCCGCGCCGAGCCGGCTGCCGAAGATCGACAGGCCGCCGTAGAGTTCGGCTGCGTCGTTGGCCGGCTGCTCCGGGCGGCTGTAGCGGATCAGGCCCATTTCGTAGCCCAGGCGGTTGTTCAGCGGGCGCTTGAAGCCGGCGTAGGAGTCGATCTCGGTGGGCTTGCCGGGGTCGAGGTTGGAGGTCCAGTTGCCGATGTACCAGCCACTTTCGTGGCTTAGGTCGAGGCCGCCGTGGAAACTGCCGGAGCTGCCCGGGGTGACCAGGCCCTGGGCCATGCTGCGGGTCGGACTGGTGGCCAGCTTGAGTTCGAAATCGCCCAGGTCGCGGGCCATCACCTGGGCCAGGGCCGAGGAGCTGGCGAGCAGGGCACAGGTGAGCACGAGCAGGTGCTTGAGCATGGTTCTCCCCTGGTAATGCGGACAACGGCGCTGCGCCGGTCTTCCCGCACGACGCCAACGGCAAGGCCGCGGCATGGGGCCGGGCGAGGTCGGGCAGGTCGGAAGGGCAGGAAGAGCGGCGAGCTAGAGCGCCACGGACCATCTTAACCAAGGTTCGGGCGGCTGACCGACCGCTCGTCAGGGCCGGCCGATCAATTGTTACCGCAGGCTTTCCGCGAGGCTGGCCAGGCGAATCACTTCGACCCGGTTGCGACCGCTGCTCTTGGCCCGGTAGAGAGCCTGGTCGGCGGCGCTGTAGAGCTGCTCGTAGCTGGCCTGGCCGCCTCCGTCGAGGCTGGCCACGCCGAAGCTGGCGGTCAGGCAGAGCACGCCGTCCTGCGTCGCCAGCGGGGTACCTTCGAGGCGTTCGCGGAGTTTTTCCGCAAGGCTGCGAGCCTGCTGCTCGGCGGTGTCGGGCAGGAGCAGGAGGAATTCTTCCCCGCCCAGGCGCGCCACGCTGTCGCTGCTACGGGTATTGCCGCGCAGCAGGTTGGCGGCATGGCGAATGACCTCGTCGCCGAAGGGGTGCCCATAGCGGTCGTTGATGTACTTGAAGTGATCCAGGTCGACCATCAGCAGGCTCAGCGGCTGCGGTTGGCGAGCGATGCGCGCGAGTTCCATGAGCACCAGCTGGTCGAATTCGCGACGATTGAACAGGCCGGTCAGCGGGTCGTGACCGGCCAGGTACTCCAACTGGCGATTTTTCTCCTCCAGCTCCTGCCGCTGCAACTCCAGCTTGCGTTGCTGGCGCAGGTTGCGCACGTGCCCGTGCCAGAGGATCAGCGACAGCAGCAGGCCGAGGCCGAACGCGGTGAGGCCGTTGGCCTGGTTCGACAGGCGCAGTTGCGGGTCGGCCTGGGCGTAGCCCATCGCCAGTTGGAAGACCAGCATGGCCAGGCCGTAGAAAGGCACCGCGTAGGCCGGGCGGATCAGGATGAACATGGCGCAGGCGAAACAGGCCAGCAGCAGCGGCGTGATGTTGCTGGTGATGCGCTGGTCGATGCAGGCGATGGCGACGCCGAAGCCTATGATCCCTGCGCCGCCCAGCAGGATCAGCAGGCGCATGCGCCACAGCTTGGGTGGCTGGCGGCGCAGCCATAGCGCGAGCAGGCCGATGCCGCCGAAGAGCAGGGCCATGGCGCCATGGGCGTACATGATTTCCTGGCGCCAGAGCTGATGGCCGAGGTCCGGGCGGAAGTCCTTCAGGGAAAACACCAGAATGTGGATCAGGTTGAAGGGGACGGTCAGCAGCGCGAGGTGGGTCAGACGCGAGAGATTCTCCAGGGCGATGGGAAGGGCCAGGGACGAATTCACCTCGATGGCGTGCTGGATCGATTCGAGCGTCGTTCTGGCCACGTTCTGCGGGTCCGCGTGGGCGCTGTGCCATCACAGCATAGCAGCGTCGCGACGGCCGCCCTATCCGGCTTTCCGGGCCGGTCGTCCGGTTTGCACGGGCGTACCTGGCGCCGCTTTCATTCCGGCAGCCGCCTGGCCAGCAGCAGTGCGACCAGGCCCAGCAGGCTCCAGTACGCCGCCAGCGGCCAGGGACGGTCGAACGGTAGCAGGGTGGACGCGCCCAGTCCGAGGCCGATCAGCAGGTAGTAGGCGAGCCCGAACAGGGCTCCGGCGCGTCCCCGGCAATCGTCGTAGGCGTACAGCGCCGGACCCAGCAGGTTGGGAATCGCCACGCCGAAGCCGACGAAGATCGGCAGGGCCGGCAGGGCCCAGTACGGGCCTTCGGCGTATCCGCCGGCGGCCAACAGCGTCTGCGCTGTCGCGCCGGCGGCCGCCAGCGCCAGGCCCAGGCGTACCCGGCGAGCGCTGTTCCAGGTGTGCGGCAGGCGTCGGTTGAGCAAGGCGCCGAGGCTCCCGGCAAGGGCGATGGCCAGGCCGATCCAGCCGAAGCCCAGGCCGGGCAGGTCGCCGACCATGAACGGCCCGGCGGCGTAGAAGGAGAACACCAGTACATTGAGCACCGCCACCAGCAGTGCGCGCGTCTGTAGCGGTCGGTCGGCCAGGACCCGTCGGAAGATCGCCAGGGTCGCGGGCTCGGGCGTGCCCGCCAGCAGCGGACGGGTTTCCGGCCAGGCCGGGACGACCAGCGCCGCCAGCGAGGCGAGCAGCACCGCCAGGGTGGCGAACACCGCCGGGTGCCCGCCGAGGTCAGCCAGCCACTGGCCGCCGAGGGGGCCGACTGCCGGCGACCAGGCCAGCACCGCGCCGAGCGTGACGAAATAGCTCATCAACGCCGTGCCTTGCAGCACATCGCGCAGGCTGGCCTGCACCGTCACCGAGCAGGTCGCCAGGCCGAGGCCCTGGACCAGGCGACAGGCAAGCAGGTAGGAATAGTCGGTACTGGCCCAGGCACCGAAGGTCGCCAGGGCCGCCAGGCCGAGCCCGCCGAGCAGAGCCGGGCGCCGGCCGAGGCGGTCGGCCAGCCAGCCCCAGAGCCAGATGCCGGGGGCGAAACCGACGAAGAACAGCGCCATGGTCCACTGGCTGGTAGCGTCGTCCAGTCGCCAGTGGCTGGCCAGGGCCGGCAGCGCGGGGGAAAGGATGGTTTCGGCGACTTGCGGCAGGGCTAGCAGGGCGAGCACCAGCAGCAGGGGAGGGCGAGGACGGTCAGGCATGATGGCTCCGGAAAAAAGAGCCAAGCCTAGGTCGCTTGCGCCTGGCAGAATGCTGCGGTCAGGACGGAAAACATCGCGAAGAGGACAAGGTGCCGCGCTATCCCTACGAACGGGTCGAGGATCCCGATCTCGCCCGCTGCCCGGTGGTCGGCCTCGAGGTCGACAGCACCGGCCACCGCAGCGACTGGCATTGCCACCGGCGCGCGCAGTTGCTGTACATGGCGGCCGGTAGCGTCACGCTGTATTTCGCCGAGCGCATTTGCCAATTGACGCCGCTTCAGGCCGCCTGGCTGCCGGCCGGCGTGCCGCATCGCACGGTCCTTCACGGGCGCTTCGCCTACCGTAGCCTGTACTTCGAACCCTCGGCGTTCGCCGAGCTGCCGGACAGCGTCCAGGTCCTCGAGGTCGGGCCGCTAATGCGCGAACTGATCCTGCGCATGACCGGCTGGGCAGCCGACTTGCAATTGGAAGGGCGGCACCTGACGCTGTTGCGCGCACTGTTCGATGAACTGGCGACCGCCCCGGCACACGCCGCGAGCCTGCCGATGCCGCGCGATGCGCGGGCGCTGAAGGTGGCCGAGGCGCTGCTGGCGCAACCCGCGCTGGGCTGGAGCATCGAGGCATGGGGACGCGAGGTCGGCGCCAGCGGGCGGACCCTGGCGCGTCTGTTCACCGAGCAGACCGGCCTGGGTTTCTCTCGCTGGCGAACCCAGGCTCGCTTGTTCGAAGCGCGGAGACGCCTGGCCGAAGGCCGCTCGGTGACCGAGGTCGCCCACGCCCTGGGCTACGCCAGCGACAGTGCGTTCATCGCCATGTACCGGCGGGTCTGCGGGCAGTCGCCGGGGCGCGCCCTGCGTGGTCTCGAATGAGCGCTCAGAAGCGTTCGTGGAGGCCGAGGTAGCGCCATTCGCCGAGCGGTAGCCTGGCCAGCGACAGCGCGCCGATGCGCAGGCGGCGGATGCTCCGCACTTCCAGCCCCTCGCTTTCGCACATGAAGCGCAACTGGCCGGGCAGCACGTCTTTGAGGGCGAAGCGCAGGTGGCTTTCGTTCTGCCAGCTGACCTTGCACGGCGATAGCCTGCGGCCCTGGTAGGCGAGGCCGTGGCGCAGGCGCTCGAGGCCGCCGGCGGCCAGGTCGCCGGCGACCTCGACCAGGTATTCCTGCTCCAGCCGTGCACCGTCGTCCACCAGCTTGCGCAGTACGCCGTGCTGCTGGCTGAACACCACCAGCCCGGAAGCCTCGCTGTCCAGCGCGAGGGTGGGACGCTGGCGGGCGAAGTGTTTCTTCAGCGCTCGCAAGGGACTGGGGTCATCGCTCCAGCGCCGCCCCGCGGCGAGCAGACCTTCGAAATCGTCGTGGCGCCAGCCGGCCGGCTTGTGCAACAGCAGGGTGGCCGGTTCGATCGTTTCCGCGCGGGCGCCCGGCAGCAGCTCCACGCGCTGGTCGAGCACCTTGAACTGTGGCTCCTCGATCACTTCGCCGTCGACGCTGACCCAGCCGCCCTCGATGTACAGCTCGGCTTCGCGGCGCGAGCAGGCAGTGAGTTCGGCGAGGCGTTTGGACAGGCGGATCGGGTCGGTCATGGCGAGGCTACTGGAATGAAAGACCGCCAGTTTACTCGTTGTGGCGATGGGCGCCGAGGAATGATTCGGCGCCCGCTCGGTCCCAACTTAAGGAACCGGAGAGGAGACCCTCATGCAGTCACGCCTGATCGATGGCCTGGAATGGGACCTGGACGAGGATGGCAGCGGCGGCCTGTGCAACGCCAATGGCGACAAGGTCCATCTGCGCCAGGGCGACATGGACGGCGCCTGCGGGCCCTACTGCCTGGTCATGGCGATGCTGGTCCGCGGCCAACTGCGCCGGCGCCAGGCCAAGGGCCTGGAGCGGGTCGACAGTCGCAGTCGCTACGGGCGCCTGATGAAGGCGCTGGACCAGCACGGCCCGCTGCTGCGCGTCGGCACCACCGGCGTCGACCTGCTGGAGCTGCTGGCCGAGATCAACGATACCGAGCATTTCGCCCTCAAGGGCGAGGGGCGTAGGTTGGTCCGGCACACCCGCGAATACCTGGAGGCCGGCTTTCCGGTAGTGCTCGGTTTCCACGGCCGCAAGGGCAGCGATATCCGCCACTGGGGCCTGGCCATCGGCATGAGCGAGCGCGCCTTCCTGCTCCTCGACCCGGCCCACGACCTGCCGCGCGGGCAGGCCTGGAACGCGGTGATCACCAGCGAGGCGCACGGTTCCCGGTTCGGCTATCGCTATATCAATGCCAAGGGCACCTGGGCGGTGACCCTCAAGGAAATGGTCGCCTTGCTTTGAGGGGCGGGTTTGTTACAGCCCGTGTGCGGACCGCCAGGCGCGGCGGATCTGCGACTAGAGTGGTGTTTTTGCTTGGGAAGGAGAGAACGCATGCCGGGCCTGTCTTTGAATGCCATCCTGCTGAGCGCTGTCGCACTGCTCGCCCCGTCGGCCGAGGCGGTGGACGCCGGTCGCCACGACAGCGAGCTGGGCGCCGTCGAGGTCACCCCGGTGGTTGGCGGTCTGGCCTATCCCTGGGCCGTCGCCTTCCTGCCGGACAACCAGGGCATGTTGGTCACCGAGCGGCCCGGCAGCTTGCGTTTCGTCAGTCCCGAGGGCCAGTTGTCGGCGCCGCTGGAAGGCGTACCCAGGGTCTTCGCCAGCGGCCAGGGGGGCCTGCTCGACGTCGCCTTGTCGCCGGGGTTCGCCGAGGACCGGCTGGTCTACCTGACCTATGCCGAGGCCGGCGAGGACGGCCGCGCCGGAACGGCGGCGGGACGCGGCCGGTTATCGGCGGACAAGCGACGGCTGGAGGGCTTCCACGTGATCTTCCGGCAGTTGCCGAAGCTTTCCAGCGGCCATCACTTCGGCTCGCGCCTGGTCTTCGACGGCAAGGGCCACCTGTTCATCGCCCTCGGCGAGAACAACCAGCGCAGCACCTCGCAGGACCTGGACAAGTTGCAGGGCAAGATCGTCCGCCTGTATCCGGACGGCGGCGTTCCCAAGGACAATCCCTTCGTCGGCCGTACAGACGCGCGGCCGGAGATCTGGAGCTATGGCCACCGCAACCAGCAGGGCGCCGCGCTGAATCCCTGGACCGGCCAGCTCTGGACCCACGAGCACGGCCCGCGCGGCGGCGACGAGATCAACATACCCCAGGCCGGCGGGAACTACGGCTGGCCGCTGGCGACCCATGGAATCAACTACACCCTGCTGCCGATCCCCGAAGCCAGGGGCAAGGCCGTCGACGGTACCGAGGCGCCGCACCATGTCTGGGAGAAGTCGCCGGCGATCAGCGGCATGGCGTTCTACGATGCGCAGCGCTTCCCGGCCTGGCAGCACAACCTGTTCATCGGCGCGCTGGCGACGCAGGAACTGATCCGCCTGCAACTGGATGGCGACCGGGTCGTCCACGAAGAGCGCCTGCTGGGCGATCTCGGGGTGCGCATCCGCGACGTGCGGCAGGGCCCGGACGGCTATCTCTACCTGCTCACCGACCAGAAGGACGGGCAATTGCTGCGCCTGGGGTTGGCGCGCTAGCCTTCAGCCTTGGTTGCGCTTGAGCTGGACGTAGAGCGCCTCGACCTTTTCCCGGGCCCAGGGCGTCTTGCGCAGGAAGGCGAGGCTGGACTTGATGCTCGGGTCGTTCCTGAAACAACGAATGTCGACCCGTTTGCCAAGCTCCGCCCAGCCGTGGTGGGCGACCAGTTCGGTGAGCAGTTTTTCCAGGGTGACGCCGTGCAGTGGATCGGGATGGCCAGGCATGAAGGGCTCGGGATTCAGGCAATGAAAAAGGGGATGGAGCGTGGCACATCTGCGTGCCGGCCTGCCATCCCCTTCGTAGTCCCCGGCGAGGGGCGGGCGATCAGCGCTTCTTGCTGATGGTGATCTGCCGCGACGGGCCGTAGACCTGGCCGCTGACGCCCTTGGCGATCTTCTGGATCTCGCCGCCGGCCTGGAGGAAGGCGGCGACCTGCGCTTCGATGGATTCGCGGGTTTCGACCGCGGGAGCCGGCTTGGCGGCTTTCGGCGCGACGGTTTTCTTCATGATGGCCATATCCGGGGACCTGTCTCTGCATTAAATATGGCCGTTCATTATAACCGAAGCGGCGTTTTATTTCATCTTGAATATTGTCGATCAGATTTCGGACGTAACCTGCTGTTTTCTATAAAGTCCGTTAGGCAATACCCGAGCGAGGCGCTGCGGCATTGGCGAGCCGGCGGCGAACTGCTCGAGGTCTCCGCGGCTGGATGTCCCGCCGACCCCGGGCGACGCAGGATACCGCCAGGTGGATAACTCCTTCGCGCATCCCGGCATGAATTCCAATGTTTGCACTAATTGAGCGAGAAAGTTCTCCGGGGCTCTAACTCGCCTATATCGAGAATAATGAAAAGTTCACGATTAGTTATCGGCTAAGTTGCCCGGATATATACGTCGATATCATCGCGCTGCCGGCCGGGGCATGCATCGCCTCGCTGCGTTCCCGGTGCTAACCTGCGGAACCCCAGCCGCCGAGCGAGCGCCGCATGCCAGCCATTCTCTCCTCCCGCCAACGTATCGCCCTGCGCCTGGCCTGGCGCTTCATGGCGCCTTACCGCTGGCGCATGCTCGGGGCCCTGGTGGCGTTGCTGTTCACCGCGGCGATCACCCTGTCCCTGGGCCAGGGCATCCGCCTGCTGGTGGACCAGGGGTTCCTCACCGCCTCGCCCGAATTGCTCAATCGCTACATCCTGCTGTTCTTCGTGCTGGTGCTCGGCCTGGCCGTGGGCACCTTCGTGCGCTTCTACCTGGTGTCCTGGATCGGCGAGCGCTTCGTCGCCGATATCCGCAAGCGCGTGTTCGACCACCTGATCGAGTTGCATCCCGGTTTCTACGAAACCAACCGTAGCTCCGAGATCCAGTCGCGCCTGACCGCCGACACTACGCTGCTGCAGACGGTGATCGGTTCCTCGCTGTCGATGGCCCTGCGCAATGCCCTGATGCTGGTCGGCGGGGTGCTGCTGATGTTCGTCACCAACGCCAAGCTGACCAGCATCGTGGTGCTGGCATTGCCGCTGGTGATCGCCCCGATCCTGCTGTTCGGCCGCCGCGTACGCAGCCTGTCGCGGGAAAGCCAGGACCGGGTGGCCGACGTCGGCAGCTACGTCGGCGAAACCCTCGGCCAGATCAAGACCGTGCAGGCCTACAACCACCAGGCGCAGGATCGCCAGCGCTTCGCCGGCACCGTCGAACGCGCCTTCGACACCGCGCGCAAGCGCATCGCCCAGCGCGCCTGGCTGATCACCGTGGTGATCGTGCTGGTGCTCGGCGCAGTCGGCATCATGCTTTGGGTCGGCGGCCGCGACGTGATCGCCGGCAGCATCTCGGCCGGCGAACTGGCCGCGTTCGTCTTCTACAGCCTGATCGTCGGCATGGCCTTCGGCACCCTCAGCGAGGTGATCGGCGAATTGCAGCGCGCTGCCGGCGCCGCAGAGCGCATCGCCGAGCTGCTCAGGGCGCGCAGCGAGATCCGCCCGCCAGCGCAACCACGCAAGCTGGCGGCGCGGGTGAGCGGGAGGATCGAATTGCAGGCGGTGCGCTTCGCCTATCCGACCCGTCCCGAACACTGGGCCATCGACGACATCAGCCTGGCCGTCGAACCGGGGGAAACCCTGGCCCTGGTCGGACCTTCCGGTGCCGGCAAGTCGACCCTGTTCGATCTGCTCCTGCGTTTCTTCGATCCGCAGCAGGGACGGCTGCTGCTGGACGGACAGCCGATCGTCGAACTGGACCCGGCCGACTTGCGCCGCAGCTTTGCCCTGGTGTCGCAGAACCCCGCGCTGTTCTTCGGCAGCGTCGAGGAAAACATCCGCTACGGCCGTCCGCATGCCAGCGCCGCCGAGGTCGAGGCCGCAGCGCGTGCCGCGCATGCCCACGAGTTCATCCTGGGTCTGCCGCAGGGCTACGCCACCCACCTGGGCGAGGGCGGCATCGGCCTGTCCGGCGGCCAGCGCCAGCGCCTGGCGATCGCCCGGGCGTTGCTGGTAGACGCGCCGGTGCTGCTGCTCGACGAGGCGACCAGCGCCCTGGATGCGGAAAGCGAGCACCTGATCCAGCAGGCCCTGCCAGGCCTGATGAGCGGACGTACCACCCTGGTGATCGCCCATCGCCTGGCCACGGTGCAGAGCGCCGACCGCATCGCGGTGATCGACCAGGGGCGGCTGGTGGCGATTGGTAGCCACGCCCGTCTGATCGCCGAGAACCCGCTCTATGCGCGCCTGGCGGAACTGCAGTTCGCCGTCGGCGGACGCTAGCTTCAGAGCGGCTTGTCGATGCCCGCGTACTGCTTGTCCAGCTCGTCGATACGCTGCGCGTAGGCACGGGAGAGGCAGTCGGTGTCGCCACCGCAGCGCCGGCGCTCACGCAGCCAGTCCTGCTGCCGGTCCTGCATGGCGCCGCGGCCGCCCATGGCGAACAGGCCGCGGAGGAAGTGGTACTTGACGCTCATCTCGACGTCCTTGTCGTTCAGCGCCCGGTTCGCGCAGATGGCCTTTTCGTCCGCTCGCTCAGCCTTTTCGCAATCGAAGCTGGCCGCTTCGGCCAGGGGCGCCAGCAGGAGTCCGCCGAGGGCGAGGAATGCCAGGTGCTTCATGCCGTTCTCCGTTTCGCCTGGTTGCTTGCGAATCTTCGACGCCAGCGACGGCGCTGGGTTCAGCGGGGAGCGCGCGGCGGCCGGGCGGGCCGCTCCGGCGCGGTCAGTGCGAAAGGATCAGGGCCTTCTGCTCGGGGATGACGGTGCGCTCCCGAGGGGCGTCCGCGCGTTCCGCTTCCTCGGTTTCGGGGCGGTTGGCGAACAGGCTTTTCAGGGTGCTCAGCAGCGGCTGTTCCTTCGCCGCTTCGGCGACCTGGCTGCGGCTTTCCACGGGTTCCGGGTTGGCCGCCGTGACCACGTGGAAGTCGCTGATCTCGATGATCCCGCGGCCCTCGGCGAGCAAGTGGAAGGAGAAGGCCTTGCGCGCTTCCGGGTTGTCGAAGGTGAAGCTCATGTCCAGCGGCTTGCCTTTGAGCAGGCGCGGGATGTCCGGTACCGGTATGGGAACGTCGCGTTCGAACTCCTTGGTCTTCAGCGTCACCCGGGCGCCGTTGCGGTCCATCTGCAAGGCGCGGATCTTCAGGGTGACCGTGGTCCTGCTGTTCTTCGGCATCTCCAGGTATTGCGCGCCGATCAGGTTGTCGGTCCAGTCGTTGTGGGTTTCCGGCTTCAGGCGGATGCGTTCGTGGGTGGCGAACTGGAACTCCTGGCCCAACTGGCCGGCCTGTTGCACGGAGTGGTCGAGGACGGCGGCGCGCTGGCTGACCAGGCGTGCCTGGCGTCCGCTGAAGCGACCGAGGAACTCGGCTTCGTCGGCGATGAAGCCCTCGCTGCGGTAGCGCCGGCAGACCTGCTGGAAATCGCACTCGACGAAGGTGGCCTTGCCGTCGTGGTGGCGCAGCATGCCGTTGGTGTAGGACATCATTTCGCGACCGCTGGCGTAGTCGCGGAACAGCGAGCGCCCGGAAATCCCCGCCGGCACGCGGTAGCCGAAATAGTCGAGGACGGACGCGGCGAGGTCGACGTGGCCGTAGACGCCGCTCTTGATCGGCGGCAGCGCCGCCTGTTCCGGTGCCAGCACCAGGTTGAAGCCCCAGGCCGAGGCGAGGCGCACCTGGTCGACACCGTGGGACTCGTCGGAAGTGAGCACCACCAGGGTGTCGCGCAACACGCCCTGTTTCTCCAGGTCGGCGAGGAAGGCGCCGATCGCGTCGTCGAGATAGGCCACCGCGGCCTGCTTGGCGTTCGGGTAGCGGGCCAGGTAGTCGGCAGGCGCCGAGTAGGGCTGGTGGGTGCCGACGGTGAGCAGGGTCAGCATCCAGGGTTTCTTCTGCTGGCGCAGCTGCTTCACGTAGGTCGCGGCGCCCTCGAAGAAGGCCTTGTCGTCCATGCCCCAAGGAAACTCCAGGTAGGACGTGTTGCGGAACCAGTCGCGCCCGAGGGTCTTGTCGAAGCCCATCTGCGGCATGACCTTGTCCTTGGCCATGAAGCGCAGGCCGGCACCCTGCAGGAAGTGCGTGCTGAAACCGTGCTGGCGCAGCTGGGCGGGCAGGCACTCCCTGGCCCGGGCCGGGTTGTTGAGCAGCTCGACGCCCTTCGGCGTGCCCGAGTCGAGCTTGCTGTAGTCGCCGCAGAGCATGGCGTAGAGGCCGCGGATGGTCTGGTGGCTGTGCAGCACGTAGTCCGGGGTGGTCATCGCCCGTTCGGCCCAGCCACTCAGCCTGGGCATCGGCGCTTCGTGGTAGCTGCTGTTGATGGCGGCGCGGTTGGCGGCGATATACGCGCCGGGGATTCCCTCCATGGCCACGATCAGGACGTTGCGCGCGCGCCCTCCGCCGGCCAGCAGCGGCGTTCCGGAAAGGTCGAGCTGGTTGAGCCCGGCGACGTCCGGCGGGGTGTCCGGACGGTCGCCGGCGAGCCAGTCTTCGACCGCCAGTTGGCCACTGCTGAGCGCGCTGGCCAGCAGTTTGTGCGGCAGGTTGTACTGCTGCCACTGGTCGGCATCGCTCGGACGCAGGTATTGCAGGCCGACATGCGCCGCCAGGAACGCCGCCGGCAGCGCGTAGGCATAGCGCGGCAGGCGCGGACCGCGGCGGCGCCAGAGCAGCACGCAAAGCAATGTCGCGCCGCCGAGGCCGAGCGCCAGTGGCAGGTGGGCGAGGCCGCCGCCCTGGGTGGAGCTGCTGACGAACTGCGGATCCAGCAGGTACTTGAGGTCGGAAGGCTCCGGCATGCGCCCGACCGCGCCGACCAGTTCGGCATTGCCGATCAGGAACAGGCACCAGAGCAGCATGACCGGGAGCGCGAACCACAGGGAGCGTCGATGCAGGAGCAGCACCAGCAGGCTGCCGAGGGCCAGGTCCGAGAGATAGCCGAACGGCGTCGACCAGCCGAGCCAGTAGCGGCCGGCGAGGGGAACGACCAGGAACAGCGCGGCCAGCGCCAGAAGCGAGCCGCAAGATGAGAGCCAACGGCTGAGTGGACGCACAGGAACTCCTGATGAGCGGCAGCGAGAATCCTTGATAAGGATGTTCCAAAAAAGTCTTTAGGGTTCACGATTTTGAAACATCGTTGTGCTTACTGCCAGTAGACAGTCGGCATTTGGGAAATGTCCGCGTGGTTCAGGATGTTTCGGCGCGAACGGCCGGCAAGGCGATGAGCGGCGTCGGCGTACCGGCAAAAACTTCCGCCCGCCTGCGTGGCGCCCGGTAGAATGCCGCCCCTTCGACAGGGGGAGACAACATGGCGGTCATCGGGCGCTTCAATTCACTGCAGGTGGTCAAACACACGGAGTTCGGGCTCTATCTCGACGGTACCCAGCACGGCGAGATCCTCCTGCCCAAGCGCTATGTGCCGAAGGACCAGCCCAGCGAAGTGGGCGACTGGCTCAACGTGTTCATCTACCTGGACAGCGACGACCGCCTGATCGCCACCACCCAGACGCCCAAGGTCCAGGTCGGCGGTTTCGCCAGCCTGAAGGTCGTGGAGATCAACCGGATCGGCCTGTTCCTCGACTGGGGCCTGCCCAAGGACCTGCTGCTGCCGCATTCGGAAGAGAAGCGTCCGTTGCAGGTCGGCGACTACTGCGTGGTCTACGTCTACCTGGACAAGCGCACCAACCGCATCACCGCCACCGCGCGCCTGGACCGCCAGCTGGATAACCTGCCGCCGCGCTACAGCGTCGGCCAGGCGGTCGACCTGCTGGTGGTGGAGCGTACCGAGATGGGCTTCAAGGCGATCATCGAGGGCAAGCACTGGGGCCTGATCCACAAGAACGAGGCGTTCAAGTACCTCCGCAGCGGCATGCGCGAACAGGGCTACATCAAGGAATTGCGCGCGGACGGCAAGATCGCCCTGAGCCTGCAGCCGGTCGGCGCCGAGGCCGCCGTCGAGCTGAGCCAGCAGATTCTCGCCCGGCTGCTGGAGGCCGGCGGCAGCCTGCCGCTCAGCGACAAGAGTTCGCCGGAAGATATCCACCGGCTCTTCGGGGTCAGCAAGGGGACCTTCAAGAAGGCCATCGGCGGTCTCTACAAGAAAGGCCTGATCCTGATCCACCCGGAACGCATCGAACTGCCGCGCTGAGGTTTCCGCTCAGGGCTGGAGGAACGGGGCGAAGTCCAGGCCAGCGCCGCCGGGGCGGACGTCGCGCAGGCGCTTGCCGGGGTCCGCGCTCAGCTCCAGGCTGAGGGTCGGCCGGCGGGCGTTCTTGTCGCGCAGTTCCAGGCTGTCCTGCTGCTGGCGAAGGAAACCGGTGGGCACCTTCAGGTGCTCCACTGCATCGCCGGCCGGGTTCGCCAGCAGCAGGTTGAGGAACTTGCCGGCCTTCAGTTGGCTGAGCGGAATATCGAACCACCAGACGTTCTTGCTCTTGTTGAAGCGGGCGAGCAGGGTGTTGCCGGCATCCAGCACGGACATGCCCAAGGCCTGGTTGAGCTGTGCGATGGCTGCCGCTTTATCGAGTTTCATGGAGTTTCCTGACGGGCCGCGCCGGCCGGGATGGCGGGCGGGTAGCCGGATATTCTAGCAGCCGGAGGGACGGCGCAGGACCTGCGCGGTGCGCAGGCCCCGCCGCTCAGACCATCCGCCGGAACCGCCGCCAGCGTTGCTGCCAGCCCAGCAGCAGCGGAGAGACCGCGGGGCCGGTGCCGGCGTCCTGCAGGCGCGGGTGGTGGCTGACCACGTTGACCAGGATCGGCTCCTGGGCGTTCTTCACATCGACGAAGAACAGGTGCTGCCCCTGGTGCAGGCGTTCTTCGAAGGGGCGGAAGGCGCGGTTGGTGCGCTGCAGGCCGAAGAAGCTGCCTTCCCACAGGCAGAACGCGCAGAGCACGGCGCCGAGGAAGATCACCGGAATCCAGCCGGCGGCGGTTTCCGTCCAGCCGCTGGCATAGGCGAAGGCCACGGCGACGATGGCCAGGACGAGGCCGACCAACAGGCCGACACGGCCGGAGCGGACCACATCCTTCTTCATGAACGGAGAGACTTCGTGCAGATGGCGCTGGCCGGCCTCCGCGTCCTTTTCGCTGAGGACGTGGATCTGCTCGGTGGCGATGCCGCTGGCTTCCAGTTCGGCTTCGAGCCGTTCCAGCTCGTCGAGGTTGTCGCTGATGTAGTAATGCCGGTTCATGGCATGCCTCCCATCGTCTGACGGCCTGTTCCTTGGGCGAACAGGCAAAGGTCGATACCCCCTGTCGGTGAATCCCGGAGCACCCGCAAGCGGCAGGTCGGCCGGGATTGTCGGTTTCTTGCGCAGCATTCAGTCTAGCATCCGCGGCAGCGGCGGCCGGTACGCCGGTCTGCTGGCTTCTTCCTTCAACATAGGCCGGAAGCGGGGTGGCGGCGGGGCCGGGCGATGGACGGGCCAGGTACGGGTGGGCCGTACGCAGCCCGCGAGCGCAGGATTACTCGGCGGGAACGATGATGGCGACGCGGCGGTTCTCGCTGCGGCCGGCGCGGGTCTTGTTATCGGCCACCGGCTTGCTCATGCCCAGGCCGCGGACCTCGATGTTGGCCGCCGGCATGCCGGCTTCGCGGAACACCGCGGCTACCGATTCGGCGCGCCGTTCGGAGAGCTTCTGGTTGTAGCCTTCGTCGCCGTAGTTGTCGGTGTGGCCTTCCAGGCGGACCTTGTCGATGTCTACCGCGAGCAAGGCGTGGGCGATCTTCGTCAGGGTGTTGCGGCTGTCGGGATTGAGACGGTCGAGATTGTTGCCGAACAGCACCTTGCTGGACATGCCGAACTCCCAGCCTTCGTCGCGGAGTTCGAAGCCCTGCTCCTGGAGCACGGCGATCTGCTCGGCGCTCAGGCCGGTCTGCGGCGGCTTGGTCTGGCAACCGGCCAGGCCCAGCACAAGGCTGAACAGGGCGAGGGCGAGCAATCTACTTGGGTGGAGCCTCTGGGGTAGCACTGTCTATCTCCTTTTCTTCCTGAAGGATGCGGGGGTCGTTGAGTTCCGCCAGGCGCCGGCTGCCGCGGGCCTGGCGCTTGGCGATGTACATCGCCATGTCGGCGTCGTGGAGCAGCGCCGCCGGGGTATCCGCATGCTCGGGATAGAGGGCGATGCCGATGGTCAGCGAGGTACTCACCGTGCTGCCGTCGCTGAGCCGGATCGGCGCCTGCATGCTGGCGATGATGTTGTCGGCGATGCGCAGGGCGTCGGCGCCGGACGCCAGCGGTGCGAGCAGCACGGCGAATTCGTCGCCACCCAGGCGCGCCACCAGGTCGCTTTCGCGCAACTGCCCACGGATGCGCATGGCGATGTTGACCAGCACGGTGTCGCCGGCGGCATGGCCGAGGCGGTCGTTGATCTCCTTGAAACGGTCGCTGTCGATGAACAGTACCGCCAATTGCTCGCGGTGCTCGCTGGCATCGCGCAGCGCCCGGCTCAGGCGGCCTTCGAAGAAGGCGCGGTTGGGCAGGCTGGTCAGGCTGTCGTGGTGGGCCTGGTGCGCCAGCGAGGCGTTCTCGTCCTGCAAGCGCGCCTGCCAGGATTCGAGTTCGTCGAGCAGGGCGTTGAAGTCCTCGCCCAGTTGGCTCAGCTCGGCGATGCCGGCTTCCGGTACGCGCTTCTCGAAATCCCGTTCGCGGCGCACGGTATGCGCGACCTTCGCCAGTTGGTCGAGCGGGCCGACGATACCGCGTACCAGCCGCCGTGACAGGTAGAAGGCGCCCAGGGCGGTAAGCAGCAGGCACAGGACCATGCCGGCGAAACCGGTGAGCAGGAAGCGCAGCAGGCTGCCGCCGGAGCCTTTCACCTCCACCGAACCGATCTTCTGGCCGTCGTGCAGGATCGGTTGTTCGGTCGGCGCGCTGAGCAGCCAGTGCGCCAGTTGCTGTTCCAGCAGGTGCAGCGGCCCGGTGCTTTCCCGATGCCAGCTGGCCAGGGGCTGCCCCTGGCGGTCGTAGACGATGGCGCTGGAGACCTCTTCGCTGGAGGCGATCAGCGCCAGGGATTCCTCGGCGGCCTGGGCATCGCCGAAGACCACTGCGGCTTCGACGGTATAGCTGATGGAACGGGCGATCAGTTGCTGGTTGGGGTCCGCGTAGGCGCGCAGGGTCAGCAGGCCGACCAGGGTCACTGCCAGCCCGGCGGTGAATACCGCGACCAGCGCCACGCCCAGGTGCGCGCGATAGAGCACCCGGCGCAGCGATGGATTGGAACCCGTATAGCGACGACGACGGTTCATCACGGAGTGGCCTGCCGCCTTGCCAGTTTCAATACGCTCGGGTGCACGCGTACGCCGCTGCGGGCGATGGAGTCGAGATTGGCCTCGAAGGTGATGCGCGGACCGCCGACGTTGAGGCAGAACATGCTGCCGACGCTGCATTCGGTGCCACGCTCGCTGATGGACAGGACCGGATGCCCGGCCAGGCTGTGGAACACCTGCTGGCGCTCGCGCTCGTCGACCACTCCGAGGTAGATCACGTTGCAGAGCGTGCCGAGGTCCGGGTTGTCCACCGCGCGGCGTTCCGCATGCACGCGCCTGCCATTGGCCTGCACCATGCCGCGGAGCAGGCCGTCGGCGTACTCGGTCGGGCCGACCACGCAGAGTTGCAGAACCGCCGGTTCCTTCGGCCAGCGCACGTAGCTGAATATGCCCAGCAGAACCTGGCTGACCGCGTTGCTGCGTTGCTCGACCGACGTCCGTGCGTCGTCCGCCCACAGGCCTCCGCCGCCCAGGCAGGAAACCGCCAGGACCAGGCAGGCCAGGGTGCGCCTGTAGAGGTCGAGGGGCTGCAAGGTGGGCAACGAAGGCAAAAAGGTTTCCTCCAGGAAAACGTAGCGGGGTGGTACGACTGGCCAGTGTAGTCGGTGTGCGGCGAATATTACCGGATGTGCCGGGAAAGAAAGCCGTTCGGTGTCAAACCAATGACGCAATTGCCGGAGATGGAAGCTCTTTGCGTCTTGTCCTGTCTGGTTTTCTGGCTGAGCATGTAGGACGTTACTGACCTTAATCAGGGGGCGGCATGATCCGGGAAATCCTCAAGATGGGTGACGAGCGCCTGTTGCGCATTGCGCAGCCGGTGCCGTCCGAACTGCTCGGCAGCGAGGAGCTGCAACGGCTGATCGACGACATGTTCGAAACCATGCATCACGTCGGCGGGGTAGGGCTGGCCGCGCCGCAGATCGGCGTCGACCTGCAACTGGTGATCTTCGGTTTCGAGCGCAGCGAGCGCTATCCGGACGCCCCGGCCGTGCCGGCGACCATCCTGCTGAACCCGCGGATCACCCCGCTGGACGACGAGATGGAAGAGGGCTGGGAGGGCTGCCTGTCGGTGCCGGGGTTGCGCGGCGCGGTATCGCGCCATCGGCGCATCCGCTACCAGGGCCTGGACCCGCAGGGACAGCCGATCGACCGCAGCGTCGAAGGGTTCCATGCGCGGGTGGTGCAGCACGAGTGCGACCACCTGATCGGCCGCCTGTATCCCTCGCGAATCACCGACTTCAGCAAGTTCGGCTTCACCGAGGTGCTGTTCCCCGACCTGGACCCCGCCGCGGACGATTGAGCGGTTGCGCCTGCGGCTCCGCTCCGGCCTGGCTCAGCTCCGCGATGGGGTGCCGAGCGGCGCCGCCGGAGCGTGTTTTTTCGCTCGTTTCGCCAGGCGTTTCTCCTGGGCGGTTTTCAGCGGTTTCCTACGAGTTTCCTTCTTCGCGTTCAGTCCCTTGCTCATGGCGTTCACCTCCCCACGCAGCACCTGCGTGGCGCGCCGGATGGCCGATGGCGTCCGCGACGCCGGACGGCGGCGGACGCTTCCAGCATAATGCGTGGCGCAGCGCCCGGCGCGGGCGGCGATCGACGGCGCTCAGCGCAACTGGCGTTGTGCGGTGATTTCCGGCAGGTCCTGGCGGCGCAGATAGACCAGTAGCGGCTCGCCGATGTTCAGTCGTTCGTTGATGTTCTGTTCCAGCAGGATCTGCAACTGCTCGCGGCCCAGGCGCATGACGTCGTCGCGTACCGAACTCCAGACGAACTCGCTGGTGGGCGTGATGCTGTCGTCGGCTACGTCCATGCCGAAGGAGTCTTCGCTGAAACGCACGATGTAGCGGCCGGTCTTGCGGTTGAAACCGACGAACCCCTTGAGGGCATCGGCGGCCTGGCAGATGTCGGTGGATGTGATGCTCATGCGGAACCTCCCTGAACGTTCCTGTTTCTATGGGCGCACGCATGATTGGCGGCGCCCCCGTTCTGCGGCGGGGGTCGCTGGTGCCGAGCGGGGTATTCTGCCAGTTGCCGCCGCCCGGGGAAGAGGGCGGATCGCGAACGGTAGTGGGACGGATTGTCGCGACCTTGGTTAAACCGCCGCCACGCGCTAGGCTCGGGTTTCCCAGCCGACCGAGTGGAGAACAGCGCCAGATGCCAGGGGCCGTGGATTTCAAGGAGCGGATATCCCGCCAGCGTCCGCATGACAGGGAAACCTACGGACATGCCGGGAATACCGATCTGCAAGACATCGTCTACCAGTTGGAAAGCGACCGCGGGCGCATCGTCAATTCCGCCGCCGTGCGGCGCCTGCAGCAGAAGACCCAGGTCTTCCCGCTGGAGCGCAACGCGGCGGTGCGCAGCCGCCTGACCCATTCCCTGGAAGTGCAGCAGACCGGGCGTTTCATCGTCCGCACGTTGTTCCGCCAACTGGGCCCGCGTGCCGCGGAGGTCGGCCTGGACGGGCTGGAAGGCGCGCTGGAAAGCCTGGTGGAAATGGCCTGCCTGATGCACGACGTCGGCAATCCGCCGTTCGGTCATTTCGGCGAGTACGCCATCAACGACTGGTTCGAACGCAATCTCGACGCCCTGTTCGAGCGCCGCGTACCGCCGGGCCAGGGCGACGGCCTGTTGCAGCAGCGCATGCTCACCGACCTCAAGCATTTCGAAGGCAACGCCCAGGCCATCCGCCTGGTGGTGAAGCTGCTGCGCCTGAACCTCACCTACACGCAGACCGCCGGCCTGCTCAAGTACGTGCGTCCGGCCTACGAGCCGAAGCCGGACAAGGCAGCGGCGAACCACTACCTGAACAAGAAGCCGGGCTTCTATCTTTCCGAGGAAGCCTTCGTCGACGAACTGCGCCAAGTCCTCGGCATGCGCCCGGGCACTCGCCACCCTGTGGCCTACATCATGGAAGCGGCCGACGATATCTCCTATTGCCTGGCCGATATCGAAGACTCGGTGGAAAAAGGCATCCTCGACATCCGTCAATTGGCGGATCTGCTGGTGAAGAAGTTTGCCGTCCACCATTCGCCGGACGCGCCGATTCCCGGCGACGCGGACAACATGAGCTTCCAGCGGATGGTCGACTACTCGCTGGAAAAGGCCGAGCGGGAGCCGATCAACAAGGTCAGCGAATTCTTCATCCGCCTGCGGGTGAAAATGATCCACCCGCTGGTCCAGCACGCCGCCCAGCAGTTCATCGACAACCTCGAAGCGGTTCATGCCGGCACCCTCGGCCGCGCGCTGATGGAGGACGGCAGCCTGCCGCACGCCATCGTCCAGACGTTCAAGGATGTGGCCATGGAATGGGTGTTCTGCCATCCGGAGGTGGAAACCCTGGAATTGCAGGGCTACCGCATCATCCAGGGCCTGCTGGATTTCTACGCGCCGCTGCTGCGCCTGCCGGCCGAGGAGTTCCAGGCCCTCGCCGAAGGTCGCCAGGCCGCCGCGCCGCATCCGCAACTGCTGGTTCGGCGCCTGCCGAGCCAGCAGATCAAGGCTTACCTGGAGGCCATGAAAAGTGTGGCGGAGGACCCGTTGCAGCGGCAGTGGGAGTTCTACCACCGCTGCCGCATG
Organism: Pseudomonas sp. B111; assembly: GCF_026428275.1. Lineage (NCBI taxonomy): Bacteria > Pseudomonadati > Pseudomonadota > Gammaproteobacteria > Pseudomonadales > Pseudomonadaceae > Pseudomonas > Pseudomonas sp. B111. The sequence continues at coordinate 3,757,672 of NZ_CP097857.1, read as the reverse complement.
CTCCAGGATTTCGTCAGCGGCATGACCGACCAGCATGCCCAGGACGAATACCGCGCGTTGTCCGCGCTGTAAGCGGAGGAGCGAGATGCGCGCTGTCGTCGAACTGCTCGCCGGCGCCCGCCGCCTGGTGATCTTCACGGGCGCCGGGGTGTCGGCGGAAAGCGGGATTCCCACCTTCCGCGATGCCCTTGGCGGTCTCTGGGCGCGCTACGATCCGGCGGCCCTGGCTACGCCCGCGGCCTTCGCCGACGATCCCGCGCTGGTCTGGGGCTGGTACGAGTGGCGCCGCCTGAAGGTGCTGGGTGTCCAGCCGAATCCCGCGCACCGGGCGATTGCCGCATTGAGCGGACGGATCGCCGACACCCGGTTGGTCACCCAGAACGTCGACGACCTGCATGAACGCGCCGGCAGCCGCGACGTCCTTCACCTGCATGGCAGCCTGCACGCGCCGCGTTGCGCGACCTGCGCGGCAGCCTACCGGGACGCCTTGCCCGATTCGGTCGAGCCGGAAGAGGGACGACGGATCGAGCCGCCGCGTTGTCCGGCCTGCGGCGGACAGGTCCGGCCGGGCGTGGTCTGGTTCGGCGAGGCGCTGCCCGAGGCGGCGCTGCGCGAGGCTTTCGCCGCGGCCTGCGAGTGCGACCTGTTGCTCAGCGTCGGCACTTCCGGCGTGGTGCAGCCGGCGGCGCGGATACCCGGACTGGCGCTGGAACACGGTGCCAGCGTCGTGCATGTGAACCCGCAAACGGTGCGCACCCGCCATCCGCGCGAGCACTGTCTCGTCGGTCCGGCCGGCGAGATGCTGCCCGAACTGTTGCGCCGGGCGTTTCCCGGCTGAGGCGGCTCAGCCCTGGGACGAGCCGAAGAGGATCACCGCGGAACCGATCAGGATCAGCAGCCAGTAGAGCGCGCCGAGCACGATGAACAGCAGGTTGTAGCCCGAATAGCCGGCGTTGCCCGTGCCCTGCGGGTCGCCGCTGGCGAGGTTGGCCTGGCGCTGGATGTTGCGCATCGGGATCAGCGGCGTGAGCAGCAGCAGGAGCGAGGGCAGCGAGTAGGGCTCCAGCGCGGGGACCACATCGGTGAGGTGGCTGATCAGGTTCGCCGCGACCGTCAGCAGCACCGCCCAGGTCGCATCCTTGCTCGGGCTCCATAGTGCCTGGCGCTCTTCCGGCAGGGCCTGGTGGATCCGCCGGGCGAGGGCGTGGAAAAAGAAGATGCCGAAGATCGCCCGCCATACCGGGCTGATCCGCCGCTCCATCTGCGGTTGCTGGGCCTTCCAGTGCTTGTACATCCAGTACACGCCGTACAGCCCCAGGGTGACGAGGAAGAGCACGCTCATCTTGCCCAGGGAAGTGACGAAGAAATGCGCCCGCTTCGCGCCGCGGGTTTCCACCAGGGGCGCTTCCGGGGTCTTGTAGACGTTTTCCATAACTGATCCGGCAGTCCTTGAGAAAAACCGCCATTTTGCCTTCCGCCGCTCCGTCAGGCCAGCGGCCAGGGGCGTTGCCGCCCCGGCCGTCCGATCAGGCGTTGCGGCTGGGCGGCGCCATGAACTCGGGACCGACCGGATCCTGGATGGTCTCGGCGAGGATCCGCTCGATGCGGGCCATGGCCTCGTCGTCCAGGCGCCAGCCGAAGGCGTCGGCGATGCCGTTCAACTGCTCCGGCTTGCGCGCCCCCCACAGCGCCACCGTAGGGCCGCGATCGAGAATCCAGCGGATGGCCAGGGCCAGCACCGACTTGCCATAGCGCTCGCGAGCCAGTTCCTCCAGTTGCGCGACCGCTGCCAGGTACTGGGCGAAGCGGGGCTGCTGGAACTTCGGGTCGGACTTGCGCAGGTCGTCGCCATCGAAGCGGGTCTCGGCGTTCATCCGTCCGGAAAGCAGGCCGCGGCACAGCGCACCGTAGGCCAGCACGACGATGCCGTTACGCTCGGCGTAGGGCAACACGTCGGCGTCGATGGCGCGCTCGAACAGGTTGTAGGGCGGCTGCACGCTGGCCAGCGGAGCGAACTGGCGGAACCCGTCCATCTGTTCCGGTGAATAGTTGCTCACGCCGATGGCGAGGATCTTGCCGTCGCGGCGCAGGCGCTCCAGTTCGCCGGCGGTTTCCTCGTGCGCCACCAGCGGGTCCGGCCAGTGGATCTGGTACAGGTCGATGCGATCGGTCTTCAGCCGCCGCAGCGAGTCCTCGACCTCCCGGCGGATGCGTGCGGCGGAGGCGTTGCGGTGGATGCCCGCGTCGCTCCACTCCAGCGCCGCCTTGGTGGCGATCACCGCCTTGTCGCGCAGGCCCTGCAAGGCCTTGCCGACGACCTCCTCGGAATGGCCGAAGCCATAGACCGGCGCGGTGTCGATCAGGTTGATCCCGGATTCCACCGCACGCCGGATGGTTTCCACCGACGTCGCGTCGTCAGCGCCGCCCCACATCCAGCCGCCGATGGCCCAGGTGCCGAGGCCGATGCGCGAGACCGGCGTGTCGATACCCTCGATGCGAATGCTTTCAACGCTCATGGAAATACTCCTGCAGATCGGGAAAACGCTTGCCGGCAATGCGCTCGGCGGCACGGAGCGATTACTCTAGATCACCCGAGATTGAATGTGGCTCAATGCTGCATTGACCTCCGAGAACTGCCAGGAGCCCTGGAATGCCGGCTTTCACCCGTTCCGAACTCGCCGACCTGAACGTCTTCATGACCATCGTCCGGCGCCGCAGCTTCCGCCACTCGGCCCAGGAACTGGGTGTCAGTACCTCGGCGCTGAGCCACAGCATGCGCAACCTCGAGGCGCGGCTCGGGGTGAAGCTGCTCAACCGTACCAGCCGTTCGGTGGTGCCGACCGATGCCGGCAGCGCGCTGGCGGCCAAGCTGGAGGATGGTTTCCAGGTGATCGGCGAGGCGCTCGGCGAGCTCGATGCCTATCGCACCTCGCCGGTGGGCCGGCTGCGCCTGAACGTGCCGCGCGATGCCTCGCGGCTGCTGCTGGGGCCGGTCCTCAGGCGCTTCACCGAGGCGTATCCGGACCTGCAACTGGAACTTTCGGTGGAGGACCGCATGGTCGACATCGTCGCCGACGGCTACGACGCCGGCATCCGTTACGGCGGCACGGTGCCCCAGGACATGGTCGCGGTGCCATTGACCGGGGAGCTGCGCTGGGTGGTGGCCGCGTCGCCCGATTACCTGGCGCGCCACGGCGTGCCCCAGCGGCCGGACGACCTGTTGCGGCACGCCTGCATCCGCATGCGCCTGGGCGACAACTCGTTCTACAAATGGGAACTGGGCGACGGCGAGCGGATGGTCGAGGTCGACGTGCCCGGCCCCTTCAGCGTCAACGAAAGCAATACGGCGGTTGCCGCGGCCCTGGACGGTGTCGGCCTGGCCTACTGCCTGGAGGTGGGAATCGCCGAGGAGCTGCGTAGCGGCCGGCTGCAACTGGTATTGCCGGACTGGACCTCGATGGGCGCGCCGTTCTGCCTCTACTATCCGAGCCGACGCCAGCCGCAACCCGGCTTGCGCCAACTGATGGAAATGATCCGCGGCGACTGGCTGGGACGTGCCTGAGTCGACCTCCCGCCACACCTTGCAAGGAGCCCCCATGCTCACCGGTCTCAATCACCTGACCCTGGCGGTCGCCGATCTGCCGGCCAGCATCGCCTTCTACCGCGATCTTCTCGGCTTTCGCCTGGAAGCGCGCTGGGACCAGGGCGCCTATCTCGAACTGGGTTCGCTGTGGCTGTGCCTGTCCCGGGAGCCGCAGTACGGCGGGCCGGCTGCGGACTACACGCACTACGCCTTCGGCATCGCCGCCGCGGATTTCGCCCGCTTCGCCGCGCAGCTGCGCGCGCATGGCGTGCGCGAATGGAAGCAGAACCGCAGCGAGGGCGATTCGTTCTACTTCCTCGACCCGGACGGCCATCGCCTGGAGGCCCACGTCGGCGACCTGCGCAGCCGGCTCGCGGCGTGCCGGCAAGCGCCCTATGCGGGAATGCGTTTCGCCGACTAGGCCTTGGCCTTGCCGGAAGCTACGGACGCCACGGCCGGACCGGCGAGGCGCTTCAGCAGGCGCGGGCGGTTGCGCTCCAGTGCGCCGCCGCGCCCCCGCAGGCCGTCCCACAGGCCCCAGCCCAGGCAGCGCAGCTTGAGCAGCTTGTCGCGTTCGAGCAGGAGCACCGCGAGGCCCTGGGTCAGGGTCGGCAGGTTCGCCAGCAGGGCCAGCGGCGAGGACCGGGCGTAGCGGCGCAGGACCAGCAGGCCGTTGCGCGCCAGGTAGTAGCGGCGCAGCGGGGCGTGGTTCATCGCGCTGAGGCTGAGACCGCCGAGGCGGCGGGTCTTGCGCGTGCCGATGCGGTGCTCGAGGACCAGCCGCGGGTCGACGTACAGGGGCACGTCCAGCGCCTGGGCGCGCAGGCTGTACTCGGTGTCCACGTGGTCGATGAACAGTTCCTCGTCGAAGTGGCCGAGGCGCTGGTAGGCCTCGCGGGTCAGCAGGCAGCCGGAGGAGATCAGGAACGAGGTGCGCTGTGGGGTCGTCAGGCCGTCCAGGGACAGTTGCCTGAGCGCCAGCCCGTCGAGGTGGATGGCCGGCAGGAAGCGCCGGTCGCCCCGGTCGAAGATCCGTGGACCGAGCAGGCAGGCCTGGCCGTTGCATGCCTGCAGGTTGCGCCATTGGGCGGCGAGGAAGGCGCCGCCGGGACGGGAGTCCTGGTCGAGCAGCAGCACACCCTGCAGGCCGCGCCGGAACAGCGTGTCGAGCCCCTGGTTGAAGGCGCCGGCGATGCCCTGCCGGTTGCCGTGGTAGAGCACGGCGATGCCTTGCCCGCGCAGCCGGGCGTTGCGCTGCGGATCGCTGTGCGGCGAGTTGTCGACGGCGAGGAAGCGCAGTTGCGGAAAGGCCGCCGACAGTTCGCCAAGGTGTTCCAGGTCGTCGTCGCCAGGATTGAACAGCACCACCAGCACGCCCATGTCTATCCGGTCCATGATCGGTCTTCTCCCGTAGGTCGAAGTTGCCAGGCCAGGACCAGCCCGGCCAGAACGAGAAGGGCGCCGGCGAGGAATGGCGCGCCGGCCAGGGGCACTGGCGCGAGCGGACCGCTGCCCCAGTGGAACAGGCCGCTCATCAGCGGCGGACCGACGATCGCGGCGAGGCTCATCAGGCTGCTCAGCACGCCCTGCAACTCGCCCTGGCGATCGACCGGCACGCGGGCCGAGAGCAGCCCCTGCATGGCCGGGGTGGCGAGGCTGCCGAGCGCGAAGGGCAGCAGCGCGCAGACCAGCCAGAATGACGAGTCGACCAGGGCGAACAGCAGCAGGCCGCAGCCTTGCAGGGCGAGGCCCAGGCGCAGCAGGCGGGCGTCGTCCAGGCGCCGCTTGCAGAGGTTCACGCCGAGGGTCTGGGCGAGCACCGCGAGCACGCCGTAGAGGGCCAGCGAGTAGCCGATCCAGGCGCTGCTCCAGTGAAACTTCTCGATCACGAAGAAGGGCCAGACCACCATCACCGCCTGCAAGCCGAGGAATACCAGGGCAAGCACCGCCAGCAGGCGTCCGACCCCCGGTTGTCGAGCCAGGCCGCTGATCGAGCGCAAGGCGTTCATCCGCCTCGGATCCAGGCGGCGGCGTCGCGTCGGGGGCAGGGTTTCCTCGAGGAACAGGCCGGCGAGCAGGGCGTTGAGCAGGCACAGGCCGGCGGCCAGCAACAGCGGCAGCGTCGTGCCGTGCATCGCCAGCAGCCCACCGAGAGCGGGGCCGAGGATCATGCCCAGGGCGAGGCCGGCGTACAGCCAGCCGAAGTGCCGGGTGCGCTGCCCGTGCGTGCCGAGGTCCGCCGCGCAGGCCATCGCGGTGGCCACGCTGGCGCCGGTGAGCCCGGCCAGCGCGCGACCGAGGAACAGCATCCAGAGGCTGTCGGCCAACGCCAGAAGCAGATAGCTGAGGGCGAAGCCGAGCATCGCCAGGACCAGGACGGGGCGGCGTCCGAAGCGGTCGCTGAGGCTGCCGAGGACCGGCGAAAAGAACAATTGCAGCAGCGCGAAGGTCATCACCAGGGCGGCGCCCCAGGTGGCCGCGTCGCGGATCGCCAGCGGCGCCACGCTGCCGATCAGCGTCGGCAGCAGGGGCACGATCAGGCCGACGCCAGCGGCATCCAGCAGGCAGGTGAGGAACAGCAGAGGCAGGACGCGTTTCGCGCCGGGACCGTGTTCCCGCGTGGCGGAGGGGCAGAGGCTGGTCGTGGACACGCCAGGATCCTCCCGGCGAACACAGGAAATCCCGATCCTGGGACGCCAGCGACGGCAAGGGAAACTACCGGAATTCACAGGTTCGACGAACGGTCGCGGCAACGCCGGCGGGCGGCGTGATGTCATAATGATGCGACCCGTGCGCCAGTCGGGTATCCTTGCCGGCCTCTCAACGTTGTTTCCTAACGATATTTTCCTCCTGTCGCGAGCAAAGGGATTTCAATGACGCCCAGAAAAGGAAAGCTACCTGCCGTGCTCGCCTGCATGGCATCGCTGGCGGGCTGCAACATCAACCCGGCGAACCAGGGCTCGGTGTCGTCCTGGTTCTCCATGCGCGCCGGCGATCCGCCCAGCTTCGTCACCGGCGTGGTCGGCTTCGAGAACACCGGCAGCAACGACCCGTCCACCCGCCTGATCCTGCGTTTCCGCGATCCCGCCTCCAAGACCCATGCGGCCCACGTCACCACCTCGTCGTACTCCGAGCTGTTCAGCCTCGCACTGACGCCGCGCTACTACGAGCTTTACGAGTTCGAGGTGAGGTACCTGTCCTATACCGTCACCCGCGAGACCGGTGCGTACGAGGAGCGCTGCGAGGCCAACGGCGAGGCGCTGGAGAAGACGGTCCAGAAAAGGAAGCGCAGCGTCACCCACACGGCGGTGAACGTGGAGTCCAACTGTCGTTCTACGCCGCTGACCAAGACCGACTACTACTACGAGACCTATACCTCCAAGCCGTTCTCCGCGCCGTTCCGTGCCGAGAGCTTCGCCACCAACTACATCGGCGACTTCCGCGTGCAGTGCAGCTACAAGGAGAAGAAGGGCAAGACCCTCGTCGATAGCTGCCGTCTCAACTACGGCGCCGTCAGCCGCGATCGGGTGGACGCCTGGGTGGCGCAGATGAACGAGGCAGACAAGGACAAGCGCGAGCCGCTGCCGCCGGTACGCCAGCAGGCGGTCGACACGAAGAAGGCCGGCAAGCTCATCCATTCGGTATTTCACTGAGGCGCTCGCTCAAAGAGCGCCGGCGATCGCGCGCCAGGTGTCGGCGTATCGCCATCGCAGCCAGGCGACCAGGCAGCGCTCGTGCCAGCGTCGCAGGGCGCTACCCCTTTGCCGCGCCAGGCGTCGCTCGATGGCCTCTTCCAGCCAGGCCTCGTCGAAGGCGGTCCAGACCGCCGGAGCGGGGCTGAGCAGGTTGCCGTGGCAGACCGGCGCCACCTCCTCGAAGAACAACCGTTCCAGCAACGCCGGGTCGACGCCCTTTATCCGCCGGGCGATATCCTCGGGCTCCAGGAGAGTGTCGACGAAGGCGTCGGATAGCGCGTGGCGCAGTCGTCGGCGTTGGCTCGGGTCAAGGGCCATGGCAGGTATGGGTCCGCAGGCTGGTGCGCAGGCAGCATAACCCGCCACGGCCAGTGCGGAGAGGCGTCAGGCCCGACGGGGACGCCAGGAGCGACGACGGAGGGGCTGGCGCTGGCGGCCGAACCAGCGCCAGCGGTTGCGCCGTAGCGCCTCGTGGCACTCGTCGCGCAGCCAGGCTGGCAGCAGGCGCAGCCAGCGCAGGTGACGCCAGGGGCCCGGCAACAGGCGCAGCACCTCGAGCAGGGCATCGTTGTCGTCGCAGGCGTAGGCGCCGTCGACGAACAGCCAGGTGTCGAAATGATCGGGTGCCAGCCCGAACCAATCGAGAATCGCCAGGCCTTCGGCGGACTGCGCGGCAAGCAGCTTCAGCCGGTGGTCGGCGCGGCGTGCCAGGAAACCGCTCCAGAGCGTGCAGAAGCGGCAGTGCTGGTCGTACAACACGACCTTGTCGCCGGGCTGGAGGTACGGCGGCAGTGACATGAGGGGCCCCCTTGGGTTCGGCTTTGTGCGCAAGCCCGGAACCGTAACGGCGGGAAGGGAGGACGACTAGTCGGTGTGCTGTCAGAGTTTTCTTTCTGTGCGGTCATCGATTCGTCTTTCGCCGGACGGCGTCGGGCAACGCGCCATTCCTCTTCCTGAAGGACGATGCTGCGCCAGGCCGGTTTAAGTTCGATGACGCCGGGACGAACGGGAGATGTCCCCGTCCGTGGGGCACGGACGGGGCGCGGCGGGGAATCAGCGGGCGAACGCTTCGAGAAGGGTCTTGGCGGCCAGCTTGCCAAGGTTGTTGGAGGCCAGCGGGCTGTCGCCGGTGAGCAGCTTGCGGTCGCGGTGGACCTGGCCGGTGATGCCCTTGTTGAGGATCTTCACCCCGAGCTTCTGCAGGTTCTCGCCCACCAGCCAGGGCAGGGGACCGGGCATGTAGCCGATCTCTAGGTTGGCGCCGGTGTCCAGGGCGTCGGGGAACACGCAGATCTCGTAGTCCTTGAACGGGTAGTCCTCCGGCTTCTCCTCGACCGCCGGTGCCAGCAGGCAGGCCGGACCGTGGCAAAGGGTAATGATGTAGCGGTCCTTGGCGAGGAAGGCATTGAGCAGCCGTTTCACCTCCCGGCTGTGCGGAATGCCCGCCAGCACGCCGTGGCCGCCGGGAACGAACACCGCGGCGTACGGCGAGTCGTCGGCGACGGCCTGCTCCAGGAGGTCGGCGAGCTTCTGCGGCGCTTTCAGCTTGGGCAGGTACTTCGCGTAGATGCTCTTCACCGCCTCGTCCTCGCCGGGCATCGCCCACATCTCCAGCTTCACCGGGTTGCCGGAGAGCGTGGCGACATCGAACTCGAAGCCGGCCTTGTCCAGGTGGTACATCGGCAGGAGCATTTCCACCGGGTGGTTGCCGGTGGAGAACATGCTGCCGTTCTGCATCAGGATGTAGCGTTCGTCGGTACCGATCATCAGCACCTTCTTGCCGCCCTTGTACGGGGTCGGGTAGTCGGCGCCGTCGAAGTCGGTCTTCGCCGAGGTGTACTGGCTCAGGGAATAGGGCGAGGGAAAGAACGCGTTGTGCTCGGCGTGGTCGGGCGTCGGGGTTCTGCTGGTGTCGCGCTCGTTGCTCATGGCTCGTTCCTTTCTGCGTGATGGAGGTCGCACCAAGACCATAGGCGGGGTCGCCGGCCGGCGAAATAGGGGAAATCCCCTAACCCACGATCGGTCGCCTGAGGGTTTTCCCCTATGGGCTTTTGCCGGCAAGCCGGGGATCATGCGGGAAAAGCCAGGAACGTCCGCTCCATGACCGACTACGCCAGCCTTCTCTTCGACAGCGTCGCCCGGCTGCGCAAGGCCGCTACCACCGAGGCGGTCTGCCGCGAGATGGTGGAGTTCGCCGCACGCCTGGGCTTCGACCGGGTGATCGTCTGCAGCCTGTTCCCCCGCCCCGGCGAGGACGAACTGATCGACGAGCTGTTCTTCGTCCATGGCGACTGGGCCGAGGGGCGCAGCGCCCAGGAGCGCGACGCCTATCTTCTGCACTGTCCGGTCACCCGGCACATCCTCGAACTGGACGAGCCGTTCTTCTGGTCGAAGAACCCCTCGGAGGATCCGGCGCGCATGACCTACCGCATCGTCCGTGGGGTCCGCGACCTCGGCCAGGTCAATGGCATGCAGGTGCCGGTGTTCGGCCGCAACGGCCTGGAGGGCGCGGTGTCTTTTGCCGGCGAGCGGCTGGACCTGAATGCCGGTTGCAAGCTCGCCGCCCAGGCCTTCTGCCCGATCCTGTTCTTCGCCCTGAAGCGCCTGCGCGGCCCTGTGTCGGCGGGCGATGCGCAAGCGCTCAGCGAGCGCGAGCGGGAAGTCCTGCAATGGATCGCCCTGGGCAAGCAGCAGGCGGAGGTGGCGGCGATCCTGATGATTTCCGAGCGCACCGTGGAGAATCACCTGCGTGCCGCCCGCCGCCGTCTCGGCGCGGCGTCCACCGCCCAGGCGGTGGCGCGGGCGCTGCGCCTGGGCGATATCGAGGTCTGAGCGGCTTCAGGGAGCGGACGTGAGGACGATCTTGCCGATGTGCTGGCCGGAGTCCATCAGTTCGTGGGCCTGGCGCGCCTGCTCTAGGGGGAAGGTGCGGAACACTTGCGGCCGGACAGCGCCGGCGCGCACGTGCGGCCAGACCTGGCGCTCCAGTTCGGCGATGATCGCGCCTTTCTCGTCGTGGCTTCGCGAGCGCAGGGTCGAGCCAAGATGGACCAGGCGCTTGCTCAGCATCGGGAACAGGTCGACTTCGGCGGCCTTGCCCTTGATCACGCCGATCTGCACGATCCGTCCGTTCATCGCCGCCGCCTGATAGTTCCGCGTCACATAGTCGCCGGCAACGATATCGACGATCACATCGACCCCGCGACCTTCGGTGCCGCGCAGCACTTCCTCGACGAAGTCCTGCTCGGTGTAGTCGATCGCCACGTCGGCGCCGAGGCGCAGGCTGGCCTCGCGCTGGGCCTCGCTGGAGATCGTGGTGAAGATCTTCGCCGCGCCGAAGGCCTTGCCCAGCATGGTCGCGGTGGTGCCGATGCCGGAGGCGCCACCGTGGACCAGCAGCGTCTCGCCGGCCTTGAAGCCACCGCGCTGGAACAGGTTGACCCAGACGGTCATGAAGGTTTCCGGCAGCGCCGCCGCTTCCTCCATGCCCAGGCCGTCGGGCAGGTGCAGGGTGGTGCGCTCGTCGGCCACCGCGAACTGCGCGTAGCCGCCGCCGGGAATCAACGCCATCACCGCCTCGCCGACGGCGAAGCGGCTGACCTCGCTGCCGACCGCCCGCACCGTGCCGGCGATCTCCAGGCCGGGAATGTCCGAGGCGCCGGGCGGCGGGTCGTACACGCCCTTGCGCTGAAGCACGTCGGGACCGTTGACGCCGGCGGCGCGGACTTCGACCAGGACCTCGCGCGGGCCGGGCGTCGGCAGCGGCCGGCTGGTCGCCACCAGTACCTCGGGGCCGCCGGGCCGGGCGATCTCGATGGCGGTCATTCGTTCGGGAAATCGGTTCGTGCTGCTCATCGCATGCTCCTGGGAAAGTGGTTCGGACCTGGTTCGCATGGTAATCAGCGCGGATGCCGTGGTCGTGCAGCGCTTTTTCATTAGACTGATGCGAAAATGCATCAGGAAAACCGCCATGAATTGGGACGACACCCGCGTCTTCCTCGCGCTCTGCCGCGAGCACACCCTGCGCGGCGCCGCCCGCGCGCTTCACATCGACCAGGCCACGGTGGGCCGGCGGCTGGCGTCGCTGGAGGCGGCGCTGGGCTCGACCCTGTTCCTGCGCACCTCGTCCGGCTACCTGCTGACCCCGGCCGGCGAGGCGGCCTTCGAACTGGCCGAGAAGATGGAGCGCTCGGCCCTGGAGCTGCTGCGGCGGACCCGCGGGATGGACCACCGACTGTCCGGCGAGGTGCGGTTGTCCACCACCGACTCCCTGGCCGTCGACTTCGTGCTACCCGCCCTGGCCCGCCTGCACCTTGAACACCCGGATATCCGCGTGCTGCTCGACAGCGCTTCGGCCGTGGTCGACCTGCCCAAGCGCGAGACCGACATCGCGATTCGCACCCTGCGGCCGGAAAATCCCGATTTGATCCTGAGAAAACTCGCCAGTTGGCCCATGGGCCTGTTCGCTTCCGCGGACTACCTGCGGCGCAACGGCGTACCGGTGCCCGGCGAGCGTTTCCGCGGCCACGACCTGGTGATGTACGAACCCTATTGGCACAGCCAGCGCGAACTGACCCTGGGCGGCGAGCCGATCCGCGACGGCCGGGTGGTCATCGCGGTGAATTCCAACATGATGGTGCGCCAGGCCCTGGCGCGTGGCCTGGGGCTCTGCGAGCTGCCGCTGTACATGGGCGAGCGCGACGGACTGGTGCGGGTCTGGCCGCAGCGTGAGCGACGCCGGCCATACGAGGTGTGGATGGTTACCCACAAGGACCTGCGCCACACCGCGCGGGTCCGCGCGGTGATCGAGCGGCTGGTGGAGGCGTTCGCCGAAGCGCCGGCCTGAGCCTGCAACGCCGGCGCCGGGTTCCGGTCGAATGCGGCGGCGCGCCGCGGAATCGCGCATCATAGGCGCCATCAGATCGAGGAGATTTCCATGGCAATCCCAAGCATCCCGCGTTTGGCCGTACTGACGCTCGGACTGGCGCTCGCAGCGGCCGCCAGTGCCGCCGACGAGGCGCAACTGGTCGAGGCGATCAACGCCTACCGTGGCCAGGTGCAGTCCTGCGGCGGGCAGGCCAGCGGCGAACTGCCGCCGCTGGCCGCCGATCCGCGCCTGGCCTTGCCGGTGAATGCCGCCGGCGACCTGCAGCAGGCGATGGCGCAGGCCGCCTACCCGATGGTCAACGTGCAGTCGATCAGCCTTTCCGGGCCGCGCGATGCCGGCGCGGCGATGAAGGCGCTGCAGGAAAGCTTCTGCCGCGTGGTGCTCGACCCGCAATTCGTCGACGTCGGCGTCAGCCGCCAGGACCGCGACTGGCGCATCGTCCTCGCCCGGCCATTGCTGCGCGGCGGCATGGGCGATTGGCAGGCGGAAGGGCAGAAGCTCCTGGAACGGATCAACGCCGCCCGCGGGCAAGCCCGCCAGTGCGGTGGCAAGCCCTACGCAGCGGCCCAGCCGCTGGCCTGGAACGCCACCCTTGGCGGCTCCGCCGAAGCGCATTCGCGGGCGATGGCCAACGGCAACTTCTTCGACCACCTCGACCGCGACGGCCGCACCCCCGGCGACCGCGCCGAGCTGGCCGGCTACAGCGGCGGGCTGATCGGCGAAAACATCGCCGCCGGCCAGGACGGGGTGGACAAGGTGGTCGACGGCTGGCTGGCCAGCCCGGGCCACTGCGCCAACCTGATGAACCCCGGCTACCGCGAGCTGGGCGCGGCCTACGCCACCGATCCGAAGAGCGACGCGGGAATCTACTGGACGGCCATGTTCGGTTCGCCCTGAAAGCCTCCGCACCCGGAGCTGACGACGGGCTGGGTGCCTTCCGCAAACGAAAAACCCGGCGCCATGGCGCCGGGTTCCCTTTCAGCCTGTCCCGCCCTCAATGCGGCGCATTGAGGGTCAGGCGCATGTGCCGGTTGACATCCTTGTACAGCAGGTAGCGGAAGCGCCCCGGGCCGCCCGAATAGCAGGCCTGCGGGCAGAAGGCGCGCAGCCACATGAAGTCGCCGGCCTCCACCTCGACCCAGTCCTGGTTCAGGCGGTACACCGCCTTGCCTTCCAGCACGTACAGGCCGTGCTCCATCACGTGGGTCTCGGCGAAGGGGATCACGCCGCCCGGTTCGAAGTTGACGATGTTGACGTGCATGTCGTGGCGCATGTCGCTCATGTCGACGAAGCGGGTGGTGCTCCAGCGGCCTTCGGTGTCCGGCATCACCAGCGGCTGGATGTCCTGCTCGTTGGTGACGAAGGCTTCCGGCAGCGGTACGCCGTCGACCTTCTGGTAGTGCTTGCGGATCCAGTGGAAGCGGGTGTGCTGGCCGGTGGTATTGCGCACCTTGTAGTCGGCGCCCGGCGGAATGAAGGCGTAGCCGCCCGGCTGCATGGCGTGGACCTGGCCCTGCAGGGTCAGGCTCAGCTCGCCTTCGACGACGAACAGCACGGCCTCGGCGTTGGGATCCTGCTCCGGTTTGTCGCTGCCGCCGTTGGGCGCCAGTTCGACGATGTACTGCGAGAAGGTCTCGGCGAAGCCGGACAGCGGGCGGGCGATCACCCACATGCGCATGTTGTCCCAGAACGGCAGGTGGCTGGTGACGATATCGCGCATCACCCCCTTGGGAATCACGGCATAGGCTTCGGTGAACATCGCCCGGTCGGTGAGCAGCTCGGTCTGTGCCGGGTGCCCGCCGTGCGGCGCGTAGTAGCTGGACTTGGACATGGAGCGTTTCCTCGTTGTTGTCTTGCTGCCGGCGCACGCGCCGCCGGAGCGAAACGGGCGGGCGCGAGCCGTTGCTGACGGCAACGATATCCAGCGTCTGTCACATGCACAAATTAAATGTTGGAATCCAGCATATTCATTTTTCGAATGCGGGCCGGCTCCGGGTATCTTCCGCCAGCACCCGCGACAGTACGCGCGCCAGCGCCTTCACCATCGGATCCGCCGCCGGCCGGTGCAGCAGCGCCACTTCGAACACGTCCACCGCCGGCAGCCCGGCGTTCTTCGGCAGCACCGCGTGGCCTGCGCTCACCGCGCGCAACGGCAGCAGGCCTATACCCATGCCGTCGGCGATGGCCGATTGCAGGCCGCTGAGGCTGGAACTGGTGAAGCTGATGTGCCAGCGCCGGCCGACCGCTTCCAGGGCGGCGATCATCTCGTCGCGGTAGACCCCGCGCGGCGGGAAGGTGACGATGGGCAGTGGGTCGAGGTCGATGCAGGGGTTCCTGGCGCTGTCCACCCAGCATGTCTTTTCCGGCCAGCAGGCCAGTGCTTCGCGGCTGGCGCGGCGCTGCTTGAGCAGCACCAGGTCCAGTTCGCCGCGGTCGTAGCTGGCGCTGAGGTCGCGGCTCATGCCGCTGGTGACTTCCAGCTTGACCTGTGGATAACGCCGGTTGAAGGCCGCCAGTCGCTCGGTGGTGCGGCCGGCGGCGAAGTCGTCCGGCACGCCGATGCGCACCGTCAGCGCCACCGTGGCGCCGGACAGCGCCTCGGCCAGTTCGTCGTTCAGTGCCAGCAGGCGGCGGGCATAGCCGAGCAGCGTATCGCCGGCGTCGGTCGGCAACACGTCGCGGTTGCCGCGCTCCAGCAGGCGGTGTCCGGCCATTTCCTCCAGGCGGCGAACCTTCTGGCTGACGGTCGACTGGGTCGAGTGCAGGCGCGCGGCGGCAGTGGTGAAGCTGCCGCAGTCGGCCACCGTGACGATGGCGCGGAGCAGGTCGAGGTCGAACAGGCGGCTATTCGATTTTTCACTGTCGCTCATGGTCGTATCGCATTTTCGAATGTTTTCGCCACTTTTAGCAGGCCGTGCCGTCAGCGGCAACCGCTCAGCGTCGACGCAGCGTGCCCAGCGGTCGACCAATGCGCTGGAAGCGGCGGGAAACCCGCCAGGCGGTCATGCATGCGCCAGGAACAGGACTGCGGAGCGCTACTCGGGCACCTCGACGTTGACCTGCAGCGCGTCGTGGCGCCAGTACTCCAGGTCGCAGTCGATCAGGCGGCCCGCCTGGTCGCGGTTGACCCGCACGATCTGCAGCGCCGGGCTGCCCACCGAAACCCGCAGCGGCCCGGCGGCCTCCGCCGGGAGGATGGTCGGGACCATCTCGAAGCGCACCCGGCCGTAGCGGATGCCGTAGTGGTTGGCGTAGAGATCGGTCAGCGAGCGAGTCAGGTCGAAGCGCTCGATGCCGGGAAAGTAGGCGGGATTCAGGTAGTGCTCGACGTACAGCACCAGCCGCCCGTCGACCCGCCGCGCCCGGCGGATCTGGAACACCCGCGACAGCGCCGGCAGCTCCAGGCGCTGGCAGATGTCGACGCTGGCCGGGATCATCGCCGCGCCGAGCACCTCGGTCTCCGGCACCCGGCCCTGGTCGGCGACCATCGCGTGGAAGTGGCTGCGCACCAGCGGGTTGTACAGCAGCCGCTGCGGCGAGACGAACCAGCCGCGGCGTTCCTCGCGGTAGATCAGGCCCTGGTCCTCCAACTGGCCGAGCGCCTCGCGCAGGGTGATGCGGGTGGTCGAGAACAGCTCGCTCAACTGCCGTTCGCTGGGCAGCTTGCTGCCGCGCGCGAGCAGGCCGCGCTCGATCTGCTCGCGCAGGGACTGGTAGATCACCGTCAGGGGTCGGGACGGCTCGTCGCGCATATCGACGCTTCTCCGCTGGGGCTCCGGGGGGCTACAGGGTAATGCTTCCGGGCCGCCGGCGGTATAGCGCGGCGCGCCTTCTCAGCGCCATTGCAGCACTGGCCAGCCGGCCTCGCGGGCGTGCCCGAGCAGCGCCGGGTCGGGGTTCACCGTGTGTGGCCGGTCGACCCGCGAGAGCAGTGGCAGGTCGTTGCGCGAGTCGGAATAGAAGGTCGCGCCGGCCAGCGTCTCGCCCTCCTGGGCCAGCCAGGCGTCGAGGCGACGGACCTTGCCCTCGCGGTAGGTGAGGGTGCCGCGGGTGCGCCCGGTGTAGAGGCCGTCGCGCTCCTCGATGTCGATCGCCAGCACCTCGTCCACCCCCAGCCGGCGGCCGATGGCGCTGACCAGGAAGTGCGCCGAGGCGGAGATGATCAGCAGGCGGTCGCCGGCCTGGCGGTGGCGTTCCAGGCAGCGCACGGCGTCGGCGTGGATGCGCGGCGCAACGATCCGCGCGACGAAATCCTCGACGGCGCCGGCGATCTCCGCCGGGGTGCGGCCGGCGATGGGCGCCAGGCTGAAGTCCATGTAGTCCTCCATGGCCAGCCGGCCCTCGGCATAGAGTTCCATGAGGCGGCGTTCCTGGTGCAGGAAGGCGGTCTTCTCGACCCAGCCCAGTTCGGTCATGTAGCGCCCCCAGAGGGTCGCGCAGTCGCCGTCGATCAGGGTGTCGTCGAGGTCGAAGAGGGCAAGTGGCATAGGCGGTTCCTTGTTCGCTAGGGATTGGCCCGGCACGCCTGGCGCCGGGCGATGGTTCGGCGAGGTTTCAACGCGGCTTGCCGGCCGCCAGCAGCGGCCCGCCGGCATGCGCCTTCGGTTCGACGCGGCACGCGCCTGGCCGGCTGTTCCAGAACGGCACCAGCAGCAGGCTGGCGAGCAGCGCGGTGGCGGTGAACACGAAGAACACCGTGAGGGTGTCGAAGTAGCCCGGCAGCAGGCCGCCGAGGATCGCCCCGACCGAGCCGCAGCCGTTGACGAAGCCGGTGGCGGTGCCGGCCGCCTCGCTGGTGCCGAAGTCGATGGCGGCGGCGCCGCTGATCATCGAGTCCGGCCCGTAGAGGGTGACGCCCATCATGAACAGCAGGCCGACCACCAGGTACAGGCTGCCGCTCTGCATCGCCGGGACGAACAGCGCCAGGCTCAGGGTCAGCGCCGCCAGGCTGAGCACGCAGGCCGGCATGCGGCGGGCGCCGAACAGCTTGTCCGAGGCCAGGCCGATGAGGATCGGCCCGGCCAGCCCGGCGACCTCGAAGGCCGAAGGCACGATGGCCGAGGCGACCTTGCCGATCTCCGGCATGCGTTCGTAGATGATCACCGGGCCCCAGAGCAGGATCGCGTAGCGCGCCGGCTTGAGCAGGAAGTAGGCGATGCCGAGGACCAGCACGTGGGGATTCCTGAGCGCCTTCAGCAGGGCGCCGGAATGGCTCGGCCGGGGCGCGTTGGCGGGGGGCGCGGCCTCGGCCTCCACGGGCGGCAGGCCGACGTCCTGCGGACGGTTGCGCTGGAGGAAGAAGAACAGCACGGCCACCGCCAGCACCACTCCCGCCGAGGACAGGAAGGCCATGCGCCAGTCATGCGTCAACCGGTAGGCGCACCAGCCGGCGAACGGCGTCGCCACCAGCCCGCCGAAGGCGTAGCAGGTACTCCACAGGCCGAGCACTCGGCCTCGCTCGTAGGTGGCGAAGAAGGCGCCGATGTTCTTGCACAGCCCCGACCAGCCGGTGGACTGCGCCAGGCCCTGGACCACCATGCAGGCGGCGAAGATCGGCAGGGTGGCGAAGGTACCCATCGCCAGCGCCGCCAGCGCCGAGGTGAGCAAACCGCCGAGCACCACCACGCGGGTGCCGAAGCGGTCGGCGAACACCCCCCACATGAACTGGCCCACGGCGTAGGCGGCCAGGTAGAGGGCATCGAGATCGGCCATGGCGCTCTTGTCGAGTTCGAAGGAGGGGTCTTCGGCGATGCCGAGCTTGGCCACCGAGAAGGCCTTGCGGGTGAAGTAGAAGGCGGCGTAGGCCAGACAGGTGATGACGAAGATCTGGATGCGCCAGCGCTGGAGCGATTGCCAGCCACGGTGCAGGGTACCGTTGTGGTTGTTCATGTGGGTCCCTATGGGTCTAGACAGTGCGGGGAGGTTGTTCTTGTTGTGCTGCTGCAAAGCTGTCCGGATGCATGGTCTAGACCAGATGCCTTTTCCATGACTTTTTTCGTGCGCAAGGTTGGCTGTCGGCGCGCTCCTGCTCGGTCCTGCCGAGGCTGAGATGGATTGTGAAGGTGTGGCGGCGGTGCGTGGCGCCGATCCGGTCAGGCTGGGCCGGCTGGCGAAGGTCAATCTAGCACCGGGTATTTTTATGGTCTAGACCAAAAGTAGAGCGAAACCATTCGATTTTTTCGAGGGATTGCCCGGTATTGGTGCGTTTTCTTGTCCTGGTTGCACCTTTGGGCGGGACTTTTCCGCGTATTTTCAAGAAATTGGAATAGACCAGATTTTCGATGATGTGCCAGCGCCTCTGGCGCGCCGTGCGCCGCCGCTGGATGGCCGTGTGTCGCGGCGCTCGGCTAGACTGCGGGACCTCGCGCCGGATCGGACCGCCATGCTGAGAAACGTCACCGACCTAGACCTGCGTCTGTTGCGCATCTTCGCCTGCGTGGTGAAGTGCGGCGGTTTCACCGCGGCCCAGGCCGAGCTGAACATGAGCCAGTCGAACATCAGCATGCACATCGCCAGCCTGGAGAAGCGCCTCGGCTACCGGCTCTGCGAGCGCGGCAAGGGCGGCTTCCGACTGACCGCCAAGGGCCGCCGGGTGCTGGAGGCTTCGCGAACGATGTTCGACGCCATCGGCCTGTTTCGCGACCAGGCGCAGGCGTTGTCCGGACGTTTGGTCGGGGAGCTGTATCTGGGCCTGGCGGACAATCTCGCGACCTTGCCCCAGGCCCGTTTCGGCGATGCGCTGGCGCGCTTCCAGCGGCGCGACCAGGATGTCCAACTGAACCTTTTCGTCAATTCGCCCACCGAGCTGGAACTGGCGGTGATCGAAGGCGAGCTGGACCTGGCGATTTCCTATTTCAGCCGTTCGCGGCCGAGCCTCGAATACCGCCCGCTGTATCGCGAAGAGATCGGCGTGTTCTGTGGCGATCGCCATCCGCTGTTCGCCGAGGCGCAGCCGACCCTGGAGCGGATCGCCGCCTGTGACTGGGTGATGCACGGCTTCCTGCCGGAAAACCTGGTCCTGCCGCTACGCCCTTCGCGCAGCCGCGCCACCGCCTACCACATGGAAGCGGTCGCCCATGCCGTGCTGGCCGGCACCCACCTGGGCTACCTGCCGACCCATTACGCCGAAGCCTGGATCGAGCGCGGGCGGATGCGCGCGCTGTTGCCGGAGCGGCTGAGCTATCCGGTGGAGCACAGCATGATCGTCTATGCCGGGCGCCCCCTCAGCGAAGCCGCCCGCGCCTTCATCGACGACCTGCTGCAGGTCCACGGCCTGACGTCCTGAGCACTCAGGCGAGAGTCCCGGCCACCGCCTGGCGGTAGATGCGCGCATAATCCCGGGCATCGAGCGGCAGGGCGTTGGTCGCCGAGGAGGACAGGTCGGCCAGCGCCTGCTCGCCCACCCATTGCGCGTCCTCGCCATCCAGGCCGAGGGCGGCGAGGTTCGCCGGGATGCCGATGCGCGCGCGCAGTTCGAGGATCCACGCCAGCAGGCCGTCGAAGCTCGCTTCGTCGAGTTCCAGGTAGCGCGCCAGGCGCGCGGCGTCGGCTTCTATCGCCGGGCGGTTGGCCAGCAGAACGTAGGGCAGCAGCACGGCGTTCAGCAGGCCGTGGTGCAGGTGATGGCGAGCGCCCAGCGGGTGGGCCAGGGCGTGAACCCCGCCAAGCCCCTTCTGGAATGCCACCGCGGCGCTGGCCGAGGCTACCAGCATGCCTTCCCGGGCGGCGAGGTCGTTGCCGTCGCGCACGGCGTTTTCCAGGTGCTGCCTGACCAGGCGCACGCCTTCCAGGGCGATGCCCGCCGACATCGGATGGTAGAGCGGCGAGAACAGCGCCTCCAGGTGATGGGTGAGGGCGTCCATGCCGGTGGCGGCGCTCAGCGCCGGCGGCAACCCGCGGGTCAGGCGCGGGTCGAGGAATACGCAGGCGGCCAGCAGCTCGCGATGGCCGACGACCCGCTTGATGCCCAGTTGCGTGTCGGTCAGCACCGCCTCGCGTCCCAGTTCCGAGCCGGTGCCGGCGGTCGTGGGCAGCGCCAGCAGCGGCGGCAGGCCGAGCAGCGGGTAGTCGGCGAGGGTCGGATAGCTGCGCAGCGTCTGTGTCCATTCGAAGCGTTCGAGGCCGTGCGGATCGCGGCTGAGCAGGGCGATACCCTTGGCCGCGTCGAGGGCGCTGCCGCCGCCGAGGGCGATCAGCGCGTCATGCCCGCCAGCCTCGAAGCGCCTGGCGCCGCCCTGGACTTCAGCGAGGCTGGGGTTGCTCGACAGTTCGTGGAACAGGTCATGGTCGATGCCGGCGCGTTCCAGGCACTCGCGCACCAGGCGCAGGGGCTCCAGGGCGAGCATGCCGGGATCGGTGACCAGCAGGGGCCGGCGTGCGCCCGCCAGCGCGCAATGCCTCGGCAGTTGTTCCAGGGCGCCGACGCCGCAGAGGATATCGGTGGGGTAGTTCCAGTAATGCAGGTCGCTCATGGCGATGCTCCGTGAAAGCAGGATGAGCCGGGCCCCGCCGGGCGCGAAGCCAGCGTGCGGGAACAACCGGAGGAGACGCCGGAACGGCCGGCGCGTGCGGGTCAGTCCGCCGGCGGAGCGGCGAAGCTGAGGCTGGTGGCGATGCGCCGATGCGGCTTGGCGATGACCATGTAGAGCAGGCCGAACGCGGCCAGCGCGGAGAACACCACGACCACCGCCCAGACCTGGAACCAGGGCGCGTCGGGCGGGGCGAGGCTGGCCCGCGGCCAGGCGACGTTGAGCGCCTCGAAAGACAGCCAGGCGACTGCCAGGACGTTCACCGCCAGCCCCGCGCGTCCCAGGCGCAAGGCGCCCTTGTCCGGGTCCCAGCGGCCGACGAGGCGGGCCCAGAGGGCGCAGGCGGCGACGATCAGGAAGACCACGAAGAAACCGCCGCTGCCGAACGCGATCAGCGTGCCGACCGCCGTGGCGTTCAGCCCCAGGGCCAGGCCGAGGCTGGCCAGCAGCGTGCTGCAGACCATCGCCGCCATCGGCACCTTGCGCCGGTCGACCCGGCGCAGCAGGGCGGAGCCGGGCAGGATGGCGTCGCGCGCCATGCCGAAGATCGCCCGGCCGATGTAGGTCTGCACCGACACCACGCAGGCGACGAAGGCGATCAGCACCACTGCGACGAAGGGCCGCTCGGCCCAGGCGCCGAAGGCGTCCATCACCGCCGGGGTGACCGGGTCGACCACCTGGCCGCTGACCACCGCGCCGATGTCCTGGTAGGACAGGGTCACGGCGAAGGCGGTGAGCATCACGGTGAGTCCCACCACCAGCATCGAGCGCAGGATCGCCCGGGGAGTGGAGACGCGGGCATCGGTGGTTTCCTCGGAAATCTGCGAGCAGGCGTCGAAGCCGAGGAAGGCCCAGCCGCCCACCGCCAGCGCGGTCAGCACGCCGTCCAGGTAGGCGCCGTCCGCATCGCCTGTGCCGCCCGGGCCGCTGAACAGCAGATCGAGCGGATGGTTGCGGAAGAACAGCAGCAACAGCACGCCGATACCGATGGAGGCGATGGCCTCGGCGACGATCCCGGCATTGACGAAGTACTTCAGCGGGTTGATCCCCAGCAGGTTCACCGCCAGGCCCAGCGCCAGCAGCAGCGCGCCGCAGAGCACCTGGCCGTTGGCCGACGGCGGCGCGCCGGTCGCCAGCAGGCCGAGCCAGAAGCCACCGAGGTAGGCCACGGTGGTCAGCGAGGCCAGCGCCGAAGCCAGGTAGAGGAAGCCGGTGAACCAGGCCAGGCGGTCGCCCACCAGGCGCCGCACCCACTGGTAGCAGCCGCCGGCCAGCGGAAACTGCGAGGACAGCTCGGCGTAGACCAGCGCCACGCCGAACTGCAGCAGCAGGCACAGCGGCACCACCCAGACCCAGGAGGGGCCCATGCTCATGGCGCCGAGGGACATCACCGAGTAGATGCCCACCACCGGCGAGATGGTGGCGAAGCCGACGGAAAAGGACGACCACAGGCTCAGCCCGCGCTCCAGTTCCTGGCGATAGCCGTGGGCCGCCAGCAGGCGTTCGTCGCGGGAGGTATCGCGGAGATCAGTCATGGCGGTCTCCGGGCGAGCGCTGCGGGGAAGGGGAAAGGCGGATGCCACCGATGCGATGGGTGAGCATGGAGAGTCCTCGTCGGCTATTGGAATTGTTATGGCCGCTTCCGGGACGAGCGAAAGCGTGGCAGACGCAGGTTAGGCGGATTACCTATCAGGATGAATTCATATTCGATTGGGCTGGCATCAGGAAAACCTGATGTATGGCCAGGCCCCGAGAAGGCCGGCTCCTGCGAAGGGAGCCGGCCGGTCGCGGCAGTTACTTCAGGTCCTCGCGCGGCGGTTTGCCGGGCTGGCTGGCGTAGTCCGGCAGGGCGCTGATCGCCTGTTCCTTGTCGGGGATGCTGGACGGGTCGAGGTCGCCGCCGACGTTGCGCGGGTCGGTGGGGATCGCCGAGGGAATCACCACGGTGCGCTCGGCCAGCGGCCAGCCGAGAATGGTCTCCAGGCGCCCGCCTTCCTCCTCGGGGCCGGTGATGGCGTCCAGGCGCAGCGGCAGCGGATGGCCGATCAGCCGTTCGACCTCGCCCGCCGCCTCCGGCGCGGCCAGGGTCAGGCTGGTGCGGTAGAAGCCCGGCAGGCTCGAGCGCGGCACATAGACCCGCAGCAGGGCACCGTTGCGGATCCGGCCGCGTGCGTCGGGTTCCTGGTCCTGGGCGTAGCCGTAGGCCAGCGCCGGATCGCCGGCGATATAGAAACCGCGCCAGATCGCGTCAAGGTCCTGGCTGCGCGCGCGCACCCCGCCGAAGACGATGCTTTGCGCCGCTTCGAGGAAGGTGCCGTGGTAGCCGACGAACACATAGCCGCGCTCCTCCAGTTGGCGGTGCGCCTGGAGCAGCCGTTCCACCGTCCAGTTCTGCGTGCCGCGGGTGCTGAAGCTGACGTCGCCGCCGTCGCCGAGGAACTCCGCGCCAGTGGGATAGTTGCGCTCCAGCAGGGCGTCGCCGCTGTCCGCCGGGCCCGCGCATTCACCGCCGGCGACCGGGCAGGTCAGGCTCACCACGTCGGCGCTGGCCGCGCCGGCCTCGTCGTTGCCGGTGCCCTGCCGGACGAAGCGCTCGCTCTCGGCGGCGGCCAGGGTCAGGGCCAGACGGGCCTGCTCCGGCTGCTCGCGGATCGCTTCGCCCAGGTCGCCGCCGCTGCCGGGGCTGGCCAGGGCGTTGCGGATCACCTGGTCGACCTGGTTCCACGACAGCCGCGCCGCCAGGTAGAGGGCGACCAGCCGCTGCACCGGATAGCCGCACTGCTCCAGTTGTTCCCAGCCGCGCGGCTGGCGATGACGAGTGAAGGTCTCCAGCGGCAGGTGGCAGGCCTGGTGCGCGGTCAGCGCGGCCAGGCTGCCGCCCTCGGGGAAATGCAGGCGATGACTGATGACCGTGGGCTTGATGTCCAGGTCATGCTTCGCCGGGTTGCCGGCGAGCACCCGGTAGATCTTGCCTTCCCAGGTATCGTCGAGGTTGCAGCGCTGCTGGGCGAGGTAGTTGTAGACCCCGTCCAGCGGGTCGAGCAGGCACAACACCTTGCCGCTGGCCCATTCGCTCCAGCGCTTTTCCCGGCGCGGCTGGGCCTGGGCCATGACCACGCTGACCCCGGCATGGCTGATGGCGAGCGTCGGCTGCATCTCGTTGCTCTCGTGCGCCCTGACGAAGAAGGTGGCATCGCGCGCCAGCTTCGCCAGCAACTCGTCGCCCATCTCGATGGTGTAGATCGGCGACATGTGGCTGAGCTGGTTACCGGCGTTCAGTTCGTGAATGAACACCTTGATGTTCGAAGGCTTCTCGTGGCCGATCGGTACCAGCCAGTTCAGCGACCAACTGCCGCGCGCCTGGCGCGTGTAGCTGTAGCGCACCGGCTTGTTCGGCTCGACGCCGCCTTCGAGGCGGATGGTCAGGCCGTCGCTGGTGATGCTGAGGGCGTTGTCGATGGCCAGCTTGAGCGCGTCGTTGCCGCCCTCCAGGACCATGGAGTAGTGCAGCACGCCCTGGCCGTTGGTGTCGGCGATGGCCGGGTCGACGCTCATGCGGCTGGAACGCACGCCGTCCTTGAGGTCGAGCACGCAGGCCTTGGCGCATTCGTTCCAGAGGTCGAAGGCTTCCTCGGCGGCGGACGCGGACGAGCCGCCGGCGAGCAGGCCGAGGCTGGCGACCAGGGGGATCCAATGGGGTATCAGGTGCATCGCGATGGCTCCTGTGATGGGTGAAGGATGAGGCTGATCGATCGGTTGGTTTTTCTTGTCGGGCGAGCCGGCGGAGAGCGGCGGGGCGTCTAGGGTGCGGGATGCGGGGGGGCTGGCGGGGAGCGGAAGAGGGCTTTTATGGGATTTATGAACTGGATTGCAGAGTGGTGAATGTGCGAACGGGAGGCTTGCCGATCGGAGGATACATGCAGGGCGTCCATCTCGGCCTGGTGGTGGCAGCCCGGCCTGTCAGTCAGGCGTCTGACAACCCAGGGTGACGACCAGTTCGCGGCCGCTCGCCATGCCGGCGTCCGCCGCCAGGGTCAGCGTGCGCGGCGTGTCCTGGCGACTATCGAGCAGCCCCTCTTGAAGCACGGGGCTGTCGGCGCTGGCGCCCCTGGCCAGCAGCCGATATCGCACCAGCGCCGAGGTACAGCCGCATTCGCCGGTGGAGCGCCGGGCCTCAAGGGTGAGTGGCAGGTGCAACTGGCCCTCCGCCGTGTGCGGTGCACCGAGCCGGGCGGCGAGGCAGGCGGAGAGGGCATTGTCGAGCGTCGCCGCGTCGGCGAATGGGGCGGCCAGGCAGAGGCTGCCGAGGAGCAGAGCTTTGGCGTCCATGTCGGGGTTCCGCTGGGGATGGAAAGGGCATCATGGCTGAGGTGGCTTTATTCGTCGAACGATGGCTGGCCCTGCCGGTATATCGGCCAGGACTTCAAGCGTTGCGGAAACGGCCTGACCAGCTGCAGCGGCTTTCAATCAAAAACGCTGGGCTCGCAATCAGCGTGGCTTTGTCCGGAAGCTCGCGAAGGGGCGGCATGGATGAATTTTGAAAGTGGGAGTTCGTTAATGAACTGAAGGTATGCGGCTTCCGTGACTGGCCGGGGTAGATGAGGTGTGCGTTCAGGAAATGACCGTTTGATGGACACATGCGCAAATGAGTCAGCTCTATTGAAGGAAATCGATGACGCTCATGGTCGTGTGGAGGGATTGTAGTTGATTGGCGTGTGTGCCAGGTGCATTGGCGTTGATTTTAGAAGTTGGATTCCAGTGGGCACATATTCCAGCAAGAATACCTCTGTATATTTTCTCAAGCTCAAATCGAGGTAAAAACTATGGCTGATGCACCACCGCCACTGATTGTTAGATACTCAAGTCGCCCCGGGAAACCTGGCGGAGTTAGCATAGACGTATCACGAGACAGGCAGGACATACTAAGCAACTATCCGTTCGGTAACCCTTTCCGTGGTTTTACTCTGGCCATGGAGGCTGACTTCAAAAAGAGGAAAGAGAGTCTGGAAGCCGACGTTCAGGCAGAGTTGGATACGGAAGCTGCCAAGTATCCGGCACTACCTGCCAGCTTCACACCTGAGCAGTGGCTGGAAAGATCAACCGTAGTTGTCACCGGGCTGCTAAATCGAAAGCGCCCTGAACTAGATAACGAATTGGATGTGGTTCAGAACTCGGCTAGTCTGGATAAGCTGCAAGCAAGCTACAACACAATCATCCTGAATGATCAGATCAATAGTCTTCAAGAGCGCTTGAACAAGCTCAATGCTGAAACCGACCGCCGCCGGGCGGAGGCAGAAGCCCAGCGTCAGGCAGAAGCGGACGCCAAACGCAAAGCGGAAGAAGCGGCACGCCTGGAAGCCCAGCAGGTCACTCAACAGCTCGGTGCCGACTTCAACGCGATCACCACTCCGACCGCCACCAAGGTCCAGCAACGTGTGAAAGCAGTGGATGCTAGTCTGTCTCAGGTTTCCACCCAGGTCAGTGGTGCAGTCGCCTCGGCAACCCAGGCGGTGCAGGTCAAGACAGCGCAAGCCCAGCAACAAGCCAACAGCCAGATTTCGTCCAGCCAGAACCTGATCAGCGCGGCATTTCGGAATCAGATTGCCTTGGCAGCACAGGCCAGTGGAGAAGCCCAGGTCACGGCTTTCAACACCAAAGTCAAGCAGATCGTCAACGAAGCCACGGCGTTTTCGACAGCACGAAAACAAGCGCTGGCTCAGTTTGCTGCCAATGCGGCCGCCGAGGTCGAAACCGAGGTCAACAGGCTAACCGCCCAGGTCAAGGCCAGCCCCACCAAGGCGGCTTCGCAAGCTGCACAAGCAACCCTTCGACAATTCACTGAAAGCACCTATGCCAAGGTGAACACCTTTGCCCTGCAGACCGAAGCAGCGCTGCAGGCCAAAGCCAAGGAGGTTTCGGCAGCGGTAGCCGAGGCACAGCGTGCGGCGACCAACGATTTGCAAAAAACAGCCGATGTAGTACCAGGTCAGATCATTCAGGCTGCGAACACCTTGGCGATGCCGGCCACCTCTACGCCGCTGGTTTCGGTGGCCGGGTTTGGTAGTGCGGCAGTGGAGACGGCTCGCCTGGCGGCTTCCCTAACGAATGCTGTCAATCGCTTGATTCAGATTGCTGGTAGTGGACCTGGCGCATACGTGGCCACCTTCGCGGTGCTATCGCTCTACTCCGACCAGGCTGGTAAAGACAGTGACAAGGTTCCTGCCGGCGTTCGCAATGCATTGGCACTGGAGGCGTCCGCTCTGGGGCTTCCTGGCACGGCTGATTTGCAAAGCGTCGCCAAGGCAGGTGGCACGGTTGATATGCCGGTACGACTCACGAGTGCTGCACAAGAGAGCCCGAGTGGTAAATCGCAGATTGCCGCGATGTTGACCAACGGTGCAACTGTCCCCAAGGGCGTGCCTGTTCGCGCCGCGACCCTCAATACTGCGACAGGCCGGTATGAGGTGACGGTTCCCGCAAAGTCCACCGTGCCGAATACACCCCCGCTGATCTTGACCTGGACCCCTGCTACCCCTCCAGGAAGCCAGAACCCCTCAAGCAACACTCCGGTCGTACCGCAGCCGGTTCCGGTGTATGAGGGAGCAACGATCACCCCAGTGCAGGCCGAACCGGAGTCCTATCCGGAAGTGCCGTTAGATCTGGACGATCTGATCGTGATTTTCCCGGCGGATTCTGGAGTCAAACCTGTTTATGTAATGCTCAGTAGTCCTCTTGATAGTGGTATATTCACGAGAAAGCAGCTGCTTAAGAAATATCAAAGTCATGCCGATGACTTTGGCTTCGCCGGCAGAAATGCAAATAACACCACCTTGGCGGAGTTCAGAGATAAAATTCTGGAACACCTTGGCTCACCTTCAACTATTGAAAAAGGTGTTTATCATAGATATCAAGGATCCAAGGTATTTTACAATCCTGACACTAATATTGTGGTTGTTATCAAAGAGGATGGAATGTTTTTGTCAGGGTGGTATCTTGAACCAGGAAGCAAACAGGAAAAAAACTATTTTGAGAATGAGGTGCTTTAAATGAGCATGGCACTTATTGATCTTGCAAGAAATTTTTTGGATGGATCGTTAAGCGGAAAGAGTTTCACAAAAAAATTCTTTGAAATGTGGCGTAGCGAAGGTGCGTCAGGATTGCTGAAAAAGGATGATGATAATCTTGGCGCTTGCCTCAGACTTATGTTTGGAATGGCAGATTGCTTCACGGATGGCCCGAAGGATGATGATGGTGAGATAAATGAAGAGGAGCTAAAACAGGAAGTTAGAGAGCTTTTGAAGAAATATAGCTATATCTAGCTGATAGTCTTTTATATCCAAAAATATAGATCAGGCGAAGTCAGTTTATGGGCTTCGTCTGCTTCTTAGGGAAACTTCCGAATAAGCCATCAGATTCGGTCCCGGTCGCGTAAAAACGGGTAAACGCCCCGTTTTTGATACGAGTAGTGGCATTTTCAGCGTTTCGACCGGGCTTCCCGTGTGCCCCGCCCATTTCATTCGCAGATAATCCTGGTTGGCCGCGATGGATTGCAGGTCGGCGCGGATTATTGCAGGCTCATTCGCACTTAATCCTGGTTTGCGGGGCGGGATAGTCGCAAATAATCTCGGTCGAAAACGGCGCTGATTGCAGGTCGGGAACTTTTCGATCGCAGGTCGCTACAGCTAACCGCCCAGGTCAAGGCCAGCCCCACCAAGGCGGCTTCGCAAGCTGCACAAGCAACCCTTCGACAATTCACTGAAAGCACCTATGCCAAGGTGAACACCTTTGCCCTGCAGACCGAAGCAGCGCTGCAGGCTAAGGCAAAAGAGGTCTCAGCAGCGGTAGCCGAAGCACAGCGTGCGGCGACCAACGATTTGCAAAAAACAGCCGATGTAGTACCAGGTCAGATCATCCAGGCTGCGAACACCTTGGCGATGCCGGCCACCTCTGCGCCGCTGGTTTCGGTGGCCGGGTTTGGTAGTGCGGCAGTGGAGACGGCTCGCCTGGCGGCTTCCCTAACGAATGCTGTCAATCGCTTGATTCAGATTGCTGGTAGTGGACCTGGCGCATACGTTGCCACCTTCGCGGTGCTATCGCTCTACTCCGACCAGGCTGGTAAAGACAGTGACAAGGTTCCTGCCGGCGTTCGCAATGCATTGGCACTGGAGGCGTCCGCTCTGGGGCTTCCTGGCACGGCTGATTTGCAAAGCGTCGCCAAGGCAGGCGGCACGGTTGATATGCCGGTACGACTCACGAGTGCTGCACAAGAGAGCCCGAGTGGTAAGTCGCAGATTGCCGCGGTGCTGACCAACGGGGCAACTGTCCCCAAGGGGGTGCCTGTTCGTGCCGCGACCCTCAATGCTGCGACGGGCCGGTATGAGGTGACGGTTCCCGCAAAATCCACCGTGCCGAATACACCACCACTGATCTTGACCTGGACCCCTGCTACCCCTCCAGGAAGCCAGAACCCCTCAAGCAACACTCCGGTCGTACCGCAGCCGGTTCCGGTGTATGAGGGAGCAACGATCACCCCAGTGCAGGCCGAACCGGAGTCCTATCCGGGAGTGCCATTAGATCTGGACGATCTGATCGTGATCTTCCCGGCGGGCTCGGACGTTCCTCCGCTCTATCTGGTCTTTTCCAAGCCGCCAGTTAAGCCGCTGGAAGTGGACATTTATGGTAATTTTGCAGGAAGACCTCGTGATGGAAACCATCTTGACCATATGCCGGCTCAAGGTGCGTTGGCGACGAGTTTGAGATCGAATATTCCGGGAATTCAGGATAAGAAAATTCGGGAGTTGATGAAGAAAGGGGCTAGCATCGCTATTCCTGCGCGGATACACCAGAAGTACAGCGAAACCTACGGCGGGCGTAATACTAAGGAAAAACAGCGTAAGGATGCAGCAGATTTAAGAAAGGCAGTAGATAGCAACTTTGACGCAGTCAAGGGTGCTTTGCTGGAAGAGGGTTTTTCTGAGAAAGATGTTGAAGATGCACGTTCAAGGTTGCACAAAATCAATACAGAGCAGGGGTGGTACTGATGAATTCTGAATCAATCAAGAAAATTGTTGGTGCTCTTGGACAGAGCTATGGCGATTTGTTAAAGAAAAATTTAATACCGGAAACCCCTCTTGAGAAGCAGTACGAAGATTCTGAATGGCTTACTCTAGATGTCGATACTGGTGTTGATCTAGAGTTTTGGGGGGAAAGTAAAGTTGCCGAGAAACTCCATATAGTTCTTATAAAAACGATGGACAACATTCCAGCCTATCAAGGTGAACTGCCACCTCCCTTTTCTAGGAGTATGGATAAAACAGGTGTTCGTTCCATTCTTGGCACTCCAGAGAAGACCAAAGAGCCCTTTACAATGCCTGTGATCGGATTAGTTGGAGGTTGGGACTACTATGCTTATCCTGATCGACCTGATATTAAGGTGTTTTTCAATTATACCGCTGAAATGAAGGTTGACACTCTTTCTTTCATACTAATGAATCCTGATCATGACTGATTTTGTAGTCACTTTTTGAGGAATATAAACAGAGGCTCTCTGTAAGGAGCCTCTGCTTTTTATGTGATAGTTACTCGGTCTGCATCTCTGCTCACCCAGAGCGGGAGCCTACTCTGGCAGAGCAGTTCGATGCCAAGCCTGCCGAGGTTCGTGCGTTGTTCAGCAATACACTGGATCCGGCGCGGGCGACCGAGCTTCGGGAGAAGATGCAAAGTGCCGGACTACCGGTATGAGCGTCAGTCGCAAAGAGCGTGAGCCCGCGGTGATGGATTGCAAGCCCGGCGCATGGATTGCATGCTCGCTCGCAATTAATCTGAGCCCAGCCTATCCGTCAGTCGCAGATAATTCTGGTTGGCCGCGATGGATTACAGGCCGGTGCTGATTGCAGGCCACTACAAGTAGTCATGTAAAAGCAGGTCACTCCGCTGTTTCAAGCCCTGACTCCTTTCAGGGCGTATGACGGGGTCAGGCCCGGATCAGCGGGCGTGGACTGTCGAGGAGGTGGGGGCAGTCGGAGAGGGGGATCCAGGTCTTGCCTTGCCAGTGCAGGGTGTCGATCTCGGCGGTTTTCCAGTGCAGCACGGCGCGCTGGGGCGTGGCTTTGGGGTGAGACTGGCTGCGCAGGCGTGGCAGCACCGAGCCGCTGACCCAACGGCGCAAGCCCCGCGCCGCGCCAGGCACTGCGAGCCAGAGCAGAGCGTAGAGCCCGGACTCGCTGACCAGGCAATCCTGGCGTGGCCCGTGGCGTTCGTCATGGAGCCAGGCGAGCCGCCACTGGTCGGCATCCAGGTGCCGCTCCAGCACATGGCAGAGGGCGAACAAGCGCTCGCGCTGTTCCGCCGTCGCCAGCGGCCACGGCGCCTCGTCACACAACGCCGCCGGCGCCCGACCGCCCAGGTAACGGCCCAGCAGCCGTGCCAGGTCGGAGAGCACGAACCAGCCTTCCTCATCCAGCAGCACGGCGCGCAGGACCCGATGGTGGTGGGTGAAACGGCTGTAGTGGAGGGGGGCGTCAGACATGGCGCACCTCCGGGGAGGTGGTGGGATGAAGCGGTGTGGATGGATATATGGGATTGGTGATAGGCATTTCCGTTACCTCTGCGTGATGTGACCAGCTTTCTTGGGGCTGGGGTGCCGGGAGTTAAGAAAACCCCACGCAGAGGGCCGGACATATTTCCCTTTCGGGTCTTGTATTCGTCCACTCCCGGCGTCGCAGAGATTTTGAGGGCGAGAGAATACCGCAGACTCAAAAAAGCCGCTTGGCTGTCGGGAGCGGTCTGGCCGCTGCGTGGTTTAGCGTTTCTTAGGCGCCGGTGGCAGAGTATTGAGACGAGAGGAACGAAACAACCGAGCGGAATGAGCGAAGCTGAAAGACTCTCTCTATCAAAGAAACCACATGAAACAAGGCTTTTTACCAAACCTGCGCCGCCCGGCGCTTGGCAACTCTGCCCCATCTTGCGAATCACGCTGTGCGTGATTTGCCCTACTTCTTCCAGAGAAATATCCGACGCTCCGGTCCGCCCCATCAGGAGGCCGAGCGGAATCGTCGTGTAGGGGGTTGAGCGGCAGGATGCCGCGAAAGTCGCCTCGGTCCACGAAGGACCGTGGCGGCGTGCCCCCGGAACGGCGATGGAGGGAGGGAACCCCAGTCGCGAAGCGACTGGGGCCGGATGCAGGGGCAAGCGCTTTGGTTACTTTCTCGCGACTGAGAAAGTGACTCGCCTGGGAAGGCGAAACAAAGACTTGCAGCGAACTGCGGGTTTGGGGAAACAACTGGGAAGCTGGGAGCAGGTAATACGGTATCTACGGAAGTTTCAGCATTTTGTAGAGAGATACGTTCACTCTTTGGCTATGTTGTTAGCCACGCCAAAGGGAATATGGACTGACGGTAGTACAGATGACGCAGGGTCTAGATGTAGTCTTTGGTCATCAAAAAATATGTGAGGGCTCAATACTTCTAATACGGATTTTTTTTCGATTCCGCCCAAGAAAAATGCGGAATTTACTCTTATGTTCCAGTGGCGCATTGTATTAATTACGCGCTCATGTGAAGGGGCATTTCTAGCAGTAACAATGCTGATGTTAAGTACTGGAGAGTATGTGGGGTCGTTTTCTTGTTGTTCCTGCTCTAATTTTTGTATGGTTGATATTTTTTTAAGGAACTCTGCAAGTGGACCTGGGCTGTGTGGTGTATTGACAAGACTTTGCTCATGATCGTGGAAGTCAGATAAATTTCTCGTTTCTTGATAAATTGACTCCGCTTCATCATCAGCAATTACACCGTCAAAGTCGAAAGCTATTCTTAGCTCTTTATCTTCAGGGTCGTCATATGCGGCAGTCTTTAGTACTTGTCCAGCAGGGTAGCCAGCAATCATTGCTTGTTTTACATCTGTTTCATTCGCTGAAAGGAATAGGCTGATTTTTAAGGCAGGTATATAGTTTTGTGGTGACCTTCCTTGTAGAAATACTGCTCTAGTCATAGGTAAGCCATGGTGTTCAATTGATTTCATGACTCTTAAGCCTGTATCTGGATCGTTTCGCGAAAGTAAGATGACTTCGACTGGTGGGTCTTTAGGGGAAAGTTTGTTTAGGGAAAGTAGTCGTCTAATAAAGGAGAATGCTACCCCATGGGGGAGTGGTTTGTTTTGATTTTCCCTTTGATATTTCCTGTAGGCATCCTCTCCTTCTGACCTAAAGACACTATCTGACTCTTCAAGATTAAAGAGGGCGCTTGAGGCTAAGCCTATTACTAATC
This sequence comes from Pseudomonas sp. B111, assembly GCF_026428275.1. Classification (NCBI taxonomy): domain Bacteria; kingdom Pseudomonadati; phylum Pseudomonadota; class Gammaproteobacteria; order Pseudomonadales; family Pseudomonadaceae; genus Pseudomonas; species Pseudomonas sp. B111. The sequence continues at coordinate 3,724,715 of NZ_CP097857.1, read as the reverse complement.
TCTTTTCTAAATCGTACGGCATAGTGCTTCCTTAAAGAAAACCCCGCACAAGGCGGGGTTTTCATCTTCTACCACTGCCCCAAAAGTCCCTTTCCGGCTACAGCGTCTAACGGTCTTGACCTAAATCGAGAATCTCAATCCCAGCTCAGTGCTCCGCCCGTCTGGTACTCGATAACCCGCGTCTCGAAGAAGTTCTTCTCCTTCTTCAGGTCCATGATCTCCGACATCCACGGGAACGGGTTGGTGGTCCCCGGATACTCTTCCTTCAGGCCGATCTGGGTCAGGCGCCGGTTGGCGATGAACTTCAGGTAGTCCTCCATCATCGCCGCGTTCATCCCCAGCACCCCGCGCGGCATGGTGTCGCGCGCGTATTCGATCTCCAGCTGGGTGCCCTGGAGGATCATCTGGGTCGCCTCGTCCTTCATCTGGGCGTCCCACAGGTGCGGGTTCTCGATCTTGATCTGGTTGATCACGTCGATACCGAAGTTCAGGTGCATCGACTCGTCGCGGAGGATGTACTGGAACTGCTCGGCGGTGCCGGTCATCTTATTGCGGCGGCCCATGGAGAGGATCTGGGTGAAGCCGCAGTAGAAGAAGATGCCTTCCAGCACGCAGTAGTAGGCGATCAGGTTGCGCAGGAACTGGCGGTCGGTTTCCGGGGTGCCGGTCTGGAACATCGGGTCGGAGATCGAGCGGGTGTACTTCAGGCCCCAGGAGGCCTTCTTCGCCACGCTGGGGATCTCGTGGTACATGTTGAAGATCTCGCCCTCGTCCATGCCCAGCGACTCGATGCAGTACTGGTAGGCGTGGGTGTGGATCGCCTCTTCGAAGGCCTGGCGCAGGATGTACTGGCGGCACTCGGGGTTGGTGATCAGGCGGTATACGGCCAGCACCAGGTTGTTGGCGACCAGGGAGTCGGCGGTGGAGAAGAAGCCGAGGTTGCGCATGACGATGCGCCGCTCGTCTTCGCTGAGGCCGTCCTTGCTCTTCCACAGGGCGATGTCGGCGTTCATGTTGACTTCCTGCGGCATCCAGTGGTTGGCGCAACCATCCAGATACTTCTGCCAGGCCCAGTCGTACTTGAAGGGGACGAGCTGGTTGAGGTCGGCGCGGGCGTTGATCATCTGCTTGTCGCCGACCTGCACGCGCGCGGCGGAGCCTTCGAGATCGTCCAGGCCTTCCTGGATGTCGAGGTCGTTCAGGGCCTTCTTGGCGCGGGCGACGGCGTCGGAGTCGTCGGCGGAAACGGCGCGCGCTTCTTCCACCGAGCCGGCGGCTTCGTCGTCCAGCTTGTCATGGCCCTGGGCAACGGCCTGGGCGGCGGCGGGCGCGGCCTTGGCTTCGGTCGGGTCTTCTTTGTCGAATTCGTCCCAGCTCAGCATCTTGCTCTCTCCTGGTCTGGCGGCCGTCTCGGCGGCCTGGATATGGGGCGTGAGGTGCACGCGAAAGCGGTGGTCCGGCACGGTCTGGCCGGGCCGTTCTTCTCCCCCGGAGGGAAGAAGGGGATTGTTCCTGGCCCTGGCGAGGGGCCTTGCGCTGCCAGCGTGGCGCTGGACGAGCGACCGTCAGGCGCCGGGCAAGCCGGACTCACGGGAGGAGTCCGGCTTGCCCGGCCACGACACGGACGCCGTTCAGCGACGCGCGATCACTGGCAGGCTTCGCAGTCGGGGTTGTCGATGCTGCATGCCTGCGGCACCGGCGCCGGCTTCGGCTCGGCGGCCGGGGCGGCTTGCAGGCCGTCGTTGCCACCGGCCGACACGGCGTTGAGCTTGCCGGTGTTGATGGTGGACTTCTCGGTGCTGGTGGCGGCCAGGGCACGGAGGTAGTAGGTGGTCTTCAGGCCGCGGAACCAGGCCATGCGGTAGGTCACGTCGAGCTTCTTGCCCGAGGCGCCGGCGATGTACAGGTTCAGCGACTGGGCCTGGTCGATCCACTTCTGACGACGGCTGGCGGCTTCGACGATCCAGCGGGTCTCGACTTCGAACGCGGTGGCGTAGAGGTCCTTGAGGTCCTGCGGGATGCGCTCGATCTGCTGCACGGAACCGTCGTAGTACTTCAGGTCGTTGACCATGACCGGGTCCCACAGGCCGCGGGCCTTGAGGTCGCGCACCAGGTAGGGGTTGATCACAGTGAATTCGCCGGAGAGGTTCGACTTCACGTACAGGTTCTGGTAGGTCGGCTCGATCGACTGCGAGACGCCGGTGATGTTGGCGATGGTCGCGGTCGGCGCGATGGCCATGATGTTCGAGTTGCGGATGCCTTTCTGTACGCGCTCGCGCAGCGGCGCCCAGTCGAGGGTTTCCGACAGGTCGACTTCGATGTACTTGGCGCCGCGCTCTTCGATCAGCTTCTTTTCCGAGTCGATCGGCAGGATGCCTTGCGACCACAGCGAGCCCTGGAAGGTCTGGTAGGCGCCGCGCTCGTCGGCCAGGTCGCAGGAAGCCTGGATCGCGTAGTAGCTGATGGCTTCCATGGACTGGTCGGCGAAGGCGATGGCCGCGTCCGAACCGTAGGGGATGTGCTGCAGGTACAGGGCGTCCTGGAAGCCCATGATGCCCAGGCCGACCGGACGGTGCTTGAAGTTGGAGTTCTGCGCCTGCGGGACCGAGTAGTAGTTGATGTCGATGACGTTATCGAGCATGCGTACCGCGGTCTTGACGGTCTTCTCCAGCTTGGCGGTGTCCAGCTTGCCGTCGACGATGTGGTTGACCAGGTTGATCGAGCCCAGGTTGCAGACGGCGATCTCGTCCTTGTTGGTGTTCAGGGTGATCTCGGTGCAGAGGTTCGAGCTGTGCACCACGCCCACGTGCTGCTGCGGGCTGCGCAGGTTGCACGGGTCCTTGAAGGTCAGCCACGGGTGGCCGGTCTCGAACAGCATGGAGAGCATCTTGCGCCACAGGTCCTTGGCCTGGACGACCTTGTGCAGCTTCAGCTTGCCGTAGCTGGCCAGGGCCTCGTAGTACTCGTAGCGCTCCTCGAAGGCCTTGCCGTAGAGGTCGTGCAGGTCGGGGACGTCGGACGGCGAGAAGAGGGTCCAGGAGCCGTCGTCGAAGACGCGCTTCATGAACAGGTCGGGGATCCAGTTGGCGGTGTTCATGTCGTGGGTACGACGACGGTCGTCACCGGTGTTCTTGCGCAGCTCGAGGAATTCCTCGATGTCCAGGTGCCAGGTTTCCAGGTAGGCGCAGACCGCGCCCTTGCGCTTGCCGCCCTGGTTGACCGCGACCGCGGTGTCATTGACCACTTTCAGGAAGGGCACGACGCCCTGGGACTTGCCGTTGGTGCCCTTGATGTAGGAGCCCAGCGCGCGCACCGGGGTCCAGTCGTTGCCCAGGCCGCCGGCGAATTTCGACAGCATGGCGTTGTCGTGGATGGCGCCGTAGATGCCCGACAGGTCGTCCGGCACGGTGGTCAGGTAGCAGCTGGAGAGCTGCGGACGCAGGGTGCCGGCGTTGAACAGGGTGGGGGTGGAACTCATGTAGTCGAAGGACGACAGCAGGTTGTAGAACTCGATGGCACGTGCCTCGCGGTCCTTCTCCTCGATGGCCAGGCCCATGGCCACGCGCATGAAGAAGATCTGCGGCAGTTCGAAGCGGATGCCGTCCTTGTGGATGAAGTAGCGGTCGTACAGGGTCTGCAGGCCGAGGTAGGTGAACTGCTGGTCGCGCTCGTGATCGATGGCCTTGCCCAGTTTCTCCAGGTCGAATTCCTTCAGCTTGGCATCGACCAGCTCGAACTCGGCGCCTTTCTCGATGTAGGCCGGCAGGGCCTTGGCGTACAGCTCGGCCATCTCGTGATGGGTGGCGCTCTCGGCCACGCCGAGGAAGCCCAGGGCTTCGGCGCGCAGGGTGTCCATCAGCAGGCGGGCGGTGACGTAGGAGTAGTTCGGCTCGCGCTCGACCAGGGTGCGCGCGGTCATCACCAGGGCGGTGTTGACGTCCTTCTCGGCGACGCCGTCGTAGAGGTTCTTCAGGGTCTCGCGCTCGATCAGCGCGCCGTCCACCTCGGCCAGGCCTTCGCAGGCTTCGCTGATGATGGTGTTCAGGCGGCCCATGTCCAGCGGCGACAGGCTGCCGTCGGCGCGGGTGATGCGGATGCTCGGGTGCGGCTGGGCGACGTCGCTGGCGGCGCCGGCGTTCTTGCGCTCGGCGGCGCGGGCTTCGCGGTAGATCACGTAGTCGCGGGCGACCTTCTGCTCGCCGGCGCGCATCAGGGCCAGTTCGACCTGGTCCTGGATCTCTTCGATGTGGATGGTGCCGCCGGACGGCATGCGGCGCTTGAAGGTGGCGGTGACCTGCTCGGTCAGGCGGCGCACGGTGTCATGGATACGCGACGAGGCGGCGGCGGTGCCGCCTTCCACGGCGAGGAACGCCTTGGTGATGGCCACGGTGATCTTGTCATCGGTGTAGGGGACTACGGTGCCGTTGCGCTTGATCACGCGCAGCTGGCCCGGCGCGGTGGCGGCCAGATCCTGCGACGAATCGGCGGCCTGCGGCGCGCTGGCCTGCGGGTTCTCGCGTGTGGTGTCGGTATGCATGGGTGGGTATCTCCACGTTCTCGTAATGGTTTTGCTAGCGGGCGCCGGGGCGCCCATTCCCTTGAATCGATAAAGAGCCGGGCAGCCGGCCTCGCGGCGGCTGCTTCATTCGAATGCTGAGGGTGGGGACTGTGCGTGCCTCCCTGGCCCTGGCGGGTTCGTGGCGTTTTGCCGTCGAACACAATACCTAGTGGTGTTGACTGTCTGTTTACAGCGTCCGTTGCAACACCCGTACCGCTTTTCCATCGTCATGAAGGGCTCCTTGCGGTGAGCGCCGTCGATGCTTTCAGTACGTCTGGAAAATGCTTTTTTGCGGAGCCGCCGGAGCCATCAGAGTGGTCCGTGCGCGGTTGGTTCCGTTGTAGCCGTTCGTGCGCTCGAAACCCAAGATATAGGGGGTGGCGACGATGGGGATACAAGATAATGCGCTAATGGGGTGTTTGCAAGGTGACAGTCTGGGGGAAACCTGTGGATAAAGTGTGGGTCTTCTGTGCGTGAGTCCTAGGAAGCGTCCGTAGGCCGCGGCAGCGCTGGAGAATGCCATTCGTCGCCCTCGGAAAGCACCGGCGCAGACCTACTCCCCAACCTTTCGGGGCGCGCACCCTACCCACAATATGTAGTGTTTGCAAGATGTTCCTCGCGTGCTGCCGCGCGGCCCCCGTATTGGCTACAATGCGGGCCGCTCTGAGGGGGCCGCGCGGCGGCTCCGGGACCGCGATACGAGGAGGCTGTGTGGAGCAAGAAGCCTGGCGCATCCTGATCGTCGAGGACGATCGACGCCTGGCCGAGCTGACCCGGGAATACCTGGAAGGCAACGGCCTGAAGGTCGACATCGAAGCCAACGGCGCACTGGCGGCGGCGCGTATCCTCGCCGAACGCCCGGACCTGGTGGTGCTCGACCTGATGCTGCCGGGCGAGGACGGTCTGTCCATCTGCCGCCAGGTGCGTCCGCAGTTCGACGGTCCGATCCTGATGCTCACCGCGCGCACCGACGACATGGACGAGGTGCTCGGCCTGGAGATGGGCGCCGACGACTACGTGTGCAAGCCGGTGCGCCCGCGTGTGCTGCTGGCGCGCATCCGTGCCCTGTTGCGGCGCAGCGAGGCGCCGGAAGCGGGCGCCCCGGCGGCGGACAGCAAACGCCTGGCGTTCGGTCGCCTGGTGATCGACAACGCGATGCGCGAGGCCTGGCTGGACGGGACCACCATCGAGCTGACCAGCGCCGAGTTCGACCTGCTCTGGCTGCTGGCGGCGAACGCCGGGCGGATTCTCTCCCGCGAGGAGATCTTCAACGCCCTGCGCGGCATCGAGTACGACGGCCAGGACCGCTCCATCGACGTGCGCATCTCGCGGATCCGCCCGAAGATCGGCGACGACCCGATGCACCCGCGGCTGATCAAGACCGTACGCAGCAAGGGCTACCTGTTCGTCGGCGAGGGCTGAGGCGCTTTTTTCCTGCGGGCCGGGGCGCGGGCGTCCCGGTCGGCCAGAATCAACAGCAGCGGACAGCGGCCGGGGGCTCGCCGATGAAATCCATCTTCCTGCGCATCTATGGCGGCATGCTCCTGGCCCTGCTGCTGGTCAGCGGCCTGGGCCTGCTCGGCCTGCACTGGATCAACGAGGTGCGCGGCGAGCACTACCGCGAGGAGCTGGCGCGCGGCACCTTCCGCCTGATGGCCGACAACCTGCAACCGATGACCGCCACCGAGCGCAAGCGCGCCCTGGCGCAGTGGAGCCGCTTGCTGGGGATTCCCCTGCAACTGCGCGGGCTGGATGAGCTGCGGATGGATGGACGCAGCCGCGCGCGCCTGATGAACGGCCAGGTGCTGGTGAAGCAGACCGCCGAGCACGCCGTCACCGTCTATACCCAGGCCAGCGCTGCCGAGAACCTGGTGCTCAGCGGCGAGGTGCAGCAGGTCAGCGAGCAACTGGCGCGGGCCACGGTTTACCTGCTGATGGACGAACTGGTGCGCTACCCGGCCAGCGAACAGCCTTACCACCTGGCGCGGATCGTCCGCGACAAGCGCTTCGGCTTCCCGGTGCATCTGCTCCAGGTCAAGGAGCTGGACCTCGACGACGACCAGCGCCGGCGGGTGGTGGAGGGCGACACGGTGATGGCGCTGGGCAAGGACGGCGACTCGATCCGCATCTTCGCCGGCATCCTCGACACGCCCTGGGTGCTGGAGCTGGGCCCGCTGTTCCAGATGAACCTCTATCCGCCGCAGCTGCTGTTGCTGCTCGGCGCGCTGTGCCTGAGCTTCATCGGCCTGATCACCTACCTGCTGGTGCGTCGTCTGGAGCAGCGCCTGCGCAGCCTGGAGGCGGCCGCCACGCGGATCGCCCGCGGCAGTCTGGATACCCGCGTCGAGGTGCGCGGCGGCGACTCGGTGGGACGCCTGGGCGCGGCCTTCAACCATATGGCCGAGCACATCCACCGGCTGCTGACGGTGCAGCGCGAGATGGTTCGCGCGGTGTCCCACGAGCTGCGCACGCCGGTGGCGCGGTTGCGCTTCGGCCTGGAGATGATCGAGACCGCCGAGACCGACGGCGCCCGCCTGAAGTACCTGGAGGGCATGGACAACGATATCCAGGACCTCGACAAGCTGGTCGACGAGATGCTCACCTACGCGCGCCTGGAACAGGGCTCGCCGCCGCTGACCTACCAGCGCCTGGAGCTGGGCGTGCTGGTGCGCCAGGTGGTGGAGGAGATCGCTCCGCTGCGCCGCGAGGTGCTGGTCAGTTGCGAGGAGGGCGCGCTGGTGCCTGAGGAGCTGGGCAGTTGGATCGAGGCCGAGCCGCGCTACCTGCATCGGGCCTTGCAGAACCTGCTGACCAATGCGCTGCGGCATGCCGATCGTCGGGTCAGGATCAGCTACCGGGTCAGCCTGGAGCGTTGCCGGGTGGATGTCGAGGACGACGGGCCGGGGGTGCCGGAGGCGCAATGGGAGCGGCTCTTTACGCCATTCCTACGCCTGGACGATAGCCGGACCCGTGCTTCCGGCGGGCATGGCCTGGGACTGTCCATCGTCCGGCGGATCGTCTACTGGCATGGCGGCCGGGCCTCCATCGGCCGCAGCGAGACTCTGGGCGGCGCCTGCTTCACCCTGGCCTGGCCGCGCAAGGCAGGTCTGCGCGACCGCTGAAAAGTTGACGGAAATATGGCGGCTAGCTATCTGCAAGTGCATGCGCAGACGTATTCCAGGCGTAGCGAAAACATATCGAAAGGCCAGTCCCGCCGGGCGTGGCGGGTATTCCGCCAGGGGCTAAAAAAGTCCTTTTCAGTTGGACTCGTTTGTTTATACTCCGGGACGCGGTGGCTAGTGGAACGCCATTCGAAATGCCCGCTCCAACGGCATTTTGCCGGGGTCGGATAACAAGAACAGCGTTGCGCAGCCGAACCGTCGAAGTCTTCCCGGATTGGGAAGGCCACTTATAAAAAATTGCAAGTTGGAGAGTGTGGTAATGGCTGATCGTGAGGTCGGAACCGTCAAGTGGTTCAATGACGCCAAAGGTTATGGATTCATTCAACGCGATAGCGGTCCGGACGTGTTCGTTCACTACCGCGCCATCCGCGGCGAGGGTCACCGCTCCCTGGTGGAAGGCCAGAAAGTGGAATTCTCGGTGATCCAGGGCCAGAAAGGCCTGCAAGCGGAAGACGTCTCCAAGGTCTGATTCCCGCAAGCAAAAGCCCGTCGCGAGACGGGCTTTTGTCATCCAGCGCATCCACCCCGCCAGGCCCCCGTTGGGCGGCCCCTCGCAGCGCGGGGTTTTCGTCGTTCAGGCGGTGCGCCAGGTAATTTCCTCGACGCCCCCGGCGTCGACCCGCAGCCAGCGGTCGGCGTCCTCTTCGCCCTGGTTTTCCTCCCAGCCGCCCGGCGCGCAGCGGATCTCCACGCCGAGCGCGGCATGCGCGGCCCTGGCGCAGGCGAGGTCGTCGTCCCAGGGCGTGCTGTCGCTCTCCAAGAACAGGCTGTGCCACTTGCCCACCGCCTTCGGCAGCCAGGTGACGCGCACCGCACCGTGCTCGCCGCGGGCGGTGCACTTGAGGGTCTGGCCGTGCTCCTGCCATGGGCCGCAGGGCCCCAGAGCCTGTTCCAGCCAGGCGGCGACGGCCGCGTGCTCGGCGTCTTTCAGGTAGATCTCGATATCCGGTTGGCGCATGGGGTCCTCGGGGACGGTCAGTCGCGTTGCAGCCAATCGTAGCGCACCGCCACGCTGACTTCGAAGGGTTCGGCCAGGATTCGCGCGCGGCGCTCGGGGTTGACCCGCCAGCCGTGCGGGGTCATGGCCAGGAGGTTTTCCCGCGCGTCGTAGCTGTCCAGCGCCAGGCGGAACTCGAGGGTCTCGGTGTGGCGCAGGCTCAGTTGCGCGGGCAGGCCGGCGAGGTGCTTGTCGTCGGCGTAGTCGCGCACGTCGTCATAGAGCCGCTGGCGCAGTTCCAGCAGGTGCGCGCTGGCCGGGCCCAGGCGCAGTACGCCGCCGCCGGGGGCGAGGACGCGCACGGCTTCGTTCCAGTCGATCGGGCTGAACACGCTGGCGATCAGCTCGCAACTGGCGTCGGCTAGCGGCAGCCGGGCCATGCTCGCCACCAGCCAGGACAACTGCGGCGCGCGGCGGCAGGCGCGTTTCACCGCCTCGCGGGAGATATCCAGGGCGTAGCCCTCGGCGCCGGCCAGGGCTTCGCCGAGCCGGGCGCTGTAGTAGCCCTCGCCGCAGCCGATATCCAGCCAGCGTCGCGGCGCGCGTTCGACGGCCAGTTCGGCCAGGCGCCGGGCCAGCGGCGCGTAGTGGCCGGCGCCGAGGAACTGGCGACGGGCCTCGACCATGGCGGCGTTGTCGCCCGGATCGAGGCTTTTCTTGTGCTGCACCGGCAGCAGGTTCAGGTAGCCCTGGCGGGCGCGGTCGAAGCGGTGCCCGGCGGGGCAGGCGACGCCGTTGTCGACCTCGCCCAGGGCGGCGGAGCAGAGCGGGCAGATCAGCATCAGGCGAGCAGCCTCACCAGGGTCTGGTAGTAGATTTCGGTGAGCAGCTCCAGGTCGCTGGCCAGGACCCGCTCGTTGACCTGGTGGATGGTGGCGTTGACCGGGCCGAGTTCGACCACCTGGGTGCCCATGGTGGCGATGAAGCGTCCGTCGGAGGTGCCGCCGCTGGTCGAGGGCTGGGTCTCGCGGCCGGTGACCGCCCTGATGCTGGCGGCCACCGCATCGAGCAGTTCACCCGGCTCGGTGAGGAACGGCAGGCCGGACAGCGCCCATTCGACGTGCCAGTCCAGGCCGTGCTTGTCGAGGATCGCCTCGACGCGTTTCTGCAGGCCTTCGACGGTGGATTCGGTGGAGAAGCGGAAGTTGAACAGCGCGGTCAGTTCACCGGGGATGACGTTGGTGGCGCCGGTGCCGGAGTTCAGGTTGGAAACCTGGAAGCTGGTCGGCGGGAAGAAGGCATTGCCGTCGTCCCAGTGTTCCGCCGCCAGTTCGGCCAGCGCCGGGGCGGCCAGGTGGATCGGGTTCTTCGCCAGGTGCGGGTAGGCCACATGGCCCTGTACGCCGCGGATGGTCAGCTTGGCGCCAAGGGAGCCGCGGCGGCCGTTCTTCACCACGTCGCCGACCAGGCTGGTGCTCGACGGTTCGCCGACGATGCACCAGTCCAGGCGCTCGCCGCGTGCGGCGAGGCGTTCGACCACCGCCTTGGTGCCGTGGTGGGCCGGGCCTTCCTCGTCGCTGGTGATGAGGAAGGCGATGGCGCCCTTGTGCTCCGGGTGGTCGGCGACGAAGCGCTCGACGGCGACGATCATCGACGCCAGGCTGCCTTTCATGTCCGCCGCGCCGCGCCCGCAGAGCATGCCCTGGTCGTCGATCAGGGCGTCGAAGGGTTGGTGCTGCCAGGCCTGCAGCGGGCCGGTGGGGACCACGTCGGTGTGCCCGGCGAAGCACAGCACCGGGCCGTCGCCGCCGCGCCGTGCCCAGAAGTTGTCCACCTCCTCGATGCGCATCGGCTCCAGGGCGAAGCCGGCGGCTTCCAGGCGGCGCATCATCAGGGCCTGGCAGTCGGCGTCGAGGGGCGTGACGGAGGGGCGGCGGATCAACTCGCAGGCGAGTTCGAGGGTCGGCGAGAGACTCGGCGAAGAGGCGGTCATGGGGAGGGCATCCTGAGCGGGTCGAGCGGAAAGGGGGAATCTTAAAGCATAAACGTGGGCGAAGGGACGCCGTTTAGGCGAGCGGGGCCGGCCGTCCCGACGCCTCGCCCGACCTCAACCGCCGATCTGCTCGGCGCCGCCGGCCAGTTCCTCGCGCGGTTTCGGCAGCGACGAGAGCAGGGCCATGACCAGCGCCGCCAGGTAGGGCAGCGATTGCACCAGGAGCATGGCGACCCAGATCAGCAGGTCGCGGCTCGGCACGCCCTGAACCGCCACGATGCCGGCCGCCGCGCCCCACAGCAGGAGCATCACGAAGACTTCCTCGCGGGCCTCCGCCAGGGCCACCAGCAGGCCGTGGCTGGAGCGCATCTTCGGCGTGCGGAAGAACGGGATGCCGCGGGTGACGAAGCCGTACAGCACCGCCTTGGCGATGGTGTGCGAGAGCGACAGGCCGGCGAGGGCGGCGAAGAACGAGTCACGCAGGTCGACGCCGACGGTGCGCCGGTAGAGGAAGAGGATCTTGCCGACCTTGAAGGCGAACAGGGCCAGCGGCAGGATCGCGAAGATCAGCAGCGGCGGGTCGACGCGCTTGGGCACGATGATCATCGCCGCCGACCAGAGCAGCGCGCCGAGGGTGAAGAAGATGTTCAGGCCGTCGGCGATCCACGGCAGCCAGCCGGCCACGAAGTGGTAGCGCTGGCCGCGGGTCAGGCGGCTGCCGTCGGGACCGCGGCCGCGCAGCAGGGCGTCGGTATGCCGCTTCATGATCTGGATCGCGCCGTAGGCCCAGCGGAAGCGCTGCTTCTTGAAGTCGATGAAGGTATCGGGCATCACCCCCTTGCCGTAGCTGCGCTCGAAGTAGGCGGCCGACAGGCCCTTCTCGAACACCCGCAGGCCCAGCTCGGCGTCTTCGGTGATGCACCATTCCGGCCATCTCAGCTCGTCCAGCACGCTGCGCCGGATCATGGTCATGGTGCCGTGCTCGATGATCGCGTCGCGGTCGTTGCGGGTGACCATGCCGATGTGGAAGAAGCCCTTGTACTCGGCGTAGCAGAGCCGCTTGAAGGCGCTCTCGTGCTGGTCGCGGTAGTCCTGCGGCGACTGCACCACGGCGATCCGCGGGTCGCCGAAGTGCGGCACCATGTGCCTGAGCCAGTCGGGGTCGACGCAGTAGTCGGCGTCGATCACCGCGACCACCTCGACGTCCGCCGCCACGTGGCCCAGGGCGAAGTTCAGCGCGCCGGCCTTGAAGCCTTCCAGCGGGGCGACGTGGAAGAAGCGGAAGCGCTCGCCCAGGCGCGCGCAGTGCGCCTCGACGGGCTGCCAGACGGCCGGGTCGCGAGTGTTGTTGTCGATCACCAGGACTTCGTAGTCCGGGTAGTCGAGGCGGGCGAGGGCGTCGAGGGTCTGTTTCAGCAGTTCCGGCGGCTCGTTGTAGCAGGGCACGTGGATCGACACCTTGGGCCGATAGGCCTGCGCGGCGGTGATCGGCAGGAATGGCCGGCGCCGCTTGCGCGTCCAGACCGCCTCGGCCAGCTCGTGGGCCTCGGTGAACAGCACGATGACCACCCCCAGCGCGCCGACGCCCAGCAACGCGCCGACGGTCAGGCTGAACCAGGTGCTGTACTGCTGGCTGTAGTCGTAGGCGATCCACACCAGCACCGAGGCGCAGGCGAACGAGACCACGGCGAGGAAGGTCCTCCCGCGCTGGCGCAGCGAGGAACTGTCGATCAGCAGCAGGGTGAAGGCGAGTACCGCGAGTACCGCCGAGGCGATGGCCAGGGCGCGCCACTTGGGAATCGGCACCACCGGCCCGGTGAAGTTGAACTTGGCCTTGCGGTCGGCGTTGTAGACGCCCCAGTAGGCGCCCACCGAGCCTTCGGCGCTGACCTTCCAGGGCTGGTCGAAGGCTTCGATGACGAAGTAGCTGTAGCCTTCGCCGTTGAGCGCGTTGGTCAGGCGCCGCAGGTAGATGGCCTGGTCCGCGGGTGTCGCCTCGGCGCTGCCGCGCATGCGCCCGTTGCTCGGCCAGCCGACCTCAGCGAGCAGCAGCGGCTTCCTCGGGAAGGCGGCCTTGAGTTCGCGCGCGCGTTCGAGCACGAAGTCCACCGCGTCGGCCACCGGCGTGGCCTCCCAGTAGGGCAGGACGTGGGCGGCGATCAGGTCGACGTGTTGCGCCAGTTCCGGGTGTTCGCGGTAGACGTGCCACTGTTCGGCGGTGGTCACCGGAACCTTGACCGCCGCGCGGACCCGGTCGAGGTAGGCGATCAACTGTTCCGCCGTCACCTCGCGGCGGAACAGCGCCTCGTTGCCGACTATCACCCGCACCACGCTCGGCGACTCGTTGGCGATGCGGATGGCGCGGGCGATCTCGGCCTCGTTGCCGGCCAGGTCCGGGCCGAGCCAGATGCCCAGGCTGACGCGCAGGCCGAACGCCTCGGCCAGCGCCGGGATGTCGCCGAGCGCGCCCTGGACCGAATAGGTGCGGATGCTGTGGGTGTGCCGGGCGACCAGTTCCAGGTCGGCGCGCATCTGTTCGGCGCTGGGGTAGCGGCCGCTCTGCGGATTCTGGTTGAGGCGGAACGGCGAGAAGGAGAAGCCGGAGATGCGTTCCGGCCAGTCCGGTACGCTGACCGGACGGTTGTACAGGGCCCAGATACCGGTGAAGAGGGCGGCCAGGGCGACGATGACCACCAGGTTGAGCCCGATCTTGCGTGAAGACATAGAGATGAAACCAGGTTCCGGATGTTTCGCTGAACACGGGGCGGCGGATGCTACCCCGCACCCCCCGGGGTGTACAGGCGCCGGGCCGGCGGGTCTGTTGCAAGTCTAGTCCGGCCTGCGCGACGAGCCGTAAGAACGCAGGCGACGCGGCGGCCGCGGCTTTTTATAATGCGCGCGGCAATCCGCGATTCGGTTTCAGAGGTGGTTGGTGATGCAGGTGGATGAACAGCGCTTCGGCGGTATCGGCCGGTTGTACGGTCGCGAGGGGCTGCAACGCCTGGCCGATAGCCACGTCGCGGTGGTCGGCATCGGCGGGGTCGGTTCCTGGGCGGCGGAAGCGCTGGCCCGCAGCGGCGTCGGCGAGATTTCCCTGTTCGACCTCGACGATGTCTGCGTGACCAACACCAACCGCCAGGTGCATGCCATCGAAGGCTCGGTGGGCAAGGCCAAGGTCGAGGTGATGGCGGCGCGCATCCGGGCCATCAACCCGGCCTGCCGGGTCCACGCGGTGGCCGATTTCGTCACCCGCGAGACCATGGCCGAGTACATCGTCGACTTCGACTACCTGATCGACTGCATCGACAGCGTGGCCGCCAAGGCCGCGCTGATCGCCTGGTGCAAGCGGCGCAAGATCCCGGTGATCACCACCGGCGGCGCCGGTGGCCAGGTCGACCCGACGCAGATCCAGGTCGCCGACCTGAACAAGACCTTCAACGACCCGTTGGCGGCCAAGGTGCGTTCCACCCTGCGCCGCGACTACAACTTCTCGCGCACGCCGGGGCGCACCTACAGCGTGCCCTGCGTGTTCTCCAGCGAGCAGCTGCGCTACCCGAAGCCGGACGGCACGGTGTGCCAGTCGAAGAGTTTCGTCGGCGAAGGGGTGAAGCTGGACTGCGCCGGCGGCTTCGGTGCAGTGATGATGGTCACCGCCACCTTCGGCATGGTCGCCGCCGCCCGCGCCGTCGAGCGCCTGGCGGAAGGCCGCGCGCTGCGGCCGTCGCGGCGCACGCCGGGGAACGCCTGATCAGGCGCCGACCGCCACCAGGCTGAGCAGGCGTTCGTCGAGCACGGCGAACTGGGCATCCAGCTCGCTGCCGTGGCGCCACTCCGGCGACAGGTCGGTGAGCAGGCGCAACCGGGCCTGGCCGTCGGCGCGCCATTCCAGCAGTTCCGCATGTTCGAAGTAGAAGCGCTTGCCCACCAGCGGATAGAGCGCCTTGAACAGGCTTTCCTTCAGCGAGAACGCCAGGGTCACCAGCAGGCCGGTGCGTCGCTCCAGGTCGTCGGCGAAGCGCAGGCGCTCGCCTTCGGTGAGGATCTCGCCATGCAGGTAGCGCGCCCGCTCGGCTTCGAGCAGGGTCTCCACGTCCAAGCCGAGCCCGCGCCAGTCGCCGCGCGCCGCCACCAGGGCGGCGGCCCAGCGGTCGCCATGGGTGATCGAGCCGCTGATCGCGGCCGGCCAGACCGGTGCGCGGTCCTCGCCGACGGCCGGGGTCTGGGCGCGGCCATCGAGGGCGAACAGGGCGGCGCGTGCGCAGAGGCGCCCGGCGAGGAACTCGGCCTGGCGCTTGGCCACCGCGCGGAGGATGTTCGCCGGCGGCTGGATGCCGGCCAGGGCGAAGTCGCCGGGTTGCAGCAGCGCCGGGTCGAAGCGGGTGCTGCGCAGTTGCACGCCGGGCAGCGCGACGGGCAGCGGCCAGCGGTCGTCCAGCGGGGTGCAGAAGGAGGGGAGACGGTCGTTCATGGCGCGCATTGTGCCGGTTCCCGACGTGGCCCACCAGTCACGCGACGCTTACACAAGATTGCAAAAGCGCAACAAAGGAAAACGGACCGCAAGGCCCGGTTTTGACAGACTGCGCCGCGCATTCCAGTGGAATGCAGGTGAGGTTGTTTGTTGATGACGGGATACTGTCCTGTCTCGACCTTTCAAGACGGGAGTCCCTCCGGGGACTCCCGTTTTTTTATGCGTCGGCGCAGGGTTCAACCCTGCCCGAAGATGTCCTTGAGGAACGCCTGCAGGTCTGCCCAGGAGCGTCGGTCGGCCTGGCGGTCGTAGCCGATGTCCAGGCCGTGGTCCTTGTGCGCGTCGGCGTCGGGGTTGGTGAAGCCGTGTTTGGCGCCGTCCTGGATCACCACCCGGTAGTCGGCGCCGGCGGCGCTCAGTTCCTGTTTCAGGGCGTCGAGGTCCTTGGCCGGGACCAGGCTGTCGGCGCTGCCGTGCTCCACCAGGATCTTCGCCTTGACGCTGCCCTTGCTGGCCGGGGTGGCGGTGCCGAGGGCGCCGTGGAAGCTCGCCACGCCGGCCAGCGGCAGGCCCTGGCGGGCCATGTCGAGGACGATCTTGCCGCCGAAGCAGTAGCCGATCGCGGCGATCTGGCTGGGATCGGTCTGCGGTTGCCGCTTCAGCAGTTCCAGGCCGGCGAGGAAGCGCGCCTTGGCGGCGTCGGCATCCCGGGTCGCGGCCTGCATGAAGGCCATCGCGTCCTGCGGGTGCTCGGTGTGCTTGCCTTCGCCGTACATGTCGATGGCCAGGGCGCTGTAGCCGAGTTCGGCGAGGTCGCGGGCGCGGCGCTTGGCGTAGTCGTTGAGCCCCCACCATTCGTGGACCACGATGACCCCGGGGCGGATTCCCGGCTTGCTGTCGTCGTAGGCGAAATAGCCGACCATGCGCGTGCCGTCTGCGCTCCGGTAAGGCATCTCGCGGGTCTGGATAGCGGCCTGGGCGCTGGCGGCGCAGGCGATGAGCAGCAGGGCGCAGAACAGGCGCATGGCATCTCTCCGTGAAAGGGTCCCCGATCAAGATAGACGCTTGTGCGCGGGACGCGGGGAAAACCCTCGGTGCCGGCCTTGCGCCGCTCAAACGCGGGCCATTCGGCCAGGCAAAGCGTGCGCCGCTCATCTACCCTATGGGCGAGTCCCTTTCCCTCGCTAGGACACCGTCTGGATGCCTGACCTGAGTACCTGGAACCTGACCATTCCCCAGGGCCGCCCGGCCATCACCATCTCCACCAGCCAATTGCAGCGCGACTACCGCAGCGACTATTTCCAGCGCACCGCCGACGGCATTCGCTTCTGGGTGCCGGTCAACGGCAGCCACACGCGCAACAGCGAGTTCCCGCGCAGCGAGTTGCGCGAGACCCTGTCCAGCGGCAGGCCCTACAACTGGCGTTACGCCAGGGCCGACAACTGGCTGGAGGCGACCCTGCGCATCGAGGCGGTGCCCTCGACCCGGCGCATGATCATCGGCCAGATCCACAGCGATGGCAGCAATAGCGGCCAGGCCGCGCCGCTGGTGAAGCTGCTCTACCAGTTGCGGCTCGACCAGGGGCGGGTCCAGGCGCTGGTCCGCGAGCGACCGGACGATGGCGGGACCAGGGCCTACACGCTGATGGACGGGATTCCTCTCGGCCAGTCGTTCAGCTACCGCATCGGCGTGTCTCGCAGCGGATTGCTCAGCGTGTCGGTGAATGGCAGCGCCCTGGAGCAGCAACTGGACCCGCAGTGGGCCTACCAGGGCCTCTATTTCAAGGCCGGACTCTACCTGCAGGACAACCGCGGGCCGTCCAGCGAGGGCGGGCGGGCGACGTTCAGCGAGCTGCGCGTTAGCCATCAATGAGCGGTCGAGGCGTCTGCGCCGCGGACTGCGCGTCCGTGGCATTTTGCAACTGCCAGATCTGGCAGGCGCGGAAGAGAGGAAACCGGGCGCGGGAAAAAATATCCGTATCGTTCCAAGGGGAAATAGGTCTCACGATCCGCTGATTCTGGTACTTCAGTGCATGAAATCGCCTTGGCGGATCGCCCCGAATAAATGCCACGTTCTGCGCAACGCCCTGCCGGGTTTGCACGATGGGTCGAGGCCTGGCGGGATGAAATCGGCTATCGCCGTTGTCCGGCGTAGTTCTTTGCAAGTCAAAAGTTTGCCGTCAATAATTATTGTGGATAACTATTGTTTCAGGCTTTTCCTGTCAACTGTGCGAAGCGTCAGCTTATTGCCGATTTTTCCTCTCGCTATTGCTTTCTCCACGTTCCGAAGAAGTTCGGACGTACAGGTTTCTTTGCTGTTTTCAGCGAGAACCATTCGTTTCGATCATTTGAATACGTGGAGATTCAGACATGAAAAATCAGGTGAATGCCCTGGCGGTTCTAAGTGTGGGTGAAATCGAACAAGTTTCTGGCGCCGGGACTTTCCTGGGCGATGCCATCATCAATGGCGTCTACGCGGCCAACTCCTTCCTGAACTCGCCGCTGTTCTCCAGCATCGGCAACGCGGCCAGCGCCATCGGCCTCAACCGTACCCACGAGCTGGTCGACCTGCTGGCCTTCCAGGTGCCTTCGGTGGCGGCGATCACCGTCGGCAAGATTCTCGGCGGGACCGACAACCACAATGTTCCGTTGCATTACAACAAGGAAAGCGGCGAAGGGCTTTACAGCTGATCGCAACCTGTTGAAAGAGCGATTCGATGCTCAGGCATCGAGTCGTTCCTGGTTAATGCATTGATGGAGTCGATGATATGAAACGCAGGAGTGTGCTCTTGTCGGGTGTCGCCCTGAGTGGAACCGCACTGGCCAATGACTCGATATTCTTTTCGCCCTTGAAATACCTCGGGGCGGAACAACAGCGATCTATCGATGCCTCGCGAAGTTTGCTGGACAACCTGATTCCGCCGAGTTTGCCGCAATATGACAACCTGGCCGGAAAGTTGGCGCGGCGTGCGGTATTGACCAGCAAGAAACTGGTATATGTCTGGACCGAGAACTTCGCCAATGTCAAAGGCGTGCCGATGGCCCGCTCGGTGCCGCTGGGCGAGTTGCCGAATGTCGACTGGCTGTTGAAGACCGCCGGGGTGATC
Organism: Pseudomonas sp. B111; assembly: GCF_026428275.1. Taxonomy (NCBI): domain Bacteria; kingdom Pseudomonadati; phylum Pseudomonadota; class Gammaproteobacteria; order Pseudomonadales; family Pseudomonadaceae; genus Pseudomonas; species Pseudomonas sp. B111. The sequence goes on along the minus strand of NZ_CP097857.1, from coordinate 3,706,471 downwards.
GTCGAGCTGATCGTCAATTTCGTCGCCTCGTTGCCGGCGTCGGCCGCCGCGCAGTTCGAGCGGATCGCCGCCGGGCTCAGCGGCGATCTGGAAGCGGCGCGCCAGGTCCACGAGGCGTTGCTGGAGGAGGCGAAGAACGATCCGGCCGCGGCCGGCAGCCTGCTGCTGCGCTTCACGGAATTGCAGACGCGGGTGATCGCCTTGCTGACGCGGGTCGGCCTGCTGGTCGACGACATCCTCAAGAGCGCCAGCAACCTGGTTACCCAGGGTGGACAGGGCGACGGCCTGAATCGCTTCCGCGCGGTGTTCGGCACCCTGCGCCTGCCGGAGGTCGCCGACAGCTTCCGTGACGACGAAGCGTTCGCCTACTGGCGGGTGGCCGGGCCTAATCCGCTGCTGATCCGCCGCGTCGATGCGCTGCCGGCCAACTTTCCGCTGGGCGAAGAGCAGTTCCGCCGGGTGATGGGCGCCGACGACAGCTTGCTGGAGGCCGCCGCCAGCCGCCGCCTGTACCTGCTGGACTACGCCGAGCTGGGCAAGCTGGCGCCGTCGGGAGCGGTGGACAAACTGCTCACCGGGACGGGCTTCGCCTATGCGCCGATCGCCCTGTTCGCCCTTGGCAAGGATCGGGCGAGGCTGTTGCCGGTGGCCATCCAGTGCGGCCAGGACCCCGCTACCCATCCGATGTTCGTGCGTCCCGCGGAGTCGGAGAGTGATCTGTACTGGGGTTGGCAGATGGCCAAGACGGTGGTCCAGGTCGCCGAGGAGAACTACCACGAGATGTTCGTCCACCTGGCCCAGACCCACCTGGTGAGCGAGGCGTTCTGCCTGGCCACCCAGCGCACCCTGGCGCCCAGCCATCCGCTGCACGTCCTGCTCGCCCCGCACTTCGAGGGCACCCTGTTCATCAACGAGGGGGCGGCGCGGATCCTGTTGCCCAGCGCGGGCTTCATCGACGTGATGTTCGCCGCGCCGATCCAGGACACCCAGGCCACCGCCGGCGGCAACCGGCTGGGTTTCGACTTCTACCGCGGCATGTTGCCGGAGAGCCTGAAGGCGCGGAACGTCGACGACCCGGCCGCGTTACCGGACTACCCCTACCGCGACGACGGCCTGCTGGTGTGGAATGCGATCCGCCAGTGGGCGGCCGACTACGTGGCGGTGTACTACGCCAGCGACGGCGACGTCACCGCTGACGTCGAACTGGCGGCCTGGGTCGGCGAAGTGATCGGCAGCGGCAAGGTGGCCGGGTTCCGCCCGATCACCGGTCGCAGCCAACTGGTCGAGGTGCTGACCATGGTGATCTTCACCGCCTCCGCGCAGCATGCGGCGGTCAATTTTCCCCAGCCTTCGATGATGACCTACGCGCCAGCGATCTGCGCCATGAGCGCGGCGCCGGCTCCGGACTCGCCGAGCGGCAAGAGCGAGGCCGACTGGTTGAAGATGATGCCGCCGACCCTGGTGGCGCTGGAGAAGGTGAACATCTATCACCTGCTCGGTTCGGTCTACCACGGTCGCCTCGGCGACTACCGGCAGACCGGGTTCCCCTATGCGCCGGTGTTCTCGGACAGGCGGGTGACCGCCAGCGGCGGCCCGCTGGAGCGCTTCCAGGCACGCCTGAAGGAGGTCGAGGCGACCATTCGCACGCGCAACCAGGCGCGCCGCAAGCCCTACGAGTACCTGTTGCCGAGCCGGATTCCGGCGAGCACCAATATCTGAGACGGAGAAAGAGGACGGGGCGCCCCTGGGCGCCCCGTTGCTCTTAGCGGCCTTCGCTTTCGGCGGCGGCCGTCGGCGCGGCATGCCGCTGCTTCAACTGGCGGCGCGCCAGGAGGCTGCCGAGGAGGATCACGAACAGCGCGCCGAAGGCCGCCGCACCGTAGTGCAGGTAGGAATCCCATTGTGCGTAGGGCGCCAGCCAGGGTTTCAGCGCGCTGTCGGTGAGCAGCATGCCGCCGGCGATCCAGCCGAGCAGGCCGCCGCCGAAGAGGATGATCAGCGGGAAGCGGTCGATCAGGCGCAGGATCAGTTGGCTGCCCCAGACGATGATCGGGATGCTGATCAGCACGCCCAGGGAGACCAGGAAGAAATCCCCGGCCGAGGCGGCGGACAGGGCGATGACGTTGTCCAGGCTCATCACCGCGTCGGCGATGATGATGGTCTTGATCGCGCCGAGCAGGTGGGTGCTGCCCTTGATGTCGTCGCCGTCCTCCTCCTCCGGCAGCAGCAGCTTGATGCCGATCCACAGCAGCAGGAGCGCGCCGATCACCTTGAGGTAGGGCAGGTCGAGCAGGTGCAGGGCGAAGAACAGCAGCAGGATGCGGATCAGGATGGCGCCGGCGACGCCGCCGAAGATCGCCTGCTTGCGCCGGTGCGCCGGCAGGTGCCGGCAGGCGAGGGCGATGACTACGGCATTGTCGCCGCCCAGGAGGATATCAATGGCGACGATCTGCAGCAGGGCTGTCCAGAACGTCGGGTCGCTCAACCAGTGGATCAAGGTTGTACTCCGAAACGTGTAGTGAGGGTGGAAAGCCCGGGGCGGTGGCGGGTGGCGGCCGCCCGGCTTTCCTGCGGTGGTCTGGGACCGTCGGGGCCGGCTCCGGCTTGTGGACGGAGGCGGGGAACACTGCTTGGACAGGCGAACGCCCGGCCAGTGCCCGGAAAACGGACGCGCGGGTGGCGCAGCGCGTTCGGGCACGGATGTGACGCGGCGGATCGGCCGCGAGACACCCGGCATGCGTATTCCGTCGCCAGTCTGCCCGAGCAAGGTTTCACCCGCCTTTCAGGGCGGAGATGGCGCCGCACCCGGCGGGACGGTAGGCTAGTGGCCCGTGTGGCTGACTCGACCAGTCGAACGCCGATCACCGAGTCAACCGTACAGGCCACCAGGCCTTCGGCGCCGGGGGAAGCCCGCCGGTGCCATGGATGACCGTTCACCGTACAAGGAAACCCCATGCGCAGCCTTCTTCTCTCCTCGCTGGCCCTGCTACCCGCCCTGGCCCTGGCGCAACCCGACGCCTCGAGCTTCCCTTCCTGCCTCGCCGGCCTGCAGAAGAAGGCCCAGGCGCAGGGCATTTCCGCCGACAGTTATGAGCGCTTCACCAGCGGCCTGCAGGCCGACCTCAGCGTGCTCGACCTGCTCGACGCGCAGCCGGAGTTCACCACCCCGCTGTGGGACTACCTGGCCGGCCTGGTGGACGAGCAGCGGGTCAGCGATGGCAAGGCGATGCTCGCCCAGCACGACAAGCTGCTCGACCAGGTGGCCGCGCGCTACGGCGTGGACAAGTACACGGTGGTGGCAGTGTGGGGCGTGGAAAGCGACTACGGGCGGATCTTCGGCAAGCGTCCGCTGCTGACCTCGCTGTCGACCCTGTCCTGCTACGGGCGCCGCCAGTCGTTCTTCCAGGGCGAGTTCCTCGCCACCCTGAAGCTGTTGCAGGCCGGCGACATCCGCGACGCCGGCATCACCGGCTCCTGGGCCGGGGCCTTCGGCCATACCCAGTTCATGCCATCGACCTACGCGCGGATCGCCGTGGACTTCGACGGCGACGGTCGTCGCGACCTGGTAGGCAGCGTGCCGGATGCCCTCGGTTCCACCGCCAACTACCTGAAGAAGGCTGGCTGGCGCACGGGACAGCCGTGGGGCTATGAAGTGAAGGTGCCGGCCGACTTCCCCGCCAGCCTGGCCGGGCGCGGCAAGCGCCAGCCGCTGTCGGCCTGGGTCGCCCGTGGGGTGAAGCGGGCCGACGGCCAGCCGCTGCCGGGCGGCGACGAGAAGGCCGCGATCCTCCTGCCGACCGGGGCCCAGGGCCCGGCCTTCCTGGTCTATCGCAACTACGATGCGATCTATTCCTACAACGCCGCGGAAAGCTACGCGCTGGCCATCGCCCTGCTTTCCGACCGCCTGCGCGGCGGCAGCGGCCTGGTGGCGTCCTGGCCGACCGACGACCCGGGCATCAGCCGGCTCGAGCGCAAGCAATTGCAGAAGGCGTTGCTGGCGCGCGGCTACGACATCGGCGAGGCCGACGGGCTGATCGGCACCAGCACGCGCAAGGCGATCCAGGCCGAGCAGAAGCGCCTCGGCCTGACCCCGGCCGACGGTCGCGCCGGGCGCAAGATCCTCGAGGCGCTGAAGGGCGCCCAGCCCTGATTGCGCCGCGCCGCCCGGTCCGCGGGCGGCGCTACCAGCCCTTCACCCCGGTCATGTCCGGCAGGTGGTGGGCGATCCCCTTGTGGCAGTCGATGCAGGTGGCTTCGCCGCTGGCCAGGGCGGTGGAGTGCATCTGCCGCGCGCGCACGCTCTGCCGGGTGAAGTCCATGAACTCGAAGTTGTGGCAGTTGCGGCATTCCAGCGAATCGTTGGCCTTGAGCCGCGCCCATTCGTGCTCGGCCAGCTCGCGGCGGTGGTCGAGGAATTTCTCGCGGGTATTGATGGTGCCGAAGATCTTGCCCCAGACCTCCTTGGAGGCCTGCATCTTGCGCGCGATCTTGTCGGTCCACTTGTGTGGCACGTGACAGTCGGGACAGGTGGCGCGGACTCCGGAACGGTTGCTGTAGTGGATGGTGTCCTTGAGTTCGACGAACACGTTGTCGCGCATCTCGTGGCAGGAAATGCAGAAGGTCTCGGTGTTGGTCGCCTCCAGGGCGGTGTTGAAGCCGCCCCAGAAGACGATCCCGGCGATGAAGCCGCCGAGGGTGAGGAAGCCCAGGCTGAAATGCACGCTGGGACGACGCAGGACCCGCCAGTAACCGGCCAGCCAGGCGATGAGTGCTTTCATGCGGCCTCCCTCAGGGTTTGCGCGCCGCATTGGCGGCTTCTTTCTCGAGGATCTGGTCGATGTTCTCGAAGCGGTTGTCGACCAGCGGCTTTACGTCCTGTTGCGGCACATGGCACTGCACGCAGAAGTAGCGGCGCGGCGAGACGGCGGCCAGCGGCTGGCCGTCGCGGTCCATGTAGTGGGTGATGCTGATCATCACCGCCTGGGTTCGCGCGCTGTTGGCGCGGCTGTGGCAGGACAGGCACTTGTTGCTGTCCTTGTCGATGCGATAGCCGACGATGCTGTGGGGAATGGTCGGCGGCTGCTCGGGGTAGTTGCGCTCGCGTTTCAGGTCCTTGTTTTCCTCGGCCGCCAGCGGCGGCGCGGGGCGGCTTTCGGCCAGCGTGCCGCCGGGGCGGCGGCCGTCGGGGGCGGGCGCGTCCAGCGGGTAGCCGAGGTCGGCGGCGAAGGCCGCGGGGGCACCGAGCAGGACGAGGAGCAGGGCAGTCAGCAGAGGTTTCATGGCGCGCTCCTCAGGCCAGGTTGAGCAGTTCGATGCGAACGGCGCACTTCTTGTAGTCGGTCTGCTTGGAAATCGGGTCGGTGGCGTCCAGGGTGACCTTGTTGATCAGCTTGTTGGCGTCGAAGAACGGCACGAACACCAGCCCCTGGGGCGGCTTGTTGCGCCCGCGGGTCTCGACCCGCGCGCGGATCTCGCCGCGCCGGCTCACCACCTTGACCTCGCTGCCGCGGCGCAGCTTGAGCTGGCGCGCATCCTCCGGGTGCATGTAGACCAGCGCGTCGGGCACCGCCTTGTACAGCTCCGGGACCCGCGCGGTCATGCTCCCGGTGTGCCAGTGTTCGAGCACCCGGCCGGTGGCGAGCCAGAACGGGTAGTCCTGGTCCGGCGCCTCGGCCGGCGGCTCGTAGGGCAGGGCGAAGACGATCGCCTTCTTGTCCGGATAGCCATAGAACTGCACGCCGCTGCCCTTGCTCACGTAGGGGTCGTAGCCCTCGCGGTAGCGCCAGCGGGTCTCCTTGCCGTCCACCACCGGCCAGCGCAGGCCGCGCGCCTCGTGGTAGGCGTCGAAGGGGGCGAGGTCGTGGCCGTGGCCGCGACCGAAGGCGGCGTATTCCTCGAACAGACCCTTCTGGATATAGAAGCCGAATGCGTCGACCTCGTCGTTGGCGTAGCCCTTGGCCAGGTCGCTGGCCGGGAAGCGGTCGACCTGGCCGTTGCGGAACAGCACGTCGTAGAGGGTCTTGCCCTTCAGCTCGGGGGCCTTCGCCAGCAGTTCCGCGGGCCAGACCTCGTCGGTGGTGAAGCGCTTGGAGAATTCCACCAGTTGCCAGAGGTCGGACTTCGCCTCGCCCGGTGCCTTCACCAACTGGTGCCAGAACTGCGTGCGGCGCTCGGCATTGCCGAAGGCGCCTTCCTTCTCCACCCACATGGCGCTGGGCAGGATCAGGTCGGCGGCCTGGGCCGAGACGGTGGGGTAGACGTCGGAGACGATCACGAAGTTGTCCGGGTTGCGCCAGCCGGGCAGCACTTCCTGCATCACGTTGGGACCGGCCTGCATGTTGTTGCTGACCTGGGTCCAGTAGACGTTGAGCACGCCGTCCTTGAGCATCCGGCTCTGCTGCACGGCGTGGAAGCCGACCTTCTCTTGGATGGTGCCGGCCGGCACCTTCCAGATCTTCTCCGCGGTTTCCCGGTGCTTCGGGTTGGTCACCACCAGGTCGGCGGGGAGCCGGTGGGAGAAGGTGCCGACCTCGCGCGCGGTGCCGCAGGCCGAGGGCTGGCCGGTGAGCGAGAAGGGGCTGTTGCCCGGTTCGCTGATCTTCCCGGTGAGCAGGTGGATGTTGTAGATCAGGTTGTTCGCCCAGACCCCGCGGGTGTGCTGGTTGAAGCCCATGGTCCAGAACGACACCACCTTGCGCTTGGGGTCGGCGTAGAGTTCGGCGAGGGCCTTCAGCCGCTCGGCCGGCACGCCGCTTTCGCGCGCGGTGCGCTCCAGGGTATAGGGCTTGACGAACTCGGCGAAGGCCTTGAAGTCGATATCGCTCCAGGTGTTGGCCTTGTCGGCGTTCTTCGCCTTCTTCTCCAGCGGGTCGTCCGGGCGCAGGCCGTAGCCGATGTCCTCGGCGCCATGGGCGAAGCGCACGTGGCGCTCGACGAAGTCGCGGTTCACCGCGCCGCTCTCGATGATGTGATTGGCGATGTAGTTGAGGATGATCAGGTCGGTCTGCGGCTTGAACACCATGGGCAGGTCGGCCAGCTCGAAGCTGCGGTGCTCGAAGGTGGACAGCACCGCAACCTTGACCTGCGGCGCGCTGAGCCGGCGGTCGGTGACCCGCGACCAGAGCACCGGGTGCATCTCGGCCATGTTCGAGCCCCAGAGGACGAAGCTGTCGGTGGCCTCGATGTCGTCGTAGCAGCCCATCGGCTCGTCCATGCCGAAGCTGCGCATGAAGCCCATCACCGCCGAGGCCATGCAGTGGCGGGCGTTGGGGTCGATGTTGTTGCTGCGCAGGCCGGCCTTGAACAGCTTGTTCGCCGCATAGCCTTCCCAGACCGTCCACTGGCCGGAGCCGAACATGCCGACCGACTCCGGTCCCTTGGCCTTGAGCGCGGCCTTGAACTTCTCGGCCATGATGTCGAAGGCCTGTTCCCAACTGATCGGCTGGAACTCGCCCTGCTTGTCGAACTTGCCGTCCTTCATGCGCAGCAGCGGGCGGGTCAGGCGGTCGCTGCCGTACATGATCTTCGACAGGAAGTAGCCCTTCACGCAGTTGATCCCGCGGTTGACCTCGGCCTTGATGTCGCCATGGGTGGCCACCACCTGGCCGTCGCGGGTGGCGACCATCACGCTGCAACCGGTGCCGCAGAAGCGGCAGGGGGCCTTGTTCCAGACCAGACTGGTGACGTCCGCCTCGGTCACCAGGTTGCTGGCGCGGACCAGGATCGGCAGGCCGGCCGCCGCCGCGGCGATGGCGGCGGCGTTGGCCTTGGCGAATTCACGACGGGTGAGGTTCATCGATTGTCTCCTCGGGCGAGCACGGTATCGCGCGGTCGGTCATGGCCGCCGCGTCGTTGCTATCGTCGTCGTGCAGGGTCTCGTGGTAGACCAGCACGGCGTTGAGCACTCCTGGCAGGTTCTGCAACTGGCCCAGGGTGTCGAGAATCTGTTCTTCGCGTTCGGCTTCCAGCACCAGGATCAGCTTGCCCTGCGGGCTTTCCTGGTAGATCTCCAGGCCGTCGAGCAGCGCCAGGTTGGCCTTCACCGCTGGCAGTCGCTCGGGCCGGCAATGCAGGATGAGGCTGGCGATCTGCAGGGCTTCAGGCATGTCGTGGAGACTCCTTGGTGGATAGCGCGCGCAGTTGGATGGCCTGGCTCGGACAGGGCGCCAGGCAGGCGCCGCAGCCGTTGCAGCGTTGGCTGTCCAGCTCGGCCAGGGCGACGCCGCCGGGGGCCGGGCGGAAGCGGATCGCGGCGGGTTCGCAGGCGTCCTGGCAACTGCGGCAGTGGATCCCGGCCAGGGCCAGGCAGGCTTCGCCGATCGTGGCGATCCAGGGGAAGGCCGGGCGCGCGCCATCGAACAGGCCGGCCTCGCAGCGGCTGGCGCATTCCCCGCACAGCGTGCAGCCGGCGCTGGAGAGGTCGAGTTCGACGAGCCGACCGGCGCCGAGCTTCAGCACGCCTTCCGGGCAGGCCTCGACGCAGGCGGCGCAGCCTGTGCAGCCTTCGGCGAAGTCGGCGGCGGTCCACGGCGGGCGCCGCGTCGGCGGGTGCCCGCCGAGGCGGCGGAACAGCTCTCGGCGACTGCTCATACCCGACCTCAGGCCGGCGGCCCGGGCGGGCCGGCCAGTAGCTGGTACATCCAGACGCAGAAACCGAAGCCGCCGACCAGGGCGACGGACAGCAGCGGGAACAGGCAGATCACGAGGAACAGGAAGAGCCTGGCTTCCATGCCCTTGACGCGTCCCTGGTCGGGTTGTTCGTTCATTGGCCCAGCCTCTGTGCAGGCGACTGTAGAAAGCCTAGACCCTACTTGCAGTACGGGCAAAAACCTCGCCGAGCCGGCGCGCGGCAGCCTGGAAACAGAGCGTTCGCCGGCAAACGCGAGTCGTTCAGCCCGGGTTCAGCAAGCGTTCAGGGGCGGTTCAGTACCCTGTCCGTACTCTGCAAGCCGTGAACGACACGACTCTCGCAGAACGGAGAAACACCATGAAAGCACTCAAGACTCTCTTCATCGCCACCGCCCTGCTGGGTTCCGCCGCCGGCGTCCAGGCCGCCGACAACTTCGTCGGCCTGACCTGGGGCGAGACCAGCAACAACATCCAGAAATCCAAGTCGCTGAACCGCAACCTGAACAGCCCGAACCTCGACAAGGTGATCGACAACACCGGCACCTGGGGCATCCGCGCCGGCCAGCAGTTCGAGCAGGGCCGCTACTACGCGACCTACGAGAACATCTCCGACACCAGCAGCGGCAACAAGCTGCGCCAGCAGAACCTGCTCGGCAGCTACGACGCCTTCCTGCCGATCGGCGACAACAACACCAAGCTGTTCGGCGGTGCCACCCTCGGCCTGGTCAAGCTGGAACAGGACGGCAAGGGCTTCAAGCGCGACAGCGATGTCGGCTACGCTGCCGGGCTGCAGGCCGGTATCCTGCAGGAGCTGAGCAAGAATGCCTCGATCGAAGGCGGCTATCGTTACCTGCGCACCAACGCCAGCACCGAGATGACCCCGCATGGCGGCAACAAGCTGGGCTCCCTGGACCTGCACAGCAGCTCGCAATTCTACCTGGGCGCCAACTACAAGTTCTAAATGACCGCGCAGCGCCCGCGAGGGCATGCTTCGATGGCCGGGCCGGAAGGTCCGGCCGCATCTCATCCGGAGGAACCTCATGAAACTGCTGGTAGTGGAAGACGAGGCGCTGTTGCGCCACCACCTCTATACCCGCCTGGGTGAACAGGGGCACGTGGTGGACGCGGTACCGGATGCCGAGGAAGCCCTCTACCGGGTCAGCGAATACCACCACGACCTGGCGGTGATCGACCTCGGCCTGCCGGGCATGAGCGGCCTGGACCTGATCCGCGAGCTGCGTTCGCAGGGCAAGTCCTTCCCGATCCTGATCCTCACCGCCCGCGGCAACTGGCAGGACAAGGTCGAAGGCCTGGCCGCCGGGGCCGACGACTACGTGGTCAAGCCGTTCCAGTTCGAGGAACTGGAAGCGCGCCTGAACGCGTTGCTGCGACGCTCCTCGGGGTTCGTCCAGTCGACCATCGAGGCCGGTCCCCTGGTCCTCGACCTGAACCGCAAGCAGGCGCTGGTCGAGGAGCAACCGGTGGCGCTGACCGCCTACGAATACCGCATCCTCGAATACCTCATGCGGCATCACCAGCAGGTGGTGGCCAAGGAACGCCTGATGGAACAGCTCTATCCCGACGACGAGGAGCGCGACGCCAACGTCATCGAGGTGCTGGTCGGCCGCCTGCGGCGCAAGCTGGAGGCCTGCGGCGGCTTCAAGCCGATCGATACGGTGCGCGGCCAGGGCTACCTGTTCACCGAGCGCTGCCGGTGATCCGTTCCCTGCGCATCCGCCTGATGCTCGGCGCCGCCGCCCTGGCGGTGCTGTTCATGCTGGCGCTGCTGCCGGCCCTGCAGCGGGCCTTCGGCATCGCCCTGGAGAACACCATCGAGCAGCGCCTGGCCGCCGACGTGGCGACCCTGGTCTCGGCGGCGCGGGTGGAGAAGGGCCGCCTGGTGATGCCCGAGCACCTGCCGGTGGAGGAGTTCAACCTGCCGGAGGCCAAGGTCCTCGGCTATATCTACGACCAGAATGGCGATCTGCTCTGGCGCTCCACCTCGGCGGCCGACGAGTCGATCAACTACACGCCGCGCTACGACGGCCGCGGCAACGAATTCCACACCACCCGCGACGCGAAGGGCGAGGAGTTCTTCGTGTTCGACGTCGAGATCGACCTGCTGCGCGGCAAGCAGGCGGCCTACAGCATCGTCACCATGCAATCGGTCAGCGAGTTCGAGAGCCTGCTCAAGGGGTTCCGCGAGCAACTCTACCTGTGGCTCGGCGGCGCCCTGCTGGTCTTGCTCGGGCTGCTCTGGCTGGGTCTGACCTGGGGCTTCCGGGCGATGCGCGGGTTGAGTTCCGAGCTGGACCAGATCGAATCCGGCGAGCGCGAGAGCCTGAGCGAGGAGCATCCGCGCGAGCTGCTGCGCCTGACCCACTCGCTGAACCGCCTGTTGCGCAGCGAGCACAAGCAGCGCGAGCGCTACCGCCACTCCCTCGGCGACCTGGCGCACAGTCTGAAGACGCCGCTGGCGGTCTTGCAGGGGGTCGGCGACCAGCTCGCCGAGGAGCCCGGCAACCGCGAGCAGGTGCGGGTGCTACAGGGCCAGATCGAGCGCATGAGCCAGCAGATAGGCTATCAGTTGCAGCGCGCCAGCCTGCGCAAGAGCGGCCTGGTACGCCATCGCGAGCAACTGGCGCCGCTGGTGGAGACCCTGTGCGACGCGCTGGACAAGGTCTATCGCGACAAGCGGGTAAGCCTGCAGCGGGACTTCTCGCCGTCCTTCAGCGTGCCGGTGGAGCGCGGCGCGCTGCTGGAACTGCTCGGCAACCTGCTGGAGAACGCCTATCGCCTGTGCCTGGGCCGGGTCCGCGTGGGCGCCCGGCTGGGGCCGGGTTACTCGGAGCTGTGGGTCGAGGACGATGGTCCCGGAGTGCCTGCCGAACAGCGCGCACGAATCATCCGCCGCGGCGAGCGCGCCGATACCCAGCACCCGGGGCAGGGCATCGGCCTGGCCGTGGCGCTGGACATCATCGAGAGCTACGACGGCGAACTGAGCCTGGACGATTCCGAGCTGGGCGGCGCCTGCTTCCGCATACGTTTCGCTACAGTCTGAGACTTGGCGGCCGTTACCTACGTCTGAGGTGTTTCCGCGCTACGCTGAAGTCTGTTCGGCTGGCGCAGTTCCTTTGACGCAGGTACCGGGGATTCGAGCGGATGTTCAGTGGCAAAACCGACGACAGGGGCTTGTGGGCGGGCATCCAGGCCGGTGTGCTGTTCTTTCTCGCCGCCCTGGCCTGCATCTACCTGTCGCGCCAGCCTGCCACCATCGCGGCGATCTGGCTGCCCAACGCGATCCTCACCGCCGCCCTGCTGCGCGCGCCGCTGCGCCAGTGGCCGGCGATCCTGCTCTGCTCCGCCGTGGCCAACCTGGCGGCCAACCGCCTGTATGGCGACAGCCTGTGGATGAGCGCGGCGTTCCTGCCGGCCAACCTGAGCGAAGCGATCTTCGCCGCGATGCTGTTACGCATCAACCGGGTGCGCGAGGACTTCGAGTTCAACCTGCATTCGGCGGTTCGCGTGCTCTGGGCCGGCGCGCTGATCCCGCCCTTGCTCGGTGCCTCGGTGGGCGCGGTGCTGGTCAGCGTCTTCGGCATGGGGCGTTTCCCGGAAATGTGGGCGCGCTGGTACGTGGGCGATGCGATGGGCATGCTCGCGCTGCTGCCGTTGTGCATGGCCAGCAACCTGGCGGCCTGGCGTCACGCTCTGTCGGGGCGGGCGGGAGTGGACAACGCGATGCTCCTGCTGGTGACCCTGGTGATCAGCTTCGTGGCCCTGACGCGCCTGCCCTACGCCTTCATCTACGTGCTCCTGCCGCTGCTGGTGGCCGCCGCCAGCACCAGCGTGTTCGGCACCGCGCTGATCGGCTGCCTGAACACCTGTTTCATCGCCGTGCTGATCGCCCTCGGCGTGTTCGTCCCCGAGTCGTCCCAGCAGCGTTTCGGCGAGCCGCTGCTGTACCTGCCGATGGCCTTGACCCTCATTCCCGCCTTCCTGGTCTCGGTGATCATGGAGCGCAGCCGCCGCGAGCAGCATCAGGTGGCCATCGGCGAGGCGCAGTTCCGCGGCGCCATGGAATTCTCGGCGATCGGCATGGCCCTGGTGTCGCTGGAGGGGCGGCTGTTCAAGGTCAACGAGGCGCTGTGCCGGATGCTCGGCTATTCCGCCGAACGCCTGGGCGAGCTGTCGTTCCAGGAGATCACCTATGTGGACGACCTGGAACTGGACCTCGACCTGGTGCGCGACCTGCTCGCCGGGCGTATCAACTCCTACCAGATGGAGAAGCGCTACCTGCGCCAGGACGGCGAAACCTTCTGGGCGCGCATCAGCGTGTCGCTGGTGCGCGACGAGGAGGGAGTCGCCCAGTACTTCGTCACCCAGGTGGAGGATATCGACAGTCACAAGCGTGCCGAGCTGGAGCGCGAGCGCCTCGCCGAACGGATCAAGCTGGCCACCGACGCCGGGCAGATCGGCATCTGGGAGTGGGACCTGGCGCGCAACCGCCTGCACTGGGATTTCCGCATGTTCGACCTGTACGGCATCCGCAGCGGTCCCGGGGAGACCACGGTGGAGCAGTGGAAGGCGAGCCTGCATGCCGAGGATCACGACCGCGTGCTGCGCGAGCTGGAGCGCGCCGTCAGCGGGTTGCAGAAATTCGACTGCGAGTTCCGTATCGTCCGCCCCAACCGCGAGGTTCGCCACCTGCGGGCGATCGCCACGCTGACGCGCGACGAGGACAACCGTCCGGTGCGGATGATCGGCATCAACAGCGACATCACCGAGATCCGCACCCTGGCGGAAACCCTGCACGAGGAAAAGGAACGCCTGCAGGTGACCCTGTATTCCATCGGCGATGCCGTGTTGACCACCGACGCCGGCGGCCGCGTGACCTTCATGAACCCGGTGGCCGAGGCGATGACCGGCTGGACCCTGCAGGACGCCATCGGCGCGCCCCACGAACTGGTCTTCAACGTGCTCGACAGCGACACCGGCGAGGCCCTGGAAAGCCCGGTGCGACGCTGCCTGCAGAACACCCGGGTGTTCTACCTGGAGGACGGCGCCACGCTGATCAGCCGCAAGGGCGAGCAGCACGATATCCAGAATTGCGCGGCGCCGGTGCGCACCCGCGATGGCGAGATCATCGGCACCGTGCTGGTGTTCCAGAACGTCACCAAGGCCCGGGCGATGCAGCGCGAGCTGAGCTATCACGCCTCCCACGATGCCCTCACCGGGCTGTTCAACCGCACCAAGTTCGAGGAGGAGCTGCAGCGCGCCCTGGCCAACGCCCAGGAGCGGGCGACCCAGCATGCGTTGTGCTTCATCGACCTCGACCGCTTCAAGGTGGTCAACGATTCCGCCGGGCACGCGGCGGGCGACATGCTGCTGCGCGAGCTGAGCCGGATTCTCGCCGACCGCACCCGCGCCTCCGACACCCTGGCGCGGCTGGGCGGCGATGAGTTCGGCCTGCTGCTGTTCGATTGCGACCTGGCGGAGGCGGAGCAGGTGGCGAGCAAGCTCATCGAGCAGATCTGCTCGGTGCGCTTCCCCTGGGAAGGGCGGCTCTACGACGTGGGCGCGAGCATCGGCATCACCGCCCTTACCGCCACCTCGCGCAGCACCAGCGAACTGATGAGCCAGGCCGACGTGGCCTGCTACGCGGCCAAGCATGCCGGGCGCAACCGGGTTTCGGTGTACCAGTTCGGCCATGAGGAAGTGGAGCGCCAGCACCGCGACATACTCCTCGCCAGCGGGCTGCGCGAGGCCCTGGAGAACGACCGCTTCCAGTTGCAGGCGCAGGAGATCGTCCCGGTCGGCCCCCGCCGCGACGGCGACCGGCACTACGAGCTGCTGCTGCGACTGTACGATCCGGATGGCCAGATGACTCCGCCGGGCGCCTTCATCCCGGCCGCCGAGCGCTTCAACCTGATGGCCAGCATCGACCGCTGGGTGATCAACGAGGCGCTGATCAACTTCGGCGCGCGGATCGCCGCGGTGGAGGGCCTGAGCATCGGCATCAACCTGTCCGGCAACTCGCTCAACGACCCGCTGTTCCTGCCTTACCTGCTGGATCGCATCGAACACTCGCCGCTGAGGCCGGAGCGCCTGTACTTCGAGCTGACCGAGACGGCGTTGATGAACCAGTTGTCGGTGGCTTCGCGGATCGTCGCCAAGCTGCGCGACCTCGGCTGCAAGGTGGCGCTGGACGACTTCGGCTCCGGCCTGAGTTCCTTCAATTACCTGAAGAATTTCGTCGTCGACGTGATCAAGATCGACGGCAGCTTCGTCCGCAACCTGGACAAGAGCCCGGTGGACCAGGCCATTGTCGACTCCATCAACCAGATCGCCCACCGCCTGGGCGCGGTGACCGTGGCCGAGTTCGTCGAGAGCCGGGAAATCCTCGATCACCTGGCGCGCCTCGGGGTGGATTTCGCCCAGGGCTACGCGGTCGGTCGGCCGCAGCCGTTCGCCACGGTGCTCGACCAACTGCGCAGCGGGCTTCGTCGCCAGGAGCTGGGCTGAGCTTCAGGCTTCCGCCTGGTGCCGGTACGCGCCGGGGGTGAGGCCGGTCCACTTCTTGAACGCGCGATGGAAGGCCGAGGGCTCGGAAAAGCCGAGCTGCTCGGCGATGTCCTGGATCGACAGCTCGTCCCGACCCAGGTGGTAGATCGCCAGGTCGCGGCGCAGGTGGTCCTTGAGTTGCTGGAAGTTGCCGCCTTCCTCGCGCAGGTGGCGTCGCAGGGTCTGCGAACTCATGTGCAGTTGGCGGGCGACCTGGTCGAGGTCCGGCCAGCGCCGGCAGTCGCGGCCGAGCAGGCGGCGGATCTGGCTGGTCAGGCTGTCGCCGCCGTCCGGGCGCGCCAGCAGGTCGGCGGGAGAGTGCTGGAGGAACTGCTTGAGGGTGCGTTCGTCCTGCAGCAGCGGCATGCCCAGGTAGCGGGCGGCGAACAGCAGGCTGGTGCAGCCGGCGGAAAACCGCCGGGGGCAGGGAAACAGCAGGTCGTACTCGGCCTGGTGGTCCGGCGCCGGGTAGCTGAAGGTGGCTTCCTCCAGGCGGATGCGCTGGCCGATCAGCCAACTGGCGAGGCGGTGCCAGATCACCAGCAGGCTTTCGGCGAGAAAGTGATCCGGGTCCGACAGGTGGCGTTCCTCGAGGCTCAGGCGCACCAGGTCGCCTTCGCGCCGCAGGTGGATCAGCGGCGCCTGGGGGAACAGGCCGTAGAACAGTTCGCCGCGCTGCAGGGCCTTTTCCAGGGTCCGGCAATGAATCAGGGTGTGGCACATCATGGCGAAGGTGCCGCGCTTGCTGCGGACTTCGCCGAAGCCCATGTATTCGTCGTCCAGCACTTCCCAGAGCAACTGCATCAGGCGGGTGAACTGCTCCGGCGCGATGCGTGCCCGCGGTTCGTCCAGCAGGGCCGGCTGGATGCCGGCGCGACGCAGCAGGGCGGGGCCGTCCAGGCCTTGGCGCGTGGCCCCGCGCAACGCGGCGCGGACGAAATGGCTGGCGATGGTGCGCTCACGCATGGCGGCGTCCTTGTTGTTGGAACGGCGATGGTAGGGCGCCACCCGGAAGACGACAAGGGTGGTGGCGGACTCCCGCCATGCTCGCGCGGCACAGCCGGCCCGCCGGGCGGTAATCCGCCACGCTTAGCCCGCTATGCAATTTTCATTTTTTATTTAACTTGTTGATATATAAGGATTTTATTTAGAGAAAGAGCATCCTGGCACAGCCTCTGCAATGCCTGGGCAAGGTTCCGCCGCGGCGGTTCACGACAAAAAATCTCCCCAGCAAGGGGGGTAACGCTACCGGTGAGCGCGTTCCAGGGAACTGGCGAAGCGCCCCCGTGAGGACTCTGCCCATGACCAAACAACCCTTCTACAAGAGCCTGTACGTGCAGGTTCTGGTCGCCATCGCCATCGGTATCGCGCTCGGCCACTGGTACCCGGAAACGGCGGTGGCGATGAAGCCGTTCGGCGACGGCTTCGTCAAGCTGATCAAGATGGCCATCGCGCCGATCATCTTCTGCACCGTGGTCACCGGCATCGCCGGCATGCAGAGCATGAAGTCGGTCGGCAAGACCGGCGGCATGGCGCTGCTGTACTTCGAGGTCGTCTCCACCGTGGCCCTGATCATCGGCCTGGTAGTGGTCAACGTGGTCCAGCCGGGCGCCGGCATGCACGTCGACCCGAACACCCTCGACACCAGCAAGATCGCTGCCTACGCCGCTGCCGGCGAGAAGCAGAGCACCGTCGACTTCCTGATGAACGTGATCCCCGGCACCGTGGTCGGCGCGTTCGCCAACGGCGACATCCTCCAGGTCCTGTTCTTCTCCGTGCTCTTCGGCTACGCCCTGCATCGCCTGGGCAGCTACGGCAAGCCGGTGTTCGAGTTCATCGAGCGCGTCTCCCACGTGATGTTCAACATCATCAACGTGATCATGAAGGTCGCCCCGATCGGCGCGTTCGGCGCCATGGCCTTCACCATCGGCGCCTACGGCGTGGGTTCGCTGGTGCAGCTCGGCCAACTGATGCTGTGCTTCTACATCACCTGCATCCTGTTCGTGCTCATCGTCCTCGGCGGCATCGCCCGCGCCCACGGCTTCAGCATCCTGCGCTTCATCAAGTACATCCGCGAGGAACTGCTGATCGTGCTGGGCACCTCGTCTTCCGAGTCGGCCCTGCCGCGGATGATCGACAAGATGGAGAAGCTCGGCTGCAACAAGTCGGTGGTCGGCCTGGTGATTCCCACCGGTTACTCCTTCAACCTCGACGGCACCTCGATCTACCTGACCATGGCCGCGGTGTTCATCGCCCAGGCCACCGATACGCCGATGGACATCACCCACCAGATCACCCTGCTGCTGGTGCTGCTGATCGCTTCCAAGGGCGCCGCCGGCGTCACCGGCAGCGGCTTCATCGTGCTCGCCGCGACCCTTTCCGCCGTCGGCCACCTGCCGGTCGCCGGCCTGGCGCTGATCCTCGGCATCGACCGCTTCATGTCCGAAGCCCGCGCGCTGACCAACCTGGTCGGCAACGGCGTGGCCACGGTAGTGGTTTCCAAGTGGTGCAAGCAGCTCGACGAGGGCACCTTGCAGCGCGAACTGGCCGGCGAGGGCAACGCTTCGTCGCCTGCCAGCGATATTCCGGTGGGCGGCCGCGAAGCGGTCTAAGCTCAAACCTGTTCGGCAGGGGGAAGTGAAGAGCTCCCTGCCGCCCTTCGAACCCGCCCTCGTGGCGGGTTTTTTTATGCCTCGGCGGCGGCCTGCTCGCGCAGCCAGGCGAGGAACAGCGAGAGGGGCGCTCGTTGCGCCGCTCCTGGCAGGCTCACCGCGTAATAGGCGAAGCGGCTCGGCCAGGGCCGCTCGAGGGCGACCGCCAAGCGGCCGCTGGCGATCTCGGCGCGGGCATGGATCTCCCGTACCAGCGCGATACCCTGGCCGGCCTCGGCGGCGCGAACCAGCAGCAGGTCGTCGGCGAACGCCGGACCTCTCTCGCTGCGCGGGTCGTCCTCCACCCCCATCGCCCGCAGCCACAGGCGCCAGTCATTGCGCTCCGACTCCTGCAACAGCGGGTAGGCCAGGCAATCGATCGCTTCGCGGATCTCAGGGCCTTCCGCCAGCAGGCGCGGGCTGGCCACCGGGATCAGCGGCGGGGCCATCAGCGCCTGCACGTCGAGTCCGGGGTAGTCGCCGAGCCCGTGGCGGATGGCGACGTCGATTCGTTCCCGGCGCAGGTCGGCGAGCAGTGCCGTAGCCTCCACGCGGACTTCCACCTGCGGGTGCGACGCGCTGAATTGACCGAGGCGCGGCACCAGCCATGTGGCGGCGAAGGAGGGCTCGGTGCTGACCGTGAGGGTCTGGCGGGCATTGATCGCCTCCAGCTGGGCAAGGCTCGCGGTGATCTGCTCGAAGGCCTGGCGGAGGCCGGGATAGACCTGCTCGCCCTCCGGCGTCAGGCGCATGCCATGGCTGAAGCGCTGGAACAGGACGACGCCGGTGCGCGCCTGCAGAGCCCTGAGCTGCTGGCTTACCGCGCCGGGAGTGACGCCCATGGCCGCGGCCGCGCGGGTGAGATTGCCATGGCGGGCGGTTTCGACGAAAGCGCGTAGCGCGAGGAGCGGGAGGACGGCACCCATGAATTCAGTTTTTCTATAAACAGGTTGTAGAAAGGATCGTTTTTCATCCGCCGACCTGGGCTTCAGCATGTGTGGCGAAACGAGAGACTTTAGCCTAGCTGCTTTCTTCGGTGTGCGGGAAGCGGCCGAGGCGGTTTCCCCGGTCGGCGCCGCCCCCATCGCCCAGGCGCCGGATAGTCCAGCGCTGCAAGGATACTTGCCATGCCTTCCCTCCAGCTCTACAGCGACAGTTCACCCAACGGATTCAAGATCACCATCGCCCTCGAGGAACTGGGGCTGCCCTACGCACTGCACCACGTTCGCATCGACCATGGCGAGCAACGCCGCCCGGAATTCCTGCGCCTGAATCCACATGGCCGGATACCGGTGCTGGTAGACCGGGCCGCCGGCATCACCCTGTTCGAGTCGGCGGCGATCCTGCAGTACCTGGCGGAGACCAGCGGGCGGTTGCTTCCCGACGCCCCCCGGGAACGCTGGGAGGCCCTGACCTGGCTGACTTTCCATGCTTCCAGCATGGGCCCCATCCTCGGCCAGCGCGTGCATTTCGAGATCTTCGCCGAAGAGCGGTACCCGCCGGCCATCGAACGCTATCGGCGGCTCTCCGAGGAGGTTTTCGCCACCCTCGACCAGCGCCTGGCCGGACGGCCCTGGCTGGCCGGTGAGCAATACTCCATCGCCGATATCGCCACCTTCGGCTGGACCCATACGGCGCGGATCGTCGACTTCGACTTCAGCCATTATCGCCACCTGGACGACTGGCACCGGCGCATGGCCCTGCGGCCTGCGGTGCAGCGCGGGATCGTCCTGCCGGAACCGGCGGTGGGTCCATGAGCGCCCTGCTGCAAGGCGCCTCGGCGCCGGCCTTCGTCGGGCACCCTGGCTATCGGCGCATGTTCGCCGCAGACGCGCTGACCCTGGGCCTGTTCCTGCCGTTGCGTTTCTACCAGGGCGACATGCGGGTGCTGCTGGGCCAGGCGCGGCTGGTCGAAGACATCGATCGACTGGGATTCGCCGCCGTCTGGGTACGCGACGTACCGTTGTTCGACCCACGCTTCGGCGATGCCGGACAAGTGTTCGATCCGTTCACCTACCTTGGCTATCTGGCCGGGCGGACCCGCCGTATCGCCCTGGCCACCGGCAGCGCGGTGCTTTCCCTGCGCCAACCGGTCGACCTGGCCAAGGCCGCGGCGAGCGTCGACCGGTTGTCCGGCGGACGCCTGGTGCTGGGCCTCGCCTCCGGCGACCGGCCGGTGGAGTTCCCCGCCTACGGGTTGGAGCATGCGCAGCGCGGCGAGCGGTTCGCCCAGGGCCTGGACTACCTGCGCCAACTGCTGCACGGCTGCCGGCACGTCGCCTCGCCGCTCGGTACGCTGGACGACGCCGAACTGTTGCCGCGTCCGCCGGCCGGCGCCATCCCGCTGGTCGTCACCGGCTCCGCGCGGCAGCCGGCGGACTGGCTGGCACGCCAGGCGGATGGCTGGCTGACCTATCCGGAGTCGACTGTCGATGCGTCCGGGCCACGTCGCCTGGCCGGGAAGATCCGCGCCTGGAGGATGTCCATCGCGGACGGCGGGTTCCGCCCGCACATGACCAACGAATGGCTGGACCTGGTGGACGACCCGGCGTATCCGCGTACGCCGTTGCACGGCGGCTACGTCCTGCGCACCGGGCGCAACGGCCTGATCGAGCTGCTCGGCGAATGGCGTGCGGCGGGCGTCAACCATGCCGCCCTGGGCATCCAGTTCTCCGCCAGGCCGGCAGCGGAAGTCATCCAGGAACTGGCCGAGGAGGTGCTGCCGCTGTTCCCGTCCCACCCGGGCGTGCAGCCGGCGAGCATGGACTGGTAGCTGACCGATTCGGTCAACCGAGCCTGAGCGCTCGCGTCATTGAGGGCGCCGGCCGGCGCCGCCTACCCTGCGGAACCACTGACCGCAGGGAGTCCCCGTACATGCAACGGCAGATCTTCGAGACCGAACACAACCTGTTCCGCGATGCCTTCCGCGCCTTTCTCGACAAAGAGGTGGTGCCGCACCAGGACGCCTGGGAAGAGGCCGGGGTGGTCGACCGCGCTGTCTGGAGGAAGGCGGGGGAGATGGGCTTCCTGCTGCCCTGGGCGGACGAGGAGTACGGTGGCGCCGGGCTCAAGGACTTCCGCTACGAGCAGATCATGTGCGAGGAGCTGGCGCGGATCAACGAACCGGGCTTCATGATCCCGCTGCACTCGGCGTTGTGCGGGCCGTACATCGCCGAATACGG
This sequence comes from Pseudomonas sp. B111, assembly GCF_026428275.1. NCBI lineage: Bacteria > Pseudomonadati > Pseudomonadota > Gammaproteobacteria > Pseudomonadales > Pseudomonadaceae > Pseudomonas > Pseudomonas sp. B111. The sequence continues at coordinate 3,685,446 of NZ_CP097857.1, read as the reverse complement.
TAGCGCCGAGCAGAAGGCCCGCCTGTTGCCGGGGATCGTCCGTGGCGAGACCATCCTCGCCGTGGCCATGACCGAGCCGTCCGCCGGCTCCGACCTGGCCGGCATGCGCAGCACCGCGGTGGACAAGGGCGACCACTGGCTGCTCAACGGCTCCAAGGTGTTCATCTCCAACGGCCTGCTGGCCGACCTGGTGATCGTCGCGGCGAAGACCGATCCGGCGAACAAGCACGCCATGGGCCTGTTCCTGGTGGAGCGCGGCATGCAAGGCTTCGAGCGCGGGCGCAACCTGAAGAAGCTCGGCATGAAGAGCCAGGACACCGCCGAGCTGTTCTTCAACAATGTGCGGGTGCCGAAGGAAAACCTGCTGGGCGACGCCAAGGGCGGCTTCTTCTACCTGATGAACATGCTCGCCCAGGAGCGCCTGACCAACGCCTGCGGCGCGGTGGCCGGGGCCGAGGCGGCGTTGCAGGCGACCATCGACTACGTGAAGGAGCGCCAGGCCTTCGGCCGGCCGGTGGCGCACTTCCAGAACACCCGCTTCAAGCTCGCCGAAATGCGTACCCAGATCGACGTGGCGCAGGTCTTCACCGACCGCTGCGTGATGGACCACAACCAGAAGAAGCTGTCCCCCGAGGTCGCCGCCGAAGCCAAGCTGTTCACCACCGAGCTGCTGGGCAAGGTGGTCGACGAAGGCGTGCAACTGCATGGCGGCTGGGGCTACATGTGGGAGTATCCGATTTGCAGGATGTACGCCAACGCCCGCATCCAGCGGATCTTCGCCGGTACCTCGGAGATCATGAAAGAGATCATCAGCCGCGGCATGAAGCTCTGACGCCACGGCCATGTCGCGCCGCGCGGCGGGTGGATAGGCTGCTCGGCAGGCGATTCCGACCAATGCCCGGCGACCCAGAGGAGGGAGCATGAAAGGCCCGTTGTCATCGTTGAAAGTGCTGGATTTCTCGACCCTGTTGCCGGGGCCGTTCGCCTCGCTGCTGCTGGCCGACATGGGGGCCGACGTGCTGCGCGTGGAGTCGCCCGGGCGCATGGACCTGGTGCGGGTGCTGCCGCCGCACGTCGATGGCACCTCGGCCAGCCATGCCTACCTGAACCGCAACAAGCGTTCCATCGGCCTCGACCTGAAGCGGCAGGGCGCACGCGAGGTGGTGCTGGAGCTGGTACGCGAATACGACATCGTCCTCGAACAGTTCCGTCCGGGGGTGATGGACAAGCTCGGCGTCGGCTACGAGGCGCTGAAGGCGGCGAACCCGCGGCTGATCTACGTGGCCATCACCGGCTACGGCCAGACCGGGCCGTACCGCGAGCGCGCCGGGCATGACATCAACTACCTGGCGCTGGCCGGCGTCGCCAGCTACACCGGGCGCCGCGAGCGTGGCCCGTTGCCGCTGGGGGTGCAACTGGCGGACCTCGCCGGTGGTTCGTTGCATGGCGTGATGGGCCTGCTGGCGGCGGTCATCCACCGGCAGCAGACCGGCGAGGGGCAGTTCGTCGACATCAGCATGACCGACTGCGCCTTCAGCCTGAACGGCATGGCCGGCGCCGGCTATCTCGCGGCCGGGGTCGAGCCGGAGATGGAGGCGCTGGCGCTGAACGGCGGCAGCTTCTACGACTACTACCGCACCCGCGATGGCCGCTGGTTCTCGGTGGGCAGCCTGGAACCGCAGTTCATGCAGCAATTCTGTGCCGCCATCGGCCGCCCGGAACTGGCCGCCCGCGGCCTGTCGCCGAAGCCGGAAGAGCAGCGGGCGCTGAAGCGCGAGATCGAGATGGAGTTCGAGAAACGCGACTTCGCCGAATGGCAGGCGGTGTTTGCCGCCCTGGATGCCTGCGTGGAGCCGCTGCTGCCGCTCTCCGAGGCGCTGGAACACCCGCAGTTGCAGGCGCGCGGGCTGGTTGCCCAGGTGCCGCTGGCGGACGGCGGCAGCCAGGCGCAGATGGCCTGTCCGATCAAGTTTTCCGCCGGCCTGCCGGCGCCTCGCCACATCGGCGCGGCGCTCGGTGCCGACACCGTGGCGGTGCTCGAAGGCCTGGGCTACTCCGCCGAACGGATCGCCGAGCTGAAGGCGGCCGGGGCCATCGCCTGAATCACTCGCGGAGCACTTCGCCGGTGAACACCAGGGTCGCCTTGCAGCGCCGGCAGTAGTAGCGGCGCCCCTTGGCCACCAGGGTGTGGCGTTGCGGGGAGAACGGGAAGTCGTTGTGCTCCGGGCAATGGCAGCGGTACAGGTAGCGGGTGGTGGCGCGGCGCTTGACCGCGTAGGTGTGGCAGCGGTCCGGCGGCAGGCCGTAGATGCCGCGCATGATCAACTGCCACTCCTCGCCGTGGGGGCGGATGCGCGGGCCGAACAACTGGTGCGCGATCAGGTGCGCGACTTCGTGGGCCACGGTCTGTTCCAGGAAGTGCTCGCGATTCTCGCGGTACAGCTGGGGATTGAAGCGCAGCAGGTTCTCGTCGAGGTGGGCGACCCCGGCTTTCTGGCCGCGCAGGCGGAAGCTGACGGTCGGGCGGGGGAAGCTGCGTTGGAAGAAGTGTTCGGCCTGCCGATAGCAGGCCTCGACGCGGGCGTTGAGGTGTTCGGGCATTCGGGAAGACTCCAGCAGCGGGCGATTATGCCGGAGACAGGAGGGCGGGCGCAGGCGTCGGGACGACCGCTCGTCCGGGGTGCAGGATCAGGCAAGCGCGGCGGCGGGCAAGAAAAAACCGGGCGGCGGTTGCCCGCGGCCCGGTCGTACGATGCGTTCGCTGGACGTCAGCTGGTGTATTCCGGGCCGACCCCGCTGCCCCAGAGGATCACCGACAGGGCGATCATCGCCACCAGCACCACCAGGCCCACCGCCAGCACCGAGCTGGAGAACAGGAAGCCTTCGTCCTTGTGGATGTTCATGAAGGTGGGAATCCCCACGTAGAGCAGGTAGACCGTGTAGCTGATCGCCGCCACCCCGACGATCATTCCCAGCCAGAGGTGCGGATACAGCGCCGCCAGCCCGGCGATGAACAGCGGCGTGGCGTTGTAGGCGGCGAACACGATGCACTGGGTCAGGCTCGGGTTGGCGTCGTAGGTCCGCGCCATCCAGTGGATGAACGCGCCCATCACCGCCACCCCGGCGAGCATCGCCAGGTAGGTGAGGACCGTCATCTGCAACGCGCTGGCCTGGGTCAGCTTGACCGGATCGCCGCCGCCGACCACCCAGCCGACCTGGGTCGTGCCGATATAGGCGGAAATCGCCGGAATGGCAGCCAGGATCAGGATGTGGGTCAGGTACATGTGGCTGATGCTTTCTTCTTCGCCACGGATTTCCTGCCATTCCTGATCGGGATGGGTGAAGAGCCCCCATACATGATGGATCATGCCGTTTCCTCCTCGTTCTTATGTGGTCGCCCCCCAGCGAAGCGCCGGGCGCGCATGGACAGCGCCACCCGGTGCTCGGCCGACCTATGCGACCTTATGTCGCAGTATAGGAACGGCCCGACCCCGCGTCGCTCGCGGGGTTAGAGCAAATCGAAGCTTCACGGCCGGCTGTAATAGCGTTGCAGTATTTCCATCGCCTTGTTGATCGATTGCAGGCGCGCGGTGCTGCCGCCGCGGTCGGGATGGTGCTGGCTGACCAGTTGCCGGTAGCGCAGCTTGATGGCGGGATAGTCGACCGCGCCTTCCAGCTCGAACAGGGCGAGGGCGGCGGCCTTCTCCTCGCTGCCCTGCATGCGCGTCCAGAAACTCTGCAGCAACCGCTCGACGTCGGCCTCGCTGGTCTCCCCCAGGTGACGCAGGTCGAGGTAGTAGTCGCGCAGCGGATCGCCCTGTTCCAGCGCCTGCGTGCCATCCACGTAAGGATGCAGGCGCAGGCTCAGCGGGCTGATCTCCAGGTGCGCCTCGCGCTCGGCCCAGAGGTGGTCGCGCAGGTGGTAGAGCGCGTTGAACAGGAGGAAATGGGTGCGGAACAGCACCAGCTTGTCGGCCAGTTCGCGATGGGGGATATGCGTCGAATGGCGGGCCTTCAGCAGCTGGATCAGCTGGTATTCGGAAAGCCCCTCGGGATGCTCGCGCAGCAGGCAGAGGATCTGCCCGGCGAGGTCGAGGCGGTGGTCGAGGTCGGGAGTCATGGGGCAAGACTAGCATCGGGCGTCGGGAGGGGCTGGGGTCGGCGTCGCTTTGTGCGTAAAATAGCCAGCTTTTCTCCTCGAACACCCGGATTCCAGAGCACCATGGGCACCCTTTCGGTCAATCAGAACAAACTGCAGAAGCGCCTGCGCCGCCTGGCCGGCGAGGCCATCACCGACTTCAACATGATCGAGGATGGCGACAAGGTCATGGTCTGCCTGTCCGGCGGCAAGGACAGCTACACCATGCTCGACATCCTGCTCTACCTGCAGAAGGTCGCGCCGATCCGCTTCGAGATCGTCGCGGTGAACATGGACCAGAAGCAGCCCGGTTTTCCCGAGCACGTCCTACCGGAGTACCTGAAGTCGATCGGCGTCGAGTACCACATCGTCGAGAAGGACACCTACTCGGTGGTCAAGGAGAAGATCCCGGAAGGCAAGACCACCTGCTCGCTGTGCTCGCGCCTGCGCCGCGGCACGCTGTACACCTTCGCCGACGAGATCGGCGCGACCAAGATGGCCCTCGGTCACCATCGCGACGACATCCTCGAGACCTTCTTCCTCAACATGTTCTACGGCGGCACCCTGAAGGCCATGCCGCCGAAGCTGCTGGCCGACGACGGGCGCAACGTGGTGATCCGGCCGCTGGCCTATTGCAGCGAGAAGGACATCGAGGCCTATTCCCAGCTCAAGGAGTTCCCGATCATCCCCTGCAACCTCTGCGGTTCGCAGGAGAACCTGCAGCGCCAGGTGGTCAAGGAAATGCTGCTGGAATGGGAACGCAAGTCGCCGGGGCGTACCGAGATCATGTTCCGCGCCCTGCAGAACGTGGTGCCGTCGCAACTGGCCGACCGCAACCTGTTCGACTTCGCCAACCTGCGCATCGACGAGAACGCCACGCCGCGCTTCCTCGACGTGATGAACCTCTGAGCCGCGCCGCGGGTCAGTTCTTCTCTCCGGTCTGCAAGGATTCCCGATGCGCGACTACGCCTGGATGTACGAATACTGCCTGAACCGCTTCGGCTCCAGGGAGGCGCTGGAAGCGCGCCTGCCGCAGCCGAAGAGCGCCGCCGAGCTGCGCGCGCTGGGTGACGACCGCTACCTGTCGCTGATCAGCCTGCGGATCTTCCGCGCCGGCCTCAAGCACAGCCTGGTGGACGCCAAGTGGCCAGCCTTCGAGGAAGTGTTCTTCGGCTTCGATCCGCAGAAGGTCGTGCTCATGAGCGCCGAGCATCTCGAGCGGCTGATGCAGGACGCCCGCCTGATCCGCCACCTGGGCAAGCTCAAGAGCGTGCCGCGCAATGCGCAGATGGTGCTCGACCTGGCCCGCGAGCATGGCAGCTTCGGCAACTTCCTCGCGGATTGGCCGGAAACCGACATCGTCGGCCTGTGGAAGCTGCTGTCCAAGCGCGGCAACCAGCTCGGCGGCTTGTCGGCGCCGCGTTTCCTGCGGATGGCCGGCAAGGACACCTTCATTCCCAGCGACGACATGGTCGCCGCGCTGAAGGCCCAGGAAATCATCGACAAGCCGCCCACCAGCCTCAAGGACCTGGCGGCCGTCCAGGGAGCCTTCAACCAGTGGCGCGAGGAGAGCGGCCGGCCGCTGTGCCAGCTGTCGGTGATGCTGGCGCATACGGTCAATCATTGAGCTAGAGGCTCAGCCGACCGCTGCCGATCATCCACAGCGCCGCCAGCGCGAGGACCAGCACCAGCGCCGCGACGCTGCCTTCGGCGCGATTGCCGAACGCCGGCAGGCCGCGCTGGCGACGGGCATGCAGGAAGAAGCCGAGGCCTGGCGCGTAGAGGATCATCGACAGCAGCAGGTATTTCAGCCCGGCGGCGTAGATCAGCCAGACCCCGTAGAGCGTCCCCAACAGCGCCAGCGCCAGCATCGCGCCCGAGTGCGGGCGGCGCGCCACCAGCTTCAGGCAGAAGCCGGCGCAGAGCAGGTAGGGGATCAGCGCCATCGAGGTGGCCAACTGGATCAGCGCGTTGTAGCCCGAGGCGTTGAGGAAGGCCACCAGCAGCAGCGCAGAGATCAGCGTGCTGGTCAGCCACAGTGCCGGCGCTGGGGTTTCCACCGCATTGGTGCGGCCGAACAGTGCCGGCGCGGTGTGCGTTGGGCCACGGCTGGCCAGGTAGAGCATTTCCACCGCGAGCATGGTCCAGGCCAGCAGCGCGCCGCCGACCGAAACGATCAGCCCGACGTTGATCAGCGTGGCGCCCCAGGGGCCCACCGCCGCGGCCATCACCTGGGCCATCGAGGGGTTCTTCATCTGCGCCAGTTCGTGCTGCGGCACCACGCCCAGCGACAGCACCGAGACGCAGACCAGCAACAGCAGGGTGACCACGAAGCCGAGCAGGGTTGCGCGGCTGACATCGGCCGCGTGCCGCGCGTGGCTGGCATAGACCGTGGCGCTCTCGATGCCGAGGAATACCCAGACGGTGTAGAGCATGGTGGTTTCCACCTGGCGGGTGACGCTGCCCAGTGCCGGGCTGCCCCAGAAGTCCAGGTGAAAGGTCTCGATGCGGAAGGCCAGGGCTACGCAGAGGATGAACAGGGCGATCGGCACCACCTTGGCGAGGGTTACGATAGCGTTGGTGATCGCCGCGTTGTGCACGCCGTGGAGGACGAAGGCATGCATCAGCCAGAGCACCGTCAATTCGCCGAGCAGCGCCGGCCAGGTGGTTCCGTCGCCGAAGAAGGCCAGCGCGCCGAATGAGCCGAGGGCGCTGAACAGCACCACCAGGTAGCCGGCGTTGCCGACCCAGGCGGAAATCCAGTAGCCCCAGGCGGCATTGAACCCCAGGTATTCGCCGAAGCCTTCGCGGGCGTAGCCGTAGACGCCGTCGTCCAGTTCGGGGCGGGTGGTCGACAGCCACTGGAATATCCGCGTCAGGGTCAGCATGCCGACGAAGGTGATCGCCCAGGCGATCAGGATCGCGCCGGCGCCTGCGCCTTCGGCCATGTTCTGCGGCAGGCTGAAGATGCCGCTGCCGATGATGCCGCCCACCACCAGCGCGGTCAGCGCCGGCAGCCCCAGTTTTCCCTTGTCCGAATCGGCCATGTGGCACCTCCGAAACTGCATCCGGTATGTCGCGCCAGGCGCAGGCGGAGCCTGCGCCGGGGTGCGACGGCGGGAGGCGGCGGGTCGGTCCGCCGCGGCATGGTTCAGAAGCGCAGTGACATGCAACTGACGCCGCCGTCGATCTTGCGGTATTCGGAGGTGTCCACCTCGATCACCCGGTAGCCGAGGCGGGCGATCTTCTCGCGGGTCCGGGGATAGCCGGCGGGCATGATCACCCTTTCGTTGACCCAGATGCAGTTGGCTGCGTAGGACTCCTCTTCGGGGATCTCGATGATGTTGAAGTCCTGGAACTCCGGCTTGCTGACGAACTCGCCGGCGGCCAGCAGGTTGTTGTGTTCCAGGTAGGCGAGCCCGGTCTTCAGGTGCAGGACCTTTTCCAGGCGCACCACCGAGCCGCTGAGGCCATGTTTCTCCAGGATCGCGATCATCTGCCGGGCGCCCTCGGCGTTGGTGCGGGCCGATTCGCCGATGTAGAAGTGGTCGCCGACCATCATGATGTCGCCGGCTTCCACCGTGCCGGGTGCCTCGATGCGCTCGACCTTGCCCGGATAGAAGCGCTGCACGGTTTCCTCGATGATCTCGGTCTCGCCGCGCCGCGATTCGGCGCCGGGGCGGGTGATGATGGCGCAGCGCGAGGTGCAGAGCACCGGGTCCTCGACGAACACCGAGTCGGGGAAGCGTTCGTCCGGCGGCAGCAGGGTGATGTCCACGTCGCAAGTCTGCAAGGCGCGGATGTAGGCGTTGTGCTGCTCCAGGGCCTTGGCGTAGTCCGGCTTGCCGAGGTGGCTGGAGGTCAGGCCGTCGACCAGGCTGCGGGCGGGCGTGCGAGCGATGATGTGCTTGAACATAACGATTTTCCTCGTGTGGGGACGACGAGGTCGTTGCAAGCCACGCGCCAGCCAACGCCCGGGAATTGCCTTGGAAATCCTTGATAAATCGGAGGATTTTCCTGGTTTTCCGAGGACTTGGTTGATCCACGCCAAGGATGCTCGGTCGCGCTGCGTCGAAGATGGGACAACTGACGAGATTTCGACATCCGGAAAACCGAGGGGGAGAGCATGGCGCTTGTCGAGGAGCCGACGATTTCCACGCGAAGCGGTGAACTGGCCTGGTTGGTGGACTGCCTGGCGCCGATTTTCGACGGCCTGCGGCAACCGGTCACGGTGGTCGACCCCTCCGGTCGCTTCGTCTACTACAACCGTGCCAGCGGCCTGCTCGATGGTCTCGACCCGCAGCGGGCGTTGGGCATGCACCTGTTGCAGAGCGCTCCCTGGCTGGCGGCCGAGCAAAGCACGCTGTTGCGTTGCCTGGCCGAAGGGCGGCCGTCGATCGATACGCTGCAGGCCTACGTGGGGGCCGGCGGCGAGCTGTTGCAGTATCGCCACCGGGCGATCCCGCTGCGCGGGCGCGACGGTTGCCTGCTCGGCGCGATGGAGCTCGGCGAAGTCGTCGCCGAGACCGAAGAGGCCGCAGGCCTGGCGGATTGCCCGAACATCCTGAGCGTGGCGCCGAGCCTGCTGCGGCAGTTGCAGCGCCTGGACGTTTTCGCGGCCACCGACCTGCCGCTGCTGATCCATGGCGAGACCGGCACCGGCAAGGAACTGTTCGCCCGTCGCGCCCATGCCCTGAGCCCGCGACGCAGCGGTCCGATGATCAGCCTGAACTGCGCGGCGATTCCCGAGACGCTGCTGGAAAGTACCCTGTTCGGCACCACCCGCGGCGCTTTCACCGGCGCCGAGAACCGCAAGGGCATGTTCGCCCTGGCGCAGGGCGGCAGCTTGTTCCTCGACGAGATCAATTCCATGCCGATGGCCATGCAGAGCAAGCTGCTGCGGGTCCTGCAGGACGGCAGCTACCTGCCTCTGGGCAGCCTGAGCCCGCAGCGGGCCGACGTACGCCTGATCGCGGCGAGCAACCAGCCGCCGCGCCAGGCGATCGCCGAGGGACGCCTGCGCGAGGACCTGTACTACCGCCTGGACGTGGGCAGCCTGTACATCCCGCCGCTGCGCGAGCGCCCCGGCGATGTGGAACTGCTGGCACGGGCGTTCGTCCGTCGCGATGCGCGCAGCCTCAACCCACGTGTCACCGCCCTTGGCGAACGGGCGCTGGCGCAGTTGCTGGCCTGCGACTGGCCGGGCAACGTCCGGCAACTGGAAAACGTGATCCGACGCAGCCTGTTGCTGCACGGGGAGGGCGGCGCACTGCTGGATGAGGTGGCGTTCGCCGACGACGGCGCCGAGGCCATGGGCGGCGAGGCCGCGCGCTCGATGAACAGCGCGGCGGTCGGAGGCCTGCGCGAGGCGCTGGCGCAACAGGAGCGCAACCTGATAGAAGACGCCTTGCGCCAGGCGCGCGGCAATCTCTCCCGGGCCGCCGCCCGGTTGCGGATTCCGCGCACGACCCTGCTCGGGCGCATGCGCCGGCTCGGCTTGCCGGCTTCCCTCGATCCGCCAGCCTGACAGGAGCCAACCATGGACAGCCACAGCCCGATCGCCACCGTCGCCCAGGCCCTGCGGCGCGCCGAACGCATCCTGGTCATCACCGGCGCCGGCCTCTCCGCGGACTCCGGTATGCCCACCTATCGCGGCCTCGGCGGTCTCTACAACGGTCGCACGGAAGAGGGCCTGCCGATCGAGGCGGCACTTTCCGGACCGATGCTGCGGCGCGATCCGGCGCTGTGCTGGAAGTACCTCGCGGAACTTGGCAAGGCTTGCCTGGCGGCCCGACCCAACGCCGGCCACGAAGCCATCGCCGAGTTGCAGAAGCACAAACCGGAATGCTGGGTGCTGACCCAGAACATCGACGGCTTCCATCGCCAGGCCGGCTCGCCGCCCGAGCGGCTGATCGAGATCCATGGCGAACTGGCGCCGCTCTACTGCCAGTCCTGCGGTGCCGAGAGCGGCGGCCTGGAGGAGCATCTGCACGGCCAGTTGCCGCCGCGCTGCGCCGCTTGCGGTGGGGTGCTGCGGCCGCCGGTGGTGCTGTTCGAGGAAATGTTGCCGGAAGAGGCGATCGATACCCTGTACCGCGAATTGCGCAAAGGCTTCGATGCGGTGCTGGTGGTGGGAACCACCGCGAGCTTCCCCTATATCGTCGAACCGGTGCTGCGCACGCGGCAGGCGGGAGGCTTCACCGCGGAGGTGAATCCTGGCGTGACCGACCTCAGCGAGCGGGTCGATGTGAAAATGACAGGACGAGCCTTAGACATCATGCCGCAGGTGGTAAGTCACATTTATCGATAAAAAACTTGCATAGGATTGATCGAGAAGGCAAATTAGCCCGCTAGTAAAACTAATGAGACACGGTCGTGCCCATGCTTAAACGCTTAGCACCCCTCGTGCCCATGAGTTTCGTTCTGCTGCTGGCCGCTTGCGCCAGCCATTCGCCGGAGCCGCAGGTCGCCAAAGAGCCGACCGCAGCCAAGAGCAGCATCGACGTCGAACGCGACGCGATCGCTTGGCAGGATGTTGAGGACGAAGGGGCGGACAATTCATCGGCTGGTACGCCTGCGCTGGCGTCCAGCATCCTCGAGCGCGCTTTCGAACTGATCGGTACGCCGTACCGTTTCGGCGGTACGACGGCGAAAGGCTTCGATTGCAGCGGCTTCGTCGGCTACCTGTTCCGCGAGGAGGCCGGCATCAAGCTGCCGCGCTCCACCCGCGAACTCATCGATATGGACGTGCCGCTGGTCTCCAAGGACGAGTTGCAGCCCGGCGACCTGCTGTTCTTCAACAACCGTGGCCGTGGCCGCGTCAGCCACGCCGGCATCTACATCGGCGATGGCCAGTTCATCCATTCCGCCAGCCGTCGCGGCGGCGGGGTGCGGGTGGACAGCCTGGACTCCAGCTACTGGAGCCTGAGCTACATGGAAGCCAAGCGGGTGCTCGAACCCGGCTACAAGGACGCCCTGACGAGCAAGCGCTAAACTTAAAGTTTTACTTTAAGTATTGCGTTTAACTCCTTGTCGTAGCAAAGTGGAAGCATTCCTCACCAGGAAGGCTTCCACTATGCATGCACTGGCCCGATTCTCGATCCTCGCCTTTGCTGCGCTGCTTACCGCCTGCGCCAGCAAAGCGCCGCCCCCCGCGCCCGCCAAACAGGTCGTATTCCGTCCGGCGACGAATTTCTCGCCCGCCGCCGACGATGTGCTGTTCCGTGCCCTCGGCCTGGTCGGCACGCCCTACCGCTGGGGCGGCAACACGCCCGATTCGGGCTTCGATTGCAGCGGCCTGATCAACTTCGTCTACCGCGACATGACTGGCATCAAGCTGCCGCGCTCGACCCGCGAGATGATTTCCATGCGCGCGCCCAGCGTGCCGGTGCAGGCCCTGCAGACCGGCGACCTGGTGTTCTTCGCCACCTCCGGTGGACGCACCGTGAGCCATGCCGGCATCTACGTCGGCGAGGGTCGCTTCGTGCATGCGCCGCGCACCGGCGGCACGGTGCGCCTGGACAGCCTGCAGAACAGCTACTGGCAACGCGCGTACCTGGACGCCAAGCGCGTGCTGGTCGCGCCGTCGCCCTTGGCGCGGATGCCCTGAGGCGGGGAGGTCAGGGCCGATGACCACCCGCACCCTCAACCTCGACGATAACCTCTACCGCTACCTGCTGGACGTTTCGCTGCGGGAAACCCCGCTGATGACCCGCCTGCGCGAGGAAACCGCGAAGCTGCCCAACGCGCGCTGGCAGATCGCCCCCGAACAGGGCCAGTTCATCGCCTTGCTGCTGACCCTGATCGGCGCGCGGCGGGCGCTGGAGGTCGGCACCTTCACCGGCTACAGCGCCCTGTGCATGGCTACCGCCCTTGGCGAGCAGGGGCGCCTTACCTGTTGCGACCTGCCCGGCGACTACCATCTCACCGCGCGCCGCTACTGGCGCGAAGCCGCTGTCGAGGAGCGCATCGAGCTGCGCCTCGGGCCCGCCCTGGAAACCCTGCGTGCGTTGCTCGACGAAGGTCTGGCCGGGCAATTCGACCTGGCCTTCATCGACGCCGACAAGGCCAACTACCCCGAATACCTGGAGGCCGCGCTGGCGCTGGTGCGCCAGGGTGGGCTGGTGCTTTTCGACAACGTGCTGTGGAGCGGCCGGGTACTCGAAGCGCAGCCGAAGAGTGCGGATACCCGCGGCATCCAGCAGCTCAACCTGGCGCTGAAGAACGACGCGCGGGTGGACTACTCGCTGCTGCCGATCGGCGACGGGCTGAGCGTCTGCCGCAAGCGCTGAGCGAGGCTCAGCGCACGCCCCACGGCGGGCTGCCCAGGGCCTGCTGGAGAAACTGGACGAACAGCTTCACCTTCGGCGAGAGGGTCGCCGCTCGCGAATACATGGCGTAGATCAGGTCGTCCAGCGGCCGCTCCTGGGGCAGGGCCTCGACCAGCCGGCCGGCGGCCAGGTCTTCGGCGGCGATGAACAGCGGCAGCATCGCCAGGCCCAGGCCACGCACCGCGGCGTCGCGCATGGTCTGGCCGTTGTTGGTGTTGAAGCGTCCGCGCGGGGTGATCATCCGCGCCGGCTCGCCGGCCACCCGCGGCTCGAAGCTCCATAGCTGCGACGGGGTGTTGTGGCTGTAGCCGATGCAGGGATGGCAGAGGATGTCTTCGATACGTTGCAGCGGGCCGTGCCGTTCCAGGTATTCCGGGCTGCAACACACTACCCGGCGGCTGGTGCCCAGTTGGCGGGCGATCAGCGAGCTGTCCTGCAGGCGGGTGATGCGGATCGCCAGGTCGTAGCCTTCCTTCTCGAAGTCGACGATCCGGTCGTCCAGTTGCAGGACCACTTCCAGGCGCGGGTTGCGCGCCATGAATTCCATCACCAGCGGCCCCAGCCAGAGCGTGCCGAAGCTCATCGGCGCCATCACCCGCAATTCCCCGCACAGGTCGTTCTCGCGCAGGGCCACGCTTTCCGCGGCGTTGTTCAGGTCCTGCAGCGAGGCCTTGGCCGACTTGTAGAAGAAGCCGCCGGCCTCGGTCGGCTCGACGTTGCGCGTCGAGCGGTAGAGCAGGCGCACGCCGAGGTGGCGCTCCAGGTCGCTGACGCGTTTGCTGATCACGGACTTGGACAGGCTCATGCGTTCGGCGGCGGCGCTGATGCTGCCCAGCTCGACCACGTTGAGGAAGGCCTGTATGTCTTCAAGGCGCAGGCTCATGGCGAATCTCGAAACAATCGGGAGGCAGACTGTCGCATGCGGGAGAACTCCTGGTAAGGGGACGCGCGCGTCGAACGTGCAGGAACGGCAATGGCAGGGCAAGCGTAGCGCGCCCGGGGAATGGCATTGTTCTGGTATCGAGAACACCGTTTTCGCATTTTGCCGGGCGGTAAATCGCTGTCGCTGTCACTACTCTTGATGGGCGGCGTGCGCTCCCGAGACCGCCCATGCATGCCTCCCAGGAGGCGCTTCGTTTCACACCGCGCGGCGACGGACGCCGCCCGAGACCGGAGAAACACCATGTCCTTCACCTACAAGCGACTCGACAAGAACGATGCGGCGGTGCTGTTCGTCGACCACCAGGCAGGCCTGCTCTCCCTGGTCCGCGATTTCAGCCCGGACGAGTTCAAGAACAACGTCCTGGCATTGGCCGACATCGCCAGGTTCTTCAACCTGCCGACCATCCTCACCACCAGCTTCGAGGACGGCCCCAACGGCCCGCTGGTGCCGGAACTCAAGGAAATGTTCCCGCAGGCCCCGTACATCGCCCGCCCCGGCAACATCAACGCCTGGGACAACGAGGACTTCGTCAAGGCGGTCAAGGCCACCGGCAAGAAGCAACTGATCATCGCCGGCGTGGTGACCGATGTCTGCGTAGCCTTCCCGACCCTCTCGGCGCTGGAGGAAGGGTTTGACGTATTCGTCGTCACCGACGCCTCCGGCACCTTCAACCCGGTGGTGCGCGACGCCGCCTGGGCGCGCATGACCGCCGCCGGCGCGCAACTGATGAACTGGTTCAGCGTCGGCTGCGAACTGCACCGCGACTGGCGCAACGACATCGAAGGCTTCGGCGCCATCCTCGGCGGCCACCTGCCGGCGTACGCCAACCTGATCCAGAGCTTCGGCACGAAGAAGTAAGCCGGCTTCGCCGCTGTCCCGGACACAAGGCACTCCGGCCATCGGGTGCCTTGTGTCGTTTTCCGTCCAGGTGTTTTCATCGGAACGCCGCTTCGCCGGAACCCGAGGTTCCGGCACGCCCCCCATGCACAGGAGAAACCCCATGGCTACCCAGGTCGTCAACGCTTCCCTCGGCACCACCCCTTACCGCGTGACCCTCGGCGACGACAGCCACCAGTGGCTGAGCGACGTGCCGGCCGCCCTCGGCGGCGGCGACAGCGGTCCCTCGCCGCACGAGATCCTGCTCTCGGCGCTGGGCGCCTGCACGGCGATCACCGTGGCGATGTACGCGCAGCGCAAGGAGTGGCCGCTGGAAGGCATCGACGTGCAACTGGACATCGTCGAGGAACGCACCAAGCCGGAGCCTTTCACCCATATCCGCCGCGACATCCGCCTGGCCGGCGATCTCGACGCCGAGCAACGCCAGCGTCTGCTGGAGATCGCCAATGCCTGCCCGATCCATCGTGTACTCTCCGGAGAGGTCAGCGTCAGCAGCCAACTGCGCGACTGAACCCCGCACACACATCGAGGAGCACGGCATGAGCGACGACATCAAGGTATTGGGCATTTCCGGCAGCCTGCGCAGCGGCTCCTACAACAGCGCGGCGCTGCAGGAGGCGATCGGTCTGGTTCCGCCGGGCATGAGCATCGAATTGGCGGACATCTCCGGCATCCCGCTGTACAACGAGGACGTCTACGCCCTCGGCTTCCCGCCCGCGGTGGAACGCTTCCGCGAGCAGATCCGCGCGGCGGACGCGCTGCTGTTCGCCACCCCGGAATACAACTATTCGATGGCCGGGGTGCTGAAGAATGCCATCGACTGGGCCTCGCGGCCGCCGGAGCAGCCGTTCTCCGGCAAGCCGGCGGCGATCCTCGGCGCCAGCGCCGGGCGTTTCGGCACCGCGCGGGCGCAGTATCACCTGCGCCAGACGCTGGTGTTCCTCGACGTTCATCCGCTGAACAAGCCGGAAGTGATGATCTCCAGCGCGCAGAACGCCTTCGACGCCCAGGGCCGGTTGCTCGACGACAAGGCGCGCGAGCTGATCCAGCAGCAGTTGCAGGCCCTGCAGCTATGGGTGCGCCGCCTGCGCGGTTGAATGCCTCGTCACCGGAGAGCCTGAACATGAGCAATACCGAAGAGCGCTGCGACCTGTCCTCCTCGCGGGACTGTCCGGAGCGCCGCGACCACCTGCTGCAACGAGTCACCGCGCGTGCCGCGGAAATCGGCGGCGGGATCACCGTCAGTCGGCTGATGCCGTCGCGCCAGCGGCGGATGATCGGTGCCTGGTGCTTCCTCGACCATGCCGGTCCCGCCGAATTCGAACCCGGCGGCGGCCTGGCCGTGGGCCCGCACCCGCACATCGGCCTGCAGACCTTCACCTGGATGATCCAGGGCGAGGCGTTGCACCGCGACAGCCTGGGCAACGTCCAGGTGATCCGTCCGGGCCAGGTCAACCTGATGACCGCCGGCCATGGCATCGCCCACACCGAGGAGTCGCTGCCCGACGAGCGCCACGCCCACGCCGCGCAGTTGTGGATCGTGCTGCCCTACGAGCAGCGCGACATCGCCCCGGCCTTCGACCATCATCCCGACCTGCCGCGCTGGCAGGAGCAGGGGGTCACCTTCACCCTGCTGGCCGGCGCTCTGGACGGGCGGCAGGCGCCGTGCCGGCTTTACTCGCCGCTGCTCGGCGCCGACCTGGCCTGCGACGATGGCTCGACCCTGCAACTGACGCTCGACCCGCACTTCGAGTACGGCCTGCTGCCGCTGGAAGGCGGGTTGGAAGTGGGCGGCGAGCATTTCGCGGTGAACGAACTGGCCTACCTGGGCGACGGCCGCGACGGCCTGCAACTGCAACTCGATCCTGGCGCGCGGGTGCTGTTGCTGGGCGGCGCACCGTTCGGCGCGGAGATCTTCATGTGGTGGAACTTCGTCGGCCACAGCAAGGGTGAGATCGCCCGGGCGCAGAAGGCCTGGGAGGAGGGGGATGCCCGCTTCGGCCGGCTCGACGCCCTGGAAGGGCCGCGCTTGAGCGCTCCGCCGATTCCCTGGAAGATCGACGCCGAGTGAGGTCGATGTGCCGCCGGGTGCCCCGGCGGCGTCCTCGAATGCCTGTCGGCGATCGTTGCGGACCTGCGGTCTGGCGATTCGCCGGCAGCGGGAAAACTTTCTGCACCCATCGCCGGTCAGAACTCGCCTATCGCATGCACCGAACAGGAAGTGAGCCACATGCAATTCGAACACCTGGTCCAGGTCAACGACCGGACGCTTGTCGACCTGCCGGTCCTCGACCGGCTGCAACTCTGGGAAGGCCTGGTCTGCCGTGCGCGCGAGCCACAGTATTTCGTCGTCGGCCTGGAGCGTTTCGAGATCCTCGTCGATGACGGCGACCGCCTGCACCGGCGCCTGTACCTGCCGGGTCTGGTGGTCGAGGACGAAGTCGTGCTGAAGGCGCCGGACAGTGCCCACTACAGCATCAAGCCGAGCGCCGAGGTGGCCGGCGGCAGCCTCGACATGACCATCGAGGAGCCGGAGCCCGGCTCGCTGTTCGTGCGTTTCGCCTACTGCACCCGCTACCTGCAGCCGCTGGGCGACGAACTGCCCTACGACGCCTTCGTCAAGCAGGCCTATATCGCCATGGATGTGGAGACCATCGCCACCATCCGCGACCGGTTCGGCGCCAGCGCCGCCAGCGGGAGTTGAGCGTGGAACACGGAAGCAGTTTTCTCCAGTCCGGCGTGGTCTTCCTGATCGCGGCGGTGTTCATGGTGCCGCTGGCCAAGCGCCTGCAACTGGGCGCGGTGCTCGGCTACCTGCTGGCCGGCGTGCTGATCGGTCCCAGCGTGCTGGGCCTGGTGGACAACCCGGAAAGCGTCGCGCAGATCTCCGAGATGGGCGTGGTGCTGCTGCTGTTCATCATCGGCCTGGAGCTGTCGCCGCGGCGCCTGTGGGTGATGCGCAAGTCGGTGTTCGGCGTCGGCCTGCTGCAGGTGCTGCTGACCGGCGTGGTGATCGGCACCGTGGCCCTGGTCGGCTTCGACCAACCGGTGAACAGCGCGGTGGTGCTCGGCCTGGGCCTGGCGCTGTCGTCCACCGCCTTCGGCCTGCAGATACTCGCCGAGCGCAAGGAACTGACCCAGCCCCATGGCCGCCTGGCCTTCGCCATCCTGCTGTTCCAGGACATCGCGGCGATCCCGCTGATCGCCATGATCCCGCTGCTCAGCGGTGCGCACAGCGACGCCGGCGGCAGCGAACTGACCCAGACCCTCAAGGTGGTCGGCAGCATCGCCGCGGTGGTGGTCGGCGGCCGCTACCTGCTGCGCCCGGTGTTCCGCATCGTCGCCCAGACCAAGCTGCAGGACATGTCCACCGCCACCGCGCTGCTGGTGGTGATGGGCACCGCGCTGCTGATGGAGCTGGCCGGTGTGTCCATGGCCCTCGGTGCCTTCCTCGCCGGCCTGCTGCTGGCCGACTCGGAGTACCGCCACGAACTGGAGGCGCAGATCGAGCCGTTCAAGGGCCTGTTGCTCGGCCTGTTCTTCATCAGCGTGGGGATGAGCGCGGACATCAGCCTGCTGCTAAAGTCGCCGTGGATGGTGCTCGGCCTGACCGTGCTGCTGATCGCCCTGAAGGCGCCGGTGCTGTACTTCGTCGGACGCATTTCCGGCGGCCTCGACAAGGCCTCGGCGCTGCGCCTGGGCGTGGTCCTGGCGGCCGGCGGCGAGTTCGCCTTCGTCGTGTTCAAGATGGCCCGCGACCAGGGCCTGTTCCAGAACGACCTGCACAACCTGCTGGTGCTTTCCATCACCCTGTCGATGGCCCTGACCCCGTTGCTGGTACTCGGCCTCGCGCGCCTGCTGGCGAAGGAGCCGGAGGCGACGAAGCCGCCGCCGGAAATGGAACGCATCGACAACGACGACACCCCGCGCGTGGTGATCGCCGGGGTCGGCCGCATGGGCCAGATCGTCGCTCGCGTGCTGCGCGCCCAGCGCGTGCCGTTCATCGCCCTGGACACCTCGGTGGAGACCATCGAGCTGACCCGTACCCTCGGCGCGATCCCGATCTTCTACGGCGACCCGATGCGCCCGGAGATCCTTCGCGCGGCCCAGGTAGAGAAGGCCGAGTTCTTCGTCATCGCCACCGATGACCCGGAGACCAACATCGAGACGGCCAAGCGCGTGCGCAAGCTGTATCCGCACCTGAAGATCATCGCCCGCGCGCGTAACCGCCAGCACGTCCACCTGTTGCTCGACGCCGGGGTCGAGCCGGTGCGCGAGACCTTCTTCTCCAGCCTGGAGATGAGCCGCATGGTGCTCTGCGGCCTGGGTCTGAGCGAGGAACAGGCGGACGCGCGGATCCGTCGTTTCCGCCGGCACGACGAAGAGGTCCTGGCCTCCCAGCACCTGTTCTACAACGACCGCGACGCGCTGATCAAAAGCGCTCGCGAGGCGCGGGTCGAGCTGGAGACGCTGTTCCAGACCGACCAGTTGGAAGACCGTGGCGCGGTAGCGGCGGAGACCCCGGAGAAACCTTCCCGCGCGTCCTAGCGCCCGACCCATGCCGGTACGCCGGCATGGGTGATTCCCACGCCTGGGTCCATACTTTGCGGATATCGCAGTACGAAGGTTGGGATACCCGCGCGGCATCCCCTCTGTAGGGTGGAGGGCATCAGCCCAGCAGACGGCTGGACGCTTCCGCCGATCGAGGAACCTTATGCCTGTCGAACACCTGGACGTACTCATCGTCGGCGCCGGATTGTCCGGCGTCGGCGCCGCCTACCACCTGATGAAGCATTGCCCCGGCAAGAGCTTCGCCCTGCTCGAAGGGCGCGCGGCGATGGGCGGTACCTGGGACCTGTTCCGCTACCCCGGCATCCGTTCCGACTCGGACATGTTCACCCTCGGCTACAACTTCAAGCCATGGAGCGATCCCAAGGCCATCGCCGACGGTCCGTCGATCCGCCGCTACATCGAGGAGACCGCGCGGGAGAACGGCATCGACCGGAAGATCCGCTACCGCCACCGGGTGCTCAGGGCCGACTGGGATTCCGCCAATGCGCGCTGGAACCTCGACGTGCAGCGCGGTGACGAGCCCGAGCCGCTGCGCATGACCGCGCAGTTCCTGCTGATGTGCACCGGCTACTACCGCTACGAGGCCGGCTATACCCCGGAATTCGTCGGTCGCGAGGACTTCGCCGGGCAGGTCGTCCATCCGCAGCTGTGGCCCGAGGACCTCGACTACAGCGGCAAGAAGGTGGTGGTGATCGGTAGCGGCGCGACAGCCGTGACCCTGGTGCCGTCGCTGACCGACAAGGCCGCCCACGTCACCATGTTGCAGCGCTCGCCGTCCTACGTGATCACCCTGCCGCAGAAGGACGCGATCTCCAATTTCCTTCGCCGCTTCCTTCCGGAAACCTGGGTCTACCGCCAGGCGCGGGCGCGCAACGTGGCCATGCAGATGGTCTTCTTCATGCTCGCCAGGACCTTCCCCGGCCTGGTCCGCAAGGTCCTGCTCAAGCTGGCCAGCCTGCAACTGGGCAAGCGCTTCGACATGCGTCACTTCAGCCCGCGCTACAAGCCGTGGGACGAGCGGGTCTGCGCGGTGCCGGACGGCGACCTGTTCAAGGTGCTGCGCAAGGGCAAGGCGTCGGTGGTCACCGAGCACATCGACCGCTTCGTCGAGCGGGGCATTCGCCTGAAGACCGGCGAGGTGCTGGAGGCGGACATCATCGTCACCGCCACCGGCCTCGACCTGGTGATGTTCGGCGGCGCCGAGCTGGCGGTCGACGGCAAGCCGTTCCAGGTCAACCAGAGCATGGGCTATCGCGGCATCATGCTGCGCGACCTGCCGAACCTGGCGGCGGTGGTCGGCTATACCAACGCCAGCTGGACGCTCAAGGCGGACCTCTCCAGCGAATACTTCTGCCGCCTGATCAATCACATGGACGCCACCGGCATGCGCCAGGTGACCGCCCGCGACAGCACCGGCGACGTGCGCGAGGAGCCCTTCCTCAACCTCGACTCCGGCTACATCCAGCGCGCCGCCGAGCGCATGCCCAAGCAGGGCGACCGGATGCCCTGGAAGCTTTACCAGAACTACGTCCTCGACCTGGCGCTGCTGCGCTACGGCAAGGTCGAGGACGGCTACCTGGTGTTCTCCTCGCCGGCGTCGCAGCGGCAAGCCGGCGGCGCAGCGGTGCAGGCCCTGGTCTGAACCCGGCGGGCACCGCTCAGGCGTTCGCCGCGACCTGCCCGTAGGCCTTGCGCCAGGCGTCCAGGCCGCCGGCCAGCGCCCAGGTGCGGGTGAAGCCGGAGGCGTTGAGGCGCTGGGCGAGCATCGCGGCGGAAAGTTCGTGGGGACAGGCGCAATAGATGACGATGCTGGCGTCCCTGAGGTCGCCGGGCAGGTCCTTCAGCGACACGTTCAGTTCCACCGGGATGGCTCCCGGAATGCCGCTCGGCTCGTCTTCGTGATGGGCGCGGACATCGAGGATCACCGGCAATTGCCCCTGTTCGCGAAGGCTTTCCAGTTCCTCCACGCTGATTCGCGGAATCCGCCGGCTGCGCGACAGCAGGCGCTGGCGCTGCCAGAGCTTCCAGGCGATGAAGGCGGCGAAGGCGCCGGCGATCAGCAGCGCGCCGATGGCCGCGTAGTCGCTGAGCAGGGCCAGCAGGTGGTCCACCGCATCGCTGAAGATCACCCCCAGCAGCAGCGCGGAACCGGCCCAGAGTGCCGAGCCGGCGGCGTCGTAGGCGAGGAAGCGGCGCAGGCGGGTGCGGGTCATGCCGGCCAGGGTGGTGGACAACGCACTGGCGCCGGGCAGGAACTTCGACATCAGCAGCGCCCTCGGACCGACCCGCAGGTACATGTTCTGGCTCTGGCGGATGCAACTGTCCTGGGACAGCGAGACCTTGCAGATGCTGCGCAGGAGGAAGCCGCCGTAGTGGCGCCCGGCCAGGTACCAGGCGACGTCCGCCAGCAGGCAGGCGAGCACCACCACCAGCAGGACCACGCCCAGCGGCGCGCCGACGCCCTGCATGGCCAGCGCGCCGGCGACGATCAGCGCCGGGTAGGCGGGGATCGGCAGCCCGGCCTGTTCGCAGAGCACGTTGAGGAACAGCAGGAGCAGCCCGTGGTTCTCCAGCAGGGGTTGCAGTTCACGCATGGCGGAGCCTCTCGAATTCTTCTGCGGGTAGTGTGAGCGCGAAGCGTGAAGCTGGGAAGAACCAAGTCGGCAGGGCCGGAGGCGTTGCGGCGGATAACGCCGCTGCGTCGAGAGAGGCGGCCCTGGGCTGGGGCGAAACGAAAGCAGCCCCTCGCCCGTGGGGGGGCGAGGGGCTGTCGGGTCAGGCCACTTCCACCAGCAGCACTTCGCTGTCTTCCAGGGCCGTGACCTTCAGGGTCGGTTCGTCGCGTACCGCCAGGCCATCGCGGGCCTCGGCGCGCACGCCGTTGACCTCGATGCTGCCGGTGGCCGGCACCAGGTAGGCGCGGCGACCGTTTTCCAGGGCGTACTCGGCGCTCTGGCCGGCCTTCAGGGTCACCGCGGCGACCTCGGCGTCGGCGCGGATGTGCAGCGCTTCGCTGTCCTGCTCGTCGCCGCTGGCGAGAGTGACGAAACGACCGTCGCGCTCGGCCTTCGGGAACGGTTTGGAGCCCCAGCGCGGCTGGTCGCCGCGGCGGTCCGGGATGATCCAGATCTGGAAGATCCGGGTGGTCTCGGCTTCCAGGTTGTACTCCGAATGGACGATGCCGGTGCCGGCGCTCATCACCTGCACGTCGCCGGCCTCGGTGCGGCCCTTGTTGCCCAGGCTGTCCTGGTGGGTGATCGCGCCTTCGCGGACATAGGTGATGATCTCCATGTCGCGGTGCGGGTGCGGCGGGAAGCCGCTGCCGGCGGCGATCTCGTCATCGTTCCAGACCCGCAGGCGGCCCCAGTCCTCGCGCTCCGGGTCATAGTAGTCGGCGAAGGAAAAATGATGACGCGCGTTCAGCCAGCCGTGGTCGGCATGGCCCAGACGGTCGAAGGGACGACGTTCGATCATGATCGGATCTCCATTGGGCCCGTCGCCGCTCGTTTGCGCGAGGGGGCGGGCGGTTGATGGGGTCATCATCCGTCAGATCGTTACGATAAAAAAGTGCTTATTTTCGGCTTTATCTATCTAATTATTAGATTCGATCAGGGCGCGAAGGAAGCGCGGGTCCGCCAGTGCGGCGAGGTGCCCGCCCGGGTATTCCCGCACCCGAGCGTCCAGGCGACGGGCGAAGGAACGTTGCAGCGACGGCGGGCTGAGCCGGTCGGCGGCCGCCACCACGTAGGTGACCGGGCAGGCTGGACGAGTCTGCCGTGGCGAGTCGATCAGCAATTGCGCGGGTTCGCTGGCGCTGGTCGGCACCTCGGCGCCGAGCAGTTCGAGGAAGCCGGCGCGGTCTTCCAGGCGGACCCGCCCTCCGAGCGGGTCGAGGCGGCATAGCCCGAGGAGATTGTCCTGGCCGCTGTCCTGGTAGCTTTCCAGCGCGCCGCCGCCCTCGCTGACCAGCGCGCTGAACAGGTACAGGTGCGCGGCGCGCTCGCCCAGGCGGGCCGCCAGGCATTGCGCCAGGTAGCCGCCGAAGCTGTGGCCGCAGAGTATCACCCGCTCCTCGCCGGCCAGCGTGGTGGCGGCCTGGTCCAGCCAATGCGCCAGGTCGCATCCGGGCGCGTCGCGCAGATGGTCGCAGCTTCGCCAGCCGGCGCCTTCCACGGACCAGGCGGAGCGGCGCAGGAAAAATCCCGAGACCAGCAGCGCGCCGCTCATCCGCCGGCCCGCTCGGCCTGGCGCAGGCCGACCGCGCCGACCTGCAGCAGCATGATCACCCCGCACAGCGCGGCCAGGCCGAGGTACAGCGCCTGGCTGCCGGCATGGTCGAGCATGATCCCGCCGTACAGCGGTGCCAGCGCGGTGCCGAGGCTGTAGAGATTGGCCGCGCCGAAATAGCTGCCGCGCAAGTCGTCGGGGGTCAGTTGGTCGACCTCCACGCTGAAGGTCGGGAACACGATCAGTTCGCCGAGGCTGAGCACCACCGTGGCCAGCGCCAGGCCGGCGAACAGGGTCACCGGGGTCCAGGCGAAGCCTAGCTGGGCCAGGAGCATGAGCAGCATGCCGAGCATCAGGCGGCCGCCGGTGCCGGTGTTTTCCAGCAGGCGGAGGAGGGGAAACTGGGCGACCACTATGGTCAGCGCGTTGATGGTCACCAGCAGGGCGATGCTGTTGACCACGTCGGGCAGACCGCTGCGGGTGAGGTACTGCACGAGGGTCGAATCGAAGGTGGCGTAGATCAGCGCGGCCAGCATGTTGCACAGCAACAGCAGGGTGAAGGCGCGATGCCGGGCCATGCTCAGGCAGGCTTCGAGGAACCCGGTCGAGGATCGCGGGGCAAGGCTGCGCCGCTTAAGTTCGAGGTGGTGCAGCAGGCGCCAGAGCAGCAGGCCGTAGCAGAAGTAGACCAGCGCGGTGACCAGGAAGGTGCCGGCCTGGGCGGCGACGCCGAGGGTCAGGCCGATCAGCGGGCCGAGGGCGGCGCCCAGGTTGATCAGGAAGTACCGGCAGTAGAGCGCCAGTTCCCGCGAGCGGCGATCCTCGACGCGGTCGCCGATCAGCGCCTTGCAGCTCGATTCGAGCAGGGCGCAGCCGATGCTCACCCCGGAGATCGCCAGTCCGTAGGACAGCGGCTGGCCGCTGAAGCCCAGCAACACGAAGGAAAGCCCGCTGAGGCTGGTGCCGAAGAAGATCAGGCGCTTGCGCCCGAAACGATCCGACAGCCAGCCGGTGTAGATGCCGCTGAGCGCGCCGCAGACGGTCGCCAGCGCCAGCAGCAGGCCGATGGCGCTGGCGGACAGCCGGAACTCGCGCCACAGCAGCAATGCCAGGAACGGCCAGACCATGAAGTAGGCGCCGCGGGTCAGCAGCGTACCGACGAGCATCACGTGGATTTCCGTCGGCAGGGCGCGGAAGCGTTGCACGCTGAAGGTGTTGTCGCTCACGGGCGGGGCTCCTGGGCGAGGGGACGGATGCCGCCGCGCAGGCTGCCGGCGGCTACCTGGTGGAACAGCGGCAGGAAGCTTTCCGGCAGTTCGCGGGTGAATTCGCTGCTCAGCCAGCAGCGCAGCAGGCAGCGGCGCTGCCGCTCGTCGTCGCTGAACTCGGTGCGCGCGTGCAGGGTGGTGTGGTTGTTCACCAGCACCAGCATGCCCTTGCTGAAGTCCAGTTCGGCATAGCCGTCGGCGCGTTCGATCGCCTCGTCCAGGCCGTCGAGCATGCTTCGCACCTGCGGGGCGAGGCTTAGCCCGTGGCGCGTCACCGATTCGTTGAACTTGCGGATATAGCGCAAGACGAAGGTCCGTGGGGTTTCCGTGAGCAGCGGCACCAGCGCGTAGTCGGCGTCGCCTTCGTCGCGCAGGTCGTGGGGGATCGGTTGGCCGAGCAGGGGCAGCCAGGCCGGATTGGCGGCTTCCAGGGTGGCGAGGACGTCGGCCGAGGAACGGATGCGGAAGGCGCCGCCCCGGCGTGCCGGCGACCAGCAGGCGAGCACCGTGAGGTCGGCGCGATCGGAGTGGAAGGCCAGTT
This sequence comes from Pseudomonas sp. B111, assembly GCF_026428275.1. Taxonomy (NCBI): domain Bacteria; kingdom Pseudomonadati; phylum Pseudomonadota; class Gammaproteobacteria; order Pseudomonadales; family Pseudomonadaceae; genus Pseudomonas; species Pseudomonas sp. B111. The sequence goes on along the minus strand of NZ_CP097857.1, from coordinate 3,660,530 downwards.
CCTGGCTGGTCAGGTGGCCGCGCTGCGGCGCGTCGCGGGCGTCGCGCAGACCGAGGTCGCGCACTTCCTTGAGGTACTCGCCGTTGCGGTTGATCGCCACGGTGCGTCCCAGCCATTGGCAGAATGCGCGGAACACCCGCTGGAATTCGTCCTCGGCGAGTCCGCGCAGCAGCGCGGAATCGTGCAGCAGCACGCCGCTGCCGTGCTCCAGTTCGTGATGCAGGCGCTGGCGCAGGAGAGCCTCCGCGCTATCCGCGGGACGCCGCTCCAGCAGGCGCGCGAACAGCGTTTCCAGGCCGGCGGCGAAAGCGGCCGAAGCGCAGAACACCGCGTTGCCCCGCCAGGGCGCGGGGCGACGATGGATGGTTGTCATAGCGAGGCTCCGTATTCCTGCTGCCAGAGCGACAGGGTGGTGAGGGTGAACAACTGGTCGCCGGGCAGCGCCGCGACGCTCGGTGCGTCCAGGCCTTCCAGGCCGAGGTCGTGGAGCGCCGGCAGACGTTCGGCGAGGTGCCGGCGCATTTCCCCGAGGGCCTGCGGCCAACGTTCGAACGGCAGGCGGAAATGCCGTTTCGGCTGTGCCTGCCAGCGTTTCTCGCGCTGCTCCAGGAGCGCCACCAGCGGAGCCTTGGCGGTGTCGCCGACGATCCGCTGGAGGCGCCCGGCGCGCTGCGCCAGGGCGCCATGCAGGTAGGGGGTGCGCGCTTCGATGGTGCGCGACATCAGCAGATGGTCGGCGCGTCGCAGCAGCGGCTCCAGCGAGTAGTGCAGGTCGAACTGGCCGATCGCCGCCTCGAGGCCCTGGCCGAGGGCCTCGTGGGCGAGTTCCTCGATCCGCTCGGCGACCCGTCGGCCCGCCGGTTCCGCCAGCAGCGTAGCCTTGCGCCGGTACTCGCCGAACCAGGCGGTGGCGAAGCGCCGCGGTTCCGGTGCGTCGCGCCGGCGCCAGAGTTCGAGATGGCGCGGGTAGCCCCAGAACAGTTCGTCGGCGCCTTCGCCGAGAAGCACGCAGTGATAGCCCTGCTCGCCGATACCGTCGGCCAGGCGCTGGTACATCAGCAGGCTGGACATCCGTGTCGCCCCGCCGAAGTTGCCGACCGCGCGACGCAGCAGCGGCATGAAGGCTTCCTGGCGCAGCTCGAAGCGTTGCAGCCGAGGGTGTGGCAGCAGGCTTTCCTCGTCGCCTTCCAGGCACAGGTGGAAGCGTTGCAACTGCGGGTCCAGGTAGCTGCCGAGCAGGTTGGAATCGACCCCGCCGCTGACCAGCAGGGCGCAGGGGCGGAAGGTCTGGCGGCAGCGTTCGAGGGTTTCGCCGAGCTGCTCGTCGAGGCTGTCCGCCTCGCTGGCCGGGGCGGTGGCCAGCCGCTGGCGCTGGCAGAGGCGCGGACGCTCCTGGGAGAGATCGAAGCGCAACACCTCGCCGGGCAGCAGCAGACGGACCTGCTGGAACAGGGTCTGGCCTTCCAGCGGCACGCCGGCGGCGACCACCTGGGCGATCGCCTCGGCGTCGGCGCGGGCGCCGCCGAGCAGGTGCAGCAGCGCCCGCGGCTCGGAGGCGAAGGCCAGCAGGCCGCGCTCGGGCTGGTAGCTGTAGTACAGCGGCTTGATGCCGAACTCGTCGCGCAGCAGGGTCAATTGCCGGGTCTGCGGGTCCCAGCTGGCGAGGGCGTACATGCCGTCCGGCAGTACCCCGCGCTGCAAGCCGTCGAGCAGCAGGCGGATCTCGCCATGGATTTCGCAGCCGGCCTGGTAGACCTCGCCGTTGTAGGCGACCCGCCGCTGACCCTCCTGCGGCGGCAGCGGCACCGCCGCGGCGCCGGACATCGGCAGGCGGGTCATGCCGATGGCGCCGTTCGGCAGGGCCGCGATGCCCTCGCCGAACGGACCCCGATGGGCCAGCAGGCGTAGCGCTCCGGCGAAGCGCGAGACACTGAAACCGGTGCCGATGTAACCGAGGATGCCGCACATCACGAGGCTTCCCGTTGCAGCAGGGCGGCGAGCGCACGGCGGTCGTGCTTGCCGGCGCCGTTCAGCGGCAGGGCCTGGTGCGACAGCACCACGCGCTGCGGCGCGCGGAGGGTGCCGAGCTGCTGCTGGAGCCAGGGCAGGAAGGCGAACTCGACCTGCGGCGCGGTGTGGATCACGGCGACATAGTCTTCGCCATAGAGCGGGCAGTCGACCTTCAGGCAGCAGACGTCGATCACCTCGTCCAGGCCGTTGAGCGCCCGTTCGCATTCATTCAGGTGGAACAGGTTGCCGCCCTTGTTGATGGTGCCGTCGCAACGGCCGAGGACGTGCACGCAGCGGTCCTCGTCGAAGTAGGCGAGGTCCTGGGTGTTCAGCCAGCCGTCCTCGAGCACCTGGGCGGTCAGGTCGGGGCGGTTGACGTAGCCGGAGAACAGGCTCGGCGTGCGCACCCACAGGCGCCCGCGTTCGCCGCTGCCCTCCAGCGGGCGGCCGTCGGGGTCGGTCAGCTTGAGTTCCAGGCCGACGGCCGGTCCCACCGAGTTGTCGAACGCGTCGCCGCGACGCTTGCCGAAGAGGAAGGCGAAGCCGCACTCGCTGAGGCCGTAGATGTTCGCCAGCGCCGCGTAGTCGCGCTGGAAGGCCGCCTGCAGGTCGGCGTCCAGGCGCGCCGAGCCGGCGACGCAGAGCAGGCGCTGCAACGGCAAGCGGCGCGGCGGCGGGGAGCCTTCCTTGACCATGTGGTTGACCACCGGCGGCACCAGGTAGAGGAAACTGATGCCGAAGCGTTCCACGTATTCCCAGAAGCCTTCGCTGTCGGCCCAGCAGTGCAGCGGCAGGAGCACCGCGCTGCCGCCGTACAGCAGCGGGAAGAGGAAATTGATGCCGAGGATGCCCAGGCCGCTGATCCGGTAGAAGCAACCGGAGCGCGTGTGCTCCCCGATGCCCAGGCAGTCGCGGCCGATGCGGTAGGCATGGAGCATGGCCTGCTGGCTGAGTTCGATGCCTTTCGGCTGGCCGGTGGTGCCCGAGGTGAACAGGATCATGTGGCTGTGCGCGGCGCGGTCGAGCCGGCGCGTCGCGCTGCGCTCGAAGTCCAGCGCCAGGCGCAGCCCGGCCAGCGCGCCCTCGAGCGGATGTTCGCTGGCCAGCGCGTCCAGGCGCATCTCGTCGACGATGGCCTGCTTCGCGGCCTCCCCCCACTCGGGATCGATCAGCACCAGATGCTTGCCCGCGCGCATGACCGCATAGATCAGGCAGAGGTTGCGGTAGCTGTTGTCCAGCAGCACGCCGACACTGCGGCAGGCATGCGCGGCGATCTGCTCGGCGAGGGCGTCGACCTGGCGGTCGGCGTCGCCCCAGGTGTATTCCAGCGGTCGCTCCGGCTCGCGGGCGTCGATCAGGAACGGCCGCCGCGGGTCGGCGCTGCCGAGATGGCGGAGGGTGCTGTCGAGCGATACGGGTACGGGGAGGCTGCTCATGCCGGCTCCTCAGCGATTCAGCGCGGTGAAGGCGTGGATGTCGAAGTTCACCGCCACCTGCGGCGCGCTCTCGATCTCGCGCACCGCGGCGATGAAGCGGTCGGCGTAGTCTTCGCCGCCTTCCTGCTCGATGTAGCGGGTCACGTAGCTGGTGGAGAGGAAGAACAGCGCGACCTCCTCCGGGCTGAGGAAGATGATGTTGGCGAACACTTCGCGGCGGCAGTCGCGCAGGTGCGGGCAACTGCCCATGATCTCCAGGGTGTCGTCATAGCGGGTCAGGCGCGGGTCGCGGTGTTTGGCCCACTTGTTCACCAGTTCGTGCTCGATGAAGTCGCGCAGCGGCCCGTAGGCGATCGGGAAGTCGTACTTGTAGGCGCAGAACAGCCCGCCGGGGGTCAGCCAGTCGGCCATGCGCGTCAGCACCTGCTTGCGGTCCATCCAGTAGAAGGAGGTGGCGCTGGTGACCAGGTCGAAGCGGCGTTGCGGCGCGAAGGTTTCCGCCGGCGACACGCTGAAGCGGATCTCCGGGTAGTTCTCGCGGGCCTTGGCGATCAGCGCCTCGCCCAGGTCGCTGCCTTCCACGTAGCGGAACCAGGGTTGCAGGCGGACGGTCGAGACGCCGTTGCCGCAGCCGATGTCCAGCGCCGCTTCGCGTGCCGGGGCGCGTTCGGCGAGGTTGCGGTAGAGCGAATCCGGATAGGCGATCTTGCCGCGGACCACGTTGTAGGCGTCTGCGTGCTTGTCGAACTGCTTCATTGGGTAATCTCCAGTAGGCTCTCGTGGTAATCGCCCTTGTGGACGAAATTGATGTAGGTGCCGCTGCCGCCGAGGTAGCGGTAGCTGTGCTCGACGCCGGCGGGGATGAACACGCTGGCCGGGCTCTGCAAACGGCGCAGCTGGCCGCCTAGCAGGACTTCCACCTCCAGGCCGCGGTAGTCCTCGTCGCTGCCGAGGAACAGGAACACCGAGTCGCAGTTGTGCACGTGGCTGTCGACGTGGCCCGGCCCGCCGTCGCCGACGTCGTGGAACTGGCGGGCGATGAAGTAGAACGGCGAGCCGTCGAGCAGGCGCCGGTCGAGCATGACGAAGCGCTTGCCGGGGCCGTGGCGGTGGTACTTCAGTTCGCTGGCGGATTTCTCGAAAGGCGTGAGGAACAGGGATTGGCGGTGCATCGGCGTGTAGCGTTGCAGCGAGACGCGGCCGTTGATCAGTTCCGGATCGAAGGCGCTGTAGGCGTCCTGGTTTTCCTGCATGGCCAACTGGTGCAGGCGGGCGACATGGACGAAGGCGTTCTCGCCGACCACCGGGTGCATCGGCGAACGCTTGATCCGGCTGTGCGCCTCGACCAGCTCGGAGACCGCGAGGACGTTCTTCAGGTTGAAGCGGTCGGCGGCGAACTTGGTGTGCAGCAGGGTCAGCAACTGGAAGGTATCGGTGATCCCGGCGCGTTCGCCGATCCCGTTGCAGCTCGCCGAGTGCCACTGGACCCCGGCCTGGATCGCCGCCAGGGTGTTGCCCAGGGCCAGGCCGCGGTCGTTGTGCACGTGGTACTCGAAGACCACGTCGGGGAACTCGTGGCGCAGCAGAGAGAGCACGTCGAAGGTCTCGTCCGGCAGCAGGATGCCGACGCTGTCGGCGAAGCAGATGCGATCGGCGCCGGCGTCGCGCGCGGTGGCGATCATGCTGACCAGGTCGCTGACCGAGGTGCGCGCGGCGTCTTCCACCGTGGCCCGGACCCGCAGGCCGCGTTCGCGGGCGTAGCGGATCGCGTCGTGGAACAGTTCGAGCACCTCCTCGCGGTTCATGCCCTTGAACTTGGTTTCCAGCGAGATCGCGTTGATCGAGGCGAACAGCCCGACCCACTGGGCACCGGTTTCCAGCACCGCGTCGATATCCTCCCGGCGCGCCCGGGCGTGGGCCAGCACCGGCGTGGAAACCGCCGCCACCACGGCGCGTACCCGCTCGCGTTCGTCCGCGGAAATCCGCGGGTGGCCGCACTCGATCATATCCACCCCCAGCGCCGCGATTTCCCTCGCCAGCTGGACCGACTGCGCGCTGTCGAAGCTGCACTGGCGGGCCTGGCACCCCTCGCGCAGGGTGCAGTCGATGACCCGGATCATCGTCTCGCTCCCGCGTCCGAGGCCGACAGCGTCGCCAGCCGCGGCTCCCTGATGAAGTCGTGGATCTTCGGCGCATGGCCGAACTGGCGGGAGAAACGGGCGAGGAAGGTGACCATCTTCAGCGAGTAGTCGCACAGCTGCGGAAGATAGTGGTCGAGGTTGTCCTCGGTGATTGCCTCGTCCGGGAACACGCTTTTCAGGTTGGAAGCGATCCAGGTTTTCATGCTGTCCTCTCGATTCAGTTGGTGGAATTCGTCGTCGTCGACGAAGACGATCGGCATGCCGATGCGCAGCTGGCCGCTGCGGTTGTTGTGGCTGCCATGTGCGGTGCGGGCGGGCCAGACCAGGACGTCGCCGGCGTCCAGCTCGGCATCCACCAGTTGCTCGCGGGAAATGCCGTTGGCCTGGAGGTCGATGCACTTGAACATCGGGTAGGCGAGGTCGAACTCGTGGGGGAAGATGGTGCGGTCGTCGGGGTAATAGAACATCCCGCCGTTGTCGTTCCGCGATGGGGTCAGGGCGACCCAGAAGGTCTGCGCGCTTTCGTAGCGCTTCTCCCACAGCGCGATGTCCTGGTGCAGCGGGATGTAGGACTCGTCGGCATGGCGCTTGATGAACGCCGCGTGGCGCAGCAGGCGCGGCTTGCGCAGATGGTCGCGGACCAGCGCGTCGAGCCCGGAGCGGGCGAACCAGTCGTCCCAGAAGAGCGGGTCGTGGCGGTGCAGGTTGCGCACCTTCTTCGCCTCGCGGCGCTCGTCGTCGGCGATGTCGAATTCCGGTTCCAGCGCCGGGTCCGGCCGCTGCGCCGCGGCGAGGATCCAGTCCAGCGCCTGTTGGCGCAATTGCGGGGATACCACCTGCCGATAGTGTTTCATTGGACGGACTCCTTGCTGACGGTGTGGACGATGAAATCGATCACCGCCGGGTCCTGCAGGGCCAGGTGGTGCGGACGCTCGCAGGGGAAGGTGTCGAGCTGCTCGATCAGGTCGCACCAGCGTTCGGCGGCCGGGTCGCGGCCGGCGTCGTCCCGGCAGCGCACCCAGCTGGCGCGGGCGAGGCGATGGCGGGGCTGCCAGCGGCCGAACAGCTCGACATTGCGCAGCAGGACCTCTTCGCGCAGTTCGCCAAGCTCGCTCATCAGGGCGATCCATTCGCGCATCTCGGCGCTCAGCCAGCGCTGGTATTGCTCGCTCGGCGGCATTCGCCGCAGGGCCGGCCAGGGCAGGTGGCTGTCGATCATCAGCAGGCGGCTGGCCGGCAACTGGCGGGCCATCTCGTAGCCGACCAGGCCGCCGAAGGAATAGCCGATCAGCCAGTCCGGTTCTTCCGCCAGGCCGTCGAGTACCTGGCTGGCGAGGGCTTCGATGCTGGCGTAGGCATCCAGCCGGTGGTAGTCGACCGGCCGGCAGTCCGTTGCGCCGAGGCGTGCCAGCAGCCCGCGGAAGCAGCTCGGGTGGCCGATGAAGTCAGGCAGCAGGATCAGCACGGGCGCAGCGCCTCGGCCATGGCCGCCGCCAGCGCCAGGGTCCGTTCGCGGCCGAAGCGGCTGGCCAGGCTGGCGTCCCAGCCGCCGTCGTCGCGCCGGACCAGGGTCAGGGTCAGCGGCAGGCGGCTCTTCAGCGTCGGCCGGTGGATGAACCCGGCGCTGCGGAACGGCTGGTCGATGACATTGATCATCACCTGGGCGTCGGCATAGCGCAGTCCGGCCCGTTCGGCGATGGCCTCTGCCGGCAGCAGGCTGTGCTCGAAGGCCTCGAGCCTGTGTCGTTCGAAGGTATCCTCGGCGGTCGCGGCGTCCAGCAGCAGCGGCACCAGGTTCAGCCAGCAACCGGAAACCGCCGTGCCTCGGCGACTGCGCAGGCTGACCGGGGTCAGCGCCAGGACCTTGCCGGTGGCGCCCTGGCTGGCCAGGGCGAGAGCCAGGGCGCAGGCGAGCCGGGTCAGCAGGGCGGCTTCGCCGTCTCCTGGCGTGGCGGCCAAGCGGAAATCCTCGCAATGGCTGGCGCGCTCCGCCCAGGGCAGGCTCGCCAGTTCACGGAACGCCTCGCCGCGCTCGCTCCAGTAGTCTTCCAGCCTGGTCCTGCGCTCGCGCAGCTGGCGCTCCAGGCGCCATTGCTGCTGGAGGAAGCCGAACTCGGGGGCCGCCGCTTCGGTCGTGGGGTCGGCGTTGAGCACGGCCAGGCGGGCCAGCAGCACGCTGGCGAAGTCGGCGTCGGCGACCAGGTGATGCAGCCAGACGCCCCAGCGCGCACGTCCTCCGCAGCGCCCGTGGAACAGTCGCAGCAGGCCGCGCTCGAACAGGGAATGCGGGTGTTGCAGCAGCGCTGCGATGAGCGCGTCTTCGTCGGCGAAGGGGCCGACTTCCAGCGCCGGGCTCTCCTCGGGCCGCCCGTGGACGACCAGTTCGAAACCTTCCGCGCCGCTGTCCACCTGGCTGTCGAGCAACGGGAACTCTTCGCGCAGGCGCCGTCCCAGGCGCGTCAGGTCGGATGCCGGCACCTTGGCCGGAGCCAGGTAGCAGAGGCCGAAGCGGGTCAGGTCGGCGCCGAGCAGCTCGCTGAAGACCATCCCGCAGGACCAGGGCGACAGGTCGACGTGCAAGGACTGCGCGGCCTCATCCGGCATCGGTTGGTGCCGCAGGCGGTCGCGCTCGGAGGGGGACAGGCGGTGCCAATCGCCGACCACCACCAGGTGCTCGCGGAACCAGTGGTAGCGCACCTCCGCGGAGAGACCGACGTTCATGCCGCGCTCCTCGACAGCACCAGCGGCTGCTCCGGCGTCGCCGCCCGTTCCAGCAGACGCTCCGGCGCCAGGCCGTGGCTGCGCAGGAGACGGCTGAACTGGTCGAGGCGCGAGTTTGCCTGCAAGTCGGCGAGTCCCAGGTTTGCTCCCGCACCCGCCGTTTGACAGAGGGCGACCAGTTGCAGGGCGAGCAACGAGTTGCCGCCGCAGAGGAAGAAATCCTGGTCGGCGGCGCCGACCTCGCAACCCAGCAATTCGCTCCACAGCTGCGCGCAGCCGCGTTGGTCGGGATCGAGCGCGCTGGCGCAGCGCTCCAGCGGTTCTTCCAGGCGGCGCAGCAGGGCGGCGCGGTCCAGCTTGCCGTGCGCCGTCAAGGGCAAGGCCTCGACCCGGACGCAGGCATGCGGGCGCTGCCAGGTGGGCAGTTGGCGGAGCAGGGCCTGCGGGCTGGCGTCGGCTTTTCCCGTCCAGGCGCAGAGCAGTTGCTTGACGCCGTTGCGCTCGCGGACCAGCAGGGCGCAGTCGAGGATGCCCGGCTGGCGGCGCAAGCGCTGTTCCAGGGCGGGGAGGTCGAGGCGATAGCCGTTCAGCTTGACCTGGCCATCGCCGCGGCCGATGAAGCGCAGCCGGCCCTGCTCGTCGTAGCGAGCGCGGTCGCCGGTACGGTAGGCACGCAGGAGGCGGCCGCGATAGGGCAACTCGACGAAGCTGGCGCGGGTGCGCGCCGCATCGTTCCGATAACCCTGCGCCAGGCCGGCGCCGAAGGCGACGATCTCCCCGGCCCGGTCGGGCTCGGCGATCTCCTGTCCGTGCTCGTCGAGCAGGAGCACCGCGGTGCCGGCGATGGCCTTGCCGATGGGGATGTCGTCTTCCTCGAGGTCGTCGTCGGTGACGACATGGCAGCAGGTGAAGGTGGTGTTCTCCGTCGGTCCGTAGCCATTCACCAGGTGCAGTCGCGGATGCCGCAGCAGCGCCCGGCGCACGTGCGGCACCGAGAGGATGTCGCCGCCGGTGAGCAACTGGCGAAGGCCGCCGAGGCAGTCCGGGTCGAGGTCCACCAGGGTGTTGAACAGCGAGGCGGTGAGCCAGGCGCTGTCGGCTCCGCGCTCGTCGATCAGCCGGCGCAGCACGCCCGGGTCGAGGGGGCCGAGGTCGTTCAGCACGCAGCAGCCGCCGTTGAGCAGCGCGCCCCAGATCTCCAGGGTCGCCGCATCGAAGGACAGCGGCGAGTTCACCAGGAAGCGCATCTGCGGAGCGAACGCGAGGAACGACTGGCCCAGGCACAGACGGGTAATGCCGGCGTGGGTGCAGGCGATGGCTTTCGGGCGGCCGGTGGTGCCCGAGGAGAAGTTGATGTAGGCGATCTGGTCCGCCGCGAAGCATGGCCGGGCGACCGAGGCTGGAGCGGCAGGCAGGTGCCTGACCGGGACGCAGGGAAGACCGTTGCCGGGCGTCGGCGTGGTCGAGCAGTCGAGGATCAGGCGGCAGTCGACCTGCCGGCACAACTCTGCATTCCAGGCCGCCGGTTGTTTCAGGTCTATATATAAGTAGTGATGGCCGGATAATAGTATGGCGAGCAGGCAGACAATGCTTTCCCGAGAATATTCGCCGTACACTCCAAGACAAACTCCCGGCTGCGGATAATGCTCGAGAAGATAGTCTGAAAGTTGTTCGGCGCTATGCAGGAGTTGCCGATAGTCGACACTTCCGAAACGGTCCCTGATGGCTTCGCGATGGGGATGAAGCGCTGCCATTTCGCTGAAGCGGGCCACCACCGTTGGGTGCGCGTACAGGTCGAGCAGGGAGTTCTGGGACATTCTGGCGATCGCCTTTTTTCGAAAAAATGAGTCCATCTGCCGGCTTCTTCGGCTAAATGAAGGGTTTTTGGTTTTTCGTGAGGACGGCGGCCGAGTCTTCCCGGGAACTGCCAGTCGTCCGCCGCCCACCGGCTCGCTCACGCGAGCGGCAAGCGTCGAGGCGCCTTGCCCGGAAAAACGTTATGGAAATACGGAGTGCCGTCGACTCAAGGGCAGTCAACTGCTGCCATGCAGACTTATCGTCAGGAAAGAGAGAAAAGCGATGAGAATGGATTCACGGTCACGCATTGCACTTCCACCTTGCGTTGGGTTTCCGAAGTGTTTCGCTGTGTGTGTTTTTATATGTTTCGTGGGTATTTAAAATAAGATACAAATTTCCCCTCACAACTATGAGAATTGGTAGTTGGCGAAAGGGCGGTATGAGGGGCGTCGAAGCGCGCCGGCTGATGGCTTTTTGCCGAGGCAGGCTGCCGCGGCTACGCCTGCCGGGGGTAGCACGGACAAGTGGTGTCGGGGGGCCTGGCCGCTGCGGCGAGGCGCGGAGGTCCGGCTGGCGCGGCGATCATCACAGAAGATTCTGCGGCGTCATTCATCGTTTGAATGGTTGCTGCCGCAAGCGCGCCCGGCGCCGTCGATGCTGGTCGGCGGTGTCGGGCGCTCGCTGGCGTTGCGTTGGCCAGCCGTCCCGGCCGGGTGCGTAGGCACCGGCCGGAGGTTTTCAGGAGGCGGGCAGCGGCGCACCCTTGGGCCATAGCAGCCAGAGCCGGCCCGGCTGCTTCATGTGTCCGGCGAGTTCGCCGGCGGCGTCGCCGGTGCCCCAGAACAGATCGGCGCGAACCTCGCCGACGATGGCCCCGCCGGTATCCTGGGCCGCCACCGGACGGACCACCGCGCTGCCGTCGTCAGGGCGGGTGGTGGACAGCCACATCAGGCTGCCCAGCGGAATCACCTTGCGGTCGATGGCTACGCTGTAGCCGTCGGTCAGCGGTACGTTCAGCGAGCCGCGCGGACCTTCGTCGCTGTCCGGGCGCAGGCTGAAGAACACGAAGCTGGGATTGCTCGCCAGCAGTTCGGAGACCCGCTGCGGATTGGCCTCGGCCCAGTCGCGGATGCGCTTCATGCTGATCTCTTCCTTCGGCACCAGGCCCTGCTCGACCAGCCAGCGGCCGACCGGCTTGTACGGGTGGCCATTCTGGTCGCCGTAGCCGATGCGCAGTTGCCGGCCGTCTTCCAGCTGGATGCGCCCGGAACCCTGGATCTGCAGGAACTGCAGGTCCATCGGGTCGCCCAGCCAGGCGAGCACCGGCGCGCTGGAGCCGTTGTCGCGGATCGTCGCGGCGTCGTCGTAGGGTTTCAGCACCCGGCCTTCCAGGCGTCCGCGCAGGCGCTTGCCCTTGAGTTCCGGGTAGACGCTTTCCAGCGCGACCACCACCAGGTCGTCCGGTACGCCGTAGACCGGCACCGGGGTTTTTTCGCCCTGGCTCAGGCTGCCGTGGTAGACCGGTTCGTAGTAGCCGGTGATCAGGCCCTGGTCGCCGTTGCTGGAGGAACGCAGGCTATAGACCTGCATCCGCTCCTGGAGGAACGCGCGCACCGCCGTCGGATCGGCGGCGACCGTCGTGGCGCTCGCACAGGGCTCGCCCCATACCGGGTCCTTGGCCAGCCGCGCGCAGGCCGAGCGCCAGGCATTGAAGCCGGCGAGCAGGTCGGCGTCGCTGGTGGCCGGCAGGGCGTCCCAGGGCACGCTGTTGTAGGTGGTGACTTCGGCGGGTTTGGGCGGGGGCTCTTTCTTGCCGTCGTCGCATGCGGTCAGCAGGGCGGCGAAAGGGAGCGCGCAGAGCAGCAGGCGGCGCCAGGGATGGAACGGAAACTTCACGCCAAGGACTTCCTGGTGGTGGATCGAAGCCCGCTAGCTTGGGCAAAGCGCGACGGTGCGTCAAACCGCGGCGACGACCGAAGCGTATCGCCGCGTTACACCGAGGCGGCGATGAGTTCGCGCAGCCAGCGATGGGCCGGATCGCGGTGCGAGCGCTCGTGCCAGAGCATGGCCAGGTCGTAGCCGGGCACCTCCAGAGGCGCCTCGACCACCCGCAACCTGTCGCGCTCGCGTACCAGTCGCGACGGCAGCAGCGCCACCAGGTCGGTGCTTTCCAGCACCGCGCGGAGGAACAGGAAGTGCGGCACCGACAACGCCACCCGGCGTTCCGCGCCGAGTTCGGCGAGCGCCTGGTCGGTGGGACCTAGGAAGCCGCCGCCGTCGGGCGAGACGATCGCCTGCTCGAGGCGGCAGAACTGCTTCAGCGTCGGTCGCCGACGCAGCCCCGGATGCCCGGCGCGCCCGGCCAGCACATAGCGCTCGCTGAACAGCCGGCGACAGCGCAGTCCCGGCGGCGCTTCTTCGAGGGTGTGGAAGGCCAGGTCGATCTCGCCGCGTTCCGCCTGCCTGACGATTCGCGTCGGCGCCAGCTCCAGCACCGCCAGGCGGCTGCCCGGCGCCTGGCGGCGAAGACTGGCGAGGATCGGCAGGAGGATCGCCGACTCGGCGTAGTCGGTGGCGGCGACGCGCCAGGTATGCCGTGACTGCGTCGGATCGAACGGCGCGGCCGGCGCCACCGCCTGCTCCAGGGCTTCCAGGGCCAGGCGTAACGGCTCGCGCAGCTCCTCCGCCCGCGCCGTCGGGCGCATCCCGCGCGGGCCGGGAAGCAGCAAGGGATCGTCGAAGATCGCCCGCAGCTTGGCCAGGTGCACGCTCACCGAGGGTTGGGAAAAATTCAGGCGTTCCGCCGCGCGCGTCACATTGTGTTCGGTGAGCAGCACGTCGAGGGTCACCAGCAGGTTCAGGTCCAGTCGCCGGAGATTAATCATCCATATACCTGGAATTTCGGATATTCATTTCAACTATATCTGGCGATGGCCGATCCTGCGCCCACCTTTTGCCGGAGACCCGCCATGAACGTACTCATCGTCTATGCCCATCCCGAGCCGCGCTCCCTCAACGGTGCGCTCAAGGACTTCGCGGTCGCCCGCCTCGAGGCGGCCGGCCATGCGGTGCAGGTTTCGGACCTCTACGCGATGGGCTGGAAGGCCGTGCTCGATGCCGGCGACAGCCTCGAGCGCGAGGCCAGCGAACGCTTCGATCCTTCCGCAACTTCCCTGCGCGCCTTCGAGAACGGTTGGCAGAGCGTCGACATCGCCGGTGAGCAGGACAAGCTGCGCTGGGCCGATACGCTGATCCTGCAATTCCCGCTCTGGTGGTTCAGCATGCCGGCGATCCTCAAGGGTTGGATCGATCGCGTCTATGCCTGCGGCTTCGCCTACGGGGTCGGCGAACATTCCGACAGCCACTGGGGCGACCGCTACGGCGAGGGCCGGATGCAGGGCAAGCGGGCGATGCTGGTAGTCACCGCCGGCGGCTGGGAGTCGCACTACGCCGCGCGCGGTATCAACGGACCGATGGACGACCTGCTGTTCCCCATCCACCACGGCATCCTGCATTACCCCGGCTTCGAGGTATTGCCGCCGTTCGTCGTCTATCGCAGCGGCCGGATCGACGCGGAGCGTTTCGCCGCGCTGAGCGAGCAGTTGGGCCGGCGCCTCGATGACCTGCAGCGCACTGCGCCGATCCCGTTCCGCCGGCAGAACGGCGGCGACTACCTGATCCCGGCGCTGACCCTGCGCGACGAACTTGCCCCGCAGCGGGCCGGTTTCGCCATGCACCTGGCCGAATGACCTGGGGTCAGGCCTCCAGCGGCTGCGCCTGGGCGGCCCCCTGCGCGCCGCGTGCGGCGAAGAGCTGGCTGCCGATGTGCAGGGCCTGGTCCAGATGCCGGATCGGATCGGCGCTCTCCGACTCCAGCAACAGTTCGGAACGGACCACCCGTGCGCCGCAGTAATCGAAGATGCCATGGTCGATCTGGGTGCGCATCGCCCCGGCGTAGCCGTGCCGCTCGAAGGTGCCGGCATCGGCGCCGCCGACACCAACCAGCACCACGCGCAGGCGCTGCAGCTTTTTCCGCAGGTCGCCGCCGATGCTGTAGTCGAAGGCCCAGCCATTGGAGAACACGCGATCGATCCAGCCCTTGAGCAGGGCCGGCATCGACCACCAGTAGATCGGGTAGACCAGCACCAGGGTATCGGCGCGATCGATGCGCGCCTGCTCGGCGAGGACGTCGGCGGGAGGCGACGCCTGGCCGCGATGCACGGCGTGGTCGGCCAGGCCGAAGCGCGGCTCGAAGCCTTCCGCCGCCAGATCGGCGGTTTCCGCGGAATGGCCGGCGCGGACCACGCCTTCGGCGATGTGGGCGGCGAGGGCATGTGTGAGAGAGCGAGGATGGTGATGGGCGACGACGATCAGGGCATGCATGGGCGAATTCCTCCGGGAATTGCGGGAAGGGGGGCAAGTCGATAGTCTGGGTAAAACCTACCTTTTGTAGGTTACCTTTAGTAAGTTACTTTTAGTAGGTTATCTATGTCAATGCACTCCCCAGACGACCCGTCGCCACGCCGCCGCCTGTCCCGCGACGAGCGCCAGCGCCAGTTGCTCGAGGTGGCCTGGCGGCTGGTCCGCGAAGAAGGCACCGAGGCGCTGACCCTCGGACGCCTGGCCGAGCAGGCCGGGGTGACCAAGCCGGTGGTCTATGACCACTTCGGCACCCGCGCCGGCCTGCTGGCGGCGCTCTACCAGGATTACGACCTGCGCCAGACGGCGCTGATGGAGGCTGCCCTGGAAGCGAGCGAGGCGACCCTGGAGGGGCGCGCTGACGTCATCGCCCGCGCCTATGTCGACTGCGTGATGCAACAAGGACGGGAGATTCCCGGGGTGGTCGCGGCCCTCGCCAGCTCGCCGGAGCTGGAGCGGATCAAGCGCGACTACGAGGTTCTCTTCATGGACAAGTGCCGCGCCGTGCTGGAGCCCTTCGCCGGCGGCGGACGGCTGACCGTCGCCGCTCTGCGCGCAATGATCGGCGCCGCCGAAGCGCTGTCGCACGCGGCCGCCACCGAAGAGATCGCCCCGGAAGAGGCGCGGCGGGAACTGTACGAGGCGATCGTGGCGATGGTCGCGCGGAGTCGTCGGTGAAGGAACCGCGTGCCCTGGAGGAATATCGCCGGGCGATAGTGGCGGCCTGTCCGGAACTGGCGGACGCCACGTTCGCCATCCTGGCCTCGGGCTGGCATTCCACGGCGGTGGAGGTCGGAGGGCGCTGGGTGTTCAAGTTTCCGCGCGGCGCGGAGGCCGAGGCGGCGCTGCTGCGCGAGGCCGCCGTGCTACGCCTGGTGCGTCCGGCGGTGAGCCTGGCGGTGCCGGCGCCGCAGGTGTTTGCGGGACCGCCGCTGTTTTCCCGCCACGAAAAACTGCCTGGCGGTTACCTCCTGGGCGAGGACTATCGGCGCCTGGACGAACCCGCACGGCAGGCGGTCGGCGATGCGCTGGGGCGCTTCTACGCCGAGCTGCATCGGCTGCAACCGGCGCGCATGCGGGCGGTTGGAGCCTTGCCGGTGCGTCCCTGGGAGTCGCCCACGGCGATGCGCAGGCGCGCCTTGCCGCTGCTGCCTGCGGCCTGGCGCGAACGCGCGGAACGCTTGGTGCGGGAATACGCCAAGCTGCCTGCCGATCCGCTGGGTTCGATCTTCGGCTTCTTCGACGGCCATGGCTGGAACATGGCATTCGATAGCGAGGTCGGGCGGTTGAACGGTGTCTACGACTTCGCCGACGCGAGCATCGGTCCGCTGCACCAGGAGTTCATCTATTCCACCTTCATCGATGCCGACCTCACCGAGCGCATCGTCGCCGCCTACGAGCGCTTCAGCGGTCGGCGCCTGGAGCGTCGGCGGATCGCCTTGCTGACGGCGGCGCATCGGTTGTCGGAGCTGGCCGAGCTGGCCGACGAGCCGCGCCATCTGCCGGACATGCTCGCCGGCGCCCTCGACGGTCTGGCCCTGGCGGAGGCGCAGGGCCTGGCCTGATGAGGGGACGCGCGGTTGTGCTGGGCAGGACGGATATGACCGCGTGCGGACATCCGCCGCGAAGTACCGCTACCGCTCAGAGATAGGCTTGCGCGCGGCGCCGCGAGCGCGGCATGCGGTTCTTCCCGGATAATTCGTTGAGACGCGCCTGCCAGGCCTTGCGGGCGGCATCGCGGTCCTGGCGCTGCGCGGCGGCGGGCCTGGCCTCGGCTTTCGGCCGCGGCGCGGCCTTGTCGATCACTGGCGCAGCGGCGGTGGGGGTGACAGGGGCACTGGCCGGAGCGGCGTTTTCCTGGGCCTGGGCGAAGGCGTTGGTGCGCCGGCAGGTCTTGCAACTGACCTGGCCGACGTCGCTCGAGCCGTTCACGTTGCTGTCGCCGCGCCCGCAGGCTGCCTGGCCGGATTCGCTCAAGAAGTGCGTAACCATCTGATCCTCCTGGAGAAAAAAGGGCGGCATTATTCCCAGAAGTGCCTTCGAGTGCCAGTCTCGGGGGAGAACAGCTGACGAACTGCAAGACCTTTCCGTCGACCTCCGTTCAGTCGGCTGGCCGCCGCATGCTGTCGCGCACGTAGCGGGCCGGGGGGCTGCCGAGCGCCTTGCGGAACATGCCGATGAACGAGCTGACCGACTCGTAGCCGAGGATCTCGGCGGTGCGTTGCACCGAAACGCCGGCGGACAGTTGCTGCAGGGCGATGATGATCTGCAATTGCTGGCGCCACTGGCCGAAGGTCATGCCGGTCTCCCGGCGCACCATCCGCGCCAGGGACCGCTCGCTCATCGCCACTCGCCTGGCCCATTCGGCCATGCTGGCGCGGTCGCCGGGGGCGCGGGTCAGTTCGTCGGCGATGCGGCGCAGGCCGCGGTTGTCCGGCAGCGGCAGGTAGAGCTGTTCGGTCGGCGCCTGTTCCAGGAGTTCCAGCAGCACCCCGGCGAGACGTGCGAGCGGGCCGTCGTGCGGATAGTCCTGCGGTTGCGCGCTCAGGTGCAGGATCAGTTCGAGGACCAGCGGCGACAGGGCCAGGGTGCAGCAGTCGCTCGGCAGGCGTGCCGCCCCCGGCTCGACGAAGAGGAAGCAGACCTTGCCGTTGGCGGTGACCCGGTTGCTATGCGCGATGCCGCCGGGAATCCACACACCGAACCCGGCCGGCACCATCCACAGGCCATCGGGCACCGTGCAGGTGATGCCGCCGCGGCAGGCCACCACCAGCTGGCCCTTGCGATGCCGGTGCACCGGCACTTCGGTGTCGTTGTGCCGGGCCTCCAGCTGCAGGGCCAGGGCCGGCTGGCCGAGCGCGTCGGGATCGAAGCGTTGGGCGAGGTAGGTCTGCGGTTCACGGCTCACGGCAGGTCCTTTGGTTGTCCGAATTCGATTATTTTCTGGCTGAGTAGTCGATATTTGCAAATCGCCACGACCCGTAGCCTGTGCTCGTCAACCCGACAGGAGCGGCCGACCGCTCCGCGCCCTCGATACCCTGGTGCCCTGCATGCTGAGCGAAGTCTCCGTTTCCGGCCTCTACGTGCCGCCATTGTTCCTCTACCTGTGCCTGGCGATGCCGCTCTACCTGCTGCTGGAGCGCCTCGCCTGGCGCTGGCTGGAATGCGCCTGGCATCCCGGCCTGCTGCGTTTCTTCCTGTCGTTCATCGTGCTGTCCGTGCTGGTGCTGAAGTTCTGAGCCGAGGTCCCCATGTCCATCGTTCGTCTTTCCAAGGTGGCTGCGACCTTCGCCTGCGGCCTGCTCGCCCTGTGCCTGGCGTTGCAGTTGTGGCAAGCCTACGTGCTGGCGCCCTGGACCCGCGACGGGCGGGTCAGCGCGCAGGTGATCCGCATCGCGCCGGAAGTCTCCGGCAGCGTCGAGGCGGTGTTCGTCGCAGATAACCAGCGGGTGGCCCGCGGCGATCCGCTGTACCGCATCGATCCGCGCAGCTATCGCCTGGCCGTGCGCCAGCGCGAGGCGGAGCTGGAGCAGGCGCGGGAAACCCTGCGCCAACGTGACGAGCAATGGCGCCGACGCATGCAGTTGGCCGGCGCGGTTTCGCGCGAGGAGGTCGCCAACGCCGGTCGCGCCCTGCGTATCGCCCGCGCCCGCGCCGAGGCCGCCGGGGCGGCGCTCGACCAGGCGCGGCTGGACCTGCGGCGCAGCGAGTTGCGCTCGCCGGTGGACGGCTATGTGACGCAGTTGCGCGTGCAGCCCGGCGATTACGCGGCGGCGGGCCGGACCAACATCTTCATCGTCGATCGGCGAAGCTTCTGGGTCACCGGCTATTTCGAGGAAACCAAGCTGCGCAATGTACAGGTCGGCGCGCCGGCGACGATCAAGCTGATGGGGTTCGATCCGCTGCTCGACGGCCATGTCGCGAGCATCGGTCGCGGTGTCGCCGACCTCAACGAAAGCCGTGCCGACAGCGGCCTGCCGCAGGTCAGCCCGAACTTCAGCTGGATACGCCTGGCGCAGCGCGTGCCGGTGCGCATCGAACTCGACCGGGTACCGGCGGGCGTGGTGCTTGCCGCCGGCATGACCGGCAGTGTCGAGGTGCTGCAGGCGGGGACCGCGCGGCACTGGCGGCTGACCCGCTGGTTGCAGGAGTACCTTTGATGGCGGCGTCGGCGTCCGGCGGGCGCGATTGGTACGCGGCGTTGCCGTTGCCCTGGCGGACCGACAGCCTGGGCTACGTGCTGCGCAGCATCGGCGCTGCCGCTCTGGCGCTCGGCCTGGGACTCTACCTGCAACTGGATTCGCCGTTTTCCGCGGCGTCCACTGTGCTGTTGCTGATCAATCCGGTGCAGGGGGCGGTGGTCGGCAAGGGCTGGTGGCGCGCCGTGGGTACCCTGGTCGGCACGCTCGCTGCCTTCGTCCTGACCGCGCTGTTCGCCCAGAAGATGCTGCTGTTCGTCGTCGCCCTGGGTTTCTGGCTGGGTCTCTGCGTCGGCGTCATGAGCCTGGTCCGGCACTTCTACGCCACCGCCGCGGTGGTCGCCGGCTACACCGTGTGCCTGGCGCTGGGACCGGCCATGGTCGAGCCCGAGGCGGCCTTCGAGCACATCGTCACCCGCGCCTCGGCGGTAATCGTCGGGGTCTGCTGCCTGAGCTTGGTGACCGTGCTCTTCAGCCGCAGGACCGTGTCCGGGCGGGTGCGCCAGCGTCTCGTCTCGCTCTGCGCGGCGACGCTGGCGCTGGTCGCTGCGCGGCATGCCGGTGCGGCTGACGGGGAACTGGAGCGCCGTCGCCGGACGCTGGCCGGCGAGGTCTACGCGGTAGACGACCTGCTGGGCGTCGGTCGCGCCGAGTCGCGGGCGCTGAGCGCTGCGCTCCCGGCGATCCGCGGTGGCCTGGCGGCGCTGTTTTCCACGCTGATGGAGTTCCGCTTCGCCGGCGAGACGCATTGGGCCCGGCGCTTGGCGGAGCGTGGACTGGCGCTGCCGATGGCCGACGACCTGTGCCTGCTGGGCGGCCAACTGGAGCGCGGCGAGCTCGACTTCGCCGGCGCCGCGCGACGGCTCGCGAGCTTGCGCGGTCGCCTGGCGGCGATTCGGCGCGGACTTCCGACAGACCAAGCGGATGCCTGTCGCGAAGGGCTGTTCATGGAGCGTCTCGACGAGCAACTGGATGACCTGCAGGCCGCCCTGCGGGGGTTCGCCCGGCTCGACGGCCGGGCCCGCGCCGACGTCCGCCCAGCGGCCTTCCATCGACATTACCGCGAGGCCTTGCGCAACGGCGCGCGAGCCTGGCTGGCGATGCTGGTCGGCGGCGCCCTGTGGTTCCTCAGCGGGTGGGACCAGGGGCCGACCCTGCTGGCGGTGCTCGGCCCCTACTGCACGCTGCTGGCAGCCTCGCCCTTTCCCGCCGAGGGCACGCGCAATTTCATTCGCGGCACGCTCTACGCGATACCTGCCGCATTGCTCTGCAAATTCCTTCTGCTACCGCTGATCAACGGTTTTCCATTGCTGCTGCTGTGCCTCGCCTTCTTCTGGTCGTTCGGTATCCAGGCCACCACAGTGCCCAGGCGGGCGTTGCAGGGAATCGCCTACCTGATCGCCTTCAATACCCTGGTCGCCACCGGCAATCTCGCCCGCTTCGATTTCGGCGACTTCGCCAACCAGTCCTGCGCCTGGGTGCTGGCGCTCTGCATCAGCCTGCTGGTCTACCGCCTGCTGCCGAAGGACCTGGAACGGCATTCGGCGTCGCTGCTCGACCATCTGCGCCGCGAGACCCTCGCCTTGCTGCGTCGTCGCGCCGGTTTCGACGCGCATGCATGGCAGGCCCGCCAGCAGCATCGCATCGCCCAGCTGGGCGCGTTGCATGGCATGGAACATCCGCGCAGCGCGCTGGCCCTGCGCCTGGGCTTCGTATCCCTGCAACTCGGCCGCGAGTCGCGGCGCCTGTGGCGCGCCCTGGCCGGGCTCGACCCGGCCGCCGCGGAGGCGCGGTGGATCGAGCGCGCACTGCGAGCCATCGCCGTCCGCCATCGCGATCCGCCGCTCGCCGTGCGGCACGCACGCCGTGCCGGCGCCCGCCTGGCGGCCGCCGGCGAGTGGCGCCTGGCCGCGATCCTCACCGACCTCGCCTGGTTGCTCCGGGCCTATTCGCAAAGCGTCTTGTCCGACGGGGCGCAGCATGGAGAAAAGACCTCATGAAAACCTCGTTCTTGCTGGCCTTGCTGCTGTCCTGCTCGTCCCAGGTCCAGGCGGCGGACGACGACGGGAAAGAGTTGCCGCCGATCGAGCGCTACGACTACGGCATGCCGCCGGACATCGAGCGGGTGCTTTCCGTCACGCCGGTGCCGGCCACCTGTGGCGTGGTGCCGCTGGTGATGCTCTACCGCGACAGCGCCGGACGCCTACATCGCTTGCAGTACCGAGGCCTTGGCGCGGGTTGTTCGCGGCACTGAGAAGCGGGCGCAGGCGCTGTCTCAGCGCGCCGCGCCTTCGATGATCGCCAGGACGTCGCCGATGGCGTGCTCCAGGTAGTCGCCCGCCTTGTACGCCGCAAGCGCCTGCGGACCGCCGTCGAGCACCGCCTGCGGCCGTTCGACGAAGCGTCCGAGCAGGTTGAACTCCTCGTCCAGCACCAGTACCAGCGGAATCGGGATTCGCTCCAGCGCCAGGCGCTGGCGCAGGTCGTCCTCGGCGCGGCCCTTGGAAATGATCGCCAGCTCGATGTTCGGTTGCAGGCGCTGCGCGAAGTCCAGCGCGGCCAGGCTGATCTGGCAGTCCGGGCACCACATTTCCCCGGCGACCAGCAGGCGATAGCGCCGTTCGATGCGTTGCAGGCGTTCCGTCAGCGCGCTCGGCAGCCCGTCGCTTTCCAGCTTCTGCCGGAACCGCGCGACCGCGCCCTGTTCCGTGGCCAGGCCATGGCCGACGAAGGCGGCGAAGTCTTCTCCGATATCGAACAGTTCCGCGTAAGAGGCCATGCTGGTTTCGCTCCTGTGCTTGGGGAGGGATGGCGCGGCGGATACGCCAGGCAGTCGCGCCACGCCGGGGCGGCCAGGGTAGCGCGCTCGCCGCGTCGCGGCGAGCGCCGGCGTGCTCCGCCGGGTCTGGTCGTTAGCATGGCGCGGCTGGTAAAAAGACAGCGCCACCACTGCCCGCCAAGGCCCGCCCGATGCTGATCGACCTGCCTTCCACCCGTCCGGTCTTCGCCTATGCCCAGGATTATCTCCACGGCGAGTGCGTCGAGCTGCACCGGCATTCGCGCGCGCAATTGATCCATGCGCTCAGCGGGGTGGTCACGGTCGGCACCGCCGAGGGCATCTGGGTGGTGCCGCCGGGACGCGGTGTCTGGTTGCCGGCCGGTATCGAGCATGCCCTGCGTTTCGCCGGCCAGGTGCGCATGCGTACCTTGTTCATCGCCCCGCAAGCGCGCCACGACCTACCGCAGGACTGCCGGGTGGTGGACGTGCCGCCGTTGCTGCGGCAATTGATCGTCGCGGCGATGCGGATCGCCCCGGACTACCCGCCGGGCGGCCGCGACGAGCGGGTGATGGAGCTGATCCTCGATGAACTGCGGGTGCTGCCGATCCTCGCCCTGCACGTCCCACAGCCGGTCGATCCGCAACTGGCGGCGCTGTGCCGCAGCCTGCGCGCCGAGCCGGCCGCCGACTGGAGCCTGGGCGATGCCGCGCGTCGCCTGGGCGTCAGCCCGCGGACCCTGACCCGCGCCTTCCAGCGCGAAACCGGTCTCAGCTTCGTCCAGTGGCTGCGGCGCATGCGCCTGCTCGCCAGCCTCGATGCGCTGGCGGCAGGGCACTCGATCCTCGAGGTCGCACTGGACCTCGGCTACGACAGCCAGAGCGCCTTCAGCGCCATGTTTCGCCGGACCCTGGGCGTTTCGCCGAGCCTCTATTTCGGCCGCGGCGCCGCCTACGGGGTGGCCGAGGGCGACTGAGTTCAGTCCTTCTGGCGCAGCATCAGCGAGGCCAGGGCGCAGGCCAGGAGCGCCACGCAGGAAAGGTAGAAGGCGTCGGAGTAGGCCATCAGATAGGCCTGCTGGCGCACCCCGTGGTCGAGCAGGGCCAGCGCCTGCTGCTGCTCCGGCAGTTGTATCCGCACCTGGCCACCGCCCAGGCGCTGCTGCAGGGCGCCGTCGAAGATCGTCAGGGTCTCGCCGATCCGCTCGGAGTGGAAGCGCTCGCGCAGCGAGACCAGTTGCGTCAGCAGCGCGGTGCCGATCGCGCCGCCGAGGTTGCGCAGCATCGAGATCAGCGCCGAGGCCGAGCCGGCCTGGGCCTTGTCCAGGCCCTTCACCGCCAGTACCGAGAGCGCGACCATGATCAGCGGCTGGCCGATGCCGCGCACGACGATGGAGGGGATGATCACGTTGCGTCCCGCGTCGGCGTTCAGGTGCGCGCCCATCCAGCAGCCCAGGGCCATGATCGCGAAGCCGCCGGCCACCAGCAGCTTGGGGTTCAGCCAGCGCATCAGGCGCGGCAGCAGCGGCGCCAGGAGCAGTTGCACGAGGCCGTAGAGGATCAGGCTGTCGCCGATCTGCCGGGCGTTGAAACCCTGCAACTGGGACAGGTAGTTGGGCACCAGGAACACCAGGCCGAAGGTCGCCGCGCCGAACACCGCCATCGCCAGGCTGGACACGCCGAAGTTGTAGCTGCCCAGCAGGCGCAGGTTGATGAACGGCCGCGCGCCCCACAGTTGGCGCTGTACGAAGAGCAGCAGGGCGAGCACGGCGAGGACGGCGAAGGTGCGGATGAAGCCGGACTCGAACCAGTCGCGGCGGCCACCTTCCTCCAGCACGATCTGCAGCGCGCCGAGGCCGGCGACCATCGCGCCGATGCCGAGCCAGTCGGCCTGGCGCAGGCGTTCGCGGTCGCCGTCGCGGGGGCGGATCGACCAGGCCACCGCGGCCAGCAGGGCGATCCCCGGCAACAGTTGCAGGAGAAAGATCCAGCGCCAGGAATAGGCATCCGCCAGCCAGCCGCCGATCGACGGGCCGGCGGCCTGGGCCACGCTGTTGGAAAGGCTGAACAGCGCCATGCCGAGGGGTATCCGGCTGGACGGCAGCTCGGTGAGGATCAGTTGCATCGACAGCGGGATCAGCACCGCCCCCGAAGCCCCCTGGATCACCCGGATCAGGATCAGCGTCGACAGGTTCGGCGCCAGCGCGCAGCTCAGCGAACTGAGCAGGAACACCAGCGAGCCGAGGAGCATCACCCGGCGCAAGGAGAACACTTCCACCAGCCAGGCGGTAAGCGGGATCATGCTGATTTCCGCGACCAGATAGGCGGTGGAGATCCACGAGCCCTCCTCGAAGGTGGCTCCCAGCGCGCCTTCTATCTCCGGCAGCGCCGCGCTGGTGACGTGCACGTTCATGCCGGCCATGAAGCAGCCGAACAGGCCGCCGGTGACGGCGACCCAGGCACGCAGCGATACCTTGTCGTCAGCGCTCATCGGCGGAGGCTCCGTCCGGTTCGCGAGTGTCCACGGTGGCGATCACCGACATCCCCGGAAGCAGCCGGCCCCGCTCGGCGGCGTCGGCGTCCAGGCGGATACGCACCGGGAAGCGCTGGACGATCTTGGTGAAGTTGCCGGTGGCGTTGTCCGGCGGCAGCAGCGCGAATACCGCGCCGGAGGCCGGCGCCACGCTGTCGACGCGGCCGCGCCAGCGGCGGCCGAACGTGTCCACCTCCAGCTCTACCGGTTGCCCGGGGCGGATGCGTTCGAGCTGGGTCTCCTTGTAGTTGGCCACCACGTAGGCCTGCTCCAGCGGCACCACCGCCAGCAGCGGCAGCCCCGGCGTGACGTACTGGCGCAGGCGCACCTTGCGCTGGCCGACGCGGCCGGCGAATGGGGCGCGGATTTCGGTATCGTCCAGGGCGTGGCGCGCCAGTTCGCGCGCCGCCGCGGCTTCCTGCAGCTCCGCCTGGCGCTGGGCGAGCGCCGCCTCCGCCTCGCGTCGCCGGCTCTTCAGCACGTCCCTGGCGGCGCGCTGGCGGCCTTCCTCGGCGCTTGCCCGCCGCGCTGCCGCCCGCGCTCGCTGGTGCGCCGCGTCGGCATTCTCCAGGCGCTGGCGACTGGTGGCATGCTCGTCGGCCAATTGCCGGTAGCGTCGCCAGTCGGTCTCGGCGCGGCGCCATTCGGCTCGCGCCGCTTCGCCATCGGCGCGGGCGCGGCTGATCGTCTGCGCCTGCTCCAGCAGTTGCCGATCGAGGGTCTCCAGCTTCGCGCGCTGGGCTTCCAGCGCCGCCTGCGCCGCCGCTTCGCGGGACTCGGCGGCGCGCAGGCGCTGGCGGAAGTCGCGCGGGTCCAGGCGCAGCAGCAGGTCGCCGGCCTGGACGTCGGCGTCGTCGGCCACCAGCACCTCGGCGACGTAGCCGGAGACCTGCGCGCTGACCGCCACCCAGTCGGCGCGTACATAGGCATCGTCGGTGCCCTCCAGGAAGCGTCCGCTGCTCCACCACCAGGCCAGCAGGGCGGCGAGCGCGATGGCGCCGGCGAGGCCGCCCAGCAGCCAGGTTCGGCGCCGGTGCGTGGCTGCTGGCATGGTTTCGCCAGTGGTGTGTTCGATGGGTTCCCTGATTGCCTGGTTCATTGTCCGTTTTCCTGGTGGGAGGGGCTGGGAGCGGCTTGCCAGCCGCCGCCGAGAGCCCGGAACAGTTCGACCTGGCGCTCGGCGACGCGCATCTCGGCGTCGACCAGGCGCGCCCGGTCGGCGACCAGGCTGCGTTGACTGTCGAGCAGCTCGAGGGCATCGAGGGCGCCGGCGCGATAGTTGCTGCGCGCCAACCGGTAGGCGTGGCGCTGCTCGTCGAGGGCACGCTGGAGGTCGGCACGCCGCTGGCGCTCGCCGGCATACAGCGCCAAGGCACGCTCGACCTCGCGCAGGGCGCCGAGCACCGCTCCGTCGAAGCGCGCCAGAGCGGCGTCGCGCTCTGCCGCTGCGCTGTCCAGGCGGCCTCGCGCGCTTTCCCGGTTGGGGAAGCGCCAGCTCAGCAGCGGGCCGGCCGCGTAGGCCAGCGCGCCGCTGCCGCCGAGGCCGGCGAGGGTCGCTGCGGAGGTTTCGGCGCCGACGGCGAAGCTGATGCGCGGGTACAGCTCGGCTTCGGCCAGCGCGCGCCGGGCGTCGGCGGCGGCGAGCCGGCGCTCGGCCGCGCGGACGTCCGGGCGGCGCGCCAGCAGGCTCCAGCCGTCGCCGGTGGGCAGGGCACGGCGCAGTTGCGGTATGCCGGCGCAGGTCGCGGCAGGAGCGTCCAACTGGCGCGGCGAGCGCCCGCTGAGCAGCGCCAGTTCGTAGAGTGCCGCGCGCCGCCGCGCCTCGAGCATCGGCAGCGCGGCGCGGGTCCGCTCGCGCAAGGCCAGCAGCCGGCGTCGCTGCAGCTCGCTGGAAAGGCCGGCGGCGAGCTGGCGTTCGCTCAGCGCCAGGCTCGCGTCGAGCAGGCCGACCGATCGGCGTTGTACCTCTGCCCGTCGCGCCAGGGCGCAGGCGCGGACGTAGGCGAGGGTGGTCTGGCTGGCCACGCTGACTCTGAGCAGGTCGCGCGCCGCTTGCGCCGCTTCGGCATCCGCCTTCGCCGCGGCGATGCGGGCGCGGACTTCGCCCCACAGGTCCAACTGGTAGGACAGGTCGAGGCGGGCGGTGTGTTTCCACTGGCTGCGCAGCTCCTCGTCGGTGGCTTCGGCGAGGGTCTGGTCGTCGCCGTCGCGCCCATACTGGTAGCCATAGCCGACCTCGGTCCGTGGCCAGCGTTCGCCCTGTGCGCCGCGCAGATGGCCGAGGAGCGCGCGGGCATGGGCATCGGCTGCGGCCAGGTCGCGGTTGTGGCGCAGCGCGGCGGCCACCAGGTGGTTCAGCCCAGGGTCCTGGTAGAGCGTCCACCACTGGGCGGGCAGCGCGTCGCCGCGGGTTCCCGCCACCCTCGACAGGCCAGGGTCGAGGCTTTCCGCGCGTGGCGCGGGTTGGTTGCGGTTCGCGCAGCCCAGCGCGGTGGAGATCCCCAGCGCCAGCGCCACGCAACGCAGATGACTGGCAAGCGGCATTGCCCTGCTCCCGTGTCTGAAAGAGCGGGGAACGGTAAGGCAGGCGCGGGCGGCCTGCGCCGGCAAAAGCGCCAGTCATCGTCGCGAAATGGACAGTCGGCGGATTTTTCAGCGTTGTCGCATCAGGTACGGGCCGCAGCCCAGGGCCAGCAGCCCGGCCGGGATGGCCAGCAGGGAGATGCGGGCGATCTGCCGGGAGTAGCGGTTCACCCCGGCAAAGCTGTCGGCCTTGGTGGCGGTCTCCCGGCGAAACCCCGGTCGCGGCTTTCGGCGCGGCTGCGTTCGAGAAGGAACACCACGGCGACCACGCCCAGCCAGAATGCGACGGCGAACAGGCGAAGGGACAACGGCAACGGGTGCATGGCGCGCTCTCGCTGGTCTTTCAGGCGTTCTCCGGATGCCGTCTCAGCCAGCGCAGGGCGTCGTCCCACAGCGCCTCTGCACCGGCGCGGAAGTAGCCCATGTGTCCGAGCGGTCCACCGTCGGGTCGCAGGTCGAGGGTTTCCAGCGGTGCGTTGCGGTAGGCCTCGACGAAGGCGTCCCGCGAGCGCGGCGGTGCCCAGGGATCGTCCAGGGCGGTGGCGAACAGACAGGGCGTGCGCACTGCGGCGTAGCGCTGGTGGAGGTGGCGCATCGCCGGGTCGTCGAAATAGTAGCGGGGATGGCGGCACCAGCGCTTCCAGTCGCGGTAGACCCCCAGCGGCAGGTCGTCGCCCATGCCCAGCAGGCTCCAGGCCATGTAGCCTTTCCAGGCCACCAGCGGCGGCAGCACCAGGGTCCACAGCAGGCGCACCTTGAGCGCTTCGCGGCGCGACATCCAGCCGCTCCAGCCGGCGCCGCTGCCGAAGCTGTAGCAGGCGGCGAGCCGCCCATGGTCGGGCAGCAGGCCGATGGCGTGGCCGCCGAAGGAGTGGCCGATCCAGTACAGCGGCCGCTCCTCCCGGCCGAGCAGCTCGACGGCGGCGGCGAGGTCCCGGTAGGCCCAGTCCAGGTAGGACATGGCGAAGCCCTTCAGGCTTGCCGGCGCGGATTCGCCGATGCCGCGATAGTCCAGGGTGAGTACGTCGAAGCCCTGGCGCGCGGCGTGTTCGGCGAAACGCCGGTAGAAGCGCTGGGCGACGCCCGTCGCGCCGGCCACCAGCAGGTTGCCATGGGCGTGGCCCGGCGCGTGGTAGCGGTAGGCGGACAGCGGATAGCCGTCGGTCGCGGGCAGGGCCAGGCGTTCCATCCGCACCGGCGCTGCGGAATGTTGAGTCAACGAAGTCATGTCGGTTTCCGCAGGAGAGATGGAGCGGAGCGACCGGGGGTCGACCCGCAGGGGAGCTAGCGGCCTTTGAACGCCGGCGCGCGCTTTTGCACCATCGCCAGCACGCCCTCGCGGACGTCCTCGCTGCCGATCAACGCGGCCAGCGACTCGTTGACCCGCGACAGCGCCGCATCGTCCCCCTCGTCGCGCCCCTGGAACGCCGATTGCAGCGCGGCGCGCACCGCCAGCGGCGCGGCCCGGGCGATCCGCTCGGCGTATTCGAGGGCCCGTGCCAGTTCCTCGCCGGGTTCCACCACCTCGGTGAGCAGGCGCATGCGCAGGGCTTCGTCGGCATCGAACTCATCGCCGGTGAGGATGTAGCGCATGGCGTCGGTCCAGCCCGCCGCGCGCGGGAAGCGCACGGTGGATCCGCCCAGCGGCGGGATGCCGCGTAGCACCTCCAGATGGGCGAAGCGCGTGCCGCGCGCGGCCACCGCGATGTCGGCATTGAGCATTAGCTCTATCCCGGCGGTCCAGCAGGTGCCTTGCACCGCGACCACCAGCGGCTTGCTCCGACGCGGCTGGACCACGCCCCAGGGATCGACGCCGCCGTCCGGATAGCGGAAACCGCTGGCGGCGAGCTTCGGTGCCAGTTCCATCAGGTCGAGCCCGGCGGTGAAGTGCTCGCCATGGGCGAAGAGCACGGCACAGCGGGATTCCTCGCTGCGCTCGTATTCACCCATGGCCAGCGCCAGGTCCGCCAGCATTGCGCTGTCGAAGGCGTTGCGCTTGCCCGCGCGGTCCAGGCCGATGAGAAACAGATGACCGCGCTGCTCTCGGGTGACGCGGCCCGGGCCGCTGTTGGCTTCGCTCATGATGCCTCTCTCCTGTGCTTGGGTTGGTGGAGCGGAAACTTCTTCTAGTTACCTACCGAACATTCGGTTTGTAAAAACTAAACAAACATTCGGTAACCGTCAAATTGAGGCGCCAAGGCTTATGGCATAGAATCAACGCCTTTGATCGAGAGCAGGAACCTTCCGTGCGTCCGTTGAAAATCTCCCGCGACGAGCTTCTCCAGTGCTGCGCCGGCACCTTCCGTCGCTACGGCTACCACGGCACCACTATGGACATGCTGTCCAGCGCCTGCGGCTTGACCAAGGCCTCGTTCTACCACCACTACCCGAACAAGGAAGCCTTGCTCCGCGACGTTCTCGAATGGACCCACCAGCGGCTCGCCGAGACGCTCTTCAGCATCGCCTACGACCCGCTGCTGACGCCCCGCGAGCGCCTGGAAAAACTCGGCCGCAAGGCCGCCCGGTTGTTCCAGGACGACAGCATCGGCTGCCTGATGGGCGTGGTCGCGGTCGACGCCAGCTATGGTCGCAGCGAGCTGATGGCGCCGATCCGCAGTTTCCTCGACGACTGGGCGCAAGCCTTCGCCCAGCTCTACCGCCCGGCCTTCGACGAGGCGCAGGCGCTGGAGCGCGGCCGGCAACTGGTGGCCGATTTCGAAGGCGCCATCCTGCTGGCGCGCATCTATGGCGAGCCGGGCTATATCGATGGCGTCACCCGGCGAGCGCTGGAGCAACTGGCGGGCTAGCCTGCGCCCGCCTTCAACCTGAACGAAGCGTTTCGCCAGGCGGTCGGAACAACAGGTCCCCGTTCCGGAAGCCGAGTCCATGCCGCTGCGCCGTGCCGTTTTCGCCATCCTTTTCGCGTCCCTGGGCAGTCCTTTGGTCGCCGCCGAAACACCCCTGCGCCTGGAGCGCCTGGAGCGCTGCGGCGATCTCCTGGCCAGCGAGCGGCAGGAGTGGTGCCTGCGCGTGCGCGGCCTGGGTGCCGGCCTGCCGCGCCTGTTGCTGGACGGCCGCGAACTGCCGGCCACCGCCCTGCGGCGCGAGGGCGACGGCCTGCGGCTCCGCCTGGACCGCCGTGGCCACGCCAGCGGTCCGCTTTGGCTGGAGCAGGGCGGGCGCAGCAGCAATCCGGTATGGCTGACCCTGAACGGCAGCCATGTGCTCGCCGCCGGTCCCGACGAGGTGGCGAAGAACATGGATGGCCTGACCACCTACGTCGACCTGGTCAGCCTGTTGATCGAGGAGAACCACGACGGTCGCCGGGAGGCCGAACGCCTGGCCGATAAATATGGCGCGCGGGTGGTCGGCGCGATCCCGCCGTTGAACCTCTACCAGTTGCGCCTGCCGGCGCGCGACCTCGTCCAGCGCGACGCGCTGGTCCTCCGCATCGGCAGCGAGACCAGCGTGGACGCCGTGGTGGTGGAGGAGTCCGCGCCGGAGAAGGGCGAGGAAACCGAGGCGGCGCGCCGGCCCGTGGACAAGCCGGACAGCGACTCCGACGAGTGGGCGGCCAATCGTTTCATGGACGCGGTGAACTATTACCAGCGTCGGGTCCGCGCCCGCCAGGCCCCGCTGGAGACCCGCCCGGTGCGCATCGGGGTGATCGAGCGCGACGTCGACTTCGACGCCCCCGACTTCGCCGACTACCTCGGTCCCTGCAAGGCGCCCGCGCCGCGTACCTGCCTCTACGCGCGCGATGCCGAACGTCCCGACAACCACGGTTCGACGGTCGCCGGCATCCTCGCCGCGCGCTGGGACCAGGGCGGCAACAGTGGCTTCCTGCGTGGGCTGGACCGCGCCAGCCAGGGTTTCGAAGTGATCGTCGAGCGCAATTCGGACGCTGGCATCACGGCCAACGTCGCCGCCTCGGTGAACCTGGTGGAGGATGGCGTGCGGGTGCTCAACTGGAGCTGGGGCATCCACCGCGTCGGCGCTCGCGACGTCGACGGCGACGAGGTGGATTCGCTGGTGCGCTCGGGGATCGCCATGAGCGGCTACGAGGAGTTGCTCGAGGAATTCTTCCTCTGGCTGCGCAAGGAGCATCCGGACGTGCTGGTGGTCAACTCCGCCGGCAACGGCTCGTCCTACTCCGGTACCGACGAATACCGCCTGCCGTCCTCCTTCGTCACCGAGCAGTTGCTGGTGGTGGGCGGCCACCAGCGCAGCGAGCGCCAAGGCCTGGCGGTGGACGACCCGGCCTACGCGGTCAAGCGCAGCACCTCGAACGTCGACATGCGGGTGGATGTCACCGCCGCCGCCTGTACCCATGCCTCGACCCTGGAGCGGGACGCGCGGGGCGAGGTGCACTGCGGCACCTCCTATGCCACGCCGATGGTCGCCGGCACTGTCGCCGCCATGCTTTCCCTCAACCCGCGGCTGCGACCCGAGGAGATCCGCATGCTGCTCCGGCGCAGCGCCATGACCATCGGCGGCGACTACGATTTCGAGCCGGCCGATGCCGAGGACCTCACCGCACCGATCCTGCCCTCGGAGCGCGGCTACCGCCTGGACCACCGCGACGTCGGCCGCTCGGCGCGGCTGGACATGCAGAAAGCCCTGGACCTGGCGGTGAAGAGCCGCGAGCGGGTGCGCTGAGGCGTTCCGCCGGCCCGGGGCCTCACGGCGAGGCTTCCAGCAGCCGGGCGAGGCGTTCGGCGAGTTCGTTGTGGCGGAACGGCTTGGTCAACACCTCGAAGCCGTTGAGTTGCTCGGGCCTGAGGTTGGCGTAGCCGGTGATGACCAGCACCGGCAATTGTGGGAAGCGCTGGCGCAGTTCCTCGGCAAGCTGCACGCCGGTCTTGTCGGCCATGAGATGGTCGGTGACCAGCAGGTCGGGCGCCAGGCCGCGCTCGACCTCGCCCAGGGCTTCCTCCGCCGACGCCGCCTCGCTGACCTGGTAGCCGAGATCGCCGAGCAGCAGCGCGGTGGTGTAGCGCACCATCCTGTCGTCGTCGACCAGCAGCACGTGGGTCGGCCGCAACGCTTCCGGTGCGTCCGGGCAGCTTTCTGCGGTGGATTGCGTCTGCTCCGCGGTGATCGGCAGCCAGATGCTCACCCGGGTCCCCTTGCCGATCTCCGAGTGGATCCCCAGGCCGCCGCCGGACTGGGCGACCAGGCCCTGGACCATCGACAGGCCGAGGCCGGTGCCCTTGCCCACGCCCTTGGTGGAAAAGAACGGCTCCATGCAGCGGGCCAGCACCTCGGCGGGCATGCCTCCGCCGTTGTCGGCGACTTCCAGGCACACGTAGCGGCCGGCGCCGAGACCGTCCACCGCGCCGTCGATCACCAGGTCGGTCCGCGCGCCTATTTCCAGGCGGCCGCCTTCGCCCATGGCGTCGCGGGCGTTCACCGCGAGGTTGAGGATGGCCAGTTCGAACTGGTGCGGATCCACAACCACCGCAGGCAGGCGTTCCGGGATCTCGATGCGGACCTCGATGGTCGGGCCGAGCGAGCGCTCGATCAGGTCGTGCATGCCTTCGACCAGCTCGCGCAGGGCCACCGCCTGCGGCTTGAGGGTTTGCCGGCGGGCGAAGGTGAGCAGGCGACCGACGAGGTTCCGCGCCCGTTCGGCGGACTGTAGCGCGCCGTCGATGAGGTCGGTGGAGCGGGCGTCGTCGAGCCGCCGGCGGATCAGTTCCAGCGAGGCCATGATCGGCGTCAGCAGGTTGTTGAAGTCATGGGCGATGCCGCCGGTCAACTGGCCGACCATCTCCATCTTGCGTGCCTCGTGAAGCTGCGCCAGGGCGCTTTCGCGCTGGGCGAGCATGGTCGCGACACGTTCTTCCAGGCTTTCGTTGAGTTCGCGCAGCTCGTTCTCGGCGCGTACCCGCGCGCTGATGTCCATGCACACGCAGAGCAGGCCGCTGGCGGCATGCTGCTCGTCCACCAGCGGCGTGACCTGGTTCTGCACCCACACCGTATCGCCGTCGGGGCGAACGTAGCGGCCGCTCATCTCGAACGCCGCGCCGGTCGCTCCGCCTGGCGCCGCAGGGAGGGCGAAGTCGGCGGGGTCGAGGATGTCCTGCATGCGCAGGCCGAGCAGGGTCTCGCGCGAACGGCCGGCGATCTCGCAGTAGCGATCGTTGACCCGGGTGAAGCGCCAGTTCCGGTCGCATACCGCGATGCCCGCGCTGGCCTGGTCGAACATCGCCGCCAGTTGCGCGGAACTGGTGCGCAGCGCCAGCTCCGCGCGGGCATGGGTGAGCGAGGTCCAGGCCAGCTTGGCGGCTTCCTCCGCCAGGCGGCGCGAATCTTCGCCGAGCGCCTGCGGATGGGCGAAGTGGATCGCCAGCAGCGCCTCCAGCCGGCCGTGGCGCAGCACCGGGACGTGCAGCGTGGCGCCCAGCCCCAGGCGCGCGCGGCTCGCCGCCTCGTCGAGACTCATGCCGCGCTCCCCGGCGAGGTCTTCCCGCGCCACGCTGCGTCCGGCATGCAGTTCGCCGGACAGGGTGGCGCCGAACGCCAGGTAGCGATGCCGACCGACCGCCGAGCGGCCGTCGTGGAGATAGTCGCGATGGACCTGGAAGGTCATGCCGTCGCCGTTGTCCTCGCCGAAGAATATCCGCGACGCGCCCAGCTCCTCGCCGAGCCGGCGCAGGGCGGTGGCTTCGATTTCCAGGGGATCGGCCAGGGACGGCAGGGTCTGGCCCAGTTCCAGGAGGAACGCCTGGCGGCGTTCGAAACGCACCCGCTCGGTGGTCTCGGTGACGATGCACAGCACGCCGCCGACGGAACCGTCGGTTTCCCGCACCGCCGAATAGGACACGTCGAAATAGACCGTCTCGCCGCGTCCATGGCGTTCGATGTAGAAGGGCCGATCCTTTGCCGCGAAGGTTTCACCGGTCTCGTACACCCCGCGCAGCAGCGGTTCGAGGTCATCCCACAGCTCCCGCCAGTTCTCTATCGCCGGCCGGCCGAGGGCGCGCGGATGCTTGTCGCCGATGCTCGGCGCGTAGGCATCGTTGTACAGGGCGACGAATTCCGCGCCCCAGAACAGCACGATCTGCGCCTTGGCCGGCAGCAGCGTGGCCATCGTCGTCTTCAGGCTCGCCGACCAGGCGTCCGGCGGGCCGAGGGGCGAACTGGCCGCGTCGAGGCTGAGCAACAGTTTCCCGACCGCTCCTCCGTTGGCCAGGAAGGCCGGTGAATGGTCGAGGGGGTTCGGGTCCGGTTCGATGGTGAAAGGCTGTGCCATGTCTGCGGAGTCTTGCTCGGTTCCGGTTGAGGTGGTGGGTCGTATGGAATATAGGAGGGCGGTGGGTGCGCTTGCGTTCAATCAGCTTGGGGGACCGCGGGATCCCGATGCGGGTAGGTTTCGAATGGTCCCGAGGGAGCTGCCGGATTAGGCTGTGGGATGAGTACGGCCCTCATTTCCAGGAGCGGCGCGAGGGCCGCTTGGCCCGGTAGAATTTTGCTGTTGTTTTTCTTTTTTTAAAACAATGGGATACGGTAAGGGTGTTCCCCACGGGTGTGGGGATGAACCGGCGTACATGACTGAGGGAGAGTCCACGGACCTGTGTTCCCCACGGGTGTGGGGATGAACCGGCGTTCATTTCCCAGGACGTGGACCAGCTGCGGTGTTCCCCACGGGTGTGGGGATGAACCGTCGTAGCCCTCCGGGAGGGATTCGAACTTGTAGTGTTCCCCACGGGTGTGGGGATGAACCGCCTCCGACGTGGAGGTTGAGGCGGATGGCTACGTGTTCCCCACGGGTGTGGGGATGAACCGGCAAAGAGGCTGGGTGGCAACCTCGGCCAGTGGTGTTCCCCACGGGTGTGGGGATGAACCGTAGGTGTGCTGGGCGTAGTCGGTGGAGTTCTGGTGTTCCCCACGGGTGTGGGGATGAACCGGCCGTGTCGTTCGATGGTGATGTCGTGCTGCTGTGTTCCCCACGGGTGTGGGGATGAACCGTTCATGAACGGCAGAACGTTGAGCGCCGATTTGTGTTCCCCACGGGTGTGGGGATGAACCGGTTGTTCTAGAGTCCGTTCAGGAGATGCTTCTGTGTTCCCCACGGGTGTGGGGATGAACCGAGGTATTCCTTGCCCTTGGCCAGGAGCACGCCGTGTTCCCCACGGGTGTGGGGATGAACCGTCATCGATCGTGGCGGCTGCACTGGCTGCCTGGTGTTCCCCACGGGCGTGGGGATGAGCTGGTATCGACATCGATGGTGACCAGGCTGGTCCGATGTTCCCCCACAGGCGTGGGATAAACCTGTCTACGCTCCTGCGGTTCGCCCCACCGCGCGGTATTTCCCATGGTGGGGCGAACCGCGCGGCACTACGACCAGTGGCGTGATCACCAGTGTCAGCCGCCAGTTGCCGGAGACGCGGATCGCCCACCGTCCGGCAAGATCCTCTTTCAGGGCATGGAGTTTCCAACCAACCTGGTTCACGTCGCTGGGGATGCAGGCTTCGCTCAGCACGAATAACTGACGGCGCAGGCATTGGGCGGGGGCTGCCTGGATACCTTGCCCTTACCGGTCTCGAAGAAGGCTTCCAGCCCCCTGTGGCGGAAGGAAATAGATTGTGAACAGGCGGCAAGTGAAGGTTGTTAGTGAGTTAGCGGAATGTCCGACGTTCGCTGTTGCACCATGGAGTTCCTGCTAATTTGGACAGGGGTGGTCGGTCCGGTCCATATCCCTCCTGCGCTCCTTCGCTTGCTAAACGGGGGGAGCAGGCGCATCCCTCGCTGGCTGCTCCTTGACGAGCGTCATGCACCAATAGGACGCGTTCCTCCGGTCTGGCTCAGGCCCGGTACGGGCGCCGAGGGAGGGCTGGAAACGATAGCCAAATAATGGCATTTTCTTTTCTCTGTAGGATCGCCCTGTGGCAGCGAGTCGGCTGATATGTGGCAAGTCCAGGGGCCGGCGGTGAACGCAGGATAGCCGCAGTTCAGGATCGGCCTCGGTTGTAGGCAGGGATGGAAGGTGGAAGGAATGCTCGGCTTTTCTGACATGGATGACGTATCGCGATACCTCTGGGCCAAGAGCGATGAGGGGGCTGGCCATGGTTTGCTGGCACACCTGCTGGATGTGGCCGCGGTGGCCCTGACGGTGCTGGAGCACGAGCCGCGGAGCAGTCGGCGATGGGCCGCCGAGGCCCTGGGGCTGCCGCTGGACGGCGCGCCGCGCTGGATCGCTACGCTGGTTGGGCTGCACGACTTCGGCAAGGCGATAGCCGGGTTCCAGGCCAAATGGCCGGCGGGTCGCGAGCGGGACGAGGCCAACGGCCTGCGCTTCGATACGCGCCTGTTGAAGGTCACCGACCACGCCTGTGCCAGCGCCTCGCTCCTGCGCCCGCTGCTGCTGGAAAAAGGCGATGCATCCTTGCTGTGGATACTGCACGTGCTGCAGGCGATCAGCGCCCATCATGGCTACAACTTCACTTCTGCCGATATAGAACGGGTGGTCCAGCGACACGAGCCGGCCGACTGGTGCCAGGCCCGGCGTCGCCTCTTCGATCTCTATTGGAAGCTGTTGGCGCCGACAGGCCAGGCGTCCCTGGAGGAGCTATCGCAGCCTGCCGTTCAGTGGCTGGCGGGGCTGACCAGCGTTTCCGACTGGATTGGTTCCAATCCAGAGTGGTTCCCGCTGGGTGAGCGCCAGCCGGCCTTCGCCGACTATTTCGAGGATGCCCGGCGGCGTGCCGAGGCGGCGCTGGCGACCATCGGCTGGCGGCATTACCGGCCGTTGCTTGCGGAACTGTCCGAGGTCGACCAACTGCTCGGCCGTGTGCTTGGCCTTCAGCAGGCGGTCGAGGCGCGTCCTTTGCAGCGCATCGCCGACGGACTGCTGGCGACGGCCGCGGGACCTGCGTTGCTGCTGGTGGAGGCGCCAATGGGTGAGGGCAAGACCGAACTGGCGCTGCTTGCTCATCTGCGCCTGCAGGCGGCCAACCAGCATCGCGGGCTGTACCTCGCCCTGCCGACGCGAGCGACCGGAAACGCCTTGTTCCGTCGGGTCCGCACTTTCCTGGAGGCCTTTGCCGGCGGCGACGGCGCGGATGTGCAACTGGTCCACGGCGGGGCCGGGCAGGACGCGCAGGTCCTGCACTTGCGCGGGATCGCCGGCGGCGCAGGTGCAAGCGTGGCGTCCTCGGCCTGGTTCGCCCGTCGTCGGCGGGCGCTGCTCTCTCCGTATGGCGTGGGCACGGTGGACCAGGCGCTGTTCGCCGCGCTGAACGTCAAGCACCACTTCGTTCTGCTCTGGGGGCTGGCGAACAAGGTTGTGGTACTTGACGAAGTGCACGCCTACGACACCTATACCAGTGCCTTGATCGAGGCACTGTTGCGCTGGTTGCGGGCCATGGGTTGCTCTGTGGTGTTGATGAGCGCGACCTTGCCCGCTCAGCGCCGTTGCGAGCTGCTGCGCGCCTGGGGTGTGAACGACGCGGAGTTAACGCAGACGGCCTACCCGCGTTTGCTGCTGGCCGACGGGCGGGGTGTCCGGTCGAAGGCCTGCCAGGCTCGTTCGCTTCCACGGATTCTCCTGCGCGAAGTAACGGAAGCCCTCCCAGGTATCGCCGAACAGGCGTTGCAGGCCTTGTCCCATGGCGGCTGTGGCGTAGTTATCGTCAACACCGTAGACCGCGCGCAACGACTCTATCGCCTGCTGCAGGCACAGGTCGGCGAGGAAACCCGCTTGCTGCTGTTCCATGCGCGTTTTCCCGAAGACCAGCGCGGACGCCTGGAAGGCCAGGTGCTCGACTGCTTCGGCAAGGAGGGGCAGCGCCCCGAGCGGGCCTTGTTGGTGGCGACCCAGGTAGCGGAACAATCGCTGGATATTGACTTTGACTTCATGTTCACCGACCTGGCGCCGGTGGACCTGCTCCTGCAGCGCGCCGGGCGCCTGCACCGGCACGCTCATCGGTTGCGCCCCGAGGCGCATGCCGAGGCACGGTTGTACGTGGCCGGGCTGAACCCGCAACGCTTCCCCGAGTTGAAGGCGACGGCTTGGGAGTATGTCTACGACCCCTACATCCTGGGGCGGACCTGGGCGCTGCTGTCCCTCCGGGATCATCTGCGACTGCCCGAGGATATCGACCTG
The DNA here is from genome assembly GCF_026428275.1 of Pseudomonas sp. B111. Classification (NCBI taxonomy): domain Bacteria; kingdom Pseudomonadati; phylum Pseudomonadota; class Gammaproteobacteria; order Pseudomonadales; family Pseudomonadaceae; genus Pseudomonas; species Pseudomonas sp. B111. The sequence continues at coordinate 3,622,805 of NZ_CP097857.1, read as the reverse complement.
CTGGTCCAGGCGGTCTACGACGAGGAGGTGCAACTGCCGGCGGAGATCACCGAGCGCGATCGCCATTTCATCGAAGTGGAAGCCTACGGCAAGCGCCTGGGTGAGCGTCGCACCGAGCGAATGATGGCGACGAACGTGGCGATCGCTGTGGAAGACGAGCCCCAGTTGGCTTACACGCAGCGCAATCGAGGTTATCAGGAAGGCGAGGAAGGACTCGGTCTGCCGAACTACACCCGCCTGGGAGACGAGTCGGTTTCCCTGGTCCCGGTGTATCGCCGGGAAGGCGGCTGGTCCTTGTCCGCTGGGGGAGAACTCTTCGACCCGGCGCATAGGGTTTCCGATGACCTGGCCCTGGCCTTGGCCAGCCGGCAGATCAAGACCTCGCGCAAAGATCTGGTCAAGCACCTGCTGGCAACGGAGGTGCCGCGTGCCTTCGTCGAGCATCCGTTGCTGCGGCAGCTCAGGCCGTTGGAACTAATTGAAGGACAGGCGGTGATAGGCAGATTGACGGTGGTGCTGGATGAGGAGCTGGGCTTGGTGTTTATCAGGGACCCCGAGGAGTAAGAATGACTGAACACTACAACCTGCTGGACACCCCCTGGCTGCCGGTCCGCCTGGCGAACGGCGAGGTCCGCGAGATGGGGCTGCTGGAGGTGTTCCGCGAGGCCGAGCGTATCAGCGCCCTGGCGGAAACCGAGCCGCCGAGTCTGATTGCACAGTACCGCCTGCTGCTGGCCATTACCCACCGGGCGCTTTTGCTGGAGTACGGCGCGTGGAAGGATAGTGGCAGGCTGCGTTGGTTCCGCGAGGGGTTGTCCATTGACGTCGTGGAACGCTACCTGGAGCGTTGGCGAGAGCGTTTCTGGCTGTTCCATCCACAGTATCCGTTCATGCAAGTCGCGGCCTTGGCTAGCGCCGCGGAAACCTGCGACAAACAGAAGCCCTGGGCCCAGATTTCCCTGGCCAGCGCCAACGGCAATACCCCTGTCGTGTTCGACCATTCCTATGACCTGGCGCCTTCCGCGGTGAGTGCGGACCGGGCGTTGTGCGCCTTGCTGGGCTTCCTACAGTTCACTCCGGGCGGGTTGGTCAAGACTGTTCGCGATTCGGACAAAGCCGGCGCACTGGCCAATACGGCGGCGGTGGTGCCCCTGGCGGACAGTCTGGCGAAAACCCTGTGCCTGGCCTTGCACCCGGCCTCGGGCGAAGCAGCCTTCGATTTGCCTGCCTGGGAGCGGGAAGCCTTGACGATTCCGCAACTGGCCGCCGACCCCATTCTTGCCAGCGGGCCTAACGATCGCTACACCCGGCAGTCGCGAGCAGTGTTGTTGCTGCCGGAGGAAGAGGGCTGCGTCCGCTGGATTCGTTTCGCCGCCGGCCAGGCGCTGGCCGACGATGTCCAGGCGCCGGACCCCATGGCCAGCTACCGCCCCGGCGCCAACAACAGCATGGTCCGGCTGAGCTTCGGTGAAGGGCGGGTGTTCTGGCGCGACCTGCCGAGCTTGCTGCCGGACAGCGCGGCGGCTGGCTCGAAACGGGCTGCCGTTCTCGACTGGGCTTCCAACCTGCGCAGCATCGGCGCCGATGCGCCGTCCTCGATGCTGCTGGTCGCCGGATTGGCCAGCGACCAGGCCAAACTGTTGCGCTGGCGCTCCGAGACCGTTGTCCTGCCTGCGGCCCTGCTCGACTCGGAGGGCTGTGCCAACGAACTGCGCCGTTGTATCCGGGAATCGGAAGACCTGTACGGCGAACTGCGCAAGATCGCCGTGGCAATGCTCGCCGGGGCGTTGCCCGATCCTGCCAGCAAGGACACCTGGGCGAGGGCTCGTACGTCGTTTGACAACGGTCCGGCTGCGGCCACCTATTTCGCCTTGCTGGAGCGCTCGTTGCCCTCGCTCATGGCCCTCATCGGCGGCGATAGCTTGGAGATGCTGGACGAAGCCGAGGCGTTCTGGCGAAGCCGCCTGCTGGCAGCCCTCGAGGTCGCCTGGCAGGGCGTGCGGGAAGGCCTGGGCCTGTCGGTCGCAGCGTTGCGTGCGGAGGCCAAGGTCCGGCCGCGCTACCTGGCGTTGCTGCGTCGTTACCGTAGCGAACCTACCTCTTCCACTCCACTTGCAGAGGAGCAGCGTGCATGAGTGCTGCCGAACATCCTTTCATCGGCCATCTGCAGCGCTTGCAGAATGATCGCGGTGCGCTGGCCGTTCTACGGCGCAGCCTGGGCTTCGCGCCGGGTGCCTATGTGCCGGCCTATCCCTATGTGGAACGCTTCGTCGGTGCCGAGAGGCATGCGCAGGATGCCTGGCGCCTGGCGCTGTATCTGACCGCCGGATTGTTCGCCAGCCATCCCGGACAGGGGCGGGCGAGCCTGGCGATGCGCTTCGGCGAACTGATGAAAGCGCGCAACAGCGCCAGCATCGAAAAGCGTTTCATCGCCTTGCTGGCTGCCGATGCGGAAAACCTGCCGGTGTATCTGCGCCAGGCCGTGAGCCTGTTGGCGGCGGACAAGCTCGCCTTCGACTATGGCGCCTTGCTCAACGACCTTGCCCATTGGCTCGACCCTTACCTGCCTGTTGCGCGCGGCGACGCCATTCGCCAGCGCTGGGCCAGGGATTTCTACGCGGCGCTGGCCAATACAACCGACACCTCCCTTCACAAGGATTGAGAGACCAGCATGAATTTGTTCATCGAGTTCCATCTGATCCAGAACTTCGCTCCGTCCAACCTCAACCGTGACGATACCGGAGCGCCCAAGGATGCCATCTTTGGCGGTCACCGTCGGGCTCGCGTCAGCAGCCAGTGCTTCAAGCGCGCGATCCGCCTGACTGCCCACGAGCAGGAGTTGGTCGCGCCCGAACATCGCGGCGTGCGCACCAAGAAGCTCAAGGCATTGCTGCTGGAGCGGCTTGCCGGACGCGATCCCGCCGAGGCCGAGGGCAAGATCGAGACGGCGCTGGCGGCCGCGGGGCTCAAGCTCAAGGACGATGGCAAGACCGAATACCTGCTGTTTCTCGGCGAAGCGGAGATTGCCGGTTTCGCCGCGCTGATCGAGCAGCGCTGGGATGAACTGGGCAGCGCCGCGCCGGCTGGCGAGAAAAAGGGCAAGAAGGAAGCCAAGGCGAACGTGCCGACGGAAGTGATCAAGCAGGCCAGGGCCCTGCTCGACGGTGGCAAGGCCGTTGACGTGGCGCTGTTCGGGCGGATGCTCGCCGATCTGCCCGAAGTCAATCAGGACGCGGCCTGCCAGGTGGCCCATGCGATCAGTACCCATCGTGTCGAGCGCGAGTTCGATTACTTCACCGCCGTCGACGATCGCGGTGGCCCGGACGAAAGCGGCGCCGGCATGATCGGCCAGGTGGAGTTCAATTCCGCCACGCTGTATCGCTACGCAGTGGTCGACCTGCGCAAGTTGCTCGGCAACCTGCAGAACGACGGCGAGCTGGTGCTGTCGGCGCTGGAAGCGTTCACCCAGGCCATGGTGCGGGCGATCCCGTCGGGCAAGCAGAACACATTCGCGGCGCACAACCTGCCGGCGTTCGTCGGTGTTTGCCTGCGCCATGCGGGGCCACTGAACCTGGCCAATGCCTTCGAGAAGCCGGTCGTCGCGCGTGCCGATATCTCCCTCAGCGAACAGTCCATCGCCGAGCTGGCCCGCCATGACCAGCAGCTCGCTGCGGTCTACGGCGACAGCCGCGACCGCTGGGCCTATCTGGACATCAGCGGTGCCTGGCCGAAGGAGCGTGGCGAGCCGGCCGGCAACCTGCAGCAACTCGCCGATTGGCTGCGCAGCCAGGTTTCCAGCCGTCTGGGAGGCTGAGATGGCTACCTTGCTGATGCGCCTGCAAGGGCCGATGCAGTCATGGGGCACCACCAGCCGTTTTGACGAGCGCGACACTCAGCTGGAACCGTCGAAGTCGGGAGTGCTTGGCCTGGTCTGCGCCGCCCTGGGACGTGATCGCAGCGAGCCGCTGGAGGATCTGGCCAGCCTGCGGATGGGGGTGCGCGTCGACCGAGAGGGCATTCCGTTGCGCGACTACCAGACGGCCACCGGTGTGCTGGTCGCCAGTGGCAAGGCCGATCCGCGGCGGACAGTGGTCAGCCCGCGGCATTACCTGGCCGACGCGGTCTTTCTGGTCGGGCTCGAAGGGCGCGACCAGGCCCTGCTGGAGCGAATCCAGCAAGCCTTGCGTGCACCGTTCTGGCCGCTGTGCCTGGGCCGCAAGAGTTTCGTTCCTGGGAGCCCGGTGTGGTTGCCCGAGGGCCTTTCTTCCCTGGCACTGGAACAGGCGTTGCAGGCCTGGCCACGCCTGGCCGAGGCGCAACCGGGCGACCGCGGCAAGCCCTTGCGTTGCCTGATCGAGGATGAGCGCAGCGGGGTGGTACGCCTCGATCAGCCCATCGCCCCCTTTGCCGAACGCCGTTTCGGCCCACGCTTCGTACGCTCGGGAGTCGCGGATGTACCTGACCAGACTGACCCTTGATCCTCGCAGCGCTCAGGCGCGCCGCGACCTAGGCGACGCCTATGAGATGCACCGTACTTTGTCGCGGGTTTTCGCCGACGAGCAGGCTCCGGCATCGCGCTTCCTCTGGCGTCTGGAGGCCTCGGGGAATGCCTGGTCCACTCCGACCTTGCTGGTCCAGGCGGCCAGCGAGGGTAACTGGTCGGTGCTGCAGGCGCTCCCTGGCTACCTGCTGGGGGAGCCGCAGAGCAAATCTCTGGCTTTGCGACAGTGGCTGGAAAGCGATATCTCCTACCGTTTCAGATTGTTCGCCAATCCGACGGTGACACGCCAGGGCAAGCGCTATGGGCTGGTGGGCGAGGAGCAGCAACTGGCTTGGCTGGCACGCCAGGGCGAGCGGCACGGTTTCGTGGTCGAGGCGGCCCTCGTAACCTTCAGCGAAGTGCTTGGCAGCCGCAAGGGGCAGACACGCATCAGCGTCTTGCGCGCCGCGTTCGAGGGGCGCTTGCGGATCAGTCGCCCGGATGCCTTTGGTCAGGCTCTGGTCGCTGGGATAGGCCCTGCCAAGGCTTTCGGCTGTGGCCTGCTGAGCCTGGCGCGTAGCTGATGCTACCGCCCCTCAAACCCTTGCCGATGAAGGACCGGCTGTCCATGGTGTTCGTCCAGTACGGGCAGATCGACGTGCGGGACGGCGCCTTCGTTGTCATCGACCAGACCGGCGTGCGTATGCACATTCCGGTGGGCTCGGTTGCCTGCATCATGCTCGAACCCGGTACCCGGGTGTCCCATGCCGCCGTACACCTGGCCTCGACTGTCGGCACCTTGCTGGTGTGGGTCGGTGAGGCCGGCGTGCGTCTGTACGCCAGTGGCCAGCCCGGTGGCGCTCGTGCTGATCGTCTGCTGTACCAGGCCCGTCTGGCCTTGGACGACGAGCTGCGGCTCAAGGTGGTACGCAAGATGTACGAACTGCGTTTCGCCGAGCCGGCGCCCGCGCGGCGTAGTGTCGAGCAATTGCGCGGCATCGAGGGCGCCCGGGTGCGCGAGACCTATCGGCTACTGGCTCGCTAGTTCGGAGTGGACTGGCGGGCGCGCAATTACGACCGGCGGAAGTGGGATGCCGCCGACGTACCGAATCGCTGCCTGTCGGCGGCCACCAGTTGCCTCTATGGAATCACCGAAGCTGCGGTGCTGGCGGCGGGGTATGCTCCGGCGGTCGGCTTCATCCATACTGGCAAACCGCTGTCGTTCGTTTACGACATCGCCGACCTGTTCAAATTCGACACAGTGGTGCCGGTCGCCTTCCGTATCGCCGCTAAGGCGCCGTCGCAACCCGAGCGTGACGTGCGGCTCGCCTGCCGGGATATCTTCCGTTCGAGCAAGCTGCTGACCCGCATCATTCCCACCATCGAAGAGGTACTGGCCGCCGGCGGCGTCGAACCTCCCAGCGCACCGCCCGAGTCGGTGCCGCCAGCCATTCCCAACCCGGAGGGAATCGGCGACCTCGGGCACAGGACGCAAGGGTGAGCTTCCTGGCCGTAGTGGTGGAAAACGTCCCGCCGCGCTTGCGCGGACGTCTGGCAATCTGGCTGCTGGAAGTCCGCGCGGGCGTCTATATCGGCGATGTATCGCGGCGTACCCGGGAAATGATCTGGCAGCAGCTGAGCGAGGGCTACGAGGAGGGCAACGTGGTAATGGCCTGGGCCGCCGCCAACGAATCCGGCTACGAGTTCCAGACCCTGGGCGTTAACCGTCGACATCCAGTGTTGTTCGACGGGCTGCAATTGGTGGCATTCCAGCCTCTAGATCGGACCACGGAATAGAGGATGAGGCGGTAGATTTTTCGAGGTGTTTTTTCTTCTTTAAAAACAATTCTGTACGGTAAGTGTGTTCCCCACATGCGTGGGGATGAACCGCTCACTTGGCACAGGCCCGGCGCGAGAGAGCGGTGTTCCCCACATGCGTGGGGATGAACCGGAGGTAGGTCATGAGTGAGGTGAAGCGGTACAGTGTTCCCCACATGCGTGGGGATGAACCGCCGCAGAAGCCCAAGCCGACCGCCTTTGAGGAGTGTTCCCCACATGCGTGGGGATGAACCGATCAGCCCCAATGAGGGCCTCGTACAATTCATGTGTTCCCCACATGCGTGGGGATGAACCGTCCTCTGGCTCGATGGCAGCCCAGGATTTGCAGTGTTCCCCACATGCGTGGGGATGAACCGGATCGCTATAGCGCGCTGACGGTCAGTCTCGTGTGTTCCCCACATGCGTGGGGATGAACCGATCCGCGCACCGGAGCGAAAAGACTGCCGCCAGTGTTCCCCACATGCGTGGGGATGAACCGGCCGACCGCCTTTGAAGACATCGATTTCCCGCGGTGTTCCCCACATGCGTGGGGATGAACCGTCGTGAACAACCAGATTCGCTCTGGAACTTCAGTGTTCCCCACATGCGTGGGGATGAACCGAACACCCCTTTGTAGAGAACCCGCTTCATCATGTGTTCCCCACATGCGTGGGGATGAACCGCATCCGCAGAGACGCCAGCTCGGCTTTGTAGAGTGTTCCCCACATGCGTGGGGATGAACCGAAGGACCGCGTCCGCGTGCTGCTGGAGACGATGTGTTCCCCACATGCGTGGGGATGAACCGTGGAAGTACGCTCGCGCAGCGAGGATGCGATATATGCACGGGGCGAGCCGTTCACTTGAAAAGCCGACATTCCTGGCTGTCCTGTATTTCCCCTTTGGCATGGATAGAGCAGCCCCATAGGGCGAACGACGCCACCGGCGTCATTCGCCATGGCCGGGTCAACCGGAACGTCGAGCGGCTACCAGGCGCTGCTGCAGGCGCGTCAGGAAGGCCACTTCGAAGGCGGTCTTCTGCATCGGTGTGGGCAGGCTGTCGCGGCCGAAGGCGAAGGCGGTCCAGAGCTGGCCTTCGATCTGGTCGGCAAGCCAGTTCTCGGCCTGGCGGACGCCCTTGTCGATGGCGGGCTGGGCGGGAACCGGCCAGAGCAGGGAGAGACCGGGTTGCCGGTCGGCGGGGGGAATCTCGACCATCAGGTCCTTGTAGCGTTCGATGATTGCGTCGACGTGGGTCTTTTCCTTTTCATCCTTCGTCATGCTGGGTGCTCCGTTTCTGAGAGTCACATGACCTGCCGCCTTCGCTGTCAATCGATGGAGGCAGGATCGCGCAGGGTTGACAGACCGGGAAACGGAACCGGCAGACCACGAGGGTCTCCCCACGCGATCCGCCATGAAGGCCCGCAGTTGGAAAACTGCGGTCGAGCCGATGCCTGCAAAAGCATTCGCTGCTTTCGCATGCACCGCTCGGCGCATCGCGCCGTCTCTTCGGGCTGTCAAACCCGGTCACGGATTTGGCCGTGACGGGCGCAGGATAGGGGCAGGCAAGGCGGGGAGCAAGGGCGGGAACGGGTGACGGCAGAGGCTATCGGCAGGCAAGGCGTTGGCTGAAGCGATTCATGGAAATAACCCGGCCTTGGAGCGCGCCGTTAATCATCGTTTACCAGGAGAAAACAATCCGCCTGGACTGTTCGATTCAATATTTTGTGATGCGCTTCACGTAATAAGAGTATTCCTTATGAGCCACGCAAAAGTGTCATTCGCTTCTTCGAAGAGGGCGCTGCCGAAGTTGCACGCTAGTTGGGCACGCCGCGAGGGCGGCTCGGCACTTTGGTGCATAAGGATATAACCCTTTCTTCATTTCTGATTTTCGTCAGAGTTCGTGCCGGGGCGACCGTCCGTCATTCGATATTAATTAAAAGCGTCAATAATCCGTTTAGGAATCAGGGGCTTGGAAATCCACCTGGCAGAACTGACAGGTCGGTATGCCCAACCAAAGTATTGAACTGATTTAAGTGGTGGTACAAATTCGCCTTTCCCATGTTAGTCCTACTTAACAGGCGAAGCGGTGGAGAGCGCTCTGTTGCGGGCTGCTCGGGATTAAATGGGTTTCGCCCTCGGGGGGCTCCTGTCTTCCAATAAAAACAAGTTGTCGCCAGGCCTGATGAACTTTCAGGTACCCGCGTTCCGTTTTCTCGCGGAACTCACTGACTGCGCTTAACCGCGTGACCGGTTCGGTCGGTAAACAGCGACCTGCGCCGGAAACGCGATAACCGAGACAACTCAATCGAGGAACAGAAGATGGGATTATTCAATGCAGCCGCGAACCTGTTCGGCCAGGTCTACGAGCGCGCGACGCAGGTGGCCGCCACCGCCGTCACGGCGGTGGCGGACGTGGCCAGGACATTGGTGGGCTCCACCGTCGACGCCGTGGAGCAGCAGGTGCACGAAGCGCTGACATCGGTGCATGACGCCGTTGCCAGCGTGGAGCAGGCGCTGGAGGGTACGGTCGGCGCGGTGGCCGGCACGCTCGGCGAGATCGCCGGCGACGCCCTCGACACCGTAGGCTCCGCGGTCGGCACGCTGGGCGGGCTGGCCGGCAACTCGCTGGCGATCGCCGACGACTTGTTGCACGGGCGCGTCGAGCCGGAGGATTACCTGAAGCTGGTCGGTGACCTGGGGCAGGGCGTCGGTGCCACCGTCGGCCATGCCTGGGAATTCGGCAGCGATAGCCTGAAGGCCGCCAACGATCTCTATCACGCCGCCTACCAGGGTGGCTCGCTAAGCCTCGGCAATAGCGACGGCCTGCTCGGGGTCAATGTGATCGGCTCGCTGCTCGGCGGCAATCACGACCAGGGCGTGATTCCCGATAGCCGCGGCATCCTCGGCCCGCTGCCGATCAACGTCTCCTTCACCGAGCAAGGCCTGACCTTCGGCGGCGAGACGCCGCTGACTCCGCTGGTCACCGCAGCCCTGGCGCTGAATCCGATCACCGCGCCGCTGGTGCCGGTGCTGGCGCCGCTCAACCTCGGCGGCCTGGGAGTGGTCGGCTCGGTCGACAAGGAAGGCTTCAGCGCCAAGTTCTACGGTATCGCCGGACCCAGCTACAACCTCGGCGTGGCCAATCTCGGCGGCACCCTGGAGCTGGGTAGCTACAACGAGGTCAAGCTGCTGAGCTGGAACGAGGTGACCCTCAAGGACCTGCCCATCGTCGGCGGCATCCTCGGCTATGTGCCGGTGGTCAAGGACATCGGTGTCTCGCTGCCGACGCTGGACCTGCACTTCGACAGCAAGCTGTATGCGCAAACGATTGCCGGTGTCGATGTCGCCGGGGTCGGGCCGAAGGGCCAGATCGAGCTGGTGCATGACCTCGACAATGACCTGTCGATCGTCGCCGGGATCGCCGGGGATACCGCGCACAGCGCCCTGGACGGTGCCGGCAAGGTGCTCGCGGCGCTGCTCGGCCACGGCGGCGAAGCGGCGCCGCCGACAATCCAGCTGATCGGCGCCGACCCGGCGCCGGAGCATCAGGCCCTGGCCGCCTGACGGCGAGGGAACGCCCGGCACAGGGAGGTGCCATCCGGGCTCATTCGGGATTCCAGCGGCAGTCGTGGCAGAAGTGAGCGCGCTCGATGGCAAGGCTCGGTTCCAGCGTTACCAACGAAATCAAACAGGCCCTGGCGGCCAGCCGCGGCGCGTTGCGCAGCGTGGCGGCGTTCTCCGGGGTGATCAACCTGCTGATGCTGGTGCCCTCGCTGTACATGCTGCAGGTGTACGACCGCGTGCTGTCCTCGGCCAACGAAGTCACCCTGTTGATGCTGACCCTGATGGCGCTCGGCGTGTTCGTCTTCATGGGCGCGCTGGAGGCGCTGCGCAGCTTCGTCCTGGTGCGGGTCAGCGAACGCTTCGACGGCCAGTTGCACGGGCGGATCTACGTCGCCGCCTTCGAACGCAACCTGCGCGCCGGCGGCCAGGAGGCCAGCCAGGCGCTGCACGACCTGACCACCCTGCGCCAGTTCCTCACCGGCCAGGCGCTGTTCGCCTTCTTCGACGCACCCTGGTTCCCGGTCTACCTGCTGGTGATCTTCCTCTTCGACCCCTGGCTCGGCCTGCTCTCGCTGGTCGGCGCGCTGGCCCTGATGGCCCTCGCCTGGTTCAACGAACGCGCCACCCGTGTGCCGCTGGCCAAGGCCGGCGAGTTGTCGATCAAGTCCGGCCAACTGGCCAGCAACAACCTGCGCAACGCCGAGGTGATCGAGGCGATGGGCATGCTCGGCAGCATGCGCGGGCGCTGGGAACGGCTGCACCAGGCGTTCCTCGACCAGCAGAGCCTGGCCAGCGAGCGCGCGGCGCGGATCAACGCGCTGAGCAAATACCTGCGCATCGCCCTGCAATCCCTGGTGCTCGGCCTCGGCGCCTGGCTGGCGGTGGAGGGACGCATCACCCCGGGGATGATGATCGCCGGCTCGATCCTGATGGGCCGTGCGCTGGGGCCCATCGACCAACTGATCGGTGTGTGGAAGCAGTGGGGCGCGGCGCGCGATGCCTATCGCCGGCTGAGCGGCCTGCTCGACGAATTCCCCGTCCGCGAGCGGCGCATGGAATTGCCCGAGCCGCGTGGCCACCTGCTGCTGGAATCGCTGGACGCGGCGCCGCCCGGCAGCGAGGCGCGCACCCTGCGTGGCCTGACCCTGGCGATCCCGGCCGGCTCGGTGGTCGGCGTGATCGGTCCGTCCGGCTCCGGCAAGTCGAGCCTGGCGCGGGTAGTGCTGGGCATCTGGCCGACCCTGCACGGCAGCGTGCGCCTGGACGGCGCCGAGATCCGCCAGTACGAGCGCGAGACCCTCGGCCCGCGCATCGGCTACCTGCCGCAGGACATCGAACTGTTCGCCGGCACGGTGGCGGAAAACATCGCCCGCTTCGGCGAGGTGCAGGCCGACAAGGTGGTGGAGGCGGCGCGCCTGGCCGGGGTCCACGAACTGGTCCTGCGCCTGCCGCAGGGCTACGACACCGTGCTCGGCGTCGGCGGCGCCGGGCTTTCCGGCGGCCAGCGCCAGCGCATCGCCCTGGCCCGGGCGCTGTACGGTGCGCCGACCCTGGTGGTGCTCGACGAACCCAACTCGAACCTCGACGACAGCGGCGAGCAGGCGCTGCTGGCGGCGATCCAGGCGCTCAAGGCGCGTGGCTGCACGGTGCTGCTGATCACCCACCGGGCCGGCGTGCTGGGTTGCGCCGACCGCCTGCTGGCGCTGAACGCCGGCCAGTTGCACCTGTACGGCGAGCGTGACCAGGTGCTCGCCGCCTTGAACAACCAGCGCGCCGCGTCGGCGTCGCAGCAGCGCGCGGACTACCGGGTGGCCGGCTACGGCGCGCCGCAGGTGGTGGCCGCGCCGCGCCAGGGAGGTGTGGAATGACCCGCACGGTGAAACGCGACGAGAACGCCTATGCGCGACTGGGTTGGCTGCTGGTCCTGTTCGGCTTCGGCGGTGCGCTGCTCTGGGCCGCCTTCGCGCCGCTCGACCAGGGCGTGGCGGTGCCGGCCACGGTGATCATCTCCGGCCAGCGCAAGTCGGTGCAGCATCCGCTGGGCGGGGTGGTCAAGCACATCCTGGTGCGCGACGGCCAGCATGTGGAGGCGGGCGAGCCGCTGATCCGCATGGAACCGACCCAGGCCCGGGCCAACGTCGATTCGCTGCTCAACCGGTACGCCAACGCGCGGCTCAACCAGGCGCGCCTGCAGGCCGAATACGACGGCCGGCGGACCCTGGAGATGCCCGCGGGGCTGGCCGAGCAGGCCCCGCTGCCGACCCTCGGCGAGCGCCTGGAGTTGCAGCGGCAATTGCTGCGCAGCCGCCAGACCGCGCTGGCCAACGAACTCTCCGCATTGCGGGCGAACATCGAGGGGCTGCGCGCCCAGCTCGAAGGGTTGCGCCAGACCGAGGGCAACCAGCGCCTGCAACAACGCCTGTTGAACAGCCAGTTGAGCGGCGCGCGCGACCTCGCCGAAGAAGGCTACATGCCGCGCAACCAGTTGCTCGAACAGGAGCGCCAACTGGCCGAGGTGAACGCCCGGCTATCGGAGAGCAGCGGTCGCTTCGGGCAGATCCGCCAGAGCATCGCCGAGGCGCAGATGCGCATCGCCCAACGCGAGGAGGAGTACCGCAAGGAAGTCAACGGGCAACTGGCGGAAACCCAGGTCAATGCGCGGACACTCTGGGAGGAGCTGTCCTCGGCGCGCTACGAACTGCGGCACGCCGAGATCCGCGCGCCGGTCAGCGGCTACGTGGCCGGCTTGAAGGTGTTCACCGATGGCGGGGTGATCGGCCCCGGCGAATTGCTGATGTACATCGTGCCCAACAGCGACAGCCTGGAAGTGGAGGGCCAGCTCGCGGTGAACCTGGTCGACCGGATCCACAGCGGGTTGCCGGTGGAGATGCTGTTCACCGCCTTCAACCAGAGCAAGACCCCGCGGGTCACCGGCGAGGTGACCATGGTCAGCGCCGACCGCCTGCTCGACGAGCAGAACAAGCAGCCCTACTACGCGCTGCGCGCCCAGGTCGACGCGGCCGCGATGGGCAAGCTGAAGGGCCTGCAGATCCGCCCGGGAATGGCGGTGCAGGTGTTCGTCCGCACCGGCGAGCGCTCGCTGCTCAACTACCTGTTCAAGCCCCTGTTCGACCGCGCCCACGTGGCGCTGGCGGAGAACTGACCGATGACCATGCGCCGCCTGATGACCTGGCTGTTCGGCGCCTTCCTGTTGCTGCTGCGCGAGGATGCCTTCGCCCTCGGCCTGCTGGACGGCTATCACCTGGCCCTGGAGAACGACCCGCAGTTCCAGGCCGCGATCCAGGAGCACGAGGCCGGCAGGCAATACCGTGCGCTCGGCCGCGCGGCGCTGCTGCCGCGCCTGGTGTACAGCTACAACCGTGGGCGCAGTTGGTCCGATGTGACCCAGGCCACCACCCGCGGCGATTTCAAGGAAGACCGCGACTACGACAGCTACGTCTCCACCCTCAGCCTGCAACAGCCGTTGTTCGACTACGAGGCCTTCAGCCGCTACCGCAAGGGCGTGGCCCAGGCGCTGCTGTCCGACGAGCGCTTCCGCAGCCAGAGCCAGGAACTGCTGGTCCGGGTCCTGGAAGCCTATACCGGCGCGCTGCTGGCCCAGGACCAGATCGAACTGGCGCGGGCGCAGAAACGCTCCTACCGCGAGCAGTTCCAGCTCAACCAGCGCCAGTTCGAGCGCGGCAACGGCACCCGCACCGACACCCTGGAGACCCAGGCCCGCTTCAACCTGGCCCAGGCCCAGGAAATCGAGGCGCGGGACAGCCAGGATGCCGCCCTGCGCGAGCTGGAGCGACTGGTCGGGGCGCCGCTGGAGATCGCCGACCTGGCGCCGCTCGGCGAACGCTTCCAGGTGCGCCCGCTGAGCCCCGCCAGCTACACCGCCTGGCGCGACCTGGCGCTGGCCGAGAATCCCGAGCTGGCCTCGCTGCGCCACGCGGTGGACGTGGCCCGCTACGAGGTCGAGCAGAACCGCGCCGACTTCCTGCCGCGCCTGGGCCTGTACGCCAGCACCGGCAAGTCCAAGTCCGGTTCGGAGAACACCTACAACCAGCGCTACGAGACCGACAGCGTCGGCATCCAGTTGAGCGTTCCGCTGTTCTCCGGCGGCGAGACCCTGGCGGCGACGCGCCAGGCCACGCATCGCATGGAGAAGAGCCATTACGACCTGGACGACAAGGTCCGCGAGACCCTCAACCAGGTGCGCAAGATGTACAACCAGAGCAGCAGCAGCGCGGCGAAGATCCGCGCCTACGAGATGACCGTGGATTCGGCGCGGACGCTGGTGATGGCCACGCGCAAGAGCATCGCCGCCGGGGTGCGGGTCAACCTCGACCTGCTGAACGCCGAGCAGGCGCTGTACAGCGCGATGAACGAGCTGTCCAAGGCCAAGTACGACTACCTCACGGCCTGGGCACGCCTGCGTTTCTACGCCGGGGTGCTGGACGAAGCCGACCTGGAACTGGTGGCGGCGAACTTCGTTTCCGGCGAGACGCCGGCGCGCCGCCGCGACTGCGCGACGACGGATTGCCCGGCGCCGCTGCACACCCTGTCGAAGACCGATACGGAGGAAAACCGGAGCGCGCTCAATTGAGACCGCGAAGGACGTGCGGGCAATTGTTCGCCTGGCGTGAAGTCGATGTCCCGGGCGGGTCGACAGAGGTCGAACAATACGCATGGAATTGTTTTTCCAATAAGGCACTATTTATGTGAAACGGTTTATATAATATTCCAGTGTCTTCGGTAGTTTATCTTTCCTGCATGATTTCATATATGCGGAATTCGTTCGTGCATATGCTTTAAGTGCAGCTTAATTTTTTTCATGAAACCTGTGGACATTGGAAAATGAGCTGTGTCAGTTTGGACTTCGGCCTGATCTGGCCGATAACTGCAATTATCCATCCGATAATTGTATCCGAGTTATTTCCTTTACAACTTAAAGGGATATGACAATGTCCAGCAATTCTCTTGCATTGAAAGGTCGTAGCGATGCGTATACCCAGGTAGACAACTTCCTGCATGCCTATGCGCGGGGCGGGGACGAATTGGTCAATGGCCATCCGTCCTATACCGTCGACCAGGCGGCGGAGCAGATCCTCCGCGAACAGGCGTCTTGGCAGAAAGCGCCGGGCGACTCGGTGCTGACCCTGTCCTATTCGTTCCTGACCAAGCCGAACGACTTCTTCAATACGCCGTGGAAGTATGTCAGCGATATCTACTCGCTGGGCAAGTTCAGCGCCTTCTCCGCGCAGCAGCAGGCCCAGGCCAAGTTGTCGCTGCAATCCTGGGCGGACGTCACCAATATCCACTTCGTCGACGCCGGCCAGGGCGATCAGGGCGACCTGACCTTCGGCAACTTCAGCAGTAGTGTCGGCGGTGCGGCGTTCGCCTTCCTGCCGGATGTACCGGATGCGCTCAAGGGGCAATCCTGGTACCTGATCAACAGCAGCTACAGCGCCAACGTCAATCCGGCCAACGGCAACTACGGACGCCAGACGCTGACCCACGAGATCGGCCATACCCTGGGCCTGAGCCACCCCGGCGACTACAACGCCGGCGAGGGCGATCCCACCTACGCCGACGCTACCTACGCCGAGGACACCCGCGCCTATTCGGTGATGAGCTACTGGGAAGAGCAGAACACCGGCCAGGACTTCAAGGGCGCCTATTCCTCGGCACCGCTGCTGGACGACATCGCGGCGATCCAGAAGCTCTATGGGGCCAACCTGACCACCCGCACCGGCGACACGGTGTACGGCTTCAACTCCAACACCGAGCGCGACTTCTACAGCGCCACCTCGTCCAGTTCCAAGCTGGTGTTCTCGGTGTGGGACGCCGGCGGCAACGACACCCTGGACTTCTCCGGCTTCAGCCAGAACCAGAAGATCAACCTCAACGAGAAGGCGCTGTCCGATGTCGGCGGGTTGAAGGGCAATGTGTCGATCGCTGCCGGGGTCACCGTGGAAAACGCCATCGGCGGCTCGGGTAGCGACCTGTTGATCGGCAACGACGTGGCCAACGTGCTCAAGGGCGGCGCCGGCAACGACATCCTCTACGGCGGCCTCGGCGCGGACCAGCTGTGGGGTGGCGCGGGAGCCGACACCTTCGTCTACGGCGATATCGCCGAGTCCTCCGCGGCGGCGCCGGATACCCTGCGCGACTTCGTCAGCGGCCAGGACAAGATCGACCTGTCCGGGCTGGACGCCTTCGTCAACGGCGGGCTGGTGCTGCAATACGTCGACGCCTTCGCCGGCCAGGCCGGCCAGGCGATCCTGTCCTACGACGCGGCGAGCAAGGCCGGCAGCCTGGCGATCGACTTCAGCGGGGACGCCCATGCCGATTTCGCGATCAATCTGATCGGCCAGGCGACCCAGGCCGACATCGTCGTCTGACGCGCTGAAGCGGGCGCGGTTCGGTGCGGCGGTACGAACCGCGGCCCTTCGGCCGGCCGGGCACTGTTCGAATTGATAGGTGTCTTCCACAGGAGCGAAGTTGTGAACTGTGGCGCGCCCGTGGGCCGGCGGCCCGGCGGACGAACGGAGGCCCGCGGCGCCTGGTGCGCGCTGGCGTTCGAAGCGAGGATGGCGGGCGGCGTTCGCCGCGTTCTCCGATGTTCCAGGCTTGAAGGAGATCTCTCGATGTCGGCAAGCGCGAAGCTCTCCAGGATGGTTTGCTTGCTCTGCGGTTTTTTCAGCACAGGTATCAGTATGGCCAGCAGTCTGATTCTTCTCAGCGCTTCCGATCTCGCCGGGCAATGGACCCTGCAGCAGGACGAGGCGCCCGCGATCTGCCACCTGGAGCTGCGCGACAGCGAAGTGGCGGAAGCCAGTGGCTACGACCTGGGCGGCGATACCGCCTGCCTGACGCGCTGGCTGCCCAGCGAGCCGCGCGCCTGGAGGCCTACCCCGGCCGGGATCGCGCTGCTCGAACGCGGCGGCCTGACCCTGATGCTCCTCGGTCGCCAGGGCGAGGGCGACTACCGGGTGCAGAAGGGCGACGGCGGGCAGTTGGTGCTGCGCCGCGCGACGCCCTAGCTCGCCTGCGGGTCAGACCACGAAGCGACCGATCATGCCCTTGAGGTCGTTGGCCAGGCGCGACAGCTCGTGGCTGGCGCCGCGGGTCTGCTCGGCGCCCTGGGTGGTCTGCACGGCAACGTCGCGGATGTTCACCAGGTTGCGATCGACCTCGCGGGCGACGTGGGCCTGCTCCTCGGCAGCGCTGGCGATCACCAGGGTGCGCTCGTTGATCCGCGTGGCGTGCTCGGCGATCTCGCCCAGGGCATGGTCGGCGGCCTCGGCCTCGTCGAGCATCTGCCGGGCGCGCTGGTCGTTCTCGCGCATCGCGGACACCGCGGTGTCGGTGCCCTCGCGGACGCTGGCGATCATGCCTTCGATCTCATGGGTCGATTGCTGGGTGCGGTGGGCGAGGGCGCGCACCTCGTCGGCGACCACCGCGAATCCGCGGCCCTGCTCGCCGGCGCGGGCGGCCTCGATGGCGGCATTGAGGGCGAGGAGGTTGGTCTGCTCGGCGATGGCGCGGATCACGTCGAGCACCTTGCCGATGTCCTGCGCCTGGCTGGCCAGGCCCTCCACCAGGCGCGCAGTCTGGCCGATCTCGGCGTTCATCTGGCGGATCGAGCGGACGGTCTGTCCGACCCGTGCGCGGCCGTTGCCGGCGGCCCGTTCCGAGAGACTGGAGGCCTCGGCGGTGGAGCTGGCGTTGCGCGCGACCTCCTCGACCGCCGCGCTCATTTCGTTGACCGCGGTGGCGGCCATCTCGATCTCATCGTTCTGCCGGGCCAGCGACCGGTTGCCTTCCTCGGTCACCGCGTTCAGTTGCTCGGCAGCGGCGGCCAGCAGCGCGGCGGAATCGCCGATCTGCTCGATGGTGTCGTGCAGGCTGGCCTGCATGCTGCGCATGGCCTTCATCAGTTGCGCCGGCTCGTCGTCGCCGTCGCTGGCGATCTCGCCGGTCAGGTCGCGGGCCGCGATGCGGTCGGCGCAGGACACCGCCTGGCGGATCGGCACGACGATGCTGCGGGTCAGCAGCCAGGCGATCGTCACGCTGGCCGCCAGGGCCACCAGCAGCACCGCGAGGATCGCGGTGGAGGCCCGGGAGTAGACATCGGCGGCTTCGGCGGTGGAGGCGCGGGCGGCCTCGCGGTCGAGGGCGATGAGTTGCTTCAGGGTCCGCTGCACCTGCTCGTAGCGCTGCAACTGGGCCCCGCCCATCAGCACGCTGGCTTCGTCGGTACGGTTGTCACGGGACAGCGCGAGCAGGGCGGCGTGTCCTTCGAGGTACTCCTGCTGGTGCTGGACGAACTGGTCGAGCAACGCGCGCTCCTCGTCCAGGACCAGCAAGGGGCGGTATTCCCTTTCCACCCTGGCGAGGGTAGCGATGACCTCGTCCATCCGTTGTTCCTGCTGGCGCATGCGCGTGGCGTCGTGCAGCAGCACGTGGTTCATCTCGCCGAGGCGCAGTTCGCTCATCAGGCCGCTGAGCTGGGCCGAGGCTTCGACGCTGGGCAGCCAGACCTCGCCGATATCCTTGGCGGCGCGGTTCAGCGAACCCATGCGGTTGTGCGCGAAGAGGCCGAGCGCCACCAGCAGCGAGGCGAGGATGGCGAAGCCGATGACGGCGCGTGGGGTGATGGCGATACGACGAAGAAGCATGGGTGGTCTCCGACCGGGCTGTGGGAAGGTGCTTGGGCCTGTAGCGGGGGGCGGAGGGGTTTCTTGAGGGTCTGCGGGGCTATTTGGAATTGCCCTACATGATTGCTAGGAATTTTCTGTAAGTTGCCGGTGTGCTCGAGCCGGTTATGCCGTTTTCGGCATGCTTCGGGTCGATTGAGGTCAAGAGAAGGCTGTCGCGGCAGGCCACCCTAGGGATTGGTCGAACAAGGAGAAGCCCGTGATCCGAATGACGCTGGACGAGGTCCGCGAGCTGGCCGTGCGCATCCTGCGCCGGCACGCTTTCAGCGAAGCCCATGTACAGGCGGTGGCCGATACCCTGGTGGCGGGGGAGCGTGACGAATGCGCGTCCCACGGTATCTGGCGGTTGCTCGGCTGCATCGCCACCCTGAAGGCCGGCAAGGTATCCGCCGACGCCGAGCCGGAACTGCACGACATCGCTCCCGGCCTGCTGCGGGTCGACGCCCATGGCGGGTTCTCCCAGTGCGCATTCCGGCTGGGGCTGCCGCATCTGCTGGAGAAGGCCCGCAGCCAGGGTATCGCGGCGATGGCGGTGAACCGCTGTGTGCATTTCTCCGCGCTATGGGTTGAGGTCGAGGCACTCACCGAGGCGGGCCTGGTGGCCCTGGCGACCACGCCGAGTCATGCCTGGGTGGCGCCGGCGGGCGGACGCAAGCCGATCTTCGGCACCAACCCGATCGCCTTTGGCTGGCCGCGTCCGGACGGCCCGCCGTTCGTCTTCGACTTCGCCACCAGCGCCGTGGCGCGTGGCGAGATCCAGTTGCACGAACGCGCCGGCAAGCCGATCCCGCTGGGCTGGGGGGTGGACGAGCAGGGCGAGCCGACCACCGATGCCAGCGCCGCGTTGCGAGGCGCCATGCTTACTTTCGGCGGGCACAAGGGCTCGGCCCTGGCGGCGATGGTCGAACTGCTCGCCGGTCCGCTGATCGGCGACCTGACCAGTGCCGAGTCGCTGGCCTACGACGAGGGCAGCCGTTCTTCTCCCTACGGTGGCGAACTGCTGATCGCCATCGATCCGCGGCGCATGCTCGGCGCCTCGGCGGAGGAGCACCTGGCGCGCGCCGAGACGCTGTTCGAAGGCATCGTCGAACAGGGCGCGCGCTTGCCCTCGCAGCGACGCTTCGAAGCGCGCGAACGCAGCGCCAGGGACGGCGTGACGATTCCCGAGGCGTTGCACCGGGAGCTGCTGGCGTTGCTGGAGTGAGCGCAAGGCGAGGGGCCGACCGGACAGCGTGGCGCAACGAGGACGACTGCGTAGGGCGGATAGCGCCAACGGCGTTATCCGCCATCCAGGCTTCCAGGCGTGCTCAATCCAGGGCCTCGCGCGTGCTCCGGCCATCGACCAGGCGCAGCAGGCCCAGCGGGTTGGCGTTCTTCAGGGCGTCCGGGAGCAGGCTGTCGGGGTAGTCCTGGTAGCACAGCGGGCGCAGGAAGCGTTCGATGGCCAGGGTTCCCACCGAGGTGCCGCGAGCGTCGGAGGTGGCCGGGTAGGGGCCGCCGTGGACTATGGCGTCGCACACCTCGACGCCGGTCGGATAGCCGTTGAATAGCAGGCGCCCGGCCTTGCCTTCGAGCAGCGGGACCAGCCCGGCGAACGCCGCGAGGTCTTCCGCTTCGCCGATCAGGGTCGCCGTCAACTGGCCGTGCAGGTTGTCCAGCGCGCGGGCAAGCTGTTCCTCGTCGGCCGCCTCGACGACCACGGTGGCCGGGCCGAACACCTCATCCTGGAGCAGTTCGTCGCCTTCCAGCAACAGGCCCACGTCGGCCTTGAACAACTGCGGATGGGCCTGCCGCCCTTCCTGTGGCGCGCCGGCCAGGCGCCGGATGCCGGGGTGGCGCTCCAGGCGTTGCAGTCCTTCGACATAGCTGCGCAAGGTGCCGGCGTTGAGCATGCTCTGTGCCGGCCTAGCGGCCAGTGCCTCGCCCAGGGCCGCGACGAAGGCGTCGAAGCCGGGGGAGCGCAGGCCAAGCACCAGGCCCGGCTTGGTGCAGAACTGGCCGCAGCCGAGCGTCACCGAGGCGGCCAGCTCCTCCGCCACCTGGCGGCCGCGCCGGCGCAGGGCTTCGGGGAGCACCACCAGCGGATTGATGCTGCTCATCTCGGCGAACACCGGGATCGGCTGCGGCCGCGCCGCTGCCAGGTCGCACAGTGCGCGCCCGCCCTTGAGCGAACCGGTGAAGCCGACCGCGCGGATGGCCGGATGGCGCACCAGCGCCTCG
Source organism: Pseudomonas sp. B111 (assembly GCF_026428275.1). Taxonomy (NCBI): domain Bacteria; kingdom Pseudomonadati; phylum Pseudomonadota; class Gammaproteobacteria; order Pseudomonadales; family Pseudomonadaceae; genus Pseudomonas; species Pseudomonas sp. B111. The sequence continues at coordinate 3,601,994 of NZ_CP097857.1, read as the reverse complement.
CCGACGCCGTTGCCGTAGACCATGTTGAATACCCCGGCCGGCATGCCGCTGTCGGCCGCCGCCTGGAGGATCGCGTCGGCCACGCATTCGGCTGTGGCCATGTGTCCGCCGTGGGCCTTGACCACCACCGGGCAGCCGGCGGCCAGGGCGGCGGCGCTGTCGCCGCCGGCGGTGGAAAAGGCCAGCGGGAAGTTGCTGGCACCGAACACCGCCACCGGGCCGAGACCGATTCGCCACTGGCGCAGGTCGGGACGCGGCGGGGTACGCCCGGGTTGTCCACGGTCGATGCGCGCGCCGTGGAAGTCGCTACGCCGCAGGACTTCGGCGAACAGCCGCAACTGGTTGGCGGTACGTGTTCGTTCGCCCTCGATACGTGCAGCGGGCAGCGCGGTCTCGCGACGGACCAGGGCGACGAAGTCGTCGCCCAGGGCGTCGAGGCGCGAGGCGATCGCCTCGAGGAATCCGGCGCGGCGCGCGGCGGACAGTTGCCGGTAGCGTGGATAGGCGCATTCGGCGGCGCGGGCGGCGGCGTCGACCTCCGCCTCGGTGGCCTGGACGAAGGCGTAGGGCAGCGCTTCGCCGCTGTCGGCGTCGAGGCTGCGCAGGATGAGGTTGCCGGCGGCGCTGCGAGCGCCGCCGACGTAGTTGTGACCGAGGATACTGGGCATGGGGCCTCCCTGGGGACGGTGGACGGAATGCTCTGCCGCTGGCTCTCGCCGGCCGCTCCCTGGGGAGCGAGGCGGCGAGGGCGCGGCGCCGGCTACAAGCCGACGTTCGGCAGCGCCGGCCGGCTGGCCAGGGCCTTGGCCATGATCCGCTCCACGTGCTCGCGATCGGCGCCGCGCAGGGCCAGGCGCGGTGGACGGGTGAGGGCGCTGCCGCGACCGGCGAGTTCCTCGCAGAGCTTGATGCACTGCACCAGGTCGGGACGGGCGTCGAGATGGAGGATCGGCATCAGCCACTCGTAGATCGGCATCGCCTCGGCGAAGCGCCCGGCCCTGGCCAGGCGGAAGATGGTCTCGCCTTCCTTCGGGAATACGTTGGACATTCCCGAGATCCAGCCCTGGGCGCCCACCGCCACGCTTTCCAGGACCACGTCGTCGAGGCCGGCGAAGAGGATGAAGCGCTCGCCCACCTGGTTGCGTACGTCGATGAAGCGGCGGGTGTCGCCGGAGCTGTCCTTGAAGCAGACGATGTTCTCGCAGTCGGCCAGGGAAACCAGGATGTCCGGGGTGACGTCGTTCCGGTAGATCGGCGGGTTGTTGTAGACCATCACCGGCAGGTCGGTGCCGCTGGCCACGCTGCGGAAATGCTCGGCGGTCTCGTGCGGCTTGGAGGAATAGACCAGCGCCGGCATCACCATGATGCCGTCGACGCCGACCCGCTCCACCGCCTTGGCCACCTTCGCCGCGCCGGCGCTGGTGAACTCGGCGATCCCGCAGATCACCGGCACGCGGCCGCCGGAGGCATCCTTGGCGACCTCGGTGACGGCCATCTTCTCCTCGATGGTCAGCGAGGTGTTCTCGCCGACGCTGCCGCATACCACCAGCCCGGACACGCCGTCGCGCACCAGGTTGGAAATGACCGTGTGGGTTTCCTCCAGGTTCACCGAGAAATCGGCGTTGAATTGGGTGGTGACCGCGGGGAATACGCCGCTCCAGTTGACGTGCTTGCTCATGGTTTCTCCTTTTTTCGTATTTCGTATACGAATTCAATCGGACCGCTGCGGTCCGAGTCACAGGGCGACGGCAGCGTTCGCCGTCGTGGACGATCCGGTACGCGCCGGATCGGTTTCCGCCCGGCCGCTGCCTGCGGTCGGTCGGGGTGGTCAGCAGTGGCCGTCGGGCCAGGTATCGGACAGCCGATAGCCTTGCGGCCAGGGATCGTCCGGGTCGAGCAGGTACTGGTGGATGCCGGTGATCCAGGCGCGCCCGGACAGGCACGGGAGGATCGCCGGACGGCCGCCGAGTTCGGTCAGCGACTCGATGTGGCAGTAGAATTCCGAACCGATGATGGAGCGCCCGACGAAGCGTTCGCCGACCCGCAGCTGACCTTTCGCCTGGAGCACCGCCATCCGCGCCGAGCAGCCGGTGCCGCAGGGCGAGCGGTCGATCTTGCCGGGGCGGATGACCACCGCGTTGCTCGCGCCGAGGACACCGTCGCGGCGCTCCGGCGGCGCGGCCAGCTGGCAGAAGGACAGATGGTCCCAGTCCGGGTTGGTCGGGTGGTGGAAGCCCAGTTGTTCGTTGGCCGCGTGGGTGATCTTCAAGCCGGTGGCGACCAGCTCGGCGGCCTCGTCGGCGCGCAGGGCGAAGCCCAGGCGCCGGGCGTCGGCGATGACGAAGCTGTCGCCGCCGTAGGCGGTGTCGACCTGTAGCGAGCCGAGGCCCTCGACTTCGATCCAGGCGTCGAGGCGGTCGGCGAACGACGGCACGTTGCGGATTTCCACCCGCTCGGCCTTGCCGTCGCGGCATTCCGCGCGGGCCTCGATCAGCCCGCCCGGCGCTTCCAGCAGCAGCCGGGTCAGCGGTTCGCGCATCGGCAGGATGCCGCTGTCGAGCAGTACGGTGGCCACGCACAGCGAATTGGAACCGGACATCGGCGGGGTGTCGGCCGGCTCCATGATGATCCAGCCCATCTGCGCGCGCGGGTCCTTGGCCGGCACCAGCAGATTGGCGTGGCGGAACACTCCGCCGCGCGGTTCGTTGAGGACGAAGTTGCGCAGGTCCTGGTCTCTGGCGATCCAGCGCGACTGTTCCCAGAGGGTGGCGCCGGGCGGCGCGGCGACGCCGCCGACGATCACGTCGCCGACCTCGCCTTCGGCATGGCAACTGACGATGTGGACGATCCGCTGCGAACGCATGGCTATCTCCTGTGCGGGGGCGGGCTCAGAGCACCGAGCGGAGGAATTCCACCGTCTCCGGCCGCTGCGGGTTGCCGATCACCTGGTCGGGGGTGCCGATCTCGTGGACCAGGCCATTGCGGAAGAACGCCACCCGGTCGGACACGTCGCGGGCGAAGCGGATCTCGTGGGTGACCAGGACCATGGTCATGCCTTCCTCGGCGAGCAGGCGCATGGTGTCCAGCACCTCGCCGACCAACTGCGGGTCGAGCGCCGAGGTGGCTTCGTCGAACAGCATGTAGTCCGGCGACATCGCCAGCGCCCGGGCGATCGCCATGCGCTGTTGCTGGCCGCCGGAAAGGCGCTGGGGGAAGACCTTGAGCTTGTCGCCGAGACCGACGTGGGTGAGTTGCTTCAGCGCCATCGCCTCGGCTTCGGCGCGGCTCTTGCCGAGCACCTTGCGCGGCGCGAGCATGACGTTTTCCAGCACGGTCAGGTGGGGGAAGGCGTTCCACTGCTGGAAGACGATGCCGATCTTCCGCCGCAGGCGGTTGAGGTCGGTGCCGCGGGCATGCACGTCGATGCCGTCGACGCGGATGCTGCCGCGCTGGATCGGCTCCAGGCCGTTGATGCACATCAGCAGGGTCGACTTGCCGGAACCGGAGCCGCCGATGATCGACAGCACCTCGCCCTTGTCCACCCTCAGGTCGACGCCCTTGACCACCTCGAACTGGCCGTAGGCCTTGTGCACGCCGCTGATCTCGATCATTGCTGCCATCTCCGTTCCAGCCGGGCGCCGAGTCGCGCGACCACCCAGCTCATGAGGTAATAGACGAGCCCCGCGATGCAGAGCACGAAGAGCGGTTCCTGGATGCGCGTGACGATGGTCTGCGAGGCGCGCAGCAGTTCGACGATGCCGATCCAGAGCACCAGCGAGGTGTCCTTCATCACCGACAGGGTCAGGTTGACCCAGCCGGGGAAGGCCACCCGGGCGGCCATCGGCAGGACGATGTGGAACAGGTCCTGGCGGTAGCTCAGGCCCAGCGAACGCGCGGCCCGGCGCACGCTCGGCGGCACCGAGAGGACGCCGCCGCGGACCACCTCGGTGCAGTAGGCGGCGGCGTACACGCCGAGCACCAGGCAGGCCACGGCGAAGGCGCTCCAGTCGAGGCCGAGGATGCTCTTGAAGGAATTGAGCAGGACGAACTGGATCAGCAGCGGCACGCTGCGGAATACGTCGAGCAGCGCCGCCAGTGGCAGGCTGGCGCGTGGCAGCAGGGCGCGGAGCAGGCCGAAGACGACACCCAGCAGGGTGCCGATCAGCATCGCCATGGCGGTGATGGCGAGGGTGGTCCAGGCGCCTTGCAGGAGGAACAGCAGGTCGTTGGCGGTGAGGCTGGTGGTGAACACGGCATTCCCCTCAGTAACGGAACAGGCGCCAGCCCAGCAGGCGGGCGGCCAGCACCAGCAGCTTGGCCATGGCGAAGTAGAGGACGGCGGCCAGGGCGAAGTATTCGAAGGTGCGGAAGGTCTTGACGTTGAGCGCCTGGGTGACGCCGGTGAGGTCGTTGGTCAGGCCCACCACCACGCCGAGGGAGGTCATCAGCATGGCCCAGACCAACTGGTTGGTCAGCGGGTAGAACACCACCCGCAGCAGCTGCGGGATCACCACCAGGCGATAGGCCTGCGGCGCGCTCATGCCCAGCGAGCGGGCCGCCCGCAGCTGGGTCTCGGGCACCGCCTGGAGGCCGCCGCGGAAGGTCTCGGCGAGGTAGCCGGCGTTGTTGAAGGTGACCCCGGCGAGCAGGGCGAACCAGGAACTGACGTGCAGGCCGAAGGAGCCCAGGCCGAAGTAGAGGATGTAGATCTGGAATAGCGCCGGGGTATTCCGCGCGATGGAGATCCAGGCTCCGGCGGCGGCGCGCAGCGGGCGGTTGCCGCCGAGCCGGGCGAAGGCCAGGAGCAGGGCGATGAGGATGCCGAAGAGCATCGACAGCGCGGTGACCTGGAGCGTCACCAGGCTGCCGGCGAGCATCTCCGGCAGGGCGTTGAACGCCGAGCGCCAGTGGAAGGTGTAGTCGAACATCAGCAGTCCTCGCTCAGCCAGGCGGGCAGCCCGGCGGGGGCCCGTCCACCGACGGCGGCCTCGACGCAGCCGGCGAGGCCGGCGAAGCGCACCTGGCGGCTGACCAGTCCGGGGGCGTAGTGGGCATACTTGGCGGAGTTGGTCATCAGGGTGCGCGCGCCCGGCGGCACCAGCGGTTCGTCGAGCATGCACCAGCAGGTGTCGGTGACCAGCCGCGCGCCGAACGCCTGCAGCGTCGCCAGGTACCCGGCCGCTTCGGCCTGGGCGACGACCTGCCGGCTGCTGGTGATCACCAGCGCTACCTCCGGGTGTCTGCGGCGGCCGTGGCAGAGCGCGGCGAGCTGGGCGAATTCGCTGGCGGAGAAGTGCGGGTTGCCCAGCGCCACCAGGTCGATCCGCGTCTCGTCGGCGCTGTCCAGCTCGCGCCAGGCGTCGCGCAGGCGCTCGCGACCGACCCGCAGGGTCCGCCGCGGCGCGCGGCCGCCGAAGGCGCTGGCCAGGTCAGGGGCTTCCGGGGTGACGCCGATGACGTGGAACATCGGCACCGAGGAACTGGTGCCCAGCGCCGCGCCGAAGGCCTTGAGCGCGTCGCGGTCCGGCTGCCGCTGCCGCAGGCCGTCGATCGCCGGGATCTGTCCGTCGCAGAGCAGGCCGCAGAGGTAGCCGAGGGTAGGGTAGAAGGCATCGTCGACGCTGCCGAGGTCTTCCACTTCGATCAGTACCCGCGCCTGGCGCTGCTCGTCGAGGTGGCAGCCGGCCAGCGGCGCGCGACCGGTGAGGGCGCAGCAGATATCCATGAAGTCGGCGTACTTGTTGGTGCGTGCGCCGAGCACGCTGTTGGCGAAGAGCACCGCGTTGGACTCGGCCCAGACGATCTGTTCGCCGGCCCGCGCGCTGTCGTCGAGCAGGTAGGGCGCGCAGGTGAAGCTGGGCTGCGCGCCCATGTCGAGATAGGCCTGGGCCAGGGCCGCGGCTGGCTCGCCGAGGGCGGCGGGTACGCCCTGTTCGCGCCAGCGGCGCTGGTCCACGGAGATGGCGTTGAGGGTGGTCGGTACCCGCACCCGGGCACCGAGGTCGCGCAGGGTCTCGGCGAAGCGCAGGCCGGCCGGGCCGGTGTAGATGCAAGCGTCGATGTGCGCGCGCTGGATCTCGACCAGCCGTTGCGCGCCCTGCAACGCCGCCATGCGCAGGACGATGCGCATCGCCAGGCGCGCGGCTTCGCCGTGTTCGCCGGCGAGCAGGGCCTGGTCGAAGGCGTCCAGTCGCGGGCCGGCATCGGTCGCCAGCGCTTCGGCGGGCCGGGCCTCCAGCGGCGGCGGGGCATCGCGGTGGAGTTCCAGGCGACCGTCGGTCAGGCGCGCCCAGGGATAGGCGGCGAGTTCGTCGAAGCGCTCGCCGAGACAGGCGATGGGGAGCGAGCGGCCGAACAGTTCCTCGGCGACGATGGCGCCGAGGGCGAGGATTTCGTCCGGTTCGCGCAGGAGGATCGCCGCCGGCGCGCATCCGCCGAGGATCAGTTCCAGCAGTACGCTGCTGCCGGTGCAGGAGCCGCGCCCGCCGGGAATCGCCAGCAGCCTGCCGTGCAGACGGCGGCCGCTGAGCGGGTGGTGGCGGTCGATCACTTCCGCGCTGCGCGGGTCGACGCCGCCCCAGAAGCTCAGGCCGGTCGGTGCGTACAGCAGTTCGCCGGACGCGCTGCCGGCGACCAGGGTACGGGGAACGATGAGGTGTGCGTGCTTCATCGGCGCATCCAGGACGGGGGGAAACGGCGCGGCCCGACGGCGGACCGCGCCCTCGGCTTCAGCGGTAGACCGCGCTGGTGGTCAGCTCTGGCGCCGTGCCGCCGACCCATTTCTGCGCCAGCTCGGCGTAGCGGCCGGTGCGCACCTGCTGGTTGATGAACAGGTTCAGGTAGTTGAGCAGGCCGTATTCGTTGCGCTTGGCGCCGAGGGCCACGTAGTCGATGTCATAGGGCGCGTCACCGGCGATCTTCAGGCCCTTGTACTTGCCCGACTTGATCCACGAGGCGGCGACGGTGGAAGAGACGACCGTGGCGTCGATATGCCCCTGGCTGATCGCCAGGGCGGTGTCGGCCTCGGACTGGTAGGCGCGGAAGCTGCCCTTGGCGTCGCCCCAGGCCTGGCTGTCCTTCTCCAGGGCCAGCGCCTCGAAGGTGCCGGCGGTGCCGCCGACCGGGCGGCCCTTGAGGTCCTCGTAGCTGGCGATGCCGGTGTCCTCGCGGGTCAGTACCACCTTGACGAAGGCGAAGTAGGGGATGCTCATGCCGATGGTCTTGGCCCGCTCCAGGGTGTCCGAGGTGGACGCGACGATCACGTCGGCGCGACCCGATACCAGTGCCGGGATGCGGTCGGGAAAGGGCGTCTCGACGATCTCCGCCTTGACGTCCAGGGCCTTCGCCAGGTCGTGGCAGTAATCGACGTCGAAGCCCACCGGGTTGTTCTGCGCATCGCGCGAGCCCATCGGCGGAAAGTCCAGGGTGACGGCGCAGCGCAGCTTGCCGGACTCGATGATGTCGTCGAGCTTGTCGGCCTGGGCGAGACCGGCGAGGGAACAGCCCAGGGCAGCGGTGAGGGCTAGGGCAAGGGTCTTCTTGGTATTCATGGGGGCCTCTGGCGATGCGGTTGAGCGGAAGGGCGGCACATCTCGTATTTGTGATTTCGTATACGATATTTTAAGCGAGCAATGGCTGTGCCAGAACCTCGTCCGACGCCGATAAAAAATCTTTCGCTGGAGCGCGACCGCTTTGGCTGGCGCGTCGCTGTGCCATGCCGCGCCGGACTGCGCCCCGCTCGGACGCGGCCGGCGGTGTTACAAAAGGGAGCAGGATTGCTACCGCCGCCCCGTGGCGGGGCGAGGCGTTACGCTTTTCGGGGCTGGCGATGGGTCTCGCGGTACTGGCTCGGCGAGAGTCCGGTGAGCGCCTTGAACTGGCGGCTGAAGGCGCTGTGGTCGGTGTAGCCGCAGCGCAGGGCGATCTCGGTGATCGGCGCGTCGCCGGCGAGCAGTTGCGAGGCGGCGCCGAGCCGCGCCTTGTGGATCATCTGCCGTGGGGTGAGCTGGAAGATGCGCTTGCAGTGACGTTCCAGTTGCGCCACCGAGAGCCCGGCGATGGCAGTGAGATCGGCGAGGCTGAGCGGCTGGTCGTAGTGCTCGCGGATATGCGCGTCCACCGCCGCCAGCCGGCCGTAGGCCGGGTGCGCCGACTGCGCCGCCGGCAGGTCGTGGGAGATGCCGGCCATGCCGATGATCGCCCCGTCGGCATCGCGCAGCGCCTGCTTGTGGGTCAGGCACCAGCCCGGCTGGCGACCGGGATAGAGGTGCAGCTCCAACTGGTTCTCCAGCGTCGCGCCGCCGCGCAGCACGCGCCGATCCTGCTCGGCATAGAGCGGACCGAGGCTGGAAGGGAAGACCTCGTCGGCGCTGCGGCCGAGCAGTTCGGCCTTGTCCTTCACGCCGCAGCGGCGTGCCAGGGTGCGGTTGACCAGGACGTAGCGGGCGCGCTCGTCCTTGACGAAGAACACCACGCCGGGCATGGCGTCGAGCAGCGCCTCGACCTGGCGCAGGCTGGCCAGCAGGCTGGCGAGGTCGGCGGGGGGCGGGGCGGCGAGCAGGTCGTGCATCGGGGCGAAGGCCTGGCTGGGGGACCGCGCCAGCATACGGGGCGCCGGCGGCCGGGAACAGGGCCCGGCCGCGCGCCTCAGTTGCCCGGCGAGTCGCAGCGCAATGGCACCGTGCGCACGCGGCGCAGGTAGAAGAGGCAGGTGGCGCCGAGCAGCAGCGTCATCAGGACGAACTCGACGGCCAGGGTCGTCTGCGTCGCTTCCAGGTAGTCGCCATGGCGCTCCAGCCTGTGCGCGAACACCGCGCCGAGCAGCGCCGAGCCGAGGCCGAGGGAGGCCTGCTGGACGGTGGCGAGCATGGCGCTGCCGGCGCCGGCCTGGGCGGTCGGCACCTCCGAGAGGCCGATGCGGAAGAAGCTGCTGACGATGAACGCCTGGCCGAAGCCGATCACCAGGGTCGCCGGCGCCAGGTTGAGGATGCCCGGCTGCGGCCAGACCCGTTGCAGGGTCAGCATCAGGCCGAGCAGGCCGTACATCTGGATGACGCAGCCGAGCAGCAGCAGGCGTACCGGGCCGATCCGCGCCGCCACCCGGGCGGTGAGCAGCGCCGAGACGAAGTAGGAGGCGCCGAGGACGATGAAGGCATTGCCGGCCTGTACCGGCGAGAGACCGGCGCCGGCCTGCAGGGCCAGGGCGAGGGCGAACATGAAGCCGCTCCAGCAGGCGAAGAACAGGATCGCCAGCAACAGGCCGAAGCGGATGCTCGGCAGGCGCAGGAGCGACGGCGGCAGCAACGGCCAGGCCTGGCGACGTTCCTGGCGCAGCTCGGTGCGCCACAGCCAGGCCAGCAGCGGCACCGCCGCTGCCAACAGCAGGGCGCAGGGCCAGGACCAGTGCAGCGATGGGCCGAGAGCCAGCGGCAGCAGCAGGCAGAGGATCAGCGCGGCGAGCAGCAGGGTGCCCGGCGCGTCGACGCGGGCGGCATGCTCGGCGCGGGTCTCCGGTACCCAGCGGCGGCTGCAAAGGAGAATACCGAGGCAGATCGGCAGGTTGATCAGGAACACGCTGCGCCAGCCGAGGCCGCCGATGTCGGCGGAGACCAGGAAGCCGCCGAGCACCTGGCCGACGACGAAGGCCAGGCCGCCGATGGCGCCGTAGGCGGCCAGTGCGCGGGAATGCGCGTGGCCGCTGAGGCTGACATGCAGGGTGGCGAGAATCTGCGGCACGACCAGCGCCGCGCCGACGCCCTGCAGGGCGCGCGCCACCAACAGCAGCCAGACCGAACCGGCCAGCCCGCAAAGCAACGAGGCGACGGCGAACAGGGCGACGCCGAGATCGAACAGGCGGCGACGGCCGTAGTTGTCGCCAAGCCGGCCGCCCATTGCCAGGCACACGGCGAAGGCCACGCCGTAGACGGCGACGATCAGTTCCAGTTCGGTTTCGCTGGCGCCGAGGGAATGGGCGAGGGCGTCGAGGGCGACGTTGACGATGGAGAAATCGATCATCGGCAACAGTTGCCCCGCCAGCAGGATGCAGAGCCCGGCGAGGCCGAGCCGCGACGACGAGACGGTGCTGGGCATGGGCGGAGTCCTTGTGCGGAAGGGAGTGGGCTGGCAGCATGCGCTTCTGGCTAACCCGGTACCAGTTCTTGCTTATCCTGGTATTGGCGCTACCCGTCTGCCCTCCGGAGGACTTCGCCATGCCCCTCGACGCCCCTGCCAGCCACGCTGCGGAAAGCCCCGCGCAGCCGTCCCGCGCCGAACAGCTGGGGGCCTTCCTGCGCCGCCGGCGGGAAAGCATCGAGCCGCAGCGGGTCGGCATTTCCCGCCTCGGCCGCCGACGCACGCCGGGCCTGCGTCGCGAGGAGGTGGCGCAGCTCGCCGGGGTCGGCGTGACCTGGTACACCTGGCTGGAGCAGGGCCGCGCGGTACGCGCCTCGGAGCAGGTGATCGGAGCCATCGCCCGGGCCCTGCTGTGCAACGAGACGGAAACCCACCACCTGTTCAACCTCGCCGGGCTGGCCGCGCCGACCTCGGCGCGGCGGGTGGTCTGCGAGAAGCCTTCGGCCGCCACCCAGGCCATCCTCGATGCCCTCGACCCGTTGCCGGCCATGGTGCAGAACGCCCGTTTCGACATCCGCGGCTACAACCGCGCCTATTGCCGGCTGGTGGGCATCGACCTGGCGGAGATCCCCGAGGAAGACCGCAACTGCATCTACCTGGCGCTGACCCACGAGCGCTGGCGCTACTGCATGGCCAACCGCGAGGAGGCGTTGCCGCGGATGGTCGGCTTCTTCCGCGCGGCAATGGTCGAGCGCATGGGCGATCCGCTGTGGGAGCGGCAGTTGCAGCGCTGCCTGGAGGTTTCGGCGGAGTTCCGCGAGATCTGGCGGCGCAATGAGGTGATGGGCATCGAAAACCAGCTCAAGCGCTTCCGTCATGCGCGCTGCGGCGAATTCGAACTGCAGCAGACCAACTGGTGGTCGGCGCCGAAGAACGGCGATCGCCTGCTGGTCTTCGTCCCCCTCGACGACCACGCTCGCGACTGCCTGGAGCAACTGTGAGTCGGCGCCCTGTCCCGTAGCCAGCGCCTGCTCGACCTGCTGCAGATTTTGCGCCGGCATCGTTACCCGGTGGCCGGGCATGTGCTTGCCGGCGAACTGGGGATCAGCCTGCGCACCCTCTACCGCGATATCGCCACCCTGCGACAGCAGGGCGCGCACATCGAGGGCGGCGCCGGCGCCAGGCGTTGCTGCGCGAGTGGCGTGAACGGGAAAGCATCGCCGCGCAGTGAGCGACTGCTGCCGGAGACTGACAGACGGCCACCGCCTGCGGGTCTAGCGCCCGGCGCTGTAGCGGCTCAGAGCCGGAACTCCTCGGCGATCAGTTCGCCGAGGCGCTCCAGCGCCGGCGGCCGCTCTCCCGGGGCGAAGGCCAGGCGAATGCGGTGGGCGGGCAGTTCGGCGAAGCCCTCCGCCGGCCCCAGCACGCGCATCGTCGGGCCGACCCGCGCGCGGTCGATCACGCCGATCGCCAGGCCGCCTTCGATGGCCGCTTCCAGCGCCGCCGCGCCGGGACTGCTGACCACCGTGCGCCAGCGCCGGCCCGTCGCGCCGAGGGCTTCCAGCAGCGCCTGCCGATAGGGACAACCCTGGCCGTGCAGGGCCAGCGGCAGCGGGCGTTGCGGATCGATCCGCAGGCCGTGGCCGGCAACCCACACCGGCTGGGTGCCGCCGATCTCGCGGGAGTGCCCGTCGTACGGGGGGGCGTCTTGCGCTTGCACCAGCAGGGCGAGGTCCAGCTGGCCGCGCCGCAGGCGTCCGGCCAGCCTGCCGCTGGCGTCGGTGAGCACCTCCAGCTCCAGCGCCGGCAGTTCCGCGCCGAGGCGCGGCAGGAGACGGCCGAGCAGCTTGCCGGCGTATTCCTCGGAAATGCCGAAGCGCACCCGCAGCGGCTCTTCCCGTCTGCGCAACCCGGCGAGCACGCGGTCGTGGGTCTCCAGCAGCTCGGCGGTCTGGCGCTGGAACCGCTGCCCCAGCGGGGTCAGCCGCACCGACTGGTTGTCGCGCTCGAACAGCCGGCCGCCGGCCAGTTCCTCCAGGCGCCGGACGTGGGTGCTCACCGCCGAGGGGCTGCGGTTGAGGTGGCTGGCCGCGGCGAGAAAGCGGCCGAAGCGCAGGATGGCATGGAAGGTACGCAGCAGCTCGATATCCAGGTTGGCGCTCATGGTTCCGATTTCCTGCATGACTGGTGCAGATAGTTTCGTTTGATAGTAGCGGCGGAGGCCGCCTAGCCTCGACTCGAACCTGACCGACGGAGGCGAGCGATGCGCGCGACCACCTGCACCCCGCGAGCGATGCCCGGGGCGACCCGCCTGCTGGCCGTGCAACTGGGCATGGTACTGGCCTGGAGTTCCGGCTTCGTCGGCTACCGCTATGCCATGGAACAGGCGCCGGTGTTCCTCACCAGCTTCTGGCGCTTCGCCGTCTGCCTGGCGCTGCTGCTGCCCTTCGCCTGGGCCGGGCTGCGCCGGTTGTCGGCGCGCCAGTGGCGGCGCCAGGCGCTGATCGGGGTGCTGGCCTACGCGGGCTACATCGCGCCGATCGCCAAGGCCATCGAACTCGGCGTCTCGCCGGGCGTGGCGGCGCTGATGGCCGACCTGTTGCCGCTGCTGGTGGCCTTGCTGGCGCTGGTCCTGCCGGGGCAGCGAACGCGGCCGGGGCAGTGGCCGGGGATCGCCCTGGGCGTCGCCGGGGTGCTCTGGGCCGGGCATGCGGCGCTGGCGCTGGGGCGGGCGCCGGGCTGGGCCTACGGCCTGCCGCTGCTGGGCATGCTGGCGCTGGCCCTGGCCACCCTGTTGCAGAAGCGCTGGGACGACGCGCCGGGATCGCTGGCCGTGGTGCTGTTCGTGCAGATCGGCGCCGCGCTGCCGGCGTTCGCCGGCCTGGCGTTGGCGGAGGGTAGCCTGCGGCCGCCGCTGTCCGGCGGATTCCTGTTCGGGCTCGCCTGGCTGGTGCTGCTGCCCACCTTCGGCGGCTACGGCCTGTACTGGCTGGGCCTGCGCCATCTTTCCGCACAGGGCGGCAGCGCGGCGCTGTACCTGAGCCCGGCGCTGACCCTGCTATGGGCGCACTGGATGTTCGCCGAGCCGCTGACACCCATGCTGCTGGGTGGCCTGCTGCTGTCGCTGGCCGGCCTCGGCTGGCTGTATCGCGCCGAGCGTCGCTAGCCGGCGTCGCCCTGCCAGCGGGCCAGGGTCTCCAGGCGCGCCGGGCTGAACGGCGGACGCGGCGCCGGAGGTGTCCAGCCGAACAGGAATTGCGCGGCGCCGCCGCATATCCGCCCCTGGCAGGCGCCCATGCCGCAACGGCTGTGCAGCTTGGCCTCGGTCCAGCCGGCATGCCCGGCCAGCGCGGCCAAGGGGACGTCTTCGCAACGGCAGACCAGGGTATCCGCCTCCGCCAGTTCACGCAGTTCGGCACGCAGGGTGAAGTGTCGCGCCAGGGTGTCGGCGAAGCCCTGCCAGCGTCGCCGTCGTGGCCACAGGCGGCGAGCCGCGTCGCGCTCGTCGACGGCGGCATGGCCGGCGATGGCGCCTTCCACCAGGGCCAGTTCGCTGCCGCCGAAGCCGGTGCATTCGCCGGCGGCGTAGTGGTCGGGCAGGCTGCCGGCCTGCCATTCGTCGACGGCGAGCGCCTGGCCGTCGAGGCGATAGCCGAGGGCCTGGCCGAGTTGCACGTTGGGCACCAGGCCGAAGCCGCAGGCCAGGCGTTCGCAGGCGATCTCGCGGACCCGACCGCCTTCGCGCAGGCGCACGGCTTCCAGGCGCTCCTCGCCGAGGGCGGCGAGCACGTAGCTGTCGGCGCGGTAGCTACGGGCGAACAGGCCGGCGGCCTGCCACAGCTTGCCGGGCCAGCGCGGCAGGCGTACGGCGAAGGCGGCCAGGGTTCTCGCCGGCGCCTGTTCGGCGATGCGCAGCAGGCGCGCCCCGCACTGGCTGGCGCTGGCGGCGCTGGCCAGCAGCAGCGGGCCGGAGCCAGCCACCACCAGGCGCTGGCCGGCCAGTGGCAGGCCGCCCTTGGCCAACGCCTGCAGGCCGCCGGCGCCGGTGACGCCGGGGAGGGTCCAGCCGGGAAACGGCAGCAGCAGTTCGCGGGCGCCGGTGCAGAGGACCAGGCGTCGGTAGCCGACCTGCCAGCCGCGTTGCGGGTCTTCCAGCAACAGGCGCCTGCCGGGACCGCAGGCGACCACCCGGGTCGCCGGGAAGTGCTCGACATTGGCCTGCCCGGCCAGGCGTTGGCGCATCTGATGGGCACGCGGCGGCAGGCTGGCACGCGGGCCGTCGCGCCAGATCTGTCCGCCGGCGGCCGGGTTGTCGTCGACCAGGGCGATGCGCGCGCCGCTCGGCGCGGCGGCCAGCGCTGCGGCCAGGCCGGCGGGGCCGGCGCCGACGATCAGCAGGTCGTAGTCGGCGCTCATGCCTGGGTCTCCACGCGCATGCCGGGTTGGCAGACGGTCTGGCAGGCCAGGCGTCGCCGACCGTCGATCAATACCCGGCATTCCTGGCACGCGCCCATGCCGCAGAACGGCGCGCGCCGCCCGCCGCCGACCGCGCTGCGGGAGCAGCCGTCGCCGCCGAGGGCGAGGGCGGCCGCCACGCTGGTACCGACGGCGACCCGCAGCGGACGCCGGTCGATGAACAGTTCGATCATGGCCGGGCACTCCCGGAGCTGGAGAGGAAGCGTTGCGGCAGATAAGGCGTGGGATCCAGCGGCGGCGTTTCGCCGAACAACTGGGCGGCGAGCAGGCGCGCGCTGCCCGGCGCGGTGGTCACGCCCAGGCCCTCGTGGCCGACCGCCAGCCACAGGCCCGGCTGCGCCGGGTGCTCGCCGAGCAGCGGCAGGCCGTCCGGAGTGGCGGCGCGGAAGCCGGTCCAGGCACGGATCGCATTGAGGCCGGCGAGCCCCGGCAGGTAGTCCAGGGCACGCCGCAGCATGCGCGCCAGCACCGGGCCTTCCACCTGCGGGTCGAGCGTGTCGAACTGCCGCGAGGAGCCGAGGAAGATCTGCCCGGTGGGGCGCGGCTGGGCGTTGAAGGCTACCGAGGTACCGCTGCTGGCGTGGGCGCTGCTGACATAGCCGAGTTCCACCAGTTGATGGCGGAGGGTGCCGGGATAGCGGTCGGTGATCAGCAGGTGGCCTTTCTTCGGGCGGATCGGCAGCTCCGCGCACAGCTCGCCGGCATGGATGCCGTTGGCCAGCACCAGCGCCTCGGCGCTCAGCCAGCGGCCGTCGGCCAGGCGCAGGCGGCTGCCGTCCACTTCGCTGACTTCGGCGTGCAATCGACGCAGGCGCGGGCCGGCTCGTTCGAGCAGCCAGCGCGCCGCGTTGGGCGCGTAGAGGATGCCGTCGCCCGGCACCTTCAGGGCGCCGGCGAGGCCTGGCCGCAAGACCGGTTCCAGGTCACGCAGGCGCGCGGCGTCGAGCATCTCGCAGGCGACGCCGGCGGCCAGCAGGGCCTGGCGCTTGCGCTCGGCTTCGGCGAGTTCGGCGGCGTCGGCGGCCAGCCAGAGGGTGCCGCAATTGCGGTACGCGCAGTCTTCCGGCAGATCCGCCGCCCAGGTGCGCCAGGCCTGGATCGAGTAGTCGCTGAGGGCCAGTTCGGCCGGGTTGTCGTCCATCGCCACCAGGTGCCCCATGCCCACCGCGGTGGCACCGCCGCGGCGGCTGTCCAGCACCAGTACGTCGAGGCCGCGACGCGCCAGTTCATGGGCGCAGGCGCTGCCGACGATGCCGGCGCCGACCACGATGACCTCGGCGTTCACCGGCGGATGCCCCAGGCGAACGGATCGTCGTCCGCCAGCAGCAGGGTGGCTTCCGCGCTGACGTGGGCGCGGCCGCGGATGGTCGGCACGATACGCCCGCCGGGCTGGCCGTCGAGCCATTCGTAACGCCCCTCGAACTGGCTGCCGATCACGCTCGCCTGGCGCCAGGGCTGGCCGGGCAGCAGCTTGCCGTCGGCGGCCAGGCAGGCCAGCTTGGCGCTGGTGCCGGTGCCGCAGGGCGAGCGGTCGTAGGCCTTGCCGGGGCAGAGCACGAAGTTGCGGCTGTCGGCGTGGGGGTCGTCGGCGAACAGTTCGATGTGATCGATGGCGCCGCCGTCCTCGCCGCGGATGTCCTGGTCGTCCAGCGCCTGCTGGACGGCGACGGTGTAGGCGGTGAGGGCGTCGAGGTTGTCGCCGGCGAGGCGCTGGCCGTGTCCGGCGACCAGGAAGAACCAGTTGCCGCCCCAGGCGATGTCGCCGCTGACCCGGCCGATGCCGGGCACTTCGACGCTGACCTGGCGACGGTAGCGGTAGGCCGGCACGTTGCGCACGCTGACCGAGCCGTCCTCGTGGAGGGTCGTCTCGACCTCGCCGACCGGTGTCTCGATGCGGTGCACGCCGGGACCGATCCGCCCTAGGTGTGCCAGCGAGGCGACCAGGCCGATGGTGCCGTGGCCGCACATGCCGAGGTAGCCACTGTTGTTGAAGAAGATCACTCCGGCACAGGCTTCGGGATCGACTGGTGCGCAGAGCAGGGCGCCGACCAGTACGTCGCTGCCGCGCGGTTCGAGGATGCAGGCGGCGCGCCAGGCGTCGTGGCGCTCGCCGAGCAGGCGCCGGCGCTCGGCCATGTCGCCCTGGCCGAGATCGGGAAAGCCGCCGATGACCAGGCGGGTGGGCTCGCCGCCGGTATGCGAATCGATGATGCGGATGCGTTGCATGGTGGCCCTCGCCTGTGCCGGGGTATGCGCCACAGGGTGGCGTTTCGGCGGGGCGGGGCGCTTGAGGGTTTTCGCTCAGGCGAGTGACGAAAGCGGCATAGCCGGGATGGCCCGGCTCAGGTGCTGGCCGGGCGGTTCGGCAGGTGTTCGTAGAGGGTCCGGCAGACCCCGACGATATGTGCCTCGATCAGTGCCGCGGCCCGTTCGGCATCGCCGGCGCGACAGGCGGCGACGATCTCGCGGTGTTCCTGGTCGGCGCGCTGCTTGCCTTCGGACAGGCTCATCTGCATGCGCAGGTAACGTTCCAGCTTGTCGTGGATGGAGCGGATCAGGTTGACCAGGAACGGCCGCTGTGCCGGTTCGTAGAGACAGGCGTGCAGTTGCCAGTTGAGTTCGGCCCAGCGTCCGACGTTGTCTTCGCCGACGAAGTCGGCGCAGATCGCCTCGGCGCGGGCGAAGGTGGTCTCGTCCATGTTCGGCACCGCCAGGCGGATCGCCTGCGCCTCGAGCAGCACCCGCACTTCGAACATCTGCGCCAGTTCCGGTTCGGAAATACGCGTCACCACCGCGCCCTTGTTGCGCTGGAACAGCACCAGGCCTTCCGCTTCCAGGCGCTTGAGGGCCTCGCGGACGGGAATCTTGCTGACATTGAAGAGTTGCGCGATGTCGTCCTGGCGGATCGGTTCGTCCTCGGCGAAATGCCCGGCGATGATCGCTTCGCGCAGGTGCTTGGCGATGATCTCGGAGGCCGAAGGGGCGATGCCCAGGTTAGGGGCGTTGAGCATGGAGAGAGGCAAGCGGGGCAACCTGCGTGGCGTTGGGAACGTGCGGGATATTGTATACGAACGTTCGGCGGCTGCCGCTGCCGGTTGGCGCCTTCTGCGCAGGCGTGTTGGTCGGCTTCAGTGGGCCTCCGTGGCGCATGTTTCGCAGGGCGAAACGCTCTTCGGGAAAGTTCGGGGAGAGGCTGGACAATAGAAAATTAGCTTGCTAATAATTCGCTCGCTCATGTATTTCGGGGCGTCCGCGATGGCCAAGCCTTCCTTCTTTTCCTCCGACCTGGTGCAGGTGCTGCTGTGCCCGCGCCTGCACGAACTGCAGTTCGCGGTGAAGGCCCTGCTGGCCGGCGGGTTGGCCCTGTACCTGGCCTTCAGCCTGGAGCTGGAGCAGCCGCAATGGGCATTGATGACGGTGTTCGTGGTCAGCCAGCCCTATAGCGGCATGGTCCTGGCCAAGGGCATGTTCCGCCTGATCGGCACCTGCGCCGGTGCGCTGGTGTCCATCGGCATGGTCGCGCTCTATGGTCAGGCGTCGCTGCCCTTCCTCCTGCTGATGGCGCTCTGGCTGGCGTTCTGCACCGCCGGCGCGTCGCTGCTGCACAACCATGCGTCCTACGGTTTCGTCCTGGCCGGCTACACCGCGGCGATCGTCGCCCTGCCGGCCAGCGCCGATCCGGCGACGGTGTTCGACCAGGCGGTGGCCCGCTGCTCGGAGATCGGCCTGGGCATCCTCTGCGCGGCGCTGGTGAATGTACTGCTCTGGCCGCGGCGCCTGGAACGCCAGTTGGCGAACCAGGGCAAGGCGGCCTGGGAGGCCGGCTTGCAGGCGGCCGCGGCGGAGCTGCGCGGCGCCGACGAACGCGGCGAGCTGCTCGCGGCGCTGGGGCGGATCGCCGCGGCGGACGCCCAGCGCGACCACGCCTGGTTCGAGGGTGCGCTCGGCCGCGCCCGCTCCCAGGCCTTGCGCGTGCTAGGCCTCGACCTGCTCGGCCTGCTGCGCGCGGCGCGCAAGGTGGCTCGCGAGCGGAGGCTGCTCGATCCGGCCAGCGCGCACGCCTTGCAGCCCTGGCTGGAAGAACTCGAGGCACTGTTGCGCGAGGGCCGCCAGGCCGAGTTCGAGGCCTGCCGGCAGCGCTTGCGCCTGGCGCTGGACGCGGCGCACGGACAGTTGCACCTGTGCCTGGTCTGCCTCGAACGCCTGCTCGGCGAGGCGAGGGCGGCCGGGCGCAGCGTCGAGGCGCTGGTCTATGGCGCGCCCACCCGCCAGGCGCCGGGCGCCATCGCCTGGCACCGGGACATCGAGCGCGGCGTGCTGTTCGGCCTGCGCAGCGCCCTGGCGTTCCTCTGCGTGGCCGCGTTCTGGCTGGCCAGCGCCTGGCCGAGTGGGTTGGGCGCGGTGTCGATCACCGGCGTGGTGCTGAGTCTCTTCGCCAGCCGCGACAACCCGGCCCAGGCCGGCCTGAACTTCCTTCGCGGGATCCTCCTGTCGATCCCGCTGGCCGGCTTCGTCGCACTGTTCTACCTGCCCGGCGTGGACGGCTTCCCGCTGCTCTGCCTGGGCCTGGGCGTACCGCTGTTCTTCGCCGCGCTGTGCGTGAACCGGGCGAGCCTGGCCGGGATCGCCTCGCCGTTCTGCATCTTCTTCGTGAAGAACGTCGCGCCGAGCAACAGCATGAGCTACGACCTCGCGCACTTCCTCAACAACGCCCTGTCGACGGTGCTTGGGGTGGCCTTCGCCGTGCTGGTGTTCAACCTGGTCAGCCTGCGGCCGGGCGAACGCCATTACCGGCGCATGCTGCAGGCCACCCTCGGCGACCTGGCGCGGCTCACCCTGCGCTCGCCGGCGCAGGCCGAGGCCTGGTTCGGCGGGCGCACCGCGGATCGCCTGATCCGCCTGGCGCAGCGCTACGACCGTTTACCGGAGGGGCGCCGCCAGCCCTGGTCGGACGGCCTGATGGGACTCGACTTCGGCGACGAGCTGCTCTACCTGCGGCAGTGCCTGGAGGAGGTCCCGGCGTCCCTGGCGCAGGCCCGCGACCGCTACCTGCGGCGCCTGCGCCTGGCGCTGCTGGGCGATGGCCCGCGGGCCGAGCGTGAACACGCCCTCGACCCGCCGACCGCGCGCCTGCTCAAGGCCCTGGCCGCCAGCCCGCTGGCCGGCAGCGAACGCGGCGAGCTGGCCGGCGCCGCGCTGGTGCAGTTGCAGGCTACCTGGCGGCAGTGGTGCCGCAGCCATGCTCCGGCCGGGACGGCGCTGCGCGCGGACCCGCTCCCCGGAGCCGGGCGCTAGTTCTGCGGTGGCCGGCCACATTGACCGCGCAAGCCCCGAACCACTAAGCTGCGCGCCTTGCGACAGGTGCCCCGCAAGGGGTGAAACAGGGAAGCTGGTGCGTTCCGTCGGAACCAGGCCAGCGCTGCCCCCGCAACGGTAGGCGAATCAGACAGCCGCTCGATGACCACTGTGCTCAGGCATGGGAAGGCGCGGCTGGAAGCGTCCAGCGCTTCGCTCGCGAGCCCGGAGACCGGCCTGACGCACCCACGGCATCGCGGAGGGCGCTGTCGGACGTCTCCTGCCGTCGCTTCGTCCTCCGTCTGCCTCAACCCAGGTCGCGCGGGTGAGAGCGACGGAGCAGCGCAGAGCATGAACAGAGTTTTCCTGACCCCGGCAGCCGTGGCGCTGTGCGGCGCGTCTTCCCTGAGCCTGGCCGAACCGGTCAGCCTTGCCGACCAGGTGGTGACCGCCACCCGTACCGCCCAGACCGCTTCCCAGAGCCTGGCGGCGGTGAGCGTCATCGACCGCGAGGATATCGAGCGCAGCCAGGCGCGCAGCGTGCCGGAGCTGTTGCGCCAGGTACCCGGCGTGTCGCTGGCGAACAACGGCGGTTTCGGCAAGAACACCACGCTGTTCCTGCGCGGCACCGAGTCCGACCATGTGCTGGTGCTGATCGACGGCATCAAGGTCGGCTCGGCCAGCGCTGGCCTCACCGCGTTCCAGGACTTGCCGGTGGAGCTGATCGAGCGCATCGAGGTGGTCCGCGGGCCGCGTTCCAGCCTGTACGGCTCGGAGGCCATCGGCGGGGTGATCCAGATCTTCACCCGGCGCGGCGACGGCCAGGGCGCCAAGCCGTTCTTCTCCGCCGGCTACGGCACCCATCACACCCTGGAGGGCAGCGCCGGGGTCAGCGGCGGCGCTGGCAACGGTTGGTACAGCCTCGGGGTGAGCAGCTTCGATACGGCGGGCATCAACGCCAAGCGCGCAGGCACCTCGAGCTACGAACCAGACCGCGATGGCTATCGCAACCTGTCCGGTAACCTGCGCGGCGGCTATCGCTTCGACAATGGCCTGGAACTCGACGGCACCCTGCTCAGGGCCAAGTCGCACAACGACTATGACCAGGTTTTCGGCAACTCTGGTTTCAATACCAACGCCGACGGCGAGCAGAACCTGGTCGGCGGCCGTGCCCGCTTCACTCCGCTCGATCCCTGGCTGGTGACCCTCCAGGCCGGGCGCAGCGAGGACAAGGCCGATGCCTATCAGGATGGCCGTTTCTACTCGCGCTTCGATACCCGTCGCGACAGCCTGTCCTGGCAGAACGACCTGACCCTGGCCGAAGGCCATGTGCTGACCCTCGGCTACGACTGGCAGAAGGACGAGATCAGCAGCAGCGAAGCCTTCAGCGTCGACTCGCGGCTGAACAAAGGCTGGTTCGCCCAGTACCTCGGCCGGTACGGTCGCCAGGATTGGCAACTGAGCCTGCGCCGTGACGACAACCAGCAGTTCGGCGTGCACGACACCGGCAGCGCCGCCTGGGGCTACGCGCTGAGCGACGCGCTGCGCTTCACCGTCAGCTACGGTACGGCGTTCAAGGCGCCGACCTTCAACGAACTCTACCTCCCCGACTACGGCAATCCCGACCTGGACGCCGAGACTTCGCGCAGCCTGGAGGTCGGTCTCAGCGGTACGCACGACTGGGGGCACTGGGCGGTGAATGCCTATCGTACGGACATCGACTCGCTGATCACCTATACAACCCGTCAGGGGCTTTATGTGCCGTTCAACATCGACGAAGCGCGCATCCGTGGCGTCGAACTGGTCCTCGGCAGCCAGTGGCTGGGCTGGGACTGGAACGCCAACGCGACCTTCCTCGACCCGCAAAACCGTTCCGGCGGCGTCAACGACGGCAACGAACTGCCGCGCCGGGCGCAGCGGATGTTCAACCTGGAACTGGACCGGCGCTTCGAGCGTCTTTCGCTGGGCGCCAGCGTGCACGCCGAAGGCCGACGCTATGATGACCCGGCCAACGAGGTGCGCCTGGGCGGCTACGCCACCCTCGACCTGCGCAGCGAGTACCGGCTGAACGACGAATGGCGCCTGCAGGGCCGGATCGCCAACCTGTTCGGTGCCGACTACGAAACCGCGTATGGCTACAACCAGCCTGGCCAGGCGGTCTACCTCAGCGTGCGCTACCAGGCCCTGTGAGGCCGGGTATTTCGAATGAACGAGGCGACGGCGCGGCCGCGTCGCCGCAAGGAGTGATCGACGATGAACGAATCCCCCGAGAAGGACCAGCGCCACCGCGAGCGGATGGAGCGCAAGAAGGCCGTGGTCGACGAGAAGATCGCCCAGGCCCGCGATGAACGCGGCGTGCTCCTGGTGCATAGCGGCAACGGCAAGGGCAAGAGCAGCTCGGCCTTCGGCATGGTCGCGCGGGCCCTGGGCCATGGCATGAAGGTCGGTGTCGTGCAGTTCATCAAGGGCGCCGCCAGCACCGGCGAGGAAGCCTTCTTCCGGCGCTTCCCCGAGGAAGTCAGCTATCACGTGATGGGCGAGGGCTTCACCTGGGAGACCCAGGACCGCCAGCGCGACATCGCCAAGGCCGAGGCGGCCTGGAAGGTCGCCGCGCAATTGCTGGCCGACCCGGACGTTGGCCTGGTGGTGCTGGACGAACTGAACATCGCCCTCAAGCACGGCTACCTGGAACTGGACAGGGTCCTCGCCGACATCCAGGCGCGCCCGGCCATGCAGCATGTGGTGGTGACCGGTCGCGGCGCGCAGCCGGGGATGATCGAGGCCGCCGACACGGTGACCGAGATGAGCCTGGTCAAGCACGCGTTCAAGGCCGGGATCAAGGCGCAGAAAGGAGTGGAGTTCTGATGCCGGCGCCATGCGCGGAGACGCTTCGCCCATGACCCAGGCACGCTGTCCGGCCCTGCTGATCGCCGCCCCGGCCTCCGGCCAGGGCAAGACCACCGTCACCGCCGCTCTGGCCCGCCTGCATGCGCGCCAGGGGCGACGGGTGCGGGTGTTCAAGTGCGGACCGGACTTCCTCG
Source organism: Pseudomonas sp. B111 (assembly GCF_026428275.1). Taxonomy (NCBI): domain Bacteria; kingdom Pseudomonadati; phylum Pseudomonadota; class Gammaproteobacteria; order Pseudomonadales; family Pseudomonadaceae; genus Pseudomonas; species Pseudomonas sp. B111. The sequence continues at coordinate 3,579,111 of NZ_CP097857.1, read as the reverse complement.
ACCCGATGATTCTCGCTCGCGCCTCCGGCGCGCCGGTCTACCAGCTCGACCTGTGGATGGTCGGCGAGGCCGAAGCGCGACGCCTGCTGGCGCGGGCCGCCGGCGAGGCCGACCTGATCCTCATCGAAGGGGTGATGGGCCTGTTCGATGGCAACCCCTCGGCGGCAGACCTGGCGCGGCGTTTCGGCGTGCCGGTGCTGGGGGTGATCAACGGCGCGGCGATGGCCCAGACCTTCGGCGCCCTGGCCTACGGACTGGCGCATTTCCAGCCGGACCTGCCGTTTTCCGGAGTGCTCGGCAACCGCGTCGGCAGCCAGCGCCACAGCGACATCCTGCGCGATTGCCTGCCGCCCGGCATGCGCTGGTTCGGCGGCCTGCCGCGCTCGGCCGAATTCGAATTGCCGAGCCGCCACCTGGGCCTGGTCCAGGCCGAGGAACTGGCCGATCTCGATGTGCGCCTGGACGCCGCCGCCGACGCCTTGCGGGCCAGCGCCGAGACCGACCTGCCGGAGCCGGTGACCTTCGAGGTGCCCGCTCCGGCGCCGCTGCAACGCAGCCTGGAAGGCGTGCGCATCGGCGTGGCTCGCGATGCCTCGTTCGCCTTCCTCTACCAGGCCAATCTCGACCTGCTGCGCGAACTCGGCGCCGAACTGGCGTTCTTCTCGCCGCTGCAGGACCAGGCGTTGCCCGCCGTGGACAGCCTGTACCTGCCGGGCGGCTATCCCGAACTGCACCTGGGGCGCCTGCAGGGCAATCGCGCCATGGCCGAGGCGATCCGAGCCCACCATGCCGCCGGCAAGCCGCTGCTGGCCGAGTGCGGCGGCATGCTCTACCTGCTCGACTGCCTGGAAGACGCCGACGGCGAGCGCGGCGAACTGCTCGGCCTGCTGCCGGGCCGGGCGCGCCTGCAGAAGCGCTTGACCGCCCTGGCTTTGCAGGAGGTCGAGCTGCCGGAAGGGCGGCTGCGCGGTCATACCTTCCATCACTCGACCCTCGACTGCGCCGTCGAGCCTCTGGCCCGGGGCGTCTGCCCGAACGGCCGGAACACGGCGGAGGCGGTGTTCCGTCTTGGCCGGCTGACGGCTTCCTATATCCATTTCTACCTGCCTTCCAACCCGCAGGCCGCCGCTGCGTTGCTGGCGCCCGCGCGAGACGCCGACTGACATGTCCGATTCTTCCCACGCCTTCAGCGCCACGGAACGCGCCGCCGTCTACCGGGCCATCGCCGAGCGCCGCGACATGCGCCACTTCAGCGGCGGCAGCGTGGCGCCGGAGCTGCTCGCGCGGCTGCTGGAGGCCGCACACCAGGCGCCCAGCGTCGGCCTGATGCAACCCTGGCGCTTCATCCGTATCACCGAGCCGGCGTTGCGGCGGGCCATCCACGGGCTGGTCGAGGAGGAACGCGGACGCACCGCCGAAGCCCTCGGCGAGCGCTCCGACGAGTTCATGCGGCTCAAGGTCGAGGGCGTGCTGGATTGCGCCGAACTGCTGGTCGCCGCCCTGATGGACGACCGCGAACGCCATGTGTTCGGTCGCCGGACCCTGCCGCAGATGGACCTGGCGTCGCTCGCCTGCGCGATCCAGAACCTCTGGCTGGCCAGTCGCGCCGAGGGCCTGGGGCTGGGCTGGGTATCGCTGTTCGATCCGGCCGCGCTGGGCGAGTTGCTCGGCCTGCCGCCCGGCAGCGAGGCGGTGGCGGTGCTCTGCCTGGGCCCGGTGGCGGAGTTCTACCCGGCGCCGATGCTGGCGCTGGAGGGTTGGAGCGAACCGCGTCCGCTGGCCGAGCTGGTCTACCAGAACCGTTGGGGCGAGCGAGCATGAGCGCACTGCTGGGTATCCTCGGCGTGGTGCTGGATGCGCGCTTCGGCGAGCCGCAGGGCTGGCACCCGCTGGTCGCCTTCGGCCGCCTGGCCGACCGCCTGGAGCGCCGTTTCAACCGCTCGCGCCTGGCCGGCGAGGGCGATCCCGGGGTCGGCTGGCGCAGCCACGGGGTGACCGCCTGGGTCCTCGCGGTACTGCCGCTGACCCTGCTGGCCTGGGCGCTCGCTGAACTTCCCTACCTCGGCTGGCTGGTCCAGGCCCTGGCGCTGTACGCCGCGCTCGGCCTGCGTAGCCTCGGCGAGCACGCCGAACCGGTGGCGCTGGCCTTGCGCGCCGGCGACCTGGACGAGGCGCGGCGATGTGTCGGCTACCTGGTCAGCCGCGATACCCGCGAACTGGACCAGGCCGGGGTCGCCCGCGCGGCCACCGAATCGGTACTGGAGAACGGCAGCGACGCGGTTTACGCCGCGCTGTTCTGGTTCGCCGTGGCCGGCGCGCCGGGGGTGGTGCTGTATCGCCTGAGCAATACCCTGGACGCGATGTGGGGCTACCGCAACGCGCGCTTCGAGCGCTTCGGCTGGGCCGCGGCGAAGATCGACGACATCCTCAACTACCTGCCGGCGCGGCTGGTGGCGCTGACCTACGCGCTGCTCGGCGGCACCCGCCAGGCCCTGCGCTGCTGGCGCGAGCAGGCGCCGCAATGGGACAGCCCCAACGCCGGCCCGGTGATGGCCGCCGGCGCCGGTGCGCTGGGGGTTTCCCTGGGCGGCGCGGCGATCTACCACGGCGAGCTGCACCAGCGGCCGCTCCTCGGCAGCGGCCCGCAGCCGCAGGGCCGCGACATCTATCGGGCCCTGGCGCTGGTGCGCCAGGGCGTGCTGCTCTGGCTGCTGGTGCTGGCCGGACTCTGGGCCATGGGGTGGCTGCATGCTTGAACACGGAGGGCGGTTGCGCGAGGCGGCGCGCCGCTACGACATTCCGCTGGCGGACTGGCTGGACCTGTCCACCGGCATCGCGCCCTGGCCGTTTCCGCTGCCGGCGATCCCCGAGCAGGCCTGGACCCGCCTGCCGGAGAGCGACGACGGCCTGGAAGCCGCCGCCTGCCTCTACTACGGCGCCGAACGGGTATTGCCGCTGGCCGGCAGCCAGGCGGCGATCCAGGCCCTGCCAAGGTTGCGGCGGGGCGGGCGGGTCGGCGTCCTGTCGCCGTGCTATGCCGAGCACGCCCACGCCTGGCGCCAGGCCGGGCACCTGGTGCGGGAGATCGGCGAGGCCGAGGTCGAGCCCTATCTCGACAGCCTCGACGTGCTGCTGGTGGTCAACCCGAACAACCCCACCGGGCGGGTCTTCGAGCCCGCCGAGTTGCTGGCCTGGCATGCCCGCCTGCAACGTCGCGGCGGCTGGCTGCTGGTCGACGAGGCGTTCATGGACTGCACCCCGCAGTCGAGCCTGGCGGCCTGCAGCAACCGGCCCGGATTGATCGTGCTGCGCTCGTTCGGCAAGTTCTTCGGCCTGGCCGGCGCGCGGCTCGGCTTCGCCCTCGGCGAACGGCCGCTGTTGCAGGCGCTGGCCGAGCAGCTCGGTCCGTGGACGGTCAATGGCCCGGTGCGCCATGTGGCCCAGAGCGCCTTGCGCGACCGCCAGCAACAGCGCCAGCAGCGCGAGCGCCTGCTGGCCGCCAGCCAGCGCCTGGAGGAACTGCTGCGCCGCCACGGCTGGCCGCCGGCGGGCGGCAGCGCGCTGTTCCAGCGCCTGGTCGATCCACGCTGCGCGGCGTTGCACGACTACCTGGCGCGGCGCGGCATCCTCACACGCCAGTTCGAGCAGCCGGCCAGCCTGCGCCTCGGCCTGCCCGCCGACGAGGCCGCCTGGGCCCGGCTCGATGCCGCGCTGCTCGGCTTCAAGGAGCCTGCTCATGAGTGATCGCGGGCGGACCCTGATGGTCCAGGGCACCACCTCGGACGCCGGCAAGAGCACCCTGGTGACCGCGCTGTGCCGCTGGCTGGCCCGGCGCGGCGTCGCGGTGGTGCCGTTCAAGCCGCAGAACATGGCGCTGAACAGCGCGGTCACCGCCGACGGCGGCGAGATCGGCCGCGCCCAGGCGGTCCAGGCCCAGGCCTGCCGGCTGGCGCCGCACACCGACATGAACCCGGTGCTGCTCAAGCCGAACACCGATATCGGCGCCCAGGTGATCATCCATGGCCGCGCGGTGACCAGCATGGACGCCGCCGCCTACCACGACTACAAGCGCGTGGCGATGGAAGCGGTGCTGGCTTCCCATGGGCGGCTCGCCGCCGCCTACCGGGTGGTGATGGTGGAGGGCGCCGGCTCGCCGGCGGAGATCAACCTGCGCGCCAACGACATCGCCAACATGGGCTTCGCCGAAGCGGTGGATTGCCCGGTGATCCTGGTCGCCGATATCGACCGCGGCGGGGTCTTCGCCCACCTGGTCGGCACCCTGGAACTGCTCTCCGACTCGGAGCGGGAGCGGGTCAAGGGCTTCGTCATCAATCGCTTCCGCGGCGACATCGCCCTGCTGCAACCCGGCCTCGACTGGCTGGAGGCGCGCACCGGCAAGCCGGTGCTCGGCGTGCTGCCCTATGTCAGCGACCTGCACCTGGAGGCGGAGGACGCCATCGACACGCGCCAGGCGGCCAAGGTCGGGCCGCGCCTGAAGGTGGTGGTGCCGGTGCTGCCGAGGATCAGCAACCACACCGATTTCGATCCGCTGCGCCTGCACCCCCAGGTCGAGTTGAGCTTCGTCGGCCCCGGCCAGGCGCTGCCGTCGGCGGACCTGATCGTCCTGCCCGGCTCGAAGAGCGTGCGCGCCGACCTCGCGGCGCTGCGCGAGCGTGGCTGGGACGAGGCGATCCTCCGTCACCTGCGCTACGGCGGTCGCCTGCTGGGGATCTGCGGCGGCCTGCAGATGCTCGGCGAGCGCCTGCACGATCCGCTCGGCCTGGAAGGCGCGGCCGGCAGCAGCGCTGGCCTCGGCCTGCTGGCGTTGGAAACGACCCTGGAGGCGGACAAGCAATTGCGCAACGTACAGGGCCGCCTGAGCCTGGAGGACGCGCCGCTGTCGGGCTACGAGATCCATGCCGGGGTCACCCGTGGCGAGGCCCTGGCGCGGCCGGCGGTGGTGCTCGACGATGGCCGCGCGGATGGTGCCCGCAGCGTCGACGGGCACGTCATGGGCACCTACCTGCACGGCCTGTTCGAATCCACCGCGGCCTGTTCGGCGCTGCTGCGCTGGGCCGGCCTGCGCGAGGTCCAGGCGGTGGACTACCAGGCCTTGCGCGAACGCGACATCGAGCGGCTCGCCGACCTGGTCGAGCGCCACCTGGATACCGGGCGATTGCTCGCCCTCTGCGGAGAACCCCATGCGTGACCTGATCCTTGGCGGCGCCCGTTCCGGCAAGAGCCGCCTGGCCGAGCGCCTGGCCGCCGAGAGTGGGCTGGCGGTGAGCTACATCGCCACCGCCCAGGCCGGCGACGGCGAAATGGGCCGGCGCATCGCCGAGCACCGCGCGCGCCGCCCGGCCCACTGGCGAACCCTGGAGGAGCCTCTGGCGCTGGCGGCGACGCTGCGCAGCGAGGCCGAGCCCGGACGCTGCCTGCTGGTCGACTGCCTGACCCTGTGGCTGACCAACCTGCTGCTCTGCGACGATCCCCAGCGTCTCGACGGCGAGCGCGAGGCGCTGCTGGAATGTCTCGGCGCGCTGCCGGGACGGATCATCCTGGTCAGCAACGAAACCGGGCTCGGCGTGGTGCCGCTGGGCGAACTCAGCCGGCGCTACGTCGACGAGGCCGGCTGGCTGCACCAGGCCATCGCCGAACGCTGCGAGCGGGTGACCTTCACCGTCGCCGGCCTGCCCATGCCGTTGAAAGGAGAACCGCTATGAGTCTGCAATGGTGGCGCGACACCTGCCGCGAGGCGGATCCGCAGATGCGCCGGCGCGCGGCCGAACGCCAGGACCTGTTGACCAAGCCGCGCGGCTCGCTGGGCCGCCTGGAGCAGGTGGCGATCGACCTGGCGGCGTTGCAGGGGCGCGAACGACCGAGCCTGGAGAGGCTCTGGGTGACGGTCTTCGCCGGCGACCACGGGGTAGTCGCCGAGGGCATCTCGGCCTATCCGCAGGCGGTCACCGGCGAGATGCTGCGCAACTTCGTCCGCGGCGGCGCGGCGATCAGCGTGCTGGCGCGCGAACTCGGCGCCGGCCTGGAGGTGGTCGACCTGGGCACCGCCGTCCCCCTGGAAGCCTTGCCCGGCGTGCGCCACCTGCGCCTGGCGGCGGGTACCGCGAACTTCGTCGAGGCCCCGGCGATGGGCGCCGAACAGTGCCTGCTGGCGCTCGAGGCCGGGCGCGAAAGCGTGCGCCGCGCCGAGCAGGCCGGCAGCCAGCTGTTCATCGGCGGCGAGATGGGCATCGGCAATACCACCGCGGCGGCGGCCATGGCCTGCGCGCTGCTGGATGCGCCGGTGAGCGCGCTGGTCGGGCCGGGAACCGGGCTGGACGCCAGCGGCGTGGCGCACAAGACCGCGGTGATCGAGCGCGCCCTGGCCCTGCACGGCGCCCATCGCGCCGACCCCTTCGAAACCCTCCGCCGTCTCGGTGGGCTGGAGATCGCCGCGCTGGCCGGCGCCTACCTGGCCTGCGCGCAGAAAGGCATGGTCGCCCTGGTCGACGGCTACATCTGCAGCGTCGCGGCGCTCTGCGCGGTGCGCCTGAACCCGGCCTGCCGCGACTGGCTGCTGTTCGCCCACAGTGGTGCCGAGCCGGGCCATCGGCATGTGCTCGAAGCCCTGGCGGCGCAACCGCTGCTCGACCTCGGCCTGCGCCTGGGCGAGGGCAGCGGCGCGGCGCTGGCAGTGCCGCTGCTGCGCCAGGCCTGCGCGCTGCACGCGGGGATGGCGACCTTCGCCGAAGCGGCGGTCTCGGACCGCCCGGCATGAGCCTGCGCCTGGACCTCCTGCGGCATGGCGAAACCGAGTCCGGCGGCGGTTTCCGCGGCAGCCTCGACGACGCCTTGACCGCGCGTGGCTGGGCGCAGATGCGCACGGCGGTGGAAGGCGGACGCTGGGACCTGCTGGTCAGCTCGCCATTGCAACGTTGCCGCGCCTTCGCCGAGGAACTGGCGCAGCGCCAGGGGATCGAGCTGGAACTGGAAAACGATCTGCGCGAACTGCATTTCGGCGCTTGGGAGGGGCGCTCGGCGGCCAGCCTGATGGACGGCCACAGCGAGGCGCTCGGCCGCTTCTGGGCCGATCCCTACGCCTTTACCCCGCCGGGCGGCGAGCCGCTGTCCGAGTTCGAGGCGCGGGTGCTGGCCGCCCAGCGACGCCTGCGCCAGCGTCATGCCGGCCGTCGTGTGCTGCTGGTGACCCATGGCGGCGTCATCCGTCTGTTGCTCGCTCGCGCCCGTGGCCTGCCGCGCGAGCACTTGCTGCAGGTGGACGTCGGTCATGGCGCACTGTTCGGCCTGCGCGCCGGAGAGGGCGACGATCGCTGGCACGAATGCCGGGAAGGGGAATAGTCATGCGCGAAGCCTTGCGCTCACTGCTGGTCGCCTTGCAGTTCCTCACCCGCCTGCCGGTGCGCCTGTCGGCGATGCCGACGCCGGAACAGTTCGGCCGCGCGGTGCTCTGCTATCCACTGGTCGGGGTGCTGATCGGCGTCGTGCTGTACGCCGCGGCGCGGTCGCTCGACGGTACGCCGCCGCTGTTGCAGGCAGCCTTGCTGCTGAGCCTGTGGGTGGCGCTGAGCGGCGCGCTGCACCTGGACGGCCTGGCCGACATGGCGGACGCCTGGGTCGGCGGGTTGGGCGACCGCGAGCGGACCCTGGCGATCATGAAGGACCCGCGCAGCGGCCCGGTGGCGGTGGTGGTCCTGGTACTGGTCCTGTTGTTGAAGTTCTCCGCCCTGGCGGCGCTGCTCGGCCAGGGCGAGGCCGGGTTGTTGCCGCTGGCTCCGTGGCTGGCGCGCAGCAGCCTGCCGCTGCTGTTCCTGACCACGCCCTACGCGCGCCCCGGCGGCCTCGGCCAGGCCATCGCCGAGCACCTGCCGGCGCGCAGCCTGCCGTGGGTGCTGGGGGTGAGTTTCGGCCTGGCCCTGGCGTTCGGCCTGGCCGGCCTGCTGGCGTTGCTGGTGACGCTGATGCTCTTCGCCTGGCTGCGCAGCCGTTTCCTCGCGCGCCTCGGCGGCACCACCGGGGACACCGCCGGCGCGCTGGTCGAACTTACCGAGTGTGCGGTGCTGGTGGCGCTGGCTCTGTAGCCGGACGCGGCTGGCGCAGGACCGCCATGGCGCTGAGGAAGAGCAGCGCGGCGGCGGCCAGCAGCACGGCGACGAAGGCCTGGTCGAAAGCCTGCCGGGCAAGCTCGACGAGCCGCGACGCGACCTCCGGCGCCAGGCCCTCGGCGACCAACAGGGCGTCGTCGAGGCTGTCGCGGACCCGCGCCGGCAGCTCGGCCGAGGGCAGCCTCAGCGACATCCCGTAGACTAAACTCATCAGGCTGCCGAGCAGGGTCACGCCGATCACCCCGCCCAGTTCGTAGGACACGTCTTCGATGGCGGCCGCCATTCCGGAACTCTGTTCGTCCACGTTGAGCATCACCGCGGTGGAGGCGGCGGTCATCGCGCCGCCGAAGCCGACGCCGAGCAGCACCAGGCTGGCCAGTTGCGCTCCGGTGGCGGACTGGTAGGACAGGGCCAGGCCGAGCAATCCGGCGCTGCCGAGCAGCAGGGAGGCGCACATCACCCGGTTCTCGCCCCAGCGCGGCACCAGCCAGCCGGCCAGCGGCCCGACCACCAGCGAGGCCAGCGGGATCGGCAGGACGAACAGGCCGGCCTTCAGCGGCGTCAGGCCCTGCACCAGTTGCAGGTGCTGGCTGAACACCAGTTCCATGCCGACCAGCGCCATGGTCGCCACCAGGGCCACCGCGACGCCGCGGGCGAAGCGCCGGTTGCGGAACAGCGCGAAGTCGATCATCGGTTCGCGGGCGCGGCGCTGGCGGCGGACGAACAGGTACAGGCAGAGCATGCCGCCGAGCGCGGCCAGGACGGCCAGCCCGAAGTCCGGGGCGCGCGCGCTGAGTTCCTTGATCGCATAGACCACCCCGACCAGGCCGAACATCACCTGCAGCGAGCCGAGGGCGTCCCATGGTCGCCGTGACTGGCCGCCGCAGGCGGGGATGGCCGGCAGCGCCAGCAACAGGGCGATGGCCACCACCGGGACGTTGATGAGGAACACCGAGCCCCACCAGAAGAACTCCAGCAGCACGCCGCCGACCACCGGCCCCAGCGCCGCGCCGGCAGAGGCGACGGAGGCCCAGATGCCGATGGCCAGGGCGCGTTCGCGTTCGTCCTGGAAGACATGGCGGACGATCGACAGGGTCGCCGGCATCATCAGCGCCGCGCCCACCGCCAACCCGGCGCGGGCGGCGATCAGCGCCGCGGCGCTGGGGGCGAAGGCGGCGCACAGCGAGGCCAGGCCGAACAGCGGCAGGCCGGCGAGGAACAGCCGCTTGTGGCCAAGGCGGTCGCTGAGCAAGCCGGCGCCGGGCAGCAGGCCGGCGACCACCAGCGGATAGGCGTTGACGATCCAGAGCTTCTCCGCGGCCGTCGCACCGAGGTCGTGGGTCAGGCGCGGCAGGGCCGTGTAGAGCACGGTCATGTCGATGATGATGAGGAACAGGGCGCTGGAGACGATGGCCAGGACCAGCCAGCGGTTCTGCCGGAACATGGGATAACCTCTGTGGCGAACGGTTCTTCGCTCGCCGTGGATAACGGGAATTGCGCGCCACGGGCGGACGCGTGAAAATATAAATACATACGTATGGATTTAAACTCAAGAGGTAGCCATGGGACGCCGACGAACGATCGACCGCGACCAGTTGCTCGATGCCGCCGAGGCGGTGATCGCCCGCGAGGGCGCGGCCGGCCTGACCATCGATGCGGTGGCGAAGGAAATGGGCATCACCAAGGGCGGCGTGCAGTACTGCTTCGGTACCAAGGACGCGCTGATCGACGCGATCTTCGAGCGCTGGGGCAAGGCCTACGACAGCCTGTTCGAAGCGGTGGCGGGGAAGCAGCCGACGCCGCTGACGCGGGTTCGCGCGCATGCCGAGGCGACCCAGCGTTCGGACGAGTTGTCCAGCAGCAAGGCGGCGGCGCTGATGGCGGCGCTGATCCAGACGCCCGAGCACCTGGAGGGCAGCAACCAGTGGTATCGCAGCCGGTTGGAAGGCCTGGACCTGTCCGCACCCGAGGGGCGCCGTGCGCGCCTGGCGTTCCTGGCGGTGGAGGGCGCCTTCATGTTGCGCTACTTCCGCCTGATGGACATTGGCCAGGACGAGTGGGACTCGATGCTCGACGACGTCCGTGCGTTGTTGCTGACGGCGGCTGGCGCCAGCGGAGACTGAGGCTCCGCTGGCGCGCTGCGGGTGGTCGCCTCAGTCGAAGGCGAAGTGCTCGCTCTTCAGGTCCATGATCGAACCGGTCGGCTTCGCCATCGCCGCCGCGTGGCCCTTGGCGCGCGGAAGCAGGCGGGCAAAGTAGAACTCGCTGGTGGCGATCTTGGCCTTGTAGAAGTCCGCCGACTCGCTGCCGCCCTGGCGCAGTCGCCGGCGCGCAGCGGCTTCCTGGAGGGCCCAGGAATAGGCCAGCGTGGCGTAGCCGGAGAACATCAGGTAGTCGTGGCTGGCGGTGCTCACCAGATCGCGTTGCTTGCGCGCGGTGAGGGCAATGCGCAGGGTCAGCAGGTTCCATTGGGCGCAGAGCTTGAGCAGCACCAGGGCGCGGCCGCGCATGCGCGGCTCGTTCTTCAGCAGGTCGACGGCGAACCGGGCCACGCCCCTGGTGAAGTCGCGCACGGCCTTGCCCTGGGTCATCAGCAGGACCTTGCGGCCGAGCAGGTCGAGGGCCTGGATGCCGGTGGTGCCTTCGTAGAGGGTGGCGATCCGCGCGTCGCGGACGATCTGCTCCATGCCGTGTTCGCGGATATAGCCGTGGCCGCCGAACACCTGCATGCCGAGGTTGGCGCTTTCCAGGCCGAGTTCGGTCAGGCAGCCCTTGAGGATCGGCGTGAGGAAGCCGAGCTTGTCGTCCCAGCGTTCGTATTCGGCGTCGTCCTTGCTGAGGATGCCCTGGATCATCCGGTCGGCGTACTGGGTGGCCAGGTAGACCAGCGCCCGGCCGCCTTCGGCGATGGCTTTCTGGGTCAGCAGCATGCGCCGCACGTCACCGTGGTGCATCAGGCTGTCGGCGACCTGGTCGGGTTCCTTGGTCCCGGAGAGCGCGCGCATGGAGCGGCGTTCGCGGGCGTAGGCGAGGGCGCCCTGGTAGGCCAGCTCGGCGGTGGCCACGCCCTGGATGGCGGTGCCGATGCGGGCGCTGTTCATGAAGGTGAACATGCATTCCAGACCCTTGTTCGGCGGTCCGATGAGGAAGCCGGTGGCGCCGTCGAAGTTCATCACGCAGGTGGCCGAGGCCTTGATCCCCATCTTCTTCTCCAGCGCGCCGCAACTCACGCCGTTGCGCGGGCCGAGCGCGCCGCCTTCGCCGGGAAGGAACTTGGGCACGATGAACAGGGAAATGCCGCGGGTGCCCTTCGGTGCGTCCGGCAGGCGGGCGAGGACGATGTGGACGATGTTCTCGGTCAGGTCGTGTTCGCCGGAAGAGATGAATATCTTCGTCCCGCTGATGGCGTAGCTACCGTCGGGGTTGGCCTCGGCGCGGGTCTTCACCTGGCCGAGATCGGTGCCGCACTGCGGCTCGGTGAGGCACATGGTGCCGCCCCAGCGGCCCTCGGTGAGCGGAACCAGGTAGGTCTGCTTCTGTTCCTCGGTGCCGTGCTGCATCAGGGTGTTCATCGCGCCGAGGGAGAGGCCGGGATACATGGAGAACGGCCAGTTGGCTGTGCCCATCATCTCCTGCTTGAGCGCGCCGAGGCTCATCGGCAGGCCCTGACCACCGTACTCCACCGGGTGCGAGAGGCCCTGCCAGCCGCCGGCGACATAGGCCTCGTAGGCTTCCTTGTAGCCCTTCGGCGTCCGTACTTCGCCGTTCTCCAGGTGGCAGCCTTCCTCGTCGCCGCTGTGGTAGAGCGGGGCGATCACTTCCTCGCAGAGCTTCGCGCATTCGCCGAGGATCGCATCGACCATGTCCGGCGTGGCTTCGGCTCCGTTGACCAGGTTGCGGTAATGCTCGGGGAAATCGAAGACTTCGTTGAGCAGGAAGCGCGTGTCGCGCAGCGGGGCTTTGTAAACGGGCATGGCTACCTCGGCGATGGATGGAGGGCGCCGGGTGCTCCCGGTCGCCGCTGACAGCGCGAGTTATAGGCCAGCGCCCGGCGTCCGGCCTTGGCAGGGGCAACAGACGGCGTTGGCAGTTCGGACAATCCGCTTGACCGACGAGAGGTACGGGTATATACACGCATCCATGCTACCGACCCAATGCCTCTGTACCAAACTGCGTCGCGCCGCCCGCAGCGTTTCCCGCTTCTACGACGAGGCGCTGGCCGATACCGGCCTCAAGGTGGCGCAGTTTTCCCTGCTGCGGCACCTGCGGCGCCTGGACCGGCCGAGCATTTCCGAACTCGCCGAAGCCATGGGACTCGACCGCAGCACCCTCGGTCGCAACCTGCGGGTGCTGGAAGGCGACGGCCTGCTGCGCCTGACCGGTGGCGAGGACCAGCGCAACCGCCTGGTCGAGCTGACGCCTGCCGGGCTGGATGCCCTGGAGCGCGGAACGCCGGCCTGGGAAGACGCGCAGCGGCGTCTCGCCGGGCGCCTTGGCGAGGAGCGCAGCGGCGCCTTGGCGGCGTTGCTGGCGGAACTGGAGCGACTGGACTGACAACCGACGAAGCCTCTCGCCGAGGCGCTTCGTTCACGATAAAGCGGGTATATACCCGTAGATGGAGCGACCCATGCCGCGTGCCGCCTTCTGGATCCTGCTGTCCGGAGCCCTGATCCTCGCCCTGTCCCTCGGCGTGCGACATGGCTTCGGCCTGTTCCTCGCGCCGATGAGCGCCGACTTCGGCTGGGGCCGCGAAGTCTTCGCCTTCGCCATCGCCTTGCAGAACCTGGTCTGGGGCCTGGCCCAGCCGTTCACCGGGGCGCTCGCCGACCGCTACGGCGCGGCGCGGGCGGTGCTGGTGGGGGGCCTGCTGTACGCCCTCGGCCTGGTCCTGATGGGACTCTCGCAGTCGGCCACCGGGCTGTCGCTGAGCGCCGGCCTGCTGATCGGCCTGGGCCTTTCCGGCACCTCGTTCTCGGTGATCCTCGGCGCCGTCGGCCGCGCAGTGCCGGCGGAGCAGCGCAGCATGGCGATGGGTATCTCCAGCGCGGCCGGCTCCTTCGGCCAGTTCGCCATGCTGCCCGGTACCCTCGGCCTGATCGGCTGGCTGGGCTGGTCCTCGGCCCTGCTCGCCCTGGGCCTGCTGGTGGCGCTGATCGTGCCGCTGGCCGGGCTGATGAAGGATCGCCCGTTGCCGCCGCAGGGCCACGAACAGAGCCTCGGCGAAGCGCTGCGCGAGGCCTGCGCGCATTCCGGGTTCTGGCTGCTGGCGCTGGGCTTCTTCGTCTGCGGCTTCCAGGTGGTGTTCATCGGCGTACACCTGCCGGCCTACCTGGTCGACCAGCACCTGCCGGCGCAGGTCGGCACCACGGTGCTGGCGCTGGTCGGGCTGTTCAACGTGTTCGGCACCTACATCGCCGGCTGGCTCGGCGGGCGCTGGTCGAAGCCGCGCCTGCTGACCGCGCTGTACCTGGTGCGCGGGGTAGTGATCGTGCTGTTCCTCTGGCTGCCGCTGAGCGTCTACAGCGCCTACGCCTTCGGCGTGGCCATGGGGCTGCTGTGGCTGTCCACGGTGCCCCTGACCAACGGCACCGTGGCGACCCTGTTCGGCGTGCGCAACCTGTCGATGCTCGGCGGCATCGTGTTCCTCTTCCACCAGTTGGGCGCCTTCCTCGGCGGCTGGCTGGGCGGGGTGGTCTACGACCGCACCGGCAGCTACGACCTGGTCTGGCAGTTGTCGATCCTGCTAAGCCTGCTCGCGGCGCTGCTCAACTGGCCGGTGCGCGAGCGTCCGGTGGCGCGCCTGCAGGTGGCCGGAGGCGCGGCGTGAAGCTGGCCTGGCTGCTCGCCGCCGGGGCGCTGCTGGGACTCGCCTGGTGGGGCTGGCAGCGTGGCGGACTGGCGCTGCTGGAACTGGGCATGGGCGCATGCTGATAGGTGGCGATAGGCGCGGGGAAGGGTAAGCTGGGACATTCGTCGCCAAGGAGCCATTCCATGAAACCTCGCGTGCTGTTGTCCGCCCTGGCGCTCGCCGGGCTGCCGCTGAGCGGCTGGGCCGCCGATTGCCCGGAACTGTTGCAGGGCCAGTTGACCAAGCTGCGTTCCAAGGAAAGCATCGATCTTTGCCAGCGTTACGCCGGCAAGCCGCTGGTGGTGGTCAACACTGCCAGCCACTGTGGCTTCACCCCGCAGTTCAAGGGGCTCGAGGCGCTCTACCAGCGTTACAAGGGGCAGGGCCTGGAAGTGCTCGGGGTACCTTCCGACGACTTCAAGCAGGAAGCCGCGGATACCGCCGAGACCGCGAAGATCTGCTATGGCAACTACGGCGTGACCTTCGCCATGACCCAGCCGCAGCACGTGCGCGGCGACGAGGCGATCCCGCTGTTCCGCCAGTTGGCCGAGCAGAGCGGCCAGGCGCCGCGCTGGAATTTCTACAAGTACGTGGTGGATCGCCAGGGCAGGGTGGTCGCGCAGTTCTCCAGCAAGACCACCCCGGACGATCCGCAGCTCCAGGCCGCCATCGAGAAAGCCATCGCCAGCCAGCCCTGAGGAGCAGGCATGAAAAAGCCGGGCAATGCCCGGCTTCTTCGTTGGCGCGTGCGATCAGAAGCGATAGGTGACCTGGGCGGTCAGGCCATGCGCGCTGTTGTCGTACTTGGCGCTGTAGGCCGGCTGCAGGGCGCTGCCTTCCTGGTTGACGCCGGCAGTGGTTTCCCACAGGTAGGCGTAGGCCACGTCGACGGTCAGGTCCTGGTTCGGCGACCAGCCGGCACCGACGGTGAAGACCTTGCGGTCGCCCACCGGGATGCGCACGTTGCGGTCCTCGTTGGTGGTCGGCGAGGGCTCGTAGGCAAAGCCGGTACGCAGCACCCACTCCGGGGTGGCCTGGTAGGAGGTACCTACCGAGAAGGACCAGGTGTCGCGAAAGTTCAGGTCTTCGCCGATGGTGTTGAAGCCCAGGGCCTGGCCGAGCGCCGGTACGCCGCTGTTGCGCACTTCGATCTTCTCCAGGCGGCTCCAGCGGGTCCAGACGGCGCCCAGGTAGCCCGTCCACTTGTCGTCGAACTTGTGGGTGATGGAGGTATCCACCGATTCCGGCAGGGTGATGTCCAGCTTGGCATCGTACTTGCCATTCAGGCCCAGGGCACCCGGAGCGTTCTTCACTTCGGTGTTGCCGCCCAGGTGGTACTTGACCTTGGAGTGGTAGGTCAGGCCCCAGGTGGTGTCGTCGGTCAGGTCGACCATCACGCCGACGTTGTAGCCGATGGCAGTGTCGTCGCCCTTGATGTTGATCTTGGTATCGCCGTTGCTGCCGAGCAGGCCATTGGTGGCCAGGGTGTTCTTCAACTGGCCGTCGATGCGGTTGAAGGTCGGACCGAAGCCGACGGAAACCTTGTCGTTGATCTTCCAGGCGATGGTCGGCTGCACGGTGATCACCTGCACCTTGCTATAGGAGCCGTGGGAGCTGCCCATGAAGCCGTTTTCGTAATCGTTGATGATGCCGTAGGGCACGTAGATGCCCAGGCCGAAAGTGAAATCTTCGTTGATCGGCGTGGAGAAGTAGCCGAACGGTACGGCGGCCAGCGGTACCGAGTCGCCCTTGTTGCTGCCCTGGGCGGTGCTGTGGGCCTGGCTGATGTCGTCCTTGGCCTTGACGATGGCCAGACCGCCGCTGACTTCGGTGCGTTTCAGCTTGGACAGGCCGGCCGGGTTGCCGTAGATGGTGCTGGCATCGAGCGCGGACGAGGCGCGGCCGGCGTACGCGGTGCCGGCGCCGCTGGCGCTCTGTTCGTTGATGGCGATGCCGTTGGCGAGGGTGTA
Source organism: Pseudomonas sp. B111 (assembly GCF_026428275.1). Lineage (NCBI taxonomy): Bacteria > Pseudomonadati > Pseudomonadota > Gammaproteobacteria > Pseudomonadales > Pseudomonadaceae > Pseudomonas > Pseudomonas sp. B111. The sequence goes on along the minus strand of NZ_CP097857.1, from coordinate 3,563,173 downwards.
GGTGGAGACAGCGCTAATGGTCAGTGCGAGAGAGGTTTTAAACCATATTGTTTTCATTGTTGGAGCAACTCCTGTGTATAACGGCGCGCAAACTACCAAGATTCCCAGACCGGCGCCAGTGTTCCGAAGTTCCGCAGGGTGCGGAACAGAGCGGTTGGCTCCGGTGCCAGTGAAGCGAAGGTAGCGCAACCGTTCGTGTCTGTATGTAAAAAATTTTCTGACCGGTTGGTCTGTTTCGGACGCGGGATTTTTCCATTCGCCGTCAGGCGACCTGGCTGAGGCTGCCGATGCAGCGTTGCCAGGCGTCGATGAACTCGTGCAGGCGACCGTGCGGCTGGAATACCTGGCGCCACACGCGAGCCTGGGCGAGGTGGTCGTGCTGGTCGGGCAGCGGCAGTCGCGCGGCTTCCACCAGCGACCAGGCGATGGCCGTGCTGTAGCGCAGGTTCACCGTCAGTTCCAGGTGCGGCGCGGCAAGGAAGGCATGCTGGCTGGCCAGGCCGCGGACCCGGCTGGCGCGCTCCGGGTCCAGCGCCAGGTACTGGTCCCAGAGCTGCTGGTGGCGTTCGCTGGCGATCCGGTACAGGCCGTGGCCACGGCGGTCGTCGAGGGCGCTCCCCAGCGCCGACTGGCAGGCCGCCGCGCCCAGCAGCAGCGCTTCGGCGGCGGGGCTGTGGCAGGACAGGTAGTCCAGGGTCGGGCGTATCACGTGCTGGCAAAGATCGTTGGCGGAAATACCCATGACGGCCTCGCGCAAGGTGGATCGGCGGGGCCGGGCAGTTTGGCAGCTTCTATTCCGATGGCCCCGCCGATAGCGGACTTAGCCGCTTGATTTGAAGTGTAGTGAAACAAGTCAGCTGTAAAGGACTGTTTTTAAATTGTTTCCAGCTTTAGAGAACGGCTGATATGCCCGCTGGAAATTAAACCGGCGCGTCCTTGCTTCGCTTGTGCTGGGCGGCATACTCAGCCCCTGCGCAGGCTGTAGAGGAAGTCGCGGAGGATGGCTTTCACTTCATTGGCCGCTTGCCGCTTGTTGCGTGCATCGCGAAGACTCATCGCGGCCTGGGTAAGGAAGCCGTAGAGCTGGCCGACCAGGGTTTCCCGGCGGTAGTCCTTGAGTTCGCCACTGGCCGCCAGTTCGTCCACCAAGCGCCCGACGTAGCGCAGCGTATGGCGCGAGTCGATGCGTTTCCATCGCTCCCAGCCGACGACCGTGATCACCTCCTGCAGCGACAGTTGCCGCTTGCCGCGCGCCATCACGCTGTCGATGAAGGCGTCGGCCAGTGCGGCGGCCTCCGCCCACTTGTCGACATGCGCCGGCACCCTGTCCAGGTCCTCGGCGATCGTCCGTACCTGGCGTTCGTAGCATTCGGCGAGCAGTTCCTGCTTGCTGCCGAAGTGGTGGTAGAACGCGCCCTTGGTCACGCGCGCCTCGCGGGCGATGGCGTCGATGGAGACGCCGCCGTAGCCATGTTCGATGAAGGCGGAGAGGGCGCTTTCCAGCAGTGCCTCGCGGGTCGCCTCGGCATTTTCCTGCTGCCTGCTCTTGACATTCATACTGTTGCCTTCTTACATACCGTCGGTATGTTCATGCTAGCACGCCTGGCGATCCGTCGAGCATTGCGTCCGTCCCGGCTGCTCGAACCCGCACGGCAAAGGAGAGCGCGAATGAGTACCGCAGTGGAGATCGCCTGCCGTGACGGCGTGCGCCTGGCCGGCGACCACTTCCCGGCCGTCGGCGATGCGCAGGGGAGCATCGTGGTGGCCTGCGCGCTCGGCGTCAGGCGCGCCTTCTACCAGCGCTTCGCCGTCCTGGCCGCGGCTTCCGGCTACGAGGTGCTGTTGTTCAGCTACCGCGGCAGCGAAGGCGACGACCCTGCCGTGGCTAGCTATCGCCTGGCCGACTGGGGACGCGAGGACATCGATGCGGCGCTGGCCTGGTGCCGAGCGCGCGCGCCGGAGCTACCGCGCTATTTCGTCGGCCACAGCATCGGCGCGCAGTTGCTCGGTCTGGCTGGTCAGGCCAGCGGATTGAGCGGCGCCGCGTTCGTCGCCGGTTCGTTTCCGTACTGGAGGCGCTGGCGAGGCAGGCAACGCTGGCAGATGTTCGGCCTGTTCTGCGTGGCGGTGCCGCTACTGACCGGACTGCTCCGACGCTTTCCCAGTCGTTTCTTCGGCCTCGGCAGCCTGGATATGCCGAGTCATTTCATGCGCGACTGGGCGCGCTGGGTACGGCAGCCGGACTACCTCCTGGCACCGCGCTTCGGATTGCAGCGGCAGGGTTACGAGGCGCTGGACATCCCCGTCGCCAGCTTCCTGTTCGAGGACGACGACTACGTGCCCTGGGCTGCGGCGGAAAAGCTTCACCTGGTCTATGCCGCGGCGCACCTGGAGTTGCGTCGCAAGGGACGGGCCGAGGGGGCGGTTGGGCATTTCGGGCTGTTCCGCAACGAGGCGTTGCAGAAGGAGTTGCTCGACTACTTCAGGAAGCTGCCCGACGCGGCGTAAGCCGCGTCCGAGCGTATGGCGTCGTCAGTCGCCGGTGGCGACCGGGCGGCGCGGGTCGGTGATCCACTCGCTCCACGAGCCGGCGTAGAGGCGCGGAAGCGGGAAGCCGGCGAGGCTCAGGGCGAACAGGTTGTGGCAGGCGGTGACGCCGGAGCCGCAGTAGGCAACCAGCTCGTCCACCGGGCGACCGCGCAGCAGGGCGGAGAACCGCTGGTGCAATTGTTCCGGCGGAAGGAAGCGGCCGTCGCTGCTAAGGTTGTCGCTGAAGGCGGCGCACTGGGCACCGGGAATGTGTCCGGCGACCGGATCTATGGGCTCGACTTCGCCACGGAAGCGCGGCTGCGCGCGAGCATCGAGCAGCGCCAGTCCGGGTTGGCCCAGTTGGGCCTGGAGGGTGGCGGCGTCGATCAACAGCGAGGCATCGGGCTGGCCCTGGAAATCGCCGGGTCGAAGACTGCTTTCGCCATTGGTCAGTGCCAGCCCCGCAGCCTTCCAGGCCGCCAGGCCGCCATCGAGGAGGTAGACCCCGTCGCGCTTGCCCAGCCAATGCAACAGCCACCAGGCGCGGGCGGCGAATGCGCCGGGGCCGTCGTCGTAGAGCACCACCTGGCTATCCTGGCGCAGGCCCCAGGCTTGTAGCTTGAGCGCTAGCTCGGCGGGATCCGGCAGCGGATGGCGACCGGTCACGCCCTTGCGCACGGGAGCGGAAAGATCCCGTTCGAGGTCGGCGAAATGCGCGCCGGGAATGTGGTTCTCCTGATAGACGCGGGCACCGTAGGACGGGTCTTCGAGGGCGAAACGGCAGTCGAGGACCAGCAGGTCGGGTTCGCTGAGGCGGGCGGCCAGTTGTTGCGCGGTCAGCAGTTGGGCGGACGACATCGCGGACTCCTTGGGTCGGGAAGCAAAGCCGGTGGCGGATGGGTGGATCATGCCCCTTGGACCGCGTCGCGTCATCCCGGCGTCGCGCGGCGAGGCGGAGAAATGGCGAAAGGAAAGGGCTGGCTCCAGGCGAGGAAGATTCCTACTCGGTCATCAGCCTCGCCCGGCAGCGAGGTATTTGTCCAGACATGCAGAATCGGCTCGTTCCGAGGTATCCGCTCCTGTGTTCTATCCCTCGGAACGCTTGTCCGATTGGCTTGGCCCGGCGCTTGCGCCGGGCTTTTTTTCGCCTCGGCTTTTTCAGGGAATCGCCAGGCGGCCGATCCGGTCGTTTTCCAGGCTGCCGAAGTAGAGCTGGTCGCCCACCGGCTTCGCCGAGGTGATCATGCGCAGGTGGTGGCCGCTGGTGTCGTGCAGGCTGCGGACGATCCTGCCCTGTTCGTCGATGGCGATGACCAGCCCGTAGGCAGTGGGCTTCGGCAGGAACATGCGCGGCAGCTTGGCCAGCTGCGCCTTCAGCCAGGGATGTCGGTGGAGGAAGTCGGCGTCGGCCTTGCGCGGGGTCGGCAGGGCCACCCAGAAGGTACCCTTGCGGTCGCCCTGGAGGTTGTCCGGCAAGCCCGGCAGGTTGTCGATGAACACCTCGTGCTGGCCAGCCTTCTCGCCTTTCAGCCAGTAGCGGGTGATGCGATAGCGGTAGGTCTCGTTGACCAGTACGAAGTCCTCGTTTGCCGAGAGTGCCACGCCATTGGCGAAGTACAGGTCCTTGAGCAGCACCTCGGTCTTGCCGGTGGACGGGTCGTAGCGCAGCAGGCGGCCGTGCGGTCGGGCCTCGAGCAGGTCGAGGATGTAGTCGGGTTGGTGGAACTTGCTGGAAGCGTCGCTGAAGTAGATGCGGCCGTCGCTGGCGATGTCGAGGTCGTCGGTGAAGGCGAAGGGGACGCCGTCGGCCTCGGTGGCGAGGGTTTCCACCTTGCCCTGCGGATCGATGCGCAACAGGCCTTTCCAGGCGTCGGCGAGGATCAGGTTGCCGGCGGCATCGAAGTCCATGCCCAGCGGGCGGCCGCCGGTGTCGACGAAGGTCTCGACCTTGCCGCTGGCGTCCAGGCGTACCACGCGGCCGTCGGCGAGACCAGCATAGACGCGGCCCTGGCTGTCCACGGCGGTGTCCTCGGGGCCGTGCAGTTGGCCCTGGCCAAGCAGCTCGGCCTTCATCAGGGTGTCGTTGGGTTCGAGGACCCCGGTCATCTGCGGAGCGGCCGGGGCATCCCAGGCGAGCGGGTCGATCGGGCTGGTCTTCAGGGCCAGGTAAAGAGCCGCGCCAGCCAGCAGGAGGACGATTATTCCGCTGAGCTTCTTCATGCAGTTCCCTTGTTCGGATTGTCGGACAAGGGGCGGAGTATGGACATTCGCTACGTTCATCGGCAAGCGCGGTGCCGAGCGGAATGCTCGCAGGGCGCGAGGCTCTATATAATGCGCCGCACTTGACCAAGGAGATGTTCGTGACCGCGCCCGAAATCCAGTGGATCCGCGATGATGCCAGCCTGGCGCAGCAATGCCGGGAATGGCGCACACAGCCGTACCTCGCGCTCGATACCGAGTTCATGCGCGTCGATACCTTCTATCCCGCGGCCGGTCTGGTGCAGGTGGGCGATGGCCGGCAGGAGTGGCTGATCGATCCGCTGCTGATCCAGGACTGGAGTCCCTTCGCCGAACTGCTCGAAGACGAGCGGGTGGTGAAGGTGCTGCACGCCTGTAGCGAAGACCTCGAGGTGTTCCTGCGCCTCACCGGCAGCCTGCCGGTGCCGCTGTTCGATACGCAGTTGGCCGCCGCCTATCTCGGTATGGCCCATTCGATGGGCTATTCGAAGCTGGTGAAGGAGGTGCTGGACATCGACCTGCCCAAGGACGAGACCCGTTCCGACTGGTTGCAACGGCCGCTCACCGAGATGCAGATGCGCTACGCCGCCGACGACGTCCAGCACCTCGCCCAGGTCTACCTGGCCCTGGATGCGCGGCTGAGCGAGGAGAAACGCGCCTGGCTGCTGGAGGACGGCGCCGAACTGGTCGCCAACCTCTGCCGCGAGAGCGATCCGCGCGAGGCCTACCGCGAGGTCAAGCTGGGTTGGCGGCTGCGTCCGCAGCAACTGGCGGTGCTCCGCGAACTCTGCGCCTGGCGCGAGGAGCAGGCACGCCTGCGCAACCGGCCGCGCAACCACGTGCTGCGCGAACGCACCCTGTGGCCGCTGGCGCGCCTGCTGCCGAAGAACAAGACCGACCTGGCGGCGATCGAGGACATGCATCCGCGCACCGTGCGCCAGGACGGCGACTTCCTCATCGAACTGATCGCCCAGGCTGCGCGCCTGCCGCAGAGCGAATGGCCCGAGGCGCTGCCCGAGCCGCTGCCGCCGGAGGTCACCCCGCTGCTCAAGAGCCTGCGCGCCATCGGCCAGCGCGAAGCGGAGACCCTGGGCATGGCGCCCGAGCTGATGCTGCGCAAGAAGATCCTCGAGGCACTGCTCAAGAGCGGCTATCCCGACGGTCCCTACGAACTACCCGATTCCCTCCGCGGCTGGCGCCGCGAACGCATGGGCCAGGCCCTGCTGGACGCCCTGGAGAGCGCATGAAACGAATCTGTTCCGTCTACAAGAGCCCGCGCAAGAACGAGATGTACCTCTACGTCGACAAGCGCGAGGCGTTGAGCCGCGTGCCCGAGGCCCTGCTGGTGTCGTTCGGCGCGCCGCAACATGTCTTCGACCTGCTGCTCACCCCCGAGCGCCAACTGGCCCGCGAGGATGTCGCCAAGGTCCTGGAGAACATCGAGAAGCAGGGCTTCCACCTGCAGATGCCGCCGGGCGAAGAAGAGTACATCGAGCATCTCCCGGAAGAGTTGCTGCGCATGAACGACCCGCTCTGACGCGAGCCGTACCCCGCTGGCGCCGGCTTCCCGGCGCCACTTTAACGACGTGAAACCCGCTCTGTGCAAGGCTGCGCCTTCGGTGCATGATGTCCGCAAGATGTCGCACGATAGCGGAACCCCTGGCAGCGACCGTGGTCTACCAGCGCCAATCCTGCTGCTCTCGAGGGCTTCCCTCCAGGAGCCGTGATGCATGAAAGAACAATATTCTCCGGCCTGATCGCCAGCCCTTGTCCGGCTTGGCAGTGTGACCCATGCGCTTGCTGATTCTCGAACGTGACCACGCTCTCTATGCCGCGCTGCTGATGGCGGCCGACCCCAGCCTGAAGGTGGTGGCGGGGGACGACCCCCTGCAACTCATCGACGCCGCCAGCGAGTGCTCGATCTGGCTCGGCCAGCCCGACCTGGTGGCGCAGATGCTGCGCCAGGGCGTGCATCCGGTCTGGGTGCAGTCGACCTGGGCGGGCATCACGCCGCTGCTGGCCGCCGACCTGCCGAAGGACTACAGCCTGACACGCGCGGTAGGCATCTTCGGCCAGGTGATGAGCGAATACCTGCTGACCTACATGCTCGCCCACGAGCGCCAGTTCCTCGGTCGCCTGGCCAGCCAGGTCGGTTCGCAATGGGATAGCCGCACGCCTGGCGGGTTGCGTGGCCGGCAGGCGGTGATCGTGGGTACCGGGGAGATCGGCCAGGCGGTGGCGCATACCCTGTCCGGCTTCGGCATGGACCTGACCGGGGTGGCGAAGAATCCGCGTTCGCTGGTGCCGTTCAACCGCATGGGCTCGCTCGACGACCTCGGCCGCCTGGTGGAGACGGCCGACTACCTGATCAACCTGCTGCCCGACACCCCCGATACCCACGACATCTACGACCGTGCGCTGTTCGCCCGGCTCAAATCCACGGCGCTGTTCATCAACGCCGGGCGTGGCGTCGCGGTGGTGGACGCCGACCTGGTGGCGGCGCTGGAGAACAACCAGTTGGCCGGCGCGGTGATCGACGTCTGCCGCGAAGAGCCGCTGCCGGCCAACCACCTGTTCTGGCATACCCCGCGCCTCTTGCTGACCGGCCACACCGCCGCGCCGACCCTGCCGGGGGCGATGGTCGAACTGTTCCGCGACAACCTCGCGCGCTTCTGGGCGGGCACCGCCATGCGTGGCGAGGTGGACTTCGCTCGCGGCTACTGAGCCGCGTTCCCTCAGGCAGCGAGCGGGAGCAGCGGATTCACCTCGACGGTGATGTGCACCAGTTCCTCATGCTCGGCCAGGCGGCGCTTGAAATAGTCGGCGCTGCCTTCCTCGGTGGTCAGCAGACTCAGTAGGCAGGCGTACTTGCCCTGGCCGACCTGCCACAGGTGCAGGTCGAGCAGTTCCGCCGGCAGCGGGCTGCTGGCGATCGCTGCGCGGATTTCCGCAGCCACCGGCGCGTCCATCTGCGCATCCAGCAATACCCGACTGCTCTGCCGGATCAGGCCGCATGCCCAGACACTGACCAGTACCGCGCCGACGATACCCATCAGCGGGTCCAGCCAGGCCGCGTTCCACAGCAGGCCGCCGGCCAGCGCGACGATCGCCAGCAGCGAGGTGGCGGCATCCGCCAGCACGTGCAGGTAGGCGGCGCGCAGATTCAGATCGTGCCGGTGGGCATGATGGTCGTGGTCGTGGTGATGGTGCGAGTGGTCGTGCCCGTGGTGGGCATGGCCGTCGCGCAGCAGCCAGGCGCAGGCGAGATTGACCAGCAGGCCGAGCGCGGCGACCAGCATCGCCTGCTGGTAGTGGATCGGGCTGGGGTCGAGCAGGCGTTCGACCGATTGGTAGAGCATCAGCCCGGCTACCAGCAGAAGCAGCAGGGCGCTGGTGTAGCTGCCGAGCACCTCGATCTTCCAGGTACCGAAGCTGAAGCGCGGGTCGTTGGCATAGCGCCGCGCGGCGCCGTAGGCGAGTACCGCAAGACCCAGGGCCAGGGCATGGGAGCTCATGTGCCAGCCGTCGGCGAGCAGGGCCATGGAGTTGAACAGCCAGCCGCCGGCGATTTCCGCGACCATCATGCAGGCGGTGAGCAATACCGCCCAGCGCGTGTTGCGCTCGGCCAGCGGGTTGCCCTGGTCGAACCGATGGGAATGGCGCAGGGGCTGGGTAGTCGGGGTGCCGGGCATTTGCTACTGTCCTGTCGAGACGTCGAAAATATACTATACCCCAGTATATTACCTGGAGGAGAGAGCGGTGGCCCATACCATCCATGGGAAGAAGAAGCTCCTGGCGCGGGTGCGCCGCATCGCCGGGCAGACCCGGGCGCTGGAGCAGGCGCTGGAAGAGGGCAGCGAATGCGCGGCGGTGCTGCAGCAGATCGCGGCGATCCGCGGTGCGGTGAACGGCCTGATGAACGAAGTGCTGGAGGGGCACATCCGCGAACACCTCGGCGCCGAGCAGGCGAGCGCGGAGCAGCGTCGCGAAGACCTGGAGCTGGTGGTGACCGCGCTGCGCTCCTACCTGAAGTAGCCATGTGCCGGCCGGTGCTTGGCCTGGAAGGGGCGGGGGACTAGACTATCGCGCCTTTTCACCAGCCCCCGATGCCATGGCCGCCAAAGTCGAACCCTTCTGGAAACGCAAGACCCTCGCCCAACTCGACCAGGACGAGTGGGAGTCGCTGTGCGACGGTTGCGGCTTGTGCTGCCTGCAGAAGCTCGAGGACGAGGACGACGGCAGCGTCTACTACACGCGTATCGCCTGCAAGCTGCTCGACCTGCAAAGCTGCCGCTGCACCAACTACGCCGAGCGCATCCGTTTCGTCCCCGACTGCATCCAGCTCACCCCGGCGCAGGCCGACGAGTTCCAGTGGTTGCCGCCGACCTGCGGCTATCGCCTGGTTGCCGAAGGCAAGGACCTGCCGCTCTGGCACCACCTGGTTTGCGGCGACCCGGAGCGGGTCCACAAGGAACGTATTTCCCAGTCCGGGCGCATGCTCAGCGAGACCCAGGTGGCCGAGGACGACTGGGAGGACTACCTGATCTTCCGCGCCGGCTGAGCTCGCGTCCGTCGCACTTCCTTACCTTGTGAAATGATATGTATTATCATTCGCATATTTGCGAAGGGACTTCCGTATCCGACGGAAGCGGGGAGGCGAGGTGTTGCAGCGGGTCAACGGCGCGGGGGGCGCCGCCGGAGGATGCACGGATGGATGAGCGCTTCCGTGGTTCCGTCTCGCATGCCTATCAGGCGTTTCATGGCGAGTTGCTGCGCTTCCTGCGCAAGCACCTGGGCAGTTCGGCGGACGCCGCCGACCTTGCCCAGGATATTTTCGCCCAGTGGCTGAAATGGCCGGGCCGGCAATCGGTCGAGCAGCCGCGCGCATTTCTTTTCCAGATCGCCCGCAACCTGTTGCGCGACCATTGGCGCCGGCAGCAGAGCCGCGGCCAGGATCTCGACCGGCCGGCGGCGAACGACGAACCCGCCGCGCTGGAAGGCGAGGCGGCCGGGCCGGGCGAGCGTTTCGAACAGCAGCAGCGCCTCAGCCACCTGGCGGCCGCGCTGGCCGAGTTGCCGCCGCGGCGGCGCGAAGCGTTCGTCCTGCACAAGTTCGACGGCCTGTCCCAGGTCGAAGTGGCCGAGCGCATGGGAATCTCCCTGAGCATGGTGGAAAAGCACATCGCCAGCGCCTTGCTGCACTGCAAGCGGCGGCTTGGCCAGGGAGGCGAAGGATGAAGCCGCTGGAACGACTGGAACCGCTGTTCGCCGACGAAACCGAAGAGGACATCGATCACCGCGCCGCCTACTGGTTCAGCCGGCGTCGTTCCGGGCATTTCAGCGCTGCCTGCCGGGCCGAGTTGGAGGATTGGCTACGCGCCGATCCGCGCTATCGCGAAGCGCTCGAGGGCATGGAGCGGCTCTGGCGCGAATTCGACGGCCTGCCGCGCCCGGCGCTGGACGATATTCCCGAGCCGGTGCCGGCCTGGCGCCTGCCACGGGCGCTGGCGGCGGCGTTCTTCGTGTTCTGCGCGCTGCTCGTCGCCACCCTGTTCTGGCGCGACCAGTCGCTCGGGCCGAACCTCGCCTACGGCACGGCGCCTGGCGAGCAGCGCGAGGTGGTCCTGGCGGACGGCTCGAAGCTGTTCCTCGACGTCGATACCCAGGTGCAGGTGCGTTACGCCGAGCGCACCCGCGACGTGCTGTTGAAGAAAGGCGAGGTGTTCTTCGTGGTCAGCCACGATCCGGCCCGGCCGTTCCGGGTCGGCAGCGGCGACAGCCGGGTCACCGTACTTGGCACCCAGTTCAGCGTCCGGCGCAACGCGCAGGCCCTCGCCGTGGCGGTGAAACAGGGGCGCGTGGCGTTGCAGCCGTCCCTGGAGAAGGATGCCGAACATGTGCTGCTGGCTGGCGACAGCGCGCGCCTGGACCTCGCCGACCAGCGCCTGGAACTCGGCCATGTGGCGCCGGAGCAGGTCGCCAGTTGGCGCGATGGGCAACTGGTGTTCCGCGACAAGCCGCTGGGCGAACTGGTGGAGGAACTGTCGCGCTATCGCGCCGCGCCGATCCGCCTGGGAGATCCCCGGCTTGCCGGCAAGCGGGTCTCCGGCACGGTGCGGATCGCCCGCCCCGACGATTTTCTCCTCGCCCTGCCGGCGCTATTGCCGGTGCGGGTACAGCCGCAGGCTGGCGGCGAGGTGCTGATCCTGGCGCGCTGAGGCGCGTCTTCAGCATTAATGAAAATATTTTTCATTCGCATATGTGGGTTTTTCTCCCTGCTGCGTCTTCTCTGCTGTCCGTCGCCGCTGCCGGCGACATCCAGCAGTCACTTGGGGAGAGTTCCAGCATGACCTTGCCTTTCACCCGCGCCGCCTGGCGCCCACTGTGTTCCGCCGCCGTGCTCGGCGCCGCGTTGTGGGCCGCCGGCGCCAGCGCTGCCGAACGACGCTTCGACCTGCCGGCGCAGCCGCTGGCCGCCTCGCTGTCGCGCCTGGCGCAGCAGGCGCAGGTCCAGGTGCTGTTCGACGAGTCGCTCCTGCGGGGCCTGCGCGCTCCGGCGCTGAGCGGCAGCTACGGGGTGCGCGAGGCGCTGGAGCGGTTGCTGGTCGGTTCCGAGCTGGAGCTGGTGGAGGCGGGCGGCGGCTACGTGGTGCGCCGGCGCCAGGTCGACGCCTACAGCGACAACGCGTTGCAACTGGACGCGCAGACCATCGTCGGCAACGGTCGCGAAGTGGACGCCAGCAACGTCGGCCGCTCGACCCTGACCCGGCGGGATATCGAACGCCAGCAGGCGGACAACATCCCCAGCCTGCTGCAGACCCTGCCCGGGGTGACCATGGGCGGCTCGCCCAAGCCGGGCGGACAGACCACCAACATCTGGGGCCTGGGCGACGCCGAGGACGTGCCCTATACCCTGGACGGCGCGCAGAAGAGCGGCTTCGAGCGCTACCAGCAAGGCACCGTGTTCATCGAACCGGAAATGATCAAGCGCATCGAGGTGGAGAAGGGGCCGCACTCGGTGTTCACCGGCAATGGCGGCTTCGGCGGCACCGTGCACATGGAGACCAAGGACGCCCCGGACCTGCTGCGCGAAGACCGCGACCTCGGCGCCATGCTCAAGTACGGCTATCACTCCAACGACCAGCAGAAGATCTACTCCGGCGCCGTGTTCGGTCGCAGCGAAGACCGCCGCGTCGATGCCCTGCTCTACCTCAACGGCCGCGACGGCCGCGACATGAAGCTGGCCGACAACCTGCCGCTGTCGCCCACCGACTACCCGATCAACCCCAAGCGCCTGCCCAACAGCGCCCAGGACGAGAAGACCGGCCTGTTCAAGCTCAACCTGCACCCCACCGAGGAGCACGACCTGGGCTTCACCTACCTGCGCTCGAAAAGCTCGCGCTGGACGCCGTTCTCCGCCAGCAGCTACCCGACCCCGCCGAGCCAGTGGACCATCGACCGCTACGGCTACGAGCTGGGCCTGACCCGCCTGCTGGCCCACCGCGATACCACCGACACCACCTGGACCGGCAAGTACAACTACCATCCGCTGGACAATCCCTGGATCGACCTGCAACTGAGCTATTCCGACGCCCGCACCGAGCAACTCGACCGTCGCGAGGACACCGCCTTCTACCAGCTCGCCACCGGCGGCAAGCGGATGCGTACCGAGTACCAGGACAAGGTCCTGGAACTGCGCAACACCAGCCGTTTCGATACCGGAGCGCTACAGCACGAGCTGACCCTGGGCACGGCGCTGCACAAGCACAAGCGCGACATCCTCATGCACATGCCGGGCAAGACCTACGAGACCCCGCGCTACAACTACGGCTGGCTGCAACCGGCATTCATGCCGGCCGGCAAGCAGGACACGCAGAGCTTCTACATCCAGGACGCGATCACCTACGGCAGCCTGACCGTCACCCCATCGATGCGCTTCGACAGCGTGCGCAACGACGGCCAGGCCAACCTGGCGCCGATCTACGACAATCCCAAGCTCGGCCATGACTATCGCGCCCAGACCTACTCCGGCTGGTCGCCGCGGCTGTCGGTGTTCTGGACCGCGACGCCGAACCTGGCGTTCTTCGCCGACTACACCGAGACCTGGCGAGCGCCGGTGATCGACGAGCAGTACGAAGTGCAGAACAGTTCGACCATCGGTGGCAGCAGCCGCGACCTGGACGCCGAGCGCATCCATGCGATCCGTGGCGGCAGCGTGATCAACCTGCCGGACCTGCTGGTCGCCGGCGACAGCCTGCAGATCCGCACCACGTTGTTCCAGAACCGCATCAAGGACGAGATATTCCGCACCCGCAGCGTCGGCTGCCGCCAGCAGTCGATCGACAACGGCAGTATCGGCGGTAGCTGCGGCGACATGCTGCCGCTGAGCAACTACCGCAACCTGCCGGGCCTGACCATCAAGGGCTTCGAGATCGAGAGCTTCTACGACAGCCAGCGGCTGTTCGGCAGCCTGTCCTACTCGTGGATGACCGGCAAGCACGATGGTGCCTACAGCAATCCCTGGGGACCGAACGTGTGGGCGCGCGACATCCCGCCGCCGAAGTGGGTGGCCATGCTCGGCCTGAAGGTTCCGGAATGGGACGCCAAGCTCGGCTGGCAGGGCGAGTTCGTGCGCAAGACCGACCGCCTGCCCAGCGATCGCTACAGCGGCGGGATGGGTACCGGTTCCGGCGATATCTACTGGGATCACGCGGCCAACGACAGCTACGACACCCATCGGCTGTTCGCCGAGTGGGTCCCGGCCAAGCTGGGCCTGAAGGACACCCGCATCGACTTCACCGTGGACAACCTGTTCAACCGCTCCTATCGCCAGCCGCTGGGCGGCGACCTGGTCTACAGCCAGGGACGCAACGCCAAGATCAGCGTCACCCAGTTCTTCTGAGGGGCGTCAGCGCACCGAACCGATGCGCCGGGTGTCCTCGGCATACCAGACGACGAACACCCGGCCGACCAGGTCGGCGCGCGGTACGTAGCCCCAGTAGCGGCTGTCGTTGGAGTTGTCGCGGTTGTCGCCGAGCATGAAGTAGTGGCCGGCGGGGACGGTCCGCTCGGCCATGCGCAGGGAGTCCGGCTGGTGCAGCGCCTGCTGCGCCAGGTAGGGCTCGGTCACCTGGTGGTCATTGACGTAGAGCCGGCCGCCATCGATTCGCACGCGATCGCCGGGTATCCCGGCGATGCGCTTCACATAGGCGATGCTGCGCTGCGGCGGGAAGCGGAACACCACCAGGTCGCCGACCTGCGGGTCGGCGAAGGCGTAGCGCGCGGCGTTGGCGAGGATGAAGTCGCCCTGTTGCAAGGTCGGTTCCATCGAGCGCGAAGGGATCTTGTACAGCGCCACGCCGAGGAGCCGCGCGCGCGGGTCGAGACTGGCGGTGCCGAACGGATTCGCCAGGTAGACGGCCAGCATGATCGCGGCGAGCAGGCCCATGGCGGGCCAGAAGCGTCGTTTCACGAAGGTTCCCTTTTTCGTGGCGGAAGGCCGGCGTCGCCGGCCCCCGCGGTCGTCATACCAGGCCGAGGACCTTGAGCAGGAAGGCGTATTCCAGCGCCACGTCCTTCAGCCCCTGGTAGCGGCCGCTCATGCCGCCGTGGCCGGCGCCGAGGTCGGTCTTGAGCAACAGCAGGTTGGCGTCGGTCCTGGTCGCCCGCAGTTTCGCCACCCACTTGGCGGCTTCCCAGTACTGCACGCGGCTGTCGTTGTAGCCGGCGACCACCAGCAGGTGCGGGTAGTCCTGGGCCCTGACGTTCTCGTAGGGCGCGTATGCGGCGATCCGCGCATGCACCTCGGGCTCCTGCGGGTTGCCCCACTCGTCGTATTCGGTGACGGTCAGCGGCAGGTCCGGATTGAGCATGCTGTTCAGCACGTCGACGAACGGCACCTCGGCGATCGCCGCGCCGAACAGTTGCGGGCGCTGGTTGAGCACCGCGCCGATCAACAGCCCGCCGGCGCTGCCGCCGCTGATGGCGAGGCCCTCGGGACGGCAGTAGCCCTCGGCGAGCAGGTGCTCGGCGCAGGCGATGAAGTCGTCGAAGCTGTTCTGCTTGTGTTCCAGCTTGCCGGCCCGGTACCAGGCTTCGCCCAGTTCGCCGCCGCCACGGACATGGGCGATGGCGAAGACGAAGCCGCGTTCGAGCAGGCTCAGGCGAGCGTGGGAGAACCAGGGATCGAGGCTATGCCCGTAGGCGCCGTAGCCATAGAGATAGAGCGGCGCGGGGCGCCCGGCGGCGATGCCGTCGAGGACTTCCTTGCGCGCCACCAGGCTGACCGGCACCTGCGTGCCGTCGCCGCTGCTGGCCCAGATGCGCCGGCTGGCGTAGGCGTCGGCGTCGAAGGGGCCTTCCACCGGGGTCTGCTTGAGGACGGTCTGCGTGCCATCGGCGAGGTTCAGCTGGCGTACCTGCGCCGGACGGTTCAGGGCCTCGTAGCGCAGTCGCACACAGGGGCTGTCGAATTCCAGGCTGTCCTGCACGTAGAGGCTGTAGGCGGCGTCCGGCAACTGCACGCGGTAGGCCGGCAGGCCCTGCGGTTGCACCTCGATCACCGGCAGGCCGCCGTCGCGCAGGCCGAGGATCACCGCCTCGGCGTTCAGGCTGACATCTTCCAGGGTCCGCTGCGGGTCGTGGGCCACGCGCAGTTGCCAGTGCTCGCGAGTCGGCCGCGACTCCTCGGCCTGGTAGAGGGCGAAGTTGATCCCCGCCTGGTTGCTGCGGATCAACCACAGGCCCCGGCCGTCGAGGCGACCGTGGTCGGGGTAGTACTCATGGCCTTCCTCGCGCGGCGCCAGGCAGCGGAACGTTCCCTGCGGCTGGTCGGCGTCGAGCACCCAGGCCTCGCTGGTGGTCTTGCTGTTGAGGAGGAGGATCAACTGGCGTTCCGAGCTGGAGCGGTAGCAGTGCAGGAAGAAGCGCCCGTCGCCTTCCTCGAACACCAGCTCGGCGCCGGCCTCGCCCAGGCGGTGGCGATAGAGCTTGTGCGGGCGGTGGGTGTCGTCCAGTTCGCCGAAGAACAGTGTGCGGTTGTCGTTGGCCCAGGTCAGGCTGCCGTCGCAGTCGTCGAAGGGCAGGGCCTGCACCGAGCCGCTGGCGAGGTCCTTGACGAACAGGCGGTAGATCTCGTCGCCGCTGGTGTCCAGGCTGTAGGCCAGCAGGCTCTGGTCGGGGCTGATGCTGAAGGCGCCGAGGGAGAGGAAGCCGCCGTCGGCCAACTGGTTGGGATCGAGCAACAGTTGCTCGGCGCCTTCGTCGACCGCCAGGCTGCCGTCCGCCGGACGTGGGCAGCGGTAGTGGCGCGGGTATTCATCGCCGGCGGTGGTGCGCTGGTAGTACAGCCACGGACCCCAGGGACTGGGCAACGACAGGTCGGTCTCGCGGATGCGTCCCCTGATCTCCTCGAACAGGGTCTCGCGCAACCCGGCCTGGTAGGCCAGTTCGCTATCCAGGTAGGCGTTCTCGGCCTTCAGGTAGTCGAGCACCTCCGGGGCGTCGCGCTCCTCCAGCCAGGCGTAGGGGTCGCGTCCGGCGTCGCGGCGGGCGATGGGGGGCTGCGGATGGGGCATCGGGAATCCTCGTCGATCCGGCCATGCGCGAGGCCGGGAAATCTGAATAAAACTGGCGGCGCGGCGCCCGCCATCGGTGGGTAGGCGCGTCGGCATGCAAAAGCGGCTATCATAAGCCCCCCATCACCGCTATCGCCACGCACGCCGCATGAATGAACAAGACTATCTGATCGCCTGGGGCGCCTACGCCATCGCCGGACTCGGCCTGATGCTGGTGTTCTGGCTGATGACCGGCTGGATGTGGCGCTGGCTGCGCGAACCCCTGCGGCTGATCGTCTTCATCCTGCTGTTCACGCCGACTCCGGTGGACCCGCAGAACGACCTCTACGCCCCGGCCATCGCCATCACCGCGCTGGACGTCGTGTTCAAGGTCGGCAACAACGCCTGGCGCGCGGTCTCCGACCTGGCCCTGGTGGCGCTGCTGGGTTTCGGCCTGTACCTGCTGATCGCCGCCATCCGCTGGCCGCTGGAGCGGGCCTGGAAGAATCGCCGGCATCCGTCGCAGGATGCCGAGGACGAGCCGACCCTGCGGCAGATGATGCAGCCCGAGTTGATGCCGGACGTCGACACCCGCACCGACGAGCACGGCGACCGGCGCATGCGCATCGAGCCGCGCCTGTAGCCTTTCGCGACGAAATCCATTCTTGCGCTACGCCCGGCAGGCGTTCAGCATGAGGCGAGGCCTATGTCGGGATTTCCCATGGATTGCGTGTTCTGCGCCATAGCGGGTGGCCGCGAGCCGGCGCACAGACTCTTCGAGGACGAGCATTTCATCGTCCTGCTGGACATCTTTCCGCTGCGACCGGCGCACGTGCTGATCGTAGCCCGCGAGCACGCCCCGCACCTGAGCGATCTTTCCGCCGCCGCCCGCGACGCCCTCCCGGCGCTCGCCGAGCGTACCGGTCGCGCATTGCGCCGGGCCGGTTTCGGCGTGGAAGGCATCAACCTGTTGCTCAACGATGGCGTGGCGGCCAACCAGCACGTGGCGCACCTGCATCTGCACCTGATTCCCCGGCGTCGCGGCGACCTGCCGCGACTGCTCTGGCGCGCCCTGACCCGTTTCCTGCCGGTTGGTCGCGCGAGCCTGCAGGCGCGTCTGCAGCGGGAAGGAGAACTACTACGTACAGCCTTGCTCAGGGAGGTTTGAGCCATGTGTGAACTATTGGGCATGAGCGCCAACGTCCCGACGGACATCGTCTTCAGCTTCACCGGACTGATGCAGCGCGGCGGCGGCACCGGCCCGCACCGCGACGGTTGGGGCATCGCCTTCTACGAAGGACGCGGCGTGCGGCTGTTCCAGGACCCGCTGGCGAGCGTCGATTCGGAGGTGGCGCGGCTGGTGCAGCGCTTCCCGATCAAGAGCGAGACGGTCATCGGGCACATCCGCCAGGCCAACGTCGGCAAGGTCGGGCTGAGCAACACCCACCCCTTCATCCGCGAACTCGGCGGGCGCTAC
Source organism: Pseudomonas sp. B111 (assembly GCF_026428275.1). Lineage (NCBI taxonomy): Bacteria > Pseudomonadati > Pseudomonadota > Gammaproteobacteria > Pseudomonadales > Pseudomonadaceae > Pseudomonas > Pseudomonas sp. B111. The sequence continues at coordinate 3,545,374 of NZ_CP097857.1, read as the reverse complement.
TGGACCTTCGCGCACAATGGCCAACTGGCCGACTTCCAGCCCAAGCCCGGCTTCTACCGCCCGGTCGGCGAGACCGACAGCGAGGCGGCCTTCTGCGACCTGCTGAACCGCGTGCGCCGGGCTTTCCCCGAGCCGGTGCCGGTGGAGGTGCTGTTGCCGGTGCTGATCTCGGCCTGTGACGAATATCGCAAGAAAGGCGTGTTCAATGCCCTGATCAGCGACGGCGACTGGCTGTTCACCTTCTGCTCCAGCAAACTCGCCTACATTACCCGCCGCGCGCCGTTCGGCCCGGCACGGTTGAAGGATGCCGACCTGACCGTGGACTTCCATGCGGAAACCACGCCGGACGACGTGGTCACGGTGATCGCCACCGAGCCGCTCACCGACAACGAGAACTGGACTTTGCAGCAGAGCGGCGAGTGGGTCCTCTGGTGGGGCGGCGAGGTGTTGGCCAAGGGGCGGGTCTGAATCGCCGCCGTGGACGAGGAGAGCGCATGTTCCGCAGTTACCTGAGACTGGTGCTGTTCACCCTGGGCCTGCTGCTCGGGGTGCAGGTGCCCGGCTTCATCGACGACTACGCCAAACGCGTCGACGCCCATCGCCTGGAGGCCGCGCAGAACATCCAGGGCTTCCAGCAGACCGCCGGACAGTTCTTCAACGGCAGCCTGGAGGAACTGGTCAGGCATTACCGCAGCAACAGCGATCCGGTGTTCCAGCGCGACGGCGAGAACCTCGACCGCCTGATGCGCCGCGCGCGCATGCTCGACGCCGAGTGGCAGGCCATGCAGGGGCCCTGGTACGCCCGCGCCTGGCACATGCTGCGCGCACCGAACCATGAGTTGCTGATGGAAACCTATGCCAGCTACAGCTACCAGGTCCTGCTCAAGCCCGAGGTGATCGCCTGGGGCCTGGGCTGCGCCTTGCTGGTCGCCTGGATCGCCGAGCTGATCGTGTATTCGCTGGCCTCGCTGTTCGGCTTCGGCGAAGACCGCCGCACCCGCGAGCGTCACTGGAGCTGACGGCGCGACTCAGGCCGCCGCCAGTTCCAGGAACGCCCTGATCACCCGCAGGCCGCGGCGCTTCTCCAGGCAGCCGATCAGGTGGCAGTTGGTCAGCTCGGGACCGACCAGCGGCACCGCGCGAACCCGCGGATCGTTGCCGACCTCCAGGGAAGACACCACGCCGACGCCCAGTTCGGCGGCCACCGCTTCGGTCACCGCTTCCCGGCTGTCCAGCTCCAGCAGCACCCGCGGCTGCACGCCCTGGCTGGCGCAGGCGCGGTCGAAGGTGCGGCGGGTGATCGAGCCGGGTTCGCGCAGCACCATGATCTGCTGGTCGAGTTCTTCCAGCGGTACGCCTTCGCTGCGTTCGCACCAGGGATGCTGGCGAGGCAGCAGGGCGCAGATGCGCGAATTCACCAACTCCTCCAGGAACAGCCCGGGACGCGCCTCGACCTCGGTCAGCACGGCGACGTCGACGTGTTCGCTGAGCAGCGCCGCGAGGGTTTCCTGGGCGTTGCCCAGGCGCAGGTTGACGGTGATTCCCGGATAGCTCGCGCGCAGCCGGGCGAGCATCGGCATCACCAGGTGCGGGCCGTCGGCGGCGACCTCGAGGCGGCCGGAGACCAATTGTCGATTGGCGTCGAGCAGGGCCTCGGCTTCTTCCTCCAGGGCGAACAGGGTGCGTGTGATCGCCACCAGGCGCGAGCCTTCCTCGGTCAGTTCGATGCGCCGGGCGGTGCGTCGGAACAGGGTGACCTGGTAGTGCTCCTCGAGTGCCTTGACGTGTCCGGTCACCGCCGGCTGGCTGATGCACAGGCGCTCGGCGGCGCGGGTGAAACTGCCTTCGCGGGCGACGGCGTCGAAGGCGCGGAGCTGGAAGAGATTCATGGTATCGGCCTGGCTTATGGCTGGCATCGGAACAAACAATTTGAACGATAGTAGCGCGGCGCTCACCTTATGTCTCCAGGCTTCCCCGGAACGCCGGCGCGGAACGACCGCCCGGGCCGCGAAGCCCGATCCGGTTTCTTTCGCCGATTCCCGCAGAGGAAATGAGCATGAGCACTGCCGAACGCGCACCTATCCTGCTGACCCCCGGTCCGCTGACCACCTCCTACCGTACCCGTCGGGCGATGATGGTCGACTGGGGCTCCTGGGACAGCGATTTCAACGAACTCACCGCCAGCGTCTGCCAGCGCCTGCTGAAGATCGTCGGCGGCGAAGGCAGCCACACCTGCGTACCGTTGCAGGGCAGCGGCACCTTCGCCGTGGAAGCGGCGATCGGCACCCTGGTGCCGCGCGACGGCAAGGTCCTGGTGTTGATCAACGGTGCCTACGGCAAGCGCCTGGCGAAGATCTGCGAGGTCCTGCAACGGCCCTTCAGCACCTTCGAGACCGAAGAGAACGTGCCGACCACCGCCGCTGACGTCGAGCGCCTGCTGGCCGCCGATCCGGCGATCAGCCATGTGGCGCTGATCCACTGCGAGACCAGCACCGGCATCCTCAATCCGCTCGAGGCCATCGCCAAGGTCGTCGAGCGTCACGGCAAGCGCCTGATCGTCGATGCCATGAGCTCCTTCGGGGCGATCGGGATCGATGCCCGGAAAGTTCCGTTCGATGCCTTGATCGCCGCCTCCGGCAAGTGCCTGGAGGGCGTCCCCGGGATGGGCTTCGTCTTCGCCCGCAGCGCCGCCCTGGAAGCCAGCGCCGGCAACTGCCACTCCCTGGCCATGGACCTGCAGGACCAGCACGCCTATATGCGCAAGACCGGGCAGTGGCGCTTCACCCCGCCGACCCATGTGGTCGCCGCCCTGCACGAAGCGCTCAGCCAGTACGAAGAGGAGGGCGGCCTGCCGGCGCGCCAGCGGCGCTACGCGAGCAATTGCGAAACGCTGCTCGGCGAGATGGCCCGGCTCGGTTTCCGCAGCTTCCTGCCGGCGGAAATCCAGGCGCCGATCATCGTTACCTTCCACGCGCCGCGCGATCCGCGCTACCGCTTCGCCGACTTCTACCAACGCGTGCGGGAGAAGGGCTTCATCCTCTATCCGGGCAAGTTGACCCAGGTGGAAACCTTCCGCGTCGGCTGCATCGGCCACGTCGACGCCGCGGAGATGCGGCAGGCGGTCGCCGCCATCGGCGAGGCGCTGCGCGAACTGGAAGTCCTCGAGATCTGAACTGAACGACAACGAGCAGAAAAGGGTTCACGACAATGAATTACAACCAGCCAGCCACCCTCCAGGCCGCCATCCTCGACTGGGCGGGAACCGTGGTCGATTTCGGCTCCTTCGCGCCGACCCAAATCTTCGTCGAGGCTTTCGCCGAATTCGGCGTCCAGGTCAGCCTGGAGGAAGCGCGCGGTCCGATGGGAATGGGCAAGTGGGACCACATCCGCACCCTCTGCGACATCCCGGCGATCGCCGAGCGCTACCGCGCCGTCTTCGGCCGCCTGCCCAGCGACGACGATGTCACCGCCATCTACGAGCGCTTCATGCCGCTGCAGATCGAAAAGATCGCCGAACATTCGGCGCTGATCCCCGGCGCCCTGCAGGCGATCGCCGAACTCCGCGGGATGGGCCTGAAGATCGGTTCCTGTTCCGGTTATCCGGCGGTGGTGATGGAGAAGGTGGTAGCCCTGGCCGAGACCAACGGTTACGTCGCCGACCACGTGGTGGCCACCGACGAAGTGCCCAACGGCCGGCCATGGCCGGCCCAGGCGCTGGCCAACGTGATCGCCCTGGGGATCGACGATGTGGCGGCCTGCGTGAAGGTCGACGACACCTGGCCGGGTATCCTCGAAGGGCGCCGCGCCGGGATGTGGACGGTGGCGCTGACCTGCTCGGGCAATGCCCTGGGCCTCACCTACGAGCAGTACAAGGCGCTGCCGGCGGCCGAACTGGAGCGCGAGCGGACGCGTATCGAACAGATGTTCGAAGGTTCGCGTCCGCACTACCTGATCGAGACCATCGCCGAGCTGCCGGCGGTGGTCCGCGACATCAATGCGCGCCTGGCGCGCGGCGAGATGCCGCAGGGTAACTGAGCCACGTCTGTGCCGAGGCCGCCGCGGGCAACCGCGGCGGCCTCGGTTTTCTAACCGGCGTCCGGGTGCCCCAGGCGAGTCTTGAGGAAGTCGATGAACGCGCGGACCTTCGACGGCAGGTGGCGGGTCGGCGGATAAACGGCATGCACGCCCTGGAGCGGAAACCCGTGGTCCGCCAGCAGGCGTTGCAGTGCGCCGCAGCGCAAGTCGGCCTGCACCAGCCAGTCCGGCAGCACGGCGATACCCAGGCCGTCGAGGGCAAAGGCGCGCAGGGCCGCGGCGTTGTCGGCCAGCAGCATGGGATGGCGCGGTCCGCGGTAGCTGCGCAGGGCGCCGTCGGGGGCGCGTACTTGCCAGGGCAGGGAGTCCGCCAGCCGGCTGTGACCGAGATTCTGCAGGCGCTCCAGACTCTCCAGGTCGGTCGGCGGCGGTTCGCCGAGCGCCGCCAGGCAGGCCGGGCTGGCCACCGCCAGGACCTCGAAGCTGGCCAGTTGCACCGCATGGTGGGTGGAGTCCTCCAGGCGCCCCAGGCGGATCGCGACGTCGAAGCGTTCGCCAATCAGGTCGGCATGCAGCGATGAGGTCGACAATTGTACCTGCAACGCCGGGTGCAGCCGGGCGAATGCCTGCAGGGCCGGCACCAGTTGGCGCAGGCCGTATTCCTGGGTGGTGGTGACGCGCAGGCTGCCACGCAGTTCGCCATGCTCGGCGCGGGCGTCGTCGATGGCCAGGCGCGCCTCGTCGAGCACCTTCACGCAGCGCTGGTAGAAGCGTTCGCCAGCATCGGTCAGGGCCAACCGCCGGGTGCTGCGGCTGAGCAGAGAAACGCCCAGCTCGGCCTCCAGCCGCTTGAGGTTGAAGCTGACTACCGCACGCGTCTGGCCGAGGGTGTCGGCGGCGGCGCTGAGGGAACCGCAGTCGACCACGGCGCGAAAGGTTTCGAAGCGGTCGAGGCTGACCATGGAAGGCGACCCTATTGTCAAATTCGATTTGACAGTCTATGCGCGATTAGCCTCTCCAGATAGCGCGAGCGCCTCGCTATGCTCCCCGGCAAACCTCCGGAGCGCCCATGAATCAACCGTCCCGCCTGGCCACTTTGTACCTGCTGGGGTTCGCCCTGGACCTGGTGAACATCTTCATCGCCAGCGTCGCCTACCCGGACATCGGGCGTTCCCTTGGCGCTTCGGTGGCGACCCTGGCGTGGATCGGCAACACCTACCTGCTCGGCTTGACCCTGGTGATTCCGTTGAGCGTCTGGCTCGCTTCGCGCCTGGGAGAACGGCGACTGATGCTGCTGGCACTGGCCGGTTTCGCCAGCGCTTCGCTGGGTTGCGGCCTGGCTGGATCGGCGGCGACGTTGATCGTCTGGCGCCTGTGCCAGGGGTTGGCCGGCGGGTTACTGATCCCCCTCGGCCAGGCCATGGCCTATCGGAATGTCCCGTCGTCGGCACGGGCCGGCCTGACCGCACGGGTGATGCTGGTGGCGCTGATCGTTCCCGCCGTGGCGCCTGCCCTCGGCGGCTGGCTGGTGGACAGCCTGTCCTGGCGTGGGATCTTCTTCGCCAGCGTGGCGCCGGCGCTGCTGGTGCTGGCCCTGGCGATGCGCTGGCTGCCCAGGCACAAGCATGCGGCGCAGCGCCTGGACCTGCGCGGCCTGCTGCTCGGCTCGGCGGCGCTGGCCACGCTGCTGGTGGCGCTCGCCTGGCTGGGATCGCCCGGCGGCGGCGGGCGTGGCCTGCTCCTGGCGCTGCTGGCCTGCGTGCTGGGCTGCTGCTACTGGCGTGACGGGCGCGCTCGTACCGACGCGCTGCTCGACCTTGGCTTGCTGGAGGCGCCATTGCTGCGTACGGCGATGCTGGTCTATCTCTGCGTGCCGGGAGCCTTCATGGGCGCCAACCTGGTCGCCATGCTCTATCTGCAAGGCCCCCTCGGCCTCAGCGCGAGCCGTGCCGGTGCGCTGATGCTGCCCTGGGCGCTGGCGGCCGGCCTGGCCATCGGCCTGACCCGGCGACGCTTCAATCGCTGGGGGCCGAAATCCTTGCTGCTGGCGGGCATGGCGATACAGGCCGGCGGCCTGCTGTGGCTGGCTCGAAGCGGGGAGGGGAGCGGCTTCTGGCAACTGGCGGGGGCCTACGCGACCATGGGATTCGGCGGCAGCCTGTGTAGCAGCGCGGCACAGGGCATGGCCTTGCTCGACGTCCCGGCGGCGCGCATGGGCCATGCCAGCGCCTTGTGGAACATCAATCGGCAACTGGCGTTCTGCCTGGGCATGGCCGTGCTCGGTGGGTTGCTCAACCTGTTGCAGGCGCGGGCCGACCCCGCGGCCTTCGTCCACTGCTTCCTGTTCGCCGCCGCTTTCACGCTATTGCCTCTGCCGTGGGTGAGGCGTATCGATTCCGCCGGGGTTCGCGCCCTGGTCCAGACCTGAAAGGAGCTACACCATGACTTGTGCCTACCGCCGGGAAATCCACCATGCCCACGTGGCGATCCGCGACTGGCTGGCCGGCGACTCACGGGCTGACGCGCTGGATGCGTTGATGGCGCGTTTCGCCGAGGACTTCTCGATGGTCACGCCGCATGGCGTGGTCCTGGACAAGACTGCTCTGGGCGAGCTGTTCCGCAGCAAGGGCGGCACCCGTCCTGGGCTGCGCATCGAGATCGACGGCGAGAGTCTGCTGGCTTCAGGCGTGGATGGCGCGACCCTGGCCTATCGGGAAATCCAGTCCGACGCGGCGGGTCGCAGCGAGCGCCTGTCCACCGTAGTCCTGCACCGTGACGACGAAGGGCGGCTGTACTGGCGCCACCTGCAGGAAACCTTCTGCGGCTGAGCCTGCCTCAGTCGCTGGCACCGAGCAGGCGCAGGAAGGCATCGGCGAGTTCGCCGGCCAGCGGCTGGGTATCCAGGCGGCCGCCGGCGATGGCGTCGTCGGCGGCGCCATGCAGCCCGGAGTAGAGCAGCAGGGCGTTCAGCCGTGGGTTGCGCAGCGGCCAGGCGCCGGCCGCCGCGCCGTTCTCCAGTAGCTCCGCCAATTGCTCCAGCACGCGGTCGCGCTCCTGGTTGCCGCGCTGGTGGTGATGGTGTTCGCTGTAGACCACATCGTGCAGCCGGTAGCCCTCCAGGTAGCCCGCCAGGCCGCTCTCGGTCCAGGCGCGCAGGCGGCCGGGATGGTCGTTCGCCGGACAGGCCTCGACGGCATTCGCGATGCGCTGCTGGAAAGCCTGGGTGAAGCGCTCGCGCAGGGCCAGGAGGATGTCGGTCTTGGCTTGGAAGTAGTGATAGAAGGTACCCTTGGCGACCCCCGCGGCAGCGACGATGTCGCTGATGGTGGTGGCGTCCACACCCTTGTCTAGGAACAGTTGCTGCGCCGCCGCCATCAGTTCCTCGAGACGAACCTCCGCAGGCTTGGTGCGCGGTTGGCGGGCAGGCTGTTCGGCGTGGCGATCGGGCATGGAGCGCGGGTCCGGTGGTTGGGTTGGCCGCAGTGTAAAAGAGCGTGGAGGGGAAGACGAGGCATGACAGGAAGATGAGAATGTTTCGCGATATTTATTGACTGACCGTCGGTCAATGGATTATTCCTGGGCCAGCGCCCTCTCATCGGAGTACTCCATGAACCCTTCGCGTCGTGTCGCCCTGGTCGCCGCCATCTACCTGGGAACCTTCATCGCCTCGCTCGACATCAGCATCGTCAACCTCGCCCTGCCGACGCTGCAGTACGCCCTGGATACCGACCTGGCCGGCCTGCAGTGGGTGGTCGACGCCTATGCGCTGTGCCTGAGCGCCTTCATGCTGTCTTCCGGACCGCTGAGCGACCGCTACGGTCGCAAGCTCACCTGGCTGCTCGGGGTCGGCCTGTTCAGCTTCGGTTCGCTGCTCTGCGCGCTGGCCACCTCGCTGCCGCTGCTGCTGTTCGGACGCGCGGTCCAGGGCATCGCCGGGGCGCTGTTGATACCCGGCGCGCTGTCGATCCTTACCCAGGCTTTCCACGATCCCGGCCAGCGCGCCCAGGTGATCGGCGGCTGGACCTCCTTCAGCGCGCTGTCGCTGATCCTCGGCCCGCTGCTCGGCGGCCTGCTGGTGGAGCACGCCGGCTGGCAGAGCATCTTCCTGATCAACCTGCCGCTCGGCCTGCTGGCGCTCGCCCTGGGCCTGTGGGGCATCGAGGAAACCGCGCACCCCGAGCACGCCGCCTTCGATCCCCTGGGGCAGCTGCTCAGCGTGGTCTGGCTGGGGGCGTTGACCTACGCCCTGATCGCCGCGGGAGAGGGCGGCTGGTTGTCTCCCACGGCCTGGCCGGCGCTGCTCCTGGCCGGGGTCGGCCTGCTTGGCTTCCTCTTCGTCGAGCGGCGGACCGCCCGACCGCTGCTGCCCCTGGGGTTGTTCCGCCAGGCCGGGTTCGCCGTCTGCAACCTGGCCTCGTTCGTCCTCGGTTTTTCCGGCTACGCCAGCCTGTTCTTCCTCTCCCTGTTCTTCCAGCAGGTGCAGGGTGCCTCGGCGCAGCAGGCCGGCTTCTACCTGGCGCCGCAGTTCCTCGCCATGGGCGCACTGTCCATGCTGTTCGGCCGGTTGCAGCGGCACGTACCGCTGCGACGCCTGCTGGTGCTGGGCTACCTGGTGATCGGCCTGGCCATGCTGGCGCTGGCCGCTTGCGGTACGGGAACCGCGTATCCCTGGGTCGGCCTGTTGCTGGTGGCGCTCGGCCTGGGCATGGGCCTGGCCGTTCCCGGCACCGGTCTGGCGGTCATGGCGAGCGTGGCCCGCGAGCGTTCCGGGATGGCCTCGGCGACCATGAATACCCTGCGCCAGGCCGGCATGGCCGTCGGCATCGCGTTGCTGGGAGCGCTGCTGAGCGGGCGGGCGATCGTCGTCCTGGGCGATCGGCTGGAGGAGCTGGGGATTGCCGATGCGCAACGGCTCGCCACCCAGGCGATCACGGCCCATCGCTTGCCTGGTTCCCTGGCGGGGCTCGACGCCGAGCTGCCGGCCGCGCTGGCCGAGGGCTTCCGTCTGGCTATGCTGGTGGCCGGAGCCAGCGCCCTGCTGGCCGCCGCGCTGCTCTGGCGCCTGCGCGTTAGCGCCGGCCCGGCGGCGGATACAGTTGGCGCATCTGGACGAACGGCAGGGGTACAGTTGCAGGCCGATAGACACTGACTCTCGGGTCACGATGCTGGCGTGGGGGCGATTTCCTTGCGTTATGCTGCTCGAAGCGAAGAATATTCGCGTATTCCAACTGTTGTGCTAGGGTATGGCCTGCGACAACCTGTCGCAGGCAGGTAAAAGCCCTACTTTATCTATGTTTGAGAAAGTCTATTGCAAGATGTGTCATAGGCTCCTCAGCTGAAATGAATTGTAATAACTGACGCTCAGTTTCGGTCCAACGAGCGTCGCGCGAGTCTCTGCTCCGCATCGCGATAAATGGGTTCCTGCCTTGCCTGTTGCACAACAAATAGCCGACCGATAACTGCGACCTGATCACCCGGCGGGAAGGGCAATCCTTCTCGCCCAGGCATGCACGTGCCTTGGCCGCCCTTGGCCTCTTCCGGCACAGCTTCGAAAACGCTGTTCATCAAGGAACGACTCAGCGCGTGGAACGAGTCCGTCACCGGAATCGGGAAAGGTATCCGCTTGCCTTCTCCCGTGGCCGGGCAATGGCCGTTCCGTACCCCGGTGGCGACTGCATGTCTGGAACTGGCTGAAGCCAGCGGTCTCCGCCACAAGCCTTGCAAGGAGACATCCATGAGCGACCACTCGCTCCTTCCATCGATTAAGGCCGGAAGATGACCAAAGCAAACCCGTTTGCCGCATTGAAATGGCTTTCCCTGGCGCCCGCGCTGCTGCTCGGCGGCTGCGACATGACCCTGTTCAACCCGAAAGGGCAGGTGGGCATGGACGAGCGCACCCTGATCATTACCGCGACCCTGCTGATGCTGATCGTGGTCATCCCGGTGATCGTGATGACCCTGGCGTTCGCCTGGAAGTACCGCGCCTCGAACACCCAGGCCGAGTACAAGCCGGACTGGCACCACTCCAACCGCATCGAGGCGGTGGTCTGGCTGGTGCCCTGCGTGATCATCGCGATCCTCGGCTGGATCACCTGGGAAAGCACCCACAAGCTCGACCCATACCGTCCGCTGGACTCCGAGGTCAAGCCGGTCACCATCCAGGCCGTTTCGCTGGACTGGAAGTGGTTGTTCATCTACCCGGAGCAGGGTATCGCCACGGTCAACGAGATCGCCTTCCCGAAAGACACCCCGGTGAATTTCCAGATCACCTCGGATTCGGTGATGAACTCGTTCTTCATCCCGCAGCTGGGCAGCCAGATCTACTCGATGGCCGGGATGATGACCAAGCTGCACCTGATCGCCAACGAAGAAGGCGTGTTCGACGGTATCTCCGCGAACTACAGCGGCGGCGGTTTCTCCGGCATGCGCTTCAAGGCCATCGCCACCTCCGAGCAGGGCTTCCAGGACTGGGTCGCCAAGGTCAAGGCTGCACCGACCAGCCTGTCGATCGGCACCTATCCGGAGCTGGTCAAGCCGAGCGAGAACGTTCCGCCGACCTACTTCTCTTCGGTCAGCCCGGAACTGTTCGGCCACATCCTCACCAAGTACGAGCACCACGGCGACGCCAAGGGTGCCGCGCACGGCGAGCACGCCGGGGCTGAGCACGAAGCCGCCATGACCGGTCACGACATGCAGGACATGGACATGCAAGCCATGCAGGGCATGAAAGACATGAAGGACATGCACATGCAACCGAGTACCCAGGAGTAAGCGCAGATGTTCGGGAAACTGACACTCTCGGCCGTGCCTTACCACGAGCCCATCGTCATGGTCACACTGGCCGTCGTCGCCCTGCTGGGCCTCGGCGTGGTCGGTGCGATCACCTACTACCGCAAGTGGACCTACCTGTGGACCGAGTGGCTGACCTCGGTCGACCACAAGAAGATCGGCGTGATGTACATCGTCGTCGCCCTGGTCATGCTGGTCCGCGGCTTCGCCGACGCGATCATGATGCGCGGCCAGCTGGCCCTGGCCGAAGGCGCCAACCACGGCTACCTGCCGCCGGAGCACTACGACCAGATCTTCACCGCGCATGGCGTGATCATGATCATCTTCATGGCCATGCCGTTCATGACCGGCCTGATGAACCTGGCCGTGCCGCTGCAGATCGGCGCGCGCGACGTGGCGTTCCCCTTCCTCAACTCGCTGAGCTTCTGGCTGCTCGTGGTCAGCGCCATGCTGGTCAACGTGTCGCTGGGCCTGGGCGAATTCGCCCGTACCGGCTGGGTGGCCTATCCGCCGCTGTCGGAGCTGGCCTATAGCCCCGGGGTAGGGGTGGATTACTACATCTGGGCGCTACAGATATCCGGGATGGGCACGTTGCTCACGGGGATCAACTTCCTGGTCACCGTGTTCAAGATGCGTGCCCCGGGCATGAAGCTGATGCAGATGCCGATCTTCACCTGGACCTGCACCTTCGCCAACATCCTGATCGTCGCCTCGTTCCCGATCCTCACCGCTGCGCTGGGCCTGCTGTCGCTCGACCGCTACCTGGACATGCACTTCTTCACCAACGAGCTCGGCGGCAACGCCATGATGTACATCAACCTCTTCTGGGCCTGGGGCCATCCCGAGGTGTACATCCTGATCCTGCCGGCCTTCGGTATCTTCTCCGAGGTCACCGCGACCTTCGCCGGCAAGCGCATGTTCGGCTACAAGTCGATGGTCTGGGCCAGCGCCGCGATCACCTTCCTCGGCTTCACCGTGTGGCTGCACCACTTCTTCACCATGGGTTCGGGCGGTGACGTCAACGGCTTCTTCGGCGTGGCCACCATGCTGATCTCGATCCCCACCGGGGTGAAGCTGTTCAACTGGCTGTTCACCATCTACAAGGGCCGCCTGCGCTTCAGCACGCCGATCCTGTGGACCCTGGGCTTCATGGTGACCTTCACCATCGGCGGCATGACCGGCGTCCTGCTGGCCATCCCGGGCGCGGACTTCCTGCTGCACAACAGCCTGTTCCTGATCGCCCACTTCCACAACACCATCATCGGCGGCGCGGTATTCGGCTACCTGGCCGGCTTCGCCTTCTGGTTCCCGAAAGCGTTCGGCTTCACCCTCGACGAGAAGTGGGGCAAGCGCTCCTTCTGGTGCTGGCTGGTGGGCTTCTACATGGCCTTCATGCCGCTCTACATCCTCGGCTTCATGGGCATGACCCGTCGCCTGAACCACTACGACAACCCGTTGTGGAAGCCCTACCTGGTGGTCGCGTTCTTCGGCGCCGTGCTGATCTTCTGCGGCATTGCCTGCCAGCTGATCCAGCTGTTCGTCTCGGTCCGCAACCGCAAGCAACTGGCCGACGTCAATGGCGACCCGTGGGAAGGCCGCACCCTGGAATGGGCCACTTCCTCGCCGCCGCCGTTCTACAACTTCGCCGAGCTGCCGAAGGTACAGGACGTGGATGCCTTCCACGACATGAAGAAGGCCGGCACCGCCTACCGCAAGCTGCCGGCCTACCAGCCGATCCACATGCCGAAGAACACCGCCGCGGGCTTCTCCATCGCCGTGTTCGCCTTCGTCTTCGGCTTCGCCGCCATCTGGCATATCTGGTGGCTCATGGCGGTCGGCTTCGTCGGCATGATCGGCTCCTTCATCGTGCGCAGCTACAACCAGGACGTCGACTACTACGTCCAGCCCGAAGAGATCGAGAAGATCGAAAGCGCCCGTTTCCAGCAACTCGCCAAGCAGGTCTGAACCATGTCGACGGCAGTATTGAACAAGCATCTGGCCGACGCCCACGAAGTGGGCCACGACCACGATCATGCACACGATAGCGGCGGCAACACCGTATTCGGTTTCTGGCTCTACCTGATGACCGACTGCGTGCTGTTCGCCAGCGTCTTCGCCACCTACGCGGTGCTGGTTCACCACACCGCCGGCGGCCCCAGCGGCAAGGACATCTTCGAGCTGCCCTACGTGCTGGTGGAAACCGCCATCCTGCTGGTTTCCAGCTGCACCTACGGCCTGGCCATGCTCTCCGCGCACAAGGGCGCCAAAGGCCAGGCGATCGCCTGGCTCGGGGTCACCTTCCTGCTCGGCGCCGCGTTCATCGGCATGGAGATCAACGAGTTCCACCACCTGATCGCCGAAGGTTTCGGCCCGAGCCGCAGCGCCTTCCTGTCGTCCTTCTTCACCCTGGTCGGCATGCACGGCCTGCACGTCAGCGCCGGCCTGCTGTGGATGCTGGTGCTGATGGCGCAGATCTGGACCCGCGGCCTCACCGCGCAGAACAACACCCGGATGATGTGCCTGAGCCTGTTCTGGCACTTCCTCGACATCGTCTGGATCTGCGTCTTCACCGTCGTCTACCTGATGGGGGCCCTGTAATGAGCAGCGCTGCACACGACAACCACGGCGCCGGCCACGGCAGCCTGGGTTCCTACGCGATCGGCTTCGTGCTCTCGGTGATCCTCACCGCGATCCCGTTCTACATGGTCATGGACGGCGGCTTCTCGCGCCACGCGACCATCCTCACCATGGTCGTCCTCGGCCTGGTGCAGGTGGTGGTGCACCTGATCTGCTTCCTGCACATGAACATGTCGTCGGAAGGGCGCTGGAACGTGATGGCGTTCATCTTCACGGTGATCGTCATCCTGCTGGTAGTCGGTCTCTCGCTGTGGATCATCTTCAGCGCCGACATGCTGATGATGCCGATGCCCTGAGGGCCATGACGTGAAGCTGAAACGCTATCTCCTGGTGGCCAAGCCGGGAATCATCTTCGGCAACCTGATCGCGGTGGCGGGGGGATACTTCCTCGCCGCCCGCGGCAGCGTCGAGCCGATGCTGTTGCTGGCCACGGTCATCGGCCTGTCGCTGGTGGTCGCCAGTGGGTGCGTGCTGAACAACTGCATCGACCGCGACATCGACCGGCACATGGAGCGGACCCGCGGGCGGGTCACCGTGACCGGGCAGATCTCGCTGAAGGCTGCCCTGGCCCACGGCCTGGTCCTCGGGGTCGCCGGCTTCGGCCTGCTGTGGTGGCGGACCAACCCGCTGACCACCGCGCTGGCCGGCTTCGGCTACTTCGTCTACGTCGGCCTGTACAGCCTGTGGTTCAAGCGTCGTTCGCAGTACGGCACGCTGGTCGGCAGCCTCTCCGGGGCGATGCCGCCGGTGGTCGGCTACTGCGCGGTGAGCGGCCAGTTCGACGCCGGAGCTGCCTCGCTGCTGGCGATCTTCTGCCTGTGGCAGATGCCGCACTCCTATGCCATCGCCATCTTCCGGCTGAAGGACTACGAGGCGGCCGGCATCCCGGTGCTGCCGGTGGCGCGCGGCATCGCGGTGACCAAGATCCACATCGTGCTCTACATCCTCGCTTTCATGGCGGCGACCCTCGCCTTGTGCCTGGGCGGCTACGCCGGCTACGGCTACCTGCTGGTGGCGGTGGCGGTGAGCCTGTGGTGGCTGGCCATCGCCCTGACCGGCTACTGGACCGCCGACGACCGGGTCTGGGCGCGCAAGCTGTTCGCCTTCTCCATCGTCGCCATCACCGCGCTGAGCGTGATGATGTCCATCGACTTCCAGGTGGCGCCCGCCACTCATCTGGTCGCCTCGCTGTTCTGAGGCGACACGCTTTAGGGAAAGCCCCGCCGGTCGATTGGCGGGGCTTTTTTTTGTCTGCGCGATGGCAGGGATGCGGTCGCCGCCTGGCAGAAGGGCCGCGCGGCGAGCCCTCTGTTCCGGGACTCTGCCGTTGGTTATCAGATTTTTCCGGGAGCTTTTTCGGAGCTGTCCGGCTTGTGGAAAAAACCCTCCATCAATCAAATGCCAATGATTCTCAATAACCAAGATGGAGTACTTCATGGATCGTCGCAACGAGCCGTCCCCCTTGCCCACCAAACGCCCGCTGGCGCCGCTGATGCTGCTGATGGCCGCCTGCTCCTCGCCGGCCCTGGCCGAGGACGCGGCGCGCAAGGACGATCCCCTGGAACTGGGAGCCGACACGGTCACCGGCGAGCAGGCCTCGTCCAGGGTCGAACGCTCGGCCTCGGCCAAGTACGCCGTGCCGCTGCTGGATACCCCGCAGACCGTCACGGTGGTGCCGCAAAAGGTAATCCAGGAGCAGAACGCCCTGAGCCTGCGCCAGGTGCTGTCCAACGTCTCCGGCATCACCTTCAACGCCGGCGAAGGCGGCGGCGGTTCCGGCGACAGCATCAACATCCGCGGCTTCAGCGCCAACGCCAACATGCAGGTGGACGGGCTGCGCGACAGCGCCCAGACCAGCCGCAGCGACCTGTTCAACCTGGAGGCGGTGGAAGTGATCAAGGGACCGAACTCGGTGTTCGGCGGCGCCGGCACCAGCGGCGGCAGCATCAACATGGTCAGCAAGCAGCCCAAGGCCGAAGCCTTCACCCACCTGGGCGCCGGGCTGGGCACGGACCGCTACCGGCGCCTGACCCTGGACACCAACCAGCCGCTGGAAGGGCTCGGCGAGTCGACCGCCTTCCGCCTCAACCTCATGGCCCACCACAACGATGTCGCCGGGCGCGAACAGATCGACAAGCAGCGCTGGGGCATCGCGCCATCCCTGACCTTCGGCCTGGACACCCCGACCCGCCTGACCCTGAGCTACTTCCACCAACGCGACGACAACCTTCCCGACTATGGCGTGCCGGCGCTGAACGGGCGCAAGCTGGACGGCGTCAGCCGCCACGATTATTTCGGCTGGCGCAACCTGGACGAGGAGCGGATCGACAACGACGTCGCCACCCTCAAGCTCGAACACGATTTCAGCGACGACTTCCAGTTGCAGAACCTCATCCGCTATTCCCACCTGCATCGGGACACGGTGATCTCCGCCTCCCACGTCAACCAGAAGGGCCTGCCGCCGGGGCGCTACCTGCCGGCGGGACCGCAAGCCTACGGGCGCGATTCGAAGACGCGGATGTGGATCAACCAGACCAACCTCACCGGCCGCTTCGACACCTTCGGCCTGGCGCATACGCTGATCGGCGGCTTCGAGCTGTCCCGCGAGACCTACGACCGCACCACCTACTCCTACAACCTGGGCAAGTTCTACCCGGCCACCGGCTTCGACCTGCACAACCCGCCGGGCTACTGGAACGGCCCCACCGACAAGCGCGACAGCGCGCGCAACCGGACCGAACTGGAGGTCAAGGCGCTGTACGCCTTCGACACCATTGCCCTGGACGAGCGCTGGGACCTCAGCCTGGGCCTGCGCTACGACTGGATCGACGGCACCTCGCGGAGCACGCCCTCAGGCAAGCCGACGGTGCGCGCCGACAGTTCCGACGGCAAGCTGAGCACACGGGCGGGGCTGGTATTCAAGCCGCTGGAGAACGGGCGGGTGTACGTCTCCTACGGCACCTCCTTCAACCCCTCGGCGGAACACCTGGTCACCACCGACTCGGGCGTGACCGAGGCGACCGGAGGCCTGGCGCCGGAGAAGAACAGCACCTACGAGCTGGGCACCAAGTGGGAGTTCCTCGGACGGCGCCTGGAGCTGGACGCGGCGCTGTTCCAGGTGAAGAAGGAAGACGCCCGCGAACGCCTGGCCGACGGCAGCTACGTGCTTGCCGGCGAACAGCGCGTGCGTGGCTTGGAGCTGAGCGCCAGCGGCAAGCTGAACGAGCACTGGGACCTCTTCGCCACCTACACCTACCTCGACAGCGAAACCCTGAAATCCAGCAACCCGCAGCGCGAGGGACAGGCACTGGGCAATACCCCGCCGCGCTCGTTGAGCCTCTGGAGCACCTACGAACTGCCCGAGGGCGTGACCCTGGGCTATGGCGCACGCTACGTCAGCCAGCGCAACGTCACCTCGGTGGACAACGGCAAGCTGGATGCCTACTGGGTGCACAACATGATGCTCGGCTACCAGGCGACGCGCGACCTGAAACTGCAACTCAACCTCGACAACCTGTTCGACAAGGCCTACGTCGAGCGGGTGCGCCAGGTGTACGGCAACCAGTCGCGCTCCTCGGCCATCGAGTATGGCGACGGTCGCACGGCGATTCTTTCGGCGATCTACGCGTTCTGACGGCAGGCAGGCCATGGAAGCCGGCGCCCACTGCCTGGGCGCCGGTTCTTCCCGGCGATTTCCTCTGAACTTTTTCACTGCAGCGCCTATCAACTCCTTTGCAAGTCATTTTTCAGGGAGCCTCTTCGATGGCACGCAAAAACGCAGTGAAAGACAACCTCGAGCAGATCCAGCACCAGAGCTACAGCGAGCTGCAGGAACTGCTCTCCGAAGCCAACAGCATGCTCGCCGACAGCGCCGCCTTCGCCGGCGACAAGGCCGACAGCGCCCGTGCGCGGATCGGCGCGCTGCTGGAGAAGGCCAACGATGCCCTCGGCAAGGGCGGTAGCGCCGTGGCCGAACGCAGCCGCCACGCGGTGGATGCGACGGAAAGCTATATCGGCGCCAATCCCTGGCAGACCGTGGCCATCACCACCGCGGTGGGCCTGCTCGCCGGCTTCCTGCTCGGGCGCCGCTCCTGAGCACGCGGTCGGTGCCGCACAACGGACTCGTTACCTTCGCTTGAAAAAAGGAATTGCCCATGCTTTCGATCAAGAAGAACCTCGGCCTCCTGGCCATGACCGTGGCCCTGGCGGCCTGCGCCTCCAACCCCAACGACCTGCCGGATTTCCCGGAGCATGAATACGCGGCGACCCAGCAGGTGGGCGAGGGCGTGATCAACGGCGACCTGTACCTGACCAGCGCGTCGGGTGCGATCCAGAAGGGGACCAACACCAAGGTCACCCTGGAGCCTGCGACCAGCTACATGAAGGCCTACTACGCGAAGTTCGGCAACCTCGATGCCGCCAAGCGCGATCCCGACGTGCAACCGCCGGTGCTCGACCCGCGACGCGCCACCTATGTGCGCGAGGCGACCACCGACCAGAACGGTCGCTTCGACTTCGACCACATCCCCAACGGCACCTACTACATTTCCAGCGAATTGACCTGGAGCGCCCAGAGCGATGGCAAGACCATCACCGAGGGCGGCACCGTCACCAAGCTGGTCACCGTAAGTGGCTCGCAGCCGCAGAAGGTGCTGCTGACCCGCTGACCTCCGGCGGCGCTCGGCCAAAACGGCAAGCCCCTGCCATCGCGGCAGGGGCTTTTTCCTGCCAGCGCGGCCGGACCGCTTGACAGCCAACGGGGCGGCGCCGTAGTTTCGATACCCATGACCTTCGCGACCCTGCTTACCCGCCGCAGCATTATTACCGCCATTCCAGCTATGGCGGGTTAGCCAGCGTCCACTCCGAACCCGCCCTCGAGGCGGGTTCTTCGTTCTGTCTCCTGGGCCAAAACCACCGAACCGGGAGAACAGCATGCAGCACCAGACCCTCCAGAACCTCGTTGGCCGGGCCGACGCCCTGATCAATGCCGGGCAGTTCGATGCCCTGATGGATTTCTATTGCGACGACGCCACCCTGGTGGTCAAGCCGGGCCTCAACGCCTGCGGCAAGGCGCAGATCCGCCAGGCGTTCGACGCCATCGCCCGGCACTTCGAGCACAGCCTGCGAGTGCGCCAGCACGACCTGCGGGTGATCGAGGCGGGAGATACGGCGCTGGTCATGGCCGAGGCGGTGATCGAGTCGAAGGCCGGACGCCTGCAACGTCGGGCCACCTACGTGTTCCGCCAGGAGGCCGATGGCCAGTGGCGCTGCGCGGTGGACAACTCCTACGGCACCGACCTGCTGGCCTCGGTGGCGGCGAGCGCGGAGGCCAGCCGATGAGCGCCTCGACCCTCAGCGCAAGCAAACCCCTGCTGGCCGGCTACGTGGAAAGCATCCTGGCCGCGCCGGTGTACGACGTCGCCGTGGAAACCCCCTTGCAGGTCGCGCCGCAGTTGTCCCAGCGCCTGGGCAACCGGGTGCTGCTCAAGCGCGAGGACCTGCAGCCGGTGTTCTCTTTCAAGATCCGCGGCGCCTATACCCGTGTCGCGCGCCTGAGCGACGAGCAGAAGGCCCGCGGGGTGATCACCGCCTCCGCCGGCAACCATGCCCAGGGCCTGGCCCTGGCGGCGCAGCGCCTGGGCGTGCGGGCGGTGATCGTGATGCCGCGCACCACTCCCGAACTCAAGGTCAAGGGCGTGCTGGCGCGCGGCGGCGAGGCGTTGCTGCACGGCGACGCCTTCCCCGATGCGCTGGCCCATGCCCTGCAACTGGCCGAGCGCGAAGGCATGACCTTCGTCCCACCCTACGACGATCCGGACGTGATCGCCGGACAGGGCACGGTGGCGATGGAGATCCTCCGCCAGCACAGCGGCCGCCTCGACGCGATCTTCGTGCCGGTCGGCGGCGGCAGCCTGATCGCCGGGATCGCCGCCTACGTCAAGCACCTGCGTCCGGATATCCGCGTGATCGGCGTCGAGCCGGAGGATTCCAACTGCCTGCAGGCAGCGCTGGCCGCCGGCGAGCGGGTGGTGCTGGGCCAGGTCGGGCTGTTTGCCGACGGGGTGGCGGTGGCGCAGATCGGCGCTTGCAACTTCGAGGTCTGCAAGGACCACGTCGACGAGGTGATCACCGTCGGCAGCGACGAAATCTGCGCGGCGATCAAGGACATCTACGACGACACCCGTTCGATCACCGAGCCGGCCGGCGCCCTGGCCGTAGCGGGAATCAAGAAGTACGTGGCCCGCGAACGCACCGAGGGGCAGACCCTGGTGGCCATCGACTCCGGTGCCAACATCAACTTCGACCGCCTGCGCCACGTTGCCGAGCGCGCCGAACTGGGCGAACAGCGCGAAGCGATCATCGCCGTCACCGTGGCCGAGCGGCCGGGCAGCTTCAAGGCCTTCTGCGCGGCGCTGGGCCGGCGCCAGATCACCGAGTTCAACTACCGCTACCACAGCGACCGCCAGGCCCACCTGTTCGTCGGCGTGCAGACCCATCCGCTCACCGACAGTCGCGCCGACCTGCTCGCCGGCCTGCGCGAGCAGGGCTTCCCGGTACTCGACCTGACCGACAACGAGATGGCCAAGCTGCACATCCGCCACATGGTCGGCGGCCACGGTACCGAGGTGCGCCGCGAGCGGCTGTTCCGCTTCGAGTTTCCCGAACGCCCCGGGGCCTTGCTGAACTTTCTCGACAAGCTCGGCTCGCGCTGGAACATCAGCCTGTTCCACTACCGCAACCACGGCGCCGCCGACGGTCGGGTGCTGGCCGGATTGCAGGTGCCGGACGAGGAGCGCGGCGAGCTGGAGGCGGCGTTGCAAGCCATCGGCTATCCGTACTGGGAGGAAACCCACAACCCGGCCTACCGGCTGTTCGCCGGTTGAGCGGCGCTCCGCCAGCGGGACATGGCCCTGTCATGTCCCTCGGCTAGACTCCTGCCAGGGATATCCGCCCAGCGAGGGACATGGCCATGCGCAAGCGCAACCCCCGGCGGGCCACGCCGGAAGAACTGCGGGTCTGCTCGGTACTGAAGGAAAAGGGCACCCGCGAGGAACTCGCCCACCTCGCCGCCCGCGGTGAATGGAGCAACGTGCCGGCGTACAACGCCAGCCGCGAGCAGATCGCCGACCACCTGGGCAAGAGCGTGTCGCCGGAATCCGACGCCTCGTTCTTCGACTCGCGGCGCTTCAGCGAGGCGATCGTCCTGCTCAAGAGCCGGCCGGTGCTGCTGGTGAAGAACGGTATCTTCGACGAAGCGCCGCTGGCCGGCCTGGAGCAGCGCCTGAAGAAGCATCGCGCCGCGCTGGCCACGCCGATCCGCTCGGTCGGTCGGCTGGAATTGATCGACCACGACAGCATGGACTGGTGCGGTACCGGCTGGCGCATCGAGGACGACCTGATCGTCACCAACCGGCATGTCGCCAGCCTGTTCGCCGAACGCCAGGGCAGCCTGTTCCGCTTCCGTCTCAACCAGGCCGGCAAGCAGGTGCGCACCCGCGTGGACTTCCGCGAGGAATACCGCCAGCCGGAAAGCGACGAGCATGTGATCGCGCGGGTCCTGTGGATCGCCCCGGACGTCTCCGAGGCGCCGGACATGGCGATCCTCCAGGTAGTGAAGGGCGACCTGCTGCCGCCGCCGCTGGTCCTCGCGCGCCAGGATGCCGAGCCGCGCCAGGCGGTGGCGGTGGTCGGCTATCCGGCGCGCGACAGCCGCAACGACGCCGGGGCGATGGAAGATATCTTCGGCAACATCTACGACGTCAAGCGTTTCGCTCCCGGCGAAGTCGTGGGATTGCCCCATGACGCCTGGTACCTGACCCACGACTGCTCGACCCTGGGCGGCAATTCCGGCTCGGCGGTGCTTTCGATCGACGGCGGCGAGGTGGTCGGCCTGCACTTCGGCGGCCAGTTCCGCAAGACCAACTATGCGGTGAAGGCCAGCGTGATCCGCAGCCTGCTGGCGCGTCGCGCCTGGGTGCCGGTGGCCGGGGCGGAGCTGAAGCGCGGCGCGCCGCGCTTCCAGGAAAAGCAGCGCAGCGTCGCCGACCTGGCCGAGCGCAAGGGCTTCGACGAGGCCTTCCTCGGGGCGAAGGCGACCTTGCCCAAGCCGGGCAAGAGCCACCAGGTGCTGCCGGTGGGCAAGGGCACGCGCCTGGACTACCTGCATTTCTCGGTGGTGATGAGCGCCAGCCGGCGCTTGCCGATCCTCACCGCGGTGAATATCGACGGCGCGCTCAAGCGTTCGCTCAAGCGCAAGGATTCCTGGGGCTTCGACCCGCGCATCGAGGCGGCCGCGCAGGTCGGACACAAGGACTTCTACGGTCCGGCTTCGTTCGACAAGGGCCACATGGTGCGTCGCGAGGATCCCGGCTGGGGCGACAGCGATGCCATCGCCCGGCAGGCCGAGGACGACACCTTCGTCTATACCAACGCGGTGCCCCAGGTGGCGCAGCTCAACCAGCGCAGCTGGCTGTCGCTGGAGGACTACGTGCTGCAGAACGCCAGGAGCGAGGGCTTCCGCATCTCGGTGTTCACCGGCCCGGTGTTCCGCGACGACGATCCGCTCTACCAGGGCGTGCAGGTGCCGCTGGAGTTCTGGAAGGTGGTGGCGATGATCGACGCCGACAGCGGCGAACTGGGAGTGTCCGCCTACCTGCTGGGGCAGGAAGGGATGATGCCCAGCGAAGGCTTCCGCTACGGTGCGTTCAAGACCTACCAGGTGCCGTTGGCGAAGGTCGAGGCCAGCGCCGACCTGCGTTTCTCCAGCGCCCTGCGCAAGGCCGACGTGCTCGCCGGCACGCCGCTGGAGGAGGCGCTGGAAAGCGGACGCTTCATCGAGATCGACGGGCCGGACGACCTCCTGCTGAGCCGGCCGGGGCCGGCCGGCAAGGGCCGCTGAGGTTCAGGCCGGCTGCCGCCACTCGCGTAGCAGTTCGATGAAGGCGCGCAGCTTGGCCGGTACGTGGCGGCGGTTCAGGTAATACAGCCACATCGGCGGCAGCGGCAGGCAACTGCCAGGCAGCACTTCCACCAGGCGCCCGGCGGCGAGGTCCGCGGCGACCCGCTCGCGGATGAATGCCTGGGCGATCCCGGCGCCGGCGCGGGCCGCCTCGATGATCGTCTCGGTGTCGGTGCTGACGAAGCGTGCCGGCAGGTCCACTTCCAGTTCCCGCCCGTCTTCCCGCAAGCGCCACTTGTGCAGGCGGCCGCTGCGCGGGAAACGGAAGCGCACGGCGGCATGCCCATCGAGGTCGGCGACGCTGGCCGGCGTACCGTGCTCGGCGAGGTAGGCCGGAGTGGCCACCAGCAGGCACGCCAGCGGCGCTGTCAGTTGCACCCCGACCATGCCCGGCTGCAGGGCGTCGGCCAGGCGGATGCCGGCATCCAGTCGTTCCCTGACGATATCCACCAACTGGTCCTCGTAGCGGATCTCCAGTTGCACCTTCGGGTAGCGTCGCACGAACTCGTTGAGCATCGGTGCGATCACCAGGTTCTTCGCCAGGTGCAGGGCGCTGATGCGCAGCTGCCCGGAGGGTTCCGCGAGGCTTTCGCCGAGCGCTTCGCGGGCGCGCACCAGGTCGCGGTAGGGCTGTTCGGTCTGTTCGTGGTAGCGCTGCCCGGCCTCGCTCAGGCTGACCCCGCGGGTGGTGCGGTGGAACAGCTTGAGACGCAGCTCGGCTTCCAGTTGGTTGATCGCCTGGCTCACCGCCGCCGGCGTCACCCCGAGCAGGGCGGCGGCGCGGGTGAAGCTGCCGGTGTCGGCGACCTGCCTGAAGACATGCAGGCCGGCGAGGGGATCGCGTCGATTCATTGTTAGAAAAACTTGAAAGTCTACGTAGGAGAAGGCCGGTTCTGTTAAAGCTTCGACCTTTCTAGACTGGCCCGCAAGCACTCGATGAGGACGCCGGCCATGTCTACCCACCTGTCTCTGCAACATGCCCAACGCTGCATCGCGGCGGCCATTGCCGAAGCGCAGCGGCAGCGCCTGGCGGTCTGCGTCGCGGTGGTCGACGCCCATGCCAACCTGCTGGCGTTCGTACGGATGGACGACAGCGTTCCCGGTGCCATCGACCTGGCCCAGCGCAAGGCGCGCAGCGCCGCGCTGTTCCGCCTGCCCAGCGGCGAGCTGGGCCGACTCGCCGGGCCGGGCCAGCCGTTGTGGAGCATCGAGCAGAGCAACGGCGGGCTGGCCTGCTTCGCCGGCGGCATGCCGCTGGGCGATGCCGGCGGTTCCTGCCTGGGTGGCGTCGGCGTCTCCGGCGCCAGCGCGGCCCAGGACCAATCCATCGCCGAGGCCGCCGTGGCCATGGCAACAATCCAGAGGTAATCGAGATGAAACAGAAGCGAATCCTGGTGACCGGGGCCGGCAGCGGCTTCGGTCGGGAAGTGGCGTTGCGCCTGGCCGCCCGCGGCCATCGGACGATCGCCGGCGTGCGCGGCGCCGGGCAGGCCGCCGACCTGCGCGAAGAGGCCGGGCGGCGTGGCGTCCCGCTGCGGGTGGAAACCCTCGACATCACCGTCGCCGCCGATCGCGAACGCGCCTGGGAATGGGATATCGACGTGCTGCTGAACAACGCCGGCAGCGCCGAGGCCGGGGCCAGCGCGGAGATCCCGCTGGAACTGGTGCGCGCGCTGTTCGAGACCAACGTGTTCGCCAACCTGGAACTGACCCAGGGTTTCGTCCGGCGCATGGTCGAGCAGAAGCGTGGCGGCAAGGTGCTCTTCGTGTCGTCCATCGCCGGCCTGATCACCGGTCCCTATACCGGCCCCTACTGCGCCTCCAAGCATGCCCTGGAGGCCTTCGCCGAGGCCCTGCATGCCGAGCTGAAGCCGTTCGGCATCCAGGTCGGCACCATCAATCCCGGCCCGTACCAGACCGGTTTCAACGATCGCATGATGGAAACCTGGAAACGCTGGTACGACCCGCAGCGTCACTTCACTGACCACAGCGGCGTGCGCTTTCCCTTCGAGCAGTACGATCCGGAGGAAATGATCGCGCGGATGGTCGAGCTGGCCGAGGCCGACGAAGGACCGTTCCGCACCCTGTTGCCGGAAGCTTTCGTCGAGGTGGTGAAGGACGAGCAGGTGCAGGCCTGGCAGCGCCGCCTGTAGCGGTCTGCCGCTGCGCCGGGGAGGGCGGCGGCCGGATCGGCGGCCGCCGCTTCGCTCAGCCCCTGCGCAGCAGGACCCGGGTCACCCGGCGTTCTTCCACTTCCACCACCCGCAGTTCCCAGTCCTGCCACTGCAGGCGGTCGCCGATCACCGGCAGGCGGTCGAGCAGGCTCATCACCAGCCCGGCGAGGGTCTGGTAGTCCTCCGTGGCGCGCGCGTCGAACCCCACGCGTCGACGCACCTGGCTGAGGTTCATGGCACCGCTGACCAGGTAGCCGTCGTTCTCCTCGACCACGTCCGGACCGTCGATCTCGCTGGCGTCGGGTAGCTCGCCGGCGATGGATTCGAGAATGTCGGTCAGGGTCAGCAGGCCGATGAATTCGCCGAACTCGTTGACCACGAAGGCCACGTGGGTCGAGGCCTCGCGCATCTGCTCCAGGGCGTTGAGGATCGAGCAGTCCTGCAACAGGTTGAGCGGCTGGCGGGCCAGGCTTTCCAGGTCCGGCTGGGCGCCGGCGAGCAGCTCCTTGAGCAGTTCCTTCTTGTGCACGTAGCCCAGCGGCTCCTCGACGCGCCCGTCGCGCACCAGCGGCAGGCGCGAGTAGGACGATTCGAGCAGCGCCGCGCGGATCGCCTCGCGGCCGCTGTCGAGGTCGATGCAGTCGACCTCGGCGCGTACCGTCATCAGGCTGCGGATGGGCTTCTCGGCCAATTGCAGCACGCCGCTGATCATCACCCGCTCGCGGCGGTCGAAGACCACCTGGTCGTCGCCTTCCTCGAACAGGTCGGCGACCTCCTCGCCGATCTCGTCGGCCTCCAGGCGCTGGCCGCCGAGCAGGCGCAGCACCGCATGGGCGGTACGCGCGCGCAGCGGGCGGTGGCCCTGCAGGCTCTTCTTGCGGCGCTTGCGGGCGACCTGGTTGAACACCTCGATGAGGATCGAGAAGCCGATGGCCGCGTACAGGTAGCCTTTCGGGATATGGAAGCCCAGGCCCTCGGCGGTCAGGCTGAAGCCGATCATCATCAGGAAGCCCAGGCACAGCATGATCACCGTCGGGTGACGATTGACGAAGCGGGTCAGCGGCTTGCTGGCGACGATCATCAGGCCGATGGAGACGATCACCGCGATCATCATCACTTCCAGGTGCTCGACCATGCCCACCGCGGTGATCACCGCGTCGAGCGAGAACACCGCGTCGAGCACCACGATCTGCGCGACGATCGGCCAGAACAGCGCGTAGGTCTTGTTGCCGGCGTGCTGGGCGACATGGCCTTCGAGGCGTTCGTGCAGCTCCATGGTGGCCTTGAACAGCAGGAACACGCCACCGAACAGCATGATCAGGTCGCGGCCGGAGAAGCTCTTGCCGAATACCTCGAACAGCGGCTCGGTGAGGGTCACCATCCACGAGATGCTCGCCAGCAGGCCCAGGCGCATCAGCAGCGCCAGCGACAGGCCGAGGACCCGGGCGCGGTCGCGCAGGTGCGGCGGCAGCTTGTCGGCGAGGATCGCGATGAACACCAGGTTGTCGATGCCGAGGACGATCTCCAGCACGATCAGGGTCGCCAGGCCGAGCCAGGCAGTCGGGTCAGCTATCCATTCCATGTGCGCTTACCTCCCGGTCCGGCTGGCCGTCGCGCTGGCGCGACGCTGCACGGCGCGGCTGCGGCAGCCGGCGGTGACGGAGGGGGACGAGGCGAGGGATTCGGCGTCGAGGGGCGGACGCAGGTGGCGAAGGCGAAGCGGGGAGGGTTGTCCGGAAGGACGACTGGGGGGCTCCGAAAGGGTGGTCATGATGGCCATTGAGAGTCAAAGGGAAGTCGATCCTACTGTGTCGCGGGCCCTCGCCACAGCGGGAAACTATTACAAAACCTTAGGCGAAACCCGTGCCGGCGCTAGACTGGGCGGAACCCCGCCACTGCGAGCAGACATGAGCACCGAGGATTTCGACGCGATCACCGCCACCACCCTGGCCGACTACCAGCGCAACGCCGAAGGCTTCCGCGAGGGCACCCGCGGCCATGACGTGAGCCAGAACGTCGAGGCGCTGCTGCGCCATATCGACGGGCCGCCGCCGTACCGGATCCTCGATTTCGGCTGCGGTCCCGGGCGCGACCTGGCCACCTTCCGCCGCCTCGGCCACCAGCCGGTGGGACTCGAAGGCACGCCGCGCTTCGTCGAGATGGCCAGGGCCGACAGCGGTTGCGAGGTATGGCAACAGAATTTCCTGGCGCTGCGACTGCCGGCTGGGCACTTCGACGGCATCTTCGCCAACGCCAGCCTGTTCCATGTGCCCGGCAGCGCCTTGCCGCGGGTGCTCGGCGAACTCTTCGAAGCGCTGCGGCCGGGCGGCGTGCTGTTCAGCTCCAACCCGCGCGGCGACAACCGCGAGGGCTGGAATGGCCAACGCTACGGTGCCTACCACGATTACCCGGCCTGGAAACGCCTGCTGGAGGAAGCCGGTTTCGTCGAGCTGGAGCACTACTACCGGCCGCCGGGCCTGCCGCGCGAGCAGCAGCCCTGGCTGGCGAGCGTCTGGCGGCGCCCCGTCTGAAGGCGCTAGAGGGTCTGCCGGTGCGGCGTGCCGAGCACGCTGCGGTACTGGTCGAGGCGCTTCGGCGAGAGGTCGCTGCGTTCCAGGCTGTCGAGGGCGTAGGACTTGATTTCGGCGTCGCTGTAGGGGCGCTCGACGCTGCGCGGCGGGTTGGCGCAACCGGCCAGGACGACCAGGCTGGCGGCCAGGGAGACGATCAGGGACTTGCTCATGGCGGATTCCTCGAAATGTTCCTCGATGCTATCGGTGGTCCCCCCTGTCCAGGAAATCAGGCCTATTAATAATGAATATCTGGCGAATTGAGTCTAGGTCCCGCCAGCCGTGGGTTCTAGTCGACCAAAGGCGAGGTTGTGGCGGCATGTTTCGCCAACCGGCCGCGCGCTCGCGGTCCGGTCGGCTAGGGGGTTCAACCGGCCGCCTGCGGCAGGCTCGGGTAGTCGGTGTAGCCGGCGGCGCCGCCACCGAAGTAGGTCGAGCGGTCGCCGTCGGCCAGCGCCAGGTCGTGCTCCAGGCGGTAGGGCAGGTCAGGGTTGGCGATGAACGGCCGGCCGAAGCCGACCAGGTCGGCCCAGCCCCTGGCCAGGGCTTCCTCGGCGCGCGCCTTGGTGTACATGCCGGAGTAGATCAGGCTGCCACGGTAGACGATGCGCAACGCTTCCTTGAACGCCGCCGGCATGGCCGGGGCGTCTTCCCAGTCGGCCTCGGCGATGTGGATGTAGGCTACGCCGATCTCGTCCAGTAGCCGCGCCGCGGCCAGGTAGGTGGCTTGCGGGGTGTCGTCGACCGCGCCCTGCAGGGTGGTCAGCGGCGCCAGGCGCACGCCGATGCGCTCCCTGCCGACCACCGCGGTGACCGCCTCGGCGACTTCGCGGAGGAAGCGCAGGCGGTTCTCCAGCGAGCCGCCGTATTGGTCGTTGCGCGCATTGGCCTGGGAGTCGATGAACTGGTTGATCAGGTAGCCGTTGGCGCCGTGCAGCTCGACCCCGTCGAAGCCGGCGTCGAGGGCGTTGCGTGCGGCCTGGGCATAGTCGGCGACGATCTCCCGGATTTCCTCCACGGCCAGCGCGCGCGGCGCCGAGTGCTGGACCATCTCGCCGCCGCCGGCCTGCGCTCCGCGGCCTTGGGGATCGACGAAGACTTTCACGCCTTCGGCCACCAGCGCCGAGGAGGACACCGGGGCGGCGTTGCCCGGTTGCAGCGAGGTGTGCGAGACCCTGCCGACGTGCCAGAGCTGGGCGAAGATGCGCCCGCCGGCGGCGTGCACCGCGTCGGTGACCTGGCGCCAGCCGGCGACCTGCTCGGCGCTGTGGATGCCCGGTGTCCAGGCGTAGCCCTGGCCCTGCCGGCTGATCTGGGTGCCTTCGGAAACGATCAGGCCGGCGCCGGCGCGCTGGCTGTAGTACTCGGCCATCAGCGCGGTGGCGACTTCACCACTGGCGGCGCGGGAACGGGTCATCGGCGGCATGACGATGCGATTGGGGAGGGTCAGGTGGCCAAGGGCATAGGGGCTGAACAGCATGATGGCGATCTCGCTCGTGAGGCCGGCCGTGGCGCGGCGCGCTGGAAGAAGGTGAGCGCATTATTGGCGGAACGATTCGTGCGAAAAACCGCTGCCGGGGAAAATGACACTTGAGTTCAATTCATGAATGCCCGGATAGCGCGTTCCCGACACCGGCGGGTAGGGCGCACCGAGGGAGGAGGAATGGCCTATGACGCGCTGCGTCAGGCGGGTAGGGCGAATAACGCCCCCGGCGTTATCCGCCGAGCGGAATCGCAGGCGGGTGAGAAATGCCGGATGAAGCATCGCGTCCTGCGCCCCACGCCAGGCGGGCAGGGCGAAGAGGGCGCTCCGGCCTATTGCAGGCCGTACTTCTTCACCTTGTCGAACAGCGTGGTCTTGGCCATGCCCAGGTCCTGGCTGGCCTGGGTCAGGTTGCCGTGGTGGCGGGCCAGGGCGTCGCCGAGCAGGGCCTTCTCGAATGCCTCCACCGCTTCGGCGAAGCGCGGGCCGCCGGTCTGTACGGCCTGGCCGCCCTTGTTGAACACCGGCAGGCCGAGGGCGAAGCGTTCGGCGACGTTGCGCAGTTCGCGTACGTTGCCCGGCCAGTCGTGGGCCATCAGGCTGGCCACGGTGGCACGGTCGAGTTCCGGCGCGGGGCGGTCGAAGCGGAGCGAGGATTGCTGGAGGAAGTGTTCGAAGAGCAGCAGGATGTCCTCGCGGCGGTCGCGCAGTGCCGGCAGTTCCAGGCTCACCACGTTGAGCCGGTAGTAGAGGTCGCTGCGGAACTGGCCGCTCTTGCCCATGGCGGCGAGGTCCGCCTTGGTCGCCGCGATCACCCGGCAGTCCACCGGGATCGACTGGTTCGAGCCGAGGCGTTCCAGGGTGTGTTCCTGCAACACCCGCAGCAGCTTGATCTGCAGGTTGACCGGCATGCTCTCGATCTCGTCGAGGAACAGCGTGCCGCCGTTGGCATGCTCGATCTTGCCGATCCGCCGCTTGTTGGCACCGGTGAAGGCGTGCGCCTCGTGGCCGAATATCTCGCTGTCGAACAGGTTCTCCGGCAGGCCGCCGCAGTTCAGCGCGACGAAGGCATGCTGGTGGCGCCGGCTGTAGTCGTGGAGGCAACGCGCCACCAGCTCCTTGCCGGTGCCGGTCTCGCCGAGGATCAGCACGTTGGCCGAGGTGTCGCCGACGTTGGCGATCAGCTCGCGCAACGCCTGGATCGCCGGCGAGCGGCCGATGATCCGTTGCGCCAGGTCCTGGCGGCCGGCCAACTGGCGACGCAGCGCGCTGACCTCGCGGGCCAGCCCGCGCTGCTCCAGGGCGCGGCGGGCGACCTCGACCAGGCGTTCCGGAGAGAAGGGCTTCTCCATGAAGTCGTAGGCGCCGGCGTGCATCGCCTGTACCGCCATGGAGATGTCGCCGTGACCGGTGATCAGCACCACCGGCAGGCTCGGGTCGAGGGCCTTGAGACGCTCCAGCAGGGTCAGGCCGTCGATGCCGGGCAGGCGGATGTCGCTGACGACGATGCCGGCGAAGTCGCGGTCGACCCGTTGCAGCGCCTCCTCGGCGCTGCCGACGCCGATGCAGGGGATGTCCTCCAGCTCCAGCGCCTGCTGGCAGCCGAGCAAGACATGCGGATCGTCTTCGACGATCAGGACGGAAAGCGGCTCGTTCATCGGGCGGGACTCGCAGTCGGGGAATCGGGAACCAGGGACAGGCTCAGCTCGAAGGCGGTTCCGCCGCTTTCGGGGTGCTGCACGCTGAGGCTGCCGCCGGCGGCGGTGGCCAGGCTGGCCGAGAGGGTCAGGCCGAGGCCCAGGCCATGTTCGCCGGGCTTGGTGGTGAAGAAGGGTTCGAACAGGTGGACGCGCGCCGCCGGCGGGATACCGGGGCCGTTGTCGCGCACGCGCAGGACGTAGCGCTCCTCCTCGCGCCGGCCTTCCAGCCAGAGCTGGCGGTCGGCCTGCCCGCTCATGGCGTCGAGGGCGTTGGCCAGCAGGTTGACCAGGATCTGCTCCAGGCGGGTCTGGTCGATGCCCAGGCGCACGTCGTCGAAATGCCGGTGCAGGGTCGGCGGGTCCTGCTCCAGGCGCCCGTGCAGGATCAGCAGCGCCGCGTCCACCGCCTTGGCCAGGCTGGCCTGGCCGGCGTCGTCGCTGCGCCGGGCGAAGGCACGCAGGCTGGCGGTGATGCGGCCCATGCGGTCGACCAGTTCGTTGATGGTGGCGAGGTTGGTGCTGGCGGTCTCCAGTTTGCCGCGCTGGAGGAAGCGCACGGTGTTGCCGGACAGCGTACGCAGCGCCGCCAGCGGTTGGTTGAGTTCGTGGGCGATGCTGGTGGACATCTGCCCGATCACCGCCAGCTTGCCGGCCTGGACCAGTTCGTCCTGGGCCTTGCGCAGGGTGTCCTCGGCCTGCTGGCGCTCGTGGATCTCGGCGGTCAGGCGTGCGTTGCTGGCCTGCAGGTCGGCGGTGCGTTCGGCGATCTTCACTTCCAGCTCGCCGTTGGCCCGTTGCAGCGCCTCGCGCGCGGCGAGGCGGGTGGCGAGTACCTTGCGCCGCTCGTTCCAGGCGATCAGCAGGAATGCCAGGAGGGCGAAACCGATGGCGGCCAGCATGCCGTTGCGCACCGCGTCGCGGCGCAGGTCTTCCAGCGGGCTGAGCAGGGTCAGGTTCCACGGCGTGTCATTCAGCGCGCGGGTCTGCGCCAGGTAGGTGACCGCTTCGCCGCGCGGGTACTGCTCATCGGCGGGGAAACTGAGCTTCTCCACTCCGGCGGCCAGCGGCTCGCGCAGCAGCGGCTGCCACTCGTTCAGCGCCCACCAGTAGTACTGCATGCTGCGCGCCAGGCGCTCCTTGTCGTCGGCGCTCAGGGAGCGCACCGCCTTCAGGCGCAGGGCAGGGTTGCTGGAGAGGATGATGATGCCGTTCTCGTCGCTGACGAAGGCTTCCAGGCGCGCCTTCTCCCAGCGCTCCTCGAGGGCGTCCATCTTCACCTTGACCACCGCCACGCCGATGATCCGGCCGCCGTGGACCAGGCCGTGGGCCAGGTAGTAGCCCGGCTCGCCGCGGGTGCTGCCGATGCCGTAGAAGCGGCCCGGCTTGCCCTTCATCGCGTCCTGCCAGTAGGCGCGGAACGACAGGTCCTCGCCGAGGTAGCTGTCCGGGTCGCTCCAGTTGCTGGTGGCCAGGACCCGACCGTTGGTGTCCAACAGGTACACCGCGCGGCTGCCGGCGCGGCGATTGAGGCCTTCGAGGTAGGCGTTGACCTGGTTGCGCCGGTATGGCGTCGGGTCGGTGAGCAGGTGGCTGACGCTGCGCTCCAGCTCCAGCAGGCTGGGCAGGTAGGTGTACTTGCTGATCTCGCTCTCGACCGTCCGCGCATGCAGCTCCAGCTGGCGTTCGCCATTCTCGGCGAGGGCACGGATGCCGGCGCTCTCGCTGACCCGGTAGCCGCCGTAGCCGAAGCCGAGCATCAGCAGGAGCAGGGGAATGGGGAGCAGCAACTGGCGGACGAGGCGGGGCTTCACGGTCAGTGACGGAGGTACGCTGCAGGGCGGGTCGGGGGATTCCATCACAGTCGTCGCGGCTAGGCCAGCCCGCCGCCACGATGGGCGGCGGAGCGGGCGGTTTTCCGGCACGGCCGGCAGGCGGCGCCGGAAGGGTTCACTCAGTATTCCCAGAAGATCCGTTGCAGCTCCTTGCTGTCCTGGGTCTTGGTCATCGCGACCGCGGCCAGGATGCGCGCCTTCTGCGGGTTCAGGTCGTGGGCGACGATCCAGTCGTTCTTGTCGTCCGGCTGCTCGGCGTTGCGCAGGACGAAGCCGCCGGCATTGACGTGCGAGGAGCGGATGATCTGCACGCCCTGCTTGCGCAGTTCCTGCAGGGTCGGCACCACGCGCGCGGGCACCGAGCCGTTGCCGGTGCCGGCATGGATGATCGCCTTGGCGCCGGCCTGGGCCAGGGCCTTGTAGGCGGTGTCGCTGACGTTGCCGTAGCTGTAGGCGATTTCCACCGGAGCCAGCGCGGAGATCTGCTTGATGTCGAACTCGGAGTTCACCGTGTGCCGCTTCACCGGTGCGCGGAACCAGTAGCTCTTGCCCTCGACCACCATGCCCAGCGGGCCCCACGGGCTCTTGAACGCTTCGGTCTTGATGTTGACCATCTTGCTCGCGTCGCGGCCGGAGAGGATCTCGTCGTTCATGGTGATCAGCACGCCCTTGCCGCGTGCCGACTTGTCGCCGGCCACCGCCACGGCGTTGTACAGGTTGAGCATGCCGTCGGCGGACATCGCGGTGCCCGGGCGCATCGAGCCGACCACCACGATGGGCTTCTCGGTGTGCTCGACCAGGGTCAGGAAGTAGGCGGTCTCTTCCAGGGTGTCGGTACCGTGGGTGATCACGATGCCGTCGACGTCGTCGCTATCGGCCAGCTTGGCGACGGTCTTGCCCAGTTCCAGCAGGTTCTCGTTGGTGAAGCTTTCCGAGGCGATCTGGAACACCTGTTGGCCGCGGACGTTGGCGATGTCCTTGAGCTGCGGCACGCTGGCCAGCAGTTGGTCGACCGGCACCTTGGCGGCGGTGTAGGTGGCGCTGTTGGCGGCGCTGGCGCCGGCGCCGGCGATGGTACCGCCGGTGGCCAGGATGACCACGTTGGACAGTTTCTGTTGCGGTGCGACTTCCTTGGCCTGGGCGGCCTGCGGCAGCAGGAGCATCAGGGCCATAACACCGGGGGCGAACGCGTGGAGCAATGGCTTCATGGCGATATCTCGTGTCGGTAGGTTGGTAGGGTTATCGTCGTTGCACGCAATCAGGCGCGGGCGGCGTCGGCCGCCCGCCGTCCTGTCAGGGTTTCACCACCAGGCCGACGCCGCGGCCACGGGGATCGGAGGCGGTCTCCAGGGCCTTGCCGTCGACGCGGATGGCCTGGATATCGCCCATGTTCCAGCCCTGGTCCTCCAGGGTGTAGCCCATCGCCTTCAGCTCCTCGGCGACCTTGCCGGCGAGCGGCGCGTAGGCGTCGTAGTAGATCGTGTCCTTGGGCAGCAACTGGTGGTGCACGCGCTGCGCGGCCACGGCCTTCTCCAGCGGCAGGTGGAAGTCGTAGATGTTGTTCAGCACCTGGAAGATCGAGGTGAAGATCCGCGAGCCGCCGGGCGTGCCGACCACCAGGCTGACCTTGCCGTCGCGGGTGACGATGCTCGGGCTCATCGAGGAGAGCATGCGCTTGCCCGGCTCGATGGCGTTGGCGTCGCTGCCGACCACGCCGAAGG
The DNA here is from genome assembly GCF_026428275.1 of Pseudomonas sp. B111. Lineage (NCBI taxonomy): Bacteria > Pseudomonadati > Pseudomonadota > Gammaproteobacteria > Pseudomonadales > Pseudomonadaceae > Pseudomonas > Pseudomonas sp. B111. Next base: position 3,511,474 of record NZ_CP097857.1, on the reverse strand, counting down.
CGTTGGCCACGCCCGGTTTGGCGCTGAAGTCGTCCATCTCGTCGTTGAGCAGGAAGCCGGCGCCCTTGACCACCACGCCGCTGCCGAAGTCCCAGTTGAGGGTGTAGGTGTTGCTCACCGCGTTGCCGTCGGCGTCGACGATGGAGAAGTGCGTGGTCTGGTGCGGTTCCAGGCCGGGACGGACCTTCTCGGTCGGCGAGATCGCCGTCGGGTTGACCTCGGCGGCACGCTGCTTCAGGTATGCCGGATCGGTCAGGCGCGCCACCGGGACCTTGGAGAAGTCCGGGTCGCCGAGGTAGTCGGCGCGGTCGGCGAACACGCGTTTCTCGATCTCCGCCAGCAGGTGGATGTAGCGCGCGGAATTCAGCTCGACGCCCTTGAAGTCGGCGGCACGGTTTTCCTTGATGCCCAGCAACTGGGCCAGGGCGATCCCGCCGGAGCTTGGCAGCGGCGCGGTATAGAGCGTGTTGCCCTGCCAGTCGACGCGCATCGGTTCGCGCCACCTGACCTTGTAGTCGGCGAGGTCCTGGTGGGTGATCAGTCCCTTGTCCTGCTGCATCTGTGCCACCAGCAGGTCGGCGGTATGGCCTTTGTAGAACTCGTCCGGGCCCTTGTCGGCGATACGCTCCAGGGTCTTCGCCAGGTCCGGCTGGAGGAACGCCTCGCCGGCCTTCATGTGGCCGAAGTAGTCGCCGAAGTTGGTCTTGCCGTTGAACAGCGCGACGGCGTCCTGGCGGTACTGGAACTGCTTGTCGGCGACCTTGAAGCCCTTTTGCGCGTAGCCGATGGCCGGGGTCAGCAGCTCGCTCCAGGGCAGCTTGCCGAAACGCTTGTGGGCTTCCCAGAGGCCCATCACGGTGCCCGGCACGCCGGCGGCCTTGGCGCCGACCAGGCTGAGGTTCTCGATCACCTCGCCCTTGTCGTCCAGGTACATGGTTTTGCTCGCGGCCTTCGGCGCCACCTCGCGGTAGTCGAGGAAGTACGGCTTGCCGTCCATGTACAGGGTCATGAAGCCGCCGCCGCCGATGTTGCCGGCCTCGGGGTAGGTGACCGCCAGGGTGAAGGCGGTGGCCACCGCGGCGTCCACCGCGTTGCCGCCGGCCTTGAGGATCTGCGCGGCGACCTTGGCGCCGTACTCGTCGGGCGCGGCGACGGCGCCGCCGTCGAGCGTGGCGGCGAAGGCCGAGGAGGATGCGGCGGCAATGGCGACGCCGAGGGACAGGGTTCTGAAGAGCACAGGTTGCATGGGCTTTCCCTATTTATTGTTATCGCAGGCGAGGGTGGAGCAGGCCCCCGCCGGGCGGGCCGGCGAGGGCGGGTACATCAGTGCGGGAGGATCTTGGCGAGGAACTGCTGGGCGCGTTCGGAGCGGGCGCTGACGTCGCCGAAGAACTCCTCCTTCTCGCAGTCTTCCACGATCTGCCCGCGGTCCATGAAGATCACCCGGTTGGCGACCTTGCGCGCGAAGCCCATCTCGTGGGTCACGCACATCATGGTCATGCCTTCGTGGGCCAGCTGGACCATCACGTCGAGCACTTCGTTGACCATTTCCGGGTCGAGCGCCGAGGTCGGCTCGTCGAACAGCATCACCACCGGGTCCATCGCCAGCGCGCGGGCGATCGCCACGCGCTGCTGCTGGCCGCCGGAGAGCTGGCCGGGGTGCTTGTGCGCGTGCTCCTTGAGACCGACGCGCTCGAGCAGGGCCAGGCCCTTCTTGGTGGCTTCTTCCTTGCTGCGGCCGAGCACCTTGATCTGCGCGATGGTCAGGTTCTCGGTGATGCTCAGGTGGGGGAACAGCTCGAAATGCTGGAACACCATGCCGACCCGCGAGCGCAGCTTGGGCAGGTTGGTCTTCGGATCGGCGATGGAGGTGCCGTCGACGACGATGTCGCCCTTCTGGAAGGGTTCCAGTGCGTTGACGCACTTGATCAGGGTCGACTTGCCCGAGCCGGACGGCCCGCAGACCACCACCACTTCGCCTTTCGCAACCTCGGTGGAGCAGTCGGTCAGGACCTGGAAGTCGCCATACCACTTGCTGACATTCTTGATGGAAATCATACGGTTAACCTTTTCTGCAGACGTTTGACGGCGAACGAGGCGGTGAAGCTTACGACGAAGTAGACCAGGCCGGCGAAAATCAGGAACTCGTTGGCCTGGCCGATGATGTCGCCGCGCGAACGGGCCGAATTGAGGAAGTCCATCAGGCCGACGGTATAGACCAGCGAGGTGTCCTGGAACAGGATGATGCTCTGTTGCAGCAGCAGCGGGGTCATCTTGCGGAACGCCTGCGGCAGGATCACCAGGCGCATGGTCTGCCCGTAGGTCATGCCCAGTGCCTGGGCGGCGCCCATCTGGCCTTTCGGGATGGCCTGGATGCCGGCGCGGACGATCTCGCAGTAGTAGGCCGCCTCGAACATCATGAAGGCCACCAGGCAGGAGGTGAACGCCCCCACCGGGGTGTCCTCGCCAGTGATCCAGCGCAGGATGAAGGGCACCGCGAAGTAGAACCAGGTGATCACCAGCAGCAGCGGGATCGAGCGGAAGTAGTTGACGTAGAAGCCGGCGATGTTCGACAGCAACTTGCTGTGCGACAGCCGCATCAGCGCCAGCACGGTACCCAGCGCGACGCCGCCGAGGACGCCGAGGACCATCAGCTTGAGGGTCATCAGCATGCCTTCCCAGAGGCTCGGCAGGGCGGGAACGATTCCACTGAAGTCCATCATTTACCTCCTACGGAGATCAGGCCCGGTACGGCGACCTTTCTCTCCACCAGGCGCATGATCAGCATCAGGCTCATGTTCAGCGTGAAGTAGATCAGCGTGGCCAGGGTGAAGGCCTCGAACAGGTTGGCGGAGAACTCGGCGGTCTGCTTGGTCTGCGCCAGCAGCTCCATCAGGCCGATCAGCGACGCCACCGAGGAGTTCTTGAAGATGTTGAGGAACTCCGAGGTCAGCGGCGGGATGATGATCCGGAAGGCCTGCGGCAGCAGCACGTGGCGGTAGATCTGCGGCAGGCGGAAGCCCATCGCGCGGGCCGCCGAGGTCTGCCCGTAGGGCAGCGCCTGGATGCCGGTGCGCACCTGCTCGCAGACCCGCGCGGCGGTGAACAGGCCGAGGCAGACGACCACGCTGAGGTAGGCCGAGGTAGTCGGGTTGAGGTCCTGCTTGAACCAGGTCTGCAGGCCCTCGGGCAGCAGGTCGGGTACCAGGAAGTACCAGATGAACAGCTGCACCAGCAGCGGCACGTTGCGGAAGATTTCCACGTAGGCGGTGGCGATCCCCGATACCAGGCGGTTCGGCACGGTGCGCATGACGCCGAGCAGCGAGCCCAGCGCCAGGGCGATGATCCAGCCGACCAGGGCGATGGCGATGGTCCAGCCCAGACCGGCGATGTACCAGTCGAGGTAGGTTTCGCTGCCGATCCCGGTGGACTTGAAGAACACGCCCCAGTCCCAGTTGTAATTCATGTTGGGGTTTCCCCTCGGTTCAATCGGTTGCAGACACTGGCGGGGAAGGCAGGCGCCGGCGCGGCCGTGCGGGCCGGCGGCGCTGCTCTTCCGGGGGAGACGGCTGGGGAGGGGCAGGCCCCTCCCGCGTCCCCGAGGCCCCGCCGCGAGGCGGGGGCGACGCGCGAAGCGCTGGCGCTCCGGGAGGAACGCCTGGCGCTCGTTACATCTGCTCGGCGGCCTTGTCGGTCGGGCTGGCGATCAGCTTCTTCAGCTCTTCGCTCATGGGGAAGTTGAGGTTCAGGCCCTTCGGCGGGATCGGCTGGGTGAACCACTTGTCGTAGATCTTGTTGACCTCGCCGGAGGCGTAGGTATCGGTGATGGCCTTGTCGACCACTTTCTTGAACGCCGCGTCGCCCTTGCGCACCATGCAGCCGTAGATCTCGAAGGACTGCGGGGTGCCACCGACGACCCAGTCGTCCGGCTTCTTGGCCTTGGCCATTTCGCCGTAGAGCAGCGCGTCGTCCATCATGAAGGCCACCGCGCGGCCGGATTCGAGCATCATGAAGGACTCGCCGTGGTCCTTGGCGGAGATGATGTTCATGCCCATCTTCTTGTCCGCGTTCATGGCCTTGAGCAGGCGCTCGGAGGTGGTGCCGGCGGTGGTCACCACGTTCTTGCCCTTGAGGTCGTCGAAGTCCTTGATGTTGGCGGTCTTCTTCGACAGCAGGCGAGTGCCGACCTCGAAGATGCCGACGGAAAAGTCGACCTGCTTCTGGCGCTCTTCGTTGTTGGTGGTAGAGCCGCACTCGATGTCCACGGTGCCGTTCTGCACCAGCGGGATGCGGGTCTGCGAGGTGACCAGGTTATAGCGGACCTTCAGGTCGGGGAGGTTGAGTTCCTTCTTCACCGCCTCGACCACTTTCAGTTGCAGGTCGTGGGAGTAGCCGATCGGCTTGCCCGGCTCGGTGCCGAGGTAGGAGAAGGGAATCGAAGCGTCACGGTGACCGAGGGTGATGGTGCCGGTGTCCTTGATCTTCTTCAGCGTGCCGGTGAGCTCGTCAGCGACGACCGGAGCGGACAACAGAGCGGCCACGATGGCGGTGCTCAGCAGACTGGGAGCGATACGCATGAATTTCTTCCTCGACTTGTTTTGATTTTTATTGAGCCGCGAGCGCCTGGCCTCTCCGGGACAGGGTGTTTCGCGGTTTTCCCCGGCGGGGGAAGCCACGAGAGTATCGTGCTTGCCGAACAGTGTAGTGGCAGGATGCATGCCAGCTTATGAAATCCGGCTTTTTTTAGCCTAAATATTTGAAAGTAAAAGAAATTAAATTTGGATGAAAATGCCCCGAAATGGCCTTTCGTCCGCTCTTCCGAATATTTTCGGGGCATGGCGTTCGGTTTTCCGAACGTTTCGCCGAGGTCCGTTCTTGAGCCATTCCGGGTTTTTCTGACGGTTCGTTCAGAAATTGTTCAGGCTTCGTTCAGGCCCGATTCAGGCCGGGTTCAGCAGAATTCACGCTGCGAGGCGCAAGCCGTCACGTCTTGCCTTTCTTACCTGGCGACGGCCGCCTGGAGTCCCCATGCGCTATCTCATCCTGAGCCTGCTGGCCGTGCTCGCCGCACCTGCCTGGGCTGCCGACGACGGCGACTTCTGGTACCTGCAGACCAGCGTCTACACCCGGCATTTCAACCCGGATCCGGAACACAACAATCACCAGGACCTGCTCGGCCTCGAATACAACCGCGCCGATGGCGTGCTGGCCGGCGGCGCGACCTTCCGCAACTCGTTCAGCCAGCGCTCCAACTACGCCTACCTGGGCAAGCGCTTCGACAGTGACAGCCACCCGGTCTACCTGAAGCTCACCGGCGGCCTGTTGCAGGGCTATCGCGGCGAATACCGCGACAAGATCCCGCTGAACCGCTTCGGCGTCGCGCCGGCGATCATCCCCTCGGTGGGCGTTCGCTTCGGCCCGCTGGGCAGCGAGCTGGTGCTGCTCGGCAATTCGGCGGCGATGATCAACCTCGGCCTGCGTCTCTGAGGCCCAGGGCGGGCACGGAACGCTGGCTGGTCTAGGCTGTCGTCTGTTCCCCGAGCCGCGTTCCTGAGCGGTTCGTCACTCGACAGGAGACTCCCATGCAGATCGATCTGAGCGACAAACTGGCAATCGTCAGCGGTTCCACCGCCGGCATCGGCTTCGCCATCGCCAGCGGCCTCGCCGCCGCCGGCGCCACCGTGGTGGTCAACGGACGCAGCCAGGCGGCGGTGGACCGTGCGATCGCGGCGATCCGGAACGGCCAGCCGGATGCCAGGGTACGCGGCGTCGCCGGCGACCTGGGCACGGCGGAAGGCTGCGCGGCTTTCGTTGCGGCCGAGCCGAAGGCGGACATCCTGGTCAACAACCTGGGCATCTTCGAGCTGAAGGACTTCTTCGACATCGAGGACGCCGAGTGGAGCCGCTTCTTCGAGGTCAACGTGATGTCCGGGGTACGCCTGGCCCGCGCCTACGTCCCGGGAATGGTCGAGCGGGGTTGGGGGCGAGTGGTGTTCCTGTCTTCGGAATCGGCGTTGAACATCCCGGCGGACATGATCCACTACGGCTTCAGCAAGACCGCCAACCTCTCGGTGTCGCGCGGCCTGGCCAAGCGCCTGGCCGGCACCGGGGTGACGGTGAATGCGGTGCTGCCCGGACCGACCCTCACCGAAGGCGTCGCCGAGATGCTTCGCGAGGATGCGCAGAAGGCCGGGCAGAGCATAGAAGAGGCCGGCACCGCCTTTGTCCGGCAGCACCGTTCCAGTTCGATCATCCAGCGCCTGGCGACGCCCGAGGAAGTCGCCAACCTGGTGGTCTACACCTGCTCGACCCAGGCCTCGGCGACCACCGGCGCGGCCCTGCGGGTCGACGGCGGGGTGCTCGACAGCCTGGCCTGACGAGCGCGCAACGCCAGCGTAAAAATGCTCCTCGGCACTCGCGGCGCGGTACCCGGCGGCCCTGGCCGGTTGCCGCGCCGGCGTCTGGCGGCGGCGCTCGTAAAGCTTGCGTAACGAGGCGCGACAGGAGGCGCCGGCAGGTCTAGAACGGCAGGTACCGTCATTCAGAGGATACCGCCACTCATGTCAGCAGCCTCGTTAGCCACCCTCGACGGGTCGCTCCGCATGACCCCCGTCGAGCAACCCCGACCGCCGGCTCTCGCCGACCTCGGCAGCCGCCTGATGATCGTCGTCGAGCGACGCGAGGACTGGGCCTCCTACCTGCCCAGCGAGGAAGTACTCACCGCCCAGGAATACCTCGAGCAATCGGCGCGCGACCACGGCGGCCGCCGCGTGCAGGTGATCAACCTGTGCCGCGGCTACAAGTACCTCGGCCTCGGCTACTACTGTTCGCTGCTGGCCGAGGCCCGCGGCCACCGGGTGATCCCGTCGCTGCGCTGCATCAGCGAACTGGCTCGCAAGTCGGTGTACGGGCTGGCCCTGGGCGGCCTCGACAAGGCCCTGGACAAGGCGCTGTGCCGTACGCCCTATGGCGCCACCGACGGCTTCACCCTGACCCTGTATTTCGGCCATACCGAGTTCGAGCCGCTGGCCGACCTCGCGCGCCAGTTGTTCGAAGCCTTTCCCTGCCCGATCCTGCTGGTGGAGTTCCGTCGCCAGCAGGGCTGGCATATCGAGGGCGTGCGCCCTGGCGTGCTGAACCGCTTGCGCAGCGACCAGGAGGATGTCTTCGCCGATGCCCTCGACGGTTTCAGCCGGCGCGCCTGGCGCATGCCGCGTTCGCGGCGGGTGGCACGCTACGACATGGCGATCCTGCACGATCCCGACGAAGCGCTGCCGCCGTCCAACCCGCAGGCGCTGGCCAACTTCGTACGGGTCGGCGCCAGCCTCGGCATCGACGTCGAACTGATCGGACGCAAGGACTACGCGCGCCTGGCCGAGTTCGACGCCCTGCTGATCCGCGAGACCACCCGGGTCGACCACCATACCTATCGCTTCGCCGAGAAGGCCGAGCGCGAAGGCCTGGTGGTGATGGACGACCCGGCATCGATCCTGCGCTGCACCAACAAGGTCTACCTGGCCGACCTGCTCGGTTGCCGGCAACTGGGCATGCCGCTCACCGAGATCCTCTACAAGGAACGCCCGCAGGACTGGCAGCGGGTGGCCCGGCGCCTGGGCTTCCCGCTGGTGCTGAAGATTCCCGATGGCTGCTTCTCCCGTGGCGTGGTCAAGGTCAACGACGACAGCGAACTGCTGGCGGCGGCGAGCGAGCTGTTCGAGCGCTCGGTCCTGTTGCTGGCCCAGGAGTTCTTCTACACCGAGTACGACTGGCGCATCGGCGTGCTCGACCGCCAACCGCTGTACGCCTGCCAGTACTTCATGTCGCGCGGCCACTGGCAGATCTACAACCACAAGGCCGACGGCCAGGACGTCAACGGCGAGTGCCGCGCCGTGCCGCTGGAGCAGGTGCCGCCGGCGGTGCTGGAGCTGGCCCTGGAGGCCGCCGGGCGGATCGGCGACGGCCTCTACGGGGTGGACCTGAAGCAGGCCGGCGACAAGGTGCTGGTCATCGAGGTCAACGACAACCCGAATATCGATGCCGGCATCGAGGACGGCCAGCTCGGCGACGAACTCTACCGGCGCATCCTCCAGGCCTTCGTCCAGCGCCTGGAACTCAAGCACCGTGGCCAGTTGAGCAAGGCGCTGCGCTGAGCGGCGCGCCTCAGTCCGGCCGGCGCGTGGCCAGGCGCAGGCCGGAGCCGCGGGCGAGGGCGGCCGGCCTGACGCAACGGACCCGGTAGCGGCCGCGCTCATCGATCTCGATGCCCTGCAACTCGGGAGCGAAACCGGGAAAGTGCTCGCCGAAGGCCTGCAAGGCCAGCAGGTAGTCGATCAGCGCCGGCGATTCCTCGGCCACCCGTTCGCCGGGCAACAGCAGCGGCGCGGCCGCCGGATGGACGCCGACCAGGCTGGCGACCACACGGCCGCCGAGCCTGTCGATCGCCACCGCTTCGGTTTCGTCCCTGACCAGGTGCCCATAGACCGTGGCCGGCGCCAGCGCGGCGTGGCCGGCAGCCCTGGCGGCGGCGTCGGCGAGAGCGGTCAGGTGCAGCCGCAGGCTGGCCTCGTGGATCATCGCGCAGAGTTCGCGCAGGCCGATGTAGCGGTACAGCGGCGAGCTGTCGAGCAACTCCGGCAACACCTGCTTCAGCGGCGCATCGTCGTCGTGCCGGCGCTTGAATTCGCACAGCCTGTCCACCAGCGGCTGCGCGTGTTCCGCCCTGGCGCCCTGGGGAAACAGCAGCAGGAAGCGATAGTCGCCGGTGCGCAACGGGGCGATGCCGTGCCGGCGCAGGTAGCGGCAGACCACCGCGGCGGGTACTCCGAAGCTGGCCGGGCGACCGCGCGAATCGAGGCCGGGGGCGCTCAGGGCGACGCGCAGCGGGTCCAGCCGAGGACTGCTGTCGAGTGTCTCGGCGAGCCCGTGCCAGCGCTTCGCCGGCGTCTCCCGGCCGGCCTCGATGCCAGGCCCCGGGTTGCCCCGCAGTATCTCGAAGAACCACGTATCGCCATCCTCCCTGGCGAGCCGCGCGGCGGCTTCCCAGAGCGCCCGGCGAAAGGCCTCGGCGATGTCGCCGGCGTGCGCCGCCGGGGCTCCTGCGGACGTCTTGCGGTAGGCCGTGGAGAGGTCGTTCAGCGGCGTCGCCAGGCGCTCCGCGGTGCTCCCCGAGCCGATCCGCCACTGCTTGGCCGGCGCCAGATCGAGGCGTGCGCGGCCGTTGTAGCGGGCGCTCACCGGCGTGCGCGGGACCGGCGGGGCATAGTCGCGCAGCCGCCTGGGGCCCGCCGGGGCGCGCCATTCGCGCAGGTCGCTGTCGATGCGCTCGGCGATGAAGCGTGCGGGGCCGGCGGCCAGGTTGAAGCATCCCTGGACCTCGTCCAGTAGCTGGCTGGACAACTGCTCGATGCGCAGTTGACGAAACAACAGGAACAGCGGGATGGACGGCGCGACCTGGCGGAGTTCATCGAGGGCCGACAATTGTGCGGCCTCGTTCTCGCCTGTCGGCTCCGCGACGAGCAGGAGGATGCCGGCGGGGTGCGCGGCGTTGCCGAGAAAATCCAGGGCGACCTTGCGGCTTGGCGCCTGGAAGAGCCGATAGCCGCGTATTTCCAGTTGTCGACAAAGCTCGGAAAGACGATTCGCATCATTGGCCGCGTTTATGTTGGAAGTGACGAGTATTGAATGACGCGAAGGATTGTTTCGAGACATGCTGTTGTCCTTGTCCATTCGAACCGCTCGGTTTTGCCGGCAAAAGCGTCGCCCGGCACGCCGAAGGCTCTCGCGAGGCGCGACTAGTGATTGATGATGTACTTGGCGCTGGCGAAGGTCGGCGGGATATAGAAGTTCCACTTCTTTTGCCGGGCGAGTGCCTTGAAGGCGCCGATGCAACTGCAACCGACCTTCTGGAAGATGTTGCTCTTGTGAAACTTGACGGTACTCAGGGAGCGGCTGATCTGTTCGGCTATTTCTTTTTCCGAGAGACCGGAAAGCAGCAGGTAGATCACGTCCCATTCGCGCGAGGTGAACAACTCCGAGGGGGGCGTGAAGGTGAAGGTACCGATGCCGTCGGTGGCGATGAAGCCGCGCGGGGCGACCGAGGTCAGGGTCTTGGCATGGGCGATCACCCCGATGCGGTTGCCGCGCCGGTCATACAGCGGCATGCGCTCGAAGTACAGGCAGCAGGGCGCCGGATGGTCGTCCGGCCTGAGCAGCGCCAGGGCCTCGATGCGCTTGCCGGTCTGGATGACCAGCTTGTCGTGCTCTTCGATGCTGGCACTGAAGGGGGACAGCAGGGAGTTCTTCTGGCCGAACCGCGGGGTGATCAGTTCGGTATAGCGACGATTGACATAGACGAAGTTGAGACAGTTGTCTTTCACACTCCAGGCCTCTTCGCTCTGCTCCCAGGAAATGATCAGTTCGATGGGAATGTGCACCGACATGTGGTGAGTCATGTCCAGCAGCTTTTCGATATCCAATAGCGTCATTGGCTACTCCACTCATTTACATGTGGGCGGGTCTTTGAATGGAAGAAAGATGGCGAGGCGAGTGCGTGCCGGGATGTTCGTTGGGTCCTGCGGAAGTTTCTCTGGCAAGTGCTATCTTCTTTTCGGTGGCGTTCGACTCCTGCGTCTGCGAAGTGTTACCGGAGCAACTACGCCGGGGCGCAATTCGATTTCAGGTTATATCCGCGACCTCATGCTCAGGCTGTACTTTTGATCGAGTTTTTTTGCGCTGTTCTAATAGGGGGCGGGCGCGTTGTTCGAAAAGTCGATTGACAGCTGACGGAGGTGGCCAGGGTCCTATCGAACAATTCCAGGAATTCCCTTTTTCCAATGCGCGATGCCGCTGGTCCGTACTTCGCTCGCCGGGGCCGTTGCGCGGCTATGGTGGAAGTCCCGAGGCCTATCGAGGCTTTGTCATGTCGCGTGTGCTTTTCCTGCTCCTGGCCATGGTGCTCGCCGGCCTGGGCCAACCGACCCTCGCCGCGCCCCTGCCGGACGAGCTGCCGGCAGCCTTGCCCGCCGCGCCGCCGGTCGCGCCGTTGCCCATGGGCAGCGCGCCACAGCCGCAACCGGAGGCCGCCGAGCCGGACCTGCCGGGCAGCGACGCGGCCAGCGCCGACGGGGAGGCGACGACCAAGGACGGCTTGAAGATCGGCAACGGCAGTCTCCGCCTGCGCCAGGACGATCCCGGGCCGACCCGGGAAAGCCCGCTGCGCGATCCCCGCCTGAATCCCTACGCACCGCGCCAGCCCTGACCGACGGCCCGCGCCCGGTGGCCGGGCGGGTCTAGGCTTGTGCTGCGGTCGGCGGCGTTCCACGGCGAGCGCCGACCGTTCGTCCGCGCCGCGGGCTTTTTTCCCCGCCGCTGTCGAAAGGCGCCCTCGCCGGGCGACTACCGAACGAACGGATCGTCGATCCGCACCAGGAGCCCACCGCCATGAAATACCTCTGCCTGATCTATTTCGACGAAGCGAAGCTGGCCGCCGTGCCGGCCGAGGAGCTTGCCGCCATCGTCGACGAGTGCATGACCTACTCCGACCAGTTGGGCAAGGCCGGCCACTACATCGCCTCGCACGCCCTGCAGTCGGTGCAGACCGCCACCACCCTGCGCCACCAGGGCGGGCGGCTGGCGATGACCGACGGGCCGTTCGCCGAGACCAAGGAGCAACTCGGCGGTTTCTACCTGATCGAGGCGCGCGACCTCAACCAGGCCCTGCAGATCGCCGCGAAGATTCCGCCGGGACGGCTCGGCTGCGTCGAAGTGCGACCGGTCAAGGAATGGGAGTGAGGGCGCCCGGCGCCGGAGGTGAAGCATGTGCCCCCTGTGCATCGCATCCCTGTCCCTGCTGTGCGCCGGCGGCGCTTCGCTGGCCGGCTTCGCCCTGGCGACCGGGCGCCGGCGCCGCTGGCGGAACGACCCCGGGCAGGCTGGAAAACCGAGAATTTCCGTGGAGAATCGGCAATGAATCCTTCTTTGCAGGACCACCCGGTGAGCAACCGGGAACAATGGCTGGACGCCCGTCGCCGTCTGCTGGCGCGGGAAAAGCAACTCACCCGCCTGCGCGACCAGGTCGCCGCCGAACGACGCGAACTGCCCTGGGTCAGGGTGGACAAGGACTACCGCTTCCAGGGCGAGCGCGGCGAGCGTTCGCTGGCCGAGTTGTTCGGCGGCAATAGCCAGCTAATCGTCTACCACTTCATGTTCGCGCCGGGCTGGAGCGAAGGCTGCGTCGGCTGTTCGTTCCTCGCCGACCACATCGACGGCGCCAACCGGCACCTGGCGCACCACGACGTCAGCCTGGTGGCGGTATCGCGCGCGCCCCTGGAGGAGTTCCAGGCGTTCCGCCGGCGCATGGGCTGGCGTTTCGACTGGTACTCCTCGTACGGCAGCGATTTCAACCGTGACTTCGGGGTGTCCTTCGACAAGGCGCAACTGGCCGCCGGCAGCGTCGACTACAACTACCAGCCGACCCCCGACGCCGGCGAGGAAATGCCGGGTGCCAGCGTGTTCCTGCGCAATCCGGCGGGCGAGGTGTTCCACACCTATTCGGCCTATGCGCGCGGCCTCGACATCCTGCTCACCACCTACAACTTCCTCGACCTGACGCCCAAGGGGCGCAACGAGGACGCGATCATGGACTGGCTGCGTCACCACGACCGCTACGACGAGGCGCCGAAAAGCGCCTGCTGCCACGCGCAGGCCAGCCATTGAGGGAGCACGGCGAGCCGTTGCGCAGCCGCATCGAGGCACTGTACCGCGAGGAGTCGCGGCGCGTGCTGGCGACCCTGATCCGCCTGCTCGGCGATTTCGAGCTGGCCGAGGAAGCCTTGCACGACGCCTTCATCGCCGCCGTCGAGCAGTGGCCGCGCGACGGTATCCCGCGCAACCCGCGCGCCTGGCTGGTTTCCGCCGGGCGCTTCAAGGCCATCGACAACCTGCGCCGGCGAGCGCGCTTCGACGCCTCGCAGCGACTGCTCGCCGAGCAACTGGAAGAGCAGGCCGAGGCGCCGGCGGAGGAGGGCGATGCGGTGGAAGACGACCGGCTACGCCTGATCTTCACCTGCTGCCACCCGGCGCTGACCCCCGAGGCACAGGTGGCGCTGACCCTGCGCGAGGTCTGCGACCTGCGCACCGAGGAGATAGCCCGCGCCTTCCTCGCCGCGCCCAGCGCCATCGCCCAACGCATCGTGCGGGCCAAGAACAAGATCCGCGAGGCCCGGATTCCCTACCAGGTACCGACCCTGGAGGAACTCCCCGAGCGGCTGGGCAACGTCCTGCAAGTGATCTACCTGGTGTTCAACGAGGGCTACTCGGCTTCCACCGGCACCAGCCTGACCCGCGCCGATCTCAGCGGCGAGGCGATCCGCGTCGGCCGCCTGCTGGTCGAACTGCTGCCCGACCCCGAGGCCCTCGGCCTGCTCGCCCTGATGTTGCTGCACGACTCGCGGCGCCAGGCGCGGACCTCGGCCAGCGGCGAACTGGTGCGGCTCGACGAGCAGGACCGCGCGCTGTGGGATCGTGGACTGATCGTCGAGGGGCTCGGCCTGGTCGAGCGGGCCCTGGCCAGCCGCCGTTTCGGGGCCTACACCCTGCAGGCGGCCATCGTCGCGGTGCACGCCCAGGCGCCGCGCGCCGAGGACACCGACTGGGCACGGATCGTCGCCCTCTACGACGCGCTACTGCGCCTGGCGCCATCGCCGGTGATCGAACTCAACCGCGCCGTGGCCTTGGCCATGTGCGATGGCGTCGAGGTCGGGCTGGCCGCGGTCGATGCGTTGCTGGCGCGGGGTGAACTGGCCGATTACCACCTGGCGCACTCGGCGCGCGCCGACTTCTGCCGCCGTCTCGGTCGCCGCCGCGAGGCCCGCGAGGCCTACCGCGCGGCGCTGGCCCTGGCGCGCCAGGAGCCGGAGCGGCGCTTCATCGAGCAGCGCCTGCGCGAACTCGATTGAGGCCGGCTCAGGCGCCGTTGGCGCAGGCCGTCCGCGCTTCGCCGCCAACGCCGCGGGTGAACCACCAGAACGCCAGGGCCGCCAGGCTGATCGCCGCGCCGAGCAGGCTCACCGCGTCCCAGCCGGCCCAGGCGTACATGGCGGTGCCGGCGCTGGCGCCGAGGCCGCTGCCGGCGGCGTAGAACAGCATGTAGCAACCCACCAGGCGGCTGTGGGCGCGCGGGTCGATGGCGAAGACCAGGCTCTGGTTGAGCACATGGATCGCCTGGCCGGCGAGATCGAGCAGCAGCACGCCGAGAATCAGCGCCGCCAGCGAATGCGCGCCGAGGGCGAGCGGCAGCCAGGACAGCAGCAACAGCAGCAGGGCGCCGCCGCTGAGCGCCTGGGCGTGGCCGCGATCGGCCAGGCTGCCGGCCCGCGCCGCGCCCAGCGCGCCGAGCGCGCCGACCAGGCCGAAGGCGCCGATGGCGCTGTGCGACAGCGAATACGGCGGCGCGCCGAGCAGCAATACCAGGCTGCTCCAGAACACCCCGAAGGCGGCGAACATCAACAGCCCGAGCAGGCCGCGCACCTGCAGCACGCGCTGGCTCGCCAGCAGGCCGAACATCGAGCCGAGCAGCTGCCGGTAGGACAGCCCCAGTTCGTTGCTCGGCGCCGCCGGCAGTACCCGCCAGAGCAGCAGGCCAAGCCCGCCCATGCTCGCTGCCGAGACCAGGTAGACGCTGCGCCAGCCGCCGAGGTCGGCGAGCAGCCCGGCCAGGCTGCGCGCCAGCAGCAGGCCGATCACCACGCCGCCCTGCGCCGCGCCGACCACCCGCCCGCGCTCGCCAGGCGCCGCCAGCGCCGCGGCGTAGGCCAGCAGTCCCTGGGTCATGGCGGTGCCGAGCAGGCCCAGTCCGAGCAGCCCCAGCGCCAGGCCGAGGGTATCGCCGGCGAAGCCCACCAGCAGCAGCGACAGCACCAGCAGCAGGAGCTGGACGAACATCAGCCGGCGCCGCTCCAGCAGGTCGCCCAGCGGCACCACCAGCAGCAGCGCCAGGGCGCAACCGGCCTGGGTCGCGCCGAACAGCAGGCCGACCCCGGCCTGGCCGATGGCGAACTCGGCACCGAGGACGTCCAGCAGCGGCTGGGCGTAATAGACGTTGGCCACGCTGAGACCGCAGGCGACGGCGAACAGCAGCACCAGCGCGGAGGGGAGGGAGGATGGCGAGGATGGCATGCGAAGCGCTCCGTAAGGTTTCAATATGAAACTAAGGCGGAGGCTAGGAATTTTGGTTTTAAAATGCAACTTAAATTATCGCGGCAGTGCGTCTATCGATCGCGACTCGCGCACAGCGGAACGCGGGCCCGCCGCCGATTCACCTGGCGGCGGGCCCGCGTAGCGGACGCTACCGGTCCTGCTCGCAGTTGACCATCCAGGCCACGCCGAAGCGGTCGGTGAACATGCCGAAGCTCGCCGCCCAGAAGGTCGGGCCCAGCGGCATCTGGACCGAGCCGCCCTCGGCGAGGGCGTTGAACAGGCGCTCGGCCTCGGCCTTGCTGTCGACGTTGAGGCTGATGGAACAGCCCTTGATGCCTTCGTAGGGATAGGCCGGGTGATTGTCCGAGGCCATCAGGGCGAAGCTGCCGACCACCAGCCGTGCGTGCATGATCTTGTCTTTCCAGTCGGCCGGGATGTCGCCGCACTCGGGGCTGTCGCCGAACGGCAGCATGGCCTCCAGGGTGCCGCCCAGGTGCTGGTGGTAGCAGCTGAAGGCCTCCCGGCAATTACCGTTGAAGATCAGGTAGGGGACGATTTGCATGGCGCTTTCCTCGTTCTTGGCGGAGTGCGGGGCGGTTCAGTTGCGTTTTTCCAGCTCGGCGCGCAGGCGCTCCTCGCGCTCGCGCAGTTCCGGGGTGAACTCCTCGCCGAAGTCCTCGGCCTCGAAGACCTGGCGGATCTCGATCTCGGATTCGCCGTCGAATGGGTTCGGGCATCGCTTGACCCACTCGATGGCCTCTTCCAGGGAGGCCACCTGGAACATCCAGAAACCGGCGATCAGCTCGCGGGTCTCGGCGAAGGGGCCGTCGATCACCGTCCGCGCGTTGCCGGAGAAACGCACCCGGGCGCCCTTGGCGCTGGGCTGTAGCCCTTCGCCGGCGAGCATCACCCCGGCCTTGACCAGTTCCTCGTTGTAGCGGCCCATCGCCGCGAGCAGTTCCTCGCTGGGCATCTCGCCGGCTTCGGAAGCCTGGGTGGCCTTGACGATCACCATGAATCTCATCTGCGTTCTCCTTGTTGTTCTGCGCAATGACGGTCCGTTCTGGCCCGCCTCCCGAACTGGTCGAACGGCAGGCCGGCGGATCGACAGGCGACGGCGGTTTTTTCGCTGGCCGGGGCAGTATAGGAGGCCCGCGCCGAGCGGCCGGGATGGCCGACGAGCGTCGCTGCGGAGTGTGCCGACCGCTGGGCGGGCCGCGCCAGCCGTGGCCTGCAGGGCTTCTACACTGTTCCAGCAGAACCATTTCCGCGAGCCTCGGCATGCCCCGTATCGTCTTCGCCCCGGCCATCCAGCGGCATGTCGCCATGCCCGCGCTGGACGTCGGCGCCGCCACCGTCGCCGCCGCCTTGCAGGCGGCCTTCGCCCGCGAGCCGCGCTTGCGCGGCTACCTGCTCGACGACCAGGGCAGTCTGCGCCGGCATGTGGCGCTGTTCGTCGATGGCGTGCAGGTCCGCGATCGCCGGGGATTGGGCGATCCGCTCCAAGACGATAGCGAGATCTACGTGGTGCAGGCGCTGAGCGGCGGTTGACCAACAGAGGAGGACATCCGGTGAGCGAGCGACTCTATGTCGGCACCCGCAAGGGCCTGTTCGAGCTGCGGCGCAACGCGGCGGGCCAGTGGCTGCCGATGGCCAGCCACTTCCTCGGCGAGCCGCTGAGCATGCTCCTCGCCGACCCGCGCGACGGCGCGCTCTACGCGGCGCTGAACCTCGGCCATTTCGGCGTCAAGCTGTGGCGTCGCGACGCCGGCGCGACGGACTGGATGGAATGCGCGGTGCCGGTCTATCCGCCGCAGCCGCCAGCGGCCGAACCGCTGGAAGGCCAGGCGGCGGAGCCACCCTGGTCGCTACAGCAGTTGTGGATCCTCGAGCCAGGCGGCGCCGACCGGCCCGGCACGCTGTGGGCCGGGACCATCCCCGGCGGCCTGTTCCGCTCCGACGACCGTGGCGCCAGCTGGCGCCTCAACCGCGAACTCTGGGAACGACCCGAGCGCGCCCAGTGGTTCGGCGGCGGCTACGACCATCCCGGCATCCATTCCATCTGCGTCGACCCACGCGACAGTCGCCACCTCACCGTCGCGGTGTCCTGCGGCGGCGTCTGGCAGAGCCACGACGACGGCCGCAGCTGGACCTGCACCACCAAAGGCATGCGCGCCGACTACATGCCGCCGGAGCAGAGCGAGGAGGCGGCGATCCAGGACCCGCACCGCCTGGTGCAGTGCCAGGCGCGCCCGGAGTTCCTCTGGGTGCAGCACCACAACGGCATCTTCCGTTCCCGCGACGGCGGCCTGCATTGGCAGGGCGTGGTCGCCGAGCCGTCCAGCTTCGGTTTCGCCGTCGCCGTGCATCCGCGGCAGCCGGACACGGCCTGGTTCGTCCCGGCGACCAAGGACGAATGCCGCATTCCCAGGGACGCCCGTTTCGTGGTCACCCGCACCCGCGACGGCGGCCGCAGCTTCGAGACCCTCGAGCGCGGCCTGCCCGACGGCCCGGCCTACGACCTGGTCTACCGCCACGGCCTGGACATCGACCCCAGCGGCGAGCGCCTGGCCATGGGCTCGACCACCGGCGGCCTGTGGCTCAGCGAGAACGGCGGGGAGGACTGGCAGCAGCTCTCCGCCAACCTGCCGCCGATCTACTGCGTGCGCTTCGCCTGAGCGCGCGGCGCTGGACAGCCTCGGCGCGCTTGCATAAGTTCGTGGGTTTTCGCCAAGGAGCCCACCCCATGAGCCTCGAATCCGTCCGGCGGTTCTTCGCCGAGAAAGCCCCGGACCTGCGCATCATCGAGCTGGAAACCAGCACCGCCACCGTCGCCCTGGCCGCCGAGGCCCATGGCGTGGAGCCGGGGCGGATCGCCAAGACCCTGTCGCTGCGGGTCGGCGAGCGCACCGTACTGGTAGTGGCGCGCGGCGACGCGCGGCTGGACAACCGCAAGATCAAGGCCGCCTTCGGCGGCAAGGCGAAGATGCTCGGCGCCGAGGACGTGGTCGAGCTGACCGGGCACCCGGTCGGCGGAGTCTGCCCGTTCGGCCTGGCGACGCCGCTGGCGGTGTACTGCGACGTCTCGCTGCAAGCCTTCGACGAAGTGCTGCCGGCCGCCGGGGCGGTGCACAGCGCGGTCCGCATCGCCCCGCAACGGATGGCCGAGCTGGTGGATGCGCAGTGGGTCGATGTGTGCCAGGAAGTCCTCCAGGAAGCCTGACGGCAACTGCCGGGCTCAGGCCAGGTTGAGCTGCCAGGACACCCCGAAGCGGTCGGCCAGCCAGGCGAAACGCTGGCTGAAGCCGTAGTCGCCGAGCGGCATCAGGGCCTTGCCGCCGTCGCCCAGGGCTTCGGCCAGGCGCTCGATCTGCGCGTTGCTCTCGCAGTCGACGAAGAAGGAGAACGCCGGGGTGAAATCGAAGGCGTGCCGCACATGGCTGTCGATGCAATGCACGCTCTGGTCGCCGAGGCGGAACAGCGCCTTCAGCACCGAGCCCTCCGGGCCCGGCCCCTCGGCGCCGTAGCGCTGGATCTGGAGGATCTCGGCGTCGTCGAACAGCGACAGGTAGAAGTTCATGGCCGCCTCGGCCTGGACCCCCTGGAACATCAGGAAGGGGCGTACGCGTGCGCTCATCGCGGTCTCCTCTGGAAGGCTGGCTCGAGGCTAGAGCCTAGCTCACCACGTTGCGGGTGAAACGCACCACCTCGTCGCCGTCGTTGACGTAGGCGTACGGCTGGTCGCTGGCGAAGGCATGGAAGTCGCCGGCCTCGATGCGCCGTTCGCCGTCGGCCAGTTCCAGGCGCAGGCGACCTTCGATGACCAGAACCATCTCCCGCCAGCCGGCGGCGTCGGGTTCCGATACGTAGCGCTCGCCCGGTCCCAGCGACCAGGCCCAGAGTTCCACCTCGCGCCGCGCCGGTGCGCTGGCGAGGAGGGTGGCGCGGCTCTCGGGGTGGTGGCCGACCCAGGCCACCGCATTGATCCGCGAGCGGTCGGTGGCCGGTGCCTGGACCAGGTCGGGGAACAGCACGCCGAGGGCGGCGGCGATACGGTCGAGGGTCGACAGGCTGACATTGACGTCGCCGCTCTCGATGCCCACCAGCATCCGCCGGCTGACACTGGCCGCGCGGGCCAGCGCTTCCTGGCTGAGGCCGGCTTGCAGGCGCAGGCGGCGGACGTTGCCGGAGACATGTTCGAGGACGCTGGGGCGTTCGGTAGGGCTGGGCAATATATTGCTCACTGTCGCGGTTTTGCGCATTATAGTGCACATCCCGTTTCCCGCAGTCCATCGGGCTGCTTCCCACTGCCGGACCTCTTCCATGACCTCCACCTCCCGCGGCCTCGCCGGAACGCTGTTGCCGGTCGGCCTGCTATTGATCGCCATGGCCTCGATCCAGAGCGGCGCCTCCCTGGCGAAAAGCATGTTCCCCCTGGTCGGCGCCCAGGGCACCACGGCCCTGCGGCTGTTCTTCGCCGCGCTGATCCTGCTGCTGCTCCTGCGTCCCTGGCGCAAGCGCCTGAGCCTGCAATCGCTGCGCTCGGTGGTGGTCTATGGCATCGCCCTGGGCGGCATGAACCTGCT
Source organism: Pseudomonas sp. B111 (assembly GCF_026428275.1). Classification (NCBI taxonomy): domain Bacteria; kingdom Pseudomonadati; phylum Pseudomonadota; class Gammaproteobacteria; order Pseudomonadales; family Pseudomonadaceae; genus Pseudomonas; species Pseudomonas sp. B111. The sequence goes on along the minus strand of NZ_CP097857.1, from coordinate 3,491,693 downwards.
GTTCTATCTCTCGGTGCGCACCGTGCCGCTGGGCATCGCGGTGGCTCTGGAGTTCACCGGGCCGCTGCTGGTGGCGATCCTCTCCTCGCGGCGCCTGCTGGACTTCCTCTGGATCGGCCTGGCGGTGTTCGGCATCTGGCTGTTGCTGCCGCTGGGCAACAGCGCCGAGCCGCTCGACCTGGTCGGCGCCGCCTATGCCCTCGGCGCCGGCGTGTGCTGGGCGCTGTACATCCTCTTCGGCCAGCGCGCCGGCGCCGACCATGGCGCCCAGGGCGCCGCGCTGGGGGTGCTGGTGGCGGCGATCCTGGTTGTGCCGATCGGCGTCGCCCACGCCGGCGCCGACCTCCTCGACCCGGCGCTGATCCCGTTGGCGCTGGGCGTCGCGGTGCTCTCCACGGCCTTGCCCTACACCCTGGAAATGGTCGCGCTGACCCGCCTGCCGGCGCGCACCTTCGGCACCCTGATGAGCATCGAGCCGGCCTTCGGCGCGCTCTCCGGGCTGCTGTTCCTCGGCGAGCGGCTGAGCCCGACCCAATGGCTGGCCATCGGCGCGATCATCCTCGCCTCGGTCGGCACTACCCTCAGCGTCAAGTCGCGTGGCGCCGCCCCGGCGCTACCGGCCAAGGACTGAGGCGGCCGCCGCGTCCTCCCGCTGCAGGCGCTCGTGCTGGCGGATGAAGCGCCGCGCGCTGCGCGCCAGGCGGATGCAGAGCATGATCGCCGCGCCGGTCAGGCCCACCACCAGGCCCTGCCACAGGCCGCGCGGTCCGGTGGGTTCCTGGATCCAGTCGGTGAGGCCGAGGCTGTAGCCCACCGGCAGGCCGATGCCCCAGTAGGCGAACAGGGTCATGATCATCGTCACCCGGGTGTCCTGGTAGCCGCGCAGGGCCCCGGCGGCGGTGACCTGCAGGGCGTCGGAGAACTGGAACAGCGCGGAGAACACGATCAGCGAGGCGGCGATGGCGATCACCGCCGGGTCCGGCGAATACATCGCGGCGATCTGCTCGCGCAGCAACAGCATCAGGCTCGCCGAGACGCAGGCGTAGCCCAGCGCCGCGGCCATCCCCACGCCGGCGGCGAAGCGCGCGTCGCGCGGCAGGCCGGCGCCGAGGTTGTGGCCGACCCGCACGGTCACCGCCATCCCCAGCGAATAGGGAATCATGAACACCAGCGCGCTGAAGTTCAGGGCGATCTGGTGGCCGGCCACCACGTTCTCGTCGAGCCCGCCGATCAGCAGGGCGATCACCGAGAAGATGCTCGACTCGGCGAACACCGCGATGCCGATCGGCAGGCCGACCGCCACCAGCGGGCCGATGGTCGCGCGATCCGGCCACTCCCAGCGCGAGAACAACTGGCTGGCGCGGTAGATCGAGGCCTTGTTCACCCAGAACAGCATGCCGAGGAACATGAACCACATCACCGAGCCGGTGGCCCAGCCGCAGCCGGGGCCACCCATCTTCGGCATGCCGAAGTGGCCGTAGATCAGCGCGTAGTTGATCGGGATGTTCAGCAGCAGCCCGCCGATCCCCAGCACCATGCTCGGCCGGGTCCGTCCCAGGCCGTTGGTGTAGCAACGCAGTACGTGATACAGCGCCGCCGCCGGGAAGCCCAGGGCGATGCCCTTGAGGTACAGCAGGCTCGGCCCGATCAGTTCCGGGCGCACTTTCATCAAGCCGAGGATCGGCTCCGACAACCACCACAGCACCGCCCCCGACAGCGGTCCGATCAGCAGCGCCAGCCACAGCGCCTGGCGCACCAGCGGCCCGGTGCCGGGCTGGTCGCCGGCGCCATGGCGCTGGGCGACCTTGGCCGTGGTGGCGAGCAGGGTGCCGGTCATCAGCAGGAACATCGGGATCCAGATCGAGTTGCCCAGCGCCACCGCTGCCAGGTCGTGCGGACTGGCGCGCCCGGCCATCACCGCGTCGACGAAGCCCATGGCGGTGGTCGCCAGTTGCGCGATCATGATCGGCGCGGCGAGGGTCAGCAGTTCCTTGAGTTCGGCGCGGATGCGCAAGCCACGGGAAAGGGGCAGGGCGGGGCTGTTCACGGCAGTCCTTGTCTGGGCAGGGGAACCGCGTAGTTTACGGGTTGACGGGGTGGTCAGGAAGGGTCAGCAGGGTCGTGCCGGTTGCCCAGCCCCGTAGGGCGAATAACCGCCTAGCGGTTATCCGCCGATTACCCATGGCAGCGGCGGATAACGCCCATGGCGTCATTCGCCCCACCACCGCGCTACGCGCAGGCAAACGCCCCCGCGCTGCCCGCTTGAGGCCCGACCCCGTAGGGCGGATAACCGCCTGGCGGTTATCCGCCACATACCCGTGACAGCGGCGGATGACATGCCCTGGAAACGCCGGACATCTCCCCCAGACTTTTCCGCAGCCTCTCTCAGACGCCCAGGAATTGGATAAAAAACCAGTAGGAGGAAGATGGAGGGGTCGCCAAGTCCATCTGTTTTCTTGGGGGCAGAAAAGACGCGGGCCGCAGGTGCAGGAACACCTACGACCCGCTAACCAGAGACCAGCTTAACGATAGGAGCTGACCCATGGCTAAGGCCGATGATACGTCGAATCCCGCAATAACCGCACAGTCCCCTTCCACCTTCATCCCCCTGCGACGCACCTCGCAATGCAACCAGCACTCCGGCTGCGCCACCCTCTACCTGGACAGCAGCGCAGCCAGCGAAGACCTGTTCGACACCGCCCGCCGCCGGCTGGAGTCGGCGATCGGAACGCTGAGCGTCCTCGACCTGCTCGACGAAACCGAAGAGCCCGGCGAAAGCATCTGCCGCATCACCGGTTCCCTGCTGTCGTTGCTCAGCGACGCCCTGTCGCTGTTCGAGGCGGAATACGCACGCAGACACCGATAACCGACGGAGGCGGTGCCCCCCGGCAAGGCCGGGGGGTTGAGTAGCGGGGAGAAAAGGGGATCCCTCTCCGCCCTGGCTCGGCAGTTGCGCGGGCGGGTGAAAGCCACCCGCCCGCTACGCACGCCAGCCCAGGCAATCCCTGACGATGACCGGTCTTTCATCTGCGACTGTTTCTCATTTACACTCGACCCCCATTCTTCGGAGCCAGGCTCCTTTCCTGGGTGCATCGTGCCGTTCGATCCCGCCAAGCCGACGCTGCTGTCCACACTGGTTCGTCACTACGAGGAACTGGTCGACCATGTTCGCCGGCGCTTCGGCGACCGGGGCATGGCGCGCGAAGTGGTGCACGACGTGTGCGTGCAGTTGCTCGAACGCGACGAGAAGGAGGACGTGCACACACACCTGGCCCTGCTGCGGAAAATCTCCCACGACGCCGCCGTGAGCCGCTATCGTAGCGACCGTCGTCGAACCGCCTGGGTGGAAGCCGTCGCCGAGCTACCGGAAGTCGCCTGCATGGCGGCGACGCCCATGGGTCGCCACGAGGCCGAGCGCGAGTTCCAGGCACTGGTCGACGCCATCGCCACGCTTCCTCCTCGCTGCCAGGCCGTTTTCGTCATGCACAAGATCCACGAAATTCCCCAGGCGCAAGTCGCCGACCGCCTCGGCATTTCCGTCAAGACCGTGGAAAAGCACCTGCGCCTCGGACTGGCGGCCTGCCGGGAACGGCTCGGCCGCGGCGAGGCACGGCCATGACCCAGCCCTCGAAACGGAATGGGCAGGTTCCGCTGGACGACGCCCTGGAGCGCCATCGCGACGCGCTGAAGGACCTGTTTCCGCTGCCGCCCTCCCGGCCGAAATCGCGCAAGGCAAGCAAGGCGGCCGGCGTCGCGCTATTGCTGGCGCTGGCCATCGGCGCCCTGACCTGGCTGGACCCGGCCTACAAGCGCGAGCGCTTCGCCACCGCCATCGGTGAGCGGCGCGACGTGACCCTGGCCGACGGCAGCCAGCTCCTGCTCGACAGCGGCAGCCAGATCGAGGTCAGTTGGCACCCGCTCAGCCGCCGGGTCGCGTTGCGCGCGGGGCAGGTGCTTTTCGAGGTATCCCCGGCGCGCTATCGGCCCTTCGTGGTGTCCGCGGGGTCGACCGACGTCCGCGTGCTCGGCACCCGGTTCAACGTGCGCCGCCTGGACGACGACGTCCGCGTGACCCTGGAGCGTGGCCGGGTGGAGGTCGGCACCTCGGCTACGGCGCAAGCGCCAGTCGTGCTCCTGCCGGGCCAGCAGGTCGATGCCATTGGCGGGCAACTGATGCCGCTGGCCAAGGTCGATGCCGCCACGGCGATGGCCTGGAAAGACGACCGCCTGGTCTTCGAGCGCACGCCCCTGGGCGAAGCCGTCGCGCTGCTGCGCCATTACCGCAAGGCGCCCATTCTCCTGGACGACCCCAGCCTGGCCTCCCTCCGGCTGACCGGCGTCTTCGCCGCGCACAACGTCGACCGGCTGCTCGACCTGCTGCCGAGCATCCTTCCCGTGGCCGTGTCGCGGCAGGAGGACGGCAGCGTCGAGATCCAACGCAAATCGACGCGAAAATAATTCTCGGACGCAGGTAGGGTTTCCCGCGCGCCGTGGCGGCTATCCAGGAAAAGCCAACCTGCATAGGAAATCGAGACGTGCATTTTTCCCTCCGCAGTCGCCACCTGCGTCCTTCATTGCTCGCCAGCAGCCTGCTCCTGGCGGTGTCGGCCCAGGGCCAGGAAAAGCTCGACGTGGATCTGCCCGCCGCGCCGCTCGGCCAGGCGATCAACGCCCTCGCGCAACAATCCTCGGTACAGATCCTCTTCGCCGGCGATCTCGGCGCCGGCCGCCAGGCGCCCGCGCTGAAGGGGCGTTTCACCCCCGAAGAGGCATTGCGCCAGTTGCTCAGGGACAGCGGCCTGAAGGCGCAGGCCAGGGACGAACATACCTTCATCGTCGTTCCGGCCAGCGAAGCCGCCGTGCCCGCTACGCATGCCCGCAGCGAACCGCTGGACATGGAGCAGATGGAAATCACCGCCTCGCGCACCAGCAGCGACCTGGTCTCCGCCACGCGCCAGTCCACCGTCATCGAGCATGCCCAACTGGAGGAGCTGCGCCAGGGCTCCGACAGCCTGGCCACGGTGCTGGCCAAGGCGGTGCCGGGGATGTCCGATTCCAGCCGCACCATCACCGAATACGGCCAGACCCTGCGCGGGCGCAGCATGCTGGTGATGGTCGACGGCGTGCCGCTGAACACCAACCGCGACTCCTCGCGCAACCTGGCCAACATCGACCCGGCGCTGATCGAGCGGATTGAGGTGATCCGTGGCAGCAGCGCCATCTACGGCAGCGGCGCCACCGGCGGGATCATCTCCATCACCACCCGTCCGGCCGGCGGCGAGAACCGCGCAGAAACCCGCCTCAGCGCCACCTCGCCGCTGACCCGGCTGGGCAGCGATGGCCTCGGCGGCCAGTTCCAGCAATACTTCGCCGGCTCCCTGGGGGCGCTCGACTATTCGTTCGACTTCGGCACCCGCCACGTCGGCGCTTCCTACGACGCCCATGGCGACCGCATCGCCCCGGAACCCAGCCAGGGCGACCTGTTCGACTCGAACGTCTACAACATCGGCGGCAAGCTCGGCCTGCGCATCGACGAGAACCAGCGCGTGCAGCTCGCCCTCAGCCACTACGACGCCCGCCAGGACACCGACTACGCCACCGACCCGAGGGTCGCCAGGCTGCCGCCGGGCTCGGTCCCGGCCAACGCGATCAAGGGCCTGGAGCTGGACGAGCAGAACCGAATCCGCAACACCCTGGCGAACCTCGAGTACGAGAACCTCGACATCCTCGGCAGCCGGCTCTCCGCGCAGCTCTACTACCGCGACTACTTCACCCGCTTCACCCCGTTCGACGCCCGCGCCGTTTCCACCCGCGGCGGCAACGTCGACCAGATCATGCAGAACAGCGAAGTGTTCGGCAGCCGCCTGACCCTGCGCACGCCGCTGGGCGAAAGCGGCAATACCGAACTGGTCTGGGGCGGCGACTACAACCAGGAACGCAGCGACATGCCGCTCGACGTGTTCGACCCGGCGGCCTACGACGCCAGCGGCGGGCTGGTCTTCGACAAGATCGGCAAGCTCACCTACATGCCGCCGCTACGCACCCGCAGCGCCGGCGCGTTCGCCCAGTTGCAGCATCGCTTCGACGAACACTGGTCGATCGACGGCGGCCTGCGCTACGAATACTCCACCGCCGAATTCGACGACTTCGTCCCGCTCTCCGAGTCCAAGGCCGCCTCGCCGGTGACCGTCAAGGGCGGCGACCTCGACTACGACGCGGTGCTGTCGAACCTCGGCATCGTCTATTCGCCGGTGGCTGGCCAGGAAATCTATGCCTCCTTCAGCCAGGGCTTCCAGTTGCCCGACGTCGGCATCCAGCTGCGCAACGCCCGCCGTGGCTTCGATATCGGCTCCTCGAACCTCGAACCGGTGAAGACCAACAACTACGAACTCGGCTGGCGCGGCGCCATCGGCGGCAACACCCTGGGCAGCCTGGCGCTGTTCTACACCACCTCCAAGCTGGGCGACGTGCAGAGCTTCAACAACGGCCTGATCCTCACCCGCACCAAGGAGCGCATCTACGGCGTCGAGGCCAGCGCCGACTGGCTCAGCGACGACGAAGTCTGGGGCGCGGGCGGCAGCGCCACCTGGATGCGCGGACGCGAGAAGCCGGACGGCAAGGACTGGCAGGACATGACCGGCTACCGCGTGCCGCCGCTGAAGCTGACCGCCTACCTGCAATACAAGCCGGATGCCGACTGGAACAACCGCCTGCAGGCCACCTTCTTCGACTCCAAGGACTACCGTCTCGACGGCGTGGAAAGCTTCGGCCGGCGCCAGGTCAGCACCTACACCACGGTCGACCTGGTCAGCCAGTACCGCATCACCCCCGACGACCAGTTGAGCCTGGGCATCCAGAACCTGTTCAACCGCGACTACTACCCGCTCTACAGCCAGTTGCTGCGCAACAACAACAACACCAGCCACCTGCCGGCGCCGGGCACGGTGCTGACGGCGAGCTATACGCACAACTGGTGAGGGGAGGGCGGAGCCACCGGGGCTGGGCGGGCCCGGTGGGCAGGAGGGTGCTTCCAGAGGGAAGGCGGCCCCGTTGTCATGGGCAGGCATTTCCGTCCAATGCCGGACGCCGATCCAGGTCGGCCAGGTAATGGGGAAGGACAGGGTACGCCGTCCCGCTCAGAACACGACCTGCCCCGACATGCCCGGCTGCACCTCACCGCCGATCCAGATATCGCCGCCGATCTGCTCGACGCTTATCCGCCCCCGGCGACCCAAGGCCGTGCCCTGGCTCGCCGTGTAGCGCCCGGGCATGACTCCCGTGCCGATCAGCCATTGCGCCAGGCTCGCGTTGAGGCTGCCGGTAACGGGGTCTTCATTGAGTTCCTCGCCCATGAAGGCGCGCACTTCCACATCCGCCTCCGCCTGGGGACCTTGCCAGGGCGCGACCACGCCCACGTTGAGCCCGTCGAGCTTCGCGTAGTCCGGGCGAATGGCCAGGACCTCGTCACGCGTGGCCAGCCGAACGGCGACCCAGCCGGGTCCGTTGTCCACCCATTGGCTGCCGAGTACCTGCCCCGGGGACAGGCCAAGCCCGCTCTCGATCCGTCGCAACACCTCGTCTTCGACCGCTCCGCCACGAAGCAGGGGAGGCGCCGCGAACGACAGCAAGGCGCCCTTGCGGCGGATGCGGATCAGGCCCGCCAGACACTCCTGGACGATCTCGTCAGCAGCATTGCCGCCCCCCTGGTTCAGCCAGACCTGGCAGCTCCCCAGCGTCGGATGCCCGGCAAAGGGCAACTCCCGCAGCGGGGTGAAGATCCTCACGCGATAGTCGGCTTCGGCAACGGTCGGCCGCAGCAGGAAGGTCGTCTCGCTCAACTGGGTCCAGGCGGCGAACTCGAGCATCTGCTGGCTGCTCAGGCGGTCGGCGCCAATCACCACGGCAACGGCGTTGCCTTTGAAGGGCTGTTCGGAGAAGACATCGACTTGCTCGAAGGGTAACGAAACCGGCATGGCGCCTCCTGGGGTTGTGGCGGGGGAGGATAGGGCAGGGGGCGGATGTCTGAAACCGGGGTGCGGACTTTCGAGGGGGCTTGGGGGCTCTCGTCAGGGGCTGCAATCGGCCAGAAGCAGCCGCTCGATTTGGGCTGAATCTTACCTGTGGCGTTGCGTAGTCTATTACTAATGTCATCAGTCGGGATTTGGCAGGCTGCGGTGTGAAGCACGCGGCAGGCGAGAGCGAAGTCCAAGCAAGGGGGCAGTCGTGGAAAACTTCCATATTCTGGCGACCGTGCTTTCGATGATTCTGGGCTTGTCCATCACCAGGGTCCTGTTGGGCGCCATGACCGTTTTCAGGATTCGCCGCACGGCACGGCCAGACTGGGTCGCACTTGCTTGGGCACTCGTGCTTTTCCTGTTCCAACTGCAGTTCTGGTGGGCCCTAAACGACCTCCCCACCTTAAAGAATGCCTTTTCGTTCATCGAGTTCCTGCTTTTGGTCTGCCTGTCACTATCGCTGTTTAGTGCGGCGGCGTTGATATTGCCAAGTCGCAGCGAAGACGAGGCCGATGGCCTTCAGGTCTACTTTGAACAAGATGGACGCTTTGCCCTATTGGCGATCTGCATTTATCTAGGATTAGGAAGTACGACCAATATCCTGTTCTTCAACGCCTCACCACTCCAGCTATGGGGTGCGTTGGATTTGGTCATGTTCACAGTATCGCTGGCAGCGTTCTTCTCTCGCTCTCGCCGCTTTTACGCGCCACTGACACTGGTGTATCTACCCTTGGCAATGATAGATATCGCTGTTTCGTTGGGAGCGTAGAAAGTTAGCGCTTTTCAACACTCAGAGGCTACTGCCCGCTTGTGGCCGGTAGCTATCGCTCATTACCGGCTGCTTTCGCCCCCTGGCTGCCGTCAGCCGCTGACAGAAAAGGCCACAAGGAGTTTTGTGAAGCCAAGCCAAGGACACGTTCAACCCAAAACTAAAAATCCATGTCTACACAAAACCCTACCGCGACTCATAGAGTTATCGCAGAGCAGAGCAGAGCAGAGCAGAGCAGAGCAGTGCAGCGAAGCGAGGCGTGGTATGCTCCACCGCACACTCAGATATCTGCCAAAGTGCAGGCAATAGCGCTTACTCTGATGGGCAATTTCGCATCATTACCTCGAACTCATTGTAATCAAACGCCAGTACGCGAACGGTAGCAACCTCACTACTAAACGAGCGGCTTGCTCATATTGATACCGGTCACACAAAAGCCACTGCCTTCATAAACATGTTTGGCTCGTTCGTTGTCGCCAGCTACTCGTAATTTTATCTGTTGAAATCCTCGAAGTTTAAGCTCCCGCTCCAAAGACTCCAAGGCCTGCTTGGCGAGACCTTTTCCCTGGTGGACGGGAAGAATGTGGAAATCATTTATAAATGCCAAGTGCAGGGACAGATCCTCTTCGTACCACAGATATCCTATGACTTCTTCGGGGCCATCTGCCGGATCGTACAGGCACAGCAAAAATTGTCCAGCCGTATTGATACCGTCAGGTAAATCATCTGCTATTTCCAATTTGGCTTGCACAAGAGATTCACTGTACGAAAGCCTATGACTGGATGAAATCTCAGATGCATAGGCAGGGACAAAATAATCGAGATAACCTGAGAATTCGCTTTCTCGCATAGGTCTTAACGAGATCATTGGACGCTTCCATTTTTTAATGTTTTTTCTTGGCAGAACATAAGTATTCAAAAAGTGAGAATTTCACAGCGCTAGCGCGATAATAATCAGCTACCAAAGGCATGACATCATCTCACGATAGAGCCCGAAAGGGTTCCGCCAGCACTAACGGAAAGACCAGACTTACACCCGCCCATGAGAGTTTACCGTATCGTCTCTCTTAAGTCTGGTAAACATCTGGGTCGGCTATTCGACCCGAGAGCCTGCCGATCATTGCCGAGGGCAACTCATGGTGCAAACTCTGTTAGGTAGTTCGTCTTCTTTGGTCGAACGGCAGCTTCCGAGCCCTAGCCGCTTCTCGTGGAGGACAGCTAACGCTGGCTCGTCACGCTCCCCACGAGAGCACGCTGCACTACACCGCTTGCACTGACATAAAGTCCAAGGGCGATGGCCATCATGATTGAGTAAGCAAGATCAGTTCAGCGGCCTTCGATCATTCCATTTCCTTACTGACTCCCTGCTGGGCAGATCAATCTAAACGAAAGGGTAAGTCCGCTCTTGGCCGAAAGCGGTCATTGAACGCCCACTCCACAAGCAATTGCCCCACGAATCCAGATCGCGCCTAGACCATCACGACGCAGTTACAGCATAGGAAAACCCACACGCTCTGGGGCAATGCGACATGAGTGGCTTCCCCTCCGCCAGCGTGCTCAGGAACGACTGGCAGAGGGGTCGCCCACCCTACACCCAACGCCGGAACAACAGGCTGGCATTCACCCCGCCGAAGCCGAAGCCATTGGACAGCGCGTGTTCCATCGGCCAGCGCCGGGCTTCGCCGCGAACCAGGTCGAGGCCCTCGGCGTCGGTGTCGGGCGTTTCCAGGTTGAGTGTGGCGGGGGCGAGCTGGTCGCGCAGTGCCAGGACCGTGAAGATAGCCTCGATGCCGCCGGCGGCGCCCAGGAGGTGGCCGGTGGCGGATTTGGTCGCGCTGATGGCGAGCCCGCTGCCAGCGCCGAACACGGCCTTGATGGCGGCCAGTTCGCCCTTGTCGCCTACTTGGGTGGAGGTGGCGTGGGCATTCAGGTGTTGCACCGCGGCCGCTTCCACGCCGGCCTGGCGCAGCGCCTGCTGCATGGCCCGGCGGGCACCGCTGCCATCTTCCGGCCCGGCGGTCATGTGGTAGGCGTCGGCGCTGGTGCCGTAGCCCACCAGCTCGGCGATGGGCCTGGCGCCGCGCGCCAGGGCGTGCTCCAGTTCCTCGATGACCAGTAGGCCAGCGCCTTCGCCCATGACGAAGCCGTCGCGGGCCTGGTCGAAGGGGCGCGAGGCGCGCTCGGGGCTGTCGTTGAAATCGCTGGACAGGGCGCGCGCGGCGGCGAAGCCGGCCAGGCTCACCCGGTGGATAGTCGCTTCCGCGCCGCCGCAGAGCGCCACGTCGACCTCTCCCGCGCGGATCATCCGCGCCGCGTCGCCGATGGCCTGCACGCCCGCCGCGCAGGCGGTCACCGGGGCGCCCAGCGGTCCCTTGAAGCCATGGCGGATCGACACATGGGCGGCCGCCATGTTGCAGAGAAAGGACGGGATGGTGAAGGGCGACAGGCGCCGCGGTCCCTTGCCGTCGGTGGTCCGCACCGCTTCGGCGATGGCATGGAAGCCGCCCACCCCGGAGGCGATGACGGTCGCCGTGCGCTCCTGCGCCTCGGCGCTCTGCGGCGCCCAGCCGGCCTGCGCCAGGGCCTCTTGCGCGGCGGCCAGGGCGAAGAGGATAAAGCGGTCCATCTTGCGTTGTTCCTTGGCGGCCAGCAGCAGGTCGGGATCGAAGCCGGCCTGCGGGTCCTGGGCGCGGTCGGGAACCTGGCCGCCGATGCTGATGGGCAGGTCGCCGATCAGCTCCGCCGGGAGCGTGGCGATGCCCGATTGCCCGGCCAGCAGGCGTTGCCATATGGGTTCGACTCCGCAGCCCAGCGGGCTGACCGCGCCCATGCCGGTGACGACGATACGTTTGCTCATGAGGGTCCGAGTCCTTCTGTTCCGATGGAATAGCAGTCAGTGGACGTAACTATCATAATGAAAGTAACATGCGGACCAGCACTTTGTGAGCCTCGCCAAGGAAGAACCATGCAACGCAAGACCTTCGCCGATGCCGAATGCCCCATCGCCCGCAGCCTGGAACGGGTCGGCGAATGGTGGAGCATCCTGATCATGCGCGATGCGCTACAGGGCCTGCGCCGCTTCGACGAATTTTCCCGCAGCCTGGATATCGCGCCGAACATGCTTACCCGGCGCCTGAACGCGCTGGTGGAGGCGGGCCTGCTCGAACGCCAGCCCTACAGCCAGCGTCCGCTGCGCTATCAGTACGTGCCCACGGCCAAGGGCGAGGATTTTCGCGTCGTGCTCATGGCTTTCGTCGCCTGGGGCAATCGCCACTACGCAGAGGAAGGGCAGAGCGTGCAGCTCGTCGAGCGAACAAGCGGGCGGCCGGTGCGCTCGTTCATGGCGGCTCTCGCCGATGGCCGAACGGTACCGCTGGAGCAATGCACCGTGCAGGCCGGGCCTGCCGCCAGCGAGGAAATGCGCCAGCGCCTGGCGGCCATGCCGGAGCGGAGCGAGCTACCGGCTCGATGAACGGGCTCCCTGGCGTACGCCGCCTGGTCGAGGAGGCGGACGAGGCATTCGCGGTTCTGTTCCTTGTAGCTGGCCATCGTTCGCGGTCGTGGTTGGGAAAAACGCGATCGTCGAGGCTTGCGCATGGCGCTGGCAGGTCCGCCTCGCGAGCCGTTCGGCAACACCGCGAGCCCTCGGCCTGCTAGAGTGTGCAGCCTCGTTCGCGGAGGTCTGCATGCGTATTCTCGCCGATGAAAACATTCCCGTGGTCGACGCCTTCTTCGCCGACCAGGGCTCCATTCGCCGCTTGCCCGGGCGCGCCATCGACCGCGCGGCGCTGGCCGAGGTCGACGTGCTGCTGGTGCGCTCGGTCACCGAGGTCAGCCGCGCCGCGCTGGCCGGCTCGCCGGTGCGCTTCGTCGGCACCTGCACCATCGGCACCGACCACCTCGACCTCGACTACTTCGCCGAGGCCGGCATCGCCTGGTCCAGCGCACCCGGCTGCAACGCCCGCGGGGTGGTGGACTACGTGCTCGGCTGCCTGCTGGCGATGGCCGAGGTGCGCGGCGCCGACCTGGCCGAACGCACCTATGGGGTGGTCGGCGCCGGGCAGGTCGGCGGGCGGCTGGTGGAGGTGCTGCGCGGGCTGGGCTGGAAAGTGCTGGTCTGCGATCCGCCGCGCCAGGCGCGCGAGCCGGACGGCGAATTCGTCTCGCTGGAACGGCTGCTGGCCGAGGCCGACGTGATCAGCCTGCACACTCCGCTGAACCGCGACGGCGAACACCCTACCCGCCACCTGCTGGATGAGCCCCGCCTGGCCGCCCTGCGTCCCGGCACCTGGCTGGTCAACGCCAGCCGTGGCGCGGTGGTCGACAATCAGGCCCTGCGCCGCCTGCTCGAAGGCGGCGCCGACCTGGAAGTGGCGCTGGACGTCTGGGAAGGCGAACCGCAGGCCGACCCCGAGCTGGCCGCGCACTGCCTGATCGCCACCCCGCACATCGCCGGCTACAGCCTGGAAGGCAAGCTGCGCGGCACCGCGCAGATCTACCAGGCCTACTGCGCCTGGCGCGGCATCGCCGAACGTGTGAGCCTGCAAGACGTGCTGCCGGAAACCTGGCTCGCCGGCCTGCAACTCAACCCCGGCTGCGACCCGGCCTGGGCGCTGGCCACGCTGTGCCGCGCGGTATACGACCCGCGCAGCGACGATGCCGCCTTCCGCCGCAGCCTGACCGGCGACAGCGCCACCCGCCGCGCCGCCTTCGACGCCCTGCGCAAACACTACCCGACGCGCCGCGAGATCACCGGCCTGCGCGTCACCACCGGTGGACAGGCGGAGTTGCAGCGGGTGGTGCGGGCGCTGGGGGCGCAGTTGGTCTAGGAGCGTGCGACTGGTTCGATTCCTGCCTCTGCACCTACCCGAGCAACTGCTCAGGCGTCTCCTGCCGCCGATAGGGAAACACGTCGATCACCTTGCCCTCGCGGATCTGCTCCTGCAGGCCCTGCCAGTATTTGGCGTCGTAGAGGTTGCCGTGCAGCTTGGCGAATAGCCGGCGCTGGTTGAGGTCGACGAACAGGAAGCGCGGGAATTCTTCCGGGAACACGTCGTTGGGCCCCACCGAATACCAGGGCTCGGACGACATCTCGTCCTCGGGGAAGCGCGGCTCGGGGATGTAGCGGAAGTTCACCTCGGTGAGGTAGCAGATCTCGTCGTAGTCGTAGAACACCACCCGGCCGTGGCGGGTCACGCCGAAGTTCTTCAGCAGCATGTCGCCGGGGAAGATGTTCGCCGCCGCCAGTTGCTTGATCGCCAGCCCGTAGTCGTTCAGCGCCTCGCGGGTCTGCGCCTCGCTGGCGTTCTCCAGGTAGATGTTCAGCGGGGTCATGCGCCGCTCCGTCCAGCAGTGGCGGATCAGCACCACGTCGCCTTCCATCACCACCGTCGACGGCGCCACTTCCAGCAGTTCTGCCAGGCACTCCGGCTCGAACTTGCTCACCGGGAAGCGGAAGTCGGCGAACTGCTGGGTGTCGGCCAGGCGTCCGACCCGGTCGTGGTTCTTCACTAACTGGTACTTCTGGATCACCGTGGCGTGGTCGACGCTCTTCGAAGGGTTGAAGCGGTCCTTGATGATCTTGAACACCGTGTTGAAGCCGGGCAGGGTGAACACGCTCATCACCATGCCGCGCACGCCGGGGGCCATGACGAAGCGGTCGTCGGTGGTCGCCAGGTGGTTGATCAGGGCGCGGTAGAACTCGCTCTTGCCCTGCTTGTAGAAGCCGATCGAGGTGTACAGCTCGGCCAGGTGCTTGCCCGGCAGCAGGCGCTTGAGGAAGGCCACCAGCTCGGCCGGCACCGGCACGTCGACCATGAAGTAGGAGCGGGTGAAGGAGAAGATGATCGAGACTTCCGCCTCGTCGGTGATCACCGTGTCGAACTGGATGCCGTGGCCCTCGCGGTGCAGCAGCGGGAACACCAGCGGCCACTGCTCGTCCGGGGTGAACAGGCGGCCCACCAGGTAGGCGCCCTTGTTGCGATAGAACACCGAGCCGATCAGCTCGATGGCCAGGTCCGGGTCCTTGCACACCCAGTCCGGCAGGTTGCTGTGCAGCAGTGCGTCGATCCGTTCGAGGTCGCGCTCGCGGTCGTCGTAGGGCACGTCGAAGCGGTAGTCGTCGAAGATCTTCTCCAGCGCCTGGCGCAGGTCGCCGCCCGGCCGGTAGGTGCGGGTGTAGGGCGCGCGGGCGTGGGCGCGCAGCGAGGGCCGGGTGGTGTGCACGAACATCGTGCCGTCGCTGATGTTGTCGTGGCTGAACAGCCCGCAGAAGATCGAGTTGAACCAGGTCTCGGCCAGCTCGTCGTCCAGCCGCAGGTCGATCTGCGCGATGTAGGCGCTCTTGATGATCGGCCAGCGCTCCACGTCCAGCAGCTCGCTGTCGGCCAGCCCCGCGCGCAGCCCGGCCACCGTCTCGGCGACCTTTTCCTCGTAGAGGTTGATCCGCTGCGCCGAGGCGCGCTGCGCTTCCTGCCACTGCGCCTGCTCGAAGCGGGCACGGGCGCCGTCGGTGATCTCGCGGAACTGCTCTCGGTAATCGTCGAAACCGCGCAGGATGAGGGCGGCGATTTCGCTGGCTGGGGCGCTCTGGACCATGCTGGCGTCCTTTCGTTGTTCGAAGGTCGAGCTTAGCCAGAGCCGCGCGGCAGGGAAAGCGCGATCTCCGACCGGCTGGTCGAGCCCGGCGCAGACGCTTATGCTGGGTGGCCAGACAGCCCAGGGATGACCGCAATGACCGCCGAATCGCCGACGATCCGCCTCGAACGCTACAGCGAACGCCACGTGGAAGGCCTCACCGCCCTGTACAACGACCCCGCCGTGGCCCGCCAGGTCCTGCAGATGCCCTACCAGTCGGTGGAGCAGCGGCTCAAGCGCCTGCACGACAGCGTGGACGACGACCGCCTGCTGATCCTCGTCGCCTTGCACCAGGGGGACGTCATCGGCAGCGCCAGCCTCGAACAGCACCCGCGCATCCGCCGCAGCCACAGCGGCAGCATCGGCATGGGTGTCGCCGTCGCCTGGCAGGGCAAGGGCGTCGGCAGCCGCCTGCTCGGCGAACTGCTGGACATCGCCGACAACTGGATGAACCTGCGCCGCGTCGAACTCACCGTCTACACCGACAACGCCCCGGCGCTGGCGCTGTATCGCAAGTTCGGCTTCGAGACCGAAGGAGAGATGCGCGACTACGCGGTGCGGGATGGGCGCTTCGTGGACGTGTACAGCATGGCGCGCTTGCGGAGGGTCGAGGGGCGGGTGGGGGAGTGAGAGTGGCCGGGAGTCTGCCTCCGGCCAGCAGCGGCCTATTAAGGACCGCTCCAGCCCACCGATACAGGTGACTCAGCCACGCGAAACTCAGCAGTGCAGAAGTGTGGCTCCCCCCAGCTAGAGTTCGGTCACCTTCGGGGATTTTTTCATGAGCGAGGCTCTGCTATCCACCCAATGGCTGGCCGGGCTTCCGTTCTACGACAGGTTCGTCCTGGGCTTCGGGCATACGGTGCACTTCGGCATGCCGATCTTCGAGGGTGGGCACCTGCGCCATTTCCTGCTGCTGAATACCCTGGTGAAGATCGATGCGCGGCTGTTCGACGATTTCCACGCGGCAGCCCATCCCGTCGACCTGTTGTGGGTCGTGCCGCTTTCCGAACGGGAATACCGGCTCAAGCGCGAACAGGGAATCGATGGATTGATGCCGGTCTTTGCGGAAAACGCGCATCCGGTGACAGTGGACAAGCAGCGCGGCTGTTATCTGGGAGGCGAGGGCGCGTGACGAAGGATCCTGCGACGGACAGCGGCCTGAACGTGCGCCTGGTCGCCGCGTTCGCCGGCTGGAAAGGCATTCCCTGGCTATGCTGGGCCCACAGCGACCTGTCCCCGCGGCTGGTCCTGCATGCGGACCGTGTCGAGTTCCGCGTCATCCGCACGCGCTCGAAGGCGTATTCCAGCATTTCCTTAGGGACAGTCTGAAAAAGACTTTCTGATTTTGGCAAAATAGCCGAACGCCACCCACCGAGTTTTCTGATGAAGCAGATGACCTTCGCCGATGCCGAGTACGCCGGCAAGCGCAAGCAGACCCGCAAAGAGCTGTTCCTGATCGAGATGGATCGGGTGGTGCCGTGGAAGGGGTTGATTGCCCTGATCGAGCCGCATTACCCCAAGGGTGAAGGTGGCCGTCCGGCGTACCCGTTGATGGCAATGCTGCGGGTTCATCTAATGCAAAACTGGTTCGGTTATAGCGATCCAGCGATGGAGGAGGCACTGTACGAGACCACCATCCTGCGGCAGTTCGCGGGGCTGAGCCTGGAGCGTATCCCCGACGAAACCACCATCCTCAACTTCCGTCGCCTGCTGGAGAAACACGAACTGGCTGCTGGCATCCTGGCCGTGATCAATGGCTACCTGGGTGACCGTGGCCTGTCGCTGCGCCAAGGCACCATCGTCGATGCCACGCTGATCAATGCGCCGAGTTCGACCAAGAACAAAGACGGCAAGCGCGACCCAGAGATGCACCAGACCAAGAAGGGCAACCAGTATTACTTTGGCATGAAGGCCCACATCGGCGTCGATGACGAATCGGGCCTGGTGCATAGCGTGGTAGGTACGGCGGCTAACGTGGCGGACGTCACCCAGGTCGACAAGTTGCTGCATGGCGAGGAAAACGTGGTCTGCGCCGATGCGGGTTATACCGGCGTCGAGAAGCGTGCCGAGCATGATGGCCGCGAAGTGATTTGGCAGGTGGCAGCACGGCGCAGCACTTACAAAAAGCTGGGCAAGAGCAGCGCGCTGTACAAAGCCAGACGCAAGATCGAGAAAGCCAAGGCTCAGGTACGGGCCAAGGTTGAGCACCCGTTTAGGGTGATCAAGCGGCAGTTCGGTTATGTGAAGACGCGCTTCCGTGGCTTGGCCAAGAATACTGCGCAACTGGTGACGCTGTTCGCGTTGTCGAACCTGTGGATGGCACGCCGACATTTGCTGACCAATGCAGGAGAGGTGCGCCTGTAATGCAGGAAATGGCCGCCGCGAGGTGTTCTCGGCGGCTAGAAACACCGAAATGAGCTGGTTATCTGATCGTTTTTGATCGGTTTGCCGCTTTCAAAATCGGCGGAGGCTGAAGTCAGCCGGAAATGCATGGCTACTTCAGACCATCCTTAGAGGGCTAGAGTAAACGTAGAAAAACTTCACCAGTAAGCAGTACATAAACAGATTTTTCAAGAATTTCTGTCTTTTACTGTGGGTTTCATAATTTGGAGAAAATGATGAGTGATTTTCTTGAAATGCAAGGAGACGATCCGGTTCCTCTAGGACTCGCGAAAATGGAGGCCAGAAATGTTGACAATGTTCAATCTCTGATAGGGGTTATTGGTCAATACGCAGGGGAGCGTGTTGCTACAACTAGCTACTGGCCGGGGTGGGAGTCAAGAGATGTAGGCCCGGTGGGCGGTGGCGTCTATGTCTGGATGCCGAGCAAGCCGAAGGCTTATCACAATGCAGGGAAGTATTTCAGCCCAACTGTTCCATGGGACGGGAGTGAGTCTACATTTTCTGACTACATAAGCGGGTACGGGGAGACAGACCCATCCGGTGTAGGATGCTGGGTGCTGCTGGACAAGCCTGGAGTCTTTGATGTCCTGCAGTGGGGGGCAAGAAATGATGCGACAGCCAATGGCGCAAATGATGCCGTGATTCAGCCGCTTCTTGATTATGTAGAGTCCGCAATAAGCGGTGGGTTTGGAGGGGTAGTAGAATTTCCTCGTGGGAATTATAGGTTTACAGTGTATTTTTCTGTGCGAGATAGAACGGTATTGCGAGGGGAGGGAACTAGCGCAACTATAATTCAGTTTTATGGCACAGGTACAGGTAACTGCATCACACTAGGGCCTACTGGCCCTAGACACCCTATCCATCCTTCCGGCCACTGGGTATTTGGTACTCGGATTGAGAATTTAGCAATTTCTGGAGCAAATATTTACAGAGGGCTTGAGCGCGCAATGGTGTACACAGATGGTGCGCATGAGCATAGCGGATTGTTTAATGTTGTGGTTAGGGATTTTGTGTCATGGGGGGTGAATTATAATACAGGGAATGGCGGTCCTGCGTCATTTAGCTTCTCCGATGTTGAGATGTATGGCTCGGATACTTCCCCTTCCGCGGGGACGAAAAGAGGACTCGTATGTCAAGCAGGTGGATCCTTGATTGTTGTTGATAGGAGCACTATCACTGGAGGGGCAACGTATAGGTTGGATCAAGCAATTCTCATGCTTAAAGATAATCTGATAGCTAATGGGGTTCACGTAGAACAGTCAGCAGTAGGGGTATCTCTTAGTCAGACTGATTCGCAATCGCCGAAGGTTAATGTTATTTCTGGGGTGACAGGCAATTCAACTGTTGCAGAACTTTTTGTAATCTCGTCTGCATTCGAAGGTAGCGTTAGTGCAAGTGGGTTGGTGAATACAAGCCTGTCTGTGACGGGGTTGGGTGTTATTAGAAATAATCGAACTGGAGAAAGGTATGTTGATAGGGCGGTCTCTTCGTATAATTATGGGTTTAGTGTTGAGCCGGGTGCAGCGATAAGCCATGGGCGTATATCTGTAACTTCAGGGGTTGCTTCGGTAGTTAAGTCGACTGGGAGGGGATTTACCACGACAAGAACTGCGGTTGGCGTTGTGCGAGTTGTATTAAGTTCGCCTATGCCTGATGCAAATTATGTTGTAAATTCAACGGCAAGGTCAACTACAGGGATGGTAGTAGAGTTTTCGCCGATCAGTACTACGGTATTCGAAATTAGGACTTACAGTACCTCTGGTGTCGCGAGTGATCCAACTTCTATTTGGTTCGCTCTGTATGCTTGAAGGTGTGAGAGGATTCATCGCAGAGTTGTTCTGGTATTTTCGGCGAATGCCCTAAGCTAAATTTTAGACGACGTTAATGGGAAAAGTAAACCCGCCGCAAAGGCGGGTTTAGCATTCAAGGGACGCTATAGGTTGTCTCCTTCCTCTTCGTTAAGGTCCCCGCTTTATATGCCCGGGGATTCTTGCCACCTTAGCAATCGTCTCGCCACTCGGCATTCTCAAAGTGAGCTATCTAGGATTGTGTGAATAGAACCGTCAGCCCTCTTGGCCGATGCTCACTCGACCGACTGACATGAAGTCGTGACTCTCTAGGAGGAAGTTCAGTGTTTTCGGTGGAGGTAGGTCGAAATCATAGTCTCCATTCAAGGCCCGTCTCGATAGATGGGTGATGTTCAGCAGATCGTCCGATATATCGGGATAGAGCCCGTTCGTCTCTAGGTAGGAAATGATTCGCTTCACCACTAGGTCGGGTTCTTCTGAAAGTGTATCGATAGTTATGTTCGGCTGTGCGGGCGTTTCGTAGATCGAGTCGATCCCGGTGAAACCAAGGTTTCGGCACAGGCCAAGGCGGAGATCGTCGCCGTCCAGGAGAAACGTATGTTTCTTCTGTTCGAAAAGCGCTAGTTCCAGGGCATTCGCAATAGTGGATTTTCCAGCGCCACTCAACCCGGTCAGCCAGATGACCGCTGGGCGTTGGCGCTTGAGCGCACTGCGTGTCTCGTTATCGATCGATCGTTTTCCATGTTCACGAGGGTTCATCGCTGTTTCTGCCTGGAGGATTGGTTAACTGCATGGGAAGGGGGACCTCCCGAAGTTGGAATTGGATTCCGTTGGAGGCCGGTACTTCTTCTAATGCGCGGTCAGGGCGTGTTTGTGCAGTTAGTTAAGTTAACGTTGCGCCAAATAAGTGCGTATAAGAAATTTCTTTATTTTCAGTAGGATGTTCTTTCCCTTAGGTATTTAAGCAAGTGGCTGGTTTCATTTGTCTTCCAGCCATGGCCGTGCAGTGTTCGGTCGCGAGGGTGCTGTTGGAGACCGAGAAAACAGGGGAACGCATCCAGCGTTTTCCGGGGCGCAGAGTTGGTCGATGGAATGGCGCCGCTTCGACCGGAACTCACCGCAGGTGACTTCCCGATCGGACGAGCCGAGAAAATAGTACCTCTGTGCTATTCGAGCTTCTTCGCCGCGACGCTATAGTCCCGCCCTTGATCCCCGCGTTTCGCGGAAACCGGTTGTGCAGGACGCACGCGACTTGGAAGGAACCATGACTCGGCAATCCGTACTCGCCACCGGCCCGGAGGCCAGCGATTGGTGGTGCTTCGGCAGCGGCGACGAGCCGGCGCGCGAGTCGTTCTCTGCCGGTGGGCGTTCGCTTGCGGCGTCGAGAAAACCCTCCGCCGCACCGCGCGGAATGGCCGTGGCCGAGCAGGCGAACCGCGCGCAAGCGTCCGGGCAGGACGCCGCGCCGGGCCTGCGAGCCTTCGATCTGCTGCCTGGCAACCCGCCGAAGAACCCTTAGACACGGAGTCAACCCATGCGCCGGATATTCATCGCGCCGTTACTGGCGTCGCTTTCCCTGGGCGGCTGCATCCAGATGGACACGCTGCCCGAGGTCTACGCCCGCAGCCAGTGGAAGGGCCGTTCCGCCGAGGAAGCGATAGCCTTCTTCGGTACGCCGCAGAACATGGAGCGCACCGCCGACGGCTCGCAGGTGGTGATGCAGTGGTACACCGACACCAGCTATTCCCGCTATGAAGTGGTGGGCTCCAGCTCGGAGATGCAGGGCAACGTGATGGTGAACACCAACTACTGGGATACCGTCAACCACCCCAATCGCTGCATCATTTCCGTCACCGTCGACAAGAGCAAGCGGATCACCCAGTTCGAGGCCGACGACGGCGAGTTGCTGCTGTCCCACGGCTGCGCCGGCATGAAGTACGGCCCGCCGTAGGCCTGCGCTCCTCGACCTGCCTTGCCTCAGGAAGCGTGGCTGGCGGTCTCCGGGCGCTCGCGCAGGGCGCGCAGGGTGGCGCGCAATTCCGTGGGGCGCACGGGCTTGGAGAGCAGGGCGATGTCGGTGTCTTCGACGCTGGCCTGGATACGCTCGATGTCGTGGCCGCTGATCACCAGCGCCGGTATCGCCTCTCCGCGTTGCCGCCGTACCCGCTCGATGCACTCGACGCCGGAGGCGTGGGGGCCGAGGTCGTAGTCGACGACCAGGATGTCGCAATCGGTTCGCCAGCCGTCCGCCTCGGTTTCCGCCTGGACCGTGCAGCCCCAGCGTTCGAGCAACGCCGAGGTGGCGCGCAGGACGTTGCGATCATCTTCCACCAGGCACACCCGCAAACCGGTGAGCAGGCCGGCCTGCAGGGGATCGTCGCGGCGGGGAAGGGCTTGCGCGGCGACCGCCGGCAGGCCGTGCAGGGTCACCGCGGTGCCGCGTCCGACCCGCGAGCGCAGCGTCACCTCGATCCCGGTCAACTGCCCCAGGCGACGGACGATGGACAGCCCCAGGCCGATTCCCTCGACGTCGCGGTCGCGGGTCTCGCGTACCCGGTAGAACTCCTCGAACACCCGCGGCAGGTGTTCCTCCGCGATCCCCCGGCCCTGGTCGTAGATGGCTACGGCCAGGCCGTCGCCTCGCCGCCGCACGCCGATCAGCAGCGGGCGCTCGGCGGCGTACTTGAGGCTATTGGAGAGCAGGTTCTGCAGCATGGTCGACAGCAGCCCCGGATCGGTTCGCGTCCACAGGCGGCAAGGGCGCAGGCGCAACTCCACCCCGGCCCAGCGCGCCGCCTCGGCGTTGCGCCGGACCAGGTCGCGCAGCAACTCGCCCAGGTGGACGTTCTCCTGCTTGGGCTGGAGCCGGCCGTTGTCGAGGGTGTAGAGATCGAGGATGGAGCGGAACAGTTGCGAGACGTTGAGCAGCGAGCGGTCGATGTTGTCCACCAGGCGCCGTTCCTCGTCGCCCAGGCGGGCGTCGCGCAGGCAGGCGGTGAACAGGCCGATGGAGTGGATCGGCTGGCGCAGGTCGTGGCTGGCCTGGGCCAGCAGGCGCGATTTCTCCTGGTTCGCCTGCAACGCTTCCTCGGTGGCCTTGCGCGTGCGCTCCAGCAGGAGGTGCGCGTAGAAGGGAATGACGGTGCTGGTGGTCATCAGCATCAGCACCATGAACGGCTGAGCCTGCCAGGCCGGGGTCAGGCGATAGATGACCAGTAGCGCGAGCAGCGCCAGGGCGGTGGCGATGGCCAGGTAGCGCGAGCCGTAGCGCATGCCGTTGCCCAGGTTGATCCAGACCATCACCGCGTACAGCGGCAGCGCCGCCTCGCCGCCCACGATCAGGCCGAACGAGGTGCCGGCGTAGTCGTGCAGCATGCAGAAGATCCGCCGCGCCGGGTAGTGCCCCGGCCAGCGCACGATGGCCTGGCGCAGCAGTATGGAGGCGATCAGGAACAGGCCGTAGTAGGCAACGATCGGCAGGTAGGTCTCGACCTTCAGGCCGGGCAGCAGGCCGATCAGCACCACGTAGAGAATCGCGCAGGTGGCCACGATCAGTCGCAGGTTGGCCTGGTCCAGCTCGGTATTCTTCTCGAACTTCATGTGCACCTCCGTGTGCATGGGAGCGCCGCGCGCCTTTTCCTCTGTTTCGCCCCCTTCGTCACGAAGACGGACGAAGGGTGGGCGCGGCGGTAGCGGGCTAAGGTAGCATGCGCGGCGGAAACTGCGACTCCTGGAGACTACAAGAATGACTGGCCGCATCATCGTCGCCGATGATCATCCGCTGTTTCGCGAGGGCATGCTGAGTATCCTCCAGCGCCTGCTGCCCGAGGCCAGGATCGAGGAGGCCGGCGATCTCGCCGGGGTCCTGCGCCTGGCTGGTGAAGGCGAGCAGCCCGATTCGCTGATCCTCGACCTGCGTTTCCCCGGCCTGACCCGCATCGAGATGCTCGCCGACCTGCGCCGCCGGTTCCCGCGCACCACCCTGATCGTCGTCTCGATGGTCGACGACCCGCAACTCATCGGCGAAGTGATGAACGCAGGGGCCGACGGCTTCCTCGGCAAGAGCATCGCGCCCGAGGAGCTCGGCCAGGCGATTCTGGCCATCCGCGCCGGGGAAGTGCTGGTGCGCTACGAACCCTCCGGCCTCCTGCCGCTGCAGCCCAGCCCGCGCCTGGAGGGGCTCACCGAGCGCCAGCTGGATGTCCTGCGCCTGCTGGCCCAGGGCAAGAGCAACAAGGAGATCGGCCGCGCCCTGGACATCTCCCACTACACGGTGCGCATCCATGTGTCGTCGCTGCTGCGGGCACTGGACGTGCCGTCGCGGACCGCGGCGGCGGTGAAGTACCGGGCGGCTCTGGGGCATGGCGACGGGGAGTAGCGGCGGCCGATGGGCCCGGCGCAGATCAGACGTCGTGCGCCTTGTCCTGCCGCCGGCATGGGGCTTGGTCCTAACAGGCCAAGACCATGCGGCTCGGCACGTTCAATAGCGTTGCGAGCATGGTTTGACAGTCGCTTGACTGCCTGAGTGAGACGGCAGCAGGTCCCGACAGAACCACTTCTGGTCAGACAGCGTTTTCAGAATTTTCTGCGCATACGTTCGAAGGGCGACTTGCTAGAGTCCTCGCTCCATGCCCGCGCAGCTGCATTTTTACAAGTGCGCTGTCCAGCTTAAGGAAAAGCAAAATGTTCGCGCCAGCCAATAGTGCGCACTTTGCGCTATCGATCCCCTCCGTACGCAACGACTTCAAGGTACTGGCTTTCGATGGCGCCGAAGCCATCAGCACCCTGTATGCCGTCCGTATCGAACTGCTCAGCGAGAACCCCGATTTCGACCTGGAGGGTTTGCTCGGTCAACCGGCATTTCTCCAGTTCGGCCTGAGCGGCGAAGGGATCCATGGGCATATCGAAGACGTGTACGTGGGCGAAGCCGGTAGGCGCCTGGCGCGCTATCACCTGACCCTGGTGCCGGTATTGCACTACCTGCAGTTCAGCTTCAACCAGCGCATTTTCCAGCACCTGACAGTACCGCAGATCATCGCACAGGTGCTGGCAGGCCATGGTATCCCGCCTGATGTCTACGTCTTCAATGTCCACACCAGCCCGGAACGCGAATACTGCACCCAGTACGGTGAAAGTGATTTCGATTTCATCCAGCGGCTGTGTGCCGAGGACGGTATCGCTTGGCACCACCAGCATTCAGCGGAGAATCACCTGCTGGTGTTCACCGAGGACCAGGCCTGGTTCCCCTTGCTGGGATGTACGCCATACCGCCAGGATACTGGGACGGTCGCCGATCATCCGGTGGTCAATCGTTTTTCCCAGCGTTTCAGTTCCCGCACCAGCAAGGTAACTCGCCGCGACTACGACCTGCAGCGGCCAAGCCTGTTGCTGGAAAGCCAGTTCACCGCGGAGTTCGAGCCGGCCCTCGAGGACTATCGTTATCCTTCGCCGATCACCACGCTGGAGCGTGGACAGGTGTTGGCCAGACAGGCTCTGGAACGGCATCGTGTCGATTACCAGTTGGCCGAAGGCCAGAGCGATCAGCCGACGTTGCGCAGCGGTCACTTCTTCAAGCTGACCGAACATCCGCGCAAGACATGCAACGAACTGTGGTTGTTGCTGAGCGTCACGCACTCTGGTCGGCAACCCCAGTCACTCGAAGAGTCCGTGACCGGCGATAGCCAGGCAGAAGACCGCTTCACCCAGGGTTATCGCAATACCTTCACCGCCATTCCATGGGATGTGTTTTTCCGGCCGCCGCTGCTGACGCGCCGGCCCCTGCCGGGGTGCCAGACCGCTCGGGTCACCGGTCCGGCCGGCGAGGAAATCTTCTGTGATGAATACGGGCGGGTGAAGGTCGAACTGCATTGGGACAGACGGGAACTGGGAAGCGACAAAAGCAGTTGCTGGCTGCGGGTTGCTTCCAGTTGGGCAGGCGAGCGTTTCGGCGCGGTGACCATTCCGCGCGTTGGCATGGAAGTGGTGGTGAGCTTCCTCGAAGGCAACCCGGACCGCCCGTTGATTACCGGTGTCGTGCCGAACAAGACCACGCCTGTGCCCTACGCGCTGCCGGCGAACAAAAGCAGAACCGTATTGCGTAGCCGAAGTACGCCGAACAGCGGCGGCTACAACGAACTTTCGATCGAAGACCGGGCAGGCCAGGAAAAGATCTTCCTGCGCGCGCAGCGTGATATCGAGCAACTGATCCTCAACGACAGTCACACCAGCATCGGCAATGACCGTCACGAACGGATAAGCCGGGACAGCCGCAGCCTGGTCGAAAACGACCGCTTTGAGCAGGTGAACATGAACAGTTCCAGCCTGATCAAGGGCGATGAGCTGCATACCACCCAGGGTGAGCGCCACACCCGGATCGGCGGCAACGAACTGCTTTCCATCAGCGGCGCCGGCAGCATCGCCGTGGACGGCACCTGGGTCGTGCAAGCCGGATCACAGGCCCGCGTCACCGCCACCAATGTGCTAGTCGATGCCGGCGTGAACCTGACACTCAAGGCCGGTGGACAGCATATCGTCATCAACTCCGCAGGGATTTTCAGCAGCGTGCCGATCGTGCAGGGCGGAGCCCCCATGGCCGGCATCGCACCGCAGCAGGCACTCCAGGCTCTGGCCGAAGCAGCACAGACCGTCGTCGCCAATTCGCTGCCTCTCGTGGCTGCCGCCAGGCAACGCGCCGCGGACTTCTGCCCGCTCTGCGAAATCTGTCGCGATGGACTGTGCAGTGTTGGAGGTGCCGCATGACCACGGCCGAACAATGGCTGCAGAAACAAGGCGAGCTGGGCCGATACCTGTACCTGGTACTGGACTCCGATGGCCAGCTCGACGAGCGCGATGCCTTGCTCGAAGGGCGCGAACCCCATCAGTACGGCAATCTGTATAGCGGTACGCCCGCCAGTTCGCTGGCGGCGATAGGTCCCTACCTGTTCCGGCTCGATGCGCTGGACCATCCGGTCATTCAGGCGTTGCTCAAATCGCCCGAACGTCATTGGGGCTGGCTGGCCAGCAGCGTGAGCAGCGATCTGGAGTCGCTGGCCCGGCATTGGCGCGCTCGCCTGGTAACGGGCGAGCGGCCAAACCAGGCGCTTTATCGCTTTCACGACAGTCGCGTGCTGGGTCGCGCCCTGGCACACCTGCAGCCGGAGCAGCGCCCGGCGTTCCTTGGACCGATCTCCAGCGCGTGCTACTGGCTGGCCGGGCGATGGCTCCATGCCGACAACCCCGCCCCTGGCGACCATCCCGTGCCGGCCGAACCGGCGTGGCTCGTTGTCCCCACGGCTTCGGAGACGGCGGCAGGTATTCAGTTCGACAACGCCTGGCGCTACCTGATCGCCGAGTGGACGGAGCCGTTTGCGGAATTGGCCGGGCAGCGGGATGCCGACGCCTGGCTTCGGGCGCAGTTGGAACTGGCCCGCACATGGGGCTGGCGGGCGCCTGAACAGATCCGCTTTCTACTGCTTCAACGCCTGTTCGCATCGGATGACGCCCTGCCCAGGTCCTGGTCACCCCTGCCTGACGAAACCCCCACGACGCATTTCGAGCGTGTGTATCAGGAGGTGCGGTTCTGGCAAGGAGACGCCCCCGTATGATCCGCACCCTTAAAAACATGACCCTTGCCAGTTGCCTTGTGCTGGCACAGGGCTGCACTGCCTTGGGCACGTCCAACAGTTTTACCGTTACGGCGGACCTGCCGCCTGAGTTCACTTATGAAGCCACGGCAACTTATGTGCCGGCCAACGGTGAAACCTGCACGGTGCCGGGGGGAAAGGATACGCAAATTGGCTACAACTCGGGGCGGGAAAAATATGAACGGGATTCGAAGATATTGTTACGCCGTACGGTCAGTGGCTGCCCCTTGGTACTGCAGAATATCTATTTTTATGTATATGGTTGGTATGGCAAGGATTGGGGGGATTTCGGACGAGACTCAGCAATGATTGCCGTGCGCGAAAAGCTGGTCGAAGTGAAAAAGGGTACTTTTAATGCCGCCGGGGAAAGTGAGTTCTCCGGGCAGTGCCAGTTTCTATTCCGCACGGTAGGAAAATTGCGCCGTATCGTAAAAATCCTCGATTGCAAAAGGATGGATGAGACGGGTGTACGGCGCAAAGCGAAACCTTTCGTGGCTTACACCCTGGACCAACTGCCCGGCAAGACGGTGAGGTTGAGGATCAAGCTGGCTGACGAAGAGAGGCCGGGATGGGGGGACACTTGGGTCAAAGTGCCCGGTGGTTGGAGGCGCTGCATGGGCGAGAGTTTTGACGATCAAAGAGCCTATTGCAACGGCAACTACAAGGATTTCAGCACCTTCAGAATGCCGGATGGGCGCAACTGCACCATCTACCCAGGCTGTACGGAAAACAAGGCGGTGACCCCATGACTCTTGGGCCGATGGAGGAATGGGAAAAGCTATTCTTCGCTGAGCGTATCCATACCTGCCCGTTGCGCTCGCACTCCAACAACTTTCAACCCGTGGACGAATAACGTCCAAGACTGCAGTTATTGGCAAGGAGACGCCTCCAGATGAACCGCACCCTTAAAAACATGACCCTTGCCAGTTGCCTTGCGCTGGCCCAGGGCTGCACTGCCTTGGGCACGTCCAACAGTTTTACCGTTACGGCGGACCTGCCACCTGAGTTCACTTACGAAGCCACGGCAACTTATGTGCCGGCCAAAGGTGAAACCTGTACGGTGCCGGGGGGAAAGGATACCCAAGTTGGCTACAACTCGGGTCGTGAAAAATATGAACGGGATTCGAAGATATTGTTACGTCGTACGGTCAGTGGCTGCCCTTTGGTACTGCAAAACATCGATTTCTATATCTATGGCTGGTATGGCAAGAGTTGGAGGGATTTCGGGCGTGACTCGGCCCTGATCGTCGTACGAGACAAGCTGGTCGAGGTGAAAAAAGGCACTTTCAATGCGGCCGGGGAAAGCGAGTTTGCCGGGCAATGCCAGTGGCTGTTTCGTACAGCCGGGAAGACCCGTGTTCTGAGAAAGCTCCTTGATTGCAAAAGGATGGATGAGACGGGTGTACGGCGCAAAGCGAAACCTTTCGTGGCTTACACCCTGGATCAACTGCCCGGCAAGACGGTGAGGTTGAGGATCAAGCTGGCTGACGAAGAGCGCCCCTATATGAAGGATACCTGGGTCAAGGTTCCTGGTGGGTGGAAGCGCTGTATGGGGAAAGGGTTTGAAGATCAATATGCATTCTGCTACGGAAACTATAAGGACTTCAGTACCTTCAGAATGCCGGATGGTCGTGACTACTGCACCCTCTATCCCGGCTGTACGGAAAACAAGGCGGTGACCCCATGACTTTGGGGCCGATGGAGGAGTGGGAAAAGCCGTTTTTCAGCGAACGCATCCATGCTTGCCCGCGACGCACCCACTCGACCAGTTTTCAACTGGTGGATGAGCGGGGGGATGGCAGGCCCTATGCCGGCCTGGCCTATGAAGTCAGCGATTCTGAGGAGGTTGTCTACCTTGGCATTCTGGACGAAACAGGGACTGGGAAGATCAATCGGCACTATTGCGGGCCGGTGGTGCTCAAATTCGATAAAGCCTATCAAGGGATTGAGGATATCTATACAGCTTTAAGTGGGAGAGATCACTACCCTCTACCTATCACCGAACTGCAAGTGCGTGCCGAGAAGACCCGCTTTGTAAACCCTGACGGCGCCCGCACCCGGTCCAACCCCGCCCAAGGCCAGGCCGATTCTTTCTGCCAGGTCGAGGTGAGCGAACTGGTGGAGCACCGGGCCCATCTTCCGCCCCTGGCGCTCCGGTGCTTTCCGCCTCGGCACCAGGTGCATGCGCTGATGCGCCGTCCCTCGGCCGCCATGGCGGAGTTGGGATTTGCTCCCAGGCCTCCCCGGGTTCGCGGTATCGCGCTGTTGCCGAACCGGCACCATGTGCTGGAGGTGCGCCCCTTGCGGGCGCTGAGTCCGCTCCTGTCCACGGGTGAAGCGTTCTGCTACCTCAACCTGTACCAATTGGCGCTGATGTCGACCCTGAGCTATAGCCCGTTTGGCCAGGAGCCCGATACGCAACCGGTGGAAACCGACAGCGTGAGCTTTCCGGCGCAACCCAGCGTCGGCAACTGGTTCGGCGATGCCCTGGCCAGGTCCGATGAGCTGTGGCAAGTGGACGCAACTCAGTCCGGCGGGAAGGCTTACTACCCCCTGTATGAAGACGTGGCCTACTCCAGGCGCCTGGAGGTCATACCGTTCGACCCCGAGCTATACCCCGAAGTGAACAGCCCCGAACTCGGGGCGGATCAGGAACATCCAGCCAGGCTCCACTACCTGGACGATGCCAAAAAACGGGGGAGTACCGATACGCAAGCCTATGTCACCCACAACGATGAGCTGATCCTGCTGGTGGTACGCGGCACCGCGAGTATGGCTGACGTTCTGCGCGATGTGGATGCTGCGCAGACGCCGTTCGAGGAAACCAGCGGCAAGGTACACAACGGCTTTTACGAGTCGGCCAAGGTGGCCATCAAGTTCTTTGCAACCTACCTGGATAAGTTCTACAACGGGCAGAAGCTGGTGATCACCGGCCATAGCCTTGGTGGCGCGGTGGCTTTGCTGGTCGCCGAGATGTTGCGGCAACAACCAGAAAAATATGACATCGTGCTCTACACCTACGGCAGCCCGCGCGTAGGCGACAAGACCTTCGTGGAAAACGCCAGGCCTCTGGTACATCACCGCATGGTCAACCAGAACGATCCGGTGCCCAGTGTCCCGGCGGCCTGGATGAAAACGTCCTGGCGCATGTCGGGGGCGGGCGTCCTGCTGGTGCTCTTCAACCCTGCCATCGGAGGGGCGGTGGTGCTCCTGAGTCCCGTCAACATCGTCGGCGAGCCTTACACGCACCACGGCAAACTGCGTCATTTCATGCCCGTGTCGTTTGCCGATGGCCACAAGTCCGCGATCCTGTGGACGCCCGGCTGCGAAAGCATTACCGAGCGCGGCGGCGCGGCGGTTTGCGCCAAGGCACTGGCTGCAAGGAATGGCTTGCCGGAGCGAGGCGGTCTGCTGCGGCAGATGCTGGATAATGCCGATCACAAGATGGTCGCCAGCTACATTCCGCATTGCTGGGCTTCCTTGCGCCGCGCACAAGAGGCCTTGGAAGAAGGCCGCACCGTGGTGACCCCGACCGAGTACGAGCGGGTCGGGGAAGCGCTGCAGGACTTCAAGGCGCAGTTGCGGGAAAAGGAGGCGGCGGCCTACGGTTCTGCCAGGGAACAACAGATAATGGGGCCATTGCGCGCTGAAATCGGCAGGTTGCAACAGACCGCTGTGCGACTGAAAGCATTGAGTGTCGAACGTGTCAGCGAGGCCAAGGTCTACGGCCGGGTTGCCGAGCGGCCCGAGGCGCTGGCGGTGAGTCTGGAGCGCTGGCTGGCGCACTCGTTCAATCGCTCGCATGAACAACTCGCGATGGCCCCGCCGGATGCCGACAGCAATGAGCGCGCGATCGCTACCCTGGTAGGCGGCCATGCCCCTGGAGCGGTGTTCGATCTGGACATCGATACGCTTGGATAGAGCGGAGTCAAACAAACCCTATCGAGGGCTCTATCCATATCCGCCTCCCCTCGGCTTTTTGCCTGGGACCTGTTCCAAGCCACATGGGCAGGCGCGCGT
This sequence comes from Pseudomonas sp. B111, assembly GCF_026428275.1. NCBI lineage: Bacteria > Pseudomonadati > Pseudomonadota > Gammaproteobacteria > Pseudomonadales > Pseudomonadaceae > Pseudomonas > Pseudomonas sp. B111. Next base: position 3,460,399 of record NZ_CP097857.1, on the reverse strand, counting down.
CGTTGCGACGTTCGCGCAATACCGACACGTGCTGGCGACGCCCGTCTTTCAGGGCATCGGTTTGAAGCGCGGTGAAGAAGCGCAGCAGGCGTGGCTTGTGGGGCATCTCCAGGCCGAGGACCATCGGACAGGCTAGCCGCTCGGCCGCCATCTGCCGTTGGGAGAAATGGCTGGCTGGGCACGGCTTGCCGCGTGGGAGCGGCTCTGAGGCGATGGCGGATGCGCCGAGGCGCCGGGGCTGTTTTAATGGCGCACTCTCCATGGCCAAGGAAACGGACACATGCGTAGCCCGCTTGCCACGATCGCCTGCGCCTGCCTGCTGCTCGGCGGCTGCTCCAAGTCCGCCGAGGACAGCGCCAACCCGTTGCTGGGCAAGGATGCCGAGTGCCTCGAACTGTTCGCCCGCAGCAATGCGCTGTACTGCGACATCCGCGAGGACGAACGCGAATCCCAGGCGAAGGGTACGCCGCGCCGGCACACCGACTACGAGGTAGCCGATGCCGCCTACCTGCTCAAGGCCACCGGGGAGCGCTGCGCGATCGATACGACCTATGTCACGGAGTGTTCGGCGAAGGCCGGGCAGTGGCTGCAGAAGGCCCGCGCCAAGGCGGCGAAGCCCTAGTCGCAGCGCCCGCGCTCAGCGCAGGCGCGTCGCCAGCTCCGCCAGTTCGCCGCGCAGCCAGAGGCTGCCGGCTTCGTCGTCGGCCTGGCGCGACCAGTAGAGATTCAGAGTCACCGCTGGCAGGGCCAGCGGCATCGGCAGCAGGCGGTTGCCCAGGCCGCGGTTGATCAGTTCGGCGTAGCCTCGGGTCAGGGTCAGCAGGTAGCCGCCCTGGGCCACCAGCAACGCCGCCGACAGGTAGTGCTGGCAGCGCTGGCGCACCTGGCGGGTCAGGCCGAGGTGGCCGAGGGCCAGGTCTTCGATGCAGATGCCGCGTCGCCGCGAGGTCACCGCGACATGGTCCGCCGCCAGGTACTCCTCCGCACTCAGTTCGCCGGCGAAGCCCGGCCCGGCCATCACGCACAGGCTATCGTCGAGCAGGTGCTGGCGGCGCAGGGCGGCGTCGGTGGGCCGGGCGATCTCGATGGCGAGGTCGATGCGTCCGGCGCCCAGTTCCGCCTTCAGGTCCGCCCAGTGCAGGCTGTTGCAGCGTATCTCGATGCGCGGCGCGGCCTGGCGCAGGTGGTCGAGGATCGCCGGGAGCACCAGCGGCTCCAGTTGCTCCGGCATGTTCAACTGGAAGGTCCGCGCGTCGCGCCGAGGGTCGAATGTCTGGCAGCGATTCATGCTGCGGTGCAGGCCGGCGAGGGCGTCATGGATGCCCGGCGCCAGTCGATCGGCCAGCGGCGTCGGCGCAACCCCGCGCCCCTGGCGAACGAACAGCGGGTCGCCGAGCTGGTCGCGCAGGCGCGCCAGGGCGTGGCTGACGGCCGACTGGCTGAGATGCAGGAGGCCCGCCGCGCGGGTCAGGTTGCGTTCTCGATAGACCACTTCGAAGACCCGGAACAGGTTCAGATCGAAACGGCTGAGGGGCGACCATTCATGTGGCTGATTCATGTTTGCGCGCGCCTGTCTGGGGAAGGCGCCAGCCTAGCAGGCATGCTCGCCGATAGAACCATGCATAGGCTTCATGGATGGCGATGAATAAGCCTCAGTTCTGCCGCTTCCTTCGGCTGCCTAAGATGCCTGCGACGATGACCAACGCGCCGCCGGGCCAGCTCCTTTCGCCGGCCGCCTGACCCGCTCCCCGGAGAACCTGCCGTGACCGCTCCCTTCAACGCCTTGCTGATCGCCAACCGCGGCGAGATCGCCATTCGCATCGCTCGCGCCTGCGCCGACCTGGGTATCCGCTCGGTGGCGGTGTTCGCCGAGGACGATGCCGCTTCCCTGCACGTGCGCAAGGCCGATGTCGCGCTGCCGCTGGCCGGCCGTGGCGTGGCGGCCTATCTCGACATGGATCGGCTGGTCGCGCTGGCCCTGGAGCAGGGCTGCGAGGCGATCCATCCGGGCTACGGTTTCCTCGCCGAGAACGGCGAATTCGCCCGGCGCTGCCAGCGCGCGGGCATCCACTTCGTCGGGCCGCAAGCGGAAGTGCTCGACCTGTTCGGCGACAAGGCTGCCGCGCGTGCCCTGGCCGAGCGCCTGGAGGTGCCGCTGGTGGCCGGGATCAACCATGCGGTCAGCGTCGAAGAGGCCGAGGCGTTCCTGGAAGGGCTGGGCGATGGCGCCGCGGTGATGCTCAAGGCCCTTGCCGGCGGCGGCGGACGTGGCATGCGCGCGGTGGAGGAGGTCGCGCAACTGGCCGATGCCTACCGCCGCTGCCGTGCCGAGGCGCAGGCGGCGTTCGGCCGGGACGAGTTATACGTCGAGCAACGGGTGGCGCGGGCCCGGCACATCGAGGTACAGGTGCTCGGTGACGGCAGCGGTGCGGTCAGCCACCTCTGGGAGCGCGATTGCAGCCTACAACGGCGCCAGCAGAAACTGCTGGAGATCGCCCCCAGCCCGGACCTGCCGGAGGCCACCCGCGAGGCGCTGATCGATTGCGCCCTGCGCATGGCCGGCGCGGTGCGCTATCGGGGGATCGGTACCTTCGAGTTCCTGGTCGACGAGGAGCGCCCCGGGCGCTTCTATTTCATGGAAGCCAATCCGCGCATCCAGGTGGAGCACACCGTCACCGAGGAAGTCACCGGGGTCGACCTGCTGCACGCCCAGTTGCGTCTCGCCGCCGGCATGGAGCTTGCCGCCCTCGGCCTGGAGCGACCGCCGGCGATCGGCGGCTGCGCGGTGCAACTGCGGATCAACCTGGAGACCCTGGCGGCCGACGGCAGCGCCCGTCCGGCGGTGGGCACTATCGGCGCCTACGAACCGCCCAGCGGTCCCGGCCTGCGGGTGGACGGCTACGGCTATGCCGGCTATCGGGTCAGCCCCAGCTACGATTCGCTGCTGGCCAAGCTGGTCGTGCGCGGTGCGGATTATCCCGCCGCGTTGCGCCGGGCCTACCGGGCGCTCTGCGAATTCCGCCTGGAGGGCGTGGCGAGCAACCTGGATCTGCTGCGCAACCTTCTGCTGCATCCGGCGGTACAGGCCAACCGGGTCGACACCCGCTTCGTCGAAAGCCACCTGGAGACACTGCTGGCGCCTATCCCGGCGAGCCATCCGCGGCTCCGCGCCGAGTGCCCGCTCGCCAAGGACGCCGCGCCTGCGCGGGTCGAGGCGCCACTCGGCAGCCTGCCGCTGCCTGCGCCGAGCAGCGGGGTGCTGGTGGCCCTGGAAGTGTCCGAGGGCGAGCGGGTGCGTGCCGGCCAGCGGGTCGCGATCCTGGAAGCGATGAAGATGGAATTCGAGGTCAAGGCACCCGGCGGCGGTATCGTCCGGCGGCTCGCGGCGAGCCTCGGGGAGCCTCTGGAGGAGGGCGCGACGCTGCTGTTCCTCGAACCGACGGAGGATGACGACGAGCAGGCACCGACCGAACAGGCGCTGGACCTGGCGCATATCCGCGCCGATCTCGCCGAGGTACTCGAGCGCCAGGCAGCGCTGGGCGACGAGCGTCGTCCGCAGGCGCTGGCCAGGCGGCGTAAGACCGGACAGCGTACCGCGCGGGAGAACGTGCTCGACCTGCTGGACGAGGGCAGCTTCAGCGAATATGGCGGTTTCGCCCTGGCCGCCCAGCGTCGCAGGCGCTCCGCCGAAGAGTTGTTGGAACTGAGCCCCGCCGATGGCCTGGTCGCCGGCACCGGTACGGTGGGGGCCGCCAGCTTCGGCGCGCAGGCCGCGCGTTGCCTGGTGCTGGCCTACGACTACACGGTGTTCGCCGGCACCCAGGGGGTGATGAACCACAAGAAGACCGACCGCCTGCTCGGCCTGGCCGAACAGTGGCGCTTGCCGCTGGTGCTGTTCGCCGAGGGTGGCGGCGGGCGCCCGGGCGATACCGATTTCGTCGGCGTCGCCGGCCTCGATTGCCATACCTTCGTCGGCATGGCCCGGCTCTCCGGGCTGGTGCCGCTGGTGGGAGTGGTCTCCGGTCGCTGCTTCGCCGGCAATGCCGCGTTGCTGGGCTGCTGCGATGTGATCATCGCCACCCGCGACGCCACCATCGGCATGGCCGGCCCGGCGATGATCGAGGGCGGCGGCCTGGGCCGTTTCGCCGCCGAGGAGGTCGGTCCGACGGGCGTGCAGGGGCCCAACGGAGTGATCGACGTACTGGTGGAGGACGAGGCCGAAGCGGTCGCGGTGGCCAGGCGCTACCTCGGCTATTTCCAGGGCCTGCTGCCCGACTGGAGTTGCGCCGACCAGCGCGAGTTGCGCCACCTGGTGCCGGAGAACCGCCTGCGTGCCTACGACATCCGCCAGGCGATCGAGGTCCTGGCCGACCGGGGCAGCGTGCTGGAACTGCGGCGCCAGTTCGCTCCCGGCCTGGTCACCGCGCTGCTGCGCATCGAGGGCCGGGCGTTCGGCCTGATCGCCAACAACCCTGGCCATCTCGGCGGCGCCATCGATGCCGCGGCCGGCGACAAGGCCGCGCGCTTCATGCAGTTGTGCGACGCCTTCGACATCCCGATCGTCTCGCTCTGCGACACCCCTGGCTTCATGGTTGGCCCGGAGGCGGAAAAACAGGCCACGGTGCGCCACGTCTCGCGGATGTTCGTCAGCGCCGCCAGCCTGACGGTGCCGTTCTTCACCGTGGTCCTGCGCAAGGGCTACGGACTGGGAGCCCAGGCCATGGCGGCGGGCAGCTTCCATTCGCCGCTGTTCACCGTCGCCTGGCCCAGCGGCGAGTTCGGCGCCATGGGCCTGGAAGGCGCGGTGCGGCTGGGCTTCGCCAAGGAGCTGGCGGCCGAGGAAGATCCCCAGCGGCGCGAGGCGCTGTTCCGCGGCATGGTGGACAAGGCCTACCGCAACGGCAAGGCGCTGAACATGGCCAGCTACCTGGAGATCGACGCGGTGATCGACCCGGCGGAGACCCGTGCCTGGCTCCTGCGCGGCCTGGCCGTCGCCGGAGAACCGGCGCCGAGGGCGGGGCGCAAGCGGCCGTTCGTGGATACCTGGTAGATGGTCGGCCCGCAGTGCCCTGGCGCCTCAGGACGACGGCGGCGTCGCCTGAACCTGCGCGGCGACCGCCGCCTTGTCGATCACCGACCAGACGCCGGCGATGCGCTCGTCTTCGAATTCGTAGAAGACGTTCTCGGCGAAGCGTACCCGCTGGCCGTTGACCGGGATGCCGAACAGCCGGCCGCTGGGTGTGCAGTCGAAGTGCAGACGGCAGGCGACGCCCGGCGGATCGACGAGCAGGCGTTCGATCTCGAAGCGCAGGTCGGGGATTGCCAGGAAGTCGCCTTCGAGCATCCGCAGGTAGCCGTCGAGTCCGATCTGCACGTCGTTGTAGCGCACCCGGTCATGGACGAAGTCGCCCAGGCGCGCCCAGTCCTGGCGGTTCAGGCAGTCGATGTAGGCGCGGTAGCGCTCGGCGAGTCGGTCACGGGTCATGCGGGTCTCCTTCGAGCTGTCCGGGCGGCATGAGCCAGACCCTAGCAAACCCGCGAGACGCCGTCAGTCGCTAGGCTTCAGCCCAGGCGCATGGACAGCTCGACATCCTCGGCGAAGGGCGTCGACAGGTAGCCGTTGGCCGGCGAGCGGACATGGGCCAGGTACTCGGGACTATGCTCGGCGTTGTCGGCGATCACCAGCGCGCCGGGGCGCAGGCGGCTTTCCAGCAGGGCAAGGACCTCCGGGTAGAGCGCCTTGGCGCCGTCCAGCAGGACCAGGTCGATGCTGTCCGGCAGGTCCTTGGCGAGGGTTTGCAGGGCATCGCCCTCGCGCAGTTCCACCAGGTCGAGCAGCCCCCCGGCGGCCAGGTTGTGCCGTGCCCGCTCGGCCTTGGAGGGTTCGAACTCGCTGCCGATCAGGCGGCCGCCGCCGTTGTCCCGCAGCGCCGCGGCGAGGTGCAGGGTGGACAGGCCGAAGGACGTGCCGAACTCGACGATGCTGCGCGCCGAGCTGCTGCGCGCCAGCATGTAGAGCAGGCTGCCGGTTTCGCGGGAGACGGGCAGGGCCAGGTCCTTCAGGCGACCGTAGAGCTCGCGGTATTCGGTCTTGCTGCCCATGAGGCGTTTCAGCTCGGCCTCCGAGAGGTCGGCGAGGGCGGGACTGTCGCCCGGTGCGCTGGCCTCGGCTTCGGCGAACAGGCGTTGCAGGAGATCGGCGAGCGGGGCGTTGGTGAGGGTATTCATGGATGGCTCCGGGAATGTTTGAGCGCGTAAGTGCGTGGACCTAGAATGCGACGGATTCATCGCATTCCGCCATTCGCATTCCGGAGCCTTCCATGAGCGACAAGCGAAACCCGCGTATTTCCTCGCGCAAGCAGCCGCAGCAGGCCCGTTCCAGCGAACTGGTGGCGAGCATCCTGGAGGCGGCTGTTCAGGTTCTGGCCAGCGAAGGCGCGCAACGTTTCACCACCGCGCGGGTGGCGGAGCGCGCCGGGGTGAGCATCGGTTCGCTGTACCAGTATTTCCCGAACAAGGCGGCGATCCTCTTCCGCCTGCAAAGCGACGAGTGGCGGCGCACCACGCGTCTGCTCGGCGAGATCCTCGAGGACACCGCCCGGCCGCCGCTGGCGCGCTTGCGCCGGCTGGTGCTGGCATTCGTGCGCTCGGAGTGCGAAGAGGCGGCGATACGCGTGGCGCTGAGCGACGCGGCGCCGCTGTATCGCGACGCCGACGAGGCGCGGGAGGTGAAGGCGGAGGGCGCGCGGGTGTTCCAGGCGTTTCTCCGGGAGGCCTTGCCGGAGGTCGCCGAGGCCGAGCGTGGCCTGGCCGGCGAATTGCTCACCACCACCCTCGGCGCGGTCGGCAAGCAGTTCTCCGAACGGCCACGCAGCGAGGCGGAGATCGAGCGTTACGCCGAGGCCCTGGCCGATATGCTCTGCGCCTATCTCGCCGCCCTTGGCGAGCGCTGAGGTGCCGTGTGGCCGGAGCAAAACCGTCGCTTGGCCCAGCGGCCCCAGGTACGCGGCTGGCGCGTTCGTAGGCTTGGCGGAGCAGGCGTGTATCGGCGAAGCGACCGGCGCCTGCCGGTCGCGGGAGGGATCAGGCTTCGGCGATGCCGGTGACGACGATGCCGAAGCGGCGCAGCAGCAGTTCCGCCGGCTCGTCGCTTTCCAGCTTGCCGGTGCTGTAGTGGCCCGGCTTGAGGTTGGCCTCGGCCCATTCCAGCAGGTGCTCGGCGACCTCTTCGGGGCTCGGCTTGTGGGGGAACGGCAGGACTTGGCGCTCGGTGGCTTCGTCCTTGCTGTAGGTGATTGCCCAATCGCTCATGGGTAGGCTCCTTGTTTTCGCTGAGTTGGCAGGCCGGCAGGGCCCGAAGGGTAGACCGGTGCGGTCGCGCAAGGGTTGCCCTGGCGCGATGGGCGGTCCCCGTCCGACTGTCGGCCGAGGGCGGAAAACACTTATGATTCAGCCACATGCTTTGTCTGGACCGGTCCCCGATGCTGTCTGCCGTACGGCGCTACAAGTCGATGCTCTCCAGCGCCCTGGCGCGTTGTTTCCCGCGTACCACCGCCTACCTGCAGGCCGAGCGCGAGGCTCGCGAAGCCTTGTTGCAGCCGGCCAAGGCCCGCTCCAGGAAGAACGCCGCGAAGGCTCCGGCCAAGGCCGCCGGCAAGCCCGCTGCCGCCTCGCGGCGCGCGCCGCAGGGAATCTATCCGGCTGCCGCACTGAAGGTCGACGAATCCCAGGAGCGCGCCATGCGCGAGCAGGTGGCGCAGGCCGCGACGCTCGGCGTGGTCAGCCCGCCGTCCGAGGAACAGTGGGCGATGATCCTCTGCCGCCAGCCGCTGGCGCGGATCTTTGCCGGTGCCGGCTCGGGCAAGTCGACCACCCTGGTCCTGCGGGTGGTGTTCATGCTCTGCCACCTGGGCGTCGAGCCGCAGCGGCTGACGGTGATTTCCTTCACCAACGCCTCCTGCGCGCAGTTGCGCGAACAATTGCTGCGCGTGCTCGCCCATTGGCAATACCCGTTCGACGCGGCCCGGGCGCGGCAGTGCGTGCGCACTTTCCATTCGGCGCTCGGCAGCCTGGCCCGCGAGGTGCTCGGCAATCCGCGCTGGTTCGAACAACTGGACGACCGCGACCCCGCCGCCGAGCCGGACAACCCCCTTGCCGCCGGACGCCTGCGTCCGGCCCAGCAGCGCCTGCTGAAGCAGGCCTACCAGCAGTGCTACGCGGCAAGCCCGGCGTTCCGCGCCAAGACCCACAAACTGCTGAAACTGCCGCCGCCGGCGGAGCCGGAAGAGGGCGCGCGGCGGCAGCCGAAGGCGCCGCTGGAGCCGTTCAAGCTGGCCGGCGAGTTCCAGACGCTGCCGCTGTACGAAGCCTTCCATGCCCAGGCCGGGTTCGCCGAGAGCCTGGGCCTGCGCGTCGAACGCCTGGACAGCGGCAAGCTGGAATGCGGGTTGCGCGAGAAGATCTTCGTCGAAGCCATGGCACTGTTCTGGGCGAGGTTCCAGGCGCTGTTGCGCGAGGAGGGCCTGATGACCTTCGACGCCGCGTTCCAGCAGCTCGGCGAGCGGATGGCCGGCGGGGCCCTGGCGGAAACGGCGCTGGCGCCGTTCACCCATCTGCTGATCGACGAGTTCCAGGATGTCTCGCCGCAGATCGTCCTCTGGCTACAGGCGTTGCACCGTCGCCTGGCGACCCAGGGCACCGCGCCGAGCCTGATGGCCATCGGCGACGACTGGCAGTCGATCTACGGCTGGCGCGGCAGTTCGCCGGAGCTGTTCATCGACTTCGACCGGCATTTCCCTTCGCGTGGGCGGGGACGCAAGAGCGCGCTGCTGGTGCTGGAAACCAACTACCGCTCCGTCGAACCGATCATTCGCGACGGCGAGAAGGTGCTGGCCGGGGTGCGTTTCAAGCAGGACAAGACCTGCCGCGCGTTCCGCCCGATCCAGCCGGGCGACCATGGCGTGAAGCTGGTGCAGCGTTTCGACCTGCGTGCGCAACTGCCGAAGCTACTGGCGGAAATCCGCGCCCAGTGCGAGCACGCCGCCGCTCGCGAGAGCAGCGAGCGCACCGCGGTGCTGTTGTTGAGCCGGCGCAACGAGCCGTTGCAGGCGATCCAGGCGGAGTTGGATCGCGCGCTGCCGGTGAAGGGCATGACCATCCATCGCGCCAAGGGCCTCCAGGCCGAAGTGGCGATCGTCGTCGACGACTGCCTGCCGGGCGAGAAGCATCCGTTGCGCAACGCGCTGTACGCGGCATCGGGCTTCTTCCGCAACAGTTACGACCAGGCCATGGAGGACGAAAGCCTGCGCCTGGCCTACGTGGCGATCACCCGTGGCGTCAGCCGGGTGCTCTGGTACACGCGCAAGGCGCAGGGCGCCACGGCCCTGTTGGCCCGACGCTGAGGACGACCGTCTCGGCGGGCTACGCCTGGCGCTGCATCCAGGCGCTGAACGCGCGCAGGCGCTCGATGAACACCGCCGGGTCGGTGACCTGGCCGTCCAGCACGGCCTTGAAATATTCCAGGGCCGGCGCCTGTCCGGGGTGCCGCGCGCGAAACAGCGCCAGGTAATGCTCCAGGGTCTCCGGCCAGACGCTTTCCGTCTCCCCGCGAAGGATGTCGCTGGAGCGGATCAGCTTCTTCGCCGCTTCTCGTTGCAGGCGGCGGCGCTCCTCCTCCGAGGACGCGCTTTCCAGGCGTCGCGCATAGTCTTCCAGCACCTGCGCATAGTCGCCGTTGAGGGCCAGGGCGATGGCTTTCGCCGGACGCAAGGGCGGCAGGGCGCTGGCCAGGTCTTCGCCCCACAGGCAGCGGCAGCGGTGCTTGAGCCAATAGCCCCAGCTATCGCGGTTGGCCGGATCGCGGGCCTGGCCCAGGTGGCCGATATCGAAATCGATCTTGCTGACTTCCGGGTGGCGCGCCTGCAATGCCAGGCGCGCGGTTTCCAGTTGCGCGGCCAGTTCGGGGCTGGGCGGGTCGCGCAGGACCAGGGTCAGGTCGAGGTCGGAGTGCCCCGTGATGGCCTCGCCGCGGGCGACGCTGCCGTACAGGTAGACGCTGTGCACGGCCTGCTCGAACGGAGGCCGGGCCAGGGTTCGGCGCAGGTCGTCGAGCAGGGGGCGAAAGGCCGCCTGCGGTTCGACGCGTGGCGGCAGGGGAATGAAGCCATCGGGCATGTCCATGCCGACAGCCTAGCGACACGCCGCCCGCGCGTCGATCAGCCTGCGTTGCGGAACAGCAGCGCCTTGAGGCCCGCCGCGGGGTCGACATCGGGGAACTCCGGCGGATTCTCCAGGCGTTCGACGAAGTGCAGCGACGGCGCCTCGCGGGCGGTTTCCTCGAGGAGGAAGTCGGGGCCGATGGCCGGGTCGTTGATACAGGCCAGCAGGGTGCCGCCGGGCACCAGCAGTTCCGGCAGGCGGCGGAGGATCCTGCGGTAGTCCTGGGTCAGGACGAAGCTGCCCTTCTGGAAGCTCGGCGGATCGACGATCACCAGGTCGTACGGGCCGAGCTTGCGCAGCTTGCCCCAGGACTTGAACAGTTCGTGGCCGAGGAAGCTCACCCGGCCGAGGTCGTGGCCGTTCAGGCGGTGATTGTCGCGGCCGCGGTTGAGCGGGCCGCGGGCCATGTCCAGGTTGACCACCTGGCTGGCGCCGCCGGCAATGGCCGCCACCGAGAAGCCGCAGGTGTAGGCGAACAGGTTGAGCACGCGGCGGCCGGCGGCCTGCTCCTGCACCCAGCGGCGGCCCAGGCGCATGTCGAGGAATAGCCCGGTGTTCTGGTTGCGTCCCAGGTCGAGGCGGAAGCGCAGTCCGTTTTCCACGATGTCCCAGGTTTCCAGCGGCTCGCCCGACAGCCATTCGCAGGCGCTGTCTGGGCGGTAGCGGTGCTGCAGGACCAGGTGCCGGCCCTGGCTCGCAGCCCAGGCCGGCGCCGTGGTCAGTTGCTCCAGGGTCCGACGCAAGGCCTCCAGTTCCTCCGGCTGCGGCTCCTTGAACAGAGTCACCAGCAGGACGCCCTGCAGCCAGTCCGCGGTCAATTGTTCCAGGCCCGGCCAGCAGCGGCCGCGACCATGGAACAGACGGCGGGTCTCCGCCGGCGCCGGGGACAGCGCGGCGAGCAGGTGCTGGAGGAGGGTATCGAGGGCTTCGCGATTCATGGCGGTTCGGCGTTGAAAAAGGGGCGGATTCTACCCGTTGCGTGACGGACAGTCCGCCCCTTCGCTTCAATCGGGCGTCGCGGGCGCAGGCGCGGCGCTGGCCGGACCGCCATCCTGGATCATCAGCAGGCTCTGTGGCGAGGACAGCGCGATGCCTTCGCTGCGCAAGCGGTCGAGGATGGTGAAGAGCAGGTCGCTGCGCGCGCCGGCCACCGAACGCGGGCTGTTGACGAAGCCGCTGGCGTTGAGCACCAGGCCGTTGCTGGCGAGATCCTTGAACGTCACCGAGGGCGCCGGTGCGTCGAGGATCGCCGGGTGTTCGGCGAAGGCCTGCAAGAGCAGTTCGCGGACCTTCATCGCGTCGGTGTCCAGCGGCAGGGTCAGGTTCACCCCGACCACCCCGAGGGCATTGCCCATGGTCACGTTGCGCACGGTCTGGGAGATGAACTGCGAGTTCGGCACGATCACCGTGGAGCGGTCGCCCATCTGGATCTCGGTGGCGCGCACGTTGATCCGCCGGATATCGCCCTCGACCCCGCCCAGGCTGACCCAGTCGCCGACCTTCACCGGCCGCTCGGTCAGCAGGATCAGGCCGGAAATGAAGTTCTGCACGATGGCCTGCAGGCCGAAGCCGATGCCTACCGAGAGGGCGCTGACCACCCAGGTCAGGCTGGTCAGGTTGATGCGCAGGGTGGACATCACCAGCATCGCCAGGAGCACGAAGCCGAGGTAGCCGACCAGGGTCACCAGCGAGGCGCGCATGCCGGCGTCCATGTTGGTTTCCGGCAGCAACCGCTCGCTCAGCCAGCGCTTGACGATGCGCAGGGCGAACAGGCCGCCGACGAACAGCAGCAGGGCGACCAGGATGTCCTGCGGGACGATGTTCAGGTTGCCCAGGGTCTTGCTGCTTTCGCCCAGTTGGGCGAAGCCCTGCAGCAGTTCGCTGGGGCTCGAGCCGACCGGAAGGAAGGCCAGCAACAGCGCGGTGAGCAGCAGCAGGGTGCGGCCGACCCCGGCCAGCACCGTGCTGGCCTGGGCCTGGTGGCGCGGCGACAGGCCGAGCGCATTGGCCAGCGCCAGGCCGCTGGGGTGCTTGGGCGAGAGCAGGGTTTCGCAGATGTCGCCGAAGAAAGCGATCAGCAGGTAGGTGGTGGCCGCGATCACGCTGATCCACAGCAGCTTGCCGGTGAGGAAGTAGGCCAGCGACAGGTAGCCGGTGAACAGGGCGAGGAGGATCGCCGCGATCCATACCGAGGCGACGAAGGGGATCAGCCCGGCGATCCCGCCTGGCCGCTCCAGGTCGTGCTTGCGCCGCACATGGTGGTAGCGCAGCAGGGCGGCGGCGAAGATCAGCGCGGTGACCAGCGCGGTCAGGCCGTTGAGGGCGACGGTCAGGGCCAGGCTGGTGCCGGTGACGCTGTTGATCCGTTCCTCGGTGGCCACCAGCATCAGCGCCACTGCGAGGATCGCCGGGAACGGGCCGAGGGCGCTGGCGATCCTGTCCGGGATCGCCGGCAGCCGCCAGGATGGTCGCGGCAGCATCAGCAGGGCGCGGCCGAGGCCGGCGATGAAGGCGCAGAAGGTCGCCAGGCTCACCAGTTGATCGGTCAGGCTGGCCATGTCGGGGCTCAGGCTGGCGTTGCTTTCCAGGCCCCAGCGCATCAGCGACACCGCGCCGACGATGGTCAGGATGGTCGCCAGCCCGACCGCCAGGGCCAGGGCGCTGCGCCGCAGGCGGCCTTCCGGCAGCCAGCGGATCATCGCCCAGGTAAGCATGCGCTCCAGCAGGCGGCGGCCGAAGCTCCAGACCAGCACGGTGGCCAGCAGGGTTCCGGCGAAGGCCCAGCGGTGTCCGGGCGCGATGGCGCTGTCGAAGGCGACCAGGGCCTCCGCCTTCAGCTTGTCCAGCCGGCGCAGGTCGTCGTCGGTGGGACGGATCAGGGTCGACCAGAAGCTCGGGCTGAACGGTGTCGCCGCGCGGCTGCTGATCTGCGAGTTGAACAGGCTGCGGCGCAGGTTGACGATCTGTGCCGCCAGGTCGCGGGACGACTGGCCGAGCTGGGTGGCCTGGCGTTCGTCATCGAGCAGGGCGTTCTTCTGCCGGGTCAGGGCCTGGCGCTGGGCGGCGAGGCTTTCCGCCTCGTCGGGCTGCGGCGGGCCGATCACTTTCAACTGATCGTCGAGCCGCTCGATGTCGGCCACCCGCAGCGCGAGCAGGGCGTCGGCCTGGCGCTGGACTTGCAGCGCGCTCTGGCGCAACTCGGCGAGGAGGTCGTCGCTGGCGTCGGCGGTGACGCGCTGGCGGATCAGGTCGAGTTGCGCGTTGAGCTGGTCGAGGCTGGCGTCCTCGGCCAGGGCGGCCGGCGCTTCCAGGTCGACGGCCGCCTGCGGAGCCGGCCTGGCGGCCCAGGCCTCGCTGCCCAGGCTCAGGAGCAGGCCCAGGGCCATGGCGAACTGGCAGAGCAACATATGCAGGCTAGCGCGCCTCATCGAATCCCCCTTTCGATCCTGACTGGCTCAAGCAGTATGGACCGGTGCGGGCGCCGAGTAATTCCCCGCGTCGATAATCGCCAGGCGGCGCTAAAGGGACATGGATTCTGGCCATATCGATCCCTTTTTGGCCGCCGCCGCCGTTTTGCCGCGACCGCGCGCTGGGCAGAATCCCTCCACCAAGAACAAGAAACCTGCGAGGTCTCTCCATGCTGAGCGTCTACAGCGACGATCATCGTCTGCACTTCGGCCAGTCGGAACTGGTCGACGGCAAGCTGCAACCCTGTTTCGAAATGCCCAGCCGGGCCGACACCGTGCTGGCCCGGGTGAAGTCGCAGAACCTTGGCGAGGTGATCGCGCCGAAGGATTTCGGCCGCGAGCCGCTGCTGCGCATCCACGACGCCGCCTACCTGGACTTCCTCCAGGGCGCCTGGGCCCGCTGGACCGCCGAAGGCCACAGCGGCGACCTGGTGTCCACCACCTTCCCCGGCCGCCGCCTGCGCCGCGACGGGCCGATCCCCACGGCGCTGATGGGCGAGCTGGGCTACTACAGCTTCGACACCGAGGCGCCGATCACCGCCGGCACCTGGCAGGCCATCTACAGCTCCGCCCAGGTCGCGCTGACCGCCCAGGAGCATATGCGCCAGGGCGCCCGCAGCGCCTTCGCTCTCTGCCGTCCGCCGGGCCATCACGCCGGTGGCGACTTCATGGGCGGCTACTGCTTCCTCAACAATGCCGCCATCGCCACCCAGGCGTTCCTCGACCAGGGCGCCCGGCGCGTGGCGATCCTCGATGTCGACTACCACCATGGCAACGGCACCCAGGACATTTTCTACCGCCGCGACGACGTGCTGTTCGCCTCGATCCATGGCGATCCGCGGGTCGAATACCCGTACTTCCTCGGCTACGCCGACGAGCGCGGCGAAGGCGCCGGCGAGGGCTGCAACCACAACTATCCGCTGGCCCACGGCAGCGGCTGGGACCTCTGGTCGGCGGCGCTCGACGACGCCTGCGTGCGGATCGCCGGCTACGCCCCGGATGCCCTGGTGATTTCCCTTGGCGTGGACACCTACAAGGAAGACCCGATCTCCCAGTTCAAGCTGGATTCGCCGGACTACCTGCGGATGGGCGAGCGCATCGCCCGGCTGGGCCTGCCGACCCTGTTCATCATGGAAGGCGGCTATGCGGTGGAAGCCATCGGCATCAACGCGGTCAACGTGCTGCAGGGCTACGAAGGCGCGGCCCGCTGAGGAGCGAAGCATGCAATCGACTCGCAAGCTGCTGGCCGGCCTCGCGCTGGCCGCTTCCGCCGGGCTGGTCCAGGCCGCGCCGGAAGTACGGATCTACAACTGGTTCGACTACATCGCCCCGGACACCCTGAAGAACTTCCAGGCGCAGACCGGCATCGCGCCGAAGTACGACGTCTACGACAGCAACGAGGTGCTCGAGGCCAAGCTGCTGTCCGGGCATTCCGGCTACGACCTGGTGGTGCCCAGCGACAGCTTCCTGCCCAACTACCTGAAGGCCGAAGTGTTCCAGCCGCTGGACAAGAGCAAGCTGCCGAACTGGAAGAACCTCAACCCGGCCCTGCTCAAGGTGCTTGCGGGCAAGGACCCCGGCAACCGCTACGTGATGCCCTACATGTGGGGCACCAACGGCATCGCCTACAACCTCGACAAGGTCCGCGCGGTGCTCGGCGACGATGCGCCGCTGGACTCCTGGGACCTGGTGTTCAAGCCGGAGAACCTGGCGAAGCTGCAACAGTGCGGCGTGGCCTTCCTCGACTCGCCCACCGAGGTGATCCCCGAGGTGCTGCACTATCTCGGCCTGTCGCCCAACAGCCACCAACCGGAAGACTACCGCCGAGCCGAGGAGCACCTGGCGAAGCTGCGCCCGTACATCACCTACTTCAGTTCCTCGAAGTTCGTCAGCGACCTGGCCAACGGCAACGTCTGCGTGGCCATCGCCTGGTCCGGCGGAGCGATGCAGGCGGCCAACCGGGCCAGGGAAGCGAAGAACGGCATACGCATCGAGTACCGCATTCCGAAGGAGGGCGCCGCGGCCTGGTTCGACGTGCTGGCGATTCCGCGCGACGCGAAGAACGTCGAGCAGGCGCACGCCTTCCTCGACTACCTGCTGCGCCCGGAGGTGGTGGCGCCGATCTCCGACTACGTGGCCTACGCCAACCCGAACAAGGCGGCGGACGGTTTGATCTCGGCGGAGTTGCGCGACAATCCGAACGTCTACCCGCCGGAAGAAGTGCAGGCCAGCCTGTATTCGGTGGAGATGCTGCCGCCGAAGCTGGAGCGGCTGCGCACGCGGACCTGGAGCAGGATCAAGACCGGCAAGTGAGCGGCCGCGGCCAGATGGCGGGTTCGCAGGACGGATAGCGTCCCCCAGGCCAGGCAAGCAGGCCGGAACCGCCGCCCACGACCCGCTGGAGGTCGCTTCCAGGCTTCGACCGGGCGCGCCGGCTTGTCCATAATGGCGCTGCCCGACGGTCGCCGCTGGCGGCCGCTTCCTTCCATGCCTGCCTGTGAGTCCGCCATGCGTAAGTCCGCCGATGCCTTCGCCTTCCAGACGATGCTGTTGCTCTGCGTGATCTGGGGCATCCAGCAGGTGACCATCAAGTGGGCGGCGACGGACATCGCGCCGGTGATGCAGGCGGCCATCCGTTCCGGCATCGCCGCCACCCTGGTCGGCCTGCTGATGTGCTGGCGCGGCGGCTGGGAGGGCTTGCGCCAGGGCACCCTGGGCGCCGGCCTGCTGACCGGCACGCTGTTCGCCCTGGAGTTCCTGTTCATCGCCCTCGGCCTGCAATACACCACGGCTTCGCACATGTCGGTGTTCCTCTATACCGCGCCGATCTTCTCTGCCCTCGGGCTGCACTTCCTGCTTCCCAGCGAACGCCTGCGGCCCTTGCAGTGGCTGGGCGTGGCGGTGTGCTTCGGCGGCATCGCGATGGCCTTCGGCGGAGGCCTGTCGTGGGCGGAAATGGATGGGCGGATGCTGCTCGGCGACGCTTTCGGCCTGCTCGCCGGGATGTCCTGGGGCGCGACCACGGTGGCAGTGCGCGGCACCCGGCTGTCCGAGGCACCGCCAAGCCTGACGCTGTTCTACCAATTGTTCGTGGCATGCGCCGGGTTATTGTTGATCGCTCTTTTCAGCGGCCAGTTCGGCGAGGTCCGCTGGACCCCGGTGAGCACCGCCAGCGTGCTGTTCCAGGGCGTGGTGGTGTCGTTCGCCAGCTACTTCTGCTGGTTCTGGCTGCTGCGTCGCTACCTGGCGAACAACCTGGCGATCTTCTCCTTCATGACCCCCCTGTTCGGCGTCACCTTCGGCGTATTGCTGCTGGGCGAGCCGCTCAGCCTGAACTTCGTCGCCGGCGCGGCGCTGGTCCTCGCCGGCATCACCCTGGTCAGCGGCGAGCAGTGGCTGCGACGCCTGCTGCGACGCTGAGCGAGTGCGACCGGCGCAACAGCAGGCCGGCGAAGACCAGGCCGAGCCCGGCGAGCGCCAGCGCCGGTTGCAGGCCGCCGGCGAAATGCGTGCTGAGCGCCGCCAGCAGCGGGCCGAGCAACTGGCCGAGGGCGAAACCGGTGGTCAGTTGGCCGGCGTTGCGCTGCGGCGTATGCGGCGCCAGTTCGCGGGCGTATTGCATCACCAGTTGCATGCCGGCGAGGAACGGCAGGCCGGTCAGCACTACCCCCAGGGCCAGTCCGCCGATCCCCGGCAGCAGGCAGGCGAGCACGCCGAGGGCCTGTAGCCAGAGCGCGCCGACCAGCCAGCGGCGGGTCCCGTCCGGGCGCTGCCGGCGCAGGCTGATCAGCACTACCCCGGTGGCCGAGGCCAGGCCGAAGCAGGGCCAGAACAGATCGGCCTGCCATTGCCCGTGGAAACGCGCCGCGGCCATCTGCGAGAGAAAGGTGGCCGGGATGATGTAGCCGAGGCCGACCAGTCCGTAGGCCCAGGTCAGGCGGCCGAGGCCGGCGTTCTCGCTTGCCGTTGCAGGCGCGTCGTGGCCGGCGCTGCGTGCGGCCGGGCGCGGCAGCAGCGGCAGGAGCATGAGGATCAGGACCAGCGCGAGGTCGGCGAAGAGCTTCCAGATGAACACCGAGTCCTGGCCCAGGGCGTTGCCCAATGCCGCCAGCAGGCCGGTGACCATCACCCCGATGCCGGGGCCGGCGAACACCAGCGCGCCCAGCCGGGCCCGACCGCTTTCCGCGGCGAGGCGCTGGCTGAGGGCGGTGACCATGATCAGGACCCAGGCGCTGGCTACGCCAAGACCGAAGCGCAGCAGCGCGTGCGGCCAGAAGCCCTCGGCCCAGACCGAGGCCAGGGTCAGGCCGAAGCAGGCCCATAGCCCGACCAGCAGGCGCAAGCGCGCCTGCCGCGCTTCGCGGGCGAACAGCGCGTCCAGCGCGCCGACCAGGTAGCCGAGGTAGTTGGCGGCGGCCAGCAGGCCGGCGCCGGTCAGGTCGAGCTGGCCTTCGCGGATCAGGTGCGGCAGTTGCGGGGTCAGGGAGAAGCGCCCGACCCCCATGGCGACCACCAGCGCCAGCAGGCAGGCGAGCAGGCCGACCAGCGGCGAACGAAGAAAATCACGGGACATGTGCGGATTCCTGCCGGGGGATGAATGGCAGCAGGTTAGGCCTTGCGGCAATTCTGTAAAAATGAATAATCGTGAATTACTTGTTCTGTTTTGGAGAATTAACCGTGGAGTTCGGCCAGTTGAGGATCTTCCAGGCGGTCGCCGAAGAAGGCTCCATCGCCCGCGCCGCCGAGCGCCTGCACCGGGTGCCGTCGAACCTGTCGACGCGCCTGCGGCAACTGGAGGAACAGCTTGGCGTCGACCTGTTCCTCCGCGAACGCCAGCGCCTGCAACTGTCGCCGGCCGGCAAGGTCCTGCTGGACTACGCCGCGCGGCTGTTCGCCCTGCAGGAGGAGGCGCGCGCGGCGGTGCAGGGGGGCGAACCGGTGGGCGATTTCGCCCTCGGCTCGATGTACAGCACCGCGGCGATCCATCTGCCGCCGCGCCTGGCGGAATACCACCGGCGCTATCCGGCGGTGAACCTGCAATTGCAGACCGCGCCCAGCGGCGAGCTGGTCGAGTCGCTGCTGGGCGGGCGCCTGGATGCCGTGCTGGTGGACGGCCCGCTGGACTTCGACGGCCTGGAGGGCCTGCCGATGTTCGAGGAGCGCATGGTGCTGGTCACCGAGAATGGCCACCCGCCGGTGCGCGGTCCCGAGGGCGTGGCCGGCAGCGCGGTGATCGCCTTCCGCCCGCGCTGCTCCTATCGCCTGCTGCTGGAGTCCTGGTTCGCCAGCGCGCGGGTGAGCATGGGCCGGGTGATGGAGATCGAGTCCTACCACAGCATGCTGGCCTGCGTGGTGGCCGGCGGCGGGGTGGCGCTGATGCCGGTGTCGATGCTGCAAAGCCTGCCGGGGCGGGAGTCGGTGGCGGTGCATGCGCTGGCCGAACCGTTCGCCCGGGCGAGTACTTGGCTGGTCTGGCGCAAGGGCATGGTCGGCGCCAACCTGAAGGCCTGGATCGGTCTCCTGCAAGGGCGGGAATCGGCGTTGGCTTGATTCAGGTCAGGGTCCGGGGCCGGTTTCCCGCAGTAAAGTTGTTTCCAAGGACGGAGTGGAACGTGCGGAGAGTGGGACGCCGGTCTACTCTTTCCTAGGGCGACCTGACTTGTCAGGTCGCCCGATTCTCCTTCCCTTGGACAAGGGGCCTGTCATGAAACTCTGGCTGCAAAACCTGGCGTGGCAACTCGGTGTCGCCCTTGGCCTGATCGAGCCCCCGCGCATGCAACCCATCCCGGTGGAAAACGACGAGCAACGCCGGCGCCTCGCCGCGCGGCAACGTCGCTGAGCCGGTTCCCCGACGCTCTGGCCTCCGCCTGTGGCGCTGGCCAGAGTCCCGGTTTTGGCCTATCGATCGTGGTTCCTGAACCAGGCGACGATCATTTCCCGCAAACGCTCCCCGGAAAAGCTCGCGAAATGCCCACCATGCACGGTGCGCACCGGTAGCTCGCGCAGGCGCGCGAGGCTGGCGGCATAGTCGTCGAGGTTGGAATGATAGGCGTCCTCGACCAGCGGACCGTCGTAGACGATGTCGCCAGAAAACAGCGTCTGTGTCGCCGCTTCCCACAGGCTGATGCCGCCCGGCGAGTGCCCGGGCGTGTGCAGCACCTGCAGCACGCGGTCGCCGAGATCGAGCACGTCGCCTTCGTCGATCAGGCGGGTCGCCGGCGCTGCTCGCACCCGGTATTCGGCGTAGCACAGCGGGCACTCCGGATGCGCCTCGAACATCTCGTCGCCGACATAGGCGCGCGCCAGGGTGTTGTCGCCGTCCGGCGCGGCGAGGATCTCCGCCTCGGCCGGATGCGCCAGGCGCTCGGCGAATTCGTGGTGGCCGGCGATATGGTCGAAGTGGGTGTGGCTGGCCACCGCCAGCAGCGGTCGTGCGGTGAGCCAGGGCAGTTGCTCGCGCAGGCTGACCAGACCGGAGCCGCTGTCCACCAGCACGTCGCGCTCGCGGCCCTGGACATGCCACATGTTGCAGCGATAGAAGGGGCGCACGTAGGGCTCGTGGATCAGGCTGATGCCGTTGTAGAAGTGCCGGGTTTCGAACCAGCGGTCGCGGCTGACGATTCTCATCGCGGTCTCTGTCGGTGGAAAGGCTATCCCAGGAGGATAGGCGTTCAGGGTATGACCTTGCCCGGGTTGAACAGTCCGCTGGGGTCGAGCAGTTCCTTGATCTGCGCCATCAGCGCGAGCTTCAGCGGATCGGCGTAGCGACCCAGAGCTTCCTTCTTCTCCAGGCCGATGCCGTGCTCGGCGGAGATCACGCCAGCGCATTCGCCCAACTCGCCGTAGAGGATTTCCTCCACCGCCTGGTGCAGCGGCAGCAGCGGGACGTCGGCGGCGAGCATGACGTGCAGGTTGCCGTCGAGGAAATGGCCGAAGAGGAAGACCCGCATGCCCTCCACCAGGTCGTCCAGGCGCCGCCGGATGCGCTCGACGTAGCCGGCCAGGGCTGGCACCGGCAGCGATACGTCGAAGGACAGGCTGTCGACGCCGGCGTGGATGGCCGCGTCGGAGTCTTCGCGCAGGCGCCAGATGGCCTGGCGCTGGGTTTCGTTGGCGGCGAGCAGGGCGTCTTCCACCAGACCATCCTCGAAGCAGCCTTCCAGCAGGGTGGTGAGCGCCTCGCCGGCATCCAGGTGGCGGTCCTCGGCCAGTTCCACCAGCAGGTAGAGAGGGCAGGGCGCCAGGCTCGGCGCGCTGTCGCCCATGGGCGCGGCGGTGCATTGCAGGTAGTCGTGCCAGAGGATCTCGCAGGCGAACAGGCGTTCGGCGTGCTCGCGGCGCAGGCGCGCGGCGATGGCGATCGCCGCGTCGACGTCGGGCAGGCCGAGCAGGGCGGTGGCGCCGGGACGCTGCAACGGCTCCAGGCGCAGTACCGAACGGGTGACGATGCCGAGGGTGCCTTCGGCGCCGACGAACAACTGCTTGAGGTCGTAGCCGGTGGTGTTCTTCAGCAGCCCGCGCAGGTCGCTGTAGACGCTGCCGTCGGCGAGTACCGCTTCCAGGCCGAGCACGCGCTGGCGCATGGTGCCGAAGCGGAAGGCGCGGATGCCGCCGGCGTTGGTCGCGACCAGCCCGCCGACGCTGGCGCTGCCGCGCGCGGCGAGATCGATGCCGGGGTCGAGTCCGGCCTCGGCGGCCAGCGCCTGGGCCTGTTCGAGGGTGACGCCGGCGTCGAGGTCGAGGGTCTGGCTGGCCGCATCCAGCCGGTGTATGCGGTTCAGCCTGCGCAGCGAGAGCAGCACGTCGCCGGCTTGCGCGGCGCCGCCGCCGACCAGACCGGTGAGTCCGCCCTGGGGCACCAGGGCGCGTCCCGCCTGGCGGCACAGA
Source organism: Pseudomonas sp. B111 (assembly GCF_026428275.1). Lineage (NCBI taxonomy): Bacteria > Pseudomonadati > Pseudomonadota > Gammaproteobacteria > Pseudomonadales > Pseudomonadaceae > Pseudomonas > Pseudomonas sp. B111. The sequence goes on along the minus strand of NZ_CP097857.1, from coordinate 3,438,827 downwards.
CGCACCACGGCAGCGACCTGGTCGGTGCTTTCCGGCAGGACCAGGAAGCTTCCGGCGAGGTTCTGCGGATGGTAGCCGGGGTCCTGCCCGGCGAGCGCGGCACTGTCGCGCACGCCACGGGCGCCGAGGATCTCGCAGAGGGAGCGGTAGAGTTCGGAATCGTCCATGGCGGGCTCCGGGTCAGGGATGGAAGGGCGCGGCTTGCAGCACCTCGACGATCAGCGGACGGTCCGCCGGGGCGCCGCGCAGCAGTTCGCGCAGGTGCTCGAGATCGCGCGCGCGTTCGGCGGCGCAGCCGAAGCCGCGGGCGATGGCGAGGAAGTCCGGAGTGTAGATATCGACCCCGAGCGGAGTGATCTCGCGCCGCTCCATGTAGCGCTTGATCTCGCCATAGCCGTGGTTGTTCCACAGCAGCACGACGATGCCGACCTTGGCTTCCACCGCGCTGGCCAGTTCCGGCAGGGTGAACTGCAGGCCGCCGTCGCCCATCAGGCTGACCACCGGGCGTCCCGGCTCACCGAGCTTGGCGCCGATGGCGGCGGGCAGGCCATAGCCGAGGGTGCCGTAGCCGGTGGAGGCGTTGAACCAGCGGCGCGGCTCATCGAGATCGACCAGGTGGTTGCCGCTGTAGACGGTCTGGGTCGAGTCGCCGACGAAGCGGGCGTCCGGCCACTCGGCGAGGATCGCGGCGAACAGCTGGCGATAGTGCGACCAGCCGGCGAAGTCTTCGGCCAGACGCTGGCGCACGGCGGCGGCGCGCTGGGCCCCGGGGCTGTCCGGCGAGGCCTCTCCGCCCGGCAGTTCGGCCAGCAGCACGCGCATGGCCAGCCGGGCGTCGCTGTGGATGGCCAGGCTAGGCGTGTAGTTGCGCATCAGTTGCTGTGGGTCGATATCGATGCGGATCAACTCGCCATCGAGGGCGAAGCCGCCGTCGAACACCACGTCGTAGTCGGTTTCGCCCAGCTCGGTGCCGATGGCCAGCACCACGTCGGCCTCGGCGGCCAGCTCGCGTACCGGCACGCAGGACTGGTTGCTGCCCAGCAGCAGCGGGTGGTCGGCCGGTAGCAGGCCCTTGGCGTTGATCGTCAGGGCAGTCGGCGCGTCCAGCGCGGCGGCCAGGGCACGCGCTTCGGCGGCGGCCTCGACGCAGCCGCCGCCGAGCAGCAGCAGTGGCTTCTTCGCGTTGCGCAGGCGCGCCGCGGCCTCGCGCAAGGGCGCGAGGGCCGGCGCCGGGCGGCTGGCGACGGTGCGCGGGCGCAGGGCCAGGTGTTCGGCGGGAGCGGTGATGACGTCGAGCGGCAGCTCGATGTGCACCGGCCGCGGCCGCTCGCTGTCGAACACGGCGAAGGCGCGGGCGAGCACCGCCGGCAGCTCCTCGGCGCTCATCAGGGTATGGCTGAAGGCGCAGACGTTGCCTACCAGGTTGCGCTGGTTCGGCAGCTCGTGCAGGTAGCCGTTGCCGTGGGCCAGGCGCGCGCGTTCGTTGACGCTGGAGATCACCAGCATCGGAATCGAGTCGGCGTAGGCCTGGGCCATGGCGGTGAGGATGTTGGTCATCCCCGGGCCGGTGATGATGAAGCACACGCCGGGCTTGCCGGTGACCCGTGCGTAGCCGTCCGCCATGAAGCCGGCGCCCTGCTCGTGGCGCGGGGTGACATGGCGGATACGGCTGCCGGGCAGGCCGCGGTAGAGTTCTACGGTATGTACGCCGGGGATGCCGAAGACGGTCTCGACGCCCCAGGCTTCGAGTTGCTTGACGAGGAATTCGCCGCAGGTGGTCATGGCCGTTCCTTTTTCATGTTCTCGGGAATGGAAAAGGCGAGGGAAAGTCCCTCGCCTGTCGGGGTTGTGCCTGGTTCAGGCGGCGCTGGCGACACCCGTCGGGCGCCGCGAGAACAGGCTGACCAGGACGAAGCTGAGCAGGCCGACCGCCAGGCTGTAGTAGATCGGCGTATTCGCGTCGAGGCCGTCCTTGATCATGAACACCAGCACGGTAAGGAAGCCCAGGGTCATGCTGGTGATGGCGCCGGCGGTGCTGGCGCGCTTCCAGTAGATCGCGCCGATCAGCGGGATCAGCATGCCACCTACCAGCAGGTTGTAGGCCACGGTCAGGGCGCTGATCACGTCGCTGACCACCAGGGCGATGCCGAGCACTACCAGGCCCAGCAGCAGGGTGGCGATGCGGTTCTCGTGCACGTCGCCGTTGTCGGACTGGCCGCGGCCGCGGCGCAGGCGCGGCAGCAGGTCCTGGGTGACGGTGGTGGACGCCGCCAGCAGGCCGGCGCTGGCGGTGGACATCAGCGCCGCCAGGGCGGCGGCGATGACCAGGCCGCGGATGCCGTTCGGCAGGCTGTGCTCGACCACGCTGGCGAAGGCGTTGTTGACGTTCTCCAGGTCCGGCAGCAGGACCTTGGCGGCCATCCCGATCAGCGCTCCGGCCATGCCGTAGAGCACGCAGTAGATACCGGCGGCGGAGCCGGCGACCTTGGCCACGGTCTCGCTGCGGGCGGTGAACACCCGCTGCCAGATGTCCTGGCCGATGAAGATGCCGAAGAAGTAGATCAGGAAGTAGGTGACGATGGTGTCCCAGCCGATCGCGGTGAAGTCGAAGTAGCTGGCCGGCAGCTTGGCCACCAGGGCGTCCCAGCCGCCGGCGTCGTTGATCGACAGCGGCATCAGCAGGAACACCAGGCCGACGGTCATGATCAGGAACTGCACGATGTCGGTCAGGGTCAGCGACCACATGCCGCCGATGGTGGAGTAGAGCACCACGACGCCGCCGCCGATCAGGATCGAGACCCAGAACGGCAGGCCGAACAGGACCTGCATGACGGTGCCGATGGCGATGGTCGAGGTGGCGCCGATCATCAGTGCGTAGACCAGCATGATCAGGGCGCTGGCGTGGCGCGCGGCGGGGTTGTAGCGACGCTCCAGGACCTGGGTGACGGTGTAGATCTTCAGCTTCAGCAGCGGCTTGGCCAGGAACAGGCTGAGGCCGACGATGCCGAGGCCGATCGCGCCGCACAGCCAGAAGCCGGAGATGCCATGGACGTAGCCCAGGCGCACGGTGCCGATGGTGGAGGCGCCGCCGAGGACGGTGGCGGCCATGGTTCCCAGGTAGAAGCCGGGGCCGAGGTTGCGGCCGGCCACCAGGTAGTCGTCGCGGGTCTTGGCGCGGCGCATGCCGTACCAGCCCAGCGCGATCATGCCCGCGGCGTAGATCAGAACGACGAATATGTCGAGGGCCATATCAGGTCTCCCAAGTTTCTCATTGTCATTGTTGTATCCGGCGAGGCGCCGGAAGCGCGGGACGCTGGCGTCCCGCCGTGTGTGTACCCCGCCTCAGGCGGTGGCTATCGCAGGGGCCCTCCGCGTGCCGTGCGCGCGTACCCAGCGCGGTCCTCGCGGGCCGTAGACGCAAGGCGGTTCCGGGAACAGGCGCAGCAGTGCCAGGTAGAGCAGGGCGGCCAGGCCGAGGGCGACCGGCAGGCTGAGGTCGATGCCGCCGGCCAGTTCGCCGAGCGGACCGACGAATTGCCCCGGCAGGTTGACGAAGGCCAGGCCGGCTGCCGCGCTGGGAATCCAGGCGCCCATTCCGCGCCAGTTCCAGCCGTGCTCGAACCAGTAGGCGCCGCCGCGCTGGCCGCGGGTGAACACCTGCAGGTCGTCCGGGCGGTAGAAGCCGCGACGGGTCAGCAGGCCGATCAGCATGATCACCATCCACGGGGTGGTGCAGGTGACGATCAGCACGGCGAAGGTGGAGACGCTCTGCACCAGGTTGAAGGCGAAGCGGCCGACGAAGATGAAGCCGATCGAGGCGACTCCGATCAGCACCGTGGCCTGCACCCGCGAGAGCAGGCGCGGGAACACGCTGGACATGTCCAGCCCGGTGCCGTACAGCGAAGTGGTGCCGGTGGACATGCCGCCGATCACCGCGATCAGGCATACCGGCAGGAAGAACCAGCCGGGAGCGATGGCCAGCAGGCCGCCGACGTAGTTGTTGGCGGCGATGTAGTCCGGCGCGCGGACGGCGACGATGGTCGCGGTGGCGAGGCCGAACAGGAAGGGAACCAGGGTCGCCAGCTGCGCGCCGATCACCGCCAGCATGATCCGTGCCTGCGAGGTCTGGCGGGGGATGTAGCGGGCCCAGTCGCCCAGGAAGGCGCCGAAGGAGATCGGGTTGCTCATGGCCAGCAGGGTGGCGCCGATGAAGGCGGCCCAGAAGCCCGGCTGGCCGAGCTGCACGCTGCCGGCGTAGGCGGCGTCGAAGGGGCCGGCGAAGGCGAACAGGCCGAGCAGGAACAGCAGGCTGGCGGCCCACACGGCGATCCTGTTGACCAGCAGCATGAAGCGGAAGCCGTAGATGCATACGGTCAGCACCAGCACGGCGAACAGGCCGTAGGCCAGGCCCAGGTTCAGTTCGCTCTCTTCCAGGCCGACCAGGCGCCGGGCGCCGCCGACCAGGGCGTCGCCGGAACTCCATACCGAGAGCGAGAAGAAGGCGATGGCGGTCAGCAGCGAGAGGAAGGAGCCGACGATGCGCCCGTGCACGCCGAAGTGCGCGCCGGAGGAGACCGCGTTGTTGGTGCCGTTGAGCGGGCCGAACAGGCCCATCGGGGCGAGGATCAGCGCGCCCAGCGTGACGCCCAGCAGGATCGCCCACAGCCCGGCCTGGAAGGACAGCCCGAAGAGCACCGGAAAGCTGCCGAGCACGGCGGTGGCGAAGGTATTGGCGCCGCCGAAGATCATGCGGAACAGATCGACCGGCGTGGCGTTGCGTTCGTGGTCGGGAATCTGTTCGACCCCGAAGGTTTCGATGCGTGTGATTGCGTGTTGGTTATTGTTGTTATCCATGACGTTCTCCCGGGAGAGCTAGCTAGTCGATGGCAGGTACTCCGGCATCGCCGACAAGTGCTCATGGCAGGCCAGCCAACGGCCTTCTTGTTGTTCTAGGCGGAACAGGATGGTTTCCCGTTCCCGGTTCAGGCTTTCCGTTCCCTGGAGGCGCAGCCGGGTGGCGACGTCGTGGCTGAAGATCGCCAGGTCGCCTTGCAGGCTGACGCAGGTATTGCTGGATTCGCACGCCAGCACTTCGAAGCCGTCCTCGCGTCGCCAGCGCTCCCACAACTCGCGGTAGGCCGCGCGCGAGCGCAGCGGCTGAGGCCAGTTGTGGAAGATGAAGCTGGCGTCCTCGCTGAAGGCGGCGAAATAGGCATCGGCATCGTTGCGGGCGAAGGCCGCCACCAGTCGGCGGGCGGCCTCCAGCACCTGTTCGACGCGGTCGTCGGTCATGGTCGCGCTACGGCTCAGCGACGCACCACGCCCGGGAGGACGCAGAGCATTTCATAGAGCAGGTTGGCGCCCAGCAACGAAGTGTTGCCGGTGGTGTCGTAGGGCGGTGAGACTTCGACCAGGTCGCAGCCGACCAGGTCCAGGCCCTGGCAGCCGCGGATGATTTCCATCGCCTGGATGGTGGTCAGGCCGCCGATTTCCGGGGTGCCGGTGCCGGGCGCCCAGGCCGGGTCGATGCCGTCGATGTCGAAGCTCAGGTAGACGGGGCCGCCGCCGACCTTCTCGCGGACCTCGGCCATCAGCGGCTCCAGCGACTTGTGCCAGCACTCCTCGGCCTGCACCACGCGGAAGCCCTGCTTGCGGCTCCAGTTGAAGTCCTCGGCGGTGTAGCCCTGGGCGCGCAGGCCGATCTGCACCACGCGGTCGCAATCCAGCAGGTCTTCTTCCACCGCGCGGCGGAAGGTGGTGCCGTGGGCGATCTTCTCGCCGAACATGTGGTCGTTGACGTCGGCGTGGGCGTCGATGTGGACCAGGCCGACCTTGCCGTGCTTCTTCTTGATCGCGCGGAGGATCGGCAGGGTGATGGTGTGGTCGCCGCCGAGGGTCAGCGGGAGGATGCCGTGACCGAGGATGCGGTCGTATTCCTGCTCGATGATGCGCACGGCTTCCAGCAGGTTGAAGGTGTTGATCGCGACGTCGCCGATGTCCGCCACGTTCAGCGAGTCGAAGGGGGCGGCGCCGGTGGCCATGTTGTAGGGACGGATCATCACCGATTCGGCGCGGATCTCGCGGGGGCCGAAGCGGGTACCGGAGCGCAGCGAGGTGCCGATGTCGAGGGGCACGCCGACGAAGGCGGCATCGAGGGCGTCGAGTTCGGCGGGGGACTGGACATGGGGCAGGCGCATCATGGTGGCGATGCCGCCGAAGCGGGGCATTTCATTGCCGCCCAGGGGCTGGTGGAGATTCTTGTCCACGGGGTGGCCTCACGGTCGTTGTGGTTGTTTTAGGGGTCGGACGGATTCTCTTCACAGCCGGTAGCGAGTCAAATCGCTGGCTACAAATAATCAGTTCAGAGATTTCTAAACTAACGGCGAAGCGGCTAGACTTCGCCGCCGAGCCCGGACGGCGGCCTTTGCCTCGGCCCGCAGTTCGAAATCCTCGCCCCGCAAACCGGAGTCGCCGTGTCCAACGCCTTGCCCGACCTGCGCCTGTTGCGCATCTTCGCCGCGGTGGTGCGCCACCAGGGCTTCGCCGCCGCCCAGCAGGAGTTGAACCTATCGACCTCGGCGATCAGCACCTACATGAGCCAACTGGAGAACCAGCTCGGCATCGTGCTCTGCCACCGTGGCCGCGGCGGCTTCAGCCTGACCAGCAAGGGCGAGCTGTTCCACCAGGAGACCCTGCGCATCCTCGGCGAACTGGAAGGCTTCGGACGCTACGCGCTGGCGTTGAAGGGCGAGCTGCGCGGCACCCTGAACCTCGGTGTGCTCGATTCCACGGTGAGCGACCCGGCGCTGCCGCTGGCCGAGGTGATCGGCGCCTTCAGCCGCGAACACCCGGCGGTGCACCTGCACCTGCTGGTGCAGAGCCCCTACGAACTGCAACTGAGCGTGCTGGAGAACCGCCAGGACCTGGCCATCGGCGCCTTTTCCAGTCGCATGAACGGACTGGTCTACCAGCCGCTGTACCGCGAACAGCACTGGCTGTACTGCAGCGACCGGCATCCGCTGTTCGACGGGCGGAGGATTCCCGCCGACCTGATCACCCAGCAACGCATGGTCGGCCGCGGCTACTGGAGCCAGGCCGAGCTGGCCCGGCACGGCTTCAAGCACAGCGCGGGGACGGTGGAGAGCATGGAGGCGCAACTGATCCTGATCCTGTCCGGCGGCTACATCGGCTACCTGCCGGAGCACTACGCCCACCCGTGGGTCGAGCAGGGCCGTCTGCGCGCCCTGCTGCCGGCGACCTTCGGCTACCAGGCGCCATTCTCCCTGATCCTCCGCCGCGGCCGCTCGCGCGAGCCGCTGATCCAGGCCTTCCGCGACCAGTTGCGGACGCAGATGAGCCTGGCCTGAGCCCTAGAGATCGGCGTTGAGGGTGCGCGAGAACTGCTGCACCGCCTCCACCACCTTGTGCGTGCTCTCGCGGATGCCGAGGATCGCCGTGCCGGCCTCGTTGGCCAGCTCCACGCCGCGCCGCGCCTGTTCCTGGCTGTGCTGCATGTCGTCGATGACGCTGCGGGTGCCGGTCTGGATGCGACCGATCATGTCGGCGATCTCCTTGGTCGACTTGCTGGTGCGCTCCGCCAGTTGCCGCACCTCGTCGGCCACCACGGCGAAGCCGCGACCCTGGTCGCCGGCGCGGGCGGCCTCGATGGCGGCATTGAGGGCGAGCAGGTTGGTCTGCTCGGCGATCTCGCGGATGGTGTTGACGATCGAGGTGATCTGTTGCGAGTGCTGTGACAGTTCGCCGATGTTCAGCGAGGAAGCATCCAGGGTATTCGCGATCTTGAGCATTTCCTCCACCGCGCTCTGGATGATCAGCGCGCCGTGTTCGGCGACGGTGCGGGTCTCGGTGGACAGGGTGTGGGCCTGGTGGGCGTTGTCCGCCTCGGCCTGGTAGCGGCGCATGCGGTCGCTGACGTCGCTGGCGAACTTGACCACCTTGAACAGCTTGCCGTCGGCGTCGTAGACCGGGTTGTAGCTGGCTTCCAGCCAGACCGGCTGGCCGTTGCGGTGGACCCGGCGGAACTGCCCGGTGACGTACTCGCCGCGATTCAGGCGGCGCCAGAGGTCGGCGTACTGCGGGCCGTCGCGGTAGCCCGGTTCGCAGAACTGGCGGTGGTTGGCGCTGGCCAGCTCGGCTCGGCCATAGCCCATGGTGGCGAGGAAGTTGTCGTTGGCCGCGAGGACATTGCCGTCGAGGTCGAACTCGATCATCGCCATCGAGCGGGACAGGGCATCCAGCTTGCTCTGCATCTCGTGTTCCTGGTGGACGATGGCATCGATGTCGCTGGCGTACTTGACCACCTTGAGCAGTCGACCCTGCTCGTCGCGTACGGGGTTGTAGGTGGCTTCCAGCCAGAGCGGCCGGCCCTCGCGGGTGAGGCGTTTGCAGCGGCCGGAAAAGTGTTCGCCGCGCCGCAGGCGTTCCCAGAAGCGCCGGTAGTCTTCCGATTGCGCGTAGGCGCCGTCGCAAAGCTGGCGATGCGGTTTGCCGAGGATCTCGTCGCGGCGGTAGCCCAGCAGGGTCAGGAAATTCTCATTGGCATCGGTGATGTTGCCGTCGGGGTCGAACTCCACGCGCGCCATGGAGCGGTCCAGCGCTGCCATGTGCAGGCGCTCGGCGGCGAGTTGCTGTTGCAAGTCGGCGTTCATCTGTCGGTACTTGCGAGTGAACATGAGAAACATCCTTGGATAGAGAGGGGCTCATCCCAGTCTTCGGCGCGGACGGACGGGAGTTGAGAGGGCGGGGCGATTGTATTTTTTCATCGAACGACAAAAATTCGTCGTTATTCTTAATGGGTTAAGAAAGTTACCGCCATTCGTCGGAAATATGACGTTTTTGCGAGCGAGAGAATGCCTCTCCGCCTGTGGCACACTGGGCCCCTTCCAGGAGTCGTCCCATGTCACGTATCCGCTGCGAGCGTTGCGCTCGCCCCGCCAGCCACTGCCTCTGCGCATTGATTCCCTCCTTGCCGTCGCGTACGCGGGTGCTGGTCCTGCAGCACCCCAGCGAGGTCGGGCACGCGCTGAATACCGCAGGGTTGGCCGTGCTCGGCTTGCGCAATGCGGAATTGCGGGTCGGCGAGCGTTTCGCCGAGGAGACCTGGCGGGTACCGGGCTACCGGGCCTGCCTGCTGTTTCCCGGCGAGCAGGCGCGAGCGCTGGCGGGGATGGCCGCCGAGGCCGCCGGCGAGCCCCTCCTGCTGGTGGTGCCGGACGGCACCTGGCGCAAGGCGCGCAAGCTGCTGCACCTGAACTCGGCCCTGGCGGCCCTGCCGCGGGTGAGCCTGGCCGAAGGCATGGCGTCGCGTTATCGCCTGCGCAAGGCGCCGGGAGAGGGCGCGCTGTCGACCATCGAGGCAATCGCCGCGGCGCTCGACGAACTGGAGGCGCCGCGTACCCACGAAGCCCTGCTGAAGCCATTCGATGCCCTGATCGAGGGGCAGATCGCGGCGATGGGCGAGGATACCTACCGGCGCAACCATCTCAGCCAGGAGCGCCGCCGCCGATAGCGGTCGAGCAGTTCCGGGATCGCCGTTTCGCGCCAGAACTCCGGGCTGACCATGCCGCTGGACATGCCGCCGTGGGCGTGGCGCGCGAGGTAGATCAGGGCATCGTATTCCAGCGGATGGCCGCTGAGGCGCTCGAAGGTCTCGCCGAGCAGGCGTTCCAGGGCCGCGGCGGAGGCCGGCCAGGGCGCGTCCGCCAGTTGCCCGGCCATTTCCTGCCAGAGGTAGGGGTCGCCACGGCCACCCCAGCGCGAGGGTTCCTGTTCGAAGAGTTCGGCGATGCGCAGTCTGGCCATGTCGGTCGGTCGTGTCTGTCGAAAGCGAAAAGTATGCCCGATTGGCGGGACCGCATGGTCGGAGTAGACTGCCGCGGTCTTTCCTTCCTTACGAGGTGTTCGTCCGATGCGCACTTGATGCTGCCGTGTCCGCACGGCCGGTTTTCCGTCCCTGGCCCGAGGGCCCGGGGGAATGCATGGCATCAAGGGGGTATCCATGACGAATACGTCGACCCTGACGCTCGATGGCGTCTCTTTCCAGCTGCCGGACGGCAGCCTTCTGTTTTCCGATCTCGACGAAACCTTCGACACCCGGCACACCGGGCTGGTGGGACGCAACGGCGTCGGCAAGTCGCTGCTCGCGCGCCTGCTCGCCGGACACTTGCAGCCGTCCAGCGGCAGCGTCCGGCGCCAGGGGCGCGTGCGCTACCTGGCGCAGCAGCTCGATCCGGCCGAGTATCCGACCGTCGCCGACCTGGCTGGCGTCCGCCCATGGCTGGAGGCGCTGGCGCGGATCGAGGCGGGTAGCCTCGACGACGCCGACTACGAATGCCTGGGCGAGCGCTGGGACATCCGCCAACGCCTGGCCGACGCCCTGGCCGCCGAGGGGCTCGGCCATCTCCGCGCGGATACCCCGAGCGAACGCCTGAGCGGCGGCGAATGCATGCGCGTAGCGCTGCTCGGCGCATTCCTCGACGACGCCGACTTCCTCATCCTCGACGAACCGAGCAACCCTCTCGACGGGCCGGCGCGCGCCTTGTTGCGGGCGCGGCTGGCGGCCTGGGACGGCGGCCTGCTGCTGGTCAGCCATGACCGCGAACTGCTCGAGGGCATGCAGCGGATCGTCGAGCTGTCGACCCTCGGCCTGCGCAGCTATGGCGGCGGCTATTCCTTCTACGCGCAGAGCCGGGAGGAGGCGCGCGAGGCCGCCGAGCGCCGCCTGGACCAGCGTCGTCTGGAGCGCAAGCGGCAGACCCTGGCCATGCGCGAACAGCAGCAGCGCCAGGAGCGGCGCCAGGCCAGCGGCCGGCGCGAAGGCAAGACGGCGAACCAGGCGAAGATCCTGCTCGGTGGGTTCAGGGAACGTAGCGAGGTCAGCGCCGGCAAGCTGCGCAATGCCCACCAGGCGGAGCGCGAGCGCCTCGACCGCGAGGTGCGCGAGGCTGCCCGGGAGGTCGAGGAGGCGTCGCCGCTGCTGCTCGATTCGCCCGATGCCGAACTGGCGGCGCAGCGCCGGATCGTCGAGTTGAAGGGCGCGGTCCTGCCGCATCTGCGCGGGCCGTTGCGCGAAATCGACCTGCTCCTGAGCGGTCCGCGACGGCTGGCGCTGGTCGGCCCGAACGGCAGCGGCAAGTCGACCCTGCTGCGGCTGCTGGCCGGGCAACGGGCGCCGCTGGCGGGAACCTGCGCGGTGACGGTGGGCGCCGCCTATCTCGACCAGCGGCTGAGCGTGCTGGACCACGGGCGAGGCGTGCTGGAGCAGTTGCTGGAGGTCAATCGCAGTCGCGGCGAAAGCTGGCTGCGCACGCGCCTGGCGCAACTCGGCTTGCCGGCCGAACGGCTCTCCCAGCCGTGCGCGACGCTGAGCGGCGGCGAACGCTTGAAGGCGGCCCTGGCCCTGGTGCTCTATGCCGACCGGCCGGCGCAGTTGCTATTGCTCGACGAGCCGGACAACCACCTCGACCTGGCTGCGCGGCAGGCCCTGGAAAGCATGCTCGGGCAGTTCCGTGGGGCCTTGCTGGTGGTGTCCCACGACCCGGTGTTTCTCCGCCACCTGGCGCTGGACGGCGAACTGCGGGCTACTGCCGCGGGTTGGCGCCTGGAGGACCGATGAGCTGGCCATCCGCCGCGATCTGCAGGAGGCTGACTCCGCCGTGGCTGAAACCGATGGCGAGGAGTTTGTCGCTGACTGCCAGGCACAGCGGTATGGCGTCTGCCGTGCGGTAGCGCCAGCGACATTCGCCGCTGGCGAGGTCGCGTACCTCGACCTGACCATCGACCAGCGCCAGTGCGATCCATTGTCCGCCGGGGAACGGCGCGAAGGCGCTGACCTGGGCGGACAGGGTCGCGCCCCAGAGCGTGCCGCGGCTCTCCAGGTCGTAGCAGGTCAGGCGCTGGGTACCGTAGGCGTGATGCGGCGAGTTGTAGACCTTGGCGTTGAGCAGCAGGCGATTGCCCAGCAGGCAGCCGTGCAGGTTGTTGAAGTGCTCCGGGTGGCGCTCCAGGCGTAGCACTTCGCGGGTCTTGAAGGTCTGCGGGTCGAGGCGGAACAGGCCCTTGTCCTGGTGCTGCTCCGGCGGATTGCCGGCCAGGTAGAAGAAGGCTTCGCCACGGTCGATGCGCAGATGGTGGTTGAACAGGTCGTAGTGTCCGAGACGGCGCCTGTGGACGATCCGGCCGGCCGGGTCGAGCACGAGGTCTTCCAGGTCTTTGCCCTCGAGGGCGATCTGGCGGGCGAGAAAACCGCCTTGGGCGGATTGCGCCAGCAGATGGCGGCAGTCGCTCAGGAGCAGCGGTTGTCCCGGCGTTAGCGGCACCTTGAACAGTCGCTGGGCGGCATACCCGAGTTGCAGATTGACCAGCAGGCTGTCGTCCGTGGCGTTATGGAAGACCTGCAGGCACTGGCCCCGTTCGGCCAGTTCGAAGCTGCGCAGGCTGTCGTCGGCCAGATTCCAGAGCTCGAGCCGGGGGCTGGCGCGGGCGATGGCCAGGCGTTGTCCGTCGAGAAAGCACAGGTCCCATACCGGTGGACGATGCAGGAACCGCCGATCTTTGCCCAGGGCGAGGTTTTCCAGGATCGGCAGCGCTGCTTCGCGTTGTGTCGAGGCAGGGTAGAGGGCCCAGTCGAAGGGCAGGCGGGTGCCGGGCAGGTCGTCCAGCACCAGTGGGGCGTCGACCGGAAAGGCTAGCGAATGGCGCTGGCGGAACAACGGTCGGTCCTCCAGGTCGTCGCTGGGGGCGACGGTGAAGGTCAGGCGCCGGCCGTCGTCCTCGAAGTCGCAGGCGAGCACTTCGCGGTTGTCGGCGAGCAGCGATTGGATCTTGCCGCTCGCGTAGTCCCAGGCCAGCAGACCGCCTTCGAAGAAGGCGCCGCCGTCGTAGCGTCCGCCGCCGATCACCAGTACGGGCCGGCTCGGGTGCCAGGCGATGGCGTTGAGCGGAAAGCCCAGGTCCGGCAGGACGGCGATGCATTCGAGGTCGCCGCCGCGGTACAGGCGCAGGCTCTGTTCGTAGACGTCGAGCTGTCGGCCCGGGTGTTGCCCATGAAAGGCGCTGGCCACCGCGAGGAGCGCGCCGCCGGGAGCCTGAAACACGGCGTAGGGCTCGCCGATGTCGGCGAAGGCGCAAGCGGGCAGCCTGCGGCCGGAAGGAAGCGGGGAGCTGGGCATGGGCGATACCGGGAGAATAGAGTCGGGCGCAGTGTCGTTCATTCGTCGTTTCGGGAAAAGCATGAGAAGCGCGGCTGTTCCGACCGGTCGTTTTCTTCTAGGATGGCGCTCCCTTCCTCCCTCGTCGTCGCCGCTGTGCACCGTCCATGCGTTGATTCGCGCCACGGGCATCCAGGCGACGAACCTCAGCGTGGCGCCCGGCCTGGCGGTCGCGGCTGCCTTTCGTTCTACCTGGAATCTTTCGGATAAAGGAATCCAGCATGCACATTCGCAAGCGCGTCGACGCCGACAACACGGCATTGGTCGACCTGTGGGAACGTTCCGTCCGCGCGACCCACGACTTTCTCAGTGAAGCGGACATCGTCGAGCTTTACCCACAGGTCCGCGACCTGTACCTGCCGGCCGTCGAGGTCTGGGTGCTGGTCGACGACGACGGCGTGGCCCAGGGCTTCATTGGCCTGAACCAGGCGCATGTCGAGATGCTCTTCGTCGAACCCGGGCTGCGCGGCCGGGGTATCGGCCGACGCCTGCTCGATCATGCGCGGGCGACCTGGCCGCGCCTGAGCGTCGATGTCAACGAGCAGAACCCGCAGGCCTGCGGTTTCTATCGACACTATGGGTTCCGCCAGACCGGCCGCTCCGCGACCGACTCGGCGGGGCGGCCGTTCCCGCTGCTGCACATGAGCCTCTAGGAGGGCGCGGCACCTCGCCACGTGGGGCGAGGTGCCGCGCAACATCCGGAAAAGTTTTCCCCGGCCAGATGCTTTCAACTGCAAGCATCCGTTTGAGACAGGTCAAACGTTGCGGCGCAGGCCTGCCCGATAGTTCTGTTCATCAGAACGAGGCGCAGGAATCCCATGAACGGCATCCCACCCCTGTCTTCCCGCGACGCCCATGCCAGCCCGCCGCAACGGGTGCTGGAACGATTGCACAGCTCCGCCGCCGGCCTGGACGCGGACGAGGCCGCCCGCCGCCTGGCGGCGCACGGCTACAACCGGTTGCCCGCGCCGAAACGCCAGGGGCCGCTGCTGCGCTTGCTGCGGCAGTTCCACAACGTCCTGCTGTACATGATGCTGTTCGCCTCGCTGGTCACCGCGCTGCTCGGCTTCTGGGTGGACAGTGCGGTAATCCTCCTGGCGGTGGTGGTCAACGCGCTGATCGGTTTCGTCCAGGAGGGCAAGGCGGCCAACGCGCTGGACGCCATCCGCGACATGCTTTCGCTGCATGCCCTGGTCCTGCGCGACGGCCAGCGCCAGGCGCTGGACGCCGAACGCCTGGTACCGGGCGACGTGGTGCTGCTGGCCTCCGGCGACCGGGTGCCGGCCGACCTGCGGCTGTTCGAAACGAAGAACTTCCATGTCGACGAGTCGGCCCTGACCGGCGAGTCGGTGCCGGTGGAGAAGGGCTGCGTCGCGGTGGCCATCGACGCGCTGCTCGGCGACCGCCGTTGCATGGCCTATTCCGGCACCCTGGTGACCAGCGGCCAGGCGCGCGGAGTGGTGGTCGCCACCGCCGGGGATACCGAACTGGGCCGGATCGGTACGCTGTTGCGCGAAGTCCGCACCCTGGCCACTCCGCTGCTGCGACAGATCGCCAGCTTCAGTCGCTGGCTGGCCCTGGCGATCCTGCTGCTGGCCGGCGCCACTTTCGTCCTCGGCACCCTCTGGCAGGGCCAGCCGATGGTGGACATGTTCATGCTGGTGGTGGCGCTGACCGCCTCGGCGATTCCCGAGGGACTGCCGGCGATCATGACGGTGATCCTCGCCCTCGGCGTACAGCGCATGGCCCGGCGCAACGCCATCGTCAGCCGCCTGCCGGCGGTGGAGACGCTGGGTTCGGTGACGGTGATCTGCTCGGACAAGACCGGCACCCTGACCCGCAACGAGATGACCGTGCAGCGTATCGTCACCGCCGACCAGGTGATCGAGGTCAGCGGCGCCGGCTACGCTCCGCTGGGTGGTTTCAGCCACAACGGCGAAGGCCTCGATCCCGCCGGACGCGACGATCTGCAGGAGATCGGTCGTGCGGCGCTGTTGTGCAACGAGGCGCGCCTGCACCAGGAGGGCGAGGCATGGCAACTGGAGGGCGACCCCACCGAAGGCGCGCTGCTCAGCCTCGGCCTCAAGCTGGGCCTCGATCCGCAGGCGCTGGCGGCGGAACGGCCACGCAGCGATGCGATTCCGTTCGAGTCCGAGCATCGCTTCATGGCCACCCTGCACCACGACCACGCGGGCCAGGCGATGGTCTACCTGAAGGGCGCGCCGGAGCGCATCCTCGACATGTGCGAGGCTGAACGGGTGGGCGACTCGGTGCGGCCGCTGGACCCGGATTACTGGCGGCGCCTGGCCACCGACACCGCCGCTCGCGGCCTGCGCCTGCTGGCCATCGCCCGACGGGCGATGCCGGCGGAGCAGCGCACGCTGGATTTCGCCGACGTGGAACATGGCTTCACCCTGCTGGCCCTGGTGGGCATCATCGATCCGCCGCGCGAGGAGGCCGTGGCCGCGGTCGCCGAATGCCAGGCGGCGGGTATCGCGGTGAAGATGATCACTGGTGACCACGTCGACACCGCGCGGGCGATCGGCGCCATGCTCGGGATCGGCATCGACCGGCCGGCGCTGACCGGCGCGGAGATCGAACTGCTCGACGACCAGCGCCTGCGCGAAGTGCTGCCGAGCGTCGATGTGTTCGCCCGCGCCAGCCCCGAGCACAAGCTGCGCCTGGTGCAGGCCCTGCAGGCCAGCGGCGAGGTGGTGGCGATGACCGGCGACGGGGTCAACGATGCGCCGGCGCTGAAGCGCGCCGACGTCGGCGTAGCGATGGGCAACAAGGGCACCGAGGCGGCCAAGGAGGCGGCCGAGGTGGTCCTCGCCGACGACAATTTCGCCACCATCGCCAATGCCGTGCGCGAGGGAAGGGCGGTCTACGACAACCTGAAGAAATTCATCCTCTTCATGCTGCCGACCAACGGTGGCGAGGCGCTGATCGTGATCGCCGCGATCCTGTTCCAGTTGACCCTGCCGATGACGCCGGCGCAGATCCTCTGGATCAACATGGTCACCTCCAGCACCCTGGGCCTGGCGCTGGCCTTCGATCCGGCCGAGCGCGGCCTGATGCAGCGTCCGCCGCGCCCGCCGGCGGAGCCCCTGTTGTCGCTGTTCTTCGTCTGGCGGGTGCTGCTGGTCTCGCTGCTGATGATGGCGGGCGCCCTGGGCCTGTTCCTCTGGGAGCTGGAGCATGGCACCGGGCTGGAGCGCGCGCGGACCATGGCGGTGAACAGCGTGGTGGTGTGCGAGATGTTCTACCTGCTCAACAGCCGGCATATCTACGATTCGGTGCTCAGCCGCGAGGGCCTGTTCGGCAACCGCCAGGTCTTGCTGGCGATCGCCGCCTGCGTGGTGCTGCAACTGCTCTATACCTACGCGCCGCCGTTGCAGGCGCTGTTCGGCTCGGTCGGCCTGGCCCCGGGCGAGTGGGCGCGGGTGCTGCTGGCCGGGCTTGGCCTGTTCTGCGTCGCCGAACTGGAAAAGTGGCTATGTCGCCGGGTTCGTGCCCGGCAGGCCTGATGCCGCGAGGTCGCCCCTTTGGCCACGGCGCTGTGCCTTTGCCCGTGCGCCGCGCACCGACGACTGCGCCTCGGATCGCCCGGCCGAGAGCGGTCGCACGCGTGGCGATGGGCCGACAGTGAACCCGGGGACCAGGCGTGACTGGGTATTCAGTTCGCATAAAATGTGATCTAGATCACATTTAAACGTTTGCTTACCCTCTAGGACGGGTATCGTACTAGGTGCATCAAACGCCGCGGTCTATTGTTAAGTGGGACTGAAATGTGCCTTTCCGGCACAACGCCAACTCTATAGAGTGGGCTGACTGGACATCTTCAGGGGTCGTCGGGCACGGGCGCATGCGCCTCGGCAGGAAGCCGGGATTCTCGGACTGCCGTACAACGTGCCGGATATCGGGTGCCGAATCCATATTTGGCTGATTGTTTAATAGTTTAAGAAGAACGTAGCGCTATGGCCTTGGTTGACGGTTTTCTTGAGCTGGAACGCTCAAGTGGAAAATTGGAGTGGAGCGCCATCCTGCAGAAGATGGCGAGCGACCTTGGATTCTCGAAGATCCTCTTCGGCCTGTTGCCTAAGGATGGTCTGAAGTAGCCATGCATTTCCGGCTGACTTCAGCCTCCGCCGATTTTGAAAGCGGCAAACCGATCAAAAACGATCAGATAACCAGCTCATTTCGGTGTTTCTAGCCGCCGAGAACACCTCGCGGCGGCCATTTCCTGCATTACAGGCGCACCTCTCCTGCATTGGTCAGCAAATGTCGGCGTGCCATCCACAGGTTCGACAACGCGAACAGCGTCACCAGTTGCGCAGTATTCTTGGCCAAGCCACGGAAGCGCGTCTTCACATAACCGAACTGCCGCTTGATCACCCTAAACGGGTGCTCAACCTTGGCCCGTACCTGAGCCTTGGCTTTCTCGATCTTGCGTCTGGCTTTGTACAGCGCGCTGCTCTTGCCCAGCTTTTTGTAAGTGCTGCGCCGTGCTGCCACCTGCCAAAT
Source organism: Pseudomonas sp. B111 (assembly GCF_026428275.1). NCBI lineage: Bacteria > Pseudomonadati > Pseudomonadota > Gammaproteobacteria > Pseudomonadales > Pseudomonadaceae > Pseudomonas > Pseudomonas sp. B111. The sequence continues at coordinate 3,421,074 of NZ_CP097857.1, read as the reverse complement.
CACTTCGCGGCCATCATGCTCGGCACGCTTCTCGACGCCGGTATAACCCGCATCGGCGCAGACCACGTTTTCCTCGCCATGCAGCAACTTGTCGACCTGGGTGACGTCCGCCACGTTAGCCGCCGTACCTACCACGCTATGCACCAGGCCCGATTCGTCATCGACGCCGATGTGGGCCTTCATGCCAAAGTAATACTGGTTGCCCTTCTTGGTCTGGTGCATCTCTGGGTCGCGCTTGCCGTCTTTGTTCTTGGTCGAACTCGGCGCATTGATCAGCGTGGCATCGACGATGGTGCCTTGGCGCAGCGACAGGCCACGGTCACCCAGGTAGCCATTGATCACGGCCAGGATGCCAGCAGCCAGTTCGTGTTTCTCCAGCAGGCGACGGAAGTTGAGGATGGTGGTTTCGTCGGGGATACGCTCCAGGCTCAGCCCCGCGAACTGCCGCAGGATGGTGGTCTCGTACAGTGCCTCCTCCATCGCTGGATCGCTATAACCGAACCAGTTTTGCATTAGATGAACCCGCAGCATTGCCATCAACGGGTACGCCGGACGGCCACCTTCACCCTTGGGGTAATGCGGCTCGATCAGGGCAATCAACCCCTTCCACGGCACCACCCGATCCATCTCGATCAGGAACAGCTCTTTGCGGGTCTGCTTGCGCTTGCCGGCGTACTCGGCATCGGCGAAGGTCATCTGCTTCATCAGAAAACTCGGTGGGTGGCGTTCGGCTATTTTGCCAAAATCAGAAAGTCTTTTTCAGACTGTCCCTAAGGACAGCCAGGACTACGAGAACGCCTTCATCGTCGGCAACTACCCGGCCGCCTGGCGCGAGCATTACGACCGGGCTGGCTACGCGCGGGTCGACCCGACGGTCAGTCACTGTACCCAGAGCGTACTGCCGATTTTCTGGGAACCGTCCATCTACCAGACGCGAAAGCAGCACGAGTTCTTCGAGGAAGCCTCGGCCGCCGGCCTGGTGTATGGGCTGACCATGCCGCTGCATGGTGCTCGCGGCGAACTCGGCGCGCTGAGCCTCAGCGTGGAAGCGGAAAACCGGGCCGAGGCCAACCGTTTCATGGAGTCGGTCCTGCCGACCCTGTGGATGCTCAAGGACTACGCACTGCAGAGCGGTGCCGGACTGGCCTTCGAACATCCGGTCAGCAAACCGGTGGTTCTGACCAGCCGGGAGAAGGAAGTGTTGCAGTGGTGCGCCATCGGCAAGACCAGTTGGGAGATATCGGTTATCTGCAACTGCTCGGAAGCCAATGTGAACTTCCATATGGGAAACATTCGGCGGAAGTTCGGTGTGACCTCCCGCCGCGTAGCGGCCATTATGGCCGTTAATTTGGGTCTTATTACTCTCTGATCTTGCCTCTCAGGTCGGCGAGCTGGCGATCGGTAATTTGCCCTTCTATATAGAAATGCAAAAGCAGATATATAGGGAAGGGCAGGTTCTCGCCATTCTCGAAACGACTGCCGCAGGATTGGCTTATCCCGAAGCGGCTCCAGAAAGTTTCCTGGCTTTCCCGTCGGGCGGTGCGGGTGGCCTTTGCCCGGAAGGCCATGTTTTGGGGCTGTGTTCTCTCGTGTGAAGCCATTGCTCTGATCTTTTCGGACGTTTCTTCGAGCCTAGCAAGGGTCCGGGTTCACCGAAATCTATCTCATTTGCTAGTTATAAAATTATGAAATTTGCATAAATTCTTCAGCTTCCTATTTGGAGGAAGTGAAGATGATCGTACAAATTGGTCGGCGCGAAGAGTTCGATAAAAAACTGCTGGGCGAGATGCACAAGTTGCGTGCTCAAGTGTTCAAGGAGCGCAAAGGCTGGGACGTTAGTGTCATCGACGAGATGGAAATCGATGGTTATGACGCACTCAGCCCTTATTACATGTTGATCCAGGAAGATACTCCTGAAGCCCAGGTTTTCGGTTGCTGGCGAATTCTCGATACCACTGGCCCCTACATGCTGAAGAACACCTTCCCGGAGCTTCTGCACGGCAAGGAAGCGCCTTGCTCGCCGCACATCTGGGAACTCAGCCGTTTCGCCATCAACTCTGGACAGAAAGGCTCGCTGGGCTTTTCCGACTGTACGCTGGAGGCGATGCGCGCGCTGGCCCGCTACAGCCTGCAGAACGACATCCAGACGCTGGTGACGGTAACCACCGTAGGCGTGGAGAAGATGATGATCCGTGCCGGCCTGGACGTATCGCGCTTCGGTCCGCACCTGAAGATCGGCATCGAGCGCGCGGTGGCCTTGCGCATCGAACTCAATGCCAAGACCCAGATCGCGCTTTACGGGGGAGTGCTGGTGGAACAGCGACTGGCGGTTTCATGACGGGGACCTGTCGGCTCGCGCCGGCGCGTTCTCTGTCGGAGAGGGAGCGCCTGGCGTCGATGCCGAATCCGCTGTAAAGCGAGTCCGACCCGCTCCGGACTCGCTATCAGGCATCCCCGGACCAGGGCGCCGGGCTGCCGAACAGGCGTCCCATGGCGCCACGCAAGCCCATTTCCCGCAGTACTTCGAGTTCACCGTGGGTTTCCACCTGTTCCGCGATCAACGGTAGATCGATGCTGTGGGTGGTGCGATAGACCGCTTCGATGAACAACCGCTTGTCGCCTTCCCGGTCGACGGCATGCAGGTAGCAGCCGTCCAGCTTGAGGTAGGCCAGCCCCAGATGGGTAAGGTTGCCGATCAGGCTGAAGCGACCGCCGAAATGCTGCAGGCCGAGACCGCAGCCCAGTTCGCGCAGGACCTGGCTGAGGCGCTCCAGTTCGGCCGCGGCTGGCAGGTGCCGCTCGTCCAGTTCCAGGGTCAGCTGGCGCGCCTCCTGCGGATGCGCCTTGAGCAGGGCCAGTAGTGGGGCGAACGCCTGCGCATTGCGGACGCTGGCGGCCGACAGGCTCAGCGCCAGCGGCCGTGGATGGCGCCGCAGGTGCTCCAGGCTCTGTTCGAGCATCGCCAGGTCCAGGCGCGCGGCCCAGCCGAAACGTTCTATCCAGGGCAGGAAGCGCCCGGCGGCGATGGCCGTGGCCTGCGGGTCGAGCAGGCGCGCGAGGACCTTGTGGTGGAGGACGCGCTGGGTGTCCAGGCAGTCCACCACCGGCTGGAAATAGAGCAGCAGGCGGCGCTCCGTCAGGGCCTGGTCGATCCAGTCGTGCCAGTCCTGGCTATCGTTGAGCGCCGCGAGCGCGGTGCCGTCCTGGCTCGCCCAGGGCTGGGCGGGCTGGCTTTCGGCCTGGGCCAGGGCCTGGTCGGCACGGGCCAGGAGATCCGCGGGCGAGTCGCCTTCGGCGAACGCGCTGATACCGAGATAGGCGACCGGCGTGAGATCGCTGGCACCGGTGCGGGCAAGGTTCTCCAGGCCTTCGCAGAGTTCCTCGGCCAGGCGTTCGGCTTGCTCGCGGGAGCAACCGGGAGACAGCACGGCGAACTCGCCGCCACGGCTGCGGGCCAGCAGCCAGTCGGCGCGCCCTTGCTGGCCGCAGGAGTCGACCAGCAAGCGGGCGACCGCCTGGATCAGTTCATCCGTGCGCTGCCCGCCGAGACGCTGGTTCAGCCCGTTCAGGTCGTTCAGGCGCAGCAGCAGGAGCTGCCCGGCATGCTCGTGCTCGCCGGCACCCAGCTGTTCGTTGAGGCGGGCGTCGAACAGGCGCCGGTTGGGCAGGCCGGTGAGACTGTCCTGGTAGGCCTGGGCGCGTAGCTTGTCGCTACGCGCGGCCTCCTCGGCGAACAGCGTGCGAAGTTTCTCCACCATCTGGTTCATCGCCTGCACCACGCGGCGCAGCTCCGGCGTGCGCGGCAGCCTGGGCAGGCTGAGGAATTCCCGCCGGCTGATGGCATGGGCCTGGCGCACCATCTGGTCGAGCGGGCGCAGTTGGCGGCGCAGCAGCCAGCCGCCAAGCAGCAGGCTCACCGCGCCGCAGGCCAGCAACCAGTAGAGGCTGCCCAGGGCGCTGTCCCACAGGCGCGCCAGGGCGAATTGCGGATGGCTGACCACCTCGACCCGCGCCGCCTGTTCCCAGCCGCGCATGATCAGCGCGTCGCCACCCTGGGGCTGGAGATCCACCAGGCGCGCGAACCAGCCTGGCACCGTGCGCTCGTCATGCGCCTGCACGCGCTCGACCAGCGGCTTGCCGCTCTTGATGTCGATCACCCGGATGCTGGCGAAGTAGCCGCTGTCGAAGATCGAGCTGACCATCAGTTGCACCATCGCCGGGTCGTCCACGTGCGGCGTCAGGGACAGGCCGAGGGCGGTGGCGGCGTCCTGGGCGTGGGAGCGCAACTGGCCGCGCAACTGCTCGCGGGAGTTCTCCACGCTGCTGACGAAGCTGCCGCTGAAGGCGACGACGAGGAACAGGCAGATGGCGAGGAACAATTGCTTGAGCAGTGACATTCAATCCTCCTTGGGTGCGTCGAGGTCGAGGCCTTCGGCGCGCATCTTGGTCAGCAGGTCCTGCCAGCGCGACAGCTTCTTGCTGTCGCCGGTCCGGCGTCCGCCGTCGGCGCCGGGCAGCCAGAGGCCCTCGGCATTGAAGGCGTACACCGGCAACAGGTCGTCGCGTTGCGAAGCGGGGCGGATCTCGCCGATCAGGTTGTCCAGCACCAGTGGGTCGGCGCCCGGGCTGGCGTACCAGGTCAGCACCATGTGCGCCTGGTTCAGGCGCAGGGCCTTGACGTAGGTGATGCGCAGCTTGTCGCTGGCGACGCCGAGGCGACGCAGGGTCACGTACTTGGCGATGGCGTAGTCCTCGCAGTCGGCGGCGCCCTTGACCAGCGCCTCGACCGGAGTCGCCCAGTAGTCTTCCTGCTGCCAGATTTCGATGTCGTCGGTGAAGCGTAGCGACTGGTTGAAGAAGTCGTTGACCGCGCGCAGCTTGGCCGCTTCGTCGAGCGTGCCGCCCTGTTCGAGCAGGCGGCCCCAGTCGCCCAGGCGTGATTTCGCCGCGCCCAGCTCGCCGTAGCGCTGCTCGGCACGGCTCAGTATCGACTCCAGGTCCCACTGCGCCAGCGCCGCGCCGACTGCCAGCAGCAATGTCGCCGCCAGCGACAGCAGCCAGGGGGCGTAGGCCCTGGGGCAGGGCCGGCGGGCGCCGGGGGGTGGGGACATCGAGCGGGCTCCGGAAGGACTCAGCGAAGTCTACGAGAGCGCCGGGCGGCCTGCCAGCGCGGGGTGTCCGGCGAAACTGACAGGATTGTCATTCAGGGGTCAGGGTGGGGTCCCGCTGCGCTGCTTATAAAGAAGAACGAAGTCGGCCGCGCGAGGCCGGCGACTGGGAAAGGTGGACAGATGCAGGCGTTGCGCAGTGGTGGGGGGCGGGTCCTGGTGGGCGTGCTGGCGGCGGGCCTGGTCGCCTTCGGCGGTTGGGCATGGCTCGGCGGCGACGCCGGGGCGAAGGCGGCGCCCGCGCCGGCCAGGGTCCCGGTGAACGTGGCGCGGGTGGAGCGGCGCGACGTCGAGCAACAGGTCAGCGGCATCGGCACGGTGACTTCGTTGCACAACGTGGTGATCCGCACCCAGATCGACGGCCAGTTGACCCGCCTGCTGGTGAGCGAAGGGCAGATGGTCGAGGCGGGCGAGTTGCTGGCGACCATCGATGACCGCGCCGTCGTCGCCGCGCTGGAGCAGGCTCAGGCCTCCAGGGCAAGCAACCAGGCCCAGCTGAAATCCGCCGAGCAGGACCTGCAACGCTACCGCAGCCTGTATGCCGAGCGTGCGGTGTCACGCCAACTGCTGGACCAGCAGCAGGCGACGGTCGACCAGTTGCGCGCGACCCTGAAGGCCAACGATGCCACCATCAACGCCGAGCGGGTGCGCCTGTCCTACACCCGGATCACCTCGCCGGTATCCGGCAAGGTCGGTATCCGCAACGTCGATGTCGGCAACCTGGTGCGGGTCGGCGACAGTCTCGGCCTGTTCAGCGTGACCCAGATCGCACCGATCTCCGTAGTCTTCTCCCTGCAACAGGAACAGTTGCCCCAGTTGCAGGCGCTGCTCGGCGGCGAGGCGGCGGTGCGCGCCTACAGCCGCGACGGCGGGAGCGCGCTGGGCGAGGGCCGGTTGCTGACCATCGACAACCAGATCGACAGTTCCACCGGCACCATCCGCGTGCGCGCCTCCTTCGATAACCGCCAGGCCCGGCTCTGGCCCGGGCAGTTCGTCGCGGTGAGCCTGCACACTGGGGTCCGGCGCGACCAGTTGGTGCTGTCGAGCAAGGCGGTGCGCCGCGGCCTGGAGGGCAATTTCGTCTACCGGGTCGCCGCCGACCGGGTCGAGGCGGTGCCGGTGCGGGTGCTCCAGGACATCGACGGCCTCAGTGTGGTGGAAGGCCTGGCCAGCGGTGACCAGGTGGTGGTGGACGGCCACTCGCGGCTGATGCCCGGCGCCCTGGTCGATATCCAGGAGCCGCGCCCGAGCCTGGCTCAGGCCACGGAGCGGCAGCCGTGACGCCGCGCGCCGGGATTTCCGGCTGGTGCGTACGGCACCCGATCGCCACCGCGCTGCTGACCCTGGCCTCGCTGCTGCTGGGGCTGCTGGCGTTCCTCCGGCTCGGCGTGGCGCCGTTGCCGGAGGCGGATTTCCCGACCATCCAGATCAACGCCTTGCTGCCCGGCGGTAGCCCGGAAACCATGGCCTCGTCGGTGGCCACCCCCTTGGAAGTGCAGTTCAGCGCGATTCCCGGGATCACCGAGATGACCTCCAGCAGCGCCCTGGGCACCACCACCCTGACCCTGCAGTTCAGCCTCGACAAGAGCATCGACGTCGCCGCCCAGGAGGTCCAGGCGGCGATCAACGCCGCGGCCGGGCGGCTGCCGGTGGACATGCCGAACCTGCCGACCTGGCGCAAGGTCAACCCGGCGGACAGCCCGATCATGATCCTGCGGGTCAACTCGGAGATGATGCCGCTGATCGAACTCAGCGATTACGCCGAGACCATCCTCGCCCGCCAGCTCAGCCAGGTGAACGGCGTGGGGCAGATCTTCGTGGTCGGCCAGCAGCGCCCGGCGATCCGCATCCAGGCCCAGCCGGAGAAGCTCGCCGCCTACCAGTTGACCCTGGCCGACCTGCGCCAGTCGTTGCAGTCGGCCAGCGTCAACCTGGCCAAGGGCGCGCTCTACGGCGAGGGGCGGGTGTCGACCCTCGCGGCCAACGACCAGTTGTTCAACGCCAGCGACTATGACGACCTGGTGGTCGCCTACCGCCAGGGCGCGCCGGTGTTCCTCAAGGACGTGGCGCGGATCGTCTCGGCGCCCGAGGACGACTACGTGCAGGCCTGGCCGAACGGGGTGCCCGGGGTGGCGCTGGTGATCCTGCGCCAGCCTGGGGCGAACATCGTCGATACCGCCGACGCGATCCAGGCCGCGCTGCCACGCCTGCGCGAGATGCTCCCGGCGACCATCGAGGTAGACGTGCTCAACGACCGCACCCGGACCATCCGCTCGTCGCTGCACGAGGTCGAACTGACCCTGCTGCTGACCATTGGCCTGGTGGTGCTGGTGATGGGCCTGTTCCTCCGCCAGCTGTCGGCGACCCTGATCGTCGCCACGGTGCTGGCGGTGTCCCTGAGCGCCAGCTTCGCGGCGATGTACGTGCTCGGCTTCACCCTCAACAACCTGACCCTGGTGGCGCTGATCATCGCCGTCGGCTTCATCGTCGACGACGCCATCGTGGTCGTGGAGAACATCCACCGACACCTGGAAGCGGGCGCCTCGAAGGTCGAGGCGGCGCTCAAGGGCGCGGCGGAGATCGGCTTTACCGTGATTTCCATCAGCTTCTCGCTGATCGCCGCGTTCATTCCCCTGCTGTTCATGGGCGGGATCGTCGGCCGGCTGTTCCGCGAATTCGCGGTCAGCGTGACGGTGGCGATCCTGATTTCGGTGGTCGCTTCGCTGACCCTGGCGCCGATGCTGGCTTCGCGCTTCATGCCGGCATTGCGGCATGCCGAAGCGCCGAGAAAGGGCTTCGCCGAATGGCTGACCGGCGGCTACGAACGCGGCCTGCGCTGGGCGCTCGGGCACCAGCGGCTGATGCTGGTCGGCTTCGCCTTTACCGTGCTGGTGGCGGTGGCCGGCTACGTCGGGATTCCCAAGGGTTTCTTCCCCTTGCAGGACACCGCCTTCGTCTTCGGCACGAGCCAGGCTGCCGAGGATATCTCCTACGACGACATGGTCGCCAAGCACCGGCAACTGGCCGAGATCATCGCCAGCGACCCGGCGGTGCAGAGCTACAACCATGCGGTGGGCGTCACCGGCGGTAGCCAGAGCCTGGCCAACGGACGTTTCTGGATCGTCCTCAAGGACCGTGGCGAGCGCGATGTCTCGGTCGGTGAGTTCATCGACCGGCTGCGCCCGCAACTGGCCAAGGTGCCGGGAATCATGCTCTACCTGCGCGCGGCGCAGGACATCAACCTCAGTTCCGGACCCTCGCGGACCCAATACCAGTACGCCCTGCGCAGCAGCGACAGCACCCAGCTGGCGCTCTGGGCGCAACGCCTCACCGAGCGCCTGAAGCAGGTGCCGGGGCTGATGGATGTGTCCAACGACCTGCAGGTCGGCGCCAGCGTCACCGCGCTGGACATCGACCGGGTGGCCGCGGCGCGTTTCGGCCTCAGCGCCGAGGATGTCAGCCAGACCCTCTACGACGCCTTCGGCCAGCGCCAGGTCGGCGAGTACCAGACCGAGGTCAACCAGTACAAGGTGGTCCTCGAACTCGATGCGCGCCAGCGCGGCCGCGCGGAAAGCCTGGACTGGTTCTACCTGCGCTCGCCGCTGAGCGGCGAGATGGTCCCGCTGTCGGCCATCGCCAAGGTCGCGGCGCCGCGCTCCGGGCCGCTGCAGATCAACCACAACGGCATGTTCCCGGCGGTCAACCTGTCCTTCAACCTGGCTGCCGGGGTGTCCCTCGGCGAGGCGGTGCAGGCGGTGCAGCGCGCCCAGGAGGAGATCGGCATGCCCTCGACCATTATCGGCGTGTTCCAGGGCGCGGCGCAGGCCTTCCAGAGCTCGCTGGCCTCGCAACCGCTGCTGATCCTCGCCGCGCTGATCGCGGTGTACATCATCCTCGGCGTGCTCTACGAGAGTTTCGTGCATCCGCTGACGATCCTTTCGACCCTGCCCTCGGCGGGGATCGGCGCGGTGTTCCTGCTCTGGGCCTGGGGCCAGGACTTCTCGATCATGGCGCTGATCGGCATCGTGCTGCTGATCGGTATCGTCAAGAAGAACGGCATCCTCATGGTCGACTTCGCCATCGTCGCCCAGCGCGAGCAGGGAATGAGCGCGGAGCAGGCGATCTACCAGGCCTGCCTGACCCGTTTCCGGCCGATCATGATGACCACCCTGGCCGCGCTGCTGGGCGCGATACCCCTGATGATCGGCTTCGGCACCGGTTCCGAGCTGCGCCAGCCTCTGGGCATCGCGGTGGTCGGCGGGCTGCTGGTGAGCCAGGTGTTGACCCTGTTCAGCACGCCGGTGGTATACCTGGCCCTGGAGCGGCTGTTCCACCGGCGCGGGGCGACGACCTCGGACGGCGGAACCGCTGGGGCGACGGCGTCATGAGGCGTAACGGACGCGGCTTTCCTGGACGGCGGCGCGTGGCTAGGATGCAGGCAGGCATGCGTCCCGCCCGGGATGCGAAGGCGAACAGAGGATCGGGCGATAGATGCGGGTACTGATTGTCGAGGACGAGGCGAAGACGGCGGACTACCTGAACCGTGGCCTCAGTGAACAGGGGTTCACCGTGGACCTGGCGGACAACGGCATCGACGGTCGCCACCTGGCGCTCCATGGCGAGTACGACGTGATCGTGCTCGACGTGATGCTGCCGGGCGTCGACGGCTACGGCGTTCTGCGGGCGTTGCGCGAGCGGCGGCAGACCCCGGTGATCATGCTCACCGCGCGCGAGCGCGTGGAAGACCGGGTGCGCGGGCTGCGCGAGGGCGCCGACGACTACCTGATCAAGCCGTTCTCCTTCCTCGAACTGGTCGCCCGCCTGCAGGCCCTGACCCGGCGCGGCGGCAACCATGAAAGCCATTCGCAGATGCGCATCGCCGACCTGTCCATCGACCTGCTCAGCCGCAAGGTCTTCCGTGGCAACACCCGTCTGGAACTGACTGCCAAGGAGTACGCGCTGCTCTGCGTGCTGGCCCAGCGCAGCGGCGAGATCCTGTCGAAGACGGCGATCGCCGAATTGGTCTGGGACATCAACTTCGATACCGATACCAATGTCGTGGAGGTGGCGATCAAGCGCCTGCGCGCCAAGCTCGACGGTCCGTTCGAGAACAAGCTGCTGCATACCATCCGGGGCATGGGCTACGTCCTGGAGAACCGTGCGCTGGCGGAGTCGGGCTGAGGTGGGCATGTCCTTGTCGACCCGCCTGGCGGGAATGTTCGCCGGCGCCGCGGTGGTGATCTTCGCCCTCATCGGCACCATGCTCTATTGCATCCTCGACCGCCAGACCGAGCGCCTGCAGCAGGGCGAGGTGGACGTGCGCTTCAACATGGTCTCGCGGATGCTCGACCACCCCGACCTGGCCGAACGCTGGCCGCACCTGCAGGGCAAGCTGGACAACCTGAGCCAGGAGTACGAGCTGATTCGTTTCTGGATCGACAGCGACGACCCGCGCTATCACTACGGGCGCTTCAGCGAACCGGTGCAGCGGCTGATCGCCGATGGCGCCGGCCGCTACGAACTGGAGTTGCCGGAGCACCGGTACGCGCTGACTGCGCGGGTCGGCGTGTTGCCGGCGCGCGAGGGGCGGCCGCGGCTGACCTACGTCACCGCCATCGACAGCGCGGCGTTCCACGAGGCGCGGACCTCCACCCTGAAATGGCTGCTCGGCCTGTCCGCCCTCGGTGTGCTGCTGGCCTCGTTGCTGGGCCACTGGATCGCCCGCCTGGGCCTGTGGCCGGTGCATCGGCTCTCCGAGGAGGCCCGGCGGATCAGCCCGCGGCAGTTGTCGCAGCGCTTGCAGCTCTCGCCGCTGCCGGCCGAGCTGCGCGAACTGGTGGGAGCGTTCAACGGCGCCCTGGACCGCCTGGAGCAGGCCTACGTGCGCCTGGAGTCGTTCAATGCCGACGTCGCCCACGAGCTGCGCACGCCATTGACCAACCTGATCGGCCAGACCCAGGTGGCGTTGTCCCGCGAACGCAGCGGCGAACATTACGAAGAGGTCCTGCAATCCAACCTGGAGGAGCTGGAGCGGCTGCGGGCGATCGTCAACGACATGTTGTTCCTCGCCCGCGCCGACCAGGGACGCTTGGCCTGCGAGCGCGAGGAAACCTCGCTGGCCGGCGAGATCGCCACCACGGTAGATTTCCTCGAGGTGATCTTCGACGAGGCCGGGGTCGGTATCGAGGTGCGCGGCGAGGCCCGCGCGCTGGTCGAGCGCGCCCTGTTCCAGCGGGCGGTGACCAACCTGCTGTACAACGCTGCCCAGCACACCGCCGCCGGCGGCACGCTGCGGGTCGGCGTCGAGCGGCGTGGCGACGAAGTGCGGGTGGCGGTGAGCAACCCCGGCGTGCCGATCGCCGACGAGCACCGCAGGCACCTGTTCGAGCGCTTCTATCGGGTCGACGCGGCGCGCAGCAACAGCGAGGCCAACCACGGCCTCGGCCTGTCCATCGTCAAGGCGGTGGCGAGCATGCACGGCGGTTCGGTGTTCGTCGACAGCGCGGACGGCTGGAACACCTTCGGCTTCACCGTGCTGAGCCCCGAGCGGCGCGGGCCCGGCGACCGCTTGCCGCTGGGCGAGGGCGATCCGGCGCTGTCCTGAGCGGGCCCTCAGGCGTCGTGCGGCGGGCGGGTCTTCTGGCGGAGGATATAGATGCTGACCAGTACCGCGCTGGTCAGCATGAAGCCCTGGGCCCAGGGGCGTCGGACCAGGTAGCAGGAAAGGGCGATGCTGGCCCACATCAGGCCGATGGCGTAGACCTTGCCCTTGAGCGGGATGCCTTCGCCGTCGAGATAGTCGCGGATCCACGGGCCGAGCCGTGGATGGCCGACCAGCCAGTGGTAGAAGCGCGGCGAGCTGCGCATGAAACAGGCCGCCGCGAGGAGCAGGAAAGGCGTGGTCGGCAGCACCGGCAGGAAGATGCCGATCACGCCCAGGGCTACGCTTAGGAAACCCACGGCCTGGAGGCTATAGCGCACCCAGGCACGAGCGCTCGGGCGAATTTCCCGCTGCGCCACCGCGGCGCTCCTTAGTGCGTGCGCGGCTTGAGCAGGGCGGGCTTTTCTTCCGGCGCCTGGCAGAGCAGGAACAGGTTGGTCAGCAGGTCGGGAATCTGCGCGACCATGTCGTCCACCAGGTGGCGGTCGCGGGCGATCTCGTCGAACTCGGGCTGCTCGTCGAACAGGCCGGAGCCGACCATGATCGGCAGCAGCAACTCGCTGACTTCCTCCTCGGCCTGCTCGAACCAGACTTCCTCGCGAAGGAACACGCCTTCCATGAAGCCGATGCACCAGCCGCGCAGGTCGGAGTCGTCCGGCTCGTCGCCGAGGTCGAGGTCGCAGGGCAGCTCGAGGTCTTCGTCGCTGGCCAGCACGCGGGTGATGTGCGCCTTGAGCTGCTCGAGGGAAGTCTCGATCTCCTGGCGCTCCTCATCGCTGCGGTAGTGCGGCGGTTCGGCGAACAGGGCGTCGATCCACTCCCGCTCCGGCACCTGCTCCGGGCAGATGGAGAGGGCGGTCAGGTAGCCGTGGGTCGCCACGTAGTCCAGCGCTTCTTCGTGCAGGTCATCGGCATCGAGGAAGGCTTGCAGACGGGACAGTTTTTCGGCGAAGGACATCAGGGTACTACCTCGGGAGGGATGCGGCTCTGGATTGTAGTCCAGACGGGACCTGCGGGCAAAGCGAGCGTGCCTGCTGCGGCGCCCTGGCGAGCGTTTCACGGAGGCTCTCGGCGAAGTTGGCCCGGACCTTGCTCCATCCCTTGCGCAAGCCACGACGCAATCCCTTCGCAAATGGAGAATTCCCATGGCCGTCGCCCCTGGTGTGTTGTTGCCGCCGACGCCTGATGTAAAGCCCAAGGCCGCTGCGCCGAAGAGCCAGCAGAAAACGCCTGAGCCCAGTAACGACAAGACTTCCAGCTTCTCCGACATGTATGCCAAGGAGACCGCGAAGAAGCCCGCCGAGCGCGCCGACGGTCCCTCCAAGGGTTCGCGGGACAAGCCGCGGGACGCCGGCAAGGAGGCTGCCGAGGCGCAGCCGACGGATGCCGCCGGGCAACCGGCCGTTGCCGAAGACGGCAAGCCTTTGCCGGCCGACGGCCAGGCCAAGGCCGACGGCGAAGATAAAGTCGAAACGCCGGTCGATCCGCTGCAACTGCTCGGCCTCGGCGGCGCCGTGCCGATGCTCGACGAGAATACCCAGGCGACTTTGCTGCCGCCGGCCGTGCCGACGGCTAGCAGTGCTCCGGCCAGCCTGACCGAAGCCAGCAGCGACCCGACCCTGGTCAAGCTCAACGGCGTTCCGGCAGTGAACATGGCCTTGGAGCAGGGTGCCCAGGACGCCGCGCAGGCGGCGAAAGGCGGGCCGGCGAAGAGCGCCGATCCGCGCCAGGCGAACCTCGGCGATGCCCTTGCCAGCCTGACTTCCGACTCCTTGCCCAAGGCCGTCGACGGCAAGGCGCTCGAGGCCCAGTTGCAGCAGACCGCCGAGCCGGCCATCGCCAGCGCCGCCTCCGAGAGCCTGCTGGAGAGCAAGGCGGAGCCGCGCGGCGAGCCTTTCGCGGCCAAGCTCAACGGGCTGACCCAGGCCATGGCGCAGCAGGCCCTGACCAACCGTCCGGTGAACGGTACGGTGCCCGGCCAGCCGGTGGCGATACAGCAGAACGGCTGGAGCGAGGCGGTGGTGGACCGGGTGATGTGGATGTCCAGCCAGAACCTGAAGTCGGCGGAGATCCAGCTCGACCCGGCCGAGCTGGGACGCCTGGACGTGCGCATCCACATGACCGCCGACCAGACCCAGGTGACCTTCGCCAGCCCCAACGCCGGCGTTCGCGACGCCCTGGAAAGCCAGATGCACCGGCTGCGCGACATGTTCAGCCAGCAGGGCATGAACCAGCTCGACGTGAACGTCTCCGACCAGTCGCTGGCGCGGGGCTGGCAGGGCCAGCAGCAGGGCGAGGGCGGATCGGCGCGCGGACGCGGCTTTGCCGGCGAGGCCTCGGGCGATGAGGAAACCCTTGCCGGAGTCAGCGAGATCCGCAGCCGGCCGGGTTCCTCGGCGGCGCGCGGTCTGGTCGACTACTACGCCTGAGGCGAACGACTGCATTTCCCCTTTGGGCCTCCTGCGGGAGGCCTTTCTTTTTCCGGAGCGGGCGATTTCGCAAAAGACGGGGATGATTTCCTGTGGCCAGGCTGTAATATCCGCGCCGTCTATCATCTCGGACAGCATTCCGGGGCTGGCCCCAGGGGGCGGGGCGGCGTTGCAGAAATGGCACAACCCTTGCTCTGCCCCTGTGAAACCCTTCATTTGACGCTATAGCGACGGATTTTTGGCATGGCTAAGAAAGAGGCGACACCCGCCGACGCGGGGGCTCCGAGCGGCGGCAAGAGCAAGCTGAAGCTGATCCTGCTGATCGTGGTCGGCCTGCTGCTGGCGATCGGCCTGTCGGTGGGCGGCACCTGGTTCTTCCTCAGCAAGTCGCTGAAGGCCGAGAAGACCGAGGAAGTCGCCAGCGAGGCGGCGAAGCCGGGCAAGCAGCCGGCGCTCTACGAGATCCTGGCGCCGGCCTTCGTCGTCAACTTCAACCAGAACGGCCGGCAGCGCTACATGCAGGTCGGCGTCGCGTTGATGGGGCGCGACAAGGCGCAGATGGACGCATTGCGCGAGCACATGCCGCTGGTTCGCAATAAACTGGTGATGCTGTTCTCGAGTCAGAGTTTCGACTCGCTGGTGACGCCGGTGGGCAAGGAAATGCTCCGCCAGCAGGCGACCGCCGGATTGCAGGAACTGGCCAAGAAGGAAACCGGCCAACTGGCTATCGAACAAGTGTTGTTCACCAATTTCGTGCTGCAGTAGGTATCCCATGGCCGTGCAAGATCTGCTTTCCCAGGATGAAATCGACGCGCTGTTGCACGGCGTCGACGATGGCCTGGTGGAAACCGAAGTCGAGGCGACGCCGGGATCGGTCAAGTCCTATGACCTGACCAGCCAGGACCGCATCGTCCGGGGCCGCATGCCGACCCTGGAGATGATCAACGAGCGTTTCGCCCGCTACACCCGCATCAGCATGTTCAACCTGCTGCGCCGTTCGGCCGACGTCGCGGTCGGCGGCGTGCAGGTGATGAAGTTCGGCGAGTACGTGCACTCGCTGTACGTTCCCACCAGCCTCAACCTGGTGAAGATGAAGCCGCTGCGCGGCACCGCGCTGTTCATCCTCGACGCCAAGCTGGTGTTCAAGCTGGTGGACAACTTCTTCGGCGGCGACGGCCGCCACGCCAAGATCGAGGGCCGCGAGTTCACCCCGACCGAGCTGCGGGTGGTGCGGATGGTGCTGGAGCAGGCCTTCGTCGATCTGAAGGAAGCCTGGCAGGCGGTGCTGGAGATGAACTTCGAGTACGTCAACTCGGAGGTCAACCCGGCCATGGCCAACATCGTCAGTCCCAGCGAGGTGGTGGTGGTCTCCACCTTCCACATCGAACTGGACGGCGGTGGCGGCGACCTGCACATCACCATGCCCTATTCGATGATCGAGCCGATCCGCGAGATGCTCGACGCCGGTTTCCAGTCCGACCACGACGACCAGGACGAGCGCTGGATCAAGGCCCTGCGCGAGGACGTGCTGGACGTCCAGGTACCGCTCGGCGCCACCGTGGTCCGCCGCCAGCTCAAGCTGCGCGACATCCTGCACATGCAGCCGGGCGACGTGATCCCGGTGGAGATGCCGGAACACATGGTGATGCGCGCCAACGGCGTGCCCGCCTTCAAGGTCAAGCTGGGCGCCCACAAGGGCAACCTGGCGCTACAGATTCTCGAAGCGGTCGAGCGCTCGCGCTGACCGCTTCCCCCGGAGGAAAGACGAACCATGGCAGACGAAGAAAAAGTGACCACCGAGGAACAGGCACTGGCCGACGAGTGGGCGGCGGCGCTGGCCGAGGCGGGCGACGCCAGCCAGGACGACATCGATGCGCTGATGGCCCAGGGCGGCGCGACCCCCGTGGCGGAGCCGAGCACCCCGCGGGCGCCGATGGAAGAGTTCGGCGCTTCGCCGAAGGCGCCGACCATTTCCGGCCTGGAGGGGCCCAACCTGGATGTGATCCTGGACATCCCGGTGACCATCTCCATGGAAGTCGGGCATACCGACATCAGCATCCGCAACCTGCTGCAGCTGAACCAGGGGTCGGTGATCGAACTCGATCGCCTGGCCGGCGAGCCGCTGGACGTACTGGTCAACGGCACCCTGATCGCCCACGGCGAGGTGGTGGTGGTGAACGAGAAGTTCGGCATCCGCCTGACCGACGTGATCAGTCCCAGCGAACGCATCAAGAAGCTGCGCTGACATGCGTCGCTACCTGCTCGCCGGCTTCCTGCCGGCACTCGCCTCGCTGAGCGCGCCGCTGTGCGCCGCCGAGGGGACGACGGGTGCCGCCGCGCCGACGGTGGGCGCCGCTTCCGGCGCCGCCGCGCAACTGGCCCAACTGGTGCTCGGCCTGGGCCTGGTGATCGGCCTGATCTTCCTGCTCGCCTGGCTGGTGCGCCGGGTGCAACAGGCCGGTCCGCGCGGCAACCGCTTGATCCGCACCCTTGCCAGTCAGCCGCTGGGTCCGCGCGACCGGCTGGTGCTGGTGCAGGTCGGCGAGGAGCAGATCCTGCTCGGCCTGACGCCCGGCCGGATCACGCCGCTGCACGTGCTCAAGGAGCCGGTACACCTGCCGGACGGCGAGCCGGCCACGCCGGAATTCGCCCAGCGCCTGCTGGAGCTGCTGAACAAGGACCCCAAGGGTAAGCCATGACTCCGCGCATCTCCCTGGCCGGCGCGCTCGCCGCGCTCTGCCTCCTGCTGCTGGCGCCGTGGCCGGCGCTGGCCGCCGACCCGACATCGATCTCGGCGATCACCGTGACCACCAACGGCCAGGGCCAGCAGGAGTATTCGGTCAGCCTGCAGATCCTGCTGATCATGACCGCGCTGAGCTTCATCCCGGCGTTCGTCATGCTGATGACCAGCTTCACCCGGATCATCATCGTCTTCTCCATCCTGCGCCAGGCGCTGGGCCTGCAATCGACGCCGTCGAACCAGGTGCTGGTGGGGCTGGCGCTGTTCCTGACCATGTTCGTCATGGCCCCGGTATTCGACAAGATCAACAGCCAGGCCCTGCAGCCCTACCTGAACGAGCAGATTCCCGCCCAGGAAGCCCTGCAAAAGGCCGAGGTACCGCTGAAGGCGTTCATGCTGGCGCAGACTCGCACCTCCGACCTGGAGCTGTTCGTGCGCCTGTCCAAGCGCACCGACATCGGCAGCCCGGAGGCGACGCCGCTGACCATCCTGGTCCCGGCCTTCGTCACGTCCGAGCTGAAGACAGCGTTCCAGATCGGCTTCATGATCTTCATCCCGTTCCTGATCATCGACCTGGTGGTGTCCAGCGTGCTGATGGCGATGGGCATGATGATGCTGTCGCCGCTGATCATTTCCCTGCCGTTCAAGATCATGCTGTTCGTCCTGGTGGATGGCTGGGCGCTGATCATCGGGACGCTGGCGGGCAGTTTCGGCACCGTCTAGCGGTGCCGCCGGCTTGACGCGCCGCTGGCGCGCTGGAGAGAGACATGACCCCTGAGGTGGCACTCGACCTGTTCCGCGAGGCGTTGTGGCTGACGGCGATGATCGTCGGCGTGCTGGTGGTTCCGAGCCTGCTGGTCGGTCTCGTGGTGGCGATGTTCCAGGCCGCCACCCAGATCAACGAACAGACCCTGAGCTTCCTGCCGCGCCTGATGGTGATCCTGCTCACCCTGATCGTGCTGGGCCCCTGGCTGCTGCGGCAGCTGATGGAGTACACCCAGACGCTGATCGGCAACATCCCGCTGCTGATCGGCTGATGCTGGAGCTGACCAACGCACAGATCGGCGGCTGGATCGCCAGCTTCGTGCTGCCGCTGTTCCGGGTCGCGGCGCTGCTGATGACCATGCCGGTGATCGGCACCCAGCTGGTGCCGGTGCGGGTGCGACTGTACCTGGCGCTGGGCGTCTGCGTGGTGCTGGTGCCGAACCTGCCGCCGATGCCGCAGGTGGACGCGCTGAGCATGAAGGCCATGCTGCTGATCGGCGAGCAGATCCTGGTCGGCGCCTTGCTCGGCTTTTCCCTGCAGTTGCTGTTCCACGCCTTCGTGATCGCCGGGCAGATCATCTCGATGCAGATGGGCCTGGGCTTCGCTTCCATGGTCGACCCGGCCAACGGCGTCTCGGTGCCGGTGCTCGGCCAGTTCTTCACCATGTTGGTGACGCTGCTGTTCCTGGCGATGAACGGCCACCTGGTAGTGTTCGAGGTAATCGCCGAGAGCTTCGTCACCCTGCCGGTGGGCGAGGGCCTGAGCGGCAACCATTTCTGGATCATCGCCGGCAAGCTCGGCTGGGTGATGGGCGCGGCACTGCTGCTGGCGCTGCCGGCGATCACCGCGCTGCTGGTGGTGAACCTCGCCTTCGGCGCCATGACCCGCGCGGCGCCGCAACTGAACATCTTCTCCATCGGCTTTCCGTTGACCCTGGTGCTGGGCCTGGTGATCCTCTGGATCGGCACCGCCGACCTGCTCAGCCAGTACCAGGTGCTGGCCGGCGAGGCCCTGCAATTCCTCCGTGAACTGGTGCGGGCGAAATAGCCATGGCCGAGAGCGAGAGCGGGCAGGACAAGACAGAGGAACCCACGGAGAAACGCCGCCGCGAGGCGCGCGAGAAAGGGCAGTTGCCGCGTTCGCGGGAGCTGAACACCCTGGCCATCCTCATGGCCGGCGCCGGCGGCCTGCTGATCTACGGCGCCGACCTGGCGGGCGCCCTGTTGCGCCTGATGCGCAGCAATTTCGAGCTGTCCCGGGAAACCGCGATGAATACCGAGAGCATGCTGCAATTGCTCGGCGCTTCGGCCTACCTGGCTGCCCAGGGGCTCTGGCCGATCCTGCTGATGCTGCTGGTGGCGGCGATCGTCGGGCCGATCGCCCTCGGCGGCTGGCTGTTCTCGATGGACGCCCTGCAACCCAAGTTCAGCCGGCTCAACCCGCTGTCGGGGCTGAAGCGGATGTTTTCCGCCAAGTCGCTGCTCGAACTGAGCAAGGCGCTGATCAAGTTCCTGGTGGTGCTGGCGGTGGCCCTGCTGGTGCTATCCGCCGACCGCGACGCCCTCCTGGCCCTGGCGCACCAGCCGCTCGAGCAGGCGATCCTGCACAGCGTGCGGGTGGTCGGCTGGAGCGCCTTCTGGATGGCCTGCAGCCTGCTGCTGATCGCCGCGGTGGACGTGCCCTACCAGATCTGGGACAACCGCCAGAAGCTGCTGATGACCAAGCAGGAAGTCCGCGACGAATACAAGGACTCCGAGGGCAAGCCCGAGGTCAAGTCGAAGATCCGCCAGATGCAGCGCGAGATGGCGCAGAGACGGATGATGGCGGCGGTGCCGGAGGCCGACGTGGTGATCACCAACCCGACCCACTTCGCCGTAGCCCTGAAGTACGACCCGGCGGGCGGCGGGGCGCCGCTGCTGCTGGCCAAGGGCAACGATTTCCTGGCCCTGAAGATCCGCGAGGTGGCCCAGGAGCACAAGGTGATGGTCATGGAGTCGCCGGCGCTGGCGCGAGCGGTGTACTACTCCACCGAGCTGGACCAGGAGATTCCCGCCGGGCTCTATCTCGCCGTGGCCCAGGTGCTGGCCTATGTCTACCAGCTCAAGCAGTACCAGGCCGGCAAGGGCAAGCGGCCGAGCCCGTTGAAGGACCTGCCGATCCCGCCGGACCTGCGTCGCGACGAGTGACCTGGCTGGAGCTACGCGCCGCGCTGTGGCAGCCTTGGCCGATACCCGCTCGGGATGAGAGCTTTGCCGTTCATGGATCGAACCTTGTCTGATCGTATTTTCCCGCCTGTCCTCCTGTTGCTCGCCCTGGCCTGGCTGCTGCCCTGGATGCCTGCGCACGCCGAAGCGCCGGCGGAATGGGTCGCCTTGCCCCTGTCGGAGCGGCTGGTGGATGCCACCCACACGCTGGACGAGGCGACGCGCCAACGCCTGGTGGAGAAGCTCGAGGCGCTGGAGCGGCGACGCGGTGCGCAGATCGCGGTGGTGATGCTGCCGACTACCGGTACCCTCGATATCGAAGCCTTCTCCGACAAGTTGTTCCAGGCCTGGAAGCTCGGCCGCAAGGCGGTCGACGACGGTCTGCTGCTGGTGGTGGCCAAGGATGACCGGCGCATGCGCATCGAGGTCGGCTACGGCCTGGAGGGTGCGGTGCCCGATGTGGTCGCCGGGCGGATCATTCGCGAGCGGATGGCCCCGGCATTTCGCGAGGGCGACTACGCCGGCGGGATCGAGGCCGCGGTGGACGAGCTGATCCGCCTGGTCGACGGCGAAACGCTGCCGGCGGCCGCGTCGTCGGGTGCGCCGAAAGTCTCGCTGGGGCAATTGCCGGCGGAAGCCTGGGCGCTGCTGGTCGCCTTCATCTACGGATCGTTGGCCGGAGTGCTGTTGAGTGCCCGGGCGCTGCGCTGGCCCTGGCTGCTCGGCGGGGCGCTGCTCTGCTGGCTGTTGGGCACGCTGGCCGGCGCTTCCGGCGAATGGATGAGCGTGCTGCTGGTCGCTCCGCTGTGCATGCTGGTCGGCGGCGCGACCTTCGGCGCGCTGTGGACGGTGCGCCCGGCCTTCTACCTGGTGATCGGCGTACTGGTCTATGTAGCCCTGCTCGGGCTGGCGGCGCATTGGTTCAGCGCGGTGTCCTTCATCTACGGCCTGCTGTGGCCGGCCGGGGTGCTGATGCTGGCGGTTCTCTGCTGGTCGAACTACCGCCTGATGCGCTCGCTATGGCGCGAGCGGCGGAAAAGTTTCCACCGCCGACTGTGGGCGTTGCTGGCGGCCTACCTGCTGCTCGGATTGCTGTCCGGTGGCCTGGACGCACCGCTGGTCTGGCTGGCCCTGCTACCGTTCCAGCTCATGCTCGGGCTGCTGGTGTTCGGCCAGGTACGCCTGAGTGGGGGTGGTGGAGGCTCGTCGGGAAGCTCCGGCGGCGGTTCCTCCTCCTCTTCCTCCTTGTCGTCCGGCGGCTTTTCCGGGGGCGGTGGTTCCAGCGGCGGAGGC
Source organism: Pseudomonas sp. B111 (assembly GCF_026428275.1). Classification (NCBI taxonomy): domain Bacteria; kingdom Pseudomonadati; phylum Pseudomonadota; class Gammaproteobacteria; order Pseudomonadales; family Pseudomonadaceae; genus Pseudomonas; species Pseudomonas sp. B111. The sequence goes on along the minus strand of NZ_CP097857.1, from coordinate 3,399,813 downwards.
GGTGCCTCGGGCAGTTGGTAATGGGTTCCCGTTCATTTCATTCGGAGACAAGGATGTCTGCAATCACGCGTTATCTCGCCATGCTTCGGCTGTTCGGCATGCTGCTCTGCGCCGCCGCGATTCCCTCCGTTGCCACCGCGACGGTGCCGGTCACCGTCGCGGTGGCAGCGTCCGATGTCGAGGAGGAGGCCGTGGAGGCATCGGCGGTCGGCGCCGAGGCCGAGGCAGCGCGCGATGTGGGCTACGAGTCCGCGGAGGTTCCAGCGCTGGCGCGGCGGGTGACCGACCTTACCGCGACCCTCGACGCCGCCGAGCGTGCCCGCCTGGAAGCTTCGCTGGCCGCGCTGGAGGCCCGGAAGGGTGCCCAGGTAGCGATCCTGATGGTGCCCAGCACCTATCCGGACAGCATCGAGGCCTATGCGACGCGGGTCTTCGAGGCGTGGAAGCTTGGGCGCAAGGGGATCGATGACGGCGTCCTGGTGCTGGTGGCGAAGGACGATCGGCGCATGCGCATCGAAGTCGGTTATGGCCTGGAAGGAACGATCACCGACATCGATGCCGGGCGGATCATCCGCGAATACATGACCCCTGCGTTCCGTCAGCAAGACTACGCCGGCGGCCTGGAAGCGGCGGCGCAGCGCCTGGTACGACTGATCGACGGCGAGGCGTTGCCGCCGCCGCCGCGCGACCCGGTGGAGCCCGGCGCGGTACGGCAGACCCTGGCTATCGCATTCCTGCTCGGCGCTCTCGGCGGGGTGGCGCTGCTGGTACGCCCGCGCGCCTGGTACTGGACCCTGGGTACGGTAGTGGCGCTCGCTGCGGCGTTGGCACTGGGGCGACACTGGCCGGCATGGGCGATGGTGGCGCTGGCGGAGATGGTGGCGGTCCTGGGCGTCGGCTTCGGCGCCTTGCTCAAGTATTCGCGCGGTGCCCGCTGGTTCTTCGCCATTCTTGTGCTCTATGCGCTGGGGCTGTTCTGGGCCTACGGCCGTTATGGCCTGCCGGTGCTTCATTACGGATTGGTCGTGCCGCTTTCGCTGGGGCTGACCCTGCTGATGCTGGCCGGTGCCTGGCAGGGGCTGCGCAGAGGACGGCGCTGGGCCTACCTGCCGGGCCTGCTCGGCCTGCTGCTGACCCTGGCCCTGGAGTGTCTGCTGTTGCTGGTGGACGACCCGCTGAACAGCATCGAGGCGCTGATCATCCTGCCCGCCGCTTGCCTGCCGCTGCTCATCGGTTGCAATTTCAGCGCCGGCGGCTCGGGGGGAGGGCGTCGGCGCGGCGGCGATTACGCTAGCTCATCGGGTTCCTCGTCTTCCTCGTCGTCGAGTTCGTCCAGTTCGTCTTCGGACTCGTTCTCCGGCGGCGGAGGCTCGAGTGGCGGTGGTGGCGCCTCCGGCAGTTGGTGATTGGCGAAAACCCTTTTTCAATCAATGAATTGAAAAGTTGGAACGGTTCCTGCAATGACCCGCCCGACGCGCATTCCGGCGTCAAAAGTTTGTTCGGCGCCCACCTACGGGCGCCATACGCAGGGCAGGGGAGTCGAGAGTGGATCGCACGCAACTGATCAGCAATGTGCGCAGCAACCTGGCGGGACTGGGGCGCGGCAGCCTCGGCGTGCCGGTCCTGCTGCTGGCCATGCTGGCGATGATGACCCTGCCGATCCCGCCATTCCTGCTGGACGTGCTGTTCACCTTCAACATCGCCCTGTCCATCGTCGTCCTGCTGGTCTGCGTGTACGCCCTGCGGCCGCTGGACTTCGCCGTGTTCCCGACCATCCTGCTGGTGGCGACCCTGTTGCGCTTGGCGCTGAACGTTGCCTCGACCCGCGTGGTGCTGCTCCACGGCCACGACGGCCATGGCGCCGCGGGCAAGGTGATCCAGGCCTTCGGCGAAGTGGTGATCGGCGGCAACTACGTGGTCGGGGTGGTGGTGTTCGCGATCCTCATGATCATCAACTTCGTGGTGGTGACCAAGGGCGCCGGGCGGATTTCCGAAGTCAGCGCGCGCTTCACCCTGGATGCCATGCCCGGCAAGCAGATGGCCATCGACGCTGACCTCAACGCCGGCCTGATCGAGCAGGAGGAAGCCAAGAAGCGCCGCAGCGAGGTGGCCCAGGAGGCCGACTTCTACGGTTCGATGGACGGTGCCAGCAAGTTCGTCCGCGGTGACGCCATCGCCGGCCTGCTGATTCTCTTCATCAACCTGATCGGCGGCGTCGCCATCGGCATGATCCAGCATTCGATGTCCTTCGGCGACGCCGGCAAGGTCTACGCCCTGCTGACCATTGGTGACGGCCTGGTGGCACAACTGCCGTCGCTGCTGCTGTCGACCGCGGCGGCGATCATGGTGACGCGGGTCTCCAGTTCCGAGGACATGGGCCAGCAGGTCAACCGGCAGATGTTCGCCTCGCCCAAGGCGCTGGCGATTTCCGCGGCGATCCTGATTGCCATGGGCGCCGTGCCGGGCATGCCGCATGTTTCCTTCATCGGCCTCGGCGCCCTGGCCGGCGCTGCCGCCTACTGGATCTGGCACCGGCAGAACAAGGCCAAGCAGGTCGCCGAGCAGGAGGTACAGCGCCAGCAGGAGCTGCTGCCGGCGCAGCGCGCCCAGGAGGTCAAGGAACTGGGTTGGGACGACGTCACCCCGGTGGACATGGTCGGCCTGGAAGTCGGCTACCGGCTGATCCCGCTGGTCGACCGCAACCAGGGCGGGCAACTGCTGGCGCGGATCAAGGGCGTACGCAAGAAGCTGTCCCAGGAGCTGGGCTTCCTGATGCCCTCGGTGCACATCCGCGACAACCTCGACCTGCTGCCCAACGCCTACCGTCTGACCCTGATGGGGGTCAGCGTGGCCGAAGCGGAGATCTATCCCGATCGCGAGCTGGCGATCAACCCCGGCCAGGTATTCGGCAGCCTCAACGGCATCGCCGGCAAGGACCCGGCCTTCGGCCTGGAGGCGGTATGGATCGAGCCCGGCCAGCGCGACCAGGCGCAGTCGCTGGGCTACACCGTGGTGGATGCGAGCACCGTGGTCGCCACTCACCTGAATCAGGTGCTGCACAAGCACGCCCACGAGCTGCTGGGCCATGAAGAAGTGCAGCAGCTCCTGCAATTGCTCGCGCGCAGCTCGCCGAAGCTGGCGGAAGAGCTGGTGCCGGGGCTGATTTCCCTGTCCACCCTGCTCAAGGTCCTGCAGGCGCTGCTCCAGGAGCAGGTGCCGGTGCGCGACATCCGTACCATCGCCGAGGCCATCGCCAACGTCGCTCCGCGGAGTCAAGATCCCGGCGCGATGGTCGCCGCGGTTCGCGTCGCGTTGTCCCGCGCAATCGTGCAAAGCATTGTCGGGCTTGAGCCGGAGCTGCCTGTGATCACGCTCGAGCCGAGGTTGGAACAGATTTTGCTGAACAGCATGCAGAAGGCCGGACAAGGCTCCGAGGACGGCATGTTGCTGGAGCCGGGAATGGCCGAGAAGCTGCAACGCTCGCTGATCGAGAGCGCGCAACGCCAGGAGATGCTCGGTAAGCCGGCGATCCTGCTGGTTGCCGGGCCGATCCGCTCGATGATGTCGCGCTTCGCGCGGATGGCGGTGCCCAGCATGCATGTGCTGGCCTACCAGGAAATCCCGGACAACAAGCAAGTCACCATCGTCGCGACGGTGGGGCAGAACTGAACGAGGGCTGCGCCGGCTCCAGGGCCGGCACACCGGGCAACCTGAGGTTGCCGGCAAGACTACTGAACTGAGGGGTTCGGGCAATGCAAGTCAAACGCTTCTTCGCCGCCGATATGCGTCAGGCCATGAAACTGGTCCGCGACGAACTGGGTCCGGACGCCGCGATTCTCGGCAACCGCCGGGTCGCCGGCGGCATCGAGCTGACCGCGGCGCTGGATTACCAGGCCCCGCCGGCGCCGAGCAAGCCCAACCCGGCGCTGGAAGTGGAGCTGCGCAAGACCCAGGCGCGGATCGCCGAGGCGCGCGCCGAATTGACGGCGCGTCCGGCGGAAAACCAGCGCAAGGACCGTCAATTGTTCGCCGAGGAGAAGCCGGCGCGTCCGTCCCTGGCCGAGTCCATGACGGCGGCGCAGGCCAAGCCCCAGGCGGGCGGCCAGACCCTCGAGGCAATGCGTTTCGAACTGAACGGCCTGCGCGAGCTGATCGAGGTACAACTGGGTTCCATCGCCTGGGGCCAGTTGCAGCACCAGCGTCCGCAGCAGGCCAATCTCTGGCGGCGCCTGCAGCGCATGGGCTTGCCGGCGGAGCTGAGCAAGCCGTTGCTGGAGCGGGTCGCCGCGGTGGGCGATACGCGCCAGGCCTGGCGCATGCTGTTGGCGCACCTGTCGCGTGCCGTGCAGACCCCCGAGCAGGACCCGCTCGACGCGGGCGGCGTACTGGCCCTGGTCGGCCCGGCAGGCGCCGGCAAGACCACCACCCTGGCGAAGATGGCCGCGCGCTACGTCCTCAAGTACGGCGCCCAGAGCCTGGCGCTGGTGAGCATGGACAGCTACCGGATCGGCGCCCAGGAGCAGATCAAGACCCTCGGTCGGATCCTCAACGTACCGGTGACCCTGGTCGATCCCGGCCAGTCGCTGATCCAGGCCCTGGCGCCGCTGGCGCGCAAGCGCATGGTGCTGATCGATACCGCCGGCCTGCCGGCCAGCGACCCGGCATTGCGCATGCAGCTCGAGGCACTGGCGTCGCCGAGCCTGAACGTGAAGAATTACCTGGTGATGGCCACCACCAGCCAGAGCCAGGTGCTCAAGTCGGCCTACCAGACCTATCGGCACTGCGGGCTGGCGGGTTGCATCCTGACTAAGCTGGACGAGGCGGGCAGCCTCGGTGAATCGATGGCGCTGGCTATCGCCCAGCGTCTCCCGGTAGCCTATCTGGCGGATGGGCCGCGGATTCCGGACGACCTGCAGGTGGCGCGCAGTCACCAACTGGTCAGCCGGGCGGTGAGCCTGCAGGCACCGGAAGAGCCCAGCGAGGACGCCATGGCCGAGCTGTTCGCCGGGCTCTACCAGCAACCGGCGCGGCGTGCCGGCTGAGGACGTGGGAAGAACCGCGCGTGGCGCGGGTGACGGAAGCGAAGGTGGCTTCCGCCGGGCCGGGAACGATGGCGCATCGTTCCCGCCAATACCGGAGAGCGCTGGAAGGGGCGTTCCGGGAAGACGACAACACAAGGTATGAAGCAGATGGGTAGCATGCATCCCGTACAGGTGATCGCAGTAACTGGCGGCAAGGGCGGCGTCGGCAAGACCAATGTGTCGGTGAACCTGGCACTGGCTCTGGCCGATCTTGGCCGTCGCGTCATGCTGCTGGATGCCGACCTCGGCCTGGCCAACGTCGACGTCCTGCTGGGACTCACGCCCAAGCGCACCCTGGCCGACGTGATCGAGGGACGCTGCGAACTGCGCGATGTCCTCCTCCTCGGTCCCGGTGGCGTGCGCATCGTTCCCGCGGCCTCCGGCACGCAGAGCATGGTGCACCTCTCGCCCATGCAGCATGCGGGGCTGATCCAGGCGTTCAGCGATATCAGCGACAACCTCGATGTCCTGGTCGTCGACACCGCCGCCGGAATCGGCGATTCGGTGGTCAGTTTCGTCCGCGCCGCGCAGGAGGTGCTGTTGGTCGTCTGCGACGAACCGACCTCGATCACCGATGCCTACGCCCTGATCAAGCTGCTCAACCGCGACCACGGCATGACTCGCTTCCGGGTCCTGGCCAACATGGCCCACAGCCCGCAGGAAGGACGCAACCTGTTCGCCAAACTGACCAAGGTCACTGACCGTTTCCTCGACGTCGCACTACAGTATGTAGGTGTCATCCCTTACGACGAGTCGGTACGCAAGGCCGTGCAGAAACAGCGAGCCGTATACGAGGCATTCCCCCGCTCGAAGGCGTCCCTGGCCTTCAAGGCGGTCGCGCAGAAGGTCGACAGCTGGCCGCTGCCGGCCAACCCGCGCGGGCACCTGGAGTTCTTCGTCGAACGACTGGTCCAACACCCCGCGACAGGTTCGGCCGTATGACAGCGGCCTCTGGAGTGCGTATGTATAGCAAGGCGCAAGCGCAGAACTCCCAGGAGCAACTGATCCAGCGTTACGCACCACTGGTCAAGCGCATCGCCTATCACCTGCTCGGCCGCCTGCCGGCCAGCGTGCAGGTGGAGGACCTGATGCAGGCCGGCATGATCGGCCTGCTCGAGGCCGCGAAGAAATACGACGCCGGCAAGGGCGCCAGCTTCGAGACCTATGCCGGCATCCGCATCCGCGGGGCCATGCTCGACGAGGTCCGCAAGGGCGACTGGGCGCCGCGTTCGGTGCACCGCAACACGCGCATGGTGACCGACGCGATCCGCGCGATCGAGGCGAGAACCGGACGCGACGCTAAAGATCACGAAGTTGCTGCCGAACTCCAATTGAGCCTCGAAGATTACTACGGCATCCTCAGCGACACGCAGGGCAGCCGCCTGTACAGCTTCGACGACCTGTTGCAGGACGGCGAACATGGATTGCCGGAAGACACCAGCCTCAGTCACAACGAACCGATCCACGGCCTGCTCGACGAACGTTTCCAGGCGGCCCTGGCGGATGCCATCGCCAAGTTGCCGGAGCGCGAGCGCCTGGTGCTGGCGTTGTATTACGACGAGGAACTCAACCTCAAGGAGATCGGCGAGGTACTGGGCGTCAGCGAATCGCGGGTCAGCCAGTTGCACAGCCAGTGCGCCGCGCGTTTGCGTGCGCGCCTGGCCGATTGGCGGTCGGCCTGAACCGGCCTCGACCGCAGCTTGTAACCGTTAACGCAAAAGAATGTGTGGCGCGTCCCCTGGGGCGCGCTCTGGTCTGTACGGAGGTTTACTTGGACAAGAACATGAAAATTCTCATCGTGGACGACTTTTCCACGATGAGACGCATCATCAAGAACCTCTTGCGGGACTTGGGCTTCACCAATACCGCCGAGGCCGACGACGGCACCACGGCGCTGCCGATGCTGCACAGCGGCAATTTCGACTTTCTCGTCACCGACTGGAACATGCCGGGCATGACCGGCATCGATCTGCTGCGCGCGGTTCGCGCCGACGAGCGCCTCAAGCACCTGCCGGTGCTGATGGTCACCGCCGAGGCCAAGCGCGACCAGATCATCGAAGCGGCCCAGGCCGGGGTCAACGGCTATGTGGTCAAACCCTTCACCGCTCAGGTCCTGAAGGAAAAGATCGAGAAGATTTTCGAGCGGGTCAACGGCTGAAGCCGGCCAAGAGGGTGTCATGGTGCTTGGTAACGATTCCACGGGCGACGAATTCGAATCGACCCTGAAAAAACACGCGCGCGAACTGGTGGACTGTCTCGAACGGGGGCACTTCCAGCAGGCGGTGCAATTGATCCAGGAGCTCAGCCAGGCCAGGGACCGTGGCCTCTACCAGGAAGTGGGCAAGCTGACCCGCGAACTGCACAACGCCATCGTCGATTTCCAGATCGACCCGCATTCCCCCCACGCGCAGGAAATGTCGCAGATTGCCGATGCCACCGATCGTCTTTCCTACGTGGTGGAAATGACCGAGAAGGCCGCCAACCGGACCATGGACCTGGTGGAGCAGAGCGCCCCGCTGGTCAACCAACTGGGCGACGATTCGCGGGAGCTGCACCAGGAGTGGCAACGCTTCATGCGCCGGGAAATCGACGCCGACGGCTTCCGCGAGCTGGCCAAGCGCATCGAACAGTTCCTCGTGCGCAGCGGCGAGAACGCCGGCCAGTTGTCCTCGCAGCTCAATGACATCCTGCTGGCGCAGGATTACCAGGACCTGACCGGCCAGGTGATCAAGCGTGTCACCAAGCTGGTCACCGAGGTCGAGAGCAACCTCGTGAAGCTGGTCTGGATGGCCGGCCAGGTGGACCGTTACGCCGGAATCGAGCACGACCACGTGAGCATGCGCCATCAGGCCGCGCTGGAGCGTTCGGCCAAGGGCGAGGGGCCGCAGGTCGCCGCGGAAAAACGAGAGGATGTGGTGTCCGGGCAGGATGACGTGGACGATCTGCTGTCCAGCCTGGGTTTCTGACCCGCCCGGCTCAAGACTGCGGCATCGCTGCCGTTAAGTAAGCATTGAACGCTGGCATCCGCGGGCTGCCGGCACAGCCTTCGTCATGCCGGTGATCCCGGCGGGCGGGCTGAAGTCGGTCCGGAAAGCCGGGCCGGTATTTCCGGCAGGACAGCGGTCCTGCCGATCCTTTCGAGTAACACGTCTCTGGGAGCAGCCGAATGAGCTTCGACGCCGATGAAGAAATCCTCCAGGACTTCCTGGTTGAGGCCGGCGAGATTCTCGAGCAATTGTCCGAGCAACTGGTCGAGCTGGAGAGCCGGCCGGACGACATGGACCTGCTCAATGCCATTTTCCGTGGGTTCCATACGGTCAAGGGCGGTGCCGGCTTCCTCCAGCTGAACGCGCTGGTGGAATGCTGCCACATTGCGGAAAACGTCTTCGATATCCTGCGCAAGGGCGAGCGGCGCGTCAGCTCCGAACTGATGGATGTGGTGCTGCAGGCGCTGGATACGGTCAACGCGATGTTCGACCAGGTGCGCGAGCAGTCCGAACCGACCCCGGCGACGCCCGAACTGCTGGCGGCCCTTGCCCGCCTGGCCGAGCCCGAGGGCGCCGCGCCCGCGGAACCTGTGCAAGCGCCGCCAGCGGCCGTTCCGCCAGCCGAGCCTGCGGCGCCGCCGGAAGCGCCCGCGCAGAGTGGCTCCAGCGATATCACCGACGACGAGTTCGAGCAGTTGCTGGATGCTCTCCAGGGCGACGAAGCGCCGGCCTCCGCCGTTGCAGAAGCGCCCGCGGCTCCCGCTGGCGACGAGATCAGCGACGCCGAGTTCGAGGCGTTGCTCGACCAGTTGCACGGCAAGGGCAAGTTCGTCCCGCCGGCGGTCTCGGCCGAGCCTGCGCAAGTCCCCGCCGAGGCGGTCGAGCCGGCCGCGGCTGCCGCTGGTGACGATATCAGCGACGACGAGTTCGAGGCGCTGCTCGACGAACTGCACGGCAAGGGCAAGTTCGGCGATGTCCCGGAAGCCGCCGGCACACCCGCCGCACCGGCTGCCGCGGCTCCAGCGGCTGCGCCGGCGGAGCCGGGCAAGGCGCCGGCCGCCGCGGGCGGCGATGAGATCAGCGACGACGAGTTCGAGTCGCTGCTCGACGAACTGCACGGCAAGGGCAAGTTCAACGGCGCCTCCGAGGCCGTGGCGGCCGCCGCGGCGGTAGCCAAGAACATCGCGGCGAAGAGTCCCGCGGCGAAACCGGTCGCTCCGGCCAAGGCCGCCGCCGCGCGTCCGGCGGCGCCCGACAGGCCGGCGGCGAGCGAGGCGGAGACCACCGTGCGGGTGGATACGGCGCGTCTCGACGAGATCATGAACATGGTCGGCGAGCTGGTGCTGGTGCGTAACCGCCTGGTGCGCCTGGGCCTGAACAGTGGCGACGAGGCCATGGCCAAGGCCGTGGCCAACCTAGACGTGGTCACCGGCGACCTGCAGATGTCGGTGATGAAGACCCGCATGCAGCCGATCAAGAAGGTCTTCGGCCGCTTCCCACGTCTGGTCCGCGACCTGGCGCGGAACATGAAGAAAGAGATCAACCTGGAGCTGGTGGGCGAAGAGACCGACCTCGACAAGAACCTGGTCGAGGCCCTCGCCGATCCGCTGGTGCACCTGGTGCGCAACGCCGTCGACCACGGCATCGAGAGTCCGGAGGAGCGCGAGGCCGCCGGCAAGCCGCGGGTCGGCCAGGTGGTGCTGTCGGCGGAGCAGGAGGGTGACCACATCCTCCTGATGATCACCGACGACGGCAAGGGCATGGACGCCGAGGTGCTGCGCAACAAGGCGGTGGAGAAAGGCCTGCTGGAGCGCGATGCGGCGGACCGCCTGACCGACCTGGAGTGCTACAACCTGATCTTCGCCCCGGGTTTCTCGACCAAGACCGAGATTTCCGACGTGTCCGGCCGCGGCGTCGGCATGGACGTGGTGAAGACCAAGATTTCCCAGCTCAACGGCACGGTCAACGTGTTCTCGCAGAAGGGGTCCGGCTCGAAGATCGTCATCAAGGTGCCGCTGACCCTGGCGATCATGCCTACCCTTATGGTGATGCTGGGCAGCCAGGCGTTCGCCTTCCCGCTGGTCAACGTCAACGAAATCTTCCATCTTGACCTGTCGCGCACCAATGTCGTGGATGGCCAGGAAGTGGTGATCGTCCGCGACAAGGCCTTGCCGCTGTTCTACCTCAAGCGCTGGCTGGTGCCGAGCGCGGCCCACGAGGAGCAGGGCGAGGGGCACGTGGTGATCCTGTCGGTCGGCACCCAGCGCATCGGTTTCGTCGTCGACCAGTTGGTGGGACAAGAAGAAGTGGTGATCAAGCCACTCGGCAAGATGTTGCAGGGCACCCCCGGCATGGCGGGCGCCACCATCACCGGGGACGGGCGCATCGCCCTGATCCTCGATGTGCCGAGCATGCTCAAGCGTTACGCACGGCGCATCTGACGCCGCGTATGGGTTTCCGGCGGCGCAGGAGCGTCGCCCTCTGAGGAGTAGCTATGGCAGTCAAAGTCCTGGTGGTGGACGATTCGGGGTTCTTCCGCCGCCGTGTCTCGGAGATTCTCTCCGCCGATGGACAGATCCAGGTGGTCGGCACCGCCACCAATGGCCGCGAGGCCATCGAGCAGGCGCTGGCCCTGAGACCCGATGTGATCACCATGGATTACGAGATGCCGCTGATGGACGGCATCACTGCGGTACGCAACATCATGCAGCGTTGCCCGACCCCGGTCCTGATGTTCTCCTCGCTGACCCACGAGGGCGCGCGGGTGACCCTGGATGCGCTGGACGCCGGAGCGGTCGACTACCTGCCGAAGAATTTCGAGGACATCTCGCGCAACCCGGACAAGGTCCGCCAGTTGCTTTGCGAGAAGGTCCTGACCATCGCCCGTAGCAATCGTCGCTCGATCAGCCTGCCGCCGCTGCCTTCGGCCACCTCGTCCAGCCATGCGCCGGCGTCGTCCTCCAGCCTCGGCGCGAGCGCGCGTGCCAGTGCCGGCGCGTCGCCGGCCCCGGCGTCGACCTCGGCGGCGCCGAAGCGCAAGGCCTACCGGCTGGTCGCGATCGGTACCTCCACCGGTGGACCGGTTGCCTTGCAGCGGGTGCTGACCCAGTTGCCGGCCAACTTCCCGGCGCCGCTGGTACTGATCCAGCACATGCCGGCGGCCTTCACCAAGGCTTTCGCCGAGCGCCTCGACAAGCTGTGCCGGATCAGCGTCAAGGAAGCAGAGGACGGCGACATCCTGCGTCCCGGCCTGGCGCTGCTGGCGCCGGGCGGCAAGCAGATGATGGTCGACGGCCGCGGCACGGTGCGCATCCTCCCCGGCGACGAACGCCTGAACTACAAGCCCTGCGTCGACGTGACCTTCGGCTCGGCGGCCAAGGCCTACAACGACAAGGTTCTGGCGGTGGTCCTCACCGGCATGGGCGCCGACGGACGCGAGGGCGCGCGCCTGCTCAAGCAGGGCGGCAGCCAGGTGTGGGCGCAGGACGAGGCCAGTTGCGTGATCTACGGGATGCCGATGGCCGTGGTCAAGGCCAACCTGGCGGACGCGGTGTACGGGCTCGACGACATCGGCCGGCACCTGGTCGAGGCGTGCCAGTAAGCGTGCGTGCAGGAATGAGGAGACTGCCTTCGATGGCCACCCACGTGACGACCTGCGCGCGCCTTCGCCGAGCCGAGGGGACGCACTGATGGATGTGCTCAGCCTGGTCGGGATCATCCTGGCGTTCGTCGCCATCGTCGGCGGCAACTTCCTCGAGGGCGGCCACGCCGGAGCCCTGCTCAACGGTCCGGCGGCGCTGATCGTGATCGGCGGCACCCTGGCCGCGGCGCTGTTGCAGACCCCGGTGAACGTGCTCAAGCGCGGCCTGGGCATGCTCGGCTGGGTGTTCTTCCCGCCGCGCGAGGATCTTTCCGGGGGAATCGACCGGATCGTCTCCTGGAGCATGACCGCGCGCAAGGAAGGCCTGCTCGGCCTGGAGAGCATCGCCGATGCGGAGCCCGATCCCTATGCGCGCAAGGGCCTGCAACTGCTGGTGGACGGCGCCGAGCCGGAAGTCATCCGCAGCATCCTCGAGGTCGACCTGTTCACCCAGGAAAGTCGCGACCTGCAGGCCGCCAAGGTGTTCGAGAGCATGGGCGGCTATGCGCCGACCATCGGCATCATCGGCGCGGTAATGGGCCTGATCCATGTGATGGGCAACCTGGCCAACCCGGCGCAGCTCGGCAGCGGCATCGCCGTGGCCTTCGTCGCCACCATCTATGGCGTCGGCTTTGCCAACCTGCTCCTGCTGCCGATCGGCAACAAGCTGAAAACTCTGGTACTGCGCCAGTCGCGCTACCGCGAGATGCTCCTGGAGGGCCTGCTGTCCATCGCCGAGGGCGAGAACCCGCGTTCCATCGAGTTGAAGCTGCAAGGCTTCATGGACTGACCGGAGCCGAGCATGCAGCGTCGCCGTCGCCACCAGGAGGAACACGAGAACCACGAACGCTGGCTGGTTTCCTATGCCGATTTCATCACCCTGTTGTTCGCCTTCTTCGTGGTGATGTATTCGATTTCCTCGATCAACGAGGGCAAGTACAAGATCCTCTCGGAGACCCTCACCGGCGTGTTCAACCAGCCCGACCGCTCGTTGAAGCCGATTCCCATCGGCGACGAGCGGCCGCGCACCACCGAGCCGGAGCGCACCAGCGTCGAGGAGCAGCCCAGCGACAACGCGGCCAGCGCCGACTCGCTGGAGCGGATCGCCGACAGCGTGCGCGATGCCTTCGGCGACTTGATCGCCTCCGACCAGTTGAGCGTGCGCGGCAACGAGCTGTGGATCGAGATCACTCTCAATTCCAGCCTGCTGTTTCCTAGCGGCGATGCGCTGCCCAACGATGCCGCCTTCGATATCGTCGAGAAGGTCGCCAAGATCCTGGCGCCCTACAAGAACCCGATCCATGTCGAGGGCTTCACCGACGACGTGCCGATCCATAGCCCGCGCTATCCCACCAACTGGGAACTGTCGGCGGCGCGGGCGGCGAGCATCGTCCGCCTGCTCGGCAACGATGGGGTCGAGCCGTCGCGGATGGCTGCGGTGGGCTATGGTGAATTTCAACCGGTGGCAGACAATGCCAGCGCCGAAGGGCGGGCGAAGAACCGCCGGGTGGTGCTGGTGATCTCGCGCAACCTGGAGGTACGGCGCAGCGTCAGCGGGGTCGGCAGCGGCAAGGCGCAGCCGGATTCGGCACTCCGCCACGCAGGCTCGGCAGCTGGCACGCAAGCTGCAGATACTGGCGGTACGCCGGCGCCCGCGCCGGCAACCGTCAATTCCCCGTCGCCTTCGCCATGAGCGCGCGAACCATGGTTTGCGTACGGGCGCCGGGGCCGAACTGGCCATTAGCGCGGCCCCAACCGGGTAGACCCATGCCAGGAAGAGTAGAGCAATGAAAGTCTGGGCAGTCGCCAATCAGAAAGGAGGGGTCGGCAAGACCACCTCGTCCATCGCCCTGGCCGGCCTGCTGGCGGATGCCGGCAAGCGCGTGGTCGTGGTCGACCTGGACCCCCACGGCTCGATGACCAGCTATTTCGGCTATGACCCGGACACCCTCGAGCACAGCGCCTTCGACCTGTTCCTGCACCAGGGCAACGTCCCCGAGGGGCTGCCGGCCTCGCTGCTGCGCAGCACCAGCAACGAACGCATCTCCCTGCTGCCGTCGAGTACCGCGCTGGCCACCCTGGAGCGCCAGTCGCCGGGCAAGAGCGGTCTCGGCCTGGTGGTCTCGAAAAGCCTGGCGCAGCTCTGGCAGGATTTCGACCATGCGATCATCGACAGCCCGCCGCTGCTCGGCGTGCTGATGGTCAATGCCCTGGCCGCCAGCCAGCACCTGGTGATTCCGGTGCAGACCGAGTTCCTCGCGGTGAAAGGGCTGGAGCGGATGGTCAACACCCTGGCGATGATCAACCGGTCGCGCAAACAGGCGTTGCCCTATACCATCGTACCTACGCTGTTCGATCGGCGGACCCAGGCTTCGCTGAGCACGCTGCGGATTCTCAACGAGAACTACCCGGACAACCTGTGGCAGGCGTTCATTCCCATCGATACCCGCCTGCGCGATGCCAGCCGGGCCGGGGTCACGCCGTCGCAACACGACGGCAAGAGTCGCGGGGTGATCGCCTACCGCGCCTTGCTCAAGCATCTGCTGGCGCAGCAGCCGGCCACCCGGGTGGCCTGATGGCGCGCCGGTCGCCGCGCCGACAGGCGCATTCAAGCCGCACCGGAGTGCGGCCGATAACCGTTGTAGACCCCTGTCGCGGAATACCCACATGAGCGCCGCCACCGCCACCCGTTCGCAACTGGCCTTGCAGTCCTACCTGGATGCGTTGCTCCAGGAGGCCACTTTCGAGGACCTGGAACCTCCCGTCGAGACGCCGCCAGCGCCTGCGCCCGCGCCGTTGAAGCCTGTCGCGCTGGCGGTCGCCGAAGTGGCGACACCGGCCCCGGCGCTGGAAACGCTGCCGGTCGACCACGGGTTCGACGAGTTCGAGGCCGCGGTGCTCGAGGAGCAGGTCCGCGATGCGCGCCTGGTTCCGCCGGCGCCGGCGGCCCTGCTCGACGAACCGACGACGTTGCGCGAGCTGCCGGTCGAGCCACGGCCCCACGAGGTCATCGAACTGCGCGTGCCGAGCGCCCCGGCGAGCGCCAGCGAGCCGGCGCTGCTCGACCTGCCGCTGCTCGACGACGGTCGTCCGGCCTGGGCGGCGGAGCCCTTCGAGTGCCTGCTGTTCGACGTCGCCGGGCTGACCCTGGCGGTGCCGCTGGTGTGCCTCGGCTCGATCTATCCGCTGGAGAACCAGGAACTGACCCCGTTGTTCGGCCAGCCCGACTGGTTCCTCGGCATCCTGCCGTCGCAGGCGGGCAACCTGAAGGTGCTGGACACCGCACGCTGGGTGATGCCCGAACGCTACCGCGACGACTATCGCGACGGCCTCAAGTACGTGATCTCGGTCCAGGGCTACGAGTGGGGGCTGGCGGTGCACCAGGTGAGCCGCTCGATCCGCCTCGACCCGGCCGAGGTGAAATGGCGCAGCCAGCGTAGCCAGCGGCCCTGGCTGGCCGGCACGGTCATCGAACACATGTGTGCGCTGCTGGATGTGGCGGCGCTCGCCGAACTGATCGCCAGCGGCGCCGTCAAGCGCCTGCACGGCGACCATTGATAGACAGCTTCCGCCGCTTGCGGCGGTTTTCGAGAGGTTAGGGGAATGAGCAAAGCCACCGCGCAAAGCGCCGAAGATCCGATCCTGCAGTGGGTCACCTTCCGCCTGGACAACGAGAGCTACGGCATCAACGTGATGCAGGTCCAGGAGGTGCTGCGCTACACCGAGATCGCCCCGGTGCCGGGCGCGCCGAGCTACGTGCTGGGCATCATCAACCTGCGCGGCAACGTGGTCACGGTGATCGACACCCGCCAGCGCTTCGGCCTGGACCCTGCGCCGGTCAGCGACAACACGCGGATCGTCATCATCGAGGCGGACAAGCAGGTGGTCGGCATCCTGGTCGACAGCGTCGCCGAGGTGGTCTACCTGAAGCAGTCGGAAATCGAGACCGCGCCGAACGTCGGTAACGAAGAATCGGCCAAGTTCATCCAGGGCGTCTGCAACAAGAACGGCGAGCTGCTGATCCTGGTCGAGCTGGACAAGATGATGACCGAGGAAGAATGGTCGGAGCTGGGCAGCATCTGATGCGTTCGACCGACACGAGGGCCTGCTGAGATGGAGGTCGTCGCGCTGGCACTGGCGCTCGCCGCCTGCCTCGGCCTGGCGGCGGCGTGCCTGTGGCTGCGCCGTGAATTGCGCCGCCTGCAAGCTGCGCTGGCGCAGCAGGCGGAGGAGGGCGCGGCGCGCGAGCGCCGGCTCAAGGAGCTGAGCAAGCGCATCGAGTCCTACCAGCAGGTCAACGTGCGCATGGGCGAGGCCTTGCAGGACCTGGGCAAGCAACTCGCGCCGCTTCCCGACCGGGTCGCGCGCCTGGAGCAGCGCGATCCGACCACGCTGTCGTTCAGCCAGGCCGCACGCCTGGTCGGGCTCGGCGCCAGCGCCGAAGACCTGACCCAGGCCTGCGGTCTGTCGCAGGCCGAAGCCGAGCTGGTGGCGCGCCTGCACGAAGCCAAGGGCAAGTGACGGTCGCCGGCCCGGCGCTGGCGCTTTTCAGGCGAGCAGGCGGCTCGCCACTTCTGCCAGTGTCACCTCTCCCCTGAACTCCCCGCAGCTCTGCGCCGGCAGGCGATCCTCGATGGCATGGGCGAAGCGCACCGCCGGGTCCTGCTCCAGCTTCTCCAGGTGTCGATGCAGGCGCGGAAAGTCGTGTTGCAGGTCGAAGTAGCCCAGCTCCCGTCCCCAGCGAGCGGTACCCGCGAGGTAGGCGTCGGCCACGCTCGGCCCTTCGCCGGCCAGCCACTTGCGGTCGCCGAGCAGCTTGTCGATCCGGCCATAGGCTCGCGCCGCGCGCGTCAGCGCCCTTGCCGTCGTGGTTGCGTCGGCGTCCTCCAGATAGAACAGGGCTCCCCAGGCCGAATGGCATTCGGTATGCAGGAGGGCGAGGGCGAAGTTCAGTTCGTCGAACTCGGCGCTGCCCTGCGGATAGCCGAGCTTCCTGCACAGGTCGCGCGCCGCCAGGTGCTGGAGAATGGCCAGGCTTTCGCTGAGTGCGCGGCCGTCCTCCAGGAGCAGGGTAGGCGTCTGGCGAGCCGGGTTCAGGCGCACGTAGGTGCGCTCGCCGGTCTCCAGCGGCATCTCGATCCGACACAGGCGATAGGGGCGGCCGAGCCACTCGAGGGCCACGATCGAGCCGAAGGAACAGCCGTGGGGTACGCCATAAAACAGTACAGGTTCCATTTTCCATCTCCGTTCAGGTAACGCACGTTGCGCATCGCAACCGGGCTGAACGCAGGGTAGGGGTGATATAGGCTATATTCGGTCCTGATTTTTCCGGTGGATCGAAAAATGTCCAAGCCCACGGTGCGCGTGCTCGCCCTGCTCGAACTGCTGCAGAGCCACGGCCAGCTCAGCGGTAGCGAGCTGGCCAGGCGCCTGGAGGTGGATGGACGGACGCTGCGTCGCTATATCGTCGCCCTCGAGGAGCTGGGCATTCCCATCTCGGCGGAGCGCGGACGCCATGGCGGTTACCGCCTGGTGGCCGGTTTCAAGCTCCCGCCGCTGATGTTCAGCGCGGAGGAAACCCTGGCCGTGTCCCTCGGCCTGCTGGCGGTGCGCAGTCTCGGCCTGGGCGAAAGCGAGCTGGCCCTGGAAAGCGCGCAGGCCAAGCTGAGCAGGGTGATGCCCGATGCGCTGCGGCGGCGCCTCGTGGCGCTCCGCGAGACCGCCAGCCTGGACCTGGCCCGCGCCCGGGCGGGAACCAGTGTGGCGGCGCTGGCGACCCTCGCCGAAGCCGCCCAGGTCCGTGCGCGGGTCGAGTTCCGTTATCGCGACCCGCAGGGCGCCGAAACCCTCCGCCAACTCGATCCCTACGGCCTGGTCTATCGCAACGGCTGCTGGTACGTCAGCGGTTTCTGCCACCTGCGCCAGGCGTTGCGCTCGTTCCGTCTCGATCGCCTGGACGCGCCGCGCATGCTGGCGGAGCGCTTCGAGCGACCGGCGGATTTCGATACCCTCCGCCACCTGCGGGAGAGCTTCGCCCGGATGCCGCGCGCCTACCCGGTGGAAATCCTGATGCGGGCGGCGAGGGAGCAGGTGGTCGCGGTGCTCGGCGAGCCCCTCGGTCTGCTCGCCGAGGTCGATGGCGGTACGCTGTTGCGCGCCAGCACCGACGACCTGGACTGGTTCGCCCGGCGCCTGTGCGGCCTGCCGTTCGACTTCGAGGTCAGGCAGCCGCTGGAGTTGCGCGAGCCGTTGAGGCGCCAGGCCGAGCGTGTCCTGCGTAACCTGGGCCAGGAGGAAGCTTCGGATCACAGGTAGGCATTTAGAGGAAAAGTCCTATTAATTGCGCGGCTGCCGCTTTCTAGAATCGGTCCTGGTCAACCAGCACGTTTCCAGGAGGCCACAAGGATGCCTGCAATACCCCTGCGCGCCATGGTGCTGTGCGCCAACCCCGGCCGTCTGCTCAGGTACGGAGCGCTATTCAACCGCTGCGGCTACTTCCACCTGAGCCTGTGCCTGGACCGACGGGAGCTGCGGCGCTCCCTGGACCAGGGTTACCCGTACGACTATTTCCTCTACGACGGATTCCGCCTGGACCAGGGCTGCAAGGGCACGCTGGCGATGCTGGGACGCAGCGGCAGCATCCGGCGCTTCCTGCTGGTGGGCGAGCTCGATTGCCGCGAGAAGCGCCTGTTGTTCGAGTGGAGCAGAGGCCATGGCCTGAGCATCGGTGCGGTGTCCGACCGGCCTTTGGGCCAGGTCGCCCTGGCCGCGTTGATCAAGCGTGATCGCGGCTGCCCCGACCTCCTGCGCGGCATCGCCTGAGGCGGCTCCCGGGAAGATGCGGTAAGGTCGTTTTCCAACCTTCCATGGCGAGACAGCGCATGACCGTCCAGGCCGACATCCTCAAGGCGATCGAAGGCATCGAGCATGGCTTCCAGCAAGCCGGCCAGGCACTCTCCGAGCGGATATTCCATTGCCGGCAGGTGCATGGCGCCGAGATCGTCGACGCGCGCTCGCTGTCGGAATCGGGACGGCATGCCGCCGACGGCGTCTTCAGCGAAGGGCCGTTGGCGGTCGCGGTGGTCACCGCGGACTGCCTGCCGATTCTCATGAGCAGCCGCGACGGTCGAGTGGTGGCCGCCCTGCATGGCGGCTGGCAGGGGCTCGTCGCTGGTATCGTCGGCGCGGCGGTGGCGCGCTTCAATGCGCGCGGCGTCGCCAGCGCGGACATCCGGGTCGCCATCGGTCCCGGGATCAAAGCCTGCTGCTACGAGGTGAGTGCCGGGTTCATCGAGGCGTTGCAGGTCGGCCACGGCCGCCTCTGGGAGGGCGCGGCGCCGCCCTGGAGCCAGCGTCGTCCGCTCCCCGAGCGGCCGCCCCGGTTCGTTCCGCCCGAGCCAAGGCAGGCGGAGCAGGGCGCCTGGCTGGACCTGGTGGCCTTCTGTCGCCAGTTGTTCCAGGCCGCCGGCGTCGGGCCGGCGCAGATCGAAGCCAGCGCCGTCTGCACTTACTGTTCCGGCGATGCGTTCGCCAGTCATCGCCGACGCCAGCGCCTGGGCGAGGAGAAGCGCCAGCAGTACGCCTGGATCGCGCGCAAGCCGTGACCGCGTATCGGTATTGTCCGGAAATCCTGGATAGTCATGACGGTTGTCGGCTGTTTATCCGCCAATAGCCGGCTTCTAGACTTTTCTTGTCGATGCGTGGCTGTCGCCACGCTCATTCCAGGAGAGTCCCAGCATGCCTGACATCACCCAAGCCGCCATCGTCACCGGCGCCTCCCGCGGCATCGGTCGCGCCATTGCCCGGCGGCTGGCCGCCGACGGTTTCGCGGTCGCGGTCAACTATGCCGGCAACCAGGCCATGGCCGACGAGGTCGTGGCCGAAATCGTCGCCGCCGGCGGCGCGGCCATCGCCGTGCAGGGCGACGTGGCCAGCGCGGAGGACATGGACAAGCTGTTCGAAGCCACCAGGGGCGCCTTCGGCCGCATCGACGTGGTGGTCAACAGCGCCGGCACGATGCCCTACCTGAAGATCGCCGATGGCGACCTGGAGGGCTTCGACCGGGTGATCCGCACCAACCTGCGCGGCGCCTTCATCGTGCTCGGCCTGGCTGCCCGGCATGTCGAGCGCGGCGGACGGATCATCGCCCTGTCCACCAGCGTGATTGCCCGGGCGCTGCCCAGCTACGGTCCGTACATCGCGTCCAAGTCCGGGGTCGAGGGGCTGGTGCACGTGCTGGCCAACGAGTTGCGCGGCCAGGACATCAGGGTCAACGCGGTGGCGCCCGGCCCGGTGGCCACCGAGCTGTTCTTCAACGGCAAGAGCGCCGAACAGATCGACCAGATCGCCAGGCTGGCGCCGCTGGAGCGTCTCGGCGAACCGGACGAGATCGCCGCGGCGGTGTCCTTCCTCGCCGGGCCGGACGGGGCCTGGGTCAATTCCCAGGTGCTGCGGGTCAACGGCGGTTTCGCCTGAGCCGCTGTACCGGGACGACGCGTCGAAGGTTTCGGTTGCGCTATCTATCGGTTCCTTTCGCCGCTGTCGGCCCGTTGCGAGTCGGCGTCGCGTCTACGCCAATAGTCGTCCTCATCGGTCTGGCGTTCGCTCAGCCGTTTCCCGCTGCGTGCGTCGAACTCCAGGATCCAGAAGGTGGCAGGCTCCTTCTGGTCGTCGCGAAGGTAGCTTCGGTAGGTGAAGCGGTCCCTATCCTGAAGCAGGACCACGCGGTCGATGGTTGCTTCGTGATGGCGTACCTTGGCTTGCCGATTGATGCGGAACTCCGGAGTCAGCCGGTGCCGATCGATGATTGCATCCTTTTCCTCGTCGCCGAGGATGGCCGGGGCGGCCTGGACATGGCTGGCGATAAGCAGCAGGGCGGCGAGGAGGAGGGGCTTGGCGAGGGCATGGGCGGCCTGGGAAGTGGCAGGTGGACTGTGCTGGGACCGCTCTCGCGGATTCCGGTTCCGGCGCTTCGGTTTCGACGTGTGGCGGGTCCGCTCAGTCGCCGGGACCGCCGAGCAGCAGCATCTCGTTGCCATCCGCGGCGTCCGGCGCGAATCCCTCGGGACACTTGCCTTTCAGGTGCCAGGCGAAGGCGATGATCTCGGCGATGGTGCGATACAGCGCTTCCGGAATGGCGTCGCCGAGTTCCAGGCGGGCGAGCAGGCGGACCAGCTCGGCGTTCTCGTAGATCGGTACCTCGTAGTCGCGGGCGATGGCCAGGATCGCCTCGGCCAGTTCGGCGTCGCCCTTGGCGGAAAGGGTCGGCGCGGCCTGGCCGTCGTAGCTCAGGGCGATGGCCTGGCGCGGGGCGGGTGACTGCTTTCTGTTCATGCGGTTTCGTCTACCCAGCGTTGTTCGATGGTCGCTCGCGGGCCCTGGGGCGGGCGGCCGCGTTGGCAGGTGATCTCGCCAACGGTCAGGCCGGCGTCGCGCAGGCGTTGGCGCAGGTGGCCGAGTTCATGCTCGACCAGCCGCGCGGTCGCGTCGCGCTCGGCCCAAAGCTGGCTGGACAGGCTGCCGCGCAGCAGGGTCGCCTGGGCGTGCAGCGGTCCCAGCGGCTCCAGGTCGAAGGCCAGTTCGACGCGCCAGAGGCTTTCGCGGGCCTCTTCGCCGGTCTTGCGCTGTTCTTCCTGGAACTTCACCTGCAACGGCACCACCGAGTGCTGATGGCGCATGGGCACCTCCATCTGCCAGGTCGCCAGTTGGGTGCCATCCGGCAGGGTGCTGGTCTGCGCCAGGCTCGACAACTGATGGGTCTGCAGGCGGGAGATTGCCGCGGCGGCAAGGCGCAGCAGCGACTCCAGCTCCATGTCTTCGTCGAACAGCTGGAGAACCTTGCTCGGCAGGGGAAAGTTCAGTGCCTGGGTCTTGTTGGCGCTCTGTCCCAGGTTGCCCAGGGCGTTGCGGACAAAGGCCGGCAGCGCCTGGGCCAGGTTCGCCGTGTTGCCGGCGAACATGCCCGGCGCCTGGGCGCCGGTCGGCGGCAGCGGCGACAGCTGGGCGAACAGGCGCAACAGGTTGGCCTTCAGGTCCTGGCCGAGATGATCGGTGGCGCCCTGCATCAGGCGCGCCTCGAGGAACAGGCCGCTCTGCTGCAGGGCCTGGCCGAGCAGCTTGGAATCGCCCATCTTCTGCGCCTCCGGCAGGCCGGCGAAGAGGCGCTCCACGGCCTGGCGCAGGCTGTCCGGCAGGTCGTTGCGGCCGTTCAGCCCCTGCAGGGCGGCGAACAGGCCTTCCAGGGAAGCCTGGCGGGCGCTCTGCCCGGCCAGTTGCTGGCCCAGCGCAAGCTGGTCGAGGCGTCCGCTGAGCGGCAGGAAGTCGATCTGCTGGCTGTTTTTAACCAGCGCCGTGAGCAGGCTGCCGACCGGCAGCGCCTGGGGCGAGTCGAGGCTCAGCTTGCTGCCGGCGAGCGGCGTGTTGAGCAGGTTCAGCAGGACCCGGTAGACCACCTGCTGGGCCTTGTCCGCCGGCAGCGCGGTGCTGGACAGGACCTTGCCCTGGAGCAGGGTGCCGGGCGGCAGTTGCTCCAGGTCGAGGCTGCTCAGCGGGCCAGCGCCGGCCATGCTGTCGAGCAGGGTGGCAACCACGCTGGCGCTGCTGGTGGCGCTGACGTTGAGCAGGTTGCCCGGCACCAGCGGCCGGTTGCTCTGCACTTCCACCAGGCTCTGCCCGCTGTTCGCCAGGGTCAGCTTGAGCAGGACCTGGAAATTGTTCGCCAGGCCTTCCTTGACCGCCAGCACCTCGGCCTTGCCCGACTCGCCTTCGCCCAGCAGGCCGGCCAGGGTCTGCACCAGCTTCAGGGTCATCTCGGCGTCGGCCTGGGCGTTGCCCTGCGATTGCGCCGGCGGCAGCGGGCGCGGGGCGGAAACCGGGGGTAGTGATGGGGAAGCGCCTATCTCGGCTGGCATGGGTAACAACCTGTCTTAAACGACCCTGCGGAGGCTGGGGAAGGGCGTGTATAATGCCGCGCCTGTCAAACAGGCTGG
Organism: Pseudomonas sp. B111; assembly: GCF_026428275.1. NCBI lineage: Bacteria > Pseudomonadati > Pseudomonadota > Gammaproteobacteria > Pseudomonadales > Pseudomonadaceae > Pseudomonas > Pseudomonas sp. B111. The sequence continues at coordinate 3,377,117 of NZ_CP097857.1, read as the reverse complement.
CCGCGTCGTCACCAGTATAGCGGCCGTGTTTATCCCGACTTTAGGGTCTGTTCCGTGAAGGCCTCCGGCGCCGCGACGAGGAGAGACGCTTGGCGATGTTGTTCGATGTCCGATCCTGCTGAAGTCCCCACAGCCAGCCCCTTGCTGGAAACCGTCGGGCTCGCCTGCGAGCGCGACTGGCGCATGCTGTTCGAGCGCCTCGACCTGCGCCTGGCCGCCGGCGAGATGTTGCAGGTGGTGGGTCCCAACGGCAGCGGCAAGACCAGCCTGCTGCGTCTGCTGTCCGGACTGATGCAGCCGACCGCCGGGGAAGTCCGCCTGAACGGCCGGCCGCTCGCCGAACAGCGCGGCGAACTGGCCCGCAGCCTGCTGTGGATCGGCCACGCCGCGGGAATCAAGGGCCTGCTCAGCGCCGAGGAGAACCTCACCTGGCTCTGCGCGCTGCACCAGCCGGCCAGCCGCGAGACGATCTGGCAGGCCCTGGCCGACGTCGGCCTGCGTGGCTTCGAGGACGTTCCCTGCCACACCCTTTCCGCCGGCCAGCAACGCCGCGTGGCGCTGGCCCGCCTGTACCTGGACGCACCGCCCTTGTGGATCCTCGATGAACCCTTCACCGCCCTCGACAAACAGGGGGTGGCGCAACTGGAAGCGCACCTGGCCGGGCATTGCCAGCGCGGCGGGATGGTAGTGCTGACCACCCACCACAGCCTGCAGCAGGTGCCCGCCGGCTACCGCGAGCTGGACCTCGGTGCGCTCAAGGCGGCCAGCGGCGCGACGGTCGAGCCGGCGCTGGGCGATCCGGCATGAGCAACGTCTTCAGCCTGCTTCTGGCGCGCGAGGCGCGCCTGCTGTTCCGCCGACCGGCGGAGCTGGCCAACCCGCTGGTGTTCTTCGCCATCGTCATCGCCCTGTTCCCCCTGGCGGTCGGGCCGGAAAGCCAATTGCTACAAACCTTGTCGCCCGGCCTGGTCTGGGTGGCGGCGCTATTGGCCGTGCTGCTCTCGCTGGAAGGGCTGTTCCGCAGCGATTTCGAGGACGGTTCTCTGGAGCAGTGGGTCCTTTCGCCGCACCCCCTGGCTCTTCTGGTGCTGGCCAAGGTGCTGGCACACTGGCTGTTTTCCGGGCTGGCCCTGGTCCTGATGTCGCCGCTGTTCGCGCTGATGCTGGGCCTGCCGGCCCGTTGCATACCGGTGCTGCTGCTTTCCCTGTTGCTCGGTACGCCGGTGCTGAGCCTGCTCGGCGCCGTCGGCGCGGCCTTGACCGTGGGCCTCAAGCGCGGCGGCCTGTTGCTGGCGCTGCTGATCCTGCCGCTGTACATCCCGGTGCTGATTCTCGGTAGCGGGGCGCTGCAGGCTTCGTTGCAGGGACTGCCCAGCAGCGGACATTTATTGTGGCTGGCGAGCCTGACGGCGCTAGCATTGACACTCACGCCATTCGCCATCGCTGCCGGCCTGAAGATCAGCGTAGGCGAGTGAGTCCGCCCGCCGAAGGCATCGGCGGGCGTGCGGTACCGGGCGGCTGCGCCGCCCACGCTTGACCCGGGCTGGCAGCGGAAGGCCTGCCCGGTATTTCCAAAGAGCCCTGTAAACAGAGCCTGATGATGAATTGGACATGGTTTCACAAGCTTGGGTCGCCCAAGTGGTTCTACGAGATCAGCGGCCGCTGGCTGCCCTGGTTCGCCGTGGCGGCGGCGCTGCTGATCGTCACCGGCTGCGTCTGGGGGCTGGCCTTCGCGCCGCCGGACTACCAGCAGGGCAATAGCTTCCGCATCATCTATATCCATGTGCCGGCGGCCTTCCTCGCCCAGTCCTGCTACGTCATGCTGGCCGTGGCCGGTGCCGTCGGGCTGATCTGGAAGATGAAGATCGCCGACGTGGCGGTGCAGTGCGCCGCTCCCATCGGCGCCTGGATGACCTTCGTCGCGCTGCTTACCGGGGCCGTCTGGGGCAAGCCGACCTGGGGCGCCTGGTGGGTCTGGGACGCGCGCCTGACGGCGATGCTGATCCTGCTTTTCCTCTATTTCGGCATCATCGCCCTCGGCCAGGCGATCAGTAACCGCGACAGCGCGGCCAAGGCCTGTGCCGTACTGGCCATCGTCGGCGTGGTGAACATCCCGATCATCAAGTACTCGGTGGAGTGGTGGAACACCCTGCACCAGCCGGCCACCTTCACCATCACCGAGAAGCCGGCGATGCCGGTGGAGATGTGGTTGCCGTTGCTGATCATGGTCCTAGGCTTCTATTGCTTCTTCGCGGCCATGCTGCTGGTGCGCATGCGCCTGGAAGTGCTCAAGCGCGAGTCCCGCACCGCCTGGGCGAAAGCCGAGGTGAAGGCCCTGGTGGAGAAGGCACGATGAGCTTCGAATCGTTCGGCGACTTCCTCGCCATGGGCCATCACGGTCCCTACGTCTGGTCGGCCTACGGCATCAGCCTGCTGGTGCTGGCGATCAATGTCGCCGAGCCGCTGCTGGCCCGGCGCCGCTACCTGCAAGAAGAGGCGCGTCGTCTGCGCCGGGAGGCCCAGCAGTGAATCCGGTCCGCAAGAAACGTCTGATCATCGTCCTCGCCATCGTGGTGGGCGTCGGCGCCGCGGTGGGCCTGGCGCTGTCGGCCCTGCAACAGAACATCAACCTGTTCTACACCCCGACCCAGATCGCCAACGGCGAAGCGCCGACCGACACCCGCATCCGCGCCGGCGGCCTGGTGGAAAAGGGTTCTCTGCAACGCAGCGAGGATTCGCTGAACGTGCGCTTCGTGGTCACCGACGGCGCCAAGGAAGTGACCATCGCCTACCATGGCATCCTTCCCGACCTGTTCCGCGAGGGGCAGGGCATCGTCGCCCTCGGCAAGCTGGGCGGCGACGGCGTGCTGGTGGCCGATGAAGTGCTGGCCAAGCACGACGAGAACTACATGCCGCCGGAAGTCACCAAGGCGCTCAAGGACAGCGGCCAACTGAAGCACTACGAGAACGGCAAGGCCGCCGGCGAGACCTCGTACAACCAGGAGGGCAAGTAGATGATCCCCGAACTCGGCCACCTGGCCCTGATCCTCGCCCTTTGCCTGGCCCTGGTGCAGTCGAGCCTGCCGCTGGTCGGCGCCTGGCGCGGCGACCGCCAGTGGATGAGCCTGGCGCGCCCGGCGGCCTGGGGGCAGTTCGCCTTCCTCGCCTTCGCCTTCGGCTGCCTGACCTGGGCCTTCCTGCGCGACGACTTCTCGGTGGCCTACGTGGCCGGCAACTCCAACAGCGCGCTGCCCTGGTACTACAAGTTCAGCGCCGTCTGGGGCGCCCACGAAGGTTCGCTGCTGCTCTGGGCGCTGATCCTCGGTGGCTGGACCTTCGCCGTGTCGATCTTCTCCCGGCAACTGCCGGAGGTCATGCTGGCCCGCGTGCTGGCGGTGATGGGCATGATCAGCACCGGCTTCCTGCTGTTCCTGATCATCACCTCCAACCCGTTCAGCCGCCTGCTGCCGCAGACCCCGATGGACGGCAACGACCTCAACCCGCTGTTGCAGGACGTCGGCCTGATCGTCCACCCGCCGATGCTCTACATGGGTTACGTCGGATTCTCGGTGGCCTTCGCCTTCGCCATCGCCGCACTGCTCGGCGGCCGCCTGGACGCCGCCTGGGCGCGCTGGTCGCGGCCCTGGACCCTGGTGGCCTGGGCCTTCCTCGGTATCGGCATCGTGCTCGGCTCCTGGTGGGCCTACTACGAGCTGGGCTGGGGGGGCTGGTGGTTCTGGGATCCGGTGGAAAACGCCTCCTTCATGCCCTGGCTGGTCGGCACTGCACTGATCCACTCGCTGGCGGTGACCGAGAAGCGCGGCGTGTTCAAGAGCTGGACCGTGCTGCTGGCGATCGCCGCTTTCTCCCTGAGCCTGCTGGGCACCTTCCTGGTCCGCTCCGGCGTGCTCACCTCGGTGCACGCCTTCGCCTCCGACCCGGAGCGCGGGGTGTTCATCCTCGCCTTCCTGCTGCTGGTGGTCGGCGGCTCGCTGACCCTGTTCGCCCTGCGCGCGCCGGTGGTCAAGAGCCAGGTCGGCTTCGCCCTGTGGTCGCGCGAGACCCTGCTGCTGCTGAACAACCTGGTGCTGGTGGTGGCGGCCTCGATGATCCTCCTCGGGACTCTCTACCCGCTGCTGCTCGATGCCCTCAGCGGCGCCAAGCTGTCGGTCGGCCCGCCGTACTTCAACGCCATGTTCCTGCCGCTGATGGCGGCGCTGATGGCGGCCCTGGCGGTCGGCGTGCTGGTGCGCTGGAAGGACACCCCGAGCCGCTGGCTGCTCGGCATGCTGACCCCGGTGCTGGTGGCCAGCGCGGTCCTGGCGGCGGCCGGTTCGATGTACTTCGGCGATTTCAACTGGGCGGTGCTGGCGGTGTTCCTGCTGTCCGCCTGGGTGGTCCTGGCCGGTTTCCGCGACTTCCTCGACAAGACCCGGCACAAGGGCGTGCTGGCCGGCGCCCGCAGCCTGACCCGCAGCTACTGGGGCATGCAACTGGCGCACCTGGGCATCGCCGTGTGCGCCATCGGCATCGTCCTCAGCAGCCAGTACAGCGCCCAGCGTGACCTGCGCATGTCGCCCGGCGACACCGTCGAACTGGGCGGCTACCACTTCCTCTTCGACGGCGCGAAGCACCACGAAGGGCCGAACTACACCTCGGACAAGGGCAGCATCCACGTCAGCCGCGACGGCAAGGAGATCGCCACCCTGCATCCGGAGAAGCGCCTGTACACCGTGCAGAGTTCGATGATGACCGAGGCCGGGATCGATGCCGGCTTTACTCGCGACCTCTACGTGGCGCTCGGCGAGCCGCTGGAGAACGGTGCCTGGGCGGTGCGCGTGCACGTCAAGCCGTTCGTCCGCTGGATCTGGTTCGGTGGCCTGCTGATGGGCCTCGGCGGCGCCCTGGCGGCGCTCGACCGGCGCTACCGGGTGAAGGTGAAAACACGTGTGCGCGAGGCCCTGGGCCTCGCCGGTCAGGGAGCCTGAGTCTTGAAACGAGCGATTCTGCTGCTGCCGCTGGGGATCTTCCTGATCGTCGCGGTGTTCCTCTTCCGCGGCCTCTGGCTGGACCCCAGCGAGCTGCCCTCGGCGCTGATCGGCAAGCCGTTCCCGGCCTTCGACCTGCCCAGCGTGCAGGACCCGGCCCGGCGCCTGACCGAGGCCGACCTCAAGGGCAAGCCGGCGCTGGTCAACGTCTGGGGCACCTGGTGCCCGTCGTGCCGGGTCGAGCACCCGGAACTGACCCGACTGGCCGAGCAGGGCGTGGTGATCTACGGGATCAACTACAAGGACGACAACGCCGCCGCCATCAAGTGGCTGAACGAGCTGCACAATCCCTACCTGCTGAGCATCAGCGACGCCGACGGCACCCTGGGCCTGGACCTGGGCGTGTACGGTGCGCCGGAAACCTACCTGATCGACAAGCAGGGCATCATCCGCCACAAGATCGTCGGGGTGGTCGACCAGAAAGTCTGGCGCGAGCAACTGGCGCCGCTGTACCAGCAACTGCTGGACGAGCCGGAGGCCCGATGAAGCGTTTCCTCGCCACCGCGCTGCTCGGTCTCGCCCTCTGCGGCGTGGCCCGGGCCGCCATCGACACCTACGAGTTCGCCAGCGACGCCGAGCGCGAGCGCTTCCGCAACCTGACCCAGGAACTGCGCTGCCCGAAGTGCCAGAACCAGGACATCGCCGACTCCAACGCACCGATCGCCGCCGACCTGCGCAAGCAGATCTACGGCCAGTTGCAGCAGGGCAAGAGCGACGGCGAGATCGTCGACTACATGGTTGCCCGCTACGGTGACTTCGTTCGCTACAAGCCGCCGGTCAACGAGCGTACCTGGCTGCTCTGGTTCGGTCCGGGCGCCTTGCTGCTGTTCGGCGTGCTGGTGATCGGCGTGATCGTCCTGCGCCGCCGGCGCACCGCCGCCAAGGCGCAAACCACCCTGTCCGCCGAGGAGCAAGCGCGCCTCGCCAACCTGTTGAAGAACGACAAATGATCGATTTCTGGCTCGCTGCCGGCCTGCTGCTGCTGGCGGCCCTGGCATTCCTGCTGCTTCCGCTGCTGCGTGGCCGTCGCGCCCAGGCCGAGGAAGACCGTACCGCCCTGAACGTCGCGCTTTATCAGGAGCGGATCGCCGAGCTGGCCGGCCAGCAGGCCGCCGGCACGCTGACCGCCGAGCAACTGGAGAATGGCCGCGCCGAGGCTGCCCGCGAACTGCTCGCCGACACCGAGGGCAGCGGCGAGGAGCGTAGCTCGCGCCTGGGCCGGGCGATCCCGCTGGTCGCGGCGCTGCTGGTGCCGTTGGTCGCGCTCGGCCTGTACCTGCATTGGGGCGCCAGCGACAAGGTCGAGCTGGCCCGCGAATTCGCCCAGGCACCGCACTCCATGGAAGAGATGACCGCGCGCCTGGAGCGCGCGGTACAGGCCCAGCCGGATTCCGCCCAGGGCTGGTACTTCCTCGGTCGCACCTACATGACCCAGGAACGCGGCGCCGATGCGGCGCGGGCCTTCGAACGCGCCGCCGAACTCAGCGGGCGGCAGCCGGAAGTGCTCGGCCAGTGGGCGCAGGCACTGTATTTCTCCGGTGGCAAGAAAATGACCGCGCAGATCAAGGCCCTGGCCGACGAGGCGCTGAAGGGCGACCCGGCCGAAGTGACCACCCTTGGCCTGCTCGGCATCGCCGCCTTCGAAGAGCAGCGCTACGCCGACGCCATCGGCTTCTGGGAGCGCCTGGTGTCGGTGTTGCCGAACGAGGACCCGGCGCGCTCGGCGATCCAGGGCGGCATCCAGCGTGCCCGCGAGCGCATGACCGAGGCCGGGCAGACCCCGCCGGCGCCGGCCGCGCCCGCTGCCGCCGGGGTGACCCTGACGGTGAAGGTGGATATCAGCGACGCGGTGAAGGGCCAGGTCAAGGCCGACGACAGCGTGTTCGTCTTCGCCCGCGCCGTCGGCGGCCCGCCGATGCCGTTGGCAGTGAAGCGCCTGACCGTCGCCGACCTGCCGGCCGAGGTCAGCCTGAGCGATGCCGACGCCATGATGCCGCAGCTCAAGCTCAGCGGATTCCCGCAGGTCGAGCTGGTCGCGCGGGTATCCCGCGCCGGCAACGCCATCTCCGGCGAATGGATCGGACGCGGCAAACCGTTGTCTACCGCCCAGTCGTCGGCGCAAGCGCTGACCATCGACGGCCCGGACCAGCACCAGGCGGCCCGGCCATAACGACAACGGGTTGGCGGGAGGTGCGGCGGTGAAGGCGAAGTATCTGGGTCTGGCGATTCTCCTGGGCGGTCTCGGCGGGTGCGTGGTGCATCCGCCGCAGACCAGCGAACCGCCGGCCTCGCTGCCGCCGCAAAGCCAGCCGCAGCCCGGTCCGTCCAGCGCGCCCGGCGCCACCCCGCCGCGCATCACCCCGCAACCGCAGACTCCGGCGCAGCCCAGCCGCTCGCGTCCGCAGTTCGCCCCGCCGCCAGGCGGCAAGGGCGTCTGGGACGGCAGCCTGGGGGTCTATGTGATCCGCGGCGAGCGCGATCTCTACTACCGCCAGCGTACCTACTACCGCTGGGACGGCGGCTGGTTCTGGTCCACCAGCCCGCAGGGTCCCTGGACCGAGACCGACGCCCGCGGCATCCCGCCCGGTCTCAGCCGGCGCTACGCCAATCCATGACCCCTAGGGGTTCTCCGGGTCGTGCCCGAGCGACTGGATGAACAGCGAGAACAGTTCCGGTTGCGAGGAAATGTCCAGCTTGGCGTACAGGTGGCGCCGATGGACCTTGATCGTCTCCGGCGAGATCGCCAGGCGCTCGGCCATGGCCTTCGACGAGTAGCCGCGAAGGATCAGGCGAGCGATCTCCAGCTCGCGTTCCGATAGCACGCTGGCGCCGAAGTGGCTGAGGGCGTCGCGTATCTGCGTGGCCATCTCTTCCTGCGGTGCGGCCGGCAACAGGCGCTGGCTGCGCTGCTGCCAGTGCTGCTGCATCAGCGCCAGGACCCAGCTCGAGAGCAGCCCGAGCATCCCGCATTCCTCGTCGGCGAATATCCGCTGCATCCCCAGCGATAGCGACAGCGCGCCCCGGTCGGGTACCTGGAGGATGAACTGCACCTCGTCCTCCAGCACGTTGTCGTGGAAGTAGCTGAGGTAGTACTCGCTCTGCCGGAAATGGTCCGGGGCGATCTCCTCGAGGCGGTACAGGCCGCTGGCCAGGCCTTCCCGGCAAGCCTGGTAGAAGGGGTCGAGCAGGTACAGCCCGTTCAGGTAGGCGAGCATCGAGGCCGGCCCGGCGTGCGGTTCGGCGTCGTATTCCTCCAGGGCCACCGGCACGCCGTTGGCGGGGTAGAAGATCGCCAGGGCATTGTCGAACGGCAGGTGCTGGCGCAGCAGCAGGATCAATTGCTTCCAGAAGCGGTTGCCGCCGATCTGTTCGATGGCGCGGCCCAGGCTGGCGTGCATGCCGATGTCCCGGAACAGGGTGTGCATCCGTATTCGCTCCACGGTGGGTTTTCGCAGGCTCCGGTTTGCGGCTTTTCCACCCGCCGCGTCAAGGGGCGTAACCCCAAAGGGTGATTGGCCCGCCGGTTCCGCGCTCCTAGAGTCGGCGCATAACCAGCGCCCCGGCAGGGGGCCGCCGCGAGTCTCCGTTACTGCCTCAACTTCAATAACAATCAGAGGACAACGACATGAGCTCTTCCCCCGCGCCCGAAAGTGCGCTGAAACCCACCCTGGGCGTGTTCGACGTGGTCGCCATCACCGTTTCCGCGGTCACTCCCGCCAGTTCCGTCTTCGTCATCGCCCCCTTCGCCATCCAGCAGGCCGGCACCGGCGCCTTCTGGGCCTTCGCCCTGGCCGGGGTGCTGGCGCTGATGTTCGCCTGGTGCTATGCCGAGCTGGGCAGGGCGCACAGCACCGCCGGCGGCGAGTACGTCTACGCCAAGCGCGTGTTCGGCGGCTTGGCCGGCTACGCCACCTTCCTCACGGTGCTGGCGATGCTGCTGTTCATCCCGCCGGTGCTCGCCACCGGCGCGGCGACCTACCTGAACGCCGCCCTCGGCACCCACTTCGATGCGCAGACCGTGGCCCTGGCGATCGTTGCCTTCAGCTACCTGCTGGGCATCCTCAACATCCGCGTCAACGCCTGGGTCACGGGCACCTGCCTGCTGCTGGAAGTGGCGGCGCTGCTGGTGATCGTCGGCCTCGGTTTCGGCCATGCGCAGCAGCCGGTGAGCGTCCTGCTGCAGCCGCAGGTAGTCGGCGACGGCGGGCTGCTGGCGATCGCACCCTGGGCATTGGTGATCGGAGCGGTCGGTACCGCGCTGTTCTCCTACAACGGTTTCGGCGGCGCGGTGCTGCTCGCCGAGGACATGAAGGACGGCGGCCACAGCGTGCATCGCGCGGTGCTCTGGTCGCTGGCGCTGGTGGTGCTGATCGAGATCGTCCCGCTCGCCGCGCTGCTGATCGGCGCGCCGTCGCTCCCGGCGATGCTCGCCAGCCCCGATCCGATCGGCTACCTGTTGAACAGCCATGGCAACGAGACGCTGTCGCGCCTGGTCAGCGCCGGGATCTTCCTCTCGGTGTTCAACGCCATCGTCGCCATCGTCATCCAGAGCGCCCGGGTGATCTTCAGCAGCGGTCGCGACGCGCTCTGGATGCCGGCGTTGAACCGTGCCTTCACCCGTATCCATCCGCGCTGGGAGTCGCCCTGGCTGGCCACGCTGTTCCTCGCCATTCCCTCGGCGGCGCTGAGCTTCAGTTCCAACCTGGCCGAACTGACCTCGTTCACCGTGCTGCTGATCGTCATGGTCTACCTGATCGTCGCCCTCTGCGCGCTGTTCAGCCGGGTGCTGCGGCGCGACCGCGAGCATCCCTACCGGATGCCGCTGTGGCCGCTGCCAGCGCTGTTGGCAGCGAGTGGCGCGGGATACCTGCTGCTCAACCTGTTCCTGGCGGCCTCGGCCAGGGATGTGATGATCATTGTCGGACTGCTGGCGGTGTCGGTGATTCTCTACTGCACCTACGGCAAGCTCAGTCCGGCGTTCCAGAAGCTTTGAAACAGGAGTCCGCATGCGCGCTCGACAACTTGGCATCACCCTCGGCCTGGGCACTCCCGGCCCGTTCAACGCGATCACCGACGTTCCCGGCGTGCGCGTCGGCCACAGCACCCTGAACCATCGGATCGACGGCAGGCAGGTTCGCACCGGCGTCACCCTGGTCCAGCCGCGCGCCGGTGCGGCGCGCCTGCAACCCTGCTTCGCCGGCTGCCATGTGCTCAACGGCAACGGCGACGCCACGGGCCTGGAGTGGGTCCGCGAAGCCGGCCTGCTGACCACCCCGATCGCCATCACCAATACCCACAGCGTCGGCGCGGTGCGCGACGCGCTGATCGCCGAGGAGCGCGCCGAACTCGGCGACAGCGGGCTGTACTGGTGCATGCCGGTGGTGATGGAGACCTTCGACGGCCTGCTCAACGATATCTGGGGCCAGCACGTCGGCGCCCGCCAGGTCGGCGAGGCGCTGGCCTGCGCCGAGTCCGGACCGGTCCGCGAAGGTTCGGTGGGCGGCGGTACCGGGATGATCTGTCACGAGTTCAAGGGTGGCATCGGTAGCGCATCGCGGCGGCTGCCGGCGGAGCAGGGCGGCTGGACGGTGGGCGCGCTGGTCCAGGCCAACCACGGCCAGCGTCGCGAGCTGCGGGTCGATGGCTATCCGGTCGGCCGCCGGCTGGGCGACATCCCCTCGCCGTTCAGCGAGGAAGGCACCCCGGGCATGGGCTCCATCGTGGTGATCCTGGCCACCGACGCGCCGCTGCTGCCGCACCAGTGCCAGCGCCTGGCGCAGCGCGCCTCGATCGGCATCGCTCGCACCGGTGGTGGCACCGAGGACTCCAGCGGCGACGTGTTCCTCGCCTTCGCCACCGGCAACCAGGACCTGCCGCCAGCCGACTATGCGCGCAAGGACCTGCCGCAGAGCACGCTGCTGCGGATGCTCAACAACGACCACATCTCGCCGTTGTTCGCCGCGGCGGCGGAGGCGGTGGAAGAAGCCATCGTCAACGTGCTGCTGGCCGGCGAGGACATGCGCACCGAGGATGGCCGGCTGGTGCCCGCGCTGAAGGGGGAGAGGCTCCTGGCGGCGCTGCGCGAGACCGGCTGGCCGGGACGCTGAAAGCGGCTCAGCGCCAGCCGCGGGTGCGCGCCACCGCTTCGCTGAAACGCACCTGCCAGCGCCGGGCGGTGCCGGCGTCGACCCGCGGCTGGAACTCCGTGCGGGTGTTGCGCGGCTCCGCCAGCTCGTAGCCGAGGCCACGCGCGGCAAGGGCGGCGCAACCGAAGGCGGTGAGTTCGTCGAAGCGCTGGGTGACGATGCGCCGTTGCAGGCTGTCGGCGAGGAACTGGGCGAAGTAGGGGCTGCGCGCCAGGCCGCCGTCGATGGACAGGCGGTCGGTGACCTTCAGGTAGCCGTCCATCGCCTGGATCACCTCGGCGCTGCGCAGCACCACGCCTTCGAGCAGGGCCTGGCAGAGGTCCTCGCGGCGGGTGCCGGCGTCCATTCCCAGCCACATCGCGCCGGCGCTGCGGTCCCAGTGCGGGCATGCGAGTCCCGACAAGGCCGGGACGAAGGCCAGCCCGCGGTCGATGGCCGGCGGCCGGTCGAAGCCGGCCAGTTCCGAGAAGTCGCTGAACAGGCCAAGACGCCCGGCCCACTCGACTGCGGCGCTGGCATCGTAGACCCCGCCGTCCATGGCGTACACCGGCTTGCCATCGATCTGCCAGGCGATGGTGGCGAGCAGGCCTGTCTCCGGCGAGCGGATGATCCGCTCGCCGCTAAGGGTCAGGGCGAAGGCGCCGGTGCCGAAGGTGATCTTCGCATCACCGGGCTGGCGGCAGCCGTGACCGTAGAGCGAGGCCTGCTGGTCAACCACCGAGGCCGTCAGCGGAGTGTTGCCGATCACCCCGAAATGGCCGACGGTATCGCGGATTTCCGGCAGGCACTCGATCGGCACGCCGAACAGGGCGCACAGTTCGGGGTCCCAGCGGCCCTCGGCGAGGTTCATCAATGCGGTGCGCGAGGCGGTGGTGACGTCGGTGGCGAAGGTTCCGCACAAGCGGTCGAGAAACCAGGCGTCGCTGGTTCCCAGGCGCAGGCGGCCGGCCTCGAGAGCCCGGCGAGCGGCAGGAAGGTGCTCGACGATCCAGCCCAGCTTGCTGGCCGAGAAATAGGCATCGAGCGGCAGGCCGCTGCGTTCCAGGACCAGCGCCTCGGCGCCGCTGGCGCGTAGACGCTCGATGTGCGGGGTGGTGCGGTTGTCCTGCCAGACGATCAGCGGCGACAACGGCTCGCCGCTGCGGGCGTCCCAGGCCATGCAGCTTTCGCCCTGGTTGGCGAGGCCGATGGCGTCGACCCGGCCGCTGGCCTCCAGGCAGCGTTGCAGGTTGGCCAGCAGTTCCAGCGGATCGTGCTCGACCCAGCCGGACTGCGGATGATGTTGCTGGTGACGCAGCGCCAACTGAATATCGGCGCTGCCGTCCTGGCTGGCAACCAGCACGCGGGTACTGGTGGTTCCCTGGTCGAGGGCGGCGATTCGCATGGTCGGTTCTCTTCGCGGGTTCAGTGGCCGGAGGTGAGGAAGGCGACTTCCAGGCGTCGGGTGTCCGGCGGTAGGCGCAGGGCGGCCAGCGGCACCAGCAGGCGGCGCTCCGGCAGGCAGGACAGGGCGCGCTCCCACACCGGGCGACCATCGGCCAGTATCCGCAGGCGGCCGCTGGCGGCCTCGCTTACGCGTAGCTGCAGATGCGCCAGGCCGGGTGTCGGGTCGGCCAGCAGCCGCTGCGGCACGCACAGCTTGAGCGGACCGCTGCAATCGATGGCGATACCGGGCGCGGCGACCGGCAGTTCGGCCCGCAGGTCGGCGGCCAGCAGGCCGGCTATCCTTCGTCCCTCGCGGAACGACCAGCCGGCGGTCTCGATCGGCCGGAGCAGGTTGCCGGCGGCGAAATAGGCGGGGTCGGAGCAGCGGCCGAACTGATCGATGCGCGGGCCGCCGCTGGCCGGGTCCAGTTCCAGGTGGCTGAGGCGGACCAGGCTCGATTCGGGAACGAAGCGTCCGCTGAGGAGGATGCCGTCGCAGGCGATCCGTTCGACCCGCCCGTCGCCCAGGCGTACCCGCGCCGCCTCGACCCGGCCGCGGCCTTCGATCTCCAGCAGCTCGCTGGAGAAGTGCATCGGCACTCCGCACAGCCTGGGAAACAACGATAGCGGCCAACGCGCGGTGGCCCGTGCGTTGCGTTCGAGCATGGCCACCGGGCGGATGCCGGCACGCCGGCAGCTCATCACGGCGGACAGGCTGACCAGCTCGGTGCCGACGATCAGCGGCCGTTCGAACGGCTTCAGGCCTTGCAGATAGAGATAGGCTTGCAGCGCGCCGGTATTGATCACGCCCAGTGGCCGGTCGCCGCCCAGCAGGCGCGCCGAGCGCGGCGTCTCGCGTGCGCCGGTGGCCAGCAGCACGCGTGTCGCGCGCAGACTGCGCGGGCCTTCGGGGGTGGCCAGTTGCAGCAGACCGGCGGCGGCGAGAGCGACCACGCTATGGCGCAGGCGGATATCCACCCCGGCCCGTTCAGCCTGTTCGACGTTACGCAGCGCGTAGGCCGGGCCAGTCAACAGGCGGCCGTGCTCGCGCAGGCCGAACGGCGGATGCGCGCAATGCCGGGGTATACCGCCGGCCTCGCCGTCGCGCTCCAGCACGCAGACCCGGGCGACGCCCTGGCGGCGTAGTTCGATGGCGGCCGCCAATCCGGCGGGACCGCTGCCGACGATGGCGACGTCGACCTGTTCAGTGATGCTCATGGCAACTCCCGGTGGCGAGGGGCTGGGCGAGGCGGCCGGCGCTCAGCTCGGCGACCCGCGCGTTGCAGTAGAAACCCTGGCAGCGTCCCATGCAGGCGCGGGTGCGACGCTTCAGGCCGCCGAAGTCGCCGGCTGGCAGCGGGCCTTCCAGGGCGGCGAGGATTTCCCGGCGGGTGACCATCTCGCAGTGGCAGACGATCTCGTCGTAGCCGGGACGCTGCCAGTCGCGCGGCAGGTGTTCGGCGAGGTTCGGTACCTGCGGCCAGAGCGGCTCGCGAACCGCTTCGTGGAAGCGCCCACCCTGGTAGAGACGATAGACGTGGCGTGCGATGCCCAGCGCCGCGGTGAGACCGGTGGAACGGATGCCGCCGACACTGATCCAGTTGCGTCCGTCGACCTGGCGGATGCGGTATTCCTTCTTTTCGCTGGCCGGCCGCAATCCTGCGTAGGTGGCGGTGACCGGCATGCCGCGCAGGCCAGGGAGCCGCTCGACGGCGGCGTCGATCAGTCGCTGCAGGGTGTCGCTGTCGACCCGTGCCTGTTCGCGGTCGTCCTGTTCCTCGGCGGTGGGGCCGGCGAGCAGGTTGCCGAAGACAGTACGGGTGAATACCACGCCTTTGGTCCGCTCGTTGGGTACCGGCAGCAGGATGTGCCGCAGCAGCGCCGCGGCGGCCTTGTCGAAGACCACGAACTGGCCCTTGCGCGGATGGATGGCGAAGCTCGCCGCGCCGAGCAGGCGCTGTTCCAGTTGGTCACCGAAGAGTCCGGCGCAGTTGATTACCTGGCGCGCGCGCAGATCGCCGCGGCGGGTATGCAACAGCCATTCGCCGCCGTCGAAGGCGCCGTCCAGCACCTCGACGTTGAAACAGGCCTCGGCGCCATGGGCCTGCGCCTGTTGCAGATAGGCGAGCGGCGCGGACCAGGGGTCGATCAGATGCTCACCGGGGACCCGCACCGCACCGAGCACATTGCCGGCCAACTGCGGCTCCAGCGCCAGGACCTCGTCGCGACCGATCTGGCGGACGTCATCGACACCGTTGCCGTGGGCCTGCTCGACGATGGCCGGCAGGCGCGCCAGATCCTCGTCGCTCCATGCCGCCACCAGGGCGCCGGTTTCCAGCAGCGGCAGGTTGAGGCGCGCATGGATGTCGCGGTATTCGCGATAGCCCTCCTGCATGCAGGCCAGTTCGATGCTGCCGGGCGGCGCGTCGAAACCGGTATGGAGGATCGCGCTGTTGCCCTTGCTGGCACCGGAGAGGATGTCGGTGCTTTTTTCCAGCAGGACCACCCGCGCACCTTCCAGGGCGAAGCGGCGGGCCATGGCGCAACCCACCACGCCAGCGCCGATCACTGCAACGTCGAAGATCGCGGTCTTTGTCGCAAGCGGCTCAGTCATCGTTTCTGCCTGTTTCTTTTGGTATCAGTTTGCTTTTTGACCGTAACACTGAATTTTCACACAGAATTTTATGTGAAATTTGTTGTTTTAATGTGGCAACTGAAAGAGAAACAGTCAATCGATTAATCGACGGGCAGCCACCGGCACAGCCCCGGCCTGTCTCCGGGGCTGCCCGCGAGGGGAGTCAGGCCTGCGGGGTGCGCAGGGGGGCTTCGTGGACTTCCACCCGTGCCTGTTGCAGGGCTTCCCAGAGTTCCCCGGTAGGCTTGCGGTCGACCACCAGGCGGTTGATCCGGCTCAGCGGGAAGACCTGGAACAGGGCGCGCCGGCCGAGCTTCGAGGAGTCGGCGATAACCGTCAGTTGGCGGGCCTGGGCGATCATGGCACGGGCGATCTCGGCTTCCTCGATGGAAAAATCCATGGCGCCATCGCCGTTCAGCGCGCCGACGGTGATCACCGCATGCTCGGCGTTGAACCGGGCGATCTGCTCAATGGCCAGGGCGCCGACGTTCTGTTCGGATTCCGGGCGGTACTCGCCGCCGATCATGAATGCACGGTTGCCGGAGGCGCCGACGCTGCCGGCGATCAACAGCGAGTTGGTGATCACCGTCAGATGGCTCTGGCGCGCCAGTTCGCGGGCGAACAGCAGGGTGGTGGTGCCGGTGTCGATGAAGATGCTGTCACCGGGCCCGAACAGGCCGGCGGCGTAGCGGGCGACTGCGCGTTTTTCCTGGGCGTGCTCGTTCATTCGGGTCTGGAAGGCGTTCTCGTGCTCGCCGCTGGGCGGCAGGGCGGCCCCTCCGTGGAATTTGCTGACCAGGCCTTGTTCGGCCAGCGCGGCGAGGTCGCGGCGAATGGTTTCCTGGGAGGTGGAAAGGGTCCGCGCCAGTTCGTCCACCGAGATCCGCTCGCGCTGGCGCAGCAATTCGAGAATGTGGCGGCGGCGTTCCTCGGGGCGCATCGTGTTCTCCCATGGGCCGCATCCTGGTGCGGCGATTGTTACCGTGAATCGCCCGGTAGCGCCTGGCGGCGCTGGGCGGAAGGGGGCGGGGCGAGGCTTTGCGCAGGCCCGGCGGAAAATCCCACAGGTCCGTAAGGCAGGTACGCTCTTGGATTGGCCGCCTACTTGACCGTATGGGTGACCAATTTAGGTAAAACGAACCTTCAAATCAACACGAAAACCAAATTGTGGCACGCGAAATGCGAGTGTTCGCTTCGGCGGAGCGACCGGCGTGGCCGGCCTCCCGACCAGACAACCAGAAGAACGCATCCCGCTACGGGAGCCTGCCGAGGGGAGAACGACGCAGATGGCCGAGTTCGGAAACTATGTGATTTACCTGATCATGCTGGGTGCGGTACTTGGCGCGCTGGCTTCCATCCTGCGCCCGGAAAGCGGTCTGGGCCGCGAGTTCGTCAACGGCATCCACGCCATCGGTCCGGTGTTCCTCGCCCAGGCCGGCATCATGGTAGCCATTCCCTATCTGTCGAAGGCGATTTCCCATGCCCTCGGCCCGTTCTTCCAGACCCTCGGTTCCGACGTATCCATCGCCGCGCTGTCGATCATCGCGGTGGACATGGGCGGCTACCAGTTGGCCGATGCCCTGACCGCCAACCGCGACATGTGGATTACCGCCATGCTGGTGGGCTACACCTCCGGCGCGACCATCGTCTACCTGATCCCGGTCGGCCTGACCATGCTCGAGCGCAAGGACCACAAGTACCTGGCGCTGGGGGCGATGGCCGGGTTGATCAGCATTCCGTTCGCGGTGCTGGCGGCGTTGCTGCTGATTACCCTCAACCACATCCCGGTGCGCGAACTGGTATCGACCGGTTCGCCGGCCCTGCACTACCTGTCGCTGGACTTCCTCGGCATGCTTCGGCTGCTGGCGCCGCTGTTCGTCTTCTGCTTCCTGCTGGCCGCCGGCCTGAAGTACCGGGCGACGGCGATGGTCACCGGGTTCCTGGTATTTGGCAAGGTGATGGACGCGTTCATCAAGATGGCCCTGGCGCTTTCCATCGTCCAGCACTTCACCGGAGTCTTCACCAAGGTCTTCGGCGGCTGGGGCTTCGACCCGATGTTCGCCGACGAGAAAGAGTTGTTCCGCGCCATCGAGATCGCTGGCTACATCGGCATCATGCTGGCCGGGACCTTCCCCATCTGCTACCTGTTCCAGCGCTACTGCAAGCGCCCGATGGCGGTCCTCGGCCGTTACCTGGGGCTGTCCCAGCCGGGCGCCACCGCCTTTGTCATGGTGCTGGCGAACATCATCGCCACCTACCACCTGTTCAAATACATGAATGCTCGCGACAAGGTGCTTTGCGTGGCCCTGGGCGTCTGCGCCCAGGCCACCATCGGCGATCACCTGGCATTCACCGCCAACTTCCAGCCGACGCTGATCCTGCCGATCCTGCTCGGCAAATTGTTCGGCGGCCTGCTGGCGGTATTCATCGCCATCCGCATCTCGGTGCCTGCCGCCGAGCGCTATGCCCGGCAGGAGCAGGAGCATGACGAGGCGGAAAAAAGCGCCCTGCACGCAGCCTGAAACATCCCCCGACGAGCGCCGCGGGCCATCGCGGCGTCGCTTTCCGCAACGAGGTAACCATGCGCAAGATATTCCTAGCCTGTCCCTACAGCCATGCCGACGCCGAGGTGGTCGAGCAGCGCTTCCGTGCCTGCAACGAGGTCGCGGCGACCATCGTCCGCGCCGGCCACGTGGTATTCAGCCAGGTCTCCATGTCCCACCCGATCAACCTGTGCCTGGCCGATCTCGACCGCGCGGCGATCGGCAGGTTGTGGGCGCCGGTGGACGCCTTCTACATGGATCACCTGGAAGAGCTGATCGTCCTCGACCTGCCGGGCTGGCGAGACAGCGCCGGCATCCGCCGCGAGATGGAGTTCTTCGAGGCCGGCGGACAGCGGGTGAGCCTCTGGTCCGAGGTGGAGCACGAGTTTCGCTGAGGCGGCAGTGGCTGAACTGCAAGCCGAATGAAAAAGCCGGAAGCGCGAGCGCTTCCGGCTTTTTCGTCGAGCGGCGAGGGATCAGTTGGGGCTGTAGATCTGGTCGAATACGCCGCCGTCGATGAAGTGGGTCTTCTGCACGCTGCGCCAGTCGCCAAAGGTCTTCTCCACCGAGAAGAAGTCGACTTTCGGGAAGCGGTCGGCGAACTTGGCGAGGATCTCCGGGTTGCGCGGGCGCAGGTAGTTGTTGGCGGCGATGGTCTGGCCTTCGTCCGACCACAGGTACTTCAGGTAGGCCTCGGCCTGGGCGCGGCTGCCTTTCTTCTCGACCACCTTGTCGACCACCGCCACCGGAGGCTCGGCCTCGGCGGACACGCTCGGGTAGACCACCTCGAAGCCGCCTCGGCCGAATTCGCGGGCGATCATCTCGGCTTCGTTCTCGAAGGTCACCAGTACGTCGCCGATCTGGTTCTGCATGAAGGTAGTGGTGGCGGCGCGGCCGCCGGTGTCGAGCACCGGTACCTGCTTGAACAGTTTGCCGACGAACTCCTTGGCCTTGTTCTCGTCACCGCCGTTCTTCAGCACGTAGCCCCAGGCGGAGAGATAGGTATAGCGGCCGTTGCCGGAGGTCTTGGGGTTCGGCACCACTACCTGGACGCCGTCCTTGAGCAGGTCCGGCCAGTCCTTCAGGGCCTTGGGGTTGCCCTTGCGAACGATGAACACGGTGGCCGAGGTGAACGGCGCGCTGTTGTTCGGCAGGCGGGTCGCCCAGTCCTTCGGCACCAGGCCGCCGTTGTCGGCGAGGGCGTCGATGTCGGTGGCCTGGTTCATGGTGATGACGTCGGCGGGCAGACCGTCGATCACCGAGCGCGCCTGCTTGCTGGAACCGCCATGGGACATCTGGATGGTGATGTTCTCGCCTTTCTCCGCTTTCCAGTATTTCTGGAAGGCCGGGTTGTATTCCTTGTAGAAGTCGCGCATCACGTCGTAGGAGACGTTGAGCAGGGGCTGGGCGGCGTGAGCGGCGCCGCCGAGCGCCAGGCCGGCGGCCAGCAGGGAGGCGCTGAACAGTCGTTTCACAGGGCAGTTCCTTTGGGCATGTTGTAGTGGCTCGACTATAACGTCGGGTTATATGCAGGGTAAATATCAAAAACTGCTTTGCTTATTACCCGCTCGAGCCTATGCCGCGGCCGGCGCTTTGGCCAGCGCTAGTCGAGGCCGCTGACCGCCAGGTCCTTGGGATACTCCACGCTGAACTTCAGGGTGGCGCTGCGTTTCTCGCCGGGTTGCAGGGTCCAGTCCCACTTCAGCTTGCCGTCGTCCTCGCGCTTGATTTCCTGCGCCTTGGGTTCCAGCAAGGTGACCTGGATCTGCTCGTTGCGCGAGACCGGCAACTGGTCCTCGAACTGCACGCGTTCGGCGTTCTTGTGGTTGTTGCGCACGTCGATGCGGAATTCGTAGTTGACCCGCGTGCGGTTGCCGATCAGGCCGCTGCTGTCGGTGTAGCGCTTGACCAGCTTGCGTTCGATGCCGATGCCCTCGTCGGCGCCCAGTGCCAGTTCGAAGCTTTCCCCGGGCATCACCCCGCGCAGATGGCCGCTGGCGACGAAGCTGTTGCCGAGAAAGGTATTCAGGGTGCCGGGGAGCAGCGGGTAGTCGCTGTCGTTGCGGGTTTCCGCCTCCAGGTAGGCGGTTTCGCGCAGGGCCGGGGCCGCCAGGTAGCGCAGCTTGGCCGGCATTTCCAGGCGGGCGATGGTGACCTTCTGCGCGCTGCCGTCGCTGTTCAGGGTCGCCGGCACGGGGATGTGGAAAGAGGCGCTGGCGGCTCCGCTGCTGACCTCCGCGGTGGCGAGCCGCGCCTCGGCCAGCTTCGGCGCCGAGGCCGGCATGGCCATCTTCGCCGAGGTCCTGGCGATGGGCGCGGCTTGCGGCATGGGCGCCGGAGCGTCCTGCATGGCCATCTCGGCACCGTAGTAGGCGTTGGGCGCGTCGATGTCGACGATCCAGGGATTCAGCCGCGGTACGTTGCCGCCCAGGGCCGGACGGGCGGTGGAGAGGGTCAGGTCGATGTCGGTCCAGTCTTCGCCGCTGCTCTGCCGGACCAGGCCCTGGTAGGTCAGTTCGATGGTCTTCGCGCCGTCGCGCAGGCGCGCGTCGTAGGTCGGCTGCCAGGAGGCGTCGCGCAGGGTGTAGTCGAGCTTCACCTCGACCTGTGCCGGTTGCTCCAGGGCGACCCGCAGGACCGCGCGCTTGAAGCGCTTGCCGTCGCCGTTGAGGGTGCCGCGCTGCTCCTGCAACTGCTGCTTGCGCTGTTCCAGTTCGGCGGCGCGGTCGTCCAGCTGGCGCTGCTCGGCGAGCAGGCGTTCGAGGTTGCCTTCGGTCAGTTGCAGCAGGCTCTTCAGCTCGTCGATGCCGGGCATGGGGCGATCCTTGCCGGGCTGGGTGCTGCCGCTCTGGATGTCGGCGAGGAACTTCTTCTGCGCTTCGAGCACGCTGCCGCGGTCATGGATTTCCCGCAGTTGCCGGTCTATCTCGCGCAGTTGCTGGTCGAGTTGCTGCACACGGTTGTCGTCCGGGCGCTCGACCCGTTGCGCGGCGCTGCTGACGTCGAGCAGGGTGGCGGCGGCGCTGGCGCCGAGGGACGCGCGCAGGCTGGCGTCGTCGAGCTGGAAGGGCAGTTGCTCCAGGGCGATCTCATGCTGGCCCTTGGGCAATTGCAGGCGGGCGGTGCGGGTGACCACGGCACGGTCGGCGTAGACGGTGACCGCGCTGATGCGGCTGTCGACCGCTTGTGGCGCGGCCAGCAACGGAGCGCTGGCGAACAGGCCGGCGAACAGGAGCGGAGAGGCGGCGAGTCGATTCACGATATCTCTTCCTTGGGCGGATGGAGGGGCGAGGAACCCGTGCGTGCGGTTCCTTCCTGCTGCCTGAGACGCAAGCACGGCGAAAGACGGGTTAAGCGGCGCGAAGAAATTTTCCCGTGCGGCTCAGGCCGGCTGTTCCAGGCGCTCCAGGGCACCGCGCAGGTTGGCGCGGGCGGCGGCCTCCCAGCGCTGCCGCAGCGGTTCGCAGTGGTACAGCGCCGGTTGCTCCAGCAACTGGCGCAGCACCTTGCCGCGCCCGGCGCGGAACAGCGGTTCCGGCACCCAGGCGTATTCGGCGCGGACGTCCGCCTCGTAGCGTGCGTAGACCGGCGCCGGCGCGGCCAGGATGGCGAGGTCGAGATCCACCACCAGGGCTGCGTCGGCGTCTCCCGGCGGCGCCTGGTGACAGGTGGCCATGATCAGTTCGCGCAGGGCCGGCCGCAGCGCCGCCAGCCCGGCCTGGTCGAGCCAGCGCTCGGTGCTGGCGGCGCTGGCGGCCTCGTTGTCCTGGCGCTGGGTGTCGTAGACCAGGTCGTGGGTCCACAACGCCAGCTCCACCAGGTCCGGCCGCCGCGCCAGTTGGCGCCAGCGGTCGAAGTGCTCCAGGCAGGCGAGGATGTGGCGATCGCTGTGGTAGTGCCGGTCGGCCCCGCCATAGGCCGCCAGCAGCGCGTCGAAGGCATCCGCCGGCGGGTTGCCGCCGAGTCGCTGCCAGAGGGCGTCCCAGCGCTGCCGGTCAAGACTTCCCATGGCTGCCTTCCTCGCGAGGGAACAACGGGTTGCCGCAGCGGCAGCAGAATGCCGCCTGCACTTCGTGGGTCGCCTTGCGGCACACCGGGCAATCCCGCTGCAACAGGTTGGCCGGGTCCTGGCGCATCGCGGTGGCGAGTTCGGCGGTGAAGATCCCGGTGGGCACCGCGATGATCGAGTAGCCGGTGAGCATCACCAGGCTGGCGATGGCCTGGCCGAGCGGGGTCTTCGGGGTGATGTCGCCGAAGCCGACCGTGGTCAGGGTGACGATCGCCCAGTAGATGCCGCGGGGGATGCTGGTGAAACCGTGCTCCGGGCCTTCGACCACGTACATCAGCGCGCCGAACACGGTGACCAGGGTCATCACGGTGAGGAAGAACACGATGATCTTCTGCTTGCTGCCGCGCAGGGCGGTGAGCAGGAAATTGGCCTGGCTCAGGTACTGGCGCAGCTTGAGCACGCGGAAGATCCGCAGCATGCGTATCACCCGGACGATCAGCAGGTACTGGGCGTCGGGGTAGAGCAGGGCGAGGAAGCCGGGGAGGATCGCCAGCAGGTCGACCAGGCCGTAGAAGCTGAAGGCATAGCGCAGCGGCTTGGGCGAGCAGTACAGGCGCAGCAGGTATTCCACCAGGAAGATGCCGGTGAAGCCCCATTCGATGTAGGCCAGCAGGTCGCCGTAGTCCTGGTGGATCTCGTCGATGCTGTCGATCATCACTACCAGCAGGCTGGCCAGGATCACCAGCAGCAGCGCGCTGTCGAAGCGCCGGCCGTCGCGGGTGTCGGTCTGGAAGATGACGATGTAGAGGCGTTCGCGCCAGCTGTCGGGTGCGCTCATCGTGGCTCCTGATGATGGATGCGGCACCTTACCAGACTAGCCCGCCGGCGCCAGCGTTCCCCGCTCAGGAGCGCCGCCGGCCGAGGCGCGCGCCGAGGCTGCCGGCCAGGCGCAGGTAAAGGCGCTCGCCGCCAATGCAGAGCAGGCAGGCGAGGATGAACGGTGCGGTCAGCGCCGGCAGGCCGAGCAGGCCGAACAGCGGTTGCAGCGCCACCGCCAGGCCCATGCCGAGCAGTGGCGGCCAGACGCTGCGGTAGCGCAAGGCCAGGGCCAGCCCGGCAAGAGCGGCGTTCAGGCCGTAGAGCCCGGCGAGCGCGCTCGCCCAGTCGTAGCCCAGCAGCCAGGCCAGCGGCAGGCTGGCCGCGGCGCCGGCGAGGGCCCAGGCGGCCGAGGGACGCGAGACCAGCAGCAGGCCGAGCCAGACCAGCAGCCCTGCCAGCGGTTCACCGAGGAAGATGATCTCGCCGATCCCCAGCGTTAGCGCCGCCAGCTCCGCCGTGCCGCTCCAGGCGCAGCTGAAGCAGCCGCCATGGGCCGCCGGGGCCAGGCCTAGCCAGGCGCCGAGGGGCACCAGCCACCAGCCGTTGAGGACGAAGCCCAGGGTATAGGGCGGTAGCCAGCGGCGTCGGCGCAGCCCATGCAGGAACAGGCGCTGCAACGCCACGCTGGCCAGGCAGCCGAGCGCTACCAGCGACACCAGTCCCGGCGACCAGGCGAAGCGGAATGCCAGCAGCATGCCGATCAGCACGGCGTTGTAACCGTACAGCCCGGCCTCGATGTCGCTGTCGGCGCAACGCAACAGGCGCGCCAGCAACGGGCCGAGGGCGCCGCCAAGGAGGGCGCCGGCGAGCAGCGGCGGCGCGCCGACGGCGATCGCCAGCAGGCAGGCCAGGCCCAGGCGTGGGTCGCCCTGGAGGAACACCTGGCTGATGCCGCGCAGGAGGATTCGGGATGCATTGAGGAGAGGTTGCAGGGGCATGGCGGTCAGCGCGGCAAGGGCCGCTCGGCAGGCACGGAGATGCCAGGTCTGCGCGAGGGGCGGGGGTGGTCATTGTAGGGCCGGTAGCGGAGGCGACGCACCCCGGACGAGAAGGCCAGGCGAGGGTCATGCATGCAGGGCGTTCCAAGAAGAAAAAAAGACCTCCGGCAGGAGTTGAACCGGAGGCCTTGAATGTCCATGGCCTGCATGGGAGTGCGCGAGGGAGGCCATGGTCCGACAAGAAGGTCTTTCCCGGATGGATGGAGACGCGGCCCCGTATTTCCGGCCCCATCCATCCGAGAGAGACAAGGGTGGCCCGACCCGCATGCCCGGGGGGACGGCGCGGGCCGGACCGAACTCGTTGCTTCAGAGGCCTCCCAGCGGCGGCGCCACGGTCTCGATGCGCAGCATGTTGGTCGAGCCGGGGCGACCGAACGGTACGCCGGCGGTGACCACCACGGTGTCGCCGCGGCGCGCCATGCGCTGGGCCAGGGCGATGTCGAGGGCGGTCGAGCAGATCTCGTCGACGTGCGCCAGTTGCTCGTTGACCACCGAATACACGCCCCAGGCCACGGTCAGTCGCCGCGCGGTGCGCAGGTTCGGGGTCAGGCTGAGGATCGGCGCCTTGGGCCGCTCGCGGGCGGCGCGCAGGGTCGAGTTGCCCGACTCGGTGTAGTTCACCAGCACCGCCACCGGGAGGATCCGGCTGACCCGGCGGATCGCGCAGCTGATCGCATCGGAGACGGTAGCGTCGGGCTGCGGACGGTTGACCTCGAGCTGGACGTGGTAGTCCGGCTCGGCCTCCACCTGGCGGACGATCTTCGCCATCATCTCTACCGCCTCGCGAGGGTATTGTCCGGAAGCGGTTTCCGCCGAGAGCATCACCGCGTCGGCGCCGGCGCCCACCGCGGTGGCTACGTCGGTCACCTCGGCGCGGGTCGGGGCGGGGGAGAAGCGCATCGACTCGAGCATCTGGGTAGCCACCACCACCGGCTTGCCGAGCTGGCGGCAGACCTGGACGATGCGTTTCTGGATGCCCGGCACGCTCTCCGCCGGCACCTCTACGCCGAGGTCGCCGCGCGCCACCATGATCGCGTCGGCGCGCTCGGCGATCGCCTCGATGGCGCTCACCGCGCTGGGCTTCTCGATCTTGGCCATGAGGAAGGCCTTGTCGCCGATCAGCCCACGGGCCTCGTCGATGTCCTCCGGGCGTTGCACGAAGGACAGCGCCACCCAGTCGACCCCCAGTTCCAGGCCGAAGGCCAGGTCGCGGCGGTCCTTGTCGGTCAGCGGGCTGAGTTGCAGCACCGCTTCCGGCACGTTGACGCCCTTGCGATCGGACAGCTCGCCACCCACCGCCACGCGGGTCTCGATGGCGTCGCTGTGGCAGTTGACCACTTCCAGGCGGATCTTGCCGTCGTCCAGCAGCAGGCTCATGCCCGGCTCCAGGGCATGGATGATCTCCGGATGCGGCAGGTTGACCCGCCGCTCGTCACCGGGGACGTCGCTGAGGTCGAGGGTGAAGGTCTGCCCGCGCTGCAATTGCACGGCACCGGCGGCGAAGCGGCCGACCCGCAGCTTCGGACCCTGCAGGTCCATGAGCACGCCGATCGGGTAGTTCAGTTCCGCTTCCACCTCGCGCACCCAGGCGAAGCGCTGCGCGTGATCGGCGTAGTCGCCGTGGCTGAAGTTCAGGCGGAACAGGTTGGCGCCGGCCTCCACCAGGGCACGGATATCGTCGCGGCTGCGGGTGGCCGGGCCGAGGGTGGCGAGGATCTTGGCTTTCTTGTCGGCTGTCATGTCAGGACTCGAGGATGAGAATGGCGCGGAAGTCGTTCACGTTGGTGCGGGTCGGTCCGGTCACCAGCAGGTCGCCGAGGGCCTGGAAATAGCCGTAGCCGTTGTTGTCGTCGAGCTCGTCGCGGATCTTCAGCCCGGCCTTTTCGCCGCGCGCATGGGAGCAGGGCGTCATCAGCGCGCCGGCGTTGTCTTCCGAGCCGTCGATGCCGTCGGTGTCGCCGGCCAGGGCCCAGATGTTCGGTTCGCCCTTTAGCTCGGCGGTGAGGCTGAGGAGGAACTCGGCGTTGCGTCCGCCGCGACCGTTGCCGCGCACGGTGACGGTGGTCTCGCCGCCGGAGAGGATCACGCAGGGCGCCGCCAGCGGCTGGCCGTGCTTGCGGATCTGCCGGGCGATGCCGGCGTGGACCTTGGCGACTTCCCGCGCTTCGCCCTCCAGGTCGCCGAGGATCAGCGTCGAGAAGCCGGCCGCGCGGCACTTCACCGCTGCTGCGTCTAGGGCGTTCTGTGGCGTGGCGATCAACTGGAAGTGGCTGCGCGCCAGGCACGGGTCGTCGGGCTTGACGGTTTCCGAACGCGGGTCGGCGAGCCAGTCGAGGACGTTCTGCGGCACGTCGATGGCGTAGCGCCTGAGGATCGCCAGGGCGTCGGCGGAGGTGGTCGGGTCGCCGACGCTGGGGCCGGAGGCGATCACCGTGGCCTCGTCGCCGGGAACGTCGGAAATCGCGTAGGTGTAGACGCTGGCCGGCCAGCAGGCCTTGGCCAGGCGACCGCCCTTGATCGCCGAGAGGTGCTTGCGCACGCAGTTCATCTCGCCGATGGCGGCGCCGGACTTGAGCAGCGCCTTGTTCACCGCCTGCTTGTCCGCCAGGTCGATGCCTTCGGCAGGCAGCGAAAGCAGTGCGGAACCGCCGCCGGAGAGAAGGAAGATCACCCGGTCGCTCTCGTTCAGGCCGCTGATCAGTTCCAGCACACGACGGGCGACGCGCTCGCCGGCGTCGTCGGGCACCGGATGGGAGGCTTCCACCACCTCGATGCGACTGCATTGCGCGCCGTAGCGGTAAGGCGCCACTACCAGGCCCTGGATCTCGCCCTGCCAGTGCTTCTCCACCACTTCGGCCATGGCTCCGGCGGCCTTGCCGGCACCGATGACGATGGCGCGCCCGCTGCGATCTTCCGGCAGGTGGTCGGCCAGCACCTGGTAGGGATGGCCGGCTGCCACCGCGGTATTGAACAGCTCGGTGAGAAAGGCGCGTGGATCGGTACTCATGACAGGCTCCGAATTTCTTGTTGTCGTGCCGCCGGTCGGGCCGGCGGTCGCAGCGTCGTCGACGCTTCCATTCCGCAGCACCCGCGCCGGCGGGAACTGGGGAATGGAAGCGAGGCGCCCGGACGCAGAGGCCGTGAATCTCCCGGCCGGGCGTTCGCTTCCTTTACCCCGCCTTGTGGGCGGGGAAGGAAGAGGGCGGCGGCGAACACCGGAGTTCGCCGACCGTTCCTCTCCCCGAGCCCTTCGAAAAGGGGTTCGTCGCTCCGCGCGGGGTGACGGCCCGCGCGGACTGCGGATCACTCGTCGCGGATCGAGAAGTTGGCCATGTGCTCCAGGCCCTTGATCAGCGCCGAGTGGTCCCAGTTACTGCCGCCGATGGCCGCGCAGGTGCTGAACACCTGCTGGGCGTTGGCGGTGTTGGGCAGGTTCAGGTTCAGCTCGCGGGCGCCGGCCAGGGCCAGGTTGAGGTCCTTCTGGTGCAGGCTGATGCGGAAGCCCGGGTCGAAGGTGCCCTTGACCATGCGTTCGCCGTGCACCTCGAGGATCCGCGAGGAGGCGAAGCCACCCATCAGCGCCTCGCGCACCTTGGCCGGATCGGCGCCGTTGCGGGCGGCGAACAGCAGGGCCTCGGCGACCGCCTGGATGTTCAGCGCGACGATGATCTGGTTGGCCACCTTGGCGGTCTGGCCGTCGCCGTTGCCGCCGACGCGGGTGATGTTCTTGCCCATCGCCTGGAACAGCGGCAAGGCGCGTTCGAAGGTGTTCGGGCAGCCGCCGACCATGATGCTCAGGGTCGCCGCCTTGGCGCCGACCTCGCCGCCGGAGACCGGGGCGTCCAGGTACTGCGCGCCGGTAGCCTTGATCTTCTCGGCGAAGCCCTTGGTGGCGGTGGGGGAGATCGAACTCATGTCGATCACCACCTTGTTCGGGCCGACGCCCTCGGCGATACCGTCCTTGCGGAACAGCACATCCTCGACCTGCGGGGTGTCCGGCACCATGACGATGATGAACTCGGCTTCCTGGGCCACTTCCTTCGGGTTGGCCAGGGCAATGGCGCCGGCCTCCAGCAGGTCGGCCGGAGCGGCGTCGTGGTGGGTGGAAAGGAACAGGCTGTGGCCGGCCTTCTGCAGGTTCTGCGCCATGGGCTTGCCCATGATTCCGGTGCCGATGAATCCGATCTTGGCCATGAGAGTGTCTCCTGGTTCTGTCTGTCGAGTGGCTCCGCGCAGGGAAGCGGGAGCGTCTTGTTCGTGGGTGCGGATCAGACGACGTTGTGCGTCTTCATCCAGCCGAGGCCGGCTTCGGTGGTGGTGGCCGGCTTGTACTCGCAGCCGATCCAGCCCTGGTAGCCGATGCGGTCCAGGTGCTCGAAGAGGAAGCGGTAGTTGATCTCGCCGGTGCCCGGTTCGTGGCGGCCGGGGTTGTCGGCGAGTTGCACGTGGTTGATCGCCGCCAACTGGTTTTCCAGGGTGCGG
This sequence comes from Pseudomonas sp. B111, assembly GCF_026428275.1. Taxonomy (NCBI): domain Bacteria; kingdom Pseudomonadati; phylum Pseudomonadota; class Gammaproteobacteria; order Pseudomonadales; family Pseudomonadaceae; genus Pseudomonas; species Pseudomonas sp. B111. The sequence goes on along the minus strand of NZ_CP097857.1, from coordinate 3,348,952 downwards.
GCCAGGTCGCCTTCCATGATCTGCATGTGATAGATGTCGTATTGCAGGAACAGGTTGGCGCTGCCGACCTTGTCGCGGATCTCCAGGGCCTGGCGGGTGTTCTGCAGGTAGAAGCCGGGGATGTCGAGGGTGTTGATCATCTCCATGACCAGGCGGATGCCTGCGGCTTCCAGCTTGTCGGCGGCGTAGCGCAGGTTGTCGACGAAGGTCTTCTCGACGCTGGCGCAGTCGTGCCCCTGCGGCCGGATCCCGGCGAGGCAGTTCACCTGGCGGTTGCCCAGCACCCTGGCGTAGGCAATGGCCTTGTCGACCCCCTCGCGGAACTCCTGGACCCGATCCGGGTGGCAGGCGATGCCGCGCTCGCCCTTGGCCCAGTCGCCGGCCGGCAGGTTGAACAGCACCTGTTCCAGGCCGTTGGCTTCCAGGCGGGCCTTGATCGCCTCGGCCTCGACGTCATAGGGGAAGAGGTACTCGACGCCGGCGAAGCCGGCCTTGGCGGCGGCGTCGAAGCGTTCGAGGAAATCCACCTCGGTGAACAGCATGGACAGGTTGGCGCAGAAACGGGGCATGTCTTGCTCCTATCGTTCGTTCAAACGTTCGGGAGGCCTTTCGCCGGGGGCGGGGTGCCGCACGCACCGTCCGCGCCTCCGGGAAAGGCCGGCGATCAGTCGAGCAGCGAGATGGCGGTCGGCGCGTCGGCGCCTTTCTCGGCCAGTTCCTCGAACTCGTTGATGGCGTTGATCTCGGTACCCATGGAGATGTTGGTGACGCGCTCCAGGATCACCTCGACCACCACCGGCACCTGGTGCTGCTGCATCAGTTCGCGGGCCTTGGCCAGGGCGGCGCCGATCTCGTTCGGGTCGAACACCCGGATCGCCTTGCAGCCCAGGCCCTCGACCACCGCGACGTGGTCGACGCCGTAGCCTTCCAGCTCGGGGGCGTTGATGTTGTCGAAGGCCAGCTGCACGCAATAGTCCATGTCGAAGCCGCGCTGCGCCTGGCGGATCAGGCCCAGGTAGGAGTTGTTCACCAGTACGTGGATATAGGGCAGCTTGAACTGCGCGCCGACCGCCAGTTCCTCGATCATGAACTGGAAGTCGTAGTCGCCGGAGAGCGCCACCACCTGGCGGCTCGGGTCGGCCTTGACCACCCCCAGCGCGGCGGGAATGGTCCAGCCCAGCGGGCCGGCCTGGCCGCAGTTGATCCAGTGGCGCGGTTGGTAGACGTGGAGGAACTGTGCGCCGGCGATCTGCGACAGGCCGATGGTGCTGACGTAGCAGGCATCCTTGCCGAAGAACTCGTTCATCTCTTCGTAGACGCGCTGCGGTTTCACCGGCACGTTGTCGAAGTGGGTCTTGCGCTGCAGCGTGCGTTTGCGCTGCTGGCAGCTTTCCAGCCAGGCGGCGCGCGACTTCAGCTTGCCGGCGGCCTTCCACTCGCGGGCCACTTCGAGGAATGCGTCGAGGGCGGCGCCGGCGTCGGAGACGATGCCCAGGTCGGGCATGAACACCCGGCCGATCTGGGTCGGTTCGATGTCGACATGGATGAAGCGGCGACCTTCGGTATAGACCTCGACGCTGCCGGTGTGGCGGTTGGCCCAGCGGTTGCCGATGCCGAGCACCAGGTCGGATTCCAGCAGGGTGGCGTTGCCGTAGCGGTGCGAGGTCTGCAGGCCGACCATGCCGGCCATCTGCGGGTGGTCGTCGGGGATTACGCCCCAGCCCATCAGGGTCGGGATCACCGGGATGCCGGTCAGCTCGGCGAATTCGCGGAAGCGCTCGGCGGCGTCGGCGTTGAAGATGCCGCCGCCGGCCACCAGCAGCGGGCGCTCGGCTTCGTCGAGCATGGCCAGGACCTTCTCGGCCTGGACCCGGGTGGCCTTCGGCTTGCTCACCGGGAGGGGCTCGTAGGCGTCGATGTCGAACTCGATCTCGGCCATCTGTACGTCGAACGGCAGGTCGATCAGTACCGGGCCGGGCCGGTCGCTGCGCATCAGCTGGAAGGCCTTCTGGAATACGTAGGGGACCTGGGCCGGTTCCAGCACGGTGGTCGCCCACTTGGCCACCGGCGCGGCGATGCTGGAGATGTCGACCGCCTGGAAGTCTTCCTTGTGCAGGCGCGCGCGCGGTGCCTGGCCGGTAATGCAGAGAATCGGGATGGAGTCGGCGGAGGCGGAGTAGAGGCCGGTGATCATGTCGGTGCCGGCAGGGCCGGAGGTGCCGATGCAGACGCCGATGTTGCCGGCCTTGGTACGGGTGTAGCCCTCGGCCATGTGCGAGGCGCCTTCGACGTGACGGGCCAGGACATGGTCGATGCCGCCGATCTTCTTCAGCGCGGCGTACATGGGGTTGATCGCGGCACCGGGGACGCCGAACGCGGTATCCACGCCTTCGCGGCGCATCACCAGTACGGCGGCTTCGATTGCTCTCATTCTGGCCATCGTTTTGTTCCTCGTTCTTATACTAATTGTGTACAAAAGTTGGAACGATTCTAGGCAGAGGGGGAGCGCAAGGTCAAGATGGGTTGTATACGCTGGAAAAAGCCACTGAAATCAATTTTTCCTTAATAAAAACAATGAATTAACATTTTTGTTAGCAGGCTTATAAAACCAGCGTTTGAAAAAATGTATACAAAATTATGTTCACATTGTTCTGGAATGTTGCTTTCGTAGGGCCGGTCGGCTACTAGATTGGGTACAAATTTTCGAACGCGCCCGCATCGCGGGTGGTTTCCCGATTTCTAGCCTTAACAACTCGAGAGGAACGACCATGACCACCATCAGTCTGGAAACCGCGCTGGGCATTACCCGCCAGGCGCTGGCGGTGGGGCGCGAGCTGTCCACCGCGCCCCTGACCATCGCGGTGCTCGATGCTGGCGGCCACCTGGTGGCGCTGCAGCGCGAGGACGGCGCCAGCATGCTGCGACCGCAGATCGCCATCGGCAAGGCCTGGGGCGCCGTGGCCCTGGGCAAGTCGTCGCGGCTGCTGGCGGCGGATGCACAGCAGCGGCCTTCGTTCATTTCCGCGGTGAACACCCTGGCCCATGGCAATCTGGTTCCGGCGCCGGGCGGGGTGTTGATTCGCAACGACAAGGCAGAGGTGGTCGGCGCGGTCGGTATCAGCGGCGATACCTCGGATATCGACGAGCAATGCGCGATCCAGGGCGTGCTGGCGGTCGGGCTGGTACCCGACGCCGGTTGAGCTTGCGGCCCGTTCACCAGGACCGGGCCTTCGCTCCCTTCTTCAGATGGCGTACGCCGCCATCCACCAGGATTTCCGTGCCATACCTGCAGCGGGGCTCGTTCGAGGTCAGGAATAGCGCGGCACTGGCGATCTCCAGCGGCTCCCCCAGGCGTCCCGGCCAATCTTCTCCCTCAGCGCCTGGGCGGCCTCGAGATCGGTAGCGGCCTTGTCCAGCGCTGGCGTCCGGGTCGGCCCCGGGCTCAGGGCGTTGACCCGGATACCGTGCTCGAGCAACTCCGCCGATAGCGTCCAGGCGAGGTGTATGCGGAGCTGCCGCCGCGGGTCGAATACCGCGTCACGCCGCTCGGTGCGAGGCCGGCGCAGGGGCGGGGGCGGCACGCGATTGAGCGTGCCGCGGCGGGTCAGAGCGGCAGCGGCCGAAGCCGGCCGGCGCTCTTGCCGGATTGCCCGTCGGGCGTGCAGCCTTTCAGGACCAGGCGGGTGATGGTTTCCACCGCAGCGTCGTAGTCGGCGTCGCTGAGCTGTTCCTTGCCGGTGACGATGGAAATCTGCCAATCGAAGTCGGCATAGGTCTGGGTCGCCGCCCAGATGGCAAAGAGCAGGTGATGCGGGTCCACCGGGGCGAGCTGGCCACGGTCGATCCAGGTCTGCAGGCAGGTGACGTTGCGCTGGGCCTGGGCGTTCAGTTCGTCGAGGTATTCCTTCGGCAGGTGCGGCGCGCCGTGCATGATCTCGCTGGCGAAGACCTTGGAGGCATGCGGCAGCTCGCGGGAGATGCGGATCTTCGAGCGGATGTAGGCGGGCAGGGCGAGCAGCGGGTCGTCTTCCACGCGGAACGGCGCCGACGCTTGCAGCAGCGGCTCGACGATGCTTTCCAGCACGCAGCGATAGAGGTTTTCCTTGGACTGGAAGTAGTAGTAGACGTTGGGCTTGGGCAGGCCGGCGCGGGCGGCGATGTCGCTGGTCTTGGTCGCCGCGAAGCCCTTGTCGGCGAATTCCTCGCTGGCGGCGCGGAGGATCAGGCGCTTGTTGCGCTCGCGGATGCTGGTCATCAGTCCTTGTTCTTCATTGCTGCAACGGCGGCAGGAAGCCGAGGATGGTAGCACCCGCCCGGAGCGCCCCTCAAGCAAGGTGCGAGCGAGGCGGAGGCCCGGGAAATCCTGACCCGCCGGTTCATTTGCCCTATACATTTCCCGGTATTTGGAGTATTCGTTAGGGGTATCGAGTCGCCCGCTCGCGCTCACCCACCGAGCGCCGGGCGAGCCCCCCGGAACAGAACGAGTCACTATGTCCGATTCCCGCCTGGTCGATCCCTTCGGCCGTCGCATCACCTACCTGCGCCTGTCGGTGACGGATCGCTGCGACTTCCGCTGCACCTACTGCATGAGCGAAGACATGCAGTTCCTTCCCCGCGACCAGGTCCTCAGCCTGGAAGAACTGTACGCGGTGGCCGACGCCTTCATCGGCCTCGGCGTGCGGCGCATTCGTATCACCGGCGGCGAGCCGCTGGTGCGCAAGGGCATCACCGGCCTGCTGGCACGCCTGGGGCAGCGTGCGGAACTGGAAGACCTGGCGATCACCACCAACGGTTCGCAACTGCGCGAGCGCGCCGCCGAGCTGAAGGCCGCCGGCGTCCGCCGCCTCAACGTCAGCCTCGACTCGCTGCAGCGCGAACGCTTCGCCGCCTTCACCCGTAGCGATCGCCTGGAGCAGGTGCTGGACGGCATCCAGGCGGCGCGCGAAGCCGGTTTCGAGCGGATCAAGCTGAACTGCGTGGTACAGAAGGGCCGCAACGACGACGAGATCCTCGACCTGGTCGAGTACGCCCTGGCCAACCAGTTGGACATCAGTTTCATCGAGGAAATGCCGCTGGGCAGCATCACCAGCCACCGTCGCGAACTGACCCTCTGCACCAGCGACGAAGTCCGCGCGATCATCGAGCGCCGCTGGCCGCTGACCCCGAGCCTGGCGCGCAGCGGCGGGCCGTCGCGGTATTACCAGATCGGCGACGAGCCCAGCCGGATCGGCTTCATCTCACCTCACAGCAATAATTTCTGCGGCGACTGCAACCGCGTGCGCGTCACCGCCGAGGGCAAGCTGGTGCTCTGCCTCGGCCACGAGGGGGCGCTCGACCTGCGCGAACTGCTGCGCAGCCATCCCGGCGACCGCGAGCGCCTGAGCGCGGCACTGGTGGCGGCGCTGAACCTGAAGCCGGAGCGGCATCACTTCGACGCCCAGGAGCAGGTCCAGGTGCTGCGTTTCATGAGCATGACCGGCGGCTGACGGTATCCTCCTGGGCGATGGCAGTAACGGCGCCATCCGCCGCTTCCTCCCCCATGCCTCCCGGGCGACCGTGTTCCGACGCGCACCGCTCGCTGCCCCGTCCCGGGAAAAGCGACGCGGCGCAACACCGAAACGCGGCGAAGAAGTCATGCTGCCTGCCGCGCCAGCAAAGGAAAGCCTCCCATGCACCGGGTCCTGTTCATCTGCAGCCGCAACCGCCTGCGTAGTCCCAGCGCCGAACGGCTGTTCGCCGACTGGCCGGGCGTCGAGACCGATTCCGCCGGGCTGGCGGCGGACGCCGAAACGCCTCTGGAGCGGGAGCAACTGGAGTGGGCGACGCTGGTCGTCGTCATGGAGCGCCGCCACCGGCAGGCTCTGCTGCGCCGGCACGCCGCGGCGATGAAAGGCAAGCGCCTGGTCTGCCTGGATATCCCGGACGACTACGCCTACATGCAGGCGGAATTGCTGCATCTGCTGGAGCGCAAGGCGGGGCCTTTCCTTCGGCGGGACTGAGTGGTGCGGACCGCGAGCGGAAAAAAAGAAGCCGGACGAAGTCCGGCCCGAGGGAAGGGCGGACCGGAAGTGTCGCCGGTCCGCCAGGGAGTCAGGAGTGCTTGGGCGCCGGCGCGTGGCTGCCGCACAAGTGGCTGCGGTCGTTGCGGCTGAGGATGTTGAACAGCAGGTTCAGCACCACCGCCCAGATCGCGGTCATGGCGATGCCGCTATGGGTGATCGGCTCCATCCAGACCGGCAGGCGGGCGAAGAAGTCCGGGCGCACCACCGGCACCATGCCCATGCCGATGCTTACCGCCACCAGCAACTGGTTGCGGCGGTCGGTGATGTTGGCCTCGTGGAGGATCTGGATGCCACTGGCGGCGACCATGCCGAACATGGCGATGCCGGCGCCGCCGAGTACCGCCGGCGGGATCGAGGCGACCAGGAAGGCGGCCTTGGGCAGCATGCTGAGGAGGATCAGGAAACCGGCGGCGGCCACCGTGACGTAGCGGCTGCGCACCCCGGTCATCTGCACCAGGCCGATGTTCTGGGCGAACGAGGAATGGGTGAAGGTGTTCAGGAAACCGGCGAAGAACGAGGCGCCGGCGTCGCAGAGCAGGCCGCGGCGCAGTTCGGTCGGGGTGATCTCGCGGCCGGTGATCTTGCCCAGGGCGAGGAACATGCCGGTGGACTCGACGAAGATGATCACTACCACCAGGCACATCGACAGGATCGGCGCCAGGTCGAAGGTCGGCGCGCCGAAGTGCAGCGGGGTGACGATGTCGAACCAGGGGCGCTCGGCCAGACCGCCGAGGTCGACCATGCCCATGCCGCCGGCGATCGCGTAGCCCAGGCCCATGCCCATCAGCACCGAGATGTTGACCCAGAAACCGCGCATGAAGCGGTTGATCAGGAGGATGGTGCAGAGCACCAGGCTGGAGAGGAACAGGAAGTGCAGGGAGCCGAAGTCTTCCGCGCCTTTGCCGCCGCCGGCCCAGTTGATCGCCACCGGGAACAGGCACATGCCGATCGAGGTGATCACCGTGCCGGTCACCAGCGGTGGGAAGAAACGCACGATGCGCGACATGAAGGGGGCGATGAGCATGCCGAAGAAACCGGCGGCGATGGTCGCGCCGAAGATCCCGGTGATGCCCACGCCGGGCATCCCGGCCATCGCCACCATGCTGCCGACGGCGGCGAAGCTGGCGCCCATCATAACCGGCATGCGGATGCCCATCGGGCCGATGCCCAGCGACTGGACCAGGGTGGCGATGCCGGCGACCAGCAGGTCGGCGTTGATCAGGAAGGCGATTTCCTCGCGCGAGAGGCCGGCCGCCTGGCCGACGATCAGAGGCACGGCGACGGCGCCACCGTACATCAGCAGCACATGCTGGAAGCCCACCAGCAGCAGCTGCGTCAGCGGCAGGCGCTGGTCTACGGGCGAGTCGGGGATGCGGCGATCAGTTACCACGGACATGCAACACCTCAGGCGTTTTTATTGTTGTCAGTCGCAGGCGGACACCGGAAAAGGCAGGTTCCGGCGGCCGGGTATTTCTGGCCGAACATCCACCCCAGGCTTCAGGGCGATGCGGTGGGGTGTTTTATATCCCCGTTGTGTGCTCGATTCAATCGATTTTTTGTATACAAAGTAATTTTTTGTAGTTGACCAATCGGTCTACTACAGGCTTTCCAGAGCTGCTTCCACTGTATCCATAGTGCTGGCGCCGGCTACCCCCGGGACGCCCGGCGGTGTACGACATTGGTCGGATAGCCGACGTGCTCTAGCCGCTGGGAGTTTTCAGCGACCCCTACCTCAGTGAGCGCAAGCCCAGTGCAGCAAGGCCTTGAACCCTGTCGCCCGGGATCAGCCATGGGGCTTTGCGGAACGCCTGCTTGCATTGGCGACTACAAGCAGCGACGTGCGCGAGAGCAACCGGCTATCTGAGCGCCAGTAGATCCTGGCGGCAATGGAGACGCTCAACGAGTAAAGAGAATGCCGCCAGCGCTTGCTGGAGTGCACAACGGCAGACTGGCCAAGGTGCCAAGGCTCGGGGCAGGTCAGGCTGGACAAGAAGCCGGCGGAGTTTTCCTGAGCGTTCTACAGGAGAGGCACGAAGGAGGTCGCCGAAGTCGTTCGGCATATCGAACGTCCCCCTTTTTCAGCTTTCGGCAGCGCCCAACGGGCCACTGGCAATCAGGCTGGCACCACAAGCTGTTTTCATCCCATGTAGCGCGACCGGGACCCCATTCACATCCAGCAGGGCGCTACCTTCGGTAATGGGGAAGGTTCCCTTGCACAAGGGGCAAACCACTTGGTGGCCTACACCGGCCATCGGCTTGCCGTTGAGGTCGGTCTGGCCGAACGCCTCAATCACCGTGCCTCCATGGCTGGTGGTGTCGCCAAGGCGAATGATGTCCATCGCGGGTTGCTCCTATAGGTCGTCCAGCCAGCTGTCTTTTGGCTTCAGGCTGGAGAGGAATTCCTCGTAGACATAGTGATCACCGAGCGTTTGGCCGCCAGGCGTAGCGGGTTTCGGAGCAGGGGAAGGACCGGCATTTCCGCCACGCGGCGATGAAGACGTCGGGCGCACGCGGATCGAATCGACAATGGCGTCCCACAGTTCCAAAGCCTCTTTGTCCGATTTGAAGGCAGGGGGCGGTGGTTTACCGTTTTCATTGCTGCGTTCCAGTACCGCCAGTCCCGCAGTAAGATTGGGCTCGGTTAGCGATTCCTCCTTGCCTTGAACCTCCCACATGAATGTGTAGGCGCGCTGTCCCTTGTTGCTTCCCGCAACCAAGTACTCCTCTCCCGGAAGGCTCCCCACAGGGTGCTTCCCCTTTCTCAATCTCTCGACTCCAGCAACCGTAGCGAGCATGTTCTGCACGAAGCCGTCGACTCGCTCAAGAAGGCTGTTTAGCTCAGATCCCGTGGAGGAGCGGAATTCAAAGCGCGCACCAGGGTGATTGGGAAAGGTAACACCTACGCCAAACTCTTCATCTTGAAAACTCTCCCCTGCAATATAGGCATGATCAATGCAAAAGCCCGGCTCAGTTGGAGCTTCTTTGGGCTCGCGAGAGCGAAGGCTTCGGGATATATCATTGATAGCTTCCTCCCCTTCCTTCTTTTTATCGTGAGTAACTTCTCCTGAGTATAGAAAAACCTCTCCCTTGGGATGAGCCACAAAATATGAGTCAACCCTATAAGAAAGCAAACTAGCATTCGAATCCCAAGACCACAGGCTAATGGCTCCAGCCTTGTCTTCCGCCCTCCGAACAAACATGCTCTCCTTTGTTTTTTTATGAATGCCATTCCGTAACTCTTGCTCGCGATGGGCAATCCTGGCTGCTAGCTCAGCAGGTGTGCCATCTAGCCGTTGGATGTTGTCGCCCCATAGATAGTATCCGGCGTTAATTACCGCGTCAGGCGGCAGATCAATCAGAAAGCGACCAAAGCAATGAGTGATCCATCCGGTCTTGTCCATGGAAGGGCTCCGAGAAGAAGAAAACGAAGTACAACTGGTCATGCTGGTCAAGACCACCAACCCAAGTACAGCAAACAACCGACGGGGATGCATCATGTCCCTCCTTTGTCATTAGGATGCCAATCCGCCAACTGGGTGATTTTGATCACACCATATAGCGCTGCCCATTGGGCACGAGCATCGTTGTAACTCTCCTGGTGCTCATAGCCCCGTTTGGTATTGGCCTGTCCCTTGCCCTTGCTGCCATGCCGAAAGCTGGCCTTGACACCTGCCAGGGCAGGCGCCTGGCCGGAGTCGGTCGGTACCGTTTCGTCACCTCCGCTGCCGGAAGCGTCCAGTGGATTTCCCGCCTCCAGCGGACCCTGCACTATGGTGGGCAAGCCCCGGCGGAACCAACTGTTGTAAGTGCCGTTCTCATCGTCGTTGAGTGTGGCGCCAGGGGTTTCCAGAGGGGTCGGGTCACCTTTCCAGATCAAATCACGTCTGTAGTGGTCAACCCATCCCGGACAGTGGGTTGAGTTTTTCTTCGGCCACCGCAGGTGGTAACCCGTCGTTGAATTGATGCGGCCTGATCCAGTTGTAGCGGTGCATCAAGTAATGACTGATGTCCCGTTGGGCCTCCTGCGCCGTCAGGTAACCCGTTGACGGGACCCACTCCGACTTCAGACTGCGGAACAGGCGCTCCATCGGCGAGTTATCCCAGCAATTCCCCCGACGGCTCATGCTCTGCTGCATCCGATAGCGCCAGAGCCGTTGCCGAAACAGGCGGCTGGCGTACTGGCTGCCCTGGTCTGAATGGAACAGCACCTGCTGTGGCCTGCCGCGCTGTTCGTAGGCCATGTCCAGGGCCTTGATCACCAGTTCGGCATCCGGCTTGGCCGAGAACGCCCAGCCGATCACCCGCCGGGTATGCAGATCCAGCACCGCGGCCAGGTAGTGCCAACGGCCTTGCGCCCAGACGTAGGTGATGTCGCCACACCACACCTGATTGGGATGCTCGGTCGCGAATTTGCGGTTCAGCCGATTCGGGATATCCGGCCGCTCAACCGTGGCCTGTTTGTAGGCGTGCGAGCCCGGTTGCTTGCTGACCAGGCCCAGCTCACGCATCAACCGACGCACTCGGAAACGGCCGATGGTCACGCCCTCTTCGCGCAGCATGCCCAGAATGCTGCGGCTGCCGGCCGAGCCCCGACTCTGGCTGAACAACTGGTTGACTTGGCTGCGTAGCGCCACGCGGCGAGCATCGACACGCCGCCGTCGAAGACGGTGGACGTAGTAGCAAGACCGCGCCACATCGAAAGCTGAACAGACCACTTCCACCGACTCCTGCTCACTCAACTGGTCTATCAGCGCGTACGATCGAGTTCGTCCGACATCAAGAGAGCGGTAGCCTTTTTTAATATCGCTTTCTCCCGCTCCAATCGGTTGATCCGGGCTTCCAGCTCCTGGATCTTTTGCTGCTCAGGCGTCAACGCCTTGCTCTTCGGGGTCACACCCTGGCGCTCCGCCTCGAGCTGCTTCACCCAACGGCGCAAGGCCGAATCCACCACCCCCAGCGAACGGCAGGCGTCGATATGGCTGTAGCCTTGGTCCAACACCAGGGCCGCGGCCTCTCGTTTGAACTCGGCGGAAAACGTACGTCGTTGCTTGCTCATCAGACACCTCTCTCACGGCGAGGATTCTCGCCTAAATCGGTGTCCGGGATCAGTAGACCACTACAGCCAACTATGGCGGCTATCGTCAGCACCGTAATGAACATAGGTTTCGACGTGGTAGCCCGCCGTAGCCAATTCATTATGAAAGTCAGCAATAGCATCAATTTTCTTCTCAAAAATTACCCTGGGATTTTTCTTTTTATTTTCAGTGTTTGATAGGTCTAGATATTGTGCATTTTGTTCAGGCACCAATCCATACCACGTAGAGCTCTTGTATATCTCTTCATAAGGATCCTGGTTCTGCGGATAAGCCCGAGGCTTTCCATCAATATCCTTGAGTACCTGGCCTTGCGCGTCGCACAGAAACAGCCAGGGACGTCCTTCCCGGTATTCGGCGCTAGGGGCCAACTCCAGCGCGCCGGCCGAGTTGGCGACAACGGCTGTCACTTCACCGGCATTTCGTCCCAGCACGACCTGTGCGATACCTTCATAGCCACAACGCATATGATGGTAGATGGTCGAGGAACCCGTCGCAGGTTGCACGCCATGCACCACCCCCAATACGCGCTCATAGCCGTGCAACTGCGTCAAGGCACGCGCCACCAGCCCTCCCATCGAGTGGGTGACCAGAATGACTTTCATACGACTCATTTGCTCGGGATCGAGACCATACTCCTTCTGGTAGAAGGGCCACACCGTGTTCTCGATGTAGTCGCGTACATCCAGCGCCGACTGCCGGTTGGACTGTAGCCAGTTATAACCGGCGCACCAGACGTCGAACTGGTATCGGCTGGCCTTGAGCAATTCCTCTTCATCGATCGGCCCCACCTTTCCCTGCTCCTCACCCTGATCTCCAGGAGAAGAGAGGGCTTCGTCATTCCACCATGCCTGGAGTTCCCTACGGCTGACGATGTTATCCAGTCGCCTCTCCATTAATCCCATGACGGGGTTGTACGCACTGCGCATGACCTTGCCCCAGCCGCGCAGGCGGGCAGCCTCTTCATCCAGGCCAGACTGGCCGACATCGATCGTGCCTTGGTCATCGACTTCCACTCTCTCGGATCTCAGAAGTTTTTGACGGACCTTTGGGCCCCTCCAGGCCCAAGTCCACAACGCACCAAACGAGGCAGCGAAGTCTCCCAGAGGCCACAGACCATTCGGCGGCCTCCAGACCTCGCTTTTATCTGCCTTGTTGCGCAGGTTGGTTCCCATGATCCCCGGAATGAAGATCACCGGCAGGGGAGCGGTCTGCCGAACCAGCGCCACCTTTTCGCTCTGGTTGTCGGTACGGGTCAACTGCGCCTTGTAGACAGGCCGTCCCAGCCTGTCGCGAGAGCGAGGGATGATCACATCCTGATTCGGCTCGAGCGGTTCGCTGCTCATGTGTTGGACTCCGTGTCGCTGTTGTGACTGCCCTTGCCCAGGATGCGTATCTGCACCGGGTCCATGGCCAGGTGTTGTTGCTTGGGTAAACGGCCCTGGCTGTCGGTCATCAGTTTCACCACACCACCATCGCCTCGTATCACTTCAACGGCGATATTGGGTAACGGCTCCAGCGTGGCTTCGTCGCGCAGGACATACCGGTCATCGAACGGTGTCGAATCCCAGGCGTTGAAGCTGGTCGATGCATGAGCGGGACCGACATGACTGTGCTTCGCCGCCTTGACCACGAAGTTGCCGGGCATGCCCAGCTCGATGTTGCCGCCCTTGAGGGTCAGGTAGGCGCCGCCGCACATCAGGGTGATGTGCTCCTTCGCGGTGACCAGCACGTGCTGCTGGCTGGCGCTGACCTCCACGCTCTGCTCGGCTTCCAGGCGGATGTCGTTCTTCTGCGCCTGCAGCAGCATCGGCCCCTGGTGGGTGATCTGGCGCAGCTCGCCGCCCTGGGCGAACAGGCCGATGTCGCTGCCGGCGTTGATCACCACCTTCTGCCCGGCGGTCACCTGCTGGTTCTGCCGGGCCACGCTGTCGACGTGCTCGCCGGCGGCCAGGGTCAGGCTCGCCGGCGTCGCCGCGGCGATCCCTGCCGGACCGCTCAAGGCGATCGCCGGCTTGCCTCCGTTGCTCTTGCCGGACTCGTCGTTGGCACCGTGGCCGAGGTCGCGCACGGCTTCCTGGAGGGTTTGCTGCGGCGCCGCGTCGTGCCCCACGCCCTGGTGCTCCCCGGCGTAGTCGCCCAGCTCGCGGGCCAGCTCCAGCGCCGCCTCCAGCACCTGCACCACGACGCCTCGGTCGAGATGGCCGGCGCCGGCCCTGAGCTGCTCCTCGGTGCTCAGCAGCAGCCCCTTGGCCGCACGCACCGCGCCATGTTCGTCGGTGCGCAGTTCGAAGCCCTCGCCGCGCGGCTTGCCGCCTTCGGGCCGAGGATGGGTCAGGTAGCCCAGGTGCAGCGCGCTGGCACCGTGGTCGCTCATCAGCGCCGCACTGATCTGCGCCGTGGTGTCGTCGATGCGCAGCTCGTTGGCCCGACTGCCCTTGTATTCCTTGCTCTTGATGGTGCTGAGGATCTTGTGGTCGGGCAGCGCGTAGGGCGGCCGGTTGGTCGCCCGGTAGGTACGCCCGGTGACGATCGGCTGGTCGCAGTCGCCGTCCAGGTAATCGACGATCACCTCCTGGCCAATCCGCGGGATCGCCATGTGCCCCCAGTCGGCACCTGCCCAGTTCTGCGCGACCCGTATCCAGCAGGTACTGAACTCATCGTGACGTCCCTCGCGATCCCAGGGGAACTGGACCTTCACCCGTCCCCACTCGTCGCAATGGATCTCTTCCCCTGCCGGGCCGACTACCGTCGCGATCTGCGGACCATCGATACGCGGCCGAGGCAGCGGTGCGGGACGCCATTCGACGTCCTCGGGTACCAGTTCGGCGCGCAGGTCGTAGCTCACCCCCAGAGGGGCGTCGGCGGACTCTTCCTCCTGGCCGGCATACTGGGTGCCGCGATGGACCACCCGCACCGGCCGCCACCAGGCGTTGAAGTCGGCACGCGGATGACCTTCCAGGGCAAAGGCGTGGCCCGGGATCAGCCGCGGGTCGTCGCCGCTGACCGATGCCACCCGTGCATCGCGCCGATGTCCTCTGAGGCGGCTTTCGCTGAAAGGCCGGCCCGCGCCGCTCTGCTTGTAGCGACCGGGGTAGTCGTAGCGCTCGTAGGACGAGTCCTGATGCTCGAGCGCCTCGCCAGCGAGATGATGCTCCTGGTCGTAGGTCGGGCGCTTGAAGCTGTAGTCCCTCTGGGTCTGTCGAGCCGTACGAACATTTTCGCTGTAGCGGAAAGAATGAAGCACCGGCTGCGGGTTGTCGCCCTCCGGCTGGGCGCTGAACAGCACCGGGCCGCCGGCGATACGCTCCTGGACGTAGAGCCGGTCGCTGCAGACCAGGGTGTGGCGGTGTTCGTCGAAGCGGAAGTAGTAGACCAGGCCTTCCTCGAAGGCCAGCCGGTCGTGCAGGTAGTGATCGCTGTCGCCGGCCTGCACGCAGTATTCGCGTGGCAGGTGCTCGTGGTAGATACGCTGTTCGTAGTCGAGCACCCGGTGCTCCTTGAGCAGCGCCTGGAGAATCTCCGGAACACTCTTCTCCTGGAATATCCGCCAGTTGCAGCACAGCTCCAGGCGCGCCAACTGCGGTTCCAGCAGCAGTTCGTAGCGGGTCCGGCGAAAACCCGAGCTGCCCTGGGTGAAGTGGCTGACGATGCCATGGACATAGCGGGCCGGACGGCCGTCCTGCCAGAGGGTGAAGGTGCCCGGCTGGTCGAGTACCTGCTTGAAATCGATGGCGTTCTTGTCGCTGGCCAGCTTCAGGTTCAGGCGGAAAGGCTCGCAGAGCGCTTCTTCCAGTTCGAACTCGACGACATCGAACGCGAGTTTCCCTTCGCCAACGACGAAGGTGAATTTCAGGTCTCTTTGACGCATGGATCGTTCCCTGTTCCGGGTGGGCAGTTCCTTTCCAATCCATTGGAGGAGCAAGCCACGTTACTCTTGCTCAGCCGCTGCCGAAAGTCTTGGCTCGGTGTCTATTTCGCGAAGTAGCGGACATTTTCGGCTCGACGGAGAACCGGCCGTACAGGTGTACGACCGGTGTGCCTGTCAACTCACCCTGCGACCGGCGAGCGCCAGTCGTCGGAGCCGGAGGTGCCGGAGACTTCGTGGGTCCAGGTGATCTTGCGGTAGGTGAAGTGCACGTCTTCCAGGTGGGTGAAGTGGGCGTTGCCCGGGTCCTGGCAGTTGTGCATGTAGTCCTTGATGTCGACGATGATCGCGTCTTCCAGGACGGTGGTGTAGTAGTGCTCCTGGGTGCCGGCGGCGGAGGTGCGGTACCACTGGATCTCGACCTTGGTCAGGCGCTCGCCGGAGGTCAGGGCGGCCAGCAGCAGCGGCGAGGCCTTGTCGAAGACCTTGGTGATGACCACCGGCTTGTGCACGCGCTGGCCGGTCGGCTGGCCGGACTGCGGGTCGCGCGGGATGATCACTTCGTGGTTGAAGCCCTGGACCATCACCTGGTCCTCGTGGCCTTCCTGATAGGTGTTGCCGACCGAGTCCTCGGTGAAGGCGCCGGCGGTGATCAGGCCCTGCTTGGTGCCGGTGATGGACATATAGGCGGGGGTTGCCATGGATACGTTCCTTGTCGTTGAAAGTGCCCAGGCGATATGCCGGGGACATCGGTGCTAGACAAGAACCGTGCCACTAGTCTTGAAACTCTTTTCCATCAAGGCGTTATTGGGGGAAGCCAAAAACTCGCTGGCGATTCTCATGGGAAGAACACTGAAAATTGCGCAACTTTTTGCGCACCGCTTGCAAAAAGTTGCGCACTCTCTCGGAGCCCTTTGGGTATTTGTTCCCTAGCGTTCTATCCACAACGTTATCAACCAAAAAGTTGCACAGTTCTTCATTGGCAAGGCAGCCGAAGATGGGGCGCGCACTATCACACGACGCAGCACCGGTCCGCCGGCCACACAGATCACCCGAGCGAAGTTTGCTGGGCAAATACGAGACGATACGTACCTGCGGACAGCGACGGTTGGTTGGTCGCTTTCAATGGTGGAGCGCCGCACGGTTTCGTTCCAGCGGCCCTGGGTGAAGGAAAGTGAGTTATCGGAGAGGTTGGGGGCTGAAAGATATGGCCAGTTATGGCCAAAAGCCCTCTATGGAGAGGGCTTTTGGGGTAGGGCCAGCAGGGTTGTTCTGCTGCGGGGAACCGGAGGTGCGGTTCTTCGCCTTTCGGCCAAGGCTCAGTTGATCTGTGCGCCCTTGGCGATCCAGCTGCCGATCAGGTTGCGTTCTTCCTGGGTCATCTGCGTGATGTTGCCCAGCGGCATGATCTGCGAGGCCACGGCCTGGGCCTGGATCTTCGGTGCCAGTTGCTGGATCTGCTGCGGGGTGTCGAGCATGATCCCGCCTGGCGCGGTGCTGAACAGCTGGCTGGTCGGTTTCGCCGAGTGGCAGACGGTGCAGCGCTCCTGGATCACGTGATGGACCTTGTCGAAGTCGGCTCCGCTCGCGGCCCCGGCATTGGACGCCTGGGTCGCGGCAGGCGCGGCTGGTGCGTCGCCGCCGGTCGCCGGTTGTGCCGGTGCCGCCGCCGGGGTGCTGGCCAGCGGTGCGGAAGCCTGCTGGTAGTTCGGCGTGGTGACGAAGGCCAGGGCGATCATGCCCAGCGCGCCGGCGGGCAGTGCCCAGGCGAAGCGGTTGCTTTCGTGGCGGGTGTTGAAGTAGTGGCGTACCAGTACCGCGAGCACCGCGATGGCGGCCAGGATCAGCCAGTTGTACTGGCTGCCGTAGGTGCTCGGGAAGTGGTTGCTGATCATGATGAACAGCACCGGCAGGGTGAAGTAGTTGTTGTGCCGGGAGCGCAGCAGGCCCTTGGCCGGCAGCACCGGATCGGGCTCGCGGTTTTCTTCGATGGCTTTCACCAGCGCGCGCTGGGCCGGCATGATCACCCTGAACACGTTGCCGACCATGATGGTGCCGATGATCGCGCCGACGTGCAGGTAGGCGCCGCGGCCGCTGAACACCTGGGTCAGGCCGTAGGCGGCGGCGACCAGCAGGACGAACAGGACCAGGCCGAGCAGGGCAGGGGTCTTGCCCAGCGCCGAATCGCAGAGGATGGTGTAGACGAACCAGCCGCAGACCAGCGAACCGATGCCGATGGCGATGGCCGCCGCCGGCGCCAGGTCGCTGCCGGGGGCGATCAGGTAGAGGGTCGGGTTCAGGTAGAACACGATGGTCAGCAACACCACCCCGGACATCCAGGTGGAGTAGGCCTCCCATTTGAACCAGTGCAGGTTCTCCGGCATTTTCGGCGGAGCCAGCTTGTACTTCTCCAGGTGGTAGATGCCGCCACCGTGGATTGCCCAGAGGTCTCCGGACAGGCCTTCACGCGGGTTGCTGCGGTTGAGGTTGTTCTCCAGCCAGACGAAATAGAACGAAGCGCCGATCCACGCGATCCCGACGATCATGTGAATCCAGCGCACCAGCAGGTTCAGCCATTCGATGAGATGTGCTTCCACAGTCTTGTACCTCTTGCCCTGGCCGGCGGACCGGCGGCAGGACCTCTCTTATTGGTTTGATTGGGGGTCGAGGAGGAGCTGTTCGTCCTCGGTGAAGAAATGCTCGTCGCAGTTGTTCCCGGAACCGCTGCGATCGACCACCAGGAAGTCATCCCGCTTTTCGATCGTCAGCACCGGATGGTGCCAGACGCCGCGGTGGTAATTGACGCCCTGCCTTCCGTTGGTCAGGAAGGCGCGGACGAGGCCCGGTACAGGTACATCGCCAAGTGGCGCGACCACGACCAGAAAGGGGTTGCCGAGCAGCGGGATGAAGGCCTGGCTGCCCAGCGGATGGCGTTCCAGCATGCGGATGCGCAACGGCATTTCCAGCTTCTCGGCGCTGAAGATGCTGATGATCGCGTTATCTTCCGGCTGCGCGGTCTCGACCGTGGCCAGCTTGTGATAACGGCGGGTGGAGCCGTTGTTGATCATGAAATAGTCGCTGCCGGCGGTTTCGATCACGTCACCGAACGGGGCGAAGGCTTCCTTGGTCAACGGCTCGATCTTGAGAGTGCGCATACTGATCCTGTCGATTCTGTTTGTTGTATTCCGGACGCACGCGGGGCCCGGGTCTCACGGTAATTGTGGCCTGCCGAACAGGCGCAGGCGGCTGACGCCGCCGTCGGGAAAGATGTTCAGGCGTACATGGGTGATCGGGCCGAGGGCGTTGAGGTGCCGCTCGAACCGATGTTCCTGGTGCATTTCCAGCTTCTGCGCTGGCAGCAGCTCGCGCCAGAAGAGGCTCTGTGCCTCGATCCGGGCCTCGTTTCCGCCTTCCACGAAGGCGGCCTGAATGCTGCAGCTTTCCGGATAGTTGCCCTTGAAGTGCAAGGTATCGACGACCGCCGCCTCGATGCTGCCGGGATGGCCGAGGGCGACGATCACCCAGTCGTGGCCCGGCGTGCGGCGGCGGCCGGTTTCCCAGCCGTCGCCCATGTTGATGGCACGTCCGGGGTTGAGCAGGTTGCCCATGCGTCCGAAATGCTGGTCGGAACAGGCCAGCGCCCGGCCGCCGTTGACCGCTGCGGCCAGGTCGAGCGCCGTTCCCGGCGGCAGGCTGCTCCAGTCGCGGTAGGGCACGCCATAGAGGCGCAGGCGGGCGATACCGCCGTCCGGGTAGATGTTCAGACGCAGGTGGGTCCAGGGACGTTCGTCGTCTATCGGGTGGTAGTGATGGCTATCGCCCTGCAGCCCCACCGCCGGCAGCACTTCGCTCCAGGACGTGCTGTCGTCCGGGTCGCCTTCGGTGCAGAAGCAGCCATCCAGGGAAGCCGCCGGCGGATGGTTGCCGGTGAAGAAGCGGGTGTCGATGTCGACGCCCTTCAGCACGCCCGGCACACCCAGGCGGATCACCGCCTGGTCATGGCCCTCGAAGCGCTTGCGGCGGGTTTCCCAGCCGTCCATCCACTTGCCGCTGTCGTCGAACACGCCTTCCTTCCACACCGGTTCGCCGGCCTGCAGCATGCGGCTGGCCGGGGCGAACCATTCGTCGCTGACGGCGACCACCTGGCTGCCCAGGCGCGCGTCGGCGAGGTCGAGGTAGTGGCGGAAGGGCGCGTGTTCGGCGTTCATGCTCGTCTCCGCAGGCCTCAGAGCTGCTGCAGGCGGAACAGGGCGATCTTGTTGATCTCGGCCAGCGCGGTAGCGAACTCCTCGTCGGCGGAGTGCTGGATGCGTTCCTCGAAGGCCGCCAGGATCTGATGGCGGTTGCTGCCCTTCACCGCCTTGATGAAGGGGAAGCCGAACCTGGCCTTGTAGGCGTCGTTGAGTTCGGTGAAGCGGGCGAACTCCTCGGCGCTGCATTCGTGAATCCCGGCGCCGGCCTGCTCGGAGGTGCTGGAGGCGGTCAGTTCGCCACGGATCGCCGCCTTGCCGGCGAGGTCCGGGTGGGCGTTGATCAGCGACAGCTGGGCTTTGCGGCTTGCCGACAGGAGAATGTCGGCCATGCGCTGGTGCAGGCCCTCGATATCGTTGAGGCTGTCGTCGATACCCAGGTCATAGGCCTTCTCGGCGACCCAGGGGGAGTGTTCGTAGATGTCGGCGAAGGCTTCGACGAAGGCCTCGCGGGACAGCGAGGCGGGGGTCAGGGTCTTGAAACGGCTCATGCCTCGGTCTCCTGGAAAGGATGCTCACGGTGCCAATGGCGGGCGATGTCTTCGCGGCGGGCGAACCAGACCTTGTCGTGGCTCTGCGCGTACTGGATGAAGCGCTCCAGGGCGGCCATCCGCGCCGGGCGACCGATCAACCGGCAATGCAGGCCGATGGAGAGCATCTTCGGCGCCGTCGCGCCTTCTTCGTAGAGCACGTCGAAGGCGTCCTTCAGGTACTGGAAGAACTGCTCGCCATTGTTGAAGCCCTGCACCTGGGTGAAGCGCATGTCGTTGGTGTCCAGGGTATAGGGAATCACCAGATGCGGTTTCTCCGCGGTGCTGGCCGGGTCCCAGTAGGGCAGGTCGTCGTCGTAGGTGTCGGAGTCGTAGAGGAAGCCGCCTTCCTCCATCACCAGGCGCCGGGTGTTCGGGCCGGTGCGTCCGGTGTACCAGCCCACCGGGCGCTGGCCGGTGAGTTCGGTGAGGATGCGGATGGCTTCGAGCATGTGCTCGCGCTCCTGGGCCTCGTCCATGTACTGGTAGTCGATCCAGCGGTAGCCGTGGCTGCAGATTTCGTGGCCGTCGGCGACCATCGCCCTGATCACCTCAGGGTTGCGCTGCGCCGCCATGGCCACGGCGAACACGGTGAGCGGCACGTTGCGTCGCTTGAACAGCTTGAGCAGGCGCCAGACCCCGGCGCGGCTGCCGTATTCGTAGAGCGATTCCATGCTCATGTGGCGCACGCCCTGCAAGGGCTGGGCAGCCACCATTTCGGAAAGGAACGCCTCGGACTCCTTGTCGCCATGCAGGACGCAGCGCTCGCCACCTTCTTCGTAATTGAGCACGAAGGACAGGGCGATGCGCGCATCGCCGGGCCAGTGAGGGTGGGGAGGGTTGTTGCCGTATCCGATCAGGTCGCGTGGGTAGTCAGCGCTCACAGCAGTGTTCCTTATTGTGGATGGGGCGGCGGGCCGGACGGGCCGGGGATGCCGTGATGGATTTATTGTATACAAGTTTGCCTGCGGTCTGTAAATACAATCCTGCTTGCCGATCCCTGCCATTCATCCAGCAAAAAACCTGCCCGACTGGTCAGTTAGCGAAGAATGAGGCCCTGCGGGGTGGGGCTTGTGGAAGGAATGCCCGATTTCGGGGCGGCTGCCGCATTTTCGGTTGTGGCGGTGTTTTTTGTATACAATTCATCGAAAGATAACTTATATTGCTTCGCAAGCGGCTCCCTGGCGGGCTGCAAGCGAGCGGCGCCGGGCAGGTCCCGGAGCGATCCCCAT
Source organism: Pseudomonas sp. B111 (assembly GCF_026428275.1). Classification (NCBI taxonomy): domain Bacteria; kingdom Pseudomonadati; phylum Pseudomonadota; class Gammaproteobacteria; order Pseudomonadales; family Pseudomonadaceae; genus Pseudomonas; species Pseudomonas sp. B111. The sequence goes on along the minus strand of NZ_CP097857.1, from coordinate 3,327,917 downwards.
CGAACGAAGGCAAGAGGAGGAGTGGTGTCCGCCAGCGGGCGCCCGCAACCCATGGGACGTTTGACCACGCATGTACTGGATTCCGCACACGGCTGCCCCGGCCATGGCATCAAGATCGAGCTGTACCGGGTAGAAGGCCAGCAACTGGAACTGATCGCCACCACCCTGACCAACCACGACGGCCGCTGCGACCAGCCGGTGCTGCAAGGCGAGGACTTCCGTCCCGGGGTCTATCAACTGGTGTTCAGCGCCGGCGACTACTATCGCGCCCGCGGCGTGCAATTGCCGGAGCCGGCATTCCTCGACCAGGTGGTGCTGCGTTTCGGCATCGCCTCCGCCGATGATCACTACCATGTGCCGCTGCTGATCTCGCCCTACAGCTATTCGACCTATCGCGGCAGCTAGGTGCGTGCCACGAAACATTGACTCCCTGAGTCCTTTTCCCTGGCCCGCCGTCGAGCGGGCCTTTTTTCGTTCGCGGGGAAGGTGCCGAGGGTTGCCGGTTATCCGCCATCTGCGGGGGCAGGACGATGCGGCGCAAGGTGCGAATGGGCGACGGATGAGGCTGTGCGTCGCGAGCCCTGCGGGGCAACGACAGGTTCGAGGCGGATAGCCGCTTGCGGCCATCCGCCATCCGGGCGGGTCAGAGGAAGATGAACTTGGCGACGAAGATCACGAACAAGGCATAGAGGCTGGCCGAGACTTCGCGGTGCTTGCCGGTGAGGACCTTCATCGCGACGTAGGTGATGAAGCCCAGGGCGATGCCGTCGGCCACCGAGAAGGTCAGCGGCATCATGATCACCGTGACGATCGCCGGGATGGTTTCGGTGTGCTCGTCCCAGTCGATGTGCGCCATCCCGCCCATCATCAGCATGGCCACGTAGATCAGCGCGCCGGCGGTGGCGAAGGCGGGGATCATCCCGGCCAGCGGGGCGAAGAACATCGCGGCGACGAACAGCACGCCGACCACCACCGCGGTGAGCCCGGTACGTCCGCCGGCGGCCACGCCCGCGGCGCTCTCCACGTAACTGGTCACCGGCGGGACACCGAGCATGCCGCCGAACACGCTGGAGGCGCTGTCGGCCTTCATCGCCTTCGACAGGTTCTCGATGCGTCCGTCCTCCTTCACCAGGTGCGCGCGCTGGGCGACGCCCATGAGAGTGCCGGCGGTATCGAACATGTGCACGAAGAGGAAGGCCAGGATCACGCTGATCATGGTGACGTTGAACGCACCGGCGATGTCCATCGCCAGGAAGGTCGGCGCCAGGCTCGGCGGCGCCGAGAACACCCCGCCGTACTGCACCAGGCCGAGGGCCCAGCCGACCAGGGTGACGCTGAGGATGCTGATGAGGATGCCGCCGAACACCCGGCGGTACTCGAGCACGGCGATCATCAGGAAGCACAGTGCCGCCAGCAGCGGGCCGGGCGAGGTGAGGTGGCCGAGCTTGATCAGGGTCGCCGGGCTGGCCACCACGATGCCGGCGGTCTTCAGGCCGATCAGGCCGAGGAACAGGCCGACTCCCGCACCCATGGCGAACCTGAGGCTGCGGGGGATGCTGTTGAGCAACCATTCGCGGACCCGGGAGAAGGTCAGCAGCATGAACATCACTCCGGAGATGAACACCGCGCCCAGGGCGATCTGCCAGCTGTAGCCCATGGTGCCGACCACGGTGTAGGTGAAGAAGGCGTTCAGCCCCATTCCCGGCGCCAGGCCCACCGGCCAGTTGGCGTACAGGCCCATCAGGAAGCAGCCGAGGGCGGCCGCCAGGCACGTGGCGACGAACGCCGCGCCGTGGTCGATGCCGGCGTCGGCCATGATGTTGGGATTGACGAAGATGATGTAGGCCATGGTGATGAAGGTGGTCAGCCCGGCCGCCAGCTCGGTCCTGACCGTCGTACCATGCTGGCGGAGCTTGAACAGGCGTTCGAGCAGGCCGGTGGCGGGCGGTGTCGCAGCGTAGATCCCTTGTTCTTCTTGTTTGGTGCTTTCCACAGCAGGTACTCCTCATCGCTCTTGTTGTTAGGTCCTGCGGGCCGGTTGGTTACCAGGTCCCTGACGCGGCTCGAAGGTGATGTGAGGGCACGATTTTCTGACCTTTGGGTCAAGAACTCGTGCGAGCGATTATGCCTTTGTATACAAAAAGGTCAAAGAATGTTTGAGGGTGTTTCGCCACATTTTTATCAGCTTTCCGTCACGCGTCCTTCCGGGCGGTGCCGCGCGCTCGGAACGAGGGGCGGAAAGGGGTGGTGCGCCGGATGCCGCTGCTTGTGTACACTATTTCGCTATCAGCCGCCGGCGTGCCTCACCCACGCCCGTGAGCGAGGATCAGCCCAGGCCACAAGCCGGACGCACAAGGTTCGAGACCGATGACCGATCAGTTGCAACACATCAGGAAGCCGCCGCGCACCGGCAAGGCTGCCCGCAGCGGTACCCAGGACGAGATCGTCTACGCCCACATCTTCGACGCCATCCTCGAACAACGCCTGGCCCCCGGCACCAAGCTGAGCGAGGAAGCGCTCGGCGAGATATTCGGCGTCAGCCGCACCATCATTCGCCGCGCCCTCTCGCGCCTGGCCCACGAGCAGGTGGTGCTGTTACGGCCGAACCGCGGCGCGGTGGTCGCCAGCCCGAGCATCGACGAGGCCCGGCAGATCCTTTTCGCCCGCCGCACCGTCGAGCGCGCCATCACCGAACTGGCCACCGACAACGCCACCGCCGAGCGCCTGGCCGAGTTGCGCGAGATGGTGGTGCAGGAACAATCCAGCTTCGCCCGCGGCGATCGGGGCGCCGGCATCCGCCTGTCCGGCGAGTTCCACCTGAAGCTCGCCGAGATGGCGCGCAACGCTCCACTGGTGAGTTTCCAGCGCAGCCTGGTGTCGCAGACCTCGCTGATCATCGCCCAGTACGAAAGCGGCGGTCGCTCGCACTGCTCGTTCGACGAGCACAACGAGATCCTCGACGCCATCGAGAAAGGCGACAAGGAGCGCGCGGTGACCCTGATGATGCACCACATGGAGCATATCGACAGCAAGCTCAACCTGGAGAGCGACAACGCTTCCGGCGACCTGCACGCGGTGTTCTCGCACCTCCTCGGCGGCAAGAAGAAGCCTCGCCGGGCCAAGGCCGACAGCGACTCGGCGGCCTGATCCGAAGCATGAAAAAGCCCCGCGATGCGGGGCTTTTTCGTTTCCGCCGGGAGTCAGTCGCGGCGATGCACCGAGCGACCGGCGGCGAAGGTTTCCTTCACCGTGCGGTCGTCGCCGAGGATGGTCAGCGCGAACAGCCGTTCGGCCAGGCTGCCGGCCTGGCTCAGGCGGTAGGAGAGCAGCGGGGTGGCGTGGTAGTCGAGGACCACGAAGTCCGCCTCGTTGCCGGTGGCGAAGCTGCCGATCCGGTCGTCCAGCTCCAGCGCACGGGCGCCGCCGAGGGTGGCGAGGTAGAGCGACTTGAACGGATCGAGGCGGGCGCCCTGCAACTGCATGACCTTGTACGCCTCGTTCAGGGACTGCAACTGGGAGAAGCTGGTGCCGGCGCCGACATCGGTGCCGAGGCCGACCTTGACCTTGTAGCGCTCCAGCTTCGGCAGGTCGAACAGACCGCTGCCGAGGAACAGGTTGGAGGTCGGGCAGAACGCCACTGCCGAGCCAGTCTCCGCCAGGCGCTGGCATTCGCCGTCGCACAGGTGCACGCCATGGGCGAACACCGAGCGCGGCCCGAGCAGGCCGTGGTGGTCGTAGACGTCCAGGTAGCCGCTGCGCTCGGGGAACAGCTCCTTCACCCACTCGATTTCCTTGAGGTTCTCCGACAGGTGGGTGTGCAGGTATACGCCGGGATGCTCGCGCAGCAGCCGCGCCGCCATGTCCAGCTGTTCCGCGGTGCTGGTCGGGGCGAAGCGCGGGGTCACCGCGTAGAGCAGACGGCCCTGGCCGTGCCAGCGCTCGATCAGCGCCTTGCTGTCGCGGTAGCTGCTCTCGGCGGTGTCGGTCAGGTAGTCCGGCGCGTTGCGGTCCATCATCACCTTGCCGGCGATCAGGCGCAGGTCCAGGCGCCGGGCGGCCTCGAACAGCGATTCCACCGATTGCCGGTGCACGCTGCCGAAGACCAGCGCGGTGGTGGTGCCGTTGCGCAGCAGTTCCTGCAGGAAGATCTCGGCGACCTGGTCGGCATGGGCCTGGTCACCGAATTGGCGCTCGGTGGGGAAGGTATAGGTGTTCAGCCAGTCCAGCAGTTGTTCGCCGTAGGAGGCGATCATCCCGGTCTGCGGGAAATGGATGTGGGTATCGATGAAGCCGGGGGTGATCAGCGCGTCGCGGTACTCGAAGACCTCGACCTCGCCGATCTCGCCGAGCAGGGTTTCGGCGTCACCGAGGCGAGCGACCTTGCCGTCCTCCACCAGCAACAGGCCGTCCTCGAAGTATTCGTAGGAGCGTTCGACGCCGACCTCCGCGGGGTCGGCGATGCTGTGCAGGATGGCGGCGCGGTAGGCTTTGGCGTTGCGGGTCATGGCAGTCTCGAAAAAAGGTTCGTGGGAGGTCCGCCGCCTGGCGGCGGACGCGGGGGAGCGGGGGGCCGCTCAGGATTCGTGGGCGCGGCGCGACTCCGGGGTCAGCCGGGTGACGCTCGACGGCCCCTGCTTGCGTTCCAGGCCGAAGGCGGCGTTGTAGGTGGCGATCACCTCGCCGGCGATGGAGATGGCGATCTCCGCCGGCAGCTTGCCTTTCACCTGCTCCAGGCCCATCGGGCAGCGCATCCGTTGCAGGCGTTCGGCGTCGACGCCACGTTCGCGCAGGCGGTGCTCGAACTTGACGCGCTTGGTCTTCGAGCCGATCAGGCCGAAGTAGGCGAAGTCGTTGCGCGCCAGGATCGCCGCGGTAAGCTCCAGGTCCAGCGGGTGATTGTGGGTCATGACGATGAAGTGGCTGCCGGGCGGCATCCGCTCGACCTCGTCGAGCACTTCGTCGTTCACCACTTTCTCCACGCCGTCGGGCAGGGTCGCGGGAAATTCGTGTTCCCGCGAATCGATCCAGCGCACCCGGCAGGGCAGGCTGGCGAGCAAGGGTACCAGGGCGCGACCGACGTGGCCCGCGCCGAACACGGCGATGTGTGCCTGCGGCTGGCCCATCGGCTCGAACAGCAGCACCGTGGCGCCGCCGCAGCACTGGCCGAGACTGGCGCCCAGGCTGAAGCGCTCCAGACGGGTGTCCTGGGTCCGCGCGGCGAGCATTTCCCGGGCAATGGCCTGGGCCCTGTATTCCAGGTGGCCGCCGCCGATGGTGTCGTAGAGCCGCTCGGCGCTGACCACCATCTTCGAGCCGGCGTTGCGCGGGGTCGAGCCGCGCTCCTCGATGATGGTCACCAGGACGCAAGGTTCGCCGCTACGCTGCAACTCGGCCAGGGCGCTGATCCAGTTCATCTCGTCATCCTCCCGATCGCGGCGGTTCAGGCCGGCTCGACCGCGGCGTCCGCCGCTTGCGCCTGGGCGGTCTTCAACCGGCGCATCTGTTCCACGCCCCAGAGCACCCGCTCGGGCGTCGCCGGCGCGTCGATGGCGGGTTGCGCGCGGTAGTCGGCGAGGCTGGCCACGGCGTCCTTGATCGCGCACCAGACCGAGATGCCGAGCATGAACGGCGGCTCGCCCACGGCCTTGGAATGGAACACGGTCTGCTCCGGATTCTTGCGGTTCTCCAGCAGTTTCACCCGCAGGTCCAGCGGCATGTCGGCGACGGCGGGAATCTTGTAGCTGGCCGGGCCGCTGGTCATCAGCTTGCCCTTGGCGTTCCAGGCCAGTTCCTCCATGGTCAGCCAGCCCATGCCCTGGACGAAGCCGCCTTCAACCTGGCCGATGTCGATGGCCGGGTTCAGCGAGTCGCCGACGTCATGCAGGATGTCGGTGCGCAGCATGCGGTATTCGCCGGTGAGGGTGTCGACTATCACCTCCGAGCAGGCGGCGCCGTAGGCGAAATAATAGAAGGGCCGGCCACGGGCCTGTTCGCGGTCGTAGAAGATCTTCGGCGTGCGGTAGAAGCCGGTGCTGGACAACGAGACCTGGCCGAAGTAGGCCTGCTGGACCAGTTCCTCGAACGGCAGGATCAGCTCGCGGATACGCACCTGGTTGTTGCGGAACTCGACGTCTTCCTCGCTGACCTTCCAGTGCCGCGCGGCGAACTCCACCAGGCGCCGCTTGATGGTTTCGGCGGCATTCTGCGCGGCCTTGCCGTTCAGGTCGGTGCCCGAGGAGGCGGCGGTGGGCGAGGTATTGGGTACCTTGTCGGTATTGGTGGCGGTGATCTGGATGCGCTCCACGTCGACCTGGAAGACCTCGGCGACCACCTGGGCGACCTTGGTGTTGAGGCCCTGGCCCATCTCGGTGCCGCCATGGTTCAGGTGGATGCTGCCGTCGGTATAGATGTGGATCAGCGCACCTGCCTGGTTGAGGAAGGTCGCGGTGAACGAAATGCCGAACTTCACCGGGGTCAGCGCCAGGCCTTTCTTCAGGACCGGGCTGGCGGCATTGAACGCACGGATTTCCTCGCGGCGGCGGGCGTACTCGCTGCTCGCTTCCAGCTCGGCGGTCATCTCCGCCAGCAGGTTGTGCTCGACGGTCTGGTGGTAATGGGTGACGTTGCGCTCGTCCTTGCCGTAGTAGTTGAGCTTGCGCACCTCCAGCGGATCCTTGCCGAGGCTGCGGGCCACGGCGTCCATGATCTCCTCGATGGCGACCATTCCCTGGGGCCCGCCGAAACCGCGGTAGGCGGTGTTCGAGGCGGTGTTGGTCTTGCAACGGTGGCCGTTGATGGTGGCGTTGCCGAGGAAGTAGGCGTTGTCCGAGTGGAACATGGCGCGGTCGACGATCGAGCCGGAGAGGTCCGGCGAATAGCCGCAATTGCCGGCCAGGTCGATCTGGATGCCGTGCAGGCGGCCATCGTCGTCGAAGCCGACGTCGTATTCGACGTAGAACGGGTGACGCTTGCCGGTGATCTGCATGTCCTCCATGCGCGGCAGGCGCATCTTCGCCGGACGCCCGGTGTGGTAGGCGACCACCGCGCACAGGCAGGCCGGCGCCGCGGCCTGGGTTTCCTTGCCGCCGAAGCCGCCGCCCATGCGGCGCATGTCGATGACGATGCGGTTGAAGGAAACCCCGAGGACCTCGGCCACCAGCTTCTGCACTTCGGTGGGGTTCTGCGTCGAGCAATAGACGATCATGCCGCCGTCTTCGCTGGGCATTACCGAGGAAATCTGCGTCTCCAGGTAGAAATGCTCCTGGCCGCCGATGTGCAGCGTGCCTTGCAGGCGATGCGGCGCGCCGGCCAGCGCGGCGGCGGAATCGCCGATGCGGTGCTGGTGGCTGTCGAGGACGAAATGGCGCTTGCGCAGGGCCTCGACCACGTCGAGCACCGGTTCCAGGTCTTCGTACTCGACGATCGCCGCCATGGCCGCCTTGCGCGCGGTTTCCAGGCTGTCGGCGGCGACCGCCAGGACCATCTGTCCGACATACTCCACCTTGCCATCGGCCAGCAGCGGGTCGCCGGCCACCACCGGGCCGATGTCCAGCTGGCCGGGAACGTCGGCGGCGGTGAGGGCGATGGCGACGCCGGGGAACTGGTAGCAGGGCGTCACGTCGAGGCGGGTGATGCGGGCGTGGGCGCGCTCGCTCAGGCGCGCATAGACGTGCAACTGGTTGGGAAACTCCAGGCGATCGTCGATGTAGATCGCCTCGCCGCTGACGTGCTTGGGGGCGCTTTCGTGCTTGACGCTGCGGCCGACTCCGGTGGTCAGCTCGGCGCGGAACAGGTCGGCCAGCTCTTCCTGGCTCTTGTGCGGCTTGCGATGGTTAGACATAGGCGGTCACCCGGGTTTCGACGGCGGGAGCGTGCAGCTCCAGGAAGCATTTGCGCAGCAGGTTCTGCGCGGTCAGCAGGCGATATTCCTTGCTCGCGCGGAAGTCGCTGAGCGGGGTGAAGTCGTTCGCCAGGGCGGCGGCGGCGCGTTCGAAGCTGGCGGCTTCCAGGCGCGCGCCTTGCAGCGCCGCTTCGCAGGCGGCGGCGCGCTTGGGAATCGCCGCCATGCCGCCGAAGGCGACCCTGGCGCGGGCGATCCGGCCATCTTCCAGGTCGAGGCTGATGGCGGCGCAGACCGCGGAAATATCGTCGTCGATGCGCTTGGAGACCTTGTAGGCCTTGAACGCCTGGCTGGGCCGGGCACGCGGGACGAGGATCTTCTCGATGAACTCGCCTTCTTCGCGGGCGGTGACCTTGTAGTCGAGGAAGTACTCCTCCAGCGGCAGCTCGCGGCGCCGTTCGCCGCGGCGCAGGACGATCTTCGCGCCGAGGGCGATCAGCAGCGGCGGGGCGTCGCCGATCGGCGAGGCGTTGCCGATATTGCCGCCGAGGGTGCCCTGGTTGCGGATCTGCAGGGACGCGAAACGCTGCAGCAATTCGCCGAAGTCCGGGTAGTCCGCGGCCAGCGCCTGGTAGCAGTCGGTCAGCGGGGTGGCGGCGCCGATTTCCAGGCAGTTGACGCCCACTTCGATGCGTTTCATTTCGCGGATGTGGCCGACATAGATCATCACCGGCAGTTCGCGATGGAACTGGGTGACCTCCAGCGCCAGGTCGGTGCCGCCGGCCAGCAGGCGTGCCTGCGGATTGGCGCCGTAGAGGTCGGCCAGGTCGGCGACGGTGAGCGGCAGCAGGCAGCGCCGGTCACCGCTGTTCAGCTCGGCGGTTTCGCGCGGAGCGATGGCGCGCAATTGCTCGATGGTGGCGGCTTCCCGGGCGTCGAACTGGTCTGCGCGCTTGTGGCAGCAGGCCTGCTCGGCGGCGTCGAGGATCGGCCGGTAGCCGGTGCAGCGGCAGAGGTTGCCGGCGAGCGCCTCGTGGGCCTTGGCCGGATCGGCGCCGGCGCTGTTCTTCTGCAGGGCGAACAGCGACATGACGAAGCCCGGCGTGCAGAACCCGCACTGCGAGCCATGGCAGTCGACCATCGCCTGCTGCACGTCGTGCAGACGGTCCTGGTGCTTGAGGTCCTCGACGGTGATCAATTGCTTGCCGTGGAGGGCGGAAACGAAGGTCAGGCAGGAGTTCAGGCTGCGATAGCGGATGCGTTCGGCACCATCCTCGCCGGTGACCAGTTCGCCGACCACCACGGTGCAGGCGCCGCAATCGCCGGAGGCGCAGCCTTCCTTGGTGCCGGTCTTGCCGAGGTGCCGGCGCAGGTAGTCGAGGACGGTGAGGTTGGGGTCCAGGCGTTCTTCGACGCGGATCTCCCGGTTGAGCAGGAACCTGATCAAGGCGTGCCTCCAGGCGGGTTCTTGTTATTGAATTCTAGGCCTTGCAGGAGAACCGGCCGGAGTGGGGCGGTTTCCGCACAGGGCTCCACGGTAGGAGCTATGGAGGCGAATCTAGAAAAAACTGACTTTTGAGTCAAATAATTTTTTGACCTGTAGGTCAGTCAGTTTCCCCATAAACGAAAACGGCACCCGAAGGTGCCGTTTCCCAGGGGCGGGACGCTCAGATGCGCTGGGTGTCGGTAAGCTGGTATTCCTCGCCGGCATAGTAGGCGCGCACCTTCGGGTCCATCACCGCGCGCCAGAGCGGCGGGAACAGGGCGAGGACGATCATCCCGGCGTAGCCGTTGGGCAGTTGCGGGCTGCTGTCGTAGTGGCGCAGCACCTGGTAGCGGCGCTTGGCGTAGGCATGGTGGTCGGAATGGCGCTGCAGGTGGAAAAGGAACAGGTTGGTCAGGAGGAAATTGCTGTTCCACGAGTGTTCCGGCGTGGTGCGTTCGTAGCGGCCGTTGTCCAGACGCCGCCGATGCAGGCCGTAGTGCTCGACGTAGTTGACGATCTCCAGCAGGGTGAAGGCCATCACCGACTGGCCGAGGAAGAAGATCGCTCCCAGCCAGCCGAAGGCCAGGCTGAAGCCGAGCAGGAAGAGGGCGCTGATGGCGTACCACCAGATCAGCTCGTTGCGCCAGTGCAGGGCCGGCAGGCCCTTGCGCTTCAGGCGCTCGGCCTCCAGGCGCCAGGCGTTGAGGAAGTTGTGCTTGTAGGCGTGCGGGAGGAACGAGTAGAGGCTCTGGCCGTAGCGCGAGGACGAGGCATCTTCCGGGGTCGAGACGTGTACATGGTGGCCGCGCACGTGTTCGACCTTGAAGCCGGCATAGCACACCGCCGCCAGCAGCAGGCCGCCGGCGTTCTGTTCCAGTTGCGGGTCCTTGTGGATCAGTTCGTGGGAGACGGTGATGCCGATGGCGCCCATCACGGTGCCCACCGACAGGATCCAGCCCAGTTGGCCGACCCAGTCCCAGCGGGTCTCGTGGGCGAGGATCCAGCCGGACCAGACGAGCATGCCCAGCAACAGCGGGACGGTGGCCAGGGACAGTACGCGGTAGTAGCCCTGTGCTTCCATCTCCGGCACTTCGCTGGCTTCCTCGGGGTTGGCTGGATCGCGGCCGACGATGGCATCGAGGATCGGGATCAGCCCGAACACCACGCTGATCACCAGCCAGGGCCAGGCGTTGGGATAGTCGCTACCGAGCGACCACCAGTAGCTGAGCGGAATGCCGAGCACCGCGATCAGCCAGATCCAGTAGCCGTACTTTTTCAGACGCAGCATCCAGGCAGAGGAAAGCGAGGCAAACATGGGAAGTCCTCGTATTTATCTTGTTAGATTGTCTGACAATTGTCCTCCCTTGGCCGGCCTGCCCCATCCCAACCTTCGTTCTGTCCGCCGCTTCGCCGGGAAGCCGGCGGGGTAACGCCCTGTGTTACACTTCCCATCCATATACCCCCGGAAAACGCGCCCCTGGATAAAAGGATCACCATGACGTTCAAGGCCCCGGACAGCCTGGCAGAGCAGATCGCCCACCACCTCGCGGAACGCATCATCCGGGGAGAACTCAAGGAACGGGAACGTATCCAGGAGCAGAAGGTCACCCAGACCCTCAACGTCAGTCGCGGCTCGGTCCGCGAGGCGCTGCTGATTCTCGAACGCCGCCACCTGGTGAATATCCTGCCGCGCCGCGGCGCCCAGGTGTCCGAACTGTCCCCGCAACATGTGGAAAGCCTCTACGCGCTGATCGTGCAGCTCTACATCCTGCTGGCGGAAAGCGTCGCCCGGCGCTGGCGCAGCGAAGCCGAGCTGGCACCGTTCCTGGCCATCCAGCAGCGCCTGCTGAACAACCTGGCGCAAAGCGATATCGACGGCTTCGTCGAGGCCAGCTTCGACATCATGCGCGCGGCCTTTCCTTTCGCGAACAATCCCTACCTGCAGGAGACCGTCGAAAACCTGCTGCCTGCGGTGAGTCGCGCCTACCACCTGGCGCTGGAACGGCGCAAGGCGGAAATGAACCAGTTCCTCGGCAGTTTTGCTCAGCTCCTGCAAGCGGTGATCGCCCGTGACGAGGCGAGGATCCGCGAGGTCCTGCTGGAATACGGCCGCCACAACTGCCAGCTGGTGCTGGCCGCGCTCGCCGAACGCTGATGGCGACCCTGGCGGGAGCGCACGCATGCGCCTGAAGAGCATCAAGCTGGCGGGGTTCAAGTCCTTCGTCGATCCGACCACGGTGAACTTCCCCAGCAACATGGCGGCAGTGGTAGGGCCGAACGGCTGCGGCAAGTCGAACATCATCGACGCGGTGCGCTGGGTGATGGGCGAAAGCTCGGCGAAGAACCTGCGCGGCGAGTCGATGACCGACGTCATCTTCAACGGCTCGAATACCCGCAAGCCGGTGAGCCAGGCGAGCATCGAGCTGATCTTCGACAACGCCGAGACCACCCTGGTGGGCGAATACGCCCAGTACGCCGAGATATCCATTCGCCGGCGGGTCTCGCGGGACGGGCAGAACACCTATTTCCTCAACGGCACCAAGTGCCGGCGGCGCGACATCACCGACATCTTCCTCGGCACCGGCCTGGGGCCGCGCAGCTACTCGATCATCGAACAGGGCATGATCTCCAAGCTGATCGAGGCGCGTCCGGAAGACCTGCGCAACTTCATCGAGGAAGCCGCGGGTATTTCCAAGTACAAGGAGCGCCGCCGCGAAACCGAAAGCCGCATCCGTCGGACCCAGGAAAACCTGGCACGCCTCACCGACCTGCGCGAAGAGCTGGGGCGGCAACTGGAACGCCTGCACCGGCAGGCCCAGTCGGCGGAAAAATACCAGGAACACAAGGCCGAGGAGCGCCAGCTCAAGGCCCAGCTGGGTGCCGTGCGCTGGCGCGACCTGAACGAGCAGGTCGGTCAGCGCGAGCGGGTCATCGGCGACCAGGAGATCGCCTTCGAGGCCCTGGTGGCCGAGCAGCGTGGTGCCGATGCCGGCATCGAACGGCTGCGCGACGGCCATCACGAGTTGTCCGAACGCTTCAACCAGGTGCAGGCGCGCTTCTATTCGGTCGGCGGCGACATCGCCCGGGTCGAGCAGAGCATCCAGCATGGCCAGCAGCGCCAGCGCCAGTTGCAGGACGACTTGCGCGAAGCCGAACGGACCCGCCAGGAAACCGAATCGCACCTCGGGCACGACCGTACCTTGCTCGCGACCCTGGCCGAGGAAATGGCCATGCTCGCACCGGAACAGGAACTCAGCGCGGCCGCCGCGGAAGAAGCGGGCATCGCCCTGGAACAGGCCGAGCAGGGCATGCAGGCCTGGCAGCAGCAGTGGGATGCCTTCAACCAGCAGAGCGCCGAACCCCGCCGCCAGGCCGAGGTGCAGCAGTCGCGCATCCAGCACCTGGAGCAGAGCCTGGAGCGCCTGCAGGATCGCGAGCGGCGCCTGCAGGAGGAGCGTGGCCAGTTGGCGGCCGACCCCGAGGACGCGGCGATCCTCGAACTCAACGAACAGGTGGCGATCGCCGAACTGGCCCTGGAAGAACTGCAATTGCAGGAGCAGGGCCAAGCCGAGCGACTCGAACAATTGCGCCAGGAATTGCAGCAGCTGGCCGCCGAACAGCACCAGGCGCAGGGCGAGTTGCAGCGCCTGAACGGGCGCATCGCTTCGCTGGAGGCCCTGCAGCAGGCCGCTCTCGATCCCGGACAGGGCGCCTTGGAGTGGTTGCGCGAGCAGGGCCTGGAACAACGTCCGCGCCTCGCCGAAGGCTTGCGTGTCGAGCCGGGTTGGGAGCTGGCGGTGGAGACCGTGCTCGGCGCGGATCTGCAGGCGGTCTTGCTGGACGGCTTCGACGGGCTCGCCCTGGCCGGCTTCGGCAAGGGCGAGCTGCGCCTGCTCAGCCCCGCTCGCGGAGCCGCGACGGCGGCCGGTTCGCTGCTGGACAAGGTCCGCGCCGACGCCGACCTGAGTCCCTGGTTGGCCCGGGTGAAACCGGTGGAGACCCTGGAACAGGCGCTCGCCCAGCGCGGCGCCCTGGACGACGGCGAGAGCCTGATCAGTCGCGATGGCTACTGGGTCGGCCGGCACTTCCTGCGGGTCCGGCGCAGCGACGAGGCCCAAGGCGGCATGCTCGCCCGCGCCCAGGAACTGGAGGCGTTGCAGGAACGGCGCGAGGTCCTGGAAACCCGCGTCGCCGAGGGCGAGGAGCGTCTGGCTGCGGCCCGCGACGAGCAGCGCGAGCTGGAAGGCGCGCGCGAGCAGGTGCGGCGCCAGGTCCAGGAGGAGGGGCGCCGGCACGGCGAGCTGAAGGCGCAGTTGTCCGCGCAGCAGGCCAAGGTCGAGCAACTGGTACTGCGTCGCCGCCGTCTCGACGAAGAAGTGGCGGAACTGGCCGAGCAGCGCGCGCTGGAACAGGAGCAACTGAGCGAGGCGCGCCTGACCCTGCAGGAAGCGCTGGATAGCATGGCGCTGGACACCGAGCGCCGGGAAACCCTGCTGGCGGAGCGTGACGCCCTGCGCGAACGGCTCGACCGGATTCGCCAGGATGCCCGTACCCACAAGGACCATGCGCACCAACTGGCGGTGCGGGTCGGCTCGCTGAGGGCGCAGCACAATTCCACCCAGCAGGCTCTGGAGCGCCTCGACCAGCAGTCGGCGCGCCTCAACGAGCGTTGCGAACAGCTCAACCTCAATCTGGAGGAGGGTGCGGCGCCGCTGGAAGAGCTGCGCATGAAGCTCGAGGAGTTGCTGGAGCGACGGATGGCCGTCGAGGACGAACTCAAGCAGGCGCGGCTGGCCCTGGAAGACGCCGATCGCGAACTGCGCGAGGTGGAGAAGCGCCGCGGCCAGGCCGAGCAGCAATCGCAACTGCTGCGTGGCCAGCTGGAGCAGCAGCGCCTGGAGTGGCAGGGGCTGGTGGTGCGGCGCAAAGCCTTGCAGGAGCAGCTCGCCGAAGACGGCTACGACCTGCATACGGTACTGGCCAACCTGCCCCTGGATGCCAGTGAACGCGAATGGGAGGAGCGTCTCGAGAGTCTCGCGGCGCGCATCCAGCGTCTGGGGCCGATCAACCTGGCGGCGATCGAGGAGTACCAGCAGCAGTCCGAGCGCAAGCGCTACCTGGACTCGCAGAACGACGACCTGGCCGAAGCGCTGGAGACGCTGGAAAACGTCATCCGCAAGATCGACCGGGAAACCCGCAATCGCTTCAAGGAAACCTTCGACCAGATCAATGCTGGCCTTCAGGCATTGTTCCCGAAGGTATTCGGCGGCGGTACGGCATATCTGGAACTTACCGGCGAAGATTTACTCGATACCGGTGTGGCGATCATGGCGCGCCCGCCGGGCAAGAAGAACAGCACCATCCACTTGTTGTCCGGCGGGGAAAAGGCGCTGACCGCGCTGGCGCTGGTATTCGCCATCTTCCAGTTGAACCCGGCGCCGTTCTGCATGCTCGACGAAGTCGATGCGCCATTGGACGATGCCAACGTCGGACGTTATGCGCGATTGGTGAAGGAGATGTCGGAAAAGGTGCAGTTCATCTATATCACCCACAACAAGATCGCCATGGAAATGGCCGATCAGTTGATGGGCGTGACCATGCATGAGCCGGGCTGTTCACGGCTTGTTGCAGTTGACGTGGAAGAGGCGGTCGCATTGGCTGAAGCCTGAGTGTCAGGCAGTGTAAACTTGTGCATGGGCATGTTAGTTTAATGGCCACTTTTTGTATCGCGTGGGAAAGTTCTGTCAGAACAAGGTTGGCTCCACGTTTCAAGGGACGGGACGTCCTTTTTTCATTTTTTTATTCACCATTTTCACTAGGGGCTACGGAATTACATGGATATCGGTCTGCGCGAATGGCTTATCGTTATCGGGCTTATCGTGATCGCCGGCATTCTCTTCGACGGTTGGCGGCGGATGCGGGGCGGCAAGGGCAAGTTGAAGTTCAAGCTCGACCGCAGTTTCGCCAATCTGCCGGACGACGACGGCGACTCGGCTGAACTGCTGGGGCCGGCGCGGGTGGTCGAGCATCGCGAGCCGTCCTTCGACGAACAGGACCTGCCCAGCGTCAGTGCCCGCGAAACCAAGGAGCGCAAGGGCGGCAAGCGCCAGGAAGAGCCGCGCCAGGGCGATCTGGACCTCGACGAGGGGCTGGCCCTGGAGGCGGACCCGAGCGATGCCGCCGAGACGGTGGAGCCGCGCAAGGGCAAGTCGAAGGGCCGCAAGGAGAAAGAGCGGGAGAAAGCCCCTGCGGTTGCTGCCGAACCTGCCCCGGTCGACGAGGTGCTGATCATCAACGTCATCGCCCGCGACGAAAGCGGCTTCAAGGGGCCGGCATTGTTGCAGAACATCCTCGAGAGCGGCCTGCGCTTCGGCGACATGGACATCTTCCATCGCCACGAAAGCATGGCCGGCAATGGCGAGATCCTGTTCTCCATGGCCAATGCGGTGAAACCGGGCACTTTCGACCTGGACGACATCGACAACTTCAGCACCCGCGCCGTGAGCTTCTTCCTCGGTCTGCCGGGGCCGCGCCATCCGAAGCAGGCCTTCGACGTGATGGTTGCCGCCGCGCGCAAGCTGGCCCACGAGCTGAACGGCGAGCTGAAGGACGAGCAGCGCAGCGTGTTGACCGCCCAGACCATCGAGCACTACCGCCAGCGCATCATCGACCATGAGCGTCGCAGCCTGATGCAGAAGCGCTGATCCGGCCACAGCCCCTTTCTTCGTACGGGAGGGGGCGAACTACTCTATAGAGCAGCCGAGGCTGCTCTTTTCGTTTCACGGACTCCCACCATGACCGACACCCAGGCTGCCGCCGAACGCATCGCGCAACTGCGAACCGAACTGGACACCCACAACTACCGTTACTACGTGCTCGACGAACCGAGCATTCCCGACGCCGAATACGATCGCCTGTTCCGCGAGTTGCAGGCGCTGGAGACCGAGTACCCGCAACTGCTGACGCCCGACTCGCCGACCCAGCGGGTCAGCGGCACGCCGGCCTCGGCGTTCGGCGAAGTGCGCCATGAGATCCCCATGCTCAGCCTCGGCAACGCTTTCGAGGAGCAGGACCTGCTGGACTTCGACCGCCGCGTACGCGAAGGACTGGCCGACCTGTTGCCTGGCGGCGACCTGCTCGGCGGTGGCGCGGAGGTCGAGTACAGTTGCGAGCCGAAGCTGGACGGCCTGGCCGTCAGCCTGCTCTACGAACGCGGCCAGTTGGTGCGCGGCGCCACCCGCGGCGATGGCAGCACCGGCGAGGACATCACCAGCAACGTACGCACCATTCGCAACGTACCGCTGAAGCTGCACGGCGAAGGCTGGCCGGAGATCCTCGAAGTGCGCGGCGAGGTGTTCATGTCCAAGGCCGGTTTCGAGGCGCTCAACGCCAAGGCCGTGGAAACCGGCGGCAAGACCTTCGCCAACCCGCGCAACGCGGCGGCCGGCAGCCTGCGCCAGCTGGATTCGAAGATCACCGCCAGTCGCCCGCTGGAGTTCTGTGCCTACGGCTTCGGCCAGGTCAGCGGGACGCTGCCGGACACCCAGGTGGGCATCCTCGAGGCGTTCCGCGGCTGGGGTATCCCCATCAGTCGCGAGCTGCGCCTGGTCAAGGGCGCCCAGGCCTGCCGCGACTACTACGACGACATCGGTCGCCGACGCGATGCGCTGGCCTACGAGATCGACGGCGTGGTGTTCAAGGTCAACCGCATCGCCTTCCAGCGCGAACTGGGCTTCCGCGCGCGCGAGCCGCGTTGGGCGATCGCCCACAAGTTCCCCGCGCGCGAGGAGCTGACCGAGCTGCTGGGTGTCGAGTTCCAGGTCGGCCGCACCGGCGCCGTGACCCCGGTGGCACGCCTCAAGCCGGTGCAGGTGGCCGGCGTCACGGTGTCCAATGCGACCCTGCACAACATGGATGAAGTCGCCCGCCTGGGCCTGCGCATCGGCGATACGGTGGTGATCCGCCGTGCTGGCGATGTGATTCCGCAGGTCATGCAGGTGGTGCTCGAGCGCCGCCCGGCGGATGCGCAGGCTATCGAGGTGCCCGAGCATTGCCCGGTCTGCGGCTCGGCCGTGGAGCGGACCCAGTTGGTCAAGCGCAGCAAGGGCAAGGAGTCGATCAGCGAGGGCGCCATCTATCGCTGCGTCGGCCGCCTCTCCTGTCAGGCGCAGTTGAAGCAGGCGATCATCCATTTCGTATCGCGCCGGGCAATGGACATCGACGGTCTTGGCGACAAGATCGTCGAGCAACTGGTGGATCGCGGGCTGGTCGCCTCGCCGGCGGATCTCTATACCCTGACCTATGAACAGGTGTTCGAGCTGGAAGGGTTCGCCGAGCTGTCCACCAACAACCTGCTTGCGGCCATCGCCGATAGCCGCAAGCCTTCGCTGGCGCGCTTCATCTTCGCTCTGGGGATTCCCGACGTCGGCGAGGAAACCGCCAAGCTGCTGGCGCGTTCGCTGGGTTCGCTCGAGCGGATCGGCAAGGCGCTCCCGGAAGTGTTGACCTACCTGCCGGACGTCGGCGCCGAGGTAGCCTACGAGATCCACAACTTCTTCGCCGACGAGCACAACCGCCAGGTGATCGCCCAGTTGCGCGATGCCGAACATGGCGTGCAGTTGCAGGAAGAGGGCGAGGTCGCCGCGGAGTTCGCCGCCTGTGCCTCGCTGGCCGGTTTCATCGACAAGCTGAACATTCCCTTCATCGCCGCCACCGGCGCGGAAAAGCTGGCCAGCCGCTTCGGTTCGCTCGACGGCATCATCCGCGCCGACTGGCTCGATCTACGCCAGGTGGAGCGTCTGCCCGAGCGAGCGGCGAAAAGCCTGCGCGATTTCTTCGACGAGCCGGCCAACGTGCAGCGTGCCCTGGCCATCGAGGCGCAGTTGCGTGAGTTCGGCATGCATTGGCAGAGCGAGCGCAAGGCGGTCGAAGGCCTGCCTCTGGCCGGGCAGACCTGGGTGCTGACCGGCACCTTGGAGGCGATGAGCCGGGACGTGGCCAAGGACAAGCTGGAAGGGCTCGGCGCCAAGGTGGCCGGCTCGGTGTCGGCCAAGACCCACTGCGTGGTCGCCGGGCCCGGCGCCGGCTCGAAGCTGGCCAAGGCCAACGAGCTGGGCGTGAAGGTGCTCGACGAAGACGGCCTGCTGAAACTGTTCGACGAGCACGGCGTCGCCCGCTGAAGCGGCGGCGCTGCTGCGAAAGATTTCCGAAGACTGGAGTTAACGATGGACAAGGCAAGAAAGCAGCGGTTGCTGGGCGTGCTCGCATTGGTGGTGCTGTTCGGCGCCTACGTGGGTTGGAGCGAGCGGCCGCGCATCCTGCTGCATTACAGTGGCCAGGCTTCGGCGCCGATCGCCTACAGCTACAAGGAGCAGGGCGTGGAAACCTTCTCCGGGGAGATCCGGCCCGGCCAGGTCCGCGAGTTTCCGGTGAAGCTGTTCGGCGGCAGCGATTACCGGATCGCCTTCTCCTTCCATCGCGGTGAGGAGAAGTATGCGTCGTTCAGCACCAAGCCGGGCTGGGGCACCCTGGACCTGTATGTCGATACTGAGCTGAGCGTATCGACCCAGCCGCCGCCGGAGGGTCTGATCCAGCAGCAATGAACCGCTTTCGCGAAATGGATTGCAAACGTAAGTGCTTGAAGTGGTTGTAACTTACGCGCAAGCCGGTAGAATGGCGCGGCCTACCCGAGGGTAGGCTGCAATGGTGGCCCTGTCGGTCCCCCCGCAACGATTACCCGTCAACCTGGTCAGGTCCGGAAGGAAGCAGCCACAGCGGGAACATCGTGTGCCGGGGTGTGGCTGGCGGGGCCGCCTCCATTTCAGGCCCGCCATTTTTCGCAGGCCGTCGACGCTCTTATCGGTAGCGCTGCAGTATCTCCTCGATCTCTCCGCTGCGCTTCATTTCCTCGAACGTCTTCAGTATCGCTTCCACCGGAACCTCCGCGGAATCCCGCACCAGGCAGCTCACTGCCGTTTCCTCGAGCTGCGCGGCTTCCTGGAGTGGCGGCTGCCCCGGCGCCTGGCGGTTGCTCCAGTGCAGCGACAGTTGATGGCTGACCGCGTAGCGGTAGCGGCCGGCGCGCAGCTTTTCCAGCACCAGGTCCTGGGTGCGCGCATCGTCGCGGCGCAGTCGGCCGATGTCGAACAGCGCTTGCAAGCGCGGATAGCTGTAGCCGAGGACGGTACCGATACGCTGGGCCGGCAGCGCCTCGGGAATCGGCGCGAAGCCTTCGCGGGCGACCAGGATGTCGCGTTGCACCAGCAGCGCGACGCTCCAGCGATAGCCGGGGAAGTCGTGGCTGAGCCAGGCGGGGCTGATGTAGCAGCGGACATCGATTTCGCCAGCGTTCATCGCCTGCTCGATGCGCCCGCGCGGGTAGGGGTGGTAGAGCGCCTTGCGGCCGACCTGCCGGGCAAGGGAGCGGGTGATGTCGTAGACGATGCCGTCGATCGGCTGGCCCCGTTGCAGGCGGACCAACGGCATGCTCCAGCTTTCCATCACCGAGAAGCGCAATGGCGTCGCGTCGGTCTCCGCGGCCGTCGCTGGCAGGGCCGCGAGCAACTGCAGCAGGAGCAGCGCCGGTGCGCCGAAATGAGGCATGAACGATGTCAGGGAAGGTAGAGTCATTGCCACCGACGAGGGCTGCTGAAGGGCCAGGGGAATTCTTAGCACGCAGTTTGCCAAGTCGGCGAGCGCAGAAGGGGTAAATTGCGCTAGCATTGGCCGACTTGTGTTTCCCTTCTGCGACGGTTTTCGATGAGTTATCAAGTTCTTGCGCGTAAATGGCGTCCCCGTTCCTTCCGTGAAATGGTCGGCCAGACCCATGTGCTCAAGGCTCTGATCAACGCCCTGGACAACCAGCGGCTGCACCATGCCTACCTGTTCACCGGTACCCGCGGGGTCGGCAAGACCACCATCGCGCGGATCCTGGCCAAGTGCCTGAACTGCGAGACCGGGGTCAGCTCCACGCCGTGCGGCGAATGCTCGGTCTGTCGCGAAATCGACGAAGGCCGCTTCGTCGACCTGATCGAAGTGGACGCCGCGAGCCGGACCAAGGTCGAGGATACCCGCGAGCTGCTCGACAACGTGCAGTACTCGCCGACCCGCGGACGCTACAAGGTCTACCTGATCGACGAAGTGCACATGCTCTCGTCGCACAGTTTCAATGCGCTGCTCAAGACCCTCGAGGAGCCGCCGCCGCACGTCAAGTTCCTGCTGGCCACCACCGACCCGCAGAAGTTGCCGGTGACCATCCTCTCGCGCTGTCTGCAGTTCTCCCTGAAGAACATGCCGCCGGAGCGGGTGGTCGAGCACCTGACCCACGTGCTCGGAGCCGAGAACGTGCCCTTCGAGGATGACGCCCTGTGGTTGCTCGGGCGCGCCGCCGACGGCTCGATGCGTGACGCCATGAGCCTGACCGACCAGGCCATCGCCTTCGGCGAGGGCAAGGTGCTGGCCGCAGACGTGCGGGCGATGCTCGGTACCCTCGATCACGGCCAGGTCTATGGCGTGCTCCAGGCCTTGCTGGAGGGCGATGCGCGCGCCCTGCTCGAAGCGGTGCGCCACCTGGCCGAGCAGGGGCCGGACTGGGGCGGCGTGCTTGCCGAAATACTCAACGTGCTGCACCGCGTCGCGATCGCCCAGGCCCTGCCGGAAGCGATCGACAATGGCCAGGGCGACCGCGAGCGGGTGCTGGCCCTGGCCCAGGCGTTGCCGGCGGAAGACGTACAGTTCTATTACCAGATGGGCCTGATCGGCCGCCGCGACCTGCCGCTGGCGCCCGATCCGCGTAGCGGCTTCGAGATGGTGTTGCTGCGGATGCTCGCGTTCCGCCCGGCGGACGCCGACGGCGCGCCGAGGACGCCGCTAAAGGACCTGGGGATCAGCAAGGCCACGACTGATCCCGCCAACTCCCCCGTGGCCGGCGCGGCCTCGCCTGCGCCGGTCGCTGCCGTTGCTCCCGCGCCTGTCGTGGCTGCGCCCGTCGAAGCCCCGGCTGCCCCGCCGGCAGCGCCATCCGCGCCGCCGGCGGCGGTCGAGGCACGCGTCGCGGAAGCGGTTGTCGAAGAGCCCGCCGCCGCGGCAGAGGTCGTCGACTTGCCCTGGGAAGAGCCGGCGCCGAGCCTCGCTGCCGAGCCCGAGCCCGAGCCCGAGCCCGAGCCCGAGCCCGAGCCCGAGCCCGAGCCCGAGCCCGAGCCCGAGCCCGAGCCCGAGCCGCTAGCCGTGGAGGCTCCCTCGGCCCCTCCGGCAGTGGCGGTCGAGGCGGTGGTGGAAACCGTTCTGGAAGCCCTGCCGGCTGCG
This sequence comes from Pseudomonas sp. B111, assembly GCF_026428275.1. NCBI lineage: Bacteria > Pseudomonadati > Pseudomonadota > Gammaproteobacteria > Pseudomonadales > Pseudomonadaceae > Pseudomonas > Pseudomonas sp. B111. Next base: position 3,306,288 of record NZ_CP097857.1, on the reverse strand, counting down.
TTGCCGGTAGCACCTGACGAGCAGGACGAGCAGGACGACGAGCCACCGCCCGCGGACGACTACTACGAAGTCGACATGGATACCCTGGCCTACCTGGATGCCGCGCCCGAGCCTGACGTGGTCGTGGTGGAGGAGCCGCTGCCGGCGGCGAAGCCGGCCACCGGCCTGGCCGCGGAGTGGCTGGAGCTGTTCCCGCGGCTCGGCCTCGGCGGCCTGACCGCGAGCATCGCTGCCAACTGTACGCTGGTAGCTGCCGACGGCGACCACTGGCATCTGCATCTCGATCCGGGCCAGAGCGCGCTGTTCAACGCCACCCAGCAGCGGCGGCTGAACGATGCGCTGAACCAGCACCTGGGGCGCACCCTCAAACTGGAGGTGACCCTGCAGAAGCCTGAGCAGGAGACCCCGGCCCAGGCAGCGGCACGCCGGCGTGCCGAGCGCCAGCGGGCGGCCGAGGCATCGATCGATGCCGACCCGTTGGTCCGGCAGTTGCGCGAGCAGTTCGCCGCGGTGGTCCGTGACGGTACCATCGAACCTTTGGAAGCCAAGGCCTGACCGGCGCTTGGCGCACGCAACAAGACGACATTCGAGGTGAAGAACATGATGAAAGGTGGCATGGCCGGCCTGATGAAGCAGGCGCAGCAGATGCAGGAAAAGATGCAGAAGATGCAGGAAGAGCTGGCCAACGCGGAAGTGACCGGGCAATCCGGCGCCGGTCTGGTCAGCGTGGTGATGACCGGGCGCCACGACGTCAAGCGCGTCAGCCTGGACGACAGCCTGATGCAGGAAGACAAGGAAATCCTCGAAGACCTGATCGCCGCCGCGGTCAACGATGCGGTGCGCAAGATCGAGCAGAACAACCAGGAAAAGATGTCCGGCTTCACCTCGGGCATGCAACTGCCGCCCGGCTTCAAGATGCCCTTCTGATTCTGCGTTCGTGCCGGGTCCGCCTTCTTAGGACGGCGCCCGGCAGCCATTCCCCTCCCTCTATCTGACGAGTCCTGCATGAGTTTCAGCCCGCTGATCCGCCAACTGATCGAGTCCCTGCGCATTCTTCCCGGTGTCGGGCAGAAGTCGGCCCAGCGCATGGCGCTGATGCTGCTGGAGCGCGATCGCAGCGGCGGCCTGAAGCTGGCCCAGGCGTTGACCGCCGCGATGGAAGGGGTCGGTCATTGCCGGCAGTGCCGGACCCTCAGCGAGGAGGAGCTGTGCCCGCAGTGCGCCGACCCGCGACGCGACGACTCGCTGCTCTGCGTGGTGGAAGGCCCGCTGGACGTATTCGCGGTGGAGCAGACCGGCTACCGCGGCCGCTATTTCGTGCTCAAGGGACACCTGTCGCCGCTCGACGGCCTGGGGCCGGAGGCGATCGGGATTCCCGAACTGGAAGCGCGGATCAGGGACGGAGCCTTCAGCGAGGTGATCCTCGCCACCAACCCCACCGTCGAAGGCGAGGCCACCGCCCACTATATCGCCCAGCTACTGGCCGGCCGCGGCCTGACCTTGTCGCGTATCGCCCATGGCGTGCCGCTGGGTGGCGAGCTGGAGCTGGTCGATGGCGGCACCTTGGCCCACGCCCTGGCCGGACGGCGGCCGATCTCCTGAGCTCTGTGCCTCCCGTGTCCGTAGGAAGGGCGGCCTATACGCCCTCGCCGATGGCCAGTTTCCCGTATTGAAAACCAAGCAAGCGCTAGGTAAGTTCTGAGGCTCCCATCAGGAGCCCGGCCATGACTGACTTCCAGCAGTACTTCGACGAGTCCCATCAACTGATCCGGGATTCGGTGCGCCGTTTCGTCGAGCGCGAGGTGTTGCCGCACATCGATGAATGGGAGGAGGCCGAGGAATTTCCCCGTGAACTCTATCTCAAGGCCGGCGCGGCCGGGATCCTCGGCATCGGCTACCCGGAAGCCTACGGCGGCAGTTGCGAAGGCGATCTGTTCGCCAAGGTGGCGGCCAGCGAAGAACTCATGCGCTGCGGTTCCGGTGGCCTGGTCGCCGGGTTGGGATCGCTGGATATCGGCTTGCCCCCGGTGGTCAAGTGGGCCCGTCCCGAGGTGCGCGAGCGGGTGGTGCCGGCGGTGCTGCGCGGCGAGAAGATCATGGCCCTGGCGGTCACCGAGCCCTCTGGCGGCTCCGACGTGGCCAACCTGAAGACCCGTGCGGTGCGCGATGGCGATCACTATCGCGTCAGCGGCAGCAAGACCTTCATCACCAGCGGCGTGCGCGCGGACTACTACACGGTCGCGGTGCGTACCGGCGGCGAGGGTTTCGCCGGCATCAGCCTGCTGCTGGTGGAGAAGGGCACTGCCGGGTTCAGTGTCGGACGCAAGCTGAAGAAGATGGGCTGGTGGGCGTCGGATACCGCCGAACTGTTTTTCGACGACTGCCGGGTGCCTGCGGAAAACCTGATCGGCGTGGAGAACGCTGGCTTCGCCTGCATCATGGCCAATTTCCAGAGCGAGCGCCTGGCCCTGGCGGTGATGGCCAACATGACCGCGCAACTGGCTCTGGAGGAGTCGCTGCGCTGGGCGCGCGAGCGAGAAGCGTTCGGCAAGCCGATCGGCAAGTTCCAGGTGCTGCGCCATCGTCTCGCGGAAATGGCCACGCAACTGGAGGTTTCCCGCGAGTTCACCTATCGCCAGGCAGCGAAGATGGCTGCCGGCAAGAGCGTGATCAAGGAGATCTCGATGGCCAAGAACTTCGCCACCGATGTCGCCGATCGCCTGACCTATGATGCCGTGCAGGTGCTCGGCGGCATGGGCTACATGCGCGAAAGCCTAGTGGAGCGGCTGTATCGCGACAACCGGATTCTCTCCATCGGCGGCGGTTCGCGGGAAATCATGAACGAGATCATCGGCAAGCAGATGGGGTTGTAGGGCCGCGTTCTATCAGGTGAAGTCCAGGTCGTAATGCGCCTGGCCACAGTGCAGGCAGTCGAAGCGGTAGATGGCCGGATTGCCGCCGGGCGTATAGGCGTCGACGAGGCGTTGCCAGGTGATAGCCGGCCAGGCGAAATCGGCGAAGCGCTGCGCCAGGCCCTCGGCTCCCAGTTGCCCGATTTCCTCACGCCCCGCGTCGCCGCGAAAGGCGCAGGCATCCTCGCAGCAAACCAGCCAGCGCTCCTGCTGCCAGGAGGTGTAGCCGGGCGTGCGCTCGCAGACTTCGGTGACTATATCCTCGGCGACGCCGGCGTCGAGCAGCGGATAGTCGTCGGAAAAGCTCGCTTCGTAGCGCGCGGCCGCGCTGCCGTCGGCTATGCACCAGGGGCAAAGGCTGCCGGGCGGCAACTCGTGGCGGGAATAGGGCGAACCGGTGTAGACGTAGCCACGAGCCTTGCCACAGCACTGGCAGGTGGTGGCGGAAGCCTCGATGCTGCCGCTGGCGAGCGGTTCGGGATGGTAGCGGAAGTGAGGAAGGGGAGGGTTCATGACGGCCGTACCCTGGAGACTGGCCGTCGAGTATGACGTGCCGGGCAGCCTAGCGGCTACCCGGTGGGCCTGTTCACTCGCTGGCTTCGCGGGCGCCCTGGGGGCTCTTCGGGCGCGGCGCGAAGCGCGCTGCCAGGCGCATGCTGGCGGTGACCACGCGCTGGTAGAGCACTGGCGCCAGGCGCAGCATCACGTCGATCGCGTGGGCGTCGGCGCCGATCAGGATGCGCCGGCTGTCGCGCTGCACGCCGCGCAGGATGACCTGGGCGGCCTTCTCCGGGGTGGTCCGCAGCAACTGGTCGTTGAATTGCTGGCGAGCCTTGTCGGCAGCCTGGCCGGTGACCTTGGCCATGCTCTCGTTCATTCGCGCGGTCTTGGCGATGTTGGTCCTGATCCCGCCGGGATGCACGCAACTGGCGGAGACGCCGGAGTCCTCCATGTCCAGTTCCTGGCGCAACGACTCGGTGAAGCCACGCACCGCGTACTTGGTGGCGTTGTAGGCGCTCATGCCGGGCTGGGCGAACAGCCCGAAGACGCTGGAGACATTGACCACGTGGCCGTTGCCGGAGGCCTTCAGGTGCGGAAGGAACGCCTTGGTGCCGTTCACCACGCCCCAGAAGTTGATGTTCATGATCCACTCGTATTCCGAGTAGTCGCTGCCTTCCACGGTACCGGCGTGGGCGACGCCCGCGTTGTTGAAGATCAGGTTCACCCGGCCATGTTCGCTGGCCGCCTTGTCGGCCCAGGCCTGCACCTGCTCGCGGTCGGCCACGTCGACGACCGCGGTGGAGACGCGTACCCCGCTGCTGGCGAGCAATTGGCGGGTCTCCTCGAGAGCTGCGGCATTGACGTCGGCCAGGGCCAGGTGACAACCCTGCCTGCCCAGCTCCACGGCCAGGGCGCGACCGATGCCCGAGCCTGCGCCGGTGATGGCGGCGACTTTGTTTTCGAACGACTTCATGCGGGTACCCCTTCGGCCTGTTGGCGGGCTTCGTTGCTCAGGGCGGCGAGCGGTGTCGTGGTGAGGTGGTAGGCGGAGGCGTCGAACTGCCGGGTCAGGGCACGGAAGCGCCAGGTGAATCCCGGCCACAGGGTGCAGTTGCGGCCGCTGACCGGATGCAGGTACCAGCTCTTGCAACCGCCCACGCTCCAGACGCTGCGGTCCAGCTTGCGCTGGAGGTATTCGTTGTAGCGTTCCTGCACCGGGGCCTTGACCTCGAGACTGAGCAGTTCGCGGCGCTTCATCAGCTTCAGCGCATCGAGGACGTAGGCGATCTGCGACTCGATCATGTAGACCATCGAGTTGTGGCCGAGGCCGGTGTTCGGTCCCATCAGGAAGAACAGGTTGGGGAAGCCGGCGGTGGTAGTGCCCTTGTAGGCTTCCGGGCCCTTGGTCCAGCTGTCCAGCAGGTCGCGGCCGTCGCGACCGAAGACCACTCCGCGGGGGATCGGATCGTTGGCGGTGAAGCCGGTACCGAAGATGATCGCGTCGACCTCGCGCTCCCGGCCGTTGCCGTCGACGATTCCGTTGGCGGTGACGGCGCGGATGCCTTCGGTGATCACCGTGGAGTTGGCGGCCGCCAGGGCCGGGTAGTAGTTGTGCGACATGAGGATGCGCTTGCAGCCGATGGTGTAGTCCGGCGTGACCTTGCGGCGCAGTTCCGGATCCTTGATCTGCTTGTGGATGTGGCGGATCGCCAGGCGCTGCACCAGCTTCATCACCTGCGGGGCGAAGGTGAAGCCCAGCACCCGCCCTTCGAGCAGGCTGTAGAGGCCGCCGCGCCAGAGCTTCTGCACCAGCGGGAAGCGCCGGAAGCGGCGGCGCTCGGTTTCGCTGATTGCCCGGTCGGGTTTGGGCAGGATCCATGGCGGAGTGCGCTGGTAGAGATCGAGCGCGGCCACCAGCGGCTGGATCTCCGGGACGAACTGGATCGCCGAGGCGCCGGTGCCGATCACCGCCACGCGCTTGCCCTTGAGGTCGTAGTCATGGTCCCACTGCTGGGAATGGAAGACCTTGCCCTGGAAGTTCTCCAGGCCATCGAGGCGTGGATAGGCCGGGGTGGACAGGCCGCCCATGCCGGAAACCACGGCGTTCGCGGTGTAATGGTTGCCCTGGGCGTCATGCAGGTGCCAGAGGCTTTGCCGCTCGTCCCAGGCCAGCTTGCCGATCTCGGTGTTCAGCAGGGTCTTTTCCTGCAAGCGGTATTTTTCCCAGCACTTCTCCAGATAGGCGCGGATTTCCGGCTGGCGGGCGAACATCCGCGTCCACTCCGGGTTCGCTTCGAAGGAGAAGGAATAGACGTGGGATTGCACGTCGCAGGCGCAGCCAGGGTAGTTGTTGACTCTCCAGGTGCCGCCGACGCCGGCGTCCTTTTCGAAGATCAGGAAGTCGTCCTCGCCTTCCTGGCGGAGACGGATCGCCATCCCCAGCCCGGAGAAACCGGTGCCGATGATGGCGACCTTGCAGTGCCGGGCGGCGGCAGGGGTGGGTTGGGTACTCATGGCCAAGCTCCTGTTATGATTGTTTGCTGGCGTATACACTCGTCTACCTGCGAATGTAGACATCTGTATACTTCAGGGTCAAGCCAACCTTAGGTAGGGTCGGCGCGACGCAACGGCCGAACTTGTGGCGCATGGAAACAACCAGGTGGAACATGAGCGATATGAACGAAACGAAGGACAGGGTTGCCGACGCTCCCGGCAAACGCGCCTTGCTGGAGGCGGCCTTGCGCCTGGGCAGCAGCAGCCGCAGCCTGGGGGCCATCGGCTTGCGCGAGCTGGCGCGCGAGGCGGGCCTGAATCCGAACACCTTCTATCGGCATTTCCGCGATATCGACGATCTTGGCCTGACCATGATCCGCGACATCTCTACCCAGCTGCGCCAGCCGCTGCGCCAGCTTCGCCGCGAGGCCGCGACTCGTGCGGCGCCCAGCGCCCGAGCGCAGACGACGCCGTTCGGGCTGGACCTGGAAAGGGGGCGGCGGGTCTGCCGGGAGACGGTGCGGCTGTTCTTCGACTTCGTGGAGAGCAATCCCGCCGCGTTCATCGTCGGCGTGCGCGAACTGCATGGGGCTTCGCCGGTGCTGCGTGGTGCCCTGCGTCAGATCATGGATGAGTTCGCCGAGGACATGTCGGAGGACATCATCGAATTCAGGTTGTTGCCGGCGGTGAGCGAGGCGACCATCCGCCGCCTCTCCAGCCTGATCGGCCGCCAGCTGTTTCAGTTGTCGCTGGACTATATCGGCCAGCCGGAGCGGCGTCGGGAAATCTGCGCCCTGGGTGAGGAACAGATACTGCTGTTGTTCACCGGCGCCGCGGTCCTGCAGATGATGGGCGTTTCGTTGGACGCCGAGGCGTCAGGCCAGCTTGAGCAGGCTCATGCCGGCCAGCAGCAGCAACAGGCCGAGCCAGCCGCGCCAGGCCAGGCGCTGGCCGAACAGCGCCCAGCCCATGGCGACGGTGGCGAGGATGCCGAAGCCGCCCCAGATCGCATAGGCGAGTGACAGCTCGATGTCCTTCACCGCCTGCGCCAGCGCGGTGAAGGCGGCCATCACGCAGAGGATCGAGGCGATCCCGAGGCCGCGCCTGCGGAAACCGTCGGAGTATTTCAACAGCAGGTTGGCGACGACCTCGAGGGCGATCGCCAGGCCGAGCCAGGCGAAGGGAATCCAGTTCAGGGTCAGCATGTGACGGCCTCCCCACGGGGCTGCGCCGGCGTGCCGCTGGCGTTGCGGGTGCCGGACTTGATCAGCAGGATGCCGGCGATCATCACGCCGAGGCCGACGGCCTTGTACAGGCCGATGCTTTCGCCCAGCCAGGCGACGCTGACCGCCGTGATCAGGACGATGCCAATGCCTTCCCAAAGGGCGTAGGCGACTCCGACGGGGACACGCTTGACCGCCAGGGCGAGGAAGAAATAGGACAGGCCGATCATCCCGTACATCAGCAGCATGCCTGCGACAGGGGCGTGGGTGGCGGCCAGTTTCATCGAGGTGGTGCCGATCACTTCGGCGCCGATAGCCAGTAACAGATAGATCCAGGAACGCATGTTGCCCTCCCATGGGCACCGCGGAATGGAGGCCGCGGCCAAAGATGACGAAGAGCGGTGGCGAGGGGCGGGAAAGACCCCGAAGCGCAGGGGCGGTCGCCACCGACAGCAGGTGTCGAGGGAGGGAGCTAGAGGTCGCCGGTCCAGTGACGCTCGCGGGAGACCAGACGGGAAGTGGGGAGAGGTAATGCCTTAGTGTTCAACATAATGAACATGATATTACCTCAGGGCATCGTAAAAAGCCAATCGATAGGAATTGACTAATTATTTCCTCCGTAAAATGGCGGATTCAGGAACGGTAGTCGAAACGGAGGCTTTTCCGTGTGCAATATCCTGTTCTTCTCTCGAATAAGAAACGCCAGGCGGGGCCTGGCGTCGGGGGCGGAGCGGCACTGGCGGAGGCGGGCTTCAATCGGCGAAGGCCAGTTTGTCCTTCCAGTATTTCTCCAGTTTCGCGGTGTCGTGGTCGCTGGGGTGGAAGCCCGGCCGGTAGTAGTCCAGGTAGGGCAGCAGCAGGCGGGTGAAGAAGCCCTTGCGCAGGCCGAACAGGGTGCCCAGGCCATGCTTCCAGGAGCGCCAGTTGAACAATTGGCCGTCCTTGCGTAGCAGGTCGAGCTGGAACCAGCCGATGACGCCGAAGAACATCAGGGTGGTCAGCATCATCACCAGAACCCGGGTGAAGTAGCCGCCGTAGACTTTCTGGTACACATCGTAGGCGACATTCTTGTGTTCGTTCTCCTCGATGGCATGCCACATCCACAGCTTGTACATCTTCGGCGACTGCATCTGGATGGTCAGGTCTTCGCGCTTGAGCAGCTGCGCGGCCATGGTCGCGGTGAAATGCTCGAGGGCGCAGGTGATCGCCAGCTGGTGTTTCCTGGTGGTGACCTTGCTGACGTTTTCCAGCAGGACCTTGATCCGCAGTTCGAGGCACTCCAGGTCGACCCCGTGCTCCTCGGCATATTCGTTGTAGGCGGCATGCTCCTTGGAGTGCATCGCCTCCTGGCCGATGAAGGCGCTGACGTCCTTCTTCAGTTGCGGATCCTCCAGGCGGTCGCGCACCGCGCGGACGCTATCGACGAAGAATTTTTCGCCGTAGGGGAAGAGCGAGGACAGGTTGTTCATGAACTGGGTCATGAAGGGTTGGCCGTCCCACCAGTACTTCGGGGTTTCGCTGAAGCTGAAATCCATCCGCCGCACGGGGAAATTGGCGCGAACCGGGGAGGCGGTGCCAGTGGCAGTCATGGCTAACTCCTTTTGTTGTTCTGGGGAGGGGAAACGCACAGGTTTCCTCGGGTTCCCTATGGCGAGCTCGCTATAACACCTCTGAATGTGTCATTAGCTGATGTAATTATTGCAGGATTGTCCAACAGCGGGAGGTCATTCCTGGCCATTTCGAAGTCATTAATGGCCAGGTCGGCTCGACCAGACGGAAGATGGGGCGCGGGGCGCCAGGGCGCGCCCCGGCGTATCAACGCTCGTCGAGAGCGAACGCGGTGAGACTGAAGGTGGAGATGCCGGCGTCCTGCAGGCGAGTGGAGCCGCCGAGTTCCGGCAGGTCGATGATCGCCGCGGCCTCGAAGACCCTGGCCCCGAGGCGTCGTACCAGGCTCGCGGCCGCCAGCAGGGTCCCGCCAGTGGCGATGAGGTCGTCGAAGATCAGTACGCTGTCGCCTTCGCAGAGGCTGTCGGCATGTACTTCGAGGAAGGCCTCGCCGTACTCGGTCTGGTAGCCCTCGGCGAGTACGTCGGCGGGCAGCTTGCCCTGCTTGCGGAACAGGACCAGCGGCTTGTTCAGCGCATAGGCCACCGCCGAGCCGATGAGGAAGCCACGGGCATCCATGGCGCCGATGTGGCTGAAATCGGCCTCGATGTAGCGCTGGACGAAGCTGTCCACGGTCATGCGTAGCGCGCGCGGCGACTGGAACAGCGGGGTGATGTCGCGGAACACCACGCCGGGCTTGGGAAAGTCCGGCACGGCGCGGATCTGCGACTTGAGGGTGAACTCGTCGAAAATCATGGAAGATCCTGGGCTGGGCGTTTTTCGGGGCCCATCATACAACGGGCCCGCGCTGAGGCGGGCCCGTCGGCGGTTCGCAGGCGCTTCAGCCTTCCAGCTGGCCGCCGGCGAGGGCGCACAGCTCGATGGAGTCGAGGATGTGCACTTCCTTGCCTTCCGCGCTGATCAGGCCGTTCTGCTGGAAGCGGGTGAAGACCCGCGACACGGTTTCCACGGCCAGGCCGAGATAGTTGCCGATCTCGTTGCGCGACATGGCCAGGCGGAACTGCTGGGCGGAGAAGCCACGGGCACGGAAGCGCGCCGACAGGTTGACCAGGAAGGTGGCGATGCGCTCGTCGGCAGTCTTCTTCGACAGCAGCAGCATCATCTGCTGGTCATCGCGGATTTCCCGACTCATCAGACGCATCAGTTGGCGGCGCAGTTGCGGCAGCTGCTCGGACAGTTCGTCCAGGCGCTCGAAGGGAATCTCGCAGACCGAGGTGGTTTCCAGGGCCTGGGCGGATACCGGATAGGTCTCGGTATCCATCCCGGACAGGCCGACCAGCTCGCTGGGCAGGTGGAAGCCGGTGATCTGCTCTTCGCCGGCATCGGTGATGCTGAAGGTTTTCAGGGCGCCGGAGCGCACGGCAAAGACCGAGCCGAAAGGATCGCCCTGGCGGAACAGGAATTCGCCTTTCTTCAGGGGACGACCGCGCTTGACGATCTCGTCCAGCGAATCCATGTCTTCCACGGTCAGCGACAGGGGGAGGCACAGCGGGGCCAGACTGCAATCCTTGCAGTGTGCTTGGGGCAGTGCGCGCACCTTGATGGTTTCGGCCATTGAGGGGTCCTTGCTAGGTTAAAGGCACAACAGGAGTAAGGGTAACGCAGCCGCGATGCGGGTGCCAGCCATAGGTCTGGCAACGACCATTTCTGACAGGCCGATGGCGTTTCCAATCAGTGACTTGCGTCAAACAACTGCGACTACCTGTCGCACCCTGTCAAGGGGCGACGAAAAGGGGGCTCAAGTTCGCGACGCGTGGGCCGATCCAATGGAAGAATTCCATTTTTCCCGGAGTGACTGGAATGTTGACCCTCAGTGGCTGGATCACCACCCAGGTGCCGCCCTCATCGCGCGCCGCCGCGGACGCCAAGGCCGCGCGGACCGGCACCGCCGAGCAGGCGGAAGACCCGGCCGCCGGTACCGACGCCGCCGATCAGCATGTACAGCTTTCCCAGGCAGGGCGCGAGCTGGCCGCCACCATGGGGGTGCCGGTGGAGGAGGAGGACGAGGATATCCCGCAGGAGTTGCGGCCGATGGTGAAGATGATCCGCGAGTTGAAGAAGAAGATCGAAGAGAAGCTCAGGGAGCTGCAGGAGGCCATGAGGTCGTCCGATCCGGGGGCGAAGGAGGCTCGCGTGCCTGAGTTGCAGAAGGAGTTGCAACAACTCAACTCCGCCCTGCAGACGGCAACGGCAGCGATGGCATCGGCCATCAAGGAGATGGGTATCAGCGACCCGGCGCTGATCATGAAGGTCATGGGCAGCCGGTAGAAGGGGCGGGGATTCACCGCCCTGTCGTGCGGGCAGGGCGGTGCGCTTTCAGATCACCCGGGAGAAGCGCTGCCGGTTGAGGCTGGGCAGGTAGCGGTCGAACAGCATGCAGATCGAACGCACCAGCAGACGCCCGGAGGAGGTGATGTCGATGCCCTTGGCGTCCAGGCGGATCAGGCCGTCGGCGGCGAAGCGTTCGAGGTCGGGCCACAGCTCGGCGAAGTAGCTGCGGAAGTCGATGCCGAACTCCGTCTCGATATCCTCGAAGGCCAGTTCGAAGTGGCAGATCAGTTGCTGGATCACCGCGCGCCGCACCCGGTCGTCGCTGTTGCAGTGCAGGCCGCGACGGATCGCCAACTGGCCGTTGTCGAGGCTGGTCTGGTAGTCGTTGATGTCGCTGCTGTTCTGGCTGTAGAGGTCGCCGATCTGGCTGATCGCCGAGACCCCGAGACCTACCAGGTCACAGTGCCCGTGCGTGGTGTAGCCCTGGAAATTGCGTTGCAGGGTGCCGTCTTCCTGGGCGCTGGCCAGCTCGTCGTCGGGCAGGGCGAAGTGATCCATGCCGATATAGCGGTAGCCCGCCGCGGCGAGTTGCTCGGTGGTGCGCTGGAGCATTTCCAGCTTCTGGCCCGGGCTCGGCAGGTCGTCGGCGTTGATCCGCCGCTGCGGCATGAAACGCTCGGGCAGGTGGGCGTAGTTGAACACCGAGAGGCGATCCGGCTGTAGCGCGATCACTTCGTCGACCGTGCGGGCGAAGCTGTCCGGCGTCTGTTTCGGCAGTCCGTAGATCAGGTCGAGGTTGATCGAGCGGTACTGCAGGGTGCGCGCGGCCTCGACGATGGTACGGGTCTCCTCCGGGGTCTGCATGCGGTTGACCGCCTTCTGCACCTCCATGTCGAAGTCCTGTACGCCGAGGCTGACGCGGTTGAAACCGAGTTCGCGGAGCAGGCCCATGGTCGACCAGTCGGCCTCGCGTGGGTCGATCTCGATGCCGTAGTCGCCCGAATCGTCGTCCAGCAGGTTGAGGTGGGTGCGCAATTGCGACATGAGTTCGCGCAACTGGCCGGGACTGAGGAAGGTCGGGGTTCCGCCACCGAAGTGCAGTTGCTCGACCACCTGCTCGCGGGAGAGGTGGCGGCTGACGATCTCGATCTCGCGGACCAGGCGCGCAAGGTACGGCGCGCTGCGCCCGCGATCCTTGGTGATCACCTTGTTGCAGGCGCAGTAGTAGCAGATGTTGGCGCAGAACGGGATGTGCACGTAGAGCGACAGGGGGTGTCCGGCCTTCCGGCTGTCGCGCAGGGCGTGCAACTGGTCGAACGGGCCGATGCCTTCGTGGAACTGCACGGCGGTCGGATAGGAGGTGTAACGCGGGCCGGAAAGGTCGTAGCGCCGAATCAGGTCAGCGTCCCAGCGAATGGTGTCGAGCATGCCAGAGATCCCCAGTTGGCGAGCTTTAGTCGGGAAGTCTAGGGATTGCGCCGGGAAGGCCTGTTGATTTGTATCAAGCGGGTGAATGTATACAGGATGTGTCACCCGATGTTGGGACGGGCGTCCGTCAATGCCCCATCAGCCAGGCCTGGTGCGGTCCTGGGAGGGTCCAGAGGCCGAAGAGGATGACCATCAGGCCGCCCACGATGCGTACGCCGCGACGGCGTAGCAGGACGGTCACCCGTTCGGCGGCCATGCCGGTGGCCAGCAGTACCGGCCAGGTGCCGAGGCCGAACGCCAGCATCAGCAGCGCGCTGTCCAGTGCCGATCCCTGGCTGGTGGCCCAGAGCAGGGTGCTGTAGACCAGCCCGCAGGGCAGCCAGCCCCAGATCGCACCGAGCAGCAGGGCCCGTGGCAGGCTGGAGACCGGCAGCAGGCGCCGGGCGAAGGGTTCCAGGTGGCGCCAGAGGCCGCGACCGAGCGCCTCGACGCGGGTCAGGCCGCTCCACCAGCCGGCCAGGTAGAGTCCCATGGCGATCAGCAGCAGCCCGGCGACCACCCGCAGCGCGCCGGCCAACGGGGTGCTCGCCACCGCCCAGCCGGCCAGGCCGAGCAGCAGGCCGGCGCAGGCGTAGCTGAGGATGCGGCCGAGGTTGTAGGCCAGCAGCAGGCGCAGACGACGGCCGCGCTGTTCGGCGGGAATGGCCAGGGTCAGGGCGCCCATCAGGCCGCCGCACATGCCCAGGCAGTGGCCTCCCCCGAGCAGGCCGAGGATCAGCGCGGAAACCAGCAACGGCGCCAGTTCAGCCACGCGGTCGGTCCTCGGGTTTCGACGGCTTCTCCGCTTCGTCGACGCCGGCCTGGTGCTTCGGGTCTTCGTCGTCGAAGAGAATGCTGTGGGCGGGGCCGTCGAGATCGTCGTACTGGCCGCTGTCCACCGCCCAGAAGAACACGTAGATGGCGATGGCGACGATGACGATCGCGACGGGGATCAGGATGTAGAGCGCGGCCATACGGACCTCGGCGAAGGGATTCGGGTCAGCCGCAGGGCGTTGACCACCACCAGCAGCGAACTGACCGACATGCCGATCGCCGCCCAGCCCGGGGTGATCCAGCCGAGCGCGGCGAAGGGCAGGACCAGGCCATTGTACAGGCTGGCCCAGGCCAGGTTCTCGATGATGATATGGCGGGTGCGGCGCGCCAGCCGGAAGGCCTGCACCAGGCTGTCCAGGCGGTTGGACAGGAGCACCGCGTCGGCGCTGGTCTTGGCCAGGTCGGTGGCGCTGCCCATGGCGACGCTGATGTCGGCACCGGCGAGCACCGGTACGTCGTTGACTCCGTCGCCGAGCATCAGCACCCGGCGGCCCTCGCCGTGCAGGCGTTCGAGCATGGCCAGCTTGTCGTCCGGGGTCAGGCCGCCGCGGGCTTCGTCGATGCCCAGTTCGGCAGCGACGCTGGCGACCATCGGCGAGGCGTCGCCGGATAGCAGGAGGGTGCGCCAGCCGCGCGCCTTGCAGGCGGCGAGCAGGGCGGGGGCGTCGCTGCGCAGGCGGTCGTCGAGACCGAACCAGGCCAGCGGTCCCTGCTCGTCGCCGAGCAGCAGCCACTGTCCGGAGTCGCCGGGCATCGCGGGCGTGGCGCTGCCGCCCAGGTTGCTGACGAAGGCGGCCTGGCCGATGCGCAGGCGGCGGCCTTCCACCAGGCCTTCGAGGCCCAGTCCCGGATGGCTTGCGACGCTGTCGGCGGCCTCCGGCGCACGGCCGAAGGCGCGGGCGATGGGGTGTTCGGAACGGTTCTCGAGGGCGGCGGCGAGGGCCAGGCAGCGATCCGCGTCGAGATCGCGCAGGGGTAGCACCTGCTTGAGCGTCAGGCGGCCTTCGGTGAGGGTGCCGGTCTTGTCGAAGATTACCGTGTCGATATGGTTCAGCCCTTCCAGCACGTGCCCGCGCGTGATCAGCAGGCCGAGCTTGTGCAGGCTGCCGGTGGCCGCGGTGAGCGCGGTGGGCGTGGCCAGCGACAGGGCGCAGGGGCAGGTGGCGACCAGCAGCGACAGCACCACCCAGAAGGCGCGCTGGTGGTCGACCTGCCACCACAGCACGCCGACCGCTGCGGCGACCAGCAGGACGATGAGCAGGAACCACTGCGCGACCTTGTCGGCCAGTTCCGCCAGGCGCGGCTTGTCCGCCTGGGCGCGTTCCAGCAGGCGGACGATGGCCGACAGGCGGCTGTCGTCGCCAAGGGCGCCGACCTCGACGGTCAGCGGCCCCTCGACGTTCAGGGTTCCGCCGGTGACGGCGTCGCCGGCCTGGCGTGGATGGGGCAGGTACTCGCCGGTGAGCAGCGACTCGTCGACGCTGGACTGGCCGTCGAGGATCACTCCGTCGGCTGGCAGCACGGCGCCTGGCGGTACCAGCACGCGGTCGCCGACGCGCAGTTCGCTGAGCAGGATGCGCTCGCCCTGGTTGGCGGCGTCCAGGCGCAGGCAGGACGCCGGCAGCAGGTTGACCAGTTGCGCGGTGGAGGCGGCGGTGCGCTCCCGCGCGCGGCGTTCGAGGTAGCGGCCGGCGAGGAGGAACAGGGCGAACATGCCGACCGCGTCGAAATACAGTTCGCCCTGGCCGGTGATCGTCGACCAGATGCCGGCGACGTAGGCGCCGCCGATCGCCAGCGACACCGAGACGTCCATGGTCAGGTGGCGGGTGCGCAGGTCGCGCAGGGCGCCACGGAAGAACTGGCCGCAGCAGTAGAAGACGATCGGCGTGGTGAGGATCAGGCTGACCCAGCGCAGGATGCGGTCCATGCCGGCGGAAAGGTCGAGGTTGAATTCCGGCCAGGTCGCCATCACCGCCATCATCACCTGGATCCACAGCAGCCCGGCGACACCGAGCTGGCGCAGGGCGCGGCGGTTCTCCACGGCCAGGCGCTCGGTGGCGCGGTCGGGTTGGTAGGGGTGGCCGGCATAGCCGATCTGGCGCAGTTCGCCGAGCAACTGGCTGAGCGGCAACTGGCTGTCCTGCCAGCGCACGTGCAGGCGATGGTTGGACAGGTTGAGCCGCGCCTCGGCCACGCCAGGCAACTGGCGCAGGTGCTTCTCGATCAGCCAGCCGCAGGCGGCGCAACTGATGCCTTCGATCATCAGGCTGGTTTCCGCCAGCTCGCCCTCATGGCGGACGAAGCCGCCCTGCACGTCCGGGCGGTCGTAGAGCTGCAACTCCTCGCTGAGCGCCTTGGGCAATGCCTCGGGATTGGCGGCGTTTTCGCTGCGGTGCCGGTAGTAGCTTTCCAGGCCGCCGGCGACGATGGCCTCGGCCACCGCCTGGCAGCCCGGACAGCACATGGCCCGCGTCTCGCCGAGCACGCGGGCCTCGAAGCGGCTGCCGGCGGGGACCGGCAAGCCGCAGTGGTAGCAGGGCAGGGGGGCGCTCATGGGCGCTTCGCTTCTGCTCCCTGGAGCGGTTCGTCACCCAGCTCCATGACCACGGTCGGCGATACCACCTCTTCCTCGAACAGGCGCCACTGGCCGCTGCCTTCCTGGCCGAGCAGTTCGACGAAGCGACGGCCCTCGACGGCGTCGGTCAGTTGCCCGACGTAGCGCTCGCGGTCGGAGTTGCTGCGCAGCAGCTCCACGCGGCGGTCCTTCTCCGGCTGGGTCGGCGAGATCAGGTTGAGGGTGAGTTGCTCCGGACGGCTGTTGCCGGTCAGTCGCACTTCGACTTCGCCGGTCAGGTCGTCGACCTTGACCTTGGCGTGCACCTGCAGGCGTACGGCCAGGTTCTCGCGTTCCAGGGAGCGGTTGATGCCCTTGCCGGCCTCGTAGTAGTTGTCGGTGACCAGGGTGTCCTGGTTGCGCACCGCGATGGTGACCAGGCTCAGCCCGAGCACCACCGAGGTCGCCAGGAGGGCCACGATGAACCAGGCCCAGAAGTGTTTGTACCAGGGTTGAGGGTGGGTCTCGGACTGCATGCTCAAGTTACTCAACGGGTGCGTGGGCCAATGAAGCGACTCTTCGCTTCTTTATGGATGCTCGGGTCGTCGGCCGACTCGATGGTGAAGACGATCTCGTTGGTGGTCGAAGGCAGCTTCTCCGGCTCGATGGACAGTTCCATCGGCAGGTTGAGGATGTCGCCCGCCGCCACCTTCAGCTCGCGCCGGCCTTCCAGGGTCAGGCCTTCGAGGCCCTTGGCGCCGAGGATGTAGGTGTGGTCCTGCTGATCCTTGTTCATGATCTTCAGGCTGTACACGTTCTCGATGCGGCCGAGTTCGTTCTCGCGGTAGAGCACGCGGTCCTTGCTAACGTCGAAGCCGACCAGCGGGCGCAGGACCACCGCGGTGATCAGGGCGGAAATCATCAGCACCAGGGCGATGGCGTAGCCGATCAGGCGCGGCCGGGCCAGGTGGGTCTTCTGGCCGTTGAGGTTGTGCTCGGTGGTGTAGCTGATCAGCCCTTTCGGGTAGTTCATCTTCTCCATGATGCTGTCGCAGGCGTCGATGCACGCGGCGCAGCCGATGCACTCGATCTGCAGGCCGTCGCGGATGTCGATGCCGGTCGGGCAGACCTGCACGCACATCGTGCAGTCGATGCAGTCGCCCAGGCCCTGGGCCTTGTAGTCGAGGGACTTCTTGCGCGGGCCGCGCTTCTCGCCACGACGCGGATCGTAGGAGACGATCAGGGTATCCTTGTCGAACATCACGCTCTGGAAGCGCGCGTAGGGGCACATGTAGATGCACACCTGCTCGCGCAGCCAGCCGGCGTTGCCGTAGGTGGCCAGGGTGAAGAAGCCGACCCAGAAGTAGGCCCAGCCGTCGGCCTGGCCGGTGAGCAGCTCGGGAATCAGCTCGCGGATCGGCGAGAAGTAGCCGACGAAGGTCAGGCCGGTGACCAGGCCGATCAGCAGCCACAGGCTGTGCTTGGCGGTCTTGCGCAGCAGCTTGTTGCCGCTCATCGGAGCCTTGTCCAGCTTGATGCGCTGGTTGCGGTCGCCTTCGGTGACCTTCTCGCACCACATGTAGATCCAGGTCCACACGCTCTGCGGGCAGGTATAGCCGCACCAGACGCGACCGGCGAACACGGTGATGAAGAACAGGCCGAAGGCGCAGACGATCAGCAGCCAGGACAGCAGCATGAAGTCCTGCGGCCAGAAGGTGGCGCCGAAGATGTAGAACTTGCGCTCGGGCAGGTCCCACCAGACGGCCTGGCGGCCGCTCCAGTTGAGCCAGACGGTACCGAAGTAGAGGAGGAAGAGCGCCGCACCGCCCACCATGCGCAGTCGGCGGAAGATACCGGTGAAGGCCCGGGTGTAGATCTTCTCGCGCTTGGCGTAGAGATCGTTGTTATTGGTGTCGCCCTTGGCAGGCGGGGTGACGTCTTGAACGGGAATCTGTTTGCTCATCAGTGCGTACCACGGCAGTGGGGGGCGCCCGGCCGGTACATGCCGACAGGGTCAGAAAATAGTTGCACGCCTACTGATTATACGCCTGATCTATCAGGCTTTTTGCGGTAACTGTGCGACTTTTGGTCGCGTATTGTCCCATTCGCGCTTTTCTTTTGCACAAAATAAAACGGCGCCGGGGTTGCCGGCGCCGTCTGGGTCGTGGGGGGGGGAGCGCTTATTCGGCGCTCTTCTCGCCGTGCGACAGGCTGTATACGTAGGCGGCCAGCAGGTGCACCTTGTCGTTGCCCAGGTGTTCCTGTTGCGCCGGCATCACGCCCTGGCGACCGTAGCGGATGGTCTGCTGCAGTTGCGCGAAGCTGGAGCCGTAGATGAACGCGCCGGGGTGGGTCAGATCGGGAGCGCCCATCGCTGGGGTGCCCTTGCCTTCCGGACCGTGGCAGGCGACGCAGGTGGTGGCGAAGACCTGCTTGCCGGCCTCGATGTCTGCCTTGGCGCCTTCCGGCAGCTTGCGGCCATCCATCTGGGTGAGGACGAAAGCGGCGACGTTCTTCACGCCTTCCTCGCCGATCACTTCACCCCAGGCCGGCATGGCGGCGTGGCGGCCAGCCATGATGGTGGTCTTGATGGTTTCCGGCTCGCCGCCCCAGCGCCAGTCGGCGTCGGTCAGGTTGGGGAAGCCGTAGGCGCCCTTGGCGTCGGAGCCGTGGCAGATCGAGCAGTTGGAGGCGAACAGGCGACCGCCCATTTTCACCGCCTGCGGATCCTTGGCGACTTCCTCGATGGGCATCGCGGCGAACTTGGCGAAGATCGGGCCGTATTTCTCGTCGGCCTTGGCCATTTCCTTTTCCCACTGGTGGACGCCGGTCCAGCCTTTTTCCTTGTCGGCGAATTCGTCGGCGGACTGGTAGCCCGGCATCAGGCCTTTCCAGGTGCCCAGGCCCGGGTACAGGGCCAGGTAGCCCACGGCGAACACCAGGGTGCCGACGAACAGCATGAACCACCACTTCGGCAGCGGGTTGTCGTACTCCTCGATGCCGTCGTAGGAGTGGCCCACGGTCTCGTCGGTGGTGCTGCTGCGCTGGCCCTTGCGGGTGGCGAAGATCAGCCAGGTCAGCGCCAGCAGGGTGCCGAGGGTGAGAGCTGTAATGTACAGACTCCAGAAGGTCGTCATTCTTTGTTACTCCTAGAAGCTTGCTCGACGTGCTTTTTGGCTTCGGGATCGTCTGCGAAGGGCAGCATCGTCGCTTCGTCGAAGCTCTTCTTGCGCTTGCCGCTGTAGGCCCAGATCACCAGGCCGATGAAGGCGACCATGATCACCACGGTGCCCAGTCCACGCAGAGTCCCGATATCCATCACACTCACCGTTTGCTCTTGATAGAGGTTCCCAGGCCTTGAAGGAACGCCACCAGGGCGTCCATCTCGGTCTTGCCCTTCACGGCTTCACGTGCACCGGCGATGTCCTCGTCGGTGTAAGGCACGCCCAGCTTGCGCAGGACTTCCATCTTGGTGGCGGTGTCCTTGCCATCAAGCTTGTTCTCTACCAGCCACGGGTAGGCAGGCATCTTCGACTCGGGCACCACGTTGCGCGGGTTGTACAGGTGCGCGCGGTGCCAGTCGTCGGAGTAACGGCCGCCGACGCGGGCCAGGTCCGGGCCGGTACGCTTGGAACCCCACAGGAAGGGGTGGTCCCAGACGCTTTCACCGGCGACCGAGTAATGGCCGTAGCGTTCGGTCTCGGCACGGAACGGACGGACCATCTGCGAGTGGCAGCCGACGCAGCCTTCGCGGATGTAGATGTCGCGACCTTCCAGTTCCAGGGCGGTACGCGGCTTCATGCCTTCGACCGGGGTATTGGTCACGTCCTGGAAGAACAGCGGAACGATCTGGGTCAGGCCGCCGATGCTGACGGCGATCACCATGAAGATGGCCAGCAGGCCGACGTTCTTCTCGAGTATTTCGTGGTTCTTCATTTACGTCGGGCTCCTCAGGCGATCTGCGCGGCGGCTTCGTATTCGGCCGGCTTGGCAGCACGCACGGTGCGCCAGGTGTTGTAGGCCATCAGCAGCATGCCGGTGAGGAAGAAACCACCGCCGATCATGCGCACGATGAAGCCCGGGTGGCTTGCGACCAGTGCTTCAACGAAGGAGTAGGTCAGGGTGCCGTCCTCGTTGACCGCGCGCCACATCAGGCCCTGGGTGATGCCGTTGACCCACATCGAGGCGATGTACAGCACGGTGCCGATGGTGGCCAGCCAGAAGTGCGCGTTGATCAGGCCGATGCTGTGCATCTGCGGGCGACCGAAGACTTTCGGGATCAGGTGGTAGAGCGAGCCGATGGAGATCATCGCCACCCAGCCGAGGGCGCCGGCGTGCACGTGGCCGATGGTCCAGTCGGTGTAGTGGGAGAGGGCGTTGACGGTCTTGATCGCCATCATCGGGCCTTCGAAGGTGGACATGCCGTAGAAGGCCAGGGATACCACCAGGAAGCGCAGGATCGGGTCGGTGCGCAGCTTATGCCAGGCGCCGGAGAGGGTCATCATGCCGTTGATCATGCCGCCCCAGCTCGGTGCCAGGAGGATCAGCGACATCACCATGCCGAGCGACTGCGCCCAGTCCGGCAGCGCGGTGTAGTGCAGGTGGTGCGGGCCGGCCCAGATGTACAGGGAGATCAGCGCCCAGAAGTGGACGATGGACAGGCGATAGGAATAGACCGGACGCTCGGCCTGCTTGGGCACGAAGTAGTACATCATGCCGAGGAAGCCGGTGGTCAGGAAGAAGCCCACGGCGTTGTGGCCGTACCACCACTGGACCATCGCATCGGTGGCGCCGGAGTAGGCGGAGTAGGACTTGAACCAGCTCACCGGCAGCGACATGTGGTTGACGATATGCAGCATCGCCGTCACCAGGATGAAGGCACCGTAGAACCAGTTGCCCACATAGATGTGCTTGACCTTGCGCTTGACGATGGTGCCGAAGAACACGATCGCGTAGGTGATCCAGACGATCGCCAGGAGGATGGCCAGCGGCCATTCCAGTTCGGCGTATTCCTTGGAGGTGGTGAAACCCTGCGGCAGGGTCAGCACGGCGCCCACGATCACGGCCTGCCAACCCCAGAAGGTGAAGGCCGCCAGCGTGTCTGAAATCAGTCGGGCTTGCGAGGTACGTTGCACCACGTAGTACGAGGTGGCGAAGAGGGCGCACCCACCGAAGGCGAAGATCACCGCGTTGGTGTGCAGGGGGCGAAGGCGGCCGAAGCTCGTCCACGGCAGGTCGAAGTTCAATTCGGGCCATACCAGTTGGGCGGCGATCAGGACACCGAGACCCATTCCAATGACCCCCCAGACCACCGTCATAACGGCGAACTGGCGGACCACCTTATAGTTATAAGCAGTCTGACTGATTGCTGTGCTCATGCTAGGGGTTCCACGGTTAATGGACTTTTTTAGGGACAAAAAATCGGCGGCAAGTATGGAGAAAGCGGGTGGGCATTGCAACGCGCCAGGCCAGGGGCGACGCCAGTTTGATGCCTGCTTCAGAGCGCTTTCCAAGGCGGCCGTATGGCTTTCTGGCGCTATCCGGACGAGTGGGTTCGGCCGGTGAAGTTAGGTGTCCCGTCGCTCTGCCGGAGAGGGACGAATGCAGAGCAGCTTAGACGCGATTGAAAAGGAAGGGTAGGAAAGGCGTCCGCTGGTGCGACACTTCGTCGCGCCGCCTGGGACTAAGGTCTGAGACCGGGGGAAGGACCCGCGCCCGGGAGGGCGCGGGTGGGGGGAGGGGTCAGTTGCTGCCCTGGTTGTGCGACAGGTTGTAGATGTAGGCGGCCAGGATGTGCACCTTTTCCTTGCCCAGGTAGGGCTCCTGGGCCGGCATCTGGCCCTGGCGGCCATGGCGGATGGTTTGTTGGAGCTGGGCGTAGCTGGAGCCGTAGATGAACGCGCCGGGGTTGGTCAGGTTCGGCGCGCCGACCAGGGCGGTACCCTTGCCTTCCGGGCCGTGGCAGGCGACGCAGTTGACCGAGAAGATCTGCTTGCCGGCCTCGACGTCGGCCTTGGTGCCTTCCGGCAGCTTCAGCCCGGCGAGTTCGGTGCGGACGTAGGCGGCGACGTTCTTCACCCCGTCTTCGCCGAGGATGTCGCCCCAGGCCGCCATGATCGCGTGGCGACCGCCGAGGATGGTGGTCTCGATGCTCTGCGGGTCACCGCCCCAGCGCCACTCGTTGTCGGCCAGGTTGGGGAAGCCGAGGGCGCCCTTGGCGTCGGAACCGTGGCAGATCGAGCAGTAGGTGGCGAACATGCGGCTGCCCATCTTCATGGCGTGCTCGTCCTTGGCCACTTCCTCGATAGGCATGGCGGCGTACTTGGCGAAGATCGGCCCATACTTCTCCTGGGCGATGTTCATCTCGCGTTCCCACTGCTTGTCCTGGGTCCAGCCGCCCTCGTAGCCCGGCAGCACGCCTTTCCAGTTACCCAGGCCCGGGTACAGGACCAGGTAGCCGACGGAGAAGACGATGGTGCCGATGTACAGCATAAACCACCACTTCGGCAGCGGGTTGTCATACTCCTCGATGCCGTCGTAGGAGTGGCCCATGGTCTTTTCGGTAGTACCCTTGGCCTCGCCCTTGCGGGTGGCGAAGACCAGCCAGAGCAGGGCGATCAAGGTACCGACGGTAAGAGCTGTGATGTACAGACTCCAGAAGGTGGTCATTCTTTGTTACTCCTAGAAGCTTGCTCGACGTGCTTTTTGGCTTCGGGATCGTCTGCGAAGGGCAGCATCGTCGCTTCGTCAAAGCTCTTCTTGCGTTTGCCGCTGTAGGCCCAGATCACCAGACCGATGAAGGCGACCATGATCAGCAGCGTGCCGAGTCCTCGCAGCGTCCCGATATCCATTGCCGTCACCGTTTGTTCTTGATCGAGGTGCCGAGCACCTGCAGGTAGGCGACCACGGCGTCCATTTCGGTCTTGCCTTTCAGCGAGTCCTTGGCGCCCTTGATGTCTTCGTCGGTATAGGGCACGCCGAGGGTGCGCATCACTTCGAGCTTCTTCTCGATGTCCTTGTCGTCGAGCTTGTTCTCCACCAGCCACGGGTAGGCCGGCATCTTCGACTCGGGTACCACGTTGCGCGGGTTGAACAGGTGTGCGCGGTGCCAGTCGTCGGAGTAGCGGCTACCGACGCGGGCCAGGTCCGGACCGGTACGCTTGGAACCCCACAGGAAGGGGTGGTCCCAGACGCTCTCGCCGGCCACCGAGTAGTGGCCGTAGCGTTCGGTTTCGGCGCGGAACGGACGGATCATCTGCGAGTGGCAGCCGACGCAGCCTTCGCGGATATAGATGTCGCGGCCTTCCAGTTGCAGCGCGGTATAGGGCTTCATGCCTTCGACCGGGGTGTTGGTCACGTCCTGGAAGAACAGCGGCACGATCTGGGTCAGGCCGCCGATGCTCACGGCCACGGCCATGCATAGCGCCAGCAGGCCGACGTTCTTCTCGAGTATTTCGTGTTTCATGCTCGGCTCCTCAGGCGATCTGTGCGGCGGCTTCGTATTCGGCCGGCTTGGCGGCACTGACGGTGCGCCAGGTGTTGTAGGCCATCAGGAACATGCCGAGCAGGAAGATGAAACCGCCGAGCATGCGCACGATGAAGCCGGGGTGGCCGGCGGCCAGCGCTTCGACGAAGGAGTAGGTCAGGGTGCCGTCCTCGTTGACCGCGCGCCACATCAGGCCCTGGGTGATGCCGTTGACCCACATCGAGGCGATGTACAGCACGGTGCCGATGGTGGCCAGCCAGAAGTGCGCGTTGATCAGGCCCAGGCTGTACATCTTCTCGCGGCCGAAGACCTTCGGGATCAGGTGGTAGAGCGAGCCGATGGAAACCATCGCGACCCAGCCGAGGGCGCCGGCGTGTACGTGGCCGATGGTCCAGTCGGTGTAGTGGGAGAGGGCGTTGACGGTCTTGATCGCCATCATCGGGCCTTCGAAGGTGGACATGCCGTAGAACGCCAGGGACACCACCAGGAAGCGCAGGATCGGGTCGCTGCGCAGCTTATGCCAGGCGCCCGAGAGGGTCATCATGCCGTTGATCATGCCGCCCCAGCTCGGCGCCAGGAGGATCAGCGACATCACCATGCCCAGCGACTGCGCCCAGTCCGGCAGCGCGGTGTAGTGCAGGTGGTGCGGGCCGGCCCAGATGTACACCGCGATCAGCGCCCAGAAGTGGACGATGGACAGGCGGTAGGAATAGACCGGACGCTCGGCCTGCTTGGGCACGAAGTAGTACATCATGCCGAGGAAGCCGGCGGTGAGGAAGAAGCCCACGGCGTTGTGCCCGTACCACCACTGGACCATGGCGTCGGTGGCGCCGGCGTACAGCGAGTAGGACTTGGTGAAGGTCACCGGCAGCTCGAGGTTGTTCACCACGTGGAGCATGGCGACGGTGAGGATGAACCCGCCGAAGAACCAGTTGCCCACATAGATGTGCTTGACCTTGCGCTTGACCAGGGTGCCGAAGAACACCACCGCGTAGGCGACCCAGACCACCGTGATCAGGATGTCGATCGGCCACTCCAGCTCGGCGTACTCCTTGGACGAGGTGTAGCCCAGCGGCAGGCTGATGGCGGCCAGCAGGATCACCAGTTGCCAGCCCCAGAAGGTGAAGGAGGCGAGGGTGTCGGAGAACAGTCGCACCTGGCAGGTGCGCTGCACCGCGTAGTAGCTGGTGGCGAACAGTGCGCAACCGCCGAAGGCGAAGATCACCGCGTTGGTGTGCAGCGGGCGCAGGCGGCCGAAGCTCGTCCACGGCAAGCCGAAGTTCAGGTCGGGCCATACCAGCTGGGCGGCGATCAGGACACCGACGGTCATGCCGACGATGCCCCAGACCACGGTCATGATGGCGAATTGGCGGACCACCTTGTAGTTATAGGCGGACTCTGGGTTAGTGGTGCTCATGCTATGGGCTTCCATCCACGGTTATACGCTATGGCTTTTTCCGGCAGTTGGGATGCCGGGCGTCCCCCCATTGGGGCTGGTCTAATTGGCGTAATTAGCGAGAGGAAGCATGGATAATGGGGCGTTATGAAATATTGATCGGGATCAATTGGCTTCCCGACCCCCACTGCATACGAGGTGTGGCAAGTTGTCGCTGAAATGGAACCGCCCGGCCGGCTCGCTGTCGGCCACCCTGATTCTCGCCCATGGCGCCGGGGCGCCGATGGACAGCCCGTTCATGGAGCGCATCGCCGAACTGCTCGCCGCCCAGGGCATCGCCGTCGCGCGCTTCGAGTTTCCCTACATGGCCCAGCGCCGCGAGGACGGCCGCAAGCGTCCGCCGAATCCGCAGGCGCAGTTGCTCGACTGCTGGCGGCGGGTCCATGCGCAGGTCCGCGAGACCCTGGACGGGCCCTTGGCCCTGGGCGGCAAGTCGATGGGCGGGCGCATGGCCAGCCTGCTGGCCGACGAGCTGGGCGCGGATGCCCTGGTCTGCCTCGGCTACCCGTTCTACGCCGCCGGCAAGCCGGAGAAGCCGCGGGTCGCGCACCTCGCCGGGCTGCGCACGCCGACCCTGATCGTCCAGGGCGAGCGCGATGCCCTGGGCAACCGCGAGGCGGTGGCGGGCTATGCGCTGGCGCCGACGATCCGCCTGCACTGGCTGGCCGCGGCGGACCACGACCTCAAGCCGCTGAAGGCCTCCGGCCTGACCCACGAGCAGCACCTGGCGGCAACGGCGCGGGAGGTGGCCGGCTTCCTTCGCGGGCTCCAGGGCCATTAACGGTTCCTTAAGGCATCCCCTCATAAGCTGCGGCGCAACCACCCTCGCATCGAGGCGTGGGCGACTGACTTCTCTGAGGGGGGAAGACATGAACATGCATGCCGACGGTGAGCAGATCACCGCTATCGATACCCGCGAACGCATCCTGCTGACGGGGGCCACCGGCTTTCTCGGCGGTTCGGTCGCCGCCCAGCTGATCGCCGCCGGGCACGGCGCCAACCTGTCCTTCCTGGTCCGCGCCGAATCCCGCCAGCAGGGGCTCGAACGCCTGCGCGGCAACCTGCTGATGCATGGCGTCGACGAAGCCGACTGCCTGGCACTGCGGGCGGAGCAGATCCTCTGCGGCGATTTCCTCGACACCTCCTGGCTGGCCCGCGAGACGCCGCGCCTGATGCAGGTGGAGCGGGTGATCAATTGCGCCGCCGTAGCGTCGTTCTCGAAGAACCCGACCATCTGGCCGGTCAACGTCGACGGCACTTTCGCCTTCGCCGACGTGCTGAGCCGTTCGAAGCGACTGAAGCGTTTCCTCCACGTCGGTACCGCGATGTGCTGCGGACCGCAGCGAGAGTCGCCGATCAGCGAGTCCTGGGAATTCCCGGCGGCGGAGCAGCAACTGGTGGACTACACCGCGTCCAAGGCGGAAATCGAGCGGCGTATGCGCGAGGAACTGCCGGGCCTGCCCCTGGTGGTGGCGCGGCCATCCATCGTGGTGGGCCACCGTACCCTTGGCTGCCAGGCCTCCGGTAGCATCTTCTGGGTCTTCCGCATGGGCTTCGCCCTGGAAAGCTTCACCTGCGGCCTGGACGAGCAGATCGACGTGATCCCGGTCGACTACTGCGCCGAGGCGCTGATCGGCCTGGCGCTGAAGCCGTGCCTGGGGCACAGCCTCTACCATATCTCCGCCGGCCATCGCGCGGCCTGCACCTTCGGTGAGATCGACGAGGCCTTCGCCCGCGCCAACGGGGCGGCGCCGGTAGGCGAGCGCTACCGCAAGGTGGAGGTGGACGACCTCAAGGAACTGGCGAAGAGCTTCGAGTCGCGCATCGGCCCGGCCAATCCGCGTCTGGTCCTGCGCGCGTTGCGCTTGTACAGCGGCTTTGCCGACCTCAACTACCTGTTCGACAACAGCCGTCTGCTTGAGGAGGGGATCTCCGCGCCACCGCGCTTCACCGACTACCTCGACGTCTGCGTGCAGTCGTCCAGCGCGGTGAGCATCCCGGCGCAGATGCAATGGGACTTCAAGTGACGGCAGGCGCGGGGAGCTTCCTCCCCGCGGCCTGATCTCAGCGGTTGAAGCGCTCGACCAGGGAATACTGGCTCTGCGCGGTGGTGGTCAGTTCCTCGCTCAGTTTCGCCGTGCGCAGCGCCTCGTCGGAGGTCTGCTCGGCGAGGGCGGCGATGGTGCTGATGTTGCGGTTGATTTCCTCGGCCACCGCGCTCTGTTCTTCCGCGGCGGCGGCGATCTGGGTGGTCATCTCGGTGATGTTGCTGACCGCCTCGCTGATGCCGACCAGCGCGCTGTCGGCTTCCAGCACCCGCTGGACCCCGGCTTCGGCCTGCTGCAGGCCGCTCTCCATGGTATGTACCGCATCGTTGGCGGTGTTCTGCAACTTGGCGATCAGATGGTGGATCTGCTCGGTGGAGGCCGCGGTGCGTTGCGCCAGCGAGCGCACTTCGTCGGCCACCACGGCGAAGCCGCGTCCCTGGTCGCCGGCCCGCGCCGCCTCGATGGCGGCGTTGAGGGCGAGCAGGTTGGTCTGGTCGGCGATGCCCTTGATCACATCGACCACGCCGCCGATCTCGTTGCTGTCCTGGGCCAGGCGACTCACCGCGGCCCCGGTCTCGCCCACCGACTCCGACAGGCGCTGGATGGCGTTGCGCGTCTCCGCGGCGATGTCGCGGCCGCGCGAGGTCAGTTCGTTGGCCTTCTGTGTGGCGTCGGCGGTCAACTGGACATTGTTCGCCACTTCCTGGGTGGTGGCGGCCATCTCGTTGACCGCGGTGGCCACCTGTTCGGTCTCTGCGCGCTGCTGTTCCAGACCGGCGGAGCTGTGGTGGGCCAGGGTGTCGGCCTGGCGCGCCTGTTCGGTGAGGTATTCGGCGGTGTCCTGCAGGCGCGTCAGGCAGGTCTTCAGGCGCGCGTCCTGGCTGAGGATGGCCATTTCCAGGCGCGCCTGCTCGCCGCGGCTGTCGGTGTACATCTGCGCGATCAGCGGGTCGGAGGTGGTCTGTTCGGCGAGCCGCATCAGGCGCTTCAGCCCGCGCTTCTGCCAGCGCAGTCCGGCCAGGCCGAGCGGAACGGCGAGCAGGCCGGCGAGGATGAAGCCCCACCAGGAGTTCAGCCAGATACCGATGAGGAAGCCGATCTGGCTGATCAGGATGAACGGCAGCCAGTCGAGCAGTACCGGCAGCCAGCGGTCGCGCCGGGGGATCGCCGGCTTGCCGGCGCCGAGGCGACGGTAGAGGGCCTCGGCGCGCTGGATCTGTTCGGCGGTCGGCTTGACCCGCACCGACTCGTAGCCGATCACCGCGCCCTGGTCGTAGATCGGCGTGACATAGGCGCTGACCCAGTAGTGGTCGCCGTTCTTGCAGCGGTTCTTGACGATCCCCATCCACGGGCGGCCGGCTTTGAGGGTGGTCCACATGTGGGCGAACACCGCCGGCGGGACGTCGGGGTGACGGATCAGATTGTGCGGCGCGGACATCAACTCCTCGCGACTGAAGCCGCTGATGTCGATGAAGGCTTCATTGCAGTAGGTAATGATGCCTTTGAGATTGGTGGTGGTGATCAGGCGTTGCTCCGCCGGATAGACGCGCTCGTGCTGGGTGATCGGTTGATTGTTGCGCATGGGCCTTCCAAAACAAGTGAAGCATTTACCTCTGCATCGGCGAAAACGCCTTTCACATGAGGGATTTGTGAATGCTTTCACGAGGAAAAACAGATAGCTATTGACCCAAAGCATGAGAACCGACCACGTGGTCGGATAGATGGCGGATTCGCTGATGGAGGTCAATACGTTACGGTTTCGTGTCATTCCCGGCGGCGCGCATGGGCTGGGGAGGGGCCTGGCGGATAAGCGCGAGGCGGCCATTCGCCGGTCCTGCGGGGTATCGGCGGATGACGCAGGGGCGTTGTTCGCCCTGCGAAGCGCCCGCCGCCCCGGGCGCCGGAATGAAAAAGGGGTGGCCGAAGCCACCCCTCCGCGCGTACCGCCGCTGCCTCAGAGCATGCTGCGCAGCACGTAGTGGAGGATGCCGCCGGCCTTGAAGTACTCGACCTCGTTGAGGGTGTCGATGCGGCAGAGGACCTTGAAGCTGTCCTGGCTGCCGTCCTCGCGGGTCACTTCCACGCTGAGCGGCATGTGCGGTTTGAGTTCGCCGCCGAGGCCGCGGATGTTCAGCACCTCCTTGCCGGTCAGCTTCAGGCTCTTGCGGTCCTGGCCGTTCTCGAACTGCAACGGCAGCACGCCCATGCCGACCAGGTTGGAGCGGTGGATGCGCTCGAAGCTCTCCGCGATCACCGCCTTCACGCCCAGCAGGTTGGTACCCTTGGCCGCCCAGTCGCGCGACGAGCCGGTGCCGTATTCCTTGCCGGCGACGATCACCAGCGGGGTGCCGTCCTGCTGGTAGCGCATGGCCGCGTCGTAGATCGCCAGTTTCTCGCCGCTGGGCACGTACAGGGTATTGCCGCCTTCCTCGCCGCCGAGCATCTCGTTCTTGATGCGGATGTTGGCGAAGGTGCCGCGCATCATCACCTCATGGTTGCCGCGACGGGAGCCGTAGGAGTTGAAGTCCTTCGGTTCCACGCCGTGCTCGCGCAGGTAGCGGCCGGCCGGGCTGTCGGCCTTGATGTTGCCGGCAGGGGAGATGTGGTCGGTGGTCACCGAGTCGCCCAGCACCGCCAGCACCCGTGCCTGCTCGACGTCGGCGATGGCCGGCGGCGCCTCGGCGATGTGTTCGAAGAACGGTGGATGCTGGATGTAGGTGGAGTCGGCCTGCCACTCGTAGGTGTCCGACTGCGGCACCTGGATCGCCTGCCATTTCTCGTCGCCGGCGAAGACCTCGGCGTACTCCTTGTGGAACATCTCGGTGTCGACCTTCTGGATCGCCTCGGCGATTTCCTTCTGGCTCGGCCAGATGTCCTTCAGGTAGACCGGCTGGCCGTCCTTGCCGGTGCCCAGCGGTTCCTCGCTGAGGTTGATCCGCACGCTGCCGGCCAGGGCGTAGGCCACCACCAGCGGCGGCGAGGCCAGCCAGTTGGTCTTCACCAACGGGTGCACGCGGCCTTCGAAGTTGCGGTTGCCGGAGAGTACCGAGGCGACGGTCAGGTCGGCCTGCTGGATGGCTTTCTCGATCGGCTCCAGCAGCGGGCCGGAGTTGCCGATGCAGGTGGTGCAGCCGTAGCCGACCAGGTCGAAGCCGAGTTCGTCGAGGTAGCGGGTCAGGCCGGCGGCCTTGAAGTAGTCGGTGACCACCTTGGAGCCCGGCGCCAGCGAACTCTTCACCCAGGGCTTGCGTTGCAGGCCTTTCTCCACCGCCTTCTTCGCCAGCAGGCCGGCGGCCATCATCACGCTGGGGTTGGAGGTGTTGGTGCAGGAGGTGATGGCGGCGATCACCACCGCGCCGTTCTTCAGGCGGTGGGTCTGGCCGTCGTGCTGGTAGTCGATCTCGCCGAAGGCGGCGTTGGCGCCGACCGCGGTGCCGCCGCCGCCCTCGCTGAGCAGGCGGCCTTCTTCGGTGCTGGAGGGATGCAGTTGCAGGCCGAGGAACTCGTTGAAGGCGCTGGCGACGTTCTGCAGGGCCACGCGGTCCTGCGGGCGCTTCGGTCCGGCCAGACTGGCCTCGACTTCGCCCATGTCCAGGTGCAGGGTGTCGGTGAACACCGGCTCGTGGCCCTTCTCGCGCCACAGGCCCTGTTCCTTGCTATAGGCCTCGACCAGCTTGACCGTGCTTTCCGGACGCCCGGAAAGGCGCAGGTAGCCGAGGGTGATCTCGTCCACCGGGAAGAAGCCGCAGGTGGCGCCGTATTCCGGGGCCATGTTGGCGATGGTGGCGCGGTCCGCCAGGGGCAGGTCGGCCAGGCCGTCGCCGTAGAACTCGACGAATTTCCCCACCACGCCCTTCTTGCGCAGCATCTGCGTGACGGTCAGCACCAGGTCGGTGGCGGTGATGCCCTCGCGCAGCTTGCCGGTGAGCTTGAAGCCGATGACCTCGGGGATCAGCATCGATACCGGCTGGCCGAGCATGGCGGCTTCCGCCTCGATGCCGCCGACGCCCCAGCCGAGCACGCCGAGGCCGTTGATCATGGTGGTGTGGGAGTCGGTGCCGACCAGGGTGTCGGGGAAGGCGTAGGTCCTGCCATCCTCGTCCTTGGTCCAGACCGTGCGGCCCAGGTACTCCAGGTTGACCTGGTGGCAGATGCCGGTGCCCGGCGGTACCACGCTGAAGTTGTCGAAGGCGTTCTGGCCCCAGCGCAGGAAGGCGTAGCGTTCGCCGTTGCGCTGCATCTCGATCTCGACGTTCTGTTCGAAGGCCGATTCGCTGGCGAACTTGTCGACCATCACCGAGTGGTCGATGACCAGGTCCACCGGCGACAGCGGGTTGATCTTCTGCGGGTCGCCGCCGGCCTTGGCCATGGCCGCGCGCATGGCGGCCAGGTCGACCACCGCGGGCACCCCGGTGAAGTCCTGCATCAGGACCCGCGCCGGGCGGTACTGGATCTCGCGGTCGGAACGGCGCTCCCTGAGCCAGCCGGCGAGGGCCTTGAGGTCGTCGCCGGTGACGGTGCTGCCGTCCTCCCAGCGCAGGAGGTTTTCCAGCAGGACCTTCAGCGACATCGGCAACTTGCCGAGATCGCCCAGGGTCCGGGCGGCTTCCGGGAGGCTGTAGTAGTGGTAGGTCTTGCCGTCCACAGCGAGACTGCGAAGGGTTTTCAGGCTGTCCAAAGCAGGCATTTCTGATTTCCTCACGGCGGGCCCGGGGGCGGCGGGCCTGGCCTCGTCCTGACGCCAGGCCCGTCGTCGAGCCGATAGTGCCTGGCTTCGCCCGGGACCCGCGGCGTCCGCGGACGCCAGGGTGCCGTTACCTCGGTAATGCGCGGTGGCCCGATCCCATCGGTACCGGCCGCTGGCGAGAGTCAGACTTTGGGATAGCGTTGTTCGAAACCTTCAAGCTAGACCGGCTCGAGGGCTCCTGCCATATACACTGGACCGACGAACGGTCGCTGCAGTTCCCTTGAGGCATGCCCGGCACTATAGTGCGCGGCCAAGGAGACAACCCCATGAATACCCTGTTGATGCACTGCCGGCCAGGCTTCGAAGGTGAAGTCTGCGCCGAAATCGCCGAGCATGCAGCCACTCTCGAGATTCCCGGCTACGCCAAGAGCAAGCCGGCCAGCGCCCACGTCGAGTTCGTCTGCCAGGACGCCGACGGCGCCGAGCGCCTGATGCGCCGCCTGCGTTTCGCCGACTTGATCTTCCCGCGCCAGTGGGCGCGCGGGCCCGGCTTCATCGAATTGCCGGAAAGCCAGCGCATCGAGGTGCTGCTGGCGGAACTGGCGAGTTATCCGGTCTGCGGTAGCCTCTGGCTGGAGGTGCTGGACACCAATGCCGGCAAGGAGGTCTCGACCTTCTGCCGCAAGTTCGAGAAACCGCTGCGCGCGGCGCTGGTGAAGGCCGGGCGGTTGCAGGAGGACCCGGCGCTGCCGCGCCTGCTGCTGACCTTCCGCTCCGGCCGGGAGGTCTTCGTCGGCCTCGCCGAGCCGCGCAACAGCGCGCTCTGGCCGATGGGCATTCCGCGCCTGAAGTTTCCCCGCGAGGCGCCGAGTCGTTCGACGCTGAAGCTGGAGGAAGCCTGGCACCAGTTCATCCCGCGCAGCGAATGGGACAAGCGTCTGGCGCCGGACATGCTCGCCGTGGACCTCGGCGCGGCGCCGGGCGGCTGGACCTGGCAACTGGTGAACCGGGAGATGCGGGTGACCGCCGTGGACAACGGGCCGATGGCGGAGAACCTGATGTATTCCGGGCTGGTCGACCACCAGAAGGTCGACGGCTACCAGTACCGCCCGCGCCAGCGGGTCGACTGGATGGTCTGCGACATCGTCGAGAAGCCGGCACGCACCGGTGCGTTGATCGAGACCTGGATCGGCGAAGGGCTTTGCCGCGAGGCGGTGGTCAACCTCAAGCTGCCGATGAAGCAGCGCTACGCCGAGGTGCGCAAGATCCTCCAGCGCCTGCGCGAGAGCTTCGACGCGCGCGGCCTGAAGGTAGCGATCGGCTGCAAGCAGCTGTATCACGACCGCGAGGAAGTGACCTGCCATCTACGCCGCCTTGAACGCTGAGGGGCGGCGGCATTCCGGCCGGGGACAGGTGACCGGCCGCGCCGCATGCGCGACAATGCGCGGATTCTGTTGCGGAGTTTCCCGATGACCCATTCTGTCGACGCCATTCTCGACGCCACCGGCCTGAACTGTCCCGAGCCGGTGATGATGCTGCACAACAAGGTCCGCGACCTGGCGCCCGGCGGCCTGCTCAAGGTGATCGCCACCGATCCCTCGACCCGCCGCGACATCCCCAAGTTCTGCGTGTTCCTCGGTCACGAGCTGGTCGAGCAGCAGGAAGAGGCGGGCACCTATCTCTACTGGATCCGCAAGAAGGCCGACTAGGCCTTCCGCGGACCCCGCCATCCCACGCGCTTCAGCGCAGCTTCTCCATGAGCTGGTAGTAACACATCCCGGCGGCCAGCATCGGATTGCCGAAGAGGTCGCCCAGCGGCACCTTGAGGTGCTTGCAACGGGCGAAGGTGTCGAACTGCTCCAGGCTCCCGCTCATCGCCTTGGCCATGATCTCGCCCATGATGTGGCTGGTGGCCACGCCATGCCCCGAGTAGCCCTGGCAGTACCAGACGTTGTCGGAGAGCTTGCCGAGCTGGGGGATGCGGTTCATCACGATGCCCATGGCGCAACTCCACTGGAACTCGATCTCCACGCCCTTCAGGCGCGGGAAGGTGCGCTCGATGCATGGCCGCAGCTCGGCGGCGATGTCCCGCGAGTCGCGGCCCGAGTAGTTGGCGCCGCCGCCGAACAGCAGGCGGCCGTCGGCGGTGGGGCGGTAGTAATCGAGGACGAAGCGGCAATCGTAGACCGCCAGCCCCTGCGGGTTGATCTCCCGTGCCAGCTCGCCCAGCGGCCGGGTGGTGACGATTCCGCCCATGGCCGGGAAGATCATCCCCTTGAGCTGCCTGCGTTCGAGCTTGTGGTAGACATCGCCGGCAAGCAGGATCTGCTGCGCCTCGATCCTTCCCTCGCGGGTGATCACCGCCGGCCGCGGGCCGTGGACGATATCCAGGACCTCGGAATGTTCGAAGATCAGCGCGCCGAGGCCGGCCGCCGCCCTGGCCTCGCCGATGCACAGGTTGAGCGGGTGCAGGTGCATGTTGCGGGTGTTCTTCAGCGCGCCGCAGTACAGCTCGGTCTCCAGGTGGGCCTGGACGCCGGCCTTGTCCAGCAGGAGCACCTGGTCGCCCATGCCGCGGCGCACCGCCTCCTCGTAGGAGGCCTGCAGCTCGCCCATGTGGCTGGCCTTCATCGCCGCGTGCAGGTGGCCATGGCGGAGGTCGCAGGCGATGCCGTACTTCTCCACCCGCTGGCGGATGATCTCGTGGCCGCGCCAGCGCAGGTGCCAGATGAAGTCCTCGACCTCGGCGCCCAGCCACTGGCGCATCTGCTTGTGCATCGCCGCGTCGCCGGACAGGCTGCCGGTGACCTGGCCGCCGTTGCGCCCGCTGGCGCCCCAGCCGATGCGATGGGTCTCGACCAGGGCCACCTTGTAGCCACGCTCGGCCAGTTCGACCGCCGTGGCGACGCCGGTGAAGCCGCCGCCGATGATGGCGATGTCGACCGTCACCGCGCCCAGCAGGGTCGGATAGTCGGTTTCCTCGTTGAGCGTGGCGGCGTAGTAGGACGGCGCGCGTTCCGCGGCCGGACGGGGATGGATTGCTGCGTTCATCGGGTATTCCTTGTTCCAGTGCGGCGCGTCCTGCCGGCGCGCCGCCGTATGCGGGCGGGTCCGGGGTGGCTCAGGCCTGGGTCAGGTACCAGCGCCAGTCCTGCTCGCCGACCTCGCCCATGAATTGCCGGTATTCCGCGCGCTTCACCGCCAGGTAGACGCCGAGGAACGGCTCGCCGAAGGCTTCCCGCGCCCACTCGGAGCCTTGCAGGGCGTCGAGGGCGGTCAGCCAGTCGGTGGGCAGGCGCTTGCCGGCCTGGGCGTAGCCATTGCCCTCCACCGGCGCGCCCGGATCGATGCCTTCGCGGATGCCGCGGTGGACCCCGGCGAGAAGCGCCGCGGCGGCCAGGTAGGGGTTGGCGTCGGCGCCGCAGATGCGGTGCTCGATATGCCGACTGGAGGCCGGGCCGCCCGGCACGCGCAGGCTCACGGTGCGGTTGTCGACGCCCCAGGTCTGCGCCAGCGGCGCGTAGCTGTTGGCCTGGAAGCGCCGGTAGGAGTTGGCGTTGGGACAGAACAGCAGGAGCGAGTCGAGCAGGCTGGCGAGCATGCCGCCGACCGCCTGGCGCAGCAACGGCGTGCCGGCGGGGTCGTCGCTGGCGAACAGGTTGTGGCCTTGTTCGTCGGCCAGGCTGACGTGCAGGTGCATGCCGGTGCCGGCCAGGTCGTCGAACGGCTTGGCCATGAAGCAGGCGAGCATTCCGTGCTTGTGCGCGACGCCCTTGACCAGGCGCTTGTAGCGGATCGCCTGGTCCATGGCGGCGAGGGCGTCGCCGTGGTCGAGGGTGATTTCCACCTGGCCCGGGGCATATTCCGAGATCGCCGTGCGTGCCGGCAGGCCCTGCGCCTTGCAGGCGGCATAGAGGTCGGCGAGGAACGGCTCGATCTGCTCCAGTTCGCGCAGGCCGTAGACCTGGGTCGCCCGTGGGCGGCCGCCATCGGCGTCGCGGGCCGGTTGCGGGCGGCCGTTGGCGTCGCGCTGACGGTCGAGCAGATAGAACTCCAGCTCGGCGGCCATCACCGGGTGATAGCCGTCGCTCTTCAGCGCGTCGATGGTGCGCACCAGGAGGTGCCGCGGATCGGCGATGCTGGCGGGCAGGCCCTCGCTCGGGTGCATGCTGACCTGCACCGCCGCCGTCGGGATCTGCCGCCAGGGCAGGCGCACCAGGCTGCCGGACAGGGGGTAGGCGCGGCAGTCGATGTCGCCGACGTCCCAGACCAGGCCGGAGTCCTCGACGTCCTCGCCGTTCATCGTCAGCCCCAGGATGGTGCTCGGCAGCGGCCGGCCGCTGCGGTAGACGGCCAGCAGTTCGTCGCGGTGCAGCAGCTTGCCGCGCGGCACGCCGTTGGCGTCGAGAATGAACAGTTCGAAGAGTTCGATATCGGGATTGGCGGCCAGGAAATCCTGGGCTTCTTGTTCGCAGGCGAAGTTCATGGGGCTCTCTTGTCGGTCTTGTCCGGTAGCGTCGCGATGCTCGCAGCGGCGCTCCGGCGACGGCAGCGTCGCGGAACGGCATGCAAGCGGCAGGCCGGGCCCGCCGTTACGCGGGGCCGGAGGGAAATCAGGCGTGACGAGCGTCCGGCGGACGCGCGTGGCGGCAATGCCAGAGCGCCCAGAAGGCCAGTTCGAGAGGGAGGGCGAGCGGCTCCAGTTCCAGCCAGCGGCTGTGCTTGCGGGGTAGACGCGCGGGCGTTCCGGCCGGGTTGGCGGAAGGCTGGTAGGGCAGGGTGCGCGTCGTCGGTAGGTGCATGAAGGAAAACTGGGCCAGGGGTTGGAACAGCCTCGCACAGGCTGACGGGTGAATTAAATGCGCTTTTTACGACCTTTGCTTGAGCGAAATCGAAACCGAAGGAAAAAGAAGGGCACCCCCGAGTGGGCTGAAGAGGCGCCCGGAAAGCGGCTCAACCCTTGTCGGCCTTGCCCGCGGCGGCGGCGAACCTGGCCAGGCGTACGTCGAGATGACGCGGGCGCCGGCCGACGTCTTCGGCGCGCTCCTTGCGGCGGATCGCGTTGCGCACCATCAGCGAACCGACATAACGGATCGGCTCCGGCGGGAAGCGACCGAGCGGTCCCTGGGTCAGCGGCGAACGGGTCCAGGGATTGTCCAGGCCGAGCGCCAGCGAAGAAAGGATCTGCCCGCCCATGTGGCATGGGCCGACGCCGCTGCCGGAGTAGCCGAAGCCGTAGAACACATTGTCGCGGCCGTCGAGCCGGCCGAAGAACGGCAGGCCGGTCACCGAGCGATCCGATGGACCGTTCCAGCTGGCCTCGATGGCGACCTCGGCGAACTCGGGGAAGAACTCCCGCAAACTGCCGCGCAGTTGCCCGAGATACGGCGAGGGGCGATCGAACACCGGCAGCATGCGTCCGCCGTAGGCGAAGGTATTGCCGCCCTTGCCGAGCATCAGCCGGCCGTCCGGAGTGTTGTGGTAGTAATGCACGAAGATCCGCGAGTCGAGCACGCTGACCCCGCTGGTCAGGCCGATCTCCTGCAGCAGGTCCGGTCGTGGCTCGGTGATGAGCATGTCGCTGGAGACGATCGCCACGCTGCGTTCGAATTGCGGGAAGGCCCTCGCCATCCAGGCGTTCAGCGCCAGCACCACGCGGTCGGCGACGACCCGCCCGTGGGGGGTGACCACTTCCGCCGGGCGGCCGTGCTCCAGTCCTCGCATCGGCGTGCCTTCGTACAGGCGTACCCCCAGTTGCAGGGCGACCCGGCGCAGGCCGCGAACCAGCTTGCCTGGCTGCACCGTCGCGGCAGCCGGCGAGAACCAGCCTTCCAGGTGCCGGCGCGAGCCGGCCAGGCGTTGCACGTCGGCCAGCGGGCGCTTGACGAAGGAGTTGATGCCATGGCGTTCCAGGGCGGCGATCACGCTGTCGGTGCTGCCGACCTGGGCCGGGTTGGTGGCGGTATAGAGGGTGCCGTCCAGCCGGTAGTCGGCCTCGACGTCGTAGCGCTGGCAGAAGGCGCCGATGGCCCGGATGCTGTCCTCGGAGGCCTTGACCAGGCGGATCGCCTCGGTGAGCCCGAACAGCCGTTCCAGGGTGAAGAATTTGGCCGACCAGGACAGCGCGCAGCCGCCGTTGCGGCCGCTGGCGCCGGCGCCGCAGAGGTCGGCCTCGACCAGCACCACGTCGAGCCCGGGATTGTGCTCCTTGAGCATGATGGCGGTCCACAGGCCGGTGTAGCCGCCGCCGACGATGCACAGGTCGGCGCGGGTATCGCCGGCCAGCGGCGGGCAGGGGGCCGCATGTTCGGAGCGTAGGGCCTGGTCCAGCCAGAAGGGTCGGAAGGTCATGGCTGTGCTCTCACTGCGGACGGGCGGCGACGACGATCATTTCCACCCGCCAGCGCGGGTCGATCAGCTCGGCCAGGCTGCAGGCGCGGGTCGGCGCCCGGCCTTCGGGAAACCACTGGTCCCAGACCTGGTTGAGACCGGCGTAGTCCTCGCGGTGGGCGAGCAGGATGCGTACCGAGAGCACCTGGCCGCGGTCGCTGCCGACGCTCTGGAGCAGCCGGTCGATGTTCTCCAGGACCTGGCGGGTCTGGTCCTGGATGTCACCGCTGGGATCGTCGGCGACCTGGCCGCCGATGTAGAGGGTGTTGCCGTGCAGGGCCATTTCGGCCCGGCGTTTGACGACTTCGAAGCGTTCGATATGCATGAGGGTTTCCCTGGCTTGAAAAGACGCTGGTGGCGCGGCGGGCGCGCCGGAGTCAGGAGCGGATCGGGCGGAAGTCCCCCAGGCTGGGGATGTTCCTGTGGCCTTTCACAACACCGTCGGGTCGGCTGTTCCAGTGCGGGAGGAGCACCGCGGTGGCGATCAGGGCGGCGACGGTGAAGCCGATGAACACCGTGTAGGTGTCGAAATAGCCGGGCAGCAGGCCACCGAGGATCGCGCCCACCGAACCGCAGCCATTGACGAAGCCGGAGGCGGTGCCGGCGGCCTCGCCGGTGCCGAAGTCGATGGCGGCGGAGCCGCAGATCATCGAGTCCGGGCCGTACAGGGTCAGTCCCATCATGAACAGCAGGCCGACCACTATCGGAATGCTGCCGGTGGTCATCGCCGGGACGAACAGCGCCAGGCAGACGGTCAGCGCCAGCAGGCTGATCACGCAGGCCGGCATGCGCCGTGCGCCGAACAGCTTGTCCGAGGCGAAGCCGATCAGGATCGGGCCGAGCAGGCCGGCTACCTCGAAGGCGGTGGGAACGATCGCCGCGCCGACCTTGCCGAGCGCCGGCATGCGTTCGTAGACGATCACCGGTCCCCACAGGAGGATCGCGTAGC
Source organism: Pseudomonas sp. B111 (assembly GCF_026428275.1). Taxonomy (NCBI): domain Bacteria; kingdom Pseudomonadati; phylum Pseudomonadota; class Gammaproteobacteria; order Pseudomonadales; family Pseudomonadaceae; genus Pseudomonas; species Pseudomonas sp. B111. The sequence goes on along the minus strand of NZ_CP097857.1, from coordinate 3,267,388 downwards.
GCGCCGGCTTGAGCAGGAAGTAGGCCAGGCCGAGGCAGAGCACCGTGCGGTTGCGCACCACCTTGGCGAGTACCTGCAGGCTGCCGCCGTTGCCGCCTTCCGGCCTGAAGCCGGCATAGCGCACGGCCTCGCTCGCGACCTGCGGTTCGACGGGTGGATGGCCGACGTCCTCCGGGCGGTTGCGCTGCAACAACAGGAACAGCAGGGCCACGCCGCCGACCACCGCGGCGCTGGAGTAGAACGCCGCGTGCCAGGTACCGAACACGCTGTACGCCCACCAGCCGGCGAACGGCGAGGCGACCAGTCCGCCGAAGGCGTAGCAGGTGCTCCACAGGCCGAGCACCCGACCGCGTTCGTGGGTGGCGAAGAAACTGCCGATGTTCTTGCACAGCCCCGACCAGCCGGTGGACTGCGCCAGTCCCTGGACCACCATGCAAGTGGCGAAGATCGGCAGGGTGGCGAAGGTGCCCATGACCACCGCGGCCAGTGCGGAGATCAGCAGGCCGCCGAACACCACGATGCGCGGGCCGAAGCGGTCGGCCAGCACGCCCCAGGTGAACTGGCCGACGGCATAGGCGGCGAGGTAGATGGCGTCGAGATCGGCCATCGCCATCTTGTCCAACTGGAAGCCCGGATCTTCGGCGATGCCGAGCTTGGCGACGGAAAAGGCCTTGCGGGTGAAATAGAAGGCGGCGTAGGCCAGCCAGGTGATCGCGAATATCTGCAGGCGCCAGCGCTGGAAGCTGGACACGGGAGAGGACGGCAGCGCCGTCCCGGGACGTTGATTCATGGTTCTGACCTCGATCTTGTTATCGGTGCCGGCAGGTGTGAGGGGAACACGCCTTGTTGTTGTTCTGATGAGCACTTCCGCACCGCCATGTCGCGGTGCCTGGTCAGAGGGATCTGGAGTCGGCTTCACCTCCTGGGTAAGGGTTGCGGATGCCCAGGCAGGGGCTGGCTGCCGAGGCGCTGGCGCGCTGTGGTGAAGCGATGGAAACAATTCCGGATAAATAAATGAAATCGATTTATCAAATTTTAAATATAAGTTTTACTTGTTTGTCCGTAGGCCTGGCGCGGCGTGGGTCGAGGAAGTTGACCGAACGGTCATCCCCGTGTGCGCCGCCCATGGCGCGGAACCCCTTGTCCTGCCTGGAGTGGTGAAGGTCCATGTCGGTATCCCATGCGCAGTTGAAGGCTTTCCATGCAGTCGCCGTGTACGGCAGCTTCACGCGCGCCGCCGAGCGCCTGTTTCTCACCCAGCCGGCGGTTTCCGACCAGGTGCGCAAGCTGGAGGAGCGTTACGGCGTGCTGCTGTTCCACCGTAACAAGCGCTCGGTGCGCCTGAGCGAACTGGGCGAGCGCCTGCTCGCGGTGACCCAGCGGCTGTTCGCGATCGAGGCCGAGGCGGAGGAGCTGTTGTCCGCCTCCAGCGCCCTGCAGACCGGCACCCTGACCCTGGCGGTGGATGCGCCGGTGCACGTATTGCCGCAGATCGCGCGTTTCTGCGAGCGCTATCCGGGCATCGCGGTGCGGGTGGAGACCGGCAATACCGACGAGTCTCTGCAGCGACTGTTCAGCTACCAGGCCGACCTGGCCCTGTTGGGCCGGGACGTCAGCGACGAGCGGTTGCTTTCGCTGACCCTGCGCAACGATCCGATCGTCGCCTTCGTTTCGCTCAGCCATCCGTGGGCCGGGCGCGAGTCGATCCGCCTCGCCGATCTCGACGACATGCCGCTGGTGCTGCGCGAGCAGGGCTCGGTGACCCGCCAGACCCTGGAGGAGGAGATGAGCCGCGCCGGCCTGCGGATCCGCCCGGCGATCCAGGTCGAGGGCCGCGAGGCCTCGCGCGAGGCGGTGGTGGCGGGGATCGGCGTGGGGGTGGTGTCGGCCGCGGAGTTCGGCGCCGACACGCGGGTCCATGCGCTGCCCATCGTCGATTGCCAGCGACGCCTGACCGAGACCCTGGTGTGCCTGCGCGAACAGCGCTCGCGGCGGATCGTCGAGACCTTCCTCGACCTGGTCGGCGAGGACCTGTCGGCGCCGAGCTAGGGCGCGGCTTCGCGCAAGCGAAAAAAAGCCCGGCGGATGCCGGGCTTCGAAGTCGTGCTGGCGGGCGCTCAGGCCTGCTTCTGTTCCTGCTCCAGGGACCTGTCCAGCTCGCGGCAGGCGCGCTGGATCATCACCTCGGTGATCGGGATTTCCCGGCCCTGGGCGTCGATGATGGCGCCACCGCTGTGCTGCTGCGTATTGAAGGGGATCACGCGGCGCTTGGCGGTATCGGTGTGTTGCGAATTCATTGCCCGTCTCCTCATCAGGTTTATCGGCAGTCTAGGGAGCGCAGATGAAACCGCCGTGACAAACGGCGGATGTCGTGCCGCTCCAACGCGAAAGCCATGGACCATAGCAATCTTGCAGCCGGCGTGCCAGCTTGCCGGCTACCGCTGGGTTTTTCTGGTTATAGTGGTCCGACCGGTGTGGGCGCCCTGGAGTTCGCCCGAGGATGAGTATGGACATGTTTCGCCTGGGATTGGTGGTCAATCCCCTGGCCGGGCTGGGTGGCCCGGTCGCCTTGAAGGGCAGCGACGGGGTGGCTGCCGAGGCCCTGGCCAGAGGCGCCGAACCACGTGCGCTGGAGCGCACCCGGATAGCCCTGGAGTGCCTGTTGCCGCTGGTCGAGAAGATCGAGTTCCTGACCTTTCCCGGGGCCATGGGCGGCGAGTTGCTCGAGCGCATGGGCTTCCGCCATCGCCTGCTCGGCGAGTGGCAGGGAGCGGTCAGCAGCGCGGCGGATACCCGGTTGGCGGTCGAGCGTTTGCAGGAGGCCGGTGTCGCCCTGATCCTGTTCGCCGGTGGTGATGGCACAGCACGGGATGTTGCCGGGGTGGTGCGCGAGCAACAGCCGGTGCTCGGCATTCCGGCCGGGGTGAAGATCCACTCCGGGGTCTATGCCATCAGTCCGCGCGCGGCCGGCGAATTGGCCAGGCGCCTGGTCGAGGGCGGCCTGGTGCGCCTGGCCAGCGGCGAGGTGCGCGACCTCGACGAAGAGGCGCTGCGCGCCGGCCGCGTCGCCGCGCGTTGGTACGGCGAGATGACGGTGCCGGAGGAGGGCCACTTCATGCAGCACGTGAAGCAGGCAGGGATGGAGTCCGAGGAGCTGGTGCTGGTGGACCTCGCCGGTTGGCTGGCGGAAAGCTGGGAAGACGGCGTGCGTTATGTGCTCGGACCGGGCTCGACCCTGCATGGCCTGGCGCGCAACCTCGGCCTGGAAACCACCCTGCTGGGCGTCGACGTGCTGGAGAATGGCGCGGTGCTCGCCCGCGACGTCGACGAGGCGCGGCTGTTCGAACTGGTGGACGGTCATCCGGCGTTCCTGCTGGTCACCGCCATCGGCGGCCAGGGCCACGTGATCGGTCGCGGCAACCAGCAGATCAGTCCCCGGGTGTTGCGCGCCATCGGCCTGGAGCGCATGCGGGTGGTCGCCACCAAGCGCAAGCTGGGGACCCTCGGGGGCCGCCCGTTGCTGGTCGACAGCGGCGACCCGGCGCTTGACGACAGCTTCCCGGACGCCATCCGGGTCTGGGCCGGCTACAAGGAAGAACTGCTGTATCCGCTGGGATACGCGAAGGACCAGGACGCGCCCGCGGGCGCCTAGGAGGAAAAGGATGGACAAGGACGTATCCGGCGCGCTGCGCCGCCTGTTGCTGCTCGCCATGCTCGGACTGCCACTGGCGGCGGCCGCTGCGGTCGAACCGCAGCGACTGGTGGATGCGGCGCGTGCCCAGGTGGGCGTGACCCTGGGCTACGACCCGGCCTACCGGCAACTGGACTATCCGGGCGGCGACGTGCCGCTGCAGACCGGGGTCTGCACCGACGTGGTGGTCCGTGCGCTGCGTGGACAGGGGCTGGACCTGCAGAAGGCGGTGCACGAGGACATGCGTCGCCACTTCGCGGCCTACCCGCAGCAATGGGGGATGAAAGGCACCGACCGCAACATCGATCACCGCCGCGTACCGAACCTGATGACCTGGTTCAGCCGCCAGGGCCTGGCACTGACGCCGAGCCGCGACGCCTCCGCCTACCGGGCCGGAGACATCGTCGCCTGGCGCCTGGACAACGGCCTGCTGCATATCGGCGTGCTTTCCGATCGCAGGCTGGAGGGCAGGCCGCTGGTGTTGCACAACATCGGTGCCGGCGTGCGGGAAGAGGACCTGCTGTTCCGCTACCAGGTCATCGGCCACTACCGCTTCCCGCAGGGCTGAATGGGCTAGGCAAGCCGCTCCAGCGGCGGATGAGCGTACCGATCCCTCCGCTGCCGCTGGACGGCGGCCAAGAAAAAACCGGCCTGCGGCCGGTTTTCCTGTCTGCCCGGGCTCAGCGGTATTCGCAGAGGTAGGCGGTGTCCTGGGCGACCTTGAGCTGGAACTTGCTGTTCGCCGGGACGGTGAACTGGCTGCCGCTGGCGTATTCCTGCCACTCGTCGCTGCCCGGCAGCTTGACCGTCAGCGCGCCGGCGACCACATGCATGATCTCCAGCTGGCTGGTGCCGAATTCGTATTCGCCTGCCGCCATCACGCCGATGGTGGCCGGGCCGGCGGTCATGTCGAAGGCGATGGATTTGACGGTGCCGTCGAAGTATTCGTTGACCTTGAACATGGGCTTCTCCTGAAGGGGTGAACAGGCGGGTTTGAAAAGGCCCGCCAGTATGCCCAAGCCTCGGAAAGGCGTCACTAGGCGGCGCGGGCCTCGTTCAATGCTCCACCGGCAATACCAGCGGCAGCAGCCGTGCGGTATTGCGGGCATCCTCCAGGGCGCGGTGCTGCTGGCCCTGGAAACTCATCCCGGCCAGTTGCAGGGCCGCGTTCAGGCCGACCGGGCGGGGCAACTGGCGGACTTCGCCGAAGCGTTGCTTGAGATTGACGTGCGGCACTTCGCTGAGCTGGCTGGTCAGCCCGTGCTGGCGCCACTCCTGCTCCAACTGGCGGCGGTCGTAGTCGCCCCAGCTGGCCCAGCCGGCCAGTCGCGGACGATGCTGGGCGAGCCAGCGCTCGAAGGCTTCCCAGACCGTGTCGAGATGGGCGGCGCCATCGACGTTGGCCTGGCTGATATGCGTGAGGTCGCGGCAGAAGTGGGTCAGCAGCGGCCGCCTGACCGGTCGTACGAAACGCTGGAAGTGGTCCAGTTCGCGGGCGTCCGCGGCGGCGACCAGGGTGGCGCCGATCTCGATGATTTCCATTTCCTCCAGGGGCCAGCCGCCTTCCGCGGTAGTGGCCTCCAGATCGATTACCAGCCAGTGAGGCATCGGAGCTATCCATACCAGGGTCCGCGCTGAGTATGGCGGGGCTTCCGGACCTCGGCAAACCGCTGTGCTAGGCTGCGGGATCGGATTTCGAGGAGATGACGGAATGACTGCGGTCGCATTTCTCGGCCTGGGCACGATGGGCTACCCGATGGCCGGGCACCTGCAGCGCGAGGGCTATCACGTCTGCGTCTACAATCGCTCGTCGGCCAAGGCGCTGCGCTGGGTCGAGGAGTACGCCGGACGATACGCCGATACGCCGCGCGAGGCCTGTGCCGGCGCCGAACTGGTGTTCTGCTGCGTCGGTAACGACGACGACCTGCGTGCCGTGGCGCTGGGCGAGCAGGGCGCCTTCGCCGGAATGGCGCCGGGCAGCCTGTTCGTCGACCACACCACCGCTTCGGCGGAAGTCGCCCGCGAGCTGTCGCTGCTGGCTGCCGAGCGTGAGCTGGGCTTTCTCGACGCGCCGGTCTCCGGCGGCCAGGCGGGCGCGGTCAACGGCGCCCTGACGGTGATGGTCGGTGGCGAGGAGGCCTTCTATCGACGCGCCGAACCGCTGCTGCGCAGCTATGCGCGGATGGTCCGGCGAATGGGCGACGTGGGTAGCGGGCAATTGACCAAGATGGTCAACCAGATCTGCGTCGCGGGGCTGCTCCAGGGCTTGGCCGAGGCGCTGCACTTCGCCCAGTGCGCCGGTCTCGACGGCGAGGCGGCGATGCAGGTGATCGGCAAGGGCGCGGCTCAGTCCTGGCAACTGGAAAACCGCCACCAGAGCATGCTGGCCGGAGAGTTCGACTTCGGCTTCGCCGTGGACTGGATGCGCAAGGACCTGTCGATCCTGCTCGCCGAGGCGCGACGCAACGGCGCGCAGTTGCCGGTCACGGCGCTGGTCGACCAGTTCTACGCCGAAGTGCAGGCGATGGGCGGCGGTCGTTGGGATACCTCCAGCCTGATCGCCCGGCTACGTTCGTGACGCGGCTCAGGCGCGGAAGATGAAGTACACCGCGCCGAGCAGGCACAGGCCGGCCCAGAGGTAGTCCAGTTTCAGCGGCTGCTGCATGAAGTAGACGCTGAACGGGACGAAGACCGCCAGGGTGATGACTTCCTGCATGATCTTCAGTTGGCCGACCGAGAGTTCGGTGTAGCCGATGCGGTTGGCCGGCACCTGCAGCAGGTATTCGAACAGCGCGATACCCCAGCTGATCAGGGCTGCGATGATCCAGGGCTTGCTGTTGAGGGTCTTCAGGTGGCCATACCAGGCGAAGGTCATGAACAGGTTGGAGCAGGCTAGCAACAAGGCGGTTTGCAGCCAGACAGGCATGATGGATGGGCTCCGGAGGGCTGGGACGGCGCAGCCTAATTGGCTGCGGCGATAAAACCAAGTGGGCAGGCATCGGTCGGTAGGGGTTGGTGCTCGGAAAAGGATGAAAGGTATGCGGTTGCACAAGCGCTCGCTGGTCTGGGGGCTCGCCTTGAGCGGGCTGGCCGTCGTGCTGGCGGCCGCCTGGTGGGCGAGCCAGGCGTCGCGGGAGCCGGCTCTGTGGAGCGAGCTGCGGGTGCCGCCGGCGTTTGCCATCCCGCGCGATTTCGACCTGGGCGAATACCGCTTGAGCTGGGGCGACAAAAGCCTCGCCCTGTCAGTGGCGGGTAGCGCCCGGCCGCCGTTGTGGGAGAGCGAGGGCGGTTTTCTCGGGGCCGGGCGGGAAAGCGCCGGTCGCCTGCAGTTGCGCTGCCAGGAGCAGAGCCTGGAGAGCTTCGAACTGGTCGGTCGACGCTTGTCCCTGAAGGGCCACCTGCGCTGCGCCGATGGCCGGCTCAGCGCCTACGAGCTGTCGTTCGAGCCGCGCCAGGGCGGCGTGGAGGTGCGCGTCGCGCTGGCGGACAGCGAGCTGAACCGGGTCGCCCTGTCCTGGCGGCGTGGAGCGGGGGAGCGCTTGTCCGGTATCGTCGATGACGAGGCGGAAGGTCGCTCCTGGGTCTTGCCGGCCGGGGTCGCCGGCTACTGGAGTTCCGCTGGCAACGCCTTCCTCGGCCACTCGATGGCGGCGCAATCCCTCGACCTGCGCGAGCCGGGCCGGGTGCAATGGCGGGCTGCGACCGAGTCGGCCAGGGCCTGGCTGTTCGCTGCCGGCAACCGCGAGCAGTGGCAGCTTCGCAGCGCGCGTCTCGAGGCGGAAACGCGCCGCTGATCCGCCGGGCTTGGCGGCGGCCTGGCCGGTCCGTATTCTTTGCGCCCGTTCCGGACGGCTGTCCTGGCCGCTCCTCTGCCAACTTTCGGGCGAGATCCTTCCCATGCAATGTAGAGCCGGCTGCGGCGCCTGCTGCATAGCACCGTCGATTTCCTCTCCGCTGCCGGGCATGCCGGCCGGCAAGCCCGCGGGCGTACGCTGCCTGCACCTGGACGAAAACCATCTCTGCGGGCTGTTCGGCCGACCGGAGCGACCGGCTGTGTGCGGCCAGTTCGGCGCCGATCCGGAAATCTGCGGCGACAGCCGTGAGCAGGCGCTGGCCCTGATCGCGGAGTGGGAAGTCATCACTGCCGCGTGAACGGGTTGGAAGTCTGGCTGTCTCACGCCATACTGCTGCGCATCCTGCGCCGAAGGCTCAGGATCGCGGCTTGCAGGGCGTCGACCGCCCGGCCGGCGAACCGAAAATAACCATAAAGAGAGGAACAGGAACGATGCGTGGCATTTTGCGTATGACCGTGCTGGCTGCCGCAGTGTTCGGGGTGGCCGGCAATGCGCTGGCCGAAGACTGGAAGCTGGCCAAGGACGAGGACGGCGTGAAGGTCTACCTCAGCAGTGTCCAGGGCTCCAAGTACAAGGCTTATCGCGGCGTTACCGACATCAAGGCCGACGTGGCGACCATCGAGGCGCTGCAGGAGGACGTCAAGGGTTCCTGCAAGTGGATCCATGCCTGCGCCGAGATGAAACTCCTGAAGCAGGAAGGCGCCGACGCCTGGACCTACTCGAAGATCGACATGCCCTGGCCGGTCACCGGTCGCGACGTGGTCATCCATGTCACCACCGAGAAGACTGCGGATGGCACCGTGATCCGTCACCTTAAGGCCGATCCGACCTATATCCCCGAGGAAAAGGGCCAGATCCGCGTGCCCAAGCTGGTCGGCGAGTGGAAGTTGCAGCCGAAGGGGCAGGGCGTGACGGAAGTGACCTACCAGGTGGAAACCGAGCCGGGTGGCAGCATTCCTTCCTGGTTGGCCAACAGCTTCGTGGTCGACGCGCCGCTGAACACCCTCAAGGGCCTGCGTAGCGCCGCCGAGAAGCGCTGAGCGCGCCTTCGTTGCAAAAAGACCGCCTCCGGGGCGGTTTTTTTGTGTCCGGAGGAAAGGGGCGGGCACAAAAAAGGCTGCCGAAGCAGCCTTTCTCGCCAGGCGTGACGGGTTTCAGCCGCGATCCTTGAGGGCGGTGAAGTCGCGCTGGGTGTGGCCGGTATAGAGCTGGCGCGGGCGGCCGATCTTATAGGGACCGGAGAGCATTTCCTGCCAGTGCGAGATCCAGCCGACGGTACGCGCCAGGGCGAAGATCACGGTGAACATGCTGGTCGGAATGCCGATCGCCTTGAGGATGATCCCCGAGTAGAAGTCGACGTTCGGGTACAGGTTGCGTTCCACGAAGTAGGGGTCGTGGCGGGCGATTTCTTCCAGCTTCATCGCCAGTTCCAGTTGCGGGTCGTTGATGCCCAGCTCCTGGAGGACCTCGTCGCAGGTCTGCTTCATGACCTTGGCGCGCGGGTCGAAGTTCTTGTAGACACGATGGCCGAAGCCCATCAGCTTGAACGGATCGTTCTTGTCCTTGGCCTTCTCGACGAACTTGTCGATGTTGGACACGTCGCCGATCTCGTCGAGCATGCGCAGCACCGCTTCGTTCGCGCCGCCATGGGCCGGTCCCCACAGGGCGGCGATGCCGGAGGCGATGCAGGCGAACGGATTGGCGCCGGAGGAGCCGGCCAGACGCACCGTGGAGGTGGAGGCGTTCTGCTCGTGGTCGGCGTGGAGAATGAAGATGCGGTCCATGGCCTTGGCCAGCACGGGGCTGATCGGCTTGGTCTCGCAGGGGGTGTTGAACATCATGTGCAGGAAGTTTTCCGCGTAGTTCAGGTCGTTACGCGGATACATCATCGGCTCGCCCTTGGAGTACTTGTACACCATGGCGGCGATGGTCGGCATCTTGGCGATCAGGCGATGCGCGGAGACTTCGCGATGCTTCGGGTTATTGATGTCCAGGGAGTCGTGGTAGAAGGCCGAGAGGGCGCCGATCACGCCGCACATCACGGCCATCGGATGGGCGTCGCGGCGGAAGCCGTTGAAGAAGGTCTTCAACTGCTCGTGAACCATGGTGTGGTTCTTGATGGTGCCGACGAACTGTTCCTTCTGCGCGGCGGTGGGCAGCTCGCCGTTCAGCAGCAGGTAGCAGGTTTCCAGGTAGTCGGATTTCTCTGCCAGTTGCTCGATGGGGTAGCCGCGATGGAGGAGGACGCCTTTGTCGCCGTCGATATAGGTGATCTTCGACTCGCAGGAGGCGGTCGACATGAAGCCAGGATCGAAAGTGAAGTGGCCCGTGGCGGTGAGGCCCCGTACATCCACTACATCGGGACCCATGGTACCGGATAGGACGGGCAGTTCGACGGGGGCTGAGCCCTCGATGATCAACTGCGCTTTTTTGTCAGCCATGATGGCCTCCTATTTATGCTTGAAATCATCAGTACCCCCCACGCAGGGCCCGCACCACTATAGAGGGATAAATTCGAAAGTCAATTTGCGCGAATCCATGCCGTAGAGCCTTTCGTTGCGGGGTTTTCGCAGAAAAAGGGGGCTATTTACGCCTTTTATAAAAGGCCCGCAATCAACCATTTGGCGATGGGTGTTTTCGTTGTCATTAGTAGCCTAACTGTCTATACTCGGCGTCCGACCGCAAGGGGTATTCCTGGCCCGCTTTCATAGACGGTCGCCACTCCCTGGTGATGGGTACCTGACAAGTGCACTTCCCGACAACTAGCCCTGTTCGTTAGGGCTCTCAGTGTGAAAAAAGCCGTGAATAGCAAACGACCTGTAAACCTAGACCTAAGGACCATCAAACTCCCTGTCACCGCTTACACGTCCATTCTCCACCGTATCTCTGGCGTCATCCTGTTCCTCGGTATTGCCGTGCTGCTGTTCGCGCTCGACAAGTCGCTGAGTTCGGAAGAAGGCTTCGAGCAGGTGAAGGCGTGCCTGACCAGTCCCCTGGCCAAGCTGGTGATCTGGGGCCTGCTGTCTGCGCTGCTGTACCACCTGGTGGCCGGTGTTCGCCACCTGGTCATGGACGCTGGCGTCGGCGAGACGCTGGAAGGCGGTAAGCGTGGCTCCAAAATCGTCATCGCCATCGCGGTGGTGCTGATCGTTCTGGCGGGGGTATGGGTATGGTAACTAACGTCACAAACTTCTCGCGCTCCGGCCTCTACGACTGGATGGCTCAGCGCGTTTCCGCGGTCGTTCTCGCGGCTTATGTCATTTTCCTGCTGGGCTACCTCATTGCTCACCCCAACATTTCCTACGCGGACTGGCACGGCCTGTTCTCGCAGGGTTGGATGCGCATCTTCAGCCTGTTGACCCTGGTTGCCCTGAGCGTCCATGCGTGGGTCGGTATGTGGACCATCTCCACCGACTACCTGACTTCGATGGCTCTCGGCAAGGCGGCGACAGTCGTGCGTTTCCTCTTCCAGGCGGTTTGCGGCATGGCGATGTTCGCATTCTTCGTCTGGGGTGTGCAGATTCTTTGGGGTATGTGATCCATGGCTAGCATTCGTACACTTTCCTTTGACGCCATCATCGTCGGTGGCGGTGGCGCCGGCATGCGTGCCGCGCTGCAACTGGCCCAGGGCGGCCACAAGACCGCCGTGGTGACCAAGGTCTTCCCGACCCGTTCCCACACCGTATCCGCACAGGGTGGCATCACCTGCGCCATCGCTTCGGCCGACCCGAACGACGATTGGCGTTGGCACATGTACGACACCGTCAAGGGCTCCGACTACATCGGTGACCAGGACGCGATCGAATACATGTGTTCCGTCGGCCCCGAGGCCGTGTTCGAGCTCGAGCACATGGGCCTGCCGTTCTCCCGTACCGAAACCGGCCGCATCTACCAGCGTCCGTTCGGCGGCCAGTCCAAGGACTTCGGCAAGGGTGGCCAGGCCGCCCGTACCTGCGCCGCCGCCGACCGTACCGGCCACGCGCTGCTGCACACCCTGTACCAGGCCAACCTGAAGAATGGCACCTCGTTCCTCAACGAGTGGTACGCGGTCGACCTGGTGAAGAACCAGGACGGCGCGGTGGTCGGCATCATCGCCATCTGCATCGAGACCGGCGAGACCGTCTACATCCGTTCCAAGGCCGTGGTCCTGGCCACTGGCGGTGCCGGCCGTATCTACGCCTCCACCACCAACGCGCTGATCAACACCGGTGACGGCGTGGGCATGGCCCTGCGTGCCGGCGTGCCGGTGCAGGACATCGAGATGTGGCAGTTCCACCCGACCGGCATCGCCGGCGCCGGTGTACTGGTCACCGAAGGTTGCCGCGGCGAAGGCGGTTACCTGATCAACGCCCACGGCGAGCGCTTCATGGAGCGTTATGCGCCGAACGCGAAGGACCTGGCCGGCCGCGACGTGGTCGCCCGTTCCATGGTCAAGGAAGTCCTGGCCGGCAACGGCGTGGGCCCGAACAAGGACCACGTGCTGCTGAAGCTCGACCACCTCGGCGAGGAAGTCCTGCACAGCCGCCTGCCTGGCATCTGCGAACTGTCCAAGACCTTCGCCCACGTCGACCCGGTCGTCGCGCCGATCCCGGTGATCCCGACCTGCCACTACATGATGGGTGGCGTTGCCACCAACATCCATGGCCAGGCCATCACCCAGGATGCCAACGGCAACGACCAGATCGTCGAAGGCCTGTTCGCCGTAGGCGAAGTGGCCTGCGTATCGGTACACGGCGCCAACCGCCTGGGCGGCAACTCGCTGCTCGACCTGGTGGTATTCGGCCGTGCCGCCGGTCTGCACCTGGAAAAAGCGCTGAAAGAAGGCATCGACGCCCGCGGCGCTTCCGAGAGCGACCTGGAAGCCTCCTTCAAGCGCCTGAACGGCGTGAACGAGCGCACCAGCGGCGAAGAAGTCGCTCCGCTCAAGCGCGAGCTGCAAAGCTGCATGCAGAACTACTTCGGTGTGTTCCGCACCGGCGAGTACATGCAGAAGGGCATCGCCCAGCTGGCCGACCTGCGCGAGCGTATCGCCAACGTCAAGATCAACGACAAGAGCCAGGCATTCAACACCGCGCGCATCGAAGCGCTGGAACTGCAAAACCTCCTCGAGGTGGCCGAGGCCACCGCGATCGCGGCCGAGCACCGCAAGGAGTCCCGTGGCGCCCACGCCCGTGAAGACTTCGAGGAGCGCGACGACGAGAACTGGCTGTGCCACACCCTGTACTTCCCGGGTGAGAAGCGCGTATCCAAGCGTTCCGTCAACTTCGCGCCGAAGACCGTTCCGGCATTCGAACCCAAGGTTCGGACTTACTAAGGGTGCCCGCCATGTTGCAAGTGAGTGTTTATCGTTACAACCCCGACAAAGATGCTGCGCCGTACATGCAGGATTTCCAGGTCGACACCAACGGCAAGGACGTGATGGTCCTCGACGTGCTGGCGCTGATCAAGGAACAGGACGAGGGCTTCTCCTACCGTCGTTCCTGCCGTGAAGGCGTCTGCGGCTCCGATGGCATGAACATCAACGGCAAGAACGGCCTGGCCTGCATCACCCCGCTGTCGGCCGCCGGCCTGAAGGGCGGCAAGCTGGTGATCCGTCCGCTGCCCGGCCTGCCGGTCATTCGTGACCTGGTCGTGGACATGAGCATCTTCTACAAGCAATACGAGAAGGTGAAGCCGTTCCTGCAGAACGATACGCCGGCCCCGGCCATCGAGCGTCTGCAGACCCCGGAAGAGCGCGAGAAGCTGGACGGTCTGTACGAGTGCATCCTGTGCGCCTGCTGCTCGACCTCCTGCCCGTCCTTCTGGTGGAACCCCGACAAGTTCCTCGGTCCGGCCGCACTGCTGCAAGCCTATCGTTTCCTGGCCGACAGCCGTGACACCAAGACCGAAGAGCGCCTGGCTTCGCTGGACGACCCGTTCAGTGTGTTCCGCTGCCGCGGAATCATGAACTGCGTGAACGTTTGCCCGAAGGGTCTGAACCCGACCAAGGCGATCGGCCACGTGCGTAATATGCTGCTGCAGAGCGGAACCTGATCCTCTCGCAGTTGTTATATGAGTTGTACCTAGCAACACCTGTGGCGCCGGAGTTCTTCCGGCGTCGCAGCAACTAAGCGGGCCAAGCTCACAAAGCCATGGCCCAGATTTGAAAAATATGACCAGCAGGGGCATCCGGGCTGGTACCCGGACTATCTGCGGGATCTGTAGTGGCCATACCGATGTCGCTGCCTGAGGACTTCGGAGCCTTCAAGGTTTCGCCAGGTGGTTGTCCCCTTACCGAGGGTGACCTAGCATGCACGAAAGCGTAATGCAGCGGATGTGGAACAGTGCCCATCTATCCGGTGGTAACGCTGCCTACGTCGAAGAGCTCTACGAGCTCTACCTGCACGACCCTAACGCTGTGCCAGAAGAGTGGCGCACGTATTTCCAGAAGCTTCCCGCCGATGGCAATCCCGCCCCCGACGTCTCGCACTCCACAGTGCGCGATCATTTCGTCCTGCTGGCCAAGAACCAGCGCCGTGCCCAGCCGGTTTCCGCCGGTAGCGTGAGCAGCGAGCACGAGAAGAAACAGGTCGAAGTCCTTCGTCTCATTCACGCTTACCGTCTCCGCGGCCACCAGGCTTCCACCCTCGACCCGCTCGGCCTGTGGCAGCGTCCCGCGCCTGCCGACCTGTCGATCGACCACTACGGTCTGACGGGTGCCGACCTGGATACCACTTTCCGCACCGGTGAGCTTTACATCGGCAAGGAAGAGGCGACCCTGCGTGAAATCGTCGACAGCCTGAAGAGCACCTATTGCGGTACCTTCGGCGCCGAGTTCATGCACATCGTCGATTCCGAGCAGCGCAAGTGGTTCCTCCAGCGCCTGGAAAGCGTGCGTGGCCGTCCCGGCTTCTCCGCCGAGGCGCGTGCGCACCTGCTCGAGCGCCTGACCGCGGCCGAAGGCCTGGAGAAGTACCTGGGCACCAAGTACCCGGGCACCAAGCGTTTCGGCCTGGAAGGCGGCGAAAGCCTGATCCCGATGGTCGACGAGATCATCCAGCGCTGCGGTTCCTACGGCGCCAAGGAAATCGTCATCGGCATGGCCCACCGCGGTCGCCTGAACGTCCTGGTCAACACCCTGGGCAAGAACCCGCGCGACCTGTTCGACGAGTTCGAAGGCAAGAAGATCGTCGAGCTGGGCTCCGGTGACGTGAAGTACCACCAGGGCTTCTCCTCGAACGTGATGACCAGCGGCGGCGAAGTCCACCTGGCGCTGGCGTTCAACCCGTCCCACCTGGAAATCGTTTCCCCGGTGGTCGAGGGTTCCGTTCGTGCCCGCCAGGACCGCCGCAAGGACAGCTCCGGCGACAAGGTGGTACCGATTTCCATCCACGGCGATGCCGCCTTCGCGGGGCAGGGCGTGGTCATGGAAACCTTCCAGATGTCGCAGACCCGCGCCTACAAGACCGGTGGCACCATCCACCTGGTGATCAACAACCAGGTCGGCTTCACCACCAGCCGCCAGGACGATGCGCGTTCCACCGAGTACGCCACCGACGTGGCGAAGATGATTCAGGCGCCGATCTTCCACGTCAACGGCGACGATCCCGAAGCCGTGCTGTTCGTCACCCAGCTGGCCGTCGACTATCGCATGCAGTTCAAGCGTGACGTGGTCATCGACCTGGTCTGCTACCGTCGCCGCGGCCACAACGAGGCGGACGAGCCGAGCGGCACCCAGCCGCTGATGTACCAGCAGATCGCCAAGCAGCGTACTACCCGCGAGCTGTACGCCGATGCGCTGGTGAACGCCGGCGTGCTCAGCGCCGAGCAGGTTCAGTCGAAGATCGACGACTACCGCGATGCCCTGGACAACGGCCTGCACGTGGTGAAGAGCCTGGTCAAGGAGCCCAACAAGGAACTGTTCGTCGACTGGCGTCCGTACCTGGGCCATGCCTGGACCGCGCGTCACGACACCCGCTTCGACCTGAAGACCCTGCAGGAACTGTCCAGCAAGATGCTGGAAGTGCCGGAAGGCTTCGTGGTTCAGCGCCAGGTTTCGAAGATCTACGAAGATCGCCAGAAGATGGCGGCCGGTGGCCTGCCGATCAACTGGGGCTTCGCCGAGACCCTGGCCTACGCGACCCTGCTGTTCGAAGGCCATCCGGTACGGATGACCGGCCAGGACGTCGGCCGTGGCACCTTCTCGCACCGTCACGCGGTGCTGCACAACCAGAAGGACGACTCGGTCTACGTACCGCTGGCCAATCTGTTCGATGGCCAGCCGCGCCTGGATATCTACGATTCCTTCCTTTCGGAAGAGGCCGTGCTGGCGTTCGAATACGGTTTCGCCACCACCACGCCGAATTCGCTGGTGATCTGGGAAGCCCAGTTCGGCGACTTCGCCAACGGCGCCCAGGTGGTCATCGACCAGTTCATCACCAGTGGCGAAAGCAAATGGGGCCGACTCTGCGGCCTGACCATGCTGCTGCCGCACGGCTATGAGGGGCAGGGTCCGGAACACTCCTCCGCGCGCCTGGAGCGCTACCTGCAGCTCTGCGCCGAGCAGAACATCCAGGTCTGCGTGCCGACCACCCCGGCTCAGGTCTACCACATGCTCCGCCGTCAGGTGATCCGCCCGCTGCGCAAGCCGCTGGTGGTGATGACGCCGAAGTCCCTGCTGCGTCACAAGCTCGCCATCTCGACCCTGGAAGATCTGGCCAACGGTTCCTTCCAGACCGTGATCCCGGAAATCGACAGCCTGGATCCGAAGAAGGTCGACCGCGTCGTGCTGTGCAGCGGCAAGGTGTACTACGACCTGCTGGAGAAGCGTCGCGCGGAAGGCCGCGAAGATACCGCGATCGTCCGTATCGAGCAGCTGTATCCGTTCCCGGAAGACGACCTGGCGGAAGTTCTGGCTCCCTACAAGAACCTCAAGCACATCGTCTGGTGCCAGGAAGAGCCGATGAACCAGGGCGCCTGGTTCTGCAGCCAGCATCACATGCGTCGTGTCATCGCCGCGCACAAGAAGGGCCTCAATCTCGAGTACGCCGGCCGCGAAGGCTCCGCTGCTCCGGCTTGCGGCTACGCCTCGATGCACGCCGAGCAGCAGGAAAAACTGCTGCAAGACGCCTTTACTGTTTAACGCCTACGCGCTGAAGAAACCGAATTTAAGGAAACGCACACAATGGCTATCGAAATCAAAGCCCCAACCTTCCCGGAATCGGTCGCCGACGGCACCGTCGCCACCTGGCACAAGAAGCCGGGCGAAGCGGTCAAGCGCGACGAACTGATCGTCGACATCGAGACCGACAAGGTGGTCATCGAGGTTCTCGCCGAGGCTGACGGCGTGCTGGCCGAGATCATCAAGAATGAAGGCGACACCGTTCTGAGCAACGAGCTGCTCGGCAAGCTGAACGAAGGCGGCGCCGCCGCTCCGGCCGCTCCGGCTGCCGCTGCGCCCGCCGCCGCTCCGGCTGCCCAGGCCGCCGCTCCGGCCGCTGCTGGCGGCGACGACGCCATCCTGTCCCCGGCCGCGCGCAAGCTGGCCGAGGAGGCCGGTATCGATCCGAACAGCATCGCCGGCACCGGCAAGGGCGGTCGCGTGACCAAGGAAGACGTGGTCGCTGCGGTCGAAGCGAAGAAGAACGCCCCGGCCGCCCCGGCCAAGCCTGCCGCCCCGGCTGCCGAGGCGCCGATCTTCGCCGCCGGCGACCGTGTCGAGAAGCGCGTGCCGATGACCCGCCTGCGGGCCAAGGTCGCCGAGCGCCTGGTCGAGGCGCAGTCCGCCATGGCCATGCTGACCACCTTCAACGAGGTCAACATGAAGCCGATCATGGACCTGCGTTCGAAGTACAAGGACCTGTTCGAGAAGAAGCACAACGGCGTGCGCCTGGGCTTCATGTCCTTCTTCGTCAAGGCCGCCACCGAGGCGCTGAAGCGCTTCCCGGGGGTCAACGCTTCCATCGACGGCAACGACATCGTCTACCACGGCTACCAGGACATCGGCGTTGCCGTTTCCAGCGACCGCGGCCTGGTGGTTCCGGTACTGCGTAACGCCGAGTTCATGAGCCTGGCCGAGATCGAGGGCGGCATCGCCAACTTCGGCAAGAAGGCGAAGGAAGGCAAGCTGACCATCGAAGACATGACCGGCGGCACCTTCACCATCTCCAACGGTGGCGTGTTCGGTTCCCTGCTGTCGACCCCGATCGTCAACCCGCCGCAGACCGCCATCCTCGGCATGCACAAGATCCAGGAGCGCCCGATGGCCGTGAACGGCCAGGTGGTGATCCTGCCGATGATGTATCTGGCGCTGTCCTACGACCACCGTCTGATCGACGGCAAGGAAGCGGTGAGCTTCCTGGTGGCGATCAAGGACCTGCTTGAAGATCCGGCTCGCCTGCTGCTGGACGTCTGATTTAGCGTTTCTCTTCACGGCGGCCCCCTCGTGGGGCCGTCCGGTTTCACCCGAATAAGGATTGAGATATGAGCCAGAAATTCGACGTGGTAGTGATTGGTGCCGGCCCCGGCGGTTACGTTGCCGCCATCCGCGCTGCCCAGCTGGGCCTGAAGACCGCCTGCATCGAGAAGTACATCGGCAAGGAAGGCAAGGTGGCGCTCGGCGGTACCTGCCTGAACGTTGGCTGCATCCCGTCCAAGGCGCTGCTGGACAGCTCCTACAAGTACCATGAGGCCAAAGAGGCCTTCAAAGTCCATGGTATCGAAGCCAAGGGCGTCACCATCGACGTTCCGGCGATGGTTGCGCGCAAGGCCAACATCGTCAAGAACCTGACCGGCGGCATCGCTACCCTGTTCAAGGCCAACGGCGTGACCTCCTTCGAAGGCCACGGCAAGCTGCTGGCCAACAAGCAGGTGGAAGTGACCGGTCTGGACGGCAAGACCCAGGTCCTGGAAGCCGAGAACGTGATCATCGCTTCCGGCTCCCGCCCGGTGGAGATCCCGCCGGCCCCGCTGACCGACGACATCATCGTCGACTCCACCGGCGCCCTGGAATTCCAGGCCGTGCCGAAGAAGCTGGGTGTGATCGGCGCTGGCGTCATCGGCCTGGAGCTGGGTTCGGTATGGGCCCGCCTGGGTGCCGAGGTGACCGTGCTGGAAGCCCTGGACAAGTTCCTCCCGGCTGCCGACGAGCAGATCGCCAAGGAAGCCCTGAAGGTCCTGACCAAGCAAGGCCTGAACATTCGCCTGGGCGCCCGCGTGACCGCTTCGGAAGTGAAGAAGAAGCAGGTCACCGTGACCTTCACCGATGCCAACGGCGAGCAGAAGGAAACCTTCGACAAGCTGATCGTCGCGGTCGGCCGTCGCCCGGTGACCACCGACCTGCTGGCCGCCGACAGCGGCGTGACCCTGGACGAGCGTGGCTTCATCTACGTCGACGACTACTGCAAGACCAGCGTTCCGGGCGTCTTCGCCATCGGTGACGTGGTTCGCGGCGCGATGCTCGCGCACAAGGCCTCGGAAGAGGGCGTGATGGTCGCCGAGCGCATCGCCGGCCACAAGGCGCAGATGAACTACGACCTGATCCCGTCGGTCATCTACACCCACCCGGAAATCGCCTGGGTCGGCAAGACCGAGCAGACCCTCAAGGCCGAGGGCGTCGAAGTCAACGTCGGCACCTTCCCGTTCGCCGCCAGCGGTCGCGCGATGGCTGCCAACGACACCACCGGCCTGGTCAAGGTCATCGCCGATGCGAAGACCGACCGCGTCCTGGGCGTCCACGTGATCGGCCCGAGCGCCGCCGAGCTGGTACAGCAAGGCGCGATCGGCATGGAATTCGGCACCAGCGCCGAAGACCTGGGCATGATGGTCTTCTCCCACCCGACGCTGTCCGAGGCCCTGCACGAAGCTGCCCTGGCGGTGAATGGCCATGCCATCCACATCGCCAACCGCAAGAAGCGCTGAGTGATCCGACGCCCCGGTTCACGCCAGGGGCGTCACAGCGACGCGGGACGCGTCGTCCGTCAGGCCAGGACAGGTTCCTGGCCTTGTCGGGTCCGGGTTCTGTAGAATCCACGGTTTGCCGCCTGCGTCGGGATGACGCAGGCGGCAGACTTTCAGAAGAACCACGGCGGGTGAGCGCCGGCGACCGTTGCGAGGTGGCCGCAGGCGTATGCCGCCGGACTGTTTTTTCGCGAGCCGGGTGGTTCGCGAAGCGACGGTCACAGGTGGTGGGGTGCCACGAGCGCTCCGCCGAAATGCGCAATACCTAGACGAATAACGGTAGACAAGCATGAATCTCCACGAATATCAGGGTAAGCAGCTGTTCGCTGAATACGGCCTGCCTGTATCCAAGGGCTTTGCCGTAGACACCCCCGAAGAGGCCGCAGAAGCCTGCGACAAGATCGGCGGCAGCGAGTGGGTCGTCAAAGCTCAGGTGCACGCCGGCGGCCGCGGTAAAGCGGGCGGTGTGAAGCTGGTGAAGAGCAAAGAGGACGCCAAGGCGTTCGCCCAGCAGTGGCTGGGCAAGAACCTGGTGACCTACCAGACCGACGCCAACGGCCAGCCGGTCAGCAAGATCCTGGTGGAGTCCTGCACCGACATCGACAAGGAGCTGTACCTCGGCGCCGTCGTCGATCGTTCCAGCCGCCGCATCGTGTTCATGGCTTCCACCGAAGGTGGCGTGGACATCGAGAAGGTCGCCCACGACACTCCCGAGAAGATCCTCAAGGCCACCATCGACCCGCTGGTCGGCGCGCAGCCGTACCAGGGCCGCGAGCTGGCCTTCCAGCTGGGCCTGAAGGGCGACCAGATCAAGCAGTTCACCCATATCTTCGTCGGCCTGGCGAAGCTGTTCCAGGACTACGACCTGGCCCTGCTGGAAGTGAACCCGCTGGTGATCAAGAAAGACGGCAACCTGCACTGCCTGGATGCCAAGATCAACATCGACAGCAACGCCCTGTACCGTCAGCCGAAGCTGCGCGCCATGCACGACCCGTCCCAGGACGACGCCCGTGAAGCCCATGCGCAGAAGTGGGAGCTGAACTACGTCGCGCTGGAAGGCAACATCGGCTGCATGGTCAACGGCGCCGGCCTGGCCATGGGTACCATGGACATCGTCAACCTGCACGGCGGCAAGCCGGCCAACTTCCTCGACGTTGGCGGCGGTGCGACCAAGGAGCGCGTGACCGAAGCGTTCAAGATCATCCTGTCCGACAGCAACGTGAAGGCTGTCCTGGTGAACATCTTCGGCGGCATCGTGCGTTGCGACATGATCGCCGAAGGCATCATCGGCGCCGTCAAAGAAGTCGGCGTGAAGGTTCCGGTTGTCGTCCGCCTGGAAGGCAACAACGCTGAACTGGGTGCCAAGGTCCTGGCCGAAAGCGGCCTGAACATCATCGCGGCAACCAGCCTGACCGACGCTGCCCAGCAAGTCGTCAAGGCCGCGGAGGGTAAGTAATGAGCGTCCTGATCAACAAAGACACCAAAGTCATCTGCCAAGGCTTCACCGGTAGCCAGGGCACCTTCCACTCCGAACAGGCCATCGCCTACGGCACCAAGATGGTCGGCGGCGTGACCCCCGGCAAGGGCGGCACCACCCACCTCGGCCTGCCGGTGTTCAACACTGTCAAGGAAGCCGTGGAAGCCACCGGCGCCGAAGCCTCGGTCATCTACGTTCCGGCTCCGTTCTGCAAGGACTCGATCCTGGAAGCGGCATTCGGCGGCATCAAGCTGATCGTCTGCATCACCGAAGGCATCCCGACCCTCGACATGCTGGACGCCAAGGTCAAGTGCGACGAGCTGGGCGTACGCCTGATCGGCCCGAACTGCCCGGGCGTGATCACTCCCGGCGAGTGCAAGATCGGCATCATGCCGGGTCACATCCACCTGCCGGGCAAGGTAGGCATCGTGTCGCGTTCCGGCACCCTGACCTACGAAGCCGTGAAGCAGACCACCGACGCCGGCTTCGGCCAGTCCACCTGCGTGGGCATCGGCGGCGACCCGATCCCGGGCTCCAACTTCATCGACATCCTGAAGCTGTTCCAGGAAGATCCGCAGACCGAAGCCATCGTCATGATCGGCGAGATCGGCGGTTCCGCCGAAGAAGAAGCCGCGGCCTTCATCAAGGCCAACGTGACCAAGCCGGTGGTGTCCTACATCGCTGGCGTGACTGCCCCTCCGGGCAAGCGCATGGGCCACGCCGGCGCCATCATCTCCGGCGGCAAGGGCACCGCGGACGAGAAGTTCGCCGCCCTGCAGGACGCCGGTGTGAAGACCGTGCGTTCCCTGGCCGACATCGGCAAGGCCCTGGCCGAGCTGACCGGTTGGGAAGTGAAGAAGGCCTGATTTCCCGGGTTTTCTGAGTTCCAGGACGAAGGCCACCGCCTCACAGCGGTGGCCTTCGTCGTTCTATCGCATCCGTCAAACGAATGTTGCCGCGATGCGCTATCATTGCCAACGGTTCGTGTCCGACAAAACCCCGGGCGCGCCACGCATCATCCCGCAGGCCAGCGCGCCTGCAGCTATAGCGCCACATGGCCCTCAAAAGGGGTCGGGCGGCTTGACCGGTCCTCCTCATCCGGAAGGACGATGTTTCCTAACACCCCCAAAGGGAAACCCCGAACAACCGAGACTTCTGCCAGTGGTACATCCTCCTATGACTCATTTGAAAGGGTTCGACCTGCTCGCCCTTGGCTTCATGACGTTCGCGCTTTTTCTCGGCGCGGGTAACATCATCTTTCCTCCCAGTGCCGGCATGGCGGCGGGCGAACACGTATGGAGCGCGGCTTTCGGCTTCCTCCTTACCGGTGTCGGCCTGCCGTTGCTGACGGTGGTCGCCCTGGCCCGGGTCGGAGGCGGTATTGGCCGCCTGACCCAGCCGATCGGGCGGCGCGCGGGAGTGGCGTTCGCCATCGCCGTCTATCTTGCCATCGGCCCGCTGTTCGCCACCCCGCGTACAGCCGTGGTGTCCTTCGAGATGGGCGTCGCGCCCTTCACCGGGGACGGCGGCGCGCCATTGCTCGTCTATACCGTCGCTTACTTCTCCGTGGTTCTGTTCCTGGTGCTGAACCCGGGTCGCCTTGTCGACCGGGTCGGAAAGGTCATCACGCCGGTGCTGCTGTCGGCCCTGCTGGTCCTTGGCGGCGCGGCGATCTTCGCGCCGGCGGGAGCGATCGGCAGCAGTTCCGGCGAGTACCAGAGCGCGCCCCTGGTGCAGGGTTTCCTGCAGGGCTACCTGACCATGGATACCCTCGGTGCCCTGGTCTTCGGTATCGTCATCGCCACCGCCATTCGCGACCGCGGCATCAGCGACAGCCGGCTGGTCACGCGCTATTCCATGATCGCCGGGGTCATCGCCGCCACCGGCCTGTCCCTGGTCTACCTGGCGCTGTTCTATCTTGGCGCCACCAGCCAGGGCATCGCCGGCGACGCCCAGAATGGCGTACAGATCCTCACCGCCTATGTGCAGCAGACCTTTGGCGTTTCCGGCAGCCTGTTGCTGGCGGTGGTCATCACCCTGGCCTGCCTGACCACGGCGGTAGGGCTGATCACGGCGTGCGGCGAGTTCTTCAGCGACCTGCTGCCGGTTTCGTACAAGACGGTGGTGATCGTGTTCTCGCTGTTCAGCCTGCTGGTCGCCAACCAGGGACTGACCCAGTTGATCAGCCTTTCGGTACCGGTTCTGGTGGGACTCTATCCGCTCGCCATCGTGCTGATCGCCCTGAGCCTGTTCGACCGGCTCTGGGTGTCGGCCCCGCGGGTGTTCGTGCCGGTGATGATCGTCGCGCTGCTCTTCGGCATCGTCGACGGGCTGGGGGCGGCCAAGCTGAACGGGTGGGTGCCGGACGTCTTCGCCAAGCTCCCGCTCGCCGATCAGAGCCTTGGCTGGCTGCTGCCGGTATCCATTGCGCTGGTCCTGGCAGTCGTTTGCGATCGGCTGCTGGGCAAGCCGCGCGAAGCGGTCGCCTGAGACGTCAGGCGAACCCCAGGAAGGCCGCCTCCGGGCGGCCTTTTTCATGAGCCGACGAAAGTCGTGTCCTGGCCGCGGCGAGCGGCGTCCCAACGGCGCGAAACAACGGCGGGGCGATTCCCGGCCGGCTCAAGAGGGAGTTTTCATGACCGCCGAACTCGGCATTTTCAACGGGCACCTGTCGCAACACCTGCTGGCGGCGCTCTGGTTCCTGTTCTGCTGGGTGGGCTACACCCGCTACGCCACCTGGAAGGGCCGCGACACCGCCTGCCTGGCCAGCGTCCTGCACCTCTACCGGGAGGACTGGATGCGCCGGCTGCTGCTGCGCGACAACCGTATCGCCGACGCCAGCGTGATCGGCAACCTGGAGCGCAACGCGTCGTTCTTCGCTTCCAGCACGCTGATCATCCTCGCCGGCATCCTCACCCTGCTGGGCTCCACCGATCGCGCCGTCTCGGTACTGGCCGACCTGCCGTTCGTGGAGGAGGCCAGCCGGGGACTGTCGGAACTGAAGCTGCTGTGCCTGGCAGTGGTCTTCGTCTATGCCTTCTTCACCTTCAGCTGGTGCATGCGCCAGTACAACTTCGCGGCGATCCTGGTCGGCTCGGCACCGATGATCGGCGAGCGCAACGTCGGCGAGCTGGAGCGCAAATCCTTTGCCGAGCGTGCCGCCCGGGTCATCTCGCTGGCGGCCAACCAGTTCAACTTCGGCTTGCGCTCGTATTATTTCGGCCTGGCCATGCTCGCCTGGTTCATCAACTCCTGGTTCTTCATGCTGGTGACGGCCGGCGTGGTGCTGGTCCTGTATCGCCGCGAGTTCCATTCGGACGTGCTGGAGGTGATGGTCTACACCGAGACCGCAATCGCCGAAAGCCCGCGGGAAGGCGAGGGCGAGGTGCCCAGAGGCTGAATCCCTGGCATGAAAAAGCCCGCTTGCGCGGGCTCTTTCAGGGTACGTCAACGAGAACTTATTGCTGGTTCTGTTGCGGTTGCTCCGGAGTCGGTGCCGGAGTCTGCGGGGTTGCCGGAGTGTCGCTCGACGGCGCCGGGGCGCTGGGCTCGGCAGGGGGAGTAGCCGGAGCGCTCGGCTGGGTCTCGGTAGCCGGAGCTGCCGGGGCCGCTGCCTTGTCTTCCTCTTTCTTGTCGCAAGCGGCCAGGCCAAGGCTGGCAGCGAGCAGCAGGGCAAGAGTTACGGTCTTTTTCATCGTTTAGCCTCCATGTGCGGCTTTCCTCGTTGTAGCCCTTTGAACATTTGCGCTGGCGTGAAGTTCCACACACTTCGACTATTTCGATCGTTATGTCCAAAACCCCGGCTGCCGGGGCTTTGGCGGCAGGGTATGATTCGCCCTCCAGAAAACTCCCAGCAAGGTCGCCGTCATGTCGGAAAATCCTCTCCTCGAGCGCGCCCGGCGCTTTCTCTCGGCCTTGCGTCATTGCCAGGTGCTGGGGTTGACGGTCGAGGCCGCCGACGAGAAAGGACTGACCCTGCGCCTGCCCTACAGCCAGGCGATCATCGGCAACCCGGAAAGCGGGGTCGTCCACGGCGGCGCGATCACCACCCTGATGGACACCACCTGCGGTATTTCCACGGTCTGCGTGCTGCCGGACTTCGAGATCTGCCCGACGCTCGACCTGCGCATCGACTATATGCATCCCGCCGAACCGCACAAGGATGTCTATGGCTTCGCCGAGTGCTACCGGGTCACGCCGAACGTGATCTTCACCCGCGGCTTCGCCTACCAGGACGATCCGGGCCAGCCCATCGCCCATGTCGTCGGCGCCTTCATGCGCATGGGCGGTTCGGCTCGCTCCGGGGCGGCCAGGCCGGCCGCGCAGGGAGGTGCGGCATGAGCCCGACCAGCCTCGAGCAACTGGTCCGCGACGCGCGCCGGAACAACGACTACAGCCCGCTGGTGGAGCTGATCCCGTACGCCAAGCTGCTCGGCATCGAATGCCTGCGCCTGGGCGACGACATGGTCTTCCGCCTGCCGGCGAACAAGGACAACATCGGCAACCCGACCCTGCCGGCCATCCATGGCGGCGTGATCGCCGGCTTCATGGAGCATGCGGCGATGTTGCACCTGCTGACCTTCATGAGCATTCCGCACCTGCCGAAGATCATCGATTTCTCCATCGACTACCTGCGCGCCGGGCACTTCCGCGATACCTACGCGCAATGCCAGGTATGGCGCCAGGGGCGGCGGGTGGCGAACGTCGCGATCAACGCCTGGCAGACCACCCAGGGCGAGCCCATCGCCACCGCGCGGGCGCATTTCAAGGTGGACGAGCCGTGAGCCGTACGCTGCGGAAAGTGGGCTGAGGATATCGCGATGGATGCCTTGCTGATTCTGGGCGGCCTGCTGCTGATGGTCGCCGGCTATATCTGGGTCATCGTCCTGGCCTTCGGTACCGGTCTGCTGTGGGGTTACGGCAGCCTTTTCCCGCCGGTGGCACTGGCCTATATCGGCGTGCACTGGCGTACGGCGCGCAAGGGCGTCGGGCTGGCCGCGCTGGGTTGCATCCCGCTGGTGGTCGGCCTGGCGCTGCTGGCCAGTCACGACGCTGCGCGACTGGAGGCGATCCTCAGCCTGCGCTGGCTGAAGCCGGAGGCCAGGCCGCCGGCGGAACTGGCCATCGCGCTCAGCGGGGAGTTCAACGGCAAGCCTTTCGCGCCGCAGAGCGGCGAGTTGATCGGCGGCGTGCTGAGCCTGCGCCAGGGGCACGATTTCTACGCCCAGCGCGAGCTGCAGATCCGCCTTCCGGCACAGCCGCTCGGGGCGCTGCGCCTGGATGTGCTGCCCGAGGACGGCGGCGCGTTGCCAGAAGTCGAGCTGAGCTGGCTGCAACCGGATCAGGACCTGCCCGAGGCGCGTCGTCTCCTGCGTGGCTATACCTTGCACCTGGACCTGCGGCCCAAGGCGCCGAACCGCCTGGAGGGCGAGTTCCACCTGAGCCTGCCGAGCGACTACCGGACCACCCTCAGCGGCCACGTCGAGCTGTATACCGACCGGCTGCGCTATCGGCACGGCAAGGTCGACCTGGGCTACGACTCCGACGATACCCTGGCCCTGGTCTTGCGCGACTATCTGCAGCGACGCTTCGCCAGCCGCGACGTCAGCCTCGTGCGGGCGCCGTCCTGGCGCGCGGCCAGCCATGCGCGGCCGCTGCGTATCGAGGCCCTGGTGGCCGGCCAGACTCAGGTGCTGGAGCTGACGCTGGAGAAGAACGCCCGGCGGGAGTGGACGGTGCGCGGCGACGCGTTCCCCGCCTTGCCGGCGGAGCCTGCGACCGTGGCCGCGGCGGCGCCGCCCGAGCCGCAGGCGCTGCCGGCGCCGGGCAACGCCACCCTCGACCTGGAGCTGGTCCAGGTCGAACCGCAGCGCTACAGCCAGCGCCTGGTCAAGGCCACTACGGTACGCGGGCGTATCGCCGAGGGCCGTTTCACCGGCCTCGACAGCGAGGGGCGCCTGGTGATCCGCCGGGAAATGCCCGGTGCGGGGGAGGCGAGCTACCTGTTGCGCCCGGCGGAGATCGCCCGTCTCGAACTGCTCGAACGCTAGTCGTCGCACGACGGTGCGCGGTTTTTTCGCATAAGCGCTTGAAAAGCCGGAAGAAGGCCCCACCTAGGGGACATCCGCCGTGGTACGCGGCTTATGTCATTGATGGAGCTTGGAGCGATGAGCGTGGAAACCCAAAAAGAGACACTGGGCTTTCAGACTGAAGTGAAGCAACTGCTTCACCTGATGATTCATTCTCTCTATTCGAACAAGGAAATCTTCCTCCGCGAACTGATTTCCAACGCCTCGGACGCCGCCGACAAGCTGCGTTTCGAAGCCCTGGCCAATCCCGAGCTGCTCGAGGGCGGCGCCGAGCTGAAGATCCGCGTCAGCTTCGACAAGGAAGCCAACACCGTCACCCTGGAAGACAACGGCATCGGCATGAGCCGCGAGGATGTGGTGACTCACCTGGGCACCATCGCCAAGTCCGGGACCGCCGACTTCCTGAAGAACTTGTCTGGCGACCAGAAGAAGGATTCGCACCTGATCGGCCAGTTCGGCGTCGGTTTCTACAGCGCCTTCATCGTCGCCGACAAGGTCGATGTCTACTCCCGTCGCGCCGGCCAGCCGGCCAGCGAAGGCGTGCACTGGTCGTCGAAGGGCGAGGGCGAGTTCGACGTCGCCACCATCGACAAGCCCGAGCGCGGCACCCGCATCGTCCTCCATCTGAAAAAGGGCGAGGAGGAGTTCGCCGATGGCTGGCGCCTGCGCAACGTGATCAAGAAATACTCCGATCACATCGCTTTGCCGATCGAGCTACCCAAGGAATTCCACGGCGAAGAGGCCGACAAGCCGGCCGAGCCGGAATGGGAAACGGTCAACCGCGCCAGTGCGCTGTGGACCCGTCCGCGCGCCGAGGTGAAGGACGAGGAATACCAGGAGTTCTACAAGCACGTCGCCCATGACTTCGAGAACCCGCTGAGCTGGAGCCACAACAAGGTCGAAGGCAAGCTGGAATACACCTCGCTGCTCTACGTGCCGGGCCGCGCGCCGTTCGACCTGTACCATCGCGAGGCGCCACGAGGCCTGAAGCTGTACGTACAGCGCGTGTTCATCATGGACCAGGCCGACGAGTTCCTGCCGCTGTACCTGCGCTTCATCAAGGGTGTGGTCGACTCCAACGACCTGTCGCTGAACGTCTCCCGGGAAATCCTGCAGAAGGATCCGGTGATCGACTCGATGAAGTCGGCGTTGACCAAGCGCGTGCTGGACATGCTGGAGAAGCTGGCGAAGAACGAGCCGGAGCAGTACAAGACCTTCTGGAAGAACTTCGGCCAGGTCCTCAAGGAAGGCCCGGCGGAAGACTTCGGCAACAAGGAGAAGATCGCCGGCCTGCTGCGCTTCGCCTCCACCGGCGACGATTCGGGCGAGCAGAGCGTAGCGCTGGCCGACTACATCGGTCGGATGAAGGAAGGCCAGGACAAGATCTACTACCTCACCGGCGAGAGCTACTCGCAGGTGAAGAACAGCCCGCACCTGGAAGTCTTCCGCAAGAAGGGCATCGAGGTGCTGCTGCTCACCGATCGCATCGACGAGTGGCTGATGAGCTACCTGCCGGAGTTCGACGGCAAGCAGTTCGTCGATGTCGCCCGCGGCGACCTGGACCTGGGCAGCCTGGACTCGGAAGAGGACAAGAAGGCCCAGGAAGAAGTCGCCAAGAGCAAGGAAGGCCTGATCGAGCGCCTGAAGAAGGTGCTCGACGAGCAGGTCAGCGAAGTCCGCGTCTCCCACCGTCTGACCGACTCGCCGGCGATCCTCGCCATCGGCGAACAGGACCTTGGCCTGCAGATGCGCCAGATCCTCGAGGCCAGCGGGCAGAAAGTGCCGGACTCGAAGCCGATCTTCGAGATCAACCCGCAGCATCCGCTGATCGAGAAGCTGGATGCGGAGCCGGACGAGGACCGCTTCGGCGAGCTGTCGCATATTCTCTTCGACCAGGCCGCCCTGGCCGCGGGGGACAGCCTCAAGGATCCGGGCGCCTACGTACGCCGACTGAACAAGCTGCTGGTGGAGCTGTCCGCTTAAGCAGTAGCCCCGACAAAGCCCGCTTCGGCGGGCTTTGTCTTTTCCAACTCTCGCAGGAGCAGTACCCATGAGTGAGATTCGTGTAGAGCCGGTCGCCTACGACATCGATGGGCAGCCGTACGAAGGTCAACTGGTGTACGACGCCAGCCACGCGGGGCCGCGCCCGGGCCTGCTGATGGCGCCGAACTGGATGGGCGTGAGCGCCGCCGCGCTGGACATCGCCCGGCAGGTCGCCGGCCGTGGGCACGTGGTGCTGGTGGCGGACCTCTACGGCAGGGACGTGCGTCCGCAGAACGGCGACGAGGCGGGCGCGGCGATGATGCCGCTGAAGAACGACCGGGCCCTGCTGCGCAAGCGCATGCAGGCAGCGCTGGCGGCCTTGCGCGGACAGGCGCTCGCGGCTGTCGATACGACCCGCCAGGCCGCCTTCGGTTTCTGCTTCGGCGGTTGCTGCGCGCTGGAGCTGGCTCGCGACGGTGCCGAGCTGAAGGCCTTCGTGTCCTTCCATGGCACCCTGGATACGCCGGACCCGGCGCATGCCAGGAATATCAAGGGCGCGGTACTGGTCCTCGACGGCGCCTCCGATCCGCTGGTGCCGCGCGAGCAGTTGCCGGCCTTCGCCAGGGAGATGACCGATGCCGGCGTCGACTGGCAGCTCACCAGCTACGGCGGCGCGGTGCATTCCTTCACCGATCCGAACGCCAAGGTGCCGGGCAAGATGCACTATGACGCCAGGACCTCCCGGCGTGCCTTCCAGGCGATGGATGACCTGCTGGCGGAAGTCTTCGCCTGAGACCGCCGGCTCACTCGCGCATGGCGAAGCAATGCCTGGCCTCGGGGAAGCGCCTTTCGCGCACGTCCTCGGCGAAGCGCCGGGCCGCCTCGTCGATTTCCCGGTCGAGGCGCGCGTAGCGTTCGACGAAGCGCGGTACCTGTTCGCCGCTTAGCCCGAGCAGGTCCTCGCTGACCAGTACCTGGCCGTCGCAGGCCGGCGAGGCGCCGATACCGATGCAGGGGATCGCCAGTTCTTCGCTAAGGCGACGGGCCAGCGGCTCGCCTACGCCTTCGATGACCACCGCGAAGGCGCCGCCGCGCTGCATGGCGAGGCCGTCGCGGCGTACCCGTTCGGCGCTTTCCGGGTCACGCCCCTGGGCCTTGAAGCCGCCCATGGCGTTGACCTGCTGCGGCATCAGGCCGATATGGGCGAGCACCGGTATGCCACGGCGTACCAGGAAGTCCACGGTTTCTTCCATTTCCTCACCGCCTTCCAGCTTCACCGCCTGGGCGCCGCTGTCGGCCAGCAGGCGTGCGGCGTTGCGGAACGCCTGTCGGGGCGATTCCTGGTAGCTGGCGAACGGCAAGTCGGCCACCACGCAGGCGCGCCGGCTGCCGCGCATCACCGCCAGGGTGTGGGCGACCATCATCTCCAGGCTCACTCCCAGGGTACTGGGCATGCCATAGAGCACCATGCCCAGCGAATCGCCGACCAGCAGCAGGTCGGCGTGCGGATCGAGGAGGCGGGCCATGGGCGTGCTGTAGGCGGTCAGCGCCACCAGGCTGCCGGCACCCTTGCGGCGCTGGATATCGGGAACGGACAGGCGATGTTGCGGGCGATGACTGCTCATGGCGTGGCTCCGGTTTGTCTATGGGGAGCCACACGCTACCATCGGCCACGCACCGCTCACTCGACGGATGGGGACAACCGATGCCGCAAACGGGACAAGAACGCGAGCTGCCGCGATTCCGCAGCCTGCCCTGCGCGGTGTACCTGCGCGCCTTCGAGATGCCCGCCGGGCACCGGGTGGAGATGCACGACCACCCCTGGGGCCAACTGATGTACGCCGCCAGCGGCACCTTGCGCGCCAGCACCGAGCGGCACAGCTATCTGGTGCCGGCGCAGCGGGCGCTGTGGATTCCGCCGGGCGTCCGGCACGCCGCGGAGGCTTGCAACCCTGTGCTGTTCCGCAGTCTCTACCTGGATCGTTCGCTGCCCGGCGGTTGCCGGGTACTGGAGGTGTCCGGCCTGCTGCGCGAACTGTTACTGCGGGCGGCGGAATTTCCCCGTGAATATCCGCCGGGTGGCGAGGCCGAGCGTCTCATGCAGGTGGTCGCCGATGAGGTCGGGCGCCTTCGCGAGGCGCCGCTGAACCTGCCGTTGCCTGGCGACCCGCGCTTGCGCCGGATCACCGACGCGCTACAGGCGGATCCCGCCGATCCGCGCGGCATCTCGGATTGGGCGGGACTGGTGGGGGCTTCCCGACGGACCCTGGCGCGGCTGTTCCGTGAGCAGACCCAGTTGTCGTTTCGCGAGTGGCGCCAGCGCCTGCGTCTGCTCAACGCGGTCGCCGCGCTGGAGGAGGGCGCCAGCGTGACGCGGGTGGCCAGCGACCTTGGCTACGACTCCACCTCGGCGTTCATCAGCCTGTTCCAGCGTCATTTCGGCCAGACCCCCGGTTGTTTCGCCCGCTCCCTGCGCTTGCCCAACTGAGCCGCATGCTTCAGGGCGCCGCCTGTTGGCGCAGGCTTGCCGCCTTGGCCGCGAGGTCCGGCCAGGCGGGCTTGCCGGCGAAACGCTCGCGCAGGTAGTTGGCCAGGGCGGCGACTTGCCGGTCGTCGAGGCTATGGCGGAAGCCGGGCATATAGCCGAGGTCGCCGGTGGCCGGGCTGTGGATGCCGTCGAGGATGATCCGCAGCAGGTTGTCCGGGCTGTCCGCATGCACATTGCTGTTCAGCGCCAGGGATGGACGCACGCCGAAGAAGCGCGGTCCGTCGCCGTCATGGTGGCAGGCCAGGCAGGCCCCGGCGAACAGGCGCGCGCCGCTGCCGCTGGGCGGTTGCACGCGGCCGTAGCCCTGCCGGTCGAGGCGTTGCGCCTGTTGCTGATCGGTTTCCCCGGCCGGGGCAGCGGCGTAGGACGCAAGGTAATGGGCCAGGGCCCGCAGGTCCTCGTCCGACTGCTTGGCCAGGCCTTCGCCGACCACTGGCGCCATCGGCCCGCTGGCGACCCCGTGGTAGGCCGAATAGCCGTGGCGGAGGTAGGCGTAGAGGGCCTCCTCGCTCCAGGCGATGGGCGCCGGCGAACTGGCGTTCAAGGCTGGCGCGGTCCAGCCCTCCGCCTCGCCGCCGGCGAAGTGCGCGCTGCCGGACTTTTCCGCGCCGAGCGCATTGCGCGGCGAGTGGCAGGCGCTGCAATGGCCGAGGCCTTCGGCGAGATAGGCGCCGCGGTTCCATTGCTGGTTGCGCGTCGGCTCGTCGCGGTAGGCGCCGGGCTCCAGGAACAGCAGGTTCCAGCCGGCCATCAGCTGGCGTTGGTCGAAGGGGAACGGCAGCTGGTTGGCAGGCGTTTCGCTGTGCACCGCCGGCTGGCTCATCAGGTAGGCGTACAGGGCCTTCAGGTCTTCGTCGCGAGTCCTGGTGAAGGCGGTGTAAGGGAACGCCGGATACAGGTAGCTGCCGTCGCGGGCCACGCCATGCCGCATGGCCCGCTCGAAGGCGGGGTAGGACCAGCCACCGATGCCGCTCGCGCGATCCGGCGTGAGGTTGCTGCTGTAGATCGTCCCGAACGGCGTCGGCAAGGCCCGTCCGCCGGCGTTGCGCGGGCCGCCTTCGCGAGTGTGGCAGACCGCGCAGTCGCCGAGGGCGGCGAGGCGTTCGCCGCGGGCGATCTGCTCGGCGCTGAAGGGACCGGGTGTGCCTTCCAGTGGCCCGATGGCCGGTTGCCAGGCGTAGCCGAGGGCGATGGCGGCGAGCGCGACGAGGCTGCCGGAGGCCCAGAGGCCGATGCGTGTTGCCTTCTTCATCTGTCAGTCATCCACTGCGCGGGGCGCCGCGGCGCCCCGGGGAAAAGGATCAGGCCTGCGCGCTGCGCAGCGCCGCGAGTACGCGTTCCGGAGTGAACGGCACCTGTCGCAGGCGCGCTCCGGTAGCGTCGAAGATCGCATTGGCGATGGCCGCGGCGCTGGGCACCGAGGCTGACTCGCCAGCGCCCATCGGTGGCTGCTCGGGGCGGTCGAGCAGCAGTACGTCGATCTCCGGCAGTTCGGGGAAGCCGAGGATCGGGTAGCCGCCCCATTCCAGGCTGGTGACGCCACGGCGGTCGAAGGTGGCGAACTCCTTGAGTACCCGGCTGGTGGACTGGATGACGTTGCCGTGGACCTGGTGCCTGACCCCATCGGGATTGACCATCTGCCCGCAGTCATGGGCGACCCAGACCTTGGCGACGCGCACCGCGCCGTTCTCCGGGTTCACCTCGACGTCGACGATCCAGGCGGCCCAGGCGGCGCCGAAACCGGGAAACTTGCTGTGGAAGTAGCGCGCATAGGCGAAGCCGCGTCCCTTCAGCACGCCGTCCCGGCGCGCCTCTGGGTTGGGGGAGGTGCGTGGCTGCCAGCCGGCGCGGGCGACCAGGGCGTCGATCAGCGCCAGGGCGCGCTGGTCGTCCAGGTAGCGGCGGCGGAAGGCGATGGGGTCGATGCCGGCCAGGTGCGCCAGTTCGTCGGCGTAGGACTCATGGGCGAACACGTTCGGCAGCGCCGAGACGCCGCGCATCCAGGACGCGCGGACGATGGGGGCGGCGTCGTTGGCCACCACCCGCATCCGCGGGTAGCGGTATTGCGGGATCGCGGTGCGGTCGCCCATGTCGGCCACCTGCGGGGTGGCCGGGATCCGCCTGGTGAGGAGCAGGGCCAGGGTCGGCGCACCGTTGGAGGGGTAGCAGGTGGCGAAGTCGTAGGCCGCCACCCGGCCTTGCTCGTCGAGACCGCCGCGGACCTCGATCAGTTGCGCGGTGCCTTTCGGTTCCCAGCCATGTTCCTGTTCGCGCATCAGTTGTACCCGCACCGGCCGGCCCACCGCCTGCGCCAGAAGCACGGCGTCGGCGCTGACGTCGTCGGCGCCGTTGCGTCCGTAGCAGCCGGCGGCTTCCATGCGGATCACCTCGATGTCCCCGGTCTCGCGCTGCAGCAGCCTGGCCAGGTCGTTGCGCAGGTCGTGCGGGTTCTGCGTGCCGGACCAGACGCGAGCGCGCTGCGCATCGACCTCGGCGAGGGCGCAGGAAGGGCCGATGGAGGCGTGCAACTGGTAGGGCCAGACATAGGTGGCCGACAGCGGCCGGGCGATGCCCGCGAGGTGCTGCTCGAGACCGGGCGAGTCGTGCAGCGTGCGTGGCTTCTTCGGATGCCGGCGAAGCGTGTCCTCGAGCCGGTCGGGTTCCAGCGGCGGCAGGCCCTGCCAGTCCTTCCAGCGCACCTTGAGCTGGCGCGCGGCGCGGATCGCCTGCTCCTCGCGTTCGCAGACCACGCCGACGAAGTCGCCGATCACGACCACCTTGACCAGCCCCGGCAGCCCGGCGACCGAGCTTTCGTCCACCGCCAGCAGGCCGCTGCCGAGCGGGGCGCTGACATCCGCGCCGGTATAGGGCGGGCGTACCACTCGCCCATGCAGCATGCCGGGCAGGCGCATGTCATGGACATAGGTCAGTTGACCGGTCAGCTTCGCCGGGATGTCCACCCGACGCACCGGCTTGCCGACCAGGCGGTACTCGCTGCGCGGCTTGAGCGGCGCCTTGCCGTCGATGTTCAGGTTGAAGCGCTGGCCTCGCAGCAACTCGCCGTAGCCGATCCGTCGCTGCGGATTGGCGGCGGCGAAGACCTGGCCGTTTTCGCTGCGCAGGCTGTCCGGATGCACCGGGAAATGGCTTCCGGCCTGGCGCAGGAGGAAGCGCCGGGCTTCGGCGGCGGCCTGGCGCAGCGGCACGGCGCTGACCTGGATGCTGGCGCTGGCGATGGTCGGCCCCTGGTCCGGTGTGCGACGGGTGTCGCCGAGGATCATCTCGACCTGCTCGAACGCGACGTCCAACTCTTCGGCGACGATCTGCGCCAGTGCCGTGCGGATGCCGGTACCAAGGTCGACGTGACCGCAGAAGGCGGTGACCTTGCCGTCCGCGGCGATGGCGATGAACGAGTCGACCTGGTCCAGCGGCAGGTCGGTGGCGCCCTGCTCGGCAAGGGCGAGCAGCGGGGCGGGCAGGTTGACGGTGACCAGCAGCAGGCCGCTGGCCTTGAGGAAGCCGCGTCGCGAGGGATTGGCCAGGCTCATGCCGGGTGCTCCTCCTGACGCTCCTTCAGGCTCTCGGCGGCACGCCGCACGGCCTTGAGAATCTCCACATGGGTGCCGCAGCGACACAGGTTGTAGGCCAATTCCTGGCGGATCTCGCCGTCGCTGGGGTTCGGGTTGCGATCCAGCAACGCCTTGGCGGTCATCACCATGCCGTTGATGCAGTAGCCGCATTGGGCGGCCTGTTCGTCGATGAAGGCCTGTTGCAGCGGATGGGGATGGGCGGCATCGCCGAGTCCTTCGAGGGTAACCACCTGGCGGCCCACGGCAGCCTCCACCGGGGTGATGCAGGAGCGGGTGGCGACGCCATCCATCAGCACGGTGCAGGCGCCGCACTCGCCGAGGCCGCAGCCGAACTTGGGACCGTTCAGTTGCAGGTCGTTGCGCAGGACATAGAGCAGGGGGGTATCGGGGGCGACATCGAGGCGCAGGGACTGACCGTTGACGGTCAGGGCAAGGGCATCGCTCATGGCGGTTTCTCCCCATGCCGGCGGCATGGCTGTTCATCAGGCGGATGTCCCGTCGGCCGTGCCTGGTAGCGTGCGGCTCTGCGGGAATTTGTTTGTATACAAACATGTTATGGATGCCTGCGGCGAACTGTCAATGGCAGGCCGCTACGACGAAAGGCGCAGCTCCGGACGACGTAACGCGGAAAAAAAGATAGACCGCAATGGCCTCAGATCAGGCGAGCGAGCAACCCGCGCAGGGTTTCCTGTTCTTGCGGGGAGAGGGGAGCCAAGGCCTGCCGGTTGATCTCGCGGGCGGCCGCCAGGCCGGCCTCGAGTTCGGCGCGTCCGGCAGGACTGAGGCTGACCAGCAGGCGCCGGCCGTCGTCCGGATCGGCGCTGCGCTGGATCAGTCCCCGTTTGTCCAGGCGCTCGACGACGCCCTTGATGGTCGCGGCGTCCATGGCGGTGAGCCGGCCGAGCTGGTTCTGCGGGCAGGGTCCGGTCTCGCCGAGGCGGACCAGGGCGGCCCACTGGGTGGGTGTCAGGCCGTTGCCGATGCCATTGGCGAACAACGCTGCATAGCGCTGGTTGGCCTGGCGCAGGATGAAGCCGATCTGGTCGTCGAGGCGGTACGGGGTGGTACGGGACATGCTGGGCATCGGTGGTGGCGTGAAGGCCTCATTCTAGCTCACGGCCGGTACCAGAGTGCCTCGCGCTGAAAAGGAGTTTTTCCTGGAAGATAGGGGTTTTTCAGCTCGATTATTCTCCGCTGCCGAAGGGCAAGCTTGCCCAGCCGCGTCTTGAAATGTCGCTCGAACAGCCGTTCGAAGCTACCGTCGGCAATCGCCTTCTCCAGGCCCTGGCGAATGGCCTCGGCCAGTTCCGGGCGTTGACGCGAAACGAAGAAATAGAAGGCCGCGGGGTAGTGCAGGGCCAGGTGCTGGTCGATCGCCAGGTGCAGCCCGGCGCGGGAGGCGTCCTCCAGTTCTCCGTCGATCACTACGACCTCGCGGGGGAAGACCTCGAAGCGGCCGGCATCGAGCATGCGGAACAGGCTCTCGTAGCTCTGGCTGGTCTTCACCTCCAGGCCGTTGGCGCGCAGGATCGGTGTGTCGGCCCAGTCCTGGCGCTGGCCGAAGCGCAGGCGGCGGAGATCGTCGAGGGTCCGCACCGAGGCCAGGAGGTCCTTGTTGGCGGCGCTGACCAGAGGAATGCGCCAGCCGATCAGGCCGCGATAGATCGGAATGCGGATCGGCAGCAGGGTCTCTTCCAGGTCGTCGCGGGACTGCGCCCACATCACCTGCAGGCCCGGATCGTCCTGCTCCAGGCGCAGTTGCGCACGGGACTGCGGCATGGGCTGCGCGCTGGGCTCCAGGCGGTAGTCGCCGCCGCTCCTGGCCAGCGCCAGTTGCAGCAGCTCGACGACGTAGGGTTCGGGGTTGCGCCCTTCGGAATGGCGCGGATAGATCACCCGTTCGCCAGCCCCGGCATGCCAGGCCAGCAGGCCGAACAGCAGGGCCAGCCAGCGGAGCGGCGAACCCTGGCCGAGCGGCTGCGGTCTATGTTCACTCAGGCCTATCAGGAGGAATGCCATGGCTGGCCCCCGTACGCGTGCCCTGTTTTCGACATTGTTCGCCCTGTCCCTGGTGACATCCTTGACCCATGCCAGGGATTATCGCTACAGCGACGCTCACGTGCACTACGTGGATTTCTTCCAGGAAAGCGAAGGCATGCCGCGCCTGCTGGAGGCGATGGACAAAGGCCGGGTCGACCATGTGATGCTCAGCGGCGTCGCGGTCGCCAAGAAATGGCACGAGGACGAGCCGAAGCGGCCGCGCTACTACGCTGGCGACGATGCCGGAGCCTATTGGTACAGCGCCACCGACGTGATCGTGGCGGCGGCGGTGAAATCCCTGCCAGCCGAGCAGCGGCGGCGCGTGCATCCGTTCCTGACCGGTTTCAACCCGACCGACAAGAACGCCGACGCGCACATCCGTCGCATGCTGGAGCTGGACCCGGGACTCTGGCAGGGCATCGGCGAGATCTTTACCCGGCACGACGACCTCACCGCGCTGACCTACGGCGACGTGCCGAGGGCCAACAATGAGGCGCTGGCGCGGGTCTATCACCTGGCCGCCGAATTCGACCTGCCGGTGTTGCTGCACGCCAACGTCACTTCCAAGCGCGAACGCAACCCGCTGTACCTGGCGGAAATCGAGGAGCCCCTGCGCAATCACCCGCATGTGCGGTTCATCTGGGCCCATGCCGGGACCAGCATGGAGATCCATCGCCACCAGAAGAAACTGGACTTCCTCCTGCCGACCCTTGGGCGTCTGCTGCAGCGCTACCCGAACCTCTACATCGACCTGTCCTGGTCGGTGTTGCGCCCGTACCTGCTGGACGAGCAGGGCAAGCCCGACCCGCAGTGGCTGGCACTGGTCGAGCGGTTTCCGCAACGCTTCATGCTCGGTTCCGATGTGGTCGGCCAGTTCGACAGCCTGCCCGAGTTGATGGCGAGCTTCGATCCGTTCCTCGACGCCTTGCCCGAGCAGGTCGCTCGCCAGGTGGCGCGGGACAACTTCCTGGCGGTGCTGCCGCGCCAGCCCGCCGATCCGCGAGGCGAATAACCCGGATTCGTCATCAGTCTGTCATGCCGGCGTCATAGGCTCGCGCCAGTCCCATCCAGGAGTGAGTCATGTCCTTCATCCGTTCTTGCATCAGTCGTTCCGTCTTCCTGCTCGGCGCCGGCGTCGCCGTGGCGGCGCAGGCCGAGGTGCGTATCGACGGCCCCATCGAATATGGCGTGTTCGAAAGCCGCTACCAGGATTTCCAGCCCGGCGAACGGGTATTGACCCGTAGCGAGCAGAACATCCAGCAGACCACCGAAGTCCCGGCCAAGCTCGGCACCAAGTTCGGCATGCGTTATCAACTCAGCGGCAAGCAGGAAGGCGATACGCCTTTGACGCTGCTCTACCTCACCCCGGGCGTGGTCACTCCGGATGGCCAGCGGCATGACAAGTTCGAAGTGGTGCAGAAGCTGGTGCCGGGCGCGCCGACCGATGTCATGGCCTACGAATTCACCGAGCCGCACGAAGTGGTGAAGGGCGAATGGCGGTTGATGGTGTTCCAGGGCGATCGCCTGCTGGCGGAGAAATCCTTCGACGTGCGCTGAGCGCGAGCCATGCAAAGCGCTGGTTTTCTTGTGTCGCGTGGATAACGCGGGGGCGCCATTCGCTCTACCGGGCAAGGGTTGCCTGCGTGCGGCAGGGCGAATAGCCGCCCGCGGTTATCCGCCGTTTTGGCGGCGTACGCGCGGATGCCGATGGTAGCCTGTTCGTCCTTCGATCAGTCCCTGCTGACCCGGGTATCTTCCGCGGCGAGCGGACTGCCGTCGCCGGCGCGTACCTGCAGGCGCGGCACCGGCTGGCCGCTGTCGCGCTCGACCAGGCGGACATGGGATTCGTCCGGGGCGAAGAAATAGTCCTCGCCCCACTGCCGAATCGCCACCAGCAGGGGGAAGAGCGCGCGTCCCTTGTCAGTCAGGCGGTATTCCTGGTGACTGCCGCTTTCGGCCGGGACCGCCACCATCACGCCGTGCTCCACCAGGTTGCGCAGGCGCGCCGCCAGGATGTTCTTGGCCAGGCCGAGGCTCTTCTGGAATTCGCCGAAGCGCGTCAGTCCTTCGAAGGCATCGCGCACGATGAGCATCGACCAGCCGTCGCCGATCACGTCCAGCGGGCGGGCGACTGGACAACTGGCTTGCTTGTGGCTGGTGCGCTTGACCATCAGGGCGGCTCCGGGGGGGAGAGGATCGGGTTTCATGGTAAAACCCGGGCTCCACGCTGGGCAACCGCAGCAAGTGCGCCGCCGTGAGACGGCGCACGGCATGGTCAGACGACGAAGCGGGTGACCATGTTGTTCAGGTCGATGGCCAGTTGCGACAGTTCCTGGCTGGCGGCGGCGGTCTGGTTGGAGCCGGCGGACGTCTGCAGCGAGATGTCGCGGATGTTCACCAGGTTGCGGTCGACCTCGCGGGCCACCTGGGCCTGCTGCTCGGAGGCGCTGGCGATCACCAGGGTACGCTCGTTGATCTGGCCGACCCGCTCGGCGATCTCGTTCAGCGCCAGGCCGGCGGCTTCGGCGATCTCCAGCATGTTGCGGGCGCGTACGCTGCTGCTGTCCATGGCGCCGACCGCGGCGCCGGTGCCTTCCTGGATGTTGGCGATCATCTGCTCGATCTCGCGGGTGGATTCCTGGGTGCGATGGGCGAGGGCGCGAACCTCGTCGGCGACCACGGCGAAACCGCGGCCCTGCTCGCCGGCGCGAGCCGCCTCGATGGCCGCGTTGAGCGCCAGGAGATTGGTCTGTTCGGCGATACCGCGGATCACGTCGAGGACCTTGGAAATGTCCTGGGCCTTTTCCGCCAGGCCGCCGACCAGCGCCGAGGTATTGTCCACTTCTTCGCTCATCAGGCGGATCGCCTGGACCGTCTCCAGTACCCGCTGGCGTCCGTTCTGCGCCGATTGCTCGGAGGCGGACGAGGCGTCCGAGGTGGAGCTGGCGTTGCGCGCCACTTCCTCGACGGCGGCGGTCATCTCGTTGACCGCGGTGGCGGCCATCTGGATTTCGTCGTTCTGCTGGGTCAGCGAGCGGTTGCCCTGCTCGGTGACGGCGCTGAGTTCCTCCGCGGCGGAGGCCAGTTGGGTCGCCGAGCTGCCGATCTGCTGGATGGTCTGGCGCAGTTGTGCCTGCATGCCCTGGAGGGCGACCAGCAACTTGGCCGGTTCGTCGCGGCCAGAGGTGTCGATGCGGCTGGTGAGGTCGCCCGAAGCGATCACCTCGGCCACTCGCAGCGCCTCGCCGAGCGGTTGGGTGATGCTGCGGGTGAACAGCCAAGCCAGTACCACGGTAGCGAGGCCGGCGACCAGCAGTACGCCGATCACTGCGGCGAAGGCGCTGTGATAGACCTCATCGGCCGTGTGGCTGGCCTGGCTGGCGCCCTTGACGTTGAAGTCGATCAGCGCCTGCAGTTGCTGCTGGGTGGCGCGGTACTGGTCGAGCAAGGTGCTTTCGGTGTACTGGCGGGTCTCTTCCAGCGGCTTGCTGCGCGACATCTGCACCAGGGTCTGCTGGCTTTGCAGGAGCGTCTGCCGGGTAGCCAGGTAGCGCTCGTAGATCGAGCGCTCGTCGGCACCACTGATCAGCCGTTGGTAGGCGCCCTCGCGATCGGTCAGTTCCTTGCCGATTTCCGTCATGCGGCTTTCCAGGAAGCGTTTGCTGCTGTCCTCCGCCGCCAGCACATGGGCCAGTTGCACCTGCCGCAGTTCGGCGAGCAGAACGTTCAACTCGGCGCTTTCGCGGACGCTAGGCAGCCAGTTGTCGCTGATGTCCGAAGAGGCTTCGTTGAGCGAACCCATTCGGTTCAGGGAAAAGATGCCGGTGATGACCAGCAGAGCGGTGATCAGGGCGAAACTCAGGGCGGCACGGGTCGCGATGGGCATACTGCGCAAAGACATGATGGCGGATTCCAGGGGGCAGGAGAGAGACGGGGCTGATCAGTTCTATCGGCAGGCGGGGCGCCAGGTTTAGCCCGTTCATGCAGTTCGGGTAAAGAAACGCTGGGTACAAAAAAGCGCCCCGAAGGGCGCTTCATGCGGCGATGGAGGGAATCAACCCTGCCAGCGCTTGAGGACCAGGGTGGCGTTGGTGCCGCCGAAGCCGAAGCTGTTGCTCATGACGGTATCGAGCTTGGCGTTCTCGCGGGTCTCGCGGAGAATCGGCAGGTCGGCCACTTCCGGGTCGAGTTCGTCGATGTTGGCGGAGCCGGCGATGAAGCCGCCTTCCATCATCAGCAGGCAATAGATCGCCTCGTGTACGCCGGCGGCGCCCAGCGAGTGGCCGGACAGGCTCTTCGTCGAGCTGATGGCCGGCGCCTTGTCGCCGAACACTTCGCGCACGCCTCGGATCTCGGCGACGTCGCCGACCGGGGTGGAGGTGCCGTGGGTGTTCAGGTAGTCGATCGGCGCGTCGACGGTGGCCAGCGCCTGCTGCATGCAGCGGATCGCGCCTTCGCCGCTCGGGGCGACCATGTCGTAGCCGTCGGAGGTGGCGCCGTAGCCGACGATCTCGGCGTAGATCTTGGCGCCGCGCTTGAGCGCATGCTCCAGCTCCTCGACCACCACCATGCCGCCGCCGCCGGCGATGACGAAGCCGTCACGCTTGGCGTCGTAGGCGCGGGAGGCCTTTTCCGGCGTCTCGTTGTACTGGGTGGAGAGGGCGCCCATGGCGTCGAACAGGCAGCTCTGGCTCCAGTGTTCCTCTTCGCCGCCGCCGGCGAAGACCACGTCCTGCTTGCCCAGCTGGATCTGTTCCATGGCCTGGCCGATGCAATGCGCGCTGGTGGCGCAGGCGGAGGAGATCGAGTAGTTGACGCCCTTGATCTGGAACGGCGTGGCCAGGCAGGCCGATACGGTGCTGCCCATGGTGCGGGTCACGCGGTATGGGCCGATGCGTTTGACGCCTTTCTCGCGCAGGGTGTCGATGGCTTCCATCTGGTTCAGGGTGGAAGCGCCGCCGGAGCCGGCGATCAGGCCGGTGCGGGGGTTGGAAATCTGTTCCGGAGTCAGGCCGGAGTCCTTGATCGCCTGCTCCATCGCCAGGTAGGCGTAGGCGGCGGCATCGCCCATGAAGCGGAAGACCTTGCGATCGATCAGCTCTTCGAGGTTCAGGTCGACCGAACCGGAAACGTGGCTGCGCAGGCCCATCTCGGCGTAGGACGGATTGAAGCGAATGCCGGGCCGACCCGCACGGAGGTTGGCGGAAACGGTGTCTTTGTCATTGCCGAGGCAGGAAACGATGCCCAGACCGGTGATAACGACGCGACGCATGCGGATAACCCTTAGAAGCTGTCAGTGGAGGTGAACAGGCCGACGCGGAGGCCTTCGGCACTGTAGATTTCGCGGCCATCGACGCTGACGGTGCCGTCGGCGATGGCCAGGACCAGCGAACGATTGATCGTGCGCTTGATATGAATGTTATACGTGACCTTCTTCGCTGTCGGCAGAACCTGACCGAAGAACTTCACTTCGCCCGAACCCAGGGCGCGGCCGCGGCCGGGGTTGCCCTGCCAGCCGAGGTAGAAACCGACCAGCTGCCACATGGCATCCAGGCCCAGGCAACCGGGCATGACCGGATCGCCTTCGAAGTGACAGGCGAAGAACCACAGGTCCGGGTTGATATCCAGCTCGGCGACCAGCTCGCCCTTGCCATACTTGCCGCCGACATCGCTGATGTGAACGATGCGATCGATCATCAGCATGTTGGGGGCGGGAAGTTGCGCGTTACCCGGGCCGAACAGCTCGCCGCGACTGCAGCGCAGCAGGTCTTCTCGGGTGAAGGCGTGTTGTTTGGTCATGCGAGCTCCTCAAAAATCCCTGAACTGCAGGGTTGTGGCGGTTCGTCCAGC
This sequence comes from Pseudomonas sp. B111, assembly GCF_026428275.1. Classification (NCBI taxonomy): domain Bacteria; kingdom Pseudomonadati; phylum Pseudomonadota; class Gammaproteobacteria; order Pseudomonadales; family Pseudomonadaceae; genus Pseudomonas; species Pseudomonas sp. B111. The sequence continues at coordinate 3,224,329 of NZ_CP097857.1, read as the reverse complement.
GGCCGTCGCGCCGGGTTATTGTATCGGCGTCGCAGCGGCAGCCTAGTCATAGACTGTTGCGTTGCGGTGAAAGTCACAGTGTCCGGCGAACAGATGTTCACTTTATTCCCGCGTCCGCTTGCCGCCCTTGTCGTAGATCATTCCGGCTCACCTCGTCCGGTTTCGTTCGACGTCACGGGGAGTTCCGGCTGCGAGCCGATCCAGCGTTGCAGTATGCGTTGCAATTCCGCCCGTTTGAATGGCTTGGCCAGGTAATCGTTCATTCCCGCCTGCAGGCAGTTCTCCCGATCGCCCTGCAGGGCGTTGGCGGTCAGGGCGATGATCGGTACCCGCCGACCGTTCTCCTGGGCCCTGATTTCCCGTGTCGCCGAGTAGCCGTCGAGCACCGGCAGGCGGCAGTCCATCAGGATCGCGTCGTAGCGCTGGCGCTCGGCGCTGCGCACCGCCTGGATACCGTCGGCGACCAGGGTGACGCGATAGCCGAGGCTGCGCAACATGGCTTCTATGACTGTCTGGTTCACCGGATTGTCCTCGACCAGGAGGATTTCCTGACCGGCGGCAATCGGGGCGGCGTCGCCAGCGGCCTGCTGCCGGTGCGCCGGCGACTGCTGGAAGGGCAGCGGAATCTCCAGGGTGAAGGTCGATCCCGAGCCTTCCTTGCTCTCTGCCTGCAGGGTGCCGCCCATCCGTTCCGCCAGGGTCCTGGCGATCGCCAGGCCGAGCCCGGTGCCGCCGTAGCGCCGGGAAATCGACGAATCCGCCTGCTGGAAGGCATCGAACATATGTTCCAGGCGTTCCGGCGAGATGCCGATGCCGCTGTCGTGCACCGCGCAGGTCAGCCACAGCACGTCGTGATCGAGCGCCTGCCACTCCAGGCTGAGATGGATGGCGCCTTCCTCGGTGAACTTCAGCGCATTACCCAGCAGATTCACCAGGATCTGTCGGATACGCGTCGGATCGCCGCAGACCTCGATATTCTCCAGGCCGGCCTGGATCTGCAATTCCAGCGCCAGTCCGCGTTGCTGGGCGCTGTGCTGGAACACCAGGGCGGAGCCTTGCACCAGTTCCAGCAGGTTGAAGGGAATGCACTCCAGTTCCAGCGCGCCGCGTTCGATCCTTGAGAAATCGAGAATGTCGTTGATGACCTTCAGCAGGTGTTCGGTGGACTCGGTGGCCAGCGCCGTGTACTCGGCCTGTTCGCGGGTCTGCTCGGTGGTTTCCAGCAGTTGCAGCATGCCCAGCACGCCGTTCATCGGGGTGCGAAGCTCGTGGCTCATCATCGCCAGGAAGTCGGACTTCGCCCGGTTCGCCTGCTCCGCTTCCTCGCGGGCGCTGATCAATTGGCCGATCGCCTGTTCCTGTTCCCGGCTCGCGCGGTCCAGCCCGCTGGCGAGATTGTTGATGTGACGGGCCAGGTCGCCGATCTCGCCGTCGTCGAGGATCGGCAGGCTGGTCTTGTAGTCGCCGCTCTGGATCGCCTCGACCGCCTGGCCCATGGTGCTGATCGGCGCCGACAGGCGCTGCGCCAGGCGGCGTGCGACGAGGAAGGTGAGGATCAGGGCGAAGGCGGCCAGCAGGGCGGCCTTCAGGAGGATTTCCTGTTGCCGCTGGCTGAAGGCGTCGTTGGACATGCCGACCACCACCCGGCCGAGGTAGTCCTCGCCGGACTGGCCGTCGCCTTCGCTGGCGCCGTCCAGCAGCGGGTCGCTGGCCAGGGCGATGCGCTGGCGCTGGATGGTGGAGTGGAAGATGTCGATCGGCGCGGCGTTCTGCAACGCGCCGGACAACTGTTCGACGTACACCAGGATATTGTCGTTGCGGTCGCGTACCTCGATGAAGCGCACATGCGGGGTGTCGAGGGTGGCCTGCAGCAGCTTCTGCAGCACGGGCGTGTTGCCGGCGATCACGCCGTATTCGGCGGCCGGCGCCAACTGGTCGGCGATCAACTGGCCGGTATGGGTCAGTTCCTGGCGCAGGTCCTGCAGGCGCGAGTAGGTGAAGTAGGCGGTGAGCAGCAGGGTCAGCAACAGCGCCGGGCCCAGGCTGATCGCCAGCATGCGGGTACGGATGTCCCAGCCGTGGCGCTGGCTCATGGTTCTTCTCCTTCGGCGAGGCGCCGGCCGAGGTCGGCGTCGCTGGCCAGGTCGATACCCAGGGAGCGGGCTACCTGCCGATTGCCGAGCACCTTGAAATGCCCTGGATAGAGGCTGAGGGGCCAGTGCCTGGGCGCCTGGCCGAGCAGTTCGTCGAGGGTGTCCAGCCAGTCCTCCTGGTCGCTGTAGCTGCTCGCCAGGCTGCCGGCCTTGACGAAGGCTGCGGTGGGTCCGAGCAGCGCGCGGTTCTTGGCGTAGCTGCCGAGCAGCAGGCTCTTGATGCTCTGCGAGTTGTACAGCTGTTTGTCGTCGATGCCGAGCAGCAGGTCACTATTGCCGAGCAGGAACTGCAGCGGGCGCGGGTCGTCGTTGCCGCTGCTGCTGGCGACGAACAGCTCGAGCCCCTGGCTGCGGGCCTCGCGACGAAGCTCGTCGAGGAGGAATTCGCTGTCCTTGCCGTAGAGCACGCCGATGCGCTGGATGCCCGGCAGGATCAGGCGCGCCAGGCGGAGCTGGCGGGCCGCCGGCGGGTCGCTCCAGAGTACGCAGAGCCCTCCGACGCCGTGTCCGCCATGCCCGTTGGCGCCTGGCAGCAGGCGCTGGCCATCGACCCGGTTGAGCAGCAGCGCCAGGGTCGGTGGCGCCCGGTGCTGGCGCAGGCGCCAGGCCAGGGCCTCGGGGCCGAGCAGGAGCAGGCGGGTGTCGTCGGTGAAGACCATCCCCTCCGCCAGGGCCGCGGGCGTGCGCAGTTCCACCTGGTCCTGCGGCCGTCGCTGCGACAGGGCGTCGCGAAAGGCGTTCACCGCGGCCCCCTGGTTGGCGCTGACCAGGACCAGTTGCGCGGCCTCGCCGACATGCGCGAGACAGCAGACGACGAGCGCGAGCAGCGCCTGGAAAGCCCGACGGGCGGGGCGCAAGCGACGCATCTAGAACGTCACCTCGGCGCTGAAGTAGAGCAGGTGGCGGCTGTCGTAGCGGTTGTCGGGAAAAGTCAGCGGTTGGTCGTCGAGACGCTGTTGGAGCACGCCGGCCAATTCCAGGGCGGCCTTGCCCAGGGGAATGCGCTTGGCCAGGCGCAGGTCGACGCGTTCGAAACGATGTCCATTGAGCGAATCGTCGCCGTAATAGAAGAGGGCGCTGGACCAGCCTTGGCCCCAGTCGTGCATCCAGCCGGCCGAGCCGCCGTGGCGGGCGGTCAGGCGCCGGTCGTAGCGACTGGTGGCGTCGTAGTCGAGATAGGCGTAGGTGGCGCGCAGGCGGTCGCGCAGGCCCAGGCGCCAGTCGAGCTGGCCTTCCGCGCCGGAGAAGCGGATGCGATCGCCATTGTCCGGGCTGAAGTCGACGACGCTGAGCGGATCGCTGATCAGTCCGGTGATTTCCTCGTGGAACAGGCGTACATCCACGGCCAGCCCGGTCTCGCGGAAAAAACCGTTGTAGCCGATCTCGCGCGAACGGGTGTGTTCCTTGCCCAGGTCGCCGGGGCCGTGGGCGCTGGCGAAGTAGTAGGCTTCGCTCTGCCCGTAGGGCGCCGGTTTCAGGTGGCGGACCCGGTAGCGCCAGTCGACGTCGTTTTCGTACATGCCCGGCGACCGCACCGCCTCCGAATAGACCGCGCGCAGACTGTGCTGGGGGTTGAACAGGTAGTTCACCGCCAGCCGCGGGCTGAACGAGCTGCCGGAGCCCTCGACGTCTTCGAGCATCCCGCCGCCCTGCAGCAGCCAGTGTTCGCCGGCATGCCACTCCAACTGGCTGAACAGCCGCCAGATCTGGCTGCTGACCCTGCCGCCGTAGAAGGTCTCGGAGTTTGCCTGGTCGTAGCGGTAGCTCAGGCCGTTCAGCAGGCGCAGGTTGTCGCCCAGGCTGAGGGTGTCCTGCATCTCCAGGTCGTAGCGGCTTTCCCGGATGTTGCGGTCGACCCGTCCGCAGACCGGGCGCAGTCCGCCGTTGCGTAGCTGGTCGAGGACCTGGGTCGCCAGTTGCAACTCCTGGGCGCTGCCGGGCGGCAGCCGGGTCGGATCGTCGGCGAACCTGCGCAGGTAGTCCGGGTTCAGTTCCCAGAGTTGCGCCAGTTGCGGGCTGAAGGCGATGCCCGCCTCGCAGGCGTTCCACTCCTGCCGGCGCTCCCAGTGCTGCGCGTAGCCTTGTATATAGAAGCTGTGGCGTGGGTCGAGGTCGACGTTCCAGCGCAGCGAACCGGCATAGTCGTGGGCGAGTGTATCGGAGTTGTCGACGTCGTCGGGAACCTGGGGAAACGGCGAGCGGTAGGCGTAGGGGTGCTGGTTCGAGCCTTCCTTGGCCGCCAGTTGCCACTCCAGGCTCTGGTTCGGCGCCAGGCTGTGGCTGGCGTTGAGGTTGAAGCGGCTGAGCCGGCGGCCGTCGCGCAGGGCGTGACCGTCGTGGTCGTGGTCGAAGCCGTCGTCTTCCTGGCCGGACAGCGACAGGCGGAAGTCGCTGTCTTCCAGGGCGATGCTCTGGCTGGCGTACCAGTCGCGGATGCCGCGCTGGCCTGCGGTGTATTTCAGGCGCGTGCCGGGCGACTCGCCGGGGGCCCGGGTGATGATGTTGATCACCCCCATCAATGCGTTGGCGCCGTAGCTGACGGTATTCGGACCGCGGAACACTTCGATCCGCTCGACATCCTCGAGGGCCAGCGGCAGGTCGCTCCAGTCGACGCTGGCGAGGCCCGGGCGGTACACCGAGCGACCGTCGATCAGTACTTGCAGGCGCCGCGCCCCCGACATGCTGGTGCCGTGGTAGTTGACCGTGGGCTGGTTGCCGGACAGGTAGCCGACCATCATGCCCGGGACTAGGCGCATCAGTTCGGGAATGTCGCGGGCGCCGCTGGCGACGATCAGCTCGCGGTCGAGCACGCTGATGCTGCCGGGAACTTCCGCCGGGGATTGTTTCAGGCGTGTCGCGGTCAATACTTCGGGAACGCCGCTGGGATCGTTGAACAGGTCGGCGGCCGCGAGCTTGCTGCCGAACAGCAGGGCCAGCAGGGTCAGGGAGACGGGAGCACGCGAAGCGATGGGCACGGAACGACCTTGTTCTCGATAGGTATTGTCTGGCCCGGGCATGGTAAACGAGGCGCGGGCTTTTGCCAGCGCCGGCGTCAAGACTGGTCGGCCGGCTGGCCGACCGTATAATGGCGTGATTGCCGCGTGGCGGCCAGAAATGGATGAATCATGACAGAGCAGCAACCGATTGCCGTGCTCGGCGGCGGCAGTTTCGGCACCGCCATCGCCAACCTGCTGGCCGAGAACGGCCAGGCGGTCCGCCAGTGGATGCGCGACCCGGAACAGGCCGAGGCGATCCGCACACGACGCGAGAACCCGCGCTACCTGAAAGGGGTCAAGGTGCATCCCGGGGTCGACCCGGTCACCGACCTGGAGCGCACCCTGGCCGATTGCCAACTGATCTTCGTCGCCTTGCCCTCCAGCGCCCTGCGCAAGGTGCTGCAACCACACCAGGCGGCATTGACGGACAAGCTGCTGGTGAGCCTGACCAAGGGCATCGAGGCGCACACCTTCAAGCTGATGAGTGAGATCCTCGAGGAAATCGCCCCGCAAGCCCGCATCGGGGTGATTTCCGGCCCGAACCTGGCGCGCGAGATCGCAGAGCACGAGCTGACCGCCACGGTGGTCGCCAGCGAGGACGACGAGCTGTGCGCCCGCGTCCAGGCGGCCCTGCACGGCCGCACCTTCCGCGTCTACGCCAGCCGCGACCGCTTCGGCGTGGAACTCGGCGGTGCGCTGAAGAACGTCTACGCGATCATGGCCGGCCTGGCCGCGGCGATGGACATGGGCGAGAACACCCGCAGCATGCTGATCACCCGCGCGCTGGCGGAAATGACCCGGTTCGCCGTCAAGCTCGGTGCCAACCCGATGACCTTTCTCGGCCTCGCCGGCGTCGGCGACCTGATCGTCACCTGTTCCTCGCCGAAGAGCCGCAACTACCAGGTCGGCCACGCCCTCGGCGAGGGGCTCAGCCTGGAGGAGGCGGTATCGCGCATGGGCGAGACCGCGGAGGGTGTGAACACTCTCAAGGTACTCAAGGAAAAGTCCGACGAGATGCAGGTGTACATGCCGCTGGTCGCCGGTCTCCATGCGATCCTCTTCGAAGGCCGCACCCTGGCGCAGGTCATCCAGCTGCTGATGCGCGGCGAGCCGAAGACCGACGTCGATTTCATTCCCACCACCGGCTTCTGACGAGGAGACCGCCATGTCCGCAGACCCGCAAGCACGCGAATCGATCGCCATCCGCATCCTCTGGATGCTGCTGTTCGTCCTGGTCTGGCAGGTCGCCGAACTGCTCCTCGGGGCGGTGGTGGTGATCCAGTTGGTCTACCGACTGATCTACGGCGCGCCGAACGGCAGCCTGATGGCTTTCGGCGATAGCCTCAGCCAGTACCTGGCGCAGATCGGCCGTTTTGGTACCTTCCACAGCGACGAGAAACCCTGGCCGTTCGCCGACTGGCCGAGCGCCCGCGCCGCCGAGGGCGAGGCCGCCCACAGCGTGCCGCCCGCCGCGCACCCGGCGCGCGACGAAGAGCCGAAGTTGTGAAGCTCTGGCTGTTGCGCCACGGCGAGGCCGAACCGCACGCCAGCCGGGACTCCGAGCGGCGCCTGACCGCCCATGGACGCAAGGAAGTGCTGCAGAGCGCCGCGCGGCTGGCCGGGTTGCCGCTGGACGGGATTCTCGCCAGCCCCTACGTGCGCGCCCAGCAGACCGCCGAGCTGGTGCGCGAGGCACTGGGCCTGGTCGAGCCGGTCGGCACCGCCCCCTGGTTGACCCCCGACGACGATCCGCGCGAGGTGCTCGGTTTCCTCGACGAGCGCAGCGAGCGCAATCTCCTGCTGGTCAGCCACCAGCCCCTGGTCGGAGCGCTGGGCGGTCTGCTGGTGCATGGCAACCGGCGTGATCCGTTGCCGATGAGCACTGCCTCGCTGGCCGAGCTGGAAGGCGACTTCGCCGCCGCCGGGCTGATGACCCTGGTCTCGCTGCATCACCCGCGGCACGGCTAGGAAGCGCCTGGCGCAACGACTACAAACCGAAACATTTCCCGGCTTGCCTGCGGTTGGCTGTGATGGAATATTCGACCAAGCAAGTGCTTGGTCGATCTCCCAGAACAACAACAACGGAGGCGGTACGTGGTCACTGCAAATCGTCTGCCGCTCGAAGTCTTCTTCGAGCGCGAAAAGCGTCATCCGCAACGGCGTTACCTGGTGCAGCCCATCGGTGGCGGCCGGGTCGAGGAGCTGAGCTGGGGCGAGGTGGGCGACCAGGCGCGGCGTGCAGCCGCCTGGTTGCGCAGCCTGGATCTCCCCGCCGGCAGCCGTATCGCGATCATCTCGAAGAACTGTGCGCACTGGATCGTCACTGACCTGGCGATCTGGATGGCCGGGCACGTTTCCGTCCCCCTCTATCCCAATCTCACCGCCGAGTCGGCGCGCCAGGTGCTGGAGCATTCCGAGTCGGCGGTGGTCTTCGTCGGCAAGCTCGACGATTGGCCGGCGATGGCGCCCGGAGTCCCCGAGGGCATACCGACCGTGGCCATGCCGTTGCACCCGGAAGGGCGTTTCGACCGCCAGTGGAGCGACCTGCAGGCCTGCGCGCCGCTCGAAGGCGACACGCCGACCGCCGCCGAGCAACTCGCCACCCTGATCTACACCTCTGGAACCACCGGCGTGCCCAAGGGGGTGATGCACAACTTCAGCAGTTTCGCCTTCGCCGCCAGCCGCGGCGTGGAACTGTTCGGCACTCGCGAAGACGACCGGATGCTCTCCTACCTGCCGCTGTGCCACGTGGCGGAGCGGATGTTCGTCGAGATGGGGTCGCTCTACGGGGGAACCACGGTGTTCTTCGCCGAAAGCCTGGACACCTTCGTCGAGGACATGAAGCGTGCGCGGCCGACCCTGCTGTTCGGCGTGCCGCGCATCTGGACCAAGTTCCAGATGGGGGTGTATTCGAAGATGCCGGCGCAGAAGCTCGACCGCCTGCTGAAGCTGCCGATCCTCGGCCGCATCGTCGGTCGCAAGGTGCTCGCCGGGCTAGGCCTGGACGCGGTGCGCTACGCGCTCTGCGGCGCGGCGCCGGTACCCGAGGCGCTGCTGCTCTGGTATCGCCGCCTGGGCCTGGACGTGCTCGAGGTCTACGGGATGACCGAAAACAGCGGCTACTCCCACGTCTGCCGGCCCGGAAGGCAGAAGACCGGCTGGATCGGCCAGAACAGCCCCGGCGTCGAGGTACGCATCAGCGACGAGGGCGAGGTGCAGGTGCGTAGCGGCGCGACCATGGTCGGCTACTACAAGGAGCCGGAGAAGACTGCCGAGGTGCTCACCGCCGACGGTTTCCTGCGCACCGGCGACAAGGGCGAGCAAGACGCCGACGGCAACCTGCGCCTGACCGGGCGGATGAAGGAAATCTTCAAGACCAGCAAGGGCAAGTACGTGGCGCCGGCGCCGATCGAGAACCGCCTGGCGGTGCACGATCGCATCGAGCAGGTCTGCGTGGTCGGCGAGGGCCTCAGCGCGCCGCTGGGGCTCTGCGTGCTCTCCGAGGTCGGTCGCCGGGAGGCCCTCAATGGTACCCGCGGGGCGCTGGAAAGCAGCCTGCGGGCGCACCTGGAACAGGTCAACGGTGCGCTCGACAAGCACGAGCGCCTGGTCGGCCTGGTCCTGGTGCAGGAAACCTGGGCGGTGGACAACGGTTTCCTCACGCCGACCTTGAAGATCAAGCGCAATATGGTGGAAGGTGCCTATGGCTCGCGCTTCCACGAATGGGTGGAACGCCGCGAGGCCGTGCTCTGGCACGAATGACTCCCACCGACGGGAAGCCCTTCCGGGCTTCCCCCTTGCGCAAGGAATTCCCATGAGCCTCTGGCGACAAACGCCCGACCTGGAGCAACTGAACGCCTCGCAGAAGAACAGCATCGGCGACCTGCTTGGCATCCGCTTCGAAGCCTTCGACGACGAGTCGCTGACCGCCAGCATGCCGGTCGACTCGCGTACCCACCAACCGTTCGGCCTGCTGCATGGCGGCGCCTCGGTGGTCCTCGCGGAAAGCCTGGGCTCGATGGCCAGCTACCTGTGCGTCGACACCAGCCAGTACTACTGCGTCGGCCTGGAAGTGAACGCCAACCACCTGCGCGGCCTGCGCAGCGGCCGGGTCACTGCGGTGGCTAGGGCGATCCACCTGGGGCGTACCACCCATGTCTGGGACATCCGCCTCAGTGGCGACGACGGCAAGCCGAGCTGCATCGCCCGCCTGACCATGGCGGTGGTGCCGCTGGCGGGCAGGGCGGGCTGAGCGCGGTCCGCAATTTTGTCCAAGATCGTTCCGTCCCGCTGGCGGTAGAGTAGCGGGATGGAGCAGATCACCCATCTCAGCAGCGGGATTCCCGGCGTACGCCTGATCGACGCCGAGCACAACCGCTTTTCCTTTCCCCGGCACTTCCACCTGGAGTACCACATCGGCTTGCTGCTGCAGGGCCGGCATCGCTATGCCGCCGGCGGCGAACGGCGCCTGGCCGGGGCCGGCGACGCGTTGCTGATGGCGCCGGAAAGCATCCACGACGGCAGCAGCGCCGGCGAGGAGGGCTACCGTATCCGCGTCCTGGCGCTCGATGCCGACTGGCTGGAGCGCGCCAGCCGCGACTTCAGCGACGGCCGCCGGGGGGCGCCGCGCCTGACCAGCAGCCTGGTCCGCGACGAGCGTCTGCAGCAGCGCCTGCGTCAGTTGCACCTGGGCATGCTCGGCGGCGCGGCGGCGCTGGAGAACCGTCTGGCCCTGGAAGAGCATCTCTGGCAGGCGCTGGCCTGCCTGCTCAGCCTGGGCAGCAGCCTGCGCCTGGAGGAGGGTGACCGGCAAGGCTTCGGCCGGCGCGACTGGACGCGGCTGCGCGACTGGCTGGAGTCGCGCCTGGAATACCCGCCGAGCCTGGAGGAACTGGCCGCCTTCTGCGGCCTGAGCCCCTGGCAGGCGCTGCGGCGCTTCCGCCGTCACTGTGGCCTGCCGCCCCACCAGTGGCTGACCCAACTGCGTCTGGAGCGCGCCTTGCCGCTGGTACTGCGCGGCGAGCAGCCGTTGAGCCAGGTGGCCCAGCAGTTCGGTTTCTACGACCAGGCGCACTTCAGCCGTCTGTTCCGTCGCACCTACGGGTTACCGCCGGCGCGCCTGCGCCAGCGCTGAATTGCGTTTTCCTTTCCGATCCCTTTTTCGTGGAGTAGCCATGCAGGAATTGTCTGTCTTGCTGACCCTGGCGGCGGTGTTCGCCGTCGCCCTGGTCAGCCCCGGTCCCGATGTCGCCCTGGTGGTGCGCACGTCCCTGCACCAGGGGCGGCGGGCCGGCCTGGCCAGCGCGCTGGGGCTGGCCTGCGGGATTCTCCTGCATACCACCCTGGTGCTGACCGGCGTGTCGCTGCTGCTCAGCCGTACGCCTGTGCTGTTCGCCATCCTGCAGGCGCTCGGCGCGCTGTACCTGGCCTGGCTCGGCGTCGGCGCGCTGCGCGCCTGGCTGCGGCGCGGCGACGGCCAGCCGGGCCGGCTCGACGGGGCGCTGCCGCCGTCGCCCCTGGGGCCCTGGCTGCGTGGGGTGGCGACCAATCTGTTCAATCCCAAGGCGCTGGTGTTCTTCATCGCCTTGCTCGGCAGCCTGATTCCTGCGCAGATGTCGCTCGGCGGCAAGCTGGCGGTGGCGGCGCTGCTGTTCGGCATGGGCGCCTGCTGGTTCGGCCTGCTCAGCCTGACCCTTACCCGCCCGGCCCTGCAGGCCCGCCTGTTGCGCGCGGTGCCCTGGCTGGACGCGGCCTGCGGGGTGGTGTTCCTGCTGGTGGCGGCGGCGATCCTCGAGCATCTCGTCCGCTCTGCCTGAGGTTTTGGCCGCTTCGCCGTGCAAGGCAGCCGGCAAAGCCATTGCCGCCTCGGCGAGGCTGCCGGAGAATCCCTGGCATCAGCCCTGTCGAGACGTCGCGCATGTCGCAATCGGTTTTCTTCGCCCACGCCAACGGCTTCCCGTCGGCTACCTACGCCAAGCTGTTCGAGGCGTTGGCGCCGGAGTACCGGGTGGATCACCTGGAAATGCACGGGCACGACCCGCGTTTCCCGGTGAACGACAACTGGGACAACCTGGTGGACGAACTGCTGCACCATCTCGCCAGCCTGGAACAGCCGGTCTGGGGCGTCGGCCATTCCCTCGGCGGCGTGCTGCACTACCACGCGGCGCTGCGCCGGCCGGAACTCTACCGCGGCGTGGTGATGCTCGATTCGCCGGTGCTGACCCTCGCCGACCGCCTGGTGATCCGTGCCGCCAAGCGCTTCGGCTTCATCGACCGGATCACTCCGGCCGGGCGCACCCTGGGGCGTCGCGAGGCGTTCCCCGACCTGGAAGAGGCGCGGGCCTACTTCTCCGGCAAGGCGCTGTTCCGCCGTTTCGACCCCGACTGCCTGGAGGCCTACGTACGCCACGGGCTGGCCGACAGCGGCGGCGGTTCCGGCCTGCGCCTGCGCTTCGATCCGGCCACCGAGATCAGCATCTACCGCAGCGTGCCGCACAGCAGTCCGGGGCGTGCGCGGCAGTTGCAGGTGCCGCTGGCGATGGTGCGCGGGCGGCACAGCAAGGTGGTGTTGCCGCACCACACCCGGCTGATCCGGGCGATGCCGCGTGGCGAGTTCATGTCGCTGCCCGGCGGCCACATGTTCCCGCTGGAGCGCCCGCGGGAAACCGCCGAACTGCTGAAAGGCGTGTTCGAACGCTGGTCGCGGACGACCGAGGAGCGTTCGGCATGAGCCTGCAGGTCGAGGAAGTACGCATCAGCCTGCCGCACATCGAGCTGGCCGCGCATCTGTTCGGTCCGCCGGACGGCAAGCCGGTGATCGCCCTGCACGGCTGGCTGGACAACGCCATGAGCTTCTCGCGCCTGGCACCGAAGCTCGCCGGGCTGCGTATCGTCGCCCTCGACTTCGCCGGCCACGGGCATTCTGCGCATCGTGCCGAGGGTGCCAGCTACCTGCTCTGGGACTACGCGCTGGACGTGCTGATGGTGGCCGAGCAACTGGGCTGGGAGCGGTTTTCCCTGTTGGGACACTCGATGGGCGCCATCGTCTCGGTGCTGCTCGCCGGGGCCTTGCCCGAGCGCATCGAGCGGCTGGCGTTGATCGATGGCCTGATTCCCTACACTGGCGAAGCCGACAAGGCGCCGCAGAAGCTCGGCGAAGCGCTGAAGGCGCAACTGGCGCTACGCCACAAGCGCAAGCCGGTCTATGCCGAGCTGGAAAAAGCCGTGGAAGCGCGGATGCGCGGGGTCGGCGAGATCTCCCGGGAGGCCGCCGAACTGCTCGCCCAGCGCGGCCTGGAACCGGTGCCCGGCGGCTATACCTGGCGCACCGACGCGCGCCTGACCCTACCGTCGCCGCTGCGCCTGACCCAGGCCCACGCGCTGAACTTCGTGCGCAGCGTGGAATGCCCGGTCAGCCTGGTACTGGCCGAACAGGGCATGCTGGCGGTGGAGCCGCGCATGCGGGCGCTGCTGGAGACCCTGCCGTTCGAGCGGCACCACCTGCCGGGCGGGCATCACCTGCATCTGGACGATGAGGCCGGGGCGCAGGCGGTGGCCAGGGTCTTCGCGGCCTTCTTCGCGCGCTGAAACACCGGCTTGCCGTTGTTTCCTTGACTATTCCGGGTCCAGCCGTAAGGCTGGACGGATCGTTACGGAGAGTCACCGCATGATCGATCTCTACACCGCCGCCACGCCGAACGGCCACAAGGTTTCCATCGCCCTCGAGGAAATGGGCCTGCCCTACAGGGTGCACGCGCTGTCGTTCGACAAGAAGGAGCAGAAGGCTCCGGAATTCCTCAGGATCAATCCCAACGGCCGCATCCCGGCCATCGTCGACCGCGACAACGACGACTTCGCCGTCTTCGAGTCGGGCGCGATCCTCATCTACCTCGCCGAGAAGACCGGGCAACTGATGCCCGCCGACGTCAAGGGTCGCTCGCGGGTGATCCAGTGGCTGATGTTCCAGATGGGTGGGGTCGGCCCGATGCAGGGGCAGGCCAACGTGTTCTTCCGTTATTTCCCGGAGAAGTTGCAGGGCGCCATCGACCGCTACCAGCATGAGACCCGGCGCCTCTACGAAGTTCTCGACGGTCGCCTGGGCGAGGCCGAGTACCTCGCCGGCGACTACAGCATTGCCGATATCGCCACCTATCCCTGGGTGCGCATCCACGACTGGTCCGGTGTCGCCGTCGACGGGCTGGACAACCTGCAACGCTGGATCGCCGCCATCGAGGCGCGTCCCGCGGTGCAGCGCGGACTGCTGGTGCCGCGGCGGGAGAAGGAGGGCGACGACGCCATCCGTACCGCCCAGTCGATGCTGACCCGTTGAGGGCCGGTATGCGAGGGTTCCTGTTGCTATCCCTGGGCGTTTTCAGCTTTTCGGCGCTGGCCGCCGACCTTCCCGGCAGCCATGACCTGGACGTCCTGCCGCGCTTCCCGCGCGCCGAGATCGTCGACTTCCGCCAGGCGCCGAGCGAGGAGCGGATCTACCCGCTAGGGGCGATCAGCCGCATCAGCGGTCGCCTGCGCATGGAGGGCGAGGTGCGCGCCGAAGGCGAGCTGACCGCGCTGACCTACCGCTTGCCGCCCGAGCACAGCAGCCAGGAGGCGTTCGCCGCGGCGCGCACCGCGCTGCTCAAGGCCGACGCCACGCCGTTGTTCTGGTGCGAGCGGCGCGACTGCGGCTCCAGCAGCCTGCTGGCCAACGCCGTGTTCGGCAATGCCAAGCTGTACGGCCCGGACGAGCAGCAGGCCTACCTGCTGGTGCGCCTGGCGGCGCCACAGGAGAACAGCCTGGTGGCGGTCTACTCGATCACCCGCGGCAATCGCCGCGCCTACCTGCAGGCCGAGGAACTCAAGGCCGATGCGCCGCTGGGGGAACTGCTGCCGAGCCCGGCGACCCTGCTGCGCCTGCTCAAGGCCAACGGCGAACTGACCCTCAGCCATGTGCCGGCGGAGCCGGCCGGCTCCTGGCTGGAGTTGCTGGTGCGGACCCTGCGCCTGGATACCGGGGTGCGGGTCGAGCTGTCCGGCAAGCACGCCCAGGAGTGGCGCGACGCCCTGCGCGGGCAGGGCGTGCTGAACAGCCGCATGGAGCTGGGCCAGTCGGAGGTCGAGGGCCTGCACCTCAACTGGCTGCGTTGAACGCGTTCGCCCGGGCCTGCGGGCCCGGGCGATGGCGAAAATGCCTTCGGCAAGGCCGCCCGCCAGAGTAGACTGCCTTTCCCCCGCGCCCCACGCTCCGGCTGGAAACGGCGCACGCCGAGCGCTGTCTATCGGTGTATCCCCCTTTGAGGAAGGCCTGCCTTGATGTTCGATAACGATCGGCTGTTGCTTCGCGTGCTGTTGTTCGGCCTGCTCGGTGCCAGTCTCTGGGTGCTGGCGCCATTCTGGTCGGCGCTGTTCTGGGCCGCGGTGCTGGCTTTCGCCAGTTGGCCGCTGATGCGTATGCTCACGCGCCTGCTCGGTGGCCGCGAGTCGCTGGCGGCGGGCCTGCTGACCCTGGGCTGGATCGTCCTGGTGGCGTTGCCGCTGATCTGGCTCGGCTTCGGCCTGGCGGACAACGTTCGTTCGCTGATGGAGCTATTGAAGAATCTCCAGGTCGAGGGCCTGCCGCCGCCGCCTTCGTGGATGGCCGGCGTCCCGCTGATCGGCGACCGCCTGATCGGCTGGTGGAACTCCATCGACCAACAGGGCGTGGCGTTCTTCTACGTGCTCAAGCCCTATGTCGGCGAGGTCGGCAACTGGCTGCTGGCGCGCAGCGCGAAGATCGGTGGAGGGATCCTGGAACTGGTCCTCAGTCTGATCCTGATCTTCTTCTTCTACCGCGACGGGCCGCGCCTGGAGTCCATCGTCCACCGTGCCCTGGAACGCCTGATCGGCAACCGCGCGGAGCACTATCGCGACCTTGTCGCCGGCACCGTACAGCGGGTGGTCAACGGGGTGATCGGCACCGCCGCGGCGCAAGCCCTGCTGGCCTGGATCGGCTTCACGATCGCCGGCGTACCGGGAGCCATGCTGCTCGGCCTGCTGACCTTCGCCTGCAGCCTGCTGATGGTCCCGCCGCTGGTCTGGGGCCCGGCCACCGCCTGGCTGTTCTTCAAGGGCGACTATGGCCACGGGGTGTTCCTCGGCCTGTGGGGCTTCTTCATCATCAGCGGGGTGGACAACATCCTCAAACCCTACCTGATCAGCCGTGGCGGCAACCTGCCGCTGGTGGTGGTGCTGCTCGGGGTGTTCGGCGGCCTGCTGGCGTTCGGCTTCATGGGCCTGTTCCTCGGCCCGATCCTGCTGGCAGTGGCCTACAACCTGCTCAGCGACTGGATCGCCAGCACGCCGCGGACGCCGCCCGGCGAAGGGCGCGGCCCGGATGCCTGAGTGACGAAGGAGAAAAAGCCCCGCGATGCGGGGCTTTTTGCGTCTGCGGGGCTACAGGTGTTCGCTGCGGGCCCCCACGTACTGGCTGCGCCCGGCGCCGAGGCCGAACAGGGTGGCGGCGATGGCGACGCCGATGAAGATATAGCCGACCGCGTTCCAGCCGCCGGTCAGGTCGTGGACCACGCCGACCATGAACGGTCCCATGGCCGCCAGGGTGTAGCCGACGCCCTGGGCCATGCCCGACAGATGCGAGGCGACGTGGGCGTCGCGCGAGCGCAGGACGATCAGCGCCAGGGCGATGCTGAAGGTGCCGCCCTGACCGAGGCCGAGCAGGACCGCCCAGCCCCAGATGGTCGGCAGCGGCGCATAGAGGAAGCCGAGCAGGCCGGCGAGGGTGGTAGCCATCACCAGCACCACCGCCAGGCGCTGGTCCCTGGCGCGAGCGGCGAGCCAGGGCGCGAGCAGGGCGGTGATCAGTTGCAGCATCACCGAGCCGGACAGCACCAGGCCGGCTTCCACCGCAGTCATGCCGCGGTCGATCAGGATCGACGGCAGCCAACCGAAGACGATGTAGGCCAGGGACGATTGCAGGCCCATGTACAGCGTGACCTGCCAGGCCAGCGGGTCGCGCCACAGGCCGACGACACGGAAGGCCTGGCGATGGGCGTGCTGGCCCTGGCGGGTCTGCGGCAGCCAGAAGGCGGCGGCGAGGATCGCCGGCAGCGACCAGAACGCCAGCGCCAGTTCCCAGTTGCCGAAGAGCTTCTCCAGCGGCGCGGTGGCGCCGGCGGCGAGCGCGGCCCCCAGGCACAGGGCCATGGTGTAGACCCCGGTCATCACCCCGGCCTGGCGCGGGAAGTCGCGTTTGACGATGCCCGGCAGGAGCACGCCGATGATGCCGATGCTGGCGCCGGCCAGGACGCTGCCGGCGAACAGGCCGAACACCGGGAACAGGCTGCGCAGGACGATGCCGCCGGCCAGGCAGAAGAGGATCAGCAGCACGCTGCGTTCGGCGCCGATACGCCGGGCCAGGCGCGGCGCGAGCGGCGCGAACAACCCCAGGCAGAGTACCGGCGCGGTGGTCAGCAGGCCGGCGGCGGCGGCCGAGAGGCCGGTATCGTCGCGTACCTGGTTGAGCAGGGGGGCGAGGCTGGACAGCGCCGGGCGCAGGTTCAGCGCCACCAGCACCAGGCCCAGCAGGAGCAGCCAGGGGCGTAGCGGCGGCGCCGGCGGGGCTGGTTCGTCGTCGACTTCGGCATCGATCAGCAGTTCTTCCGGAGGATGGCCGGGGTGCGCTCCCGGCCGGGCATTCAAGGCGTGAGTCATGGGTCTGTCCCGGGTTCAGATCAGCAGTGCGCGGTTGGCCGCGGCGGCAGCGTCCGGGTCTCCGCGTTCTATGGCGTCGAGCAGTTGCTGGTGCAGCTCGAAGCAGGGCTGGGCCCTTTGTGGGTCGGCCATGGTGCGTTCCAGCGAGGTCCGGATGACCTGCGAGAAGTAGCGGTAGAGTTCGCTGAGCACCGGATTGTGGGCGGCATCGACCATCCGTTGGTGGAAGCGGACGTCGTGCTCGATGTAGTCCTGCAGGTCGTCGCTGCCGTAGCGCTGGCGCGATGCGTCGAGATACTCGCGCAATGCGCTCAGGTCGCTGTCGTCGCGGCGAACGGCAGCCAGGCGCGCCGCCTCGATCTCGATCATCCCGCGTGCCTCCAGGGAGTGCTGCACCGCGCTGCGCGCCAGCACCAGCATGGTTTCCAGCGGATCGGCGCAGGCGCGCACGTAGGTGCCGTCGCCCTGGCGGACTTCCAGCACGCCGGAGAAGGTCAGCACGCGCACCGCTTCGCGCACGGTGTTGCGGCTCATGCCGAGCAGCTCGGCGAGTTCCGGCTCCGGCGGCAGGCGCTGGCCGAGCGGCCAATGGCCGGCGTCGATGCGCTGGCGGATCTGCTCCAGGGCGATGTCCACCAGGGAGCGCTTGAGGGGAATGGTCACGGAAGAAACATCCAATCATCGGATGAATTTGCGCGCAGGATACCTCGGCAGCTGCAAGCCCGGAAAGCGTCGCTCGGGGAAAAAGCGTTGGCCTGGCGGCGAGACGCATGGCGCTGCGTCGCCAGGTCGCCGATGCGTCAGCCTACGGCGGCGGTTTCGCCGGCGCGCAGGGACATGCCCAGTTGCGCTCGTCGGCGCAGCCAGGGACTGGGCCGGTAGCGCGGGTCACCGGTAAGCGCCTGCAGGCGCTGGAGAATGCTCAGCAGGCGCCGCGGGCCGAGGCGGTCGCCCCATTCCAGCGGGCCGTGGGGATAGCCGAGGCCGAGGTGCACCGCCTGGTCGATATCCTCGACGCTGGCAATGCCCTGCTGGGCGATGTCGCAGGCGAGGTTGACGATCATCGCCAGTACCCGCTGGACGACGAAGCCGGGACTGTCGCGCAGCACCGTGACCCCGACGCCGTCGCCAGCCAGTAGCGCGTGGGCGGCGTCGCGCATGGCCGGGGTAGTCAGCGGCGAGAGCATCAGGCAGCGCCGGCGCTCGAGGTCGCAGAGCAGGTCGATGCCGACGCTGCGCTCGGCGGGACAGGCGAAGCGCTGCACGGCGCTGCTCAGGTCCTCTCCCCAGGCGGCCAGCAGGCAGAGCGCTGCGGCGGAAGGGCGTTCGCCGGTTTCCGGCTCGACGCCGAGGCGATGCAGCAGTTCGACGAGCGTGCGGCGGTCGTCCTCGTTTTCGCAGCCCAGCCACACCGGGGGCCGGATGGCGGCCTGCGGCACCGGTTGGGGACCGGGCTTGTCCTGCGGCTGGCCGTCGACGTAGCGATAGAAGCCCTGGCCGCTCTTGCGCCCGAGACGGCCGGCGGCGAGCAACTGGCGGGTCAGCGGGTGCGGGCGGTAGCGCGGTTCCTGGTAGTACTGCTGGTAGATCGATTCCATTACCGGGTGCGACACGTCGAGGCCGGTAAGATCGAGCAGTTCGAACGGCCCCATGCGGAAGCCGGCGCACTCGCGCAGCACACGGTCGATCTCGGCGCATTCGGCGACGCCTTCGCCGAGGATGCGCAGGGCCTCGGTGCCATAGGCGCGGCCGGCATGGTTGACGATGAAGCCGGGGCTGTCCTTGGTCCGTACACCGCGGTGGCCCAGGCGCGCGGCGAGGGCGAGCAGGGCGTCGCCGACTTCCGGAGCGCTGGCCAGGCCGTCGACCACCTCGACCACGCGCATCAGCGGCACCGGGTTGAAGAAGTGAAAGCCGGCGACCCGCTGCGGCCGCTCGCAGGCGGCGGCGATGGCGGTGATCGACAACGACGAGGTATTGCTGGCGAGGATGGTCTCCGGCGCGACTATGGCTTCCAGCCGGCGCAGCAATTCCTGCTTGGCCTCCAGGCGCTCGACGATGGCCTCCACCACCAGTTCGCAGTCGCCCAGTTGTTCCAGGCGTTCCGCCACCCGCAGCCGGTTTTGCGCGGCCTCGGCGTCGGCGGCGCTCAGCTTGCCTTTGCCGCATAGACTCTCGAAGGTTTGCCGCAGGCGCTGGCGTGCCTCCGCGGCGGCCTCGGCGCGGCTGTCGAACAGCCACACGGTCAGGCCGGCCTGGGCGGCGATCTGGGCGATCCCGGTGCCCATCGCACCGGTACCGACCACGGCGATACAACGAATATCGGGCATCGTCTATTTCCCCTGGTAGTTCGGCGGGCGTTTCTCCAGGAAGGCGTGCATGCCTTCCTTCTGGTCCTGCGAGTCGAACAGCAACTGGAACGCCTTGCGTTCCAGGGCCAGGGCACTGTCCAGCGGCAGGTCGGCACCGGCCAGGACCACCTCCTTGATCTGCGCCAGCGCCAGAGGGGGCAGGCGGGCGATCTCCGTGGCCAGTTCCAGGGCGCGCGCCAGCGTCGACTCGTCCGCCACCACTTCGCTGACCAGGCCCATGGCCAGCGCTTGCGGAGCCTTCACCAGGCAGCCGGTGAACAGCATGCGCAGCGCCTGGAACTTGCCCACCGCCCGTACCAGGCGCTGGGTGCCGCCGGCACCCGGCATCACCCCGACCTTGATCTCCGGCTGGGCGAACTGTGCCGACTCGCCGGCGACGATCAGGTCGCAATGCATCGCCAGTTCGCAGCCGCCGCCCAGGGCGAAGCCGTTGACCGCGGCGATCACCGGCTTCGGGCAGCGCGCGATGGCTTCCCAGTAGCGCTCGCTGTGGCGGCCGTACAGGCCGATCGCCGTGCTCGTCGAGAGATCGCGGAGATCGGCGCCAGCTGCAAAGCAGCGCGAGTCGCCGGTGAGCACGATGACGCGGATCGCCGGATCCGCGCCGAGCGTCTGGAAGTGGCTGGCGAGGCGCTGGCGCACTTCGTCGTTCAGCGCGTTCCTGGCTTGCGGACGATTGAGGCGAAGCAGGGCGATATCGGCTGCGGGAAATTCGAGCAGAACCACGGGCGAAGGATCGGCGGACATGGAAGCTCCGATGAATTGATATTTCGCTATGCGAAATATAGTTTCATGATTTATCGAAAATAATCAGCGCCAGCCGTGGCGTTGTAAATACTCGCGTCGGATTTCGGACGATCTACTTATACAATTTACTGTTTTAAAAGGATTTTATTTTCGTTGTTGAAAGTGCATGGGTTCTTCTATTAATTTCGCTATGCGAAATATGATTTTGTTTTATTGATTTTTTAAAAAAGAGGTCCCTACTATGCGCGGCAACGACGAGCGCCGGAGTCCGGCGGAAGGTGCCAGTACGGAAGCGGAAGTGTCCGCCTTCGAAGCTGTGCTGATCGACCCGATGCAGGAGAAAGACGAGGAACTCAAGGACCGCCAGTTCGTCACCGCGCTGGCCCGCGGGTTGGAATTGCTGCGCTGTTTCACGCCACGGGAAAGCCTGCTGGGCAACCAGGAACTGGCGAAGAAGACCGGCCTGCCGAAGCCGACGGTGTCGCGTCTGACCCACACCCTGACCCGGCTGGGCTATCTGCGTCACCTGCCGCATAGCGGCAAGTACCAGTTGGAAGTGGGCGTGATGTCGTTCGGCTACGCGATGCTCTCGAACCTGTCGATTCGCGCGCTCGCCCGCCCGTTGATGGAAGAGATGGCCGGCTACGCCAAGGCCGCGGTGGCCATGGCGGCCCGCGACCGGCTGAGCATGGTCTACCTCGACGTGGTGCATGGCGAGGCCAACCTGACCATGCGTCGCCAGGTCGGCAGCCACCTCTCGCTGCACCGCAGCGCTATCGGTCGGGCCTGCCTGGCGGCGATGCCGGAGGACGAGCGGGAGTTCATCCTCGGGCACATCCGCAAGCGCCACCCGGAAGACTGGCCGGAAGTGCGCAAGGGGCTGGAGCGGGCCTTCCGCGACTATGCCGACTACGGCTTCTGCCTGTCGCTCGGCGAGTGGCAACGCGACGTCAACGCGGTGGGCGTGGCCTTGCACCACGAGAGCCATGGGCTGCTGGCGTTCAACTGCGGCGGGCCGAGTTTCCACCTCAAGCGCGAGAAACTGGAGGACGACATCGGCCCGCGCCTGCTGCACATGGTCCACAACATCGAGGCCGCCACCCGCTGACCGAGGCCGGTGACGGAATCATGGCAACCGGCCTAAGGGCCTATTGGAGTGAGCATGATTCGTGATCCGGAAACCCTGAACCTGCTGCTGGACAGCATCCGCCAGTTCGTCCGCGAAAGCCTGGTGCCTCATGAGCAGGAGGTGGCGGAAACCGACCGCATCCCCGAGGCGATCATCGCCCGCATGCGTGAGATGGGCCTGTTCGGCCTGTCGATCCCGGAGGCCTACGGCGGCCTCGGGGTGACCATGGAGGAAGAGGTGAGCATCGCCTTCGAACTGGGGCGGACCTCGCCGGCGTTCCGTTCGCTGCTGGGCACCAACAATGGCATCGGCTCCCAGGGCATCGTCATCGACGGCACCGAAGAACAGAAGCGGCGCTACCTGCCGCGCCTGGCGTCGGGCGAACTGCTCAGTTCGTTCTGCCTCACCGAACCGGACTCCGGTTCCGACGCCGCCTCGCTGAAGACCACGGCGATGCGTGACGGCGGGCACTACGTGCTCAACGGTACCAAGCGCTTCATCACCAACGCCCCGCAGGCCGGCATCTACACCGTGATGGCACGCACCGACCCGGCGATCCGTGGCGCCGGCGGAATCTCCGCTTTCGTCGTCGAGCGCGGTACGCCCGGGCTGTCCCTGGGCAAGCCGGATCGCAAGATGGGACAGAAGGGCGCGCATACCTGTGACGTGATCTTCGACGACTGCCGGGTGCCTGCCAGCCAGTTGATCGGCGGGGTCGAGGGCGTCGGCTTCAAGACCGCGATGAAGGTGCTCGACAAGGGCCGCCTGCACATCGCCGCGGTCTGCGTGGGGGTCGCCGAGCGGATGCTCGAGGATGCGTTGCGCTATGCCCTGGAACGCAAGCAGTTCGGCCAGCCGATCGCCGAGTTCCAGTTGATCCAGGCAATGCTCGCCGACAGCAAGGCCGAAGCCTACGCGGCGCGCTGCATGGTCATCGACGCCGCGCGGCAGCGCGACGAAGGCCGCGATGTCGGTACCGAGGCGTCCTGCGCCAAGCTGTTCGCCTCGGAAATGTGCGGCCGCGTCGCCGACCGCGCGGTGCAGATCTTCGGCGGCGCCGGCTATATCGGCGACTATGGGATCGAGCGCTTCTATCGCGACGTGCGACTGTTCCGCATCTACGAGGGCACCACGCAGATCCAGCAACTGCTGATCGCCCGCAACATGATCCGCGCCGCCCAGGGCTAGCGTCGATCCTTCGCCTTGTCACCGGCCGTGGCGCAGTCCCCGGCCGGTTGCTCTCCCAGGCGCCGTCCGCGCCACTCTTTACGCTTTCTTTATGCCGTCCGGCGCGGCCCGGAATCGCTTCTTTACGCCCCCTTTGCGGAGACTTTCCCTCAAGCGGCAGAGGCCGTTCGAAGGAGAGATCGCACACATGACCGTTCTGGATTGGTTGTCCCTGGCCCTGGCCACGGGACTGTTCGTCTATTTGCTGGTGGCGCTGCTACGCGCCGACCGTGCCTAGGGGAGGGCACATGAACAGCCACGAGATTCTCTTGATCCTGGCCTTTTTCGCCCTGGTCCTGGTGCCTGCACCGTTCCTCGGGCGCTACTGCTTCAAGGTGATGGAAGGCCAACGCAATCTCCTCAGCGCGCCGCTGGCGCCACTGGAGCGCGTCTGCTATCGCCTGTTCGGCGTCGATCCGGCGAGCGAGCAGGACTGGAAGACCTACACCCTGGCGCTGCTGGCATTCAACCTGGCCGGCCTGGTCCTGCTGTTCTCGATCCTCATGCTGCAGGGCAGCCTGCCGCTGAACCCGCAGCACCTGCCGGGCCTGGAATGGACCCTGGCGTTCAACACCGCGGTCAGTTTCGTCACCAACACCAACTGGCAGGCCTACAGCGGCGAGGCCTCGCTGAGCTACTTCAGCCAGATGGTCGGCCTTACGGTGCAGAACTTCGTCAGCGCGGCGGTCGGCCTCTGCGTGCTGGTGGCCCTGGCGCGCGGCATCAGCCGCCGCTCCACACGACAGCTGGGCAACTTCTGGGTCGACCTGACCCGCGGCACCCTCTACGTGCTGCTGCCGCTGTGCCTGCTGCTGGCGTTGCTGCTGGTCTGGCAGGGCGTGCCGCAGACCTTCTTCGACTACGTCCATGCCACCACCTTGCAAGGCGCCGAGCAGACCATCCCGCTCGGCCCGGCGGCCAGCCAGATCGCCATCAAGCAACTGGGCACCAACGGCGGCGGCTTCTTCGGCGTCAACTCGACTCATCCGTTCGAGAACCCGAGTGCCTGGAGCAACCTGTTCGAAGTGGCCTCGATCATCCTGATCCCGGCGGCGCTGGTATTCACCTTCGGCCATTACGTGAAGGACCTGCGCCAGAGCCGCGCGATCCTCGGCTGCATGCTGCTGCTGTTCTGCCTCGGCCTGGGCTTGTCGCTGTGGGCCGAATACCAGCCGAACCCGGCGCTGGCGCAGTTGCCGGTCGAGCAGGGCGCACCGATGGAGGGCAAGGAGAGTCGCTTCGGCACCGCCGCCAGCATGCTCTGGGCGATCACCACCACCGCCGCCTCGAACGGCTCGGTGAACGCCATGCACGACAGCCTGAGCCCCCTGGGCGGCATGCTGCCGCTGCTGAACATGATGCTCGGCGAGGTGATCTTCGGCGGCGTCGGCGCCGGCCTCTACGGCATGCTGCTGTTCGTCCTGATCGCGGTGTTCCTCGCCGGCCTGATGGTAGGGCGGACGCCGGAGTACCTGGGCAAGAAGCTCGAGGCGAAGGAGGTCCGCCTGCTGGTCTTCACCCTGCTGGTGATGCCTGTCGGCGTGCTGGTGCTCGGCGCCATTGCCGCCAGCCTGCCGGGACCGGCCTCGGCGGTGACCAACCCCGGCCCGCACGGTTTCAGCCAACTGCTCTACGCCTACACCTCGGGGAGCGCCAACAACGGCTCGGCGTTTGCCGGTTTCGGTGCCAACACGCCGTTCCACAACCTGATGATCGGCCTGGCCATGCTCATCGGCCGCTTCGGCTACATCCTGCCGATCCTCGCCATCGCCGGCAGCCTGGCGGCGAAGAAGGCCAGCCCGGTGGGGCCGAACAGTTTCCCGACCCATGGTCCGCTGTTCGTCAGCCTGCTCACCGTGACCATCCTGCTGGTCGGCGGCCTGACCTTCCTGCCGACCCTGGCCCTCGGCCCGATCGCTGAACAACTGAGCCTCGGCTTCTGAAGGAATCGCACATGAACGCTCAGACCCAGGCGTCCAAGAACGCCTTGCACAAATCGCTCGAACGTCGCCACAACGCGTCCACCAGCCTCGCCGCCTTGTGGCGGCCGGCGCTGCTGCAAGCCTTCGTCAAGCTCGACCCGCGCCAGTTGCTGCGCTCGCCGGTGATGCTGGTGGTCGAACTGACCGCCGTGCTCACCACCTTGCTGTGCTTCGTCCCCGACCAGGCGGTGCCGACCTCGGTGGCGCTGCAGATCGCCCTCTGGCTGTGGTTCACCGTGCTCTTCGCCAACTTCGCCGAAGCGCTAGCCGAGGGGCGTGGCAAGGCCCGCGCGGACAGTCTCAAGGCCGGCAGCCAGGGCCTCTCCGCCAATAAGCGGCGCGCCGACGGCAGTTTCGAGAGCGTCGCTGCCAGCAGCCTGCGCAAGGGCGACGTGGTACGGGTCCAGGCCGGCGAGATGATTCCCGGCGACGGCGAAGTCATCGAAGGCGTGGCGGCGGTCAACGAGGCCGCCATCACCGGCGAATCGGCGCCGGTGATCCGCGAGTCCGGCGGCGATCGCTCGGCGGTGACCGGCAACACCCAGGTGGTGTCCGACTGGCTGCTGGTGCGGATCGGCGCCAACCCGGGCGAGTCGACCCTGGACCGGATGATCGCCCTGGTGGAAGGCGCCAAGCGGCAGAAGACCCCCAACGAAGTAGCGCTGGACATCCTGCTGATCGGCCTGACCCTGATCTTCCTGCTGGTGGTGGTGACCCTCAAGCCGTTCGCCCTGTTCGCCGGCGGCAACCTGCCGCTGGTGTTCCTGGTGGCGCTGCTGGTGACGCTGATCCCGACCACCATCGGCGGCCTGCTCTCGGCCATCGGCATCGCCGGCATGGACCGCCTGGTGCGCCTGAACGTGATCGCCAAGTCCGGTCGCGCGGTGGAGGCGGCCGGCGACGTCCACGTGCTGCTGCTCGACAAGACCGGCACCATCACCTTCGGCAACCGCCGCTGCAGCGCGCTGTACGCCGCGCCGGGGGTGAG
This sequence comes from Pseudomonas sp. B111, assembly GCF_026428275.1. Classification (NCBI taxonomy): domain Bacteria; kingdom Pseudomonadati; phylum Pseudomonadota; class Gammaproteobacteria; order Pseudomonadales; family Pseudomonadaceae; genus Pseudomonas; species Pseudomonas sp. B111. The sequence goes on along the minus strand of NZ_CP097857.1, from coordinate 3,199,032 downwards.
CGGCAAGGAACTGGCCGAGGGCGCGTTGCTGGCCTCGCTGGCCGATGACACGCCGGAAGGCAAGTCGATCGTCGAATACCTGCGCATCCTGCATCCGATCGAGGAGCCGCGCCGCGAGGAGCTGACGCCGATCGCCTTCAGCGCGGAAACCCGCTTGTCCGGGGTCGACTGGAACGGTCAGGTGTACCGCAAGGGGGCGGTGGATGCGGCGCTGCGCTTCATCGACCTGCCGCGGGAGAAGATGCCCGAGGTGCTTTCGCGAGAGGTGGACAAGATCGCCCAGAGCGGCGGCACCCCGCTGCTGGTGGTAGCCAACGGCCGGCTGCTCGGCGCCATTCACCTGAAGGACGTGGTCAAGCCGGGCATTCGCGAGCGCTTCGCCGAACTGCGCCGGCTGGGCATCCGCACCGTGATGGTGACCGGCGACAACCCGCTGACCGCCGCTGCCATCGCCGCCGAGGCTGGGGTCGACGACGTGATCGCCGAGGCTACCCCGGAGAAGAAACTGGCGCGGATTCGCCAGGAGCAGGGCGAAGGTCGCCTGGTGGCGATGTGCGGCGACGGTGCCAACGACGCCCCGGCGCTGGCTCAGGCCGACGTCGGCATGGCCATGAACGACGGCACCCAGGCCGCCCGCGAGGCGGCCAACCTGGTCGACCTGGACAGCGACCCGACCAAGCTGCTCGACGTGGTCCAGGTGGGCAAGGAGTTGCTGGTCACCCGCGGCGCGCTGACCACCTTCTCCATCGCCAACGACGTGGCCAAGTACTTCGCCATCCTGCCGGCGCTGTTCGTCGGCATCTACCCGCAGCTCGACGTGCTCAACGTGATGCGCCTGCAAAGCCCGCAGAGCGCGATCCTGTCGGCCATCGTGTTCAACGCGCTGATCATCGTCGCGTTGATCCCACTGGCCTTGCGCGGCGTGCGGGTGCAGGCGGCGGACGCTTCGCAACTGCTGCAGCGCAACCTGCTGATCTATGGCGTTGGCGGCCTGGTGGCGCCGTTCCTCGGGATCAAGGCGATCGACCTGCTGCTGACCGCCGTCGGCCTGGCATGAACAACGGCCCTCGCCGTCGGGCGAGGGCCTGGGACTGAAGAGAGGATCTGCACATGTTCAAGCAACTCCGTCCGGCACTGGCGTCACTGCTGGTGCTGAGCCTGGTCACCGGCGTGGCCTATCCGCTGCTGGTCACCGGTATCGCCCAACTGGCGTTCCCCGAGCAGGCCAATGGCAGCCTGCTGCGCGACGCCGAGGGCAAGGTGCTCGGCTCGCGGCTGATCGCGCAGAAGTTCGACGGCGAGGAGTGGTTCCATTCGCGGCCTTCGGCGGGCGACTACGCCACCGTTTCCAGTGCCGCGAGCAACCTGGCGCCGAGCAACCCGGCACTGGCCGAGCGCATCGCCAGGGACGCCGCGCAGGAGCGTATCGCCGACCAGGGGCCGGTGCCGCTGGCGCTGGTCACTACCTCCGGTAGCGGACTCGATCCGCAGCTGCCGCCGCAGGCCGCGCGTTACCAGGCGCTGCGGGTGGCCACGGCACGCGGGCTGCCGCTGCGGCTGGTGGAAGACCTGGTGGAAAGCCACACCGAGCGGCCGCTGGTGGGGCCGGCGGTGGTCAACGTGCTGGCGCTGAACATGGCGCTGGCGGGGTTGAAGCGCTAGGTTTCCCCAGAGACCCACGCAAGGGCTTGCAATATCGCCGCATCGGCGGATGATCGCCGGCGATCGTCCGCCCCGCGCGGCGCAGAGCAACGGAGTACGACCGATCCATGACCGACACCGCACGCGCCGACGCGCTGCTGGCCGACCTGCCCGCTGACGGGCGCGGCCGCCTGAAAGTCTTTCTCGGCGCGGCGCCGGGGGTGGGCAAGACCTTCGCCATGCTGCAGGCCGCCCAGGCCCAGTTGCGCCAGGGCGTGAAACTGCGCGCCGGGGTGGTCGAGACCCACTCGCGGGCGGAAACCGAGTCCCTCCTCGCAGGCGTGCCGCAGCAGCCGCTGCGCAGCCTCGAGTATCGAGGGATGAAACTGCAAGAAATGGACCTCGACGGTCTCCTCGCCGACCCGCCGGCGCTGGCCCTGGTCGACGAACTGGCCCACAGCAACGTTCCCGGCAGCCGCCACGCCAAGCGCTGGCAGGACATCCAGGAGTTGCTGGCGGCGGGAATCGACGTCTACACAACGGTCAACGTCCAGCACCTGGAGAGCCTCAACGACCAGGTCCGCGACATCACCGGCGTGCAGGTCCGCGAGACGGTGCCGGACTGGGTGTTGCAGGAGGCCTACGAGATCGTCCTCATCGACCTGCCGCCGCGCGAGCTGCTGGAGCGCCTGCGCGAGGGCAAGGTCTACGTGCCGGAACAGGCGCGGGCGGCGATCGATGCGTTCTTCTCGCAGACCAACCTCACCGCGCTGCGTGAACTGGCGATGCAGACCGCCGCCGCGCGGGTCGACGCCGACCTCAACCACCGCTACCGCCAGCGCGGCGAGGAGGCGCCGGCGTTGCGCGGGCGGCTGCTGGTGGGCATCGACGGTGACGAACAGGCCGAACGCCTGGTGCGCCACGCCTGCCGGGTCGCCGAACGTCGGCACCTGCCCTGGAGCGTGGTACACGTCGATACCGGCGGCTTGCGCGGCGAGCACGCGCGGATGCGCCTGCAGGGTGCGCAGCAACTGGCCGAGCGGCTCGGCGGCGAGATCGTCGTGCTGCGCGCCGGCGAGGTGGCGCGGACCCTCCTGCAACATGCCCGCGAGCGCCGCGCCAGCCTGGTCCTGGTTGGCCAGTCGCGGCGCCGCTGGTACCGCCGGGCCTTCGGCGGCGGTCTCGCCGGGCGCCTGCTGCGCGACGGCCAGGGCCTGGAGATCAGTGCCCTGGACAGCGAGGCCGACCTGCGCCCGGCGGAACCGCGGCCACGCTATCCGGTGGTGTGGAACGACTATCTGCTGGCGCTGCTGGCGACCGCCCTGGCCAGCGGCCTGGCCTGGATCGTGGCGCACCTGCTGGAGCTGCCGAACATCTCCCTGGTGTTCCTGATGGCGGTGCTGCTGGTGGCAGTGCGCAGCAGCCTGATGCCGGCACTGCTGTGCGCGGTGGCGTCGTTCCTGGCCTATGACTTCCTGTTCATCCCACCGCATTTTTCCTTCGCCATCCATCGCCACGAAGACCTGCTGAGCCTGGCGTTCTTCCTGTTCATGGCCGGCCTCACCGGCAACCTGGCGGCACGCCAGCGGCGCCAGCTGGAGGCGCTGCGCGATACCCAGGAGGAAACCAGCCTGCTACTGGAGCTGTCGCGCAAGCTCACCGCCGCCACCGACCGCCAGGCGGTGCTGGCCGCCGCCGCCCAGCAGTTCGACGACTGGAAGGACGTCGAGGTCTGCCTGCTCGGTCAGGTCAATGGCGAGTGGAAGACCGAGGCCGGCGTGCAGCGGCAACTCGCCGACCAGGAACGGGTCGCCGCCGACTGGGCCTGGGCCCACGACCAGCCGGCCGGCCTCGGTACTGGCACGCTGCCCGGAGGACGCTGGTGGTGGTGGCCGCTGTCGGCGGAAGAGGGGCCGCTGGCACTGCTCGGCGTCGCGCCGCTGGACGGCCAGCCGCTGAGCCCGCAGCGCCGGCGCCTGCTCGCCGCCCTCGGCCAGCCCCTGGCCCAGGCCCTGGCGCGGGCTCGCCTGGCCGAGGACCTGGAGGCCGCGCGCCTGCACGGCGAAACCGAGCAACTGCGCAGCGCCTTGCTCGCCTCGGTGTCCCACGACCTGCGCACGCCGCTGACGGCCATGCGCGGTTCCATCGACAGCCTGCTGGCGCTGGGCGAGGCGATCCCGCCGGCGGATCGTCGCGAACTGCTGGAAAGCACCCGCGACGAGGCCGAGCGACTGGACCGCTATATCCAGAACCTGCTCGACATGACCCGTCTCGGCCACGGTGGCCTGAAGCTGGCGCGCGACTGGGTGGCGCCGGGCGACATCGTCGGCAGCGCGCTGAACCGCCTGCGCGCGGTGCTGGCGCCGTACCGGGTGCAGGCGATCGTGGCCAACGACCTGCCGTTGCTCTACGTGCATGCGGCGCTGATCGAACAGGCGCTGATCAACGTGCTGGAAAATGCCGCGCGCTTCTCGCCGAGCCACGGCCGGTTGCGCATCGAGGTCAGCCAGGATGCCGCCGAGCTGCGTTTCGCGGTGAGCGACGAGGGGCCGGGGATTCCCGAGGCCGAGCGGGAGAAGATCTTCGACATGTTCTACACCGCTGCCCGTGGCGACCGCGGTGGCCAGGGCACCGGCCTGGGCCTGGCGATCTGCCAGGGCATGATCGGCGCCCACGGCGGGCGCATCAGCGTCGGCGAAGGCCTCGACGGTCGCGGCACCACGCTGGTCCTGCACCTGCCGCTGCATCCGCAGCCGGACCTCGGGCAACTGGAGGGCGACGAATGAGCCCGGCGCACTTGCCTGGCGCCCGCGCTCGCGCTATTCCTGCCGTTTCCGCGACGCCGCCGCTGGCTCGTCGCCGTGTTCACCTGCCGTGCCGAGTGCCATGACCCAATTGCAGAACAGCATCCTGCTGATCGACGACGAACCGCAGATCCGCAAGTTCCTCCGTATCAGCCTCAATGCCCAGGGCTACCGGGTACTCGAGGCCGGCACCGGCGAAGAGGGGCTGGCCCAGGCCGCGCTGAACCGGCCGGACCTGGTGGTGCTCGACCTCGGCCTGCCGGACCGCGACGGCCAGGACATCCTCCGCGACCTGCGCGAATGGTCGCAGGTGCCGGTGCTGGTGCTGTCGGTGCGCGCCAGCGAGGGCGAGAAGGTGCTGGCCCTGGACGGTGGCGCCAACGACTACGTGACCAAGCCGTTCGGCATCCAGGAGTTCCTCGCCCGCGTGCGCGTCCTGCTGCGCCAGGCGGCGCAGGGCGAAAGCCCGGAGGCGGCGGTGGCGGTCGGCCCGTTGCAGGTGGACTTCGCCTATCGCCGGGTCACCCTGGAGGGTGCGGAAGTGGCGCTGACGCGCAAGGAGTACGCGGTGCTCGCCGCGCTGGCACGCCATCTCGGACGGGTAGTGACCCAGCAGCAACTGCTCAAGGATATCTGGGGCCCGACCCACGTCGAAGACACCCATTACCTGCGGGTCGTGGTCGGCCACCTGCGGCAGAAACTCGGCGACGATCCGGCCAGCCCGCGCTTCCTGGTGACCGAGGCGGGCGTCGGCTATCGCCTGCGCGACAGCTGACGCGCAGCGCAATTCTGCGCGAGGGGCATGCCTCCCGCGCGTTCATCGCCTATGATGCCGCGCATTCGCGCTGGCCCGGATGCGCCGGGTCGGCGCCCCGGTGTCACGACGAAGGTCATCATGCAGCAACTGTTGAACGAGATTCTCGATGAAGTCCGCCCGCTGATCGGGCGCGGCAAGGTCGCCGACTACATTCCCGCGCTCGCCGGCGTCGAGCCGAACCAACTGGGGATCGCCGTGTACAGCCGCGACGGCGAGCTGTTCCATGCCGGCGACGCCCTGCGGCCGTTTTCCATCCAGAGCATTTCCAAGGTGTTCAGCCTGGTCCAGGCGATCCAGCATTCCGGCGAGGACATCTGGCAACGCCTCGGCCACGAGCCCTCCGGCCAGCCTTTCAACTCCCTGGTGCAGCTGGAGTTCGAGCGCGGCAAGCCGCGCAATCCGTTCATCAATGCCGGCGCCCTGGTGATCTGCGACATCAACCAGTCGCGTTTCGCCGCGCCGGCGCAATCGATGCGCGATTTCGTCCGGCGCCTGTGCGGCAACCCGGAAGTGGTGTCGGACTCGGTGGTGGCGCGCTCGGAGTACCAGCACCGCTCGCGCAACGCGGCGGCGGCCTACCTGATGAAATCGTTCGGCAACTTCCACAACGACGTCGAGGCGGTGCTGCTCAGCTATTTCCATCATTGCGCGTTGCGCATGAGCTGCGTCGACCTGGCGCGGGCGTTCTGCTTCCTCGCCGACAAGGGCTTCTGCAAGCACAGCGGCGAGCAGGTGCTCAACGAGCGGCAGACCAAGCAGGTCAACGCGATCATGGCCACCAGCGGGCTCTACGACGAGGCCGGCAACTTTGCCTACCGGGTCGGCCTGCCGGGCAAGAGCGGCGTCGGCGGCGGCATCATCGCGGTGGTGCCGGGGCGCTTCACGGTCTGCGTCTGGTCGCCGGAGCTGAACGCCGCGGGCAATTCGCTGGCGGGTATCGCCGCGCTGGAGAAACTCAGCGAGCGGATCGGCTGGTCGATCTTCTGAAACCGCCGCCCGTCGTGGTGGCGCTCGAATTCCCGGCGCCGCTGCGCTATGTTCTGCGGCTACCGCTTGCCGGCGCCGGATGCGCCGGTCCACTCGCCAGGATGGTCGCCATGTCCCGCCCGATTCCCGTTTCCCGTGTCTTCGCCTGCCTCACCGTTCTCGCCGCCTGCGCGCACGCCGGCGCCGCCGAGCCGGACTGGCGTGGCTATACCAGCGACCAGCAGCAGCGCAGCGTGCTGGCCGTCGAGCAGGACGCCGAGGCCATCAACAAGCGCTACTACGACAGTGCCTTCGAGGAATTCCTGCCGGAACTGGAGCAACTGGAACTCAGCCTGGCGCAGCCCGTCGTCGCCGTCGACGAGAAAGGCCTGCTGGGCGACTGGAAGTGCCGCTCGACCCAGGCCGACCAGTACGGCATCTATCGCTATCCGAACTTCCAGTGCCGCATCCGGCGTACCGACCGCGGCCTGTTCCTGGAGAAGACCAGCGGTTCGCAGCGGGTCAGCGGCTACCTGTTCCGCGAAGGCACGCAGCGCTACGTGTTCCTCGGCGGCGCCACGGTCAACGACGAGCCCCAGGTGGCCTTCAGTGGCCTGGCCCACGGCGCGCCGGCTGAGTCCGACGTGGTCGCGCTGCTGCGCCCGCACGCCGGCGGCTTCCTCCTGCTGTTCCCGGAACGGCGCGGCGGCTACGAGGTCCTCGAGTTCAGCCGCTGAGGCTCAGGCGTTGTCTTCCTCGTAGCGGTCCAGGGTGTCGCTGGCGATCTGCCGGCCGAGGGCGATCAACTCCGGCGCCTTGTAGAACTCGAAGAAGCGGCAGACCCGCTTCGGCACGTTGATCAGGATGTCCGGCGGGTAGCCGGCGATCTTGTACTGCGCCAGCGAGGTCTGCATCACCTCGAAGCTCTGGTTGACCAGTTCCAGCAGTGATGCCGGACCGCTGCTTTCCACCACCGTGGTGCCGCTGGCCGACTTCGGCGAGTCCTTGCCTTGCGGCGCCGCGGCCGGCTGTTGCAGTTGCGGCTCGGCGGGCTCCTCGGATTCCGCCGGAACCGGATGGAGCAGGGCGTCGGCGCTCAGCTCCGGCGGGGTATTGTCGTCGCCGTGGCGGCGGAAGAACGAGAGTTTGTGGCCGAGGCTCTCGATCATGCTGTCGAAGCGCCCCTTGAGCGCTGCCGGACGCTCGATCACCGGCAGGTGGTACTGCTTCTGGTTGGTGGCGTTGAGGTTGACCGCGATGATCAGGTCGCTGTGGGCCGACACCACCGGCACGATCGGCAACGGGTTGAGCAGGCCGCCGTCGACCAGCATGCGGCTGCCCTGCATGACCGGGGTGAACAGGCTGGGGATCGCCGCCGAGGCGCGCATGGCCTGGTGCAGGCAGCCTTCCTGGAACCAGATTTCCTGCTGGTTGGTGAGGTCGGTGGCAACCGCCGTGTAGGGGATCGACAGGTCCTCGATGTTCACCTCGCCGAGGATCTCGTGGATCTTGCCGAACACCCGCTCGCCGCGGATTGCGCCGAGGCGGAAGCTGACGTCGAGCAGGCGCAGCACGTCGAGGTAATCCAGGCTTTCCACCCACTCGCGGTACTCGCGCAGCTTGCCGGCGGCGTAGATGCCGCCGATCACCGAGCCCATGGAACAACCGGCGATGCAGGTGATCTCATAGCCGCGCGCCTCGAGTTCCTCGATCACGCCGATGTGCGCGTAGCCGCGCGCACCGCCGGAGCCCAATACCAGGGCGACCTGTTTGCTCATCTGCAACCCCTTGCCAATACTGCGTGACGAAGCGAAAACGATACGCGTGTCGCCCGGCCGCCGCCAAGTGCGTCGTGGCGATGCGCGGCCCTTTCCCTGTCCGGAGATCGTTCGATGAAAACCTGGATCGTTCTGCCCGTCCTTGCCCTGACCCTGGCCGGCTGCGCCGGCAAGACCGCCTACCGGGAGAACTGCGCCGACCAGTTGGACGCGGCCTGGAAGGAACTCGACCTGGCCAAGGCCGAAGGCTTCGCCGGCACCGTCAGCTACTCGAAGGCCCTGACCCTGCTCACCGGGGCCAAGACCCAGCAGCAGTTCGAAGCCTACGAGGGCTGCACCAGCAAGGCCGAGAAGGCGCGCTTCTATATCCGCGAGTCGCGCGCCGGGCGCTGAGCCGGGCGCGGCGATCGGCCCTCTGGCGGCGGCGCCGGCTTTGCTAGAATGGGCACTTTTCCGACATCCACGGGAGTACACCGATGAGCGAGGCGATCCGCCTGACCCAGTACAGCCACGGCGCCGGCTGCGGCTGCAAGATTTCGCCCAAGGTACTGGAGGTGATCCTCGCCGGCAGCGGCGCGCAGAACCTCGATCCGAAGCTCTGGGTCGGCAACGCCTCGCGCGACGACGCGGCTGTCTACGCTCTCGACGAGGAGCGCGGGGTGGTCTCCACCACCGATTTCTTCATGCCGATCGTCGACGACCCCTTCGATTTCGGCCGTATCGCCGCGACCAACGCCATCAGCGACATCTACGCCATGGGCGGCGACCCGCTGATGGCCATTGCCATCCTCGGCTGGCCGGTCAACGTGCTGGCCGCGGAAGTCGCCCGCGAGGTGATCGCCGGCGGCCGCAAGGTCTGCGAGGAAGCCGGCATCCCGCTGGCCGGCGGACACTCCATCGACGCCCCCGAGCCGATCTTCGGCCTGGCCGTGACCGGCGTGGTGGAGAAGCGTTTCATGAAACGCAACGACACCGCCGAGGCCGGCTGCAGGCTGTACCTGACCAAGCCGCTGGGCATCGGCATCCTCACCACTGCCGAGAAGAAGGCCAGGCTGCGCGCCGAGGACGTCGGCGTGGCGCGCGACTGGATGTGCACCCTGAACAGGCCCGGCGCGCGCTTCGGTCGATTGGCCGGGGTCAAGGCGATGACCGACGTCACCGGTTTCGGCCTGCTCGGCCACCTGGTGGAAATGGCCGACGGCAGCAAGCTCACCGCGCGCGTTGAGTACGCCGCGGTGCCGCGCCTGGCCAGTGCCGAATATTACCTGGAGCAGGGCTGCGTGCCCGGCGGCACCCTGCGCAACTTCGACAGCTATGGCGAGCGCATCGCGCCACTGCCGGAGGTGCAGAAGCTGTTGCTTTGCGATCCGCAGACCAGCGGCGGCCTGCTGGTGGCGGTGGCTCCGGAAGGCGAGGCGGAGTTCCTCGCCGTGGCGGCGGAACTCGGCCTGCAACTGGCGCCGATCGGCGAACTGGTCGAGCGACAGAGTCTTGCGGTACAGGTGCTGTAATGCGCGACAACACCCAGCACTACCGCGAGCTGTTTCTCGACGATATCCCCCTGATGGATGTGCGCGCCCCGGTGGAGTACCACAAGGGCGCCTTTCCCAACACGGTCAACCGGCCGCTGATGAACGACATCGAGCGGCAGAAGGTCGGCACCAGCTATAAGCAGCACGGCCAGCAGGCCGCCATCGCCCTTGGTCACGAACTGGTCTGCGGGGCGCTCAAGGCCGAACGGCTGGCGGCCTGGAAAGCCTTCGCCGAAGCCAACCCGAACGGCTACCTGTATTGCTTCCGCGGCGGCCTGCGCTCGCAGATCGTCCAGCAGTGGCTGAAGCAGGACGCCGGCATCGACTACCCACGGGTGATCGGCGGCTACAAGGCGTTGCGCAACTTCCTTTTCGAAACCACCCGCGCGGCGGTCGACGAGTGCGATTTCGTGCTGGTCGGCGGCCTCACCGGTTGCGGCAAGACCGAGGTGATCGCGGCGCTGGACAACAGCCTCGATCTCGAAGGCCACGCCAACCACCGCGGCTCCAGCTTTGGCCGGCGAGCCACGCCGCAGCCGGCGCAGATCGACTTCGAGAACCGCCTGGCCATCGACATCCTGAAGAAGCGTCATCGTGGCGTCGGCCAGTTCGTCCTCGAGGACGAGGGGCGGATCGTCGGCAGCTGCTCCTTGCCGCTGGAGCTGTACCAGGGCATGCAGGGCTACCCGCTGGTCTGGCTGGAGGATGCCTTCGAGCAGCGTGTCGAGCGTATCCTCAGGGACTACGTGATCGACCTGCGCAGCGAGTTCGAGCGCGTGGTGGGCGTGGAGGAGGGCTTCGCCGCCTTCTCCGCCTACCTGCAGAAGAGCCTCGCCGGCATCGTCAAGCGCCTCGGCGGCGAGCGCTACCAGCGGCTGGCGGCGATCCTCGTGCAGGCGCTGGAAGAGCAGGGCCGCGACGGCTCGGTGGATACCCATCGCGGCTGGATCGAGGGGCTGCTCAAGGAGTACTACGACCCGATGTACGCCTTCCAGCGGCAGAGCAAGGAAGACCGCGTCGAGTTCCGCGGCAACCAGGCCGAGGTGATCGGCTACCTGCGCCAGCGTCAGGCGTTGCGGCCATCGTAGTGCTGTACCGGGAGCGCGCTGGCGTCGATGTCCTCCAGGCAGCGCGCGTTGACCGCGGCCATCGCCTGGCCGTCCGGGCCTATGCCTTCGCTGAACGGCGCGCAGCCGCAGGTGGGGCAGAAGTGATGCTGCAGGCGATGGGTGTTGAAGGTGTAGGTGTGCATCGCGCTGGCCGGCGTCTTCAGCGCCAGACGGTCGCGCGGGACGAACCACAGCAGCCAGCCGCGCCGGCTGCACAGTGAACAGTTGCACTGGATCACCTGGTCGAGGTCGCCTTCGACTTCGTAGGCGATGGTTCCGCAGTGGCAGCTTCCTCGATAGTTCATGGCAGGGCTCCTGGGTGAGGGTAGGGCAAGTCTAGCCGCTGCCTCCAGGTGGCGCAGGGCCGCGGCGCAGACGGTCGCGAGAGCTGCGGGGCTGCGGCATAATCGGCGTCCCCTCCGTCGATTTCCGCGAGACCGCCATGCAACTGGACTTCACCACCATCGCTCCCGCCGAGGCCTATCGCTGGTTGGCTTCCACCGTCACCCCGCGACCGATTGCCTGGGTCTCGACCCTGTCCGCCGAGGGCGCCAGCAACCTGGCCCCGTTCAGCTTCTTCCAGGTGATCAGCGACGAGCCGCCGACCCTGATGGTCAACGTCAGCCTGCGCGACGACGGCAGCCTCAAGGACACCCTGCGCAACGTCCAGGCCACCGGGCAGTTGGTGATCCACCTGGTCGGCGCCGCCCAGGCCGAAACCATGAACGCCACCTCCGCCTGGCTGCCCCATGGCGTGAGCGAGATCGAGACGGTCGGCATCCCTACCGTGTCCAGCGTACGCGTGGCGCCGCCGCGAATCGCCGCGGCGGCGGTGGCCTTCGAGTGCGAGGTGGCGGAGATCAAGCCGTATCCGGCGGAGAACCCCAATTGCCACCTGATCTTCGCCCGCGTGCTGCTGGCCCATGTCGACGATGCCGTGCTGGCCGACGAGCGCCATGTGGATAGCGACAGGCTCGACCTGGTCGGTCGCCTGGGCGGCAGCCACTACAGCTATACCCGCGACACGTTCAGCATGATCCGGCCCAGGTAGTCGGGCTCAGTCCGGCGCCCGCAGGCACTCGTCGACCGTGCGCCGGCACACCGGCGCCTGGCCCGCGGCCTGGCGTTCCTGCCACTGGCGATAGGCGAACTGGTAGCTTTCCGGATACACCCCGCCGCGTTTCAGCGGCGCCACGATACTCGCGCGCAGCGCCTGTTCGGTCAGCGCCAGGTGCGCGGCCAGGCGCTGGAACTGCCAGGGCTGCTGGCCCTGGCGGCGCTCCAGGACCTCGACGTGGTACAGGCCGTCGGCCGCCGCGCTCGACAGGTTGTGCACGATCAGCCAGCGCGACAGGCCCGGCGCCGCCGGCAACGACCAGAGCGGCTGCTCGATCGGGCCGCTCCAGTCGGCCAGGGCGGGGGCGCACAGACTCAGCGACAGCAACAGCGGCAATACGGGACGCATGGCAAGCTCCTTTTTCCATGGGGCGCCCAGTATGGCTCCGCGCCCGCCCGACGTCAGCTCGGATATCCTGGAAACGACCTGCGCATATCTCTCCTGGCCATTATCGTGCCACTACCTTGCCCGGCCGCTCAGGTTCGGCGAAAAACGCGCGACACAGCGGGAAATGCGCACGCAGACGGCGCGTCACGGGGGAGGGGAGTCATGCTGGGGTTGCTGCGCAGGCGTCTGGCCGATCTCGGCACGGCGAAGAAACTGGCCATCGGTTTTACCCTGGTCCTGCTATTGACCGCGCTGGTGGCCGCGCTCGCGGTGCTCTCGCTGCATGCGCTGGGGCAGCGCTTCGCGCGCCTGCAGGAGATGAGCGCGATCAATCGCGACGTGCTGGAGGTTCGCCAGGCCGAGAAGGACTTTGCCCTGCACGGGGAAAAGAGCGACGCCGAGCGCTTGCGCCAGCGCCTGGCCGCGACCCTTGAACGGGTGGGCCGGCTCAAGGCCGACGGCGACGCCGACCAGGCGCTTGGCATGGCCGAGGTGGAGCAGGTGCTGGCGGCATACCTCGAAGCGTTCGGCCGCTTCGAGCAGTCCATCCAGGGACGCCAGTTGGCTTGGGAAAGCGCCAGCTGGTCGCTGAACGGCGCCGCCAACAGCCTCGATATCCTCCAGTCCAGCCTGGCCGAGGATGGCGCCTATGCGCTGAAGGAGAGCCAGGGACGCGACGGCGAACCGCTGTTGCAGCAGGCGGCCCAGGTCGCCCAGGTCAATCGCCTGGTCCTGCAGGGGCTGGACGAGGCCCGCTCGCGTCTCGAAGCGCGCGCCGCGGATGCGCAGGAGGGGCCGCCGAAATCGCTGCGCGAGGCGCTGGAGCTGGCAGCCCTGCTGGAGCAGGCGATCACCGACGATGCCTACGTGTCGGTGGTCAAGGACGTGCTGACCAATATCCGCGGTTTCGCCGACAAGCTCGCCGAGTACCGCGCCAGCCAGCGCCAGGAGCGGCAGATGTACGCCGCCATGGGCGAGCGCGCCGGGCAGGTGATGGCGCGTGTCGACCGTAGCTGGGAGGCACAGCAGCAGGCCATGCTCCACAGCCTGCGGACAAACTCCCTGCTGATCGTCGGCGCCGCCGTGCTGGCGCTGCTGGTGGGCCTGGGCGCGGCCTTCGGCATCAGCCTGCTGATCGTCCGTCCGCTGCGCCAGGCGATGGGTGTGGCGCAGCGGATCGCCGAAGGCGACCTGGCGGTACGGGGCGACAGCGAGCGGCGCGACGAGGTTGGCCAACTGATGGCCGCGATGCGCGCCATGACCGGCAGCCTGCGCGGTATCGTCAGCCAGTTGCAGGACGGCGTCGGGCGGATTGCCGGCGCTTCCGAGGCGCTGTCCGGCGTTACCACGCGCACCCGCCTGGGAATCGACAGCCAGCGGGCGGAAACCGAACAGGTGGCCACGGCGATGAACCAGATGGCCGCCACCGTCCATGAAGTGGCGCACAACGCCGAGGAAGCCGCGGGGGCGGCGGAAAGCGCCGACGGCAAGGTCAGCGTCGGCCAGGAGGTGGTACGCCAGACCCTGGAGCGGATCGAGCGACTGGCCGAGGCGGTGCGCGCGGCCACCGCCAGCGTCGAGGCGCTGAGCGCCGACAGCCAGCGCATCGGCAGCGTGCTGGACGTGATCAAGAGCGTGGCCGAGCAGACCAACCTGCTGGCGCTGAACGCCGCCATCGAGGCGGCGCGGGCCGGCGACCAGGGTCGAGGCTTCGCCGTGGTCGCCGACGAGGTGCGGGCGCTGGCGCGGCGCACCCAACAGTCCACGGCCGAGATCGAGACCCTGATCGGTGCCTTGCAGAATGGCACGCAGCAGGCGGTGCAGCGTATGCAGCGCAGCCACCAGTTGGTGGACCAGAGCGTCGACGACGCGCTGCAGACCGAGGCGGCGCTGGGCAACATCGCTACGGCGGTGGCGCTGATCCAGCAGATGAACCAGCAGATCGCCGCGGCCTCCGAGCAGCAGAGCGCGGTCGCCGAGGAGATCAACCGCAGCGTCACGGCGATCCGCGAGGTGGCCGATCAGTCGGCCCAGGCCATGCAGTCGACGGCTTCGTCCAGCGAACAACTGGCGGAGCTGGGGCGCGAACTACAGGGCATGGTCAGGCATTTCCGCTTGTAGCCGCGGCCTGGGCGGCGAGTCTTTCCTGCTGGCGCAGCCAGTAGCGATAAGCACTGACCCCCGAGCGCACCGAGCTGAACACCAGCGGCGGCTTGATCTCGCCGAGCATGCTCGAGCGTTGCAGCAGGTCCAGCGTCTGCCCGGTCACCCGCGCCAGCGACAGGTGCACGCCCTGGGCCTTGAGGATCTGTTGCACCTCGTGGAGGGTGGCCAGGCCGCTGATGTCGAGGTTGGTCATGGCTTCGGCGTTGAGCAGCACCGCATTCGGCCGCTCGCTGCCGTCCACCACGGCAAGCACCCGCTGCTTGAAGTAGTCGGCGTTGAAGAACAGCAGGGGGGCGTCGAAGCGGTAGATCACCAGGCCGGGAAGAGTGGTGGCCTGCGGGTACTTGGCCAGCTCGACCTGGCCGTCGATGCCGTGCATCCAGCCGAGCACCGCGTCGCTCGGGCGATAGGTGTAGTAGAGCAGGCGCAGTACGGCGATGCTGACGGCGACGAAGATTCCCGGCAGCACGCCGACGCTGAGCACGCCGACGGTGGTCAGCAGGCAGAGGCTGAACTCGAAGCGGCTGAGCTTCCAGAAGCCCTTCAGCGCCTGCACGTCGATCAGGCCCCAGCCGGCCAGCAACAGGACCGCGCCGAGCGCCGGCATCGGCACCCAGCCCAGGGGCTTGTTCAGCAGCAACAGGGTGGCGGCGATCACCAGTGCGGCGACCAGGCCGACCAGTTGGGTCTTGCCGCCGACCATGTCGTTCACCGCGGTGCGTGAGTCGGCGCCGCTGATGGCGAAGCCCTGGGAGACCCCGGCGCCGATGTTGGCCAGGCCGAGGGCGACGAATTCGTGGTTGGCGTTGATGCTGTAGCCGTGGCGGGCGGCGAAGCTGCGCGCGGTGAGCATGGCGCTGCAGAAGCTGACCACGGTAATGCCGGTGGCGTCGCGCAGCAGGCTTTTCAGTTCCTCCAGGCTGGTCTGCGGCCAGCTCAGTTGCGGCAGCCCGGCCGGTACCTCGCCAAGCAGTTCCACGCCGTAGCGATCCAGGCCCAGCAGCGCCGCGGCGAGACTGGCCAGGAGGACGCCGCAGAGCGCCCCGGGCAACTGCGGGAAGCGCCGCGGCAGCAGCACCATCAGCAAGAGCGAGAGGCTGCCGAGGATCAGCGTCGGCCAATGGATGTGCAGCAGGTTTTCCAGCAGCGCGAGGATGCCGGCGACGAAGCCGCTGGTCGCCGCCTCGTAGCCGAACAGCTTGCCCAGTTGCCCGACCAGCAGGCTCAGGCCGATGCCGTTGAGGTAGCCGACCAGGATCGGTCGCGAGAGGAAGCTGGCGATGAACCCGGCGCGGGCCAGGCCGGCGACGATGGAGAACAGCCCGACCATGATCGCGACGATCATCGACAGGTCCACCAGGCGCTGCGGGTCGCCCGCCGCCAGCGGGGTGATGGCGGCGGCGACCATCGCCGCGGTCGCCGCGTCGGGGCCGACCATCAACTGTCGCGAGCTGCCGATCAGGGCGTAGATCAGCATCGGCAGGATGCATGCATAGAGGCCTACCTGGGGCGGGAAGCCGGCGATCTGGGCGTAGGCGATGGCAGTGGGGATCTGGATCGCCGCCACCGACAGCCCGGCCTGGACATCCGGACGGAACCAGGCGCGGCGGTAGTGGAGCAGGCTATCGAGTCCGGGTACCCAGCGGGCGAGTGGCATGCGGCTGATTCCTTGCAGGCGCGGATGCCGCAGCTTAGCCCGAAGGACAGGCGGCAGGATTGCCGGGAATCATTATTTCTTCAGTGCACACGCTCTTCGAGGCGAGGCGCAGGGCGGATAGCGCCAGGCACTATCCGCCGCTTCTTCGCGCCGGCGGCGGACCTCAGACCTTCAACACCAACTTGCCGAAGTTTTCCCCGCTGAACAGCTTGAGCAGGGTCTCGGGGAAGGTCTCCAGGCCTTCGACGATGTCCTCGCGCGATTGCAGCTTGCCTTCCGCCAGCCAGGTGGCCATCTCCTTCAGGCCTTCTGGGAAGCGCTGGGCATAGTCCATCACCACCATGCCTTCCATGCGCGCCCGATTGACCAGCAGCGACAGGTAGTTGGCCGGGCCGCGCACCGCTTCCTTGTTGTTGTACTGGCTGATCGCCCCGCAGAGGACGATGCGTGCCTTGAAGGCGATACGGGTGAGCACCGTGTCGAGGATTTCGCCGCCGACGTTGTCGAAGAACACATCGATGCCCTTCGGGCATTCGCGCTTGAGTCCGGCGGCGAGGTCTTCGTTCTTGTAGTCGATGGCGCCGTCGAAGCCCAGCTCCTCGACCAGGAAGCGACATTTCTCGGCGCCGCCGGCGATGCCCACCACCCGGCAGCCCTTGAGCCTGGCGATCTGCCCGGCAACGCTGCCCACCGCACCGGCGGCGCCGGAGATCACCACGGTCTCGCCGCTCTTCGGCTGGCCGACGTCGAGCAACGCGAAGTAGGCGGTCATGCCGGTCATGCCCAGCGCCGAGAGATAGCGCGGCAGCGGCGCGCGGGACGGGTCGACCTTGTAGAAACCCTTGGGCTCGCCGACGAAATAGTCCTGCACGCCGAGGGCGCCGTTGACGTAGTCGCCGGTCTGGAAGCCGGGGTGCTTCGAAACCAGCACCTTGCCGACGCCGAGCGCGCGCATCACCTCGCCGATCCCCACCGGCGGGATGTAGGAGCGGGCGTCGTTCATCCAGCCGCGCATCGCCGGGTCCAGCGACAGGTACTCGTTCTTCACCAGGATCTGGCCCTCGGCCGGCTCGCCGAGCGGGGTCTCGACGAAACTGAAGGTGTCGCGGCCGGGCAGCCCGCTGGGACGCTGGGCCAACTGGTATTGCCGATTGATCTGGGAGGTCATGGCAGGGCACTCGAATGTCGGGAAACAGGTCCCTAGGGATAGCCGGCGCCGGCGCCGGCGGCAAGCGAAGGCGAGTGCGGAAATGACCGGTCATCTATGCCGATGATTCGCCGCCATCAGTCTTATCAGCGGGCTGGATGGCCCATCCTCCAGTCCCCTGATAGTGCTATGCCTTGCGCCGGCCCTGGCTAGACTGGCGCGGCCCGGTTCCGTCGCGGTTGGCGGAAGGCGATTTTCCGAGGAGCAGCAGATGAGCAAACTTCTTTCCGGCCAGGTCGCACTGGTCACTGGCGGTGCGGCGGGCATCGGCCGCGCTACCGCGCTGGCCTTCGCCGCCGCCGGGGTCAAGGTGGTGGTCGCCGACCTGGACAGCGCCGGCGGCGAGGGCACGGTCGAAGCGATCCGCCAGGCAGGTGGCGAAGCCCTCTTCATTCGCTGCGACGTCACCCGCGACGCCGAGGTCAAGGCGCTGGTAGAGGGTTGCGCGGCGGCCTACGGCCGTCTCGACTATGCCTTCAACAACGCCGGCATCGAGATCGAGCAGGGCAAGCTGGCCGACGGCAACGAAGCCGAGTTCGACGCCATCATGGCTGTCAACGTGAAGGGCGTCTGGTTGTGCATGAAGCACCAGATCCCGCTGATGCTGGCCCAGGGCGGCGGCGCGATCGTCAACACCGCCTCGGTCGCCGGGCTCGGCGCGGCGCCGAAGATGAGCATCTACGCTGCTTCCAAGCACGCGGTGATCGGCCTGACCAAATCGGCGGCGATCGAGTACGCGAAGAAGGGCATCCGCGTCAACGCCGTGTGTCCGGCGGTGATCGACACTGACATGTTCCGCCGCGCCTACGAGGCCGATCCGCGCAAGGCCGAGTTCGCCGCCGCGATGCATCCGCTGGGTCGGGTCGGGCGGGTCGAGGAAATCGCCGCCGCGGTGCTTTATCTGTGCAGCGACAACGCAGGCTTCACCACCGGTATCGCCTTGCCGGTGGACGGCGGGGCGACGGCGATCTGAGCGGGCGGCGATACAACCGGGATGCCCCGGCGCGGGGCATTCGCATTCTGTTACAGGTCGGCACGCGGTTTGGCGCGCCAGGCCACTGCCGGGGGACTAACCTGGGTCGAGAATCCGGGGCCTGAGCCCGTCTCCATCGCATCGGAGCAATAACAATAATGACCGCCGATCCCATCCTGACCCTGTTCCTCCCCATCGCCCTGGGCATCATCATGCTCGGTCTCGGACTGTCCCTGACCCCGGCCGACTTCCTCCGCGTGGTGCGCTACCCGAAGCCGGTGCTGGTCGGCCTGGTGTGCCAGATCGTCCTGCTGCCCATGGCCTGTTTCCTGATCGTCCAGGGCTTCGCCCTCGAGGCGGCCCTGGCGGTCGGCATGATGTTGCTGGCGGCCTCGCCCGGCGGCACCACCGCCAACCTCTACAGCCACCTGGCGCATGGCGACGTGGCACTGAACATCACCCTGACCGCGGTGAATTCGGTGATCGCCATCCTCACCATGCCGCTGATCGTCAATCTGTCGCTGCAATACTTCATGGGCGACGGGCAGGCGATTCCCCTGCAGTTCGGCAAGGTCATGCAGGTCTTCGTCATCGTCCTCGGCCCGGTGGCCATCGGCATGCTGGTGCGCAACCGCCTGCCGGCCGTGGCGGATCGGCTGCAGAAGCCGGTGAAGATCCTTTCCGCGCTGCTGTTGCTGGTGATCATCCTGCTGGCGCTGGCCAAGGACTGGCAGACCTTCGTCACCTACGCGCCGGTGGTCGGGCTGGCCGCGCTGGCCTTCAACCTGCTGAGCCTGGCGGTGGGCTACTGGGTACCGCGCCTGCTGCGCCTGCCGAAGGCCCAGGCGGTGGCCATCGGCATGGAGATCGGCATCCACAACGGCACCCTGGCGATCGCCCTGGCGCTGAGTCCGAGCCTGCTGAACAACAGCACCATGGCGATTCCGCCGGCGATCTACGGGGTGTTGATGTTCTTCACCGCGGCGGCCTTCGGCTGGTGGGTCAGCCGTGGCCACCAGGCCGCGCCGGCGCCCGTGACGGCGCCGGACTGAGGTCGGTCAGCCGCGCCGCCAGTTGAGCACGAACTGAGTCAGCAGACCGGCCACCAGGCCCCAGAACGCCGAGCCGATGGACAGCAGGGTGAAGCCGGAGGCGGTGACCATGAAGGTCACCAGCGCGGCCTCGCGCTGGCGCTCGTCGGCCATCGAGTTGGCCAGGCCGTTCATGATCGAGCCGAGCAGGGCGATGGCGGCGATGGACAGCACCAGTGCCTTGGGGAACGCCGCGAACAACGCTGCCAGGGTGGCGCCGAAGGTTCCCGCGACGCAGTTGAAGAAGCCGCACCAGAGCGCCGCGGTATAGCGCTTGTGCGGGTCCTCGTGGGCTGAGGGACCGGTGCAGATCGCCGCGCTGATCGCCGCCAGGTTGATCCCGTGGGAGCCGAACGGCGCCAGCAGGATCGAGGCGATGCCGGTGCTCGAGATCAGCGGCGAGGCCGGCACCTGGTAGCCGTCGGCGCGCAGCACGGCGATGCCGGGCATGTTCTGCGACGCCATGGCGACGATGAACAACGGGATGCCGATGCTGATGGTGGCGGCCAGGGAGAAGCTCGGCGTGGTCCACTCCGGTACCGCCAGTTCCAGGCGGAACCTGCTGAAGTCCAGTTGGCCCAGTATCCCGGCCAGCAGCACCCCCACCAGTAGCGCAGCGAACACCGCATAGCGCGGCGAGAAGCGTTTGCACAGCAGATAGCTGAAGAACATCGCCAGCACCAGCAGGGTCTGTTGCTCGGCGGCGTTGCAGATCTCGATGCCGATGCGGAACAGCACCCCGGCCAGCAGCGCCGAGGCCAGCGAGGAGGGAACCTGGCGCATCAGGCGTTCGAAGCTGCCGGTGACGCCGCACAGGGTGATCAGGAGGGCGCAGACGATGAAGGCGCCGATCGCCTCGCTGTACGGCACTCCGGGCAGGCTGCTGATCAGCAGCGCCGCGCCGGGGGTGGACCAGGCGATCACGATCGGCACCCGGTAGCGCAGGGTCAGGCCGATGGTCGCCAGGCCCATGCCGATCGACAGGGCCCAGATCCACGAGGAAATCTGCGCGCTGCTGAGACCGGCGTTCTGCCCGGCCTGGAACATCAGTACCAGCGAGCTGGTGTAGCCGGTGAGCATGGCGACGAAGCCGGCCACTACGGCGGCGGGAGAGGAGTCGGCGAACGGACGCAGACGAGGCTGGGGCTGGGTGGTTTCGGTCATGCCGGGTACTTCCATGGAGTGTGCGGGACGACCGGGCACGGCGGTAGGCGGAGCCACGGGGCAGGTTGCGCGAGGCGCGGAGTGCCGATCATCTTTTTCTGTTTTGCGCAGCCTAAACAGCCGGCCAGGGGCTGTCCCGGTACAGCCGCAGACATAGTTGGCCATACAGTCGCAGCTGCCGGAAGCTGGCGGAGCTGGTAACTTCCCGGCATTTGCCGAGGAGCTTCGCCATGGATGCAAACCCCTACGCCACGCCGCGTGTCGAATTGGTCGAGCAGGGCATACCGGATGCTTTCCGCCGGCGCTGGACGCCCGCGCAACTGCGCATCCTCGCCTGGCTCTGCCTGGCCTCGATAGCCGGCGGCGTGGTGCTGATGGTGCTCAGCCTGCTGGAGGCATTCGGCGATGGCGCCGCGTTCGGGGTCTACGCCGACTGGCTGGGCCTGCTCCTCAGCCTGCTCGGCGCCTACCTGCTGCTGCGGCTCAAGCACCTGGTCGAGTCGCGCTTTCGCGGCCCCTCGCTGGCCTGGCCGGTATGGTTGTCGATTCTCCTGACCCTGCTGGGCGAGGGCTGGAGCCTGCTGGCGGTTACCGACGATGCGCTGCAGGGCTGGAACTGGCAGGCGCTGGTGTACTTCGCGCTGCTTGCGCTGATCGGCGCTACCACCCTCTGGCTGGGCCTGCGTCTGCTCAAGCAGGAAAACCTCTATCCGTCGCTGCGGATCATGGCCTGGCTGGACATCGCCGGCGGCGCGATGCTGGCTTCGGTGCTGTTGCTGGTGCTGGCGGTACTGCCGCTGCTGGCCGCCACCCTGGCCATGGCGCTGGCCTGCTGGCGCGCGGCGCGGGAGCTGGAGCGGGGCTAGCGGGCAGCCGGTCGGCTTGCCGAGCGTCCAGGCGCCAGGCCCATGGGCGTCAGTCGGCGGCCTCCGTCGCCGCTTCGCCGCGGCTGCCTGCATGCGCCCGAGCCAGGGTGCGATTGACCGCCAGCCAGCCGGAGACCGCTTCGCCGCCGGCTTCCTCGAAGCAGCGTTGGAGCAGCCGCGACTGCTCGCGACGCAGCGCCTTTTCCAACCGCACGCCCTCGGCGGTGAGGCCGAGGAGGCGTTTGCGCTTGTCGTCGTCGGCGGTGGCGCTGCCGATCAGGTTCATCTCCAGCAACTGGCGCAGCGGGATGTTCAGCGCCTGCTTGGTCACGCCGAGCAGGGCCAGCAGTTCCTTCACGCTGAGGCCCGGATAGCGGGCGATGAAGAACAGCACGCGGTGGTGCACGCGACCCAGGCCGCGGCGGGCGAGCATCTCGTCAGGCTTGGTGGTGAAGGCCTGGTACGCGAAGAAGAAGGCTTCCATCATGGCCTGCTGCTGGACGGCGTGGTTTTTCAGGTCAGGCATATTGACGCTTCCGGGTGCGGCATCGTAGTTTCGGTCAAGCAGTTTGACTCATTTTTCCCCGCCTACGCTACCGGTGATCCCATGGCCTTCTCTGAACGCATCTCCCGCCTGAAAAGCTCCTTGATCCGCGAAATCCTTGCCGCGGCGCAGCGTCCGGAGGTGATGTCGTTCGCCGGCGGGCTGCCGGCCGAGCCGATGCTGCCGAAGGTGCAGTGGGAGCAGATGCCGGCCTCCATGGGCCAGTACGGCATGAGCGAAGGCGAGCCTGCCCTGCGCGAAGCCATCGCCGCCGAAGCGCGTGCCCTCGGCGTCCCCTGCGAGGCGAGCCAGGTGCTGATCGTCAGCGGTTCGCAGCAGACCCTCGACCTGGCCAGCAAGCTGTTCATCGATCCGGGCACCGAGGTGCTGCTCGAGGCGCCGACCTACCTCGCCGCGCTACAGGCCTTCCAATTGTTCGGCGCCGATTGCGTGACCGTGCCGCTGGGTGCCGAGGGCCCCGACCTGGTTGCCCTGCGGCAGCGCCTGGAGCGACACAAGCCGGCCTTCGCCTACCTGATCCCGACTTTCCAGAATCCGTCCGGCGTGCGCTACAGCGAGGGACGCCGCGACGCGGTGGCGGCGCTGCTCGACGAATTCGGCGTGACCCTGATCGAAGACGAACCCTATCGCGAACTGGTGTTCGACGAGGGCCGCGCAACCCCGCTGGTCAGCCGCCTGCGCAAGTCCAGCTGGATCTATACCGGCACGGTGTCGAAAACCCTGCTGCCGGGCCTGCGCGTCGGTTTCCTGATCGCCACCCCGGACCTGTTCCCGCACCTGCTGCGGCTGAAACAGTCGGCCGACCTGCATACCAACCGGGTAGGGCAGTGGCAGGCGCTGCAATGGTTCGGCAGCGAGGCCTATCGCCAGCACCTGGCCGAACTGCGCGAGTTCTACCGGGTCCGCCGCGACGCCATGCAGGAGGCCCTGCTGGAGCACTTCGGCGAGCTGGCCGAATGGAATATCCCGGAGGGCGGGCTGTTCTTCTGGCTGACCCTCAGGCAGCCGCTGGATACCCGCACCCTGCTCCAGCCGGCGCTGGCCGCCGATGTCGCATTCATGCCCGGCGAACCTTTCTTCGCCGAGCCGGAGCAGAACCTCGGGCGTCTGCGGCTGAACTTCAGCCACGTCGCCCCGGAGCGCCTGCACGAAGGCCTGCGGCGCCTGGCCAAGGTCGTCCGCGACGCCCAGGCCGCCGAAGCGGCCTGAACCCTCATCGGCGCTCCTCCGAGGGCGCCGGCCATCCGATCCGAGGAGCGACACGATGTACAAGGTCTACGGTGATTACCGTTCGGGCAACTGCTACAAGATCAAGCTGGCCATGTCGCTGCTCGGCATCGACTACCAGTGGGTTCCGGTGGACATTCTCAAGGGCGAGACCCAGACCCCGGAGTTCCTGGCGAAGAACCCCAACGGCAAGATACCGGTGCTGGAGCTGGAGGACGGCAGTTGCCTGTGGGAGTCCAACGCCATCCTCAACTTCCTCGCCGACGGCAGCGCCCTGTTGCCCAGCGAACCGCGCCTGCGCACCCAGGTGCTGCAATGGCAATTCTTCGAGCAATACAGCCATGAGCCCTATGTGGCCGTGGCGCGCTTCATCAAGCTCTACCTCGGCCTCCCGGAAGCCCGCCGCGCCGAGTTCGAAGAGAAGAAGATCGGCGGCTACAAGGCCCTCGACGTCATGGAGAAACAGCTGTCGCGCACGCCATTCCTGGTCGGCGAACAGTTCTCCATCGCCGATATCACCCTCTACGCCTACACCCATGTCGCCCATGAAGGCGGCTTCGACCTGACGGCCTACCCGGCGATCCGCGCGTGGATCAAGCGAGTGGGGGAGGTGCCGGGGTATGTGGGGATGCTGGATTGAGGGGAGATTCGATCAGCGGTTGGCGAGGCAGTGATTTCTGTCATGAGCGGGAATTTCGGGTAGAGCGAAATTTCCACTCATTGGGCAAGATGCGTGAACTTCCTGAGCCAGGGAAAATTCCCGGCAGTGTTGGGCCAGGTCATGAGTAAGTGTGCGTTATCTCAGCTGGATTCATACTTGCTCATGGTGCTTTGCTAGCGTTTCGTCGGAGCGATCCTGGTTCGCTGGCATCCTCCAGCTTTTCTGTTTATTCGAGAAAAGAACATGTCAACTTTCCGATGTATGATTCCCATGGATAGGGGGTTTCATTTGCTTCTGTCTTTTGGTTTTTTATATAACCTTCCCTAAGGCTGATTTTCAGTTATTCGGATATTAATATCTCAACAACTATTTTTGAATAGTCGATGTCTCCATTTGGCTTGGGCTTTTTTAGTGGGTCGAAAGCATATTTTATGGTGATTTTTTTTCCTGCTTCGTAATGCTTTCTGTCGGTATTCTTGTTTGTGTAAGTGC
Source organism: Pseudomonas sp. B111 (assembly GCF_026428275.1). Taxonomy (NCBI): domain Bacteria; kingdom Pseudomonadati; phylum Pseudomonadota; class Gammaproteobacteria; order Pseudomonadales; family Pseudomonadaceae; genus Pseudomonas; species Pseudomonas sp. B111. The sequence continues at coordinate 3,174,812 of NZ_CP097857.1, read as the reverse complement.
CCTCCGTGCAGAGGGTTTTGTTTTCTGTTTCTATATCTATCGTGTTGAAATCTTCGGTGTTGTCTTGCCCCGTTAAATATACTTTCTTTATGGTTCCGGAAATTTCTTTTTGTGGAATTGATCCGTTTTCAAGATTGTCCCACCATTCCTTTGAGCCCAGTAGTCCATAAGTCCCTTTAAGGCCAGCTTTAGGCTTCGTTGTATTCAAAGTGAGTTCATGGGCTTTTCGAATGTACTCGGGGTCTTCTTTGATACGCTGTTTGAAGTTGTAAATGGTTTTCATGAGGTTTCTCTAGTCTATTACTTCGAAGTCTATTAGGTTCTTGTTGAATATCTCTAGGGCTTTTCCATCCCCAAGGCCAGTGTTGATAACGCCGCCTCCTTCATTTATCGTTGGCTTTTTTAGTGCTTCGAGTTTGAATAGTGCATTGTTCTGTTTCCAGCCCTTTGGATGGTCTGAAGTAGCCATGCATTTCCGGCTGACTTCAGCCTCCGCCGATTTTGAAAGCGGCAAACCGATCAAAAACGATCAGATAACCAGCTCATTTCGGTGTTTCTAGCCGCCGAGAACACCTCGCGGCGGCCATTTCCTGCATTACAGGCGCACCTCTCCTGCATTGGTCAGCAAATGTCGGCGTGCCATCCACAGGTTCGACAACGCGAACAGCGTCACCAGTTGCGCAGTATTCTTGGCCAAGCCACGGAAGCGCGTCTTCACATAACCGAACTGCCGCTTGATCACCCTAAACGGGTGCTCAACCTTGGCCCGTACCTGAGCCTTGGCTTTCTCGATCTTGCGTCTGGCTTTGTACAGCGCGCTGCTCTTGCCCAGCTTTTTGTAAGTGCTGCGCCGTGCTGCCACCTGCCAAATCACTTCGCGGCCATCATGCTCGGCACGCTTCTCGACGCCGGTATAACCCGCATCGGCGCAGACCACGTTTTCCTCGCCATGCAGCAACTTGTCGACCTGGGTGACGTCCGCCACGTTAGCCGCCGTACCTACCACGCTATGCACCAGGCCCGATTCGTCATCGACGCCGATGTGGGCCTTCATGCCAAAGTAATACTGGTTGCCCTTCTTGGTCTGGTGCATCTCTGGGTCGCGCTTGCCGTCTTTGTTCTTGGTCGAACTCGGCGCATTGATCAGCGTGGCATCGACGATGGTGCCTTGGCGCAGCGACAGGCCACGGTCACCCAGGTAGCCATTGATCACGGCCAGGATGCCAGCAGCCAGTTCGTGTTTCTCCAGCAGGCGACGGAAGTTGAGGATGGTGGTTTCGTCGGGGATACGCTCCAGGCTCAGCCCCGCGAACTGCCGCAGGATGGTGGTCTCGTACAGTGCCTCCTCCATCGCTGGATCGCTATAACCGAACCAGTTTTGCATTAGATGAACCCGCAGCATTGCCATCAACGGGTACGCCGGACGGCCACCTTCACCCTTGGGGTAATGCGGCTCGATCAGGGCAATCAACCCCTTCCACGGCACCACCCGATCCATCTCGATCAGGAACAGCTCTTTGCGGGTCTGCTTGCGCTTGCCGGCGTACTCGGCATCGGCGAAGGTCATCTGCTTCATCAGAAAACTCGGTGGGTGGCGTTCGGCTATTTTGCCAAAATCAGAAAGTCTTTTTCAGACTGTCCCTTTCGGGCGGGAGGGAGATCTGGAAGCAATAGGCCGGTTCCGGAATTTGCAGTTACTCCAATTTTAGACAGCTCATTCATGGTGCCTGGACTGGCTGTAAGTCTTACTAATTTCCCATCATACTCTTGGGAGTAGGATTGTAGCGGGGAGATGAAGGTCTCACTCGTCGGAGGTACTTCAAAGTTGTTCCTCAGTATCTCAAGGTGCTGCTCGCTTAGTGTTCGGTAGTAAATCTCGTTTCCCTGCGCATCCAGCTCTACGATTGGTCCTGCCGGCTTTTTGCTGCCGGATGTGGAGTTAATCCCTTTGCGGGGATTATTGTCTAATGCTTCGGGACAGCGAGTTTTATTTGAGGCCAGCCCCAACGGGTCCACCCACCCCGTCGGATTCGGCACGTACCGGTAGCTGTTCAACCCACCTGCCAGCCTGATCGGATCGGGGGTCAGGTAGCGTCCCGTGCTTGGATTGTAGTAGCGATGGCGGTTGTAGTGCAGCCCGGTCTCGGCGTCGAAATACTGGCCCTGGAAGCGCAGTGGGTTATCCACTTCGGCGATGTCCAGCTTGAGCACATTGCCGTAAGCCCGGTAGCGCGCCGACCAGCAGAGGCGGCCATCGGCGCGGGTCAGTTCCTGCGGGGTACCGAGGTGGTCGAGTTGGTAGTAGCAGGGTTCGACCTGTTCCGGGCCTTCGCCGTCGAGCAGGGCCAGCGGGCGGAAGCTGTCGGGTTCGTAGAGATAGGTGCGGTAGTGCCGGTCGCCGCTCTCGGCGAGCAGGCGTTCGCCGAGCCAGAGGAACTCGGTATTGCGCCCGTCGACCTGCTTGGCGATGCGTCGGCCGAAGGCGTCGTAGCGGTAGGCGACCTGGCGCCCGTCCGGCAGGCTGACGCCGATCAGGCGGTGTTGGCAGTCGTAGCTGTATTCGGTGACCAGCTTCTGCCCGATGCCGCGGCGTTCGCGAACGAGATTGCCGTGGGCGTCGTAGTCGAAATGCCGGTCGCCCTGCGTCAGCAGGCGATTTCCGCGAACCTCCATCTGTCGCGCGTCGAATTGCCCGCCCTGGGCGAGCAGGTTGCCGGCCGGGTCGTGCACGAAGCTTTCCGGGGTTTCACCGCGTACGCCGAGCAGGCGGTCCAGCGGGTCGTAGTGGAAGCTGCGAATGCCCTTGCGGCTGTCCTCGATGGCGGCCAGGTTGCCGCTAGCGTCATAGCGGTACTGGCGCTGGTAGAGATGGCGCTGCCGCTGACTGACCTGGTGGGCCAGCAGGCGGCCCTGCTCATCGTAGTGGTATTGGCTGAGCAGTTCGCCCTGCTGGCGCTGGCGTTCGCGACCGCTACCGAACTGGTGCCGGGTCAGGGACTGGCCGTTGAGATCGATTGCCGAGAGGGTGCCGCCGGTCTGGTAGCGGTAGTCGACGCGGTTGCCGTCGGGCAGTCGGCAGTGGATCAACTGGCCGAGGGCGTCGTAGGCGTAGTGAAGGGTGGCCCAGCCCTGGTGCTCGCGGACCAGGCGGTCCCGTAGGTCGTATTCGTAGGCCAGCGGCCAGGTGCCGTCGTCGACGGCGACCAGGCGTCCGAGCGTATCGTAGCGGTAGTCGACCCGATTGCCGTCGGGCAGTGTCTTCGCCAGCAGGCGCCCGGTACTGTCGCGCTGGTAGGTGGTGCGCAGTTCGCTGCCGTCGTCGCCGTACTCGGTTTTCTCCAGAAGCTGGCCTTTGAGGTCGTAGCGATAGGCGGTGCGGCGGCCGTCGAAGCCGGTTTCCTGGCTGATCAGGCCGTTGCCGTGGTAATCGAGGCGATAGCGTTCGCCGCGTTCGTTCTCGATCTCGCTGAGCAGTAGCCGGGCGTTTTCGTAGCGGTAGCGCAGCTGACTGCCGTCCGGGTTGATCCGCCGGCTGACCAGGTGCAGGTCGTCAAGATATTCGTAGCGGGTCATCCGGCCCTGTTCGTCGCACTCGCTGGTGACCTTGCCGTAAGCGTTGTAGCGGTACATGCGGCTGGCGCCACCGGGCAGGGTGATCTGGCTCAGGCGGCCTGCTGCATCCCACTGGAACCGGGTGATGGCGCCGCTTTCGTCCTGGCGGGTGATCTGTCTACCCAGTGTGTCGTAGCGATAGCGGCGCACGCTACCGTCCGGAAGCTGTTCTTCTATCAACTGGCCGAGCGGATTCCAGGTCAACTGGTGCAGGCTGCCGTCGGCATGGGTGATTTCCACCAGGCAGCCGCGGTGGTCGTAGGCGTAGTGGGTGACGTTGCCTTCGGGATCGGTCTGGCGGGTGATGTCGCCCTGAGCGTTGCGCTCGTACTTCCACTGCGCCTCGCCGCGGCGCACGCTGCGCACGAAGCCGTCGAAGTAGCTATAGCAGGTTGGCTCGCCTTCGGCCGGGAGCAGTGCCTCCAAGCGTCCGGCCTGGTCGTAGCGGTACTCGGTGATCGTTCCCAACGGATCGCGTTCGGCGACCAGTTGGCCCTTCTCGTCGTAGTGCCTGAGGGTTTCGCCTCCGTCGGGATCGACCTGGCGTACCAGGCGCGCGTTGTCGTCGTGGACATAGACTTCCTCGCTGCCGTCGGCGTTGATCGCGGTAACGCTGCCGTCTTCGTTCCAGACGTAGCGCGAGTCCATCTGCGGGAAGCTGGCCCAGTGATGGACCGCGCGGGCCTGCTTGCCTTCGCCTTCCCATTCCCAGAAGAACGAGGCGCCGCCGGCCAACTGGCGCTCGAGGATGACATTGCGCGCGTCGTAGCGATAGCGTTCGGCCTCGTAGAGTGCGTTTCCGGCTTCGATCAACTGGCCACGTTCGTTGCAGCGGTAGCGGGCGAGTACCTGGGTGGTGTGCCAGCAGGCCTCCAGGTTATCGGCGGGCTGGTACACCTGGTACTCGACGCGCTCGATGTGCCTGCCCTGGTAGCACAGCAGTAGCGCGCGCCCGGCCTTGTGGCTGAGGCGGCGCGGCCGGCCGAGGCGGTCGCGACTCAGTTCCAGGCGGTTGCCGTAGGCGTCGCTGATGGCGATCAGGTAAGCGCCGTCCGGGTCTTTGCGGAAGTGGTAGAAGCGCGGCTTTTCGCCGGCCTGGGCAAGGATCAGTTCGGATGGGTCGCCGCCGAGGTAGATGGCGGCGCGCGACAGTCGGTTGGTGATCGCCGGGCGCTGGGCGTCAGGGATCGGGAAGCGGGTCCGGCGGTTCTCGTGATCGGTCCATACCAGCTCGTCGCCGTCGCGATCGAGGCGATGGGAGAGGGCATGGCTCCAGCCGAAGCCCAGACCATTGTCGATTTCCGCCGCGCTGGTGCGGTACAGGCGCGTCCAGGCGAAACGCAGCGGACCGTCCAGCTCGCAGTCGGTCAGGGTCAGCAGCTCCTCGCCGGTGACCATCGAAACGGGACAGTCCTTGACGCAGGTCTGGGCGGCCTGGTCGGCGGGTTTGCCGGCGGGCGTCCTGCCGGGTGCGGAGGCATCGGGCGTCGCCTGACTGCTGGAGAGCGAGGTGTTCGCGCGCTTTCCTCGGCTCAGCGGCAGGGTGTCGGGCTCGGTGCGGGCGATGCCTTGGGCGGTGCTCTGGATCTGTGCGGTGATCTTGTTGGAGCTGTTGGCCATCACTTCACCGCGGACGGCCAGAGGTTTCAGCTTTTCCGCGTGCAACTGGAGGGAATGCCGACAGCTGGTATCGATCAGCACCTGCATGGCTTTGCGCAGCAGCATCGCACCTTCGGAGGCCTTGATCGCTTTCGAGCCCTTGACGGCCAGGCGAACGGCGAGACCGGCTCCGCCGGTCAGGATGATGCCGAGCAGAATATCGAGGAGCAGGCCGGTGGAGAGTTCCGCGACCATTTCCGCGGCAGTCGTGGGCGGCAGCAACTGGGTCCAGCACACGATGGCGCTGGCATAGATGAACAGAAGCGGTTCGTCGCTGGCGATCAGCAAGGCGGTACCGAGGAGTTCCTTGGCCTGAGCCTTGAGCTTTTCGAAATCCGCTTCGTTGATGAACTCAAGGAGTTTCGCCGCGTGCTCGTCGAGGTTCGCGAGGATGCCGAACAGCTCGACCACATCATCCCAGAGATTGACCAGCGCTTTGCCCATGCCGTCCAGATAGGCGTCGGTTATCTGCTCCATCCGCCTACGGTCGCCAACCGGCGCGAGCCTTTTCCATTCGGCGGAAAGCGGGCCGTTCCATTGCTCCAGAAGCCATTCGTTCAGCTTGGCGATTACGTCGTCGTAGGAGCGGTAGAGCGCGTCGATCTCCTGGATGCTTACCTCTGGGTAGAACTTGACCTGGTACAGCGTATTGGGAGCGCAGCCGCTTATGCTCGCCATCCCATCTGCATCCAGTACGCCCTTGAACTGCGGTGTCCTGCTGCCTATCCGAGTGATTTCGTAAGGCGTGTTGCCGATGGGCACGAAACTGGTCGATTCGAAAGTATGCAGCAGTTTCAGTTGACCGTTGACCGGACATGAGGCGACGTCTTCGAGGATGTTGGCGTCCTTGTCGGCTTTCAGCCTGGTCAACTCGTTGCCGTTCCCATCGGAAAGGGCGATGGTCTGCTGGACGTCGAGTGCCCAGCCCCAGAGCCAACTGTTCGCATATTCCTCATAGCGGTTGAGCACCCCGGAGCTGAATTCGCCGATCAACTGGCTGGCATCCGGCTGCTTCGCGTTCACTCCGCGCAGCATGAACATGGCGTAGAACGACGAGATCATGGGGTCAGGTCCTTTTCCAACTGGTTCAACAACAGGCCGCCGATCTCATCCATGGCGACGGCTTTCGCGATGAGGCGTCTGGCGCGCAATTGCAGGCTTCGCTCGGGATAGGCGAAGTACAGATCTGCGTGGTTCTCGCGCAGCCACTGCAGCAGGTTGTCGATAGCGGTAGTCGGGTCGTCGGCATGCAGCGTGTCGACCAGTGCCCGCGGAACCTCCCACCAGGGGTAGGGACGGGCGGCATGGAGATGGCCCTGGCCGGTTTCGAGTGCTTTGCCATTGATCAGGTAACGGCCGAACATCGGCAGTACTTCGTGCGCTTTCTCGCCGAGGTGGGCGAGTATCGGTAGCAGGTGACGGCCGTCCCAGAAACGGAAGAACACTTCGCTGCCATCCGGCATGCGTACCTGGGTGAGGCTGCGTAGGTGCTCTAGGATTGCGTCTGTCGACCAGGTGGAAACTGCCAGCCAACCCCAGTCGCGAGACTTTTCGCTGGCAGCCCAATCGAGGAATACGCTGCTGGGGGACAGCTTCGCGAGGTAGGGCATCACCGGTTGCCAGTCGGCATATGGCGTACCGTTCCAGAGAGGGAGCGGTGGGGGTGGGCTGTCTTCCCGGTAGTAGGCTTGCAGGGGCGCGGCATCGCTGGCGCTGCCGAAGACCGCGTACAGGCATTCGCCTGCCTGCAGCGGATGTCGGGCCAGCCAGGTTCGCGGGGAGAGGGCGTCAGAGGTCACAGGCACCGTCCTTGCACTTCTCGCACTCTTCGCAGAAGGGCGCGTTGCGCTTCAGGGTATTGATCTGGGCCGGGGTGAGGAGGGCGCCGGCCTTGTCGCTGTCGGCCTGCCGCAGCGGCCCCGGCAACAGCGGCGCCGCGCCGCTGCCGCTGCCCGGGCTGCCGCCGGAGTTGACCCGGACGTTGGCCCCGGAGAGGGTCACGCCGCTGGCGTCGAGCTTGAGGAAGCTGCCACCGCCCTTCAGGGTCAGTTCGGCGCCGGCCTCCAGCACCACCTTCAGGCCGCTGCTCAGGTGGATCTCCTGGCCGGCCTCGACGAACTGGCCGCTGGCGATCTTCAGGTGCTGGTCGTTGGCTACGGTGAGGTGGTCGCTGGCGCGGACCTCCACCTTGCGCTCGGCGTGGGTGGTGCGGTGTTCCTCGGCCTTGAACTCGCTGTAGCTGTTCGCCTCCACGGTGTCGTGGCGTTGGTGACCGACGCGGATCTTCTGGTCGTGCTCGATGTTTTCGTCCCAGTCGCGCTGGGCATGGACGAAGATATGCTCCTGGCCCTTGCGGTCCTCGATGCGCAGCTCGTTGTAGCCACCGCCGCCAGGGCTGCTGAGACTCTTGAAGACGCTGCGGGTCTTGTGCGCCGGCAGTTCGTAGGGCACCGGATGTTCCCTGTGGAACAGGCAGCCGGTGACCAGCGGCTGGTCGGGGTCGCCTTCGAGGAAGGTCACCAGCACCTCCATGCCGACCCGCGGGATGGCGATGGCGCCGTAGTTCCTTCCCGCCCAGCCGGAGGCAACGCGTAACCAGCAACTGCTGCTGTCGTCGGCCTGGCCCTCGCGATCCCAGTGGAATTGCACCTTCACCCGACCGTAGCGGTCGCAGTGGATTTCCTCGCCCTTCGGACCGGTCACCACCGCGCTCTGCGTGCCGAGGATGCGCGGCTTCGGCGGCGTCGGCGGGGGACGGAAGAACGCCTCCCAGGGCGTGGCCTGGAAGCGGTTGCGGTAACCCTGCCGGAAGTCGTCCGGGCTCGCCGAGGTGTCGGAGACGATGCTTTCTTCCAGCACCTGCGGCTGCCGCCCCTCGTGAATCACCTCGGTGAGCAGCCAGAGGTCGTTCCAGCCCGCCTGGGGATGGGCGGCCAGCGACAGGAAGTGGCCGCTGAGCAGCAACGGTTGGTCGCTGCGGCCCTCGGCCAGGCGGTAGTCGCTGCGCTGCCGTTCGAGGGCACGCCTGGCCAGGTGCTTGCCGCGCTCGCGGTCGACGAAGCGACCGGGATAGTCGTAGTCCTCGAGGTCCGGCCGGGCTTCGCCGCGGGCGGCGCTTTCCAGCGTCAGGCGCGGTTTCTCGAAGTCGTAGTCGCAGCGGGTGACGCGGCTGGTGCGGGTTTCCAGGCGTACGCCGAAGCGCTTGACCGCCGGCCGGTCGGCGACCAGGCCGGAGTCCTGCTGGTAGGCCACCGGCGCGAGCCGCGGGAACACCGTCTGGTCGTCGCCGAACACCAGCAGGTGCGCCGTGGCGCTGTGCTGGAAATGAAAGTGGATGCCCTCCTCGCAGCACAGGCGCTGGACGAACTGCAGGTCGCTCTCGTCGTACTGCACGCAGTATTCGCGCTCGGGGTAGCGGGTGCCGAGCTGGAAGCGGTAGGCGTCGGCGAGGATGCCGTGTTCCTCCAGCACCCGGCCGACGATCTGCGGCACCGTGAGGTGCTGGAAGATGCGCTGGTTGGTGCGCTGGGCGAGGTAGGCCAGTTGCGGGACGAGGGTGATGCGGTAGCGGGTCAGGCGCTTGCCCGAGTCGCCCTGTCCGGCGCTGCGCACCAGGCCGTGGATACCGTTGCCGGCGGGCCCGAGGGTAAGGAAGGCGGGTTTGTGCAGCAGGCTTTCGAGGTCCGGCACGGGGCGTTCGCCGACCAGCTGCAGGTCGAAGGCGAACGGCTGGCTGATGGCTTCGCGGCCGCTGAAGGAGAGCACCTGCAGGTCGAGGGCGAGGCCGTCGATGGCGAGGCTGAAATGGGTCTGGTTGGCTGCTGCGAACATCCGTTGTCCCTCACTGGCGCAGGCGACCGAATCGATTGTCCTGCCTGGCGCGGGCGAGACAAGGGCGCGCAGGCTCGATCGGAAGCTGCCTACAACAAACAAAGCGGCATCGACCCGGCGCGGGCTTTCCTGGCCACGGCGCTGTGGGTCATCGAGGGCACGACGGCCAGCGAGGCTGGCCGCGTGCGGCGGTCGCGGCTCAGCCGGCGACCGGGGAGCGCCAGTCGTCGGAGCCGGAGGTGCCGGAGACTTCGTGGGTCCAGGTGATCTTGCGGTAGGTGAAGTGCACGTCTTCCAGGTGGGTGAAGTGGGCGTTGCCCGGGTCCTGGCAGTTATGCATGTAGTCCTTGATGTCGACGATGATCGCGTCTTCCAGGACGGTGGTGTAGTAGTGCTCCTGGGTGCCGGCGGCGGAGGTGCGGTACCACTGGATCTCCACCTTGGTCAGGCGCTCGCCGGAGGTCAGGGCGGCCAGCAGCAGCGGCGAGGCCTTGTCGAAGACCTTGGTGATGACCACCGGCTTGTGCACGCGCTGGCCGGTCGGCTGGCCGGACTGCGGATCGCGCGGGATGATCACTTCGTGGTTGAAGCCCTGGACCATCACCTGGTCCTCGTGGCCTTCCTGGTAGGTGTTGCCGACCGAATCCTCGGTGAAGGCGCCGGCGGTGATCAGGCCCTGCTTGGTGCCGGTGATGGACATATAGGCGGGGGTTGCCATGGATGCTCTCCTTGCGTGAGTAGGAAATCCCGCGGGTTGGACCACCCCTCGGGCAACTTCACCTAACAATTCTCATGCCAGTGTTTTAACTATCCTTATAAATCAAACGCATCCGACGGATAATTGTTATCCATGTCTCGTTTTGAATGAAAAATAACAAGTGAATTGAGCAAGAAGTTGCGCAGTGCTGTGCAACTTTTTGCGCAGTAGTGTCCAGGCCAGTATTTTCAAGGGCTGTGGGCTGTTATTGGGGATGTTTCTTGGTTTTCATTGTGCAACTTCTTGCACAATCGCTATTACGCTCTAAATCAGCTGTTGGTCCGCTTGGAAGGCCTATGTTTCGAGGCTCTCCAGAGGAATCCACTGTTGTCTGCCTTATTTTTTATAAATTGTTAACTACCTGTTTTGGTAGGGTTTTCCAAATGGCCATCAATGTCGTTATGATGGCTATAGCCAAGCCGTAAAGGGCATGGACGCAGACGCCTGACGTTTGGCTGAAAATCTTTCATTGATTCGTATCAATGAATAGGAAAATTCCCAAAGAGGGAATGTCCTGTTGCTTGCCAGTTTTTATGTTGTTTTCATGGAAAAGGCAAAGAGCTCTTCAGACTATTGGGATTTTCGTTCGGTTTTTATGCCAACTAGTTGAATTGTTAAGATATTCATTGGCGCACATGGTGTGCATTGAAGGGTTAGGATGACCTATTCGAGCAAGCTCTCCTCGCATTATCTGGAACTCGCGGAACAGCCGATTTCAAAGGATGTCTTTGCGGGTGAGGATGTGCGTTTTTCCAGCGAATACGAGGCGCTGGAAAATGAGCTGGGCAAGGCGCTCTCGCTCCATGAGAACGGCCAGACCGACTGGTTGAAAATCCTGGAAAACAGCGAAGCGCTGCTTCGTGCCCAATCCAAGGACCTGCGTGTTGCAGCCTGGTTGACCTGGGCCCTCTACCAACGGGAATCCTTTCCCGGTTTGCTGGCCGGACTGGGATTGCTGGAACGTCTGTGCAGCCGGCACTGGGTCGAGATCCATCCGCTCAAGGCGCGCACTCGCGCCGCGGCCATTGCCTGGCTGGTGCCCCGGCTGGAGCAGGCGCTGAACGAAAACGTACCGATCAAGGAGCAACTCCCCCTGTTCCGGCGTCTCGCCGAGCACCTGGAAAAACTCGATACCGCGCTGACCGCGCAACTGGGCGACGACGCGCCCTTGTTGCTGCCGATCAGCCGACGCCTTTCGGGCATGCTCCAGCGCGCCGCCGACAACCAGCCCGAACCTGGCGTGGTCGGCGCCGTGGTGGCCCAGGTCAAGCAGGCGGCCAGCCAGTTGCTGGCGCCGGGTGCGCCCATCGACAACGAGCGCGACGCCCACAAGGCCATGCGCGCCCAGCAGGAGGCCGCACGCCCCCTGTGCGCCTGGTGGCTGAAGCAGAAAGCCACCGATCTGCGCGCGCTGCGCCTCAACCGGACGATGCTCTGGCTGCCCATCGAGTCCATGCCCGAGCGCAATGCCGAACAGGTCACTGCGCTAAGGGGAGTGCCGGCGGACAAGCTGAAAAGCTACCAGGAGCGTTTCGCCCAGGGCCTGTACGCCGATCTCCTGGTGGAGCTGGAGGCGAGCCTGGCACGGGCGCCGTTCTGGTTCGACGGCCAGCGCCTGGTCTGGGAGTGCCTGCAAGGGCTCAACGCCGAGCAGGCGATGCGGGAAGTCGAAATGCATTTCGCCTTGCTCCTGCAGCGTCTGCCGGGGCTGGTGGAGCTGCGTTTCCACGACGGCAGCGCATTCGCCGATGCGGCCACCCGTGGCTGGATCAGCGCCCATGTCATGCCCCATCTCCAGAACGACAGTGCGCCGCGCAAGGTCGAGACCGTGGCCCTGCAGGCCGAATGGGACGTCGCCCTGGACGAGGTCCAGCCGGTGTTGCGCAAGGACGGCCTGAAGGCGGCGGTACAGGTGTTGAAGCAGGGCATGAAGCGCGCCCACGGCGGGCGAGCCCGGTTCTTCTGGCAACTGAGCCTCGCGCGACTGTGCTTCCTGGCGAAGAAGTACGAGCTGGCCAAGACCCAGCTGGAGAGCCTCGACCATCAGTTGCACGAATCGGGATTGCACGCCTGGGAGCCCGATCTGGCGCTGGATGTACTGCACCTGCTGCATAGCTGCTGCGAGCTGTTGCCGCAGAACCACGCCGTGCGAGAACGCAAGGAAGACATTTATCGCAGGCTGTGCCACCTCGATCTCGAGGTGGTGCTCGAATAGGGCTTCGCGCCCTCAATTCTCAAGGAGAAAAAGCCATGGCCAAAGAAGGCTCGGTAGCCCCAAAGGAACGCATCAACGTCACCTTCAAGCCCGCCACTGGCGGTGCCCAGGAAGAAATCGAACTGCCGTTGAAGCTACTGGCGATCGGCGATTACATCCAGCGCGCGGATGAGCGCAAGGTGGAGGACCGCAAGCCGATCGGCATCGACAAGATGACCTTCGACGAGGTCCTGGCCAAGCAGGAGCTGGGGCTGACGCTGAGCGTACCCAATCGTCTCCAGGAGGAGGGCGGCAGCGACGAGCTGGCGGTGGGGCTGCAGATCAACTCGATGAAGGACTTCAACCCGGCCAGCATCGTCGAGCAGGTGCCCGAGCTGAAGAAGCTGATGGAGTTGCGCGATGCGCTGGTGGCCCTCAAGGGCCCGCTGGGCAACGCCCCGGCGTTCCGCAAGGCCATCGAAAGCGTACTCGCCGACGACGAGTCCCGTAGCCGTGTGCTGGGCGAGCTGGGGCTGAGCGCCGCCCCCTCCCAGGACGCCTGAGCCACCCCTAGCCAAGGAAGCAGATACATGAGCACCAGTGCCGCACAGCAAGGCCGGAACCAGAACGGCGAATACAACATTCTCGACAGCATCATCGCCGAGACCCGCCTGAGCCCGGACGACGAGGCCTACGACATCGCCAAGCGCGGCGTCTCCGCCTTCATCGAGGAATTGCTCAAGCCGCAGAACGACGGCGAGCCGGTGAAGAAGGCGATGGTCGACCGGATGATCGCCGAGATCGATGCCAAGCTCAGCACGCAGATGGACGAGATTCTCCATCATCCCGATTTCCAGGCGCTGGAGTCGGCCTGGCGCGGCCTGCAACTGCTGGTCGACCGCACCAACTTCCGCGAGAACATCAAGATCGAGATTCTCAGCGTTTCCAAGCAGGACCTGCTGGACGATTTCGAGGACTCGCCCGAGGTGATGCAGTCCGGCCTGTACAAGCACATCTACACCGCCGAATACGGCCAGTTCGGTGGCCAGCCGGTCGGCGCCATCATCGCCAACTACTACATGTCGCCCAGTTCGCCCGACGTCAAGCTGATGCAATACGTCTCCAGCGTGGCCTGCATGGCCCATGCGCCGTTCGTGGCGGCCGCCGGTCCGAAGTTCTTCGGCCTGGAAAGCTTCACCGGCCTGCCGGACCTGAAGGACCTGAAGGATCATTTCGAAGGCCCGCAGTTCGCCAAGTGGCAGAGCTTCCGCCAGTCCGAGGATTCCCGCTACGTGGCGCTGACCGTACCGCGCTTCCTGCTGCGCACGCCCTACGATCCGGAAGAGAATCCGGTCAAGTCGTTCGCCTACAAGGAGACCGTGGCCAACAGCCACGAGCATTACCTGTGGGGCAACACCGCCTATGCCTTCGGCACCAAGCTGACCGACAGCTTCGCCAAGTATCGCTGGTGCCCGAACATCATCGGCCCGCAGAGCGGCGGTGCGGTGGAGGACCTGCCTTTGCACCACTTCGAGAGCATGGGCGAGATCGAGACCAAGATCCCCACCGAGGTGCTGGTGTCCGATCGCCGCGAGTACGAACTGGCCGAGGAAGGCTTCATTTCCCTGACCATGCGCAAGGGCAGCGACAACGCCGCGTTCTTCTCCGCCAGCTCGGTGCAGAAGCCGAAGTTCTTCGGCATCAGCGCCGAAGGCAAGGCCGCGGAGCTGAACTACAAGCTCGGCACCCAGTTGCCGTACATGATGATCGTCAACCGCCTGGCCCATTACCTGAAGGTCCTGCAACGCGAACAGCTGGGGTCGTGGAAGGAGCGTACCGACCTCGAGCTGGAGCTGAACAAGTGGATCCGCCAGTACGTCGCCGACCAGGAAAACCCCAGCGCCGAAGTGCGCGGCCGTCGCCCGCTGCGCGCTGCACAGATCATCGTCAGTGACGTCGAGGGCGAGCCGGGCTGGTACCGCGTCAGCCTGAACGTGCGCCCGCACTTCAAGTACATGGGGGCGGACTTCACCCTGTCGCTGGTCGGCAAGCTGGACAAAGAGTAAGCGGAGCTTTCCATGACCGGATACGGCAGCCTGTTCGAGCGCCTGAACGGCGACGCGGATAAGCGCGTCGGCTGGAGCCGCGAGGTTTCCGCCATGGCGTCGGTGGCTGCCCATCTGGGCAAGATGCTCAGCACCCGGGCGGGCAGCGTGCAGACGCTGTCCGACTACGGGTTGCCCGATCTCAACGACATGCGCCTGAGCCTGCACGACTCCCTGAGCCAGGCCCGCTCGGCCATCGAAGGTTTCATCGAGGCTTACGAACCGCGCTTGAGCAACGTGCGTGTCGTTTCCCTGCCGCGCGACAACGACCAGCTCCGCCTGGCCTTCAGCATCGAAGGGTTGCTGGAGGTGGAAGGTTTCAAGCGCCAGGTGAGTTTTTCCGCATGCCTGGATGGCAGCGGCCAGGTGAAGGTCAGCTAAGGAGGTTTCGATGTCCGGCAAACCCGCAGCCCGCGTTTCCGATCCTACCGCTTGTCCGCTCCCCGGGCATGGCAGCAATCCCATCGTCGTCGGTTCCGCCGACGTGTTCTTCGACGGCCTCGCGGCGGCCCGCCAGGGTGACGCCTCGGCCTGGCGCGCTTCGATGCCTGGTTCGTCCATGAGGTCTTCTGAGATGGGCGCGAATCGGGTCGATTACGGAAAGACAACGGACACCGTGGGTTTCCGATCTTCAGGCCAGAAATGTCATTGCGGTTTTGGCGGCAGCGGTCAGACGACTGCCATCAGTGAAACGATATCCAGCAGGTAAGCCGTGTCCTTCAATCATTACTACCAGAGCGAACTCACCGCACTGCGCCAGCTGGGGCGCCGTTTCGCCGAGCGTAGCCCGGCCCTGGCCCCGTTTCTCGGGCAGGTCGGACGCGATCCGGATGTTGAGCGCCTGCTCGAGGGCTTTGCCTTCCTGACCGGGCGGTTGCGGCAGAAGCTGGACGACGAGTTGCCGGAACTCAGCCACTCTATGATGCACCTGCTGTGGCCGAACTATATGCGCCCGCTGCCGGCTTTCAGCATTCTCCAGTTCGACCCCCTGACCCGCCCGGGCGGGGCGCTGCGCGTGGAGCGCGATACGCCGGTCGAGAGCCGGCCGGTGGGCGAGGTCGCCTGTCGCTTCCGTACCTGCTACGCCACCGAAGTCCTGCCGCTGGTGCTGGAGGCGCTCAACTATTCGGTGACCGGCGAGGGTGCGCTGCTCGGCCTGCGCCTGGCGATGAACTGCGACGGGCATCTCGGCGAGCTGGGCCTGAGTCGGCTGCGCCTGCACCTGGCCGGCGAGCGCTACATCAGCCAGATGCTCTATCTGTGCCTGCTGCGCAACCTGGAGAGCATCCAACTGATTCCGCTGGACGCCCATGGGCGGCCGCTGGATGGCGTGGCCGGCAAGCCGATGTCGTTCCGCCTGACGGGCGAGCGGGTGCAGCCGGTGGGTTTCGCCGAAGACGAGGCGTTGATTCCCTATCCGCTGAATACCTTCCGTGGCTATCGCTACCTGCAGGAGTACTTCGCGTTCCAGGACAAGTTCCTGTTCGTCGACGTGGATGGCCTTGACCTGCTCGGCGCGCTGCCCGAGGAAACCCTCAAGCAGGTCCGCGGCCTCGAGTTGCGCTTCGATATCCGCAAGAGCGGCATCCAGCGCCTGCACCCGACGCTGGAGAACGTCAAGCTGTACTGTACGCCGGTGGCCAACCTGTTCCGCCACGATGCGCTGCCGATCCGCCTCGACGGCAAGCAGGACGAGTACCTGCTGATGCCGGCCGAATACAGCCTGGAGGACTGCGGGGTGTTCTCGGTAGAAGGCGTCACTGGCTGGCGGCCGGGCGGGCTCGGCTACCAGGCTTACGTACCGTTCGAGTCCTTCGAGCACGATCCCAGCTTCGACGTTCCCGAAGCACGGCCCCACTACAGCGTCCGGCAACGGACCTCGTTGCTGCACGATGGCCTGGACACCTACCTGAGCTTCGGCATCCGCCATCCCGAGCAGATCGAGACGCTGTCGGTGGAACTGACCTGCACCAACCAGAACCTGCCCCAACGGCTGCGCCTGGGCGATATCTGCGTCGCCTGCGAAGGCACGCCGGAATTCCTCGGTTTCCGCAATATCACCCCGGCGACGCCGAGCTACGCGCCGCCGCTGAACCGCGATTTCCTCTGGAAGCTGATCAGCAACATGTCGCTCAACTACCTGTCGCTGGCCAACGTCGACGCGCTCAAGGTGATCCTCGAAACCTACGACCTGCCGCGCTACTACGACCAGCATGCGGCGAAGGTCAGCAAGCGCCTGCTGGGCGGGCTCAAGGCGGTCCGCCACGAGCATGTCGACCGCCTGCATCGGGGCCTGCCGCTGCGCGGCTTGCGTACCGAGCTGACGATCGATCCGGAAGGCTACATCGGCGAGGGCGACCTGTTCGTGTTCGCTTCGGTTCTGAACGAATTTTTCGCGCTTTACGCCAGCATCAACTCCTACCACGAGTTGCGGGTGAGGAGCACACAGGGAGACGTGTACCAATGGAAACCGCGCATGGGTTTGCAGCCCCTGCTGTAAGCGCGCTGGCCCGGGGCATTCGCGAGTACTCGCTGTTCCAGGCGGTCCTGCTGGTCATGGATCGCCTGCGCGAGGAACATCCCGGCCTGGGAGACGAAGCGCTCTACGATCAGTTGGAATTCCAGGCCAATCCTAGCCTCGGCTTCCCGGGCAGCGATGTCGATCGGGTGGAGTTCTTCGAAGAGCGCGGCATGCTGCGGGCGCGGCTGCGTTTCAACCTGATCGGCTTGTTCGGTGCCAGTTCGCCGTTGCCGGCGTTCTACAGCGAGCAGGCCCTGGGCGACAGCGAGGAGGGCAATCCTACGCGGAACTTCCTCGATCTCTTCCATCACCGCCTGCATCGGCTGCTATTGCCGATCTGGCGCAAGTACCGCTACCGGGTGAGCTTCCAGAGCGGCGCGAGCGATGCGTTCTCCGCTCAGTTGTTCGCCCTCGTCGGATTGGGCGGGGAAGAGATCCGCAAGGCCAGGGAACTGAACTGGAAACGTCTGCTGCCCTACCTGGGCCTGCTCAGCCTGCGGGCGCACTCGGCGGCCTTGATCGAGTCGGTGCTGCGCTACTACTTCAAGCATGCCGAACTGGTCGCCGAGCAGTGTATAGAACGGCGCGTCGCGATCCTCGAAGAGCAGCGCAACCGACTCGGCCTGTTCAACAGCCAGCTTGGCGAAGACGCGGTGCTGGGCGAACGGGTCCGCGACCGCAGCGGCAAGTTCCGCATTCATATCCGCCAGCTCGACTGGCAGCGCTTCCACGAGTTCCTGCCGATCGGTCCCGGCTACCAGCCGCTTTGCGCGCTGGTCCGCTTCACCCTGCGCGACCCGCTCGACTACGACATCCGGCTGGTCTTGCGCCAGGAGGAAATCCGCGAGTTCCGCATCGGCGCTCAGAACGCCTGCCGCCTTGGCTGGACCAGTTGGCTGGGCCGGGAGCGCGCCGATGGCGTGGTGACGCTGGGCAGCAAGATTCATTAAGGATGGATGAGCATGATCAACGTAGACCTGCAACAACTGATTCAGGCGCTGGATGCCGACACCCGGCGCGACCTCGAAGGCTCGGCCGAGCGCTGCGTAGCCCGTGGCGGCAGCAAGGTACTGGTGGAGGACCTGTTGCTGGGCCTGCTGGAGCGTCCCCAGGGACTGCTGGCGCGCGCCCTGCAGGATGCCGCGGTGGACGCCGGCGAACTCAACGCCGCGTTGCAAGCGCGGGGCGAGCACAGCGCCTCGCGCAATCCGGTGTTCGCGCCCGAGCTGGTGCAGTGGCTGCAGGATGCGCTGTTGCTGGCCAACCTCGAACTGGGCCGTAGCCAGATCGACCAGGCGGCATTGATCCTGGCCCTGCTACGCAACCCGTTGCGCTATGCCGGCAGCCGCTACCAGCCGCTGCTGGCGCGGCTCGACATCGAGCGGTTGAAGGATTTCGCGCTCTCGCAGCCGCTGGAGGGCGCGCCCAGCGGCAAGCCGGGCGGCGGCGAGTCCCTGTTGCAGCGTTTCACCCACAACCTTACCCAGCAGGCGCGCGACGGCAAGCTCGATCCGGTGCTCTGTCGCGACGGGGCTATTCGCCAGATGGTCGACATCCTGGCCCGTCGGCGGAAAAACAACCCCATCGTGGTCGGCGAGGCTGGCGTCGGCAAGACCGCCATCGTCGAAGGCCTGGCCTCGCGGATCGCCGCAGGGGAAGTGCCGCCGGCGCTGAGGGACGTCGAGCTGTTGTCCCTCGACATGGGCCTGTTGCAGGCCGGTGCCAGCGTGAAGGGCGAGTTCGAGCGGCGCCTGAAAGGCGTCATCGACGAAGTGAAGGCAGCGCTCAGGCCGACCATCCTGTTCATCGACGAGGCCCATACGCTGATCGGCGCGGGCGGTCAGGCCGGCGGCTCGGATGCCGCCAACCTGCTCAAGCCGGCCCTGGCACGTGGCGAGTTGCGCACCATCGCGGCGACGACCTGGGCCGAATACAAGAAGTATTTCGAGAAGGACCCGGCGCTGGCCCGGCGCTTCCAGCCCGTGCAGTTGCATGAGCCGAGCGTTGCCGAGGCGGTGACGATTCTGCGTGGCCTGGCCCGGGTTTACGAGGAAAGCCACGGTATCTACCTGCGCGACGACGCGGTGGTGGCCGCCGCCGAACTGTCCGCCCGCTACCTGGCGGGTCGCCAGTTGCCGGACAAGGCCGTCGACGTCCTCGACACCGCCTGTGCGCGGGTGCGCATCAGCCTGGCGGCGGCGCCGGAGAGTCTCGAGCGCCTGCGCGGCGAGCTGGCCGAAGGTGAGCGCCAGCGCCAGGCCCTGCGCCGCGATGCCGAGGCAGGCCTGCCGATCGACCACAATGCCCTGCAGGCGCTGGAGGAGCGTCTGGCCCAGGCGGAAAGCGAGCGGCACGTACAGGAGGACCAGTGGAGCCGCCAGCGCGAACTCGCCGAGCGCCTGCTCGCCCTGCGCCAGCAATTGGCCAGGGCCCGCGAGGCGAACCGGGAAGAGCAGGGCAGCGAGGCGGATGCGGAGGCTTTCCCGGCCGACGAGCATGGCGGTGTCGAAGCCCTGGAAAAGGCCCTTCACGAAACCCGCCAGGCGCTCGCCGATGCCCAGGCCCAGGGGCGGCTGGTCAGCTTCGAGGTCTGCCCGCGCCTGGTTGCCGAGGTGATCGGCGCCTGGACCGGCGTACCGGTGGAACAACTGGCGCGGGAACACAACGCCAAGGTGATGGGGTTCGCTGACGACCTGCGGGCGCGGATCCGTGGCCAGGAACAGGCGGTCAGCGCCCTGGACCGCGCGATGCGCGCCACCGCGGCCGGGCTGAACAAGCCCGATGCGCCGGTCGGCGTGTTCCTGCTGGTGGGCCCGAGCGGGGTGGGCAAGACCGAGACCGCGCTGGCGCTGGCCGACCTGCTGTATGGCGGCGAGCGTTTCATCACCACCATCAACATGTCCGAGTTCCAGGAGAAGCACACCGTCTCGCGCCTGATCGGCGCGCCGCCCGGCTATGTCGGCTATGGCGAGGGTGGCATGCTCACCGAGGCGGTACGCCAGAAGCCCTATTCGGTGATATTGCTGGACGAGGTGGAGAAGGCCGATCCGGACGTGCTCAACCTGTTCTACCAGATCTTCGACAAGGGCGTGGCCAACGATGGCGAAGGGCGCGAGATCGATTTCCGCAATACCTTGATCCTGATGACCTCCAACCTCGCCAGCGAGCACATCGCCGCGCTTTGCCAGGACGGCGCGCGGCCTTCCGCCGAACTCCTGGAGGAAACCATCCGGCCGGCGCTCAGCCGGCATTTCAAGCCGGCGCTGCTGGCGCGCATGCGCGTGGTGCCTTACTACCCGGTGGGCGGCCCGGTACTGCGCGAGCTGATCGAGATCAAGCTGGAACGCCTCGGCGAGCGTCTGGCCCGCCGTCAACTGGCTTTCGACTACAGCCAGGCGCTGGTGGACCACCTGGCCGAGCGTTGCACCCAGAGCGACAGCGGCGCACGGTTGATCGACCACCTGCTGGACACGCACCTGCTGCCGCTGGTGGCCGACCGTTTGCTGGAAGCGATGGCGCTCGACGAGCGTCTCGAGCGGGTCCATGCGACGCTGGGCGAGCACGGCCGCGTGCTCTGCGAGTTCGCCTGAGGTGGGTGCGATGTTCAGCCGCGTACCGCAACCCCTGGCCTTCGCCGAAGCCCTGCTCGCTCAGTTCGGCGCGCTGTCGCGGGAAACCGACATCGCGGCCCTGCTGGGCGGTTTCGCACGCGCAGTCGGCGAACTCAGCGGCTGCGAGCTGAGCCAGTTGTATCTGCTCGACCAGACCCATACCGCGCTCACCCTCAACGCCGAATGCCGGGACGGCCTGTTGCAGGCGCTGGAGCCGTCGAGCCTGCCGGCGGACTACACCGGCGAGCAGTTGCTGCAGTTCGCCCTGTGCCAGAACCGCGTGGTCAGTCTCGTCGACCTGCCGTCGCGGCTGCACGAGACCGGCTTCCTGCCGGCAGGGGAGCAGCCCTGGCTGTCCCTGCTCTGCGTTCCGCTGGTGAGCCCGGAGAAAACGGTCGAGGGCATGGTGGTCTGCGCCACCCGGCGCCCACTGGACCTGCAGGGATTCGCCCATCCACTGGGCCAGTTGGGCTCGTTCGTGCTGGCCCAGTTGCATCTGCTGCAACGCCTCTCGCAACCCTCCGGCGAGCCGCAGGGACCGTCCAGCGCGCCGGTGGTCAGCGGCTACGGGCTGATCGGCAGGAGCGCGGCGATGCGTGAGACCTGCCGCCTGATCAGCAAGGTCCTGCACAACCCCTATACCGTGTTGCTGCAGGGCGAGACCGGTACCGGCAAGGAGGTGGTCGCACGGGCGATCCACGAGTACGGCCCGCGGCGAGCACAGGCGTTCGTGGTGCAGAACTGCGCGGCGTTTCCGGAAAACCTGCTGGAAAGCGAGCTGTTCGGCTACCGCAAGGGCGCCTTTACCGGTGCCGAGCGCGATCGTCCCGGGTTGTTCGATGCCGCGGATGGCGGAACCCTGCTGCTCGACGAAATCGGCGACATGCCCCTGTCGCTCCAGGCCAAGCTGTTGCGCGTGTTGCAGGAAGGCGAGATTCGCCCGCTCGGCGGCAACGACACGCACAAGGTCGATGTACGCATCATCGCCGCTACCCACCGTGACCTCGCCCTGCTGGTCCGCGATGGCAAGTTCCGCGAAGACCTCTACTACCGGCTGGCGCAGTTTCCCATCGAGTTGCCGCCGTTGCGCCAGCGCGAGGGCGACGCCCTCGAACTGGCCCGGCATTTCGCCGAACGCGCCTGCGTGTTCCTGCGCCGCGCGCCGCTGGGCTGGTCCGCGGAAGCGCTGGAACTGCTCGACGGCTATGGCTTTCCCGGCAACGTTCGGGAGCTGAAGGGACTGGTGGAATGCGCGGTACTGCTCTGCGAAGGCGATGTGCTGCTGGCCGAACACTTTTCCCTGCGCGCGCCCCCGGAAGCGGAGGCGCCGCTCAAGCTGCGCGAGCACCTGGAGCAGATCGAACGCGACCTGCTGCTCGCCTGCCTGCGCAGGAACGCTGGCAACCAGACCCTCGCTGCGCGCGAACTGGGTCTGCCGCGCCGAACCCTGATCTATCGCATGGGACGCCTGAACATTCATTTCGGCGATCCCCGGACCTGAAGCCCATGATCGAGATTTCCTTCCAACCAGCCCTGCCGGGCGCGCGCCTGGAGCGCGGCGTCCGCGGCCCTTCCATGGAGACTCCCTGATGCCTGTTCGTCACTGGCCCGCCGTGCTTCTGGCCCTGGCCGTCCTCTGCGGCCTCGCCGGTTGCAGCGGCAACTACAAATTCAACGACGGCGACTATCGCCCGCTTGGCGATCCGCAGGCGGTCAATCGCGGCAAGTGACCGCAAGGAGCGATCTCATGGAACTGGTATTGGAAATGCTCAGCGCCAAGCAATTCGTACCGACGGAGCTGTGCAGCAAGACCTTCGGCAGGAACGGCGGCCTCATCGGCCGCGGCGGTGAGTGCGACTGGGCGATTCCCGATCGCAAGCGGCACCTGTCCAAGCAGCATGCGCGGGTCAGCTATCGCAACGGCGCATTCTACCTGACCGACACCAGCAGCAACGGCATCCGCGCCGGCAACGGCAGCCGCCTGCCGCATGGCGAGCCGCAGCGCATCGAGCAGGACAGTGTCTTCCTGCTCGGCGACTTCGAGATCCGCGCGCGGCTGCTGCGCGAGCCCGACGAGTTCGCCATGGACGTCGGGCGGCCGCAGCCGGCGGGCAGCATCATTCCGGACGATGCCTTCCTGGCCCTCGATCCGTTGCAGGCGCTCGACCAGGACGGTGCAGATGCCTACGAACTCGACGACCTGAGCGCAATCGCCCAGCCCAGCCAGGAGGCCGGGGCGCGTGCGGACTACGCGCGGATCGACATGGAAAGCCTGGTCGTACCGGAGCTGGTGCCCGCCCCGGCGGCTCCGCAGGAACCCGTGGACAGTCCGCGTCCGGGTCGCGACGAAGCCTTCTGGCAGCGTTTCGGCCAGGCCCTGGGAATGGACCTCGAAGGCCTCGACGGCGCTGCGCGCGAAGCGCTGGCGATCAACGCCGCCGGTTTGCTGCGGCAGTGCATCGGCGGCTTGCAGCAGAGCCTGCGGACCCGCAGCGAACTGAAAAATGAACTGCGCCTGTCGCTGAGCACGTTGCGCGATACCGGCAAGAATCCCTTGCGCTTCAGCGGCGATGCCGGCGAGGCGCTGGGTCATCTGCTACGGGATGGCAAGCCTGGCCAGTTGAGTGGCGAACAGGCCGTCGCACGCAGTTTCCGCGACCTCCAGGCGCACCAGGTGGCGCTGCTCGGCGCCAGCCGGGCGGCGGTGCGCGCGACCCTCGAGCATTTCTCGCCGCAGCAGCTGACCCTGCGTTTCGAGCGCGACGGCCGCCGACCGTTGCTGGCCACCGCGGGCAGCCGTTGGCGTGCCTACGGTCGCTACCACCAGTCGCTATGCCAGGACGACGATTGGAGCGAGCGCCTGTTGGCGCGTGATTTCGCCCAGGCCTACGAAGAGCAGGTTCGCCTGATTTCCACCCTCTACACCGAGCACCAAGGATGATCGCCATGTCTCGTCGCCCGATCCCGCCAGCCAGGGCGCTGGCCATGCTCGCCGTCCTGGCGCTGCTGGCCGGCTGTTCCACGCTGTCGCCGTATTCCAGACTGACCAAGCTCGACCTCGCCCTGAGCGCCGGCGAGCGGGTCAATCCCGACCTCAATGGCCGGCCGTCGCCGGTGGTAGTGCGGCTGTTCGAGCTGAAGCACCCGGTGGCGTTCGAGAACGCCGACTTCTTCAGCCTCTACGAACGTCCCAAGGAGACCCTGGACTCCGACCTGGTGACCAGCGAGGAGCTGGAGCTGCGGCCCGGCGAGCGGGTCGAACTCAAGCTCAGCGTGGAGGAGGGGAGCCGCTACGTGGGCGTGCTCGCCGCCTACCGCGATCTCGGCGAGGCAAGCTGGCGCTACGTGGTGCCGGTCACGGCGAAAGAGCTGACCCGGGTAGAGCTGAAGCTGGGCCGGAAGGGCATCCTGAATGCCGGCGAACTGCTCGGCAAGGCGGGTGACGCGCGATGAACGTGCACAAGATCGTCTGGCAGGAAGGCATGCTGCTGCGCCCGCAGCATCTGCAACACAACGACCGCTACTACGACAACCAGATGAAGGCCCGGACCCAGTTGCTGGGCAGCTACAACTGGGGCTTCCTCGCCCTGGAGCTGGACCGCCAGTTCCTCAACATGGGCAAGCTGGTGATCAGCCAGGCCTCCGGCGTACTGCCCGACGGCAGCCTGTTCGAACTCGGCGGCAACACCGAGCCGCTCGCCCTCGACGTGCCGCCCAATACCTCGAACGTGCCGATCTACCTGGCCCTGCCGCTGGTCACCGGTAACCACATCGAGGCGCGCCGGCCGGAGCAGGCCGAGGTCCTGGCGCGCTATACCGCCTACGATCTGGAGGTGGCGGACTCCAACGCCGGCGAGGATTCCATGGTGCAGGTCAGCTGCGCGCGGCCGGATTTTCGCCTGCTGCTCGGCGAGCAGCAGAGCGACCAGGCCTACGTCAAACTGAAGGTGGCGGTGGTGCTGGATACCACGCCGGACGGGGTGATCAGCCTCGACCCCGACTTCGTGCCGAGCTACCTCCACGCCCACGCATCCGCCTACCTGCTGTCCTGCCTGAAGGAGGTGATCAGCATGCTCGGCCATCGCGGCGACACCATCGCCGAGCGTATCCGGTCCAATGGCAAGGTCGGCGGCGCGGAGGTCGGCGATTTCATGATGCTGCAACTGATCAATCGCACCGAGTTGCTGCTGCGCCACTACCTGGGATTGGAGCAGGTGCATCCGGAGCAGTTGTACCGGGTGCTGCTGACCATGCTCGGCGACCTCGCCACCTTCGGCAGCGAGAGCAAGCGTCCGCGCCTGGACAGCCGTTACCAGCACAGCGACCAGGGCGCCAGCTTCCGCAGGCTGATGGAGGCGATTCGCCAGGTCCTGTCGATGGTGCTCGAGCAGCATGCCATCGAACTGCCTCTCCAGGCCCGCCAGTACGGCATCCTGGTCTCGCCCCTGCACGACCACAAGCTGCTCGGCAGCGCCTCGTTCGTGCTCGCCGCCAGTGCCAATTGCGAGTCGGAGGAACTGCGCCAGCGCCTGCCCGCGCATCTCAAGGTGGGTGCGGTCGAGCACATTCGCCAGTTGGTCAACCTGCACCTGCCGGGGATCCGGGTCAAGCCGCTGCCGGTGGCGCCGCGGCAGATCCCGTTCCACTCCAACAAGACCTATTTCATTCTCGAACCCAACGCCGAGGATATGACCCAGCTGGAGCGCTCCGGCGGTTTCGCGTTCCACGTATCCGGCGAGTTCTCCGAGCTTGAACTGAAATTCTGGGCCATCAGGAACTGAACATGATCAAGGAAAGGGAATACCACGAGGACGAGAAGACCGTCCTCCTCGATCACCAGGGACAGGTACCGGCCCAGGGGCCGCTGACCGATTTCGCCGAACCGCCGCGCTTCGAGCAGCTCGAGGAGCGGATGATCTACGCGGCGCGCCTGCGTCCGGGCGAGGCCTTCAACGTCAGCCTGAACCCGCTGGTGGCGGCGGCTTCCGAACTGCTTTCGGAAGTGGTCCGGCTCAAGCACAGCAGCGTGCTGGAGAACCTTGCGGCGCTCAAGGAGCGGTTGACCTCCGCCATGAAGCTCTTCGAATTCCGCGCCGTGCAGGATGGCGTGGAAAACAGCCAGGTCATGGCGGCGCGCTACGTGCTGTGCACGGTGGTCGACGAGGCGGTGGTGACCACCCCGTGGGGCAACGAAAGCGAATGGTCGAAGATCAGCCTGCTGAGCAGCTTCCATAACGAGACCTTCGGCGGCGAGAAGTTCTTCCAGTTGCTCGACCGGCTGTCGAAGAACCCGGTCAAGCATCTGCCGATGCTGGAGCTGATGTACCTCTGCCTGGCCCTCGGCTTCGAGGGCAAGTACCGGGTGATGGCTCGCGGCGTGCTCGACCTGGACGGTATTTCCGATGCGCTCTACCGGCAGATCCGCCAGTTGCGCGGCGACGTGCCGCGCGAACTGTCGCCGCACTGGCAGGGGCTCAGCGACCAGCGTCGCGGCCTGGTGCGGATCGTGCCCTGGTGGATGGTGGCGCTGTTCACCCTGGTCTGCCTGGTGGTGATGTATTCGGGATTCGCCTGGGTTCTCGGCGAGCAACGCGACACGGTGCTGCAGCCTTACCAGTCGCTCGATGCGGCGGCAGGACAGCCCGGTTCGTAAACACAGGGACGCGAAATGAAAAACTTCTTCAAGAAAGTCGGCGCCTTCCTGCGCAAGACGTGGGTCTGGACGCTGCTGCTGGTACTCCTGGCGGCATTGCTGGTGTGGTTCGTCGGGCCGCTGCTGGCGGTCGCCGACTACAAGTTCTGGGAAAGCCCGACCTCGCGGTTGCTGAGCATCAGCCTGATGTTCCTGGTCTGGGGGCTGGCGATGGTCTTCGTCAGCTGGCGCGCCGGAGTGCGGCGCAAGGCCGTCGAGGACAGCGACGAGGGCCAGGAGCGCTTGCGCCGCGACGGTCTGATCGAAGACGAACAGAAGGAATTGCGCAGCCGCTTCAAGGACGCCTTGCGCACCCTGAAGACCTCCAGCCTGTACCGCGGTCGTAGCGAGCGCTGGCGCAACGAGCTGCCCTGGTACCTGCTGATCGGCCCGCAGGGAAGCGGCAAGACCAGCCTGCTGGACTTTTCCGGACTGGAGTTCCCGATCAACCGGATCGACCGCAAGCTGACCCGCGATACCGCCGGCACGCGCTACTGCGACTGGTACTTCGCCGACCACGGCGTCCTGATCGACACCGCCGGGCGCTACCTGACCCAAGCCGACGGCGAGGTCGACGGGGGCGCCTGGGCGACCCTGCTCGGCCTGTTGCGCAAGCGCCGCCGCGCACGGCCGCTGAATGGCGTGATGGTGTCGATTCCGGTGGAAACGTTGCTCAGCGACGACGAGATGGCGCTGGATACGCTGGCTCGCCAGGTGCGCGCGCGCCTGCAGGAAATCCAGCAGACCCTGCACCTCGATCTGCCGGTCTACCTGGTGCTGAGCAAGGCCGACCAGTTGCTCGGCTTCGACGAGTTCTTCGACCAGTTGAGCCGCGAGGAGAGCGACCAGGTTCTGGGCACCAGCTTCGGCAAGGAGCAGAACGGCACCGATGTGACGGTCCTGCGCCAGGCGTTCGAGGACCTTCTGCGACGCCTGAACAGCCAGGTGATCATGCGCATCCACCAGGAGCGCGATACCCTGCGTCGCGGTCGCATCCTCGACTTCCCGCACCAGCTTGGCCAGATCGGCGAGCGGTTGTGCCTGTTCGTCGAACTCGCCTTCACCGGCAACCGCTACCAGCGCGCCAGCCGCCTGCGCGGCTTCTACCTGACCAGTGCGCCGCACCTGGCCCAGCAGCTGGATGAGGACACCGCCGGCATCGGCGCCAACCTGGGGATCGCCAGCGGCCTGCTGCCGACCCTGCGCAACGGGCGCTCGCGCTTCATCCATCACCTGCTGAGCCAGGTGATCTTCCCCGAGGCCAACCTGGCAGGTCTCGATCGCCGCGAACGCACGCGCATCCACTGGGGCCAGCGCGCCCTGTACGTCGGCTCGCTGGCGCTCCTTCTGCTATTCGGCCTGCTCTGGGCTGGCGGTTTCTCGGCCAACCACGAGCGCCTGGAGCGGGTCCGCGAGCTGGCGCAGCAATGGACCCAGCAGCGCCAGGCGCTTGGCGAGCGCGATGACGCCATGGCGGCGCTGAAGACGCTGGATAGCAGCTATGCGGCGACCACCGTGTTTCCGCCCAAAGGCGAAGTCTCGCTGCACGAGCGCGCCGGGCTGTACCAGGGCAACGAGGTCAACCCACCGCTGGCCGCTGCCTATCGCCGCGAGCTGGAGACGCAACTGCTGCCGCGCGTGGCGCGGATGCTCGAAGCGCAGATCCGCGGCAACATGCAGAATCGCGAACGCCTGCTCAACAGCCTGCGGGCCTACCTGATGCTGAATCTGCGCGAGCGCCGCGAGAACGGATGGCTCAAGGACTGGGTGGCTAACGACTGGTCGCAGCGCTATGCCGGCAACGGCACCGTGCAGAATGGCCTGAACACGCATTTCGCCCGTCTGCTCGAGCAACCGTTCAGCTATCCGCTGAACGACACCCTGGTGGCCCAGGCGCGCCAGGTGCTGCGCAGCGAGTCCCTGGCCAACGTGGTCTACCGGGTGCTGCGCGAACAGGCGCGAAGCCTGCCCGAGTATCGCTTCGGCCAGCACCTGGGGCCGCAGGCCGGTCTGTTCGTCGGCACCGACTACGTGATCCCGGGGTTCTACACCCAGCAGGGCTACCAGCAGTACTTCGTGGTCCAGGGCGCCAGCCTGGTCAACGACATCCTTCGCGACAACTGGGTCCTGGGCGAGGGCAGCGGGATCAGCGACATGGACCTGCGGCGCCTGATGGTCGAACTCGAGCAGTTGTATTTCCGCGACTACGCGAACTTCTGGAGCGAGGCGGTCGGACGCCTGGGCCTGCTGCCGTTCAACGATGCCGGCGAGGGCGCCGACCAGGTTTCCGGGCTGCTCGCCGCCAACTCGCCGATCCTCCAGTTGTTGCTGGAGGTCCGTGAGAACACCCGTTTCCCGGTCCTGGCGGAGAGCGCCGAGGCGCTGGCAGAGGCCAGCGACAAGGCCGCGGAAAAGGGCGGCAAGCTGGGCAAGGCGGCCGCCGCGGCGGCCGGCAAGGCCAGGGACGCGTTGGCGAAGAACCTGCCGGATACCGCGAAGAAGTCCCTGCAACGCCGCTTCGAGCCCCTGCATCGCCTGCTCGACGATAACAACGGCCCGGCGGCCGACCTCACTCCGCTGTTGCAGGCGCTCAACGAGTTGCAGTTGCAACTCGCCGGACTGGCGCGCGCCAGCCAGCCGGAGCAGGCGGCTTTCGACATGGCGAAGAGTCGCATGGGCGGCCAGCGCGATGCCCTGAGCAACCTGCGCAACGCCTCCGCGCGACTGCCGCGACCGCTTGGCGGATGGTTCAGCGTGCTGGCCGAAGACGCCTGGCGGCTGGTCCTCGGCGATGCCTACCTGTACCTCAACCAGCGCTACCAGAGCGAGCTGTACGGTTTCTACAGCAAGGCGATCAACAAGCGCTACCCGTTCAACGCGCACAGCGCCAGCGATGTCGCGGTCAGCGATTTCCGCGAGTTCTTCAAGGCGCAGGGCGTCGCCGAACGCTTCTTCGAAACCTACATGCGGCCCTTCGTCAGCGGCGACCCGGGCAGCTATCGCCTGCGCAGCGTGGACGGCTACAGCCTGCCGATGTCCAAGGTCTATCTCGACCAGATGGGCACGGCCCAGGTGATCCGCCAGAGCTTCTTCGCCGAGAACCCGGCCGAGCCGCAGGTGCGCTTCCGTCTGGAGCCCTATACCCTCGATCCTGGCGTCAGCCGCGCCGAGTTCCGTTTCGACGGTCAATCCATGGAATACCGCCACGGCCCGATCGTGCCGATGTCGTTCAAGTGGCCCAGCGACGCCGACGGCGGCCGCACCAGCCTGGTGCTGGAGAAGATGGCCGGGCGACCGGTGGGAATCGAACGCAATACCGGGCCCTGGTCGCTGTTCAGGCTGTTCGACCTGATGCAGACCGAGTACCTCAGCGGGCGTGACGTGATGGTGCTCAAGGCCGACCTGGGCGGCCTGCGCGCCAACTACCTGCTGCTCGCCCAGCGCACGCCGAATCCGTTCGATCTCGCGGTCCTGCGCAGCTTCCGCATGCCGGTGCAGCTCTGATGCAACGCACCGAGCCCTGGCGCAGCGCGGCGCGCACGGATCGCGGCAAGGTCCGCGCGCGCAACGAGGATGCCTTCCTGGACTGCCCGGATCGCGGGCTCTGGGCGGTCGCCGATGGCATGGGCGGGCACCAGGCCGGCGACCTGGCCAGCCGGATGATCGTCACCAGCCTGGCGGAACTGCCGGCCCGGGCGGGATTCGACGAGCGCCTGAACGCGATGCGCCAGTGCCTGCACTGGCTCAACCGGCGCCTGGGCGAGGAACTCACCCTCAGCGCCGAACGCGGCGACAGGATCATCGGCAGTACGGTGGTGGCGCTGGTCGTGGAGGGTTCGCGGGCGGCCTGCGTGTGGGTCGGCGACAGCCGCTGCTACCTGTGGCGCGGCCAGCGGCTGTACCAGCTGTCCCGCGACCACTCGCTGTTGCAGCGACTGGTCGACGAACGGCGGATGGATATCGAGCAGGCGCGCGCCTATCCCTCGGCGCGCGCGCTGACCCGTGCCGTCGGCGCCAGCGAACAACTGGTGCTGGACGTGTTGGAACTGGAGGTGCATCCCGGTGATGTCTTCCTGCTCTGCAGCGACGGGCTCTACGAAGAGCTGAGCGCCGATGCGCTGGGCCGCGCGTTGAGCCTGGCATCGCCGCAGGTGGCGGTGGAGCGGCTGTTCGACGGCGCCCTGAGCGGCGCCGCGCGGGACAACCTGACGGCCGTGGTGATCCGTCAATGAACGAACCGCTGTCGTCGCTGGAGCTGCTGCCGGAGGAGGAGGGCGGCGCGAACCTGACCTATTTCGCCTTCGCCGCCCCGACCGCCTCGGCGCCGGACCTGCCGGCCGTGTTGCCCGGTCCGCTGCCGGACGTTCTTTCCGGGCGCTACCGTCTGGAGCGGATGCTCGGCGCCGGCGGCATGGGCACGGTATACCGTGCCCGGGACCTGCTCCATGAGCAGTTCGGCGACCCGGCGCCGCTGGTAGCGTTGAAGCTGCTCAACGAATCGGTCGCCGAGTCACCCGACGCCAGCGCCTTGCTCTATAGCGAGTTCGCCCTGACCCGGCGCTTGCGCCATCCGAACGTCGTGCGTCTGTTCACCTTCGACGTCGACACCGTCTGCCAGCGCGCCTACATCGTCATGGAACTCATGCCTGGCCTGCCGCTCGATCGCCTGCTCTGCGAGCGTCCCGAAGGCCTGCCCTGGTCCGAGTTGAGCGCGATCGCCCGGCCGTTGCTGGACGCCCTGGCCTATGTCCACGAACAAGGGGTGCTGCATGGCGACCTGAAGCCGAGCAACGTGATGCTCGGCGAGGAGGGCGTGCGGCTCTTCGACTTCGGCCTCGGCCAGGCGCAGGCAGGCATCCTGGACGGCCTGCCGCAGCTCAGCCGGGGCCGCATCGACGCCTGGACCCCGGGCTACGCCGCTCCCGAACTGCTCGAGGGTGCGCCGTTGTCGCCGGCAGCCGACCTGTATGCGCTGGCCTGCGTCCTCTACGAACTGGCCGACGGTCGCCATCCGTTCCGCCGCCTGCCCTCGAACCAGGCCCGGGAGCAGGGGCTGGAGCGCCAGCTGCGCGCGCCCGGACACCTGCCTCGGCGCTGCTGGCCGGCGCTGCGTACCGCCCTGAGCCTCGATCCCGAACGGCGCTGCATCGGCGTCCGCGAATTGCAGGAAGCGCTGGGCGCGCGGCGTTCCTGGCTGGCCGGCGTTCTTGCCCGTTGAGCCGGCGGCGCTCGGTTTGCATGGCCTCTACGGCCGCTCTCCGCAAGCGCCCTGCAGGGCGATACGGTTGCCTTCGCTGTCCCTGATCTCGGCGATGAACACGCCGTCGCCAAGCGGCGTCTTCGGGAAGAGGATTTCGCTGCCTTCGCCGAGGGCCCGGGCAAGGACGGCATCCAGGTCAGCGACCTTCAGGTAGATGATCGCCCCATGTAGCGTAGGCACGTAGACGTCGCCCTCGGCGAGTGCGCCGCTGGCACCGTCACGACCTTCCTCGAAGGGGAAATGCGCAATTCTGCTTCCGTGCAGGGTGGCTACCTCGCCGAACGCCACTCCGAACACCGAGGCGTAGAAACGCATCGCCCTCTCCAGGTCGGACACCGATATTTCCACGTGCGCGATCAGGTTCATTTCCTTCCTGTCCTGTCGGGACCACTGGTGACGCCGCTTTCCGGCGACGATGGCGGATGTTCAGCCGCGCGAAACCGAGCGGATCGAGCGGGCATGCCGCCGCGAGGGGGGCGAATGAATTCATGCGAAATTCATTAACATCTTGTCCCGCTTGACCGGCGTCAATACCCGTACTGCGTCACAAAAATACCCTGGCCCCAGGCCGTTCGGAAAGGCCGTTCGCTGTTCGCTTGGGGGAAGTCATCATGGCGCATCTGGTCTGGCAGGATGACCTGAATACCGGTATTCAGGTCATCGACAATCAACACAAACGCATCGTCGAGATGATCAATCACCTGCACGACGCCCAGCAAGGCAAGGAACACGCGGCGATCGCCGAGGTGATCGAGGAGCTGGTGGACTACACGCTGTCGCACTTCGCCTTCGAGGAAACCCTGATGGAGGATGCCGGCTACCAGTTTTCCCGGGCGCACAAGAAGATCCACGAGCTGTTCATCCGCCGGGTCTCCGAGTACCGGGTGCGCTTCCAGGCCGGCGAGGATGTCGGCGACGAACTCAAGGGCTTGCTCTCGCGCTGGCTGTTCAACCACATCCGCAACGACGACGCCGGTTACGTGGATGCGGTACGCCACAGCATGTCCGAACTGGTCAAGGACAAGAGCGAGGGCGGTTGGTTGTCGCGCTCGATGAAGCGCTTCTTCGGCTGATCGCCGGGGAGGGAAACGCAAAACCGGCCCAGAGGGGCCGGTTCTTTCGCCAGCGGACCTGGCCTCAGCGGATCAGGCTGAGGAATTCGCTGCGGGTGGCGGCGTTGTCGCGGAATTCGCCGAGCATCACCGAAGTGACCATGGACGAGTTCTGCTTTTCCACGCCGCGCATCATCATGCACATGTGCTGGGCCTGGATCACCACCGCGACGCCGAGGGCGCCGGTGACCTGCTGGACCGCCTCGGCGATCTGCCGGCTCATGTTCTCCTGGATCTGCAGGCGGCGGGCGTACATGTCGACGATCCGCGCGACCTTCGACAGGCCGAGCACCTTGCCGTTCGGAATATAGGCCACGTGGGCCTTGCCGATGAAGGGCAGCAGGTGGTGCTCGCAGAGCGAGTACAGCTCGATGTCCTTGACCAATACCATTTCGCTGTTGTCGGAGCTGAACAGGGCACCGTTGACGACTTCTTCCAGGCTCTGTTGGTAGCCGCGGCACAGGTACTTCATGGCCTTGGCGGCACGCTTGGGCGTGTCCAGCAGACCTTCGCGGTTAACGTCCTCGCCGAGCTGAGTGAGGATCGAGGAGTAGTGTTGTTCCAGGGACATGAGCGTTCCAGTCAGACGATTACCAGCGCGGAGGGTAGGACGTCGCCGGGCCGCTGGCAAGACTCGGCGCTTGCCGGCTACTCGTCGCGGCCTTCGAGCATGGTCCTGCGCAGCATCACGTAGACCGAACCGGTGCCGCCGTGGCGTGGCAGGCAGGAGGTGAAACCGAGCACCTGCGGGTGCTGGCGCAACCAGGTATTGACGTGGCTTTTCACCAGCGGGCTGCGTCCGTCCTTGCGCGCGGCCTTGCCATGGGTCACGCGCACGCAGCGGATTTCCAGGCGGGTGGCCTCTGCAAGGAAGTCCCATAGCGTCTGCCGGGCCTTCTCCACGCTCATGCCGTGCAGGTCGAGGCTACCGTCGAAGGGCACCAGGCCCTGCTTGAGCTTGCGCAACTGGCTTTCCTGGACGCCGTCGCGGGCCCAGGACAGCTCGTCCTCGGGGCCGACGTCGATGACGAACTGGTCGGACAGGCCGTCGACGCGGATTTCGTCGTTGCGCACGCTGGCATTGAGCTGGCGCTGCTTGAGTTGCTGGCGGTCGTTGCGAGGTTTGCCGGTATCGGCTCGATCGACCGAGATGCGCTTGACGCCGCGCATCTCGCTCTTGAACAGGGAAAAGTCGTCGTCTTGCATGGGAGCCTCCGCGAAGCGGCGCAGTTTACCGGATCGGCCGCACGCCGGCAGCCCGCTCAGTCGCGCTTTTTCATCAGGTTCGGCGACAGGCTCAGGTCGCTGTTGCGGCGGCTGCGACGGCGGCTGAAACGCCAGAAGAACACGCCGAGGCAGAGCGACAGCAGGCCAAGGGCCAGCAATACGCCGCCGGCGGCGGGTTCGATATGCAGCATGCCGACAGCCGGCTGGCGGCCGATCAAGGCCGAGGTGCCGGCCAGCGACAGCAGCACGCCCAGGCTCGCCACCAGGGCCGCGAACGCCGCCGCCAGGCGCCAGCGCCAGACTCTCGGCCGGCGCGGGCGCAGCCGGCGCGCATCGAAACTATCGGACAGCTTCATCCCGACTTCCTCGTGTGTCATCGGGGCTAGGACCGGAACCTTCCGGCCGGGTTCCCGGATTCCCGGGAGCCGTGGGCAAACCGTGCGCCGCTCGTCTTCTCGCCGCAAGCCATGGCCCTGCAGGCAGACTAGTCCTCCGCAGGGCGGGGCGGGAGGGCGGCTGGATGGGCGGTCAGAGCAGGTCCCGGGCCTGGGCGACGATCGCCGCGAAGTTGTCGCCGAGGGCGGCGATCTCGGCGCGTTGCAGGTCCGCGGCGCTCAGGACCCCGCCGTTCAGGGTGGGTATGTCGCGGGTGGCGCAGGCGCTGTCGGCGAGGGTGCAGCGGTAGCCGTAGTCCTTGGCCGCGCGCACGGTGGTGCTGACGCTGGAATGGGTCATGAAACCGCAGACGATCAGGTCGAGACGGCCGTGGTTCTGCAGCAGGTCGTGCAGCTCGGTGCCGGAGAAGGCATTGGGCAGGCGTTTCTCCACGACCTTTTCCCCGGCTTCCGGTTGCAGTTCCGGGAGGAACTGGCCGCGCGGACCCTGCGGATCGAACAGGCCACCCTGGATACCCAGGTGGCGCACATGCACGATGGGCGTACCGTTGGCGCGGGCTGCCTGCACCAGCACGCCGATTTCCGCGGCGGCAGCGTCCAGGCCTGGCAGGCTCAGGGCGCCGCTGCGGTACTCTTCCTGGGCATCGATGATCAGCAAGGTGCTCTGCCGAAGGGGGGCTGGCGGGTAGCCGCGTCCGCTGATCTGCAAAAGGGTGAGCGGATGAGGCATGTCACTACTCCTGAGAAGGCACATGCCTTTCATTCTGGCCCCTATCGGCGAGCCTGTGAACCTTTGCCGCATGCGCACTAAAGTGGTATGGACTTCCCGCGCTGGAGGCCAGCTCCGGCGCGATCGGCTAGAATGTCGCCCTTTTGTGCGTTGCGAGGAGCAATTCCGTCATGTCCGAGTCCCGTCTGCTCACCCTGCGCGACTACATCCGCTGGGCTGTCAGCCGTTTCCACGCCGCCGGCCTGTTCTTCGGTCACGGCACCGACAATGCCTGGGACGAGGCGCGCCACCTGGTTCTGGGCTCCCTGCACCTTCCCTGGGAAATTTCTGACAGCTACCTGGATTGCCGCCTGGAAGACGATGAACGCGCCGAGTTGGCGGAGATCCTCCGGCGGCGCATCGAGGAACGGATTCCGGCGGCCTACCTGCTGGGCGAAGCCTGGTTCTGCGGGATTCCCTTCAGCGTCGACGAACGCGTGCTGGTGCCGCGCTCGCCTATCGCCGAACTTATCGAACAGCGCTTCGCGCCCTGGCTGCCGGCCGAGCCGGCGCGAATCCTCGACCTCTGCACCGGTTCCGGCTGCATCGGCATCGCCTGCGCCTATGCGTTCGAGCAGGCGGAGGTGGTGCTCGCCGACCTGTCCTTCGATGCGCTGGAGGTGGCCAACGTCAATATCGAGCGCCACGACCTCGGCGAGCGGGTCTACACCGTCCAGGGCGACGGTTTCGCCGGGCTTCCCGGCCAGCGCTTCGACCTGATCGTGTCCAATCCGCCCTACGTGGATGCCGAGGATTTCGCCGACATGCCGGCGGAGTTCCATCATGAGCCTGAACTCGGCCTGGCCTGCGGCGACGACGGCCTGGACCTGGTGCGACGGATGCTCGCCGAGGCGGCCGACCACCTCAGCGAGAAAGGCCTGCTGATCGTCGAGGTGGGCAACAGCGAGGTCCATGTGCAGGCGCTGTATCCGGAAGTGGACTTCACCTGGCTGGAGTTCGAGCACGGCGGCCACGGGGTGTTCATGCTGTCCGCCGCGCAGTGCCGCGAGCACCGGGAACTGTTCCGTTCGCGCTTGGAAAAGTGATCGGAGGCGGCTGGTGCCGCCGGTTCAGTGAGTGGCGATCCAGATCAGCAGGCCGGCCTGGAACACCGCGAAGGCGGTCAGGCAGGCGATGGTGAAGCGCAAGCTGGTGTCGTCGCGGCGGTAGTGGTTGATGCGCTGTTCCAGTTGGCGGATCTCCGCATCCTGGGCCTGCAGGGTCTGCTCGGCCTGTTCCAGCATCGCCGCGGCGTCCAGCAGCGGCACGATCTGCACCTTGTCCTTGTGCCAATCGCTGTGCAGCTCGCTGACCCGGCCGGCGCTGTAGCGGGCCTTGAGCAACCGCTGGTCCTCATAGCTGACGTCGAAGCCCTGGGCGCGGATGAAATGGTCGCGGCGCAGGCGTGCGTCTTCGGTCAGGCCATCCTTCAGCGCCAGTGCGCCGCCTTCCACCTTGTAGTGGGCCCAGCGTCGTTGCGC
Organism: Pseudomonas sp. B111; assembly: GCF_026428275.1. Taxonomy (NCBI): domain Bacteria; kingdom Pseudomonadati; phylum Pseudomonadota; class Gammaproteobacteria; order Pseudomonadales; family Pseudomonadaceae; genus Pseudomonas; species Pseudomonas sp. B111. Next base: position 3,138,586 of record NZ_CP097857.1, on the reverse strand, counting down.
CCAGGCGATCGCCTGGGCCAGCAGGAAACGGCCCAGCCCGCGGTTCAAGGGTTCAAGGCTGAGCCCGGCGTCCGAGCCGAAACGCACTTCCTTGTTGCGATGATCGGCCCAGACCTCCAGCAGGTTCTGCTCCTTGCGCAGCATCAGGCCTGGCACCTGGATGCTCAGGCGCAGCAGGCTCTGGTCCGCGCTATGCCGTTCGACCCTGCCGAGCTGGACGAAGCGCAGGGGGCGGGCGCCGGTCGCGCGGTCGGTGGGCAGCGGCGCCAGGCGGAGCAGGCGGAAATGCTCCGGCGCCAGTTCGGCCCAGGGGTGCGGCGGTTTCTTCTCGGCTTCTTCTGCGGCCGGTTGGGTATCGCTATCGATCATCGGACATCCTCTGGCCGGCCGCCTTCACGGGCCGGCTTTCAGAACTTGTCGGCGCGGGAAGCGATTTCTGTAGCGGCTCAGCGGCCTTTTTCCGCGTCTGCGCCGCGCAGGATGAAGCGGCTGACCGCCTCGACCAGTTGCCGGGCCAGCGGCAGGTTCGGGTCGTTGTAGGCGGAAAGCTGCTGCAGACCGGTGCTCGGGGCGATCCGCAGGATGTGGTTCATGCCGTCGATGAGCACCAGTTGCGAGTCGGGCTTGGCCCGCTGGAGCGCCTTGGCGTCGGCGACGCCGACCTGGATGTCATTGCGGCCCTGGACGATCAGGGTCGGGATGCGCAGGCGGCCGAACGCGCGGGCCGGGTCTTCGCGGAACAGCGAGATCAGGTACGGCTGCACGCTGGGTCGGAGCAGGCTGGAGAGCGCCGGCGGGATATCGCTGCGGGTCTCGCCGGCCTTCAGCGAAGCCAGCACCGAGTCGGCCTGGCGCAGTTGCGCCGGCGGCAGGCGACCGCGCAGTTGCTCGCGCAACACCCGGTCGATGGGTTGGCCGCTGCCGGCGATGGCGATCAATTCCTCGGCCGGCGTGCGAGGCGCCGCCAGGCTGGCGATCAGCGCGCCTTCGCTATGGCCGACCAGGATCAGCCGGGAGAAGCGCGGGTCGCGGGCCAGCCGCTCGCTCCAGGCGACCACGTCGTCGACATAGGCGCCGACGCTGAGGTCTTCCTCGCGCGGCGCCGCCGCCAGGCTGCGGGCGACTCCCCGCTTGTCGTAGCGCACGCTGGCGATTCCGCGTTCGGCCAGGGCCTCGGCGAGACGCAGCAGGTAGCGGTTGTTGCCGCCGAAGGGGTTGTTGCCGTCGCGGTCGGTGGGACCGGAGCCGGCGACCAGCAGGACCACCGGCGGCGGCACGGCGCTGCGCGGCAGCAGCAAGGAGCCGCGCAGCACGCCGTGCCCGGTGTCCAGGTCGTAGGGGCGGTGCAGGATGCTGTTGGGAGCGGCGTGGGCCAGGCTGGCGAGCAGGCAGAACAGGGCGAGGAGGGCGCGCGGCATGGAGGTCTTCATGGGCCGATGATAGCGCTTTGATCGCGTCCTCCGGGGAAGGTTCGCAGGCCCGTCCTTGACGGGTATACTCCCATGTCTTTCCCTCTCGTCCTCACGCGGAGCCTCGCATGTCCGGCAACACCTACGGCAAGCTCTTCACCGTCACCACCGCAGGCGAAAGCCACGGCCCGGCGCTGGTCGCCATCGTCGATGGGTGCCCCCCGGGGCTGGAACTGTCCGCCCGGGACCTGCAACGCGACCTCGACCGGCGCAAGCCCGGCACCAGCCGGCACACCACCCAGCGCCAGGAAGCCGACGAGGTGGAGATTCTTTCCGGGGTGTTCGAGGGCAAGACCACCGGCACGCCGATTGGCCTGCTGATCCGCAACACCGACCAGAAGTCCAAGGACTACTCGGCGATCAAGGACCTGTTCCGCCCGGCCCACGCCGACTACACCTACCACCACAAGTACGGCGTGCGCGACTACCGCGGCGGCGGCCGTTCTTCGGCGCGCGAGACCGCCATGCGCGTGGCCGCCGGGGCTATTGCCAAGAAATACCTGGCGGGCCTGGGCATCCAGGTGCGCGGCTACATGAGCCAGCTCGGGCCGATCGAGATTCCGTTCAGGAGCTGGGACAGCGTCGAGCAGAATGCCTTCTTCAGCCCCGACCCGGACAAGGTGCCGGAGCTGGAGGCCTACATGGACCAATTGCGCCGCGACCAGGATTCGGTCGGGGCGAAGATCACCGTGGTTGCCGAAGGCGTGCCGCCGGGCCTGGGCGAGCCGATCTTCGACCGCCTGGACGCCGAACTGGCGCATGCGCTGATGAGCATCAACGCGGTGAAGGGCGTGGAGATCGGCGCCGGCTTCGCCAGCATCGCCCAGCGCGGTACCGAGCACCGCGACGAACTGACCCCGCAAGGCTTCCTGTCGAACAATGCCGGCGGCATCCTCGGCGGGATCTCCTCCGGCCAGCCGATCGTCGCCCACCTGGCGCTGAAGCCGACCTCCAGCATCACCACTCCCGGGCGCTCGATCGATACCGCCGGCGAGCCGGTGGACATGATCACCAAGGGCCGTCACGACCCGTGCGTCGGCATCCGCGCCACGCCGATCGCCGAGGCGATGATGGCCATCGTCCTGCTCGACCAGTTGCTGCGCCAGCGTGGGCAGAACGCCGACGTGCGCGTCGACACGCCGGTCCTGCCGCAGCTGTGAGGGCTGTGGCAGGCCGCGGTGCGGGACGGGTGAACGGCGGATCGTGACCAGCGCGGTTCCCTACTGGCGCCTGTCCAGCTTCTATTTCTTCTATTTCAGCCTGCTCGGCGCCACGGCGCCGTTCCTCGCCCTGTATTTCCATCACCTGGGCTTCCCCAGCCCGCGCATCGGCGAGCTGGTGGCGATTCCCATGCTGATGCGTTGCGTCGCGCCCAACCTGTGGGGCTGGCTGGGCGACCGCAGCGGCCAGCGCCTGGCCATCGTGCGCTTCGGCGCGGTATGCACGGCGCTGGGCTTCTCGCTGATCTTCGTCAGCCACAGCTACGCCTGGCTGGCCTTGGTGATGGCGTTGCACGCGTTCTTCTGGCATGCCGTGCTACCGCAGTTCGAGGTCATCACCCTGGCCCATCTGCGCGAGCGCAGCGCCAGCTACAGCCGGATTCGCCTGTGGGGCTCGATCGGTTTCATCTGCACCGTGGTCGGTCTCGGCGCGCTGTTCGAGCGCCTGAGCCTGGATGTCTACCCGGCGACGCTGCTGGGTATCATGCTCGGCATCGTGCTGTGCAGCTGGTGGGTGCCCAATGCCCAGCCGGCCCATCGCGAACCGCGCGAAGGCGAGGGCGGCTTCCTCGCCCAGTTGCGCCAGCCGGGCGTGCTGGCGTTCTACCTGTGCGTGTGCCTGATGCAGCTGTCCCATGGGCCGTACTACACCTTCCTGACCCTGCACCTGGAATCGCTGGGCTACAGCCGAGCGCTGATCGGTCTGCTCTGGGCGCTGGGGGTGGTCGCCGAGGTCATGTTGTTCCTCGCCATGCCACGCCTGCTGCAACGTTTCAGCCTGCGCCAGGTGCTGGCCGCGAGCTTCCTGCTGGCGTCGCTGCGCTGGCTGCTTCTCGGCAACCTGGCCGACAGCCTGGCGCTGCTGGTCTTTGCCCAGACGCTGCATGCCGCCACCTTCGGCAGTTTTCATGCGGCTGCCATCCATTTCGTGCAGCGTAGCTTCGGCCCGCGCCAGCAGGGTCAGGGCCAGGCCCTGTATGCTGCGCTGGCCGGTACCGGCGGAGCCCTGGGCGCGCTGTATTCCGGCTATAGCTGGAACAGCCTGGGCCCTGCCTGGACCTTCGCCATCGCCAGCCTGGCAGCCTTGCTGGCAGCCGCTATCATCAGTACCCGTTTGCAAGAGGTGCGGGCATGAACGACAACCGTGAACAGCTGACCCAGCAGATCATCGACGCCGGCCGGTTCCTCTACGGCCGCGGCTGGTCGCCGGCAACCAGCAGCAACTACTCCGCGCGCCTGGACGAACAGCGCGCGCTGCTCACCGTCTCGGGCAAGCACAAGGGCCAGTTGGGCTTCGACGACGTGCTGGTCACCGACCTGGCCGGCAACAGCCTGGAACCGGGCAAGAAACCCTCGGCGGAGACCCTCCTGCACACCCAGCTGTATGCCTGGAACCCGGCGATCGGCGCGGTGCTGCATACCCACTCGGTGAATGCCACCGTGCTTTCCCGCCTGGTTCGCGGCGACCGCCTGGTGCTGCAGGACTACGAACTGCAGAAGGCCTTCGCCGGGGTCACCACCCACGAAGGCCAGGTCGAGGTGCCGATCTTCGACAACGACCAGGACATCGCCCGCCTGGCCAGCCGCGTGCAGCCCTGGCTGGAGGCGCATCCGCACTGCCCGGGGTATTTGATCCGCGGCCACGGGCTGTACACTTGGGGCGCGCGCATGAGCGATGCCCTGCGTCAGGTGGAAGCTTTCGAGTTTCTGTTCGAGTGTGAACTGAAAGTACTGAGTCTGAGCCGATGAGCAGCCTTACCGTCTATCACGAGAACCAGCCGGAGCAGCCGCTGAAGCTGCTGACCCATGCCGAGGACATCGCTTCGACCCTGGCCGAGGTCGGCGTCCGCTTCGAACGCTGGGAAGCCGCCGCGCCGATCGCCGCCGGCGCCAGCCAGGACGAGGTGATCGCCGCCTACGCCAACGAGATCGAGCGGCTCAAGCGCGAGCGCGGCTACATCACCGTGGACGTGGTCAGCCTGAACAGCGACCACCCGCAGAAGGCCGAATTGCGCGCCAAGTTCCTCGACGAGCACCGCCATGGCGAAGACGAGGTGCGCTTCTTCGTCGCCGGGCGCGGCCTGTTCGTCCTGCATATCGAGGAGCATGTCTACGCCGTGCTCTGCGAGCGCAACGACCTGATCTCGGTGCCGGCCGGCACCCGCCACTGGTTCGACATGGGCGAGCACCCGCATTTCGTCGCCGTGCGCCTGTTCAACAACCCGGAGGGCTGGGTCGCCCAGTTCACCGGCGACGACATCGCCAGCCGCTTCCCCCTGCTGGAAGACTGAGCGAGGCACCGTCCCATCCGTTACCATCCGCGCCCCCGGTCCTGCCGGGGGCGGTTTCATCCGGAGTCCGCATGACCATCAAAGCCATCCTCACCGACATCGAAGGCACCACCAGCGCGGTCAGCTTCGTTTTCGACGTGCTGTTTCCCTATGCCGCCCGGCACCTGCCGGACTTCGTCCGCGAACACGCCGGGGAGCCCGAGGTAGCCGCGCAACTGGCGGCGGTGCGTGCCGAGAGCGGTGAGGCGGACGCCGATGTCGAGCGGGCGATCGCGATCCTCCTGCAATGGATCGCCGAGGACCGCAAGGCGACGCCGCTGAAGGCCCTGCAAGGCATGGTCTGGGCCCAGGGCTACCGCGACGGTCAATTGAAGGGCCACGTCTACCCGGACGCGGTGCAGGCGCTGCGCGAGTGGAAGGCCCGTGGGCTGGACCTGTACGTCTATTCCTCCGGCTCGATCCAGGCGCAGAAGCTGATCTTCGGCTGTTCCGAGGCCGGCGACCTGGGCCCGCTGTTTTCCGGCTACTTCGACACTACCAGCGGGCCGAAGCGGGAAAGCGCCTCCTATGCGCGGATCGCCGGGGCCATCGGCCTGCCGGCCGCGGAAATCCTTTTCCTTTCCGACGTGGTGCAGGAGCTGGATGCCGCGCGCGACGCGGGCATGCGCACGCTCGGCCTGGCCCGCGAAGGCGGCAGCCTGGACGGCCATCCGACAGTGGCCAGCTTCGCCGACATCGTCGTGGAGTGAGCGCGCCGGCTATCCTGAGGGAACACTCTTGCTCGGGAGCATCGCGCCATGGGTTCCACCCTCAGCGGGCTGATCAGCCTGGTCATCCTGGCCCTGGATATATGGGCCATCGTCAACATCCTGAAAAGCGCTGCGGAAACCGGGATGAAGATCATCTGGGTCCTGGTGATCATCGTCCTGCCGGTGCTCGGCCTGATCATCTGGGCCATCGCCGGCCCGCGCGGCAACGTCAGGCTGTAGCCTCCCGCCGCGGCGCTAGCCGCCTGCGGCGTAGTGGTGCCACAGGTGGATGGCGGCGTAGGCGCGCCAAGGCCGCCAGGCCTCGGCGCGGGCCTTGAGGCTGCGCGCATCGATGCCTTGCGGCCCCCAGACCGTGGATTTCAGCAGGCCGAGGTCGGCGGCGGGGAAGGCGTCGGCTTCGCCCATGGCACGCAGGGCTATGTATTCGGCGGTCCAGGGGCCGATGCCGGGCAACGCGCAGAGGCGCTCCACCAGCGCCTCGGGGCCGTCCGCCAGGTCCAGGCTCAGCTCTCCCGAGGCGATCGCCGCGGCGAAGCGTTGCAGCGTCTGTACCCGCTTGCCGGGCATGCCGATGCCGTCGAGGTTGGCTTGCGCCAGCGCGGCGGGTGTCGGGAACAGGTGGCTGATGCCGTCGTAGCCGAGATTTTCCAGCGGCTCGCCGAGGCGCTGGATCAGGCGCCCGGTGATGGTCACCGCGGCCTTCACCGTGACCTGCTGGCCGACGATGGCGCGCACCGCCTGTTCGAAGGGGTCGAAGGCCACCGGCAGGCGCAGCCCCGGATTGGCGGCCACCAGCGGGCCGAGCAGGGGATCCCCGGCGAAATGCCGGGCGATGGCGGCCGGGTCGCTGTCCAGGTCGAACATCCGGCGGACCCGTGCCTCGAGTTCGGCGGCCAGGGCATGGGCGGACGGGCTGAGGCTCAGCGCCAGGACCTGGCGTTCCGCCAGCGGTCGCACCTCGAACCAGGCCGGGCGGCCGTTGGCCCGGAAGCTGCGGGCATAGTGGTCGTCGCCCAGGCTTTCGACACCGGCGAGCAGGCGCAGGGCGAAATGCTGGTGGAACTGGCGCCATTCCCAGGGTGACTGGTAGGGCAGGTGCAGGACGAGGGGAGAGGTAGGCTGGCTCATGGGCAGACGATACCTGTCCGGCGCAGCCGGCGCCATCCGCCGGCGGGGTTCGACCTGTCATTGCCGCCAGCGTAGAATGCGCGCCTTTCTTCGCGGCGCGGGCAAGTCCCGCTGCCAGATTGCAGCCTTACCAGGGAGATCCCGGCCCATGAGCGATTATCAGGAAACTCTGTACCAGGGCTACGGCCAGCGCTTCAGCATCGACAACATGCTGCATGAGGTGCGCACCGAGCACCAGCACCTGGTGATTTTCGAAAACGCCCGGATGGGCCGGGTGATGGCGCTCGATGGAGTGATCCAGACCACCGAGGCCGACGAGTTCATCTACCACGAGATGCTCACCCACGTGCCGATCCTCGCCCACGGCGCGGCCCGGCGCGTGCTGATCATCGGCGGCGGCGACGGTGGCATGCTGCGCGAGGTGGCCAAGCACAAGAGCGTCGAGCGGATCACCATGGTCGAGATCGACGGCACCGTGGTCGACATGTGCAAGGAGTTCCTGCCCAACCACTCCCAGGGCGCCTTCGACGACCCGCGGCTGAACCTGGTGATCGACGACGGCATGCGCTTCGTGGCTACCACGGAAGAACGCTTCGACGTGATCATCTCCGACTCCACCGACCCGATCGGCCCTGGCGAGGTGCTGTTCTCCGAGAACTTCTACCAGGCCTGCCGGCGCTGCCTGAACGAGGGTGGCATCCTGGTCACCCAGAACGGCACGCCGTTCATGCAACTGGAGGAAGTGCGCACCACCGCCGCACGTACCGACGGGCTGTTCGCCGACTGGCATTTCTACCAGGCGGCGGTGCCGACCTATATCGGCGGCGCCATGACCTTCGCCTGGGGTTCGACCCGCGAAGGCCTGCGTCGCCTTCCGCTGGAAACGCTGCGCCAGCGCTTCCGCGATAGCGGCATCGCCACCCGCTACTACAACGCCGATATCCACCTGGGCGCGTTTGCTCTGCCGCAGTACGTGCTGCAGGCCATCGGCAAGCAGGACAACGACTGACGCTTCACCAAGAAGGGCCGCAAGGCCCTTTTTCATGCGTCGCTCCGACATCCCCTGTTACTGCCAGCTAACATTTTTTTCACAATCGATCCGGGAAAATCTGCGCGCTTTTTTCCGTTGCCATGGCTATAAATGGCAGTTTTGTCCTTGAGTGCATCGAATGCTGACCAAACGATTGCGCCAGAGCGGCGTAGTAGTCTCCTGCCTGCTCGGTAGCGTCCTCTTCATCGCCCTGGCCTTCCTCGGCTGGCAACGTTTCGCCCCGGCGGCCACCGTGTCCGGCTGGACCTACCGGGTAGTGCTCGAGGACATTCCCCACGTCAGCGCCCTGGCCCGCGACCCGGACGGCCTGCTTTACGTGAGCCAGGAGTTGCAGGACGGCAAGGGCCTGGTGTTCCGCATCGCCGCCGATGGCAGCCGCGATACGGTGCTCGACGGGCTGTCCAAGCCCGACGGCATGGCCAACTTCCGCGACGGCATCGCGATCAGCCAGGAGCAGGGCGCCTCGCCGGTGTTCTGGTGGCATGCCCAGCAGGCCCGGCCGCTGTTCGACGGCATCCAGGTGGAGGGCGTCGCCAGCGACGGCCGCTACCTGTACGCCGCCGAGGATCGCGACCTGGACGGGCGGATTCTCCGCTACGACCCGGAGACCGGCGGACTGACGGTACTGCGCGAGGGATTGCAGCGCTCCGAAGGGGTGGCCGCCTGCCCGGACGGAAGCGTCTTCTACACGGAAAAGAAACGTGGCCACGTCATGCGTCTGCATGAGGGGGCCGAGGACGAGGTGGTGCTGAACGGACTGAATGCACCGAGCTTTTTGCTGTGCGACAGCGAAGGCCTGTGGATCACCGAGGACTCGACGCATAACGCGCGAGCCTTGCTGCTGCCGCCCGACGGGCCGCTGCGGGTGATCGTACGGCGCCTGCGTTCCGCGCAGTCCCTACTGCCCATCGGGCCCGGCCGCTACCTGCTGGCCGAGCAGGGGCGGGACCGCATTCTCGAAATCGAACGACAGAAGAGCGAATTGTAAACATGGACCAAACGGAAGTCCGAACCACCCAATCGCCCCCACGGCTGTTCCAGCCCACCATCCGCAGTCACCTGGCGTTCACCGCGCTCAGCGCGCTGGTGCTGCTGGTCATGTTCAGCCTGCTGCGCCTGGCCTTGCTGATCTACAACCGCGAACTGATCGGCGCGACCCCGGTGAGCACCTTCCTCGAGGCGTTCGGCAACGGCGTGCGTTTCGACCTGCGGGTCGTCGTCTATGCCGTGGCGCCGCTGGTGCTGTCGCTGTTCGCGGTACGCGCGATGGCCGCTCGCGGCCTGTTCCGTACATGGTTGACGCTGTTCGCCAGCATCACCCTGTTCCTCGGCGTACTCGAGCTGGACTTCTACCGCGAGTTCCACCAGCGCCTGAACAGCCTGGTCTTCCAGTACATGTCGGAAGACCCGAAGACCGTCATGAGCATGCTCTGGTACGGCTTCCCGGTGGTCCGCTACCTGCTGGCCTGGGCCTTCGCCACCTGGGTGCTGTACCGGGTGTTCAAGGCCATCGACCTGGCGACCCGCCCGAGCCAGCGCAAGCCGCGCGAAGACAGCGTGATCGCCCGCCCGGGCGCTGCCGCGCCCTGGTACGTGCGCGGCGTGGTGCTGTTCCTCTGCGTGCTGGTCTGCGTCCTCGCCGCCCGCGGCACCCTGCGCCAGGGCCCGCCGCTGCGCTGGGGCGATGCCTTCACCACCGAATCCATGTTCGCCAACCAACTGGGCCTGAACGGCACCCTGACCCTGGTCAAGGCGGCCAAGGAGCGCTTCTCCGAAGACCGCGCGAACATCTGGAAGGCCACCCTGGACGACAAGGTCGCCCTGGAGACCACCCGGCAGATGTTGCTGACCCCCAACGACAAGCTGGTGGACGCCGACGAGGCCGCGGTGCGCCGCGAGTTCACCCCGCCGGCGGCGAATACCCTGCCGATCCGCAACGTGGTGGTGGTCCTGCTGGAAAGCTTCGCCGGCCACTATGTCGGCGCCTTGGGCGCGCCGGGCAACATCACGCCGTATTTCGACAAGCTGTCGAAGGAAGGCCTGCTGTTCACCCAGTTCTTCTCCAACGGCACCCATACCCACCAGGGCATGTTCGCCACCATGGCCTGCTTCCCCAACCTGCCGGGCTTCGAATACCTGATGCAAACCCCGGAGGGCGGCCACAAGTTCTCCGGCCTGCCGCAGTTGCTCAGCGCCCGCCAGTACGAGGACGTCTACGTCTACAACGGCGATTTCGCCTGGGACAACCAGTCCGGCTTCTTCAGCAACCAGGGCATGACCACCTTCATCGGCCGCAACGACTATGTCGACCCGGTGTTCTCCGATCCGACCTGGGGCGTCTCCGACCAGGACATGTTCGCCCGTGGCAACGAGGAGCTGGACAAGCTGGCGAGCACCGGCAAGCCGTTCTATGCGCTGTTGCAGAGCCTCTCCAACCACGTGCCCTACGCGTTGCCGAAGGACCTGCCGGTGGAGCGCGTGACCGGCTACGGTTCGCTCGACGAGCACCTGACCGCCATGCGCTATTCCGACTGGGCGCTGGGCCAGTTCTTCGAGAAGGCGAAGAAGTCGCCGTACTACAAGGACACCCTTTTCGTGGTGGTCGGCGACCATGGCTTCGGCAGCCCCGAGCAGCTCACCGAGATGGACCTGCACCGCTTCAACGTGCCGCTGCTGCTGATCGCCCCCGGCATCCAGGAGAAGTTCGGTACCCACCTGCCGACCGTCGGTACCCAGGTCGACATCGTGCCGACCATCATGGGCCTGCTCGGCGGCGAGACCGTCCACCAGTGCTGGGGCCGCGACCTGCTGAACCTGCCGGAAGGCGACAAGGGCTTCGGCGTGATCAAGCCGTCGGGCAGCGAGCAGAACGTCGCCATCGTCTCCGGCAACCGCATCCTGGTGCGGCCGAAGGACGGTGACGTGCGCGTCTACGATTACCAGCTGGGCGGCGATGCCAAGGCGGTGATCACCAAGGACGTACCGGACCAGGCCGAGCTACAGAAGAAGCTGGAGTCGTTCATCCAGACCGCGACCAAGAGCCTGCTGGAGAATACCGCGGGCGTGGTACACGGGATCCCGGACAAGGACTGACCCGTAGCAAGCATGAGAAAGGGGCCTTCGGGCCCCTTTTTTTCGGCGCCAGGTCGCAGCGTCTTGCGTTGCCGGTGCCGAGGCGGCCGCCCTGCCCGATAGCGTTCAGGGTGTATCCGTCTGCTGGCTTACCAGCCAGCGCAGGACTTCGGCGGTGGCCTGGATCAGGTCCGCCGGTATGTACTGGTCGACATTGCCGTCGCGCAGCAGCGCCCGTGCCAGCGGAACTCGTTGCAGCACCGGGATTCCTTCTTCCTCGGCGATGCGCCGGACCCGCAGGGCCAGGGCGTCGGTGTGCTTCAGGGTGACCAGCGGCAGGGGTGTTTCGCCGCGTCGATAGCGTATGCCGATGGCGACGTGGGTCGGGTTGGCGACGATCACCGAGGAACGCCGGACATCCGCGCGCAGGTTGCTCGATTGCAGTTCCTGATGGAATTGCCGGCGCTTGCTCTTGATCTCCGGGCTGCCCTCCATCTCCTTGTACTCGCGCTTCACTTCGTCCTTGCTCATGCGCAACTGCTTGTAGTGCTGGTGGCGTTCGAAGGCGTAGTCGGCGACGGCAATCGCCAGGAAGCCGACCGCGCAGACCAGCATCAGTTGCCTGAGCATCAGCCCGCTCACCGGTGCCACGCAGTCCAGCCCGCAGGCGGGAATCCGCAGGAGGCTGGCCAGGTTGCCCTGCAAGGTCAGCCAGACCAGCAGGGAGAGCAGGGCGACCTTCAGGGTCGACTTGAGGAACTCCACCAGGCTCCGGATCGAGAAGATCTTCTTCGCGCCCTCCACCGGGTTGATCTTCTTCAGGTCCGGCTTGACGCTGTCGAGGCTGAGCAGGAAGCCGTACTGGCCGACATGGCTGAGCACCACCACCAGCGCCGCGACCAGCAGGACCGGCGCCAGCAGGTAGAGGAGTTCCTGGAGAAGGTTCTCCAGGATGGTCTCCAGCGCCTGGCGAAACGGCAGGTCGATGTACTCGGCGGGCAGCAGGAGCAGCTTGCCGAGATGCTCCAGGTAGTAGTCGGAAAAGCCCATCAGCAGCGCCACCAGCGACAGGATCAACGCGCTGGAGACAATTTCCTTGCTCTTCACCACCTGGCCCTGCCGGCGGGCGTCGCGCAGCTTCTTCGCCGTGGGCTGCTCGGTCTTCTCGGCGCTCATGGCGTCTCCAGCACGGGACGCAGCAGGCGCAGCGGGTCGACGGCGAGCAGCAGGGCATCGTAGGCGTGCTCCATGAGGATGCCCAGGTAGAGCACCAGCAGCAGGCTGGCGACCAGGCTCTTGATCGGCATGGCGAGGATGAACACGTTCAGCGACGGGGCGAAGCGGCTGACCAGCGCCAGGCCGAACTCGGCGAGGAACATGGCAATCAGCAGCGGCGCGGCGAACAGCGCGCAGAGCATCAGCATCTGCGAGAACTGCGCGTAGAAGAACTCCACCCATTGGCTGCCGAACTGCGGGAAGAAACTGCTCACCGGCCAACTGGCATAGCTCCTGAACAGCGAGCCGACCAGCGCGAGGAAGGCGCCGCCGGAGAAGAACAGGGTGATCAGCGTCTGCGTCAGCAACAGCCCGGTTGGGCTGGTCTGGCTGCCCAGGCTGGGGTTGAGGGTCGAGGCGAGTGCCGCGCCACGCTGGTTGTCGATGATGAAGCCGGTCGCTTCCATGGCCCAGAAGGGAATGGTGGCGACGAAGCCGATGAGCAGGCCGAGCAGCACTTCCTTGCCGATCAGCAGGGCGATGTCCAGCGCGCCGAGGGCCGGCGGCAGGCTGCCGGCGACGATCGGGTAGGCGAACAGCGCCAGCGAGCAGGCCACGCCGTTGCGCACCAGGCCGCCGCCCAGGGTCTGCTTGGCCAGCACCGGCAGGACCACGAAGCAACTGATGATCCGCGGCAGCAGCAGGCTGTAGGTCAGCAGCAGTTGCTGCAGGTCCTGGACGCTCATCGCACCAGCGGCACCTTCAGCAGGGTCATTTCGGCGAAACGGTACAGCTCGCCGCCCAGCCAGCCGCTGGTGGCGAACAGTACCACCACCACGGCCACCAGCTTGGCGACGAAGCCGAGGGTCTGCTCCTGGATCTGGGTGAGTGCCTGGACCAGCGATACCAGGGTGCCGATCAGGGCCGCGACCAGTACCGGCGGCAGCGACAGGACCAGCACCAGCCACAGGGTCTGGTTGGTGAAGTGGAGGATGTCGGCGCTGCTCATGGTCAGCCTCCGTAGCTGATGACCAGGCCGTGGGTCAGCCGCGCCCAGCCGTCGAGGAGGACGAACAGGAGCAGCTTGAACGGCAGGGAAATGGTCATCGGCGACACCATCATCATGCCCATCGCCAGGAGGATGTTGGAGATGATCAGGTCGATGGCGATGAAGGGCAGGTAGATCAGGAAGCCGATCTCGAACGCACGGGTCAGTTCGCTGACGGTGAAGGCCGGCAGCAGGATCAGCAGGCTGTCCGGGTCGAGCCGCTCGGCGTATTCGCTGGGCCAGACCTGGCGGGTGCTTTCCATGAAGAAGGTGTGTTCGCGCTCCTGGATCTGCCGCTTGAGGAAGTTCCGGTAGGGCGCCATGCCCTCGTCGAGAAAGCGTTCCACCGATGCCGAGTCGCTCAGGCTGACGTCGTGGTTGCGCAGGTAGTCGCGGGTGGCGAAGCCGACCGGTGCCATCACGTACAGGCTGAGGATGATCGCCAGCCCGTACATCGCCATGTTCGGCGGAATCTGCTGGACGCCCAGGGCGTTGCGCAGCAGCGAGAAGACCACGGTCATCTTGATGAAGGAGGTCGCCATCACCGCGATGAACGGGACCAGCGCGAGCAGGGCCAGGCCGAGGATCAGGCCGAGCTCGTCGGGCAACTGGATCATGCTTCGTCGTGTCCGAACAGACGGGTTACGCGCACCCCGAGCCGGTCCTGGAGCCTGACCAGTTCGCCGATACCGAGGCAGCGCTGGTTGGCGAGGATGCGCACTTCGCCGTCCAGGGCACAGTCGAGATCGAGCAGCGAGCCTGGCTGCAGGGTCGAGAGGGTATGCAGGTCCAGGGTGCGGCGGCCGACCTCGAAGCTGACCGGGATCGGCAGTTGGTCGAGTTCGTGCAGGTCCTCGCTGTCGGCGAGGGAGGGGGTGTCGTGCATGTCGAGCAGTTCCAGTTGCGTGGAGTGGAGTTGGCAGCGCGCCCAGGGGCGTCCTTCGAGAACCCCCAGCAGCGCTGCGTCGGGGCGATGGCCGGCAGGCAGCAGCAACAGGTCGCCGGGCTCCAGGGTGCGCAGCTCGCCGGCGTCCAGCGGCAGGCCGGGCCATTGCAGCGACAGGCGCAGCGGTATGGCCAGGCGTTGCGCCGAGGGGCGCGGCGGCAGGCGTGCCAGCAGCGTCGCCGGATCGCCGTCGAGCCAGAGCGCCAGGCGCTGGTCGTCGCGTTCCAGGCTCAGGCGCAGGCCCATCGCAGCGCGTGGTTGCGCCGGGCTCAGGCCGTACCAGACCAGGCCGGGAAAGACGTTGCCTTCGCGCTCCAGCAAGGCCAGTTGCAGGGCCGCCGGCAGGCTGGCGAAGGCTGCCTCCTGCAGGTTCGGCGCGAGCCAGCGGGCCAGCGCCGGGGCCTGGCAGAGAAAGCGCAGGGGCAGGCCGTCCCACGCCAGGCTCAGTTCGAGATCGACGTCGGGGGCGGCCTGGCCGATGTCCAGGCGCGCTTGCAAAGCGTTGCCGACATAGTGGCGACGGCAACGTGCGAGACGTCGCTGGAGATCCAGTTCGGCGCGGCTGGCGAGCGGCAGGTCGAGGTCCGCACCGTTCATTCGGCTTGCCACTCTTCATGCAGGTAGCGACGTTGCCGCGAGCGCTGGCCGCTGTCCTGCTGCTGATTGAAGGTGAGTTGCACCGGTTGTTCCGGATGCAGCCGTTGCAGGCGTTCGAGCAACTCGCCACGGGCTTGCTGGAGCAACGCCAGGCTGCCGGGGCTGGCACTGATCTCGACCTGCAACTGGCCATGGCCATGCAGGACCTGCACCTCCACGGCGCCGAGCTGGGGCAGTCGCACCTGCAGGCGCGCCGCATGGCTTTCGGCTGCGCTGGCGACCTGGATGCGCCCCTGCACGGCATCGAGCAGGCGCGCGAGATCGGCCAGCGGCAGTGGCCGGCTCCCGCTCGATGCCAGCAGGCGTGCCAGCAGGCGGTCGCCGGGGGTTTGCATGGCAGGCAGTGGCACAGGCGCTTGGTCGTCGGGGGGCAGTGCGGATGGATCGGTTTCTCCGGGTTGCCGACGCTCCTCTCCGCGGCCTTCGCCGCCCCCTGTCGGCGCGGGCGGCGAAGCCTGGGCACTGGCCTGCGCCGTGGGCGCGACCTCGGCTGCGGCTTTCGCCGGGAAGCCGGGGCCGGGCTGCGGCCGCTCATGCGTCCGACCTGCGATTTGCGGGTGGGAGGACACCGGCACCAGCGGCGGTTCGTCGACCGGAGGCGCCGAAACGCTGGCCGGCTCCCGGGCTTGCGTGGACGCCGCGACGCGCGCGGAGACCGCCGGCGCTTGCCGTGCTACCGATCCGGACGGCGACACTGTTGGCGTTGGCGTTGGCGTTGGCGTTGGCGTTGGCGTTGGCGTTGGCGTTGGCGTTGGCGTTGCGTCCGCGGCAACTGGCACGGGGGCTTGCCGAGTGGTCGGCGGCCGGTCGGCGGCAGGCGCCGCGGGCTGGTCGGCGAGAGGCGTCGAGGTCGGCGCGTCGGCTGTCGCGGCAGGCTCTTCGGCCTCTGTCGTTTCGTCGCCCTTGTCGAACGGTGGCCTGGGCGCCGGCGGTCGGTGCGCGGGCAGGGCCTGTTCGAAGGCGATCTGCTGCGCGCGCAGCGGCGGAAGGGGGGCAGGGGTGTCGGACGACACGAGCGGAGCCGTATCCACGGCGTTCAGCTTGAGCATGGCCAGGTCTCGTGGCGGGTGAATTCTTCCAGTTCGCCTTCCTCGCTGCGTTCGCGCAGCCCCTGGCGCTCGGCGTCGACGTGGCGCTCCAGTTCGGCGAACTTCTCCAGTTGCCGCTGGCGTTCCAGCAGTTCTCGCCGGCACTGCCGCAGGCGCTCGCGCTCCCCTTCGAGGCGCTGCGCGGTCTCGGCGCAGTCCTGTTCCAGGCCGGCTTCCTTTTCCCGCAGCAGCCCTACCTGCTGCTGCCAGGCTTCCAGGCGTCGGCGGTCGAGCATGGCCGCCTGGCAGGCGAGAAACAGCCGTTGCTCTTCGGCCAGTCGCCAGTCGCGGTAGTCCCGTTGCGCCGCCTGGCGCTCGGTGTGTTCCTGCGCCGCGGCGCGAACCCGTAGCAATTGGCGGCCCTGGGCGCGCTCGGCCCGGTCCAGGCGCAGGCGTCGGACGCGCAACAGCAGCGCCAGGCTCATGCGCAGAGGCTCCGCAACTGCGCACAGGCCTGTGCGTAATCGCTGGTTTCGTGGGTACCCTGGCGCAGCCACTGGCGGATCGCCCCGATCTTCTCGATGGCCTGGTCGGCTTCGCTGTCCTGGCCTTTCTGGTATTCGCCGATCTTCAGCAGCAACTCGACTTCCTCGTACTTCGCCAGCCATTCGCGCAAGCGTCCGGCCGCATGGCGCTGATCGTCGTCGACGATCTGGTTCATGACCCGGCTCACCGAGTGCAGCACGTCGATGGCCGGATAGTGGTTGGCGGCGGCCAGCTTGCGCGACAGCACGATGTGCCCGTCGAGAATCGAGCGGGTCTCGTCGGCCACCGGCTCGCTCATGTCGTCGCCTTCCACCAGCACGGTGTAGAGCGCGGTGATCGAGCCCCGCTCGGATTGCCCGGCACGCTCCATCAGGCGTGGCAGCGCGGCGAACACCGATGGCGGATAGCCGCGGCGGGTGGGCGGTTCACCGGCCGCCAGGCCGATTTCGCGCTGGGCCCTGGCGAAGCGGGTCAGCGAGTCCATCAGCAGCAGGACGCGGCGACC
Organism: Pseudomonas sp. B111; assembly: GCF_026428275.1. Taxonomy (NCBI): domain Bacteria; kingdom Pseudomonadati; phylum Pseudomonadota; class Gammaproteobacteria; order Pseudomonadales; family Pseudomonadaceae; genus Pseudomonas; species Pseudomonas sp. B111. Next base: position 3,121,640 of record NZ_CP097857.1, on the reverse strand, counting down.
CTGGTCGCGGAAATACTCGGCGATGCTGGTGGCGACGAAACCGGCCTTGGCGCGCTCCATCGCCGGTCGGTCGGAAGTGGCGACCACCAGCACCGAGCGGCGCAGCCCCTGTTCGCCGAGGTCGCTTTCGATGAACTCGCGGACTTCGCGACCGCGCTCGCCGACCAGGGCGAGTACCGTCACATCCACCTCGGCATTGCGCACCAGGCTGGCCAGCAGGGTGCTCTTGCCGCCGCCGGCGGCAGCGAAAATGCCCATGCGCTGGCCTTCGCCGCAGGTCAGCAGGCCGTCGATGGCGCGCACACCCAGCGATAGCGGCCGCTCTATCAGGCGCCGGCTCATCGGCGGCGGGGCATCCCGGTAGACCGGATACCAGGCCGCCGGCTCGGCCGGCGGGCTGCCGTCGAAGGGGCGGCCGAGGCCGTCGAGCACCTGCCCGAGCAGGTGCTCGCCAACCGCCACGCGATGCATGCCGCCGGTAGGGCTGACTTCGGTGTTGGAGGAAACCCCGAGCATCTCGCCGAGCGGGGTGAGCAGCGCCTGGTGCTGCTGGAAGCCGATGACCTCGGCGAGCAGCGCCAGGCTCTGGTCGGGATTGCGCAACTGGCAGAGTTCGCCGATGCGCACGCCGGGCACCACGGCCTTGAGCAGGGTTCCGGTGACCTGGGTGACCCGCCCGCGGATCTGGATCGGCCGGCAGCCTTCGATGGCGTGGCGCATCCGGACGATGAGAGGAGAGAGAGGCGCGGGCATGGCGGATCGGTTCGGCTGGAGTCGGCGCGCACTATAGAGAAAGCCTCGCGCGACGAATTTCAGTGCCAGCCGGGAGTTTTTAGAAATCGGTTGCCGCCGCGGCTAAAAAAAACCGGCCGATATTGGCATCGGCGGCACCGGGCCGGTTCCTATACTGCGCCGCCTTTGCAGACCAGGAACCACAGCCACGATGGACATCCTCCAGAGTTCCTCCGCCGCGCCCCTCGCGCCGCGGGAAGCGGCCAACGCCCCCGCGCAGCAGGCTGGCGGCAGCTTTCAGGGCGAGCGCGTCCACTACGTTTCCGTTTCGCAGTCGCTGGCCGATGCCGCGGAAGAGCTGACCTTCGCCTTTTCCGAGCGCGCCGAGAAATCCCTGGCCAAGCGCCGCCTGAGCGACGCCCATGCGCGCCTGAGCGAAGTCCAGGCCATGCTGCAGGAGTACTGGAAGCGCATTCCGGACCTGGAAAGCCAGCAGAAGCTCGAGGCGCTGATCGCCCACCTGGGCAGCGGCCAACTGAGCAGCCTGGCGCAGCTCAGTGCTTACCTGGAGGGCTTCTCCAGCGAGATCAGCCAGCGCTTCCTGGCGCTGTCGCGGGCGCGCGACGTCCTGGCCGGGCGGCCGGAGGCGCGGGCGATGCTGGCGCTGGTCGACCAGGCGTTGCTGCGGATGGCCGACGAGCAGGGCCTGGAGATCGAACTCGGCCTGCGCATCGAGCCGCTGGCCGCCGAGGCTTCCGCCGCCGGTGTCGGCGATATCCAGGCGCTGCGCGATACCTACCGTGACGCGGTACTCGACTACCGGGGCCTGTCGGCGGCCTGGCAGGACATCCAGGCGCGCTTCGCCGCGACGCCGCTGGAGCGGGTCGTGGCCTTCCTGCAGAAAGCCCTGAGCGCCGACCTGGACAGTCAGTCGAGCCGGCTCGATCCGGTGAAGCTGGAGCGGGTCATGAGCGACATGCACAAGCTGCGCGTGCTCGGCGGCCTGGCGGAGCAGGTGGGGGCGCTCTGGCAGGTGCTGGTGGCAGGGGAGCGGGGCCATGGCATACGGGCCTTCTGAATTGACCGGCGCAGTCATCGCCTTGCTCGAGAAGCGCTGGGTCGGCGTCGCCGAGGTGCAGGCGTTGCTCGAGCCGTTGCCGCTGGCCGACGTCGCCCGGCAGATCCATTTCTTCCGCGAACTGAAGCGTCTCTACCGCCTGTTGCCGGTCGAAGTGTTCGGCGACGACGAGCAGCGCCAGAATCTTTTGAATGCCTGCCAGATGGCACTCGACCTGGCGATCGAGCGCGAAGAGGAGCAGCAGCATGGACTGGGTTGAGCTGGCCGTCGCGCAGTTCTGCCAGGACCTGCGGGTGAGCGTACCGGCGCCGCTGGCGCGCGTGGTGCAACTGGATTTCGAGGACAGCGGCACCTTGCAGCTGGAACGCCATGGCGAACAGTTGTCGCTCTGGCTGGCCTGTGACCTGGCCTGGCACCAGGCCTATCGCGGAACGCTGCGGGCGTTGCGCCTGTGCCATGCGCGCGCGGCCGGGAGCCTGCCGCTGCGTTGCGCCTGGAGCGGCGAATCGCGCCTGCTGCTGTGCATCACCCTGGAAGCCCGGCAGGTCGGCATCCCGACGCTGCACCAGGCCTTGCAGGCGCTGCGCTCGGCGCGCAGCGAAGTGCTCGCCGCATGAGCCGGGTCGGTGCCTGGCACATCGGCATCGAACGACTCGACCTGGCGCATGCCGAGCCGTTCGCGCCGCCCCTGCCGGAGCGCCATCTACTGGCGCCCGACGGCCGGCCGGTCGAGACCCACGTCGCCAGCCTGTATCCCGCGCAGCAGGCGCAACAGCGCCTGTTCGACTACGCCCGGCCCCAGCTGGAGTTCCACGGCCTGCTGCGCCCCGGCGACTTCCGCCAGGCGCTGCGCGATCTCCGCCTGGCCCTCACGCTGCCCGGCCAGCCAGCCCTGCAGGCTGCGGCCTGCCTGCTCGGCGAGCGCGACGAAGACGAGCGACTGCTGCAAATGGCCCTGAACCTGTTGCACAAGGTATGAATCGATGACGTTGAAACCGACGCAACAGCGCCTGTTGCTGATGCTGGGCTGGCTGCACCTGCAATGCGGCCAGCCGCGACGCGCCCAGGTGTTGCTGGAGGCCTTGCTGAGCGTTGCGCCGGAGCGCCGCGACGGGCGCCGCGCCTTGCTCCTGGCGTTGCTCCAGCAAGGCCTCGGCGAGCCCGCCGTGCGCCTGTGCCGGCAGTTGCAGGAGGATGGCGAGGAGGAGCCCGGTCTGTGGCGTTGCCTGAGCCGTGCCGAACAGCTCGCCGGGCGTCTCGACGCGGCGCGTGCCGCGCACGCCCGGGCGCTGGAGCTGGAGGCGCGGGAATGAACGACCTGAGCGGGCTTCTCGGCCGGGTCGGCGAGCGCAAGGACATCCTGCTGGTGGTGTTGCTGCTGGCGGTGGTGTTCATGATGGTGCTGCCGTTGCCACCGCTGCTGCTGGACATCCTCATCGCCGTCAACATCACCATCTCCGTGGTCCTGCTGATGATGTCGGTGTACATCGGCTCGCCGTTGCAGTTCTCGGTGTTCCCGGCAGTGCTGCTGATCACCACGCTGTTCCGCCTGGCGCTGTCGGTGAGCACCACGCGGATGATCCTGCTGCAGGCCGACGCGGGGCAGATCGTCAACACCTTCGGCAGCTTCGTGGTCGGCGGCAACCTGGTGGTGGGCATCATCATCTTCCTGATCATCACCATCGTGCAGTTCCTGGTGATCACCAAGGGTGCCGAGCGGGTCGCCGAGGTCAGCGCGCGCTTTTCCCTGGATGCCATGCCGGGCAAGCAGATGAGCATCGACGGCGACATGCGTGCCGGCGTGATCGATGTCAACGAGGCGCGGGCGCGGCGCGCGGTGATCGAAAAGGAAAGCCAGATGTTCGGCTCTATGGACGGCGCGATGAAATTCGTCAAGGGCGACGCCATCGCCGGGCTGATCATTATCGTCGTCAACATCCTCGGCGGCATCGCCATCGGCGTCACGCAGAAGGGCCTGAGCACCGCCGACGCGCTGCAACTGTACGCGGTGCTGACCGTCGGCGATGGCATGGTCTCGCAGGTGCCGGCGTTGCTGATCGCCATCACCGCCGGGATCATCGTCACGCGGGTGTCTTCCGACGAATCGGCGGACCTCGGCAGCGACATCGGCGAACAGGTGGTGGCGCAGCCCAAGGCGCTGCTGATCGGCGGCCTGTTGCTGGTGCTGTTCGGCCTGATTCCCGGTTTCCCGACCCTGACCTTCCTGGCTCTCGCGCTGCTGGTCGGCGGCGGCGGCTACTTCATGCTCTGGCGCCAGCGGCTCCAGGCCAGCGCCGGTTCCCGCGACCTGCCGGCGCTGCTCGCGCAGGGCGCCGGAGCGCCATCGGCCAAGGCGCGCGGCAAGGCTGGCGGCGGCAAGCCGAAGGCCGGGCGTCTCGCCGAGCAGGAAGAATTCGCCCTCACCGTGCCGTTGCTGATCGACGTCGATGCCAGCCTCCAGGAACGTCTGGAGGCGATGTCGCTGAACGAGGAACTGGTGCGGGTACGACGCGCGCTGTACCTGGATTTCGGCGTGCCGTTCCCGGGTATCCACTTGCGCTTCAACGAAGCGATGGGCGATGGCGAATACCTGGTGCAGCTACAGGAGGTCCCGGTCGCGCGCGGATGCCTGCGGCCGGGCTGGTTGCTGGTGCGCGAACGCGCCGCGCAGCTGGAATTGCTCGCGGTCCCCCACGAGCCGGCGGAGCTGCAGGTGCCGGGAGAGGAAGCGAGCTGGGTGGAGCAGGCGCATCAGGATCGCCTGGAGCGTTCCGGCTGTGCCTGCCTGGGCCTGGAGCAGGTGCTCACCTGGCACCTGTCCCATGTGCTGCGGGAGTACGCCGAGGATTTCATCGGCATCCAGGAGACGCGCTACCTGCTGGAGCAGATGGAGCAGGGTTACGGCGAGCTGGTGAAGGAGGCACAGCGGATCGTTCCCCTGCAGCGGATGACCGAGATTCTCCAGCGCCTGGTCGGCGAGGACATCTCGATCCGCAACATGCGGGCGATCCTCGAGGCGATGGTGGAGTGGGGGCAGAAGGAGAAGGACGTGGTGCAGCTCACCGAGTACATCCGCAGCAGCCTCAAGCGCTACATCTGCTACAAGTACTCCAGCGGCAACAATATCCTTCCCGCCTACCTGCTGGACCAGGCGGTGGAGGAGCAGATCCGCGGTGGCATCCGCCAGACCAGCGCCGGCAGCTACCTGGCCCTCGACCCGGCGATAACCCAGGCCTTCCTCGAGCGCGTGCGGCAGACCGTCGGCGATCTCGCGCAGATGCAGAACCGGCCGGTGCTGATCGTTTCCATGGATATCCGCCGCTACGTGCGCAAGCTGGTGGAGAGCGACTATGCCGGGCTGCCGGTGCTGTCCTACCAGGAGCTGACCCAGCAGATCAACATCCAGCCGCTTGGCAGGATCGTGTTGTGAGCGCCGATCCGCTGATTCCCTGGTTTCTCGCCCGCGGCCTGGCGGTGCGTCCGCATTGCCTGCGCGACACCTCGATCGCGCTCGGTTGGCAGGTCCTGGCCCATGGCTGCGAACTGGCCTGGCGCTGCGACGGCGAGCGGGTCTGGATCGTGATGTTGCGTCGGCGGCAGGCGCGCAGCGGATTGGCCAATCCATTCGCCGCGCTGTACCTGCTGGCGGAGGCCACGCTCGATACGCTGGGGCCGCGCCAGCGTCTCTACGGCAAGGTCCTGGCGCTGGCCGGCAGCCCGCTGCCTGGCGAGCGCATGGCGCGCTTCTATCGCCGCTGGACCGGCGCCGCCGAGCCCGCCGACGGCTGGTTCGAGCTGGAGGCCGGGCGGGTGGTGACGCAGCGAAGCCTGCGAAAACGACAAAAACCCGACCGTGCCTGACAGGCTCCGGCGACGTCGATCCCTACCATGGGCGACATGAACGAATACACCGAAGACACCCTGCGGGCGACCGTCCAGGCCGCCGAACTGGCGATTCGCGACAGCGAGGAACGCGGCCGCCTGCTGGCGGAAATGTGGCAAGGCCTGGGGCTTGCCGCGGACGCCGGCGAGCTGCTGTTCCAGGCGCCGGAGCGAGAGCTGGCGCGAGCCGCCGAAGAGGAGCTGCTGGCCGAACTGCGGCGCATGCGCAGTTCCCAGCCGACGCAGGGCGAGCAGGGTACCCGGCCGCGGCGTCCGACGCCGATGCGTGGCTTGTTGATCTGAGGAATCACGATGGAAGTCAGAAACTTTAATGCCGGTCGCGAGCTGTTCCTGGACGAACTCCTGGCCGCGCCGGCGGCGCCTGCCAGTGCCGAGCAGGAGGAACTGATGGCCTTGTTGCGCAGCGAGCGGATCGTGCTGGCCCACGCCGGCCAGCCGCTGAGCGAGGCGCAAGTGCTCAAGGCGCTCGCCTGGTTGCTCGCGGCCAATCCGTCCGCGCCTCCGGGGCAGGGCCTCGAGGTACTCCGCGAAGTCCTGCAGGCACGTCGGCAGCCCGGTGCGCAGTGGGATTTGCGCGAGTTCCTGGTGTCGGCCTATTTCAGCCTGCACGGCCGTCTCGACGAGGATGTCATCGGTGTCTACAAGGATGTCCTGCAGACCCAGGACGGCAAGCGCAAGGCGCTGCTCGACGAGCTCAAGGCGCTGACCGCGGAGTTGAAGGTCTACAGCGTGATCCAGTCGCAGATCAACGCCGCGCTGTCGGCCAAGCAGGGCATCAGGATCGACGCTGGCGGTATCGATCTGGTCGACCCCACGCTCTATGGCTATGCCGTCGGCGATCCCAGGTGGAAGGACAGCCCCGAGTATGCGCTGCTGAGCAATCTGGATACCTTCAGCGGCAAGCTGTCGATCAAGGATTTTCTCAGCGGCTCGCCGAAGCAGAGCGGGGAACTCAAGGGCCTCAGGGATGAGTACCCCTTCGAGAAGGACAACAACCCGGTCGGCAATTTCGCCACCACGGTGAGCGACCGCTCGCGTCCGCTGAACGACAAGGTCAACGAGAAGACCACCCTGCTCAACGACACCAGCTCCCGCTACAACTCGGCGGTCGAGGCGCTCAACCGCTTCATCCAGAAATACGACAGCGTCCTGCGCGACATTCTCAGCGCGATCTAGAGGTATCCATGAACCAGCAAGCGACCCCTTCCGACACCGACCAGCAACAGGCGCTGGAGGCCTTCCTGCGCGACGGCGGCACCCTGGCGATGCTTCGCGGACTCAGCGAGGACACCCTGGAGCAGCTCTATGCGCTGGGCTTCAACCAGTACCAGGCGGGCAAGTGGGACGACGCGCAGAAGATCTTCCAGGCACTGTGCATGCTCGACCACTACGACGCCCGCTACTTTCTCGGCCTGGGCGCCTGCCGCCAGTCCCTCGGTCTCTATGAACAGGCCCTGCAGAGCTACAGCTACGGCGCGCTGATGGACATCAACGAGCCGCGCTTTCCCTTCCATGCCGCCGAGTGCCACCTGCAACTGGGTGATCTCGACGGAGCCGAGAGTGGCTTCTACTCGGCCCGGGCCCTGGCCGCGGCACAGCCGGCGCACGAGGCCCTGGCCGCGCGTGCCGGCGCCATGTTGGAAGCCGTAACCGCGAGAAAGGATCGAGCATATGAATCCGATAACGCTTGAACGCGCCGGACTGCCCTACGGGGTGGCCGACGCCGGGGATATCCCGGCGCTCGGCAGGCCGGTCGCGAGGGATGTCGAGAGTCTGCGGGTGGAGCGCCTGGCGGCGCCGGCCGCGGCTTCCGCGAGCGGCACGGGGGTGGCGCTGACGCCGCCGTCCGCAGCCAGCCAGCAGCGCCTGGAGGTCGCCAATCGTGCGGAGATCGCCAGCCTGGTGCAAGCAGTGGGCGAGGATGCCGGACTGGCGCGGCAGGTTGTGCTGGCCGGCGCTTCGACGCTGTTGTCCGCCGGCCTGATGTCGCCGCAGGCGTTCGAGATCGAGCTGGCGAAAATCACCGGCGAAGTCGAGAACCAGCAGAAGAAACTCAAGCTGACCGAAATCGAGCAGGCGCGAAAGCAGAACCTGCAGAAGATGGAAGACAACCAGCAGAAGATCAGGGAATCGGAAGAAGCCGCGAAAGAAGCCCAGAAGTCCGGTCTGGCAGCCAAAATCTTTGGTTGGATCAGTGCAATAGCTTCGATCATCGTCGGCGCAATCATGGTGGCAACCGGCGTCGGCGCGGCCGCGGGTGCACTGATGATCGCGGGCGGTGTCATGGGAGTGGTCTCCCAGTCGGTACAGCAGGCAGCCGCGGACGGATTGATCAGCAAGGAAGTGATGGAAAAGCTCGGCCCGGCACTGATGGGTATCGAGATCGCCGTCGCGCTGCTGGCGGCGGTGGTCAGCTTCGGCGGCTCAGCGGTCGGCGGGCTGGCCAAGCTGGGCGCGAAGATCGGCGGCAAGGCGGCCGAGATGACCGCCAGCCTGGCGAGCAAGGTCGCCGACCTGGGCGGCAAGTTCGGCAGTTTGGCCGGCCAATCGCTGTCGCACTCGCTGAAACTCGGCGTGCAGGTTTCCGACCTGACCCTGGACGTCGCCAACGGCGCGGCCCAGGCCACTCATTCGGGATTCCAGGCGAAGGCCGCGAACCGCCAGGCCGACGTGCAGGAATCGCGTGCCGACCTGACCACCCTGCAGGGCGTGATCGAGCGCCTGAAGGAAGAGCTGAGCCGCATGCTGGAAGCATTCCAGGAAATCATGGAGCGGATCTTCGCCATGCTCCAGGCCAAGGGTGAAACCCTGCACAACCTGTCCAGCCGACCGGCAGCGATCTGAGGAGGCGTCACATGATCGATACGCAATATTCCCTGGCGGCTACCCAGGCCGCGATCCCCTCCGAGCCGATCGCTCCCGGCGCTGCCGGGCGTTCCGTCGGCACGCCGCAAGCGGCTGCGGAACTGGCGCAGGCGCCGGCCACGCGGGCCGACCGGGTCGAGCTGAACGCTCCGCGCCAGGCGCTCGACCCGGTGCGCATGGAAGCGGCCGGCAGCGAGTTGGACAGCAGCGTCGAGCTTCTGCTGATTCTCTTCCGCATCGCGCAGAAGGCGCGCGAGCTGGGCGTGCTCCAGCGCGACAACGAGAACCAGGCGATCATCCATGCGCAGAAGGCGCAGGTGGACGAGATGCGCAGCGGCGCCACGCTGATGATCGCCATGGCGGTGATCGCCGGCGTCGGCGCGTTGGCCTCGGCAGTGGTCGGCAGTCTCGGCGCGTTGAAGAACGGCAAGGCCATCAGCCAGGAGAAGACCCTGCAGAAGAACATCGATGGGCGCAACGAACTGATCGACGCGAAGATGCAGGCGCTGGGCAAGACCTCCGATGAGGATCGCAAGATCGTCGGCAAGGTCTGGGCGGCGGACCAGGCGCAGGACAGTGTGGCGTTGCGCGCGGCGGGCCGTGCCTTCGAGAGCCGCAACGGCGCCCTGCAGGTGGCCAACACGGTGATCCAGTCCTTCGTCCAGATGGCCAACGCCTCGGTCCAGGTGCGCCAGGGCGAGTCGCAGGCGAGCGCCCGGGAAGAGGAGGTCAACGCCACCATCGGGCAGAGCCAGAAGCAGAAGGTCGAGGACCAGATGAGCTTCGATGCCGGCTTCATGAAGGACGTCCTGCAGCTCATCCAGCAGTACACCCAGAGCCATAACCAGGCCTGGCGTGCGGCGGCCGGAGTGGTCTGAGCCGTCTCCGCGCGGGAGGAAAAGGCCACAGCGATGTGGCTTTTTTCTTAAAAGAAAAGTCTCTCAGTGACAAAAGCGATGCATAGCCCGGTGCTAGCATGCGCTGAGCTTTAGGAGGCGCCCCCATGGATTTAACGAGCAAGGTCAACCGACTGCTTGCCGAGTTCGCAGGCCGTATCGGTTTGCCTTCCCTGTCCCTCGACGAAGAGGGCATGGCGAGCCTGCTGTTCGACGAACAGGTGGGCGTCACCCTGTTGCTGCTCGCCGAGCGCGAGCGTCTGTTGCTGGAGGCCGATGTGGCGGGCATCGATGTGCTGGGCGAGGGGATCTTTCGCCAGCTCGCCAGCTTCAACCGCCATTGGCACCGTTTCGATCTGCATTTCGGCTTCGACGAGCTGACCGGCAAGGTCCAGTTGTATGCGCAGATTCTCGCAGCGCAACTGACCCTCGAATGCTTCGAGGCGACCCTGGCCAACCTGCTCGACCACGCCGAGTTCTGGCAGCGCCTGCTGCCGTGCGACAGCGATCGCGAGGCGGTCGCTGCGGTCGGCATGAGGGTTTGAGTGGCTCCATGAAAATCGAATCGATTTCGCCGGTGCAGCCGTCCCAAGACGCAGGAGCCGAGACGGTGGGGCATTTCGAGGGGCGTTCGGTGACCCGCGCGGCCGTTCGCGGCGACGACCGTTCCAGCGTGGCCGGGCTGGCGCGCTGGCTGGCGCGCAACGTGGCTGGCGATCCGCGCAGCGAGCAGGCCTTGCAGCGCCTCGCCGACGGCGACGGCACGCCGCTGGAGGCGCGCACGGTCCGGCGCAGGTGAGGTGCTGGATGCTGTTGCCGCTGGCGTTGCTGCTCGGCGGTTGCGTCAGCCAGCCCGCGCCGATGTCGCCGAAGGTGACGGTGGGCGGTTCGGTGGGCGGCGTTTCCCTGCAGGCGCGCCAGGCGCAACTCAGGCTGCGCCTGTATGCCGTCGTTCAGGGAGGGATGCAAACGATTGCCGAGCGGCGCTACCGGGTGTCCGGGTTGCCGTTGCGCTATGCGTTCGATCTGGAGGTCGACAGGTTGGAGGGCGAGGCATTGTACCTACGCACCGAGCTTTCCTGGGTGGGCGTCGCGGCGGTCCAGGCGAGCGCCTGGCAGCGGGTGGCGGCGGGCGTCGATGAGCGGGTCCGGCTGGTTCGGCGCGACTGTTTTCCGAATTGTACGGCCGCTCGCCCGGAAGAAAGATCTGGCAACGATTGATACATTGCCTGCTGTTTCGGAAAGTGCGTATGGAGATTAAAGAAGTGCAAGTCTCGTTCGTTGTCAGGGAAGGCCTCGAATAATAAAACTGGTACTTTTGTTCCGCTTCTAAAGAAGGCTGGATTAATTGGCGGAAGCCGACTCGCTCTGCGAATCAGCGCACGTCGGATAATCCTGATTATTATAAAATCGACTCCGTGCTCATGGCTTTGAAAATCAATAAAACGGAGCGTATTCATGCCTCTCCGCTAGGCGGGGCATTCAAGGTACGACGGGAAGTGTTGGGGTTCTTATAATATGCAAGGAGCCAAATCTCTTGGCCGAAAGCAGATAACGTCTTGTCATTGGAACATTCCAACTTTCGAATACAGGGTAAACAAGGAAGAGGGCGTATATGTTCTGCTCGAGGGCGAACTGACCGTCCAGGACATCGATTCCACTTTTTGCCTGGCGCCTGGCGAGTTGCTTTTCGTCCGCCGCGGAAGCTATGTCGTAAGTACCAAGGGAAAGGACAGCCGAATACTCTGGATTCCATTATCTGCCCAGTTTCTACAAGGCTTCGTCCAGCGCTTCGGCGCGCTGTTGAGTGAAGTCGAGCGTTGCGACGAGCCCGTGCCGGGCATCATCGCGTTCGCTGCCACGCCTCTGCTGGCCGGTTGCGTCAAGGGGTTGAAGGAATTGCTTGTGCATGAGCATCCGCCGATGCTCGCCTGCCTGAAGATCGAGGAGTTGCTGATGCTCTTCGCGTTCAGTCCGCAGGGGCCGCTGCTGATGTCGGTCCTGCGGCAACTGAGCAACCGGCATGTCGAGCGTCTGCAGCTATTCATGGAGAAGCACTACCTCAACGAGTGGAAGCTGTCCGACTTCTCCCGCGAGTTCGGCATGGGGCTGACCACCTTCAAGGAGCTGTTCGGCAGTGTCTACGGGGTTTCGCCGCGCGCCTGGATCAGCGAGCGGAGAATCCTCTATGCCCATCAGTTGCTGCTCAACAGCGACATGAGCATCGTCGACATCGCCATGGAGGCGGGCTTTTCCAGCCAGTCCTATTTCACCCAGAGCTATCGCCGCCGTTTCGGCTGCACACCGAGCCGCTCGCGGCAGGGGAAGGACGAATGCCGGGCTAAAAATAACTGACGTTTTTTGAAAGCCCGGTAGCGGCTGCATGAGTAGAATCGGCCCAAATTGCAGGCTCTGACGAGCGCGCAATGTAGTGAGGAAGCCAAGGCAGAGAATGGAGCAGGAAGACGATAAGCAGTACTCCCGAGAAGCGGTGTTCGCCGGCAGGCGGGTATCCGTGGTGGGCTCGGACGCCCGCTCGCGGGGTCGGGTGCCGGGTTACGCATCGAGCAGTTTGTATCGTGAGTCCGGAATCATCAGTGCGCGGCAACTGGCGTTGCTGCAGCGGATGCTGCCGCGCCTGCGGCTGGAGCAACTGTTCCGCTGCGAATGGTTGCAGCAGCGCCTGGCGCGCGGCCTGGCACTGGGGCGCGAAGAGGTGCGGCAGATTCTCCTCTGCGCGGCGCAGGACGACGACGGCTGGTGCGCCGAACTGGGCGACCGGGTCAACCTCGCCGTGCCGCAGTCGATGATCGATTGGGTCCTGCTGCCGGTCTATGGCTGGTGGGAAAGCCTGCTCGACCAGGCGATCCCCGGCTGGCGCCTGTCGCTTGTGGAGCTGGAAACCCAGTCCCGGCAACTGCGAATCAAGTCCGAATTCTGGTCCCGCGTGGCCGAGCTGGAGCCGGAGCAGGCCCGCGAGGAACTGGCCAGGGTCGCCAAGTGCCAGGCGCGCACCCAGGAACAGGTGGCCGAACTGGCCGGCAAGCTGGAGACGGCTTCGGCACTGGCGAAGAGCGCCTGGCCGAACTGGCAGCGGGGCATGGCGACGCTGCTCGCCAGCGGCGGGCTGGCCGGCTTCGAGCCGATCCCCGAGGTCCTCGAATGCCTCTGGCAACCTCTCTGCCGGCTGGACGACGACGTCGGCGCGGCGGACGCCGTCCAGGCCTGGCTGCACGAACGCAACCTGTGCCAGGCACAGGATCACTTCTACTGGCAGAGCTGAGCGGCCGGCGAAAGCCGGCCCTACCGAGGAATCATGGATCATCTGTTGAGCGGATTGGCCACTCGCCTGGGCCAAGGGCCCTTTGTTGCCGATCGGACGGGTTCGTACCACCTGCGCATCGACGGACAGAGCGTCCTGTTGCTGCGCCAGGGCGACGACCTGCTGCTGGAAAGCCCGCTGGAGCACGCCCCCCTGGACCCGCAGCGCGACCAGCAGGGGTTGCTGCGGGCGCTGTTGTCGCGGGTCGCCAGTTGGAGCCGGCGCTATCCCCAGGCCATCGTCCTGGATGCGGACGGGCGCCTGCTGTTGCAGGCGCGGCTGGGCCTCGATGGCCTCGATCCCGAGCGACTCGAACGGGCCCTGGCCGCCCAGGTGGGGCTGCTCGAGGCGCTGGCGCCGGAGCTGGAGCCGCTGCCCCGCGGGTTGCCGCCGCAGGTTCCGGTGTGGCGTCCCTGATGCGCCGCCTGCTGATCGGCGGACTGCTGGCGCTGCTGCCTGGCGCGGTCTTGCGCGCGCAGCCGCTGGACTGGCCCAGCCTGCCTTACGACTATGTGGCGCAGGGCGAAAGCCTGCGCGACGTGCTGGCCAACTTCGGCGCCAACTACGATGCCTCGGTGATCGTCAGCGACAAGGTCAACGACCAGGTCAGTGGTCGCTTCGACCTGGAAAGCCCGCAGGCCTTCCTGCAGTTGATGGCCTCCCTCTACAACCTCGGCTGGTACTACGACGGCACCGTGCTGTACGTATTCAAGACCACCGAGATGCAATCGCGGCTGGTGAGGCTGGAGCAGGTCGGCGAGGCCGAGCTGAAGCGCGCGCTGACCGCCGCCGGCATCTGGGAACCGCGCTTCGGCTGGCGTGCCGACCCTTCCGGGCGGCTGGTGCACGTGTCCGGTCCGGGGCGCTATCTCGAACTGGTCGAGCAGACCGCCCAGGTGCTGGAGCAGCAATACACCCTGCGCAGCGAAAAGACCGGCGACCTCAGCGTGGAGATCTTCCCGCTGCGCTATGCGGTCGCCGAGGACCGCAAGATCGAGTACCGCGACGACGAGATCGAGGCGCCGGGCATCGCCAGCATCCTCTCGCGGGTGCTCAGCGATGCCAACGTGGTTGCGGTGGGGGACGAGCCGGGCAAGCTGCGCCCGGGACCGCAATCGAGCCATGCGGTGGTCCAGGCGGAACCGTCGCTGAACGCGGTGGTGGTGCGCGACCACAAGGACCGGTTGCCCATGTATCGCCGCCTGATCGAAGCCCTCGACCGGCCCTCGGCGCGGATCGAGGTCGGCTTGTCGATCATCGACATCAATGCCGAGAACCTCGCCCAGCTGGGCGTCGACTGGAGCGCCGGGATTCGCCTGGGCAACAACAAGTCGATCCAGATCCGCACCACCGGCCAGGATAGCGAGGAGGGCGGCGGCGCCGGTAACGGGGCGGTCGGCAGCCTGGTGGACAGTCGCGGGCTGGATTTCCTGCTGGCCAAGGTCACCCTGTTGCAGAGCCAGGGGCAGGCGCAGATCGGATCCCGGCCGACCCTGCTGACCCAGGAGAATACCCAGGCGGTGCTCGACCAGAGCGAAACCTACTATGTGCGGGTCACGGGCGAGCGGGTGGCCGAGCTGAAGGCGATCACCTACGGCACCATGCTGAAAATGACGCCGCGAGTGGTGACTCTCGGCGATACGCCGGAGATCAGCCTCAGCCTGCACATCGAGGACGGCAGCCAGAAACCCAACAGCGCCGGCCTGGACAAGATCCCCACGATCAACCGCACGGTGATCGATACCATCGCCCGCGTGGGCCATGGCCAGAGCCTGCTGATCGGCGGCATCTACCGCGACGAACTGAGCCAGAGCCAGCGCAAGGTACCCTGGCTCGGCGACATTCCCTATCTCGGCGCGCTGTTCCGCACTACCGCGGACACCGTGCGCCGCTCGGTGCGGCTGTTCCTCATCGAGCCTCGGCTGATCGACGATGGCGTCGGCCATTACCTGGCGCTGAACAACCGTCGCGACCTGCGCGGCGGCCTGCTTGAAATCGACGAGTTGTCGAACCAGAGCCTGTCGTTGCGCAAGCTGCTCGGTAGCGCCCGCTGCCAGGCGCTGGCGCCGGCCAGGGCCGAACAGGAGCGCTTGCGCCAGGCCGGGCAGGGTTCGTTCCTCACGCCCTGCCGGATGGGTGCGCAGGAGGGCTGGCGGGTGACCGACGGCGCCTGTCCCAAGGACGGCGCCTGGTGCGTCGGCGCGGAGCGCGGGAATTAGCATGGCCTGGAAGATCCGCTTCTACAGCGGGCTGAACCAGGGCGCCGAAGTCCCGCTCGGAGAGGGCCGGGTGGCGCTTGGCAGCGATCCGTTGCAGGCCGACCTGGTGTTGCTCGACGAGGGCATCGCGGCAGTCCACCTGGTGCTCGAGGTCGATGCCCAGGGCGTGCGCCTGCTGGAGTGGGCGGAGGGCTGCGAGCCTCGCCAGGACGGCCAGGCGCAAGTCGCCGGAGCGATCCTGCAGGCGCTTGCCGGGCAGACCTGCGGCCCGCTGCGCTGGGCATTCTGCGACCCGCAGCGGCGTTTTCCCGAGCGTTTCCCCGAAGTCGAGGCGCAGACCGCGCCAGTGCGCCGCAAGCCGTCCGCCCGTGCCGGCGGGGCCTGGCTGCTCGGCATCAGCCTGGCGCTGGCCCTGTGCCTGCTGGGCATGCTCGTCGAACCCTGGTCGGCCCGCCAGCACGGCATGGCCGGCGAGGAGCCCCTGGCGAGGGTGCGCGCCTACCTGCGCGAGCAGGGCATGAGCGAGGTGGATGTGCAGCGCCAGGGCGACAGTCTCCTGCTCGGCGGCTACCTGGAGGACAACGCTCGGCGCCTGGCGCTGCAGCGCTACCTCGATGGCAGCGGCGTGGACTACCGACTGGAAGCACGGAGCATGGAAGACATTCGCCAGGGCGTGGATTTCATCCTGCAGAAATTCGGCTATCGGCAGATCCTCAGCAGCAACGCGGACAAGCCTGGCTGGGTCCGGCTCAACGGCGAACTGGCGGAACAGGACGAACGCTGGGCGCGGATCGACGCATTGCTGGAGTCCGAGGTGCCGGGCCTGCTCGGGGTGGAAAACCAGGTCCGGGTGGCCGGCTCGCACCTGCGCCGCCTCGAGCGCCTGCTGGCGGACGCCGGCCTCGACCGGCAACTGAGTTTCCGCGAGCGCGGCGAGCGCATCGAGCTGAGCGGTACGCTCGACGAGGTCCAGCTCAGCGCCTTCTACCGCCTGCAGCGCGAGTTCCAGCAGGAGTTCGGTAACCGCCCGAGCCTGGAGCTGCTCAGTCGCGGCAAGCGCGCCAGCGGCGACGAACTGGAGTTCACGGTGCGCTCGGTGTCGCTGGGGCGGGTGCCCTATGTAGTGCTCGGCGACGGCCAGAAATACCCGGTGGGCGCCTCGACATCCCGCGGTGTGCGAATCCTCGCCATCGAGCCGGAGTCGATCCTGGTGGCCCGCGGCAAGCAGCGTTTCATCATCAATCTCAAAGGGGAGGTGCTCCATGATGACAGCCTTGGAAACGCGACTGTCGGTCGCTGACGGCACGCATGCCGCAGCGCTCCGGCAGCGTCTGCAGGCGGCGCTGGCGGAGTGTCGCCGGGAACTGGCCAGAGGCGCCGGCCCGGAGCGCTTTCAATTCCTGCAACAGCAGGCCCGGGCCCTCGAAGGCGGTCTCGGCATTCTTTCGCAGCTCACAGAGGACTAAGCATGGCGCAGATATTCAACCCCAACCCGGGGAATACCCTCGATACCGTGGCCAATGCCCTGAAGGAGCAGGCCAACGCAGCGAACAAGGACGTCAACGACGCGATCAAGGCCTTGCAGGGGACCGACAATGCCGACAACCCGGCGCTGCTGGCCGAGCTGCAACACAAGATCAACAAGTGGTCGGTCATCTACAACATCAACTCGACGGTGACCCGGGCGCTGCGCGACCTGATGCAAGGCATCCTGCAGAAGATCTGAACATGGACACTTCACTGATACGCGAATTGGCGGAACTGGCGCTGGCCGGCAGCGGGCAGCACTGCCACGAAGAGGCGCTGTGCATCGCCGAGTGGCTGGAGCGCCTCGGACAGGACGAAGCGGCACGGCTGATCCGGATTTCCAGCCTGGCCAACCAGGGGCGCTATCAGGAGGCCCTGGTCTTCGCCCATGGCAATCCCTGGCCGGCGCTGGAGCCCTGGTTCGCCTTGTGCGAGTGGCACCTGGGGCTGGGCGCCGCGCTGGACCGCAGGCTGGCCGGGCTGGGCGGCAGCAGCGATCCTGCCCTGGCCGACTTCGCCGCCGGCATGCGCGCCCAGGTGCGGACATGAGCCGCATCGACACGCCACCGGGATTCGCCGTCTATCCGTCGGCCAGTCCAAAGGCGGCGAACCTGCCGGCTGTCGATCAGGTGCTGGCTTTCGAGCAGGCCCTCGGCGGCGAGCCGCCGGCGGCCGGACGCCGCCTGGCCGGGTTGGAGAACGGCGCTCTCGGCGAGCGCCTGCTGCAGCGCTTTGCCCAGCCGCTGCAAGGGTTGGAGGCGGACCGCCTGGAGCTGAAGGCGATGCTCCGTGCGGAACTGCCGCTGGGGCGCCAGCAGCAAACCTTTCTCCTCCAGTTGCTCGGTGCAGTCGAGCATGCGCCGGGCGGCGAATACCTGGCGCAACTGGCGCGTCGCGAATTGCAGGTGCTGATCCCGCTCAACGGCATGCTCGACAACCTCGTGCGCAACAGCCACAAACTCGACCTGGAGTCATGATGGATATCTCTCGGATGGGCGCCCAGGCGCAGATCACCAGTCTCGAAGAACTCTCCGGCGGCCCGGCCGGCGCGGCCCACGTCGCCGAGTTCGAACGGGCGATGGGCGGTGCCGGCAGCCTGGGCGGCGACCTGCTCAGCGAACTGGGGCAGATCAGGGAGCGTTTCAGCCAGGCCAAGCAGGAGTTGCAGGTGGAGCTGTCGACGCCCGGCGACGATCCCAACAGCCTGATGCAGATGCAGTGGTCGCTGATGCGCATCACCATGCAGGAAGAGCTGATCGCCAAGACCGTCGGGCGCATGAGCCAGAACGTCGAAACCCTGATGAAGACCCAATGAGGCGAACGGTGAAAGGTCTGTCGCGCATGGCGCTCCTGGCGCTGGTCCTGGCGTTGGGCGGGTGCAAGGTCGAACTCTATACCGGGATCAGCCAGAAGGAAGGTAACGAGATGCTGGCGCTGTTGCGTTCGGAGGGCGTTTCCGCGGACAAGCAGGCGGACAAGGATGGCACCGTGCGCCTGCTGGTGGAGGAATCGGATATCGCCGAGGCGGTGGAGGTGCTCAAGCGCAAGGGCTATCCGCGGGAGAACTTCTCCACGCTGAAGGATGTGTTTCCCAAGGACGGGCTGATTTCCTCGCCCATCGAAGAGCGCGCGCGGCTCAACTACGCCAAGGCCCAGGAGATTTCCCATACCCTTTCCGAGATCGATGGCGTGCTGGTGGCGCGGGTCCATGTGGTGCTGCCCGAGGAGCGCGACGGACTGGGCAGGAAGTCCTCGCCGGCATCGGCCTCGGTGTTCATCAAGCACGCCGCCGACGTGCAACTGGATGCCTACGTGCCGCAGATCAAGCAACTGGTGAACAACGGCATCGAAGGCCTCAGCTACGACCGCATCAGCGTGGTGCTGGTGCCGTCGGCCGGGGTCCGCCAGGTCCCGCTGGCGCCACGCTTCGAGAGTGTCTTCTCGATCCAGGTGGCGGAGCACTCGCGCGGACGCCTGCTCGGTCTGTTCGGCCTGCTGCTGGCGTTGCTGCTGGCGAGCAACCTGGCGCAGTTCTTCTGGCACCGGCAACGGGGCTGAGCGGCGCGATGCCATTGACGGCCTACCAGTTGCGCTTCTGCCCGGCCCGCTACATCCACGAGTCGCACTTGCCCGCGGTATTGCTGCGGTTGCTGCCGGCGCTGCCGGACTGGCGGCGACAGAGCGTTCTCAACGCCTGGCTGCTGGAGCAGCTGGAACTGGACTGCGCGTTCCGCATGCCCGCGCAACTGGGCGGGCTGGCCCTTTACCCGCAGGCGGCGCTGGAACGGACCCTGGGCTGGCTCGGCGCGCTGCTGCACGGCCAGGCCTTGCGGCAGGTGCTGGACGGTGCGCGGGTACGGCGCATCCGCGCGCAGATCGGCGAACAGGGCCAGCGCTTCTGCCTGGAGCAGCTCGACCTGCTCATCGGTCGCTGGCCGCCCGGCTGGCAGCGGGCCTTGCCGGAAAACCCGGAAGACGGCTATTTCCGGCGCTGCGGCCTGGCTTTCTGGCTGGCCGCCTGTAGCGATGCCGACTGCGGTTTCTCGCGGCGCCTGCGCCTGCGCCTGGAGGCCATGCCGGCCCCGGCGGACTGGACCTTCGACGAACAACGGCGATCCCTGGCGCGGACCCTGTGCCTGAAGGTCGCCCGACAAGCGAGCGATGAATGCTTCCATTTGTTGAACTAGACGCCAGTCGCGTACGGCTGGCCCCCGGGCAGGCCCTGTTGCGCGCCCGCGACTACCAGGACTACCTCAGCGCCAACCGCCTGGTGGAAGCGGCACGCGAGCGTGCCGCCGAAATCGAGCGCGAGGCCCACGAGGTTTACCAGGAGCAGAAGCGCCTGGGCTGGGAGGCCGGATTGGAGGAGGCGCGTCTGCGCCAGGCCGGGCTGATCCAGGAAACGCTACTGCGCTGCAATCGCTACTACCGGCAGGTCGATCGCCAGCTTGGCGAGGTGGTGCTGCAGGCGGTGCGCAAGGTGTTGCGCCACTACGACGCTGTCGAGCTGACCCTGGCGGCCACGCGCGAGGCACTGGCATTGGTGAGCAACCAGAAGCAGGTGATCCTGCACGTCCAGCCGGAACAGCTGGTCGCGGTGCGCGAGCAGGTCGCCCGGGTGCTCAAGGATTTCCCCGAGGTGGGCTACCTGGAAGTGGTCGGCGATGCCCGGCTGGACCAGGGCGGTTGCATCCTGGAAACCGAGATCGGGATCATCGACGCATCGCTCGACAGCCAGTTGGCGGCGTTGCAGGCCGCATTGACGGAGGGCGTGGCGCGGAGCGGCGAGGAGGAAGGGGACGCCGGTTGAGGGAACCAGGCGCCGCCCCCGGCCCGGGTATTGGCTCCGGGCCGAGGGCTGAGGCGCTGCCGTTCGCCCGCGGCGGCGACGCTGGCGGTGCGGTCGGCGCCTTCAGAGCAGGGTGAAGCTGCGGCTTTCGGTTTGCGCCGAGTCCAGGCCGACGAAGACCTTGAACTCGCCTGGCTCGGCCGTGTGCCTGAGCTGGCTGTCGTAGAACTTCAGGTCCGCCTCGCCGAGGCGGAAGACGATCTCCCGCGATTCGCCGGGCTCCAGCATCACCTTGCGGAACCCGCGCAGTTCCTTCACTGGACGGCTGAGGCTGGCGACCGGGTCCTGCAGGTAAAGCTGGACCACCGTGGCGCCGGCGCGCTTGCCGCTGTTGCTGAGCGTGACCCGCGCTTCCAGGGTGTCGCCGCGGGCCAGCCGTTCGCTGGACAGGCGCAGGGGCGAGAGACTGAACTCGGTGTAGCTGAGGCCGTAGCCGAACGGGTAGAGCGGGCCGTTGGCTTCGTCGAAATAGCGCGAGGTGTATTTGCCGGGGTTGTCGTGGTCCATCGGCCGGCCGGTGTTCAGGTGGTTGTAGTAGACCGGTACCTGGCCCACCGAGCGCGGGAAGGACATGGTCAGCTTGCCGCTGGGGTTGTGCTCGCCGAACAGCACGTCGGCGATGGCATTGCCGCCTTCGGTGCCACTGAACCAGGTTTCCAGGATCGCGTCGGCGTTTTCCTGCTCCCAGCCCAGCGACAGCGGTCGGCCGTTCATCAGCACCAGCACCAGCGGCTTGCCGGTGGCCTTCAGTGCCTTCAGCAGCCGCCGCTGGCTGGCCGGGATGCGCAGGTCGGTGCGACTGGAGGCCTCGTGGGCCATGCCCTGCGATTCGCCGACCACGGCGACCACCAGGTCGGCGTCGCGCGCGGTGCGCAAGGCCTCCTCGAGCATCGCCTCGGCGGAGCGCGGATCGACCTCGACTTCCGGGTTGTAGCTGTTCAGGTAGTCGAGGATCGCCTGGTCGCCACTGACGTTGGCACCCTTGGCGTAGAGCAGGGTGGCACGCTCGCCGACGGCATTGGCCAGGCCCTGGTAGACGGTTACCGCCTGGCGTGGCACGCCGGCTGCCGACCAACTGCCGATGACGTCGCGCTGGCTCTTGGCCAGCGGGCCGATCACCGCGATCCGCCCCTGCTTCTTCAGCGGCAGCAGGCCGTCGCGGTTCTTCAGCAGGACCAGTCCTTCGCGAGCCACCTCGCGGGCGGCCTGGCGGTGCAGGCGGCTCTCGGCGTTGGTGTCGAACGGCGGGTCGTCCGGCTTGCCCAGGCGCCGGTAGGGATCGGCGAACAGGCCGAGGTCGTACTTCGCCGCCAGCACGTCGCGGCAGGCGCGATCGATGTCGGCCTGGTCGATCTCGCCGGCCGCCAGCAGCTTCGGCAGCCAGGTCGAGTAGAGATCGTCGTTCATGTTCATGTCGACACCGGCCTGGATCGCCAGGCGCGTGGCGTCCCGCTCGTTGCCGGCGAGGCCGTGCTTGATCAGTTCCTTCACCGCGCCATGGTCGCTGATGGTCAGCCCCTTGAAGCCCCACTGCTGGCGCAGCAGGTCGGTCAGCAGCCAGCGGTTGGCGGTGGCGGGCACGCCGTTGATGGTGTTCAGCGAGACCATCACCGCGCCGGCGCCGGCGTCCACCGCGGCCTTGTAGGGCGGCAGGTAGTCCTGGAACATGCGCGGCAGGCTCATGTCCACGGTGTTGTAGTCGCGGCCGCCTTCGGCCGCGCCGTACAGGGCGAAGTGCTTGACCGCCGCCATGATGCTGTCCGGGGCGGCCAGGTTGGAGCCCTGGTAGGCACGGACCATCACGCCGGACAGCAGCGAGGTCAGGTAGGTATCTTCGCCGAAGCCTTCCGAGACCCGCCCCCAGCGCGCGTCGCGGGTGATGTCGACCATCGGCGAGAAGCTCATGTCGAGCCCGTCGGCGCTGGCTTCGAGGGCGGAGATCCGCGCGCTGCGGGCGACCACCTCGGGGTCCCAGCTGGCGGCGAGGCCGAGGCTGATGGGGAAGATGGTGCGGTGGCCGTGGGCCACATCGTATGCATGGAACAGCGGGATCTTCAGGCGGCTATGGCGGACCTGATCCTGCATGGCGCGAATGTCCGGGCGGGTCACGGTATTGAAGATGGCGCCGACCTTGCCGGCGCGGATGTCCGCCATCAGCGCTTCCTTGGGATGGTCGGCGCCGACGCTGACCAGGCGTAGCTGGCCGATCTTTTCCGCGTTGCTCATGCGAGCCATCAGGCTGGCGATGAAACGCTCCTTGTCGGTAGCCGGTGGATTGCCGGATTCGCCCTGGCCAGCCGCCAGTGCCGGGCTCCCGCTCAGCCCGATGAGAAGCCCCAGTACACACAGCCTGTTCATGCATGTTTTCTCGTTATTGGATAGACGCTCGTCGTGGCGGCGTGACATGTCGCGGCATGCCGCCCGGCGGGCGCGACATAAGGTGTTCGCAGCGCGGGCGGAAGTCAACGAGACGGCGATGGGCGAATCTGCCGGTTCTGACAGGTCCCGTGGCACGCCGCTGGCGGCGCTCAGGCGACGCTGGCGAGCAACTGCTCGGCCGGCATCGGCCTGCCGAGCAGGAAGCCTTGCAGCGAATTGCAGCCGAGGCGGGTCAGGAACTCCTGCTGGGCCTCGGTTTCCACGCCCTCGGCGACGATCTTCAGGTTCAGCGTGCGGCCGAGGGCGACGATCGCCGAGACGATCGCGGCGTCGTCGCTGTCGTGGGCCAGCTCGTTGATGAAGCCACGGTCGATCTTCAGTTCGCTCGCCGGCAGGCGCTTGAGATAGAGCAGGCTGGAGTAGCCGGTGCCGAAGTCGTCGATGGAGATGCCGACGCCCATCGCCGACAACTGCTCGAGGATCACCAGGCTGGCATCGGCATCGCGCATGGCGGTCGATTCGGTCACCTCGAGGATCAGGTGGCTGGGCTCCAGGCTGTGGCGCAGGAGTGCGTTGCGCACCGAGTCGACCAGGCCGGCATGGGCGAACTGCAAGGCCGAAAGGTTCACCGCGATGTTCCACTCCGCATGCCCGCCGTCCAGCCAGAGGCGCATCTGCCGGCAGGCTTCGTCGAGCACCCACTCGCCGATCTGCACGATCAGGCCGGTTTTTTCCGCCAGCGGCAGGAACTGGTCGGGGGGGATCAGTCCGTGTTGCGGATGCTCCCAGCGCAGCAGCGCTTCCACGCCGACCATCGGTCCGTTCGGCGCCAGTACCTTGGGTTGGTAGTGCAAGACCAACTGCCGGCGCTCCAGGGCCTGGCGCAGGTCATGGAGCAGTTGCAACTGTTCCTGGGCGTTGGCGTTCATCGAACTCTCGAAGAAGCAGTAGCCGTTCCGTCCCTGGTCCTTGGCGTGATACATCGCCGCGTCGGCATTGATCATCAGTTCGTGGCGGGTCTGCCCGTCGCCGGGGTAGAGCGCGATGCCGATGCTCGCCGAGATCCGCACCTCGTGGCGGGATATCTGGTACGGCTGGCTGATCCGCTTCACCAGCTTCTCGGCCAGGGTCGCGGCGTCGGCGGGCTCGCGGGCCTCGATCAGCAGGACGAACTCGTCGCCGCCGAGGCGGGCGATGGTGTCCTGGGCGCGGACGTTGGCGCGGATACGCTCGGCGACTTCGATCAGCAACAGGTCGCCGAGGTGATGGCCGTAGGCATCGTTGACCGCCTTGAAGCCGTCCAGGTCCATGAACAGCACGGCGAACCGGCGATCGTCGCGGATCGCCTGCTGGATCGCCTGCTCCAGGCGGTCGTCGAGGAGCATGCGGTTGGGCAGCTTGGTCAGGTTGTCGTGCAGGGCCAACTGGATCAGCTCGCGGTTGGCTCGTGCGAGGGAGGTGGCGAGCACCGAGGTACGTGCCTCCAGGCGCGAGTCCAGCACCGAGACGATCAGGGCGATGGCGATCACCGCCAGGGTGATCACGATGACCAGCACCGCCAGCCAGCCGTTGTCGATGCCTCGGCCGGCGGCGCCGCAGAAGCTGCCCAGGGGGAACTGCGCGGCGGCCATCCCGGTGTAGTGCATGCCGACGATGGCGCAGCCCATCACCAGGGCGGCGCCGGCCCGGACCAGGACGATGCGCCGGCTGCCATGGCGCAGGCGGAAGGCGATCCACAGCGCGGCGCCGGAGGCGATCACCGCGATCAGGATGGAGAGGCCGAGCCACAGCGGGTCGTAGACGATCCCCGGCATCATCAGCAGGGCGGCCATCCCGGTGTAGTGCATGGCGGCGATGCCGCTGCCCATCAGCAGGGCGCCCAGCGCCAGGCGTTGCCAGGGGAGTTCCGCCTGGCACACCAGCCAGAGGGCGAAGGCCGAACTGCCGACGGCCAGCAGCAGCGACAGCAGGGTCAGGCCCAGGTCGTAGCCGAGCGGGATCGGCAGGCTGAAGGCGAGCATGCCGACGAAATGCATCGACCAGATGCCGAAGCCCATGGCGAAAGCGCCGCCGATCAGCCAGGAGAGCGCCTCGCGGCCTTTCGCCAGGGTCACCCGGCCGGCCATGTCGAGAGCGGTGTAGGACGCCAGGATGGCCACAATCAGGGAAAAGGCGACAAGAACCTGGTTGTAGCTGCTGATAAGCATGAAAGCGTCCGAACGGGATAGCGGGAGAGAAGTGGTTGATATCAACCTGATATTATTGCACGAGTCGCTTTCGCCAATGCCATCGGGCAGGACCAACGGTCGCCGGCGCAGGCGGAATCTTGCTCAACGGCCGGGCCTTTTGTACAGCGCTTTGTCTGCCGCCGGTCGCCGCCCGCCGGGGCAGGCGGCGGAAAGCTCGGCAGCGCTGGCAGGTTGACGCTACCCTGAAAGAAGCCATGGTCGTCCGATCCTCCTCTGGCCTGATCACAAAACTCTCATGATCGCCGACGATGGCTTCAGCTGAATGGGGAATCGGTGAATTTTCTGAATGTCTCGACAGGAGGTGCGTCTCATGGAAAAGCCCTTCTCGGATGATGTCAGCGTGAATGTCCTGCGTCGCATGAAAGAAGGCGGCTTCGACTTCGCGCGCATCCATCCCATCGACTTCTTCGCCATCTTTCCCAGTGAGCGGGAGGCCCGCCAGGCAGCGGGCCAGTTTCGCGGCGAGTCGCTCAGGGCCCAGGTCGTCGCTCGCGACGATGGCTCCTGGAACCTGCAGGTCAGCAAGGTGATGTACGCCACCCATGCCGCCATCGGTGCCTTCGAACACGACCTGGAGGAAGTCGTGGTGCCGCTGGGCGGCGTGCTGGACGGGTGGGGCGTGACCCAGGAGGTCACTTCGCTGCGTCCGTGACGGCGGCGGGACCCCGGCCGCGATCCCGGGCCGGGGCTCCTGCGTCGGGCTTTCCTTCCTCGAAGGCTTTCCTTCAGACTGGGGAAGGAGGTAAGCCATGAGCGATATTCTGATCCTGACCCATGCCGAGTTCTGTCCGCCAGGCGATCTGGGTGCCGTGCTGGCGGCGCGCGGCCTGGACTTCCGCGTGATCCGCGCCGACCTCGGCGAACTCGCCGGTCTCGACGCCGAACGCCCGCGAGCGGTGGCGATCATGGGTGGGCCGATGAGCGTCAACGACGACCTGCCCTGGTTGCGCGACGAACTGGCGCTGCTGCGTCGCTTCATCGAGCGGCGCATCCCGCTGATCGGCCATTGCCTCGGCGGCCAGTTGCTGGCCCGCGCCCTGGGCGCGACGGTGCGGCACCAGCCCTACACCGAAATGGGCTGGCAGCCCATGCAGCGGGAAAGCCGCGACAGTCCATGGCTGGCCGGGCTGCCGGAGCGCTTCTCGATCTTCCAGTGGCACGGCGATGCCTTCGACCTGCCGCAGGGCGCCGAGCGCCTGCTGTCCAGCCCGTGGTGCGAGAACCAGGGGTTTTCCTGGGGCGATCACGTACTCGGCCTGCAAGGCCATCCGGAAATGACCGAGGAACTGGTGCGGCGCTGGATCGCCGGCTGGCCGCACCTGCTCGATCCCTCCCAGCCCAGCCAGCAATCCGCCGAGGACATGCTGGCCGGGTTGCCTGCCAAGGTTGCCGGGCTGAATCGGGTGGCCGAGAGTTTCTACCGTCATTGGCTGTCGCTGATCGATTGACCTTCCCGGCCGCGGGCGCCTCCCTGGCACTACCGCCGGTCCGCTTTATCGCTCGTTCGAGCGAGACGGCTGTCTGCATGGAAGGGAGGGGAGAAGCCGTCTCCCTTCCGGGTCTGTTCTAGACTTATCGGTCCCACAGGTCGCTTCGCGATCGGCAGGTCGATGCCGGTCCGTGGCCGCGGGGCGCGCATGCCGTCGAACGGGGCGCCCTTCCTCTCCCTGTGGGCAGGATGCACCAGACTGGGGCGAACCCGCCGCGCCGACCCTGCGAATCGCCGACGAGCCGTGATCCGCGCGCTGGCACGGGCTTTGCGAGTTCCCCATCGTTCGTGACGACAAGGAGTCCGGCATGGCACGCATGTTTTACGACGAGATGCACGATGCTGGCGGCGAATGCCGCTCGCATTATCGGGAATTCGCTCGCTGGCTGGCCGACACCCCTGAAGAGCAATTGCTGCAACGCCGGCGCGAAGCCGACCTGCTGTTCCATCGCGCCGGCATCACCTTCACCCTGTACGGCGACGAGCAGGGCACCGAGCGCCTGATCCCCTTCGACACCATCCCGCGCAGCATTCCCGCGGCGGAGTGGGCGCACATCGAGGCCGGCTGCATCCAGCGCGTCCAGGCGCTGAACCTGTTCCTCGCCGATCTCTACCACGAACAGCGCATCCTCAAGGCCGGGGTGATTCCTGCCGAGCAGGTCCTGGCCAACGACCAGTACCAACTGGCGATGCAGGGACTGGACCTGCCGGGCAACGTCTACGCGCACATTGCCGGGGTCGACCTGGTCCGCGACGGCAGCGGCAACTACTACGTGCTGGAGGACAACCTGCGCACGCCCAGCGGTGTTTCCTACATGCTGGAAAACCGCAAGATGATGATGCGCCTGTTCCCCGAGCTGTTCGTCCGCCAGCGCGTGGCGCCGATCGACCACTACCCGGACCTGCTGCTCGACACCCTAAAGCGGGCCAGTGACGTCGAATCGCCGAGCGTGGTGGTATTGACGCCGGGACGTTTCAACAGCGCCTACTTCGAACACGCCTTCCTCGCCCGCGAGATGGGCGTGGAACTGGTCGAAGGCGCCGATCTGTTCGTTCGCGACGAGCGGGTCTACATGCGCACGACGGCCGGACCGCAACCGGTGGACGTGATCTACCGAAGGATCGACGACGCCTTCCTCGACCCGCTGGCGTTCAACCCGGATTCGCTGCTCGGCGTGCCCGGCCTGCTGGCCGCCTACCGGGCCGGCAACCTGGTGCTGGCCAACGCGATCGGTACCGGGGTGGCCGACGACAAGTCGATCTACCCCTACGTGCCGGACATGATCCGCTTCTACCTCGGCGAAGACCCGCTGCTGCACAACGTGCCGACCTGGCAATGTCGCAAGCCGAAGGAACTGGCGCACGTCCTGGCGCACCTGCCGGAGCTGGTGGTGAAGGAGACCCAGGGTTCCGGCGGCTACGGCATGCTGGTCGGACCGGCGGCCAGCCGGGAGGAAATCGAGCTGTTCCGCGAGCGCCTGAAGGCTCGCCCGGAGGCCTATATCGCGCAACCGACGCTGTCCCTGTCGACCTGTCCGACCTTCGTCGAGAGCGGCGTCGCGCCGCGCCATATCGACCTGCGGCCGTTCGTCCTGTCGGCGCCGGATCGGGTTCGCCTGGTGCCTGGCGGGCTGACCCGGGTGGCGTTGCGCGAAGGCTCGCTGGTGGTCAATTCGTCCCAGGGCGGCGGCACCAAGGACACCTGGGTGGTGGAGGAATAAGCATGCTCAGCCGGACCGCTTCCGACCTGTACTGGATGTCGCGCTACCTGGAACGCGCGGAGAACCTCGCCCGCATGCTCGACGTCAGCTACTCGCTGTCGCTGTTGCCGCAGGACCGCAACGGCGGCGGCCTGGACGAACTGGCCATGCCGCTGCTGATCACCGGCACCCTCGACGCCTACCTGGAGCGCCACGGCGAACTGGCCGCCGAGCGCCTGCTGAGTTTCTTCGCCCTCGACCCGGACAACCCGGCGAGCATCTACAGCTGCCTGGCCGCAGCGCGCGCCAGTGCCCATGCGGTACGCGGGCGGATCACCCTGGACATGTGGGAGAACATCAACGCCACCTGGCTGGAAATGCGCGGCATCGCCGCCGAGGGCATCCTGCGCTATGGCATCAGTCGTTTCTGCGAATGGGTGAAGGACCGCTCGCACCTGTTCCGCGGCGCGACCTTCGCCACCAGCATGCGCAACGATGCGTTCCGCTTCATCCGTCTCGGAACCTTCATCGAACGCGCCGACAATACCTTGCGCCTGCTCGATGCGCGCTACCAGACCCAGGGCGAAGCGGCGCTCGCCGGGGCGGACGAGGGCACCGCGCGCGGCTACTACCAGTGGAGCGCGCTGCTGCGGGCGCTATCCGCCTTCGAGGGCTACACCGAGCTGTACCGCGCCTCGCCCAACGCGCGCAACATCGCCGAATTGCTGCTGTTGCGCGAGGACGTGCCGCGTTCGCTGCTGTCCTGCATCGAGGAACTGAGCGAGATCCTTTCCGGCCTGCCCGGTGTCAACGGCCGGCCGGCGCAGCGCCTGGCCGCCGAGCTGGAGGCGCGGGTGCGCTACACCGGCATCGACGAGGTGCTGGAGCAGGGCCTGCATACCTGGATCACCGACTACATCCTGCTGGTTCGCCAGTTGGCCAACGCCATTCACAGCTCCTACCTGGAGGCCGCATGAGACTCTCGATCACCCACGACACCACCTATCGCTACGAAGACCGGGTGCGCGCCAGCATCCAGTACCTACGCCTGACCCCGCAGGACAGCGAGCGCCAGCACGTGGTCGATTGGCGCCTGGACCTGCCGCGCCCGGCGCGGCCGCTGCGCGATCCGTACGGCAACATCCTGCACGTCCTGACCCTGGACGAACCGCATGAGTCGGTCCTGATCGCCGCCCACGGCCTGGTCGAGATCGACGAGGAGCGCGAGGTGGAGCACGATCGCCAATCGCCGTTGCCGTTCCTGCGCAGCACCCGCCTGACCGGCGCCGATGCCGAGATGCGCGCCTTCGCCGAACGCGCCATGGGCGGCCGCAAGGACCGCGGCGGCCTGCTCGACCTGATGCATGCGCTGCACGAGCATATCCTCTACCAGCCGGGGTCGACCCGCGTCGACAGCACCGCCATCGAGGCCTTCGGCGCACGCGCCGGGGTCTGCCAGGACCATGCCCATGCCTTCCTCGCCTGCATCCGCAGCCAGGGTGTGCCGGGGCGCTATGTCTCCGGCTACCTCTACACCGAGGACGACACGCACCTGGCCAGCCATGCCTGGGCCGAGGCCTGGCTCGGCGACGGCTGGTACAGCTTCGACGTGACCAACCGGCTCGGCCGTCCGGAGCGCCATCTCAAGCTGGCCGTCGGCCTCGACTACCTGGATGCCTGCCCGGTGCGCGGCTTGCGCCGTGGCGGCGGTTGCGAGCAGATGCATGCGCGGGTGCTGGTCAGCGCGCCGCTGCTGCAGGTGCAGCAACAGTGACGATCCATTGCGCGCCTGGCGTTATCGGCGATTGCCTTTACGCTTGAGGGGCGGGGACGGACGGAATAAGGAAGATTCGAGATGACCTACTGTGTCGCGATGCACCTGGCCGACGGCTTGGTGTTCGCCTCCGATTCGCGGACCAACGCCGGGATCGACCATATCGCCACCTTCCGCAAGCTGTTCACCTTCGGCACGCCCGGCGAGCGCCTGCTGGTGGTGCAGACGGCCGGCAACCTGGCGACCTCGCAATCGGTGATCAACCTGCTGCAGCAGCGCATCCGCCGGGACGGCGCCAGCCTGCTCAACGTGCCCTCGGTCTACGACGCCACGGCGCTGATCGCCGAGACCACCCGCGAGGTGATGGCCCGCGACGGCGGCAATCTGGCCGGCAATACCGACCTGAGCTGTTCCTTCCTGGTCGGCGGGCAGATCGCCGGCGGACCGCCGGCGCTGTACAGCATCTACCCCCAGGGCAACTTCATCCAGGCTACGCCGGACACGCCTTTCCTGCAACTGGGCGAAAGCAAGTACGGCAAGCCGATCCTCGACCGCAACCTGACTTTCGACACGCCGCTGGAGCAGGCCCTGCGCTGCGCGCTGGTGTCGTTCGACTCGACCATCCGCAGCAACCTCTCGGTGGGCATGCCGCTGGACCTGCTGGTCTACCACCGCGACAGCCTGATCCTGCCGGAGGGCTACCGGGTCACCGAGGACGACGCCTATTTCAGCGCCATCCGCCGCCAGTGGAGCGCCGGCCTGCACGACTTGCTGGAGCGCCTGCCGTCGCCGCCCTCGGCGTACAACATCTGACGCCGCTTCAGCCGGCCGCGCCCGCTTTGCGGCCGGCCATGTGGCGCAGGTAGCCGATCAGCTGGCGCAACTCCTGGTCGTCGATCACCCGTTCCGGGAACGCCGGCATTTTCGCCTGTGGCCATTGCCGCAGCGCCTGCGGGTCGCGGATGTAGCGGGCGAGGAATTGCGGCTGGAAGTACTCGGTGGGGTTGTACGGCAGGTTCAGGTCCGGGCCGAACTGGGCGTCGCCGGCACCGTTGAGACGGTGGCAGGCCAGGCAGTTCTTCTGGAACACGGCGAAGCCGGCGCGCACTTCCGCGCTGGCGTCGGCGGCCGGCAGCAGAGCCGGGAAGCGTTCGGCCAGAGGGGACTGGTAGCGGATGCGGACGACCTGGAAGGGCCATTGCTCCGGACCGATGCGTTTTTCCTCGGGTTTGCTCCAGACCAGATAGAACGGCCCGGCGGACGGCTTGCCGGCGCCCAACGGCGGCCAGGGGCGCTGCGGATCCTCTATCGCCAGCCAGGCTTGCGAGCCCTGTTCGGCGAGCAGCGGGGCGGCCGGCAACTCGGCGGCGAAGCCATCGCTGGCCACGGCCTGCAAATGGTCTTCGGGATGCACGCCTTTCAACAAGGCCGCCAGTGGCACGGCGCGGTAGCGCATGTTCCGGCGGTAGGCGACGTCGGCCGGGATGTCCAGGTCGCGGGCCTGCGGATGCCTGAGCAGTTCTTCGCTGCTCCAGGTCTGCGTGCCCCCCGGCAGTTCCAGGCGGAGCTCGGCGGCCCAGGCGGCAGCCACAGGGAAGAGCAGGGCACCTAGCAACGCCAGGCGCGGGAGAGTGACAGGCATGCGGGTTCCTCGTGCATCCGCCGGTTATGACATGGAGCGAGAGATTGGCACGGAACGGGGGCCTCGCGGTAGCATGCGGGCCATTGCATAGCTGGCTAACCAAGGGGTTCCCGTGCTCGCCGAGTTGTTCGCCGTGATGGCGCCCGTGCTGTTCGGCGCCGGTGTCGGTTATGTCTGGGTCCGTCTCGGACACGCCTATCCGACCGAGTTCGTTTCGCGCATCGTGTTCAACATCGGTTCGCCATGCCTGATCCTCGCCACCCTGGCGCATACCCGGGTGGACCTGCACAGCTTCGGCCGGATGGCCCTGGCCAGCGCGCTGATCTGCGTCTGCATGGCTGCGCTGGGCTGGGCGGCGGCGCGCCTCGGGCGCCAGGAGTGGCAGGTGCTGGTGCCGGCCTACAGCTTCCCGAATGTCGGCAACATGGGCCTGCCGGTGTGCCTGTATGCGTTCGGCGAGGCGGGGATGACCCTGGCGGTGGCGTTCTACCTGATCATGTCGATCGGCAACTTCAGCCTCGGCGTGTTCTGGATGAGCGGCGAGCGCTCCTGGCGCTCGCTGCTGGGCAATCCGATCCTGCTCAGCGTGCTGCTGGCCTTGTTGTTGATGGGGCTCGACCTGCAACTGCCGCGCTGGATGGCGAATACCGTCGACCTGATGGCCGGGCTGACCATTCCGCTGATGCTGATCACCCTCGGCGTGTCCCTGGCCAGCATCCGTCCGCGGCAACTGGGCAATGGCTTCTTCTATGGCGGCCTGCGTCTTCTGCTGGGGGCGCTGGTGGGCTGGTCGGTGGCGCTGGCGTTGCAATTGCCGCCGCTGGCGCAGGGGGTGCTGGTGGTGCAATCGTCGATGCCGGTGGCGGTGTTCAACTATCTCTACGCCTTGCGCGGCAATCGTTCGCCGGATCAGGTCGCCAGCCTGGTGCTGTGTTCGACCTTGCTGTCGTTCGCCTTCATTCCGCTGCTGCTGACCTGGTGGCTGCCTGCGCTGCGCTGACCGCGAGGCGGTGCGCAGCGTGCAGGCAGCAGGGTGCCCTAGCGGATCAGACTGTTAAGGTTGGGAAGGATCAGGATGACTGTGGTGGCGAAGACGATGAGGCTCGCTTGCCGCCATCTTTTTGGCTGCTCGTTCAACATGGCCTGTCTGCCTTTCTTGTTGTCGGGTGGCTGCCTGCTCCGCGCTACGGCCCGGCGGAACGGCTTGCCACGCAGTGGAGTACTCTTCGGTCGGCCCGGCATCCCCGGCGTCGACCTCCCTTTCGAACGCTTGCATGAATCAGTCTAAGCCCCGGCCTGCGCGGGCTTAGACCACTTGGATACAAGCTGCTCCGGTCTAGACATATTCCCTCTATATGACAGCGTGGTGACGGCTCTGGCGTGCGTCTCGACCGTTCGTCCGGTGTCCGGGTTTCCGGTCGAAAGATGGCATGGTGCTATCTTCCCGGCGTTGCAGGCTGAGCTGGGCGGTCAATCAGCCTGAGCGGTTCGGTCATTGTCCCGCCGGCGAGCCTGTTTAAGGTAGGCGGAGGCCCGCTCGGCCGGACGAGAACAGGATAAGAGAGACCGCCATGACCGACGCATTCATTTACGACGCCGTGCGTACTCCCCGCGGCAAGGGCAAGAAGGATGGCGCGCTGCACAGCGTCAAGCCGGTGAACCTGATGGCCGGGTTGTTGCGCGCGGTCCAGCGGCGCAACGACCTGGATACCGCCCAGGTCGACGATATTGTGCTCGGCTGCGTGACGCCGGTGGGCGACCAGGGCGCCGATATCGCCAAGACCGCGGCGCTGGTGGCCGATTGGGACGAACAGGTTGCCGGCGTGCAGATCAACCGTTTCTGCGCCTCCGGCCTGGAGGCGGTGAACCTGGGGGCGATGAAGGTACGCTCCGGTTTCGAGGACCTGGTCCTGGTCGGCGGCGTCGAGTCCATGTCACGCGTGCCGATGGGCTCCGACGGCGGCGCCTGGGCACTGGATCCGGAAACCAACCTGCACACCAGCTTCGTCCCGCAAGGGATCGGCGCCGACCTGATCGCCACCCTGGAAGGCTTCAGTCGCGCCGATGTCGATGCCTTCGCCCTGCGCTCCCAGCAGAAGGCCGCCAAGGCCCGCGCCGAAGGGCTGTTCGGCAAGTCGCTGGTGCCGGTCGCCGACCAGAACGGCATCGTCCTGCTCGACCACGATGAGTTCATTCGCGCCGACTCTACCCTGGAAGGGCTCGCCGCGCTCAAGCCGAGTTTCGAGATGATGGGGCAGATGGGCTTCGACGCCACCGCGCTGCGCAAGTACAGCCAGGTCGAGCGCATCGAGCACGTGCATACGCCGGGCAACAGCTCGGGGATCGTCGACGGCGCCAGCGCCATGCTCATCGGCTCCGAGGCCAAGGGCCGCGAACTGGGCCTGAAGGCGCGGGCGCGGATCGTCGCTACCGCGGTGACCTCCACCGACCCCACCATCATGCTTACCGGCCCCGCGCCGGCGACCCGCAAGGCCCTGGCCAAGGCCGGCCTGAAGGTGGAAGACATCGACCTGTTCGAAGTCAACGAGGCGTTCGCTTCGGTGGTGATGAAGTTCATGAAGGACATGGGCGTGGCGGAAAGCAAGGTCAACGTCAACGGCGGCGCCATCGCCATGGGCCACCCGCTCGGCGCCACCGGCTGCATCATCCTCGGCACGCTGCTCGACGAACTGGAGCGGCGCAACCTGCGCTACGGCCTGGCCACCCTCTGCGTAGGTGGCGGCATGGGCATCGCCACCATCATCGAGCGCGTGTGAAGGGAGAACCGGAATGACTGACGCTATCCGTTACGAAAAAGGCCAGGACAACGTCGTCGTCCTGACCATGGACATGCCCGGGCAGAGCGCCAACACCATGAACGGTGTCTACCGCGAGTCGATGGCGAAGACCATCGCGCGGCTGGAGGCGGAGAAAGAGGGGATCGCCGGCGTGGTGCTGACCTCGGCGAAGAAGACCTTCTTCGCCGGCGGCGATCTCAACGAGCTGATCAAGGTCACCAAGGCCGACGCCCCGGCCTTCTACCAGGGCATCCTCGAACTCAAGGGCCAACTGCGGCGCCTGGAGACCCTCGGCAAGCCGGTGGTCGCCGCGATCAACGGCGCTGCGCTGGGCGGCGGCTGGGAGATCTGCCTGGCCTGCCACCACCGCATCGCCCTGGACAATCCCGGCGTGCAGCTCGGCCTGCCGGAGGTGACTCTCGGCCTGTTGCCGGGCGGCGGCGGGGTGGTACGTATGGTGCGCCTGCTTGGCCTGGAGAAAGCCCTGCCGTACCTCGCCGAAGGCAAGAAGGTGCGTCCGGCGGAAGCGCTCCAGGCCGGGCTGATCCACGAACTGGCCGACAGCCCCGAGGAAATGCTGGAGAAGGCCCGCGCCTGGATCCTCGCCAACCCGGCGGCGAAGCAGCCCTGGGACAGCGCCGGCTACAAGATTCCCGGCGGTACGCCTGCCAGTCCCAACGTGGCGCAGATGCTGGCCATCGCACCGTCGGTGCTGCGCGACAAGACCAAGGGTTGCTTCCCGGCGCCCGAGAAGATCATGTGCGCGGCGGTGGAGGGCGCCCAGGTCGATTTCGACACCGCGCAACTGATCGAGGCGCGCTATTTCACCGAGCTGACCACCGGCCAGGTGGCGAAGAACATGATCGGCACCTTCTGGTTCCAGCTCAACGAGATCAACGCCGGCAAGTCGCGGCCGCAGGGGTATCCGGTGCGGGCGACGAAAAAGGTCGGCGTGCTCGGCGCCGGGATGATGGGCGCGGGCATCGCCTACGTATCGGCGGCGGCCGGCATCGAGGTGGTGCTCAAGGACGTCTCGCTGGAAGCGGCGGAGAAGGGCAAGGCTTATTCGGCCAGGCTGCTGGACAAGAAAGTTGCGCGCGGGCACCTGTCCGCCGAGAAGCGCGACGCCTTCCTCGCGCGGATCGTGCCGAGCGTCAGCGAAGCCGACTTCGAAGGCTGCGACCTGATCATCGAGGCGGTCTTCGAGGACCGCGCGCTGAAAGGCAAGGTCACCGCCGAGGCCGAGAAACATGCCCTGGCCGATGCGGTGGTGGCGTCCAATACCTCGACCCTGCCGATCACCGGTCTGGCCCAGGCGGTGGCGCGGCCGGAGAAGTTCATCGGCCTGCACTTCTTCAGCCCGGTGGACAAGATGCCGCTGGTGGAGATCATCCGTGGCGAAAAGACCAGCGACGAAACCCTGGCACGCGGTTTCGACTACGTGCTGCAGATCAAGAAAACGCCGATCGTGGTCAACGACAGCCGCGGCTTCTTCACCTCGCGGGTATTCGGCACCTTCACCAACGAAGGCATCGCCATGCTCGGCGAAGGCGTGAGCGCCGCGATGATCGACAACCAGGCGCGCCAGGCCGGTATGCCGGTGGGGCCGCTGGCGATTTCCGACGAAGTCTCGCTGAGCCTGATGACCCACATCCGCAACCAGACCGCCCGCGACCTCGAGGCCGAGGGCAAGGCTCTGCCGACGCACCCCGCGTTCGCCGTGATCGACCTGATGGTCAATGAGTACAAGCGCCCGGGCAAGGCGGCCGGCGCCGGCTTCTACGACTACCCGGCGAACGGCAGGAAACATCTCTGGGCGGAACTCAAGAGCCGCTTCGAGAAGCCCGATGCGCAAATATCCGCCGAGGACGTACGCGACCGCCTGCTGTTCATCCAGGCCATCGAGACCGTGCGTTGCGTGGAGGAGGGGGTATTGCACTCCACCGCCGACGCGAACATCGGCTCGATCTTCGGTATCGGTTTCGCCGCCTGGAGCGGGGGCGCCTTGCAGTTCATCAACCAGTACGGCCTGAAGGACTTCATCGCCCGCGCCCAATACCTGGTCGAACAGTACGGCGAGCGCTTCGAGCCACCGGCGCTGTTGCTGGAGAAGGCGGCGAAGGGCGAGCTGTTCTGAGTCCTGGCGTCGCATGGAGAGCCGGCCTTCGGGCCGGCTTTCTCGTGGTCGCGTACCGCGGCGGATGACGCCACCCCGGTATCCCCTGGTTCTTGCCAGCCAGGCCGCCACGGGTAGGGCGAATAGCGCCATGGGCGCTATCCGCCGATATGCCGAGGTTTGGCGGATAACCGCGATGCGGTTATGCGCCCTACGCCGCGCGTCGGTACAGGCCCTTGCCTCCAGCCGCCATTGGTAGGGCGAATAGCGCCACAGGCGCTATCCGCCGATATACCGAGATTCGGCGGATAACCGCGATGCGGTTATGCGCCCTACGCCGTGCGTCGGTACGGGCCAGCCTCCATGCTTGCCTCCAGGCTGCCACGGGCGCTTCCGCCGATGTGCCTACGCGGGACCTGGGTGTTCCTCGCCGGGGTAGCGCAGCAGGTCGATCACGGCGCTCAACGCCGCCGGGTGGTTGCGGCGGTTTGGATAATAGAGATGGAAACCGGGAAAGGGGGCGCACCAATCCGCCAGGACCCGTTCCAGGCGGCCGGCGGCGAGGTGCTCGGCGACTTCCTCCTCGATGGCGAAGGCAATCCCGACATCGGCCAGCGCCGCCTGTAGCATCAGGCGCGGGTCGTCGAGGACCAGCGGTCCGCTCACGGCCACCGAAAGCGCTTTCGTGCCCTTGCTGAATTGCCATTTGTAAAGCTCTCCGGAAGACACCTTGCGCCAGCCGATGCAACGGTGGCCGAGCAATTCCTCCGGGCTACCCGGCCTGCCTTGCCGTCGGAAGTAAGCCGGGGTCGCGACGATGGCCAAGCGCAGGTCCGGGCCGACCCGCACGGCGCGCATGCCGTGCTGGAGGTCTTCGCCGAGGCGGATGCCGGCGTCGAAACCGGCTTCGACGATATTGGCGAAACCTTCGTCCGCCACCACTTCCAGGGTGATGCCGGGATAGTCGCGGGCCAGTTCGCCGAAACGTGGTGCGAGGACGAGACCGATGGCGTTTCGCGGTGCGTTGATTCGTACCAGGCCGTGAGGCGTTTCGCGAAAGCGGTTAAGGCTGTCCAGCGCGGCGGCGATGTCTTCGAACGCCGGGTCCAGGTGTGCCAGCAGGTGCTCGCCGGCCTCGGTCGGCGAGACGTTGCGAGTGGTGCGGTTGAGCAGGCGGATGCCGAGCTGGGTTTCCAGTTCGCGCAGGGTGTGGCTGAGCGTCGGCGGGGTTACGCCCAGGGTGGCGGCGGCGCGGCGGAAACTGCGTTCGCGAGCGATGGCGACGAAGGCGGCGAGACCGGCGAGATCGGGCTTTTTCATTGGATTATTAAGATAATTCGATCAATGAAAGAGATTTTTCCAGGATAGTTAGCTATTCGGCAGCAATATAGCATCGTCGGGAAACCTGGCTCATGAACAGGCTGGGCCGGGGAAACCGCTCTTTTCAGAGCCTTCCGACGAGGTCGTACGATGCAGCATGTCCGTCTTGGCAATAGCGGCCTGAAAGTCTCCCGACTCTGCCTGGGGTGCATGACCTATGGCGATCCGGCGTGGCGTCCGTGGGTGCTGGACGAGGAACGGGCGCGTCCGTTCATTCGCGAGGCGCTGGAAGCCGGGATCGACTTCTTCGACAGTGCCGATATCTATTCCACCGGCGAGAGCGAGCGGATCCTCGGGCGCGCGCTCAGGGACTTCGCGCAGCGCGAGGACCTGGTAATCGCCACCAAGGCGTTCTTTCCCATGAGCGACAGGCCCAACGCCTGCGGCTTGTCGCGCAAGCACCTGCTTGCCAGCGTGGATGCCTCGCTGCGGCGGTTGGGTACGGACTACCTGGATCTCTTCGTGATCCATCGCTTCGATCCGGACACCCCGATCGAGGAAACCTGCGAAACCCTCGACAGCCTGGTGCGTGTCGGCAAGGTCCGTTACCTCGGCGCCTCGTCGATGCCGGCCTGGCGCTTCATGAAGATGCTCGCCTTCCAGCGCCACCACGGCCTGGCGCAATTCATCTCGATGCAGAGCCAGTACAACCTGATCGTTCGCGAGGACGAGGAGGACCTCGTGCCGCTGTGCCGGGAAGAGGGGATCGCGTTGACGCCCTGGTCGCCGCTGGCGCGTGGGCTGCTGGCCGGAGCGCGAAGCGCCGGCACGCTGCGGACCCGGACGGACGAACAGGCCCCGCGCTGGTACGGCGGCAGGGAGGAGGTCGAGTCGACCCTCGGCGCGTTGGAGAAACTCGCCGCTGCCCGCGGGCTTCCACCGGCGCAACTCGCCCTGGCCTGGCTGCTTGGCCGGAACGGTGTCGCGGCGCCGATCGTCGGCCTGTCCAGGCCGCATCACCTCGAGGATGCCCTCGCGGCGCTGACGCTGGACCTCGCCGAAGAGGAGTGCGCCACGCTGGAGGCGCCGCTCACGGCGCGCGCCCGGACCCCGCGCTGGTAGGGCGCACATCGACGGAGAAAGCATGATGAGACGACAGGCTTCCGTGTTACTGCTGGTATCCATGGTATCGGCGACCGTCTTGCCGGTTTTCGCCCGTGCGCCGGGCGAGCGCGAGCCGTCCTGCGCCGCGACGAGCATCGTCCTGCCAGCGGGGGCCCGGTATCCCAACGGCATCGCCCATGCCGCCGATGGAACGCTGTACGTCGGCCTGGTCACCAGCGGGCGCATCCTGCGCAAGCCTCCCGGGGGCGAGTGGGAAACCTTCTTCGCCGGCAGCCCGGCGATCTTCGCTGCCACCGCGCTGCGGCTGGACGAGCCGCGTGGCCTGCTCTGGGGCAATTCGCCGGACTTCCTACCCGCTGGCCGGCGCCGGCCGCATGGGGTGTTCGCCCTGGATCTCGCGAGCGGTGCCGTGCGCCGATATCTGACCCTGCCCGGCGACGGGATGGGTAACGATCTCGCGGTGGCGCCCGACGGAACGGTCTACCTGAGCGAAACCCGGGATGGCAGCCTGATGCGGCTGCGGCCCGGGGAACCGGCGTTCCAGGTGTTGCTGCGCGACAGCCGCCTGGCCGGCCCCGGCGGGCTGGGCGCGGCGGGCATCGTCCGGGTGGACGACGACACCCTGCTGGTCGGCAACTTCGGTAGCGGGGCGATCCATGTCGTCGAAGGGGTCGCCACGCGTCCGCGGCTGCGCGAGATGGAGCTGCCCCGAACGCTGGAGAATCCGGATGGCATGGCGCTGGCTCCGGACGGCTCGCTGATCGTGCTGGAGAACGCCATCCGCAGCGGCGCCGGCAAGGTGCTGCGGATCGCCGAGCCGCTCGCCGCCGGGCGGCGCGGCATCGAAGTGATACGCGAGGGCCTGGAGTCGCCGGTCAACCTGACCGTCACCGGACAGGGCTGCGCCTATGTCAGCGAGTCACGCATTCGCCACCGCCTGTTGCCGGGGCGCGAGGGCGAGGTGCCGGCGCGTTTCCTGATCCACCGGCTGCCCCTGGACGCGGCCGGGGGCCGTTGATCGGCCGCTCAGGCGTTGGCGAAACGACCTTCCAGATAGGCGATGATCTCGCTGGATTCGTACATCCAGCGCACCTGGCTGTTTTCCTCGATGCGCAGGCACGGCACCTTGACCTTGCCGCCGCCTTCCAGCAAAGCCTGGCGGGCCTGCGGATCGTTCATGGCGTCCTTGAGTTGCATCGGCAGGTTCAGCCGGTGCATGGCGCGGCGTGTCTTCACGCAGAACGGACAGGCGCGGAACTGGTAGAGCGACAGGTTCCGCAGCGCCCGCTCGACCTCGGCCTGAGCCTCGGCGCTGCGCTGCAGCTTGCGGGGGCGGCTGACGAAGTCGGCGAGGATAATCGCCTGACCCAGTCCGTTACGTACTGCCTTGAGCAACATGGCGTGTGCCT
Source organism: Pseudomonas sp. B111 (assembly GCF_026428275.1). NCBI lineage: Bacteria > Pseudomonadati > Pseudomonadota > Gammaproteobacteria > Pseudomonadales > Pseudomonadaceae > Pseudomonas > Pseudomonas sp. B111. The sequence goes on along the minus strand of NZ_CP097857.1, from coordinate 3,081,748 downwards.
CGCGGGAAAACCGCCAGTTTACGTGGCGGTTCCGGGCATGGGGAGTCCTTCCGTCTCCTGTGCAGATTTCTTTACGGCTGGGCGTCTCGGGAATCTTTCTGGCGGCTGCTTGTTTTTTGGCGAATCGTCCGGATATTCCTTTCGAGGCCAGGGCGACGGTTCCCTTGCCCGCGCTCCTGTGTTAATTAAATCAAACGAAAACGACAATAACCCCACTTCTTCAGAGAGTCTTTATGTCGCTCCGCATCTGTATCCTGGAAACCGATATCCTTCGTCCCGAGCTGATCGAGCGCTACGAAGGCTACGGCCGGATGTTCCAGCAACTGTTCGCCAAGCAACCGATCGCCGCCGAATTCGTCATCTACAACGTGGTGGAGGGGCGCTATCCGGCGGACGACGAGCGCTTCGACGCCTACCTGGTGACCGGCAGCAAGGCCGACTCCTTCGGTCCCGACCCGTGGATCCAGACCCTGAAGACCTTCCTCCTGGACCGCTACGAGCGCGGCGACAAGCTCCTCGGCGTGTGTTTCGGCCACCAGTTGCTGGCCCTGCTGCTCGGTGGCAAGGCCGAGCGCGCCAGCCAGGGCTGGGGCATGGGCATCCACCAGTACCAGTTGAACGAACGGGCCGACTGGATGAGCCCGGCGCTGCCGGACCTGACCCTGTTGATCAGCCACCAGGACCAGGTCACCCGGCTGCCGGAAAACGCGCGGGTGATCGCTTCCAGCGACTTCTGTCCCTATGCCGCCTACGCCATCGGCGACCAGGTGCTGTGCTTCCAGGGGCATCCCGAGTTCGTCCACGACTATTCCCGTGAACTGCTCGAACTGCGCCAGCAGCACCTGGGTGAGGAACTCTATCGCAAGGGGGTCGACAGCCTGGCGAGGGACCACCAGGGCACCGTCGTCGCCGAATGGATGATGCGTTTCGTCGCGCGCCAGCCGACCGGCGCCTGAGCCGGCCCCGCGCCGTGCGAGCGCCGCCAGCCTCCCGGGGTTGGCGGCGTTTTCGTTTCAGGCCGGGCAGTCGAGGATGAAGCGCTCCGGGATCCAGCGCTGCGGGCGTGCCGGCGGGGTGCCGCTCTGCAGCTTCAGCGCCAGGTTGGCCGCCAGCGCGCGGACCATCGCCTGGTTGCATTCGATGGTGCGCGCCAGTGCGCCTGCCGAGCCTTGGGCGAGGCCGAGTAGCGAGTAGCCATTGGTCAATATCGCCAGGGCGGCGACGATCCAGAATTTCCGTGTTTGCCTTCTCATGCTGTTTCCCGGGAAAGAAGCCGGCGTTCAACCGGCGCGTCGACTGTTCAACCCCGAGAGCAGGCCTGGCAGGGCCTGGCCGATCTGGTTGGAGAAGGTCGTGGCGGTGTCGTTGTCCGGTGTGGCGTTCCTGGCGCTTTCGGCGCCGGCAACGAGGCTCAGCACGACCAGCATGAGGATGGCGTACAGACCCAGGGTGGCCAGGGCGGTGTTGCGGGCGTAATGGCGTGGGCTGCGACGTTTCATGGCGGCTTCCGTGATCGATACCTCGGATGGGCATAGGATCGCGGAGAAGAATTCGATTGGATAACGAATTGTCGCGCTATTAACTATCGATAGAAATGATGCTTTGGCCGAACGACCGGTACGGGTTGCGGGGCCCGGGTTCGGGCCCGATGGATCAGGACGAAGTCGGCGCGAGCAGGCGATCGACCACCTGCCGGGCTCGCTCGAAGGAGGGGTAGCCGCTGCGCGCGACCGGCAGCTCGGCGTAGGCCTGGCGATAGGTCTCGGCCTTGGGAATGTCGGCGCGCGGCAACAGGAAGGGCTCGGCGTAGATCTTGTAGAGCATCGCGTTGGCCAGCGGGTAGCGTCGCTCGGCGGAACGTTCGAGGAGGCGGGTGATGCGCTCGCAATCGCTGGCCTGGCCGTCGCGGCGAGCGATCAGCACGGCCTGGTAGAAGTCCGCCTCGCCGCTGCGGTCGTCGCGCGCTGCGCGCTCCAGCAGGGCCTGGGCCAGCGGCAGGCGATCGCGGTCGTTGGCGACGATGATCAGTTTCGCCTGCAGCATGTCGTTCTCGTACAGCAGTTTTTCCCTGTCGCTGTCCTGGCGGCAGGTGGCGCAGCTTGCCAACAGCGGGATCAGGCAAAGTGCAATCCATTTCGGCATGGCGGTTGTTTCCTTGTCATGGATGAGACGGCACGAGGCTGGAATCCAATGGAGAGGCGAGGCGCCTCCAAGGTTCCCTCGCATGCAGTCTAGTCGGCCCGTAGCGGATGGGACCGGCCGTTCTTGATACGCATCAACTGGCGCCGGCGGGCAAGGCGTACGGTGAAAGATGCAGGGCGGCGCACGAAGCGCCTGTCCCGAAGCCAAGAAGGAAACGCTCATGATTCGTGAAGTTGAAGGTGACATTCTGCTTTCCGGGGCCCAGGTGATCGCCCACGGCATCGCGCCCCAGGACCATTTCGACAGCGGCCTGGCCCTCGCCTTGCGCGAACGCTGGCCGTCGATGGTTCGCGACTACCGGCATGCCGCCCATGCCAGGGCGCCCGAGCCGGGCGGCATCTGGGTCTGGGCCGGGGTCGACGAGCAGGGCAAGACCCAGTGCATCGTCAACCTGATCACCCAGGGCATGCTGCACAGCGGTCGTAGCGCCAAGCCGGGCAAGGCGAGCCTGGAGGATGTCGGCCATGCCCTGCGCGAGCTGGCCCGCTATGTGCGCAGCGAAGGGGTGAGCAGCCTGGCTCTGCCCTGCGTGGCGACGGGAGTGGGCGGGCTGGACTGGTCCGAGGTCAAGCCGCTGGTGGTTCGCCACCTGGGCGACCTGGAGATCCCGGTGATTCTCTACGAGGTCTATCGCAAGGGCGTGGCGGCCGAGGAAAAGCTGGCCTGAACGAAAAGCCCGGCGTGAGCCGGGCTTTTCAGGGTTGCGGGGAAAAGAAAAACGTTCCTGGCAGGCGGCGTTCAACCCTGCGCATCGGTGTCGCTCGCGGTTGGCGCCGTGGCCTGTTGCTGCTGGGCCTGCTCGATGGCGTGCTGGTTCAGTTGGACCATGCGGTTTTCCATCAGGCTGGATTCGTCGGCGAAGCTGGCTTGCACTGCGAGGGTGGTAGCCATGCCGAGGAGAATGGCGGCGAAGACATTGCGTTTCATGATGACCTCCGGTTTTCCTTGGGAATGTCATCAGGATAATTCGTAATAATTTTTTAAAAATAGCAGTTCTGGAGAGTTACCTTTGCGTAATAAGTAATTATTGGGCGCAAAAAAGCCCGGTATCAACCGGGCTTTCGCTGGAGCGGGCCTTAGCCCAGGTGCTTCTTGTCCAGCTCGATCGCCTGGTCGAGGGTTTCCAGCAGTGCCTTGCGCACCTTGAGCTTGGTATTGCGGTGCGCGGTCATGTTGAGTTTCTTCAACTGCTGGGCCGCTGCACGCGCGCTTTCCTGCAACTGGTCGGCGCTGACCAGGGTGTCGAGGAAGCCGGCATCCACCGCAGCGGCCGGACTGAACATCTCGGCATTGATGACCGAGCGGGTGAACGCCGACTTGCGCAGGCGATCGCGGGCCAGCTCGATGCCGACATGGTGCATGGTCATGCCGATGGCGACTTCGTTCAGGCCGATCTGGAACGGCCCGTCGACGCCGATCCGGTAGTCGGCCGAGAGCAGCAGGAAGGCGCCCTTGGCTACCGCGTGCCCGGGGCAGGCGACGATCACCGGGTAGGGATGGGAGAGCAGGCGGCGAGCCAGGGTCGAGCCGGCGGCGACCAGGTTGACGGCATTCTCCGGGCCGGAGGTCATGACCTTCAGGTCGTAGCCACCGGAGAGGATGCCCGGCTGGCCGGTGACGATGACCACGGCCTTGTCCTGCAAGGCCTGGTCGAGAGCCTGGTTGAAGGCGTCGATCACCGCCGGGGAGATGGCGTTCACCTTGCCGTTGTTGAGGGTCAGGGTGGCGATGCCGTCTTCGAACTGGTAGCTGATCAACTCGCTCATGGCAGGATTCCTTTTGGTGGAGTGGCGCAGACCTTACTGATGGCCGCCGTCGGCGTAAAGCGCTTTGGCTGACCCGCGGGTCATGCGCGATTGCGCTTGCGCGGCCTCCCGGCCAGGGCTCCAGCGACGCCTGCGCGTTCCTGCCAGAAGAAACGGTTGAGTCTGACCGGGGAAGACAGCAATATGGGCCCTATCGTTAGTCCGGCCTTGCATGCGGTGCAGGCCAGCCGTTTCGAGGATGTCCGCCAGGCGCGATCCGCCACCGGGACGAGAACGGACGAAGGTCTCCGGCGGTCCGCTGGAGGCCGGTACGCGGGGGCGTCCTCGCGAGGAACCTATCAATCAGGCGCGGGTCGGGTTACGAACCCGTTGAGGAGATCCAAAGTGAGCGAGTCCCTGTCCATCCATCATGACGTGGGCGGCCATCAATTCGAGACGACGGTGGATGGCCATCGTGCCTATCTGGCCTATATGGACCTGGGCAAGCAGACGCTGGATATCTACCGGACCTTCGTACCGGATTCGCTGCGTGGTCGCGGTATCGCCGCTGCGTTGACCGAGCACGCCCTGCAGTACGCCGACCGCATGGGCTACAGCGTGATCCCGTCCTGCTCCTACGTGGAGCGTTACATCGAGCGTCGCCAGCGTCAGGCCGATCCGGCCGCCTGAGCAGGCGTGCAATGAAAAACGCCGGGCATCAGCCCGGCGTTTTCGTTTCCGCCTCGCTCAGCCGCGCTGGCGTTTCGGCAGCACGTCCTTGAGCTTGGCGTGCATGCTGCGGATGCTCTTCTCGGTGGTCGCCCAGTCGATGCAGGCGTCGGTGATGGAGACGCCGTACTGAAGTTGGTCGAGATCCTTCGGAATCGGCTGGCTGCCCCAGCCCAGGTGGCTTTCCACCATCAGGCCGACGATCGAGTTGTTGCCTTCGACGATCTGGTTGCTGACGTTGTCCATCACCAGCGGTTGCAGGGCCGGGTCCTTGTTGGAGTTGGCGTGGCTGCAGTCGACCATGATGTTCAGCGGGATTTTCGCCTTGTTCAGGTCCTGCTCGCAGAGCGCGACGCTGACCGAATCGTAGTTCGGCTTGCCGTTGCCGCCGCGCAACACCACGTGACCGTAGCGGTTGCCCTTGGTGGTGACGATGGATACGCCGCCCTGCTGGTTGATGCCGAGGAAACGATGTGGGCTGGAGACCGACTGCAGGGCATTGATCGCCACGGTCAGGCTGCCATCGGTGCCGTTCTTGAAGCCGACCGCGGAAGACAGGCCGGAGGCCATCTCGCGGTGGGTCTGCGATTCGGTGGTACGGGCGCCGATCGCTGACCAACTGATCAGGTCCTGCAGGTACTGCGGGGAAATCGGGTCGAGCGCTTCGGTGGCGGTGGGCAAGCCTTTCTCGGCGAGGTCGCGGAGCAGTTGGCGGCCGATGTGCAGGCCATCCTGGATCTTGAACGAGTCGTCCAGGTACGGATCGTTGATCAGGCCTTTCCAGCCCACCGTGGTACGCGGCTTCTCGAAGTACACGCGCATCACCAGGAACAGCGTATCCGCCACTTCGGCCGCGAGCGCCTTGAGGCGGTCGGCGTATTCGTGGGCGGCCTTGATGTCGTGGATGGAGCAGGGGCCGATCACCACGAACAGACGGTGGTCCTTGCCATCCAGGATGTCGCGCACCACCTGGCGACCATGGGCCACGGTCTGCAGCGCCTTGTCGGTCAGGGGAATTTCACGCTTGAGCTGCTCCGGCGTGATCAGGGTCTCGTTGGAGGCAACGTTAAGGTCGTCGATCTGTAAATCAGCCATCGTGGTACTCAATCAGGTCACGGGCGCCGGCCGCCGGGAGGCCCCCTGCGAAAGGGCGCAGGCATGAAGTTCGCAAACGGGGAGACGAACCTTAACGTGTCGGGCCGGGCCTAGACAATGGGCGGGACGCGGTTCGCCGGTGTTTTCCCCGCTCTGCGCACGTTTTCTTCGTTGCTCCGGGCCAAGGCTGCCAGCGGAGTTGCAGGCGAGGCCGCCGCGGACGATATTGTGCAGGTGCTGCGGAGGGGCGCGCCTTGCGCGTATCCGCTGGCCGAGGAGGGCGCCAGCGCTATCGCAGGAGCCGAAGCATACGGATGATGGTCGGGCCCCATTTCTTCCTTTCTATCGAGGTCAGCAGCGTGCCGTCCCTGGAACTCACCGATCTGGACGCCGACCGGCAGTTGCTTGCCCTGGAAGGGGTTTCGCTGTTGGTATTCACCAGCGAAGGCTGCGCGTCGTGCCGCTGGGCCCGGCGCCATCTCCCCGCGATGGACCTGCCCATCGAGCGCCTGTGCTGGGTGGACGCCGGCCGCAATGGCGGCCTGGTGGAACGCTACGGCGTCTTTCACCTGCCGGCCCTGTTCATGGTCCGCGACGGCCGCTTCCATGGCGCACTGAACGTTCCGCTGCACCAGGAAGCCTTGCGGGGTGCGGTGCTGGCGGGGTCGACCGCTTTACCTGAGGAGTTGCCCTGATGGATTCAAAGCAGCAACGGATCGGCGTCATCGGTACGGGAGCCATCGGCGGCTTCTATGGATTGATGCTGGCGCATGCCGGTCACGACGTGCATTTTCTCCTGCGCAGCGAGTTCGAGGCGGTCAATCGCGCCGGACTCAGCCTGAATAGTGCGGTGCATGGCTTCCGGCGCCTGGCGCCGGTCCAGGCCTACCATTCGGCGCAGGACATGCCGCCCTGCGACTGGTTGCTGGTGGGCGCCAAGACCACCGGCAATGACGAACTGGCACCCCTGATCCGCGCAGCGGCGGCGCCGGGTGCCAAGGTTCTGCTGCTGCAGAACGGTCTGGGCGTGGAGGAGCGGCTGCGGCCGTTGCTGCCGGAAAGCCTGCATCTGCTGGGCGGCCTCTGCTTCATCTGTGTGCATCGCGGCGAACCGGGCGTGATCGAGCACCAGGCCTACGGCGGAGTGAATCTCGGCTATCATTCCGGACCGGCCGACGAGCGACGCCGGCGCGAGATCGTCGAGGAGGGTGCCGCGCTGTTCCGCGAGTCCGGGCTGGAGTCCACGGCGATGCCCGACCTGGAGCAGGCGCGCTGGCAGAAGCTGGTCTGGAACATCCCCTACAACGGGCTGTCGGTATTGCTGAAGAGCAGCACCGCGCCGCTGATGGCCAACGCGGACAGTCGGTCGCTGATCGAGGCGATCATGGAGGAAGTCATCGGGGCTGCCGGCGCCTGCGGCTTCATCCTGCCTGAGGGCTATGCGGACCAACTGCTGGCGGCGACCGAGCGGATGCCCGACTATCGGCCGAGCATGTACCACGACTTCGCCCATGGGCGGCCACTGGAGCTGGCGGCGATCTATGCCGCGCCCCTGGCCCGCGCTGCTGCTGCGGGCTACCGGATGCCCAGGGTCGAGGCGCTGCACCAGGCGTTGCGCTTCCTCGAAGCGCAACCGCGCTGAAGGGCCGAGCGCGGCGACCAGCCGGCGCCGCGCTCGCAGGGAGAAAAGGGATTTACCCCAACGGGCCGGAAAAAGCCCGAAACAGCAGGGAACGCTAGGAGAATGGATGCTTGCTGCTAATCTGCTAATGAGGCCCGCCGCGCAGGCTGTCGAGGAGGCCGCATGATTCGTTCGATTCTCTATGCCACCGATCTGGGGCTCTATGCTCCCTATGTCCTGCAACACGCCCTGTCGCTGACCCGCGCCTACAACGCCGAGCTCTATGTCGTCCATGTGGTGGAGCCACTCGGGCTGTTCGCCGAGTCGGTCCTGCAGACCTACCTTGACACCGAGCGTCTCCAGGACCTGCGGGCGCAAGGGCTGGACAACGTCATGGAAAGCATCGAGAAGCGGGTCCTGGAAGGGTTTCGCGATGAACTCGGCGAGTTGCCCCAGGATGCGGCGCTGGTCAAGAGCGTGCGGGTGGTGCAGGGCGACCCGCCGCAGATGATCCTCGATGAGGCGGAAAAGCTGGCCGTGGACCTGATCGTCGCCGGCAGCCATAGCCACGGCACCCAGCTCGATACGCCGCTGGGCCGGACTGCCGCGCGTCTGGTGCAACTGGCGGAGGTACCGGTGTACCTGGTGCCGATGTTGCAGCACCGTAGTCGCGACCTGTAGGCCAGCGGTCGGCTGGTGAAAAAGCGTGCAAAATCAAAAAAAACGTCTAATTTTATTCCTCAAACCATTAATATGGTTATATACCTTCGGTTCTTGATCGCCGGTCGCGACAACCTTTTCGAGGAATCTCCATGAAGCTTCAGCAATTGCGCTATATCTGGGAGGTTGCGCACCACGACCTCAACGTCTCCGCCACGGCGCAGAGCCTCTATACTTCGCAGCCGGGCATCAGCAAGCAGATCCGCCTGCTGGAGGACGAACTGGGCGTCGAGGTGTTCGCTCGCAGCGGCAAGCACCTGACCCGGGTGACGCCGGCGGGGGAGCGGATCATCCATACCGCCGGCGAGATCCTGCGCAAGGTCGAGAGCATCAAGCAGATCGCCCAGGAATTCTCCAACGAGAAGAAGGGCACGCTGTCCATCGCCACTACCCACACCCAGGCGCGCTATGCGCTGCCCAACGTGATCAGCGGCTTCATCAAGCAGTACCCGGACGTCTCCCTGCACATGCACCAGGGCACGCCGATGCAGATCGCCGAAATGGCGGCCGACGGCACCGTCGACTTCGCCATCGCCACCGAGGCGCTGGAGTTGTTCGGCGACCTGATCATGATGCCCTGCTACCGCTGGAATCGCTGCGTCATCGTGCCCCACGGGCATCCGCTGACCAAGCTGCCGAAACTGACCCTGGAAGCCCTGGCCGAGCAGCCGATCGTCACCTACGTGTTCGGCTTCACTGGCCGTTCCAAGCTCGACGAAGCCTTCAGCCAGCGCGGCCTGGTGCCCAAGGTGGTATTCACCGCGGCCGATGCCGACGTGATCAAGACCTACGTGCGGTTGGGCCTGGGGGTCGGCATCGTGGCGCACATGGCGGTCGATCCGAAGCTCGACAACGACCTGGTGATCCTCGACGCCAGCCACCTGTTCGAGTCCAGCGTGACCAAGATCGGCTTCCGCCGCGGCACCTTCCTGCGCGGCTTCATGTGCGACTTCATCGAGAAATTCGCTCCGCACCTGACCCGCGAGCTGCTGGCCAAGGCCGTGCAATGCCACAACAAGGCCGAGCTGGACGAGTTGTTCGACGGCATCGAACTGCCGGTCTATTGATCGCCTCGGCCCATGAAAAAGCCCGGCCTGGTGCCGGGCTTTTTCATGGCTGGCCCTCAGAGCATGTCGAGATTGTCGCGTCCGGCCAGCCTGGCCAGCGCTTCACGATCAGCGTCCGCGGCCTGCTCGGCTCGCGGTTCGAGGACTTCATGGAGGAAGCTCATGAACACGGTGTAGACCTGTTCGCGCCCGTCGTCGTGGCGAACCACGAAGAACGGCGCGGTCTCTACGCCATATTGGGCGGCGACCATCCAGCCTGCGCTGTTCGGGTCGCGTTCGTCGGCCACCAGGGTGCGATGGATGCGCGGCAGGTAGCCGCCTTGTTCCAGGCGTTGCCGGACTTCCTTGCACTTGCGGCAGTCCTCGCCGGTGGCGAGGACTTTCTTGACCATGGTGATGCGCATGCTGGGTCTCCGCTCGGGGTTCGACCCGCACTTTACCCCGATTGCATACGCTCTATCGACGGTTTCAGGCCTTGCTGATCAGGTTGCCGGCGTGCAGCCCGCACTCCTTGTGGGTGGCTTCCTCCCACCACCAGCGGCCCTCGCGCTCGTGCTGGTTGGGCAGCACCGGACGGGTGCAGGGTTCGCAGCCGATGCTGATATAGCCGCGTTCGTGCAGGCTGTTGTAGGGCAGTTCGAGCATGCGGATATAGCCCCAGACTTCCTCGCTGGTCATGGACGACAGCGGGTTGAACTTGTACAGCGGCTTTTCCGGCGTGGAAAAGGCACCGTCGATTTCCAGCACCGCCACCTGGCTGCGCGTGCCGGGGCTCTGGTCGCGGCGTTGGCCGGTGGCCCAGGCGCGCACGCCGGCGAGCTTGCGCTTGAGCGGTTCGATCTTGCGGATGCCGCAGCACTCGCCGTGGCCGTCCCGGTAGAAGCTGAACAGGCCCTTTTCCTTCACCAGGGGTTCGAGCAGGCGCGGGTCGGGGGAAAGCACGTCGATGGCGATGCCGTAGTGTTCGCGGACCTGGTCGATGAAACGATAGGTTTCCGGGTGCAGGCGACCGGTGTCGAGGCTGAACACCTTCACGTTGCGGTTGAGCTTCCAGGCCATGTCTACCAGGACGACGTCCTCGGCGCCGCTGAAGGAGATCCACAGCTCGTCGCCGAAGTGCTCGAAGGCGGCTTTCAGGATGTCCTGGGGGGATTTGTCGGCAAGGCTGGAAGCGAGGGCGGGAAGGTCGAAAGGCTGGCTCATCGGGCTGGGGTCCTGGTGCTGGGCGGCGCTGTTGCGCTCTGTGGCGGGAATGGTAGCAAAGGGCGGCATATGGCCCTAAATAACCATTTACCCCTGTCGACCTTGATTCCAGGAATAAGCCGGCGTTGCCTTGCCCTCGGCGAGGGGCTAGAGTGCCGCGTCCGTCGTCACCCCATCGTTCAGAGAATTTCGAGGAGAGTCCTGTGGAAATTGCCTGTCTTGACCTGGAAGGCGTGCTGGTTCCGGAAATCTGGATCGCGTTCGCGGAAAAAACCGGTATCGACGCCTTGAAGGCGACCACCCGGGACATTCCGGACTACGACGTGCTGATGAAGCAGCGCCTGCGCATCCTCGACGAACATGGTCTGAAGCTGGGCGACATCCAGGAGGTGATCGCTACCCTGAAGCCGCTGGAGGGGGCGGTGGAATTCGTCGACTGGCTGCGCGAGCGCTTCCAGGTGGTGATCCTCTCCGACACCTTCTACGAGTTCTCCCAGCCGCTGATGCGCCAGCTGGGCTTCCCGACCCTGTTGTGCCACAAGCTGGAGATCGACGACAGCGACCGCGTGGTCGGCTATCAATTGCGCCAGAAGGATCCCAAGCGGCAGTCGGTGATCGCCTTCAAGAGCCTCTACTATCGGGTGATCGCCGCCGGCGATTCCTACAACGACACCACCATGCTTTCCGAGGCCCACGCCGGCATCCTGTTCCATGCCCCGGAAAACGTGATCCGCGAGTTTCCCCAGTTCCCCGCGGTGCATACCTACGAAGACCTCAAGCGCGAGTTCCTCAAGGCTTCCAGCCGTTCGCTGAGCCTGTAGCCGCGCCGCCGATGAAAGAGCCCGCGGAACGCGGGCTCTTTTCTATTCCGGGGACGCTGTCCCGGCCATTCCTTCCAGGGTTTCCAGCAGCACCCGGACCTTGTCCAGGGTTTCCTGGTACTCGTCCTCCCAGTGCGAGTCGGCGACGATGCCGCCGCCGCCCCAGCAACTGACCTGGCCGTTCCTGACCAGCAGGGTGCGGATGGCGATCGAGCTGTCCATCTCGCCGCGCACGTCGAGGTAGAACAGGCTGCCGCAGTAGATGCCGCGTCGGCTCGGTTCCAGCTCGTCGATGATCTGCATGGCGCGAATCTTCGGCGCGCCGGTGATCGAGCCGCCGGGGAAGCTGCCTTCCAGCAGGTCGAGGGCGTCCTTGCCCGGCGCCAGTTCGCCGGTGACGCTGCTCACCAGGTGATGCACGTTGGGATAGCTTTCCAGGGCGAACAGCTCCGGTACCCGTACGCTGCCAGGTTGGCAACTGCGTCCGATGTCGTTGCGCAGCAGGTCGACGATCATCAGGTTTTCCGCGCGGTCCTTGGGGCTGGCCAGCAGCGACGCCGCCAGCGCCATGTCCTCCTCGGGGGTCTTGCCGCGCGGGCGGGTGCCCTTGATCGGCCGGGTTTCCACCTTGCCCTTGCCGAGCTTGAGGAAGCGCTCCGGCGACAGGCTGAGGATCGCGCCGTCGGCCAGTCGCAGGTAGCCGGAGAACGGCGTCGGGCAGGCCTCGCGCAGGGCGCGATAGGCCGGCCACGGCGAGCCGCTGCAAGCGGCCTGGAAGCGCTGGCTATAGTTCACCTGGTAGCAGTCGCCTGCCTGGATGTAGTCCTGGATGCGGCGGATCGCCTGCCGATAGTCGGATGCGCTGATGCTCCGTCGGAATTTTCCCAGAAGCTTGAAGTTGCCGGCCGTGCCTTGCGCTTCCTCGCTGAACAGGGCGATCAGGCGCTGGCGTTCGCGCTCGTCCAATCGCGGGTGGAATACCAGTTGGCTGGTGCCGGCCTGGTGGTCGCTGATCAGCGCCCAGGCATACAGGCCGACGGAGGCCAGCGGCAGGCCCAGGTCATCGCGGGCGTGTTCGCCGATGCGCTCGATGCGCCGACCCAGGTCGTAGGATAAATAGCCCAGCAGACCGCCGGCGAAGGGCAGTTCGTACGGCGCTGGCAGCTGCGCGGGGCCCAGGCTTCCGGCCGCTTCGCGTAGGCGGGCGAAGAAGCGGTTGGCCGATTCGTCGGGCAGCGGCGCCAGTTCTGCCAATGGCCAGGCGCTCATAAGGTCATAGCGTCCACGGGTAGCGATGGGGCGACCCGAGTCGAGCATCACCGCACCGGGCGCCTCATGGATGATGGCAAAGAGACAGCTTGGGTCGCTATGGTAGGGCAGGGGGTGAACATGACAACTGGGCATGGAAAGTGGGGGTAGTGGGACAGTCAGGAATTCTAGTTCGCCGGAATCGTCGATCCTAGAGCCATTTCTTCAGTTTACGTAAGAAGGGTGATCTGCTAATTATGGAAATATCCCACGGAGATTTGGCTCCGTACCACAATGATAATGACACAGGGATACAGGCCGTGGATGCAGTACAGGATCCAGCAGCCGGCAGCCTTTCGCGCTCCAGAATAGTGCCGCCTCAGGTGCCAGCCGAATATTCTCTTCGCCCCGCGATCCGCAACCTGCTGGATCGCAATCCCCATTCACGCGTTCTGATGTTTTCCGCACCTGCCGGCTTCGGCAAGACCTGCGCGCTCGCCGCCCTGGCCAGGGAGCGCACTGTAGCAGACCAGGCGGTGGCCTGGCTGTCGCTGGCCGAAGAAGACGACGACCCCGCCCGTTTCTGCCGGCAGCTCATCGAGGCGCTGGGCGAAGCCGTGCCGCAGCTTGGCGACGACGCCCAGGCCTACCTGCAGAACACCATGCGGGTCCCGGTGGTGGCGGTGATCGAAAGCCTGCTCGGCGATCTCGATCGCTATGCGCGGCCGTTGCTGCTGGTGCTGGACGACCTGCACCTGGTTAGCAACCCGGACATCTTCACCGGCCTCAACCGCCTGGTGCAGTACGCACCGCCCGGGCTGGTCCTGGCCCTGGGCACGCGTTCGCAGCCGGCGCTGAGCCTGGCTACCTGGCGGGCCAAGGGACTGTTGCTGGAAATCGGCCTCGAGGAGCTGCGCCTCGGCTTCGAGGAAACCCGCGAATACCTCGAGCGCAGCGGTCTCTATCTGGACGAGCCCTGCCTGAAGGCGCTCTATGGCCAGACCGAAGGCTGGGTGGTGGGCGTGCATCTCGTCAGCCTGTGGCTGCGCCAGCAACCGCAGGTGCAGGAAATGGCCCTGCTCGACGGCGACAAGCAGGCGGTCAGCGCCTATCTGCTGGCGGCGGTCTTCGAACGCTTGCCTGGCGAGCTGCAGGAAGCGCTGCTGGCCCTTGGCGTTGCCAGCCAATTGAGCGGCGACCTGGCCAACGCCCTGACCGGGCGCCAGGACGGCCAGGCGCTGCTGGAGCGCCTGGAGTCCATGCAATTGTTCCTCCTGCCGCTGGATCGCGAACGCCAGTGGTATCGCTTCCACCTGCTGTTCGCCGACTTCCTCCGCAACCGCCTGCGTGACTCCGATCCGGACCGTTTCAAGCAACTGCATTTCAACGCCAGCCTGTGGTTCACCAACCACCACATGCCGACGTTCGCCATCGAGCATGCCTGTGCGGCGGAAGACCCGGAGATGATCGCCGCGCTGGTCGACGGATGCGGACTGGAGCTGATCAACCGCGGCCAGCTCAGCCTGATCTACCGTTGGCGCAAGCATGTGCCGGACGAAATCGCCGAGCGCTATCCGATCCTGGTCCTTACCGATGTCTGGTCGCGGGCCAGCGACCTCAGCCTGGGCGAGGCCAACCGGATCATCGACGAACTGCTGGCGCGCTGGGGGGAGAGCCGCGGCGATGGGCCGATGGGCGACCAGTACCTCTCCGCGCTGGCGGTGAAGGCGGTGGTGGCGTTGCAGAAGGACGATCTGGAACTGTGCATCGCCCTGGCTCGCCGGGTCGAGGTCCAACTCGGGCAGAACGCTGCCTTCCTCGAAGTGGCGGTGTTGATCACCGCCGCGCTGGCCCAGGTGGTCCGTGGCCAGGGCGACCAGGCGCGGCGCCTGCTGGGGCTGGCGCAGCAGCGCAATCATTTCCTCGAAGGGCGCTACCTGGACATGCAACTGGCCAACGTCGAGGTGATCCTCGCACTCGAGCAGGGCCAGGTGAAACAGGCGCAACTGCTCATCGAGCGGCTCCGCCAGCGCGCCCGGCCGCTGTTCGAGAAGTCCAGGAGCGCGCTGGCGCTGCCGACCATCACCGAGGCCCTGACCGCCTACTACAGGATCGAGCTGGACGGGCTGGAAGAGCGCCTGGGCTGGGCGCTCGGGCATGTGGATGTGATCAATCCGATCGATTTCTATGCCCAGGGACAGATCTGCCTGGCGCGCACCCAGCGCCTGCTGGGACGGCCGAAGGAGGCGCTGGCCAGCCTGGCGGCGATGCAGGCCCTGGCCTCGCGCAATCAGTCGTGGCGCTTCTTCGCCCAGGCCATGGCCGAAGAGATCAACCTGATCCTCCAGGACAGCGGCCCCGACCGCCTGAAGCGCGCCGAGCAGCGGTTGAAGAGCGTGGACTGGAACAAGATGGCGGCACACTACCGCAACATGGCCTTCAACCCGGTCAACTGGTCGCTGGGCGTGAGCCGCGTGCGCCTGTTGCAGGGGCGAGGACATTTCAGCGAGGCGCTGCACGAGATCACTCAGTTGCGCGGCACCTTGCAGCCCGGTTGGCACGGCCTGCAGCGCCTGCGCCTGGATATCCTGGCGGCGCTCAGCTATCAGCGCCTGGGCTACCAGGAACGGGCCAACAGCCTGCTCGGCGAATGCCTGATCAATGCCGAACGGGAAGGGGTGCGCAGCCTCTTCATCGAGGAAGGCGACGGCATTCGCCAGTTGCTCCAGCAACTCGAATCCACCGAGCGCCAGCCGGCGCTACAGACCTTCATTCGCGGCCTGCTCGGCATCTGGCCCGGGCAGGGCGTGCGCAAGCCCCAGGATGCGCTCGAGGAAGGCCTGACGGAGCGCGAGCGCGAAGTGGTCTGCCTGGCCGCACAGGGCCTATCCAACGAAGAAATCGGCCAGCGCCTGTCGCTGGCCCTGGGGACCGTCAAATGGCATCTGCACAACATCTACGAAAAGCTCAAGGTGCGCAATCGCACCCAGGCGATCCGGCGAGCCCGCGAGCTGAGCCTGCTCTGACCATGGGCCATCGCGACGGTGTTCCCGCCAGCACCATCCCGCTGTTGCAGACCAAGCTGTTCCCGCCAGGCGCCGGAGGGCTGCCGCTGCTGCCCCGCCAGGCGCTGATCGACCGCCTGTACGAGGCCCGCGGGCGACGCGCGATGGTCCTCAGCGCGCCGGCCGGCTTCGGCAAGAGCACCATCCTCTGCCAGTTGCGCCTGCGCCTGCTGGAGCAGGGCGCGGCGGTGGCATGGCTGTCCTGCGACGAGACCGACAGCGAACCGCAGCGTCTGATCCAGTACCTGCTGGCGAGCATCCAGCGAGTGGTCCCGGCATTCGGCGGCAATACCGCCAATCTGCTCGGCACCGACGTCGCGGTGCCGCTGGAGGGTATCCTGGATGCCTTCCTCGCCGACCTGCGTCGCCTGGAAGGCCCCTTGTACCTGTTCCTCGACGATTTCCACCGCATCCGCCACGCCGCCTTGCCGCATGGGGTTCGCTACCTGATCGAGAACCTGCCCGATCACGTGCGGGTGGTGGCCTCGACCCGCTTCCGCCCGCGCTTCCTGGTCGACGAGCCGACCCTCAAGCCCTGGACCTTCTGCCTGAGCGCGGAAGACCTGCGGCTATCGCGCGAGGAGAGCGATGCGTTTCTCCTCGACCTCAAGGGGCTGGAGCTGGGCGAGCGCGAGCTGAAGCTGCTGTTCAAGCGCACCGAAGGCTGGATCACGGCGTTGCACCTGGCGGCCCTGGCCCTCAGTCGCAATACCGACCGGGAAGGTTTCCTCCGCGGGCTCTCCGGAACCGAACGGAACATCGCCGACTACCTGGCGGAAGACGTGCTGGCCAGCCTGCCCGCCGACCTGCAGCTGTTCCTCGACCAGACCTCGGTGCTCGACGAGTTCAATGCGGAACTGTGCAATGCGCTGACCGGGCGTCGCGACGGCCTGGACATGCTCATGCGCCTGCAGAACGAGCAGTTGTTCGTCATCGCCCTGGACGACCAGCGCGAATGGTTCCGCTACCACCATCTGTTCGCCGAGTTCCTCCAGGGGCGGCTGTCCCGGCATGCCGATCCGACCCCGTTGCTGCATGCGGCGGCGCGCTGGTGCGAGGGGCGCGACCTGGCCGACCGGGCGATCAAGTACGCCCTTCGCGCCCGCGACTACCTGTTCGCCGCCGAGTTGCTGGAGCGCCAGGGCGCGCGCCTGATCGCCGGTAACCGGGTGTACGGCATCCTCGGCATGCTCAACGGCATTCCCGCCGAGGTGATCCGCGAGCATCCGGTGTTCCAGATCTTCTACGCCTGGCAACTGGCGTTCGAGCAACGCTTCGCCGAGGCCGAGGCGTTGATCGAGGAGGTCAGCCACCGCCTCTTGCAGGGGCGCGGCAAGGTCATGCACTTCGGGCTCGGCGAGTTGCTCGCCGCCGCCCAGGTGCTCAAGGCCCTGGTGTTGCTCTACCAGGACAAGCTCGAAGCCTGCCTGAAGGTCGCCCGCCACTGGCTGTCCATGGTTCCGAGCAACCAGCCGGTGTTCCGCGCCAGCCTGCTCTGCGTGCAGGCTTCGGCGCATGCGCTGCTCGGCGACTACGCCGAGGCCGCCGGCGCCATCGGTTCCGCGCGGGAGGACCTGAAAGTCGCCGACAGCGAGTACCTGCAGGTGGTGACCAGCCTGATCGAATCCCTGATCTGCAAGGAGAGTGGCGACCTGGAGCGGGGCAGGGCGATCGCCGAGTCGGCGCGCAACCGGGTCGAGCAGGTATTCGGCCGGCGCAGCCGGGTCGGCGGGCCCTTGTCGCTGGCCTATGCCGACCTGCTCTACGAGCAGGACCGGCATGCCGGCGTGCTCGCCGAACTACCGCTGGCGACGGTCTGGCGGGATGTCGCGACGCCGGTGGAACTGCTCAGTCGCGGCCAGTTGGTCATGGCCAAGGCGCGCTTCTTCTCCGGCGCCGCCGAGCAGGGGCTGGCGCAACTCGACGAATGGCTGAGCGGTCTGCTCTCGCCCGGCTACGAGCGTGTCTATGCTCACGCCATGAGCTGCAAGGTGCAGTTCCTGCTGTGGCTGCGCCGTCCGAACGAAGCCGAACGGGTCTGCCTGCAACTGGAGCGGCATCTTGCCGGGCTCTCCGGCGAGCGGCATGCCGACGCACAGACCGCCCTGGTCCTGGCGGAGGCTCGGCTGGCATTGTCCGAGCGTCACGCGGAACGCGCGCAGAGCAAGCTGGAAAGCTGTCTGGCCGGCTACTCTTCCGCTTACCAGAGGGATCGGCGGCTGCGTTTGTCCTTGTTACTTTCTGTGGCGTATTGGCAGAAAGGTAACAGCGAAAAAGCCATCGGCCTGTTCCTCGCCACGCTCGAGGAAGCCTGGAATCTCGGCTATCGCCGGCTGTTCCAGGACGACGCGTTGTGGCTGTTGCCGATGTGGGAAAGCTGGAGGGAAGCGGAGCCCAAGCGTGCCGCGGCCTGGCAGGGGCTGGCCGACCTGCTCCGCGAGCAGTGCCGGAAGCTCTCCGTGGACCCGGAAAGTTTCGATGAAAATCAGGATGTTAGCCATCGCGAACGGGAAATCCTGCGGCTGGTGGCGGCGGGCTTGTCGAACCGCGATATCGCGCAGGCGGTGCACCTGTCGGAAGCCACCATCAAGTGGCACCTGCACAACCTGTTCGCCAAGCTGGGTGTGAAGAGCAGAACGCAAGCCGTACTAAAGGGTAAAAGCCTGGGACTGCTGAGCGAGGCGTGAGCGGCAGCCGCCATCGCTCCATCCCTTGGATGGGCTGGCGGCGGAAGGGGTGGCCCAGTAGCTTGGAATCCAGGACGAGAGAGCATGAGGCTCTACCGAATCCATGTCCGGGACACCTAGGGAAGCAGTACCGGACCTGGAGACCGGCGAGATGCCGGTCGATCTGCCGGGGACAGGATGCAAACGGCAGTGCCCTGGGGCAAACCACACCTGAACACTGGAGAAATAACAATGAAAAAGCACCTGTTCCTTGCAACTGCTGTTCTGGCTGCTCCCTTGCTGGCGCATGCCGACCTGAAAGCCATGGACGATGGCGCGCTGTCCGACGTGACCGGCCAGGCAGGCATCAGCATTTCCGGTACTTTCCAGGGCTCCGTCGGGGCCGTGACCTACACCGATACCGACACCAACGGCGGCTCCCTGCGGCTGGAGAACATCAGCCTGCCGGCGCTGACCATCGACGATACCAAGCCGCTGACCATCGACGTCGTCACCACCGATATCGGCGGCAAGTCGACCCAGCAACTGGCCATCGGCCTGCCGGCCATCACCGGCGACGTGACCGTTGGCGCCATCAAGGTGGGCGACACCAGCGCCGCCAGCATCGGCTCGCTGACCGTCTCCGGGCTGAACATGGCCGGTTCCACCATCAAGGTCTGGGGTCACTGATCCAGGAACCGAGTCGAGACGCGAAGACCTCGCCGAGGCATCGGCGGGGTCTTTCTCCGAAAGAGGTACGACGGGGCGATGTTCGAGATTTTGCTGGGAAGTCTGATCGGACTGTTCGGGTTCACCCAGACGGTCGATACCAAGCCGCAACCGCAGGGCACGGTCAACCTCAGCCAGCCTCTGACCCCCAATGGACCCTACCGCGAATCGGTGCAACTGGAGCCGATGAGCCAGTTGCAGTTCCGCAACGTCATCCGCCAGGCCTATGACTACAGCTGCGGCTCGGCGGCGCTTACCACGCTGCTGGACTACTACCTCGGGCGCAACCTCGAGGAACGCCAGGTCATGGAAGGGCTGCTGCGCTATGGCGAGGCCGATAAGATCGTGCAGCGCCGCGGTTTCTCGCTGCTCGACATGAAGCGCTACGCCGCTGCGCTGGGCTACAAGAGCGGTGGTTTTCGCGCCGAGTTCAGCGACCTGGACGCTCTCGAGCATCCGGCGCTGGTCCCCATCCACTATGCCGGCTTCAAGCATTTCGTGGTGGTGCGCGATGTCTACAACGATCACGTCTTCGTCGCCGATCCGGCCTTGGGCAACATCAGCTTCACCCGGACGCGCTTCGAGGAAATCTGGGACCAGAACGTCCTGTTCGTGATCTTCCCGAGTGGGCAGGAGCCCCGCAACGCGCTGGCGCTGAACGATCGCGACATGCGCCTGGTGGACGACCGCACCGTCAGCCTGCTGGCGTTCCGCGAGTTTCCGCAGATCAACAAGATCACTGAAAACCAGGTCCGTGAGCTGGGCACTGGTGGCGACGTCATACACCTGCGCACCAAGTAGCAGATACCCAAAAACAAGAACAATCTCTGGGGATAGCGCCATGAGAATCAGGGGGTACACATGCGCGGCGGCGCTGATGCTGTCTATCAGCGGTTTGTCCGTTGCCGAGGAAGCCTCGGTCGACCAGGCCCGTGACGCGCTGGCCAAGAAGAATGACGATGCCGACAGCGCCAAGGCGCTGGAGGAGGTCTTCCAGGCCGCCGAGAAGAGCTACACCTTGCTGAAGAAGGGCGAGCGGACCCTGACCTACGGTTTCGACTACGCGCTGGTGCGCGACCAGCGGCTGACCCTGGTGCCGCTGACCAAGACCAGCGGCGGCACGCAGATCTACGGCCTCGCCGGCCGGCAGAGCCAGTCCCAGCACACCTTCACCAACTCCTTCACCTTCGACTACGGGATCTGGGACAACCTCACCTTCAGTTTCCGCCTGCCGCTGGTAGCCAAGTACGACACCGAGATGGATACCCACGCCTACAGCCTCGGCGACGTTTCCGCGACCTTGCGCTGGCAGCCCTGGGCGGCGGTGCGCGGACGGCCGGTCACCACGCTGTATACCACCATCGGCCTGCCGACCGGCGACAGTCCCTACAAGACCAACCTGGACAAGGACATCTCCACCGGCAACGGCTACTACAGCCTGGGCTTCGGCGCGAACATGTCCTATGTGATCGACCCGGTGGTCCTCTACGGCTCGCTCGGCTACACCTGGAACCTGCCGGTGGACGACGTGCACCAGACCCTGGCCGACAACTCCCAGCTGGAGAAGGTCTCGCCCGGCAACACGATCAACTTCAACATGGGCATGGCCTACGCGCTGTCCTACGACGTCTCGCTGGCGACCTCGTACCAGATGGCCTACACGCTGAAGAACCGCTACCACACCACTGCCGGTACGTTCGAGTCGTCCGAACAGACCAGTAGCATCATGAACTTCTCGCTCGGCTTGCGGACGTCACCGGACTACATCGTCAACGTCAACGCCGGTTTCGGCCTCACGGAAGACTCGCCGGATGTACTGCTGGGGTTATCCGTACCCCTCGATATCAAAGGGCTGAAGGCCCAGTAACCCGCGAGCGAGGCCTGTTATGAAGATGCGCATTGCGCCGCTCTGGCTGGCGCTGGCAGGGGTGTGCCTGGCCTGGATTCCGCCGGCCGGCGCGCAGATGGCCAACGACCTGACCATCGGCAACCCGAAAGCCATGGCCCTCGGCAACGCCGTGACCGCCGACGAGACCGGCATCGATTCGGTGCACTACAACCCGGCGGCACTGACCAAGATGAAGGGCCGCCAGGCGACCGTGAAGCTGCTCACCGGGGTGATGGACATCCGCGCCGGCTTCAAGGCGCCGCCGAACTACGGCGAAGGCACCTTCGGCCTGCGCGACGACCCGGTCGCCAACAGCCACAGCCGGACCCTGACCCCGACCATGTACCTGCCCGGCCTCGGCGGCATGACCGACGTGCCGTTGCTGGTGGCGCCGCTGGCCGGGATCTCGATCAACCCGCCGGGTTCCAAGTTCACCTTCGCCACCAACGTCTACACCCCGCAAGCGCTGGGCTACAGCCGCGATTCCGATAGCGATCCGGCGCGCTACCAGGGACGCGAGGTGTCGTTGCAGCGGCTCACCTACTTCTCGCCGACCCTGGCCTACCAGGTCAACGACGAGCTGTCGGTCGGCCTGTCGGTGGGTTTTTCCCACCAGGCAGTAGCGTTGAACGAGGATTTCCGGGCGCCGAACCAGTTGCTCGGGCTGTTGCAGCAGACCAAGGAGATCGGTTGCCTGCCGGGAATGCAGGAGATCCTCGAGGTGTTCTTCAACGTCTGCGGCGGCAACATCGGTCCGTTCCAGAACCTGGCCAATATCGACCTGGACATGCAGCAGTCGCTGTCGCCCAGCTTCAACCTCGGCGTGCTCTGGGAGCCCACCGACTGGTTCGCCTGGGGCGCGACCTACCAGAGCGAGTCGCGGATGAGGCTCAAGGGCAAGTACCGGGTCGACTACGGCCAAGGCTGGCAGGGTTTCTGGACCGGGGTGCACAAGTCGCTCGGTGGTGCGATCCTCGGCCAGATGTTCCCCTACGGGAACGTCGATGAAGAGCATGGCAACGCCACGATGAACATGGTCTACCCGGATGCCTTCTCCACCGGCGTGAAGCTGCGCCCGTTCAAGAAGTGGCAATTCAACTTCGACCTGAAATGGAACGGCTACAGCGACTGGAACGAGTTCAAGATCGAGTTCGACCGCGAGCTTGACCTGCTGCGCATCGCCAAGTACCTCGACTCGAAGGACGCCACCAGCCACAGCATCACCCTCGACCGCGGCTACCGCGATACCTGGAGCTGGGCCATGGGCGTGCAGTACGACGTCAACGACCGTTTGCAGCTACGCGCCGGCTACGAATACCGGCCTTCGGCGATCCCCAAGGGCCAGGCGGACATCCTGGTGCCGATCGGCGATGCCAATCTCTACGGCCTGGGGCTGGGCTACCAGTGGGACAAGGACACGGTGATCGATGTCGGTTTCAACTACTTCGTCACCAAGCAGAGCGTCAAGGCCGATACCAGCTGCAACCTGAACTGCACCGGGCTCGACAACCTGGTGTACAACCCCTACGCGGGACTGGACGTGGACACCACGGTGAAGGCCTATATTTTCGCCATGACCTACCGTACGACCTTCTGAGGGCTGGAGCATGATGCGCGCATCCATCGTACTTTGCGTCTTCTCCCTGGCGCTGCCGGCATCTTCGCCGGGCTGGGCCTCCGGCGGGCGCTACCTGACCTGGGTGGACGACAATGGCGGGGTGCACAACACCTTCGTCGACGGCCAGTTCGACCGCCAGCAGCGCCAGGCGCGGCAGCGCATCGGCCAGAGCGACCAGGCGCGGGTGCTGAACAAGGCGGACAACGCCACGCAGTGGCCGGGGAACAGCAGCGGAGGGGAGAGCAAGCGTCGCTACTACACCTGGATCGATGCCAACGGCAACGTGCAGAACAGCTTCTATGCCGGCGCCCAGGTCGCCGGCCAGCGCGCCGACTACGTCCTGCCCAACGGCGAGCACTCCGCCGAATACATCGATGCCGAGGCCTTCGAGGGCAAGGGTTTCGTTCGCAGCGAGAACGGCAGTCCCTACTACACCTGGGTGGACGAGAAGGGCCGCATGCACAACTCGCAGATCCCGCCCGAGGAGCGCGCGGCGCGCTTCAAGCGGGAGGCCGCGCCTTCGTCGCAGATCGCCTTCACCGAGGGCCGGCAGATCGAGTTCAAGCAACGTCCGACGGCGTTGCCCGGCCTGGATGGCGCCGGCCAGCAGAGCGATGCGCTGAAGGCTTTGCTCAAGGGCACCGAGATGACCATCGACGATCTCTACCAGGACCTGCAACGGCGCTGCTGCGAGCAGATCGCCGAGAGCGACTTCACCGAACTGGATGCCGACGAACCGCGCTACGAGGAGTTGAACCGCTTCTCGCCGAGCTTCGACTTTCCCATGGGCAGGAGCTTCTACGCGGCGATCCGGCTGCCGCGCTCCCAGGGTGTCTACGGCCTGCGCATCCGCAGTTTCGCCAACCGCCAGGTGGTCTACCCGTCGCTGCTGTTCCTCGACGAGCACAAGCGGCCGACCCGGCTGGTCAGCGACGCGGTGTACAAGCTGAACCCGGAAACCTGGTATCGCTACGCTTTCATCGAGGGTACGGTGCCGGTGCGAGCCAATCGCGGCGAGCGCTACGTGCTGCTGCTGACCACCGACGAGGACCGCTCGCTGCAAACCCTCGACAACAAGCCGTTCAAGCGTCCGCTGCAGGACCTGGCGGTGAACGAGGCGGGCATGCAGGTGCATGAGCACGCCCGGCAGGGCGGCTTCGAGCTGGCCGTGGTGCGTTGAAATCCGAGACATGAAAAAGCCCGGCCGGAGCCGGGCTTTTTCATACCGGAAGCACGTCAGCCCTGGTGCTGCTGGACGTGGCCGAACAGCTGCTGGGAGAAGCGTACGCGCTCTTCCGCGGACTCTTCGATGCCTTTCGCCTTGAGTTCTTCCAGTCGCGCCTCGACGGCGTGGCAGCGGTGCACCAGGCCGCTGTCGTTGGCGATCTGGATGTTCAGGCCCGGGCGGGCGTTGAGTTCGAGGATCAGCGGGCCTTTCTCCTGGTCGAGAACCATGTCCACGCCGATGTAGCCGAGGCCCGACAACTCGTAGCAACCGGCCGCCAGCTTCATGAAACCGTCCCAGTTCGGCAGTTGCACACCGTCCACCGCGTTGGTGGTGTCCGGGTGCTTGGCGATCTTGTTGTTCAGCCAGGTGCCGCGCAGGGTGACGCCGGTGGCCAGGTCGACGCCCACGCCGATGGCGCCCTGGTGCAGGTTGGCCTTGCCGCCCGACTGCCGGGTCGGCAGGCGCAGCATGGCCATCACCGGGTAGCCCATCAGTACGATGATGCGGATGTCCGGCACACCTTCGTAGCTGATGCTCTTGAAGATCTGGTCGGGGGTCACCCGGTACTCGATCAGTACGCGGTCGCGATGGCCGCCGAGGGAGTAGAGGCCGGAGAGGATGCTCGAGATGTGGTGCTCGATCTCCTCGTGGCTGACGATCTTCCCCGACACGGTCTTGTAGCGGCCCTCGAAGCGGTCGGCGATCACCATGATGCCGTCGCCGCCGGCGCCCTGCGCCGGCTTGATGACGAAATCGTTGTGCTCGCCGATGATCTCGTTGAGCTTGTCGATGCCTTTCTCGGTCTCGATGATGCCGTACATCTCCGGCACGTGGATGCCGGCCTCGAGCGCGCGTTCCTTGGTGATGATCTTGTCGTCCACCACCGGATACAGGTGCCGCTTGTTGTACTTCAGGACGTAATCGGCATTGCGTCGGTTGATGCCCATCACGCCTTTCGCGGTCAGGTCTTTCCAGGTCTTCCAGATCGACATGGTTCAGTCCTTGAGCAGGGCCTTGAAGCGAAACAGCTCGGTCAGGCGGTAGCCGCGGTAGCGGCCCATGGCGAGCATGAAGGCGACCAGGATCAGCAGCACGGCCGGGAAGGTGAAGATGAAGTACACCAGTTCCGGGATGCGCATGAGGATGTGCGCCAGCGATGCCGCGAACAGGGTGCCGATGGCCACCTTCATCGCATGGCCGCCGCCGCGCTCTTCCCAGGTGATCGACAGGCGTTCGATGGTCATGGTCAGGATCACCATCGGGAACAGGGCGATCGACAGGCCGCTCTCGAAGCCGAGCTTGTGGCTGAACAGGCTGATCACCGCGATCATCACCACCACGAAGGTCAGCACCACCGAGAGGCGCGGCAGCATCTGCAGCTTCAGGTGCTCGAGATAGGAGCGCAGCGACAGGCCCAGGGCGGTGATCACGGTGAACAGGGCGATACCCCATTGCAGGCCGGTCTCGCGGAAGGCCAGGGCGATCAGAACCGGGGTGAAGGTGCCAAGGGTCTGCAGGCCGATCAGGTTGCGCAGGATCAGGATCACCAGCACGCCGATCGGGATCATGATCATGATCTGGAAGGTCTGCTGGGTGGACAGCGGCAGGCCGTACAGGGAGTACTCGAGGAAGGCCGCCTCGGTGTTCTCGTCGGACAGCTTGGCCAGGCGGATGGCGTTCATCTCGCTGCTGTTCAGGCTGAAGCTGACCTGGGCCTTCTTGCCGCCGTCGATGGTCATCAGCGGCTCATCGCCAAGCCACCAGATCAGGCGATCGGAGGGCAGGCCCTGTTCGCCGGTGACCACGTTGAAATACAGCCAGTTCTCGCCGTTGAAGCTGCGCAGCCACAGTTCCGGGCTCTGTTGCAGGTCGGCGACCAGGCGGATGGTATGGACCCGCTCCATCGGCACGTGGGCGATGGACAGCAGGGTTTCGACGATATGCGCTTTCTTTTCCAGGCTGGTGTCGCCGGCCATCAGCAGCTTGACGTTGTCGTCGTTGCCGTTGTTGGCGCGCTTGATGGCTTCGCTGACGAAGGTCTCGACGTCGGCCGAGTGCTGGCGAATGGGGGCCAGCAGGGCTTCTGCGGCGATCTTCTCCGGGCCTTCCAGGGGCAGGCTGTCGCGGAAGATCGGGCCTTTCTCCTTGGTCTTCTCGCCGGTGTAGCGCTTGGTCAGCACCAGGCGGTAGTACAGGGTCTGCTTGCCGTTGGCGCGGCGGGCGGACCAGGTCACCTTGCGATTGCCGTCGGCGCGATTGATGCTGACGCCGTAATTGTTGGAGACGAAGCTTTCGTTGAGGCTGACGTAGTCCTGGCTCAACGGCGGAACGAACATCTGCACCTTGACCGGGGTTTTCGGCGTGGCGACGAAGTCGACCTTGGCATCGATGTTCCAGAGGTCATCGGTTTCGGCTTCGGTAACGGGAATTCCCTGGACGAAAATCTGATAGGCGGTGATCGCCACACCCAGGGTCAGCAGGATGGCGATCAGGACTTTCAGATGCAGGTTGAGAGAGCGCATGTCGTTTACTCAGCAGGTTTTGCATCAGGTTTGCAGCCGGGTTTCCCGGCCGAGTATTTCAAGCTCGGATCGACCAGTGCGTCGAATTTCTTCAAGGCCTCCGAGCCGATCAAAAGCGGGTATTGGAATGCACTTCGGTCGGTCAGGTTCACTTCGATGGTGCGAATCGCCTTGCCCATGCAGACCTGCAGCTCGATCACCGGACGGGCGGTATAGGCCTTGCCCTCGTCGGGGTTGAAGTCGCCGTGGCGGCGCTTGATCTTGCTGATCCGCGCCAGGGGCTTCTCGATCGGGGTGTCGTCGGCGTTGTCGGTGGCCAGGTAGAAGCGCACCCAGGTTTCGCCGTCGCGCTTGAAACGCTTGATGTCGCGGGCGCTGAGGGAGGCGGTCTTGGCGCCGGTGTCGAGCTTGGCGGCCAGCTGGATGTCCGGGTCGTTGATGCGCGCGTATTCGTTCAGGCCGTAGACCGTCTTTTCGGCGGCTACGCTCAGGCCTGGTACGGCGATGAATAGGCAGAGCAGGGGAGCTAAGGGCTTGAGTTTCATAAGTCCTGGTTGGTGTCGCGTTCGGCGGGTCGATCTTGCGATCGCTGTCCAGTCCGTGACGGAAAACCCTGCGTCATCGACCTGCGCTCGGCAGGCCGGGCATGCCGGGCGCCCCGCCAGGCGCATGCGGGCCGCATTCTATCACGCGGTTTTTCGGCAGCGACAGCCGCTTATACCACTTGGTCGGGGTTTTGCCCCTGGGATGAAACGAAATTCCATCCAGGGGCTCGAAGCGTTACCGGAAGCGGGCAAGGGACCTTGGCGGTGCCGAGCCGCTGGCCCCGGAGCGGTTATTTGAAGCGCCGTTCCACGCCTTTTTCGACGAGGATCTTTGCGGAAATCTCCTCCACCGAGAAATGCGTGGAGTTGATGTAGGCGATGTTTTCGCGGCGGAACAGGCTTTCGACCTCGCGTACCTCGAATTCGCACTGGGCGAAGCTGGCGTAGCGACTGTTGGGCTTGCGTTCGTTGCGGATCGCGGTGAGGCGGTCGGGGTCGATGGTCAGGCCGAACAGCTTGTGCTTGTACTGCTTGAGGGCGTTCGGCAGTTGCAGGCGCTCCATGTCCTCTTCCGTCAACGGGTAGTTGGCGGCGCGGATGCCATACTGCAGGGCCATGTACAGGCAGGTGGGCGTCTTGCCGCAGCGCGAGACGCCGACCAGGATCAGGTCGGCCTTGTCGTAGTAGTGGGTGCGGGCGCCGTCGTCGTTGTCGAGGGCGAAGTTCACCGCCTCGATGCGATCCATGTAGTTGGAGTTGTGGCCGATGGAGTGGGACTTGCCGACCGAATAGGACGAGTCGGCCGAAAGCTCCTGTTCCAGAGGCGAAAGAAAGGTGGCGAAGATATCGATCATGAAGCCGTTGGATTGCGCCAGGACCGCCCGGATGTCGCGGTTCACGATGGTATCGAAGATGATCGGGCGGGCCCCGTCCGACTCGGCAGCATTATTGATTTGCTGTACCATGGCGCGCGCTTTTTCTTCGGTATCGATGTACGGTCTCGTCAGTTTGACGAAGCTGATGTTCTCGAACTGTGCCAGAAGGCTTTGGCCCAGGGTTTCGGCGGTGATACCGGTGCCGTCCGAGATGAAGAATGCGGTTCGTTTCATTTGCACCGAAAGCCTTAAGGTAGGAACGATTCTTGGCTATGATAGGCCGCGCGTTGTCAGAGGCCTTTCTGTCGCAGCATTGTCACTTATTTCTAAGGGCCAGGCCAGAATCCAGCGGAGCTGCTCCTGGCCCCGCTTGAGCTTTTCCAATTCAATAGTGGAGAGATCACCTTGGTAGAGTACGTAGTTTCCCTCGATAAGCTCGGCGTCCATGATGTAGAGCATGTGGGGGGCAAGAACGCATCCCTCGGCGAGATGATCAGCAACCTGGCCGGTGCCGGCGTTTCCGTACCCGGCGGATTTGCCACCACCGCCCAGGCCTACCGTGACTTCCTCGAGCAGAGTGGCCTCAACGACCGTATCCACGCGGCCCTGGACGCCCTGGACGTCGACGACGTCAACGCCCTGGCCAAGACCGGCGCGCAGATCCGCCAGTGGGTGATGGAAGCCGAGTTCCCGGCCCGTCTCGACAGCGAGATCCGCCAGGCCTTCGCCGCCCTGGCCAACGGCAACGACAACCTCGCCGTGGCAGTGCGTTCCTCCGCTACCGCCGAAGACCTTCCGGACGCCTCGTTCGCCGGCCAGCAGGAAACCTTCCTCAATATCCGCGGCGTGGACAATGTGATCCGCGCAGCAAAAGAGGTCTTTGCCTCCCTGTTCAACGACCGCGCCATCGCCTACCGCGTGCACCAGGGCTTCGATCACAAGCTGGTCGCCTTGTCCGCCGGCGTGCAGCGCATGGTCCGCTCGGAAACCGGCACCGCCGGGGTGATGTTCACCCTGGACACCGAATCCGGCTTCCGCGACGTGGTCTTCATCACCGGTGCCTACGGCCTGGGCGAGACCGTGGTTCAGGGCGCGGTGAACCCCGACGAGTTCTACGTCCACAAGCCGACCCTGGAAGCCGGGCGTCCGGCCATCCTGCGCCGCAACCTGGGTAGCAAGGCGATCAAGATGATCTACGGCGACGAAGCCAAGGCCGGTCGCTCGGTCAAGGTAGTGGACGTCGATCGCGCCGATCGCGCCCGCTTCGCCCTGAGCGACGCCGAGGTCACCGAGCTGGCCAAGCAGGCCATGATCATCGAGAAGCACTATGGCCGCCCGATGGACATCGAATGGGCCAAGGACGGTGACGACGGCAAGCTGTACATCGTCCAGGCACGCCCGGAAACCGTGAAGAGCCGCGCCAGCGCCACGGTCATGGAGCGCTACCTGCTGAAAGAGAAGGGGACCGTCCTGGTGGAAGGACGTGCCATCGGTCAGCGCATCGGTGCCGGTCCGGTCAAGGTGATCAACGACGTGTCGGAAATGGACAAGGTCCAACCGGGTGACGTCCTGGTCTCCGACATGACCGACCCGGACTGGGAGCCGGTGATGAAGCGCGCCAGCGCCATCGTCACCAACCGCGGCGGGCGTACCTGCCACGCGGCGATCATCGCTCGCGAACTGGGCATCCCGGCGGTGGTCGGTTGCGGCAATGCCACCCAGATCCTGCAGGATGGCCAGGGGGTGACCGTTTCCTGTGCCGAAGGCGATACCGGCTTCATCTTCGAAGGCGAACTCGGTTTCGATGTGCGCAAGAACTCGGTCGACGCCATGCCCGACCTTCCGTTCAAGATCATGATGAACGTCGGCAATCCCGATCGCGCTTTCGATTTCGCCCAGTTGCCGAACGAAGGCGTGGGCCTGGCCCGCCTCGAATTCATCATCAACCGCATGATCGGCGTGCACCCCAAGGCATTGCTGAACTTCGCCGGCCTGCCGGCGGACATCAAGGAAAGCGTGGAGAAGCGCATCGCCGGCTATCCCGATCCGGTCGGCTTCTACGTCGAGAAGCTGGTGGAGGGCATCAGCACCCTGGCCGCGGCGTTCTGGCCGAAGAAGGTCATCGTGCGCCTGTCCGACTTCAAGTCCAATGAGTACGCCAACCTGATCGGCGGCAAGCTCTACGAGCCGGAAGAAGAGAACCCGATGCTCGGCTTCCGTGGCGCCTCGCGCTACATCAGCGAGTCGTTCCGCGACTGCTTCGAGCTGGAGTGTCGTGCGCTGAAGAAGGTCCGCAACGAAATGGGCCTGACCAACGTCGAGATCATGGTGCCCTTCGTGCGCACCCTGGGCGAGGCGAGCCAGGTGGTCGAGCTGCTGGCCGGGAACGGCCTGAAGCGCAGCGAGAACGGACTGAAGGTCATCATGATGTGCGAACTGCCGTCGAACGCCCTGCTGGCCGACGAGTTCCTCGAGTTCTTCGATGGCTTCTCCATCGGTTCCAACGACCTGACCCAACTGACCCTGGGCCTGGATCGCGATTCCGGCATCGTTGCCCACCTGTTCGACGAGCGCAATCCGGCGGTGAAGAAGCTGCTGGCCAACGCCATCGCTGCCTGCAACAAGGCCGGCAAGTACATCGGCATCTGCGGCCAGGGTCCGTCGGACCACCCGGACCTGGCCCGCTGGCTGATGGAGCAGGGCATCGAGAGCGTCTCGTTGAACCCCGACTCGGTGCTGGATACCTGGTTCTTCCTCGCCGAGGGGCAAGACCAGGCCTGATCGGTCCTCGCTGTATCCGGAAAGGGCGGGTAACACCGCCCTTTTTCGTGCCTCCTGTACAAGACAAGCATGCAAAGCAGTAGTCGCCTCTTTCCTGTCGCCCTGGTCAGCGCCGAATTGCGCGCCGACCTTACCGAAGACATCTACCGCCTGAAGCCCGGCAACAGCCCCGATGCCAGCGTCGAGCTAGTCGTAACCCGGCTCGGACAGCAGGCCGCCGGCGAGCGGCGCGGACCGCCTGTGATCCTCCTGCACGGGAGTTTTTCCAACCGCCGCTTCTGGTACTCGCCGCGTGCGCTCGGATTAGGTCCTTACCTGGCGCGGGCGGGGTTCGATGTCTGGCTGCCGGAAATGCGCGGCCATGGCCTGTCGATTCGCAACGATGGTTACCGGGACAACCGGGTCGCCGACTACGCGCGCTACGACCTGCCGGCGCTGGCCTCCTTCATCCACGAGCAGTGCGGGCAGCCGGCGCACTGGATTGGCCACTCCCTCGGTGGGGTGGTGCTGGCGGCGGGGCTGGGCGGGGGCTACCTGGACCAGGCACGGATCGCTTCCGTGGCGTTGTTCGGTAGCCAGGTCAGCACCGCGCACTGGCTGTTCAGGTTGCCCATGGCAGGCATCCTCGCGCGCCTGCTGCTGCGCCGCGTCGACGCGCTATCCGGAAGCCGTTGGCGGCAGGGCCCGGAAGACGAGCCGGTCGGCGTGGCGCTGGAGGTCCTGCGTTGGCATGGACTGTTCGGCCGCTTCGGCGAGCCGGGCAACGACTGGTGGAAGGGGCTCGCCGCAGTCGACGTGCCGCTATTGGCGGTCGCCGGGGCTGGGGACCGGCAGGACCCGTCCTGGGCCTGTCGCAAGTTGTTCGAGCAGTTCGCCTCGTCCGAGCGCGAATACCTGTTGCTCGGACGCGAGGCTGGCTACGCCGAGGACTACGGGCATATCGAGATGCTGATCGGCAAGGCGGCCCAGCTAGAGGTCTGGCCCTTGGTGGAGCGCTGGCTGCGCCAGCGATCGCCGGCGGGCGACGAATCCGCGTGGAGTGAGGCGCTAGACGTATCGGAAGCCGGAATCAGCGGCTAACATGTGACGCAAATGGCGGCTCCGGTCACGCCGGCGCCGCCGGGGCGGGCGGCCGATGATCCTCCGGAGCTGCCCGAGCCGATCCCTTCACCCACAGGAGCTTCCCATGCATTACGTCACTCCCGATCTGTGCGATGCCTATCCTGAGCTGGTCCAGGTCGTCGAACCCATGTTCAGCAACTTCGGCGGCCGCGACTCCTTCGGCGGCGAGATCGTCACCATCAAGTGCTTCGAAGACAATTCGCTGGTCAAGGAGCAGGTCGACAAGGACGGCAAGGGCAAGGTCCTGGTCGTCGATGGCGGTGGTTCGCTGCGCCGCGCCCTGCTGGGCGACATGCTGGCCGAGAAAGCGGCGAAGAACGGCTGGGAAGGGATCGTCGTATATGGCTGCATCCGTGACGTCGACGTGATCGCCCAGACCGACCTCGGCGTCCAGGCCCTGGCCAGTCATCCGCTGAAGACCGACAAGCGCGGCATCGGCGATCTGAACGTCGCCGTGACCTTCGGCGGCGTCACCTTCCGCCCCGGCGAGTTCGTGTATGCCGACAACAACGGCATCATCGTTTCTCCGCAGGCCTTGAAAATGCCCGAATAGGGCTTTTTAACAGCCGTTCCGGCCCCGGTGACGCAGGCAGCGTCCCGGGGCTTTTTGCTGGAATGAACCCGAGGCGCGCATATGGGTCTCAGGACTGGCTTTAAGGTTGTGCCGCAAGTCCATGAATTGACTGGTGCCGGACTTGTGTTTTTACTGTCGAAATGGTCGTTTTACCAAGGGAAGCGCAATGCAAGCGTACGAGTCGGGTGACGAGCGCGGCTTGATCTATGGTTACGTCCTCAACGGGCGCGGCGGCGGACGCCGTGTCGGACGCAACCAGATAGCGGTGCTCGACCTGCTGCCGGAGGAGAGCCTTTGGCTGCACTGGGACCGCGGCGTACCGGAAGCGCAGGCCTGGCTGCGGGATTCCGCGGGGCTCAGCGAGTTCGCCTGCGATCTGCTGCTGGAGGAGGCGACCCGCCCCCGTTTGCTCGATCTCGGGGCCGAAAGCCTGCTGGTGTTCCTCCGTGGAGTGAACCTGAATCCGGGCGCGGAGCCGGAAGACATGGTTTCGCTGCGGGTATTCGCCGACGCGCGCCGGGTGATCTCGCTGCGCCTGCGGCCGCTGAAGGCGGTGGCCGATCTGCTCGAGGACCTGGAGGCGGGGAAAGGGCCGAAGACGGCATCCGAGGTCGTGTACTACCTCGCGCACTACCTGACCGATCGCGTCGACACGCTGATCAGCGGGATAGCCGACCAGCTCGATGCTGTCGAGGAGCTGGTCGAGGCGGACGAGCGCGCCAGTCCCGACCAGCACCAGTTGCGTACCCTGCGCCGCCGGTCGGCGGGGTTGCGGCGCTACCTGGCGCCGCAGCGGGACATCTACTCGCAACTGGCGCGCTACAAGCTGTCCTGGTTCGTCGAGGACGACGCCGATTACTGGAACGAGCTGAACAACCGGCTGACGCGGAATCTCGAAGAACTCGAGTTGATACGGGAGCGCATCAGCGTCCTGCAGGAAGCCGAGTCGCGGCGAATTACCGAACGGATGAACCGCACCATGTATCTCCTTGGTATAATCACCGGCTTTTTCCTGCCGATGAGCTTCGTCACCGGCCTGCTGGGAATCAATGTCGGCGGCATTCCAGGGGCGGATGCACCGCATGGCTTCTGGCTGGCCTGCCTGCTGATCGGCGGGGTCGCCACCTTCCAGTGGTGGGTATTTCGTCGGCTGCGCTGGCTCTGACGTGACCTGGGGTGAGGAGAGGGCGTCACTCCCTCGTACAGATATGAGGTGCGCATGCACGATCCGTTCGAAGAGTCCCTGCGGGACCTGCTCAAGGCTTCGGCTCCCCAGCCGGACGACGACGCGCGTCTGGGACGGGTGCTGAAGACCGCCAATCGCCAGGTCGGCGCCGGTGACCTGTTCAGCCTCATGGGGCACTGGCTGCAGGCGCTGATGATCGGCATCAATAACGGTTCGCCGCATCTGGCGTCGGTTTCCCGTATTTCCGCGAAAAACGCATCTTCTGCTGACAAGGCTGAGTGAACATGCAATTCGATATCTGGACCCAGAGCTTGCTGACCGCGATGAACACCCTGTGGGGCAAGCTGGCAGGCTTCATTCCCAACCTGCTCGGCGCCCTGGTGGTCGTTCTGCTCGGCTTCGTCATCGCCAAGCTGCTCGATGCGCTGCTTTCCAAGCTGCTGGCCAAGCTGGGCCTGGACCGGCTGATGGGTGGCACCGGCCTGACCAAGCTGCTGGCCCGGGTCGGCATTCAGGTTCCGGTCTCGACGCTGGTCGGCAAGATCGTCTACTGGTTCGTACTGCTCGTCTTCCTCGTATCCGCCGCCGAGTCGCTCGGCCTGCAGCGGGTATCCGCCACGCTGGACGTCCTCGCCCTGTACCTGCCCAAGGTGTTCGGCGCGGCCCTGGTGCTGATCGTCGGCGTGCTCCTGGCGCAACTGGTGAACAGCGTCGTGCGCGGCGCGGCGGACGGCGTCGGCCTCGAATACGCGAACGGCCTGGGGCGGATCGCCCAGTGGCTGGTCATCATCATCAGCATCTCGGTGGCGGTGGGGCAGCTCGAGGTCAAGACCGACCTGCTCAACTACATCATCGCCATCGTCCTGATCACCGTCGGCCTGGCCGCTGCGCTGGCCCTGGGCCTGGGCAGCCGCGAGGTCGCCGGGCAGATCATTGCAGGAATCTACGTCCGCGAGCTGTATCAGGTCGGACAACAGGTGAAAGTGGGTGACGTTGAAGGCACTATTGAAGAGATAGGTACGGTCAAGACCATCCTGCTGACGGAAGAGGGAGAGCTTGTGTCGCTGGCCAACCGTCTACTGCTCGATCAGCGAGTTACCAGCCGCTGATCCGGGAGAGATAATGGACGTGGCTGCTCTGCAGGGCGGCCCGGCTTACGATATGACTGGCCTGATCTCACTTGAATAAGCCTCACCCCCTGTCACAGCGGTATGACCCACGCCAGCTTTCCGATGAAGAGCTGGTCGAGCGTGCGCACTCGGAGCTGTTCCACGTGACGCGCGCCTATGAAGAACTGATGCGGCGTTACCAGCGCACGCTGTTCAACGTCTGTGCCCGCTACCTGGGCAACGACCGCGACGCGGACGACGTGTGCCAGGAGGTGATGCTGAAAGTTTTGTACGGGTTGAAGAACTTTGAGGGCAAGTCGAAGTTCAAAACATGGCTATATAGCATCACGTACAACGAGTGCATCACGCAGTACCGCAAGGAGCGCCGCAAGCGCCGATTGATGGATGCGCTCAGCCTCGACCCGCTGGAGGAGGCTTCCGAGGAGAAGTCGCCGAAGGTTGAGGAACGGGGCGGATTGGATCGTTGGCTCGTCCATGTCAATCCGATAGATCGGGAGATTCTGGTTCTTCGCTTCGTCGCGGAACTGGAGTTTCAGGAGATAGCGGATATCATGCACATGGGTCTGAGTGCGACGAAAATGCGCTACAAGCGGGCACTGGACCGCCTGCGCGAAAAGTTTTCAGATGCGACCGAAACATAGTTGGGTAAATATTGTCTCTCTATGCGGGAAGTTCTGATAAACTTGCCACCCAAGTTGTGCGGCTGATTGTTGGACAACTAACTGACCATCAAGATGGGGATTTAACGGATGAAACTGAAGAACACCTTAGGCGTTGTCATCGGCTCGCTGGTTGCCGCTTCGGCAATGAACGCCTTTGCCCAGGGCCAGAACTCGGTAGAGATCGAAGCCTTCGGCAAGCGCTACTTCACCGACAGCGTTCGCAACATGAAGAACGCGGACCTGTACGGCGGCTCGATCGGTTACTTCCTGACCGACGACGTCGAGCTGGCGCTGTCCTACGGTGAGTACCATGACGTTCGTGGCACCTACGAAACCGGCAACAAGAAGGTCCACGGCAACCTGACCTCGCTGGACGCCATCTACCACTTCGGTACCCCGGGCGTAGGTCTGCGTCCGTACGTGTCGGCTGGTCTGGCTCACCAGAACATCACCAACATCAACAGCGACAGCCAAGGCCGTCAGCAGATGACCATGGCCAACATCGGCGCTGGTCTGAAGTACTACTTCACCGAGAACTTCTTCGCCAAGGCCAGCCTCGACGGCCAGTACGGTCTGGAGAAGCGTGACAACGGTCACCAGGGCGAGTGGATGGCTGGCCTGGGCGTCGGCTTCAACTTCGGTGGTTCGAAAGCCGCTCCGGCTCCGGAACCGGTTGCCGACGTTTGCTCCGACTCCGACAACGACGGCGTTTGCGACAACGTCGACAAGTGCCCGGATACCCCGGCCAACGTCACCGTTGACGCCAACGGCTGCCCGGCTGTCGCCGAAGTCGTACGCGTACAGCTGGACGTGAAGTTCGACTTCGACAAGTCCAAGGTCAAAGAGAACAGCTACGCTGACATCAAGAACCTGGCTGACTTCATGAAGCAGTACCCGTCCACTTCCACCACCGTTGAAGGTCACACCGACTCCGTCGGCACCGACGCTTACAACCAGAAGCTGTCCGAGCGTCGTGCCAACGCCGTTCGTGACGTACTGGTCAACGAGTACGGTGTAGAAGGTGGTCGCGTGAACGCTGTTGGTTACGGCGAGTCCCGCCCGGTTGCCGACAACGCCACCGCTGAAGGCCGCGCTATCAACCGTCGCGTTGAAGCCGAAGTAGAAGCTGAAGCCAAGTAATCGGCTGAGCCTCTAAGGAAAAACCCGGCTCAGGCCGGGTTTTTCTTTGCCTGGAAAAAGACCGCTCGTCAGGCGCTCAGGGAAATCGGTTGCGACACGATGTCGCGGGTTACTTCGCCGATCACCAGGATCGCCGGGCTTTTCAAGGCGAAACGTCCGGCGTCCCGCAGTAGCTCGCCGAGGTTGCTGCGGCATTCGCGCTGGTTGCCCAAGGTGGCGTTCTCGATCATCGCCAGCGGCGTATCCTCGGCCATGCCTCCAGCCAGCAGCCCGGCCTGGATCTCCGCGAGTCGGGCGACGCCCATGTAGACCACCAGCGTGGTACCGCTGCGTGCCAGGGCTTCCCAGGCCAGCGGGCTGTCGTCCTGGGTATGCGCGGTCACCAGGGTCACGCCGCGGCTGATGCCGCGGTAGGTAAGCGGTATGCCGCAGGCAGTGGCGCCAGCCAGCCCGGCGGTGATGCCGTTCACTATCTCGCTGTCTATCCCGTGCCGGGCCAGCCATTCGGCTTCTTCGCCGGCGCGGCCGAAGATGCATGGATCGCCGCCTTTCAGGCGCACCACGCTGCGTCCCTGGCGGGCATGCCGCAGCATCAGGCGCTGGATGAAGTCCTGCGGTGTGGAGCGGCAGCCGCCGCGTTTGCCGACTCGGACCAGCCGGGCGGACGGACAGTGCTCCAGTATGCTCGGGTTGACCAGATCGTCGACCATCACCACATCCGCGTCCTGCAGGGCGCGAACTGCCTTCAGGGTCAACAGTTCCGGATCGCCGGGACCCGCACCCACCAGCCAGACCTTACCGCTCATCGTCGTTCTCCTCAGGCATTCGCCGCCATGGGCCGGGGGGCCGCCAGCAGTCTCTTGATTTCCGGTACGCAGGAGCCGCAGCCGGTGCCGCAGCCGAACTCGCGCTTCAATCCGTCCAGGTCCAATCCGCGGGCGATGCCGCCGAGCACCGTTTGCTGGCTGACGTTCTGGCAACTGCACAGGGTCTTGCCGCCCGCACCCTGGCTGGGGCGTCCCGGTGCCGCGCCGAGTGGCGCGAGCAGCCAGCGGCGTAGCTCGCTATCGGCCCGGCCGGTAAGCCAGAGTTCTTTCAACCAGTCGCGGGCGAGGGTTTCGCCGGCGAGCCGGACGGCGACGATGCGCCCGTCTTCGAGGCGCACGCGCTTGCCGATGGCGCGCCGTGGGTCGTCGTAGGCGAGGATCGGCCCGTCGAGCAATTCGAGTTGGCGATCTATCCGCTCCAGCAGGTCTGCGCCAGGTGCCTCATGGTGTGCGGCGCTGACCAGCAGGGCGGGGCGCTCGCGTCCGGCGAGACTGAAGCTGGCGTGGTCGAAGACTTCGCACAGCGCACGGAGGGCCTCGAAACGCGCCTGGATATCGGTTTCCACCAGCGCGAACAGGCGCCAGGGCAGTTCGACGGATTCGACCTGAACCCCGGCGTGCTTGAGTTCGGGTTGTTTCGACAGGGGGTCGAACGCCGGCAGGGTCAGGACATTGCAGCCCAGGCCCTTGAGGAAGCGATCGCCCCAGTGCATCGGCAGGAAGGCCTGGCCGGGGCGCACCGAGTCGTCTGCACTCACTGGCAGGATCAGGGCGCCACGCCGGCTCTTCAGGCGCACGAGCTGCCCGTCCTGCAGTTGGCGGCGGCGCAGTTCCTCGGGATGCAGGTGCACCAGGGCCTCCTCTTCATGGCCGAACAGGCGTGCGCAGGTGCCGGTCCGGCTCATGCCGTGCCACTGGTCGCGCAAGCGTCCGGTATTGAGGGTCAGCGGGTAGCGCGCGTCACGTTTTTCCTGGGCGGCGCGGTAGGGTTCGGCGACCAGTTGCGCGCGTCCCGAGGCGGTAGGGAAGCGGCCGTCTGCATAGAGCCGTGCGGTGCCTTGCTCCGCGCCAGTGGGAAATGGCCATTGCTGCGGCCCCAGGCGGTCGAGCAGTGCGTAGCTGAGGCCGGAAAGATCGAGGTCGCGGCCGGCGGTAAGCAGCTTGTATTCGTCGAACAGGCTGCGGCTGTCGGCAAAGGCGAACAGGCCGGGTTTAGCGGGCCGCAGGTGCCCTTCCAGGCGGCGCGCGAAGTCGCAGACGATGTTCCAGTCCTGGCGTGCTTCCCCGGGGGGCGGAACGGCCCGACGGACATGACTGACCCGCCGTTCCGAATTGGTCACGGAGCCTTCCTTTTCTCCCCAGGATGCGGCTGGAAGCAAAAGGTCGGCGTATTGGCAGGTTTCCGTGCCGGCGAAGGCTTCCTGGACCACCACGAAGGGACAGCGGGCAAGGGCCTCGTGGATCTTGCGCTGGTCCGGCAGCGATTGCGCGGGGTTGGTACAGGCGATCCAGAGCGCCTTGATCCGGCCGTCGTGGACCGCATCGAACAGCTCGATGGCGCTGAGGCCGGGGGACGTGGGCAACTGTTCCACGCCCCAGTAGTGCGCCACCTCGGCGCGATGGCCGGGATCGGCGGCTTCGCGGTGGCCGGGTAGCAGGTTGGCCAGGCTGCCGGTCTCGCGACCGCCCATGGCGTTCGGCTGGCCAGTGAGGGAAAACGGCCCGCATCCGGCGCGGCCGATCTTGCCGGTGGCCAGGTGCAGGTTGATCAGTGCGCTGTTCTTGGCGCTGCCGGCGCTGGACTGGTTGAGCCCCATGCACCAGAGCGAAAGGAAGCGCGGCGAACGGCCGATCCATTCGGCGCAGCGCTGCAGGTCGGCGCGGTCGATGCCGCAGATGTCGGCGACGGCGGCCGGGGTGTAGTCGCGCACCAGTTCCTTCAGGTCGGCGAAACCTTCGGTATGCTCGGCGA
Source organism: Pseudomonas sp. B111 (assembly GCF_026428275.1). NCBI lineage: Bacteria > Pseudomonadati > Pseudomonadota > Gammaproteobacteria > Pseudomonadales > Pseudomonadaceae > Pseudomonas > Pseudomonas sp. B111. Next base: position 3,042,767 of record NZ_CP097857.1, on the reverse strand, counting down.
TGAACGAACGGTCGATCCAGTCCTCCCAGAGCAGGATATGCAGGATGCCGTGGAACAGTGCGACGTCGGTGCCGGGCAGCAGCGCCAGGTGCAGGTCGGCCAGCTCGCAGGTGTCGGTGCGCCGCGGGTCGATCACCACGATGCGCATCTCCGGCCGAGCGGCCTTGGCGGCTTCCAGGCGACGGAACAGGACCGGGTGGGCGAAGGCCATGTTGCTGCCGGCGATCAGCACGCAATCGGCGCAGTCGAGGTCTTCGTAGCTGCAGGGCGGTGCGTCGGCGCCCAGGCTGCGCTTGTAGCCGACCACCGCCGAGGACATGCACAGGCGCGAATTGCTGTCGATGTTGTTGGTGCCGACCAGGGCCCGCGCCAGCTTGTTGAAGGCGTAGTAGTCCTCGGTCAGCAACTGGCCGGAGATATAGAAGGCCACGCTGTCCGGCCCGTGTTCGCGAATGGTCTCGGCGAAACGCCCGGCGGCATGTTCCAGGGCACTCTCCCAGTCGCTGCGAGCCCGCGCCATTTGCTTGCCGAGGCGCAGTTGGGGGTACAGCGCGCGGGCCTGGAGGTCGCCGGTCAGGTGCAGGCTGGCGCCTTTGCTGCAGAGTCTGCCGAAGTTGGCCGGGTGCCGCGGGTCGCCTTGCACGCCGAGGATGCGTTCGCCGTCGTGTTCGATCAGGACGCCACAACCCACGCCGCAGTAGCAGCAGGTCGAAGCGGTGGTGCGCAGCGGGGAATCTGTCGACATGCTCGGCTCCTGTTATCGGCGAGAGATCAGGCGCACAGCGCCACGCTGTCCAGGCCGAGCAGCACCCGTCCGTTCTCCACCCGCACCGGGTGGCGATGGGCGCAGCCCTGGTCCGGGGCCACGGCTTCGCCGCTCTCCAGTTCGATCTGCCAGTTGTGCAACGGACAGGCCACTCGCTTGCCGTAGATCAGGCCCTGGGACAGCGGGCCGCCCTTGTGCGGGCAGCGGTCATCGAGGGCGAAGACCTGGTCGTCGGCGGCGCGGAAGATGGCGATGTCGCCTTTCGGGCCGGCGACCACGCGCGAGCCCAGCGGGTTGATTTCATCGAGGGCGCAGATATCCAGCCAGTTCATCGGTTCACTCCGGTAGGGGGAGGGCCGCCGTGGGACGGCCCGGACAAGGGATTCAGACGTTTTCCAGTTGCTTGAGCGGAATCCGTTCGAACTCCTTCTTCAATTGCGGCTGTTCGATGCGCTGCTTCCATGGGTCCTGCTCGAAGGAGAGGGCGAATTGCAGGCGGTCGTTGAGCGCCTTGCGGTTTTCCGCGTCCTCGACCACCGCCTTGCGGATGTGCTCCATGCCGACCCGCTGCAGGTAATGCACCGTGCGCTCCAGGTAGAAGGCTTCCTCGCGGTAGAGCTGGAGGAAGGCGCCGTTGTATTCGCGCACTTCTTCGGCGGTCTTGAGCTTGACGAAGAACTCCGCGACCTCGGTCTTGATCCCGCCGTTGCCGCCGATGTACATCTCCCAACCGGAGTCCACGCCGATGATGCCGACGTCCTTGATCCCGGCCTCGGCGCAATTGCGCGGGCAGCCGGAGACCGCCAGCTTGACCTTGTGCGGCGACCACATGTTGAACAGGTCGTGTTCCAGATCGATGCCCAGCTGCGTCGAGTTTTGCGTGCCGAAGCGGCAGAACTCGCTGCCGACGCAGGTCTTCACGGTGCGGATGGATTTGCCGTAGGCATGTCCGGAGGGCATGTCGAGGTCTTTCCAGATGGCCGGCAGATCGTCCTTCTTCACCCCCAGTAGGTCGATGCGCTGGCCGCCGGTGACCTTGACCATCGGCACCTGGTACTTGTCGGCGACGTCGGCGATGCGCCGCAACTCGGCGGCGTTGGTCACGCCGCCCCACATCCGCGGTACCACCGAGTAGGTGCCGTCCTTCTGGATGTTGGCGTGGGCGCGTTCGTTGATCAGGCGCGACTGCGGATCGTCCTTGGCTTCTCCCGGCCAGGTTGAGATCAGGTAGTAGTTCAGGGCCGGGCGGCAGGTGGCACAGCCGTTCGGGGTCTTCCAGTCCATGAAGCGCATGGCGGCGTCGAGACTGGTCAGCCGGTGTTCGCGAATGGCCTTGCGGATCTGCCCGTGGTTGAGGTCGCTGCAGCCGCAGATGGCCTTCTCGCTCTTCGGCTTGACGTCGGCGGCGCCGCCGACGGTGCTGATCAGGATCTGTTCCACCAATCCCGCGCAGGAGCCACAGGAGCTGGCGGCCTTGGTGTGTTTCTTGACTTCGTCGACGCTGAACAGGCCGTGTTCTTGTATGGCCTTGACGATGGTGCCCTTGCAGACGCCGTTGCAGCCGCATACTTCGGCCGTGTCGGGCATGCTCGCGGCGCTGTTCTGGCCCTGGTGGCCGACATCGCCGAGGGCGTTCTCGCCGAACATCAGGTGGTCGCGGATCTGCGCGACGTTGTGGTTCTCGCGGATCTGCCGGAAGTACCAGCCGCCGTCGGCGGTGTCGCCGTAGAGACAGGCGCCGACCAGTACATCGTCCTTGATCACCAGCTTCTTGTAGACGCCGCCGATGGGGTCGGAAAGGGTGATGGTCTCGCTGCCTTCGCCGCCGATGAAGTCGCCGGCGGAGAACAGGTCGATACCGGTCACCTTGAGCTTGGTCGAGGTCACCGAGCCCTGGTAGCGGGCGTAACCGAGATGAGCCAGGTGGTTGGCGCAGACCTTGGCCTGCTCGAACAGCGGCGCAACCAGGCCGTAGGCGATGCCACGGTGGTTGGCGCATTCGCCGACCGCATAGATGCGTGGGTCGTAGGTCTGCAGGGTGTCGTTGACCAGGATGCCGCGGTTGCAGGGGATGCCCGCGCTTTCGGCCAGCTCGGTATTGGGGCGGATGCCGGCGGCCATTACCACCAGGTCGGCGGGAATCACGTCGCCGTCGTTGAACTGCACGGCACAGACCCGGCCGCTGCCGTTGTCCATCAGTTCCTGGGTCTGGGTGTTCAGGCGGAAGCGGATGCCGCGGGCTTCCAGCGCGCCTTGCAGGAGTTTGCCGGCGGTGCGGTCCAGTTGGCGTTCCAGCAGCCAGTCGGAGAGGTGCACGACGGTCACGTCCATGCCGCGTTGCTTGAGGCCGTTGGCCGCCTCCAGGCCGAGCAAGCCGCCGCCGATCACCACCGCGTGGCTGTGGGTCCGGGCGCAGTCGATCATGGCCTGGGTGTCGGCGATGTCGCGGTAGCCGATCACGCCCTGCAGGCGATTGCCGGGTATCGGCAGGATGAAGGGGACCGAGCCGGTGGCCAGCAGCAGGCGGTCGTACTCGGCCTCGCTGCCGTCCGCGGCGACCACCCTGCGGCGGACCCGGTCGATCTGCACCACCTTGCGGTCGAGGAGGAGCTTGATGCCGTTTTCCGCATACCAGTTGAGGTCGTTGAGGACGATTTCCTCGAAGGTCTGCTCGCCGGCCAGTACCGGGGACAGCAGGATGCGGTTGTAGTTGGGATGGGGCTCGGCGCCGAACACCGTGATGTCGTAGAAGTCCGAGTTGAGCTTGAGCAGTTCTTCCAGGGTACGGACCCCGGCCATGCCGTTGCCGACCATCACCAGCTTGATCTTCTTCATGCGGAGTAGCTCCTGCATAAGGTTGGCGCAAACAAAAAAGGCGTCCCGCTGTTGCCAGCAGGACGCCTTTGTCCAGGTCCCGTTCGGTCGGGAAACGCCGCCTCGTCGTTGAGGCAGGCGCTTTGTTGTCGATTGTCGGGAGAACCCAAGCAGGCGCCGTGCCAACTTGCGCTATTGCCTATCTCCATGGCCTTGCAGGGATAACGCGGGGCCTCACCGCGGTCTTTCTGCTCCGTGCCGGGGCGTATCGCACCGGGCTGGTGCCTCTCAGCCCTTCAGCCAGACCAGGAGTAGCGCCAGGTTGGCGGCCAGGGACAGCAGGGCGATGGCGCGCCAGGTCTGCAGCGGTTCGCGCTCCAGCAATGGGCGGGGCGCCGCGACCGGCAACGCTTCTCCCTGTTGCAGCGAGAGCAGCCATTCCTCGGCGGTCTCGAAGCGCTGTGCGGGGTCGCAGGCGACGGCGCGCAGCAGCAGGTCGTCGATCCAGGCCGGCAGGTCGGGGCGATAGCGGCTGGGCGGGACGGGGCGACCGAAGCGCGGGTGCTGGAAGGCTTCGATCTCGCCATAGGGATAGCGCCCGGTCAGCGCCTGGTAGAGGCAGACGCCGGTGGCGTAGAGATCCTGGCGCACCGAGGGCGAGGTGCCGGAGAAGCACTCCGGCGCCAGGTAGCTGGGCGTACCCGGTAGCAGATGGGGGTCTTCGCGCGACAATCCCGGACACCAGGCCAGGCCGAAATCCAGCAGGCGCAGCTCGCCGTCGCGGCCGAGGTGGAGATTTTCCGGCTTGAGGTCGCGGTGCAGCAGGTTGCGTCGATGCAACTGGCCAAGCCCGCGCAGCAGCTGGTTGGCCAGCCCCAGCCACTCCGGCAGCGACAGCGGGCCATGGTTGCGCAAGCGCTCGGCGAGAGTCTCTCCGGGGTGCTCGCGCATCAGGTAATACAGATGCTGGCGTTGCGCCAATCCGTGCAGCTCGGGGAAATGCCGGCCCTGGACGCGGCGAAGGAACCATTCCTCGAGCAGCAGGGCCTGGGTTGCCAGCGGATCGTCGGCACGTGCGGCGGGAAGGGTCTTCAGCAGCCAGGGTTGGCCCTGGCCATCCTCGACCCGGTAGAGCAGGGACTGGCGGGATTCGCCGAGCAACTGCCGGACCCGCCAGCCTTCGAAGAGCTGGTCGGGCTTCAGCGGTGGCGGCAGTGGCCAGTGGCCCAGTTGCGCGAGGGCGTCGCCGAGGCTGCCTGCGGGCACGGCTTCCACGCGCACCAGCAGGGCGCTGGCGTTGTCCTGGCTGCCTGCCAGGTGGGCGGCGCGAACCAGAGCCTCGGCGCTGCGCTGCGGCTCTTCGGCGTTGCGCAGGATGCTGCGGATGCCGCTGTCGCCCAGCGTCGCCCAGACGCCGTCGCTGACCAGTAGCCACTGGCTGCCGGGCTCCAGATCGCCTTCCAGATAGTCGACCACCAGATGCTGGTCCAGTCCCAGGGCGCGGGTCAGCACGTGTTGCATGTGCGGCTGTTCCCAGACGTGGTCGCTGGTCTGCCGGAGCAACTCGCCGTCGCGCCACAGGTAGGCCCGGCAATCGCCGACGTGGGCCAGGGTGTAGCGGGTGCCGCGCAGCACCAGGGCGGTGAGGGTGGTGAGCAGCGGCTGGCCGCCGCCGTTGGCCTGTAGCCAGCGGTTCTGCGCCAGCAGCAGGCGGTCCAGGGACTGCACGATGGCCCAGGTTTCCGGAGTCGCATAGTAATCCAGGGCCAGCGCTTGCAGGCTGCTGCGCGCCGCCAGGCCGCCATCGGCGCACTGGCTGACACCGTCGGCGATGGCCAGCAGGTGTCCCTTGCTGGCGGCCAGGGCCGGCGCCGGGGTGACCACCCGCAGCGCGTCCTGGTTTTCCGTGCGAGGCCCGCAGGCGCTGGCCTCGCCGATGCTCAGTCGCAGCCCCACGCTCAGACCCGCGCGGCGGTAACCGCGGCCGAGCCCCAGGTGGTGCGCCAGCGCCGCTTCACCCCGTGGAGGCCGAACCAGGCCAGCACGCCGAGACTGGCGAACAGCCACAGGCCGAGCTGGTAGTCGCCGGTGCTTTGCTTGATCGCGCCGAGGCCGGCAGTCAGGCAGAAGCCGCCGATGCCGCCGGCCATGCCGATCAGCCCGGTCATCACGCCGATTTCCTTGTGGAAGCGCTGCGGTACCAACTGGAACACCGCGCCATTGCCGGCACCGAGACTGAGCATGGCGACCACGAACAGGCCGAGGGCGGCCATCGCGCTGGACAAGTGGAAACCGACCGCGGCGATGCAGATGGCGGCCAGGGTGTACACCATCAGCAGGCTGCGGATGCCGCCGATGCGATCGGCGAGGGCGCCACCGAGCGGGCGCATCAGGCTGCCGGCGAAGACGCAGGCGGCGGTGTAGTAGCCGGCGGTCACCGGGTTCAGGCCGTACTGGTCGTGGAAATAGCCGGGCAGGGTGCTGGCCAGGCCGAGGAAGCCGCCGAAGGTGACGCTGTAGAAGAACATGAACCACCAGCTGTCGCGGTCGCCGAGGGCTTTCAGGTAATCGCCCATGGCCTTGGGCGCCGGCCGCTGCGGGGCGTTGCGCGCGACCATGGCGAACACCAGGAGGGTCAGGACGAGCGGCAGCAGGGCGAAGCCGAACACGTTGTTCCAGCCGAACGCGGCGGCCAGGCCGGGGGCGAAGAGGGCGGCGAGCACGGTGCCGGAGTTGCCCGCGCCGGCGATGCCCATGGCCTTGCCCTGGTGTTGCGGCGGGTACCATTGCGATGCGAGCGGCAGGGCCACGGCGAAGGATGCCCCGGCGAAGCCGAGGAACAACCCCAGCAGCAGTGCCTGCGCATAGCTGTTCACGCCCAGCAGCCAGGCGGCCGCGAGGGCGGCGATGACGATGACCTGGGCGAGGATGCCGGCGCTCTTCGGCGACCAGCGATCGGCCAGCAGGCCGAGCAGGAAGCGCAGTACGGCGCCGGCGAGGATCGGCGTGGCGACCATCATCGCGCGCTGCTGGGTGCTCAGTTGCAGGTCGCCGGCAATCTGCACCCCCAGCGGGCCGAGCACGTACCAGACCATGAAGCTCAGGTCGAAATAGAGAAACGCCGCGAACAGGGTCGGCGCATGGCCGGCCTTCCAGAAGCTGTTGTTCATCGAACACCTCGTATCCAGCGGAATCGGGGCGGAACGGCCGCCCGGCGGAAGTTGCATCGCTACAAGGTGAGCGTCCGACAGCGGACCACCCACCCGCCCCGACGCTGGGGCGAAACGACGAAGACGCCACGGGCCTCTGCCGGGAAGGAGAGGCCGCGCGACGTCTTTGTCGGGGATGGGTAACCGCCGTTGGCTACCGTCAGGCAGGACGTAGCAAGCTCTTTGCCAAGTTGTCGAAAGCGCGGCGTAGAGCGGTTGCAGGGACAACCATGGCGTCGGGCGTGCACGCCGCGGTGGCAGGCGTCGGGGGCTTGCACAGGGCTGGGGCGGCGCGTCCGTGCGCCGTCGGCGGTTCAGCGATGGGCGGTGTTCAGGTGGTAGATGGTCACGCGGCTGCCTTCGCCGCTGTCGCCGGCGTTGTCGTTCACGTAGGCGCCGGCCTTGAAATAGAGCAACTGGTCGTTCCAGGCGCTGCCGAGGGTCTGGTAGTAAGCGTCCTCTTCACCGTCCTGGCTGCGTGCGCGCACCGCCAACTCGCCGCTGGAGGTGACGCGCAGGCTGTAGTTGAAACGCTCGCCCAGGCGTACCTGCTCGAGGATCGACACGTTGCGGCTATAGGAATCGTCCGGGTGGTTGCGTACCAGCGCCTCGACCCGGCCGAGGCCTTCCTCGGGCTTGTAGTAGTACTGCAGCTTCACCAGAGGTTCGCCGTCGTCGGTCTGTGGCGACTTGCTGTGGATCTGGCCGATGATCACCTTGTTCTTCGAGGGGACCTTCTCGACGCTCATGGTCACCCGCAATTCGTTGTCGGCCTGCCAGTAGTACCAGTTGTCGAGGCTGCCGTCGGCCTGGGTTTCGCGCAGTTCGGTGCGGGGATAGGTGCTGTCCTCGGTGTGCGAGCCGTCGATGGGCACCCAGAAGACCAGGCCGCCATCGTTGCCTTGCTGGAAGTACCGGCTCTGGTAGCCGTTGTTGAGTTGCTGGGTGGTGATCACCTGCGGGGTGGGTTCGGTGGGAATGGTAAGGTTCCAGGTGCTGAGATCGATCATGCTGAGCATCTCCTGACCGCTGAGTCGGCGGTGCGGTTCGGGCGGACGCCTGCGGCTCCTAGCCCTGGGCGTCCACTGCGGGCCTCCCTGGTCATGCTAGTCGAGGGTGGCGAGGGGGTAGCTCCCAGAACGGATAGGGCCGTTCCGGGCGCACGAGCATAGCCGCGCCGCTCTGCGCCGGGGGCCAGCAGGGTGGCTGGCGATATGATCGCCAGCTGCCCAGCCGGATTCAGCCGCCGAGCATGTCGTGCATGGCGATGATCTGCTCGGCGACTTGGATCAGCTTCTGCTGGCGGCTCATGGCCTGGCGCCGCATCAGCGTGTAGGCCTCCTCCTCGCCGCAATGCTTCATCTTCATCAGCAGGCCCTTGGCCAACTCGATGCGCTTGCGCTCGGCCAGCTGCGCCTCGCGCGCCTGCAGTTGAGCGCGCAGCGCCTGGTCGCTCTCGAAGCGCGCCATGGCCACGTCGAGGATCGGTTGCAGGCGGCTGGCCTGGATGCCTTCGACGATGTAGGCGCTGACCCCGGACTGGATGGCGCGGCGCATCACTCCCGGATCGTGCTCGTCGGTGAACATCACGATCGGGCGCGGCTGGTCGCGGCTGACCAGGCAGACCTGCTCCATCACGTCGCGGCCGGGAGACTCCGTGTCGATCAGGATCACGTCGGGACGCAGCGCTTCGACGCGCGCCGGCAGGTCGATGGTCAGCCCCGACTCGTCCACCACTTCGAAACCGCTCTCGAGCAGGGCGGCCCTGAGGCGTCCGACTTTCTTCGGCGTGTCGTCGATCAGCAGGATACGCAGCATGGCGGGCGCACCAGGGTCAGAGGTCGATGCCCTGGCCGGTTTCGGCCAGGGCGTGGATCGGGAAGCTGCGGGCGTAGCCGGCGGGGTCGCTGCCGTCCCAGGTGCGCCCGTCGATCAGTGTCGAGCGGCGCATGTCGGCGCCGTCCAGGCACAGGCCAAGGGCCGTCGCGGCATCGCGGTACAGCGCGGTCTGCTGGACCCTGCGGGCGATGCCCAGGTAGTCCGGGTCTTCGCGCAGCAGGCCCCAGCGGCGGAACTGGGTCATGAACCACATGCCATCCGAGAGCCAGGGCCGGTTGACTTCGCCGTCGGCGTAGAAGCGCAGCGGATGCGGGTCCTGCCAGGCGTTGCCGAGGCCGTCCTGGTAGCGGCCGAAGAAGCGCGGCTGGATCGCGCCGAGCGGAGCGTCGACATAGTCGCGGCCGCTGATCAGTTGCGCGGTGCCCAGGCGGTTCTCGGCGTTCTGTTCGATGAAGCGGCTGGCGTCGAGGACCGCCATGACCAGCGCGCGGGCGGTGTTCGGGTAGGCGTCGACGAAGGCGCGGGTAGTGCCGAGGACCTTTTCCGGGTGGTCCGGCCAGATCGCCTGGCTGGTGGCGATGGTGAAGCCCTGGCCCTGGTCCACGGCCAGGGCGCCCCAGGGGCCGCCGGCGCAGAACCCGTCGATGCGCCCGGCCTGGAGATGGCCGACCATCTGCGCCGGTGGAACCACCACACTGTGCACGTCGTGCAGCGGATGCAGACCGATGCTCGCCAGCCAGTAGTTCAGCCAGAGCGCGTGGGTACCGGTGGGAAAGGTCTGCGCCAGGGTCAGGCGTGCACCATTCTGGCGCCGATGCCGGAGCAGTGCCTCCGCACTGGTCACGCCAGCCTGCTTCAGCGGTTCGGAAAGATTGATCGCCTGGCCGTTCTGGCACAGTCCCATGAGCACCGCCATCTCGCTTGCCGCGCTGCCGCCGAGGCCGAGCTGGACGCCGTAGACCAGCCCGTACAGGCACTGCGCGGCATCCAGCTCGCCGCTGAGCAGCTTGTCGCGCAAGGTGGCCCAGGACGGTTGGCGCCTGAGATTGAGCGTGAGGCCGTAGGGCTGGGCGAAGCCCTGGGTGGCGGCCACGATCAGCGAGGCAGAATCGGTCAGCGCCATGAAACCGATGTCCAGGGCGCTCTTTTCCGGTGCGTCGGAACCGCCGGCCCAGGCCTGGCTGCGTATCGCTCTGTCTGTCATCACCACCTCGAGTGCGGGAGGGCGGCGCGGGCCGTCCCGTTTTCCAGTGCGCCGGCGCCGTCGTCGGCGCGCTTTTCCATAGCTGCCACAGCAAGCGCTATGCCAGGCGGCGCGGGGGTTTTCGCCGGGCAAGAAAAAGCCCCGCACGGGGCGGGGCTTGTTCGACGCGTCGCTGGATCAGGCCTGGACGACCGGGATCTTGGCGTTCGCAGCCGCTTCGCGGAACTCGGCGATCTGGTCGAAGCTGAGGTAGCGGTAGACGTCGGCAGCCATGCTGTCGATGTCCTTCGCGTAGGCCATGTACTCCTCCACGGTCGGCAGTTTGCCGAGGATCGAGGAGACCGCCGCCAGCTCGGCCGATGCCAGGAACACATCGGTGGCATCGCCCAGACGGTTCGGGAAGTTACGGGTCGAAGTGGAGACCACGGTGGAACCGGTCTGGACGCGAGCCTGGTTGCCCATGCACAGCGAGCAGCCCGGCATTTCCATGCGCGCGCCAGCCTTGCCGTAGATGCCGTAGTAGCCTTCCTCGGTCAGCTGGTGGGCGTCCATCTTGGTCGGCGGAGCCAGCCACAGACGGGTCGGGATGCCGCCCTTGACCTTGTCCAGCAGCTTGCCGGCTGCGCGGAAGTGACCGATGTTGGTCATGCAGGAGCCGATGAACACTTCATCGATCTTGCGGCCCTGTACGCTCGACAGCAGACGCGCGTCGTCCGGATCGTTCGGCGCGCAGAGCACCGGCTCCTTGACGTCGGCCAGGTCGATCTCGATCACCGCGGCGTACTCGGCGTCCTTGTCGGCTTCCAGCAGCTCCGGCTTGGCCAGCCAGGCTTCCATCGCCTGGGCGCGACGCTCCAGGGTGCGCGGGTCGCCGTAGCCTTCGCCGATCATCCAGCGCAGCAGGGTGATGTTGGACTTCAGGTACTCGGCGATCGCCTGTTCCGGCAGCTTGATGGTGCAGCCGGCGGCGGAACGCTCGGCCGAGGCGTCGGACAGCTCGAAGGCCTGCTCCACGGTCAGGTCGTTGAGGCCTTCGATCTCGAGGATGCGGCCGGAGAAGATGTTCTTCTTGCCTTTCTTCTCGACGGTCAGCAGGCCCTGCTGGATCGCGTAGTAAGGGATCGCATGGACCAGGTCACGCAGGGTGATGCCCGGTTGCAGCTTGCCCTTGAAGCGCACCAGCACCGACTCCGGCATGTCCAGCGGCATCACGCCGGTGGCGGCGGCGAAGGCCACCAGGCCGGAGCCGGCCGGGAACGAGATGCCGATCGGGAAGCGGGTGTGCGAGTCGCCGCCGGTACCAACGGTATCGGGCAGCAGCATGCGGTTCAGCCAGCTGTGGATGATGCCGTCGCCCGGGCGCAGCGACACGCCGCCACGGGTCATGATGAAGTCGGGCAGGGTGTGGTGGGTCTTGACGTCGATCGGCTTCGGATAGGCCGCGGTGTGGCAGAAGGACTGCATCACCAGGTCGGCGGAGAAGCCGAGGCAGGCGAGGTCCTTCAGTTCGTCGCGGGTCATCGGGCCGGTGGTGTCCTGGGAACCGACGGTGGTCATCTTCGGTTCGCAGTAGGTGCCCGGGCGCACGCCCTGGCCTTCCGGCAGACCGCAGGCGCGGCCGACCATTTTCTGCGCCAGGGTGAAGCCCTTGCCGCTATCGGCCGGTGCTTCCGGCTTGCGGAACAGGTCGGAGGCGGCCAGGCCCAGCTCGGCGCGGGCCTTCTCGGTCAGGCCCCGGCCGACGATCAGCGGGATACGGCCGCCGGCGCGGACTTCGTCGAGCAGGACCGGGGTCTTCAGCTCGAAGGTGGTGACCACTTCGCCGCTGTCGTGGCGAACGACCTTGCCTTCATAGGGGTATACGTCGATGACGTCGCCCATGGCCAGGTTGGTGCAGTCGAACTCGATCGGCAGGGCGCCGGCATCTTCCATGGTGTTGTAGAAGATCGGCGCGATCTTGGTGCCGAAGCAGAAGCCGCCGGCACGCTTGTTCGGCACGAACGGAATGTCGTCGCCGAAGAACCACAGCACCGAGTTGGTGGCGGATTTGCGCGAGGAACCGGTGCCGACCACGTCGCCGACGTAGGCGACCGGGAAGCCCTTGGCCTTGACCGCTTCGATCTGCTTCAGCGGACCGACCGAACCCGGCTGGACCGGCTCGATGCCGTCGCGGGCCATCTTCAGCATGGCCAGGGCGTGCAGCGGGATGTCCGGGCGCGACCAGGCGTCGGGGGCCGGGGAGAGGTCGTCGGTGTTGGTTTCGCCGGGGACCTTGAATACGGTGAGAGTCAGCTTTTCCGGGACTTCCGGCTTGGCCTTGAACCACTCGCCATCGGCCCAGGATTGCAGCACGGACTTGGCCGCGGCATTGCCCTTCTTGGCGCGCTCGGCGACGTCGTGGAAGGCGTCGAACATCAGCAGGGTGTGCTTCAGCTGTTCGGCGGCGGTGTTGGCCAGTTCGGCGTCGTCCAGCAGTTCGACCAGGGTGGCGATGTTGTAGCCGCCCTGCATGGTGCCCAGCAGCTCGGCGGCACGTTGCTTGTCGATAAGGGGGGAGGTGGCTTCGCCCTTGACGATGGCGGAAAGGAATCCGGCCTTGACGTAGGCGGCTTCGTCGACGCCCGGCGGTACGCGGTTGGTGATCAGGTCAAGGAGGAATTCTTCTTCGCCGGCCGGCGGGTTCTTCAGCAGCTCGACCAGGCCTGCGGTCTGTTCGGCGTTCAGCGGTTGGGGCACGACACCCTGGGCGGCACGCTCTTCTACGTGTTTGCGGTAGGCTTCAAGCACAGTATTTCCCTCATCAGTGGTCCCGGGGGACACGTATCCAGGAACCGACGCAGATCCGCTCGTCAGGCCCAGGTGGACGGTAATCCACCAACCTACGAGGGCATCGGCAGGTTCCAGACAGAAGCTGTTTTCAAAGTTTTACGCCGGCGGGCTGGGGTGGGGCTGGCGAGACGCTTGAGGGAGGCGCCGTCGCCAGCGTACCTGCCGGAAACTGTGCTCGTGACGCTTTGAAAACAGCTTCTAACGGACATTGGCGCCTAAAAAGGCGGACCAATGTTACTGGAAACTCGACGCAAAGTTAAGTCGGAAACCCCAGGAACCACAGGGTGAACTTGATTAGACAAAGGGCTAAGATGCCGCTTTGTTTTCGTTGTCCCGGCCATGTCTTCGCAAAGAATCAAAACCCCCTGCGTAGGGCTTTGCTCCACGGTATACGGCGACCTGGTATGCCGTGGCTGCAAGCGTTTCCACCATGAGGTGGTCAACTGGAACCTCTACGACGCCGAGGAAAAGCGGGCTGTCTGGAGTCGCCTTGAGCAGTTGCTGGCCCAGGTGATGGCCGCCAAGCTGGAAGTCTTCGACGCCGCGCGCCTGCGCCTGCAACTGGAGCAGCGGCAGATCCGCTTCGTTCCCGAGCAGTCTCCCTATTGCTGGGCCTACCAGTTGATCGCCCGCGGTTCCCGGCTGATCAACCAGATCGAAGCCTACGGCGTGGCACTGCTGCCGGAATTCCGCGACTGGAGCCTGCCGGACCTGCGCGATGCCATCGACCGGGAATTCTTCCTGCTGTCGGAAGCGCATTACCAGCGCTACATCGCGCCCTCGTTCCTGCAGGCGATCGACAGATAGGCGGTGTTTCCAGCGAAAAAGCCGCCCTTGGGCGGCTTTTTCGTCCGACCAGCGGTCACTCCTTGCTGGCCAGCTCCTCCAGGTGGGCGATGATGTCGTCCGGCTTCAACACCAGCACGTCGCTTTCCAGGGTATCCAGCACCACTTCCGCGGTATTGCCGATCAGCGCGCCGGACAACCCGGTGCGCGCCACGGTGCCGATCACGGTGACCACCGCGTCGAGCTTCTGCGCGGTGCGCGGGATCAGCACGTCGGCCGGACCTTCCTCGATGTGCAATTGTTCGTCGCTGAAACCGTACTCGGCCTGGAAGGTGCGGCAGGCCTCGCGATAGCGGGCCTCGATGGTTTCGCTGAGCTGGAAGGTCGGGTCGGCGGAGGAGAGCATCGGCGAGGGGTGGGCGCTGATCACGTGCAGCGTGGCCTTGGCCAGGCCGGCGATGTCGTAGGCATGGCTGATGATCCCGGCGTGCAGGGAGCGGTGCTCGCCGTCGTTGTTGCCGACGTCGACCGCGGCGAGGATTTTTCCGCCCGTCCAGGGCCGGGCGGTCTTGGTCATCAGTACCGGGCAGGGCGCGAAGCGCAGCAGTTTCCAGTCGTCCGGGGTGAGGATGGCCTTTTTCAGCGGGTTGTCGGGAAAGTGCTGCTTGATGATCAGCCCGCAGCCTTCGGCCTGTTGCTCGGCGATGATGGTCTGGTACAGGGAGTCCTTCCAGGCCTGGTTGGTCGAGACGCTGTAGCCTTCCTCGCGCAGTTCCTGGGCCAGGTCGTTGAGGGCGGCGCTGTGGTCGCGGCGCTTCTCGCAGACCAGCAGGTGCAGGTGCGACTGGGTCACGCCGGCGATCAGTTGTGCCCGTTTCAGGGCGAGACCTTCCAACTGGTCCGGTTCAATCACCACGAGGATGCTGCGAATGGCTTGCATGATCGTCTCCCTGAGTGCTTGTGGTTATCGCTGAAACAACTCTAGACGCAATCCAGCCGCTGCTCTTGATGCATATCAAACGGGTCGGCCTGCCCGACCACCGCAGCTTCCGTATAATGCTCCGCCTTTCCTGCCCCGACCAGCGTCGTGGCAGACCCTTTCCAGAATGAGTGACCTGCACCATGTTGCCCGAGATCGACCAATTCCTCGCCTGTTCCACTCCCGCCGCCTGGGTCGAGGCGGCCCTGGAGCGCCAGGACGTCATGCTGCTGGACCACAAGGCCTGCGAGATGAAGGCTGCGGCGACGGCGATGCAACTGATCGGCAAGTACTCCGGCCGCCTGGACCTGGTGAACAAGATGAGCCGCCTGGCGCGCGAGGAGCTGCGCCACTTCGAGCAGGTGCTGGCGATCCTGAAGAAACGCGGTATCCCGGTGGTCAATGTCAGCGCCTCCCGCTACGCCTCGGCGCTGCGCGACCTGGTGCGCAAGCAGGAGCCGCAGCGGCTGACCGATACGCTGGTGGTCGGCGCCTTCATCGAGGCGCGTTCCTGCGAGCGCTTCGCCGCCCTGGTGCCGCACCTGGACGCGGAGCTGGCGAAATTCTACGGCGGTTTGCTGAAGTCCGAGTCGCGGCATTTCCAGGACTACCTGAAGCTGGCCTACCAGTACGGCGACGAGGCCGACGTGGAGCGGACGATCGAGGTGGTGCGGGCCAAGGAGGCCGAGCTGATCAGCAGTCCGGACAACGAGTTCCGCTTCCACAGCGGCCTCCCGGTGGACCTGGTGGCCTGAGCCGGAAACAAGAAAGCGCCCCGCGGGGCGCTTTTTTTTGCTGCCTGGATCAGTCCTTGACCTTGAGGTCGAGAGCCAGGTCGCGGGCGGCCTTGGTCGCCAAAACGCCCATCAGCTGGCCGATCTCGTCCTGGCGGCTCGCCGCGCCGTTGGCGCCGGCGCCCATCATTACGCTGGGGACGGGGGCCTGGGCGGCGGCTTCGGCCCAGACCTTGTTGATCGCGATCAGCGCGTCGAGCTTCGGCTGCAACGCGCCGTCTGCCTTGATCACCGCTTCGCGGGCGTAGGCCTCGGCGTCGGCGGTGATCTTGGTGGCCTGGGCGGTCACCGTGGCCTTGTCGCGCAGCAGTTCGGCGGTCTGCTTCTCGATCTCGGCGCGCTGCTTCTCGCGCTCGGCGTTGATCACCGCCAATTGCTTGTCGGTTTCCGCCTGGGTGGTGCGTTCGATCTGGTCGCGCAGGGTTTCCTGGCGCTTGGCCTCGACTTCCTTCTCGCCGCGGGCGGTGACCAGCAGCTTTTCCTCTTCTTCCTTCAGGCGGTTCTGCCGCGCCACCGCCAGCTCGGCGAGCGCCTGCTGGACCTTGACCATGCGCTGCTTGTACTGCGGGTTGGGATCGACGTTGGTGATCCGCGCTTCCACCACCTCGACGCCGAACTTGCGGAACTGCTGTTGCTTGCGTACCGGGATGCCCTTGGCATCGGTGACCTTCTCGGTGACGAACTGGCTGGCGTTGTTGTCGCCGAACGCTCCCTGCTCGGTGCCGGCCTGGAGGATCGCGGTCTGGTGCGGAATGGCGCCGCGCGGCCCGCGGACTTCCTTGCGCTTGATCAGGTACAGGCCGTCGTTGAGCTGGTTCTCGAACTCGGCGGCGAATTCGCTGCGGGCTCCGGCGTAGTAGTCGTCGGCGCTCATCAGCGAAGCGGTGGCCTGGAGGGTTTCCTTGATCGCCGGCACCAGTGCGGTGCGGATGAAATTGTCCGGGTTGCGGTATTCCTGGGCCATCTTCAGGAACGGCTCGCCGCCGGGCAGGCGAAAGCGCGCGGAAGATTCGACCTTGGCGTCGACGTTGCCGAGGAACACGATCGGGAAAGCCTCGATGGTGGCGCCGAGGCCGTCGTTGTCCGGATTGGTGTCGTTATCGTCCATGACCAGCACGGACTGCACGCTGATGGCCTTCTTCCAGGTGGTGGCGCGACCGAACCACTTGGTCGCGTAGCCGACGTCATCGACGATCTTCTCGTCGCCGAAGATGGTCCTTACGTGGGTCATGAAGCCGGCTTCGTTATAGAAGAACACGCCGTTGAACAGGCCGAAGCCGAGGGCGAGCACGCCGAGGGGGGCGGCGACGAACTTGATCAGGTTTCCCTTCGAGATGATCACGATCATTCCTTGATGCGGGGTGGGGGAGCGCGATCCTGCTGAAAGGTGGCCCGCAACGTCAAGATGGACGGCGGAAAAAATGCGAATCGCATAATGTTTCGCTGAAAGGCCCGCATGGCGGGCCTGGGGTGGGTCAGAGCGGGAAGGGCGCCTGGCGATGGCCGTTGGCGTCGACCTCCAGGGCCCAGCCCTGGCGGTCCCAGTCGCCGAGCACGATGCGCCGGGCGGGCTGGCCGTCGATGTCCAGCGGGTGTTCGGCCGGCCGATGAGTGTGGCCGTGGATCAGGGTACGCACGCCATGCCTGCGCATGACCCGGGGCACCTCTTCGGGTGTGACATCGATGATGTCGACGGCTTTCATGCGGGTCTGCGCGCGGCTTTCCTTGCGCAGCTTGCGTGCCAGCTTGTGCCGGGTGGCCAGCGGCAGGTGGCGCAGTACCCAGAGCGTGAGCGGGTTGCGCAGCCAGCGGCGCAGGCGCATGTAGGCCTCGTCGCGGGTGCACAGGCTGTCCCCGTGCATCAGCAATACCGGCTCGCCGTACAGGTCGATCACGCTCGGGTCGGGCAGCAGCGTGCATCCGGCCTCGCGGCAGAACGCCTTGCCGATGAGGAAGTCGCGATTGCCGTGCATCAGGTAGATGCGCGTACCGCCGTCGGCCACCTGGCGCAGGGACTGGGCGATGGAACGCTGGAAGGCGTCCATGCCGTCGTCGCCGATCCAGGCTTCGAAGAAGTCGCCGAGGATGTACAGGGCCTCGGCCCGGCGGGCGCGCTCATCGAGGAAAGACAGAAACGCCCGGGTGATGTCCGGGCGTTCCGCTTCGAGATGCAGGTCCGAGATGAACAGGACGCTCATCGCTTCATTCTTCGACGATTTCGGCCTTCTCGATGATCACGTCCTCGGCCGGCACGTCCTGGTGGCCGCTGCGCATGGTGGTGGCCACGCCCTTGATCTTGTTGACCACGTCCATGCCCTCGACCACTTCGCCGAAGACGGCATAGCCCCAGCCCTGGGTGGTGGGGGCGGTGTGGTTGAGGAAATCGTTGTCGGCGACGTTGATGAAGAACTGCGCGCTGGCCGAATGCGGGTCCATGGTACGAGCCATGGCGATGCTGCCGACCTTGTTGGTCAGGCCGTTGTTGGCTTCGTTCTTGATCGGTGCGCGAGTGGGCTTCTGCTTCATGCCCGGCTCGAAACCGCCGCCCTGGATCATGAAGTTGTTGATCACGCGGTGGAAAACGGTGTTGTCGTAGTGGCCGCTTTTCACGTACTCCTTGAAGTTCGCCGCGGTTTCCGGGGCTTTCTCTTCATCGAGCTTCAGGGTGATGACGCCATGGTTGGTATGCAGCTTGATCATGTGGGTAATCCGCTTTGTCGTGAAAATCGAAGGCCTGTCAGGGGGTTGACAGCTTCGGCTATGATAAGCGCTTTGATTTGCCCGGCCTACCCTGGTCGGGCGAGAGCATGACCAAGGATCCCATGAGCAAGCCAGAGACCACCGCCGCCCCGAACTTCCTGCGCCAGATCGTTCAAGCCGACCTGGATGCCGGCAAGCACGCGAAGATCGTCACCCGTTTCCCCCCGGAGCCCAACGGTTACCTGCACATCGGCCACGCCAAGTCGATCTGCCTGAACTTCGGCCTGGCCCAGGAATTCGCTGGCGATTGCCATCTGCGCTTCGATGACACCAACCCGGCCAAGGAAGACCAGGAGTACATCGATGCCATCGAGGCCGACATCAAGTGGCTGGGCTTCCAGTGGTCCGGCGAGGTCTGCTATGCCTCCAACTATTTCGACCAGCTGCATGCCTGGGCCGTCGAGCTGATCAAGGCCGGCAAGGCGTTCGTCTGCGACCTCGGTCCTGAGGAAATGCGCGAATACCGCGGCACCCTCACCGAGCCGGGCCGCAACAGCCCTTACCGTGACCGTTCGGTGGAGGAGAACCTCGACCTGTTCGCCCGCATGAAGGCCGGTGAGTTCCCCGACGGCGCCCGTTCGCTGCGGGCGAAGATCGACATGGGTTCGCCGAACATGAACCTGCGCGACCCGATCCTGTACCGCATCCGCCATGCGCATCACCACCAGACCGGCGACAAGTGGTGCATCTACCCGAGCTACGACTTCACCCACGGTCAGTCGGACGCCATCGAGGGCATCACCCATTCGATCTGCACCTTGGAATTCGAAGACCATCGTCCGCTCTACGAGTGGTTCCTGGCCAACCTGCCGGTACCTGCGCAACCGCGCCAGTACGAATTCTCCCGGCTCAACCTGAACTACACCGTGACCAGCAAGCGCAAGCTCAAGCAACTGGTCGACGAAGGCCATGTCAGCGGCTGGGACGATCCGCGGATGTCGACCCTGTCCGGCTATCGCCGCCGCGGCTATACCCCGGAGTCGATCCGCAACTTCTGCGAGATGATCGGGGTGAACCGCGCCAGCGGCGTGGTCGACATCGGCATGCTCGAGTTCAGCATCCGCGACCACCTGGACGCCACCGCGCCGCGTGCCATGTGCGTGCTGAAACCGCTCAAGGTGGTGATCACCAACTACCCCGAAGGGCAGGTGGAGAACCTCGAGTTGCCGCGTCATCCGAAGGAAGACATGGGAGTGCGCGTACTGCCGTTCGGTCGCGAGCTGTTCATCGATGCCGGTGACTTCGAGGAAGTCCCGCCGGCCGGCTACAAGCGCCTGATCCCCGGTGGCGAGGTGCGTCTGCGCGGCAGCTACGTGATCCGTGCCGACGAAGCGATCAAGGATGCTGACGGCAATATCGTCGAACTGCGCTGCAGCTACGATCCGGACACCCTGGGCAAGAACCCGGAAGGCCGTAAGGTCAAGGGTGTGATCCACTGGGTGCCGGCCGAGGGCAGCGTCGAGTGCGAAGTGCGCCTGTACGATCGGCTGTTCCGCTCGGCCAATCCGGAGAAGGCGGAAGAGGGCGGCAGCTTCCTCGACAACATCAACGCCGACTCCCTGCAGGTACTGACCGGCTGTCGCGCCGAGCCGTCGCTGGGCCAGGCGAACCCGGAGGATCGCTTCCAGTTCGAGCGCGAAGGCTATTTCGTCGCCGACCTGAAGGACTCCAGGCCGGGCAAGCCGGTGTTCAACCGTACCGTCACCCTGCGTGACTCCTGGGGACAGGGCTGAGGAAAGACCGTGCTGCAGATCTACAACACGCTGAGCAAGACCAAAGAAGTCTTCACGCCGCTGGTCGGCAACCAGGTGCGCATGTATGTGTGCGGCATGACCGTGTACGACTACTGCCATCTGGGCCACGGCCGCAGCATGGTGGCGTTCGACGTGATCACCCGCTGGTTGCGCCACCGTGGCTACGACCTGACGTACGTGCGCAACATCACCGATATCGATGACAAGATCATCAATCGCGCCAACGAGAACGGCGAGCCGTTCGATGTGCTGACCGAGCGCATGATCGCGGCGATGCACGAGGACGAGGCCCGGCTGAACATCCTCAAGCCGGACCAGGAGCCGCGCGCCACCGATCACATCGCCGGCATGCACGCGATGATCCAGACCCTGATCGACAAGGGCTATGCCTACGCGCCGGGCAACGGTGACGTGTACTACCGGGTCGGCAAGTTCGCTGGCTACGGCAAGTTGTCGCGGCGGCGGGTCGAGGACCTGCGCATCGGTGCGCGGATCGAGCCGGGCGAAGCGAAGGAGGATCCGCTCGATTTCGTGCTCTGGAAGGGCGCCAAGCCGGGCGAGCCGAGCTGGTCGTCGCCCTGGGGCGAGGGGCGCCCGGGCTGGCACATCGAATGCTCGGTGATGTCCACCTGCTGCCTGGGCGATTCCTTCGACATCCATGGCGGTGGCAACGACCTGGAGTTCCCTCACCACGAGAACGAGATCGCCCAGAGCGAGGCCGCGACCGGCAAGCCCTACGCCAAGTCCTGGCTGCACTGCGGGATGATTACCATCAACGGCGAGAAGATGTCCAAGTCGCTGGGCAATTTCTTCACCATCCGCGAAGTGCTGGAGAAATATCACCCCGAAGTGGTGCGTTACCTGCTGATCGCCAGCCATTACCGCAGTCCGATCAACTACTCGGAGGAGAACCTGCGCGAGGCCAAGGCGGCCCTGGACCGTTTCTACAACGCGCTCAAGGGGCTGCCCGAGGCGGCGCCGGCGGAAGCGGCGGAGTATGTCGAGCGCTTCGCCGCGGCGATGGACGACGACTTCAATACCGCGGGTGCCTGCTCGGTGCTGTTCGAGCTGGCGCGGGAGGTCAATCGTCTGCGCGAAAGCGACCTGTCGGCGGCGGCCGCGCTGGCCGCGCGCCTGAAGCAGTTGGCTGGCCTGCTGGGGGTGCTGCAGCTGGAGCCGGAAGCCTTCCTGCAGGCGGGCGCCGAGGGCAAGGTCGATGCGGCCGAGGTCGAGGCGTTGATCCAGGCGCGCCTGGAGGCGCGGGCGGCGAAGAACTGGGCGGAGTCCGACCGGATTCGCGACCAGCTCACCGCCATGGGCGTGGTGCTGGAGGATGGCAAGGGCGGCACTACCTGGCGCCTGGCCGACTGAACCCGCAGCGATAAATGAAAAGCCCCGCGTTCGCGGGGCTTTTCATTACCGGCGACCTCAGTCGTGCAGGTGTTCGGCGGCGTGCAGGGTATTTTCCAGCAGGCAGGCGCGGGTCATCGGCCCGACGCCGCCCGGCACCGGGGTGATCCAGCTGGCGCGTTGCGCCGCCACCTCGTATTCCACGTCGCCGACCAGACGGCCGTCGGCCTGGCGGTTGATGCCGACGTCGATGACGATGGCGCCTTCCTTGATCCACTCGCCCTTGACCAGTCCCGGCTTGCCGGCAGCGACCACCACCAGGTCGGCGCGCGACACATGGTCGGCCAGGTCGCGGGTGAAGCGGTGGGTCACGGTGACGGTGCAGCCACCCAGCAGCAACTCCAGAGCCATGGGCCGGCCGACGATGTTCGAGGCGCCGACCACGACCGCGTCCATGCCGTACAGGTCGGCGCCGGTGCTGGCGAGCAGGGTCATGATGCCTTTCGGGGTGCAGGGGCGCAGCAGGGGCATGCGCTGGGCCAGGCGGCCGATGTTGTAGGGATGGAAACCGTCCACGTCCTTGTCCGGGTGGATACGCTCCAGCAGCAGGGAGGCGTCCAGGTGGGCGGGCAGGGGTAGCTGGACCAGGATGCCGTCGATGGCGGGATCGTCGTTCAGGCGGTCGATCAGGGCCAGCAGGTTGTCCTGGCTGGTTTCGGCGGGAAGATCGTAGGCCTGGGAGAGAAAGCCGACTTCCTCGCAGTCCTTGCGCTTGTGCGCCACATAGACCTGAGAGGCCGGATCGGTGCCGACCAGGATCACCGCCAGGCCGGGAACGCGCAGGCCTTGCTGGCGGCGCTCGGTCACGCGTTGGGCTATCTGCTGGCGAAGGTTGGCGGCGATCGCTTTGCCGTCGATCAGTTGTGCGGTCATGTCGGAAGGGTAACCATCGAATCGGGTGGAAAAAGGACGCGCATTTTCGCATGGACGCCGCCCGGGGCAAAGGAGGCGACCCGCGGATTTGCCGTAACTCCTTTATATAGCTGAATTTTTTTAAAAAACCCGTTGACGGCCTTTCGCCCCCTGTATAACATGCGCCCCGCTTGCCGAGCACAGCCGGACGCAGGGTAAGAGGTAATGCAAGTCGGTTGCTGACTTTGTGATTGCCAGAGCTTAAAGTTTGCGCTCAGCATTGAATGCAGATGAATAAAGCGCCCGTAGCTCAGCTGGATAGAGCATCCGCCTTCTAAGCGGATGGTCGCAGGTTCGAGTCCTGCCGGGTGCGCCATTCGGCGAATCGGCAAGAAGCAGGCGATGTTTTACCGCAAGTCGTAATATGGTGGGCGTAGCTCAGTTGGTAGAGCACAGGATTGTGGCTCCTGGTGTCGTGGGTTCGATTCCCATCGTCCACCCCATATTCCGAAGCGCCAGGCCCGAGGCCTGGCGTTTTCATTTCCAAGCAGTGTCCCGCGGACGTGGTGGAATTGGTAGACACACTGGATTTAGGTTCCAGCGCCGCAAGGCGTGAGAGTTCGAGTCTCTCCGTCCGCACCACCTTCAGGCTCGGCTTGTCCGGCCGCTGCGGTTGAAGCCGGAACGTCCGGCACGATTCACGATATGGTGGGCGTAGCTCAGTTGGTAGAGCACAGGATTGTGGCTCCTGGTGTCGTGGGTTCGATTCCCATCGTCCACCCCATATTTCGAAGCGCCAGGCCTTGTGCCTGGCGTTTTCGTTTGCGCTTCACGATCTCTTCTCCGCTTGTCTTTCCGGCACCCAGCCCGCCCTCATGGGGCGACGGCAGGTTGAACTTGTTCCAGCTCCGGCGCTCTTAAGCGAGCCCGTCGTTCCTGGCGGGTCCGTATATGCAGTCTGGGTGAAGCGACATGTCGATGAAATGGACCGAGCAGCGCTTGCGCAAGGCTCTCAAGCAGATGGCGAACAATCATGAATCGGCTGCGGTCGAGGTCATGCGCGCCGTCGAGCGGGCGAACGATCCGAAGCTGGCGCAGCGCCTGCTCGAGGTGATCGAGCAGATGCACCAGGATGCCGATGCGCTGCGCTCCATCGACGACGAAATCGCCAGCGGCGTGATCCGTTGCCAATGAGGCCGTAGACGCTCCGCAGTTCAGGACTTCCCGGCGGAAGCCGGCGCATCCGGCCGGTTCGCCAGTTTCGGGCGCAAGGTCGCGCCCTGGGCTGTGTTCCGGCGAACGGTATAAGGTTGGCGGCCGCGGAAGGCGAAGGCGGTGAACATGTTCGTATTCTCTCTCGGTGCGTTTCAGAAACGGTGTTTCACCTGGGCGCCCAGGCCGATGCTGTCATGCCACTCTTCGGCGACAGCGGCGGAGCAGAGGCTGGCGAGCGTGCCGGCGAGGCACAGGGAGGGGTTTCTCATGGGGACTCCTTCCGTTGCGGCCAGGGACGTGCCTTGGTGTCTTGCTGGGCGAAGCGGTAGCCGAGCGCGTTCAGACCGTCGAAGTCGCGACTGAAGGTGTCTCCCAGGCCCTGGCCGCTGCCGGCCAGGACGGCGTGTGCGCTGTCGATGGGTTGCAGGATGAACTCGCCGGAGCGGGTTCCTCCGGCTTGCCCGCGCACCAGCAGGAAGCCGTCTTCGATCCTGATGCTCAGGCCGTTCAGGTAGCTGTGCCGGCCCGTGCTGGCGACGCGGTAGGTGCCGACGGCTTCGGTCCAGGCCTGGGGCAGGGGTGTCGGCTCGATGCGCTCGCCGAGGTAGGCGGCCTGGCCGTGGCGGCGGGACACCAGGATTCGGCGTTGGCCGTAGCTGACCACGTCCAGTTGCAACTGTCCGGCGCTGTCCACGCCGACGGGCCAGAATCCCAGCAGTCTTTTTCTCATCTGCAGCCAGCCCGAGGTGTCGCGCAACAGTTCCACGCGTTGTTCGCCGAAATCTGCGTACAGGCGACCCCGGCGCTCGTACAGGCGAACCTGGCCTTGGCGGGTTGCGTAGCGACCGTATAGCTGTCGCCGGTCCTCCCGGCTCGGCACCTTCAGTGCGGGCGCGCGCGCGGGGGTGGGCTGTACGGCGGGGCGACGAGCGCCCTGCCTGACCTGCAGCATGAGCGACGCCGCTTGCCGGGCCAGGGAGGCGGTGAGCGAACCGCTGTCATCGGCGTTGCTCATGACAATGGCGGCGAGGCGCTGTTCCGGCAGCAGAACCAGGTGGGCGCTGAATCCTGGGGTGGCGCTGGCGTACTCATAGTGACGGATGCCCCCTTCCAGCGGCGCGGAGCCGCACGGGCTGAGGAACCAGGCCAGGCCCACCTGGCAGTCGAAGTCCAGGGCATTGCCGGCGTTCTGCTGGCGGAACATCTCCTCGACGGAGTGTTTCCTGAGAAGCTGGCGCTCCTTGTGGCGCCCGTTGGCGAACAGCATGCGGACGAAGCGGCTGAGGTCGACCGGGCTGCTCCACAGATCGTTGACCGGGAGGTCGCTGGCGGAGCCGGGGCGACCGCCGCCGCTGTAGCCGTGGGCGCGTTGCGCCTGGGGCAGGGCGTTCCTGGCGAAGCTGGAGCGGGTCATCTGCAAAGGCTCCAGCAGGTGCTCGCGCATGTGCTGCTCGAAGTGCTTTCCGGTGTTGCGCTCGATGGCCGCGCCGACCAGTTCGTAGCCAAGGTTGGAATGGGCGACCTGGGTTCCCGGCGGATTGCTCAGCCAGACACCGGATACTTTCGCCGGCAGTTGGCCGAGTGAGTTCGGGCGTTCGCCGAACAGGGGCGGCAGGTGTTCGCCAGGAAGGCCGGACTGATGGCTGAGCAGCCGGCGGAAAGTGATCGCGCGATCCGCCTCGCTCTGGTCGGCATGGAAGCGTGAGCGTACGTAGAACTCGCGCAAGGTGTCCTGGAGCGGAGCGTCGAGAGAGAGTTGGCCGCGTTCGGCCAGTTGCAGGGTCGCGCTGGCGATCAGTAGCTTGGACAGGTCGCCGGCGTGGAATGCGGTGTGCTCGCTGGCGTTGATCCTGTGCTGTCGGTCGGCATAGCCGAAACCGCGGGCCCAGACCAGTTGCTGGTCGTCGACCAATGCCAGGGCCAGGCCGGGCACGTCCTGCCTTTCCATTTCCCGGCGGATGTGGCGTTGCAGATAGTCGATGACCTCGCCGTAGTTGCCCACGGCGGCGCTCGGCGCTGGCGGGGCGGGTGGCAGGCCGTGGCAGCCGCTGGTGCCGAGCAGGCAGCCGAGAAGGGGAAGGTGCATGGCGCGAAACATGGAATACCTGGCGGAAAGGCGAGGTGTCCCATGCTAGGGCGGGCCTGGCTGGCAATCCTTACGGCTTTGTCAGCAATCTGTGAAAGATTGTTAAGCCTCCGCTGTCAACGGGGTCGCTCCCAGGTCAGGCGGAAGGAGGCGCCTCCCTGCGGCGTTTCCAGCGCTTCCGCATAGCCGCCATGCCATTGCGCGACCCGGCGGACGATCGCCAGGCCCAGGCCGAAGCCGCCGGTGCTGCGGTCGCGGCTGTCGTCCAGGCGCGAAAAGGGTTCGAAGATCTTCTGCCGGGCGTCCGCCGGTATCCCGGGGCCGTCGTCGTTGACCCGTATCTGACAGCTGTCGCCTTGATCGAGGAGGGCGATTTCGACGCGCGAGTGTGCGTGGCGGATGGCGTTGCGCAGCAGGTTGATCACGGCGCGCGCCATGAAGCGAGGCTCGATGCGGATCTGTTCGACCTGGCAGGCGCTGATCTCGCAGGTGACTCCGGCGGCTTCGGCTTCCAGGGCGACGTCGGCGACGACGCTATCCAGCCAGCTCGCGGCGTCGACGATTTCCCGGTGGCTCCCGACGTTGCCGTGCTCCAGGCGGGCGTAGGTCAGCAGTTCGGAGACCATTTCCTCCAGTTCGCCGAGGTCGGCGCGCATGTCCTCTATCAGGTCGTGGTGTACTTCGGCGTCGACCTGCTTGTTCAATTGCTCGAGTTCGAAGGACAGGCGGGAGATCGGCGTGCGCAATTCGTGGGATACCGCGTTGGTCAGTTCGCGCTGGTTGCTGATCAGGCTTTCGATGCGGTCGGCCATCTGGTTGAAGTGCTGGGCCAGGGTGCGGATATCGGAGCGTCGGAAAATGCGCGTGCGCGATGACAGGTCGCCATCGCCGAAGCGTTGCGCGGCCAGGCGCAGGGTCTCGAGGTCGCGCCAGTGCGGGCGGACCCATACCAGCAGGGCGATGCCGACCAGCACGCCGAGCAGGATGTAGGCCAGCACGGTGAACAGTGGGGTCAGCGAGGGTTCCGGCGGCAGCTTGATGTCGAGCAGCTGCGGACCCGCGTCGATGCGGCTGATGAATTCCGTAAAGTCCTCGCGTACCACCAGCAGGTTCTTGTCGAGGAGGGCCTGCTCTTCCTGCGTCAGCTTCGCCTGCCTGGCATCCGTCAGGCTCAGCTCGAGCCCGTAGTGGGGACGCCAGTCTTCGAGCTGTCGCTGGCGTCCGGCCTGGTCCAGCGGGGCCAGCTTTTCCACCAGCGAATAGGCCTGGCCGCGAACGGCGTCGCGGTGATAGTTCTCGACGATGCTGTCGTAGAACGCGTCGATGACATGGTCGACCACGAAGATCGCGGCAGCGAACCCCAGGGCCAGCAGCAGGTAGAGGCGCAGGAACAGGCGCAGCATTCAGAGTTCCCAGCCCAGCGGGTTGAACAGGTAGCCCTTGCCCCAGACGGTCTTGATCCGGACCGGCTCGCGCGGATTGTCCTTCAGTTTATTGCGCAGCTTGCTGATGCAGACGTCGACGCTGCGGTTCAGGCCGTCGAAGCCGATGCCGCGGATCTGGTTGAGGATCTCGTCGCGGGAAAGTATTTCCCCTGCCTGGTTGGCCAGCAGCCAGAGCAGCTCGAACTCCATCGTGGTCAGTTCTATGCCGCGGCCTTCGAGTTCCGCTTCGCGCCGCCGTCGGTCGATGTTCAGCTTGCCGAATGTCAGGCTTTCCGGGGAGGCGGGAAGGGGCGCGTGCCGGCGCATCAGGGCGCGCAGGCGGGCGAGCAGCACCGGTGGCTCGATCGGCTTGATCACGTAGTCGTCGGCGCCGGACTCCAGGCCGAGGATGTGATCAAGATCGTCCTCCTGGGCGGTGAGTATGAGGATCGGCAGGTTCGCGACCCGGCGGATCTCCCGGCACACCTGCAGACCATTCTGTCCGGGGAGCATGAGGTCGAGAACCACCACTTGCGGCTTGAAGTCGAGGAAAGCGGCGAACGCGGCATCACCGCGATGCACCTGGCGCACTTCGAAACCATGCTGGGAAAGGAAGCTGGCAATCAGGCGGGCGAGCTTCTGGTCGTCTTCGACGAGCAATACCTTGCTGAGGGTAGGGCAGTCCATAGGGTTTCATCGGTCGGAGCGGAATCGGCTGGCATTATATGCACCCGCTTCCGGCGAAGCTCCAGCGACTCGTTCGAGACCGGGCTGCGATCGGCGGAAGCGGCCGGAAACACCCCGGGGATCCGCCTGCGCCCTGGCGGGGTGACTTCTGCTTTTCCCTCTACTAGAATGCATGCCCTTGATTCTGGGAGCCGGAAGGACCGGCTTACGTCTGTGCAACGAGGAATATCCATGCAAGTTTCTGTTGAAAGCACTTCCGCTCTTGAGCGCCGCATGACCGTTGGTGTGCCTGCCGAGCGTATCGAGACCGAAGTCAACAAGCGTCTGCAGCAGACCGCCCGTCGTGCCAAGATTCCAGGTTTCCGCCCCGGCAAGGTGCCGATGAGTGTCATTCGTCAGCGCTACGAAGCTTCCGCGCGCCAGGAAGCCATGGGCGATCTGATCCAGGAAACCTTCTACGAAGCCGTGGTCGAGCAGAAGCTGAATCCGGCCGGTTCGCCGTCGGTAGAGCCCAAGTCCTTCGAGAAAGGCAAGGACCTGGAATACATCGCAACCTTCGAAGTCTTCCCGGAATTTACCGTTTCCGGCCTGGAAGACATCAAGGTCGAGCGCCTGCAGGCCGAAGTTTCCGATGCTGATGTCGACAACATGCTCGATGTCCTGCGCAAGCAGAACACCCGTTTCGAAGTGGTCGAGCGTGCCGCCCAGAACGATGACCAATTGAACATCGACTTCGTCGGCAAGATCGACGGCGAAGCCTTCGCCGGCGGTTCCGCCAAGGGCACCCTGCTGGTGCTGGGCTCTGGTCGCATGATCGCCGGCTTCGAAGAAGGGCTGGTGGGGGCGAAGGCCGGTGAAGAGCGCGTGCTCAACCTGACCTTCCCCGAGGACTACCAGAACCTGGACCTGGCCAACAAGGCTGCCGAGTTCACCGTTACCGTCAATAGCGTAGCCGAGCCCAAGCTGCCGGAACTGAACGAAGAGTTCTTCGCTCTGTTCGGCGTGAAGGAAACCGGTCTCGATGGCTTCCGCGCCGAAGTGCAGAAGAACATGGAGCGCGAGCTGCGCCAGGCGATCAAGTCCAAGGTCAAGAACCAGGTCATGGAAGGTCTGCTGCAGGCCAACCCGATCGAAGTGCCCAAGGCCCTGATCGGCAACGAAGTGAACCGTCTGCGCGTGCAGGCCGTCCAGCAGTTCGGTGGCAACATCAAGCCTGACCAACTGCCGGCCGAGCTGTTCGAAGAGCAGGCCAAGCGCCGTGTGGTGCTGGGCCTGATCGTCGCCGAAGTGGTCAAGCAGCACGAGCTGAAGGCCGACGAAGGTCGCGTTCGCGAAATGATCGAGGAAATGGCCTCGGCCTACCAGGAGCCCGAGCAGGTCGTCGCCTGGTACTTCAAGAACGAGCCCCAGCTGAACGAAGTCCGTTCTGTTGTACTGGAAGAACAAGTCGTAGATACTGTCCTGCAAAAGGCCACTGTGACTGATAAGCAGGTATCCTACGAAGAAGCGGTCAAGCCGGCCGAAGCTCCGCAAGCGGCCTGATTCGTTCCTCTCGTTCGAATCCCACAAGCCAGCCTTAGTGCTGGCTTGTGCGTCTTTGAGGCTTCACTATCTGTTAGGGAGTGATCGCAAGACATGTCTCGCAACTCTTTTATTCCGCACGTTCCCGATATCCAGGCCGCCGGTGGCCTGGTGCCCATGGTGGTGGAGCAGTCCGCCCGCGGCGAGCGCGCCTACGACATCTATTCGCGCCTGCTGAAGGAGCGGATCATCTTCCTGGTCGGCCAGGTCGAGGACTACATGGCCAACCTGGTGGTTGCCCAGTTGCTGTTCCTGGAGGCTGAAAATCCCGAGAAGGACATTCATCTCTACATCAACTCGCCGGGTGGCTCGGTGACTGCCGGGATGTCCATCTACGACACCATGCAGTTCATCAAGCCCAACGTCTCGACCACCTGTATCGGTCAGGCGTGCAGCATGGGTGCCCTGCTGCTTGCGGGCGGTGCCGCCGGCAAGCGCTACTGCCTGCCGCATTCGCGGATGATGATCCACCAGCCGCTGGGCGGTTTCCAGGGCCAGGCCTCGGATATCGAGATCCATGCCAAGGAAATCCTCTTCATCAAGGAGCGTCTGAACCAGATCCTGGCGCACCACACCGGCCAGCCCCTGGACGTCATTGCCCGCGATACCGACCGTGACCGCTTCATGAGCGGTGACGAAGCCGTCAAGTATGGCCTGATCGACAAGGTCATGACCCAGCGCGACCTGGCCGTCTAAGGCTCCGCAATACTGGCGGTCGAGACATTCGGCCGCCTCGTGGGCTTGAAAATGCCCACAATTGCCTTCATCTTGTGTTTGAAGCTACCCATTGGATCGATCGAATGACTGATACCCGCAACGGCGAGGACAACGGCAAGCTGCTGTATTGCTCCTTCTGCGGCAAGAGCCAGCACGAAGTGCGCAAGTTGATTGCCGGCCCCTCGGTCTTTATCTGCGACGAGTGTGTCGACCTGTGCAATGACATCATCCGCGAGGAGGTGCAGGAAGCGCAGGCGGAAAGTAGTGGGCACAAACTTCCGGCGCCGAAAGAGATCCGCACCATCCTCGATCAGTACGTGATCGGGCAGGAGCGGGCCAAGAAGGTTCTGGCGGTAGCGGTATACAACCACTACAAGCGCCTCAACCAGCGTGACAAGAAGGACGATATCGAGCTCGGCAAGAGCAACATTCTGATGATCGGCCCAACCGGCTCGGGCAAGACCCTGCTGGCCGAGACCCTCGCACGTCTGCTGAACGTGCCGTTCACCATCGCCGATGCGACCACGCTGACGGAAGCGGGCTACGTGGGCGAGGATGTCGAGAACATCATCCAGAAACTCTTGCAGAAGTGCGATTACGATGTGGAGAAGGCCCAGATGGGCATCGTCTACATCGACGAGATCGACAAGATTTCCCGGAAATCGGACAACCCCTCCATCACTCGCGACGTCTCCGGCGAGGGTGTGCAGCAGGCCCTGCTGAAGCTCATCGAGGGCACCGTTGCCTCGGTACCGCCGCAGGGCGGTCGCAAGCATCCGCAGCAGGAGTTCCTGCAGGTCGATACGCGCAACATCCTGTTCATCTGCGGCGGCGCTTTCGCCGGTCTGGAGCGGGTCATCCAGAACCGTTCCGCGCGCGGCGGCATCGGTTTCAATGCCGAAGTGCGCAGTCAGGAGATGGGCAAGAAGGTCGGCGAGGCGTTCAAGGAAGTCGAGCCGGAAGATCTCGTCAAGTTCGGTCTTATTCCCGAGTTTGTAGGGCGTTTGCCGGTGATCGCGACTCTTGATGAGCTCGACGAGGCTGCGCTCATGCAGATCCTGACCGAGCCGAAGAACGCTCTCACCAAGCAGTACGCCAAGCTGTTCGAGATGGAAGGCGTCGACCTCGAATTCCGTCCGGACGCACTCAAGGCGGTTGCCCGCAAGGCGCTCGAACGCAAGACCGGTGCACGTGGCTTGCGTTCAATTCTCGAAGGTATCCTTCTCGATACCATGTACGAGATTCCCTCCCAGCAGGATGTCAGCAAGGTGGTCATCGATGAGAGTGTCATCGATGGCTCGTCGCAACCCCTGATGATCTACGAGAACAGCGAAAAGCCAGCCAAGGCTGCGCCTGAGGCATGAAAGAGCAGGGGCCTTCGGGCCCCTTTTCTTTTCCGACTGGCACGCTTGTTTTTTCCCGGGCCTAACCCCATCTTAGGCTGAAAGGTCTTCCTATCTGTTTCGTGGCCAAGTGCCGCTGTAGAGCCGACATTATGAAAACACTCGTCGAATTGCCCTTGCTGCCGCTACGTGACGTGGTGGTGTACCCGCACATGGTCATCCCGTTGTTCGTCGGTCGGGAAAAGTCCATCGAGGCCCTGGAGGCAGCGATGACCGGCGACAAGCAAATCCTCCTGCTGGCGCAGAAAAACCCCGCGGACGACGATCCGGGCGAAGATGGCCTGTACCGCATGGGTACGGTCGCTACCGTGCTGCAGTTGCTCAAGCTGCCGGATGGCACCGTCAAGGTGCTGGTCGAAGGCGAGCAGCGCGGCCAGGTCGAGCGCTTCATCGAGGAGGAAGGGCACATTCGTGCCGCGGTCCAGGCCATCGATGACGCCAATGTCGGCGAGCGCGAGGCCGAGGTCTTCACTCGCAGCCTGCTGAGCCAGTTCGAGCAATACGTCCAGTTGGGCAAGAAAGTCCCCGCCGAGGTGCTTTCTTCGCTGAACAGCATCGACGAGCCGAGCAGGCTGGTCGATACCATGGCCGCGCACATGGCGCTGAAGATCGAGCAGAAGCAGGACATCCTGGAGATCACCGACCTGTCGTCGCGGGTCGAGCATGTCCTGGCGCTGCTGGATGCCGAGATCGACCTGCTGCAGGTGGAAAAGCGTATCCGCGGCCGGGTCAAGAAGCAGATGGAGCGCAGCCAGCGCGAGTACTACCTGAATGAGCAGATGAAGGCCATTCAGAAGGAACTCGGCGATATCGACGAAGGGCACAACGAAGTCGAGGAGCTGAAGAAGCGCATCGACGCCGCCGGCCTGACCAAGGAGGCGCACACCAAGGCCACTGCCGAGCTGAACAAGCTCAAGCAGATGTCGCCGATGTCGGCGGAAGCCACCGTGGTGCGTTCCTACATAGACTGGCTGCTGAACGTGCCGTGGAAGGCCGAGAGCAAGGTGCGCCATGATCTCGCCAAGGCGGAAGACATCCTCGATGCCGACCATTACGGCCTGGAAGAGGTCAAGGAGCGCATTCTCGAGTATCTCGCCGTGCAAAAGCGGGTGAAGAAGCTCAAGGGCCCGGTCCTTTGCCTGGTGGGGCCGCCCGGCGTGGGCAAGACCTCCCTGGCCGAATCCATCGCTCGCGCCACCAATCGCAAGTTCGTGCGCATGGCGCTCGGCGGCGTGCGTGACGAGGCCGAGATCCGCGGTCACCGTCGTACCTATATCGGCTCCATGCCGGGCCGCCTGATCCAGAAGATGACCAAGGTCGGCGTGCGCAACCCGCTGTTCCTCCTCGACGAAATCGACAAGATGGGCAGCGACATGCGCGGGGATCCCGCCTCGGCGCTGCTCGAGGTGCTCGACCCGGAGCAGAACCACAACTTCAACGATCACTACCTGGAAGTCGACTACGACCTGTCCGACGTGATGTTCCTCTGCACCGCGAACTCGATGAACATCCCGGCGCCCCTGCTGGATCGGATGGAAGTCATCCGCCTGCCGGGCTACACCGAGGACGAGAAGGTCAACATCGCCTCCAAGTACCTGATTCCGAAGCAGGTCCAGGCCAACGGCCTGAAGAAGGGCGAGCTGACCTTCGAGGAAGGCGCCCTGCGCGACATCATTCGCTACTACACCCGCGAAGCCGGGGTGCGCAGCCTCGAGCGGCAGATCGCCAAGGTCTGCCGCAAGGCGGTGAAGGAGCATGCCAAGCTCAAGCGTATCCAGGCGGTGGTGTCCAGCGAGACGCTGGAGAACTACCTCGGCGTGCGCAAGTTCCGTTATGGCCTCGCCGAACAGCAGGACCAGATCGGCCAGGTGACCGGGCTGGCCTGGACCCAGGTCGGCGGCGAGCTGCTTACCATCGAGGCGGCCGTGGTACCGGGCAAGGGCCAGTTGACCAAGACCGGATCGCTGGGTGACGTGATGGCGGAATCGATCACCGCGGCGTTGACCGTGGTGCGCAGCCGCGCCCAGAGCCTAGGAATCGCGGCGGACTTCCACGAGAAGCGTGACATCCATATCCACGTTCCGGAAGGCGCTACGCCGAAGGATGGCCCGAGCGCAGGCATCGGCATGTGCACGGCGCTGGTTTCGGCGATCACGCAGATCCCGGTGCGCGCCGACGTGGCAATGACCGGGGAGATCACCCTGCGTGGGCAGGTGCTGGCGATCGGTGGGCTGAAAGAAAAACTTTTGGCGGCGCACCGCGGCGGGATCAAGACGGTGATCATTCCCGAGGAAAATGTTCGCGACCTGAAGGAAATTCCGGACAATATTAAGAGTGATCTGGTTATTAAACCGGTTAAATGGATTGACGAAGTCCTGCAAATTGCGCTGCAATACGCCCCGGAGCCCTTGCCCGATGCGGCTCCGGAGATGGTTGCAAAGGATGAAAAACGCGAGCCTGATTCCAAGGAGCGAATTAGCACGCATTAGTCGGTAGGTATTCTTGACACTGTTTTTGGGCCCTTGTTATAAAGCGGCACTTGCTGAGTCAGTTGGCCTACCAGCGCAGAATTTCCTTACACCTAACACATAGAAACATACTCAACAGAAATAAGGGGACTTAGAGTGAACAAGTCGGAACTGATCGATGCAATTGCCGCATCTGCTGATATCCCGAAAGCTGTTGCCGGTCGCGCACTGGACGCAGTGATCGAGTCCGTCACTGGCGCCCTGAAGGCTGGTGACTCCGTCGTGCTGGTTGGTTTCGGCACCTTCGCTGTCAAAGAGCGCGCTGCTCGCACCGGTCGCAACCCGCAAACTGGCAAGCCGATCAAGATCGCCGCTGCCAAGATCCCGGGCTTCAAAGCCGGTAAAGCCCTGAAGGATGCTGTCAACTAAGCGTCTTTTGGGACTCGTTCTACCCAGGTCGGCCAAGGCTGGCCTGGCTGCGGAGCGGTAGTTCAGTCGGTTAGAATACCGGCCTGTCACGCCGGGGGTCGCGGGTTCGAGTCCCGTCCGCTCCGCCAGTTACGAGAAGGCGCATCCTCGGATGCGCCTTTCTTATATCCGCATCTCTTACCCACGCCGCGCCGCCCAAGACGGCTGGTCGTGGCAGTTTTTGGGGGCTGCATGCTGCAGAACATCAGGGATAATTCCCAGGGCTGGATCGCCAAGACCATCATTGGCGTGATCATCGTTCTCCTGTCGCTGACCGGCTTCGACGCGATCATCCGGGCCACCGACCACTCCAACGTGGCCGCCAAGGTCAACGGCGACGATATCAGTCTCAATGAAGTCCAACAGGCCGTGGACATGCAGCGTCGCCAGCTGCTGCAACGCCTGGGCAAGGATTTCGATCCGTCCATGCTGGATGACAAGCTGCTCAAGGAAGCGGCCCTGAAGGGGCTGATCGAGCGTACCCTGCTGCTCCAGGCCGCCAAGGACGACAAGTTTGCCTTCTCCGACCAGGCGCTGGACCAGTTGATCCTGCAAACTCCCGAGTTCCAGGTCGACGGCAAGTTCAACGCGGATCGCTTCGACCAGGTCATCCGCCAGATGAACTACAGCCGCATGCAGTTCCGCCAGATGCTCGGCCAGGAAATGCTCATCGGCCAGCTTCGCGCCGGCCTGGCGGGCACCGGTTTCGTCACCGACAACGAATTGCAGTCCTTCGCTCGCCTCGAGAAGCAGACCCGCGACTTCGCCACCCTGGCGATCAAGGCCGACGCGTCCAAGAGCAGCGTGAGCGAGGACGAGGTGAAGGCCTTCTACGAAGGCCACAAGAGCGAGTTCATGACTCCCGAGCAGGTGGTCGTCGAATACGTGGAACTGAAGAAGTCCTCCTTCTTCGACCAGGTCAAGGTGAAGCAGGAAGACCTCGAGGCGTTGTACCAGAAGGAAATCGCCAACCTCTCCGAGCAGCGCGATGCCGCCCACATCCTGATCGAGGTGAACGACAAGGTCGGCGACGAGCAGGCCAAGGCGAAGATCGACGAGATCAAAGCTCGCCTGGCCAAGGGCGAGGATTTCGCCGCGCTGGCCAAGGAGTTCTCCCAGGATATCGGCTCGGCCGCCACCGGCGGCGACCTGGGCTACGCCGGTCGCGGCGTGTACGACCCCGCGTTCGAGGAGGCGCTGTATGCGCTGAAGCAAGGTGAGGTATCCGCCCCGGTGAAGACTCCGTACGGCTACCACCTGATCAAGCTGCTGGGCGTGCAGGCACCGGAAGTGCCGAGCCTGGAAAGCCTCAAGCCGAAGCTCGAGGACGAACTGAAGAAGCAGATGGTCGAGCAGCGTTTCGTCGAGGCTACTAAGGATCTGGAAAGCTCCGCCTACGAAGCCGCCGACCTGAGCCAGCCGGCGCAGGAAATGGGCCTGAAGGTCCAGACCAGCCAGCCGTTCGGACGTTCGGGGGGCGACGGCATCGCTGCCAACCGCCAGATCGTGCAGACCGCGTTCAGCCCCGAGGTGCTGGAAGAAGCGGCCAACAGTGGCGCCATCGAGCTGGATCCGGACACCGTGGTGGTGCTGCGGGTCAAGGAACACAACAAGCCGAAGGAGCAACCGCTGGAGCAGGTCGCGGCGAACATCCGCGAGCGCCTGGCCGCCGAAAAGGCCGCCGAGGAGGCGCAGAAGCGTGGCGAGGCCCTGATTGCAGAGCTGCGTGAAGGCCGTACCTCTTCCGCAGCGGGTGAGTCGTGGAAAGTGGTCGAGGCGGCCTCCCGCGGCCAGGAAGGCGTCGATCCGAAACTGCTCCAGGCGGTGTTCCGCATGCAGCGTCCGGAGGCCAAGGACAAGCCTTCGCTCTCTGGCGTGACCCTGGCCAATGGCGATTACGTGGTGATCCGCCTGAATGGCGTCAGCGAGCCGGAGGAGGCTATCTCCGACGACGAGAAGGCCATGTACCGCCGCTTCCTGGCTTCGCGCAGCGGACAGGCAGACTTCGCCGCCTTCCGCCGTCAGTTGCAGGACAAGGCGGAAGTCGAGAAATACTGAGACCGAGATGCAGAGAAAAGGCCGCTTACGCGGCCTTTTCTTTATTCCGCCCATGAAAAAGGCCGCTCGAAGCGGCCATTTTTCATGGGCGGGGTGATCAGTCGTCGTCCAGCGGGCCCATGGCGGTAGTGTTGAAGCCGCCATCGACGTAGAGGATCTCGCCACTGATACCGCTGGCCAGGTCCGAACAGAGGAAGGCGCCGGCATTGCCGACTTCCTCGATGGTGACGTTGCGCCGCAGCGGCGTCTGCCGCTCGTTGGCGGCCAGCATCTTGCGGAAGCTCTTGATTCCGGAGGCGGCGAGCGTTCGGATCGGCCCGGCGGAAACCGCATTGACCCGGGTGCCTTCCGCGCCCAGGCTGCCGGCCAGGTAGCGGACCCCGGCCTCCAGGCTGGCCTTGGCCATGCCCATTACGTTGTAGTTCGGCATGGTCCGTTCGGCGCCCAGGTAGGAGAGGGTCAGCAGGCTGCCGTTGCGGCCCTTCATCATTTCCCGTCCGGCCTTGGCCAGGGCGATGAAGCTGTAGGCGCTGATGTCGTGGGCGATGCGGAAGCCCTCGCGGGTGGTCACCGCGGTGAAGTCGCCGTCGAGCTGATCGCCTGGAGCGAATCCGACGGAGTGGACGATGATGTCCAGGCCGTCCCAGTGCTTGCCCAGGGCGGCGAACACCGCTTCGATCTGGCTGTCGTCGGCCACGTCACAGGGGAAGCACAGCTCCGGCCGCGAGCCCCAGCCACTGGCGAACTCCTCCACCCGGCCCCTGAGCTTGTCGTTCTGGTAGGTGAAGGCCAGTTCGGCGCCTTCCCGGTGCATGGCGGCGGCGATGCCGGAAGCGATGGAGAGCTTGCTGGCGACTCCGACGATCAGGGCGCGTTTTCCTGTGAGAAATCCCATGGTCCGTTCCTTGTCTGCTACTCAGTTTTCCGCGCTTGCCGGGGCCATGAAGGCGGCCTCCAGCAATTGCTGCGTATAGGGATGTTGCGGCGAGGCGAAAACCGCTTCGGCGCTGCCCTGTTCCACTACCTTGCCATGTCGAACCACCATCAACTGGTGGCTGAGCGCCTTGACTACCGCCAGGTCGTGGCTGATGAACAGGTAGGTGAGGTTGTACTTGCCCTGCAGTTGCCGCAGCAATTCCACGACCTGGCGCTGCACGGTGCGGTCGAGCGCCGAGGTCGGTTCGTCGAGCAGGATCAGTGCCGGTTTCAGCACCAGTGCCCGGGCGATGGCGATGCGCTGGCGCTGGCCGCCGGAGAATTCGTGGGGGTAACGGTAGCGGGTCTGCGGATCGAGCCCGACCTCCACCAGCGCGTCGATGATCGCCTGCTCCTGTTCGGCCTCGCTGCCGATCCTATGGATGCGCAGGCCTTCGCCGACGATCTCGCCGACACACATGCGTGGGCTGAGGCTGCCATACGGGTCCTGGAACACCACCTGCATCTCGCGGCGCAGCGGGCGCACGTCATGTTGCGCGAGACCGTCCAGCCGGGTGCCTTCGAAGCGGATGCCGCCCTGGCTTTCCAGCAGCCGCAGGATTGCCAGGCCAAGGGTCGACTTGCCCGAGCCGCTTTCGCCAACGATGCCCAGCGTCTGCCCGCGGGGTAGTTCGAAATTGACCCCGTCGACCGCCTTGACGTGGTCCACGGTGCGGCGGAACACGCCTTTGCGGATCGGGAACCAGACCCGCAGGTCGTCCACCGCCAACAGGGTTTCACCGGGCGGGTTGCTTGCCGGCGCACCGCTGGGCTCGGCGTTGAGCAGCTCGCGGGTATAGGGGTGTCGCGGGGCTGCGAAGAGTTCCTGGCAGGAAGCCTGCTCGACGATCCGCCCTTGTTGCATGACGCAGACGCGGTGGGCGATGCGCCGGACCAGGTTGAGGTCGTGGGTGATCAGCAGCAGGGACATGCCCAGGCGTGCCTGCAGGTCCTTGAGCAGATCGAGGATCTTCAACTGGACGGTGACGTCGAGCGCGGTGGTCGGTTCGTCGGCGATCAGCAGTTGCGGCTCGCAGGCCAGGGCCATGGCGATCATCACCCGCTGCCGCTGGCCGCCGGAGAGTTCGTGTGGATAGGCTTTCAGGCGCTTGGCTGGCTCGGGGATGCCGACCAGCTCGAGCAGTTCGAGAATTCTCGCGCTGGCCTTGGCGCCACCCAGGCCCTTGTGCAGGGCGAGGACCTCGGCGAGCTGCTTCTCGATGGTATGCAGCGGATTGAGCGAGGTCATGGGTTCCTGGAAGACCATGGCGATGCGGTTGCCGCGGATCCCGCGCAGGCGCCGTTCCGGGAGCTTGAGCAGATCCTCGCCCTGGTAGTGGATGCTGCCTGCTGGGTGGCTGGCGACGGAGTAGGGCAGCAGGCGCAGGATCGAGTGGGCGGTCACCGACTTGCCCGAGCCGCTTTCGCCGACCAGGGCCAGGGTCTCGCCCTGGCGGATGTCGAAGCTGACGCCTTCGACCACCCGCTGGCGTTGCTCGCCGGAGAGGAATTCGACGGCGAGGTCGCGGATTTCCAGAATGTTCTCGCTCATCTCATTTCCTCGGGTCGAAAGCGTCGCGGGCGGCTTCGCCGATGAACACCAGCAGGCTCAGCATGACCGCCAGCACCACGAAGGCGGAAATGCCCAGCCAGGGTGCCTGGAGGTTGGACTTGCCCTGGGCGACCAACTCGCCTAGCGACGGCGCGCCGGGCGGCAGGCCGAAGCCGAGGAAGTCCAGGGAGGTGAGGGTGCCGATGGCGCCGGTGAGGATGAACGGCATGAAGGTCAGGGTCGAGATCATCGCGTTCGGCAGGATGTGACGGAACATGATGGCGCTGTTGCGCATGCCGAGGGCCCGGGCGGCGCGGACGTATTCCAGGTTGCGCCCGCGGAGGAACTCGGCGCGGACCACGTCCACCAGGCTCATCCAGGAAAACAGCAGCATGATGCCCAGCAGCCACCAGAAGTTCGGCTGGACGAAGCTGGCCAGGATGATCAGCAGGTAGAGCACCGGCAGCCCCGACCAGACTTCCAGGAAACGCTGGCCGAGCAGGTCGACCCAGCCGCCGTAGTAGCCTTGCAGGGCGCCGACGGTGACGCCGATCAGAGAACTGAGCACGGTCAGGGTCAGGGCGAAGAGGATCGACACGCGGAAGCCGTAGATCACCCGGGCGAGCACGTCGCGGGCCTGGTCGTCGGTGCCCAGCCAGTTTTCCGCCGACGGCGGGGCGGGGGCGGGAACCTTCAGCTCGTAGTTGATGGTGTCGTAGCTGTAGGGGATCGGCGGCCAAAGCACCCAGCCGTCCTTCTCGGCGATCAGTTGGCTGATGTAGGGGCTCTTGTAGTTGGCTTCCAGGGGGAATTCGCCGCCGAAGGTGGTTTCCGGGTAGCGTTTGAAGACCGGGAAATACCAGCCGCCGTCGTAATGCACGACCAGCGGTTTGTCGTTGGCGATCAGTTCGGCGCCGAGGCTGCCGACGAACAGGATGAGGAACAGCCAGAGCGACCACCAGCCACGCTTGTTGCTCTTGAAGCGGGCCCAGCGGCGCTGGTTGATGGGAGACAGGCGCATCGGATTACTCCCGGTTCTCGAAGTCGATGCGCGGATCGACCAGGGTGTAGACGATATCGCTGATCAGCTTCATGACCAGCCCGAACAGGGTGAAGATGAACAGCGTGCCGAAGACCACCGGGTAGTCGCGGTTCATCGCCGCTTCGAAGCTGAGCAGGCCGAGGCCGTCGAGGGAGAAGATCACCTCGATCAACAGCGAACCGGTGAAGAAGATCCCCAGCAGCGCAGCCGGCAGGCCGGCAATCACCAGCAGCATGGCGTTGCGGAATACGTGCCCGTAGAGCACGCGGCGTTCGGTCAGGCCCTTGGCGCGGGCGGTGACCACGTATTGCTTGCCGATCTCGTCGAGGAAGCTGTTCTTGGTCAGCAGCGTGATGGTGGCGAAGTTGCCGATCACCAGGGCGGTTACCGGCAAGGCCAGGTGCCAGAAATAGTCGAGTACCTTGCCGCCGAGGCTGAGCTGGTCGAAGTTGTTCGAGGTCAGGCCGCGCAGGGGGAACCAGTCCCAGTAGCTGCCGCCGGCGAACAGCACCACCAGCAGGATGGCGAAGAGGAAGGCGGGAATGGCGTAGCCGACGATGATCGCCGAGCTGGTCCAGATGTCGAAGACGCTGCCATGGCGGACCGCCTTGGCGATCCCCAGCGGGATCGACACCAGGTACATGATCAGCGTGCTCCAGAGTCCGAGCGAGATCGACACCGGCAATTTCTCGATGATCAGGTCGGTGACCTTGGCGTCGCGAAAGAAACTCTGCCCGAAGTCCAGGTGCAGGTAGTTCTTCAGCATGATCATGAAGCGCTCGGGGGTCGACTTGTCGAAGCCGTACATGCGCTCGATCTCTTTCACCAGCTCCGGGTCCAGGCCTTGCGCGCCGCGGTATTGCGAGCCGGCCACGGCGACTTCGCCGCCGCCGCCGGAGATGCGTCCGGTGGCGCCGCCGGAAGCGGCGTCGAAGCCTTCCAGCTTGGCGATCATCTGCTCCACCGGACCGCCGGGAGCGGCCTGGATGATGATGAAGTTGATCAGCAGGATGCCGAACAGGGTAGGGACGATCAGCAGCAGGCGCCGCAGGATATAGGAGAGCATGCGGCGTTACTCCCGTTCCGGCTCGGCGTCTTGCGCGGCTTCGGCTTGCGCCTTGCTCGGCAGCGCCTTGTCGCTGGTCTGCCACCAGGTCATCAGGCCCCAGTCGTAGAGTGGCGTCACCTTCGGCCGGCCGAAACGGTTCCAGTAGGCGACCCGCCAGGTATCGACGTAGTAGTTGGGAACCACGTAGTAGCCCCACGACAGTACGCGGTCGAGGGCGCGGGTATGGTCGATCAGGCTTTGCCGCGAGTCGGACTGGATCAGGCTTTCCACCAGGCTGTCGATGGCCGGGTCCTTGAGGCCGATGAAGTTGCGGCTGCCGGCCTTGTCGGCGCTGCTGGAATGCCAGAACTCTCGCTGTTCGTTGCCTGGCGAGTTGGATTGCGGCCAGGTCGCCGAGGTCATGTCGAAATCCCGCGAGCGCAGGCGGTTGACGAACTGCGAGACGTCGACGCGACGGATCTGCATGTCGATGCCAAGTTCGGCCAGGTTGCGCTTGAACGGCAGGATGACCCGTTCCATGTTGGCCTGGAACAGCATGAATTCGAAGCTCAGTGGTTGGCCGTCGGGACCTACCATGCGGTTGTTCTCGATCCTGTAGCCGGCCTCGGTGAGCAACTGGTAGGCCTTGCGCCGCTGCTCGCGGATCACCCCGCTGCCGTCATTGACCGGATTCTGGAAGACCTGGTCGAAGGCCTCGTCGGGAATCTTGCCGCGCAGCGGTTCGAGGATCTTCAGCTCGGCTTCGCTGGGCAACTGGTGGGCGGCCATCTCCGAGTTCTCGAAATAGCTGTTGGTGCGCTTGTAGGAGCTGAAGAACAGCTGCTTGTTCGACCATTCGAAGTCGAACAGCAGGCTGATCGCCTGGCGTACCCGGCGGTCCTGGAACACCGGGCGGCGGATATTGAAGGCGAAGCCCTGCATCCCCACCGGGTTGTGGTTGTGGATGCTGGCCTTGATGAAGCGCCCGTCGCGCAATGCCGGCGACTCGTAGCCGGTGGCCCAGTCCTTCGCCGAATATTCGAGGTTGACGTCGTACTGGCCGGCCTTGAAGGCTTCCAGGGCGACCGACATGTCGCGATAGGAGTCGATGGTGATGGTGTCGAAGTTATAGAGTCCGCGGGAGACCGGAAGGTCCTTGGCCCACCAGTCCTTGACTCGCTCGTAGCTGATGGAGCGTCCCGGATCGACCTTGGCGATGCGGTAGGGACCGCTGCCTACCGGGATTTCCATGCCGGTCTTGGAAAAGTCGCGGTCGGCCCACCAGTGTTTCGGCAGGATCGCGATCTGGCCGAGGATCAGCGGCAGTTCGCGGTTGCCGGCGTGCTTGAAGTCGAAGCGCACGCGAAGCTTGTCCTCGGCGACCACCTTGTCGACGTCCGCA
Organism: Pseudomonas sp. B111; assembly: GCF_026428275.1. Taxonomy (NCBI): domain Bacteria; kingdom Pseudomonadati; phylum Pseudomonadota; class Gammaproteobacteria; order Pseudomonadales; family Pseudomonadaceae; genus Pseudomonas; species Pseudomonas sp. B111. The sequence goes on along the minus strand of NZ_CP097857.1, from coordinate 3,000,645 downwards.
TAGTAGTTGCGGTACATCGGGTCGCCCTTGCTCACCAGCGTCTCGAAGGTGAACACCACGTCTTCGGCGGTGACCGGCGTGCCATCGCTGAAACGGGCCTGGGGGCGCAGGTAGAAGCGCACGTAGCTGTTGTCCGGTGCCTTCTCGATCTTCTCCGCGAGCAGGCCGTATTCGGTGAACGGCTCGTCCTGCGACTGGAAGGCCAGGGTGTCGTAGATCAGGCCCAGCGAAGGGGCCGAGACGCCCTTGCCGATGAACGGGTTGAGGCTGTCGAAGCCGCCGAAGTCGGCTTGGCGGAGGATGCCGCCTTTCGGCGCATCCGGATTCACGTAGTCGAAATGCTTGAAATCGGCGGGATACTTCGGAGGCTCATCGTAGAGCGTCAGTGCATGTTTCGGGGCGGCGAGGAGCGGGCCGCAGCAGCCGAGCAGCAGGGCTGCCAGCAGAGGGGTGAAGCGGGGACGGATCATCGGGACGTCTCCAGGTTTTTCTGCCACCACGCGCGCAGGCCCAGGGTGTAGGGCGGGGTGGCGACGAAGGCGAAGCGGTTGCGGTACGCCAGACGGTGCGAATTGAGGTACCAGTTGGGAATGCTGTAGTACTGCCAGAGCAAGGTCCGGTCCAGGGCGCGCGCGGCGGCGACCTGTTCGTCGCGGCTGTGGGCGCCGAGCAGGCGGTTGAGCATGGCGTCGACCACCGGGTTGGCGATGCCCGCGTAATTCTTGCTGCCCTTGACCTTCACCTGGCTGGAGTGGAAGTACTGCCACTGTTCCAGGCCGGGACTGAGGGTCTGCGGCAGGGTCATGAGGATCATGTCGTAGTCGAACTGGTCCAGGCGCTGCTTGTATTGGGCGCGGTCGACGGTGCGCAGGCGCGCGTCGATGCCGATGCTGGCGAGGTTTTCGCGATAGGGCTGGAGAATACGCTCCAGGCTCGGATTGACCAGCAGGATTTCGAAGCGCAGCGGTTCGCCCTTTTTATTCAGCAGTCGGTCGCCGGACAGCTTCCAGCCGGCATCGGCCAGTAGACCGAGTGCATGCCTGAGGGTTTCACGGGGAATGCCGCGCCCCTCGGTGGTCGGCAGGCTGAATGGCTGTTTGAACAACTGCGCCGGCAATTGCTTGCGGTACGGCGACAGGTACAGCCATTCCTGGCCCTCCGGGACGCCGCTGGCGGCGAATTCGCTGTTCGGGTAGTAGCTGCGCGAGCGCAGGTAGGAATTGCTGAAGAGGGCGCGATTGGTCCATTCGAAGTCGAACATCTCGCCCAGCGCCTGGCGTAGCGCGCGCTCCTTGAACACGGCGCGACGGGTGTTCATGAACAACGCCTGGGTCTGGCTGGGGATCTGGTGCGGGATTTCCGTGCGGATCACATCGCCGCGCAGAACCGCGGGGAAGCGATAGTTGTTCAGCCAGTTCTTCGCCTGGTGCTCGATGTAGAAGTCGAACTCGCCGGCCTTGAAGGCTTCGAAGGCGACGCCGTTGTCCCGGTAGAAATCCACCACGACCCGGTCGAAATTGTATTTGCCGCGGTTCACCGGCAGTTTTTCGCCCCACCAGCCCTTCACGCGTTCGAACACCAGGCGGCGCCCGGGATCGATCTCGACGATGCGATAGGGACCGCTGCCCAGCGGCGCGGTGAAGGTGGTGGCGCGGAAGTCGCGATCCTTCCAGTAATGCTGCGGCAGCACCGGAAGCTCGCCCAGGCGCAGGATCAGCAGCGGGTTGCCGGAGCGCCGCAGGACGAAACGCACCCGGTGGGAGGTGAGGATATCGACCCGCTTCACCTCCTGCAGGTAGGTGCGGTACATCGGGTGCCCCTGCTTGACCAGGGTGCGATAGGAAAAGGCCACGTCGCTGGCGGTGATCGGCCTGCCGTCGTGGAAGCGTGCTTCCGGCCGCAGGTTGAATACCACCCAGCTGCGGTTTTCCGCGTATTCCACGCTCTTCGCGATCAGGCCATAGCTGGAGGCTGGTTCGTCGCCGGACGGGTCGTACAGGCCGGTGCCCACCATCAATGGTTCGTTCAGCTCATTGACGCCGTACTGGAGGAAATCGCCGGTGCCGATCGGGCTGGTGCCTTTCAGGGTGTAGGGGTTGAGCGTGTCGAAGCTGCCCGAGGCCATCAGGCGCAAGGTGCCGCCTTTGGGGGCGTCGGGATTGGTCCAGTCGAAGTGCTGGAAATTGGCCGGATACTTGAGCGTGCCGAATTGGGCATAACCATGGCTCTGGGTAATCGCGGCGAAGCTGGGCAGGCTCACGGCCAGGCCGAGGATCAGGAAGGAGAGGCGACGCATCAGGCGTGTGTCCGGGTCCTTGGCTATTTTTGACAACGAATCGTCAGGCAACAGTAACACCTTGCCCGCACAGGAAAAAAGAGGGAGCGCGGGCCTGGCCGGCCTAGGGTCTGGGGTTCTGGCCGCGCTTGCGAAAACGCCACGCCGGCAGGAGCGGGCGTGGCGTTTCGGGACGGCCTGCAATGGGCTGTCAGCGGCTCGCGGTGTCCAGGTACAGGGTCAGGGTCTGGCCGGGCTTGAGCGCCTGCTTGCTGCGCGGGTTCCAGCGCTGCAGGTGCTTCATCTCGACATTGAAGCGCTTGGCGATCAGGTACATCGAGTCGCCTTGCTTGACCTTGTAGTAGGTGGCGCTGTCGCGCTTGCCGGCGGCATTTCCCTTGCGGGCCGACAGGGCCTGGGTGCCGCCTTGCAGCTTGAGGGTCTGGCCGACCTTCAGGGCGTGCTTGTCCAGGCCGTTCCAGCGCTTCAGGTCGTTGACGTCGACGCCGTTGTTGCGGGCGATCTGCCACAGGCTGTCGCCGTTCTTGACCTTATAGGAGCGGGTTCTGGCCGGGGTGGAAGCCTGTCGGGCGAGTTGCTGGTAGACCGGCTTGACGGCGCCGCCGGCGATCTGCCCGGGGATGCTCAGTTGCTGGCCCTTGCGCAGGTGGTTGCTGGACAGGCGGTTGGCGCTCTTGAGCTCCGCTACGGTGATCCGATAGCGGTTGGCGATGCTGTGCAGGCTGTCGCCGCTACGCACCCGGTATTGCTGCCAGGCGGTGACTTCCTTCGGCTTGAGGGTGTCCAGCGAGGCGGTCAGGAACGCCGCTTTCTCCATCGGCACCAACAGTTGCTGGGGGCCGTCCATGGTCACGCGGCGCTTGTAGGCCGGGTTCAGCTGGTACAGCTCGTCCTCGTCCAGGTTCGCCAGCGCGGCGACGCTGGACAGGTCGATCCCGCGCTTGACCCGGACGGCCTGGAAGTAGGGCTCGTTGTTGATCGGGTTCAGGCTGATGCCGTAGGAATCCGGCGCCATGACGATCTGCGAGAGGGCGAGCAGCTTGGGTACGTAGTCCTGGGTTTCCTGCGGCAGCGGCAGGTTCCAGTAGTCGGTCGGCAGGCCCAGTTTCTCGTTGCGTTCGATGGCACGGCTGACAGTGCCTTCGCCGGCGTTGTAGGCCGCCAGGGCGAGCATCCAGTCGCCGTTGAACATGTCGTGCAGGCGCTCGAGATAGGTCAGGGCGGCGTTGGTCGAGGCGGTGATGTCGCGGCGACCGTCGTAGAAATTGGTCTGGCGCAGGTTGAAATGCTGGCCGGTGGCGGGAATGAACTGCCAGAGGCCGGCGGCGTTGCTGCGCGACAGGGCGAAGGGGTTGTAGGCGCTTTCGATGACCGGCAGCAGCGCCAGTTCGAGCGGCATGTTGCGTTCTTCCAGGCGCTCGACCACGTAGTGCATGTAGAGGCTGCCGCGCGCGCTCGATTGTTCGAGGAACGACTGGTTGCTGAGGAACCAGAGGCGCTGGCGTTCGATGCGCGGGTTGGTGCTGATCGCATCCTGGAGCTGGAAACCGTCGCGCATGCGGTCCCAGATGTCGTTGTAGGCGGCGTTCTGGCCGGGCTGGGTATGCAGCCAGGAGGGATTGAACTGGACGTCGACGGCTCGGGCGCCGGGACGTGCTGCTTTGGCCTGGGCCTCCCCCTTGATCTGGCCGCTGCCCTGGCAGCCGGCGAGCGCACCGGCGATGAGCAGGATGGACACCCGGACGGCGCGAGCCAGGGCGTCTAGATCGGGGGTTTTACGTGTCTGTGGCGGCATCGGCTGAGTGCTGTTCCGGGCAAAAATTCAGGCGATTCTAGAAATGACCTCAAGAGTGGTCAAGATTTCGCCAACCTTCAGAACTGGTCCTTCCAGGCCCTCAGGACGGCGAAAACCTCCTCCGGGGTGCGGTTTTGCTGGCCGCTCCGCTGGTCGGCTTTTTTCTTAACAGAATTTTCCGAAACGCGAAGAAATGGATTGGTCGACAATTCCAGCGAGATTTCCGACGGCAGGGTGATGCGATCCCGTTCGCGCAACCGGGTCGCTTCCTCGAAGCGTTCCCGCAGCGCCGCGTTGTCGGGCTCCACCGCCAGCGCGAAGCGCAGGTTGCTCAGCGTGTACTCGTGGGTGCAGTAGACCCGGGTGTTGGCCGGCAGCGCGGCCAGTCGCGCCAGGGAATGATGCATCTGCGCCGGGGTGCCTTCGAAGAGACGGCCGCAGCCGGCGGCGAACAGGGTGTCGCCGCAGAACAGCAGCGGCGTCTCCGCCGGGTGGTAGTAGGCGATATGGCCGAGGGTATGGCCGGGCACGTGGAAGATCTCGAAGACCAGGCCGAGCACCTCGACCCGTTCGCCGTCTTCCAGCGCCAGGTCGCGGGCCGGGATCTTCTCGTTGGCCGGGCCGAGAACCCGCGCGCCGGTCAGTTCCTTCAGGGCCGCGACGCCGCCGACGTGGTCGTGATGGTGGTGGGTCACCAGGATATCGCTCAACCGCCAGTCGGGATGGGCGGCCAGCCAGGCTTCCACCGGCTTGGCATCGCCGGGGTCGACCACCGCGCAGCGACGGCTTGTCGCATCTTGCAACAGCCAGATGTAGTTGTCGTTGAAGGCGGGCAGGGCGTCGATCTGTATCATGGGTCGATGTCGCTAAGCAGAAGTCATTGGCGCATAGTATTGCTTATTTTCCCGTCGTGCCGGCGTCCGTCGCCGCGAAGGGGAAGACGCTGGAGGTACGCATGAACGAACCGCAAGCCTTCGCCCAGACCGATGCCGAGTGGCTGGCATCGATCAACCGGGCGCGCGACTGGTTCCAGGGCCCGCTGGGCAGCCTGATGCTGGCCGAGGAGCGACGCCTGTTGTGCGACGAGCTGACCCGTTACTTCGGTGGCTACCTGGTGCACTACGGGCCGCATGCCGAACTGCCGCCGAGCACCGGGCAGATTCAGCGCGGCGTGCGCCTGGGGCCGCCGCTGCCGGGCGTGGACATCGCCTGCGAAGAGGGCGCCTGGCCGCTCAGCGAACATGCCGCGGACGTGGTCCTGCTGCAACACGGCCTGGATTTCTGCCTGTCGCCTCACCGTCTCCTGCGCGAAGCCGCGCGTACCGTTCGTCCGGGCGGCCACCTGCTGCTGATCGGAATCAACCCATGGAGCCTGTGGGGCATCCGTCATTATTTCGCCGGGGATGCCTTGCGCCAGGCCCGTTGCATTCCTCCGTCGCGGGCCTGCGACTGGCTCAACCTGCTGGGCTTCGCGCTGGAGAAACGGCGCTTCGGGTGCTATCGTCCGCCGCTTGCGTCGGCAGCCTGGCAATCGCGCCTGGCTCGCCTGGAGCGCTGGGGCGACGCCTGGCAGTCTTCGGGCGCCGGCTTCTATCTATTGGTGGCACGCAAGCTGGTCGTGGGGTTGCGCCCGTTGCGCCAGAGCAAGCGCGAACCGCGCGGTCAGCTGGTGCCCATGCCGGTGGCGAAAGTCAGCCGGCGAGATTCCGAAATTTAGGCATGACAGATAAAGAACAGGTAGTGATCTATACCGACGGCGCCTGCAAGGGCAACCCTGGGCGCGGCGGCTGGGGGGCGTTGCTCCTCTACAAGGGCGCCGAGCGAGAGCTTTGGGGCGGCGAGCCGGACACCACCAACAACCGCATGGAGCTGATGGCGGCGATCCAGGCGCTGGCGGCACTCAAGCGTTCCTGTCCGATCCGTCTGATCACCGACTCGGAATACGTGATGCGCGGCATCACCGAATGGTTGCCGAACTGGAAGAAGCGCGGCTGGAAGACCGCCAGCAAGCAGCCTGTCAAGAATGCCGACCTCTGGCAGGCCCTGGATGAACAGGTCGCCCGGCACCAGGTGGAGTGGCAGTGGGTCCGCGGGCATACCGGCGACCCCGGCAACGAGCGGGCCGACCAGTTGGCCAACCGTGGCGTCGCCGAATTGCCGCGCTGAGCGGCCACACCGAAACCAGCGTTCAGCAGCCACGGCTGCAGCGAAACAGAGAAAGGCTCTATAGATGCGTAGCGTCGTACTGGATACCGAAACCACCGGCATGCCGGTGACCGATGGTCACCGGATCATCGAGATCGGCTGTGTCGAGCTGGAGGGGCGCCGCCTGACCGGTCGCCACTTCCACGTCTACCTGCAACCCGATCGCGAGGTCGACGAAGGGGCGATCGCCGTCCACGGCATCACCAACGAATACCTGAAGGACAAGCCGCGCTTCCGCGAGGTCGCCAACGATTTCTTCGAATTCATCCGCGGCGCCCAGCTGATCATCCACAACGCGGCGTTCGATATCGGCTTCATCAACAACGAGTTCGCCCTGCTGGGCCAGCAGGACCGCTCGGACGTGACCGAGTACTGCTCGGTGCTGGATACCCTGCTGATGGCCCGCGAGCGCCATCCGGGCCAGCGCAACAACCTCGATGCGTTGTGCAAGCGCTACGGCGTGGACAACTCCGGCCGCGACCTGCACGGCGCGTTGCTCGACGCCGAGATCCTCGCCGACGTCTACCTGGCGATGACCGGCGGCCAGACCAGCCTGTCGCTGGCCGGCAGCGGCGCGGAAGGCGACGGCAGCGGCCGGCCGATGGTCAGCCCGATCCGTCGGCTCGATCCGGCGCGGGTCGCCACCCCGGTGCTGCGCGCCAACGCCGAAGAGCTGGCTGCGCATGCGGCGCGGCTGGCGGTGATCGAGAAGTCGGCAGGTGGTCCGTCGCTCTGGGCGCAACTGGAAGCGCCGGTCGGCGAATAGCCTGCCCATGCACCACGGGCGCCGCGTTCAGCGCGTCGCCCGCTCCACCAGCAAGGTGTCGCAGAACTGCTCGAAACGGCGGATCCTGCCGTCCTCCACCGTCCATACGTGTGCCACGCGCGCTTCGAACGACTTGCCGCTGCGACGGTGGGTCGCTGCATATCGACCGACGGCGACCACGCTGTCGCCGCCGTCGATCAGGCGCTCGATCTCGACCCTGAAGCCCTCCCAGTCCCGCTGCAAGGCCTGGAACACACCGGCGCCGATGGCGGCCGCGCCGACATAGGTGCCGGCCAGCGGGAAACCGGCCATTTCCGTCCATTCGGTGCGTTCGTCCATGTCCGCCAGCATTCCGGCGAGGTCCCCACGGCTAGAGGCCGCATAGTGATCGCTGACGATCCGATAAGCGCTGCGCATCGTTGTCGCTCCGTAGCAGGGCAGAGAGGTCCATGCTCCTCGCTGGCGGGAGCGGAGGCAAGCGCGGCGCGCCGACTTGTGTTGCCGCGACCTTTTCTTACAAGGGCAAGCCGCCGGGGGTTACGCGCGTGCCGGCAAGTCTCTACCCTGAGCCGACCGGCGGGGTTCGCCCGCCTGCTGCTCGGGATCAACAATGTATAAAGACCTCAAATTTCCCGTCCTCATCGTCCATCGCGACATCAAGGCCGACACCGTTGCCGGCGAACGCGTGCGGGGCATCGCCCACGAACTGGAGCAGGACGGCTTCAGCATTCTCTCCACCGCCAGCTCCGCCGAGGGGCGCATCGTCGCTTCCACCCACCACGGCCTGGCCTGCATCCTGGTCGCCGCCGAAGGTGCCGGGGAAAACCAGCGCCTGCTGCAGGATGTGGTCGAACTGATCCGCGTGGCCCGCGTGCGGGCGCCGCAATTGCCGATCTTCGCCCTCGGCGAGCAGGTGACCATCGAGAACGCGCCGGCCGAGTCCATGGCCGACCTGCACCAGTTGCGCGGCATCCTCTACCTGTTCGAAGACACCGTGCCGTTCCTCGCCCGCCAGGTCGCCCGGGCGGCGCGCAACTACCTGGCCGGGCTGCTGCCGCCATTCTTCCGCGCGCTGGTCGAGCATACCGCGCAGTCCAACTATTCCTGGCATACGCCGGGCCACGGCGGCGGTGTCGCCTATCGCAAGAGCCCGGTGGGACAGGCCTTCCACCAGTTCTTCGGGGAGAACACGCTGCGTTCCGACCTGTCGGTCTCGGTCCCCGAGCTGGGCTCGCTGCTCGACCATACCGGCCCCCTGGCCGAGGCCGAGGACCGTGCCGCGCGCAATTTCGGCGCCGACCATACCTTCTTCGTAATCAATGGCACTTCCACCGCGAACAAGATCGTCTGGCATTCCATGGTCGGTCGCGAAGACCTGGTGCTGGTGGACCGCAACTGCCACAAGTCGATCCTCCACTCGATCATCATGACCGGGGCGATACCGCTCTACCTCACTCCGGAACGCAACGAACTGGGAATCATCGGGCCGATCCCGCTGAGCGAATTCAGCAAGGAGTCGATTGCCGCGAAGATCGCCGCCAGTCCGCTGGCGCGCGGTCGCGAGCCGAAGGTGAAGCTGGCGGTGGTGACCAACTCCACCTACGACGGCCTGTGCTACAACGCCGAGCTGATCAAGCAGACCCTCGGCGACAGCGTCGAGGTGCTGCACTTCGACGAGGCCTGGTACGCCTATGCCGCGTTCCACGAGTTCTACGACGGACGCTATGGCATGGGCACCTCGCGCAGCGAGGAGGGCCCCCTGGTGTTCGCCACCCACTCCACGCACAAGATGCTCGCCGCCTTCAGCCAGGCCTCGATGATCCACGTGCAGGATGGCGGGACCCGGAAGCTGGACGTGGCGCGCTTCAACGAAGCCTTCATGATGCACATCTCGACCTCGCCGCAGTACGGCATCATCGCTTCGCTGGACGTGGCTTCGGCGATGATGGAAGGGCCCGCCGGGCGTTCGCTGATCCAGGAGACCTTCGACGAGGCCCTCAGCTTCCGCCGGGCCCTGGCCAACGTACGGCAGAACCTGGACCGGAACGACTGGTGGTTCGGCGTCTGGCAGCCGGAGCAGGTGGAGGGCACCGATCAGGTCGGCACCCATGACTGGGTGCTGGAGCCGAGCGCCGACTGGCACGGCTTCGGCGATATCGCCGAAGACTACGTGCTGCTCGATCCGATCAAGGTCACCCTGACCACCCCGGGCTTGAGCGCCGGCGGCAAGCTCAGCGAGCAGGGGATTCCGGCTGCCATCGTCAGCCGCTTCCTCTGGGAGCGCGGGCTGGTGGTGGAGAAAACCGGTCTCTACTCCTTCCTGGTGCTGTTCTCGATGGGCATCACCAAGGGCAAGTGGAGCACCCTGGTCACCGAACTGCTCGAATTCAAGCGCTGTTACGACGCCAACCTGCCGCTGCTCGACGTCTTGCCCTCCGTGGCCCAGGCCGGCGGCAAGCGCTACAACGGCGTGGGCCTGCGCGACCTCAGCGACGCCATGCACGCCAGCTACCGCGACAACGCCACGGCGAAGGCCATGAAGCGCATGTACACGGTGCTGCCGGAGGTCGCGATGCGGCCGTCCGAGGCCTACGACAAGCTGGTGCGCGGCGAGGTCGAGGCGGTACCGATCGCTGGGTTGGAAGGGCGCATCGCTGCCGTCATGCTGGTACCCTATCCGCCGGGTATCCCGCTGATCATGCCGGGTGAGCGCTTCACCGAGGCGACCCGCTCGATCCTCGACTATCTCGAGTTCGCGCGGACCTTCGAGCGCGCCTTCCCTGGTTTCGACTCCGATGTGCACGGCCTGCAGCATCAGGACGGACCGTCCGGGCGCTGCTATACCGTTGAATGCATAAAAGAATGAGGCCGACAGGCTAAGGGGTGTCGATGGCGGGGGGAGAGAAGGCCGGCAAGCGCGGCATGGGGTTCTGGACCTGCAGCGCGCTGGTGATCGGCAACATGGTCGGTTCGGGAGTCTTCCTGCTTCCCTCCAGCCTGGCGGCGTTCGGCGGGCTCAGCCTGTTCGGCTGGCTGGTGTCGAGCACCGGCGCGGTGCTGCTGGCGCTGACCTTCGCCCGCCTGGCGCGGGTCAACCCCGGCGCCGGCGGCCCCTACGCCTATACCCGCGACGGTTTCGGCAGCTTCGCCGGCTACCTGTGCGCCTGGACCTACTGGAAAGCCGCCTGGATCGGCAACGCGGCGATTGCCGTGACCCTGGTCGGCTACCTGCGGGTGTTCATCCCGGCGCTGGCGGATCCGCTGTTGATGGTCTGCGTGGCCATCGCCGCGATCTGGCTGTGCACCCTGATCAACCTGCGAGGCATCGGCACCTTCAGCGTGGTGCAGAACCTGCTGACCATCCTCAAGCTGCTGCCGTTGTTGCTGGTCGGTATCCTCGGCTGGTTCCACTTCAATCCCGAGCACCTGGCGATCCCGGCGCGCAGCGAACTGCCGAACATGGGCTATGCCCAGGCGATCGCCACCACCGCGGCGCTGACCCTGTGGTCGTTCATCGGCCTGGAGTCGGCCACCGTGCCGGCCGACGACGTCGAGGATCCGCGCCGCACCATTCCCCGCGCGACCCTGTTCGGCACGCTGGCCGCGGCGGCCCTCTACATCCTCTCGATCACTGCGGTGCAGGGCCTGATGCCGCCGGAGGTGCTGGCCCGCTCCACCTCGCCGTTCGCCGACGCGGCGCGGATCCTGATGGGCGACTGGGGCTACTACCTGGTGGCTGCCGGGGCGGTGATCGCCTGCCTGGGCGCGCTCAATGGCTGGGTCCTGTTGCAGGGCCAGATCCCGGTGGCTCCGGCGCGCGACGGGCTGTTCCCGGAGTCGCTCGGCCAGCTCAACAAGAACGGCGCGCCGGCCCACGGCCTGCTGGCCTCGGGGCTGCTGGTGACGGCGCTGGTGATGGTCGACGGGCATGGCGACCTGGTCGATGTGTTCAACGTGATCATCCTGCTCGGCACCATGACCGGGGTGGTCCCCTACGCGTTCTGCACCGCCGCGCTGTTGCAACTGCTGGCGGTGCGACCGGACGAGTTCTCGCCGCGTTCACGCCGGCAATTGCTGGTGATCGGCTCGCTGGGCTTCGCCTACTCGCTATGGGCGCTGTATGGCACCGGCCAGCAGGCGATCTTCTGGGGCTTCCTGGTGCTGATGGCCGGTATCCCGATGTACACCTGGCGGCAATGGCGCAACCAGGTCAACGGAGTGCCGACGCTCAAAGCCAATGACTGACCGCCCACCAGCCCAGGCCGCCCATCACCAGGGTGTAGGGTAGCGCCATCCAGACCATGCGGCCGTAGGACAGGCGCACCAGCGGGGCGATGGAGGAGGTCAGCAGGAAGAGGAACGCCGCCTGGCCGTTGGGCGTCGCTACGCTGGGCAGGTTGGTGCCGGTATTGATCGCCACCGCCAGGGTGTCGAAATGCTCGCGGCTCATGTGGCCGGCATCCAGCGCCTGTTTCACCTCGGTGATGTAGATGGTGGCGACGAATACGTTGTCGCTGATCGCCGAGAGCAGGCCGTTGGCGATGAACAGCATGCCCGGCTGGCGTTCCGCCGGCAGCGCCAGCACCGCCTGGATGATCGGGGTGAACAGGTGCTGCTGGTGGATCACCGCGACCACCGCGAAGAACACCACCAGCAGCGCAGTGAACGGCAGGGCTTCCTGGAAGGCGCGGCCGATCTGGTGTTCGTCGGTGACGCCGGTGAAGGCAGTGATCAGCACGATCACCAACAGGCCGATCAGGCCGACCTCGGCGACATGCAGGGCCAGCCCGACGATCAGTACCAGCGCCGCCAGGGCCTGCACCAGCAGCGCGGCCTTCTGCTGCGCTCCGCGTTTGCGGCTTTCGCTGGCGGCGTACTCGGCGAGCACCTGGCGCACCGCCGCCGGCAACTGGGCGCCATAGCCGAAGCGGCGGCTCTTCTCCAGCAGCACGCAGGTCAGCAGGCCGGCCGCCAGTACCGGCATGGATACCGGCGCGACCTGGCGGAAGAACTCGACGAAATGCCAGCCGGCCTCGTGGCCGATCAGCAGGTTCTGCGGTTCTCCCACCAGGGTGCAGACGCCGCCCAGTGCGGTGCCGACCGCCGCGTGCATGAGCAGGCTGCGGAGGAAGGCGCGGAATTCTTCGAGATGGGCCCGGTGCAGCTCCGGGACCTGGCGGTCGGTGGCGGGATCGTAGTCCTCGCTGGCGCGCTGCCCCGAAGCGACCCGGTGGTACACGGCGAAGAATGCCACCGCCACGCTGATCACCACGGCGGTCACGGTGAGGGCGTCGAGGAAGGCCGAGAGGAGGGCGGCCAGCAGGCAGAACAGGAGCGATAGCAGGGCCTTCGAGCGCACGCCGAGCAGCAGGCGGGAAAACAGCAGGAGCAGCAGGTCCTTCATGAAGTAGATGCCGGCGACCATGAACATCAGCAGCAGGAGCACCGGGAAGTTGTGCTGCAACTCCGCATAAAGCGCCTCGGGGGTAGCCAGGCCGAGCAACAGCGCCTCCAGCACCAGCAGGCCGCCCGGCTGCAGCGGATAGCATTTCAGCGCCATGGCCAGGGTGAAGATGAACTCGCCGACCAGCACCCAGGCGCTTGTCACCGGCCCGGCCAGCCATAGCAGCAGGGGATTGAGCAAGAGGAAGGCGAGCACCGTCAGCTTGTACCAGCGCGGTGAATGCCCGAGGAAGTTCTGTGCGAAAGCCTGGCTCAGGGGACTGCTCACGATGGACTCCACGGCAAGGAAAAGACTGAAAATGCCAGCAGGACTTTCGTTGGATCAAGCGTTTAGCGCAATCATCGAAGAGATTGCGGTATCAATGGGCGTGCCGTGCATCACATAGTGCAGCATCGACATTTGGCTCGCCCTTGTTATAGTTGCGGGATTTTCCGCACAACAAAAATCTCTGCGTTCTGACAGCGCAGTTGCTCTGCCGAGGACTATCGCCGTGACCGAGTACAACGCATTCCGTGTGGAGCTGGCAGACAAGATCGCCCACGTCCAGATCAACCGTCCGGACAAGATCAATGCCATGAACCAGGACTTCTGGCGCGAGATCATCGAGATCTTCCGCTGGGTCGACGATACCGACGAAGTGCGGGTGGTCGTGCTGTCCGGGGCGGGCAAGCATTTTTCCTCGGGGATCGACCTGATGCTGCTGGCCCAGGTCGGCAGCCAACTGGGCAAGGACGTCGGCCGCAACGCCGACGCCCTGCGTCGCAAGATCCTCGAGCTGCAGGCCTCGTTCAACGCGGTCGACAACTGCCGCAAGCCGGTGCTCGCGGCGATCCAGGGCTACTGCCTGGGCGGCGCCATCGACCTGGTCTCGGCCTGCGACATGCGCTACTCGACCGCCGACGCGCAGTTCTCGATCAAGGAGATCGACATCGGCATGGCCGCCGACGTCGGCACCCTGCAGCGCCTGCCGCGGATCATCGGCGATGGCATGATGCGTGAGCTGGCCTACACCGGGCGCATGGTCGACGGCGAAGAGGCACGGAGCATCGGCCTGGTCAATCGTACCTACGCGGACCAGGCCGCATTGATGGATGGGGTCTTCGAACTGGCGCGGCAGATCGCTGCGAAGTCGCCGATCGCCATCCGTGGTACCAAGGAAATGATCCGCTATATGCGCGACCACCGGGTCGACGACGGCCTCGAGTACGTCGCTACCTGGAACGCCGCCATGCTCCAGTCCGCCGACCTGCGGGTGGCGATGGCCGCGCATATGGCCAAGCAGAAGCCGGAATTCGCTGATTGATGCCGTTGTATATTCTTGCGCGGGAGGCGCACTAGGCCGATGGTCACAGGAGCCACGTCCCTCAGTCTGGTGCGCGACGAGTTGTTCGCCACCATGGAACAGGCCGAACAGGGTCTTGAGCAGTTCATTGCCGAGCGGCAGAACGGCAGCCTGCTGCAGCACGCCGTCGAATGCCTGCAACAGATCCGCGGCACCCTCAACCTGATCGAGCTGGCCGGCGCCGAGCTGCTGGCCCAGGAAGCCCTGCAGCTGGCGACCGACATTCCCACCGGCGTCAGCGAGGAGCGCGACGGCCAGTTGGCAGCCCTGGGCAACGCCCTGTACGTGCTGCGCCGCTACCTGGAGAACGTCGAGGCCAATCGCCAGGAGATCCCCGAGCTGCTCTTGCCGGCGATCAACGAAGTGCGCTGTGCCGCAGGGCAGCCGGCGCTGCCGGAAAGCTTCTTCTTCAGCGCCCGCCTGGATATCCCGCGGCCGCCGAGCACCGCCATCGACCACCTGCCTTCCGAAGCCGAACTGGGCGAGGAAAGCCGGCGGATGCGCCACATGTACCAGATCGGCCTGCTCGGCCTGATCCGCGAACAGAACCTCTATCCCAGCCTCAAGCTGATGGGCCGCGCGCTGGCGCGCCTCGACAGCCTGCACGGCGGGGTGGCCCGTTCGCGGCTGTGCTGGATCGGCGCCGCGGCGATCGAGTCGATCGTCGATGGCCAACTGTTGCCGCGCAAGTCGCGCAAGCAACTGTTCTCGCGCATCGACCGCGAGCTCAAGCAATTGCTGATCGGCCCGGCCTACGAGGCGCCGCGCCATCTGCTCAAGGAACTGCTTTACCTGGTGGCGCTGTCCGACGGCCAGGGCCCGCGTTCGCGCGAGGTCCGCGAACTGCATGGGCTGGCGCCGCTGCCGTTCACCGACCACCTGCTGGAAGAGGAATCGCAGCGCCTGTCCGGCCCCGGCCAGTCGGTGATGCGTTCGCTGTCCACGGCGATCCGCGAGGAACTCGCCGGGGTCAAGGACATGCTCGACCTGATCGAGCGCGGCGTGGCCCAGCCGGACAGCCTGACCAACCTGCATGCGCAACTGGGCAAGCTGAGCAAGACCCTCGGCATGGTCGGCCTGAACTCGGCCGGCACCGCCCTGCAGACCCAGCTACCCACCGTGGCCGCCTGGGCTGCCAGCGGCGTCGCCGATTCGCCGCCGGCGTTGCTGCGCCTGGCCGATGCGGTGCTCTACGTGGAAAGCATGGTCGGCAACCTCGAGCGCGGCGAGCGCCGCATCACCCGGCCGACTCCGGCGGAGCCCGGGCAAGAAGCCGATGCGTTCGCCGTGCACCAGTTGGCCGAGGCGCGCATCGTGGTGATCGAGGAGGCCAAGGCCGGCCTGGCCCTGGCCAAGCGTGCGATCACCGCGTACCTGGAATCCAATGGCGACAAGCTCAACCTGGCCAACGTCCCGGCCAGCCTGCAGGCGGTCCGGGGCGGCCTCTGGTTCCTCGGTCAGGAGCGCGCCGCGCTGCTGGTCGGCGGCTGCGCCGACTACATCCAGCAGCGCATGATCGAGACCGCGCAGATGCCTTCGGAACAGATGCTGGAAACCCTCGCCGACGCCCTGACCAGTCTCGAATACTATCTCGAGGGCGGTGCCGTGCTGCGTCCGCAGGGCCAGCCGGATGTCCTCGACCTGGCCAGCGCCAGCGTCAAGGCGCTCGGGCTGCCGGTGGCCGCCTGATGGCCGGCGAGTCCCGCTGGCAGGCAGGTCGGCCGACTACCGCCCAGGTCGGCGGCTGGGTGCTCGCGCACTGTCAGCAGCGCTTCCTCCAGGACGACAACGGCCTGCTGTTCCCCCGCGAATGGCTGAAGCGCCAGGAACTCCCGCTGCTCGCCGAACATGGGGTCGGCCATTGGCAGGGCGAGCCGGTCTACGTGCTGGAACTGGACGAGCCGATCGAGCTACCGGGCATGGCCTGGGCGCCGTTGCGGCAGTTCATGCTGCACGGCGATTTCGATCAGTTCTGCATGCTCGGCTATGCCAGCCAGATCGGCATCTGGGCACGTCACAACCGGTTCTGCGGCAACTGCGGCACACGCATGCAGGCGCAGGACCACGAGCGGGTGATGCAGTGTCCGCAGTGCGGGCTGCACCAGTACCCGCGCCTGTCGCCGAGCATGATCGTCCTGGTGACCCGGGGCGACGAGGTGTTGCTGGCGCGTTCGCCGCGCTTCGTGCCGGGGGTCTACAGTACCCTGGCCGGCTTCGTCGAGGCCGGCGAGTCGGTGGAGCAGTGCGTGGTCCGCGAGGTGCGCGAAGAGGTCGGGGTGGAGGTCGCCAATCTCGAATACATCGGCAGCCAGAACTGGCCGTT
The DNA here is from genome assembly GCF_026428275.1 of Pseudomonas sp. B111. Classification (NCBI taxonomy): domain Bacteria; kingdom Pseudomonadati; phylum Pseudomonadota; class Gammaproteobacteria; order Pseudomonadales; family Pseudomonadaceae; genus Pseudomonas; species Pseudomonas sp. B111. The sequence goes on along the minus strand of NZ_CP097857.1, from coordinate 2,984,454 downwards.
CCCGCATTCGCTGATGCTCGGTTTCCACGCCGAGTACGTGTCCGGCGAGATCGTCCCGCAGGAGGACGAGATCGAGGACGCCCAGTGGTTCTCCCTCGATGCCTTGCCGCCGCTACCGGCGCAGCGCTCGATCGCCCGGCACTTGATCGACCTGTACCTGGCGCGCCGCTCAGGCGCCGCTGAACCAGTGCTGCCAGGCTAGCCGCGCGGTCAGCGCCAGGACCACCAGGATGAACACCGGGCGAATGAACTTCGCCCCGCCGCCGATAGCGGTGCGCGCGCCGAAATAGGCGCCGACCATCAGCGACGCACCCATGCACAGGCCGAGCAACCAGATCACCTGGCCGGAGGCGACGAACACCGCCAGCGCCACTATGTTGCTGACGAAGTTCATGCTCCGCGCCACACCGCTGGCGCGGACCAGGTCCAGCGGGTACATGAGCAGCGAGCTGACGGTCCAGAACGCTCCGGTGCCCGGTCCCGCCACGCCGTCGTAGAAGCCCAGGGCGAGGCCCTGCGGCCACTGGCGCTTGCGTCCGACCGGCGCATCGGCGTCCAGCGGCGCTTTCGGCGTGCCGCCGAAGAGCATGTAGAGGCCGCAGGTGAATACCACCACCGGGAGCATCCGGTTCAGCCACTCGGCGGGCAGCAGGTGAGCCGCCCAGGCGCCTATGGCGGCGCCGATCGCGGTGGCGAGCAGGCCGTTGCGCCACTTCCCGGGATGGAACAGCTTGCGCCGGTAGAAGGTGTAGCTGGCGGTCGCCGCACCGAAGGTCGAGCTCAGCTTGTTGGTACCCAGCGCCAGGTGCGGCGGGACCCCGGCGGTGAGCAGCGCAGGGATGGTCAACAGGCCGCCGCCGCCGGCGATGGCGTCGATGAAGCCGGCGAGAAAGGCCACCACGGCCAGGATGATCAGGGTGCTGGGGTCTATCGCGAGTTCGAAGGGCATGAAAAACCGGACCTGCTTCCAATCGGGAAACGGCCTCGCTGGCCGTCGGGAGGAGGGGTGCGCATAATGCCCGCAATTTCACGCAGAAGGAATCGCTTGCATGCAGTACGACGGTCTGGCCTGGGCATTCGCGTTACTGGCCTTGCTGGCCGCCCTGGTCGCGGTGCGCATCCTCTTCGAACGCACCTGGTTCCTCGGCTGGCTGCGCGGCACCTGCGGCTTGGCCTTCGTCGCCGTGGCGGGGCTGTTGCTGGTGCTCGCCTGGGACCTGCGCAGCTATTCGCTGCTCAAGCCCGAGCAGCCGATGGCCACCCTGAGCTTCCAGGCCGAAGGGCCGCAGCGCTACCGGGTGCTGATCCAGGAGGGCGCCAACGAGCGCAGCGTGGTGCTGGACGGCGAACTCTGGCAACTGGACGCGCGGATTTTCCGCTGGAAGGGACTGGCCGCGTTGATCGGTCTGGCGCCGGGCTATCGCCTCGACGCGCTCAGCGGCCGCTTCCTGGCCCTCGAGCAGCAGTCCCGGGGCCGCCGCCTGGGCTTGTCGCAGAGTCCGCTGGGGGTCGATCTCTGGCGCTGGCTGCGGGCCGGCGAGCACGACCTGTTCCTGTTCGAGCCGCTGGCGGGGCGGGTGACTTTCCTGCCGATGGCGGACAAGGCGGTGTTCGCGGTGAACTACGGCGTCGCCGGGCTGCTTGCCGAGCCGATGAACCTGGCGGCCGAGGAGGCGCTCAGGGACTGGCGCTAGGCCATGCGAAAAGCCGGGGCGGCGGCGATCGCCTGGGCGGTTTCGCGAAAGCGTTCGATGAGTTCCGACGGCGTGCGGTAGGCCAACGCCAGCCGATAGGGAATTCGCGCCCGCCGCCCTTGCAGGGGACGAAAGGTGACCCCCGGCGGGCGCAACGGTTGTAGCAGCGAAGGCACTAGCGCGACGCCGATGCCGCCGGCCACCAGCCCGGCGATGGTCTGCATCTGCCGCGCCTCCTGCACCACCTCCGGGACGAAGCCGGCTGCCGCGCAGGCGGCGACGATCAGGTCGTGCATGCCCGGCCCATAGTGCCTTGGGAACAGCAGCCAGGGTTCTCCGGCCAGTTGTTCCAGGCGCAGGCGCGCATGGCGTGCCAGCCGATGGCCTTCGGGCAATGCCACGCGCATGTCGCCGTCCACCAGTAGATGCGTGTACAGGCCGGGTTGGCGGTCGACCGGCAGGACGATCAGGCCGGCATCGATGCGGTCTTCGCGCAGCGCCTCCAGTTGCCCCGCGGTGGTGTCTTCCTGGAGCTGGAAGTCCAGCGCGCCATGCTGTTGGCGGAATGCCTGGAGTATGCGCGGTAGCAGAATATTGATGGTGCTGTCGACGAACGCCAGGCGCAACGTTCTGCGTCCGCTGGCGGCGCTGCGCGCGGCCGCCAGGGTGCGTTCGGCCTGGGCCAGGGTGCGCCGGGCTTCGTCGAGGAACGCGCGGCCCGCCGGCGTCAGGCGGTGGATACGGTTGTCACGCTCCAGCAGGCTGGCGCCGACTTCTTCTTCCAGCCGCCGGATCGCGGTGGTCAGCGGTGGCTGGGCCATGTGCAGGCGCTCAGCGGCGCGGCGGAAGCTCAGCTCCTCGGCAACCGCGACGAACTGGCGGAACTGGCGCAAGTCGGCCATTGCGATATCTCCCGGATATGGTGAGTTAAGAAAGACAGTATTGGATATATCGCGGCGAATCCGTCGAGAATCCATCCGTACGCTCGCTCTGGCCAGACGAGGCGTTCCATCCCTCACAGAGGAAGCCCGTCATGCACACTCATTCTCCAATCCCCCGTACCGCCCTGGTCACCGGCGGCTCGTCGGGCATCGGCCTGGCCATCGCCCGGCGCCTTCGGCAACAGGGTTATCGGATCGCCCTGGTGGCCCGTGACTCCCAGCGCCTGCAACGCGCCGCCGCCGAGTTGGGCGGCGTGCCCTGGATGGCCGCCGATCTTTCCCAGCGCATGGCTGTCGAGGCGGTGGCCGCCTGGGTCGGCGACACCTTCCAAGGGCTCGATGTGCTGGTGAACAATGCCGGGTTCACCCGAAAGATCGCCGCCACCACTCCGCTGGCAGAGGCCGAGCGGGAATGGGATGCGCTGCTGGACGGCAACCTGAAAAGCGCGTTCCTCATGTCGCTGGCGGTGTTGCCGCATTTCGCGGAAGAGGGCGGGCGGATCATCCATATCGGATCGATCGCTGCGCAGACCGGTAGCGGCAGTCCCGGTGCGCTGGGCTATGCGGCAGCCAAGGCCGGCCTGCATGGCTTCGGCGTGGCCCTGGCGCGGGAACTCGGTTCGCGCGGGATCACAGTGAACAGCGTGGCGCCGGGTTACATCGCCGACACCCGGTTCTTTCCCGGCGGCCTCGATCCGCAACGGGTCGCCGCCATCGTCGGCGAGACCCCGCTGGGCAGGACCGGCCGGGTCGAGGACATCGCCGCGGCGGTGGCCTGGCTGGCCTCGCCCGAGGCGGGGTTCGTCACCGGAACGGTGGTGTCGGTGAACGGTGGCTGGCGGGTCGGCAACTGAAGTGGAGGCGGCGGGTAACACCTATGGGGGTACTCGTCCGGCTACCCGAGAACGCAGGTGAATAGCCGTGGGGCGCCTGTCCCGCGCTGGTGCGAGGCATTGGCAATCCTGAAATGAAAAGAGGGAGCCCTGGCTCCCTCTTCGCGCGTTCGCCGTTCCGTCAGGAAAGGAAGCCGCCGTCGACGTTCAGCGCCACGCCGGTGGTGTAGCTGGACGCTTCGCTAGCCAGGTAGAGCACGGCGCCTGCCATTTCGCTCGGCTCGGCCACGCGCTTGAGCGGGATGCGCTGCAGGGCGAGGTTGCGGATCGCGTCGTTCTTCACCAGCGCCGAAGCGAACTTGGTGTCGGTCAACCCTGGCAGGAGGGCGTTGCAGCGGATGCCGAACTGCGCGCATTCCTTGGCGAAGACCTTGGTCATGCTGATCACGGCGGCCTTGGTCACCGAGTAGATGCCCTGGAACTCGCCGGGCGATACGCCGTTGATCGAGGCCACGTTGATGATGCTGCCGCCGCCGTGTTCCTTCATCAGCTTGCCGCCCTCGATGGACATGAAGTAGTAGCCGCGGATGTTGACGTCGACGGTCTTCTGGAAGGCGCCGAGGTCGGTTTCCAGTACGTTGCAGAACTGCGGGTTCGTGGCGGCGTTGTTGACCAGGATGTCGAGGCGGCCGAACTGCTCGCGGATCTGTGCGAAGACGTTCTGGATCTGCTCCATCTCGCCGATGTGGCAGGCGATCGCGGTGGCCTTGCCGCCCTCTGCGGTGATCGCGTCGGCGACCGCCTGGCAGCCGTCGATCTTGCGGCTCGAGACGATCACGTGGGCACCTTGCTGGGCCAGCAGCTTGGCTATCGCCTCGCCGATGCCGCGGCTGGCGCCGGAAACGAAGGCGATCTTGCCGTCGAGGTCGAACAGGTGGGTCTTGGACATGGGCTATCCCCTTGTAGTGGTCGGTTACAGGCGGGAGCGCTCGATGGCCTGCAGGCTCATCTGCTCCAGCAGCTTGTTCATCTGCACGAACTGGGCGAAACGCTTGTCCTGGGTCTGCCCGTGGTAGTAGCGGTAGTAGATCTGCTGGACGATGCCGGCAAGACGGAACAGGCCATAGGTGTAGTAGAAGTCCAGGTTGTCGATCGGCGGGATCCCGGCCCGCTCGGCGTAGTAGTCGGCGAACTCCCGGCGGGTCAGCATGCCCGGCAGGTGGCTGGGCTGGCGGCGGGTCAGCTGCACCGGAGCCGGGTCGCCGGCTTCCACCCAGTAGGCGAGGGTGTTGCCGAGGTCCATCAGCGGATCGCCGAGGGTGGCCAGTTCCCAGTCCAGCACGCCGATGATCTGCATCGGGTTGTCCGGGTCGAGGATCACGTTGTCGAAGCGGTAGTCGTTGTGCACGATGCCCGGCTTGTGGTGATCGGCCGGCTGCTTGTCCTTGAGCCAGGCCTTGACCGGTTCCCAGAGCGGCGCGTCGGGGGTCAGGGCCTTCTCGTAGCGGTCGGTCCAGCCGGCGATCTGGCGCTGCACGTAGCCGTCCGGGCGGCCCAGGTCGGCCAGTCCGCAGGCGGCGTAGTCGACGTTGTGCAGTTCGACGAACTTGTCGATGAAGCTCTTGCACAGGCTGCGGGTCTGTTGTTCGTCGAGATTCAGCTCAGGCGGCAGTTCGGCGCGCAGGATGATGCCCTTGACCCGTTCCATGACGTAGAACTCGGCGCCGATCACCGACTCGTCGGTGCAGTAGAGGTAGGCTTTCGGGCAGTAGGGGAAGCCTGCGTTCAACTGGTTCAGGATGCGGTATTCGCGGCCCATGTCGTGGGCCGACTTGGCCTTGTGGCCGAATGGCGGGCGACGCAGGACGAACTCCTGGCGCGGATACTCGATCAGGTAGGTCAGGTTGGACGCGCCACCGGGGAACTGGCTGATCTTCGGGGTGCCTTCGAGGCCGGGGATATGGGCTTTCAGGTACGGGTCGATGACGGCGGCGTCAAGTTCTTCGCCGGCGCGGATGCGAGTGGATTGGTCGGTCAGCGACATGGGGTTCCCTTCTCGTGGTGCCACGGCGGAGCCGCGGGAGCCGGTGCGCGCATCAGGCTGCGCAATGATGGTGGCCGGCGATAATTGGCTAATCTAATGCCCTGTCCCGGCCCTCACAAGCCGCCGCCGGGCGTTATGGGCAAGCGTGTTGCCGCTCCATCACGGTCCCTGATCGTCGGCCTGGAGGAATGCCGGACGAAAAAAAACCGGAGCCGCGAGGGACTCCGGTTTTCCTTCTGGCATGGCGCCGGAAACGGTCAGACCGGGAACAGTTCGCCCAGCTTCATCGCCAGCATCATGTCGCCTTCGGCGCGCAGCTTGCCGGCCATGAAGGCCTGCATGCCGTCGGTCTCGCCGCTGGTGATGCCCTTCAGGGTTTCGCTGTCCATGATCAGGGTGACGTTGGGGTTCTCGGCGTCGCCCTGTACCACTTCGCAGGTACCGTCCTTGACGACCAGGTAGTGGTTGTCGCCGTCTTCGATGTTGAACTGGAACACCAGATCCAGGCCGGCGGCCGCGCTGGCGTTGAACTTGCTTTTCATGGTGGAGACGATGTCAGCAACGGTGGTCATGGGTTCTATTCCTTTCTTCTAGGGTTTTTTCGGCGACCGGAACGGTCGCGGTAGGCCGGCTCATCGATAGGTGATGAGTTCCGGCGCCTTCAACAGTTCCAGGTGCACGTGACTGTTGAAGGAAGCCAGGGACACTTCCTCGCCGCGGAATCTCAGGCGAGTCAGCGAGGTATTGACGATCTGCCAGTTCAGCTCGAAGGCCTTGAGCGGCGGAACGCCGACGATCAGTTGGAGCAGGGCGGTAATGGTACCGCCGGAGGTAAACACGGCGACCCTGTCCTTGCCGCTGGCCTGCGCCAGCAGACGACGAAGACCGTCATGGACCTTATCGAGGAATTCCTGCCAGCTTTCCAGCCCATCTTTCTCATGGTTGCCGGAAACCCAGCGCGCGATGATGGTGGAGAACAGGCGCTGGAACTCGGCCCGATGCTCGGCCGCATGGCGAAGGATGTGCAAGGCTTCCGGCTGCTCCTCGAGCAGGTCCGGCAGGTGCGCGCGGATCACCGCGTCGGCTTCGAATTCGTTGAACGCCGGATCGACTTCCAGCTCCGGCGTGGCCAGCCCGGAGGACTCCAGGCGTTCGAGGGCGGCGCGGGCGGTGTGCTGCTGGCGGCGCAAGCCGCCGCTGAGGACGCGGTCGAAACGGACGCCGAGGTTCAGCAGGTGGTCGCCGAGGATTTCCGCCTGGCGGATGCCGGTCGGCGACAGCACGTCGTAGTCGTCGGCACCGAACGACGCCTGGCCATGTCGAATCAGGTAGATGCTGCCCACGGGCGGACCTCGGCGGGTGAAAGTTCCGCGAGGGTATGAGGATCACCCAGGGCTGTCAACGAAAAAACATACGCTTGTTTGAATGTCATTCGCTGCCTTTATCGGCTGCTCCGGGCGCGCCCTGCAAAGGCTCTCCAGGCAGCGGCATCGCTGGCCGCCCGTCGGTGGCCTGGGTATGCTTGCGCAATCGTGTCGCCCGTAGACGGGTGCGTCAACAGTAGAGAGGGGGTTGTGTGGAGTTCATTGCCGAATATGCGGGCTTTCTGGCCAGGACCGTGACCGTGCTGGCGGCGATCATCGTGGTGCTGGTGGTGATCGTCGCCCTGCGCGGCCGCGGCCGGCGCGGCGCAGGCGGGCACCTCGACGTGCAGAAACTCAACGATTTCTACAAGGACCTGCGCGAGCGGGTCCGCCACAGCGTCCTCGACAAGGCCAGCCTCAAGGCCTTGCGCAAGGAGGAGAGCAAGGCGGCGAAGCAGGCGAAGAAACATCCTGAACAGAAGTCGCGGGTCTACGTGCTCGATTTCGACGGCGACATCAAGGCCTCGGCTACCGAGCAACTGCGCCACGAAGTGACTGCGGTGCTGAGCATGGCGGGCAAGGACGACGAGGTGGTGCTGCGCCTGGAAAGCGGCGGTGGCATGGTCCATGGCTACGGCCTGGCGGCCTCGCAACTGGCGCGCATCCGCCAGGCCGGCGTGCCGCTGACCGTGTGCGTCGACAAGGTGGCGGCCAGCGGCGGCTACATGATGGCCTGCATCGGCGATCGGATCCTTTCCGCGCCCTTCGCCATCCTCGGCTCGATCGGCGTGGTGGCGCAGTTGCCCAACGTCCACCGGCTGTTGAAGAAGCACGATATTGACTTCGAGGTGCTTACCGCCGGCGAATACAAGCGTACGCTGACGGTATTCGGCGAGAACACCGAGAAGGGCCGGGAAAAGTTCCAGGAGGACCTGGAGGTGACCCACGAACTGTTCAAGAACTTCGTGGCCCACTACCGGCCGCAACTGAACATGGACGAGATCGCCACCGGCGAGGTCTGGCTGGGCCAGGCCGCACTGGGCAAGCTGCTGGTGGACGAACTCAAGACCAGCGACGAGTACCTGGCCGAGCAGGCCAGGGAGCGCGATGTCTACCAGGTGCAATTCGTCGAGCGCAAGAGCCTGCAGGAACGCGTCGGCCTGGCCGCCAGCGTGGTTATCGACCGCGTGCTGGTGACCTGGTGGGGGCGGCTCAACCAGCAGAAGTTCTGGCAATAGGCCGGCGCCGACAGGGACGAACACGCTGTCTTCAGGGTTTTCACGAGAGGAGGTCGAAATGGCTGTATTCAAGGCGTTGTGGGTGACGGAAGCGCCCCACGGCGTTTACGAAACGCAGGTGGTCGAGCGCGATACCGGCGACCTGCCGGCGGGCGACGTACTGATCCGCGTGCAGTATTCCTCGCTGAACTACAAGGATGCGCTGTCCGCCAGCGGCAACCGCGGGGTGACCCGCAAGTACCCGCATACCCCCGGCATCGATGCCGCCGGTGTGGTCGCCGAGTCCTCGGTGGCCGAGTTCGCGGCCGGCGACGAGGTGATCGTCACCGGCTACGACCTGGGCATGAACACCGCCGGCGGTTTCGGCCAGTACATCCGCGTGCCCGCGGCCTGGGTGATCAAGCGCCCGCAAGGCCTGAGCCTGCGCGAGGCGATGATCCTCGGCACCGCCGGCCTGACCGCGGCGCTCTGCGTAGAAAAGCTGGAGCGCAGCGGCCTGCGCCCCGACCATGGCTCGGTGCTGGTCACCGGCGCCAGCGGCGGGGTCGGCAGTATCGCCGTGGAACTGCTGGCCAAGCTCGGCTACACCGTGGCGGCCGCCACCGGCAAGCTGGAGCAGGCCGAGTTCCTCAACCGCCTGGGGGCCAAGCAGATCCTCGATCGCGCCACCGTGGCCGATGGCGTCGACAAGCCGTTGCTCAAGGAACAGTGGGCCGGCGCGGTGGACACCGTCGGCGGCGACATCCTCTTCAACGTGGTCAAGTCGTTGCAGTACGGCGGCAGCGTCGCCTGCTGCGGCCTGACCGCCGGCGCCGGCTTCAAGGCCTCGGTGCTGCCGTTCATCCTGCGCGGGGTCAACCTGCTCGGGGTGGACTCGGTGGAGCTGCCGCTGGTGGTCAAGGCATCCATGTGGGACAAGCTGTCGCTGCAATGGAAGCTCGACAACCTCGAAGAGGTGGCGCGCGAGATCGCCCTCGAAGAGCTGCCGGGGGCGATCAACCAGATCCTCGCCGGCAAGCTGGTCGGCCGGGTGCTGGTCAACCTCGGCTGAGGGCGTTGCCGGAGCCCAGCTCCGGCAACAGGTAGCCCGCCCAGAGCGATTCGGCGAACTGCGGCCGGAAGAAGCCGAAATGGCCGATGTGGCGGGCGCCGATTTCCTCGGGAGCGATGCGCCAGGCGGTTTTCGGCGCTTCGCGGTAGAAGCCCAGCAGCGACTCGATGCTGCGTCGGGACATCATTTCATCGTCGGTGAACGACAGCGACACGATGGGCGTGCGTACGGCGGAGAAGGCGCGGCGGATAGCCTCGCCATCCGCGAGGGCGTACTGCGGATGCAGGCACCAGCGTCGCCATTGTTCGATCACCCCGCGCGGCAGGTCGCCGACCATGCCCAGGCGGCGCCCGGGAAAATAGCCGAGCAGCGGCGTCAGCAGGGGCGCGACGAGGTACCAGAACAACCAGACCTTGTTGCGCAACCGCGGGCTGTTTTCCTTCCAGTAGCCACTGCCGCTGGCGATGCTGAAGACCCTCTCGATACGCTCGCGCCCTTCGACGAAGGGCAGGATCTGGCCGCCCAGGCTATGGCCGATCCAGTACAGGGGCTTGCTCCCGCTCTCGGCGAGCGCGGCGGCGAGCATGGCGCTGCAGTCATGACGGGCCCAGCCCAGCACATCGACCTCGAGACCGCGCAGCGAGCCGTTGCGCGATTGCCCCATGCCCAGGTAGTCGAAGGTGATGGCCAGGTAGCCGCGCTCTGCCAGCCAGGCGGCGAAGGGCGCGTAGAACCGCTGTTCCACGCCCATCGCCGGGACGATCAGGAGATAGCCGCGCGGCTCCCCGGCAGGCCGGTACCAATGGCTGGCCAGCGGATGGCCGTTGCCGTTATCGATGAGGCGTGGTTGCGGAGGGTTCATGCCGGTCTCCGTGGTCTGCTCATGGCTTCGAGAATAGAGCTGGCCGCCAGGGCGCCTCCAGCCGGCCGAAAGCACGGCCGGGGCGCCTTGGCGGTCAGGCCTGGCTGACGTACATGGTGATCTCGGCGCGGAATACCGGCTTGTCGTCGACATAGGCGACCACCGGCACCACCAGGTTGCCGGTGGCTTGCCAGTCGATCTGGCTGCCGTCGGCCACCGCGCGCACGTCGCCAGTGGCCTTGACCAGGTACTCGACGGTCATGCCGCGCGGAATCCAGCGATGGCCGGCGGGAATCGAGGCGTCGGTCATGGTCCCGGCGGCCAGTTCGGCGGCATTGCACAGGGCGATGGCATGCACCGTGCCGATATGGTTCAGCACCTCGCGGCGCTTGGGGAAGGTGACTTCGGCATAGCCGGGACGCAGTTCGACGAACTGCGGGGCGATGCTGGCGAAATAGGGTGCGAACTGGCCGATCATGGCGCTGAACTGGGCCGGGCCGACCTGCTGGTACATCTGCATCATCTGACTCATGGAAAACTCCGGGCGTTTCAGGATTGAAGATGTGTGCGCACCGGGGCAGTATACGAAGGTTAGAAATTTATTCTAGAAAAATATTCTAGTCAGCGTTTCGACGATTATCGACAAGGACCGACATGGGCCGTTCTTCCCGCAAAGACGAGATTCTCCAGGCCGCCCTGGCCTGCTTCAGCGAGCATGGCGTAGACGCCACCACCATCGAGATGATCCGCGACCGTTCCGGAGCGAGCATCGGTAGCCTCTACCACCATTTCGGCAACAAGGAACGCATCCATGGCGAACTGTACCTGGCCGGGATCGGCCAGTACGCGGCGTTGCTTGAAGCCGGCTTCGCCAGGGCGTGCAGCGCCGAGGAAACGGTCAGGTTGCTGGTCACCAGCTATATCGACTGGGTCGTGGCGAATCCTGACTGGGCACGCTTCATCCTGCACAGCCGCGGGCGGGTAGAGGCGGGGGAGTTGGGCGAGCGCCTGCGGGCCGACAACCAGGCCCACTTCGCGCGGATCCATGCGGCGCTGGCGGGATATCGGGCCGAGGGCCTGTTCCGCGAGATGCCGGACGACTGCTTTGCTTCGGTGGTGATCGGCCCGGCCCACGACCTTGCCCGCCAGTGGCTGGCCGGGCGAACCCGGGTGGCGTTGGCCGACTGTCGCGAACTGCTGGCGCAGGTGGCCTGGGACAGCGTGCGGGCGGCCTGAGGCGTCCGTGACCTCGGGAACGAAAAAGCCCCGCGGCTGCGGGGCTTTTTCGTCAGGGCCGGGTTCAGCCGCGGCGGCGGAACAGCGGCAGCGGCTGCTCCACCGAGGTCTGGTAGACCTCGCTGAAGTCGTCCAGGCTGGCCAGGGCGTCTTCCGGGCTGCGGTCGGCACGGATGGCATAGGCGTCGAAGCCGCAGCGGCGCATGAAGAACAACTGGTCGCGCAGCACGTCGCCGATCGCGCGGATCTCGCCCTTGTAGCCGTAGCGCTCGCGCAGCAGGCGCGCGCTGCTGAAGCCGCGGCCATCGGTAAAGGCGGGGAAGTTCACCGCGATCACCTGGAACCTGTCGAGGTCGCCGGCGATGCTTTCCGGCTCCTCGTCCGCGTCCAGCCAGACCCCCAGGCCGCCGTCGCGGCCGCGCAGGGCCGGGCCGTGCTCGAGCCACAGGGCCAGCGGGATGATCACGTCGTCGCTGTTGGGTACGCTTTCCAGGGTCGCGTCCTTGGGCAGCAAGTGCCAGCGGTCGTCGACCACCTGGCGGTCCTTAATGATTCGCTGCATATACGCGCTCCTTGAACGGGTCGATACCGATACGGCGGAAGGTGTCGATGAAGGGTTCTTCCTCGGTCCGGCGTTCCACGTAGACCTGGATGATCTTGTCGATCACGTCGGCCATCTGCTCCTGGGCGAAGGACGGGCCGAGGATCTGCCCGAGGCTGGCGTCGCGCGCCGAGCTGCCGCCGAGGGAGACCTGGTAGAACTCCGCGCCTTTCTTGTCGACCCCGAGGATGCCGATGTGGCCGACATGGTGATGGCCGCAGGCGTTCATGCAACCGGAGATGTTCAGGTCGATGTCGCCGATGTCGAACAGGTAGTCGAGGTTGTCGAAGCGGCGCTGGATGGCCTCGGCGATCGGGATCGACTTGGCGTTGGCCAGGGAGCAGAAGTCACCGCCCGGGCAGCAGATGATGTCGGTCAGCAGGCCGACGTTGGGGGTGGCGAAGCCCAGTTCGCGCAGTTCGCCCCAGAGGGCGAAGAGTTCGCCCTGCTCGACGTCGGCGAGAATGATGTTCTGGTTATGGCTGTTGCGCACCTCGCCGAAGCTGTAGCGGTCGGCGAGATCGGCGATGGCCTCCAGCTGTTTGTCGGTGACGTCTCCCGGCGCGGTGCCGGTGGGCTTCAGCGAGAGCGTCACGGCGACGTAGCCGGGCTTCTTGTGGGCGAAGGTGTTGCGTGCGCGCCAGCGGGCGAAGCCGGGGTGCTCCGCGTCGAGCCGGGCGAGGGATTCATCGAGGTCGTCGAGGGCCTTGTAGGCCGGATCGACGAAATGCGCGGCGACGCGCTGGACTTCCGCCTCGGTGAGGGTGCTCGGTCCGTCCTTGAGGTTGGCCCATTCGGCCTCGACGCGCTCGGCGAAGACTTCCGGGGTCAGCGCCTTGACCAGGATCTTGATCCGCGCCTTGTACTTGTTGTCGCGCCGGCCATAGCGGTTGTAGACGCGCAGGATGGCATCCAGGTAGCCGAGCAGGTGCTGCCAGGGCAGGAATTCATTGATGAAGCTGCCGACGATGGGGGTTCGGCCCAGGCCGCCGCCGACCGAGACGCGGAAGCCGAGCTCGCCGGCCTCGTTCTTCACCGCCTCCAGGCCGATGTCGTGCACTTCGATGGCGGCACGGTCGCTCACCGCGCCGTTCACCGCGATCTTGAACTTGCGCGGCAGGTGGGCGAACTCGGGGTGGAAGGTCGACCATTGGCGGATGATCTCGCACCAGGGGCGCGGGTCCACCAGCTCGTCGCGGGCGACGCCGGCGAACTGGTCGGTGGTGGTGTTGCGGATGCAGTTGCCGCTGGTCTGAATCGCGTGCATCTGCACGGTGGCCAGCTCGGCGAGGATTTCCGGCACGTCTTCCAGCTCCGGCCAGTTGAACTGCACGTTCTGCCGGGTGCTGATGTGGGCGTAGCCCTTGTCGTAGTCGCGGGCGATCTGCGCCAGCTTGCGCAGTTGGCGCGAGGAGAGCAGGCCATAGGGAACGGCGATGCGCAGCATCGGGGCATAGCGCTGGATATAGAGACCGTTCTGCAGGCGCAGCGGGCGGAACTCCTCACCGGTCAATTCACCCGCCAGGTAACGGCGGGTCTGGTCGCGGAACTGCTTGACGCGGTCCTCGACGATCCGTTGGTCGTACTCGTCGTATACGTACATGAATATTCCTGCTGTCAGGCTATGCGGCTTACTGCGTTAACCAGCGCGCACGGCTACGCGCTCCACGCGGAGTGGGCGCACGATACCAGTTCATATTTATGCGTAAAAGTGATGTTTGAGTATATGGTAAGAACCGAAAAGACTAAGTCGCCAGGCAAGCATAACCGCTTCGCAACGGCGCCTTTCTTGAGCGATGGGCGGCGCTGGTCTTAACTGGAGGGTGCCTTTCGATGTCTTCGTCCCGATACCCACAAGAAACAGGGGGAGTCATGAGCGAGCCGAGCAAAACCCAGGAAAACCGCGACAGCGTGGTCGACGCCCGCGCGGCCTTCGTCCTGATCCTGCTGGTGGTGGCTACCGCGGTGTTCTGGGTCAGCCACCAGTGAAAGCCCGCCTCGGCGGCGCAGAGGTCACAGGCCGCTGAGGCTCAGCACCAGTTTCACGATCCCGGCCAGCAACAGCACGAACACCAGGGTGAAGAGCAGGCCCAGCATGATGAAGTGCACGGGCTTGCCGTGGCTGAAGTCGCGGGCGCGGTTTCGCCCGCTCTGTACGCCGAAGGCGGCAGCCATCACGCTGTGCAGCATCTGCCAGAAGGTCGGCGGCTTCTGGTTCGGTTCTTCCGTCTCGATACCCATCGGTGGTCCTCCCTTTTCCATACCTGCCCTGAGAGTCTAGACCCTTGGCGGGAGGAGGGTGGCTTCAGGCCTGGCGGGCGGGGATGCGCCGTTCCGCCGTGCCCTGCGTGGCCCTGGCGCGCAGTTGCCCGCAGCCGCCGTCGATGTCCTGGCCGGCCGAGTTGCGCACCTTGGTCAGCACGCCGCGGCTGTGCAGGTAGCGCACCAGCTCGACGATCCGCTCCCCGCTCGGGCGCCGGTAGGCGTCGCCGTCCATGCTGTTATAGGGGATCAGGTTCATCACCGCGAAGCGGCCTTTGAGCAGGCGCAGGATGCCGTCCATTTCCTCCAGGCTGTCGTTGATCCCTTCGAGCAGGGTCCATTGGTACTGGATCGGATAGTCGACCCGGCGGGCGTAGGCCTCGCCGGCTTCCACCAGTTCTTCCGGGCTCAGCGGCGGCGCCTTGGGCAACAGTTGCCGGCGCAGTTCGGCGCGGGTGCTGTGCAGGGACAGGGCGAGGGCGGGCTTCACCCGTTGCCGGGGCAGGCGCTCGAACACGCGGGGATCGCCGACGGTGGAGAACACCAGGTTCTTGTGGCCGATGCCGCCATCGGTGCCGAGCAGGTCGATGGCTTCGAGGACGTTGTCGAGGTTGTGCGCCGGCTCGCCCATGCCCATGAACACCACTTTCTTCACCGCTCGCCGACGCCGCGCCAGGACCACCTGGGCGACCATTTCCAGGCTGCCGACCTGGCGCAGCAGGCCGCTGCGGCCGGTCATGCAGAACACGCAGCCGACCGCGCAGCCGACCTGGGTCGAGACGCACAGCCCGCCGCGCGGCAGCAGCACGCTTTCCACCATCTGCCGGTCGGCGAGTTCCACCAGCAGGCGCGACGAGCCGTCGCTCGCCGGATGCTCGCTGTGCAGGCGGGCGATGCCTTCCAGTTCCGCGGCGACCTGCGGCAGGCCATGGCGTACGCTCAGCGGCAGGAAGTCCTCGGCCGGCTGGCGGGCGGTGCAGGCATCGAGGGCGCGGCCTTGCAGCCAGGCGCGGACGATCCTCCCGCAATGCAGGGGCTTGGCGCCGAGATCGGCGAGGCGCTGGTGGAGGTCTTGGCTACGCATGGGGCGCGCATCCTACCATTGCCCGTCATGAGGCGGTATGGCCGGCGCCGACGTGCTATCGTTGCGCTCCGCTCCACCGCAGCAACGGAACCGTTCCATGAAATTCGTCCACCAGCGCGAACACCTCAACGAAGACGACATCGTGGTCATCGAGTGCTCGCAGCAATGCAATATCCGCCTGATGAACGACGCCAATTTCCGCAGTTTCAAGAATGGCGGGCGGCATAGCTACCATGGCGGCGCCTTCGACCGCTTCCCGGCGAAGATCAAGGTGCCCAGCACCGGGTTCTGGAACATCACCATCGATACCGTGACCCGGCGCCCGATCAGCGTGACGCGCAAGCCGAACTTCAAGTGGTCGATCAAGTTCGTGCGCCGTTCCGGTTCGCAGTTCACCTGAGGGCGCGCGTCCCATGAGTGCGAAAATGGACGAGCAGGCGCTTCTGGCGTTGCTCCGCGAGCTGGCCATCGACAGCCAGCGGGTCGAGCATCCGGCCATCGCCTCCATCGAGGAATATTACGCGCAGGGCATCGAATTGCCCGACCAGGGCATCAAGAACCTGTTCCTGCGCAACCGCAAGGGTACTCGCCACTACCTGGTGCTGCTCGACGAGCGCAAGGAGGCCGACCTGCCGGGCATCGCCGAACAGATCGGCGAAAGCCGCCTGTCGTTCGCCTCGGTCGAGCGCCTGCGCGAATACCTCGGCGTCGAGCTGGGCTGCGTGACGCCTTTCGCGCTGGTCAACGATCCGCGGCACAGGGTCGAGGTGTTGCTCGACGATGCCATTCGCCAGGACCAGTTGCTCGGTTTCCACCCGTTGGTGAA
The DNA here is from genome assembly GCF_026428275.1 of Pseudomonas sp. B111. NCBI lineage: Bacteria > Pseudomonadati > Pseudomonadota > Gammaproteobacteria > Pseudomonadales > Pseudomonadaceae > Pseudomonas > Pseudomonas sp. B111. The sequence goes on along the minus strand of NZ_CP097857.1, from coordinate 2,968,418 downwards.
TACCGCCACCGAGTGCATCCGCTACGCAGACCTGCTGGCCTTTCTCGCCCACACGGGGCATGAACCGCGCCTGATCCGGGTGTAGGTCGCAGCTTCGCGCCTGCTGGCGCCAGGCCAGGCCAGGTCATGCCGGCGCCGGTTTCACTCGAAGAAGTTGTGCCAGCAGTCGCTCAACGGGCCGACCTCGAAGGTCTTGCACCAGGGTTGGGCTTCCAGCCACAGGCGGGCGCTTTCCCGGTCCGCTTCGTCCAGGCTGCCGACCCGCGCCAGGCACAGGTAGCCGCTGATCTCCGCCTGTTCCGGCGAGCCTCCGCCGCCGAACACCCAGCCCTGGGCCTCGACGAAGTCGATCAGATGGTCCAGCGCATCGTCGTGGGAGAGGGCGCTGCGGTCGTAGGTCAGTTCGAAGCTGAAGCCGAACTCCTGGAACTCGCCCAGGCGCAGTTTCTTGCGCAGGCGGCGCTTGCGCGGCTTTTCCATCTGCTCGGGAGTGAGGAATTTCATCGTCGCCTTCCTGGTCAGTCATCGTAGCCAAGGTTCGGCGCCAGCCAGCGCTCGCTGACGCTGGCTTCCTGGCCCTTGCGCTGGCTGTAGCGTTCCACCTGGTCCTTGTCGATCTTGCCGACCGCGAAGTACTGCGCCTGCGGGTGGGCGAAATACCAACCGCTGACCGCCGCGGCGGGGAACATCGCGTAGTGCTCGGTCAGGCTGACGCCGGACAGGCCCTGCGGATCGAGCAGTTCGAACAGGGTGCCTTTCTCGGTATGGTCGGGGCAGGCCGGGTAGCCCGGTGCCGGGCGGATGCCGACGTATTGCTCCTTGATCAAGGCCTCGTTGTCGAGGTGCTCGTCGCGGGCGTAGCCCCAGTACTCCTTGCGCACCCGCTCGTGCAGCCACTCGGCGCAGGCTTCGGCGAGGCGGTCGGCGAGCGCCTTGACCATGATGCTGTTGTAGTCGTCGCCCTTGGCTTCGTACGCCTTGGCCACTTCCTCGGCGCCAATCCCGGCGGTGGTGATGAAGCCGCCGATGTAGTCGCGCACGCCGCTTTCCTTCGGCGCGACGAAATCGGCCAGCGACAGGTTCGGCTTGCCGTCCGGCTTGATCGTCTGCTGCCGCAGGTGGTGCAGGGTGGCGAGGGTCTCGCCGTCGGCGCCGTAGACCTCCAGGTCGTCGTGCTCGACCTGGTTGGCCGGCCAGAAGCCGAACACCGCGCGGGCCTTGATCAGCTTCTCGTCGATCAGCTTCTTCAGCATCGCCTGGGCGTCGTTGAACAACGAGGTGGCGGCCTCGCCGACCACCTCGTCGGTGAGGATGCGCGGGTACTTGCCGGCCAGGTCCCAGGAAATGAAGAACGGCGTCCAGTCGATGTACTCGGCGAGCACCGCGAGGTCGATCTCGTCGAGCACCCTGACGCCGGTGAAGGAAGGCGTCGGCGCCTGGTAGCCGGCCCAGTCGAACGCTGGCTTGTTGGCGATCGCCTGTTCGTAGCTCAGCCGCTCGGTGCGGGCGCTGCGGTTGGCCGTGCGTTCGCGGACCACCGCGTAGTCGGCGCGGGTGCGGGCCACGTAGTCGGCCTTCAGCTCCTTGGACAGCAGGCTGGTGGCCACGCCTACCGCGCGCGAGGCGTCGGTGACGTAGACCACCGCGTCGTTGCTGTACTGCGGATCGATCTTCACCGCGGTATGCGCCTTCGAGGTGGTGGCGCCGCCGATCATCAGCGGCAACTGGAAATTCTGCCGCTGCATTTCCTTGGCGACGTGGACCATCTCGTCCAGCGACGGCGTGATCAGGCCAGACAGGCCGATGATGTCGCATTTCTCGGCGATGGCGGTCTGCAGGATCTTCTCCGCCGGCACCATCACGCCGAGGTCGACCACGTCATAGCCGTTGCAGCCGAGCACCACGCCGACGATGTTCTTGCCGATGTCGTGCACGTCGCCCTTCACCGTGGCCATCAGGATCTTGCCCTTGGCTTCCGGCTTGTCGCCTTTCTCCGCCTCGATGAAGGGAATCAGGTGGGCCACCGCCTGCTTCATCACTCGCGCGGACTTGACCACCTGCGGGAGGAACATCTTGCCGGCGCCGAACAGGTCGCCGACCACGTTCATCCCGGACATCAGCGGACCTTCGATGACCTCGATGGGGCGCGCGCACTGCTGGCGGCATTCCTCGGTGTCCTCGACGATCCAGGTGGTGATGCCCTTGACCAGCGCATGCTCGAGGCGCTTCTCGACGCTGTAGCTGCGCCATTCCTCGTCCTCGGCCTCCTTGACCGCGCCGCCGCCCTTGTAGTCGTCGGCGATCGCCAGCAGGGCCTCGGTGGCCTCGGGCGTGCGGTTGAGCACCACGTCCTCGACCCGGTCGCGCAGCGCCTTCGGGATCTCGTCGTAGATTTCCAGCTGGCCGGCGTTGACGATGCCCATGGTCAGGCCGTTGCGGATCGCGTAGTAGAGGAACACCGAGTGGATCGCCTCGCGCACCGGGTTGTTGCCGCGGAACGAGAAGGACACGTTGGACACCCCGCCCGAGCTGAGGGCGTAGGGCAGGTGGTCGCGGATGTAGGCGCAGGCGTTGATGAAATCGACCGCGTAGTTGTTGTGTTCCTCGATGCCGGTGGCGATGGCGAAGATGTTCGCGTCGAAGATGATGTCTTCCGGCGGGAAGCCGACTTCGTCGACCAGGATGTCGTAGGAGCGCTTGCAGATTTCTTCCTTGCGCGCCTGGGTGTCGGCCTGGCCGTCCTCGTCGAAGGCCATCACCACCACCGCGGCGCCGTAGCGCTTGCACAGGCGGGCATGGTGCTTGAAGGCCTCGACGCCTTCCTTCATCGAGATCGAGTTGACGATGCCCTTGCCCTGGATGCACTTGAGGCCGGCCTCGATCACCTCCCACTTGGAGGAGTCGATCATGATCGGCACGCGCGAGATGTCGGGCTCGGAGGCGATCAGGTTGAGGAAGGTGACCATGGCCGCCTTCGAGTCCAGCATGCCTTCGTCCATGTTGATGTCGATCACCTGGGCGCCGGCTTCCACCTGCTGCTGGGCGACCTCGAGGGCTTCCGCGTAGTTTTCCTCGCGGATCAGCCGGGCGAACTTGGCCGAGCCGGTGATGTTGGTGCGCTCGCCGACGTTGACGAACAGCGAGCTGCGGTCGATGGTGAACGGCTCCAGGCCGGACAGGCGGCAGGCCCGGGGAATCTCCGGGATGGCCCGCGGCGGGTACTTGGCCACCGCCTTGGCGATCGCCTCGATGTGCGCCGGGGTGGTACCGCAGCAGCCGCCGACGATATTGAGGAAGCCGGCGGCGGCGAATTCCTCGACCACCACGGCCATTTCCGCCGGCGATTCGTCGTATTCGCCGAAGGCGTTCGGCAGGCCGGCGTTGGGGTGGGCCGAGACATGGGTGTCGGCCTTGGTCGACAGTTCCTCGATGTACGGCCGCAATTCCTTGGCGCCGAGGGCGCAGTTCAGGCCTACCGAGATCGGCCGGGCATGCCGCACCGAGTTCCAGAAGGCCTCGGTGGTCTGGCCCGACAGGGTGCGGCCGGAGGCGTCGGTGATGGTCCCGGAGATCATGATCGGCAGCTCCACGCCGAGTTCCTCGAACACGCCCTGGACGGCGAAGATCGCCGCCTTGGCGTTGAGGGTGTCGAAGATGGTCTCGATCAGGATCAGGTCGGCGCCGCCTTCGATCAGGCCGCGGGTCGCCTCGACGTAGTTCTCCACCAGTTCGTCGAAGGTGACGTTGCGGTAGCCGGGGTTGTTCACGTCCGGGGAAATCGAGCAGGTGCGGCTGGTCGGGCCGAGCACGCCGGCGACGAAGCGCGGCTTGTCCGGGGTCTCGGCGGTCTTCGCGTCCGCCACCTGGCGGGCCAGGCGCGCCCCTTCGACGTTGAGTTCGTAGGCCAGCGACTGCATGCCGTAGTCGGCCTGGGACACCTGGGTGGCGTTGAAGGTATTGGTCTCGAGGATGTCGGCGCCGGCGTCGAGGTAGGCCTTCTCGATGGCCTGGATCACGTCCGGGCGGCTGAGCAGCAAGAGGTCGTTGTTGCCTTTCACGTCGCTCGGCCAGTCGGCGAAGCGCTCGCCGCGGTAGTCGGCTTCTTCCAGCTTGTAGCTCTGGATCATGGTGCCCATGCCGCCATCGAGGATCAGGATACGTTCCCTGAGGGCGTGCTGGAGGGCTTGCAGGCGGGCGCTGCGATCGGTGAGCGGGCTGGACATGGATGGACCTGGCGTCAGTGGGCGGAAAGGTGAAAAGCATAACAAAGGCAGGGGCTTTCCGACCGGGGGTGGCTGGACCATGAATTTCATTCAAGTTGAAAGATGTTCATCCGCGGGCCGGAAAAGCCCCTGGCGCCGTTTTGTCGCAGCATACGGGCGGAATGCGGAGGTCGGAGTGCGCAGGCGGGCGGCGAAGGGGCGGGCGAGTGGGGTCGGGATGCTCGTGGGGAATCGTGCTGCGAATGAGTCTGGCTCATTCGCAGCACGGCCTGAATCAACTGGCCCTGGGCAGGCTGCAACTGGCCAGGGAGTAGACGTAGTAGTTGAGGCGGTCGCGGTCGGTGCGATTCCATACCTGGCCGACCGACTTCAGGCCCTGGCTCTGGCCGACCGCGCCGGCGATGCTGCCGCACCAGCACATCGGGTACTTCTGCCGATACAGCGGACCGCTGATGACCACCGCGACGTGCCCGTAGGTGCGGCCCTTCAGGCCGGCGATCACCAGGAAGCCCTGGGCCGCCTTCTGCGCGGCCTCGGCGCCGGAGGCGAGCTTGGTCCAGCTCTGCTCCAGGCCGTCGACCATGGCGTTGGCGTTGCCGCGGGGCATCGGTACGCCCAGCTCGGCGGCCACCGACTGGACGAAGCCGGAACAGTTGTCCTTGTTCGGGGTGCCGGCCAGGTAGCTCTTGTCCCAGCTGTTCTTGCAGGCGTTGACGATGCATTGATCGAGACTGTCCATGTATCACCTATGCGTGTCGATAAGGGGCGCTCCGGCCCGGATCATTTCTTTGCGGTCTGGCAGAACGGCGTGAGCGAACGCTTCACGATCTTCGCGCAGCTGTCGACGGATTCGCCCGAGCATTTCTCTCCCAGGCGCAGCCCGTCCTTGTCCACCGCCCAGCGCTGGCCGGAGATGTCCTCGCGGTGCACCACCTTGCAGGTGGCGCTGTCGTAGGACACCAGCTCGGCGCTGGAGCCGCTGAATTCATGCATCAGCACGCGCCGACCGTCCTGGCTCAGGAACACGCCGCCGCGCGACCAGATGCCGCCGTCCTCTATGCGGCAATCGTTGCCGCTGTCGCGGTCGGCCAGGTAGACCGGCGGTTCGGGAAAGGCATCGGGGTTGTCGTCGTTGGGATCCTCGTTGCTGAACATCACGCGGACGTGCTCGTCCTCGCCGCCGAACATGTTCGGCGAGCCGAACTGGGGCACGATTTCCAGCTGGGTGAAAGTACAGTCCGCCGCCTGGGCCGAAAGGCTCAGGAAGAGAGCGGCGAAGCTGCCGGCGAGCAGTTTCATGGGGCGGGTTCTCCGTTGGGCCGCCAGGGCGGCGAAAGGATGGACCAGGCCGCGCCGGGCGCGAACGGAAGCGCCGCCTGGCGACAGCAGGCGGAAAGCGGCGAAGAGGGGACGTGGGGCGCACGCGAACGGGCGCGGATGGGGCGCGGCGAGTCGAAACATATCCCTGTTTCCTCGAAGTCATCGTCCTTGATCGCCAGGGCGGGCCTGGGAGCCCGGCTAGCATACGTGGCGGCCGAAGCCGGTGGAATGCTGGCGAAATGGCGGCTCAGGCCCGGGGCGAGTTCGCCCGCCGTTGTGAAAGTGCGGCGCAGAGAGGCGGGTTTGCTAGAATCGCCCGTCGCCGAGTGAGGAGTGGTTCATGTTGCCAAGACCGTTGGTTGGGTTGGCCTTCGTTTTGTCGTCTTTTATCCAGTCTGTTTCCGCTGCTGAAATTTCCTATAGCCGTGACGTCCAGCCGATCTTTACCGCCAAGTGCGTCGCCTGCCACGCCTGCTACGATTCGCCCTGCCAGCTCAACCTGAGCAGCGCCGAGGGCGCGCAGCGCGGCGCCAACCAACTGCCGGTCTACGACGGCACGCGGACCAAGGCGCAGGAAACCACCCGCCTGTACCTCGATGCGCACGGTGCCGACGCCTGGCGGCGCAAGGACTTCTGGTCGGTGCTCGAACCGCAGGACGGCCAGGCCGCACTGATGGCGCGGATGCTCGAGCTTGGCCACAGCCAGCCGTTGCAGCCGAATGCGAAGATCCCCGAAGGCCTGGACATTTCGATCAACCGCGCCAACCAGTGCCCGACGCCGGCCAGCATCGATGCGTTCATCCGCAAGAACCCAGGTTCCGGCATGCCTTTCGCGGTGGCCGGGCTGAGCGACGACGAATACGCCACTTTGCAGAAGTGGCTGGCCGCGGGCGCCCCGGTCGACCAGCAGCCGTTGCGGCCGACCGCCGCCGAGGCGCGCCAGGTGGCCAGCTGGGAGCGTTTCCTCAACCAGTCTGGGGCCAAGCAGAGCCTGGTCTCGCGCTGGCTCTACGAGCACCTGTTCCTGGCGCACCTGTATTTCCCGGAACAGGGCGCGCCCGGCCACTTCTTCCAGCTGGTGCGTTCACGCACGCCCAGCGGCCAGCCGATCGACCCGATCCCGACCCGGCGTCCCAACGACGATCCGGGCAACAGCTTCTATTACCGCCTCTGGCCGATCCAGGGCGTGATCGTCCACAAGACGCACATCACCTATCCGCTGACGGCGAAGAAGCTGGAACGCGTCCAGGAGCTGTTCTTCGGCACCCAGTGGAACACCGACAAGGTTCCCGGCTACGGCGTGCAGAGCCGCGCCAACCCGTTCGTCACCTTCGCCGCGATCCCGCCACGGGCGCGCTACCAGTTCATGCTGGACAACGCCGAGTACTTCACCCGTACCTTCATCCGCGGGCCGGTGTGCCGTGGACAGATCGCCACCGACGTGATCCGCGACAACTTCTGGGTGGTATTCCAGGACCCCGAGCAGGACCTGTTCGTCACCGACGCCAACTTCCGCGCGCAGAGCGAGCCGCTGCTGGCCTTGCCGGGGCAGATCGACGAGCTGAAGAACCTGCTCGGCCTGTGGAGCGCCTACCGGGACAAGCGCAACGAGTACGAAGACCTGCGCCAGGACGTCTACGCCGACGCGCCACCGCCGACCTGGAACACGATCTGGCACGGCAACGACAACGCCCTGCTGAGCATCTTCCGCCAGTTCGACAGCGCCTCGGTGCGCAAGGGCCTGCTTGGCGAGGTACCGCAGACCCTGTGGCTGATGGACTACCCGCTGTTCGAGCGAACCTACTACGGGTTGGTGGTGAACTTCGATGTCTTCGGCAACGTCTCGCACCAGGCGCAGACGCGTCTGTACTTCGACCTGATCCGCAACGGCGCCGAGCAGAACTTCCTCCGCCTGATGCCGGTCGACGCGCGCCAGCCGTTGCTTGACGACTGGTACCAGAACAGCGGCAAGCTGAAGATGTGGATGGACTACCAGGCCTTCGACGATGACACGCCGAGCGCGCTGGGATTGCCGGAGAAGCAGCCGAAGAAGGCCTTCGCCGAAGAACTGCTGCGTCGCTACGGCGACCTCAATGCGCGCCCCGACCCGATCAACCGCTGCCTGGACGGCAACTGCTATCGACCGGGCATCGACCGCGAACTGCAGGACGCCGAGCAGGCCTTCAGTCGCCTGGTCAGCCGGCCGGCGGCCGGCCTCAAGGTCATAGAGCGCTTCCCCGAGGCGACCATGCTGCGGATACGTACGTCCAGCGGCAAGCGCGAGATCTATACCGTGCTGCGCAACCGCGCGCACAGCAATGTCGCCTTCATGCTCGGCGAGTCGCTGCGCTACCAGCCGGGCCTGGACACCCTGACGATCTACCCCGGCGTGCTGTCCAGCTATCCGAACTTCATGTTCGATCTGCCGGCGACGGATGCCGAGGCCTTCGTCGGCGCCCTGGAGGCGGCGAAGAGTAGCGAGGACTTCGACAAGGTGGTCGAACGCTGGGGCGTGCGCCGCAGCAATCCGCAGTTCTGGAGCTACTTCCACGATCTGGAGGCGTACATCCGCGAAACCGAACCGGTCGAGGCGGGCGCGCTGGACATGAATCGCTACGAGAACCTCTGAGTGTCGCGACCCGCTCCGCAAGGGGTGGGTCGGTTATCGCGAATTATTCCTACTAATTTACTAGGGCTTTATCCGCAAGTACCGATTGGCGTAAACTGTCGGCATATTTGCGAGGAGTTGCCATGAGCGCCATCACCATTACCGAAGCTGCCCAAGCGTATCTGGCCGAGTTGCTGGAGAAGCAGAGCACCCCGGGTATCGGCATTCGTATCTTCATCACCCAGCCGGGTACCCAGTACGCGGAAACCTGCATCGCCTACTGCAAGCCGGGCGAGGAAAAGGTCGAGGACACCGCCATCGCCCTGAAGGACTTCACTGCCTGGATCGATGCGGTCAGCGAGCCCTTCCTCGAAGACGCGGTGGTGGACTACGCCACCGACCGCATGGGCGGCCAGCTGACCATCAAGGCGCCGAACGCCAAGGTGCCGATGGTCAACGAGGACAGCCCGATCACCGAACGCATCAACTACTACCTGCAGACCGAGATCAATCCCGGCCTGGCCAGCCACGGCGGACAGGTGAGCCTGGTCGACGTGGTCGAGGACAACATCGCCGTGTTGCGTTTCGGCGGTGGTTGCCAGGGCTGCGGGATGGTCGACATGACCCTCAAGGATGGCGTCGAGAAGACCCTGATCGAGCGTATTCCCGAACTGAAGGGCGTGCGCGACGTGACCGACCACAGCAACAAGGAGAACGCCTACTACTGAGGCGTTTCCGTAAAGCAGAAGAGGCGACCGCAAGGTCGCCTTTTTCGTTGCCGGCGTTTCAGCGCGACAGCGTCCGCGTTCGCCGTACCGGCCAGAGCAGTGCCAGCGCCACCAGCAGCGCCGGCCAGACCAGCAGGTTCACCGCGTTCCAGCCAAGGCTGGTGATCAGGGCGCCGGAGCCGAACGACATCAGCGCCGCCACCAGGCTGTTGCCTTGCTCCATCAATCCTTGCGCGGCGCCGCGCTCGCTTTCGGCGTGGCCCTCGCCGAGCAGGGTGGTGCCGGCGATGAGCATCAGGTTCCAGCCGCTGCCCAGGGCCAGCGAACTGAGCAGAAAATGCATGACCGACTGCCCGCCCAGGGCGATGCCGGCACTTGCGGCGAGCAGGAACGCGCCGAGCAGGGCGACGCGACGGTTGCCGATGCGGTCGACCAGCGCTCCGGCGAAGAACGCCGGAAGGAACATTCCCAGCACGTGCCACTGGATGACCCGACTCGACTGTTCCAGCGGCAGGCCGCAGAAGCTCATGGCCAGCGGCGTGGCGTTCATGATCAGGATCATCAACCCGTGTCCGGCCGCGGTGCAGGCGATGGCCGCGCGGACCACCGGCCGCCGCAACAGGCCGCTTATGTCGCGCCAGGCGAGCCGTGCCGGGCGTGGCGCCTGGCCTTCGCGGAGCAGGGCCATCAGCAGCAGGCCGGCGAGGGCCAGCACGGCGATCAGCAGATAGGCGCCGACGAAGGGCTGGGCCAGCGCGTTGCGCGACCACAGCGCCAGGCTCGGCGCCAGCAGCGCGGCGAGTACTCCGCCGGCGAGCACGTAGGCGCTGGCGCGGCCTTTCCGCCCGGCATCCACCGCCTCCAGCGCGGCGAACCGGTAGTACATGGCCGAGGCCTGGTAGACCCCGATGCCCAGCGCGCCGAGACAGAACCAGAGGAAATCGCCAGTCCAGACACCGGCGGCGCAGACCAGGCCGCCGAGCACGCCGCCGCCGGCGCCGAGCATCAGCCCGGGACGTCGGCCGTGGCGCTGCATGAAGTGCGACAACGGCTGCACCGCCAGCAGGTTGCCCAGCACCAGCAGGGCCAGGGGCAGGGTGGCCAGGCTGTTCAACGGCGCCAGCTGGACGCCGACCAGCGAGGTCAGGGTTATGCCGATCAGCGAACAGGACCAGTACAGGGCCTGGCCGCAGAACAGCAGGAGCAGGGTCGGGTTGCGTAGCAGCATGGCGTCACTCCGGACAACCGCCGGGCCTGACGACGCGCCGGCTGGAGGCGGGCTGACGGACCAGCGCATCCCGCGGACGCCTTGGCCGGGCCAGCAGTTCGCCGCCGCAGTTCGGGCATTGGCCGCCCAGGCGGGTCGTCGCGCAGTCGCGGCAGAAGGTGCACTCGAAGGTGCAGATCAGCGCGTCGCCGCTGTCGCCGGGCAGGTCGCGGTCGCAGCACTCGCAGTTGGGGCGCAGTTCCAGCATGGGAAGGTCCTCGGTGGGAGCGTCAGGCCAGCATGCCGAAGCGTTCGGCGTATTCCTGGGGGCTGACCGAAAGATGCTTGTGGAACGTCCGCCGGAGGTTTTCCGGATGGCCGAAGCCGCACAGCCGGGACACCGTGGCGATCGATGCCTGGGCGTCCTGCAGCAGGGCGCGCGCGGCCTCCAGGCGAACCCGCTCGACGTAGCGACCGGGCGCCACGCCCAGTTCCTGGAGAAATACCCGGGACAGCGTACGCGGGCTCATGCAGGCCCGGTCGGCGAGGGCTTCCAGGGACAGGTCGCCGGCGAGGTTGGCGGGAATCCACTCCAGCAGCGCGGCCAGGCGCGGGGTGCGGCTCGGTTCCGGGGTCAGCCAGGCGCTGAACTGGGCCTGGCCGCCAGGACGCTTGAGGAACATCACCAGGCGTCGCGCGACGCTGAGCGCCAGGCTGCGGCCGAGGTCGGCCTCGACCAGCGCCAGGGCCAGGTCGATTCCCGCCGTGACGCCGGCCGAGGTGAAGATGTGGGCGTCGCCGTCGCGGCACTGCGGGTCGTAGGTGTGCAGGCGGTCGCCTTGCACATGGACGCCGGGAAACCCCTGGCGCAGCGTCGCCACGTCGGCCCAGTGGGTGGTCGCTGGGTGCCCGTCGAGAACCCCGGCGGCGGCCAGGATCAGCGCTCCCGAACACACCGAGCCGAGCCGCCGTATGCGCGGTTCGGCGGCTTTCAGCCAGGCGAGCAGGTCGGCGTTGCGGGTCTGCGCCTCGACACCGAGGCCGCCGGGCACCAACAGGGTGTCCAGGCTTTCCGGCGGACAGTCGCGCCAGGCGAGGTCGGCGCAGATGCGGATGCCCGCGGAACTGGGCACCGCTTCGCTACGCTCGCCGAGCACCTGTATCCGGTAGAAAGGCGGCAGACCCTGGCGCTGGCGTTCGACGTTGGCCGAGGCGAATACCTGCAGCGGTCCGGTCACGTCCAGGCTCATCACGTCGGGATAGATCAGGCAGGCAATCAGGCGTGGTTCGGGCATGGCATGACCTCATGGCGATGGCGGCAGTCTGGCGTCCTTCGGACCTGGCCGCAATGCCAGTTGGCCCACGGATCTTGCCATTCGCTCGCCGGGGCGTCCCGCTGCGCCGATGGCTGGTATCGCCTCGGCACGCCGCATGCCCTATTGTCTGGTAACGGGTGATGGCTTTTTGACTCATCGCTGTAGAGGCGCCAGGGTATTGTCGTCCAGGCCTGTTCCAGCGTTCGGTCCGAGGTAGGGGAGTCAGCATGCTTGCACGCGACGGCCTGGTACAGGCTGGTCTGCCGGATAATCCGTATGCGCGCCAGTTGCGCAACGGTTTTCGTTGGTTGCGGTTCGAAAAGGAGCTGGAAAACGAGTTTCGCGAGTTTCTCAGCTGGAACTCGCTGATGCAGCGGCGTGCTGCCATCGGGGTGGCGTTCCTGATCTGGACGCTGTTCATCGTGGCCGACTGGTTGATGGTGGACATCCGCCTGCATCCCAACCTGTTCGAGCAACTGCTGGGCGTGCGCCTGGGAATGATCGGCCTGCTGCTGGTGGTCTGGCCGGCGGCCTTCCTGCCCAGCCTGCGCAAGGTCGGCGATGCCATCGCGCCCTACTGCCTGCTGCTGATCAACCTGGCGGTGCTGGCCTGCGACGTGCTGTTCGAGTGGCATGGGGTGCCGCGCTTCACCCAGTTGGGCGCGACCCTGGGCATCCTCGCGGTGTTCTTCCCGCTCGGCCTGGCGTTCTGGGCCTGCGTGCGCCTGGCGTTGCTGTGCCTGGCCTTGAACCTGGCGGTATTCCTGCTCTTCGGCGGCGAAGAGAACCTGCGCACCAACCTGCTGAATACGCTCTACAACGGCCTGGTGGTGCTGATCTGTTCGTTCGCCCTGTACCTGCAGGACTACGCCCAGCGCGAGCAGTTCCTCGGCCGGCGGCTGCTGGGCATGATGGCCGAACAGGACAGCCTCACCGGCCTGGTCAACCGACGCTACTACGAGCTGCTCGCCCAGCGGGCCCTGGAGCAGGGCGCCCGCGAGGAAAAGGGGGTGGCGCTGATCCTGGTGGATGTCGACGACTTCAAGGCCTACAACGACCACTACGGGCATCCGGCCGGCGATGCCGCCCTGCGCCAGCTTGGCGTCGTGCTCCGGCAGGGCGCGCGGCGGCCGCTGGATATCGCCGCGCGCCTGGGCGGGGAGGAGTTCGCCGTGTTGCTCTACGACAGCGAGGAGGGCAACACCCTGGCCATCGCCGAGCGCCTGCGGCAGGCGGTGGAGGCGCTGGGCATCGAGCACCTGGGCTCCAGCGCCGGCCCCTGCCTGACCATCAGCCTGGGGGTGGCCTATTCGACCTCCGGCATGGGCCTGGACGCGCTCTATCGCGAGGCCGATCGCGCGCTCTACGAGGCCAAGGATGCAGGGCGCAACGCGGTGCGCGTGGCGTTCCGTCAGCACGACCGCCTCGAATAGAGGAAACGAAAAAGGCGCCCGTGGGCGCCTTTCGTCGTATGGAGCGGCTCAGCCTTGGCTGGGCATACTCCAGTCCTGCAGGTTGTAGCCGTTGTGGCTGAGTTCTTCGCGTGCCTGTTGCAGCAGGCCGGCAAGCTGCTCCGGATCGGAGTAGGCGGAGCTCGGAATGCGTGCACGGCCCAGCAGGCGGGTGCCGGTGCGATCGACTACGGACAGGCTCAGGCCGCCGTCACTGCCTAGCTCGGACCAGGCAACGCACTGGTATGGCTGGAAGGCGCGCCCGGTGATCAGCAAAGCCTCGTTGAAACGGAGCGTAGCGTTCATGGGAGTCGGTCTCTCTCGTTCATGTCTGTGTGGAACATGGGTGGCGCTTCCCGGCTCCACCGTGTTCGGTCACGCTAACTGATGCTTTCGAAAGCGAAAAAGTCACGGCGTGGCGCGTTTGTGCAACAGGTTGTCGCTTTTTCGAAGGGTTTAGGCGTGCCGAAGCGGCTAGGCGCGGTGTTTTGTCGCAGATTTCCAGGAGCGCGGCCAGGCCGCCTTGCGCTCGCCGCCCGCGCCTGCACAGCCTAGAATGGCGGCCCACCTGTGGCAGCGGACCGCTTCGCATGGATATCGACCTCGCCCGTACCTTCCTGGAGATCGCCCGCAGCGGTAGTTTCGTCGCTGCCGCGGAACGCCTGCACCTGACCCAGACGGCCGTCACCGCGCGCATCCAGAACCTCGAAGGGCAACTCGGCTGCCGGCTGTTCGTGCGCAACCGCGCGGGCGCGCGCCTGACCGCCGACGGCGAGCACTTCCTCGGCTACGCCAGCCAACTGGTGCAGACCTGGGATGCGGCGCGACGCGACCTGCCGCTGCCGGACGGCTTCCGCAACCTGCTCAACCTCGGTGGCGAGGTCAGCCTGTGCAATCCGTTGCTGCTGAACTGGATGCGGCGCCTGCGCGAGGCGATTCCCGGCCACGCCGTGCGGGTCGAGATCGGCCAGGGCGCCGACCTGCTCAAGCAACTGGAGCAGGGCGCGCTGGACGCCGCGCTGGTCTACCAGCCGGAATACTGGCCAGGGCTGCAGGTCGAGCAGTTGCTGGAGGAAAAGCTGGTGATGGTGCGTTCCGTGGTATCCGCGGAGCCTTATCTGTATGTCGACTGGGGCCCGGATTTCCGCAGCCAGCACGATGCCGCGCTGCCGGACCGGGCCAAGGCCGCGCTGGCCTGCAACCTCGGTCCGCTGGCCCTGCAGTACATCATGCAGAACGGCGGTAGCGGCTATTTCCGTACCCGGGTGGTGAGCAGCTACCTGGATGGCGGCACCCTGCAACGGGTCGAGCAGGCGCCGGAGTTCGCCTACCCGACCTACCTGGTGTACTCCCGCGAGCGCCTGTCGCCGACCCTGCGCCATGCGTTCCAGTTGCTGCGCGAAGTGGTCCGCGAGGACAGCGACTGGTCGCAGCGCTGGGACTACGTGATCTGATCGGCCTGGCCCAGGTGCTGCAGCCAGTTGCGGTAGAGCGCGGCGATCAGGTCGGTCTGGCTGACGATGCCGACCAGGTAGCCGGCTTCGTTGAGCACCGGCAGGCAGTGCAGGCCTTCGTCGGATAGCAGCGAGACCAGTTCGACGGCGTGGGTGTCGGCCTGTACGCAGACCACCGGGGTGGTCATGATCGTCTTCAGCTTGGTCCCGCGCAGGAAGCGCAGGCGCTTGAACGGGCTGCCGTCGGGGCGGAAGTGCTTGAGCAGGTCGCTCTGGGTGACGATGCCGGCCAGCCGCCGATGCTCGTCGAGCACCGGCAGGGCCTTCAGGCGGTGTTCCTGCAACTGCTTCCAGGCGTCGTCGATGAAGGTCTCGGTGCTGGCGGTCTGCACGTCGCGGGACATGATCCGTGCCGCGGTCAGCTCGCCCATGCGCCGGCGCAAGGCGTAGCGCTCGGTGTGGTGGATCAGTCGCTCGAGGTCGTCGCGGGTGATGTCGACGTATTCGCCGAAGTCCTGCAGCGCCTGGTCCAGGTCCCGGGCGGAGAAGTCCGTCCGCGCGCTCGGCGCCAGGTCGCGGGTGCCATGGAGATTGGCCCGCGGCGGCTGGTAGGGCCGCGGGTAGGGAGAGCGCATCAGGTTGTTGTAGAGCAGCGCGCAGCCGATCAGCACCAGGGTGGAGAGCAGGATCGGCCAGACCACGTCGATGCCGAGTTCGCTCAGGGACGGGTTGAGGGCCACGCTCAGGGCCAGCGCGCAGCTCGGCGGATGCAGGCAGCGCAGGGCGAACATCAGCAGCATGCCGAGGGCCATGCCGACCAGGGCCGGGGCCAGTTCGTGCCCGAACCAGTAGGCGCTGAGGCCGCCGGCCAGGGCGGCGACCAGGTTGCCGCCGAGCATCGACCAGGGTTGCGCCAGGGGGCTGGAGGCGAGGGCGAACAGTAGTACGGCGGATGCGCCCAGCGGCGCTGCCAGGCGCAGCGCCAGTTCGCTGCCGAACAACGCCTGGCAGGCGAATACCGCGCCGAGCGCGCCGATGCAGGCACCGAGTCCGGCGCGCAGGCAGTCGCGCGGTCGAGCGTTCAGGGTCAGGGGGCGGAAGCCTTTCAGCCAGGTGCGTACGGCGGTGCTGGGGGAGTCGTTCATGGAACTCTTCGAAGCGAAAGAAAGGGGCCGTTGCCGGCCCCGCAAGGCACTTTCGTGCTGGAGGCATCCATCCCTGGATGATGGAGTCGGTTCAGGCGAGGAACGGCGGGCCGGCGGCCTCGCGGGATTCCTCGAGGGGGCGGACCACCTGCCGGCAGATCTTGCCGGTATCCCGGGCGACCCGGCGGGCGGCCTCGGGATCGTCGGCGAACGGCAGCAGGGCGGCCTGCTCGCGTTCCTCGCGGGTACTGCCGGCGAGGCTGAGCGCGAGGCCGAGCACCAGGGTGGAGAGGCACAGCAGGGACAACAGCATGTTCAGGCCCCCTGGCCGGCCGCCAGGACCGGCTGCCGCTGCTCCTGCGCGCTGCGCAGGGTCCGCCAGGTGTTGTAGGCCATCAGCAGCATGCCGCTGGCGAAGGTGGCGCCGCCGAGCAGGCGCACCACGTAGCCCGGATGGCTGGCCACCAGCGCCTCGACGAACGAGTAGGTGAGCGTGCCGTCCTCGTTGATCGCCCGCCACATCAGGCCCTGGGTGATGCCATTGACCCACATCGAGGCGATGTACAGCACGGTGCCGATGGTGGCCAGCCAGAAGTGCGCGTTGATCAGGCCGACGCTGTGCATCCGCTCGCGGCCCCAGAGTTTCGGGATCATGTGGTAGAGCGTGCCGATGGAGATCATCGCCACCCAGCCGAGGGCGCCGGCGTGGACATGGCCGATGGTCCAGTCGGTGTAGTGGGACAGCGAGTTGACCGTCTTGATCGCCATCATCGGGCCTTCGAAGGTGGACATGCCGTAGAACGCCAGGGACACCACCAGGAAGCGCAGGATCGGGTCGTCGCGCAACTTATGCCAGGCCCCGGAGAGGGTCATCATGCCGTTGATCATACCGCCCCAGCTCGGTGCCAGGAGGATCAGCGACATCACCATGCCCAGCGACTGCGCCCAGTCCGGCAGCGCGGTGTAGTGCAGGTGGTGCGGACCGGCCCAGATGTAGATCGAGATGATCGCCCAGAAATGCACGATGGACAGGCGATAGGAGTAGATCGGTCGCCCGGCCTGCTTGGGCACGAAGTAGTACATCATGCCGAGGAAGCCGACCGAGAGGATGAAGCCGACCACACTGTGCCCGTACCACCACTGGATCATCGCGTCGGTGGCGCCGGAATAGGCCGAGTAGGACTTGCCCAGGCTCACCGGCAGCAATGCGTGGTTCACGATATGGACCATCGCGGTGACGATGATGAAGGCGCCGTAGAACCAGTTGCCGACATAGATGTGCTTCACCTTGCGGCGGGCGATGGTGCCGAAGAACAGGTAGGCATAGACCACCCAGACGATGGCCATCCACAGCGCCAGTGGCCATTCCATCTCGGCGTATTCCTTGGAGGTGGTGTAGCCCAGCGGGTAGCTGACGATCATCCCCACGATCGCCGCCTGCCAGCCCCAGAACACGAAGCGCGCCAGGACGTCGGAAATCAGCCGCACGCCGCTGGTGCGCTGCACCACGTAGAAGGAGGTGGCGAACAACGCGCTGCCGCCGAAGGCGAAGATCACCAGGCTGGTGTGGATCGGGCGGATGCGGCCGAAGCTGGTCCAGGGCAGGTCGAGGTTGAGCGCCGGCCAGACCAACTGGGCGGCGATGAACACCCCCAGGCCCATGCCGAGGATGCCCCAGACCAGGGTCATCAGGGTGAACTGGCGGACGACGTCGTAGTTGTAGCCGTCCGGATCTTTTCTGCTATCCGTATCGTTCATGGTTGCTGGCACGCCGGGCCCCGGGGGCCGGCCGGCTGGCGAGCAGGCGCGACCCTCGGGTCCTCGTTGGGTTATCGGTATTTTTCTGGGTATCCCGTTGCCGGGTCGATGGAGTGCGGAGGTCGGATCTTCGTCTGGAAGGCTCGGAACAGACGGCTCATGGCACTGGTGGACATTCTAGGAGGGGAGCTTTATTCGTCTCCAACGAATAATGTTGCTATTACAGTGCAAAATTATTGAATTGAAACGGAGGGGGACTTCTGGGGCAGGGCGCACAACCGCTTCGTGGGATGTGCGCCAGGGCGGCTATCCGCCCTCCGCGATGGTGCTGCCGGCGATGGCAGGCTCAGCCAGTCTTTTTCTTCTTCGGCAGCAGGCGCTTGACCAGCAGCACCCCCGCCAGCACCACGGCGCCGGCGACGATGCCGAACAGGAAGTTCAGCAGGGTTGGGGTGATCGCCGCCAGCAACGGGCCCAGCGTGGCGATGCCGGCGACGCTCTGCGCGGCCTGTTCGATGGCGTGGTGGACCACCGGGATACCGTGGGTGAGGATGCCGCCGCCGACCATGAACATCGCCGCCATGCCGACCACCGACAGGCCTTTCATCAGGTACGGCGCGGTGCGCAGGATGGCGCCGCCGAGCCCTTGGGCGAAGCCGCTGTCGCGCTTGGACAGATAGAGGCCGGCGTCGTCCAGCTTGACGATGCCGGCGACCAGGCCGTATACGCCGATGGTCATCACCAGGGCGATGCCGACCAGCACCAGCACCTGGGTGGTGAAGCTGGATTCGGCGACGGTACCGAGGGTGATGGCGATGATTTCCGCGGAGAGGATGAAGTCGGTACGGATCGCGCCGCCGATCTTCTGCTTTTCCAGGGCAGCCACGTCGACATTGGCCGCCAGCGCTGCCTCGTCGGCGTGCTCGTCGTCATGGGGCAGGTACTTGTGGGCGATCTTCTCGAAGCCCTCGAAGCACAGGTAGGCGCCGCCGAGCATCAGCAGCGGGATCACCGCCCAGGGCGCGAAGGCGCTGATCAGCAGGGCGGCGGGGACGAGGATCGCCTTGTTCCGCAGCGAGCCCTTGGCCACCGCCCAGACCACCGGCAGTTCGCGGTCGGCGTTGACCCCGGTGACCTGCTGGGCGTTCAGCGCCAGGTCGTCGCCGAGAACGCCGGCGGTCTTCTTCGCGGCGACCTTGGTCATCAGCGAGACGTCGTCGAGCACCGCGGCGATATCGTCGAGGAGGGTGAGGAGGCTGGCTCCGGCCATGTTTGGGTTTCCTTACTGGTAGGGGGCGCGAGACGCCTATTTGACAATGGAACGGTGTCAGCGAACAGAGAACCTTCGATTCCTGGGATAGGCGATCCCCTGAGATGGTTCCGAAGCCGCCCCGTGGGCGGCTAGAATACGCGGCTGTCCGCCTCTGCTGAAACAGGTCGTTACGGAATGAGCTTTTCCCTGCTCCGCCTGGTGGGATTCATCCTCGGGCTTTTCCTGGTCACCCTGGCGGCCAGCATGCTGATCCCGATGCTGACGCTGGCGCTCTTCCAGCGCTACGACGATTTCGACGCCTTCCTCTGGTCGAGCCTGCTCACCGCGGCTGCCGGCCTCGCGCTGGTCTTGCCGGGACGGCCGGCTCACGTGCATTTTCGTGCCCGGCACATGTATTTCCTGACCACCGCCAGTTGGGTGGTGGTCTGCGCCTTCGCCGCGCTGCCGATGGTGATGGCTCGGCACATCAGCTACACCGATGCGTTCTTCGAGACCATGTCGGGCATCACCACCACCGGCTCCACCGTGTTCAGCGGGCTGGACCAGATGTCGCCGGGCATCCTCATCTGGCGCTCGTTGTTGCACTGGCTCGGCGGCATCGGTTTCATCGGCATGGCGGTGGCGATCCTGCCGCTGCTGCGTGTCGGCGGCATGCGCCTGTTCCAGACCGAATCCTCCGACTGGGGCGAGAAGGTGATGCCACGCTCGCACATGGCGGCCAAGTACATCCTCGGCGTCTACGTCGCGCTTACGTTGCTGGGCGTGCTGTGCTTCTGGTGGGCGGGCATGACCCCCTTCGAGGCGTTCAACCATTCGATGGCCGCCATCTCCACGGGCGGCTTCTCCACCTCCGACGCTTCCCTCGCGCACTGGCCGCAACCGGCGGTGCACTGGGTCGCCGTGTTGTTCATGATCCTCGGCAGCCTGCCGTTCACCCTCTATGTCGCGACCCTGCGCGGCCATCGCCTGGCCTTGCTCAAGGACCACCAGGTGCATGGCTTCATCGGCTTCCTGGCGGTGACCTGGCTGGTTTTCGCCTTCTGGCTCTGGCTGAATTCCGATTACGGCTGGTGGGATGCGCTGCGCCTGGTGGCGGTCAACGTGACGTCGGTGGTGACCACCACCGGTTTCGCCCTGACCGACTACACCACCTGGGGAACCTTCGCGGTCATGCTGTTCTTCTACCTCACCTTCGTCGGCGGTTGCTCGGGCTCCACCGCCGGTGGGTTGAAGATCTTCCGCTTCCAGGTGGCCTTCGTGTTGCTCAGGGCCAACCTGCAGAACCTCGTGCATCCGCGGGCGACCATCCGGCAAAGCTACAACGGCCATCCGCTGGACGAGGAAATCGTCCGCTCGCTGATCACCTTTTCCTTCTTCTTCACCATCACCATCGGCGTGATCGCACTGGGGTTGACCATGCTCGGCCTCGACTGGGTCTCCGCGTTCACCGGTGCCGCGACCGCCGTGTGCAACGTCGGGCCCGGGCTCGGGCCGATTATCGGACCGGCGGGAAACTTTTCCAGCCTGCCGGACATGGCCAAGTGGCTGCTGACCCTCGGCATGCTGCTTGGTCGGCTGGAGATTCTCACCGTACTGGTGCTGTGCACCCGCGCGTTCTGGCGCTTCTGATCAGCCTTCGCGAGACAGGCTGGCGAGGGCCAGGCGGGCGATGGCCAGCTCGGCGTCGGTCTCCTCGCGGCTGCCGTCCTCGTCGAACCAGGCCGCCGAGAGTCCGGTCCAGGCCAGGATCCACAGCAGCAGGCGGCGGCGTTGCAGGCCGCTGGCGGCGACGACGATCTCCAGCTGGCGCTCGAAACGGCCGGGCGCCTGGGCGGTCTTCGCGTCGGGATTGGTGAACAGGTTGGCGTAGTCGTAGCCGCGCTCGCCGTAGAGCCGCTTGGGGTCGATGACTTGCCAGCCGCGCTCGCCGAAGTCGAGCACATTGCCGTGGTGGATGTCGCCATGCAGCGGGCGCTGTTCGCGAGCGGTCTCCAGCAGGTAGCGGGCGGCGTTCGCGCAGTCGACGTAGAGCCCGCCGTAGCGGCGCTCGGCGGCATACAGCGAGTCGAACCAGCGCTCCAGCGGGGTCAGTTCCGGCAACGGATCCGGGCGCGGGGCATGGATGCGTTCGATGGCCTGGCAGAGGATACGCGTAGCCTCGTCGTCGTCGCCGCGCTTGACCATCTCCAGCAGCGAGCGCCCGCCGGTGGCACGCTCCATCAGCAGCGCCTGGTGGTCGTAGGCCAGCACCCTGGCCGCGCCCTGGCCGTCCCACCAGTTGAGCAGTACGTGGCCGAAACGCTCTTCCTCGGCACTGGATATCTTCAGCATCGCCGCTGCGCCGCGATGGCGCACCGGCAGCAGGCGGCTGCTGTGGGTGGCGAAGGGCTCGCCGTCGGGTTGCAACGCCCAGCGCTCGAGGTAGGGCGAGAAATCGAGGGATTCGTTCACGGTCGGTCTCAGGCGCCCAGGCGCTGCTGGATGAAGTCGAGGAAGCACTGGATGCGCAGCGCCAGTTGCGAGTTGCGGTAGTAGACGGCGTGGATCGGTTGCCGGTATTCGCTCATCTGTTCGGCGAACAGCGGCACCAGGCGCCCGTCCTGGATATCGCGGTCGGTCATGAAGCTGGCCAGGCAGGCGATCCCCTGGTGGCTCAGGGCCAGTTGGCGGAGGGTCTCGCCGCTGGAGGCAGAGATATCCGGCTGGATCTCCAGGCGATCGCCGTCGGCGTGCACCACCGGCCAGCGGTTGAGGTGCTCGGGCTGGGTGAAGCCGAGCAGGGTGTGCCCTCGCAGCCCCTCGATGCTCGTCGGCATGCCGTGGCGGGCCAGGTACTCCGGGCTGGCGAGGATGTGCAGGCGGCTGGCGCCCAGCGGCCGCGCGTGCAGGGTGGAGTCGCTGAGTGCGCCGATGCGGATCGCCACGTCGGTGCGTTGCTCCAACAGGTCGATGATCAGGTCGTTGGTGTTGAGTTCGAGCTGGATGTTCGGGTACAGCCGGCGGAACTCGCCGATGTGCGGCACCACCGCGTGCAGCATGAAGGGCGAGGCGGCGTTGATCCGCAGGCGCCCGGCGGGGCTCTGCCGGCGCAGGGCCAGGCGTTCCTCGAGCGCCTCCATCTGCTGCAGGATCTGCCGTGCCTGGTCGAGGAAGTAGCGGCCTTCCTCGGTCAGCTCCATGCGCCGGGTGGTGCGGTTGAGCAGGGTGGTGCCGAGCTTGTGCTCGAGGCGCGAGAGGGTCCGGCTGACGGCCGAGGCGGTCAGTCCCATCTGTTCCGCGGCGGCGCTGATGGAACCGCTGTCGACTACACTGACGAAGCTTTGCAGTTCATCGGAGTTGGCTTTCATTCGTGACTCCAGGGCAATCATTGCCGAAGCATAGCGATGTTTTCGGCAAGGACTGAAGAGGCACGCGTGCCCGCAGGAGGTTTTCATGCCCGGCCACCGCATCACCCTCACCGGAGAAAAGCAGACGCTCCTGATCACCCTCTACGCCAAGGCGCTGGATAGCCGCCTGGACGATTCCATCCTCCATGACCGTTTCGCCGAGGAGGCGGTGCGGCAGATCGACTTCGACTTCTCCAGGGTCGCCCTCGGCAAGGGCAACGAACGGGCCCTGGCCATGCGCTCGCATTACTTCGACCAGGCCTGCCGCGACTTCCTCGGCCGCCATCCCGAGGGGCAGGTGCTCAACCTCGGTTGCGGCCTGGACAGCCGTATCTACCGGGTCGATCCGCCGGCCGAGCTGCCCTGGTTCGACCTTGACTACCCGGAGGTCATGGACCTGCGCGAGCGGCTCTACCCGCCGCGCGCCGGCGCCTATCGGGCGCTGCGCCACTCGGTGGACGACGACGGCTGGCTGCAAGGGGTGCCGCGCGAGCGGCCCGCCCTGGTCCTGGCCGAGGGACTGATGCCTTATCTGCGGGAGTCCCAGGTGCGACGCCTGGTGGAACGCCTGGTCGACCACCTGGGTAGCGGCGAGCTGCTGTTCGACGGCTACGGCCGCCTCGGCATCATGCTGCTGCGCCTGTATCCGCCGCTGCGCGAGACCGGGGCGCAGGTGCACTGGAGCATCGACGACCCGCGCGACCTCGAGCGGTGGCATCCGGCCCTGCGCTTCATCGAGGAGGTCACCGACTACGACCCGCAGGACGTTGCCAAGCTGCCGCAGTCGTCGCGGCTGATGCTGCCGATCTACAACGGCTTCGCCTTCCTGCGGCGGATGGGCCGGCTGATCCGCTACCGTTGGCCCAGGGTCTAGGCGCCGCAGGCGAGGCCGGGGTCAGGCGAGCACCGCCACCGACTTGATCTGCGCCCACAACAGCTGGCCGGGCCGTAGTTGCAACTGGTCCCGCGAGTAACGGGTGATCCGCGCCAGCAGCGGATTGCCGCCGGCATCCAGGCGCACCAGTACGTGGGCCGCGGTGTCGGTATCGACCAATTCCAGAACCCGTACCGGCAGGCGGTTGAGGATGCTGCTCTGGGCGTCGTCGCGCAGGTTCAGGCTGACGTCGCGCGCCTGTACCTTGAAGCGCAGGCGCTTGCCGGGGGCCAGCGGGGCGTGGGCGACGCGCATTTGCAGCGCGCTGCCGGGCAGGACCAGGGTCAGCAGGCCGTAGGCCGGGTCGTGGTCGCTGACCGTGCCCTCGATCACCACCCCGGCGTCGTCGTCCAGCGCCAGCGGCAGGTCGACTCGCGCCAGGGTTTCGCCGATCGGCCCGCTGGCGCGGACCTTGCCGTTCTCCAGCAGCACCAGGTGATCGGCCAGGCGCGCCACTTCGTCTGGCGAGTGGCTGACATAGAGCACCGGGATGTCCAGTTCCTCATGCAGGCGCTCGAGATAGGGCAGGATCTCGCCCTTGCGCTTCAGGTCGAGGGATGCCAGCGGCTCGTCCATCAGCAGCAGGCGCGGGCTGGTGAGGAGGGCCCGGGCGATGCCGACGCGTTGCTGCTCGCCGCCGGAGAGGCGTTCCGGCATGCGTTCCAGCAAGTGCTCGATGCCCAGCAGGGCGCAGGCCTGTTCCAGCTCGACGCGGCGTTCGGCGGCGGCGATGCGCTTGAGACCGAAGGCCAGGTTGCGCCGCACCGTCAGGTGGCGGAACAGGTTGGCATCCTGGAACACGTAGCCGAGGGCACGTCGGTGGGGCGCGACGAAGAGGTTGCGGCGGCTGTCCTGCCAGGTCTCGCCGTTGATCGTCACCTCGCCCTCGGCGGCCTTTTCCAGGCCGGCGATACAGCGCAGGCAAGTGCTCTTGCCGGAGCCTGAATGGCCGAACAGAGCGGTCACGCCACGACCGGGAAGAGCCAGGTCGATGTCCAGTTCGAAGCCGGGGTAGGCGCGGCGGAAGCGCAGGCGCAGGCCGTCCATCTCAGGCCCAGCCCGGCCGGCGGCGCCGGCCCGAATAGAGGGCGAGGAGGACGACGAAGGAGAACGCCACCATGCCGCCGGCCAGCCAGTGGGCCTGGGCGTATTCCATGGCTTCGACGTGATCGAATATCTGCACCGAGACCACGCGGGTTTTCTCCGGGATGTTGCCGCCGATCATCAGCACCACGCCGAACTCTCCGACGGTATGGGCGAAGCCGAGGATCGCGGCGGTGACGAAACCCGGCCGGGCCAGCGGCAGGACCACGCTGAAGAAACGGTCGACGGGGCTCGCGCGCAGGGTCGCGGCAGCCTCCAGCGGTTTCTCGCCGATCGCCTCGAAGGCGTTCTGCAACGGTTGCACGACGAAGGGCAGCGAGTAGAACACCGAGCCGACCACCAGGCCGGCGAAGGTGAAGGGCAGGGTGCCGAGACCGAGGCTCTGGGTGAGCTGGCCGATGAAACCGTTGGGACCCATGCTGACCAGCAGGTAGAAGCCGATCACCGTCGGCGGCAGCACCAGCGGCAGGGCCACCACCGCGCCGATCGGCCCCTTCAGCCAGGAGCGGGTGCGCGCCAGCCACCAGGCGATGGGCGTGCCGATCAGCAGCAGGAGGAGGGTGGTGAGCGAAGCCAGCTCGATGGTCAGCCAGATGGCCGCCAGGTCCGTACTGTCGAGTGGCAACGCCATGCAGGTCCCGCCTTAGAGTTCGTAGCCGTAGGACTTGATCAGCGCGGCGGCCTTGGCGCCCTTCAGGTAGTCGACCAGGGCCTTGGCGGCGGCGTTGTCCTTGCCTTTGTTGAGGATGACCGCGTCCTGGCGGATCGGGTCGTGCAGCTCGGCGGGAACGATCCAGGCCGAGCCGGTTGCGACTTTACCATCCTTGTAGATCTGCGACAGGGCGACGAAGCCCAGTTCGGCGTTGCCGCTGGAAACGAACTGGTAGGCCTGGCTGATGTTCTGGCCTTCCACCAGCTTCGGCCCGAGCGTGGCGGCGAGGCCGAGCTTGTCCATCGCCTGGGTGGCGGCGAGGCCGTAGGGCGCGGTCTTCGGGTTGGCGATGGACAGGTGCCTGAAGCTGCCGCTCTTCAGCACCTCGCCCTCGGCGTCGACGTAGCCGGCCTTGGGCGACCAGAGTGCCAGGGTGCCGATGGCATAGGTGAAGCGCGAGCCGGGCACGATCTCGCCTTCCTGCTCCAGTTTCGCCGGAGTGCTGTCGTCGGCGGAGAGGAACACCTGGAACGGCGCGCCGTTCTTGATCTGCGTATAGAACTGGCCGGTGGCGCCGTAGGCGGCGACCAGCCTGTGCCCGGTGTCTTTCTCGAATTCCTTGGCGATGGCCTGGATCGGCGCGGTGAAGTTGGCCGCGACGGCGACCTGCACCTCGTCGGCGCTGGCGGCCAGGGATACGGCGCTGGCGAGGAGGGCGAGCAACAGCTGGGGCAGGCGGGTGGTCATGGAGTGCTCCTGTGGGGGGGCGAACGAAGTTGGCGGACGGGGCTGGCGCAAGCTTAGGGGTTCGCTATGGCTTTTGGAATATAGCGCTACGCGGAAATTGATCTGGCGCAAGTCGCTCAGCCGGCCAGCGCGCGGAAACGCCGACGCGGCGCGGCCTCGCCGGGGAGTGCCAGGCAGCCGGCGCAGACCAGGCGGACGATGTTTTCCGCCGCCTGCCGGTAGTCGCTCGCGTCCAGCCCGGCCTGGCCGGTGAGGCGCGCCAGTTGCCAGCCGCCAAGGGCATAGGACTCGGTCATCGCCCACAGGTTGAGCAGCAGGTGGTACGGATCCAGCGGCGCCAGCAGGCCTTCGTCGATCCACTGGCGGATGCGCTCGGCGTTGCGTTCCGCCTGGGCGTCGAGGCGTTCCAGCAGCGTCGCCGGCATGCGCGGCGCGCCGCGCATGATCTCGCAGGAGAAGACTCTGGCCGCGTGCGGCCGCTCGGCGCCGATGCGCATCTTGTTGTCGACGTAGGCGCGTAGCGCTTCGGCGGGCGGCTGGTCGCCGGCGAATGGCCGGGAGGCTTCCAGCAGGGGCTCTACGATGCTGTCCAGCACCGCCTCGTAGAGTTGCGCCTTGGAGCGGTAGTAATAGAGCACGTTGGCCTTCGCCACGCCGGCGCGCTCGGCGACGTCGCTGAGCCGGGCGGCGCTGAAGCCGCAGTCGGCGAAGACTTCGCAGGCGGCGTCGAGGATCAGTTGCAGGTTGCGTTGGCGGATCTTCTTCATCGGGACCGATACGGGGCAGGTTTCGTTGTTAATATTTTTATATAACGAATGCCTTGTGCCTGGATAGTCGTCGCCAGGCCGGCGACGCTTGATCGGATGCGCATTGCCAAGCCGTGGGGGCGCTGGTATCTGTATGCATGAACAGTACCAGGCTCCGCTTCCCGTGAATTCCCCAGCGCTTCCCGAACCCTTCTACTACCTGCACAACTTCCGCGCGGTACTCGCCTGGATCGGCGAACGCTATGCCGATCTGCTCGACGATCAGGAACGTGCCTTCATCGCCGCGTTCGCCGAATTGCCCGAGGCCAGCCAAGCCCTGCTGGTGCGCATGGTGATGCGCAAGGGCACGCTGTTCCGCGAAGGCAAGCTGGCCTATGCCGAGATCGGCGACACGCGCGCCGCCGTGCAACCGCTGTTGGCACTGGGCTGGGTGGACGCGCAGCCGGCCCTGGAACTGGCGCAACTGTTCGGCTTGCTGAAGAAGGATGAGTTGTCGCAGCTGTTCAGGGACCATCTCAGGCGCGCGAACCTGCGCAAGGATGCGCTGCTGGAACGGCTCCAGCCGTTGTTCCCCGAGGCGCGGCGGCTCGCCGAGTGGCAGGCCGACTTCGCCGAACCGGTCTACGAGTTGCGCTGCATGGCGCTCTGCGACCGCTTGCGGTTGATGTATTTCGGCAACCTGTGGCAGGACTGGTCGGAGTTCGTCCTTGCCGACCTGGGTATCTATCGTTACGAAAGCGTCGAGTTTTCCGCCGATTCCCGCGGCTTTCGCCTGCGTGCCGACGTCGACGCCTATCTCCACCTGTTCGACTGCCGCCAGCGCTTCGACCTCGGCGAGCCGCTGGAGGAACTGCTCGCCGGCCTGCCGGGCGAACCCTACGCCAATCCCTGGCTGGAAGGGCGGCGGGTCAAGCTGCTGTTCCAGTTCGCCCAGTACTGCGAAAAGCAGCGGGATTTCGACCTGGCCCAGCGGCTCTATCGCCAATCCAGCCACCCCGGCGCGCGCCTGCGGGCGATTCGCAGCCTGGAACGTGGCGAGCGCTTCGCCGAAGCCCATGCATTGGCGCGGGAGGCCAGCTGTGCGCCGGAAAGCGACGCCGAACGCCAGGGCCTGGCCCGATTGCTGCCGCGCCTGCAAGGCAAGCTCGGCCTGCCGCGACAGGCGCGGGCGGCGGCTCCGGAAATCGACCGCCTGGACCTGTGCCTGGCGTTCCCCAGCGAACCCTGTAGCGTCGAGGGGGCGGTCCGCGAGCACCTGGAAGAGCCCGGTTGCGCGGTGCACTACGTCGAGAACGGCCTGATCAATTCGCTGTTCGGGCTGCTCTGCTGGGAGGCGATCTTCGCCGCCATTCCCGGGGCGTTCTTCCATCCCTTCCACAGCGCGCCGGCGGACCTGCACAGCGCCGACTTCCGCCAGCGCCGCGCCGCCCTGTTCGAGGCCTGCCTGGGGCGGCTGGAGGACGGCAGCTACCGCGACGCGATCCGCTGTCGCTACCGCGACAAGTTCGGCCTGCAGTCGCCCTTCGTCTACTGGGAGCTGCTTGGCGAGGAACTGCTCGAACAGGCGCTCGATTGCCTGCCGGCGGCCCACCTGCGCGCCTGGTTCGAACGCCTGCTGGAGGATATCCCGGGCAACCGCGCCGGCCTGCCGGACCTGATCCAGTTCTGGCCGGCGCAGCGTCGCTACCGGATGGTCGAGGTCAAGGGACCGGGCGACCGCCTGCAGGACAACCAGTTGCGCTGGCTGCAATTCTGCCGCGAGCGGGAGATGCCGGTGGCGGTCTGCTACGTGCGCTGGCATGTCGATGACTGAGCAGGGCGGCGAGGCGCTGTACCAGGTGGCGGTGCGCGCGCTTTGCGAGTTCAGCGCCAAGCGCGGCGACCTCGACCTGCGCTTCACCCCGTCGCCCAGCGCCCTGGAAGGCATCGCCGGACATACCCTGGTGACCTCCCGGCGCCCCGCTCACTACCAGCGCGAGGTGGCGCTGGACGGACGCTACCGTCACTTGCAGGTGCGCGGCCGGGCGGATGGCTACGACCCGCAGGCGAACTGCCTGGAGGAAATCAAGACCCACCGCGGCGACCTCGCCCTGCAACCGGCCAACCACCGGCACCTGCACTGGGCCCAGGCCAGGGTCTACGGCTGGCTGCTCTGCGCCGAACGGAAGCTGGAGGAAGTCGAACTGGCGCTGGTCTACCTGGAGGTCGGCAGCCAGAAGGAGACCCGCTTCGTCGAGCGGGTGCGGGCCGACGAGCTGCGGCTGTTCTTCGAGAGCCAGTGCCAGGCGTTTCTCGCCTGGGCCGAGCAGGAACTGGCGCACCGCCAGCGGCGCGACCGCGAACTGGCCGCGTTACGCTTTCCCCACGCCGAATTCCGCCACGGCCAGCGGCAACTGGCGGAGGCGGTGTACAAGGCCGCCTCCGCCGGTTGTTGCCTGATGGCCCAGGCGCCGACCGGGATCGGCAAGACCATCGGCACGCTGTTCCCGCAACTCAAGGCGATGCCCGGGCAGCGCCTGGACCGGCTGTTCTTCCTGGCCGCAAAAACTCCGGGCCGGGCCCTCGCGCTGCATGCCCTGCGCAGCCTGGAAGGGGAAACCGGCGGACTGCCGGTGCGGGTGCTGGAACTGGTGGCGCGGGACAAGGCCTGCGAGCACCCGGACAAGGCCTGCCACGGCGAATCCTGTCCCCTGGCCCAGGGCTTCTACGAACGCCTGCCGGCGGCCCGCGCCGCCGCCGTGGAGGCGCGCTGGCTGGACCAGGCGCGGTTGCGCGAGGTGGCGCTGGCGCACCGGGTCTGTCCCTACTACCTGGGCCAGGAACTGGCGCGCTGGTGCGACCTGGCGGTGGGCGACTACAACTACTACTTCGACCTCGGCGCCATGCTCCATGGCCTGGCCCAGGTCAACCAGTGGCGGGTGGCGGTACTGGTGGACGAGGCGCACAACCTGGTGGAGCGCGGCCGGCGGATGTATTCCGCCGAACTCGACCAGGGCGATTTCCTCGGTGTGCGCAAGACCGCCCCGGAGGCCCTGAGGAAACCGCTGGAGCGTATCCAGCGTGCCTGGAACGAACTGGGCAAGACCCAGGCGGACGACTACCAGGCCTACGACGAGCCACCGCAGAAGCTGCTCCTGGCCTTGCAGAACGCGGTGGCGGCGATCAACGACCTGCTCGCCGAGCAACCGCAGGCGCTGGAGCCGGCGTTGCAGGAGTTCTACTTCGCGATCCTGCAGTTCGGCCGTCTCGCCGAGCTGTTCGGCGAGCATTCGCTGTTCGACATCGAGAAGCGCCCAGGCCGCAACGGCCGCAGCCTGGCCCGGCTGTGCCTGCGCAACGTGGTGCCGGCGGCGTTTCTCGCCGAGCGCTTCGCCGCCAGCCGCTCCACCGTGCTGTTCTCCGCTACCCTCGGGCCGCGCGACTATTACGCCGACCTGCTTGGCCTGCCGGCGGGCACGCCCTGGCTGGAAGTGGACTCGCCATTCAGCGCCGAGCAACTGGAGGTGCACATACAGCGTCGGGTTTCCACGCGCTATGCGCAGCGTCAGGCCTCCCTGGTGCCCATCGCGGCGATTCTCGGCGAGCAGTTTCGCCAGCGGCCGGGCAACTACCTGGCCTTCTTCAGCAGCTTCGATTACTTGCAGCAGACGCTGGACGTCTTCCGCCAGGCATACCCGTGGGTGCCGTGCTGGAGCCAGACGCGACGGATGGACGAGACGGAGCGCCGGGCCTTCCTCGAACGCTTCGTCGCGGGCGGCGAGGGCATCGGCTTCGCCGTGCTCGGCGGTGCCTTCGGCGAAGGCATCGACCTGCCTGGAGAGCGCCTGATCGGCGCCTTCATCGCCACCCTCGGGTTGCCCCAGGTGAATCCGGTGAACGAGCAGATCCGCCTGCGTATGCAGCGCCTGTTCGGTGACGGCTACGACTACACCTACCTGTATCCGGGACTGCAGAAGGTGGTCCAGGCCGCCGGGAGGGTGATCCGCAGCCGCAGCGATCGCGGCGTGGTGCACCTGATCGACGACCGTTTCGCCCAGGCCAGGGTGCGCCGGTTGCTACCGGGCTGGTGGCAACTGCGTTGACCGGTGGCGATACGCCGGCAGGTGCTGCCGGACAGCCGGGCAGCCATGTATAATCGCGTCCCCACGATTTCCCCCGATCCGGATACGCCATGGCTTCCGCTCCCGACGCTCTTCCCCAGGCCCTTTCCTCCGACGACGCTCCGGCCCAGGCCGCGCCGAGCGACGCCAGCGCGTTGCTGAAGGCCGCCCTGGCGAAGAAGAACCAGGCCCAGCTCTATCCGCAGCGGAAGATCCACGACAAGGGCCAGCGTCCCGGCATGGCGCCGCGCGGTACCCGTCGTTCGATGGGCAAGCGCTGAGGCCTTTCCCGCGCCTGGCGTTTTGTGGGCCAGTTCCCGCCACGAAGGATCAAAGCGGGCAGCCTTAACAGTTTTGCCCTTTCGCGGCCGTAGGCCGCAGCCCCATCCCTTATGCTCGCCGCCCCTGGGCGAGCCGCGTCGATGCAGCGCGCCCGTTTGCCGGAATCCGCCTGCTGCATGTCGCGTCACCTTCCATCGTCTTTCGTTTCCCTGCGCAGCCTGGCCGGGCATGCGCCCGCTGTGCTTTGCGTGCTGCTGCTGGCGTTGCTCAGCGCCAGCCTGGCCAGCCAGACGCGCTCGCTGCGCCGCGAGCTGGCGGAATTGCCCGCCGCAGCGGCCCCGGCGTCGCCAGCCAACCCTTCAGCGGCCCCGCGCGCGGCGTTAGCCGGCTTGTTCGGTGGCGCTCCGTCGCCGCGCGGCGCGACGGCGGGCGAGCGTCTGCAATTACGCCTGCTGGCCTGCTTCCTGGCGCGTCGCGAGGACCGCTCGGCGGCGCTGATCGCGGTGGCCGGGCGCTCGCAGCGCTTCCTACCGGGCGCCGAAGTGCGCCCCGGCACCGTGCTGCTGGCGGTTCATCGCGACCATGTGGTGCTGCGCGACCAGGGTTATGAAGAACGTCTGTATTTCCCCAAAGCCGAAGGGGCAGAAACCACCCATGCCACGTTGTAGTACCCGTTCCGCCCAGCGCCTGTCTCCGCTGTTCCTGGTCCTGTCGCTGGCCGTCCTCGGCCTGGCGCCGCCGGTCCATCCGGCACCTGCCGCGACTGCCGCCGCGCAAGAGGAAGAGCAGTGGACGATCAACATGAAGGATGCCGAGATCGGCGACTTCATCGAGCAGGTATCGAGCATCAGCGGCCAGACCTTCGTCGTCGATCCGCGGGTGAAGGGACGGGTCACGGTGGTATCCCAGGCGCGGCTCAGCCTGGCGGAGGTCTACCAACTGTTCCTTTCGGTGCTCGCCACCCATGGCTACGCGGTGCTGCCGCAGGGCGACCAGGCGCGTATCGTGCCGAACATGGAGGCACGCCAGGACGCCGCGCAGAAGACCGTCCGCGATGGGCCGGGCAGCCTGGAGACGCGGGTGGTCCAGGCGCAGCAGACCTCGGTGGCGGAACTGATCCCGATGATCCGGCCGCTGGTCCCGGCCCATGGCCATCTGGCCGCCGTGCCGTCGGCCAACGCGCTGATCGTCAGCGACCGCCGCGCCAACATCGAGCGCATCGAGGCGATCGTGCGCAGCCTCGACCGGGCCGGCGAACATGACTACAGCATCTACGACATGCGCCATGCCTGGGTCGCGGAAATCGCCGAGGTGCTCGATCGCAGCGTCACCCCGGCCGCCGGGAAGAGCGCCGCCACCGTCCAGGTCCTCGCCGACAGCCGCAGCAACCGCCTGGTCCTGCTCGGGCCGCCGCAGGCGCGAGCGCGCTTGCTGCGGCTGGCGCAGTCGCTCGACGTCCCCTCGTCGCGGTCGGCGAACAGCCGGGTGATCCGCCTGCGCCATGGCGACGCCAAGACCCTCGCCGCCACCCTCGGGGAGATCGGCGAATCGCTGCACGGCGAGCGGGGCCAGGATGGCCGGGGAAGCGGCAAGCGCGGCCTGCTGGTGCGCGCCGATGAATCGCTGAATGCCCTGGTGATCCTCGCCGACCCGGAGGATGTCGGTCTGCTCGAGGACATCGTCCGCCAGCTCGACGTGCCGCGTGCGCAACTGTTGGTGGAGGCGGCGATCGTCGAGCTGTCCGGCGAGATCGGCGACGCCCTCGGGGTGCAATGGGCGCTGCGTAGCGGGCATGTCGCCGGCGGCGCTGGCTTCGCCGACAGCGGGTTGTCCATCGGCACCCTGCTAGGCGCGTTGCAGGCCGGCAAGCCGCCGGCAGAGCTGCCCGACGGTGCGATAGTCGGCCTCGGCAGTCGCGATTTCGGCGCACTGGTCACCGCGCTGAGCCGCAATAGCCGCAGCAACCTGCTGTCGACGCCGAGCCTGCTGACCCTGGACAACCAGAAGGCGGAAATCCTGGTCGGCCAGAACGTGCCGTTCCAGACCGGCAGCTACACCACCAGCGCCAGCGGTTCGAGCAATCCGTTCACCACTGTCGAGCGCAAGGATATCGGGGTGACCCTCAAGGTCACGCCGCACATCGGCGAGGACCGCATGCTGCGCCTGGAGATCGAGCAGGAAATATCCTCCATCGCGCCAACCGCCACCCTGGCGGCGAAGGCGGTGGACCTGGTGACCAACAAGCGCTCGATCAAGAGCACCGTACTGGCCGACGACGGCCAGGTCATCGTCCTCGGCGGACTGATCCAGGACGACCTGCTGCGCAGCGATTCGCGGGTACCGCTGCTGGGCGACATCCCCGGCGTCGGCCGGCTGTTCCGCTCGTCCCGCGAGACCCGGGTGAAGCGCAACCTGATGGTCTTCCTGCGACCGAGCATCGTCCGCGATGCCGCCGGCCTGGAGCGCATCAGCCATGGCCGTTACCGTTCCATCCAGTTGCTGCGCGGTGCTGCCGGCGAACCGGTACGCCCGCTGTTCGAGGATGCCGGCGCCATCGACCTGCGCCCCTCCGCCCAGGTCGCACCGGCACCTATTGGCTCGCCGCGCAGCTATCCGGCTCCAGCCCCGGTGCTGATGGAGAAGCCGCGCCTGGCGGACCCGGCGTCCCTGGGCGACGGTCGCGGCGGCGAGGTGCTGGAGGTTCGCCAAGGCACGCACGCGGCGCAGCCGCCGTCACCCCAGCGCTACGCCGTGCGATTGGTCGAGGGCAGCAGCGAAGCCTTCATGCGCGCGCTGATCGAGCGGCATCCGGGCCTGTCGTTGCGTTTGCGCCGCGAACTGCGCGATGGCCAGGAGCTGTTCGCGGTGGAGCGGGGCGACTACCTCGACCCGGAGCAGGCACGCCGGGCCCTGGCGGAACTGCCCG
This sequence comes from Pseudomonas sp. B111, assembly GCF_026428275.1. NCBI lineage: Bacteria > Pseudomonadati > Pseudomonadota > Gammaproteobacteria > Pseudomonadales > Pseudomonadaceae > Pseudomonas > Pseudomonas sp. B111. The sequence goes on along the minus strand of NZ_CP097857.1, from coordinate 2,935,037 downwards.
AAAGCCTGCCGCGAGGGAAGGCGCGGGTGATTGCGCATACGCCGGGAAGCGCCCTGTGACGGACTTCGAATCCTTGCGTCGCGCTTCGTCCACCGGATTGACCGGCGCGCTGCGGCGGCCGCGCTCCGGCGCAGCGCCACTGCCAGATCTGGCAGTTGTCGCTGGCGGGGACGAAGGCTTTAGTAGCCGCACTTTTTTCCAGGGCCGGGCAGTGGGACCGCAATGCATGGACGACATCGAGACCAGAGTGAGGAAGCTGGTAGCCGCCCGGCTCGGCGTGGAGGAATGCGACATCCGGCTGGACAGCGATTTCCGTAACGACTTCGGTGCCGAGTCGCTCGAGGTGGTCGAACTGGTCATGGCCCTGGAAGCGGAGTTCGGCGTCGAGATCGCCGATGACGATGCGGAACGGATCGAGACCGTGCGCCAGGCCATCGACTATCTCGAGGAAGCCGTGCCGACCTGACTCCCCCTGGACCACCGGCCGATGCCGTGGTCATTCCCTGCGAAACGCTGTGCGCCACCTCCCGCCCGTGCCGGCGGCAAGGTGCGCGACGTCCCGCGCTTCGATTACGCCGGATCGTCCAGCCCGCCCCGGGCCGATCCGGCTTTTTTTTGCCCGCCACCGCGGTAGCGAGGCAGCCGCCGTCGGTTGGATTTCCTGAATCTTCTGGCGCCTCGCCGGTCGACCGGACAGGGGCGTTGCGCCATTCGCGGTGCGCGCTCGCCATTCGTAACGGAGGTCGCCATGGCTACACGACGGAAAACCACACCCCAGGAAATCGACGACATTCAGGACCGCATGGGTTCGATACGCGAACTCGATTTCGACGAGCGCCGCCAGGCGCGCAAGGCACGGATCGGCGACGAGCGGCCCGAGGCCGAGGTGGAAGCCGAGTTTTCCCCGCGGCGGGTACGCGAGGCGGGCCACGCCGGCGGGCAGCCGGACGAGGACGACGGTTACCAGGATAACGTCGGCATGGACGATCTGGCGCCGGAGACCCTGATCGATGAAAGCGGTGCCCGCTCGCCGGCCGAGCGCGGTGGCGAATCGCCCGCGGACAAGCGCCTGAGGGTCGTGCATGGCAACGAGATCGGCGCTGGCCACGGCCTCGACGAAGCCGAGCTGGCACGTCGCGATCCGCTCGACGGCTCCTCCACCGAGGAACGCTGAGCGCGCGCAGACTGTATCGAAGTATTTCCGGCGCCTGGCGTTCTGTGATCGATTCGGCTCGGTTGTGGTGCGCTGCCGCACGCTTTACCGCCGGATGGAGCGGGGCACCGGATTTACTGCAAAAGCTGATAGTTGTCTTCCCGGGTGACGGCGTTGCACGGTCCTGCGGCGTGCAACCCGGCCTGGGCGAAATACCGGCGGAGCGGACCAGGCTATCCCGTCGGAGGCGATGTCGCCGGGCTGCTGGCTTTCAAGGTTTCCCTTCGATGACCAGGAGCTACCCATGCAGCACAAAAGATCCCGCGCCCTGGCGAGCCCGCGCTCGCCGTTCCTCTTCGCCCTGCTGGCGCTCGCCGTGGGCGGCACGGCCAACGCCCATGACGATGGCCTGCCGGCCTTCCGCTATTCGGCGGAGCTACTCGGCCAGTTGCAATTGCCCAGCGTGGCCCTGCCGCTGAATGACGAACTGTTCCTCTACGGTCGCGACGCCGAGGCGTTCGACCTCGAGGCCTATCTGGCCTTGAACGCGCCGGCGCTGCGCGACAAAAGCGAATACCTGGAGCACTGGAGCGGCTATTACAGCATCAACCCGAAAGTGTTGCTGACCCTGATGGTCATGCAGTCCGGGCCGTTGGGTGCGCCGGACGAGCGCGCCTTGGCGGCGCCGCTGGGGCGGCTGTCGGCGAAACGCGGCTTCGATGCCCAGGTACGCGACGTGTTGCAGCAGTTGTCGCGGCGCTACTACGGTTTCGAGGAATACCAGTTGCGCCAGGCGGCTGCGCGCAAGGCCGTCGGCGAGGACGGCCTGAACGCGGCATCGGCCGCGCTGCTCGGTCTGTTGCGAGAGGGGGCGAAGGCCTCCGCCGTGCAAGGCGGCAATCCGCTCGGCGCCTACGCGCAGACCTTCCAGCGCCTGTTCGGCACCCCGGCCGCGGAACTCCTGCAGCCGCGCAACCGCGTGGTCCGGCAACTCCAGGCGAAGGCCGCGCTGGCGCCGCCATCCAACCTGATGCAATTGCCCTGGCGCCAGGGCTATTCCTGGCAGCCCAACGGAGCGCATTCGAACACCGGCTCGGGCTATCCGTACTCGTCCTTCGATGCGTCCTACGACTGGCCGCGCTGGGGCAGTGCGACCTACAGCGTGGTCGCCGCCCACGCCGGCACGGTACGGGTGTTGTCGCGCTGCCAGGTACGGGTGACCCACCCCAGCGGCTGGGCGACCAACTACTACCACATGGACCAGATCCAGGTGAGCAACGGCCAGCAGGTCAGCGCCGACACCAAGCTCGGCGTCTATGCCAGCAACATCAACACCGCGCTCTGCGAGGGTGGCAGCTCCACCGGACCGCACCTGCATTTCTCGCTGCTCTACAACGGCGCCTTCGTTTCCCTGCAGGGAGCCAGCTTCGGTCCGTACCGGATCAACGTCGGCACCAGCAACTACGACAACGACTGTCGCCGCTACTATTTCTACAACCAGAGCGCCGGCACCACCCATTGCGCTTTCCGCCCGTTGTACAACCCCGGCCTGGCGCTCTGAGTCGGCGCGGGGCCCGGCTCCAGCCGGGCTCCGCGCGAGGCTCCGCCGCGAGCGAAACGGCGCTGAACACCTGGCGCGTCGCTGCCGCCGCGCCCGGCGCCAGGCTGACCGCGTGGGCCGGCATGCTCAGCCGCGCCGTGGCAGCAGGGCGTAGGCGTCGCGAACCACATCCTTGCCGTAGTGGCGCTCCAGGCGGCGGACGACGAAGTGACCGCGCGCCATGGCCTGGAAATGGTTCATGAACACCGTGTTGATCGCCGCGCCGCCGAGGGCGCCGACGATGGGCACGATCTGCGCCGCGAGCTTTTCCGAATACTGCACGCCCAGGCGCTCGGCGACCTTGCGCACCAGGGCCAGGAGCATGGGCGCGGCCTTCTTGCTGCCGGCGTCCTTGCCGAGGAAGTCGGCGGCCGCCTTGACCTGCTGGGCCAGCGCCGTACGCACCGCGTAGTAGCCGGACTCCGACGCGTCGTCCGAGGCGGATTTGCCGCCGAGGGCGAAGACTTCGATACAGGCCATCAGGGTGTCCATGTCCCTGATCGACTCGCCCTCGCTGCGCGCGATGTCGGCGATGGAACGGAAGATGATGCCGGTGGTGACCGGCACCTCGACCAGCATCGCCAGCGGCCCGAAGAAGCCGCCGACGCCACCGGAAACGGCGGCGCCGAGGGTATGCAGGCGGTTCGCCGGTTGACCGCTGGCGTTTTCCTGGAGAGTGGCGGTGGCCGAGCGGGCGACTTTCAGCAGCGCTCCCTCGATCACCGAACCGAGCTTCTCGTTGACCTTCCGCGGCAGCTTCTTCAGGCCGTATTCGATCGGCGTGCCCAGCAGGCTGGTGAGTTGCGCGGTGAGTCCAGGGTTCTCCAGCAGGTTCTTGGCGGCCTGGAGTTGCTTGAGATCGGCGGGGGAAAGGCTCATGGAAGGTCCGGCTGACGGTGGTCGGTCAACCTAACCACTGTCCGCCGGCGTTGTCCACGCTCAATAGTCGCCGCGCTTGCGGAAGGCCCAGCGGCCGGCGAGGAAGGTGAAGCTGGCGACCAGCACGAGCATGATCCAGAAGCCTTCAGGATCGTCGGCGAAGGGAATCCCGCCGACGTTCATGCCGAAGAAGCCGGCGACGATGTTGATCGGCAGGGCCAGCACAGTGACCATGGTCAGGGTGAAGAGGATGCGGTTGTTCTGTTCGTTGAGCTTGGCCGCGATCTCTTCCTGCAGCAGCTTGATCCGTTCGCCCAGGGCGGTCAGGTCGCTGATCACCAGGGAGAACTCCTCGGTGGCTTCGCGCAGCTCACGCAGGTCGGCATCCTGTAGCCATTCCGGCGGTCGGTTGAGCAGGCGCAGCAGCGAACCGGGCTCCAGCGCCAGCAGGCGTTGCAGGCGTACCAGCACGCGCCGCATGGCGCCGAGGTCGGCGCGGTTGGCGGAGAGGCGCAGGGCCAGTAGCTGGTCCTCGATGCGGTCCACTGCGACGCTGGTTTCGCGGACGATCTGGGTCAGCACGTCGCCCTGGTCGCGCAACAGGTGGATCAGCAACTGCAGGGGCGAACGGAAAGGTTCGCCGTGCTTCACCGAAGAGCGCAGCTTGTCCACCGAGCGCAGCGGTTGCGCTCGTGCACTGACCAGCAGCCGGCCACGGGCGCAGACCCACAGGGTGGCCACGTCCGAAGAGACCAGGCCGAAGTTGAAGACCACGTCGTTGACCACTGCCAGCAGCGCCGAGTCGACGTGTTCGATGCGCGTCGAGCGCGACCCCTCGCGCAGGCTTTCGAAGAAATACTCCGGCAGTTCCAGATGCTTCTTCATCCAGCGCTCGCAGGCGGCATGGGCGAGGTTCAGGTGCAGCCAGAGGAACTCGTCCGGCGCCTCCTCGCGAGCCTGCCGCAGGCAGGCGAGGGCGGTAGCCGAGTCGATTTCCCGCCCCGCTTCGCCGGGGCGGAAACGGAAACCGTAGATCAGGCCGAACAGGTCGGCGTCCTGGGGCGGGGAGATACCGTGATGCATGGTCGCTCGCGGGAGAGGATCGGTTGGATAACTTGGCATCGTGACGATGACGCTTTGATTGCAGGACGATGAAGGCCGCTTCGCGGGATGCCCGGCGATGCTTTCCGTTGGAACTGTCGGGGTCGTCTTGCCGTCGCCTCGCGCCGACGAACTACGAGGTGCCGGGAAGTGCTATTTCATTTCTCCCGGTTTTTTATGAAATACGCATCGTAGAGTTCTGATATTTGCCCGCTGGGTTATTTAGTCGATTTGCCGTGCCAGGTGATGGGGGTTGTTTATAAAGTATTATAACTTTTTGATTATATATTGTTTATCAATTAGATAGGCGTGTGATGGCTAAATGGCTGCATGTTTTCCAGGGGTTATCTAAATTGAATTTTTCATGGGGGTTTTCTTAGTCGTTATATATAAAGTCAGACTCGCCTTTTATTTAAAAGCTGCTATTTCTGGATTACATGGTGCGGCCGTTCGGTCGCTGCTTGACAAGAGGAATGTCGGAAATGTCGATCCAGGCGAAAGTTACCCCTATCGATCAGAGTATTTCTTCTGCGGCTGCCGTCGAGGTTCCGGAAAACGGGATACTCAAACTCTCCCAGAGCAGTAATATCGCGCTCGATGTCGCACCGGAGTCGGTGGCGGGATACTCGAAGAGCGGTTCGGACCTGATCGTCCAGCTGAAGACCGGGGAAAGCGTCCGCATCGCCAACTTCTATGCGGAAGGCCAGCCTTCCAGCCAACTGTTCCTGGCCGACAAGGACAAGCTGGTGGCGGTAGATCTGCCGCCGGTCGCTGCCGACGGGCCGCTGATGGCCGGCTACATCCCGCAGGAAAGCCTGGCCGGTTTCGAGTCGCTGACCGGCGCCGGTGTGCTCGGTGGCATGAGCGCAGGGACTGCGCTGCTGGTCGGTGCGGCGGCCATCGGCGCCGGGGTGGCGATTTCCAACAGCAGCGGCGGCGGTGGCGGCGGCGGTTCTTCGGTGCCCCCGGACACCACTCCGCCGAAGGCGGCCAGCGGCCTGAAGATAGCGCCTGACGGCAGCAGCATCAGCGGCCAGGCCGAGGCCGGCGCGAGCGTCGGCATCGATACCAATGGCGACGGCAAGCCGGACCTCACCGTGATCGCCGATGCCAACGGCAATTTCACCGCTCCGCTGAACCCGCCGCTGACCAATGGCGAGACGGTGACGGTGATCGTTACCGACCCGGCCGGCAACAGCAGCACCCCGGTCACCGCCGAAGCCCCTGACTTCCCCGACGCGCCCCAGGTCAATGCCAGCAACGGCAGCGTCCTCAGTGGTACGGCGGAAGCGGGCGTGACCATCGTGATCACCGACGGCAACGGCAATCCGATCGGCCAGACCAGCGCCGATGCCAACGGCAACTGGAGCTTCACCCCCGGTAGCCAACTGCCGGATGGCACCGTGGTCAATGTGGTGGCCAGGGACGCCGCCGGCAACAGCAGCCCGGCGACCTCCATCACCGTCGACGGCGTGGCGCCGAGCGCGCCGGTGGTCGAGCCGAGCAACGGCAGCGAACTCAGCGGGACTGCCGAACCGGGCAGCAGCGTGACCCTGACCGACGGCAATGGCAATCCGATCGGCCAGACCACCGCCGATGCCAACGGCAACTGGTCTTTCACGCCGTCCACCCCGCTGCCGGACGGTACCGTGGTCAACGTGGTGGCCAGAGATGCCGCCGGCAACAGCAGTCCGCCGGCCAGCGTTACCGTGGATGCCGTCGCGCCGGCCACGCCCACCGTCGATCCGAGCAACGGTACGACCCTCAGCGGCTCCGCCGAGCCGGGCAGTAGCGTGACCCTGACCGACGGCAACGGTAACCCGATAGGGCAGGTCACCGCCGACGGCAGCGGCAACTGGACCTTCACCCCGAGCACACCGTTGCCCAACGGCACGGTGGTCAACGCCACGGCTACCGACCCGTCCGGCAACGCCAGTTCGCCGGCCAGCGTCACCGTGGACGCCGTGGCACCGGCCACGCCAGTGGTCAACCCGAGCAACGGCACCACGCTCAGCGGCACCGCCGAGCCGGGCGCCACCGTGACCCTGACCGACGGCAACGGCAACCCGATTGGCCAGGTCACCGCCGACGGCAGCGGCAACTGGAGCTTCACACCGGGCACGCCGTTGCCCAACGGCACCGTGGTCAACGCCACGGCCAGCGACCCGACCGGCAATACCAGCGCTCCGGCCAGCACCACCGTGGACTCGGTGGCGCCGGCCGCGCCGGTGGTCAATCCGAGCAACGGCGCGGAGATCAGCGGCACCGCCGAACCGGGCGCCACGGTGACCCTGACCGATGGCAGCGGCAATCCGATCGGGCAGGTCACCGCCGACGGCAGCGGCAACTGGAGCTTCACCCCGTCCACGCCGCTGGCGGATGGAACCGTGGTCAACGCCACCGCTACCGACCCGGCCGGCAATACTGGCGGCCAGGGCAGCACTACCGTGGACGCCATCGCGCCGGCCACGCCGACCGTCAACCTGAGCAATGGCAGCAGCCTCAGCGGCACTGCGGAACCGGGCAGCACGGTGATTCTCACCGACGGCAACGGCAATCCGATCGCCGAGGTCACCGCCGACGGCAGCGGCAACTGGACCTACACCCCGTCCACGCCGATCGCCAACGGTACTGTGGTCAACGTGGTGGCCGAGGACGCCGCCGGTAACAGCAGCCCGCCGGCGACGGTGACCGTCGATTCCAGCGCGCCGCCGGCGCCGGTGATCAACCCGAGCAACGGCGTCGTCATCAGCGGCACCGCCGAGGCCGGTGCCACCGTGACCCTCACCGATGCCGGCGGCAACCCGATAGGGCAGGTCACCGCCGACGGCAGCGGCAACTGGAGCTTCACGCCGGGCACGCCGCTGGCCAACGGCACGGTGATCGTCGCCACGGCCACCGACCCGACCGGCAATACCGGCCCGCAGGCCGCCACCACGGTGGACGCGGTGGCGCCGCCGGCGCCGGTGATCGATCCGAGCAACGGCACGACCATCAGCGGCACCGCGGAGGCCGGGGCCAAGGTGATCCTCACCGACGGCAACGGCAACCCGATCGGCGAAACCACCGCCGACGGCAGCGGCAACTGGACCTTCACGCCCGCCACGCCGCTGGCCAACGGCACGGTGGTCAACGCCGTGGCCCAGGACCCTGCGGGCAATACCGGCCCGCAGGGCAGCACTACCGTGGACGCGGTGGCGCCGAACACGCCTGTGGTCAATCCGAGCAACGGCAACCTGCTCAACGGTACCGCCGAGCCGGGCAGCACCGTGACCTTGACCGACGGCAACGGCAACCCGATCGGCCAGACCACCGCCGATGGCAGCGGCAACTGGAGCTTCACGCCCGGCTCGCAACTGCCCAACGGCACCGTGGTCAACGTGACCGCGAGCGACGCCGCCGGCAATACCAGCGCTCCCGCTACCACGACGGTGGATTCCTCACTGCCGTCGATCCCGCAGGTGGATCCGAGCAACGGCTCGGTGATCAGCGGCACCGCGGACGCCGGCAACACCATCATCATCACCGATGGCAACGGCAACCCGATTGGCCAGGTCACCGCCGACGGCAGCGGCAACTGGTCCTTCACTCCAGGCATCCCGCTGCCGGATGGCACGGTGGTCAACGTGGTGGCGCGCAGCCCAAGCAATGTCGACAGTGCGCCGGCGGTGATCACGGTGGATGGCGTGGCCCCGGCGGCGCCGGTGATCGATCCGAGCAACGGCACCGAGATAAGCGGTACCGCGGAAGCCGGTGCGACGGTGATCCTCACCGATGGCGGCGGCAACCCGATCGGCCAGGCCACCGCCGATGGCAGCGGCAACTGGAGCTTCACCCCGGGCACGCCGCTGGCCAACGGCACGGTGATCAATGCGGTGGCCCAGGATCCGGCCGGCAATACCAGCGGCCCGACCAGCACCACGGTGGACGCGGTGGCCCCGGCCACCCCGGTGGTCAACCCGAGCAACGGCAGCGTGATCGCCGGTACCGCGGAAGCCGGCGCCACGGTGATCCTCACCGACGGCGGCGGCAACCCGATCGGCCAGGCCACTGCCGATGGCAGCGGCAACTGGAGCTTCACCCCGGGCACACCGCTGGCCAACGGCTCGGTGGTCAATGCGGTGGCCCAGGACGCCGCCGGCAACACCAGCGGCCCGGCCAGCACCACGGTGGACTCGGTAGCCCCGGCCACCCCGGTGCTCGATCCGAGCAACGGTACGGTGATCAGCGGTACCGCCGAAGCCGGCGCCACGGTGATCCTCACCGATGGCGGCGGCAACCCGATAGGGCAGGCCACCGCCGATGGCAGCGGCAACTGGAGCTTCACTCCGGGCACACCGCTGACCAACGGCACGGTGATCAACGCGGTGGCCCAGGACGCCGCCGGCAACACCAGCGGTCCGGTCAGCACCACGGTGGACGCGGTGGCTCCGGCCACTCCGGTGATCGACCCGAGCAATGGTGTCGAACTCAGCGGCACCGCCGAACCCGGCGTCCGGGTGATCCTCACCGATGGCAATGGCAACCCGATCGGCCAGACCCTTGCCGACGGTAGCGGCAACTGGAGCTTCACGCCGGGCACGCCGCTGGCCAACGGCACGGTGGTCAACGCCGTGGCCCAGGACCCGGCCGGCAATACCAGCGGCCCGGCCAGCACCACGGTGGACACGGTGGCTCCGGCCACGCCGGTGATCAATGCCAGCAACGGCAGCGTGATCACCGGGACCGCCGAGGTCGGCGCCAAGGTGATCCTCACCGATGGCAACGGCAACCCGATCGGCGAGACCACCGCCGACGGCAGCGGCAACTGGACCTTCACCCCCGGCACGCCGCTGGCCAACGGTACGGTGATCAACGCCGTCGCCGAGGACGCCGCGGGCAACGCCAGCGGTCCGGCCAGCACCACGGTGGACTCGGTGGCGCCATCCGCTCCGCTGCTGAGCATCAGCGCCGACGGCGCGCTGCTGACCGGCACCGCCGAGCCGAACAGCCAGGTGCGTATCGTGGTCAACGGCGACACCGCCAACCCGATCACGGTCACCGTCGACGGCGCCGGCAACTTCAGCCTGCCGTTCGCGCCGCCGCTGATCACCGGCGAGCTGATCGCCGGGGTCGCCGTGGACGCCGCCGGCAACGTCAGCGGGCCGGCCACCATCAACGCGCCGGACCTGGCGCCGCCGACCATCAGCGTGCCGGAAGCCGCCGATACCTGGATCAACGCCGCGGAGATCGGCGACGGCATCCAGGTCGATGTGACGGTCCGTCCGACCATGCAGGTCGGCCAGGTGGTCACGGTCAAGTTCGCCGGGCAGAACGGCTACGAGGCCGAGGTCAGCCATACCCTCACCGCCGGCGACATCGCCGCCGGCAACCTGACCCTGACCCTGACGCCTCCCGGCGGCATGGGCCCGTTCCCGGAGGGCGCCTCGACCGTCACCGCCGACATCAACGGCGGCACCGCGTCGACCCCGGTGCCGTTCACCATCGACACCATTCCGCCGGCGACCCCGGTGCTGTCCCTGGCCGGCAACATCCTGACCATTTCGGCGGAGCCGGGCACCGAGCTGACGGTCACCGTCGACATCGGCGGGGCGACCGCCACCGCCACGGTGACCGCCGACAACAGCGGGCTGGCGTCGCTGAACCTGCTCACCGATCTGGACGTCGACTTCAGTTGGGACCAGTTGCTCAATGCCCAGGTGTCGGTGGTCGGTCGCGACCCGGCCGGCAACCCGAGCAACACGGCGAGCATCGGCATCGGCACCAGCATCGAGCAACCGGTGACCATCGGTAACTTCGGCCTCGACGTCAGCCTCAACCCGCTGAACCCGCGTTTCGGTTTCAGCGGCACCACCGAGCCCAACTCCAGCGTGGTGATCCGGGTCATCACCCCGGCGTTGAACGTCGAATTGCTGCCGATCCAGGCGGACTCGTCCGGCAACTTCTCGCTGAACCTGCTGAGCCCGACCATCCTCACCCAGTTGGGGCTGAACATCACCGACATCCTCAACCTCGGCTCGCAGATCTCGTTCAACCTGGTGTCCACCGACAGCAACGGCAACGACAGCGCCGCCTACGGGATCACCCTGACCCCCAACGGACTGTCGCTCAATATCGGCCAGATCGATGTCAACGGTACTTCCGGCGACGACGTGCTGTCCGGCGCCAACGGCAGTTCGGAGCACATCAACGGCGGCGACGGCAGCGACCTGATCTTCAACGTGGGCACCGGCGATCACGTGGTGGCCGGCAACGGCAACGACACCATCCAGATCACCGCGACCGATTTCGTCAGCATCGATGGCGGCGCCGGGTTCGACACCCTGGTCCTGGCCAACGGCATCGACCTCGACTACAACGCCGTCGGCGTCGGCACGCTCACCAACCTCGAGCGCATCGACCTCGGCAAGGGCGACTCGGGTAGCGTGCTGACCCTGACCGCGGCGGAGGTGGATGCCATCACCGATGCCAACAACACGTTGCAGATCACCGGCGAGAACAACGACACCCTGAACGTGGTGGGCGCGGTGAATACCGGTACCACGCAACTGATCAACGGCATTACCTACGACGTCTACACCTTCGGCAGTACCACCCTGCTGATCGAGGACAACACGGTACAGGTCGTGGTCTGATGCGCGGGCGCAGGCAGTACGCGCGCAAGGGACGGCGGCATGGGAAGGGAGCCATCTGGCTCCTTTCCCTGGGCCTGCCGATGTTCGCGTCGGCCATGCCCCTCGACCAGGCGGTCAGGGCAGGGCTGGCGATCCACCCGGAAGTACGATCCGCGATGGCCGAAGCGGACCGCGCAGGCACCGAGGTGGAGATGGCCAAAGGGGGGTACTACCCCTCCGTGACGATGTCCGGAGGGCCGCAGGAGTTCGACTTCGGCGAGATCGTCTACGATCTCACCGCGTCGCAGATGCTGTACGACTGGGGGCGGGTGACGAGCAAGGTCGACAGCGCCAGCGCGACCCAGCGCAAGCTGTCCGAGGCGGTGCTGGTGGCGCGCGACGACGCGGCGCTGGATATCGTCGAGACCTACCTCGACGTGCTCGCCTCGGAGCGCCGGGTGGAGGTGGTGCGCGAACACATCCAGCGCCTCGACGGCATCCGCGAGATGACCCAGGCGCGCGGCGGCGACGGCTACGCCGACCGCAGCGAGCTGGATCGCGCCAATCTGGAACTGTCGCGGGCCCAGGAGCAGTTGTCGCTGGAGAAGGGCAACCTGCAGGACGCGCGCAACCAGTACGCGATCCTGGTCGGCCAGGAGCCCGCCGACCTGGTGGAGCCCGAGCCGATGTCGCTGCAACGCTACCTGGCGGCCAGCGATATGGCGCGGGTGATCCGCGAATCGCCTTTGCAGCGCAAGGCCCTGGAGGACGCCAATGTCGCCGAGGCCGAGGTCCGCGAGGCCAAGGCGTCGCTGCTGCCGCAACTGAACCTGGAGGCCAGCGCGCTGCGCCGGGAGATCGGCGGGCATCCGGAAAGCGACTCGGTGGTATCCCTGCGCTTCCGCATGGACACCTTCCAGGGGCTTTCCAACTTCCGCCGGCCGACCGCCGCGCAGCAGCGCCTGGAATCGGCGAAATGGAGCGCCGACGCGATGCAGCGCGACATCCGCCGGCAACTGCAGAACCTCTTCGACAACGGCGACACGCTGCGCTGGCGGGAACAGTCGCTGACCCAGCAGGTGACCGAGTCGGAGCAGGTCGGCGAGTTGTATCGCGAACAGTTCGAGGTTGGCCGGCGCGACGTGATCGACCTGCTCAACGTGCAGCGCGAGCGGTTCGAGGCAGAGCGGCAACTGATCAACCTGCGGATCGAACGCAAGCGCATCGAGTATCGGGCGGCCGCGCAAGTCGGCCTGTTGGGTCCGCTATTGGAGAACCGGCTGAATCATGGAAGCTGAGAAAACCCCGGATAACGTCGTGATCCTCAACCACGACCCCATCGTCGACCCGTTGCGCCAGGGCCTGCTGCTGCTCTGCCGGCAGCTCGGCCGGCCACTCGGCGACGCCGAACTGGTGGACGGCATGCCGCTGGAGCACGGTCGCCTGCCGTTGCACCTGGTGGCCCGCGCGTTGCGCCGCGCCGACATCACCGCCCAGGTCACCCGCCAGCCGTTGCGCCGGATCGACCGCTACCTGCTGCCGGCCCTGCTGCTGCTCGACGACGGCCGCGCCCTGGTGCTGGTGGGCAACGACGGCGAGCACGCCGAGGTGCTGGTGCCGCAGAGCGACGGCGGAAGCCAGAGGATGCCGCTGGCCGAGCTGGAAGCGCTGTACAGTGGCACGGCGATCTTCGCCAAGTGTCGCTACCGGCCGGACGGGCGGGTCGGCGACTACGCCAGCGCCTTGCCCGAGCACTGGTTCTTCGGCCCGCTCAAGCGGCTCTGGCGTTCCTACGCCGAGGTCACCGCCGCGGCGCTGGTGGCCAACGTCCTGGCGGTCGCCTCGGCACTGTTCGCCATGCAGGTCTACGACCGCGTGGTGCCCAACGCGGCGTTCGACACCCTGTGGATCCTCGCCAGCGGCGTGGCCCTGGCGATCGTCCTCGACGGGGTCCTGCGGATCATGCGCGGCCACCTGCTCAACGTGCTCGGCAAGCGCCTCGACCTGCAACTCTCGACCCTGCTGTTCTCCCGCGTGCTGAGCACCCGGGTCGCCGCCAAGCCGGCGTCGATGGGCGCCTTCAGTACCCAGGTGCGGGAGTTCGAGTCGGTGCGCGAGTTCTTCACCTCGTCCAGCGCGGCGCTGATCAGCGACCTGCCGTTCGTGGCGATCTTCCTGCTGATCATCGCCGTGATCGGCGGCCATGTGGTCTGGGTGCCGCTGGTGGCCTGCGTGCTGATGATCCTGCCGGGGCTGCTGACCCAGCGCCTGCTCGGCCACCTGTCGCGGCAGAACCTGCGCGAAGGGGCGATGAAGAACGGCGTGCTGCTGGAAGCCTTCGAGCACCTGGAGACGGTCAAGGCGACCCGCGCCGAAGGCCGCTGCCTGCACCAATGGGAAACCCTGACCGGCGAACTGGCCGGCACGGCGATGAAGACCCATACCCTGGCCTCGACCCTGAGCTACTCGGCGAGCATCGTCCAGCAGCTCTGCTACGTCGGCGTGGTGGTCTTCGGCGTCTATCGGATCAGCGAGGGCGCGATGACCGTCGGCGGCCTGGTGGCCTGCTCGATCCTCGCCTCGCGGGCCATCGCACCGCTGTCGCAGGCGGCCGGCATCCTCGGTCGCTGGCAGCACACCAAGGTGGCGATGGAAGGCCTCGACCAACTGATGAGCGCCGAGCAGGAGCGCCCCCAGGGCAAGCGCTTCGTGCACAAGGAGCGCCTGCAGGGACATTACCGCCTGGAGGGCGTGCGCCTGGCCCACGGCGACAGCCCGCCGGTGGTCGACGTGCAGGCCCTGAACATCCGCGCCGGCGAGCGGGTGGCGCTGCTCGGCGGCAACGGCGCCGGCAAGTCGACCCTGCTGCGCCTGCTCAGCGGCCTGCTCGACGCGCAGGCGGGACGCCTGCTGCTGGACGACGTCAGCCTGACCCAGATCGACCCGGCCGACCGCCAGCGCGGTATCGGCTACCTGCCGCAGGACGTGGCGCTGTTCCATGGCAGCCTGCGCGACAACCTCAACCTGGAGAACGCCGCGCTGGGCGACGAGGAACTGCTGGAGACCCTCGACGGGGTCGGCCTGGGCGCCTTCGTCCGCGGCCACCCGCTGGGGCTGGACATGCCGATCCAGGGCAATGCCAGCCTGTCCGGCGGCCAGCGCCAGGCCGTCGGGCTGGCCCGGGTGCTGCTACAGGACCCTCCGATCCTGCTGCTCGACGAGCCGACCGCGGCCTTCGACCAGGGCAGCGAGAAACAGGTCATCGACTACCTGCAGCAATGGTTGGGCAAGCGCACCCTGGTCATCACCACCCACAAGAAAAGCATGCTCGCCCTGGTCGAGCGTGCGGTGGTCCTGCGCCAGGGCAGGGTGATCATGGACGGCCCGCTGGAGCAGGTGGTGCAGGGCAACCAGGTACAGGCACCGCAGGCCGCCGAAGGAGGCAACCATGGACTCTGAACGCGACGCCGCCGCCCTGCGCCGGCAACTGGCCGACCCGTTGCTGGCGGCTACCCACCCGGTCTACCGGCCGCTGCTCTGGACCCTGCTCGGTTGCGTGCTGCTGTTCATCGGCTGGGCGGCCTGGGCGCAACTGGACGAGGTGACCCGCGGCGACGGCCGGGTCGTGCCGTTCAGTCGCATCCAGAAGATCCAGAGCCTGGAGGGCGGCATCCTCGACCGCCTGCTGGTGAAGGAGGGCGACCTGGTGGAAGTCGGCCAGCCGCTGGTGCGCCTCGACGAGACGCGCTTCCTCACCAACTTCCAGGAGTCGGCGAACCAGGCCAGCGTGCTGCGCGCGGCCATTGCCCGGCTCGACGCCGAGGTGCTCGGCAAGAAGAGCATCGAGTTCCCGCCGGACGTCGATCCCGAGGGGCCGCTGGCGCGTTCCGAACGCGAGCTGTTCAAGTCGCGCCGCGACAAACTGGTGGAGGGCACCCAGGCGATCCAGCGGCAGATCCACCTGGCGCAGAGCCAGCTCGACCTGGTTCGCCCGCTGGTGGCCAAGCGTGCGGTGAGCCAGATGGAGGCGCTCAAGCTGAGCCAGGACATCGCCACCCTCAGCGGCAAGCTGACCGAGCTGAAAAGCACCTATTTCCAGGATGCCTATACCGAGCGCGCCCAGCGCAAGGCCGATCTCAGCGCCCTGGAACCGATCGTCCAGCAGCGCCAGGACCAGTTGCGCCGCACCGAGATCCTGTCGCCGGTGCGCGGGCGGGTGAACACCGTGCTGATCAACACCCGCGGCGGGGTGATCCAGCCCGGCGAGCCGATCATGGAAGTGATCCCGGTAGAGGAGCGTCTGCTGGTGGAGGCGAAGATCAAGCCGCGCGACGTGGCCTTCCTGGTTCCCGGCATGCCGGCCAAGGTGAAGATCACCGCCTACGACTACACCATCTACGGCGACCTCAAGGGCACCCTGGAGCAGATCAGCGCCGACACCATCGAGGAGGACACCCCGCATGGCAAGGAGTCCTACTACCAGGTGCTGATCAAGACCGATGGCAGCCAGTTGAAGCGCGGCGAGGAGGTATTGCCGATCATTCCGGGGATGGTCGCCGAGGTGGACATCCTCAGCGGCAAGCGCAGCGTGCTCAACTACCTGCTGCGGCCGCTGATCAAGGCGCGCCTTTACTGAGGCGTGCAGGACAGGCCCCGGTCGGTGGGAAACGTGCCAGCCGCTTCCCTGTAGCCATGGCGAGCTACGTAGGCGGTGGCGCTGGTAACGCTGCCCGGGTGGGCGCACGCTAGGCGTCGCGCCGAGCTGCGAGGCGCTGTCGGGTCCTGGCGTCGAGTAGCTCGCGCAGGGTCTTGAACAGCGGTGCGCGGTCGGTATAGCGACGGCCGTAGTCGAGGTTGAAGGCATAGTCGAAGTCCGCCGGATTATCGCCCTGGGTGTGCTGGAGCAGGGTTTCCAGCTTGTCCAGCGCTTTCACTGCCAGGGCTTCGGCGGTCTCGCCGCGCTCGTATTCGTCCCACAGGGCGAGCAGGCGATCGCGCAGTGGCGTGTCCAGATGACGGGTCAGCTGCAACAGGTCGGCGCGTTCCTGTTCGCCCTTGTCCGGGTGCGCCGCTTGCTCGACGGCGGGGATGTCGCCGTGGATCGCTTCGCCGAGGTCGTGGACCACGCACATGCGCAGAACCTTGCCGAGGTCCAGGCCGGCCAGTTGGTCCTCGAAGGCCAGTGCCATCAGGCAAAGCCGCCAGCTATGTTCGGCGGTGCTTTCCGGGCGGCCGGAGGAGGTGTGCGCGGAGCGCAGGACGTCTTTCAGGCGTTCGGCTTCGCGGAGGAATTCGAGGCGGTTGCTCAGCAGTTCGAGGGACATGGCGCGGGCTCCGCTACCGGTGAAACGAGCCTGCAAGCCTAGGCGCGGCGGTGCTGAAGGTCCATGGATAAAATATCCGCGGCGACGTTCAGAGGGTTTCCACCAGGCGTACCGCGCGTCCATCCGAGAGGGTCATGCGGGTCCAGCGGCAACGGCTGCGTCGGATCGGCACGATGGCCGAGGCGTTCGCTCCGCTGGCGAACTCCAGCGCCGGCGGTGCCAGCAGTTCGCGCCAGCCGAGTTCCTCGAGGGTGGCTTCCTGGCGGAGGATTTCCTCGCTGCAATAGGGCCACAGCGAACGGTCGAGCAGTTCGCCGAGAGGCACGCCGAATTGCGCGGCGCGTGCCGGCGAACAGGCCAACAGGCGATGGGTGAGGTCGCAGATCAGGTGCACGGGTTGCGGGTTGGCCTCGACCAGGCGGGCCAGTGCCTTGTCGGCGGCGGCTTCCAGGCGGGCGCCGAGCAGACGCTCCAGGCGTGCCCGTTCCTCCACCAGCAGCGCCTGGGTACCGGACTCCCAGCGCGAGATGGTCGATTGCGCCACGCCGAGCAATTCGGCGGCATGCGTTTGCTTGACCCGATGCAGCAGGCGCCAGCGACGCAGGGCGGGGCCCAGGGACGAAGAAGGGAGAGGCTCGGTCATGCTTGGCTACGCGAATGGACGCTGAAGTCTGCGCCCGACGCCGGGCGGAGGCAAATCGGCGCGACACCGGGGGGACCCGTATGGTCGGCGGCGATCCTCGGAGGGCCGCCCGCGCCGCGCCGGCAGCCGTGGAGCTGCCGGCGTGCGTCTCGCTCAGGCCTTGGCGAAGGAGGTGGGGAAGGGCAGGTTGTACAGGCGTTGCCCGGTGGCGGCGAAGATCGCATTGGCCAGCGCAGGGCCGATGGGCGCCACGCCGGGTTCGCCGACCCCGGTGGGCGCTTCGCCGGAGGGCACGATGTGCACTTCGACCTTGGGCATCTCGGCGATCCGCAGCACCTGGTAGCCGTCGAAGTTGTTCTGCTCGACCTTGCCGTCCTTCAGGGTGATCGCGCTGTGCAGGATCGCGCCGAGGCCGAAGCCGATGCCGCCCTCCATCTGCGCGGCGATCACGTCCGGGTTGATCGGGATGCCACAGTCCACCGCACAGACCACCCGCTCGACCTTCAGCTTGCCGTCCTTGTCCACCGAGACCTCGACCACCTGGGCGACGAAGGTCTTGAATGCCTCGGTCACCGCGATCCCGCGCCCGCGCCCGGCGGGCAGCGGCCTGGATGGGTCCCAGCCGGCCTTTTCCGCGGCCAGTTCGAGCACGCCGCGCAGGCGCGGCTGCTCTGCCAGCAGGTCGCGGCGGAACAGATAGGGGTCCTTGCCGGCGGCCTGCGCCGCCTCGTCGATGAACGCCTCCACCGCGTAGACCGTGTGCGAGCTGCCGACCACCCGCCACCACAGGACCGGCACGCCGACCTGGGTGGTGCTCAGCTCGACCGAGACATTGGGCACCGCATAGGGCAGGTTGGCGGCGCCTTCCACCGAGGTGGCGTCGACGCCGTCCTTGACCATCACCGCGGCGAACGGCGTGCCTTCCAGGATCGACTGGCCGACGATGCGATGTTGCCAGCCGACCAGCTTGCCGTCGGCGTCGAGCCCGGCTTCGAGCCGGTGGTAGTACATCGGCCGGTAGAAGCCGCCGTGGATGTCGTCCTCGCGGGTCCATTGCAACTTCACCGGCACGCCGTTGGCGCCCAGCGCCTTGGCGATCGATACCGCCTCGACGATATAGTCCGACCAGGCGTTGGCGCGCCGGCCGAAGCTGCCGCCGGCGTAGAGCGTATTGATCTTCACCTGCTCCGGCTTCAGCCCGGCGGTGCGCGCCGCGTTGCCCTGGTCGACGGTCTGGAACTGGTCGCCGGCCCAGATCTCGCAGCTGTCGGCGGTCAGCCTGACCACCGCGTCCAGCGGCTCCATCGGCGCATGGGCAAGGAACGGGAACTCGTAGCTGGCGGCGATCCTGCGGGTCGCCCCGGCCACCGCCTTGGCGGCGTCGCCGTCCCTGCGCGCGGGCTTGCCGGGTTGCTCGGCGAGCTTGCGGTACTCCGCCATCAGCGCCTCGGAACCACGCTTCTCGGCCTTGCTCTCGTCCCACTCGACCTTGAGCGCGTCGCGGCCTTGCTTCGCCGCCCAGAAGCCCTTGGCGACCACCGCCACGCCGTGCGGCACCTGGACCACCTCGACCACCCCCGGAATCGCCCTGGTCGCCGTGGCGTCGAACGATTTCACCGTGGCGCCGAACAGCGGCGGGCGCTGGAGCAGGGCGACCAGCATGCCGGGCAGGCTGACGTCGAGGGTGAATTGCGCACTGCCGTCGGTCTTGCCGGGAACGTCGACGCGCGGCGCCTGGTGACCGATCAGGCGGAAGTCCTTGGGATCCTTCAATTGCACTTTTTCCGGCACCGGCAGTTCCGCCGCCGCAGCGGCCAGCGAACCGTAGCTGGCCTTGCGCTGGCTGGCCGGATGTTCGACGAAGCCGTCGCGGGTACGCAGTTCGGCGGCTGGTACCTGCCACTGGCGGGCGGCGGCCTCGACCAGCATCGCGCGCGCCTTGGCCCCGGCCTCGCGCAATTGCATCCAGGAGTTGGCCATCGCCGAACTGCCGCCGGTGCCCTGCATGGTGCCGAAGGCCAGGTTGGCGTAGCGCTTGGCGTCGGCGGGCGCGCTTTCCACGCGGACCTTGCTCCAGTCCGCGTCGAGTTCCTCGGCGACGATGGTGGCGATACCGGTATAGGCGCCCTGGCCCATCTCCACGTGCTTGGCGATCACCGTGACACTGTCGTCCGGGGCGATCCGCAGGAAGGCGTTGGGCGCGAAGCCGGCGTCCGGCAGGGCCGCGGCGAGGGCGCGCCGGGCTCCGCTCCACTGGAAGCCGATGGTCAGGCCGACCACCGCGGCGCCTTTGAGGAAGCCGCGGCGCGAGCCGGGCAGGGCGTTGCTCAGATCGATCTTGCTGTTCATGGCGTCAGGCCTTCAGGGTGTCGGCGGCTTCGTGGATGGCGGCGCGGATCCGCACATAGGCGGCGCAGCGGCAGATGTTGCCGTTCATCGCGGCATCGATGTCGGCGTCGCTGGGGCTGGCGTTCTGCTCCAGCAGCGCGGTGGCGGACATGATCTGGCCGGACTGGCAGTAGCCGCACTGCGGTACCTGGAGCTTGACCCAGGCGTCCTGCACGGCCTTGCCGGGCTTGCTCTGGATACCCTCGATGGTGGTGACGCGCTTGCCGGCGACCGCGGAGACCGGCAGCACGCAGGAACGTACCGCGGTGCCGTCCAGCTGCACGGTGCAGGCGCCGCACTGGGCCATGCCGCAGCCGAACTTGGTGCCGTGCAGGCCGGCGCTTTCCCGGATGGCCCAGAGCAGGGGCATGTTGGGATCGACGTCGAGGGTGACGTTCTTGCCGTTCAGGACGAGCGAGGTGGGCATGCTGATTCTCCACGGAAAGGCCCGGGCAGGGCGTTATCTCTTATCAGGCAGGGATGCATCGGGCGAAGTGTGCGCGAAGGACGAAACGGACGCCTTGCACGATCCTGCGAAAGTCTAGATCAATCCTGCCGAGCGTCCCGGCGGGCGCGGCGCGGAAACGCGGCGAAACAACTCCGTCGGCGCAGGCGTTCACCCGCCATCGGCAACGCGCTAGGATCGCTGCCGTCGGTGACTGACGCCCGCCCGGGCGGCACGCACTTTCAGCCGGAAGCGGGACGACCCGTTTTCCCTCTTTCATTGCGCGGGGACGACCCTGCAGAGAGGCTGAAAATGGCGTGGATCTATCTCTTGCTCGCCGGTGTCTTCGAAATCGTCTGGGCCACGGCCATGAAGGAGTCGGCCGGCTTCACCCGCCTGTGGCCGAGCCTGGTCACCCTGCTGTTCATGATCCTCAGCTTCGGCCTGCTGGCCGTTTCCATGAAAACCCTGCCCCTCGGCACGGCCTATACCATCTGGGTCGGCATCGGTGCGGTCGGCGCCTTCGCCCTGGGCATCCTGCTCTTCGGCGAAAGCCCGAGCCCGTTGCGGCTGCTGGCGGTGGGGCTGATCGTGGCCGGCATCGTCATTCTCAAGCTGGCGACCCGCCAGGGCTGAGGGGTGACCACCATGTACGCATCCTTCGCTCCCGCGACCTGGGCCTTGCTCGCCTACCTCTTCGGCGCGCTCGCCCTTTGCCTGCTCATGCTGGGGTTGGGCCGGGTGCTGGGCGGCCGGTCGCATGGCCGGGCGAAGAACCTGCCGTTCGAGTCGGGGGTTGATTCCACCGGCTCGTCGCGCTTGCGCTTCTCGGTCAAGTACGCGTTGGTCGCCATGCTGTTCGTGATCTTCGGCATCGAGATGCCGTTCCTCTACCTCTGGGCGGTGTCGCTGCGGGAGAATGGCTGGCCGGGTTTCGTCGAGGCGACGCTGTTCGTCTCCCTGCTGCTGGTCGGACTGTTCTACCTGCACCGGGTCGGCGCCCTCGACTGGTCGCCGGAGCGCCGGCGGAAAAAGCCGCACGACTAGTCGTGGAGGATCACCAGCAGGTAGCGGCAGGCTTGCCCGGCGGTGGCGAAGGTCACCGCGCGGTCGACGCCGAAGTCCAGGCGGTCGCCGCGTTGCAGGTGGAACGACTGCTCGCCGTAATCCACCCGCAGCGCACCCTCGACCAGCCACAGGCGCTGCCGGTAGGGCCGGCCGCCCCAGCGGGGATAGTCGAGGCGGGCGTTCGCCGGGATCTCCACTTCCACCATTTCGCAGCCGCTGCGCGGATCGCGAGCGCCGACCTGGCGGCGGCGGTAGCCGCTGGCCGGGTCTTCCCACACTTCCTGCTGCGCGCGCCGGCAGAGCGGTTCTGCCGGCGCCTGCGTGTCGCCGAGCAGCTCGGAGAGGGCGACCCCCAGGCCGCTGGCGAGACGGCCGAGGACGCTGGCGGTGGGGCTGCTTTGGTTGCGCTCGATGCGCGAGATCATCGCCTTGCTCACCGCGCAGCGTTCGGCCAGCTGGGCGAGGGTCAGCTCGCGCTCCTTGCGCAGGGCGGCTAGGCGTCGGGCAATCAGTTCGTCGATATCCATGGGTGGCCCTGGCGGATTTTTCTCGTCCATGATAGTCACTGTCCAATATATTGGAAATTCGACCTTGCATTGGAGCTTGCCCGCGATGACCGAACCGACGATTCGCCGCCTGGCTGGCGAGGAGATCCTGGCGCGCCTGGACGAACTGGCCGAGGTACTGCTGGACTGCGTGGAAGGTGGGGCTTCGGTCAGCTTCATGTGGCCGTTGCCGCGGGAGCGGGCGCTGGCCTTCTGGCACGGCGTCGGCGAGAGCGTGGCGGGCGACGAACGCCTGCTGCTGGTGGCGGAAGCGGAGGGGCGGATCGTCGGTACCGTGCAACTGCTCCTCGACCAACCGCCGAACCAGCCGCACCGCGCCGACGTGGCGAAGATGCTGGTGCACCGGCGTGCGCGTCGGCGCGGCATCGGCGAGGCGCTGATGGGCGAGCTGGACCGGCTCGCCCGGGCCTGCGGCAAGTCCCTGCTGGTGCTGGACACGGTCAGCGGCAGCGCCGCCGAACGGCTGTACCTGAAGACCGGCTGGACACGGGTCGGGGAAATTCCGGACTACGCCCTGATGCCGGACGGCACGCCCTGTCCCACCACCTATTTCTACAAGCGCCTGGCTGCTGCCGGCTGACCGAAGATGCCGGCGTTCCCAGGGCGGGCCGGGTAGAATCGGCGGATGCGAGAGATTCGGGGTCGATGGTGGAGTTACTGCAAGGGTTCGTCCTGACCCGGCACTGGCGCGATACGCCGGCCGGCACGGAAGTCGCGTTCTGGCTGGCGACCGAGCAGGGCCCGCGGCAGGTGCGGCTGCCGCCGCAGCCGTCGGTGGCGTTCGTCCTCGCCGAGCAGCGCGGGCGCGTCGAGTCCCTGCTCGCCGGGGAGACTGGCGCCGAGCTGCGGCCGCTGGCGCTGCGCGACTTCCAGCAGCGGCCGGTGCTCGGCCTGTACTGCCAGCAGCATCGCCAATTGATGAATCTGGAGAAACGCTTGCGCCAGGCCGGCGTCGAGGTGTTCGAGGCCGATATCCGGCCGCCGGAGCGCTACCTGATGGAGCGCTTCATCACCGCGCCGGTCAGCCTGGAGGCGAGTGTCGAGGCCGACGGCAGCCTGCTCGCCCGGCGCCTGAAGCCGGCTCCGGACTATCGCCCGCGCCTGCGCCTGGTGTCGCTGGACATCGAGACCAACGCCCGCGGCGATCTCTACTCCATCGCCCTGGAAGGCTGCGGCCAGCGCCAGGTATACATGCTCGGCCCGGCCAACGGCGATGCCGCGGCCGTGGATTTCCGCCTCGACTATTGCGACAGCCGTGCCGGGCTGCTGGAACGTCTCAACCAGTGGCTGGCCGAGCACGATCCCGACGCCATCATCGGCTGGAACCTGGTGCAGTTCGACCTGCGCGTCCTGCATGAGCATGCCCAGCGCCTGAAGGTGCCGCTGCGCCTGGGGCGTGGCGGCGACGAAATGGGCTGGCGCGAGCACGGCAGCCGCAACAACCACTTTTTCGCCGCGGCGGCCGGCCGCCTGATCATCGATGGCATCGAGGCGCTGCGCTCGGCGACCTGGAGCTTCCCTTCGTTCAGCCTGGAGAACGTCGCCCGGACCCTGCTCGGCGAAGGCAAGGCGATCGACAATCCGTACCAGCGGATGGACGAGATCGATCGCATGTTCGCCGAGGACAAGCCGGCCCTCGCGCATTACAACCTGAAGGACTGCGAACTGGTGACGCGGATCTTCGCCCGTACCGAACTGCTCGACTTCCTCCTCGAACGGGCCACCGTCACCGGCCTGCCGGCGGACCGCAGCGGCGGCTCGGTGGCGGCCTTCACCCACCTGTACATGCCGTTGATGCACCGCGCCGGCTTCGTCGCCCCGAACCTCGGCGAGAAGCGCCCGGAAGCCAGTCCCGGCGGCTTCGTCATGGACTCGCGGCCGGGCCTCTACGAATCGGTGCTGGTGCTCGACTACAAGAGCCTGTATCCGTCGATCATCCGTACCTTCCTGATCGACCCGGTCGGCCTGGTGGAAGGCCTGCGCCAGCCGGACGACGAGCACTCGGTGGAAGGTTTTCGCGGCGCCCGTTTCTCGCGTACCCGGCATTGCCTGCCGGCCATCGTCGCACGGGTCTGGGAGGGCCGCGAGGCGGCCAAGCGCGAACGCAACCAGCCGCTCTCGCAGGCGTTGAAGATCATCATGAACGCCTTCTACGGGGTGCTGGGTTCCAGCGGTTGCCGCTTCTTCGACCCGCGCTTGGCCTCGTCCATCACCCTGCGCGGGCATCGGATCATGCGCCGTACCCGCGAGCTGATCGAGGCCGAGGGCTATACGGTGATCTATGGCGATACCGACTCCACCTTCGTCTGGCTCGGCAGCCCCCGCGCCGAGGAGGAGGCCGCGGCCATCGGCCGGGCGCTGGTGGCGCGGGTCAACGACTGGTGGCGCGAGCACCTGAAAGAAGAATTCGGCCTCGACAGCGCCCTCGAGCTGCAATTCGAGACCCATTACCGGCGTTTTCTCATGCCCACCGTGCGCGGCGCCGAGGAGGGCAGCAAGAAACGCTACGCCGGCCTGGTGCGCCGCGCCGACGGTGGCGAGGAGATGGTCTTCAAGGGCCTGGAGACCGTGCGCACCGACTGGTCGCCGCTGGCCCAGCGCTTCCAGCAGGAACTCTACCTGCGCATCTTCAATCGCCAGCCCTACCAGGACTACGTGCGCGATTACGTACGACGGACCCTGGCCGGCGAGCTGGACGACCTGCTGGTCTACCGCAAGCGCCTGCGCCGGCGCCTCGACGATTACCAGCGCAACGTGCCGCCGCATGTGCGCGCGGCGCGCATCGCCGACGACTACAACCTCGAGCGCGGGCGCCCGCGGCAGTACCAGAGCGGCGGCTGGATCAGCTACGTGATCAGCGTCGCCGGTCCCGAGCCGCTCGAGGCGCGGCGTTCGGCCATCGACTACGAGCACTACGTGGGCAAGCAGTTGCAGCCGGTGGCCGACGCCATCCTGCCGTTCGTCGGCGATGATTTCGCCACTTTGGTCGACCGGCAGATGGCGCTGTTCTGAGGCTCATTGGCGGATGAGCCGCTGGTCCAGCTGGCGCAGCCGTTCCCGGTCGAGGTTGCGCGGCAGGACGAGAGTGTCCGAGCCGTTGGTCAACGGCGATTCCACGGGCCTGTTGAGTGGGATGACGATACGCTCGGCGTCGTAACGGATTTCCTTGGTGTTGGTCAGGCCCTGCTTCTGTAGTTGATGGATGGCTTCGAGGCGGGCGTCGGCGTCGGCTGCGCTGGGCGCCGATTGCATGACCTTCAGGTAGATGTCCAGTGCCTCCCGGCCATTGAACGGACCTTGCCCCAGGTGCTTCACGAATACCCGGTAGACGCCTCCCACCGCGCGGCACAGGCGGCTGTTGCCGTTCTGTGCGGCGATGTCGGCCTGCAGCCTGGCGTCGCACTGCTGCTTGCTCATGTTGCGGGCTTCGGACTTTTCGCTTTGCGCGCAGTAGGCGCTGCCGTAGAGGTCGCCGTCCTTGTCGCAGCGGCCGTAGCAGATATCGTGCAGGCGGCAGGCCTCGCTGAGCGAGCAGCCCGCGACGTCGTCCGGAACCAGATACTGGGTGAAGCCGGAGCCGCAATAGGTGGCCTTGTCTTCGGCGGCGCTGGCGGCGGGCGCCATCCGCGGGGCGAGCAGAACGACGGCGAAGCCGATCAGGAGCAGGCTAGAGAGGGTTTTCATAGAGGACGTCCTGTTCGCTGCGGGTGCCGGGTTCCGAGAGTTGCCGTTGCAGCCGCCGGTGCATGGCCGTGGCTTTGAGGTAGTGGAAGTCGAAGCACTTGCCGAACGAGAAGTTCTTCCGCACCGGGTCGTGGCACTCCCGGTAGTAGGAGGCGCCAGCCGTGCGTTCGTAGATGGCCTTGCTGACGGCGGTGGCCATGAAGGCGATTACCTGGTCGTTGAAGATATCGTTGTGGTCGGCGATGAAGGACTGCGAGGTGTAGATGAAGTTGACCGGCTCGTTGCTGTAGCAGGGCATGCGCGGCAGCGCCGGATCGGCGTTGCCGCCGTCCGCGCTGCAGAAGCTCCTGAAGCGCCATTTGCCGATATCGGTGTCGTCGATCACCCGTGGTTCGGGCGGTCTTGGCGCGCAGTTGTCGCTGCCATCCGGCAGCGGGCACTCGCGGTCGATCAGCAGGGCGGTCCGATACAGGCTGTAGTTGCCGAGGGCGGTGGTATCCAGGTCTTCTTCCCGGAGGCGATAGCGGGTTCCGTTGTAGGTCCTGTCCAGGTCCACCTGGCTCCAGGTGAGGTTGACGCCGACCCATTGGCCGAGCGGGAAGGCGAAGTGGGTGGCGCTGTCGCCGTGCGAACTGATGACGTACAGCAGCGGCGGCGGCTGGGTTCCCAGGGCGCCGACCTTGAGGCTGTTCTCCTTGAGCAGCAGGCCCTGATTGGCCTCTATCGCCGGATTCAGCATGATTACCGCGTCGCCGAAGGCGCGTATCCGCTGACCGTCCTGGAGAGCCAGCAGGCGTTCGAGCAACGGGTCGTGAAGTGCGCCGAGGGTGATTGCGCCGCCGAAGCTGTGGCCGACGATCACCAGATAGTTCCTGTCCTTGCGATCGATCCGTTCCAACTGGGCGAGCAACTCGGCGACGCCACCCCGGCCGACTTCCTCGGCGACGGCCTTCCTGTCCCAGTAGGTCAGGTTCTCGCTATACAGGCCATGCATCGACTTGCCCCGCCAGCCAACATAGAGGCCGACCAGCCTGCGTTTGCCCAGCACCCCGGAGGAGGCGAGATTGGCGAGTGCCTTGTTGAAGCTGGCGACGTTGCCGTCGTCCCGTCCCGCGTTGTGCTTCCAACCGTGAATGAACACCACCATGGCGATGTCCCCCCGGGCGGAGTAGCGCTTTAGCTGGTCGATCAGGCGTTGCGTTCTGGCAGGCGCGAAGTCGTTGCCGCGCTCGCTGTATTCGACGAAGCCGATCTCGTAGTTCGGATGGCGTTCGTAGTAGCTGTCGCTGCAAGGCCGCATGTCGGCGCAGGTCGATTCGCTGTCATCGCGCAGCGGGGCGTTGGCGGCGCAGCCTGCCAGCAGGCAGGCTGCGAGAAGGGCGAGTATTTTCATGACGATTCCCGCGTGGAGATTCTTTTCCGGCGCGCCAGAACTCGACCGGTCGCTACCCGTTACGCAGGCCGGTCGGTACGCTCTGGCGCTGTCGGTGCCCGTGTCGCCGGCCGGGTGCTGTCATGGGGGATGGGAGAGCGCAGGCGGAGAAGTCGTCCCGCGAAAGGCTGGGGAGGCGTGTGTCAGGGTCCCCTGGAAGCGGGCCTGGGATATCCCGGAAAGGCTCGTCGTGGGGCGAACTGTCGAAGACGTTGACATGCTGAACCACCACTTCCGTGTCTGTTCTGCAACTGTCTATAGACCGCCGGGGGATGGGTGTCAAAGTGCCACTTCGCAGCCTTCCGCATGGTGGATGGCTGCGAAGGAGAGTCGATCAGGCCAGTTGCGCCGGGTCGAGCATGTCGCTCTCGAAGGTCATCCAGCCGCCGTTCTCGCTGGCCGCGCCGTCGAGGATCGGGCCGTAGTAGGTGAGGCCGATGGTCAGGCTGAAGCAGATGTGGGTAGCGTTCTCCGGCGCGTCCAGCTGGCCTTCGAAGTGCAGCTTGAGCACGCCCGGCTCGACGCTTTCCAGGCCGATGGCGACGTTCGGGTTGTCCACGGCCTCGCTTTCGCGGCCGCGTTGCTCGGCGCTGACGGTGAGGGTCACGGTGTCTCGGTACATGTCTTGCTCCAGTTGGCGTGGGGCCGGCTTCGCCAGCGCGGCGGACAGACTACTGGCAGACGCGCCGGCTGGCCAGTGCTGGCTGCGGCAGGCGCCGCGCGGGGCCTGGGAATCATTCGCCGGCGGCGCAGTCCAACTGCGCATCACCAACCGACCCCCGAGGGGATGATGAAGCTACCCGTGCTCGCTGTATTGGGCGCCGCGCTGCTGTTGAGCGCCTGCGCGAAGAAGGAGGCCGAGGCCTGTGCCTCGCCGGACGTGAAGGACCAACTGATGCGGATCTTCCTCCAGGGCGCGATCACCGAGCGCTCGCCGGAGTTCAAGGACAGCGCGCTGCGCGACGTGGCGATCCTCGAGAAGGATCCCGACAGCGGCGTGCTGTCCTGCGTCGGCACCCTCAGCGTGCCGGCCGGCCAGCAGGTGGTCGAGGGCGTCCTGCAATATCGCATCGCCCCGGTGGCCAAGTCCGACTACGACTACCTGCTGCTGGATACCGCCGGCGCCAACACCACCGCCCTGGCGCAGCGCCTGAACAAGGCGCTCGGCCAGTGATCGCGCGCCTCGCTCAGGGTACGCCGTTGCGGCCGTGGGCGAGGAAGCCGGGACGGGCGCCGAGGCGCTCGTAATAGGCGCGCACCGCTGGCAGCGACGGATGCTCGAACGGCGTCTCGTACCAGCGGTTGACCGACAGGCCGATGGCGATGTCGGCCAGGCTGAAGGTCTCGCCGGCGACATAGGCGCCGGTGCGTAGCAGTTGTTCCTCGAGGATTTCCATGAAGCCCGTCCAGCCGCGCAGCGAAGCCTCCACCTGGGCCGCGTCGCGGTGCGCCGGCGACTGCCGGACCAGGCTCATGAAGGCATAGCTCCACGAGCGGTTGAGGTCGGAGGCCTGCCAGTCCAGCCACTGGTCGACCCGCGCGCGCGGCGCCGCCTGCTGCGGATAGAGGCGTTCGCCGGCATAGCGGTTGGCCAGGTAGCGGATGATGCTGTTGGATTCCCAGAGCACCAGTTCGCCGTCGCGCAGCACCGGCACCATGGCGTTCGGGTTGAGGGCGAGGAATTCCTCCGCGTGGGTGTCGCGGAAGCCGCTGCCCCAGTCTTCGCGGCGGTAGGGCAGGTCCAGTTCGGCGCAGGTCCAGAGCACCTTGCGCACGTTGATCGAAGAGGCCTTTCCGAGAATCTCCAGCATGGCGATGGCGCGTCCTTGGGCGGATAGGAAGGCTCCGAGTATACGGGCCGATCCCGCCGACGGGGAACGGCTCGAGCGGGGGCGCCGGCTAGGCGCCGCTGGCTTGCCGGCGACCCGGGCGGCGGCGCGCCCAGAGGGCGAAGTAGAGCCAGCCGATGACGAACGATGGCGCCACGCTCGCCAATGGATGCGGCGTGCCCGAGAGCCAGTGCAGCGCGGCCATCGGCGCGGTCAGCAGGAGCACCACCAGCAGGGGCGCCTGGCGTTGCGCAAGACCGTGGCGGCGGCCGAGACATTGCAACAGGTACAGGCCGAAGCGCGTCGCCAGGAGACTCGCGGCGCCCTGGAGCAGGGCGGCGACGCCCATCCCGGCCAGGCCGCCGTCCTGGTTGGCATAGGCCGCCCAGGCGCCGTAGAGCACCGCGGCCGGCAGCGCCGCCAGCCACGGGTCGTCGGAGCGCTGCGCGAGTCCGCTCACCGGATGATCCTCTGCTGCACGTAGGGTTCGGCACCGGGCGCGAGGCGGACCATGCAGAGGATCTGGTCGCTGCTGCCGACGTGGGCGACGAAGTGGTCGTTGGTCCTGGCGTGGCTGGACATCGCCATGCGGGGGAAGAAATCCGGGGCGACGCTGCGTTGCCCGCCGGGTATCAGGCCGGTTTCCGCATCCAGGCGCAGGTTGGCGGACAGCGTGCCGACCACGTCGAGGGCCAGGTCGACCATGTCCGGGCTCTGGCGCGGCGCTTCCAGGTCCGGGTACAGCGTCGCTCCCGGGATCCGCGCGCTGAGGGCGCGGAACATGTTGTAGACCACCGGGTTGTAGGTCTTCGCCACGATCAGCGGCGGCAGCCCGCCGTTGCGCTCGCTGACCTGGCGCAGGAAGAACTGGTTGATCCGCTTGAACAGGCTGGTGCGGTGGTAGCGGTCGACCACCATCGCCGTCCACAGGTAGAGGAAGCGCGTCGAGCCGCGGACGAAGTCCTTCGCGCCCAGGATGCCAATGATCCGTTCGCCCTCCGGGTCGGTCGCCAATACCAGGTGGTCGTAGGTCTCGAAGATATCCGGCTGGTTGCCGAAGTATTGCAGCACGTCGAACTGCGGCATTCCCTCTTGCAGGTCGGCGACTATCTTGCGTTTGAAGCCCTCGGGGAATTGCCGTTCGCGGCTGGAGTAGTCGAGGTCGAAGGCGTTTTTCTGCGGATCGCTGGTCATGGTCGTGGCTCGCCGGAGGAAGGGGCTGAAGGGCGCAGGACCAACTGGCGGTCCGTCGCGTCGGGGGCGTCGTCGGCGATACGGATGTACGCGCCGCGGGCCCAGAGTTCGTTGAGGTCGGTGGCGCCGTCGAACGGCAGGCCGGAGTTGCGGGTGGACAGCGCGTAGCGCGAGTTGTCGAAGTCCGCCAGGTCGATGACCATCCGCAGGGTCGCGGCGATCCGGGTGTTGAACGGGTTGGCCGGGTCGCTGTAGTCGAAGCGCCCGACGTTGACGCTGAAGTTGTCGCCGCCCTTGTTGTTCTTCAGGTCGAACAGCGTGCGCAACGGGGTCTTGTGGAAGGGCACGTGCTCGGCGAGGGCGGCGTGCGCCTCGCCCCACTTCCAGCCGTCCGGCGCGCTTCCGTGGGCGGCTCGCAGTTCGTCGAGGGCGCTGCGCAGCGACTGGTTCAGCTTGAGGTCGCAGCCTTGTTCCTGGCCGCACCAGAAGCGCAGGTCGGCCTGGCCGTCGAGGATCAGCCGGAGGAATCCGTCGTAGTTGCGCTGGTTCCAGCCGCTGGCCAGCAACTGCGTGCCGATCCTCGGTTGCAGCAGCTCGCGGGTGAAGGCGCGTACCCAGTAGCCGGCGATCAGTGGCGCGGCCAGGTCGGCGGCGGCCTGGTGGTTCCAGCCCTGGAGCAGGGCGAAGGCCTCGCTGGCGCGCAGTTCGGGGTCGCTGACCTGCTCCAGCATCTTCGGCAACAGGCTCGCCATCACGCTGGAGAACTCGTCGTTCTGCAACTCCAGGCTGTCTTCCAGGGTGCGCTGGCCGGGGCTGCCGAGCCACTCGCGGATGCGGTCATAGCGGTAGGGCAGGACCCAGTCGTGGCCGAAGTCGAAGGCATTGTCGGGCGGCACGATGCGCTGGTTCGCCGTGGCGATGAACCCTTCGCGGGGGTTGAGGCTGCGTGGCTTGGCGCTTTCCGGAACGTAGCCGACCCAGTCGTAGCGGCTCTCCCAGCCGGGCGAGGGGGCCAGGCCATGGAGGTCGTCGTCGGCGCCGCGGAGCGGTACGCGACCGGCGGAGACGTAGCCGATGTTGCCCTCGACGTCGGCATAGACCATGTTCTGCGGCGGTACGCCGAAGTCGGCGGCGGCGTCGAGGAACTGCTCCCAGCCTTCGGCCCGGTTGATCGCCAGCAGGCTCGGGAAGGTCTTGTCGTGATGGTCGAGGCCGGTCCAGGCGAGGGCGATCACCAGCCGGTCGCGCTGCGCCTGCGGCAGCCGCGCCGGTTCGTAGATGTCGCTGATCACCGGGCCGTGGCGGGTGCTGCGGACCTCCAGCGAGACCGGCTCGCCGTCGCGCACGGCGATGCGTTCCAGGCGCGTCTCGAAGGGCCGGTAGCCGTCCGGGGTCAGGTAGCGCCGCGGGTCCTGGGGATCGACGCGCTCCAGGTAGGCGTCCTGGATGTGCGAGCCGGTATTGGTGTAGCCCCAGGCGATGCGCTGGTTATGGCCGATGACGAACAGCGGGGCGCCGGCGAAGTTGGCGCCGGTGAGGCTCAGGCCGGGGATCTTCAGGCTGGCCAGGTAGAAGGCCGCCGGGTTGGTCAGGCGCAGGTGCGGATCGTTGGCCAGCAGCGGCTTGCCGGTGGCGCTGCGGCTGGCGGAGACCACCCAGTTGTTCGAACCGATGCCCTCGACGTTGGAACCGGGCAGTTGCCCCAGCAGCTTGCCGGCGTCCGGCGTGCCGCGCAGGGAGCGGTACAGGCTGGCGTAGTCGCGGGTGGCCGGCGGCCGCTCGCCCGGATAGGGGGCGAACACCTCGTTGATCCGCGCCAGGTCCAGGTGCTCGGCCAGCGCCAGGCGCTGCAACTGCATGCCCAGGTTGGCGCTCAGGGTCCAGGAATAGAGCAGGTGCAGGGACAGGCTGTCCACCGGCCCCCAAGGCCCCGGCCGTTCGTGGCGCACCAGGCTGAATTCCAGCGGCAGCGCCGCCGGGGCCAGCCCCAGATAGGCGTTGATCCCGTCGCTGTAGCGTTGCAGCAGGACGCGCGTGGGCGCGTCCAGGTTGGCGTAGATGCCCTCGGCGGTGCGTCGGAAGCCCAGGGTGCGGGCGAACCTGTCCATCGGCAGGGTCTTGGCGCCGAACACTTCGGAGAGCGTCCCGCCGGCATAGCGGCGGGCGAACTCCATCTGCCACAGGCGATCCCTGGCGTGGCTGTAGCCGAGCAGGAAATAGCCGTCCTCCAGGTTCTGCGCGCGGATATGCGGGACGCCGGCGGCGTCCCAGGCGATCCGCCCCTCGTGTTCCAGGCCATGGCCGACCTGGATCTCGCCGTACTTGAAGCCCAGCGGGACGGCCAGCAGGTAGACCGCGCAGGCCAGTAGCCCCAGCAGCAGGCCGCCGAGGGACAGGCGCCAGGCGTAACGTGCGTTCTTCGACATCGCTTCGAGTCTCCACGCCGACGGGTCAATAGACCCGCCGGTTCCGGTCCGCATGGCGACTGACGAAGAACACCAGCGAGACGCGCTCGCCGGCGGTCACCCGCTGGACCTCGTGGGGATAGCTGCAATCGCTGATGATCACCGAGCGCGGCTCCGGCTTGATGTCGTTGCGCAGATTGCCATCGCGGTCGTAGACCACGAACTGGCCGCCGGCGAAGTAGGTGCCGAGCTGCAGGACGATGGAGTACTGGTAGTCCGGGTTGCTGTCGGTATCCAGGTGCCGGCCGATGAACGAGCCGGCCTTCATCCGGTTCACCTGCATGCGCCGCACGTAGAAGGCGTCGTCGCCCATCAGCTTGCGGAACAGGCTCATCACGTTGTCGTTGCAGACGCGCGGGATGATCAGCTCCGACAGCGCATGGTTGACCACCGTGGGACGGTCGCGGTCGGTCATGAAACGGGCCACGTAGAGGTCGTTCTCCTCGTCGGCGTCGCCGATCAGGATCTTCTCCCACGGCAGGGTGGAGTTGGCCAGGACCTGGTTCATCAGTTCCCAGTCCTGCTCGTCGTAGAGCGCGTCGCTGGGGGTGATATAGGCGCAGCCGTTGGCTGCCAGACTCTGGGTGATCTGGGCAATCTGAGTATTCATGGGGTTTCCTGTGTGATCAGGCGGTAGCCTGGGATGCGGGTTGGTTGGTGTGGGGCTGGTTGGCGGCATCGGTCTCCGGAGCGAGCCGGGCATGGTTCTCGCGGTACCAGTCGACGATTCCGAACGGGTCCGACTGGCCGCGGCAGAGGTGGTCGCGCAGGATCAGGAAGTTCTCCCACATGCCCCAGGTCTCGGTCATCGGGCCGAACTTCGAGGGGCGCGCCTCGTTGGCCGCGCGCTCCGGCGCGATGCGCCAGAAGTTCACTCCCGGCTTGCGATGGTGGAAGTCGTGGCTGGGCAGGTCCTGCATGAAGGAGAACACCCGCAGCGGGATGTCGATCAGCAGCACGCCCAGGCTCCAGCGAACGAACGCCAGGGCGAAGGCCAGGCCCTGCTTGTCGGCCGGGTAGGGGCGGCCGAGGAAGCGTCCCCAGCTCAGCGAGCCGTAGTGCAGGAAGCGCGGCAGGCCGTGCTCGTTGCGGGCGAACCAGAGGTGCTCGGAGACGTGCTGGATCCACGACGAGTACTGGGTGAGGATGAAGATCGGGAACAGGTAGAACAGCGCGAACGCCTCCAGGTAGCCGCTGGCGTACACCAGGCCGAGCAGCGCGGCCCAGTAGAGCGCCCGGCTGACGCGCTCGTGGCGCGGGGCGGAGACGAAGCTGACGTCGAAGCGGAACTTCAGGTGCTCGAGGATCCGCGCCGGATGGAAGGGCGCGAGCACCAGGCGGGTCCAGAAGGCGCTTTCGGACATGCCCTTGTAGAAGCCGTGCTGCTTCATGAAGACCAGGTCGACGTCGTGCTCGGTATTGAAGGTGCGCACGCTGTGGTGTTCGTTCACGTGCAGCTTCACGTACTCGTCGCGCGGGGTGTGCAGGATCGGGATCGACAGGATCCACTTGCAGGTGAAGCGGGCCAGCGCCTTGTTCTCCAGGCTGGCGCCATGGGTGGTGTAGTGGAAGGTATGGAGGAAGCCGCGCTGGCGGTTGACCACCAGGCACATGATCAGCGCGCCCAGCAGGCACTTCAGCCACAGCGGCTGCTGCGAGGCGAGCAGTTGCTGGCCGTAGATCACCGCGAGGAAGAACACCGCGTAGCCCCAACTGATGTGCAGGTAGAGCTGCCAGGGCTTGAGCAGGGTGTCTTTCGGTCGCCGCGGCGGGCGGTCGTTCAGCGACTTGCCGGTGACCCAGGTCCAGAACGGCTGGCAGGGCAGGTCCTTGTAGGTACGGCGCACGTCGATGCCGTATCCGTACTTGGAGTATCGGGTCTTGAACAGTTCATCTTGCATGGCGCAGGCGCTCCCTCGTTACAGGTAGTCGGTTCGGATGTAGAGCGTCGGGACGGTCGCGAAGAACGAGTAGAACGGCTCCATCCGGTAGTGATCGACGGCCAGCACGACGAAGTTGTCGAAGCGCTCGCCGAAGAGTTTTCCCATCAATGCGTACTCGGCGGCCTGGGAGACGAAGCTGGCCCAGATCTGCTCGCGCGACTGGCTGGCGAACCATTTTTCGTAGAGCGGCAGGCGCGACAGGAAGATCGATTCCAGGGCCGGGTAGTCCAGCCCGGTCTGGCCGTAGTCGCCCTGTTCCAGGCGCTGGACGATCTCGCCGTGGGCCCGGTGCCAGCCGTCCTCGCCGCCGCACATCTCGAAGAACGAGCAGGTCGCGGCCGGGCAGGGCAGGGCCCCGGCGATCCGCTCGAGCTGGCGCTCGACCTTGCCGAGGAAACCCTCGCGGGTCTCGCCGGTGGCGGGGTTGCGGTTGAACGACAGGTATTCGAACTCGCCGCCGAGGATCGCGTGGCGGATCTCCACCTGGCGCGCCCTGGCCAGCTCCGCCACCGCCTGCCCGGCGCTGACCAGCTTGGCGCCGGCCAGGCCGGGCTGGTCGCCGACTCGCTCGAAGGTGTAGCGCGGCTTGCCCTCGGCATCGCTGGAGTGCGAGTAGTCCGGGCATACCGCGCTCACCAGGTGCAACGGACGGCCTTCGCCAGCGGCGCGCTCCAGCGCCTCAACCAGGCCGCGCAGGGCCCGCTCGCTGGGCGGCATGACGTTGCCGGCGGCCAGCCAGCGCTCGATGTCGCGGGCGTGGCGGTCGAGCTGCGGGATGTCCGGATGCTTGAGTTCCAGCTCGCTCTTGGCGTTGACCGCATCGGCCAGGAGCAGGGTGGTCAGGGACGGGATGCGTCCCTTGCTCTTGAAGCGGTGGATGTTGGTGACCACCGAGTTGCCCTGGCGCAGCTTGAAGTCGAATTCCTGGTGGCGCGACTGGAGGATCAGGTAGAACAGGTAGTTGCTGAACGGCAGCTCGCGCGCGCCGTGGGAGATGCGCAGCTCCAGATACCTGCGTTTCAGTTCGCCGAGGCGCGTTTCCAGTTGCGCATAGGTATGGTCGGGGACCACTTCGGCGAGGGGGAGGCCATACGAGATGGATTTCAATATGTTCCGGCTGAGACGGGAATCGATGTCTGGAATCATGGCGTTCACCTGACGTCGGGCTTGACCAGGACGGGAGCGGGCTGGGTTTTTCCGGGGAGGCTGTGCACGTCGCGGAACAGCAGCATGTCGACGAACTGCTGCTCCTTGTCGCCGGCGAAGCCCTGCGGCTCGTCGATGCGGCGGGGGTTCTCGTAGGTGCCGAACAACATGTCCCAGATCGGGAAGTCGCTGTAGTTGCACTCGTGGCGGTCGCGCTGGTGGTGGATGCGGTGCATCTCCGGGCGCTGGAACAGGTAGCCGAGGACGTGCGGGGTGCGCAGGTTCGAGTGGTAGAACATCTCGCCGAGCGCGGCGAACATGATGTAGTAGGCGCCAGCCTCGATGCTGATGCCCATCACCACGTAGGCGACGAAGCTGCCCAGCAGCGAGTTGAAGACCATCTCGGTCGGATGCTTGTAGAAGGAGGTGAATACCTCGATGCGTTGCGGCGCGTGGTGCAACTGGTGGAACAGCCGCCAGAGCGTGTCGTTGGCGTGGCGCGCGCGATGCCACCAGTAGGTGACGAAGGTGTTGACGAAGTAGGCGGCGAAGCCGGCCAGCAGTGGTGGCAGGGCATCCGAGGTGTGCAGCAGGCTGTGCCCCATCATCCATTTGTTCCAGGTGATGCCGGCGAGCAGGGCGATCGACACCTGGACGATGTTGAGGAAGATCACCCGGGCCACCCAGGTGCTCACCTTGGGCAATTTCCAGCCGGGAACCAACTGTTCCAGCATGAAGATGAATAGCGCCACTCCGATCAAGTAATAAATCATATTTATCTCCTCTTCCTTAGGGGCGGACGCCATGCGGAACTTTCATCGATACGAAAGGCCAGCGTCCTGTTTATTGTCTGAAGCACTTCTCGGCAGGCTGCGGTTATCGCTTCGCTATATTCGGAAGGCGATCTCGGTCAGGCGTGGATAGCTTGTCCATGGTCGAATGGAGCGCTCTTTTTAATTGCCTCAGAATGCGCTTCGTGAAAATCGGCACGGACAATGAAATGCCTGGTCGAATTAAATTGTCACAGCCCGGCAGGGACAACCTGCCCTTCCGGGCAGGTATCTGCGGAGAGATAGGGGGGGAAGTATGTAGTTGCCATTTCTGGTCCCCGGGGAGCCTCGTCGACGAGGCCCGCCATGGGCCAAGGTTTGTTGTCGGGAGGCCCTCCCGACGACGATGGAGCGTGCGAGAAGAACAATGAGAAAGACCGCCGTGAGGCCCATCGGAGAGCCGTTCTACGGTTTCCGCAAAGATCCGGGGCGCCGTCCCCTCCAGCACAGCGCAGTTCCTGCGCGGCGCCTCGTGTCCGTGCTCATCGAGAAGTTCTCTTCAGCCTCGTTTCGTCGTCGCCCGGCGGGCGGCGAATGGGCTCGACCTCGTCCGGAACACCCGCACAGGGCCGGCGGCGATATGTACTTCCAGGTCCGGCTTGATAAAGGGAATTGTCATGAGTGGATAAGACGGAAACAAAAAAGAATAAAAACGCTGAAGAACCGAATCCTGCCGGGATCGATTGTTGACTGGTGAAGCTGGCATGCATGATGAGAGAGAGGGATATCTCGAGATTTTGTCAAGAATAACAACCGAGGAAGAGTTCTTCTCCCTGGTTCTCGAGATATGCGGTAATTATGGATTCGAATTCTTTTCATTCGGTGCGCGGGCGCCTTTCCCGCTGACCGCGCCTAAATATCATTTCTTGTCCAATTACCCAGGGGAATGGAAAAGCAGATATATCTCCGAAGACTACACATCCATCGACCCGATCGTGCGCCATGGTCTCCTGGAATACACCCCGCTGATCTGGAATGGCGAAGACTTCCAGGAGAACCGTTTCTTCTGGGAGGAAGCGCTGCATCACGGCATCCGTCACGGCTGGTCGATCCCGGTCCGCGGCAAGTACGGGCTGATCAGCATGCTGTCCCTGGTGCGTTCCAGCGAGAGCATCGCCGCTACGGAAATCCTGGAGAAGGAATCCTTCCTGCTCTGGATCACCAGCATGCTGCAGGCTACCTTCGGCGACCTGCTGGCGCCGCGCATCGTCCCGGAAAGCAATGTGCGCCTGACCGCCAGGGAAACCGAGATGCTCAAGTGGACCGCGGTGGGCAAGACCTACGGCGAGATCGGCCTGATCCTGTCGATCGACCAGCGCACGGTGAAATTCCATATCGTCAATGCGATGCGCAAGCTCAACTCCAGCAACAAGGCGGAGGCCACCATGAAGGCCTACGCCATCGGCCTGCTCAACTGAATCGACGCCTCGTCGCCTAGCGAGGCCGCCGCGCAAGCGTCCGGCCATTCACCGAATGGCCGGATAGCGTTTGCGCCGGTCGCCTGAGCGCAGCCTTCCCACCGGCAGCGTTTCCCCGCTGCCCCCTTCGCCATTGCGCCCGTCCTCCTGTTGTCCGGCACGCTAGTGCAACTTTCCGGACGCTTGGCAAACCGGCCAAAGAATAGAACGGAATCGATGCCCCACACCTGTAATTTTTAAGGGGTTATGGCTATTGCAAAAAAGCGTTTATAAGTTTGTCCCCTGTCAAATCTGGTTACAACTGGGTTTCAGGCGAAACATTCGGTCATGGCAATTCGGCATTAGTTGAAACTTTGGAGACGCTCCGAAGCGGGTAACTTTTGCCCGGAAAAAGTTTCACGGCAATTTCTCCGGCCTGTCATCCCGATGTCTTCTTTCCGGTATGGATGCCAGTCGATTCGAACTGGCGGAGATTCGCACCATGCGAGAGTACCAACGGTTGAAAGGGTTTACCGACAACCTGGAATTGCGGCGGCGCAACCGTGCCACGGTCGAGCACTACATGCGCATGAAGGGGGCCGAACGGTTGCAGCGGCACAGCCTGTTCGTCGAGGACGGCTGCGCCGGCAACTGGACCACGGAAAGCGGCGAACCCCTGGTTTTCCGGGGCCATGAGAGCCTCAGGCGGCTCGCCGAGTGGCTCGAGCGCTGCTTCCCCGACTGGGAGTGGCACAACGTGCGGATCTTCGAGACCGAGGATCCGAACCACCTCTGGGTCGAGTGCGACGGGCGCGGCAAGGCGCTGGTCCCGGGGTATCCGCAGGGCTATTGCGAGAACCACTACATCCATTCCTTCGAACTCGAGAACGGCCGGATAAAACGCAATCGCGAGTTCATGAACCCGATGCAGAAATTGCGTGCATTGGGAATAGCCGTTCCGCAAATAAAACGTGACGGCATTCCCACCTGATTAATGATTATTCCAATTCAAGAGGAGATATGACGATGCTCGATAATGCTATTCCCCAAGGTTTCGAAGACGCCGTGGAGTTGCGCAGGAAGAATCGCGAGACGGTGGTCAAGTATATGAACACCAAAGGCCAGGATCGCCTGCGCCGCCATGAACTTTTCGTCGAGGACGGCTGTGGCGGTTTATGGACCACCGATACCGGCTCGCCCATCGTCATTCGTGGCAAGGACAAGCTGGCCGAGCACGCGGTGTGGTCGCTGAAATGCTTCCCGGATTGGGAGTGGTACAACATCAAGGTCTTCGAGACCGACGATCCCAACCACTTCTGGGTCGAGTGCGACGGCCACGGCAAGATCCTCTTCCCCGGGTATCCCGAGGGTTACTACGAGAACCACTTCCTGCATTCCTTCGAGCTGGACGACGGCAAGATCAAGCGCAACCGCGAATTCATGAACGTCTTCCAGCAATTGCGCGCCCTGAGCATTCCGGTCCCGCAGATCAAACGCGAAGGCATTCCCACCTGAGGCCATCCTGGAAGGGGTGAACTATGGACGATCTATTGCAACGCGTACGGCGCTGCGAAGCGCTGCAGCAACCCGAATGGGGCGATCCGTCGCGCCTGCGCGACGTGCAGGCGTACCTGCGCGGCAGTCCGGCGCTGATCCGCGCCGGCGACATCCTGGCCCTGCGCGCGACCCTGGCGCGGGTCGCCCGCGGCGAGGCGCTGGTGGTGCAGTGCGGCGACTGCGCCGAGGACATGGACGACCACCATGCCGAGAACGTGGCGCGCAAGGCCGCCGTGCTGGAACTGCTGGCCGGCGCCCTGCGCCTGGCCGGCCGGCGGCCGGTGATCCGCGTCGGGCGCATCGCCGGGCAGTACGCCAAGCCGCGTTCCAAGCCGCACGAGCAGGTCGGCGAGCAGACCCTGCCGGTCTATCGCGGCGACATGGTCAACGGCCGCGAGGCCCATGCCGAGCAGCGCCGGGCCGACCCGCAGCGGATCCTCAAGGGCTACGCGGCGGCGCGCAACATCATGCGCCACCTGGGCTGGGACGCCGCGTCCGGGCAGGAGGCGAATGCCTCGCCGGTCTGGACCAGCCACGAGATGCTGCTGCTCGACTACGAGCTGTCGATGCTGCGCGAGGACGAACAGCGCCGGGTCTATCTCGGTTCGACCCACTGGCCGTGGATCGGCGAGCGCACCCGCCAGGTCGACGGCGCCCACGTCGCGCTGCTGGCCGAGGTGCTCAACCCGGTGGCCTGCAAGGTCGGTCCGGAGATCGGCCGCGACCAGTTGCTGGCGCTCTGCGAGCGCCTCGACCCGCGCCGCGAGCCGGGGCGCCTGACGCTGATCGCGCGGATGGGCGCGCAGAAGGTCGGCGAGCGCCTGCCGCCGCTGGTGGAAGCGGTGCGCGCGGCCGGCCACCCGGTGATCTGGCTGAGCGACCCGATGCACGGCAACACCATCGTCGCGCCCTGCGGCAACAAGACCCGCCTGGTGCGCAGCATCGCCGAGGAGGTGGCGGCGTTCCGCCTGGCGGTGTCCGGCTCCGGCGGCGTGGCCGCCGGGCTGCACCTGGAGACCACCCCGGACGACGTCACCGAGTGCGTCGCCGATTCCAGCGGCCTGCACCAGGTCAGCCGGCACTACACCAGCCTCTGCGATCCGCGGCTGAACCCCTGGCAGGCGCTCAGCGCGGTGATGGCCTGGTCCGGCGCAGAAGCGATCCCGAGCGCAACCTTCCCCCTGGAGACCGTGGCATGAGCGGCATTCCCGAAATCACCGCCTATCCCTTGCCGACCGCCCAGCAGCTGCCGGCCAACCTGGCGCGCTGGAGCCTGGAGCCGCGGCGCGCGGTGCTGCTGGTGCACGACATGCAGCGCTACTTCCTGCGCCCGCTGCCCGAGAGCCTGCGCGCCGGGCTGGTGGCCAACGCCGCGCGGCTGCGCCGCTGGTGCGTCGAGCAGGGCGTGCAGATCGCCTACACCGCCCAGCCGGGCAGCATGACCGAGGAGCAGCGCGGCCTGCTCAAGGACTTCTGGGGGCCGGGCATGCGCGCCAGTCCGGCCGACCGCGAGGTGGTCGAGGAGCTGGCGCCGGGGCCGGACGACTGGCTGCTGACCAAGTGGCGCTACAGCGCCTTCTTCCACTCCGACCTGCTCCAGCGGATGCGCGCCGCCGGCCGCGACCAGTTGGTGCTGTGCGGCGTATACGCCCACGTCGGGGTGCTGATCTCCACGGTCGACGCCTACTCCAACGACATCCAGCCGTTCCTGGTGGCCGACGCCATCGCCGACTTCAGCGAGGCGCACCACCGCATGGCCCTGGAATACGCCGCCAGCCGCTGCGCGATGGTGGTCACCACCGACGAGGTGCTGGAATGAACGCCCTGCCCACATCGCTGTTGCAGCGCCTGCTCGAACGGCCGGCGCCGTTCGCCTTGCTCTACCGCCCGGAAAGCAATGGCCCGGGCCTGCTCGACGTGATTCGCGGCGAGACGCTCGAACTGCACGGCCTGGCCGACCTGCCGCTGGACGAGCCCGGCCCGGGCCTGCCGCGCCATGACCTGCTGGCGCTGATTCCCTACCGGCAGATCGCCGAGCGCGGCTTCGAGGCGCTCGACGACGGCACGCCGCTGCTGGCGCTGAAGGTCCTGGAGCAGGAACTGCTGCCGCTGGAGCAGGCCCTGGCGCTGCTGCCGAACCAGGCGCTGGAACTGAGCGAGGAAGGTTTCGACCTCGACGACGAGGCCTACGCCGAAGTGGTCGGGCGGGTCATCGCCGACGAGATCGGTCGCGGCGAAGGCGCCAACTTCGTGATCAAGCGGCGCTTCCAGGCGCGCATCGACGGCTACGCCATGGCCAGCGCGCTGAGTTTCTTCCGCCAGTTGCTGCTGCGCGAGAAGGGCGCCTACTGGACCTTCATCGTCCACACCGGCGAACGCACCCTGGTCGGCGCCTCGCCCGAGCGACACATCAGCGTGCGCGACGGCCTGGCGGTGATGAACCCGATCAGCGGCACCTACCGCTACCCGCCGGCCGGGCCGAACCTGGCCGAGGTCATGGAATTCCTCGACAACCGCAAGGAAGCCGACGAGCTGTACATGGTGGTGGACGAGGAGCTGAAGATGATGGCGCGGATCTGCGAGGACGGCGGCCGGGTGCTCGGTCCCTACCTCAAGGAGATGGCGCACCTGGCGCACACCGAGTACTTCATCGAGGGCCAGACCAACCGCGACGTGCGCGAGGTGCTGCGCGAGACGCTGTTCGCCCCGACCGTCACCGGCAGCCCGCTGGAAAGCGCCTGCCGGGTGATCCGCCGCTACGAGCCGCAGGGTCGCGGCTACTACAGCGGGGTGGCGGCGCTGATCGGC
Organism: Pseudomonas sp. B111; assembly: GCF_026428275.1. Lineage (NCBI taxonomy): Bacteria > Pseudomonadati > Pseudomonadota > Gammaproteobacteria > Pseudomonadales > Pseudomonadaceae > Pseudomonas > Pseudomonas sp. B111. Next base: position 2,892,971 of record NZ_CP097857.1, on the reverse strand, counting down.
GGCGACGGCCAGGGCGGGCGCACGCTGGACTCGGCGATCCTGATCCGCACCGCCGAGATCGAGAGCGACGGCCGCCTGCGCATCGGCGTCGGCTCGACCATCGTGCGTCACTCCGATCCCCTGGGCGAGGCAGCGGAAAGCCGGGCCAAGGCTTCCGGGCTGATCGCCGCGCTGAAGAGCCAGGCGCCGCAGCGCCTGGGCTCGCACCCGCACGTGGTGGCGGCGCTGGCCAGCCGCAACGCGCCGATCGCCGACTTCTGGCTGCGCGGCGCCAGCGAGCGCCAGCAGTTGCAGGCCGACCTGTCCGGACGCGAGGTGCTGATCGTCGATGCCGAGGACACCTTCACCTCGATGATCGCCAAGCAGCTCAAGTCGCTGGGCCTGACGGTGACCGTGCGCGGCTTCCAGGAGCCGTACTCGTTCGACGGCTACGACCTGGTGATCATGGGCCCCGGCCCGGGCAACCCCACCGAGATCGGCCAGCCGAAGATCGGCCACCTGCACCTGGCCATCCGTTCGCTGCTCAGCGAGCGCCGGCCGTTCCTCGCCGTGTGCCTGAGCCACCAGGTGCTGAGCCTGTGCCTGGGCCTGGACCTGCAACGCCGGCAGGAGCCCAACCAGGGCGTGCAGAAACAGATCGACCTGTTCGGCGCCGCCGAGCGCGTCGGCTTCTACAACACCTTCGCCGCGCGCGCCCTGCAGGACCGCATCGAGATCCCCGAGGTCGGCCCGATCGAGATCAGCCGCGACCGCGAGACCGGCGAGGTCCATGCCCTGCGCGGGCCGCGCTTCGCCTCCATGCAATTCCACCCCGAATCGGTGCTGACCCGCGAGGGTCCGCGCATCATCGCCGACCTGCTGCGCCACGCGCTGGTCGAGCGGCGGCCCTGAGCCAGGAGAGCCCATGCACAGATATGTCGTGATAGACGCCTTCGCCAGCGAACCGCTGCAAGGCAACCCGGTGGCGGTGTTCTTCGACTGCGACGACCTCAGCGGCGAGCGCATGCAGCGCATGGCGCGGGAGATGAACCTGTCGGAGAGTACCTTCGTGCTCCGCCCGCAACAGGACGGCGACGCGCGCATCCGCATCTTCACCCCGGTCAACGAACTGCCGTTCGCCGGCCACCCGCTGCTGGGCACCGCCATCGCCCTGGGCGCCGAGACCGACAAGGACAGGCTGTTCCTGGAGACCAGGATGGGCACCGTGCCCTTCGCCCTGGAGCGCCAGGACGGCAAGGTGGTGGCCTGCAGCATGCAGCAGCCGATCCCCACCTGGGAGCACTTCAGCCGACCGGCCGAGCTGCTCGCCGCCCTCGGCCTGAAGGGCTCGACCTTTCCCATCGAGGTCTACCGCAACGGCCCGCGCCACGTCTTCGTCGGTCTGGAGAGCGTCGCCGCGCTGTCCGCGCTGCACCCCGACCACCGCGCGCTGTGCGACTTCCCGGACTTGGCGGTGAACTGCTTCGCCGGCGCCGGGCGGCACTGGCGCAGCCGCATGTTCTCGCCGGCCTACGGCGTGGTCGAGGACGCCGCCACCGGTTCCGCCGCCGGGCCGCTGGCGATCCACCTGGCGCGCCACCGGCAGATCCCCTACGGGCAGCAGATCGAGATCCTCCAGGGCGTCGAGATCGGCCGGCCGTCGCGCATGTACGCCCGCGCCGAGGGCGCCGGCGAGCGGGTCTCGGCGGTGGAAGTGTCGGGCAACGGCGCGGCCTTCGCCGAAGGCCGGGCCTACCTGTGAACGGGCAGAACGGAGGAACGCCATGATGGGCGTCAACGCGAACATTTCCGAGTCCCTCACCGGGACCATCGAAGCCCCTTTCCCGGAGTTCGAGGCGCCGCCGGCGAACCCCATGGAGGTGCTGCGCAACTGGCTGGAACGCGCCCGCCGCTATGGCGTGCGCGAGCCGCGGGCACTGGCCCTGGCCACGGTCGACGGGCAGGGCCGGCCGTCGACGCGGATCGTGGTGATCGCCGAACTCGGCGAGCGCGGGGTGGTGTTCGCCACCCACGCCGATAGCCAGAAGGGCCGCGAACTGGCGCAGAACCCCTGGGCCTCGGGGGTGCTGTACTGGCGCGAGAGCAGCCAGCAGATCATCCTCAACGGCCGCGCCGAACGCCTGCCCGACGAGCGTGCCGACGCCCAGTGGCTGAGCCGCCCGTACCAGACCCACCCGATGTCGATCGCCTCGCGGCAGAGCGAAACCCTCGCCGACATCCACGCCCTGCGCGCCGAAGCCCGGCGCCTGGCGGAAACCGACGGCCCGCTGCCGCGCCCGCCGGGCTACTGCCTGTTCGAACTGTGCCTGGAGTCGGTGGAGTTCTGGGGCAACGGCACCGAGCGGCTGCACGAGCGCCTGCGCTACGACCGCGACGAAGGAGGCTGGAAGCACCGCTACCTGCAACCGTGACGACACCGCTGCGCCGACGTTTCACGGCGGATATGCGTCCCGCGGCCCCGTAGTCGGGCCGTAGGGCGAATAACGCCACCGGCGTTATCCGCCGCTGCGCCGACGTTTCATGGCGGATAACCGCAAGCGGTTATTCGCCCTACGCGGCCTCGAAGCCCACCCGTTTCATGGCGGGTATTCATCCCTCACGGCCTTGGAACCCATCCGTTTCACGGTGGATAACCGCATGCGGTCATGCGCCCTGCGCGGGCTCGGAGTCCGGCCCAGGCGATGTTCGGGGTTGGACGCCGTAGCCGAATGCCCGGCGCAATCCGGCGATCGCCTGTTGCCGATCCATGCCGCGCACGGCCGGTGGATCGGCGCGTTCGCAGAATTCGCGCCAGACGAACAGGGTCAGCTCGGCGCCATCGGTAAGGGGTTCGGCGGTCGGCACGCCGAACTGCTGGAGCGTCCGGTAGCGCGCGTCCTCCCAGAACAGTTCCTCGACCCAGTCGTACAGTGGAATCAGGTGGAAATGCACCGGCAGGCCGGGCATGTGGCCGTAGCGGCCGACATAGATGCGTCGCGGCCGCAGCAGCGCGTCCATTTCGCGCTCGACCCTGGCCAGCAGCGGCCCGAATTCGGCGAGGGCTTGTTCCGGCAATTGGTGGAAGGCCGTCGCCGGTTGCCGCGAGCCGAGCATGCAGTAGCCGGGCAGGGCCGAGTCGATCCGCTGGTTCAGCGTCCAGTGGCGGGTCTGGTGGATGATCAGCTCGGGCGGGATATGCATGGGGCGGCGCTCCGCAGATGGGGCGCCCACTGTAACCCGTCGTCAGGGAAGATCCAGCCCGGTCTTGCGCCGTTTCATTTCGTCGATGCGTTGTCGCAGCGCCAGGCGCTGGGCTTCCGGCTTGGCCAGCCACCAGTCGCGCACCGCCGAGTTGTCGTAGCGCGTCAGCCAGGCGGGGAAGCGCGCCATCTGCGCTTGCGGAAAGTCGTTGGCGCGGCCGCGCAGGTAGTGATCGAAGAAACCCAGCACCAGGGCATTGGGAGCCTGGATGAGGACTTCCGTCGGTGCCGAGCCGAGCAGCCCGTCGCGCAGCGGCCGGCGGATGAACAGCGGATTGTCGGTAAGCCCGGCATGGGCCGAATCGCGCAGTACCAGGCGATGAATGTCCTGGCGCTGGCCGGCGTGCTCGAAGCGTTCGTAGGAAAAGTCGTTGAAGCTTCTCGGGCGGGCCGGCGCTTCGATGCCGAACAGCCGGTAGAAGTTGCCAAGGTCGGCGTGCAGCATCAGCAGCGGCGCCGGGAAATCGCTATCGAAGGGCGCGAAGTCGAAGTCGCCGCCGTCGAGGTTGACGGCCGCCGCGCAGCGTCGGTCGACCATGCAGACCGCGCCGGTGGTCGAGCCGCCGAAGGACATGCCCATCTCGCCGGTGTGCGCGAAGTCGCTGGCGGCCACCAGGTCGGCGACCCTGTCCGGGACCTCGCCGGCCTGCAGGCGGTCATGGACGAACAGGCGGTCGGCCAGCCATACCGGCGCGCTGAGGTTGACGGCGCGGTTGGCCGGGGCGGGCAGGTCGAGGGCGGTGTGCAACTGGCCGTCGAGGCGCTGGTCGAGATCGTCGCTGACATAGCCCTGGCGCATGGCCTGCGGCAAGCCGTCGTGGGCGGCCCGGCGCAGGTGTTCGACCAGCCCGGGGTCCATGGGCAGCAGCGTGCCGTCGGGCAGGCGGGTCGGCGACGCGTCGCCGCTGTGCTGGATGGCGTAGACCGCGTAGCCGTGGCTGGCCAGTTCTTCCATCAGGGTCCAGTTGCCGCCGGCGAAGGCGCTGTAGCCATGGCTGTAGAACACCACCGGCAGGCGAGCGGAATCGTCGCGCAGCGGGGCGTCCGGATAGGAATTGGTGCGCAGGTGCTTGAGGTAGGTGAGCAACGGCGGAAAGCCGAGTATTTCACCGAAGCCTCGCGCGGTGCTGCGTGCCTCGCCTGGGTCGAAATAGTGACGCGGCGCGGCGCCGGCGATCGGGCGTGCCGGGTACCAGGCGCGTACCAGCAGGCGCCGCGGTTGTCCGGCCGGGGCGCCGAGCAGGCCGGGTCGGCTGGGGTCGTCCAGTTCGAAATCGCGCACGCCGACCGCATAGGGGCCGCTCGGCGCCGGCAGCGGCGCGACCGGGAACAGGTACAGCGCGGCGATTGCCAGCAGCACCAGCAGGCCGTATAGCGAACCGGTCCGGAACGGCAGGCCGCGCACGGGCTTCCGGCGCAGGCAGGCGCCGAGCAGCAGGGAGAAACCGGCGAAGGCGCCGACGCCGGCTTGCCAGCGGTCGTCCCATGCAGCGTACAGGCCGGCGCCGAGCGCCAGCGTCGAGGCGAGCGCCAGCAGGCCACGGCGGCCGGGCAGGGCGGGTATCCACCAGGCGAGCAGGGCCGCCAGCAGGGTCGCGACCAGCAGCAGGTCGACAGCGGTCATGGTGCTTCGCTCCTCGTTTCCACGGGGCGCGTCGGTTGGCTCGGCCAGAACGCCGCCAGCGCCAGCAGCAGACCGACCAGCGCGTAGGGGGCGCGGCTGTCCAATTGGTGGAGCAGCGCGCCGAGCAGCGGCCCGCTGATCAGGCCGAAGCCATGTACGGCCACCAGGGTGCCGGCGGCGGCACCCTGTTCCTCGGCGCGCACGGCATTGGCGTTGAGCGCCGAGACTGCCGGGAACACCCAACCCATGCCCGCCGCGGCGACGAAGAAGGCCAGCCAGAGCAGCGGCGGCGAGTCGGCGAAGCACACGGCGGCGAAACCGATGGCGGCGACCAGCCCGCCGACCCGGATCAGTCGCGGCGGTGGCCAGTCCAGGCGGCGCACCAGGAGCTGGGCCAGGATCAGCGCGACGCCCACGGCGGTCAGGGCGATGCCGGCCACCCGCGCGGCGTCGGCGGAATCCAGGCGCAGCCGGTCGAGGGCGAAGAAGCCCACGGTGATCTGCGCCACGGTGACGCTGAACATCGCCACGAAGCCCACCGCCAGCGGCCGCCGCAGGCGGCGGTCGCCGATCGCCAGGGCGGCGCCGCGGTTCGGCTGGCGACGCTCCTCGCGCGGCAGCCAGCGCCAGAGCGCCAGCAGGGCGACCAGGGGCAGCGCGCCGGTGACCAGCAACGGCAGGACCAACCCGTGAGTCGCCAGCAGTCCGGCCAGCCCCGGCCCGATCACCATGCCTATCGCGCTGGCCGCGCCGAGTCCGGCCAGCGCCGCGGCGCGTCGTTGCGCCTCGACGTGATCGGCCACCAGTGCCGCCGTGCAGGCTGGCACCGCGGCGTAGAAACCGCCGGCGAGGCCGCGCAGGAGAACGATACCGGCGAAGGCGAGCAGGGTCGGCAACGTCCAGTGCAAGGCGAGCACGATGAACAGGCAGAGCGAGGCGTAGGAGAGGGCGAAGCCGGCCAGCCCGCCGAGCAGTATCCGCCGTCGCCCATGCCGGTCGCTGGCGATGCCCCAGGGCCGCGCCGCGAGCATCCAGGCGATGCCGCCGACGGTCACCGCGGCGCCGGCCTGCCAGGGCGCCAGGCCGAGCTTGCGGGCGAGCGGGCCGACCAGGGCGACGAAGGACATCACCGCGAGGGTGCAGACGAAGGTCTCGAACATCAGCGGACGCAGGTCCAGGGTGTTGGCGGAGGGCGGCGGGGTGGTCATCTCAGGGATTCCTTCGGGTTCGCGGCAGGCGCAGCCAGACCCAGCCGACCAGCACCAGCGGAGTGCCCAGGGCGAGCCAGGAGAGCAGGTCGTAGAGGCCGTCGCCGAGCAGCGCCGAGAGCAGCCCGAAGAGGCCGAGCAGGGCCAGCAGCAGGGGCCAGCGGAAGATCATCCAGAGACCGCGCCTCATGCCTTGCCCTCCGTCGCCAGGCTGCCGTCCGGCAGTTCCGCCAGGCGCTTCTCCAATGGCGTCTTGCGTCGGCCGAGCCAGAGGTAGAGACCGCTGGCGAGGATGACGATGCTGACGAGGTCGAGCAGCGCCCAGACGATCTTCAGCGGCATGCCGCCGTAGTCGCCGAAGTGCAGCGGCTGCGACAGCAGGAGCGTCTTCACGTACAGCGGCATCTCGCGCATGTCGGTGAGTTCGCCGCTCTGCGCGTCGATCAGTGCCGGCTTCAGCAGGCGCTCGGTGAGCGGCGTGTTGCCGCGCATGAACACCGCATAGTGATGCTGGCTGCTGAACTGGGTGCCGGGGAAGCCGACGAAGCTGACCTCCATGTCCGGCGCCGCCCGGCGTGCCGTGGCCAGGGCCGCGTCGAGCGAGCCGAGGCGCTGTAGCGGCGGCGCGTCCTTGTAGGGCGCGGTCATTTCCGCCAACTGCCCGCCTTGCCAGAGCATCAGGATCGGCAGGGCCAGGGTGTTGATCACCCCGGTCACGCCGACCACCAGTACCCAGGACAGGGTGACGATGCCCAGCAGGTTGTGCAGGTCCAGCCACTTCAGGCGACGGCTGCGTTCGGCGCGTACCGTGGCGAAGTCCAGCTTGCGCATGAACGGCGTGTATACCACCACCCCGGACACCAGCGAGGCCACCAGCAGCAGGCCCATCAGGCCGAGGAACAGGTAGCCGGGCAGGCCGAGGAACAGGTCGGTGTGCAGCTTCAGCATCAGGTACATGAAGCCGCCCGGCGGCGGCAGCGCGTCGAAGAATTCCCCGGTACGCGCGTCGAACGGCTGCATGTGGCCGTTCTCCGGCGGCGGTACCAGGCTCGGCGCGCTGATCACCAGGCCCAGCGGGTCGTCCTTTTCGAATACCAGGAAGCGCACCACTTCGCCCGGCCGGGCGGCCAGGGCGCGGGCGATCACGTCGTCGTAGTCGATGCGCGGCGACTCGGCAGTGAGCGGCTCGAGCTGCGGATGCGGCTCGAAGTAGTGCTCGATCTCCTCGTGGAAGATCAGCGGCAACCCGGTGAGGCAAAGCATCAGCAGGAAGATCGTGGAGATCAGGCTGGTCCATTTGTGCACCAGGTACCAGGTGCGCAGGGTTTTCGCGGTCATAGGCTGGTCATCGGCGGTTTCTGGTTATGGTGGGGCGGACTCAGAAGTCCGCCGTGAGGGAAAGGGAAAGGGTGCGCGGCGAGCTGATCGACAGGTAGCCGTTGGCTGCGGTCCAGTAGTCCTTGCCCAGCGCGTTCTCCAGGTTGGCGCGCGCCACCAGCGGCTTGCCGGCGACCTGGAAGGCGTAGGCGGCGCCGAGGTCGACGCGGTTCCAGTGCGGCACGGCGAGGGCGTTGGCGCTGTCCACGTAGGCCGAGCCGGTGTAGATCCAGCGGCTGTCGAGGGTCAGTCCGTCGACGAACGGGGTGTCCCAGCTGACCCCCAGGTTGGCCTGGCGACGGGCCACGCCGGGCGCGTCCTTGCCTTCGCTGGCAGGGTCGCCGGTCTTGTTCTGCTCGGGCTTGATGTAGGTGGCGCCGGCCATCACCCGCACGCCGTCCAGGGGTTCGCCATAGAGGCTCAGCTCCACGCCGCGGTTGCGTTGCTCGCCGTCGGCGCGGAAGACGTTGCTGGCGTCGGTATAGGCGTTCGGTTTCCTGATCTCGAACAGCGCCAGGGTGGTGGTGAAGCCGCCCAGGTCGTACTTGGCGCCGATCTCGTATTGCTCGGCCTTGTATGGCGCCAGCACCTGGCCGGCGTTGGCCGCGGTCATCGGCGCCGCCTCGCCCTGGCTGAGGCCCTGGATGTAGTTGGCGTACAGCGACAGGTCCTGCAGCGGCTTGACCAGCACGCTGGCCATCGGCGTCCACACGTGCCGCTTGTCGTGGCTGGTGCGCGCGCCGCTGGTCTGGTCGTAGTTGCGCGACTCGATCTGCTGGCGGCGCACGCCCAGGGTGACCTGCAAGCGATCCTCGAGGAACGACAGCCTGTCGGCCAGCGCCACGCCGCCGAGGTCGGTTTCATTGGTCTTCGGAATGCTCCCGTCGAGGCTGGAGAAGTCCGGCAGCGGCGTATGCGGCGAGGTCTGGTAGAGGTTGCCCGGCTGCATCCCGGTGAAGGCATAGACCATGCCCAGCCGTTCGTGCAGGCGGTTGGCGCTGAGCGTCCAGTCGTGGCGGAGCGGGCCGGTGTCGAAGTTGCCGCGCAGGCCGACCTCGGCGGAATAGGTGCGGCGGTCGCCGCGCTGGCGTGCCAGGCTGTTGACGATATCGCCCTGGTTGCCGACGAGGATGCTGTTGGCGGCGATGGTTTCGTAGTTGCTCTGGCGACCGCCGATGCTGGCGAACGCCGTCAGGTTGTCGGCGAGGTCGTACTCGCCGCGGTTGACCATGGAGTAATCCTCCTGGTCCAGGTAGGAATCGCGCAGGCCGAAGCGTGTCTTCGAGTCCGGGGCGTGGGGGATGTGAGTGGTTCCCGGGCCGGTCAGCAGCGGGCGCACCACGCCTTCCAGGCTTTCCTTCTGGTACAGCAGGTCGCTGGACAGGCGCAGGCGCTCGCCACGGAAGTCCAGGCCCAGGGAGAGCATGGGAAACTCGCGGCTCTGATGGTCGACGGCGGTATCGCCGTTGCGGTAGACGCCGTTGAAGCGCACGCCGAAGGCGTTGTTCTCGCCAAAGCGTCGGCCGATGTCGAGGTGAGTGCCGAGCTGGCCGCGCTGGGTCCAGTCGACGCTGACGCGGGTCAGCGGCTGGTCGTCGGCGCGCTTGGGCACCAGGTTGATGGTGCCGCCGACGCTGCCGCCGGGGGAAATCCCGCCGAGCAGGGCGTTCGGTCCCTTGAGCACTTCCACGCGCTCGGCGAATTCGATCGGTACCCGCCAGAACGGCAGCAGGCCATAGAGGCCGTTGAAGGCGACGTCGGCGTTCTGCACGCTGAAGCCGCGAATCGTGTAGCTGTCCACCAGGTCGCCGCGCCCGCCGACCACCCGCACCGACGGATCGTTGGCCTGTAGCAGGTCGGCGACGCTGCGCGCCTGCTGCTGCTCAATGGTCCTGGCGGTGTAGCTGGTGATGCTGAATGGCGCATCCATCACGTCGGCGTTGCCCAGCATGCCCAGGCGCGCGCCACGGGCCACCTGGCCGCCGGCGTACTCGGCGGGCAGGGTCTCGGCACCGGCGGCCTGGGCGGTGATCAGCGAGGATTGCAGTTCCAGCGCGCCATCGGTGGCTGCCGGCACCAGGGTGTAGCTGCCATCGCTGCGCTGCTGCAACTCCAGGCCGCTGCCCAGCAGCAGGCGGTGCAGCGCCTCGAGCGGCGCGTAGCGGCCGCGCAGGGCGGCGCTGCGGCGACCCTCGGTGAGCGCCGGGTCGAACGCCAGGGACACCCCGTTGTCGCTGGCGAAGGCCGACAGGGTGCGACCGAGCGGGCCGGGGGTGATGTCATAGCTGCGCGCCGAGCTGGCGGCGGGCGCCTCGGCGGCAAGCAGGGCGGGGGCCGCTCCGGCGAGGGCGAGGGTCATGGCGGCGGCGTGGATGGCCAGGGACAGCGAACGGGGGCGAAGCGTGCGTACGGGCATGTACAGGGTTCCTCGTGGTCTCTGCGGACCTTGGGTCGGGGCGGATTCCTCTACTTGCCAGCCGAGAAGGAAAAAGGTCTCAGGTCGAAGCGGTTATTTTTCTGCGGAGCACGGTATGTCGATGGCAACGCCTGTTCCGGCGCAGCGGCGGACGGCCTGCCGGGGTGGACGCGAGGGGCGCTTGCCACGGGGATGGCGGCCGCGCCGTCACGCCGGCACCAGGCTGATCCAGTAGTCGGTCACCCCGCGCACCTTCAGCGGATAGGTGGCCTGCAGCATGCCCAGCGTGCGCCGCAGGTCCAGCAGCGGATAGGCGCCCGACACCGCCAGCCTGGCCAGTTGCGGGTCGCAGCGCAGTACGCCGCGACGATAGCGGGCGAGTTCGGCGAGCACCTCGGCCAGCGGCATCCGGTCGGCCATCAGCATGCCGCGGGTCCAGGCGTCCGGCAGGCCGTCGAAGGCCAGCCGGCGCGCTTCGCCGTCGGTGCCCAGGCGCACCGACTCGCCGCTTTCCAGCCAGCGTCCGCGTCCGTGGAGCGGGCTCAGTTCGACCCGCCCGGCGAGTACCGCGACCCGGGTCGCGGCCATCTCCTGGCGTACGTTGAAGCGGGCGGCGCCGGCATGCAGTCGCGCTTCGGCGGTGGCGACGCGGAACGGACGCGGGTCGGCGCGGCTATCGACGAAGATCTCGCCGCGCAGCAGGCGTACCAGCCGCTGGCTGGCGTCGAAGGCCAGGTCCACGGCGCTGTCGGTGTTCAGGGTCAGCAGGCTGCCGTCGGGCAGGGTCAGGCGGCGCTGTTCGCCGACGCCGGTGCGCTGGTCGGCCAGCCAGTCGCGCAACGGCTCGGCCTGCCAGGTGGCGAGCCCCAGCGAGGCGCCGCCGAGGACCAGGGCGAGGTGCTTGATCGCGCGCCGCCGGTCCAGCCCGCGCTCGCGGCCGAGGGTCGGCAGGGCCAGCGCCGGCGGCAGTCGGCCGAGGCATTGCAGCAGGCGCTCGGCGCGCTCCCAGGCATGGGCGTGCTGCGGGCTGCGCTGCCGCCACTGGGCGCAGGCCTGGCGCGTGTCGTCGGTGCAGCCGCTGTCCTGCAGGCGCACCAGCCACTCGGCGGCCTCGTCGAGGATCGGCGAGGGAATCCGGCCTTCGCCCGCGGAACTCATTCCATCAGCTCCAGGCACTGGCGGAAGGCCTGCTGCATGTAGCGCTTGACCGAGCCCAGGGACACGCCCAGGCGCTCGGCGATGGCTTCGTACTTCAGGCCTTCGATCTGCGCCAGGAGAAACGCCTGGCGGACCCTGTCCGGCAGGCTGCCGAGCAGGGCGTCTACTTCATGCAGGGTTTCCAGCACCATCAACCGCTGTTCCGGCGGCGGCGCGAGGTCTTCCGGGAGGTTGGCCAGGGCATCGAGGTAGGCGCGCTCCAGCGACTGGCGCTGGAACCAGTTGATCATCAGCCCCTTGGCGACGGTGGTCAGGTAGGCGCGCGGTTCGCGCGCATCCAGTACCCGGCGCGAGGCGAGCAGGCGGGCGAAGGTGTCCTGGGCCAGGTCGGCGGCGTTTTCCGCGCAGCCCAGGCGTCGCCGCAACCAGCCTTGCAGCCAGCCATGGTGGTCCTGGTAGAGATGGCTCACAGCGTCGTGCAGGGAGGCGTCGGCCGGCGGCATGGAGGGGATCGCTGTTGTAATTGAGAATGAGTCTCATACTACTTACAGCGAGGGCATGCCTACAAGTCCCCCGGATCGGCGGCGCAGCGCCTCAGGCGTTTTCCAGGCCGTACTGGAAGAAAGCCATGTCGGCCAGGCGTCCGGTGGGATAGAGGAGCCCCTTGCGGGCGGTCTCCAGGCGCGGGAACGACAGCCTTTCTTCGCCGATCAGGCGGTGCAGCGCGGTGAGGGTCCCGCCATTGACGCTCGTCAGGCCCCGGCGTGGATACAGCGCGCGACAGGCGGCCACGTAGTGGCGGTCGAGGGCGGGAAACTCGCCCCAGACGCCGAGGAGGATCTTGCTCTTCAGGGTGTCGGTCCAGCTCACCCGACTGCTGAGGGCGTCCATCGACCCGAGTACCGTTTCCAGCAGCTTGCGGTTGTGCGCCAGGCGCGCGCCGTTGCCGGCGAAATCCACCAGGGACAGCTCGAAGAGTTCCGCTCCGGCACCGCTGAAGAGCTGCCGGGCCAGCGCTTTCATCAGGTCCAGGTTGCTGTTCTGCAGCAGTCCCGAGGAGCCACGGAACATGCCCCAGTTGGCCAGGTAGAAACCCAGGTGCAGGGCGGTGGTGTCGAGCTGTTCGGGGGCGGTCAGGTCGTCCCAGCTGCGACTGGGGTCCCAGACATACTCCCAGAGGTACTCCCAGGCCCTCAGGCGCGGGTATTCGTTGCCCGGGGCGGGCGCCAGGTTGGCGTAGTAGCGGTGGACATAGCGGGCGGCATCGAAAGCCATGCGTTCGTTCCCTGGCGGCTTGGAAAGACGGCATGGTAGAGCGTGTGATATCAAAAGGCCATATCGCTGTTCGCAGGGGACGCCGTAGCGCCCCCGCGGAGCGGCCTCAGGTGTTATTGCAGCCCTTGGCGATGGAGTCCTCGTTGGAAGTGTACGGCCGCGAGGGTTCCAGGTTCCACTCGGGCTTGTTGCGGGCGACGTTGAAGTGGCAGACCAGTTGTCGGCGCATGCTGCCGATATTGCTGTCGCGGTTGTCCGGGTTGTCCTTCCATTCGCTGTCCAGGTAGTGGTCGACCACCAGCTCGTTGAAGAAATTGTTGGTCTGGTTGTCCTGGATCTTGCGCCCGCAATCGGTCGGTACCACTTCCAGGGTCATGATCTTCTTCCTGAAGCCCGGATCGTCGCGCTCCACCCAGGTGGCGCTTTCCACATAGCGCTCGCAGGCATTCTTCTCGCTGGTCGGGTAGATCGCCTGCTTACGCCCGTCGTAGGCGAACTGCGCGTCCTGCTGGCGGGTCTGCGGCAGTCGCATGTTGATGATCGGGAGGAATGCCTGGACCGACTGGTACCACTGGATCTGGTTGAGCCGAGCGCCCTCCAGGCCGGCGTCCTCGGTGTAGAACGCGGCGAGGATCGACGGCGACTTCGGCGGGTTTTCCTCCCACTTGGCCAGGCGCAGTTCGTTCTGGGTGGTGAAGGATTCGTCGGCGATCTGCGCCATCGCCCGGATGCTCTGGTAGAAGGCCGGGCCGGCGGCGGTATTGCGCTCGTCGCGGACGTCGAAGGAGCACTGCCGCGAATGGTCGCCGCGGTTCTGCCGGTAGTTCGCCGCCCACTGCTCGGCGGTGCTGACGTTGATGTCCTGGCAGGACTTCTCGACGCTGTTCGGCGTGCGCCGCGAATCGGTGCAACCCTGCTGGGCGCGGTCGTCGGTGGCGGCGTCGATGGGGAAGGAACAGAGCACCGCATAGTCCTGGTGGTCCTTCGGATTACCGAAGATGGTGTCGAAGATGAAGCCACTCTTCAGGCCATAGGCGAGCTTGCGGTACTTGGCGTCCTTGCGCAGGTAGGAGGCGGAGACGCCGCCGCTTTTCTGGCTCTTCGGACTGATGCTGTAGAACATGTAGTCGGTCGAAGGCCAGGTGGCGCGGAACAGCACGCCGGAACAGAGGAATGCCGGCTTCGACGGTCCGCCGCAATCCTGGCGGGTGTCGTTGTACAACTGGTTGAGCCGGGCGACCACGTCGTTGCCCCGGTCGGCCTGGGCCGCGGGTGTCAGCGCCAGGCCGGCGGCGGCGAGAAGGTAGAGAAAGGTGGATCTGCTTCCGTTCATGGGATGGACTCCACGCAGGTTCGAAGGAGCGGGCCGGGGGCGGCCCGGTTGGTCCCGATGGGGACGAGCGCGACGGGCGGATCGCGGGGGATGAAGCGCTTGCGACGGCATGGCCGTCGGCGTTGGGACGTCAGTGGGACGTGGTGGCGCCAGTCTGCAACCGGGCGCTGCCGGGAATGCCGGGCGACCCCGGCGGGCGCTGGGCGGCGGGGGCCTGCCGAGCGCGTGGGGGAAGTCGCTCGAGGGAGGCGGTGAAGACCGCCGGCGGAGATACGAACAGGGTGGGTAGCGGGGCGGATACAGCGTCGATTCCCTTACGCATCGCAGGCCTCCTTTGCGCCGCGCCGATGGGCTTCCGTCTTACCGTTCGAGCCTAGAAGCGCGGGCCGCGCCGCTCCAGCGGCGGGGTGGCTAGCTAGCAAGGGGGATTAATGCATTCGCAACGGCGCTCGCTGCGATGCACCGTGGTCCGGCATCCACAGGCCACGCCCCTGCCGGGCAACCGTTCCTGGCCGCGCCTGTTGGCGGCGGCGTCGCCCTGCAAGCGCCAGGTATCGGGCTCCGCCGTCAGTCCATGTCGCCGCCATGGTGCGCGGACTGCTCCAGGAGGCTGCTCTTCGCCGTCCTGCCCCTCGCTTCCGGCGACAGCCGGGTTGCCTGCAAGGCGAACCAGAGGGTCGCCACATCGGCGGTGCTGTCCAGCGAGCGACCGCTGATTTCCTCGATGCGGCGTATCCGGTAGACCAGGCTCTGCTTGTGTATGTGTAGCCGCTGCGCGGCGTTCAACCAGGACCTGTTTTCCTCGAGAAAGACCTGCAGCGTGTATAGCAGTGCGGAGCCATTGGCCGCGTCATAGTCGTGGAGGGCGCCGAGGACCAGGCGGAACGCCCGCTCGGCCTCGGCGAGGCTTCTGGGTAGCCAAGGCGCCTCGTCGTCCAGTTCCGCGTAGCGACACAATGGCCGCCGGGAATGGCTGTGGGCCAGGGCCAGGCGCGCTTCGCGCAAGGCCTCGGCGCAACGTTCGGCACGACGGAGCGGGGCGCTCACGCCCAGCGAGCTGTCCAGGGCTTCCTGCAGCGTCGAGGCGAGGCCGGCCTGGTGCAGCAGGATGATTTCCTGGCCTTGCGCGCGAACCAGCAGGCGTGAGTCGTGGCCCCGGAAAAGACCGATAGGGTCGGTCGCGAGCCCCTCGGAACTTGCCACGGAAACGACTGCATCGTCGAGATCGAGCCCGGGCAGCAGTTCCTCCAGCCGCTCCTCGGCTTGTTCCCGGTATAGCCGTCGTTGCAGCAGGTCGTCGAGCAATTCCGAACCCAGGCGCAGGTGGCGTTCGCTTTCGACGCGCAGCCGTTCGATCTCTATGCCGAGCACTGCCGTCAGGTGGTGCAGGAGACTGTAGTCCGGCAGCCGCTCGCCCAGGGCTATCAGCAGGCAGTTCCGGTCGGAAGGAATGCCGATGCTGAGCGCTTCGCCTTCCGCGAGCGGATGGCGAAGGACCATTGGCTGCGGCTCCGCCTGCTCGCGACGGCGGTTGCGCAGCGCGTCGGCCAACTCCGCGGGCAGCCCTGGCAGGCCTGGCTGCCAGGCCGCCAGGGTGTCGGGAACGATGAGGTAGAGGCTGCTCCGCACGTCCTTGCCGAGGCGTTGCAGCAGCGCCGGCAGGCCCAGTCCCTGCATGCTCAATCGGGCGCTTTCGTATATCCGGGCCAGGGCGTTGCGGCGCTCGTATTCGTCTTTCTGCCCCGCATCGACGATGGCCCGGGTCACGGCGGCGAAAGGGACGCCGTAGTGGGTGAGAATCAACGGGAAGCCCAGGGCCTCGGCCGTCTCGCGCAGGGCATCGAGGTCGCTCGGGGCTTCCATGTTCTCGCCGATCATCATGCCTGCCAGGCCGGCCTCGGCCAGTCTTCGGACGTAACGCCGTTGCCGCTCGGCCTCGCTCGGTATGCCCAGCCCGGTGGTCATCAGCAGGTCACCCTCGCCGAGCCATTCGGTGGGGTCGTCGAGTTCGCAGACATGCGCCCAGCGAACCGGGCGGTCGAGGCCGCCGGCTCCGCTCAGCAGGCGTGAACGGAGTTCGGGGAGGGCGATCAGGTGGCGGATGCTCTGCGGCATGTCCAGGAAACTCCAGGCATGGGCTTTCAGTGTAATCGCCCCGGGCGCAGGCAGCGCGCCCTGTCACCAACTGGCGGGCAGCATCCCCAGTGCCGAGGCGATCGCATAGACCCCGCTGGAGGCGAACACCAGGACGATCAGCCCCTGTATCAGCGGATGGGCATACCAGCCGCAGCTGAATGCCGGCAGTTGGTCGCCGTGGCGCCGCGCCGCGTTGAGCAGGAGGATGGGGATGATGCCCATCAGTACGCCGCCGAAGGTACCGGCGAAGTACAGCGCGTTCACGAAGCCGCCGAGCCCCGCATAGGCCAGCAGGAACGGCGGGACCGAGACCGCGGCGAGCACCGCCAGGCGTTTGCGCCGGTTGGTTTCGCTGCCCAGGCGGAAGTGGTCGAAGATATTGGTGAACAGGCACCCGCCGAGTCCCCAGTAGGAGGTCAGCATCGCCAGCAAGGCGAAGGTGTTCGCCACGTAGTAGGCCCATTGGCCGAGGGAGCGTCCCCAGCTCAAGGTCGCCACCTCGCTGAGGTTGTCGGGGCCGACCAGGGCGATGACCGAGGCAGGAATGGCCGCCACCAGCAGGAAGGTCAGCAGCATGCCGACCACGATCAGGCGCGGCACGCGCCCGGGGGTTGCCAGGTTGCCGCGCACCAGCTCCGGAACCAGGAACTGCGCGCCGAACACGAAGACCGCCAGGTTGAACACTGGAACCACGTATTGCCACTGGCTCTGCCAAAGGTGGGCGAGACGGGCGTCGTCGTGCATCAGGGTAGCGCCGATGAGGATGCAGACGATGGCCACCATGCCGGCGCTGATCAGCTTCTCGCCCACGCCGAGCGCCTTCAGGCCCAGGTAGAGCACCAGCGCCGAGGGGACGAAGAAGATCAGGCTGCCGACCTCGCGCGTGAGGCCGTACTGGCCGAAGAACTCGAGCATGATGTTGCCGCTGCCGGTCATGTAGGCGACCAGGGCCCCGTAGCTGTTGGCCGCCACCGCGATGAAGATCAGCCAGCCGCCGAGCGGGCCCAGGTAACGCCGGGAGAGGCCGCTGAGCTGGTTGTTGCCGCGGGTTCTCAGGCAGGCTTCGGTCACGTAGAGCATGGTGACGATGCAGAAGAGGCAGGTCAGGGCCAGGCATACCAGCAACGGCACGTAGCCGACCTTGCGGGCGGCGTAGGCCATGCTCAGCACGCCGGCGCCGATGTTGGTGCCGATGATGATCGCGATCGTCTCGAGCGAGCCCAGGGGATGGGCCTTGAGGCCCGATGCGTTGTCGTTCGCTTCTCGCATACCCATTTCTTGTTTCCTCTGTCAGGGCGGTGGAGTTCGGTTCTTCGGGGTCAGTCGAAGATCAGGTAGGTCTTGCGCACGGTCCGGCGGATGTCCCAGGTGCCCTGGGTGGCAGCGGCGAAATAGAGTGCGTCGCCGGCGCGAAACTCCACGGCCTGGCCCTCGTCCGGGGTGAAGCGACCTTCACCGCTGACGATGTAGCTGTACTCGGCCTGCTCGACCTGTCGGCGGAAGCGCCCCGGGGTGCATTCCCAGATGCCGGTCACGCCGTTGCCGTCGGCGAGCGGGCGGTGGGCCGCGGTACGGGTCAGGGCTACCGGTTCGCCCAGGGGCTGGCCGACGGGCGTGGGCGAGGTGAAAGGACTTTCGTCGTCGAGACGGATGAGCGAAGGGTTCATGCCATGGGCTCCTCAGGATTTGTCTTCAAGGCCGGCGGGGGCGAAGCGCGCGAGAAAGCGGTCGGTGGCCGAGGGCGCGGTACCGGCGAGTTCCGCGCGTTCCTTGCGCAGGACGGCGTTGCGCACCAGGGAGCCACCCAGGTAGCGCAGCGGCTCGGGGGGGAAGCTCCGGCAGCGGCGTTCTACCAGCGGACAACGGCTCCACGGGTCGTCGCGGCCGAGGGCGAGGCTGGCGAGGATCCGCCCGCCCAGGCGGCTCGGTCCCACGCCGTTGCCGCTCCAGCCGATGCCGTAGTGGATGTTCTCGTGCAGGTGGCCGAAGACCGGCAGGCTGTCGTAGGTACGGTCGATGGGGCCGGACCAGCCGTCGACCAGCGGGATGTCGCCTAGCGAGGGATAGGTGCGGCGGAAGTCGGCCTCGGTCAGGGCCAGGCTCTCCCGGTCGACGTCGAATACCCGGCCGATGCGCGAGCCGTAGCTGATGGCGCCGGTGCCCTTGCCGAAGGCGATGCGCCCGTCGCGGGTGGTGCGGTAGTAGTCCACCATCAGTTGGGAATCGGTGATGGCTTCCCCGCCGGTCCAGCCGATTCGCTCCAGCCGTTGCGGTATCGCCTCGGTAACCGCGATGGAACTGTTCACCGGCACGATCAGCCTGGAGAGCCTGGGCAGGGCGGCCGACCAGGCGTTGGTCGCGAGAACCACCGCCTTGGCCTGGACCCGGGCCCCGGCGCTCAGCAGCTGTGCCGGCTGGCCGGGAACGATCTGGCTGACGCCACAGCGCTCGTGGATTTCCACGCCGAGGGCCAGCGCCACGCGGCGCATGCCTTGCACCAGCAAGGCTGGTTGCACGGTGGCATTGCTGCGCTCGAAGACCCCGGCGAGATGCACCGGCGAACCGGTCCGGCGTGCCACTTCGCTGGCGTCGAGGCGTTCGAAGGGACTGACGCCGAGCCGTTCGCAGGCGGCGAGGGTATCGTTCCAGGCGTCGAGGTGGTGCGCCGTGGTGGCGGTCCACAGCCAGCCCTTCTGCTGGAAGTGCGCATCGATGTCATGCCGCGCACAGAACTCCCCGAGTTCCTGGATCGCCCGCTCCGCGCTTTCGCCAAGGAAGCGCGCCTGCGCCTCGCTGCAGAAGCCCAGCAAGGTGCCGATCTTCGGCCACCAGGACATCACGAAACCACCGTTCCTGCCGGAAGCGCCGCCGCCGCAGACGTCCTGCTCCAGCAGCAGGACCCGTGCGTCCGGCTCCAGTTGCTTGAGGGTGATGGCGGTCCAGAGCCCGACGAAACCGCCGCCGACTATCGCCACGTCCGCCGAGTGGGTGCCGACGAGGGGGGCGCTGGCGGCGTCGGCCAGGTCGGTCGAGCGCATCCAGTGGCTGGGGGTCAGGGGAGGGGTGAGCGTGAGTTTCATGGCGCGGGTCCGGGGTCGCTGAATCTGGAGCAAGGGTGGCGAGCGGCGCCGTCCGCGACAATTGGACGCAACTAGGAATCGAGAAGGTGCTCTCGTACGATCGTATGAGTCTTGTGAAGGGCAGGTCTGGTCGGGACTGCCCGCCCTGTCCGAGCGAGCTGGCAGGCCCGAGCGACGCCGCTGAACCGGAGGCTCAGGCGTCGCGCAGTTCGAAGGCGGGAAACAGCTCTTCCAGTTCTCGCCATAGCTGCGCAGCGCCCTGCGGCGCGGGCTTCGCGAGAAGCTGCGGATCGAGCTGGCGGGCCGGGCGCGCCAGTTGTACGGCGAAGCGCTCCACGCCCATCTCGCGCAGGCGCGTCGCCAGGCGCCAGAGGCGTTCGCTATCGAACAAGCGCCAGTGCACCGTGGTCCGGCATTCGTAGGCCACGCCGCTGTCCAGCAGGTATTCCAGGCTGCGCCAGTTGGCCGCGCCGCTGCCGTCCACGCCGGTAATGGCGGCGACGTCCTCGGCCGGCGCCTTGACGTCGAAGCCCACCCAGTCGCTCTGCGCCAGCACCCGGGCGAAGGCGCGGGGGTTGATGCCGGCGCTGTGCAGGCCGACGCGGAAGCCCAGTTCGCGGACCGTGCGCATGGCGTTGCCGAGGGCCGCCTGCAGGGTCGCCTCGCCGCCGCTGAAGACCACCGCCTGCAACAGGCCCTGGCGTCGGCGGAGGAAGTCGAGCAGGCGTGGCCAGGGGATTTCCTCCGCGCCGCGCGGCGCGATCAGTTCCGGGTTGTGGCAGTAGCGGCAGCGCCAGGCGCAGCCCTGGCAGAACAGCACGCAGGCGAGCAGGCCGGGGTAGTCGAGGGTGGTCAGGGGCACCAGGCCCCCGACCCTGAGCGTGGCGCTCATCGCGTCTCGCGGAAATGGCGGCGTTCGCGATGCTCGGACTGCTTGCCGGCATTGAACGCTGCCACGGGACGGTGGTAGCCCATCACGCGGGTCCAGACTTCGCAGCGCTGGCGTTGGCTTTCGGGCAACTGGTTGGGGTTCATCGGTGGTACTCCTTGCTGGTGGATGAAAGGAACGACAGGCGACTCAACCGCCGCAGCCGCCGCAACAGCTCTTGGGCGTGGAGCGTTGCAGCAGCTCCTCGTCGCACTTCGGGCAGAACTCGTGCTCGCCGGCCAGGTAGCCGTGCCGCGGGCAGATCGAGAAGGTGGGGGTGACGGTCAGGTACGGCAGGCGGAAGCGACCGAGGGCGGTGCGCACCAGGGTCTTGCAGGCTTCGGCGGAGGAAATCCGCTCGGCCATGTAGAGATGCAGCACGGTGCCGCCGGTGTACTTGCATTGCAGGGCGTCCTGCAGCTCCAGCGCCTCGAACGGGTCGTCGGTGAAGCCCACCGGCAGTTGCGAGGAGTTGGTGTAGTAGGGCGCCTCCGGCGTGCCGGCCTGGAGGATGCGCGGATAGCGCTTGCGGTCCTCGCGGGCGAAGCGATAGGTGGTGCCCTCGGCGGGCGTGGCTTCCAGGTTGTAGAGGTGCCCGCTGTTCTCCTGGAAAGCCACCAGCCGCGCGCGCACGTGATCGAGCAGGGCCAGGGCCATCTCGCGCCCGGCTTCGCTGTGCAGTCCCTCGCGGTCGTCGCTGAAGTTGCGCACCATCTCGTGCAGGCCGTTCACGCCGATGGTGGAGAAATGGTTGCGCAGGGTACCCAGGTAGCGTCGGGTGTAGGGATAGAGGCCGGCATCCATGTGCTGCTGGATCACCTTGCGCTTCAGCTCCAGGCTGGCGAAGGCGAGTTCGAGCAGGTGGTCGAGCTGGCGGTAGAGGCCGGCGGCGTCGCCACGGTGGCGATAGCCCAGGCGCGCGCAGTTGATCGTCACCACGCCCAGCGAGCCGGTCTGCTCCGCCGAGCCGAACAGGCCGTTGCCGCGCTTGAGCAGTTCGCGCACGTCCAGTTGCAGGCGGCAGCACATCGAGCGCACCTGGTTGGGCTGCATGTCCGAGTTGAGGAAGTTCTGGAAGTAGGGCAGGCCGTAGCGCGCGGTCATCTCGAACAGGCGCGTGGCGTTGTCGCTGTCCCAGGGGAAGTCGTGGGTGATGTTGTAGGTCGGGATCGGGAAGGTGAACACCCGGCCATGGGCGTCGCCGGCCTGCATCACCTCGATGTAGGCGCGGTTGATCAGGTCCATCTCGGCCTGCAGCTCGCCGTAGGCGAAGGGCATCTCCTCGCCGCCGATGCGCGGCACCTGGTCGCGCAGGTCGTCCGGGCAGACCCAGTCGAAGGTCAGGTTGGTGAAGGGCGTCTGGGTGCCCCAGCGCGACGGCACGTTGAGGTTGTAGATGAACTCCTGGAGGGCCTGGCGCACGCTGGCGTAGTCGAGGCGGTCCTTGCGCACGTAGGGCGCCAGGTAGGTATCGAAGGAGCTGAAGGCCTGGGCCCCGGCCCACTCGTTCTGCAGGGTGCCGAGGAAGTTGACCATCTGCCCCAGGGCGCTGCCCAGGTGCTTCGGCGGACCGGCCTCGACCCGCCCCGGCACGCCGTTCAGGCCTTCGTTCAGCAAGGTGCGCAGCGACCAGCCGGCGCAATAGCCGGCGAGCATGTCGAGGTCGTGGATATGCAGGTCGGCGTCGCGGTGGGCGGCAGCGATGTCGGCATCGTAGACCTCGTCCAGCCAGTAGTTCGCGGTGACCTTGCCGGATACGTTGAGGATCAGCCCGCCGAGGGAATAGCCCTGATTGGCGTTGGCGCGCACCCGCCAATCCTCGCGGGAAAGGTATTCGTTCATCGACGCGGCGACGTCTACCAGGGTCTTGCGCTCGCGGCGCAGCCGGCCGTGGCGTTCGCGGTAGACCACGTAGGCGCGCGCCGTGGGGTAGTGGCCGGCCTCCATCAGCACCCGTTCGACCAGGTCCTGGACCCGTTCGATATCCAGGCAGGCGCGTTCCGGCAGGCGTTTCACCACGCGTTCGGCGAGCGCCTGCGCCTGCTGCGGGTCGAACTCGCCGGTGGCCTGGCCGGCGGCGGCGATGGCGCGTTCGATCTTGCCGGGATCGAAGGGGACTTCACGTCCGTTGCGCTTGAGCAGGGTGGCCGGCCAGGTAGCCTTCCGGGGCTGGGTCATTTCAATCTCTCCACAACATGATGTGTTTTGATTTTGCAAAACAACAAGATGTTGTGGATTCTGGCGAGCGACGCCGAGCCGGCCTTGATCTGCGTCAACGTCCGGCGGATTGCCCGGGTTCCATTGGAGGTATTCCCCGCGCCCGGGTGACGGCGTATCAGGCCTGGGCGAGGCGGGCGAAGACCACGTAGTTGTCCAACTGCTGCCAGACCGTGGCGGCCTCGGCGAAGCCCGCCTGGCGCAGGGCGGCGAGATGGAAATCGAGCGAGCAGTCTTCGTCTTCGCTGGCGCGCCTGAGCGGGCGCCGCGCGAAATGGGCGTCGCGCTGCGCCTTCAGCGGGGCCAGCCGGGGGATCTGCGCGGCGCGTTGCCACCAGTCTTCCCAACTGTCCGCGCCGCTGGCCACGGAAGCCTGGAGGACCCGCTCGCGGTGCTTCCGGGACAATTCCGCGAGTCCCGGCCAGCGTCGGTCGTAGCGCATGTGGTCGGCGTTCAGCAGCACGCCGCCGGGGGCGAGCAGCTCGCCGGCCTGGGCGTAGAACCCGGCGAGTTCGGCGGGCGACAGCCAGTGCAACGCGGTGGAAGAGAGCAGCGCCGCGGGCCGTTCGCCGGCGAGGGACTCGCGCGCTTCGGCGACCCGTTCGGTCCAGCCTGGATCGGTGAGGTCGCACTCCACCACGCGGACCCGCTCGGCGAAACCGGCCAGCGCCGTACGCGCGATCTCCAGCAGCATGACGTCGGCGTCCAGCGCCACCACCCGCGCCGCCGGGAAGCGTTCGAGCAGGCGCCGGCCGAGGGAGCCCGGGCCGCAGGCGGCGTCGATGGCGGTGAAGCGCCCGTCGTGGCCGAAGAGGTCTTCGAGCAACTGGAACATCGCCTCGTAGCGCTCCTCGCGCTGGCGGATGTAGCCCTCCTGCTGGCGGTCCCAGCGTTCGAGGAGCGCCATGATCTGATCGGTTGCGGTCATCTTTCCTCCTGGGGGGCATGCCCGGTTGAGAGTGGGGTCCTGTGCTTCGAGGGATACGGCGAGCGAGACGTTCCCTCTCCTCGATGAAGAAGAAACGGCGGGCATTCTTCATTCGAAGAAATGTTATGTTATAACTTATGAATATTCATAATTCATACCTGCCGACCATGACCCCCCATTCCTCCCCGCACCGTCTTCCTCCGCTGCGGCTGGCCCGCGCCGTGCCGTTCCTCTACATGCTTCCCTGCCTGGCGCTGGCCGCGCCGGTCGACCTGGAGCCGACGGTGGTCAGCGCCACCACTACCGAGCGCAAGCTGCGCGACGCCCCGGCCAGCGTTTCGCTGATCGCCGCCGAGGACCTGCGGCGGCGCCCGGTGCGCGACCTGCAGGAAGCCCTGCGCGGTTCGGAAAGCCTGCAGTTCAACGGCGTCGGCATGTCCCGGCGGGGCATCAGCGTTCGCGGCATGTCCAGCGAGCACACCCTGGTGCTGGTGGACGGCCAGCGGATCTCCACCTCGTCCGGGGCCATCGCCCATTCCGACTTCGACCTCGGCTGGGTGCCGGTGGAGAGCATCGAGCGCATCGAGGTGGTACGCGGACCGATGTCCTCGCTCTACGGTTCGGAAGCCCTCGGCGGAGTGGTGAACGTGATCACCCGGCGCGCCACCGATACCTGGACGGGCAGCGGCCTGCTCGATGGCGGCGTGCGCGAGGACGGCCTCGGCGGGCAGAGCCACCAGCTCGGCGCCTATCTCGCCGGGCCGCTGGTCCCCGGCAAGCTGGGCCTCGCCCTGAACGGCGAGAGCCGCCGCCAGCAGGAAACCCCGGACGCCGACGAGCGCCGGCTCTCCGAGCTGGAAGGCGGCAACGCCGACAGCGGCGGGCTGAACCTCAGCTGGACCCCGGACGACGCCCAGCGCATCGACCTCGGCCACCAGCGCGGGCGCGAACGACGCTGGCGCAACAGCGAGACCGGGGGGCCGCGCTCGCGCTACTACGAGTCGCGCGACGTGATCGAACGCGAGCGCTGGTCGCTCGCCCACAATGGCCAGTGGGACTGGGGCAGCAGCCAGCTGCGCACCTACCGCAACCGCCTGGAGCGGCACAACGCGCGTTCCGACGGACAACCGCCGAGCAACCCGCAGCGCCTTACCGACAGCGTGGTCGACGGCCACCTCAGCGTGCCGGCCTTCGAGCGACATCTCTTCACCCTCGGCGGCGAATGGCGCAAGGAAGAATTGGAGGATCGCTCGGTGAATACCGCCGGCGACGCCAGCGCGCGACACAAGGCGTTGTTCCTGCAGGACGAGATCGCCTTCGGCCCGGACTGGTCGCTGACCCTCGGCAGCCGCTTCGACAAGCACGAGGCGTTCGGCTGGGAAAGCAGTCCGCGCCTGTACCTGCTGCACCACCTTTCCGATGCGCTGACCCTGCGCGCCGGCGTCGGTCGCGGCTACAAGGCGCCGAGCCTGAAGCAGCTATCGCCGGAGTATGCGGCGGTCGGCGGCGGCGGGCGCTTCACCATCTACGGCAATCCCGACCTGAAGCCGGAGACCAATACGTCCTACGAACTGGGCGCCGACTACCAGGGCGACGGCTGGTCGCTGAAGGGCACGGTGTTCGAGAACGATGTCCGCGACCTGATCCAGACCGTCTGCGTAGCACGCTGCGGGGTGCGCGGCGGCGAGGTGCGCAACTACGAGAACGTCGACAGGGCACGGATCCGCGGCCTCGAGCTGGGCGGCGGCGTGGACCTGCCGGCGGACCTGCGCTGGGAACTCAACTACACCTACCTCGACGCGCGCAACCGCACCGCCGGCCAGCGCCTCGGCGACCGCTCCCGGCACCTCGCCAACAGCCAATTGCGCTGGAGCCCCAATGCGCGCTTCAGCGCCCAGTTGCGTACCGAATACGTCGGCAGCCAGGTGGCCTACAGCAGCAACGTCGGCTACGCCTTGCCGGCCTACAGCCTGTGGCACCTGGAGCTGAGCCAGAAACTCAGCGAGAACCTGACGCTGCGCGGCGGCATCGAGAACCTTGGCGACCAGCGCCTGGCCGACGACGACACGCACTTCACCTATGCCGAACCTGGGCGGACCTTCCATCTCGGTCTGGTGGCGAGCTTCTGATGCGCCGTTCGCTACTCTTCTGCGGCGCGCTGCTGGCCAGTCTCTGTGCCTGGGCGGAGCCGGCCCAGGTGCGTCTGCTCAGCAGCGATTTCGTCCTCCCGGGCAAGCACCAGCGCCTAGCCGGTTGGGCGCGCGAGGCCGGTGTCGAGTTGCGCGGCCTGCGCCTCGGCATCGGCGAGGCGCCGCCCGGCGACTGGCTGGACGGCGGCGACCTGCTGATCCTCGACACACCGCGGCCGACCGATCGCGCCCAGGTCGAGCAGGCGCTGGGCGAGCGCTTGCAAGGCGGGACGCAACCCTGGATCCGCGTCGGCGGCGGTCCTCCGGGCTTCGGCAACCTGCCGGCGGCGCTGGGCGGGCGCCTGGTCGGCTACTACGCGAACGGCGGCGAAGCCAACCTGCGCCGGCTGTTCGAGGCGGTCCGACGCTGGCATGCCGGCCTGCCCGTCGACGCGTTGCCGGCGCCGCAGCCCCTGGCGCAGGCCGGCTTCTATCATCCCGACGCACCGGCGCCGTTCGCCGGCCTCGCCGACTACCTGGCCTGGGGCGCCTCGCGCTGGGCCAGCGACGCCCCGCGCATCGCCTTCCTGATCCCGCGCGGCGCCATCGCCGATGCCCAGACCGGCGCCATCGACGAACTGTTGCGGCGTAGCGAGCGGCACGGCCAGGCGCCGCTGGCGGTGTGGTTCGACGACAGCGATCCGGAAGCGTTGAGGAAGTCCTTCGCTGGCGCCGATGTCCAGGCGCTGGTCAACCTGCAGCACCTGCAGAACGGCCCGGCGCGCCGTGCCGAGTTCCTCGCGCTGGACGTGCCGGTATTGCAGACCCTCGGCTACCGCGACGGCAACGAGGCCGACTGGCTGGCCGCCTCCAGCGGGGTGGCGCCGCGTACCGCGGCGGCCTTCCTCGGCATGCCGGAAACCTGGGGAATGAGCGATCCGCTGGTGATCAGCGCCCTGGAGAACGGCGAGCCGAAGCTGATGGCCGGGCAGGCCGAGGCCCTGCTGGACAAGCTCGACCGGCTGCTGCGCCTGCGTCGCCTGCCGGCGGCGGACAAGCACCTGGCGCTGATGTTCTGGAACCACCCGGAGGGCGAGAAGAACGTCGCCGCCTCGCATCTCAATGTACCGGCCAGCCTGGCCCGTCTCGGCGAAGCGCTGCGGGCGGCCGGCTACCGGGTTGCGACGAGCGACGAAAGCGCGCTGATCGATACTGCCCAGCGCCTGCTCGGCGGCTACTACCGACCGCAGACCCTGGACGCGCTGTATCGCGACGGCCTCGCCGCGAGCCTGCCGCTGGACGCCTACCTGCACTGGTTCGAGGCGCTGCCGGCGGATCTGCGCGAGCAGATCCGCGCGCGCTGGGGCGACCCGCGTCGACATTGGGCCTTGCGCGATATCGACGGCCAGCGACGCTTCGTGTTCCCGGCGGCGCGCCTGGGTAATCTGCTGCTGTTGCCGCAGCCGCCGCGCGCCGGCCGTCCGGGCGAGGCCTACCACGACAGCGCGGTGCCGCCGGACCATCTCTACCTGGCGGTCTACCAGTTCGTCCGCGAGGGTTTCGGCGCCGACGCGCTGATCCATTTCGGCACCCATGGCACCCAGGAATGGCTACCCGGCAAGGACCGCGGGCTGGCGGTGGGCGACTACCCGCTGCGGGCGCTCGGCGACCTGCCGGTGTTCTACCCGTACATCCAGGACAACGTTGGCGAGGCGATCCAGGCGCGCCGGCGCGGGCGCGCGGTCACCGTCAGCCACCAGACGCCGTCGTTCGCCCCGGCCGGGCTGTACGACGAACTGCGCGACCTGCACCAGCTGATCCACGAATACCAGCAACTGGACGAGGGCGCGGTGCGCGAACGCAGCGCCGAGCAGATCCGCGCGGCGGTGCGGGCGGCGCACATGAACGACGACCTGGGCTGGAGCGAGGCAGCGATGCGCGAGGATTTCCCGGCGTTCCTCGGTGTGCTCCACGACCACCTGCACCGACTGGCCGGCTCGGCGATGCCGCTGGGGCTGCACACCTTCGGTGTCGCCGCCTCGCCGGAGCTGCGCCTGGGCACCGTCATGCAGCAGCTCGGCGAGCCCTACTACCGCGCGCTCGGTCTCGACCCCGACGAACTGTTCGCCGCCGATTTCAGGGCGCTGCGGGAAGGTCGTGCCTACCGCACGCTGCAACGCTACCTGCGCGACGGTGGCGAGATCGCCAAGGTGGCCGATCCGCGCCTGCGCGAGCAGTTGCTGCGCGCCCGCGAACTGGACCGCCAGCTCGCCGACACCGGCGAACTGGAGGCGCTGCTCGCCGGCCTCGCCGGGCGCTTCGTCGCGCCCGGGCCGGGCGGCGATCCGATCCGCAATCCGCAGGTACCCAGCGGGCGCAACCTGTTCGCCTTCGAGGCCGACAAGGTACCGACCCGCGCCGCCTACGAAGCCGGCGCCGAGGCCTTCGGCCAACTGCTGGAAAGCTACCGCGCCGAGCACCAGGGCAGGGCGCCGGAAAAGCTCGCCTTCAGCCTCTGGTCGTCGGAAACCATGCGCCACCTGGGCATCGTCGAAAGCCAGGCGCTGCACGCCCTCGGCCTGCGCCCGCGCTGGGACGCCGGTGGCCGCCTGCTGGCGCTGGACATCGTGCCGGCGGCGGAACTGGGGCGTCCACGGGTGGACGTGGTGCTACAGGTGACCAGTGTCTACCGCGACCAGTTCGACGGCTTCATGCGCCTGCTCGCCGAGGCCATCGAGCGCCTCGCCGCGCTGGACGAGCCGGGCAACCCGCTGGCGCGCAACAGCCAGGCGCTGGAGCGGCGCCTGCGCGAACGCGGCGTCGAAGCGCCACTGGCGCAGCGCCTGTCGCGCCTGCGGCTGTTCGGCAATGCGCCGGGCGACTACGGCACCGGGGTCACGCAACTGACCCTCGACTCCACCCGCTGGGACGACGACTCGGCGCTCGCCGAGCAGTTCCTCGGGCGCTTGCAATACGCCTATGGCAGTCGCGACTGGGGCGTGAAGCTGGATGGCGGCAACCTGTTCGCCGAACAGTTGAAGGGCGTACAGGCGGCGATCCTCTCGCGCTCCTCGACGCTCAACGGCGTGCTCTCCACCGACCACCCGTTCGAGTACCTCGGCGGCCTGTCACTGGCGGTACGCCACCTCGACGGCGCCAGCCCGGCGCTGTACATCGCCGACCTGCGCCAGCGCCAGCCGCGCACCACGGCCGCCGCGCAGTTCCTCGCCAGCGAGCTGCGCGGGCGCTACCTCAGCCCGCAGTGGATCGCCGCGATGCAGCGCGAGGGCTACGCCGGCAGCCTGGAAATGCTCGACCTGGCCAACAACCTGTGGGGCTGGCAGGCGGCGGATCGCACCATGGTCCGCGCCGACCAGTGGCAGGCGTTGCACGACACCTTCGTCATGGACCGCCGCGAGCTGGGTCTCGCCGAGTGGTTCGAAACGCACAATCCGACCGCCCAGGCGCAGATCATCGCGCGCATGGCCGAGGCCATCCGCAAGGGCTACTGGGACGCCAGCGAGCAGACCCGCCGCGAACTGGCCGAGCGCTGGCGGCAACTGGCGGCCGCCGGCGCCGGCGCCGGCGAGGTCGGCGCGGCGACCACCCGTGAATTCATCGAACGGATGGCCGGCGGTTTCGGCGAGGCCGCGGCGCAGGCAGAGGGCGCGGCCGCGTCCGGTGCCGGCGAAACGGTCAGCGGCCGCGTCCTCGAAGAAGTCGCGCCGCCGCCGTCCGGCGAGCCGCAGCCGTGGCTCCGGCTGACCGCCGCCGTGCTGCTCGCGCTGTTCGCCGCCGGCGCCGTCCGGCAATCCGTAGTCAATCGTCGTCCGATGGAAAATCGCTCATGAATGGTCTGGAAACCAGCCTCTACGAACTCACCCGCCTGTTCCTGCTGCCGGTGCTGCTGTTGATCCTCGCTGCGCTGGCCTACGCCTTCGTCGCCCTCGGCGGCTTCGCCATGGAAGCCTGGCAGCGCCGTCGCGGGCGCTACCGCTCGCGCCTGGCGGCCTGGCAGGCGCAGCATGGCGGCAACAGCGACGACCTCGAACTGTGGATCATGCAGCGCCTGGAATGGCTGCGGGTCACCTCGCGCAGCGCGCCGATGCTCGGCCTGGTGGCGACCATGATCCCCATGGGGCCGGCGCTGCTGGCGCTGACCCGCAACGACGCCCAGGGGATCGGCGAGAACCTGGTGGTGGCGTTTTCCGCGGTGATCCTGGCCCTGGTCGCCGCCAGCATCACCTTCTTCATCCTTACCGTGCGTCGCCGCTGGCTGCTCCAGGAACTGCGCGCCGTCGAACGCGCGCGGGAGGCCGGCTGATGCGCTTCCTCGAACACGACGAGGC
This sequence comes from Pseudomonas sp. B111, assembly GCF_026428275.1. NCBI lineage: Bacteria > Pseudomonadati > Pseudomonadota > Gammaproteobacteria > Pseudomonadales > Pseudomonadaceae > Pseudomonas > Pseudomonas sp. B111. The sequence continues at coordinate 2,863,574 of NZ_CP097857.1, read as the reverse complement.
GGACGACCCGATCCTCTCGATGGTCAACCTGATCGACCTGTTCCTGGTGGTGATCGGCATCCTCCTGATCGTCATCGTGCAGAACCCGCTCAACCCGTTCAGCCAGGACAAGGTGGTGGTGGTCGAGAATCCCGGCGAGGCGGACATGCGCATGCTGGTCAAGGACGGCAAGGAGCTGAAGCGCTACCAGGCCAGCGGCGAGATCGGCGAAGGGCAGGGCAGCCGCGCCGGGGTGACCTACCGCTTGGCCGACGGACGGATGATCTACGTGCCGGAGAGCGGCGGGGAGGCCGGCAAGTAGCGACGCGTACGGCGGAGAGCTGGGACTTTTGCCCGGAGTTCCCGGATAATGGCCGGTTTCCGTTTCTCTTGGTGCTCGCCGTGGAAGTAAAGGTCAATTTTCTCGATAACCTTCGACTGGAAGCCAGGTTCGATGATTTCACGGTGATCGCCGACCAGCCGATTCGCTACAAGGGCGACGGCTCCGCGCCGGGGCCGTTCGACTACTTCCTGGCGTCGTCGGCGCTGTGTGCCGCCTACTTCGTCAAGCTGTACTGCCAGACGCGCAACATCCCCACCGACAACATACGCCTGTCGCAGAACAACATCGTCGACCCGGAGAACCGCTACCGGCAGATCTTCAAGATCCAGGTGGAACTGCCGGCCGACATCTCGGAGAAGGACCGCCAGGGCATCCTCCGCTCCATCGACCGCTGCACGGTGAAGAAGGTGGTGCAGACCGGGCCCGAGTTCGTCATCGAGGAGGTCGACAACCTCGATGCCGACGCCCAGGCGCTGCTGATGCCCGGCACCGATGCCGCCGGCTGCACGCGCATCCCGGGCAAGGACCTGCCGCTGGAGCAGACCATCGCCAACCTGTCGGCCATCCTCGCCGACCTCGGCATGAAGATCGAGATCGCCTCCTGGCGCAACATCGTGCCCAACGTCTGGTCGCTGCACATCCGCGATGCGCAGTCGCCGATGTGCTTCACCAACGGCAAGGGCGCGAGCAAGGAAAGCGCGTTGGCCTCGGCGCTGGGCGAATTCATCGAGCGGCTGAACTGCAACTTCTTCTACAACGACCAGTACTGGGGAGAAGAGATCGCCAATGCGGCGTTCGTCCATTACCCGGACGAACGCTGGTTCAAGCCCGGCCGCGACGATGCGCTGCCGCTGGGACTGCTCGACGGCCATTGCCTGGCGATCTACGACCCCGACGGCGAGCTGCGCGGCTCGCACCTGTACGACACCAACTCGGGCAATGTGCAGCGCGGTATCTGCGCCTTGCCCTTCGTGCGCCAGTCCGACGGCCAGGTGGTGTATTTCCCCTCCAACCTGATCGAGAACCTCTACCTCAGCAACGGCATGAGCGCCGGCAATACCCTGGCCGAAGCGCAGGTACAGTGCCTGTCGGAGATCTTCGAGCGTGCGGTCAAGCGGCAAATCCTCGAAGGCGAACTGGCGCTGCCGGACGTGCCGCCGGAGGTGCTGGCCAAGTACCCGGGCATCCTCGCCGGGATCCGCGGCCTGGAAGAGCAGGGCTTCCCGGTACTGGTCAAGGACGCCTCGCTGGGCGGCGAATTCCCGGTGATGTGCGTGACCCTGATGAATCCGCGCACCGGCGGCGTGTTCGCTTCCTTCGGCGCCCACCCGAGCTTCGAGGTGGCCCTGGAGCGCAGCCTGACCGAGCTGCTCCAGGGGCGCAGCTTCGAGGGCCTGAACGACCTGCCCCAGCCGACCTTCGAAAGCCATGCGCTGACCGAGCCGAACAACTTCGTCGAGCATTTCATCGACTCCAGCGGCGTGGTGTCCTGGCGCTTCTTTAGCGCCAAGGCCGATTTCCCGTTCGTCGAGTGGGACTTCACCCGGCAGGGCGAGGCTGCCAACGCCGAGGAAGCCGCGACCCTGTTCGGCATCCTCGAAGCCATGGGCAAGCAGGTCTACATGGCGGTGTACGAGCACCTCGGCGCTACGGCCTGCCGGATCCTGGTGCCGGGCTACTCGGAAATCTATCCGGTGGAAGACCTGATCTGGGACAACACCAACAAGGCCCTGGCGTTCCGCGAGGACATCCTCAACCTGCACCGCCTCGACGATGCTGCGCTCGGGGCGTTGCTGGAGCGCCTGGAAGACTGCGAGGTGGACGACTACACCGACATCACCACGCTGATCGGCGTCGAGTTCGACGACAACACGGTCTGGGGCCAACTGACCATCCTCGAGCTGAAAGTGCTCATCGGCCTCGCCCTGAAGCGCTTCGAAGACGCCAAGGAAGGCGTGGAGGCGTTCCTCCAGTACAACGACAACAGCGTCGAGCGCGGCCTGTTCTACCAGGCGCTGAACGTGGTGCTGGAGGTCGTCCTCGACGACGAGCTGGAGATCGCCGACTACGAGGCCAATTTCCGCCGCATGTTCGGCGACGCGCGGATGGACGCCGCGCTGGGCTCGGTGGACGGCAGCGTGCGCTTCTTCGGCCTGACGCCGACCAGCATGAAGCTGGAAGGGCTCGACCGGCACCTGCGGCTGATCGACAGCTACAAGAAACTGCACGCGGCGCGAGCCAGGATGCAGCCCGTGGTCGACGGCGAGGCCGGCGCTGCCGCGGCTGGCGGTCTCAAGCCTCGGCGCATGGCGATCCGCAAGCGCAAGTGAGGAGGGCGTCGAGGTCAGGGCGCGAGGATGATCATGAGGGAAACTTGATTTCATCACGAAGAAATTGAGTTTGTCTCATGGCATGAGTCTCCCGAGAATCCCTCCATCGACCTTTCGACTGGAGGAACACCCATGGCCCTGGCCCACACTCTCGGCTTCCCACGCATCGGACGCGATCGCGAACTGAAAAAAGCCCAGGAAGCGTTCTGGAAGGGCGAGCTGGACGAGGCCGGCCTGCGGGCCGTCGGCCGGCAGCTGCGCGCCGCCCATTGGCAGGTACAAAAGGACGCCGGCATCCAGTTGCTGCCTGTCGGCGATTTCGCCTGGTATGACCAGGTGCTGACCCATTCGCTGACCTTCGGCGTGATCCCCGAGCGCTTCCGGGCGCACGGCGAGGCCGGGCCGACCCTGCATACCCTGTTCGGCATGGCCCGTGGCGTCAGCGACGACAGTTGTTGCGGCGGTGCCCATGCCCAGGAAATGACCAAGTGGTTCGACACCAACTATCACTACCTGGTCCCCGAGTTCAGCGCCGACCAGCAGTTCCAGCTGAGCTGGGAACAACTGTTCGAGGAGGTCGACGAGGCCAGGGCCCTCGGCCACCAGGTGAAGCCGGTGCTGATCGGTCCGCTGACCTACCTGTGGCTGGGCAAGGCCAAGGGCGCCGAGTTCGACAGGCTCGACCTGCTGGACCGCCTGCTGCCGCTCTACGGCCAGATCTTCCGTCGTCTCGCCGGCCAGGGCGTGGAGTGGGTGCAGATCGACGAGCCGATCCTGGTCCTCGACCTGCCGCAGGCATGGAAGAATGCCTTCGAGCGCGCCTACAACCTGCTACAGAGCGAACCGCTGAAGAAGCTGGTCGCCACCTACTTCGGCGGCCTGGAAGACAACCTGGGCCTGGCCGCCAACCTCCCGGTGGACGGCCTGCACATCGACCTGGTGCGAGCGCCGGAACAGTATCCGAGCATCCTCGACCGCCTGCCGGCCTACAAGGTCGTCTCGCTGGGCCTGGTCAACGGGCGCAACGTCTGGCGCTGCGACCTGGAGAAAGCCCTGGAGGTGGTGCGCCATGCCCGGGAGCGCCTGGGCGAGCGGCTGTGGGTCGCGCCGTCGTGCTCGCTGCTGCACAGCCCGGTGGACCTGGAACGCGAAGACGGGCTGGACGCCGAGCTGAAGAGCTGGCTGGCCTTCGCCGTGCAGAAGTGCCGCGAAGTCGCGGTGCTGGCCCGTGCCGCCACTGAGCCGGAAGCCGCCGAGGTGCTTGCCGCCCTGGAAGAGAGCCGTGCGGTCCAGGCCAGCCGCGCTTCCTCGCCGCGAATCCACAAGCCGGCCGTGCAGGCGCGCCTGGCCGCGATCAAGGCAAGCGACGCCCAGCGCCGCTCGCCGTTCGCCGAACGCATCGCCAGGCAGCGTGCCGGGCTCGACCTGCCGGCGTTCCCGACCACCACCATAGGCTCCTTCCCGCAGACCTCGTCGATCCGCCTGGCCCGCCAGTCGTTCAAGCAGGGCAAGCTGAGCGAGGCCGAGTACATCGAGGCGATGCACAGCGAGATCCGCCATGCGGTGCAGATCCAGGAACAACTGGGGCTGGACGTGCTGGTACACGGCGAAGCCGAGCGCAACGACATGGTCGAGTACTTCGCCGAGCAACTGGACGGCTACGTCTTCACCCGCTTCGGCTGGGTGCAGAGCTACGGCTCGCGCTGCGTGAAGCCGGCGGTGATCTATGGCGACCTGAGCCGTCCGCGGGCCATGACCGTGGAGTGGATCAGGTACGCCCAGAGCCTTACCGACAAGGTGATGAAGGGCATGCTGACCGGCCCGGTGACCATGCTGATGTGGTCCTTCCCGCGCGAGGACGTGTCTCGCGAGGTGCAGGCGCGCCAGTTGGCCCTGGCGATCCGCGACGAAGTGGTCGACCTGGAGGCCGCCGGCATCAGGATCGTGCAGATCGACGAGGCGGCTTTCCGCGAAGGCCTGCCGCTGCGCCGCAACGCCTGGCCGCACTACCTGGAATGGGCCACCGAGGCCTTCCGCCTGTGCGCCTCCGGAGTCCGCGACGAAACCCAGATCCATACGCACATGTGCTACAGCGAGTTCAACGATGTGATCGAGTCCATCGCCGCCATGGACGCCGACGTGATCACCATCGAGACCTCGCGTTCGGACATGGAGCTGCTGGAGGCCTTCGAGCAGTTCGACTACCCGAACGAGATCGGTCCGGGCGTTTACGACATCCACTCGCCACGCGTGCCGAGCCGGGAAGAGATCGTCGCGTTGCTGCGCAAGGCAGCCCGGCGGATACCCGCCGAGCGGCTCTGGGTCAACCCGGACTGCGGCCTGAAGACCCGCGCCTGGCCGGAAACCGAGGCAGCGCTGGTGAACATGGTCGCCGCTGCCCGCGAACTGCGTGGCGACCTCGCCTGCGGTTGACCGGCGGGCCTGGTGAGCGGAACGGGACGCCTGGCGTCCCGTTCCGCATTTGCACGTCGGTTCAGCGCGGAGCGTCCACCAGCGCCCGTAGCACATGGTCTTCCCAGACCCCGGCGATCTTCAGGTAGGCGCGGGCGTAGCCCTCCTTCTCGAAGCCGAGGCTTTCCAGCAGGCGCTCGCTGCGTGCGTTGCGCGGCAGGTGGCTGGCCATGATCCGGTGCAGGCCGAGCTGCTCGAAGCAATACCGGTTGGCTACCCGCAGGGCACGCGCCATCAGGCCGCGGCCCTGTGCCGCAGCGGCCACGGAAAAGCCCAGGTGGCAGGCCTGGAATACCCCGCGGACGATGTTGGTGTAGCTGCAGCGCCCCAGCACCTCGCCGTCGTCGGGATCGAGCAACAGCAGGAGAAGCGCCTCGCCTTCGTCCATGCTCGCCACCTGTAGCAGGGTGCGGGCGCGGGCGTTGTCCACGGAAAAATACCCCGGGTCGCGCAGCGGCTCCCACGGCGCCAGGTGCTCGCGGTTGGCGTTCTCGTAGCGGCTGGTCCGGACGAAATCGTCGGGTTGCAGCGCGCGCAGGAGGAAGTCCGCGTCGCGATGCAGTATCGGCACCTGCCGCCGGTTGCCCGGCAAGCCCCTCGGGTAGCCGGGCGGGAAGGGCTCCAGGGCAGACTTGAAGTCATTCATAGAACTTGCCCGCCAGCATCAGTTGCGCCGCGCGCCGCCAGGCATTCTCCGGCCTGGAATAGCCCGGCAGGCCGTCGCGGGAGTCCTCGCCCCAGGTCGCGGCGGCATCGAGGAAGCCACCGATGCTGCCGTTCTCCCAACCCAGCGGGCTGGGGCCGAACGGCTTCGGCGGGTTGGCGGCGGCGAGGCGGCGGTCTTCCTCCCAGTCCGCCGCCAGCGCGGCGAGGAAGCGCAGGTAACCCGCTTCGTCCTCGACCTGTTCGGCCAGCGCGTAGAGATCGGTTGCCATGTGCTTCCTCCTGGAGGTGGGGTTCGGGGTACGACGGCGCGCGGTCGGAGCGCGGTCAGGCCGGGCGCCTCTGGCCAATGCCGGCCTTGGCCACCGCGATCGGCAGGGCGTAGCGATCATAGCGCGGGCCGGCGCTTGCGTGGCTGATGGCGCGGACGCGGGGCCACGCCCGGCAGGGGACGGACGGTGCCGCGGGCGCCGAGGAAAATTGCCGGACCCCGATCTACACTGGCGTGTAGCGGCAGGACGACTATCTCCGGTTCTCCACTCCCTCGCGATGGACAGGTGCCATCAAGGAGTCGTGCGCGATGCTCTTCGGCAGAAAAAGCAGGGCGGTCGAAAGCGCCGCCAAGGATGAAGATGTAGCGTGGCGACTCGAGGCCATCGGGCAGAACGTCGCCACCATCCGATTCACTCCCGATGGCCAGATACTGTCCGCCAACCCGCTGTTCCTCGCGGCGGTCGGCTATTCGGCGGACGAACTGGTCGGCAAGCACCACCGGATCTTCTGCGAAGAGGACTACCAGGCCTCTGCCGCCTACGTGCGCTTCTGGAAGGAACTGGCCAGCGGCACGCCCCAGCGCGGTGTGTTCAAGCGCCTGCGACGCGACGGGTCGCCGATCTGGCTGGAGGCCACCTATTTCCCGGTGAAGAATGCCGAAGGGGCGGTCGTCGAGGTGCTGAAGATCGCCGCCGACGTGACCCGCAACCATTCCGAACTGCTCCTGCTCAACGCGATCAACGACTCCATACGCCAGTCCATGGCCGTCATCGAGTTCACCCCGGACGGCGAGATACTCGATGCCAACGAAAACTTCCTGCGTCTCTTCGGCTACAGCCTCAAGTCGCTCAAGGGCCAGCACCACCGCATGCTCTGCTTCGACGAGTTCTATCGGGAGAACCCGGATTTCTGGGCCCGGTTGCGGCACGGCGAATTCTCCCGCGGGCATTTCGAGCGCCGCACAGCCGCCGGTGAGCGGGTACATATCGAAGCCACCTACAACCCGGTCAAGGACGGTTCGGGGCGGATAATCAAGGTCATCAAGTTCGCCATCGACGTTACCGAACAGGTCAATCGCAACGAGGAAGTACGGCGCGCCGCCGAGCTGTCGTTCTCCACCGCGGAAGAGACCGCGCAGATTTCCACCCGCGGCATCGACTCCCTCGACCAGTCCGTCGCCCTGTCGGCCAAGACCCTGTCGATGGTCAACACCGCCGTCGGCCTGATTTCCCAGCTCACCCACCAGACCAAGGACATCGAGAACATCGTCACCACCATCCAGAGCGTCGCCGAACAGACCAACCTGCTGGCCCTCAACGCCGCCATCGAGGCTGCTCGCGCCGGCGACATGGGGCGCGGCTTCGCGGTGGTCGCCGACGAGGTGCGGCAACTGGCGGCGCGCACCAGCGGCGCCACGGTGGAGATCAAGAACGTGGTCACCGAGAACGTCAAGCTGACCCAGCAGATCAACCACAACATGCAGACCATCGAGTCCAGCGCCCAGGAGAACAACAACCAGATCACCACCGTGGCCGGCATCATGCAGGAGATCAGCAAGGGCGCCGAGCACGTGGCGCGGGTGGTGTCGAGCCTGTTCAAGTGACCTCGGCGCAGGGCTCCGGCGGCCGATAGCGGCGCAGGCGTCGAGCATCCGCCCGCCTTTGTGGCATGGCCATGGCCGTCATTTACTTTGAACGTATCTTCGAGCCGTTCGGTCGGACCTGAAAAAGCGGCATCCGCCGCGCCGATGCACCGACCGTGAGGCTTGTACCATGACCAATCCGGAGCCGGCGGACCTGCCGATCAGCCTGCTGATCAATGGCCAGCGCCGAGAGCTGAGAGTACCCCCGTGGCTGACGCTGCTCGACCTGCTGCGCGAGCGGCTCGACCTGGTGGGCAGCAAGAAGGGCTGCGACCACGGCCAATGCGGCGCTTGCACGGTGTTGCGCAACGGTCGCCGGATCAACGCCTGCCTGACGCTGGCGGTGATGTGCGACGGTGATGCACTGACTACCATCGAAGGTCTGGCCGAGGGTGATCGCCTGCATCCCCTGCAACAGGCGTTCATCCGCCATGATGCCTTCCAGTGCGGCTACTGCACGCCCGGACAGATCTGTTCGGCCCTTGGCCTGGCGAGCGAGGGGCGGGCGCGCTCGCGGGCGGAGATCCGCGAGGGCATGAGCGGCAACCTGTGCCGCTGCGGCGCCTACGGCAATATCCTCGACGCCGTGGAAGACGCCTTGCCGCTGCTCGATCGCGACGGGCAGGGAGGGCAGTGCGCATGACGCCCTTCGCCTATGCCAAGCCGGCCGACATCGAGCAGGCGCTGGGCCTCGCCGGCCCGGAGTCGCGCTACATCGCCGGCGGCACCAACCTGCTCGACCTGATGAAGGAAAACGTTGCCAGGCCCCGGCGACTCATCGACATCACCGGCCTCCCGCTGCGCGACATCCGCCGGACGCCCACCGGCGGCCTGCTGGTCGGAGCCCTGGTCAGCAACGCCGAACTGGCCTGGAATCCCGCCGTGGAGGCGGACTATCCCTTGCTAGCCCAGGCGATCCTCGCCGGCGCCTCGCCGCAGTTGCGCAACATGGCCAGCACCGGCGGCAACCTGTTGCAGCGTACCCGCTGCCAGTATTTCTACGACACCGGCACGCCATGCAACAAGCGCGAGCCGGGCAGCGGATGCCCCGCGCGCAGCGGGCTGAACCGCAACCATGCGATCCTCGGCGCCAGCGAACACTGCGTGGCGGTACATCCATCCGACCTGTGCGTGGCGCTGGCGGCGCTGGGGGCTCAGGTACTGGTGCGCGGCCGCGCTGGCGAGCGGCGGGTCGCTTTCGCCGACTTCCATCGCCTGCCGGCGGACACGCCCGAGCGCGACAACTGCCTGGCCGTCGACGAACTGGTCACCGCCATCGAGCTGCCAGCGCCGCGCTTCGCGCGGCATTGCCACTACCTGAAGGTGCGCGACCGGGCCTCCTACGCCTTCGCCCTGGTCTCGGTGGCGGCGGCCCTGGAACCGGACGGCGAGCGCATTGGCGAACTGCGCCTGGCGCTCGGCGGCGTGGCCCACAAGCCATGGCGCGTCGCAGAGCTGGAGGAACGTTTCAGGGGCCACCCGGCGAACCGGGACAGCTATGTCCGCTTCGCCGAAGCGCTGCTGCGTGACGCCAGGCCGCTGGCCCACAACGCCTTCAAGATCGGATTGGCGCGCAACGCCATCGTTCGCGCACTGGAAGAAGCCCACTCGGGAGGGATCGGCCAATGAGCAGCCTGCCACACAGCACCGGGCAAGCCCTGGATCGCGTCGACGGGCCAGCCAAGGTCACCGGCCAGGCTCGTTACGCCGCCGAATATCCTGCCGCCGACCTGCTCCACGGCAGCGTGGTCAGCAGCGACGTCGCCCGCGGCCGGGTGCGCGGCATCGACTGTGCGGCGGCCCTGGCGGTACCCGGGGTGGTCGCGGTACTGCATCACCTGAACCGGCCGCCGATGGCGGGCGACGACGAGCCCTACAAGGACGCCGATGCCGCCGAAGGCGAACCCTTCCGCCCGCTGTTCGACGACCGCGTCCTGTACAGCGGCCAGCCCCTTGCCCTGGTCCTGGCACGGAGCCTGGAACTGGCCCGCTACGCGGGCTCGCTGCTGCGCATCGATATCGAGCCCGAGCCGCACCAGACCGACCTCCTGGCCGCCCTCGACCAGGCCCATGAGGCTCCCGCCGAACTGCCCGCCGAGCGCGGCGATTTCTACACCGCCTACCGCGCCGCGCCGATTCGGGTCGAGGCCAGCTACAGCACGCCGATCGAGCACCACAATCCCATGGAACCGCACGCGTCCACGGTCATCGTCCAGCCCGACGGCAGCCTGCTGGTGCACGACAAGACCCAGGGGACGCAGAACAGCCAGGCCTACCTGCAAAAGGTCTTCGGCCTGCCCGCCGACAAGGTAAGGGTCTGTGCCGCCTACGTCGGCGGCGCCTTCGGCTCCGGCCTGCGTCCGCAATACCAGTTGGCCCTGGCGGTGATGGCGGCGCTGCAACTGCGGCGGTCGGTGCGCGTAGTGCTGACCCGCCAGCAGATGTTCACCTTCGGCTACCGGCCGCGCACCCTGCAGCGCCTGCAACTGGGCGCCGATGCCGAGGGGCGCCTGCTTGCGCTGGGCCACCAGGCGACAGCGCAGACCTCGCGCTTCGAAGACTTCACCGAGCACGTGGTGGAGTGGAGCGGCATGCTCTATCGCTGCGAGAACCTTTCCCTGGCCTACCGTCTGGTGCCGCTGGACGTCTATACCCCGCTGGACATGCGCGCCCCCGGCGCGGCGCTGGGACTGATCGGGCTGGAATGCGCGATGGACGAACTGGCGGTGCGGCTCGGCATGGACCCCATCGCGCTGCGCCGGTTCAACTTCGCCGAGCGCAACGGCAACGAGGACAAGCCGTACTCCAGCAAGGCGCTGCTGGCCTGCTACGAGGAGGGCGCACGGCGCTTCGGTTGGCAGGCCCGCGACCCACGGCCACGGAGCATGAGCGAAGGGCGCCAGTTGCTCGGCTGGGGCATGGCCGGCGGCGTCTGGGAGGCCATGCAGAGCAAGGCCAGCGCCAGGGCGCGGCTGGAGGCGGACGGCCTGCTGCGGGTGGCCAGCGCGACCACGGATATCGGCACCGGCACCTACACGGTGATGACCCAGATCGCCGCCGACGCCGCTGGCATGGCGCCGGAAGAGGTGCGCTTCCAGCTTGGCGACAGTGCGTTGCCCAAGGCTCCATTGCAGGGCGGCTCGTTCACCGTCTCGTCGGTCGGTTCCGCCGTCCGCCTGGCCTGCCTGCGCCTGCGCCAGGCCCTGGTCGCCCATGCCAGGGCCCGCCATCCGGAGCTGGCCGGCGCCGCCGAAGAGCGCTTCCGCATATGCCGTGGCCATCTGGAAGCGGGCGATACGCGATACGCCCTGGCCGACCTGCTGCAAGGGCTGCCGGAAGACGCGTTGCAGGTGGAGGTGGAAGCTGAACCCTCGGCGCGGCGCAAAGGCTACGCCACCGCGACCCATTCGGCGGTATTCGTCGAGGTGCGGATCGATGAAGCCCTCGGTACCCTGCGTGTGAGCCGGGTGGTCAGCGCGGTCGCGGCGGGGCGGGTGATCAACCCGAAGACCGCTCGCAGCCAGATACTCGGCGGGGTGGTCTGGGGCCTGGGCATGGCCTTGCAGGAGGAAACCCAGGTCGACCATGCGCTGGGCCGCTGCATGAACCACAACCTCGCCGAGTACCACATCCCGGTTAACGCCGATATTGGCGATATCGAGGTGATCTTCGTTGACGAACCCGACGATATCGTTAACGAACTGGGCTCCAAGGGCGTCGGCGAAATAGGCATCGTCGGCGTCGCCGCCGCAGTGGCGAATGCCGTGTACCACGCCACCGGCCGCCGCCTGCGCGACTTCCCGCTGACCGTCGACAAGTTGCTCGGCTGAGCCCGGCAGCCTGCGCAAGCAGCTTGGCGGCCACCCGCCGGGTCGCCGGGCTTGACTCCCCCAAGGGGAAGATCGCAGGCCCCGCTCGCCACCCGCAACGGAGTCGAACACGACATGCCGCCGACAGCCTCGGTGACGCCCTCGCCGAGCGCTACCGCGATGCCGGTCCAGGCGCACTTGTTGCATCGCGGCCACGCCGAAGCGAACCTGCCCGGCGCCCATTGGGCCATCGCCTGGGCCGAGCGTCCGGCCTGTGGTTGCAAGCGTTCGAGGGCAGCCTGGCGGGCGCGAGGACCGTGTGGGTTCGAAGACCGGCGTTCCGCGTAGCGAGCGGTTTTCGCCTGGAAGCACGGTTGCGGGAAAAGTTCCGCTGGAAACCCTCCGACTTGCAGAACACGAGGCGCCCCGCATTCCTTGGCACTGCGCTTGATCGCGGCGAAAAGACCCACGGAAAATCACCGGGTCGTTCAGTCTTTGCCAAAGGAAATCAGTATGAAGAACGCAATGGCCCTGACCCTTGCCGGCCTGCTGGCCGCTCCTTCCCTCGGCTTCGCCGCCGCGCCGGATGCAGTGATGGTCTTCGCCCACCAGGGCGACAAGGGCAGCGTGTCCGTCGGCGACAAGCACTTCCGCACCCAGGCCTTCAAGGTCCGCCTGGTGAATGCGGCGAAGAGCGAGATCAGCCTGAAGAACAGCTGCCTGGTGGCGCAGTCCGCCGCCGGCCAGTCCTTCAGGCTGGATACCGTGGACGAGGAACTCACCGCCGATACCCTCAAGCCGGGCGCCTCCGTCGAAGGCGACGCGATCTTCGCCTCCGAAGACGACGCGGTGTACGGCGCATCGCTGGTCAGGCTGAGCGACCGGTGCAAGTAGGCGGGTAGCCGTTGCGCAGCGAAAGCCGCAGGGCAGCCTCGGCGGCTTTCGGGTGCGAGGAAACGGCTTTCGAAGGTTTCGGCGCGAATCTGAAATCATTCAGGGCGCGTTTCCGGTGCTTCTGGTTGCCTGGGCTGGGGGCCGAATTCCAGATTCCAGATGCCCGGAGCTAGGGGAGGGTAGACATCGCTCCAGGCTCCGCCCGGCGAGGCGCTCGACCCACAAGGCGCGCCCGGCCCCCTCTCCCGCGTGCGGGAGAGGGTTGGGGTGAGGACCGCCAACACCACATTTCAAAAACCAAATCCGCAGCACTCAAGCCGCGACTATTGCGGTTAGCAGTGGGGGAGGTTGTGGTTCTGCGGGTGGCAATAGAGGTGCCCACCAGGTATGGGAGAGGCCATGGCTTAGGGAGGGAAGGGCTGTATACGGCCAAGAGCGACCGGTGTAGTCTATAAATAATTTCGTTCCCTTTCTTGCGTCCCCTTTCTTGATCTTCGTGTGGCGAATAGCAACTGTACGATTCATTTCCTGCGCTAAGCTCCCTAGCCCTGTGTACCTATCCTTGGGCATAGGATAATATGGCGAAATCCTATCATTGTTACGACTACACGTAGGGAGTCGATATGTCTGAGTTCGAATTAGTCCCCGATGACCAGCAGGAAAACGAGGATGACATTGCCGCTCCAGTATCATTCAAAGATGCTGTAGTTCTCAATGCCGATTGGACTATTGAGACAATCAATCTTCAGATCCAAAAGGGCAATATTGATTTGCAACCCGGATTTCAGCGGCGAGTCGCATGGGACGACGAAAGAAAGAGCCGCCTCATTGAGTCCATTATTGTAGGGCTCCCTGTGCCAAACATTGTCCTTGCAGAGAACAAAGATTCCCGAGGAAAATTTATTGTCATCGACGGTAAGCAGCGACTTGTTGCGGTGAGCGAGTACATGCAAAGCCAGTATAAGCTGAAAGGCCTTGATATGCGGCCTGACCTCAATGCGAAGGCCATCAATGAACTGCCTCAAGAAGATCGTGAGCACTTGGAGAATGCAACAATTAGGGCGAGCGTTATTAGAAATTGGAAGGACGAAAATTTCCTCTATGTTACTTTCTTTCGTCTGAATAGTGGCAGCTTACCTCTTTCTCCGCAAGAGCTTCGCAAGGCATTGATTGGCGGAAATCTAATTAGCGCTATTGATGATTACATGCTGGGGAGCGCCCCATTTAAAGCCATATTTGGGAATGGCTTGGACAAAAGAATGAGAGATTCGGAATTGGTGCTGCGATTCGTAGCGTACGACCGATCTTTAGCCGAATATCGAGGCGACTTCAAAGAGTTTCTCGATAGCAATACACGCTACTTTGAAAATGATTGGGGGAGTAAGTTACCGGAGATCGAAGATATTTTCCAACGACTAGATGTCGCTCTTGACGCAGCGTACAACGTATTCGGTCAAGACGCATTTAGAAAATGGATTGGCGACAAATACGAGCGCGTCATCAATCGCGCGGTATTTGACTGTATATCCCGCTTTTTTGCACAGCGCGACGTGGCTGCTGAAGCAATTGCGCGCAAATTAGAGGTTGTCGAAGCTTTTAAAGAAGTATGCCAGGTTCAAGTTTTTAAAGACTCGATTGAGAAAACACCTAAAACAGTCATGGCGACTTTTCAACGCGTTGATCTTTGGGGTGAAAAACTAGCTGCTTGCTTCGGAAGAGGTTACGATAAAGTTACGCACAGGATCATTTGATCTATGCCAACCCAATGTGCCAATTTTGCTCACTTGGAAGCAAGGCTCACTGATCTGAGGGTCAAATTTTTAGATGCTCAAATCAATGCTGAAACAAATGATCCAACAACATTCTCGCCTGACTTGGATAGCATTGCTGCGTTTAGGCTCTTAATACATGCGGAGATTGAAGATTTTTTAGAGCGAAAGGCGAAAGAAAATCTAGATAGAATAGAACTCCAGTTGGTGAAATCAGCGACTGGCTCGTCTCGGATTTTTCCAGAGCTATTTTATATAGCGGCTGTAACAAATCGTCCGCTTGACGCCGTTCTTGCGTTTGATGTGGGGGCTTTAAAAGGCCATATCTCAGGCATAATCGGAACTGCACGAGGCATGATCAAAGAGAATAATGGGATCAAGGAAGGATCATTTAATACTCTGTCGGTTTTTGCAGGAAAGACAGCGGACGAAGTTGACTCGACTCTTTCGGCAAGTCTTAACAGCTATGGAAAAAGTCGAGGCGATGTGGCGCATCAAAGTACAAGGCACTCTTCGACTATTAATGCGCCCAGCGCTGAGTTCGCGTCTGCTAAAGACTTAGTGGAGGGGCTTGCCTTATATTTTGATTTGACGAGTTAGGCCCGTGTACGAAAAGTATTTTCATAAATACCGTAGCGTACAGGCGAGCGAAACCATGGCAGCAATTTTTCGCAAGCTTGTCATAGTAGGTGCTGCCATCCGGAGCTGGCAGTTTGTGGCCAATAGCAGTTTGTTGCGAGCGACTGCTCTTGGCCGTTTTCTGCCAGTCCAAATTGGCGAAATCAATACCAAGAGAGACGCCATACGCAGCTACCTTCTACCTTCCCAACCCCTCACCCATTCCTCCCCAACCTATACCCACTGACCGCCTCGTAAACCGCCTTCCGCAACCGGTTGATCCCGCCGATCGGCCGATGCTCCGGCAGCGCGTGCCAGGGGTTGAACGAGAGGTTGTCACAGAACAGGTTCTGTTCCCGGCTATCGAAATCCTGAGCTGGCAAAATGATGTCGGCTATGGTAGCGAAGGGCGCGTCCGACTCCTTCCATTCGACGCTGGTGTCTTCGATGGGCATGTACTTGGCCGGGTCCTGGCGCTGCACCTGGAAGGCGTAGCAGGCGGGGGTGCGGTCGATGGAGAGTTGCTGGTACAGGGCGGCGCGGAGGAAGTTGGGCAGGTCCTGGTTCTGCTTCGGTAGCTGGTAGGCCGGGCACTTCTCCGGGGCGGGGACGACGCGGAACTTGATGTTGTGTTCGCCCAGCTTGTACGGCGAGATGCCGTTGTAGCCGGCGTGCAGCGGGCTGTCCGGGGCGGGGGCGAGGGTGCGCAGGGCAATCAGCAGGTGGCGCAGTTCCCAGCTGGCGGGGTTCCAGTTGGGGAAGAAGGCCAGGGCTTTCTTGCCGTCGGCCTGGGCGGCGAAGTTCTGCCGGTATTCGGCGATGTCGCGGATGAAGAACACCGGCTGGTTGAACATGACGAAGTCCTGCTCGCCGTCATGGCCGCGGCCGGGCAGGAGTTTTTCGCCGGGCACGTCGAGCAGTTTTATGGCCATGCCGCGCGCGTCGTTCTTGCTGTCGAACTGCGGGTAGGCGTTGCCGTTGGAGAAGCGCACCCAGGCGTTCCAGCTCTTGCCCGCTTCGGCGAACACGCCGCGACGCAGGGTCGGGTCGAGGTCGGCGCGTACCTTGAATTCGGCCTTCACGCAGCCGTGGGCCTTGGCGTGGGCATCGCGCAGGACGCGGGTGTTGTCGCGGTGCTGTTCGACCACGCGGATGGCGTCCTGGATGATCGCTTGGGTGATGCGGGCTTCGTCCGGGGCGATCTGCTCTTCCGCGGACACCGGGCCGGAGAATTTCCAGGCGTAGTAGAGGCTGCCGATGGCCCAGCCGCCGAGGCCGACGGCCAGCAGCAGGAGGAGCAGGCGGCCGAGCCATTTGCCGAGGAACAGCCAGGCGTGGGTGAGGAGTGCGCGCATGGAGTGGGTGTCCTTGGTGGTGTGCGTTGGCTGTGGGTTTTTATTCTTCTTGGGCGGGGAGTGCGCCACGATTGCTTCTCCCCGTCCTCTGGCTAGGCATCCCCCCTGAAGGGAGAGGGGCTGCTCGGGATGGAGAGGGGCGGCGGCGCCATGCCTCGCGCTTCTCCATTTCCCAGGTTCAGCGTTGCGCGGTCCGTTGCTCCGGCGCCGGGCATTTCGGGCCGGGCGTCCAGGGTGGGGTCTGGGCCGGGACCAGGCGGCGCTCGAACTCGGGGTTGCCGAGCACCTTCAGGTATTCCACCAGCGCCCAGCGTTCTTCCGGGCTGAGGGCGCGGCCGATCACGCCGTTCTGCCGGCAGCCGTCGCGGAATTCGTGGCCGCTGTTGCGGTTGCCGGTGAGACGGGTGTCGAGGAGGAAGCCGCCGGGGAATTTCTCGGTGCGGAATCCAACGAATTTCGGATCGAATTCGAAGGTGCCGACGTAGAACTGCGGCGAGCGTTCGGCGGCCGGGGAGAGCAGTTGGAACAGGTTGGGCACCGAGCCGTTGTGCAGGAACGGCGGGGTCGCCCAGACGCCGTCCAGCGGGCGGGCCTTGTAGGCGCGCAGTTCCTGTACGCCGATCGGTAGGTCGAAGCCGTTCATGGTCTTCTGCTGTTCCGGCGGGATGCCGGCGTCCCGGTAGGCGCGCTGCTCGACGAAGGCGGTGATGTAGGCCAGGCCCTTGGCCGAGGACAGTTGCGAGAGGTCGAGTTGCTGCGGATCGGCGCCGATCAGCTGGACGTTCATCCGCGCCAGTTCGTCGACGCTCCAGCCGAGCTTGCGCAGGTCGTAGCGGTGGTCGGCGATGTTGTCGGCGGTGGTCGGGTCGGTGCCGATCACCTCGGTCGGCACCATGTGCATGCGCCACTCGGGATTGCGTCCGGGGGCGGCGTATTCCGCCGGTTGCACCTTGGGCGCATGGCAGAAGGCGCAGTTGGCTTCGAACAGGGCGCGGCCCTGGGAGGCGCGTTGCAGGTCGATGCGGCCGAAGAGGTCTTCCGGCCAGGTCGGCGGTTTCAGCTGTTGCAGGGTTTCTTCCAGGGCGTGCAGGTCGTGCAGGCGTACGCTGGAGGCGTAGCGCTGCTCGCCCCGCAGCGGCTGGCCGTGCTCGTCGAAGATCTGCAGGCGCGCGCCGACGCCGAGGGCCTCGCCGATATTGCGCGCCATCGGCTGCATGGCCGAGCCGTTCCATTGCACCCAGTCGAATTTCCAGATGTCCCAGACCTGCGGATAGCTCACCGGGGCGTTGGCGACGCGGTAGTTGCTCGGGTCGATGGCATCGCCGAAGACGCTGTTGGCGATGCGCCCGAAAGCGTCGGTGCGGCCGGGGCCTTCCTCGGTGGGGTAGAGGTGGCGGCGGGTGTCGTTCCAGGCGGTGCGCAGGAGGGTGTCGAGCACGGCCTTGAAGTCGGCGCGCAGTTGCGACTTGTCCTGTTCGTAGCGTTCGCCGAGGACTTTCCTGGCGAAGCGCTTGAACTTGAACGGGTTGTAGTAGGTGGCGGCCATGCTCGCGCCGAGCGCCTGGCCGAAGGCGCCGCCGCGCAGGGTCGGCACGGTGGCGGCGATGGAATGCATGGCGGCACCGCCGTCGATGCGTAGCGACTTGCCCTGGTAGCGCAGTTCGCCGGTGTGGCAGGCGGCGCAGGTGATGTCCAGGTAGCGGGTGCCGGTCTTCTCGTCGCGGTGCTGGCTGAAGCCCACCGGCAGGTTGCCGGGGTTGAGGTCGCTGGCCTTCTGCTGCGGATCGACGAGGAAGCCGAAGCGGGCGAGGTATTCGGGGGCGGCGAAGGGTTCTTCGGAGAAGGGCAGTTCGAGGGCGGTGAACCAGTCGTAGTGCAGGCCCTTCACCAGGGTGCCCTGGGGCGTGTAGTAGAAGCGCTGGCGGGCCTCGTCCTGCCATTGCGGCAGGTAGCGTACCTCGCTCGGCGCCTGGTAGTGGGGCAGGTTGGGATTGGCGACGTAGTAGACCACCACCCCGACGACCGCCAGCACGATCACGCCGACAACCAGCAGAGCCTTTTTCACGGTGCGCATCAGGAACGTCCTTGTAGGCCTTTTTTTGGCACCGTTATGCCAAGGCGTTGGCATATTGGCAAGCTGCTATCAGCTTTTTTGACAAGGTTTTCTTGACAGCGAACGGGTGAAACGTTTGCGCAGGCCTCGCCTGGCGATGTTGGCGACGAAAGCTCGGTATTTCACCGGAGAAAGGTGGACGCCGGAGCGTCGTGGAACGGCAGGGCGAGGCGCCGGCGGCCTGCCGGTCAGAGACCGGAGAAGGCCAGCCAGGCGATGATTGCGGCGTAGAGCATCCAGGTGGGATCGGTACGGCGGTCGAGCAGGGCTTTCATTTCTTCGCCTCCGCGCTCCAGAAGCCCTGGGCGTTGCGGAAGGGCTGGCGGGCCAGTTGTTCCAGGCGGGTGATGCCGTCGGCGCGCATGGCATTGATCAGGGCCGAGAAGGATTTGGCGGAGTAGCTCATGGTGTCGTCTCCAGTTCCGTTCTGGTTATTCGGGGATCTGGCGACTATGTAAACATCGGCGTTGGCGAATGAAAAATGGATAGTCTCACTAGCCACTATCGATGGAATTGATTGATAGGCGAGAACATCTCCCCGCCGCAGGGCGGGGCGATGCGGATCATTCCGGGTTGAACAGGATCACCGCCGCGCGCAGCTTGCTGCGGCCGAAGCGGCTCATCTTGTCGAACTCGGCGTGGCTTACCGGGATGTGCTGGCAGTCCAGCGGCTGGCGGTGCTGGCTGTGGTCGACGTCGGGATCGTGGAGGTAGACGAAGTCCTCGTCGTAGTGGGTGACCAGCACCCAGTGCGGGGCCTTGGAGCGGGTCAGGCGGTAGCTGCTGATCAGCACCAGCGGCTGGCCGCCCCGGGCCAGCTGGCGTGGGATGTCGAGCCTGGCCGAGCGCTTCTGCTCGACGCCCGAGGCGTCCAGTTCCTCGCAGAAGTCCTCGTGGACCAGGCGCATCACCGCCTTCTTGTCTTCGTTGCGTACGCCGTCGAGGAACAGCGGGCCGCTGGCGGACAGCACCAGCTTGACCCGGAAGCCGCGCCGCCAGGCGGCCAGCGCCAGGCCCTGGGGGCTACAGCCGCCGTGCCCGGCGGTCATGTAGATGGTGGTCGCCTCGCGCCACAGGCGCAGTTCCTCGCGGCGGGTCAACTGGCGCTCCGGTTGCAGCGCGCCCATGGCCATCAGCAGGCAGGCCGGGCCGCAGGTGAAATCGGTGGTCTGCCGGTAGAAGGGCACGTGGCGGCGCTGGTCGTGGCCGGGGTTGCGGATGCGTTTCTCGAAGCGCAGCGCTTCGCTGTGGTCCTCGTAGTAGTCGCGCACGGTGGCGAAGGGACGGTAGCCGTTGCGCTCGTAGAGGGCGATGGCGCCACGGTTGTCCGGGCGCACTTCCAGGCGCATGTAGGCGCGGTCGTTGTCCCGCGCGGCCTGCTCGGCGGCTTCCAGCAGCTTCTGGCCGAGGCCGATGCCGCGGGCGCGCGGGTCGATGGCGATGGAGTAGAGGCGGGCCAGCGAGGTGCCTTCGTGGAACAGCACCAGGGCGTAGCCGAGCACGCCGCCGTCGCCCTCGGCTACCGTCAGGCTGGCGTGGGCGCGGGTGAGCATCCACTGGAAGTTGCGGCGGGACAGGCGATCGTAGTCGAAGCAGCGGTTTTCCAGCTCGACCAGGGCGGACAGGTCGTCCACACCGGCCGGGCGGAGGGTCAGGTTCATAGCGGTCTCCACGGCCGCGGGCGGGAACTTCCGCGCGGGCGTGCTGTAATGGGTGCTGTACGCTTCGGTTTGCTGGCAGGCGCCATAGAGCGGTTTCGCAAGGGATTCCCGCCGAGTATTGGCCGGGATGCGTGCGCCGGCAAGCCGGTTCCGAATGCGCCGTGGTTTCGCTGTCCCCCCGGGAGGTGTCGTGAGCAAGCTGTTCATCATCGTGGAACGCAAGGAAGACTGGACGTCCTATTACCCCAGCGAGGATGTGGTCACCGCCCAGGAATACCTGGAACTGCCCATCGACGACGACACTGGCAAGCGGGTCCAGGTGATCAACCTGTGCCGGCACTACAAGTACCTGCGCCATGGCTACTACTGCTCGCTGCTCGCCGAGGCGCGCGGGCACAAGGTGATCCCCTCGGTGCGGACGATCAGCGAGCTGGCCAGGAAGTCGCTGTACAGCCTGGTCCTGGAAGATCTGGATCGCACCCTGGACAAGGCCCTGGCCGCGCACCCCTACGGCAGCACCGATGGTTTCACCCTGACCCTGTATTTCGGCCGTACCGATATCGAGCCGCTGCAGGACCTGGCGCGACAACTGTTCGAGGCGTTTCCCTGCCCGTTGCTGCTGGTGGAGTTCAAGCGCAACCGCACCTGGCACATCGAGGGCATCAAGCCCGGCGCCATCCACAAGCTGCGCGAGGACCAGGAAGACCTCTTCGCCAACGCCCTGGACAGCTTCAGTCGGCAGATCTGGCGCAAGCCGCGTTCGCGCAAGCCGTTCCGCTACGACCTGGCGATCCTCCACGACCCCGGCGAGGCGTTCCCGCCCTCCGACGCCAAGGCGCTGAAGAACTTCGTGCGGGTCGGCCGCAGCCTCGGCATCGACGTCGACCTGATCGAGCGCAAGGACTATTCGCGGATCGCCGAGTACGACGCGCTGTTCATCCGCGAGACCACCAATGTCGCCGATCACACCTACCGTTTCGCCAAGAAGGCCGAGAGCGAAGGGTTGGTGGTGATGGACGACCCGGTGTCGATCCTGCGCTGCACCAACAAGGTGTACCTGGCCGACCTGCTGCGCAGCCACAAGCTGGGCATGCCGGCCACCGAGATTCTCTACAAGGAGAACCCGCAGGAACTGGAGAAGGTCGGCGAGCGCCTGGGCTTCCCGCTGGTGCTGAAGATTCCCGACGGCAGCTTCTCGCGCGGGGTGATCAAGGTGGAGGACCAGGAGCAGTTGCTGGCGGCCAGCGCCGAGCTGTTCGAGCGCTCGGTGCTGATCCTTGCCCAGGAGTTCTTCTATACCGAGTACGACTGGCGTATCGGCGTGCTCAACCGCAAGCCGATCTTCGCCTGCCAGTACTTCATGTCCAAGGGCCACTGGCAGATCTACGACCACAGCCCGGACGCCGAGGAGGTCAGCGGCGATTTCCGCACCATGCCCGTGCACGAGGCGCCGCGCAAGGTGGTGGAGCTGGCGGTGAAGACCGCCAACCTGATCGGCGACGGCCTCTACGGGGTAGACCTGAAGCAGGCCGGCGACAAGGTGGTGGTGATCGAGGTGAACGACAACCCGAACATCGACTGCGGGGTGGAGGATGTCTACCTCGGCGACGACCTCTACAAGCTGGTCCTGGAGGAGTTCGTCCGGCGCCTGGAAGTCAAGCGTCGCGGCTACGACTGATAAGACGATTTCGGCATTGGCGATATAAACAAAGATTCACTTTCGCGCGTCAAAAAATTGCTAGATTTTCCTTTCAGAGCGCCAACATGCCGTTTTTATGACGGTTCAAAGAATTGGCGCCGCAAAGGAGCACACATGTTAGATGCATCGAACCTCCGCCGTCTGCTGGTGGTGGACCCGTGCGACGATTGCCGGCGCCTGTTGCCGGGCCT
The DNA here is from genome assembly GCF_026428275.1 of Pseudomonas sp. B111. Classification (NCBI taxonomy): domain Bacteria; kingdom Pseudomonadati; phylum Pseudomonadota; class Gammaproteobacteria; order Pseudomonadales; family Pseudomonadaceae; genus Pseudomonas; species Pseudomonas sp. B111. The sequence continues at coordinate 2,841,763 of NZ_CP097857.1, read as the reverse complement.
TCGCGAGGCGGGTTGGGCAGTGGACAGCTGCGCGCTGGAAACGGCGCGCGAACGCGCTTGCGACGTCGGCCTGCTGCGCCTGCGGCCGTTCCACCTGGAGCGGCCGGAGACGGTGAAGGACCTGATCAGCCGCAGCGGCACCGAGTGGATCGCCGTGCTCAGCCCGGACACCTTGCCGCTGAATGGCGTCGGCGATTTCGTCTGCGAATGGTTCTTCGACTTCCATACCTTGCCGTTCGACATGGCGCGGGTGCAGGTGACCCTCGGCCGCGCCTTTGGCATGGCCCGCCTGCGCGGGCGCGGCACGGTGCCCGGCGATGCCGAGGGCGAGCACGAACTGCTCGGCGAGAGCCTGGCCGTACGCGACCTGCGCCGGCTGCTGGCGAAGCTGGCGCCGACCGACTCGCCGGTACTGATCCGGGGCGAGAGCGGCACCGGCAAGGAACTGGTCGCGCGTACCCTGCACCGGCAGTCGCGGCGCGTGGACAAGCCGTTCGTCGCGATCAACTGCGGGGCGATTCCCGAGCACCTGATCCAGTCCGAGCTGTTCGGCCACGAGAAGGGCGCCTTCACCGGCGCGCACCAGCGCAAGGTCGGACGGATCGAGGCGGCCGACGGCGGCACTCTGTTCCTCGACGAGATCGGCGACCTGCCGCTGGAGTTGCAGGCCAACCTGTTGCGCTTTCTCCAGGAACAGCAGATCGAGCGGGTCGGCGGTAACCGGCCGGTCGAGGTGGACGTGCGGGTGCTGGCGGCGACCCATGTCGACCTGGAGGCGGCGATCGACGCCGGGACGTTCCGCGAGGACCTCTACTACCGGCTCAATGTCCTGCAGGTCGGCACCGCGCCGTTGCGCGAACGGAGCGAGGACCTGCCGCTGCTGGCCAATCATTTCTCCCGGCTCTACAGCCTGGAGACCGGCCGCCGCCCGCGCCGCTTCAGCGAGGACGCGCTGGCGGCGATGGCGATGCACGCCTGGCCGGGCAATGTCCGCGAACTGGCCAACCGGGTGCGTCGCGGGTTGGTCCTGGCGGAGGGGCGGCAGATCGAGGCCCAGGACCTCGGCCTGGAGTGCGCGCGCGGCGACGGCCCGCCGTTGTCCAGCCTGGAGGTCTACAAGCTCTGCGCCGAGCGCCAGGCGATGTGCGACGCGCTGGCCCGTTACGGCGACAACCTCAGCGTGGCCGCGCGGATGCTCGGGGTGTCGCGGCCGACCTTCTACCGCCTGTTGCACAAGCACCGGTTGCGCTGAGCGGCCGGCGGGAGATCTGCCGGCCAAGCAAAATATCCTGCGTTTCCCAGCCGTAGCGAACTAGAATCCAACCGATCCCGACCGGTTCGCGACAGTTGCTCATGGCGATTGACAGAATCTGTCAGATCGACGCATATTCACCTGGCGCAAACGTTTGCGTCTGGATAATCTCCTGGAAAAGCCTCAATACAACGATAAGAAAAGCTGGAGGATACACCATGAAGCGGGTCGCTTCCCGGCGCCTGTTGGCTGCCGTTGTGCTGACTGCCTGTTCCTCGTTCCTGCCCCTGTCCGCCGTCCACGCGGAAACTCCCGAGAAGCCCAGGATCGCGCTGGTGATGAAGTCGCTGGCGAACGAGTTCTTCCTGACCATGGAGGACGGCGCCAAGGCCTACCAGAAGGAGCATGCCGACCGGTTCGAACTGGTTTCCAACGGCATCAAGGACGAGACCGATACCTCCAGCCAGATCCGCATCGTCGAGCAGATGATCGTTTCCGGGGTCGACGCACTGGTGATCGCGCCGGCCGATTCCAAGGCGCTGGTGCCGGTGGTGAAGAAAGCGCTGGACGCCGGCATCGTGGTGGTCAACATCGACAACCGCTTCGACCCGCAGGTGCTGCAGGCGAAGAAGATCGGCGTGCCCTTCGTCGGGCCCGACAACCGCAAGGGTGCGCGGCTGGTCGGCGAGTATCTGGCGAAGCGACTGAAGGCCGGCGACGAGGTCGGCATCATCGAAGGGGTCTCCACGACCACCAATGCCCAGCAGCGCACCGCCGGTTTCAAGGATGCGATGGACGCGGCGGGGATGAAGATCGTCTCCTTGCAGTCGGGCAACTGGGAAATCGAGAAGGGCAACGCGGTGGCCTCGGCGATGCTCAACGAGCATCCTGACCTCAAGGCGCTGCTCGCCGGCAACGACAGCATGGCCCTCGGCGCGGTATCGGCGGTGCGCGCGGCGGGCCGCGCCGGGCAGGTGAAGGTGGTCGGCTACGACAATATCCAGGCGATCAAGCCGATGCTCAAGGATGGCCGGGTGCTGGCCACTGCCGACCAGTTCGCCGCGAAGCAGGCGGTGTTCGGTATCCAGACCGCGCTCAAGCTGCTCGCCGGGCAAACCCCGGAACATGAGAAGGACGGCGTGGTCGAGACGCCTGTCGAGTTGGTGACCGCGCCCTGAGCCGTCCGATGGAGCCTTCCCATGTCTAGCGACGCATTGCCGCTGCTGAGCATCCGCGGGGTCGGCAAGACCTACGCGCAGCCGGTGCTGGCGGAGATCGACCTGCAACTGTTCGGCGGCGAGGTGCTGGCCCTGACCGGTGAGAACGGCGCCGGCAAGAGCACCTTGTCGAAGATCGTCGGCGGCCTGGAGCGTCCCGGCGCCGGCAGCCTGGAACTCCTCGGCCGGCCCTACGCCCCCGCTAGCCGCCGCGAGGCCGAGGCGCTGGGCGTGCGCATGGTGATGCAGGAACTGAACCTGCTGCCGACCCTGTCGGTGGCGGAGAACCTGTTCCTCCACGACCTGCCCCGGCGCGCCGGCTGGATCGACCGTCGGCGCCTGCGCGCGGCGGCCCGCGAGGCGATGGCCCAGGTCGGCCTGGAGGCGATCGATCCCGACACGCTGGTCGGCGACCTCGGCATCGGCCACCAGCAGATGGTCGAGATCGCCCGCAACCTGATCGGCGACTGCCGCTTGCTGATCCTCGACGAACCCACGGCGATGCTTACCGCGCGCGAGGTGGACATGCTCTTCGAGCAGGTCGAGCGGCTGCGCGAACGCGGCGTGGCGATCGTCTACATCTCCCATCGCCTGGAAGAGCTGGCGTGGATTTCGCAGCGCATCGCGGTGTTGCGCGATGGCCGCCTGGTCTGCGTCGAGCCGATCGAGCGCTACGACGCCGACCAACTGGTGACCCTGATGGTCGGCCGCGAGCTGGGTGAGCGCTTCGACCTGGGGCCACGGCAGATCGGCGCGCCGCTGCTGCGGGTGGAGCGGCTGAGCCGGCGCGGCAAGGTGCATGAGGTGTCGTTCGAGGTGCGCGCGGGGGAGATCTTCGGCATTTCCGGACTGATCGGCTCCGGGCGCACCGAATTGTTGCGCCTGATCTACGGCGCCGACCGTGCCGACGGCGGTCAGGTCCTGCTTGGCGATCCGCCGCAGCGCCTGAGCCTGCGTTCGCCGGCCGACTCGGTGCGCCAGGGGGTGGCGCTGATCACCGAGGACCGCAAGGGCGAGGGCCTGCTGCTGGACCAGTCGATCAGCGCCAACCTGGCCCTGGGCAACCTGCCGGCGCTGGCGCGCCACGGGGTGATCGACCGGCGCCGCGAGGAGGCCCTGGCGCGGCGCCAGGTGGAGGCGCTGCGGGTGCGCTGCGCGGACACCGCGCAGGCGGTGGGCGAACTGTCCGGCGGCAACCAGCAGAAGGTAGTGATCGGCCGCTGGCTGGAACGCGACTGCCAGGTGCTGCTGTTCGACGAGCCGACCCGTGGCATCGACGTCGGCGCCAAGTTCGACATCTATGCCTTGCTCGCCGAACTGACCCGCCGGGGCAAGGCGCTGGTGGTGGTGTCCAGCGACCTGCGCGAGCTGATGCTGATCTGCGATCGCATCGGCGTGCTCTCGGCGGGACGTATGGTGGACACCTTCGAGCGCGACGCCTGGACCCAGGACGCGCTGCTGGCGGCGGCCTTCGCCGGTTACAAGAAACGCGACGCGCTGCTGGCGACGTCGTGAACACGCAACGCAAGGAACCAGAAATGAGCGACCCGACGTCTTCCGCTACCGCCGCCGCAGCGCCAACCCTGCGACGCGGCAACTATTTCGGCCTGGGCACCTACCTCGGCCTGGCCGGCGCGCTGCTGGCGATGATCGCGCTGTTCTCGGCGCTGAGCAGCCACTTCCTCAGCTATGGCACCTTCCTCGCCATCGCCAACCAGATCCCCGACCTGGTGGTGCTGGCGGTGGGCATGACCTTCATCCTGATCGTCGGCGGCATCGATCTCTCGGTAGGTTCGGTGCTGGCCCTGGCGGCCTCGGCGGTAAGCCTGGCGACGCTCGGCTGGGGCTGGGGCGTGCTGCCGGCGGCGATGCTCGGGATGGCCTGCGCGACCCTGGCCGGCTGCGTCACCGGTTCGATCACGGTGGCCTGGCGGATTCCCTCGTTCATCGTGTCCCTCGGGGTGCTGGAGATGGCCCGTGGGCTGGCCTACCAGATGACCGACTCGCGCACGGCCTATATCGGCGACGCCTATGCCTGGCTGTCCAATCCGCTGGCGTTCGGCATCTCGCCGGCCTTCGTGATCGCCCTGCTGGTGATGTTCGCCGCCCAGGCGGTGCTCACCCGCACGGTGTTCGGCCGCTACCTGATCGGCATCGGCACCAACGAAGAAGCGGTGCGATTGGCCGGTGTGAACCCGAAACCCTATAAGATTGCAGTATTCGCCCTGATGGGGCTGCTCGCCGGGTTGGCCGCGCTGTTCCAGATCTCGCGTCTGGAAGCGGCCGATCCCAACGCCGGGGTCGGCCTGGAACTCCAGGTCATCGCCGCGGTGGTGATCGGCGGCACCAGCCTGATGGGCGGGCGAGGTTCGGTGGTCAGCACCTTCTTCGGCGTGCTGATCATTTCCGTATTGGCGGCGGGGCTGGCGCAGATCGGTGCGTCGGAGCCGACCAAACGAATCATTACCGGGGCGGTGATCGTGGTAGCGGTGGTGCTGGATACCTACCGCAGCCATCGCGCCCGCAGACAGGGCTGAACGATGGCGACAATGAAGGACGTGGCGGCGATGGCGGGGGTTTCCTTCACCACCGTATCGCATGTGGTGAACAGGACGCGGCCGGTCAGCGACGCGGTGCGCAAGAAGGTCGAGGACGCCATCGCGCAGCTGCACTACGTGCCCAGCGCGGTGGCGCGCTCGCTGAAGGTGCGCACCACCTCGATCATCGGCCTGCTGGTGCCGAACAGTACCAACCCGTATTTCGCCGAGCTGTCGCGCGGCATCGAGGATTGCTGCGAGCGCAACGGCTACTGCGTGATCCTCTGCAACTCCGACGACAACCCGCAGAAGCAGGCCAACTACCTGCGCGTGCTCCAGGAGAAACGCATCGACGGCCTGGTCCTGGCGTCCGCCGGCGGCGACGGCGCGCTGGCCAAGGGGCTGGCGAACATGCGCACGCCGACCGTGATCGTCGACCGCGAGGTGGAAGGCGTGGAAGCCGACCGGGTGCAGATCGACCATGAGATGGGCGCCTACCTGGCGACCCGCCACCTGCTCGAACTGGGCCATCGCGACATCGCCTGCATCGGCGGGCCGCTGTCGACCAAGGTCTCGACGCTGCGGGTCGAGGGCTACCGGCGGGCGATGGCCAAGGCCGGCCTGGAGGTGCGCCCGCAGTGGCTGCTGGAAAGCGAGTTCAGCAGCCCCGGCGGCTACCACGCGGCGCTCGGCCTGCTGGGCGGCGAGGGCGAGCGACCGACGGCGATCGTCGCCGGCAACGACATGATCGGCATCGGCGTGCTGCGCGCCGCGGCCGAGCTGAATATCAGGGTGCCGCACGAACTGTCGGTGATCGGCTTCGACGATATCGAGCTGAGCCGCTTCGTGTTTCCCGCCTTGACCACCGTGGGCCAGTCGATCCGCCTGCTTGGCGAGATCGCCGCGCAACTGCTGCTGCAACGCATCGCCGAGCGCGAGGAGCCGATGCAGCGGCGGGTGGTGGCGCCGGCGCTGGTCCTGCGCGAATCCACCGCGCCGCCGCTGGTGCGGGTCTGAACCGGGCGCCGGGGGCGCCCTCGCTAGAGAGAGGCTGGAACAAGGACGCAACGATGCAAGCGAAAGTACTGGTGGTGGGCAGCCTGAACATGGACCTGGTGGTGCGCGCGCCGCGCCTGCCACGGGGCGGCGAGACCCTCGCCGGGCAGTCCTTCACCACCATTCCCGGCGGCAAGGGCGCCAACCAGGCGGTCGCCGCGGCGCGTCTCGGCGCTGGGGTGGCGATGATCGGCTGCCTTGGCGACGATGCCTACGGCGACCAGCTGTACCGCGCGCTGCAGGCCGAGGGCATCGACTGCCAGGGCGTCGAGCGGGTGGCCGGGGAGTCCAGCGGGGTGGCGCTGATCGTGGTCGACGACAGCAGCCAGAACGCCATCGTCATCGTCGCCGGCGGCAACGGCCACCTGTCGCCGGCCGTGCTGGCGCGCCACGAACACTTGCTGGAGCAGGCGCAGGTGGTGGTCTGCCAGCTGGAAAGCCCGCTGGAGACGGTTGGCCATGTGCTGCGCCGGGCCCATGCACTGGGCAAGACGGTGATCCTCAACCCGGCGCCGGCCACCCGCGACGTGCCGGCGGACTGGCTGCCGCTGGTGGACTACCTGGTCCCCAACGAGACCGAAAGCGAACTGCTCTGCCGCCTGCCGGTGGACTCCCTGGAGAGCGCCGGGCGTGCCGCCGAGCGCCTGCGCGAAATGGGCGCCGGCAGGGTGATCGTCACCCTCGGCGCACAGGGCGCCCTACTGGTGGGCGAGGGGCGGGTCGAGCATTTCCCGGTGGCGCGGGTCAAGGCGCTGGATACCACGGCGGCCGGCGACACCTTCGTCGGTGGCTTCGCCGCGGCCCTTGCGCGCGGCCTCGACGAGGCGGCGGCGATCCGCTTCGGCCAGGCCGCCGCGGCGATCTCGGTGACCCGCCTCGGCGCGCAGACCTCGATCCCCTCGCGCGAGGAAGTCGAGCGGGCGCTCGCTGGCGAGGCTTGAGAGGGACGGTGCCGTTGCTACCGGCGGATAACGCCTGCGGCGTTATCCGCCCTGCGCAGCTAGGCGAGGACCGCTCCCAGGCTCACGCATCCCTTCGAGGGGTAAGGCATGCCCAGGCTCGAACGGTGGCCCCTCAGAAGTAGTAGGGGAATTTCACGCCGAAGGTGAAGTCCGGCGCGTCCGGAGTGATGCCGATGGACAGGCTGGGCACGATGCTGAACCTGTTGCTCACCGCATAGGTCATGCCCAGGCCGAAGTAGCCGGCGTTGGCGTCGCTGCCGCTGACGGTCTGCCAGCTCTGGCCGTCCTGCTTGACCTTGCTCTTCTGGCTGATCAGTTCGGAGAAGGAGAACGACATGCTCATCTTCTCGTTCAGCGCGAAGGCCACGCCGACGCCGAGCTGGAACCAGTTGCCGAGCTTGACCTTGCCGCCGGTCTTCACGCCTTGCTGCGGGTTGATGTCGTCGAACGACTCTTCGAAGTTGTAGGTATACGACAGGCTGCCGAACAGCACCGCCGGGTCCACCGTCTTCACCAGCGAGATGCCCGGGGTGATCGACCAGACGCCGTTGCCGGTGGGCAGGTCGTCGGGCACGTTGAGGTTGTTGTTGCCCGGTACCTGCTTCAGCTTGATGCCGTAGGGATCCTTGCCGGTGGGCGCCTTGACCCGCAGGCTGACCACCGCGTCCGGGGTGCTCTCGCTTTCGTCGAGGAACTTGTAGGCGACGCCGAAGCTGACGTCGCCCAGGCGTGGGTCGCCGGTCACCGATTTCTCGGTGATCTGCGAGGTCGAGCCGCCGGCGCCGGCGGACTGGTAGGTCGATTCGCGATAGACCACCGGAGCGTTGATATCCACCTGCCAGCGCTGGTTCCAGTTGTAGCGGCCGGTCAGGTCGAGGGTCCAGATGTCGGCATCGATCTGGTCCACGCCGATGTTGCCGAGGAAGATCGAGTCCAGCGCCAGGAAGCCGTTGAGGAACAACTGGCGGGTGTCGTAGTGGCTGTAGGTGAGGCCGGTCTCCAGGCTGAAGGTGCCGCCGCCGAAGAAGCCGCTGGCGTCCTGGTAGATGTTTTCCACGCTGGGCGCGGGCGCGCCATCGTCCTTGAGGCTGGCGCCGTAGGTGCCGGCGACCGCGTTGGCGTCGTTGCGCGCCTGCGCCGGCGGCTGGATCGACTTGACCAGGCGTTGCGGCTGCGGCGCCTGGGGTTGCGCCTCGACCTGGCGCACGCGCTGTTCGAGGACCATCAGGGCGTTCTGCTGGGCCTCGTAGCGTTGGCGCAGCTCCAGGAGTTCCTTCTTCAGCGCCTCGACCTCGGATTCCGTCGCGGCCTGCGCCAGGAACGGGGAAACCAGGGTGGTGGCGCAGAGGACAGCTCGCAGCGAGAGTGTCTGGGTCATGTTTGCCGTTCCGTTTCTATGGCCTTCCGATAGCACAGTGATTTCAGACTAGATCAACTTTCAGTAGCCGCTGGGGCGCAGCGCGCGCAATTGCTCCCAGGCGCAATTCAGTGCCGGATCGGCGCCCGGCCGGTCCTTGAGCATCACCTCGAGCGCCGCCAGGTTCTGCACCAGGTTGCGGTTTCCGCTGAGCGCCACGCTCTGCACCAGGCCGCCGGCGCCGAGGCTTTGCAGGCTGGCGCCCTGGCCGCTGGCCTGGATCGCCAGTTGCAGGGCGCCGCCGTTCGGCGTGACCTTGACCGTGCCGGTCTCGCCGCTGAGGGCGAGCGCACCTTCCAGCGGCGTGCCGCCCGGCAGTGGCGGCGGCGCCTCGCCGTGGCGGACCTCGATGCTGACGCCATTGCTGGCGCTGTTGTGGTCGCCGGCGGTGCGGATGCTCTGGCTGACCCCCTGGGTCTGCGCCAGTCCGGCGCCGCCGAGGACCTGGCCGTTGCCGGCGACGGGTGGCGGGGCGTCGCCTGGCCGATCGACCAGGGTGACGTTGAGGACCGGGCGCGCCAGGTTCTGCCGCACCTGCAGGTCGACGCGTGCGCCGAGGACCTGGCCGCTGGCGTTCTGCCAGGTGCTGCTCATGGTCACCCCGAAGCTGACGATCCGCCCCGGCAGCACGTAGCGCCCGCGCAACTGGGAAAGCTCCTGGTCGCTCAGTTCGGCGGGGGCGAAGAGGTCGCTGGCGGGGGCGGGCAGCGCAGCGCCCAGGCAGCAGGCGAGGACGAAGCAGTGGTGCGTGTACATGGCGTGCTCCCGGAGCATCCGGCTCCTGCGATCAGAAGAAATCGCTCTGGATGAAGCCGAACTCCATCAGTTCGGCGTCCCTGACCGGTTTGAAGCGGTCCAGGCGATTGCGCGCGGTCAGCGGTTCGGGCGGCGTCAGCAGCGGATTGCCGCGGTCGTATCCCTGGCCGATCACGGCGAAGACGATGCCGTTCCAGCCCTTGGCGAACTCTGTCAGCGCGTAGCGTTTGTGCCCCAGCGCCGGGTCACCCACGTACACGTACTCGCCCTGGGTGCGTTGCAGGACGACGAAGTGCTTGTAGCCGCGGATTTCCATCAGCACGATGGCGGGGATCTTCAGTTGTTCCAGTTGCGCCGCCTCGATCCGGTAGCCGCGCGCGCGCATGCCCATGGATTCGACGTAGCGCTTCATGTCGAGCATGGAGAAGCCCTGGGTGCGGACGATCTCCGGGTCGGCGTGGGCGAGCATGCCCTGGATCACCGCCTGCTCGTCGAGCGGGGCGCCGTAGGCCTTCTCCAGGATGGTCGCGAGGGCCGCGGCGCCGCAGCTGAAATCGGTCTTCTGCTCGACCAGGTCGGCGAAGCGCCGCTCGCGGATGCTCTGCACCTGCTTGTAGACCAGGCCGCCGCCGGGCAGGGCGGGAAAGCCGAGGGTCGCCGCCTGGGCGGTGAGGTCGACGAGCAGCAGCAGGGAAAGGATGAGCGTGCGCATGGCCGGTTCCTGTGTCGGATGGAAAAGGGTTCCGGCTGGCGCCGGAACCCCTGGGCCAGGATCAGAAGCCAAGGCTCTCGCCACCGGCCGGGCAGCTGCTGCAACCGGCGGCGATGGACAGGGAGTTGCTCTGCTGGTTGCCGCCACCGGCGGCGATGTTCACCCCGACGTTGCCCGAGACGTTCTGCAACGAGTTGCTCAGGCTGGCGTTGTTGGTGACCGGGGTCTTGAAGCCGACGATCGCCGGGATGAAGCCGGACACCGTGCCTTTCAGGTCGACGTCGCCCTTTTCCTTGAAGGCGAACGCGCCGCCGTCGTGGTTCAGGTCCTTGGCGCCCTGGGCCTGGCTGTCCACGTCGATGTGGCCGGTATTGCTGCCGCCCGGATGGGTCTGGCCTTCCCAGGTGTCGAGGTAGACGTCGCCGATCTGGTCGGAGGTGCCCTTGTAGCTGCCGTCGGCGTTCAGCTTCAGCGACACGTAGGTGCCGCCATAGGCGTAGTTGGCGCTGTTGACGGTGGTGTTGCCGGTGGAGGTCTGCGACGCGGCGCTACCGGCAGTGCTGTACTGGCCGTTGGAGACGGCGGCGGCCAGGTCGTTCTTCTGCTGGTTGAAGTTGCCGGCGGCGACGTTCACGCCCAGGTTGCCCGAGACGTTGTTGGCCGAGTTGCTCAGCGATGCGGTGTTGGGGTTGGAGTAGTTGTTCAGCGTATTGCCGTAGCCGCTCTGCAGCACGCTGGTGCTGGCGGTCGCGGTGCCGAACACGAAGCTGGCGTCGGCGCTGGCCAGCGCGGCGGCGTTGGCCTGCTGGTTGTTGTCGCCGGCGGCGACGTTGACCCCGACGTTGCCCGAGGCATCCTTGATCGAGCCGCTCACCGAGGCATTGTTCAGCGTGCCGAAGTTGCTGACCTTGTTGTTGTAGTTCTGCTGCGTATCCACCACCAGGGCCGTGGCTCCGCCCTTGTTGTTCGACTGCGGGTTGGGTTTCGGCGGGTGCCAGCCACCTTCGTTTCCGGCGTAGGCCGATACCGACAGCACTGCAGCCATTGCCAGGGCCAGCGGGGTCAGGACCATAGTCGCTTTCATGGCGTTTCTCCTTGCATTTCTGTGCTTAGTGTTGGGCTTGTGTTGGCTTGGCAGAGTCATTCCATGACCCTGACGCTGAGGGTGTTCATCGACTGATTGCCCACCCCAGCGCTCTGGTTCACCTGCACCACGCCGCTGCTCCCGGCGAAGGCGCGATCGTCCGTCGAGACGCTGCGTCCTCCCGGGACCGGAGTGGCCGAACCGGAGACTTTGGTCAGCGCCACGCTTTGCGCGAGAACGCTGTCATCCAGGCTTTCCGGGCCGTTGCTGACGCTCAGCCGGAAGGCGTTGATCTGTTGGTTGCCGAGGCCGGCGCCCTGGTTGACGCCGAGGATGCCGCTGCCGCGCAGCGCCGCCCCCGAGATGCTGGCGCTGGCCGCGATCGGCTGGCTGGCGTCGAGTTGCAGATGCTGGCGCTGGTCGCTGCCGACGAGGGCCGCGGAGCCGACCGCGACGACACGAACGTTGCTCTGTTGCTGGGCGTCGCCGGCGGCCTGGTTGAGGGCGAAGTTGCCGCGGTAGGTGCCGCTGGCATCGATGCTGGCGCGATTGCGTGAGGCCAGCGGGTCGGCCTGGAGCGACGCGATACAGGCGAAGGCGAGGAGGAGGGCGGACAGGCGCTTCATTGACCACCCCCGAGCATCTGCAGCGGCGCCAGGCCCTGCTTGAGGCTGCCGTTGATCTGCCCGGCGAGGCCGGCGCCGGCGCCGCCTCCCGCGCCGTGGGTGGTGCCGAGGTTGCCGACGGCCTGGACCGTCGCCGGGTTCGCCGGCTGGTTGGCGAAACCCGGCAGGGCGCCACCGGGGAGAATCATGCTGCGAATCCCGGAACCGCTGGTCACGATGGCGAAGTCGGCATCGCCCAGTTCGCGGCTCACGGTATTGCCGCTGGCAGCCCCGTTGGCGAGGGCGTTGACCTCGGCGGAGACGTTGGTGTCGACGACGGTGGGATGTGGGTCGGGCACCATGCTCGGACGGTAGGCGACCCGTGGCTGGACCTGGCGCTGGACGACGATCGTGCCGTCCGCCGCATGCGCGGGCGGGAGGTTCGCCGGCACGGAGCCGACGATGACCAGCAGCGCTGGAACGACGATGCGTAGCGAACTCCCCGACATGATGGCGCTTCCTTCGTTGGCGCTGAGCCCTAATCAGCGTTGGCAGGGAGCGAGCATGGGGCGTGCCGGTTTTGCGCTTTCCTTGTCCATCAAGGACTTGGCCGTGAGTGCCGGGGGAACCTGGCGGACAGTGTTGCATCCGTGCAACAGCAGGCCCGCCAACCAGGGGGCGAAGCCTGCCGGGGACGCGCCTGGAGCTGTTTCAGCGCCGAGACAGCTTTCCGCGGTGCCGTCGCGAAACGCTCTGCGCCAAGGGCCGGACCGAGCTGGCGGTGTATCGGCGGCGTGACAGGGCCGGCCCGTCAGCCGTCCCGGAGCAGCCCTTGCACTGCGGCGAAAGCCTGGCGCCGGCGCTCGGCCCAGTCGCCGGCGATGGCGCGGTAGGGCTGCCGATGCCGCTCCAGCCAGGCATGGCATTCGCGATGGAAGGCCTGGCGCTGCGCCAGTTCCGGCTGGCAGCGCTGGCCGTCGGCGCTCCAGGCTACGCCCTCCGGCGAGAGCAGCAGGTGCAGGTCGTAGCGCCGCCGCAGCAGGGCGGGTTCGAGCCAGTCCGGGCAGGCGCCGAAGAGAATCCGGCTCCAGAGGATGTTGCTCAGCAGGTGGGTATCGAGGATCAGCAGCGCCGGCCGTTCCGCGCGAGCGGCGTCCTCCCAGGCCAGTTGCCCGCGGGCGATGGCGGGGATGTCGGCGTAGCAGGTGTCGCGGCGCTGTTCGTCGATGAAGTGGCGGACGTACTCGCCGACCACCCGGCCGCCGAAGCGGGCCTGGAGCTGCTCCGCAAGCCAGCTCTTGCCGCTGGATTCGGGCCCGGTGAGTACCAGCACCTTCATGCGGCGACGCCCTCGCGTAATGCCGGGTCGCGGCGCCAGGTCCGCCAGCCGTGGATCGCCAGCAGGGTGAAGAGGGCGTAGAGGGCGGCGGTCAGGTACAGCGCCTTGCTGGCGAAGAGCGCCACGAACAGCACGTCCACGGCGATCCACAGGGCCCAGCATTCCAGGCGCTTCTGCGCCATCCAGCATTGCGCCACCAGACTGAAGGCGGTCAATCCGGCGTCCCACCAGGGACTGGCGGCATCGGTGTGGTTGGCCATCAGGTAACCGAGCGCGACGCTGCCGACCAGGCCCGCACCGAGCCCGTAGAGGCGCTGCGCGGCGTTCAGGCGGCTCACCGAGCGGCCGTCGTGGTCCTGCCCGCCGCGGGTCCACTGCCACCAGCCATAGAGCTGTAGCGCCGCGTAGACCATTTGCAGGAGCATGTCCGAATAAAGCTTCACCTCGAAGAATATCCAGGCGTAGAGCGCCACCATCACCAGTCCGATGGGCCAGCACCAGGGATTCTGGCGGACGGTCAGGTAGACGGCGATGGCGCCGAGCGAAGCGGCGAAGAGTTCAAGGGGTGACACGGAAGGCCCTCATGCGACGAGGACGCATTGTAGCGAATGTATCCGGCGCTTCGCGAAGGCCTGGGAAAAAGGGGGGCGCGGACGGATTCGTTCGGACGCCGGCCGGCAACAATTCCAAGATTCTTTGCCGGCCGCTCTGGTAGCATGCCCGCCGGTTTCGACTTCGGCAGTGGGGGAACTGGTCGGGTTCTTCGGAGTCGTAAGGCCTTCATAAAAGACGGCAAGTGTATCGCCGAGAACAACGAAAGCTCGTTCGGGACAGTAGTAGAAGGGGGAGAAACATGGAGTGGTGGACTGCTTTCCAGGCGTTCATCCTGGGCGTCGTGGAAGGGCTGACCGAGTTCCTGCCGATTTCCAGCACCGGGCACCAGATCATCGTCGCCGACCTCATCGGCTTCGGCGGCGAACGCGCCAAGGCGTTCAACATCATCATCCAGCTGGCGGCGATCCTCGCTGTCGTCTGGGAGTTTCGGGGAAAGATCTTTCAAGTCGTCCGTGACCTGCCGAGCCAGCGCCAGGCCCAGCGTTTCACTGCCAACCTGCTGATCGCGTTCTTCCCGGCGGTAGTCCTCGGCGTCCTGTTCGCCGACCTGATCCACGAGTGGCTGTTCAATCCGATCACCGTCGCCCTGGCGCTGGTGGTGGGCGGGGTGGTCATGCTCTGGGCCGAGCGCCGGAAGCATGTGATCCACGCCGAACACGTCGACGACATGACCTGGAAGGACGCCCTGAAGATCGGCTGTGCCCAGTGCCTGGCGATGGTCCCCGGCACCTCGCGGTCCGGCGCGACCATCATCGGCGGCCTGCTGTTCGGCCTTTCGCGCAAGGCGGCCACCGAGTTCTCGTTCTTCCTGGCGATGCCGACCATGGTCGGCGCCGCGGTCTATTCCGGCTACAAGTACCGCGACCTGTTCCGCCCCGAAGACCTGCCGGTGTTCGCCGTCGGCTTCGTCACCTCGTTCGTCTTCGCCATGGTGGCGGTGCGTGCCTTGCTGAAGTTCATCGGCAACCACAGCTACGCGGCTTTCGCCTGGTATCGGATCGCCTTCGGCCTGCTGATCCTGGCGACCTGGCAATTCCACCTGATCGACTGGAGCACCGCCGGCGAAATGTGAGGCCCGGGAACCAGGCAAAAGGCGCGGCGCGAGCCGCGCTTTTTTTCGCCTGGCCGCCGCGGGTGGCTAGAATGCAGCGCGAAACGGGTAGCGAGCGAGTGGATATGGAAAAGCCGGGCATGATCAGCCGCTGGTACGACGACAAGGGCTTCGGCTTCATCCTGCCGAAGACCGGCGGGGAAGAAGTCTTCCTGCATATCTCCGCGTTCCGTGGTGACCGCCGTCCCCGCCAGGGCGACCAGGTGTGGTTTCTCGCCAGCCAGGATGCCCAGGGCCGCCTGCGCGCCGAGAGGGCGCGGCTGGACGCGCTGACCCTCGATCCGCCGACTGTCCGCCGTGGCGCCCAGGCGCCGGTGACGCGGGCCCAGGCGCGGCCGGCGCCGACTCCGCCGAGCGCGTTGCAGCGCCCGTTGGCGAAGCTGCTGGTCCTGCTGATCCTCTGCGTGCTGCCGGCCGCCGGCGCCTGGCGGATGTACCTGGACGGACAGGCCCTCTGGCCGCTGCTGGCCTATCCGCTGGCCAGCCTGCTCGCATTCGCCCTCTACTGGCAGGACAAGCGCAGCGCCGCACGCGGCGACTGGCGTACCCCGGAGGTCCGCCTGCACCTGTTCGAGCTGCTTGGCGGCTGGCCTGGCGCGCTGGTCGCGCAGCAGGCGTTCCGCCACAAGACCCGCAAGCTCTCGTTCCAACTGGTGTTCTGGGGCATCGTCCTGCTGCACCAGCTGTTCTGGCTCGACAGCCTGCTCGGCGGGCGCCTGTCCGCCGCGCTGTTGCAGTGGATCGGCTGAACGGCGCGGCTCACTCGCGGGCGCGGCGGTAGGCCGGGCCGGTCTCGCCCGAGGGGCGTTGCAGGGCTTCCACGAGAAAGTCGATCAAAGCACGGATCGCCGGAATCTGGCTGCTGCGCGGCAGGTAGGCGGCCTGCATGGTGCTTTTCGGCAAGGTCCACTGCGGCAGGATGCGCACCAGGCTGCCATCGGCCAGTTCCCTGTCGCAGTAGCCTTCGGGCAGCAGGGTGACGCCGAGGCCGGCCACGGCGGCTTTCTTGCGCAGGATGAAGTCGTCGACGCCCAGGCGCGGTTCGCGTTCCAACTGGTAGCGGCTGCCGTCCGGCCCGATCAGGGTCGCGTGGACCTTGCGGTCGTTGTGGATGGCGCCGAGGAAGGGCAGGTCCTCGAGGTCTACCGGATGTTCCAGGCGACGCCCGGCGATCAGCGACGGGGCGGCGAGGATCTGCGTGGTCGCCGGGGCCAGGCGCCGGCAGACCAGCGCGGGATCCTCGTCGCCGAGTTCGCGCACGCGCAGGGCCACGTCCACCCCCTCGTTGAGCAGGTCGACCCGGCGGTTGGTCAGGAGGATTTCCAGCTGGACCTGCGGATGCCGTTCGAGAAACCGCGGCAACAGGTCGGCCAGGTTGCTCGAGGCCATGGCCACCGGTGCGGAAAGGCGCAGCCGGCCACGCGGCTCGGCGCTCAGCTCGGCGATCACCTGTTCGGCCATCTCCGCTTCCAGCAGCAGGTTGCGGCAGTGCTGCAGGTAGCGTTCGCCGACCTCCGTGAGCACCAGCTTGCGTGTCGTGCGGTGCAGCAGGCGTACCTGGAGGCGTTCCTCCAGCTCGGCGATGCGCCGCGACAGGCGCGACTTGGGAATCCCCGTCTCGCGTCCGGCCGCGGCGAAGCCGCCGCATTCCACCACCTTGGCGAAGTAGTAGAGGTCGTTGAGGTCGTGGGGCATGCAGGCGCTCCGCTGGGGGAAAAACAGATTGTCCTATGTGTGGGACGAATAGTCATGTTTCTGCCGACTAATCGTCGATTGGCCTTGCCGGTAGGATGCAAACCACTCGATCGCCACACTGCGATCCCCCACTTTCAGGAGCGAGACATGAAACTTTTGCATATCGATTCCAGCATCCTCGGCGACGCCTCCGCTTCCCGCCAACTGAGCGCCGAGCTGGTCCAGGCCTGGCGGCAGAACGAAGACGGCCTGGATGTCAGCTACCGCGACCTGGCCGCCGACGCGGTGGCGCATTTCTCCGCCCTGACCCTGGCCGCCGGCAGCACCCCGGCGGAGCTGCGCGATGCCGCGCTGAAGCATGAAGCCGCAGTGGGCGAAGAAGTGCTGGAAGAGTTCCTCGCCGCCGACGTCGTGGTCATCGGCGCGCCGATGTACAACTTCACCATCTCCAGCCAGCTCAAGGCCTGGATCGATCGCATCGCGGTCGCCGGCAAGACCTTCCGCTACACCGAGAACGGCCCGGTTGGCCTGGCCGGCGACAAGAAGGTGGTGATCGTCTCCACCGCCGGTGGCGTGCATGCCGGCCAGCCGACCGGCGCGGCCCACGAAGGCTACCTGCGCACCGTGCTGGGCTTCTTCGGCATCACCGATATCGAAGTGGTTCGCGCCGAAGGCCTGGCCTATGGCGAGGAGCCCCGCGCCCAGGCCATCGCCGCCGCCCGCCGGCAGATCGCCGGGCAGTTCGCCGCGGCCTGATCCCCGCGTCATCGGAAAACCCCGCTTCGGCGGGGTTTTCGCGTTGTGCGCAGCGGCGCGCTGCGTGTAGATTGGCCGGACAATTACAAGCACAAGGAACCGGCCTGTGAGCGCGTGTTACTGCCGCAACTGCGGCGCCCGAGCGACCCGTCTCGTCGAAAACGGCATCTGCGAAGCCTGCAAGCGGCGCTCGGACATCAATCCGAAGAACGTCCTGATCGCCGCCGCCCTGATCGTCTACATCGGAGTGAACGTGGCTGCCTACATCAAGGACCACCCGCCCCGCGAGCTGACCGCCGAACAGCGCGAGAAGATCGCCGAGGGCCAGCGCCTGGCGACCCGCGCGGCGATGATGGCCGGCTACGTCGACTGAGTCGCGCTCCCCATAGGCCCTGCGCGTCCATGTCGGAATGAAAAAGCCCCGCGGATGCGGGGCTTTTGCGTTGCGCGACGGGGACTCAGACGATCACGCCCTGGCTGCGCAGGTAGTCGTCATAGCTGCCGCTGAAGTCGGTCACGCCGTTCTCGCCCAGCTCGATGATGCGGGTAGCCAGCGAGGAAACGAATTCGCGGTCGTGGCTGACGAAGATCAGCGTGCCCGGATAGTTGTCCAGCGCCAGGTTCAGCGCCTCGATGGACTCCATGTCCAGGTGGTTGGTCGGCTCGTCCATCACCAGCACGTTGGGACGCTTGAGGATCAGCCGGCCGAACAGCATGCGGCCCTGCTCGCCGCCGGAGATCACTTTTACCGACTTCTTGATCTCGTCGTTGGAGAACAGCATGCGGCCGAGGGTGCCGCGCACCAGTTGTTCGCCGCCCTGGGTCCACTGGGCCATCCAGTCGAACAGGCTCATGTCGTCGGCGAAGTCGTCGGCATGGTCCTGGGCGAAATAGCCGACGTCGGCGCTGTCGGTCCATTTCACCTCGCCGCCGTCCACCGGCAGGTCGCCGACCAGGCAGCGCAACAGGGTGGTCTTGCCGATGCCGTTGGGGCCGATGATGGCGACGCGCTCGCCGGCCTCGACCTGCAGGCTCAGGCCTTTGAACAGCGGCTTGCCGTCATAGCCCTTGCTGATGTTTTCCACGGTCACCGCCTGGCGGTGCAGCTTCTTGTATTGCTCGAAGCGGATGAACGGGCTGACCCGGCTGGACGGCTTGACCTCTTCCAGCTGGATCTTGTCGATCTGCCGGGCGCGGCTGGTGGCCTGCTTGGCCTTGGAGGCGTTGGCCGAGAAGCGGCTGACGAAGGATTGCAGCTCGGCGATCTGCGCCTTCTTCTTGGCGTTGTCCGACAGCAGGCGCTCGCGGGCCTGTTCGGCGGCGGTCATGTACTCGTCGTAGTTGCCCGGGAACAGGCGCAGCTCGCCGTAGTCCAGGTCGGCCATGTGGGTGCAGACGCTGTTCAGGAAGTGCCGATCGTGGGAAATGATGATCATGGTGCTGTTGCGCGCGGTGAGCACGCCTTCCAGCCAGCGGATGGTGTTGATGTCCAGGTGGTTGGTCGGTTCGTCGAGCAGCAGCACGTCCGGGTCCGAGAACAGCGCCTGGGCCAGCAGCACGCGCAGCTTCCAGCCGGGGGCGACGGCGCTCATCGGGCCGAAGTGCTGCTCCAGCGGGATGCCCAGGCCGAGCAGCAGCTCGCCGGCGCGGGACTCGGCGGTGTAGCCGTCGAACTCGGCGAACTGGACTTCCAGCTCGGCCACCGCCATGCCATCTGCCTCGCTCATTTCCGGCAGCGAGTAGATGCGGTCGCGCTCGGCCTTCACCGCCCAGAGTTCCTCGTGGCCCATGATCACCGTATCGATGACGCTGAAGTCCTCGTAGGCGAACTGGTCCTGGCGCAGCTTGCCCAGGCGCACGTTGGGTTCCAGCATGACCTGGCCGGCGCTCGGCTCCAGGTCGTTGCCGAGGATCTTCATGAAGGTCGACTTGCCGCAACCGTTGGCGCCGATCAGGCCGTAGCGGTTGCCGTTGCCGAACTTGACGGAAACGTTCTCGAACAGCGGCTTGGCGCCGAACTGCATGGTGATATTCGCGGTGGAGATCAACTTCTTTACCTATAGAGGACTTACGCACGCCTGGACCGTGGCGATACCGGTCTGCTACCGGTTCTCGGCTTTCCGCTGCGCTCCATCTGGAGCATGGGTCGATCCTGCGGGCATTCGTGGAGTGCCGCAGCCAGCGTCATGACGTGGCTGTAGCGCGATGAAGGCGGGGTGTGATGCCTGGCATTCGGCGAATTGTCTCACAGGTGCGCCTGCCGTTGCATGACAGCGTACGCCGAAGCGGTTTTTCCCGCCGCCCGGCAGGTGGTAGAGTCCCGTCTTCCGCTCATCCGCAAAGGACTCCCCGATGAAGCCCGCTGTTCTCCCCGCGTTGTTGGTTCTGTCGCTGCTGGGCGGTTGCGGGGATTCATCGTCGGACGGAAAGGCCGCTTCCGGGCCGCTGGCGTTGCACTGCGGAGACTTCGGCAAACTCGAGGTGATCGACGGTTTCGCCAGTCTCAAGCTGCCCGACGGCAGCAGCGTCCAGTCGCTGGGCGGCGATGTCCGCAGCCTCGCCGATGGCCAGGCGCTGAGCGCGATTTCCTATAGCGACGGTTCGGTCCTGTACCGCCAGGCGGGCGACACGCCCGGCTACCTGTACACGCCGGCCAAGGGCCAGCGGCAGGCCTGCGAGACGCGCTGATCCGCGCCATCTACGCGCGGGCTTTCGCGGCCGCCGGGTTGATCTGAGCCACGCAGGCGCAGGCCGGCTGTCGCATCGCTCGTCGAGCCGCTAGAATCCCGCTCTCCATTCCCCGCAAGGCCCGCCAGCATGCCGCATCTCGTTATCGAAGCCACTGCCAACCTCCGCCTCGAAACGTCCCCCGGCGAACTGCTGGAGCAGGCCAATGCCGCGCTGTTCGCTTCCGGGCAATTCGGCGAGGCGGACATCAAGTCGCGCTTCGTCACCCTGGAGGCCTACCGGCAGGGAACCGCAGCGGTCGAGCGCGCCTACCTGCATGCCTGCCTGTCGATCCTCGACGGGCGCGACGCGGCGACCCGCCAGGCGCTGGGCGAGGTGCTGGGCGAGGTGCTCGCCGGAGCGGTGGCGGGCGGCGGCGAGGAGGGCGTGCAGGTCAGCGTCGAAGTGCGCGAGATGGAGCGCGCCAGCTACGCCAAGCGCGTCGTCGCCCGGCAGCGCTGAGAGACTGGCGCGCGCCTGGCTCAGATCCAGGCGTTCAGCGTCGCGCCGGCCTGCGTCGGGTCCTCTTGCCGTCCCGGCGCCTGGCCGTTCTGCATGGCGATCATCTCGCGCATGCGTTCGCCGATGCCTTTCTCCACCTGTTCGCGTTTCTCCGGCGGCATCGCGTCCAGTTCCTCCTCGGTCAGGCCGAGGCTCTTCAGGACCTGCTCGCGCATCCGCTCGGCGGGCGATTTCTGCATGTACTCCTTGAACTCGTCATAGGCCGACTTGCCTTCGCTGGCGCCGGCAGTGGCATTCGCCTGGTTCTGCTTCAGCGTCAGGTTCAGCTTCGCGAAACCCTCGTCCAGGGCCTGGCGGGCGGACTCCGTGGCGGGATCGGCGGCCTCGTTGCGCAATGGCGTGCCGAGGGCGGGGCGCGGTTTCAGCAGATCGCCGTTGCCGATCTCGGTGCTGGCTTGCCGCTGGTTGTTCGGGTAACGCGCAGACCAGCCGGAAAGGCTGGCGGGACCGATGCTGTTCATGACCTGCCTCCATGGAAATGAATGACCGCCGCTCCGTCGCAAGGGCCGTGCCAGGTCGCCGAACCCCGCGCCAGAGGGCTCGGCGCATGGCGCAGGGCGGGGCGGAGGCAAGCGCTTGCCGCGAACGGCAACGGCGTTCCGCGGTTAGAATGTCCGGCTTGTGCAGCAGGTTGCGAAGAGAGCCATGACCGACACTCCCGACGATCGAACCGGAGATGCTTCCGGCCTGTCGAAGCGCCAGGCATTCCATCGGCAGCACCGGCAACGGGCGGAGGAAGAGGCGCGGCGCCTGCTCGACGCCCGCGCCGAACAGGGCGGCCGCTGGCTGGACTGGGTCGCGGGCCAGCTCTACCTCCTGCGTCCGCCGGAATACGCGGCCATGGTGCGTCGCGAACTGCAGCGCCTGAGCGGCGACTGAAGCTGGCGAATTTGTCAGCGCGGATTGCAGTTTCGCCAGGAAACCCATGCCACTGGTAAGGTGGCGATCCCAGAAGATCAGAGGAGGCGGTATGCCTTTGAAGCAGTTTTCCAGTGCACTCGTTCTCGCGGCCCTGCTCGCCGGTTGCAGCAGCAACGGCGACAGCCCGTCCACCCAAGGCGCCAGCGTAGCCACCGGCAGCGCCAGCGCGCCCGCAGCCACCCCGGCAGCGGACGGCCGTTGCGATGCCAACGCGGTGCAGGCCTATGTCGGTAAGCAGGCTTCCGCGGCCATCGTCGAAGAGGCCCGCCGCGCCGCCGGAGCGGAAGTCGCCCGGGCGCTGCGCCCGCACGATGCCGTGACCATGGACTACAACCCGCGCCGGCTGAACATCGATGTCGACGACACGCTGGTGATCAAGCGCCTGTCCTGCGGCTGACCGCCCAGCCCCGAATACGAAGAAGCCCCGCATCGCGGGGCTTTCTCTTGGCCGTTCGAAAAGGCCTCAGATGGCGGTACTGCGTAGGGCGGCGTTGGACTGGCTGACGGCGGTTTGCGGTTTTTCCTCGAGAATTGCCTGACGCTTGGCCTGGTATTCCTCGAACGACAGGCTGCGCCGGGCCAGGTCTTCCAGCGCCAGTTGCCTGACCTCGTCGCTGCTGTACGGGCGAGAGGGGTTGTAGTCGCTGGCGCAGCCGGCGAGGGCGAGGGAGAACAACAGTACGCTGATGAGTGCCTTGGCCATGACCGGCTCCTGGATTCGCTTTCCTGGGGGAATGGTCGAAAGGCTAACAACCGCGCCGCTGCGCTAGAAATCATCCCGCTCGATAGTGCTTATTCGTTCGGCTGAACGCGGGAAGAAGCGCTGCCGGCGGCGGCAGGCGCCAGCCGGGCCGCGGGGCGGACGCCGCGATTGGCGCCGCCCGCCGGCATGTCCCGCGCTCGGCCGGGAGAACAGGCGGCAGGCCGCTGGGGCCTGCTCAGGCGGCGACTTGCGCAGGCTTGCCCAGCAGGCGGTCTACCAGGCTGCAGGCGGCGAGAGTGGCGATCGAGGGGATCAACCAGGCCAGGCCCTGTTCGGCCAGCGGCAGGTGCAGCAGCCATTGCGGGAAGTCCTGGCCCAGGCCCGCCGCCTTCAGGGCATCGAGCACGCCGAACGCCAGGGAAACCAGCATCACCGGGGCGAGGATGCGCGTCGCCGAATGCCAGAGGCCGATGCAGAAGCTCAGCGCCACCAGCACGATGCACGGCGGATAGATCGCGGTGAGCACCGGGATCGAGACCTGGATCAGCTTGGTCAGGCCGAGGTTGGAAACGATGAAGGAGAACCCTGCCAGGATGATCACCAGGCTGCGGTAGGACAGCGGCAGGCGCTGGCAGAAGTACTCGGCGCAGGCGCAGGTCAGGCCGACCGCGGTGACCAGGCAGGCCAGCGCGATAAGTCCCGCCAGGAACGAGCTGCCGAGGCTGCCGAAGGTATGTTGCACGTAGGCGTGCAGGACTGCCGCGCCGTTGCTGGCGTCGGCGGCGATGGCATGGCTGCCGGCGCCGAGCCGGAACAGGCTGACGTAGACCAGCACCAGGCCGACGCCGGCGATCAGCCCGGCGACGATGGCGTAGCGGGTGATCAGCCGCGGCGACTGCACGCCGCGGGAACGGATGGCGTTGACGATGACGATGCCGAAGACCAGCGCGGCGAGGGTGTCCATGGTCAGGTAGCCGTTGACGAAACCCTGGGAGAACGCGGCCTGGGTGTACTCCGGCTGGGCCGTGCCGATCGGGCCGGCGGGCCAGAGGAAGGCGGCGACGCCGAGAATCGCCAGGGCAAGGATCTTCAGCGGGGCGAGGAAGCGTCCGACGGTGTCCAGCAGGCGACCGGGGTAGAGGGAGATGGCCAGGGCGAGGAGGAAGTACGCCAGGCTGTAGACGAACAGCGCCGTGCCGCTCTCGCCGAGCAGCGGCACCACGCCGACCTCGAAGGACACCGTGGCGGTGCGCGGAATGGCGAACAGCGGGCCGACCGCCAGGTAGCAGACCGCCGCCAGCAGGCCGCCGGCATACCTGCCGATCGGATGGCTGAGGGCGTCGACCGAACCGCCGACCTTGGCCAGGGCGATCACGGTGATCACCGGCAGCCCCACCGCGGTGATCAGGAAGCCCAGCGCCGCCAGCCACACATGGGGGCCGGACTGCAAGCCGACGATGGGCGGGAAGATGATGTTGCCGGCCCCGACGAACAGGGCAAAGGTCATAAAACCAAGCGCCAGGATGTCCCGGCCTTTCAAAGCGTTCATGCTGGAGAGGTACCGCGCTGCTCGAGGAAATTCACAGAAGGGTTTCCCGGGGGGGTAGGGGAAACGGCACTCATCTGGATGGGACGAGCAGGGGAGGCGGCCGCTGTCCTTGTGGGAGCCGGGCCGGAAACTTGGCATGCTAACGAAAATGCCGGGGTCGCGGGATAGACATTGGTCTGGCTGTCCTTTTGTTGAAAAACGACGTCGCAATCAGAACAGTCCGTAGGCACCAGCGCCGGAGCCCTCCGCGTTCCTTGCCGCTTGCTGTCTTCCGCCTGCGTCGGCGGCGCCATGCGGGGGGTATGCCAGCGAACCCGGAAAACGCCCGGAAAGCTTCCCGCGAACTTTTTGCAATCCGGCTGAAAGCCCCGGAAAACAAGGGCTGCGGCGCTTCCGAAGGGTTACGTTTTCTGTAGGTATTCTTCACGAAAGATTGACGGATCGCCGAGCAGACTGCCGCCGTCGTCGAGTGCTGCCAGGGGCAACGCTGCGCACGGCAACCCGGAAGTCAGTGAAGATCCGTGCCCATGTCGAAAGCCCGCGCCGTCCGTCCCGAACTGCTGACCCTGCTGGTCAGCCTCGCCTTCCTGCTGTTCTACAACCTGCCGCTGTGGCAACGCCTGCTGGCGATCACCCCGGCGGGCTGGCAGGGCCTCGGCATGATGCTGGCGGTCGGCCTGATGATCGCCGCGATCTTCAACCTGGCGCTGACCCTGCTGGCGTTCCGCTGGCTGCTCAAGCCGGCGCTGACCCTGCTGATCCTGGCGGCCGCCGGTACCACCTACTTCATGACCCAGTACGGCGTGCTGATGGACGTTGGCATGCTGCGCAACGTCATGCAGACCAACCCGGCCGAGGTCGCCGACCTGCTTTCGCCGAAGCTCGCCGTCTACCTGGCGTTGCTTGGCGCGCTGCCGGTCTGGCTGCTGTGGCGCACGCCGGTGCGCTACCGGCCGTGGCCACGCGAGCTGCTGAGCAAGCTGCTGGTGGCGCTCGCCTGCCTGGCCCTGCTCGCCGGGGTGGCGCTGGCCAATTACCAGGGGCTGTCCTCGCTGTTCCGCAACAACAAGGAACTGCGCCTGCAGGTCACCCCGAGCAACCTGGTCGGCGCCGCCATCGGCTACGCCAAGGGCCAGGCCCAGGCCGCCAGCCAGCCACTCCGGCCGATCGCCGTCGATGCCCGGCGCGCCGACCTGTGGCAGGGCCATGCGCGCAAGTCGCTGACCGTGCTGGTGGTGGGTGAGAGCGCGCGGGCGCAGAACTTCGGCCTCAACGGCTACGCTCGCGAGACCAACCCGCGGCTGAAGGCCGAGGAGGGCCTGATCAACTTCTCCAATGTGCACTCCTGCGGTACCGAGACCGCGGTGTCGGTGCCCTGCATGTTCTCCAACCTGGGCCGCGCGGACTACAGCGACGCTCGCGCGCGCACCCAGGAAGGCCTTCTCGATGTGTTGCAGCGCGCAGGCCTGCGGGTCCTGTGGCGGGACAACCAGTCCGGCTGCAAGGGCACCTGCGACCGCGTCGCCTTCCAGGACCTGAGCGAGAGCAAGGATCCGGCCCTGTGCGCCGGCGGCGAGTGTCATGACGAGATCCTCCTGCGCGACTTGCAGGCCTTCATCGACGGGCTGCAACAGGACACCGTGCTGGTCCTGCACCAGATGGGCAGCCACGGCCCGGCCTACTTCAAGCGTTATCCCAGGGAGTACGAGAAGTTTACCCCGGTCTGCGCCAGCAACGACTTCAGCGCCTGCTCGCGGGACAGCATCATCAACGGCTACGACAACACCCTGCTGTACACCGACCACGTGCTGGCCAGCCTGATCGACCTGCTGCGCAAGAACGAAGAGCGCATCGATACCGGCATGCTCTACCTCTCCGACCATGGCGAGTCGCTCGGCGAGTACAACCTCTACCTGCATGGCACGCCTTACCTGCTGGCGCCGGACCAGCAGAAGCACGTCGGCATGCTGGCCTGGTTCTCGCCCGGCTACCAGAGCGCCTTCGGCCTCGACAGTGGCTGCCTGCGCCAGCGCAGCAACGAGGAGCTGTCCCAGGACAACCTGTTCCACTCGATGCTCGGCCTGCTGGAAGTGCGCACCGGCGCCTACGATCCCGGCCTCGACCTGTTCGCCCCGTGCCGTGCGCCCGAGGTCCTGCAGGCGCTCAAGGCCGACGGCGGACGGGCGCTGTACTCCGAGGAAGCGTCTGGCCAGGAGCCGCCGGCTTCCTGATACGACCCGGCGAAAGGACTATTTCCTTCGCCTCGCGGAAGGGTAAGGTTCAGCCTCGGAACCCGCGAGGACGCCCATGGATCGCCACGCCCAACACCACCCCAGAAGCCGCGCCTGCGTGCTGCCCAACGGCCTGCGCCTGCACCTGGCGCATGATCCGGCGGCATCGCGCGCCGCTGCCTGGCTGCGGGTGGCGGCGGGCAGCCACGACGAGCCGAGCGCGCATCCCGGCCTGGCCCACTTCCTCGAGCACCTGTCGTTTCTCGGTGGCGCGGCGTTTCCCGGCGACGAGCGCCTGATGCCGTGGTTGCAGGTGCGCGGCGGCCAGGTCAACGCCAGCACCCGGGGCAGGACCACCGACTATTTCTTCGAGGTGACGGCGGAGCACCTTGGCGCCGGTCTGGCACGGCTGATCGACATGCTCGCCCGCCCCTTGCTGGACATCGATGCGCAACGGCGCGAGCGCGAAGTGCTCGAGGCCGAATACCTGGCGCGCTCGGCCGACGAGCAGACCCTGATCGACGCGGCGCTGGCCCTCGGCCTGCCCGCCGGACACCCCCTGCGGCGTTTCGCTGCCGGGCGCCGCGACAGCCTGGCCCTGGAGAACGATGCGTTCCAGCGGGCCCTGCGCGAATTCCATGCCGCCCACTATCACGCCGGCAATTGCCAGCTATGGCTGCAAGGGCCGCAGACACTGGACGAGCTGGAGAGGCTGGCGCAGCGTGCCTGCGCCGACCTGCCGGGGCGCGCGCCAGGCGCGAGTCCGCCGCCGCCGCCGTTGCTGCCCTTCGCCGGCGAAGCGCTGGCGCTGCGCCTGCCGGGACCGCCGCGGCTGGTGCTGGGCTTTGCCCTCGACGCTTTGCGGGGGGCCGACGAACAGACCCTGCTGGCGTTCGCCGAATTGCTCGGCGATCGCTCGCCGGGTGGGTTGCTGGCGGCACTCGGCGAACAGGGCCTGGGCGAATCGGCGGCGCTGCGGGTGGTTCATCGGGACGCGCGGCAGGCGCTCCTGGCGTTGACCTTCGAACTGTTCGACGGCAGCGCGGCGGCGGCGCTGGAGGCGGCCTTTTTCGACTGGCTGGGCGCCCTGCGCGACGATGCCGCCAGCCTGCTGGCGGCGCGCCGGCCGTTGCTGGCGGAGCCCAGTGCGCCGCTGGAGCGACTACGCCAGCGCGTTCTCGGCCTGCCGGCGGAGATTCGCCCGGCCTGCCTGGACGCGCTGCGCGCCGACCGCTGCCTGCGGCTGCACCTGGACGGCGAACTTGACGGCGCCGAAGCGCGCTGGTCGGCGGGCTTCCGCCTGAGCGTGGCGCCGGTTGCCGCAGCGCCGCCGCTGACCGCGCAGCGGCATGCCTGGCGCTTCGAACTGCCGTTGCCGCCCAGTGCCGCCGCCGAGGGCGCGCTGTTCCTGCGTTGGCGCTTTCCCGGTGTGCCCGCACGGTCACGCTTCCTGGCGCTGCGCCAGGCGTTGCGTCCGCTGTGCGGCCAGGCGCGCCTGGGGGGAGTGGAGATGGGCCTGGAGGCGCTCGGCGAAGACTGGTCGCTGAGCCTGCTCGGTCCGCGCGATCGCCTTGAGGCAGCCGTGCGCCCGGCCCTGGCCCGGCTCCTCGCGGCGCCGCCCGACTGGCGCGCGAGCGGCGAGCGTCTGTCCTCCGCCGAGCGGCGCCGCAGCGCCACTGGCCTGCCGATCCGGCAGTTGCTGGACGCCTTGCCCGGCCTACTCGGCGAGCCGCTGGCGGAGGACGACGACTGGCGGCGGACGCGCTGGGACGCCTTGGTCATGCAGGCCGCGATGCCAGATCCCCGATGGATGCCCGGCCAGGCTGCCGGCGAGCGCCTGGCGCCTCTGCCGCCGAGGCCCGGACGGCATCGCCGCGAACTGGCCATGGACGGCGAGTCGGCGTTGCTGCTGTTCTGCCCGCTGCCCTCGCCGGAGGTGCCGATGGAGGCGGCCTGGCGCTTGCTGGCGCGCCTGCACGAACCGGCCTTCCAGCGGCGCCTGCGCGACGAGCTGCAACTGGGCTACGCGTTGTTCTGCGGCTTCCGCGAGGTCGGCGCCCGGCGCGGCCTGCTGTTCGCCGCGCAATCCCCGCGTGCCTGCCCGGAACGCCTGCTGGAGCATATGGAAACCTTCCTCCAGCGCTCCGTCGAGGCGCTCGCGCAACTGCCGGCGCAACGCCTGGCCGGCCTGCGCGAAGCCCTCGCCGACGACGTGCGCCGAGCGCCGGGTAGCTTCGCCGAGCGAGCACGGCGCGCCTGGGCGGAGCACCTTGGCGGTGGCGCCGGTCGCTCCCGGCTGCTCGCCGAGGCCGCCCTCGGCCTGAGCGGCGACGACCTGCTCGCGGCCCAGGCCCGGTTGCTGGAGGCGCGCGGCGGCTGGTGGGTGCTTTCCAGCCGGCGCTGAAGCGAGCCACGCGGTAACTCGACGACAGCCTTGCCGGCGTCACTGCGGCGTTAGGTCGAAAGCCGCGCTGCTTCGGTGGCGCTCCCGCCGCGACCAAGGTTGCGCTACCGCCGGAGGAGCGCTGCCCGCGCCTTGCGCAGCGGCACCCACGCCCACCATGAAGAAGCGTCGAAGCAGGCCCAAGGAAGCGTATGGCCGGGCTTTCCCGGTTTCGATAATCGGCTCCGCCACGACCGGCCCGGTCGTTTCACCTCGCGGAGTGCGCCATGAACAAGAACAACACCGCCGTTCGCCGAATCCTGCCGCTGACCCTGGCCTCGCTGGGTGCCCTGGGCGGCCTGCAACCGGCCGCCGCCGATATCCTGCTGTACGACAAGGACGAGACCACCTTTTCCACCGACGGCTACTTCAACGCCTTCTACGTCAACAGCGACGTCGACCGCCAGGGCGAGACCTACGATCGCCGCCAGTCGCGGGTGAAGATGGGATTCCTGCCGAACTACATCGGCTTCAACTTCGGCAGGAAGGTCGACGAGCTGAGCCTCGGTGGTCGCGCTTCCTTCTGGGTGACCATCAACGACAGCGAGACCGACGGCACCGATACCGCCATCGACGTCCGTCAGTTCTACGGCACGGTCGCCGGCGACTGGGGCGAGGTGCTGATCGGCAAGGACTTCGGCCTGTTCTCGCGCTCGAACATCTTCCTCGACGAACTGCTGGCCGGTTTCGGCAACCCCAGCGACACCCTCGGCCTGGTGGACGGCAAGGGCGTCTCCTTCGGCAACATCGGCACCGGCTATCCGTACCCGTTCCCCACCTCGCAGATCACCTACCGCAACAACGACCTGCTGCCCGGCCTGCGCATCGCCGTGGGCATCCTCGACCCGATCGACTCCAACCAGATCGACAAAGACGCCAGCGACGGCCTCGACGACAAGGCCTACCAGGACAACCCGCGCTACGAGAGCGAGGTCAGCTACCAGTTCGACCTGGCCGGGGCGCAGGTCTACAGCTGGATCAACGGTGGCTACCAGACTTCGAAGAACACCAGCGACAGCGTCGACAGCGTGACTTCCAAGGGGGTCGGCTATGGCTTGCAGGTGAAGATGGGCGGTTTCTCCGTGACCGGTTCGGGGTTCACCGCCAAGGGCATCAATCCGTTCTTCACCAACAACGCCGGCGAAGCCGCGCTGCGCGAAGTGGACAGCCGCGGCGCATTGCTGCAGGGCTCGTATTCATGGGGCAAGAACCGCCTGGCGCTGTCCTACGGCAAGACCGTCGACGACGGCAACGGCCTGGGTTCCGCGGCCGACTACGAGAGTCGCGGCATCGCCTATTTCCGCACGATCAACGACAACCTCAAGCTGGTCGCCGAGCTGAACCGCTACCGGATCGACGGGCGCGACGGTGCCGCGCTCGACGAGGACACCGACACCGTGGCCCTCGGCGCCGTATTGAACTGGTGATACCGCTACTTTCGAAGGACCCCGCCGCGACCCAAGTAGGATAGGGGCCGCGGCGGCGCCCTTCGTAGAATGCTGGCGAGGCGGAACGACGGGGGAGCGGGCATGTACGAAGGGCAGGGGGAAGGGGTCTGCAGGGGCATGTCCAGCGCGCGCGACGTCGAAGTGGTGGCCCAGGACCTGGCGCGCCAGCTTATCCATCCGCACCTGGGCTTCGTGCTGTTCTTCTGTTCCGCGGAATACGACCTGCCGGCCCTCGGCGAGATGCTCGAACGCTACTTCGGCGGCATCGACCTGGTCGGCTGCACCACCGCCGGCGAGATCACTCCGGCGGGCTACGGGCGCGGCTGCGTCAGCGCGGTGGGCTTCGACGTGCGCAGCTTCGCCATCAGCAGCGCGCTGATCGACGAAATGGAGCGCTTCAGCCTGCTGGACGCGCAGCAGATGGTCGAGACCCTGGTGGCCGGCTGTCGCCGCGGCGGCCTGGCGCCGATCAAGGACCACAGTTTCGCCCTGACCTTGCTCGACGGCCTGTCCAGCCGCGAAGAGGTGGTGCTCGCCGCGCTTGGCGCGGCGCTCGGCGCGATCCCGCATTTCGGTGGCTCGGCCGGCGACGACCGGCACCTGACCCACACCCATGTCTACCACCAGGGCCAGTTCCATACCGGGGCGGCAGTGGTGGTGCTGGTCAACACCTGGTTGGACTTCGAGGTCTTCACCACCCATCACGTGGTGCCGCGCGCCGAAAAGTTGGTGGTGACCCGCGCCGACAGCGGCAGCCGGCGGGTCCACGAACTCAACGCCGAGCCGGCGGCGCTGGAATACGCCCGGCTGGTCGGGGTGGCGCCGCAGGCGCTGGATTTCGCCCTGTTCTCCGCGCATCCGCTGGCGGTGCGGGTCGACGAACGCTATTACGTGCGCTCGATCCAGCAGGCCAACGAGGACCTGAGCCTGACGTTCTACTGTGCGGTGGAGAACGGCATCGTTCTCACCGCGATGAGCACCGGCCCGCTGTTGCCCAACCTGGAGGCGCAGTTCCGCCGCCTCCACGAGCGCCTCGGACCGCCGTTGCTGACCATCGGTTGCGACTGCTTCCTGCGGCGCCTGGAGCTGGAGGTCGGCGGTGACACGCAAGCGACCGCCGCGTTTCTCCGCAGCCAGCAGGTGATCGGCTTCAACACCTACGGAGAGCAATTCAATGGCATGCATATCAACCAGACCTTCACCGGGGTCGCCATTGGCCGACCCCGCGGAGGTGTCCGTCGCTGAGCTGCAGGCGCGGGTCGTCGCCCTCGAAGAAGAGCGGCACAAGTTGCAGCGGATCAACCAGGCGCTGATCGGACGCATCGAGTCGAGCGCCGCGCAGAGCGACGAGGCCTACGGCGCCTTCCAGTATTCCGTGGTGCTGGCCGAGCAGGTCCGCGAGCGCACCGACGCGCTGAGCCAGACGATGCTCGAACTGAAGGCCAGCAACCAGTTGCTCAGCGACGCTCGCCTGCGTGCCGAGACCGCCCACCAGCATCTGCTCGACGCCATCGAAAGCATCTCCGACGCCTTCGTCCTGTTCGATCCGCAGCAGCGCATCGTGCTGTTCAACGAGCGCTTCCGCGCGCTGTGGGTCGACAGCCGGGCGCGGATCGGTCCTGGCATGCGCCGCGCCGAACTGCACCGGCTGGCGCGCAGCGGCGGGCTGATCGTCGAGGAACAGCGCGGCGGCGACCAGCAGACCCTGTATCGCCTGCGCGACGAGCGCTGGCTGCGGATGAGCGAACGGCCGACCCGCGACGGCGGGCTGGCGGTACTCTACAGCGACGTCACCGAGATCAAGCTCAGCGAGACCGCGCGCCGCGAGCAGGCGCTGGCGCAGAAGTCGCACCTGTTGCAGCGGGCGGTGGACAACCTCTCCCAGGGCGTGGCGATGGTCGGTGCCGACGGCGTGCTGGAGTTGTGGAACCGGCGCTTCCTGGAACTCTGCGGGCTGGCGCCGATCGCCGGGCACCGGGCCTTCGCCGAAGTCATGGCGGAGAGCGAATTGCCGTTGCTCACGCCGTGCAGCCAGGACTCCCAGGGGAGTCCGCTGAGCGCCCGCGAGCAGCGCCTGTTCGATGGCCGGGTGCTGGAGATCCGTACCCATGCGCTGCCCACCGGCGGCTTCGTCAACACCTTCACCGACATCACCGAACGCTATCGCCACGCCGAGGCGTTGCGCGCCAGCGAGCGCTGGATCCGCCTGATCACCGACCAGGTGCCGGCGCTGATCGCCTATCTCAGCGACGAACTGGTCTACGAATTCACCAACAAGGTCTACGAGGAGTGGTACCGCTGGCCCAGCGGCTCGATGCTCGGCCGCTGCCTGCGCGACGTGCATGGCGCCGAGCACTGCCGGCGCCTGGAACCGTACTTCGAGCGGGCCCTGGCCGGCGAAAGCGTGACCTTCGAGATCGCCGAGACCGCGTTGTCCGGCGAGGAGCGCTACATGCAGCGCTCCTACGTGCCGAACCGCCAGGCCGACGGCCGGGTCGCCGGGCTGTTCGTGCTGATTCGGGATATCACCGAGCGCCGGCGGACCGCCGAGGCGCTGCACCAGGCCTACCAGAACCTCGAACAGCGGGTGCGCGAGCGGACCGCCGAGCTGACCACCCTCAACGACCAGTTCAAGCGCGAGATCCACGAGCGCAGCCAGGTCGAGGCGCGCCTGCGCGAGGCCAAGCGCGAGGCGGAACAGGCCAACCTGTCGAAGACCAAGTTCCTCGCGGCGGTCAGCCACGACCTGCTGCAACCGCTGAACGCCGCGCGGCTGTTCACCAGCGCCTTGCAGGAGCGCGGCAGCGCGGCGCCGGACAACGAGGCGCTGGTGAACAACATCAGCCATTCGCTGGAGGACGTGGAGAACCTGCTCGGCACCCTGGTGGACATTTCCAAGCTGGACGCCGGCGTGATCACCCCGGACATCGCCCCGTTCGAGCTTGGCGAACTGCTCGGCAACCTGGCCGCGGAGTACCGCCAGGTAGCCGCCAGCGAAGGGCTACGCCTGGACTTCGTGGCCTGCGGGGCGCTGGTCCGCAGCGACCAGCAACTGCTCGCGCGAATCCTCCGCAACCTGCTTTCCAACGCCATCCGCTATACCCCGCGAGGGCGCGTGCTGCTGGGTTGCCGCCGGCATCGGCAGCGCCTGTCGATCGAGGTCTGGGACACCGGGGTGGGCATCGCCGCCGACAAGCTCGGCGAGATTTTCCAGGAATTCAAGCGCGGCGAGTCGCAGCGTTGCCACCAGGACCGCGGGCTCGGCCTGGGATTGGCGATCGTCGACAAGATCGCCCGCATGCTCGGCCACCGGGTCCGGGTCGGCTCGCTGCCGGGCAAGGGCTCGTGCTTCGCCATCGAGGTACCGCTGGCCCGCCATGCCCCGCGCAGTCGCGCCGAGCCGCTGGCCAGCGCGGACGACCTGCGCGAGCGCCTGCGTGGTTCGCGGGTGTGGGTGCTGGACAACGATGCGGCGATCTGCGCCGGCATGCGCACGTTGCTCGAAGCCTGGGGCTGCCGGGTAGTGACGGCGCTGTCGGAGGAAGACCTGGCGCGACAGGTCGACAACTACCATGCCGAGGCCGACCTGCTGATCGTCGACTATCACCTCGACGACCAGCGCAACGGCGTCGACGCGGTCGCCGCGATCAACGCCCGGCGCGGCTCGCCGCTGCCGGCGCTGATGATCACAGCCAACTACAGCAACGAACTCAAGCAGCAGGTTCGCGAGCTTGGCCATACCCTGATGCACAAGCCGGTGCGGCCGATGAAGCTGAAGACCGCGCTCTGCCACTTGCTGGAGCGCGAAGCCTCGGTCTGATTCAGGCGCCTTCGCGTGCCGCGCGGCCCAGGCGCGGGGCGAGGATCAGGGCGATCCCGCCGAGCACCGCCAGGGTCGCCGGCGGCAATCGCGGGGCGAGCGGCTCGCCGAGCAGCAGGGCGCCGCAGAGGGCGGCGAGCACCGGCACGCTGAGCTGCACCGAGGCGCCCTGGATCGCCGTCAGCCCCGGCAGTGCGCTGTACCAGACGGCGTAGCCGAGGCCGGAGGCGAGGGCGCCGGAAAGCAGGGCATAGGCCAGTCCGGCGCCGTCCAGCCGCAACTGCCCGTGGAATGCCAGGAGCAGCAGGGCGGCGAAGGCAAGGGCTCGGAGGAAGTTGCCGGCGCTGACCGCCAGCGGATCGCCGCCGCCGCGGCCGAGCAGGGTATAGAGGCCCCAGGCGAGGCCGGACAGGAGCATCAGCAGGGCACCGCCCAGCGGCGGCGCGCTGGCTCCGGGGAGCAACAGGAACAGCAGGCCGCCCAGGGCCAGCAGGAAACCGAGCAGCGCCTGTCCGCCCAGCCGTTCGCCGCGCAGCAGGCCGGCCAGCAGCAGGGTGACCTGCACCGCGCCGAACAGCAGCAGCGCGCCGGTGCCGGCGTCCAGCTGCACGTAGGCGTAGGAGAACGCGGCCGCGTAGACGAACAGCGCCGCCGCCCCGCGCCAGCCGCCGCGCGCGGGCGTGGCCGGGCGCCGGCGCAGATGCAGCAGGACGGCGAGCATGAGGGCGCCGGAGAAGAGACGCAGGGCGGTGAAGCTGACCGCGTCGATGGCGGTGTCCTTCAGCGCCGCGCGGCAGAGCAGCGAATTGCCGGCGAAGGCCAGCATCGCCAGGACAGTGAGCAGCAGGGTACGGCGGTCGGGCATCGGCGGGTCTCAGCGGCGCAGGTAGGCGGCGAAGTCGATGTCGCCGGCGCTGAGGATCGCCTGGACCCGGTTGTGTACCTTGAGCTTGCGCAGGATCGCCGAGACGTGCGCCTTCACCGTGGTCTCGGCGATGTCCAGGTTGTAGGCGATCTGCTTGTTCGACTCGCCCTTGGTCATCCGCTCCAGCACCAGCAGCTGCTTGCGGGTCAGGGCCTGGAGCAGTTCCGGGGAGATGCCGTGTTCTTCGTGGCCGCTGCGTCGCGGCGAACTCTTCTGGGTGCGGATCACGTCCGAGGGCAGGTAGACGTTGCCGTTGAGGATCTGCTCGATGGCTTCGGTCATCTGCGCGCGTGGCGAGGACTTGGTGATGAAGCCCACCGCGCCGTAGGTGATGGCCTGTAGCACCACCTGCTTGTCCTGCTCGGCGGAGACGATAACCACGGGAATGGTCGGGGCCTCGTTGCGCAGGTTCATCAGGCCGTTGAGGCCGTGCATGCCGGGCATGTTCAGGTCGAGCAGGATCAGGTCGAGGTCGTCGTGTTCCTGGGTCAGGCCCAGGGCGCTGTCGAGGTCGGCGGTTTCCATCACTTCGCTGCCGGGGAATCCGTCGGCGATGACATTGTGGATGGCCTCGCGGAACAGCGGGTGGTCGTCGGCGATCAGGATCTTGTACATGGCCTGCACCTCGTTATTGTCGTTATGGGCGGCTGGTGGCGGCTCGGGGCACGCGGGCGGATGCGAATGCGCTCACGGTAGCAGCCGTGGGCGCGATAGCCCAGCGGGCGGGCGTTCCGCCGCGCGCTGCCGGGGACGCGTCGCGGACGGTCGGCAGCCGGGTAGGCGGAGAAGGCGAACTCGGTACTGCGGCGGGACCGCCGCAGGGTAGTCGGGCGCTACGCGGGGCAAGGCAAGGCGGGGCATGGCGGCTTCTCGTCGTTTCTTCTTGTATGCGTCATTACAGGGCAGGCGCGCTGCTTTGGAAATTCGACGTCCGGAGGGGTGAACCAGTACCAAAGTAGCAGGACCAGGCGCTTGCGCAGCGCTCCTGCTGCATCGGCGGCGCCCGCAAGGGCGGCTGGAGGCGGGTGGCCGCGCAAAAGTAGCGGCCCGGCAGTACCAAGGTAGTAGCACGCCGTGGCTCCGCGCGTCCTAGCATGTCTCGACAACGACAATGGACAGGAGTCGCCGCCATGCGCATCGCCGTCACCCTGGTGTTGCCCATCCTGCTGATCCTCAGCCTGCTCGGGTTCGATTTCCTCTATTCCCGCCACCTCGGCCAGGAAAGACCTGCCGCCTGCGCCGTCGGACAGGCCTGTCGGATCGCCCCCTGAGCCACGCCATGGATGACCTGCGACCCGCCGGCCCGGCGGAGTACCGCTGGCTGCTCGCCGTGCAGGAGCGCGAGCGGCGCTTGCTGGCCCAGGCGGTGCATGACGATATCGGCCAGTACCTGACGGGCATCCGCACCCAACTGTTGTTGCTGCGCTGCACGGCAGGCGCCGGGCAGCCGGCGCTGGCACGCCTGGAGCGCTACTGCCAGGGGCTGGACGACAGCTTCCGCGCGTTGCTGCGCGGTCTACCGCCGCCGGCCCTGCAACGCCAGTCGCTGGACGAGGCGCTACGCGCCTGCGTGGCGGACTGGCAGGAAGGCCAGGGCATCGCCTGCGAGCTGCGCCTGGGCGGTCCGCTGCCGCCCCTGGATGCGGCGGCCGGGACCCATCTCTACCGCCTGTTGCAGGAGGCGCTGAACAACGTCGCCCGGCATGCCGGCGCCAGCCGCGTGCGGATCCGCCTGCAACGCCGTGGCGGCTTTCTCTACCTGAGCGTACGCGACGACGGTCGCGGCTGCGCGGCGGACCCGGCACCCGGCTTCGGCCTGGACTCGATGCGCCAGCGCGCGCGCTGCCTGGGCGCTGAACTGAGCCTGCGCAGCCGTCCCGGACAGGGCCTGGCGTTGCGCCTGCGGATGCCGCTGGAACGCGGCGACTGAGAGGAGAGGACGATGAAGATCCTGCTGGTGGACGATCATTTCGTGGTCCGCGAAGGGCTGGCCGCGCTGTTGCGCGGGCTGCTCCCCGACGTGGAGGTGAGCGAGGCCGGCGATGGCGAAGAAGCCTTGCAGGCGGTGCAGCGGGAAATTCCTTCGCTGGTCATCGTCGATCTCGGCCTGCCGGGCATCAGCGGCCTGGAACTGACTCGCCGGCTGCGCCAGCGCCTGCCGCAGTTGCGTGTGCTGTTCTTCAGCCTCCACGACGAACTGGCCCTGGTGCGCCAGGCGCTGGATGCCGGTGCCCGCGGCTACGTGACCAAGCGCGCGGCGCCGACGGTGCTGCTGGAGGCGATACGGCGAGTGCTCGCCGGCCAGCTCTATCTGGAGCAGCCCCTGGCCACGCGCCTGGCCTGCCAGTCGTGGGAAGAGCAGGGCGGGGCAGCGTTGCGCGGGCTGACCCGTCGCGAGTTCGAGATCTTCCGCCTGCTCGCGCGTGGCCTGGCCCTGCGCGAGGTGGCCGAGCACCTGGGGGTAAGCGCCAAGACCGTGTCCAACCATGTCAGCCTGCTCAAGCAGAAGTTGCAGGTGAGTACCCAGGCGGAACTGGTGCACCGGGCCATCGACAGCGGCGTGCTGCGGCTGGGCCTGCCGCTGCCGCTCGCCGAGGAGGCTCGCGGCAGCCTCGGCTAGGGGCGCCGTCGCTGCTGTCCGGCGCTTCACTGCCAGCCCGCGGGGCAATCCTTGCAACCCTGCATGTTGCTGCCCTGGAAGTTGCCGAAGCGCACCTTGCTGCCGCGCAGGTCGGCATCTTCCAGGTTGGCCTCGGCCAGCTTGACTTCCTGCAGGTTGGCGTCGCGCAGGTCGGCGCCCTTGAGATCGGCGCGGGACAGCCAGGTCATCTCCAGGTCGGCGGCGCGCAGCGTGGCCTGGTGCAGGCGGCCGCCGCTGAGACGGGCGAACTCCAGGTAGGCGGCGGTGAGGTCGGCGCCTTGCCACTGGGCGCCCTGGGCGAACAGGCCCCAGGCCTGGATCGCCACCGCCCTGGCGCCGGAGAGGTCGGCGCCGCGCAGGTTGGCTTGCTGCAGGCTGGCGCGGGTGAGGTCGGCACCACGCAGGTTGGCTTTTTCCAGGTTGGCCAGGTCGAGCCTGGCGTGACGCAGGTCGGCGCCGGAGAGATCGGCGCCGGCCAGGTCGATGCGGCCGAGGTCGAGGTTGCGCAGGTCGGCGCCGCGCAAGTCGGCCTTGGCGCAGCGCGCGCCGGGCTCCAGGCGGCAGCCGGCGATGACGCGGACGTCGTCGATGTCGTCGGCGGCCTGGGCCAGGCCGGCGCCGAGCAGGGTGGCGCAGAGGAGGAAGGTCTTCATCGGGATACTCCGCAGGCGGGGAAAGCCGCGCCTCGCAGGGCGCGGCGCGGGGATCAGCGGCTGGCGGTGCGGTTGTCCCAGCTGGGCAGCTTGAATA
This sequence comes from Pseudomonas sp. B111, assembly GCF_026428275.1. Classification (NCBI taxonomy): domain Bacteria; kingdom Pseudomonadati; phylum Pseudomonadota; class Gammaproteobacteria; order Pseudomonadales; family Pseudomonadaceae; genus Pseudomonas; species Pseudomonas sp. B111. The sequence goes on along the minus strand of NZ_CP097857.1, from coordinate 2,803,969 downwards.
CCCAGAAGGAACCGCCCTGGGCCACCGGCCGGGTCAGGTCGGCCATGTCGCCGCCCCACAGCGGCACGGCGCCGCCGTAGCCGACGGTCACGCCGAGGTACTGCTCGCCGTCCTGTTCCCAGGTGATCGGTGGCGAGACGATGCCGCTGCCGGTCTGGAATTTCCACAGCTCCTTGCCGCTCTTCGCGTCGAAGGCCTTGAAGTAGCCGTCGCCGGTGCCGGTGAACACCAGGTTGCCGGCGGTGGCCAGCACCCCGGCCCAGAGCGGCAGGTGTTCCTTGTGTTCCCAGACCACCTTGCCGCTGACCGGGTCCATGGCGCGCAGGCTGCCGACGTGGTCGTCGTACATGCGCTTGATCCGGAAGCCCATGCCAAGGTAGGCGCTGCCCTTCGTATAGCTGACCTCCTCGGTCCAGTAGTCTTCCTTCCAGTGGTTGGCCGGCACGTAGAACAGGCCGGTGTCCTGGCTGTAGGCCATCGGGTTCCAGTTCTTGCCGCCGAGGAACGGCGGCGATACTTCCACCGCCTTGCCATGCTTCTGCCCCGGTTCCGGCAGCGGCGGGCGCTGGCCCTCGCGCTCCACCGGGCGGCCGGTCTTCAGGTCGATGTGGCTGGCCCAGGTGATGTTGTCGACGAAGGGGAAGGCGTTCTGCAACTTGCCGTTGCTGCGGTCGACCACATAGAAGAAGCCGTTGCGGTCGGCGTGGGCGGTGGCCTTGACGATCTTGCCGTCCTTGGCCTTGTAGTCGAACAGCACCAGTTCGTTGTTGCCGGAGAAGTCCCAGGCGTCGTTGGGGGTGTGCTGGTAGAACCACTTCACCTCGCCGCTGCTCGGGTCCACCCCGACCTGGCCGGAGGTGTAGAGGCTGTCGTAGTCGTGCGGGTTGCCGCCCTTGGCGGTGCGCGCCCAGGTGTTCCACGGGCCGGGGTTGCCGGCGCCGACGATGATGGTGTTGGTCTCGGCGTCGAAACTGGCGCTCTGCCAGGGAGCGCCGCCGCCGTGGCTCCACGACTCGACCTTGCCGGTCGGCGAGTTGCGATCGTCCGGCCAGGAGGGCGCCTTGACGTCGCCGGTCACCGTGCTGTCCTTGCCGTTCAGGCGGCCCATGTGGCCTTCGACGAAGGGACGCATCCAGATTTCCTCGCCGGTATCCGGATCGCGGGCGAACAGGCGGCCGACCACGCCGAACTCGTCGCCCGAACTGCCGTGGATCAGCAGGACCTTGCCGGTCTTGCCGTCCTTCACGATGGTCGGCGCGCCAGTCATGGTGTAGCCGGCGCCGTGATCGGCGAACTTCTTCTTCCACACCACCTTGCCGGTGTTCTTGTTCAGCGCCACCACCGAGGCGTCGAGGGTGCCGAAGAACACCTTGTCGCCATAGATCGCGGCGCCGCGGTTGACCACGTCGCAGCACGGGCGGATGTCGTCGGGCAGGCGGTGGTTGTAGGTCCACAGGCGCTTGCCGGTCTTCGCGTCGAGGGCGAACAGCCGCGAGTAGGAGGCGGTCACGTAGATCACGCCGTCGCTGACGATGGCCTGGGACTCCTGGCCGCGCTGTTTCTCGTCGCCGAAGGAGTACGACCAGGCCGGGGTCAGCTTGAACACGTTGTCGGCGTTGACCTGCTTGAGCGGGCTCCAGCGCTGGGCGTGGGTGCCCATGCCGTACTGCAGCACGTCGCCGGTGGTCTTGTCGTCGTTGGCGATGTCCTCCCAGGTCACATCCTTGGCCAGCGCGGCGCCAGCGCTGCCCAGGGCGACGGCGAAGGCGAGGCAGTGCAGGCTCGGGCGCAGGAGGCCGGCAGGGGCGGGTGAGGTTCTTGTTGTCATGATCGGGTTCCCGTTTGGAGTGAGGGTCGAGAAACGGCAGGCCGCTGCTCGGGCCGCGGCGGCTTCATGGTGGAAGCGGGGCGCGCCGACGGGAACGGAAGATCGCCCGATTCGGCCGGGAAGACTTCCCGGACGGGGCATGACTTGGACTTGCTGCCAAAGCCCCACGTTAGGCCTTCCGAGGCTCTACTCCGAAGGGAGTAGGCGAGGACGCCCAAAGCAGGATTCGGGCGCGCGGCGGAGCTTCCTAGGATGGCGATGAGCGCCGTTTGGCGCCCGTGCCTTGTCCTGTCTCCCCGGAGGAATGAAGTGATGAACAAGAACAACGCCTTGCGCGGCCTGCTGGTGCTGGCCGGTCTCAGCCTCTCGAGCCTGGCGCTGGCCCACGGCGATGTGACCCCCCAGGCAGTGGACACCAAGGGACTCGAGCCGCTGGGCAAGGAATGGCGCGACACCAACCCCTACCGCGAGCCCTACGCCAAGCACGACCTCGCCGTCGAGATCGGCGCCTCCGCCTACAACCAGAACTGCGCGCGCTGCCACGGCCTGGAAGCCAAGTCCGGCGGCATCGCCCCGGACCTGCGCCTGCTGGAGACCGGCGCCGAGGGCGACGAATGGTTCAAGGAGCGGGTCATCAACGGCGCGGTGCGCGATGGCGCGGTGTACATGCCGAAGATGGCCGACTTCATCAGCCAGGAAGGCCTCTGGGCGATCCGCAGCTATCTGGAAAGCGTGCACGTCGACGAGTGACGCGCCCGACCCTTCGCCGCCGACCGCGGCGCCCTTGCACGAGTCCGCCGCGCCACGGCGGAACGACCACACAGGAGAGCTTCGCCATGATCTACGCAGCGCCCGGAACCCCCGGTGCCGTCGTCACCTTCAAGCCTCGCTACGGCAACTATATCGGCGGTGAGTTCGTGCCTCCGGTCAAGGGCCAGTACTTCACCAACACCTCGCCGGTGAACGGCCAGCCGATCGCCGAGTTCCCCCGTTCCACCGCCGAGGACATCGACAAGGCCCTCGACGCCGCCCACGCCGCCGCCGACGCCTGGGGCCGTACCTCGGTGCAGGAGCGTTCGAACATCCTGCTGAAGATCGCCGAGCGCATCGAGCAGAACCTGGAACTGCTCGCCGTCACCGAGACCTGGGACAACGGCAAGGCCGTGCGCGAGACCCTCAACGCCGACATCCCCCTGGCCGCCGACCACTTCCGCTACTTCGCCGGCTGCATCCGCGCCCAGGAAGGCTCCGCCGCCGAGATCAACGACAGCACCGTGGCCTACCACATCCACGAGCCGCTGGGCGTGGTCGGGCAGATCATCCCGTGGAACTTCCCGCTGCTGATGGCCGCCTGGAAGCTGGCCCCGGCGCTGGCCGCCGGCAACTGCGTGGTGCTCAAGCCGGCCGAGCAGACCCCGCTGGGCATCTGCGTGCTGCTGGAACTCATCGGCGACCTGCTGCCGCCGGGCGTGCTCAACGTCGTCCAGGGCTTCGGCAGGGAGGCCGGCGAGGCCCTGGCCACCAGCAAGCGCATCGCCAAGATCGCCTTCACCGGTTCCACCCCGGTCGGCTCGCACATCCTCAAGTGCGCGGCGGAGAACATCATTCCCTCCACCGTCGAGCTGGGCGGCAAGAGCCCGAACATCTATTTCGAAGACATCATGCAGGCCGAGCCGGCGTTCATCGAGAAGGCCGCCGAGGGCCTGGTGCTGGCCTTCTTCAACCAGGGCGAGGTGTGCACCTGCCCGTCCCGCGCGCTGGTCCAGGAGTCGATCTACCCGGCGTTCATGGAGGAGGTGCTGAAAAAGGTCAGGGCGATCAAGCGCGGCGACCCGCTGGACACCGAGACCATGGTCGGCGCCCAGGCTTCCCAGCAGCAGTACGAGAAGATCCTCTCCTACCTCGACATCGCCCAGCAGGAAGGCGCTGAGCTGCTCGCCGGCGGCAGCGTCGAGAAGCTCGAAGGCAACCTGGCCAGCGGCTACTACATCCAGCCGACCCTGCTCAAGGGACACAACAAGATGCGCGTGTTCCAGGAGGAAATCTTCGGCCCGGTGGTCGGCGTCACCACCTTCAAGGACGAAGCCGAGGCCCTGGCCATCGCCAACGACACCGAGTACGGCCTCGGCGCCGGCCTCTGGACCCGTGACATCAACCGCGCCTACCGCATGGGCCGCGGGATCAAGGCCGGTCGCGTGTGGACCAACTGCTACCACCTGTACCCGGCCCACGCCGCGTTCGGCGGCTACAAGAAGTCCGGCGTCGGTCGCGAGACGCACAAGATGATGCTCGACCACTACCAGCAGACCAAGAACCTGCTGGTGAGCTACGACATCGACCCGCTGGGCTTCTTCTGAGCGGTCCTCAGCCGCCGCGGATCGCTCCGACCCGCGGCCTTTCCGCCAAGGCACCTGCGGGTGCGCTCGTCCCGCGTCCCGACGCGGCTTTCCCCATGGCGGGTTCTGGCGCGACGCGGCCCTGGCCGCGTCTTTTTTTTCGCCTCGCCGCCGCCCCGGCATGGACTAGGCTTCTGCCCTGCACCAGGGCGAACCAGGGGGGCGCAACGGCGATCTCCCGGCGAACCTTGGGCGGAACAGGCAGTCCCTACCAAATCAGGGGGAAAACTCCTTCGAAAGTCTCATTCGGAGCGAGCCCCGCTGATGTTTAACTCGACCTGCCGGAATCGCCCGGCCCCACCAGAGAGGATCGACCCCATGTGGACCAAGCCCAGCTTCACCGACCTGCGTCTCGGTTTCGAAGTGACCCTCTACTTCGCCAACCGCTGATCCGTTCGGCCCCGGTCTTCCGGGGCCTCCCTCCAGCCCGCGGGGCAGACCCATGCACATCCGTATTCTCGGTTCGGCCGCCGGCGGCGGCTTCCCCCAGTGGAACTGCAACTGCCGCAACTGTCGCGGGGTCCGCGACGGCAGCGTAGCGGCCCAGCCACGCACGCAATCCTCCATCGCCCTGTCCGACGACGGCGAGCGCTGGATCCTCTGCAACGCCTCGCCCGACATCCGTGCCCAGATCGCCGCCTTCCCGGCCCTCCAGCCGGCGCGTCGGCCGCGCGATACGGCGATCGGCGCGATCGTCCTGCTCGACAGCCAGATCGACCACACCACCGGCCTGCTCAGCCTGCGCGAAGGCTGCCCGCACGAAGTCTGGTGCACGCAGATGGTCCACCAGGACCTCAACGAAGGCTTCCCGCTGTTCCCCATGCTTTCCCACTGGAACGGCGGCCTGCGCCACCGGCCGATCGCCCTCGATGGCGCGCCTTTCGCCATTCCGGCCTGTCCGCGCCTGCGCTTCACCGCGATCCCCCTGCGCAGCAGCGCGCCGCCGTATTCCCCGCATCGCGGCGCCCCCCATCCGGGCGACAACATCGGCCTGTTCGTCGAGGACCTCGATAGCGCCGGTACGCTGTTCTATGCGCCGGGCCTCGGCGAGGTGGACGAGGCGCTGCTCGAATGGATGCGCCGCGCCGACTGCCTGCTGGTGGACGGTACGCTCTGGCGCGACGACGAGATGCTGGTCTGCGAGGTCGGCGACAAGCTCGGCCGGCAGATGGGGCACCTGGCGCAGAGCGGGCCGGGCGGCATGCTCGAGGTGCTGGCGAAGGTGCCGGCCGCGCGCAAGGTGCTCATCCACATCAACAACACCAATCCCATCCTCGACACCGCTTCGGCCGAACGCGCCGAGCTGGATGCCAGTGGCATCGAAGTGGCCTGGGATGGCATGCACATCCAGCTGTAGGGGGCCAACATGAGCCGTGCCGCCATGGATCGCGCCGAATTCGAACGGGCGCTGCGCGACAAGGGACGCTACTACCATATCCACCATCCGTTCCATGTCGCGATGTACGAGGGCCGTGCCAGTCGCGAACAGATCCAGGGCTGGGTGGCGAACCGTTTTTACTACCAGGTCAACATCCCGCTGAAGGACGCGGCGATCCTGGCCAACTGTCCCGACCGCGAGGTCCGCCGCGAGTGGATCCAGCGTATCCTCGACCACGACGGCGCCCCCGGCGAGGCGGGCGGCATCGAGGCCTGGCTGCGTCTGGCGGAAGCGGTGGGCCTGGAGCGCGAGCAGGTGCTGTCCGAGGAGCGGGTGCTGCCCGGCGTGCGCTTCGCCGTCGACGCCTACGTCAACTTCGCCCGTCGCGCCAGTTGGCAGGAGGCGGCGAGCAGTTCGCTGACCGAACTCTTCGCCCCGCAGATCCACCAGTCGCGGCTGGACAGTTGGCCGCGCCACTATCCGTGGATCGAGGCGGCCGGCTACGAGTATTTCCGCAGTCGCCTGGCCCAGGCCCGGCGCGACGTCGAGCACGGCCTGCGGATCACCCTGGAGCACTATCGGACCCGCGAGGCACAGGAACGCATGCTGGATATCCTGCAATTCAAGCTGGACGTGTTGTGGAGCATGCTCGACGCGATGAGCATGGCCTACGAACTCGAACGCCCGCCGTACCATACGGTGACCCGCGAGCGGGTCTGGCATCGGGGGCTGGCATCATGAGCCTGCCGTCGCTCGACAGCGTGCCGATGCTGCGCCGGGGCTTCCGCTTCCAGTTCGAACCGGCCCAGGACTGCCATGTGCTGCTCTACCCCGAAGGCATGGTCAAGCTCAACGACAGCGCCGGGGAAATCCTCAAGCTGGTCGATGGCCGCCGCGACGTGGCGGCCATCGTCGCGGCGCTGCGCGAGCGTTTCCCCGAAGTCCCCGGCATAGACGAAGACATCCTGGCGTTCCTCGAGGTGGCCCATGCGCAATTCTGGATCGAGCTGCAGTGAAAGCGTGGGGCCGCCGCTCTGGCTGCTGGCCGAGCTGACCTATCGCTGTCCGTTGCAGTGCCCGTACTGCTCGAACCCGCTGGAATTCGCCCGCGAGGGCGCCGAGCTGAGTACCGCGGAATGGATCGAGGTGTTCCGCCAGGCTCGCGAGTTGGGCGCCGCACAGCTCGGTTTCTCCGGCGGCGAGCCGCTGCTGCGCCAGGACCTCGCCGAACTGATCGAGGCAGGGCGCGGCCTGGGCTTCTACACCAACCTGATCACCTCCGGCATCGGCCTCGACGAGGCACGCCTGGCGCGCTTCGCCGAGGCCGGGCTGGACCACGTGCAGATCAGCTTCCAGGCCGCCGACGAAGAAGTGAACAACCTGCTCGCCGGCTCACGCAAGGCCTTCGCCCAGAAACTGGCGATAGCCCGCGCGGTGAAGGCGCACGGCTATCCGATGGTGCTCAACTTCGTCACCCACCGGCACAACATCGACAACATCGAGCGGATCATCCAGCTGTGCATCGAGCTGGAAGCCGATTACGTCGAACTCGCCACTTGCCAGTTCTACGGCTGGGCCGCGCTGAACCGTGCCGGGCTGCTGCCGACCCGCGCCCAACTGGAGCGCGCCGAGCGGATCACCGCCGAATACCGCCAGCGGCTGGCCGCCGAAGGCAATCCGTGCAAGCTGATCTTCGTCACCCCCGACTACTACGAGGAACGGCCGAAGGCCTGCATGGGCGGCTGGGCCAGCGTATTCCTCGACATCACCCCCGACGGCACCGCGCTGCCGTGTCACAGCGCGCGGCAATTGCCGGTGCAGTTTCCCAACGTGCGCGAGCACAGCCTGCGCCACATCTGGTACGAATCGTTCGGCTTCAACCGTTACCGCGGCGACGCCTGGATGCCCGAACCCTGCCGTTCCTGCGAGGAGAAGGAGAGGGACCACGGCGGCTGCCGCTGCCAGGCGTTCCTCCTCACCGGCGATGCCGACGCCACCGACCCGGTCTGCGCCAAGTCGGCACGGCACGACCTGATCCTCGCGGCCCGTCGCCAGGCCGAGGAGGCGCCGCTTGGCCTGGACGCGCTGACCTGGCGCAACCAGCGCGCGTCACGCCTGATCTGCAAGGCCTGAGGCAATGGTCGACTACGGCGACTGGCCGAGCGACTGGAGCGCCGAGCGCGCGGTAGCCGCCGGGCGCGATTTCAGCGAGCTGAAGGCGGCCCATGGCGGGCTGGCCTGGGTGGAATTCGATCCGGCCAGCGCGCGCTCGCGCCTGTACCTGTGGCGCGACGGCGTGCTGGAGGAGCCCACCGCGCCGGACGGCTCGGTGCGCAGCCGGGTCTACGAGTACGGCGGCGGCGCCTGCTGCGTGACGCTCGACGGGCTGGCCTGGGTCGACGAAACCGACCAGCAGGTACGCCGCTGGCGAGCGGGCCGCGCAGCCCAAGTGCTGGGCGGCGGGGCGCAGTGTCGCTACGGCGACCTGGCCTACGTCGATGCCTGGGATGCCCTGCTGGCGGTGGAAGAGAGCCATGGGCCGACCGGGGTCGTGCATCGCATCGTGCGCCTGGACGCCGATGGCGCGCGCCGGGTGCTGGTCGAGGGCGCCGATTTCTACGCCGCGCCGCGTGCCGCCGGCCAGGGGCGGCGGCTGGCCTGGATCGAATGGGACCGTCCGCACCAGCCCTGGACCGAGACCCGCCTGGGCCTGGCGGAGAATGGGCGTACGCGCTGCCTGGCCGGAGCCGGAGGCGGCGAGTCGATCCAGCAACCACGCTTCGATCCCGCCGGCCGCCTTCACTGGCTGAGCGACCGCGACGGCTGGTGGCGTCCCTGCGCCGAGGTCGCGTTGGCCGGCCGCTTCGCCGATGCCGACCACGCTGGCGCGCCCTGGCAATTGGGCGCTTGCAGCTACCTGCCGCTGGGAGAGGGAAGGCTGCTGCTCAGTCGCGTCGAGGTCGGCGGCGGGCAACTGTTCCTGCGCGAAGCGGACGGCAGCGAGCGGCGCCTGGCCGCGGACTGGAACCGGTTCGCCGGACTGGCCGCGGATGCCCGGGCGTTCTACTGCATCGCGGCGGCGGCCGGACGCCTGCCGGCGCTGCTGGCGATCCACCGCGACGACCTGCGCGTCGAGGTGCTGCGTGGCGGCGAGCGACCGCTGGCGGAGGATGACCTGTCGCATCCGCAGGCCTTCGTCTATGGGCTGGGCAACGGCGAAAACGGCCACGGTTTCTTCTATCCGCCGCGCAATGCCCGCCGCCGCGTCGATCCCCGACGACCAGCGCCGCTGCTGGTGTGGCTGCATGGCGGACCGACCTCGATGCATTCGCCGGCGTTCGATGCCGGCCTGCAATTCTGGACCCAGCGCGGTTTCGCCGTGGCGGCGCTGAACTACCGGGGCAGCAGCGGCTACGGCCGCGCCTATCGGCAGCGCTTGCGCGGCCAGTGGGGGCGCCTGGAGTTGCGCGATATCGAGGCCGCGCTGGCGCGGCTGGACGCGGAGGGACGGATCGACCGCGCCCGGGTCTTCGTCCGTGGCGCCAGCGCCGGAGGCTACAGCGCGTTGCGCGCCCTGGCTTGCCTCGATGGCCTGCGCGGCGGCGCCAGTCTCTATGGGGTCAGCGATCCGTTGGCACTGGCGCGTTGCACCCACAAGTTCGAGGGTGACTACCTCGACTGGCTGATTGGCGACCCGCTGCGCCAGCGCCGTCGCTACCTGGTGCGCAGCCCGGTGCTTCAGGTCGGGCGTATCCGCGCGCCGGTAGTGTTCTTCCAGGGCGGGCTCGACGCGGTGGTGGTGCCGGAGCAGACCGAGGCGATGGTCGCCGGCCTGCGGCGCAGCGGCGTGCGCGTGGAGTGCCACCGCTATCCGCAGGAGCGCCACGGTTTCCGCCAGCCGGCCAATCGCGCCCATGCGCTGCTGGCGGAATGGCGCTTCTACCTGGGCCTGCTGGAGGATTGAAAGGGCCGCCAAGGTCGCATTGCAATAACCGACGAATGCAGTAGGCTGCCGGCAATGTCCGATAACAATAAGAATGGTCTGTCAGATGAGCCACGACCTCAGCCAACTGCGTAAATTCGTCTCGCCCGAGATCATCTTCGGCGCCGGCTGCCGGCACAGCGTCGCCAACTACGTGAAGACCTTCGGTGCGCGCAAGGTCCTGCTGGTCTCCGACCCCGGCGTGCTCGCCGCCGGCTGGGTCGCCGATATCCAGGCAAGCCTGGAGGGGCAGGGCATCGACTATTGTCTGTATACCGACGTTTCGCCCAACCCCCGGGTCGACGAGGTGATGCTCGGCGCCGAGTTCTATCGCAGCGAGGGCTGCAACGTGATCGTCGCGGTGGGCGGCGGCAGCCCGATGGATTGCGCCAAGGGCATCGGCATCGTCGCCGCCCATGGCCGCAGCATCCTCGAGTTCGAAGGCGTCGACCGGCTGCGGGTGCCGAGTCCGCCGCTGATCCTGATCCCGACCACCGCCGGGACTTCGGCGGACGTCTCGCAGTTCGTGATCATTTCCAACCAGGACGAGCGCATGAAGTTCTCCGTGGTGAGCAAGGCGGTGGTGCCTGACGTCTCGCTGATCGACCCGGAAACCACGTTGACCATGGATCCCTTCCTTTCGGCCTGTACCGGCATCGATGCACTGGTACACGCCATCGAGGCGTTCGTCTCCACCGGCCACGGGCCGCTGACCGATCCCCACGCGCTGGAAGCGATGCGCCTGATCGATGGCAATCTGGTACAGATGATCGCCAATCCCGGCGACATCGCCCTGCGCGAGAAGATCATGCTCGGGAGCATGCAGGCCGGGCTGGCCTTCTCCAACGCCATCCTCGGCGCGGTGCATGCCATGTCGCACAGCCTCGGCGGCTATCTCGACCTGCCCCACGGCCTGTGCAACGCGGCGCTGGTCGAACACGTGGTGGCGTTCAACTACAGCGCCGCGCCGGAACGCTTCAAGGTGATCGCCGAGACCTTCGGCATCGATTGCCGCGGTCTGACCCAGGGGCAGGTCCGCCAGCGCCTGGTGGACCACCTGATCGCCTTCAAGCACGCCGTGGGTTTCCACGAGAGCCTCGCCCTGCACGGGGTCGGCAGCTCCGACATTCCTTTCCTCTCGCGCCACGCGATGCAGGACCCGTGCATCCTTACCAACCCGCGCGAGTCGAGCCAGCGCGATGTCGAGGTGGTCTATGGCGAGGCCCTCTGAGCAGCAGCAGGAGGCCCTGGCCGGGTTGCTCGGCCTGGGCAGCCACTCCGCGCGCAAGAGCCACTACCCGGAGCTGCTGGCGCGCCTGGAGGAGCTGGAGGCCGAGCGCAACCGCTACAAATGGCTGTTCGAGCACGCGGTGCACGGCATCTTCCAGGCCAGCCTCGGCCAGGGGCTGCGCGCCGCCAATCCGGCGCTGGCGCAGATGCTCGGCTACGACGATCCGCAACAGGTGCTCTGGTCGCTGGAGGACATGGCCGGGCAACTTTTCGTCGGCGGCGAGGCCGAGATGCGACGGATCCGCGCGCTGCTGCGCGAGCGCGGCGGCCTGTTCGGCTACGAGACGCGCCTCTGGCGCAGGGACGGCAGTCACATCGAGGTATTGATGAACCTGCTGCTCAGGCACGACGAGGAAGAATTGGTCGAAGGTTTTGTCGCCGACATCACCGAGCGGGTCCAGGCCCAGCAGCGCCTGCAGACCATGAACGAGGAGCTGGAGCGGCGGGTAGCCGAGCGCACCCACGAGCTGGAAGAGCTCAACCGCCAGTTGCGCCAGGCGCGCGACGCCGCCGAAGCCGCCAACCACAGCAAGGACAAGTACCTCGCCGCCGCCAGCCACGACCTGCTGCAACCGCTCAACGCGGCGCGGCTGCTGGTCGACACCCTGCGCGAACGGGGCCTGCCGGCCGCCGAACTGCAACTGGTGGAGCGCACCCACCTGGCCCTGGAAGGCGCCGAGACCTTGCTCACCGACCTGCTGGAAATCGCCCGGCTCGACCAGAGCGCGATCCGTCCGGACCTGGACGACTATTCCCTCGACGAACTGCTCGCTCCGCTGGCCTCGGAGTTCGAGGAAGTCGCGCGTGCCGCCGGCCTGGCCCTGCGTGCGCGGATCCCACGACTGGCAGTGCGCACCGACGCGCGCCTGCTGTCGCGGATCCTGCGCAACTTGCTCAGCAACGCCTGCCGCTACACCGAGCGCGGCAGCGTGCTGCTGGGCGCGCGCCGGCGTGGCGGCAAGGTACGCCTGGAGGTGTGGGACACTGGCCGGGGCATCCCCGCCGACCAGTTGCAGGCGATCTTCCTCGAGTTCAACCAACTGGACGCCGGGCGCGCTTCCGAGCGCCGTGGCGTCGGACTCGGGCTGGCCATCGTCGACCGTATCGCCGGCATCCTCGGCTACCGCATCGAGGTGCATTCGACTCCAGGCCGAGGCTCGCTGTTCGCCATCGAGGTGCCGCTGGTCCGCAAGCCGGCGCGGCCAGTGCCCGGCGAGGCGACTGCGCGGCTTTCGGCCGGCGATCCGCTGCCGGGACGGCGGCTGCTGGTGGTGGACAACGAGACCGAGATTCTCTTCAGCATGTCCGCGCTGCTCGGCCAGTGGGGCTGCGAGGTGCTTACCGCCACCGACCTGGAAGGCGCGCGCAAGGCGCTCGATGGCCGCGCGCCGGATGCGATCCTGGTCGACTACCACCTGGACCACGGCGCTACCGGTTGCCAGTTGCTGGGCGCCTTGCGCGAGGACTACGGCGCGGAGATCGCCGCGGTGATGATCACCGCCGACCGCAGCGACGATTGCCGCCGCGCGCTGGCCCGCCTGGGCGTGCCGCTGCTCAACAAGCCGCTGAAGCCCGGCAAGTTGCGCGCGGCGCTAAGCGCCTTGCTCGGCGAGGCCCAGGGCGCTCCCCGCGGCGCCGGAGAAGGTGCAGGTCCTAGCCCGGCCGGCGGCTGCGTCGGTGCAGCGCAATGGCCAGGGCCAGCCCGCTGAGCGAGGCCAGGCAGGCGAAGAGGAACATCGAGCGGAAGCCGAACAGGTTGGCGACGAAGCCCACCAGCGGCCCGGTGATGCCCAGCGACAGGTCGACGAACAGCGAGTAGGCGCCCAGCGCCGCGCCACGGTTGGAAGCCGGTACCAGGTTCACCGCTTCCACGCCGAACGCCGGGAACACCAGGGAGAAGCCGAAGCCGGTGAGGGCCGCGCCGGCCAGGCCGACCCAGGGATTCGGCGCGCTCCACAGCAACAGCAGGCCGAGGCTTTCGACGCCGAGGCAGATGATCGCCACGCGGAAGCCGCCGAGCCGGTTGATGCTATTGGCGAACAACAGCCGGGCGCCGATGAAGCAACCGCCGAAGGCACTCAGGCAAAGCACTGCGTTGGCCCAGCCACGGCTGGCGTAGTAAAGGGTGATGAAGGTGGCGATGGTGCCGAAGCCGATCGCCCCCAGCGCCAGGCCCATACCGTGCGGGGTGACCCGGCCGAGCACATGGTGGAACGGCAGTCGCTCGCCGTGCACCAGCGGCGCCGGCAACTTCGGCCAGGCCAGGGCGAAGCCGAGCGCCCCGAGCAGGACGATGGACGCGCCCATGCTCCACAGCCCCAGCCACTGCACCAGCAGCACCCCTAGCGGCGCCCCGAGGGCGATGGCGCCGTAGCTGGCGATGCCGTTCCAGGAAATCACCTTGGCGGTGTGCGGCGCGCCGACCCGGCCGATGCCCCAGCCGATCGCCGCCGAGCCGACCAGGCTTTCCGCCGCGCCGAGTACCAGGCGGCCGACCAGCAGGCTGGCCAGGCTCAGCGCCGGCCAGTCCTGGATCGCCACCGAGAGCAGCATGAACAGCCCGCTCGCGGCGCTGCCGGCCATGCCGTAGAGCACCGCGCGCTTCGGCCCGAGGCCGTCGATGACGCGCCCGGCGTAGGGCCGGGCGAGCAGGGTGGCGAGGTACTGCAGGCTGATCACCAGGCCGGCCAGCACCGAGCCGTAGCCGAGGTCGTCGTGCACGTAGCCGGGCAGCACCGCCAGCGGGATGCCGATGGTCAGGTAGCCGATGAAGGTGAACATCACCACCGAGACGATCTGCAGGGTGACGTTTTGCCGGGCGCTGTCCTGCGCCGGCGGGGTGGGGCGGATATCGACGGACATGTGGGAAACGCGGTCGCAGTGGGTTGTCGCGGTCCGCCATGATGACCGTTGCGGATGACGAATGAAAGCAGGCTAACGGATTCGCCGGGCTATCGGCGACGCGCGGTGCCCGGCGCTAGCGCGTTCAGAGACGCTGGAAGAGACCCGGGTAATCGATCACCAGGCCCTGTTCGTCCACCAGCAGTACCGCTTTGAACGCGCTGCCTTCGAGGTTCTCGTAGAGGTAGTGGCTGGCGTCCAGGCGGGTGTATGCCTGGCGCATGCTACGCGGCTCCAGGGCCGGGGCCTCGATGTAGAGCGCGCGGATTTCCGCGCGCTGGCCATCGGCCAGGCCCAGGCGGCGGATCGGGAAGGTGTTGGTGAAGGGGCTTGGCCAGAGATCGATGTCCAGGCAACCGTCGAACGCCGGTAGCGCTTCGCCGTCGCCGTCCTGCCAGTGGCCGCGGCCATCGGCGAGCAGGTGCAGCTTGCGCACCCCGGTTTCGCTTTCGACGTGGAACACCGCCTCACGCAGATGCCAGTCGGCGTCCCAGCGCAGCCGGTAGTCCAATTGGTAGGGCAGGCCGCTGCGTTCGTCCGGCGCGCGCAACTGGCTTTCCGCCTGGTCGTCCTCCAGGCGCAGGGCCTCCCAGCTGGACGACGGCGAGCGCCACAGGCCGGCCCAGGTGTACAGACGGTCGCGACTCATGCGTCGAGTACCAGACCGAGGCGCTGGCGCTTGGGCAGGCGCGCCACCACCAGTTGATGGGAACGGACCAGGGCCTCGCGCAACTCCGCCGCCTTCATCGGGTAGGGGCGGGCCATGACGATCCAGTGCGCGCGCGCCAGGTAGGGCGCCGGACGGATGCCGGGGCGGTCGACATAGCCGAGGAACAGCTCGCTGCCGACCTTGAAGGCCAGGCCGCCGTCCTTGTCGACGAAGTCGAGGATGGCGAACATCTTGTTGCCGGCCACCGAGAACACCCGGTTCGAACCCCACTTGAGGTCTTCCCGGGCGCCGGGCAGTTGCAGGCAGAAGGCGGCGATCTGGTCGGCGGTCATGGACGCTCCGGTGGCGGTTCAGTCGCGGAAATACACTTCCAGGAGATGGTAGCCGAACTGGCTCTTCAGCGGACCCTGGAGCACGCCCACGGGTTTCCTGAAGATGGCATTGTCGATGGACCTGACCATCTGCCCCGGACGCACCTCGCCGAGGTCGCCGCCGCGCTTGCCGGACGGGCAGGTCGAATGCTTCTTCGCCAGCGTGGCGAAGTCCTCGCCCCTGGCCAGGCGCTGCTTCAGTTGGGCGGCCTCGGCTTCGGTCTTGACCAGGATATGGCGGGCCATGGCGACGGGCATGGGATTACCTTTTGCGGTAGCACGGAACGCGCATTCTAGCCCAGGCTCGCCGCGGCTTCAGTCGCGCAGTTCGGCGAGGTCGCGATAAAGCTCCAGCGCCTGCGGGTTGGCCAGGGCGTCGGTGTTCTTCACCGGGCGGCCGTGGATCACGTTGCGCACCGCAAGCTCGACGATCTTGCCGCTCAGGGTGCGCGGGATATCGGCGACCTGGATGATCTTCGCCGGTACGTGGCGCGGCGTGGCGTTGGCGCGGATGGTCTGGCGGATGCGTTCGCGCAGCGGCTCGTCGAGTCGCACGCCGTCGCGCAGGCGGACGAACAGCAGCACACGCACATCGCCCTGCCAGTCCTGGCCGATGGCGATGGACTCGAGGACTTCCTCGACCTTTTCCACCTGGCGGTAGATTTCCGCGGTGCCGATGCGCACGCCGCCGGGATTGAGCACCGCGTCGGAGCGGCCGTGGATGACCAGCCCGCCGTGGGCGGTTTCCTCGGCGTAGTCGCCATGGGCCCAGACGCCGGGAAAGCTGGCGAAGTAGGCGTCGTGGAACCTGGAGCCATCCGGGTCGTTCCAGAAGCCCAGCGGGATCGACGGGAAATGCCGGGTGCAGACCAGCTCGCCCTTGCCGCTGGCGAGGCGGCGGCCGTCGTCGTCCCAGATTTCCACGGCCATGCCCAGCGCCTTGCATTGCAGTTCGCCGCGCCACACCGGCAGCACCGGGTTGCCGATGGCGAAGCAGGAAACGATGTCGGTGCCGCCGGAGATCGACGACAGGCAGAGGTCGCTCTTCAGCTCGCGATAGACGTAGTCGAAGCTTTCGTGGGCCAGCGGCGAACCGGTGGAGAGCAGTGTCCTCAGGCTGTCCAGGCGGTGGCTGTGGCGCGGGCGCACGCCGGCCTTCTCGAGCGCCGCCAGGTACTTGGCGCTGGCGCCGAACACGGCGATGTCCTCGGCGTCGATGAGGTCCAGCAGGCGCTCGGGGCCGGGGTGGAACGGCGAGCCGTCGTAGAGCACCAGGCTGGCGCCCACCGCCAGGCCGGAGGCCAGCCAGTTCCACATCATCCAGCCGCAGGTGGTGTAGTAGAACAGCCGGTCGCCGTCGCCCAGGTCGGTGTGCAGGCCGTGCTCCTTGAGATGTTGCAGGAGCACGCCGCCGGTGGCATGGACGATGCACTTGGGTACCCCGGTGGTGCCCGACGAATAGAGGATGTACAGCGGCTGCTCGAAGGGCACCGGGGTGAAGACCGGCTCGCCCTCGGCCTGGTAGAACCCGTCCCACAGCGCGACCCGCGCCTGGCAGCGGTAGTCCTGCGGCTGCGCCTGCGGACGGTCGTAGGGCACCACCAGCAGTTGCTCCAGGCCGGGCAGGCCGGCGAGCACCTCGTTGAGCTTGGCGGTCAGGTCCAGCGACTTGCCGGCGTAGCGGTAGCCGGCGCAGGCGATCAGCACCCGCGGTTCGATCTGGCCGAAGCGGTCGATCACGCCCTGGGTGCCGAAGTCCGGCGAGCAGCTCGACCAGGTGGCGCCGAGGCTGGCGGTGGCGAGCATGCCGACCACGGTCTGCCAGGTGTTCGGCATCAGCGCGGCGACCCGGTCGCCGGGGCCTATGCCCAGGGCGGCGAGACGCTTCTGCAGGCCCGCCACGTGACGGGCCAGTTCGGCGTGGCTGAGCACCTCGCGGCGACCGTCTTCGCTCACCGCGATCAGCGCCGGGGCATCATCGCGGCGGCGCAGCAGGTGTTCGGCGAAATTCAGCGTGGCGCCGGGGAACCAGCGCGCCGAGGGCATCTGCGCGCCTTCCTCGAGGACCGCACGCGGCGGTTGCTGGAAGCGCACCTCGAAGAAGTCGACGATGGCCTGCCAGAACGCCTCGCGCCGCTCCACGCTCCAGGCATGCAGCGCCGGGTAGTCGACCAGGCCGAGGGCATGGCGCTGGTTGACGAAGCGCCGGAAGGCCTCCATGCGACTGGCGGCGATGCGTTCGGCGGAAGGGCTCCAGAGCGGTGCGGGCATGGCGTGTCCGTCCTTGTTGTTGTTCCGGGACATGCAGGAAGCATAACCGGACCCGCCGCTGCCTGCCTCACTCCGTGGACTGGTCCTGCGGCAGCGCCAGCGAGCGCCAGTCGGTGCCATGCAGCAGCACGTCGCTGAGGGCCTGGGCGGCGGTGGACAGCTTGTGCTCGCTCAGCCGCAGCAGGCCGACCCGTCGCTGCACCTGCGGCGCGTAGAGCGGCAGGCAGCGCGCGCCGAGTTCCTGCATCTGCTGGATGCACAGGGTCGGCACGGCGCTGACACCGAGTCCCTGGGCGACCATCCGCCCGACCGTGACCAGTTGGTGGCTCTCGAACGCCACCGGCAAGCGGCCGTGCTCGGCGGCCACGCTTTCTTCCAGGAGCAGGCGCACCGCCGAGGGGCGTTGCAGGGTAATGAAGGGCTCGCCGAGCAGTTCGCGCCAACTGATCCGCTCCTGCCCGGACAGCGGCGAGCCGGTCGGCACCACGGCGACGAAGCGGTCGCTGTAGAACGGGGTGAACTCGAGGTTTTCCAGGGACTCCGGCTCGAAGGCGATGCCCAGCTCGACGCGTCGGTTGCGGACCATCTCCAGCACCTGCTCGTTGATCACGTCGTGCACCGCCACGTTGACCCGCGGGTGGCGTTCGCGAAAGGTCTTCAAGACCAGCGGCAGCAGGTTGCCGGCGAAGGAGGGCATGGCGGCGATGGAGACCTTGCCCAGTTGCAGGGTGAAGTGCTGGCGCAGCAATTCCTCGGTATTGTCCCAGTCGGCCAGCAGGCGCAGCGCCAGCGGCAGCAGGGTCTCGCCCTCGGGGGTGAGGCTGACGCTGCGGGTGGTACGTTCCAGCAGCGGACCGCCGAGGCTTTCCTCCAGGCTCTTGATCGCCAGGCTCAGGGCCGGCTGGGAGAGGTGCAGGCGTTCGCCGGCCTGGGCGAAGCTGAGGCTCTGCGCCACGGCGAGGAAGGCGCGCAACTGCTTGACGGTCATTTATTTGTTTTTCTCATCAATGGATTGGAAAAACAAACTTAACAAATCAGTCCGCAGCGGAGAAGCTCTGTGCGACCCGGCAGTCAGACTGCCGCACGCACAATCACAAGAGCCGGAAGAGGCACAGCAGCATGAGCGGACTCGACAAGCGAGTAGGCAGTTACGAAGAGGCCCTCGAAGGCCTGACCGACGGCATGACCGTCCTCGCCGGGGGCTTCGGCCTCTGCGGGATTCCCGAGAACCTGATCGCGGAAATCCGCCGGCGCGGGGTCAGGGACCTCACGGTGGTCTCGAACAACTGCGGCGTCGACGGTTTCGGCCTCGGCGTGCTGCTGGAAGACCGGCAGATCCGCAAGATGATCGCCTCCTACGTCGGCGAGAACGCCCTGTTCGAGCAACAACTGCTCAGTGGCGAGCTGGAAGTCGAACTGACCCCGCAAGGCTCGCTGGCCGAGAAGATCCGCGCCGGCGGCGCCGGCATCCCGGCCTTCTTCACCGCCACCGGCTACGGCACCCCGGTCGCCGAGGGCAAGGAGGCGCGCGAGTTCAATGGCCGCCACTACATCCTCGAGCCGGCCATCACCGGCGACTTCGCCATCGTCAAGGGCTGGAAGGCCGACCATTTCGGCAACGTCGTCTATCGCCACACCGCGCAGAACTTCAACCCGCTGGTCGCCACCGCCGGGCGCATCACGGTGGTCGAGGTGGAGGAGATCGTCGAGCCCGGCGAACTGGACCCGACGCAGATCCACACCCCCGGCATCTACGTCGACCGGATCATCCAGGGTCGCTTCGAGAAACGCATCGAGAAACGCACGCTGCGCGCCTGACGGCGGCCGCTACAACGACAAGAGGTTTCCCCAGATGGCACTTACCCGCGAACAGATGGCGCAGCGCGTGGCGCGCGAATTGAAGGACGGCTACTACGTCAACCTCGGCATCGGCATCCCGACCCTGGTGGCCAACTACGTGCCGGAGGGCATCGACGTCATGCTCCAGTCGGAGAACGGCCTGCTCGGCATGGGCGCGTTCCCCAGCGAGGCGGAAGTCGACGCCGACATGATCAACGCCGGCAAGCAGACCGTGACCGCTCGCGTCGGCGCGTCGATCTTCGACTCGGCGCAATCCTTCGCCATGATCCGTGGCGGCCACGTCGACCTCACCGTGCTCGGTGCCTTCGAGGTGGACGTGCGCGGCAACATCGCCTCCTGGATGATCCCCGGCAAGCTGGTCAAGGGCATGGGCGGCGCCATGGACCTGGTGGCCGGCGCCGAGAACATCATCGTCACCATGACCCACGCCTCCAAGGACGGCGAGTCCAAGCTGCTGCCGTACTGCACCCTGCCGCTGACCGGTTGCGGTTGCATTCGCAAGGTGCTCACCGACCTGGCCTACCTGGAGATCGAGGACGGCGCCTTCATCCTCCGCGAGCGCGCCCCCGGGGTCAGCGTCGAGGAGATCGTGGCGAAGACCGCCGGCAAGCTGATCGTCCCCGAGCACGTGCCGGAAATGAGTTTCTGAATCGCGGCCCGCGCGGCCGGCGCCTCCACGCAAGGCGCCGGCCGCGCGGACCGTCCTTTCCAGAGGGCGTAGGATAGGAGGCTGTCGCACCGCCTACGTCCACCCGCAGCGATTCGGCCCGGCCACGGGCGAATCCAGGAGAACCATCCATGCAAGACGTCGTCATCGTCGCCGCTACCCGTACCGCCGTCGGCAGCTTCCAGGGCTCGCTGGCCGGCATTCCCGCCCCCGAGCTGGGCGCCGCGGTGATCCGCCGCCTGCTCGAACAGACCGGTCTCGATGCCGGCCAGGTCGACGAAGTGATCCTCGGCCAGGTGCTCACCGCCGGTTCCGGGCAGAATCCGGCGCGCCAGGCGGCGATCAAGGCCGGCCTGCCGGTCGGCGTGCCGGCCATGACCCTGAACAAGGTCTGCGGCTCCGGCCTCAAGGCCCTGCACCTGGGCGCCCAGGCGATTCGCTGCGGCGACGCCGAGGTGATCGTCGCCGGCGGCCAGGAGAACATGAGCCTGGCGCCCTACGTCATGCCCGGCGCCCGCACCGGCCTGCGCATGGGCCATGCGAAGCTGGTCGACAGCATGATCGAGGACGGCCTGTGGGACGCCTTCAACGACTACCACATGGGCATCACCGCCGAGAACCTGGCGGAGAAGTACGGCCTGACCCGCGAGGAGCAGGACGCCTTCGCCGCCGCTTCGCAGCAGAAGGCCATCGCCGCCATCGAGGGCGGGCGCTTCCGCGACGAGATCACGCCGATCCAGGTCCCGCAGCGCAAGGGCGAGCCGCTGAGCTTCGACACCGACGAGCAGCCGCGCGCCGGCACCACCGTCGAGGCCCTGGCCAAGCTCAAGCCGGCCTTCAGGAAGGACGGCAGCGTCACCGCCGGCAACGCCTCCAGCCTCAACGACGGCGCCGCCGCGGTATTGCTGATGAGCGCGGCCAAGGCCAAGGCCCTGGGCCTGCCGGTGCTGGCGCGGATCGCCAGCTACGCCAGCGCCGGGGTCGACCCGGCGATCATGGGCATCGGCCCGGTCTCCGCCACCCGTCGCGCGCTCGACAAGGCCGGCTGGAGCCTGGAGCAACTGGACCTGATCGAGGCCAACGAGGCCTTCGCCGCGCAGTCCCTGGCGGTGGGCCGGGAACTGGGCTGGGATGCCGTCAGGGTCAACGTCAACGGCGGCGCCATCGCCCTTGGCCACCCGATCGGCGCGTCCGGCTGCCGGGTGCTGGTGACCCTGCTGCACGAGATGATCCGTCGCGACGCGAAGAAGGGCCTCGCCACCCTGTGCATCGGTGGCGGGCAGGGCGTCGCCCTGACCCTGGCCCGCGACTGATCCATCGACCTGCCGCTCGCGGCGTGATCGCGCCATGTCCTTTCGCGGGGGCATGGCGCGCTCGTGTCCAGGGAACGAGCGGCGGACGGCCTTGACCGTCCGACCGGCCCCGTACCGTTCCGCCCCTCGGGACGGCCGGGTGCCCAGGGAGCCGTAGCACACACAGGCGGCCCCGTAGTCGCCGAATAACAATAAAACCGAGAGAATCCGCGATGACCGCTATCCTTCCCATCCAAGAAAGCCGCTCCGCGCGCTTTGCCATGCGTTGCTCGAACTGGGCCGAGCGCTGGTTTCCCGACTCCTGGGTGTTCGCCGCCCTGGCCATCCTCATCGTCAGCCTGGCCGCGCTGGCCATGGGCGCCGGACCGACCGCCACGGCGAAAGCCTTCGGTGACGGTTTCTGGAGCCTGATCCCATTCACCATGCAGATGGCCTTCGTGGTCATCGGCGGCTATGTGGTGGCCAGTTCAGGCCCCGCCTCGCGTCTCATCGACCTGCTCGCGCGGGTGCCGAAGAATGGCCGCTCGGCGGTCTGCTGGGTGGCGCTGGTGTCGATGCTCGCCTCGCTGCTCAACTGGGGCCTCAGCCTGGTCTTCGGCGGCCTGCTGGTACGCGCCCTGGCGCGCCGCAGCGACCTGCGCATGGACTACCGCGCCGCCGGCGCCGCGGCCTACCTCGGGCTGGGCGCGGTGTGGGCGCTGGGCCTGTCGTCGTCGGCCGCGCAGTTGCAGGCCAACCCGGCCAGCCTGCCACCGTCGATCCTGGCGATCACCGGGGTGATCCCGTTCACCGAGACCATCTTCCTCTGGCAGTCCGGGGTCATGCTGCTGGCGCTGATCCTGGTCTCGCTGGTGATCGCCTACATGACCGCGCCGAGCGCCGCCAGCGCCCGCGACGCCAAGGATTGCGGGGTCGACGTGAGCTTCACCGCTCCGGCCAGGCTGGCGCCGACCCGGCCCGGCGAGTGGCTGGAGCACAGCCCGTTGCTGATCATCCTGCTGGTACTGCTGGCCGGTGGCTGGCTGGTCCACGAGTTCTCGACCAAGCCGGCGATCCTGGCGATCTCCGGGTTGAACACCTATAACCTGCTGTTCCTGATGCTCGGCGCGTTGCTGCACTGGCGCCCGCGCAGCTTCCTCGACGCGGTGGCGCGCGCGGTGCCGACCACCACCGGGGTGCTGATCCAGTTCCCGCTGTACGGCTCGATCGCGGCGATCATGACCACGGTCAACGGCAGCGACGGCGAGACCCTGGCCCACCATATCTCGACCTTCTTCGTACAGATCGCCTCCCACGACACCTACGCGCTGCTGATGGGCGTGTACTCGGCGGTGCTGGGCTTCTTCATTCCCTCCGGCGGCGGCAAGTGGATCATCGAGGCGCCGTACGTGATGCAGGTAGCCAACGAGCTGCAATACCACCTCGGCTGGGCGGTGCAGATCTACAACGCCGCCGAAGCGCTGCCGAACCTGATCAACCCGTTCTACATGCTGCCGTTGCTCGGCGTGCTGGGGCTGAAGGCGCGCGACCTGATCGGCTTCTCGTTCGTCCAGTTGCTGGTGCATATCCCGCTGGTGCTGGTGCTGCTCTGGGCCCTGGGCAGCACCCTGGCGTACATCCCGCCGGTGATGCCGTAGCGCATCGCCACCCCCGATAACTTCCTCTCCCTTCAGGGAGAAGGTTGGGGAGAGGACAGCCGCGCCGGGAAACGAGGTATCGGCGGATAACGCCTGTGGCGTTATCCGCCCTACGCAATGGGGCGGGCGAACTCCGGATGGTTCCCTCTCCCTTCAGGGAGAGGGTCTGGGGAGAGGCTGGCCGCCCCGGCTACTGCGCCACCCAGCCGCCATCCATGTTCCAGGCCGCGCCGCGCACCTGGTCGGCGGCTTCGCTGCAAAGGAACAGCGTCAGTCCGCCGAGTTGCTCGGGGGTGACGAAGGCCAGCGAGGGTTGCTTTTCCGCCAGCAGGTCGTGTTCCGCCTGTTCGGGCGAGACGCCCTCGGCGATGCGCGCGTCGATCTGCTTCTGCACCAGCGGGGTCAGCACCCAGCCGGGGCAGATGGCGTTGCAGGTCACCGGCGTGCGCGCCGTTTCCAGCGCCACACTCTTGGTCAGGCCGAGCACGCCATGCTTGGCGGCGACGTAGGCGCTCTTCCCGGCTGAGGCGACCAGGCCGTGGGTCGAGGCGATGTTGACGATCCGCCCCCAGCCGCGCGCGAGCATGCCCGGCAGGGCCAGGCGGGTGGTATGGAACACCGAGGACAGGTTGATCGCGATGATCGCGTCCCAGCGTTCCATGGGGAATTCCTGCACCGGCGCCACGTACTGGATGCCGGCGTTGTTGACGAGGATGTCGACGCCGCCGAAGGTCCGCTCGGCGAAGGCCATCAGTTCGCCGATCTGCTCCGGGCTGGAGAGGTCGGCCGGGTGGTGCTCTGCGCGCACGCCGTGGGCGCGGACCTGCGCCAGCGCCGCGTCGACCTCACCGAAGCCGTTGAGGAGCAGGTCGGCGCCGGCCTCGGCCAGGCTCAGGGCGATGCCCAGGCCGATGCCGCTGGTGGAACCGGTGACCAGGGCGGTCTTGCCTTTCAGGGTCATGCTGTTTCTCCCGCTGGATGAAAAAAGGGCGGATCAGACCAGGCCGGTGGCGTAGAACAGCCCGATGACGAAGAACACCGCCAGGGTCTTGATCAGGGTAATGCCGAAAATGTCCTTGTACGCCTCCCGATGGGTCAGGCCGGTGACCGCCAGGAGGGTGATCACCGCGCCGTTGTGCGGCAGGGTATCCATCCCGCCGCTGGCCATGGCGGCGACCCGGTGGAGGACTTCCAGGGGGATCTGCGCGGCGTTGGCGGCGGCGATGAAGGTATCGGACATCGCCGCCAGGGCGATGCTCATGCCGCCCGACGCGGAACCGGTGATGCCGGCCAGCAGGGTGACGGTGATCGCTTCGTTGACCAGCGGATTGGGAATGCTCTTGAGCGCGTCGGCCAGCACCAGGAAGCCCGGCAGCGAGGCGATCACCGCACCGAAGCCGTATTCCGAGGCGGTGTTCATCGCCGCCAGCAGCGAGCCGGCCACCGCGCTGCGGGTGCCTTCGGCGAGGCGGCTGCGGATCGCCGCGAAGCCGCTCGCCAGCACCAGCAGGATGCCCAGCAGCAGGGCCGCCTGCACTGCCCAGATCGCGGTGAGCTTGCCGACCTCGGTCTGCAACGGCGTGGCCATGCCGGCCAGTTGCAGGGTATGGACCTGGCCGTACCATTGCGGGATCCAGTGGGTGAACAGCAGGTTGGCGACCCCGACCAGCACCAGCGGCGAGAGCGCCAGCCAGGGATTCGGCAGGCGCAGGTCATCGGCGGTCTCCGGCTCGTTGCGCAGGTCGCTGCCGTAGCCTTCGCCGTTGCGCCGCGCCTTGTTCGCCTGGCGTCGCAGGTAGAGCATGCCCACGGCGAAGACGAACAGCGCGCCGAGGGTGCCGAGCCAGGGCGCGGCCCAGGCGTGGGTGCCGAAGAAGGTCGAGGGGATGATGTTCTGGATCTGCGGGGTGCCGGGCAGCGCGTCCATGGTGAAGGAAAACGCGCCGAGGGCGATGGTCGCCGGAATCAACCGCTTGGGGATGTCGCTCTGGCGGAACATCTCCGCGGCGAACGGGTAGACCGCGAACACCACCACGAACAGCGAGACGCCGCCGTAGGTGAGCAGCGCGCAGACCAGTACGATCACCAGCATCGCCTGGCGGGTGCCGAGCAGGCGGATCGCCGCCGCGACGATGGAGCGGGAGAAGCCGGCCAGCTCGATCAGCTTGCCGAACACCGCGCCAAGCAGGAAAACCGGGAAGTAAAGCTTGATGAAACCGACCATCTTCTCCATGAACACCCCGGTGAAGGTCGGCGCGACCGCGCTGGGATCGGTGAGCAGGACGGCGCCGAGGGCGGCGAGGGGGGCGAACAGGATGACGCTGTAGCCGCGGTAGGCGGCCAGCATCAGCAGGCCCAGGGCGGCAAGGGCGATGATCACGCTCATCGGGCATATCTCCACGGCGCTGCGGGGCGCGCTTCGCATGGGGAAGGCGCTCCGGGCCTGTTTCTTGTTGTCGAACGGTGCGGGCACCGGCGTGACGGCCTGGAACGGGGCAGGGCCGTCGGAAAGGCACGTTGCGATAACCGTGCCAGGCCCCAGAGTCGCGGTTTTCGCGGGCTGCGGCGAGACGAAGGGGAGCGTGGGGAATAGCGTTGTCTCAAAATGGAGACGTAATCGAGCGAAAGTTCCGTGGCTATGCAGGTCTCAGTTCGTCTCTATTTAGAGATGGGTCCCGTTATCGAGACGCATGCCCAGCGCCACGATCTTCTTGTACAGGGTCGAGCGACCCAGGCCCAGGCGTTTCGCCGCTTCCACCACATTGCCGGCACTCTGCGCCAGGGCCCGTCCGATCAGGTCGCGCTCGAAGGCTTCGCGGGCCTGTTGGAAATCCCCGACCGGCCTGTCGTCCGCCGCTCGAGGCAGCTCCGGCAGCGGTTGCAGGGGGCCCAGCGCCGCGCCGAGGGCGGCGGCGTCCAGCAACGGTTGGTCGGCCAGCAGCAGCGCGCGTTCCAGCACGTTGCGCAGTTCGCGGACGTTGCCCGGCCAGGCATGCCGGGCGAGCAGCGCCAGGGCGTCGCCGCCGAGTTCGTGGAGACGGCCGTGGTCGAGGCTGTCGAGGATCGACTCGCAGAGCGCCGGGAGGTCGTCCAGGCGCTGGCGCAACGGCGGGATCTCGATCGGCAGGACGTTCAGCCGGTAGTAGAGGTCAGCGCGGAAACGGCCTTCGCGCATCGCCTGCTGCAGGTCGATGGAAGTGGCGGCGACCAGGCGGATGTCGCTGCGGATCACTTCGTTGGAACCCACCGCTTCGAACTCTTTCTCCTGTAGCACGCGCAACAGCTTGCCTTGCAAGGCCAGCGGCATGTCGCCGATCTCGTCGAGGAACAACGTGCCGCCCTGGGCCACCTGCAACTTGCCTGGCCGGCCCTTGCGCTCGGCACCGGTGAAGGCCCCCGGGGCGGTACCGAAGAATTCGGCCTCCAGCAGGCTTTCCGGGATCGCCGCGGCGTTCACGCTGACGAAGGCCTTGTGCGCCCGCGGCGAAGCGCTGTGGATGGCGTGGGCGAGCAGTTCCTTGCCGGTGCCGGTCTCGCCGAGCAACAGCACCGGCGCTTCGCTGGCCGCGCCACGACGGGCGCGGCGCTTGACTTCCAGGCTGGCCGGACTGGTGCCGACGAAGTGGCTGAAGCTGTACTTGGCCTGGCGCGCCTGCAATTGCGAGCGGGTCGAGGCCAGTTCGCGCTGCATGCTCAGGTAGCGGGTCACCAGCGGCGACAGCGAACGCAGTTCGTCGAGCAGGGCGAAGCCGATGGCGCCGATCACTTCGCCGGCGTCGTCGTGGATCGGCAGGCGCATCACCACCAGCGGGTCCTTCGCGCTATCCATCATGTCCAGCAGGATCGGCTTGCCGCTGCCTACCACCTCGCGCAGCAGGCTACCGGGGATCACGCTTTCGCAGGGCCGGCCGATGGCCTGCGCCGGGTCGGCGAGGCCGAAACGCTGGGCGTAGCGCTGGTTGATCCAGACGATGCGGGCCTCGCGGTCGACGATCACCGTGCCTTCGCTGGAGCCTTCGACGATCTCGAACAGCGAACGGATCGCCTGCTGGCGTACGCGTTGGTAATCCTGGAGGCTGTCGGCGTCGTTCATCGGCGGCTCCTGCGGCGGACGGCGAAACGGCCCGCCACTGTAGCCGGGAAGCCGCTCGCGGTGAAGGCTCAGGACTCCTCGACGGCCAGCGCGGCGGCGCTTTCCCGTTGTGCCTGGGCAGCGGGCGAGCGGACCTGGAGGATCAGTAGCGCGGCGAGCCCGGCGGGAATCGCCGCAAGCATGAAGATGTTCTCCACGGATATGTGCATGCCCAGCAGCAGGCTGCCGAACAGTGGGCCGAGGATCGAACCGAAGCGGCCCACGCCCAGCGCCCAGCCGGTGCCGGTGGCGCGTACCTGGGCCGGGTAGAAGTTGCTGGCGAAGGCGTTCAGGGTCAACTGCCCGCCGATGATGCAGAAGCCGGCGGCGAAGACGAACGCCAGCAGCCAGCGCGGCTGGTCGTGGTTGAGGCCGAGGAGCAGGGTGAACAGCGCGGCGCCGGCGAGAATCGCCGCCAGCAGGCGGACCTTGCTGCGCAGGCGGTCGGCGAGCCAGGCCAGGAGCATCGCGCCGAGGGTGCCGGCGAAGAGGAACATCGAGGTCGCCAGGTTCGCCGCATTGCGTGTCAGGCCGCTTTCCTGGAGCAGCGAGGGCAGCCAGCTGACCATGAAGTAGAGCAGGATCAGGCTGACGAAGAAGGTCGCCCAGAGCAGCAGGGTCGGCCGCGCGTAACCGTGGCGGAACAGCTCCAGCACGGTCAGGCTCGCCGCCGGCTCGGCGTCGGCCTGTGCCGGCGGCGGCTGCCAGCCCGGCGCCATGCGCTCGCTGAGCTGGCGCAGGCGGGCATAGGGCGGTGCGTCGCGGAGCAGGCGCGGCAGCGACTCCGGCAGGAACAGGAGGAGGAAGGGGAACAGCAGCAACGGGGTGACGCCGCCGGCGAGGAACACCGCCTGCCAGCCGAAGCCGTCCATGAAGGCGGCGGCGACGAAACCGCCGGCGGCGCCGCCGAAGGAGAAACCGCAGGCCGCCAGGGTGACCATCAGGGTACGCAGGCGCGGTGGCGAATACTCGGCCATCAGCGCCATGGCGCTGGGCATCGCCCCGCCCATTCCGATGCCGCAGACGAAGCGCGCCAGCATCAGGCTTTCCAGGGAACCGGCGAAGACCATCAGGACGGTCAGGCTGGCGTAGATCAGCACGCAGCAGAGCAGCACCCGGCGGATGCCGAAGCGGTCCGCCAGCGACGTCACCAGCAGCGAACCGACGGTCAGGCCGAACAGGTTGGCGCTGAACACCGGGCCGAACGCGGCCTTGTCCAGGCCCCATTCCTGGGCCAGGGTCGGCACCACGTAGCCGAGCACCTGGGCATCGTAGCCATCGGTGACCAGCAACAGGGCGAGGAGCAGCAGCAACAGCCACTGGTAGCGGGACACGGGGCGCGCGTCGAGCGCCGCGCGAAAGCTGGCGATCTGGTTGTGCATCGCAAGGTACCTGAGGTTCTTATTGGTGATGGGGCGTCCGGCGGACGCCCCCCTTTATCTTCAGGAGCGGGACTCTGCGGTCCCTCAGGCGGCCGGGGTGTCCGGCTGGTTGGCCGGATGGGCCTGGCGGAACGCCGGATGGGCGGCGGCCAGGTCGGCGACCCGGCGGATCCGTGGCCAGGCGTCCAGCGCCACGCCGAAGCGCTCGGCGGCGTAGAGCTGCGGGACCAGGTAGACGTCGGCCAGGCCTGGCCGGTCGCCGAAGCACCAACCCTGGTCGCCGATCAGTTGCTCGACGGCGGCGAGACCCTGGCCGACCCAGTGGCCGATCCACTGCCGGACCTGCTCTTCGTCGTGTCCCCACTGGCGCAGCAGGTTGAGCACGCTGGCGTTGTGCAACGGGTGGATGTCGCAGCCGACCAGCGCCGCGACTCCGCGCTCGTGGGCGCGGCGCAGCGGATCGCTGGAGAGCAGGGCGGGGTGCGGGTAGCGCTCCTCGAGGTACTCGATGATCGCCGGCGACTGGATCAGCAGCTCGCCCTCGTCGACCTGCAGGGCCGGTACGCGGCCCTGCGGGTTGAGCGCCAGGTAGGCGGGTTGGCGGTGTTCGCCGCCGTCGCGGACCAGGTTGACCGGCAGCGACTGGTAGTCCAGCCCCTTCAGCGCCAGGGCGATGCGCACCCGGTAGGAGGAGGTGGAACGGTAGTAGGTATAGAGCTTCATCCGCGCGCCCCCGGATGGGCCGCGAGCACTTTGCCGCGACATTCGCCGAAACCGATCGAGACGTGTCCCTCGCGCTTGCAGCGGGCGCGGAGGATGACCTCGTCGCCGTCCTCGAGGAAGCGCCGGGTCTCGCCGGAGGCCAGTTGCACCGGCTGCTTGCCGCCAGCGGTGATCTCCAGCAGCGAGCCGAACTGGCCGGGCTCGGCGCCGGACAGGGTGCCGGAGCCGAACAGGTCGCCGGGCTGCAACTGGCAGCCATTGACGCTGTGGTGGGCGACCATCTGCGCCACCGTCCAGTACATGCTCAGGCTGTTGCTCAGGGTCAGGCGCTGCGGCGGCAGGCCTTTCTCGCGCAGGCCCTCGGTGAGCAGCAGGACCTCCAGCTCGATGTCGAAGGCGCCGTGGGCCTGGTCGTTGTCGTCGTAAAGATACGGCAGCGGCCGCGGGTCGCCTTCGGGGCGCGCTGGCTGGGCGCGACGGAACGGCTCCAGGGCTTCGGCGGTGACCACCCAGGGCGAAACGCTGGTGATGAAGCTCTTCGACAGGAACGGGCCGAGCGGCTGGTATTCCCAGGCCTGGATGTCGCGCGCCGACCAGTCGTTGAGCAGACAGAAGCCGGCGATGTGCTCGGCGGCGCGGGAAACCGGGATGGCTTCGCCGAGGGCGTTGCCCTGGCCGATCCAGATGCCTAGCTCCAGTTCGTAGTCCAGACGCGCACAGGGACCGAACACCGGCTCGCTGGCGCCGGCCGGCAGGGTCTGGCCGTTGGGCCGGCGCACTTCGCTGCCGGAGACGCGCACGGTCGAGGCGCGGCCGTGGTAGCCGATGGGCACGTGCTTGTAGTTGGGCAGCAGCGGGTTGTCCGGGCGGAACAGCTTGCCGACGTTCTCGGCATGGCGGATGCCGACGTAGAAGTCGGTGTAGTCGCCGATCCTGGCCGGTAGGTGCATTTGGCACTCGGCGGCCGCATGGAGCAGCTCCGGGCGCTCCGCGGCGCCTTCGCCGAGCAGCTCCAGCAGGCGCTGGCGCAGCGCCACGCGGGCCGGTTTGCCGAGGGCGAAGAAGGCGTTCAGCGCGCCGCCGCGGGTGGCTTCGGCGGCTTCGCCGGCGGCCCCCTCGAACAGGCCGGCGGCCAGCGCCGCGTCCAGGTCGAGGATCGAGTCGCCGATGGCCACGCCGCAACGCGGGCTCAGGCCGGCACGGCTGAAGATGCCCAGCGGCAGGTTTTGCAGGGGAAAGTCGGCATGCCCATTGGCGGAGGCGACCCAGCTACGAGTGGGGGTTGGCTGGTTCATGGGGTTATCTCCGTTGCGGGTTGAAGGTGGATACGAGCGACGCCCAGCAGGCATCGTAGTCATTCTGCAGGGCCGGCGTCTCGAGGGCGGCACGGCTCGGCCGGAGGACCTGGCTGGTCTCGAACATGAAGGCCATGGTCTGGTCGATCCTGTGCGGCTTGAGGTCGGCGGCGATGGCCTTGTCGCAGCTTTCCGCGTCCGGGCCGTGGGCGCTCATGCAACTGTGCAGCGAGGCGCCGCCGGGCACGAAGCCGCCGGCCTTGGCGTCATAGGCGCCCTGGATCAGGCCCATGAACTCGTTCATCAGGTTGCGGTGGAACCATGGCGGACGGAAGGTGTTCTCGGCCACCATCCAGCGCGGCGGGAAGATCACGAAGTCGATGTTGGCCAGGCCATGGACGCTGGTGGGGGAGGTCAGCACGGTGAAGATCGACGGGTCCGGGTGGTCGAAGCTGACCGTGCCGATGGTGTTGAAGCGGCGCAGGTCGTACTTGTAGGGCACGTTGTTGCCGTGCCAGGCGACCACGTCCAGCGGCGAGTGGTCAAGCTCGCAGGCCCACAGCTCGCCGAGGTATTTCTGCACCAGTTGCAGCGGCTGGCGGCTGTCTTCGTAGCGCGCCACCGGGGCCAGGAAGTCGCGCGGATTGGCCAGGCCATTGCTGCCGATCGGGCCGAGGTCGGGCAGGCGCAGCGGCGCGCCGTGGTTCTCGGCGATATAGCCGCGTGCCTCGCCGTCGAGCAGCTCGACGCGGAACTTCATCCCGCGCGGGATCACCGCGATCTCCAGCGGTTCGACCTGCAGCGCGCCGAGTTCGGTGCACAGGCGCAGGCGGCCCAACTGCGGGACCAGCAGCAGTTCGCCGTCGGCGTCGTAGAAGCAACGCTCCATCGAGCGGTTGGCCAGGTACTGGTAGATGCTCACGCCGGCGGGCTTGTCGCCGGGCGCGTTGGCGGCCATGCGCAGCAGGCCGTCGAGGAAGTCGGTGGGCTGCTCGGGCAGTGCCAGCGGGTCCCAGCGCAGGCGGTTGGGGGTCGGCGCATCCAGTTCGGCACCGGCGATCTGTCGTTCCAGGCGGCGGAACGGCGGATGCTTGGCCGACGGCGTGATGCGGTATAGCCAGGTGCGCCGGGCCTCGCTGCGAGCCATGGTGAAGGCGGTGCCGGAGAGCAGTTCGGCGTACAGGCCGTAGGGCGCTTTCTGCGGGGAGTTCTGGCCGACCGGCAGGGCGCCGGGGAGCGCTTCGCTGCTGAATTCGTTGCCGAAGCCCGATTGATAGGCGAGGGCAGTGGAGTCGAGGTTCATCTGAGGCCTCCGGGGAGTGGGGGCAGCTTGCCGCCGATCCGCCGGGGACCTGGCACGCTGGCTGCGTTATTTTTATCGTAATTCAATTACGCATAACGTAATTTGAGTGGAAGGCAGCGTCAAGCTATAACGTCGGCCCCGCCCGCAGGAACCCGCGTCCATGGAAAAGAACAGCAGTCCCGCCGGAACCTCCGGCAAGCAGAAGGTCCGCTCCGCCGAAGTCGGTACCGATATCCTCAAGGCCCTCGCCGAACTCTCCCCGGCGACCTCGCTGTCGCGCCTGGCGGAGCATGTGGGGATGCCGGCGAGCAAGGTCCATCGCTATCTGCAGGCATTGATCGCCAGCGGCTTCGCGGTCCAGGACGCCTCCACCAATCATTACTCGCTGGGGCGCGAGGCGCTGCGCGTGGGCCTGGCGGCGCTGGACAGCATGGACGTGCTGAAGAGCGCCGCCGCGCCGCTGGCCGAGCTGCGCGACGTGCTCAACGAGACCTGCTTCCTCGCCGTCTGGGGCAACCGTGGCGCCACCGTGGTACAGGTGGAACAGGCGGTGCGCGCGGTGACGGTGGTCACCCAGGTCGGCTCGGTGCTGCCGCTGCTCGGTTCGTCCACCGGCCTGGTGTTCGCCGCGTTCCTGCCGGAACGCGAGGTGGCCGAGCTGCGCGAGGAAGAGTTGGCCGGGCGTGCCGACCATCCGCTGGCCGACCCGGCGGCCTACGCGGTGCTGCTGGAGGGCATCCGCGCGCGCGGCCTGCATGCGATCCATGGGCTGCTGATGCCTGGGGTGGAAGCGCTCTCGGCGCCGGTGTTCGATGCCCGCGGGCGGGTGGCGGCGGTGCTCACGGTGGTCGGCCCGGCGAGCATCTTCCAGGCCGAGGAACAGGGGCCGGCGGCGGAACGGCTGCTTGCGACGACTCGAGCTATCAGTTGGCGGATGGGGTATGACGGCACCCAGGGTAGATGACGCAGTCTCCGAGCCTGGGCGTGATGTCGGGTAGGGCGGATAACCGCTCGCGGTTATCCGCCGCTTCTCAGGCCTTGGCCAGCAACGCTTTCGCCGCTCGCGACCCGTTGCTCTTGCCGAGCACCGCGCAGATACGCTGGCCGGCGTCGACCAGGGCGTGCATGTCGACCCCGGTATGGATCTCCAGGCCGTTCAGCAGGTAGAGGACGTCTTCGCTGGCGACGTTGCCGGTGGCGCCCTTGGCGTAGGGACAACCGCCGAGGCCGGCCACCGAGCTGTCGAATACCGCGATGCCTTCCAGCAGGCTGGCGTAGATGTTCGCCAGGGCTTGCCCGTAGGTGTCGTGGAAGTGCCCGGCGAGGCGCTCGCGGGGAACCTCGCTGGCCACCGCCTCGATCAGCCGGCGGGTGGCGCCGGCGGTGCCGACGCCGATGGTGTCGCCCAGGGACACCTCGTAGCAGCCCATCTGCTGCAGTTCGCGGGCGACCCAGGCGACCTGGCGCGGATCGACATCGCCGTCGTAGGGACAGCCGAGCACGCAGGAAATGTAGCCGCGCACCCGCACCTGGTGCTGGCGCGCCGCCTCCAGCACCGGTACGAAGCGCTCCAGGCTGTCCTTGATCGAGCAGTTGATGTTGCGCTGGGAGAAGGCTTCCGACGCGGCGGCGAACACCGCCACTTCCTTCACCCCCGACTCCAGCGCCGCCTCGAAGCCTTTCAGGTTCGGCGCCAGCGCCGCGTAGGTCACGCCGGGACGCTGGCGGATGCCGGCGAATACCTCGGCCGAGCCGGCCATCTGCGGCACCCACTTGGGCGAGACGAAGCTGCCCACTTCGATGTAGTCCAGGCCGGCGGCGCTCAGGTCATCGACCAGGCGGATCTTGTCGGCCACCTCGATCGGCTGTTTCTCGTTCTGCAGTCCGTCGCGCGGACCGACCTCCACCAGGCGGACCTTCTTCGGCAGGTTCATGCTGTTCCTCGTCTTGGCTGTCAGGCCTGGTTCTCGTCCAGCTCCACCAGCGGCGTGCCTTCCTCGACCAGTTCGCCCTCGCTGCAATACAGCGCCTTCACTACCCCGGCGTGGGGCGCGCGGATGCTGTGCTCCATCTTCATCGCCTCCAGCACCACCAGGGTGGCGCCGGCTTCGACCGTCTGGCCGGGCTCGACCAGGACCCGCACGATACTGCCGTTCATCGGCGCGCTCAAACCGCCCTGGTGGGCATGGGCGGCCTCGGCCTCGGCGATCGGGTCGACGGCTTCGATGGCCAGCAGTTCGCCCTCCCATTCGAGGAACAACTGGCGTCCGCGGCGCAATGCCGCCGAGCGACGGGTGACACCGTCCACCCGGCTGACCAGGTCGTCGCCGTCGAGGCGATACTGGCTGGGGCTGGCGTGGCGCAGGCGGACGCAGCGGCGTTCGTCGCGGCAGCGCAGCATCAGGTCGGACTCCCGCGCCAGGGCGCTGCGCCAGCCGTCGTTGCGGCTCCACGGCGAATGCGGGTCGTCGTCGCGACGGTGGCCCGGTTCGCTCTGCAGCCAGGCTTCGGCGGCGGCCTGCCAGAAATGCTCCGGCAGCGCTTGCGGCGCCGGCAGCAGGTCGTCTTGGTGGCGCGCGATGAAACCGGTGTCCAGTTCGGCGGCGGCGAACGCCGGATGGCCGAGGATGCGGCGGAGGAATGCCAGGTTGGTGCGCAGGCCGCCGACCGAGGTTTCCGCCAGCATCGCCAGCAGGCGCTGGCGGGCTTCCTCGCGGGTTTCGCCCCAGGCGATCAGCTTGGCCAGCATCGGGTCGTAGAACGGCGAGACCTCGTCGCCTTCGCGTACCCCGCTGTCGACCCGCCGGCCGGGGCCGGCGGGTGCTTCGCGGTACAGCGCCAGGCGGCCGCTGGCGGGGAGGAAGCCGCCCTCGGGGTCTTCCGCGTAGAGCCGCACTTCGATGGCGTGGCCGTTCAGCGGCACCTGTTCCTGTGTCAGCGGCAGCGCCTCGCCGCGAGCGACGCGGATCTGCCAGGCGACCAGGTCGAGGCCGGTGATGGCCTCGGTGACCGGGTGTTCCACCTGCAGGCGGGTGTTCATTTCCATGAAGAAGAACTGGCCGCGTTCGTCGAGGAGGAATTCGACGGTACCGGCGCCAACGTAGCCGATCGCCTGCGCCGCGCGTACCGCGGCCTCGCCCATGGCCCGGCGCAGTTCCGCGCCGAGACCGGGGGCGGGGGCTTCCTCGACGACCTTCTGGTGGCGGCGCTGGATCGAACAGTCGCGTTCGTTGAGGTACAGGCATTGGCCATGGCTGTCGGCGAATACCTGGATCTCCACGTGGCGCGGCTTCAGCAGGTATTTCTCCACCAGCATCCGCGCGTCGCCGAAGGCGGCCTTGGCCTCGCGCTGGGCGGAGGAAAGGGCCTCGGCCAGCTCGGCTTCGTGCTCCACCACCTTCATGCCCTTGCCGCCGCCGCCAGCGGCGGCCTTGAGCAGCACCGGGTAGCCGATCCTTCCGGCTTCCCGGCGGAAGGTCTCGGCGTCCTGGGCTTCGCCGTGGTAGCCGGGCACCAGCGGCACGCCGGCTTCTTCCATCAGCGCCTTGGCCGCCGACTTGCTGCCCATGGCGTCGATGGCCGCCGCCGGCGGTCCGAGGAAGAGCAGGCCGGCTTCCTCGCAGGCGCGGGCGAAGTCGGCGTTCTCCGAGAGGAAGCCGTAGCCGGGGTGGATCGCCTGGGCGCCGCTGGCGAGGGCGGCGGCGATGATCCTGTCGCCGCGCAGGTAGCTGTCGGCGGGCTTGGCGCCGCCCAGGTCGACGGCGATGTCGGCTTCGGCGACGTGGCGGGCGTGGCGGTCGATGTCGCTGTGCACGGCGACGCTGCCGATGCCGAGGGCGCGCGCGCTGCGCATCACCCGGCAGGCGATCTCGCCGCGGTTGGCGACCAGGATGCGCTGGATGCTGCGGTAGTCCGGGTTCATGCGTCGTTTCTCCAGGCGGGCGTGCGTTTCTCCAGGAAGGCGCGCAGGCCTTCCTGGCCTTCCGGGCTGATGCGGATGCGGGCGATGGCCGCCTCGGTGTAGCGGCGCAGCGCCGGGCTCAGCTCGGCGGCCTCGACCTCATGGTAGAGCGCCTTGCAGGCGACCAGGGCGCGCGGGCTGTTTTGCAGCAGGTTGGCGATCCAGGCCTCGGCCTGGCTTTCCAGTTCGGCGGCGGGACAGCTTTCGCTGAGCAGGCCCAGTTCGCTGGCGCGGCGTCCGTCGAAGCGCTCGGCGGTCAGCGAATAGCGCCGCGCGGCGCGCTGGCCGATGGCCTTGACCACGAACGGGGCGATGGTCGCCGGGATCAGGCCGATGCGTACCTCGGACAGGCAGAAGGTCGCCTCGTCGCTGCCGATGGCCATGTCGCAGCAACTGACCAGGCCGACCCCGCCGCCGAACACCGCGCCCTGGACCACCGCCAGGGTCGGCTTGGGCAGGTTGTAGAGATGGGTCATGAGTTCGGCGATGCGCTGGGCGTCGGCCAGGTTGCCCTGGTAGTCGAGGTCCACCGACTGCTGCATCCAGGCCAGGTCGGCACCGCCGCAGAAGTGCCGGCCACGGCCGCGCAGCACCAGCAGGCGGACCTGCGGGTCGCTGCCGACGCGATCGATGGCCTGCAACAGTTCGTCGATCACGACGGCATTGAAGGCGTTGTTCTTTTCCGCCCGGTCCAGCCACAGGGTGGCTACGCCGCGCGGGTCGATCTCAAGCTGGATGGTCTGGAATTCGCTCATGCTGGTCTGCTCGTCACATGCGGAACACGCCGAAGGCGGTCGGCTCGATGGGGGCGTTGAGGGCGGCGGAAAGCGCCAGGGCGAGCACCTCGCGGGTCTGCGCCGGATCGATCACGCCGTCGTCCCACAGTCGCGCGCTGGAGTAGTAGGGATGGCCCTGGTGCTCGTACTGCTCGAGGATCGGCGCCTTGATCTTCGCCTCCTCTTCGACGCCGAGCTGCTGGCCGGCGCGCTCGGCCTGCTCGCGCTTGACCTGGGCGAGCACCCCGGCGGCCTGTTCGCCGCCCATTACGCCGATCCTCGCGTTCGGCCACATCCACAGGAAGCGCGGGTCGTAGGCGCGTCCGCACATGCCGTAGTTGCCGGCGCCGAAGCTGCCGCCGATCAGCACGCTGAACTTCGGCACCCGCGCGCAGGCCACCGCGGTCACCAGCTTGGCGCCGTGCTTGGCGATGCCACCGGCCTCGTACTTCTGGCCGACCATGAAACCGGTGATGTTCTGCAGGAACAGCAGCGGGATGCCGCGCTGGCAGGCCAGTTCGATGAAGTGCGCGCCTTTCTGCGCGGCCTCGGCGAAGAGGATCCCGTTGTTGGCCAGGATGGCGATCGGATAGCCGTGCAGGTGGGCGAAGCCGCAGACCAGGGTGGTGCCGAACAGCGCCTTGAACTCGTCGAACTCGGAGCCGTCCACCAGCCGTGCGATCACTTCGCGCACGTCGTAGGGCTGCTTGCTGTCGGCGGGAATCACCCCGTACAGCTCCTCGGCGGGGTACAGCGGCGCGCGCGGTGCACGGCATTGCAGCTGGCCCTGCTTGCGCCAGTTGAGGTTGGCGACGCAGCGGCGGGCGATGGCCAGGGCATGGTCATCGTCCTCGGCATAGTGGTCGGCGACCCCGGAGACCTTGCAGTGCACGTCGGCGCCGCCAAGCTCCTCGGCGCTGACCACCTCGCCGGTAGCGGCCTTCACCAGCGGCGGCCCGGCGAGGAAGATGGTGGCCTGTTCGCGCACCATCACGGTTTCGTCGGACATCGCCGGCACGTAGGCCCCGCCGGCGGTGCAGGAGCCCATCACCACGGCAATCTGCGGGATGCCGCGGGCACTCATGTTGGCCTGGTTGAAGAAGATCCGGCCGAAGTGCTCGCGGTCGGGGAACACCTCGTCCTGGCGCGGCAGGTTGGCGCCGCCGGAGTCCACCAGGTAGATGCATGGCAGGCGGTTTTCCAGGGCGATGGCCTGGGCCCGCAGGTGCTTCTTCACAGTCAGCGGATAGTAGGTGCCGCCCTTCACCGTGGCATCATTGCCGACGATCATGCATTCCACCCCTTCGACCCGGCCGATCCCGGCGACGATGCCGGCGGCGGCGACCTCTTCGCCGTAGACCTCATGGGCGGCGAGGGCGGAAAGCTCGAGGAACGGCGAGCCGGGGTCGAGCAGGCGGTTGATGCGTTCGCGCACCAGCAGCTTGCCGCGCGCGCTGTGCCGGGCCTGGGCGGCGCTACCGCCGCCTTCGTGGATGCGGCCGAGGAGGGTGCGCAGGGCGTTGACCTGTTCCAGCATGGTCGCGGCGTTGGCCGCGAACTCGGCGGAGCGTGGATTGATCTGGGTGTGCAGGATGGCCATGGCGGTGGCTCCGTGTCGAGGTGGGCGGAAGCGGTTGGCGCCCGCTCCCGACCTGGCGATGCGCCTGTCGATGCAATGGAATGCCCTCTCCCTGGCGGAAAAGGGCCGGGGAGAGCGAGGCTTCAGCGGGTTTCGTTGAACAGCTCGCGGCCGATCAGCATGCGGCGGATCTCGCTGGTGCCGGCGCCGATCTCGTAGAGCTTGGCATCGCGCAACAGGCGGCCGGTGGGAAACTCGTTGATGTAGCCGTTGCCGCCGAGGATCTGGATCGCGTCCAGGGCCATCTGGGTGGCGCGCTCGGCGCTGTAGAGGATCACCCCGGCGGCGTCCTTGCGGGTCGTCTCGCCGCGGTCGCAGGCGGCGGCCACGGCGTACAGGTAGGCGCGGCTGGCGTTGAGGGCGGTGTACATATCGGCCACCTTGCCCTGGACCAGCTGGAATTCGCCGATGCTCTGGCCGAACTGGCGGCGGTCATGGATGTACGGCACCACCACGTCCATGCACGCCTGCATGATTCCCACCGGGCCGCCGGAAAGCACCACGCGCTCGTAGTCGAGGCCGCTCATCAGTACCTTGACCCCGCCGTTGACCGCGCCGAGGACGTTCTCCTCGGGCACCTCGACGTCCTGGAAGATCAGTTCGCAGGTGTTCGAGCCGCGCATGCCCAGTTTGTCCAGCTTCGGCCCGCGGCTGAAGCCTTTCCAGTCGCGTTCGACGATGAACGCGGTGATCCCGTGCGCGCCCTTGTCCGCGTCGGTCTTGGCGTAGATCACATAGGTATGGGCGTCGGGACCGTTGGTGATCCACATCTTGCTGCCGTTGAGAACGAAGCGGTCGCCGACCCGGTCCGCGCGCAGCTTCATCGAGACCACGTCGGAGCCGGCGTTGGGTTCGCTCATCGCCAGCGCACCGATGTGTTCGCCGGATACCAGGGCCGGCAGGTAGCGGGCCTTCTGTTCGGCGTTGCCGTTGCGCTTGATCTGGTTGACGCAGAGGTTGGAATGCGCGCCATAGGAGAGCGCCACCGAGGCCGAGGCCCGGCTGATCTCTTCCATGACCACGGCGTGGGCCAGGTAGCCCAGCGCCGAACCGCCGTACTCCTCGTCGACGGTGATGCCGAGCAGGCCCATCTCGCCGAACTTGCGCCACATGTCCATGGGGAACTGGTTGTCCTGGTCGATCTGCGCGGCGCGCGGCTGCAGTTCGGCGGTGACGAAGCTGCGGACCTGGTCGCGGAGCATGTCGATGGTTTCGCCGAGGGCGAAGTTGAGGCTGGGATAGGTCATGCTTTCACCTGTAATTGTGCTTGTCCGGTTTAAAGCTTCGAATGAGGTTTATGTTGCAACTGGTTGTTTGTTATAGCTTTTGATCAGCGCAGCTCGACAGCGCTCCTCGGCAGTATCCAGTTCCAGCTGCATCTGTTCGATGTCCAGCAACTGTTGTTCCAGCTGGGCGCGGCGCTCGGCGATCTTCTCCAGCATGGTGTTCAACTGCTTCTGGTTGCCGCTGCTCGGGTCCGGGTCGTAGAGCTCGATCAGTTCGCGGCATTCGGCGAGGGAAAAACCGATGCGCTTGCCGCGCAGGATCAGCTTCAGGCTGACCTTGTCGCGCGGCGAATAGATGCGTTCCTGGCCGCGTCGCTCGGGGGAGAGCAGGCCTTGCTCCTCGTAGAAGCGGATGGCACGGGTGGTGATGTCCAGTTCGCGGGCGAGATCGGAGATGGTGTAGGTGGTGGACATGCGCAGGCACCTGCTTGTTTACCTTTACGTTAACGTAAAGCTGCACCGAAATCCTGTCAACGCCTGGAACGGGGGAAAAATGACAGCCGTGAAAGATACTTGTCAGAAATATTTAATCGGCGCCTCATGAAAGGGCACGGATGGCTCTGTTCTGCTTCGCCGAACACTGTGTTTCTCGGAGGAGTCGTAACGATGAGTCGGCTGATGACCTACAGGACACTGCTGGCTTGCCTGCTCGCCGCGTTGCTTGCGCTGCTGGTGGCGGGTCAGCAGCAGCGCGCGTTCGAGCGCATCTGGTTCAAGCTGGAGCAGCGCTACGGCGGCGATGTTGCGCGCGAGAACGCCCTGCGCCTGGCCGACTATCGGGTCGATATCGAAGCCCGCGTGCTGGGCGCGGAGTCCAACGTCTCGGCGCTGTCCTTCGACCCCAGCCGGCGCAGCCTGGTCAGCGTGACCAACCAGGACCCGCATTTCCTCGAGCTGTCGCTGGACGGCGAATTGTTGCGACGCATCCCCCTGCGCGGTTTCCAGGATCCGGAGGCTATCGAGTACATCCGGCCCGGCGTCTACGTGGTCGCCGAGGAGCGTCGCCAACGCCTGGTGGAGATCCATGTCGACGCCGACACCCGGGTGATCGACATCGACGATCCGCGCAACGCCCGGAAGTTCTCCCTGGGCAGTGCAAACAAACGCAACAAGGGCTTCGAGGGGTTGGCCTACGACCCGCTGCGCGAGCGCCTGTTCGTGGCCCGGGAAAAGGCGCCGGTGGGCATCATCGAGGTAAACGGCTTCTTCAACGACCGCGGCGAGGCGCTCGACCTGAGCGTCGGCGGCGACCCGCAGCGCGATCGCGGGTTGTTCCTCACCGATCTGTCGAGCCTCTACTACGACAAGGCCAGCGATCACCTGCTGGTGCTTTCCGACGAGTCGCGGGTGGTCATCGAACTGGATCGCGCCGGGGATCCGCTCGGCAGCCTGACCCTGCGTGGCGGCAACCATGGCCTGACGGACGACGTGCCGCAGGCCGAAGGGTTGGCGATGGACGACCGGGGCAGCCTGTACGTGGTCAGCGAGCCGAACCTGTTCTACCGCTTCAGCCGAGCGCTGCCGGCGGCCGACTAGGGTGGGAAAAGGACGGCGGAATTCAGGCTTGCGCGCCGGATAGCGCCGGCGCGTAGCCGATCATCTGTCGCAGCAGCGGGTCGGTGAACTGCTGTTGCCAGTCGTCCAGCTTGCCCCGAAGGTCGGGGCCGTTGGCCGGAACGATGGGGGCCGCGCGCGGCTGGCGAGGCGTCGGCGGGCAGGCGCCGAGCAGCCCGACGCACAGTGCCAGGGTGGGGAGCGAGAGTTTCGTTAGGGGCATCAGGCTTGCTCCGTGGGGATCTGGGGCGAGGTGCCGGTGCGCGGCGCCTTGCGTAACCGGAACAGGCGCCCGACCACCAGGAAGAACAGCGGTACCAGGAACACCGCGAGTACCGTGGCGGTGACGATCCCGCCGAGCACCCCGGTGCCGATGGCGACCTGGGCGCCGGAACCGGCGCCGCTGGAGAGCGCCAGCGGGACCACGCCGAAACCGAACGCCAGCGAGGTCATGACGATCGGTCGCAGGCGCAGGCGCGCGGCCTCCAGGGTCGCCTGCAGCAGGCTCATGCCTTCCTGGTAATGGTCCTTGGCCACCTCGATGATGAGGATGGCGTTCTTCGCCGAGAGGCCGATGATGGTGATCAGGCCGACCTTGAAGTAGATGTCGTTGGGCAGACCGCGCAGGCTCACCCCGAGCAGTGCGCCGAGCACGCCCAGCGGCACCACCAGGATCACCGCCAGCGGGATCGACCAGCTTTCGTAGAGGGCGGCCAGGGCGAGGAACACGATCAGCACCGAGAGGGCGAACAGCGCCGGCGCCTGGGCGCCGGACAGGCGTTCTTCGAAGGACTGGCCGGACCACTCGTGGGCGATGCCCTCGGGCAGGCCCTGCATCAATTGCTCCATCGCCTGCATGGCTTCGCCGCTGCTGTAGCCCGGCGCGGCCTGGCCCTCGAGGTTGAACGAGGGATAGCCGTTGTAGCGGGTCAGTTGCGGCGGGCCGAGGGTCCAGGCGGCCTTGGCGAACGTCGCCAGCGGGACCATCTCGCCCTGCTCGTTGCGCACGTGAAGCCGGCCGATGTCGTCGATGCCCAGGCGCTTGGCGCCGTCGGCCTGGACCACCACCTTGCGCACCTGGCTGCCGTGCATGAAGTCGCCGATGTAGTCCGAGCCGAACATCACCGCCAGGGTGGTGTTGATCTCGTCCATGCTCACGCCGAGGGTCTCCGCCTTGCGTCGGTCGATGTCCAGGCGGATCTGCGGCGCCTCGCCCTGGCCGGCGAACATCACGTTGGCCAGACGCGGGTCCTCGGCGGCGCGCGCCAGCAACTGGTCGCGGGCCTTGACCAGGGCCTCGTAGCCAACCCCGCCACGGTCCTGCAGGCGGAAGTCGAAGCCGCTGGTGGAACCCAGGTCCGGCAGCGGCGGCGAGTTCATCGCATACACCGTACGGTTGGGCAGGCCGGCGAAGCGCTGGTTGATGCGCTCGACGATGGCGCCGACGTGCTGGCTGGCCTCCCGGCGTTCCGACCAGTCCTTCAGGGTGGCGAAGATCATCGCCGAGCTGGTGCCGTCGCCGTACAGGCTGAAGCCGCCGACCGCATAGGCGTAGGCCACCGGTTCGTGCTCCGCCAGGTAGCGCTCGACGTCGCCGACGTTGGCCATGGTCTCCGCCATCGGCGTACCTTCGGGCTGCATCACCATGATCATGAAGTCGCCCTGGTCCTCTTCCGGCAGGAACGCCTGCGGCAGGCGCACGAA
Source organism: Pseudomonas sp. B111 (assembly GCF_026428275.1). Classification (NCBI taxonomy): domain Bacteria; kingdom Pseudomonadati; phylum Pseudomonadota; class Gammaproteobacteria; order Pseudomonadales; family Pseudomonadaceae; genus Pseudomonas; species Pseudomonas sp. B111. Next base: position 2,761,650 of record NZ_CP097857.1, on the reverse strand, counting down.
GAGCAGGGCGACCACGCCGATGACCAGGGCGTAGACCAGCATCCAGCGGATCGGCCGGGCGAGGATGCCGGCCACCGCGTTGCGGTAGCGTCCGGTCAGGCGCAGGAAGGCGCGGTTGAACCAGCCGAAGAAGCCGCGCTTCTCATGGTGGTCGGCGTCGATCGGGCGCAGCAGGGTGGCGCACAGGGCCGGGGTCAGCGACAGCGCGAGGAACGCCGAGAAGCCGATGGAGACCGCCAGGGTCACCGCGAACTGGCGGTAGATGTTGCCCACCGCGCCGCTGAAGAACGCCATCGGCACGAATACCGAGACCAGCACCACGGTGATGCCGACGATGGCACCGCTGATCTGGCGCATCGCCTTGACCGTGGCGTCGTGCGGCGACAGGCCTTCCTCGGCCATCAGCCGCTCGACGTTCTCCACCACGATGATCGCGTCGTCCACCAGGATGCCGATCGCCAGGACCATGCCGAACATGGTCAGCACGTTGATCGAGAAGCCCAGGCCGAGCATCACCGTGAAGGTGCCGAGCAGGGCCACCGGCACCACCAGCGTCGGGATCAGGGTGGCGCGGAAGTTCTGCATGAACAGGTACATCACGGCGAACACCAGCAGCATCGCCTCGAGCAGGGTGCTGACCACCTTCCTGATCGAGATCTCGACGAACGCCGAGGTGTCATAGGGGATGTTGTAGCTCACGCCCTCCGGGAAGTAGCGCGACAGCTCGTCGAGGGTGGCGCGGATGCGCTTGGCGGTGGCCACCGCGTTGGAGCCGGGCGCCATCTTCACCGCCAGGCCGGTGGCGGTCATCTGGTTGACCCGCGAGACGAAGCCGTACTCGCTCTGGCCGAACTCGACGCGGGCCACGTCGCGCAGGCGGATCGCGCCGCCGTCGGCGCGGATGCGCAGCGGAATCTCGCCGAACTGCTCGGGCGTCACCAGGGTGTCGTCGACCTTCACCGTGGCGCTGATCGGCGCCGAGTCGGGGACCCCGAGGTTGCCGATGTCGCCCACGGTGAGGCGGGCGTTGTGCCGGCGCACGGCGTTGACCAGGTCGCTGGCGCTGAGGTTCATCGAGGTCAGCTTGGCCGGGTCGGGCCAGATGCGCATGGCGTACTCGGCGCCCCAGGTCTCGACCTTGCCCACGCCCTCCACCCGGCGCAGCGCCTGCAACACGTTGGACGAGGCGATCTCGCCCAGCTCCATGGCGTCGTAGCGGCCGCTGGAGGAGGTAAGGGTAACGATCAGCTGGATGCTGTCCGCCGCCTTCTCCACGTAGATGCCGTCGCGCCGCACCGATTCGGGCAGGCGCGACTCGACGATCTTCAGGCGGTTCTGCACTTCCACCGCGGCGAGGTCGGCGTTCACGCCCTGGCGGAAGGTCAGGGTCAGCGAAGCCTGGCCGGTGCTGCTGGTGGCCTTGGTGTAGAGCAGGCCGGGCGCGCCGTTCATCTCGCGCTCGATGATCGCGGTCACCGCTTCCTCGACCACCTTGGCCGAGGCGCCGGGATAGCTGGCGCTGACGTTGACCACCGGCGGCGCGATGTCCGGGTACTGGGCGACCGGCAGGAAGCGGATCGCCAGGACCCCGGCGAGCACGATCAGCAGGGAGATCACCCAGGCGAAGACCGGCCGGTCAATGAAGAAACGAGCCATTCGTAGCGTTCTCCGTCACTGGCCCGCCGGCGAGGCGGCCAGCGGTGAGGGGGCGTCGGCGCTGGCCGGCTGGCGGACCACCGCCTGGACGCTGGAGCCGGCGGCATGCTGGGCGGCGTTCTCGACGATCACCCGCTCACCGCCCTTGAGCCCGCGGCTGATGATCCAGTCGCGGCCCTGCAGGGTGTCGGCGCGGACCTCCACGTCTTCCACCACGCCCTGTGGGTTGACCACCTTGACCACGGCGGACTGGGCGGTACGGATCAGCGCGTCGCGCGGGACGGTGATCGCCTGCGGGTTCACCGCGCGCTGCAGGCGCACCTGCACGTAGCCGCCGGGCAGCAATTCGCGATGCGGATTGCGGAACAGGGCACGCATGGCGATGGTGTCGGTGCCGGGGTCGACCGCCAGGTCGGAGAACAGCAGCTCGCCGGCCAGCGGGTACTCGCTGCCGTCGGCCAGGACCAGGCGCACGGCGATGTCCTTGTCGGCGACACCCTTCACCTGGCCTTCGCGGATCGCCCGCTGCATGGCGGCGACTTCGCCGGCCGGCTGGGAGAAGTTCACGTAGATCGGATCGATCTGCTCGACGCGGGTCAGCGGTGTCGGCGAGTCCTCGCCGACCAGCGCGCCTTCGGTGACCAGCGCACGCCGCGCGCGGCCGTCGATCGGCGCGGTGACCGTGGCGTAGCCCAGGCGCAGGCGGGCCTGCTCCAGTTCGGCCTTGGCCGAGGCAATCTGCGCCAGGGCCTGGCGCGCGTCGGTCTGCGCTTCGGTGTACTCGCGTTCGCTGATGGCGCGGTCCTTGATCAGGTCGGCGTAGCGCTTGAGCTTGTCGGCCGCCGCCGCGTGGCTGGCCTCGGCCCGGGCCAGGGCGCCGCGGCTGATGTCCAGGGCCGCCTTCAAGGGCGCAGGGTCGATCTGGAACAGCACGGTGCCGGCGCGGACGTCCTGGCCTTCCTCGTACAGGCGACGGGTGACGATGCCGGCGACGCGCGCCCGCACTTCAGCCTGGCGGTACGCTTCCAGGCGTCCGGGCAGCTCGCTGGTGATGCCGATAGGCGCCGGCCTGGCGACGATCACGCCGACCTCGGCGGGGGCCTCCGCAGTCTTCCCGGTGTCCGCTGCTTCTTCGCAGCCCAGCAGGAATAGGGCGACCAGGGCCGCCAGCAGCCCGCGCAGCGAGCCGGTCCATTGGATGTGCATGGGTGTCCCTCGATTCGTGAACTCGCGAGCTTGCCCGGGAAAGGGCACCGCAACTCACGAGCGGCGCGACAGTAGCATATAATCAATCATGAGTGATTAATTAATTGGCGTTTCTGTAACATATCCTTATGATCTGCGGCGCCTTTCCCTTGTGAGGACGTTCAGTGGCCAGGAAAACCAAAGAGGAATCCCAGAAAACCCGCGACGGCATACTCGATGCCGCCGAGCGGGTTTTCCTGGAAAAGGGCGTGGGCACTACTGCCATGGCCGACCTGGCGGACGCCGCCGGGGTTTCTCGCGGTGCGGTCTACGGCCACTACAAGAACAAGATCGAGGTCTGCCTGGCGATGTGCGACCGCGCCTTCGGCCAGATCGAGGTACCCGACGAAAACGCCAGGGTGCCGGCGCTGGACATCCTCCTGCGCGCCGGCATGGGCTTTCTCCGCCAGTGCTGCGAGCCCGGTTCGGTGCAGCGGGTGCTGGAGATCCTCTACCTAAAGTGCGAACGCAGCGACGAGAACGAGCCGCTGTTGCGCCGCCGCGAGCTGCTCGAGAAGCAGGGGCAACGCTTCGGCCTCCGGCAGATCCGCCGGGCGGTGGAGCGCGGCGAACTGCCGGCGCGGCTGGACGTCGAGCTGGCCAGCATCTATCTGCAATCGCTCTGGGACGGCATCTGCGGCACCCTGGCCTGGACCGAGCGCCTGCGCGACGATCCCTGGAACCGCGCCGAACGCATGTTCCGCGCCGGCCTCGACAGCCTGCGCAGTTCTCCCTACCTGTTGCTGGCGGACGCCTGAGGGCGTCAATCGTCCGCCATCAGGTGCCTGCGCTGGTCCTCGGCGCCGGCGACCACCAGCCGCTGGGCGTCTTCCTCGCTGATGTGCAGGCGCTTGCCGTCGATGTAGAGCACCGACAGGCGCGCCTCGGCGTCGGTACCGATGCGCAGGCTGTCGACCGGCGCGCGATGCCGGCTGCCTTCGATCTCCACGCTGCAGATGCCTTGTTCCGAGTCGATTTCGATGGACATGGGAGCCTCCTGTTTTTTCCGCCTACCTTGGGTGGACCCCGGGCATCCGCGCGGGTTCTGTCACGGTAGCTTCACGCCAGCGTCACGCGCCTGCCACCGCGCTTGGCTGCAATCGTCCGCAGAGAGAGGGCGAGGCCAGCGGAGGACGACGCCATGCGGCTATGCGTGATTGGTGCGGGCTATGTGGGACTGGTGACGGCGGCCTGTTTCGCCGAGATGGGCAACCAGGTGCGTTGCGTGGAGCGTGACCGCGAGCGGGTCGCGCGGCTGAGACGCGGCGAGATGCCGATCTACGAACCGGGCCTGGAAAACATCCTGCGCGATCAGCTGGACGCCGCCCGCCTGACCTTCACCGCGAGCCTGGCGGAAGGCCTGGCCGACGCCGAGGTGGTGTTCATCGCCGTCGGCACGCCGTGCGGCGAGGACGGCTCGGCCGACCTCAGCCACGTGATGGTGGTCGCCGAGCAACTTGGCGCGCAACTGCGCCAGGCCTGCATCGTGGTCAACAAGTCGACCGTGCCGGTGGGCACCGCCGAACGGGTCGAAGAGATCATCCGCCTGGGCCTGGCGCGCCGGCGCAAGCGCTTCCGGGTGGCGGTGGCGAGCAATCCGGAGTTCCTCAAGGAAGGCTCGGCGGTGGACGACTTCAGGCGCCCGGACCGGGTCATCATCGGCAGCGCCGAGGCGCAGGCCGGGGAAACCCTGCGCCAGCTCTACGCGCCGTTCCTGCGCAATCACGAGCGGGTCCTGCTGATGGGGCGTCGCGAGGCCGAGTTCAGCAAGTACGCGGCCAATGCCTTCCTCGCCACCAAGATTTCCTTCATGAACGAGATGGCCGGGCTGTGCGCCCTCACCGGCGTCGACATCGAGGACGTGCGCCGCGGCATGGGCAGCGACAAGCGCATCGGCACCCATTTCATCTACGCCGGCTGCGGCTACGGCGGCTCGTGCTTTCCCAAGGACGTCCGCGCGCTGATCCGCAGCGCCGAGCAACAGGGCTTCGACAGCCAGATACTGCGTGCGGTGGAAGCGCGCAACGCGCGGCAGAAGGAACTGCTCTTCGAGACCCTCGGCGAACTGTTCCAGGGACGCTGGCAAGGGCGCACGGTGGCGCTCTGGGGGCTGGCCTTCAAGCCGGGTACCGACGACCTGCGCGAGGCGCCGAGCCTGGTCCTGCTGGAGGCACTGCTGCGCCACGGGGTGCGGGTCAGGGCCCATGACCCGGTGGCCAACGCCGGGGTCGCGGCACGCTATCCGGACGCGCTGGCGTGCGCCCAGTTGACGCTCCACGACTCGCCCTACGCCGCCGTCGAGGGCGCCGATGCCCTGGTGCTGGTGACCGAGTGGAAACAGTTCCGCCAGCCGGACTTCCAGAAAATCCGTGGATCCATGCGAACTCCCCTGTTGGTCGACGGTCGGAATCTCTACGCACCGGCGCGGATGGCGGAACTGGGCTTCATCTACCAGGGCATAGGACGTTCAAGGGCCGGGCATTGTAAGGCGAGCGCAGCCTGATTAGACTGCGCGCCATCCGCATACTTCGTCCATGTCGAAGGATTCTCATGATCAAGAAATGTCTTTTCCCGGCCGCCGGTTACGGCACTCGTTTCCTCCCGGCCACCAAGGCCATGCCCAAGGAAATGCTGCCGGTGGTGAACAAGCCGCTGATCCAGTACGCGGTGGAGGAGGCGCTGGAAGCCGGCCTTTCCGAGATCGGCATCGTCACCGGCCGCGGCAAGCGTTCGCTGGAAGACCACTTCGACATCAGCTACGAGCTGGAACACCAGATCCGCAACACCGACAAGGAAAAGTACCTGGTCGGCATCCGTCGGCTGATCGACGAGTGCACCTTCGCCTACACCCGCCAGGTGGAGATGAAGGGCCTCGGCCACGCCATCCTCACCGGTCGTCCGCTGATCGGCGACGAGCCGTTCGCCGTGGTCCTGGCCGACGACCTGTGCCTGAACCTCGAAGGCGACAGCGTGCTGAAGCAGATGGTCAAGCTGTACAACCAGTTCCGCTGCTCCATCGTGGCGATCCAGGAAGTGCCGCCGGAAGAGACCAACAAGTACGGCGTGATCGCCGGCGAGATGATCCGCGACGATATCTTCCGGGTGAACACCATGGTCGAGAAGCCGAAGCCGGAAGAGGCGCCGTCGAACCTGGCGATCATCGGCCGTTACATCCTGACCCCGGACATCTTCGACCTGATCGAGCAGACCGAACCGGGCAAGGGCGGCGAGATCCAGATCACCGATGCCCTGATGAAGCAGGCCCAGGACGGCTGCGTGCTGGCCTACAAGTTCAAGGGCAAGCGTTTCGACTGCGGCAGCGCCGAGGGTTACATCGAGGCGACCAACTTCTGCTACGAAAACCTCTACAAGACCGGCAAGGCTCACTGAGCCTCGCCGTTCCCGATGAAGAACGCCGCGTCCCCGATGGGGGCGCGGCGTTTTTCGTATGGGGCGAACGGCCATGGGGTATCCGCCCTACCTGAGCTGTCGGCGGGCGTGGCGTTGTTGGCGTCGGGCGAATAACCCCGCCAGCCTGGCCTGGGCCACGCGGCGCCTCCGCGCCCGGTCAGGGAATCGGCAGCGCCTCGGAACCCGGGCCCAGCGGCTGGCCGTAGCTGAACTCCACGTAGTTGCCCGCGGGATCGCGCAGGCCGCAGTAGTAGCCGACCGGATAGGGCTCGTCGCGCGGCGCCCAGACCAGGCAGCCGGCGGCCTCGGCGCGGCGCGCCAGATCGTCTACCGCGGCGCGGCTGGAGAGGGCGAAGCCGAAATGACTGTAATCGTCGCTGGCCAGGTTGCGCGGCTGGCCGCCGGGCATGATGACGAAGATGAAGCGTTGTTCCTGGCCGGGTTCGGCCATCCAGACGATCTGCGAGCCTTTGCCGGGGCGCCGGTGGATCACCCGCATGCCGCAGAAGGTTTCGTAGAAGGCGATGCAGGCGTCGAGGTCGGGGACGTGCAGCGCCAGGTGGGTGAGGGTGGGGGACATCGCGCTTACCTCCACGGACAAGCATAGCCCATCGCCTGCCAGGCCCTGCGCTGAGCCGTTTCGACAGGTTTCTGCGTCGATCCGGCGGGAGCCGACGCTGGTGAATGGGTTATGCTGGAACGCATCTGATCCAGGAGTAGGAACATGTCTTTCGATTTCGATCTGTTCGTCATCGGCGCCGGCTCAGGGGGCGTACGCGCCGCCCGCTTCGCCGCCGGCTTCGGTGCCCGTGTCGCGGTGGCGGAGAGTCGCTACCTGGGTGGCACCTGCGTCAACGTCGGCTGCGTGCCGAAGAAGCTGCTGGTCTATGGCGCGCATTTCAGCGAGGACTTCGAGCAGGCCCGGGCCTATGGCTGGAGCGCCGGCGAGGCGCAGTTCGACTGGGCGACCCTGATCGGCAACAAGAACCGCGAGATCCAGCGGCTCAACGGCATCTACCGCAACCTGCTGGTGAACAGCGGGGTGACCTTGCTCGAAGGTCACGCCCGTCTGCTCGATGCGCACAACGTCGAGGTGGACGGCCAGCGTTTCAGCGCCAAGCACATTCTCGTCGCCACCGGTGGCTGGCCGCAGGTGCCGGACATTCCCGGCAAGGAACACGCGATCACCTCCAACGAGGCGTTCTTCCTCGAGCGCCTGCCGCGCCGTGTGCTGGTGGTCGGCGGCGGCTACATCGCCGTCGAGTTCGCCTCGATCTTCAACGGGCTCGGCGCCGAGACCACCTTGCTCTACCGTCGCGACCTGTTCCTGCGCGGCTTCGACCGCAGCGTCCGCGAACACCTGCGCGACGAATTGGGCAAGAAGGGCCTGGACCTGCAGTTCAACAGCGACATCGCCCGCATCGACAAACAGGCCGATGGCAGCCTGGCCGCGACCCTCAAGGACGGCCGGGTGCTGGAGGCGGACTGCGTGTTCTATGCCACCGGGCGGCGGCCGATGCTGGATGACCTTGGCCTGGAAAACACCGGAGTGAAGCTGACCGACAAGGGCTTCATCGCGGTCGACGAGCACTACCAGACCAGCGAGCCGTCGATCCTCGCCCTGGGCGACGTGATCGGTCGCGTCCAGTTGACCCCCGTGGCGCTGGCCGAGGGCATGGCGGTGGCGCGGCGGCTGTTCAAGCCGGAGGAGTACCGTCCGGTGGACTACAAGTTGATTCCCACCGCGGTGTTCAGCCTGCCCAACATCGGCACCGTCGGCCTGACCGAGGAGGAGGCGCTGAGCGCCGGGCACAAGGTGAAGATCTTCGAGAGCCGCTTCCGGCCGATGAAGCTGACCCTTACCGACGACCAGGAAAAGACCCTGATGAAGCTGGTCGTGGATGCCCACGACGACAGGGTGCTGGGCTGCCACATGGTCGGCGCCGAGGCCGGCGAGATCCTCCAGGGTATCGCGGTGGCGATGAAGGCCGGGGCGACCAAGCAGGCGTTCGACGAGACCATCGGCATCCACCCGACCGCGGCGGAAGAGTTCGTCACCCTGCGCACGCCGACGCGCTGAGCCGCGTCTGAACGAAGAAGCCGGCCCCAGGGCCGGCTTCTTTCATTTTCGCGCTCAGCGCGAGGGGGCCTCGGCCAGCGCCGCCGCTGCGTCGTCGCGGCGCCTGGCGTAGCGTTGCGCGAGCACCGCGCAGACCATCAGCTGGATCTGGTGGAACAGCATCAGCGGCAACACCATCGGCCCCACCGCACTGGTGGCGAACAGCACCTTGGCCATGGGCACGCCGGTGGCCAGGCTCTTCTTCGAACCGCAGAAGACGATGGTGATCTCGTCTTCCTTGCTGAAGCCCAGGCGTCGCGCCAGCACTGTGGTCAGCACCAGGGCCAGGGCGAGGATCACGCAGCAGGCGACGGTCAGGCCGAGCAGCGCCAGCCAGGGTACTTCGTGCCACAGACCCTGGATCACCGCGGCGCTGAAGGCGGTGTAGACCACCAGCAGGATCGAGCCCTGGTCGACATAGCGCAGCACCGGCTTGTTGCGCTCCACCCAGGCGCCGATCCAGCGCCGCAGGACCTGGCCGGCGATGAAGGGTACCAGCAGTTGCAGGGTGATCTTGCCGATGGCGTCCAGCGCGTTGCCGGTCTCGCCTTCGGCGCCGAGCAGCAGCTTGACCAGCAGCGGGGTGAGGAATACGCCGAGCAGGCTCGACACGGAAGCGCTGCATACCGCTGCCGGCACGTTGCCGCGCGCCAGCGAGGTGAAGGCGATGGAGGATTGCACCGTGGCCGGCAGGGCGCAGAGGAACAGGATGCCGAGGTACAGCTCCGGGGTGACCATCGGCGACAGCGCCGGTTTCAGCGCCAGGCCGAGCAGCGGGAACATCACGAAGGTGCAGGCGAACACCAGCAGGTGCAGGCGCCAGTGGGTCATGCCGGCGACGATCGCCTGGCGCGACAGCTTGGCGCCGTGGAGGAAGAACAGCAGGCCGATGCCGATGTTGGTCACCCATTCGAAGACCACGGCGGTCTGGCCGCTGCAGGGCAGGAAAGTGGCGAGAAGGACGGTGGCGATCAGCGCCAGGGTGAAGTTATCCGGAAGGAAACGCGGTCGGGACATGGGCACGCTCTGCAGGATCGGGGAACACACGGCAGTCTTCTGGCTGCCTGGCGAACCTGCACTGTAGCCATGGGCTGGGCGACCGGCTAACGCCAGAAGGCCAGCCGATGACGCTGAGTGGACAGGGCGGCCGCCGCGCCGCCCCGAGGGGCTCAGACGACGCTGGCCAGCAGCGGCTCGCTGACGCTGGGACGGACCTTGCCGGCATGGGGAGAGAACTCCAGGCGGACGGCGAGCACGGTGACCAGCGAGCGCAGTTTCTCCGCGATCACGCTGGCGCGGTGCTGGCTGAGGCCGGGGAAGGTCAGCAGCAGGCGGATCTTGTGGTCCTCGCGGTCGGCACGAACCCGCTCCGGGGTGAAGGACTGCACGGCGAACAGGTTGAGCACCCGGCACAGCAGGTCCGGGTCGGCCATGCCCTCGATATGGAAGATCGACAGGGTCTCGGTATCTGCGCAGGAGGTTTCCCAGACGTTCGGGCGGATCACCTGGCGTTCTTCGCCGTCAGGGTGTTTGGCCAGGAAAAGGGGGGCGAGGGTTGACATGTGACGCTCCAGGCAGTGTTTCGACGAGAGAAATTCTCCCAGAGGCGTGCCGGATTTTTTCTCCTGTTTTTGCGTGATTTTGCGCTATCCGTGCATACTTGATCCCTATATTTTTCTTTGTAGGGAATATTTATGTCCATTCCACTGGATATGTACGATCAGCGTATTCTCGCTTTGCTGCAGGAGGAATCCTCGCTTTCCACCGCCGAGATCGCCGAGCGCATCGGACTTTCCCAATCGCCCTGCTGGCGGCGCATCCAACGCCTGAAGGAGGAGGGGGTGATCCGCAAGCAGGTGACCCTGCTCGACCGCAAGAAGATCGGCCTGAATACCCAGGTATTCGCCCAGATCAAGCTCAACGCCCATGGGCGCAAGAACCTCACCGACTTCGCCGAGGCGATGCACCAGTTTCCCGAGGTGCTGGAGTGCCACGTACTGATGGGCGCGGTGGACTTCATGCTGCGTATCGTCACCCGCGATATCGAATCCTACGAACGCTTTTTCTTCGAGAAGCTGTCGGCGGTGCCGGGCATCCAGGAAGTGAACTCCATCGTCGCCTTGTCGGAAATCAAATCCACCACTACCTTGCCCCTGCTCGCTCCCTGAGCCTTCCCGGAGAACGCCTGCCCATGACCATCAGCAAGACCAAGTCCAGCTTCTACCGCCGCCTCTACGTCGCCTACCTGATCGACAGCGGCACCGCCAGCGTGCCGGAGATCATGGCCGCCACCGGCATGCCCCGGCGTACCGCCCAGGACACCATCGCCGCGCTGGAGGAACTGGACATCGTCTGCGAGTTCGAGCAGCGGGAGGGCGCGCGCAACCACCAGGGCGGCTATGTCATCCGCGACTGGGGGGCGGTACGGCGGGAGTGGGTGGTCGAGCAGCATCGGCGAATCGCGGCGGCGCTGGAGTATCCGGCGGAATGAGCCACGCGCTGGCGGCCACATGCATATAAAAGAAGGAGGGGCTCAAACTGCCTCCCCTCCCGAGCATGCGTTCTTCAGATGCCGCGCTGTTCCAGGGTGGCCTGGCGGGCGCGCTGGGCCAGCTCCTCGGCGGGCTGGACGCTGCTGCCGGCGGTAGGCGGCGGTGACGGCATATGCGGCTTGAGGTAGGCCGCCAGGCTGACGCCGCAGTAGACCAGCAGGGCCATGGCGATCAGCGCCTTGTATGGGTCGATGTCGGATCGGCGCTTGCAGACCATACAGATATGCCCTTCGCTGGCTGGGTGTTCGCCACAGTTGCGACAGCGGATCATGCCTTCCTCCCGCCGGATTTTCCCGCCTGCCAGAACGCCAGCGAGGCTTCCTCGCGGGCCTGCTCGGCGCTCAGGCCGATATCCTTCAGTTCCGCCGCTTCCAGGTCCAGCAGCGCGCGCCGGGTCAACTGGCGTTGCCGGGCCAGGCGATAGCCGCGACGCAGGGCCTGCGCCAGGTTGTCCATCGCGGTGAGTGGGAAGGGGCCATCGAGGCGTTGGCGGCGCTCGGATTTCGCACTGAGTCGCGTCATGCTGCGTACTCCATATTGATCGGCTGGACGACGGAGATAGAATGGCCATCGCGCGCTGTTCCGTACAGGTCCAGAAAAGGTGGGTTGACTGCATACAGATCAAGCGCTCCCCGGCCTGAATGGTGGATTTCGCCACCATCTGTACCGGTCCCGCTTTCGCTCACCCTGGAGTCCCGCTCATGACCCTTTATCTGCAACTCGCCGAGACCCTCGGTTCGCGCATCGAACAGGGCCTCTACCGTCCGGGCGACCGGCTGCCCTCGGTGCGGGCCATGAGCATCGAGCACGGCGTCAGCCTGAGCACCGTGCAACAGGCATACAGGCTGCTGGAAGATCGCGGGCTGGCCGAGCCGCGGCCGAAGTCCGGCTATTTCGTACCGGTCGCGCGACAGATGCCGCCGCTGCCGGCGATCGCCCGCCTGGCCCAGCGGCCGGTGGAAATCTCGCAATGGGAGCAGGTGCTGGCCCTGGTCAGCACGGTACCGCGGCCGGACGTGGTCCAGCTCGGCCGTGGCATGCCGGACATCTCCAGCCCTTCGCTGAAACCGCTGACCCGCAGCCTGGCCCGGCTCAACCGCCACGCCGACGCCCGTGCGCTGGCCTACGACGGGATCCACGGCTCGCCGTTGCTGCGCGAGGAAGTCGCCCGCCTGTTGGTGGACTCCGGCTGTCGGGCCACCGCCAGCGACGTGGTGATCACCACCGGCTGCCACGAGGCCCTGTCGGTGAGCATCCGCGCGGTGTGCGAACCGGGCGACATCGTCGCGGTGGAGTCGCCGAGCTTCCATGGCGCCATGCAATCGCTGAAAGGCCTCGGCATGAAGGCCCTGGAGATCCCCACCGATCCGGTCAACGGCATCAGCCTGGAAGCCCTCGAACTGGCGCTGGAACAGTGGCCGATCAAGGCCATCCAGGTGACCCCGAACTGCAACAACCCGCTCGGCTACATCATGCCCGAGTCGCGCAAGCGGGCGCTGCTGGCCCTGGCCCAGCGCTACGACGTGGCGATCATCGAGGACGATGTCTATGGCGACCTGGCCTACACCTATCCGCGCCCGCGCACCATCAAGTCGTACGACGACGATGGCCGGGTGCTGCTCTGCGGGTCGTTCTCCAAGGTCCTGGCGCCGGGCCTGCGGATCGGCTGGATGGTACCCGGGCGCTACGCCGACCGCGTGCTGCACATGAAGTACATCAGTACCGGCGCCAGCGCCCTGCAACCGCAACTGGCGATCGCCGAATTCATCGGCAACGGCCACTACGAGCCGCACTTGCGGCGCATGCGCGCCCAGTACCAGCGCGGACGCGACCTGATGATCGACTGGGTGGCGCGCTATTTCCCGGAGGGCACCCGCGCCAGCCGGCCCCAGGGCGGTTTCCTGCTCTGGGTCGAACTGGACGAGGCGTTCGACACCCTGCGCCTGGACAAGGCCTTGCGCAACCGCGGCGTACAAGTCGCGGTGGGCTGCATCTTCTCCGCTTCCGGCAAGTACCGGAACTGCCTGCGGATGAACTACGCGGCGTTGCCGACCCCGGCCATCGAGCAGGCGGTCAGGCGAGTAGGGGAGAGCGCTTGCGAGCTGCTGGAGCCTTGCGAGGCCTGAGCGGCAGTCGTGCTTTCGACGCAGTCGACGATTGCACAAATAGCAAATGCTAATCATTCGCATTGTTTGCTAGAGTTGCCTGATGCATGCATCCGCCGGCGCCGCTGGGCGCCGGTCACCAGGAGACCATCGTCATGTCGCAACCCGCCTATCGTCTGTTCAATGTCGAACTCAAGCGCCGCGAGCAACTCAGCCCGGCGCTGACCCGCTTCGTCTTCGGCGGCCCGGAGGTCGCCGAGATGAAGACCCTGGCCGCCGACCAGCGGATCAAGATCTTCTTCCCCGATGCCAGCGGCCAGCCGCCCAGCCTGCCCGGTGGCAGCGAGTGGTACCAGGCCTATCGCAGCGTCGAGCCGGCTCGCCGGCCGCCGATGCGTACCTACACCATCCGTGCGCTGCGCGCCGAGCAGGAGGAGGTCGACGTGGAGTTCGTCCTCCACGGCGAGAACGGCCCGGCCTCGGCCTGGGCGACCCACGCGCGGATCGGCGACCGCCTGCAACTGGCCGCGCCCAACCGGCAATACGGCGATGACCCCGGCGGCTACGAATGGAAGCCGCCGGCTGGCGTCCGCCATATCCTGCTGATCGCCGACGAAACCGCCTTGCCCGCGGTGGCGGGAATTCTCGAGGAGCTGGCCGGCGAAGCCGAGCCGCCGGTGGTCGAGGCCTTTCTCGAAGTGCCGGGAGAAGCCGATATCCTCGACCTGCCGGCGATTCCCGGTGCGCGCCTGCACTGGCTGCCGCGCCACCAGGCCGGCATCCATTCGCGCAACGGCGAGCGGATGATCGAGGCGGCGCGCCAGGCGCGGCTGCCGGAGCGCGAGGTGGCGGGTGGTGCGGCCCAGGAGCTGGAGGACATCGATATCGACGAGGAGATCCTCTGGGAACTGGCGAGCCCCGAGAGCGGCAGTTTCTACGCCTGGGTCGCCGGCGAGTCGGCGGCGGTGATGGCGATCCGGCGCTACCTGGTGCAGGAGCGCGGTATCGACAAGCGTCATCTGACCCTGATGGGCTATTGGCGCCTGGGCAAGGTGTTCGACTGATGGGCCGCTTCGTCGGGAAACAGGCGGACGGCTACGAGACGCGGATCGGCCGCCTGTTGCCGGGCTACGAGTTGCTGCACCTGCTCAGTCGCGCGCAGTTGCTGGCCCGTCTGCCGGAACGGGCGCGCCTGCTCAGCGTCGGCTGCGGCGCCGGCGGCGAACTGGCGGAGCTGGCCGGGTTGCGTCCAGGCTGGCGTTTCGTCGCGGCGGACCTGTCGGCCGACATGCTCGCCCTGGCCCGCCAGCGCTGCGCCAGGCTCGGCCTGCTGGAGCGGATCGAGCTGCACTGCGGCGACGTCGCCGGGCTACCGCCTGCGCCGCCTTGCGATGCGGCGCTGGTCCTGCTGGTGCTGCATTTCCTGCGCGGCGACCAGGCCAAGCGGCGCTTCCTCGAGGCGGTCGCCGAGCGTCTGGCGCCAGCGGCGCCGTTGCTGCTGGCCAACCTGATGGAAGCCCGGGACGCCTTCGAACGCCCGGTGCAGGCCGAGGCCTGCCGTTTGGCCGGGCTTTCCCCGGAGGACAGCGACGGCATGCTGCAACGCTTGCGCGAGGATTTCGATCCGTTGTCCGAGCAGCGCCTCGGCGAACTGCTGGAAGACACCGGCTTCGTCCTGCCCAGCCGCTATTTCCAGGCCGTGGGCTACCAGGCCTGGATCGCCTTCCGCGCCGGCTGAGGACGCCTCAGGCGAGGCGCGCCTGCGGCGTGATCTGGCGTGGGTCGGTCAGCAGCTCCAGCAGCGCCGGGCGTCCGCTTTCGCGGGCGCGGCGGAACGCGGCGGGGAAGTCGGCGCTGCATTCCACTCGTTCGGCGTGGGCGCCGAAGGCTCGCGCCAGGGCGACGAAGTCGGGGTTGTCCAGGCGGGTGGCGGATACCCGCCCGGGATATTCGCGTTCCTGATGCATGCGGATGGTGCCGAGCATGCCGTTGTTGACCACGATCACCACCGGCGTCGCGCCGAACTGCGCGGCGGTCGCCAGCTCCTGCGGATACATCATGAAACAGCCGTCGCCGGCGAAGCACACCACGCTGCGCTGCGGATCGCGCAGGCTGGCGGCGATCGCGGCGGGCAGGCCGTAGCCCATGGCGCCGTTGGTCGGCGCCAACTGCGTGCGGGCCTGGCGATAGCGGTAGAAGCGATGCACCCAGACGGCATAGTTGCCGGCACCGTTGGCGATCACCGCGTCGTCCGGCAGGTTTTCGCTGAGGTACGCGACCACGGACGCCAGGTCGACGCCCTGGATGGCGGGGTCGCTCGCGGCCGGGGTCGAGTAGGCCAGGTAATCGGCATGGGCGGCTTCGCGCCAGTCCTGCCAAGTGCTCGAGGGCAACGGCGCGAGG
Source organism: Pseudomonas sp. B111 (assembly GCF_026428275.1). Classification (NCBI taxonomy): domain Bacteria; kingdom Pseudomonadati; phylum Pseudomonadota; class Gammaproteobacteria; order Pseudomonadales; family Pseudomonadaceae; genus Pseudomonas; species Pseudomonas sp. B111. The sequence goes on along the minus strand of NZ_CP097857.1, from coordinate 2,746,159 downwards.
TCGGCCAGGGCCTCGGCGAAGGCACACGGGGTGGCCTGGATCGGCAGTCGCGCCAGGTAGACGCGGTTCAGTTCCGCGCTGTCCGGATGCACGTGGATCAGCGTCTGCGCGGGGGCCGGACTACGCACCAGGCTGTAGCCAGCGCTCGGCGTTTCGCCCAGGCGCGCCCCGACCACCAGCAGCAGGTCGGCCTGGCGCAGCCGCTCCAATAGCGCCGGCGCCGCGCCGAAGCCCAGTTGTCCGGCGTAGTGCGGGTCACGGTTGTCGAACAGGTCCTGGCGACGGAACGAGGTGGCCACCGGCAGGCCATTGGCCTCGACGAAGGCGCCTAGCCGTTTCCTGGCGGCACTGTCCCAGCCGCTGCCGCCAAGTACCAGCAGGGGGCGCCTGGCGTTCGCCAGCAGTTCGCGCAGTTCCGCCATCGCCGTGGCGCCCGGCCGCCCCGGAAGCACCCTTGGCTCCGGCGCATCGGCGACCTGCGCGGAACCGAAGAGGATTTCCTCGGGCAGGGCGACCACGACCGGACCCGGTCGGCCCGAGGTGGCGACGCTGAAGGCGCGGCCGACGATCTCCGGGATGCGTTCGATACGGTCGATTTCCACGGCCCACTTGGCCAGGCCCGAGAACATCTGCACGTAGTCGACTTCCTGGAACGCCTCGCGGCCCTTGAAGGCGCTTTCCACCTGGCCGACGAACAGGATCATCGGCGTCGAGTCCTGCTGCGCCGTGTGCACGCCATTCGCCGCATGGGTGGCACCGGGGCCGCGGGTGACGAAGCAGATGCCTGGTCGGCCGGTCAGCTTGCCGTAGGCATCGGCCATGTTCGAGGCGGCACCCTCGTGGCGGGTGACGACGGTGCGGATGCCGTCGGCGTCGTGCAGCGCGTCGAGCACCGGCAGGTAGCTTTCCCCGGGGATGCAGTAGACGGTATCGACGGCATTGCGCCGCAATGCCTCTACCAGGATTTGCCCGCCGTTGCGCTGGGGAAGGGAGTCGGACATGAGGGCCTCGCTGCGCACGTTGTGGTTGCCCCGATCTTCGGCCCAAAGCACGTCCGCGCCAAGCGACCTTTCTTCGCGAGTTCATTCCCGTGGCGCATGAACCCTCGTTCTTCGTTGCGGAGGAGGCCCCTTTCAGCGCTTCATCTGGACGAGAAGGGGACTGGAGCGTCATCGCAACGGGTCTCCTCTAGGCGGATCGGAGAGCGCGGTTTTCCGCTCGTTTCTCCATCTTCTCCTCAATTATGTCTATGTAACTATTTCCTCTAGCAAAAAGGATTGTTCTTACATTATTTATAAATTTTCTTTGTTAGTTTTTCCTCGGGCAGTGCTGTTTGGCGGCTTCCTGAGGGGAAGATTTTTGCTGGGGCGCTGAGATAGAGGGCGAGTTGTTGTTTGGTTGTCGGCAAGTTTCGGCTTTTATCTTTTAGTCCGATGGGCAAGGGTATCAATGAGCAGGGAGGTTTTTAGGGTGAAATTTTTATCCGGTTTCTGGGAACGCCGTCGTTCGAGTGGCACTCCTCTAGTGTGTATCGAAGAGCGTGGCAGTGGTGCAGGCGAATTCTCGTCGGTGTCCCGTAGGGTTGAAACTGCTCCTGACGTACGCAGCGTTGCGTCTGCAGATCCGGAGCAGTGGATACATTCCCAGGAGTACGAGCTTTCTTTCTGGAAGGATAAATGGCCCTATCGCCATCTGTCTGTCGAGGAACTACAAGAGGCCCGGCATAAGGATGCAATGTGGTTTCTTGGGAAGATGGGGTTCACGTACGGCTCCTCGCATTATCGCTACGAAGGTTTTGAAGGTAAGGTTTTGGAAGTAGGTAGTGGGCCGATCGGCTTTTTCGAGAAGGTCGAAGGCGTGACAGTGACTGCCCAGGACTCATTGATGGGGCTGTATGCAGAGAACCTTCCATTCTCGATTCTCGGGGAAAGAGGTTCTTCTTGTTATATAAGGGATGGTGTTGCCGATATAGAGAGTGCTTTCGATTTCGTCGTTTGCTCAAATGTGCTTGACCATACGGCCGACTGGATCCAGTTCCTGATTGACTGTGTGGGCAGGTTGAGGACGGGCGGTGAGCTACTGTTGGTGACTGACTCTCGCGGAGTTCCAGCAATCGGGCATACACAGATATTCAGCCATGATCAACTGGTTCGTGTCTTGGAGTTGCTGGGGGCAAAGCAGTTCAAGGTGAAAGCCGTCGAGCGGGAGGATGGCGGTCACTGTGACTATCGTCATTATTTTCGGGTGATTTTCTAAAGTGCTCCCCGTCAATTGCTTTGCCTGGGCGGGCGCCAGGTTTACGCGTGTTTATCCAGGCTAGATAGAAGGGAGATGGTTGCTATCAGGTACTGCATCGATAGTAGCCTGGCTGTCAGCCGGATAGCGGCTGCTCCGGAGCATCTGGTGGGCCATATAGCCGCCAGCCGCGAGTTTGTATGAACCCTGCAAGGGGCTGCATGCAGAGGTCATGCCGTCAGCGACTGACATCGATCAAATCAGCCACCACTTGAACAGGAAGAAGAACGCCATGCCCAGCAGCATGCTCGCCAGGGTATTGCGGGTATAGAGCACCAGCGCCACGGTGACTGCGCCGCTGACCAGGTAGGGATTGTCGTAGCCGAGGTCGATGCGGCCCTCGGACATGAACACGATGGGGCCGCAGATGGCGGTGAGCATGCCGGGCACGGCGAAACCGAGGAACTGCCGCAGGTTGCTGCCGAGGCGGATCGGCAGGCGCGGTTCGAGGAACAGGTAGCGGTTGAGGAAGACGATCGCGCCCATGCCGAAGATCACTGCCCAGACCATGGCGCCTCCCGATACAGCTTGTTGCAGACGAAACCGGCGGCCATCCCGGCGAGGCCGGCGAGGACCAGCGCCGAACTCCATTGCCAGTGGCTGAACAGCACCGAGCAGAACAGCGAGGTGGCCACGCAGACCAGCGTCGGTACGTTGCGCACCAGCGGCGCGACCAGGGCGATGAAGGTGGCGGCGATGGAGAAATCCAGGCCCAGGTGTTCGAGACCGGGAATGCTGCGGCCAAGCAGGATGCCGGCGAGGGTGAACAGGTTCCAGGCGATATAGAAGGTCAGGCCGACGCCGAGGGCGTACCAGCGGTTGAAGTTGCGCCGGTCGTGCTGGCTGGCGAGGGCGAAGAACTCGTCGGTGAGCAGGAAGCCCAGGCCGATCCGCCAGCGTCCCGGCAGAGGCGACAGGACCGGCCGCAAGCTCATGCCGTAGAGCAGGTGCTGCGAGGTCAGGAGGAGGGTGGTGAAGATGATCGAAAAGAACCCGGCACCGCCCTTGAGCATGCCGATCGCCACCAACTGGGCGGCGCCGGCGAAGACGATGGCGGACAGGCCCTGGCCCTCGGCCGGGGTGAGGTTGGCTTCGATGGCCATCGATCCCGCCAGCAGCCCCCAGGGCGCGACGGCCAGGGACAATGGGAGGATGGCGACGGCGCCGCGGAGAAAGGCTTGGCGGGGCAGGTCGTGGGCAGTCATGGGGGCATGGCGGTGGTGAACGTCGGTCCAGCATGCCAGCAGGCGCATCGGGCTGGCTTGAACGATCTTGCTCTTCGTATCCGTTATCCACGCAGGCGAAAGCGGCCGGTGTCCTTCCTTATATAAGGAGGACGGGCAGGGCAGGCGGCGGACGAGCGAGGGCCGCTCGAGGGCGCTGCGAAGAATCGAGGGAGAGAAGAACCGGAGCGGAGCTAACGCGGATGCTGACCGATCTTGTGGCCGCAGAACTTGGCGCCGAGGGACGGCTGGTAGGACATGGAACACCCGGTTTATTGCTGTTGTAGGGTTGGCACAGCTTAGCCTTGTTCAATTTTTCGTACAACGGAGCCTGTAAAATATCTGCTGCACCAGGTTGAACACCTTGCCTGGCCTGGCTTTGGCCGCTTTCGCGATGCTCTGGAAGGCCCTGTCTACGGCCATTTCGCCGTCCGCGAGGGCGACGAGAGGGCTATTGACAACAAATTGGCTTTCCGATTGACTCTGGCTCCAGCCCCCGCATGATTGAAATTTTTAACAAAAAAGGTGTTGCATCATGTCGGTACCCCTGCGTGCCGTTCAGCTCACTGAGCCGAGCCTGTTCCTTCAGGAACATCCCGAGGTCCAGTTCGTCGACCTTCTGATTTCAGACATGAATGGCGTGGTTCGCGGCAAGCGAATCGAACGCAACAGTCTGCCCAAAGTCTTCGAAAAAGGTATCAACCTTCCCGCTTCCCTGTTCGCCCTCGATATCACCGGCTCCACCGTAGAGAGTACCGGCCTGGGTCTCGACATCGGCGACGCCGACCGGATCTGCTACCCGATCCCCGGCACCCTCTCCATGGAACCCTGGCAGAAGCGCCCGACCGCGCAACTGCTGATGACCATGCATGAGCTGGAAGGTGATCCCTTCTTCGCCGACCCCCGCGAAGTCCTGCGCCAGGTGGTGGCCAGGTTCACCGAGATGGAACTGACCATCGTCGCCGCCTTCGAGCTGGAGTTCTACCTGATCGACCAGGAGAACGTGAACGGCCGGCCGCAGCCGCCGCGCTCGCCGATCTCCGGCAAGCGTCCGCAGTCGGTGCAGGTGTACTCCATCGACGACCTCGACGAATACGTCGAGTGCCTCCAGGACATCATCGACGGCGCCCGCGCCCAGGGCATCCCGGCCGACGCCATCGTCGCCGAATCCGCACCGGCGCAGTTCGAGGTCAACCTGCATCACGTCGCCGACCCGATGAAGGCCTGCGACTATGCGGTGCTGCTCAAGCGCCTGATCAAGAACATCGCCTACGACCACGAGATGGACACCACCTTCATGGCCAAGCCCTATCCGGGCCAGGCCGGGAACGGACTGCACGTACACATCTCGCTGCTCGACAAGCACGGCAACAACATCTTCACCAGCGAGGATCCCGAGCAGAACGCCGCATTGCGCCATGCGATCGGCGGCGTGCTCGAGACCCTGCCGGCCTCCATGGCCTTCCTCTGCCCGAACGTCAACTCCTACCGCCGCTTCGGTTCGCAGTTCTACGTGCCGAACGCGCCGAGCTGGGGCCTGGACAACCGCACCGTGGCCCTGCGTGTGCCCACCGGCAGCCCGGACGCGGTACGCCTGGAACATCGCGTCGCCGGCGCCGACGCCAACCCCTACCTGCTGCTGGCCTCGGTGCTTGCCGGGGTGCACCACGGGCTGACCAACAAGGTCGAGCCGGGTGCCCCGATCGAAGGCAACTCCTACGAGCAGCTGGAGCCGAGCCTGCCGAACAACCTGCGCGACGCCCTGCGCGAACTGGACGACAGCGAGATCCTGGCGAAGTACATCGATCCGAAGTACATCGACATCTTCGTCGCCTGCAAGGAAAGCGAGCTGGAGGAGTTCGAGTACTCGATCTCCGACCTCGAGTACAACTGGTACCTGCACACCGTGTGAGCATGGGCGGGCGGCTCCGGTCCGGCGCCGCCCGCCCGTTCTTCCGTCGAGGTTCCCACCCTTGCTGAAGGTAGACGGCGGCAAGCCTGCGGTTTCCGCCCGTCCGCCTTTCTTTGCTGTGCATTAGAAAAAGAAGAAATCGAGGCAAGCATACCCATGTCGAATCCTCCCCCCACCGCAGAACGAACCCAGCTTCGCAAGTCCCTCAAGCTGTGGCAGATCGTCATGATCGGGTTGGCCTACCTGACCCCGATGACCGTCTTCGACACCTTCGGCATCGTATCCGGGATTTCCCAGGGACACGTGCCCACCGCCTACCTGCTGGCCCTCGCCGGCGTGCTGTTCACCGCAATCAGCTACGGCAAGCTGGTCCGCCAGTTCCCCACCGCAGGCTCGGCCTATACCTACGCGCAACGGGCGATCAATCCCCATGTCGGCTTCATGGTCGGCTGGTCGTCGCTGCTGGACTACCTGTTCCTGCCGATGATCAACGCGCTGCTGGCGAAGATCTACCTGACCGCACTGTTCCCCGAGGTCGCGCCATGGGTCTGGGTGGTGATGTTCGTGCTGATCATGACCCTCATCAACATCAAGAGCGTGAACCTGGTCGCCAATTTCAACACCGTCTTCGTGCTGGTCCAGCTGGCGATCATCGTGGTCTTCATCGGCCTGGTGATCCATGGCCTGAACAACGGGGAGGGGACCGCCACGGTGCTCAGCACCCAGCCGTTCTTCTCCGAGCACGCGCATCTCTCGGCGATGGTGGCGGGGGCGACGATCCTCTGCTTTTCCTTCCTCGGTTTCGACGCGGTGACCACGCTGTCCGAGGAAACCCGCGACGCCGCCAAGGTGATCCCGCGGGCGATCTTCCTCACCGCGCTGTACGGCGGGGTGATCTTCATCACCGTGTCGTATTTCCTGCAGTCCTATTTCCCGACCAACGTCCGCTTCAAGGAGCCTGACGCGGCGTTGCCGGAAATCGCCCTGTACGTCGGCGGTAAGCTGTTCCAGTCGATCTTCCTCTGCGCCACCTTCATCAATACCCTGGCGTCTGGCCTGGCCTCCCAGGCCAGCGTGTCGCGCCTGCTGTACGTGATGGGGCGGGACAACGTGCTGCCGGAGCGGATCTTCGGCTTCGTCCATCCGAAATGGCGTACGCCGTCGATCAACGTGCTGATCGTGGGCATGGTGGCGCTCTCGGCGATCTCCTTCGACCTGGTGACGGCGACCGCGCTGATCAATTTCGGCGCCCTGGTGGCCTTCACCTTCGTCAATCTCTCGGTGATCGTGCATTTCTATGTGCGCGGCGGGCGCAACCGCAGCCTCAAGGAGCATTTCCACTACCTGGTCCTGCCGCTGCTCGGCGCGGCCATCGTCGCGGTGCTCTGGCTCAACCTGGAAAGCACCTCGCTGGTGATGGGGCTGATCTGGGCCGGGCTGGGCTTCGGCTACCTGTTCTACCTGACCCGCAGCTTCAGCCGTCCGCCGCCGCGCTTCCAGGAGAGCGAACTGAGTCCGACCCAGTGAGGCGAGCGGTGAATGGATTCAGCGAAAAAGTGAAGGAAAAAGATTGGTAATCTTCACGAAATTTTCACGGTGACGGGTCAATCATGGACCCATGGCTAACGGACTAGCCCCCCATCTGAAGCCCGCCTCACGGCGGGCTTTGGCTATCTGCAGACAGCGAATTCCGCGTTTTCCCTCCTTTTCACAGGGGTTTCCGGCCTCCCGGCTGGCAATGCACCTGCGACGACATGTCCGAATCCAGACAGAATTGGACGCCCCCAAAAAGCGCAGACACGGCTAGAATCCACGCCGTCCCGATCCGGTTCGATGGCCGTGGCGGGGGAGCCCGGTATCCGCTGGTCGGTGTTTCCTGTGGTGCTGCGCGTCCTTCCCTAGACTACCCGGCTCGCTCGAACCATCCCTTCGCGGGGGCGGAACGGCACAGGGTCGTTCGGCATGGAAGCTGCCTGGGCCGGCCTTCGACACACCTATAAGAGTAGAAATCTGCATGACATACCCTGAACGTCCCCTGCTTCATCTGCTGACGCGTACCAGCCTGGTGGGCCAGATCATCGTCGGCCTGATCGCCGGCCTGCTGCTCGCCAGCTTCTTCCCGGCCGCAGCGCTCAAGGTCGGCTTCATCGGCAAGGTCTTCGTTTCCGCGCTGAAGGCCGTCGCGCCGGTACTGGTGTTCGTCCTGGTGATGGCATCCATCGCCAACCACAGGCAAGGCCAGCAGACCCATATCCGGCCGATCCTGCTGCTGTACCTGGTCGGCACCTTCAGCGCCGCGGTGGTGGCGGTGATCGCCAGCTTCGCCTTCCCCTCGAGCCTGGTGCTGGCCAGCCATCCGGGCGAGATGTCGCCTCCGGGCGGTATCGCCGAGGTGCTCCAGTCTCTGCTGCTGAGCGTGGTGGACAACCCGGTCAACGCCCTGATCTCGGCCAACTTCATCGGCATCCTGGCCTGGGCCATCGGCCTCGGCATCGCTTTCCGCCACGCCAGCGATACCACCCGCAACCTGCTCTCCGAGCTGTCCAACGGCGTCTCGCTGATCGTCAAGGTGGTGATCCGCTTCGCCCCGCTGGGCATCTTCGGCCTGGTCGCCTCGACCTTCGCCGAGTCCGGCGTCGAGGCCCTGAAAGGCTATGCCCACCTGCTGGTGGTGTTGCTCGGCTGCATGCTGTTCGTGGCCTTCGTGGTCAACCCGCTGATCGTGTTCCTGAAGATCCGCCGCAATCCCTATCCGCTGGTGCTGACCTGCCTGCGCGAAAGCGGCATGACCGCGTTCTTCACCCGCAGCTCGGCAGCCAATATCCCGGTCAACCTGCAGCTCTGCGAGCGCCTGGGCCTGCACGAAGACACCTATTCGGTGTCGATCCCGCTGGGCGCGACCATCAACATGGCCGGCGCAGCGATCACCATCACCGTGCTGACCCTGGCAGCGGTGCATACCCTGGGCATCGCCGTGGACGTACCGACCGCGATCCTGCTCAGCGTGGTGGCGTCGGTCTGCGCCTGCGGCGCATCCGGCGTGGCCGGCGGCTCGCTGCTGTTGATCCCGCTGGCCTGCAGCCTGTTCGGGATTCCCAGCGAGGTGGCGATGCAGGTGGTAGCGGTAGGCTTCATCATCGCGATTCTCCAGGACTCCGCGGAGACGGCGCTGAACTCCTCGACTGACGTGCTGTTCACCGCCGCCGCCTGCCTGGCGGAGGAGCGCAAGGCGAGCGCCGCCTGATTCGATCCCTGGATCACGGAAGAAACCGCCCTCGGGCGGTTTCTTCGTTTCGCTCCGGCGCGCTTTGACCTGTGCGCCGCGCTGCGGCCTAATGTTCGCCCGTCCTTCCCGAGTTGCCGCATGTCGTCTCCTTCCTTGCCCGACGCCAGTCTCCGCGCCAGCACCCTGCATCTGCCGGCCGGCCCCTGGAGCACCGTGCTCGATTGTCTCTGCGCGCGTTTCCCGGCCATCGACCGCGACACCTGGCTGGCGCGCATGCAGCGGGGCCGGGTGCTGGACGCCGAGGGGCGTGCGCTGGGCCCGCAGGCGGCGTATCGCGAAGGCCTGCGTGTGCACTACTTCCGCGAGTTGCCGGCGGAGGCGCCGATCCCTTTCGAGGCGCGCATCCTGTACCGCGACGAGCATCTGCTGGTGGCGGACAAGCCGCACTTCCTGCCGGTGATGCCGGCCGGCGGCTATGTCGAGCAGACGCTCCTGGCGCGGCTGGCCCGCAGCACCGGCAATCGCGACCTGGTGCCGCTGCATCGGATCGACCGGCATACCGCCGGGCTGGTGCTGTTCTCGACCAATCCCGGCAGCCGCGGGCGCTACCAGGCGCTGTTCCGCGAGCGGCGCATCGACAAGTACTACGAAGCGATCGCTCCGGCCTTGCCGCGACTGGACTTCCCGTTGCTGCGCAGGACCCGCCTGGTGCCCGGCGAGCCGTTCTTCCGCATGCGCGAAGGCGAGGGCGAGCCGAACAGCGAGACGCGCATCGAGGTCGCCGAGCGCAACGGCCGCTGGTGGCGCTACCGGCTGCATCCGGTGACCGGCAAGAAGCACCAGCTGCGCGTGCACCTCGCGGCACTCGGCGCGGGTATCCAGAACGACGGGTTCTATCCCGAGCTGCTGGACGCCGAGGACAGCCCCGACGATTACCGGCGGCCGCTCAAGCTGCTGGCCAGGGGGCTGCGCTTCGACGACCCGCTGAGCGGGGAGAGGCGTACGTTCGAATCCGGGCTGCGGCTCGATTGGCAGGTGTAGGCGACAGGCTCGCCAGCGGAATGCTGGCGTACGTCGCCGACCCGGAGCGCATGGCGCGTTTCTATGAGCAGGCGCTCGGCCTGGAGGGCTGCGCGGGCGAGTAGAAGAATCGCCCGCTGTGCGGCTGGACGCGCCCGCCGGAGCGGGCGCGCGTCGCTCAGGGACGCTTGTCCAGCTTGACCACCAGGCGCAGTTGCTCGACGCAACCGCGGCTCTGCTCGATCAGCTTGCCGAACTCGGCGCTGTTGATCTCGTCGTGGTTGAGCCAACTGGTCTTCTGCACTTCCCGGTAGCGATAGTGGTAGCCGCCGTCCTTGGCCGGTTCGGCCTGCAGGTCGATGTCGAACCAGGGGCTGCGGATCTCGCAACTGTGCGCCGGCTCGTCGGTCTTGCCGCCGGACAGGCTGATGTCGTAGGAGGTGATCTGCGGTTCGCCCAGGTACAGCTCGGCCAACTGGCCTTCGCTGCGGTACTTGGCGAACGCGTCCCACTGGCTGGCCAGGTCCTGGCGGTTGTAGAAATACTCTCCGCCGAGCCGGTCGAGGGCGCGGCGGTCGGTAAGCCTGGCACTGATCGTATAGCTGGGCGGCAGCACGAACTGGCTGTCGTCGCGCTCCAGCACGCAGTCGCTGCCTTCCTTGGCGAAGTTGCGGCACAGGTCCTGGTCGGTGCTGGTGCGGCCGCGCTGGCGATCGGCGACGCTGAGCTGCATCAGCGGCGCATTGGAAAGCTCCACGCGCGACTCGACCCGGGCTTCGCCGTCATGGGTGTAATGCTCGCTGCGGGTCACGCGCAGGGTGTCGCCGGGCGCTTCCAGGGGAATCTCGTCGCGCCGCACCTTGCCGTCGGCGCCCAGCACCAGCGCCCAGCGCTGCTGGATGTCGGGCATGGTGCGGCCGGGAGCGAACACCGGGTTGGTCGGGTCCAGCCACCAGGTCTTGCCGTCCACCTCGGCGCGGACGATGGCATGGTTCGGCGCGTACATGCCGGGCACCAGCAGGTCCCAGACCACGTCGCCGCGGCTGACCAGGGTCGGTTCGGCCTTGATCCCGGCGGCCTTGAGCATGGCGGCGAGGAGGATCGCCAGGTCCTTGCAGTCGCCGTAGCCATTGCGCTCGATCTCCGCCAGGGAGAAGGGCACGTAGCCGCGCTCGCTGGCGCGCCAGTCGCCCAGGTAGCGGTAGGTGTCGTTGATGTACTGCATCAGGCCGGCGACCTGCTCGCGGGCCGGCTTGCCCTTCACCGCGGCGACGGCCGCCGCGGCGCCCTTGGGCAGCTCCGCGGCGAGGATCTCGTTGTAGCGCGCGGCGAACGGGCCGAAGTTGTCCTGCAGGTCCAGCGAACTGCCCAGCTCCAGGCGCGGGGTATGGCGCAGGTAGGCGTTGCCGGCTTCGTTGATGTAGTTGGTGTATTGCGGCTTTTTCAGGCTGACCTTGAGGGTCTTCTTGTCGGCGCTCTGTTCGATGCGATAGGCGTCCATCAGCTCGCTGCGCACGAAGATCGGCCGCTCGGCCTTGAACTCGGCGACGAAGCGGTCGTCGCGCACCGGCATCGGCGGGCGGCTGAGAATGTAGTGGAACTGGGTGCTCAGCGGCTTGGCGGTGAAGTGCTCGCGCAGGGTGTAGCTGATGCGGGTGCCGACGCGCAGGTTGGGGAACGCCAGGGAGGTCTGGCGTTCGCGCAGGAAGCCCTGGTCCGGGTTCGGCGCAGTGCGCGTATCGATCTGCGACTGGTCCAGCGGCACCGGCTTGCCGCCGGGCTGGGTCAGCTCGGCCTTCTCCACGATCAGGCTGTCGGTCTCCGCGTAGCTGCGATCGATGCGCGAGAGCATCTCGCGGCCGCTCGGCTTGAGGATGGTGAAGCTGTAGGTGCTCACGCAATCGGTGCTGTTGTCGGCGTTGAACTGGCAGCGGAACTCGGTTTCGCCGGCCAGCGGCGCCTCGGCGATCGGTTGCAGCGCGGCGAGGGCCGGGGTGGCGGCGCAGAAGACGCTGGCGGCGAGGAAGGAAGGGGAGAAGGGATGACGGGGCATCGGAGCCTCAGGATGAAACGTTTGAGCGGAACTCCCCGGCGTAGTCGGGCGCAAGGGGGCGCCGGGCGATAGCCGGGGAGATGGACCCTGAATGATAGGTTTTATCAATTCCGCATGTCGACCGGCGGGTCCGGTTATGTGCGGGATGTCGCCGTTGCGATCTTTTCGCCGGCTTCATTTGCCGGGCTTTGCCGTTTTGTGGCAGGCGCACGCCTGTTCCTGGCGCTCCGGAACCGGGTCGTAGCCGCCCGGGTGCCAGGGGTGGCAGCGCAGCAGCCGGCGCGCGCCGAGGTAGCCGCCTCGCAGCGCGCCATGTACGCGGATGGCTTCCAGGGTGTAGTGCGAGCAACTGGGGTAGAAGCGGCAGCGGGGACCGATCAGCGGGCTGATTGCGTACTGGTAGAAGCGGATCAGCCCGATCAGCAGGAACTTCATGGCGAGCCCTCGGCGGGGTTGCGGCGGCGAGCGGGCATTGTAGCGCCGTTGTCGGTCCTCAAGGAGCATTCTCCGCTGCGCAATAAAGGGTCCGCCCGTCGACGAGGCTGCGAGCAGTCGCCAGGCGGCCGCGCAGGCCGGGTTCTTCCGGCGCCAGCGTGCCCTCGCGCCAAGCGCCTCCGCGCAATGGAATCAGTGCCGAACGGCCGTAGCCCGGGCAGTACGCCTCGGCGTCGCCCTCCAGGTAGTCGACGCCGTCCAGGGTCAGCTCGCCGACATTCCAGCGCGCGCCGAGGTAGGCCTGGCGGAACGGCCCGTCGGCAAGAACGTAGAAGCCCCCGCGCACCTTGCTGGCCGCCGTGGTGAAGCCGATGGTGCGGCGCGGTTGTGGGATCACCAGCAGCGGTCGCCGTGGGTCGGCGAAGGCCTCCTGCAACTCGACCAGGCGCTGGCGGGTGGCGCCCATCTCACGCCGGTAGCGCTCGCCGCGCGCCCGCGCGTCGTCGGGAAGTTCGCTCCAGGCCGGAGGCTGGTCGCGCAGCAGGTAGTCCAGCGGCCAGGTGCCGGCTATCGCGGCCTCCTTCCAGTCCGCGTCGTCGTCGCGCAGGTCCAGCAGCACTCCGGCCAGCGCGCCGATCTCGTAGGCTTCGCTGTCGACGCCGACGCCGATCTCGTTGGCATCGTAGAAGGCCAGCGCGTACTCCCGCAGCGCCTGCCGATAGCGTTGCGGATCCTCGGCGAAATCGGTGCGGTAGCGCGCGGCGGCGGCCATCTCGATGTAGCGCGCGGTGCCTTCGCTGAGATCGACCTGCGCCGCCAGCCGGCTTTCCTCGGGAGCAGCTTCGCGCCAGCGGCGCAGCCAGCCCTGGGCGTCGCTCAGGTAGCTGTCGCGCTGCCCGGGCGTGCGCAGGGCCTGGAGCAGCGACTGGAACAGGGCATAGCGGTATTCCCGCGGGCGCGGGTCGAGCGTGGCCAGGTCGCCGCGATAGCCACCGGGCTTGCGCAGGCCCGGCCAGTCTTCCTGGGCGTAGCGATGGAAGGCTTCGTGCGGGCCGATGGCGGCCAGCGTCTCGCTATTGCCGGTATTGCTCCGCAGGTGCGCGGCGCTGATCTGCAGCAGCACCGCCGGACGGCCCCGGTAACGCGGAAAGGCATAGCTCAGGTCGAGATCCGGGTCGCTGTCGCCCGCCGCCGTGGTGCGCTGCGCGCGGCCTTCGGCATCGGCGACCCAGGTACTGCGGCCATCGCTGTAGAGGAAGGCCTTGTCGGCCATCCGCCAGCCGGGCCAAAGTCGTTCGCTGTGCTGGCCGACGGCATGGGCATAGGCCAGGTAGCGGCGGGCGAACGACTCGCTGTCCGTCGCCGCGGCGGGAAGGGACAGGGCAAGCAGGAGCAGGGGCAGGGCTCGGGTCATGGCGGGTACGGTTGCGCAAGGTCGGTCGGGGCGACGAAGGTATCCCGCCGCTTCCCGATTGACCGTCGCGGCCGCTGCCGCGTTCCCCTAGGCGGTGTTGCGCGCCCGCGCCAGGTCGCGCAGCGGCGGGGCGCCGAACAGCCGGCTGTACTCGCGGCTGAACTGCGACGGGCTTTCGTAGCCGACCCGGTAGCCGGCGGCGGCCACTTCCAGGCCCTCGCTGAAGATCAGCCGGCGTGCTTCCTGCAAGCGCAACTGCTTCTGGTACTGCAACGGGCTCATCGCGGTCACGGCCTTGAAGCGGTGGTGCAGGGTCGAGGGGCTGAGGTTGACCACCTGGGCCAGTTGCTCGATGCGCAGCGGCTTCCCGTAGTTCTGGTTGATCCAGTCGATGGCGCGGGTGATGCGGTGGGCCTGGCTGTCGGCGATGGCGATCTCGTGCAGGCGCTGGCCCTGGCCGCTGCGCAGCAGCCGGTAGAAAATCTCGCGGAGGATCAGCGGCGCCAGCATCGGGATGTCGCGCGGGCTGTCCAGCAGATGGATCAGGCGCAGCACCGCATCCAGCAGGCTGGCGTCGATACGGTCGACGTAGAGGCCGCGGTCGCCGCGCCGGCTGGCCACTTCCATGGGCCCGGCGTCGGAGATCAACTGGGTGATTTCCGCCGGGTCGATATCCAGCCGGACGCAGAGGTAGGGCGCGTCCGGCGAGGCGTCGATCACCTGGCCGGCCAGCGGCAGGGTGACCGAGACCACCAGGTAGTGCAACGGATCGTAGATATAGCGTTCCTCGGCCAACTGCACCTCCTTGCGGCCCTGGGCGATGATGCACAGGGCAGGTTTGTGCATGCCGCGCGCCGGCAGGGTGGGGCCGTCGGCGCGGATCAGGGCGAGGGGTTCGACGGCGGTGCCGTAGATACCGTCGCGGGGGCAATGCCTGAGCAGCGACTGCGCCAGTTCGCTCTGGCGCTGGCGCAATTCGGCGGGGAGATCGACGGAAAGAAGCGGGGTGTTTTCGCTCATGCGGGGACTCGCGGGGGAAACCTTCCCAAGACTAGCGCGCGTCGCGGCGACAGGCATCCATCGCGCTGCGCGATGGCAGGATCAGGCAAGCATTCGCCAGGAACAGGCAAGCCAGCTCGTTTCACCGGGCGCAAGCGGATGAGAAAAAACCGGAACGCGGCAGTTTCAGGCAAGAACCCGACAGTATCCGTCTACCGATTCCCCGCGCCGTCCCCCTAATCTGGCTGGCATGGCGGAATCTCCGTCATGCCGATGGGAAATACCTGCAGGGGGACACACCTATGTCAAATCAACAGGCCAGACTGTCATCGGGCGGCGTGCCGCCGGAGCGCGCGCCGGGCGCCTCCCGTTCGCGGTCGCGCGACGGCGCTCTGGTCCCCGACACGCCTTCCCGTTCGCCTGCCGGCCCCGCCGCGGGCGGCACGCTGGCGCGGACCCATCCCGGCAACTGGTAATCGGAGGCAGGGCACATGCGTCACCCTTACACCCCACAGCGGCCGGCCGGCGTCTCGGCGCCGCCGGCCCTTCCACTCCTGGTGCCGCTTGCGCAGCGGCGAATCCATGTCGAGGAGGCAGAGAGCATGCCAGCGTTCAATCGGGCCAGTCACCTGGTCAGCATTCGCGCCCGCAGCGGCCAGTCGCACCGCCTCGGCCTGCGCCTGCAAGAGCTGGCGCAGGCGGGCCAGGCCGCGCCCGGTTGCCTGCGCTACGAACTGCGCCAGGCGGACGGGGACGCCGACCTGTGGCTGTTGCACAGCGAGTGGAGCGATGAAGCGGCCATGCAGGCGTACCTGTCCGGCGACGCCCAGCGGGTCTTCGCCGAGGTGCTCTGGCAAGCGCTGGCGGCGACCCTGGACGTGCAGGAGCGGCCGTTCTGAAACCGGGCGGGCGGATGACGCGGCGCGGCGTCCGCCCGTCCCCCTTGTTCTGGCGTCTCAGCGATCCGGCGCGACCGGCGACTGGTCCGCTCGTTCGTCTTCGACGTCGCGATGTCGCTCGAAGGCGGTCGCCGGCGAGCCATCGGCATTGACCTGCAACACCGCGCGCGGACGACCGTCCTCGCCAATGAATACCTGGCCGATCCCGGCGCTGTTCCACAGGCGCTCGCCGGCCTGGCTGTGCTGCGGAACGCGCGGGCGGATTTCCAGGCTGCGCCGCTGGGTCAGCCAGTTCAGCGGCGACCAGGGCGCATAGAGCCAGCGGTTGAGGCGGTCGAACCAGTCCAGCAGGCGTCGCGGGAATTCGTTCTTGATCCCGCTGCTGGTGATCTGCCAGAGCCGGGGCCCGCGCTCGCGGTGGCGAATCCGGATGTCGTAGACGAAGGAGTAATGCACGTCGCCGGAAAGGATCAGGTAGTTACCCGGCGTGCGCGAGTGGCGGAAGATGTTCATCATCACCGAGGCCGCGCCGCGATGGGCCATCCAGTTTTCCGCATCGACCAGCAGCGGCTGGCCGATCCAGCTGAAGAGCTTCTGCACGCCCTCGATCAGCTTGACCCCGAACATCGGCGCCGGCGACACGATGATCGCCGCCTTTTCGCCGAGCAGATCCTGCTGGAGTTCACTCAGCGCCTCCCAGTCCATCAGCCCGGAGGGCCGGCCCAGGTTGCGTTCGCTGCGCCAGCGGCGGGTGCGCGTGTCGAGGACGATCAGGGTCGGGCTGCCAGGCAACCGGTAGTGCCAGTGCTGGAAGTCGAGCAGGGCATCGAGCAGGCGGTCCTGCTCGGCGCAGGGCAGCCGGCCGTCTGCCGCGGCACCCTCCATCAGGGCCGTGACCGGCGCCAGCCATTCGCCGCAATGCTGCGGGTCGTTGCCCCAGCCCTGGCAGAGCAGGTAGGCGAGCAGGGCGTTGCCGATGATCCGCCGGGAGAACGGATGGCCGTAGGCGGTCAGCTCCCAGCGCGCGGAAAGGTTCCAGTCGTCGGTGATGTCGTGGTCGTCGAAGATCATCAGCGACGAGATATGCGCCAGTGCCCGCGCCACGCCGGGCAGGCCATCGCGGAAGGCTTCGATGTGCCGGCGCTCGTCGGCGAAGCGCTGCGCGTGCCGCGCATCCAGCCCCGGCGGCGGTTCCAGCCTGACCAGGCGCCAGGGCGCCGGCGACCAGACCAGCAGGTACATCGCCAGCACCTCGGCCAGGCCGACCAGATGGTTGTGGGCGTTGGCCGAGGTGAAGATCGGCTTCTTCACCCCGCCGAAGAAGCGCTCGCGCAGGGCTTCGTTGGACTTGAAGGCGGGCAGCAGGTCCTCGCGCCGGTAGTAGGTGGCCGGGTGTGCGTAGAGCGCCTCGCTGTCGTCCACCAGCGCGCCTTCCAGGTGTTCGCCGTACAGGCCGAGGCGGCGGATCAGCCCATGGATGGCCACCAGCATCGGCCCGGCGACGTCGTCGGCGTAGACCTGGTCGCCGCTCATCATCAGCAACGCCGGGCGGCTTTCGGCCTGCAGCAGGTTTTCCTCCAGCAGCCGGTCGACCTGCAGCAGGCCATCGGCCGCCGGGTGATGCGGCTTGCGGCAGGAGCCGTGGAGCAACTGGTCGAGACGTGGCTTGAGCACCAGGCTGGCGCGCTGGCGACCGGGGTAGAGCAGATGCGGCGCCCATTCGGCGATTCCCGCGGGCTCCCGGCCGTCGGCGGCCAGACGCAGGTCGTAGTCGACCAGGCGGGCGCAGGGCAACGGCGGGTCGAGCGCGACATCCAGCAGGTGCAGCCAGGCATGGGTGCCGATGCGGATGGCCGAGTGGGTTCCTTCCGCGAGGCGGATCCGACGCTCCGCCTCGCCTTCGCTGGCGAGGACCAGCTCGATGGTCGTCGGGCATGACGTGGCCAGCCAGAACACCAGGCGCTCGGGCTCTGCGCGGCGCAGCAGGGGGCCGGCCAGGACCAGGGGCAGGGTGTCGTTGGGCGGGGTGTCGTTGGGGAGCGAGGCGGACATTGGTGCGGGCGCTGTCGACGCGGCGAAACAAGCTGACGAGTATGCCGCTTTCCGCGGCTCGCGGCGTTGCCATTTCGTAAGGAATGACGACAGTCGTCGGCGGACGACGATCTTCTAATGCCAAAAAGTTAAGTACACCTTAATTAATATTCTTTTTTGCGTTCTGGCTTCTGCGGCATATTGCCTTCCGCGCAGGCCCCGGCGGTCTGCCATCGCTGTTTGCGGGAGGGACACGTGCAATCCGACGTCGGCGCCGCCTCCCGCCGATCAAGGTTTCGCCTGCCACCCCGACGCCCGGTGGCGCAGGCCCGTAGCACGAGAGTGCGGAATGGGCATGGATCAGACACGCAATCGCCTCGTCGGCCTGATGTTCCAGAACGATTATTCCTGGCTGAGCGGGCGCCTGCGGCGCTACCTCGGCTGCCCCCACAGCGCCGAGGACATCGCCTCGGAAACCTTCCTCAAGGTCCTCGCCCTGCCGGACCCGGCAAGCATCCGCGAGCCGCGCGCGCTGCTCACCACCATCGCCCGCCGGTTGATGTACGACGGCTGGCGGCGCCAGGACCTGGAACGCGCCTACCTGGAAAGCCTGGCCGGGCTTCCGGAGGCCCTCGCGCCGTCCGCCGAGGAGCAGGCCCAGGTGGTGGAAACCCTGCTGCGCCTGGAGCGCATGCTCGCCGGGCTGTCGCCGAAGGCCCGCGCCGCCTTCATCCATAGCCAGATCGGCGGACTGACCTACGTGGAGATCGCCGGCTTGCTGGAGGTTTCCGTCAGCCGCATCCACCAGTACATGGTCGAGGGCTTCAAGCAGTGCTACCAGGTGCTTGCCGAATGAGCCAGGGAAGGCGCGAACGCATCCTCGACGAAGCGGCGCAGTGGATGGCGCTGCTGCAATCCGGCCATGCCGGCGCCGAGGAGCGCCTGGCGTTCCAGCAGTGGCGCCAGGCCGACGCCGAGCACGGTGCGGTGTTCGACCGGCTCAGCCTGGGCTTGCAGTCGTTTCGCGACGAGCCCTTGCACGGCTTGCGCGCCGAGCAATTGATCGGCGCGCTCGAGGCGCCGTCCGCCCGTCGCCGGTTTCTCCAGCGCAGCCTCGCCCTGGCGGCGTTCGGCGTGGCGACGCTGGCGCTGGGGCGGATCGGCATCGTCGGCTTCCCCTGGCCCGGCGACCTGTATACCGGCACCGGACAACGCCAGAGTTTCCGCCTGGAGGATGGCAGCCAACTGGTGCTGGACGCGCGCAGCCGGGTACGCCCCGAATTCGATGGCTACCGGCGTCGCCTGCGCTTACGCGAGGGGCGCCTGCTGGTTGACGTGGCACGGGATCCGGCGCGGCCGTTCGTCGTCGACACCGGGCGCGGCCAGGTCGAGGCGCAGGGAACCCGCTTCCAGGTCAGCGATGACGGTGCCAGCTCGCGGGTGGTGGTGCTCGAGTCGCGGGTGCGGATCACCACGGCCGACGGACGGCAATGCCTGCTGGAGCGCGGCCAGAGCGCGCGTTTCGACGCCTCGGCGATTCTCGCCCGAGGTCCTGCCGAAGGCGGCGAGAGCGCCTGGCTGGATGGCCGGCTGGAGGTCCGCGACCGTCCGCTGGGGGAGGTACTGGAGGCGTTGCGCGCCTATCGCCGCGGCATCGTCAGCGTCGCCGACGACGCGGCGGCGCTGCGCGTCAGTGGTATCTACCCGCTGGACGACAGCGGCGTGGCGCTGGCATTGCTGGAGCAGAGCCTGCCGATCCGGATCGACTACCACGGGCCCTACTGGGTCAGCATCGCCAGCCGCTGAGGCGCGCGCCCGGCGGCGAGCCGGGCGGCGCGACGCTTCAGAACGGTTTGGTCGGCAGGTACTTGCCGTCGAGGGTGATCACCGCCCGCGAGCCGCCTTCCGGGTCCTCGACCTTCTTGATGTCCAGCTTGAAGTTGATCGCGCTGATGATGCCGTCGCCGAACTGTTCGTGGACCAGTGCCTTCAGGGTGCTGCCGTAGACTTGCAGCATCTCGTAGAAGCGATAGATGGTCGGGTCGCTGGGAATGCCGCCGGGAATGCTGCCGCGCAGCGGGATGCTTTGCAGCAGGAGCACCGCGTCGTCGTCCAGGCCGAGTTGGGCGGCGATCTTGCGCGCCGCCGTCTCTGGCAGGGCATGCTGGCCGAGCAGGGCGGCGGTGACGAAGGTCAGGGCGAAACCGGTGCCGTCGGCCAGATCCTGCCAGGACAGGCCCAGGCGGGCCTTGTTCAGGACCACGGTCTCGGCCAGTTGCTGGCGCGCGTTGGGGGACACTTGGCTGTGTTGCATGGGATGACTCTCCTTGCGGGTGGTTGTGAGGGAAGGGATTCAGGCGACCGCCTGCCCGGGTGCGCCGCCTACCGCGCGCACTTCGGGATGCTCGGCGAGGGAGACGAAGCGCCGGCTGGCGCCGTCGAGGGCGTCGATGCGGCCGCTTTCGATGTCGTAGACCCAGCCGTGCAGGTTCAGCCGACCCTGTTCCAGGGCGCGGGCGACGCAGGGGTGGGTGCGCAGGTTGGCCAGTTGGGCGATCACGTTGTGCTGCACCAGGGCGTCCAGCCGCGCCGCCTCGGAGGCGTGTTCGTGGGCGCTGTTCATCGCCCGTGCGGCCTCGGCGTGGTGCAACCAGCCGGCCACCGCCGGCAGCTGGTCGAGACAGGCGCAGGACGCGATGGCGCCCATCGCGCCGCAGTCCGAGTGGCCGCAGACCACGATGTCGCCGACCCCGAGCACCGCCACCGCGTATTCCACCGAGGCGCTGACCCCGCCGGGCTGCGGCCCGTAGCCGGGGACGATGTTGCCGGCATTGCGGATCACGAAGAGTTCGCCGGGCTCGCGCTGGGTCAGCAGCTCGGGGACCACCCGGCTGTCCGAGCAGGCGATGAACAGCGCCTTGGGGGCTTGCCGGGTGGCCAGGGACTTGAACAGTTGCGAGCGCGCCGGGTAGGCGTCGCGCTGGAAGCGGAGAAAGCCGTCGATGATGTCACGCATGGCGCTGGGCTCCTGGCCGTCGAATGGTGGGGCCAGGATGCGCGGATTGAGCCATAGGGTCCAAGACCGGTTTATTATTCCAATCATTGGTCTGGCCTATAGTTGGATGTTTCCATGCTGCTTCGCCACCTGCGCTACCTGCTCGCTGTCGCCGAGCATCGCAACTTCACCCGCGCCGCCGAGGCGCTGCACGTTTCGCAGCCGACCCTGTCGCAGCAGGTGCGGCAACTGGAAGAGCAACTGCGCGTGCAATTGCTCGACCGCTCCGGCAGGAGCGTGCGTCCCACCGATGCCGGCGAGCTGTACCTGCTTCATGCGCGGCGTGCCTTGCGCGAGCTGGAAGCGGCGCAACGGGCGATCCACGAGGTGCGCGACCTCAGTCGCGGCCGCCTGCGCCTGGGCATGACGCCGACCTTCACCTGCTATCTGGTGGGCGCCCTGGTGGATCCGTTCAATCAGCGCTATCCGGGCATCGAGTTGAGCCTCGAGGAGTTGCCCCAGGACGCCCTGGAGGCGGCGCTGATCGACGATCGCCTGGACCTTGGCGTGGCCTTCAGCGAGCCGGGTTCAGTGGAGATCGACAGCCAGCCGCTCTACCTGGAGCGCCTGGGCCTGGTGCTGGGGGCGGAACACCCGGCGGCGGACGCGCCGCTGGCCGCCGCAGCGCTGGCGGAGTTGCCGTTGGCGTTGTTGCGCGACGACTTCGCCACGCGCCGGCACATCGACGCTTACCTGCGCCAGCAAGGGGTGACGGCGCGGGTGGCGCTGGAGGCGAACTCGATCAGCGCCATCGTCGACGTGGTTCGCCGCGGACGGCTGGCCAGCATCCTGCCGGAGGCGGTGGCGCGCCAGCAGGCCGGGTTGCGCTGCGTGGCGCTGCGGCCGGCGCTGCCGACCCGCCAGGTAGCGCTGTTCTGGCGCCAGGGCAGCCATCCCGGCGCCGCGCGCCTGGCCTTCCAGGCCCTGGCGCTGGAACTCGGCGCCGAGCTGGGCGACGCCTGAGCGGGATCAGCCGCGACTCGGCTGCAACGCCGCGGACTCCTCGCGGCGCAGGCGCAGGGCCAGGGCGGCGCCGCACAGGGCGAGCAGGGCGCTGAGCGCGGTCACCCATTCGATGCCGCGCGCCTGGCTGGCCAGCAGGCTGGCGGCATCGGCGCCGCGTACCTGGGCGTTGGCCAGCGCCACCAGCAGGGCCAGGCCGAGCGCACCGCCGATCTGCTGGGTCATCGAGGCCATCCCCGAGGCGACGCCCTGTTCGGCGGGATCGACGCCGCTGGCGGCGCTGACCCACATGGCGGTCCAGGTCATGCCCTGGCCGACGCTGAGGATCACGATGGCCGGCAGCAGCGCCAGGAAGCCGCGCCCCAGCGGCAGACACGCTGCCAGCAGGCCGAGCCCGAGTGCGCCCAGCAGCAGGCCGGCGACCAGCGTCGCGCGTGCCCCGTGGCGGGCCAGCAGGCGCTCGGCGACGCGGATACCGAGGGTGCAGAGCAGAGTCGCCGGGAGGAACGCCAGGCCGGTCTGCAACACGCTGTAGCCGTACACCGACTGGAAGTAGATGGCCAGGAAGTAGTACTGCACGCCGTAGCTGCTCATGAAGATCGCGGTCAGCAGCATCGCCACCTGCAGGTTGCGGTTGCCCAGCAGGCGCAGCGGCATCAGCGGGTCGCGGCTGTAGTGTTCGATGGCGAGGAACGCCAGTAGCAGCGGGACGGAAAGGTAAAGTCCGAAACGTACCGAGGGCGCATCCCAGCCCGACTCGGGGCCCTGGACCAGGGCGAAGACCAGCAGGGTGGCGCCGGCGGTGACCGTCAGCGCGCCGGCCAGGTCGAAGCGCCGACCGCGCTGGCGCCGGGCGTCGGCCGGGATCAGGCGCAGGGCGAGCAGCGCCGCGGCGCCGGCCAGCGGCACGTTGACCAGGAAGATCGAGGCCCAGCCGAACAGCTCGGTGAGCGCGCCGCCGAGCGCCGAACCGAGGGCCAGGCCGAACGCCGAGGCGATGCTCCAGATCGCCAGGGCACGATTGCGCGCCGGGCCCTCGGCGAAGTGATTGCCGATCAGCGCCAGGGTTGCCGGGAACAGCAGCGCGCCACCCAGGCCCTGCACGGCGCGGGCGAGGATCAACGGCAACTCGCTCTGGGCCAGGCCGCCCGCGAGGGAGGCGAGGGCGTACAGGCTTTGCCCGAGGACGTACATGCGGCGCCGGCCGAGCAGGTCGGTGGCGCGCCCGCCGAGCAGGAGGAAGCCGCCGAAGGCCACCGTATAGGCGCTCACCACCCATTGCAGGCGTTGCGCCGAGAAATCCAGCGCCCGGCTGATTTCCGGCAGGGCGACGAACACGATGGTGGCGTCGAGGGCGATGATCAACTGCGCGCAGGCGAGCAGGGCGAGCATCCAGTTGGAAGGGGCGGCACGGTCCGTCACGGCGGGACTCCTGGTCTGGGTTGGGCGCGGCCAGTGTTTCTCATGCTGGAATCGTGATAAATAGCCTCTCCGTCCTTTCACTGATGAAAATAATCATCGATGAGATCGCCATGGACCTGAATGCCGTCAAGTTGCTCGCCCGCGTGGCCGAGACCCGTAGCTTCACCCAGGCCGCCGTTTCCCTCGGTCTGACCCAGTCCGGCCTGTCGCGCGCCATCGGCCGGCTGGAAGCCGAACTCGGCGTGCGTCTGCTGCACCGCACCACCCGCAGCGTCAGCCTGACCCCGGACGGCCAGCTGTTCTACGAGCGCTGCGCACCCTTGCTGGCGGAGCTGGAGGAAGTCGAGAAGTTGCTGGTGGACCGCCAGTGTGCGCCGAGCGGTCCGCTGAAGATCACCACCCCGCAGGCGCTCGGGCGGATCGTGATCATGCCGGCGCTGCGCGAACTGACCCGGCGCTACCCGCAGTTGCAGATCGAGGCGGCGATGACCGACCGCCTGGTCGACCTCACCGAGGAAGGCTTCGACGCCGCCGTGCGTCTCGGTCGGGTCGGCGACGTGCGCCTGATCGCCCGGCCGCTGGCGGCGTTGCGTTGGGTCACGGTGGCGTCGCCGGAATACCTGCGCAGTCACGGCACGCCGGAGCGCCTGGAGCAACTCGCCGGGCACAACTGCCCGACGGTGCGCGACCTGCACACCGGCAAGCTGCTGGAATGGCAGTTCCAGCGCGACGGCCAGCCGCTGAGCCTGGCGGTGCGCGGCGACCTGGTGCTGGACGTGGCCGACGCGCTGGTCGACGCGGCGCTGGTCGGCCAGGGCATCGTCCAGGTGATGGGCTTCATGGCCGAGGAGGCGATCCGCCGGCGTCGACTGGTACGCATCCTCCAGCCGTTCGAACCGCCGCTGTGCCCGGTGTCGCTGATCTACCCGCCGTCGCGGCAGTGCTCGCTGAAGATCGGCGCGCTCTACGAGGAACTGAAGAGCGCGCACTGGTGCGGGGCGCTGACGTACTGACCCGAGGGCGGCAGGGCGGATAACGCCGTGTTCGGACCGGCGGATAGCCGCAAGCGGCTATTCGCCCTACGCGGGGCAAGGCCGGTAGCGGAGCTGGGGAAGATTGTCGGGTGGGGCGAATGACGCCGGAGGCGTTATCCGCCGATACGCCTGTTCGCCTGCGTTTATAAGCTCAGAACAAAGCGTTCCAAGCTGGCCCTGCAAATCTCCCGCGCTCATCGCTCATCCCCTGGAAACCATGTTTTCGGGGGGAACCGAACGATGCCGCACCATGCTCCATCCACACGCCTGCCTTCCAGCCTGGCCCTGGCCGCGCTGCTCGCGGCGGCCTACGCCGCGCCGCCGGAGGCACGTGCGGAGACGCCCGCGCCCGCCGCCAAGGCGCTCACCTTCGACGTCGCCGCTGGCCCGCTGGACCAGGTGCTGCTAGGCATCTCGCGGCAGAGCGGCTTGCTGATCTCCTTCGAGCAGTCGCTGGTGCGCGGCCGGCAGGCGCCGGCGGTGCGCGGTCCGCTGAGTGTCGACCAGGCCCTGGAACAGGCCCTGCGCGGTAGCGGCCTGCAGTTCCGCCGTTCCGAGCGCGGCGCGGTGATTTCCGCCGCGCCGCTGCGCGCGGCCGTACCGGCGGCGAAGGTGCAGCCGCTGGCGGCGAAAGCGGAGCAGACCCTGGAGCGGGTGGTGGTGACCGGCTCGCGGATTCCCCGCGCCCAGCAGGAAGGGCCGTCGCCGGTCACGGTGATCAGCAGCGAGGAAATCCAGAACCGTGGCTACCGCAACGTCTTCGAGGCCTTGCAGACGCAGACCCAGAACACCGGCATGACCCAGGGCGAGGACTACGGCAACACCTGGCAACCGGCGGCCAACGCCCTCAACCTGCGCGATCTCGGCCCCAACCACACGCTGGTGCTGATCAACGGCCGGCGCGTCGCCGACTACCCGACCGCCTATGGCGGCTCGGTAAACTTCACCAACCTGGCGAACATCCCGGCGGTCATGATCGACCGCATCGAGATCCTCAGCGGCGGCGCCTCGGCGATCTATGGCTCGGATGCCATCGCCGGGGTGGTCAATATCGTCCTGAAGAAGAAATTCGATGGCGTCGACGTCAACCTGCGCGCCGGCACCACCGAGCGCGGCGGCGGCGACAACCAGCGCCTGCAACTGGTCGGCGGCGGTGCGACGGGCGACTTCGAAGGCCTGTTCGGCCTGCAGGTCGAGCAGCGCCAGCCGGTCTGGGCCAACCAGCGCGGTTTCATGGACAGCTACCCGGACGGCAACAACGTCGGTTACCGGCTGAACCCGCAGAGCGGACGCTACCTCGGCGACGCCTCCTGCGCCGGCCTCGGCGGCCTGTTCGGCGGCAACGTGGCGCCGGTGCCGGGCGCCAGGGGTGGCTATCGCTGCATGACCGACCAGTACTACAACAACTACTGGACCCTGCAGACCAAGAAGGAAAACTACGACGGCTACGCCGGCGGCACCTGGCACCTGAGCGACAGCGGCAAGCTGTTCGCCGACCTGCTGTTCGGCTTCGACCACCTGCAGAACAATA
The DNA here is from genome assembly GCF_026428275.1 of Pseudomonas sp. B111. Lineage (NCBI taxonomy): Bacteria > Pseudomonadati > Pseudomonadota > Gammaproteobacteria > Pseudomonadales > Pseudomonadaceae > Pseudomonas > Pseudomonas sp. B111. The sequence continues at coordinate 2,720,647 of NZ_CP097857.1, read as the reverse complement.
CCCGCGGGCCGTCCTTCACCTCGCCGGACTTCATCAATGCCTCCAGCGGCGACCTGGAGCGCTGGTACCGGCTGTTCTCGCCCGAGGAGATCGGCGGCAAGAGCAGCAACAACAGCAAGTGGCGCGAGGTGTCCTGGACCGGCACCCTCGGCTACAGCGACCGCGTCGCCAATACTTCCTGGGAATACGAACTGGCCGCAACCCGCTCCGAGTACCGCAGCGACCGCACTACCCGCTACACCCCGGCGGCCGGGATCCTCGACCTGTACCTGGGCCGCAAGCTCGGCGAACGCGACGGCTACCCGGTCTACGATCCCGATCCGGCGCGCCTCGGACGTCCGCTGAGCGAGGAAGAATGGCGCAGCCTGCGGCGCAACGTGACCCAGCACAGCGAGTCCTACTCGCAGACCTACAGCTTCACCGGCAACGGCGAGCTGTTCGACCTGCCGGCCGGCCCGGTGGCCTTCGCCGGCGTGCTGGAGGTGGGCAAGCAGGGCTACAGGATCCGTCCCGACTCGCAATACAACGACGGCTCTCTCTACAACGTCTCCAAGGCCAGCAGCTCCGGCGGCTCGCGCGACCGTTACGCCGCCGGCGGCGAATTCAGCATCCCGCTGCACGACACGCTGCTGGCGTCCGCCGCCGGCCGCTGGGACCAGTACAGGTTCAGCGGTCGCACCGAGGAGCAGACCACCTACAACCTGGGGCTGGAGTGGCGCCCGCTGACCAGCCTGCTGCTCCGCGGCAGCTACGGCACCAGCTTCCGCGCGCCGGACCTGAACTACATCTACCAGGCCGACGCCAACGGCTACTACCCGGCGCAGAAGGACTACTACGGTTGCGAGAAAGGCGTCGACGGCGCTTGCAAGAACGGCCGGGTCGACTACGTGCAGAGCGGCACGCCCGACCTGAAGTCCGAGCGCGGGCGCTACTGGAGCTACGGCTTCGTCTGGTCGCCGTCGAGCAGGTTCGACTTTTCCGCCGACTACTACCACATCCAGATCGACGACCTGCTGACCACCCTCGATCCGGACAAACTGCTGCGCGACGAGGCGGCCTGCCGCAGCGGCGGGCTCGATCCGGACTCGGCGCAGTGCCGCGACACCCTGGCGCGGGTCGAGCGCAACGCCGGCGACGCCAGCGTCGATCCGAATCGCCTGAACAAGGTCTACGTCAATGCCATCAACGCGGCCAAGGAGCGCACCAGCGGCATCGACCTGCGCAGCAACATCCGCTGGGGCGCCGGTGACTACGGCGCCTTCTCCTCGACCCTCGGCTACACCCTGGTGTTGTCCCACGACTACCAGCAGTCCGACGACTACCCCAGCGAGAACCAGCGCGACAGCCTCGACTCCCACGACTGGCGCAGCAAACTCAACGCCAGCCTGACCTGGGACTACGCACAGTTCACCTCGACGCTCTTCGCGGTGCGCTACGGCAGCGTTACCAACGCCGCTGGCAGCGGGCGCCTGAGCCCGTGGACGGTGTTCAACGCCAGCGCCCGCTACCGGCTCAACGAACGCGCCAGCGTCGGCCTGACGGTGAACAACCTGCTCGACCAGATCAAGGAGGACGACTCCGATGGCTGGCCGTACTATCCCACCGGCAACTACGACGCCATGGGCCGCCAATGGTGGCTGGACTTCAGCTATCACTTCGGTGGTTGAGCCATGCCCGGACGCATCCTGGTCTTCGCCTGCTGCCTGCTCGCCAGCCTGGCCCGCAGCGAGCCGCGCCATGCCATCACGCTCTACGACGAGCCGGCGAAATACCCGCCGGGTTTCCAGCACTTCGACTTCGTCGACCCGCAGGCGCCCAAGGGCGGCAGCCTGCGGCGGATGGAAAGCGGCAGCTTCGACACGCTGAACCCCTTCGCCAACCGCGGCACGCCGATCAGCATGACCCAGGCCGCGCTGATCTACGAAACCCTCGGCTTCCAGTCGCTGGACGAGCCGTTCACCGAATACGGCTACCTGGCGCGCTACATCGAGAAAGCCCCGGACAACAGCTGGGTGCGTTTCCATATCGATCCGCGGGCGCGCTTCAGCGACGGCGTGGCGGTCACCGCCGAGGACGTGAAGTTTTCCTTCGACAGCCTGGTCGAGCAGGGCAGCCCGTTCTGGCGCGCCTACTACAAGGAGGTCCTCGAGCCGGTGGTGGAGGACCGCCTGCGCATCCGCTTCGACTTCCGTCATGCCGGCAACCGCGAACTGCCGCTGGTGCTGGCCCAGCTCTACGTGCTGCCCAGGCATTGGTGGCAGGGACGCGACTTCAACCGCAGCAGCATGCAGCCGCCGCTGGGCAGCGGACCTTACCGGCTGGAGAAGGCCGAGGCGGGGCGTTCGGTGAGCTACCGGCGCAACCCCGACTGGTGGGCTCGCGACCTGCCGGTCGGGCGTGGCCTGTACAACTTCGAGCGGATCCGTTTCGACTACTACCGCGACAGCGGCGTGGCCTTGCAGGCGTTCAAGGCCGGGCAGGCCGACATCAATGTCGAGACCAGCGTCAAGGCCTGGAGCAGCGGCTACGACTCGCCGGCCCTGCGCGATGGCCGGTTGCGCCAGGAGAGCTTTCCCTACCCGTACCCGGCCAGCCTCCAGGGCCTGGTGTTCAACCTGCGCCGGCCGCTGTTCGAGGACCGCCGGGTACGCCAGGCGCTGAGCCTGCTGTTCGACTTCGAATGGACCAACCGGCAGCTCTTCGGCGGTCGCTACAAGCGCCTGCGCAGCTATTTCGACAACTCGGAGATGGCCGCTCGCGGCCTGCCCGGCGCCGACGAGCTGGCCTTGCTGGAGCCGCTGCGCGGGCAGATCCCCGAGGAGGTCTTCGGCCAGGCCTACGCTCCGCCGGTGAACGACGGCAGCGGCGATATCCATGAGCGCCTGGTGCAGGCCTACCGCCTGCTCGGCGAGGCCGGCTGGCATGCCGTCGACGGACGCCTGCTGGATACCGCCGGACGGCCGCTGCGCTTCGAACTCCTGCTCCAGGGCAAGGGCCTGGAGCGCGCGCTGCTGCCGTTCCAGCGCAACCTGGCGCGGATCGGCATCGATATGCGCCTGCGCCAGGTGGACGCTTCGCAATACATCGAGCGCATACGTGCGCGGGACTACGACATGATCGTTTCGAGCTTCTCCCAGTCCAATTCGCCGGGCAACGAGCAGTACAGCTTCTGGCATTCCTCCAGCTACGCCGATCCCGGCGGCTACAACCGCATCGGCCTGAAGGACCCGGCCATCGACCGGCTGGTGCAGGCGGTGGTCGAGGCCGACTCGCGGGCCGCCCTGGAAACCGCCGTGCGCGCCCTCGACCGGGTGCTGCAATGGGGCTACTACCTGATCCCGACCTGGTATTCCGACGAGGTTTGGATCGCCAGCTGGAATCGCTTCGGCCGACCGCCGCAGGCGCCGCGCTACAGCCTGGGGCTGAACACCTGGTGGGAAGTCCGCGAGCGGGCCGCGCCGAGCCGGGAGGCGCAGTGACATGGGCGGCTACCTGTTGCGCCGCCTGGCGCTGATCCTGCCGACCCTGCTGGGCATCCTGCTGATCAACTTCGCCATCGTCCAGGCCGCACCCGGCGGGCCGGTGGAACAGGCCATCGCGCGCCTGCAGGGCGTCGACGGCGGCGGCCCGCTGGGGCGTGGCGGGGAGGGCGGGCATGGCGCGCTGGAACCGCAGCGCCACGGCGAGACCGGCATCGACCCGCAGCTGGTGGCCGCCCTGGAGCGCCAGTACGGCTTCGACAAGCCGCCGCTGCAACGGCTCTGGCTGATGCTGTCGAGCTACGCCCGGCTGGATTTCGGCGAGAGCTTCTACCGCGACGCGCGGGTCGTCGACCTGATCGCCGAGAAGCTGCCGGTCTCGCTGTCCCTGGGCTTGTGGGCGACGTTGATCACCTACCTGGTGTCGATTCCCCTGGGGGTGGCCAAGGCGGTGCGCCACGGCAGCGCCTTCGACCTGTGGAGCAGCGCGTTGGTGGTGGTCGGCTATGCGGTGCCCGGCTTCCTCTTCGCCATCGTCCTGATCGTGCTGTTCGCCGGCGGCAGCTACCTGGACTGGTTCCCCCTGCGCGGCCTGGCTTCCGAGGGCGCCGAGCGCCTCGGCCCGTTGGCGCGTTTCGCCGATTACCTCTGGCACCTGGCGCTGCCGGTGGGTTCGCTGGTGGTCGGCGGTTTCGCCAGCCTGACCCTGCTGACCAAGAACAGCTTCCTCGACGAGATATCCAGGCAGTACGTCGCCACCGCTCGCGCCAAGGGCCTCAGCGAGCGCCGGGTGCTCTACGGCCATGTGTTCCGCAACGCCATGTTGCTGGTGGTGGCCGGGCTGCCGGCGGCGCTGGTCTCGGTGTTCTTCACCGGGTCGCTGCTGATCGAGGTGCTGTTCTCCCTCGACGGCCTCGGCCTGATGGGCTACGAAGCGGCGCTCGGCCGCGACTACCCGGTGGTGTTCGGCAGCCTGTTCATCTTCACCCTGCTCGGGTTGCTGGTGAAGCTGGCCGGCGACCTGGCCTACAGCCTGGTCGACCCGCGCATCGACTTCGCCGCGAGGAAACAGTGAGATGGCCATCGTCCTTTCCCCGCTGCACCGCCGCCGCCTCGCCGCGTTCCGCGCCAACCGCCGCGGGCGCCTGGCGCTGCGGCTGTTCATCGCGCTGTTCGTCGCCTGCCTGTTCGCCGAGCTGATCGCCAACGACCGCCCGCTGCTGCTGGAATACCGTGGGCAGTGGTTCCTGCCGGTGCTGCGGGACTATCCGGAAACCGCCTTCGGCGGCGAGCTGCCGTTCCCGCCGGACTACCGCGGTCGCTTCATGAGCGAACGCATCGCTCGCGACGGCTGGGCGCTGTGGCCACCGATCCGCTTCGACGCCCGCAGCATCAACTACGCGCGCCCGGCACCGGCGCCACCCTCGGCGGAGAACTGGCTGGGCACCGACGACCAGGGCCGCGATGTGCTCGCGCGGGTGATCTACGGCCTGCGCCTGTCGATCCTCTTCGCCCTCGGCCTGACCCTGGCCTCGTCGTTGCTGGGAATCTGCGCCGGCGCGGTGCAGGGCTACTACGGCGGCTGGATCGACCTGTTCGGCCAGCGCTTCATCGAGGTCTGGTCGGGTCTGCCGATGCTTTACCTGCTGATCATCCTCGCCAGCCTGGTGCAGCCCGGGGTCGGCTGGCTGCTGGCGATCATGCTGCTGTTCTCCTGGACCAGCCTGGTCGACGTGGTTCGCGCCGAGTTCCTGCGCGGTCGTCACCTGGAGTACGTCAAGGCGGCGCGAACCCTCGGCCTCGGCGACGCCGGGGTGATGTTCCGGCACATCCTGCCCAACGCCATGGTTGCGACCCTGACCTTCCTGCCGTTCCTGCTCTGTGGCGCGGTGACCACCCTGACCGCCCTGGACTTCCTCGGTTTCGGCCTGCCGCCCGGCTCGCCGAGCCTTGGCGAACTGGTCGGGCAGGGCCGTGACAACCTCCAGGCGCCCTGGCTCGGGCTGACCGTGTTCGTGGTCCTGGCGACCTTGCTCAGCCTGCTGGTGTTCATCGGCGAAGCGGTGCGCGACGCCTTCGATCCGAGGACATGAGATGAACCGGGAACTGTTGCGAGTGGAAAACCTGAGCGTCGCCTATGGCGACACGCAGGTCGTGAAGGGGATCGACTTCAGCCTGCGCGCCGGCGAGACCCTGGCCCTGGTCGGCGAGTCCGGCTCCGGCAAGTCGCAGACCGCCCACGCCCTGCTGCGCCTGCTGCCGGGCGCGGCGCGCCTGGGCGGCAGCGTGCGCCTGGACGGCGAGGAACTGCTCGCCCTGTCGCCGCAGGCATTGCTGACGATTCGTGGGCAGCGCATCGGCATGGTGTTCCAGGAGCCGATGACCTCGCTCAATCCATTGCAGCGCATCGGCCGCCAGGTCGGCGAGGGCCTGCGCCTGCATCGTTGCCTGCGTGGCGCCGCGCTGCGCGAGCGGGTGCTGGAACTGCTCGAACTGGCCGGCCTGGAACAGCCGCGACGTCTGTTCGAGGCCTATCCGCACCAGCTCTCCGGCGGCCAGCGGCAGCGGGTGATGCTGGCCATGGCGCTGGCCTGCGAGCCGCAACTGCTGATCGCCGACGAACCGACCACGGCTCTCGACGTCACCGTGCAGAAACGCCTCCTGGAGCTGCTGCAAAGCTTGCAGCGACGGCTGGGCATGGCGATCCTGCTGATCAGTCACGATCTCAACCTGGTGCGTCGGGTCGCCGACCGGGTCTGCGTGATGCACGATGGCCGGATCGTTGAGGAGAACGCCTGCGAGACGCTGTTCCGTTCGCCCCGGCATCCCTACACGCGGCTGCTGATCGAGGCCGAGCCGGGTGGCCTGGCGGAGCCGGTGGCGTGCCGCGAGACCTGCCTGGAGGTGCGCGCGCTGAGCCTCGACTACGCCGCGCCCGGCGGCTGGCTGCGCCGGCGCGCGGGACTGCGCGCGGTGCACGAGGTCAGCCTGCGGCTGCGCCGTGGCAGCACCCTGGGGATCGTCGGCGAAAGCGGTTCGGGCAAGTCCTCCCTCGGCCAGGCGCTGCTGCGCCTGTTGCCGGCCGAAGGGCAGATCCTGTTCCAGGGCGAGCGCCTCGACCGGCTGCACGGCAAGCGCCTGTTGCCATTGCGCCGGCAGTTCCAGGCGGTGTTCCAGGACCCCTACGGCAGCCTCAACCCGCGCCTGAGCGTGGAACAGATCGTCGGCGAAGGCCTGCGTATCCATGGCATCGGCGATGCCGGCGAACGCCGCGCGCGGGTGCTGGAGGCACTGCGCGAGGTCGGTCTCGACGAGCCTTGCCTGGAACGCTATCCCCACGAGTTTTCCGGCGGCCAGCGCCAGCGCATCGCCATCGCCCGCGCGCTGGTGCTGAAGCCGGCGCTGATCCTGCTCGACGAACCGACCTCGGCGCTCGACCGCAGCGTGCAGTGCCAGGTGGTCGAGCTGCTGCGTCGGTTGCAGCGTCGCCACGGGCTGAGCTACCTGTTCATCAGCCACGACCTGGCCGTGGTACGCGCCCTGGCCCACGACATCCTGGTACTCAAGGACGGCCGGGTGGTGGAGCAGGGCAGCGCCGCTGCGCTGTTCAGCCAGCCGCGCCACCCCTATACCCGCGAGTTGCTCGGAGCGATACCCGCGCTGCGCCTGGAAGAGCACCTGCGGGTGGCCGGGCTGGGAATCTGAGGCGGGAAACCATGCAGACTCTAAGGATGTTCCGAAAGGTTCTTTCCAGACGCCCCGGCGCTTTTCTTAAGATCGGCCTGCGGGCCCGTCAGGGACAAGGAGCCATGTCGGCTTCCGGGGCCGTTCGATCGATTGGGGGAATGCGATGAGTTCGTTACCGTTGTACTTCGATTACGCCGCCACCACGCCCGTGGACGAGCGCGTGATCCGGGCCATGGTGGAGTGTCTCGGCTACCAGGCGTGTTTTGGCAATCCCGCGTCGAACTCCCATGCCTACGGCCGCCAGGCGCGGCGGGCGGTGGAGCGGGCCAGGGAGCAGGTGGCCGCGCTGGTCGGCGCCAGCGCCGGGCAGATCGTCTGGACTTCCGGCGCCACCGAATCCAACAACCTGGCCCTCAAGGGCGTGGCCCAGGCGCTGGACACGCCCGGCCACCTGATCACCAGTCGCCTGGAGCACAAGGCGGTGCTGGACACCGTGCAGCAACTCGCCGATGACGGCTGGAGCGTGACCTGGCTGGCGCCCGGCGCCGATGGCCTGATCCGGCCGGAACAGGTGGAGGCGGCCTGGCGCGCCGATACCCGCCTGGTGTCGCTGATGCGGGTCAACAACGAACTCGGCACCCTGACCGACATCGCCGCCATCGGCGAACGGGTGCGCGAGCGCGGTGCGCTGTTCCACGTCGACGCGGCGCAGGCCAGCGGCAAGGTGGCGATCGACCTGGGCCGCCTGGCGGTGGACCTGATGTCGTTCTCCGCACACAAGACCTACGGGCCCAAGGGCATCGGCGCGTTGTACGTCGGGCCGCGCGCCGAGCGCCGGCTGAAGGCGCAGATCCACGGCGGCGGACACGAGCAGGGCCTGCGCTCCGGGACCCTGGCGACCCACCAGATCGTCGGCATGGGCGAGGCCTTCGCCCTCGCCGGCGAGCTTTTCGAGGAGGAGGGCAAGCGCATCGCCGGACTCCAGCGGCGTCTGCTGGAGGGGCTGGCGCAGATCGACGGCTGGCGCCTGAACGGCAGCGCCGACGCACGCATCGCGCATACCCTGAACCTGACCTTCGACAACCCGGCCTTCGTCCCCCAGGCGCTGGAGTCCAGCCTGGCGGTGTCCAGCACCTCGGCCTGCAACTCGGCGCGGCCGGCGCCGTCCCACGTGCTTCTCGCCCTCGGCCACGACGCCGCCAGCGCCGGCCGCAGCGTGCGCCTGAGCCTCGGTCGCTACACCCGCGAGGCCGACGTCGACGCGGCGGTAGCCGCCCTCAAGGCCGCGGCGGATAGTGGCGCGCCGGCGTGGCAGCCGTTCCTCGGGGTATCCAGGGCAGGCTGAGCGGCCGGCTCGACCCGCCCTCGCCGAAGCCAGGGGCGGCGGATAACCGCGAAGCGGTTATTCGCCCTGCGGCTCCAGGGGCTTTTCGTCTTTGCCGCCGTTTCCCGGCAATGCGCGCTTGGCGGATCATCCAGGTTGGGTATCATGCGTCGCCATTCCCATCCACCGCCGACGGAAGTCAGGCTTTGCCTGCGTGAGCCCAATGGACGATCTTTCCCCCGATTCCGCCTTGCCGCCTGCCGGCAGTGCCCAGGACAACGACGCGCCGCGCCAGTTGGTGGTCTGCATCGACGGAACCTCGAACCGCTTCGGCGACCAGCCGACCAACGTGGTGCGCCTGTACCGCTCGCTGTCGCGCGATCCGCGCAGGGTGCTGGCCTACTACGACCAGGGCGTCGGCACCTTCGGCCTGAAGGAAACCCTGTTCGAGTGGCAGAAGTTTCCCTCGCGGATCGCCGGCCTGGCCTTCGGCTGGGGGCTCAAGCGCAACGTCGAGGGCGCCTATCGCTTCCTCGCCGAGCACTACCGGCCCGGCGACCAGATATTCCTCTTCGGCTTTTCCCGCGGGGCCTACGCGGTGCGCGTGCTGGCCGCGATGCTGCGCGCGGTGGGCCTGATCGATGCGCACCAGCCGCACCTCTTCGACTACGCCTGGACCCTGCTCACCACCCGCATGCCGCCCCGCGACGAAGACAAGCGGGCCGGCACGCGTCGCCGCGGGCCGGACTTCGGCCTGCTGGGACGCTTCCGCAAGGTCTTCGGCCGGCAGGTGAAGGTGCACTTCCTCGGCCTTTTCGACACCGTGACCTCGGTGGGCTGGGTCTACGACCCGCTGACCGTGCCGTATTCCTCGAACAACGAAATGGTCGACGTGGTCCGCCAGGCCCTGGCCATCGACGAATGCCGCTGCTTCTTCCGGCAGAACCTCTGGTTCGGCGAGAAGGACCGCAAGTCCGACGTGTTGCAGGTGTGGTTCCCCGGCATGCACTCCGATGTCGGCGGTGGCTATGCGCCGAAGGACTCGCGGCTGGCCCTGGTGGCCTTTACCTGGATGCTCGGCGAGGCGCTGGAGGCCGGCCTGCATGTCGACCCGGCGCGCAGCCGCGACCAGTTGCGCGCACGTTCGAAGCAGGGCCCGGACCCGACCGCGCCGATCCTGCCGGTGATGACCCGGCCCTGGCGCCTGGCCGAGTGGCTGCCGCTGCTGGTCTGGGACCGCCGCAGCGGCAACCGCGCCTGGCGCTGGTCGCGTGGCCGGCCGCGCTCGCGGCCGCTGGAACCGGTCGGGCAGGAAACCCGGGTCAAGCTGCACCGTTCGGTGCAGCGGCGGCTGGACGAATGCCCCGACTACCGGCCGTGCAACCTGCCAGTGCTGGAACGCTGCGACCTCATCGACGATTCGCCGTTGCTTGACGGCTACCGCTAGCGGCTGGCCGCGATCGCGTTCAGAACCACATGCGGATACCGGCGACGAAGCGCGCCTCGTCGTCGTCCTCGCCCTCGGCGCGGGCCAGGTCGGCGCTGTTGCCGTAGGAGCGGTTCCAGGTCACCCCGATGTAGGGCGCGAACTCGCGACGGATCTCATAGCGCAGGCGCAGGCCCAGCTCGCTATCGGCAAGGCCCGAACCGATGCCGCGGGCGGGATCGTTCCTGCCGTACAGGTTGACCTCGGCGCTGGGCTGGAGGATCAGCCGGTTGGTCAACAGGATGTCGTACTCGCCCTCCAGGCGCAGCGCGCTCTGGCCGTTCTCGCCGAGGAAGGCGGTGACTTCCGCCTCGAAGTCGTAGAGCGCCAGGCCCTGCACGCCGAACGCCGCCCAGGTCTGCGGCGAGCCGGGCTTGAAATCCTGGCGCACGCCGGCGACCAGGTCCCACCAGGGACCGATGGCGTGCCCGAACAGCGCCTGGACCTCGGCGTCCTCGGTCTTGCCGTCGAGCCGTTCGCCTTCGCTGCGCAGCCACAGGCGGTTGATGTCGCCGCCGATCCAGCCGCTGGCGTCCCAGGCCAGCGCGCTGCCGTCGTCGGCGTCCTGGTATTCCAACTGGTCGAGCAGGAAGAAGCTGTTCAGCGCGCTGTCGTGCACTTTGTGCCCCTCCAGCGGCGGAAAGGCGGCACGGCGGTCGGCCTCGGTCGGCACCGGGATCGGCGTACGGCTCTGGCTGGGCGCGGCCTGCCCCGGAGGTTGCCGCGCAGCGTGGCTCATCCCCGGCATCCGGCCATGGCCCATTCCCTGGTGCTCCATGGGCTGTGCCGGGGCGGGCGATGCGGCGCCGTGGTCCATCCCCGGCATCCGGCCATGCCCCATCCCCTGGTGGTCCATGGGTTTCGCCGGGGCGGAGGTCCTCTGGCCGTGGTCCATGCCAGGCATCGCGCCGTGGTCCATGGCCGAGTGCTCCATGCCATTGTCCTGCGCGGCCTCGACGGGATTCGGCAGGCCCAGCAGCAGACCCAGGGCGAGGGCACCGCCGGCCAGGCGGGCGGGTTTCGGCTGGCGGCTCATGCGTTGTCTCCTTCGTCTACCCGCACTTCGCGGAACATGCCCATCTCCATGTGGAACAGCAGGTGGCAGTGGTAGGCCCAGCGCCCCAGGGCGTCGGCGGTGACCCGGTAGCTGCGGCGGGTGCCCGGCGGCATGTCGATGGTGTGCTTGCGCACCAGGAAGTTGCCTTGCTCGTCCTCCAGGTCGCTCCACATGCCGTGCAGGTGGATCGGGTGGGTCATCATGGTGTCGTTGACCAGGACGATCCGCAGGCGCTCGCCGTAGGACAGGCGCAGCGGCTCGGCGTCGGAGAACTTGATGCCGTCGAAGGACCAGGCGAACTTCTCCATGTGCCCGGTCAGGTGCAGCTCGATGGTGCGCCCCGGCTCGCGGCCGTCCGGGTCGGCGAAGCGGCTGCGCAGGTCGGCGTAGGTCAGCACCCGCCGCCCGTTGTCGCGCAGGCCGAGGCCGGGGTCGGCGAGCTTCGGTGTCGGGGTCATGGTCTGCATGTCGACCAGCGGGTTGCCGTCCTCCGAAGCCGGATGGGACTGCATCGGCATGGCGCCCATGCCCATCCTGGAATGGTCCATGCCGTTCATGTCCATGCCGGCCATCTTGGAGGGGTCCATGCCGCTCATGTCCATGCCGGCCATCTTCGAGTGGTCCATGCCGTTCATGTCCATGCCCGACATCTTCGAATGGTCCATCTCGCTGGCGGGCCTCGTCGCCGCGCCATGCCCCATGGCGCCGTGGTCCATGCCGCCCATGCCCATGTCGTCCATGCCGATCAGCGGGCGCGGATCGGGCGTCGGCACCGGCGCGCTAAGCCCTTCGGCCAGCGCCAGGGTGCCGCGGGCGTAGCCGCTGCGGTCCATGGACTGGGCGAAGAGGGTATAGGCGCGCTCGCCGCCCGGTTCGACGATCACGTCGTAGGTTTCGGCCACGGCGATGCGCAACTCGTCGACGCTGACCGGCTCGACGTGCTGTCCGTCGGCGGCCACCACGGTCATCTTCAGGCCGGGAATGCGGACGTCGAAATAGCTCATCGCCGAGGCGTTGACGAAGCGCAGGCGGAGCTTTTCGCCGGGGCGGAACAGGCCGGTCCAGTTGCCGTCCGGCGGCTGTCCGTTGAGCAGGTAGGTATAGGTGTAGCCGCTGACGTCGGCGAGATCGGTGGGACTCATCTTCATCTCGGCCCACATCTTGCGGTCGGCCAGGGTCGCGGCCCAGCCGTTGGCGCTGACGTCGTCGATGAAGTCGCCGACGGTGCGCTTGTGGAAGTTGTAGTAGTCGGACTGCTTCTTCAGCTTGGCGAGGATGCGCTGCGGCTTCTCGTCCGACCAGTCGCTGAGCAGCACCACGTAGTCGCGGTCGTAGCTGAACGGTTCCGGCTCGCGGGCGTCGATCACCAGGGCGCCGTAGACCCCGGCCTGCTCCTGTAGCCCCGAGTGGCTGTGGTACCAGTAGGTACCGTTCTGCCGGACCTTGAAGCGGTATTCGTAGAGACCGCCGGGAGCGATGCCCTCGAAGCTGAGGCCCGGCACGCCATCCATGTTGGCCGGCAGGATGATGCCGTGCCAGTGGATCGAGGTGTCCTCGGCGAGGCGGTTGCGCACCCGCAGGGTCACGTTGTCGCCTTCGCGCCAGCGCAGGGTCGGGCCGGGCAGCGAACCGTTGATGGTCATGGCGGTGGCCGGCGAGCCGCTGAGGTTCACCGGGGTCTCGCCGATGAACAGGTCGAAACTGTCGCCGGCGAGCAGGTTCTGCTGGCCCGGCCCGGCCAGGGCCCAGGCCGGGGCGCGCCAGAGACCCAGTCCGCCGAGCAGACCGGTGGCGGCGAGGCCTTTGACGAAGGTGCGTCGCGAAGTTCTGTGCATCCGCTGGTTTCCACGCAGGTGGCAGGACGGACTGCGCGAGCCTGCGCAGCCGGGAGGTCGCGGCCCCGCCAGGGCGGTGCGGCGATGCGGACACCCTAGCGGCGCGCGCCTGTCGGCAAGCTGTGGGGAAGATTACAGAGCTGTCAGCTCAGCGCGGCGGGTTCACCAGGTGGCGGTCGAAACCCCGCGCCACCAGGCGTTCCCAGGCGTCCATGACCTGCGCCGGGATCGGGCAGGCGACCTGGAAGCCCAGCGCCGGGTAACGCATGATGCGGTCGAGGTCGCCAACCATCTCGTCGATCACCCCGAGTACGCCGACCAGGTTCGAGATGCCGTCGGGAAATGCGTAGTCGGGCGCATCCACGTGTCCCTCCAGCCCCGGCCAGCGGACCGGCAGGGTCAGCGCCACGCGGCGGATCGAGTTGGGCTTGGTGACGAAGGTCGCGCGGCGCAGGTCGGGGAACAGCTCGCGGGCGAAGGCGATGTTCTCGGCGAAGTTGGTCGCCCGCGGCTCGATCACGATGAGGCTGTCGCTTACCCCGCGTGCCCTGGCGTGGCGGGCGAACAGCTCGGCTTCCGGCTCGACCCAGAGATGGCGCGTCCAGTGCCCGGTGTTGCCGGTGAATAGCAGGCGTTCGGCGAGGCCGCGTTCGAGCAGTTCGCAGGCGTGGTCGCAGACCCGCAGGTCGTAGGAGCCGCATACCACCAGCAGTTCGCAGGGCACATGGCAGCGGCCCTGGCCGAGGAAGTCCCAGAGCAGCCGGGCATCTTGCAGGGTCGGGCTCATGGGACGCCAACGCTCCTCTCGCTGTCGGTCGTGGCGGGGTGCCGATGCTGGCAGTACAGCCGGTCGTCTTCGCGGACGATCCGCAGCTCGCGGAAATCCCGGACCGACCAGCGCGCGCCGGCGGCGAGCAGGCCGCTCTCCTCGCCGATCGCCACGCAGGTCGCGCCGGCGGCGCAGGCGGCCTGCACGCCGCTGAGGGAGTCTTCGAACACCAGGCAGCGCGACGGTGCCACGCCGAGCCTGGCCGCGGCCAGGCGGTAGCCATCCGGAGCCGGCTTGCCGTGGACCACGTCGTCGCGGCTGACCAGGGTGCGGAACGCCGCCTGCAGGTCGTGCTGGCGCAGCACGTGGTCGATGCGTGCCGGCCAACTGCTGGTGACCAGCGCCAAGGGCACGTCCAGCCAACGCAGCTGGCGGATCACCGCGGCGACGCCGGGCAGCAGGGGACAGTCGGCGCCTTCCTCCAGCGCATCGACCCGTTGCTTGAGGATCCGCCGGCGCTCCATCGGCAGGTGGCCGAACAGATAGTCCAGGGTGTAGCCGCCCGGACGACCGTGCACGTGGTCGCGCAGGCAGTCCGGGCCGAGCGCCACGCCCTGTTCGCCGGCAACCCGGCTCCAGGCCGCGGCGATGGCTTCGCGGGAGCTGATCAGGACGCCGTCCATGTCAAACAGAACGGCTGAAAACGCTAGTCGATGCATCTCGGGCACTCTGTAGGGCAAGCCAGACCAGGACCGCGCCGCCGAGGGCGAACAGCGCCATGATCAGATAGGACCACTGCGGCAGGCCTTCGTACAGCCAGCCGGCGGCCGGACTGGCGAGGCCCATGGGCAGCGCTACCGCCAGAGAGTAGTAGATTCCCTGGGTCAGTACCCGCGCGCTTTCCGGCGCGTGGTCGCGGATGTAGCGCATCACCGCGGCGTGGTAGGCGGCGAAGCTGAGGGCGTGCAAGCACTGGCCGAGGAGGATCGCGGCGAGATGTTCGCTGCCGGCCAGCAGGCCCCAGCGCAGCGCCGCGCAAAGGCTGGAGAAGAGCATCACCTGGAGCGCCGGGTGGCGGTCCAGGATGCGGTTGGAGACGGCGAAGAAGCTGATCTCGGCGATCACCGCCAGGCCCCAGAAGGCGCCGACCGAGAACGACGAGTAGCCCAGCGCCTGCCAGCCCAGCGAGGCGGTGGTGAAGTACAGCGAGTGGCTCAGCTGGATCATTCCCGCCGCGGCGATGGCCAGCAGCAGGGGGCGTTGCCGGAGGATCCCGCGCAGGTCGGGACGGCGCCTGGCGCCCGGCAGCGGCGAGTCCGGACGGCGCAGGCTGCGGCGACGGAGGAACAGGCAGGCGAGGGCGGTGAGCAGCATCGTCAGGCCGACCAGGGCGGGCACCAGTTGCTGGCCGAACCGACCGAGCAGCAGGCCGCCCAGGGTCGCGGTGAGGATGAAGGCCAGCGAACCGACTGCGCGTACCCGCCCGTAGTTCTGCAGGGCGGCTTTGTCGCGCTTGAGCAGGTAGGATTCGGTGAGCGGCAGCACGCTGGTCCAGAACGCGCCGTAGAGCACGCTCAGGGCGATGAACAGCGGCAGGCCCTCGGCCAGCTGGAACAGCAGGGCGCAGGCGCCGGCCAGGGCCGCCAGCAGGGTCGCCAGGCGCAACTGGTCGATGCGCCAGTCGGCCACGTAGGTCAGCGCCACCCCGGCGATCACCTGCGGCCAGTAGGCCGCGGCGATCAACAGGCCGATCTGGCTGGCGCCGAAGCCCAGGCTGGCCAGCCAGGTCGGCCAGAACGGATAGATCAGCCCCTCGGCGGCGAAGTAGCCGGAAAAGATCAGGTACATGCCGGTTCACGCGTCGCCGTGCCGGTTCGCTGCGGTTTGCGCCTCACTCGAAGCGCGCCCTGGCGAAGGCGTTCTCGCCCTTGCGCCAGACCAGCAGGGACTCGCCCAGCACCACCAGGTCGACCATGCCGTCCTCCAGCGCGCCGAGGGCGTCCTGCGGGGCGCAGACGATCGGTTCCTCGTGGCGGTTGAAGGAGGTGTTGATCAGCGCCGGCTGGCCGCTGCGGGCATGCCAGGCATGCAGCAGGGCGTGCATGAACGGATCGGCCTGCGGCCGGATGATCTGCGGCCGGGCGGTGCCGTCGACATGCACCACCGCCGGGCAGCGCTCGCGGAAATCCGCATGGCAGTCGTAGGTCATGGTCATGTAGTCGGCCGCCACCTGGTCTTCGCGCCAGCCGATGTAGCAGCCCTCGGCGTGCTCGACCGCGGTGACCGGGGCGAATGGCATGAACTCGGTGCGTTCCATGCGCTGATTGAGCCAGTCGTTGGCGCTGGCATCGCCGGGATGGTAGACGATGCTGCGGTTGCACAAGGCGCGCGGACCGAACTCCATGCGGCCCTTGAACATGCCCAGCACCTGGTTTTCCCGCAGCGCTTCGACCAGCGTCTCGATCAGGTTGGCTGGCCGGCTGTAGGCCAGCTGCGGGTATTGGCTGGCGATCAGCTCGGCATTCTGCGCGGCGCTGCGCGCGTCCGGCCCGAGGGCCATGCTCGGCGCCGGGAAGCGCGTACCGTTCTCGCGATAGGCCACCGCCACCGCCGCGGCCAGGGCCAGGCCGCCGTCGCCCATGCAGGGCAGCACGTAGACATCGCGGACCCCGGGGATCTCGCGCAGGCGCTGGTTCAGCTTGACGTTGCCGAACACCCCGCCGGCCAGGCACAGGTTGGCGCAACCGGTGCGCGCCACGTGCTGCCGGGCGATGGCCACCAGCAGGTCTTCGGAGTGCCGTTGCGCGGCGGCGGCGACATCCGCCGGGCGTTCCGCCGCGCAGCGTTGCAGCAGCGGATCGCTGTAGCCGTCGTAGGAGGGCAGGTACAGTTCGCCGCAGCGGGCGCGCAGGCGGCCGTTCTCCAGGCGGATCATGTCGTTCATCAGCGGCAGCAGCTTTTCCGCGTCGCCGAACGCCGCCAGGCCGGTGATCTTGCCTTCGTGGCGGTTCGGCTTGAAGCCGAGCAGGCGGGTGATGCGCCCGTAGAAGTAGCCCAGGCTGTCGACGCTGGTCTCGCGTTGCAGGACCGTCTCGCCGCCGTCGGCGCGGTAGTGGGTGACGGTGAGCGACTGGAAGTCGCCGCGGCCGTCGCAGGTGAGGGTCAGCGCCTCGTCGAACGGCGAGCAGACGAATGCGCCGAGGGCGTGGCATTCGTGATGGTCGATGTACTCGACCTTGCCGCGCAGGCCGTTGGCGCGGACGAAGGCATCGAATTCGCCGCGCTTGGCCTTGTCGTTGGCCATCTCGTCGGCGATCCGCTTGCGCAGGTGCGGCAGGCCCTCGGGACGCTCGCGGGCTTCCTCGAGGACCCGGTCCAGGTAGAGGTCGAGGTGCCGCCCGGCGTCGAACCCGGCGTTCCAGCCGTAGGCGATGCGGTCGATGTCGGCCAGGTCGATGCCGGCCTCGCCGAGCACATAGTCGATGGAGCGGCTCGGCCAGGCCTTGTGGTCCTTCTGGCGGGTGAAGCGCTCCTCGCTGGCGGCGGCGACGATCCCGCCGTCGCGCACCAGGCAGGCGCCGGCCAGGTCGTTGTTGGTGATCCCGAGAATGATCATGCGGTGTCCTCTTGCGCGAACGGGTGGGGGGCGAGAGGCGTAATAGGTTGCATGGCACCGGGAGCCCAACAACCTGCCAGATCTGGTCGCCTGCGAAATCTGGCAGGGCTACCGGATCTGGTAGCTGGACAGCCGTCGACGGGCTTGCCGGCCATACCGGCCGGGCGCCCGCGCCGGCATCAGAAGCTGTAGCTGAGGCGGCCGAACAGGATGCGCCCGTAGGGATCGGTGTAGCGCGGGTCGTAGCCGCTCTGGAAGGTGTAGGTCTGGTTGCTGAACGGCGGTTCGCGGTCGAACAGGTTCTTCACCCCGAGGGTCAGCCCCAGCGCGTGGCTGAGGCGGTAGCTGCCGGCCAGGTCCCAGAGGTTCCACGAGCCGACCTTGCCGTGGCTGGCGCGGTCGTAGTCGTTGTAGCCGCTGGTGTAGCGGTTGCTCAGGGTGGCCTGCCAGGCGTCGCGGCTCCAGGTGGCGTTGGCGACGTGCTTCCAGCGGGCGATCACGCCGACGCCCTGGAAGTCGCCGACGTTGTCCAGGTACTGGCCGCCGATCTGCTGCTGGAAGTCGTAGCGGGACACGTAGGTGCCTTGCAGGTCGAGCCCGAACTGCCCGTAGCGGCTGGCCGGGAAACGATAGTCGAGGCTCAGGTCGACGCCGCTGGTCTTCACTTTGCCGAGGTTGGCCAGTCCGGTGACGACGTGATCGATCGAGCCGTCGGCCTTGCGCACGATGCGTCCGGCGTAGGCCTGCGGGTCGGCGAAGATCGCCGCTTCGGGAAACTCGGCGATCTGGTTGGCGATCCTGATCCACCAGAAGTCCAGGCCGACGGAAAGGTCGCGCAGCGGCTGGTAGACCAGGCCCAGGGTAACGTTGCGCGCGGTTTCCGGTCGCAGGTCGGTATTGCCGCCGGTGGCGTTGTAGAACTGCTGGGTGCAGTCGCGGTTGGCGATGCCGCCCTGGCTCGGCTGGCCGCCGGCGCACAGGCGTGGGTCGTCGTAGTTGGCGCTGGTATAGGTGGTGAAGGTCGGGTTGTACAGTTCGTACAGCGACGGCGCGCGGAAACCTTCGCTGTAGGCGCCGCGCAGGACCAACTGGCGGAACGGCTGGAAGCGGAACGAATATTTCGGGTTGGTAGTGCTGCCGAAGTCGCTGTACTTGTCGTGGCGGATCGCCGCGCTGAGTTCCAGGCTGTCCAGCACCGGCACGTTGAGTTCGGCGTACTGCGCCTTCAGGTTGCGCTCGCCGCTGACCGTGGCGGCGGGATCGACGCCGAGGCTCTGCACGTTGCCGGCGAAGTCCTGGATGTCCTGGTGGAACGCCTCCTTGCGGAATTCGCCGCCCAGCGCCAGGGCCGCCGGCCCGGCGCCGAACCAGTCGCCGATCTCCCGGCTGGCGCGGGCGTCCAGGCCCTTGACGCGGCCGACCGAGGTACGGAAGTCGCCGCTCAGGGCATGGCTGCCGAGGTAGGCGAGGCCGGCGTCGGTCTGCGGCCCGAACGGGTTCAGCGTCCCGTTGGCGATGCCGAGGGCGGCGGCGCGATCATCGACGTAGCCACTGTGGATGTGGTCGACCACCTTGTTCTGGTTGTACGAGGCGCCGATATCGTAGTCCCAGCCGGCGAACTGGCCGTCGAAGCCGAGCAGCAGGCGCTGGCCGGTGTTCTGCGAGGATTGCAGGCGCGGCCCGAGCACGCTCTGCCGCCAGTTGACCTCCACCGGCCGGCTCGGGTCGAGGACGAAGCCGCCGGGACCGGGAGTGATGCCGTTGCCGGGATAGAAGGCGGTGCCGGGATCGATCTGCAGGCCGGTGAGGGTCCCTGGGCCGACCTGGGTAGCGTTGTCGTTGCGCGACCAGAAGTACTCCAGGCTGACGTTGTGCTCGTCGGCCAGCTTGCCGGTGGCGCGGCTGAACACCGAGGTCTTCTCGGTTTCCGGCACCAGGTCGAGGTAGCGCCACAGGCTCTGCCGGCAGATGCCGTTGCGCGGGATCAGGTCGGCGCCCTTGCAACCGCCGGCGGCCAGCGGATTGCTGGCGTTGGCGCCCTGGCTCCAGTTGCCGGGGAAGGCGGTGCCGGAGCTGTAGTCGAGGCCGCGTCCCGGCTGGTAGTTGTAGGTGTAGCCGCGGTCCTTGGCGCCGAGGCGTTCCTGCTTGTCGTAGTTGGCCACCGCGAAGACATTGAAGCGATCCTCCTCCAGCTCGCCGAAGCCCCAGCTAGCGCTGACGTTGCGCTGGTTGCCGCC
The DNA here is from genome assembly GCF_026428275.1 of Pseudomonas sp. B111. Taxonomy (NCBI): domain Bacteria; kingdom Pseudomonadati; phylum Pseudomonadota; class Gammaproteobacteria; order Pseudomonadales; family Pseudomonadaceae; genus Pseudomonas; species Pseudomonas sp. B111. The sequence continues at coordinate 2,701,157 of NZ_CP097857.1, read as the reverse complement.
GCCGTCGTGGGTGGGGGAGGCGTAGCCGCTGTCGACGCGGCCTTCGTTCAGGCTCTTGCGGGTGATGAAGTTGATCACCCCGCCGATGGCATCGGTGCCGTACAGTGCGGAGGCGCCGTCGCGCAGCACCTCGACCCGGTCGATGGCGGCGAAGGGAATGGTGTTGAGATCCACGGCGGAGCCGTCGATGGCATTGTTCGCCAGGCGCCGGCCGTTGAGCAGCACCAGGGTCTTGTTCGCGCCGATCCCGCGCAGGTCGGCGAACGAGGCGCCGCCGGTGGCGCTGCCGACCGAGCGACTGGAGTTGTATACGCCCTGGTTGCCGGAAAGCCGGCCGATCAGTTCCTCGGTGCTGGTCACGCCCTGTTGGCGCAGCTCCTCGGCGCGCAGGACGCTGATCGGCACCGCGGTTTCCGCATCGACCCGGCGGATCGCGCTACCGGTCACCTCGATTCGTTGCAACTGGACCGTGGGCGGGTCGACAGGCGCCTGTCCCTCCGCCGCGGCGGCGCTGCCGGGAGCGAGCTGGAGGGCCAGCAGCAGGGCGGCGCCCAGCGGCGGGTCGGTGTGGAGCGATCGGTGCATGGTCGGGGCATCCCTTGTTCCGGTGTGTCCAGGGATGTCCGTCGAGCCGGGGGATTTTCCAGGGACGGCTTAGACCTTTGCGCCATGAGTTTATGTCCGCTGGGAACAAGCCCTGCCGTTGCGCCTTTCATCGGCGGGCCGGAGCGGCAGAACCAGTCCCCTCTGCCGAGGTCGAAAAGCAGGCGTCGCGGCGGTGCTGTGGCGTCCTTTCTTCAGCTACATTTTTCTTTCAGCAGTCGTTCCCATCATCCAGGGCAGCACCCAAGGGGCAGATCATGGCTCGCACCACTCCCATCGAGCTTTATCGCAACATCGGCATCGTCGCCCACGTCGACGCCGGCAAGACCACGACGACCGAGCGGATCCTCTTCTACACCGGCGTCAACCACAAGATGGGCGAGGTCCATGACGGCGCGGCGACCATGGACTGGATGGTCCAGGAGCAGGAGCGCGGCATCACCATCACCTCGGCGGCGACCACGGCCTTCTGGCAGGGCTCGACCAAGCAGTTCCCGCACCGCTATCGCTTCAACATCATCGACACCCCCGGCCACGTCGACTTCACCATCGAGGTGGAGCGCTCGCTGCGCGTGCTCGATGGCGCGGTGGTGGTGTTCAGCGGCGCCGACGGGGTCGAGCCGCAGTCCGAGACGGTCTGGCGCCAGGCCAACAAGTACCATGTGCCGCGCCTGGCCTACGTGAACAAGATGGACCGCCAGGGCGCCGATTTCCTCCGCGTGGTCGCGCAGATCAAGCAACGCCTGGGCCATGTCCCGGTGCCGATCCAGCTGGCGATCGGCGCGGAGGAAAACTTCAGCGGGCAGATCGACCTGGTGAAGATGAAGGCCATCTACTGGAACGATGACGACCAGGGCACCAGCTACCGCGAGGAGGAGATCCCGGCGGAGTTGCGGGCGCTGGCCGAGGAGTGGCGGGCGCACATGGTCGAGGCCGCCGCCGAGGCCAACGACGAACTGATGAACAAGTATCTGGAAGGCGAGGAACTGAGCATCGAGGAGATCAAGGCCGGGCTGCGCCAGCGGACCCTGGCCAACCAGATCGTACCGGCGGTGCTCGGCTCCTCGTTCAAGAACAAGGGCGTGCCTCTGGTGCTCGACGCGGTGATCGACTATCTCCCGGCTCCGTCGGAAATCCCGGCGATCAGGGGCACCGACCCGGACGACGAAGAGAAGCACGACGAGCGCCATGCGGACGACGACGAGCCGTTCTCGGCGCTGGCGTTCAAGATCGCCACCGACCCCTTCGTCGGCACCCTGACCTTCGCCCGTGTGTATTCCGGGGTGCTGACTTCCGGCGATGCGGTGCTCAACTCGGTGAAAGGCAAGAAGGAGCGGGTCGGGCGGATGGTGCAGATGCACGCCAACCAGCGCGACGAGATCAAGGAAGTGCGCGCCGGCGACATCGCCGCGCTGATCGGCATGAAGGACGTGACCACCGGCGACACCCTGTGCGCCATCGACAAGCCGATCATCCTCGAACGCATGGACTTCCCCGATCCGGTGATCTCGGTGGCGGTGGAACCGAAGACCAAGGCCGACCAGGAGAAGATGGGCATCGCCCTGAGCAAGCTGGCCCAGGAAGACCCGTCGTTCCGCGTGAAGACCGACGAGGAGACCGCGCAAACCATCATTTCCGGGATGGGCGAGTTGCACCTGGACATCATCGTCGACCGCATGCGCCGCGAGTTCGGCGTCGAAGCCAATATCGGCAAGCCGCAGGTGGCCTATCGCGAGACCATCCGCAACACCTGCGAGATCGAGGGCAAGTTCGTCCGCCAGTCCGGCGGCCGCGGCCAGTTCGGCCATTGCTGGATCCGCTTCGCTCCGGCCGACGAGGGGCAGGAAGGCTTGGAGTTCCACAACGAGGTGGTCGGCGGGGTGATTCCCCGAGAGTTCATCCCGGCGATCCAGAAGGGCATCGAGGACCAGATGCAGAACGGCGTGCTCGCCGGCTACCCGCTGATTGGCCTGAAGGCGACGGTGTACGACGGCTCCTACCATGACGTCGACTCCAGCGAGATGGCGTTCAAGATCGCCGCCTCGATGGCCACCAAGCAACTCTCGCAGAAGGGCGGAGCGGTGCTCCTGGAGCCGGTGATGAAGGTCGAGGTGGTGACCCCGGAGGACTACATGGGCGACGTGATGGGCGACCTCAACCGCCGGCGTGGCCTGATCCAGGGCATGGAGGATACCCCGGCGGGCAAGGTGATCCGTGCCGAGGTCCCGCTGGGCGAAATGTTCGGCTATGCCACCGACGTGCGCTCGATGTCCCAGGGGCGCGCGAGCTACTCGATGGAGTTCGTCCGCTATGCCGAGGTACCGGCCAGCGTGGCCGAGGCGATCGTCGCCAGGCAGGGCCGCTGAGAGCCGCCGCGCGCCGCCGAGGCCAGCGGCGGCGCGCGTCTTTCCGGGAGCGGCAGCCGCATCTCCGGCGCCGATGCGCTTGCCAAGCGGGTTTTTTGACGCCCCCTGGATGCTTAACTATAAGACAGTGACCAAGGCCCGCACCTATACGGTCACAAGGATGGCGAATCGATGCTTGCTTCAGCGATTGCCAGCGGTACCGCAGTCTCCCAGGTCTCCAAGCATCTCCTAATGTTCCTGGCCGCCCTTTTCCTCGCCCTCGGTGCATGCGGCTGGGCGATCCTGCACATCGCCAGGCAGCAGGACGACATCGCCATCGAGCAGAGCCATTTCTACGTGGAAAAGGCGCTGCAGAATCGCCGGGAAAATTCCGAGCAGTTCTCCACCACCTATTCGTTCTGGACCGACGCCTACGTCTATCTGGGAAACCGGGTCGACGTGGACTGGGCCTTTACCAAGAACAACCTCGGCTCGGTGCTCTACACCACCAACGGCTACGACGGCGTCTTCGTCATCGACGACCGTGGCACTCGCTACGCCATGCTCGAGGGCGAGCTGTCCGAGCGCTCGCTGGCCGACTCGCTGGGCGCCGATGCCGGAGACATCCTCAGCGCCGCCCGCCGCGCCGCGGTGGACGAGGCGGCGATCAGCCGCTACGTCGACTTCGACGGCGCACCGGCGATCCTGGTCGCCTCGGCGATCAAGCCCACCAGCGATCATGCGCCCATCGACCTGGACAAGGCCTCGGTGATGGTCTTCGTCGACCGGCTGACCCCGGCGAAGCTGGCCAAGCTCGGCGGCGACTACGGCATCGCCAACCTGCACCTGCTGGCCGGCGGCGCGGCGGGCGACAAGGAAAGCCTTGCCCTGGAGGGCACTCCCCATCGCCTGGCCTGGGTGTCGTCGCGTCCGGGTAGCGCCATGCTGCGGGAGACCGCGTTGCCGCTGCTGGGAATCTTCGTGCTCGCCGCCGGGCTGCTGTTCTGGCTGAGCCGCAGCGCCGTGCTCAACGCTCGCGCGGTGGATCGCCAGCAGAAGGTCCTGAAACGCAGCAACCAGGCCCTGCTGGCCAGCGAGGAACGTTTCAAGTCGATAGCCGAGGCGGCCTCGGACTGGATCTGGGAAGTCGACGGGCATTTCGTCTTCACCTATCTCTCCGTGCGCTTCCGCGACGTCACCGGCTACCAGCCGGAGGCCTGGATCGGGCGGCGGCTGGACGAGTTGCTGGATAGCGATACGGTGAACATCGTCAAGTGGCTGGAAGGGCTGCCCGATGCCGGTGCACCGTCCAGCCTGGTCTGCGCTTTCCGCGACAGCCAGGGCCAGGCGCGGGTCGGCAAGCTGAGCGCCAGCGCGATCCGCAACGGCGTCGCCAGCGGCTATCGCGGCACGGCGGCCGACATCACCGACGAAGTCGAAGCCCATGCGAAGATCCAGCATTTGTCCCTGCACGATGCCCTGACCGGCCTGCCGAACCGCAACAAGCTGTTCCAGTTCCTCGAACGCCTGCTGGCGGAAAAGGCTGGCAAGTCGCCGGTAGCGGTACTGATGCTCGACCTCGACCGCTTCAAGCCGATCAACGACCAGCATGGCCATCCCGCCGGCGATGCGGTGCTCTACGCCATCGCCGAACGGCTGCGCGCCTCGACCCGCGACCAGGACATGGTTGCCCGGCTCGGCGGCGACGAGTTCGTGGTGGTCAGTACCCACGTATCGTCGAAGCTGGAAATCGAGAAGTTCTGTAGCCGGCTGATCGACGTGATCAACCGCGAGATCGCCTACGAAGGGCACAGCTTCCATGTCGGCGCCAGCATCGGCGTGGCCCTGGCGCCGGAGCACGGCGGCGATCCGCGCGGCCTGCTGCGTTGCGCCGACGTGGCGATGTACGAGGCCAAGGCCGCGGGGCGCAATACCTGGCGTTTCTACTTGGAAGCGATGGACTCCCATCTCGCCGAGAAGAAGCTGCGCGAGACCGAGTTGCGCGCCGCCTTGCAGAACGGCGAGTTCGAGTTGTACTACCAGCCGCGCTTCCTGGCGCAGGAACAGACGATCGCCTCGGCGGAGGCGCTGATCCGCTGGAACCATCCGCGCCGCGGGCTGATCGGCCCGGACGAGTTCATCGGCCTGGCGGAAGAAAGCGACCTGATCGTGCAGATCGGCAACTGGGTGCTGCGCGAGGCCTGCGCCACCGCCGCCTCCTGGCCGGGCGAGGTGATGGTCTCGGTGAACGTGTCGCCGGCGCAGTTCATGACCGGCGATATCGTCTGGCAGGTGCGCGAGGCGTTGCGCCTGGCCCACCTGGATGCCCGCCGGCTGGAGCTGGAGGTCACCGAGAACGTCATGCTCAACGATGTCGACGGCGCGCTGCGGACCATGACGGCCCTCAAGGAACTGGGCGTCCGCCTCAACATGGACGACTTCGGTACCGGCTATTCCTCGCTCGGCTACCTGCGCACCTATCCCTTCGACAGCATCAAGATCGACAAGCGCTTCGTCGCCAGCATGGAGAAGACCGGGCGCGACCGTTCGATCGTGCAGGCCATCATCAATCTCGGCAACGCCCTGAACCTGCGGGTCACCGCCGAGGGGGTGGAGACCGAAGGGCAGATGCATATCCTGCGCGACGAGCAATGCCACGAACTGCAAGGATTCCTGCTCAGCCGGCCGCTGGATGCGCAGGGCCTGCGCGACCTGCTGGCGCGCGAGGCGGGGCAGACCCAGGCGCCACAGGTTTCCGCCGAGGGCCATGCTGCGCGCCGCCCTTGAGCGGGGGCAGAAGAGACCACGCGGAGCCTCAGCGGCCCTCGGTTCAGCGAACGCCCTGCGTATGGTTCAGAGAATGCTCAACTGATTATTTGACCTGACTGATTCCCTTCCCGTCTTCGCTTGCCGACACTCCGTCCTTCCCATGGCCTTGTGCCAGGGCCAGCGCCGGTGGTCGCCACCCGCTTCGGGCGAATCGCGGTGATGGTCTGCTACGATCTGGAGTTTCCCGAATGGGTGCGCCTGCCGGCGCTGTCCGGCGCACAACTGCTCTGCGCACCGGTGAACTGGCCGGCGGCACCGCGTCCCGAGGGCGAGCGGCCGGGCGCGGCCGGGCGCGGCTGGGCGAATGAAAAAGGGCGCGGGCCAGTATCGGCGCCGCGCCCTTTTGCCGGAGGAGAACCTTATTCCAGTTCGGCTGCGCTCTCTTCCTGGCGCTTCAACCCGGTATGACTGATGGCGTGCAGAGCGGTATTGAACTGTACGGTCTCGTTGAAACCCTTGACGATCTGCGCCAGCTTCTCGCGGGCGCTTTCCAGCTTCTTGAAGCGCTCGCCGAGTTCCAGGCTGCGCTGCTGGACGCTGGCTTCGCGCTTTTCCAGTTCGGCCTGGCGCAGGTTCTGCTGGCTGCGCAACTCTTCGAGGCGTTCCTGTTCGATCTGCAGTACTTCGGCTCGCCGCGCGCTGCTGCGCTCGCGGGCTTCGACGCTTTCCGCGAGTTGTTGCAGGGCCGCGCTGCGCTCGGCCAGGAGACGGTTGCTTTGCTCGGTTTCCCGCTCCAGCGCCTGGCGGTCGTCCTGCAGGCGCTTGTGCCACTGCCGGAGCTGCTTTTCCTTTTCCTGCAATTGCCGCTCCTTCTCGTGCAATTGCGTCTGGAGCGACTCCAGCGACTCCTGCTGCTTGAGCGCTTCCTGCTTCTGCTGGCTCAGTTGCTGGGCCATGCCGGCGAGGTCGGCCAGGGTGCCCTGCACGTCCTGTAGCAGATGCTCGGTATCGTTGCCGATATCGAGCGCGGTATCCGTATCCACGTGGGCTTCATCCTCGGGTTGGCGAATGACGGCGGCGGCCTGGGTGGGCGCCTCTCTGGCGTCGGCCTCGCCCTCGGCGCCGGCCAGGCGTGCGGGCGGCACCCGGAGGCGCAGCGACAGGCTGGGGACCCTGGCCGATACCGGTTCCGGCGCGGGTGCGGAAGCGGCGAGGGGGGAGGGGCTCGGGGGCATGGAGGATTCCTCGGCGGCGTCTGGAGACGGAAGGTTGGCGCTGCCCGTGGCGTCGGCGGCGTGCAGCGCGGGGTGGAGCAGCTGCGCCAGGTCGGCAAGCTCCTCGCGAAGATGACTGGCGTTGTCGACGAAGGCGCCGATGGCCTCGGCATCCGCTACCTTGGCGGACTGCTCCGCTTTCGTCGCGAACTCGGCTGGCGCCCCACCCTCGGGCGCTGCCGTTTCCGCCTCCGGCCGCGGCTCGGGCTCGACGCAGCCGGCCTCGGTGACGGTTTCGTCTTCCGCCGCCTCGGGCTCGTCGATGGGCTCCGCCGGCCCGTCCGTGGCCTCGTCCGCATCGTCCGCGGCGAAGACATCGGGAGCGGCGTCTTCGAAAAGGGCCTCATGGACGAGCGGCGGGACGTCCGCGCAGGGTTCCTCGCCATCCAGGGCGGGGCCGTAGCCATGGGGGGACTCGAAGGTGACGAGCTTCATCACCCACTCGCGTTCGAGCACCAGGGAGCGGTGTTCTTCCCGGCGCGAGGGGGCGATGGCCGCGTCCTGCAGGTCGATGAGGTGGTAGGCCAGGTCGCTGGTCCGGCGGTTGCCGGTGGTGGCTTCGCGGACGAGCTGGCGGAACACCTGGATGGCCGCCTCGCAGGCCTCGTCGGTGTCGAGGCGGCCCAGGCGGAAGCCGTCGTCGGTCTTGAACAGGGAGGCGATGTAGACGCGCGAGTCGTTTTCGTCGACCTGTTCGTTGAGGCTGTAGGCGATGAAGTTGCGGTCGCTGGCGGGAATGGCGAAACCACACAACAAGGCCGCATTCAGTTCCGTCTGCTCGGCAGTTTCCACACTGATGGTTCGAAGAAGCATAAGCCCTGGAGATCCCGTTGGTGCTTGGAAGGTGTAACGGGCGAGGGTACCGGGAGCTATGGGCGAGGTAACTTGGACGAGTCCTATTGCCTTGTAAGAAAAATCTTGAAGATTTTACTGCGCACCGTGCCCAGCGCACCGCGCAGGCTCGTCCGCTCGTACGGGTCCGGCGCGCTTCAGCGATCCGCCATCAGGACGACGATGGCCTCGGCGACGAAGTCGGCGTTGCGCTCCAGGGTCTGCAGGTGGTTCATGACGACATCGTAGGTTTCGCCGCCTTCATGGCGCTTCGCCCAGATCGCCAGCTCCTCCAGGGCCATGCCGAGGGCACTCTGGTTCTGGTTGAGACGGCAGAGCAGGGCGACAGTCAGGTCGTGATCCAGCATGGCGGTACTCCTGATCCTGAAAAACTCAGCGTAGACCCCCTGGCGCTCCGCCGACACGGAAGCGGTTCACGAAAAGACGAAGCGGTTCAGCCGCTGCCGACGAGGTGGCCTGAGTTCGTGGCCGGTGCCCACGGCGCAGCGCTTGCGACGGTCCCTGGCAGCTTCGGACCGACCTGGCAAGGGGACCTATCCGAACGGCGAGGGTGGCCCGCGGCCGTGCCGTGCCGCATGGCCAGTTCCCCATGCCGCCTGGCTATACTGGCGGCGCGGGAACAAGACGCCGCCCATGAAGAGCGTCCCGGCCCCGAACGTCGCGCTTCCTGTCATCTCCGCTACCTATCTTTCGTTCTTCTGCCGCGAAACGGCTTTCGGAAGCAGGCTGCCGGCGGTCGTTCGTCGCGCCGTCCCGGGGTTTCCCTGCCCGTGCCGATCCGACCCGTGTTGCCAGCGAGGGGTATGTACGCAATGTCCGTGACCGATGCCAGTTTCCCGATCATCAACTGGTCGAAGGCGATGCCTTCGTTGCGCCAGCTGATGTATTTCGCCTGTGTCGCCGAGTACGGCAGCATCGGCCAGGCCGCCGAGGTGCTGCACGTTTCGCAGCCGTCGCTGTCGCGGCAGATCCAGGCGCTCGAAGTGCACATCGGCGAGGCGCTGTTCGTCCGCGGTCCGGCCGGGGTGAGCCTGACCGAGGTGGGCAGGGTGGTGCATTGCCGCGCGGTGAAGATCATCGCCGAGGCCAAGGCGCTGACCCGCGACATCAGCGACGGCGACGACCGCCAGTTGCACATCGGTTTCAGTCGCTACCTCGATCCCGGCTGGTCCGGCGAGCTGGCCCGGCAGTTGAAGGAAGCGCGGGTGTGCAGCGCCGTTTCGCCATCCTGGGCGCCATCGCTGGACCTGCTCAGCCTGGTCCGCGAGTCGTCCCTGGACGCGGCGATCATCGGCGCGCCGCCGAAGGTGGTGCGTGAATACGAGCTGATGGAGATCGGCAGCTACGAGCACGTCATCGCCCTGTCGGAAACCCTGCACCGGCGACTGGCGCCCGACTGGTCGCTGAACGACCTGGTCGGCGAGCCGCTGCTGGTACCGAAGGACTCGCTGTTTCCCGCCTACAGCCAGTTCATGAACGATGCGATGGATGCCGCCGCCTTCGCGCCCCGGCGCAGCGTGCGGCCGAACGACCTGAGCATTCTCCTGGCCCAGGTCGCCAGCGGCGACGGCTTCGCCTTCCTGCCGTTGTCGCTGACCAAGTTCGCCTATCCGGGGGTGGCCTTCACCGCCTTGCCGGCGGCGGTCAACGAAGGTTTCCGCCTGCCGGTGGGGCTGGCGGTGTCGCCGACTTCGCGGCTTCGTGCCAGCGACACCCAGTTCGAATGCTTCGTCGAGACCGCGCGGCGGGTCGCCGCCGGTTGAAGGAGGCGGCCGGGAGCGCCGGCCGCGCGAGGGGCTTCAGAGGGTCTTCATGTACTCGACCAGGGCGCGGCGCTGCTGCTCGTTGAACTGCGCGTTGCCGTAGTCGTGGCCGCCATTGGCGTTGCCCGGCTTGCCGCTGTCGAAGAGGAAGCGGTTGGCGCCTCCGGCATCGGTGATGTAGCCGACGTTGACCGGGTCGAACTCGACGCTGCCGGTATAGAAGGTGCGCGGCCGCAGGTCCGGCGGCAGCAGCAGGTCGTAGAGGGTCGCCACCGAGCCGTTGTGCAGGTAGGGCGGGCTGGCCCAGATACCGTTCAGTGGGCGCGCCTTGTAGGCCATCAGGTCGCTGGTCATCGCCAGGCACTGCTCCAGGCGCCGGGCCTTGTCGCTGTCGGCCGCGACGTTTTCGGCCAGGAGCAGGGCGCCTGGCGCGTCCGCGGCGGTCGCTTCGACGCTGTCGGCGTCGGGGCTGTCCGGCACCGGACTGATCAGCGGCGGCAACTGCCCGTCGAAGATGCCCAGGGCGGCGGTCTGGAAGGCACCCAGGGCGACGCTCAGGCCGCGCGCGGCCAGGGCCTGGACCACCACTTCCTGGAGCACGTCCACCGCATAGGCCTGCTTGCCGTAGAAACCGCGCTGGCCGGTGCCGACGAAGGACAGGTAGGGCTTGCCGCGCACATAGCCGGTCTTCAGTTGGGCGATGCTGTTGCAGGCGGTCCACGGGTCGGTGCCGATCGGCGCGACCTCGCCGCGCGCCTGCAGGTGGGTGAGCACGGTCTTCACCGGGGTCCGCAGGTCGTTGCGGTCCAGCGGCGTGTGGCAACTGGAGCAATGTTGCCGGTACAGCTCGCGGCCCTCGGCGACCCTGGTCGGCTCCGGGGCGCCGAACAGCTGGTTCGGCCAGGCCGGCGGCTTCAGTTGGCCGAGCTGGTCTTCGATGCGGATCAGGTTGTCGACGTTGATGCTCGACGGGTAGCCGATGTGCAGCGCCGACTGGATCGGGCTGAGCACCTTGACGTCGGCGAATACCCCGACCGCCTCGCCGGCGTTGCGCGCCAGGGCGCCGACGTCGAACTTGCGGTTGTCGATGTCGACCACGTTGATGTGGTTCGGGTTGAAGCCGGTCCACTGCACGCGGTCCAGCTGCGGTACGTTCCACAGGAACGGATAGCTCACGGGGGCGTCCTCGGCGCCGTAGATCTGCTCGTCGGCGTGCAGTTCGTAGCCCACCGAGTTGAAGATCGAACCGATGGCGTCCAGGCGGCCCGGGCCGAACTCGGGATCGTGCGGCAGGTTGAAGTGCGAGCCGTCGCGCAGGCGCACGATGGTGGCGTCCAGAGCTGCCTGCAGGCGCGCCTTGTTGGCGTCGTTGTAGCCGCTGACCAGGCCGTCGGCGCCGAGCACCTTGCGGGCGAAGCGCTCGAACTTGGCGGTGTCGGCGCGGGTGCTCTGCAGGGCGCCGAGGATCTCCAGCTGGAAGCCGGCGAGGTCGCCCATGGTCTGCCCGCCGTAGACGGTCAACTGGGTGCCCTGGTAGCTGATGTGCGAGGTGTGGCACATGCTGCAGGTCGGTCCGACCCAGGGTTCCCTGGAGCCCTGCAGGGCTTTCCAGCGCAGCTTGGTGAAGGTCAGGTCGCTGTCGTCGCTGCGGTCGACCGCGTAGCCCTGCACCACCTTCACGCTGGAACCGCCGAGGGTGTGCGGGACATAGCCGTACTGGCGGATCAGCGCGTCGGACATCAGCGGTTCTTCGCTGGCGCGCTGCTCCAGCGCCACCAGCCAGGCCAGCGGCAGCATCCGCGAGCCCTGGCCGGCTTCCAGCCAGGCGGTCTTCTGGGTCTGGTTCCAGCCCTGGTCGAGGTCGACGCCGCTGTCGTCGGCGAATGCCGGGGCACCGGCGAGGACGGAAAGGATGGCAAGGCTGAGTCGCGATAGGGTCATCGGGCGGTTCTCTCTATTGGGCATGTGGGCGGGGCCGGCTCACAGAGTCTTGAGGTATTCGAGCAGCGCCAGGCGCTGGCTTTCGTCGTACTCGCGGGCGAAGTCGTGGCCGGCGTTGGAGTTGCCTTCCAGGTGGGTGTCGAAGAGGAAGGCGTTGTCCGGGCCGGGCCCGGTGAGGTAGCCGACCCGGCTCGGATCGAACTCGTGGCTGCCCGTGTAGAAGGTGGTCGGCCGTTGCTCCTGGGGCAGCAGCAGGTCGTACAGCGACGGCACCGAACCGTTGTGCAGGTAGGGCGCAGTGGCCCAGATGCCGTTCAGCGGGCGAGCGATGTAGCCGAGGAACGGATGCTCGGTGTTCAGGCAGTAGTCCTTGCGCGCACTCTTGTCGGCGGGGACTTCGCCGGCGGCGAGGCTCGGCGCCTGGCTGCCGGCCGGGTCGCCGCCGGCCAGCAGCAGTTGCCCGGTGGGAAGCGCTTGCAGGCTGTCGGAGCCGGGCAGGGTCTGCTGCCCGGTGACGATGGCGTGGATGATCTCGGCGATGCCGTCGGCCAGTTGGCCTTTCTTGCCGAGCATGATCTGGAACACCTCGGGGACCTGCATGTCGGCGATCTTCGAAGTCCGCCCGACGATGCCGACGCCGCTGGGGGTGCCGAGGGACGGTCGGAACAGGCCGAAGTAGTTGCCGCTGGGGCTGCTGAAGGTGAAGGTGTTGCAGGCCATCCACGGGTCGGTGCCGATCGGCGCGTCGTCGCCATGGGCCTTCAGGCGCACCTGGCGGACCTTGATCGGGGTTTGCAGGTCGTCGCGGCCGATGCTCGCATGGCAGGCCGCGCAGTTCTCCTCGTAGAGGCGCTTGCCCTGGGCCAGCCTGGCGCTGTCCGGGGCGCCGAACAGCTGGCTCGGCCAGGCCGGCGCCTTGAGCTTGTGGATCAGGCCCTCGACACGGGTCAGGTTGTCCACGCGGATGCTCGATATATAGCCCTCCAGGCCGGACAGCGGATGGCTGACCACGTCGCCGTAGTCGCCCTGGACCACGCCGATGTCGCCGGCCAGGTAGCCGAGGTCGAAGACCTGGCCGTTGAGGTCGAGGACCTTGACGTTGGGCACGAATCCGCTGGATTGCAGCTTGTCCATCTGCAACGTGTGCCACAGTGCCGGGAAGCTGGTCGGCGCGTCGGTCGGGTTCGCTTGCAGGTGACGGGCGCCGGAGTTGATCGCCGCGCGGTTGAGCGACTGGCCGGTGGCGTCGAGGCGCCCCGGGCCGGGTTGCAGGTCGGTGGCGGACATGCTCAGCAGGGTATCGATCAGCGCCGCGCGCTTGGCCAGGGCGGCCTTCAGCAGGTCGCGGTTGGCCGGGCTGTCCTCGCTGCCGAGGACGTTGCCGGCGAAGCGCGCGAACTTGTCGCCGTCGTCGCTGGTGCGGCGCAGCGCGGCGAGCACTTCGTCGAAGATCGCCTGGACGTTGGCCAGGGTGGCGCCGGCGTCGACGGTCAGTTCGCTGCCGCGGTAACTGATGTCGGTGGAGTGGCAGCCGGCGCAATTCAGCCCGACCCAGGGTTCGCTGGACGACTGGCGGGCTTTCCAGCGCAGGCGGGTGTCGGAGAACTGGCTGTCGTCCTGCTGGTCGAGGGCGAAGCCGCGCGGCAGGCGCAGTTCGCCGCCTTGCCAGTTGCGCAGGGGAAAGCCGAGGCGCCGGGCGTTGTCTTCGGAGAACAGGCGCTCCTCGCTGTCCGGACGCTCCAGCGCCTGGGCCCAGGCCAGCGGCAGCAGCCGCGAACCGAGCGAGGCGTCGTACCAGGAGGCGCGTTGCTCGGCGTTCCAGCCTTGCTCGAGCTGGATTTCGGTGGCGACGGCAGGGCTGCCGGCGCTGGCCAGCGCGGCGGCCAGCAGGATCCGCGAAAAGGTCGGATGCATCGTGTTCCCCTCATGGCTGACGACGTCTGCGTCCCCACAGGGCAGAGCGATGCAGTGCGCTCGATGGCTGGGCGTGCCGCCACTTCGTCCCTGACGGGAGCGCGCCGGCCGCGGCGCGCCGCGGGCCGGAACGTCCGGTTGGGCACTACGCTACGGAGTCGCGGCGGCCGGCGGGTAATGCTTTTTGTGCGACGGAAAAGGTATGGGAAACGGAACCGCCCGGTCCGGAAAGGGCGCGCCGGTCGGGCTTCGCCCTGCGCGCCAGGTTCGCAGGGCGGAGAGCGCCTAGGGCGTTGCCCGTTCTATCGGACAATCCCTGCCGGGCTTGCGGACGAAGACCAGGTAGAGTGCGCTGAGCAGCGCGAGGAACGGCACGCCGAAGACCAGGGTCATGCGGAACGCCTCGGTGAAGAAGGTGGTGACCAGGATCGCCGCCATCAGCGCCAGGCCGAGCAATGTCGACCAGGGCGCCAGGCGCATGCGGAAGGCCAGCGGCGCGCCGCCGTGGCGGGCGCGGTGGCGGCGGAAGCAGAGGTGGGTGAAGAAGATCATCAGCCAGGTGAAGAGGGCGCCGAACATCGACACCGCCATCATCAGGGTGAAGGACTGCTCCGGGTAGACCAGGTTGAGCAGGGTCGCCAGGGCGATACCGACGCTCGACAGCAGCAGCGCGTTCAGCGGCACGCCCTGGCGGCTCAGTTCGCCGAGGCCCTTCGGCGCGTGCCCCGCGCGCGACAGGCTGAACATCATCCGGGTGGTGATGTAGAGCTGGCTGTTCATCGCCGACAGCGCGGCCACCAGCACCACGAAGTTCATCACGCCGGTGGCGCCGGGCAGGCCGATCGCCTGCATCACCGTGACGAACGGGCTCTGGCTCTGCCCGGCCTGGTCCCAGGGGACGATGGCGAGCATCAGCGCCAGGGTCAGCAGGTAGAACACCACCAGGCGCACGATGGTCGAGCGGAACGCCGACTTCACCGCCTGTTCCGGATGCTCGGCCTCGGCGGCGGCGACCGCGATCATCTCCACGCTGAGATAGCTGAAGATCGACACCACCACGGCGATCCACATGCCTTTCAGGCCGTGCGGGAAGAAGCCGCCGTGGGCGCTGTAGTTGTGCACGCCGTAGGCCGGGTTGGCGGAGCCGAACACCAGGTAGGCGCCGAGCAGGATGAAGGCGACGATGGCGGCGATCTTCAGTGTCGAGAAGCAGTATTCGAAGTTGCCGAAGGCTTTCACGCTGCTGGCGTTCAGGCCGATCAGCAGGGTCGAGAAGGAGATGATCCAGACCCATTCCGGGATACCGGCGAACCAGTACTTCATGTACATGGCCACCGCCGTGACCTCGGTGCCCACCGCCAGGACGATGGCCGCCCAGTAGGCGTAGCGCACCAGGAACCCGGCCAGCGGGCCGACGTAGTGCTCGGCGAAGGCGCCGAACGAGCCGGGGGTGGCATGGGCCACGGTCATTTCCGCCAGGCAGCCCATCAGCAGCAGGGTGATCAGCGCGCCGATGGCGTAGCTGAGCAGGACGCTGGGGCCGGCGAAACCGATGGCGAAGGCGCTGCCCATGAACAGGCCGGTGCCGATGGCGCCGCCGATGGCGATCATGCTCATCTGCGCGGCCGAGAGCCGCCGTTGCAGGCCCTGCTCGCGGCGCGAGATGGCCTCGAAGCCCTGGGGGTCGTTCATCTGGATGTCCTCTGGAATCTTATTGGGGTTCTTATGAATTGCCGAGGGAACGTCGGTGGCGATGTGCGGGTGCCGGTCGCGGGCTCCTGTGCGCGAGAGCGGTGGGTGCTCGCGGGCCGCCCCGGGAATACCGGCGCGGTCCGCGCGGGCGGGACTCAGGTCACCTTGTGCCGGACCTGGTAGCGCGGCTCTTTCCAGGCTTCGCTCTGGAGGATTTCCAGCAACGCCTGCACCGCATCCCAGACCTCGACGAAGCGGGTGTACAGCGGGGTGAAGCCGAAGCGCAGGATGCCCGGCTCGCGGTAGTCGCCGATTACCCCGCGGTCGATCAGGGCCTGGACGATGGCGTAGCCCTGGGCATGCTCGAAGCTGAGATGACTGCCGCGCCGGGCATGCTCGCGCGGGGTCACCAGGGTCAGGCCGAAGCGTTCGCAACGGCTTTCCACCAATTCGATGAACAGGTCGGCGAGGGCCAGCGACTTGTCGCGCAGGCGCTGCATGTCGGTCCGGGCGAAGATATCCAGGCCGCATTCGACCAGGGCCAGCGAGGTGATCGGCTGGGTGCCGCAGAGGAACCGGGTGATGCCTTCGCCGGGCTGGTAGCGTGGCTCCATGGCGAACTGGCGGGAATGACCGAACCAGCCGGACAGCGGTTGCCAGACACGCTCGCGCAGGCGTGGCGCGACCCACACGTAGGCCGGCGAGCCGGGGCCGCCGTTGAGGTACTTGTAGGTGCAGCCGATGGCGTAGTCGGCCTCGGCCGCGTGCAGGTCCAGCGGCAGCGCGCCGGCTGAGTGGGCCAGGTCCCAGATCGCCAGGGCGCCGTTTTCGTGGACCAGGCGGGTGACCTCGCGCATGTCGTGCAGGTAGCCGGTCTTGTAGTTGACATGGCTGAGCATCACCACCGCGGTATCCGCGTCGATCGCCGCCGGCAGTTGCTCCGGGCCATCCACCAGGCGCAGCCGGTAGCCGCGCTGGAGCATGTCGGTAAGGCCCTCGGCGATGTACAGGTCAGTGGGGAAGTTGCTCGATTCGGAAACGATCACCTTGCGCCCTGGCGCTTCTTCCTCCTGGATCCGCAGGGCGGCGCTGAGCACCTTGAACAGGTTGATCGAGGTGGTGTCGGTGATCACCACTTCGCCGGCGCGCGCGCCGATCAGGGGCGCCAGCTTGTCGCCGAGGCGCTCCGGCAGGCCGCGCCAGTCGGCGCTGTTCCAGCTGCGGATGAGGCCCTCGCCCCATTCCGCGGCGACCACTTCGGCGGCGCGCTCCACGGCGGCCCGGGGGCGGGCGCCGAGGGAGTTGCCGTCGAGGTAGATCACGCCGTCGGGCAGGGCGAACAGTTGGCGCAGGTCGGCCAGGGGATCGCCGGCGTCGAGCGCCAGGCAGTCGTCACGAGTGGTCATCGGTTACTCCGCGGTAGGCAGGGCGCGCAGCACGGCACGCACCGGGCTGGCATCGAGGTGGGTGAATTTCAGCGGCAGGGCGAGCAGTTCGTAGTCGCCGGCGGGCACGTCGTCGAGAACCACGCCTTCGAGAATCGCCATGCCGTGGCGGCCCACCGCGTGGTGGGCGTCGAGGGTCTTGGAGTGCTGGGGGTCGAGCGACGGGGTGTCGATGCCGACCAGCCTGACGCCGCGCTCGGCGAGGCACTCGATGGTGGCCGGAGCGATAGCGCAGAAGCCTTCCGGCCAGTTCGCCGGGACCCGTTCGAAGGTCCGCAGCAGCACCCGCGAGGGCAGGTCGTCGAGCTGGCCGGCGAGGTGTTCGGGGGTCACCAGCGGGTTAGCGCCGATACAGTGGATCACCCGGCACGGTCCCATGTAGACGTCCAGCGGCACCTGGCCGATGGGCAGGCCGTCGGCGCGGTAGTGCAGGGGGCCGTCGACGTGGGCGCCGGTATGCGGCGAAAGGGTGATCCGGCCGACGTTGACCGGGCACTGCTCGTCCAGCCGCGCCGCCCATTCCTGCTGGAACGGCGTGTCGCCGGGCCAGGTCGGCGTGTTCGGGTCGAGGGCGGGACTGATGTCCCAGTAGCGGAGCGAAGTCATTGTTTTTCTCCGGAAATCCAGCGAATGATAATGAACGAGATTTCGGAGAATTTTCGTGCGAAATGCAAGGTCGTATGGCAATCTATTCGCACAAAATTCGAAGATAGCTATTCATTCTGATAGGAACTGCACATGTCCCTGGACGCCATCGATCTGCGCATTCTCCGTCACCTGCAGCAGGACGGGCGGATGAGCAACCAGGACCTGGCGGAGAAGGTCTCCCTCTCGCCATCCGCCTGCCTGCGCCGGCTGCGCCTGCTGGAAAGCGAGGGGATCATCCGCGGCTACTCGGTGGAACTGGATGCCGAGCGACTGGGCGTGGAGCTGGAAGCCATCGTCCATGTGTCGCTGCGCCAGGACGTCGAGGGTTGGCACGAGGCGTTCATCGCCAGGGTCCGGGACTGGCCGGAGGTGGTCACCGCCTATGTGGTGACCGGCGCCACCAACTATGTGCTACGGGTCCGGGCGCGCAACCTCAAGCACTATTCGGACTTCATCGTGAACAAGCTGAACCGCGCCGCCGGCGTCACCGACATCCGCTCGGAAATCGTCCTGCAGGAGATCAAGGCCGGTGCCGACCTGCTCGACCTGGTGAACCTGAAGAGTTGAACGGGGCGACCCCTCATAAAAGCATGAGTGCAATGAGAGGGACGAATTTTCAGTCGCCGAGGGAAATAATTATTTTGTCTTTTTTCATGGGGTTACGAGTTATTAGCTAATGAATAAATAGTCTGCCGGAATTGATTTTCCCCGTGCTAGGTTTCCTCCGTCCCCGTTGCCGGGTTGTCAACGTTACACGGAGGTTAGGCGGTGAGTGAATATATCGAGACCGACGACGCAAGTTACTTCCGGGTCAGGCGCCAGGCCTATGTTTCCGCGGAACTGCACCGGCGCGAACTGCACGAGATATTCGACGACAGCTGGCTGTATGCCGCCCACCTCAGCGAGCTGCGCGAGCCCGGCGACTTCATCACCCGCGACGTCGGCGGGCGCAACCTGATCATCCAGCGTCGCGTCGATGGCGAGCCGGCGGTCTACCTGAACGCCTGCGCGCACCGTGGGGCCAAGGTCTGCGCCGAGCGCCAGGGCAACAGCCAGCGTTTCACCTGTCCCTACCATGGCTGGACCTACGACAGCCACGGCAGCCTGATCGGCCTGCCGGACAAGGCCGCCTACCAGCACGCCGGGCAATGCCATCCGGAGCTTTCCCTGACACGGGTGAAACACGCGGTCTACCGCAACTTCCTGTTCATCCACTACGGCGCCCGGCAAGCGTCCCTGGAAACCTACCTGGGCCAGGCGAAGGACTACATCGACCTGATCTGCGACCAGTCCGAGGCGGAACTGGAGATCATTCCCGGCGGCTTCGAGCATTCGATCAAGGCCAACTGGAAGCTGCTCGCGGAAAACGGCGTGGACGCCTACCACCTGCCGTTCGCCCACAAGCGCTACCTGGAATACCTGAATAGCCTCGGCACCGATCCGGAGTCGCACAAGCGCCACGGTCGCGGCGAGGCGCTGGGCAACGGCCATGCGCTGATCATCAGCGGCCCGCCGTCCACCGGACGGCCGATCGCCTACTGGAGCCCGCTGTTCCCGGAAGCGCTCAAGCCGTCCATCGCCGCCAAGTTCGAACGCCTGGTGGAACGCTTCGGGCAGGCGCGGGCAGAGGACATCGCCCACACCAACAAAAGCCTGTTCATCTTTCCCAACCTGGTGATCAACGACATCCTCGGCCTGAACATCCGCTCGTTCTTCCCGACCGCCGCCGATGAGGTCAGCGTCACCGTATGGGGCGCCGGCTTCGCCGATGAGACCCGCGAGGAGCGGGCGGCGCGGATCAATGGGTTGATCTCGTTCATCGGCCCGGGCGGTTTCGGCACCCCCGACGACGTCGAGATCCTCGAATCCTGTCAGCGCGCCTACGCCCACGCCGCCCTCGGCTACAGCGATTTCTCCCGCGGCATGGGACCGGCAACCCGCCGCCACGTCGACGAGGAACAGAACCGCGGCTTCTGGCGCGAATGGAGCCGCCGGCTCGGGCAGCAGCCCGCCGCCCTGCGGCGTCTCGCCGTGGCCGTCTGAGCCGTCTTCAACCATCGCTCCCTGCAGATCCCTGCGCGCCGCCCTGGCTACGCGGGGAATAAAGGGTCACTGCAAGGAACGTCATCCATGTGTGGAATCACCGGCTGGACCGACTGGAGCCGCGACCTCGGCGAGCAGCGCAGCATCCTCGAACGCATGACCCGTACCCTGGCCCCGCGCGGGCCGGACGCCGAAGGCCTGTGGCTGTCGCGGCACGCGCTGCTCGGCCATCGGCGCCTGGCGATCATCGACCTGGAGAACGGCGCCCAGCCGATGCTTGCCGAGGCTGGCGGGCGGGTGGCGCTGACCTACAGCGGCGAGGTCTACAACTTCCGCGAGCTGCGCGCCGAGCTGGAGACGCTGGGCCAGGTCTTCCGCACCCGCTCGGACACCGAGGTGGTGCTGCGCGCCTATCTGCAATGGGGCGAGGCTTCCTTCGCCCGGCTCCGCGGCATCTACGGCTTCGCCCTGTGGGACGAGCGCGAGCAGAGCCTGTGGCTGGTGCGCGATCGCTTCGGGGTCAAGCCGCTGTACTACTACCCGACCGCCGGAGGCGTGCTGTTCGCCTCGGAACCCAAGGCGATCTTCGCCAACCCCGAGGCCAACCCGGTGCTCGACGCCAGCGGCATCGCCGAGCTGTTCGCCCTGACCACCGCGCCGACTCCCGGCCACGGCCTGTACAAGGGCCTGCGCCAGGTCCGGCCGGGCCAGGCGCTGCGCTTCGACCGCAATGGTGTGCGCGAGCTGGTCTACTGGGCGCTGCGCGCGGAACGTCACGAAGAGGGCGCCGAGGACAGCGCCGAACGCGCCGGCCAGTTGCTCCGCGAGGCAGTGGCCGAGCAACTGGTGGCTGACGTCCCGCTGGGCAGCCTGCTTTCCGGCGGGCTCGACTCCAGCGCCATCAGCGCCTTCGCGGTGGCCGCGCTGGATGGCGACGCGCGGCGCCTGCCGACCTTCTCCGTGGACTTCCCCGGCGAAGGCCGCGGCTTCGTCCCGACGCCCTGGCAAAGCAGCTGGGACGAACCCTATGCGCAGCTGGCGGCGAACTTCCTCGGTACGCCGCACCGTACCGTGCTGGTCGCCCCGGAAGAGGTGCTGGAACAGGACGAGGCGGTGCTCCAGGCCCGCGACCTGCCCGGCTGGGGCGAGCTGGACGCCTCGCTCTACCTGCTGTTCCGCCAGGTCCGCGAGCACACCACGGTGGCACTGTCGGGCGAGTCGGCCGACGAGGTGTTCGGCGGCTACCCGTTCTTCCACGACCCGAGCGCCCTCGCACACGACGGCTTCCCCTGGCTGGCCGGCAAGAGCGGGCCCTGGCAACTGCTGCGGCGGGAGGTCGCCGAACGGGTGGCGGCGCCGGAATACATCCGGGCGCGCTACCGCGAGGCCCTCGCCGAAGTGCCGCGACTGGATGGCGAGGATGCCGCCCAGCGGCGCCAGCGCGAGGTCGCCTACCTGGCGCTGAGCCGCTGGCTGCCGGCGATGCTCGAACGCAAGGACCGGATGAGCATGGCGGTCGGCCTGGAAGTGCGCGTGCCGTTCTGCGACCACCGCCTGGTGGAGTACGTATGGAACCTGCCCTGGGCGCTGAAGAGCGTCGCCGGGGAAAGCAAGAGCCTGTTGCGCCGGGCCCTGCGCGGGCACCTGCCGCAGGCGATCCTGGAGCGGCGCAAGAGCGGTTTCCCGGCCAACCCCGACCCACGTTACCTGACGCTGCTGCGCGAGCGGGTCAGCCGCCTGCTCGACGACGGCCGCTCGCCGCTGTTCGAACTGGTGGACGCCGGGCGGGTCCGCCAGGCCCTCGAACAGGGCACGCCGCTGCCCAGCCCGCGTGCTTCGGCGAGCCCGACCGCCGGCCTGGCCTACCTGCTGAACCTGGACCGCTGGCTGACCCGCCACGGGGTCGACATCAGCCTCTGAGCGGCACTTTCTTCCCGGAGGATATTCATGAGCCTTGCCTTGTCCCGTCCCGACAGCGACCTGCTGGCGCGGGTCAGCGATTTCCTCGTCGCCGAAGCCGAACTGCTCGACGACCGCCTGCTGGATACCTGGTTCGCGCTGTTCGAGCGCGCCGCACGCTACCGGGTGCTGCCCTTGCAGGAGCAACTGGCCGGCCAGGCGCCGGAGGACAGCCTGTACATCATCGACGACGACCACGTGCGCCTGCGCGAGCGGGTCGACAGCATCCTCGGCGGGCATACCTGGATGGAGCAGCCGCGCTCGCGCACCCGCCGCCTGGTGGGCAACGTGCGGCTGAAGCGGGTCGAGGGCGAACTGGTCAGCAGCCGCAGCAACTTCGTCGTCCATCAGTTCCGCAACCGCGAGGCCTGGAACTTCGTCGGCGAAGCCAGTCATGTCCTGCGCGACGGTCCGGAGGGCTTGCGCATCGTCTCGCGGGAGATCCGCCTGGACCACGAGACCATCAGCGCCCAGCGGCGCATCAGCATCATCCTGTGAGGCGCCGCCCATGAGCACCGATCCGTTGCTGCCCGGCTTCGACTACCTGACCCTGCACACCTCCGCCGCGCGCCTCCGCGTCGCCGTGAAGGGCAGCGGCCCGCCGCTGCTGCTGTTGCATGGCTATCCGCAGACCCACCTGGCCTGGCACCGCATCGCTCCGCGCCTGGCCGAGGACTACAGCGTGGTCCTCGCCGACCTGCGTGGCTACGGCGAATCGCGGGCGCTGGACGAGGAGGGCGCCGACTATTCCAAGGCCGCGCTGGCCCGCGACCAACTGGAAACGATGGGCCAGCTCGGCTTCGAACGCTTCGCGGTGATCGGCCACGACCGCGGCGCGCGGGTCGGCTATCGCCTGGCGCTGGACCATCCGCAGGCGGTCGCGGCCTTCGTCTCGCTGACCGTGGTGCCGATCCTCGACAACTGGGCGGCGGTGAACAAGGCCTTCGCCCTCAACGCCTACCACTGGTTCCTCCTCGCCCAGCCGTACGACCTGCCGGAGCGCCTGATCGGCGCCGATCCGGAGCACTTCCTCGACTACACCCTGCGACGCATGGCCCAGGGCCGCGACATCTACCACCCGCAGGCGCTGGCAAGCTACCGCCGGGCGTTCCGCGACCCCGCCGTGCGCCATGCGATGTGCGAGGACTACCGGGCCGCGGTGGGCGTCGATGCCGACGCCGATCAGGCCGATCGCGACGCCGGCCGGCGCCTGCAATGCCCGGTCCAGGTGCTCTGGCAGGAGCGCCCCTACGCCGCCGGGCAGCATCCGCTGGAAATCTGGAAGACCTGGGCCGGGCAGGTCGAGGGCGCCGCCATCGGCGCCAGCCACATGCTCCCCGAAGACGCGCCGGACGCGGTGCTGGAGCACCTGCTGGGGTTTCTCGCCAGCCACCGGGAGGCGCTCCGATGAGCGCCGTCGAACGCGATCCGGCGGCGCAGGCGACGCTCTGGCGACAGCGGGTGTTCGAGGTGCACGCGGCGATGTCCGCCTACCTCGCCGAGCGCCATCGGCGTGAAGACCTGGGGGACTGGGTGGCGACCAGCGCGCGGATATTCGCCGATCTGCCGGCGACCGACGACCTGCGCGCCGAAGCCTGGCAGGCGGTGTTCTTCCGCGCCCAGGCGCTGATCGAACAGTTCATCGTCGCGCGCCCGGCGGATTACCGGCTCGACGACTGGGCGCGCGCCACCGCGCGCATCTATCGCGCGCTGGAACCGGCGGGGCGGGGCGATCCGGCCAGCGCCGCCGACCGTCTGGCACGCCAGGCCGCGCTCTACGGTTCGCGTTTCGAGGTGCAGGCCGAGGCTGGCGGGCGCGCGGTATTCCACAACCGTCACTGCGCGATCTGGGACTACCGCGAGCGCGCCCGCGCCCGAGGCGTGCCGATCACCCTGGAGTCGGCCTGCACCTATTGCACCAAGCTGCTGTCGGCGTTCGTCGCCGCCAGCGATTGCCACGCCGACTGGCGGCTCTACGAAGAGCCGCAAGGCCACGGCTGCGTATGGACCATCACGGCGGACAGCCTCAACCAAGGAGCAGGCGTACATGAACGCGATCATTGAACAGGCGCGCAGCCTGGACGGCTACCAGGATTCCAGCGAACTGCTGCAACGTCGCGACCAGGACTGGGTGCTCGACCGCGCCGGCATCGAGCCGCGCAGCCTGCTCGATCTCGGCTGCGGCATCGGCTCGCTGCTGCTCGGCGCCTCCCGGCGCTGGCCCGGCCTGCAACGGTTGTGGGGCATCGAGCGTTCGCCTCTGCGCCTGGAGCAGGCGCGCGCGCAGTTGCGCGGGGCTGGCGTCGAGGCGCGTCTGCTGGAGGGCGACCTGCTCGACCTGCCGCCGCTGGCGGAACGCTTCGAGCTGATCAGCATGACCGCCGTGCTGCACTGGCTGTATCCCGATGAAGAGCGGCTGTTCCGGTGGGTCGCGCGGCACCTTGAGGCGCAGGGGGTATTCCTGTTCACCTCGCACCATCCGTTCGCCGAGGATGGCCTCGGCGGCGAGGACGACCTGGTCGCCCAGGCCCTGGTCGAGATGGGCCTGGCCGCGCCGGAACGGGTGGCGGCGCTCTACGCGGAAGCCGGGCTGCTGCCGATGGGCACCCGCACCCGTGGCCGGGAGGCGTTGCGCGAACGCGTCGAACGACACTTCCGGGTCGACTCCATCGTCTCCCGCCCGGCGGTCCTGCGTGTCGCCGACTCCGCCGAGTACCAGCGTTTCCACGCCGCCACCTTCGGCACCTATTTCGCACCGCTGGTGCCGGCGACGCGCCTGGAGGAATTCTTCGTCCGCCTCGGGCGGATCGCCGAGCGGCGCATGCAGGCCGACGGACAGGTCAGCGAAATCCCGGTCAGCGTCTGGCGCTGCCGGGGGCGGGAGGGCGAGGCATAACCTTATGCGCAATCGGTCTGCCGCGCGGCTGAAAATCGGTACGGGCAATTGCACTCGGTGGCATCCGCAACCGCTCAAGGATGAACCGACCATGCCCAACCCGCGTTCGCCACGTCTTCGACTCGTCCCCGTGCTCTGCGCGGTCGGCCTGGCCTGCCTCGGCCAGCCCGGCGAGTCGGCGGCAGAGGAGGTCCGCGCCACCAGCCGCGCCGAGATCCAGCGCTTCGACATCCCGGCCGGCGAACTGGCCCAGGTGCTGCTGAGCATCGTCCGCCAGAGTCGCACCCCGATCGCCTTCGACCAGCACCTGGTGGAGGGCCTGCCGGCACCGGCGATCCAGGGCTCCTACAGCGTCGAGCAGGCGCTGCAGCGGGCCTTGCAGGGCAGCGGCCTGGAATACAGCCGCAGCGCCGCCGGGGTGCTCAGCCTGCAACGCGCCACGGCGCCGGATGCCGCGCTGCCGGCGGCGAAGCCCGCCGGGACCCTGGCCACGGTGGTGGTCACCGGCACCCGCAAGGCCGATGTCAAGGCCGGCGAGAGCCTGGCACCGATCGATGTGGTCAGCGCCGAGCAATTGCGCGACAGTGGCAGCGGCGACCTGCGCGACGCCCTGGTGCGCCTGCTGCCCTCGCTGTCGCGCCAGGCCCAGGCCTACAACGCTTCGGCGCTGACCAACGCGCAGTCGCTGCGCGGCCTGAGTCCCAACCACGTGCTGGTGCTGGTGAACGGCAAGCGCCGCCACGAGACCGCCAATATCAATGTCAGCGGCGGGCTGCAGAGCGGCTCCACCGGGGTCGACCTGGACACCATCCCGCTCGCCGCCATCGAGCGCATCGAGGTGCTGCGCGACGGCGCCTCGGCGCAGTACGGCTCGGACGCCATCGCCGGGGTGATCAACGTCATCCTCAAGTCGGCCGACCACGGCGGCCGGCTCGCCTACGACAACGGTCGCTACGGCGATGGCGACGGCCTGACCCAGAACGGCGGGGTGAATGGCGGCCTGCGTTTCGGCGAGAGCGGTTTCCTCAACCTCAGCGCGCAGTTCCGCGAGCAGGCGCGGACCATCCGCGCAGGCATCGACCAGCGCACCGGGCGCTACGGCAACCCGTCCATCGGCGACCCTTCGCTGCACCGCCAGGCGCTGGCCTACAACGCCGGCGTGGCGCTGGACGACAACGTCGAGCTGTACAGCTTCGCCACCTATACCCATCGCTCGGTGTCCTCGGCGCAGATCTACCAGTTGCCGTCCTTGGCGCCGCGGCTCTATCCGAACGGCTTCACCCCGCGCATCACCAGCGACGAGGACGACTATTCGCTGACCCTCGGCGCCCGTGGCGGCGAGCTGTTCGGCGCCTGGGACTGGGACCTCAGCTCGACCTACGGCGCCGACCGCCCGGAGATCGGCATGGACCACTCGATCAACCTCGCCCTCTACGGCGAGACCGGCGATTCGCCGCGCTCCTTCGACCTGGCGCGCTACAAGGCCACCCAGTGGACCAATAATCTCGACCTGCGCCGCGACTTCGACCTCGCCTGGCTGCCGGCGCCGCTGAATTTCTCCTGGGGCCTGGAGCAGCGCCGCGAACTCTACGAGGTCGAGGCCGGCGATCCCTGGTCCTACTACAACGGCGGTTCCAAGGCGCTCCCCGGGCAGGCGCCGGCCAGCGCCGGACAGTGGAGCCGCGACGTGCTCGGCGCCTATCTCGACCTGTCCACCGCCCTCGGCGAGGGTTGGCAACTGGAGACGGCGGCGCGCTACGAGCACTACAGCGACTTCGGCAGCACCACCAACGGCAAGCTCGCCAGCCGCTACCGCTTCAGCCCCGAGGTATCGGCGCGGGCCAGTCTCAGCAGCGGCTTCCGCGCGCCGTCGCTGGCCCAGGAGAACTACACCAGCCTGGGCGTCTCGCCGACCATCGCCAGCGGCCTGCTGGCGGTCAACTCGCCGGCGGCCAGGCTGCTCGGCGCCGAGGACCTGGAGCCGGAAAAGTCGATCAGCTACAACCTCGGCCTGGTGCTCGATCCCTTGCCGGACCTGAACCTGGCCATCGACGCCTATCGCATCGAGATCCGCGACCGCATCGTCGACGGTGCCACCTATTCCGGACAGCCGGCGATCGATGCGCTGCGCGCCGGCGGGATCAGCATCCCGGCCGGACTGACCCAGGTCAGCACCCACTACATGACCAACGGCGCCGACACCCGTACCCACGGCCTCGACCTCACCGCCAGCTACCTCACCCGGCTCGGCGAGTGGGGCCGGATCGACTGGCGCCTGGGCGCCAACGTCAATCGCACGAAGCTGGTCAGGAACCATCGCGGGCGCAACGGCCAGCCGCTGCTCAACGGCCAGCAGCAGGCCTGGATCACCAGTTCCACGCCGCGCAGCCAGGTCAGCCTGCAGGCCGACTGGAGCTACCGGCGCTGGGGCCTGACCCTGCGCGAAACGCGCTACAGCAAGACGGTTTCCGAACTGGACTACTACACCGGCGAGCACGCCTATTCGACCACGGTCTTCAACCGCTTCGAGAACTCGCCCAAGTACATCACCGACGTTGCCCTGCGCTATGCGGCGAGCCGCAACCTGACCCTGAGCGCCGGGGCCAACAATCTGTTCGACGTGAAGCCCGACAAGCTGCCGGCCGAGAGCGCCTACCTCGGCTTCAACCAGTACGACACCTATGCCTCGCAGATCAGCTTCAACGGCGCCTTCTACTACCTCGGCGCGGCCTACACCTTCTAAGGAGGACGAACCATGAGCATCGAACTGCGCGGCGGCGTGCGCGCCTCCGCGGTCATCGGCGACAGTGCCTTCGCCCGCCAGGCCGCGCGTTTCCTGCCGGACACCCGCAGTCGCGCGGTGAGCGCCTTCGACATCCAGCAGAAGGCCCGCCTGGAAGAGGCGGACGGCCTCGACGGCGCGCTGTTCACCGTTTCCGCTGCCTGGCCCGACCCCTGGCTGGTCGCCGGCTGGGCTTTGGCCGCGGCGCCGCGCCTGCGCGCCACCGTCGCGCACCGACCGGGGAGCGCCCAGCCGACCGTTGCCGCGCGCGCCCTGGCCACTCTCGACGGCCTGTCCAACGGGCGCGCCGGCGTACACCTGGTGATCGGCTCCAGCGACGCCGACGTGCGCCGCGACGGCGACTTCGCCGACAAGGACGAACGCTACCGGCGCGCCGTGGAGTACCTGGAGGTCTTCACCCGCGCCCTGGAAAGCCGCGACCCCTTCGACTACCACGGCGAGTTCTACCGGCTGGAGGACGCCGGCAGCGGCTTCCTGCCGATCCAGCGGCCGCGCCCGCCGCTATCCGTTGGCGGCTCCTCGGCGCAGGCACAACGCCTGGCGGTGCGCTTCGCCGACGTCTACGCCGGCCACTTCGCCAGCCCCACGCAGACCGCGGAGCTCAAGCGCAGGCTGAACGAGGAGGCGGCGGAGCAGGGCCGGCGGCTGAAGTTCTGGAAGCACTTCCAGGTGATCCTCGGCGACAGTCCGGCGGCGGCCCGGGACATCGCCGAGCACTACCGCCAGGCCGCCTTCGAACTGCTTCTGGCACGGCCCCTCGACGAACTGGCGGCATCGCCGCAGGTCGCCCGCGACGGCGAGCGCGACCGGCTCGCCCGGCTGGAGCCGGAGGCCTTGCGCGAATGGGTGGCGAATACCGTGCAGCGCAGCTTCGCCGGGGTGCTGGTGGGCAGCGTCGGCGAGCTGGCGGAACAGATCCTGGCCTTTCATCGCGCCGGCATCGAGATCGTCCAGCTCGAGGCCACCACCGAGAACGCCGAGGACATCCGCTTGCGCCGCCAACTGATCGAGCGTCTGAGGCGCGACGCATGAGCGGCGTCGCCCGCGAGGCCATGGAGGACGTCGCGCCGGCGGCGCCTGGCGTCGGCGAGTTCGGCGTGGCCAGTTGTGGGGTGCTGCTGGCCTCGGTAGTGGGGGTGATCTTCGGCCCCACCGGGCTGGTGATCAGCAGCTTTTCGCTGTTCATCGAGCCGATCGCCGCCGACCTGGACTGGGACCGTGGCCAGTCGGCACTGCCGGTGACCCTGCTGGGCCTGGCGGTAGCCCTGAGCAGCCCGCTGAAGGGCTGGCTGGTGGATCGCTGGGGCGCGCGCGCCCTGGTCCTGCCGCTGACCGCCGCGCTGGCCCTGTGCCTGGCCAGCCTGGCGCTGGCGCGCAGCGGCTGGCAGCTATACCTGCTGTTCGCGCTGCTCGGCCTGCTGACGCCGGGCAACATTCCCTATGCGCGGATTCTCGGCGGCTGGTTCGAGCGTCGTCGCGGCGCAGCCTACGGCATCCTCGGACTCGGCTTCGGCGTCGGCGGGCCACTGGCGCTGTACCTGGGCAGCGCCTGCATCGACGCCTTCGGCTGGCGTGCCACCTTCCTCGTCTATGGCCTGCTCGAAGGCCTGCTGGCGCTGCCACTGCTCTACGCGTTGTTCCGCGAGCGGCCCGGCGACCTGCCGCAGGCGCGGCGCCCGCCAGCCGGCGCGCTGCCCGGAGCGACGCCAGGCCAGGCCTGGCGCTCGGCGGACTTCTGGCTGATCGTCGGCAACCTGATCCTCGGCGTGTTCGCCGTCACCGGCGTGATGGTGCATGGCGTGCCGCTGTTGCAGGAGCACGGCCTGTCGCGGGAGGTCGCCACCGACGTGCTGGCGGCGCTGTGGGTCGGCATGATCGTTTCGCAACCGGCGCTGGGCTACCTGCTGGACCGCTACGACACCCCGCGCATCGCCTTGCCGTTCGCCCTGCTGGCGGCGCTCGGGCTGCTGCTCCTGCTCCTCGGCGGACCGCCGGCGCTACTCTGGGGCGCGGTGTTCCTGATCGGCCTGGGCGCCGGCGGCGAGACCGGCACCACCCAGTACTTCGTCAGCCGCTACTTCGGCCTGCGCCATTTCAGCGTGATCTATGGCTCGATCCAGCCCTTCACCTTCGCCATCGCCATCAGCCTGGGGTCCTGGCTGCTGGGTTACTTCTACGACCGCGCGGGCTCCTACGCGGGCTCGACGCTGGTCCTGCTCGGCGCGTTCGGCGCGGCGGCAGGGCTGCTGGTCATGCTCGGGCGCTATCGCTACGCCATCGACGGGGAGGCACGCAGCCATGGGCGAGACTGAACGGAGCAGGGCGGAGGTGGGCGTCTGGCTGCTGGCCGGACTGGCCTTCGTGGTCGGCACGGTGGAACTGGTGGTGGCCGGGGTGCTCGACGAACTGGCCGCCAGTTTCGCCGTCAGCCAGGGCCGGGCCGGGTTGCTGATGAGCCTGTACGCGCTGGTCTATGCGCTGCTCGGCCCGCTGCTGGTCTACCTCAGCGCCGGTATCGAGCGCCGCCGCCTGCTGGCCGGCGCGCTGCTGGCGTTCATCGGCGCCAACCTGGCCAGCGCCGCCGCGCCGAGCTTCGCCCTGTTGCTGGCGAGCCGGCTGCTGGTGGCGGCCAGCGCCTCGGTCATCGTGGTGGTGGCGATCACCCTGGCGGTGGCCATTGTCGCGCCGGAACGGCGCGGCCGGGCGATCGGTCTGGTGTTCGCCGGCATCGTCGCCTCGCTGGTGCTGGGCGTACCGCTGGGCACCCTGATCGGCGAGTTCTGGGGCTGGCGTAGCCTGTTCCTGCTGCTCGCCGGGGTCGCGTTGCTCGGCCTGCCGCTGCTCCTGCGCCTGCTGCCGGCCATCCCCGGCGCGCCCGGCATCGCCCCGGCGGAGCAACTGCGGGCGCTGGCCCGGGGCCGGGTGCCGTTCGCCCACCTGGCATCGCTGTTGCAGATGACCGGCCAGTTCACCGTCTACACCTACATCGTGCCGTTCCTGGTCGGCAGCATGGCCCTCGACAAACCGACCATCAGCCTGGTCCTGCTGGTCTACGGGGGCGGCGGCATCCTCGGCGCGCTGCTCGGCGGACGTGCCGCCGACCGCTGGCCGGGGCCGGCCACCTTCGTCGCCTTCCTGCTCCTGCATGCACTGGCCCTGGTCCTGCTGCCGTTCGCCACCGGCGGCCTGCCGCTGCTGCTGGGCGCGGTGGTGTTCTGGTGCGTGTTCAACATGGCGCCGGGGCCGGCGATCCAGAAATACCTGGTGGAACTCAGCCCGGACACCGCGGCGATCCAGATCAGCCTCAACACCAGCGCGATCCAGCTCGGCGTGGCCCTGGGCGCCTTCATCGGCGCGATCCTGGTGGACCAGGTGGCGGTGCGCGCGCTCCCCTGGTGGGGCGCCGCGCTGATCCTCGGCGCCGCCGCCTGCGGCTGGCTGTCCGCGCAGCGGCCGGCGGCGGGCACGGCGGACTGCCGGGAGCGCCTCGATTGATTCCCTACCGCGCGCCACGGGAACAGCCCCGGGCGCCGTTCCTCAACCTCCAGGCTCACTACCGCTATCCGTGGCGTGGCCTGCCAGCAGCGAACGCTTACCATGGATAGCCAAGGCTCCATCAAGAACACCCTGATCGCCCAGTTGTTCCAGCAGAACTACGACTGGCTGTGCAAGAAGCTGTCCTACCAGACCGGCTGTAGCCACAGCGCCGAAGACCTCGCCGCCGAGGCCTTCCTGCAGGTCTGGATGCTCCCCGACCCGGCGTCGATCCGCTCGCCGCGGGCGTTCCTCGCGACCATCGCGCAACGCCTGATGTACGAGAGCTGGCGGCGCAAAGACCTGGAGCGCGCCTACCTGCAGATCCTCGCCGAGGCGCCGGAGGCGGTGCAGCCGTCGCCTCACGAGCAGTGGATGCTGATCGAGAGCCTGCAAGCCATCGATCGCCTGCTCGACGGCCTGTCCGGGCAGGCCAGGGCAGTGTTCCTGATGAGCCAGTTGGAAGGCCTGACCTACGTGCAGATCGGCGAACGCCTCGGATTGTCCCTGGGGCGCATCCACCAGTTGATGAAGGATGCCTTGCACTGCTGCTACCGGGGATTCCAGGAATGAGCGAGAAGCCGGAACGGCAACGCATCGTCGAGGAGGCCATCGAATGGATGGTGCGCCTGCAATCCGGCGACTTCAGCGCCGCCGAGGGCGATGCCCTGGAACGCTGGAAGGCGCTGTCGAGCGAGCATGCCGAGGTGTTCCGGCAACTGCTTGGCAGCCTCGCGCCGCTACAGGACTCGCCCTGGCGCGGCCAGCCGAGCGCTACCGTGCTGCGCGCCCTGGAGCAGCCGTCGAGCCGCCGGCGCTTCGTCGGCGGCGCCCTCGGGCTGTTTGTCCTGCTCGCCGGCGGCGCCGGCCTGGAGCGCTGGGTCCAGGCCGGCATGGGCCTGCCCGGCGAACTGGCGACCGGCACCGGCGAGCGCCGCGACTGGTTGCTGGCCGACGGCAGCCGCCTGCGCCTGAACGCGCGGAGCAAGGCGCGACCGCTGCTCGACGGCGCCCAGCGGCGCCTGGAGCTGCGGCGCGGCGCGATGCGCCTGGAAGTGAAGGAGGACCCGCGCGGCGCCTTCGCCCTCGACTGCGCCGCCGGACGGGTGGACTGCGCCAGCGGCAGCCTGCTGCTGGCCGAGGAGCGCGGGGCGATCCGCCTGGTGACCCTGCGCGGCAGCGCGCGGCTGACCACCGGTGAGGGACGCCAGCTGGCGGTGGCGGCACGACGTAGCCTGCTGTTCGATGCCGGCGGCCTGCTCGAACAGGGCCCGATGCAGGCCGGAGAGGATGCCTGGGCCAGCGGCTGGCTGGAGGTCCACGACCGCTCCCTGGCCTGGGTCGCGGAGGCCTTCCGGCCCTATCTGCCAGGCATCCTCCAGCTCGACGCGGAGATCGCCGGCAACCGCGTCAGCGGTCTGTTCCCGCTGGACGACATGCACACGTCCCTGGACATGCTCGGGCGCAGCCTGCCGATCCGCGTGCTGCGCTACAGCGACTACTGGATCAGCCTGCGCCCCGCCTGACTCATTCGTCGAAGAACAGCAGGCAACGCAGTTCGATGCTCTGCCGCGGCGGCGCATCGGCCAGGGTGCAGGGATCGTCGAAGGCGGTGTGCGCGCCGAGGCGGGCCTGCGCGTCCTCCCGCGAATCGTAGATCTTCAGCAGCAGCGCTTCCTCCGGCAGCAGGTGCGGGTAGTAGTACCAGCGGTGCTCCGGGTTGGGCTTGACCGAGTAGGTTTCGCCCACCTTGTCGCGGTACACCAGGTCACTGGCTACCAGGTCGTCGAACGCCAGGCTGCGGGCGTCCAGCAACGCCAGCGGCGCGCGCTGCACCGGATGGCCGAACGGACGCCACAGGTTGACGATCTGGAAGCGTCCGGCCAGGCGCCGTTCGGCGCGTTCCGCCGGCAGGTGGTCGCGGACCCGGCGCGGCGCCGAGCGCAGGGTCTGGTCGTTGTGCACGTAGCGCACCGGTTCGCGCAGGCCGCGTTCTTCGCGCCCGGCCTGGTCGACGCGCAGCGTGTGGTCGAAGATCACCGCCTCGGCGGCGCCGGTCAGGCGGCGGAGCAGGGCGATGCTTTCCGGGTAGTAGCGTTCACGAACCTGGGCTTCATCCTCGAAATCGCCCACCGCGCTCGCCTCGCGCACCAGTTGGAAACCCTCGCGCTCCAGGCTGGCCGGTTGCGCCAGCAGACGCGCATTGCGGATCGCCACCCGGGTCGGCTGCAACAGCGCGCTGCGCTGCGGCGTCCCGGCGGGGGCCGGATAGGTGTAGGCGACCGGCCGTTGGCCGTTGTCGCGGATATAGTTGACCTCGGCCTCGACCTGCTCCGGCGCGTGCGCCGGCCATGCGTGTTGCTGGCAACCCATGTGTCGTTCTCCCGTTGCCAGCGGAGATGCCTCCGCTGCCGCGCCGCCGGATGCCGCGCGTGAACGGCCAATCTAGCCGCTGGCAGGCGGCGGCGAAACGAACATCGAGCGCTGGCGTCCTGCCTTCGTGGAATAAGCCCGGAGCGGCTCAGGGCATCGCGCCGAGTCGTCGCCGCTGGCGATACTGGCGCGGCGTCATGCCTTTCCAGCGCCTGAAGGCGTGGATGAAGTTGGACACCTCGCCGTAGCCGAGGCGCTCGGCGATCTCCTCCAGGCGGATCGCGCCGGTGGCCAGCAGCTCTTCGGCGAGGGCCTGGCGCACCTCGTCGAGCAACAGGCGGTAGCTGCTGCCCTCGTCGTCCAGGCGGCGACGCAGGGTACGCACGGTGAGGTGCAGTTCCATGGCCAGGGTCTGCATGTCCGGCAAGTGGCCGGGCGTCCTCAGCAAGCGGTCGCGGATGCGTCCGGCCAGACCGCCGCGCACCTGGCGGCGGGCGAGCAGGGCGCGGCACTGCTCCTCGCAGGCGCGCGCCACCTCTGGATTGGCGCCGGGCAGCGGGAGGTCGAGGAAGCGCCGTTCGAAGACCACCCGGTTGTCCGCCTGGCCGAACGCCGGGCACAGGCCCAGCTCGCGCACGTAGGGCGCGGGATCGGCGGGCGGTGGGCGGCGGAAGCCGGCGCGGAGGATCGGCAGGCGCTGCCCGGTGAGGTCGCGCTGGATGCGCAGCACGCCACCGGCGTCGCGTTCGAGGAGGAAAATCCGCAGGTCCTCGGGAATGCCGGCGTCGTCGAGCACCAGGTGCGCTTCGTCGTCGTGTACCTCCAGGCGGATGCCATGGAAGGCGAAGGTCAGGTCGAGGTAGCGCAGGCCCAGTTGCGCGGCGCTGAGGAAGGTCGGGCTGCTGAGCAGGGCGAAGCCCCAGATGCCGTAGGCGTTGAGGTGATAGCGCAGGCCTGCCGCCAGGCCCGGCGCGCAGGCGTCGCCCAGGTGCCGGACCAGGTTGCGCACGACGCTCAGTTCCTGGGCCGCGTCGATTTCCCCGGAGGGATCGCCGAGCAGGCGGATATCCAGGCCGCTACCTGCCAGGCACTGCTCCAGGCCGAGGCCGCGGTCGATGCCGAACTGGATCAGCAGGTGCGCGCTGATGGCGCTGCGGCGGGGAGACCAGGGCGGAGTGGGCATGGTGGCGTCCGAGGTTGACCGAAAATCACAACTTTATGTCCGGCCCGGCCATAACGCCAGTCGCCCCGGCGAACTAGGATGCTGCCATCCGCCGCTGGGCGGAATCGCGCCGGACGGCGTGGCAAGCAACAAACGGGAGCACAACAATGCACAACGAGTCCCGCCCTGAAGCCCCCTTGCGGGTGCTGGTGGTCGGCGCCGGCTTCGCCGGTCTCGGCCTGGCGATCCGCCTGCGACAGGCAGGCATCGACGATTATCTGGTGCTGGAAAAGGCCGCCGATGTCGGCGGTTGCTGGCGGGAAAACCGCTACCCGGGCGCCGCCTGCGACGTCCCCTCGCATCTTTATTCGTTTTCCTTCGAGCCGAAGGCCGACTGGTCGCGCAAGTTCGCCCCGCAGGCGGAAATCCTCGACTACCTGCGGCATTGCGCGGACAAGTACCGTCTGCGCGGGAAGATCCGTTTCCACTGCGAGGTGGAGGAGGCCCGCTTCGACGCCGGCAGCGGCGAATGGCAGGTGCGCTGCGCCGACGGCCAGACGCTGCGCGCACGGGCCCTGGTCTGCGCCACCGGCCAGTTGAGCCGGCCGCTGCTGCCGCGCCTGCCCGGCCTGGAGCGCTTCCAGGGTCCGGCGTTCCACTCGGCGAACTGGGACGCCGAGGTCGAGCTGGCCGGCAAGCGGGTCGCGGTGATCGGCACCGGAGCCAGCGCCATCCAGTTCGTCCCGCGGATCGCCCCGCAGGTGCAACGCCTGTCGCTGTTCCAGCGCAGCGCGCCCTACGTGATCGCCAAGCCGGACCGCACCTACGCCGACTGGGAACGCCGCCTGAAGGCGCGCTGGCCGTGGCTGCAACGTCTGGATCGGGGGCTCAAGTACCTGCACCACGAATCGCGGATGCTCGCCTTCGCGACCTTCCCGGCGCTGATGAAGGTGATGCGGCTGAGCTTCCATCGTCACCTGCACCGGCAGATCGCCGATCCGCAACTGCGCGCGCGGCTGGTTCCCGACTACCCTCTGGGTTGCAAGCGCATCCTGATCAGCAACGACTATTACCCGGCGCTGGCCAGGAGCAATGTCGAACTGGTCGACACGGGCATTCGCGAAGTCACCGAAGACGCCGTGGTTGGCCGTGACGGCCGCCGGCACGAGGTCGACGCGATCATCTTCGGTACCGGCTTCGCCGCCACCGAGTTCCTCGCCCCGATGCGCATCCTCGGCCTCGACGGACGCGACCTGCGGCAGGCCTGGGCGGATGGCGCGGAAGCCTACAAGGGCATCAGCGTCAGCGGCTTCCCCAACCTGTTCATCCTTTACGGGCCGAACACCAACCTCGGTCACAACTCCATCGTCTACATGCTGGAAAGCCAGTTCCCCTACGTGCTCGGCTGCCTGCGCCAGCTCCAGGCGCAGGGCTTGCGCTACCTCGACGTGAAGCCCGAGGTCCAGCGGCGCTTCAACCTGGAGGTGCAACAGGGGTTGCGCCATACCGTCTGGGAGCGTGGCTGCGACAGCTGGTACAAGACTGCCGCCGGCAAGAACACCAACAACTGGCCGGGCTACACCTTCGTCTATCGCTGGCGTACGCGCCGGCCGGAGCTTGCCGACTATGACCTGGCCCGCTGAAGCGCCCCTGTCCTCGCCGCCGCAACGCCTGCGCGCCGGTCTCCTGCGCGGCTGCCTGCGCCTGTTGTTCCGCGGGCTGGTCCGTCCGCCCATGCCGGTGGCGCTGCAACGCGGCGTGCTGCGCGGGCTGAGCCTGGCGACGCTGGGCGCCGGCGGCGTCGTTCGCGAGCGCCGCAGCCTCGCCGGCGTGCCCTGCGAGTGGTTGCGGCCGCGCGGGGTGGAGGCGCGGCGCCGGGTGCTCTACCTGCACGGCGGCGCCTACCTGATCGGCTCGCCGGCGACCCACCGGGCGATCACCACGCACCTGGCCCGGCGCTGCGCCGCCGAGGTTTGCGCGGTGGACTACCGGCGTGCCCCGGAACATCCGTTCCCCGCCGCCCGCGACGACGCCCTGGCGGTCTACCTGGCATTGCTGGAGGCCGGCCATTCGCCGCGCCGACTGCTGCTCGCCGGTGACTCGGCGGGCGGCCACCTGGCGCTGTCCCTGGCCCTGGAGCTGAAGGCGCGCGGCTTGCCGTTGCCGGCCGGGTTGCTGCTGTTCTCGCCCTGGACCGACCTCAGCTGCCAGCGCCTGCACACGCCGGAGGCCGGCGACCCGCTGCTGTCGCGGGCCTGGCTGGAAAGCGCGGTGCGCCTGCTGCTGCCGGCCGACGCGGAGCCAGGCTCGGCCGCCCTGTCGCCGCTGCATGCCGACCTGGCGGGGCTGCCGCCGCTGCTGGTACAGGTCGGCGAGGACGAACTGCTGCGCGACGACAGCCTGCGCCTGGCGCAACGGGCCGGTGAGCAGGGCGTCGCGGTGCGATTGCAGCGCTACGCCGGTTGCTGGCACGTGTTCCAGGCCCATGCCGGCGTGCTGGCCAGCGCCGACCGGGCGTTGGACGAGGCGGCGGCGTTCGTCGTCGAATGCAGCGCGGAGGGCGGCCAGTGCAGAACATCCTGATCAGCGGTGCCGCCTCCGGGATCGGCGCCGCCAGCGCGCGGCTGTTCCACCGCCGGGGCTGGCGGGTCGGTTTGCTGGACATCGATGCCGAGGCGTTGCGCGGCTTGGCCGCGGAACTGCCGGGCGCCTGGCAGCGTGCCGTGGACGTCAGCGAGCCCGACGCGGTCGGCGAGGCGCTTGCGCAGTTCTGTGCCGATGGCCGCCTGCGCCTGCTGTTCAACTGCGCCGGCATCCTGCGTTTCGGCCGCTTCGAAGAGGTCGCCCTGGAGGACCACGCGCGGTTGCTGGCGATCAACCTGCAAGGCGTCCTCAACTGCTGTCACGCGGCCTTTCCGTTCCTGCGCGCGACGCCGCAGGCGCAGGTACTCAACATGGGCTCGGCATCGGGGCTTTATGGCGTACCGGAGATGGCCGTCTACTCGGCTTCGAAGTTCGCCGTGCGCGGGCTCACCGAGGCGCTGGAGCTGGAATGGCGCCGCCACGGGATTCGCGTCGCCGACCTGATGCCGCCGTTCGTCCGCACGCCGATGGTCGCCGGGCAGACCTACCGACCGCCGGTGTTGCGTCGCCTGGGGCTGAGACTGGACGCCGAGGATATCGCCGAGGCGGCCTGGCGGCAGGCGCACAGCCGGCGGGTGCACCGGCCGGTGGGCGGGTTGTTCACGGCGCTGTACTGGGCTGGGCAGTTGTCTCCGCCGTGGGTGAACCGGGCGGTGATGGCGTGGTTGTCGCGGGACGAATAGGCACTTGCGTTTATCCGCCGCTTATCCGGGGTATTGGCGGATACCGCCTGTGGCGGTATTCGCCCTACAGGCCTGCGGAAACGCCGGCTGCCGCTCCAGCTCCGTAGGGCGAATAACCGCTCGCGGTTATCCGCCGCTTATCCGCGACATCGGCGGATAACGCCCGTGGCGTTATTCGCCCTACGGATCAGGACTTCGAAATGAACTCCTCTCTCAGGCTCATGGCGTCTCTCGTGGTCTTTCTCCGGCAACTCCGCACACCTGTCCGCTATGTCTCCGGTCCGTACAGACGCTTGCAAAAGGGGCTCGCCTGGGAAGGCGAAACGAGAAGCCGGGGCAGGCAAGGAAATCAGCTTGCCCAGCACATTCAGACTCAAGACCACGACGGCAGAAATGGCCAGCCTCAGGCCGGCAACAATGGCCGGCAGGCCTCGACGAAGCGCCGGCAGGCACCCGCACATTCGCGCTCCAGCGGCTCGTCGCCATCGCAACGCTCCGCGCATGCCAGGGCATAGCGCGCCGCCAGCTCGCAGGCGGCCGGCGCCCATGGGCTGCGGCGCTCCAGCAGCAGGGCAGCGAGGCGGCAGAGGTCGGCGCAGTCGCCGGCGTGCTGGCGTTGTTCCCTGCTGGACTCGATGCAGAGCGCCAGGTAGCGCTCGCACGCGCGGATGCAGGCCTGGGCTGCGAGCCGGCAGCGCTCTTCCGGCGCCTGGGCGGCGGCACCGCCGAGCAGGGCGTCGGCGTCGGTTTCCAGCAGGGAACCGGGGTCTTCGTTTCCGGGATCGTTGATGGCGCGGGTCATGGCGGCACCTCCTGGCGATTGCGCCCATGCGGGCCCTGTCCCTTGGGCCGGTCGCCCGCGCCGACAGTTCAGTCGATTTCGCCGTCGGCACCGCCGCTCGATTGCCTTGAACCCTCGCCTGCGGCGCCAGTCCTCACTGGTACGACCCCAGACACGACCAGGAGGCGAGAATGTCCAGCACGGTTGCCGATCAATTGCTCGAACGCTTGAGCCAGTGGGGGGTGAAGCGCGTCTTCGGCTACCCCGGCGATGGCATCAACGGGATCATGGGCGCCATGGGCCGGCGCGCCGAGGCATTCGACTATATCCGCGTGCGCCACGAGGAGATGGCGGCCTTCATGGCCGGCGCCCACGCCAAGTTCACCGGAGAGGTCGGGGTGTGCCTCGCCACCTCGGGGCCGGGCGCGATCCACCTGCTGAACGGGCTCTACGACGCGCGCATGGATCATCAGCCGGTGCTGGCCATCGTCGGCCAGCAGGCGGCTACCGCGTTGGGCAGCGACTACCAGCAGGAAGTCGATCTGCAGAGCTTGTTCAAGGACGTTTCCGCCTATGTCGAGACCGTGGTCAGCCCGGCACAACTGCTCCATGTGCTGGACCGAGCCCTGCGCGTGGCGGTCGGCGAGCGGCAGGTGGCGACGGTGATCGTGCCCAACGACGTGCAACAGATGGCGGCCCCGAAGCGCCAGCCCCACGAGCACGGCCACGTGATGTCGGCGGTGGGCTTCGTCCAGCCGCGACCCTACGCGCGCGACGCCGACCTGGAAGCCGCCGCGGCGATCCTCAATCGCGGCCGGCGCGTGGCGATCCTCGCCGGTGCCGGGGCCCTGGGCGCGCACCGGCAACTGGAAGCGGTCGCCGAGCGCCTGGCCGCCGGAGTGGCCAAGGCGCTCCTGGGCAAGGCGGCGGTTTCCGACGACCTGCCGTACGTGACCGGCTCCATCGGTCTGCTCGGCACCCGCGCCAGCAGCATGCTGATGGAGCATTGCGACACCCTGCTGATCGTCGGCAGCACTTTCCCCTACAGCGAGTTCCTACCCAAGGCCGGCCAGGCGCGGGCGGTGCAGATCGACCTGTATCCGCGCAACATCGGTATCCGCTATCCGATCGATCAGGCCTTGCTCGGCGATGCAGGGGAAACCCTGGAGCGCCTGCTGCCGCTGCTCGAGCAGAAAAAGCACGGCGCCTGGCGCCGCCGGGTCGAGCGGGCGGTGACGGCCAGTCGCGAGGAAGCCCGGCGCCAGGCCGAAGAGCCAGCCGACCCGATCAACCCGCAGCGGGTATTCCGTTCCTTGTCGGAGCAACTGCCGGACGATGCGATTCTCTGCGGCGACAGCGGCTCGCATACCAACTGGTACGCCCGCGACATCCGCATGCGCCCGGGCATGCTCGGCTCGCTGTCGGGCAAGCTGGCGACCATGGGCAGCGGCGTGCCCTACGCCATCGCCGCCAAGCTCGCCTATCCGCAGCGGCCGGTGGTGGCGATGGTCGGCGACGGCGCCATGCAGATGAACGGCAACGCCGAACTGGTCACCGTGCAGCAGTACTGGCAGCGCTGGGACTCGCCGACCTTCATCGTGCTGGTGCTGAACAACGGCGATCTCAACCAGGTGACCTGGGAGCAGCGTGCCCTGGCCGGCGACCCGGAGTTCAGCCCGGCGCAGGAAGTGATCGATTTCCCCTACGCGCGTTATGCGGACATGCTCGGCTTCAAGGGCATCCGCGTGGATCGCCCGGAGGATATCGACGCCGCCTGGGCCGAGGCCTTCGCCGCCGACCGCCCGGTGTTGCTGGAGGTGGTCACCGACCCGAACGTGCCGCCGCTGCCGCCGCACATCAGTTTCGAGCAGGCCAAGCACCTGCTTGGCGCCATGCTGCAGGACGATCCCAAGCGCTGGGGGGTGATTCGCCAGAGCGCCCGGCAGGTCCTCGCGCGGCACTGAGCAAGGCGGTCGCGGCGCTCAGTCGGCGCGGCCGCTACGCAACTGGTCGGCCAGTTCGCGGTGGTGGTAGAAGCGCGCCAGCCATTCGTCGGCGAAGCGGCGCAGGTCGGGATCGGCGGAGTTTCGGGCGATTCCCTCGAAGCGTGCGACCAGACGGTCCTGCTGGCGAATCTGCGCGTCGAGGAAACCGCGCTCGTCGAAGCCGCCGGGAGCGGCGGCCTGCCGTTCGGTCTGGCGCGGCGAGGGCAGCGCCAAGGCCTTTTCCCCGGCCAGGGCGCGCAACTGATGGTCGAACTCCTGCTGTTCGGTGAGTACGCGCTTGGCATAGAGCTGCACCGCCTTGTTTTCGGAACGGCGCATGGCTTGCTCGGCTGCCTCCACCTGGGCCTGGCTGTCGGCCAGGCTGTCGGCGAGCAGGGCGCGGGTATCAGCGGGTTCGGCCTGGACGGCCAGGGGCAACAGCAGGGCGGCGATCAGTGACAGGCGACTGGGCATGGCGAACCTCCGGACGGGACGAGTGTGCGGTGGACGCTCGCCATACCGCGCCGTTCAAAAAAACCGCCTATGCGTCCCAGGCCGCCAGCAGGCGTCGATGCTCGCGGTGCGCCGCCTCCTGCACCGTCGGCAGCAGCCGTACCCGCTGGCCTGGCAGGCATTGCGCCAGGCGCGCCAGCGCCAGCGGGGCGAGGGCGCCGAGACGGGGATAGCCGCCGATGGTCTGGCGGTCGTTGAGCAGGACGATCGGCTGGCCGTCCGGCGGCACCTGCACCGCGCCGAGGGCGATGCCTTCGGAGATCATCGATTGCTGCCGGCATTCCAGGCGCGGGCCGAGCAGACGTACGCCCATGCGGTCGGCGCGGGTATCCACCTGCCAGTCGCCGTTGAACGCATCGAACAGGCTCATGGCCGGGAAGTCGCCGATCTGCGCGCCGAGGATCAGCTCCAGGCGCGCTTCGCCGGTGCAGTCCATGATCCGTTCGCTGGGCAGGGGCAGCGCGCGCGGTCGCGCGCCATCGGCCAGCCAGCCGAGGCTGTCGCCTGCGGCCAGGGCCTTGCCGTCGGCGCGGGGGCCGCCCAGGCCTTCGCGGGCCACCGTGGCCAGGCTGCCCAACTGGCGCTCGCCGGCGAAGCCGCCGGGCGCCGCCAGGTAGGCGCGGGCGCCCTGGCGCGGGTGGGCGAAGGCCAGGCGCTGGCCGTCGCGCACGGCGAACGCGCCCCAGGCCGGCAGCGGCTGGCCATCGAGGGTCGCGCCGAGATCGCCGCCGGCCAGGGCCAACCAGCCGTCGGCACGGCATTCGGCGACGAAACCGCCGAGGGCGATCTCGATCACCGCGGCGTCCAGGGGATTGCCCAGCAGCCAGTTGGCCCAGCCCATGGACAGCCAGTCGAGGGCGCCGCCCTGGGTCACGCCGAGATGGCGGCAGCCGAAGCGGCCGCGATCCTGCAACTGGACCAGCGGGGTGCTCTGGCACACCCGCAGTCCGCCGTGGATGGAGTCGTTCATGCCTGGACCTCCAGGGGCGTGTCGTCGCCGCCGAGGCGGACGAATTCGGCGTGTCCGATGGGTTCGAAACGCACCCGGTCGCCGGCGCGCAGCAGGCTGTAGCCGTCCAGGGTGAGGTCGAACAGGCGCACCGGGCAGCGCCCGAGCAGGTTCCAGCCGCCTGGCGAGGCCTGCGGATAGACCGCCGTCTGGCGCTCGGCGATGCCGACGCTGCCGGCGGCGATGCGTTGCCGGGGAGTCGCCAGGCGTGGCGCCGCCAGGGCTTCCTCGACCAGCCCCATGAAGGCGAAGCCGGGGCTGAAACCGAGGGCGAAGACCCGGTACTCGTGCTGGCTGTGGCGGCGGATCAGCTCGGCGACGCCGAGCTGCTTGCGCCGCGCCAGGGGTTCCAGGTCGGGGCCGACCCGCGGGTCGTACCAGGTCGGCAGGACGTGCAGGCGGCCGCCGTCCTGGCGTTTCGGGCGCAAGTCGGACAGCGCCGCGGCGATCCGCGCGCGGGCTTCGCCGGGGTCGAGCTGGAGCAGGTCGTATTGCAGGAGCAGGGTGGTGTAGGACGGCACCAGGTCGAGCAGGGCGGCGCCGAACGCCGCCCGCAGGTT
Organism: Pseudomonas sp. B111; assembly: GCF_026428275.1. Lineage (NCBI taxonomy): Bacteria > Pseudomonadati > Pseudomonadota > Gammaproteobacteria > Pseudomonadales > Pseudomonadaceae > Pseudomonas > Pseudomonas sp. B111. The sequence goes on along the minus strand of NZ_CP097857.1, from coordinate 2,658,967 downwards.
TTCCTCCGCCGCCAGCAGCCAGGGCATGTTGGCTTCGTCGATGCGCTCGAACAGGCGCAGGACGAAGCTGTCGATGGCGGCCACCTCGATGCGCGGTTGCGGTTGGCTCATGCCGCCTCCAGGGCGTCGCGGATGCGCCGCACCGCGGCCAGCGAGGCGGGGTTGTCACCGTGTACGCAGAGGGTCTGCGCCTCCAGCGCCAGGGCGCTGCCGTCGCTGGCTCTCAGCGGCGCGCCACGGGCCAGCAGGAGGGCCTGGGCGAGCACCGTCTCGGCGTCGTGGTGTACCGCGCCGGGCTGGCTGCGCGAGACCAGGTAGCCGGCGCCGTCGTAGGCGCGGTCGGCGAACGCCTCGAACCACAGCTCGATGCCGTGGGCCTCGCCCAGCGCGCGCGCCGCGGTGTTGTCGCGGGTGCTCATCAGCATCAGCGGCAGGGTGCGGTCGTAGGCCGCCAGTGCGCGCAGCACGGCGGCGAGGATCGCCGGGTCGCGCATCATGTCCTGGTACAGCGCGCCGTGCGGCTTGACGTAGCGTACCCGTTCGCCCTGGGCGCGGCAGAGTCCGTCGAGGGCACCGATCTGGTAGAGCAGCAGGTCTTCCACTTCCTGCGCCGAGCAGGCCAGCGAGCGCCGGCCGAAGCCGACCAGGTCGGGGTAGCCGGGGTGCGCGCCGATGCGCACGCCATGCTCCACCGCCAGGGCCACGGTGCGGCGCATGGTGCCGGGATCGCCGGCGTGGAAGCCGCAGGCGATGTTGGCGCAATCGATCAGCGGCATCACCTCGGCGTCCAGGCCCATGCTCCAGGCACCGAAGCTCTCGCCGATATCGCAGTTCAACAACAGGCTGTTCATGCTGGTTCCTTCAGGTCATTGCTCGCCGGACCTCACCACAGCGCCAGGCTGTAGCTGAGGATCAGGCGGTTTTCGTCGAGGTCGTTGGCGAAATTCGAACGCACCGTGGCGTTGCGCCATTTCACTCCGAGGTTCTTCAGCGGCCCGCTCTGCACCACGTAGCCGAGGTCGGTGTTGCGTTCCCATTCCTTGCCGTCGTTGGCCGCGCCGCGGGCGACGTTGTCGCCGGAGACGTAGCGGCTCATGAAGCTCAGGCCGGGCAGGCCGAGCGCGCCGAAATCGTAGTCGTAGCGCAGTTGCCAGGAGCGCTCGTCGACGTTGCCGAAGTCGCCGATCTGGATGAAGTTGACCAGGTACGGGTCGCTGCCGGCGATGTAGGGATAGGGATCGTCGCCGCTGATCCGCTGGTAGCCGGCGGCCACCGCGTGGGCGCCCAGGCGCAGGCTGAAGAGGGCGCCGAAGGCGCGGTTGTCCAGTTCGCGGAAGCCGCCGTCCTCGCTGGCCCGGGCGAAGCGCAGGTCGCTCTTGAGCGAGCGCTGTCCGCCGAGGTCGAGGGTGTGTACCAGGCCGGCGAAGGTCTGTCGGTAGATGTCCTTGAGCCGACCCTGGTGCAGGCTGGCGGTCAGCGCCGGGGTCAGGCGATAGTCGCCGCCGGCGAAGTCGAAGGCATCGCTGCGCCCGCCGATGCGGTTGGCGCTGAACACCTGGTAGTCGCTGGAGCTGTTCAGCTTGTTGCGGTCCAGGTGCGCGCCGCGCAGGGTCAGGCCGTCGATCTCCTGCACGTCGAGCAGCGCGCCGCGGAACAGTTCCGGCAGCAGGCGGGTGTCGTTGGCCGAGACCAGCGGGCTCTTGAAGTGCAGCGCGCCGACCTTGAGCAGGCTGTTGGAGACCCGCGCCTTGGCGGTCAGGCCGAGCTTGGCGTAGTCGTCCTGGGAACCCCCGGCGGAGCCGTCGGCCGGCAGCAGCCCGGTTCCGCCGCTGCCGCCGCCGGAGTCGAGCTTGAGGCCGAGCAGGCCGATGGCGTCGACGCCGAAGCCGACGGTGCCTTCGCTGAAGCCGGACTCCAGGCGCAGGAGGAAGCCCTGCGCCCATTCGTCGGCGTTGTTGCGCGCGCCGCTCTGGCGGAAGTCGCGGTTGAAGTAGAAGTTGCGCAGTTCGAGGCTGGCGTGGCTGTCCTCGACCAGGTCGGCCTGGGCGAGCAGCGGCCAGCCCAGCCCGCTGCCGACGAGCAGCGCGGCAGCCAGGCGGGGAGTGGGATGCATGCTGGGGTTTCCTCGGTCGACGGCTCAGAGTTCCAGTTGTTTGCCGCGGGTTTCCGGCAGGCTGAGGGCGGCGAGGATCACCACGCCGTAGGAGACCGCGGCGAAGGCGCCGATCCCCAGGCCCAGCGAGAGCTTCTGGCCGAGCATGCCGATCAGCATCGGGAACAGCGCGGCGATGGCGCGCCCGGCGTTGTAGCAGAAGCCCTGGCCGGAGCCGCGGATGCGGGTCGGGAACAGTTCGGTGAGGAACGAGCCCATGCCGCTGAAGATGCCCGAGGCGAAGAAGCCGAGCGGGAAGCCGAGCCAGAGCATGGCGCCGTTGCTTACCGGCAACTGGGTGTAGAGCAGGACCACGGTGAAGGAGCCGACGGCGAACAGGACGAAGTTCTTCTTGCGCCCGATCAGGTCGGTGAGGAAGGCACTGACCACGTAGCCGACGTAGGAGCCGAGGATCACCATCGCCAGGTAGCCGCTGGTGCCGAGCACGGTCAGCCCGCGCTCGGTCTTGAGGAAGGTCGGCAGCCAGGCGGTGATGGCGTAGTAGCCGCCGAGGGCGCCGGTGGTCAGCAGCGAGGCGCGCAGGGTGATGCTGAGCATGCCGGGGGCGAAGATCTCGTAGAAGCTGACCTTGTCGGCGCCCTGGTTGCGCTGCCTGGCCTCGCGGTAGATCGCCGGTTCCTTGACCAGCCGACGCACCACCAGGACGAACAGTGCCGGCAACAGGCCGAGCATGAACAGCGCGCGCCAGGCCTCCTCCGGCGGCAGCAGGCTGAACATCAGCGAGTAGAGGATGGCGGTGAGGCCCCAGCCGATGGCCCAGCCGGACTGCACCAGGCCGACCGCCTTGCCGCGGTCGCGGGCCTTGATCACTTCGCCGATGAGTACCGCGCCGGCGGTCCATTCGCCACCGAAGCCGAAGCCCATCAGGGTCCGCGCGACCAGCAACTGCTCGTAGTTCTGCGCGAGGCCGCAGAGGAAGGTGAAGAAGGCGAACCAGAGCACCGTCAGTTGCAGGGTCAGCACCCGGCCGATGCGGTCGGAGAGGATCCCGGCGATCCAGCCGCCGGCGGCGGAGGCGAGCAGGGTCATGGTGTGGATGAAGCCGGCTTCGCCGGTGCTGATCCCCCACAGGGCGATCAGGGTGGGGATCACGAAGCTCAGCATCTGGGTGTCCATGCCGTCCAGGCCGTAGCCGATCTTGCAGCTCCAGAAGGCCCGGCGTTCCTGCTTGTCGAGGGCGCGATACCAGCCGAAATGACCGTCCCGGGAAGCGTCCGGGCCGGCGTCGAGGGTCATGTGTTTTTCCATGGGGGCACCGATCGTCGTTATTGGTGTTATGAGGATTCGGTGGGCGCCGTCGCACCCGGTGGTCGCATTCTTCGAGGCTGGCCAGCGAGCGTCCAACTAATTTATGCGGCCGCCGGGGATAAGAAATTTCGATGGCGGAGCAGGCCGTCATGCGTCGATCATGTGCCGCCGGAAGGCGGGCGCTGGCATGGAAGCTGCTCGCTCCTGCCACCTTGTGTCCCTTGCCCGTCGGTGCCCGCCACATGAACCTGAAATTCCTCGAGACCTTCGTCTGGGTCGCGCGCCTGAAGAGCTTCCGCCTCACCGCGGAGAAGCTGTTCAGCACCCAGGCTTCCATTTCCAGCCGGATCGCCGTGCTGGAGGACGAACTCGGCGTGAAACTGTTCGTCCGCGACTCTCGCGGCGTGACCCTGACCCCGGAAGGCGACAAGGTACTGGCCTACGCCGAGCGCATGATGGACACCATGCACGCGCTGAAGCAGTCGCTCGACACCGGCGCCAGCACCCAGGGACGGATTCGCATCGGCGCCATGGACACGGTCATCCACACCTGGCTGAGCCCGTTGGTGGCCAGGGTCACGGAAACCTTCCCGGCGGTGGAGATCGAGCTGATGGCGGACACCGCGCGCAACCTCTCCGAGCAGTTGCAGAAGGGCTACCTGGACCTGATCTTCCAGACCGACTCGCTGCGCCACGAGTCGGTGCTCAACCTGGAACTGGGCAGCTACCCGCTGCGCTGGATCGTCTCCACCGGCTCGATCTACCACCGCGACTACGCCTCGCTGGCGGACCTGGCGCGGGAGCGGGTGGTGACCTTCTCCAAGCACTCGCGGCCGCACCAGGACGTGCTCGGCCTGCTGCACGCCAACGGCGTCGCGGCACCGCGCCTGAACTGCGTGAACTCGGTGGCGGCGATGACCCGCCTGCTGCGCGACGGCTTCGGCGTCGGCGCCTTGCCGCCGGCGCTGGTCAGCCAGGAACTGGAACGCGGCGAACTGACCCTGCTGCGCCTCGGCCCGCCGCCGCCGAACCTGCCGGTGGTGGTGTCCTGGCGCGGCGGCACCGGCCTGGAGCTGGTGGACGAAGTGGTGGAGCTGAGCAAGACGGTGCTGGCCGACTACGCGGCCAACGTCGGCCCGGAGTGCATGCTCCTGGCGCCGCTGAAGAAAGGAGTGGGGCGGCTGCGTTCGCGCTGATTCGGATTTTCCGATCGCCCCCGGCGGAAAAATCTCGTTGGACGCTGACCGCCGTCCGCTTCTACAAACCCGCCAACAACCACGTCCGCCAGCGCACGGAGCCGCCATGCCCGAACCGACCTTCCACGAACTCGCGCAACTGCCGCCGCCGGTCCTGCGCCAACTGATCCGCCGCGGCGACTACGCCGGCCATACCAGCGGCCTCGGCCAGCGCCACTTGCAGGCCAACCTGGTGATCCTGCAGAAATCCTGGGCCGACGAGTTCCTTCGCTTCTGTGCCCTGAACCCCCGGGCCTGCCCGCTGCTCGACGTCAGCGAACCCGGCTCGCCGCACTTCGCCCGGCTCGGCGCGGATATCGACGTGCGCAGCGACCTGCCGCGCTACAGGGTGCATCGGCGCGGCCAGGAGCCCGTCGAGGTGAACGACATCGGCGCGTTCTGGGAGGCGGATTTCGTCGCCTTCGCCATCGGCTGCTCGTTCTCCTTCGAACAGGCGTTGCTCGACGCCGGCATCGGCCTGCGCCACCTCGAGCTGGGCCGCAACGTGGCGATGTACCGCACTGCCATCGCCACCCGGCCGAGCGGTCGCCTGGCCGGCCCCACGGTGGTATCGATGCGGCCGTTGAAGGCCGCCGAGGCGATCCGGGCGATCCAGATCACCAGCCGTTTCCCGATGACCCATGGCGCACCGCTGCACCTGGGCGATCCGGCACTGATCGGCATCCGCGACCTGGCGCGACCCGACTACGGCGACCCGGTGCCGCTCGCGGCGGACGAGATCCCGCTGTTCTGGGCCTGCGGGGTCACGCCCCAGGCGGTACTCGCCGAAGCCCAGCCGGAGCTGTACATCAGCCACGCGCCGGGGCACATGCTGGTCAGCGACCGACTCTACGACGAACTCTGAGAGGCGTCGTCCTTCGCCGGACCGGGGATGATCGCCAGGTGGCGCAGGGCGTCCGGCTCCAGGCTGTAGCTCTTGCCGCTCGGCGCCTCGACGAGCCGGCCGAGGGCGTAGAGGGTGAAGTAGCGCACCGTTTCGGCGCAGCCGAGGATGTCTTCGAGGTAGCGCCGATGCGGATAGGCCTGCAAGGTTTCCGGGGCGACGTAGAGGAATACCGGCTTGCCGTCGATGCGGTCGCGGAACTTGAAGCGGAAGCCTTGCGGCCGGTTCGGCGAGCCGTAGCGCTTGGGCAGCAGGTCGGCGCCGCCGTAGAACACCTTGCCGGCGCTGCCCGGGGTGGCATAGCCGATGTGCTGGAAATAGGCGCGCAGCGCTATCCGGCCGAGGCCGCTGATGTGGATGTCCAACTGCTTGAATTCTTCCGCCGGTAGTTCGGCGCGGGCCTGGCGGAAGGTGTCGACGAGCTGTTCGAAATCGCGGGTGCGCCGCCGCCGTTGCGTTCTCTGCCGAGGCGCGGCGGGAGCGTCGGCGCGCACTGCGGCGGAGGCCGGCGGCTGTTCCTCGGCGTCCGGGTCCGCTGGTGGCGGCGCGGCTTCCTCGGCGATGGCCGGATCGAATTCCTCGACGTAGGCGTCCAGCTTGTCGCGGATGCGCCGCTGGCCGGCCTCCTCGGCGGATTCGCCCGGGCGCAGAGCGTCCTCGTCGTCCTCGACGAACCACTCGCAGTCCGGCAGGTGGGTGGAATGCGGGAACTTGCTGAAGTGCGCGGCCTTGCGGGTGTCCTGCGGCAGCTTGTCGTAGTTGCTCGCCGATACCTTGATCCCCTGTGCCCGGCACGCTTCGCTGGAGCAGAGGAAGTCGAAGCGTTTGCGCGGCTCGGCCTGGGAGAAGTATTCGCGGCGGGCACTGGCGATGGAGATCACTCGCTCCAGTTGCACGCAGTAGGCCAGTGCTATCCGTTTGAACGCCATGTTCCCAGTCCTTCCGCCGGTTCGAGCGGGCCATTATGGCGCCTGGCGATGGGTAGGCAAGCCGGCGGCCTCCCGCGCCTGCCGAAGCCGGGCGCACGGCCTCGCTCGAATTCAAGCGCAAGAACCGGAGTTCTTGCGCTTGAACGGCGAATTAGTCTGCGGGCATCATCCGCTCCCACAGGGGAAACGCCATGAGCCAGCAGCCCGATCCTTGCAACGCCTACCACACCGACGAACAGCGCTGGGCCGCCGTGCTGGCGCGCGACGCGGCGGCGGACGGGGCGTTCGTCTATGCGGTGAAGACCACCGGGGTCTATTGCCGTCCGAGTTCCTCGGCGCGTCGGCCCAGGCGCGAGAACGTCGAGTTCTTCGCCACTGCCGAGGCCGCCGAGGCCGCCGGCTATCGGCCCAGCCGGCGCGCCGCCGGCGACCGCAGCCTGGCGGCGGAGCAGCGCGCCGAGCGGGTGGCGCAGGCCTGCCGGATGATCGAGACGGCGGAGACGCCGCTGGCACTGGAGGCGCTGGCCGCCCGACTGGGCATGAGTCCGTTCCACTTCCATCGTCTGTTCAAGGCCGAAACCGGCCTGACGCCCAAGGCCTACGCCTCGGCCTATCGTGCCCGGCGCCTGCGCGAGCGCCTGGGCCAGGCATCCGCCTCGGTGACCGAGGCGATCTACGAGTCCGGTTTCAACTCCAACAGCCGTTTCTACGAGTCCTCGTCGCAACGCCTCGGCATGCGCCCGCGCGATTACCGCGATGGCGGCGCCGGCGCGGCGATCCGCTTCGCCATCGGCCAGTGCTCGCTGGGCGCGATCCTGGTGGCGCAGAGCCAGCGCGGCATCTGCGCGATCCTCCTCGGCGAGGAGCCGGAGCCGTTGCTGCGCGAGTTGCAGGACCAGTTCCCGCGCGCCCAGCTGCTCGGCGGCGACGCCGACTTCGAACGGCTGGTGGCGCAGGTGGTGGGCTTCGTCGAGTCGCCTCAACTGGGACTGGACCTGCCGCTGGACGTACGCGGTACGGCGTTCCAGGAACGGGTCTGGCAGGCGCTGCGGGAAATACCGCCGGGCAGCACGGCGAGCTATGCGCAGGTCGCCGAACGGATCGGCGCGCCGCGAGCGGTGCGCGCGGTGGCGCAGGCCTGCGCGGCGAACCGGATCGCAGTGGCGATTCCCTGCCACCGGGTGGTACGTCGCGACGGCGACATTTCCGGCTACCGCTGGGGCGTGGAGCGCAAGCGCGAACTGCTGCGCAGGGAAGAGCGGGATTGAGCCCAAGGCCAGGCGATACGCGGCCCGGAATGCAAAAAGCCCACTCGATGGTGGGCTCTATGCAATGGGGCGCTGGTCCTTCAGCTGGTTCCAGTATCCATGTCAGCGGTGAAAATTTCGTGAAATGAAACGACAACCCTGACCGTTCGTCCTTTCCTCCGTCGTTTCATTCGTCGCTGCACGCACGCGCTTGCTTCAGGTAGTGCAACACCTGGCGCTCGCCGTGGGAGTCCAGGTACACCAGGGTGGCGCGCACCACCTGGCAGGTATCGCTGGGCGCCTCGTCGAGGCTCAGCACCCTGGCCACGTCCAGCGGCATGCCGTAGACGTAGTCGGCAGTCGCCGCACCGGCGATGGCCGGCACCAGCAGTAGTGCAACGCAGCAGAGGTAGAGCTTGGCTCGGTTCATGGACGGTATCTCTCCATCCCCCCGCGAAGCGACGGCACAAGGGCGCCGCCGACGCCATGGGTGGAACCCGCTTCGTCGGTCGCGACGGGTTCGCCACCTCCGTCCAGCAGTATAGAACGGCGGCCTCAGCCGCCGTCGAGGGAAAGGATGTAGCCCAGTTGCGGTGCCGAGCGCCCGGCCAGCAGGTCCTGGTAGACCTCCAGCACCTCGCTGCCGCCGACACCGCGGCGGACCTGGATCCAGCCGCCGACGAAGGCCGAGAACTCGCCCCAGACTTCCGCCAGGCGCGCCTGGAACGCCGCGCCGCCCCAATCCTTGAGGCGTTTTTCCGCCTGCGCCGGGGCGAAGAACAGCTTCGGCGTCGGACCCGGCAGCGCCTTCGGCAGGCCACCGCGCTGGTCCCAGTGGGCGGCGCCGACCAGGCAACTGTAGCGCAGGCGGTCGCCCAGGCGCTGGTGCAACTGGCCGAGCAGGGCGCCGTTGCCGGCGAAATCCACGCTCAACGCGTCTCCGCTGGTGTCCAGTGCGTCCAGGCGGTCGTAGGCCAGGACCTCGTCATAGCAGCCCAGGCCTTCGACGAAGGCGCGGTTGCCCGCGGAGGTCAGGCCGACGATGCGGTAGTCCTGGCCGCGTTGCGCACGATTGCGCTGGAGGAGGAAGGCCAGGCCGATGGCGGTCTTGCTCGAGGCACTGCTCAGCAGCAGGTCGGTGGCGCCGAAGAAGGCATGCTCGGCGAGGAAGTCGTCGAGCAGGAACGAGGTGGTGAACAGCGGCCGCAGGAGCATCTGCAGGGCCTCGTCGGAGGCCCGGTAGAGCGGGTCGCTGCTGCAGCGCAGGTACTGGTTGTAGACCGACGGGAGGTTCCGGCGGTGCTCGCTGGCGTCGACGAAGCCGCTGCCGCGGACCTGCGCCGGCGCGACCAGCAGGTGGCTGGCCATCGGATAGTAGCCATAGAAGCGCTCGCCCGGTTCGACCCCCGGGCAGCGCGAGGCAAGCACCTCGGCGAAGCCCCAGACCGGGACGATGCCCAGCCCCTCGCCGGCCGGGAAGAACTCCCAGTAGCGCAGGGCATCGCCGAGGGCGGCATAGGTGACGTTGTTGGCGGTCAGGGCGAACTCGCCGACCGCCAGCAGCGCCTGGCCTTCCGCCAGCGCCTCCGGGGCGGGCAGGTTGCGCGTACGCAGGGCGGCGGTGGCGAGCTGGCGACGCTCGACCACGACTTCGGTGATGCGGGTCATGGCAGGTTCCTCCGCCTCAGGCCTTGCTCGCGGCCAGATAGGGCGCCAGGCGCCGGCCCATTTCCTCGCCGAGGGCCTGGAGGCCGCTCATGGGACGGACCATCACTTCGAAGTCGACGATCCGGCCGTCGTCGTCGAAGCGAATCATGTCGATGCCTTTCAGTTCGCGTTCGCCGACCCGCGCGCTGAACTCCAGCACCACGCTGCGGCCGTCGGCGCTGGCCAACTGGCGGTGATAGGCGAAATCCTCGAAGACCGTGAGCACGGTATTCAGGATCATCGAGACCACCGGCGCGCCGGCATACGGCTTGTGCGCCATCGGCGAGCGGAACACGGCGTCGGGATGCAGCAGGCGCGGCAACCCGGAGAGGTCGCGGCGGGCGATCAGCCCGTGCCATTCGGCGAGGGTGGCGGCGGCGTTGGCTTCGAGCGGCAGGCTGGTCATACGGTGGCTCCTCTGGCGGGTGCTGGACTGTATCCCCGGGGTGGCCGGGGACCGGCAGCGGGGCGCAGCCTCACCATAGGTCGCGGGAAAGGCCTCGCTCAATGATCGAAAGTGACGGAAGACTGATCCTGGCGCGCAACCTGCGACTCAGCCCTGTTCGATCTGCACGATCTGCTCGCGCAGCCATTGCAGGCCGGGCGTCGCTTCCTGCTGGCGATGCCAGATCAGGTTGACCTGCACCGGGGCCATCTCGAAGGGGACGTCCGCCAGTTGCAGACCATGGCTGCCGGCGAAACGCTCGGCCAGGCGGCGCGGCACGGTGCCGAGCAGCTCGGTGCTGGCGACGATGGCCGGGATGGTCAGGTAGTGCGGCACCAGCAATTGCACCCGGCGCTGCACCCTGGCCGAGCCGAGGACGATCTCCAGCGGACTGCCGCGACCCACCCGCGGCAGGATCGAGACGTGCTGCGCGGCCTCGTAGGCGGCGCGGTCGAGGCCGCCGCGGAAGGCCGGATGGCCCTGGCGGCCGATCACCACCAGGCGTTCCTCGCCGACCGGCCGGTAGGCCAGCTCGGGCTCGTCGAAGTACAGGTAGTCGATCGCCAGGTCCAGTTCGCCGCTGGCCAGTTGCGCCGGGATCGAGGCGCCTTCGTCGGGCCGCACCTCCAGCGTCACCTGCGGGGCCAGGGTCTTCAAGCGGGTCACCAGGCCCGGCAGCAGGCGCAACTGGGCATAGTCGTTCATCGTCAGGCGAAAGGTCCGCGCAGTGTGCGGATCGAAGGTTTCCTGGGAGCCAAGGCCGGCCTGCAGCAGATGCAGGGCCTGGCGCACCGGCACGTACAGGGCGAGGGCGGCGGCGGTGGGTTCCAGGCCCTTGGCGGTGCGCCGGAACAGCGGCTGGTCGAGCTGTTCGCGCAGGCGGGCGAGGGCGTTGCTCACCGCCGGCTGGCTGCGATGCAGGCGGATCGCCGCGCGCGACAGGTTGCGTTCGCGCATCAGGGCATCGAAGACCAGCAGCAGGTTGAGGTCGAGCTGCTGCAAGTTCAGCTTCATGAATAATCCTCATTCTATTTATCCATTACCCTGATAAGACTGGCATCGCTACACTCGAATGCAAGCCCTTCCGCCCCGGCGGATCGGCCCGGTTCGCGGCCCAGCCAATAACAATCACACGCGAGATGCCGACCATGTCCTTCGATCCCCAACCCTTTCGCCAGCAGTACCGCGCGGCCATCCGGCCCGGCTACAACCCCTGGCTGCACGCCGGTTTCGTCCTCGCCTACGGCGGCGCCTGGATCGTCTTCTTCCTCTCCCGGCTCGAGCAGCCGAGCCTGCTGGAATGGCTGACGGTGCCGGCCGCGCTGGTGTTCTTCAACTGGGGCGAGTACCGCATCCACAAGTCCCTCGGCCACCACAAGCACCCGCTGGGACGGATGTTCTACAAGCGCCATACCGGCGACCACCACAGCTTCTTCGTCGCCGGCCAGATGCGCTACGAACAGGCCCGCGACTGGCGGGTGATCCTGTTCCCGGCCTGGCTGGTGGTGGTCTTCAGCCTCGGCGCGCTGCTCGCCTGGAGCCTGCTCGGCCTGCTGAACGACAACCTCGCCGCGCTGTTCGCCGCGACCCTGCTGCTGGGCTACCTCAGCTACGAGATCTTCCACGCCTGCGAACACCTGCCGCCGGAGCATCCGCTCAGCCGCCTGCCGTGGATCCGCCACATGCGCCGCCTGCACGAACTGCATCATCGTCGCGAGCTGATGCAGACACACAACTTCAACCTGGTCTTCCCGCTGATGGACTGGTGCTACGGCACCCTCCACTGGGAAGCGGAAACCGCCGAGGAGCGCGCCATGACCCGCATGCAGCACCGAATCGAGATCGCCCGCGGGCCCGAGGCGACCCTCGCCTACGCCGCCAGCCCGGCACTCTGGCCGGAATGGCATCCCTCGTCGTTGCGGGTCGACGGCGCCTCGGGCCCGCTGCCGGCCGGCGCGCGCTTCGAGGAGGACATCCACGCCGGCGGCCGCGCCGGGCACTTGTCCTGGACGGTGGTCGAGTACCAGCCGGGACACCTGTGGCGCGCCAACGCCCGTGGCGACCGGGGGCTGCACCTGCGCCTGAGCTACGAATGCCAGCCGAGCGCGGCCGGCACCCGCTTCGTGCGCACCCTGGAATACCGCTTCGATGGCTGGTCGATGCGCCTGGCCAACCTGTTCCTGCTGCGCCGTCGCATCGAACGCGAGTCGGAGGAGTCCATGCAGCGCCTGCGCCGGGTCGCCGAGGCGCGGATAGCGGTGGCGGAAAGCGTATGATCGAGGGCCGCGGGGGCGGATCGCAGAAGGACACCGATGAACAAGTTTGCCGAAATGACCACCTTCGTCAGCGTGGTCGACGCCCGTAGCTTCTCCGAAGCCGCCCGCCGCCTGGGCACCACCAAGTCGCAAGTCAGCCAGCGTATCCAGCAACTGGAGAGGCGCCTGGGCCGGGTGCTGCTGAACCGCACCCGGCCGCTGAGCCTCACCGACCCCGGTCGCACCTACTACGAACACGCCTGCCGCCTGCTACAGGAGCTGGAGCAGGCGGAAGCCTCGGTGCTCGACGCCGACGACGACCTGCGCGGCCAGTTGCGCCTCTCCGCGCCGCTGGCCTTCACTCCGCGCTACCTGGCGCCGCTGCTGGCGCGCTTCGCCGAGCGCCATCCGCAATTGCGGGTGGACGTGCAGGCCGACGATCGTTTCGTCAACCTCCAGGAACCGCGCTTCGACATGGCCCTGCGCATGGGCCGGCTGGACGACTCCTGCCTGGTGGCGCGGCCGATCACCGCCAACCGCCACCTGCTCTGCGCCAGTCCCGACTACCTGGCGCGGCATGGCGTGCCGCAGCATCCCGAGGAATTACAGGCGCACGACGGGCTGGTCTACTACAACCGCGAGCCCGGCGGCATGCTCTGTCTGCCGGTGGACGGCGAACCGGCCTCGTTCCGCATCCGGGTGAGGATGCGCACCGACTCCGGGCACCAGTTGCTCGAAGGTGCGCGCGCCGGGCTCGGCCTGGCGATCCTGCCGAGCTTCCTGGCCGCCGATGCCTTGCTGGCCGGCGAGCTGCTGCCGGTCCTGCCTGGCTACTCGCCGGACGGCGGGCAGGTTTCCGTGGTCTACCGCAAGACCCAACGGACGCCCCGGAAGATCCTCGTCCTCGGCCAGTTCCTCGAAGAGGAAATCGGCGATCCGGCGCCCTGGGACCGCGCGCTCATCGAGCGTGGCCTGTTGCCGCCGGGCTGAGTTCGGAAAAACCGAACCAGCGGTTCGCCTTCCGCTGTCTGTCGCCGAGGGCGCGCCGGGCATAGCGTTGCTCCCGTCAATCGATCTGGATACGGGAGAACCCCATGCACCAACCCGAAAACCCGGCGCGCCGCACCTTGCTGGCGCAGACCGTCGCCGGCTCCGCCGCGCTCGCCCTGGGCTCGCTGCTCGGCGGCGCGCCCGGCGTGGCCAGCGCCACGGCGGAAACGCCCCGCAAGGCCTTCGATGGCGGCAGGATCGATGTGCTGATCGTCGGCGGCGGCTCCGCCGGCGCGGTCCTCGCCCGGCGCCTGAGCGAGCGCGGCGACCGCCGGGTACTGTTGCTGGAAGCCGGCCAGGCCTATCCGGCCTGGGACTACCCCAGGATCATCGCCAGCAGCGACAGCGTCGGCGGCGACCCCGCCAGCGACTGGGGCTACCAGTCCCAACCGGGGGCGATCGGGCACCCGATCCATGCGATCCGCGGCAAGGTCCTCGGCGGCAGCTCGGCGATCAATGGCGCGGTGGCGATCCGCGCGCGGCGCGAAGACTTCACCCGCTGGAACCTGCCGGGCTGGTCCTACGACGACCTGCTGCCGGCGTTCCGCCGCCTGGAGACCCGCCAGGGCGGTGACCCGGCCCTGCACGGCGGGGACGGACCGCTGCCGGTGCGGCAACTGAGCCGCGCCGATCTCTCGCCGATGCAGAGGGCCTTCGTCGACGCCACCCTGGCCAACGGTTTCAAGGCCATCGCCGATTTCGACGGCGCCGACGCCAACGGCGTCGGGCCGTACCCGATGAATGTCGTCAACGGTGTGCGCGTCAACACCGGCATGGCCTATCTCGACAACGCCGTGCGCGGCCGCGCCAACCTGTCGATCCGCGGCGACGCGCTGGTCGACCGGGTGCTCTTCGAAGGTAAGCGCGCGGTGGGCGTGCGCCTGGCCTCCGGCGAGGAAATCCACGCCGGCGAAGTGATCCTCAGCGCCGGCGCCTACGGCAGCCCGGCGATCCTGCTGCGCTCCGGTGTCGGCCCGGCCGACGAGCTGAAGGCGCTGTCGATCCCGTTGCTTGCCGACTTGCCGGTGGGCCGCCGGCTCAAGGACCATCCGTTCTACTACAACGCCTATGCCGCCCGGCCGGAGCGCATCGGCGCGCAGTCGCCGGTGATCGGCGCCAAGCTCTGGACCCATAGCTCGCGGGCGCAGAACGGCGAGCTGGACCTGCACATCACCGCCACCCACCTGTTCCCCGCCGAGATGAGCCCAACCGGGGTCGGCTTCGTCCTCGCCGTGGCCCTGACCCGGCCGCAATCGCTGGGCAGTGTGCGCCTGGCCAGCCGCGACCCGGCCGTCGCGCCGCTGATCGACCTGAACTTCCTCGCCGAGGCCGAAGACCGCGCGCGGTTGCTGGAAGGGGTCAAGCTGGCGCGCCGGATAGGCCGCAGCGAACCGCTCGCCGGGCTGATCCACGCCGAACTCGGGCCGGGGCCCGAGGCACGCAGCGATGCGCAGATCGAAGCGGCGATCCGCGCCACCCTCGATACCTACCACCACCCGACCTCCAGCGCGCCAATGGGCCGCGCCGGCGAGCGCTGGGCGGTGGTCGACCTGGAGGGCAGGGTGCATGGCCTGCAAGGATTGCGGGTGATCGACGCCTCGATCTTCCCCGATGCCATTTCGGTGGCCACCAACATCACCACCATCGCCGTTGCCGAGCACCTCGCGCAGCGCATCGCCTGACCGACCCAGGAGAACTTGCAGATGAACGGACACGCCAGACACTGGATCGATGGCGCATGGCTCGATTCCGCGCAGCGGGGACAATCTTTCGACCCGGCCAGCGGCCAGCCGATCGGCACCTACGCCGACGGCGGGCGGGCCGAGGCCGATGCGGCGATCGCCGCCGCTGTGCGCGCCTTCGAAGATGGTCCCTGGAAGGACGACCACGCGCTGCGCGCGACAGCCCTGGAGGAAATCGCCGCGGCCTTCGAGCGGCATGCCGATGCGCTCATCGACCTGCTTGCCCTGGAGAACGGCAAGATCAAGCCCGAGGCTGCCTACGAGGTCGGCATGGTGCCGGGCAAGCTGCGCTACTACGCCGGCCTGGCGCGCAGCGAACGGGGCGCCAGCGGCACGCCGCGCCCCGACGTGGTGTCGCTGGTGCTGCGCGAGCCGATGGGCGTCGCCGGCATCATCGTGCCGTGGAATTCACCGGTGGTGCTGATGATCCGCTCCCTGGCGCCGGCGCTGGCCGCCGGTACCACCACGGTGGTGAAGATGCCGGGGCAGACCGCGCAGACCAACGCCCTGGTCGCGCGGATCATCGCCGAAGCGCCGTCGCTGCCTGCCGGGGCGGTGAACATCTTCAGCGAATCGGGTTCCGAAGGCGCCCGGCGATTGATCGACGCGGCCGAGGTGCCGGTGATCAGCTTCACCGGCTCGAGCGCCACCGGCCGAGCGATTTCCGCCGCCGGCGCGCGGCACCTGAAGCGCTTCGGCCTGGAACTGGGTGGCAAGACACCGCACCTGGTGTTCGACGACGCCGATCTGGACGCCGCCTTGCCCGTGCTGGAGAAGTCGCTGACGGTGTTCGCCGGGCAGTTCTGCATGACCGGTTCGCGCCTGCTGGTGCAGCGCGGCGTCGCCGAACGGCTACGCGAACGCCTGGCGCAGCGCCTGGAAAACCTGCGCGTGGGGCCGGCGGCGGACCCGCGCAGCGACATGGGGCCGCTGATCGACAAGGCCAACGTCGAGCGCGTCGAGCGAGCCGTACGCCAGGCCATCGCCGCCGGCGCGCGGGTGGTGGTCCGCGGCGGCCCGGTAACCGAGGGCGAGCTGGCGGCCGGCGCCTTCTACCGTCCGACCCTGCTGGAGGTCGATGATCCGGACCTGGACATCGTGCAACAGGAAACCTTCGGACCGGTGCTGACCCTGCAGGTATTCGACCGCGAGGAGGAGGGCGTCGCCCTGGCCAACCGCAGCGAGTACGGGCTGGCGGCCGGGGTCTGGACCCGCGAGGTCGCGCGTGCCTTCCGGGTGGCGCGGAAGATTCGCGCCGGCACCGTGTGGATCAACGACTGGGCCAAGGTCTACGACGAATTCGAGGAGGGCGGCTACCGCCAGTCCGGCCTCGGCCGGCTGAACGGGGTCGCCGCCCTGGACGACTTCGTCGAGTACAAGCACATCAGCCTGACCACCGGCGCGGCCTGAGCCTGGGCGAGCGGTGCGGCCGACGGCGCCGCCCGCTACTCCCAGGAGCGGGAATACACGTGTTCGCGGAACAGCTCGGGCAATCCGGAAACCTGCTTGAAACGCAGCACCTCGTCATTGTCCATGCCCAGTTCGCGGGCCACGTCGGCCTCGCTCCAGCCGGCCTTGAGCAGGGTCACCACGATCGCCGTCATCGGCAATACGCCGTGCACGCCGCGTGCTCGGTTGTGGCGGATGGTGGCGGCGATGCGCTCGCTGTCGCCTTCACGCCCGGCGCGTATCGCGGCGATCGGCAGGTAGCCGTGCAAACGCTGGCGCAGCGCGCCCTTGGCGCTGCCCACGCGCAGGCGGTGAAAGCCGTCGACCACCTCGTAGCGCCCGTCGGCCTGCGGATAGGCGACGATGGGCTGGGTGAACCCGTCGGACTCGATGGACAGCCTCAGCAGTCGCATCTCCGGCGGCGCGACGGTATTGGGGTTGTAGTCGTTGCCGGCGACGCGCTCGGCACGCACCCACTGCACGCAATCGACCGGCTCTTCGGCGAACGGACTGTGCGCGTGGAGCAGCCGGCGGATCCGGTTGATGGTTTCAATCCGCTCGGCAAGCGGCAACCCGTGCAGTTCGCCGAACAGCGCCTCGGCCCGCTCCGTCAGTGTCTTTGTCTGTGCCATGGGCTTTCCTCATGAGCGTCACCCAGCTACCCCGGGTGGAATGCACGGCGAAGCCGTGCGGTTCGAGAAGGCGCGCGCAGGCCTGGGGCGCGCGGGTGGTACAGGCCAGCCCGAGTTGGTCGACATGCCCGAGGACCCGCTCGCGCAGGGTGCGGAACAGCCCGCGACCGCGCGCTTCCGCACGCAGGTAGGCATCGCGCAGGCGAACCACGTCGGGATGTTGCTCCAGGCTGACGAACCCCAGTATCCGCGTGTCCCCCTGGCGGCGGAGCACGAACCAGCGGTGGTAGGGACCGTCGCTCAGCGGGTAGCCGCCGCATTCGCGGCGCACCCGGGCGCTGGCGAAGAAGCGGCCCATGCTGGCGAAGAAGGCGGCCTCGTCGTCGAACGAGCGCCACTGCAGGATCTCGCAGTCTTGCGGGCGGATCACGAGCGCTTCTCCCGACCGGGGACCAGTCTGTCGATATCGGCCTGGGAGAAGCCGAAGGACAGCGAGCGGGCCATGTCCTGCTTCAGCAGGGATAGCGCGATACGCCGCCAGGACGGCTGCTTGCGACGATTCTCCAGGGCCGGGATCCCCGCGTCCGGCCAGATGGCAAGGGGATAGTCGTGCTGCTTCCACCAGAGGATGAAACGCTCGATGCGCCGCTGGTAGATGCCGCGCAGAGGCGGCGGCATGCTGCGCAGGAGGAACTGGCTGTACTCGCGCCAGGTGCCGAAGGAGGGCGGCAGGCCAAGGCCGCCACGGTAGCCGAGGAAGCGCTGGCGACAATAGCGCGCCCCATAGTTGGCGCCGGCGACGCGCCGGACTACCTTGAACCAGGTGCGTGGCTCGATCCGGTGGAACAGGTCGAGGCCCTTGCGCTGGTCGTCGCCATAGGGCTGGCAGATGCGCATCTGCGAGAACGGCACGCCGGCGCGGTACATCTGGTCGTAGAGGCGGTTATAGGCGTAGCCATGGTCGGCGACGCAACGCCAGAGATCCTCGAAACGCCAGTCGTAGATCGGGAAGAAGCTCACCGCCTGCGGGTTGGCCCGGTCGCGCGCGCTCCAGGCCAGCGGCGCGGAGCCGCCCGGCGGCGTCCAGGCGCATTGTTTCGCCCGGCTCCTGCGCTTGACCGCCAGGTAGCGATTGAGCGATTCGTCCGAACGGATGCCGACCAGGAACGCGGTAGGCTCTTCCCTGGACAGCCAGGCGTTGAAGCCGGCGACGAACTCCTCGAACTCCATGCGGTAGCGGTAGAAGGGGAAGAACCCCGGGTCGCTGATCACCCCCGGGTGCTTCGGCAGCGGGCGCACCCAGTCGGCCTCGGCGCCGGGCTCCCAGCAGCACCAGTAGGGTTCCTCCAGGCTGGAGGCGTTGCGCAGGTTGAGTGGCAGGCAGACCCACCAGGGGCGTACGTCGGGACGCCCGAGCATCTCGCTGACGTGATCGATGGTGGCCTGGTACTGCCCCTCCAGGTCGATGAACAGTACGTCCACCGGGCTGCGTCCCAACTCGCGTGCCACGTCCAGCGCCAATTGCAGGGTGACCGAGCTGTCCTTGCCACCGGAGAAGGCGACACAGACGCGCTCGAAGTTCCGGAATACCAGTCGGAGGCGGGATAGGGTTGCGGCATGCACATCGGCATCCTGGTAATGCTTGCCTGCCATGGGTGCGAACCTCTTCTTTTAATAACTATTGAGGGAGACCGTTGCGACGACGGTCCATGTGCAATGTTTGTTTCGGAGTTTCTCCAGGCTATTTTTTCGAGAGTCGCGGCAGCCGGCACGTTCGGCGACGTTGGACTCCGCATCAGTGGATAACGGAAATATGTCCAGGCACTTGGCAGAGCGACGACCAACAGGCCCGACAACTGTCGTGCAGGAACTTTTTCAATGCTAGGCGAAGCCGTGGTTCGAGTTGTTGACTTGTCGCAAGACGGATTCTCCGAACAGCATCGGCGCAGCGCCCACTTGCAACGAGAGTGCGCACGCCGCCGTTGGCACTCGTCTGCGCACCGGACTTCTGAGCGGCGGCGGAAAAAGCTTGCTGCGCAAGGAGAAGCGCCTGCGGGTGAACATGGAAATTGCCCGGGAAAAGTCGACGGTAATTATTCGTTGAATAACAGGGAAGTGCATACTTCCAACTTGGAAGTTAACTGCATGGCACCATCCATGCATTACACGGATGGCGGTTTTTATTATAAGTCCAAACTGGCGAAGACAAGCAAGAGAGGCCGGGATGCCAGAGTTCCATAGTCGGAAATACAAGCGTTGCAATGTCGACGGATAGCGCGAAGAGGCGGCGGTACCCTGCGAAAAGAGGCAATTCCCCGAATGGCGGGCACTCGAACGGATTTATAAGTCCGCCGTTCGGCGTTCACCTCGACGCCTGTGCACGGGATACTTATATCGGTGGTTCGCACCACTGATTATCGATTTGAACTCGTTCGAGTCTTTACCGCGTTCCCGGCCGAAATAAAAGGCGGGTGGACGATTATTGCCTCACACAAGGAACATAGGCATGACCAGAACTTCGAACCCATGCGCAGTGGTATTGGCCTTTGCGGCAATTGCCGCTTCGGGAACCGCGATGGCGGCAAACACTATCACATTCAGCGGCGAAGTGACCGACCAGACCTGCCAGGTCGCGGTCAACGGCTTCACCGACCCCACGGTGATCCTCGACAGCGTACCGGTGAGCGCCCTCGATGGCGCAGTGGGCCGCAGCGCCGGCGAAACCGCCTTCACCCTGCAACTCACCGATTGCGTCGCGCCGACGGCCGACGAGCATTTCACCACCCTGTTCCAGGCCACCAACCCCAGCGCCGCCGGGAATCTGGTGAACACCGCCGCCAGCGGCGCGACGGGCGTGGCGCTGCAATTGCTCGATAGCGTCGGCGGCAACCCGGTCGACCTGGCCGGCGGCGCGGCGGTGCCCGCCGGCGACATCGTGCTCGCCAACGGAGCCACCAGCACCAGCTACGACTACGCGGTGCAGTACGTCTCCGAAGCGGCGACCGTGACGCCCGGTCCGGTACTCGGCGCCGTGACCTACACGCTGCGTTACGAGTGAATGCCGGCGGCGCATGCGCCGCCCCTTCCTTTTCCCAGCACTAAAGCCGGGCCCGGTCGCTGGACCGTGCCCGGCCAGGTAAGCCGCATGCCCAGACATTCGTACCGATCCGGCAGGACATCGGCGCTTCTGCTCGTCCTGCTGGCGAGCATCGCCCAGGCGCGGGCAAGCGTGGTGGTGACCGGGACCCGGGTGATCTATCCCGGCGAGGCACGGGAGAAGACCGTGCAACTGAGCAATCGCGATGCGTTTCCCAACGTCGTCCAGGCCTGGGTCGACATCGACGCCCCGGACGCGCCGCCGGACCAGGCGGACGCGCCGTTCCTGGTCAATCCGGCGGTGTTCCGCATGGCCCCGGACAGCGGCCAGACGCTGCGCATCGTCTACACCGGGCAGGGCCTGCCGGGCGATCGCGAATCGCTGTTCCATCTCAACGTCCTGCAGATCCCGCCACGCAACAGCAGCCATGCGGATCGGAACCAGATGCTGCTGATGCTGCGCAATCGCCTGAAGCTGTTCTACCGCCCGGCGGGCATCCAGGGCCGTCCCGAGGACCTGCCCGGGCAACTGCGTTTCGCACTGGTCCGGCGCAGCGCCGGCTGGGCGGTGCGGGTGGACAACCCGAGTGGCTACTACGCCTCGTTCGCCAGCGCCACGCTCAGCGTCGGCCAGCGCCGCTGGCGCTTGCGCAGCGGCATGCTGGAGCCGCGCAGCCATGCCGAATGGCAGGCCGAAACCCGAGAAGCCCTGCCGCCGGGACGTGTGCGCCTGCACGCGCTGCTGATCAACGACTACGGCGCCCATATGGATATCCGTCATGACCTATCGCCATGAACGCCGCTGCCGCACCGGCACGGCCCTGATGGCGGGCGGCATGGCGCTGGCGGCGAGCGCCTTCGGTCATGCCCAGCCCGGCTACGAATTCGATGATCGCCTGTTGCTCGGCTCTTCCCTGGGCGGCGGCGACCTGTCGCGCTTCAACCAGGACGGTCGGATCGATCCGGGTCGCTATCACGTCGATGTCTACCTCAACGAGCGCTTCGCCAGCCGCAGCGAAGTGAGTTTCCGCGCCAACCCCGCCAGCGGCGCGGTGGAGCCCTGCCTCGAGGAAGACTTCCTGCGCCAGCGCCTCGGCGCCAAGCCTGGTGACGATCCGCGCAAGAGCGGCGACGGGCGCCACTGCGCCTTTCTCGGTGCACGCCTGCCCGGCTCGCGGTTCAGCCTGGACGTCGCCCGCCTGCGCCTGGATCTCTCGGTGCCGCAAGCCTTGCTCGACCTCAAGCCGCGCGGCTACGTCAGCCCCGAGGAGTGGGACGCCGGCGATAGCATGGGCTTCGTCAACTACGACACCAACCTCTATCGCTCCGACTACCGCGGCGGCGAATCGGGACGATCGGACTACGCCTATGTCGGCCTGAACAGCGGCATCAACCTCGGCCTGTGGCGTTTGCGCCACCAGTCCAACTACACCTATTCCCGCTACAACGGGCAGGCCAGGCGCAAGTGGAACAGCATCCGCACCTATGCCCAGCGCGCCTTGCCGGCCTGGCGCAGCGAACTGACGGCGGGGGAGAGCTACACCGCCGGCAACCTGCTCGGCAGCATCGGCTACCGCGGCCTGAGCCTGGCCACCGACGACCGCATGCTGCCCGAGTCCCTGCGCCGCTATGCGCCGCAGGTGCGCGGCACAGCGGCCACCGCGGCGCGGGTGGTGATCAGCCAGAACGGCAGGAAGATCCGCGAGGTGAATGTCGCCCCCGGTCCGTTCGTCATCGACGATCTCTACGACAGCGCCTATGCCGGCGACCTGGACGTCCAGGTGTTCGAAGCCGATGGCAGCGTATCGAGCTTCAGCGTGCCGTTCGCCTCGGTCCCGGAGTCCATGCGTCCCGGCCTGTCGCGCTACAGCTTCACCCTGGGCCAGGCGCGCCAGTACGGTGACGGCGACGACCTGTTCGCCGACTTCACCTACCAGCGCGGCATGAGCAACGCCCTGACCGCCAACCTGGGACTGCGTGTCGCCGACGACTACCTGGCCATGCTGGGCGGCGGCGTCCTCGCCACCCGCTTCGGCGCCTTCGGCCTGAACAGCACCTATTCCAGCGCACGCGTCGAGGATGGCGCGCGCAAGCAGGGCTGGCGCATCGGGCTCGACTACAGCCGGACCTTCCAGCCCACCGGCACTACCCTGACCCTGGCCGGCTACCGCTATTCCACCGAAGGCTACCGCGAACTCGGCGACGTGCTCGGCTCGCGCGACGCACTGCGCCACGGGGACACCTGGGATTCCGGCAGCTACAAGCAGCGCAACCAGTTCAACCTGCTGGTGAGCCAGGCCCTCGGCGGTTACGGCAACCTCTATCTTTCCGGCTCCTCCAGCGATTTCTACGACGGCAAGAGCCGCGACACCCAATTGCAGTTCGGCTACTCCAACACCTGGGGGCAGTTGAGCTACAACCTCGCCTGGTCGCGGCAGACCACCACCTACTACCAGGAGCAGGGCGACCAGGACCCTGGCGTCGAGCTGCTCCGGCGCGACCGGCGCAGCGGCCAGCGCAACGACACCCTGACCCTCAGCGTCTCCATGCCGCTGGGTTCTTCCAGTCGGGCGCCGACGCTCAGCGCCATGGCTACCCGGCGCTCCGGCGACAGCCGTGGCGGCAGCCTGCAAACCGGGCTGAACGGTACGCTGGGCGACGAGCGTACCTGGAGCTACGCGCTGTCCGCCAACCGCGACAGCGAAGTCGCCGACACCACCTGGAACGGCACCTTGCAGAAGCAGGCGGCGCTGGCCACCGTGAATGCCGGCTATGCCCAGGGCGATCGCTACCGGCAATACAGCGGCGGCATCCGTGGCGCGCTGGTCGCCCACCGCGACGGGCTGACCCTTGGCCCCAGCGTCGGCGATACCTTCGCCCTGGTCGAGGCCAAGGGCGCCAGCGGTGCCGCGATACGCGGCGGGCAGGGCGCGCGCATCGACGGCAACGGCTATGCGCTGGCCCCCTCGCTGTCGCCCTATCGCTACAACCCGATCTCCCTCGATCCCGTTGGCATCGATCCCGACGCCGAACTGCTGGAAACCGAGCGCAAGGTCGCGCCCTACGCCGGTGCCAGCGTGCGCGTGACGTTCAGGACGCTGACCGGCCATCCGCTGCTGATCCAAGCACGGCGCGAGGACGGCAGTGTGCTGCCGCTCGGCGCCGTGGTGGTCGACGACGGCGGGGCGGCCATCGGCATGGTCGGGCAGGGCGGCCAGGTCTATGCGCGCGCGGAAAACCAGCGGGGTAGGTTGCTGGTGCAATGGGGAACGGCGCGCAAGGAGCGTTGCGAGTTGCCCTACGACCTGGCCGGTGTGCCTCGCGACCAGGCGCTGATCCGCCTGCGCGGTACCTGCCGGGCAGCCACCACCGACTCCAACCTGGAGAACGCCAGATGAACCGCACGCTTCCTCTGCTGCCCGCGCTGGCCCTCGGCGTGTCGCTGGGGCTTCCCGTCAGTGGCCAGGCGACTTGCTACCGGGTCACCTCGGTAGGCAGCGAGACGACCACCTCGAACACCCAGATCCGCCCAGGCGAAGGTACCGCCGGCAGCTGGACCGGCGCCTGCGACACCTGCAATGGCTCGCTCGGCCTGCCCAGCGTGGTCAACGTCAGCGACGAGAGTTTCCAGCCCTATCCGACGCTCATCGCCAGCGCGGTGGCGCCGCTGACCCAGTACGGCGCCACCGGCGGCTACGACCCCGAGCGGGTGTTCTTCCGCTGTAGCGCCGGGGACGCCGTCTACGAGATGTTTTCTACCAACGGCGACGATCTCTATAGCGGCTACTACACCGGCGCCGACACGGTGGGCAACGACATCGGCCTGCAGGATGCCTACCGGACCGCCTGGCCCAACGTGCTGCTGCGCCTGACCAACGTCGAGACGGGGGAAACCATCACGCCGATCTGGAAGGAGCGCCAGCTCTCCGGGCTGGACATCGACTCGCGCGGCTTCCAGCTGGTCAAGGCGAAGAACCTCGCAGCGGTACGCGCCGAGCTGTACAGCGCGCCGCTGGAGGCGATCCGCTACTACTCGCCGACGATCCTCTCGCAGCCCTATTCCTACACCCAGCCGGCGGCCTACATCGCCATCAAGGGGCCGGGCCTGACCGCGCCGACCGTCGGCCAGGCGCACGTGGGCGGCAACTGGGGCGGCTGGTACAGCAACTGGCCGGGTGCCATCGGCCTGTACCGCTACGTGACCCTGAAACGCTATCCCACCTGCGCGGTGATGACGGTCACCCCGCACGTGCAGTTCCCGCCCATTACCCTGGCCGAGATCGATAGCGGCGGCGTGCGCGAGGCGCCCTTCGAACTCACCTTCAAGTGCCAGAGCGGCATGACCAACGGCACCGGGGCCGGCGCCACGGCGCTGGGCATCCGCGTGTCCAGCGGGGCCCTGGCGGCCAGCCCGGCGCTGGGCCTGGTCAACGCCAGTGGCGGACTGTCCTACCTGCTCTCCGACCGTTACGGGGAGCCGGGCATTGCCCGTGGGGTCGGCATCCGCATCTACCGCGACGGCACGCCGATGACGCTCCTGGCCAACGAGAACTCCGCCGGCGGCAGCAACGCCGAGGCCACCGGCTGGTACCCCGCCATCGGTGGCGCGACCCAGGCCAACGGCGGTAGCGGCGGCATCGACCTGTACCGCGAAACCTTCCGCGCGCGCCTGGAGAAACTCGCGCTCGGCAGCCAGCCCGGCGTCACGGCGGGGCGAGTCGAGGCCACGGCGCAGGTGGTTATCCGTGTCCAGTAGGCGCGCGCTCGCGCTGCTGGCCATGCTTTGCCTCGCGCCGACGAGCGAGGCCGGAGTGACCGCGGAGCGCACCCGCCTGGTGTTCGTGGAGGGCCAGCGCGAGGCCTCGTTGCTGCTGGTCAACCAGAATCCCTACCCGGTGCTGGTGCAGGCGTGGGTCGATGACGGCGCCCTCGACGGCGAACCGGATACCGCGCTGGCTCCGTTCCTGCCGCTGCCGCCCGTATTCCGCCTGGAGCCGGGACGCCAGCGCAGCCTGCGCCTGCTGGCTACCGGCCAGGCCCAGGCACGGGATCGCGAATCGCTGTACTGGCTGAACATCTACGAGATCCCCCCGCAAGCCACCGCCGAGGCCGCTGGCCGGCCCCGGCTCACGGTCACCCTGCGAACCCAGATGAAGGTGCTGTACCGCCCGCACGGCCTGCATCCGCACGCCGAGGACGCGGCCGCCGAACTGGGCTTCGCGCTGCGCGACGAGACCCTGCGGGTGGACAACCCGACGCCGTACTTCGTGTCCCTGGCGGGGCTGGCGCTGGAGATAGGGGAGACGCGCCTGGATCTGCCCGGAACGCTGCTGGCTCCGCGCTCGCAACGACGCCTCGGCCTGCCGCGGCGGGTGGACGGCGGGACGCGCGGCGAGGTGGCGTTCGACTGGATCGACGACAACGGCGTCAGCCGCCAGGAAAGGAAAGCTCTACAGTGAACAGTTCCCCACAGGCTCGCCAGCACGAGCACCCGCCGACCGTTGCCGCCTCCCTGGCCGGCGACCTGCGCCTGGCCCGGCGTTTCCAGGCCGCCCTGGCGCGCGGTCGGGTGCGCTTGGACTGGCAGGCCGTACGGCATGCCGGGCATCCGGAATGGGAGCCGCTCTACCGGGAAACCCTGCTCAGGGTCACGGCCGCCAGCGGCGAGCCGCCGTTGCCGACCCAGGAACTGATCCTGGCGCTGGAGCGGCTCGGCCTGATACGCCTGCTCGATCGCTGCGTGCTGGGCACGGTCCTCGACCGGCTGAACGCCGAGCCTACCTTGCGCCTGGCCTGCAACCTGTCGCGCCAGAGCGCGGCGATGGATGCCTGGTGGGAAGCCGTCTGCCGATGGCTGGCCGCCCGTCCGCAGGTGGCACGGCGGCTGACGCTGGAGCTGACCGAGACCGCCGTGGGCGAGAGAGTCGCGACCCGGGAGTTCATCCGACGCCTGCGCGAACATGGCGTGCGCATCGCTATAGACGACTTCGGCGCGGCGCACAACAACCTGGACTTCGTTCTCGATGCCCGTCCCGATGTGATCAAGATCGATTGCCGGTATACCCGCGAAGCACGTCGCTCGGCGAAGGGTGCCGAAGTGCTGCGCCATCTGCTGGCCCTGTGCCGCGAACTGGCGCCCTGCGTGGTCCTGGAAGGTCTCGAGGAGGACGATGCGTTCGCCCGGCTGCCGACCGGGGACGTCTATCTCCAGGGCAACGCGATCGCGCCGCCGATGCGGGTCGAACCGCCGCTGTCCGTACGCCGGCCGAAGAGCCGGGCGCGGATCGAGGCGCTGGCGAGCCGCCAGGGGTGACCGGGGAGGGGCCCCCGGCCTGGCACGGTCGGCGAAAAATCTGAACGGTCGGCCAGCGGCGCCGTCACAGCAGCGACGATGCCGAGGTGCGTTGTGCCGAAGTCCCGGCATTTTTTCCCTGTCACGCCAACGGAGTCGACCATGAACAGAGCAATCAGCCTTCCCCTCAAGGGAGCCGCCTGGCTCCTGCTGGTCCTGGCCCTGCCTTTCGCCAACGCCCAGGACATGAACAAGACCGCGCCACAGACCTTCGTCAGCGAGGCCTCGGCGGCCGGCGTGGCGGAAATCGAAGCCGGCAAGATGGCGCTGGAAAAGAGCACCGCCGCCGATGTGAAGGTATTCGCCAAGCAGATGATCGACGACCACGGCAAGGTCAACGCCGAACTGCGCAGCCTGGCCGAGCGCAAGAAACTGGAGGTCGAAGACGACGCCAGCCTGACCGACAAGGCCAAGGCGACCCTGCTCGACCTGCGCGACGCCTCCTTCGACCCGGCCTACGCCAACAACCAGGTGGCGGCCCACGAGAAAGCCGTGGAACTCTTCACCCAGGCCGCAGACAACCTCACCGACCCGGAACTGCAGGCCTTCGCCAAGACCCACCTGCCGGCCCTGAAGCACCACCTGGAAATGGCCCGCGCGCTGGCCAAGGCGCACCCATCCAAGTAACGCCCCCGCGGGCGGAGCCTGGCCAGGCATGAGCTTCAGCCTGTGGTTGCTGGTACTGGGCTGCATCCTGCTGACGCTCGGCCTGGCCTCGGCCTACCTGCGCCTGCTGCCGGTCAGCACCTCGTTCCTCTACCTGCTGTTCGGCCTGGCCATCGGCCCGGCCGGGCTGCATGCCTGGCGCAGTGGCCTGGCGGACATCAGCGGCTGGTTCGAACACCTCGCCGAGGCGGCCCTGCTGATCTCGCTGTTCATCGGCGGCCTCAAGCTGCGCCTGCCGCTGCGCTCGCCGGCCTGGACCGCCGCCTGGCTGCTGGCCGGACCGGTCCTGCTCGGCTGTATCCTCGGCCTTACCCTGGGCGCGCATTTCCTGTTCGGCCTGGACTGGGGGCTGGCCTTGCTGGTCGCGGCGATCCTCGCGCCCACCGACCCGGTGCTGGCCAGCGACATCCAGGTCAACCACGCCGGCGACGACGATCGCCTGCGCTACGCCGTATCCGGCGAGGCGGGACTCAACGACGGCATCGCCTTTCCCTTCGTCATCGCCGCCCTGCTGCTGATCGGTCAGGGCGGCGGCCTGCCTGGCGAGTTCGACCGCAGCGGCCTGGACTGGCTGCTGCGCGACGTCCTCTGGGCCATCCCCGCCGGATTGCTGGTGGGCTATTGCCTGGGCCATGGCCTCGGCCGCCTGGCCATCCACCTGCGGGCGCGGCACACCGACACCTCGGTGTCGGCCAACGACTTCCTCGCCCTGGCGCTGATCGCGCTGTCCTATGTCGGCGCCGACGCGCTGGGCGGCTGGGGCTTCCTCGCCAGCTTCGCCGCCGGGATCGGCCTGCGCCACGCCGAGGTGGCGACGCTGGGACACGCCTCGGCACCGGCCGAGGCGCAGGCGGCCGCCGCCGACGTGCGCGAGGCCGGGCAGGCCAGCGGCGCCATCGAGTATGGCGCCGACCGCAGCGAACACCCGAAGGTGGCAGCCGGCGCGGTGATGCTCGACGTGCTCTCCTTCGGCAACCTGCTGGAGCGCTCGCTGGAAGTGCTGCTGGTGACCCTGCTCGGCGCCATGCTCTACCAGCACTGGGACTGGCGCGCGCTGCCGCTGGCGCTGCTGCTGTTCTGCGTGTGCCGGCCGGCGATGGTCTGGCTGCTGGTCGGCCGGCGGCTGATGCACCCGGCGCAGCGGCGCCTGCTCGGCTGGTTCGGCATCCGCGGCATCGGCAGCCTGTACTACCTCAGCTACGCGCTGAACCAGGGGCTGCCTACGGCGCTCGCGCATACCGCCAGCGACCTGGTGCTGAGCCTCGTCGCCCTGAGCATCTGCGTGCACGGCCTGAGCATCCAGCCGCTGCTGATGTGCCACGCGCGTAGCGTCAGTCGCCGCGATCGGGAATGATCGAGATCTTGCCGTTCTTCTCGAGGATGGCGAAGCGGATCTGCTCCATGCGTTCCAGGCCCTGGGTCTCGCGGGCGGCCAGGAGAATGTCTTCCTCGCGCAGGCGGGCCTCGGCCAGGCGTGCGTGCAATGGCCTGCCGTACTCGACGATGAGCGTCGGCGAGCCCTCGATCAGGGTGTCGAGCTTCGGATGGCGCAGCTTGAGCAGGGACAGACCGACGTCGATGACGATCAGGGTGATGATCACCAGTACCGCGTTGACCAGCGAGAAGTCGTCGCCCAGCAGCGCCTGCTGGGTGGCTTCGCCGATGATCATCAGCAGCAGCAGGTCGAAGGTGGTGATGTCGGTCAGTGAACGCCGCCCGGCGATGCGGAAGAGTACCAGCAGGACCAGGTAGAGCGCGGCGGCTCGCAGTACGGAATCCATCGTGCGCCTCCTCGGAAAGGATGACTCAGGGGTAGATGAACTGGTCGAAGGCCAGGCTCTCGCCGGCGAACTCCAGTCGACTGGCGACTTCGCCGAGCTGGTTCGGCAACAACGTCAGGAACAGGCTCAGGCGACCGTCTTCGTCGAGCCTTCCCTCCAGTTCCAGGCCACCCCGCCAGCTGTGACTGCGCAGCGGTTGCGGTTGCAGGCTCTGGATGCTGTGCGCCTGTAGCAGTCCGCCGCCCAGGCGCACGCCAACCTCGGTGCCCGGCGCGCCGCGCAGATCGATGCGCAGGCGGCTGGCGGCGCCGCTGCGTTCGAAACGCTCGTAGGCCAGGGTCAGCCTGCCGCTGTCGCTGACCAGCGTCCGCGAACTCAGAGGCCCGCCGGCGAACACCCCGGTCAGCGCCAGGAGGATCACCCCGAGCAGGACCCACAGGCCCGCCCGTTCGAAACGCCAGGCGCGGCGCTGGCTTTCCAGGCGCTCCGGGATCGGATACTCGCGCTGGTCGAACGCATCGTCTGCGGCGTCTTCTGGGGCAGGGCGCATGGCTGGCTCCTTCGCTCGCGGTCTCTCAGGCTGGACCCCGGTCGACGCGGTTGGTGCCGGCGGGCTTACCAGCGGTCGGCGCGGGTCGGGCAATCTGCACGATGAACAGGCGCCTTCCGGGCACTCTGCTGATCGCACTTTGCGATCAGCCCGCGCCCAATCGCCGTGGTCACGCTGCTCCGGCGCAAGCGGGGCGGACGGCGCGAACCTTGCAGCGAAGCCTTCCTGACAATCCGACAGGGAGAACCATGGTGAACGGAGAAAACAAGATCGTCCTGGTCCTCGAAGAACACGCCGACCAGCTCTGGCGGATCGAGGAATTCCTCCTCGATCGAGGCTACGCGGTGCTCAGCGCGGCGAGTCGCGACGAAGCCCTCGACCACCTGGCCTCGGACGCGGTGATCGACCTGTTCCTGCTCAGCGAGCAGCTCGAAGGTCCTCTGAGCGGCAGCATGCTCATCGAAACCAGCCTGCCGGTGCGCCCGCGGATGCGGGTGATCCTGCTCAGCGACAGCGCTCGCGTCGGCATCGACCCGGCGGCACCCTATCCGGTGCTGCTCAAACCGGTGACCCTGGAGGAACTGGGGAAAGCCATCGACCTGGTCCTGCACAGCGCGCCGGTCTGCCCCGGCGTCTGACCACCGAGGAGCCCACCATGCCCAGCAGCAAGCCGCTCGCCGAGTACGCCCGCAAGCGCGATTTCCGCCAGACCCCGGAGCCCAGCGGCCGCAAGCCTCGCAAGGACAGCACCGGGCTGCTCCGCTATTGCGTCCAGAAGCACGACGCCAGCCGCCTGCACTACGACTTCCGCCTGGAGCTGGATGGCACCCTGAAGAGCTGGGCGGTGCCCAAGGGGCCGTGCCTCGACCCGGCGGTGAAGCGGCTCGCGGTGCAGGTTGAGGACCATCCGCTGGACTATGCCGATTTCGAAGGCAGCATCCCCCAGGGGCACTACGGCGCCGGCGATGTCATCGTCTGGGACCGAGGCGCCTGGACGCCTCTGGACGATCCGCGCGAGGGCCTGGAAAAGGGCCATCTCAGCTTCGCCCTGGATGGCGAGAAACTCTCCGGGCGTTGGCACCTGATCCGCACCAACCTGCGCGGCAAGCAGCCCCAGTGGTTCCTGGTCAAGGCCAAGGACGGCGAGGCGCGCAGCCTGGATTGCTTCGACGTGCTGAAGGAGCGTCCCGACAGCGTGCTCAGCGAGCGTACGCTGCTGCCCCGCCATGGCGAAGCCGCCACGCCCGCGGCCAGGCCGGCGCGACGCGGCAAGAGCGGGGGGAAGACGCCGATGCCCGAATGGATCGCCCCCGAGCTGGCCAGCCTGGTCGAGCAGCCTCCGCGAGGGGAGTGGGCCTACGAACTCAAGCTGGACGGCTATCGGCTGATGAGCCGCATCGAAGACGGCCACGTGCGCCTGCTGACCCGCAACGGCCATGACTGGACCGAACGCCTGCCGCACCTGGAGAAGGCCTTGGCCGGGCTCGGTCTGCAGCGCAGTTGGCTGGACGGCGAACTGGTGGTCCTCGACGAGGAGGGTCGACCGGACTTCCAGGCCCTGCAGAACGCCTTCGAGGAAGGTCGCGGCGAGAACATCCTGTACGTCCTCTTCGACCTGCCGTACCACGAAGGCGAGGATCTGCGCGATGTCGCCCTGGAGGAGCGCCGCGCGCGCCTGGAGGCGCTGCTGGAAGGGCGCGACGAAGACCCGCTGCGGTTCTCCGCGACGCTCGCGGAAGACCCCCGCGACCTGCTGGCCAGCGCCTGCAAACTCGGTCTCGAAGGCGTGATCGGCAAGCGTCTGGGCAGCGCCTACCGTTCGCGCCGCAGCAACGACTGGATCAAGCTGAAGTGCCAGTTGCGCCAGGAGTTCGTGATCGTCGGCTATACCGAGCCGAAGGGCTCTCGCCGGCATATCGGCGCCTTGCTGCTCGGCCTCTACAGTCCTGACGAGGAGTGCCGGCTGCGCTATGCCGGCAAGGTCGGCAGCGGCTTCACCGCTGCCAGCCTGAAGAAGGTCCGTGAGCGCCTGGAACCCCTCGCGGTCCGCTCCAGCCCATTGGCGAAGGTGCCGCCGGCGCGCGAGACCGGGTCGGTGCAGTGGGTGCGCCCGCAACAGCTGTGCGAGGTTTCCTATGCGCAGATGACCCGTGGCGGGATCATCCGCCAGGCAGTGTTCCACGGCTTGCGCGAAGACAAGCCGGCGCGCGAGGTGACCGGCGAGCGTCCCGCCGGCCCGCCGCCGCTGCGCGGCGCGCGCAAGGCCGGCGCCGGTGCGTCGCGGGCGGCCACCGCCGGCGTGCGCATCAGCCATCCGCAGCGGCTGATCGACCCGTCGATCCAGGCCAGCAAGCTGGAACTCGCCGAGTTCCATGCGCGCTACGCCGACCTGCTCCTGCGCGACCTGCGCGAGCGCCCGGTGTCGCTGGTGCGCGGCCCCGACGGAATCGGCGGCGAACTGTTCTTCCAGAAGCACGCGGCGCGCCTGAAGATCCCCGGCATCGTCCAGCTCGACCCGGCGCTCGATCCCGGTCATCCGCCGCTGTTGCAGATCCGCAGCGCCGAGGCGCTGGTCGGCGCGGTGCAGATGGGCAGCATCGAATTCCATACCTGGAACGCCAGCCTGGCCAACCTGGAGCGGCCCGACCGTTTCGTCCTCGACCTCGACCCGGACCCGGCGCTGCCGTGGAAGCGCATGCTCGAAGCGACCCAGCTGAGCCTGACGTTGCTCGACGAGCTGGGCCTGCGCGCCTTCCTCAAGACCAGCGGCGGCAAGGGCATGCACCTGCTGGTGCCGCTGGAGCGCCGGCATGGCTGGGACGAGGTCAAGGATTTCGCCCAGGCCATCTCCCAGCACTTGGCGCGCCTGATGCCGGAGCGTTTCTCGGCGGTTTCCGGGCCGCGCAACCGGGTCGGCAAGATCTTCGTCGACTACCTGCGCAACAGCCGCGGCGCCAGCACCGTGGCCGCCTACTCGGTGCGCGCCCGCGAAGGGTTGCCGGTGTCGGTACCGGTGTTCCGCGAGGAACTCGACTCGCTGCAGGGCGCCAACCAATGGAACCTGCGCAGTCTGCCGCAGCGCCTCGACGAACTCGCCGGCGACGATCCCTGGGCCGACTACGCCGGCACCCGCCAGCGCATCAGCGCGGCCATGCGGCGCCAGCTCGGGCGCGGCTGACCGTCCGCGAAAAAGGCGGAACTCCCCCGGCGCACAGGGCCTCCACCGTGCAACGAGATGCCGAGGAGGCCCCCGATGGATACCGCCTACCTGATCCTCGCGCTGCTGGTCCTGTTGCTCCTGGTGGATGCCTGGGCCATCAACAGCGTGCTCCGCAGCGACAGCTCCGCCAGTCGCAAGCTCGGCTGGTCGCTGCTGATCCTGCTCCTGCCCGTGCTCGGCCTGGTCCTCTGGGGCTGGACCGGCCCCCGTGGCTTGCGCCCGGTGACCTCACCGGAACACAGCAAGTGAACCCCACTGGAGACTGCCCATGAACAGCGAAACCTGTGCCTGTCCCAAATGCACCTGCCAGCCCGGCGCCGATGCCGTCGAACGCGACGGCCAGCACTATTGCTGCGCGGCCTGCGCCAGCGGCCACCCCCAGGGCGAGCCGTGTGGCGACGCCGATTGCCCCTGTGGCGGCACCACCCGGCCCCAGGTGGCGGAGGATCGCCAGCTGGACGATGCGTTGAAGGAGACCTTTCCCGCCAGCGACCCGATCTCGCCCTGAGGAGCGTGCCATGCCCGACCTGCAACTCGCGGACGAGGCCTCTCGCCTGGTGGCCTACCTGCGTAGCGCCGACCTCAGCCTGATCACCGCGGAATCCTGTACTGCCGGGCAGATCAGCGCCGAACTGTCGGCGGTGGCCGGCAGCGGCAAGGTGATGGAAGGCGGCTTCGTCGTCTATTCGCCGGCGGCCAAGCTTGCCCTGCTGGGGCTCGACCCGAACTGGCTGGAGCGTTTCAACCTGACCAGCGTGGAGGTCGCCGAGGCCATGGCCAGGGCGGCCCTGCAACGCAGTCCGGCGAGCGCCGCGCTGGCGGTCACGGGGTTGCTCGGCAGTGAAGCGAAGGACGGCATCCCGCCCGGTACCGTGTGCTTCGCCTGGGCCTTCCGGTTGCCCGCCGGCCTCGCCCTGTTCTCGCGCCGCGAGCGCTTCCACGGCGACCCCGCGCGGATGCGCCGGGAAGCCACCCGCTGGGCGCTGCGGCGCCTGCCCGAATTCCATCAACGCGCCTTGCGCGGCGAACGCGCCTGAGGCGTCCGACAGAGAGGAAACCACCATGAGCGAACAGCGACAGACCCTGCCGGCGCAGCACCAGGATCAACGTCCCGGCCACGAAAGCGAGATGCAGCCGAAGCCGGAGTTCGTTTCCGCCGATTACCGTCCGGCGGCCAAGCTGGAGGGTAAGGTGGCCCTGGTCACCGGCGGCGACAGTGGTATCGGCCGCGCGGTGGCGGTGGCTTTCGCCCGCGAGAAGGCGGATGTGCTGCTGGTCTACCTGGATGAGAACGAAGACGCGGCGAAGACCCGCGAGATCATCGAGTCGCTCGGCCGCCAGTGCCTGGCGTTCGCCGGCGACGTCGCCGATGCCGGCTTCTGCCGCCAGGTGGTGGACACGCTAAGGCAGAAATGGGGACGCCTCGACGTGCTGGTCAACAACGCCGGCGAGCAGCATCCGCAGGCGCGCCTGGAGGACATCAGCGAAGAGCAGTGGGAGAAGACCTTCCGCACCAACATCTTCGGCATGTTCCAGTTGACCAAGGCGGCCCTGCCGCTGATGGGCAAGGGCGGGGCGATCATCAACACCACCTCGATCACCGCCTACAAGGGCAACCCCCAGCTGATCGACTATTCCTCGACCAAGGGCGCGATCACCTCGTTCACCCGGTCGCTGTCGATGAACCTGGTCAACCGCGGCATCCGCGTCAACGCCGTGGCCCCGGGCCCGATCTGGACGCCGCTGATCCCGTCCACCTTCAGCGCCGAGAAGGTCGCCCACTTCGGCGCGGATACGCCGATGGGCCGGCCCGGCCAGCCGGAGGAGCTGGCCGCCAGCTACGTCTACCTGGCCTGCAACGACTCGTCCTACGTCAGCGGCCAGGTGCTGCACGTCAACGGCGGTACGGTAGTCAACGGCTGAGGCGCCCCGGCGGCCGCGTTCACTCGCGTGCCGCCGCCGGCAGCAGGGGGTAGACCCGCACCGCGCTCAGACGCTGCGGGAACAGCAGGGGATAGCAGAGTTGCAGGCGAACGTGCGCCTCGCTGGTGCTGAGGGTTGGCGCGAAAGTGGTGAGCACGGTCCGGCCGGGTTGTCCGGCGTCTGAGAAATGAACCATGAAAGCCTGCATCGGAGCGCTCCTGCCGGGATACGGGAAAGGTCACTGCTCAGTGAAGCTGCGCTCCAGCTCTCGCGCCAGTTCGCGCACCGACCGTTGGCAACGGTACTCCTCCCGACTGACGCCGGCGCCCGGCGGTTCCGTCGTGCGGCCCAGGCGGGCCGCCGGCGAAAAAGAATGAACCATCGCGGCCGCCGCGACTCCGCTTCTAGGTAGCCGGAACGGCCGGCCGCGACGCAGACAAGGAGCACGGCGATGAAACGCGACTGGGGGTTGATCAGGGATCTGCTGGAGCATCTGGAAAGCCTTGGCTTCGGCCAGCACTGGGAAGCGCGCGAGCTGCCCGGTCATTGCCGCGAGGCGGTGACCTACCACTTGCAGTTGCTCAACCAGGCGCAACTGCTCTGCGGCAGCGTCCAGCATTCCTGGACCGGCCAGGAGCACTGGGTGGTCCACCACCTGACCCTGGCCGGCCACGACCTGCTCGACCGCCTGCGCCAGGAAAGCGCGGCGGCCGCCGTGCCGGTACGCAAGAGCGCCTGAGAAAACCCCGCAAGCACCGGCCTGCAGCGGCGGGCCGGAAGGAAGCCCGGCGATGCCCGACAGCCAAGACCAGACCCCAAGTGCGGTCCAGACCCTGAAAGCCAGCATCCTCGCCAAACTGCGCTACAGCGTCGGCCGCGACCCATCCACCGCCTGCCCGCACGACTGGTTCGAAGCGGTGGCCCTGGCGGTGCGCGACCACATCATCGACCACTGGGAGGAGGCCACCCCGCAAGGTGAAGCGCCCGCGCGCAAGCGGGTCTACTACCTGTCCCTGGAGTTCCTCATCGGTCGCCTGTTGCTGGACAACCTCGGCAACCTCGGGCTGCTCGAGGAAACCCGCCAGGCCCTTGCCGAGCTGGGCGTCGACCTGCAGCGGATCGTTGCCCTGGAGCCGGACGCGGCGCTCGGCAACGGCGGCCTCGGACGCCTGGCGGCATGCTTCATGGAAAGCATGGCCAGCCTCGACATTCCCGCGCATGGCTATGGCATCCGCTACGAGCATGGCCTGTTCCGCCAGGTGCTGACCGACGGCTGGCAGCAGGAGCAGACCGAGACCTGGCTGGACTTCGGCAATCCCTGGGAGTTCGAACGACCCGAGGTCAGCTACTACATCGACTTCGGCGGCAGCGTGCAGGTCGACAGCGAGCACAGTGGCCGAGCCATCTGGCGGCCGGACGAGCGGATCCGGGCGATCGCCTACGACACGCCGATCGTCGGCTGGCGGCGTGCCAGCGTCAATACCCTGCGCCTGTGGCGCGCCCGCGCCGAGGAAGACCTGCAACTGGACCGTTTCAACGCCGGCGACCATATCGGCGCGGTGGTCGACGTGGTCAAGGCGGAGAGCATCTCGCGGGTGCTGTATCCGGCCGACAGCACCGAGGCCGGTCAGGAACTGCGCCTGCGCCAGGAGTACTTCTTCGTCTCAGCCTCGCTGCAGGACCTGCTCGACCGCCACCTGCGCCATCATCACGACCTGCGTAGCCTGCCGGAACAGGTGGCGATCCAGCTCAACGACACCCACCCGGCGATCGCCGTCGCCGAGCTGATGCGGCAACTGGTGGACGTGCACCAATTGGCCTGGCCGGACGCCTGGGCGCTGAGCGTGGCGACCTTGTCCTACACCAACCACACGCTGCTCCCGGAAGCTCTGGAATCCTGGCCGGTGGCGCTGATGGAGCGCCTGTTGCCGCGCCACATGCAGATCATCTACCTGATCAATGCCTTCCATATAGACGCGCTGCGTGCCCAGGACATCCACGACTTCGACCTGTTGCGTTCGGTCAGCCTGATCGAGGAGGGCCACGGCCGACGGGTGCGCATGGGCAACCTGGCGTTCCTCGGTTCGCACCAGATCAACGGGGTATCGGCATTGCACACCGAGCTGATGCGCGAAACCGTGTTCCATGACCTGCATCGCCTCTATCCGCAGCGCATCAGCAACAAGACCAACGGCGTGTCGTTCCGCCGCTGGCTGTTCCAGGCCAACCCGGGGTTGACCGAGCTGCTGGTGGAGACCCTCGGCGCCGACCTGCTGGACACCCCGGAACGGCGCCTGCCGGACCTCGAGGAACACGTCGAGGACGCCAGGCTGCGGGCGCGCTTCGCCGAGCAGCGCCGGCAGAACAAGACCGCCCTGGCGCGCCTGGTGCTGGACAGCCTCGGCGTGGCGATCGAACCGGAAGCGCTGTTCGATGTGCATATCAAGCGTATCCACGAATACAAGCGGCAGTTGCTCAACCTGCTGCACACCGTGGCGCTGTACCAGGAGATCCGCAACGACCCGACCGCCGACCGCGTGCCGCGGGTGAAGATCTTCGCCGGCAAGGCTGCCGCCAGCTACCACCAGGCCAAGCTGATCATCAAGCTGGCCAACGACATCGCCCGCACCATCAACGACGACCCCACCGTGCGCGGCCTGCTCAAGCTGGTGTTCCTGCCCAACTACAACGTCAGCCTGGCCGAGGCGATCATTCCCGCGGCGGACCTCTCCGAGCAGATTTCCACCGCCGGGCTCGAGGCCTCCGGGACCAGCAACATGAAGTTCGCCCTCAACGGCGCGCTGACCATCGGCACCCTGGACGGCGCCAACGTCGAGATGAGCCAGCGGATCGGCCTGGAACACATGTTCATCTTCGGCCTCAGCGCCCAGCAGGTGGAGCAGCGCCGGCAAGCCGGGGAGCTGGAGATGGGCGGGGTGATCGCGGCCTCGCCGCGGCTGGAGGAAGCCCTGGAGGCGATCCGCAGTGGGCTGTTCTCGGCCGACGACCGCAGCCGCTACGAAGGGCTGGTGGACGGCCTGGTGCACGACGACCGCTTCATGCTCTGCGCCGACTTCGAGGCCTACTGGCATGCGCAGTGCCGGGTCGAGGAAGTCTGGCGCGAGCCCGATCGCTGGTGGCGCTCGGCGTTGCTCAACGTGGCGCGGATCGGCTGGTTCAGCGCCGACCGGACGATCAGCGAATACGCCCGGGATATCTGGAAGCTATGAAGGGCCTTACCAGAAGCCGGCCGGGTGACGGCGTTCGGGGCCCTCCAGGCGAAGGTCGAAGGCGCGGCGGAAGAATACCGCCAGCTCGCTGTCCAGCACCATCGGGTTGATCGACGCCAGCTCGGCCGGCAGGCTGTGCCATTCCTGGGCCCCGGCCAGGTACTGGCGATGGATGACCCGCTCGCCGGGAATCGCCAGCAGGCTGTAGTGGCTTTTCTCGCCTCCCGGCTCGCCGACTTCCAGGCGCAGGCGAGGATGGCCGTCCTCGTCGAGGTCGAGGTCCACGTTGCAGTCCAGGCCGTAGCTGCGCGCCTCTTCGCAGGAGTCGACGAAAAGCGGTTTCGCCACCTGTTCGACGAGAGAAATGAAATAGTGCTGGAATCGCACTTCGTCACTGTTTTCCATGGCGAGTTCCATTTGTTTTAAAGTTCGACGATTAATTATTGAATGGGTCTATCGGAATGTCAGGGATTGCAATAGAAAAGAATAATTAAGTGCCTCCGCCTGGGTCTTCTTCGGTATTCGCTCCATGATATTCGGGGTAGGGTTCCTGATCGCTGTCTCCCGGTTCGAAATTCCATTCATGGCAATCGCGATCGGGTTCTTCGTTGCTTACCACGGGATCGCTGTAGGCCGGATGCTCGTAGGGTTTCATGGTGCTCCTCCGAGATGTGCGGGCTTTCATCTGACGCAATTCTGGGATTTCTGTCAATGCTGGCAATGGAATAAGGCAAGGATCTTTGAACCCTATGGATTGCGCTCGAAACATGCTGGCAAAACGCTTCGCTTTCATTCGCTGAAAATAATCTGAACCCCTGGCGAAACACCCTCTCAGAGTTAGGGCATGCGCAACGCATGCGTCCATGAAATCTGTTCTGAAGAGATTATTCGGAGGAAATAGAAATGGCACAGCATCAAGGTGGTAAAGGCAACTTCGCGGAAGACCCGAAACGTGCTTCGGAGGCCGGCAAGAAGGGCGGCCAGGCCAGCGGCGGCAACTTCAAGAACGATCCGCAGCGGGCCTCCGAGGCTGGCAAGAAAGGTGGCCAGCGCAGCCACGGCGGGAACTGATAACCGCGCAGTGAAGTGAATGGGGCGGAGCAGGGAGGCATCCGCCCCATTTTCATGCCCAGGATGAGGAGAGGAAACCGATGAGCGAGCAGAACAACGAGCAGCGCAGCCAGGCGGCCGGCACCGACACCGTCGACCGTGGCAACAGCAACGCCAAGCTGGAACAGCTGGAGGCCTATCGCGAGGACGCCACCGGAGAGGCCCTGAGCACCAATACCGGCACCCGCATCGCCGATAACCAGAACACCCTGAAGGCCGGCGAGCGCGGACCGTCGTTGCTCGAAGACTTCATCATGCGCGAGAAGATCACCCACTTCGACCACGAGCGCATTCCCGAGCGCGTGGTCCACGCTCGTGGCTCGGCGGCGCATGGCTACTTCGAGGCCTACGAGGACCTCAGCGACCTGACCAAGGCCGGCTTCCTCGCCGAGGCGGGCAAGCGTACCCCGGTCTTCGTGCGTTTCTCCACCGTGCAGGGGCCGCGCGGGTCCGCGGATACGGTGCGTGACGTACGCGGCTTCGCCGTGAAGTTCTATACCGACGAAGGCAACTTCGACCTGGTCGGCAACAACATGCCGGTGTTCTTCATCCAGGATGCGATCAAGTTCCCGGACTTCGTCCATGCGGTGAAACCCGAACCGCACAACGAGATTCCCACCGGAGCGTCTGCCCACGACACCTTCTGGGACTTCGTTTCGCTGACCCCGGAGTCGGCGCACATGGTCATGTGGCTGATGTCCGATCGCGCCATTCCGATCGCCTACCGCAACATGCAGGGCTTCGGCGTGCACACCTTCCGCCTGGTCAACGCGGCCGGCGAGAGCGTGCTGGTCAAGTTCCACTGGCGACCGAAGTCCGGGACCTGCTCGCTGGTCTGGGACGAGGCGCAGAAGCTCGCCGGCAAGGACCCCGACTTCAACCGGCGGACCCTCTGGGAGGACATCGAGAAGGGCGACTATCCCGAATGGGAACTGGGCCTGCAGGTGATCCCGGAGAACCAGCAGGACAGCTTCGACTTCGACCTGCTCGACCCCACCAAGCTGGTGCCCGAGGAGTTGGTGCCGGTAAGGGTGGTGGGACGGATGGTACTCAACCGCAACCCCGACAATTTCTTCGCCGAGACCGAACAGGTGGCGTTCCACGTCGGCCACCTGGTCCCCGGAATCGACTTCACCAACGACCCGCTGTTGCAGGGTCGGCTGTTCTCCTATACCGACACCCAACTGCTGCGCCTGAGCGGGCCGAACTTCAACGAAATCCCGATCAACCGCCCGCTGTGTCCGTTCCACAACAACCAGCGCGACGCGCCGCACCGGCAGACCATCAACCGCGGCCGGGCTTCCTATGAACCGAACTCGATCGACGGCGGCTGGCCGAAGGAAACCCCGCCGGCGGCGCGCAACGGCGGCTTCTCCAGCTACCACGAGCCGGTCAGCGGCAGCAAGCTGCGCAAGCGCGCCGACTCCTTCGCCGATCATTTCAGCCAGGCCGCTTTGTTCTGGCACAGCATGAGCGAGGCCGAGCAGGCGCATATCGTCGCCGCCTACAGCTTCGAACTGTCCAAGGTCGAGCGGCAATCGATCCGTGAGCGCGAAGTCAACCAGATACTCCTCAACATCGATCCGCAACTGGCCGCCAGGGTCGCGGCGAACGTCGGTGTGCAGCTCGCCGCGCCGGCCAACCCGGCACCGCAGCCGAAGCCGTCGCCGGCGCTGAGCCAGATGAACCTGCTGTCCGGCGACATCCGTTCGCGCAAGGTGGCGATCCTGATCGCCGACGGCGTCGCCGAGAGCGACGTCAGCGACCTGCGCGACGCGCTCCGCCAGGAGGGCGCGGACGCCAAGCTGATCGCGCCCAGCGCTTCGCCGGTGCAGGCTGAAAACGGCGCCGAACTGAGCCCTGAGGGAACCTGGGACGGCCTGCCGTCGGTAGCCTTCGACGCGGTCTTCGTGCCTGGCGGCGCGGCCAGCAGCCAGGCCATCGGCGCTGACGGGCGCGGCCTGCACTACCTGCTGGAAGCCTACAAGCACCTGAAGCCAGTGGCCTTCGCCGGCGATGCCCAGGCGCTGGCCAGCCAGCTTTCGTTGCCTGGCGACCCCGGCGTGGTGCTCGGCGCCACGGCCACCGATGTCTTCCCCGGCCTGCGCCAGGCATTGATGCAGCACCGGATCTGGCAGCGCGAGGCGGCGACCAAGGCGATCCCCGCCTGAGGAGCGCCGCTGGCGAATCCGATCGCACCTTCCCGTCGTCTCGTCGGTCACAGCTGGAAAGGGCGGCTGGCCGAGCGATTCGGCGGGAGGACCCGGATGACCTTGCGTTGCCTGATAGGCGGTTGCGACTGGTGCCGGCAACCGGCGTTGCGACTGGGTGAGGAAACCTTCGACTGCGAGCGCTGCCTGCGTTGCGGTGCCCTGCGCTACAGCGAGATACAACGCCGATGAGCGCCTGGGAGACGTTGTGGAAGATCCTCGGCGAGGAGTTCGCCGATCTCGCCGACTTCGAGCAGACCGCCCGCGCCGCGTTGCGCCTGCTGCTGGCGGCGGCGCTCGGCGCGGTACTCGGCTACGAGCGCGAGCAGAGCGGCAAGGCCGCCGGCCTGCGCACGCACATGCTGGTAACCCTCGGCGCGGCGCTGTTCGTCATGCCGCTGCAATTGCAGAGTGGCGGGGCGGACGCGCTGAGCCGGGTGATCCAGGGCACCGTCGCCGGCATCGGCTTCCTCTGCGCCGGCACCATCC
This sequence comes from Pseudomonas sp. B111, assembly GCF_026428275.1. Taxonomy (NCBI): domain Bacteria; kingdom Pseudomonadati; phylum Pseudomonadota; class Gammaproteobacteria; order Pseudomonadales; family Pseudomonadaceae; genus Pseudomonas; species Pseudomonas sp. B111. The sequence continues at coordinate 2,617,324 of NZ_CP097857.1, read as the reverse complement.
TCAAGGCAGGTCGGGAAAGCCGGGTCAGGGGCCTGACCACCGCGGCGGGTCTCTGGGCCAGCACCGCCATAGGCGTCGCGGTCGGACTCGGTCACCAGGGTACCGCGGTGCTCGGGACGGTCCTGGCGCTACTGGTGCTGCATGTCCTGGCCTGCCTGAACCGTTCGCCGCCATCTTCCGATAGCCATTGAGGAGAGTTCCGTCATGTTCAAGGACTTCGACGCCTGTACCGCCTGGACCGACGCGATGCAGGAGCGCTGCCAGCCGGTCGGCCTGATCCTCTATCAGCCCAAGCGGCGTGGCTCGGCGGTACGCATGCTGTGGGTAGTGACCCCGGGTTGCAGTTGCCTGAGCGACGCCGAGACCGCCGCCGACAACCTGCTCCAGCGCATCACCGACATCGCCGCCGACGGCCGCGTGCGTTACGCGGACGGCGGCACGCTGTAACCATCAAGAGGAGGAAACCGGCATGGCGCGTGCGATCTGGAAAGGCGCGATCAGCTTCGGCCTGGTGCATATACCGGTGAGCCTGTCGGCGGCGACCTCGTCGCAGGGCATCGATTTCGACTGGCTCGACCAGCGCAGCATGGAGCCGGTCGGCTACAAACGGGTGAACAAGGTCACCGGCAAGGAGATCGAGCGCGAGAACATCGTCAAGGGCGTGGAGTACGAAAAGGGCCGCTACGTGGTGCTGAGCGAGGAAGAAATCCGCGCGGCGCATCCCAAGTCGACCCAGACCATCGAGATCTTCGCTTTCGTCGATAGCCAGGAAATTCCCCTGCAGCACTTCGATACCCCGTACTACCTGGCCCCCGACCGGCGCGGAGGCAAGGTCTACGCGCTGCTCCGGGAGACCCTGGAGCGCACCGGCAAGGTCGCCCTGGCCAACGTCGTCCTGCACACCCGCCAGCACCTGGCGCTCCTGCGGCCTCTGCAGGACGCCCTGGTGCTGATCACCCTGCGCTGGCCGTCGCAGGTGCGCAGCCTGGATGGCCTGGAGCTGGACGAAAGCGTCACCGAGGCGAAACTCGACAAGCGCGAGCTGGAGATGGCCAAGCGCCTGGTGGAGGACATGGCCTCCCACTGGGAGCCGGACGAATACAAGGACAGCTTCAGCGACAAGATCATGAAGCTGGTCGAGGAAAAGGCCGCCAAGGGCCAGCTGCACGCGGTGGAGGAAGAGGAGGAGGTGGCTGGCAAGGGCGCCGACATCATCGATCTCACCGACCTGCTCAAGCGCAGCCTGCGTTCCCGCGCCGGCGGCGGCAAGGACAAGGGCAGCGAAAAGGCCGGGGCCGACGCGAAGGGTCGCGCCAAGTCCGGTGCCTCGCGTTCGCGGCGCAAGGCCTGAGGCGAGCCGCTGGGTAAATCAACCTGAACCAATCGGTCGCCGGCGGGCTCGGAATCAATGACCGTCCGCGCCGCCGGCCATTCGAGGCCGGCGGAAGCCTCGCGACCCATCGCCGAACCCACGTCCCGGAGGAGCGCGCCTCGATGAGTTCGATTGTCCGCAACAGCGACGATGATCCGCTGGTCATCGCCATCCAGCAGCCCCGTATCGCCATCGAGTCGGTCAGCCCTGTGGTGGAAGAGGGTGCCTATCCCGCGAAGACCGAGAGCGACCGCGACCTGCGCCTGGCCGCGCGAATCTTCGCCGATGGCCATGAGGTACTCGGTGCCGAGGTGGTCTGGCGGCGTGTCGGGGAAACCGCGGAGCGGCGCCTGCCGCTGCTGCCCGAAGGCAACGATTTCTGGAGCGCGCAGTTGCGCACGCCGACCTGCGGCCGCCTGTACTTCCGTATCGAGGCCTGGATCGACCGTTTTGCCGGCTACCGCCGCGAATTGCGTGCCAAGCATGGCGCACGCCTGCCGCTGGACCTGGAGCTGCGCGAGGGCGACGAACTGCTGCAGCGCTGCGCCGAGCGCGGCGGTCCGGAGATCGCCGCCGCCTGTGCGCCGCTGGCCGAACGCCTGCAGGCCTGCCAGAGCGTCGAGGAGCGGGTGGCGCTGTGGCTGGCGGCGCAGACCGGCGAACTGTTGCGTCTGGTCGGCCCGCGCGAGCACCTGGTGCGCAGCCGCGAATACCCGCTGGAGGTGGAGCGACCGCTGGCGCGCTTCGCCAGTTGGTACGAGCTGTTCCCTCGCTCGGAAAGCGGCGACCCGACACGCCACGGTACCTTCGACGACGTGATCCGGCGCCTGCCGCAGATCGCCGCGATGGGCTTCGACGTTCTCTATTTCCCGCCGATCCACCCCATCGGCCGCACCCATCGCAAGGGCCGCAACAATTCCTTGCGTGCCGAGGCCGGCGACCCCGGCAGCCCGTATGCGATCGGCAGCGAGGAGGGCGGCCACGAGGCGATCCATCCCGAACTGGGCGACCGCGAGGATTTCCGCCGGCTGCTCGTTGCGGTGCGCGAGCACGGCATGGAACTGGCGCTGGACTTCGCCATCCAGTGCTCCCCCGACCACCCCTGGCTGCGCGAGCATCCCGGCTGGTTCGCCTGGCGTCCGGACGGTAGCTTGCGCTACGCGGAGAACCCGCCGAAGAAGTACGAGGACATCGTCAACGTCGACTTCTACGCCGAACAGGCCCTGCCGAGCCTGTGGGAAGCCTTGCGCGACGTGGTGCTGGGCTGGGTCGAGCAGGGCGTGACGCTGTTTCGCGTCGACAACCCGCACACCAAGCCACTGCCGTTCTGGGAGTGGCTGATCGCCGAGGTGCGCGGCCGCCATCCGCAGGTGATCTTCCTTTCCGAGGCGTTCACCCGCCCGGCGATGATGGCGCGCCTGGGCAAGGTCGGCTTCAGCCAGAGCTACACCTATTTCACCTGGCGCAACGACAAGCAGGAACTGGCGGAGTACTTCGCCGAACTCAACCAGCCACCCTGGCGCGACTGCTACCGGCCGAACTTCTTCGTCAACACCCCGGACATCAATCCCTGGTTCCTGCAACGCTCCGGCCGCCCCGGCTTCCTCATCCGTGCCGCCCTGGCGACCATGGGGTCGGGGCTGTGGGGCATGTACTCCGGCTTCGAGCTGTGCGAGGCGGCGGCCTTGCCGGGCAAGGAGGAGTACCTCGACTCGGAGAAATACCAGTTGCGTCCGCGCGACTACCAGGCGCCGGGCAACATCGTCGCCGAGATCGCCCGGCTCAACCGCATCCGCCGGGAAAACCCGGCATTGCAGACGCACCTCGGGTTCCAGGCCTACAACGCCTGGAACGACCGCATCCTGTATTTCGGCAAGCGCACCGCGGACCTCGCCAACTTCGTCCTGGTGGCGGTCTGCCTGGACCCGCACGAAGCCCAGGAGGCGCATTTCGAACTGCCGCTGTGGGAGTTCGGCCTGCCCGACGACGCCAGCCTCCAGGGCGAGGACCTGATGAACGGGCATCGCTGGGTCTGGCACGGCAAGGTCCAGTGGATGCGCATCGAACCCTGGCACCTGCCGTTCGGCATCTGGCGCGTGCGGCGCGTCGACGCATAAGGAGAAACCCATGGCCAGACGCGAGAAACCGGTCTTTCTCAACGACCCGCAATGGTACAAGGACGCGGTGATCTACCAGGTCCACGTGAAATCCTTCTACGACGCCAACAACGATGGCATCGGCGACTTCGCCGGGCTGATCGAGAAGCTCGACTACATCGCCGACCTCGGCGTGAACACTCTCTGGCTGCTGCCGTTCTACCCGTCGCCACGCCGCGACGACGGCTACGACATCGCCCAGTACCGTGGCGTGCACAGCGACTACGGCAGCCTCGCCGACGCCCGCCGGTTCATCGCCGAGGCCCATCGACGCGGCCTGCGGGTGATCACCGAGCTGGTGATCAACCACACCTCCGACCAGCATCCCTGGTTCATCCGCGCCCGCCACGCGAAGAAGGGGTCGCGCGCCCGCGACTACTACGTCTGGTCGGACAGCGACGAGAAATACCAGGGTACGCGGATCATCTTCATCGACACCGAGCAGTCCAACTGGACCTGGGACCCGGTCGCCCAACAGTACTACTGGCACCGCTTCTATTCCCACCAGCCGGACCTGAACTTCGACAACCCGCAGGTCCTGCGCGAGGTGCTCGGGGTGATGCGCTACTGGCTGGACATGGGCGTCGACGGCCTGCGCCTGGACGCGATTCCCTACCTGATCGAACGCGACGGCACCAGCAGCGAGAACCTGCCGGAGACCCACCAGGTGCTCAAGCGCATCCGCGCCGAGCTGGACGCGCACTATCCCGACCGCATGCTGCTGGCCGAGGCCAACCAGTGGCCGGAAGACACCCGGCCGTACTTCGGCGGCGAGGATGGCGGCGAGGGCGACGAATGCCACATGGCCTTCCACTTCCCGCTGATGCCGCGCATGTACATGGCCATCGCCCAGGAGGATCGCTATCCGATCACCGACATCCTGCGCCAGACCCCGGACATCCCGGCCAATTGCCAATGGGCGATCTTCCTGCGCAACCACGACGAGCTGACCCTGGAGATGGTCACCGACGACGAGCGCGACTATCTCTGGAACCACTATGCCGCCGACCGCCGCGCGCGCCTCAACCTGGGCATCCGCCGGCGCCTGGCGCCGCTGGTGGAGCGTGACCGGCGGCGCATCGAGCTGCTGCACAGCCTGCTGTTGTCGATGCCGGGCACGCCGACCCTGTACTACGGCGACGAGATCGGCATGGGCGACAACATCTACCTCGGCGACCGCGACGGCGTGCGCACGCCGATGCAGTGGTCGGTGGACCGCAACGGCGGCTTCTCCCGCGCCGACCCGGCGAAGCTGGTGCTGCCGCCGATCCTCGACCCGCTGTACGGCTACCAGACGATCAACGTCGAGGCGCAGGCGCGCGACCCGCATTCGCTGCTCAACTGGATGCGCCGCCTGCTCGCCGTGCGCAGCCAGCAGAAGGCCTTCGGCCGCGGCAGCCTGAAGATGCTCGCGCCGAGCAACCGACGGATCCTCGCCTACCTGCGCGAATACGCCGAGGGCGAACGGCAGGACAGCATCCTCTGCGTGGCCAACCTGTCGCGCGCGGCCCAGGCGGTGGAACTGGACCTCGCCAGCCATGCCGGCAAGGTGCCGGTGGAGATGATCGGCGGCATGTCGTTCCCGCCGATCGGCGAGCTGACCTACCTGCTGACCCTGCCGCCCTACGGCTTCTACTGGTTCTACCTGGCCGACGCGACGCAGATGCCGAGCTGGCACGTGGCCGCCGACGAGCGCCTGCCGGAACTGCCGACCCTGGTGGTCAAGCAGCGCCTCGGCGAGCTGCTGCAGGGCGCATCGCGGAACATCCTGGAAGGCGAGACGCTGCCGGCCTACCTGCCGAAGCGCCGCTGGTTCGCCGGCGAGAAAGGCCAACCACGGCTCTGCTACATCGTTCCGCTGGACGAGGCGGAGCCGCGCTGTGCGCTGTGCGAAGTGGAGATCGACGGGCTGCGCTACCAGTTGCCGCTGGGCTTCCTCGACGCCGACCAGCGCGGCGACAGCCTGCCTCAGTTGCTGGCCCTGGCGCGCCTGCGGCGCGGGCGCAAGGTCGGCCTGCTGACCGACGCCGCCAGCCTGCCGCTGTTCGCCCGCAAGGTCCTCGCGCAACTCCGCGCCGAGGCGGTGATCGCCCACGGCGACGGCGAGATCCAGTTCATCCCGGCGGCGGGACTGGCGGAAATGGACGACATCGCCGACGAAGACGTCCTGCCGTTCTCGGTGGAGCAGTCCAACAGCTCGATCCGCTTCGGCGAGCGCATGGTCCTCAAGGTGCTGCGCAAGATCCTTCCGGGGCTGCATCCGGAAATCGAGGTCGGTGGCTACCTGACCCGCCACGGCTACCCCGGCATCGCCCCGTTGCTCGGCGAGGTACGGCGGGTCGGCGCGGATGGCGAGCCGCACACGCTGATGATCCTGCTGGGCTACCTGAACAACCAGGGTGACGCCTGGAACTGGACCCTGGACAACCTGGAGCGAGCCGTGCGCGACGAGATATCCGCGGCCAGCGAGGCGCTCGAAGGGCAATACGACAGCCTCGCCGAACTGCGCGGCTTCGCCGCCAACCTCGGCGCCCGGCTCGGCGAGATGCACAGCGTACTGGCCAGCGAGTCGGACGATCCGGCCTTCGGCAGCCGCGAAAGCGACGAAGCCAGCGTCCAGGCCTGGGCGCTGCGCATCGCCGAACAGTTGCGCGAAGCCGGCAAACGCCTGAGCGAGCCGCCACGGCCGTTGCAGGGCGAGGCGGCGGAACAGGCGCGGCGCCTGCTGGAACGCCTGCCGGCGCTGCTCGAACGCCTGCCGCTGCTGGCCCGGCAAGCAGCCGGCGGGCTGCTGATCAGGGTTCACGGCGACCTGCACCTGGGCCAGGTGCTGATGGTCCAGGGCGACGCACGCTTCATCGACTTCGAGGGCGAGCCGGCGCGCAGCCTGGAAGAGCGCCGCCAGCGCCACAGTCCGATGAAGGACGTCGGCGGCATGCTGCGCTCGTTCGACTACGCGGCGGCGATGGTCCTGCGCAACGCGCAGAGCACCGATAGCTCGGAACAGGCCGACAGCGCCCGGCGCAAGGTCGCCATGCGCTATCGCGGCGAAGCCCGCGACGCCTTCCTGGTCGGCTACCGCGCCGCCGCAGCGGGCCTCGCGCACGCCTGGCACGGCCGCGAAGGCGAGGGCGCGGCGCTGGCCCTGGCCTGCCTGGAAAAGGCCGCCTACGAACTGCTCTACGAAGCCGACTACCGCCCCGACTGGCTGGAAGTGCCTCTCGCCGGTCTGGCCGAACTCACCGAACACCTCCTGAAGGGCAAGAACCGATGAGCGAACCGATGTCCGAACGCGAACGCTGGCAACTGGAGCTGGACAAGCTGCAGCGCGGCCTGCAGGGCGATCCATTCGCCTTCCTCGGCCCGCAGCGCGACCCCGGCGGCGAAGGCGGCGTGCTGCGCGCCTACCTGCCCGGCGCGCAGCGCGTCGAGCTGCTCGACGAAGACGGCGCGACGCTCGCCGAACTGGAGCAGAGCGACCCCGGCAGCGGCTTGTTCCAGCGCCGCCTGGAGCGCCTGCCGCCGCGCTACCGCCTGCGCGTGCACTGGCCGGACGGCGTGCAGGAAAGCGAAGACCCCTATGCCTTCGGGCCGTTGCTCGGCGAACTCGACCTTTACCTGTTCGCCGAAGGCAACCACCGCCAACTGGCCTCCTGCCTGGGCGCGCAACTGACCCGTCACGAAGGCGTGGAGGGCGTGCGCTTCGCGGTCTGGGCGCCGAACGCCGTGCGCGTCTCGGTGGTCGGCGATTTCAACGGCTGGGACGGGCGCCGTCACCCGATGCGACGACGCTATCCATCCGGCGTCTGGGAACTGTTCGTCCCGCGCCTCGGCGAGGGCGAACTGTACAAGTACGAGTTGCAGGGCCACGACGGCCTCCTGCCGCTGAAGGCCGACCCCCTGGCGCTGGCCTGCGAGACGCCGCCCGGAACCGCTTCGAAGACCTGCGCGGCGTTGCGCCACGAGTGGCGCGACCAGGACTGGCTGGCCCGGCGCGCGGAGCGCCAGGGCTATGCGGCACCGCTGTCGATCTATGAAGTCCACGCCGGCTCCTGGCGCCACCGCGACGGCCGGCCGCCGCACTGGTCGGAACTGGCGGAGGAGCTGATTCCCTACGTGCGCCAGCTCGGCTTCACCCATATCGAGCTGATGCCGGTGATGGAACATCCCTTCGGCGGCTCCTGGGGCTACCAGCCGCTCGGGTTGTTCGCCCCCACCGCGCGCTACGGCACGCCGGAGGACTTCGCCGCGTTCGTCGACGCCTGCCACCAGGCCGGCATCGGCGTGATCCTCGACTGGGTGCCGGCGCATTTTCCCACCGACGCCCACGGCCTGGGCCGTTTCGACGGCACGGCGCTGTACGAGTACGAACATCCCTTCGAAGGCTTCCACCAGGACTGGGATACCTACATCTACAACCTTGGCCGCAGCGAGGTGCACGGCTTCATGCTGGCCTCGGCGCTGCACTGGCTGCGCACCTACCACGTCGACGGCCTGCGGGTGGATGCGGTGGCCTCGATGCTCTATCGCGACTATTCGCGCAAGGAAGGCGAATGGCTGCCGAACCGCCATGGCGGCCGGGAGAACCTGGAGGCCATCGACTTCCTCCATCACCTCAACCAGGTGGTCGCCAGCGAAACCCCCGGCGCGCTGGTGATCGCCGAGGAATCCACCGCCTGGCCCGGCGTCAGCCGTCCGGTGGCGGAGGGCGGCCTGGGCTTCAGCCATAAATGGAACATGGGCTGGATGCACGACAGCCTGGCGTACATCGGCGAAGACCCGCTGCACCGGCGCTATCACCACCACCAGTTGACCTTCGGCCTGCTCTACGCCTTCTCCGAGCATTTCATCCTGCCGATCTCCCACGACGAGGTGGTACATGGCAAGCACTCGCTACTGGACAAGATGCCCGGCGACCGCTGGCAGAAGTTCGCCAACCTGCGCCTGTACCTGAGCTTCATGTGGTCGCACCCGGGCAAGAAGCTGCTGTTCATGGGATGCGAGTTCGGCCAGTGGCGCGAGTGGAACCACGACGGCGAACTGGACTGGTACCTGCTGCGCTATCCGGAGCATCAGGGCGTACAGGACCTGGTGGCGGCCCTCAACCGGCTGTACCGCGAACTCCCCGCACTGCATGCGCGCGACGGCGAGGCGCTCGGCTTCGAATGGCTGATCGGCGACGACCAGGCGAACAGTGTCTACGCCTGGCTGCGCCACGCGGCCGGCGAGCCATCGCTGCTGGCGGTACACAATTTCACCCCGGTGCCGCGCCAGGGCTATCGGATCGGCGTAGCGCAAGGCGGCGACTGGGACGTGCTGCTCAATAGCGACGCCCAGGCGTTCGCCGGTTCCGGCTCAGGCAGCCAGGGCCGCGTCTCCAGCGAGTCGTGCGGCGCCCATGGCCAGGCGCAGTCGCTGCTGCTCGACCTGCCGCCGCTGGGCACGCTGCTGCTGCGTCCGGCCGGCTGATTCAGGCCTGGCCCTGGCGCAGGCGGCGCTGTTTGCGGCGCAGGCGGATCGCCCGGCGCTCCAACAGCAGGTAGACCACGCAGGCCAGCGCCAGGGGTAGGAGGAAATACAGCACCCGGTAGCCGATCAACGCGGCCAGCAGCACGCCCTGGGACAGGCGCCCCTGGAGCAGGGCAATGAACACCGCTTCGAGCACCCCGAGCCCGGCCGGGATATGGGTGATGACCCCGGCGATGCTGCTGATCAGGAGGATCGCCAGGACGCTCGGGTAATCCACGCCGTGCGGCAGCAGGCTGTACAGCAGCAGCGCCATCAGCGACCAGTTGCTCGCTCCGAGCAGGCCTTGCAGGGCCGCCAGCCGCCAGGACGGCAGGGTCAGCCGATGCTCGCGCCAGCCCCAGGCGCGGCGTCGGGCGAAACGGCAGGCCAGCAGGTAGCCGGCGGCCAGCGCCAGGAGCAGCGCGCCGATCAGGCGCAGGCCGTCGCTGCCGAGCTTCCAGCCTGGCGGCAAGGCCGGCAGGCCGCAGCTGAACAGGATGCCGGCGAGCAGCAGGTAGCCAAACCAATTGGTCACCAGGCTGAAGGTGAGGATCCGGGTGATGTCGGCGATGCCCAGGCCGAGCCGGCTGTACAGGCGATAGCGCAGCGCCACGGCGCCGACCCAGGAACTCAGGTTGAGGTTGAACGCATTGCACACGAAGGCCACGGTGAAGACCCGCCGCTTGGGCAGCGAGTGGCCGATGTAGTAGCGGCTGAGCAGGTCGAAACTGCTGAACACCGTATAGCCGGCGGCCGCCAGCAGCAGTCCGAGGAACAGGGTCGCGGGGCGATACTCGCCGAGGGCGTGGCGGACTTCCTGCCAGTCGAGATTCTTCACCAGCAGGAACAGCAGCACCGGGACCAGCACGAAGAACGCCAGGGTCAGCAGCCTGCGCAGCCAGCGCCAGTGAGCGCGGCGTGGCGCCGCCGAGGCAGTTGCGTGACCGCCGCCGTTCATGGGTTGCCCCGCTGGCCCTGGCGTTCCTGCCAGCGCCGCGACGGACGCGACTCCAGCGATTTCAGGCGCGGCAGATGGGCGGGTACCCAACCGGCGATGGCCGGGAAATGCCGGGAAAAGTGGAAGCCGAGGAAGATCAGCGGCGCCCGCCACCAGTAGCCGCGCCTCGCGTGGCGGCGGCTGATGCGCCGGCAGTGGCGGCGCGCCAGCTCGCGCAGGTGCTGGTAGAGCTGGCCGTTGAAGGCGACGTCGTGGATCACCAGGTTGGCCTCCAGGTTCAGCGACAGGCTGAGGGGATCGAGATTGCTCGAACCGATGGTCGACCAGTCGTCGTCGATCACCGCGACCTTGCCGTGCAGCGGACGCTGGCAGTATTCGTGGATACGCACGCCCTCGCGCAGCAGGTAGTCGTAGAGCAGCCGGCTGCACAGGCGCACCAGCGGCATGTCCGGCATGCCCTGTAGTACCAGGTCGACGCGCACGCCGCGGCGCGCCGCATCGCGCAGCTCGCGAAGCAGGCGGTAGCCGGGGAAGAAATAGGCGTTGGCGATCAGCAGGCGTCGCCGCGCCTGGCGGATCGCCTGCAGGTACTCGCGCTCGATGTCGTCGCTGGACTGGTCGTTGTCGCGGATCACCAGGCGCACCCGCGCCGGCTGCCCGGCGCCCGACGGCCGCAACGGCGGGTAGTCGGCGTCCGGTTCGAGCAGCGCCAGGCAGGCCTGGCGGATATCGCGCACCACCGGGCCCTCGACGCGCACCGCGTAGTCCTGCTTGGCCATGTTGCCGCGACGCACCAGGTGGTCCTCGCCGTAGTTGATGCCGCCGACGAAGGCCTGCTGGCGATCGATCACCACCAGCTTGCGGTGCAACCGGCGAAACAGGTTGGTACGCATGCCGAGCAGGCGCGGGCGCGGGTCGAACAGGTGCACGCGAACCCCGGCGGCGGTGAGCCTGGCCAGGTAGTCCGTGCTGAGCGAGGCGGTGCCGTAGCCGTCCACCGTGACCTGTACCTCGACACCGCGCTCGGCGGCGGCGCTGAGGGCTTCCTGCAACTGCCGGCCGACCTCGTCCTCGAAGATGATGAAGGTTTCCAGGAGGATCTCCCGGCGCGCCTCGGCGATGCACTGGAACAGGCGCGGAAAGTACTCTTCGCCGTTGATCAGCAGTTCTACGCGGTTGCCGTCGCGCCAGGGGAAGTTCATGGCTCCACCTCCACCGCCAGCGGCAGGTGGTCGGACAGGTGCGACCAGGGCCGCCGCGAGAGGATGCGCGGCTGGCGCCCGCGGGCATTGCGCAGGTAGATGCGGTCCAGCGGCAGCACCGGCCAGCGCGCCGGGAAGCTGCGCGCCGGCCGGCCCTGGGCGCCGACGAAGACTTCGCGCAGGCCGCAACCGGCGAGCAGGCGGTCGGCGCGCTGGCGCCAGTCGTTGAAGTCGCCGGCGACCACCACCGGCTCGCGCTCCGGCAGGCCCGCCACCAGCTCGCAGAGCAGTTGCAACTGGCGCTGGCGCTGCGCCTCGCGCAATCCCAGGTGCACGCAGACCGCGTGCAGCGGACGGCCGATGTCGATCACCGCATGCAACAGGCCGCGTTCCTCGTTGCCCGCCACCGAGACGTCGAGGTTGCGGTGGGCGAGGATCGGATGCTTGGAGAGCACGGCATTGCCATGGTGGCCTTCGGGATACACCGCGTTGCGCCCGTAGGCGAACTGCGGCCACATGCTGTCGGCCAGATACTCGTATTGCGGCGCCGGCGGCCAGGACGGCAGGCGCGCGGCGTGCAGGCTATGGGAGCCGAGGACCTCCTGGAGGAACACCAGGTCGGCACCGACGCTGCGCACCGCTTCGCGCAACTCCGGCAGGATGAAGCGCCGATTGAACGGGTTGAAACCCTTGTGGGTGTTCACCGTCAGCACCTGCAGGCGCGGCAGGATCATGCGGCACTCTCCCGCAGGTCATCGGGCAACTGTCCGGGCACCGTGCGCAGGCTGCCGTCGAGTTCCAGCAGCTGCAGGAGGCGCCGGGCGTCGTAAGGTGCGCGCACCTTGACGTCGTTGTCGAAGTAGCAGTACAGGTCGCGCGCCGTCGCCTTCGCCGGTGCGTCCTGGCTGGCCCGGCGCAGGTCGTCGGCCTGGCCGCCGCTGGCCCAGGCGTGGATCCGTGCCTGCCACTGGCCCAGGGCCGCTTCCGAGTAGCCGCTGCGGTACAGCTCCTTGTCGCCATGCAGGCGCAGGTAGAGGAAGTCGGCGCAGACGTCGCCGAGCAGCGGCCACTTGCCGGCGGTATCGGCCACCACCAGGGCCACCCGGTATTCGCGCAGCAGCTCGATGAACGTCGGGTCGACGAAGCTCTCATGGCGGATTTCCACGGCATGCCGCAGGCGCTGCGCCGGATCGCCGTCGAGGTAGCCCTCGCGGTGCAGGCGCGCGGCGCTGTGCCGGGCGAGCTTCTGCGCGGCGGCGCCGTCGCGCGGCAGGCGGGCGAGGAAATCGGCGAACAGCTCGCGGTCGAAGCGCATGCTCGGCGGGAACTGCCAGAGGAACGGGCCGAGGCGCTGGCGCAGGGCGAGGGGGCCGGAGGCGAAGAAGTTCGCCAGCGGCTCGTCGATCTCGCGCAGGCGCCGCACGTGGGTGATGTAACGCGGGGCCTTGACGCTGAAAACGAAGTCCTCGGGGGTGTCCTCGGCCCAGCCGCGGAAGCGCTCGGGCGTCTGCAGGGCGTAGAAGGTGCCGTTGATCTCGATGCTGTTCACCGCCCGCGAGGCGAAGCGCAGTTCGTCCTTCTGGCGCAGCCCCTCGGGATAGAAGTCACCTCTCCAGGGGGCGTAGCGCCAGCCGGAAATGCCGATGCGCAGGCGTGCCGGTGCGCTCATGCATCACCCCCGGGCGCCGCTTTCCGGCGTCGGCCGGCGCGCCAGTTCGTCCACCGCGCGTTCGTCGAGGCGTTCCTCGCTGCCCTCGACCTGGCGCTTCTGCGGCACCAGTTCGACCTTGATCCAGCCGGTCTCGCGGCGGTCGAAGGCTTCGAAGGCCTCGATGGCGTCGCCGATCGGCTTCACCTGGGTGAGGATCTTCGCCGGGTCGATGCGTCCGCTGAGCACATGTTCGAGCAGCAGCGGAATGTACTTGCGGTGGTGGCAGTTGCCCATGCGGATGGTCAGGTTGCGGTTCATCGCCAGGCCGATGGGAAACTGCCGCGAGTCTTCGGCGTAGACGCCGATGATCGACAGGGTGCCGGCCTTGGCCAGGCCCTGCACCGCCCACTCCAGGGCCTGTGCGGGGGCGTTGCCGGGACTCCAGCTGGTGCCCTCCTGGCGCGGCGCCGGGGTGGCGGTGCCATGGCTGTGCTCGGCGTCCACGCCGACGGCGTCGATGGCGCGGTCCACGCCGATCCCGGCGGTCAGCCAGCGCAGGGCCTGGACCGGATCCTCGCGCTCGAAGTCGATCACTTCGGCGCCTTGCTGGCGGGCCATGTGCAGGCGGTCCGGGTGGCGGTCGATGGCGAACACCCGGGCGGCGCCGAGGAGCAACGCGCTGGCGATGGCGAACTGGCCGACCGGACCGCAGCCGAACACGGCGACGGTGTTGCCGGGGGCGATACCGGCCAGTTCGGCGCCGAAGTAACCGGTGGGGAAGATGTCCGACAGGAGTATCGCCTGGTCGTCGCTGATGCTGCTGGGCAGGCGGATCAGGCCGATGTTGGCATAGGGAATCCGCGCTTTCTCGGCTTGCAGCCCATGGAAGCCGCCGTTGGCCCGGGGACCGCCGAAGAACGCGGTGCCGGCCTGGCTGCCGCCGGGGTTGGCGACGTCGCACTGGGCGTAGTAGCCGGCTCGGCAATACACGCAATTGCCGCAGGCGATGGTCGAGGGAATCACCACCCGGTCGCCGACCTGCAGGTTGCGCACTTCGTCGCCGAGCGCCTCGACGATGCCCACGCCCTCATGGCCGAGGATGGTTCCCGGACGCATGCCGCCGACGCTGCCACGGACGAAGTGCAGGTCGGTGCCGCAGATCGCCGAGGCGGTCAGCCGCACGATGGCGTCGGTGGGTTCCTGCAGGCGCGGCTCCGCCACGTCTTCCAGGCGGATGTCGCCGATGTCATGGAATACCACGGCTTTCATGGCGTTCTCCCGGTTGGGGCCCGGCCTCGGCCGGAACGGCAAAGGCGGGCCGGGTGGAAGAAAGGCTCAGTAGTGGGCCTGGGCGACGCCCTGCAGGACGGTGGCGCTGGAGGCCTGGTCGCGGCAGCTGGCGATGTTGCCCAGGGAAACCACGCCGACCAGCCGCTTCTCGCGGTTGAGCACCGGCAGGCGGCGCATCTGGATGTCGGCCATGTTGCGGGCCACGTGCTGGACGTCTTCGTCTTCGAAGCAATAGTGGATGTCGCCGCTCATGATGCGGCCCAGCGGGGTATCCCCGGACAGGCCGCCGGCCACCGCGCGGATGGCGATGTCGCGATCGGTGATCATCCCGACCAGGCGGTCGCCTTCGCCGACCAGCAGGGCGCCGCTGTCGATCCTCGCCATGGTGGCGGCCGCCTCGCGGATGCTCTGTTGCGGGTCGGCGACCTGGACGTTGCGGGTCATGATGTCGCTGATCTTCATGCTGTCCTCCTGTGTAGGGTGGATGTGCGGGCGCCGCGTGCGGCACCTACAGGTTCCGACTGGAGGTGCCGGGGGCGGTTCAGCTTTTTTCCCCGCCGTTCATCCTTCCACTCCGGCGCCCGGCGGTTGTAGCTCGAACAGCAGGAAACTGCGGCCGCCGACCAGGAACTCGCTGGCGAACGGGTAGCGTTCGCCGAGCGGGTCCTCCGGCCGCTGGGTATCCAGCAGGCAGGTCCAGCCGCTGCCCTCGGCCACCTCGGGAAGACGGAAGGACACCGCGTCGTGGTAGGCATTGAGGATCAGCAGCAGGGTGGCATCCTCACCGCTGCGCAGGATCCCGGTGGGTTGCGCGCGGCCATCGAGGAGCACGCCGAGACAGCGGGCGTGCTCGTCGTGCCAGTGTTCCTCGGTCATCTCCTCGCCGCCGGGCGCCAGCCAGGTGACGTCCTTGACCCCCAGCGCCTCGTTGTACTCGCCGACCAGGAAGCGCCCCCTGCGCAGGATCGGATAGCGTTGGCGCAGGGCCAGCAGGCGCTGGGTGAAGGCCAGCAGCGAACGGCCCTCGTCGTCCAGCCGCCAGTCGATCCAGCCCAGTTCGTTGTCCTGGCAATAGACATTGTTGTTGCCTTGCTGGGTGCGGCTGAACTCGTCGCCGGCGACCAGCATCGGGGTGCCCTGGGACAGCAGCAGGGTGGACAGCAGGTTGCGCATCTGGCGCAGGCGCAGGGCGCGGATCTCCGGGTCGTCGGTGGGGCCCTCGCAGCCGTGGTTCCAGGACAGGTTGTGGTCGCTGCCGTCGGCGTTGTTCTCGCCGTTGGCCTCGTTGTGCTTGTGATCGTAGGACACCACGTCGCGCAGGGTGAAGCCGTCGTGGGCGGTGACGAAGTTCACCGACGCGTAGGGCCGCCGTCCACGCTGGTCGTAGAGATCGCCGGAGGCGGTTAGGCGCCGCGCCAGTTCCGGCAGCATGCCGTCGTCGCCGCGCCAGTAGGCGCGCACGCAATCGCGGAAACGGTCGTTCCATTCCGCCCAGCCGGGCGGGAAGCCGCCGACCTGGTAGCCGCCGGGGCCGCAATCCCAGGGTTCGGCGATCAGCTTGCACTTGCTCAGCACCGGGTCCTGGCGGCAGGCGACGAGGAAGCCGTGGCGCTCGTCGAAACCGTCCGGATGGCGGCCGAGGATGGTCGCCAGGTCGAAGCGGAAGCCGTCCACGCGCATCTCCGTGGCCCAGTAGCGCAGCGAGTCGGTGACCATCTGCAACACGCAGGGGTGGCTGAGGTCGAGGGTGTTGCCGGTGCCGGAATCGTTGATGTAGTAGCGGCGCTGGTCGGGCATCAGGCGGTAGTACGAGGCGTTGTCGATGCCACGCATGCACAGGGTCGGACCCAGCTCGTTGCCTTCCGCGGTGTGGTTGTAGACCACGTCGAGGATCAGCTCCAGCCCGGCGTCGTGGAGGTGCGCGACCATCTCCTTGAACTCGTTGACCTGGCCGCTGGCGAGGTAGGCCGGGTGCGGGGCGAAGAAGGCGATGCTGTTGTAGCCCCAGTAGTTGCTCATGCCGTTTTCCAGCAGGTGCTTGTCGTCGACGAAGCCGTGGATCGGCAGCAGCTCGACGCTGGTCACCCCGAGCCGGCGGATGTGCGCCAGCAGGTCGGCGTTCATCAGTCCGGCGAAGGTCCCGCGAACCGCCTCCGGGACCTGTGGATGGCGCATGCTGAGGCCGCGCAGGTGGGCTTCATAGATCACCGTGCGGTCCCAGGGGACGCGTACCGGCGGGCGCTCGGCCCAGGTGAAGGCCGGATCGATGACCTTCGACTTGGGCACGAAGGGCGCGCTGTCGCGCTCGTCGAAGCTGAGGTCGGCGTCGGCCGAGCCGATGGTGTAGCCGAACAGCGCCTCGGACCAGCGCAGGCGGCCGACCAACTGCTTGGCGTAGGGATCGAGGAGCAATTTGTTGGGATTGAAGCGGTGGCCGGCATCCGGCTCGTAGGGACCGTGCACCCGGTAGCCGTAGATCTGCCCCGGGTGGGCGTCGGGCAGGTAGCCGTGCCAGATCTCGTCGGTGTACTCGGGCAATTCGATGCGCTCGATCTCCTTTTCCCCGCGCGCGTCGAACAGGCACAGCTCGACCTTGGTCGCGTGGGCCGAGAACAGCGCGAAATTGACGCCGAGGCCGTCCCAGGTGGCGCCAAGGGGGAAGGGGTGCCCTTCGCTGATCCGCGAAGGGGCGGGGCTACGCTTTCTGCTCATGCACTGGACTCCTCATTCGCCCGCTTCGGGCTTGCGGCGGCTGCGCGGCTTGGCCGCCGCCGGTTTTTCGCTGGCGGGCCGCGCCGGGGACGTGGCCCTCGGCTTGCGCGGCTTGGCGGCCGGCGCTTGCAGCAGGGCCGGGGTTTCCTTGGCGGCCTTGGCCCGACCGCGGGTCTTCTTCGGTGCCGCCGCGGCGGCTTCCGCTTCGGCCAGTTGCCGGGCCATGGCCCAGTGGCGTTCGGCCTGGCCGTCGGGGCAGCCCTCGGATTCCCAGATCTGGTAGGCGAACTCTCGTATGCGTTTTTCGTCGGCGCTCATGGGGTGTCCTCCTGGGCGAGGCGGTAAAGCAGGTTGACGGGAAAGTCGGCGAGCACTTCGGACAGGCTCAGGTGCCCGTCGCTGGGCAGCGGCATGGTGGAAAACAGGCCGCTGTAGGTGCATTCGGAGAGACTCGGCGGCAGCAGCAGGCAGGTGTCGCCCCAGGCCTCGGCCGGCACCTGCGGCTGCGTGGCGTGGCCGAGCAGGGCGCAGGCCAGGCGCGGGACCACCACCAGCAGGCAACCGTGACGACTGCGCCGGGCGAAGGCCAGGACCCGCTCGGCATGCTCGCCGCTGACCTCCAGGGGCAGGTAGTCGCCGTCGCGGAACAGGCCCGGCTGCATCCGCCGCAGCCCCAGCACGCGGGCGATCAGGGTCTGCTTGATGCGACCGTCGCGCCAGTGCTCCAGCAGTTCCGGGAAGGGCGTCGGCGCGGCCAGGGCGGCGGCGTGCCGGGCGAAGTCCACCGGCCTCCGGTTGTCCGGGTCGACCAGGCTGAAGTCCCAGTCCTCGCGCCCCTGGTAGAGATCGGGGATACCCGGGCAGGTCAGGCGCAGCAGGCATTGGGCGAGGCCATTCAGGGCCCCGGCCGGCATCAGTCGCGCCGCCGCGTTGCCCAGCGACTGGCGCAGGGCCTGGGCCAGCGGCGCGCGCAGGAGCTGTTCCAGATAGTCGGCGCAGGCGCGCTCGTAGTCTTCGTCGGGCGCGGTCCAGCGCGTGCGCAGCTTGGCTTCGCGCAAGGCCTTGCATTGCCATTCGCGCATCCGCGCGAGGAACGCTTGGTCCAGGGCGGCGCCGTCGCAAGGCGCGTCGAGCGGCCAACTGCCGAGCAGGGCCTGGAACAGGATCAGCTCGTCGCCGGGACTCGGCGCCGGCCCCTCGGCGAGGTCGCGGCGCAATGGCGTGGCCAGGCTTTGCCAGTGCTCGACGTTACGCGCGAACCAGGGCGCCAGTTCACTGAGCGCCGCAAGACGGGCGCGGGCGTCCTCGCCGCGCTTGTGGTCATGGCTGGCGGTGGCCAGCAGGGCGCGCGGGCTGGCCAGGCGCCTGGCTTCGCAGGCGGCATGGAATTCCTCGGCGGAAGCGGCGAAGCGCTGCGGGTCGAAGCCGACGTCGTTGCGCGAGAGCAGGGCCGCCGAGCGATAGCAGGCGGTATCCTCCACGGCCTTGGCTGCGGTCGGCGAACTCAACTGCTGGAAGCGCGCCAGCAACTCGCCGCGCAGGCGCCGCAGCGGACCGGGCGGCAGCTCGCGCAGCGGCTGCCCGCCGAGCCAGCGTTCGAGATGGTCGAGGACCGCCCGGTCGGCTTCGTCGAGATCCTCGCGGGCCGCCTCTGCGGCATAGCGGAACACCTCGCGATCCTGCACCGAGCGACCGCAGGCCCCGGCGTAGGTACGGTAGACCGGAAAGCGCGCGAGCAACTGGAACAGCGCGCGGCGGATACCGCCCAGGGTCAGGTCGCGGCTGGCCAGGTCGGCCCGCGCCACCCGCAAAAGACCCTGGGCGAGGTTCTCCAGGTCACCGGCGAGGCTTCCCGCCAGGACCAGTTGGCGAGCCTGGTAGACCTCGTCGAGAAACGCCTCCGGGCGTCCGCTGACCCGCTGCCAGAGTTCGCGCAACGGTCGTTCGCCGCGCGGATCGTGCTGCAACAGGCTGACCTGGTTCATGAAGTCGTAGCCGGTGGTGCCGTCGCACAGCCAATCCTCGGGCAGGCGCTCCTCGCCACCGAGGATCTTCTCAACGTACAGCAGCATCGGCGCGCCGCCGCGACGGGCGCGGATCCGCTCGCTGCGGCGGCGCAGGCGTCGGCAATAGCCGCGCGGATCGGCCAGGCCGTCGACGTGATCGATGCGCAGGCCATCGAGCAGACCGTCCTCGAGCAACTGGAAGACCTTGCCGTGCACGGCCTCGAACACCTCGCCGCGCTCGACCCGCAGGCCGACCAGTTCGCTGATGTCGAAGAAACGGCGCCAGTTGATGTCGTCCGCCGCGGTGCGCCAACTGGCCAGGCGGTAGTGCTGCGCCTCGAGCAGGCGGTGCAGGCGTTGGCGAGCCTCCTCGTGGCGTTCCTGGAGTTCGCCCAGCGTGCGCTGGAGGGCTGCGCGCGGAGCGCTCTCGGCGAGCGCAGCCGCCAGTTGACGCTGCATCTCGCGCAAGGCCTCGCGGTCCTGCCGGCACTCGCGGAAACCGCCGGCCAGGGCTGACAGGCGCGGCTCGCCGCTGTCTTCCAGCAGCTCCGGGTAGCTGCCCGGCCAGAGGGGGAAGCGCTGCTCGCCGTGGCTCGCCAGCAGGCGGCCGGCCTCGCGGTCCAGGCTCAGGCCGATCTCCCCGGCAGCCAGGACCTCGCCGTAGTCGCTGCGCAGGAACGGCAGCAGCACCTGGCCGCGCAACGCGGCGTCGTGGGATTCCCACTGAATGTCGAAGAAACTCGCGTAGGGACTCTCGCGCCCCCATTCGAGCACGTCCTGCCACCAGGGATTGGCGCCGCCGCCGATGCCCATGTGGTTCGGCACTATGTCCATGAGCAGGCCCATGCCGCGTTGCCGCAGCCCCTGGATCAGGCGCAGCAGCGCCGGCTCGCCGCCCAGTTCCGGATTGATCCGGGTCGGGTCGACCACGTCGTAGCCGTGGCTGGAGCCGGGCCGCGCGCGGAACAGCGGCGAGGCGTAGAGATGGCTGATGCCCAGGTCGGCGAAATAGTCCAGCCAGGGCAGGGCATCGTCGAGGGTGAAGCCGGCGTGGAATTGCAGGCGCAGGGTAGCGCGGGGCTCAATCATGGGCGGCCTCCTCGGCATCCCGGCGGCTGCGTTCGAGCAGGCGCAGGCGCCGGTCGACCTGCGGCGTTCCGAGCATCTGCGCGGCGTTTTCCGGCCAACGCCGCCGCCAGTTCGGGTGGGCGTCGCCGGGGCCGGGCAGGTTCGGCTGCTCCAGGCTGCCCAGGGCGTCCTCCAGGGGCAGTAGCACCAACGGCGCGGGGGTTGCCCCGACATAGCCGATGCAGGCGTCCAGCGGTACTTCGGCGGCGGGGTCGGGATCGACCGGCGGTTCGAGGCTGGCGGCCAGGGCCCGGCGCTCCTCGGCGCGCAGTTCCAGGTCGGCCGCGCATTCCTCGGCGCTGCGGTGTCCGGCGCGGCCGCGCCAGTGGATGTCCTGGCCCCGCCACCAGCCGGACAGGCTCGGCAGGTCGTGGGTGCTGGTGGTGGCCATGGCGTCCGCCGGCCATTGCGCCGGGGGCACGAAGCGTTCGCCGCGCCGCTCGAAGAGCAGCACGCGGGTACCCAGCACCTGGCGGCGTGCCAGTTCCTCGCGCAGGCCTTCGGGCACGGTGCCGAGGTCCTCGCCGATGACCAGCGCCGAGGCGCGACTGGCCTCCAGCGCCAGCAGGCGCAGCAGCTCGCGTTGCGGGTAGCGCAGGTAGGCGCCGGCGTGGGGCGGCTGGCCGCGCGGGATCAGCCAGAGACGTTGCAGGCCCATCGCATGATCGATGCGTAGCCCTCCGGGCCAGGCCAGGTTGGCCCGCAGCATCTCGCGGAATGCCCGGTAGCCGTGGCGGCGCAGGCCTTCGGGATTGAACGCGGAAACGCCCCAGTCCTGTCCGGACTGGTTGAGGATGTCCGGCGGCGCGCCGACATTCACTTCGGCGAGCAGCTCTTCCTGCCGCGACCAGGCCTGGCTGCCGCCGCCGTCGGCGCCCACCGCCAGGTCGGCGACCAGACCGATGGCCATCCCGGCCTCGCGCGCCTGGCGCTGGGCATGTTGCAGGCAGCGTTGGGTCAGCCACTGGCCGAAGGCGCGGAAGTCCACTTCCTCGGCGTGATCGGCGCAGAACGCGGCCACCGCCGGCTCGCCGGGGCGGCGCAGCGGCTCCGGCCAGCGTCGCCAGTCGGGGCCGGCGCCCAGGTGCGCCTGCAGGGTCTCGAAGCGGCAGTGGTGCAGCAGCGCCTCGCCGGCTTCGCGGCGGAATTCGGCGAGGTCGTGGCGCAAGGGACTGGCGCGCTCGATGAAGTCGCGGTGGAGTTGGCGCAGCAGGCGCATGCGCAGGTCCGCCGCCGCTGTCCAGTCGATCAGCTCCAGGCTCTCCAGGCGGGCCATCTCCGCGGCCAGGCCGGCGCGACGGATCGCCTGTTCCACCGCCGCCGCGCCGAGAATGGTCGCTGGCGCGGCGTGCAGGACATTGAAGAACAGCCGGCTGGACGGCGAGTAGGGGCTGTAGGCATGTCCGTTGGCCTCGGCGAGGGCGTGCAGCGGGCTGATCGCCAGCGCGTCGGCGCCATGCCGCGCGGCGCTGCGCAGCAGGTCCTCGAGGGCGGCGCTGTCGCCCAGGCCGCCGTCGCTGGGGCGGCGCAGGGCATAGACCTGGGCGGCCAGACCCCAGCGACGCGAGCGACCCGGGGCGAGGCTGGCCAGGGACGGACAGCTCGGCGGCGCCATCGCCACCGCCCATTCCCGCTGCTCCAGCGACAGCTGCGCATAGCCACTGCGGGCCTGCGCCGGCAGGCGGCCTTCGGCGTCCAGGCGCAGGGCGATCCGCGTGCCGTCCTCGTAGACCAGTTCGCCCGGGGTGCCGGCGGGGCCGAGCGCTTGCTCCAGCGGCTGGCCGCATTCGCCGACCAGCAGTCCGAGGTTGGCGCTGTCCTCGCGCAGCCGGGCCAGCGCGGCCAGGCTCTGTTCGATCTGTTGCGGACTCTGCGCCGGATAGCCGAGTGCTTCCAGCAGGCCGCGCTGGACCTCCGGGTCGACCCGCTGCGGCCGTCCGTTGGCGTCCTGCCAGTCGAGTTGCAGGCCCACGGCGGCGGCCAGTTCGGCCAGGCGTGCGTCACTCATGGGCGGGCTCCAGGCTGACCGCGATGCTGCGGGGACTTAGGCGGCCGCGGCGATACTCGGCACAGGCGAGGTTGTCGAGGAACAGCACCTGGGTGGCGGCCGCCGGCGGCTCGACTTCCGCTTCGAGCGGAGAAGGGTTGAAGTCGATTCGCCAGTCACTGCCGTCACCGAGTCGCCAGCGCGCCGACAGCGCGGCGCCGGCGATGGTGGTCACGCCCAGCGAACGGGCGCCGCGCAGGCGCGGGATCAGGTGTTCGTGACGGATTTCCAGCAGTTGCCGGTAGAAGCCGCGCCAGGCCGGGTCGCAATCGGCCAGGCCGGGACGCGAGCGCTCGAAGGTCTCCACCGCGTTGGGATCGGGGAGCGAAGCCAGGGTGGCGCCGTCGCCGAAGCGGCCGAACTCGCCGAACTCCTTGCGTCGTCCCTCGCGGACCGCGTCCGCCAGTTCGCCCTGGTGATCGGTGAAATACAGGAACGGTTCGCGCGCGGCGCATTCCTCGCCCATGAACAGCAGCGGGATCATCGGCGCGAGCAGTTGCAGCGCTATCGCCAGGCGCAACGCCTGGGGTTCGGCGAGAACGCTGAGACGCTCGCCGAAGGCGCGGTTGCCGACCTGGTCGTGGTTTTGCAGGAACAGCACGAAGGCGTCCGGCGCCAGGTCGGCACTCGGTTCGCCGCGCGGCCGGCCGTGGCGGTTGGCTTCGCCCTGGTAGACGAAGCCTTCGGCCAGGCAGCGCGCCAGGCACCGCAGCGGCTCGGGGTAGTCCTGGTAGTAGCCGTCGTTCTCGCCGGTGAGCAGGACGTGCAGCGCATGGTGGCCATCGTCGTTCCACTGTGCGTCGTAGCCCTGGCGCAGCAGGCTGGCGCGGTTGTCGTCGTTCTCCAGGACCAGGTGCAGATGGCGCTCGGGGCCGGCGGCGCCGCGCAGGCGGCGGGCCATCTCGACGAGGAACGCGCTATCGGGAATCGCGTGCACGGCATCGAAGCGCAGGCCGTCGATGCGATAGTCGAGCAGCCACATCAGGGCGTTTTCATAGAAGAACTCGCGGACTTCGCCGCGACGGAAATCGATGGCCTGGCCCCAGGGCGTCTGCCGGTCGTCGCGAAAGAACGCGGCGGCGTACTGGGCGAGGTAGTTGCCGTCCGGGCCGAAGTGGTTGTAGATCACGTCGACGAAGACCATCAGGCCCATGCCGTGTGCGCTGTCGATCAGATGTTTGAGCTGCTCGGGCGTGCCGTAGGCCGACGCCGGGGCGAACGGCAGCACGCCGTCGTAGCCCCAGTTGCGGCGACCGGGAAACTCGCCCAGCGGCATCAGCTCCACGGCGGTCACGCCCAGTTCCACCAAGCGCGGAAGGAAGCGCTCGACCTCGGCGTAGGAGCCGAACAGGCCGACGTGCAGCTCGTAGATCACCGCTTCGTGCCAGGGCCGCCCGCGCCACTCGTCGACGCGCCAGGCGTAGGCGTCATGGTCCAGCACCTGGCTGTGGCCATGCACGCCGTCGGGCTGGAACTGCGAGGCCGGGTCCGGCACCCCGGGGCGGCCATCGATGCGGTAGCGGTAGCGGGTGCCGGGCGGACAGGGCAGGGTCGCCTCGAACCAGCCGCTGTCGCTGCCTTCCAGCGGCCAGTCGCGGCCGTCGGCGGTCTCGACCCGGACCTCGCGGGCGTCCGGAGCCCAGAGGCCGAAGCAGGTTCGGCCGTTGCCTTGGAACTGGGCGCCGAAGCGGCGCCGGATCGCCATCATTGGCGTACCCCGCGCAGGGCCGGAGCGGTATTCCTCAACAGGCGCCGGTACAGGCGGTTGTAAGGCTCCACCGAGTCGCTCCAGAACATCGGCGCGGCCATCGCCTTGCAGCGCATGGCGTTGAGCAGCGAGGGACAGTGGTAGACGTTGATCGCGCGCATCACCGCGTCGAGGTAGCTCTGCGCGGTTTCCTCACGGAACAGGAAGCCGGTGACCCCGTCGACGATGGTATCGGCGAGGCCGCCGGTGCAGCGCGCGATCGGCAGCGAGCCGAAACATTGCGCATAGAGCTGACTGAGCCCGCAGGGCTCGTAGCGCGAGGGCATGAGCAGGAAGTCGCTGCCGGCGTAGATACGGCGGGCCTCGGTCTCGTCGAAACCGATATGCACGCCGACCTGGCCGGGATGACGCCGGGCGAGCTCGAGCATGGCCTTCTCCAGGTTCGGCTCGCCACGGCCGATGCTGACCAGGCGGCCGCCGGCCTGGAGCAGGGCATCGCTGATCTCCAGGGTCAGGTCGATGCCTTTCTGCTGCACCAGGCGCGAGACCACCGCGAACAGCGGCCCCTTGCCCGGCTCCAGGCCGAAACGCTCCTCCACGTAGCGCGTGTTGGCGCGCTTGCCGGCCCATTGGCGGGCGCTGAAGCCGGCCACCAGGTGTGGATCGCAGTGCGGCTGCCAGCTATCGTCGATACCGTTGACGATGCCGCTGAGCTGACGCTTCTCGACCTTGCACTTGAGGATGCCGTGCAGGCCGCAGCCGTATTCCGGGGTAGTGATTTCCTGGGCGTAGGTCTCGCTCACCGTGGTGATGTGGTGGGCATGGGCGATGCCGGCCTTGAGGAACGACAGGCGCCCGTGGAATTCCATGCTTTCGTGGCTCAGCGCTTCGTCGGGAAGACCCAGCTCGGCGCTGCATTGCAGGTCGCAGAGGCCCTGGTAGGCGAGGTTGTGGATGGTGAACAGGCTCGGCGTGCGCACGCCGTTCCAGGCCATGTAGGCCGGGGTCAGCGCCGACGGCCAGTCATTGGCGTGCACCAGGCCCGGCTGCCAGCCCTGGGCGCCGCGGCCGCCGGCGATCTCGGCGGCGGCCAGGCACAGGCGGGCGAAGCGCAGGTGGTTGTCCGGCCAGTCATTGCCCTGGTCGTCCATGTATGGCGTGCCCTCGCGCTCGTAGAGCAGCGGGCAGAGCACCAGCATGACTTCCAGGCCGTCGTCGAGGGTCACCAGGCCGATCTCGCAGGGCGGGATCGCCGCCCGGCCGGGCAGGCTGCCGATGATCCGCAGGTCGCGGCAGCGCTCCAGCACCTGGCGGTAGCCGGGCAGCAGGACCCGCACCGAATGCTCGCGCTTGAGGACCCGCGGCAGCGCGGCGGAAAAGTCGCCGAGTCCGCCGACCTTGACGAAGTCGCTTAGCTCGGCGGTGACGAAGAGTATCCGATCCCTCTGTTGCGGCGGGTCCTGCGGGTGCAGCAGCGACGGAAAAGCGGTCAGTACCGCGGGTTCTTCCAGGCAAGCGCCTGCAACAGAATGTCCCATGTCATCCTCCGGTCGTACGTTGTCCTTGGCGTTGGTCGGTCGGACTCCGTCGCGCCGTGGCATGGGCGAAGTCCTTGCTAGGGGTGACCGGAGGGGGGCGGCGGAAGTTTAGTTTTTTTTACCGGCGGCTCGGCTTGCGAGAGGCCTCGCCAGGGGGTTGCAGGCGAGACGACGGGCGCGGCGGGTTGCCGAATGCAAGGCTTGCCGGGGGTTTTCTTGCAAAATGCAAATATCAATTCGCCGGCTTGTTTTTCAACTTATTGATTTATAAGAATTTTATTTTCCAGAGAAATTGGTACGCCTTCTGCTCGACAGAGATACGCCTGATTACCGGCGTCAAAGAATCTGATGAGACAGGAGGCCAGCAATGCTAGAGACCGATGAAAACCTGGTTGAGTACCTGGAAGAGCATTTCAAGGATGTGCGCGTCAGTTGCCAACCTCGGCCTGACGGCGCGTTGCTGGTGACCTTGCGTAACGACCAGGGCAAGCGCCTGGTGAGCCGGGCGATCTCCGGCCAGGAGCAGAGCAACCCGCTGTTGCTGAACCAGGTGCTGGAGCGCATCCGCCGGGACCTGATCATCGACCAGGGGCCGCTGCAGATCCGCGACAGCGACTATTTCCGCAAGCGTATCGACCTGCTCACGTTCCGCGATAGCGACAACCAGCATCTCACCCACCGCAAGGTCCTGGTCGCCGGCGGCAAGCTGCGCACCATGAGCCTGGCTCGCTGAGCCGGCTGTTTCAGCGCCGGGGCGGCCAGGCGCCGACCCGGCCTTCCGACGCATGGTCCGAACCAAATCCGCTCTCGTACCCTCCATCTAGAACTCATACCAACGATGGAGGCGGACATGCGTTTTTCCATTTCTGCATCATCGGGTGCGCCAGCGACGAGTCCACGCAACCCATCCGGGGACCCGGACGAATACCCGGTTCCTGACCACGAAAGCCACGTCCCCTAGGAGTTCCCGGAAGAAGTTCCGATGGAACGGCCCGACGAAGAGTCCCTCTCGCCCATACCGGAGCCCTGAACGCCGGGTCTCCATCCAGGAGGAGCGGAACATGAGCGCAGACCCTCGGCAGAGACTGGTGGTGGCCCATAGCGTCGATCCCGCGGCCGCCGAACATGAAGTGCAGGGCAACCTGGCCCTGGCGCGCTGGCTGGCGGAAGTCCAGAAGCTGGAGTTCGGCGGCCGCTACGAACCCGAATTGCACCAGCGAGGCCCCCTCTACCTGGTCCCGACCCGCACCCTGGTCGGCAGGGAGACCGCCGTGCGCCTGGGCGTGAACAGTGACGAAGATCTGCTCGGCGGTTTCGTCGAGCACGCGTTCATCGCCGGCAAGGCCATCGTCCATCCGCTGCCGCGCGGCGGCGTGGCGCCGGAAGGCTGGAACCCGCTGTTCGCGGAGAAGGTCCGCGACGTCGTGCTCAACGGCGTCAGCGTCTTCAGCCTGGCCGACGCACACCGCGCCGGCGCCCGCCTGCTCGCCGAAGGACCGGTGCGGGCCAAGCTGGCGGAGGCCTGTGGCGGCCTCGGCCAGTACGTGGCGCACGACCTCGACGAACTGGACGGCTGGCTCGGCGGGCTGGAGGAGCGCCAGTTGGCGCAGGGCCTGGTACTGGAAGCCAACCTGGACGGGGTCGTTACCCATAGCGTCGGCCAGCTCCGGGTCAACGGCTTCCTGCTGAGCTACCACGGTCAGCAGCACCAGACCCGCAACGCGCGCGGCGAACTGGTCTACGCCGGCTCTGACTTGCTGGTGGCGCGCGGTGGCTATGCCGAGCTGCTGACCCTGGACCTGGCCCGCGAGGTGCGCCAGGCCATCGAGTACGCGCGGATCTTCGACACCGCCGCGGCGATCTTCTTCCCCGGCTGCTTCGCCTCGCGGCGCAACTACGACATTGCCCAGGGCCGGGACGGCAACGGTCGGGAGCGCTTCGGCGTGCTCGAGCAGTCCTGGCGGGTCGGCGGCGCGAGCAGCGCCGAGATCGCCGCGCTGGAGGCCTTCCGCGCCGACCCGGGACTGCCCGCGGTGCGCGCCGCGTCGTTCGAGATCCACGAAGACAAGCGCCTGCCGGACAACAGCCGGGTGATCTATCGCGGCCCCGACGAACACGGCGACTTCCTGCTCAAATATGCGATGACGGGGGAGGCATGACGGCGAACAGCGAACGCATCCGCATCGGGGTCGGCGACGACCGGATCGAAGGCACCTTCCTCAGCCCCCGGGCGAAGGTCCCCGGCGTGCTCTTCGTGCACGGCTGGGGCGGCAGCCAGCAGCGCGACCTGAAGCGCGCCCAGGGCATCGCCGGGCTCGGCTGCGTGTGCCTGACCTTCGACCTGCGCGGCCACGGCGCGGAAAGCGGGCGCCAGGCGCTGGTGACGCGCGAGGACAACCTGCAGGACCTGCTCGCCGCCTACGACCGGCTGGTGGCCCACCCGGCCATCGACAGCCAGGCGATCGCGGTGGTCGGCACCAGCTATGGCGGCTACCTGGCGGCGATCCTCAGCCAGTTGCGCGCGGTGCGCTGGCTGGCCTTGCGGGTACCGGCGATCTACCGCGACGAGGACTGGCTGACGCCCAAGCTGCTGCTCGACCGCGAGGACCTCATCGAGTATCGCGGCAGCCTGATCCCGGCCGCCAGCAACCGAGCCCTGCAGGCCTGCGCGGGATTCCGCGGCGATGTGCTGCTGGTGGAGTCGGAGTTCGACAGCTATGTGCCGCACTCGACCATCATGAGTTTCCGCGCCGCCTTCCAGCAGACCCATTCGCTGACCCACCGGATCATCGACCACGCCGACCATGCGCTCAGCAGCGAGGCGGCGCAGGACGCCTATACCTCGATCCTGGTGGACTGGATCACCGAGATGGTGGTCGGCGAACGTCTCAGCATCACCCCGGCCTACGCCACCATCCATCCGGCTTTCTGAACGCTCCGCGACGGCGAGCCTCCCACCTTCCGTGGGCGCTGGTTGCTGCCCACGTTCCGTGCCGGCAGGCGCCGGCGCCGACAGACGCGAGAACTCCCGGACAGCTCCGGGCCAAGGAGAGCGAAATGAACCAGACCAACCTCGACGACACCCTCGACGTACTCAACGACCTGCTGCAAACCAGCAAGGATGGCGAGGCCGGCTTCCAGGCCTGCGCCGAAGACCTGCGCGATCCGCAGTTGAAGGCGGCGATGCTGGAGCAGAGCCGCGACTGCGCCGCGGCTGCCGACGAGCTGGAGCGGATCGTCCTGGAACTGGGTGGCAAACCCAAGGACAGCACCAGTTTCGCCGGTGACCTGCATCGGCGCTGGGTCGACCTGAAGTCACTGGTCACCGGCAAGGACGAAGAGGCGGTGCTCAACGAATGCGAGCGCGGCGAGGATGTCGCCAAGCAGCGTTACCAGGCGGCGCTGGAAAAACCGCTGCCGGCGGAGATCCACCAGGTGATCGAGCGCCAGTACCAGGGCGTGCTCCGTCACCACGACCGGGTCCGCGCCCTGCGCGACGCCCGCGCCTGAGGCCCGGTGCCGCGAGGGGAATGCCATGAGGCGGTCCCGGGCCTTGCTGCGCGACGGCCAGGAACCGCGCTCATTGCGGATCTCCGCGTTTCCGCTGATCGAGGCGACCGCCCGTCCTCGTGACTGAACTCGGCGGAGGAGCGCGCGCTCAGCCAGAGAGAGTGCCGGAGCACTCGGATAACAAACCGATGAGGAGCGACCATGAACGCCATCGAATTGCTGGTCCATGACCACGAGACCGTGAAGAAACTGCTCAATGAACTCAGCGAGACCACCGAACGGGCGCTGAAGAAGCGCAGCGAGCTGCTGGGCAGGCTGGAGCTGGAACTGGTGCTGCACACCGCCATCGAGGAAGACATCCTCTATCCGGCGATCAGGGACAGCGGCGGCAAGGAAGAGCTGAAGATGTACTACGAGGCCAAGGAGGAACACCGCACGGTGGACTCCCTGGTCCTTCCCGACCTCAAGCGCACCCGCCCGGACACCGTGCAGTTCGCCGGCCGGGTCAAGGTGCTCAAGGAACTCCTGGAGCACCACATCGAGGAGGAGGAGGGCGAGCTGTTCCCGCGCGCCCGGCAATTGCTCGACGCCGCCGCCCTCAAGCAACTCGGCCAGGCCATGCAGCAGCACAAGAAAGAGCTGAAGGCGCGCCTGGAAAAACGGGCGGCCTGAGGCATGCGCGAAGAAGACCGCGCCTTGCTCGAGGAACTCCTGCTGGCACGTGGCCCCGGTGGCCAGGAAGACGAGGTCAGGGCCATCTGCCAGCGGGAACTCGAGGGCTGTTGCGACGAGGTCGGCAGCGATGCCGCCGGCAACCTGGTCGCGCGCATCAGCCCGCCGCACCTGCCGCGCGAGCAGGCGCGGCGGGCCGCGGTGCGGCTGCTCGCGCACCTCGACGAGATCGCCATGATCGTCAAGCGCGTCGAGGCCGACGGTACCCTGCGCGTAGTGGCGCTCGGCGGCGCCCAGCCGGTGAGCTTCGGCGTCTGTCCGGTACAGATCCTGGCCGGCGAGGCGGTACTCGACGGCGTGCTGTCCTACGGCAGCATGCATGCTACCGGCGAGTCGCCGCAGGGCTCCGACGTGCTCTCGGGCGCGGTGCACTGGCGCGACGTACACGTGGTCACCCGGCGCAGCGCCGAGGAACTGGCGAATCTGGGCGTGCGACCGGGTACCCGCGTGGTGCTCAACCGTCTGTGGCGGCGCCCGTTGTACTTCCAGGATTGCGTCGCCGCGCACTTCCTCGACGACCGCGCACCGCTGCTCGCCGTGCTCGGCGTGGCTCGCGAGATCGCCCGGCGCCGCGACGAGTTGCACGGCGACCTCTACCTGGTGCTCACCACCATGGAGGAGGAGAGTAACGCCGGCGCGCTGTTCGCCGCGCGCCGACTGCCGGGCGACATCAGCATCGCGGTGGAAGTCGGCCCAACGGTAGCCGAATACGGCACCCGGCTGTGCCGCGACCCGATCGTCAACAGCGGCGACTCCAAGGGTTATTACAGCCGCCATGTCACCGACCGCCTGTTGCGCGCCGCCGAACGCTGCCAGTACCAGCCGCAGGCGGCGCTGCTGGTGGACTTCGCCTCGGACGCCAGCGCCCTGCTGAGCCACGGCGAGGCCGCGCAGGTCGGCTGCATCGGCATTCCGACCGAGAACACCCACGGTTTCGAGATCGTCCTGGAAGAGGGCATCGAGGCTTGCCGGCGGACGCTGGTCGAGTTCCTCGTGCAACCGCCGGACGACGAAGCCTGACCGATAACCGAAGCAAGGAGAATTCCATGAACGAATACCTGCCGACTTCGACGGCCAATGGCCTGCCGCACAACCTGCAGCGCGGCGAGCGACTCGCTTCCATCGGCGCCGGACTGGTCCTGGCCGGCTTCGGCCTGGCCCGCGGTGGCTTGCCCGGCGCCTGCAAGGCGGTCGCCGGCGGCCTGCTGGTCAGCCGCGGGTTGAGTGGGCATTGCCATGTCAAGGGCCTGCTCAATGAACCGCGGGAAGAGTTGCAGTTGCTGCGCGAAGAGGTGCAGCACCTGACCCGCCGCCTGCAGCGCCTGCAGGAGCGCCAGCGCGACGACTCGCGGCAGGACGCTGCGCTGGACGCCGAGCTGCCGCCGAACCTGCCGTGATAGCCATGGGCCCTGCGCCTGGCGCAGGGCCCATCGAAGAGAGGAGGGCGAGACGATGGCCAGCCAGCTGTTCCTGATCAGCTACATCCTCGACGACCAGCCGATGACCTGCGAATTGCACAGCGAGGCGGAAACCCTCAGCCGCGAGGAGGCCCGCCGCCACTTGGAGGCACTGCATCGACCGCACGACGCCGAGGCGATCAGCGATATCCAGGTCAGCAAGGTGGAACGTACCCATGAACCGGGCACCACGCCGGGACACTACCAGCAGCCCTGACGGCGGGAGGGAAAAGAAGGGGGGAGGGGCTCAGCCGGTGCCGGTCTGGAGTTCCGCCTCGAACTCGCCGAAGCGCCTGATTTCCTCGCGCAGGTTGAGGATGAAGGCGCTGAGGTCGCTGAAGCTGCTGCTCTTCAGGAAGTCACTGTTGGGCACGATGTAGAGCGCGCCGTGGGGACCACCCACGCGGCAACTGATGGTCACCGTGAAGTCGGGGTTCAGTTGGCACTGGCAGTCGTGGTCGCGCAGTTCCTCCTCGAGGATCTTCTTCAGGTACAGGTAGGAAAGGTTCATCTGGCCAGCTCTCCCCGGTTTGCGCAACGCAAGAAAAAAATCCACTCCGTCCCTGGAGCGGGATTAGCCTGAATCAGAGAGAAACCGTCGATACATGCCAACGGTACGGATAACTATAGGTGCCGCGAGGCCGAAATGCCGGCAACATCCAGAATCTGCGGGATAAGCTGCATCCCGCATGGCGCGCGGGATGCAGAATGCAAGAGATCGTGCAGAACGCTGATGCCGGAATGCAATCATCGCGGGTGAAAAGCCCGTTCGGCACTCCTTATAAGCATCTGGAAAACTCGCAACGCCATCGGGTTATATGTGTTTTCTCGATATCTCCGCTACGAACCTCGCCGATTCACCGGCGAAGAAGCCGATCTTTTTTGCCGGGTTTCCCGCATCGCCCGCCGCAATCCCCTTGCCACCCCGTAACCGAGCAGGCAGCCGAGCAGGGTAGCGCCGACCTGCAAGACCAACCCCAGGGCATTGGCCAGGCTCGGCGAGCGTGCGAGTACGCCGGCTTCGGGCCAGAACGCCAGCCATACCGCGACGAAGGCGAGCACCAGGTCGTACCAGGCGCCGCTGACCCCGCCCGGGCGGTAGCCGCGAACGAAAACGATGAAGGCGCTGAAGGCCAGGGCCAGCAGCAAGGTGCCGAAGGCCTGGCTGAGGGTATCGGGGCCGGACATGGCGGGTTCTCCTCAGGGCGCCAGGCGCAGGCACTGGCGCTTGTGCAGGCCGAGACGGACTTCGTCGAGCAGCGCTTCGGCGCAGGCGAATACCCTGGCGGCCTCCACTTCCGCGACGTCGCCGGCGCGGCTGAAATCGTCGATGCGCAGGCCGGCGGGCAGGCTCGGGACCTCCACCAGCGTCCAGTCCAGGCCGCTGACCGTGAGGCTGCGCTCGAGCCCGGCACCCAGTTGCTCCTCGCCGGCGTCGCGCGGCGCCACCAGCCATTGCCAATGGCCAAGCAGGAACAGGCGCGGTACCTCGGCGCGCAGGGCGCCATCGATCAGCGCGGCGCAGATCGGCGGCAAGGCTTCGGCGGCGTAGTCGGACAACGGCGCGAACAGCAGGTCGAGACCGGCAGCCGCCTGGCTGGCCTCGATCGACGACGCCAGGCTGGCTGGCTTGCAGCGCAGCCCGGGGCGCGCCTGCAGGCTGTTGAGATCGGCTTGCAAGGCGCTGACTTCGATCTGTCGCTGCAAGGCGGCGGCGATCAGCGCCTGGCTCAGGCTGTCGTGGGGATGGAATATCCCCAGCTTCAGGGTTGCGGTTTCCAGATTGCGCATGGGAACTCCGGGGTCGGTGCGGTGGAAAGGAGATGTCCCTACCTGCATATCGAAAGCCATACTCCGCACAAGGTTCCGGCGAATGGAATTCGCCGGCCGCTCCGGGGTCTTCCGAAAGGTCGGCCAAGTTCCTGGGGCGAGCCAGCGAGCGGCCGGAAGACGTTCTTCGTACTACCTTGCTGGGTGTGCCTTGCAGCCCGGGTCGAGCAGCCGACGAGTGAACACGTCCATGAAAACCACAAGAAAACCGAAAGTCCCCTTGAACCAGGCCACGCGCAACCGCCTGCTCGACGAAGCGGTCGACGACTACGCGATCCACACGCTGGACAGCGCTGGCCGTATCGCCAGCTGGAGCGCCGGCGCGGCGCGCCTGTTCGGCCACGACGCGAGCGAGATCCTCGGCCGCGACTACGCCTGCTTTCATACCCGCAAGGACCGCGACGCCGGCGTTCCGCAACAGGCGCTGCGCCTGGCGGATGCCGAGGGCCGCTTCGAGACCGAGGGCTGGCGGGTGCGCAGCAACGGCAAGCGCTTCTGGGCGCAGGTGGTGATCGACGCCATCCGCGACAGCCAGGGCCAGTTGCTCGGCTTCGCCCAACTGATCCACGACCTCAGCGAAGGGCGCGCGGCCAAGGAGGCGCTGCGGCGCAGCCAGGAGCAGTTCCGCCTGCTGGTGCAGAGCGTTACCGACTACGCCATCTACATGCTCGACCACCGCGGGCGGATCACCAACTGGAACCTCGGCGCCCAGCGGATCAAGGGCTACCTGCCGGAAGAGGTGATCGGCCGGCACTTCTCCTGCTTCTACACCCCCGAAGACCGCGAGGCCGGCGAACCGGCCCGTGGCCTGGCCGCCGCCGAACGCGAAGGGCGTTTCGAGAAGGAAGGCTGGCGGGTGCGCAAGGACGGCAGTCGCTTCTGGGCCAACGTGGTGATCGATCCGATCCGCGACAGCGATGGCCGGCTGATCGGCTTCGCCAAGGTAACCCGTGACATCACCCACCGGATCGAAGCCGAACGCGAACTGGAACGGGCCCGCCAGGAGCTGTTCCAGGCCCAGAAGATGGAGTCCCTGGGGCACCTCACCGGCGGCGTGGCCCACGACTTCAACAACCTGCTGACGGTGATCATCGGCAGCCTCGGGCTGCTGAAGAAACGCCTGCCCGGCGACCAGCGCACCGCCGACCTCTTGCAGAACGCCTTGGAGGCCGCCCAGCGCGGCGCCAACCTGACCCAGCGGATGCTTTCCTTCGCCCGCAAGCAGCGTCTCGATCCGCAGCCCTGCGCGATCCCCGACCTGCTGCGCGGGATGACCGACCTGCTGATCCATTCCCTGGGACCGAGCGTATCGATCGAGACGCGCTTTCCCCTGGATCTCGACCTCGGTCTGACCGACGCCAACCAGCTCGAACTGTCCATCATCAACCTTGCCACCAACGCCCGCGACGCCATGCCCAACGGCGGGCGCATCGTCTTTTCCGCGAGCAACCAGCGGGTGCCGGCGGACAATCCCCATCGCCTCGCACCGGGCAACTATATCTGCCTGAGCATCAGCGACACCGGCAGCGGCATGGACGAGGAAACCCTGCGCCGTGCGGTGGAACCCTTCTACACCACCAAGGGGGTGGGGCGTGGCACCGGGCTGGGCCTGTCGATCGTCGACGGCCTCGCCGAGCAGCTCGGCGGCCGGCTCACCCTGGAGAGCCAGCCGGGCGTCGGCACCACCGCGAACATCTGGATACCCGCCGTCCCGCGAACCCCGGAAAGCGCCCGTACGGGCAATGGCGCGACGCCGCAGGCGCCCAGCGAAAACGAGCGGGTGCGCTTGTCCTGTCGAGTACTGGTGGTGGACGACGACCCGCTGGTGTTGAACAACACCGCGGCGATGCTGGAGGACCTCGGTTGCTCGGTACTCAAGGCCGACTCCGGCAGCCTGGCCCTGGAGATTCTCACGGCGACGCCGGAACTGGACATCCTCCTGACCGACCAGGCGATGCCACGGATGAACGGCAGCCAGTTGGTGGAGCGGGTCATGGCCCAGGGCCGGCCGCTGAAGATGGCCCTGGCCACCGGCTTCGCGGAAAAGATCGAAGGCGCGGCGGCACAGTTGCCCAAGCTGGCCAAGCCGTTCGGCCAGGAAGAGTTGTACCTGTTCCTGACCGGCACGCTGAAGGCCGGCTGAGCCTCAGCGCAGGTACTCGCCGCTGCCGGCCAGGCTTTGCCCCCAGAACTCGATGAAGATGAAGGCGGTGGTCAGCAGGGTCAGGAAGCCGACGCCGAGGATGCAGAAGGCGTAGAACAATGTCTGCCGCTCCTGCATGCGCATGAACAGCGGCAGGCCGGTGAACAGCAGGCGTACCGAGTAGGCGCAGGCAGCCGCCGCGGCCAGCAGCAGGAGGACCCGCCAGGGCACCAGGGCGACGATCCCGGCGAGCATCAAGGGCACGGCGATCGCCGTGGTGAAGGTCAGGCTGCCCGGTACGCTGGGACGCGACGGCGTGCGGAACAGCACCCAGCGTACGAAGAAGCCCATGATCACCACGCCGGCGACGAAGCCCAGGTAACACATCGTCGCCAGCAGCAGGGCGCTGCCGCTGGAGAGGTGTTGCACGCTGTCGTTGCCCGGCAGCGACCAGCCGACCTGGGTCGTGCCGATGAACAGGCAGGCCGCCGGCAGCAGCGGCAACAGCAACAGCGGAACGAGGAAGGCGAAAGGGTGATGGTCGTAGTCCTGGCGCAGACGAGGCCAGGCATTGGTGGGACTGATCAGTAGCCGAGCCATTTCGCGGGTCATGACGGGCACCTCTTTTCTGTGGCGTTCAGGAGTCTGGACCGGCCCGGCGCGAGGGGGTTCAGGTGGCGTGCCGGGCGGTCCGCGACCACCCATCCAGGGCCTTGAACCGGAAGACGCGGGGAGCGCCGAAAGACAAACGTCCCTGTCTTCCGGAGGAGCCCATGACCACCTACGAAATCCAGCACATGCGCGGCTGGCGGCGTTTCGCCCGCACCGTGCGCGCCGCCAGCCGGGCCGAGGCGGAACGCCTGTGCCTGCCCTGGGAGTGGGTGGATGGCGAGGTCCTCGCGGTGATTCCGGCCGAGGCCGAGGTGGCCGAGCGCTGGCAGCGCCTGAACGAGGACCTGGTGGAAGGCCTGGAGCGCCTCAGGCGCGACGAGTGACCCGCAGGCCGACCACGGCGATCCGCTCGGCTTCGCGGTAGGCGGGGCTGTCCAACTCTTCGGCGAACACGTCCGGGTCCAGTTCCTGGTAGTCCCACTCCCACTCCCGAGACGCCAGGCGTTCGCGGATGCGGGCGAGGAACGGATCGCCGCCTTCGACCATCGCCACGCCGGTATACAGCAGCAGGCTGCCGCCGGCTTCCAGGCGCTCGAGGGCGGCATCGACGATTGCCAGCGAGAGCCCGGCGCCGAGCATCCCGCCACCATGCCGGTAGGCGCGCTCCGAGGCATCCAGGAGATAGGGCGGGTTGGCCACGATCAGGTCGAAGCGACCGGGCGCCTGGCTCAGCAGGTCGCTACGCGCCAGGGTCAGGTTACCGACCCCCGCCAGCGCCGCGTTGACCCGCGCCAGGTCGAGCGCCGCCGGATTGATATCCAGCCCGTGTACTTCTGCGTCCGGGCAGGCCATGGCGATGCGGATCGCGCCGGGGCCGGCGCCGCAGCCGATATCCGCCGCACGGCGGATGCGTGCCGGATCGGACGATGCCAGGTGGCTGCGAATCAGCCGGTCGAAGCGGTAGGTGTCGGGGCCGAAGAACACCGCGTCGGCGGCCAGGGTAGGGAAGGCCGAATGGACGAACAGTTGCTCGCCGAGGCTGGAGACGCGCACCTGGCTGCGCCAGCCGTCCGCCTCGCGGCGGATCAGGTCGGCGCCGGCAAGAAGGGTCAGCCAGTCGGCCGGCAGGCTTTCCCCGGCGAATGCCCGGCTCCAGCCGAAGATGCCGGCCAGGTCCCGGGCCATGCGGTTTTCCGGGCGGGCGTTGACGCGCTCATGGGTAGCCGGGGTGACGGTGACGAAACGGTAGTCCTGGCCTCGCAACCAGTTGCCGAGGCTGACCAGGACGTCCAGGCGCGGATCATTCAGGCTGGGCATGGGCGGCCCTCCAGCGCTGGCTGAACATCCGCGTGGCAAGGAGACCGGCGGGTCCGTGGTGGCGGTGCGGGGCCATCAGTTCGAGAAGGCGTGCGACGCCCTGCTCGGGGGATAGCCGCAGCAGCTCGCGTCGCAGCGCGACCTGCTCGGCGTCCACGTCGCTGCCCGCCGTCGCCGGCTCCGCCAGCGGCGCAAGCGGGTCCCTGTCCGCCGGAGCGGGGGCTTGCCAGTCGCCAGCGATCCAGTCGTACAGCAACTGCCGCTCGTAGGGAGTGAAGACTCCGAACATCGCCGCCCGGTCGCCCTCGATCAGGTTCCAGAAACGGCTGCCGCGCGGATCGGCATGGCGCCGGATCCAGCCCTCTTCCTCCAGGCAGGCGAGAAACGCCGGGAACCGCCCGGGCACCGCCAGCCACTGGTTCACCGTGCGCCCGCCGATCCGGCAACGATCCGAATGCATACCGGCGGCGTAGGGGCGCTTGCGCTCGAACATGGCCAGCAATTCTTCCTCGAGATCGAAGCCGTCGATCACCTGCTCGGTGCTCAGGCCGACCTCGTTCAGGCGGTAGCCGTTCCTCACCCGTTCGAGGAAGGCCGCGCGCCCGCCAAGCTGCGGCAGGTTGTCGTAGAGCGCGCGCAGGGCCTTGCGCGCATGCCCGCTGGCGGCGTTGTCGATGGTCACGTGCAACTGGAAGTAGTAGGAGTCGAAGCCCAGCTCGCGCAGCTCCTGAGTGGTGATCAACAGGTGCAGCGGCGGTTGCTCGTAGCCGAGGTTGTAGCCGATCACTTCGGGCAGGTAGTCCGCGGCGAGGTGGCCGAGGGCGAGTTGCTGGGTGCCCTGCAGGTAGTGCAGGTCGCTGAGGCCTTCGACTTCCTCGCTGCCGATGCTGGCCAGCAGGCGCCGGTAGAGCAGGACGTGGTTGCGTGCCGGGACGCCGTCGCCGAGTTCTTCGAGGAAGGTCTCCAGCAGCGGCCGCAGGCGTTCCTCGCCATGATGCGGCAACAGCCCATAGAGCCAGGCGCCATCGACCAGCTTGGTCGGGGCCACGCTGCGAATGAAGTGCATCGCCTGGGAGGGAACCTGGAAGTAGCGTCGCCCTTCGCCGCGCCGACGTGCCCGGAGGTATTCGGCATGCGCCTCGGCGGTGCGCCGGGCCCCGGCATCGAGCCAGGCCGGCCAATCGGCGGGGTCCTCCGGCAGGTCGTCGTCATGGGTGGCGGCCAGGCTCAATTGCTGGTCGAGGAACTCGCCGGCGGCTTCGAGATGCTCGCGGGGCTCGTCGAGCAGGGCGTGGTACAGGTCGCGGACCCTGGGCGAAGGGCTTGCACTGGAGGCAGGGAGGGGCGAAGACAGGCTCATGTCGCGTTCCTTGTCGTGGGTTTGCGGGGGCGGCCGGGGCGACCACACATATGGGTGCGAGTGATACCAGGGGAAAAAGGTTTCACTGGCAGGATCGGTGGCGCGCCGGGGAACCTCACGGCGGAAAAAACGAACCTCGAGGGCACTCCGGCGTCTTCCCGAGACAAACCCCGGGAGCTGCGCCGATGACCCACGACCTGGCCGCCAGCGGCCTTCGCTTCGGCATCGAGGAAGAATTCTTCCTGCTCGATGCCTCCGACCTGGACATCGTCCGCTCCGCACCCGCCGGATTCGTCGCGGCCTGCCGCGACACGCTCGGCGAGCATTTCGCCGAGGAGATGTTCGAATGCCAGGTCGAGGTGGCCAGCCCGGTGTTCTCCACCCTGGCCGAGGCCGCGCGCTTCCACGGGCAGGCCCGGCAACGCCTGGCGCATCTGGCCATGGACTTCGGCCTGCGCTCGCTCTGCGTCGGCACCCATCCCTTCGCCGACTGGCGGCGGGCGCGAAGCAACCCGGCGGCGCACTTCGCCCGCCTGTTCGAGGACCAGGGGCGGGTGGCCCGGCGCAGCCTGGTCTGCGGCCTGCACGTGCATGTGGAGATACCGCCGAGCCACGACCGCATGGCCGTGCTCCAGCGCGTGTTGCCGTGGCTGCCGCTGCTGCTGGCGTTGAGCGCATCCTCGCCGTTCCGCGGCGGCCGGCGCAGCGGCCTGGCGAGCTATCGACGGGCGCTGTGCGGCGAGTGGCCGAGGATGAACATTCCTCCTGCCTTGCCCGACGAGGACGCCTATCGCCGCCACCTGGCGCTGCTGCGCGAGGCCGGCTGCATCCGCGAGGATGGCCAGGTCTGGTGGATGATCCGGCCGTCTTCCCATGTGCCGACCCTGGAGCTGCGTATCTGCGACGCCTGCCCGCGCCTGGCCGACGCGCTGAGCCTGGCCGGGCTGTTCAGGGCGCTGGTGGGCGAAGCGCTAGGCGCGGGCCCGCGTGCGTTGCCGGTCGCGCGCGACGCCTGCCTGGAGGAAAACTATTGGCAGGCGCTGCGTTACGGTTGCGCCGGCCGCTATCTCGTCGACGGCCGCTGCGTAGGTGCCGGGGACTGGCTGGAAATGGCCTGGCGACAGTGCCGGCCGCAGGCCCGCCAGGGCAACGAATGGGCCTACGAGCATGCCCGTGGATTGCTCGGAGAGACCTCCGCCAGTCGCCAGTTGCGGCGCTACCAGACATTGCGCGCAGCGGGCCAGGAACGGCACGTGGCGCTGCGCCGGCTGGTGGAAGAACTGCTGGAGGAGAATCTCCAGCCGGCCTTGGCCGGTCCGGCCGGCAAGCGCGCCCACGAAGGCGGCCGGTCATTCCGTCCGGCCGCTGGAGCGCCGATGCCAATCCGCGGTCAGGAGTAGGGAGAACGTCACAGGGGGTTCGCCACCATGAGCTTTTCCCGATTCGCCCAACGCCTGTCCAACTGGAGCGGCCGGCCGCCGACCTTCGTCATCGCCCTCGGATTGATCCTGGCATGGGCGATCAGCGGGCCGTTCTTCGACTTCAACGATACCTGGCAACTGGTGATCAATACCTCGACCACCATCGTTACCTTCCTCATGGTCTTCCTCATCCAGAACACCCAGAACCGCGATACCGATGCGCTGCACATCAAGATCGACGAACTGCTGCGCAGCACCCGGCGCGCCCACAACGCGCTGCTCGGACTCGACGACCTGGACGCCGACACCTTGCGCGAACTGCGTGAGCGCTACCAGCGGATGGGTGAGCGGGATGGAGATACGCCGCAGGGCGTAGCCAGCGAAGAAGCCCGCGAATGCGCCTGCGAGGAACGACAGCGCGACGCCTGAAGCCTCCCTGCGTAAGGCAGCCGCGTGCTCATCGTGCCTGGTTCCTGGCCGGCACTGCCATTCGTCGCGCCGATGGCTCGCGGCGCAGGCGCGACAATCCTCTGTAGGGAAACCCGTGCAGACCGTCGAGGAACCGATACGGAAAGAGAGGCGAGCATGTCCAAGCAGCACATCATCCATTTCACCGGGCCGATCAATTCGTCCACCTGCGGCAATCTGATCAACACTTGCGCCAAGGTCCTGCAACAGGAGGCCGAGGAGTTGCGGATCAACATCGCCACCATGGGCGGGGAATGCAGCTACGGCTTTACCCTGTACAACTTCCTGCGCGCGCTGCCGGTGCCGATACATACCCACAACCTGGGTACCGTCGAGTCGATGGGCAACATCCTGTTCCTCGCCGGCGAGCGACGCAGCGCCAGTGCCCACAGCAAGTTCCTGTTCCATCCTTTCCACTGGACCCTGCATGGCGCGGTGGACCATGCGCGGATGGCGGAATATGCGATGAGCCTCGACTACGACCTGGAGCTTTACGCCCGGATCGTCGCCGAGAACACCCGTGATGCGCCGGAACGCCTGGATATCCCGAGCTACCTGATGGCCTATCCGCGCATCCTCGGTCCGGAAGACGCCCTGGCTTGCGGACTGATCCATACGGTGGACGATTCGCCTATACCCGCTTCCGCCTGCCAGTGGAGTATCCATTCCTAGCTTCCCCGCGCCGCCCAGCATATTCCGGCAAGCGGAAGGCCTTGGACAGGCGGCAGGATGCCCATGCCGCCGGGGAAAGCGGGCTTTGCCAACGACCTTCGCGCATCAGACCTTACGTTGGAAAAAGTCGAGCGCCTCCTGGAAGCTGGGCCGCAGCGGCACGTTCCAGTCGG
The DNA here is from genome assembly GCF_026428275.1 of Pseudomonas sp. B111. NCBI lineage: Bacteria > Pseudomonadati > Pseudomonadota > Gammaproteobacteria > Pseudomonadales > Pseudomonadaceae > Pseudomonas > Pseudomonas sp. B111. The sequence goes on along the minus strand of NZ_CP097857.1, from coordinate 2,576,353 downwards.
GATGGGCGGTGAAGTGATAGCCGTTGCCCTTGATGCACTCGACCAGCAAGGAAAAGCTCTTCCGATCCGCCACCACGCAGACCTCGTCGAAGCGAACGGACTCTTCTTCGAGCCGATGCTCCATGGCCCGGGGAAGGTAGAAGGTGGCCGGGAAGTTGTCACCCATATGGGAGCCTGGGTTGCCCGCATCGTCGCTGTGGTGAAACATCTCCCTGTGCTCCCCCCGGCCCAGGCAGTCATTGAGGGCGTCCACCAGTTGCCGCGTGCGCGGAGTGATGTTTCCCCTGGCCATATCCTCCCTGCCATAGAATCCGTCCTCGCTCAGGGGATCCTTTGCACCGAGGGGGGTGTATCTGACCGCGGTATTCCTTCTTGCATCGAGACCACCACTGCCATGCGCCTCGATCGAGGGCGCTACCAGGAAGAGGTCATAATCGGCGGTCATCGCCAGCCCGCAAGCCGGGCTGGCCAGTACCTGCACCGCTTCCGACCGCCCCAGGCGGCTGATCCTGTAGAGACCGTCCGGCTGCTGGCGGGCCTCGAACTCATAGCGCTTGCCGCTGGGGCCCTGCGCGGTCAGGAGGCGAACCGGCCCGACTCCGTCTGCCACCAAGCCGAAATTCCGCACCAGCTCCGCAAGGCGTTGCTGAGAGATCCGCAGGTCGGTCTGGGTATAGGCTCCGCCATCCATTCCCTTCGCCACAGCCAGGTTCAGCTTGCGTATTTCCGCCGTGTCGCGGTTTTCCCGCTTGCTGAGATGCTGGTCGACACAGATGAACCCCGCTTGCGGACCCCAGTTCGAGCTTTTCCCCTTCACCGAGAAGCCCTTGGTCGGGAAACCCTCTTCGATCAGCGTGGTGACGATTCTTTCAACCGGGCGAATGCCAAAGACGGTATTCGTCTGCCTGGCCACCGCCTGCATGCGCAAGGCATGTTCCACGGGAACCCCCACCCCCTGCGCATCGAACAGGTCCTGTAGAGCCCGTGCCTGCATATCCGCGGGGCGCTGTAGCGGTCCGGGCTGTGCCGTTGCGTTAGAAACCACCTGACGATGACCGTCGATACGCATGGTTCGTTTTCCCGCATATGCCAAAGAAGGAGTCGAGAATAAGAATCCGGGCAGCGGCGAGATATCAGAAAACGCGGGCAAATTTTTTGTTTTCCGCACGCTGCGCGCGCGAGCGCTAGGTAGATGACTGCGACGCCGGGAAGAAACTTCGAATTCCCCGCGCGCAATTCAGGGAGAACCACATGGGGCCTCCACGGGTGAGCCGGCTTTGCTGCTTGGCACCCTGGGGTAGGCGCGGGTTCGACTTTTCCGCGCGAACGCCTGCACCCCACCTACCAGAATTGGCAGGGGAAGATACCCACCTGTCATGGATCAATGTCCGCGCCCGGCCCGACTCCTAGTGTCGCCGGCTCCCGACTCTCTCTCACGGATGAAAGGGCAATGCACCTTCTTGAACGTCAACACGATATCCAGCCCCTCTCGCGGGCAGACATGACCATCCACCTCAATGGCCAGCCCGTCGCGGCGGCTGCCGGTGAGACCGTGCTCAACGTGCTCAATGCCGTGGGCCTGCGCCGGCTCGCGCGCAACGACCATGGCCAGGCCAGCGGCGCCTTCTGCGGCATGGGCGTATGCCACTGCTGCCTGGTCGCCATTGACGGCCGGCCCAAGCGCCGCGCCTGCCAGACCGTCGTCCGGCCGGGCATGCGGGTGGAAACCGAAAGCAACCGCTTCGACCGGGAGGAACGGCCATGAACCTGCGCCCGGTGATCGTCGGCGGCGGCTCGGCCGGCATGGCCGCAGCCATCGAGCTGGCTAGGCGCGGGGTCCCCTGCATCCTCTTCGACGAGGCCTCGCGTCCCGGCGGGGTGGTCTATCGCGGCCCCTTGCGGGCCGGCGTCGATCCGGCCTACCTCGGCGCGCGCTACACCCGGATGCTGGAAAAACTGCGGCGCGATTTCTCCGCCTGCGCCGGGCACATCGACCTGCGCCTGAACAGCCGCGTGGTCGGCGGCGACGGCCAGCGCCTGATGGTCCTCGACGAGGCGGAACGGCTGCACGAGGTGGAGTATTCGCACCTGCTCCTGGCCACCGGCTGCCATGAGCGCAGCGTGCCGTTCCCCGGCTGGACCCTGCCCGGGGTGATGCTCCTCGGCGGCCTGCAATTGCAGATCAAGAGCGGCGTGGTGAAGCCCCTGGGCGATACCCTGATCGCCGGCAGCGGCCCGCTGCTGCCACTGGTGGCCTGCCAGCTGCATGCGGCCGGGGTACGTGTCGCCGGGGTCTACGAGGCCTGCGCGTTCGGCCGCATGGCCAGGGAAAGCCTGGCGCTGCTGAACAAGCCGCAACTGTTCCTCGACGGCCTGAGCATGCTCGGCTATCTCAAGCTCAACGGCATTCCGCTGCACTATGGCTGGGGCGTGGTGGAGGCCAGCGGCGAGGGGGAACTGACGGAAGTGACGGTAGCGCCCTACGACGAAGAGTGGCGGCCCGACCTGGAAAACGCGCGACCGGTGAAGGCCAGCACCCTGGCGGTCGGCTATGGCTTCATCCCGCGCACCCAGCTCAGCCAGCAGTTGGGCCTGGAGCACGGCTTCAGCGACGACGGATACCTGCGCGCGGAATGCAACGTCTGGCAGCAGAGCAGCCAACCGCACATCCACCTGGCCGGCGACATGGCGGGTATCCGCGGCGGCGAGGCGGCGATGATCGGCGGGCGCATCGCGGCCTTGTCGATCCTCCTGCAACGCGAGGCGATCGCGCCCGCCGAGGCCATCGAACGCCGAGAATCCCATCTCGCCCGGCTGGAGGCGATCAAGCGCTTCCGCGCCGGAGTTGAGCGCTACACCCAGCGCGGCGCCCGCCAGGTCGAACTGGCGCGGGCCGATACGGTGATCTGCCGCTGCGAACAGGTCACCCGTGGCGACATCGAGCGCGCGCTCGAACAGGGCGTGCAGGACATCGCCGGGCTGAAGATGCGCACCCGCGCCGGCATGGGCGACTGCCAGGGGCGGATGTGCATCGGCTACTGCAGCGATCGCCTGCGCCGCGCCACCGGACGCCACGACGTCGGCTGGCTGCGGCCGCGTTTCCCGATCGATCCGATCCCGTTTTCCGCATTCCAGAACCTCGGTACGGAAGCCTGAACATGAACAGAACCTATGACATCGTGATTGCCGGCGGCGGCGTGATCGGCGCGTCCTGCGCCTACCAACTGTCCAGGCGCGGCAACCTGCGCATCGCCGTGGTCGACGACAAGCGACCGGGCAACGCCACCCGCGCCTCGGCCGGCGGCCTCTGGGCCATCGGCGAATCGGTGGGGCTGGGCTGCGGGGTGATCTTCTTCCGCATGATGTCCTCCCGCAACCGGCGCGAGGCCCAGGGCGCGGCGGTGGCGGTGGACGCGAGCACGCCGCACATCCTGCCGCCGGCGTTCTTCGACCTCGCCCTGCAATCCAACGCGCTGTACCCGGAACTGCACCGAGAACTGATCGAACGCCACGGGATGGACTTCAAGTTCGAGCGCACCGGCCTGAAATACGTGATCCAGGACGACGAGGATCGCCAGTACGCCGAGCACATCGTGGCGCAGATCCCGCATCTGGCCGAGCAGGTACGCTGGCTGGACCGCGAGGAACTGCGTCGTGCCGAGCCGGCGGTCAGCCAGGCGGCCCACGGCGCGCTGGAATTCCTCTGCGACCACCAGGTCAGCCCGTTCCGCCTGGCCGACGCCTACCTGGAGGCGGCGCGCCAGAACGGCGTCGAGCTGTTGCTGGGAACCAACGTCATCGGCGTGCTGCGCCAGGGCCGGCGGATCAGCGGGGTGCGCACGGACAATGCCGGGGTGCTGCATTGCCGGACCCTGATCAACGCCGCCGGCGCCTGGGCCGCGGAACTCAGCGAAATGGCCACCGGCCGGCGCATCCCGGTGAAGCCGGTGAAGGGCCAGATCGTCCTCACCGAACGCATGCCACGACTGCTGAACGGTTGCCTGACCACCAGCGACTGCTACATGGCGCAGAAGGACAATGGCGAAATCCTGATCGGCAGCACCACCGAGGACAAGGGTTTCGACGTCAGCAACACCTTCCCGGAAATCGCCGGCCTGGTGCAGGGCGCGGTGCGTTGCGTGCCGGAGCTGCAACAGGTCAACCTCAAGCGCACCTGGGCCGGCCTGCGCCCGGGCTCGCCGGACGAACTGCCGATTCTCGGTCCGGTGGCGGAGGTGGAGGGCTACCTGAACGCCTGCGGGCATTTCCGCACCGGCATCCTCACCTCGGCGATCACCGGGGTGCTGCTCGACCGGCTGGTCCACGAAGAGACGCTGCCGCTGGACATCGCGCCGTTCCTCGCCGCGCGCTTCCAGCCGGAGCCTGCCGCCGTGGCGGTCGCGGCCTGCTAGGTCCGCGAGGGGTAAATCCGCGGAGCGGGGCGGGCGGCGGTCCGGCGTCCGTTCCGCACGGTTCCCGACAGCGGCGCAGTTGCCGTCGGCGCTATACTCATGGCTTCGAATTATTTCTAGACGACTGGTCTAATTCAAGCTACCGTGCGTCCATGAAACCCAGCTACGACGACACCCGCCAGCATCTGCTCGATACCGGATACCGGATCATGGCGGTCAAAGGCTTCTCCGGCGTCGGCCTCAACGAAATCCTGCAGACCGCGGGCGTTCCCAAGGGCTCGTTCTACCATTACTTCAAATCCAAGGAACAGTTCGGCCAGGCCCTGCTGGAGGACTACTTCCGCGTCTACCTGGCGGACATGGACCAGCGCTTCGCCGCGCCAGGGCTGAATGCCCGCGAACGGCTGATGAGCTACTGGCAGAAGTGGCTGGACAATGCCTGCCCGCCCTGCGACGAGCAGCGCTGCCTGGTGGTCAAGCTCAGCGCCGAGGTGGCGGACCTTTCGGAAAGCATGCGCATCACCCTGCGCGACGGCTCCGACGGGATCATCGAACGCCTGGTCGGCTGCCTCGGGCAGGGCCGCGACGACGGCTCCCTCGCGCCCTGCGATGCCCGGCACATGGCCAGCGCGCTGTACCAGTTGTGGCTCGGCGCGAGCCTGCTGAGCAAGCTGCACCGCAGCCCGGGACCGCTGGAAACAGCCATGCAGACCACCCGCAGCCTGCTGGAAATCTGAGGTTCCGCCAGGAAATACCCGCCCCGCGAGAGGCGGGTATTTTTTCGGCCTGTTAGTAGTCGACTGGTCTAATTTATACCGCGCACGGTATGAACCGTTCGCCACATGCGTCAGACAGAGGAGTCTGGATATGTCCCAATCCACGCAGGTCAACCGCCGCATCGTCCTCGCCTCGCGCCCCCACGGCGCCCCGACCCGGGATAACTTCCGCATCGAGCAGGTTCCGCTTCCTGAGCCCGGCGCGGGCCAGGTGCTGCTGCGCACCGTCTACCTGTCGCTCGATCCCTACATGCGCGGACGGATGAGCGACGCGCCGTCCTACGCGCCGCCGGTGGAACTCGGCGCGGTCATGGTCGGCGGCACGGTCAGCCGGGTGGAAGCCTCGAACCATCCCGGGTTCAAGGTCGGCGACTGGGTACTCTCGGCCAACGGCTGGCAGGACTACGCGCTTTCCGACGGCAGCGGCCTGGCGCGCCTGGGCGAGTCGCCGGAGCATCCGTCCTACGCCCTGGGCCTGCTCGGCATGCCCGGCTTCACCGCCTACATGGGCCTGCTCGACATCGGCAAGCCCCAGGCCGGCGAGACCCTGGTGGTGGGCGCCGCCACCGGGCCGGTCGGCGCCACCGTCGGACAGATCGGCAAGCTCAAGGGCTGCCGGGTGGTCGGCGTCGCCGGCGGTGCGGAAAAATGCCGCCACGCCGTGCAGGTGCTCGGCTTCGATGCCTGCCTCGACCACCATGCCGCGGACTTCGCCGAACGACTGGCCGAGGCCTGCCCGGACGGCATCGACATCTATTACGAGAACGTCGGCGGCAAGGTCTTCGACGCCGTCTTTCCGCTGCTCAACGCCAAGGCCCGGATTCCGGTCTGCGGCATCGTCGCCCACTACAACGACACCGACCTGCCGCCCGGGCCGGACCGCTTGCCGGCGCTGATGGGCACGATCCTGCGCAAGCGCATCAAGGTGCAGGGCTTCATCATCTTCGACGACTACGGCCATCGCTACGATGAATTCCAGCGCGACATGTCGAAGTGGTTCGCCGACGGCCTCATCCAGTACCGCGAAGAGCGGGTCGACGGCCTGGAGAATGCCCCCGAGGCCTTCTTCGGCCTGCTCCAGGGACGCAATTTCGGCAAGCTGGTGGTGCGCGTCGGAGCCGACGCATGAACCAGGCGATCCGCGTGGTAGCGCTGTTGCAGGCGCGCGAGGGCAGGGCGGCGGAGGTCGAGCGGCTGCTGCTGGCCTGCGTGCAGCCGTCGCGGGCGGAGGACGGCTGTCTGTCCTACGTCCTGCACCGGAGCCTCGACGAGGCCGGGCGCTTCGTCTTCGTCGAACGCTGGGCCGACCGCGACGCCATCGAGCGGCACCGACGGATGCCGCACTACAGGGCGATGGCCGATGCCGTCGCCGATCTCCTGGCGGACCGCCAGGTGTTCCTTCTCGAGGAACTGCCAGCGGCCAGCCTGTCTCCGGTAGATCCGGAACCTAAAAGACCCCACGAGGAGTGAAACGGATGAAAGTCGGATTTCTGGGCCTGGGCGGCATGGGCGCCGCCATGGCCACCCGCCTGGTGCAGGCGGGGCTCGAAGTGACGCTGTGGAACCGTTCCGCGGCGGCCTGCGAGCCGCTGGTGGCGCTGGGCGCGACCAGGGCGGAGGAGGTCGGCGAGCTGTTCGGCCTCGACGTGGTCATCAGCATGCTGGCGGACGACCAGGCGATTCGCGCCGTGCTGCTCGACAGCGGTGCGCTCGAACGGGCGAGGCCGGGTCTCATCCACCTGAGCATGTCGACCCTGTCGCTCGATTGCGTCGAGGCGCTCGACCAGGCACACCAGCGCCAGGGCATCGCGTTCGTCGCCGCGCCGGTGTTCGGCCGCACCGACGTGGCCGAGGCCGGCAAGCTGAACATCGTCGTCGGCGGCCCGGAGGAAGCCATCGAGCAAGTCAAGGCACTGCTGGAAATTATGGGACAGAAGACATGGTTTTTCGGAAAAGACCCGCGCAGCGCAATGGCGGTGAAGATCTCTGGTAACTTCATGATCGCCAGCGCCATCGAAAGCATGGGCGAAAGCGTCGCCCTGGTGAAGCGCCTGGGCGTCGAGCCCGGCCGGTTCATGGAACTCATGTCCTCGACGCTTTTCGATGCGCCTGTCTATCGCAACTACGGCCCGCAGATCGTCGAGCAGCGTTTCACCCCGGCCAGGTTCCGCCTGGTCCTCGGGTTGAAGGACGTCGACCTGGCGCTGTCCGCCGGCAAGCGCCACAACGTGCCGCTGCCGCTGGCCAGTCTGTTGCACGACGTGTTGCTCGAAGCCATCGCCCATGGCGACGGGGAATCGGACTGGACGGCGCTGGCGAAGGTAGCGTTGTCACGATCGGGACAAATCTGAAAAGGTTCTGCGCACGGCCCGACAGGGCCCGTGAAGCTGTTCGGCAATCTGGCGTGCTTTCCATGAACTCTTTTGACGGGAAGAAGGTATGTCCGAGCGTGAAACGGCTGCCGCGGGCCGGATCAACTGGCGGCGGATCCTGCCGATACTGCTCACCACGTCGTTGGTGGGCGGTGTCTGCGGGATCTTCGTGATCAACGAACTGGATCGCCAGCACGACGGGGCGCACCTGGCGTCCTACACCGAAATGGCCCTGGAGCGGGCGCTGGAGATTTCCTCCGCGGCCGAGCAGATGCTCCACGAGATGAACGCCGGCGGCCCCGCGGCCTGCAGCGACCAGGACCTGGAGGCGCTGCGCTCCATCGTGCTCGAATCGCGCTTCATGAGCGACGTCGGCCGGGTCAGCGGCAATCGCATCGTCTGCACCGGCGTCCGCGGCCGGCTACGATCGCCGTGGGGGCTGGCTGCGCCCGACCGGATCGACGCCAGAGGCACCCGCTTCTGGTCGGAGGGCATGCCCTTGCCCCTGCAGATGCTGCCTTCCGGCCTGGTCGGGCGCGGCAACGCCATCCTCTTCATCGCCCCGCATGCCTACTTCGATGTCGACCACCCGGACCCGGGCATCTCGGCGGCGGCCGTCAGCCGCGGCGGCGACTACATCTACCACCGTTTCGCCTGGGACGACGACCAGCCCCTCGAGGCGCTCGGCCGGCCCGGCTGGCCGCGCTTCATCGGCGCCCGGCAGATAAGCCTGTGCGACCCGACGCAGGACATCTGCGTGGTCTCCCATCTCCGTGAACGCGGCCTGCTTGGCACCGAGCCCGGACGCGCGGCCATGGCCGCGGCGCTCGGCGGCGGGCTGTTGTTCGGCGTCATGCTGCTGCTCAGCTATCTGTTCGGCTTCCTCAACGACGAAAAACTGCCAGCCAGGCTGCTGCGCGCGTTGAAGCGCGAGGCCCTGGAGGTGCACTACCAGCCCATCGTGCGCCTGGCCAGCGGCCGCTGCGCCGGGGTCGAGGCCCTGGCGCGCTGGACCGATAGCAGCCTGGGGCGGGTTTCCCCGGATGTCTTCATCGGCGCCCTGGAGGAGAGCGGCGACATCGAACTGCTGACCCGTTTCGTCTTCCGCCGCGCCCTGAAGCAGCTCGGGCCGTTGCTGAGGGAGCAGCGGAGCTTCTACGTCAGTGTCAACGTCACCGGCAAGGACATCGCCGACCCCGGTTTCATCGATTTCGCCATGCGCCAGATGGCCAGGGAAAGCGTGCGCCCGGAACAGGTCGCGCTGGAACTGACCGAGCGCACCACCGAGGCCCAGGGCTGCCTGCTGGCCGGGATGAACCGCCTGCGCGAACTCGGCCTGAAGATCTACGTGGACGATTTCGGCACCGGTCATTCGAACCTGGTCTACCTGGCCAACCTGCCGGTCGACGCGATCAAGATCGACAAGGTCTTCACCCAGTCCATCGGCGACAGCAGCGCCGTCGAACTGATCTTCGACAAGCTCTGCTCGATGGCCGAGCACCTGGAGATCGGCGTGGTCGTCGAAGGGATCGAGACACAGGCCCAGGCCGACCACGTGCTGCGCCGCTCGCCCGAGGCCCTCGGCCAGGGCTGGCATTTCGGCAAGGCACTGCCGCTGGAGGCCTTCCTCGGCTACTACCGGAACCAGCCGACGGGCCGCTAGGGCGGGCCTTTCGCAGGGGCGTCGCGCTGCGCTAGCATCGGCCGTCCATACCGGACGCGGCCTGGACGGCCGCACTCCGGATCGCACGGATCGGCCGGAAACGGCCGCGATCACCACAGGCCGCCATGCACGCATTCCCCCTCACCCTGGACAACCGACTCGCCGACGCCCTGCCGCTATGGCGCAACCTGGCCCGCACCGACCGGGCGCCGCGAAGGAACATCGACCTCGCCGACTGGAAAGCCGACTGGCGCGAACTGATCGCCGCGCTCGACAGGTTTTCCCGGAGCCACGGCTATCGCCAGCCGTTCACCGCGCAAGGGCACGCAGCCCTGGAAAACGCCTGGGCCTGGGGCCAGGCCGCGGAAAACGCCAGTACGCTGCTGCTCAAGGCCATCGACCGGGGCCTGGCCGGCGCCGAACTGCGTTCCATCTACCTGGAGACCGCCGCGCTGTGGCTGGACTACAGCCGGCTGCTCGGCGCCGCCCGCGACAGTCTGCGCGAGCAGGGCGAGGTCGACTTCGAGACGGCGCCGGCCCTGGCGCCGCGCACCGACCAGTACCCGTTCGCGCTGCAACTGCTCGCCATGGGCGTGCTGCTCGACGCCCAGGAGCTAATCCCGGCGCTGGTCGAGGAGGTCCTGCAGTTCGATACCGACCGCCTGCTCGACTATCTCGGCGCGGCCGCCCTCGGCCTGACTTCCGCCAGCGAGGAAACCTTCCATCCACGGCCGTTCGGGCAGTTGCGGGCGTTCTTCGAAGAGGCGGACGGCAGCGACGCCCAGGCGCTGGCGCCTTACCTGCAAAGCCAGTACCGGGAGTTCTTCCAGCTTTCCCCCAAGGCGCAGAAGAAGACCCGCCGCCTGACCGGCCCCTACGCCTGGGGCTGGTGGGCCATGGAGGTGTCGGCGCTGGGCGTGCTCTACGGCTGGGACGATGGCGTCCTGCGCGCCTCGCCGCATTACCTCGGCGACCTGGTCGACTACGCGCGGGCGCGCGGCGACGCCTGAGCCACCGGCCGCCGCTCAGGCCCGCCGGCGGCGGGCGAGGAAAGCGGCGGCCAGGTCGAGGCTGGTGCAGAGCAGGAAGTAGAGCAGGGCGACGAACAGGAAGATCTCCGTCGGGTGGACCATCACCCGGTTGCTCACCTGGGTGGCGACGAAGGACAGTTCGCCGACGCCGATCACGTAGGCCAGGGAAGTGTCCTTGATCAGCGACACCCACTGGTTGAGGAAGGACGGCAGCATCACCGGCAGCGCCTGCGGCAGGATCACCAGGCGCAACACCTGCCACGGCCGCAGTCCGAGCGCGCGGGCGGCCGCCCACTGTCCGGCGGGGAGGCTGTGGATGCCGGCGTACACCGAGTGGGCGAGGTAGGCGCCGCCGATCAGCGACAGCGCGCAGACCACGGTGGCCAGCGCCGGTACGTCGACATGGAAGACGATCGGCAGCAGGAAGTAGGTCCAGAAGATCAGCATCAGCACCGGGATCGCACGGAAGAAGCCAAGCAACGTCACCAGCAGCAGGCGCGGCTTGCCGGGCAGCACCGCGAGGGCCACGCCGAGGACCAGGCCGAGCACCGCCGAAGCCAGTCCGGAGAGCGACGCCAGCAGCAGGGTCAGCGCCGCTCCGCCAAGCGGGCCGTCCGGGTAGGCGCCGAGCAGCAGGTAGGACAGGTTATCCGAGATGACCGAGAAATCCATCTCAGGCACCTCCCTGGCGGTAGCGGCGGGTCTGCTGCAACGCCTGGCCGAAGGCTTCGATCAGGGCGATGGCGCCGATGTAGAGGAGGGTTGGAAGGTCTTGAAGGTCTCGGTTTCCACCTGGCGCGAAGCGTAGGACAGCTCGGCCAGGCCGATGGCCATCGCCAGCGAGGAGTTCTTCAGCGCATTCATGTACTGCCCGAGCAGCGGCGGCAGGGCCGTGCGCAGGGCCTGCGGCAGCACCACCACGCGCCATACCTGGCGCTGGGTCAGCCCCAGCGCGAGGCCGGCGGCGCGCTGCTCGGGGCGTACCGAGGCGATGCCGGCGCGGAACTCCTCGGCGACGAAAGCCGAGGTATAGAGGGTCAGCCCCCAGGCACCGGCGAGGAACTCGAAGGACGGCCAGTCGAGCAAGGGCGTCTCGTGCGGCGTGTTCAGCCAGCTCACCAGCGCTTCCGGCAGCAGCGCGGGAACGCCGAAGTACCAGAAGAACAACTGCACCAGCAGCGGGGTATTGCGGAACAGCGCCAGGTAGGCGCGCGCCGGCCAGGACAGCAGACGCCGGCGCGACAGCCGGGCGATGGCCAGGGGGGCGCCGATCAGGGTGGCGAGCAGGCAACTGAGCAGGGCAAGACCGAGGGTCAGCAGGAAGCCGTCGAGCAACCAGCGCAGGTACTGCGGGGCGAGAAGTTCGCCGAACATGTGCGGGATTCCGTCGGGTAGAACGAAAAACGCGCCTCAGCGAAGTGAGGCGCGCGGGTCGTGCGGGCGAAGCGGGCCGCTCAGCTCTTGTCGCCGATCTTGTACAGGCGCGCCAGCGGGGTCTTGGTCTGCGGACCGAACCAGGTGTCGTAGATCTTCTGCGCCTGACCGTCCTGCTCCAGCTCGCGCAGGCTCTTGTCGACGAACTCGGTCAGGGACTTCTCGCCCTTGGGAATACCGACGCCGATCAGGTCGTTGGAAATGGTGAAGGGCGGCACTTCGTACTTGTCGCGGTCGGGCACGTTGGCCAGCAGGCCGATCAGCTTCGGACCGTCCTGGGTGATGGCCTGGACCTGGCCGTTGCGCAGGGCGGTGAAAGCGAAGGGCGTGTCGTCGTAGGCGATGACCTTGGCGCCGGGGAACTTCTCGCGCAGCACGCCTTCGTTGACCGTGCCCTTGTCCACGCCGACCCGCCACTTGTTGAGGACTTCCGGCGAGGTCAGGGTGCCTTTCTTGACGATGAACTGCTGGCCGGAGGAGAAGTAGGGGATGCTGAAGTCCACCTGCTGCGCACGCTCCGGGGTGATGGTGAAGTTGGCCAGGACCAGGTCGACCTTGTTCGCCGTCAGCAGCGGGATGCGGTTGGCCGGGTTGGTCGGCAGCACTTGCAGCCGGACGCCCAGCTTGTCGGCCAGGGCCTTGGCATAGTCGACGTCGAGGCCTTCGATCTGCTTGCTCTTGGCGTCGACGAAACCGAACGGCGGGTTGCTGTCGAAGGACGCGACGCGCAATACGCCGGCCTTGCGGATGTCCTCCAGGCGGTCGGCCTGGGCCAGGCCGGAGATCAGGGCAAGGGCGAGGGCGGTGATGGCGGGGAGTTTCTTCATGAAAGTTCCAGCTCCTTGTCGGCCGCGATCGACGATCAGGGCCTTGCAATGTGGGGCGGACATTCCGGATGGGAATGCCGCCATGTCGGCGCGGGGGGGATCCCGTGGCGAAGGGAGTTTGGCAGGGGCCAAGGGTCGGGAGAAAAGAATGAATCGATCTATCTTATTTCCAGACGAAATAAGAGGTATGAAAACAAGGATTCAAGGAAATAAAAAACGATAGCGTAACGCCATGGTCCGCAGGGCTTCCGCGTCGGGGGTTCGTCGTCGAGAAGGAAGGCCGGGGCCCGGCGGCCCCGTCAGCGGCTGTCCCGGCAGTCGATCACGCTGGCGTTGGTGATGATGTCCCGGCTGTCGGTGTACAGGGTGATGCTGCAGAAATAATCGAGGATGGTCTCGTTCTCGTAGTAGCCGGTCTTGCGATAGACCGCCTCGCTACTCACCGGCGCCATGCCGGCGACCCCCTGGCCACCGACGCCGACCCAGGTCTCGCGCTGGCCGACGTACTCGGTGCCGGTCTGTATGAAGACCTTGTCCGGCCCCATGTGGGTCCGCACGCGGTTCCAGGCGTAGAAGCCGCCGCTACCGTAGGACGAAGGGCCGAGGCCCTGGTCGGGCTTGCCGAACAGTTCGAAGGCCTTGTCGGCGGGCTGGCCGATGAGCTTCTGCGCGGCGACCTTGACCTCGTTGTCGCGATTCCCCGACTGACCGAGGGAGGCGCAGGCGCTGAGACCGAGGACGAGCAGGGCGAGACCGAAGGGCTTGATCGAGGGCATGGCATTCACTCCGTTGAAATGCCCGAGGATGTTAGAGGTCCAGCCGGCTCGCGGCTATTAGCTCATTTGTGCTAGTGCTAGTGCCGCTCACTTCGCCAGGTGCCGCGCCTGTTCGGCATGTACGCTGGCCATGAAGGTCTGCATGGCCGAGGAGTGGACCCGGTTGCGTCGGGTGATCAGGCCATAGGGCGGCAGGCGCGGCTCCAGCTGGATCGGCAGGATCGCCAGCAGGTGCTTGCCCGGGTAGTCCTCGATCACCGAGCGTGGAGTGATGCCGATCATGTCGGTCTGTTGCAGCAGGGAGAGCAGGGTCATGATCGAGGTGGTCTCGACGATACTGCTCGGCAGGTCGATGCGCGCATTGTGGAAGGCCTGGTTGACGATCCCGCGCATCGGGCTGGGGTGCTGCTGCAACACCCAGGTCAGCTCCTGCAACTCGCCCCAGTCCAGCTTGCGTGCCTGCGACAACGGGTTCTGCGCGCCGACCACCACGCAGAGCTCTTCCTCGCCGAGGCTGTCGAACACCAGGTCGTCGGTGCGCGCGCCGCTGGGGATGCGTCCGAGCACCACGTCCAGCTGGTCCTGTTGCAGGGCCTGGACCAGCACGTCGCTGGTGTCCACCTGGATGCTCATCGACAGCCGTGGATGACTCTGCTTCAGGGTCGCGATGGTGCGCGTCAGCAGGCTCGAGGCCAGCGCCGGGATCGCTCCGACGGTGACCCGGCCGAGGTTGCCGGATTCCAGGGCAACCAGTTCCTCGCGCATCCCGGACAGCTCGGCGAAGATCATCCGCGAGTAATAGATCAGCGTCTCGCCGAAAGGCGTCGCGCGCATGCCGCGCGGCAAACGCTCGAACAACTCGACGCCGAGCAGGTCTTCGGCCTCGTGGAGCATCTTGGTCGCCGCCGGCTGGGTCATGCCGATCTCGTCGGCGGCGCGGCGCAGCGAGCCGAGTTCCTCCAGGGCCAGCATCAGGCGCAACTGGCGCAGGCGCAGGCGGCTGTGGATGATGCTGGCGTCGGGAATCCGGGACATGGCGTATCTCGCTGGCGGCGGGGAGACCCAGGGTGACAAGAAATCCACCCCGCCGCCAGACGCAGGCTCAGGCGGCATGCCGGAGACTCCGCCGGCCACGCCGGAACAGCGCCCCGGCGCACCGCGCCAGCAACGGCCAGAGCAGCATCGCCAGCGCCGCGCCGGTCAGGCTGGCCACAAGCGGGTTGGACCAGAACACCGAGAGTTGCCCGTCGGAGAACAGCATCGACTGGCGGAACGCGTCCTCGGCCTTGTCGCCGAGCACCGCGGCGAGCACCAGCGGGGCGATGGGGTAGCCGAGTTTCTTGAACAGGTAGCCGAGCGCGCCGAACAGCAGCATCAGGACCACGTCGAGCATGGCGTTGTGCACCGAGTAGGCGCCGATGGCGCAGACCATGACGATGATCGGCGCGACGATGGCGAACGGAATCCGCAGGATCGAGGCGAACAGCGGTACGGTCGCCAGTACCACGATCAGGCTGACCACGTTGCCCAGGTACATGCTGGCGATCAGGCCCCAGACGAAGTCGTGTTGTTCGACGAACAGCGTCGGCCCGGGATGCAGCCCCCAGATCATCAGGCCACCGAGCATCACCGCGGCGGTCGCCGAGCCGGGGATGCCGAGCGTCAGCATCGGCAGCAGGGCGCTGGTGCCGGCGCTGTGGTCGGCAGTCTCCGGAGCGATCACGCCTTCCACCTCGCCCTTGCCGAAGTTCTCGCGGTTCTTCGAGAAGCGCCGCGCCAGGCTGTAGCTCATGAACGAGGCGGCGGTGGGGCCGCCCGGAGTGACGCCCATCCAGCAGCCGACCAGCGCGCTGCGCAGCCAGGTCAGCCAGTAGCGCGGCAGCCTGGCCCAGGTACGCAGGATCACCATCGGCGTGATGCGTGCGCGCTCGCCGCGAAACACCAGGCCTTCCTCCACCGTGCAGAGGATCTCGCCGATGCCGAACAGGCCGATCACCGCCACCTCGAAACTCAGCCCGGAAAGCAGCCAGGGCTGGTCGAAGGTCAGGCGCAGGTCGCCGGACACGGTATCCATGCCCACGGCGGCCATGGCGAAGCCGATGGTCATCGCCACCAGGGTCTTCAGTGGCGGGTTGCGGCTCATGCCGATGAAGGTGCAGAACGCCAGCAGGTAGACGGCGAAGAACTCGGGCGAGCTGAACGCCAGGGCGAAGCGAGCGATATGGGTGGACAGGAAGGTCAGCAGCAGCACGCCGACCAGCGCCCCGAGGAGCGCCGAGGTGAAGGCGGCGGTCAGCGCTTCGCCGGCCTGGCCGTTGCGCGCCATCGGGTAGCCGTCGAAGGTGGTGGCCACCGACGAGGGCTCGCCGGGGATGTTGAACAGGATCGAGGTGATCGAGCCGCCGAACAACGCGCCCCAGTACATGCAGGAAAGCAGGATGATCGCCGACACCGGCGACATGCTGAAGGTCAGCGGCAGCAGCAGCGCCACCCCGTTCGGCGCACCGAGGCCCGGCAGCACGCCGACCAGGATGCCGAGCAGCACGCCGATCACCATCAGGCCGAGGTGATGGGCGCTGAGGACCAGGCTCATGCCCTGCATCAGGGAATCGAATTCGCTCATGGCCTGGCGCTCCCGACGAAGGCCGCGAGGTCGGCCAGTATTCCGGCATCCAGCGGCACCTTGAACCAGACGGCGAAGACCAGGTAGCTGGCCAGCGCCGCGCCGCAGGACAGCGTGACGATCAGCGGCACGCCGTAGGGTTTGTCGCGGCTACGGTCGCGCCACATGAACCAGGCGATGAACAACGCGGAGGCGAGGTAGATCCCGGCGAACGGCATGGCCGCCACGTAGGCGGCGATCGGCAGGAACACCGCAAGCACCCGGCGAAAGGCCGTGCGGGCGACGAACGAGGTACCCAGCGCCCGCCAGCGGCACAGGGCCAAGAGCAGGTTGCCGAGGCTGGCGGCGCTCAGCAGCAGGCCGATGTAGAAGGGGAAATAGCCGGCCTCGGGGCCGCTGTCGCCCCAGCCGATGCCGATATCCTGGCTGCCGTACATGACGATCGCGCCGAGCGCGGCGGTGAACAGCGCCAGGCCGATCTCCACCCAGCGGGTGGCGACCAGCGGCGCATCGGATGAGCTGGACATGTTCGTCTCCTGGTCGCGCTACGCGGGTTACTGGCGAAGCCAGCCGGCTTCCTGGAACAGCGGGATGACGCGCTGGCGGTCCTTCTCGATGTAGCTCACTAGGTCTTCGCCAGCGAGGAAGGTCGGCGCCAGCGCCGAGCGTTCGACATAGTCCCTGAACTCGGCGGTCTGGCTGACCTTGCGCATCAACTCGACGTAGAAGGCGCGCTGCTCGTCGCTGACTCCGCCGGGCAGGAACACGGTGCGCGGGAAGCGGTACTGGTCGATGCCCAGGCCCTGTTCGTGGCAGGTGGGGATGTCCGCCCAGGACTGCTCGGCAGCGACCTTGGCGGTGTAGATCATGCGCTCGTGGCTGAACACGCAGAGCGGCCGGACCTGGCCGCCGCGCCACTGGCTGAGGCTTTCCGCCGGGTTGTTGAGGTTGGCGGCGATGTGCCTGCCGGCCAACTGGATGGACGCCTCGCTGCCGCTCTTGAAGGGGATGTAGGTCAGCTTGCCGCCGACCTGCTTGCCGAGCAGCAGGCTTAGAGTCTGGTCGACGTCCTTCGACTGGCTGCCGCCGAAGCGCATGCCTGCCGCGTCCTTCTTCAGATCGGCGAGGAACGCCGCGGCGTCCGCCCACGGCGCCGCCTGGTAGGTCCAGAGGATGAAGTCGTCCTCGGCCACCGCTGCCACCGGCGTCAGGTCGGTCCATTGGTAGCCCAGCCGGGCCACCAGCGGCAGCAGGTAGACATTGTTGGTGCCGATCACCAGCTTGTGCGCGTTGCCCTTGGCCAGCTTCAGGTCGAGGAAGGCTTCGGCGCCATTGCCGCCGCCCTTGTTCAGCACCACGGTGTTGACGTCGAGCAGCTTGTTCTGGCTGATCGCCGACTGGACCAGGCGGGCGAGTTGGTCGGTGCCGCCACCGGGACCGCCGGCGACGACGATCTCCAGGTTCTCTTCGGGTTTCCAGGCAGCCGCCAGGGCGGGCAGGGCGGTGCAGCAGAGCAGGGCGCAAGCGGCCAGGAAGGAGGGGACGGAGCGCGCATATGCGGTACGCATGGAGGACCTCTGGTTGTCATTGTTGTTATGGGTAGAGCGGAGTGTGCGAAGCGAACCGATAAGCGTCCACTCAAAATAAGGCATACACCGATAGCCTGGGGTTATGAGTGGAAGCGGATGTCGGATACCTGGAGCGATAACCGTAGGAAATGGCCGTATGAGCAGCTTTGATTAGACGGTTATCGATGGAAAGCCGGATAGTGGGCCTGCCGGACCTGCCAACCCAGTTCCGCAGCACAAGAACAACAATAAAAGAGGTACGACCCATGGCTCAGGCACAGACCGCCGTGCTCCAGGCTGATCCTGCCCAGGACAAGGCCACTGCCGCAAAACCCAGCAACGTCCGCTGGCGCATCTTCGCCATCGTCTTCGCCCTGACGGTGATCAACCTGGTCGACCGGGTCTCGCTGTCCATCGCCATGCCCACCATCGCCGGTGAATTCCAGCTCACGCCGAGCATGCAGGGGCTGATCCTCAGCAGCTTCTTCTGGGCCTACGCGCTGTTGCAGATTCCCGGCGGCTGGCTGATCGACCGCTACGGCCCGCGCCGGGTGATCGGCTGGTCCACCGGCCTCTGGGGAGCCTTCCAGACCCTCGCGGCCTTCGCCAGCGGCGGCCTGTCGCTGATGTTCGCCCGGGTCGCCCTGGGCGCGGCGGAAGCGCCGCTGTTCCCCTCCGGCGGCAAGCTCAACTCGCTGTGGCTGGGCTCCAGCGAACGCAGCCGCGGCGCCGTGCTGATGGACTGCGGAGGGCCGCTGGGCGTCGCTCTCGGCGGACTGGTCATCGCCTACCTGATCGCCGTGCTCGGCTCCTGGCGCAGCGCCTTCTTCATCGCCGGCATCGCCACCCTGGCCATGGCCTGGCTGGCCTGGCACTACCTGCGCGACGACCCGGCCGAGCATCCCGGGGTCAACGCCGCCGAGCTGGACCGGATCAACGCCGACCGCACCACCCCGCTCGCCGAAGCGGACTGCCAGGCCGGCGGAAGACTGGGCATCGCCGGCCGCTCCCTGGTCGGTATCGTCCTCGGCCGCGCCAGTTGGGCCATGGTGTTCTTCGGCCTGCTGACCTGGGGTCCTAGCTACCTGGCGCAGGCGCGCGGCTTCGATATCAAGGGTATCGGCGCCGCGACCTTCGTCATCTTCCTCTGCGGCGCCGTCGGTTCCCTGGTCGGCGGCTTCCTCTGCGACCTGCTGATCCGCAAGGGCGTGCGCCGCGGCCTGGCGGCCAAGGGCCTGCTGACGGTCTCGGGCCTCGCGGCGCTGGTCGCCTTCCTGCTGTTGCCGAGCCTGGAAGATGCCTATGCCGCCGTGACCCTGCTGGCGCTGACTGCCTTCTTCCTGATGTGGGGCAGCCTGTACTGGAGCTTTCCGGCCTTGCTCGCCACTCCGGCCCGGGTCGGCCTGGTCGGCGGGGTGATGAACATGGCCGGCAGCCTCGGCGGCATCGCCGTGCCGATCCTGGTCGGGCTGCTGCTGCAACACCTGGGCGGATATGCCGCGGTGCTGGGCTTCTTCGCCCTCTGCTCGGCAGCCTTCATCGTCGGCACCCTGCTGATTTCCCTGGACAAGACCGAGGCAAAGCATGGCTGAGCTGTACGACGGGCCGATCGTCGACGCCCATCATCATTTCTGGGACCCGCAGGCGAACTACCACCCCTGGCTCGCGGAGGACGCCAAGATTCCGTTCCGCTACGGCGACTACAGCGCGATCAAGCGCCGCTACCTGCCGGCGGACTACTTCGGCGACGTCGGCGCACACCGGGTGGTCGAGACGGTCTACGTGGAAACCGAGTGGGACCCGCGCGATCCGCTCGGCGAAACCCGCTTCGTGCATCACCTCGCCGAACGCCATGGCGCGCCCCACGCAGTGGTGGCGCAGGCCTGGCTGGACGCGCCGGACGCCGCCGAGGTGCTGGCGGCGCAGGCGGGCTTCGCACGGGTCCGCAGCGTCCGCCACAAGCCCGGCGGTCCGCAACGCCCGCAACAGGTCGGCGAGCTGCGCAGCCTGATGAGCGACGAGCGCTGGCGTCGCGGCTATGCCGAGCTGGCCCGGCACGGCCTGCACTTCGACCTGCAGACACCCTGGTGGAACCTCGCCGAGGCCGCATGCCTGGCGCGCGACTTCCCCGATACGCTGATCGTGCTCAACCACGCCGGCCTGCCGTCCGATCGCAGCGAGGAGGGGCTGGCCGCCTGGCAACGGGCCATGGCGCGCTTCGCCGAATGCCCCAACGTGGCGTTGAAGATCTCCGGCATCGGCCAGGCCGGCCGGCGCTGGAGCGTCGAGGACAACGCCTGGATCGTCCGCGAAAGCATCGCCCTGTTCGGCGTCGAGCGGGCGATGTTCGCCAGCAACTTCCCGGTGGACAGCCTGTGCGGCTCGTTCGACGACATCTATGGCGGTTTCAAACGCATCGTCGTCGACCTGCCGTACGCCGACCAGGAACGGCTTTTCCATAGCAACGCGCGGCGCATCTACCGCACCGTACCCGACACCGTGCGCCTGCAGCAGGCGTCGCCCGACCCGAGGACTTCCCCATGAACGCTCCATCCCTACCGCGACTGGCCATGGTCCTGGGCGATCCGGCCGGCATCGGCCCGGAACTGATCGCCCGCCTGCTGGCCGACACCGAGGTGCGCGAGAAGGCGCACATCGTGCTGATCGCCGACGAAGCGGAAATGCGCCGCGGCATGCGCATCGCCGGCTGCGAATTCCCCTACCGACGCATCGACGCGCTGGAGACCCTGGATTTCGCCGACGCCACGCCACTGCTGCATCCCTGGCTCAGCCAGGGCGGGGACGAGTTCCCACGCAGCGAAGCGAGCGCCGTCGGTGGCCGCTACAGCCTGGAAACCCTCGCGCTGGCCCTCGAACTGACCCGCAGCGGCAGGACCGACGCGATCCTCTTCGGCCCGCTGAACAAGACCTCGCTGCACATGGCCGGCATGGACCACAGCGACGAGTTGCACTGGTTCGCCGAGCGCCTGGGGTTCGGCGGCCCGTTCTGCGAGTTCAACGTCCTCGACGACCTCTGGACCTCGCGGGTGACCTCCCACGTAGCCCTGGCCGAGGTGCCGGGCCTGCTCAGCCAGGAGCGGGTAGGGGAGGCGATCCGCCTGATCGACGACGCGCTGCGCCGCAGCGGCCTGGCGCGGCCGCGCATCGGCGTCTGCGGACTGAACCCGCACAACGGCGACAACGGCAGCTTCGGCCGCGAGGAGCTGGACATCATCGCTCTGGCGGTGCAGAAGGCGCGCGAACAGGGGATCGCCGCCGACGGCCCGTATCCCGCCGACACCATTTTCCTCAAGGTGCAGGGCGACGCCCGTGCCTTCGACGCGGTGGTGACCATGTACCACGACCAGGGGCAGATCGCGATCAAGCTGATGGGCTTCTCCCGCGGCGTGACCGTCCAGGGCGGCCTGCCGATCCCCATCGCTACGCCGGCCCACGGTACCGCCTTCGATATCGCCGGGCAGGGAAGGGCCGACGTCGGCGCCACCCGCCAGGCGTTCGAGATCGCCTGCCGGATGGGCAGGCACAAAGCCTGATCGCCTGCATGCGACGCGACAACCAGAGCGCCGCCCCTTCGTAACGCGCTCCCTGGCGCCTCCCTGTACCGTCGCGGCGGGGCAGGAGGCGTCGCACCTTCGACGAGAGACACATCGCCTGGAGCCGCAGCGCTCCACGGCTCGCTTCGGCCTGGGAAAAGGAAAAACAACAATGACCCGTTCCGCTCCGAACCTGCTGAAATCCGCCTCGCTCGCTCCGGTCCTGCTGGCCGGCCTGCCGTCGCTCGCCGGCGCCGAGGGCTTTATCGAAGACGCCAGCGTCAGCCTCGGCCTGCGCAATCTCTATTTCAATCGCGACTTCCGCCAGCCCGGCGCGGCGCAGTCGAAGCAGGAGGAGTGGGCCCAAGGCTTTCTCCTACAGGCAAAATCCGGCTATACCCAGGGCACCCTGGGCCTCGGCGTCGAGCTGATCGGCCAGCTCGGCCTGAAGCTCGACAGCAGTCCTGATCGTGCCGGCTCCGGGCTGCTGCCACGCCACGCCGACGGACGCGCCGCGGACGACTACGCGCGACTGGGCGTGGCGCCGAAGCTGAAGCTGTCGAATACCGAGCTGAAGCTCGGCGAACTGCTGCCGGAACTGCCAATCCTCCTGCGCAACGACGGCCGCCTGCTGCCACAGACCTTCCAGGGCGGCATGCTGACCTCCAGGGAAATCGCCGGCCTGACCCTGCACGGCGGGCAGATGCGCTCGCTCAGCCAGCGCAACTCCAGCGACCACCAGGACCTCTCGGTGGATGGGCGCGGCGGGGTGTTCTCCGACCGTTTCGACTACCTGGGCGCGGAGTACCGCTTCAATGCCGAGCGCAGCCAGGTCGGGCTGTGGCAGGCGCGACTGCAAGACATCTACCGGCAGGACTACTACAGCTTGAGCCACAAGCAGAGCTTCGGCGGCTGGCGCCTGGGCGCCAGCGTCGGGCTCTTCGACACGCGCGACGAAGGTGCCGCGAAGCTCGGTGATCTGGAGAATCGCGCGCTGACCGGTTTCTTCAGCGCGACCCGCGGCCGCCACAGCCTCGGCGCCGGCTACCAGCGCATGTACGGCGACGACGGGATGCTCTACATCGCCGGCACCAGCACGCCGTTGGTCAACGACATCCAGGTGCGCAACTTCACCAGCGCCGGCGAGCGCTCCTGGCAACTGCGCTACGACTACGACTTCGTCGCCCTGGGCATTCCCGGGCTGACCGCCATGGCCCGCTACGCCAGCGGCGCCCATGCCCGGACGAAGGCGATGGACGACGGCCGCGCCTGGGAACGCGACGTGGACGTCGCCTACGTGATCCAGAGCGGCCCGCTGAAGAACCTCGGCCTGCGTTGGCGCAACGCCATGCTGCGGTCCAACCATGCCGCCGATGTCGACGAGAACCGCCTGATCCTCTCGTATTCCCTGCCGCTGCTCTGAGCGCAGGGCCGTTCTCGCTGCTGCCCGATAACCGGCGATTGGCTGATTGGTGAAAAGGTATTGCCTGGGGTTATCGATGAATGCGCAGAAGTGATTATCCGCGCGGGAGCGGCCTGGCTACAGTCGGCCCAACGCAAGCGGCCATGCCGCCTCCGCGTCGAACAACAACAAGAAGGAAGCCCTCCATGAGCGCCATGAACGACCACGCCAGGCTGCTGTCCTCGGCGATCGCCACCAGCCGCCTGCGGCTCCTGCCTTTCCTGGTCCTGATGTATGTACTGGCTTTCATCGACCGGGCCAACGTCGGTTACGCGCGGGCCTTCCTGCAAGCCGACACCGGCCTCGGCGATGCCGCCTTCGCGTTCGGCGCGAGCATCTTCTTCATCGGCTATGCCTGCTTCGAGGTACCCAGCAACCTGATGCTGCACCGCCTCGGCGCCAGGGTCTGGCTGTGCAGGATCATGGTCACCTGGGGCCTGGTCTCGGCGGCGATGATGTTCGCCGACGACGCCATGACTTTCTATGTCCTGCGCTTCCTGCTGGGCGTCGCCGAGGCGGGCTTCTTCCCCGGCATCATCCTCTACCTCACCTACTGGTTCCCGCAGCGCAGCCGTGCCCAGGCGCTCGGCCTGTTCTATTTCGGCCTGCCGCTGGCGCTGGTGCTGGGCGGTCCGCTGTCCGGCTGGCTGCTGGAGTTCCACGGCATCTTCGGCCTGGCCAACTGGCAGTGGCTGTTCGTCACCGAGGGACTGCTGGCCTCGCTGGTCGGCATTGCCGCCTACTTCTACCTGGTCGACCGCCCGCGCGATGCCGGCTGGCTGAGCGACGAGCAGAAGCGGGCGCTGGAAGGCGAGCTGGCCGAAGAAGACACCCGCAAACAGGCACGCGGCCCGCACGGCTTCCTCAGCGCTCTGCGCAGCGGCCAGGTGCTGAAGTTCTGCCTGGTCTACTTCACCATCCAGATGAGCGTGTACGGCGTGGTGTTCTACCTGCCGACCCGCATCGCCAGCTTCCTCGACGGCCAGGTCGGCCTGAACGTCGGCCTGATCACCGCGATTCCCTGGGTCTGCGCCCTGGTGGTAACGCGCCTGGTGACCCGCCAGGCCGATCGCAGCGGCCTGCACCGCCAGCTCGCGGTGGCCATGCTGGGCATGGCCGCAGCCGGCATCGCCGCCTCGGCGCTGGCCGGCAACCTGGGCCTGGCGGTGATCGCCTTCTGCTTCGCCGCGTCCGGCTTCGTCTCGGTGCAGCCGCTGTTCTGGACCCTTCCCACCGGTTACCTGAGCGGTGCGGCCGCGGCCAGCGGCATCGCCCTGATCAACTCCCTGGGCAACCTCGGCGGCTTCGTCGCGCCGAACCTCAAGACCCTCATGGAAAGCCAGTTCGCCGACCCGCGCGCCGGCATGTTCGCCCTGGCCGCCGTCGGCCTGCTCGGCGCCTGCCTGCTGGCCCGGCTGAAGACCTCCGGATCGCCGTCCGTCCCGCTGCGAGCGCGGCAGGCCGGCTGACCCACACTACGCACCGATAGGAGCTGCGACATGAAAATCAAATCCGTCCGTACCCGCGTCTTCGAATGGAAGGGCAAGGTCGTCCCGCCGCAGGCGCACTTCTGCACCAATGCCAGCGACATCCTGTTCGAGAAAGGAGACGCCATGGGCTCGTTCCGCTTCCACGGCTGGCTGGTGGTGGAGATCGAGACCGACGACGGCCTCGTCGGCATCGGCAACTGCGCCCTGGCGCCGCGCGTGGCGAAGGAAATCGTCGACCTCTACCTGGCGCCGATCTGCATCGGCGAAGACCCGTTCGACAACGAGTACATCTGGCAGAAGATGTATCGCCGCACCCACGCCTGGGGCCGCAAGGGCATCGGCATGGCAGCCATCTCGGCGGTGGACCTGGCGATCTGGGACATCATGGGCAAGGCGGTGAACAAGCCGGTGTTCAAGCTGCTCGGCGGCCGCACCAAGGAGAAGATCTGGACCTACGCCTCGAAGCTCTACGCCAACGACAACCTCGACGCCTTCCTCGAAGAGGCCCAGGGCTACCTGAACCAGGGCTTCACCGCGCTGAAGATGCGCTTCGGCTATGGCCCCAAGGACGGCCCGGCGGGCATGCGCAGGAACATCGAGCAGGTCCGCGCGCTACGCGAACTGGCCGGGCCGGACATCGACATCATGCTCGAATGCTACATGGGCTGGACCCTGGAATACGCCCGGCGGATGCTGCCGAAGCTCGCCGAGTTCGAACCGCGCTGGCTGGAGGAGCCGGTGATCGCCGATGACATCGAGGGCTACGTCGAGCTGAAGAAGATGGGGATCATGCCGATCTCCGGCGGCGAGCACGAATTCACCGGCCACGGCTTCAAGGACCTGCTGGAGCGCCGCGCGGTGGACGTCATCCAGTACGACACCAACCGCGTCGGCGGGATCACCGCCGCGCGCAAGATCAACGCCATGGCCGAGGCCTGGTCGGTGCCGGTGATCCCGCACGCCGGACAGTTGCACAACTATCACCTGACCATGGCCAGCACCGCCTCGCCGATGGCCGAGTTCTTCCCGGTGTTCGACGTCGAGGTCGGCAACGAGCTGTTCTACTACGTGTTCAAGGGCGAGCCGCAGCCGGTCGACGGCTATATCCAGCTGGACGACCACAAGCCCGGCCTGGGCCTGGAGATATCCGAAGAGCACCTCAAGGATTTCATCATCATCGAGTGATAGTCGGAGCCCACAGGAGGAGCCGAGATGCGGCTGATTCAATTCGAGGACCGGGCAGGGCAGCGCCGGGTCGGCGTCGTCGAAGGCGCCGGGATACAGGTGCTGCGCGGCGTGCGCAGCACGCGCGAACTGGGGCTGGCGGCGATTCGCGCGGGCAGCGGCCTGCACGACGAGGTGCTGCGCCGAGGCAGCGAGCCAGGCCCGGACTATGCCGGGTTGCTGGAGGAGGGAAGGGTGCTGCCGCCGCTGGATCATGACGACCCGGCCCATTGCCTGGTCAGCGGCACCGGCCTGACCCACCTGGGCAGCGCCGCGACGCGCGACCGCATGCACCAGCAGAACCAGGGCGACGAGACCGCGCTGACCGACACCATGCGCATCTTCAGGTGGGGCCTGGAGGGCGGCAAGCCACCGGCGGGCCAGGTCGGCGCGCAGCCTGAATGGTTCTACAAGGGCGACGGCGGCATCGTCGTGCGACCCGGCGCGGACTTCCCGCTACCGGCCTTCGCCGAGGACGCCGGCGAGGAACCGGAGCTGGTCGGGCTCTACCTGATCGGCGATGACCGCCGGCCTTACCGGCTCGGCTACGCCCTGGGCAACGAGTTCTCCGACCACCTGATGGAGCGCCGCAACTACCTGTACCTGGCGCATTCCAAGCTACGCGCCTGCTGCTACGGGCCGGAGCTGCGAGTCGGCGAACTGCCGCGCCACCTGCAGGGCGAGAGCCGGATCCTGCGCGACGGCGAAGTGCTCTGGCAGCAGGCGTTCCTTTCCGGCGAGGACAACATGTGCCACAGCCTGGAGAACCTCGAGTACCACCATTTCAAGTACGCGCAGTTCCTCCGTCCGGGCGACGTCCACGTGCATTACTTCGGTACCGCCACGCTGTCCTTCGCCGACGGGATCAAGGCTGCTCCGGGGGATGTCTTCGAGATCGCCATGGCCGAGTTCGGCGCGCCGCTGCGCAATGGCATCGCCGCCGTCGAGACCGCACTGACGCCGGGGCGGGTGGTAGCGCTCTGAAGCCCCACCGCCGTGCATAGGCCGGAGCTCCACGAGAAACCCGCGGCACGGTTTCCTTCATTCCTGCGGAGCCTTGGCTCCAACCCCGCCGGCCATCCCCGGCGGGGCTTCCCCTGTATGAGGTCGACATGACAGCCATCCTCGGACACAACTTCATCGGCGGCGCCCGCAGCGCGGCCGGCACGCTCTTCCTGCAAAGCCTCGACGCCGCCAGCGGTGAGGCGCTGCCGTACCGCTTCGTGCAAGCCACCCCGGAAGAAGTGGACGCCGCCGCCGAAGCCGCCGCCAGCGCCTACCCGCACTACCGGCAACTGCCGGCCAGCCGCCGCGCGGAATTCCTCGATACCATCGCCGCCGAACTCGACGCGCTGGACGCTGATTTCGTCGCCATCGTCTGCCGTGAAACCGCGCTACCGGCCACGCGCATCCAGGGCGAACGCAGCCGCACCAGCGGCCAGCTGCGCCTGTTCGCCGAAGTCCTGCGGCGCGGCGACTTCCATGGCGCGCGCATCGACCGCGCCCGGCCCGAACGCAAGCCGCTGCCACGCGTCGACCTGCGCCAGTGCCGGATCGGCCTCGGCCCGGTGGCGGTGTTCGGCGCGAGCAACTTCCCCCTGGCGTTCTCCACCGCCGGCGGCGATACCGCCGCGGCCCTGGCCGCCGGCTGCCCGGTGGTGTTCAAGGCGCACAGCGGACACATGGCCACCGCCGAACGGGTCGCCGCGGCGATCCTCCGCGCGGCCGAGCGCACCGGCATGCCGGCGGGCGTGTTCAACATGATCTACGGCGGCGGAGTAGGGGAGCGGCTGGTCCGCCACCCCGCGATCCAGGCGGTCGGCTTCACCGGTTCGCTGAAGGGCGGCCGCGCCCTCTGCGACATGGCGGCCGCCCGGGCGCAACCGATCCCGGTGTTCGCCGAGATGAGCAGCATCAACCCGGTGGTGCTGCTGCCGGCGGCGCTGAAGAAGCGCGGCGAGGCCGTGGCCGACGAACTGAGTGCCTCGGTGGTGCTCGGCTGCGGCCAGTTCTGTACCAATCCCGGGCTGGTCATCGGCATCCACTCTGCGCAATTCTCGGCGTTCCTCGAACGCTTCGCCGCCCGCATGGACGACCAGCCGGCGCAGACCATGCTCAATGCCGGCACGCTGGCCAGCTATGAAAAAGGCCTGGCGGCGCTGCACGCCCACCCGCGCGTCCGCCATCTCGCCGGGCAACCGCAGGAGGGCCGCCAGGCCCGGCCGCAACTGTTCCAGGCGGACGTCAGCCTGCTGCTGGAGGGCGACGAGTTGCTGCAGGAAGAAGTCTTCGGCCCGGCCAGCGTGGTCGTCGAGGTCGCCGACCACGCCGAACTGAAGCGCGCGCTGCATGGGCTGCACGGGCAGCTCACCGCGACCCTGATCGCCGAAGCGGAAGACCTGGCGTCCTTCGCCGACCTGGTACCGCTACTGGAACAGAAGGCAGGGCGCCTGCTGCTCAACGGCTACCCGACCGGCGTGGAAGTCTGCGACGCGATGGTCCACGGCGGCCCGTACCCGGCCACTTCGGACGCCCGCGGCACCTCGGTGGGCACCCTGGCCATCGACCGTTTCCTGCGCCCGGTGTGCTACCAGAACTACCCGGACGCGTGGCTGCCGGAAGCGCTGAAGGATGGCAACCCATTGGGGATTGCGCGGTTGGTGGACGGGGTTGAGACGCGGGCGGCGATTGACTGAAAGAGGAACCGGGCAAAGACGAGGTTCGGAGGATATCGAAGCCTCAGAGGTGTGCAGCAGGACACTGGAGGAGCCCCGGAAGAGGCCCGCCGGTGTTCCTGCCTGTACCCCGAATGAGCAAAGCGAGTATCGATCCAGGGCTACCCGAGCGCTCCTATCGTCCCATGCCTGGACGCGGAAAAGCCGCTTCTCGGTGTCGAGGGATTCTCGTCCGATACCGCCACTTGCATCGGCATGAGACAGGAGGCGCGCCACAATCTCTCCGGGGGTCCTTCCTTCCGTGGCGAATGCCATGATGCCTCCCTGGCAGGATCGCCGCTTGGCTCCGTATAGCGCGATGGTGAAAAACACATGAGACAATATTGACTCATGTGAACTATATAAGCATCATGCGATCCCAGCGCTCGATCGTCGTCCAAGCGGCATGAATAGCGAGTCCGGCCCAGCCTGGCCAGATCGAGCCGAGCGGACAACTGATGCGCGTGAGTGGCCGAACCCATGCCATCGCTGTAACGCCCCGAACAGAATCGTCTTCCGACGGCAGCCTCCCCCGACAGGTGGTTTCCCCGTGCCCATTCCCTGCCGGGCAAGGCACAGGTTGGCCGCCGTGCTGGACGACGACAAACCATCACCGTCCCGGCAGAGATCCTGGAGAACGATAATGCGTGCGATCGATGCCGGCATTCTGGTCTGCGGCGAGTGCCACCAGTTGAATCGCGCCGACGGGAACGAGCATCCGCGTTGCAGTCGCTGCGGCGCGAAGCTGCATCCTCGGCGGCCGAGCAGCATCGCCCGTACCTGGGCGTTGCTGATCTCGGCGATGATTCTCTACGTTCCCGCCAACCTGTTGCCGATCATGACCGTCAACATGCTCGGCAAGGGCTCCCCGGCGACCATCATGGGCGGGGTCGTGACCCTGATCCAGGCCGACATGCTTCCCATCGCCCTGGTGGTGTTCGTCGCCAGTATCGTCGTCCCCACCTTCAAGCTGGTCGGCATCGCCCTGCTGCTCTATTCGGTGCAGCGGCACCAGCCGATGTCGGCCCGCCAGCGAATCATGATGTACCGCTTCATCGAATGGGTCGGGCGCTGGTCGATGCTCGATATCTTCGTCATCGCCATCCTCGTGGCGCTGGTCAATTTCGGCAACCTGGCGAGCATCGAGGCCAATCTCGGCGCCGCCGCCTTCGCCAGCGTGGTGGTGCTCACCATGCTCGCCGCCGTGACGTTCGACCCCCGGCTTATCTGGGACAACACCAATCTGGACGACGAGAATGAGTGATTTGCCAAGCCCGAAGAAACACAAGACCTCGAACTGGTCGGCGATCTGGGTGCTGCCGCTGGTGGCCCTGGCTATCGGGGCCTGGCTGGGCTGGCGCGCCTACGACCAGGCAGGGGTGCTGATCCAGGTGCGCTTCGAGAGCAGCGATGGCATCCAGGCGAAGAAGACCGAGGTGCTGTACAAGGGCATCGCGGTCGGCAAGGTCGTCGCGCTGGATGTCAGCGAAGATATCAAGGGCGTGGTGGCCACCATCGAAATGGACAAGGAGGCGCGCCAGTACCTGAGCAAGGGTACCCGCTTCTGGCTGGTCAAGCCGCGGGTTTCCCTGGCTGGCGTCACCGGCCTGGAAACCCTGGTCTCTGGAGTCTACATCGCGGTCGATCCGGTGAAGGGCGAGAAGGAAGAACGCAACTTCACCGCGCTGAAGCAGCCGCCCCCCCTTTCCGACAGGCTGCCCGGCCTGCACCTGACCCTCAAGGCCGATCGCCTGGGCTCCCTGGAGCAGGGCAGCCCGGTGTTCTACCGGCAGATCCAGGTCGGCCAGGTGAAGAGCTTCCAGCTGGGCGATGACCAGAGGACCATCGAGATCAAGGTGCACATCGAGCCGGCCTACGCCGACCTGGTGCGCAAGCACACGCGATTCTGGAACGCCAGCGGCATCTCCATTTCCGGTGGCCTGTCCGGCTTCAAGGTGCGTAGCGAATCGTTGCTGACCCTGGCGGCCGGCGGCATCGCTTTCGCTACTTCCGATAGTCGAGGCGACAGCCCGCCGACCGATCCGAGCAAGCCGTTCCGCCTGTACGACGACTACGACGCGGCCCAGGCCGGTCTGCGCGTGAAGCTGAAGATGAACGACGTCAGTGGTATCGATCCGGGCCGCACCCCGGTGATGTTCAACGGCGTGCAGGTCGGCCTGGTCAAGTCGATCGACATGGACAAGGACTACAGCAGTGCCACTGCCGACCTGGCGATGGATCCGCGGGTCGAGGACATGCTGCTGGAAGGCACCGAGTTCTGGACCGTCAAGCCAAGCATCTCCCTGGCCGGCATCACCGGCCTCGAGGCCCTGGTGAAAGGTAACTATATCGACGTGCGCTTCGCCAAGAGCGGCGCGCCGAGTCGCGAGTTCACCATCCGCCCGAAAGCGCCGCCGCTGAACACCGACGCGCCCGGCCTGCACCTGGTGCTGACCAGCGACAAGCTCGGCTCGATCGATATCGGCGCGCCGATCCTCTACCGCCAGGTCCGCGTCGGCAGCGTGCAGAGCTACCAGCTGTCGCGCGACCGCCAGCGAGTGGTGGTGGGTGTACACATCGAGCCGGAGTACGCGCACCTGGTGAATACCTCGACGCGCTTCTGGAACTCCAGCGGGATCACCCTGACCGGCAACCTCAGCGGCGTGCAGGTGAAGAGCGAGTCGCTACAGACCCTGATCACCGGCGGGATTTCCTTCGACACCCTCGATCCGAAGGCGCCGACCGTGACCAAGGTGCGTCGCTTCACCCTCTTCGACAGCGAGGAGGCGGCGATGGCCCGTGGCGTGGAAATCCAGCTGAGCATCGACAATGCCGACGGCCTGCGCGAAGGCACGCCGATCCGCTTCAAGGGCCTGGACATCGGCAAGATCGAAAGCGTCGAGCTGAACCCGGACCTCTCCGGGGTACTGATGAAGGCCCGCCTGACTTCCGCCGGCGAGCGCGTCGCCCGCAGCGGAACCCGCTTCTGGGTGGTGCGTCCGGCGCTCGGCCTGCTGCGTACCGAGAACCTCGGAACCCTGGTCAGCGGCCCTTACATCGAGGCGCTGCCGTCGAGCACGCCGGGCGAGCGCCAGGCACGCTTCCAGACTCTCGCCGAAGCGCCCAACCTGCTGGGTCGGGAAAACGGCCTGCGGCTGACCCTCAGTGCGCCGCGCAAGGGCTCGATCAAGCCGGGCAACCTGGTGACCTACCGGCAGATCCCGGTGGGCAAGGTCGTCGACCTGGCCTTGGGCGAACAGGCCGACCGGGTGCTGATCAGCATCCTCATCGAACCGCGCTACGTACCGCTGGTGCGTACCGGCAGCCGTTTCTGGAATGCCAGCGGCTTCGGCGTCGACGCCAGCCTGTTCAAGGGCCTGTCGCTACGCACCGAGTCGATGGAGGCGCTGATGGAGGGCGGCATTGCCTTCGCCACCCCGAACAATGCGCAGATGGGCGAGCCCGCCAAGCCGGGGCAGACCTTCGCCCTGTTCGATTCGGCCAATGACGAATGGCTGGAGTGGGCGCCCAGGATCGCCCTGAGGAGCGGGGCCCGTTGATGTCGCATCGCACCGCGGCAACATGAATCCATTCGATCAACCCAGAAGGAGAACGCCGATGTCCAGGCGCTTGCTTTTCGTGGCCACCCTGGTCGCGACCCTTTCCCTTGCCGCTCATGCCGACGAACCCCTGCCATCGGTCGAGCAGGTGATGAACGAGCACAAGGAAAAGATCAGGAACCAGCTGGAAACCATCAACTACAAGCGCAAACGGATGGTCGAGGCAAACATGGCGCTGGACGGTACCGAAGCCGAGACGTTCTGGCCGATCTATTCACGCTACCGAGGCGAGACGGACAGCCTGCACAAGGAGACATTCCAGCTCCTGCTCGAATATGCCCGCGCCTATGGTTCCGGCAGCATTACCGACGCGGAAGCTTCGAGGATGGTCGACCTCTATCGGGGATTGCAGGAGAAACAGCTGGCCGTGCTGCACCGGTACGTGCAGGAAGTGGCCGAGAAGATGTCACCTCGGCGGGCCATGCGCTTCCTGCAGATCGAAGCGCAACTGGACGCGCTGGAGGCGTTGCAGATCGGCAAGCAGGTTCCGCTGATCAATTGAGTTTCACGGCACCGGCCGCGTCCATGCCTGGGCGAGTTCCGCATCGCCCAGGCGCATCGTTTTGCTCAGCGTGCCGAACGAAGCCGCCGCCACAGCGTGGTCCGGCTGATCCCGAGCCGACGCGCAGCCTCGTCAAGGCTGCCCTGGCAGCTGTCCAGCGTCTCCTGTATGTAGCGCAACTGCGCGGTTTTGCCGATGGCGTGCAAATCCTTTGTGCGCGATGGCTCTTTCCGGGACCTGGGCTGAGGCTGGCCTTCGAATAGCTCGGGCAGCACGCGAGCCAGGTAATGCTCATCCACGCCGTGCTCATGGAAGATTTCGCTGGCGGAGAGCATCGCCCGTTCGATGACATTCTCCAGTTCCCTGACGTTTCCGGGCCAGGAATGGCGGACGAGGTAGGGTAGCAGGAGCGTCGTTATGCCTGCGGCACCCGGTGGCTGGCCCTGGACCAGCAGGCGCTGGCTGATTCCCTGGCAAATCAGAGGGATGTCCTCGGGCCGCTCGCGCAGGGGGGTGGTCTGCAAGCGCAGGATATTCAGCCGGTAATACAGGTCGGTGCGAAACTCGCGATCCTTCATGGCGGCCCCCAGGTCCTTGTGGGTGGCGGCGACGATGCGCACGTCGATGGAGATCGGCTCGGTGCCGCCCAGGCGCAAGACCTCTCGCTCCTGCAATACACGAAGGAGGCGAGTCTGCAGCGACACAGGCATGTCGCCGATCTCGTCGAGGAACAGCGTGCCACGGTGCGCCGCCTCGAACAGGCCGGGCTTGCCGCCTTTGCGCGAACCGCTGAAGGCGCCTTCCTCGTAGCCGAACAGTTCGCTTTCCAGTAGCGACTCGGGAAACGCCGCGCAGTTGATGGCGACGAAAGGCCCGTGCCGGCGAGGGCTCTCGTTATGGATCCCTTGGGCGAGCAGTTCCTTGCCGGTGCCGCTTTCGCCAGTGATCAGGATGGTCGAATGGCTGGCGGCAAAGCGCTTGGCCAGTTGCAACATCTCACGGTTGGCCTTGCTCGCGCCGTTGAGTTGTTCGAGCCGGTAACGCGCGGTGAAGGCACCTGGACGGCGAGTGGAGCGGATGCGTTGATCCGCGCGCTGCACGGCGGTGATGTCCTGGCAGGTGAGCACCAGGCCGGTACGCTCGCCATTCTCCAGGATCGGCAGGAGATTGCTGACCACGGCGTGCGAGCCCAGCCGGATCACCCGGTTTTCCTCGCCACCGCCATCCTCTAGCGCCTGTTGCAGGTCAAGCTCCGGGCATAGCTGCTGTAACGGTCGACCCAGAGCCGAGCTGACCGGCAACTCCAGCAACTGGGCAAGGGCAGGGTTGAGCGATTGCACCACACCCTGGTTGTCGACCGCTGCCACACCGCTTGGAATGTGTTGCAGCACCGCGTCCAGATGCCGCCGCTTGGCGATCTCCAGGCGCTGGCTGTCGAGGACTCCCATGGCTTCCTCGAGCGCCTTGCGCGCAGTGTCTTCGCTCAGCGACAGCACGCCGTGCAGGCCTGCCTGTTCCGCCAGCTCCACCACCGTCGACGAGCCGATGATGCTGCGGCAACCCAGCCGGGCTACCTCCAGGACAGCCTGGCGAGCCTCTTCCAGGGTGGTGTAGGCAACCTGGTGAACCTGCACCGTGAACAGCGTTCGCATGGCTTGCAGGTCCCGGTCGATGCGGTTGTAGCTGAGCAGGGCGACATGGGAGGAGTGTTCGCGGGCTTGCTCCAGCGCACGCAACAGGTCTCCGCCGCCAACGCGCATCGTCAGAACCGGACGTGCCAGGTGTCTACGCAGGTAGGCGGCAGTGGCGCCAGCGCAGACGAACACGTCGGCCTTGCCGCGCTGTTCGAGATCGCGGGCGGTTTGCAGGGCTTCGGATACCGAGGTGTCGAGCACCTCGATATGGACGTCCGGGTAGCCCGCCGCCAGGCCGGCCACCAGGCTGGCGAGGCGACTGCGCTGCCGAGGTCGTTGAAGGTGACTGACCAGCACGACGACCTGGGAAAGGGGAGGACGCATGTCGAAACCTGTTCAGGATTGAATTGTTTCGATACTGAATCAGTTCGTTGCAAAAGTGAAACCCGGATTGCTTCGTCGAGCGCCATGGAAAAGCCTGGCGCCAGAGAGCGCGCGGGTTACAGGCATATCCCGAAAATTGGCCCAGGCGTTGCTAAAGCTGTCTGACAACATGACTACAGGCAGGCCCTACAACCCCATGAGCACTCCTCCTACGACCGTACGGGACGGCGAGACATTCGTGGCCCCGGACGACCAGCCACTGGTCGAGTTCATCCGCGAGCACGCCGCAGCGAAGCGGGTGGTCATCCAGGCACGCCAGCGCCTGAGCGGCGGCGCCATCCAGGAAAACTGGCTGCTGGACCTGCTGATCGAAGGCGGCCCCTGGGCTGGCGCCCGGCGTTGGGTGCTGCGCAGCGATGCGCTTTCCGCGCTACCCGCCAGCCTTGACCGCGAACAGGAGTTCGCGGTGCTGCAAGTGGTTCATCAGGCCGGAGTGAAAGTACCGCGCCCGCTGTGGCTGTGCCGCGATATGCGCGTGCATGGGCGGGTGTTCTTCCTGATGGAGTACGTGCCGGGTGTCGCCGCCGGTCGCTTGCTCAGCGCCGGCGCCGGCACCCAGGGCCGGGCGCAGCTGGCGGCGCAGCTTGGCGCCAACCTGGCGCGCCTGCATCAGGTTCGCCCGCCGTGCGCCGCGCTGGATTTCCTGCCGATGCCAACCCGCTCACCGGCCTTGGCGATCATCGACGCCTATCGCCGCTACCTCGACACCCTCGCCGATGCCTACCCGGTGCTGGAGTGGGGCCTGCGCTGGTGCGAGCTGCACGCACCGCACAACGGCACCCTGTGTCTGTTGCACCGTGACTACCGCACCGGCAACTACCTGGCCAGCGAACAGGGACTCGAAGCCGTACTCGACTGGGAGTTCACCGGCTGGGGCGACCCTTGCGAGGACCTAGGCTGGTTCACCGCCCGCTGCTGGCGCTTCACCCGCCCAGACCTCGAGGCCGGCGGTATCGGCCAACTGGAGGACTTCCTGGGGGGCTACCACGAGGTGTCTCCGCTGCGTATCGAGCGCAGCCAACTGCACTACTGGCAGGTCATGGCCACCCTGCGCTGGGCGGTGATCGCCCTGCAGCAAGGCCAGCGCCACCTGTCCGGCGAAGAGCCGTCCATTGAGCTGGCACTGACCGCACGACTGCTGCCGGAGCTTGAGCTCGACATCCTGCACATGACCGGAGCCGAAGCGCCATGACCCAGCCCGATGCCCATGAACTGCTCGACATCGCTCGCTCGACGCTTCTGGAGCAACTGCTGCCAGCGCTGCCCGGCGAGCTGCGTTACCCGGCCCTGATGATCGCCAATGCCATGGCCATCGCAGCCCGCGAAAGCCGCCTGGGGGCTCTGGCCGAGGACCAGGAGCGGACACGTCTGGCCGCCTTGGTCGACGAGGCGCCCGCAGCCTTGCCCGACCTGCGCCGCCAACTGGCACGGGCCATTCGCCTGGGCAGCCATGACGCCCCGCAAAACCATAGAACCCTGGTCGAGACATTGCGCCAGGTCACCCTCGCCCGATTGGCCATCAGCAATCCCAAGGCCTTGCCCTGAACGGCGTCAGCCATCTCATTCCCGACAGACAAGCACCCAGAAGGACAACCATGAACTTCACCCTCCCGGACGAACTGCTCGCCTTGCAGGCCAAGACCCGAGACTTCATCGCCGAACAGGTCATCCCGCTCGAGAACGACCCCCGCCAGGACAGCCACGGCCCCAGCGACGCCCTGCGCCAGGACCTGGTGGCCCGCGCCCGCGCGGCCGGCTTGCTGACGCCCCACGCCAGCCGCGAAATGGGTGGCCTGGCGCTGAGCCACGTGGCCAAGGCGATCGTCTTCGAAGAGGCCGGCTACTCGCCGCTGGGCCCGGTGGCGCTGAACATCCATGCCCCGGACGAAGGCAACATCCACCTGATGGACGTGGTCGCCACCGAGGCGCAGAAAGACCGCTGGTTGCGCCCGCTGGTCCAGGGCCATGCCCGTTCCTGCTTCGCCATGACCGAGCCTGCGCCAGGCTCAGGCTCGGACCCCTCGATGCTGCGCACCACCGCCATCCGCGATGGCGACGACTACCTGATCAATGGCCGCAAGTGGCTGATCACCGGCGCAGAAGGCGCCGACTTCGGCATCGTCATGGCGCGCATGGAGGATGGTACAGCGACCATGTTCCTGACCGACATGAAACGCGACGGCATCACCCATGAGCGCCAGTTGGACTCGCTGGACAGCTGCTTCACCGGTGGCCACGGGCAGCTGCGTTTCGACAACCTGCGTATTCCGGCGAGCGATGTGCTCGGCGAGATCGGCAAGGGCTTCCGCTATGCCCAGGTGCGCCTCGCGCCCGCGCGCTTGACCCACTGCATGCGCTGGCTCGGCGCCGCGCGCCGTGCCCACGACATCGCCTGCGACTATGCGCGCACCCGCGACGCCTTCGGCAAGCCGCTGGGCGAGCACCAGGGTGTGGGCTTCATGCTGGCCGACAACATGATGGACCTGCACGTGGTGCGCCTGGCGGTGTGGCACTGCGCCTGGGTGCTCGACCAGGGCCGGCGCGCCAACGTCGATTCGAGCATGGCCAAGGTGATCAGCGCCGAAGCGCTGTGGCGGGTGGTCGACCGTTGCGTCCAGGTACTGGGCGGGCGCGGGGTGACCGGAGACACCGTGGTGGAGCGGATCTTCCGCGACATTCGCCCGTTCCGCATCTATGACGGCCCGAGCGAGGTGCACCGCATGAGCCTGGCGAAGAAGCTGCTCGACCAGCGCCTGGAGGCCCACTGATGCAACCGAACCTTGCCCGACTGTTCGCCCTCAACGGGCGCCGCGCCCTGGTGACCGGAGCCTCCAGCGGCCTTGGCCGCCACTTCGCCATGACCCTGGCCGCCGCAGGCGCCGAGGTGGTGGTGACCGCCAGGCGCCAGGCGCCGCTGCAGGCGCTGGTGGAGGCCATCGAGGTGGCGGGAGGGCGGGCGCAGGCCTTTGCCCTCGATGTGACCTGCCGTGAGGATATCTGCCGGGTGCTCGATGCCGCCGGCCCGCTGGATGTGCTGGTCAACAATGCGGGGGTGAGCGACAGCCAGCCCTTGCTGGCCTGCGACGATCAAAGCTGGGACCGCGTGCTCGACACCAACCTCAAGGGCGCCTGGGCGGTGGCCCAGGAAAGTGCCCGGCGCATGGTCGCGGCGGGGAAGGGCGGCAGCCTGATCAATGTCACTTCGATCCTCGCCAGCCGTGTGGCCGGTGCCGTCGGCCCTTACCTGGCGGCCAAGGCCGGCCTGGCCCACCTGACCCGCGCCATGGCGCTGGAGTTGGCGCGCCATGGCATCCGGGTGAATGCCCTGGCGCCCGGCTACGTGATGACCGACCTGAACGAGGCCTTCCTGGCCAGCGAGGCCGGCGACAAGTTGCGCTCGCGTATCCCCAGCCGCCGCTTCAGCGTGCCGGCGGACCTGGACGGCGCCTTGCTGCTGCTCGCCAGCGATGCCGGGCGGGCCATGAGCGGCGCCGAGATCGTGGTCGATGGCGGCCACCTGTGCAGCAGCCTGTAACGCGCCCTGGCGCAATAACAACAAGAACAGGAGGTATGTATGTGCGTGCAAGACCGGAGCAATGTGTCGATGAGGTGGCTGCCATGATGGTTCCTACCCTCGAGCACGAGCTTGCTCCCAACGAAGCCAACCATGTCCCGCTGTCGCCGCTGTCGTTCCTCAAGCGTGCCGCGCAGGTGTACCCGCAGCGCGATGCGGTGGTCTATGGCGCAAGGCGCTACAGCTACCGCCAGTTGCACGAGCGCAGTTGCGCCCTCGCCAGTGCCCTGGAGCGGGTCGGCGTACAAGCGGGCGAGCGGGTGGCGATACTGGCGCCGAATATCCCGGAAATGCTCGAGGCCCACTATGGCGTACCCGGTGCCGGGGCGGTGCTGGTATGCATCAACATCCGCCTGGAGGCACGCAGCATCGCCTTCATCCTGCGCCACTGCGCGGCCAGGGTGCTGATCTGCGACCGTGAGTTCGGTGCCGTGGCCCAGCAGGCGCTGGCCATGCTCGATGCGCCGCCCTTGCTGGTGGGCATCGACGATGATCAGGCCGAGCGCGCCGACCTCGCCCACGACCTGGACTATGAGGCGTTTCTGGCCCAGGGCGACCCCGGGCGGCCGCTGAGTGCGCCGCAGAACGAATGGCAGTCGATCGCCATCAACTACACCTCCGGCACCACGGGGGATCCCAAGGGCGTGGTCCTGCATCACCGCGGCGCCTACCTCAACGCCTGCGCCGGCGCGCTGATCTTCCAGTTGGGGCCGCGCAGCGTCTACCTGTGGACCTTGCCGATGTTCCACTGCAACGGCTGGAGCCATACCTGGGCGGTGACGTTGTCCGGTGGCACCCATGTGTGCCTGCGCAAGGTCCAGCCTGATGCGATCAACGCTGCGATTGCCGAGCATGCCGTGACCCACCTGAGCGCCGCGCCGGTGGTGATGTCGATGCTGATCCATGCCGAGCATGCCAGCGTCCCTGCCGTGCCGGTATCGGTGATCACCGGCGGCGCCGCGCCGCCCAGCGCGGTCATCGCCGCCATGGAAGCACGCGGCTTCAGCATCACCCACGCCTACGGCATGACCGAAAGCTACGGCCCCAGCACCCTGTGCCTGTGGCAGCCGGGGGTCGACGAATTGCCGCTGGAGGCCCGGGCCCAGTTCATGAGCCGCCAGGGCGTCGCCCACCCGATGCTCGAGGAGGCCACAGTGCTGGATACCGACACCGGCCGTCCGGTCCCGGCCGACGGCCGCACCCTTGGCGAACTGGTAGTGCGGGGCAACACCGTGATGAAAGGCTACCTGCACAACCCCGAGGCCACCCGCGCCGCGTTGGCCGACGGCTGGCTGCACACCGGCGACCTGGCCGTGCTGCACCCGGACGGCTACGTGGAAATCAAGGACCGGGCCAAGGACATCATCATTTCCGGCGGCGAGAACATCAGCTCGCTGGAGATCGAGGAAGTGCTCTACCAGCACCCCGAGGTGGTCGAGGCCGCGGTGGTGGCGCGCCCGGATTCGCGCTGGGGCGAGACACCCCACGCGTTCGTCGCCTTGCGGGCGGATGCCTTACCCAGAACCACGGGTGACGATCTGGTCCGCTGGTGCCGCGAGCGCCTGGCGCACTTCAAGGCGCCGCGGCATGTGACGCTTACCGAACTGCCCAAGACCGCCACCGGCAAGATCCAGAAGTTCGTCCTGCGCGAGTGGGCCCGGCAGGAGGAGGAGGCCGGCGACGCCGGCCGCTGATGGCGCTGCCGCACCCGCACATTCCATAACAATAACTAGGTTGCCCGAGGTGTCCCATGTCCAGCCTGCTATACGCGCGTATCCGCGCCAGTGCCCGGTTCCAGCAACTGGTGGCGCGCCGAAACCGTTTCACCCTGAGCCTGCTCCTGCTGATCCTGGCCACGTTCCACGGCTACATCGCGCTGGTATCGTTCTGCCCCGAGCTGATTGCCAGGCGTCTGGCGCAGGGCTCGAACATGACCTTCGGGGTCGCGGCCGGCGTGTTCCTGTTCGTGTTCTTCTGTGCCTTGTCGGCGCTCTATGTGTACCGCGCCAACGGCGAATTCGATCGCCTGACCCAGGCTCTGGTCGCTGGGCTGGAAGAGGAGCGGGGCGCATGAAGAAGCTCCTTCCCCTGGCGTTGTCGCTGCACTCCGGCCTGCTGTTGGCCTCGCCCGCGTTGGACGCTGGCCAGCGCCAGCCGCTCAACCTGCATGCCATCGGCATGTTCATGGTGTTCGTGCTGTTCACCCTGTGCATCACCTGGTGGGCGGCGCGACGGACCCATTCGACGGCGGATTTCTATAGCGCCGGTGGCGGTATCCGGGGCTGGCAGAACGGCCTGGCGCTGGCCGGCGACTACATGTCCGCCTCCACGCTGCTGGGAATCACCGCGCTCATCTACAGCTCCGGGATGGATGGCTACATCTATCTCATCGCCTTCTTCGCGGGCTGGCCGGTACTGCTGCTATTGATGACCGAGCGGCTGCGCAACCTGGGCCGCTTCACCTTCGCCGACATCACCTCGTACCGTCTCGACCAGGGCAAGGTGCGCACCATGGCCGCCATCGGCTCGCTGACCGTGGTGTGTTTCTACCTGGTGGCGCAGATGGTCGGGGCCGGGCAGTTGATCAGGCTGCTGTTCGGCCTGGACTACCAGATCGCCCTGGTGATCGTCGGTGCGCTGATGATGCTGTATGTGACCTTCGGCGGTATGGTGGCAACCACCTGGGTGCAGATCGTCAAGGCATTCCTGCTGCTGGTCGGCGGCTCGCTGGTGCTGTTCCTGGCGATGCGCGAATTCGACTTCAGCTATGACAGGCTGGTCAGCCAGGCGATGGATAGCCATGCCCTGGGCGAACGCCTGCTGGCCCCTGGTGGCTTGCTGGCCGACCCGTTGACCGCGCTATCGCTGAGCCTGGGGCTGGTGTTCGGCACCGCCGGGCTGCCGCACATCCTGATGCGTTTCTTCACCGTCGGCGATGCCCGGGAGGCGCGCAAGTCGGTGCTCTACGCCACCGGGTTCATCGGCTACTTCTTCAATGTCATTTTCCTGCTGGGCCTGGCGTCGATCGTGATCGTCAGCCAGCAGCCCCGGTTCTTCGAGGGCGGGGAAGCGGGAGGCAAGCTGCTGGGCGGGGGCAACATGGTGGTCATGCACCTGGCCCAGGCAGTGGGAGGTAACCTGCTGCTGGGCTTCCTCTCCGCCGTGACCTTCGCCACCATCCTGGCCGTGGTGTCAGGCCTGGCCCTGGCCGGGGCGTCCGCCATCGCCCATGACCTGTATGCGCGGGTGATCATGAAGGGCGCGGCCAGCGAGGCGCAGGAGCTGCGGGTAACCAAGCTGGCAACCCTGGGCCTTGGCTTGGTGGCGATAGCCCTGGGCATCGTGTTCGAGAACATCAACGTGGCCTTCATGGTCGCCCTGGCCTTTGGCATCGCCGCTTCGGCCAACTTCCCGGTGCTGTTCCTGTCGATGTTCTGGTCGGGGCTGACCACCCGTGGCGCGTTGGCCGGTGGCTACGTCGGGTTGTTCAGCGCCATGGGCTTCGTGGTTTTCTCCAGGCTGGTGTGGGTGGATGTGTTGCACTTCGCCGAGCCGCTGTTCCCCTATACCCAGCCTGCGCTGTTCTCCATGCCGTTGGCGTTCCTGGTGGCGTATGGCGTTTCCCGCCTGGACCGGACCACGCGGGCCATGGCGGAAAGGGAAGCCTTCGCCGACCAGTACGTACGAGGCCAGACCGGCCTTGGCGCCAGCGGAGCCATAGACCACTGAGGCGCACACGGTCGCTGTCGAACGGGTGGCAGCGACCGCATGGCAGGCTTTGAGGCTGTCTGTCGCCCGAGGCCTGGCTAGTGCCCCCGGAAGATGTCTCCGATACCGACGGTGGGGTAGTGCTCCATGCGCTGAGCCGTCCCGCGGTTGACGACGGAAGGCTTCGAAAACAGTGCACTCAGGAAGATGACCAGTACAAGGACAGCCAGTAGAAAACCGAATCGGCGCATATGATTCTCCAGCGATTTTTTATAGTTGTTGTCTTCGGGCGCTATCCACGAGGACCTTAGAAGCGCAGCGCAGTCACTGTCCCGCCGCGCTTGCGGTGTCGCATTCGCGGGCGAACAGGTGGGTGACGGCTACGATGTCCTGGTCGCCATAGCCCATGGCTGCCGCGCGTTGCACGGCCTGGCACAGCGCGTCGAAGACCGGCGTCCAGGCCCCTTGTGCGTGCAGGGCTCCGGCGATATGGGCGAAGGCCTGGGCATGCACATCGAGCCTCGCCTGATCGCCTGCGAAATCCTGCGCTTCCAGCCGACGGACCGCTTCCTCGAGTGCATCGGCGACGAAAAAGCGCGACGTGTCGAGCATGAGCCGAGCGGTCTTCGAAGGCGGCAGGCCGAAGTGGACACCAGCCCCCACGGCCTCGAAGAAAGCCACCATCGCGGCAAACGCATGCGCGTGGAGCACGGTGGCGAAGGCCAATGCTTCGTCCCAGGGGAGGAACGTCGTATGACCGGCAAGCCCCTCAAGCAGCGCCCGATGCCGTTCGAAGGCCTCAGGATCACCGGTATGAATGCTGTGGCTTTCGCGACGACCAACATTGCGCGGGTAGGCCACGATCATCCCTTTGACGTAATGGCCGCCCGCGCGGTTGACGAGACTCTGAAGCGCCAGGCCCTCGTCCCGGGCGTTGGTCGTGTAATCCACGATCGTACGGTTGGCCAGTGCCTGCATCACACCTGGCATCCCGAGCACCTCATGGGTCGCCTGGTTGTCCAGGAGCACGAAGATCGTGGCCGGGCTTGCAGCCAGCGCGGCTTCGGCGCTCTCGCACAGGTGAGCGCCAGCGGCGACGAGCGCCGCGGCCTTGCCGGGTGAGCGGTTCCAGATCGCCACGCGCCTGCCTTGCCTGAGCAACGCTTGGGCCATGATGGTTCCCATGGCTCCGAGCCCGATCACGGACACTTCGAACTCGACGCTTTCATCATTGTGTTCACGCACGCTCGAGGTCTCCTGATTATTGTTCTGGCTGATGTCCAACA
This sequence comes from Pseudomonas sp. B111, assembly GCF_026428275.1. NCBI lineage: Bacteria > Pseudomonadati > Pseudomonadota > Gammaproteobacteria > Pseudomonadales > Pseudomonadaceae > Pseudomonas > Pseudomonas sp. B111. Next base: position 2,533,659 of record NZ_CP097857.1, on the reverse strand, counting down.
GGTCTCCGGCCTGCGCTTCAACACAGGCCGAAGGGTGACCCTGGCAGCTATTCGCCCAGCGCTGCCGCGACCGATTCGCCGAAGGCCCTGAGGCCGTCTTCGAGTTGGTCGGTCGGAGTGTTCAGCGGTGGCATCAGCTTGATGATTTCGCCATTCGGGCCGCAGCGGTCGACCAGCACGCCCGCTTGCAGCACGCGCTGCTGGGCGTCCTTGGCGACCTCGACGTTGCCGCGGCCGAAATCGATGCCGGCGATCATGCCGCGACAACGCGCGGACGCGACGCCTGGAATTTCCGCAAAGCCGGCAACCGCGCGCTCCATGGCCGCGCAGTTGTCGGCCAGCAATTTCAGGAACTGCTCATCGTGCCAATAGCTGAGCGCGATGCGGGCGGTCAGGAACGCCAACTGGTTGCCCCGGAAGGTGCCGATGTGATCGCCCGGTTGCCATACATCCAGCCCGGCACGAAGCAACACGATCGCCATCGGCAGGCCGAAGCCGCCGATCGATTTGGCGCAGGTGATCAGGTCCGGCACCACCCCGGAGCGCTCGAAGCCGAAGAAGTCGCCGGTGCGGCCGCAACCGGCCTGGATCTCGTCGCAGATAAGCAGCACGCCGTGGTCGGTGGTCCACTTGCGCAAGCGTTGCAGCCATTGGTTGGAAGCCGGGTAGACGCCGGCCTGGATCTGCACCGACTCGACGATCACCGCCGCCGGCAGCTCCGAGCCGCTGCCCTGGTCGTTGGCCAGGCGCTCGAGGAAGCCAATGCTGTCGAATTCGCCATAGGGGCTGTCTTCGTAGGGCACGAACACCACGTCGGTGGAAAGCCCGGGGCCACGGCGAGTGCGGTTGCCGGTGACGGCCAGGGCGCCGGCGGTCATGCCGTGGTAAGCCCCGTAGAACGATACGACCTTGGTACGCCCGGTCGCCTTGCGCGCCAGCTTCAACGCCGCCTCGACGGCGTCGGCACCGGTCGGGCCGGTGAACTGGACCTTGTAGTCCCAGCCGCGTGGCTTGAACAGGTCGCGCTCGATCGCTTCCAGGAACTGGCGCTTGGTGGTGGTGTGCAGGTCGAGGGCGTGGGTCACGCCGTTGGCCGACAGATACGCGATCAGCGCATCGCGCATGCGCGGGTCGTTGTGGCCATAGTTCAGGGCGCCGGCGCCGGCGAAGAAGTCCAGGTATTCGCGGCCATCTTCGCCGCGGATCCTGCTGCCTTGGGCGGTATCGAACACCAGGGGCAAGTCGCGGCAGTACATCCGCACGTTGGACTCGAGCCTTTCGAACGTCTCGATGTTGTTCATGCAAACCTCTTGAAAAATGATCTGGGTAGTCCGGGGTGTGGGCGGTCAGTGCTTGAACATCACGTGGCGCACCACGGTGTAGTCTTCCAGGCCGTACATCGACAGGTCCTTGCCGTAGCCGGACAGCTTGACCCCGCCGTGGGGCATTTCGCTGACCAGCATGAAGTGGGTGTTGACCCAGGTGCAGCCGTATTGCAGGCGGGCGGCCAGGCGATGAGCGCGCCCCACATCGGCGGTCCATACCGAAGACGCCAGGCCGTAGTCGGAGTCGTTCGCCCAAGCCAGCGCCTGGGCTTCATCCTCGAACGACGAGACGGTCACCACCGGGCCGAAGATCTCGCGGCGCACCACCTCATCCTCCTGCGTAGCGCCGGCCAGGACCGTCGGCTCGAAGAAGAAGCCGGCACCCTCAGCGCGCTTGCCGCCGGTGACCACTTCGATGTGCGGCAACTCCCTGGCCCGGTTCACGAACCCCTCGACACGCTCCAGATGCTCCTTGGTGATCAGCGGTCCCATCTCGGTCGCCGGATCGTCCGGCAGCCCGCACCGGATGCTGGATACGGCCTCGCCGAGCTTGCGAACGAACTCCTGGTAGACCCCTTTCTGCACATAGAGGCGGCACGCGGCGGTACAGTCCTGGCCGGCGTTGTAGAAGCCGAAGGCGCGGATGCCTTCGACGGCGGCGTCGATGTCGGCATCGTCGAAGATCAGTACAGGAGCCTTGCCCCCCAACTCCATGTGCATGCGTTTCACGCTCTCGGCCGTACCTTCGATGATCCGGCTGCCGGTGCGCACGGAGCCGGTCAGCGACACCATGCGCACCTGGGCATGGCTGGTCAGCGGCTCACCCACCGAGGCACCTCGACCGTGGACGATGTTGACCACGCCGGCGGGGAAGATCTCGGCAAGCAGCTCGCCCAGTTTCAAGGTACTCAGCGGCGTGTGCTCCGACGGTTTCAGCACCACGGTGTTGCCGCCGGCCAATGCCGGGCCGAGTTTCCACGCTGCCATCAACAACGGATAGTTCCACGGCGCGATGGAGGCGACCACGCCTACCGCGTCGCGGCGGATCATCGAAGTATGCCCCGCGACGTACTCTCCCGCCGCCGAGCCCTGCAGGCAGCGCACGGCGCCGGCAAAGAAACGGAACACGTCCGACACGGCGGGCAGTTCGTCCAGCAGCACGGCGTTGAAAGGCTTGCCGCAGTTGTCCGCCTCCAGGCGAGCGAACACGTGCGCCTGGGCATCGATGCGCTCGGCAAGCTTGAGCAGCAGGGCCGCGCGATCCTTGGGTGGCGTTTGCGACCAGGCGTCGAAGGCCGCATCCGCGCTCTGCACCGCGGCATGGACCTGGGCGCCGCTGGCCTCGGTAATTCGCACCAGGACGTTGCCCTGGGACGGGTTGTACACCGCGTGGCTCTCGCCTTCGCCGGCCACCAGGGCACCATTGATCAGAAGTTTGGTTTGCATATCGATTCTCGCCATTGAAGGGCAGGCTCGAAGCCGGCCTTGTGGTTGTTGTCAGAGCGTTCGATAGAAGGGCGGTCGCTACGCCAGCGCGTCGGGCACCGGGTTGCGGAAGAAGCTGGTCCGGCAAGCGAGATAGACCGCCCCCAGGCCCAGCCAGCTACAGCCCATGATCAGCGCGTCGTTATCCAGGCTGACCAGCATCCACCCGGCCGTGACCAGGCCAACGAGCGGGCAGAGCACCCCGTGCAGCAAGCCCGCCCCGTCTCCGAGGCGGGTATCGAAGGAGAGCCGCAACGCGCAAAGGTTGACTGCGCTGAAGGCGAGAAACGCGCCGAAATTGACCAGGGACGTCGCGGTGGCGATCGTCAGGGCAAAACCCGCGCAGCCGAAAATGCCGCAGAGCAGAATGTTGAAGGCCGGGGTCTTGTAGCGAGGATGCAGGGCACCGAACAGCTTGCGCGGCAGTTGGTTGTCCCGCCCCAGGGCGTACAGCAGCCGGCCCATGCTGGCCTGGAACGACATGCCTGCGGCGAAGTGGGCGATGATGATCCCCGCCAGGACCACGCCGAAGAACAGGTCGCCGCCGATCATGCGGGCGATCTCGAAGGCGGCGCCGTCCACATGCTCGAAGGCGGGGGAGGGATGCGCCAGGTACATGAAGTACGACGAGCCGACGTAGACCGAGCCGCCGATCAATGCGACCAGCAGGATCGCGCGCGGCAGTGTCCGGCCCGGGTCGCGGGTCTCCTCGCTGAGCGTGGACAGCGCGTCGAAGCCCAGGAACGAGTACGCGGCAATGGCGGCGCCGGCCATGCTGGTGGCGAAGGACACGTCCGGGTTGAAGAACGGCTTGGCCGACAGCAGCCCGCCAGGGCCGTTGGCCGCGACGATGTAGTGCACGCACAGGCTGATGAACACGACGATGATGGCCAGTTGCGCGACCATCAACAGCACGTTGAAGCGGTTGGCGACCTGGATGCCCAGGATATTAAGCAGCGAGGTGGAGACGATGAAGCCGATGATCCACACCCATTGCGGCACCTCTGGAAAGGCCATGTTGAGGTAGCTGGCGCCGAGCAGCCAGATCAGCATCGGGATGAAGAAGTAATCGAGCAGGGCGGCCCAGCCCACCATGAAGCCGAGGTTCGCGCTCAGCATCTTGCGGGTATAGGTGTAAGCCGAACCGGCGACCGGGAACACCCTGACCAGCCGGCCATAGCTCAAGGCCGTGAACACCACGCCGATTGCCGCGATCAGGTAGGCCATCGCCGTGGTGTTGCCGCTGGCCTGCGTGATCACGCCATAGGTGCCGAACACGATCAACGGAGCGAGGAACGCCAGACCGAACAGCAGAACGGAAAACGGACCCAGCGTGCGCTTCAATGAAGCGCCGGCGATTGATTCGCTCATGACGGGCCTCCTTCACGCTACGTAGTGGTAAGCGGCGGCGACGATTTCACGGTAGGTTTCCACCGTCATTTGCTTGGCATTGCTGCCGTCGGAGAAATTCTTCTTCGACTTTTCGGCGATGCTCAGGAAGTCTTCCTCGCGCACGCCTTTCACCTCGGCGAAGCGGGGGATGCCCAGGTCCTTGCTCATCTGGAACAGGTAGCCAACGGCGGCCTCGGCGGCCTCGGCCGGCGAGAGGTTGGGGTCGATACCCAGTGCATAGGCGACCTGCGCGTGGCGGGTGATGTCGGCGTCGCGGTTATGGCCGAACACGAAGGGCAGGAAGATCGCGTTGCCCACGCCGTGTGGCGTGTCGTACATGCCACCGATGGCTTCGGAAATGCAGTGCACGCTGCCGACGTCCGCGTTACCGAAGGCCATGCCGGCGATCAGGCTGGCCACCAGCATTTGCTCGCGTGCATGCAGGTTGTCCGGCTCCAGTACGGCGGGCCTGAGGTATTGGCTGATCAGGCGGATGGCATGCAGCGCCAGCCCGTCGCTGATCGGGTTCGACACGCGGCAGGTGTAGGCTTCGATGGCGTGGGTGAGGGCATCCATGCCGGTTGCGGCGGCAATCGATGCAGGCAGCGTGTCGAGAATGCGGGAGTCGAGCAATGCCAGAACGGGGCCCACCCGGTAATCCTGGACGCTCATCTTGAAATGCCGGGCGGTATCGGTGATCACCGAGAAACAGGTCACTTCGCTGCCGGTTCCGGCGGTGGTCGGGATGGCGACGATAGGCGGGATGGCGTGCCTGAGGGTGAAAGAGCCCTCGTAGTCTTCGATCCGACCCTCGTGGGTTAGCAGCAGGCTGATCGCCTTGGCCGCGTCCATCGCGCTGCCGCCGCCGATGGCCAGCAGGCCTTGGATACCTTTGCCGCGATACAGCTGCGCCGCCTGGTTGATGTCTTCGCTGCGAGGGTTTGCCTTGACGTCCGATATCTCGTCGAACGCGATCTCCCACTCATTCAGGCTGGCATACACGCCATTCAACAGGCCTGCGGCCTTTACCCCGGCGTCCGTCACGATCAGCACATGCGCCATGCCGAGTTCCCGCAGGTATTCGCCGGTGCGCTCACGCAGGTCGGGTCCCATCACGACTTTGGCGGGGAGTAAGAACTTGAATTCCATACGTACCTCTTGCTCGATTTTTGTCGTTGTTGAACGGCAGTGGAGGAATTCACGCGCAGGGCGAACCAACGGCTCCGGCGTGTGATGCATGGCTCTGCGGTCGAGAATCAACCGGGAACCTTTTTGTCTTATGTGGGCCTGGATAAGCACGAACTTCGAAAAGCCCCATGCAAGTCCCGAGGTGTAAAAAGAGGGGCGGCACCCACCCACCCGCCCCTGAAGGGATGTTCCGTACTAATGCATTTGGCCTGCGAGCAGGGAAAGCAGCGTTCCTGTCAGGCAGGCGGGGAAGTCATGCCCCATTCCCGGCAACAGCACCAAGCGTGCCCTGGGAATGGCCGCCGCCGTGGCGAAGCCTCCGCTGGTGGCGACCATGAGGTCTTTCTCAGCATGGATGACCAGCGTGTTGCAACGAATTCGCTGGAGTTCCTGCGTTCGGTCGCCCGAGTTGATGATGGCGCCGATCTGCCTCGCCATCCCGAGGTTGCTCGCTTCCCCGCCGCCTCGTTCCCAGGCTTGCATGGCGTAGTCGCGATGGGCCTGCTCGTCCCATTCCAGCGTCGTACCGACGGAACGCATGATCTCCACATAGTCGCGAACGCTCTCCTGCTGGTTCCGAGGAGGGCGCCGGAGAAGCTGCAAGATGGTCTTGAACGCTGGCTGGCCTACTCGCAGCGATCCTGTCGTCGAGAAGATGGACGCCAGGCTCATGACTCGCTGCGGATAACGAGCGGCAAGTGTCTGGGCGATCATGCCGCCCATCGACATCCCTACGACGTGCGCCGCACCCAGGCGCAGGCCATCCATGAGGCCGATCACATCGTCGGCCATGTCGCCCAGGTCATACCCCGCAGTCGGTTTACGGAAGAACTGTTGCAGGGTCGTGGGCGGGGTAACCTCGGTGAAGAAAGACCTGCCCGAGTCACGGTTGTCCAGCGTTATCACGCGCAGGCCCCGCTCGACCAGACCGGCGATGAGCGCTTCAGGCCAATAGATCAATTGCAGCCCCAGGCCGACGATGAGGATGACCGCAGGCGCGGTTTCCGGACCGTGGCTGCGATAGCAGAGGCTACGCTTGCCCGGTAGCTCGCAGAACCGATCCGCAGTCATCGCCCGCCGCCCTGAGTCTGAAGCGCCACGCTTCTGTGCAGGTAGGCGTCAGGCACCGTGCTGAACCGGAGGCATTCGTCGGCGACCTTCCCTCGGCGCAAAAGCTTGATGTCACGGAAGTAATCCATCGACATCACCCAGGGCTCGCGAGGCCCCTGGCGCGGCATGCTATCCAATGCCCGCTGGACATATCCGGCCCCGAAATCCAGCAGGGGACGGGTTTCGACACCATCCGGCGCCTTCGGCTCGCAGACGTTATGGCCCTGGCTGTCCATGAAGCCCAGCAAGCGACAGAAGTGGTCGCACAGCAGGCACACTTTCAGCGTCCAGGATGAGTTGGTATAGCCCACCGCAAAGGCAAAGTTGGGTACGCCGGAAAGCATCGTGCCCTTGTACGCCAGCGTCTGGCTCAACACTACCGGCTCGCCATCCTTGTGCAGGGCGATACCGCCGAACAACTGCACGTTCAGACCGGTGGCCGTGATGATGATATCGGCCTTCAGTTCCGTGCCGGACTTGAGCAAGACACCGGACTCGGTAAAGCGCTCGATATGGTCGGTAACGACCGAGGCTTTACCTGCACTGATGGCCTTGAAAAGATCGCCTTCGGGAACCGAGCACAAGCGTTGGTCCCAGGGCTTGTAGGGCGGGTTGAAATGAACGTCGACCGGATAGCCCTTCGGTAATTCTCTACGGGTCAGCCATATGAGCAGCTTGCGGGCGAGCCCGGGGAAGCGCTGGCAGAATCGCCAGAAGACCAGGGTGATCTTGGCATTCTTGTAGCGCGTCAGTGAGTAGGCGGTTTGCGCCGGCAGAATCTTGCGAAGAAAAGCGGCAACGGAATCGTTGGCGGGCTGGTTGACGATATAGGAGGGCGTCCGCTGCAACATGGTGATGCTGGCGACCTCGTCGGCCATGGCGGGAATCAGCGTCACCGCCGTTGCGCCGCTGCCGATGACCACCACATGCTTGCCCCGATAGTCCAAGCGCTCGGGCCAGTGTTGCGGGTGGATGATTTGCCCCTTGAACTGCTCCGCGCCCTCGAAGCGTGGGCTGAAGCCTTGGTCATAACGGTAGTAACCGCCTGCGCTGAACAGCCAGCGGCATTCGATGGTGCGGGTTTCTGCCGTGTGGCCGTCCTCGACGCATACTGCCCACAGCCCTTTGTCGCTCTGCCAATTCGCCGAGACCACTTTCTGCCGGTACTGGATGAAAGGGTCCAACTGGTATTCAGCGACGGCTTCTCGCAGGTATTCGAGAATGTCGGCGGCATCCGCCAGAGATTTCGCCTTGGTCCAAGGCTTGAAGTCGAAGCCGAAGGTGTACAGGTCCGAGTCGGAGCGTATGCCGGGATAGCGGAACAGGTCCCAGGTGCCGCCCATTCGCTCCCGGGACTCGAGAATCGCAAACACCTTGTTCGGTTGGTGACGTCGAAGGTAAGCCGCAGCGCCGATGCCAGACACACCGGCTCCTATGATCAGAACATCGAGCGGCTCAATTGGAAGAGCAGTGTGAGAGGACATGTCGCCTCCTATTGTTGTGTTATAGAGACTTGATCTTTTGACTTGATCGTTTGACCAGAATAGACGCGAGCGAGTTGCTGGTACAAGGTGCGAAATGCACCAGGTTTCCATCGGTTTGGGTTTATTTGCACCTAGGTGCCGCACCCTGTTCCCCGCCAGGCCATGGCGGAAGGCCTGATCCATGGACGAGAAGCGCACAGTCCGCTTGCAGGACTACGAGGAGGAGACCGGGCGAGGTAGCCCCGCTGGAGGCGGGGAGAGGAGAGCTAGAAGAGGCGTCGCACCTGCACTGGCAAGAGGCCCGAAGAGCAGGGGCACGGCGAACCGTGTCACCATGCCCCTCTCTAGAGATGCGCCTTCGAAAAGATCAGAAGCTGGCCACCAACAGCTTCACAGCCTGGCAGGCGGCTTCGGTCTCGGCATTCAGCCGCTCATGGTCACCATGGGCGGACCAGGCGAGAAGCAGGCCATCGAACAGGTTGATGAGCAAGCGACTGACAGTGCCCAGCGCTTCCTGGTCCAGCACCGAGCCAGCGACCTGTTCGATGGCCTGCTTCGTCGCTTCGATGGAGTCGGTGTAGATCTTGCTCGCCATCGCGGGGTTGTTACGCAGATTCCAGAAAAACAGCTCGAACTGCGTAGTCGCCAGTTGCGGATGCGTGGTGAACCACCCGACCAACTGGCGCAATATCTCTGCTACCGAGTCTGCCGCCGTGGCTCCCGCCGTAACGTGCAGCAAGGACTGCTGTGGCTTGTCTATCAGGGATTCATAGACCGCGTCGAACAATTCGTCCTTGGTGTGGAAGACATAGTGCAGGGAGGCCAATGGAGAATTCGCCGCGGCCGCGATGCGACGGGTAGTGGCATTCGCCACACCATATTCCGCGATCACCTTCACGGCGGCCTCAATAAAGTCTTGCCTGCGCACTTCGGCGCCCACTCGAGCCATTCAGCTTCTCCTTCTTCGGTGTTGCCGCCAGGCGACTGGTCCGCTGTCGACCGGAACGAATGCTAACGCATGGCCGTTCTCCAATCCATGAGTCGACACGCCTGAAGACCAAGGCAGCGACCCTTTGTCTCTTCAGATGTTTCGCTCCGACCGCCGGCGATGCGTAGCCGAAGCGGAACAGGATCGAGCCTGGGCAATCCGCTATCGCCAGCGCGAACCCGCGTAGAGCCGCATCTTGATTCGGCAGGCCTTTCCTGAGCGCCGAGATGCCACGCAGAATTATTAATCATTTGACTTGATCACATGATCATGTCGTATGATCAAACCTCCTTTCCGCGCCAGGCGCAAGGAGAGGGCGGTCTGACCGCATGAGAGTGAACGCTCATGGGCTGAGGCTGATTGCGGAGGCCCTGCAGAACAATGACAACACCACACAGGTAGGCATCAGATGAGTACGCGAAGATTGACGACAGTCAGCTGCGACAGCCCGATCGAGCAGGTAGTAGAAATCATCAGGCGTGATGGCGCTGTCGCTATTTCCAACTTCGTCTCGGAAGAAACCTTGAAGTCTCTTACCGAGGACCTGGACAGCTATCTGGGCGTTACCCCCTGCGGCATGGACCCTTACTTCGCCGGCACCCAGACTCGACGTACCGCGCGGATCCTGGCGAAAAGCGACTCCGCCGTGGAAGTGGCACTGAACCCCCTGTTCCTCGAGACGGCAAAGCAGGTATTGCAGACTCCCACCCATGTCTGGGTAGGGAACGATCGGGTCGAGATCACGCCCGATATCCAACTGAGCATGACCCAGGCCATACAGATCGGGCCTGGACAAGGTCTTCAACCCCTGCATCGCGACGATGCCACTTCGCTCTGGCGGCATCCGCAGTATGGTCGCGAGGCTCGCTTGCAGCTCATGCTGGCGATTACCGACTTCACCGAAGAGAACGGCGCGACGCGGGTCATTCCTGGCAGTCATCAATGGGATGACGAACGGATGCCCACCCAGGAAGAAACCATCGGCGCAGAAATGAAGGCAGGCACTGCGCTTCTCTGGTTGGGATCGGTATATCACGGCGGTGGCGCCAACAGATCCGACGCTCCTCGCACAGGCCTGACCATGGCCTACGACCTGGCCTTCCTGCGCCTGGAAGAAAACCACTTCCTTTCCATACCCGTCGAGCGCGTTCGGCAACTCCCCGCGCAAATGCAGCGTCTGCTGGGGTGGAGTGCCAGTTCCACGCTACTGGGATGGGTGGAGATCGATGGTCAGATGCGTGACCCGCAAGAGCTGCTGGGCATGCCCTCCTTTTCCGAGGCAGGGAAGGGGTTCTAGCGGCACTGCCATGGATCGGCCCATGAGAGGAACAACGTCCGGCAACCCGGGAGTGATGTGAATGAATGCCTTCAACGGAGCGGCACGCAACAATGCCGAACCCATGAGATTCCGCAGCCTTGGCGGATGGGTGGAGCAGCCAGACGACCTGCAGCCGGCGCTGACAGGCCACGAGCACGCAGACGTAGTCGTGGTCGGCGCCGGGTTCGCCGGCCTGTCAACGGCGCTGGAACTAAGGGCGCGTGGAGCGAACGTCATCGTTCTGGAACAGCAGTTCGCAGGCTTCGGGGCCAGCGGGCGCAATGCCGGCTATCTGCTCGGCAGCATGGGCATAGAATGCGAGGTTTTCGTCAAGCGAGTGGGGCTTGAGCAGGCACGTAAGTTCGTCGGTTTCTATGACGAGGCCGTCACTTATGTGGAAGAGCGTTTGGCTGCGCTGGACATCGATTGCGATTACACGCCCTCGGGAATCATCCGGGCCGCCGTCCATCCCAGCCAGGAAAAGCGACTGCGAGCGAACATGGAGCTTGGCCACGCGCTGGGCTCTGTCACTCGCTTCGTGGATAGCGCCGAGATGCGCGCGCGAGGCATACCGCCCGCATTCCTGTTTGGCAGCGAGCAGCGTGGCGGCACCTTGAATCCGGGAAAGTACGTCAACGGCCTGCGTCGTGCGGCAATCAAGGCTGGCGTGAAATTGTACGAACGCACGCCGGTGCTTTCCTACTGTGAAGGACAGGTGATTACCTGCAATACGGCCCAGGGTATCGCCACCGCCCCTGTAATGGTTCTGGCGACCAACGCCTACACGCCTCAGCTGGGAGTGCTACGCAACAAGGTTGCACCGATCCGGGTTTCGGCAATCGAAACCCAGCCACTATCGGCGGAGCAACTGGCGTCCCTGGGTTGGCAAGAGCGTGAAGGCCTCATTACGCCGCACTACACCATGGAAAGTCATCGCCTGACGGCCCATGACACCCTGCTACTGACCGTGAAGCAATTGGGTTATGCCTACGGCTCGAAGACACCCAATGTTCCGGACCACGCCGCCTACGCCGCGTTGTCGCGAGTATTGCGCGAGCGTTTTCCTTCCTTGCAGGGCCTTGCCATTCGGCATTGCTGGAGCGGGTATATCAGCGGGGCCTACGACTTCCTCCCCGTGGTCGGGGTGACAGGGGCCAGGCAGAACATCTTCTATACGGCGGGATGTTCAGGGCATGGCCTTGCCACTCAATCGCTCATGGGCGCGCTTTTCGCCGAGCGAATCGGCGGTGGAGAGCCTCCGCTGCTAGCGGCGCTGGAACACAAGACGCCATCCATGCTACCCGAGCCACTTCAATGGTGCGCCATAAAGACGGCCTTTGCGGCCGCCAGGCTACTGGATGCATGGACCGACAAGAAAGTGCGCAAAGACAAAGCCTTGAACGGCTGATAACGATGCGGGGAGTTAATGGGGATATGCCCGTACTCCCTTGCACCGATTAGACACAAGACATCGATACAACTCTATCTGAAGGGGCAGCTAACGTGGAACCGAGAGACCTGTTCGCTCTGCTCTCATGTATTCTCCTGGTGATTTCCGGATTGTTTTATGGCGCTGCATTCATCAGGCGGAAAAACTATTTGCTTGGTCTGGAGTTCTTGATCGTAGGTATCTCGGCATCGAACTTCACTACATTCATAGCCACCGGCTGGCAAGCCAACTACAACATCGCGATCTTTCTCGACGCCTTTTCGCGAGGGGTGGGAGTGCCAGTTATCGCTACGCTCGGGCTAATGGCAGTTACCCACGATTACAAACCGTCGCCCGCCAAGGATATCCTCATTTTTGTAGCTGGCTTTGCCGCTACCGGCGTCTACTTCCTGTCTGGAATCATCGAGGGATTCCTCCCTTATTTCTATGTATTCATGTGGTCAGCCTATACCTTGTATCTTTGCTACTTCACCTTGCAACTGGCTCGTGCAGGCGAAGCCCTCCATACTCTGGCCACCATCGTTGGCGGGCTGGCGGGCCTGGTAGTAGCGCTCAGGTATGACTTCTTCCCGATTCCGGGAGACGACACGAAGATGGTCTTCATGACCATGGCCTTCCTGGCTTGGTCCTATTCCATGGTGCAGTTGTACTATGCCTATGGTGCGCTGGAGCGTTCGAACAAGGTATACGGCCAAGCGTTTCCTCGTCCACGCTAAACAATACGGCGCGACAAGTTTTTCTTTCTGACCCGATAACCTGGCAGAACTGTTCTGCTGTAACTCCATGGCAGGCCCTGGCCCTGCCTTTTACCGCCCTTCGGGGCGGTTTTTTTTGCAGGCATTACATCCGCTATAGTCCCGCTCCGCCGCGGAGCGTGCATTGTCGGATAAAGTTGCTCGATTCATGACCGGTCATAGCCGATCGCTCCCTCTGACTCGAGGCGAAACGACAATTAAAAATGCCCGAGCCGACATCTACGAAAGTTCCCCTCAAGCTCTCTTGTGCCCTGTTACCAAGCATCTCCAGGTAACACATGTTTCTTTACTTCCCAAGGTGGTGCACAGGGCACTGGGCCTGGAACAGAACTTTTTCCATAACCGCCTGATTTATAACAATTAAAAAAACATGAAAGAGAACTGGCATATGGTTTGCCTCATGATCGTCCGAAATGGTCAATTGATCAGGTCAAATGATCATTATCGACAGGAGCCGACTTCTTCCCCTTGGGAGGTCGAGCAACCGGTCCATGCCCTGTGTGAGGAGCCATCCAATGAAAGATGTAACTGAACGGCTGGAAGGTGAAGCGCCCACCCGTCGTGTTTTCCAGCAGCAGTTGTTCATGACCCTCGCGGTATCGACCGTGCTCTGTTCGGTCCAGGCTGCGCCCCAGGGCCCCGAGGCGCTGGGGTCGAAACTGACCCCCTTGGGCGGGGAGATCGCAGCGAGTGCAAGCGGGGATATTCCTGCCTGGACGCAGCCTGGACAGCAGGACGAGGGATGGAGCTACGGCCAGGTGCGAGGAGAGCACTGGAAGTTCAAGGGCGACAAGCCGCTCTACAGCATCGACGCGAACAATCTCGCGCAACACTCGAGCAAGCTGTCCCCCGGACAGGTCGAGCTGTTCAAGAGGATTCCCGGCTATCGCATGGATGTGTATCCGACCCGTCGGACCTGTAGCGCTCCGGACTTCGTGGTCGAGAACACCCGGCAGAACGTTGGTTTCGCCAAGCTCGATGCTGCCGGCCTCGCTCTGGACGAGGCTCACGTTCCGGGCATCCCGTTCCCCATGCCGAGTACCGGTGCCGAGGTGATGTGGAACATGAAGATGCGCTACCGCGGCGTTGGCGTCGAAATTCCCCGGACCATTTCCGGAATTTCTCCACGCAAAGGGGGGGAATGGTTACGTCAGTCGACAGATACCTTCTTCTTCACGCCCTGGGGGAAAAAGGGGAGTGCGCTCTTCTCGTCAGTTGGCCGCCTGGAGAATGCGACCTTCTTCAACTACCTCGAGCCGGCTGCTCTGGCCGGCCAGTCCGCGGTACAGACTGCCGTGGCCGGCGAACAGGCCACGACCTTCTACTACTTCCCCGGCCAGCGCCGCGTGCGGCGAATGCCGTCGTACTCCTACGATGCGCCACAGATCGGCCTGGATAACCAGTACACCGTCGACGAGGCGAACGTCTTCTTCGGCACCATGGACCGTTTCGACTGGAAGCTGATCGGCAAGCAGGAGTTGCTGGTGCCTTACAACGATTTCGGTGCCTACGACACTGGCGCCAAGGTGGAGACGTTTGCCGGCAACGACTCGATCGCGCCGCAGTCGCGTCGCTATGAGCTGCATCGGGTCTGGGTCGTCGAGGCCAATGTCCGTCAAGGCATGCGCCATCAGGCGCCGAAGCGCATGTTCTACATCGACGAGGACAGCTGGAACCCGTTGCTGGCGGTGGACTACGACAAGCAAGGGCAGATCTGGAAAGTGCGCGAAGGGTTCTCGATTCCCGTGTACGAGACAGGCGCCTGCGACGTCCAGGCCCAGGTCCAGTACAACCTGGCGGATGGCCGCTACCTCTTCGACATGACCTCGATCGGTGCGGGCAAGAACGATATTCGCTGGCTCACCGAAGACAACGGCTCCCCCCGCCTGAAGCGTGACTTCTTCACCTCCGACAATCTGCGAGCCATCAGCGAGCGCTAACCGACGTCAGATCGAGAGCCAGCATGAAAAAAATAATTACGAAAGCCTCAGGCCTTGTCATCGCGTGCACAACCCCACTGGCAATGGGATTCACGTTCGAAACCGAAACCCTCAATGGCTCCTTCGACTCCACGATCACCGCAGGCATGGGGCTGCGTACCGAGTCACGGGGCTGCAACCTGATCAACCAGGGACCGACCGGGCACAACGCGCCCTCCGGCTGCCTGGCGCAGAGCTCCGGCGTGGCCGACCAGGGCGACCTGAACTACGACCGCGGCGACATGTTCACCAACTACCTCAAGGGCACCCATGAGCTGTTGCTGAAGATGCCCGAGGACATCACCTTCATGGCGCGCGGCACCTGGATCCGCGACTTCGCTGCCACCGATACCACCGGCACGCTGTCGTTCAACACCCCGGAGAGCGTCGGCAGCAACGGGCTGAGCGACGACGCCCGCGACGACCTCGCGTTCAAGGCCCGCCTGCTGGACCTGTGGGTGAGCAAAGGCTTCGACGTGGGCGGGCAGCGGGTCCGCGCCCGCCTGGGCAACCAGGTGATCAACTGGGGCGAAAGCCTGTTCGTGGCCGGTGGCATCAACAATACCAACGCCTACGATTACCAGGCCTTGGCGCGCCCCGGCGTGCAGCTCAAGGAGGCCGTGCTGCCGGCGCCGATGCTCAGTGTCGCGTCGGGCCTGGGTTCGGGTGTCAACGTCGAGGCCTACTATCAATTCCGCTGGAACAAGAGCGAATTGCCGCCGGTGGGCAGCTACTGGTCCACCACCAACGCGCTGGGTGAGGGCAGGGGGGACTACGGATTCTCCGAAAAGGACGCCCGCGACAGCGGCCAGTGGGGCCTTTCGCTGCGCTGGCAGCCGGAGGACAGCGACGTCGCCTATGGCTTCTACGTAATGCGTTATCACGACAAGTTGCCATCGTTGCGTGTCGCCATTCTCGACCCGAACACCTTCGCGGCGGCACCGACCTGGGAGTACCAGGAAGACCGGATGATGTACGGCATCAGTGCCAACATGCCGATCGGTGACTGGGCCGTCGGTACGGAGCTGTCGTACCGGCCGAAGGACTCGGTCATGCTCAACCCGGTCATCGACCTGTGTACTGGCAACGGCGGCAAATGCTGGAAGGACGAGAAGAAATTCCAGTGGCACCTGACCGGCCTGTACAGCTTCACGCCGTCCAATTCCCCGACGCTTCTGGATTTCAGCGGGGCCAGCACGGGCAGCTTGCTGACCGAACTGGTGGTCATCAAGTACCCGGGGCTGCATGACGAGGTCAATGGCGAACCGCTCGCCGCGGGACTCAATGCCTGGCAGCTGGATCCTGCCAGAGCGCCGAAGTCCCGTGGCGACAAGACCTCTTCAGGGATCAACCTGGACTTCAGCCTGACCTATGACGGCACCTTGTTGCCGGGCTGGCAGGTCACGCCGGGCGTCTTCTATGCACGGTCGCTGGGAGGACGGACACCGAACCTCAGCGCAACCTTCACCGAGGACGCGAGCAGCATGAACCTGTACCTGAACTTCGTGCGGAACCCGGCCAGTTGGCAGATTTCCCTCAACTACGCGAAGTTCATGGGCGGTGAGACGCCCTACGACCAGCTTTATCGTGACCGCGATTATGTCGGCATCGCGATCTCCCGCACCTTGTGAGGCTTGCCGTGAACGGTTCTGTAAAGCTACCTGAGGCCCCGACACGTGGCCTGTTGTCATATGTCGAAGGTGTGTTGTTCAGGCATCGCCGGCTGGTGCTGGCGAGCCTGGCGGTATTCACGCTGATCATGGGCTGGTTCGCCGTACAGCTGCGCATGGATGCCGGCTTCGAAAAGCAATTGCCGGTAGGCCACGAATACATCGAGACATTCGAGGCCTACCGCAATGACCTGCTGGGGGCGAACCGACTGACCATCGTGGTCAAGGCCCGAGAGGGCGATATCTGGAGCGCCCCGGGCCTGAAGCGGCTGTATGACGTCACCCAGGCGGTGACCTTCCTCCCCGGAGTATCGCGCAGCAGCGTGCGCTCCCTGTGGACGCCCAACGCCTTCGTCAACGAAATCACCGAGGAAGGTTTTCGTGCTGATCCGCTGGTACCCGGGACGGTTTCTCCCGAGCACCTGGATGACCGGATCATCGCGAAGATCGCCAATTCCACTGCCCAGGGCGGCTTCATCGGTACGCTGGTTTCCCGGGACCAGAGCAGCGCGATGATCACGGTGGAACTCAACGAGTACGATAGCCAGGGCGCCCATCTGGACTACGTGGCCTTCAACCATCGGCTGGAGAAAGAGATCCGCCAGCGCTTCGAAGACGGCGATTTCGAAATCCAGATCATCGGTTTCGCCAAGCAGATCGGCGACATCGCCGACGGAGCTTCAGCCGTGCTGGAGTTCTGTTTGCTGGCGTTGCTGCTGACGGCGGGGGCGGTCTACTGGTATTGCCACTCGCTGCGTTTCACCTTGCTGGCGTTGGTCTGTTCGCTGGCCTCGCTGGTCTGGCAGTTCGGCAGCCTGCGCCTGTTGGGCTACGGGCTCGATCCGCTGGCAGTGCTGGTGCCCTTCCTGGTGTTCGCCATCGGGGTTTCCCATGGCGTGCAGCAAATCAACTTCATCGTGCGCGAGATCGCCATCGGCAAGAGCGCCGAAGAGGCGGCACGCTCGAGCTTCACCGGGTTGCTGGTTCCCGGGACGCTGGCGCTGGTGACCGCGCTGGTTTCCTTCGTGACGCTGCTGTTGATCCCGATCCCGATGGTGCGGGAACTGGCGATCACGGCTTCGCTTGGCGTGGCCTACAAGATCGTCACCAACCTGGTGATGTTGCCGTTGATGGCGTCGTTGCTGCGCGTCGACGGCAAGTACGCGGCCGCCCAGGAGGTTTCCCGGCAGCGTCGCAGCCGTTGGCTGCGGGGCCTGGCCCGGCTCGCCGAGCCACGCAAGGCGCAGTGGGTGCTCGGCGCGGCCTTGGCGGTGTTCCTGGCGGCGATCTGGCAAAGCCATGACCGCGTCGTCGGCACGCTGCAGGCGGGTGCGCCGGAGCTGCGCGAGGACTCGCGCTTCAATCGCGACGCGGTCTCCATCGCCAGCAACTACGACATTGGCCTGGACTGGCTCAGCGTGGTGTTCGAAGTCGACAAGGCTCCTTCCGAGGTGGCCTGCGAGGATGTCGCCCTGGGCCAGTACCAGGATCGTTTCGTGTGGGCCATGCAGGGGGTGCCCGGCGTCCTCTCGGTCGCGTCCTTCTCCACCACCATGCGTCAGTTCAACGAGGGCTACAACGAAGGCAACCCGAAGATGGCGGCGGTGCCCATCGACCCGATGAACTACGCCGCGCTGGCCACCGAGGTTGCGCGAACCCCCGGGCTGATGCGCATCGATTGCAGCATGTCGGCCGTGCACCTGTACCTGGCCGATCACAAGGCCACGACCATCAACCGAGTGGTGGACGCCGCCAAGGCGTTCCGCAGCGAGTATCCGATGTCAGGCATTTCGATCCGCCTCACCTCCGGCAACGCCGGCGTCCTGGCAGCGATCAACGAAGAGGTGGAGAAGAGCGAGACCCCCATGCTGCTTTACGTCTATGCCGCCATCGCCTTGCTGGTGTTCGTGGTCTATCGCGACTTGCGGGCGGTCCTGGTGTGTTGCCTGCCGCTGACCATCGGCACCTTCATTGGCTACTGGTTCATGAAGGAGCTGCAGATCGGCCTGACCATCGCCACCTTGCCGGTGATGGTGCTGGCAGTGGGCATTGGCGTCGATTACGCCTTCTACATCTACAACCGCCTGCAACTGCACCTGGCCCATGGCCAGACGATCACCAAGGCGGTGGAGTACGCGCTGCTCGAGGTGGGCGTCGCCACCATTTTCACCGCCATCACCCTGGCCGTTGGCGTGGCCACCTGGGCCTTCTCGGAGCTCAAGTTCCAGGCCGACATGGGCAAGCTGCTGGCCTTCATGTTCATCGTCAACATGGTCATGGCCATGACCGTGCTGTCGGCCTTCGCCGTATGGCTGGAGCGGGCGTTCCCGCGCAAACGTCCCGTGCGCATGATCGGCGCGCTGGTGCACTGAGGAGAGAAGCATGAAGTTCAGGGTTTCATTCACCGCGGCCTTGCTCGCAGCAGGATTGCCGCTGATGTCTCTCCAGGCCGCGCCGTTGCAGGCCGTGCCGGCCGTGCAGGCGGGCAATGCCACGCAGGCCACCATGCTGGCCGCCGGCTGGGCCGGAGAGCGGGTGGTTGCCGTGGGCGACCACGGTGTCGTGTTGTTGTCCGACGACCAGGGCAGGCAGTGGCGCCAGGCACGCTCGGTCCCACTATCCACGCCATTGACGGGTGTGTCCTTCGTGGATGCCAGGCACGGCTGGGCGGTGGGTCACTGGGGCGCGATCCTGTCCACCGCCGACGGCGGGGAATCCTGGCAGGTCCAGCGCCTGTCGAGCGAAGAAGACCGGCCGCTGTTCGCCGTGCACTTTTTCGATGCCCGGCAGGGCGTTGCGGTAGGGCTCTGGTCGTTGGTGCTGACCACCGAAGATGGCGGCAAGACATGGACGGAGCAGCCGTTGCAAGCGCCTCCAGGAGCCAAGCGGGCCGACCTCAACCTGATGGGGCTGTTTGCCGACAACCACGGCAGCCTGTACGCCACGGCCGAGCATGGGCAGGTGCTGCGCTCCGACGACCAGGGGAAGAACTGGCGTTACCTGGATACCGGCTATGAGGGTACCCTGTGGTCTGGCGCGGTGCTGGCCGATGGGCGTCTGCTGCTGGGTGGTCAGCGTGGCACCCTGTTGCAGGGCTCTGCCGATGGCAAGGCTTTTCGCAGAGTGCCAACGCAAGGCAAGGGCTCGGTCACATCCATAGCAGTGGCTGGCGCTCGGGTATTGGCGGTCGGGCTTGACGGACTGAAGGTACGGAGCAGGGATGGTGGAAACAGTTTCCAGGAAGCACCGTCGGCTGACGGCCTTTCGCTGACGGCGGCGCTGTTCAACGCCGACGGCACGCCGCTGCTGTTTTCACGTCGCGGAGTAATGCCCCGCCAGGAATGAAAGTGTTCACCGGCCTCTTTGCTTGTCCGGGGACTCGGTTGGGCCTGGCGCCTTCGGGGCCAGGCCGGCCAGCGTGGAAGACTTCTAGAGCTGGAGATAGTCGGCCAGGTCTGCGTAGTTATGTTGCCACAGGCCTGGGCTGCCATTGGGGTACTGGGAGCGGAAGCCGAGGATCTTCTGAACGCGCGGAGCAAGCGTTCTGACCAGTTCGAGCGGCACGATCAACGGGTAGGCCTCTTCAGGCGTGATGATCGAAGCCTGCATCGGGATGGTCAGCCCGCGACGGTAGAAGTCAGTGGTCACGTTGGCCCCGCCGCCATGAACGACTTTCCCGCCGAACAGCACGGCATCTCCTGCTTTCAACAGGGCAGGGATCGTCATTTCTGGGGTTCCTACATCGTCGAAGTCATCCCAGTCCTGGCTCCCGGGGATCAAGCGCGTGGCACCGTTTTCCTCGGTGAAATCGGTCAGCGCCAGCATCAGGTTGGTGATGGTGCGCGGCGCATGTTTATTCATGGCCACGAACGGTTGGTACTGCGCCATGTCGCGGTGCAGCATTTGCGCTTTGTTGCCTGGGCCGATCTCGATCAACTGGGCCGTGGTCAGCCACCAGTCACCGCACTCCGCGGCGTAGAGCACGTTCCCCAGGTCGTGAAAGAGGTCGTCATCGAGGATCTTCTCGCGAAAGGTCTTGCTGTGGGTGACGAGGTTGGTGAGCCGTTTGGTCTGGCGGCCATGGAACTCGGCGATCAGCTCGTGCTGGTGCTTGGAGCCGGCCTCGAGCGCGGCCAGGGGAGCGTCCAGTTCGTTGTTGATCCGTGCGACTTGTTCGGGGGTCATGAAGTTGCGGATGATCACCGCACCTGCCTGGTCGCTCAGCAGTGCAATCTCTTGCGCTGGAGTCGAGCGGGTTACGACGGGCAGGCTGAAGGTATCGCGAGAGGCTGACATTGAAAGAACTCCGGATTGAAGGAACGGTTGGCGCAGGCGGGTCGCTGCCCGGGCAACGGGCACCGGCGAACAAGCCCGCTTGCCACTGCCCTAAACCCCAAAAAAAGAACATGGAGCGTCACGGCGCCTCCTTGTATTTTTTGTTCAGGCAGTGAGTTCATGCTAGGTTTCCCCCAACCTTGCACCAAGGTACGAATTGCACCATTTCCTCTGTGATTTCTGAGTGATTTGCACCGCCCATGACCAGTACGCCATCCTCCTGGCCACGCCCATCGGAAGCCGTTCGTGAACTCATGCGCAAAGGCGCCGAGCTCGCTCAGACGCTGCCGCCGGAGTGGGTCGAGCGCCTCAATCAGGCGCTGTTCTCTTCACCGGAAGATGCCAAGCTGCTGGAGGACCCGGTCATCCTCGCGGCGTGCCGGCGCGCCAACCGCGCAGAGTTGCTGCATTGGGCGAACGCCAATCTGCAGCGCCCCGGAGAACCGGTGCAACCCTACGTCTCGGCCGACATGGTGGACACGGCCAGGGAACTCGCCCGCAGAGGGCTGTCCGAGCTGCTGATGAATGTCGCGAGGTCGACACAGAACACCGCCTGGGAGCTATGGATGAAGATGGCCTTCAACCTGACGCAGGATCCCAGGGTGCTCGAGGAATTCCTGGAGGTCTCGTCGCGGTCCATCTCGGAGTTCATCGACAGCAACATGCGTGTGGTGACCCAGATCATCCTCGAAGAAAAGAGCGCCCAGGCCCATGACGACCCGATCGACAAACGAAGCCTGGTCAGTCGGCTGCTCGAGGGCAGGGATGTGGATACGGAGCAATTCGGCAGGCGGCTGGGCTACAGCCTTTTCCAGAAGCACTACGCCGGCCTGGTCTGGTGCGAAAGCCCGGACGCCGAGATCCGCCTTCTGGAGGATGTGGCGCGTACCCTGGCGCAACTCACGGGCACGGCGGCGCCGTTGATCGTATTCGCCGGCCCCGCGACCCTGTGGGTCTGGAGCCATGCGGCGAAACCGCTGGACCTGAACCTGCTGCAAGGCATCGCACTGCGGTTTTCAGGGATTCGCGCGGCAATCGGCTCGCCGGGCACGGGAGTCAATGGCTTCCGTCGCTCGCATCTGGAGGCCCTGACGACGCAAAGGCTGATGGGCCGCCTGGCGGGCGCACCCGCCGTTGCCACCATCGACCAGGTGAGGATGGTGTCGCTGATGACCCAGGACGACCGCGCGGCCAGGCAGTTCGTCTTGAGCACCCTGGGGCGGCTGGCGACGGAGCCTTCGGTGCTTCAGCGCTCGCTGCACGCCTTCCTGGCCAATGGCTGCAATGTCACCCAGACCGCAGAAGCGCTGGGCACGCATCGCAACACATTGCTGCGCCGGCTGGAGCGTGCCCAGGACCTGTTGCCCGTCCGGCTTGCCGATCATCGCATTCAGATCGCCGCGGCCCTTGAACTGGTGATCTGGAGTACTCCCCTGATCGATGATGATAAATAACCATAAAGACCGAACGCGCTCTTCACAGTAAAAAGGATGCCCCGGTCAGGAAAAGACCGCCAATAAGGAAGAGGGTGATCAGACGAGTGCTGAGCCTGAGAGGAGGCTGATGCTCGACAGTCTTGTCCAGGGCGAAATAAAGCTTTCTGAGTATTTGCCGCTCATCGATATCGTCTGCATCGAATATTGAATCGATCACCGAGTCCGCGCTTGGAAATGGGTTATGCAAGAGCGGAGCGACATCGAATGCACTTTTCTGGAGCGCCCGCGCGGAAAGCAGAGCCGAAGTGACCAGGGCCGCAAGCGCTGCGATAGCAAGAACCACCTCCAGGGGAGTGATCATGCTGATACTGGCCGAAGTGCCAAAGCGAAGCATGGTCCCATATAGAGTTATCACGCCGGCGAGGGCACCGAGTGACAACGTGAACATGAGGCGAAGGTAGACCGTCACCAGGTTCCTTGAGGAAGAAACCTGCTCAAGATAGATTTTCACCAGTGCTTCAATGGTCAGTCGGCGCGCTTCGAATACAAGCCGACGCTCGTCGGGGGAGGGGCTAGGTGACATCCGTCGTCCTTCTGCTATGGTTGCCTTGTAGTGGTCAACCCATCCCGGACA
The DNA here is from genome assembly GCF_026428275.1 of Pseudomonas sp. B111. Classification (NCBI taxonomy): domain Bacteria; kingdom Pseudomonadati; phylum Pseudomonadota; class Gammaproteobacteria; order Pseudomonadales; family Pseudomonadaceae; genus Pseudomonas; species Pseudomonas sp. B111. The sequence continues at coordinate 2,511,110 of NZ_CP097857.1, read as the reverse complement.
GTGGGTTGAGTTTTTCTTCGGCCACCGCAGGTGGTAACCCGTCGTTGAATTGATGCGGCCTGATCCAGTTGTAGCGGTGCATCAAGTAATGACTGATGTCCCGTTGGGCCTCCTGCGCCGTCAGGTAACCCGTTGACGGGACCCACTCCGACTTCAGACTGCGGAACAGGCGCTCCATCGGCGAGTTATCCCAGCAATTCCCACGACGGCTCATGCTCTGCTGCATCCGATAGCGCCAGAGCCGTTGCCGAAACAGGCGGCTGGCGTACTGGCTGCCCTGGTCTGAATGGAACAGCACCTGCTGTGGCCTGCCGCGCTGTTCGTAGGCCATGTCCAGGGCCTTGATCACCAGTTCGGCATCCGGCTTGGCCGAGAACGCCCAGCCGATCACCCGCCGGGTATGCAGATCCAGCACCGCGGCCAGGTAGTGCCAACGGCCTTGCGCCCAGACGTAGGTGATGTCGCCACACCACACCTGATTGGGATGCTCGGTCGCGAATTTGCGGTTCAGCCGATTCGGGATATCCGGCCGCTCAACCGTGGCCTGTTTGTAGGCGTGCGAGCCCGGTTGCTTGCTGACCAGGCCCAGCTCACGCATCAACCGACGCACTCGGAAACGGCCGATGGTCACGCCCTCTTCGCGCAGCATGCCCAGAATGCTGCGGCTGCCGGCCGAGCCCCGACTCTGGCTGAACAACTGGTTGACTTGGCTGCGTAGCGCCACGCGGCGAGCATCGACACGCCGCCGTCGAAGACGGTGGACGTAGTAGCAAGACCGCGCCACATCGAAAGCTGAACAGACCACTTCCACCGACTCCTGCTCACTCAACTGGTCTATCAGCGCGTACGATCGAGTTCGTCCGACATCAAGAGAGCGGTAGCCTTTTTTAATATCGCTTTCTCCCGCTCCAATCGGTTGATCCGGGCTTCCAGCTCCTGGATCTTTTGCTGCTCAGGCGTCAACGCCTTGCTCTTCGGGGTCACACCCTGGCGCTCCGCCTCGAGCTGCTTCACCCAACGGCGCAAGGCCGAATCCACCACCCCCAGCGAACGGCAGGCGTCGATATGGCTGTAGCCTTGGTCCAACACCAGGGCCGCGGCCTCTCGTTTGAACTCGGCGGAAAACGTACGTCGTTGCTTGCTCATCAGACACCTCTCTCACGGCGAGGATTCTCGCCTAAATCGGTGTCCGGGATCAGTAGACCACTACACCTGCTCGTTTCATCTTCGAATAGAAAGATGAGTCCCGCCAGAGCACTTTTTGAATATTCAATGCAGGACGGTGCTTGCTGCAGCAGCGCCGTCATCGTCAATGGAACATACCTACAATTTCATCTTCATGTCATGTTCCGGTTTCGACCCAAGACAGCGGACGTCGTCCCAATGCATTCAACGTCGATCTATCCATTCGACTGTTGATTGCCAATCCATTGTCCAGACGGAGTGCCAGAGCAGCCGGCAGGCTGCGAATATGCAGCATAGATGGACCGTCATGGCTGCGGGACATTCAGCGTGAGGATGAGTATTTGCTCATGACGGGCTCGTATCGGCGATACAGCATTTCATGCAGTGGGCTCCGTGCAGAGGCGGTACCGAAGATCGGCAGCAGGCATCTTGTGCGGGTGCTGCCGGATCTGTCCGGGATTTGACCTGCACAGCGAGCCGTCGAGGGATGGGATTCGAGTTAAAGGCTTCAAACCATGCATGGAGGAGAACGGCGCGCAAAAGATCGAGGGCTTGATAAACGATGCATTCAATTTAACTTATAGGCGATGTATTTCGTTCATGAACCTCTTAAAGGATCAAGTCATGAAACTCGCGCATCAGCTCATCTCCGCGGCGAGGGTCTAACTGGCTGTTGTTCGATCACCAGAGCCGGCTGACTCACATCAATGTCAGTGAGACTGGCAGAACCTGATCCTTAATTGAGCAGCCTGAAACCTCGCTTGCAAACTACCACTCCAGGACATAGACGGGGAGATCCTCTGCGGCAGATCGTGCAGGCGAGACGTCTTCCCCATTTGCCTTTATGACGCTGGCACCATGGCAATCTGCATGGAGAACGAATTGCGTGGCCGCGATATTTGAACTCTCGAGCCCTGTGCTTGCAGACATGAGGATTTGAATATCTACCGGCGAAGGAGGGTGGCATATTTTCTTGCACCACACCTGCAAGGCAGCAAAATTATGATCTACACACAATTCGACGCCGTATTTTATTCCAGCGGACTCGAAAATCGGGCTGGCTTCGCCTGGCATGAATAGAAAAGGCTCCTGCCTATCGGCTTTCGACATATCGGTATCGGTACTATCCTGAGCCTCGAAGATTTTGTCGTAACGATGAATGATCGTCGCGCTCTTGAGCACCAAACATGTGTTCTTGGCTATTTTCAATCCTGCCGCATGCTGGCCGCTCTTTGGTGAAGCCTGCTCGAGATCGTATGTCTGTCCATATTTAAGATCCTTATATTGATTTTTGTAGGAAGATAAATGCAGGTCGGGTACGACCCCGCGGTAGTCGAGCGGCGTATCGATCGAGCGCTGGTATCGCTCCAGGTATTTATTCATGTCGCGGGACGCTTCCGGGCCGCGCTCACGTTGCGGCTGTGCAAGTGACTTACGGAATATCTTCACGGCTGAGCGCATCCTCGTTTTGAACCATCCAGCACTACCTGGAATTATCATCAGGTTTGGAAAGCGAAGACTGAGGAATACAAGCTGCGCCCTGATTAGTTCAAATTGCGTTTCCGTCATGAAATGGCTAGGAATGTCCTTGTTTGCTGTAAACAGGTATTCAGGGGCAATGAACAGGTAATTGACGCTTTTATTTCTTGCTGTATGAACGCTGACGCTTTGTGGTGTTATCGCGGGTGGCTGAGCCCCTAGATAAGATACCGTTTCCCCATCCGCAAGGGTCATCATCGTAGTCCAGGCACTCTGTATTGCAACAGTCAGGCTTGCAAACCTTGCGTCTGGCGTAGCCGCATGATTTTTCGTATTGACCGACCAGATGGCAACTATCAGCTTTGGCATGATTACGCTCTGTCCATGACACAGAAACGAAGCGTAGCTGAAAAAACATTCTGAGCAGCCCGGAAGTAATGCGAAGTAAATATTTAAAAAGCTAGAAAAATGTAAAGTGATTGATTATCAGTAGGTTGCCGATGATATCTAGATTTTCACAAGAATATTATCTGTCATTGACTGAGAACTTTGAAGCTATGACAGAGCGTACATGGCAGAAAGTTGCTAATGCAGTTTGGTTATAAATAATATCTTCTCTATATCATCTAATAACTCCTGCAGGCCAAGCTGACCACGGCGCTCCACGCTTCATTGACTAAAGAGAAGGAGGTTTTCCATCGCAGGTTTAAGGCATTTATGAGGCAGATATCGCTCCTGCTGATGATAGGCGTCGCTGGGGCTGCTTCCTGCTTCAGCAAGCGCACGTCTGCTGAGTTGAATCAAGTCAAGATGGTAGCTATGCTAAAGAAATGGACTATTTGGAATGCCCCGAACATAAGGAATTGAGATAAGGATCAGCATATCCACAACCCATCACGGGGGTGGTTATGCCTAAAAAAAGTAAAACCTCATATTTTACAAAGCGCGGCAACTATTTCGGAAACCTATGGGCAACCTATAGTACCAAGGCAGGGTGCGTACTATTGCTAGGTAGCGACCGCCAATTAGCTCACTGGCTTTTGAAGCTAGAATTCTCTCCTCTCATAAAAAACTTCAACTTCGAACCAGGATCCAAGTCGCTTGGTGCTTCTAGCACACTTGGCTTCATAGACTATCATGTCGAAGTTCAGCCGGTGAACGGGCCGATTGAACTGCATTTTCTACGAGTCAGCGGATTCTCTGATAATTATGCGGAGAAGTCGAGTGCTGCCGAAAGTATGAAATACAAGTACGTTGAGTATAATGATGAGCATTGGATAGCAGACAAGTCTAAGATTTTTACCCTACTGAGGGCTGCGAGCTTTCTTAGCGCTGGACGACATTTGTATGTGCCCACAGGTCTCATTGAGGAATCCAAGCGATATATTCATCTCGCAAAAAAAGGAAATTTACGGGCATTTCTTTCAGCAGTTTATGTTTACGATAGAAACTTGTGCTTGCTAGTTTTCTGTCGGATGTATTCCGCAAGATTAATAGATGTTAGCTTTGAAGATAATTTTTTCTCATTGAACACATGGTGGTGGTTGAATGAAGAATAAAATATCCAGAGAGCGATTGAGCAGTGTTGGATTCGAGAAGGTCGACCCATCGTTATTAGAGCCTGCAATTAGAGAAAGCTTCGTGCGGCGCCAGCACGCAATCGAGTTAAAACTTGATGGCCTGACAGGCGCAGAAATACACCGAATAACGGGGCTTCCTGAGAGCGAAATCACGAGATTCTTCAAAAGATATACAGCACTCACGGAAGAGGGGATTTTTTGGGGCGAGTCTGCCTTAATTCCCCAGAGCCGTATCGTATCGTATCAACGAAGGAAGCCTCTTGAAAAAAAAGGAAGCGAACAAAAAGGCGGGATGTCTGGCGCGCTAAGCTATACCTTGGCGAAGTTTCCAACTATTTCAGAAAAATTTAAGGCGGCGGTTTTTCGAACAGACCTTGAATATGCTTGCGGCAGCCGTTACGACAAAAGGCAATTGTGTAACATTTTTTATGATATCTGCGCTGCAGCTGGTCTTACTGCCGAAGATTGGCCTTTTAACCAAGCTCGGGGAGCTCGCCGGACGATTACGAGATATATAGATAAGCTTCTAAACGATGACTTTCAAAGAGCCGCGCTTGCAACCGGAGGCTCAATAGCCCTAATTCATAGCAAGGTCGGAACTGGATACAGTCCGTTTCTTGAGAGTTGCGATGTGTATGACCTTATTGAAATTGACTCCTATCATGTAGATGCTTTCTTTGTACTTAATATTAGTGGCGATAAGCGTACCAAGACTAAAGACGTCATAAGCCGTATCTGGTTAATGGCGGCAATCTGTAGGAGAAGCAATGCTATTCTGGCGACCAAGTTTGTATTCGCTAGCGAAGTAAGATCGCAGGATCTGGTGGATTTAATATGTGAGGCCTACGTCGGTGGCTGGGCGCCCCGCGAAATCCTCAATGTTAAGGATCTTCGGTATAGCGAGTTATCAGGCATGCCCTGCTACTCCGTGCCGAAGCTACGCCATCATATCTGGGGCGGAATTTGCTTAGACAATGCTATGCAGCACCATGCAAATAAAGTTTATGAATTAGCCCTGCACAGCCTTGGTTTCTCCATCAACTTTGGGCCTTTAGGGCAACCGGCTCGCAGACCCCATATTGAAAGACTTTTCAAACGCATAGCTACCAAGGTAATGCACCAACTTCCATCTACCACAGGAAGCTCCCCAGCCGACGGACGGGCTGATGCCCCTGAGAAGGCTGCGATCCGCTACCAGATAGATGTTGACGATGCACTTGAAGTCATGGACGTTTATACCGCAAATTATAATGGAACACCTCAAGGCGGGATGAATAAAGCGAATAGTCCCCTTGATATACTCAGGGACTATTGTGCTAATGATGATCTCCTGATCCCAGCCACACCAGAGAGTTATATAAATAGCGTATCATTGGGGAGCTCTACTCGAGAAGTTAAGGTTACCGGAAGTATAAAGCACGGTATCCGACCGCGAATAAAACTAGACCAGGCCATATATACAAGTACGGAACTGGCAAATTCTCCGCATCTAATAGGGAAAAAATTAACCATTCGGATAAAGCCGCACGATTACCGTTACGTAGAAGCTTATATAGATGACGGAATATACTTAGGCATGCTAACTGTAGAGGCCTCTTGGCGCCATATCGCTCATAGCGTCACCACTAGAAAACTAGTAAACCGGGCCTTAGCAAAAAAAGAATTTCAAATCGCGGAAGGCCAACACCCGGTGCTTGCGTGGCAAAAACACCTGATTGCCAACGCGAGTCCAGCGAACGCTCGCGAATTAAAGCGGCTGCAAGAAGAGCGTTGTGATACCAGTCAGCTAATACCTAAGGGGCAGGTAGAAATAGTACCTGAGCAACCAAGTAATTCTGTCTCCGAACGTTGGAGATTTCTAGATATCTTCAATTGAGAGAAGCCTATGGATTTCCTGCACCCTCTTCTCAGCACTGAATATCAGTTAAATACCCCTACCTTAATGTCAGTTGTGCAGAATGCCTGTTTCAAAGTGCTGATGCGTAAAACCGGTGTTGTGTTCACTGGTGAGCCTCGGATAGGGAAGACTCGATGCTGCGAAGCCCTTGTTCACGAAATACCAAAAAAATTTCACAACGTTTACGCCTTCATGATTGCGGCGACAAATAAAGATATACACCCACAGTATTCATCAATAGTCCATCAATTGATAGAGATGGAGGAAATTAGACCCAGCACCCGCACTACATTCATTCAACGTCAAGCTATGTTGATCGAAAGACTGAAAATAAGAGCTGCAGCTAACAACGCAAAACAAATAGTAATGCTTATAGACGAGCTGCAAAGACTATCTGCTGGTGATTTTAACCAGCTTGCTGATTTGTATAACAAATTGCGAGCTTGCAATATCACCTTGACGGTAGTCTCCTTTGCCATGCCTTCAATTGAAAAGAGAGTGGTGGAGTTTCTTTCGAATGATGACAGACATATAATCGGACGCTTCTTAAGCGACATAAGACCGCTATATGGTGTCACTAATCAAAAACAACTATGCACTATACTATCCCTCTACGACACGGACAGTCCATTTCCCGACAATCCTCGCGATAGCTTTACCAAAGATTTACTGCCTAAGGCTTATGCTAGTAACTTTAGGCTAGCTGATTTATCAGAAGACATTTGGCGAGAAATGTCTCGCGTCGCAAGTGGTAAATACGTCAATAACTTGCCAATGCAGCATTTGACGCAAACCATTGCATATTTATTCTTGATTCTTAGTCATGAGGACTGCTCGACGCTAGTCGTGGCGGTAGACTTAATAGAGGAGGCAGTCAGGGAAAGTAATTTTCAGGAATTCTGCCGAAGCATTAATGGGGGAGGCCAATGAACGATCTTTTCTACCCTGTTCCTGAGCCGATGCCCTATGAATCAATATTATCCATTTATTTGAAGTTGTCGCATGCGAATTTCATGGGGCTACCTTCTCTTGGCCGGGTTCTAGGGAATGAATGCTTGAATATGCGCCGCATTTGGCAATGGTTTCAGCCGGACTCTATTGATACTATAAAGTTAAAGTTCCCAGAATTGGAAAAACACTTACCCTGGAACTATGCGCCCTTTGAGGGTCTAGCTGATCTGGGCAGAGGCATCGTCTTCTGCCCCTATTGCATTCGTTTCGGTTATCACTCTGTATTTAATTTGGTAGAATGGCATAAGGTGTGTGTTTTGCATAAGTGCCACTTACTAGTAGCATGTTCGCTTTGCAGTGATAATTATCTGCGAGGCTTTCAAGCTAGTAAACCGATTCCTCAGATCACAAGTCGTTGTCGAGAGTGCGGATTCTACGATATAGGTTTGGTGAGAGAGATTAAGATGCGCCGAAGTAAAGGGTTGGATAGTGCTTTGCAGCACTTTGGTGAAGCCCAGGCCTCGTGGTATACCCAAGTTAAAAAAACTCATAAGGAAGGGTCTATCCATGGCGCGTATTATTATAAATTTTCGGGTTGTCGACAGGGTTTCACAGCTCCTTTCGAACGCGCTTTTAGAATGCAGAGCCCAGAGAGAATTGCCAAAATACGCCGCGATGACCAGCCGATAGCTTGGGTGAAACTTCCAAGCTTCTCTGAGGCAGGATCTTGGGGAAAATATGAATGTCGTATCGATAATATACAAGAGGCATGCGAACGCTTGGAGTCTTCATACTTATCAGGTCATCGTTCATGCGTAGCTAGTATTAATACCGTAACTGGTTATTCGGACGGGACAGAGAAAAAAGCTAAATTGTGCCCAGTTGCCTTGGCCTACATACTGTTGCGTCTAAAGCTTGCCTACCTAAATTGGCCTGTGCCTGGAAGTATATCAGCTCTTTCCTCAGGGTTCGCATACGCTGAGGATGTAATTCCATTACTAAGCCCAGAATGGAATTATCGTGAACTACGTGTGGCATATCTATCGATCTTAGGAAGATTGCAGCTCCAAGTGTCCGAAGGTAAGGAGTTTTTAATCTTGTGCCGGTTTGGAATTTCTTTACCGTGGCGCTACCGTTCGCTAGATTTCATTCGCAAATCTTCATATGGCTTCAGAACGTTGTGCCGAACTCCAACCTGTACCTTAGAAATTTATCGCGATGGTTTTGGTGGCCCTCTACTGATAAGACCTGATAGCGATAGCAGTGAGAGCGAAACTACAACGGTGATTGAGAGACTTGTTATCTGATCGTGGCGGTGAATATAGAGTCTCGCCGATCAAGGCATTTAGCGTGAGGGGTCAATCAAACGGTTGATGCTCAAGCAGTCGTGCAGCGTGTGCGTTACAATGTCTGCTCGGTGAGGGCAATTAATTCATATTCAAGCTCGTACAGCGTAAGCTCGCCCAGCGTGGGTTTACTGGGAAAGGCGTACTAGCAAGTGTGGAAGCTTGCCCGGTTGCCACGGTGTAGGTCACCTTTAGATTTGTCTTGCGCTCTCACTATTTTCCGTTACTACTTTCAGCTTTCAGCAGCTGGGTTGCGCTGCTATTGAGGAGCAGTCCGGTCTGAAAATAGCCCATCACTGTGGCGACGCCGCGGTGCTCGGTCATTGCCATCACCTCGCCCAGCGGTACGCCCTGACGCCCTGCCTCGGTGACGAAACCTGAGCGCAGGCTGTGCGCGGCCCAATCGCCGTCCAGACCCGCCAGCTGGGCGCGGCGCTGGACAATCCGTGCCACCTGATCGGCTGACAGGCCTTGGGTGCCTACCTTGCCGCCCCTATACATTCGACGGAACAGCGGTCCGGATTCGGCTGGCGCAACTTCCAGCCAGGCGGCCAGGGCTCGTGCAGCCGGCCCGCGTAGAGGTTTGTCGCGGCGCAGCCCGCCAGTGTCGGTTTTTGTCGTGCCCAGTGCGTAGAGCCAGGTATCAGCATCCAATCGGCGTACATCACCGACCTGCAAGCCGACCACTTCGGAGCGCCGACGGCCACCGCCACTCCAGGCTAGGAGGAGGAGCGCGCGGTCACGCTGGCCACGCACGCCATCGGTGCAGGTAGCAAGCATGGCTTCCAGAGGTTCGCGCATTACCGCAGTTTTCTTGCGCACAGACACTCCCTGCCTGACCTGGGCCTTGCCCGCGTCGCGCAGCAGCGTTTTCACCGACGCCATCTCGGTCGGGCTAGGCCAGTTGTTCAGGTCATGCCACTTGGCGAGCACCGCCAGACGATGGCGCACCGTGCTGTAACTCAGGGCGCCGAGCTTGCCTTTGACGCCTGCGTCGACCAGCGCGGCATCCAACGCCGGCGGCAGTAGGTGAGTCCAGTTTCCGTCTGTCGGACGCGCCAGATGATCAAGGATGAACTGCACTGCCACCGTGTCGGCTAGCGGCCCCGCTTCCAACGTATAGCCATAGCGCAGTTGCAGCCAGCCAGCCCAATAGGCGAGGGCGCTGCGGTAACTGCGCACGGTATTGGCGGCGGTGCCGGCGGCAACGAACGCTGCCGCGGCGGAACGGGCCTCTGCATTGAGGTGATGGACGGCTAGCAGACCGCAGTCACTAGATGTTGATATTGACGTATTATTCATTACGTTCAACGTATTAAATATTCGATTTAAATTAAATTAGGTCGGATAACGTTCTTTTATCAGACCTAATATAGCGAGGAGCTGGCGATGGCGGTAGGCGTACCGGAAACCGAAGTATTCGCCGCGGCGGATGCGGTGCTGGAGCGTGGCGAGCGGCCGACGGTGGAGCGGGTGCGCCAGGAACTGGGGCGCGGCAGCCCGGCGCGGGTCGGCGCCTTGCTAGACCAGTGGTGGGAACGCCTGGCTCAGCGCCTGCGTGGCGAAACACGCTTGCCAGCGCTGCCGACGGAGATCTCGCAGGCCTTTGTCGCAGTCTGGCAACAGGCCATGCTCTTGGCGGAGGGCGTTGCCGAGCAGGCGCTGGCCGAACACCGCGCCGTGATAGAAGCCGAGCGGCTCCAAGCGGCCACAGTCGAGGATGAGGCACGACAATTGATAGCTAAGGCCAGGCAGCAGGTAGCTGCCGCGCAAGCAGCTCAGCATACTGCCGAGACCCGTCTAGCCGACTTGGAGCTGCTGCTGGTACAGCAGCAGACACAACTGGCGGACCAAAAAAGCCGCTGCACTGAGCTTGCCGAGGAGCGCAGAGTAGCGTTGCAGGAGGTGACCGTGCTGCGCCAGGAGTTGCAGGTCGCGCAGCAGCAGCTGATCCAAGAGCGTGATGCCGCAACGACTTACCTGCGCGGTACCGAAGATCGTGCCCACCGCGAGGTCGATCGAGCTCGTGAGGAAAGTAGGGTAACCGCCGCTCAACTCAAGACCGTGACAAGGCAACACGGCCAGTTGCGCCAGCGCCTAGACACAGTGTTGTCTCAACTTCTCGAGGCGCAACAGGTCGCTGCCGCTGAGAAGGCACGGGCCAGCACACTAGAGCAACAGCTGGTGAAACCTCCCCGAGCCAGGCGCGCAAAGGCTAAGCCGACCAAGTCGAAGTCCAACACGGCTGCTCAAGCCGAGACTCGCGGCTCCGGGCATTAGTACTGGCTCCTCTAGGACCCTGATTCGTCTGGTGGCTATGCTTTCACCTTGTCCCGGAGTCCATGTGCTCAACCAATTCGTCAATTCGGTCTGGAACGCGGGGAGTCTTGCTCAACACAATACAGCGGGTAGTGCCGACATACTCTTCGATGAGATAGAGGCTATCGCCGACCTCAACTCCCATTACTTGGAGGATATCGTCCGGAATCCGGATGGCGCCATCGCCGTCCCAGTCTTGAATCACTACCTGAGTTGCATTCATCTTACGATACCTCTGAGGTAGAGCAGACGCCCCTACATTGACGGGCCACCTCTGTCGTTGCGAAATTCCCTCTAAGCATTGATGTCACTCCGCCGAAGATGCATCTCGGCCGAAAAAATAACGTCGGTGACGATCAGTGCGTCCAGGTTCCTCCGGTGATGCATTGAGTAGCTGACGCCATTGGCGACTTTATAGAGGTAGCCCGGATCTCCGGAGGGCCCATCTCGAACGACGCACACTTCTTTCAGTGGTTCCATCAGCCACCTTGAGTGGCCGTTGACGTGTGCCGGTGTGACCAGCTGCACTTCTTCCGCCCAGGCCAGGTTCGACTGGTCGTCAATGATCTTTTTTAGATCATGGGCGTGATTAACCATCAGCATGCTTCGGTAGGCCTGACGGCCGTGGCGCCGAACGATTTGCAGGTAGAACCAAGGCCAGCTGATTTCCTGCTCAACATAGCTCCACAGCTGGGTGGTGGTGCCCTCTGCGGTATCCAAGTGGATCTCCGCACTCCGATAGGTCGTGAACATAGCCCTTCACCTGAAAATGAATCCTATAGATTGTAGCCCTATAGTGTTCGTAAAGGCTTCATCGATCCTTTTTCAGGATCGGCAAAATGGAGCTGAGCACAGCATTCGGACTGGTACTTAAAAGGTTGCGCAAGCAGCAGGGCCTTACCCAGGAAGACTTTTCTAGCGTCAGTAGCCGAACCTACCTGAGCAGTCTGGAGCGCGGCATCAAGGGGCCGACCATCGAGAAGGTCGATCAACTCGCCAGTGTGCTGGATGTCCACCCGGCAACCATCCTAGCCGCCGCCTATCTGATCAAAGAAAGCGGAGTAGCGCGACGTGACCTTGTTCAGCGGATTGAGACAGAGCTGAAGCGCTTTGAGAATATGAATCATTAATAATGCGACTGTAGCCGATGAGGCATTCGATAGGATTTGAAATTGAGCGCAATCCCTGAACACGATAAAACCCTTTCGAATATTACTTGTGAGATCTGCCGGCAAAGTGCTCGGGTGGAAGGTTTTGTCCGCAGCACGGTGTTCCTAGGGCGCTAGCCCTGGCGGTCATTAAGCTCCAACGCTCTTCGCATCCATCGAGGCATTTTGCAGGTCATCAGGGTGATTTGGTCTGCAGGTTTGAGTGCGTTTTGGATGGCTGTAATGCATCCTGCAGTTGCCCCCTCTTTGCCTAGATAAAACAGGGCACTGATTGCTGTCCCAACTTCGGTTCCGGCATGCTGCATAACGAATGGCGGGGCATGTATCAGGCGGACCTCACCTTTCCCGAACTGGTATGATCGACTTGGCCCACTGGTGTAGTAAATCGGGACCAATGGCATCTGGGTGCTGAGACCAAACATTCGTACAGCATTGGCGCCGTGAATTTGGAGGGTTTGACGGTTCTGCCTAGCAATCAACTTCACAATTTCCCAAGCACTAGGGATGGTCTGAAGTAGCCATGCATTTCCGGCTGACTTCAGCCTCCGCCGATTTTGAAAGCGGCAAACCGATCAAAAACGATCAGATAACCAGCTCATTTCGGTGTTTCTAGCCGCCGAGAACACCTCGCGGCGGCCATTTCCTGCATTACAGGCGCACCTCTCCTGCATTGGTCAGCAAATGTCGGCGTGCCATCCACAGGTTCGACAACGCGAACAGCGTCACCAGTTGCGCAGTATTCTTGGCCAAGCCACGGAAGCGCGTCTTCACATAACCGAACTGCCGCTTGATCACCCTAAACGGGTGCTCAACCTTGGCCCGTACCTGAGCCTTGGCTTTCTCGATCTTGCGTCTGGCTTTGTACAGCGCGCTGCTCTTGCCCAGCTTTTTGTAAGTGCTGCGCCGTGCTGCCACCTGCCAAATCACTTCGCGGCCATCATGCTCGGCACGCTTCTCGACGCCGGTATAACCCGCATCGGCGCAGACCACGTTTTCCTCGCCATGCAGCAACTTGTCGACCTGGGTGACGTCCGCCACGTTAGCCGCCGTACCTACCACGCTATGCACCAGGCCCGATTCGTCATCGACGCCGATGTGGGCCTTCATGCCAAAGTAATACTGGTTGCCCTTCTTGGTCTGGTGCATCTCTGGGTCGCGCTTGCCGTCTTTGTTCTTGGTCGAACTCGGCGCATTGATCAGCGTGGCATCGACGATGGTGCCTTGGCGCAGCGACAGGCCACGGTCACCCAGGTAGCCATTGATCACGGCCAGGATGCCAGCAGCCAGTTCGTGTTTCTCCAGCAGGCGACGGAAGTTGAGGATGGTGGTTTCGTCGGGGATACGCTCCAGGCTCAGCCCCGCGAACTGCCGCAGGATGGTGGTCTCGTACAGTGCCTCCTCCATCGCTGGATCGCTATAACCGAACCAGTTTTGCATTAGATGAACCCGCAGCATTGCCATCAACGGGTACGCCGGACGGCCACCTTCACCCTTGGGGTAATGCGGCTCGATCAGGGCAATCAACCCCTTCCACGGCACCACCCGATCCATCTCGATCAGGAACAGCTCTTTGCGGGTCTGCTTGCGCTTGCCGGCGTACTCGGCATCGGCGAAGGTCATCTGCTTCATCAGAAAACTCGGTGGGTGGCGTTCGGCTATTTTGCCAAAATCAGAAAGTCTTTTTCAGACTGTCCCTAGGCCGGTACCGCGTCACATACAGACTAGGTTTGGGGCGCATGTAGATGCCTCGATGTAGCCTCTCTAGTTCGCCTCTGTTGATCAGCAGCGCTATTGCCTTGTAAACGGCATTGCGTGTTCCAATTTGCGCAAAGCGCCTGATTGAGAACGGATGTCCTTTCGGTAGACGCTTGACCCGCTGAGCAATTCGGATAGATGTCGATTGAGATTTATTACTCGGCATTGCGGTTTCCACGTGTAGCGTGTGACCTCTATTGCAACTGCAACCTCCAGCGGTTGAGGCCGAATAGCGATTCGTCCATTTTTCAGCCTATCGCAATATTTGCGAAGCAAGCCAGGGTAAAAGGTGAAAGAGGGTGGATAGCGACAATCTCGACCACCAGCTCACCATTTGCGATAGCTGTGCTCGAGGTGGCCGTTGACGACAAAGGGGCAGTGCGCGTGCTGAGCGTGGACATGGCCATTGGCTGCGGCCCGCAGATCAATCCGGGCGGATCCGCGCTCAGCTTGAAGGTGGCACCATCATGGGTCTAAGCTTGGCACTGGGCAGCGAGATTACGTCCCCCAAGGCACGGCTCAGAGCAATTTCCATGACTCTTGAAGTATTCGGCCAGAACGCGTCGCCGCGGGTGATCCGTACCTTGGTAGTTGTACCGTCTGTAATGGACCCTAAGCGGTTACTGTGCCTGGCTGTGCTTCTCGAACCCAGCGTGTGAGCAGGTTCGGAGCCACACCAATCTCCAGGGCAACTTGTCGACAGCTCGCCCCTGAACGACGAACCAACTCGATGGCTTCCCGCTTGAATTCAGGACTGTATTTCTTGCGCTTCATGAACACTCCTTCAGCTCGGTATGAGCTTACTCGAAAGTGTCCGTGCTAACGGGGTAGAACCCGTTGCGCGCTGGCTTCAGCCAGGCGCTCCTGCAGGCTCTGCGCTTGCTGCGCCTGAATTGAGGAGGCTTCACCAAGTCGGATCACTTCCTCCTGCAAGGCGTGACAGCGTTGCTCCAGGGCTTCATTCGTACGTTCAATGCCGGCCAATGTACTTTGGGCGATCTCCAGGGCCTGAGTCCTCTGAGCGAGAAGCTGTTGCTGTGCATGCTGATCCTTCTGCAGCTGCCGCGCCTCGGCGAGCAGGCGCGCGTTGTCGCGGTTCAGTTGGGTCAGCTCATCCTGCTTGACGATCAGGGTCTGCTGTAGCTGCCGCAGCTCCAGTTGCAGTTGTTGCAGCTGCGACTCGTGCCGGCGCTGCTCATGCTCACGCTGTTCCTTGCTGGCCTGGCGATAGTGCTCCAGAGCATCACGGGCGTGCTGATGCTTGTCCTCCAGCGAACGGATCTGCCCGTCGCGGTCTTGCAGGCGCGCTTCCTGGTCGTGGTTGGCTTGCTGCAGGCGGGCATTCTCGACCTCGGCCTGTTGGCGTAGCTGTTGCTCCTGCTGCAGTGCTTGCTGGGCATTCTGGAGCTGTTCCGTGAGACCAGAGCACTGACCCTCCAACTGCTGGATGCGGCTTTCGGCTTGCCGAACCTGGTTTTGGTAGTCGAGTCGTTCACGTGCCAGTTGCTCGCGCTCCTGGGCCACGGCGGCCTGTGCTTCCTCTTTTAGCTGATCCGCTAACTGGCCCACCAGGTTGGCCAACTGCTCGCTGAGCGGCAGTACGACGGTACTCCGGCCGGAGTCAGCGTCCTCGAGCTCTTTCAGGTAGCGGTGAATGGTGGTTTTCGAGCCGGTATTGCCCAGCTCGACCCGTATTGCGTCGATGCTGGGATTTTCACCACGCGCCAGAATGGTCTGGCGGGCTTTCTGAACCAGCGCCTTGTTGATGCCGCCGCGGGCCATGGTCTGCTCCTACGATTTCGTAATGTATTACATACCATGTATTTACATTCTAAATCATCATGAAGTAAAGCAAGAATTGAAGGATTATTTCAGATAGAATAATAGAGTGTTATTTAATGAGATGGGCAAAAACGGCTGCTTCGTGGTCGTTTCCCAGTACACAAAGGGCACACTCGGGCGATGAAGGACGTCGAGCGCTATCTGCAAGCCGGCACACGGGAAAACACCCGCCGCAGCTACCAGTCAGCCGTCGAACATTTCGAGGTGACCTGGGGTGGCTTCCTGCCCGCTACCGGCGATAGCATCGTGCGCTACCTGGTGGACTACGCCGATACCTTGAGCTTCAGCACGCTCAAACAGCGCCTGGCCGCCCTGGCCCAGTGGCATATCACCCAGGGTTTTCCTGATCCGACCAA
The DNA here is from genome assembly GCF_026428275.1 of Pseudomonas sp. B111. NCBI lineage: Bacteria > Pseudomonadati > Pseudomonadota > Gammaproteobacteria > Pseudomonadales > Pseudomonadaceae > Pseudomonas > Pseudomonas sp. B111. The sequence continues at coordinate 2,495,231 of NZ_CP097857.1, read as the reverse complement.
GACGCCCACGGTGCGCCAGGTGCTCAAGGGCATCCGCACCCTGCATCCGGCGCAAACCAAGCAGGCAGCCCCGCTACAGCTACAACATCTGGAGCAGGCGGTTCAGTGGCTGAATCAGGAAGCCGAACGCGCTCGGCAATCGGGCGACTTGGCAAGCCTGCTACGCAGCCGGCGTGACGCAGCGTTGTTGCTGATCGGCTTCTGGCGGGGTTTTCGCAGCGACGAACTCTGTCGCCTGCAGGTCGAGCATATCCAGGCCGAGGCCGGTGCCGGTATGAGTCTGTTCTTGCCGCAGAGCAAGGGGGATCGGGAAAACCTGGGCACGACCCATTACGCGCCGGCCCTGAAGCGCCTCTGCCCGGTACAGGCCTACCTCGACTGGATCAGTGTCGCCGGCATGGCACGCGGGGCCGTGTTCCGCCGCCTGGATCGTTGGGGACACTTGAGCGATGACGCCCTGCATCCTGGCAGCCTGATCAGCTTGTTGCGGCACATCCTGCAGCGCACCGGAGTTCCGGCCGAGCTGTACACCAGCCATTCGCTGCGCCGTGGCTTCGCCACCTGGGCCACGGCCAACGGCTGGGATCTCAAGGCCCTGATGACCTATGTGGGCTGGAAGGACATCAAGTCGGCCATGCGCTACATCGACCCCGCCATTTCCTTTGGCGGATTGGCAGCAAAGCCCGCCCCTGGCGTCAAGGAGGATGCGGGGCAACTGCTTATCCCGTAGCGCTAACGCAAGCGCGACGGGCTCCTACAGGTCCGACATCTCCAGTCCAAAGGTGTCGTATCGGTCAGTACCCTCCATAGCTGCTGTGAAACCTCAAGAGCAGAGCCATAAGCCCAGCATGCAGCAGTGCCTGCTCAGTTCCAGATTTTGGGGCTTCTCAAATGAGCTGGTTAAGATTAGTGTAGAGATTAAGACTAATTTTGTTCTTTGGACTACATGAATAGCTGGTTAACCCTTGTCATCGGCCTTCCCACTGCCAACGCCACCACGCGCATGCGGGCGTGGCGGGCCCTGAAAGCCAGCGGTGCCGCCGTGCTGCGCGACGGCGTGTACCTGTTGCCCAACAACGAGTCGTGCCTTGAAGCACTGTCAGCCGTCGAGCGCGATATTCTCTCGATCAATGGCACGGCCTTTCTGCTCCCCATCGATGATCCGCAAGGTGCCCGTTTCATCGAGCTGTTCGACCGTAGCGAGGACTACGCCAAGCTGCGCGTCGAGATCGAGGCATGCCAAGCCCAGTTGACCCCGGACAATGCCCTCGCCAGCACCAAGCAGGTACGCAAGCTGCGCAAGGCGTTTACCCAGGTGGCGTCCATCGACTTCTTCCCTACTGCGGTTCGGCAACAGACCGACACGGCGCTGAAAGTGCTGGAAACGGCCATCAGCCGGGCGCTGTCGCAGGATGAGCCGAGAAGTCAGGATCAGCCCATCGAGCAGCTCGACCGGAGCGACTACCAAGGCCGCCTCTGGGCCACCCGCAAGCGCCCTTGGGTCGATCGTCTGGCCAGTGCCTGGCTGATCCGACGCTGCATCGATCCGGACGCCACCATCCTCTGGCTGGCAGCGCCAGGAGACTGCCCCGCCGATGCGCTGGGTTTCGACTTCGACGGCGCAACCTTCAGCCATGTCGGTAACCGCGTCACCTTCGAGACCCTGCAAGCCAGCTTCGCTCTGGACGAGCCTGGCCTGAATCGCGTCGCGGCCCTGGTGCACTACCTGGATGTCGGCGGCGTTCAGCCTCCCGAGGCCTCTGGCATCGAGCGGGTTCTGGCGGGGCTGCGCGAAACCATTACCAATGACGACCACCTGCTGACTGCGGCCTGCGCCATCTTCGATGGACTACTGGCAGCTTTCGAGAAAGAAGAGAAAGCCGATGAGTGAGACCACCACTACCGCCGCGCAGGATCTGCCGCGTACCGAGTCCGTCAGTTTGTTCCAGGCCTTGCTGTTCTGGCTCAAGATGGGATTCATCAGCTTTGGCGGCCCAGCCGGGCAGATTTCGATCCTGCACCAGGAGCTGGTCGAGCGCCGGCGCTGGATATCCGAACGGCGTTTCCTCCATGCCCTCAACTACTGCATGCTTTTGCCTGGCCCGGAGGCCCAGCAGTTGGCCACCTATATCGGCTGGCTGCTGCATCGCACCTGGGGTGGCGTGATCGCCGGGGTGCTGTTCGTGCTGCCCTCGCTGTTTATCCTGATCGCGTTGTCCTGGGTGTACATTGCCTTCGGCGACGTCCCGCTGGTGGCAGGGATCTTCTACGGCATCAAGCCGGCGGTCACGGCCATCGTCGTGCAGGCGGCCCATCGCATCGGCTCACGGGCGCTGCAGAACAATTGGTTATGGGCCATCGCCGCAGCCTCCTTCGTCGCCATCTTCGCCCTCAATATGCCTTTCCCGCTGATCGTGCTCGGCGCTGCGCTGCTCGGCTTCGTCGGTGGCCGCTTGGCGCCCGATAAATTCCGTGTCGGCGGCGGCCATGCCGCCGCCGGGAAGTCGTTCGGCCCGGCGCTGATCGACGATGACACGCCTACGCCGGAGCATGCGCGCTTTCGCTGGTCGCGCCTGGCATTGCTGCTGGTGGTCGGTGCGCTGCTATGGCTACTGCCCATGGGCCTGTTGACCGTCGCCTTCGGCTGGGACGGCACCCTGACCCAGATGAGCTGGTTCTTTACCAAAGCCGCACTGCTCACCTTCGGCGGCGCTTATGCGGTGCTGCCCTACGTCTACCAGGGGGCCATCGGCCATTACGGCTGGCTGACCCCGACGCAGATGATCGACGGCCTGGCCCTGGGGGAAAGCACGCCGGGTCCGTTGATCATGGTGGTGGCCTTCGTCGCCTTCGTGGGTGCCTATGTGCAGCAGGTGTTCGGTGCCGAGCAGGCCTTTCTCGCCGGTGCTGTGGCGGCCACCCTGGTCACCTGGTTCACCTTCCTGCCGTCGTTCCTGTTCATCCTCGCCGGCGGGCCGCTGGTGGAGTCCACCCACAACGAGCTGAAGTTCACCGCGCCACTGACCGGCATCACCGCTGCTGTGGTGGGGGTGATCTTCAATCTGGCGCTGTTCTTCGGTTACCACGTGCTCTGGCCGGAAGGTTTCGTCGGACGCTTCGACTGGCCTTCGGCATTGATCGCCCTGGCGGCGGCCATTGCCCTGTTCCGCTACAAGCGGAGCGTTATCCAGGTCTTGCTCGGCTGCGCGCTGGCTGGGCTGGCAGCGTATTGGCTACAGAACTGAGAGGCGGCCGTCGTGACGCCGGCCAGCCCACCCACAACCTGGCCGAACAGGCGGGAGGTGCTACATGAAGTGGATAACCCGGGAACGACCGAAGATCGACCGTATCGCCTGCCCCTGGTTGATCGCCCGGTTCATCGATCACGAGGCGGAGTTTCTCTACGTGCCCAGCAACGAGGTGCTGGGCCGGGCTCAGGAGCTGGACGCCACGCCCTACGACATTCCAGGCGTCGAGCTATCTCACGTGGGGGAGCTGTGCAGCTTCGACGCGTTCCTGAAGAAGTACCGGCTGGACGAACCGGCGCTTCAGCAGTTGGCCGCGATAGTGCGCGGTGCCGATACCTCCCGCCTCGACCTGGCGCCGCAGTCGGCCGGGTTGTACGCCATTTCCTTGGGGCTGTCGCACCACTTCGCCGATGACCACGAGATGCTCAGCCATGGCCTGGTGATGTACGACGCGCTTTACGCCTGGTGCAAGAACTGCCAGGGCGAATCGCACAACTGGCCGCCACAGATGTGAGGCGGCCAGGTTCATGTACCACTCAGTGGCAGTGGTAGTCGCCAGTCTTGTGGTTGCGGTGGCAGCCTTTCGAGTCGGTACCGCCGCTGTGGGCGAGCGCAGACACGGAAGTCAGGGCAATTATGGCGGCGATCAGTGCGGCAGAAAGCTTCTTCATGTGGGCTCCTTTTTCGGCTTCTTCTTGTTCATGACATGGGGTCACGCAATCAAGTTATGGCAAAAGGCCTGCAATGAGCAAGGAGGCCTTGTCCGAACGGCCAGGGTTCTACAGCACCGGGCGGAACAGGGACAGCACGGCCATGTGACCGGGGTAAAAGAGATAGCCCCAACGTCTGACTGGCCAGACCCTCCAGTCGATCTTCATGCGCAACAGCCATAGGCCCAGCAGAGGAGCCATGAACTCCACCGTTATGCTGCCTCCCAAATCGTGGAGTTCCCAGCCTACGGCCCAGCGATTACGGCTGTTGGCCAGGACGCAGAGCGCTGCCGGCAATAGCCACCCTGGACCGGGGCGCTGTATGGCCAGTAGCAAGGCCGCAGGCAACAGTGCGCCAAAGACGCCGTACATCAGACGTTCATGCAACACGATCACCACGGCTAAGGTCATCACCCCGAGGAGCAAGCCATCGCGGCCACGGTGATGCACACCCCAGGCGATCAGCAGCCCCAGCATCAGGGTGGGCATGATGTTCAGCGTGCTGCTCTCGGTGGACAACAGGCGGTACGGCAGTTCGGAGAGGATGGAGAAGGCCAGGAGCCAGGCCAGGTAGCGAGCGTTGCCGTCGGTGTACAACTGGCCCGGACGTGAGCGGAAGACGTTGGCCGCGATGCCCAGGCAGAACAGTGGAAAGGCCAGCCGGCCAATCACGAACAGCCAGTCCGCCGCCTGCGGCCAGAGGTAGCGCAGGTGGTCCAGCACCATGGTCAGCATGGCCAACCATTTGACCAGATCCAGGTTGGCATCGCGTTTCACCAGGACACTCCCACGGTCAGGGCTGCCAACACCAAGTAGCGAGTGGCCTTGGCCAGCAGAACGATCAGCAGGAAACTCCAGAGCGGCTCACGCATGACGCCGGCGATCATGGTCAGCGGATCACCGATGACCGGCACCCAACTCAGCAATAGCGACCAGCGCCCGTAACGATGATAGGCCTGCTGCGCACGATCCAGCTTGTCGTCACTGACCGGAAACCAACGCTTGTTCCGGTAATGCTCGATGGAGCGCCCGAGCAGCCAGTTGACCACGGAGCCCAACACGTTGCCGGTCGTGGCCATCAGCAACAGTGCGGTAACGGAGTGATTGCCGGTCAGCAGCAGGCCGACTAGCACCGCCTCCGATTGCATGGGAAGCAGGGTGGCAGCGCCGAGGGCCGCGATGAACAGGCCGGCATAGGCGGACAGATCCCACACGTCGACTCCCTAGGCGGTCAGGCCAGCCCAACCATGCAGGCCGACATAGATGCCCACGGCAATGATCAGCGCACTGGAGAGGTAGGGCGCGCGGCGAGCGAGCTTGCCCAGCCAGGGCCAGCGATTAGATGCCTGGCGGGTGCCGATGGCCGCTGCGACGCCGACTGCGACCAGGGTCAGGGCGAGGCCGATGCTGAAGCACAACACCAGCACGGCGCCCAGTGCGACCTCCTTCACCTGCAGGCACAGCAGCAACACGGTGATGGCCGCCGGGCATGGGATCAGCCCGCCGGTGAGGCCGAACAACATCACCTGGCCCGTGGTGACATTGCGGTTGCTGAAGCGCCTGCGGATGTCGTTGGCATGAGCGCGCTCATGGGCGTCCTGGTAGCCCTCCAGGGACAGTTCCAGCTTCTCCAGCTCGGCATGGTCGTGGCTGTGGCCATGCTCGTGAAAGTCCAGGTCATAGTCATGGGAATGCCCCGCATGCCCCAGGCTCAGGCGTGCGGTGAACTGGTGGGGCTCGGGGATCGCATCTAGCGACTCCAGGTAATCGCCTCGATCCACGAAGCGAAACTGCCGAACCTGACCGTCGGCTCGGGTCGTGAGCACGCAGACCTCGTTAGCTGGCCAGGCACGGCCGCTAAATACACTTAGCCGCCAATGAGGTGGAACTCCGCCCTCGAAGATAGATAGCTCGACACGCCCATGGCCGGTATCGATACGGTGTGTTTCATCATGCTGGTGATGCTCGTGTGACTGCCCAGAATCCTCCTCGAAACGCCACATCTGCTCGCCACGCCAAGTGCGCCAGAGCATCCACAGCGCGATGGCAATGATGATGACGGCCGATGCCAACTGGAAGTAGGGTTCGGTGGTCTGCGCATCCAGGTTCTGGCCAAGGTACATCCCCCCCATCGCCACCATCCAGACGACAGCCGTGTGCGAAGCGGTGGCCGCCAGGCCCAGCAGTACCGCCTGCTTTACGGTGCCACGGATGGCGATGATGAAGGCCGCCATCATCGTCTTGGAATGCCCCGGCTCCAGGCCATGCAAGGCCCCGAGCAGGATGGCGCTGGGGAAATACAGCCAGGCGTGCGAAGCGCCTTGCTGCAACAGTTCAGCGAAGCTCGACATGGTAGGCCTTATAGGTACTTGGTGATCTGCTTGAACTCATCCAGCGGAGCACGCTCGCCGCTGGTCAGGGCAACGACGGTGTGCTCCAGGCAGTGATCGATGTGATCCTGGATCAGGGTGCGCTTGGCTTGGCAGACCGCTTTCTCCACCGCGTGCAACTGCTGGGCGATATCCACGCAGGCGCGGCCGTCCTCGATCATGGTGACGATACTGCGCAAATGCCCCTCGGCCCGCTTCAACCTTTTGACGATGTCACCATGACTTTGGTGCGTATGACCCTGTTCGTGCTTGCCCATTGGAGACCTCTCATGCAGGATAGCGCTGCCGCATCCTATCCCCCCGGGGGGGATATGGTCAAACAGCCATCAAACGCCTGAACCTGAGCATGATGTTCAACCGCGCCGTTTCTACCAAGGTGATATACGCACTGACCCTGGCCATGCTGCTGGCCTGGGTTGGGCATACCTTTGCCTTGCTTGTCGGGGCGGCGCCAGATCGTTCTACGGGGTATGGCGAGACAAGCCATGGCCACTCGCATGACGTCGGGCCTGCGACAGCCTGCGTACTTTGCGTCGATCACCAGCATCCGCCGATGACAGCGGATCATGTCCACGAAACACCCTACCTCGGGACATTGCTCGACCTGCAGGTGCTGTCCCCGGGTGAGCTGTCCTTCTCATCTTCTCGGCATCAACTGCCGGACAGGCCGATCTACCTGATCGAGCGGCCACCTCGCGCCCGATTCGTGCTCTGACGACAGCCGCTTTGCGGCCCAAGACCACAGAAATCCAGGATCGACCTATGCAATCGCTATCCTCTCGCGGTATCGGCGTGTCTCTGCGCCGGCCGCACGTTCTCCTGTTGCTCGCCATCTCCCTGTTGTTAATGGGCATGGCCGATGCCCTGGCCCATGGTGTCGCCGAAGGCGACAAGGGTTTCATCCAGGAAAGCACCGGGGTCATGTTGATGCCGTTCGTGTACATGGGCGCCAAGCACATGATCACCGGCTATGACCACCTGCTGTTCCTCTTCGGCGTGATCTTCTTCCTCTACCGCCTGAAGGATGTGGGGCTTTACGTCACCCTGTTCGCGGTTGGCCATTCGGTCACGCTGCTACTTGGGGTGCTGGCCGACATCAGCATCAGCTCCTACGTGATCGACGCGATCATCGGGTTTTCGGTGGTGTACAAGGCGCTCGACAACCTGGGCGCCTTCCAGCGCTGGTTCGGCTACCAGCCGGATACCCGCGCGGCGACCCTGATCTTCGGCCTGCTGCACGGTTTCGGCCTGGCAACCAAGATCCAGGAGTACGAGATCTCCGCCGACGGCCTGATCGCCAACCTGATCGCCTTCAATGTCGGCGTCGAGATCGGCCAACTGCTGGCCCTCGGCGCCATCCTCATCCTGATGGGCTACTGGCGGCGCACCGCCAGCTTCTGGCGCCATGCCTACACCGCCAACGTCGCCATGATGAGCGCCGGTTTCCTGTTGATGGGTTACCAGCTCACCGGCCTGATCGTTTCTCAGTAAGGAATTCCCACCATGTTCAATACCAAGCTTCCAACCCTCAATGAACTGCCCAGCAGCCGGCAACTGCTGCGCTCCACCATCATCGCGCTGATCGCAGCCATGGTGCTGCTGGTTACCGTGGTCATGCCGTCCGAGTATGCGATCGATCCCACAGGGATGGGGCGCGCGCTTGGCCTGACCCAAATGGGTGAGGTCAAGCTGCAACTGGCAGAAGAGGCGGCTGCAGATGCCGCGGCCGGCAACCCTGTAAGCGTTGCCATTGTGCCAACTGCTGTTGCCGCCCAGCCTGCTCAGGTCGAGTCAGTGTCCCCGCCTGCACCAGTGGCAGAAACAGCCGTGACGCAGAAACCTGTTCCCGAACCGTCTGGCCAACAGCATGAAATGAGCATCACCCTGGCTCCCAACCAAGGGGCCGAGGTCAAGCTGGAAATGGTGAAAGGCGCCAAGGTCAGCTACCACTGGACGGCGAATGGTGGGCAGGTCAACTTCGATACCCATGGCGACCCCTACAACGCCCCGCGCGATTTCTATCACGGTTATGGCAAGGGCCGGGCGACCCCGGAGGAGAAGGGCGTGCTGGAAGCCGCATTCGACGGCAAACATGGTTGGTTCTGGCGTAATCGCACCAACAAACCTGTGACTGTCACCCTGCGTACTGAAGGCGATTACATCGCAATCAAGCGAGTCATCTGAGGCATTGCACCTGCCTTGTCTCTGGCAAGGCAGGTGCTACGAACAGATGGCCATTGAGCTATGTCGGGTGGAAGGACATCAAGTCGGCGATGCGCTACATCGATCCCGCCATCTTCTTTGGCGGCCTGGTGGCCAACCCCGTCCTTGATCTGAACGCTGGCACTTTGACGAAACTGCTAACCTTACAAACCTAGTTGCTGCTGGGTTCGGCCGTCACCGTTGCTCTTGGTTGGCCTGGATGGCCACTGTCGTGTTCTGATCCGGCGGCCTTGATCCAGTGCCCTCTGGGGACTGTCCAGACTGAAGGCTAGGCCATGCACATGCGTGAGGCTAATCACCCCTAGCCCTAGGGTATTGCGTACCCACGACGATCCCCGCTACAACATCGGTCGAAGCTCCGCTCGGAGTGCGCGCTACGGCACAATCCATCCATGCGCATGCGAGATCACGCATCCACCGTGCCGTACACAAGGAAGCTTGAATGTCGTCGGTCCGTAATCACCGCCTTGCCATCCTCTCCTGCGAAGAAATCGACGAGCTCTACGGTCTACCACAGTTCACCGATGAAGACCGGCACACCTATTTCGACCTGAGCCCGCCCGAACGGGCGGCGATAGAGGCGCGCGCCACGTCCACTGGCGTTTTCCTCGCGCTTGAACTGGGCTACTTCAAAGCCAAGCGCCAGTTCTTCGTCTTCGAGCTCCAGGGTGTCGCCGACGACGTGCGCTATCTGTTGGCCCGGTACTTCCCCGGTAAAACCGAGGCTGGCGTTCGAAGTCTGCCGTCCCGCCCCACCCGGGTGCTCATTCGGCAAACCGTACTGGCGCTGCTGGGCTACCGCCCTTGGGATGCCTCGGCCCTGCAGCTTCTAGAAGAGCGGGCACGACGCATGGCCATGCGCTCGACCTACCAGATCCAAGCACCTACCTGCCATATGGTGCGCCAATTGGCTCTAAAATCATGTCATATGTAGCAACTGGAGGTCACGCCATGGATTCCTCGCACGCTTGCGCTCGCTGGCCAGCGTCCGCCCCCCGTAAGCCAACGGAATACCTTCTCCGAAAAAATACTGACCAGCTCAGCCCGGCCATGGTCTACAGGCTCACGGTCAAAGGCTTCGACCTGAATGACGTGAAAGACATGCTTGCGATTTCTGATCTGTATTCAACGAAGAAGATCATGAGTCGCATTGTTGGTAAGTCCATCAGAAGCATTCAGCGCCAGGGCAATAAGCAACCAGCACACCTAAATTCGCAGCAGAGCGCCATAGCTTTTCAGTACGCGAAAGTATTGGAATACGCGACCCACGTGTTCGGCACTCAGAAGCTGGCTGAAGAATGGCTAGGGCGGCCCTGCAGGTATTTGGACGGCGATGTGCCGCTGGACGTTATTGATAACCCGGTAGGGTTTCTGGTACTCGAGGAGTATCTTGAGCGCATCGAGTTCGGAGTCTACCAATGAATCCAAAAAGAACTAGCGACAGTTCCCGGCCTTCCTGTAGCCCGCGGCGATGGCTGCGGACTCATTGGTGAAAATCTCCTGGTTCTTAGGCGCCACCTTGGCGTAGCTCGGGCAGTCCTGCGGCAGGTGATACACCCGGCTGTTCCGGTTACCAATGATCACGTCACGGGCCACGACTTTAGCGGAAGGGGGTGCAGCGATCCTGGTAGGAGGTTGGCTAACAAGCCCCTCTCGCAATGGTTTGTGCCCCAGTGTCCAAGCGCGCTCGCCAGTAATGAAGGGATTGTGGTGCCCCATGACTTTTGCCGTGCGGCTGTCCCACTCCCGTTCCCACGTCGAAACCGGATGCTGGCGATCCCAGGCGATCAGCAGCTGTTGTTGTTGGCGCGACATCGTTAAACCATAGCGGTCGTACATGTAGAATGTCGATCTGGCAACCAGGCCCTTCACCTCATCACGCGGCTCGGCGGAGCGTGCCTTGAAGTCCACTCTGGTGGTGCATGCGCCGTAGAGGGCAGCGCCGCCAGCCACCAACCCATACTGGTAATTGCTGCGGTCGCCGTTCACTTCACCCACGGACGGGTAAAGATTGAAAAGGTCGGCCTCCATCGCCCTGAAGACTGGGTCGTCCGCCACGCAGTGCTTCCTCCCACCGTTCTGCCAGCACTGCCGTTGGTGGCCGAAGATCCAGGCTGGCACGATGTGTTCCCATTCAATCCGCTCCGCGCGCGTCTGCTGAGCCCGCGTATCGTAACCGCACGAGGCGGCGTCGATTCGCCCGCCTGATTTGCCCACCCACTTCCATGCGCAGCCGCAGTAAAGGTCTCCGAGCCCGGTAGACGCCTGGTCATAGAACACCTTGTTCTTGGCGATCGCTTTTGCGGCGGTGAAGGTCGACGGTGGTTCGGCGAGGGCGAGGGAGGTGATGACTAGCGTGGCAAGGCTCGCCACTATCAAGCGCTTCATGGGGCTACTCGGGTAAAACGAAACGACATTGTACGGATTAGGCTGGAGGCGCCCAGCGCCTAAAGGCTTTGGTAGTAAAACGGCCTATGTAACCCCCGCTGTGCCTATAAAGAAGGGTTGTCGATTTGCTCGATCAAGTGCGCACCTTCGTTCCTCACATTCCCGACCGCCCGGTCCACTGCGTGCCATTCGAATGCTTGCACCGGCAGCGCCAAATTACTCACGATTTCCTCGGCGCGCTCAGGCGATATGCCGGGCTCTATCCATTCCCGCGCTAGATCCGGAGGCAGCACGACTGGCCGCCGGTCGTGGATGTCGAGCATCCCTTGGTCGCTGTCCGCCGTGATGATCACGAACCCGTCGCCTTCCTGCTCTTCCATCCTGTCCTCTCGCCTGAACTGCCCCAGCGCCGCGAACCACATCGGCTCGCCTGATCTCAATCGTATGTAGTAAGGCTGCTTCTTTTTCGGATCGGCCGGGTCCGTCACCCACTCGTACCAGCCGTCAGCGCCGACCAACATGCGGCCGGTGCGCCAGACATCCCGAAAGAACTTGCTGGTGGAGGCCGTCTCCACGCGAGCGTTAATTGCCGGCGGGCGTTTGCCCTTGGCCCACCAGGGCTGGTAACCCCACGGGAGCTTGGCCATGCGCAGGCCGGAAGCGGTCTCGAAGAACACTAATACTCTGGAGCGGGGCGGTACGTTGTAGCGGCCGATGGGCTCTGGGTCGATGCCGCTATCGATGGGCTTGTCGTAGCGCAGCGCCTCGAGGTACTCGATCGCTGTTCGGCACTGGCTGAATCGTCCGCACATGAACCCTCCGGTCATCGCAGTTAAATTGACCCGCGTGGCGCGTCTTTGGTATCTGTATATATATACAGTAATCGCAGAGCAGTACAACAATGCGGGTCACTATTCTGGGGCGCCTCAGCCCCGCAAAAATATTCTCTCAGTACGTGGACAGCCGGGTGCCGGCGGGTTTCCCATCACCTGCCGCTGACTACGAGGAGCTCACCCTATCGATCGACGACTTGGTCGATTTGCGGGCACCCAACGTCTATCTCGTGCGAGTGAGCGGGCCAAGTATGATTGGCGCTGGGATCTATGACGGGGATGTGCTGGTGGTCAACCGCGCCCTCGAGGCGCGGTCAGGCAACATAGTTGTCGCGTACGTGGACGGAGGGATGACGGTCAAGCGCCTGCAGATCTCCGCTGCGGGCGTGTGGCTGCAGCCTGAGAACACCGATTACAAGGCGTTGGCCGTCACCGAATCGCTGCACGTGTGGGGCGTGGCCACACACAACCTGCACAGCCTATGTTCGCGCTGATTGACTGCAACAGTTTCTACGCCAGCTGTGAACGCGTCTACCGACCTTGGCTCGACGCCGTGCCAGTCGTGGTGCTGAGCAACAACGACGGCTGCGTTATTGCTCGCACCCGCGAGGCTAAGCGCTTAGGCATCCCTATGGGCGCACCGTACTTCCAGTGGCGAGACCAGATGCGGGAGTGGGGCGTAGTCTGCTTCTCAAGTAACTACGAGCTCTATTAAGTTAGGTGGAATGCTTTTGAGCTAGGCTGAATCCGTTGACGCTCAGGGGGCGCCCATGACCACCACCCCATTGCACAAGCAAGTGTTAAGTCGTTATTCCAGTGTACAAGCTTGGCTGGAGCTCTTGGGTAATCTGGGGCGTGCGCCGGCCACCCTTGACGCCTATGGCCGTGCCCTTGCGCATTACTTATTGCATTGCGAAGGGAGTGGGCTGAAACCCGAATCCGCGACATTCGAACAAGTCACGCTCTACATCCGTGAGCTGCTACCTGGCGCAAAGAGCGCGGTGGCGAATTCAACCTTGCACCAGCGGCTTACTGCTATCCGGTTGTGGTACGACCACCTCGTTTTTCAGGGTCTTTGCGAGCACAACCCCGTGCCCCGCGGACAGCATGGTCGGCTGGCCCAAGTGCCTGGACATGGAGGGTTTGTCAGGGGCTTGCTCCCACGGCTGATTAAGTTGCCAGACATTCCCACCGATGAGCAGTGGCGACACTTTCTCAGTATTGCGGCCAGGTCGTCTATCCGTGATCGACTAATGCTGTCGTTGGCGTATTTCGGGGCTCTTCGCCGTGCCGAGTTGGTGGCCTTGCGTATTGAGGATTTAGACGTTGCACACCGACTGATCTCGGTGCGAGCGGAAACGACCAAAGGCAAACGCAGCCGCGTCGTGTGCTACAGCCCAGACATTGCACCTGTCTTGATAGAGCATCTACATGCTCTTCGCGGCGCTGGCTGGATGCGAGGTTCGTTGTTTCGATCAGCATCAGATCGTAATCGAGGCTCGCCACTGTCCCGTTGGGCGTGGAGTAAAACGGTTGAAGGGTGGGCCAAGGAAGCGAAACTATCGCACCTGAGCACTCATACCTTTCGCCACCTTCGGCTTACCCATCTGGCCCGTGCGGGCTGGAAGCTCCATGAACTGACCACGTATGCTGGACATCGAGACCCCAAAACCACTTTGATTTACCTGCACCTATCTGGCGCGGATTTAACCGCAAAGATGGCGCACTCCGTCGGCAGTCTCGATGCTCGGATGTTCTGTGAACTCTTTGGGTCTGAGGCATTGCTATGAGCACCCCCTCAGTCACCCCTTATGTTCCGTTCGACGCGAGCAAGTACGTACGTCAGAGCGATCTATCGAAAATCGAGCTGAGCATACTTTCGAATCGCTCTCACCGTTCAGACTGGGGCTACCTCCAATCAGAGATACCTGAGCTCATGAGGCCGCTAGCTGATATAGCGGCGCACAGCGGCGTTTCTCAGCGATTAGCCATTTCATCAGTGGCAGTCATTCTCTGGAATGTCAGCAAAACCGGTAAACCCTACTGGTGTTGGTCTGAGTCGCAGTGGTTGACCTTGCTCAGTAATCGAGCAGGATCACGACCATATCTCGCTTCCGTTGCTTACCATCTCGGCGATTTTCGAACCCCGCAGCGTATCGCCAAATTCCGGCAGCCGGCGATATATGCTTCTTTTATCTTCGGCCATGCCGTGTTCAGACATGAGCACGTTCGCTTGAGCCAAGCGTTGAGATCGCTGGGCTACGCTGCTCGCCATCTTGAGCAGTTCCTTTCCAACGTGCTGGGTGCCTTGATGCTGGAAAACGGCGATCCGCGGTTGGAGACATTCACCGAGGAACTGCTACTGAAGGGCCAACAGCATCGAAGCGAAGGTGTCGCGAGATCGGTCGGAAAGGTATCTCACGGCCTCGCTGCCATGGGGATTTTGGCGAAACCTTTACGCATGCGAGGCTATACCTGTTGGCGGGCGAAAAGCATCGAAGGCATCGATCCGACTTGGGCAATGTGGTGCCGTCGATGGCGAGACACTTCCACCTTGCGTCCACGCACACGTGAAAGCAATTACAGTTTTATCTTGAGGACCGGTGTCTGGCTAGCGCGCGAGCAATCAGGAATGGCGGCGCCTACCGATTGGAGCATGTCCACTTGCGCTGCATTTATTGCTGCCGTCGACCGGATGACGGTCGGTGAGTGGGCTTTGGAGTCAGCGAAGGGAACACAGCTAAAGGGGCTTGGTCAGCCTATCGCTGCCAACTCGAAGCGCGGCTTTCTACATGCCTTGCGACGATTTTTTACAGACTTTGAACTCTGGGGATGGGGTCGTTTGAAGTTCAGCCCCCGGCATCACCTCGCCACCCCGCGATCCGTGACATTCAACTCGGGTATCAACCCGCGGGTAATTGATGACTCGACCTGGCTCAAGCTGATTTGGGCGAGTCTAAATCTTGAGCGTAGTGATCTGCTTTCGGAGATTCACTATCCGCTGTCGATGGTTCAAGCCATTGCTGTAGTGTGGACGCACGCTGGTTTGCGCAGCAATGAAATCATGCGCTTGGATAAAAGATGCGCGCATCCTCAGACCAATGATGTGGTACACGAGGATGGGACCATCGTTCCAGCAAAAACTTTATGCTATCTCGATATTCCTGCCAGCAAGACGTTCAAAGCTTTCGTCAAACCTGTAGCGGTGGTCGTGAAGGAGCGCATTGACGCCTGGCTGGAGGACAGGCCTGCTAACCAGGCCGCTTTGCTGGATGAGCGAACCGGGGAAAAAGTTAGCTACCTATTTCAGTTTCGAGGCAAGCGCATAGGCTCCAGTGTCATTAATGGCACCATCATTCCAATGCTATGCGCCAAGGCGGGTGTGCCACTGGAGGACAGTCGCGGGCGAATCACCAGCCACCGGGGACGTGCCTCCGCAGTGACGGCGCTCGCCAGCGTCCCTCAGGGCATGTCGCTGATCGAGCTAATGCAGTGGTCGGGACATAGCTCGCCGAATTCGACTTTGCATTACATTCGAATTCGGCCTACCAAGCTGGCAGCATCCTTCGTTAAAGCCGATCAAATGGCCCATATGGTCTCCGTTTTGATCGATCATGACGTAATTGTTCGCCATTCAGATGCCCCCTACACCTTCTATGACTTGGGCGACTCGTATTGTTCAAATCCCTTCTGGAGCAGCTGCCCACATCGCATGGCCTGTGCGGGGTGTGACTTCAACTTGCCGAAAGCCAGCGCAAGGGCCCAAGCATTGGAAAGCAAATCGTCTATCGGACGGTACTTGGAGGCCGTGCCTTTAACTCCCGACGAGCGAGCCATTGCCGAGGGCGACTTGGAAAAGCTGGAGAGCCTCATTCGAAAGCTGGACAATGTGCCGGCTCTAGGGATGGTCTGAAGTAGCCATGCATTTCCGGCTGACTTCAGCCTCCGCCGATTTTGAAAGCGGCAAACCGATCAAAAACGATCAGATAACCAGCTCATTTCGGTGTTTCTAGCCGCCGAGAACACCTCGCGGCGGCCATTTCCTGCATTACAGGCGCACCTCTCCTGCATTGGTCAGCAAATGTCGGCGTGCCATCCACAGGTTCGACAACGCGAACAGCGTCACCAGTTGCGCAGTATTCTTGGCCAAGCCACGGAAGCGCGTCTTCACATAACCGAACTGCCGCTTGATCACCCTAAACGGGTGCTCAACCTTGGCCCGTACCTGAGCCTTGGCTTTCTCGATCTTGCGTCTGGCTTTGTACAGCGCGCTGCTCTTGCCCAGCTTTTTGTAAGTGCTGCGCCGTGCTGCCACCTGCCAAATCACTTCGCGGCCATCATGCTCGGCACGCTTCTCGACGCCGGTATAACCCGCATCGGCGCAGACCACGTTTTCCTCGCCATGCAGCAACTTGTCGACCTGGGTGACGTCCGCCACGTTAGCCGCCGTACCTACCACGCTATGCACCAGGCCCGATTCGTCATCGACGCCGATGTGGGCCTTCATGCCAAAGTAATACTGGTTGCCCTTCTTGGTCTGGTGCATCTCTGGGTCGCGCTTGCCGTCTTTGTTCTTGGTCGAACTCGGCGCATTGATCAGCGTGGCATCGACGATGGTGCCTTGGCGCAGCGACAGGCCACGGTCACCCAGGTAGCCATTGATCACGGCCAGGATGCCAGCAGCCAGTTCGTGTTTCTCCAGCAGGCGACGGAAGTTGAGGATGGTGGTTTCGTCGGGGATACGCTCCAGGCTCAGCCCCGCGAACTGCCGCAGGATGGTGGTCTCGTACAGTGCCTCCTCCATCGCTGGATCGCTATAACCGAACCAGTTTTGCATTAGATGAACCCGCAGCATTGCCATCAACGGGTACGCCGGACGGCCACCTTCACCCTTGGGGTAATGCGGCTCGATCAGGGCAATCAACCCCTTCCACGGCACCACCCGATCCATCTCGATCAGGAACAGCTCTTTGCGGGTCTGCTTGCGCTTGCCGGCGTACTCGGCATCGGCGAAGGTCATCTGCTTCATCAGAAAACTCGGTGGGTGGCGTTCGGCTATTTTGCCAAAATCAGAAAGTCTTTTTCAGACTGTCCCTAGACGGCAGGATGCCGAGGAGATCGATGAGAGAAAGAGGAGGCTATAAGTAGAAAAGTTCTTAAGCGACTAGTGGCTCGCTAGACATACCTGTCGCGTTACTCCTAAGTTATGCGACACACTAGATTTTTCGGGGTTTTGCTGGGCTGCGGGTGTCGCAGGAGTGTGCCGCACGTAGATCGAAGTTAAACCTGATGCTAGGCCGGCTCATGCACTAGCCGGATGTCGATTTCTCTGTCGACATACTGCCACTCCACCGAGGCTCGGAGTTCGGCCAGAAGCCTGTTAAAGGCCGTCTCATCAGACGGGGAATATTCGAACCAAGTCAAGAAGTCGAAGGGTTCGTTCTCGCCCAGGTCCCGACAATGGTGGAGGCGGCGGGCCACAGCAGGGAGATATTGGAGCCCGATGTGAATGTGACGGGACTGTTCCTCAAAAATCTTCCGGCGTTCGTCTTGAGACAGTCCCCACCATGAGGGGTTTTTCCGGATAGGGATCAGGGCGGCGCAGGTAGCCTCTGCTCGACCCAAGCTTGGCTGCTTCGCCACGAGACGATCCTTCTCTTCACGCACGACATAGCGCTCGTTACTCGTTATCCCGCGAAGGAGCCATTTGGTGCCCGGAGGCTGCGGCGAAACAGAGCCAGCGGCTACGTTGAGCCGTGGGATTCCAGGGAGAGGGGCTCCTGCCACGGCATTCATCGCAACAACGCGCCAAACCCCCGTTTCTCCACCAGCGAACGTAAATACTCGTGTATTCATCAGGTTCCTCTCAGGCCTTTCGCCTATTTCTCAGATAACGCAAAACCTGCACTGCCCGGCGCAACCACGGAGACAAATATGAAAGGTCCTGGACCAGAGTTCACGGCACCATGTACTTGCCCAGGTTTTGCAATGGCAATATCTCCAGCTTTAAGATGAATTTCTACGCCGTTGCCTTGATAATACTTGGCCTCACCTGAGATAACCGTCCAAGTATCTTGGCCGTGAGGATGGACATGGGCAGCTATTTCCTGCCTAGGGTAGGCGTGCCAAACTACAACGACAGAATCGTTGGTCTCCAGAACAACTGAACGGATCGGTTCGCCGTTAGACGGACGGACATATTCGTCCACCGAAAAAATCCGCGATTCCGTTTCTGCTTTCATGTTCACACTCCATTCCTGCACCGCAAGGTGACGTGCATCTGGCACTAACACCAAGACGAAGCCTTGATCTTGATGGGGGCGGAGAAGCTCGACACGCCGAACGGCATCATGAAGAGCACTTTCATGCGGCACCAACCATTTCTTTTAACGACACGAGGCTCGTATGCACATGACGATATGTACTTGAGCGCCTTTCGGAAAAGCTATGTTATAGGACGGAGACCGTCAATACTCCGTCGTGGGTAGGCATGACAGAACGGTAGGATAACGGCGACGTTTTGGTCATATGTACATGGGAGGGCGGTTCACCGCTCGGCAGGGGTGTTGTCGATGGACAGGTGTCCGCCTTCGATGTAACAGATCAGCTTTGACCGGTTACTAACAGGATGACCGGATGATCCGGTGAGCGACGGCGATCTCCTCAGAAGCTACAGCCATACCGGTTGGGTATGAGAAGCTCCAAGGGCGAGCATGGCCCGGTTCTTATTGACTTTCTATTACACATAAACGGTCAGATGAGCGCGCGCGTGATGACCACGCTTGAGGAGATGTTCCCGCGGCTGGAGGTGTACAGCATCGACGAGGCATTCGCGGATCTGACTGGTCTGCAGAGTGACTTGGTCGAGCTGGGGCGCGAGGCAAGGGCTCGGGTACTGCTGTGGACTGGCATACCAGTGGGCGTTGGCATCGGACCCACTAAGACGCTAGCCAAGCTGGCTAACTGGGCGGCCAAGACCTGGCGCAAATCGGAAGGGGTAATTGACCTGCGCGATCCATCCAGGTGCGATCGCCTGCTGCAGATGACTGATGTGAGCGAAGTGTGGGGCGTCGGCCGCCGGCTAACCGCCCGGCTGCAGCCGCTGGGCATCAAGACGGCCTGGGACCTGGCGCAGTATGACCCGGTGTCACTTCGCCGGCAGTTCAGTGTAGTGCTGGAAAAAACAGCCCGCGAACTTCGCGGGATCTCGTGCCTGCAGCTTGAGGAGGCCGTGCCGCCGCGGCAGATAATCTGCAGTAGCAAGATGTTTGGTGCTCGGGTGCGCGAGTTACCGCCGATCCGCGAGGCGGTTGCCGCCTACGTGTCCAAGGCGGCAGAAAAGATGCGCGCGCAGGGTAGCCTTGCCGGTGCCCTGCAGGTGGCCATCCGCACCGGCATGCATAACCCCGACCAGCCGCGCTACGCCAACGCAATCAACTGCCCACTGCCGTACCCCACCGACGATACTCGTGTGCTCGCCGCAGCGGCAATTCGCGGCTTGGATGCCATCTACCGCCCCGGCTACGCCTACAGCAAAGCTGAGGTGTTGCTGATGGACCTGCGCCAGCGCGGGGAATTTACAGGCGACCTATTCGCGGCCTCACCTAGCCCGGGCGCTGATCGGCTGATGGCCGTGATCGACCGTATCAACGCCCGCGAGGGCAGGGGGACAGTACGACTCGGCCGCATCCCCGCCGCCCCTGAGTGGGCAATGCGGCGCGAAATGATGTCGCAGCGGTACACGACGAGGTGGGATGAGTTAATGGTAGTGAGATGAGTGCTGCTTGGAATTGCTGAGCGACAGCGATCGGCCAGAAGCGGACGCTTGGAATTATCGAAAATCGAGCGAATTCTGATGCAACCGCTGACGGCAGCGGACGATATTGCCAGCAACACAATGGTGCGCGACTGGTTGGCGGAGAGCGAAAATGGTGCCGATCTACCACGCTTTGTCAGCTACCTGAGTGGAGTGTTGGAGCAGCACAAGGCCGCCACGGCTTTCGTGATTTCTTCGGCAACCAGTCGCCATTACAGTGAAAAGGGGCTGGAGCGCACGCTGAGCCGCGCTAACGCCCAAGACGCCTGGTATTACCGTTTCCTCGACAGTGCGCAGCGCCGCGTCGTCGAAATTGGTACCGACGGCAATACCGGCGCCCTCACGCTGTTTATCGATCTGCGCGTGGAAAAAGCTGGTCAGTTGCTGGGCGTTGCCGGCCTCGGTTTGCGCATGGACGAGCTCTCAACTCTGATCAAAAACTTCAGTTTCGGCGAGCGCGGCAAGGTGTACCTGGTGCGCAACGACGGCCTGATTCAGATCCATCCGCAAACCGATTTGAACGGTGATCGCCAACTCGCCGAGCAGATTGGCGCACCGGCAGCACGGGCCGTACTGGGCAAGTCTGCGCTGTCATCGGCGGCTTTCGAGCGCGAGGGCGAGCCCTATCTGGCGATCAGCTTGCCATTGCGCGATTTGAATTGGACGTTAGTCGCTGAGGTGCCGGAAGCACAAATCTATGCGCAAGCGCACCAGGCGCTGTGGTTGACCAGCCTGATCGGTGCGGGTGTGGCGCTGGTGTGTCTGGCATTGGTGGTTTGGTTGGCGCAGAGCCTGGTCAAGCCTATCCAGCAGGTTACCCGTGCCTTGGTGGCAATTGGCAGCGGCGGCGGTGACCTTACCCATCGCCTGGATGACAGCCGTGCTGATGAGTTGGGGGATCTGGCCCGTGGCTTCAACCGCTTTTTGCTCAGCCAGCGCGAGATGATCGCGGACGTGCTGAATACCAGCGAGCGGCTGCGCTCCACGGTTGGCCAAGTGGCGAAGGTGGTGGACAACACCGCCACGCGTGCCGACCGCCAACAGGAAATGACTGAGATGGTGGCCACTGCAGTTCATGAAATGGGGCTGACGGTGCAGGAGATTGCGCGCAACGCCGGCAGTGCGGCTTCTGCGTCGCATGGCGCTCGGGAGGAGGCGTTGCAGGCCCGAGAGGTGGTGCGCGGCTCCATTTCCCATATTGAAAGCATGTCTGACGATATCGGCACGGCTTCGGGCGCGGTGGGCGAGCTGGCCCGGCAAGTGGCCTCCATCGACCAAGTGCTGGCAGTGATCCGTGGCGTCTCCGAACAGACTAATCTGCTCGCCCTGAACGCAGCGATTGAAGCGGCGCGGGCCGGCGAAATGGGCCGCGGCTTTGCAGTGGTGGCGGATGAAGTACGCACATTGGCGCGTCGTACGCAGCTGTCCACCGACGAGATTCAGAGCATGATCGCCGGCCTTAAGCAGGGCGCGGAAAACGCTGTGGCTTCGATGCACAAGGGGCAGGCGGCTACCGGGACAGGGGTTGCCTCCAGCCAGCGCACGGGACGTTCACTTGAGGCGATCACCGAGCAGGTGAACCGCATCAGCGACATGAACCATCAGGTGGCGGCCGCTACCGAGGAACAGTCGGCGGTGACCGAGGAGATCAACCGCAACGTACAAGGCATTTCCGATCTGGCGCGTGCTACCGCGGGGGAGGTGAATGATTGTCGTCAGGAGTGCCGCACCTTGAGCGGCCTGGCCGACGACCTGGCGCGGCAGATGGGCGGGTTCAAGCTGTAGGCAGCGCGGGCGGGAGAGGCAGTTAAGGCTTCTCCCGCGTCGGGTTACAGACCCAGCACCGCTTTAAGGTCGATATCCGGCGGCACCGTCGTGTTGAACTTGTAACCCTTGATCACCAGGTTGTAGTGCGAGGCCAGCAGGTTCTTGGCAGACGCCGCGTCGCGGCGCTCGAAGCAATCCACCAGGCGGGTGTGCTCGTCACGCAGCTGGCAGTAATCGAAGCCCGAGCGGTATAGCGCGTTGATCAGCGCTTCCTGCCGGCGCAGCTGGTTGTGGATGTTGTTGAGAATGTCGTTCTTCAGGAACGAGATCAGCAGCGAGTGAAACTCACGGCCCAGTTTGTCGCCCAGATCATGGTCGTGGGCTTGGTACGCGGCCTGCTCCTTGAGGGTGTGGGCACGCAATATCTCCAGCTCGTTCTGGGTGATCGACTTGGTCAATTGGTCAATCACACCGCTCTCCAGTACCAGGAGCATCTGGTAGAGCTGGTACGCATCGTCGAAGGTCGGGCAGGCCACGGATGACGAGCGTTTGGGTGACACCTCCACCAGGCGATCCTGCGAAAGCCGGATCAGCGCCTGCCGGACCACCGTCCGGCTTACATCGAACAACTCCGCAATATCCCGCTCATTTAGCTTTGTGCCTGGCGGCAAGCGCCGGTGGTAGATCGCATCCGATATGGCAGAGACAATTTTCTGGGTGAGCATGGCACCAGCTATCAATAGACGTTCGCAGCCGCGAAGCCTACCACAGGCCTTTATCCGCCTTCACTGAGCACCATCTTGGGGATGGGTAGCGGTCTGGCGATCGTATGTGGGGCATATTCCCCGTGGTGGGTCACGCCTTTTCAGAAAATTCACCGCGAGTAACCTGACCAATAAGACAAATTGTCGATCTGGCATGGAGAATGCTTTTTGTCATCGCTCTGGTATACCAGTTGCTCAATATTGGTACTCCAGTAATGAAAACTGGTCATATTTCAGGATTCGACCAACGACCTTTGTGATGACGGATCAGGCCGCGAGGCGGGGGCACCCCGCCGACGTTCGCAGGAAGCGCGGACTGCTCCGTCCCAGCCACCAGTGCAGGGTTTTATGAAGACAATCTCGGCTCCAAACAAGGCGCAATACCTGCGCATGCTTCTGCTGGCGTGCCAGCATGTGATGGTGATGTATGCCGGGGCAGTGGCCATTCCCCTGGTGCTTGGCGCGGCGCTGGGTCTGTCCAAGACCGACATCGCCTTTCTGATCAATGCCGACCTTTTCGCCTGCGGGATCGTGACCATCATCCAGGCCATCGGTATCGGGCCGGTCGGTATCCGCATGCCGGTGATGATGGGCGTGACCTTCACGGCCATCGGCCCAATGATCGCCATCGGCTCCGATCCCAGCGCTGGTTTGTCGGCTATTTTTGGGGCCACCATCGCTGCCGGCTTGTTCGGCCTGGCCATGGCACCTCTAGTGGGCAAGCTGCTGCGATTCTTTCCGCCGGTGGTCACAGGTACCGAGATTGTCGCGGTGGGGCTGTCGCTGATGTCAGTTGCCGCGGCATGGTCCGCCGGTGGTTTTGGCAACGCCGAATTCGGCCGCCCGCTGTACCTGGCAATCGCCTGTGCGGTACTGCTGTGCATCTTGCTGATCGTTCGTTTCACCAAGGGTTTCCTCAACAACATCTCGGTGTTGCTGGGCCTGATATTCGGTTTTGCCCTGTCGGCTGGCGCAGGTTTGGTCAGCCTGGACGGCATCGAGGACGCCACGGTGTTCGGTGTGATCCTGCCGTTCCATTTCGGTATGCCGACGTTCCATTTGTGGCCCATGGCGGCCATGTGCATCGTGATGCTGGTGACCTTTATCGAGTCGACAGGCATGTTCATTGCCTTGGGCGAGATCGTCGACAAGCCCATGGATGAACGCACCCTGGTTCGTGGCTTTCGTGCCGATGCCCTCGGCACGGCGGTGGGTGGCATCTTCAATACCTTCCCGTACACCTCGTATGCGCAAAATATCGGTCTGGTCAGCATCACGGGCGTGCGCAGCCCCTGGGTGTGCGCGTTGGCCGGGGCGATTCTGATTGTGCTGGGTCTGTTTCCCAAGGTGGCCTACTTCGTGGCGTCGATTCCGCCCTATGTGCTGGGCGGTGCCGGCATCGTAATGTTCGGCATGGTTACGGCCAGTGGCATGAAGGTGCTCGGCCGGGTGGATTTCAAGAATGTCGGCAATCTTTATATCGTCGCCATAAGCCTGGCGGTGGGCATGTTGCCCGTGGTCTCGCCGCACTTTTTCAGCAAGTTGCCTTCCTCGTTGGGGCCGATCCTGGAAAGCCCGATTCTGCTCACGGCAATTGTCGCGATCACCTTGAATATCTTTTTCAACGGTATCGGTTTGAGAAAACCGCAGAACGACGCCGCGACTGGCGAGGGTATTGGTCAACACTCCAACTGATATCTCTGATTGTTTGGTGATAATTAAGTGAAACGCTACCTGTCTTGATAGCTACCAGGGGGCAGGTAATACACTAGAGCGACCTTATAGGTCGCTTTTTTTTGCGCTGATAGTTACCTTGGTAAGTGCATTTAATAATACAAAAAAACACGCACTAAATTACTTCACCACACCAAAAACCGCCCCCAATAGCAGCAAAAATGCATTTCAAGAGCTTGTAAACTCCTGCAAAGTCTGCGCAATTCGTGCATTTATTGGCCCATTACTTGCTATATGTAAATGCTGACTATTCGATCAGCTTTATATATGGGGGATAAGATGAAAGTTAACAATAAGTCCACTGTTTTTGCAGCAAGCTTTTTGGGGTTTTCGTGTTTGCCATCGGTATCGCATGCCGATATGAATTGGCACAGCGAAAGTCTCACTTATCAATACGGCAAAGAGTTCAAGGTGGATGCACGCACCGTACAAACCATTACCTTCGAACATGCCAGCGACTGGTCGTGGGGCGATGTGTATTTATTTATGGACAACAATTGGTACCCAGGCGGTGGTACTTACAATGATGGACACCATTCCATTTACAGTGAATTGGCGCCGCGACTTTCGTTGGGCAAAGTGTTTGATAGCAAACTGTCGTTCGGTCCCGTCAAGGACGTATTGATTGCGTCGAGTTTTGAATGGGATAAAAACGAAAAGCATGGAACGCACGATCAGGTTAACTATTTGCTCGGCCCGGGCTTTGATCTCGATCTACCGGGTTTCGATTATTTCCAGCTTAACTTCTACTACCGCAAACCAGACGGCGGTGTAGCACCTAGTGGGCAATGGCAAATCACGCCGGTCTGGTCGTATACCATTCCGATCGGCCGCTCCGACGTGGTGATCGATGGTTATATGGACTGGGTGGTCAATAATAAAGGCACGTATCACAGTAATCTGCTGTTCAACCCGCAGATCAAATATGACCTGGGCAAGCACTTTGGTTATGAGCCCAAGCGCTTCTACGCCGGGGTCGAGTACAACAACTGGACAAACAAATACGCGATCAAAGACACCCGCGCATTCGACACCGATCAGAATGTGACCAGTCTGATTGTGAAGGTGTATTTCTAAAACAACACCGGGCGGTTATCCGCCCGGTTCAGCCTTGCCAAAAGCGAGGCATGAAAAAGGCCACTCGCTAGTGGCCTTTTCCGCTGTCGGCGCGTTATGCCGTGGCTTTCTTGACCCCGAAGGTCTTGTCGAACATAGCCGCGATATGACCGCCGACAGTGATGGGCGCCGGATAGACCTCATCGGCCTTGCGCAGCGTGGGCACCACCGAGGCTTCGTAGTAGTAATCCAGGTCGAAAAAAGTTGGCACCGAGTAGCGCGGGGTGTCTTTTTTGGAGTTGAACACGCGGTGCATGGTCGAGTGATAGAGGCCATTGGTGAGCACCGGCACCATATCGCCGAGGTTCACCACAAAGGTGTTCTCGATAAACGGCGCTTTCAGCCACTCACCGTCGGCATTGCGCACCTCGAGACCGCCGACTTCATCCTGCAGCAGCAAGGTAATCAGGCCCCAGTCGGTATGGGCACCGGCGCCAATCTGGTTTTCACGGGCATCGGCCGGCTGGCTGGGGTAGTGCAGCATGCGGGTAATGATCATCGGCTCTTTGAGGCCCTGGTCGAAAAAGTCTTCGGGCAACTGCAGCGACAGGGCAAGCAAGCGGACGATCTTGCGACCGAGCAGTTCCATGTAGCGCATATAGTCTTCGGTCTGCTGGCGGAAACGGGGGTTGCCCGCTGGCCATTGGTTCGGGCCGTGATAGGGTGTTTTGCGAATAACGTGCGGATGTGCGTCGTCCAACTCGCGACCCAGCAGAAACCCTTCTTTCAGATCGGGCGGCGAACCTTCATCGAGAATTTGCGCCGCAATCGGTTCATACCCTCGCAGGCAACTGGAGTTTTTCGAGTTGACCAACATTTTTTCGTGCAGCGGCGTTTTGAAATATTCCTTGGCTACATCAAACTGCGCTTTCTGCAGTTCTACCGGTACGCCATGGTTTTTAATATAAAAGAAACCGGTCTGCCGTGCCGCCTTATGAATTTCCCAGGCTACTGCCTTGCGCTTCTCGATATCGTGGGAAAAGCTGTCCGCCAGATCGATAACCGGAATGTTTTTGGCCACTGAAGGCGGGGTATATATGACCATCTGCAAAACTCCTGTTGATTACTAAGTGGTGTAACAAGGCAGAGTGGTAGGGCAACGTGCTGTCAGAACCGCTGTTATGGTTATAGTGCGGGGCAAGTAGCCACGTCTTTTGATGTTCTGACGATAAGAGTAATCAGGGTTTGCCGGCCGGGAATATGCCGGCCATTACGGTAAAGCCTGGAATACGTCTGACTTCATCCAGCCAGAGACGCACCGAGGGATAATCCTGCAACGAAAGCCCGGCTTCATCGGCCATGGCCACATAGGGAAAGCAGGCAATATCGGCAATAGTCGCGTGCGCCAGTGGACAGAGAAACTTGAAATCCTGTTGGCGATTGATCCACAGATGTTTATCCATCACCTCCAATAATGTTTGAGCACGCGCGCGACAGGCGTCGGCGTCGAAGTCATACATGAACAACTCATGTAAACGTGCGGCAGAAAGTGATCCGGTCAGACTATCGGCAAATGCCAGCCACACCTGGATATCACCCAACAACTCCGGTTGATCCAGCGGATACCATTTGCGACTCGGATCAAATATTGATGCCAGATAAACCAGAATGGCCTGGGAGTCGCGAATGATCTTTTCGCCATTCTGCAAAACTGGTAATTGACCCATAGGATTGATGCGCAGAAATGCAGGGCGCTTATGTTCACGCCCCGGGTGGAACTCGACCACTTCGGTTTCGTATTGCACGCCCAGAATCGATAGCAGCAAACGCACCTTGAAGCAGTTTCCGGATAACTCGTAATCGTAAAGTTTCAACATCAGACACCCATTAGATATCCAGAATCAGCGTTTCAGAGCGGCAACCCGATACACACGGCATGATCAACGTGCCGCTGTCTTTTTCTTTGGCCGAAAGATAAACATCGCCGTGCTGCAGTTCGCCGCTGACCACCTTGGTCATGCAGGCGCCGCATACCCCTTGCTCGCAGGAGTAATCGATGGCTACCCCGTGATCGAGGCAGGCTTGCAGCAGGGTCTGCCCGGGGCTGACGGTGAAGGCTTTGCCGCTGGACTTGATGGTCACTTGGTAACTGCCCGACTCGGCAGCCGGCGGCTTGCTGCTGGGGGCCAGCGCAAAGTACTCGAAGTGAATCTGCTCGCTGGCAAAGCCAGCTTCGCGTGCCAGCTCGACGACCAGATCAATCATCGGCTGCGGCCCGCAGACATAGACGTCATGCCGTGCCGGTTCCCGGTCCTGGAGCAATTCACGCAATGTCTGCTGCGTGCCTTCGATATCGAGGCCCAGGTAGATCGTCGCTTGTTTACCGAGCGCGGCAAGCCGCTGGGTAAAGGCCACATGTTCCTCACTGCGCGCCAGGTAATGAAAACTGTACGGGCGCTTGGCGCGTTGCAGATGCAGGCCCATGGCCAGAATCGGGGTGACCCCGATGCCACCGGCGATCAGCAGGGCGTGACGGCCCGGCGGCTGCAGCTGGAACTGATTGCGTGGCAGCGTCAGCTGCACCTGGGTGCCTACCTGAACATCCACGTGCATGCTGCGCGAGCCACCGCGTGATTGCGGCTCGTGTTTGACGCCGATCACCAGTACATCCTGCTCGTCAGGCGTGTTGACGATCGAGTACTGGCGTAGGTGGCCAGAGGGCGTGGTCAGGCTCACGTGCATACCCGGTTCCAGCGCCAACAGCCGCCCGTCATCCGGTTTCAGCCAGAACGAAGCGATGTCCGGGGTTTCGTTTTGGCGCGCGATGACGGTGCACGAGAACGGCTCGCCCGGCTTATCGGCGGCGGGTGGGTTGGGAGTCTTCAGAGGCACCGCGTCCGAGGCGATAAGCCGCGCGGTCGGCGCTGGCGTGGGGCTTTGCAGTACGCGGGCAAACAGCTCGTCGAGCAGTTGGGTAAAGACGATTTTGCGTTGCAGGGGCAGGGCAGCAGCGGCGTAAAGGCGGGCATGCACCACGGCCTTGGAGTCCGATTCCGGCTGGACAAAAATCCGCACGCTGTCGAGCAGCCCGGCGCAGCTCAGGTCAATGCTCAGGCCGCTTACCAGCGTTTGCACGCGGTCGGCCTGTTCTCCCAGCAGCGGCGCGAACGAGGGGGCGGCCTGCTGGATGGCCTCGACGACGGCCTTGGCGTTCATTGCCACTGGATGGCTGCGCAAATTGGTGGACAGCGCGGCACCGAGCGGACGCTGTCTCCCGGGTTTGGCGTTGCCAACCGGGGCTTCGAGCTGGGCGAACACCAGGCCGTCCACCTCGGCGCAGGGGAAGGTGCGCACACAGGCGGCGCTGGGTTTTGCCGTGCGGTGAGCGGGCACAAAGGCACAATGGCCCGAGCCGCTTTCATATTTCCAGCCATGGTATTGGCACTTCAGCTGGTTGCCGATGTTCACCCCAAGGCTCAGGCGTACACCGCGGTGCGGGCAGCGGTTTTCCCACACATTTACAACACCGTTGTCGTCACGCCAGACCGCCAGCTCCTGACCGAGCAAGCGCGTTTGGTACACGTGGCGAAACGGAAGGTCTTCGGAGCTGGCGATCACATGCCATTCCTGATGTAACGAACCCATATCTGATTACCTGCTAATACGGCTCAGCGAGCGGTGCCGAACGTGACGTTGCGTGCTTTGATCCAGCGGCGGTAGGCACTGGACAGTGCATCCGCGCGCACGGGCGTTTCGTGCCGGGGATCCAGCGGCAGGCCCTTGGGCACCTGATTGAGCAAAATCATGATGTCCTGGCCAAAGATGCGTTGCTGGAAGTCGCGCAGCTGCTTGTCGGTGTTGATGTCGTCGAGGTAGCACATGATCGTGTGGGCGATGCAGCTCTCCTCATCCACGGGCTGCACGTACAGGCCGAGCACATCCAGGCGATTGGCGTCGATGACGCAAGTCTTGTAGAGGATGGCGATAAAGGGGCGGGCGATGCGGTACACGTACTGCATCTCCACCGGTTCGCTGGCCGCCGCCGAACCCTTGGGCTGCGGAAAGCGGCAATTGACTGCCAGCACCTCATCAGCCTGTTCGTCGATCTCGACGTCATAGGCGGCCACTTCGGTGAGCGGTTCGGCGCCGAGAATATCGGTGTGCACGAACGGGAAGTGAGCCATGTCGAGGAAGTTTTCCACCACCCGCAGCCCAGAGGTGGCAACGCGGATCGAGCCGGCGCTGACGACGCGGCGGTCCGTTTCTTCGAACTCGGGAATGGCCAGAATTCGGCGTGGTTGCGCGGACAACGACACCCAGAGCAAGCCGTAGACGATCAAGGTTTTCAGCGGCTGAGAACTGTCGGCAAGGTGCGCGATCAGCCCGTCGGGGGTGCGGGTGTAGCAGATGGCCTGACCCAGAATCCGGGTATGGCATGGCTTGCCAACGACGGCCTCGGCCAGCGCACCAACCGGATGCCAGTCGTCGTAGACAAAGCTGTTTTCTTTTAACATAACGGTGGCCCGTACAAGGCTTGGCGGCGCCGTGACGACGCCAAGCGCAGAGGAGGTATTACGCCCGGTACTGAGCAACGAATTCAGCCGCCGACTTGGCGCTGCGCGCCTCGTGCACAGCCGCGCGCTCGGCGTACAACTCGCGGACGAACTGCGCGTAGGCACAGCTGTCGGCAAACATGTTGTACATCCAGCCCAGGCCGTAGGCGTTTAGGTTGATGTTGTCGATGGTCATCAGCGACAGGTTGGTAGCGGGGTTTTGCAGGTAGGCATCGATGACTTTGCGGGTGACTTCCTTGGTGCACGCCAGCTTGTGCGCATGCCACATGTCGGTATGCCATTCGCCTTCGGCAGGACGCCGGAACGGGTACTGAATGGAGCGCCCTGGACGGTCGATACCTTTGGCATCCCAAGGGCCGGTTTCAAAGCCCCACCAGTTCAGCGGGCCGTTAGGCGCGGCCGGGCGCATCTGGGCCCAGTGCACCAGGTTGCGGTTCAGCCATTCGTCCGCGTAACTGTCGTCGTTGAACGGGTCAAGTTTGGCGATGGCATCGTTGTCGCCACGCATCTGCGAGACGGCGTGCTCCACTTCGTTTTCAATCTTGAAAATGCAGTGGCTGTAGTCAATGGCCACGTTGAACTTCGCGCCGCGGGCTTCCACCAGATCGGCTACTTGCGAGACCCGGCGATAGTCTTCGGACCACATGTCCACATGGTTTTCGAAGGTGATGATCACCCCGGCTTTTTCCGCGTACTCGTACGACTCCAGGTAACACTCGGCGACCTCTTCGTTGGTCACGTAGTGGCGGTCCTTGTGCTTAGCCCAGATCATGAAATTGTGGTACTTGCCGCCGACCTCGACGGTCAGGTCGATGTTCTCTTTGATCAGGTGATCATCCAGGCCCAGGGTGTACAGGCCGCTCCCCGACAGCACCGGCAGGTCGTAAAGTTGGCTGCCCTTGATGTACTCGTCCAGCTCCTGGCGGTTGTTGGGAATGCGATCGATGAAGTCCCAGACCTCGGCTTCCTTGACCAGTTTGAATTGCTCGAGAATCGGCAACTCGGTCAGTGACACCGGGTTCTCACGCGACGACGCCTGGATACCCAACCCGGCACAGCCCAACTTGAACATCTTTTTCATGTACTGCTCCTGCAAAAACGTAGCTTCGAAAGGGCGCTTGGCCCATGGGTGTAGGCCTTAACGCTCCTCGAGCACTTCGCTGAGGAGGGCCGCTTTGAATTCGTCCTTGCCGACCAGCGCCGCTTGCGACAGTTCGCGGTGCCATTTGCGGTACTGGATGGAGATCTTGTCGGTGACTACCGACAGTTCGGCGCTATCGAGCTCGATAGGCCATTGGGACTGGATCACCGGGCGGTCTTCTTCCAGCACGCGTTTCTGGAAAGCCAGGTGCACGTGGTCGGGCTGCTGGTCTTCGGTACGCACGATGACCATGAAGTTGCGGCAAGTTCTGTCGTCCACCGGGCTGGCGGTGGTCCAGAGGATGAATTTGGAATCGTCCTTCCACAGTTTGATTTCCAGGTTCACCGAGTACGGCATCGAGCAGCGGTAGGTGAAGTCGCCCATGGGCGCTTCTTCCGGCAGCGTTTCGTACATCTCTTTGGGCGGCGCCAGCTGAAAGCGCAGTTCACCGTGGCTGCGATCGACGTTTACCGTGGGGTGACTGGCGAAGAAGGGGTCGTACAGAGTGCCGGGGTGAACGAAGGCGAAATGGGAGAAGTCGGTGAAGTTTTCCCAGCGGCGCTCGGCCGAGGTTTCCCACACATACGACTCCGCCACCACGACTTTCATGCCTTCGCTGTCCCAATCGCCCAGGTAAGGGATTTCGGTGCAGTCGAACGAATTGTCCAGGCGCACCCAGACGATGCCGTAGCGAATGGCGCAGTCGTATTTGGCGATTTTTGCGCGCGGCGGAATAGGGCGGTCGGGGCAGGCCGGCACCAGCGTGCATTCGCCGGCGTCGTTATAGCGCCAGCCGTGGTAGGGGCACTGCAGGGTGTCTTTGCCCTGGTGCTTGCACACGCTCCCCAGCGACAGGCGCGCCGAGCGGTGCACGCAGCGGTCATCGGCGGCCATCATCTGCCCGTCCAGACGGGCCAACACCAGGTTCTCTCCCAGCAGCTTCACCGACATCGGGCCATGCCCGGATGCGTTGGCTTTCTCGAACTCGCTCAAGGTACACACCGGGTGCCAGAAATGGCGGAGGTAACCTTTGTGTTCTATCAGGGGCTTCCATTGAGCGGACATCGCCGATCCTCATTACGGTTGATCACATTGCTGGCTTTTCAGAAATACAATCTGGTATACCAGTCTCGGCATCGCTAAAGCACGTCTTGTGCCAACGCGAAGAGGCGATCAGAAAAATGCTCGCAATGCCTCGTAGTTGACTGCCTGGACAGTTTTTAGACGAATTTTTTCAGCAGTTGGCGGGCGTGTTTTTCGCTCTGGCATGGTGCGCAGCGGCAGCTCGATGCACTTTCCTGGCGCGAAAAGAATCCGCGTTGGGCAACATTTCGAAGTGAGGA
Organism: Pseudomonas sp. B111; assembly: GCF_026428275.1. Taxonomy (NCBI): domain Bacteria; kingdom Pseudomonadati; phylum Pseudomonadota; class Gammaproteobacteria; order Pseudomonadales; family Pseudomonadaceae; genus Pseudomonas; species Pseudomonas sp. B111. The sequence goes on along the minus strand of NZ_CP097857.1, from coordinate 2,463,244 downwards.
AGTCAGGTAAAACCATGGTTCGGCGGTTACGGTTTCATTCGGTGTCGGTCAGCTACTTCGACATGGTTCAGCACTGCGGCTCGATCCGCGAAGCGGCCCGGCGCCTGAACGTGGCTTCGTCGGCGGTCAATCGGCAGATCCTCAAACTGGAGGACGACATCGGTGCGCCGCTATTCGACCGGCTGAGCTCCGGACTGAAACTCACCCCCGCCGGCGAGTTGTTCGCACGCCATATCGGTGTGGTGCTCCACGACGTAGAACGGCTGCGCTCGGAACTCGAAGCCATGGAAGGAATCCGGGCAGGGCATGTCGAATTGATCGTTGCCGAGACCCTGGCTGTGGACCTGTTACCCACCGTGCTCGAACACATGCACGCGCGTTATCCACGGGTGTCTGTCGGTGTCACCGTTTCCGGCTCGCAAGGCATTCCGCAGGCGATCATCTCCGGGGCGGCGGACCTGGGTCTGGCTTTCGCGTTGCCTAAACACGAGCAGCTCCAGCAATTGGCCCTGGGGCATTTCCGGCTGGCGGCGATCGTGCCGCCCAATCACCCGTTGGCCGATAAAAGCCAGGTCAGTTTTGGCGCCTGCGCCGACTACGACCTGATCCTCAGCAAGCCGGAAATCTCGACGCGGCAACGACTCGCGCCACTGCTCAAATCCGCCCATTTTTCCGGCAGGACCCGCCTGGAAACCGCATCGCTTGAACTGGCCAAGCAGATGGTAGTGCGCGGCAGGGGCGTGGCGTTTCAAACCGCGTTCGGCATCGAGGCGCAGGTGGCCGCCGGTGAACTGAAGATGCTTCCGCTCACCGACAGCGGCGGTATTTTCTGCGACCTGGGCTTGTACATGAGCAGCGGCCGCTACATTCCGGCTGCCGTGGATGCCTTCGCCAGAATTCTCACCGACGAGATTTTGCGTCGCGAGCGGCACGAGGCCAGTCAGTTCGGGGCTCTTGGCTAGCGCTGCCAAAAAGGCATCAGGCCTGGCGATATTCGATGCTTTCCGCGCTCTGCCTGAGCAGATAACACTCCGGCCCATTCAAGTAGGAGTCGCTCACATGGCACACGCCCAACTCGCACCGTCACCTCTGGAGGCCTCGCAGGCCACCACGCTTCCAGTTATCGACATCTCGGGCCTGCGCTCGGCATCACTGATCGAACGCACCCGGGTCAGTCAGCAAATCGGCCAGGCCTGTCGTGACAAAGGTTTTTTCTACGTCATCGGTCATGGTGTACCGGCAGCTTTGCAGCAGCAGGTGATCGACCAGGCGGCCACGCTGTTTGCTCTGCCGCCCGAAGAAAAGCGCAAGGTCGACAAGTCACTCTCCATGGCCAATCGGGGCTACGAACCGTTGCGTAATCAGGTGCTCGAAGCCGGCGCGCCACCGGACGTCAAAGAAGGCTTTTACATCGGCCAGGACAAGCCGCTGGATCATCCCGATGTGCTGGCTGGCAAATTCAATCAGGGGCCGAACCTGTGGCCGGCAGACCTCCCCGAGTTTCGCCAAACCATGGAGGCCTACCAGCGGGAACTGGAGTCAGTGGCTCGCCTGCTGATGCAGGGCGTGGCTCTGTCGCTGGGCCTGCCGGAGCAGCACTTTGCCGCGTTCTGCGAGGACGCCATGACCACGCTGCGCCTGCTGCATTACCCACCGCAGCCGACCACTGCGGCACCGGGCGAGAAGGGCTGTGGTGCGCATACCGACTGGGGTGGCCTGACTCTGCTGTTGCAGGATGAAAACGCCGGGTTGCAGGTGTGGGATCAGGAGCGCAATGGCTGGATCTGGGCCACACCGGTTCCCGAGGCCTACGTGGTCAACCTCGGCGATCTGATCGCGCGCTGGACCAACGATTTGTACAAATCGACCCTGCACCGCGTGGTCAATGTCTCGGGTAACGAGCGCTATTCGGTGCCTTATTTCTACTCCGGCAACATCGCCCACGAAATCGCCTGCATCCAGGCCTGCCTGGCACCCGGCGAGTCACCCAAGTACCCGGTCATCAGCGTCGAAGACCACTACAAAAACATGTTCCGCAAAACCTATTCGATGTGATCACAGCCGCGCAGACGGAGCCTGTTTCAATGCCTGCCTTTATCCCGGGCTAACCGCCTAACCAATAACGTATGGGGAGCAATACGCGCATGAACATGCCTGGATTCAGGAAAGTACTGGCAGGGTTATTGAGTGGTATCGGTCTGGCAGCAGCCATCACCGCATACGCCGACGAGCCGCTCAAGGTCGGCTTCGTCTACACCGGTCCGATTGGCGACCACGGTTGGACATATCAACACGAGCAGGGCCGTAAGGCGTTGGAGCAGGCGCTGGGCGAGAAAGTCCAGACCACCTACGTCGAAAACGTTGCCGATGGCGCGGACTCCGAACGGGTGATCCGCAACATGGCAAAAAGCGGCTACGACCTGATCTTCGGCACCTCGTTTGGCTACATGAACCCGATGGCCAACGTGGCCAAGCAATTCCCCAAGACCGCGTTCGAACACGCCACTGGCTACAAGCGCAGCACGAACCTCGGCACCTACCTGTCGACCTCGTACGAAGGGCGCTACGTGGCCGGCTACCTGGCCGCGAAAATGACCAAGAGCAAGACCGTCGGTTATGTCGCGTCCTTTCCGATTCCTGAGGTTATCCGCGACATCAATGCTATTCAGGTCGCGTTGAACAAGTACAACCCAGGGGCGGTGGTTAAAGTGGTGTGGCTGAACACCTGGTTCGATCCCGGCAAGGAATCCGACGCCACCAACACGCTTATCGACCAGGGCGCCGATGTGATCTTCCAGCACACCGCCAGCCCAGCACCGATTCAGGCAGCCGAGCGCCGCGGGGTGTACTCGGTGGGCTATGCCTCCAACATGGCCAGCTTCGGCCCCAAGTCGGTAATTACCTCCATCGAATACAACTGGGCGCCGTTCTACATCCGCACTACTGAGTCTGTACTGAACGGCACTTGGAAATCGGCTGACTACTGGGGTGGGCTGGCCGATGACGCCCTGACCATGCCGATCAGCGATATCGTTCCCGCTGAATTTAAGGCCGAGGCGCAGCAGATCATTGCCTCGATCAAGAGCGGCACGTTCCACCCCTTCGATGGCCCGGTTGCCGACCAATCCGGCAAGGTCAGAATTGCGCCAGGAGCCACGGCCAGCAATGCGGATCTGGCAGGTATGGACTACTACGTCCAGGGCATCGCTGCGGAGTTTCCGAAGCAGTAACGTTGCGGGTCCCGCTCGCTAACCGGGCGAGCGGGGTGGCTGAATACCTGAAACGGATCGACATCCTCGATCCGCCTGTGCCGCTCCTGTGCAACAACACCTAAGAAGCTCAGGCAAGCAACTGTCTTTTCAACACCTTGCCCACAGAGCTGCGGGGCAGGGCCTCAAGCATGTGCACAGACTTCACGCATTTGAAGCCCGCCAATCGCTGGCGGCATGCCTCGACAATCGAGGCCTCGTCGGTAGCGCCTGGTTGGGTCGCGACCACAAATGCGATCGGCACCTCGCCCCAGCGCTCGTCGGCCTTGCCCACCACGGCAACCTCGGCCACGCCGGGCAGCGACGCGATCACCGCCTCCAGTTCTGCGGGATAGATGTTTTCGCCACCGCTGATGATCATGTCCTTTAAGCGATCCACCACGTAGAGGAAGCCCTGTTCGTCCAGACGGCCAATGTCGCCGGTTCTGTACCACGTCAGTGTTTTCCACCGGTGTGCTCGTCATCCTCTTCGCCATCTGCACGAGTCTTCGTTTTCAGCTGCGAGAGCGCCTGCTCATTGATGATGGGTAGAACGCCTTGCTCGGTGTCGACTACCCACATCTGCTGCTGCTCGCAGTAATACCCAGGTAGTTGGTCTTCGCCTGTACGAAGTGTGCTGGCACTTGCCAGGAAGGGCGAAATGTTCGCATGACGATGGCGGGCGCGCGCGTCCCTATCGGTGGTGTTTTCCATGCATCAAGTCCATTTAGATCGGTTTGGTGTGCAGATTGATACTACTTTGCCATCAATGACCGAACAACATAGTTTCCGCATGCTGGTGGGCGGTCGTAGCATGCTTACATCAAAGATTCGCTACTAAAAAATAAGGTTCCGCTCGCGACGACGGCAAGCAGTCAGGTTGCTTGATCTGGTAGTCGCCTGATCCACTTGCGATTTGCGTTTGCGACCTTCCTGGTAAGGCTGACAGAGCCGGTATGAGCGCCGACGCAGAGAACATCGAATCGGTGCGTTGGCGAGGCAGTAACAAAGCCCTCATAGAGCCAGCCGAGCAGGTCATCAAATAGGCCGTCATTCACTAGGACTGAATCGGCCCTAACAGTCCGCTATTGGCCGGTTAGCGACCACCGTTCAGGCTAGCCATTCTTGTCCTCCCACACGTGGAGGACTTGCTATGAACATCATCGCTACCTGCAGCCGCCAGCCCTGGAACAAAGGAAAACTGGTCGGACAGAAAACCCCACTCCGACTGAGAGATATCTGGGCCATCCGAGTAAGGCTTCAAATTGCAGAAAGAACTCGGGATCTGGCTCTCTTCGACCTGGCCATCGACAGCAAGCTTCGAGCCTGCGACTTAACCAAGCTCCGTGTGCGGGACGTTGCCCATGGTGAGCAGGTGTCATCACGAGCAATAGTGATGCAGCAGAAAACACAGCGGCCAGTGCAGTTCGAGATCACTGAGCAAACTCGGGCGGCGCTCGCGGCTTGGATACATCAAGTACAGCTCCGCGGCGAGGACTACCTGTTCCCGAGTCGACTGCATAACTCAGACCATCTATCCACTCGTCAGTACGCCCGTATCGTCAAAGGCTGGGTGAAAGCCATTGGCCTTGACCCAGCCATGTATGGCACTCACACAATGAGACGCACGAAGGCATCACTGATCTATCGCAGGACGAAGAACCTGCGGGCCGTTCAACTGCTGCTCGGCCATACGAAGCTGGAGAGCACCGTTCGATATCTGGGAATTGAGGTCGATGACGCCTTGGAAATGGCGGAACAGACCGAAGTGTGACCATGTTTAGCGACGGCCAAAGTCAGGCCGTCGCTAACCGGCCAATAAGTGCCGCACAAATCCCGGCGGGTGCAGATTTCCGGGCGGTTTGCGCCAGATCAGTTGGAGACGCTTTTCAAGCCCCGGGATGGGAAGAGCTACCAGCGCGCCACTGCGAACTTCGTCTTGTACTGCGGAAGCCATCACCAACGACACGCCGAGTCCCGCCCTGACTGCTTGTTTGACTGCCTCGGTGCTGCCTAGCTGCATACCGCTGCGAGGCACGCCCAGCTCGCCAAAGTATTCGGTCAGAAGCCGTCCGGTACCGCTACCCGGTTCACCTCCCAGCATCGGCAGGTCCACCAGACGATCGCGTTCTATGCACCCTGCTTCAGCCAGCGGATGGTCGGGGCTGACGATAAGTACCAGCGGCTCGACCCGCCAGAGGCGGTGTTCGAAGTCGGGGTGAGGTAGCCACCATTCCATGATCGCGGCGTCGAGCTGGCCCGCCAGTAGCTGGTCGGCCACATCCGGGTTGGCGGCGATGCGCAGATCCACCTCGCCCCTCTCATTTGCGGTCGTCAGATAGCTGCGCACGAATGGCTGGAGAAGGTAGGTGCCGATGTTGGAGCTGGCCCCGACGCGCTCACTATTTCCATGCAGGGCTTCTAGCGCCCGGGCGTGCATGTCGAGCAAGGCGGTCGCATGCGGCATGAAGGCCAGCGCACGTGTGGTAGGCTGGCAGCCGCTACGACTGCGCTGCACCAGCGTTACGCCGACCTGCTCTTCAAGCTTCTGCAAGTGCTGCGACACCGTCGGCTGGGCCAGCCCCAACGCCCTCGCCGCGCTCTGAAAACTGCCTGTTTGAACGATCGCTACCAGGCTCTTCAGCCAGACCGGATTCAACATGCGGCAGGCTCGGCCTGGGGCAGACGGTTCGCAGCGTTGATTGGGCGCGCACCTGCCAACGCCTGGATGATGCTCTGCGCTGCACAACGTTCAATCTCCAGGCGCACCGCGCGCACTGCCGACCCTATGTGCGGAGTGAAGAGCGTATTCGGATGCGCGAGCAGCGCAGGATCGATCAGCCGCGGCCGGTCCGCGCGAGCCCAGTCTTCCATTTCGAATACATCCGCCGCATACCCGCCGAGCTGGCCTCGCTCAAGCGCCGCGAGCACGGCGGCTTCATCCACTACCGAACCACGACAGGGGTTTACAAGCAGAGCGCCCGGCCGTACGAGGGCAAGCAGCTCGGCGTTGACCAGATGCTCAGTATCGGCATTCAAGGGAAGCGCCAGCAGGATGAAGTCCGAGCTGGCGAAGAGTTCGCTGCACGCCACCTGGCGCAGGCCGAGCCGTTGCTCGGTTTGTGTATCCAGAGCCTTCGCCTCGTGGTACTGCAGGGTCGCGCCCCATCCCTGCAAGCGCTCAGCCATGGCCTGTCCGATGGCGCCCATGCCAAGGATGCCGACCGTCGCGTTATCCAGCCCCGTGCCGTAGAACTGTGGTTGCCAGCCCTGGAACTCGCCAGAGCGGACGAACGCATCTGCTGCGCGCAGATGCCGCCCCAGCCCCACCGCCAGTCCGATCGCCAGCTCGGCAGTCGGGACCGTCAACAGATCAGGCACGAAGGTCAACCAGACCCCGCGGGCAGTACAGGCGTCCACATCGAAATTGTCGAAGCCCTTGAGCGCGCAGCCGACCACACGCAGCTCGGGGCAGGCTTGGAGAAATTCTGCATCGACCCGATCGGGCATGAACGCCATCATCGCCTGAGCATCGCGGCAGCGGCGCAGAATTTCCTCGCGCGTCAGCGTGCTGTCGCTCTGGTTGGTCATCAGCTCGCAATGTGGCGCCAGCAGTTGCAGGATCTCATCGTGTACTCGGTGAGTTATAACGAGTTTCGGCAGCATGGTTTGTCCTATTTGAAACGTTTGCGCAGCACGCCACTGAAGGCGTCTACTAGCGTGACCATGGCCAGGATGACCAGCAGGATTGCTGCAACCTCCTGGTACTGCATGATGCGCAGCGAGCCCATGAGTTCGAAGCCGATACCGCCGGCGCCAACCATGCCCATCACGGTGGAGGCGCGAAAGTTGTATTCCCAGCGGTAGATCGCCACGTCGGCGAACTGCGGAGTCACCTGTGGCAAAACCGCGTGCAGCAGCACTTGCATCGGCGTAGCCCCCGCCGCCCGAGCGGCTTCCACCGGCGCTTCGTCGACGTGCTCGATGGCCTCGGCGAAGAACTTGCCGACCATGCCGATCGAATGCAGACCCAGGGCAAGCACGCCCGGCAAGGCGCCGAACCCTACGGCTGCAACGAAGATGATGCCCATGATCAGCTCCGGCACCGACCGCAGGGCATTGAGCAGCACCCGGGCAACACCGAACACAAGGGGGTGCGGCGCCGTATTGCGCGCTGCAACGAAGGCCACCACCAGCGAGAACACCACTGCGATGGCCGTGCCGGCGATGCTCATCGCCAGCGTGTCGATCAACGGGCGAATCCAGCTTCGATAGCCCGAAAAGTCTGGCGGCATGGCCTCGCCTGCCAGGGTCGCGATGGAGGGCAGCCCGTTCAGCAGCGTGGTGGCATCGAGCAGCCCCACGTACCAGCAGGCCAACAGCACCACTCCGAGTACAATTGCCACCTGCCCCAGCTGGCGCCACCAACCGAGGCCGAAGCCTCGAAGGATGTGCTCGCGTTGCTCTGCAGGCAGCGCCTGCACGTCATGATGAGTAGACATATCGGTGCTCACATCGTGGCGAAGTCGAGGCCGAGCAGCGATCCCATGTTGCGAATCACATCGTAGTCGGCGTCGGTGATTGGCGCGAAGGCCTCGGCTTTGAAGTTGCGCAGCACTTCGGGATCGTCGATACCGACGAATACATCCCGCACCTTGGTTTTCAGCTCGGGGCTCAGGTTCGAGCGCATCGCCCAGGGGTATTGGGGATATTCGCCGCTGTAACCAAGTACTTTCACCTTGCTCGGATCGATTAGGCCACGTTCGGCTACTTGATTGAAAATTACCTCCGACAGCCCACCCGCATCGGCGTTTCCGTTCGCCACGTTGACGGCAACGGCGTCATGCGTGCCCACAAAATGTTGTTCGTAGTCCTGCCCACCCGTCAGCTCGGCCGTCTCAAGAAGCACGGTTTTGGGAATCAGATGGCTGGACGTCGATGCCCGGTCACCATAGGCCATCTTCTTGCCCTTAAGGTCGGCATACTCATTCACGCCTGACGCCACATTGGCGATAATCACTGAGCGATAGGTCGGCTTGCCGTCGATGACCATGGCAGCGAAGGGCTCGATGTCGCTTTTGCTTTTGGCCATGACGTAGGACAGCGGACCGAAATACGCCAGGTCGATACGGCCAAAGCGCATCGCCTCAATCATCGAGGAATAGTCGGTGGTTACGATCAGCTGCACCTTCTTGTCCAGATGCTCTTCCAGATAATCCTTCAGCGGCTGGTTTCGCTTGATCAACTCCGAGGCGTTTTCGTCCGGCAGCAGCGCAACCTTTAGCACATCCGGATCGGCATCGGCCGCTACGGCGGACAGACTTGAAACAGCGGACAGCAAACAGGTCAATAAGAGAGCGGATAAGCGTTTCATCGGGACATCTCCAGTGAAGGTGCGAGCATGACAGGGGTTTCAGCCGGAGCAGTTGCTGGCTGAGTCGTAGAGCGGCCTGCATAGATGCGCTCAAGCTGCGCATCGGTGAGTTCCGAGGGCGCGGCATCGAAAACGATCTGAGAATCGGCCAGCCCGACGACGCGATCGGCGAAGCGGCGGGCATATTCGAGTTGATGCAGCGAAACGATGGCGGTGATGCCGTCTTCCTTGCAGATGTCGCGCAGCAGTCCGAGAACACGGACCGAAGTGGCCGGGTCGAGACTGGCTACCGGCTCATCGGCAAGAATGATCGCGGGCTGTTGCGCTAGCGCACGCGCGATGCCTACCCGCTGCTGCTGGCCACCGGACAGTTTGTCCACCCGGCTTAGCGCCTTGTCTGCCAGACCGACCCGAGCGAGGCAACTGAGCGCAATCTCCTGATCGGCACGCGGCAGAGGAAACAGCGAGCGGAGCGTGTTGTGAAAGGCCAGCCGACCGGTAAGCACATTAGCCAGTGCGCTTTGACGTTCGATTAGCTGGTGGTGCTGAAAGATCATGGCGGTACGCCGACGATGCTGACGCAAGGCCGAGCCGCTGCCGAGCTCACCGAGCTCGCTGGTGACACTGCCGCGAGTGGGCGTGACGAGTCGATTGAGGCTACGGAGCAAGGTCGACTTGCCTGCGCCCGAGAGACCAAGCAGCACGGTGAACTCACCACGCCGAAATGCAATCGAGGTATCGCGTAGGGCTGTCACGCCGCCTGGGTAGACGACGCTCAACCGGTCGACCCGCAGCACGGCGTCCTGTATCGGATGGGGCGTCATTTGATCACCTTTCGCAATATTGCTGGCCGCACAATTGCGGTTCGCGATGCAAAGGGTAGAAATTCCTTGTTAACGCACTGCTTCTAAATGATGACATTTCGATGAATGCTTCGAATCTGCCGTAGCGGGGCGGCAAGCGAAGCCGTGGAAGAACGGGCGCAACGTAGCGTCTTTCTTCACGCGGGATACAGGAGGCTTTGATTGATACTGCTGCGGATTCGCTACAGTAACGTTGGGCCAGAACGTAATGCCATCCAAGCAAGAGAGCGCACACTAGCGGCCAAAAGCGGACTGATCCGTACCAAGCTAAGTGGTACTCACTATAAGGCTTTGAGGTCTCTAGTGAGGCAGGCCCTATTCATTTCAAAAACGCCTGAGCAAAATGGCTATATGCCAATTTCTCCTTCGCTTTAGATTGACCTCATGAGGTAGCGGAAAGCTAATCGCTAACAGGCAGGAAGTGACCTCTAGCCCAGTCTTCGATATAAGTGGACAGCCTTAATGCTGGTATCTGTGCAATCGCATTGAGTAGCGAAACACCACCGGGAACCCGAATTAAGTTCTGAATTAGGATGCTAGTCGCCTTCATTGCCTTGTGATCTGGATGCTCTCTGCTATGAGACCGCAAGAGGTATTCTAAGGCCAAGGAGTTATCCGGATTAGACACTTCTAATATCCATCTTAGCCCTATGAAATTCTTAACCAATCCAAAATGACTTTTGATATCGGCATTATGTACGCCAATATACCTCGAGATTATGGAGAATTTCAGCAGATCTGGGTTATCTTGCTCATAGACTGTATTCAGGGCAGCCACAGTTAGAGCTATGTGGCTGTGACGATATCTAGCCAAGTCAAACAGGCACTCGCTATATTCAACCAGGTTTATGTTCGATTTGGATAGAGCGACATCAAGCAGTGTCTGTAGCCAAACTGCTGAGTTCAAGTTAAGTAGGCCTTTGGCGAACTCGCGCGAGTAGCCGTCATCTGAAACGAAAATCGCGTTTCCATTTAATGCAATAAAATATGGCGCCAACAGATTTGGGCCGAAATTTTCTAGAATTTGCTCCGTTATCTCGTCCTGGGTGGACGGATAGTCATACTGCACTACTTCAAAATTTTCTTCTAGTGAACGGATGCGCTCGCTGATTTCATTTACAAGCTGCTCTTTTTCTGATTGAGACGAGATGGTTTTCTGAAACTGTCCATTCAGCCAGCTAATAGACAATTCAGAGCCAAATGACGCCCTTATCTCGTCGCACAAGTGCATCAACTCAATGATTGTGGTGCGAGACACCATTATTTTTTGGTACGATTTCTTAAGAGCGATAAAGATATTGGGAGACGATGCAACCCAAGCGGTATAAGTATCTAGAACGATTCCGTTTTTAGCGTGATCATTAATAATTGCGTAAGCTTGCGAACGCTCCTCTAGCGTGCCCGAGCATGTGGCAATCTCGCCTTTGTACGTCCGAATCATATCGGCAATCTTAATTGGGTTTTTCTCCCAAATTGCCGCCATCGCACTTATTGGAATATGTTTCTCGCAGAACTCGGAAATGACATTTTCATCATGCTCGGAGTTCTTTTTGATAATATCTAGCATTGGCTGGACATTATCTTTTTCTATCTTTACAGCCCAAAGCCCGCCAGAATCTGGAAACTCTGTTTCATACCTTTCAAGTACGTAATGAAAGGCCCTAAGAAATTTATGCTTGATTTCCGTAACAGTCCACGTTACATCGCCTTGCATTTTTTGTTGCGTGAAGGAGTCGCCGGTCTTTAGGCCGTACACTTTCTTTACATATTGATCCACATTGTCCGGCGCTAGTAGAAACTGGCTATCGATGTCATCTTCGACAAGCCTTTCGATTTTAACTCCTTCGGAGGATGTAAGTGTAAAATAAACTCCTGCTGAAATATCATCAATCGCTTGTATGTCTATTCTCTTCCCTGAAAAAAGAAATATATGCGAGTAGCCTAACCATATCTCGGCAGACTTGGGATTTTCAACGAAAATTTTATACCCAAGCGCTAAGCCTTTTTGTGCATCGCCATGCAAAGTAAGTAGTTTTGCTACGTGCATTATTTGCTCAGGACTACCCTCTAACTCTTCTGCCTCATAACCATTTAAGAGTTCCTGCAACGAATTATCGTCATTCTCTAAGCGGCAAATGTCGGAAAGAATTAGATACGCTGTCGCATCGCGACCGCCTTTGCTCAGGTAGGAATTAAGCTGTGCTTTAGCAAGCGCAAAATCATGGTGTTTATAGCCAAAGAGGCCGACCATTAATGTTAAAAAGATACTTGCTAGACCGCCAGCAATGATGCGATCAAAAAAATGTACTGCATCCTTTCTTACAGGATAATCGTTGATATACCCTAAGCACAGAAGCCTAGTTTCTTCTGAGTTCTCTAAAGGATTGGCTATGCCCTTTAGCAGTCGAACTATAATTTTCCAGTCAGAGAAGCTTCTTGCAATTCGGCAGAATGATATGATCTCAGACAAATCATTCTCGGGTGTTATCTGAGAAACGCCGTACTCATATGCGATTTGCATTATTGCGCTTACATTAGAGCCAAGCGCCAGCTCGAATAGTGTATACCTTCCGCGACCCGAAAGCTGCTCTTCTGAGATAAGCTTTTCAAGCCGCTCCTTTCCATGGGCCTGCCCCTGCTTTGCTTGAGCAATGAAAGCTGCAACTTTTGCGGCAGATCTTACCTCTGGATCAAACCGATCTATCGAGTAGCTTTGCATTTTTGCTAACTCAGACCAGTTTCTATCATGAATATTTTTTACAAAGGTATACCTGCGGCGCTCTTGCTCGTTTTCAAGCAGGCTGATTGCTTTATCGAACAGGTCTGACAGTTTGAAGTCCAGAGAAATCTGAACCGCCAGCTCAGCAAATCTAGGGTTCTCAGGATAGTTAGCAAGTAACTCTATACTAAACTGCTTTAGATGCTCTGTATCTGCAACTAGCGCGTAGCACAACAAGAGATTGCACGCGTCTGCCTCTTGCATAACCCCTAGAGAATGCTCGCTTTCTCTAAACTCGGCCCAGTTCTTTTCAAGGTGCTCTTTTGCTCTATTGACGCTATCAGGGTTTGATACTGGGAATTTGCACTTCCCATTAAGATTGTGCTCAGCGACAACAGCTTCTAGCTCGGCAGCAGCAACAATTCCGCTGATGGTCTTGTTGTCAGGGAATTTTAAGTGAGCCTCTTTCGCAAGCTCCAACCAGTTCCCTATCCTTTTGACCGCTAGCCCGTCAAGATAGGCGGCCTGGACAGACTCTGTTTGCTTTACCCCCTCACCAATAAGATCGTAAATACCCTCATCATCTGAGCACATTCGAGCGGCTTGGAGTCCATTTGCCGCGAGCCATTCGTTGGACGGGTCTAGCTTTAGTTGCTCTACGGAATACTGGTAGGCTTCATCAATTTTACCGTCAAACATATAGGCTAAGACTTTGTTAGCCTTGGCTTTAGGCTCGTCTGGTGCAAAGCTGCAAGCCTCGTGCAACGTGACGGCCGCTTCGCTTGATCTTCCAAGCTGATATAGGCAAACAGCAATATTTGCTTTTATACGGAAGACCTGTAGCGATGAAAGCTTAGACGCTTGGCGATCTAGAAGGTCTTTAAGTAAGCCTAATGCAGTGTTTGCTTGCCCAGACTCGACTTTTTCTTTAAAGCTATCAATCAGCTTGTCGAGTTCGTTTTGCCACTCCCTCGCTATATCGATCTGGGCCGCGCTAACGCCCTGGGCTTGGTGCTTTTGTAGCGCGGAGAGAAGGGCAGCTTCTATTGCGTCAGGGGTATTAATGTTGACGGTGCCATACAACCCCCCTCCGACCGCTACGCTTCCGCCCTCAGCATGCACATGAGTGACCTCAGCGTCTGGCGCCGCTTTCTCTTTCATTTGCGCGTCCGTTCGTCAATGAGAATTAGTTCTTAGTGTTTGTGGTGTTGTTGATGTTGATCGTTCCGTTCATGTCACCACCAGAGGCTGCCGATCCGTCATTGGCCGTAACCTCAATGCGCTTCGTCTTTTTCACGCTGTTCCGAACAAAGTTCACAGTAAAAAAGACACAAACCACGAAGAAGATCCCAATGCCCGTGAGTACCTTCCAGTTTTCGAGTAGCGAAAAATTAGCGTCCATTTTTACCTTCGCGAAGTGCTGACGTAGCCTCGCACAAATATATCAGGCTGCGGTTCTTCAGGCAGCGCGATGGTTGAAGATATTTTTGTCAGTTCTCACCGGCCGCTTCTGGCCGGTTAGCGACGGCCTGACTTTGGCCGTCGCTACACATGGTCACACTTCGGTCTGTTCCGCCATTTCCAAGGCGTCATCGACCTCAATTCCCAGATATCGAACGGTGCTCTCCAGCTTCGTATGGCCGAGCAGCAGTTGAACGGCCCGCAGGTTCTTCGTCCTGCGATAGATCAGTGATGCCTTCGTGCGTCTCATTGTGTGAGTGCCATACATGGCTGGGTCAAGGCCAATGGCTTTCACCCAGCCTTTGACGATACGGGCGTACTGACGAGTGGATAGATGGTCTGAGTTATGCAGTCGACTCGGGAACAGGTAGTCCTCGCCGCGGAGCTGTACTTGATGTATCCAAGCCGCGAGCGCCGCCCGAGTTTGCTCAGTGATCTCGAACTGCACTGGCCGCTGTGTTTTCTGCTGCATCACTATTGCTCGTGATGACACCTGCTCACCATGGGCAACGTCCCGCACACGGAGCTTGGTTAAGTCGCAGGCTCGAAGCTTGCTGTCGATGGCCAGGTCGAAGAGAGCCAGATCCCGAGTTCTTTCTGCAATTTGAAGCCTTACTCGGATGGCCCAGATATCTCTCAGTCGGAGTGGGGTTTTCTGTCCGACCAGTTTTCCTTTGTTCCAGGGCTGGCGACTGCAGGTAGCGATGATGTTCATAGCAAGTCCTCCACGTGTGGGAGGACAAGAATGGCTAGCCTGAACGGTGGTCGCTAAGCGGCCAGAAGCAGCAAGTCTGCCCGATAAATAGATCCCTTTACCGCTTCTTGCCGGTGTACTCAGCGTCGGCGAAGGTCATCTGCTTCATCGGAAAACTCGGCGAGTGGAATCTGGGCATTTCGCCAAAATCAGGAAGTCTTCTTCAGGATTTTCTTAGCGGATTACCTGGCCGGAATACTCAGTATTATTCTGAATATCCCATGATGCTTTGGTTACGCCATCATCCGAGTACACGTACTCAAGCCGCGGTACAGTCATTCCGATCGAGATAAGCATTTCAAGTCTTTTCTCGGTATCAATCTCGGCTTTTGCCCCCCGAAAAATACTCACCATGACTCGCTCGCCGGGCGGTATTTGCTTTATAGATATCCGACAGTTTCTAATGGCAATTACTTTTTCTTGGCATTCAACGACATGCTTGAGATCAGGTGTTAGCTGTATGTAGCCGTTTGGATGAATCAGTAATCCAACCTCCACATTACGAGAATTACCACGACCGATATTGGACAGAAAGAATCGTCCAGCAGAAGGCCCCGATAGATCCCATTTCATTTTCGAAACAGATAGATTCCCCGACATATAAAAATTTGATAGCAAAGGAGCACTGAGCAGCAGCTGCAGGAAGCTAATTGCAACAGCAACCCATGCGACCACCGCTGGAGATACAAACCACTTTCTCACATAAACTCTCTTAACAGCCTGATTTGCATCTAAATGAAGTCTAGTGCTTTCTGCTTTTACCCAAACCGTAAGCACCGCCCGAAACCGTAAAGACACTTCGACCCTTTTTCTTCTTCGGTCCATCAACCAAAAGCCGCAAACGCCTTGCGCGCGCCGCACCACTCAGATCGCAGACCCTGACGCCCTCTGGTCCGAGGCATTTGTCGATGTGCTTCCGCAATGCCTTTGCGGTGAACAGCCCGCCACAGTGCTTGCATGGCTGATCGATTGGCCGCCTTTTTGAGTCGATTTCCACTGGCATAACGCCCTCCCGATTAGCGAAATGAGCATAGCTGAGCTGATAGGAAACGGAGCCAGCCTACCGCAACTGAAACCCCTTACCCACCACTTCTATCTGCCCTATACAAGAAAAGGGGACAAAGAAAAGGAAAGATAAGGGGATTTATTTACTGGGCCGACTGGCCGCTTCTGGCCGATTCTGTTGAAAAAGTCGGATTCTGAAAGAGCTGTTGTTCGGGAGCTCAAAAATCGCTCGACTTTGGCGTTGCTACGTAAAAACCAAGACAGTTCCGTCTTCTGAGCGAACCAGATTTCAACACCGCTAACGCTTTTTCATGGGCAAAAACCGCGACGAGACTTTTTCAACAGAATCGGCCGAAACCAGCCATCGCCCCCCGTCAGCGATGAACGCGCCCCTGGGGCCAAGACGGCACCGGCCGGCTCGATGCGCAGCATGCCAGCGCGACCCGGCCCAGCCGGGTGACGTCTAATCTTGCTCTTTTGCTCTTTCGCTGTTGCTCTAACTCACACCCGTCGGAGACCCCCGCCCCCCACCGCGACCTCACGCACCTACTCACACCGGGCGTTTGCCGCTACAGTGCAGGCAGCCCCGTAGTCTGTTGCAAGGATCGCCGTCCGGATGGCTTCACCGTCTCAACCCAAAAGCCTGATCTTCGATCTGGAAGTCGCCCCCGGCAATGCCGACCAACCTGACCGCATCTTCATGGTCGGTGCCCTACGCCCCGACACGGGCGAGGAACTCGAACGCAAGGTCGACAAGGACCTGCCCAGCGTCCTCGATGCACTGGACAGCCTGGGGCAGGGCGCAAGCTTCGTGCTCGGCCACAACGTCATCGACCATGACCTGCCGATCCTCAAACAGCAGGCCCCAGACCTTGCCCTGCACGGGCTCCCGGTGATCGATACCCTGCGCCTATCGCCCCTGGCCTTTCCGCAAAGCCCGTATCACCGCCTGGTCAAGGACTACAAACTCATTCGTGACAGCCTCAACTCACCACTGACCGACTGCCGTTCCACGCTCACCCTGTTCAACGACCAGCGCATGGCCTTCGCCGAGCTCAACACGAGCCACCAGGCCGAGCTCCTGTGCTACCAGACGCTACTGGCTCCAACACTCAAAAGTGACTTGGGCTCGTTCTTTGCCTCGCTCAGCGGCAAAAGCCCCAAACCGGTCACCGAACTACGCAGCCTCATCCCCGAGCTTCTCAGAGAAACCGACCCGACCCTGACCCGTGCCTTCAAGGTCTGCAGCACCCGCCTGGAGCAGCTGCTCGAAACCGACCTGCTGGACGAGTCCCTGCATTGGCCCCTGGCCTATGCCCTGGCCTGGCTACGGGTCTCGGGCGGCAACTCGGTGCTGGCCCCCTGGGTACGTCACCAGTTTCCAGAAGTGGGCCGCCTGATCGCCGAGCTGCGCGACACGCCCTGCGGGCAAGCGAACTGCGGTTACTGCAGCACCACCCACGACCCACGCCACGAGCTCAAGCGTTACTTCGGCTTCGACGACTTTCGTACCGAACCTGACGGCCGCACCCTGCAGCACGACGTGGTGTTGGCGGGCATGCAGGGCAAGCACGTGTTGGCCATTCTCGCGACGGGAGGGGGCAAATCGCTGTGCTACCAGCTCCCGGCGCTGAACCGTTTTCATCGCAACGGCAGTCTCACGGTGATCATCTCGCCGCTGCAGTCACTTATGAAGGACCAGGTCGATGGCCTGCTGGCCCGCAACGTCCAATGCGCCGCCACCCTCAATGGCCTGCTAACCATGCCCGAGCGGGCCGAGGTGCTGGAGAAGATTCAGCTGGGGGACGTGGGCATCTTGCTGGTCTCGCCCGAGCAATTTCGCAACAAGGCCTTCCGCCGGGCCATTGCCCAGCGCCAGGTCGGTGCCTGGATCTTCGACGAGGCCCACTGCCTGTCCAAATGGGGCGCGGACTTTCGCCCGGACTACCTCTACGTCTCGCGCTTCATCAAGCAGTTCACAGGTGACGGTGAGCTGGCCGCCATCGGTTGCTTCACCGCCACGGCCAAGCCCGATGTGCTGGAAGACATCGTGCTGCACTTCAAGGACCAGCTCGACATCACCTTCGAGCGCTTCATCGGGACCCACGAGCGCACCAATCTGCACTTCGAGGTACTGCCTTGCGCCCGAGCCGAGAAGCGCCACCACACCCAGGCGCTGCTCGAGGACGAACTGGGTCGGAACGAGGGCGGGGCAGTGGTCTTCGTCTCCAGCCGCAAGGGTGCCGAGGAACTGGCGGACTTCCTGATTGGCCATGGCTGGGCCTGCAAGTACTTTCATGCCGGGCTCGAGCCCCACGAGAAAAAGGACATTCAGGACGCATTCAAGAGCGGCGAGCTCAAGATCATCGTGGCCACCAATGCCTTCGGCATGGGCGTGGACAAGTCCGACATTCGCCTGGTCGTGCATGCCGACATTCCAGGTTCGCTGGAAAACTACCTGCAGGAAGCCGGCCGGGCGGGGCGCGACCAAGGCGAGGCGCGCTGCGTGCTGCTGTACGACGCCCAGGACATCGAAAACCAGTTCGGCATGTGCGAGGGCTCGAAACTGACCCTGCGCGACATTCAGCAGATCCTGCGCAAACTGCGTAAGGAGAGCGAGCGGCGCAAGGGCGGCAAAGTCGTCATCACCGCCGGCGAAGTGCTGATGGACGAGCAGGTCGAGACGAGCTTCGAAGCCGGTGAGCGCGACGCCGAAACGAAGGTCGTCACCGCCGTGGCGTGGCTCGAGCGTGGGCAGTTTCTAAGGCGTGAGGAAAACCAGACCCAGATCTTCCCCGCGAGCCTGAAGCTCTCGAAAGAAGAGGCCGACAAGCGCCTGGCCAATGCCAAGTTACCCGCCCGCAGGCTGGAAGAGTTCAAGGCCATTCTGAGTTTTCTCTATGACGCGAGTGCGGATGAGCGCATCAACACCGACGCGCTGATGGCCCTGACCAGCCTGACCTCCGAAGAGGTCACCGCGACCCTGCGGCAGATGGAAGATTTAGGCCTGCTGGTCAACGACTCCAAGCTCACCCTCTACGTGCGCCACGGCGTGGTCGGACCGTCCACACAGCGCCTGCAAGCCACGCTTGAGCTCGAGTCGGCGCTGTTCGATCTCTTGCAGGAGCAGGCACCCGAGGCCGAGAGCGGCGACTGGCAGGATCTGAACCTGCCGTTGCTGACCGCAGCGCTCAAAACCGCCACGGGCAATCAGGAACTCATACCGCTGCACGTACTGCGTCTGCTCCGGAGCCTGGCTCAGGATCACGACAGCGAAACGCAACTGCGCAGCAGCTTCGAGCTGCGCCAGATCAGCCAGGACTTTCTCAAGCTGCGCATCCGCGGTGGGTATAACTGGCGGGGCATTCAAGGGTTGGGGGAGCGCCGTCGCGCCCTCGCCGCGGTGGTGCTGCCGTTTCTGATCGGCAAGCTGCCGCCAGGCTCGCGCAGCAAGGATCTGTTGGTCGACACCACGTTTGGTGAACTCATGGACCTGATCGACCAGGACCTGGACCTGCGCAGCCGCATCCCGGAATCCCAGCGCCGCAAAGCCATTGAGCACGTGCTGCTCTATCTGCACAAACAAGACGTACTGACCCTCAACCACGGCATGACGGTGATGCGTCGCGCCATGACCATCGAAGTCGAGCCGGACAAGCGCACCGGGTACCTCAAAGACGACTATCAGCGCCTGGACGAGCACTACCGCGAGAAGCGCATTCAGGTGCACGTGATGCGCGAGTATGCCGAGGTTGCACTGGGCTCGATGCGCGAAGCCCGCGACCTGGTGAAGCACTACTTCACCCTGGCCAAACAGGAGTTTATCCGACGCTACTTCGCCGGGCGCGAGGAGGTGCTCAAGCTTGCCACCAGCGAAGAGTCCTGGCGCAGCATCGTCGAGAAGCTGAGCGCCGCGCAGCGGGTCATCGTCTCCGATGACGATGACGTCAACCGCCTGGTGCTGGCAGGCCCCGGCTCGGGCAAGACACGGGTCATCGTTCACCGCATTGCCTATCTGCTACGCGTACGCCGGGTTCCGGCACGCTGCATCGTGGCGCTGACCTTCAACCGGCATGCGGCCAACGAGATCAAGCAGCGCCTGCTGAGGCTGGTTGGGCCCGATGCGTTCGGGGTCAACGTCATGACCTACCACCGCATGGCCATGCGCCTAACGGGAACCCGCTTCGAACGCGGCGAGACGGTCGAGGAGGGGCGGCTCGCCCAGGTGATGAGCGAGGCCGTCGAGCTGCTCGAAGGCAAGCGTCAGGTCGAGGGCGAGGATGACCTGCGCGAACAGTTGATGCGCGGGTACCGCTACATCCTAGTCGACGAATACCAGGACATCGACGACCTGCAATACCGCCTGGTCAGTGCGCTGGCCGGGCGCAAGGCCGAGGAAGAAGGGCGCCTGTGCATCTTGGCGGTGGGCGACGACGACCAGAACATCTATGCCTGGCGCGACACCAACAACCGCTACATCGAGCGCTTTCGCGAAGACTACTCGGCGTCGACCAGCTATCTGGTCGATAACTACCGCTCCAGTGCCTGCATCATCGAAGCCGCCAACAGTGTCATCGGGCGTAACCCCGATCGCCTGAAACAGGATCACCCCATTCAGATCGACACGGCCCGTCGTGAGCGACCCAAAGGTGGCGACTGGGAGAGCCTGGATCCGGAGCGGGCAGGGTGGGTGCTGCGTTTGAGGGTCGACGCCGAAGACGACACACGCGCAAACGTTCAGGCCCAAGCAGCGATGGCCGAGCTGCAACGGCTGCTCACACTGGACCCCGAGGATTGGCAGGGCTGCGCCGTACTGGCGCGCACCCACCAGTACCTGCTCCCGGTTCAGGCGTGGTGCGAGGCGCACGGCGTGCAGTACTGCCTGGCCGCGGACAAGGACAGTGCATTGCCACTTACGGCCCAACGGGGCTTTGTGCGCGCGGTCGAAGGGCTCCGCGCGATCACCGAACCGGTCACGGCCGCCGAAGCATGGGTGCCTCTGAGCGAGACGGCCTTGGTGCCGGATTGGTACGGCTTCTTCATGACCGCATTCGAACAGCTTACTGCTGAGTTCGGGCAATGCCCGCTCGCCGCCCACACGCTGATCGACTGGCTATACGACTACGCACGCGAGCTGCGCCAACAACCAAAGCAGGGGCTGTACCTGGGCACGGTGCACTCGGCCAAGGGGCTGGAGTTTCGGCACGTGGTAGTCTTGGACGGTGGCTGGTCATCGCAGCCCGACACCCTGAGCGACGAGCGCCGACTCTATTACGTGGGCATGACCCGCGCCGAGCAGACCCTAACCCTATGTGAATTTCCGGGAGGCAATCCCTTCGTACGCAACCTAACCCAAGAGGTGATAGGTAAGCGCTTCGTCGGCGAGCCCATCCCAGAACTCGAGAAGCGCTACCTGCAGCTCTCGCTCAAGGACATCGACCTGGATTTTGCTGGACGCCAGCCATCAAGCTCGACCGTCCACAGAGCACTTGCAAGCCTCGAGCCGGGCGATCTCCTCACAATCCAGCCGCAGGACGACCGCTTCCTGATCCTGGACGCCCACGATCGAATCGTTGGCCGCACCGCCAAGTCCTTCGAGCTCGACCTCGATGTCGAGCACTGCGAAGTGGCAGCGATTCTGGTACGCCACACCGATCGGTGTGATGAGCAGTACCGGGCCTGGCACAAGTGCGAGCAGTGGGAGTTGGTGGTGCCGCTGCTTACCGCCTGGCGAATAAAATGAACGTGGGTCGCCCTGACCCGCACCTCGTACTCACTGGAAAGATCATGCCTTCAGAGTTATTTGACCTCGCACCACACGATAACCGCTGGTTCCCTTGGGTAGAAATCGCAGAGTGCTTCTGGCCCGGCAGAGGACGACGGTCACAGACGATTAACCCGAGCTTGGCCAGCATTAAGAACGCGGCGGGTATCTATTGTATAGCTTGGGCACCTATATCCACGATTCCCGCTCCAGATGAAGCGAATTTGCAATACGTCGGGCAAACGAAAAATTTTAAAGCACGCATGGCTCAGTTTGCCTCATCGGCAGGAATCTTTTGGGATGACCGTTATGCCGGCCATTCGGCAGCCTGGCGCTGGCCGCAAGGAGAGACTGCTCAAATGCAGATTGCATTCTTTCCGATCCAGCCCGAGCCGGACCACATGCTAACTGGGCGTTTGTTTTGGTATGAAGCGTTGGCTATAAACGCCTATTTTCAGAAGCACGACAACACTCTGCCACCTCTTAACGTGATCAAAAGTCCGGACCCGGTTGTGTTTGTTTAGCAGCTTGCTACTGTGAGCATGCTCCCGGTGTTGCCAGGCTCGGAGCCGCAGCTACAAGCACATATGCGCATCATCATGACTGTAAGTCTTTCAGAGGGTAGTTGCGTCGGATCGCTGACAGTGGCGGTCGCGCAATGTAAGCCTTATGTCCAGGCGACAGCTCAAGCTCCCGAGCCGAATCAACGCCTTAAGAAATGGGCACGTCCTGTAGCAAGCAGTAGAGAATGTTAGAAGTAGGCGGGAATCCTGTAGAAAACACGGGAGCAGAACAATGACGACGGTATACGAACGCACCCGTAGCGTTGTGCAGACGCGTGAGTTTTTGCAGGTTCTGTCCAAGGATAAGAGCCTTCCTGAGAGCATACGACGTCAGGCAGAAACACTGCTTAGGCACTACCCAACAGCCGAATCCATCTGGTTGGCTGGTCGGGTGGAAGAGCGATCAAAGGAAGAACTCTCGCTGTTAGCAGACAAGCATGGTCCCATGCATCCAGTGCTAGTTAGCTGGCTGCTGAGTGATCCTATTTTCTGTGGCCGCGAGGTCGACCCAAGTAGTAACACAAGGGATGGTCTGAAAAAGACTTCCCGAATCTGGTGAAATACGCCGATCCCGTTGCCCGAGTTTCCCGATGAAGCAAATGACCTTCGCCGACGCCGAGTACGCCGGCAAGCGCAAGCAGACCCGCAAAGAGTTGTTCCTGATCGAGATGGATCAGGTGGTGCCGTGGAAGGGTTTGATTGCCCTGATCGAGCCGCACTACCCCAAGGGTGAAGGTGGTCGTCCGGCGTATCAGCTGATGGCGATGCTGCGCGTACATTTGATGCAGAACTGGTTCGGCTACAGCGATCCAGCGATGGAGGAGGCGCTGTACGAGACCACAATCTTGCGCCAGTTTGCCGGGCTGAACCTAGAGCGTATTCCCGACGAAACCACCATCCTCAATTTCCGTCGCCTGCTGGAGAAGCACGAGTTGGCGGCCGGGATTCTGGCGGTGATCAATGGTTACCTGGGCGATCGGGGCCTGTCGCTGCGCCAGGGCACCATCGTCGATGCCACGCTGATCCATGCGCCGAGTTCGACCAAGAACAAGGACGGTAAGCGTGACCCGCAAATGCACCAGACCAAGAAGGGCAATCAGTATTACTTCGGCATGAAGGCCCACATCGGCGCGGATGCCGAGTCTGGCCTGGTGTACAGCGTGGTGGGGACGGCAGCCAACGTTGCTGACGTTACCCAGGTCGACAAACTGCTGCATGGAAAGGAAAACATGGTCGGCGCCGACGCGGGTTACACCGGCGTAGAGAAACGCCCGGAACATGAAGGCCGGGAGGTGATCTGGCAGATTGCGGCCCGCCGCAGTATGTACAAGAAGCTGAGTAAGCGCAGTGCGCTGTACAAAGCCAAGCGCAAGATCGAGAAATCCAAGGCCCAGGTGCGCGCCAAAGTCGAGCACCCGTTCCGGGTGATCAAGCGCCAATTCGGCTACGTGAAGACACGCTTCCGTGGCCTGGCGAAGAACACCGCGCAGTTGGTGACACTGTTCGCGCTGTCGAACCTGTGGATGGCGCGCCGACATTTGCTGACGAATGCAGGAGAGGTGCGTCTGTAAAGCGGGAAATGGCCGGCGCGAGGTGCTCGCGCCGGCTATAAATCCGTTTCGCAGGAAAAGTCTCGAATTTTAGCAGTCGCATGGCCAGCTGAGCCGGGGTTTTAGACTCACTACCGGCTGAGGAAGACAAGATCTAAACCGGGGCAAAATACCTAGGTTTGGATGTTTAGGTGCTTAGAATTCGGATCTTCACTTCCAGGTACTCCGGAGCGGAGGCTTCTCATGAACATTCTCAACATGGCCTATCGTTTAACATAATATACATTATGCGAAGCCTTAAGCATTTCCAGGCGGCCAGGATCCACGAAAAACCCCGGAGATCGCTCTACCGGGGTTTCCTTGCTTTCTAGCCAGTGAAGCCTTATCGGTTAGTCCACCCGATGCTTCAACACCCGCAACGTACGAATGTCCGACCAGAACATCTCACTTGGATAAGTCTCGCTTCCGAACAGGCTAAACACCATGAAGTGCGGATGTTCATAGACACCCTCCAAAGCAAGAACTACCCCGGCAATTCGCACACAGCGCCATAGCGTCTCCGAGTCATCCTCCCACACCAGCTCGACCAGAACCGTCTTCCCAATGAGTGAAATCGCATTTAGAACGCTGGCTGAACTTGATATTTTTTCATGTTCAGCCCCATGGCAGGCACCTGTCGCGAACATATGCCAGCCAGAGAAAACGGGGGTTTCAGTAGAATTTACAGTAGCCATTCATGATCTCCCTTCGATCATTTTTGGTTAGCTGGCTTGGGGAGTTGCCGCTCCCTTAGCCAGCGATTACACCAGCCGCGTGCGCAGGTAAGCCCTGACCGCTTGCCGGATATGGTGCGAAACGGACGTGTCGTCCTTTTCCGCGAGATTTCGTAGAGCTTCCAATTGATCTGGCGGCATCAGAAGCGTGTAAGGCACCTTTTTGGCCTTGCCAGCGCGCACTTTCTCACCCTCCTCCTCGCCCTTTGCCAATTGCTGAGCCGGCGCAGGCTTCGCCAGCAACTTCCTTCGACGTAAGTCGTGCAGCAGCGCTAAACGACCATCTGGAGTGATTCCATTGAAGACCTGTTTAGCAGCAGCCTTTGATTGCCCATCTACCTCAACAAGAAGCTGGAGAAGCTCGCGGGTTTGGTCAGCGGTAATCTTCATGGTGAACCTATGTATGTTGCTTCGAGAGCAATATGACATACATATGTTCTACATAAAAGAAGAGCCTGTCGTGTCAAGTCGTCGCACCAAGCTCGGAAGAGGTTTTCGAGCCTTCCACTCATGTAAACATATGTATGTGGCACATACTACATGCATTCGACATACAGAATTATCGGCAAAAATGCCGTTTCTGGAAGCCTAGTGGCGCGCGGCCTCCAGACCAAACGCCCAATAATGAGCTTTTTGAGGGGGGTTTATCTGACGTGTTACAGGGGCGTCGGCCGCGCCTTCGGCCTATCGCTCATGCCTTCCGCTCCCGGCCGGCGGCGCGCGCCGACGCTGACGCGCTTCGCTTGTCCCCCAGCCATCACCAGAGCGACAAGTCACTCTGGTGACAGCCGGGCCGATCAAAGCTCCAGGATCGCCCTGCAGGCTGACTGCAAGGCCTCGATCCGAACATCCATATCCGCGCCCTCCTGATCCAGATCAGCAAGGCGGCGACGCAGATGGCGGATATCGGCAACGAGCTTGGGATAGTCATTCAGGACATAACACACGGCATCGAGAGGATCGCGAGACGGCGCGTACAGCGTCGCTTGATCGATCAGATGCTGCGGTACAGGGAGAGGGTCAGGCTTGCGCATAATCGGCCCTATGTTACGCGCCGCCCGGAGCCGCCGTATTGTCCGGGCGGCGCTCAACATAAGGCCGAGCATTATGCGAAGCAAGAATGTTAAGGCCAAATAGTAATGTCTCGATCTAGCCAAATAGAAATGTCCCAAATCGGCGTCTAGGGTTTCCCTCCTGCATCACCGGAGGCACGCCATGACTGCGGCAACTTGCGGATGGGTCACAATGAGCATGCGGGAGCTGGATCGCCTCAAGGTCATCGAGGCAATCATCGAGGGTCGGTTGAAACCTGCCGCTGCGGCGCAGCGTCTGCGCCTGACGACACGTCAGGTGCACCGGCTGGTTCTGCGTTATCGCGAGGACGGCCCAGCCGGCCTAACATCTCGTCGACGTGGTCAGCCGAGTAACCGGCAGCTGTCGCCAGGTCTGGAGAATCGCGCCATTAGCTTGATTCGACGGAACTATAGCGACTTTGGTCCAACTCTGGCCCAGGAAAAACTGGTCGAGTGCCACGGCCTTAAGCTGGCCAAAGAAACGGTACGACGGATCATGGTTGATGCCGGCATGTGGGTACCGCGCAAGCAACGGCCGCCCAAGGTCTATCAGCCACGCAACCGGCCGCCTGTTGCGGCGAACTGATCCAGATCGATGGCAGCGATCATCGCTGGTTCGAGGATCGTGGACCGGCCTGCACGCTGCTGGTCTTCATTGATGATGCAACCAGCCAGCTGATGCACCTGCATTTCACCGAGGCCGAATCGACCTTCAGCTACTTCACCGCCACCCGCGCCTACCTGGAGCGGCATGGAAAGCCGCTGGCCTTCTACAGCGACAAAGCCAGCGTGTTCCGCAGTAACCATAAGGCGCCTCAGGGCGGCGACGGCTATACCCAGTTCGGCCGAGCGATGTACGAGTTGAACATCGAGAGCATTTGCGCCAACAGCAGCCAGGCCAAAGGTCGTGTGGAGCGTGCGAACCTCACTCTGCAGGATCGCCTGGTCAAGGAGCTGCGGCTTCGCGGAATCAGCAACATGCCCGACGCCAATGCCTTTGCAGCCCACTTTATGGCCAGCTACAACGCGCGTTTTGCCAAGCCGCCGCGCTCTGAGCATGACTGCCATCGCCCGCTGCACAGTGATGAAGATTTGGATCTGATCTTCGCCTGGCGAGAAGCGCGGCGAGTTTCGCAGCGGTTGACCGTGCAGTACGACAAGGTGCTGTATCTGCTAGCGGACACTCCGCAGTCCCGCCGCCTGGCGGGTGATCATGTCGAGATCTACCACTACCCGGATGGCCGCATCGAGCCCAGGGTGGACGGCACCGCCCTCCCCTTTACCACCTACGACAAACTCTGCGAGATAGACCAGGGTGCCATCGTCGAGAACAAGCGCTTGGGTCATGTGCTGCAAGTCGCCCAGCTCGTCCAAGCGCAGCGCGACAGTCGGCGCTCGCAATCGGTACCGGGAAATCCGCGGCAGTCAACGCAAGGCAAGATGCTGTCGAAGAAGGCGCAGCGAGAACTGATGCCGGAAGATATCGCCGCCGCCCTGGATAACACGCCACCATCGAGGCGAAGTCGCCATGCGTGAGTCAATCAGCGCCGAGGCACTGAAGATACTAGTGGTTGCCGGAGCTGCGCGGTACTTACGTGCTATTCCGGCGCCTTCCGGCCACGGTTGGCAGCTCCAAGTGCGCTACAGTCCCGACGGTCAATATTACCCGCTACGTTCTCGAGGTGAACTTGTGCGCGTATTTGGATCACTGGACTCGCTTAATCGGTACGCAAATCGTTTGGGCATCCACACGTATAGCGTGGAGTTATAACTGTGACACGAATTTCCCCATGTGGGGAGTCGACAGGCTTCTAGAAAAATAGTTCGATAAGTGTAGCGACTTTCGTTTGCAAACCGCTACAAATAGCGCTGCGGGCCAACCAGCTGAGTTTTTCCAACACCTGACAGTGTGGAATAACGCTTCTCCGAGTTCCGGAATCAAGGGCTATGGTATCTACATATTATTTAGCGGGTGTGATAATTTTTATCTAGCCCTCTTTATCGAAGGAGAGGGCCAGATAACATTAGATCGCTGCAAAATAGGCCAGCAGCAAGGCTACTGCGGTCGTATAGCGGAGGCCCGATTTGATCGTATTGAATACGTCGCTGAAATTTGGCGCGTCCAGACGTAGGCCAACACCAGGCCCTACCAACGTCTTAATATCCTCGGGGAGCGTCATTGCCTGCCAAGTGCCTGGAGCCAGTGTCCGCAGGTTCACACCGTAGGAAACCAGCAGCCCGGACTCCTGCGAAATGCCTCCGGAGGCGTCCGGAGATAGACCAACGTCGGTTGGATAGACGTTCAGGCTGCCCTTGAAGCGGTCAAGATATCCGCTGCCGAAGCGAGCCTTTATTCTATCAAGATTCTGCGCCATGGAGGTGAGCAAAGGAAGTATCTCACCGTTGCAAACACGTTCCTTTTCATTGACCATCCTGAAACCAATGGTTACGCCGTTGGCTAGTTCTTGGGCAAGCAACGTCGAATACTGCTGGTCCGCTTTGCTGATGTCTCCGCCCGGGACGAATTCCGGGTGTAGCTTCAGCGGAATGTCCCATGCCTCTATAGTCTGTGCTTCGGGGAAGACAAAGCCAGGATTGCATTGACGGGCAAAACCCTTATAGATATTAGCCAGGGATTGACCAGGGTTCTGGTAGATATTGATCTCGGCCATGGTTGCCTCCTCTAGAGTCCCAGGGATCGTTGGAGATAGTCCGCGCGATTGTTCAATCGCCTGGCTATGCCATCGCTCGGATCGGTACTGTTGGGAGTACCATTCCAGTTCCTCAACTCCCTAATGGCGGCTGGCCAGTCGCTCTGAGAAATAGCAGTCTCAAAGTTTGGGAACGAGGAATACTCACCATAGTGGTAATACAGGTCTGTCACTATGGTTTTGACCGCCGGAGGTAAGGTGCTCCACTGCTGGAACTTCACCTTCATCCGATCAGTGACCTTGATCATCTTGGCGGTAAAGAGGGACAGCCCGTCTTCATCTGTGAGTACCGGGATGAGTTGAGCTAATGCCTGGAAGGTCGCGGTGTTCGCTCCTTTCAAGCCGAGGGCGGGGCGAATTTTTTTGCGCGTGGATTCAGCGATGTTCAGAGCCTGAATGCCGGATTCATCGTGCTGGCCGACATCGAAGCCATAGCCAATCGTTACACCTGATTCACCGTTGGGGTCAGAGGTCGGAATAGTAGCTCTGTTGCCTCGCCCACCAGGTGGAAGCTCATGACGGGCGGTGAAATCGATATTAATACCCATTTCAATCAGATAGGAAATATTGGACTGGAGGCGGCTGACCTTATCGGCTTTGTCACCATCGATGCGGTCTTGGATAAAGGTATTGATCTGCTGGTTCAATTGCACCTGGAGGTCGCTCACCGAAATACTGTTGGCTCCTCCGGTTTCGGCGACCGTACGAATAGTGACCTCATGAACCTTGAAGTAGTCGTCGAACACTAGAACGGGCCGCCCGGCAGTCTGGCTTATGACCTGCGTCAGTTGCCCCGTCAATCCACCTTGTGCTGAGTAGCTGGGGGATGACAGCCAGTCGGTATAGAGGTCAGGAATTCCGTGAGTAATTCGGATCGGCTCTGGTTCCGCTGCGAGCAGAACACGCTGTGCCTCCTCTCGTTCTGGATTTTCTAGGTAATTGTATAGCCGCTCCAGATTGCGCTGAAGGGGCTGATCCAATTCTCTATCCACCTTAGTCTCCTCTGCTTAGTGAAGCCAATTTGTTATTTCATTGATTGTTCGCACTCGCTTTCTAGACGATTGAACTCAGTAGAATACTTGTCATATTCATTTTGCATTTTTTCCGGCAAATACTCTCGCTTCAGGTCTCTGAAGAAGCTGCCCTTCTCTAGTATCTTCTTGCATTGGTGGTTTTTGGCAGACAAGGAGAGATGTGCCGTATGAAAAACACGAGAGAGATAACCAAAACCTTCAAACATGTCCCTACACTCTGTTATCAGTTTTCGAGAAATCCAGTAGGCCTTCTCTGTCTCGTTATTCTTCAGTGCTTTCTTCACTTGCTTGTCGTTGAATTTTATAGAGGCGGGCTCGCAGATTGGGGAAGGCTTCCAATACGTGCCAGTAAAACCTGCTGCCGCCCCGCAGAAGCCCTGACAGTCCCTACTTGCGACTCCTTTCTCTATGGTAATTCTGTCATCATTCAGTTTGAAAACGACATCGCACGACATATCGCCGATGCCACGGACGTCGACCTGCACATGATCTGACTCTATAGTTCCATTCAATCCGCAAGCATGGGCATTGTGTCCAGTGCTTCGTATCCGAAACTTTTGAAGTCCTTCGAATAACGGAGATATCGTCAGCAGCCCACTATTTCCAGTCCTATAGTAATCCCCGGGTGGGAAGTAGCTCTTTGGTTCTTCAGCGACACAAAGAGTGATATTGTAGCAAAGGGCGAGTATGGCAAAAATGCTAATGCTTTTGAGCTTCATGTTTATGCCCTGCATGAAAGCGGCTAGGTGGGGCGCTGGGTGATCCCATATAGGATTGTTTTTTTGCTGGTCAGATCGACTGATCTATAAGTTCCGTCGAGCAGGCTAGTCCTCCCAAAAAACACAAGCAGACTTGTAAGAGTCATTCTGTTTTACCAGCACTTCATTCTCAACATCACTAAAGTTTAGACGTCATTGAGCATGAGCTGGAAAAAGTTGCGGCAACGACCCTAGACGCTGAACGCTGCTCACCTGGGACGTTCCACTTCCTTGCGAAACATCACTCTCTGCTTGAAGCCGAAACCTCCACCACCATCCAGCAGAGCGGGCGGAGCAACCGGTAGATCGGGCTCGCGGCAGGTGGCTATCACGCGCCTGGCGAAGACTTCATCGAGCGTACTGCGGCTCTTAACATTCCCCTCGCCGTACTGTACCCGGCAACTGCTTATGCGCCCCGACGAGCTTGCGAAGCGGAAAAACACCACAACATCGGCCTCGGGGATCTCATCTCCCGGTGCGAACAGCGGGTAACGAAGCCTCTTGGCGAATTCCTGGCGGAATTCCTGGATAAAAATGGCCTCTTGCTCTGCTCGCTCCTGCAAAGTGACTGAATGGGAGCAGCCGCCGATCAGACTCAGCAATACCAATAGGCAAACTATCCTCAACGCTCTTCCTCCTTGAAAAAGAGGCAATCTTTTATTTTAGTATCTAGAAATGGCTCTTGACGTCTAAGCCAAGAACTGCAAGAGCTTCCAGCGCCAGGTTTTGACCTTCTGCAATACCCGAATTATGTGCAAACTCGACAAGTCGCTCGATTACTCCGACGCTACCCTGATCTGGCTCGACAAATTCCGATATATTATCCATAGCAACTGAGGCGTCCCACGCAGCCTGACTAAGCAGCTCTTTATACAATGCATCAGCGCTAGATATATTACGAACATTTGCGAGATTAAGCCTGGTTCGATCCAAGGCTTCGTGCGCGATCTGAAGTAGCAAATATGGAAATGGATTCTTTTGAGTTCGACGTTTCCTGCATGAGTCGCTAATTAGTCCAGCAAGCATTGCTGATCCTTCGGCCTCAATGCGAAGGGAATCATCAGCAATCGAGATTGTCCGCGCCTTCGCAATATAGCCCAAAACGTAAGCATCGAACTGAGTCTCGGCAATCATAGACAGAATCTGATTATTACGATTATTGAAATTCATAAGATGCTCCTTGCCCAATCTCAAACTAGATAGATCAGTGGAAACTGTTTCTGAATTCTGTAGTAGACTGCCCGGTCCAACGTCTGAATGCATGTCTAAAACTCGCTGTTTCCGAGTACCCCAGAATATCGCTAATACGATCAACTGGTATAGATGAGTTCAGTAGCAGTGCAATTGCTCGTTCTTTGCGGGCCTTATCTACAATCTGGCGATAAGTGCATCCCTCGTCCGCCAGGCGACGTCTTACCGTCCGCTCATTCATGCATAAATACTTTGCGGTAGTCACCAAGCTAGGGTATTGATCTGGTATGGACTCAAGGAATAACTCGATTCGCTGACGGAGCCCTCCCATCTCTACTTCCAACAGAGCATTGAAACTCTCACCTGCCATATTCAGGGCTGACTGAAATACCGCCGGATTGGCAGTCGCCAGTGTTCTATTCAACTGATGAGCTGGAAAGCTAAATATTATGTCACTTCCTTCATGCTTCACAGGCAAAGAAAAGAAACCTTCATAGATTGTTTTATCTGCGCCGTGCACAGGTACTGTCAATGCAGAGATGGGAAAGTCATTACCTAACAGGTCCATAATGAGCTTGTAGGTTGCAGAGGCTATAACATTTACATGAAACTGACGGGATGCGTCATTCCACTCCGGCTTAAAGTTAACTGAAATATGGATTTCTACTTCGTAATTCTCCCTAGGCTTGACGTCAACATTAGCTATATCACGATTGAACAACTTGACATAGGCCTTTATGACTTTCAAAATATCACCTACGTTCTCAGCGCATAGCAACGCCAATCCTATCACGCCATAATCAGATATATGGTAATAAGTACCAAGATTCAGTCCTTCTTTTCCTGAATACCCCTTGCTAACTATCCAGTTGTAAAGTGCGTCACTTCTTGACTCTTGATCTGCCGCAAAGGGTGGTATTGCGATATCTCGATCACGAAGATAGTTCTGCAGAGGGCGCCATTCAAAATCAAATATGTGTTCGGTCACCATGTCTATATTCACCTCACCCCTACTGTTCTTGATATAGCCCTGAACGCTGCAAGTGCCTCATGCTCCATACGGATGCCGTCAACGTTGTAGTCGATATACGCGGAGGTCTTTGCAATCACCACACGCCTAAGTGGGTTTACATAAATAAACTGCCCGTACACTCCGATAGCCAAGAACTCCCCTTCTTTGCCTTCTGGAATCCACCACTGGTAACCATACCCAAGATTTGGCTCACCATCCTCTATGTAACGTCCAGGACGCAAGTGAGCACTCCGAGGTTTGGTTGATGCCTTGACCCACTCAGCACTTACAATTTGACTTCCAGTCAGGCTGCGACCGCCATGAAGAAATAATAGACCAATGCGTGCAAAGTCTCTTAGGCAAAGATTCACCCCACCGAATGCTAGCTCTGTGCCCCGATCGTCTGTTAACCATGCACCTTCACATTCGGCACCCAGTTGGGGCCAAAGTCTTTGATTCATAAACTGTGAGGGGCCCATACCAGTCGCGCCCAATAAAACCATACCAAGCACCTGGGTATCTACGCTAACGTAGTGGTGCACTCTCCCCGGGGCATCTTCTCTTCTCAATGAACTCACTTTTTCATTTACTGATCCGCCAAGCGCTATAGTCCTACCTAGCTGGTTGATATCGGAGTCCGAATTCCCGTAGTCCTCACTGAAAGCTATTCCTGATGACATCTCAAGCACATCTCTCAAAGAAACACCCGCATATCCGCCAGCAGAAAGCTGTGGGGCGTACAGGTTCACAGGATCTAGCAGACTGTGTATTGATCCTTCATCAACTGCCATTCCAATCAAGAGGGACATTAATGATTTGCTTAGCGACCAGCCAATAGCAAGGCTTTTCGCACTATTGCCCAGGTAGTATTCCTCAAAGGCAATGCGATCGTCACTGAGAACTATAAGGCCGGTGGTATTGCTGCTCGCCAACCAGTCTTTAAAGCCAACCTCGTGACCTTGAAAGCTAAATGAGCCAGGCATATCCCTGAGGTTTTTTTCAAAAAAATGAGCCGCTCCGCTCTTCTTTATTGGGACCGAGTTAAACAGTCTCGGCATTGCTCGAAAATTTTCAGCAATTTTCCCCGAGTCAAACAAAGTGTAAAAATTCCACACTCTCACACCTGCACTACCAATGCAGGCGATGATAAAAAAGATGAGAATCATTGAGAGGAAAATAGCATTTCTCTTATTTATCATTCTTGTCGATCTCTCAGTTTGTGCTAGCTCGTCTAGACCCTGCTAACAGCCAGTGACTATCCGGTAGCGGAGCAAGGTTAAGTCCTTAAGGACTTTTCTCTTAACGGTGAAGATCAAGAGCACTTCACCATCTACTGATATTTACTTTTAACTCGCTTAACACTACTCCGCACGCATGCCATGCACTACTATTATCTGAGTCGCGAAGGTATCCGCCTCTCTTGGACTATGTTTTCAATTTAGCAACACGAAACACTGCAGTATGATCGATATCGCCCTTGGATGAAGCGGCAGACTCATCAATAGACGCCCGCAATAAAAAACCCAACATCACCGCATATCCCGGAGGATCAGCAACAGGATAGATTCGGTCTTTTTCATTGTTTCCATCCGCCGCCTCATGCGTACTACTAGCCCGGAAGCTGATAAAACCAGCATGAAGCATCTTTTTTCTAGAGTATCTTCGGACAAATGCCGGATATTTTCGGACACCCTCTTCGGCAGGTCCTTAGCGGCACCATGTCTTATCTGCGTTTTTACTTCATTAAACACCCCATGGAGAATACTAATGACATGTCACCCAGATTGTAACTATCGTAGATGAGTCGACTAGAAGTATTCGCTACAATTTATAGATTCGAAAATCCATTTCATGCTTGGAGATATCGAGTGAACACTTGCTTGTGTTACTTCTGCGCTAGGTTCCGTACGCAAAGTAATGTCGTAAGCACCGTAGCGTGCAAGCCAGCGTGACCATTACGGCAAAACTCTTGACGAGCTTCAGAATCCCACGGCCAGCTCAGCTAGGTCCTGGGGACGAACCCCCGCCCACCGAGGCTATCGACACATCCGGAGGGTCTGGCGGCTTGACAGCGGGCGAAGGCTTGGCGGACTCTATATTGTATTTAGTCGATACCATCTCGCATCTTAGAGAACCCTCCAATGCCCCTGCCTGCCCTACCCCTGGATGCCCTTCTCACCGGCCGCGCCCGGCCCTTCACCCGCCCCGGCTCGCGCAGCGGCATCGCCAAGTCTCCGCGCGACGGTGCGCTCAGGGTCACCCCCGTCGGCCTGGAGGGCGACGAACAGGGCGACCTGCGCGTCCATGGCGGCGTCGAGAAAGCGATCCACCATTACCCACGCGAACACTACGCCGCCTGGATCGCCGAACTGGGCGAACACCCCCTACTGATGCAGGCGGGCGCCTTCGGCGAGAACTTCAGCACCAGCGGCTGGAGCGAAGCCGACGTCTGCCTCGGCGACCGCGTGCGGGCCGGCACCGCGCTGCTGGAGGTGTCCCAGGGGCGCATGCCCTGCTGGAAACTCAACGACCGCTTCGAGGTCGCCGGGATGTCCCTGAGGGTGCAGGAGTCCGGGCGCACCGGCTGGTACTACCGGGTGCTGGAGGAAGGCGTGGTGGCGGCTGGCGATATCCTGCAACTGGTCGAACGGCGCCATCCGGACTGGTCGTTGTTGCGCCTGTCCGAGGTGCTGTTCGACAGGCGGGCCGACGCCGAGTTGCTGCGCCAGTGCCTGGCGCTGCCGCTGACGCCATCCTGGCGGCGCACCCTGGAGCGGCGCCTGGAAAAAGGCCAGGTCGAGGACTGGGGGCCGCGCCTGGAGGGAGCCCCCAGCCAGGCCGAGACGCCCAGGCCGACCTGAGGAAGCGCCGACGCCCCCCGCAGGCAGGGAATCGGCCTGGGGATGCATGGAGTGCCGGAAAGCGGGTATAAAGCGCCAGCGTTAAGCGACCCAGACGTCTGCCAAAGGACCCCTTTCATGCTGCGGCTCTCGATGCCGGCCCTGCTCCTGGCTCTTGCCGGCTGCGCCACCAAGCCCCCCGCCAATCCCGATAACCTCTGCGAGATCTTCCGCGAAAAACCGAAATGGCACGAGGCGGCGCTGAAGATGCAGCAGCGCTGGGGCGCGCCGGTCCAGGTGCCGATGGCGATGATGTACCAGGAATCGTCCTTCAAGCACGACGCCCTGCCGCCGCGCTACTACTTCCTCGGTTTCATCCCCTGGGGCCGGGTCAGCTCCGCCTACGGCTACGCCCAGGCCAAGGACGAGACCTGGGCCGACTACAAGCGCGAGGCCGGCGGCTGGGGCGTCAGCCGCGACGACTTCGCCGACGCCCTGGACTTCATGGGCTGGTACATCCAGAAGAGCCAACGGGTCAACGGCGTCTCCAAGTGGGACGCCTACGGCCAGTACCTGAACTACCACGAGGGCTGGGGCGGCTACCGCAACCGCAGCTACGACGCCAAGCCATGGCTGAAGAACGTCTCGCAGAAGGTCCAGTCCCGCGCCTCGCTGTTCGGCGCCCAGTACCGCAGTTGCCAGCAGGAGCTGTCGCGCGGCGGCTGGTTCTGGTAGAGCCGTCCGCGCACGCCGCGGGCCCGAACCTATTCCGCCTTCGACGAGGGCAACGGACAACGTCCGCCAAGCCCCCCAGGTCGGACCGGCACGCTCGAACGGCCAACCTGCGTCATGGAACCGCAGGCGCATCCTGCCCAGGCAGCCCGCAGCGCCAGTGAACAGGCGGGTCGTCGAACCGGCGGCTGGCCACTTGGCCGAGCGGCCTGCCCTCACCTTTCACCCCGTTTCGCTTCCCAGGCCAGAGCGCTCGCGGATTGGCAGCGTCAGATTTCCTCGTCTACTGTTTGGATAAAAGTTTGGCGCCAGAAATACGTCAATAAATTGACTAAAAAAACTTACCCAGACTACGGATATTTCCCTGGGAATGCTAAGATAGCTATCACAAAGCCACTATCGACGAATGAACCTATTCGACGGGAAAATGACTAAACCGCGTGGCAAATGAAAAATAGTCACTAAATTGACGCTTCACCGCCTTGCTCTTCCCTATCCACTCAATGGACTGCCCGTGATCGGCAGAGCAAACAACATGCATTCGAAGTCGGTAGATAGCCTGTCGCTGACACGGGCTGGATTCATCGAGTACTTCCTGGTCGCGACCAAGCTGGTACACGCGCTCACCGCCATCGCCCCGGCGCTGTTCCTGCTGTACTACCCCGGCCTGGTTCCCGTGGAGCTGCGCAGCAACATGCTCGGGCTGCTGCTGTTCTTCGGCGCGCTCACGGTGATCATGTTCCAGGCACTGGACGTCTACTCCGACGATATCTTCAGCAACCGCCTGCGCTTCCGCATCATGTTCTTCGCCTGGGCCTCGGCGTTCTGCCTGCTGTTGTTCATGTACCAGGGCCTGGGCCTGTTTCCCTACCTCAGCAGCAAGCTGGTGATCTTCTGGTTCACCGGCAGCCTGCTGCTGTTCGGCGTGCAGCGCCTGCTGGTGCTGCGCCTGTACCGGGCCTGGATGAAACGCGGCATGTACCTGCAACGCACGGTGATCCTCGGCTTCACCGAGAGCGGCATGCACCTGGCCGAATACCTGGTACGCAACCACGACATCCGCTCCGGCATCATCGGCTTCATCGACGACCGCTCCGAGCGGGTCCCGGAGAACTACAACTCGCTGCCGCTGCTGGGCAACACCAAGGACCTGGAGAAGCTGATCCGCCAGGAACAGGTCGACCAGGTGCTGGTCGCCCTGCCCTGGTTCGCCGAGGGGCGCATCGGCGCCATCGTCCACCGCCTGCGGCAATTGCCGGTGAACGTCCTGCTGGTGCCGGACATGGCTGCCTTCCGGCATGCCCACAACCGCATCGTCGACGTTTCCGGGATCCCCATGTTCAACGCGTCCGAGCTGCCGCTGCGCGGCTGGTCGCCGCTGATCAAGCGCTGCGAGGACCTGGTCCTGGCGAGCATCGCGCTGGTCCTCTTCGCCCCGCTGATGGCCCTGGTGGCCCTGGCGATCAGGCTCGACTCCAAGGGGCCGGTGCTGTTCCGGCAGAAACGCTACGGCTACAACAACCGGCTGATCTGGGTCTTCAAGTTCCGCTCGATGTACACGGAAAGGACCGACGCCAACGCCGAACGCCAGACCACCCGCGACGACGACCGCATCACCCGGGTCGGCCGCTTCATCCGCAAGACCAGCATCGACGAGCTGCCGCAGCTGTTCAACGTGCTCGCCGGCAGCATGTCGATGGTCGGCCCGCGCCCCCACGCCACGGCGACCAAGGCCGCCGGCATTCCCTTCGAGGAAGCGGTCAGCGAATACAGCTCGCGCCACCGGGTCAAGCCCGGCATCACCGGCTGGGCGCAGATCAACGGCTACCGCGGTGAGACCGACACCCTGCACAAGATCAAGAAACGCGTGGAATACGACCTCGAATACATCGCCAAGTGGTCGGTGTGGTTCGACCTCTACATCCTGTTCCGTACGGTGCCAGCCGTACTCCTGACCAAGGAAGTCTACTGATGAACGCCGTCGCCCCGCTGATCCCCTGCATCGTTTCCGGCGGTTCCGGGACCCGCCTGTGGCCGGTTTCCCGGGAGAGCATGCCGAAACCCTTCATGCGCCTGGCCGATGACCAGAGCCTGTTGCAGAAGACCTTCCTGCGTATCGCCGGGCTGCCGGACGTCGCCCGCCTGCTTACGGTGACCAACCGCGACCTGCTGTTCCGCACCCTGGACGACTACCGCGCGGTCAACCGCAGCGGCCTGGCCCAGGACCTGCTGCTGGAGCCGGTGGGACGCAATACCGCGCCGGCCATCGCCGCCGCCGCGCTGCATGTGCAGGAGCACTTCGGCGACCAGGCGCAGTTGCTGATCCTTCCCGCCGACCACCTGATCCGCGACGAGCAGGCCTTCGCCGCGGCGGTGGCCGAGGCTCGCGAACTCGCGGCGCAGGGCTACCTGGTGACCTTCGGCATCACTCCGGAACGCGCCGAGACCGGCTTCGGCTATATCGAACAGGGCGCCCCGCTGGGCAACGGTTTCCGAGTCGCGCGCTTCGTCGAGAAACCCGACCAGGCCACCGCCCAGTCCTACCTGGACAGCGGCAAGTACCTGTGGAATGCCGGCATGTTCTGCTTCCAGGCCGCCACCGTGTTGCAGGAACTGGAGCGCCACGCGCCGGAGGTGCTGATCGCCGCCCGCGCCGCCCTGGCCGACGGCAGCAGCCTGGAGAACGGCCAGTGCCGCCAGCGCGAGCTGGCCGCCGGGGCCTTCGCCGAGGCGCCGGACATCTCCGTCGACTACGCGCTGATGGAGCGCTCGGACAAGGTCGCCGTGGTGCCCTGCTCCATCGGCTGGAGCGACATCGGCTCCTGGCAGGCGCTGCGCGAACTCAGCGCGGCGGACGAGAACGGCAACCAGGTACGCGGCGAAAGCGTGCTGCACGACGTCAGCAACTGCTACATCGATTCGCCGAAGCGCCTGGTCGGCGCCGTCGGCGTGCACGACCTGATCATCGTCGACACCCCCGACGCCCTGCTGGTGGCCGACGCGGCGCGCAGCCAGGACGTCAAGTTCGTCGCCCAGGAACTCAAGCGTCGCGGCCACGACGCCTTCCGCCTGCACCGCACGGTCAGCCGGCCCTGGGGCACCTACACCGTGCTCGAGGAAGGCCGCCGCTTCAAGATCAAGCGCATCGTGGTGCGCCCCAAGGCTTCGCTGTCGTTGCAGATGCACCACCATCGCAGCGAGCACTGGATCGTGGTCAGCGGCATGGCGCTGGTGGAGAACGGCGAGCGCGAGTTTCTCCTCAACACCAACGAATCCACCTTCATCCCCGCCGGGCATAGCCACCGCCTGAGCAACCCGGGGATCATCGACCTGGTGATGATCGAGGTACAGAGCGGCGAGTACCTCGGCGAGGACGACATCGTCCGCTTCAACGACATCTACGGTCGCGCCCCCGCCAGCGACGAGAAGAAAGCCTGATGCGCTGCGCCCTGGTCATTCCCACGCGCAACGCCGGCGCGCACCTGGACCGGCTGCTGCCGGCCCTGGCCGCGCAACGGCGGCAGCCGGACAGCATCCTGGTGGTGGACAGCCGCTCCAGCGACGACACGGTGGAGCGCTTCCGCGCCTTCGGCGCGCGGGTCGAGGTCATCGAGCCGGCCAGCTTCAACCACGGCGGGACGCGGCGCTGGGCCAGCCAGCAGGTCGAGGCCGACGCGCTGATCTACCTGACCCAGGACGCCATTCCCGCCTCGCCCGACAGTTTCGCCAACCTGCTCGACGAACTCTATGCCGAGGCCGACATCGGCGTGGCCTACGGCCGCCAGTTGCCGCACCCCGGCGCCGGCCTGCTCGGCGCCCAGGCGCGGCGCTTCAACTACCCGCCGGAAAGCCGCAGCAAGCGCCTGGCCGACGCCTCGGAACTGGGGATCAAGACCTGCTTCAGTTCCGACTCGTTCTCCGCCTACCGCAGCGACGCCCTGGCGGCCGTCGGCGGCTTCCCCGAAGACGTCATCGGCAGCGAGGACGCCTACGTCGCCGCGCGCCTGCTGCAGGCCGGCTACGCGGTGCGCTACGCGGCCAGCGCCGAGGTCTACCATTCCCACGATTACCGCTTGCTGGAAGAGTTCCGCCGCTATTTCGACATCGGCGTGTTCTACGGCCGCGAGCGTTGGATACGTGCCGCCTTCGGCGGCGCGGGTGGCGAGGGCAAGCGCTATGTCCTCGCCGAGATACAGGCCTTGCGTGCCGCCGGTGCCCTGTATCGCGTACCTGAAATAGCGCTGCGTAGCGCGTTCAAGCTGCTCGGCTACCGCCTTGGCCAGTTGGAACGCCACCTGCCGGTCGCCCTCAAGCGCCGCATCAGCATGTTTCCAGGCTACTGGAAGTGAACATCATGACCTACAGGAAGTGCTCCCTCATGAAACGCACCCTCCTCATGCTCGCCATGCTCGCCCTGGCCGCATGCAACACCCCCGCACGGATTCCCGCACCGGACAGCGACACCGTGGACAGCGGCAAGCGTGCCCTGGAAGAACTCGCCAGGCTACCGCCGGCGATGGAGCGGGTGCGCGTCGGGGACACCCTGCGGATCGTCCGCGATGCCGGTGAGATGCCGACCCTCTCGGCGTTCAACGTCGCCACCATTTACGAACTGACGCTGTACACCGTGCTCAACGACGGCAGCATCTACTATCCGTTCATCGGTCGCATCCAGGCCGCGCACCGTACGCCGCAGGAAATCGCCAACGAGCTGACCACCAAGCTCGCGCCGATCTACCGCGAGCCACGGGTCACGGTGAACATCAACCAGGCGCCGGGCAACACGGTGTTCGTCGGCGGCGCGGTGCGCAACCCGTCGGCCGTGCCGATCCCCGCCGCCAACAACATGGAGCAGGCGATCCTCGGCGCCGGCGGCATCCTGCCGGTGGGCGACGCCCGCCGCGTGGCGCTCATGCGCGAGGACTCGGAAGGCCGCTATCACGCCTACTTCCTCGACTTCAGCCAGTTGATGAAGATCGGGCCGGAAGGCCGCAAGCCCCTGGCCATGCAGCGTGGCGACATCGTCTTCGTGCCCAAGTCGATGGTCGGCGACCGTATCGAGGGCGTCGACGTCTACCTGAACCAGTTGCTGCCCTTCGCCAAGTCCATCGGCGTCGGCGTCAGCTACACCGTCAACAACGATCGCTGAGGAGCGACATCGCCATGATAGAAATTCGTTCCTTGCGTGATCTGTTGCGCCTGCTGTTCATCTACCAGCGCGAGTTCAAGCTGGCGGCCCTCAGCGCGGTGGTGATCATCGTCCTCGGCGCCTTCCTGCTGCCGGCCAAGTACGAGTCCAACGCACGCCTGCTGGTCAAGCCGGGTCGTGACTCG
The DNA here is from genome assembly GCF_026428275.1 of Pseudomonas sp. B111. Classification (NCBI taxonomy): domain Bacteria; kingdom Pseudomonadati; phylum Pseudomonadota; class Gammaproteobacteria; order Pseudomonadales; family Pseudomonadaceae; genus Pseudomonas; species Pseudomonas sp. B111. The sequence goes on along the minus strand of NZ_CP097857.1, from coordinate 2,422,485 downwards.
ACCCTGCCGATCGAGATCAGCAACCGCCAGGCACTGGTGATGCCGAGCACCCAGCGCGACCCTATCGTCGACGAAGAACGCCTGCTCACCGGCCGGCCGATCGTCCGCCAGGTGGCCGAGCGCTACCTCGAGGTGCTGGCCAACCGGCCGCCGCCGGAGGGCCTGTGGAAGCGCACCAAGTTCTATGTGAAGAAGGCCATCGGCGCGGTGTTCGACGGGATTCGCGTGACCCTGGAAACCTTCGGCGTGATCGAGGAAACCACCGCGGTCGAGCGCCTGGCCAAGGACCTCGAGAAGAAATTCGAGGTCACCCATGCGGCCGGCTCGACGGTGATGGAGATCAGCTTCACCTGGAGCGAGCCGGAAGTCGCCCAGGAAGTGGTCAAGGCCTGGATCGAGATCTACATGGAAGAGCGCACCCAGGCGCTCGGCCGCAAGAGCCTGTACGCCTTCTACGAGGCGCAGACTGCCGACAGCGCGGCGCAGATCAAGAGCTACAAGGCGCAGATCCTCAAGCACCTCAACGAGATCGGCGCATCCAGCATCGAGGACCGCCTGCAGGACCTGTCCGAGCGGATCAACGTGCTGCGCGGCGAGCGTTTCAACTCGATCCGCCTGATCGCCTCCTCCGACAGCGCCCTGGAATCCACCCGCCAGCAACTCAAGGGGCTGCCCAGGGAGATCGTCACGGTGCGGCAGATCGCGCTGAACCCGGCGCAGCAGGACCTGCGCCGGCTGCTCAACCAGAAGCGCCTGGAACGCGCCGACATGATGCGCACCTACACCGACGACGCCCCGCCGGTGAAGGCCCTGGACGCCTCGATCCGTGCCCTGGAGAAGGAAGTCCAGGACGAAGGCGCCACCGTGCAGAGTTCCGAGGACCGCGCGCCGAACACCCTGACCACTCACCTGGAACGGGTCCTGCTGGACGAGACCAGCAACAACGCGGCCCTGCGCACCCAGCTCGCGGAGCAGGAAAAGCAGCTCGCCGAACTCGAGGCGCAACGGCGCGAAGCGCTGGACATCGAGCCGACCCTGGCGCGCCTGCAGCGCGAGCTGAACGCCACCGAGCGCAACTACGCGCTGTACGTCGACAGCCTGGAGAAATCGCGGATCGACCGTGAACTGGACAAGAGCCAGATCAGCAACATCTCGGTGATCGAGGAGGCCACCTACAACCCCGGGCGGATCTTCCCGAAAACCCTGCTGATGCTGTTCCTCGCCGTGCCCTTCGGCCTCGCCGTCGGACTGCTGGTGGTCTATCTCTGCTACCTGCTCGACCAGCGCATCCACGACGGCGGCCTGGTCGAGGAGAAATTCGGCCTGCCGCTGTGGACCACCCTGCCGGAGCTGAGCAACAGCACTGCGGAGAGCAGCAACGCCTTCACCGCCAGCATCTACCGGCTGTACGGGCTGCTGCCCTACGCGCGCATCGAGGAAAAGGGCCTGACCCTGGGCCTGACCTCGGCGCGCCACGGTGAAGGCGTGACCTTCATCATCGAGCAACTGCGCCGCCTGCTGGAGGAAAACGGCGTGCGCGTGCGGGTCGGCGGCGAGCCGGCCCAGCCGGGCGAAGTGGTATTGCTCGACGCGCCGGCCCTGCTGGACAGTCGCGAGGCCTTCATCGCCCTGCGCCGCGCCGACCTGATCGCCCTGGTGGTGGAGGCGCAGAAGAGCACCGTGCCGGTGGTCGAGCATGCGCTGACCATCCTCACCACGGCGTTCGGCAAGGTCGACGGGATCATCATCAACCGGCGCCGCTTCGAGGTGCCGAGCAAGGTCCTGCAGACCATCGCCCGCTACCGGAGCGCGTTCTGATGCGGATCGCCCTCCTCGCGCCCCTGCCGCCGGAAAAGAATGGCATCGCCGACTACGCCAGTCATTTCCGCAACGCCCTGCAGGGTCTCGGCATCGAAGTAGCCACGCCGCTCGCCGGCGTGGCGGCCGACAGCGCGAATATCGCCAGCCGGCTGGACAGCGTCGACTGGAACGCCTTCGACCTGGTCCATGCCGAACTCGGCGGCGGCCGCCTGGGTGAGTTCATCGCCCTGCGCGAGCTGCGCAAGCGCTTCCCGCGCCTGCCGCTGAGCGCCACCGTGCACGATCCGGAGCGCATGGTCTGGCGCCGCGAGCGCCTGCCCTGGCCGCTGAACCTGCTGGAACGCCTGCCCTCTCCCCTGCCCCAGGCCGCCGTGGTGCTCGCCGACCCGCTGACCCTGCGCGAAGAGCGTGCCGTGGCCCAGGGCCTGACGCGCCTGGTGACCCTCACCGGCCTGGGCGGCGAGTGCCTGGCCCGGCGGATGCGCCTGCCGCCCGGGCGGGTCGAGGTGATCAACCACGGCAACCTGGAGATCGCCACGGTGCCGCTGCCGTCGCTGGACACCCTGCGCCTGCTGTACTTCGGATTCATCTATCGCGGCAAAGGCATCGAGGACCTGCTCGAGGCCCTCGCCGACCTGTTCGCCAGCGCGCCGGAGATGCGCCAGCGCGTGCGCCTGACCCTGGCCGGCGGCACCGCCGCGGAAATGGCCTTCGGCGCCGGCGGCAACTACCTCGACCAGTTGAAGGCACAGATCGCCGAGCTTGGCCTGGCCGATGCCATCGACTGGAACCTGAACCTGGCCGCCGCGGACATCCCACGTACCATCCAGGCCCACCACGTGATGGTCCTGCCGTACCGCGAGTCGAAGAAACTCGGTCTGCTCGGCCAGCAGCGCGGCACCAGCGGCGCCCTGTCCTGGGCGGCAGCCTGCGGGCGCGGCGCGATCACCTCGGACGCTCGCGCCTTCGCCGAGGAAGTCGCCAGCGGCAACGGCGCCATCTACCCTCAGGGAGACGTGGCAGCCCTCTCCGAACAGTTGTTGAACCTCGCTCGCGAACCCCGCCTGGCACAGGCCTGGGCCGAGCGCGCCGGAGCGATCGGCCATGCGCGGACCTGGCCGCGCACCGCGCTGCGCTTCCAGGCACTGTTCAACGACATGGTGGGAACCGTTCATGGCACGTAAGGGACTCTATCTGGGCGGCAGCGCGCTGCTGCTCGCCGTGGTACTGCTGCTGGTGTTCTGGGGGCGTCCCGCGGACGCCGAGATCCAGGTACTGAAGGCGCCTCGCGCGGTGGTCTGGAAAGACTTCCTCGGGGTCAACGCGCAGTTCCTCTGGTTCAGCCCGGAGCGCTACAACAAGCAGATCGACCGCCTGCAGGACCTGGGGCTGGAGTGGGTGCGCCTGGACCTGCACTGGGACCGCCTGGAAACCGCCGAGGACCAGTACCAGTTGGCCTCCCTCGACCAGTTGGTCAAGGATCTCGAGGCGCGCCAGCTGAAGTCGGTGTTCTACCTGGTCGGTTCGGCCCGCTTCATCACCACCGCGCCGTTCTACTCGCCCTTCCAGGACCAGTATCCGCCGCGCGACCCGGAAGTCTTCGCCCGGCGCATGGCGATGCTCTCGCAGCGCTACCCGAGCGTGGCCGCCTGGCAGGTATGGAACGAGCCCAACCTGATCGGCTTCTGGCGGCCCAAGGCCGACCCGGAAGGCTACGCCAAGCTGCTCCAGGCCAGCACCATCGCCCTGCGCATGGTCGACCCGGAGAAGCCGGTGGTTTCCGCCGGCATGGCCTTCTTCAGCGAGATGCCCGACGGCCGTACCATGTTCGATGCCCTCGGCCACCTGGGCGTGGAGAGCCTCGGCACCATCGCCACCTACCACCCCTATACCCAGTTGCCGGAAGGCAACTACCCGTGGAACCTGGACTTCGTCTCCCACGCCAACCAGATCAACCGCGCCCTGCGCAACGCCGGCGTGCCGGCGATCTGGAGCACCGAGTGGGGCTGGTCGGCCTACAAGGGGCCGAAGGAGTTGCAGGACATCATTGGCGTCGAAGGCCAGGCCGACTACGTGCTGCGTCGCCTGGCGCTGATGAGTGCGCTGGACTACGACCGGATCTTCCTCTTCACCCTCAGCGATCTCGACCAGCGCGCCAGCGTGCGCGACCGCGACTACGGCCTGCTCGACCTGGACGCCAACCCCAAGCCGGTCTACCTGGCCCTGCAACGCTTTCTCAAGGTCACCGGGCCGAAGCTGCGCCCGGCCGACCCGCCGGTCACCGAGGACCTGCCCGACGGTTCCTTCAGCATCGGCTGGACCCGCGAGGACGGTCGCAACGTCTGGCTGTTCTGGTCGGCCCGCGGCGGCAACGTGCGCCTGCCGAAGCTCAAGGAGGCCACCCTGCACGATCCGCTCAGCGGCAAGGTCACGCCCTTGAGCGGCAGCGACGGCCTGGAAGTCCCGGTGAAGTCCAGCCTGCAGATGCTGGTCTGGGAGTGAAGCCACCCATGCGTATTCTCTGGATCCTGCCCTACTCGCCCTGGCCCACCACCAGCGGCGGCAAGACCCGCCAGTACCACCTGCTGCGCAGCCTCGCGGCACGCGGCCACCGGATCACCGTGCTGCTGCACAGCAAGCAGCCGGTGAGCGCCGAGGATCGCCAGGCCCTGGAGCCCTTCCTCGAACGCCTGGTCGTGCTGCCGCGCCGACCGCTGCGCAGCCTCTCCACGCTGCTCGCCGCGCTGTTCGCGCCCTACCCGCTGCTGGCCAGCGTCAACGGCCTGTCGGCGGAGCTGCAACGCACCGCCACGGAGTTGCTGCGCGAGCCCTGGGACGTGGTCCAGGTCGAGCACAGCTATAGCTTCCAGCCCTACGAGCGACCGCTGCGCGACGCCGGCCAGCCGTTCGTGCTCACCGAGCACAACGTCGAGTCGTCCCTCGGTGCCGCCACCTACGACCGCCTGCCGGGCTGGGCGCTGCCCTTCGTGCGCTACGACCAGTGGCGTTACCGCCGCTGGGAACGCCGGGTGATGAGCCAGGCGGCAGCGGTCGTCGCCGTGACCGAGAAAGATGCGCGGCAGCTCGGCGCGATGCTCGGGCGCCCGGTGCCAGTGGTGGTCAACGGGGTCGACTGCGAGCACTTCGCCGCCGCCCGGCCGACGCCCGAAGCGCAGCGCGTGCTGTTCCTCGGCAACTACGAATACGCACCGAACGTCGATGCCGTGGAATGGATGCTCGACGAGATCCTGCCGCGGGTCTGGGCACACTGCCCCGAGGCGCGCATGAGCGTCTGCGGCTATGCGCTGCCGGCGGACTGGGCGCAACGCTGGAGCGATCCGCGCATCGAATGGCAAGGCTTCGTTCCCGACCTGCTGCAACTGCAATCGAGCAGTTCGGTGTTCCTCGCCGCGCTGCGCCATGGCGGCGGTTCGAAGCTGAAGGTGCTCGAGGCCCTGGCCGCCGGACTGCCGCTGGCGAGTACCGCGCAGGGCGTTTCCGGCCTGGAACTGCGGGACGGCGAGGACTACCTGGGCGGCGAAACCGCCGAGCAGCTCGCCAACGCCGTAGTGCGCCTGTTGCAGGACCCGGCGCGGGCCCGCGTGCTGGGCGAGAACGGCCGCGCCTACGCGCGCCGCGCGCACGACTGGAGCGTCGCCGCCAGCCAACTGGAACAGGTCTACGCCGGCCTCGCCGAAGGAGCGCCGGCATGCGCATAGGACTCGACTACCGCACCGTCGGCAGCTCGCCGCACTCGGGCATCAGCCGCCAGGTCTATGCCATGGAGCAGGCCCTGGAAAGCCTGCCCGGCACGCAGGTGACCCGCTTCACCGTGGCCCCTCTCGACGACCCGCTGCGCCAGCGGGCGGTCTGCCCGCCGTGGGGCTGTCCGCGCACCGCGATGCACCAGCCGCACCAGCGCCTGCGCTTCGAAGCCGGGTTCCTCCCACGCGCCTTGCGCGAGCAGGACATCGACCTGTACATCAGCACCTTCAACATGGGCCTGCCGCTACCGCCGCGTCCGCCGGGCGTGCGCTATGCGCTGCTGATCCACGACCTGTTCCAGATCACCCTGAAGAACTACCACGCCAACCGCCTGAAGGCGCTGGTCTATCGAGTCAGCGACTACCTGTCGATCGCCTATGCGCTGCGTGTCGCCGACCGTGTCTGGACCCCTTCGCAGTACAGCGCCGACGAGGCTGTGCGGCTGTTTCCCGGGGTCGCCGGGAAAGTCCGGGTGCTGCCCAACCAGGTCGACGGCTTCGCCGGCGAACCCGCCGACCTCTCGGCACGCGGCCTGCCGCCACGCTACTGGCTGCTGGTGGGTACCCGCGAACTGCGCAAGAACGTGCCCTGGTTCGTCAGCGCCTGGGCCCGGGCGCGCGCCCAGGCGCCCGGCGTGCCGCCGCTGGTGCTGGTCGGCAGCCTCGACCACCTGCCCGAGGAACAACGCGGCTTGCCCGGCCTGCACGCGCTCGGCGGGCTCGACGACGCCGAACTGCACGCGCTGTACCGCCAGGCCGAGCGGCTCTGGCAACCGTCCTACGCGGAAGGCTTCGGCCTGCCGGTGGTCGAGGCGCTGAGCGTCGGCACGCCGGTGGCGGTGGCCAGCGGCACCTCGCTGGACGAAGTCACCCCGCCGTCGGCGCCGCGCTTCTCGCCCAGCGACGGCGCCGCCCTGGAACGCCTGATGCTGCGCCTGGCCGATGCGCCGCGCGAAGCCTCGGCGGAAGAACTCATCGCCTGGGCCGCGCGCTTCAACCGCGAAGCCTACCGGCAACGGCTGGCCGCACTGATCGAGGAACTGAGTTGAGAATGTCGTTGGGAAACCTCGTCGCTGTCGTCTTCGGCCTGGCCTTCGGCGGAGCGCTGCTGATGCTCAGCCCGGCCAAGGCCGGCGCCGCCATGGTCGGCCTGGCGGCCGCGGTCACCATCCTGCGCTTCCCGTTCTGGGGGCTGCTGCTGTTCGCCCTGGTGGCGACCTTCATGCCCTACTCCACGGTCAACGTGGGGATCCGTTCGACGGTCAGCGAAGCGATCCTCGCCCTGACCTGGGGCGCGGTGCTCTGGCACATCTTCCTCTCGCGCCTGCCGCCGGCGCCGACGCTGCGCTACCGCTCCACCGAGCGCATGCTGCTGTGGCTGATGCTGTTCACCGTGCTGCCGTTCGTGGTCGGCCAGGTCAGCATCAAGGCCGAGGCCAGCGGCCTGTCGAACTGGCTGCGCTGGCTGCTCAACCTGTCCATCGTGTTCCTCGCCGGACGCCTGCTGGTGGAGCGCAAGAACCGCGAGACACTGGTCATCGCCCTGCTGCTGGGCACCCTGGCGATGCTGCTGATGTCCATCGCGGTGTTCATCCGCTACCGCTCGGCGTCGGGGATGGCGCCGATCCTGGCGATGTTCAACTACGCCAACCTGGACACCCTCAAGTTCGGCCTGGAGGCGCTTTCCTCGCGAATGGGCTCGCCATGGATGCACCCCAACGCCACCGGCGGGATCATGGCCCTGCTGCTGCCCCTGGCGTTCTGCTACGGGGTCGCCAACCAGGGCTGGCGGCGCGGCCTGGGCCTCGCCGTGGCGGTCCTCGGCGCCGCCGCGATCCTCCTCGCCAGTTCCCGCGGGGCGATGCTCAGCCTGGCGGTGGTGCTGTTCTGGATGTCCCTGCGCAAGGTGCCCTACACCGGCCGCCTGCTGTTGCTCGGGGTCGGCCTGGTGGTGGTCCTGGTGCTCAGCTACCCGCCGTTGCAGGAACGCCTGGCGACCATCTTCTCGCCGCAGAACGCCAGTACCGAGGTGCGCTTCGACGAATACCGGATGTTCCCCAAGGCCGTCGCCCGCTATCCGCTGGGAATCGGCTTCAAGGTCGACCCGCCGGTGCCGGGCACCGACCTCCTGGGCATCTCCAACCTGTGGCTGAACTTCATGTACAAGGTCGGCCTCGGCGGCATGCTGCTGTTCATCGCGGTGACCTGGCGCTGGTGGCGCGAAGCCCGTCCGGAGAAAGGCCCGATCCGCCTGACCCGCGACAACGCGATCTGGCTGGGCAGCACAGGCGGCATCCTGGCGGCGCTGGTCAGCGGCCTGTTCGACCACTACTTCAGCTTCGCCGTGGTGATGATCGGCCTGTTCTGGCTGCTGGTCGGGATCAACCTGCTGGAAGCCCGCCGGCTGTTCCCGGAACGCCAGCCGCAACCGCGGGCGGTGGGTTATCGCAAGCTCAAGCGACAGCTCGAGCGCGGGGCCGAGGCCTGAGATGCTCGGCTCCGCCTTCTGGCTGACCCTGGCCACCCTGCTCGGCCTGTGCCTGGGCTTCGCCCGCGAATGGCTGCTAGTGGCCTCCTGGGGCGCCGGCGAGCGCAGCGACGCCTTCCTCATCGCCCTGTTCCTGCCCGAGGCCCTGCGCATGTCGCTGGCCGGCGGCGTGCTCAGCGCGGCGGCCCTGCCACTGTTCCTCGAACGCCAGGGCGAACGTCGCCTCGACTGGCTGGCTGCGATCCTCCCGGCGCTGCTCGGTATCGCCGTAGCGCTCAGCCTCCTGCTGCTGGCGGCGTCGCCCTGGCTGGTGCGCTTGCTCGGCCCGGGCCTGGCCGAGACGGCCAGCGCCCAGGCCGCGGCCAACTTGCGGATCCTCGCCTGGTGCGTGCCGGGGCTGATGCTCCATGCGCTGTTCAGCATCCCCCTGCAGGCCGCCGAGCGTTTCGTCCTGGCTGGGCTCGGCTCGCTGCTGTTCAACCTGCCGCCGGTGCTCTACCTGGCCTTGCACGGCCAGGCCAGCCAGCCCGAACAACTGGCCCTGGCCTGCCTGCTCGGCAGCCTGCTGATGCCGCTGGTGCTGCTGCCCTCGCTGTGGATCGAGGGCTGGCGGCCTTGGCACTGGCGCCTGTCCGGCGTCGAACTGGGCGAGCTTGGCGGGCGCATCGGTCCGCTGTTGCTGAGCAACGCCGCCAGCCAGGGCCTGGCGCTGGTCGAGCGGCTGGTGGCGTCGCTGCTCGGCGAAGGCGCGGTGACCTGGGTCAACCTGGCGCGCAAGCTGATGAACCTGCCGCTGATCGCCCTGATGAGCCTCAACCAGGTGTTGCTCGGCATGATGAGCCGACGCCAGGGTGGCGAGCGCCTGGCCCTGCTTCGCCGCGGCCTGGAGACCGCCAGCCTGCTGACCCTGCCGGCCGGGGTCGGGCTGGTCGCTGCCGCACCCGGCCTGGTGGCCCTGTTGCTGCCGCAGCAGACCGCCGGCTCGCCGTTGCCGGCGCTGCTGGCCTGGTTCGCCGTGCCACTGGTGTTCGGCGCCTGGAACGCCTTGCTGGCGCGTTACGCCTACGCCGCCGGCGATACTCGCCTGCCACTGCGCTGCGAGCTGCTCGGCAGCGCGCTGAACGCCGCGCTGCTGGCGGTCCTGCCGTTGATTTTCGGACTGCCGGGGATTCCCCTCGCGGCCCTTGGCGGGGTGCTCTGCACCGCGCTGCTGCTGATGCGTCGCCAGGCCCTGCTCGGCGCCCTGCCCTGGGCCCGGCTGTGGCTGCTGAGCGCCCTGGCCATGGCGCTCGCCGCCGGCCTGCTGTTCCGCATCGACGGTATCTGGCTGCAACTGGGCCTGGGCACCGTCGCCGGCTGCCTGGCGCTGCTCGGCATGGCGCTCTGGCTGCGGCCCTGGCGCACCGATTGACCCATGGCTCCGGGTAGGGAGCCTGGCCCTGGGGGCCTCGAACAACCACTGTGAGTTAGCGCGTCAAGCGGGAGTTGCAAAGTGAAAAAACGCTGGATTCAGATGGATGTGACCCGCGGCGTGGGCATCCTGATCATCGTCTTCGGGCACAGCTGGTTCGTCGCCAGTTCGCCGACCGTGCTCTATCCGTTGCTCTCTCCGTTCATCCTGCCACTGTTCTTCTTCATTTCCGGGGTGTTCTTCAGGACCGAGCAACCCTTCGGCGAGATGGCCCTGCGCAAGGCCGACGCCCTCCTCAAGCCGTTCTTCGTGACCATGCTCGGCTACGTCATCCTCCGCGACCTGCTGCGCGGCCAGCCGCTGCTGCCGGACATCGGCGGAGTGCTGTACGCCTCGGTCGACACCCTGCCCTGGCAGGCGCTCTGGTACCTGCCGCACTTCTGGGTAGCGACCCTGTTCGCCTGGTTCATGCTGCGCGTCATCCAGCGTCTCGGCCTGTCCCTCGCCGCCAGTTGCGTGCTGCTGGCCGTGCAACTGGGCCTGGGCATCCTGTTCCTCAAGACGTTCTGGCAGATCCCGGTGGAGTTCGGCGGCGAACAGTACCTGCTGCCGGGCCTGCCGTTCAGCCTGGACATCACCCTGATCAGCAGCGCCCACTTCATGTTCGGCTATGTCCTGCGCGACGTCCTGCGTCGCCACCAGAGTTCGTTGCTGACCCTGTGCATCGCCCTTGCCGTGACCACCGCCAGCTTCCTCTACTACCCGACGGTGGTGGACATGGCGCAGCGCCGCTACGACCACTGGTTCTGGGCCACCGTCCAGGCAGTGAGCGGCGTCTACCTGTGCTGGGCGCTGTCCGGGCTGATGATGAAGATCGACTGGCTGGGCAAGGCGATGACCTACATCGGCCAGTCGACCCTGATCCTGTTGATCTTCCACGGCGAGATCCAGCACAAGACCTTCAACCTGCTGGTCCACCTGGGCCTGTCGGAACCGGCCGCTGCCAGCGTCGCCCTGGTGATCTCGGTGATCGTCTCGCTGCTGATCGGCGAAGTGATCAAGCGCGTCGCGCTGCTGCGCGCCCTCTACTTCCCCTTCCCGGTGCGCAAGAAGGCCGCCGCGGTCCAGGGCGGCGGCGAAGCGCGCTGACGCCCTCGGCCCGGTGCGCCTGCGCCGGGCCTTTCCCCTCCCGTCTCCCTTTTCCCTAACGGGCGGCCGACCTCGCTTCGACCTGGCCGATGATCGCCCGCTCCTTTCGCTGAGCGGGTTGGTACGCGGGCATTGCCTCCCTAGAATATGGAACATCGTTCCGAAATCTTGAAAAAGGGAGAAGCCATGACCTCTGCGGCCGTCGAGACCACCCCGCTAACCTGTGACGTGCTGGTCGTCGGCTCCGGCGCCGCCGGGCTGGCGGCGGCGGTGACCGCGGCCTGGCACGGGCGCCGGGTAGTCCTGGTGGAGAAGGACCCGGTGTTCGGCGGCGCCAGCGCCTGGTCCGGCGGCTGGGCCTGGTTGCCGCGCAACCCGCTGGCGCGTCGCGCCGGTATCGAGGAGGACATCGAGCAACCGCGTACCTACCTGCGCCACGAACTGGGCGAGCGTTACGACGCCGCGCGGATCGACGCCTTCCTCGAAGCCTGCCCGCACATGGTGGCCTTCTTCGAGCGTCACACCCACCTGCGGTTCGTCGACGGCAACGGCATCCCGGACATGCATGGCGACACGCCGGGCGCCGCCGAGGGCGGCCACCAGCTGGTCGCCGCACCCTACGACGCGCGACAACTGGGCCCGCTGCTGCCGCGCCTGCGCAAGACCCTGCGGGAGACCTCGTTCATGGGCATGCCGATCATGGCCGGTGCCGACCTCGCCGCCTTCCTCGACCTGACCCGCTCGCTGCCAGCCTTCCTGCATGTCGCCCGGCGCTTTTCCAGCCACCTCTGGCACCTGCTGCGCTACGGTCGCGCCATGCACCTGGTCAATGGCGTGGCCCTGGTAGCGCGCCTGGCCAAGTCCGCCGAAGCCCTGGGTGTGCGCCTGATCGAATCGGCGCCAGCCCGCGAACTGCTGCTGCGTGACGGCAAGGTGGTCGGCGCGCTGGTCGAGAGCGCCGAGGGACTCCTGCGCATCGAGGCAGGCGCCGTGGTCCTGGCCTGCGGCGGCTTTCCCCATGATCCGCAGCGCCGCGCCGAGCTGGCCCCCACCCTGGACACTCTGCTGCCGCTGCCGCCGCCGGGCTGCAACGGCGACGGCTTGCGCCTGGGGGAAAGCGCCGGCGGCCGTGTGGCCGACGACCTGCGCTCGCCGATCGCCTGGGCGCCGGTCTCGCGAGTTCCCCACGGCGATGGCGAGACCGGGCACTTCCCGCACATCATCGAGCGCGGCAAGCCCGGGGTGATCGGCGTGCTGGCCAACGGCAGGCGCTTCGTCAATGAGGCGCACGGTTACCACGACTATGTCGCCGCCCTGCTCGAGGCCACCCCGCCCGGGCAGCCGGCACGCTCCTGGCTGGTCTGCGACCGGCGCTTCCTGCGCCGCTACGGCCTCGGCTACGTGCGTCCGGCGCCGCTGCCGATCGCCGCGCACCTGCGCAGCGGCTATCTCAAGCGCGGGGCCAGCCTGGATCAGTTGGCAAGGAGCTGCGGCATCGACCCGTCCGGCCTGGCCGCCACCGTCGCCGAATACAACCGCCACGCCCGCGAGGGCCGCGACCCAGAGTTCGGCCGCGGCGGCACGGCATTCAACCGCAAACAGGGCGACCCGGCATATCCGGGGCCGAATCCCTGCGTCGCCCCCATCGAACGCGGACCGTACTACGCGGTGCAGGTCGAGCCCGGCTGCTTCGGTACCTTCGCCGGGCTGAAGACCGACGCCCAGGCCCGCGTGCTGGACGGCGGCGGCCAGCCGATCCCCGGCCTGTACGCGGCGGGCGCGGACATGGCGAGTCTGTTCGCCGGACACTATCCCGCCGGCGGCATCAACCTGGGACCGGCGCTGACCTTCGGCTACATCGCCGGACGCCACATCGCCGGCGCCATCGGCTACGAGCAGGAGCAAGCGCAGCGCGGTTGAACGTTCCAGCGGGCGCAGCGGCCTAAACAGGCAAGCTTTCCATCGGAACCCAAGCATGAGCGCAGCGCCACCGGAGATCCCCGCCCTGCCCGCCGGCCTCTGCTACGTCGACGACCGCCAGCCGGGCATCCGTCGACGCCGGCAGGGCAAGCGCTTCGTCTATTTCGACGCCAACGGCCAGCGCATCGGCGACGCCGAGGAAATCCGCCGGCTGGACAAGCTGGCCATTCCGCCGGCCTATCGCGAGGTCTGGATCTGTCCCGACCCCAACGGCCATCTCCAGGCCACCGGCCGCGACGCCCGTGGGCGCAAGCAGTACCGCTACCACCCGCGCTGGCGCGAGGTACGCGATGCCGACAAGTACGAGCGCCTGCTGCGCTTCGGCCAGGCGCTGCCGGGGCTGCGCCGGCACATCGACGCCCAGTTGCGCCTGCCCGGCCTCGGTCGCGACAAGGTGGTGGCCCTGGCGGTGGCGCTGCTCGACGCCACCCTGATCCGCGTCGGCAACCACCGCTACGCCCGCGACAACCGCTCCTACGGCCTGACCACCCTGCGTACCCGGCACGTCGACGTGAACGGCAGTCGCATCCGGTTCCGCTTCAAGGGCAAGAGCGGCATCGAGCACGACGTCAGCCTGGAGCATCCGCGCCTGGCGCGGGTGCTGCGGCGCTGCCTGGAACTGCCCGGCCAGGACCTGTTGCAGTACCTGGACGAGGACGGCCAGCCGCACCGCATAGGCTCCCACGACATCAACGAGTACCTGCGCCGGCATACCGGCGAGGACTTCAGCGCCAAGGACTACCGTACCTGGGCCGGCAGCGCGCTGGCGCTGGAGCGCCTGCGGCGTGCCGAAGCCGACGGGCTTGGCGCGGTGGTGGCGGAGGTCGCCGCCGAATTGGGCAACAGCGTGGCGATCTGCCGGCAATGCTACATCCACCCGGCGATCATCGAGGCCTACCAGGCCGGGCAACTGGGCCAGCTCAGGCGCGCCCGCAAGCGCCGCTGGCTGAGTGCCGAGGAAGCGACCCTGCTGGCCTTCCTCGACACGCCCGGCTGATCAGTTGCCCGGGTGCGGATCGATGCCGTGCCGGCGCAGCAGGCCGAGCAGGCGGCCAATCTCGGTCTGGCAGGCTTCCAGTTCCTTACGCAGGGTGTGTTCGCGGCGCTGCTGCTCCAGCTTCACGCGTTCGAGTTCGGCGCGCGCCTCACGGCGGATCTGCCGCTCGCGCTCCTTGTCGGAATGCTCGGCGCCGAGGGCCTCTTCGGCCTTGCGCGCGCGGTATTCGCGCATCCGCTGGGCGGCCGACTTGGCCTTGCCGCTCGGCTTGGGCCCGGGTTTGCTGGCTTTCATGAACGCCTCCATCTGCGTAACGTTACGCAATCAGAATAGCGTAACGTTACGCAGATAGACAGGGTCTATGCTCAGAGCGGCGGGGCCGAGCGCAGCATCACCGACTTCAGCGCGAAGGCCGACTTGATGCCAGCCACGCCGGGAATGCAGGTCAGGGTATTGGTGAGGAACGCCTGGTAGGCGGCGAGATCCTTGACCACAACCCGCAGCATGTAGTCCGCATCGCCGGTCATCTGGAAACAGCTCATGACCTGCGGCGCATCGACGATGCGTTCCTCGAAGCGAGCGAGGTAGTCGCCGGTCTGCTTTTCCAGGGACACCGAGACGAACACGCTCATCGCCCCGGACAGGCGCTCCTCGTCGAGCCGGGCGAAGTAGCCCTGGATGTAGTGTTCCTCTTCCAGGCGGCGTACCCGGCGCAGCGTCGGCGTCAGCGACAGGCCGACCTTCTGGGCGAGATCGCGCCAGCTCAGGCGGCCGTCGTCGGCCAGGGCGCGGAGGATTTTCAGGTCGATGCGGTCGAGTTCAGCCATGGTGCGTTGTTTCTCTTGTCAGCGATTCTTGTAGTTCAAACAACCCAATACTGTCGGAATACCTTAGTCAATTTGGAGCAAAAAACTAGCACCCGAAGCCTATACTGAAATTACAAAAACAAAACCCGAGGGCCTCACCATGAGTGACGTCACCCAGTACGACCGCGCCTGCCGTACCCCGGCATGCCTGCAACCCGCCCCCACCCACAGGACGGGAACCCGCCATCCGCCCAGTCCGCCGCTTCGAGCGCCGTTCGCCCGTTTCTGATCTCTCCAACCGTTTGGCCCGGACCGGGCCGGAGGCCTGTCATGAGTGATTACGAGCCGTTGCGTCTGCATGTCCCGGAGCCCACCGGGCGTCCTGGCTGCAAGACCGACTTTTCCTATCTGCACCTGTCCCCCGCCGGCGAGGTACGCAAGCCGCCGGTGGATGTCGAGCCCGCCGAGACCAGCGACCTGGCCTACAGCCTGGTACGCGTGCTCGACGACGACGGCCACGCCGTCGGTCCCTGGAATCCGCAGCTCAGCAACGAACAACTGCTGCGCGGCATGCGGGCGATGCTCAAGACCCGTCTGTTCGACGCGCGCATGCTCACCGCGCAACGGCAGAAAAAGCTTTCCTTCTATATGCAGTGCCTCGGCGAGGAAGCCATCGCCACCGCCCACACCCTGGCCCTGCGCGACGGCGACATGTGCTTTCCGACCTATCGCCAGCAAGGCATCCTGATCACCCGCGAATACCCGCTGGTGGACATGATCTGCCAGCTTCTCTCCAACGAGGCCGACCCGCTCAAGGGCCGCCAGCTGCCGATCATGTACTCGAGCAAGGAGGCCGGTTTCTTCTCCATCTCCGGCAACCTCGCCACCCAGTTCATCCAGGCGGTCGGCTGGGGCATGGCCTCGGCGATCAAGGGCGACACGCGCATCGCCTCGGCCTGGATCGGCGACGGCGCCACCGCCGAGTCGGACTTCCACACCGCCCTCACCTTCGCCCATGTCTACCGCGCGCCGGTAATCCTCAACGTGGTCAACAACCAGTGGGCGATCTCCACCTTCCAGGCCATCGCCGGCGGCGAAGGCACCACCTTCGCCAACCGTGGCGTGGGCTGCGGGATCGCCTCGCTGCGGGTCGACGGCAATGACTTCCTGGCGGTCTACGCCGCCTCCGAGTGGGCCGCCGAGCGCGCCCGGCGCAACCTCGGGCCGAGCCTGATCGAATGGGTCACCTACCGCGCCGGCCCGCACTCGACTTCGGACGACCCGTCCAAGTACCGCCCCGCCGACGACTGGACCAACTTCCCGCTGGGCGACCCGATCGCCCGCCTGAAGCGGCACATGATCGGCCTCGGCATCTGGTCGGAGGAACAGCACGAAGCCACCCACAAGGCCCTCGAAGCCGAAGTACTGGCCGCGCAGAAACAGGCGGAGAGCCATGGCACCCTGATCGACGGCCGGGTGCCGAGCGCCGCCAGCATGTTCGAGGACGTCTATGCAGAACTGCCGGAGCACCTGCGCCGGCAACGCCAGGAGCTCGGGGTATGAATGCCATGAACCCGCAACACGAGAACGCCCAGACGGTCACCAGCATGACCATGATCCAGGCGCTGCGCTCGGCGATGGACATCATGCTCGAGCGCGACGACGACGTGGTGGTATTCGGCCAGGACGTCGGCTACTTCGGCGGCGTGTTCCGCTGCACCGAAGGCCTGCAGAAGAAATACGGCACCTCGCGGGTGTTCGATGCGCCGATCTCCGAGAGCGGCATCATCGGCGCCGCGGTCGGCATGGGCGCCTACGGCCTGCGCCCGGTGGTGGAGATCCAGTTCGCCGACTACGTCTACCCGGCCTCCGACCAGTTGATCTCCGAGGCGGCGCGCCTGCGCTATCGCTCGGCCGGCGACTTCATCGTGCCGATGACCGTACGCATGCCCTGTGGCGGCGGCATCTACGGCGGGCAAACGCACAGCCAGAGCCCGGAGGCGATGTTCACCCAGGTCTGCGGCCTGCGCACGGTGATGCCGTCCAACCCCTACGACGCCAAGGGCCTGCTGATCGCCTGCATCGAGAACGACGACCCGGTGATCTTCCTCGAGCCCAAGCGCCTCTACAACGGCCCGTTCGATGGCCACCACGACCGCCCGGTGACGCCCTGGTCCAAGCATCCGGCCAGCCAGGTGCCGGACGGCTACTACAAGGTGCCGCTGGACAAGGCGGCGATCGTCCGCCCCGGCGCGGCGCTGACCGTGCTGACCTACGGCACCATGGTCTACGTGGCCCAGGCCGCAGCCGACGAGACCGGCCTGGACGCCGAGATCATCGACCTGCGCAGCCTCTGGCCGCTGGACCTGGAAACCATCGTCGCCTCGGTGAAGAAGACCGGCCGCTGCGTCATCGCCCACGAGGCGACCCGCACCTGCGGGTTCGGCGCCGAGCTGATGTCGCTGGTGCAGGAGCACTGCTTCCACCACCTGGAGGCGCCGATCGAGCGCGTCACCGGTTGGGACACCCCCTACCCGCATGCCCAGGAGTGGGCGTATTTCCCCGGCCCCGCGCGCGTCGGCGCGGCATTCAAGCGTGTGATGGAGGTCTGAATGGGTACCCATGTGATCAAGATGCCGGACATCGGGGAAGGCATCGCCGAGGTCGAACTGGTGGAGTGGCATGTCCAGGTCGGCGACTCGGTCAATGAAGACCAGGTTCTCGCTGAGGTGATGACCGACAAGGCCACGGTGGAGATTCCCTCGCCGGTGGCCGGACGCATCCTCGCCCTCGGCGGCCAGCCGGGCCAGGTGATGGCGGTGGGCGGCGAACTGATCCGCCTGGAGGTGGAAGGCGCCGGCAACCTCGCCGAGAGTCCGGCCGCGGCGACGCCGGCCGCGCCCGTCGCAGCCGCCCCGGAAAAACCCAAGGAGACCCCGGTCGCGCCGCCGAAAGCCGCCGCCGAAGCGCCGCGCGCCTTGCGCGACAGCGAGGCGCCACGGCAGCGGCGCCAGCCCGGCGAACGCCCGCTGGCCTCCCCCGCGGTGCGCCAGCGCGCCCGCGACCTGGGCATCGAATTGCAGTTCGTGCAAGGCAGCGGTCCCGCCGGACGCGTCCTCCACGAGGACCTCGATGCCTACCTGACCCAGGATGGCAGCGTCACGCGCAGCGGCGGCGCCGCGCAAGGGTATGCCGAGCGACACGACGAGCAGGCGGTGCCGGTGATCGGCCTGCGTCGCAAGATCGCCCAGAAGATGCAGGACGCCAAGCGACGCATCCCGCATTTCAGCTATGTCGAGGAAATCGACGTCACCGACCTGGAAGCCCTGCGCGCCCATCTCAACCAGAAATGGGGTGGCCAGCGCGGCAAGCTGACCCTGCTGCCGTTCCTGGTCCGCGCCATGGTCGTGGCGCTGCGCGACTTCCCGCAGTTGAACGCGCGCTACGACGACGAGGCCGAGGTGGTCACCCGCTACGGCGCGGTGCACGTCGGCATCGCCACCCAGAGCGACAACGGCCTGATGGTGCCGGTGCTGCGCCACGCCGAATCGCGCGACCTCTGGGGCAACGCCAGCGAAGTGGCGCGCCTGGCCGAAGCCGCGCGCAGCGGCAAGGCGCAACGCCAGGAGCTGTCCGGCTCGACCATCACCCTGAGCAGCCTCGGCGCGCTCGGCGGGATCGTCAGCACACCGGTGATCAACCATCCGGAGGTGGCCATCGTCGGCGTCAACCGCATCGTCGAGCGACCGATGGTGGTCGGCGGCAACATCGTCGTGCGCAAGATGATGAACCTCTCCTCCTCCTTCGACCACCGGGTGGTCGACGGGATGGACGCGGCGGCCTTCATTCAGGCCGTGCGCGGCCTGCTCGAACATCCTGCCACCCTGTTCCTGGAGTAAGCGATGAGCCAGATCCTGAAGACTTCCCTGCTGATCGTCGGCGGCGGTCCCGGCGGCTACGTCGCGGCGATCCGTGCCGGGCAACTGGGCATTCCCACCGTACTGGTGGAGGGCGCCGCCCTCGGCGGCACCTGCCTGAACGTCGGCTGCATCCCGTCGAAGGCGCTGATCCACGCCGCCGAGGAATACCTCAAGGCCCGCCACTATGCCGGCCGGTCGGCGCTGGGCATCCAGGTACAGGCGCCGAGCATCGACATCGCCCGCACCGTGGAATGGAAGGACGCCATCGTCGACCGCCTCACCAGCGGCGTCGCCGCGCTGCTGAAGAAACACGGGGTCGATGTCGTCCAGGGCTGGGCGAGGATCCTCGATGGCAAAAGCGTGGCGGTCGAACTCGCCGGCGGCAGCAGCCAGCGCATCGAGTGCGAGCACCTGCTGCTGGCCGCAGGCTCGCAGAGCGTCGAGCTACCGATCCTGCCGCTGGGCGGCAAGGTGATCTCCTCCACCGAGGCGCTGGCGCCCGGCAGCCTGCCCAAGCGCCTGGTGGTGGTCGGCGGCGGCTACATCGGCCTGGAGCTGGGCACCGCCTACCGCAAGCTCGGCGTCGAGGTGGCGGTGGTGGAAGCACAACCGCGCATCCTGCCGGGCTACGACGAAGAACTGACCAAGCCGGTGGCCCAGGCCTTGCGCAAGCTGGGCGTCGAGCTGTACCTCGGGCACAGCCTGCTGGGCCCGAGCGAGAACGGCGTGCGGGTCCGCGACGGCGCCGGCGAGGAGCGCGAGATCGTCGCCGACCAGGTACTGGTGGCGGTCGGCCGCAAGCCGCGCAGCGAAGGCTGGAACCTGGAAAGCCTGGGCCTGGACATGAACGGCCGGGCGGTGAAGGTCGACGACCAGTGCCGCACCTCGATGCGCAATGTCTGGGCCATCGGCGATCTCGCCGGCGAGCCGATGCTCGCGCACCGGGCCATGGCCCAGGGCGAGATGGTCGCCGAGCTGATCGCCGGCAAGCGTCGCCAGTTCGCCCCGGTGGCGATCCCCGCGGTGTGCTTCACCGATCCGGAAGTGGTGGTCGCCGGGTTGTCCCCGGAGCAGGCGAAGGATGCCGGCCTGGACTGCCTGGTGGCGAGCTTCCCGTTCGCCGCCAACGGCCGCGCCATGACCCTGGAGGCCAACGAAGGCTTCGTCCGCGTGGTGGCGCGTCGCGACAACCATCTGGTCGTCGGCTGGCAGGCGGTGGGCAAGGCGGTCTCGGAACTGTCCACGGCCTTCGCCCAGTCGCTGGAGATGGGCGCCCGCCTGGAAGACATCGCCGGCACCATCCACGCCCATCCGACCCTCGGCGAAGCGGTCCAGGAAGCCGCCCTGCGCGCGCTGGGACACGCCCTGCACATCTGATTCCCGCGAACCTCGGTAGCCGGCCAACCACCGGCGCACATTACCCCCTTGCCCGTCGGGCAAGGGGGCTTTTTTCGTGGCCGCGAACCGGGTCGTCAGCAGGTCTCACCGCCCTGCGCGATCCCCCGCCCCTCACTCCGTCTCCAGCAACCCATGCCGCAAGCTCCCCGCCGCCAGGCGCTGGCGAATATCCTCGTCGATCCGCGGATCGTCCGGGCGGTACAGGCGCACCTGGCGGTAGGCGTTGATCCGGTTGATTTCCGCACCGAGGTACTCCCAGACCACCCGGCTGCATGCCGGGGTCCGCCGGTCACCGCTGGAAACGCCCATCTTCAGGCCGTTCAGGCGGGTGATACGGCTCTTGAAACTGGGAATGAGGATGGTCTGGCTCATCTCGTTGAGGGTCAGCGACTCGTAGTCGATCAGGAACACCCGGTCCTGCAACTGGAAGGCCGCGCCGAGGTAGCGGCAGCGCGCCCACTCCTCCGCCTGCACGTCGGTACTGCTGGTGCGCTCCTGGCGTTCCTGGCGCTCGAAGAGGAACACGCCGTCTTCCTCGTAGAGATGCACCAGGGAGAGCAGGATGCTGCCTGGCACCGACATGCAGTTGGCATATTCGAAGTAGTAGCCGCAGTAGCGGCTCAGGTCGCCGGCCTCGGCGCGCAGCGGTTGCAGCAGCCGCAACAGCGGGTCGTTGCTGGACTGGCGCGGCTGGGCGCTGGCACGGGCGCCGATCAGGCGGGCGAACTGCTCGGGCGGCAAGCCCAGCTCGTAGTCCTCGACGCCGAAGAAGTCGCCGATCCGCTTGCGGTTGTACGGCGTCGGCTGGCTCTGGCCGCTGAGGTACTTGTTGAACTGTGCGCGATTGATCGCCAATTGCCGGCAAACCTCGGAAATCGAGCGGTAATGGCTGCAAAGCAGCTTGAGATTGGCGCCCAGGTGCTCGGACATCGGCGGCTCCGAAAGTGATGCTATGGACGCGATTCTAGCATCAGGTCGCATCAAGCAGGAGCAACCCGCGAAATTGTAACCAGGTGCGTCATGGCCAACCATGCGCCGCGCACCAAGGCGCTGCCGCAGCGCACGCCGACACCAGAATAAGAACCGAGGTAGACCTCCATGCTTGAAATGCTCAACGATTTCCTTTCCGGAAAAGTCCTCATCGTCCTGATCGTCGGCCTGGGCGCCTACTTCACGATCCGTTCGCGCTTCGTCCAGTTCCGCCACTTCGGCCACATGTTCGGCGTGTTCAGGGAATCACTGCGCGGCCAGGCCGGCCAGCTCAGTTCCTTCCAGGCCCTGATGCTGAGCCTCGCCGGCCGGGTCGGCGCCGGCAACATCGCCGGGGTCGGCATCGCCGTGACCCTCGGCGGTCCGGGGGCGGTGTTCTGGATGTGGGTCACCGCGCTGGTCGGCATGTCCAGCAGCTTCTTCGAATGCACCCTGGCCCAGGTCTACAAGCGCAGCGACGGTGACGGCCTGTATCGCGGCGGCCCGTCCTACTACATCCAGCACGGCCTGAAGCTGCGCTCGATGGCGGTGGTCTTCGCGGTACTCCTGCTGGTGACCTACGGCTTCGCCTTCAACGGCCTGCAGTCCTACACCGTCACCCATTCGCTGCAGAACGCCTTCGGCTTCGCCCCGCAGCACACCGGGATCGCCCTGGCGGTGCTGCTCGGCGTGGTCTTCATCGGCGGCATCAAGCGCATCGCCGCGGTCTCCGACCTGCTGGTGCCGATCAAGACCCTGGCCTACATCGGTGTCACCCTGTACGTCATCGCCAGCCAGATCGAGCACGTCCCGGCAATGCTGGAAACCATCGTCAAGAGCGCCTTCGGCCTAGACCCGGCGTTCGGCGGCCTGCTCGGCAGCGCCATCGTGATGGGCGTCAAGCGTGGCGTCTTCGCCAACGAGGCCGGCCTGGGCAGCGCGCCGAACGTCGCCGCGGTCGCCGCCGTGCGCCATCCGGCGGCGCAGGGCGTGGTCCAGGCCTTCAGCGTGTTCCTCGACACCTTCGTGATCTGCACCTGCACCGCCCTGCTGATTCTGCTCTCGGGCTTCTACACCCCGGGCTTCGAAGGCGACGGCATCGTCCTCACCCAGAACTCCCTGGCCGCGGTGGTCGGCGACTGGGGCCGGGTGTTCGTCAGCGTGGCCCTGTCGCTGTTCGTCTTCACCTGCATCCTCTACAACTTCTACCTGGGCGAGAACAGCCTGCAGTTCCTCAGCCGCAACCGCCTGGTGCTGATCGGCTACCGCGCGCTGGTACTGGCCCTGGTGGTCTGGGGCTCGGTGCAGGACCTGTCCACCGTGTTCGCCTTCGCCGACATCACCATGACCTGCCTGGCCTTCGTCAACCTGATGGCCCTGGCCCTGCTGTTCAAGGTCGGCCTGCGGGTGATGCGCGACTATGACGTGCAGCGTCGCGCCGGGATCAAGCAGCCGGTGTTCGACTCGGCGCAGTTCGCCGACCTCGACCTGGACCGCGAAGCCTGGCCCGCCGGCCAGCACGCCGAGCCCCCGGCGCAGGCGGACGCCGAGCCGCTGCCGAGCGGCACTCGCTGAGTTTCGCGCAGGCGCCCTCCCCCTGGAGCGGCGCCTGCGCCACAATGGCGTCCCCTCTTCGCACGTCCGTCGCGAAAAGGCCCGACACAAGGATTACGGATGCTCCCAGTCAAGAACCTCTTCGTGCTCTACACCGGCGGCACCATCGGCATGTTGCAGACCCCGCAGGGCCTGGCCCCGGCCGGCGGCTTCGAAGCGCGCATGCGCGACCACCTGCAAAGCCTCGGCGACGCCCCGGACCTGCGCTGGCGCTTCGCCGAACTGCAACCGCCGCTGGACAGCGCCAACATGACCCAGGGCAACTGGCTGGCGATGCGCGACGCCATCGTCGCCGCGCTCGACGCCGGCCACGACGGCGTGCTGCTCCTGCACGGCACCGACACCCTGGCCTACAGCGCCGCGGCGCTGTCCTTCCTGCTCCTCGACCTGCCGATCCCGGTGCTGCTGACCGGCTCCATGCTGCCGGCCGGCGCGCCGGGCAGCGATGCCTGGGACAACCTGGTCGGCGCCCTGCGCGTCCTCCAGGAGGGCCACGCGCGCGGCGTACAGGTCTATTTCAACGATGCCCTGCTGCACGGCGCGCGGGTCAGCAAGCTGCGCAGCGATGCGTTCGACGCCTTCGCCGAACTGCCGCGACCGCGCCACGCCGAGCCTGCGCCGGTGCCTGCGGCGCTCGGCTACCGCCAGCCGCGCCGGGAAGTGAACCTCGCCGTGCTGCCGCTCTATCCAGGGCTGCGCGCCGCGCACCTGCGCGGGCTGCTCGACAGCGGCGTGGAAGCGCTGCTGCTGGAATGCTATGGCAGCGGCACCGGCCCGTCCGACGACGAGGAGCTGCTGGCGCTGCTGCGCGAAGCCCACGCCCGCGGCGTGCTGCTCGCCGCGGTCAGCCAGTGCGCCTACGGCCAGGTCGAGTTCGGCGTCTACGCCGCCGGCAGCCGCCTGCGCGACGCCGGCCTGGTCTCGGCTGGCGGAATGACCCGCGAGGCGGCCCTGGGCAAGCTCTTCGGCCTGCTCGGCGCCGGCCTCGGACGCGACGAAGCGCAACGCTGGTTCGCCCTCGACCTGTGCGGCGAGAACGCCGACTGACCGCCCTGCGGCCGCCCGCCGGCGGCCGCTTCCTTCAGCCCTCCCCGCGATACGCGACAACGCCGGCGGCCCGCCCGTGCCCGGCGCCCATCGTCAAGCTTCAGCGAACAGTGTTTCCGGCCTTCCCCGGTTTATCCCCCGGCGGCGAGTCCACAGGATGTCGCCTTCCGCTGCCGGCCCCGCCGGCATCCGCCCACAAGGAGGAAACACCTGCATGTACGCCATCGCCGAAGACACCCTTCCCGCACGCGTATTGAAAGAACTGTTGCTCTATCGCCGCCGTTACCCCGAGCATCGCCAGAGCGCCAGCGAAGCGGACGAGGTCCGCCGCATCGAACAGGTCCAGTTGCCGCGCATCGCCGCCTTCATCGAAGCCGGCGAGCCCATCGAGTTCGTCCTGCCGGCGTTTCCGGCCAAGTCGCCGAACCCCGGCAAGGTCCTCGACAGCCGTCCGGACATGGCCGAGCGCCTGTCGCTGTCGTTCCTCAACCACCTGTGCCAGCGCATCCAGCTGTTCTATGCACCGGGCGCGAAGATCACCGTCTGCTCCGACGGCCGGGTGTTCGGCGACCTGGTGAGGATCGGCGATGCGCACATCAGCGCCTACCAGGATGCCTTGCGCCTGATGATCGAGGAGATCGGCGCCACCCATATCGGCGTGTTCAACCTGGAGGACGTACGCGCCTTCGAGGCCCAGCGCGACAACCACGAGCAGCTCCGCCAGTTGCTGATCGACGGCTACGCCGAGCCGCTGGAAAGCATCCGCGAGACCCTGCTGGCCAGCGAAGAAGGCCTGCTGCTGTACCGCGCCATCACCCGCTTCCTCTACGAGGACGGCCTGACCCCCGACTACCAGGGCTCGAAGACCGCCCTGCAACGCGACGCCAAGGAGCGCGCCTACGGGGTGATCCAGCGCAGCTGGGCCTGGGGCGCGCTGCTGGCCGACCAGTTCCCCCGCGCGATCCGCCTGTCCATCCATCCGCAGCCGGCGGACAGCCTGAAGTTCGGCATCCACATGATGCCGACCCGCGACGACTGGCTGACGCCCTGGCACGGCGTTGCGGTGAACACCGAGGACCGCTTCGTGCTGATGAAGCGCAGCGAGGTGCTGGAACTCGGCGGCGAACTGGTGCAGATCAACGGCCAGCCCAGTCACTACCGCCTGCCGGCCAGGGCCGCCCGGCGCGCCGCCGTGGCCTGAGCCCGAGGAGCCAGACGATGAACACCTATCTCAGCGATCAACCGGTACGTCTCTCGCCGCTGCGCGACGAACAGGGCAACCAGCCGCGCTTCGGCCTGCTGCTGGAGCCCGGCCGCCCCGGCATGCACGTCGGCGAGCTGCCGGCGCAGTGGCTCAAGGGCCTGGCGCGCAGCCACCACCTGCTGCTCCTGCGCGGCTTCGCCGCCTTCGCCGACGCCGAGAGCCTGACCCGCTACTGCCACGACTTCGGCGAAGTGATGCTGTGGCCGTTCGGCGCGGTGCTCGAGCTGGTGGAACAGGAAGGCGCCGAGGACCACATCTTCGCCAACAACTACGTGCCGCTGCACTGGGACGGCATGTACCTGGAGACGGTGCCGGAATTCCAGCTGTTCCACTGTGTCGACGCGCCCGGCGACAGCGACGGCGGCCGCACCACCTTCAGCTCGACCCCGGCGGCGCTGCAACTGGCCGACAGTAGCGAGCTGGAACTCTGGCGCCGCGTCAGCGGCCGGTACCAGCGCAGCGCAGCGCACTACAGCAGCCGCTCGGCGGCACCGATAGTCGAGCGCCACCCGCGCCGAGAATTCCCCATCCTGCGTTTCTGCGAACCGCCGGTCGAGGGCGACGCCAGCTTCATCAACCCCTCCGAGTTCCACTACGACGGCATCGCCCCGGAACAGCGCGGCGAACTGCTCGCCAGCCTGCGCCGCTGCCTGTACCACCCACAGGCGCACTACGCCCACCGCTGGCGCAGCGACGACCTGGTGATCGCCGACAACCTGACCCTGCTGCACGGTCGCGAGGCCTTCGTCCACCGCGCGCCGCGCCACCTGCGGCGGGTGCATATCCACGCCGAGCCGGCGCTGCGCAACCCGCACCTGCAGCGCGACTGACCGCCCCGCCGGCCGTGCGCGCCACGGCCGGCGTCCCGACAAGGAACCAGCATGAGCCATTCCGTCCCCAACGCGCTGATGACCGGCGCCGACTATCTCGACAGCCTGCGCGACGGTCGCCAGGTCTACCTCAACGGCGAACGGGTCGCCGACGTCACCCGGCACAGGGCGTTCCGCAACGCCTGCCGCAGCATCGCCGGGCTCTACGACGGCCTCCACGGCGAGCAGCGCGACGTCCTCACCCGGGTCGATGCCCAGGGCCGCCGCAGCCACCGCTTCTTCACCCCCGCGCAGAACGCCGAGGACCTGCTCGGCGCGCGCGAGGCGATCGGCTGCTGGTCGCGCATGACCTACGGCTTCATGGGGCGTACCCCGGACTACAAGGCGGCGTTCATGTCCGGGCTGGAGGCCGGCGCCGGCTTCTACGGCGACTACCGGCAGAACGCCTGCGCCTGGCACCGCGCCTTCGCCGACCGCGGGCTGTTCCTCAACCACGCGATCATCAATCCGCCGCTGGACCGCAGCAAGGCGATCCACGAGATGCGCGACGTGTTCGTCCACGTCGAACGCGAGACCGACCAGGGTATCGTCGTCAGCGGGGCGAAGATGCTCGCCACCGGCAGCGCCATCACCAACGCCACCTTCGTCGCCCCGGTCGCCTCGGCGCAGATGGAGGCCGGCAAGGCCGAGGACTTCGCCGTTGTGTTCTTCGCCCGCATGGACAACCCCGGCCTGCGCCTGATGTGCCGGCCATCCTACGAGGAGCGCGCGAGCAGTCCCTTCGACTACCCGCTGTCCAGTCGTTTCGACGAGAACGACAGCGTGCTGCTGTTCGACAAGGCGCTGATTCCCTGGGAGGACGTCCTGGTCTACCGCGACCTGCGCCGCGCCACCGGCTTCTATGCCGAGTCGGGCTTCGCCAACCTGTACAACTTCCAGTCCGGCATCCGCCTCGGGGTGAAGCTGGAACTGATGATCGGCCTGCTTTCCCTCGGCGTGCGCGCCAATGGCACCCAGGGCTTCCGCGGGATACAGGCGGCCCTCGGCGAGCTGATCGCCCTGCAGCACCTGCTGCAGGCGCTGACCACCGCCATGGCCCGCGACCCGGAGCGCAACGCCGCCGGTTCGGCGGTGCCGCGCCTGGAGTACGCCAATGCCCTGCGCATCCAGGTGCCGCAGATCTGGAAGCGTGTCCGCGAGTTGCTGGAAAGCGCCCTCGGCGGCGCCCCGCTGGTCACCGTCTCGGGCGCCGCCGACCTGCGCGACGGCGAGGCGCGGCGGCTGGTGGACAGCTACTACCGCGGTGCCGAGCTGGAGCCGGAGCAGCGCCTGAAGCTGTTCAAGCTGATCTGGGACGCCACCGGCAGCGAGTTCGGCGCACGCCACGCGGTCTATGAGAGCCATTATTCCGGCAATGCCGAGCAGATCCGCCTCGACTCGCTGGCCTGGGCCAGCCGTCGCGGGCACCTGGCCTACTGCGAGGCGATGGTCCAGCGCTGCATGGCCGACTACGACATCCACGGCTGGCTACGGGGGCCCTGGCAGCATGACTGAGCGTAAACGCTGGCTGGCCGGCTGCCTCTCGGCCCTGCTTTCCCTGCCGCTGGCCGCCGCCGTGCCGGGCCCGGACGCGCCGGCCGACCTGGCGCGCGGCAAGGCGATGGCACAGAAGATGTGCTCGCGCTGCCACGACGACGACGGCAACGGCGGGCCACGACCGAACCGCAGCTACCCGAAGCTCGCCGGGCTCGACCGGGAATACCTGTACAAGCAGATCTACGACCTCAAGACCCAGCGCCGGCGCAACCCGGCCACCAACGGCCGCGGCGAGGAGCTGAGCGCGGCGGACGTGGTCAACGTCTCCGCCTGGTTCGCCGCCCAGCGCATGAGTGCCGGCGAGCAGACCCTGGCCGACCCGGCGCAACGCGAACGCGGTCGCCAGCTCTTCGAGAACGGCCTGGCGCAGCGCGGCGTACCGCCCTGCGTCACCTGCCACGGCCCCGCCGCCCAGGGCCTGGCGGCGCTGAAGGCGCCGCGCCTGGCCGGGCAATGGGCGGAATACCTGGCAACCCAGTTGCACGGCTTCCGCGACGGCAAGCGCGGCAACAGCGCGACCATGCGCGCGGTCGCCGGCGGCCTGGAGGATAGCGACATCCAGGCGCTCGCCGGCTACCTGGGCAGCCTGGGGCCGTAAGGCGAATAACCGCTCGCGGTTATCCGCCGCCTATCCATGACGTCGGTGGCGGATAACGCCGGTGGCGTTATTCGCCCTCCCGCCCAGGCACGGATGCCCGGCGTCATTCGCCCTGCGCCAGGCGGAACGGCTCGCGACCGAGATGCTCGCGCAGCGACTCGATGAACGCCCTGACCCGCACCGGCATGTAGCGCGCCGAGGGGTACAGGGCATAGATGCCGCCCTGCGGCAGGTGCCAGCCAGGTAGCAGCCGGACCAGCCGCCCGCGGGCGATCTCGCGGGCCACCAGGAAGCTCGGCAGCACGCTGACGCCGGCACCGTCGAGCACCAGGCGGTACACCGCCAGGGTGTTGTTCGCCAGCAGGCGCCCTCGGGTCTGTACCGTGGCACGCTCGCGCTGGCGCTCGAAGGTCCAGGTCCAGGGCGTGCTCAGGCGGGTATGGCCGATCCATTCGCAACGCGCCAGGTCGTGCGGCTGGAGCACCGGCGGCAGGCCGGCGAGGTATCCCGGCGTCGCCACGGCAACCTGCTGGAAGTCGCACAGCTTGCTGGCATGCAGGCCGGAATCGCGCGGCCAGCCGATACGCACCGCGAGGTCGATGCGCTGGCCGACCAGATCGCTGAACTGGTCGTCGGCCAGCATTTCCACCTGGACCTTGGGAAACTGCCGGATGAACGCCGCGGAAACGCTGCTGATGTGCCATTTGACGAAGTCCTGCGGCGCAGTGATGCGCAACCGGCCACTGGGCTCGCCCTGCAAGTCGCGCACATCGGAGAGCGCGCCGTCCAGCTCGCCGAGCATGCGCTGGGCCACGCCGAACAGCAGTTCGCCGCGATCGGTAAGGGTCATGCGACGGGTGGTACGGGTCAGCAACTGGATCCCGAGGTCGGCCTCCAGGCGTCGCAACTGCTCGCTGAGTAGCGATTTCGACAAGCCCAGGGCCTCCGCCGCGGCGGTGAAGCTGTTGTGTTCGGCGACGGCGACGAAGGCATACAAGTGATTCAGGTTCAGATGATTCAATCGCTCCAGGGCGGCGCTCATCCTGTCATTCCTTAGCCGGGAAGTGGGTCCGGACGGGTCTTGTCGAAAAAATCCTGCTGCGACGGAACGGCGGCATTCGACAGGACCCGCAACGATCGGTGAGCGTGATGACGCGACCGGGCGGTCAGGTCGTCGTTAAAGACCGCCAGGCGCGCATAAGTTTCAGCGCGCCACCTTCGTTTTCCGATAAGTGAGAACTGCTTCAGACGGTCGGCCGGGTGCTTTCATGTCAGCGAGCCCCGCCTGATTGATCGCTTTCTACCGACAAACCACTCTTAAAGTAGTTTCTCAAGTATTGGACAAACTTCCTTTTTATTTATGGAGATACGGCACATTCATTCCATTCGACATTAATAATCGAAAGCCATCATGCGAAACGATTATTCGTTTTTCATGAACAGCCTCCTGGCTGTCATGCCTGACCGACCCTCGGTAGGCGTTTTTTTCCGTTGACGGGCATCGGCCTTCTGGTATTTTCTGAAACCGGTTTCAGCTCCTGGCATCCGCTGGCGAAGACCAGCCGGACACACCAATAAGAACAGCACCAAGAGGTACCAGGTCCGTGAATGGTTCAGTACTGCCCAGCCGTGGCCGCGTCACCATCAACCAGGTGGCCGAGGCCGCCGGCGTCTCCAAGGCCAGCGTGTCGCGCTATATCGGCGGCGACCGCCAGTTGCTCGCCGATGCCACCGCCCGGCGCATCGAGCGCGCCATCGACCAGCTCGACTACCGCCCCAACCAGATGGCCCGAGGCCTCAAGCGCGGGCGCACACGGCTGATCGGAATGCTGGTGGCGGACATCCTCAACCCCTACTCCGTGGCCGTCATGCATGGCGTGGAAACCGCCTGCCGTGAACACGGCTACAGCCTGGTGGTGTGCAATACCGACCGCGACGACGAGCAGGAGCGTCATCACCTGGCCGCCCTGCAGTCCTACAACGTCGAAGGACTGATCGTGAACACCCTCGGCCACCATCCCGGCGAACTGCGCGCCCTGCACCGCGAACTGCCGATGGTGCTGGTGGACCGCCAGTTGGCCGAGCTGGATACCGACCTGGTCGGCCTGGACAACGCCGACGCCGTCGAACAGGCCCTGGACCACCTTCAACAACGCGGCTTCCGCGACATCCTGCTGGTCACCGAACCGCTCGACGGCACCAGCTCGCGGATCGAGCGGGTCCAGGCCTTCAATGCCTCCATCGGCCGGCGACCGGCGCTCAAGGGCCAGGTCCTGCAGACCGACGACTTCTTCCGCGACGGCCTGCGCGCCTTCCTTTCGGCCAGCGGCCCCGGGCCGAAGGCGCTGTTCACCTGCAACGGCGTCGCCACCCTCTGCGCCACCCGCCAACTGCGCGACCTCGGCTGCCGGCTGTTCGACGAGGTCGGCCTGCTGGCCCTGGACGAACTCGACTGGTACCCGCTGGTGGGCAGCGGCATCACCGCCCTCGCCCAACCCACCGACGAAATCGGCCGCACCGCCTTCGAGCGCCTTCTGGCGCGACTCGAAGGCGACCGCGAGCCGGCGCGCCGGGTGACCTTCCCGGCGCAACTGATCGTTCGCGGCTCGACCCATCCACGCGGTTAGCGGCCTGCCGCCGGCGCGTTGCCGGCGGCTTTCGCACGGCCTGAAATGAAACCGGTTTCAGAGGATCGCCAATGTCCCTTCACCCTGTCTCCATCAGTCTTTCCAGCTACGGCGCGGACCTCGTTCGCAGTCGCGGCCAGGCCAGCTTCCTGCCCCTGCTGGGGATGGCCGGCGCGCAGCGCGTGGAACTGCGCGAGGAACTCTTCGCCGGCCCGCCGGATACCGAAGCGCTGACCGCCGCCATCCAGTTGCAGGGGCTGGAATGCGTGTTCTCCTCGCCCCTCGAGCTGTGGCCCGAAGACGGCCAGTTGAACCCCGAGCTGGAGCCCACCCTGCGCCGCGCCGAAGCCTGCGGGGCCGGCTGGCTCAAGGTCTCGCTCGGTCATCTGCCGGAACAGCCCGACCTCGCCGCCCTCGCCCGGCGCCTGGCGCGCCACGGCTTGCAGCTACTGGTGGAGAACGACCAGACGCCCCATGGCGGCCGGATCGAGGTGCTGGAACGCTTCTTCCGCCTCGCCGAGCGCCAGCAACTGGACCTGGCGATGACCTTCGACATCGGCAACTGGCGCTGGCAGGAGCAGGCGGTGGACGATGCCGCCCTGCGCCTGGGCCGCTACGTCGGCTACGTGCACTGCAAGGCGGTGATCCGCAACCGCGACGGCAAGCTGGTCGCGGTACCGCCGTCGGCCGCCGACCTGCAGTACTGGCAGCGCCTGCTGCAGCATTTCCCGGAAGGCGTGGCGCGGGCCATCGAATACCCGCTGCAGGGCGACGACCTGCTCAGTCTCAGCCGCCGGCACATCGCCGCCCTCGCCCGCCTCGGCCATCCCCAGGAGGAACGCCAGCATGGCTGACTTCGAGATCCTCTGCTTCGGCGAGACCATGGCCATGTTCGTCGCCGAACAGCCCGGCGAACTGGACCGCGTCGAGCAGTTCGGCAAGCGCATCGCCGGCGCCGACAGCAACGTCGCCATCGGCCTCGCCCGCCTCGGCTTCGCGGTGGCCTGGCTGAGCCGGGTCGGCGACGACTCGCTCGGCCGCTTCGTACTCGACAGCCTGACCCGCGAGGGCCTCGACTGCCGCTTCGTCGAGGTCGACGCGCAAGCGCCCACCGGGTTCCAGATGAAGTCCCGCGAGGTCGATGGTGCCGACCCGCGGGTCGAGTACTTCCGCCGCGGCTCGGCGGCCAGCCGGCTGGGCCTCGCCCATATCCGCGAAGAAATGCTCGGCGCCCGCCACCTGCACGCCACCGGCATTCCGCCGGCACTCTCGGCGAGTGCCTGCGAGCTGTCCCACGAACTGATGCGGCGCATGCGCGGCAGGGGCGCCAGCCTGTCCTTCGATCCCAACCTGCGGCCCTCGCTGTGGCCCAGCGAGCGCCGCATGATCGCCGAGATCAACGCCCTCGCCGCGCATGCCCACTGGGTCCTGCCGGGCCTGGAGGAAGGCCGCCTGCTCAGCGGCTGGCAGGAACCCGCGGATATCGCCGCGTTCTACCTGGACATGGGTGTCGACGCGGTGGCGATCAAGCTCGGCCCGAGCGGCGCCTACTATCGCGATGCCCACGGCGAAGGACTGGTCCCCGGCGTGCCGGTGGCGACCGTGGTGGACACCGTGGGCGCCGGCGACGGCTTCGCGGTCGGGGTGGTCAGCGCGCTGCTGGAAGGCCTGCCGCTGCCCGACGCGGTGGCGCGCGGCAACTGGATCGGCAGCCGCGCGGTACAGGTCCGCGGCGACATGGAGGGGCTGCCGAAACGCAGCCAACTGCTCGACCGCGAGCGCCGCAAGAGCGCCTGAACCCGCCGCCCACGCGGCACCTGTTGCGACAAGAACAAGACAAGCTCAGGAGATACCCGACCATGACCATGCCTCGCCTCGCCAGCAGCCGCTGGTGGTACATCATGCCGATCGTTTTCGTCACCTACAGCCTGGCCTACCTGGACCGCGCCAACTACGGCTTCGCCGCCGCCTCCGGGATGGCCGACGACCTGCGGATCACCCCCGGGCTGTCCTCGCTGCTGGGCGCGCTGTTCTTCCTCGGTTACTTCTTCTTCCAGGTGCCGGGGGCGATCTACGCGGAAAAGCGCAGCGTCAAGAAGCTGATCTTCGTCAGCCTGATCCTCTGGGGCGGGCTGGCCACCCTGACCGGGATGGTCGCCAACGTCTACCTGCTGATCGGCATCCGCTTCCTCCTCGGCGTGGTCGAGGCGGCGGTGATGCCGGCGATGCTGGTCTACCTCTGCCACTGGTTCACCCGCGCCGAGCGCTCGCGGGCGAACACCTTCCTGATCCTCGGCAACCCGGTGACCATCCTCTGGATGTCGGTGGTCTCCGGCTACCTGGTGGAGCATTTCAGCTGGCGCTGGATGTTCATCATCGAAGGCCTGCCGGCGGTGATCTGGGCCTTCATCTGGTGGCGTCTGGTGGATGACCGCCCGCGCCAGGCCGCCTGGCTGAGCGGCTCGGAAAAACGCGACCTGGAAGACGCCCTGGCCGCCGAGCAGCAGGGCATCAAGCCGGTGAAGAACTACCGCGAGGCGTTCCGTTCTCCAAAGGTCATCGTCCTCTCGCTGCAGTATTTCTGTTGGAGCATCGGCGTCTACGGCTTCGTCCTCTGGCTGCCGTCGATCCTCAAGCACGGCGCCAACATCGACATCATCGAAGCCGGCTGGCTGTCGGCGCTGCCCTACCTGGCGGCGGTGATCGCCATGCTCGGAGTGTCCTGGGCCTCGGACCGGTTGCAGAAACGCAAGCGTTTCGTCTGGCCGCCGCTGCTCATCGCGTCCATCGCCTTCTACGGTTCCTACGCCCTCGGCAGCGAGCACTTCTGGCTGTCCTACGCCCTGCTGGTGCTGGCCGGGGCCTGCATGTACGCGCCCTACGGACCGTTCTTCGCCATCGTCCCGGAAGTCCTCCCGGCCAACGTCGCCGGCGGCGCCATGGCGCTGATCAACAGCATGGGCGCGCTGGGCTCGTTCTCCGGCTCCTGGCTGGTCGGCTACCTGAACGGCATCACCGGCGGGCCCGGGGCTTCCTATCTGTTCATGAGCGGAGCGCTGCTGCTGTCGGTGCTGCTCACCGTGTTCCTCAACCCGCACGCCGACAAGCGCGAGCCCGATGCCGCTCGCGCGCACGCCTCGCGGCGGGCGGCGCCGGCCCACCCCTGACCGACTCCGGAGCATCCGATGAAGAAAGTGGTTCTCTACAAACGTCTCTCCGCGCCCCTGATGGAACGCCTGCGCGAACGGGTCGAGGTGCTCCTGGTCGAGGAGCCCGGCCGCGACGGCCTGGCCCGCCTGCGCGACGCCCTGCCCGAGGCCCACGGCCTGCTCGGCGCCAGCCTGCGCCTGGACGCCGGACTGCTCGACCTGGCACCGCGACTGGAAGCCATCGCCAGCGTCTCGGTGGGCGTCGACAACTATGACATCGACTACCTCGACCGCCGCGGCATCCTCCTCAGCAATACCCCCGACGTGCTCACCGAGACCACCGCCGACACCGGCTTCGCGCTGATCCTGGCGACAGCCCGGCGGGTAGTGGAACTGGCCGGCTGGGTGCGCGCCGGGGAATGGAAGAAGAGCGTCGGCGCCGCCCAGTTCGGTACCGACGTGCATGGCAAGACCCTCGGTATCGTCGGCATGGGCCGCATCGGCGAGGCCCTGGCCCGACGCGGGCACCACGGCTTCGGCATGCGCGTGCTGTACCACAGCCATAGCCCGAAGCCCCACGTCGAAGAACGCTACGCAGCGAGCTACCGCCCCCTCGACGCGCTGCTCGAGGAATCCGACTTCGTCTGCCTGACCCTGCCGCTGACCGCCGCCACCGAAGGCCTGATCGGTGCCGCGCAGTTCGCCCGGATGCGCCCGCAGGCGATCTTCATCAACATCTCCCGTGGCCGGGTGGTCGACGAGGCGGCCCTGAGCGAGGCCCTGGCCCAGCGGCGGATCCGCGCCGCCGGCCTCGACGTGTTCGAGCGCGAGCCGCTGTCTCCCGACTCGCCGCTGCTGCGCCTGCCGAATGTGGTGGCCACTCCGCACATCGGCTCGGCCACCGAGGAAACCCGCGAAGCCATGGCCCGCTGCGCGGTAGACAACCTGCTGGCCGCCCTCGCCGGCGAGCGGCCGCTGAACCTGGTCAATCCTTCGGCCTGGGCGCGACGGCGAGGCGCCTGAAGGCCGCGCCGGGCCGACGCCCGGCGCGCCGTTCTGCTTCACTTGCCGGTATTGGCCTGTCTGAATCCTTGCTGAAACGTTTTTTCAACGTGACACATGAACTTATAATTAGCCTGCTAATCATTATCAGAAAGACGAAACCGTGATGATCCAGAGAGGACCCCACCATGCCCGATGACAAGGCCGTCAACGGCCGCCGCGACTTCCTGCGCAAGACCCTGACCGTGATCCCGGCGGTGACCCTGGCCGGCTATGGCGTCGGCCATGCCATGCAGACGCCCGCCGCCGAGCAGGACAAACCCCGCGAACGCTACCAGCCTCGCTTCTTCACCAACACCGAATGGGCTTTCGTCAACGCCGCGGTGGCGCGACTGATCCCCAGCGACGACAACGGCCCCGGCGCCATCGAGGCCGGGGTGCCGGAGTTCATCGACCGACAGATGGAAACCCCCTACGGGCACGGCGCACTCTGGTACATGCAGGGGCCGTTCGTCACCGACGCCGCGCCGGAGTTCGGCCATCAGTTGAAGCTGGTGCCACGCGACATCTACCGGGTCGGCATCGCCGCCCTGGAACGCTGGAGCAAGGCCAACCAGGGCAAGCCGTTCGCCGAGCTGGAGCCGTCGGCGCAGGACGACATCCTGCAACGCCTGGAAGCCGGCCAGATCGACCTGCAGGACCTGCCGGCCAAGCTGCTTTTCGGCCAGTTGCTGCAAAACACCCACGAAGGCTTCTTCTCCGATCCGCAGCACGGCGGCAATCGCGGCCTGGTGGGCTGGAAGCTGGTCGGTTTCCCCGGCGCCCGCGCCGACTTCATGGACTGGGCCGACCGCGGCGAGAAGTATCCCTTCCCGCCGGTGGCGATTTCCGGCGAGAGGGGCTGAACATGGCGACGACACTCAAACCGGTGGACGCGGTGGTGGTCGGCTTCGGCTGGACCGGAGCGATCCTGGCCAAGGAGCTGACCGAGGCCGGGCTCAACGTGGTGGCGCTGGAGCGCGGCGAGAACCGCGATACCTATCCCGACGGCGCCTACCCCAACACCCTCGACGAGCTGACCTACAACACACGCGGCAAGCTGTTCCAGAATCTCTCCAAGAGCACCGTGAGCATCCGCCACGGGATCAACGACACCGCGCTGCCCTACCGTCAGCTCTCCGCCTTCCTTCCCGGCGACGGCGTCGGTGGCGCCGGCCTGCACTGGTCCGGCGTGCATTTCCGGATCATGCCCGAGGAACTGCGCCTGCGCAGTCACTACGAGGAACGCTACGGCAAGAAATTCATCCCCGAAGGCATGACCATCCAGGACTACGGGGTCAGTTACGAGGAGCTGGAGCCGCACTTCGATTTCGCCGAGAAGGTCTTCGGCACCTCCGGCACCGCGCATACGGTCAAGGGCCAGGTGGTCGGCAAGGGCAATCCGTTCGCCGCCGACCGCTCGGACGACTTCCCGCTGCCGGCACTGCGCCAGGTGTACTCCGCGCAACTGTTCCGCAAGGCCGCCGAGGAACTCGGCCTGCATCCCTACGACCTGCCGGCGGCCAACGCTTCGGGGCCCTGGACCAACCCCTACGGGGTGCAGATGGGGCCGTGCAACTTCTGCGGCTTCTGCAGCGGCTACGCCTGCTACATGTATTCCAAGGCCTCGCCGAACCTGAACATCCTGCCGGCGCTGCGCCAGACCCCGCTGTTCGAACTGCGCGCCAACTGCAACGTGCTCAAGGTCAACCTCGACAGCGACGGCAGGCAAGCCACCGGCGTGACCTACGTCGACGCCCAGGGGCGCGAGATCGTGCAGCCGGCGAAGCTGGTGATCATCAGCGCCTTCCAGTTCCACAACGTGCGCCTGCTGCTGCTCTCCGGCATCGGCAAGCCCTACGACCCGCGCACCGGCGAGGGCGTGGTGGGGAAGAACTTCGCCTACCAGAACATGGCCACCATCAAGGCGTTCTTCGACAAGCACGTGCATACCAACCCCTTCGTCGGCACCGGCGGCGGCGGCGTGGCGGTGGACGACTTCAACGCCGACAACTTCGACCACGGACCGCTGGGCTTCGTCGGCGGCTCGCCGATGTGGGTCAACCAGGCCGGCTCCAAGCCGATCGGCGGCCTCGCCGTGCCGCCCGGCACGCCGAGCTGGGGCAGCGGCTGGAAACAGGCGGTCAAGGACGCCTACACGCACACCGTGTCGATGGACGCCCACGGCAGCAACATGACCTACCGCGACAACTACCTCGACCTCGACCCGACCTACAAGGACGCCTACGGCCAGCCACTGCTGCGCATGACCTTCGACTGGAAGGACAACGAGATCCGCATGAGCCGCTACGTCACCGAGCACATGCGCAAGATCGCCGAAGCGATGAACCCGAAGGCCATCTCGGTGAGCGTCAAGAACTTCGGCGACCACTTCAATACACGGGTCTACCAGACCACCCACCTGCTCGGCGGGGCGATCATGGGCAGCGATCCGAAGACCAGCGTGCTCAACCGCTACCTGCAGAGCTGGGACGTGCACAACGTCTTCGTCATGGGCGCCTCGGCCTTCCCCCAGGGCACCGGCTACAACCCCACTGGGCTGGTGGCGGCGCTGGCCTACTGGTCGGCCAAGGCGATCCGCGAGCAATACCTGAAGAACCCCGGTCCGCTGGTGCAGGCATGAGGAGCGCAACGATGAAACCGACAGCCTTCCTCGCCCTCTCCGCCCTCGCCTGCGGCATCGCCCAGGCCGCCGCAGCGCCGGACCCGACCCTGGTCAGGCAGGGCGAATACCTGGCCCGCGCCGGCGATTGCGTGGCCTGCCACACCGCCAGGGACGGCAAGCCGTTCGCCGGGGGCCTGCCGATGGAAACGCCGATCGGCGCGGTGTACTCGACCAACATCACCCCGGACCGCAAGACCGGCATCGGCGACTACAGCTTCGAGGACTTCGACCGTGCCGTGCGCCACGGCGTGGCCAGATCCGGCGACACGCTCTACCCGGCGATGCCCTACCCGTCCTACGCGCGAGTCAGCGAAGCGGACATGCACGCCCTCTACGCCTACTTCATGCATGGCGTGGAGCCGGTGGAGCAGCCCAACAAGGCCAGCGACATCCCCTGGCCGCTGTCGATGCGCTGGCCGCTGGCATTCTGGCGCTGGACCTTCGCTCCCGAGGTGAAGGACTTCCAGGCCGCCGCCGGGCAGGACCCGGTGCTGGCGCGCGGCGCCTATCTGGTCGAAGGCCTTGGCCACTGTGGCGCCTGCCATACCCCGCGTGGGCTGGGCATGCAGGAGAAGGCCCTGGCGGCGAGCGATGGCGCGGCCTACCTGTCCGGCAGCGCGCCGCTGGAGAACTGGATCGCCAAGAGCCTGCGCGGCGACCACCGGACCGGACTGGGCAGTTGGAGCGAAGCCGACCTGGTCAGCTTCCTGCGCACCGGCCGCAGCGAGCGCAGCGCGGTGTTCGGCGGCATGTCCGACGTGGTGGTGCACAGCATGCAGTACATGACCGACGCCGACCTCACCGCCATCGCCCGCTACCTCAAGTCGCTGCCGCCGGCGGACCCCTCCGACCAGCCGCACGTCTACGACGAGAGCGTGGCCCAGGCACTGTTCCACGGCGACGACAGCAAGACCGGCGCGGCGCTCTACGTCGACAACTGCGGGGCCTGCCACCGCACCGACGGCAAGGGCTATGCGCGGGTCTTCCCGGCCCTGGCCGGCAACCCGGTGGTGACCGGCAGCGACCCGACCTCCCTGGTGCACATCGTGCTCAAGGGCGGCACCCTGCCGGCCACCCACCAGGCACCGTCGAGCTTCACCATGCCGCCGTTCGGCTGGCGGATGAACGACCAGGAGATCGCCGACGTGGTCAACTTCATCCGCACCAGTTGGGGCAACCAGGCGCCGAGCGTCAGCGTCGACGAGGTCAAGCGCCTGCGCAAGGACACCGGCGCGGCGGCGGTGGGCGACATTCCGCCGCCGGGACCGGCCGCGGCGGATCGCGGCTGAGCGCCAGGCCTCTGGCGAAACGCCATTCCAGCCCCTCTCCCGCTCGCGGGAGAGGGTTGGGGAGCGGGAGCGCGCCGTACCGGGCACGGCCCTCCTCCTTCACTCATCACCCAAGCGCACATGCCGCCCCAGCTCGTCGAACAACGCGACCACCGAGCGCAACGCCCGGCAGTCCGGACGGGTCAGCAGCCACAGGGCGCTGGCGCAGCCCTCGAGGTCGGCGTCCAGTACCCGCAGGCCGTCGCCGTCGCGCAGCAGGTAGGCGGGGATCGCCGCCAGGCCGAGGCCGGCGCGGGCCATCTCGGAGACCGCCAGCACGCCGTTGCAGCGGTAGGCCGGCAATACCCCGGGATAGTGTCGACGACGCCAGACCACGCTCGGGTGGTCGGGAAGGAAATCGTCCGGGGCGATCCAGTGCAGCATGGCGGGCTCCGTCGCGTCGCGGCCCTCCAGGTAGCGTTCGCTGGCGCAGAGCACGTAGCGCACCTCGCCGAGGTTGCGCCCGACCAGGTGTTCCGGCGGCGTGCGGGTCATGCGCAGGGCGATGTCGGCGTCGCGCCGGCTGAGGTTGGCAAAGTCGTTGGAGGTCGCCAGCTCCAGTTGCAGGGCCGGATAGCCAGGCATGAAGCGCGCCAGCGCCGGCAGCAGCAGGCCATGCAGGACGGCGTCGGAGCAGGTCAGGCGCACGGTACCGCTGAGCACCTCGCGCTCCAGTTCGAGGCCGATGCGCGCCGCCTCCAGCGCCTGTTCCGCCAGTTCTGCCTGCTGCGCCAGGCGGCGGGCGGTCTGGTTCGCCAGGTAGCCGCTGCGGCTCTTGTCGAACAACGCCTTGCCGAGGTTCTTCTCCAACCGGCGGATGGCCCGGAAGACCGTCGACACATCGACCCTGAGCAACTCCGCGGCCCGCGCCAGGCTGCCGCCGCGAACCAGGGCGAGGACCAGGGC
Source organism: Pseudomonas sp. B111 (assembly GCF_026428275.1). Classification (NCBI taxonomy): domain Bacteria; kingdom Pseudomonadati; phylum Pseudomonadota; class Gammaproteobacteria; order Pseudomonadales; family Pseudomonadaceae; genus Pseudomonas; species Pseudomonas sp. B111. The sequence continues at coordinate 2,383,096 of NZ_CP097857.1, read as the reverse complement.
AAGATCGGCATGGTCCAGGCGATATTGCAGCGGTGCATTCATCTTTTGCATTGGCGCCGATATCGAGTGCGGAAACGCAACTATAGAGTGAGCGCCAGGGCCCGCCAACCGGCGTGGCGAAACTGGAGCGAAAACGGATGTCCACCCCTCCCGCGGCGCCGCTGCGCATTGCCCTGGTCGGCGACCACGACCCGCACATCACCGCCCACCGGGCGATTCCCCTGGCCCTGCGCCTGGCCGGCGAGGCACTCGGCCTGGAGATCGCATTCGACTGGCTGGCCAGCGACCGCCTGCCCGCCGAACCGGCGCTGGAGCGCTATGACGGGTTCTGGTGCGTGCCGGGCAGCCCCTATCGCGACGCCGACGCGGTGCTGCGCCTGATCGCCCATGCCCGGGGCCGGCGCCGGCCGTTCCTCGGTACCTGCGCCGGCTTCCAGCACACGATCCTCGAGTTCGCCCGCAACGCCCTCGGCTGGCAGGCGGCGACCCATGGCGAGGAGCATCCGCACAGCGACCAGGCGGTGATCGCCGCCCTGCCCTGCGCTCTGCTCGAAGCCCGCGAGGAAGTCCGCCTGCTGCGCGGCTCGCGCCTGGCCCTGGCGTATGCCGCCGACTGGATCGAGGCGGACTACCATTGCCGCTACGCAATCGCCCCGCGCTTCGCCGCGGAACTTACCGGCGGCGCACTGCGGGCCAGCGCCTGGAGCGCCGACGGAGCGATCCGCGCGGTGGAGCTGGAACAGCATCCGTTCTTCGTCGCCACCCTGTTCCAACCCGAGCGGGCAGCCCTGGCCGGCGTCCTGCCGCCACTGCCGAAGGCATTCGTCGAGGCGTGCCGGACGCAGCGCCGCGACCGCCCCCGGCGCGGCCCGACACCTTATTACGCAGTGATCTTCAGCTCCCATCGCAGCGCCGTCGACGACGGCTACGCCGAAGCGGCCGAGCGCATGCTGGAACTGGCCAGCCGCCAGCCGGGCTATCTCGGCGTGGAGTCGGTCCGCGGCGCCGACGGTTTCGGCATCACCGTCTCCTACTGGGACAGCGAGGCGGCGATCCGTGCCTGGAGCCGCCACGCGGAGCACCGCGACGCCCAGGCGCGCGGCCGGCGCGACTGGTACGCCGGTTTCAGCGCGCGGATCGCCCGGGTCGAACGCGAATACGCCTTCCCGGCTCAGCCGGACACCGCGCAGTCGCCGGCCTCGTCCTGAGCCAGCACCCGGAAGCAGGCCAGGGCCAGCAGCCAGGCCAGCCAGCCGGCGCCGACCGCGACGAGGAAACCGCTGGCGGCGCCGTAGCCCTCCACCACCCAACCGGCCAGCGCCGAGCCCAAGGCCATGCCGATGCCCAGCCCGGTGATGGCCCAGGTCAGGCCTTCGGTGAGGCGCGCCGGGTCCACCGCGCGCTCGACCAGGCCCATGGCCAGGATCATCGTCGGCGCCACGCTGAAGCCGGCCACCAGCACGGTCAGGGCAAGCGCAAGGATGCTCTCCACCCCTAGCAGCGGCATCAGGCTCAGGGCCATCAGCGTAACCATGCAGAGCAGTTGCCGGGAAAGCGCCAGGCGCCAGCGCAGCAGCCCGAACAGCAATCCCGCGAGACATGAGCCGACGGCATAGACCGACAACACCAGGCTTGCCGCAGCCTTGTTGCCGTGCGCCTCGGCGAAGGCCACGCTGACCACTTCCACCGCGCCGAAGATCACCCCGATGGCGGCCAGCACCAGCGCCAGCACGCGTACCGCCGGATAGGCCAGCGCGCTGCCGGCGCGGCGCCGCGGATGGGCATGCAGCGGCGGTTCGGTGCCGCGTTGCAGGCTGAACAGGCTCACCCCGGCGACCAGGAACAGCGTCGCCAGCAGCGGCCCCGCCTCGGCGAACCAGCCGACGCTGAGGCTCACCGCCAGCACCGGCCCGATGATGTAGCACACCTCGTCCATCACCGATTCGAAGGAAAACGCCGTGTGCAGCTTCGGCGAGCCCCGGTACAGCTCGGTCCAGCGCGCCCGTACCATGGCCGGCATGCTCGGCATCGCCCCGGCGAGCAAGGCGAACAGGTAGAGCCAGGCATTCGGCGCTCGATAGTGCGTACACAGCAACAGCGCGCTCATCGACAGGGCGCTGGCCAGCGCGGCCGGGAGCAGCACCCGGCCCTGGCCGAAGCGGTCCACCAGGCGCGATACCTGCGGCGCGAGCAAGGCATTGCAGAACACGAAGGTGGCCGCCACGGTACCGGCCAGCCAGTAGTCGGCATGCACCTGGGAAAGCATGGTGACGATGCCCAGGCCGGTCATCGACAGGGGCATCCGCGCCAGCAGGCCGGCGGCTGAAAAGCCCTTGGCGCCGGGCGCGGCGAACAGTTCGAGATAGGGGTTGCTCATGGAAAGCCTCGGCTGGCCGGCTCCAGCGGAACCGGCGACGACGGGAGAAGACGAAATTAACATACGCTGCGTATGTCAAAAATCATGGAGACATACGCAGCGTATGTCAATTATCCTGAAGCCCCTTCGCCACCCGGAGACCTCGCATGGCCCGCAAGCCTCGCGCCGAGATGATCGAGGAAACCCGCGCCAAGCTGATCGACGCCGCGCGCCGAGCGTTCGCCGACAACGGCTACGCCGGCGCCTCGATGGACGAACTGACCGCCAGCGCCGGCCTCACCCGCGGCGCGCTGTATCACCACTTCGGCGACAAGAAAGGCCTGCTGGCCGCGGTGGTGCAGCAGATCGACGACGAGATGAATCTTCGCCTCGGCGCCATCCTGGCTGCCGGCGAGGACCTCTGGAGCGGCTTCCGTGCCTACAACCGGGCCTACCTGGAAATGGCCCTGGAAGCGGAAATCCAGCGCATCGTCCTGCGCGATGCCCCGGCCATCCTCGGCAGCCCCAGCAGCGAGGCCAGCCAACTGCGCTGCCTAAGCTCGATGACCGGGCAACTGCGCGAACTGATGGACAGCGGGCGGGTCCGCCGCACCGACGCCGAGGCCCTGGCCTGGCTGCTCAACGGCGCGCTGGTGGACGCCGCCCTGCGTATCGCCAACGCCGAACACCCGCCGGAGAGCCTGGCCAGGGCCTGCCAGGCCCTGGACGTGCTGCTCGACGGCCTGCTCATGGAGTGAAAAGCCAATGGACTACCGCATCAGAACCAGCCGCGACGAGGACGCCGCGCTGCTCCCGGCCATCGAGCGCTCAGCCGGGGAAAGCTTCCGCCTGCTGCCCGAGCTGGCCTGGATCGCCGACGCCGGGGTCGCCGGGGTGGACTTCCATCGCCGCCTGATCGAGCGCGGCAGCCACTGGCTGGCGGAAGACGCCGATGGCCAGCCGGTCGGTTTCCTCGCCGCCGAACGCTGCGCCGACGAGTTGCACATCGCCGAGTTGTCCATCGCCCAGGCCCACCAGCAACAGGGCCTGGGCCGCCGCCTGCTGGAGCGCGCGGTGACCTACGCCCACGCCAGCCACTGCCGGGCGCTGACCCTGACGACCTTCTGCGACGTGCCCTGGAACGCGCCGTTCTACGCACGCCTGGGCTTCCAGCGGCTGACCTGGCAGGAAGCCGGCGAGCGCCTGCGCGCGATCCTCGGCCACGAGCAGGAGATCGGCTTCGCCGCCGACAGCCGCTGCGCGATGCGCCTGGTGCTCTAGAGGGCGGCAAAGGGCTTGACCGGCGGGTGGCGGGTGACGGTACAGTTGCCAACTGCAACAGGATGTTTCAGCACTGCCCCGGACGGGCTTCCGCTCTCCCTCTTCCCCAGTGTGCCCTTGCATGAGCAGTCAACGCCGAAACTACCGCTTCATCCTTGTCGTCACCCTGTTCGTCCTCGCCTCCCTGGCCGTCTCCGGACGGTTGGTCTATCTCCAGGTCCACGACCACGAATTCCTCGCCGACCAGGGCGACCTCCGCTCGATCCGCGACCTGCCGATCCCGGTCACCCGCGGCATGATCACCGACCGCAACGGCGAGCCGCTGGCGGTATCCACCGAAGTCGCGTCGATCTGGTGCAACCCCAGGGAAATGGCCGCCCACCTCGACGAGGTGCCACGCCTGGCCGGCGCCCTGCACCGCCCCGCGGCGCCGCTGCTGGCCCAGCTCCAGGCCAACCCGAACAAGCGCTTCCTCTACCTCGAGCGCGGCCTGTCGCCGATCGAGGCCAGCGAGGTGATGGCCCTGGGCATAACGGGGGTACACCAGATCAAGGAATACAAGCGTTTCTACCCCAGTTCCGAGCTGACCGCGCAGTTGATCGGCCTGGTCAACATCGACGGCCGCGGCCAGGAAGGCACCGAACTGGGCTTCAACGACTGGCTGAGCGGCAAGGACGGAGTACGCGAGGTGGCGATCAACCCGCGCGGCTCGCTGGTCAACAGCATCAAGGTGCTGAAGACGCCCAAGGCCAGCCAGGACGTGGCCCTGAGCATCGACCTGCGACTACAGTTCATCGCCTACAAGGCGCTGGAAAAGGCCGTGCTCAAGTTCGGCGCGCACTCCGGCTCGGCGGTCCTGGTGAACCCGAAGAGCGGGCAGATCCTGGCGATGGCCAACTTCCCCTCCTACAACCCGAACAACCGCGCCAGCTTCGCCCCGGCCTTCATGCGCAACCGCACCCTCACCGATACCTTCGAGCCGGGCTCGGTGATCAAGCCGTTCAGCATGTCGGCGGCGCTGGCCTCCGGCAAGTTCGACGAGAACAGCCAAGTCAGCGTGGCTCCGGGCTGGATGACCATCGACGGGCACACCATCCACGACGTCGCCCGGCGCGACGTACTGACCATGACCGGAGTGCTGATCAACTCCTCGAACATCGGCATGAGCAAGGTCGCCCTGCAGATCGGACCCAAGCCGATCCTCGAACAGCTCGGCCGGGTCGGTTTCGGCGCGCCGCTGTCGCTGGGCTTCCCCGGCGAGAACCCGGGCTACCTGCCGTTCCACGAGAAATGGTCGAACATCGCCACCGCCAGCATGTCGTTCGGCTACAGCCTGGCGGTGAACACCGCCGAGCTGGCCCAGGCCTACTCGGTGTTCGCCAACGACGGCAAGCTGGTGCCGCTCAGCCTGCTCCGCGACAACCCGCAGAACCAGGTGCGCCAGGCGATGGACCCGCAGATCGCACGGCGCATCCGGGCGATGCTGCAAACCGTGGTGGAAGACCCGAAGGGCGTGGTCCGCGCCCGCGTGCCGGGCTACCACGTGGCGGGCAAGAGCGGCACCGCGCGCAAGGCCTCGGGCCGGGGCTACGCGGACAAGTCCTACCGTTCGCTGTTCGTCGGCATGGCGCCGGCGTCCGACCCGCAACTGGTGCTGGCGGTGATGATCGATTCGCCGACCAGGATCGGCTACTTCGGCGGCCTGGTCTCGGCGCCCACCTTCAGCGACATCATGGCCGGATCGCTACGCGCCCTGGCGATCCCGCCGGACAACCTGCAGGACAGCCCAGCCGTCGCCGACCGCCAGCACCACGGCTGACCGCTGCCTAGCCGTCGTGCTCGCGGCCCTCGGCGTCCAGCCAGTGCGCTCCCGGCCCCTCGGCGGAAAGCTGGTCGCCGGGGTTGCGCAACGGGCAGGCCTGGAGCGACAGGCAGCCGCAACCGATGCAGCCGTCCAGTTGGTCGCGCAACAGCAGCAGCTTGTCGATGCGCTCGGTGAGATCCTCCTTCCACTGCGCCGACAGGCGCGCCCAGTCCGCCGCGCTAGGGCTGCGCCCGGCCGGCAGGGTCTGCAGGGCGCGAGCGATCTCCGCGAGGGGAATGCCGACCCGCTGTGCGACCTTGATCACCACCACCCGGCGTAGCGTCTCGCGACTGAAGCGCCGCTGGTTGCCGGCGTTGCGCTGGCTGCTGATCAGCCCCTTGGTTTCGTAGAAATGCAGGGCGGAGACCGCCACGCCGGCACGCCTGGCCAGTTCGCCGACGCTCAGTTCGCGGGATGCGCAGGAATTCTTCATGATTGGCTTGACCTCAAGTTTGCTTGAGGTTTTACCCTGGGCCGGCCCTCGACACAAGTCACCCGGAGTAACCCGCCATGCTCATCCCCTCCTCCTACTGCTGCACCGACGACCAGTGCCCGGCCGCTAGCGAGCGGTCGCCGTGCTACGCGCAACTCATCGATATCGAGGTGGAACCCGCCAGCCAGTTGTCGCTGGCGCTGGAACAGAACGCGCACCTGCAACGCCTGGAACGCTGCTTCAGGAACTGCCCGGGCTACCTGTCCGCCAGCCTGCACCCCAGCGAGGACGGCCAGCACGTGCTGAACTACACCTGCTGGCGTTCACGCGAGGACTGCGAACGCGCCTGGCAGGCCCGGGAGGACGCGCAAGGCCCGCTGAGCGCGGGCGTCTGGCGGCTGGGGGCGAAAAGCGTGCGTTTCGAGACCTTCCTGGTCGACGCCGAGGGCTGCTGAGCCCGCCGGCGCCGACGGCCCGTCTCAGAAGGACTTCGGCAGGGAGGCCATGTCGATCACGAAGCGATACTTCACGTCGCTGGCCAGCATCCGCTCGTAGGCCTGGTTGATCTGCTGGATCTCGATCATCTCGATGTCGCAGGCGATCCCGTGGGCCGCGCAGAAATCCAGCATTTCCTGGGTCTCGGCGATGCCGCCGATGGCCGAGCCGGCGATCGAGCGGCGTCCCATCACCAGTTGCGCACCGTGCACCGCCGGCTCCAGCGGCTCGAGCAGGCCGACCAGTACGAGGGTGCCGTCGCGCTTGAGGGTCGCCAGGTAGGGATTGAGGTCGTGCTGGTGCGGCACGGTGTCCAGGATCAGGTCGAAGCGTCCGGCGACGGCGGCCATCCGCTGTGGGTCGGTGGAAAGGATCACCTGGTCGGCGCCGAGCCGCCGCGCTTCCTCCTCCTTGCCCGGCGAGCGGGTGAACAGGGCCACCTCGGCACCGAGCGCCCTGGCGAACTTCAGGCCCATGTGACCGAGGCCGCCCAGGCCGACCACCGCCACCCAGCTACCGGGGCCGATCTTCCAGTGACGCAGTGGCGAGTAGGACGTGATCCCGGCGCACAGCAGCGGCGCCGCCGCCTTCGGGTCGAGCCCCTGGGGAATGCGCAGGACGAACCTGGAGGAGACCACGATGCGCTCCGAGTAGCCGCCGAAGGTCGGCAGGCCGTCGTGGCGGTCGCGGCCGTTGTAGGTCAGGGTCGGGTATTCCGCGCAATACTGCTCCAGGCCCTCGGCGCAGGCGGCGCAGTGCCGGCAGGAGTCGACCATGCAGCCGACGCCGACCAGTTCGCCGACCGCGAACCCGCTCACCGCCTCGCCGACGCTGGCGACCCGGCCGATGATCTCGTGGCCCGGCACCAGCGGGTACAGGCTGTTGTGCCATTCGTTGCGCGCCTGATGGAGGTCCGAGTGGCAGACGCCGCAGTAGAGGATGTCGATCACCAGGTCGTCGGCGCGCGGCGCGCGGCGTTCGAAGCGATGGGCGGCCAGCGGGGCGCTGGCGGACTGGGCGGCGTAGCCGCGGATCTGTAGGGTCATCGGTGTGTCCTCTTCGCAGGATGGCGGGCCGCGACGGCCTGCTGGCGGCGGTCCGTTCGGGGGGCAATTGTTCGCCGGATGGGCGCCGCCGCAGAATGTCCATTCCTGTCGAAGCCTTGCCCATTCGTGCCGATGTTGCGTCCCGCCACTGCCCAGGCGCGCGCGGGGTTGCTACGTTTGCCTCCCCTCCTGGAGAAACAGCCAAGGCATGAGCACTACTTCCACCGACATGGCGTCGCTGATCACCACCCTGCAAGGCGAACCGGGTTTCGACGCCACCCGCATCCCCGGCGTCCGCCTGATGCGCGCCGAACAGGCCTATCCGCGCAGCCCGGTGTTCTACGAGCCGCGCATCTGCATCCTCGCCCAGGGCCAGAAGATCGGTTTCCTCGGTGGCGAAACCTACCGCTATGACGCCGAACGCTACCTGGTGATGTCGGTGCCCCTGCCGTTCGAATGCGAAACCCACGCCTCCGCCGCCGAGCCCTTGCTGGGAGTGAGCGTCGACGTGGAAATCGGCACCTTGAAGGAACTGCTGCTACAGATGGAAGAGGCTCCCGGCAGCGACGACGACAACGAACTGGCGCCCAGCGCGCCGATGGCTTCGGTACCGCTGGACGCGGGGATGGCCGATGCGGTGATGCGCCTGCTGCGCTGCCTGCAGAGCCCGCTGGACAGCCATATCCTCGGCCCGCAACTGGTCCGCGAGATCATCTTCCGCGCCCTGCGCAGCGAGCAGGGCAACGCCCTGCGTGCGGTGGCCGGCCGGCACAGCGGCTACGGGCGCATGGCCAGGGCCCTGCGGCGCATCCACACCGACTACGCCAGTGCGCTGGACATCGACACCCTGGCTCGCGAGGCGAACATGAGCGTGTCGACCTTCCACCACAACTTCAAGGCGATGACCTTCACCTCGCCCCTCCAGTACCTGAAGAGCGTGCGCCTGTACAAGGCCTGGAGCCTGATGGTGCAGGACGGGCTGAACGCCAGTACCGCCGCCAACCAGGTCGGCTACGAGAGCCCCTCGCAGTTCAGCCGCGAGTTCAAGCGCTACTTCGGGCGCACGCCGAGCGAGGAAGTCCAGGCCGCCCGCCGCTAGCCGGCAGGATCGGGGGCGCTTGCAATACATACGGATGTCCGTATATTCGGCTTTCCATATATTCAGGAAGGCCCAGCGATGCCCAGCCCCGCCGAAGTGTTCAAGTGCCTGGCCGACGAGACGCGCGTTCGCGCCACCCTGCTGATCGTCGACCAGGGCGAACTGTGCGTCTGCGAACTGATGTGCGCCCTCGCCGACAGCCAGCCGAAGATCAGCCGCCACCTGGCCCAGTTGCGCAGTGCCGGGCTGCTCCTCGACCGTCGCCAGGGCCAGTGGGTGTATTACCGCCTGAACCCTGCGCTGCCGGCCTGGATCCACGAAGTCCTGCAAGTGACCCTGCGGGCCAACGGCGACTGGCTGCAAGCCGACGCCGCGCGCCTGCGCGACATGGACGGCCGCCCGCAGCGCGCCTCCGCCTGCTGCCAATAGCGCGAGCCGCCCCATGCTGATCGCCTTCGCCATCTTCCTGTTCACCCTGGTCCTGGTCATCTGGCAGCCCAGGGGCCTCGGCATCGGCTGGAGCGCCAGCATCGGCGCCCTGCTCGCCCTGGCGCTGGGCAGCGTCGCGCCGGGCGACATCCCGACCGTCTGGAACATCGTCTGGAATGCGACCGCCACCTTCATCGCGGTGATCGTCATCAGCCTGCTGCTGGACGAGGCCGGCTTCTTCGAATGGGCAGCGCTGCACGTCGCGCGCTGGGCCGGCGGCGACGGCCGGCGCCTGTTCGCCTTCTGCGTGCTGCTCGGCGCGGCGGTCTCGGCGCTGTTCGCCAACGACGGCGCGGCGCTGATCCTCACGCCGATCGTGATGTCGATGCTGCTGGCCCTGCGCTTCAGCCCGGCGGCGACCCTGGCCTTCGTCATGGCGGCGGGCTTCATCGCCGACAGCGCCAGCCTGCCGCTGGTGGTCTCGAACCTGGTGAACATCGTCTCGGCCGACTACTTCGGGCTCGGCTTCGGCGAGTACGCCGCGGTGATGTTGCCGGTAAACCTGGTGAGCGTCGCGACCTCCCTGCTGGTGCTGTTCCTCTATTTCCGCCGCGACCTGCCGCCGGTCTATGCGCTGGAGCAATTGAAGCCGCCGCGGGCGGCGATCCGCGACCGCGCGACCTTCGTCGTCGGTGGCTGGATGCTGCTGGTCCTGCTCGCCGGGCTGTTCGCCCTGGAGCCGCTGGGCGTCCCCGTCAGCGCGGTGGCCGCGGCCTGTGCGGCGCTGCTGCTGGCGGTGGCCGGGCGCGGGCGGGTGATCTCGACCCGGCGGGTGCTGCGCGAAGCGCCCTGGCAGATCGTGGTCTTCTCGCTGGGCATGTACCTGGTGGTCTACGGCCTGAAGAACGCCGGTCTCACCGACCTCCTGGCGCAGCTCCTGAACCGCCTGGCCGAGCACGGCGTATGGGCGGCCGCGCTGGGTACCGGACTGATTTCCGCCGCCCTCTCGTCGGTAATGAACAACATGCCCAGCGTGCTGCTCGGCGCCCTGTCGATCCAGGCCAGCGACACCGCCGGCGCGGTGCGCGAAGCGATGATCTACGCCAACGTCATCGGCTGCGACCTGGGTCCGAAGATCACCCCTATCGGCAGCCTGGCGACGCTGCTCTGGCTGCACGTGCTGGCGCGCAAAGGCATGCGCATCACCTGGGGCTACTACTTCAGGGTCGGCGCCCTGCTGACCCTGCCGGTCCTGCTGGCGACCCTTTCGGCCCTGGCCCTGCGCCTGGCCATCTGACGGCCGCCGGCGACGGCGGCAGGAGCATCCCATGCGAGTCCTGTTCATGTGCACGGCCAACAGTTGCCGCAGCATTCTTTCCGAAGCCATGTTCAACCACCTGGCCCCGCCGGGTTTCGAGGCATGCAGCGCCGGCAGCCAGCCCAGCGGGCGGGTGCATCCGCGCAGCCTGGCAACCCTCGAACAGGCCGGCATCGCCACCCACGGCCTGTACAGCAAGGGCAGCGAAGCCTTCGAAGGCGCACCGCCGGACATCGTCATCACCGTTTGCGACGCCGCCGCGGGGGAAGCCTGCCCGCTGTATCTCGGCGCAGCGCTGAAGGCCCATTGGGGCCTGGCCGATCCCTCCGCCCTGGATGGCGACGAAGCCCTGCGGGATGCGGCGTTCCACGCCACCCTGGCACGCATCGAACAGCGTTGCAGAGCCTTCCTCGGCCTGCCCTTCGCTACCCTGGATCGCGACCAGCTCAAGCGTGAGCTGGAGCGCATCGGCTCGCTCTGACCGGGGGAAGCATGTCCGAACAACTACCCAACCTCGATCCCGCGCTGCTCGGCGACCCGCCCCCCGTCTCCGGGCACAGGCCGCGCATCCTCCTGCTCTACGGCTCGACCCGCGAGCGCTCCTTCAGCCGCCTGCTGGTGCTGGAGGCCGCACGCCTGCTCGAACGCTTCGGTGCCGAAACGCGGATTTTCGACCCTTCCGGGCTGCCATTGCCCGACGATGCACCGCTGGAGCATCCCAAGGTCCGCGAGTTGCGCAACCTGGTGCAGTGGTCGGAAGGCCAGGTCTGGTGCTCGCCCGAACGCCACGGTGCGCTGTCCGCGGTATTCAAGGCGCAGATCGACTGGATTCCCCTGGCGCTCGGGGCGGTGCGCCCGACCCAGGGCAAGACCCTGGCGCTGATGCAGGTCTGCGGCGGCTCGCAGTCGTTCAACGTGGTCAACCAGTTGCGCGTGCTGGGTCGCTGGATGCGCATGTTCACCATCCCCAACCAGTCCTCGGTTCCCAAGGCCTACCTGGAGTTCGACGAAGCGGGCCGGATGAAGCCATCGCCCTACTACGACCGGGTGGTCGACGTGATGGAGGAGTTGTTCAAGTTCACCCTGCTCCTGCGCGAACGCACGGACTTCCTGGTGGACCGCTATTCGGAGCGCAAGGAAAGCGCCGAGCAGCTTTCCGCGCGGGTCGACCAGCGTTCGCTCTGAACCGCGTCCGCCTCACTCGCGCCCCGGCGGATGGCCGAAGCGCGCGCGGTAGGCATGGGTGAAGTTTTCCGGACTGGAGTAACCCAGGCGATAGGCTATCTGCGCGATCTGCCAGCGACCCTCGCGGACCATCTGCCGGCCGATCTCGAGACGCCGGTCGCGGACGTACTGCAACATCGAGCGACCGAACTCGTTCTTGAAAATCCGCCGCAGGGTGGTTTCGCCGACCCCCAGTTGGCGCGCCAGTTCGAGGCTGGCAGGCGGCTCACCGAGGTTCGCCTCCAGCAGGCGGCGCGCTTCATGGGCCAGGTCGCGCTGGGCGCGTGGGGTGCGCGCGCGACGAAGGTCCGCGCCACCCAGGTAGGCGGCCAGCTCCACCAGCAGGCCCAAGGTCAGGCTCTCTTCGTGCAGGCGTCCGAGGGCGCCGCGGTATGGATTCTGGTAGAGGCGCTCGAACAGGGCGGTGATGGCGCCGCAACGGGACAACTGGGTGAAGCTCGCGCCGTCGCCCTTCAGCCGCGCCAGCGGCCGCAGGGCGCCATCGCCGGTTTCCAGTTCCTCTTCCAGATAGCTGGCGGCGATCCGCAGCCCGCCCAGGCGCACGCGGCTGCCCGCCGGCAGGATATCGAAGGCCTCCATCGGCTCGCCGGTGCCGAGCACCGAAGGACCGCCCAGGTTGTACAGATAAGGCTCGCCGCCGTCGACGCTGTGCCGCCACTGGCCGTCGAACATCTGCACGATGCACAGGCCTTCCGGCAGCACCTTGTGGGTTCGCAGCGGCTCGGTGAAGCTCAGGTCGCAATCGAAATACTGCATCGACGGGCGCACCGTCCGCGCCTGGTAGTGACCGGTGGCGCTGCCGAGCATTTCGCGCGCGTCGAGGATCTGCGACTGGCACAGGGGCGAAGGAGCGTCGAAATAAAGCTCCGTGTCGTGGTAGGGATTCCAGCTTTCCATGGCGTAGGTATCGGTGGGACGCAACCATCTGAACCGGTTCAGGCAGCGGCTTTCCAGGATGGTTCCGTGCGCTGATCGAACCGAACCTGTGGGCGACGACACTTTTCCTGTGAGCGGCGGCCGCCTCGGTTGTTCATGGTCCGAGCCTGTATTAATAGATGCGCCCCTTTTACATCGCGTTGCCAAAGGGGGCGAGAATGATAGCAAAGTGGACTGCGGCGCTGCTGATGGGCGCGCTGGCGTGGGGATCCTGCACGGCGCAGGCCGAACAGGCGCGGCCGCCAGTCGCCGACAAGGTGGTGGCCTATCAGGGCCAGCAGGGGCTCAAGGTCTGGACCCTGCGTATCGGCGAAGCGGCGGCCGGCGAAGCGCTGTTGCAGGTCGAAGGTCTGGACCACGACTGGGACCGCCTGATCCACAAGGTAAAGGTGGAAAAGAGCGCCAGGGACAGTCGCTACTCCACCGAACTGAACGGCAGCAAGTATGTGATCCTGATCGTGCGCGACGGCTGGGGCGAGCTCTACCTGCCCGGCGAACAGCAGACGCGGCAGGTCGCCTATAGCGAGTCGCTGTCATCCGCAGGCGAGCCCCAGGCATTCCTGACCGACTACCTCGAGCAGAAATAAACGCGGATGAGCCACGATACGCTGCGGGTAAGGCTGCTCGCGTTCCTCTTCCTGATTCCCCTGGCGCTCTACGCCTGGTCCGCCGTGCAGGCCTTCCGGGTCGACTCGACCCTGCGCGACGAACAGTTCATGCGCGACTGGAGCGCCTCGGCGCGCAACGACCCGGACGCCGCCGGCACCATTCCCCGTCACCTGTTCCGTCCGGCCTATGGCGTCGAAGGTCATCTTCACCAGTTCGCCGAAGACGCCGAGGCCATCCGCCGCGACCATCCTTGGCTGGCTCTGCGCGGCTGGCTGGCCGCTATCGGCAAGCTCTGCGCGCTGGCGTCGGCGCTGGTCGCGGCCGCCTTGCTGGCGAAACTGGAATACGACGGGCGCCGCTCGATGCGCTCGCAAGCCTACCTGCTCGGCCACCTCGCGCCGGCCTGGCGGCACCTCGGTCGACTGGTCCCGTTGCACGCCGGCCTGCTGGTCGCCGCCCTGGCCAGCCAGTTGCTCTACGAAGCGCTGTGGAGCTACAGCCACTGGCACAGTCACGGTTTCGTCGCCCTGCTCTTCTCGCTGCCGCTGTGGCTGCTGTTCCTCGGCGGCCTGCTCATGCTGCGGCGCCTGCGCGGCGAACTGCTGCCGCTGGAGGAACCGGTGCTCCACCTGCTCGGCCGCGAACTCGACCGCGTCGCCGCGCCCGGCCTCTGGCAATGGCTGGGACAGATCGCCGACCGCGCCGGAGCGCCGCTACCGGACCATGTCGTCACCGGCATCGAGCACTGCTACTTCGTCACCCAGGCCAAGGTCCTGCTGGCGCCCCGCGGCATTCCGCTGGAGGGGCGCACCCTGTACATCCCGCTGACCTACGCCACGGTCATGAGCGAGGCCGAAAGCGCCGCGATCATCGGCCACGAACTGGGCCACTTCGCCGCCGGCGACACCGCCCACGGCGCCTCCCTGTCGCTCCTGCAGCGGCAGGTGCGCCTGCGCATCGAACGCATCGCCGCACCCGAGGATGGGCGTGTCGGCCTGCTCGGCAAGCCGGGCCTGTGGGCCGCGCTGTACTTCCTCGAACGCTTCGAGCGCGCCTACCTGCACTGGAATCGCCGCCAGGAACTGGCCGCCGACAAGGTCGGGGCGCGGGTAGCCGGCGCGCGGGTCTTCGCCATCGCGCTGCTACGCACCTGCGCCCTTGCAGGACTGATCGAACGCCTGCTGGCCAGCCCGCAGACGCGCAACCTGGTGCATGCGCTGACCGACCATCTGCGCGGGAACTCCCTGGAACTGGACGAACAGGACAGCGCGCGCCGCCTGGAACACCCCTTCGACAGTCACCCGCCGACCTACCAGCGGATCGCGGACCTTTCCCTGGCGCTCGACGACGACCTGCTGCGGCAGGCAAGGCGCATCGTCAGCGCCGACGACACGCAGTGGCTCAACCGCCTGCTCGATGCAGGCCACGGGGAAAGCCGATGATCCCGCCGGGCGCGCAAGCACCCTGCCCCGCCGGGGCAAGGGACGACGAAGCCACGCGGTTGCGGCGCTTCGTCGCCAGCGTTCCCAACCGGATAAGCATCGGCGCCGCCCGTGGCGCGGCGCCGCTGTCCGCCCTGCTCGGCCTGCTGCTGCTCGGCGGCGCCTGGACCTTGCGCGACCACCCCGGTCCCGGGCATGAGGCGGCGGCGCTGTGCCTGCTGGCGGCGGCCGCTCTCCTCATGTGTCTGGCCTGCCTGCAGCGCAACGCCAGGAACGCGCCGTTCCTCGTACTCGGCCAAGGGCGCCTGCGCGCCCGCAGCCTGTCGGCGCCGCTGGACCTGCTGGAGGTCGCCGACCTGCGCCTGGAGGACGGGGTCTGGTTCTCCGCGATAGTCCTCGAACTGCACGGCAAGGCGCTACCGGCGCCATCCACGCGCCCGCTCGACCCGTTCGCCGCGCGTGCCGTCAGCGAATGCCGGGACGGCCCACAGGTTCGCCTGCTGTCCCCCGGCTGGCGCCTCAATGGTCGCAACCTGTCGCTACTGGAGGCCGCGGAGGTCATCGACCTCTACCTGGACATCGCCCGCGCCCAGGCCCGGCTCCGCCAACTGGGCGAGATCCCGCCCAGTGCTTCCTCTTCACTCCCAACTCCAAGGATATTTCCATGAGCAACCAGGAACCCCGGGACCTCGTCTCCAACCTCGCCGAAACCCTCGGTGCCGAACACGAAGAGCTGAACCAGGCGAAGACCGCCGAGGTCATCGCCCACCTGGAGCGGGTGATCGCCAACGTACCCCCGGCCACCGAGTTCACCAATACCCGCAAGTACGTGGTGCTGGGTCCGCTGCTGAGCATCGTGCCCTTCATCATGACCGGCATGTGGTTCTCCCAGGGCAAGCCGGGGGTCGGCGTCGTCGGCTTGCTGCTCGGCCTGTTCGGGCTGTTCCTCGGCTACCAGCATCGCAACTCCGGCAAGACCCCCTTCATGCGCCTGACCCGTACCCAGCTCTGGGCCGACAGCCTGTCGGCTCCGGTCGAGCTGGCCGACGTCATCGATTTCAGCGTCAAGGCCGACATGCTGCAAACCACCCAGACCCTACACCTGCGGCCCGAAACGCCGCTGCCGACCCATCGCGCCGTACGCCAGGTGTTCGCCTCCCAGGCCATGGCTTTCAAAGGCAAGGACCCGCGCATCACCATCATGTCGGCCGGCCTGCAGAGCGATGGCAAGAAGCTGGACTGCGACGACATGGCGGCGATCCTCGACGCCTACATCCAGGCCGCCCACGCCCAGCGCTACCTGCAACAACTGCGCAGCCAGGGCTGAGTGAAGGGCACGGTCCATCCGCGAAGGCTGCTGCTTTGCCTGGTGCTGGTTCCAGCGCTGCTGGCGGGGCTCGGCGCCTGGCAGTCCTGGCGCGCCGAGCAGCAGGCCGAGCGACTGGGCGCCGCGCAGCAGTGGGTCGAGCGCGCGCTCGCCGAAGCGCGGGCGCTGCCGCCGAGGGCCAGCGTCCGGGTGGACGGCCGGGCCTATGTGCGCGACCTGGCCCTGGCGCGGCTCGACGAGCAACTCGCCGACACACGAAGCGCACAGCGCCTGAATCGCTTCGCCGCCGTCCTCGCCGATAGCGGAGCCTGCCTGGCGGCGCTGGTCGCCGTATTGGGAGCCGTCTCCCTGGCCGGCATCGCCGGCGCCGCACGCAGCGCACTGCGCTCGCGTCGCTGCCTGCTCCTGTGGTTCGAGCTGGGCCGACGCCTGCTGCCCTGCCTGCTCCTCGCCCAGATCGGCCTGCTCGCCCTGGCCCTGGCCTGTGCCGGAACGTTCGAGATCCTCGGGCTGTGGCGGGTCGGCCAGGTTCCGGTCAGCGAAGGACGCACCCAGCTGAGCGTGGCGCTGATCCTGCTCGGCCTGCTGGCGTCGGCGTGGCAAATGCTGGCGAAGATCAGCCGCTTGCGCCTGCGCCCGGCGCCGGCCCTGGATGTCATCGGCCGCCGGCTGGGCGAAGAGGATGCACCGGAACTCTGGACGCTACTGCGCGAGCTGGCGGCGCGCCTCGACACGCCAGCCCCGCAGCACCTGTTGGTGGGTCTCTGCGACGGCTTCTACGTGACCGCCAACCGCGTCTGCCTGCAACCTTCCGGCGAGCATCTGGAAGGACGCAGCCTATACCTCTCGCTACCGTTGCTGGGCCTGATGGACCGCGCCGAACTGAGTGCAGTGATCGCTCACGAACTGGCCCACTTCGCCGGCCGCGACGCCCATTACAGCTTGCGCTTCCTGCCGATCTACCAGGGCGCCGCGAGCCAACTGGCCGCCATCGAGGAGCAGGAAGCCAACGTCTTCGAACGTGCGGCACTGGAACCGGCGCGACTGTTGGCCGGGTACTTCCTCGAACGTTTCGGCCTCGCCGTGAACCACTGGAGCCGCCTGCGCGAATTCGCCGCCGACCGCCGCGCCGCACAACTGGCCGGTGCGCCGGCGATGGCCTCGGCCCTGCTGCGCAGCGCGGCGGCCGGCGCGCCGATACGGGCGTTCCTCGAACACTGCCTGCTCGCTCCGGCGCGCGCGCCGGACAACCTGGTGGACGCCATCCACGTCTACCTGGGCCAGTCCGGCCTGGAAGCACCGGCCCCCGGGGCGGAGGGACTCCAGGTCCATCCGCAGGATACCCACCCTCCGCTGGGCCTGCGCTGCAAGGCGCTGGGAGAGAGCTTCGAACGCACCTGGGCCGGGACCGCCGGCCGGGCCGTTCCGACACGACCGCCGAGCCAGGCGCTGAGCGTCTGGTTCGACGCCCCCCTGGCGTTGAGCCGAGCGCTCAGCGCCGACCTGCTCGGCAAGACCTGTGAGAATCCCCATGCAAGAAACTGACGAAACCCTCGACGAACTGCCGCCGCTGGAAGCCCGCTGCGAGATCCGCGAGGTCTCGCGGGGCACCGCCTGCGTTGCCCTGCTCGCTGGCCTGGTGGCTGGCGCCACCGGTCTCTGGCTCGCTTCGCTGCCCCACGCCTGGCGCCTGGCCAGTGCCCAATGGCTGTTCTGGCTGCCAGCCGCGCTGCTGCTGGGCGGCGGCCTGTACGCCTGCCTGGCGGGCGTGTTCCTCTACCGGCGCCACGGCCAGGTCGCGCTCACCCTGACGCCGGAGAGCATCGCCTTCGCCAACGCGCCGCAGGTGCCGATGTACACCTTCCAGTCGCTGGAGATCGAGCGCGGGCGCTGGTTGGAACTCACCTTCGCGACCACCTTCGATTGCACGGCACCGCGCTTCGACAGCCATGCCCGTTTCGACCCGCGGGCTTTCGCCCGCCCCGAAGCCCGCACGGTGGCCGGCGGCAAGCGGGTCAAGCTGGCACTCTGCGGCGCCGCGCTGGACGGCCAGGAAATGGAGCTGGAGCCACTCGCACGACTGATCTACCGGTACATCCTCGCCGGCCATCGCCAGCGCGCCCTGCAACATCATCGCGCGCCCGGGAGCGACGGCAGCGGGGCCTGAAGCGAGCAACGCTCAGGCTGCGCGCTGGCGTTGCCAGTCCACCGCGGCTTTAAGGCGCGCCACCACCTTGCGCACGAAGAGCGGGTCGTCCGCCACGCAGAGCTCCGCGCTGACCCACTCCGGCCAGCCGGCCCCCTGGCGTTCGCGGGCACCCAGCAGGCGCTCGACTTCGTCGCGCACGGCGCGCTCCAGGCGTTCGCTGGCACGATTGCGGGACAGGTGGAGGCGCAGGCAGGCCTGTTTCTCGCGCTCCAGGGCGCGGCGTCGGGACAGCGGCAGTTCGGCAAGGTTGTGGCTCATGATCGGTGCTCCTTGTCGCGCAGGCAGGCGATTTCCGATTACTGTACATTCATACAGTAATCGGAATTGACGACGCTGACAAGGGCTGGCCGGGTAGCGCGAACAAGCGCATCCGGCACTTCAGAACTGGTATTCGACCCCGGCTCCCGCGTACCAGGACAGCCCGGGGGCCGCTTCGTAGTAACGCCGGTTGCCGTCGCCGACGATGACCGAGCCGACGTACTGGCGGTCGAACAGGTTGTCCAGGCGCACCATCTGGTGGAAGGTCCAGGCCCCCAGGCGCTGTTCGAAGCGGGTGCGCCAGTTGAATACCGCATAGCTCGGCGCGGCCTTTTCGCTGTTGCTGTCCTCGACGTAGACCTGGCTGCGGTACATGCCTTCCCAGCCCATGCTGATGCCCTCCACGGGCTTCCATACCAGTTCGCCGAACAGGCTGCTTTCCGGCACGCCCGGCAGGTGCTTGCCCTTGCCGATGGTCTTGCCGCC
This sequence comes from Pseudomonas sp. B111, assembly GCF_026428275.1. Taxonomy (NCBI): domain Bacteria; kingdom Pseudomonadati; phylum Pseudomonadota; class Gammaproteobacteria; order Pseudomonadales; family Pseudomonadaceae; genus Pseudomonas; species Pseudomonas sp. B111. The sequence goes on along the minus strand of NZ_CP097857.1, from coordinate 2,364,263 downwards.
GGCCTCGAAATCCGAATCGTAGGTGGCGGATAGCCGGGTATAGGCCAGGTTGGCGTTCCAGTGCTCGCTCAGTTCGCTCTCCACGCCCAGTTCGAAGCCGCGGCGCAGGGTCTTGCCGGCGTTCTGGTAGCTGGTGCGACCGCCGAGGGAGCTGGCGACGACGATCTCGTCCTCGGTGCGGATCTGGAAGATCGCCGCGTTGACCCGCGTATTGCCCCACAGGCGCGCCTTCAGCCCGGCTTCGTACTGGCTGCTGGTGGCCGGCTTGAGGCCGAAGTTGAAGACGTCCGGCGCGTTCGCCGCCACCGGCGCATAGGCCATCTCCGCCTGGGTCGGGGTCTCGAAGCCCTTGCCGGCGCTGAGGTAGCCGTGCAGGTCGGGGGTGAAGGCGTACATCACCGAGAACGACGGGGTGTTCTTCCGGTAGCGCCGCGAGCCGCTGGCATCGCCGTTGCTCAGGTAGCGGTCGTCGACCTCCATCTTCATGGTGCTGTGGCGCACCCCGGCCTGCAGGGTCCAGGCGTCGATGGCCCAGCTCGCCTGCAGGTAGGGATCGAGGCTGGTGGCGGTGTCCACCTCGTCGCGACGCAACTCGCCCTTCACGCCGAGCTGGTCGCCGTTGAAGTTCTGGTAGCCGCGGCGGTCGTCGCGGCTCTGGTCGTAGTCGAGGCCGACGGTCAGGTTCAGCTCGCCCGGCGCCTGGCGTACCGGTTGCAGCCAGCGCACGGTGCCACCGTGGAAGTCGCGGTCGAAGTCGATCACCGCGCCATTCCTCTGGCAACGCGGATTACTCTCGCATCCTATCTGCTTGGGTATCGCCTGATACTGCACGACACTGCGCTTGCCCACGTAGGCGTTGACCTGCAAGGTCGCCTCGCCGAAGTAGCGCTCGTAGTTCATCCCGGCCTGCTGGTGGTCGATGCTCTTGCGCGTGTCGTACAGCTCGGCGTTGGCGGTGACGGAGCGCGGGTCGTGCTTGTAGGCGTCCCAGGTCTGCCCCAGCGGATCTTCAGTGTCGTTCTGTTCCAGGCTGCTGTAGATCAGCGCCAGGCGGCTGTCGGCGTCGGGCCTGAAGTTGAGCTTGGCGAAGGTCTGGTCGCGGCGCGCGGCGCTGTGGTCGCGGTAGCCGTCGGTGTCCATCCGCGAAGCATCCACCAGGAAACCGACCCCGTCGCCCTCGCCTTCCGTGTACAGGTGGTTGCGGCTCAGGCCATCGCTGCCGACGGTGGTTTCCGCGCCGACCCGCGGGGCGCCCTGGCCGTCGCGGGAGAACATCTGGATCACCCCGCCGGCGTTGCTGCCGTAGATCGTCGAGGCCGGCCCGCGCAGTACCTCGATGCGCTCGGCGACGTCGAGGTTGAGGGTCGCGGCCTGGCCCTGGCCATCCGGCGTGCTGGCCGGGATGCCGTCGGCGAGCAGCTTCAGCCCGCGGATACCGAAGGCCGAGCGGGCGCCGTAGCCGCGCGAGGAGATTTGCAGGTCCTGGGCGTAGTTCTGGCGGTTCTGCACCACCAGGCCGGGTACCCGCGGCAGGACTTCCGAGAGGTTGATGCCGAGCTGGCCGTCGGCGATCTGCCGGCGCTCGATGCTATCCACCGAGAACGGCAGGTCGAAGGTATCGCTGGGGTTGTAGCTGCCGGTCACCACCATGGGTTCGAGGCTGCGTCGCTCCTCGCCCTGGACGGCGCAGGCGATGGCCAGGCCGCAGAGCGCGAGGGAGCCGGGCAACAGGTGGGAGACGAAGCTGGGACGGGGTCGGGACGGCATGCAGGGTTCCGCGGGTCGCAAGGTATCGAAGGGGCTTTGCCAAGGGCGGGAACGCGCCTCCCCTTGGCAAAGCCCCTTCCGGGCCGAGGCCCGGAAGGCCGGGAGCCGGCTGTGGGCTCCCGGTGGGCGGGTCATTGCCTGGGCAGGGCGTAGGCGATGATGTAGTCGCCCATGCGGGTGCCGAAGGAGCCGTGTCCGCCAGCGACGATCAGCACGTACTGGCGACCGTCCTTGCCGGTGTAGCTCATCGGCGTGGCCTGGCCGCCGGCCGGCAGGCGCGCCTGCCAGAGCTGCTTGCCGTCCTTCACGTCGTAGGCGCGCAGGTACTGGTCGAGCGTGCCGCTGAGGAAGGCCACGCCGCCGGCGGTGGTGATCGAGCCGCCCATGCTCGGTACACCGACGGTGAGGCCGATCGGCACCGGGGTGTTGTCGCGGCTGGTGCCGTTCTTGTGCTGCCAGACGACCTTGGCGGTGGTCAGGTCGATACCCGCCACGTCACCCCAGGACGGCGCCTGGCACGGCAGGCCGATGGGCGACATGAACGGATGCATGATCACCGCGTAGGGCGCGCCGGTGTTCGGCTGCACGCCGCTGGTCTCGCCCTCGCGCTTGCTTCCGCTGGGCACCTTGTCGCGCGGCACCATCTGCGAGACGAAGGCCATGTAGTTGGGGCTGGTGAAGAGGATCTGGCGCACCGGGTCGACCGACACCCCGCCCCAGTTGAACACCCCGACGTTGCCCGGATAGATCAGGCTGCCCTGCTCCGACGGCGGGGTGTACTGGCCCTCGTAGCGCAGCGAGCGGAACTGGATGCGGCAGAGCATCTGGTCGAACGGGCTGCTGCCCCACATGTCGCGCTCGGTCAGCGGCGGGCGCAGCAGGTTGAGGTCGGAACGCGCCTGGGTCGGCGCGGTATGATCGCCCTCCACCGCGCCCTGCGGCGCCGGCACTTCGCGGATCGGCACGATCGGCGTGCCGTCGCGGCGGTCCAGCACGTACAGGCTGCCCTGCTTGGTCGGCGCGATCAGCGCCGGCTTGACGCCATCGGCGGTCTTCAGGTCGAGCAGGGTCGGCTGGCTGCCGACGTCCATGTCCCACAGGTCGTGGTGGGTGAACTGGTAGTTCCAGCGCAGCTTGCCGGTGTTCAGGTCGAGAGCCACCAGGCCGGCGCTGAACTTCTCGGCACCGGGGGTGCGGTTGCCGCCCCACTGGTCGGGCATCTGGTTGCCCAGCGGCAGGTAGACCTGGCCGAGCTTCTCGTCGACGCTGGCCAGCGACCACATGTTCGGCGAGTTGCGGGTATAGAACTTGCCGGGAGCCAGGGGCTCGGTCTCGTCCGGGTTGCCGCTGTCCCAGTTCCACACCAGCTTGCCGTCGTGCACGTCGAAGGCGCGGATCACCCCGGACGGCTCGTTGGTCGACTCGTTGTCGGTGACGTGGCCGCCGATGATCACCAGGTTGCGGGTGACCGCCGCCGGCGAGGTGGAGTAGTAGCCGCCCGGGGTGAACGGACCGATGCCGGCCGTCAGGTCGACCGCGCCCTTGACCCCGAAGTCCTCGCAGACCTTGCCGTTGTCGGCGTTGATCGCGATCAGGCGGGCGTCGGCGGTGGGCAGGAACAGGCGCCGCGGGCAACTGGCGGCGACCGCCTTGCCGGCCTCGGAGAGCGCGGCCGGCGGCGCGCCGACGTCGCTCCTGGCGTACTGCTCTTCGTCGTAGTAGGAGACGCCACGGCAAGTCATGTGGGCGAAGCCCTTGAAGCCTACCGGGCTCTGGATCTGCGGATCGAAGCGCCAGATTTCCGCGCCGGTGTCCGGGTCGAGGGCCAGCACCTTGCTGTGCGCGGTGCAGGCGTAGAGCATGCCGTTGACCTTCAGCGGGGTGTTCTCGTTGGTCAGTTCCAGCGGATCGTCGGCGGTCGGCAGGTCGCCGGTACGGATGCGCCAGGCTTCCTCGAGCTGGCCGACGTTGGCCGGGGTGATCTGCTTCAACGGCGAGTAGCGGTCGCCGAACTCGGTGCGGCCGTAGGCCTGCCAGTCGCCGTCCGGCATCGCCGGGGCGGTGCTGGTCATGCCGCTGTCGCGGTCGATGCGACCGACGATCTGCCCCGGATTGGTGAACTGGCTGCCCACCGCGGCGGCGCCGGCCAGGACCACCGCCACGCCCAGCGCCGCGGTGCCCAGCGGCGCCGGCCCCTCGGCCAGCAGCGGACGACGGAACCAGGGCAGCCAGAGCAGCAGGCCGAAGACGAACCACAGGGCCAGGCGCGGCACCAGTTGCCACCAGTCCAGGCCGACTTCCCACAGCGCCCAGACGGTGCTGGCGAACAGCACCAGGGCGTACAGGCCTAGCGCCGCACGCTTGCCCAGCAGCAGCAACAGCCCGCTCAGGGCCAGGCCGATGCCGGCCAGCAGGTAGTACAGCGAGCCGCCCAGGCTCGCCAGCTTGATGCCGCCGGCCAGCAGCGCCAGGCCGGACAGCAGGATCAACAGGCCGAGCAGGCTCGGCAGCAGGCGCGATCGACTGTGGTTACCTTCGCTCATCGTCCGGTACTCCCTTCGGGGTTGATGACAGGCATTGCTTACTCTCCTATTACGTTCTGCACGCCGGGCTGTTCAGCCCGCCGCGCCGCGTTGGGCGGCGCTGAAGAAATGGCCGCTGGCCATGACCGAATCGCGGTTGTCCGAAGCAACAGCCTAGAACACCGTCTGGATCTTGATCCCCGCCACCAGCGCGTTGTCGACCTCGTCGACCCCGCCCGGCTGCTTGATGTACTGCAGGTTCGGCCGCACCGTCAGCCAGTCGGTCACATGCACCCCGTAGTACAGCTCGGCGTTGTACTCGGTGTCCTGCAGCGGCTGGTACAGCGGGTTGTCGTAATCGTCGATGCCGTTCACCTGGTTCACCAGGCGCTGGCGCTTCTTCACATCGTCGTTGACGTGGATGCGCGCGATGCCCAGGCCGATGTCGTCCTTCGGCCGCGCGTCGAACGGCCCCTTGTAGACCACCCCGAGCTGCTGGTAGTTGTCCACCACGTTGGTCGCCTTGTCGTGGACCGTCAGGTTGGCGAACAGGCTCAACCCGCGCGAGGCATCGCCGTTGTGCGAAGTGACCTGCTGCTGCGCCACCACCCACCAGCCATGTTTGCTGCCGCGCGACTTGAAGTCGTTGCCGGTCAGCCCCTGCGGCTGGCCGTCGACGTCGTCGTAGACGTCATCGGCCTTCGCCGTGCTGTAGTAGTAGCCCAGCCGGTACTCGCCCGGCAGTTGCTCGGCGCCGACCTTCGGCTGCCAGATCAGCTCCACCGGCAGCAGCGCGCCCTTGGTCCCGCTGCCGCTCATCTTGAAGCCGTTGCCGGTCTCCAGGTTCGACGGGTTCTGCTCGTAGGCGCCGACCTGCACGTACCAGTCCGGCGCGAAGTTGTACTTCACCCGCAACGCCCACTGGCTGACCGGCCAGTTGTACCAGATGCTCCCCGCCCAGTTGCCCACCTGCGAGCCGCAGAAGGCCAGGTTCTGGAAATCGCAGGGGAAGCTGTTGAAGTCCTCGCCCTCGCCGAAACGGCCGAATTTCACGTCCAGCGCGCCGTCGAAGTACTGCTGCTTGAGCCACAGCTGGGTCAGCCGCCAGGTCTGCCCGCGGCCCCAGACCTCCTGCACCGAGCTGATGTGCCCGGCACGCGGGTCGCCGATGCGGTCGTTGGAAAGGTTCTTGCCGTTGCGCTCGGTGACGGTGAACTGGAACTCGGCGGCCTTCCAGCCGAGGATCTTCTCCAGGTCCATGTGCACGCCCAGGGCGAACTGGTCGGTGTAGCGCCCGGTCTTGTCGTCGTCATAGCCGCCGTCGAGGTTGGCCGCCGCCTCGCCGACGTACTCCAGCTTGAAGTCGTAGCCCTTCTCCAGCAGCTCGGTGCGCTTGCCGCCCCAGTCGCCGAGCATCCATTTCGAGTTCGGCGAGAACGCCTCGGCGGCGTGCGCCGCGTTGCACAGCAGGGAGGCGGACAGCAGGCTGCCCGCCACGGGGCGCAGGGCCGGGCGGAGAAGATGGGATTTCACGCGAACGCTTCCTCGTTGCGAATGGTCGACTGGCCGCACGCAGCGACCGCTCTACTCCCTCGATACCCTTGCCAGGAACAAGGGTATATGAAGAGGGCTCATGATCTGAGCCAAGCAGAACAATGGTTAATTTGCGAATGATAAGGACTTTGCGGGCAAAGCTGAAACGTTTCAGGCTGGAAAACACTGTTACATAAACGACAACGAAGCCAAGCCCTGGCGCTCTCGCTCAGGACGACCGAGGCGCAGAGCGGCTACGGTGAAGATCGCGGAGCGCGGAAACAACCTGATACCCATGAGCGCGCTTCACGTTGTTTCCGATAGCGAAACAATCCTCCGCTCAGAGTTCGTCGCGCAGATAGGACCAGGGGTAGATACCGCGCTCGTGACCATCGTCGAACACCAACTGCACGCCGTAGCCCTGCAGGCGGATATCGCGCAGGCGCACGCGCTGCTCCGCCGCGTCGATCCGTCCGCGCAGGCGCTGCGCCCGGCATTGCGCACAGGGACAGGCGGCGCGCAAGCGGGCATGGTCGATCCGGCTGACCGCGCCGTCCGCCCATTCGAGAATCAGCCAGCCGTCCCTGGCGGCATTGCGCAGGCGCAGCGGCGGCTGGGTCATGCCGGCACCCGCAGTTGCGCCAGGGCGATGCGCACCGCCTTGCGCACCTCGGGATCGCCGTCGCCTTCGGCGACCCGCAAGGCCTGGGCCGAGGCCGGGTCCGCCAGTTCGCCGAGGGCCAGGGCGGCCTCCTTGCGCAGGTTGCCGATGGGATGGCCGAGCAACGCTTCCAGCGCCTCCCGCGCCGGCCTGTGGCGCAAGCGCCCGAGTGCGCGGGCGGCGCGCAGGCGGACCTGCCAGTAGTCGTCCGCCAGGGCCTTCAGCAGCGGCTCGCCGGCCTCCTCCCGGCCCAGCTTGCCAAGGGTCGTCGCCGCCTCTTCGCGAACCTGCCATTGAGCGTCCGCCAGCGCCGCGCAGAGCGCCGGCAGCACCGTCACCTCGCGGCTCAGGCCGAGGGCGCCGGTGGCCGCCCGGCGTACCTCTGGGTCGACATCGGCGCTAGCCAGCCTGGCCAGTTCGGCCAGGGCCGGCTGGTGGCGGAGCCAGCCGAGTACCGCCACCGCCTCGCGGCGCACCGCCGCCTGCGGATCGCCGAGGGCGGCCAGGGCCGGCGCGGCGCTCTCCTCCAGGCGCAGTTCGCGCAACGCACGCAATACGCTGGCGCGGACGAAGGCATCGGCATGCCCGAGCCACGGCAGCAGGCGCCGCCCGGCGGCCTGTTCCTTGAGTTCGCCAAGGCTCTGCGCGGCGGCCTCGGCCACCGCCGGCAGCGGATCGGCCAGGGCCGCGCAAAGCGCATCGACCACTGCGTCTTCCTCCCAGGCCTCCAGCAGGCGCGCGGCCTCGCCGCGCACGCCGGGGTCGGGATCGCCGCGCAGGGCCGCAACCAGCAACGGCAGCGCCTCCGGCAGCTCCAGGTCGGCCAGTTCGATCAGCGCCAGGCGACGCACGCCGGGATCGGCGTCCTCCAGGCGCGGCGACAGTTCGAGGATTTCGGGCAGGGTGGCGTTTTCACAGGTCATATGGCGATCCGCAGTCGGTCCGAGGTAATGCCCGGCGGCAGGCCGAGCGGGGTCAGGCGCGGCCACTGGCGGCCGTCGTCGTGGTCGAGCAGTTCCAGGCAGTGGCGCTTCAGGCGCACGAAGTCGGCACTGGTCACCAGCCGGGCGTCGCGAGGGCGCGGGAAATCCAGCGCCAGGCTGGCCAGGATTGCACGCAGTCGCATGGGGTTTCCCCTCGAATCAGGGTCATGGGAATCGTCTCCGCCACCCGGACGGTGGAGGGAAACGAGGGGTGTTTCAGGGTGGCGTCCGGGAGTGGCCGGATGGCGGGTTGTGCCTCGCTTGCCGGGAGCGGGCGTCAGCGCAGCAGGTAGGGAATCTCCACCTTCACCGCGCCGGTCGGGCAGTCCTTTTCGCAAGGCATGCAGTACCAGCACTCGTCGTAGGCCATGTAGGCCTTGCGGGTCGTCGGATCGATGGCCAGCAGGTCCATCGGGCAGACCTCGACGCAGACGGTGCAGCCCTTGTCGGCGATGCAGCGGTCTTCGTCGATGGTCACCGGGGCGCTGCTGCGGAAGAAGATGTCCTGGGGTCGGTAGGCCATGGCACGCGGTCCTCGTGGTTCGATCTGGCCCGCTTTCGTGGCGGCGGGCTCGGTGTCTAGCGGTACTACGCCGGGGCGCGGGGCCCTATGCGGCGTCGTTCCTCAGCCGCAGGCGCTGGTAGGCCTGCTGTTCGCCCTCGTCGATGGCGAACAGGTAGGGTTCGACCGGTTTCCTGAAGCTGGCCATGCGCCCCTGTTCGTCCTTCTTCAGGTGCGCGTGGCAGAACCAGGCCTCGTCGTCGCGCCGCGGATAGTCCACCCGATGGTGGTACAGGCCCCAGCGGCTCTCGGTGCGGAACAGCGAGGCGCGCGCGGCCATCTCCGCGCAGTCGCGGATCGCGCTGACCTCCAGGGCGCGCATCAGCTCGTGGGGGTTGTCCGCCTTGATCCGCTCCAGGTCCTCGGCGATGGCCTGGATGCGTTGCAGGCCCAATTCCATCTTGCGGGTCACCTTGGGCGGTTGCAGGTAGTCGTTGACCAGCCGGCGCAGCTTGTACTCCACCTGCGCCGCCGGCAGGCCGTGCTCGCGCAGCAGCGGCGCCTCGATCCGCGCACGCTCGCGCTCGACCTGGGCGCGGTCAACCGCGCTGAAGGCGCGCCCGGCGACGTATTCGGCGGCGTTGCGCCCGGCGAACCAGCCATAGGTGAAGGCGCCGAGCATGTAGTTGTGCGGCACCGCGGCCATGTCGCCGGCGGCGTAGAGGCCCTTCACGCTGGTCTCGGCCTTCTCGTTGACCCACACGCCGGAGGCCGAGTGGCCGGAGCAGAAGCCGATCTCGGAAATGTGCATCTCGACCATCTGCTGGCGGTAGTCGGTGCCGCGCCCGGCGTGGAACTGCCCGCGACTGGGGCGTTCGTTGCCATGGAGGATGTCCTCGATGGTCTGGATGGTTTCCTCCGCCAGGTGGTCGAGCTTGAGGAACACCGGGCCGTTGCCGCCTTCGAGTTCCTGGTGGAACTCCCACATCATCTGCCCGCTCCAGTAGTCGCATTCGATGAAGCGCTCACCCCTGGCGTTGGCGGTATAGCCACCCAGCGGGCCGGTGACGTAGGCACAGGCCGGGCCGTTGTAGTCCTTGATCAGCGGGTTGATCTGAAAGCATTCCAGGTTGGCCAGCTCGGCGCCGGCATGATAGGCCATGGCGTAGCCGTCGCCGGCGTTGGTCGGGTTCTCGTAGGTACCCATCAGATAGCCCGAGGACGGCAGGCCCAGGCGGCCCGCCGCGCCGCAGCAAAGGATCACCGCCTTGGCGCGGATCACATGGAAGTCGCCGCTGCGGCAGTCGAAACCGAGTACGCCGTTCACCGCGCCCTCGGCATCGGTGAGCAGGCGGGTGCAGACCAGGCGGTTGGCGATCGGGATCCGCGCACGCTTGAGCTGGCGGTAGAGCACCTTCTTGATGTCGTGCCCTTCCGGCATCGGCAGCACGTAGGCGCCCATGTGGTGGACCTTCTTCACCGCATAGTCGCCGGTCTCGTCCTTTTCGAACCTGACGCCCCAGCGATCCAGTTGCCGCAGGGTCTCGAAGCTGTGGCTGGCATAGGCGTAGACCGCCGCCTGGTTGACGATGCCGTCGTTGGCCACGGTGATTTCCCGGGTGTACTGCTCGGCCGTGGCGTGGCCGGGGACGATGGCGTTGTTCAGCCCGTCCATGCCCATGCTGATGGCGCCGCTGCGCTTGACGTTGGCCTTGTCCACCAGCAGCACGCGCAGTTCGCGGTCGTGTTCCTTGGCCTTGATCGCCGCCATCGGCCCGGCGGTGCCGCCGCCGATCACCACGATGTCGTATTCCTGCTCCAGGGTGTTCATGCCCGCTCTCCCTTCTGCCGATCGATGCGCAGGCGATACTGGAAAGCGTCGCCGCGGTAGTAGAGGTATTCGAAGTCCAGCGGCGCGCCGTCGGCGGCATGGGTCAGGCGCTCGATGCGCATGATCGGCGCGCCCTCCTCGACCGCCAGGGCGCGGGTCAGGTCGGCGTCGGCGAGCACCGCGTCGATGGCCAGGTCGGCATGGCCGAGGGGAATGCCGCAATCGTTCTCGAGGATCAGGAAGATGTCGCGGGTCACCAGGTCGGCCTTCTCCAGGCGCTCGCCGAGTGCCTGCGGCAGGTAGGTGACTTCCAGCGAAACCGGCTCGCGGTTGACCAGGCGCACCCGCTTGATCTCGCACACAGGGCTGCCCTCTTCCACCCGCAGGCGCTCGGCCACCTGCGCGCCGGCCGGCACGTAGCGCAGGCCGTGCAGGCGGTTGATGACCTCGTAGCCCATCTGCGTCATGGACTCGCCCAGGCCTTGCAGGGTGCTGACGTTCTGGAATGCCTTCGGCCGAGCGACGAAGGTGCCCTTGCCGTGGATCTTGAAGATCAGCCCTTCCTTCTGCAGGTCGCCGAGCGCCTGGCGCACGGTGATGCGGCTGACGTCGAAGGCCTTGCCCAGCTCGTTCTCCGAAGGCATGCGGCTGAGCGGCGGGTAGACGCCGTCGAGGATGCGCCCGCGCAGCAGCTCCTTGAGCTGGCTGTACAGCGGCACGGGAGAAAGCGGGAGCAGTTTGCCCATGGTCGGATTCGCTCGTCGGAGTGGCTCGGACACTTGTTATAACAAGTTATGCTGTGATGGTAACCGCCATGAACGATCAAGCGGAAATACCGAAAACGCATATGGATAGGCCACCGCCCCGTGCGTGGTTCTCGCCGGCCAAAGGGCCGGCCCGCGGCGCGGACCGGCCCGCCCCCTCAGCGCAGCGGCCGCCAGAGGGTGAAGGCTACCGGCGGCGTCCAGCCGCTGTTGGAGGTGTGCGCCTGCAGGCAGAGATAGCGCAGCCCCTCGTAGGTCACCCCATCGTCGACCCGGTAGGCCTGGTTCTCCCGCCACTGCGGGAATTGCGGATCCACCGCCCCGCCGCTGGTGCTGACCTCCAGGCCTTCGCTGGGCAGCGACTGGTTGCCCTGGGTATCGGTGGCGGTGACGAAATAGCTGTAGCGGGTGTCCGCCGTCAGGCCGCTGTCGGTGGAACCCAGCGCGGCGCTCTGGCCAACCATGGCGCCGTCGCGATAGAGGCTGTAGTAATCGATCGGACGCTGCCCGCTGGAGGCGTTCCAGGCCAGCACCAGGCTGGTCTCGCCGCGCTCCAGCAGACGCAGGCCCTGCGGCGCCGCCGGGCGCTGGTCGCCGCCCTCGCCGTCATGGATCAGGCTGGCGTAGCGCTTGCGGAACTCCCAGTTGTAGCGTTCGCCGCGCTTGTTCAGGCCATCGTCCCAGTTCACCGACCAGGTCATCAGGCCCTTGATCGCATGACCGGCGGCCTCCAGGCGGCGAAACGCATTGCTCACCGCGGCGGGATCGATCACGTAGCCGGTGGCCGCCGCATCGACGTTGCTCGGCAGGCCGATGGCCAGGCGCTGCGCCGGGATCCGCACGAAGTCGCGGCTGCCGGTGGCCAGGCTCTCGGTGAGGTAGTAGAGGAAGTCTTCTTTCATCGCGTCGTTGTTCTGCGCGATCCAGGCGCCCTTGCCGCCGTTCGCCTCCTGGACCCACAGGCCGTCGCCGCCCTGGTTGTAGTACTGCGGCGCGATGAAATCGTAGACGCCTTCCAGGGCCTGCAGATAAGGCACGTACTTGCCGTTCTTGTGCAGATAGGGGAACTCCGGGGCCATGCTGACGATGAAGTGCTTGCCCTGCCCGGCGTAGTGCTCGCGCACCAGCTTGAGGGCCGCCGGCAGCACCCGCTGGTTGTCGGCCAGGTCGATGGCGCTCTGCTCGAGGTCGATGTCCAGGCCGTCGAAACCGTAGGTTTCCACCAGGCGGACGATCTCGGCGGCCAGCGCCTGCTCCTGCCCGGCGTGCAGCTCGATGTGCGCGTCGGCGCCCCCCAGCGAGATCAGCACCGCGCGGCCCTGGGCGTTGAGCACGCCGACCTGGCGGCGAAACTCCGCGTCGGACAGGTTGTATGGCTGGAAGGTCGGGATGCCGCGCCCTTTCATGAAGGCCACGGCGACCACGTTGTACTCGCTCGGCACGTCTTCCAGCGCGATGTTGGCGAACGAGCCCTGCTGGTAGCCGTCGGCGGCGCCGGCCGGCCAGTTGTGCCAGAAGCCCATGAGAATCTTCTTGCCGGCGATGCTCGGCATGGCCGCCGCGGCATCTTCGCGGGCCTGGTGCAACTGGGAAAAGTCGATCCTGATCATTTACCGCTCCTCGGATGAAGGTAGGAAACGCATCCGGAGGGGCTGTCCGACGAACCGCCGCCGTGGCCGCCGCGAACGCCTCGAAACACAGGCGCGAACGTCTACCGCAGGGCATTCCGGCGTTTGTCGCGATCAGGGCGGGGGCATGGTTGCAGAGACGGCGGAAGGCTTCACCTACCACAATTGGCAGAGTCGCGGCGGGTTCAACCGGCTTCGCTGAGTTCGGCGACCACCACTCCGGGAAGGTCTTTCAGCAGTGCCGGGGACAGCAGCAGCTTGGTCTCGCGGACCCCGGCGCCCATCACCACCAACGGCCGTTCGAAGACCGCCGCGTCGACCAGCAGCGGCATGCCTTCGGGCAAGCCGAACGCGGTGATGCCGCCGAACTGCATGCCGGTCAGCTCGGTGGCGACCTCGCGGGCGGCGAAGGACAGCCGGCGGGCCCCGAGCAGCGCCTTGACCGCGCCGTTCACGTCGAGCCGCCGCGAGCCCAGGTTGACCACCGCGGCATAGCCTTCGGCGCCGTCGCGCTTGTAGCGCAGGACCAGGGTGTTGGCGCAGTCCTCCAGGCCAAAGCCGTAGCGTGCGCTGAACGCCGCGGTGTCGGAATGCTCGTCGGCGACGCGGAACACCACCAGCTCGGCGGAAGGCAGGCCGCGCGCGACCTGCTCCGGCAGATGGCGGTGGTAGTCGGCCGGGGCGACGGCGTCGAGCCGGTGGCGTTGGGTGTATTCGCGCAGAACCATGGGCAACCTCGAATGAAGACGGACGGCACCGGCCCCTGCCGCCAGGCGGGCGGCAGGGGCCGGCGGTTCAGGTTGCCAGGTTCGCCGGCACGCCGCCAGGCACATCGGCCGCCAGGCGCTGCCGCAGGATCGCGCAGACCTCCTCCGCCGCCGTCACCACCAGGCCGTGGCCGCCGGCCAGGGTCTCCAGCTCGTAGCGGCTGGCGTGCCGCCGCCAGCCGTCGATGGCCGCCCTGGAGACGCCCGGGTCCTGCTCGCCGAGGATCGCGGTGATCGGTATGGCCAACGGCTCGCGCGGCCGGTAGCGATAGTCGGCGGCCAGGCGCGAATCGGCGCGCAGGGTAGCCAGGCTGATCTCGCGCAGCTCCGGGTCGTCGAGCACTTCCAGCGGCAGCACGTCGTACTCACGCAGGGTTCGCAGCAACTCGGCGTCGCCCATCGCATGGAAGCGCGGGTATTCCAGGTCCGGCCCCGGAGCGCGGCTGCTGATCACGAACAACTGCCTGGCGCGCAGGCCGTGCAGGCTTTCCAGGCGTGCCGCCAGTTCGTAGGCGAGCATGCCGCCGAGGCTGGCGCCGACCAGGGCGAACGGACGGTCGAGCAATGGCAGGAGCGCGTCGTCGATGGCACAGAGCATGGCCTCTACATCGGTGACGAATGGCTCGTCCTGGCGTTCCTGGCGCCCCGGATACTGGATCGCCAGCAGCTCCACGTCCGCCGGCAGGCGCGCGTCCCAACCGCGGAAAGTGCCGGCGTTGCCGCCCGCGGGCGGCAGCGCGATCAGGCGCAGGCGCGGCTGCGCGCTCCCGCTGCGCTGCAGCCACAGGGCCCGGGCGCGCTCGGTGGCGGGCGGCAACGGCGGCGCGTCGGCGGCATGGCAGCGGCGCACCACTTCGCGGGCATCCGGATCGCCCTGCAACAGCCCCAGGCTCAGTTGCCTGCCGGTCAGCCGGCGCAATTCGGCGATCGCCTGCACGCCCAGCAGCGAATGCCCGCCGGCGCTGGCGAAGCCCTGGTCGGTCGCCAGCGGCCGGCCGAGCACCCGGGACAACACCTTGAGCACCCGCCGCAGCTCCACGCTGTCCTCGGACTGGACCGCCGCGGGCGGCTGCGCCGGGTCCTCGAGCAGCGCCAGCAACGCCTCGCGGTAGGCGTCGGCCAATGCCTCGGCGCGCTCGGCGGGGAAACGTCCGGCGGCGTACTGGAAGCCCACCTCGAGGCGTTCGCCGGCCACCTCGAAGTCCACCGCCAGCGGCACGTCGACGTCCACCACCACCTGGTCGAGGATGCCGCCGTGCCTTACTCCCGCCGCCGGCGCGGCGTCGTCCTGGTGGAAATCGACGAAGTTGAACAGGCTGTCCAGGCGCAACTCGCGGTTGCGCCTGCGAATCGCCGCCAGCGGATGGCGCCGATGCTCCAGGCTCGCGCGCTCGTAGTCGAATGCGCGACGGGCGCTGTCGAGCAGATCGACGGAAGCCGACAGCCGGCACGGCAGGGTATTCAGGAACAGGCCGAGCAGGCGGTCCGCTCCCGGCTCCTCGGGGCGCCCGTGGCTGACGAAGCCGGTGACCACTTCGTCGGCATCGCTGAAGCGGCACAACGCCCGGCCATGCGCCGCCAGCAGCAACGAACGCAAGGGCAAGCCGCTGCGTTCGGCCAGGGTGCGCAAGCGCGGCAGGCTGTCGGCCGGCACGTCCACGCGGACCGCCGCCATCCGCCGGGGCCCCTCCTCCGCCAGGCCGGGCAACGGCCGGTAACGGGCACCGGCCAGGTAGTCGAGCCAGAACAGCGCCGAGGCGGCGTTGGCCTCGGCCTCGCGCTCCAGCGCCACGTAGTCGCGGAAACCTACCGCGGGCGCTTCCGCTTCCCGCGCGACGACACCGGCGAGGAGGTCGGCGTAGACCGCCAGCAGCTCGTCCACCAGGCTTTGCAGGCTCCAGCCGTCCAGCACGCTATGGTGTTCGGCGACGCCCAGGGCGAAGCGCCGCTCGTCCAGCGCCAGCGCGGCGAGGCGCACCAGCGGTGGGCGGCTCCAGTCGAACGGGGTGGCCTGCTCTTCCTCGATCCAGGCACGCAGGCGCAGGCGCCGGGCTTCCTCATCGAGGCCGCGCAGGTCGTGCACCGGCACTTCGGCGGCGACCGCCACGGCCGGGTGGACCCATTGCAAGGGCGCCTGGCCGCCGTGCAGGTCGAAGCCGGTACGCAGGATCGCGTGGCGGCCGATCAGGATCGCCCAGGCGCGCGCCAGCAACTCGCTGTCCAGGCGTCCATGCACCTCGTGCAGGACGACGTTGTGCAACAGCCGTGGATCGCCGCTGGCCTCGCTTTGCAGGAGCATGCCCTGTTGCAGGCTGGTCATCGGATAGGCGTCGTCGAGCCCCTCCGGCAGGCGCTTGCGTTCCGCCGCCGACAACAGGGCGAACGGCTCCAGCGTCTGCGGCGCCGAGGTCCCGAGCGCATCCGCCGGGCTCGCCGGAGCGGCCAGCAGGCGCGCCAGTTCGCGGATGCTCTGGTGGTTGAACACGTCGCGCAGGGTAAAGGCAAGCCCGGCCTGGCGCGCCATGACCTGCATCTGGATCAGGCGGATGGAGTCGCCGCCGACCTGGAAGAAATTGTCGCTGACGCCGATCGCCGGGCGTTTCAGCACGCTCTTCCAGATATCCAGGAGGGCCGCCTCGGTGGCATTGGCCGGCGCTTCCAGGGGCTGCGCGGCCGCCTCGGCGGCCAGCGCCGCCAACAGCGCGCGACGGTCGAGCTTGCCTTCGGCGGTCAGCGGCAGGCGTTCGACCCGGGCGATCCGGCTCGGCAGCATGTAGGCCGGCAGGCGCGCCTCGAGGAAGCCACGCAGGGCCTGCTCGCTCAGCTCGCCGCCAAGGGCCGCGGCGGGGCGCGGCGCGAGCGCACGCCAGTCGATGCGCTCGGCCAGCGACTCGGCATAGCCCAGGCGCACCGCGTAGCAGTTGTAACGGTCGGTACCCTCCAGCAGCGCGTCCTGACGGATGCTCACCTCGAAGCCATGGCGGCGCAGCAGGTCGCTCAAGGCATCGGCGCGGCCGGCGGTGGCACCGTCGCGCTTGTCATGGACCTCCAGGACGATCTGCCGGACCTTGGCCAGCGCCGCATCGTCGAGACCGAGCAGCACATCCATTTCCGCGCGCTGCACGTCGATCTTCAGCAGGTCGATACGCTCCAGGCCCAGTTCGCCGATCACCTGGTCGAGGCGGCGCAGGCGGCAGCGGTGGGCTTCGGCGCGCAGGCGGTCGTCGAGGATTTCGTCGATGTTGTCCAGCAGCAGGTTGGCCCCGCCCTCCTCGCCCTGGTTGCTCAGGTAGCGTCGGATGACGTCGCGTTCGCCGCTGGCGTCGGCGTACTCGGCGATCCCGGAGAAGGTCGAGTAGCCCGGATAGTAGGTGAAGGTTTCCTCGCGCTCGGCGTCGGACAGGCCGATGCCGAATACCTCGACCTGCGGTGCGTAGCGTCCGAGGTTGGCCTCCAGGCGCCGGCGGATCGGTGCCAGCGGCTCGAAGGCGACCACTCGCGCGCGCGGCGCGCGGCTGGCGATGTACAGCGAGAACAGGCCGATGTTGGCACCGACGTCGAGGACCACCGCATCCGGCGGCAGGACGATGCCGTCGCGGCTGTAGACCTCGTCGACGAAGATTTCCTGGTAGACGTACTCGGTTTCGTTGAGGTTCAGTCCGGCGACCCGGTGCCCGCTGGGCAGGTCGACTTCCAGCCAGGACTCGTCCGCGGTCTCCCCGGCGGCGGTGACGAAGGCGACGATCCGGCGATCCGCGCCCGGCTCGGCCGCATCGGCCTCGTCGGTGAGTACCGCCGCCTCGCCCAGCGCCGGGTGTTCCAGCAACGCGCTGCGGATCTCGCCCAGTTCGATGCGGTAGCCGTTGATCTTCACCTGTTCGTCGATCCGCCCGAGGAACTCCAGGCAACCATCGGCGCGCCAGCGCACCAGGTCGCCGCTGCGGTACAGGCGGCCGCTGCCCGGCCAGCCCTCCTCGAGGAAGCGCCCGGCCGCCTCGCCGGCGTCGCCGGCATAGCCGCGCGCCACCCCGGCGCCGCCGATCCACAGTTCGCCGCTGGCGCCACGGGTCTTGCGACGACCGAGGCCATCGACCACATGCAGATCGACGTTGGCCAGGGCGCGGCCGATGGTCGGCCGCGCATGCTCGGCGACCCGCGCCAGGCTGGCGTTCACCGTGGCTTCGGTAGGACCGTAGAGATTGAACACCTGGCAGCGGCGCCAGCCGGCGGCGACCTCCCAGGACGCTTCGTCGAAGCGCTCGCCCCCTACCAGGATGCGCCCGGGCAGCGCCGGGTGGGCATCGTCGAGGCCGGCCTGGAGCAGCAGGCGGAACAGCGACGGGGTGCAGTCGAGCACGTCGATGCGCCGTTCTTCGAGGAACCCCAGCATCCGCTGCGGATCGCTGCGCACCTCCTGCGGCACCAGGGCCAGGCAATGGCCGGAGAGCAACTGGAGAATCTGCTTGATCGAGGAGTCGAAGGAGAACGGCGCGTTGACCGTCACCCGCAGGCCCTCGCCCACCACGTTTGCGTATACCGTGCGCGCCAGGGCCTGGGACAGGTTGAGCGCGCTGGCGTGCTCGACCACCACGCCTTTGGGCTGGCCGCTGGTGCCCGAGGTGAAGATCATGTAGGCCGCATCGCGCCCGCCCGGCGCCGGCAGGCTCATGCCGCTGCCGGCAAGCGGCAGCGTCGACAGGTCCAGGCAGGCCCCGGCGAAGGCCTCGCGGGCGCGCCCGGCGCACTCGGCATCGGCAAGGGCGAAGACGATCCCGCCCGCTTCGCGCATCCGCTCCACCCGCGCCGCCGGAAACTCCGGATTGACCGGGGTGTACACCGCCGCCGCGCGCATCACCCCGAGCAGGGCGACGATCGCCTCGCGGTTGCGCCCGGTCATCACCGCCACCGCCTGGCCGGGCCGCACGCCGGCAGCCAGCAGCGCTTCGGCGACCGCTTCGCTGCGCGCGCACAGCGTGGCGAAATCCAGGCTGCCGTGGGCATCCAGCAACGCCGGCGCCTGCGGCTGCAGGGCGGCGCGCAGATCGAACGCGGCCACCAGGGATTCCACCGGCGCGGGCTCCACGCGCTCGCCCTGCCAGGCCTGGTAGCGCTCGCGCTCGGCCGCGCCGATCAACGGCAGCCCGGCCAGTGGCAGTTGCCTGTCGGCGGCGATGCTTTCCAGGCATTCGACCCAGGCGTCGAGCAAGCGCCCGGCCAGCGTTCCGTCATGGTCGCGGCGGACCCGCAGGCTGGCCAGCCGGCCTTCGCCGTGGGGCAGCACCTGCAACTCGAGGAACCCGCCCAGCGGCGGCTGCCGGCAATCCAGCTCGGCCACCCCGGCGCCATCCAGTTCGCCCGCCAGCCAGGCGAAGCCCAACTCGGCGAGCGGCCAGTCGGGGGCAAAGGGATCGCGCAGGGCCGCTGCCTCCTCCTGGGCGAGAATCGCCGCCTGGAGGGCGTCGAGCCGCTCGCCGACGCTGCCCGCGCGGACATTCTCCAGGCACAGCGGCACGACCCCGGCGAACGGTCCGGCCAGCTCGGCGAACTCGTTGAACAGGCGCCCCGAGACCAGTCGCGCCATTTCCAGCGGCAGTCCCTCGTCGCCCTGGAACTGCCCGGCGACCTGGGTCCAGGCCAGCAGGGCGGCCGCCTCCGGCAAGCCGTTGGCGGCCAGGCGTTCGAGCAGCGCGCGCGGCAGCAGGCGCCGCGCCGTCCACTCGCCTTCGCCCAGGTCGTCCGCCAGCGCCAGCGGATTCTCCGCCGCAGCGGCCGCCTGCTCGCGCCAGTAGCCGCTGGCGCTTTCGCCGTCTTCGCCGGCCAGCGCCTCGTTGGCCCATTCGGAGAAATGCTGGAACAGCAGCGCCTCGGCCCCCTCGTCCGCGCTCGCCGGGCCGGCCTGCCCCAGGCCGCGGCGCAGCAGCGCCGCCAGGCTGGCCGCATCGACGACGAACGCCGGCGCCGCCAGCAACAGCCCCTGGAGCGTCTCTCCGGCGGCGTCCAGCAGCAGGCCGAGCGCCAGCACCGGCTGGCCTTCCCCGCCCAGGGGGGCAGCGGCGAGACGTGCGCTTTCGCGCGCGAAGCGCCCGGCCCAGTCGCCGTCTCCCGGCAGGCGCTCGACCAGCAGATCGGCCGCGCGTCCATCCAGTACCTGCACCGGCAGGCTCATGCCCGGCATCGTCCGGTAGGCCACGCGCAGTTGCGCCTCGCCGTCCAGCGCCCGGCGCAGCCGCTCCAGCGTCGCCGCGGGATCGGCCGGGGCGTGCAGGCGCACGCCGACAACGGTATTTTCCGGCCGCTCGGCATGACGGCGCCAGGCGCGGGTCTGCAAGGGGGACAGCGGGAATCCTTCGAGCGCTTCGCTCGCGGCCGGTTGCACAGCGGATTGCAGGTCTTCTGACGCACTCATGGCTATCCCTCGCACGGGTTCAGGGTTGGTGGACATGCAGGTCGGTCATCGCCACCAGCACCTTGCGCTCGCCGGTGTACGGCTCGCGGCCGTGGACGCTGATGAAGTTGTCGAGCATCAGGACATCGCCGCGCTCCCAGGCAAACGCGCGGGTTTCCTCGCGGTAGGCGGCGCGGATGGTGTCCAGCACCTCCGCCTCGATCGGGCTGCCGTCGCCGTAGTAGGCGTTGCGCGGCAGGCCCTGTTCGCCGACCTCGTCGAGCAAGGCCCGGGCCAGGGCCGGCGGCATGTTGGAGACATGGAACATGTGCGCGTGGTTGAACCACAGCGTCTCGCCGCTGAGCGGGTGGCGCACCATCGCCTGGCGTACCTGGCGGGTATTCAGGCGCTGGTCGTCGAGCCAGGTCCATTGGGTACCGGTCTGCCGGCAGTAGGCCTCGACCTCGGCGCGACTGTCGGTCTGGAAGCCTTCCTGCCAGGTCAGGTCGATCTCCGGCCCGTAGTTGCGCACGTAGCACACCCCATGGCGGAGGAAGCGCTGCCTGATCGCCTCGGGTATCCGGGCGCTGACCCGGCGCTCGTCGGCCAGGGGCGTGCGGCCCTGGGTGGCGGGCGGCGTCTGGCAGTAGAAGTGGATGTAGCTCGGCCAGTTGTGCGAGTAGGACATTTCGTGGTGCGGCGGAATCCAGCCATCCGGCGAGAACTCGGTGGAAGTGAACACCCGGTGCGCCACTTCCTGGCGCGCCGCCGCGCGCTCCAGGTAGTCGAGCATGTTCGGCGAAAAGCCTTGCACGGCCTGGGAGAAGCCCTCCGCGCCGTCCACCGCGAAGCCACGGAACAGGATGCCGCCGTGCCGCAGCAGGCTGTCGCGCAGCCCTGCGCCGGCGGCGGCGATCCATTGCCGCAGGTCCATGCCCGGCTGGCGCGCACGGACGATGCGCAGGTAGCCGTTGGCCGGGTCGAGCAGGCTCTCCTCCACCAGGTCGCCGGCCGAGAGCTGCCGCGGGCGCAGGCGCGGCGCGCTGAACGAGGCGCTCATGCGGCACCTCCGAGCGCCAGGCGCGAAGGTGTCGGCGGGACATCGGCGGAGGCCAGGCCGGAATACGGCGTGGACATGATGGTGAGGATCCGGCGCGGCCCGCGGAACGGCTCGCGGCCGTGCTGGGCGAGCATGTTGTCAAGGATCAGCACGTCGCCCACGCGCCAGTCGAAGCGCCGCGTCTCGCGGTCTATGGCGCTGCGGATGGTCGCCAGAGTCTGCGCCTCGATCGGGCTGCCATCGCCGTAGTAGGTCTGGTACGGCAGGTCTTCCTCGGCGACGCTGCGCAACAGCGCATCGCGCAGGCCCGGCTCGAGACTGCTGGCATGGAAGAACATGCCGTGGTTGAACCACAGGCGCTCGCCGGTATGCGGGTGGCGCTGGAACGCCGCGCGCCTCTGCCAGGTGCGCAGGTGCTCGTCGCCGATCCAGGCATGGGCGATCCGGTGCTCAGCGCAGAACGCCTCGACCTCGGCGCGGCTGTCGGTCTGGAACGCTTCGCGCCAGGACAGGCCGAGGCCAGCGCGGTAGTTGCGCACGTAGAGGATGCCCAGGCGCTCGAAGCGCTCCAGCAATTCGTCCGGCAGGTGGCGGAGCACCAACCGGTTGGCCGCCACCGGGGTGGCGCCGCCTTCGAGCGGCGCCACCTGGCAATGGAACATGATGTACAGCGGCCAGTCGGCGGTATAGGACTGCTCGTTATGCAGGAAGATCGGCTGGTCCAGCGGATGCTCGGTGGAGGTGTAGACCTCGCCGCTGACCTGGCTGCGCGGCGAGGAACGCTCCTTGTAGTCGAGCAGTTGCGGGGCGAAGGCAGCGGCGGCTGCGCGGAAGCGCTCCGCCGAGTCGACCTCGAAGCCTCTCAGCAACAGGCCGCCAGCCAGGTTCAGGTCGTCGTGCAGGGACTGGCCCTGCTCGCGAATCCAGTCGGCCAGGGACAGGCCGGGAGCCTGTGCCTCGATCAGCAGCGGCAGGCCGTCGCGCTCCGCCGCCGGGCGCCGCACCAGCGCCTCGCTGCTGCGCGGGGTGAGATTGCGCGGCCGGGCGAAGCCGCGACCGGTGAGACTGGGAGCTGTTCGTTCCATCGCTGTTCTCCGTGGGGGACTCGAGTCGTCAGGAAGCGTTGCAGCCCTCCGGCGACATGCGTTTCGAGGTAGGTTCGCCGGCGTTCGCCAGCAGGCGCCGCTCCCAGGCCTGGTGCAGGCGCTCGATGCGGTGCAGGTCGAAGATCGCGCTGGCCCCGGTCCAGACCGCCAGCCAGCCCTGCGGCTGGTCTTCCAGCCAGAGCGTCAGGTCCAGGCGCGCGCCGGGCACCGGGATGAAGTCGGCTTCGACGCGCACCCCGGCATCCACCGCCGGGGCCGCCCGACCGTTGTGCGCGCCGCAGGCGATGCGGATCGGCAGGCCGCTGGCGCCGCGCTGGTGCAGGGCCTGGGTCACGCATTCGAGGGGCACGTCCTGGTGTTCGAGCAGTTCCAGCAGGTCATGGCCGACCTGGCGCAGGCGCCACTCCGCGGACTGCCCCGGACGCAGGCCGACCACCAGCGGCAGGAGGTTGACGAAGCAGCCGACCAGCCCCTGCATTTCCAGGCGCGAACGCCCGGCCAGGGCCACGCCGACGAGCAGGTCGTCGACGCCCAGTTCGGCGCCGAGCACTTCGGCGAAGGCTTGCAGCGCAGCGCTGAACGGGCTTACCGAGGCGCGTTCGGCCAGCGTCCGGCAGGCGGCATGGGCGGCGGCGGAAACCGGCAGGGCGAGGCGCTGGCCGGCGCGCCCGCCGCGCTCCTCCCGGCGCGCCGCCGCGGCGCCGGGAGCCTTCGCCAGCGGCAACAGACGCTCCGCCCAGCGCTCGGCGACGCGCTCCAGGCGGCCCGAGGCCAACGCCGCGCGCTCGCGGGCGGCGACCTGTTCCGGCGTGCTGGCGAGCGCGGCCAGGCGGCCGCCATCGAGCAGCGTCTTCAGCTCCGCGGCGAAGACCGCCAGCGACACATCGTCGAAGGCGTAGTGATGGACGCTGAGCAGGAGGTCGGCGCGCGCGCTGTCGCGGGTGACGACCAGCAGCAGGCGCGCCGGCGCCTCGTGGGCGAGGTCGAAGACTCGCGCGCCCTCACGGCGCACGCCATCCTCCAGCAGCCGCTCGGCGTGGGCGGCGTCGCTCGCCAGCAGGCGTTGCAGGGGCACCGCATGCGCCGCCAGCGCATGCGGCTGCGGCCCGTCGACGCCCGTTTCGACACGCCGGCGCAGCGCCACATGCCGTTCCAGCAACTGGCGCAAGGCCTGTTCGATGGCGTCGGCCGTGGCGCCGACTATGCGCAGGTGGGCCAGCAGGTTGTAGGAGGTGTCCTCCGGCGCCAGTTGCTGGGCCACCCACAGGCGCCGTTCGGCGAGGCTCAGCCCGGCGGCGCCGGCGCTCGGCTCCGGCTCGTCGCCCTCGGGCGCGGCCTGGCGCAGCAATTCCAGCAGGGCCTCGGGGGTCGCCGGGCCACCGGCGAACGCCTGCAACGGTACGCGGCGGGACAGTCGCTGGCGCAGCGTCGCGAGCAGGTGCACCGCCCGCAGGGAATCGCCGCCGGCGGCGTAGAAACCCTGCCCGGCGCGCGGCGGCGCGCCAAGCTGCGCCTGCCAGGCCTGGTGCAGCGCCTGTTCCAGCGGATCGCCGGGCAGCGCCTGCGGCTCGGCGTCGGTCGCCTGGGGACGCGGCAGGGCCTTGCGGTCGATCTTGCCGTTGAGCGTCTTGGGCAGCTCCGTCAGGACCACGAACGCCGACGGCAACATGTAGTGCGGCAGGCTTTGCCCAAGGTGCTCGTTCAGCGCCTGGAGCGGCGGGGCGAACGGCGCCGCCAGGTAGCCGACCAGCCGACGCAGGCCGGCGCTGTCCTCGGTGAGCATGGCGCAGGCTTCGCTCACCCCGGGAAAACTCGCCAGGCACGAGGCGATCTCGCCCAGCTCGATGCGGAAGCCGTTGAACTTGACCTGGTCGTCGAGCCGGCCGAGGTGTTCCAGCACGCCGTCCTCGCGCATGCGTACGCGGTCGCCGGTGCGATAGCGGCGCTCGCCGCTGCCCGGATCGACGCGGAAACGCTCGGCGGTCTGCTCCGGCTTGCCGAAATAGCCACGCGCCAGGCCGATGCCGCCGAGGTACAGCTCCCCGGCCACGCCCAGCGGTAGCGGCGCCTCGAAGCCGTCGAGCACCTCCACCGTGGTGCCGGGCAGCGGTCGGCCGATGGGCGGCTCGTCGAGCGCTTCGGCGTGCAGGTCCAGTTCGTGCACCGTCGAATAGGTGGTGTCCTCGGTCGGCCCGTAGAGATTGACCAGGCGCCGTACCTGGGGTTGGCCACGAATCTGTCGCACCAGGTGGCCGCGCAGCGGTTCGCCGGCCAGGTTCAGCGTGCGCACCCCGCCCGGCAGGTCGCCGAGGGCGAGCAGCGCGGCGCACACCGAGGGCACGGTATTGAGCAGACTGATCTCGTCGCGGCGCGGGTAGTCCGGCAGGCTGAACAGGTTCTCCACCAGGTGCAGCGTGCCGCCTTCGGCCAGGGTGCCGAACAGCTCGTAGACCGACAGGTCGAAGCACACCGAGGTCGCCGCCAGCACCCCGTTCCACTCTTCGGCGGCGTAGTGCTGGCCGGCCCAGCGCAGGAAGGCATGGGCACTGCCGTGCTCGATGGCGACGCCCTTGGGGCGTCCGGTGGATCCGGAGGTATAGATGATGTAGGCGAGGTGGTCTGCGCCGACCTCGCTCGCGGGCGACGCCAGGTCGTTCGCCTGGTCGCCGCCCTCCTCCAGCGCCAGGCATGGCCGGCCCAGCGCGGCGACCCGCTCGCGGGTGCTCGCGTCGACCAGCACCAGCAGGCAGTCGGCGTCGTCGAGCATGTAGGCCACCCGTTCCTCCGGATAGGCCGGGTCCAGCGGGACGTAGCAACCGCCGGCGCGGAGCACGCCGAGCAGGCCGACCAGCAGGCCGCTGTCGCGCCGCAGGCAGACCCCGACCCGCTGCTCCGGAGCCACCCCGGCGGCGCGCAGGCGCGCGGCGAGCGCGGCGCTTTCGCGCTCCAGCTCGGCATAGCTGAGGCTGCGGTCGGCGGCGTGCACGGCGATGCGCTGCGGCGTGCGCCGCGCCTGGGCCTCGAACAGATGGTGGAGTACGCCGCGCGGCGGCGCGGCCTGGGGCTCGCTGCGCAGGGCCTGCAAACGGCGCTCTTCGTCGGCGTCCAGCCAGGGCAGCCGGCCGACGCAGGCCTGGGCGTCGACCAGGCCGCGCGCCAGGCGCGCGAGATGGCCGGCGATGCGCCGCAATCCGTCGTACTGGGGATCGCGCAGAGCCAGGCCGACGCTGCCGTCCGCCGCCAGCACCAGGGCCAGCCAGCCGGGGCTGCTCGCCGTCGGTCGCGCCGCCAGCACTTGGACCGCGCAGCGCCCGGCCAGGGCGACACGCTCCTGGCCCTCGGCGGAGAGCTGCCGCCGGGCATCGTCGAGTTCTTCCGCCAGCCGCGCGCTACGTTCGGCGGACGACTCCAGCGCCCGGTAGGCGGAACGCAGCAGCGCGGGCGCCTGCCGCCCGCGCACCGTGATCGGTTCGGGAAAACCCAGGGTGATCTCTTCGTTGCCGTAGCGTCCCAGCAGTACCAGGAACGCCGCCAGCCAGTGCGCCGCCGGGAACGCTTGCGCGGCCGCCTCCGGCTCGAACCATTGCCAGGCGCAATGCGGGTCGCGCAAGGCGATCCGCCCCGGCAGTTCCAACCCCAGCGGGGCGCCTTGCAGGTAGCGTCGCTCCTGCGCAACCTCCGGGCGCGCTGCGCGTCCCGCGGTCAGCGCCTTGCCCGACGAAAAGCTGCGTAACGGTAAGCCATGTCGCTCCTGCATCGCTCTCCCCCTTCCGAGGCTGGGCACCGAGCGAAAAACTCTTCACGAAATGGCGACGAGTTACGAGCTAATACAACTGATAGGGTGGTGACAGGTCAGGCCGAATGATTTTCCGCCAGGATCGGGTACAGCGACGCGACCAACAGCAGCGCCATCCCTACGTTGAACACCCGCAGCCAGCGCGGATCGCGCAGCACGTTGCGCAGCATGCTGCCGAAACCGGCCCAGATTCCGATGGTCGGCGCGTTGATCAGGGCGAAGACCGTCGAGATCACCACCACGTTGGTGAAGTAGCCCTGCAACGGGGTGTAGGTGCTGATGGCGCCGACCGCCATCACCCAGGCCTTCGGGTTGACCCACTGGAACGCCGCCGCGCCCCAGTAGCTCAACGGCTTGCCACGTCCCTCCGGGTCGTTGCCGGCCGGGCCGGAGGTGGCGATCTTCCAGGCCAGGTACAGCAGGTAGGCCGCGCCGACGTAGCGCAGGATGGTGTACAGCACCGGGTAGGCCTCGAACACCGTGCCCAGGCCGAAGCCCACCGCCATCACCATGATGAAGAAGCCGCAACTGATCCCGAGGATGTGCGGGATGGAGCGGACGAAACCGAAGTTGACCCCCGAGGCCAGCAGCATGGTGTTGTTCGGACCGGGCGTGACGGAGGTGACGAAGGCGAACAGGGAGAACGCCAGCAGCAGATCCACGGAGAGCGACATTCGTTCCATCCTTTGAAGTGGGTGCGGGCAAGACGTTACTCCGCTTTGCCGCCGCGCCAGCGCAACAGTTGCCGAGAAAGTTGCCGTAACACTCCACCCGTCCGCCGCCCTAGCGTTGCACTCCCCAGCGCTTCACCGTGAGGCGCTCGATGCTGCCGAACACCAGGTTCTCCACCAGCAGGCCGATCAGCACCACCACCGCCAGGCCGGCGAATACCTTGTCGGTGTACAGCTCGTTGCGGTTCTGGAAAATGTACCAGCCGAGCCCGCCCCTGCCGCTGCTCGCGCCGAACACCAGTTCCGCGGCGATCAGCGTGCGCCAGGCGAAGGCCCAGCCGATCTTCAGCCCGGCGAGGATCGACGGCAGCGCCGCCGGCACCAGGATCAGCAGGACGAAGCGCAGGCCGTAGTTGCGCCCGGCCATGCGCAGGGTCTCCGAGACACCGAGGAAACCGGCATAGGTGTTCAGCGCCAGCGCCCAGAGCACCGAATGCACCAGCACGAAGATCAGGCTGTTCTGGCCCAGGCCGAACCAGAGCAGCGCCAGCGGCAGCAGCGCGATCGCCGGCAGCGGGTTGAACATCGCCGTGAGGGTCCCGAGCAGGTCGCGGCCCAACTGCGTGGAGACCGCCAGGCTGGTCAGAACGAAGGCCAGGACGATCCCCAGCAGGTAGCCCTTGAACAGCACCAGCAGGGAGATCCCCGCCTTGGCCGGCAGTTCGCCGCTGGCCAGGCCCTCGCCGAGGGCCCTGGCCGTCTGCAGGAAGCCTGGCAGCAGCAGGTCGTTGCCCTGGACCCGCGCCGCCAGCTCCCAGGCCAGCGCCAGCAGCGCCAGGATCAGCCCCTTGCGCAGCCAGCCCTGTTGCCAGAGACGCTGGCCCAGGGGCAGGCGCCGCTCCAGGGGGACCTCCAGCAGGGGTTCGAGCTGGATTTCGTATTCTTCGCGGACGCGCGTGACTCGACTCATCGATCGGTTCCTCTGCTCAGTGGGCCAGCCGGATATCGGCGAAGTCGAGCGTCTCGGCCGCCGTCGGTTCGCCGCCCTCGTCGAACAGCAAGCGGTGGATGCGTCGCGCCGCGGCTTGCAGCGCTTCGCCGCCCAGGCTGTGCAGCCCGAACGGGTGGCCGTGCACTTCGGCCCGGACCCGCCCCGGGTGCGGCGAGAGCAGCAGGATGCGGTTGCCCACCACCAACGCCTCCTCGATGGAATGGGTGACGAACAGCAGGGTGAAACGCACCTCTTCCCACAGGCGCAGCAGCTCTTCCTGCATCTTTCGCCGGGTCAGCGCGTCCAGCGCGGCGAACGGCTCGTCCATCAGCAGGATCTTCGGCTGCATCGCCAGCGCCCGGGCGATCGCCACCCGCGCCTTCATGCCCCCGGACAGCGTGTGCGGGTAGGCCTCGGCGAAGCCCGCCAGGCCGACCTTCTCGAGGCATTCGTCGGCGCGTCGCTCGGCCTCGTCGCGCGCCACCTGGCCGGACACCCGCAAGGGAAACAGCACGTTCTGCCGTACGGTCTTCCATGGCGGCAACTGGTCGAACTCCTGGAACACCACGATACGGTCGGGGCCGGGCGCCCTGACCGCCTGTCCCTGAAGGCGGATCTCGCCCTCGCTGGGCGTGATGAAGCCAGCCACCGCCTTGAGCAGGGTCGACTTGCCGCAGCCGGACGGGCCGAGCAGGACGAAGCGATCGGCCGGGTCGACTTCGAAGCTGACCCGCTGGGTGGCCCGCACCACGCGCGAGCGGGTGCGGTATTCGAGGCTGACTCCGTCCACCGCCAGCAGGGCGTCGGCGGGGAGCGTGGAAGGTTGGCGGGAGGCAGCGTTCATCGGCGTCTCAACTCCCCTGCAACGGCGCGCCGTCCTGGAAGAAATAGTCCTGCCAGGAAGCCGGCTTGTTGCGGATCGCACCGACCCGGTAGAGGAACTCCGCCAGCGGATAGGTGTTCTTCGGCGTGACGCTGAACTCCACCCGCGGATTGGCGATGATCTTCAGCAGCGCGGCGCGGTCGATCTTCGCCCCGGTCACCCGGATATAGGTATCGGCGGCGGCCGCCTTGTCGTTCTGGGCGAAGGCCGCCGCTTCCTTCAGCGCCTCGACGAAGGCCCGGTAGGTCTTCGGGTTGTCCTGGCGGAACTTCTCCGTGGCGAACAGCACGGTCGGCGAATTCGGCCCCAACAGCTCGTAGCTGTCGAGCACCACGTGGACCTTCGGGTTGGCCAGCGCCTGGTCCTGGAACGGCGGGTTGGAGAAATGCCCGGTCAGCTCGGTGCCGCCGGC
The DNA here is from genome assembly GCF_026428275.1 of Pseudomonas sp. B111. Taxonomy (NCBI): domain Bacteria; kingdom Pseudomonadati; phylum Pseudomonadota; class Gammaproteobacteria; order Pseudomonadales; family Pseudomonadaceae; genus Pseudomonas; species Pseudomonas sp. B111. Next base: position 2,336,001 of record NZ_CP097857.1, on the reverse strand, counting down.
CACCAGCGCGGCGGTGGCGTCCGGGTGCGGCAGCGCCACAGTGTACTTGTCGAGGCGGTCGAACTGCTTGTCGCCCCACTGTTTCGCCGCGGCGTACTGGAGGAAGCGCGACTGCACCGAAACCCCCACCGCCGGCACGGCGATGCGATCCCCGGCGCCGAAGTCGGCGATGCTCCTGACCCGCGGGTCGTTGCTCAGCAGGTAGTAGGGGAAGTTGCCCAGCGAGGCCACCGCCTTGACGTTCTGGCGCCCGCGGGTACGGTCCCAGATGGTCAGCAGCGGACCGACGCCGGCACCGGCGATATCGATCGCCCCGGACAGCAGCGCATCGTTGACCGCCGCGCCGCCGGACAGTTGGGTCCAGTCGACCTTGATTTGCAGGCCCTCGGCCTGGCCGTGCTTTTCGATCAGGCGCTGGTCGCGGACCACGTTGAGCAGCAGGTAGACGATGCCGAACTGCTCGGCGATGCGGATCTCGCCCTCGGCCTGCGCCGGCCGGCTGGCCAGCAGCGTGGTGGCGAGGCTCAGGCCCAGGCCGAGCGCGGCGACCAGGCGGGTGAAACGGGGAATGCGGTTCATGGAAACGCTCCTGGCGAAAAGGGGGAAGCGCGCGCCGTCGTCAGAACGGCGCGTCGCCCTGGATGGTGGTGCGGTAGAGCTTGCGCCGCAGGTGGGCCGGGCAACCGCCAGCGAGATGGATCAGCGAGCGGTTGTCCCAGAACACCAGGTCATGCGCCTGCCAGCGATGCCGGTAGATGTGCTCGGGGCGCACGCTGTGCGCATACAGCTCGGCGAGCAGTTGGGCGCTCTCGTCGGCCGGCAGGCCGAGGATGCGGGTGGTGAAACCTTCGCTGACGAACAGCGCCTTGCGCCCGCTTTCCGGGTGGGTGCGCACGATCGGATGGACCACTTCGCGCACCTCGGCGAGCTGGGCGGCGCTCAGGGTCGGCCGCCAGTTGCCCTCGAAGCGCGGTTCGCTGTAGCGGGCGGTATAGGAATGCGCCGCCGTGCGTCCCTCGATCGCCTTGCGCAGGGCCTCCGGCAGGCTGTCCCAGGCCTTGTGCATGTCGGCGAACAGAGTATCGCCGCCCTCCTCCGGCAGCTCCTGGGCATGCAGCATCGAGCCGAGGCTCGGCAGCTCCTTATAGGAAAGGTCGGAGTGCCAGAACTTGCCGGCATCGCCGAGACCGACGGGCTGGCCGTTCTCGACGATGTTGGAAACGATGAGGATCTCCGGATGCCCTGGGAGCAGGAACTGCTTCAGCACATGGATCTGCAACTCACCGAAGCGCCGGCTGAAGGCGATCTGCTGCGCCGGGGTGATGCGCTGCTCGCGGAACACCAGCACATGGTGGTCCAGGTGCGCCCGGTGGATACGGCGGAAGTCCTCGGCGGCCAGGGGCAACCCGAGGTCGAGGCCGAGCACCTCGGCGCCGAACGCGGCATCGAGGGCACGGATCTGCAAGGGAACGTCGGCGCGCGCTGGCGCCGGAAGGGAAACGGACATCGCTGACTCCCACGCAAGCCCGGACACGCCGGGCACGAAATACCGCGCAAGGCGGCATGGATTCGGTGCGGCGCGCCGATTGGTCGGCAGGTACGCGAGAGTCTTTAATTTATTGGAATAAGAAAATTAATTTAAATACCTTTAAAGAATATAAATATGCTGCTCGGTACGGTTCGGCGTTCCTGGTAAGCACAAAAGTGAATTAATAAATAAAAACTTAGTATTTATGGCTCTAAGCGGCGAAGGGATAGTCTGGCTGCCATCGAACCCGCCGCCCGAGGAATGCCTCATGGACCGCACCGACAACGTCATCGATTTCGCCCGCTACCGCTCGCGCCGCCAGGCACGCCGCCTGGGCGAAATGATGTGGGCGGTGTACGCCTGGCGGGCCGGCTACGCCGTGCCGCAACCGCCAGCCAGGCACGACGAGCGCAGCCGCCGGGCCTGACCGATGAACCTGCCCGCCAGCGATGGCGTCGCCCACCTGGAACTGGCCGCCGGCGTGCATACCGAACCCGATGATCTGATTGGCCAGCGCGTCGCCCACAACCTGCTGCGCCTGCGCGGCAAGCGCAATCTCTCGCTGGACGCCCTGGCGCGGATTTCCGGTGTCAGCCGGGCGATGCTGGCGCAGATCGAGTCCGGGCGCAGCGTGCCGTCGATCAAGGTGCTGTGCAAGATCGCCCAGGGCCTCAAGGTGTCGGTGGCAGCCTTCCTCGACGATCGCGCCTTCGCCGGCGTCGCCGTGCTGCCGGCGCAACAGAGCAAGCGCCTGGTCAGCGCCGACGGCGCCTTCACCAGCCGCGCGCTGTTCCCCTTCGATGTGGCGCGTCAGGTGGAGTTCTACGAACTGCGCCTGCGCGGCCTCGGCCAGGAAGACGCCGAGGCCCATGCCCCCGGCACCCAGGAGAACCTGGTGGTGGCGCAAGGGGTACTGGAAGTGCGGGTCAACGAAGAGCGTTTCCTGCTCGCCACCGGCGACTCGATCCTGTTCTACGCCGACCAGCCGCACAGCTACCGCAACCCCGCCGATAGCGAAGCGCTGGCGTACCTGGTGATGACCTACCCGGAGCGCCTGGACTGACCCCGGCCTTGCTGCCATGGACGAAGAAAGGCCCGCCCGGTCATCCCGGGCGGGCCTTTTCCATCCGGCGACGGATCAGCAGGTGCAGCACATCATCGGCATGCCGTTGCAACTCATCATCATCGGCATGCCGCACTCCATCATCTTCGCCATCAGCATGCAGCAGTTCTTGAACATCTCCATGTCCATGCCCTGCATCGGCATCATCCTGCAGTGCATGGCGTCGCCCTGCATGGAGCACTCCATCATGCACTTCATCGGAGCCATGCCCATCATCGGCATGCCCATCCCCATGCCCATCGTCGGCATCATCGCCATGCAGGCCTGGGACATGCCCATCATCGCCAGGTTGCCGCACTGCATCATCATGGGCATGCCGCAGTTCATCATCATCGCCATCATCTCGGCGCTGTTGCGGAACTGGCCCATGTCCATGCCCATCGCCGGCATCATCTTGCACAGCATGCCGTCGTCCATCGTTTCGCACTGCATGCTCGCCATCATCATCGGCATGCCCATCATGGGCATCATCGGCATGGCGGCATTCATGTTCATCGGCATCTGCATGGCATTCATCATGGCGGTAACTCCTGTAGGCGAAGCGGGGGTAAGTGCGACTGGGGCCGATTCTAGGCAGCGCCGGCGCACCGGCAAGATGCCGGTGCAACAGCCGCGCCGGGCGCTGCATGGCGGCTACCGGCGAGGCAGCGAAGGCGTTCGGCGCAATGACAGCGGATTCCGCTGCATGACGGAGGAGCGCATCGTCGCGGCAGGTATTTCGACGCGATGGATATTCGAATCGGGCCTATCCAAATAACCCAAGTGAATAAACGTTCTAAGACCCGTCGCGTTTTTTGCCTTGCCCGGCGGCGCCACTCTATTCCGCCGCTTTCCGGCGTTCGGACGATGCCCTGGGGAAACCGCGCGGGCCGACGCGGAACGCGTGCGCGGCATTGCCCCAGGCCAGCGCCGCGGCCAGGCCGATCAGCGGCAGCAGGGTCCAGGGCAGCATCTCGCTGCCCCAGCGCTGCAACACCATGCCGCCCAACGCTCCGCCGCCGGCGATGGCCAGGTTCCAGGCCACCACGATCATCGACTGGGCCAGGTCGGCGCCCTCCCCGGCGGCGTCCGCCGAGGCGGTCTGCAGCAGCGTCGCCGCGCCACCGAACGTCAGTCCCCAGAGGGCCAGGCCGGCGAACGCCAGCCAGCTCCAGCGAGCGCCCAGGCACAGCGCCAGCGCCGCCACGGCGAACAGCGCCAGGCTGGCCAGGACCATCCGCCGCAGGTGCCGGTCGACCAGCGCGCCGACCAGCCAGATTCCCGCCACCGCGGCGCTGCCGAATACCAGCAGGGCCAGGTCCACCGAGGCGCCCAGGCCGACCTTGGCGAGGAACGGCGCGATATAGGTGTAGAGGATGTTGTGCGCCAGCACCCAGGCGACGATCACCAGCAATACCGGACGCACGCCCGGCGTGCGCAGCACCCCGAGCAGGCGCAGGCGCCGCCCGGCCGGCTGGCCAGGGAAGTCCGGCACGCTGTGCAGCACCCAGCCGACCAGCAACAGCGCGGTCAGCGACAACAGGCCGAAGGCCCAGCGCCAGCCGAGCAGGCCGCCCAGCCAGGTGCCCAGCGGAACGCCGAGCGACAACGCCAGCGGCGCACCGAGCATGGCCACCGCCAGCGCCCGCCCTTGCTGCTCCGGCGGCACCAGGCGCCGCGCGTAGCCGGCCAGCAGGCCCCAGGCGAGGCCGGCGGCGACGCCGCTGCCGAAGCGCGCCAGCAGGGTCAGGCGGTAATCCGAGGAAACGGCGGTGAAGCTGTTGCAGACGAAGAAGATCAGCAGCGCCAGCAGCAGCACCCGGCGCCGCCGCCAGCCCTGGGTCAGGCTCGCCGCCGGCAACGCGGCCAGTAGCGAACCCAGGGCATAGACGCTGACCAGCTGCCCGGCCAGCGCCTCGCTGACCGCCAGCCCCGCGCCGATTTGCGGCAGCAGGCCGGCCGGCAGGGTTTCGCTGAGAATGGCGACGAAGCCGGACATCGCCATCGCCAGCAACGCGCTCAGCGGCAGCCGCGGCGCCACGGCCGACGCAGCGGCCCCGGCGTTCTCCGGAAATGCTTCGCGGCGTCCCATCAGCGCACCTCCGCGGAACGGTAGACGGCGTCGCGCAGGTCGTTGACGAAGCGTCCCGACATGCCCTCGAACAGGGTGTTGGTGAGCGCCACCACCGACAGTTCGCGGGCCCGGTCGACGAACCAGGAATGCCCGTAGGCGCCGCCCCAGCGCCAGGTGCCGGGAGACTCCGGCGATTGCGCGATGGCCGGGTCACGCAGCACGGAGAAGCCCAGGCCGAAGCCGAAACCGGGATTGGCCGGCAGTTCCAGGCCGGGTACCTGGTCGCGGCCCATTTCCTCCACCAGGCCAGGCGTCAGCAACGGCGCGCCGCCCTGGCGAAGGACCTCCAGAAGGCGCAGCACGTCGCCGGCGCTGCCGATCATCCCCGCCCCGCCAGACGCATAGGCAGACGGCTCGAAGGCCCGACGCGGCTCGAAGCGAATGCCGACGCAGTCCTCGAACGGCGTGACGGTCTCCCGCTCGGCCATCCGCCGCGGGCGTGGCCGGTCGCTGACGTAGACCGCCGCCAGGCGTTGCGCGTCGGCGCAGAGGAAGCCGCTGTCGCGCATGCCGGCCGGAATCCCGACCCGCTGCCGCAGCGCTTCCGCCAGCGGCCGCCCGTCGACCCGCGCCACCAGCGCGCCGAGCACGTCGGTGGCCAGCGAATAGCCCCAGGCGCGGCCGGGCTCGTAGAGCAAGGGCACGGAGGCCAGGCGACGGAGATTCTCGGCCAGGTCGAAGCCCGGCAGGTCCATGCCGTCGGAAATCCCGGCGCGGGCATAGAGGCCGTCTGCGTCGGCTTCGAGGAAGCGATAACCGAGGCCGGCGCTGTGGCTCAGCAACTGCCGCGGCGTGATGCGCGCCTCGCGGCCGTCGGCCAGGCGCGGACGGAACGCCGGCAACCAGTCGGCGATCGGCTCATCGAGGGCCAGCCGGCCCTCGTCCACCAGGCTCAGGGCGGCGACGCTGACGATCGGCTTGCTCACCGAGGCCAGGCGGAACAGGCTGTCCTCGCCCATTGTCCGGCCGGCCTCGCGGTCGGCCAGGCCGGCAGCCCGTCGATAGAGCCACTGCCCCCGGTGCGCCACCAGTACCACCGCTCCCACCAGGCGCTGGTCGGCGAATGCCGCCTCGATCGCCTGATCGACATGTTCCGCCAGGCTGCGCCCTGGCCCTCGTTCGAAACCTGACATGCAGGACTCTCCGCGGACGATGAAGGATGCGGACAGGCTAAGAGCGCTGCAAAAGCGGAAAAAGACGGATAGAGTTCCGCTCTATCCGGACCTTCATGTCCGTAATCGGAGCCTTGCATGGACAGCCTCAGCGGTTTCACCGTCTTCGTCCGCGTCGCCGAGACCCGCAGCATCGTCGGCGCCGCTCGGACCCTCGGCGTCAGCGCCTCGGCGGTGGGCAAGCGGGTCGCCCGCCTGGAAGAGAAGCTCGGCGTGCGCCTGTTCCACCGCAGCACCCGCAGCATCACCCTGACCGCCGAAGGCAGCCTGTTCCTCGAGCGCAGCCGGCGCATCCTGGCCGAGATCGAAGCCACCGAGCTGGAGCTGTCGCAAAGCCGCGAGACCCCGCGCGGGCGCCTGCGGGTCAGCCTGCCGCTGGTCAGCGGGCTGGTCCTGCCGGCGCTCGCCGATTTCATGCAGGCCTATCCGGACATCGAGCTAGACCTCGACTTCAGCGATCGCGTGGTGGATGTCGTCGACGAAGGCTTCGACGTGGTCCTGCGCACCGGCCAGCCGGTGGATTCGCGGCTGTCCATGCGCGAACTGGGCGAGTTCCAGTTGAAGCTGGTCGGCTCGCCGACCTACTTCGCCCGCCACGGCACGCCACGCTGCCCGGAAGACCTGCTGCGGCACACCTGCCTGCACTACCGCTTCTCCAACACCGGCCGCCTCGAGGAATGGCCGCTGCGCCGCGCGGACGGCGAAGCCCCGCCGCAGATCCCGGTGTCAATGGTCTGCAACAACATCGAGACCCGCGTCTGCTTCGCCCTGCGCGACCAGGGCATCGCCTGCCTGCCGGACTTCTCGATCCGCGAGGCGCTGCGCGAAGGACGCCTGGTCAGCGTCCTCGACGCCTTCTGCGAGCGCCGCGCGCGGTTCTTCCTGCTCTGGCCGTCCGGCCGCCAGGTCTCGCCCAAGCTGCGCGCCTTCATCGACTTCGTCGCGCCACGGGTGATCGCCACGCTGGGCTGAAGCGCGCCTGGCAGGGCCGGTCAAGCCGGCGGCAGACAGGAACAAGACCGCGGCGGCCACGGAGCGTCTAATAGGTACATCCACCCCTTGCCAGGCCGCATCCATGATCAACATCGAGACGCCGACCTACTACACGGCGACCAAGAAGTACGAGCTGTCCTTCCCCTCCCTGGAAACCGACCTGGACGCCGACGTGGTGGTGATCGGCGGCGGCTTCTCCGGCATCAACACCGCGCTGGAACTGGCCGAGCACGGCATCACCGACATCGTCGTGCTGGAGGCCCGCCACCTCGGCTTCGGCGGTACCGGGCGCAACGGCGGGCAGATCATGGCCGGCATCGGCCACGACCTGGAGAAGATCCGCAAGGACGTCGGCGAGGACGGCCTGCGGGCGATCTTCGAGATCAGCGACCTCGGCGCCGACATCATCAAGGGCCGCATCGAGAAGTACGCCATCGACGCCGACTTCTGCCACGGCTACGGCTACATGGGCTTCAACGCACGCCAGGCGAAGACCCTGCAGGCCTGGGAAAAGGAATTCCGGTCGCTCGGCTCGCCCCATGAGATCCGTTACCTGCACGGTGCCGAGGTGCGCCAGATCATCGGCTCGGACGCCTACGGCAGCGCCCTGCTGCACATGGGCGGCGGCCATGTGCACTCGCTCAACCTGCTGCTCGGCGAAGCCAAGGCGCTGGCCGGCCTCGGCGCACGGATATTCGAATACAGCCCGGCGCTGGAGGTGCAATACGGCGAGCGCATCCGCGTGCGCACGGCCAAGGGCTCGGTCACCGCGAACAAGCTGCTCTGGGCCTGCGACAGCTTCCTCAACCGGCTCGAACCCGAGCTGCACCGCACCACCATCAATACCTACGCGTTCCAGATGATGACCGAGCCGCTGCCGGACGAACTGATCCAGCGGATCAGCCCGATCCGCGGCGCCTACAGCGACATCCGCCCGGTCATCGACTACTACCGGGTGACCAACGAGAACCGCCTGCTGTTCGGCGCCGCCACGCCCTTCGTCGAACGCATACCCGGCGACCTCAAGGCCTGGAACCGCAAGCTGATGCTGAAGATCTTCCCCTACCTGGAGCACGTCCGCATCGACCTCGCCTGGGGTGGGCCGATGGCTTGCAGCGCCAACCTGTTCCCGCAGATCGGCAGCCTCTCGGGGCGGCCCAACGCGTTCTTCGTCCAGGGTTATTCCGGGTTCGGCGTGACCCCCAGCCACATCGTCTGCAAGGTCCTCGCCGAAGGCATGAGCGAAGGCTCGGCGCGCTACGACCTGCTCAGCTCGGTACGCCGCATCCCGATCCACGGCAAGGACCACTTCCGCCCGCTGCTGCTCAGCGCGGGCAAGACCTGGCACCAGCTCTCCGGCTACTGGAACGGCCGGCGCTGAAACCTACCGATCACTCTACAAGGAGCATTCCCATGGCCATTACCGTTATCCGCCACGGCATCACCCTCGATGAACTGGACGCCTGGGGCAGCGTCGCCGACCTCGGCTCGGAGATCCTCGAAGGCGAGGTGAAAGCCTTCGGCAAGATGACCGCCGGAGCCCCCACCGACCCGGTCAGCGCCGCCTACTTCGGCACCACCGCCGGCAAGTTCCGCATGACCTATCCGTTCAGCGAACAGGCCACGGTGGTCAGCGGCGAGGTCCGCCTCACCGACGAGTCCACCGGCCAGAGCACGCTCTACAAGGCCGGCGACAGCTGGTTCGTCAGCAAGGGCACCCCGGTGCTCTGGGAGGTTGCCGACGGCGGCTTCGTCAAGCATTACTACGCGGTGGCTTGAGACACCGGCGTAACGGCGAGCCATTACGCCCGGAGGCGCTGCCAGCCCTCGACACGCCCCCGTAGGGCGAATAACCGCTCGCGGTTATCCGCCGTGAAACCCGGCGTAACGGCGGATAGCGCCTGCGGCGCTATTCGCCCTACTCGGCAAGCCGTTCCGCCCGGAGGCGCTGCCCAACCCTCGACATGTCCCCGTAGGGCGAATAACCGCTCGCGGTTATCCGCCGTGAAACCCGGCGTAACGGCGGATAGCGCCTGCGGCGCTATTCGCCCTACCCGGCAAGCCGTTCCGTCCGGCGGCGCTGCCCAACCCTCGACATGTCCCTGAACGGCCGCACCGTCGGGCCGCGGGTTCAGGTGCTCTCCCGCGCCATCAGCTCGAACCCCATGTCCAGCGCGCTATCGCGCACCTCCTTGCCGGCGATCAGCGCCAGCAACTGCTCCGCCGCGCGCCGGCCGATGGCTTCGCGCGGGGTGCGGATGCTGCTCAGGCGCGGGACCGTGCAGTCCGAACCCGGCAGGTCGTTGAAACCGAGCACGGCGATCTGCTCCGGCACCTTGACCCCACGGCGCAGGGCCTCCAACAGCGCGCCCTGGGCCAGGTCGTCGTTGCAGAAGAACACCCCGTCGACCTGCGGCTGGCTGGCCAGCAACTGCACGAAGAGTTCGCCGCCGAGGGCCACCGAGGACGGCCGCGGCGTAAGGATTTCCAGCCCCGGGTCGTAGCAGCCGGCTTTTTGCAAGGCGCGGCGGAACCCCTCGCCGCGCAGCAGGGTGCGCTGGTCGAGTTGGGCGCCGATGTAGGCCAGGCGCCTGCGGCCGCGTGCCAGCAGGTGCTCGGCGGCGGCCTCGCCGGCGCGCAACTGGGAGAAGCCGACGCAATTGAGCCCGGCGCCGGAGTCCAGGTCCATCATGTACACGCAGGGAATGCCGCTGGCCTCGATCATCCGCCGGGCGCTCTCGGTGCGCTCGAAGCCGGTCAGCAGCAGGCCGCGCGGCTGGTAGGCCAGGTAGTTGCGGATCAGGTCCTCTTCCTCGTTGCGCGAGTAGTGGAAGTTGCCGATCAGCACCTCCAGGCCCTGTGGCCGCAGTACCGCGTGGATCGCCTCGAGGGTCTCGATAAACAGCAGGTTGGCCAGCGACGGCACCAGCACCGCCACGCTGTGGCTTTGCGCCGAGGCCAGCGCGCGCGCCGCGGGGTTGGCCACGTAGCCGAGTTCGCGGGCGGCGTCGCGGACCTTCTGCGCCAGTTCTTCGGCGACGCTGGCGACGCCGCGCAGCGCGCGCGACGCGGTGATCGGGCTGACCCCGGCGCGGCGCGCGACTTCGTTGAGGGTGGGACGTCCGGTGGTTCGCGTGTTCTTGTCGTTCTTGGTGATGCTCATCGTGGCCTGCTTGCCAAACAAAATTCCAGGCACTAAGGTAGCGCTGTCTCGCGACCTGGGCAATCGCCTGAGGCGGCCTGTCCGCCACTGCCCGCGCGGGATTCGACAGACCACAACGACAAGAAGGCGGAGCCAGGCTCGCGCGATTTTTTCCAGGTCGCAAAGACAGCGCTGTCTCACGCTTGAGGTGTTCCATGCATCCACCCCTCCAAGCCCTGGTCATCATGGGTGTCGCCGGTTGCGGCAAGTCCAGCGTCAGCCAGGCCCTCTGCCAGCGCAGCGGCGCCCACGGCATCGAAGGCGACAGCTTCCATCCCGCCGCCAACATCCGCAAGATGAGCGCCGGCATCCCCCTCACCGACGACGACCGCGCCGGCTGGCTGGACACCCTCGCCGAGCAGCTGCGCCAGGCGGTGGCCGCCGGCAAGCTGCCGGTACTGACCTGTTCCGCCCTCAAGCGCGCCTACCGCGACCGGTTGCGCCGCGCGGTGCCCGGCCTCGGCATCGTCTACCTGGAACTGACCCCGGCGGTCGCCGCCGAGCGCGTCGCCCAGCGCCCCGGCCACTTCATGCCGGCGACCCTGATCGACAGCCAGTTCGCCGCCCTCGAGCCGCCGCTCGACGAACCCCTGACCCTGCGCCTGGACGCCACCCTGCCGGTGGAATGCCTGGCGCAGGCCGCCCACGCCTGGTGGCTGGAGCACGCCGCCGCCTGAAGTCTTTCGCTTGTCCGACAAAGATAGCGCTACCCCGAAAAGGCGCTTCAATGAAACAGCAACTCCGGTAGAACAACGACAAAAGGAGAGCCCTCCATGTTCGGCATGTCACACGATGCCTACCTGCTCCTCGACGCCCTGGTGACCATCATCGGCCTGATCGTGCTGATCACCCGCTTCAAGGTGCATCCCTTCATCGCCCTGATCATCGCCGCCGGCTTCCTCGGCCTGACCTCGGGGATGCCGGTGGAGAAGATCGTCAAATCCTTCCAGGACGGCTTCGGCGGCGTGCTCGGCTTCGTCGGCGTGATCCTCGCCCTGGGCACCATGCTCGGCAAGCTGATGGCCGATTCCGGCGGCGCCGACCAGATCGCCCGCACCCTGATCCGCGCCTTCGGCAAGGAGCGGGTGCACTGGTCGATGATGCTCGCCGCGTTCCTGGTGGGCATCCCGCTGTTCTTCGAGATCGGCTTCATCCTGCTGATCCCGCTGGTGTTCATCGTCGCCCGGCGCAGCGGCGTGTCCCTGATCAAGATCGGCATCCCGTTGCTCGCCGGCCTTTCCGCGGTGCACGGTCTGGTGCCGCCGCACCCCGGCCCGCTGCTGGCGATCGGCGTGTTCGGCGCCGACATCGGCAAGACCATCCTCTACGGCCTGATCGTCGCCCTGCCCACCGCCGCCATCGCCGGCCCACTGTTCGGCGCGCTGGTCTCGCGCTACATCCCCGGCACGCCATCGGCGGAACTGGTCGAGCAGATCGCCCACGAGCCCGAGACCCAGGACCTGCCCAGCTTCGGCGTGACCCTGGCGACCGTGCTGCTGCCGGTGTTCCTGATGCTGCTGAAGACCTTCGCCGACGTCGCCTTCCCCGATGGCCACGCGTTCCGCGCCTGGATGGACATGATCGGCCACCCGATCAGCGCCCTGCTCCTGGCCCTGCTGGTGGCGCTCTATACCTTCGGCTACGCCCGCGGCTTCGACTCGAAGAAGATCCTCAGACTGCTCGACCAGAGCCTGGCACCGACCGCCGCCATCGTGATGATCATCGGCGCCGGCGGCGGCTTCAAGCAGATGCTGGTGGCCAGCGGGGTCGGCGACGTCATCGGCCATCTCGCGGTGAACGCGCAGATCTCGCCGATCCTGCTGGCCTGGCTGGTGGCCGCGGTGATCCGCATCGCCACCGGCTCGGCCACCGTCGCCACCATCACCGGGGCCGGCATCGTGGTGCCGGTGATCGACCTGATTCCCGGCGTCAACCGCGAGTTGCTGGTGCTCGCCACCGGTGCCGGTTCGCTGATCCTCTCCCATGTCAACGACGCCGGGTTCTGGCTGGTCAAGCAGTACTTCAACATGAGCGTCAGCGAGACCTTCAAGACCTGGACCGCGATGGAGACCATCCTCTCCGTGGTCGGCCTGGTCTTCATCCTGTTGCTGTCGCTGGTGCTCTGAGCACCAGCCCGACCGGAGTCCAGCCCTGACCGAACCGATGCAACGCCCCGACCACGAAGCCTCGCGCTGGCCGCGCGACTTCGATATCCGCCAGCGCTATGCCGAGCAGCAGGAATTGCTTGAGCCGCCGCCGGCGCAGCCCCGCTAAGAGCCTACCGCCGACGCCTGAAGCCAGACGGTGCCGTGCCTTTGCTCCCGCCTCCCCGCGAAGTGGGAGCAAAGGCTGACTTCCGGCAAGGGCGCGACGGTTTTCCTGCTGAAACGATTTACCTTCGCCCCGGACCGCGCTACAACAGTCCCATGTCTTTCACCCACGTCATTCGAGGACCCGCCATGACCGCCCCGCTCCACCTCGATTCGCTGTTTCCCAGCCTCGACGCCATTCCCGAGCAGTACCGCCCCGACGCCCCCATCGAGCAGCGCGACTACCTGGTCGACGGCCAACTGCGACATTGGGACGGCCCGCTGGCGCCGGTACGCAGCCCGGTATTCCTCGCCGAGGCCGACGGCGAGCGCCAGGTGATCCTCGGCAGCACCCCGCTGCTCGACGCCGACGCGGCGCTCGCCGCGCTCGACGCCGCGGTGCGGGCCTACGACCACGGCCAGGGCCTGTGGCCGAACCTGCGGGTGGCCGAGCGCATCCAGCACGTCGAACGCTTCCTGGCGCGGATGCGCGAGCAACGCGAGGCGGTGGTCAAGCTGCTGATGTGGGAAATCGGCAAGAACCTCAAGGACTCCGAGAAAGAGTTCGACCGCACCTGCGACTACATCGTCGATACCATCGAAGCGCTGAAGGAACTCGACCGCCGCTCCAGCCGTTTCGAACTGGAACAGGGCACCCTCGGCCAGATCCGCCGGGTGCCGCTGGGCGTGGCGCTGTGCATGGGGCCGTACAACTACCCGCTGAACGAAACCTTCACCACCCTGATCCCGGCGCTGATCATGGGCAACACCGTGGTGTTCAAGCCGGCCAAGTTCGGCGTGCTGCTGATCCGCCCGCTGCTGGAAGCCTTCCGCGACAGCTTCCCGCCGGGAGTGATCAACGTCATCTACGGACGCGGCCGGGAAACCGTGTCGGCGCTGATGGCCAGCGGCAAGGTCGACGTGTTCGCCTTCATCGGCACCCATTCCGGCGCCAGCGACCTGAAAAAGCTGCACCCCCGCCCGCACCGCCTGCGCGCCGCCCTCGGCCTGGACGCGAAGAACCCGGGCATCGTCCTGCCGCAGGTCGACCTGGACAACGCGGTGAACGAGGCGGTCACCGGCGCGCTGTCCTTCAACGGCCAGCGCTGCACCGCGCTGAAGATCCTGTTCGTCCACGAAAGCGTGCTGCGACCGTTCCTCGACAAGTTCAGCGCGCGCCTGGCCAGCCTCAAGCCGGGCATGCCCTGGGAACCGGGAGTGGCGCTGACGCCGCTGCCGGAGCCGGGCAAGGTCGACTATCTCGAAGGCCTGCTGAACGACGCCCTGGCCAAGGGCGCACGAGTGGTCAATGCGGGCGGCGGCGAGCATCGGCAAAGTTTCTTCTACCCCGCTCTGCTGAGTCCGGTGAGCCCGGATATGCGCCTCTACCACGAGGAGCAGTTCGGTCCGCTGGTGCCGGTGGTGCCCTATCGCGAGCTGGACGAGGTGATCGACTACGTCCTGCGCTCCGACTACGGCCAGCAGTTGAGCCTGTTCGGCAACGACCCGGCGCAGATCGGCCGGCTGGTCGACGCCTTCGCCAACCAGGTCGGCCGGATCAACGTCAACGCCCAGTGCCAGCGCGGCCCGGACAGCTACCCGTTCAACGGCCGGAAGAATTCGGCGGAAGGCACCCTGTCGGTCCATGACGCGCTGCGGGTGTTCTCCATCCGCACCCTGGTGGCGACCCGCGACACCGAGGCGAACAAGACCCTGGTCAGCGAGATCATCCGCAACCGCGCGTCGAACTTCCTCACCACCGACTACATCTTCTGAAGCGCCTGTCCCTCTCCCGCCGGGAGAGGGACCTGCCGCCACCTCCCCGACTGTTCGCCAGGCAGCAGCCGCGCAACAGGCTGCCGCCCCGGCAACACCTCCTGCTCGCGCGAACCCGCGCAAGCAGTGGCCTGCGCGGGTCGGCACAGGCTGTGCAACGGCCCGGACTCCAGGGTAGCCGTCGACCGGACGGCCCCGCTGCCTACCAGGAGTCCGCATGAACGCCCGCGTCCATCCCGAAGCCACCGCCGCCAGTCTCTCCGAAGGCACCGACTACGAACTGCTCGCCCAGCGTTTCCGACCGATCTTCGCGCGCATCGCCGAAGGCGCCGTCGAGCGCGAACGGCAACGCGAACTGCCCCACGAGGCGATCGCCTGGCTCAAGCAGGCCGGCTTCGGTGCCGTGCGCGTGCCGCGCGAGCACGGCGGCGCCGGCGCCTCGCTGCCGCAGTTGGTTCAGTTGCTGATCGAACTGGCCGAGGCCGACTCCAACATCACCCAGGCCCTGCGCGGCCACTTCGCCTTCGTCGAGGACCGTCTCAATGCCGAGCCCGGCCCTGGCCGCGACCGTTGGCTGCGGCGCTTCGTCGAGGGCGACCTGGTCGGCTGCGCCTGGACCGAGGTCGGTTCGGTACGGCTGGGCGAAGTGCTCACCCGCGTCTCGCGCAAGGACGACGGTCGCTGGGTGGTGAACGGCAGCAAGTACTACAGCACCGGCAGCCTCTTCTCCGACTGGATCGATCTGTATGCCCAGCGCGACGACACCGGCGCCGACGTGATCGCGGCGATCCGCACCGACCAGCCCGGCGTGCGCCAGAGCGACGACTGGGACGGCTTCGGCCAGCGCACCACCGGCAGCGGCACATCGCTGTTCGAGGACGCCGAGGTGGAGGAAGAGAACCTCATCGACTTCGCCAGCCGCTTCAAGTACCAGACCGCGTTCTACCAGTTGGTCCTGCTCGCGGTGCTGGCCGGCACCGGCCGCGCCGCCTTGCGCGACGTCGCCGCCGAGGTGCGCGGGCGGACCCGTATCTACAGCCACGGCAATGCCCCGCGAGTCAGCCAGGATCCCCAGGTGCAGCAGGTGGTCGGGCGCATCGCCGCGCGCGTCTACGCCGCCGAGGCGGCCACCCTGCGCGCCGCCGAAGCGGCCCAGCGCGCCTACCTGGCGCGTTTCGTAGGCGACCCGCAGGCGGAGAAGGAGGCCAATGTCGCCGCCGAGATCGAATCGGCCAAGGCCCAGGCGATCGTCGCCGAACTGGTGTTGCAGGCCACCAGCGAGCTGTTCGACGCCAGCGGCGCTTCCGCCGTCGGCCGCGGCAAGCAGCTCGACCGCCACTGGCGCAATGCGCGCACCGCCGCCTCGCACAATCCCCTGATCTACAAGCAACGGATCGTCGGCGACTGGGAGATCAACGGCAGCGAGCCGCCCTACGTCTGGCAGATCGGCAGCGGCCCGGCCACGGCGTCCCGCTGAACCTCGCCCCATCCCATCGCAAGGAGTTGCCATGAGCGAACTGGAAAAGAACGCCGCCGATCCCTATCGGCAACCGCTGCCACGGACCCCGGCCCGGCGCATCGCCGACGACGCCGAGGCGATCCGCGTCGCCCGCGAACTGGCCGGGCTGTTCGCCGAGGAAGCCTCGCTGCGCGACCGCCAGCGCCGGCTGCCGGTGGCCGAACTGGAAGCCTTCTCGCAGAGCGGCCTATGGGGCATCAGCGTACCGCGCGCCTACGGCGGCGCCGAGGTCGGCTACCGGACCCTGGCCGAAGTACTGAAGACCATCGCCGCGGTAGACCCGTCCCTGGCGCAGTTGCCGCAGAACCACCTGGCGGTGCTCGACCATTTGCGCCTGGACGGCAGCGAGGAGCAGAAACGCTTCTTCTACGGCCTGGTGCTAGACGGCGTGCGCTTCGGCAACGCCTTCTCCGAACGCCACAGCCGTACCGTCGCCGAATTCCAGACACGAGTGCTGGCGGATGGCGACGGGTTCCGCATCGACGGCCGCAAGTTCTATTCGAGCGGCGCCCTGCTCGCCCACTGGGTACCGGCCGTCGGCCTCGACGCCGAGCAGCGCGCGCACCTGGCGTTCATCCCGCGCGACGCGCCGGGGCTGACGGTGATCGACGACTGGTCCGGCTTCGGCCAGCGCACCACCGCCAGCGGCACCGTCATCCTGGACAACGTGCGGGTGCCGGCCGAGCACGTCATCCCGGTGCACCGCGCCTTCGACCGCCCCACCGCCGCCGGCGCCGTATCGCAGTTCATCCAGGCCGCCATCGACGCCGGCATCGCCCGTGGCATCCTCGCCGAGACCGTGCAGCAGGTGCGCCGCCACGCGCGGCCATGGATAGACGCCAACCAGCAGCATGCCTGGGAAGACCCCTACACCATCCAGCAGGTCGGCGACCTGCGCATCCGCGTGCGCGCCGCGGAAGCCGTGCTCGACCTGGCGGCCGACGCCATCGAAGCGGCGCTCGCCGCCCCCGACGAGGAGAGCGTGGCCGCCGCCTCGATCGCCGTGGCCGAGGCCAAGGTGCTCACCACCGAAGCCGCCCTGCTCGCCGCCAACCGGCTGTTCGAACTGGCCGGCACGCGCTCGACCCTGGAGGAACTCAATCTCGACCGCCACTGGCGCAACGCCCGCACCCACACCCTGCATGACCCGGTGCGCTGGAAATACCATGCCATCGGCAACTACCAGTTGAATGGGGTGAAGCCACCGCGGCACGCCTGGCTCTAGGAGCCGTCCCGGGCCCTGGGGCGGATATCGCCACCGGCGTCATCCGCCGTCCGCCCAGGTCAGGCCGGCAGCGCGTTGCGCCCGGCCTCCTTCTCCCAGAGCGCCCGCAGGTCGCGATAGCCGGCCGCCGGATGGGAATCCGGCAGCCGCGGGCCGTCGCCGAACAACTTCTCGCGCAGAGTCCCCGGCGCATATTCGGTCTTGTACACCCCGCGCTTCTGCAACTCCGGCACCAGCAATTCGACCACGTCGCTGAAGGTTTCGTGGGCCAGCGCATAGGCCAGGTTGAAGCCATCCACGTCGGTGTCCTCCACCCACTCCTGCAACAGGTCGGCGACGGTCGCCGGGCTGCCGACGAACAGCGGGCCGAAGCCGCCGATACCGACCCAGTCGGCCAGCTCGCGGACCGTCCAGGTGCGCGTCGGATCGGCGCTGGAAAACGCTTCCACCGCCGATTGGATCGCATTGGTGTGGATGTGCCGCAGTACCTGGTCCGGCCGATACTGGCCGAAGTCGATCCCGGTCCAGCCGGAGATCAGCGCCAGGGCCCCTTCGTAGCTGACGAAGGCGCGGTATTCGTCGAACTTGGCCCTGGCCTTGGCGTCGGTTTCGCCCAGCACCACCGTCTGCAGGTTGAACACCAGTACCTTGCGCGGATCGCGGCCGGCCTCGGCGACGCGCTGGCGGATGTCGGCGACCGCCTGCTTGAGCACGGTCTTCGATGGCGCGGCGACGAACACGCACTCGGCGTGCTCGGCGGCGAAGCGCTTGCCACGACTCGACGCGCCGGCCTGGTAGAGCACCGGCGTGCGCTGCGGCGACGGTTCGCAGAGATGGATGCCGGGTACCTGGAAGTGCTCGCCGACATGGCGGATCTCGTGGATCTTGCCCGGGTCGCTGAAGATCCGTCGGCGACGGTCGCGGAGCACCGCGCCGTCCTCCCAACTGCCTTCGAAGAGCTTGTAGAGCACCTGTAGGTATTCGTCGGCATAGTCGTAGCGGCGGTCGTGGTCGAGCTGGGCCTGCTGGCCGAGGTTGCGCGCGCCGCTTTCCAGGTAGGAGGTCACTACGTTCCAGCCGATCCGGCCCTTGGTCAGGTGGTCCAGGGTCGAGAGTCGGCGGGCGAAGGGATAGGGATGCTCGAAGGACAGCGAGGCGGTCAGGCCGAAGCCCAGGTGGCGAGTCACCGCGGCCATCGGCGTGATCAGCGCCAGCGGGTCGTTCACCGGTACCTGGGCGGCCTGGCGGATCGCCGCGTCGCCATTGCCGTCGAGCACATCGTAGATGCCCAGCACGTCGGCGATGAACAGTCCGTCGAAACGGCCGCGTTCGAGCAACCGCGCCAGGTCGGTCCAGTACTCCAGGTCCTTGTACTGCGAGGAGCGGTCGCGCGGATGCGCCCAGAGGCCGGGCGACTGGTGGCCGACACAGTTCATTTCGAAGGCGTTGAGACGGATTTCGCGCGGCATGGGGACTCCTTGGCTTGCCTGTGCATCCGGCACCCCGTGCACAGCCCGTGCCGGGCTGCGGGGCCGCGCCGGGCAAGGCCTGGCTGGCAAGCCCCTGTCGCTGGGCGGGCGCAACTGCTGGGCAAGTGTTGGCGGATCAACACATTCGCCCGCCCCACCCGGGCCCCGAACCCCGTAGGGCGAATAGCGCCCCAGCGCTATCCGCCAGCGCACCGGAACCCCGTCCGGCGGATAGCCGCGAGCGGCTATTCGCCCTACCCGAGCGCCCCATTGACCCGTAGGGCGAATAGCGCCCCAGCGCTATCCGCCAGCGCACTGGAACCCCGCCCGGCGGATAGCCGCGAGCGGCTATTCGCCCTACCCGAGCATCCCCATTACCCGTAGGGCGAATAGCGCCCCGGCGCTATCCGCCAGCGCACCGGTACCCCGTCCTACCCGAGCGCTCCGTGCGCCCAGCGCCGATAGAGTCCGCGCGCCGCGGCGTCGAGCAGGTAGCCGAGCAGGCCGATCAGCAGCACCATCGCCATCAGCTCGGAGTACGCCAGGCGATCGCGGGTGTCGAGGATGTAGTAGCCGAGCCCGGCGCTGACGCCGAGCATCTCGCAGGGCACCAGGACGATCCAGAGGATGCCGATGGCCAGGCGCACGCCGGTCAGCACATGGCCGAGGATGCCCGGCAGGATCACCCGGCGCAGGGTTTCCCAGGGCGTGGCGGCGAGGCTGCGGCTCAGTTGCAGCCAGCGCGGGTCGAGCTGGCGCACGCCGGCGGCGGTATTCAGCAGGATCGGCCAGAGCGCGGCGAAGGCCAGCAGGAAATAGATCGGCTGGTCGCCCACGCCCATCAGCATCACCGCGATGGGCATCCACGACAGCGGCGAGATCATCCGCAGGAACTGGAACGCCGGAGTGGTCGCCGCTTCCAGGTTGCGCGAGGCGCCCACCAGCAGCCCCAGCGGCACTCCCACCAGCAGCGCCAGGAACAAGCCCAGCAGGACCCGTTTCAGGCTCACCAGCACATGCTCGTAGAGTTCGCGGCGTTCCAGCAGTTCACCCAGGCTGAGCAACGTCGCCTGCGGCGAGAAGCGTGCCGAAAGGCCGTCGGCGGCGCCGAACAGGGCCACGCCGAGCCACCACAGGGCGAACAGCGCCAGCAGCCCGGCAACGCCCAGAGCGCCCTGGCGCAGGGTCTGCCTCACGGGCTGATCTCCTCGCTGCGCTGGAAGCCCTCGGCGAGGCCGAACGCCTGCAACCCGCCGACCTCTGCCAGGGCCTGGCGGACGAAGCGGTCGTCCACCAGGTCACTGGCCACCTGGCGCGGATCGAGGCTGGCGAGGAAGGCATTATTGCCTTCGATCAGGGTGTCCTTCAGCCGCCGCACCAGTTCCTCGGTGTAGCTCGGATAGGGATAGGGCTGGAAGTCGATGCGCCGCTCCTGCCAGTCGGCGTGGCGGATCGCGCCGCTGGCGAGATAGGCCTGCTGCTCCTCGGCGCCCGGCGCCAGCACCCGGCCGAGGACCTCCGGCGCGTGCGGCGTGTAGCGGTTGGCTCCGGCCTTGGACAGCAACTGTGCGGCCTCGGCGCGGTGCTCGCGAGTCCATAGCTGGGCCTTGACGATGGCGTTGACCACCTTTTGCGACCACTGCGGCCGCCGCTCCAGGTCGTGTTCGTGCATGAACACCACGCAGCAGGCGTGGTTGCGCCAGACATCGCCGGTGAAGCGCTGTACCCGGCCGACCTTGAGGTTCTCCGCCAGGGCATTGAACGGCTCGGCGACGATGTAGCCGTGGATGCGCTTGCTGGCCAGCGCCGGCGGCATGTCCGAAGGCGGCAGCACCACCAGGTTGACCTCGTCAGCGGCCAGCGCCGCGCCCACCGCACGGCTCACCGCGCGCAGGCCGTTGTCGCGCAGCAGTTGCTGCAACACCACGTTGTGGATCGAGTACCAGAACGGGATCGCCACGCTCTTGCCGCCGAGCTGGCGCACGTCGGCGATCTCCGGAGCCACCGTGAGCCCCGAGCCGCCGACGTGGTTCCAGGCCACCACCTTGGCCGGCACCTTGCTGCCGTAGCGGGCCCAGACGGTCATCGGCGACAGCAGGTGGATGACGTTGACCTGGCCGGAGATGAACGCCTCGATCACCTGCGCCCAGCTACGCAACAGCACCGGCCGTTCGGCCTGGATGCCCTCGGCCTCGAACAGGCCGTTGGCATGGGCCACCAGCAAGGGCGTGGCGTCGGTGATCGGCAGGTAGCCGATGCGCACCGGCGCGTCGGGTTCGGCGGCGGCGCGCGCCTGCAGGCTGCTCAGCAGCGGCAACGCGCCGGCGGCGCTGAGCAGCGCGGCGAGCTTGAGGATGTCACGTCGGGAATGGGTCGGGTCGTCCAGGCACATGGGAGGCCTCCGGCTGAGCGATGGGATGGGCATGGGTGCGGCTCGCCCGCCGTAGGGTTTTCAGGATCTCGATGCGCAACGCGCCCAGTTCCTCGACCAGCTCCGCGCGTGGCTGCGGCAGGTCGATGCGCCACTCGCCGAGGGTCCGCGCCGGGCTGTCACCCAGTAGCAGGATGCGTTCGGAGAGCAGCAGGGCCTCGTCGATATCGTGGGTGATCAGGACCACGGCGGTGCCGCGCTCGCGGATCGCCCGCAGCAGCAGTTGCTGCATGTCGGCGCGGGTCACTTCGTCCAGCGCGCCGAAAGGTTCGTCGAGCAGCAGCACCTTCGGCTGCCGCGCCAGGCAGCGGGCCAGCGCGGTGCGCTGGGCCATGCCGCCGGAGAGTTGCGCCGGGTAGCGGGCACGGGCGTGCTCCAGGCCGACCGCGGCGATCGCCTGGTCGACGCGGGCCTGGCGGGTGGCCGCGTCGAGGTGCGGCTGGCGGGCGAAATCGAGGCCGAAGGCGACGTTCTTCTCCAGGTTCAGCCAAGGCAACAGGCTGGGGTCCTGGAACGCCACCGCGACGCCCGGATGCGGGCCGCGCAGGGGCTCGCCGAGTACCCGCACGCTGCCGGCGGCCGGCTCCTGCAGGCCAGCCAGCACGCGCAGCAGGCTGGACTTGCCGACCCCGCTGGGACCGAGGATCGAGACCACCTCGCCGGCGCCCAGGCGCAGGTCGAAATCGCCGAGCACCGCCTGCCAGCCGGCACCGCGCGGATAGCCGAGGGCGATCCCGCGAGCGTCGAGGAGCGCCTCGCTCATGCCTTGGCCTCGGCCTGGCGTTGCAGTTCGGCGCGCAGTTGCACCAGGCTCGGCGTAACGATCGGGACGAACGCCGACTCGCGCCAGCGGCGGGCGAAACCGGCGCCGTGCTCGCTCAGGTAGGCCTTGCCGCCGCTGGCCTGCAACTCCAGTTGCACGGCATTGGCGGCGGCTTCGGCGAGCCCGATGCGGATGCGGAACAGGCGTGCCGGCTGACTGGCGAACTCGCCGCTGGCCAGTCCGGCGTGCAGCGCCGCCACGTGCCCCTCGAGGGTTTCGCGCTGTGCCGCCAGCTCGCCATCCAGCAGCGAACGACTGCCGCCCAGGTGCCGCTGCACTTCGTCCAGTGCGCGGCGCGCCAGGCCGATGGCCATGCCGCATTGCAGGCCGAGGAAGGCCGGGCGCACCCGTGGCAGGAACTGCCGGGCGTCGTCGTGCAACAGCCAGTCGCGCCCGACCGCCACCGCGCGCAGGTCGAGGGCGGCGGTGTTGCTGCATTGCAGGCCGAGCAGGCGCAGGTCCGCCGAGCGCTGCACGCCGGCGAGTCCTTCGGGAATCGCCAGGACGAAGGGACTGCCGCCCTCCCCGCGTTCGATCGCCGCCGCCACCACGAAATCGCCGCTGCGCAGGTTGGTCACCCACGGCAGGCGACCGTCCAGGCGCCAGCCGGCCTCCTCCGCGTGCGCCACCACCTGCAGCGCCTCGATCCCGGAAAGGAACTTCATCGCGTTGGACAGCCCGGTGGCGCCGGCCAGGCGGCCGGCCAGCAGGTCGCCGAGCAGGCGTTGGCGCAGTTCCTGGTTGGGACTCTGCAACAGGTACTCGATGAAGGCGCGCTGGCCCCAGAAGACGAACGCCGCGGTCAGCGAGCGCGCCGCCACCGCGGCCACCCGCTCCACCGCGTCGGCGAGCGTGCCGCCGGCGCCGCCGAGGCGTTCCTCCACCGCCACGCCGAGCACGCCGGCGGCGGCCAGGCGCGGCAGCAGCGCGGCGGGATCGGCGTCGCCGCGGTCGAGGGCGTCGGCCTGGCGGTCGAGCCAGTCGCTCAGGGTCGGGTCAAGCATGGTCGTCACTCCTTGCGCCGGCGCGGCACGCCGCCCGGCAAGCGCAGGCTCAGGCCTGCGGGTTGGTCCAGCGATATTGCTCCAGCTCGGCATTGAGCGGCGTGCGGGCGAACACGTTGGCGAAGTTGCAGAGCGTCGCCAGGCTCACCCCGAGGATCACTTCCAGGGCCTGGGCCTGGTCGAAACCAGCGGCGCGGAAGGCTTCGAACTGTTCGTCGGTGACCGCGCCGCGACTGGCGATCACCGCGCGGGTGAAATCGGCCAGGGCTTCGTAGCGGGCATCGGGCAGTTCGCCGCGGGCGCGCAGGGCCTCGATCACCGGCTCCGGCAGGCGCGCCTTGTTGCGCGCCACCGCGGTGTGCCCGGCAACGCAGAAGTCGCAGCCATGGGTGGTGGCCGCCACCAGTTGCACCACTTCCCGCTCGGGCAGGCCGAGGCTGGCCTTGGCGTTCAGCCCGGATACGGTGAGGTAGGTTTCCAGGGCGGCCGGCGCATTGGCCAGCACGCCGAGCAGATTCGGGATATAACCCGAGTTGTTCAGCGCGGTCTGGAGGAACGGACGCGCCGCCTCGGGGGCGTTTTCCAGGGTGAGCACGGGAACGCGTGACATGCTTTCGACTCCGGTGGTTGAGGTGTCGAAGAAGTCTCTTGGTAATAAGAAATCCATTCAATATTCTAAAGTCGCTATCACTTGCTCTTGAGTCTTTCCCTTAGATGAATTCGTCCAACCCGCTTGTCGATTGGTTATTAGACAGCCTCGAAGTCGACACCAGCCTGTTCCATGTCGGTCGCTACTGCGGCGGCTGGCATGCCTCCACCCACGGCCTGGCGCGTGCCAGCTTCCACCTGGTGGTGCAGGGACACTGCTGGGCGCACGTCGCCGGAAGCGCCCGGGGCTGGCGACTGGACAGCGGCGACGCGCTGTTCTTCCTGCGCGACGTCGAGTTCCGCCTGTCCAGCGAGGCCACCGCCGAGGCCGCGCGCTGCCAGCCGCGCGGCGAAATGCAGGCGCTGGAGTGGAACGCGGCGGACGGTGCCGGCCTGGTCTGCGGGTTCTTCCACTTCCATTCGGGATTGTCCGGGCTGATCGTCGACGCCCTGCCCGACTGGCTGATCCTGCGCGCCGGCGATCCGGCGCTGGACGCGGCGCGACGCCTGTTCGCCCTGATCGTCGACGAGTGCCGCCGCCAGCCGGCGCCGTCTCCGGTGCTGCTGGAACGCCTCAGCCACCTGCTGTTCCTCTACGTGTTGCGCCAGCAGGTGCTCGACAACCCGACCCTCGGCGGCCTGGTGGCACTGGCCCGCCAGCCGCAGTTCGCCGGCCTGCTGGAAGCGCTGATCGAGGCACCCGAACAGCCCTGGAGCCTGGAACAGATGGCCGAGCGCACCGGACTCTCGCGCTCGGCCTTCTTCAAGCGCTTCAACGAACTCAGCGGTCAGTCGCCGGGACAGGTCCTGCTGGCCCTGCGCATGCACCGCGCCTGCGCCCTGCTGCGCGCCGACGCCAGCGTCGCCGAGGTCGCGGCGGCGGTCGGCTACCAGTCCACCGCCGCCTTCACCCGTGCCTTCCACAAGGCCACCGGACAGCAGCCGGGGGCCTATCGCAAGGCCAGCCGCTGATCGCCGGAGGCCGATCGGCACCGAGCAGGCCAACGGCGCTGAAGCGGGGTCGAAGAGCGCGCGCCTCGTCAAGCGCCCGGTCCGCAACGGCAACCCGGAACACGCCACGCCCCGGCCTTGGGGTGGATGGCGGCGGACAGCGCCACGGCCGCTGCCCGCCCCTGCACAGCCCCGCCGCTTCGGGCTAGGATGTGCCTTCGTTCCCCCGGTCGGCCCGCGCCCATGCCCAGAGCCAGCAAAGTCACCGATCCGTCCTACGAGCTGATGGACGACCACGAAGGCCATTCGCTGATCTACCGCCAGCACGGCTTCCCCAGCCCGCTGGTGCGCTGGCACTTCCACAAGGAATACGAGCTGCACCTGATCGTCGCCAGCTCCGGCAAGGTATTCATCGGCGACTACATCGGCAACTTCGCCCCCGACACCCTGTTCCTCACCGGCCCCAACCTGCCGCACAACTGGATCAGCCAGGTCGAGCCCGACGAGGTGGTGGCCCGGCGCGACATGCTGGTGAACTTCACCGACGAGGTGCTGGAGGACGGCAGCGGCGTATTCTCCGAGCTGAACCGCCTGGCCCCGCTGCTGGCGCGGGCGCGCTACGGCATCGAGTTCCGCGACCCGGCGCTGATCGGCGAAAGCCGGCGACTGTTGCAACGCATCGCCGACAGCGGCGGCATGACCCGCCTGGGATACTTTTTTATCCTCATGGAACAGCTCGCCGAATGCGAGGACTACCAGTTGCTCTCCACCGTCACGTCCTCGCAACTGGCCGACGAGCACAACGTCGAACGGATCAACCGGGCGGTGGACTACATCTTCCAGCACTACGCCCAGGACCTCACCCAGGAGCAGGTCGCCGCCCACCTGGGCATGACCCCCACCTACTTCTCGCGCTTCTTCAAGCAGGCCGCCGGGCGCGGCTTCGTCGAGTTCGTCAACCGCCTGCGCATCAGCAAGTCCTGCGAGCTGCTGGCCCGCAGCGAGCTGCCGGTGACCGAGGTGTGCTTCGAGTCGGGCTTCAGCAACCTGTCCAATTTCAACCGGCGCTTCCAGCAGCTCAAGGGCATGACGCCCACCGGCTACCGGCGCCTGGTGACCCAGCGGCTGACCGAGCAGAACCTGCTCTGAGCCTCCACCGCCCCACCCCGGCGGTGCAAAAAAGTATCGGTCGAAGTGCAGTCGAGGCTTTGTCGGTTGCGTGACGCGCCTGTGTAATCGGCAGCGAGCGACACAAAAACAATAATGTCTTCCGCGCCGCCCGCCGGCCCGGAAGAGGAGTTCACCGATGAACGACTCGATCAAGGCCTGCCTGGCCGCCGCCTGCCTCGCCCTGCCGCTGCTGGCCCAGGGCGCCGAGACCCTGACCATCGCCACGGTCAACAACAACGACATGATCCGCATGCAACGCCTGTCCAAGGTGTTCGAGGAAAGCCACCCGGACATCGCGCTGAAATGGGTGGTGCTCGAAGAGAACGTCCTGCGCCAGCGCCTGACCACCGACATCGCCACCCAGGGCGGACAGTTCGACCTGCTCACCATCGGCATGTACGAAGCCGCGCTGTGGGGCGCCAAGGGCTGGCTGGAGCCGATGAGCGGGCTGCCCGCCGACTACGCCGTGGACGACCTGTTGCCCTCGGTGCGCGACGGTCTCTCCGTCAAGGGCACGCTGTACGCCCTGCCGTTCTACGCCGAAGCCTCGATCACCTACTACCGCAAGGACCTGTTCCAGCAGGCCGGGCTGCGGATGCCCGAGCAACCGACCTGGACCCAGCTCGGCGAGTTCGCCGCCAGGCTCAACCGCCCGGACCAGGGCCAATACGGCATCTGCCTGCGCGGCAAGGCCGGCTGGGGCGAGAACATGGCGTTGATCGGCACCCTGGCCAACGCCTTCGGCGCACGCTGGTTCGACGAGCGATGGCAGCCCGAATTCAGCGGCGGCGAATGGAAGAAGGCTCTCGACTTCTATGTCTCCACCCTCAAGCGGTACGGCCCGCCCGGCGCCTCCAGCAACGGTTTCAACGAGAATCTGGCGCTGTTCAACAGCGGCAAGTGCGCGATCTGGGTGGACGCCAGCGTCGCCGGTTCGTTCGTCACCGACAAGAGCCAGAGCAAGGTCGCCGACGCCACCGGCTTCGCCTTCGCGCCCCGGGAAGTCACCGACAAGGGCGCCTCCTGGCTGTATTCCTGGGCCCTGGCGATTCCCGCCAGCTCGCGCGCCAAGGACGCGGCGAAGGCCTTCGCCACCTGGGCCACCTCGCAGGCGTACGGCAAGCTGGTGGCGGACAGGGAAGGCGTGGCCAACGTGCCGCCCGGCACCCGCGCCTCGACCTACAGCGAGGCCTACCTGGCCGCCGCGCCGTTCGCGCGGGTCACCCTGGAATCGCTGAAGCGCGTCGATCCCAACCATCCGACGCTGAAGCCGGTGCCCTATGTCGGCATCCAGTTGGTCACCATCCCCGAGTTCCAGGCCATCGGCACCCAGGTCGGCAAGCTGTTCTCCGCCGCCCTCACCGGGCAGATGAGCAGCGACCAGGCGCTGGCCGCCGCGCAGCAGAGCACCGCCCGCGAGATGAAGCGCGCCGGCTATCCGAAGTAGTCCGCCGCCGGGCGCAGCCCTGCTCGAGCGCTTGCCCTTGAAGATCCAGACGGAGTCGCCATGAACACCTCGGCCCTCGATACCCCGCTCCCGGCCCGTCCCGCCCACCGTCGCCTCCAGCGCCGCCGGCGCGGACCCGGCTGGCTCCTGGTCAGCCCCTCGGTGGCGCTGCTGCTGTTGTGGATGATCGTGCCCCTGGGCATGACCCTGTATTTCTCGCTGATCCGCTACAACCTGCTGTATCCCGGCGAGAATGCCTTCGTCGGCCTGGAGAACTTCACCTTCTTCGTCACCGACGCCGGCTTCCTGCCCGGCGCGCTGAACACCCTGCTGCTGGTGGGCAGCGTGCTGGCGATCAGCGTGGCGTTCGGCGTGCTCATCGCCGCGCTGCTGGAGGCCGGCGAGTTCTTCGGTCGCGGCGCGGTGCGGGTGTTGCTGATCTCGCCGTTCTTCATCATGCCGACGGTGAGCGCGCTGCTCTGGAAGAACCTGATCTTCCACCCGGTCTCGGGCATCCTCGCCGCCGTCTGGCGCCTGTTCGGCGCCGAGCCGGTGGATTGGCTGGCGCACTATCCGCTGCTGTCGATCATCCTCATCGTCTCCTGGCAATGGCTGCCCTTCGCCATCCTCATCCTGATGACCGCCATGCAGTCCCTCGACCAGGAGCAGAAGGAGGCCGCCCGCCTCGACGGCGCCGGTCCACTGGCGATCTTCTGGCACCTGACCCTGCCGCACCTGGCGCGGCCCATCGCGGTGGTGCTGATGATCGAGACGATCTTCCTGCTCTCGGTGTTCGCCGAGATCTTCACCACCACCAGCGGCGGCCCCGGCTACGAATCGACCAACCTCGCCTACCTGATCTACAACCAGGCGCTGCTGCAGTTCGATGTCGGCATGGCCTCGGCCGGGGGCCTGATCGCGGTGCTGATCGCCAATATCGCCGCCATCGTGCTGGTGCGGATGATCGGCAAGAACCTTACCGAGCGCAGCTGAGGAACCCGCCATGCTGACACTCAAGCAATCCCGCCGCCTGCGCAACGGCCTGCTCGGCCTGCTCTGCTGGGGCATCGCCCTGCTGCTGTTCTTCCCGATCTTCTGGATGCTGCTGACCAGCTTCAAGAGCGAGATCGACGCCTTCGCCACGCCGCCGCAGTTCATCTTCCAGCCGACCCTGGAGAACTACCTGCACATCAACGAGCGCAGCGACTACTTCGCCTATGCCTGGAACTCGCTGCTGATCTCCTCCTCGGCGACCCTCCTGTGCATGCTCGTCGCGGTGCCGGCGGCCTACTCCATGGCCTTCTTCGAGACCCGCCGCACCAGGCGCACGCTGCTCTGGATGCTGTCGACCAAGATGCTTCCGCCGGTCGGCGTACTGATGCCGATCTACCTGCTGGCCAAGCAGTTCGGCCTGCTCGATTCGCGGCTGGCGCTGATCATCGTCTACACCCTGATCAACCT
This sequence comes from Pseudomonas sp. B111, assembly GCF_026428275.1. NCBI lineage: Bacteria > Pseudomonadati > Pseudomonadota > Gammaproteobacteria > Pseudomonadales > Pseudomonadaceae > Pseudomonas > Pseudomonas sp. B111. Next base: position 2,307,637 of record NZ_CP097857.1, on the reverse strand, counting down.
GCCGATCGTGGTCTGGATGGTGTACACCTACTTCAAGGACATCCCCGTGGACATCCTCGAAGCGGCGCGCCTGGACGGCGCCGGCACCTGGCAGGAGATCGTCCGCGTGCTGCTGCCGATCGCCCGCGGCGGGCTCGCCTCGACCCTGCTGCTGTCGCTGATCCTGTGCTGGAACGAGGCCTTCTGGTCGCTCAACCTGACCTCCTCGGCCGCCGCCCCGCTGACCGCCCTGGTCGCCTCCTATTCCAGCCCCGAAGGACTGTTCTGGGCCAAGCTCTCGGCCGTCTCCACCCTCGCCTGCGCGCCGATCCTGGTCTTCGGCTGGATCAGCCAGAAGCAGCTGGTACGCGGCCTTTCCTTCGGCGCCGTGAAATGAAGCGCATCCCCATCCTTTCGTCCACGGAGGTATTCCGCCATGGCTGATCTCAAGATCCGCAACCTGCAGAAAGGCTTCGACGGCCAGGCCATCATCAAGGGCATCGACCTCGACGTCCGCGACCGCGAGTTCGTGGTCTTCGTCGGCCCCTCCGGCTGCGGCAAGTCGACCCTGCTGCGCCTGATCGCCGGCCTCGAAGAGGCCAGCGGCGGCAGCATCGCCCTCGACGGCACGGACATCACCGACACCCCGCCGGCGAAGCGCGACCTGGCGATGGTCTTCCAGACCTACGCGCTGTACCCGCACATGACGGTGCGCAGGAATCTCTCCTTCGCCCTCGACCTGGCCGGCGTCGACAAGCGCGAGGTCGCCGTCAAGGTCGACGCCGCCGCACGCATCCTCGAACTGCAAGCGCTGCTGGAGCGCAAGCCGCGCCAGCTCTCCGGCGGCCAACGGCAGCGGGTGGCGATCGGCCGGGCGATCGTGCGCAACCCGAAGATATTCCTCTTCGACGAACCGCTGTCCAACCTCGACGCCGCCCTGCGCGTGCAGATGCGCCTGGAACTGGCGCGGCTGCACCAGGAACTGGCGGCAACCATGATCTACGTGACCCACGACCAGGTCGAGGCGATGACCCTGGCGGACAAGGTCGTGGTGCTCAACGGCGGGCGCGTCGAGCAGGTCGGCTCGCCGCTGGAGCTTTACCACCATCCGGCCAACCTGTTCGTCGCCGGCTTCCTCGGCACGCCGAAGATGGGCTTCCTGCGCGGCCATCTCAGCCGCAACCAGGGCGAGCGCTGCGAGGTCGCCCTCGAATGCGGCGCGCGCGTCGGCCTGCCGCTATGCGCCGGCGAGCTGGCCACCGGCAGCCCGGTGACCCTCGGTATCCGCCCGGAACACCTGAACATCGCCCGCCCGGGCCATGCCTTCCAGGGCCTGCTGCGGGTCGCCGCCGACGTCAGCGAGCGCCTGGGCAGCGACAGCTTCTGCCATGTCCGCGCCGACTCGGGGGAAATGCTCACCCTGCGCGTGCGCGGCGATTTCGCACCGGACTACGGCGCCCCCCTGGAGCTGGGCTTCGATCCGGCGCACTGCCATCTGTTCGACAGCAACGGCCAGGCCCTCGACAAACGACTGCAACAGGCGGCCTGAAGCCGCCAGCGGGAACCCACCGATGAAACTCAACCGGCAGCACCTCCCCCTGCTGGCGACCGCTGTCGCCCGCCCGTCCTACGACCCCGCGCAACTGCGCCAGGGCATCGTCCACATCGGCGTCGGCGGCTTCCACCGCGCGCACCAGGCGGCCTACACCGACGCCCTGATGAACCGCGGCGAAGCCCTCGACTGGGCGATCTGCGGCGCCGGCCTGCGCAGCGACGACCGCGCCATGCACGACGCCCTGGCCGCCCAGGACTACCTCTACACCCTCTACGAGCTGGGCGACCAACCGGACACCGAGGTCCGCGTGATCGGCGCCATCAGCGGCATGCTGCTCGCCGAGGACGGCGCCGAGGCGCTGCTGGAAAAGCTTGCCGAGCCGGCCATCCGCATCGTCTCGCTGACCATCACCGAAGGCGGCTACTGCATCGACGACGGCAGCGGCGAGTTCCTCGCCGAGTTGCCGCTGGTGCGCCACGACCTGGCCAACCCGCGGACCCCGCGCGGGGTCTTCGGCTTTCTCTGCGAGGCTCTGCGGCGGCGCCGCGACACAGGCGTGCCGGCGTTCACCGTGATGTCCTGCGACAACCTCCCGCACAACGGCGAGGTGGCGCGCAAGGCGCTGCTGGCCTTCGCCGAACGGCTCGACCCGGGGCTGGCGCGCTGGATCGCGACGCACGTCAGCTTTCCCAACGCCATGGTCGACCGCATCACCCCGATGACCAGCCCCGCCCACCGCCGCCAACTGGCCCAACGGCACGGCGTGGAAGACGCCTGGCCGGTGGTCTGCGAACCCTTCGTGCAATGGGTGCTGGAAGATCGTTTCAGCGCCGGGCGTCCGGCCTGGGAAAAGGTCGGCGTGCAGTTCACCGACGACGTCACGCCCTACGAGGAGATGAAGATCGGCCTGCTCAACGGCAGCCACCTGGCGCTCACCTACCTGGGCTTCCTGCGCGGCTACCGCTTCGTCCACGAGACCCTCGGCGACCCGCTGCTGCGCCGCTACGTGCGGGCCTTCATGGACCGCGACGTGGCCCCGCTGCTGGCACCGGTACCGGGGATCGACCTGGAACGCTACAAGGACAGCCTGGTCGAGCGCTTCGCCAACCGCGCCATCGCCGACCAACTGGAACGGGTCTGCTCGGACGGCTCGTCGAAGTTTCCCAAGTTCATCGTCCCCACCGCCAATCGGCTGATCGCCGCCGGCCGGCCGCTGGAACGGGTGGCCCTGGTGGTGGCGGCCTGGGCGCTGTACCTGGGCGGGGTCGACGAGCATGGCGAGCACTACCCGATTCCCGATCCGCGCGCCGCCGAATGCCAGGCGCTGGTTGCCGAACGCCACGGCCTGGGCCGGCGCCTGCTCGGCGTGGAGACCGTGTTCGGCCCGGCGATCCCGGCCTCGGCGGCCTTCGTCGAGGCCTTCGAGCGGCTCTACGACAGCCTGCGCCGACACGGCGTCAGCGAAACCCTGCGCCAGGTACTCGGCGAATGACTCCGGAGGGCCGCATGCACGGATTGTTCCTCGGCATCGATTGCGGCACCCAAGGCAGCAAGGCGCTGCTGCTCGACGCCGGCAGCGGCTGCACGCTGGGCCTGGGCAGCGCCGCGCAGCGCCCGCCGGAAGGCCGCGACGGACGCCGCGAGCAGGACCCGGCGGACTGGCTGGAAGCCATGGCCAGCGCGGTACGCATGGCCCTGGAAGAAGCCGCGGTGGACGGCCGCGAGGTCCGCGCCCTGGCGGTTTCCGCCCAGCAGCATGGGCTGCTCCTGCTCGACGCCGAGGGCCGGGCGCTGCGCCCGGCCAAGCTCTGGTGCGACACCGAGAGCGCGGCGGAGAACCGCGAGCTGCTGGAAGCCCTCGGCGGCCCGGCCGGCTCGCTGGAACGCCTGGGGCTGGTGCTCGCGCCGGGCTACACGCTGTCCAAGCTGCTCTGGAGCAGGCGCCGCTTTCCCGAGCTGTTCGCCCGCGTCGCGCACATCCTCCTGCCCCACGACTACCTCAACCACTGGCTCACCGGCCGCGTCTGCAGCGAAGCGGGCGACGCCTCCGGCAGCGGCTACTTCGACGTGCGCCGGCGCACCTGGGCCAGCGACGTGCTGGAGCTGGTCGAGCCGGGCGGACGCCTGGCGGCGGCGCTGCCGGAGCTGATCGAGCCCGGCGCCTGCATCGGCAACCTGCGCCCCGAAGCGGCCGCCGCCCTCGGCCTGGCTCCCCACACGCGGGTCGCCTGCGGCGGCGGCGACAACATGCTCGCCGCCATCGGCACCGGCAACATCCGCCCCGGCCTGCTCACCGCCAGCCTGGGCACCTCCGGCACCCTGGCCGCCTATGCCGAGCGGCCGCTGGTCAGTCCGCACGGCGAGCTGGCGACCTTCTGCGCCTCGTCCGGCGGCTGGCTGCCGCTGGCCTGCACGATGAACCTCACCGGCGCTTGCGGCCTGGTACAGGACCTGCTGCACCTCGATCTCGACGAATTCTCCCGGCTGGCCGCCCAGGCGCCGGTCGGCGCCGAAGGTCTGCTGATGCTGCCGTTCTTCGACGGCGAGCGAGTTCCGGCGCTACCGCACGCCAGCGCCAGCCTGCATGGCATGACCGCGGCCAACCTGAGCCGCGCCAATCTTTGCCGGGCGGTGCTCGAAGGCACCGCCTTCGGCCTGCGCTACGGCCTCGACCTGCTGCGCGCCAGCGGCCTGCCGGGCGAGGAAATCCGCCTGGTCGGCGGCGCGGCGAAGAGCCCGCTGTGGCGGCGGACGCTCGCCGACCTGCTCGGCCTGCCGCTGGTCTGTCCACGGCAGACCGAGGCCGCCGCCCTTGGCGCGGCGCTCCAGGCGGCCTGGAGCCTGGGCCGCGAAAGCGGCGCCGGTGAAAGCCTGGAGGCCCTGTGCCAGCGCTGCGTGGCGCTCGACGAGTCGACCCGCACCCAGCCCCAGGCGCGACAACAGGCGGCCTACGAACAGGCCTACCGGCGTTACCTGGAGCTCCTGCCTCCGCGATAATGGTCGCTTTCCTTCCTCTTCTGGCGTTTTGGAGATCTGCATGTACCTGGTGTGTGGCGAGGCCCTTTTCGATGTCTTCAGCCTGGAAAGCGCTGCGCGCAGCAACGAGCTGGGCTTCACCGCGATCGCCGGCGGCTCGCCGTTCAACGTCGCCGTCGGCCTGCGCCGGCTGGGCGTAGAGGTGGCGCTGTTCGGCGGGCTGTCCAGCGACTACCTGGGCGCGCGGCTGCGCCGGGTGCTCGAAGAAGAAGGCGTGGACTGCGGCTTCCTGGTGCCCAGCGACGCCCCGACCACCCTGGCGATGGTCGGCCTCGACGCCAGCGGCTCGGCGCAATACCAGTTCCGCGGCGAGGGCTGCGCCGACCGCCAGGTGCGCCTGGAACACCTGCCGACGCTGGATGGGCGGATACGCGGGCTGCACGTCGGCTCCTACACCCTGGTGGTGACGCCGGTGGCCGACACCCTGCTGGCGCTGGTCCGGCGCGAGAGCGACCGGCGCCTGGTCAGCCTGGACCCCAACGTGCGCCTCGACCCGCAACCGGACATCGACCTCTGGCGGCGCCGGGTCGAGGCCTTCGCCAGCCACGCGCACCTGATCAAGGCCAGCGAGGAAGACCTGGCCCTGCTCTACCCCGACCGCGATCCCGGCGAGGTGGCCCGCGGCTGGCTGAACCCGCGCTGCCGGCTGGTCTTCGTCACCCACGGCGGCGCCGGCGCCAGCGTGCACTGCGCCCACGGCAGCTGGAGTCGCCCGGCGGATACCGCCCTGGCGCTGCGCGATACGGTCGGCGCCGGCGATACCTTCCAGGCGGCGACCCTCGCCTACCTCCGCCGCCTCGACGCCGACAGCCCGGCCAGGCTAGCCGCGCTGTCGCGGGAAGCGATCGACGCGATGCTCGCCTTCGCCATCCGCGCGGCGGCGGTCACCTGCTCGCGGGTGGGGCCGGACCTGCCGTTCGCCCACGAGCTTTGAGGCCGGTCAGGCCGAGGGCTGCCGCCCGGTCTAGCGCCCCGGCCGCGCCAGCCACTCCCGGCCCTTGAGCATGGCGTTCCAGTACACCCAGGGCAGTACGTGGCGCTTGAGCAGCCAGGCGAAGCGGCTGGCCGCGGTGGGCTCCAGCGGGAAGGTCGGCAGCAGCTTGCCGGCGTAGCCGAACTCCGCCAGCACCACCCGGCCGCGCTCGACGGTCAGCGGGCAACCGCCGTAACCGTCGTAGCGCAGCGGCAGGCCACGGCCGCTGCGCAGGCCGAGAAGATTCTCGGCCACCACCACGATCTGCTTGCGCGCCGCCGCCGCGGTCTTCGCGTTGGCGGTGCCGCAGACATCGCCGAGGGCGAAGATCTCGCCATGGCGGACATGTTGCAGGGTCGCCGGGTCGACTTCGCACCAGCCGGCCGCGTCGCCCAGGCCGCTGGCGGCGACGAAGGTCGGCGGCAGCTGCGGCGGCACCACGTGCAGCAGGTCGAAGTCCTTTTCCGCCAGATTGGTGTTGCCGTCGGCGTCCTTCACCTCGAACCAGGCCTTGCGCGCCGCGCCGTCGACCTTCACCAGGTTGGAATTGAACGCCAGCTCGGCCGAATATTTGCGCACGTACTCCATCAGCGGCGGAACGAAATCGGCGACACCGAACAACGCCGCGCCGGCCAGGTCGAACTCGACCTCGATGTCTTGCAGCACGCCCTCCCGCAGCCAGTGGTCGCAGGACAGGTACATGGCCTTCTGCGGCGCCCCGGCGCACTTGATCGGCATCGCCGGCTGGGTGAACAGCGCCTTGCCGCCGCGCAGGCCGCGCACCAGCTCCCAGGTGTAGGGCGCCAGGTCGTAGCGGTAGTTGGAGGTGACGCCGTTGCGCCCGAGGGTCTCCTCCAGGCCCTCGATGCGCTCCCAGGCCAGGCGCAGGCCGGGGCAGACGATCAGGTTGCGGTATTCCAGGCTGCCGCCGCTCTCCAGCAGTAGCCGGCGCGCCTCGGGGTCGACCCGCTCGACACGGGTGCGCAGCCACTCCACGCCGGGCGGGACCAGCCCGGCCATCGGCCGCGCGGTGTCGCCCTGGGCGTAGGCGCCGCCACCGACCAGGGTCCAGCCCGGTTGGTAGTAGTGGGTGTCCGCCGGCTCGATCAGGCTGATACGCAACCCCGGCGAACGTTTCAGCAGGCTGGCGATCACGCCGATGCCGGCCGCGCCGCCGCCGATCACGGCGATGTCGGTGGTGGGTTCTGAAGCGTTAGCGCTCTGCATGGGAGTTCCTTCGACGATCCGAGTGGGTGGGCGCGCGCCAAGCCGCCGCGCGCGAAACCCTATCACCCTAGCAGCACGGCGCTGGCGCGCGGCATCCGGCTGTAATCCGCCGGTAACTGTTGCCCTGGCAACAGCGGAGCAACAGGCAGCGCCCGCGGACCAGCAAAAACTGTTGGAGCAAATCGACAACCCTTTGATTTTCCTATGGATTAGCAAACGGCACGGCTTGTGCAAACAGACCCGGCAGAGGCTTGGCGATCGCGCCAGCCACCTATCCGAACTGCCAGAGGTGCCCAGCGAGCATGTCGTTACCGCCTGTTTCCCCTCCCTCCTCCAGGCGTTCCACCCGCACCACCGAACCCGCGAGCCGCGCCACACCGATGCCGCTGGCGGAACCACCACGCTGCAAGGCTGAACCATGACCGACGAAACCGCACCCAAGGATCTTCGTGACCAGGCGCCCCGGCTACTCCCGGCACGCCTCATCGAGAACGACGCCCAGGCGTTGCAGGCCGCCCACGAGGTAGCCGGACTGGCCCGTCGCGAAGCGGCGCTACGCGACCGCGAACGACGCCTGCCCTGGCAGGAACTGGAACTCTTCACCCGCCTCGGCCTGGGCGGCATCGGCATTCCCCGCGCCTATGGCGGCGCGCAGGTTTCCCACGTGACCCTGGCCGAGGTGTTCCGCGTCATCTGTGCCGCCGACCCGGCCCTCGGACAGATTCCGCAGAACCAGTTCGGCCTGCTCAGCGTGATCGACAACGTCGCCAGCCCGGCGCAGAAACGCAAGCTGTTCCGTGGCATCCTCGACGGCCGCCGGCTGGCCAACGCCGGCCCGGAGCGCAATACCCGCCATACCCTGGAGCTGAAGGCGCGGGTCCGTCGCGACGGCGACGGCTACCGGGTCAGCGGCGAGAAGTTCTACTCCACCGGCGCCTTGTTCGCCCACTGGGTGGCGGTCAAGGCCATCGACGAGGAAGAGCGCGCGGTGATGCTCTTCGTCGAGCGCGGCGCTCCCGGCCTGCGCATCGTCGACGACTGGTCCGGCTTCGGCCAGCGCACCACCGCCAGCGGCACGGTGCTGCTGGACGAGGTTCCGGTAGCCGGCGACATGCTGATCCACAACGGCCTGCTGGCCGAGATCCCGAGCCTCCAGGGCGCCGTCTCGCAACTGATCCAGGCCGCCATCGACGCCGGCATCGCCCAGGCGGCGCTGGACGACGCCCAGGCGTTCGTCCGCGAACGCAGCCGGCCCTGGATCGACGCCCAGGTCGAACGCGCCAGCGACGAGCTTTACAGCATCGCCGAGGTCGGCCGCCTGCAAATCGAGCTGCACGCCGCCAACGCCCTGCTGGAGAAGGCCGGCCAGGTCCTCGACGAGGTGGCCGCGCGACCGGTGGACGCCGAGTCGGCGGCACGCGCCTCGATCGCCGTGGCCGAGGCCAAGGTGCTGAGCACCGAGATCAGCCTGGCCGCCAGCGAGAAGCTCTTCGAGCTGGCCGGCAGCCGCGCCACGCTCGCCGAGTTCAACCTCGACCGGCACTGGCGCAACGCCCGCACCCACACCCTGCACGACCCGGTACGCTGGAAGGTCTACGCGGTCGGCGACTACTACCTGAACGGCGCCCGTCCGGCGCGTCACTCATGGATCTGAGGAGCGCCCGATGAGCCTCGCACACGCTACGCGCGACAATCCCACGGCCGCTGCCCATCGCATCGGCAGCGACGACGAAGCCCTGGAAACGGCCCGCGAGCTGGCCGCCCTGTTCGCCCGCGAAAGCATCCAGCGCGACCGCGAGCGGCGCCTGCCGCTGGAAGAACTGGAACTGTTCTCCCGCTCCGGCCTGTGGGGCATCGCGGTGCCCCGCGAATACGGCGGGGCCGGCGTCTCGCGGGTGACCCTGGCGAAGGTGGTGGCGATCGTCAGCGCCGCCGACAGTTCCCTGGGGCAGATTCCGCAGAACCATTTCTACGCCCTCGAAGTGCTGCGGGTGAACGGCTCGCCGGCGCAGAAAGGTCGCCTGTTCGGCGCCGCCCTGGCCGGCGAGCGTTTCGGCAACGCCCTGGCCGAGATCGGCACGCGTACCGCCAGCGAGCGCCGCACCCGCCTGCGCGCCGACGGCGACGGCTACCGCCTGGACGGGCGCAAGTTCTACTGCACCGGCGCACTCTACGCGCAGCGGGTGCCGACCCTGGCGGTGGACGACGAGGGCCGCCAGCAACTGGCCTTCGTTCCGCGCGACAGCACCGGGCTGGAAATCGTCGACGACTGGTCCGGCTTCGGTCAACGCACCACCGGCAGCGGTTCGGCGCTGTTCGACCGGGTAGCGGTGGCCGCCGAGGACGTGGTCTCGTTCCAGGACGCCTTCGAGCGCCCGACCACCGTCGGCCCGCTGGCGCAGATCCTCCACGCGGCGATCGACGCCGGGATCGCCCGCGGCGCCTTCGAGGACACCCTGCGTTTCGTCCGCGAGCGCGCCCGGCCCTGGGTCGACTCCGGCGTCGACAAGGCCAGCGACGACCCACTGACCATCCATGAGATCGGCCGCCTGGCGATCCGCCTGCACGCCGCCGAAGCGCTGCTGGAGCGTGCCGGGCGGGTGCTCGACCGGGCCACCGCCGAGCCGGACGCGGAAAGCGTGGCGGCCGCCTCGATCGCCGTCGCCGAAGCCCGCGCGCTGACCACCGAGGTCGCCCTGCTGGCCGGCAGCAAGCTGATCGAGCTTGGCGGCAGCCGCGCCTGTCTCGCCGAACTCGGTCTCGACCGCCACTGGCGCAACGCCCGCGTACACACCCTGCACGACCCGGTGCGCTGGAAGTACCACGCGGTCGGCGACTACTACCTCAACGGCCGCCTGCCGCCACGCCGCGGCACGCTCTGAACGCCGAAGGAACCGCCATGAGCAAGAAGCAGATTCTCCTAAACGCCTTCAGCATGAATTGCGTCGGCCATATCAACCACGGCCTCTGGACCCACCCGCGCGACCGCTCCAGCGACTACCGCAAACTGCGCCACTGGACCGAGCTGGCCCGGCTGCTGGAGCGCGGCCTGTTCGACGGCCTGTTCATCGCCGATATCCTCGGCGTCTACGACGTCTACCAGGGCGGCATCGAGGTGACCGCCCGCGAAGCCGTCCAGTTGCCGGTGAACGACCCGCTGATGCTGGTCTCGGCCATGGCCGGGGTCACCGAGCACCTGGGTTTCGGCGTCACCGCCAACCTCACCTACGAGGCGCCCTACCCGTTCGCCCGGCGGCTCTCGACCCTCGACCACCTGAGCGACGGGCGGATCGGCTGGAACATCGTCACCGGCTACCTGGAAAGCGCGGCCAAGGCCATGGGCCAGTCCGCGCAGATCGAGCACGACCGCCGCTACGACCGCGCCGACGAGTACCTGGAGGTCCTCTACAAGCTCTGGGAGGGCAGCTGGGAAGACGACGCGGTGCTCGCCGACCGCCAGCGACGGGTCTACGCGCGGCCGGAGAAGATCCACAAGGTCCGTCACCATGGCGAGTTCTACCAGGTCGAGGGCTACCACCTCGCCGAGCCCTCTCCACAGCGCACCCCGGTGCTGTTCCAGGCCGGCTCCTCGGAGCGTGGCCTGGCCTTCGCCGCGCGCCACGCCGAATGCGTGTTCGTCTCCGGACAGACCCGCGAGGCCACCCGCCAACTGGTGCAGCGCATCCGCGCGGCGGTGGTCGGCGCCGGCCGTCGCGCCGAGGACATCAGGATCTTCATGGGCATCAACGTGATCGTCGCCGCCACCGCGGCCGAGGCCCGCGACAAGCATGCCGAGTACCGCCGCTACGCCAGCCCCGAGGCCGGCCTGGCGCACTTCGCCAGCTCCAGCGGCATCGACCTGTCGCGCTACGGGCTCGACGAACCGATCCGCTACGAGAAGAACAACGCCATCGAGTCGGTGGTGAAGAACCTCACCGTGGCGCGCACCGACTCCACCGTGCGCAAGCTCCTCGACCAGTTGGCCCTGGGCGGCCGCTACGTGACCCTGGTAGGCGACCCGCGCCAGGTCGCCGACGATCTCGAAGGCTGGATCGCCGATACCGGCCTGGACGGCTTCAACCTGACCCGCACCGTGGAGCCGGAGAGCTACGCCGACTTCATCGACCTGGTGGTGCCCGAGTTGCAGGCACGCGGCAGCTACAAGACCGCCTACGCCCCCGGCACCCTGCGGGAGAAGCTCTTCGGCGGCGGCCGCGCGCGCCTGCAGGCGGAACACGCCGGCGCCGCCTTCCGCCAGCACCCGGCCGCGCGCCAGCGCCAGGCCTGACCCCACTTTCCCTTTCGTTCAGGAGCCCACCATGCTGAACACCCTGAAAACCCTGAGCCTGGCCGTCCTCCTCGGCAGCGGCCCGGCCCAGGCCGCCGACGCCCCGCTGAAGATCGGCACCACCGCCGCCTTCGCCCCGCCGCTGGAAGTCGCCGTGAGCGAAGCCGGCAAGCAGGGGTTGAAGGTCGAACTGGTCGAGTTCAGCGACTGGAACGCCCCCAACATCACCCTCGCCCAGGGCGACATCGACGCCAACTACTTCCAGCACGTGCCCTTCCTGGAAAACGCCAACCGCGAAGGCGGCTTCCGGCTGAAGCCGTTCGCGCCGGGGATCATCAACAACGTCGGGCTCTATTCGAAGCGCTACGCCAGCCTCGCAGAGTTGCCGGAAGGCGCCAGCGTGGCCATCGCCAACGACCCGATCAATGGCGGCCGCGGCCTGCAACTGCTACAGAAGGCCGGCCTGCTGAAGCTCAGGGACGGCGTCGGCTACAAGGCGACCCTCGACGATATCGTCGACAACCCGAAGGACATCCGCATCACCGAGCTGGAGGCGGTGCAACTGGCGCGCGCCCTCGACGATTTCGACCTGGCCCAGGGCTACCCGCACTACCTGCGCCTGGCCGGGACCATCGACCCGACCCGGGCGCTGCTGTTCGACGGGATCGACAACCGGGAATACGTGATCCAGTTCGTCACCCGCGGCGACTACCAGGACCGCGACGGCCGCCTGGCGCGCTTCGTCGACATCTACCAGCATTCGCCGGTGGTCCGCGCCGCGCTGGACAAGGCCCATGGCACGCTGTACCAGCCGGGCTGGGAGTGACGACCATGACCGTTCCCCCGAGCCTGCTGCCCCTCGAACCGTTCCCGACGGCGCCCGACACGCGCGCGTCCACGCCGCACATCCGTCTCCACGGCCTGGGCAAGCGCTACCCCGGTGGGGTCCAGGCCCTGCGGGAGATCGACCTGGAAATCCGCCGCGGCGAAGTGTTCGGCATCATCGGCCGCAGCGGCGCCGGAAAGTCCTCGCTGATCCGCACCCTCAATCGCCTGGAGCGTCCCAGCGAGGGGCAGGTGCTGATCGACGACGAAGACATCGGCGGCTACGACGGCCAGCGCCTGGTCGCCCTGCGCCGACGCATCGGCATGATCTTCCAGCACTTCAACCTGATGTCGGCCAAGACCGTGCGGCAGAACATCGCCCTGCCGCTGCGGGTGGCCGGGGTGCCCCGGGCACGGATCGAGGAGCGGGTCGCCGGGCTGCTGCAACTGGTCGGCCTGGAGGAAAAACGCGACGCCTACCCGGCACAGCTCTCCGGCGGACAGAAACAGCGCGTCGGCATCGCCCGCGCGCTGGTGCACCAGCCGCAGATACTGCTCTGCGACGAAGCCACCTCGGCGCTGGACCCGGAGAGCACCCAGGCGATCCTCGCGCTGCTGCGCGACATCAACCGCCGGCTGGGCCTGACCATCGTCCTGATCACCCACGAGATGGCGGTCATCCGCGAGATCTGCGACCGCGTGGTGGTCCTCGAATGCGGCCGCATCGTCGAACAGGGCGAAGTCTGGGAAGTCTTCGGCGATCCGCGCCATGCCGTCACCCGAAGCCTGCTCGGCAGCCTGCGCGCCGCCCTCCCGGCCGACCTCCAGGCGCGCCTGCGCCAGGCTCCCGGCGCCGGCGACCCGGTGCTGCTCGATCTCCAGTACACCGGCGCCAACCGACGGGTGCCGGACCTGCTGGCCATCGCCAGGGCCATCGGCCAGCGCGTCGACCTGCTCCACGGCGGCATAGAGCGGATCCAGGGCCGCGCCCTGGGGCGCCTGCTGCTACAGGTCGGCGCGCCGCCCGGCGAGCTTCCCGGCGTGCTGGCCAAGGCCGCGCTGGTGGCGGACAAGGTGGAGGTGCTCGGCCATGTCGCCCATGCTTGAACGGCTCTGGCAAGGTTTCCTCGATACGCTGCTGATGATCGGCGCGTCCTCCGCCATCGTCCTGCTGGTGGGTATCCCGCTGGCCCTGGTGCTGGTCACCACCGGGCCGGGCGGGATCTTCGAGGCGCGCCTGCTCAATCGCATCCTGGGCGGTCTGGTCAACGTGCTGCGCTCGGTACCCTTCCTGATCCTGATGGTGGCGCTGATTCCCTTTACCCGGATGATCGTCGGCACCAGCTATGGAGTCTGGGCCGCGGTGGTGCCGCTGACCATCGCCGCCACGCCGTTCTTCGCGCGGATCGCCGAGGTCAGCCTGCGCGAAGTCGACCACGGCCTGGTGGAGGCGGCCCAGGCGATGGGCTGCGAACGCCGCCACATCATCTGCAACGTACTGTTGCCGGAGGCGCGACCGGGCATCGTCGGCGGCTTCACCATCACCCTGGTGACCATGATCAATTCCTCGGCCATGGCCGGCGCGATCGGTGCCGGCGGCCTCGGCGACCTGGCCTACCGCTACGGCTACCAGCGCTTCGACACCCAGGTGATGCTCACCGTGATCATCGTCCTTGTGCTGCTGGTCACGTTGATCCAGTTCGGCGGCGACCGCCTGGCCCGCCTGCTGAACAAACGCCTGTAGAATCCGCCCTCCCGGCCTGGGAGGGCTGGCGCTTTACCGAGGGCGACAGGAACCAGCGTCGCCGCGACAGCGCATCTTTCCCCGCGCCGGACAGACCTGTATCTGTCGTCCTGCGGTCATCCGGCGACGCCAGACTGGTCGGCAATCCCGTGAAAAAGAAAGAAGGAAAGGCGCCTCATGCGGCAAAGATTCTGGCAAGGAACATTCAAGACCCTGGGCCTCCTCGGCCTGACGGCGGGGCTCGCCGCCCAGGCCGCGGAGCCGTCCGGCAAGGCCCTCAGCGCCGCCGCCGGCGTGCCCTGGCCGGCGGTCATCGCCCACCGCGGCGCCTCGTACGACGCCCCCGAGGAAACCGCCGCGGCCTACCTGCTGGCCCGCGACCTCGGCGCCGACTACCTGGAAGCCGACGTGCAGCGCAGCCGCGACGGCGTGCTGGTCGCCCTCCACGACGACACCCTGGAGCGCACCACCGACGTCGCCGAGGTCTTCCCGGGACGCGCCAAGGACCCGGTGAGCAGCTTCACTCTCGCCGAACTCAAGCGCCTGGACGCCGGCTCCTGGTTCAATCGCGCCTTCCCCGAGCGCGCCCGGCCCGGCTTCGTCGGCCTGCGCATCCTCACCCTCGACGAGATGCTCGACATCGCCGAGGGCGGCGCCAACAAGCCGGGCCTGTACCTGGAGACCAAGGTACCGGCGCAATTCCCCGGCATCGAAGACGACCTGCGCAAGCTGCTGGAACGCCGCGGCTGGCTGCAACCCCGCGAGCGCGCCGCCGCCGGGCATGTCGACGTGGCCCACGGCAATGGCCGGGTGATCCTGCAGACCTTCGAGAAGAGCAGCCTGGAACTGCTGCAAGAAAGCATGCCGCAAGTGCCGAAGATTCTCCTGCTGTGGCTCGGCGACGGTTACCTGGAAGCCCGTTCGCCAGTGACCTTCAAGGAATCCGGGGAAACCGACAAGGCGGCCTTCTACGCCAGGCAGGAAGTGAAGTCCGAAGCCGAGTTCGGCGCCTGGCTGGACTGGGCCAAGGCCCACGGCGCGCTGGGCACCGGGCCCTCGGCGACCCTCAGCGAACGCGGCGAACAGAGCTACGCCGACCTGGTGAAACCCTGGATGAACCGCATGACCCACGCGCGCGGGTTGTTCATCCATGCCTACTCGGTGGACTCGGCGGAAGACTTCAAGGCCCTAGGCGCGGCCGGCGTCGACGGTTTCTTCACCAACCGCACCTCGGAACTGCTGAAGTTCCAGGGCCGCCCGGCGGCGCAAGACATGGACGCGCTGCTGCGCCGGCACGGCTACTGAGCCTCGGCCTGGCCGGCGGATGAGCGCGGGCGGCCATCCGCAGTTCCCGCTTCGGCGGCGCGGCGCTAGCCGGCGCTGTCGCTGCCGAAGCGCGCCAACTGCATCTCGCGCAGCCGGCTGAGGGTGCGACGGAAGGCGAAGGCCAGGTAGCCCTCGGTATAAAGTGCCTCCAACGGTACCCTGGCCTCCAGGTAGAGCGGCACCTTGCGGTCGTAGCATTCGTCCACCAGGGCGATGAAACGCCGCACGCCGTCGTCGTGCACCGACAACTGCGGCAATTCGCGATCCCCCGCCTCCACCAGTTGCGCGCCGTCCTCGGTGCCACGGGCTATGCGGCCTTCGCGCTGGCTGGCGCTCAGGCACGGCAGGTCGTCCATCAGGATCGCCCGGTAGCGGTCGCAAAGGCCGATGAAGTCCAGCGCCGACAGCGGCGCCTCGCAGAGCTGCGCATAGCTGCACCAGAGCACCGACTCGCTGTGCCGGTGCACCGCCAGCGGGCGGTGCCCCAGTTCGATGGGCTGCGTGGATGCCGCTTCGCCGGCACTCAGGCGCGCGAAGAGTTCGGCGAAACCGCTCGCCTGCCCCGCCTCCACCACCCAGTAGCGTTGCTCGGCCCGGCCGGGATGCAGGCGGTGGTCCTGGCCGCCATCCACCGCGACCACCGCCATGTGCCGCTGGATCGCCTCGATCGCCGGGAGGAAGCGTTCGCGGTTGAAGCCGTCGGCGTACAACTGCTCCGGCGGCTGGTTGGAAGTGGCGACCAGCACCACGCCCTCCTCGAACATGATGCGCAGCAGGCTGCCGAGCAGGATGGCGTCGCCGATATCGCTGACGAACAGCTCGTCGAAGCACAGCACCCGCACGTCCCGCGCCAACTCGCGGGCCAGGGCGCGCAACGGGTCGGCTGTACCGGTCAGTTCGAACTGGCGCTGGTGCACCCATTGCATGAAGTGGTGGAAGTGCTGGCGCCGCGCGGGCACGCGCAGGCACTGGTAGAAGTGATCCATCAGCCAGGTCTTGCCGCGTCCTACCGGTCCCCACAGGTAGACGCCCTGGATCGCGCCGTGGCGGTGCGGCTCGTGCAGGGCCTGGAAACAACGCTCCAGCGCCTCGGCGGCGCGCCGCTGCGCCTCGTCGGGAGCGAAACCGCGCTGTTCCACGGCCTGACGATAGGCGGCGAGCGGCGACATGGCCGGCAGATCGGGAGAGGTATCGGGCATCGGGCGGTTCCACCTGGCGCAGAGCGCGGAGCCAGACGCTCCGCAAAGCGCCGAGTCTACTGCGCCCGGCTGGGTTTGGGCGAATGCCGCAGCGCCGGCACGGCGGATAGTCGCGGGAGGTTGGCCGAATAACCGCTTGCGCTTATCCGCCGCGATCCCGAGCGCCTGAACTCAGATCGACAACCGCACCGCCCGCTCGCCATCGATCCGCTGGCCACCGCGCTTGTTCACCACCAGTTCGCCGATGGCGATCAGCCGCGTGCGCGTGACGTTGCGGCTGAGTCCCAGCAGGTTGGCGGTATGCACCTGGTTGCCATGGCAGAAACGGTACGCCGCGCGCAGCAGGGCATCTTCGACCCGCCCATGGAGGTTCTCGCCCTGCTCTTCGAACAGCCGCTGGAAAGCCTGCTGCAACAAGTGCTCGGCGGCGCCGCTCGCCGGGACCCCGCGCGCCAGCTCCTCGCCACGCTCCAGGCGCAGGTTGGACAGGTGCAGGTCATCCGCGCGGATCAGCCCGTCGCGGCAGATCAGCAAGGTATGGTGGATGACGTTCTCCAGCTCGCGGATGTTCCCCGGCCAGGAATAGGCGCGCAACTTCTGCGCCGCCTCCGGGCTCAACTGGCTCTGGCCGTAGCCCAGGCGACGGCTGTACTCGGCGATGAAGTGGCGGGTCAGCGGCAGGATGTCGCCGGGTCGCTCGCGCAACGGCGACAGCTCCAGGCTGACGACATTGAGCCGGTAGTACAGGTCCTCGCGGAAGTGCCCGGCGTTGATCGCCCGCTCCAGTTGCACGTTGGTCGCCGCCAGCACGCGCACGTCGATGGGGATGCTCTTGCGCGAACCCAGGCGCACCACCTCGCGCTCCTGCAACACGCGCAGCAGCTTGACCTGGATCGGCATCGGCAGGTCGCCGATCTCGTCGAGGAACAGGGTACCGCCGTTGGCTTCCTCGAACCAGCCGGCCTTGGCCGCCAGGGCGCCCGTAAAGGCGCCCTTCTCGTGGCCGAACAGCTCGGCTTCCACCAGCGACTCGGAGAAAGCCCCGCAGTTGACCGCCACGAACGGGCCGTTGCGCCGCGCGCTGAGGTTGTGGATATGCCGCGCCACCAGTTCCTTGCCGGTACCGGTCTCGCCGATCACCAGCACGCTGGCCTCGCTCGGCGCCACCTGGCGCAGGTGTTCGAGCAGGGCCTGGGACTTCGGGTCCTCGAAGACCTGGGCGGTGGCGCGGATCGAGGTCGCCAGGTTCGGCGAACGTGGCAGCGTCAGCAGCCGGTCGGGAGTATGGGTAGAAGCGTTCATGAGTAGAAGGTCGGTTGCGGCGGTGACTGGTTCAGCGCCCAGTCGCCCAGCTCGCGGATCTTGTAGTCCAGCGGGTCGTGCAGGGTCTGGGTGCGCAGGTTGCGCCAGTAGCGGTCCAGGCGCAGGGCGGCGTGAGTGGAGCGGGCGCCGGTGACTTCGAACATGCGGTTGCACAGGTCGAGGCCGTTGCGCGTCGCGGCGACCTTGGCGGCGGCGATGGCCAGGGCCAACTGGCCGCGCTCGCTGGCGTCCAGCGCCGGGCCCTTGGACCAGGCGGCGTCAAGGCGTTGCGCGGCGCGCTCGACCAGCGCCCGGGTGCTTTCCAGGCCGACCCAGAATTCGCCGTAGCGCGCCAGCACATAGGGGTCGGCATTGGCCTCGGCGACCTCGGAGCGGAACCACGGTCGCGCTTCGCGCAGGGTGTACTGGCGAGCCTCCTCGAAGGCGCCTTCGGCGATGCCGAGGAACACCTCGGTGAAGATCAACTGGGCGATCAGCGGCCGCAGGCAGGCGAACGGCGTGCTCAGCGGCCCGGGATCGAGCAGCAACTCGCTCTCCTCCACCCGCACCCGCTCGAAGATCGCGCTGCCGCTGTCGGTCTGCCGCTGGCCCATGTTGTCCCAATCCTGGCCCAGGCTGATACCGCTGCGCGCGGTGGGGATGGCGGCGATCAGCAGCGCCCCGCCCTCGCCGTCCAGCGCCGAGGCGATGAGCATCTCCGAATCGCGGGCGCCGGAGCAGAAGCTCTTCTTCCCGGAAAACTCGCGCCAGCCGTCGAAGCGCCGGGCCACGGTACGGTTGTCCAGCGGGTTCAGCGCGTTGCCCCAGAACCAGCGGTTGCGCGCGGTCAGCTCGAACCATGGCTGCCATTGCTCGGGCCGCGAGAACAGGCGCACGGTGGCCAGCATCAGGTGCTGGAAGCCGTAGACGTGGGCGATCGAGCTGTCGACCCGGGCCAGTTCGCGCACGGTTTGCAGGGTTTCGCTCCAGCTCGCCCCCAGGCCGCCGTATTCGCGCGGAATGATCAGCGACAACAGGCCGCTGCGGCGCAACGCGTCGCGCTCGGCCTTCGGGGTGCCGCCGGCGACGTCGCGCTCGGCGGCGTTCTCGGCGAAATCGGCGGCCAGGCGCCGGGCAATCTGCAACGGCGTTTGCGCCTCGGGGCGGGTCTTCGCATTCACAGGGCGTTTCTCCTCGGGGGCCCGGCTGCTCAAGCGCCGGCGCGAACCGGCAGCACGTCGTTGGCGATCATTTCGCCGAACGGCCCGGTCAGGTTGGTCAGCCCACGGCCGGCCAGGCTGGCGTAGGGTTCGGGCAGCAGCGGGAAGACCAGTTCGGCGAAGCGGTAGGCCTCTTCCAGGTGCGGATAGCCGGAGAAGATGAAGCTGTCGATGCCAAGCTCGGCGTACTCCCCGATCCGCTCCGCCACCTGCCGCGGATCGCCGACCAGCGCGGTGCCGGCGCCGCCGCGCACCAGGCCGACCCCGGCCCAGAGGTTCGGCTGGATCTCCAGGCGATCGCGGCGGCCGCCGTGCAGCGCGGCCATGCGTCGCTGGCCTTCGGAGTCGAAACGGGCGAAGGACTGCTGCGCGGCGGCGATGGTCTCGTCGGAGATGTGCTCGATCAGCCTGTCCGCGGCGCGCCAGGCCTCTTCGGCGGTTTCGCGGACGATCACATGCAGGCGGATGCCGAACTTCACCGTACGCCCATGGCGAGCCGCTCGCTGGCGCACGTCGGCGATCTTCGCCGCCACCGCCGGCAACGGCTCGCCCCAGGTCAGGTAGACGTCCACCTGTTCGCCGGCCAGTTCGTGGGCGGCCTCCGAGGAACCGCCGAAGTACAGCGGCGGATACGGCCGTTGCAGCGGCGGATAGAGCGCCTTGGCGTTCTCCACGTGGATGTGCTTGCCGTGGAAGTCCACCGCCTCGCCCTGCAGGACGCGCCGCCAGACCCGAAGGAACTCGTCGGTGACCTCGTAGCGCTCGGCGTGGCCGAGGTGGATGCCGTCGCCGCGGTTCTCGTCGGGATCGCCGCCGGTGACCACGTTGATCAGCAGGCGCCCGCCGGACAGGCGGTCGAGGGTCGCCGCCATCCGCGCCGAGACGGTCGGCGAAACGATTCCCGGACGGATCGCCACCAGGAAGCGCAGGCGCTCGGTCAGCGGCGCCAGCGCCGAGGCCACCACCCAGGAGTCCTCGCAGGAGCGTCCGGTGGGGATCAGCACGCCGTGGTAGCCGAGGCTATCGGCCGCCTGTGCCACCTGTTTCAGGTAAGGCAGCGAGACCGGCCGCGCGCCCTGGCTGGTGCCGAGGAAGTGGCCATCGCCGTGGGTCGGGAGGAACCAGAACACGTTCATCGGCGCACCTCAGGCGATCTTCAACAGTTCGGAGCGTCCGCCGAACAGCGGCGCGGCGCGCTCGGCGGCGAGGCGGATGCGCGCCTTCAGCGGCTCGCTGACGATCCGGTAGTTGTCGAAGTCGGCCTCGCTGGCGTAGACCCCGATGGGCAGGGTGATCGCCTGGAAGAAGCTGAACAGCGGGCGCAACTGGTGGTCGAGGACCAGCGCGTGGCGCTCGGTGCCGCCAGTGGCGGCGAGCAGCACCGGGGTGTCGATCAAGGCGTTGAGGTCGATCAGGTCGAACAGGTGCTTGAGCAGGCCCGGATAGGAGCCACGGTAGACCGGCGAGGCGACCAGCAGCAGGTCGGCGCTTTCGATCTCGTCGAGCACCGCCTGCAGTTCCGCCGGCGCCTGGTTGCGCGCCAGGGTAGCGCCCAGCGGCGCGGCGATGTCGGTCAGCTCGATGACCCGGCTGTCGATCGGCAGCGACTGGCCAAGCTCGGCGATCAGGGCCTGGGTGAGTACCAGGGTGCGGGACGGGCGATAGGTGCCGCCGGAGACGGCGACGACTTTGAAGGGGCTGGTCATGGGATTTCCCTGTGGACTGTTGCGCTAGGTGCAGTGCCCTGGAGCAAGGGCCGTACCAACGGGGAAATGTGCGTTTTCCGGGCAGTTGCGGCGGGTTTCCGGCCTCGGCCTGTCAGCCACGCAACAGCGCTGCTGTCCGACTGTTGCCCGGGCAACAGTTCAGTTCAGCTTGTAGGCCTGGAGCAGGAATATCTGGAATGCCCGCGCCGAATACTGGTCGCCCGGCGGCAGGACGAACGGCGGCAGGCGCCCCTTGCGGCGCTTGACGTCGGCCCAGCGCTGGCCATTGCGCGAATGGAACTGGCAGAACGGCTGGTCGCCCAGGTAGAACACCCCCGGCCGCGGCTCGCGGATGCGCGGCCAGCGGCGCAGGCAATCCAGCAGCGGGCCGAGGTCGGCGAGTTGTTCCGGCGAACAGTACGGCATGCAGCGATCCTCTTCGCCGGGTCGGGAAACCAAGGTTGCTGTGACTGGAGGACCGGGCGGACTCGGCGCGGCCGGGAAAGCGGCTACCGGGAGCGAGCGACACAGGCGAGCGGAGCGAGCGACACAGGCGAGCGGAGCGAGGCATGGCGACGTCCCTGGTCCGGCCAACGAGATTCACCGCTCCGTTGTAGAACAGCCGCCGTCCGGGTTCTTGCCGGTTTTGTGGGGGAATTGTGAAAGACTGTAAAGCACCACGCTCACTTGCCCACCAGCGAGACCACGTTGTGTCGTGGCGAGGTTTCCAGCTCGCCGATCTTCTCCAGGCGGGCGCGCACGATGTTGCGGCTGATCCCCAGCAGGCGTCCGGTCTGCAACTGGTTGCCGTGGCAGAAGCGATAGGCGGCGCGGAACACGGTTTCCTCGATGTGCTCGTAGAGATCCTCGCGGTTTTCCTCGAACAGTGCCTGCAGCGCCGCTTCCAGCGCCGAGCCGGCGGCGCTCTCGGGGGCGCGGCGCAAGCCGCTCGGCTCCTGGCGCGCACGCATGTCGATGAGGTGCAGGTCGGCCGGCTGGATCAGGCGGTTGCGGCAGACCAGCAGCGCGTGGTGGATGGCGTTCTCCAGCTCGCGGATATTGCCCGCCCAGGAATGCCCGAGCAGCTTGCGCTCGGCTTCCGGGCTCAGGCTCGCGCTGGTGTAGCCGAGGCGCCGGCAGTGCTCGACGATGAAGTACTCGGCCAGCGGCAGGATATCGCCGCGGCGCTCGCGCAACGGCGGCAGTTGGATGGTCGCCACGTGCAGGCGGTAGAACAGGTCCTCGCGGAAGTGCCCGGCGACCACCGCGTCGGCCAGGTCGACGTTGGTCGCCGCCACCAGCCGCACGTCGATGGGGATCGGCCGGCGCGAACCGAGCCGCACCACCTCGCGCTCCTGCAGCACGCGCAGCAGCTTGACCTGGATGCTCGGCGGCAGGTCGCCGATCTCGTCGAGGAACAAGGTGCCGCCGTTGGCCGCCTCGAACCAGCCGGCCTTGCTCTGCAACGCACCGGTAAAGGCGCCCTTCTCGTGGCCGAACAGCTCGCTCTCCACCAGGCTCTCGGCGAAGGCACCGCAGTTGACCGCGACGAACGGGCCGCCGCAGCGTCCGCTGAGGGCATGGATGTGGCGCGCCACCAGCTCCTTGCCGGTGCCGGTCTCGCCGATGACCAGCGCGTTGGCCTCGCTGGGCGCCAGGCGCTCGATGCGCTCCAGCAGCTCGCGGGAACGGGGGTCGTTGAACACCAGCACGGTGGCGCGCACCGATTTGGTCAGCTCGCGGGCGTGGGGATGGGTGATGACGGACATGCTGGGTTCCGAGCCGGGGAATGTGCGCCCATCTTGCCCCAGGAACCCATAGATTAAAAAATTCTGAATTCGTATTTATATATTCGAATAAAAGATATAGCCCCGCATCCTAGGGCAGCACGCCAAGCAGCGACCAGACCCGGCGCGCCTCCGAGTCCGCATTGATCAGCTCCGCCAGCAGCTCGCTCAGCGGCTTGTTGCCCCATTCCACCGCGCGCTTGATCAGGTAGGGAACCGGGCTGTGCGGCTCGGTGCGCGCCAGGTAGTCGGCGATCAGCAGCAGTTGCCGATAGGCGTCCTCGCGACTGGTCGGCGCGCCAGCCGGTCCGCTCGGCGCGCTCGCCGGGACGCTTTCCTCGCCGTCCGCGTCGCCTTCGGCGGCATCCGCCTCCGCGACCGGTGGCTGTTCTTCGGGCAGCGGCGCTTGCGGGTGCATGGCGATGAACTCCTTGAGCAAGGCCAGCCATTGCGCGATGACCTCGCGCAGCGGCTGGCAACTGGGGGCGAGTTCGCCCAGGCAGCGGTCGCACCACTGTTCCAGGCGTTGCAGTTGCTGCTGGCAGGCGAGCAGGCTGGCCTGCTTGCGCTGCCATTGCACCAGGGGCTCCGCGCGCAACGCTTCGTCGAGCTTCTTCTGCTGAAGTTGCGCCGCTTCCAGCGCCGCCTTGGCGCTCTTGCTGTCGCCGCTGGCGACCTGCTGGCGCTGCAACCTCTGCCAGGCATAGAGGGTGATCTCGGCGAACGCGCCCTGCCCCATCAGCGGCAGGCGCGTGTGCAGCAGCTCGGCATAGCGGCGCAACAGCCAGTCGATGGGCGGCACCCGCCACGACTGGTCGCCGTCCTGGGCTTGCGGATGCACCTCCTCGGGGTAGCGCTCGCAGAGTTCCGCCAGCAGCACCAGCGCGCGCTGCAATCCGCCCAGCCCGCCGCGTTGCAGCCAGGCCTCGCCGAGCCAGGCGGCGAGCATCAGGTCCTTGCTGCGCCGCTGCAACAGTTCGCTGGCCAACTGCTCCACCGCGGCCCAGTCGGCGCGCTTGGCTTCCGCCTGCCAGACGCCGGTCGGCAGGCTGCTGTCGTCCTCCCGGCGCAACTCGCGCAGGCGGTCGTAGTCCGGGTCGTAGCGCAGGCTGGGGCCGCACGGCTGTCTGGGGTCGATCGGTTCGAGCAGCACTTCCAGGGACAGGGCGTTGCCGGAAAGAGGCAGGGTCATGGGGTACCTCCGGTGCTGGCGACGGTGGCCGGCAACAGCGTCGCGAACGGCGATTGCGGCGCGCGCACCGGCAGCGGCTGGATGGACAGCGGGGTCTTGCCGCCCAGGCTCATCAACGACAGGCGGAGGAACATCCGCGCCTCGTTTTCCGGGCTGTAGGGCGCATACACCGGCAGTTGCAGGACCAGCGGAAACTCCGTGTAGTCGACGTTCGGCGGGCGCTGCCGGGAGAAGTGCGCGCGCATCATGCGTAGCAGCGCCCAGGAGCCCTGGTAGCTCCAGCCGGCCTCGAGGTCGGCCACCGCCAGGCTGGCCTGGCGCGGGTCGTCTGCCGGACGCTGCGAACCGTTCTTCGCCCAGCGCAGCATGATCTTCAGCGGATCGCCGACGTTCCAGGTCAGGCCCTTGTCCTGCGCGCCGGGGAACCGGCTTTCCTGGTCGCCCGAGTACAGGCTCCAGGCGATCACCTGGTCGGCGCCGCGTTCCAGGCTGCGGTCGCTGCGCCAGTCGATGTCCAGGGCGACGCCGAGCAGGCCCGACTTGTCGCGCTCGAACAGCGGGCCGAGCCAGCCCTGCGCCTGTTCCAGGCGGCGGACGAAGTCCTCGGCGGCCGGCAGGTCCGGCGAGCGAACCTGGGCCAGCCCTTCGCGCACCTGCGGCAAGCGCGTCTCCATCAGCTTCAGCAGGTGCCGCACCCGCCCCGGCTCGGCATCGGCCGCTTCCAGGCTGTAGGCGAAGGGGAAGCGTCCGGCGAGGTACTGGTTGAAGTAGTCGGCGAGGTCCTTCCAGGCCTGCGCCGCCTGCTGCTGTTGCAACGACTGGCAGCGCCCGAGCGCGCCCTGGCGCAGGTCCACCAGGCGCGTCGCCAGGTCGCTGCGGCTGGACGGCAGGAGCACGCCGTTGAGAATGTCGGCGCAACTGCCGATGTCCATCTGGTTGAAATCGTTGCCCACCAGCTTCGCCAGCTGCGCCGCGGTGCTCGCCGGGTTGTCGGCCTTGAATTTCTGCAGTTCGGCGTTGAGCGCGCTGAAGCGCACGAACGCGTTGTAGTCGGCGGTGGCCAGGCTGGACTGCTGCGCCTGCAGCCACTCCAGCGCCGGGGCGTGGCGCTCGGCGACCGCCGCCATGGCATTGAACTGGCTGGTCAGGCTCTGCTTCAGCTCGGCGCTGTCCTGGGCGCGGAACGCCTGCAGGCCGAAATTCGGCGCGCCCGACCAACGGCTGAAATCGACCGGCTCGCGCAGCACCGCCTGCTCGTCGATGTCGCGCAGGGCCTGGCCGATATCGGCCACGGCCAGCGCGTTGAGGCTGGCCAGCAGGCGCGCGCCGGCCTGCATGTCCTGCAACTCCAGCAGCGCCGCCTGCAATGCCTGGACCTGCTTGACCTGCACGTCGAAGCGCGAGGCATTGCGGCTGGTCAGGCTGCGACTGCGCGGCCCGAGGCTTTGCCACATGGCCTCGGTCGTCGCGCTGGCGGCGGCGTGCAGGACCGAGTAGCGATAGCGCGGGTTGAGCGACGGCAGGGTGCTCTCGTAGTAGCCGCTGAAGTCGTTGAAGAAGCTCAACGCCTGGGTCACGCCGATGTCGTCGATGCTCAGCAGGGAGTGCTCCGCCAGCGTCTTGCCGGCCAGGGCCACGGAGACGAAGTCCTTGGTCTTCAGGTCATCGATGGCGCGTTTCAGGCCGAGCAGGTCATCGGCCAGCTTGAGGGTCGCCCCCTGCTTCACCAGCAGGCCGTCGCCGGCAGCCTCCGGAGGTGCGATCCATTCGCTGCGGAACTGCTGCTGCAACTGCACCGTGAGGTTCTGCAGTTCCTCCACGCGGTCTCCCAGCAGGCTGCTTTGCTGGGCGCTCTTGAGCAGGTTCTGGTAGCCAGGGACGAGATCCTGGCCGACGCCATTGCCCCAGATCAGGTTGATGCGGTTGACCTGCTGCTGCAGGTGGTTGATCAATTCGCCGACCCCCAGCAACTGGGCCGCCGTGGCATCTCGTTCCTGGCCGAGCTGCGCGAGTTCCTGGGTCAGGGCATTGCCGGTGCGTTCCAGGCTGTCGGTGAGAAAGTAGGCGTTCAGCCAGCGTGCCATCAGGTCATGGAAGTTATCCGCCGCCGTGGCGCCGACCCGGCCCAGGTCGAGGGCGGCGAGATCGGCCGGACGCTCGGCGAACAGCGTGCGGTTGTAGTAGGCCAGGCGCGCCAGGCTGCCGCCGTTGTAGCTGCTGCCCAGGGCGTCGTTGCTCAGTTGCAGGAGATCGTCGAGCGGCGTCTTGCGGTTGTCGATGGCCTGGGCGAACAGGCGATTGTGGCGCTCCAGGGTAGTGGCGCGGGCAACCAGGTCCTTCGCCGCCAGGTAGTCCTTCCACTGGCTGGGGTCGTCGCCCTCCTTCAGGCCGGGCTGGCCGTCGCTGCGGATCGCCCGCAGGTCGCTCGCCTCGCCTTCCAGCAGGCTGCGCAGCGGGCGCACCAGCAGGCGCTCGGAAACGCGGCGATACGCGCTGTCGATACGTGCGTCCAGAGAGGAAAACCAGGAACTGGGGAATGCCAGCGAGGTGAAGCGCCAGCGCGGCGCCTGTGCCACCAGTTGCCACCAGGCCTGGACGTTCTGCCGGACCTGGGCGGCGCGCCGGGTGTCGTCGTCGAGCGGCTGGTAGCGCTCGCTGGCGCCATGCAGCAGTTGCGACAGTTCGCCGGCGTCGCGCAGCGCGTCACGCCAGACCCAGGTCATCAGGCCGCCCCAGAGCAGGCACAGGCACAGCGCAGCGAGGCCGATACCGCGCTGCCAGCGCTGGCGCAGCTGGAGGATGCGCGGCACCGCCTGGGCCAGGCCTTCCTCGGCAAGGATCCGCCGTGCCCACAGTTGGCTGGCGAAGCTGCTGCACCGACGCGGCGCGTCGACCGCCGGCAGGGCTTCGTCGCTTGCCGCCCCCGCCGCCTCGCTGCCGCTCAGGTAGAGACCGCGAAAGCGCGGCGCCTCGCCCCTGGCGTTGCCCTGGAAGACCGGTTCGAGCAGCGCCTGCAACGAACCGCGGAGGCTTTCCAGGCGTGGCGGCAGGCAATACAGGTCGTTGTTCACCTGGCCGCGCAAGGTACCGAGTTCGACGATCGACTCGGTCAGGGTGGCGGTGATTTCCTCCAGCGCCTGCTCGCACCAGCGCGACTGCCAGGCCGCTTCGGCGGCGAACGGCGAGGACCAGCCGAGGGCGCGCTCGCGCGCCTCCTCGGGCAGCGCCGCGAGAAGTTCCTGGAAACCCGGCAGGTCTTCCAGGCCAGTGATCACCACGTAAACCGGCAGGCTCAGGCCAAGGCGCTGGGTCAGTTCCACGTAGCGACGACGGGCGGCGAGGCCGAGGTTGGCCGCCTGCTCGCCATCCTGCAGCCGCGCCAGCGGAATGTTCCAGACCACTCCGTCCAGCGCGCGCCTGCCGCGCAGGCGCAGGAACAGACGCAACAGGCGCAGCCAGGCGCCGCTTTGCCGGCGCAGGCCCTCGTCGGGCAGGAACACCGACTCGGGCACCAGCAGGATCGCCCCCTCGCCGTCCGACCACCAGCGCCCGAACCAGGCCGGGCGCGCCACCGGCAGCAGGCGCCAGGTGGCGCACAACTGCTCGCCCTCGGTCTCGTTGCCGAGCATCAGCAACCACGGCGCTTCGTAGCGGCCCTGCCAGCCCTGCTCGCGCTCCATCTGCCGGACCGCCGCGTAGAAGCTGCGGATCTCCGTACCACCGCGGGTTCGCCACCACCAGCCCAGCGCCCCCAGCAGCAGCACCACCAGCACCAGGAGGAGAACCAGCATGAACAGCGTCGCGCCGCTCATGGCGCCTGCTCCGCATCGGCCAGGTGGGTCACCGCCGCCATTTCATGCTGGATGTCGCGCCAGAACAGGTGCCCGATGCCGCTCATCAGCAGCACCAGGCCGAGCACCGCCAGGCCCAGGCGGAAACCGTCCGGCAGCGCCGCGCGCACCGGCAGGCGCCGTGGCGGCGCGGCGGCGGGCTGCTCCAGGCGGCGGCCGAGGTCGGCGGCGTCCGCCTCGCGCTGCCAGGCGAAGGCGAACAGCGCCTGCCGCCACTTCTCGTGCAGCGCCTCGCCGCGCGGCCCGCGCAGGCGACCGCGGAAGCCGAGGATCAGGCATTGCAGGTAGACGTTGGCCAGGTCGCGACTGGCCGGGGCGCGTTCGTCGAGCAGGCGCTTGATCGCCAGCGGCAGGTATTCGCCCGCCTGGCGACTGCCGTAGAGATGCGACTCCAGCGGTTTTTCCTGCCAGGCGCCCTGCCCCGGCCAGGCGCTGAAGACCAGAGTCTCGTCGACCAGGGCGACGAAGGCATAGACCATCGCCTTGACCTGCACGCCCGCCGCGTCGCCGACGCTGGCGAAGGCGCTGCGCCACAGACGCCGGGTGATGCGGGTGGACAGTTCGAGGGCGCGCTCGACCATCCGTGGCACATCCTGGGCGTCGCGGTCGAGGGCGCCCCAGGCCTCCAGCCATTCCTGCCAGGCCTGGCGGAATGCCGTGCTGAGCGGCTGCTCCTGGTACGCCTGGGAAAAAGGCCCTGCACTCCCTTCGGGCATTGGCGGCTCCTTCCTGTCTAGGTGTTGTCGCTGACGTCGGCGACGAACAGCACGATCTGCCAGGGACTGCTGGCGACCCCGCTGACCGGCGCGACGATGCGCAGCGGCTGGCCGGCATCGAACCAGTCGCCGGCGCCCTGCACGACGAACAAACGGGTGTCGTCGCCGACGCTGTAGGCCACCTGTTCCTGGCGATTCATCGGCTGCCGCGCCAGCCCGCTCATGCGCTGCCGGGCGAGCAACGGCAGGTGCGGGTCGGAGGCGACGATGGCGCGCTCCAGCCAGTCAGCCGCCGCTTGTTCGCCGGCGCCGGCGGGCATCCGCAGGCCGACCACCAGGCGCTGGCGCGGCGCCGGATCGGGCAGGCGCACGGAAAACACCTGTTCCTCCTGCTCGAACGGCAGGCAGCGGTAGCCCGCGCGGATCGACTCGATGGCGCGCTCCAGCCAGTCCAGCAGCGGCTCGTAGCCACGCCGCAGGTCGAGGAAGTCGAGCGCTTCGAAGGCCGGCACGCCGGCCAGCGGATCGAGCGCCGCCCAGGCCCCGGCCAGGCCCAGCAGGCTGCCGTGCAGGGCCAGCGGCGAGGCCGCGCGGCTTGCCAGCAGGCCTTCCACCTCCGGCAGGCGGGTCCAGAGCGCGGCGAGCTGGCGACGGACTTCCACGGCGTCGTCCTGGTTACCCGCCTGCTGCGCCAGGCGCAGGCGCCCGCCGAGGAACAGCGCCTTCTCCCGGGCCCACGCGCAGAGCGACTGCACGCGCCTGCCCAGGGGCGACTCCGGCAGCACCAATGGCGTCGGCGGGACGTAGGGCAGGCTGACATAGGCGCCGCCCTCCTTCGCCACGCGCAGCAACGGCAGGCACACGGAGTCGGCCTTGCCGTCGTCGCCGACCAGCCGCAGCGACGCTCGCCAGACGGTGATCGGCTCGGGGTGCTCGCCGCTGGCCAGGTCCGGCAGCGGCGCGCCGACCCGCGATTGCAGACGGCCCTTCAGCGGCAGCAACTGACCCGCCCGCCACAGCGGACTGACCGCCAGGTGGACGTTCAGCAGCGGCCCTTCGGCGGCCGCCAGCGCAGTCTCCAGGTCGAACTCCAGCGGTGCGTCGACACCAGCCTGCACGCTCACCGGCAGGCCGTCGGGCAGGATCGCTTCGAGGTGCAGGACCCGCACCTGGCCGGCGCACAACGCCGAGGGGTCCAGTTCCAGGGCGGTCACGCCCCAGAACCAAGGGTTGCAGGCCTGTCCGGTGCGCGCCGCCAGCGCCTCGGCACGCAATCCCTGCAACTGGAAATGCTGGGGAAGCAGTTGCATCCCTTCGTGCCAGCACACCGCGTCAGGCAGAACACTCATACGACTCCCCTTCGACGTCCTACGTTGTCGTGCACGACGGTCGCTCGTCTGCCCCTCCGCTAACGCGTGGCGGGATCGTTGACCAGTCGCATTTCCCGGGTATCCAGACGCAGCCAGACGCGCTGCTGCTGGTCGAGGCGCAAGCGGTGCGCGCCGGGTGTGTTATAGCCGGCGAAGACCAAAAGTCCAGTTGCGCGGTCGCCGCGCAAGGGGAAGGACTCCGACTCGATGAACTGCCCTGGGACCAGCTCCAGGCTCCATACCGCGAACTGCTGCCGGTAGTCGCGGCGGTACTGCTCGCGATTGGCGAACCACTGGCTGGCCGGCAGTCCGGCCAGTTCCTTGAACAGCTCCGCATCCTTCACCGCGACGAAGTCCACGGCGATCGGCGAGTCGTCGTTGGCGCGCGCGGCGACATCCAGGGTCAGCCGCTGCAACTCGACCCGCGGCGCGAAGAAATACGAGCAGCCGGCCAGCGCCAGGATCGCCAGCGCCAGGGAGAATTTCCGACATATGGTGAAACATCCGTGCTTCATGGGAGTCCAACGAAAATTTTATTTTGCAAATCCATAGACCTGTTCTAGCGTCTTTTGTAGTTCGTCGCCAGTGACGGACCAGAGGGATCGCCAAGGACAGGTTCTGCGCCGTTTTCCCTGTCATGCCTGTGATCCAGCAAGGGACTGCGATGATCAGGGCATCCCCCGATGCATTGCGCCCCCACCATTGCATCGGAGTCAGCCGCCATGGCCGAGAGTACGCAGCACAAGCTGGACCGGGTGCGCCCGCCGCGCGTGCAGATCACCTACGACGTCGAGATCGGCAACGCCATCGAGAAGAAGGAACTGCCCCTGGTGGTCGGCATCCTCGCCGACCTCTCCGGCAAGCCGGATACCCCGCCGGCGAAGCTGGTCGAACGGCGTTTCGTCGACATCGACCGCGACAACTTCAACGAGATCCTCTCCTCCATCTCTCCCCGCGCCACCCTGCAGGTCGACAACACCATCAGCGGCGACGACAGCAAGCTGAACGTCGAGCTGCGCTTCAACCACATAGAGGACTTCGACCCGGTCAACCTGGTGAAGCAGGTGGTCCCGTTGCGTCGCCTGTTCGAGGCGCGCCAGCGCCTGCGCGACCTGCTGACCAAGCTCGACGGCAACGACGACCTCGACCAGTTGCTGCAGGACGTGGTGGCCAACACCGAAGGCCTGCAGGAAATCAAAGCGGCCCGCCCGGAAGCCGAAGCGGCCCCGGCCGGCGACAGCGAACCCCCGGCCGACCAGCCGGCCTGACCCTCTTCCCGGAGAAGCCGCCATGCCCAAGTCATCCGCCGCCGAACAATCCGGCGAGAGTTCGACCCAGACCCTGTCCCTGCTCGACGAGATCATTGCCAAGGGCCGCATGGCCCACGACGACAGCCAGCAGGACTACGCCCGCGACATGCTCGCGGAATTCGCCACCCAGGTCCTCGACGAGGGCATGGCCGTCGACAAGGACACCGTGGCGATGATCAACGACCGCATCAGCCAGATCGATGCGCTGATCAGCGACCAGCTCAACCAGATCATCCACCACCCCGAGTTGCAGAAGCTGGAAGCCTCCTGGCGTGGCCTGCACCAACTGGTGAGCAACACCGAGACCAGCGCGCGGCTCAAGCTGCGCCTGCTGAACGTCGGCAAGAACGAACTGCAGAACGATCTGGAGAAGGCGGTCGAGTTCGACCAGAGCGCACTGTTCAAGAAGATCTACGAAGAGGAATACGGCACCTTCGGTGGACACCCCTTCAGCCTGCTGATCGGTGACTTCACCTTCGGTCGCCATCCGCAGGACATCGGCCTGCTGGAGAAGCTGTCGAACGTCGCCGCGGCTGCCCACGCGCCGTTCATCGCCGCCGCCAGCCCACGCCTGTTCGACATGAACAGCTTCACCGAACTGGCCGTGCCGCGCGACCTGACCAAGATCTTCGAGAGCCTGGAGCTGATCAAGTGGCGCGCCTTCCGCGAGAGCGAGGATTCGCGCTACGTGTCCCTGGTGCTGCCGAACTTCCTCCTGCGCCTGCCCTACGGCCCGGAGACGCGACCGGTGGAAGGCATGAACTATGTCGAGGACGTCAACGGCACCGACCACTCCAAGTACCTCTGGGGCAACGCCGCCTGGGTCCTGGCGCAGCGCATCACCGAGGCCTTCGCCAAGTACGGCTGGTGCGCGGCGATCCGCGGCGCGGAAGGCGGCGGCGCGGTCGAGGGCCTGCCGGCGCACACGTTCCGCACCAGCTCCGGCGACCTGTCGCTGAAGTGCCCGACCGAGGTGGCGATCACCGACCGCCGCGAGAAGGAACTCAACGATCTCGGCTTCATTTCCCTGTGCCACAAGAAGAACAGCGACGTGGCGGTGTTCTTCGGCGGCCAGACCACCAACAAGGCCAGGCTCTACAACACCAACGAGGCCAACGCCAACGCGCGCCTGTCGGCGATGCTGCCGTACGTGCTGGCGGCATCGCGCTTCGCCCACTACCTGAAGGTGATCATGCGCGACAAGGTCGGCAGCTTCATGACCCGCGACAACGTGCAGACCTACCTGAACAACTGGATCGCCGACTACGTGCTGATCAACGACAACGCACCGCAGGAAATCAAGGCGCAGTACCCGCTGCGCGAGGCGCGGGTGGATGTCAGCGAGGTGGCCGGCAAGCCGGGGGCCTACCGCGCCACGGTGTTCCTCCGGCCGCACTTCCAGCTCGAGGAACTCAGCGCGTCGATCCGCCTGGTCGCCAACCTGCCGCCGCCGGTAGCGGCGTGAGTCCGCCCCCGCCGGCAGCGCCGGCGGGGCGCCCTTCCCGTTCCAGACAGCCCCTCTCCAGGAGTCAGATGCGATGGATGCGATCATTCTCGATTTCGGCAGCGACATCAAAGGCGACAGCCTGCTCGTCGGCTACGAAAACAAGATCGAAATCATGTCCTACAGCCACAACGTGGCGATGCAGGTCACCAACGACGTCAGCAACTCGGAGCGCACCTCCGGCAAACCCCACGTCGGCGAATTCACCCTCACCAAGTTCATCGACACCTCGACCCCGACCCTCAACGAATACTGCTGCGCCGGCAAGCCGATCGCCGAGGCGACCATCACCATCGGCCGCAACGCCGCCGAGGGCAACGGGCAGATCATGCCCTTCATCGTCTACACCCTGAACAACGTGGTGCTCTCCAACGTCAGCGTCAGCGGCGGCGCCGGCGGCAAGCCGGTGGAGACCCTGTCGCTGAACTTCACCAAGATCAAGTGGGAGCTGACCGCGCAGAAGGACGACGGCACCAAGGAAGGCACGGCCGCCTCGACCTGGGACCTGGCCGCCAACCAGCTGGTCAAGTGACCGGGCGCCGACATGTCCGGAGCCCTGCCGCCGCTGTTCGAGCGCCTCAGCGCCGAGGCCGACGAACGTCCCGCGTTCGACGACCGGGCGCTGGCCGAGTCGGTCCGCGGCGAGCTGCTGCGCCTGCTCAACACACGGCGCCCGGCGCATGCGCGCAGCGGCATCCTCGCCTACGGGCTCGCCGACTGGACCGCCGTGCAACGCCTGCGCGCCGAGGACCGGCGCCAGCTGGCGCGCGAGGTGCGGGCGGCGGTCGAGCATTTCGAGCCGCGCCTGCAACTGGCCGAGGTCGAGGTCGAACCTGACCCGGGCAATCCGCAGCGCCTGCGTATCCAGCTCGGTGGCCGCCTGCGCAGCGGGTCGCGCCTGATGCCTGCGCTATTCGTCATCGAACAGGGCAACGATGGCCTCGAGGTGCGCCATGAGCGATTCGATTGATGCCGACCTGCTCGACTACTACCAGCGCGAGCTGACCTGGCTGCGGCATGCCGGCGGCGCCTTCGCCGAGCGCTATCCGAAGGTCGCCCGGCGCCTGCAACTGGCCCCCGGCGAATGCCCCGACCCGCACGTCGAGCGTCTGCTGGAAGGCTTCTCGCTGCTCACCGCGCGCCTGCAACGGCGCCTCGACGACGACTACGCAGAGTTCAGCGACGCCCTCCTCGAACAGCTCTACCCCCTGGCGCTGCGCCCGCTGCCGTCCTGCGCGATCGTCCAGTTCGAACCGGACCCGACCCAGGGCAACCTCGCCGAGGGCTACCGGCTGCCGCGCGACACCGCGCTGTTCGTCACCACCCGTGGCGGCGACAGCGTGCATTTCCGCAGCAGCGCCGAGGCGACTTTGTGGCCGCTGGCGATCGACGAGGCGACCCTGCTCGGCGGCGAGGAGGCGCAAGCCCTGACCGGAGTCGGCGCCGCCCGCTCGGCGTTGCGCCTGAGCCTGCGCTGCCTGGGCGAGTACCGCTGGGACGAACTGTCGATCGAGCGCCTGCGCATCCACCTGGCGGCTTCGCCGATGGGCTGCGCGATCCTCTACGACCTGCTCGCCGCGCATGCCGTGCAGGTCATGGCGGGGGCGCCCGGCACGCCGCCGGCGGCGCTCCGCGGACTGCCGGAGATCGTCGGCTTCGCCGCCGACGAGGCGCTGCTGCCGGAGGAAGACGGCGGACATCCGGGCCTGCGCCTGCTCGCCGAGTACTTCGCCTTCCCCGACAAGTTCCACTTCTTCGACCTGCCGCTGTCCGGCGCGCTCGCCGACGGACAGACGCTCTACCTGTACCTGGTCTTCGATCGCGCACCGACGGCACGCCTGCATTTGCAGGCGGAAGACTTCCAGCTCGGCTGCGCGCCGGCGATCAACCTCTTTCCGCGGACCTCGGAGCCGCTGCGCCCGGACGGCACCCGCAGCGAGTACCGCCTGGTCGCCGACAGTCACCGCGAGAACAGCGTGGAAATCCATAGCATCCGCGCCGTGCGCTCGGTTGCCGGGAGCACCGTGCAGCCAGTCCCGGCCTACTATGGCTGCCGCCACGACAGCCAACTAGGCACGCTCTACTGGCACGCCCGGCGCATCGCCGGGCTGACCCCGAACCGGCTGGGCAGCGACCTGCTGCTGAGCCTGGTGGATACCGGCTTCGACCCGTTGCGCGAGGCCCCGGCCTTCAGCCTGACCGCCGAGCTGCTATGCACCAATCGCTATCTGGCCGAGCGCCTGGGTGCCGGCACCGCGCTGGGCTTCGAACGGCCCGGGCCGGTCGCCGCCGCACGCCTGCGCAACGCGCCCAGCGCGCAGAGCCAGCCGCGCCTGGACGGCCAGTCGCGCTGGAGACTGGTCTCGCAGCTGACCCTCAACCACCTGTCGCTGGTGGAAGGCCCGCGCGCCCTCGAAGCCCTGCGGGAAATCCTCGCCCTGCACAACCTGCGCGACGACGCCAGCGCCCGCCGGCAGATAGAAGGCCTGCGGCAACTCGACTGCCAGCGGGTGGTGGCGCACGTCGGCGAGGATGCCTGGCGCGGCTGGCGCAATGGCCTGGAGATCCGCCTGCGACTCGATCCGCAACACTTCGTCGGCGCCAGCGGCGTGCTGTTCTCCGCCGTGCTGGCGCAGTTCTTCTCGCTGTATGCCACCGCCAACCGCTTCGTGCGCACGGTCCTGGTGGAAGCCGACAAGGAGGTGAAGACATGGCAACCCCAGGCCGGCTCGCCGCTCTCCCTCTGAGTCAGCGGCTGCGCCGCACGCCGCAGCGCTTCGAACTGTTGCAGGCGCTGCTGCTGCTCGAACGCGAGCGTCCCCAGGCGTTGCCGCTGGGCACCGGCAACGCGCCGCGGGCGGAGGCCCTGCGCCTGCGCGGGCCGCTGCTGCCGCTGTTCGCCTCGAGCGAGGTGGAAAGCCTGCTCGACGACCCGCAGCAACCGGTGCTGTCCACCCCGGTGTTCGGCCTCGGCGGCCCCGACGGCCCGTTGCCCTATGCCTACCAGGAATGGCTGCAACAGCGTGCCCGGCAGAAGGACCATGCCCCCGCCGAGTTCCTCGACCTGTTCCAGCACCGCCTGCTCAGCCTGCTCTACCGGGTACTGCGCAAGCATCGCGTGGCGCTCGGTTTCGCGGTGCCGGCGGCGACCCCGGTGCAGGCGCAGCTACGCGCCCTCAGCGGCCTGTTGCCGAAAGCCCTGCAAGAGCGCCTGGCGCTGCCGGACAGCGCGGTGCTGGCACGCACCGCGCTGTTCGCCGGCGGGCGTCGCTCCCTGGCCGGCTTCGCCGGCCTGGTGCGCCAGCACTTCGGCGTGGAGGCACGGCTGGACGCCTACCAGGGCGCCTGGAAGGAAATCCCCGCGGCCAGCCGCAGCCGGCTGCAACGCGGCGGACGCAACCTGCGCCTGGGTCGCGACGCCATAGCCGGCACGCGCACCTGGGACGAGCACGCCGGCATCGCCCTCAGTCTCGGTCCGCTGGATGCCCGCGAAGCCGCCCGCTTCTTCCCCGACGGCGACGCCCATGGCCAGTTGGCCAGCCTCGCCGCGCTGTACTTCGGCCCCGACCTGGATTGTCGCCTGAGCCTGCTGGTGAGCGGCGGCGCGCCGCTGCGCCTGGAGCGCGGTGCACCGCCCAGGCTGAGCTGGAACACCGGCCTGCGGCGCGTCGAAGACGGCCAGCGGCAGCGCATCGATCTCGACCTGCGGCAGCCGGAGGTAGCCTGAAATGGAACTCGCCGCCCTGATCGGCCGCCTCAACCCGGACTGTCGCCGCGCCCTGGAGCGCGCCGCGCAACGCTGCCTGCAACGCACCCATCATTACGTAGAGATCGAGCACCTGCTGCTGGAGCTGCTGGACATCGACGGCGGCGACTTCGCCTGCCTGCTGCCGCGCTTCGGCCTGGAGCGCGACGCCCTGGTCGCCGAGATCAACCTGTCGCTGGAGCTGTTCAAGGCCGGCAATACCCGCACTCCGGCGCTGTCCGCGCACACCATCGGCCTGCTCGAGGACGCCGTGGTCCACGCCAGCGTGCTCGGCCAGGCGCAGATCCGTTCCGGCCTGCTGCTGCTCGCCCTGCTCGACCGCGAGGAGCGCCGCGCCCTGCTGCTGAACAGCGCGTCGTCGCTACTGCGGATTCCCCACGAGGCCTTGCAGGCCAACCTGCTGGAGTGGATCCAGACCTCCCGCGAACAGCCGGCCGCGCCGAACCGCCCGGCGGCAGGCGGCGACAAGCCGGAAAGCGCCCCGGACCCGCTGCTCGACCAGTACACCCAGGACCTCACCGCCGAGGCCCGCGCCGGGCGCATCGACCCCATAGTCGGGCGCGACGGGGAGATCCGCCAGTGCGTCGACATCCTCCTGCGCCGGCGGCAGAACAACCCGATCCTGGTCGGCGCGCCGGGCGTCGGCAAGACCGCGGTGGTCGAGGGCCTGGCCCTGCGCATCGCCGCCGGCGAGGTGCCGCCGTCGTTGCAAGAGGTGATCCTGCGGGTGCTCGATCTCGGCCTGTTGCAGGCCGGCGCCAGCATGAAGGGCGAGTTCGAGCAGCGCCTCAAGGGGGTGATCGACGCCGTGCGCAACAGCACGCAGCCGATCATCCTGTTCATCGACGAGGCGCACACGCTGATCGGCGCCGGCGGCGCGGAAGGCGGCAGCGACGCCGCCAACCTGCTCAAGCCGGCCCTGGCGCGCGGCGAGTTGCGCACCCTGGCGGCCACCACCTGGCTGGAATACAAGAAATACTTCGAGAAGGACCCGGCGCTGACCCGGCGCTTCCAGTTGGTCCAGGTCGAGGAGCCGGACGAGGCCACCGCCGTGGAGATGCTGCGCGGCGTCGCCGGCAAGCTGGAACTGCATCACGGCGTGCAGATCATGGACGCGGCCATCGTCGATGCGGTGAAGCTGTCGCACCGCTACATCTCCGGCCGCCAGTTGCCGGACAAGGCGATCAGCGTGCTCGACACCGCCTGCGCGCGGGTCGCCCTCGGCCAGCACGACGTGCCGCCGCCGCTGGAAAGCCTGCGCCACCGCGAGCAGGCGCTGGAAGAGGAATTGCAGCGGCTGCGCCGGGAACAGGCCACCGGCCTCGACCACAGCGCGCGTATCACCGCCCTGGAAAGCGAGTCGGGCGATAACCGCCGGACCATCCGCGAGCTGGAGACCCGCTGGGACGAGGAACGCGAAGCGGTGCGCGAACTGCTCGACACCCGCCGCGAATTGCTGGCCCTCAGCGAAAGCGCCGACGCGGCCAAACCCGACGAGGAACTGGACGGTCGCATCGACCACCTGGCCGCCGAACTGGCGCGCCTGGCGGCCGGCCTCGAAGCCATCCGCCAGGACGACCCGCTGGTTCCCGAGCAGGTGGACTCGCGTACCGTGGCCGCGGTGATCGCCGGCTGGACCGGCATCCCGGTGGGCAAGATGCTCGCCGACGAAGCCCACGCCATCCGTTCCCTGGCGCAACGAATGGGCCAGCGGGTGATGGGCCAGGAGGCCGCCCTGGGCGCCATCGCCCAGCGCATCCAGGCCTATCGCGCCGGACTCAGCGACCCGGCCAAGCCGGTCGGCGTATTCCTCCTGCCCGGCCCCACCGGCGTGGGCAAGACCGAGACCGCCTACGCCCTGGCCGACGCCCTCTACGGCGGCGAACGCAACCTGATCAGCATCAACCTCTCCGAGTACCAGGAGGCCCACACCGTCAGCCAGCTCAAGGGCGCCCCGCCCGGCTACGTCGGCTACGGCAGCGGCGGCGTGCTCACCGAAGCGGTGCGCCGCAAGCCCTATTCGGTGGTGCTGCTGGACGAGATCGAGAAAGCCCATCCGGACGTGCTGGAAGCCTTCTACAACGTGTTCGACAAGGGTGTGATGGAAGACGGCACCGGCCTGGTGGTGGACTTCAGGAACACCGTGATCCTCGCCACCAGCAACGTCGGCGCCGAACTGCTGCTGGACAGCCCGGCCGAACAGGTCGCCACCCCGGCCTTCGACGAGCGCCTGCGCAAAGTCCTGCTGCAAACCTTCCGCCCGGCGTTCCTCGCGCGCATGACCGTGGTGCCTTACCGACCGCTGGAGGAAGCCACCCTGGAAGGCATCGTCGTGGCCAAGCTGGAAAAACTGCGGGAACGCTACAAGGCCGCTACCGGCAAACAGTTCGACTTCGACCCGGCCATCGTCAAGGCCGTGCTCGCCAAGTGCAGCGCGGCGGGCGCGCGGGATATCGAGAACGTGCTGATGGCGCAGGTGACGGGGAAGTTGGCGGAGTGGGTGTTGGAGTAGGACCCTATTTGAGGAGTCTATATGAACTATTTATTCGTGCCATTCACAAGCGAAGAAAGCAATAACGAACTACTATCCATGGGTACGCTTTGGGCATCCCAAGTGGCAAAGGATCCTCGCGGCAGAGAACCACCGAAGCTATTATTTTACAACACTAAGCACATGAAGCCATTAAATATCATAAACAATGACGATACGCTGTACGTGATTGCTCATGGTTACGAAGGCATCTCAGACTACATATTCAGCCTGAGCACCCCTCCTGCGAACGGGCTCATACCGGCGTTAACGGCAGGGGAACTGTCAGTAAGACTGAAAGTAGCAGGATTAAATGCAAACCATAGAAGAGTCAAGCTCTACGTATGTAACTCAGGGGGTGAGTTTTCGGAATTTGCTACTTCATTCAAAAGCAAAATGCGAGACAGCATGGGCTACCCCAATATAGATGTATATTACTATAATTCATCGGTGTCGGTACCGAAAGAATTTGCCGACGGCAATTACCATAAAGACGGGGTACTCTTTGATGCGCAAGGCAATGTAGTGCTAACGCCAAGATTTCGAGCTTCGGAAGCAAGACAGAGAGTACCTTAAGAATAATTTAGCGCCATCTCAAATAAAAAGGAAACGAGTAATGGAATATCTATTTTTTGACACTTCATAACCACAAAATAAGCCTCCTCCATCCCCCTTTATGAACTCTGACCAAGTCACCATTATGGCGCTGAAATTCTGGTCTGGAACGTACAGCACATGGACAACCAATCCACATCCACTCATTCGATGGCCTTTTGGGAAAAGCTGGAGTTCCTCGACAAATACTTGGCCAACCGATGAGGAGCGATCATTTTCCGGTGATCTATACGTGGATGGAAAAATCGGGATGAAGGTCGTCTTGAGGTTATTCATCATTCCTTCGGGCTGGCATGACAAGGCACACTAATGCCCCGTCCCACCGACACCAATACCACCCTCTCCCTCAGCGCCTCCACCCTGGGTGATCTTTACCCCCAGACGCTTTCCGGGGGCGAGGCGTTGAACGAGCTGGGCAGCCTGACGCTCGGCGGCTACAGCGCCACCGCGCTGACGTTGAGCAATGCGGTGGCCACCCATCTCACCGCCACCCTGCACAACGACGCCGACCAGCGTCCGCTCGACGGCCTGGTCGCGGAGATCCGCCAACTCCCCGGCGATGCCAGCGCCGAGCGCTACCAGGTGCTGTTGCGCCCCTGGCTCTGGTGGCTGACGCTGGCCAGCAACAACCGGGTGTTCCAGAACCTGGCCACCAGCGACATCGTCACCCAGGTCTTCGACCAGCACGGCTTCAGCGACTACCAGTTGCAGCTCAGCGGCAGCTACCAGCCCCGCGAATACTGCGTGCAGTACGGCGAGAGCGACCTCGCCTTCGTCTCGCGGCTGCTGGAGGAAGACGGCATCTTCTGGTTCTTCACCCATGCCGCCGGCAAGCACACCCTGGTGCTGGCCGACAGCAACGACGCCTTCCCGCTGATTCCCAACGGCCCGCAAGTGGCCTACCTGGACCAAGGAATCGGCGTGCGCGAGTTGCAGGGCGTGCGTTCGGCGCAGTACAGCCTCCAGGCGGTATCCGGGACCTACAGCGCCACCGACTACGAGTTCACCACCCCGGGCACCTCGCTTTACTCCCAGGCCGAGGCGGTTTCCGGCGCCGCCGGCGTCTACCAGCACCCCGGCGGCTACACCGCCAAGGCCCAGGGCGACAGCCTGACCAAGCAACGCATCGACGGCCTGCGCAGCCAGGAGACGCGCCTGATCGGCGAGAGCGACTGCCGCTGGCTGGTGCCCGGCCACTGGTTCACCCTCAGCGGGCATGACGACGATTCGCTGAATATCGACTGGGTGCTGACCTCGGTCACCCATGACGCCAGTCACGCGCACTACCGCAACCGCTTCGAGGCGATCCCCAAGGCCACCGCCTACCGCCCCGCGCGGGTCACGCCCAAGCCGCGCATGCACACCCAGACCGCCCTGGTGGTGGGCAAGGCCGGTGAGGAGATCTGGACCGACCAGTACGGCCGGATCAAGATCCAGTTCCCCTGGGACCGCGACGGCAAGAACGATGAGACCTCCTCCTGCTGGGTGCGCGTGGTGCTGCCCTGGAGCGGCAAGGGCTTCGGCATGCAGTTCGTGCCGCGCATCGGCCAGGAAGTGATCGTCACCTTCATCGACGGCGACCCGGACCGCCCGCTGGTCACCGGCTGCGTCTACAACGGCGACAACGCCCTGCCCTACGCGCTGCCGGACAACCAGACGCAGTCCGGGATCAAGACCAACTCGTCGAAGGGCGGTGGCGGCTTCAACGAGCTGCGCTTCGAGGACAAGAAGGACGCCGAGGAAGTCTTCCTCCAGGCGCAGAAGGACCTCAACGTCAACGTGCTCAACGACAGCACCGCCAGCATCGGCCACGACGAGACCCTGACGGTGCAGAACGCCCGCACCCGCACGGTGAAGGAAGGCGACGAGACCGTCACCCTGGAGAAAGGCAAGCGCACGGTGACCATCCAGACCGGCAGCGACAGCCTGGATGTGAAGGACACGCGCACGGTGACGGTGGGCGCCGACCAGACCCACAGCACCGGCGGCAACTACAGCCACAAGGTCAGCGGCAACTTCGAGCTGACGGTGGACGGCAACCTGACCATCAAGGTCAGCGGCACCCTCGCCCTGCAGAGCGGCGGCAGCCTGACCCTGAAGAGCGACGCCGACCTCGCCGCCCAGGCCGGCACCTCGCTGACCAGCAAGGCCGGGACGTCGCTGACCAACCAGGCCGGCACCTCCCTCACCAACAAGGCCGGCACCAGCCTGACCAACGATGCCGGCGTCAGCCTGACCAACAAGGCCGGCGCCGAACAGACGGTGGACGGCGGCGGCATGCTGACCATCAAGGGCGGCCTGGTAAAGGTCAACTGAGGAGAAGCGCATGGCGGCATCCGGCAAGCTCGACCTGGTTCGTGGCGACAGCCATCTCGCTGGTAACCTGCTCGACGGCAGCCTGGAAGGTCCGTTGCGCATCGACGAGCACGACAGGCCGCAGGCCAGCCTTGGCTACCGGCAGGGCCAGTTGCACGGCGCCAGCACCCTGTTCCATCCCAACGGCAAGGTCTCCGCGCAACTCGCCTTCGTCGACGGCAAGCTGCACGGGCCGGTCAGTTTCCATGCCGCGGAAGGCTGGTTGCAGCGCAAGGCGCACTACCGCAACGGGCTGCTCCACGGCGAAGCGCTCACCTATTTCGCCAACGGCCAGGTGGCCGAGCGCGAGCATTACCGCGACGGCGTGCGCGACGGGGTCTACCAGCGCTTCCATGGCAATGGCCAACTGGCCTTCGACGGACGCTACCTGAACGGCCAGCTACTGGACGGCGCCCAGCCGTTCGCCGATGACGGCCGGCCGCTGGACAGCGAGGGCAGGCCCATGGCGCGCTGGCGCTGGTGGTGGATCAGGCTGGCGGAGCCCTAGGCGCGCATCGGCCAGGCGGCGCTCAGGGAATCAGCATCTGCACCTGTCCCGGCACGCTGATCTTGATCACCCCGCCCCAGGTGCAGATCAGCGTGCCGTTGGCGTCCAGCGCGGGCATCCCGCCCAGCAGCAGGGTCGGCGGACCGCCGGGGATCCACGGGCTGGCGGTGGCGGGAATGCACGGCATCGGCGTCAGTACGCCGAGGGCGGCGGCGGTGGCGGCGGCCACCACGGGGTTGGCCGGACTCTGGCAGAGGCCGAAGGTGGGAATGTTCAGCAGCGGGATGTGGTCCATGATGTTCGCCGCCGGCATCCCGCTGGTCAGGGTGCGGTTCTGCGGCAACACGTTGAGCACCGTCGGCGCCGCCCCGAAGCTGCATTGCAGGGTGGCGCCGGCGCAGACCTGCGGGCAGCCCATGCCGTCCTCCCGAGCGCGATGGCGTTGTAGCAGGATAGACCAGCCCATCGCGCTCGCCGTGGGGCTGGCTTGCTGTTTTTCTGACGAATGCCCGACATGCGTGTCGCCAGCGGCGCTAGAATTCCGCTGTCATGCGGGGCGGAGCCCCGCGACAGGGATCGACGAAAAAGGATTTTCGGCGGATCGAACGGTGCCCGCAGCGCCCTCGCCGGCCTGCGGCCGGTCGATGCAGGGGTTGCCGCACCCTGGCCGCCCCCAAGGACGGGACGACAATGCCTAGCACAAGAAGCCTCCCCGCACGGGTCATCGTCGCCGATGACTATCCCCTGTTCCGCGATGGCCTGAGACGGGTCGTCCGCCGCTACCTCCCGCAAGCCGCCGTGAGCGAAGCGGGCAGCTTCGACGAGGTGCTGCGCCTGGCCTCGAGCGTCTCGCCGGAACCTCCCGCCCTCTTCGTCCTCGACCTGCTGCTTCCCGGCTTCGCCGCCTCCCAGTCCATCGAGCGCTTGCGTCGCGCCTATCGGCACAGCGCAATCGTCATCGTCTCGATGCTCGACGACCCGCGTCTGGTGGACGAGGTGCTGGCCGCCGGCGCCGACGGCTACCTCGGCAAATCCCTGGAGGCCGGGGAGATCGGCACGGCGTTGCAGACGCTCGGCAGCGGCGAACCGGTGGTGCGCCTGCGCGGCGGGTCG
The DNA here is from genome assembly GCF_026428275.1 of Pseudomonas sp. B111. Lineage (NCBI taxonomy): Bacteria > Pseudomonadati > Pseudomonadota > Gammaproteobacteria > Pseudomonadales > Pseudomonadaceae > Pseudomonas > Pseudomonas sp. B111. The sequence continues at coordinate 2,264,640 of NZ_CP097857.1, read as the reverse complement.
AGCGCCGGCAGTCGGCAACGCGCCCTCCTGGACGCCCTGACCCCACGGCAGCAAGCGGTACTGCGGCTGATCGCCGATGGCCTGTCGAACAAGGAAATCGGCCGCGCGCTGTCGATCTCGCCGTTCACCGTGCGCGTGCACGTTTCCTCGCTGCTGCGCGCCCTGGAAGTGAACACGCGGACGGCCGCCGCGGCGCTGGCGGTGAAGGCCGGCTTCTAGGCAGGTTCCACGCGGCCGTACCCGGAGTTCCCGCGCAAGCATCCGGGAATGCCGAAACGAGAAGTCTGCCGCGATTTTCCGCGAAGTCTCCTCGCGGCGCTGAAGCCCGGCGCGGCGGACCAGTCCCATCCATGAGGGGCGCGCCTGCGCGCCGGCCTCACCGGGAGCGGCGACGCTCGTTTTCAGCAGAGGAACGGCACATGATCGACAGGGTGAAGCCGCTGATGGCGGCATGGGTTCTGGTCTTCGCATCTTCTTCGTTCGCCGGCGAAACGGCGGGAAAATTGCCACGAAAGCCAGCTCTAGGGCCGGAAACCGCGGGGGCGACCCTGGTCATTCCCGGCGAGACCGACAGGCTCGCGTCGCTCTACGCCCGCGCACGGGGCGAAGGCGGCAAGGTGGTGCTCTGGGCCGGCGGCGACGCGCCGAACCAGATGGACTGGTTGAAGACAGCCTTCGAGAGCCGCTTTCCCGGCGTGACCCTGGACGTCACGGTGGACCTCTCCAAGTTCCACGACCTGCGCATCGACCAGGAACTCGCCGCCGGCACCCTGACGCCGGACGTGGCGATGCTGCAAACCACCTTCGATTTCGACAAATGGAAGGCCCGCGACGTGCTGCTGCGCTACAAGCCGATCGGCTTCGCCCGGCAGAAGAAAGGCTACGCCGATCCCGACGGCGCCTATGTCACGGCCTACAACAACGCCTTCGTGCCGACCTACGCTTCCGTCCGGCTGCCAGCGGAGCGCTATCCGACGCGCTTCGCCGATTACCTGAAGCCGGCCTTCAAGGGCAAGCTGGTGCTGACCTATCCCCATGACGACGATGCGGTGCTGTACGTCTACGACAAGCTGGAACGGCGCTACGGCAGCGGTTTCCTGCGCGCCCTGGCGGCGCAGAAACCGAACTTCCTGCGCGGCACGGCGGCGCCGGCGGCCTCGGTGGGCACCGACTCCATCGGTTCGCTGGGCAACCTGACCGGCTATGCGACCGACAGCGATACGCCGGCCGGCTACTTCATCCCGACCGACGAGCCGTTCATCGTCTGGAACCAGCGCGCGGCGATTTTCAAGGCCGCCCGTCATCCGGCCACGGCCAAGCTGCTGCTGTCCTACCTGGGCTCGGCCGAGTTCCAGTCCAGCTACGGCGGCTGGCGCGCCCGCGCTGACGTCGGCGAAGCGCCTGGGCTGCCGCCACTGGAGTCGCTGAAGAACGTCGACGTGCACGATTTCACCCGCTGGATGGCCGATCGCCAGCGGGTGGCCAGCCTGCGCAGGCACATGGCGGAAATCTTCGGCCCGGTACGCGGCGAGTCGCCGTTGCGCGACCCGGCGCTGATGAGCCTGCTGGGGCTGACGGCGAACGACATCGTCGCCTTGCCCGAACCGGACCTGCCGATCTACTGAACCGCCATGACGGCCTCGCGCACGGACGACGCGGGGTCGTCGATCCTGGAGAATTGCCAATCAGGTTTCGACGGCAAGCAGGCGGCCTGGAGCGACTGGGAAGCCCCCACTTCTTATAAAATACTTTTAATAAACGATTTATCCTATTGATTAATAAGATAAATAAAATACTAGAATTCACTTTAAGTTGAAACGACAAGGCGGCGCATAACGCTACCCGTTGTCCGCCCTGGCATCCGCTTACCGCCTTCGCTGCGCAGGGCGAACGAGGCCACGCGCGTTATCCGCCGACAGGCCTCTGCCAGGGAGGGACGGCGGCACGGAAAACTCTTCTTCGACAACGACTTCCGCGTAGAACCTGATCCATCGCCTGCGCTCGCGCGAACTCACGCAGGCGACGATCAGGACCTAGGACTTAGGCCTTCCGCCACCCCTGCAACTGATTGCGGATCGGCAACTCGCGGATGCGCTTGCCGGTGGCGGCGAAGATCGCGTTGCACAGCGCCGGCGCTATCGGCGGCACGCCGGGCTCGCCGACCCCGCCCAACGGCAGGTCGCCATCCGGCTCGAGCAGATGCACCGACACCGCCTTGGGCGCCAGCGGCATGCGCGCCAGCTCGTACTGGTGGAAATTGTCCTGCTGGACCTTGCCATCCTTGAAGCTGATCTCGCCCAGCGCCGCCAGGCCCAGGCCCATCACGCAGGCGCCTTCGAGCTGCGAGCGGATGCGCTCGGGGTTGATCTGCGGACCGCAGTCGGCGGCGATGGTGGCCTTGTGCACCAGCAGCGCGCCGTCGTCCTTCACCTCCACCTCGATCACCACCGCCACGTAGGTGACGAAGCTGTAGTGCGCGGCGATTCCCCGCGCCCTGCCCCTGGGCAGCTCGCCGCCCCAGCCGGACTGGCGCGCCGCCTCCTCGATCACCCCGCGCAGGCGGCCGACATCGAGCGGGTAGCGCTCCGGCGACTCGCCGTAGTTCCAGCTGTCGCCGAGTTCGGCGGTGTCGATCCGCCGCGCCGGGCCGAGCAGCTTGAGCAGGTAGTCCTTCGGGTCCTGGCCGGCCTTCGCCGCCAGTTCGCCGACGAAGCTCTGGATGGCGAAGGCGTGGGGGATGTTGGAGACCGAGCGGAACCAGCCGACCCGGGTGTGCGCCGGGGCCTCGGGGTTCTCCAGGCGCACGTTGGGGATGGCGAACGGCAGGTTGGTCAGGCCCATGCCCAGTTCGAAGGCGCCCTGGTGCTTGCTGTCCGGGCCGAACAGTGCGGTGATGCTCGGCGCCACCGAGCGATGCAGCCAGGCCTGCGGCAGCCCGTCGGCGCCAAGCACGGCCTGCAGGCGCTCCACCGAGACCGTGTGGAAATAGGAGAAATGCAGGTCGTCCTCGCGGGTCCACTGCACGCGCAGGTGGCGACCGGGGAACGCCTTGGCCAGGATCGCCGCTTCCAGCACGAAGTCGGGCTTGGACTTGCGGCCGAAACCGCCGCCGAGCAGGGTCACGTTGACCGTGACCTTGTCGAACGGCAGTTTCAGGCGCTCGGCGATGCGCTCGCGGGTCACTTGCGGCGCCTGGGTCGGGGCCCAGACCTCGCAGGCGCCGTCCTTGTACCAGGCGGTGGAGACCGGCGGTTCCATCGGCGCCTGGGCCAGGTGCGGCAGGTAGTACTCGGCCTCGACGATATCCCCGCCCTTGGCGAATAGCGCCGCGGCATCGCCGCTGTCGCGCACCACCTTGCCCGGCTTGCGCGCGGCCTCTTCCAGTTGCTTGCGGTAGGCCACCGAGTCGTAGCCGCCGTTGACCCCGGCGTCCCACTCGACCACCAGCGCCTCGCGCCCCTTGATCGCCGCCCAGGTGTTCTGCGCCACCACGGCGACCCCGCCCAGCGGCTGGAACTCGGACGGGATCGGCCGGCCCTCGATCTCGATCACCTTGACCACCCCCGGCACCTTCAGCGCCGCGGCGGCGTCGTAGCGCTTGAGCTTGCCGCCGTAGACCGGCGGCCGGGCGACCACGGCGTAGAGCATGTCGTCGAAGCGCGCGTCGAAGCCGAAGCCGGCGCGGCCATTGACGATATCGGCGCCGTCGATGGCGCGCGCCACGTCCTTGCCGATGTAGCGGAACTGCTCGGGCTTCTTCAGCAGCAGATTGTCGCGCGCCGGCACTTCGAGGCCCGCGGCGGCCTCGGCCAGTTCGCCGAAGGACAGCGAACGGCCGCTGGGCGCATGCAGCACCTTGTTCTGTTCGGCGCGGCACTCGCCCAGCGGGACCTTCCACTGGTTGGCCGCGGCCTGTTCGAGCATCTGTCGCGCCGCCGCTCCGCAGCGGCGCATGGGTTCGAACCAATGGCGCATGCTGCGCGAGCCATCGGTGTCCTGGTTGCCGTAGCGCGCTTCGTCGCCGGGCGCCTGGATCACCTTGACCCGGCTCCAGTCGGCCTCCAGCTCGTCGGCCACCACCATCGCCAGGCTGGTGCGCACGCCCTGGCCCATTTCCGAGCGGTTGCAGACGATGCCGACCGTGCCGTCCCGGTCGATGCTCACGTAGATCTTCGGGTTGTCCACCCAGCCATGGGGCATGGCGTCGGCGCCGAAGGCCTTCTTCTCGGCGGCCAGGGCGTCGCGCCAGCCCCAGTTGGCAGCCACCAGCAGCACGCCGGTGGCGCCGACGCCCTTGAGGAAACCGCGGCGGCTGAGATTGCCGATGACCAGATCGTCGGGGTACGAGCGCTTCATGCCTTGGCCTCCTGCAACTTGGCGGAGGCGTTGTGGATCGCCGTCTTGATCCGGTTGTAGGTGCCGCAGCGGCAGATGTTGCCGGCCATGGCCGCCTCGATCTGCTCGTCGCTGGGCGCGGGGTTGCTCTTCAGCAACGCCGTGGCCGACATGATCTGCCCGCCCTGGCAATAGCCGCACTGCGCCACGCCGATGTCCAGCCAGGCCTGCTGGACGACTTCGCCGACCTTGTCGGTGTGCAGGTGGTCGATGGTGGTGACCTTCCTGCCCTGCGCCAGGCTCACCGGCGTGATGCAGGAACGGGTGGCCTGGCCGTCGATATGGATGGTGCAGGAGCCGCACAGGCCCATGCCGCAGCCGAACTTGGTCCCGGTATAGCCGACGACGTCGCGGATGGCCCAGAGCAAGGGCATATCCTCGGTGACATCGAGCTGATGATCCTTGCCATTGAGGTTCAGGGTAATCATCGGTGCACGCCTTTTCTGGTTTCTGGTTATGGAGTCGCACGGCGACTGCGCCGCCCCCCATGGGCGCGGCGAGTCTCTCATCGGACTGAAGGGAGATTATTGGCGAGAGGACTGCGGCGGATAACCTGGCAGAACTGAACGTATCGTTGAATGGAATTCAACGATACCCAAGCCGGGCGGAAATCGCCCGGGCGAGGCCGCGTTCCCGGTGGCCCGCTCCTCGCCGCTTCGCCGGAAAGCGAGCGGCTCGGCCAGGGGCAACGGCGCTAGCCGCGCCGCACGCGCAGGCGCTCGGCGTGGTAGATCAACGGCCCATGCTGGTCCTCGGCACCGCTGGGGTCGTCCAGCAGCACGCCGGTGATGCGGCCCTGGCGGAACAGCAGGCGGATCGCCAGCAGGTTGGCCCTGGGGTCGCCCTTGAGATCATGGAGGGAACGCGGGGTGTCGGCATCCAGCTGACAAAACACCGATTCGAGCAAAACATCGGAAGGTTCTAACGCCATGCAGTCGTATCCGTCGAGAAGTACCGGTCACCTTGCCTTGCACTGGGTGCCGGTCAAAGCCCATCCCTGGAAAAACGCCTTTCCGCGAATTGAAACAATGCGCAACGATTTTCCTCGCGACGCAGTGTCGCCTACCGCCAGAGCCGTTGCCAAGAGCCGTACATCCCTGCGGCGCGCCCCTGCGACAACGTTGCAATACTTTCTTCACACGAGTTCCGCTACAAAGGTATCTCGCCGGAACCGAGGGTTCCTTTGTCCACCCACCCATAACCGAGAAAGCAAGCGGAGGCACCCATGAACCACACTGCATCGATCCCCGCCCTGCCCACGGCCTATGACCTGCTGAACACCCGCATCCAGCGCATCATCCACGCCCCGGCTGCGCAACAGGCCTGCCAGGCCTGCATTTCCCGATTGCCCGGCGAAGACGAGGGCGACTGGGCCCACCTGCTGGAAAGCTTCGACCGTTCCAACCAGTGGCTGCTCGACCCGCAGCGCGACGGCAGCATCGTCCTGCGCTGGAGTTCCGCCGCCTGATCCTGTTTGCCGCGCGGCCGTCGAGCCGCGCGGCTTGCGCTCTTCCCTCCCCTTCGCCGTTCGCGGCTATCGCGGGTAGCTTCCCGGCAACAGGATGTCCCGGCCGACCTCGCGGATGTCGGTATGGCCGCAGAAGGCCATGGTCAGGTCCAGCTCACGAGCGATGATCTCCAGCGCCCGCGTCACTCCGGCCTGCCCCAGCGCGCCCAGCCCATAGAGATAGGGACGGCCGATCATGGTCCCGCGCGCACCGAGGGCGATGGCCTTGAGCACGTCCTGCCCGGAACGGATGCCGCTGTCGAGCCAGACCTCGATGCGCTCGCCCACCGCCTCGACGATCTCCGGCAGCGCGCTGATGGTCGAGGGCGCGCCGTCCAGTTGGCGTCCGCCATGGTTGCTGACGACCAGCGCATCGGCGCCGGAGTCGGCGGCCAACCGCGCATCCTCGGCATCGAGGATGCCCTTGAGCACCAGCTTGCCGCCCCAGCGGCGTTTGATCCATTCGACGTCGCCCCAGTTCAGCCGCGGGTCGAACTGGCGGGCGGTCCACTCGGACAGTGAGCCCATGTCGTCGACGCCCTTGACGTGCCCGACGATGTTGCCGAAACCGCGACGCCGGGTGCCGAGCATGCCCAGCGCCCAGCGCGGCTTGGTGGCGATGTTCAGCAGGTTGGCCAGGGTCGGCCGCGGCGGCGCCGAGAGACCGTTCTTCAGGTCCTTGTGGCGCTGGCCGATGATCTGCAGGTCGAGGGTCAGCACCAGCGCGTCGCAGCCGGCGGCCTTGGCGCGGTCGATCAGGCGTTCGATGAAATCGCGGTCGCGCATCACGTAGAGCTGGAACCAGAACGGCTGGCCGACTTCCGTGGCGATGTCCTCCAGGGAACAGATGCTCATGGTCGACAGGGTGTAGCGCACGCCGAACTCGGCGGCGGCGCGGGCGGCGAGGATCTCGCCGTCGGCATGCTGCATGCCGGCCAGCCCGGTGGGCGCGATGGCCACCGGCATGGCCATCTCCTGGCCGAGCATGCGGGTGCGCAGCGAGCGGTTCTCGATATTCCGCGCGACCCGCTGGCGCAGCTTGATCGCGGCGAAGTCGTCCTGGTTGGCGCGGTAGGTGCCTTCGCTCCAGGAACCGGAGTCGGCGTAGTCGTAGAACATCCGCGGCACGCGCTTGCGCGCCAGGCGGCGCAGGTCTTCGATATCGGTGATGACGCTCATGCAGTCCACTCCTTCGGGGGTGGCTGGATGGTAGAGCGCGACGTACCGCCGCAGGCGGAATAATTGTCGGCATCGGCGGAAGGAAATTCCGCCGTTTCAGTCGTCCGCCGCCGGAAGGAATTCCCTGCCCTGGGCCACCGCCTCGCGGCAGATCGCCGCCAGCCAGGCGGCGAAACGCTGGCTGGCCGGCGAGGCCTGGTGGCTGCGCAGGTGGTAATGGTGGGTGGGCGCCGAACGCAGCGGGAACAGCACCACCAGCCGCCCCTCGGCAAGCCAGGCGCGCGCCAGCGAGGGTCGCGCGAGGGCCACGCCCTGGCCGTTGGCGGCGGCTTCCAGGGTCATGCCCAAATCGAGCAGGCGCGGCCCGGCGCAGGGCTCCGGCCAGTCCAGCCCGGCCACGCGGAACCACGGCTGCCAGGGCTCCAGCGGCGAGCGCAGCAACGGCAGGCCGGCGAGCATGGCTGGCGTCCAGGGCCGCGGCAGGCCCAGCAGCAGCCCCGGCGCGGCCATCGGTAGCACGCGCTCCTCCAGCAACCGCTCACCGGCCGCCACGCCATGGCTGTCGCCGCGCACCTCGACATCGGCCAGCGGCAGGTCCTGGCCGTCCGAAGGACTCGACAGGAGAATCTCCAGCTCGATTTCCGGACAGGCCTCGGCGAAGGACGCCAGGCGCGGAATCAGGATCTGCCGGGCGAAGGTCGGCGGCGTGCGCAGGGTCAGCCGCTGCTGGCGCTGGACCTGGCGACGATGCAGCGGAACCGCCGCGAGCTGGGCGAGGATCGGCGCGATCTGTTCGAGGTACTCGCGGCCGTGGGAGGTCAGCGCCAGCGAGCGGCCGTCGCGCTGCAACAGGCTCACCCCGAGCATCCCCTCGAGACCGGAAACCCGCTTGCTGGCGGCGCTGCCGGTGATCGACAGGAGTTCGGCGGCGCGCTCGAAGGTACCCAGCCGGGCAGCCGCTTCGAACGCCTGCAACGCTTCGATGGAAGGAAAACGGAAATCGTCGGGATTGAGCATGGGGCAGACTTTACCCGCTGCCCGAGAACAGGGATACCGCGTCAGAGCCGCTGCTCGTTGGCCGCGGCGCGGCGCTCGGGCGCCGCGGAACCGGCGGCACCGCCCCAGGAAGCCTTGCCGGGGCTGTAGACATCCTGTTCGTCGAGGGTCACCAGGCCGCTTTCCACCAGGCGCCCGAGGACCTGGCGGATGCTCACCAGGGACAGCGGCGTACCGGTTTCGGAGAGACGCCGGTGCAGGGTGCGGATCGGCACCCGGCCCTGCTCCCCCGAGGCTTCCCAGAGCGCATCGATCACTTTCAGCCGGGCCAGGCTCATCTTCAGGCCGGCCTCCTTCAACATCTGTTTGACGGGCGAATGGGTCATCGTGACGCTCCTTTCGTGGACGAGTGGGTAGCGGGTCCCCGCCGAAGCCGAGCATCCCTGCTCGCTGCCTGCACGTGTTCCCTGAAACCGGGCGGCTGTGGGCCGCCTCTATGGTTAAAGACGAACGAGCGCGGAAAAACCGTCAGTTTTTTTCCCATCAGATCTGATAGGCATTGCTTATCATTCGCGAATGCTTAGCCGTTGCAGTTGCGGGTCGGCGTCGATCTGCCTGTCGCTGAACGGCAAGGTCTGCCATTGCTGGCGGGAAAACAGCTCGGTCTGGTCGCGGTAGTGCGGCGAGCGCGGATCGCTGGACTGGGAGAAAGCCAGCAACCCGCGAGCCTTGGGCCCTTCCTCGGGGAAGGTCACCAGCTGGATGTAGCTGGTGCCGCCGACCACCTCCAGGTGGTCGCCCTTGCGGACGCTCTGGATCGCGTTGTAGACCCCGAAATGGCCATCGCCGCCGGGAATCGCGATGCGTTCCTGGCCACGGGTGCTCACTTGCAGGTCGCCCCAGCGCGCGCCGTCGGGAATCCCGCTCTTCTCCACCTCCGCCGCCGCGTCCGCCAGCGCCTGGCGCACCTGGGTCGCCACCTGCGGCCGGTCGAGGGCGATGCCTTGCGGCGTATCCAGGGGACGTTGCGCATCGAACGGTTCCTTCCACGCGCCGTCGAGTTCGGCGAAGCGTTGCATGAAGCGCTGGAAGTAGACGAAGCCGCTGCCGCTGTCGAGGTTGGCGCCACGGTCCCACTGCGCCAGGGCCGCGCAGGCGCGGGCAAGGGACTTCTCGCCCTGGTTGTCGCGGCACAGGCGGAGCAGGTCCGGCAGCACCTGGTCGGCGCTGAAGACATGGTTGGCGGTGACCATTTCCTCGAGCGTCTTCGCCTCCAGCGGCTGCTTGCCCTGTAGCCGGCTCAGGGCGTAGCGCGCCCGCGGACCGATGGGTTTTTCCTGGCTGACCAGGGGTGAAAAGCCCTGCAACGGGCTCGCCGGGTTGGTCAGCCAGGCGCTGTCGTTGGAGTTCTGCACGAAGTCCCTGCGCAACAGCACCGGCAGTTGCGCCGCCGGGGTGATGCCAGCCTGGGCCGCGGCCGGGTCGCGGCTCCAGGCACAGCGGCTGTCCTGCCCCTGGAGGGCCGGCAGGCCTTCGGCGACCAGTTTCGGAATGGCGCAGGCGGGAATCAGTTCCGGCTTCAGGTAGGGCACCACCGACTGGTTCATGTACAGGGCGTTGCCCTGCTCGTCCGCGGCCAGGGTGTTGACCCAGGGGATCCCCTGTAGCGCCTCGACGCGCCGGCGCAGGTCGGCGACGTCGCTGGCCTGGTTGATCGAGTACCACTGTTGCAGCACCCGGGTGTTCTCCAGGTTGGCGTCACGCAGCGCATAGGCCTCGCTGCGGTTCCAGTCCAGCTTGCCGGGCCAGACCACCAGCGGGCCGTAGATCGACTGGTAGACCTTGTGCTCGACGCGCGACAGCTTGCCGTCGGCGCCGCGCACCTCGATCGCGACGGATTTCTCCTCCAGCGGCAGCGAACGACCGTCGACCAGGTAGCGCCGCGGGTCCTTCGGGTCCAGCGCCAGGCGATACAGGGTGAAGTGGCTGGAGGTATCCACCGTGTGGGTCCAGGCCAGGTGGCGGCTGAAGCCGATGTTGACCACCGGCAGGCCGGGCAGCGAGGCCCCCATCACGTCGAGCCGGCCGGGAATGGTCAGGTGCATCTGGTAGAAACGCATCGCGCCGTTCCAGGGGAAGTGCGGGTTGGCCAGGAGCATGCCCTTGCCGTCAGCCGAACGTTCGCTGCCAACGGCAATGGCGTTGCTGCCGCGCTCCAGGCGGAAGCGCTGGCGCCGCTGCTCGGCGACCTGGAACGCCTGCTCGCCGCTCAGGGCGACCTTCTCCGTGCCGGGCGGCGCGGCGGCCACCAGCGCGTCGGCGAACTGGCCGACCCCGCCTTCGACCAGCAGGCGCCGGGTCAGGCGCAGCAGGTCATCGGTCGCGATGGCCCGCAGCCAGGGCTGGCCAAGGCAACTGGTGGTCTTGCCGTCGGCCTCGCGGAGGAAGCGGTTGAAACCGGCGGCGTAGCCTTCGAGCAACTGGCGCACCGCGGGCGTCTGCGCCTGCCAGAAGGCTTGCAGCGCCTCGGGCTGGTTGAGCCAGGCGTAAAAGATGTCGGACGGCAGGTTGTCCAGCTCCGCCGACGACTTGCCCTCGCTGCCGAAATAGCGCGCCCGCTCGCCGCGCGCGGTGACGATCTCCTCGGCCAGCAGGCAGGCGTTGTCGCGCGCATAGGCGTAGCCGATGCCGTAGCCCAGGCCGCGCTCATCCTTGGCCCGGATGTGCGGCACGCCATAGGCGGTCCAGCGGATATCCGCGGCCAGCCCGGTCGGCCGCGGCATATCGGCCTGGACCGGCATCATCGAACCCAACAGCATGCCGGCCAGGCCGGTCAGTACGGTACGCATCCCCATCGATGTCGTTTCTCTGCAAAGTGGTGGCCGGAACGGCCGGGACATACAACGAAAACGCCCTGCGTGCCGGGCATCCCCTGGCGGGGAAACGGGCAACACAGGGCGTGGCGGCGTGGCGCCGATCAGCTGGCCAGGGCGTGCTCGTGCAGGGCGCGGGCCGCAGTACCGGGCTTCAGGTGCTGGTACAGGGAGCCGGAGATTTCCTCGGCACGCACCGGCAGCACCGACAGCAGGGTGTCGCTGAGGCCGTGGCTGGCCTGGCAGAAGCCCTGCATGTAGATCGACGCCTGGCAACGCTGGTCGGTGATCAGACGATAGTTGCGGTCGACCTCGAAGTCCCCGAGGTAGTCGGCCATCGGCTCCAGCAGTTGACGATGCAACTGCCGCTCATAACCGGTGGCGAGGATTACCAGGTCGTAGCGCTGCACGCTCAGTTCGCCATTGGCGGTATTACGCAGCGCCAGCTCGATACCCTCGGCGCCTGCTGTGGCCTTCTCCACCGAGCGCAGGCTACGGAAGGCGTGGCGCGGGACTCCGGAAACCTTCTGGCGATAGAAGATGCCGTAAATACGCTCGATCAGGTCGATATCCACCACCGAATAGTTGGTGTTGTGGTACTCGCGCACCAGGCGCTCACGCTCCGCGCCTTCCTGGTTGTAGATCAGGTCGGTGAACTCGGGCGCGAATACTTCGTTGACGAACGGGCTGTCGTCCGCCGGCTTCAGCGCCGAACCGCGCAGGATCAGGTCGACCTGTACCGATGGATAGCTGTCGTTGAGATCGATGAAGGCTTCGGCGGCACTCTGTCCGCCGCCGATGATCGCGACTTTCATCGGCTGGCCGTTGACACAGGGCTGCTTGAGCATGCGCTCCAGATACTGCGAATGGTGGAAGACCCTGCCATCATCCTTCAGGTGGCGGAACGCCAGGGGAATTCGTGGCGTACCGCCGGCGCTGACCACCACCGAGCGAGTGGTCCGCACAAGCTCCTCGCCTTCGGCGTTGCGCGAAGTCACCCGCAGCGCCTCGACCTTGCGCTCGACCAGCATCGGCTCGACCGACAACACTTCCTCGCCATAACGGCTCTGCTCGGCGAAGTGGCCGGCGACCCAGCGCAGATAGTCGTTGAACTCCATGCGGCAGGGGTAGAAGGTGCCCAGGTTGATGAAGTCCACCAGGCGCCCATGTTTGTGCAGGTAGTTGACGAAGGAATAGGGACTGGTTGGATTGCGCAGGGATACCAGGTCCTTGAGGAAGGAAATCTGCAACTCGCTCTGGCTGACCAGGGTATTGCCGTGCCAGCGATAGTCGGCCTGTTTATCGAGGAACAGGACTTGCAGTTCCCCCTGGGTCCTCGCGCGTTCCTCAAGGGCGATCGCCAGGGCGATGTTCGAGGGGCCGAAGCCGATACCGATAAGGTCGTGAACGACGGCGGTTGCTGTAGCCTGGGTCATTTCCAGTGTCCTCTGGATAGGCTCCCGAAACCGGGGAGCGATAGGTCAAGAGCGGCCCGTAAGGGCGTCTGTTGACTAGGAACGAGGACCGGGAAACGAAATTTAACCGCGCTGGATCAACTGGACTCCCAGGCTCGCATGCGCAGGCGGCAGTGCCTCATCGCATTGACGATGTGCTTTTCCACGAGACTGCGGGAGATATTCAGGTGCGCCGCTATCTCGTTGTGGGAAAGACCTTCCAGCTTGCGCAGGAGGAAGGACTCGCGGCACAGCGGCGGCAGTTCGTTCAGCGCCAGGGTCAGGAGGTCGAGGCGCTGACGCTGGTCCTCGAGTACCTGGGGGGAAGGCTCGGACATACCCTCCTCCTCGTCGAGGACGTGCAAGGGCTCGGCCTTGCGCACCCGGCTGCGGCGATGCTCGTCGACCGCGAGATTGAGCGCCGTCCGGTACAGGAACGCCCGCGGATGCTCGATTCGCGCTTGACTGGAGCGTTCCAGCACGCGCAAATACGCGTCGTGAGCAACGTCGGCCGCCGCCTGTCGGTCTCCGAGCCTGGCGCTGAGAAAGCGCAACAGCTCCCGATAATGGTTTTCCAAGACAACTCCTGCTCGCTACCGCGTGAGCGCTATCCTTGACAGAATGGGAAACCCCACAGGCGATGTTGGCAGCCTGAAATCATTAAATTTATAATAATTCTCATCCAGCTTTAAAGCCTTGCCATCGAACAGAGACGACAGGGCGCAAACGGAACCCTCGATGAAGACACCCCTCCCCGCCGACAGCGACACCTTGGTCCAGGACGCCGCACACTGGTGCATGCGCCTGCATGCCGAGGACTGTAGCGAGGAAGAGCGTGCCGAGTTCCGTCGCTGGCTGGCGAGCGATCCGAGGCACGCCGACGAATACGCAGCAATGGAAGAAATCTGGCAACTCAGCGAATTGCTGCCCCGCCGCTCCGACACCCCGGCGGCCGCCCCGGCATGGCCGCGCCCGCGTACTTCCCGCAGGCGCCACTGGAGAAACCAGGCGCGAGCTGCCGCGCTCGCCCTGTTCCTGCTCCCCGCCTCGACCTACCTGGGCTGGTTGCAGGGCTGGATTCCCTCCAGCTATCAACGCTACACGGCGCAGGACAATATCCGCCACGTCACCCTCCCCGACGGCAGCGAGGTAGAACTGGATCTCAAGACCCGCCTCAGCTTCGCCAACTTCAGGGACATCCGCCGCGTCGTACTGGACGACGGCGAGGCCTATTTCCATGTCACCCACGATACGGCCCACCCCTTCGTGGTCAGGGCCGGCAAGGGTTCGATCACCGTCACCGGCACCCGCTTCAACGTCTGGAAGTACCAGGACAACGTCGTCGTCACCGTGACCGAAGGCTCGGTGAAGGTCCGCAGCGAAGGCTCGGGCAACGACAGCAGCCTGACCCCGGGCATGCAGGCCAGCTACTACCCCGGACTGCTGCAACCGCTGGTCGAGGCGGTCGATACCCGCCAGGCACTGGCCTGGCGCGAAGGCCGCCTGATTCTCGACGACCTGCCGCTGGCTCAGGCCCTACCGCTGATCAACCGCTACCTGGAGCATCCGCTGGTCCTCACCGACAAGACCAGCGCCGAACTGCGCATCGGCGGCATCTACAGCACCCGCGAGATACGCAACCTGGTGGAGGCCCTGCCGAAGGTCCTGCCGGTGGATCTCGAGCACCGCGACGACGGCAGCATCCGCATCAGCAGCCGCTACGCCCAGCTCTGATCCGACGCTAAATTATCCGCTTCCGCCTTCGTATACCTGGGAGCGCCAGCCCGCTCGACATACAGCGGCGGTCTCTCCACGCACCGGCCGGATTCCCGAATGAGACGAACCCGTAGTACTCGTCGCGCACTGCTCGTCGCAGTCTGCCTCAGCCCCCTGATCGCCCTGGCCGCCTGGCAGGCCTATCCGTTCCGCAGCAACAGCTTCGATACCGTGAGCGTCAGCCGCGGCAGCATCGAGAGCAGCGTCTCGGCGCTCGGCACCCTGCAACCGCGGCGCTACGTCGACGTCGGCGCCCAGGCCTCCGGGCAGATCCGCAAGTTGCACGTCGAGGCCGGGGACGATGTGACGGAAGGCCAGTTGCTGGTCGAGATCGACCCCTCCACCCAGCAGGCCAAGGTCGATGCCGGCCGCTATTCGATCGAGATGCTCAAGGCCCAGCTGGCCGAGCAACGTGCCCAGTACACCCTCGCCCGCCAGCAGTACCAGCGCCAGCAGCGGCTGGCTGCCGGCGGCGCGACGCGTACCGAGGACGTGCAGAGCGCCCAGGCGCAGATGCTCGCCACCCAGGCGCGGATCGAGATGTACCAGGCGCAGATCCGCCAGGCCCAGGCCTCGTTGCGCAGCGACGAAGCCGAACTCGGCTATACCCGCATCTACGCGCCGATGTCCGGCACGGTGGTGGCGGTCGATGCGCGCGAAGGCCAGACCCTCAATGCCCAGCAGCAGACCCCGTTGATCCTGCGGATCGCCAAATTGTCGCCGATGACCGTCTGGGCCCAGGTTTCGGAAGCCGACATCGGCCGGGTCAAGCCTGGCATGCCGGCCTACTTCACGACCCTCAGCGGCGAAGGCCGGCGCTGGACCGGCAAGGTCCGGCAGATCCTCCCGGTGCCGCCCAAGCCGCTGGACCAGAGCAACCAGGGCGGCGGCAGCCCCACCAGCGGCAGCGGCGGGCAGAGCGGCAGCGGCCGGGTGGTGCTGTATACCGTGCTGGTCGACGTGGACAACGGCGACCACCAACTGATGGCGGAAATGACCGCCCAGGTGTTCTTCGTCGCCGCCACCGCGGAAAACATCCTCACCGCGCCGGTCGCCGCCATCCACGACGACGGCAAGGGCGGCCAGGTCGCCTGGGTGGTCGGCAGCAACGGCAAGCCGCAGAGCCGCCAGATCAGGACCGGCATCAGCGACCGCCTGCGGGTACAGGTGCTTGCCGGCCTGGAGGAAGGCGACCGCCTGCTGATGGCCGCTCCCGACGGCAGCGACAGCTGATGGAAAACGCCACGCACCCCGTCCCCCTGATCGAACTGCGCGACATCCGCAAGCGCTACGGCGGCAATGGCACCCCGGAAGTCGAGGTACTCAAGGGCGTATCGCTGTCGATCCACGCCGGCGAGTTCGTCGCCATCGTCGGCGCCTCCGGCTCCGGCAAGTCGACCCTGATGAACATCCTCGGCTGCCTCGACCGGCCCAGCTCCGGCAGCTACCACTTCGCCGGCCACGACGTCGCCGAACTGGACAGCGACGAGCAGGCCTGGCTGCGCCGCGAGGCATTCGGCTTCGTGTTCCAGGGCTATCACCTGATCCCCTCCGCCTCGGCCCAGGAAAACGTCGAGATGCCGGCGATCTACGCCGGCATCCCGGCGAGCGAGCGGCACACCCGAGCGCGGGCCCTGCTCGAACGCCTGGGCCTGGCCGAGCGCACCGCCAACCGTCCGCACCAGTTGTCCGGCGGCCAGCAGCAGCGGGTGTCGATCGCCCGCGCGCTGATGAACGGCGGCCATATCATCCTCGCCGACGAACCCACCGGCGCCCTCGACAGCCACAGCGGCGCGGAAGTCATGGCGCTGCTCGACGAGCTGGCCAGCCAGGGCCACGTGGTGATCCTGATCACCCACGACCGCGACGTCGCCGCCCGCGCCAAGCGCATCATCGAGGTGCGCGACGGCGAGATCGTCAGCGACAGCGCCAACGACGAGCGCCCGGCGCACCCGAGCGCCGGCGTCGAGCGCCACCTGCAGGCCGACGATCTCAGCCAGCGCCTCGCCGAGGGCAGCAGCGAACCCTCGGGGGCCTGGCGCGCCGAACTGCTGGAGGCGGTGCGCGCCGCCTGGCGGGTGATGTGGATCAATCGGTTCCGCACCGCGCTGACCCTGCTCGGGATCATCATCGGCGTCGCCTCGGTGGTGGTCATGCTCGCCGTCGGCGAGGGCAGCAAGCGCCAGGTGATGGCGCAGATGGGCGCGTTCGGCTCGAACATCATCTATCTCAGCGGCTACTCGCCGAACCCGCGCGCGCCGATGGGCATCGTCAGCAGCGACGACGTCGCCGCCATCGCCACCCTGCCCCAGGTGAAGAAGGTCATGCCGGTGAACGGCGGCGAGCTGGTGGTGCGCTACGGCAACATCGACTACCACGCCTACGTCGGCGGCAACAACACCGACTTCCCGGAAATCCTCAACTGGCCGGTGGCCGAGGGCAGCTACTTCACCGAGCGCGACGAAGACGCCGCCACCACGGTCGCGGTGATCGGCTACAAGGTGCGCAAGAAGCTGTTCGGCAGCGCCAACCCGATCGGCCGCTACATCCTCATCGAGAACGTGCCGTTCCAGGTCATCGGCGTGCTCGCCGAGAAAGGCTCCAGCTCCGGCGACAAGGATGCCGACAACCGCATCGCCATCCCCTACTCCGCTGCCAGCATCCGCCTGTTCGGCACGCGCAACCCCGAGTACGTGATCATCGCCGCCGCCGACGCCCAGCGCGTGCACCAGGCCGAACGCGCCATCGACCAGTTGATGCTGCGCCTGCACCGCGGCCAGCGCGACTACGAGCTGACCAACAACGCGGCGATGATCCAGGCCGAGGCGAAGACCCAGAACACCCTGTCGCTGATGCTCGGCTCGATCGCCGCGATCTCCCTGCTGGTGGGCGGGATCGGCGTGATGAACATCATGCTCATGACCGTGCGCGAACGCACTCGCGAGATCGGCATCCGCATGGCCACCGGCGCCCGCCAGGGCGATATCCTCCGCCAGTTCCTCACCGAGGCGGCGATGCTCTCGGTGGTCGGCGGCCTGGCCGGGATCGCCCTGGCCCTGTGCATCGGCGGCGTGCTGCTGCTCGGCCAGGTCGCGGTGGCCTTTTCCCTGTCGGCCATCGTCGGCGCCTTCAGTTGCGCGCTGGTCACCGGACTGGTGTTCGGCTTCATGCCGGCGCGCAAGGCCGCCCAGCTGGACCCGGTGGCCGCCCTGGCCAGCCAATGACGGACATGTCCATGAAGAATCTTTCTCTGATTTCCGCCTGCCTGCTGCTCGGCGCCTGCGGCAGCACGCCGGCGCCCCTCGACAGCGGCCTGGCCGCGCCCCCTCAGTGGCGCTACCTGGCGGCCGGGCGCAGCGATGCCAGCGACATCCGCCAGTGGTGGAAGGCCTTCGGCGCGCCGGAACTGGACAGCCTGCTGCAACGCGCCCTGCTGAACAGCCAGGACCTCGGCGCAGCGGTGGCCCGCGTGCGCCAGGCCCAGGCCTCGGCGGTGATCGCCGGCGCGCCGTTGCTGCCGGAGCTGAATGCGACGCTCGGCGCCAGCCGGCAGAAACTCCTGCGCGACTCGGGCTACAGCGGTACCGACGCGACCTCCGACAACGATGCCGTCGACTCCTTCTCCGCCGGCCTCAGCGCCAGCTACGAAGTGGACTTCTGGGGCGGTCGCCGGGCTGCCTACCGCAGTGCCCTGGAAAGCCTCAAGGCCAGCGAGTACGACCGCGCCACGGTAGAGCTGACCCTGCTCTCCGGCGTCGCCAACAGCTACCTGCAGGTATTGGCGCTGCGCGAACAGCAGCGCATCGCCAGGCTCAACCTGGACAACGCCGAGCACGTCCTGCGCCTGGTGGAGACCCGCCATGCCGCGGGCTCGGCCACCGCCCTGGAGGTCGCCCAGCAGAGCAGCCTGGTCGCCAGCCAGCGCAAGCAGCTGCCGCTGCTCGAGCAGCAGGCCCATGAGGCGCTGATTACCCTGGCCACCCTGATCGGCGAGCCGGTGCAGGCGCTACAGGTGGCCGAGCGGCCTTTCGACAGCCTGCGCTGGCCGGAGACCGGAGCGGGCCTGCCGAGCGAACTGCTCAGCCGCCGTCCCGATATCGCCAACGCCGAAGCGCAACTGGCCGCGGCCCAGGCCGACGTGCAGGTGGCGCGCGCGGCGCTGTTCCCCAAGCTGACCCTGAGCGCCTCGCTGTCGTCCGGCGCCAACCGCGCCGCCGACACTTTCCGCAACCCCTATTACAACCTGGGCGCCAACCTGCTCGCCCCGATCTTCAACCACGGCCGCCTGCGCGCCGAGCGCGACCGCAGCCTGGCGCGTCAGGAAGAACTGCTGGAAACCTACCGCAAGGCGATCCTCACCGCCTTTGCCGACACCGAACGCTCGCTGAACAGCATCGACGGCCTCGACCGCCAGTTGCACTGGCAGCAGCAGGAGCTGGAGCAGGCGCAGCGCGCCTTCGATCTCTCCGACAGCCGCTACCAGGCCGGCGCGGAAACCCTGCTGACGGTCCTCGAAACGCAACGCACGCTGTACGCGGCGCAGGATGCCGCCGTGCAACTGCGACTGGCCCGCCTGCAGGCCTCGGTCGGCCTGTACAAGGCCCTCGGCGGCGGCTGGCAGAGCGACCGCCAGGGTCTCGCGCGGAAAGACTGAGGCCCGCGTTGCGCGGGCCTCCTCCATCCTTACTCGCTCTTTCGCCGTTCAGCGCCTGAGCTGGTCGCGCGCCAGCTTCAGGTTGCGCGCGTACCAGGGCCGCCGCGGCGCACGCTTGAGCCAGCCGCTCAGTTGATCTTCTTCGCTGAAGATGATGCGCAAAGCCAGCTTCATGGTTTCCACGTCCAGCTCCACCGAGTTGCTGCTCGCCTGGACATCCGAAAGCCCGCATCCATGGGTCGCCGGACCCAGCCAGGGATCGCCGACCTCGACCCATCGACCGGGCGCGAACCATTGGATGCCCTCCACTTCGCGGCGCTGCACTTCGCCAGGATGGAAACGCTCGTGGGCGCGATACCAGTCCTCGATGCGGTCGTCGATCCAGCCGTGGAACGACCAAAACACCGGATTCACATGGGAGGAAAACGGGTCGCCGAGGAAGTCGTTCTCCGGGCGGAACCAGCGCGGGGCAAAATCGGCCGGAAAACGGTCGGTCATGACCGGGGCGCCGTTGGAGGGGTCCCTCGTCACCGAGGCCCAGCGCATGTGCAGCCAGTCATGCATGCCCAGTTCCAGCTCCGAACCGAACTGGCCGAGGGTCAACTTCGCCAGGTACGCCGGGTCCTGGTACTGCGATTCCCAGACCAGGAAATTGGCATGGTAGGCCTCGGCGCTTTTCAGGCCATGCAGCCACTCGCTGTACTCGTCGTCATCCACTGCCACCCAGGCCGGAGGCACGGAAAACCCGTCCGGATTGTCGAAGTAACGGATGAAGCCGGGACGATCGTACTCCAGCGGCACCACAGGTCGCGGCAGACGCTCCCAGGACGGCAGGTCCTGCATGGAACGCGCGGTATGCAGCATGTGCCGGTGCATGAAAAAGAAGTCGATACCCGAGGCGTTGCGATCCTTGCGTGGCCCTCGCGCATCGCGTTCGCGGTCCAGCGGGCCGGGCTGCCAACCGACTCCGCGCAACGCATTGCGTTGTTTTTCCGAAAGCCGATGCCATTTGTCCCGCGAAGCGTGCCATAGCTGGTGGAACAGTCGGTGCTGCGGCGACACCAGCCAACCGAGAAGTTTCTCGTTGAGCACGATGCGCTCATGGGCCAGGGGGAAGTGACGCTTTACCGCAACGAAGCGAAAATCCTCGTTCGGCGACAGCGGCGAACGCTCCAGGCGCTGTATGCGTCCGCTCAGAGTTCCGTCGCCCGCGTTCGCATAGTCTGCCCAGACCTCGTCGAACACCGCCGAGCAATCGTGAGTCGGTGCCACGGAACCGCTCGCCTGGTCCACCAAACGCCAGCGGATGCTTGCAGAACTGGCTCCGAGCAAGTCGCCAAGCACACGAAAGCGCGGCGGCTCCGCCGCGAGGAGACGTTCAGGAGTATCCAGGTAGCCAATCAGGCCGCGTCCCTTGGGTGCCACGTCCAGCACCAGTTGCAAGCCCTCCCGAGGCAGCCCGGGCAGTTCGGCATCACCGCCTACCAGGCGCAGATCCCATAGACCGCGCAGGCGGTCGCCCAGTCGTATGCCATCGGTAGCCGCCAGGTCGAGCGAAGCCTCGTCAGGCGTCTGCGGCTCCTCTTCGCGGGTCAGATGACGATGTGTGTAGTAAGCCACCGGCAGCGCCGCCGCCCCGGTAAGGGCCAGGCCCGCCATGAATCCGCGTCGAGAAACCGTCATCGTCCTACCTGTATCAACCGTGAAGCTCGCTTTATCCAGCTAGAACGTTCCTTCCGTCGGCAAATTTACCGCCCACATGCCGTTCCACAGGCAACTCGACAATCCCTCCCGCGGCGCTAAATTTTCCCGCTCCGGCCTCGTCCCACCCTGACAGGTGAGTCCGCTTCGGCAGACGCTCATCCGCGCTTTCGATCTCGAACCTGACTGGGACGGCAATGACTAGAACACGCACACGCAAGGCCCTCTACCTCGGCTTGCCGATCTTCCTCATCCTCGTCGGCGGCGGCCTGCTGGCCTGGAAGACCTTCGGCCCGAGCGAAGCGGGCTACCCGCGCAAGGTCATGAAGCACGCCGAGGAGTTGCATGAGCGCATCCTCTCCTTCGATAGCCGGATCACCATCCCGCCGGACTTCGGCACCGAAGGCAACGAGTTCGACAAGGACGGACCGAACCAGCTCGACCTGGTCAAGGCGGGCCGCGGGCGCCTGTCCGGCGCTGCCCTGGCGATCTTCGGCTGGCCGGAGATGTGGAACGGCCCGAACGCGCCACACAAGCCGACCCCGGGATTCGTCGACGAGGCTCGTCACCAGCAGGAAATTCGTTACAAGATTCTCACCGGCATGGTCCGCGACTTCCCCAACCAGGTCGGCATCGCCTACTCCCCCGAGGACTTCCGCCGCCTGGCCATGGAAGGCAAGTTCGCCATCGTCATGAGCATGCTCAACGCCTACCCGCTGGGCGACGACCTGTCCCAGCTGGACAAATGGGCCGCCCGCGGCGTGCGCATGTTCGGCTTCAATTATGTCGGCAACAACGACTGGTCCGACTCTTCCCGTCCCTTGCCGTTCTTCAACGACACGGCGGATGCCCTGGGCGGCCTCTCCCCGCTAGGCAAGCAGGCGGTCGAACGGCTCAACGATCTCGGGGTGATCATCGACGTCTCGCAGATGTCGACCAAGGCCCTGGAACAGGTCGCCGCCCTCAGCCGCGCGCCCATCGTCGCCTCGCACTCCGCGCCGCGTGCCCTGGTGGACATCAAGCGCAACCTCAGCGACCACGAGATGCAACTGATCAAGGACAGCGGCGGCGTGATCCAGGTGGTCGGCTTCCCCGCCTACCTGCGTCCGCTGAGCAAACCGACCCTGGACAAGCTCAACGCCCTGCGCGCGCGCTTCGACCTGCCGCCCCTGGAAGGCCTGGACTATGCGCTGATGCCGGGCGATCCGATCATCACCATCTGGCCGGAACAACGCTTCGGTGAATACGCCAGCGCCCTCTACGGCATCCTGGAGGAGGAGCCCAAGGCCGGCCTCAAGGAACTGGTGGACGCCATCGACTACACGGTGAAGAAGGTCGGCATCGACCACGTGGGCATCAGCTCGGACTTCAACGACGGTGGCGGCGTGGACGGCTGGAAGGATGTCAGCGAAATCCGCAACGTCACTGCCGAACTGATCACCCGCGGTTATTCCGATGCCGACATCGCCAAGCTCTGGGGAGGCAACTTCCTGCGCGCCTGGGGCGAAGTGCAAAAACGCGCCAAGCCGACAGCTACCCCCTGACCACGCCGCAACGGACCTCCCGATGAACGACCGTCGTACCTTTCTCAAGCAGGCCGGCATTCTCGCCGCCGGCCTGCCGCTGCTTTCCGCTGCCCAGTCGCTCCGCGCCGAAGGCGCACCGAGCGACGCCGGCAATAAGTGGAAAGCGCTGCGCCAGCAATTCGATCTCGACCCGCAGTATCTGCACTTCGCCAACTTCCTCCTCACCTCCCACCCTCGGCCGGTGCGGGAGGCCATCGAGCGCCTGCGGGTCCGCTTCGACCGCAACCCGGGCGAAGCGGTGGACTGGCATCGCGAGGAAATCTGGAAATACGAGGACGAGGCTCGCGCCTGGGCAGGTCGCTACTTCGCCGTGCAACCTGGCCAGGTGGCGCTCACCGGCAGCACCACCGACGGCCTGGCGGCGATCTACGGCGGCCTGCTGGTGCAGCCGGGCAAGGAGATCCTGACCTCCTCCCACGAGCACTACTCCACCTACACCACCCTGGAATACCGGCACAAGCGCATGGGTACCCAGGTCCGCGAGTTCCCGCTGTTCAAGGACCCGCATCGGGTTTCCGTCGACGAGATCCTGTCCAGCATCGCCGCTCAGATCCGCCCGCAGACCCGGGTGCTGGGCATGACCTGGGTGCAGTCGGGCAGCGGCGTGAAGCTGCCGATCCGGGAGATCGGCAAGCTGGTGCGCGAACTCAACCAGAAGCGCGACGAACAGGACCGGATCATCTACGTGGTCGACGGCGTGCATGGTTTCGGCGTGGAAGACGTCAGCTTCGCCGACTTCGACTGCGACTACTTCATCGCCGGCACCCACAAGTGGCTGTTCGGTCCGCGTGGCACCGGGGTCATCATCGCCCGCTCGGAACAGCTCCAGGAGCACCTGGTGCCGAGCATCCCGACCTTCTCCCGCGCCGACAACTTCGGCACCCTGATGACCCCTGGCGGCTACCACGCCTTCGAACATCGCCTGGCCCTGGGCACGGCCTTCGAGCTGCACCTGCAGTTGGGCAAGGCCGAGGTCCAGGCGCGTATCCACCAGCTCAACGCCTACCTCAAGCAGCGCCTGGGCGAGCATCCCAAGGTCCGCCTGGTCACGCCGACCAGCCCCGAGCTGTCTTCGGGCTTCACCTTCTTCCGCGTCGAAGGCCGCGATTGCGAGGCGGTCGCCAAACACCTGATGGCGCACCGGGTAATCAGCGACGCCGTGGATCGTGATGTCGGCCCGGTGGTGCGCCTGGCGCCGAGCCTGCTGAACGACGAGGCGGAGATCGACCGGGTGCTGGAAATCCTCGCCCCGCAACTCGCCTGACCCCTTTCGCCACTCAACGAGAACCGCCATGCACGCATTATCGCCCCTGGCCCTGGCCGCACTGATCGTCGCCACCGCCCCCGCCTTCGCCGACGAAGCGAAGAAACCCGGCACGGTGTTCAAGGATTGCAAGGACTGCCCGGAGATGGTCGTACTGCCCGCCGGCAGTTTCACCATGGGCACCCCGGACGACGAGGTCGGCCGCCAGCCCGACGAGGGCCCGCTGCACGACGTGACCTTCGCCAAGCCGTTCGCCATCAGCCGCTACCAGGTCACCGCCGGCGAACTGGACGCCTACCTGAAGGCCACCGGCGTCAAGCTGGCCGACGGCGATACCCGCCCCGGCCGCGAATGCATCGCCGGCAAGCCGCGCTACCAGCAAGGCCCTCGCCAGCCGGCGGTATGCGTCGACTACAACGACGTGAAGAACTACGCCGCCTGGCTGTCAAAGAAGACCGGCAAACACTACCGCATGCTCAGCGAGGCCGAGCGCGAGTACGGCGCCCGCGCCGGCAGCGCCGGCCCCTTCCCCTTCCCGTTCGACGAAGGCAAGGAATACAGCATCGCCAAGCACGCCAACACCTACGGCGCCAGCGATGGCTACAACTTCACCTCGCCGGTGGGCAGCTTCCCGCCCAACGCCTTCGGCGTCTACGACATGCACGGCAACGTCTACGAGTGGGTCGCCGATTGCTGGCACGACCACTACAACGGCGCGCCGAGCGACGGCAGCGCGTGGATGGAGGACAAGTGCGAGCTGGTGCAGATCCGCGGCAACGACTGGGGCGAGCCGCCGATCTTCTCGCGCTCGGGCAACCGCAACAATGCCTACCCCGACGCCCGTGGCGACTGGATAGGTTTCCGCGTGGCCCGCGAACTCTGATACGGACGAAGAAAGGCCGGAGCGACGCGGGTCGCTCCGGCCTTTGCGCATCCGCGACCAGGCGTTTTCAGTCCTTCTCGGCCAGCAGCGCCAGGCCTTCATGCAAGGCCGGGAACAGACTGTCGTTGAAGTTGTTCCAGCGCAGCTCGAGGATGGTGTCGTCGGGAGATATCTTCGTTTTCAGCACGTCGTGGAAGACCTCGCCGGAATCGATGCCGTTGTCCACGTAGTGGAACGAGGCGCCGGTCAGGTACAAGGGTTCGACCGGTACGCTTTCCATCGTCGCCCAGTCGACGATCTTCTCACCCCGCGCACCATGCAATGCATCCAGGGTCGCCCAGGCGCCGCGCCGTTCGTAGGGCGAGTCGGCGCGCGTGACCCCGGGATGGATATTCATGATCCGTCGGGCGAATGGCGCCCCGGGCCGCACCAGCTCATCGAGGATGACCAGCAGGCCGTCGAGGACGACGACCTCGGCGCGCAGCTCGACCAGCGTCTCGTACAGGCGTCGTTCGAAGTCGCGCTTGCCGGCCACATGCTCCGCGCTCCCGCGCGGGTGGCGACGGTAGGTGGAAGGCACGTTCAGCAGCAGATCGTTCATGCGCCGCCCCTGTACCTCCAGTTCCGCCGGGTAGAACCACTGCTGTCCAGGCCGGTAGGCGAATCCGTAGTCCTCGATCTTCTGCTGGTCGCGGGGCAGCTCCGGGTCGTCGTCGTAGATCACCCCGACCAATTCGTAGGCGTCCCCAAGCGCCGTCCGGTTCAGCGATTCGGCGAGAAACTCCAGCGGGGACTTCATGTAGCGCAGCTCGCCCTTGTAGGCCACCTGTTGTCCGGCCTTGTCGGCGGCGGCGTTTCTCAGGGACCAGATATAGGCTAATTTCCTTTTCGTCATCTCGTCTTTCTCAGGGAATGGGTCGGACTTGAGCGCGTGCTCCGGCACAGTGTTGGACTCGACAAGGGCTTCCCGGGGAACCCGCTCGAGCGTCGCTCTCACTTAAACGCAACGAACGGCCGGCCGCCGAATTTATCGTCCCCTGCGCTTTTGCCGGACGCCTCGGCGAAGCAGCGCCACAGGCTAAATTTCCCCTCCCCGGCCTCGTCTTCAGGGCAGGCGCGAGCGTGCGCCACTCCGCCATCCGCCTCTCTGCCCTTGCGTCCAGTCGGCCGCGCCGAGGAAACCCCATGTCCGCAACACCCCGTAGCGCCACTCGAGAACTCCTGAGCATTCTCAAACCCTTCTGGCCAGCGCTCAGCCTGTCGATCGGACTGGGTATCGTCGGCGGCCTGGCCATCACCGCGCTGCTCACCTCGATCAACCGCGTACTGAACGCCGAGGGCGGCATGACCAGCGGCATGATGCTGGCTTTCAGCGCGATCTGCGCGCTGGCCCTGCTCAGTTCGATCCTGTCCAACATCGGCACCAACTACGTCGGCCAGAAGGTCATCGCCCGGCTGCGCAAGACCCTCGGCGGCCGGGTGTTGTCCGCCCCGATCGAACAACTCGAACGCTATCGCACGCACCGCCTGATCCCGGTACTCACCCACGACATCGATACGGTCAGCGATCTTGCCTTCGGCCTGCCGCAACTGGTGATCTCCCTGACCGTGACCCTTGGCTGCCTGGGCTACCTGGCCACCCTGTCGCTGCCGATGTTCCTGGTCGCCGCCAGCGCCGTGGTGCTCGGCACCATCGCCCAGTACATCGCCCGCGGCTATGGAATGGCCGGTTTCGAAGCGGCGCGCGAAGAGGAAGACCTGCTGCAGAAGCACTACCGCGGCATGGCCGAGGGAGCCAAGGAGCTGCGCATCAACCGCCCGCGCCGGCAGCGCCTGCACGGGCGACTGCTGGACGAGACCGTGGAGCGCATCTGCCGCCTGCAAGTGCGTTCGGTGAATATATTCCTCACTGCCAGCACCTTCGGTTCGCTGCTGTTCTTCGTGGTCATCGGCACCGCCCTGGCGGTCCAGACCTGGTGGCCGACCTCCGACCGCAGCGTGCTCAGCGGCTTCGTCATGACCCTGCTGTTCATGAAGGGGCCGCTGGAAAGCGTACTCAGCCTGTTGCCGCTGATCAGTCGCAACCGTATCGCCCTGCGCCGGATCGCCGAACTCAACGAGCAGTTCTCCAATCCCGAACCCTACCTGCTGCTCGAGAACGACGTCTCCAGACCGGCTCAAGAGGTGCGCAGCATCGAGTTGCGCGATGTCGGCTACAGCTATCCGGGCGTGCCGGGCTCGACGCCCTTCCGCTTCGGCCCGGTCAACCTGACGATCCGCCCGGGAGAGATACTCTTCATCGTCGGCGAGAACGGCTGCGGCAAGACCACCCTGATCAAGCTGCTGCTCGGGCTGTACACGCCCCACGAGGGCTCGCTGCTGCTCAACGGAGAGGAAGTGACGGCACAGGCGCGCGACGACTATCGTCAGCTGTTCACCACCGTGTTCGCCGACTACTACCTGTTCGATGACCTCGTCGACGGCGAGCAACAGTTGCCGGAAGAAGCCGGGCGCTACCTGAAGCGCCTGGAAATCGCCCACAAGGTCAGCGTCAGCGACGGCAGCTTCACCACCACCGACCTCTCCACCGGCCAGCGCAAGCGCCTGGCGCTGGTCAATGCCTGGATCGAGAAGCGCCCGGTGCTGGTCTTCGACGAATGGGCCGCCGACCAGGATCCCACCTTCCGCCGGATCTTCTATACCGAGCTGCTTCCCGAGCTGAAGCGAATGGGCAAGACCATCATCGTGATCTCCCATGACGACCGCTACTTCGACAGCGCCGACCAACTGCTGCGTCTGGCCGGCGGTCGAGTGGTCGAGGAGCTGCAACCGGCCTGAAGTGCTCTGCCTGCGAACACGGAAAAAACGATTTTTGTTTTCCGGTTTCGCGCCGACCAAACGTCTCAATGGGAAACCAAATAACAATTATTCCCAATCATGACATCCATAAGAGTACTAGAGAGCATGCCAGCACTCCGCACACTCCCCCGTTTCACCAAGGCTCTAGTGATGCGCAATACCCTGACGCTGCATCCGCGCCTGAGCACCGCCGCCCTGGCCATGGCCCTGTTGGCGCCGATCGCCAGCCAGGCCGAAGCGCAGAAGATCCAGTTCGACATCGGCGCCCAGTCCCTGCCCAGCGCCCTGCGCCAGTTCGGCCAGCAGAGCCAGTTGCAGGTGCTCTACAGCGCCGATGAAGTGCAAGGCCTGCGCAGCAACGCGGTCCGCGGTCAACTGAGCGTCGAAGCGGCTCTCGCCGAACTTCTCCGCGGTACCGGCGCCAGCTACAGCCTGCAAGGCTCCAGCGTTACCATCAGCGCCCAGCGCTCGGCGGACTCGGTGGACCTCGGCGACATTACCGTCACCAGCCAGGAGTCGGCCTGGGGTCACGTCAACGGCTACGTGGCCAAGCGCAGCGGTACCGGCACCAAGACCGATACCCCGCTCAAGGAGATCCCCCAGACCATCAACGTGGTCACCCAGGACGAGATCAAGGCGCGCGGTTCGCAGACCGTCACCGAGGCCCTGCGCTACACCCCGGGGATCACCGGCGGCGGCTTCGCCGACCGGGTGAAGATCTTCGACGAGCCGACCTCGCGCGGCTTCAGCCCGGCGCCGATGTACCTCGACGGCCTGCACATGCCCTACGGCGGCGGCAGTACCGGCGGTGCCCTGCAGATCGACCCCTATACCCTGGAACGCATCGAGGTGCTGAAGGGGCCGGCCTCCGTGCTCTTCGGCCAGAACCAGCCTGGCGGCATCGTCAACATGGTATCCAAACGCCCAACGGCCGAACCGATCCATGAGGTGGTGCTCGGCGGCGGCAGCCAGGACCGCCGCTACGGCGCTTTCGACGTCGCCGGCGCGCTCGACGAACAGGGCACTTATCTCTACCGCATAACCGGCGTAGGCCGGGACATCAACTCGGAGATCGACTATGCCGAGCAAAAACGCTTCATGCTGGCACCGAGCTTTACCTGGAACCCCAACGAGCAGACCAGCCTGACCTTCTACGGCCAGTACCAGAAGGACAACGACGTACCCGAGGCCCAGGGCCTGCCGGCCTACGGCACGGTGTTCAGCACGCCCAACGGGCGGATCAAGCGCAGCACCTTCATCGGCGAGCCGGGGCTGAACTCCTACGACCGCGACCAGTTCGTCGTCGGCTACGAGTTCAGCCACGAGTTCAACGATGTCTGGACCTTCAAGCAGAACACCCGCTACGCCTATGTCGACGACCAGTACGTGGCCCCCCTGCACGGCTACCGCTTCGTTCCCAACCCGAACACCGGCGCCAACGACCAGCGCTATACCACCCGCTATGGTGTCGACTGGTCCCAGACCAACAAAGTGTTCGGCATGGACAACATTCTCCAGGCCAAGTACAAAACCGCCGATATCGAACACACCTCGCTGATCGGCCTGGACTACTACCACTCCAATTCGAAATTTCTCGGACTGTACTCCTACGAAGCAGCATCGCCGATCATCGATCTATACAAACCGGTCTACGGCAAGCCATTCACCTTCGGCAGCCCATATCGCTGGGATCGGACCATCAGGCAGACCGGCGTCTATCTGCAGGACCAGATGAAGTGGAACCAATGGTTCCTGACGCTCGGCGGCCGCTACGACTGGGCGGAAACCGACAGCAAGGAGACGGCCGGACATTCGAACGCCAAGGATGAGAAGTTCAGCGGCCGCGCCGGCTTCGGTTATGAATTCTCCAACGGCATCACCCCGTACGTGAGCTATTCCGAGTCGTTCCAGCCCGTAAGCGGCTATAACCTGGACCAGAACTCGAAAGCCTTCAAGCCGACCACCGGCAAGCAGTACGAGGCGGGGATCAAGTACCAGCCGCCGGGACAAGACAGCTTCATCCAGGCATCGGTCTACCAGATCGATCAGAAAAACGTCCTGACCACCAATCTCGAGAACCCGAACTTCTACAATCAATCGGCCGCCATGCGCTCCAAGGGCTTCGAACTGGAAGGCAAGGCGAGTCTGACCAACAACCTGGGCATCATCGCGTCATTCTCGCGAAACGACGTCAAGTACACCAAGGACAACGATGGTCGCGAAGGACGTCATCCCGCGGGCACTCCGCCGATGACCGCCGCCGTCTGGCTGGACTACACCCTCGGCGGGGATACCGTGCTCGCCGGCCTCGGCGCGGGGATCGGCGCGCGCTACTCCCGCGGCAGCGACGGCACCGATACCGCCGACAACCACTTCACCATCCCCTCCTATACCCTGTACGACGGCAAGCTGTCCTACGACTTCGAGAAATCCCCGCTGCGCCTGAAAGGCCTGAAACTCCAGGTCAACCTGGAAAACATCGAGGACAAGAAGTACGTCAGCCGCTGCGCCGGCATCTGGGACTGCTACTACGGCCAGGGCCGCACCATCACCTCCGACTTGACCTACAACTGGTAAGGCATCCGGGGGAAGGCCAGCGGCCTTCCCTCTTCATCAGTGCGAACGCTCTACGAAAAAGCCCCGCCAGATCATCTGACGGGGCTTTTTCACGAAGGATGGCGGTGCTCAGGTCGCCAAGGCCGCCACCAGCGCGTCGGCGATCATGTCCTTGGCGTCGTCCGCCTCGTCGACGATCGCACCCATGCGCAGGAAATCATGGGTCATCCCCGGATAGACGCACAACTCCACCCGGGCGCCGCCCTGGCGCAGGTGCTCGGCATAGGCGATGCCCTCGTCATGCAGCGGGTCGCACTCCGCGACCAGCAGCAACGTCGGCGCCAGGTCAGCCGGCACCACGCCGAGCAGCGGCGAGAAACGCGGGTCCTGACGGTCCTCGGGGCTACGCTGGTAGTGCTGGTAGAACCACTCCAGGCTGTCCTTCTCCAACAGGTGGCCAACGGCGTAACGCTCGATCGATTGGTGCGTGCGGCTGGCATCGGTGACCGGGTAGATCAGTACCTGCAGACGCGGTTGCGAGGCGT
Organism: Pseudomonas sp. B111; assembly: GCF_026428275.1. Lineage (NCBI taxonomy): Bacteria > Pseudomonadati > Pseudomonadota > Gammaproteobacteria > Pseudomonadales > Pseudomonadaceae > Pseudomonas > Pseudomonas sp. B111. Next base: position 2,234,412 of record NZ_CP097857.1, on the reverse strand, counting down.
CTCCCCGCAGCGCCAAGCGATGCGACAACACCGCGCACAGACTGCCGCCGACGCTGTCGCCGGCAACCGCCAGGCGTTGCGGATCGATGCCTAGCCGTGCGGCTTCGGCAGCCAACCAGCACCAGGCATCCTCGGCGTCCTCGGCGGCGGTCGGAAAACGCCACTCCGGCGCCAACCGGTAGGCCAGAGAAAGCACCACGCAACCGGCGCGCTCGGCCAGGCTGGCGCACAGCGCGTCGTGGGAGTCCAGGCTGCCGACGACGTAGCCGCCGCCATGCAGGTAGAGCACGCCCGGCAACGGCGGCGACGCGGACAGCCCCTGGGGACTGTAGAGGCGCGCCGGCAACGGCGTACCGTCCCGCGCCGGGACGAACAGCGTCTCGACGCGCGGCAGCGGCTCGTCGAGGCCTGGGTCCATCAACGCCGACGACTGGTCGAACTGCTCGCGCGCCTGTTGCACCGTCAACTGGTGCATGGGCAGGCTCTTGCCACTGCTGCGGCCGTTGCCGACCAGTTCCAGGTATGCCGCGATATCGGGGTTCAAGGCCATTTCATAGTCTCCAACGGGCCGGCCCCGGCGGGGCCGGCCAAAGCTTCGTCATGAATAGACGAGGCTGCCGTGGATTTCTTCAAGCGCCTCCACCAGGGAGTCGAGCACCTCCTGCGCATGGGGTATCTGGAAATGCCCGCACGCGGCGACCCGACCGGCCAGAGGCTGACCACCCAACTGCCGCGACAGCGCCCGCACCTCTTCACCACGCCCGCGCGTCCACCAGCACAGCGGCCGGACCTGGATCGGCGAGCAACTATCCAGTTGCCCGGAGAGTTGCTTGAGTTGCCGGGCGACCAGGAATACCTGGGCCAGTTCGTCGCAGCCCAGCCCTCCCTTCCCGGTCTGGCCGACGCCAAGGCACTCGGCGATGGCGGCGCTGACGTTGTCGCGCTGCTCCAACCCGGCGGCCAGTGGCGGACGGGTTTCCAGGCCGGCGCTGACGCTGAGGAAGTCCAGCAGATCCTCGCGCCAGTCATCGGCGGCAGGCGCCTCGGTTCCCGGCACATAGCTGTCCAGCAGACCGAGGAAGGCAACCTGCTGCCCCTGCCGCTCGAGCTCGGCGGCCATCAACATACCCAGGGTCCCTCCCAGCGACCAGCCGAGCAGGTGATAGGGACCCTCGGCCTGGCGCTGGCGGATCAGCGCGACGTAATCCTCGGCCATCCGTTGCAGGGAAACGTCCCGCCAGTTCGGATCCAGCAGCGAGCGGGCCTGGATCGCCAGTACGCTGCGGCGGCCATTCAGGCGCCGGGCCAGCGGTTCATAGTCGAACACCGTGCCGAAGCCGGCATGCACGCAGAACAGCGGCGGGCATCCGTCCACCGCCGCGTTCAGCGCCAGGATCGGCGACGGCGGCGCAGCGCTGTCGTCGTACCCGGACAAGGCGGCGATGCTCGGCTTCTGGATCAGGTCGCGCAGCTTCAGGCTGAAGCCCAGCTTCTTCAGGGCACGGGCCTTGGCCACCACCTGCATGCTGAGGATAGAGTCGCCACCCAGTTCGAAGAAGTTGTCGTGCACACCGATCCTTGCGATGCCGAGCACTTCCTGCCAGATACCGGCCAGGGCCAGCTCCAGCTCATTGCGCGGCGCCACGTAGGCCTCGCTGGCGGTGACGTCGATGTCCGGCAGCGCCTTGCGGTCGATCTTGCCGTTCGGCGTCAGCGGCATCGCCGGCAGCAGGGCCAGGTGCGCCGGCACCATGTACTCCGGCAGATCGCGCTTGAGGCGCTCGCGCAGGCGCTCGAGCAGGCCCGAGGCGTCCGCGCCGTCTTCCGCGACCACATAGCCGAGCAGTTGCTTGCCACTCGCCGCGTCGCGGGCAACCACCACCGCTTCGCGGACCTCGCCGGCATCCTGCAGGCGCGCCTCGATCTCGCCCAGTTCGATGCGGAAGCCCCGCACCTTGACCTGGTTGTCGATGCGCCCGAGGTAGTCGAAGGTGCCGTCCTCGCGCTGACGAACCAGGTCGCCGGTGCGATAGAGGCGCTCGCCGGTACGGCTGAACGGGTTGGCGACGAAGCGCTCGGCGCTCAACCCCGGTCGCTGCAGATAGCCTCGCGCCAGGCCGACACCGCCGAGGTACAACTCCCCGGCCACGCCTGCCGGCAACGGGTTCAGGTCGGCGTCCAGGACATAGCCGCAGCGCTCGCCGACGAAGCTGCCGATGGGCGCATAGGCAGCGCCGCATTCGGTGTCCATGGCAGCCTTCCAGATCAGCGGCGTGACCACGGTTTCCGTCGGGCCATAGCCGTTGATGATGTAGCGCGGTTTCAGCGCGCGCTTGGCCAGTTCGAAACCGGCCACCGGCACCGCGTCGCCGCCGAAGCAGTAGATGCGTACCGGCGGCGGGTTGCCGTCACGCTCGGCATGCTCGGCCAGCTGTTGCAGGTAGACCGGCGGGAACGCGGCAACCGTCACGCCGTGGCGTTGCATCGCCGCGTAGGTCTGCTCCGGCGTCCACAGCGCATCGTCGCGCAGCAGCAGGCTGCCGCCATGGCCCAGGGCGGTCAGCCAGCGCTCATGGGCGCCGTCGAAAGCGAACGACATGAAGTGCAGCTCGCGATCGGCCGGGGTCATCTCGTAGCGCTCGCCGACCGCGTCGATGTGCATCGCCAGAGGACCATGGCTCACCGCGACGCCCTTGGGCAGGCCGGTGGAGCCGGAGGTATAGATGACGTAGGCGAGGTTGGCGGGATGGACCTCGACCTGCGGCGCCTGCGCCGGATGCTCCAGCAGATCCAGGCGGTCCAGGGCCAGGGCGGGCACGCCGGCGGGCACCGGCAATTGCACCAGCGCCTGGCTTTCGCTCAGCAGCAGAGCGATGCCGGAGTCCTGCATCAGGTAAGCCAGCCGCTCACGCGGATACGCCAGGTCCAGCGGCACATAGGCGCCACCGGCCTTGAGCACGGCGAGCAGCGCAACGACCAGCTCGGTGCCGCGCGGCAGCGCCACACCGACCCGCACGTCGGCCGCCACGCCGCGCTCGACCAGCGCATGCGCCAGGCGGTTGGCCCGCGCGTCCAGCTCGGCGAACGAGTGGCTGCGCTCGTCAAACACCAGCGCGGTGGCGTCCGGCGTGCGCCGGCTCCACTCGCCGATGCGCTGGTGTACCAGCGGATACCGATCCGGACACGCGCCATCCGCCAACGGCACCCGGGCACTCGGCAAGCCGATGTTGCCCAGGCGGCACTCGGCGTCGCCGCTCAAGGCTGCGAGCAGCCCTTCCATATCCGTGCGCAGGCGCTCGACCGAAGCCACGGCGAAGTGCTCGCGCAGGAACATGTATTCGATCGCCAGGCCGGAATCGTCGCTGGTCACCATCAGGTCCATGGGGAAGTTGGTCAGGCCTGCGCTGCGCATCTCGCCGAAGCGCAGCGAATCGTCGCGCCAGTCACGCAGCGTCCGGTCAACCGGATGGTTCTCGAACACGATGATGCTGTCGAACAGCGATTGACCGCTGCGCCCAGCCCAGCGCTGGATGTCGCTGAGCGGGGTGTACTCCTGCTCGCGCATCTCCAGGTTGTAGTCCTGCAAGGCTCTCAGCCAATCGCCGACGCACTGTTCCGGCGCCACTTCGCAGACCACCGGCAAGGTATTGATGAACAGCCCGAGGATCCGTTCCGACGCCTCCAGGCTGGCCGGCCGACCGGCAACGGTGGCGCCGAAGGACACGCAGCGCTGGCCGCCGTAGCGACTCAGCAGGAGCAGCCAGGCGCCCTGTACCAGGGTATTGAGCGTCACTCGCTGGGATTGGGCGAAACGTTTCAGGTGCTCGGTGGCATCGCTGTCCAGGCGCGTGTACAACGCCTGGTGCCCATATCCTTCGCGGGCAGCGTTGAAGGCGTCGGCCAGATAGGTCGGCTCGTCCATGCGTGCCAGTTGGCGGCGCCAGAAGGCCTCGCTGGCCTTGCCATCGCGCGCCCGCAGCCAGGCGATGTAGTGCCGGTAAGGGACGGCGGGCGGCAGGCTGCCGCCGGAATAGAGTTCGAGTATCTCGCCGAACAGCTGCGAAGTGCTCCAGCCATCGATGAGAATGTGGTGGTAGGTCCAGATCAACTGGTAGCGATCCTCGCCCAGGCGCAGCAGGCGTACCCGTTGCAGCGGCGGCTGGCCCAGGTCGAAGCCCTTGCGCCGCTCCTGTTGCGCGACCTGTTCCAGCGCTTCGTCGCTTATCGCCCGCCCACGCCAGTCGAGGACCTCGAACGGCAGCCCGGGATCGGCCAGGACAAATTGCAGGGGCTCTTCCTGGTCCAGCCAGAGGAAGCCGCTGCGCAACACTTCATGGCGCTGCGCCACCGCCGACCAGGCGCGTTGCAGGCGCTGCGGATCGAGTCCGTCGACCGCGATGCTCAATTGGTTGATGTACAACTCGGCGTCCGGGCTGTTCAGCCCGAGGAACAGCATGCCCTGCTGCATCGGCGAGAGGCTGTAGAGGTGTTCCAGCCGTTCGTGGGGCAACGGCAGCGCCTGCACTTGCTGCGGCAGTAGATTGTGCAGGACGGCGCCGTCGGGCACGCTCGCCGGCTCTGCGACGGGCGCCGCCGCGCTGCAGCGCTCGGCCAGCTTGCGAATGTTCTGCAACTGGAACAGGTCGCGCGGGCTCAGTTGCAATCCGGCCTGGCGCGCTCGGCTGACCACCTGGATCGAGACGATCGAGTCGCCGCCGAGGGCGAAGAAGTTGTCGGTCACGCCAACCCGCTCGCGCCCCAGGACATCCGCCCAGATCGCCGCCAGTTGCCGCTCCGGTTCGCTGGCCGGTGCCACGTATTCGCCGAGTCCGTCTTCCGCCTCGATCTTCGGCAGCGCCTTGCGATCCAGCTTGCCGTTCGGACTCAGCGGCATCCGCTCCAGCGCCAGCCACTGCGCCGGCACCATGTATTCCGGCAGGCTCGCCGCCAGGTGCGCGGCCAGCACTTCGCGCCAGTCGCCGCCCTCGCTCTCCAGCACCACGTAGCCGACCAACTGCTTGCCGTCCACCGCCAGCACCGCCGCCTCGCGCACCCACGGATGCTCCAGCAGGCGCGCCTCGATCTCGCCCAGCTCGATGCGCAGGCCGCGCAGCTTCACCTGGTGGTCGATCCGCCCGGCGTACTCGATCACCCCGTCGGCGCGGTAGCGCGCCAGGTCGCCGGTGCGGTACATCCGCTCCCCAGCCACGAACGGGCTGGCGACGAAACGCTCGGCAGTCAGCCCCGGACGCTGGTGGTAGCCACGGGCCAGGCCCCGACCGGCCAGGTACAGCTCGCCGAGCACGCCCACCGGTACCGGCTCCAGGTTGCCATCGAGGATGTAGCAGGCCAGGTTGGCGATCGGCCGGCCGATCGGCACCGCGTCCTTGCCCTCCTCCATGCAGGTCCAGTGGGTGACGTCGATGGCCGCCTCGGTCGGGCCATAGAGGTTATAGAGGCCGGCCTGCGGCAGCTTGGCGAACACCTGCTGCTGGGCGTCCGCCGGCAGCGCCTCGCCGCTGCAAACGATGCGTTTCAGGCTGGTGCAGGAGGCGACGTCTTCGTCCTGCAGGAAGGCCTGCAGCATCGACGGCACGAAGTGCAGCGTGTCGACCCCTTCGCGATTGATCAGCGCCACCAGCTTCGCCGGATCGCGATGGTCGCCCGGCGCGGCCACCACCAAACGCGCCCCGCTCATCAGCGGCCAGAAGAACTCCCAGACCGACACGTCGAAGCTGAACGGGGTCTTCTGCAACACCGTGTCACCGACGCCCAGGCCATAGGCCTGCTGCATCCAGCACAAACGGTTGCTCAGCGCCGAGTGGCGGTTGCCGGCGCCCTTGGGCTTGCCGGTGGAGCCGGAGGTGTAGATGACATAGGCAAGATTCTCGCCGTTCAGCTCGATCCCCGGATTGTTCTCGGCATGGTTTTCCAGCCAGGCATCGGCCTGGTCCAGGTCGATCCGCTGCACACCTTGCGCCAGCGGCAGCTTCAGGTGCGACTGGCTGAGCAGCAGCTGCACGCCGCTGTCCTCCAGCATGTAGGCCTGGCGCTCCTCGGGATACTCCGGGTCCACCGGCACGTAGGCGCCGCCGGCCTTGAGGATCGCCATCAGGGCCACGACCATCTCGATGGAACGCTCCATGGCCACGCCCACCAGGCGGTCCGCGCCGACCCCGCGCTCGATCAAGGCATGCGCCAGGCGGTTGGCCCGGCGGTTCAGCTCGGCGTAGTCCAGGCGCTCCTCGCCGAAGGCCAGCGCCGGCGCCGTCGGTGTGCGCTCGACCTGCTCCTCGAACAATCGGTGCACGCCGCGTTGCAGCGGGTACTCGGCCGCAGTGGCGTTCCAGCCTTCCAGCAACTGGTAGCGCTCGGCGGCAGCCAGACTGTCCAGCTCGCCCAACGACGCCCCCGGGTTTTCGCACATCCCCAGCAACAAGCGTTCGAGGCGTTCCGCCAGGCACTCGATCGCCGCCTCGTCGAAAGCCTGGCGGGAATAGCTGTAGTGCAGTTCGAGGGTCTCTCCGGCGCTCACCAGCAGCGTCAGCGGATAGTGCGTCTGCTCCTGGTTGCTAAGCGCGTCGATCCGCATGTCCGTCGGTGTCTCTTCCGCCAGCGCTGCGGAAACCGGGTAGTTCTCGAATACCAGGATGTTGTCGAACAGGGCCTCGCCGACCTGCCCGGCCCAACGCTGGATGTCATACAACGGCGTGTGCTCGAACTCGCGCAGCGCCAGGTTTTCGCCCTGCACCGCCTGCAGCCAGTCGCCGAGCGGCTGCTCCGGACACGGGCTGGCGACCACCGGCAGCGTGTTGATGAACAGGCCGATCTGCTCCTCGATCCCGCGCAACTCCGCCGGACGACCGGATACGGTGGCACCGAAGGCCACGGTGTCCTGCCCGGTGTAGCGTTGCAGCAGTATCAGCCAGGCCGCCTGGACCAGGGTATTGAGCGTCACCTTCTGCTCACGGGCGAACTCTGCCAGGCGCTGGCTCGTGGTGACGTCCAGCTGACGATAGCGATCGGCATGGCCCTCGGCACCCCGCACCCCGTGGGCGAACGCCGGAACCAGCAGGGTCGGCTCGCCCAGCCGCTGAAGGCGCTGCTTCCAGAACGCCTCGGTGCGACCCGCATCCTGGCGTTGCAGCCAGGCGATGTAGTCGCGATAGCGCCCATCCGAGCGCGACGGCGTCTCGCCGCGGTAGCGCTGCAAGACTTCGCCGAGCAACTGCGAGTTGCTCCAGCCGTCCATCAGGATGTGGTGATTGGTGTAGATCAGGTGGTGCCGGCGTTCGCCGGTACGCACCAGCACCAGCCGCAGCAGCGGCGCCTCGGCGAGTTCGAAGCCGAGCCCGGCCTCGCCGGCGGCGAGGGCATCGAGCGCCTCGGCGAGGTCCGCGCGGTCGCGCCAGTCGTGCACGCTGAACGGCACCTCGACGCGCTTGCGCACCAGTTGCAGCGGCTTTTCCAGCGCACCCTGCCAGAGGAACCCGCTGCGCAGGACTTCGTGGGCATCCAGCGCCGCCTGCCAGGCCTCGCGGAAGCGTTGGGGATCCAGGCCTTCCACGTCCAGACGCATCTGGTTGATGTAGTCGCCGCTGTTCTGCTGGTACAGGCTGTGGAACAGCATACCCTGCTGCATCGGCGACAGCGGATAGAGATCCTCCACCTCGCCCGCCGCCAGGGGCAAAGCGTCCAGTTGCCGCTGGTCGAGCCCGGCCAGGGGGAAGTCCGAAGGGGTCACGCCTTCGACATCGGCGGCGCAACAATGCTCGATCAGCGCCAGCAGCTCGTCGCGATAGGCATCGGCGAGGCGAAGGATGCTCGCCTCGCTGAAACGCGCGGCGCTGAAGCTCCAGTCGATACCGAGCCGGCCGGCATAGACCTGGCCGTTGAGACTCAGCCAGTTGTCCAGCGGCGCGTCGCTGTCGCGCTCGCTGCCGGCCGCATCGGCGCTGGGACGGAACAGCGCGGAGGAATCGGCGGAGAAGCTGCCGTCGAACTGCCCCAGGTAGTTGAAGGTGATGCGCGGACTCGGCAAGGCCGCCAGCGCCGCCCGATCCTCGGCGCTGCCGAGGTAACGCAGGGCGCCGAAACCCAGACCCTTGTGCGGAATCGCGCGCAGTTGCTCCTTGATCCGTTTGATCGAAGCGCCCAGCTCCGCCACCGGCGACAGGCGCAGCGGGAACAGGCTGGTGAACCAGCCTACCGTGCGGGTCAGGTCGATGTCCTCGAACAGCTCCTCGCGCCCGTGTCCTTCGAGCTGGATAAGGGTATCCGCCTGGCCGGTCCAGCGACCGATGACCCGCGCCAGGGCGGTGAGCAGCAGATCGTTGACCTGGGTCCGGTAGGCCGCCGGCGCTTCCTGCAACAACCGGCGCGTGGCCTCTTCGGTCAGCTCGGTACGTGCCGAACGGACATGCCGGACCGATTGCGCACCCTCGCGATCGTCGCAGGGCAGTTCGGTGGATACGCCTTCGAGCTGCGCCAGCCAGTAGCCGCGCTCGCCCTCCAGGCCGCCGTCGCGGGCATGCGCCTGCAAGCGTTCGGCCCACGCCTTGAAGGCGCTGGTCTTGGCGGGTAGCGCAACGGCCTGGCCGGCCTGCAACTGGCGGTAGGCGGTCTGCAGGTCTTCGAGCAGGATCCGCCAGGAAACCCCGTCCACCGCCAGATGGTGGATCACCAGCAACAACCGCTGGCTGCCGTCTCCGAGCGTCGCCAGCAGCGCGCGCAACAGTGGCCCGCGGCCCAGGTCGAGACTGCGCTGGGCCTGCTCCGCCAAGGCTTCCAGCGCTTGGCCGTCGGCGACCGACTGCTGCCACAACAACGCCTCGCCGGCCTCGACCGCGCGGTGTTCGGCGCACCAGGTCCCGTCTTCGAGGCGGAAGCCCAGGCGCAACGCATCGTGGTGCGCCAGCAAGGCCTGCAGCGCCGTTTCCAGAAGCGTACCGTCGAGCGCCTGCCCCGGCTCCAGCAGGACCGACTGGTTCCAGTGCTGGCGCCGCGGGATATCCAGTTCGAAAAACATCTGCTGGATCGGCAGCAGCGGCGTGCTCCCGCTGATCGGCCCCTGTTCGGCGCTGGCCAAGCCGCGACCCTCGACGGCCACGCCGGCCAGGCCCCGGATCGTCTGGTGCAGGAACAGGTCCCTGGGCGCCAGCCGGATCCCGGCCTGGCGCGCGCGGCTGACCACCTGGATGGAAATGATCGAGTCGCCGCCAAGTTCGAAGAAGTTGTCGTCCAGGCCGACGCGGCCAAGCTTCAGCACATCCGCCCAGATTGCCGCCAGGCGCTGCTCCAGCTCGCTGCGCGGAGCGGCATAGTCCTGCTGCAGGCGGCTGGCGTCCGGGGCGGGCAAGGCGCGCCGATCCAGCTTGCCGTTGGCCGTCAGCGGCAGGCGCTCGAGGAACAGCAAGTGGGCGGGCACCATGTGCTCCGGCAGGCTCGCCTTCAAGGCCTGGCGCAGCGTGTCGCGCAACGCGGCGGGGTCGCTTGGCGCCGCCTGCGTCACGACATAGCCGACCAGTTGCGTAGCGCCCGGCCCCTCGTGAGGCAGCACGACCGCCTCGGCCACGCCCGGCTGTGCGAGCAGGCGGGCCTCGATTTCGCCCAGTTCGATGCGGAAGCCGCGAATCTTGACCTGGTGGTCGATCCGACCGACGTACTCGACCACCCCGTCGCAACGATAGCGGGCCAGGTCGCCGGTCCGGTACAGACGTCCCCCAGTCGTGGAGAACGGATCGGCCACGAAGCGCGTGCAACTCAGCTCGGGGCGATTCAGATAGCCCCGCGCCAATCCCGCGCCCCCCACATACAGCTCGCCGATGCAGCCCCTGGGCACAGGGTTCAGCCCGGCGTCGAGCAGATACCAGGACAGGTCCGGGATCGGTTCGCCGATCGGACTGGCCGCCCCGCCGTCGAGATCCGCCAGCGACAGCGGACGATAGGTCACGTGGACCGTGGTCTCGGTGATCCCATACATGTTGACCAGGCGCGGCGCTCGATCGCCGAAACGCTCGAACCATGGGCGCAGGGCCTGCACTTCCAGCGCCTCGCCACCGAACACCACATGCCGCAGGGCCAGCGGCGGAACCTCCTGGCCGGCGCAGGCGACCTGCATCAGTTGCTTGAAGGCCGACGGCGTCTGGTTCAGCACCGTCACCCGTTCCCGGCACAGCAGGCGCAGGAAGTCCTCTGGCGAACGACTGGTCTCGTGCGGGACGATGACCAGCCTGCCGCCATGCAACAACGCGCCGAAGATCTCCCAGACGGAGAAATCGAACGCGTAGGAGTGGAACAGGCTCCAGGCGTCGTCCGCGGAGAAACCGAACCAGTGCCGGGTGGCATCGAACAGGCGTAGCACGTTGCCATGCGGCAGCAGGGTACCCTTCGGTTTTCCGGTAGAGCCGGAGGTATAGATCACATACGCCAGGTTATCGACGCCGACGGCGCTCTGCGGATCGCTCTCCGGGTAGCCGGCCCACTCATGCTCCGCGTCCAGCAGCAGACAGGGCAGGCCCTCGCCGAGCGGTAAGCGCTCGCGCGCCGCGCGCTGGGTCAGTAGCAGGCGGATGCCGCTGTCCTCGATCATGTAGCCCAGCCGGTCGCTGGGGTAGCGCGGATCGAGCGGGACATAGGCGCCGCCGGCCTTGAGGATCGCCAGCAGACCGACGATCATCTCCAGGCTGCGCTCGGCCGCCAGGCCGACCAGCACGTCGGGGCCGACACCGAGTTCGGTCAGCCGGTGCGCCAGGCGATTGGCCCGCAGGTTCAATTCGCCGTAGTCGAGCGCGCGTTCGCCGTAGACCACTGCCGTCGCCCGCGGCCGCTCGGCGGCCTGGCGCTCGATCTGGCGGTGCAGGCAGGAGGCCGGGGGGAAGTCCTGCGGATGGGGGTTCCATTGCAGCAGGTCGGCACGCGCTTCGGCCTCGTCCAGAAGTTTCAGCTCGGCGATGCGCGCCTCCGGCCGGGCCACGATCGACTGGAGCAGGTTCAGCCAGTGGCCGGCGATGCGCTCGGCGCTCGACGCGTCGAAGAGATCGGTGGCATAGGTCAGTTCGGCAAGCAGGCCATTGGAGGATTCGTAGGTATCCAGGGTCAGGTCGAACTGCGCGGTCTGCACGTCCCAGGCCAGGTCCTCGACCTCGAGTTCGCCCAGGGAAGCGAAACGCGAACCGCGATGATCGTCGCGCTGGTGGTTGTACATCACCTGGAACAACGGCGCATGGCTGAGGCTGCGTTCCGGCTGCAACGCATCCACCAGTTGCTCGAACGGCAGGTCCTGATGGCCCTGCGCTTCCACCACCGCCTGCCGGACCTGCCGTAGCAGCTCGCGGAACGGCAGTTGCCCGTCGAGTTCGGCGCGCAACACCTGGGTGTTGACGAAGAAGCCGATGAGCCCCTCGGTCTCCTCGCGATTGCGGTTGGCGATGGGTACTCCGACACGAATGTCATTCTGCCCGCTGTAGCGATGCAGGAGTGCCTGGAACGAGGCCAGCAGCAGCATGAACAGCGTGCCCTGCTCGGCCTGGGCCAGCCGCCGCAGGGCTTCGGCGAGTTCCGCCGGCAACGGGATGCCGATGCGCCGGCCGCGATGGCTCTGCTGCTGCGGGCGCGGCCGGTCGCTGGGCAACTCCAGCAACGGCTGCTCGCCGCCCAGGCGGGAAACCCAGTAGTCCAGTTGACGCTCACGCTCGCCGCCATCCATCCATTGGCGTTGCCAGGCCGCAAAGTCGGCGTACTGGATCGGCAACTCCGCCAACGCGGGGGGCTGGTCATGCCGAAGCGCGGCGTAGACGCGGATCAGTTCGTCCACCAGGACCTGCATCGACCAGCCATCGGCGATGATGTGGTGAAGAGTCAGCACCAGCACGCATTCGTCCGTCGCCAGCGGCAACAGCAGGACCCGCAGCAGCGGTCCGCGTTGCAGGTCGAACGGCCGATGGGCCTCGGTTTCCACCAGCCCCTTCAGGTCTTCGCCGGCCACCGGCGGTCGTCGCTCCTCGATGACTATCGGCAGCGTCGGGTGGATGACCTGCCGCGGCGCACCATCGTGTTCGACGAAGGTGGTGCGTAGCGTTTCATGGCGCTGCACCAGCAGGTCCAGGGCACCCTGCAGGGCATCGCGCCGCAGCGGTCCCTTCAGACGCAACGCCACCGGGATGTTGTAGGCCGCGCTGTGCGGATCCAGGCGCCAGATGAACCACTGGCGTTCCTGGGCGAACGACAGCTGCGGCGATGCGCCCCTGGCGCATCGGACGATCCCGCCCTGGGCGGCCGGCACCAACTGCGCCACGGCCTGCGCATAGGCGCGCAGGGTGCTGTGCTCGAACAGGGTACGCAGCGGCACCTGCAGGTCGAGGCGGCGGCGTACCCTGGAAACCACTTGGGTCACCAGCAGCGAGTGGCCGCCCAGCTCGAAGAAGTTGTCGTCCCGACCGATGTGGCCGAGCTTCAGGACCTCGCTCCAGATCGCCGCCATGGCCCGTTCCAGCTCGCCCTCGGGCGCGACATGGGCGTCCCGGACCGCGCTCGCGTCCGGCAGCGGCAGCGCCTTGCGGTTGATCTTGCCGTTCGGCGTCAGCGGCAGGTTCTCCAGCAACAGCATGTGCGCCGGTACCATGTAGTCCGGGAGAACCGCCAGCAGGCTGTTCTTCAATGCACTGCGCAGTTCCTGCTGGCGCGCCGACTCGGCGTCGACCAGCGCGGCCTCGGTGGGCACCAGGTAGGCCACCAGGGTCGGCCCGGCCACCCCCGGCTGGGCGACGACCACCGCCTCGCGCACGCTGTCCTGCTCCAGCAGGCGCGTCTCGATTTCGCCGAGTTCGATGCGGAATCCCCGGATCTTCACCTGATGGTCGATCCGTCCAAGGTATTCGATGACCCCATCGGCGCGGTAGCGAGCCAGGTCGCCGGTGCGGTACAGGCGCGAACCGTCGGCGGCGAACGGGTCGGGTAGGAAGCGTTCGGCGGTCAGGCCGGGGCGGCGATGGTAGCCACGCGCCAGGCCATCGCCGCCGATCAGCAGTTCGCCGGCGACGCCGGGCGGACATGGGTTCATTTCGCTGTCGAGGATGTACAGAGCGGTGTTTTCCAGCGGCCCGCCGAGGAACGGGCGGGCCTCTTCGCCGAGGCGGAACCGCGCCGACCAGATCGTCGTCTCGGTCGGCCCGTAGAGATTCCAGGTCGATGCCGACAATCCGCGCATACGCGCCGCCAGGTCCTCCGCCAGCGCCTCGCCACCGCACAGCAGGGTGCAGCCACGCAGCAGGTCGACACGCTCGCTGTCGCACAGCATCCGCCAGGTTGCCGGGGTCGCCTGCAATACCGTGACGCCCTGCCGCTCGACCAGATCGAGCAGGGCCTCGGGATCCTGGGCCTGCTCGCGGCTGGCGAGCAGCACGCTGGCGCCACGCGCCAGCGGTACGTATAGCTCCAGGCCGAAGATATCGAAGGAGAAGGTGGTCACCGACAGCAGACGGTCCCGCGCCAGCATGCCCGGTTGCCGGGCGATGCTGCAGACGAAGTTGGTCAAGGCTCGATGGCGGACCATCACGCCTTTCGGCTGGCCGGTGGAACCGGAGGTGTAGATCGCGTAGCAGAGACTGTCGGGCGCCTCCGGCAGGTCCGGGTTTGCCGCCGGGTAGCCGTGCACCAGTCGCTCCAGGTCGTCGAGCAGCAGGCTTTGCAGCCCATCCGACTGCGGCAGGCGCGCCAGCACGCTTTGCTGGCTGAGCAACAGGCGCAGTCCGCTGTCGTCGATCATGTACTGCAAGCGGTCCGCGGGATACTGCGGATCCAGCGGCACATAGGCGCCACCGGCCTTGAGCACCGCCAGCAGGGCCACCACCATGGGTACGCCGCGCTCCAGCGCGATACCGACCAGTACATCGCTGCCGACACCCTCCTCGCGCAGACGCCAGGCGAGGCGGTTGGCCAACGCATTGAGTTCGGCGTAGCTCAGGCGTTCCTCGCCGAACAGCAAGGCCGGCGCGTCCGGGGTCAGCCCGGCCTGGGCCTCGAACAGGCGATGCACACCCTGCCCGGCGGGATATTCGCTCGCCGGCAGACGGCTGCGTTGCAGCAGCGTGGCGCGCTCCTCGGCGTCGAGCAGCGGTAGGTCGCCGAGGCGTCTTCGCGGCTCGGCGACGACGGCCTCTAGCAGGTTGCGCCAGTGACGTGCCAGGCGCTCCACGGTCGCAGCCTCGAACAGGTCGGTGGCATAGGTGAATTCGGCGTGCACGCCCTGTTCCGATTCGTAGGTGTCCAGGGTCAGGTCGAATTGCGCGCTGTGCGCGCCCCACGAGAGGTCCTCGACGCTCAGCCCCGGCAACTGCGCCGCCAGCGACTGGCGACCTGCGGAACCCAGGTTCTGGTGGTTGTACATGGCCTGGAACAGCGGGCTGTGGCTGAGACTGCGCTCCGGTTGCAAAGCCTCGACCAGTTGCTCGAACGGCAGGTCCTGATGTGACTGGGCGCCGAGCGCGGCGACACGGGTCTGCTGTAGAAGGTCAAGGAACGGCATCTGCGCATCGAGATCGGCGCGCAGCACCTGGGTATTGACGAAGAAGCCGATGAGCCGCTCGGTCTCGACCCGGTTGCGGTTGGCCACCGGCACGCCGACGCGGATCTCGTCCTGGCCGCTGTAGCGATGCAGGAGCGCCTGGAACGAGGCCAGCAGGAGCATGAACAACGTCGTCCCTTCGCGCTGCGCCAGCGCCTGCAACTGTCGGCCCAACGCCTGCGGCAACTGCAGTTCATGGCGCGCGCCACGGTAGCTCGGCAGCGCCGGGCGCTGGCGGTCCGTCGGCAGTTCGAGCACGCTCTGCCCTCCGCCCAGCCGCGCCATCCAGTACTCCAGCTGGCGCTCGCGTTCGCCGGCTTCCAGCCAGTGTCGTTGCCAGATCGCATAGTCCGCATACTGGATCGGCAAATCGGGCAGCGTCGCCTCGATGCCTTGCCGGCGCGCGCCGTACAGGGCAATGAGTTCCTCCACCAGTACCCGCATGGACCAGCCGTCGGCTGCCACATGGTGGATGGTCAGGGTCAGCACGTGATCGTCGGCCGCCAAGCGCAGCAGGCGCGCGCGAAGCAGCGGACCGTTACGCAGATCGAAGGGCTGTTGCGTCTCGCTTTCAACGAAAGCGCGAATCTGCGCCTGCGCGTCGTCGTCGCCCGCCAGCGTAACCGGGACGGGTACGTCGACCGACGCCAGCACCTGCTGGCGGAAGCCATCCAGTTGTTCGTCCTCGACGAACACGGTGCGCAGGCTCTGGTGGCGTTCGACGATGGCGCCCAGGCTGGCGGACAGCGCCTCGACGTCCAGTTCGCCACGCAGGCGCAGCGCCGAGGGAATGTTGTAGGCGGCGCTCTGCGGGTCCATCTGCCAGAGGAACCACTGGCGCTCCTGGGCATAGGACAACGGGATACGCTCGAAGGCCGAGGCCACCTCGGGAATCGGCAGGTTGGCCGGCGTCACGCCCTCCTCCTGCATCTTCGCCAGGTACAGCTTGCGCTTGTCGAGAGGAAGCGTGATGAAGCGCCGGGCAACCCGCAAAGCTACGCTCATGTCCATTCAAACTTCCTCCATTTCATCAAGCAGGGCTTCCAGCTTGTTCAGTTTCGATGTGTCGACCTGCCCACCGGCCTTTTCCAGATTGCTGACGAAAAGCCCCAGGGTCGGGAATTGGAACAACAGTTGGGGGGTGAGCTTCATGCCCAGCTCCAGTTGAATGCGCGAAATCACGTTGATGGCCAGCAGCGAGTGCCCGCCGAGTTCGAAGAAATGGTCGTCGAGGCCAACCCGCTGGAGTTTCAGCACCTCTTGCCAGATCGCCGCGACCTGGCATTCCAGCTCGCTGCGCGGCGCCACGTAGGCCTCCTGGAGGAGACTGGCGTCAGGCGCCGGCAGAGCCTTGCGGTCGACCTTGCCGTTGGGGCTCAGCGGCAGGCGTTCGAGGAACAGCAGGTGCGCCGGCACCATGTATTCGGGGAGGCTGTCGCGCAGCAGGGCCTTCAGCTCGTTGCGCAGCGCGGCCTGTACCTCCAGCGTGGCGCTAGCCAGCGCTTCCGCTTGCGGCACCAGATAGGCCACCAGCTGCGCCCCGGCAGCACCCTCGACGGCGATGACCAGGGCCTCGCGCACCGCCGGGTGCTCGCCGAGGCAGGCCTCGATCTCGCCCAGTTCGATGCGGAAGCCACGGACCTTGACTTGATGGTCGACCCGGCCGACGTACTCGATCACCCCGTCGGCGCCGTAGCGTGCCAGATCGCCGGTGCGGTACAGGCGGCCGCCGCCCTGCTCGTCGAACGGATCGGGAATGAAGCGTGCGGCCGTCAGGTCGGGACGCTTGAAATAGCCACGCGCCAGCAGCTCGGCGCCGATCACCAGCTCGCCGACCGCCCCGACCGGCGCCGGTTGCCCGGCATCGTCCAGCAGATAGATGGCGCGGCCCGGCAGCACCTTGCCGATCGGCATGGTCGCCGGGATCGCCTTGCTGCCGTCGACGTAGGGCGCGCAATCCAGGGTGGTGACCGTGACGGTCGCCTCGGTGGGGCCGTAGGTGTTGAGCAGGCGCACATGCTCCAGCCCGGCGGCCTTCCATGCCACCAGGCTTTCCGGCGGCATCGCCTCGCCCCCGGCGTGGACCTGACGGAGCGCGCCGTAGTCGCGCACGCCCTGGTTGGCGAAGTCCTTGGCCAGCATGTTCCAGTAGGCGGTAGTCAGGTCCACCGTGGTGATGCGTCGCTCGACGATCTCCCGGTACAGCGTCTCGCTGTCCCAGATCTCGGTGCCGCGCAGCACCACCGAGGCGCCACAGGCGAGCGGCGGGTAGAGCTGCTCGACGAAGCCGTCGAAATTGAAGGTGGAGAATTGCAGCACCCGGTCGTCCGGCCCGATGCCGAAGAACTCCAGCGAAACGTGGGTATGCCGCGACAGGCTCTCTCGGCTGATGCCGACGCCCTTGGGACGGCCGGTGGAACCGGAGGTGAACATCACGTAGGCGAGGTTCTGCGGATGCGCCCGCAACTGCGGGTCGCTCGCCGGACGGTCCTGCCAGTCCCGCGCCTGGTCGAGCGCCAGGCAGGCGATCCCGGAGGCCGCTGGCAGGCGTTGCAGCAGGTGGCTCTGGCTGAGCAACAGGGCGATGCCGCTGTCCTCGATCATGTAGCCGAGGCGCTCCTGCGGATATTCCGGGTCCAGCGGTACGTAGGCGCCGCCGGCCTTGAGCACCGCCAGCAGACTGACGATCATTTCCAGCCCGCGCTCGACGGCGATCCCAACCAGCACGTCAGGCCCCACGCCCAGCTCGATCAGGCGGTGGGCCAGGCGGTTGGCCTGGGCGTTGAGCTCGCCGTAGCTCAGTTGGCGCTCCTCGAAGAGCAATGCCACCCGCTCGGGCTCCATCGCCGCGCGGCTGGCGAACAGCTGCTCGACGCTGCGCTCGTCCGGATAGCGTCCCGGGTTGCGCCCCCAGTCGAAGATCGCCTGGCGCCGCTCCGCCGCTTCCAGCAGCTGGAACTCGGCCAGGCAGGTGCTGGCAGGACGCTCGACCATCTGCGCCAGCAGGTGCGTCAGGTGACGATCCAGGCGCGCCACGCTGGCGTCGTCGAAATGCTCGCGGTCATAGGCGAACTGCAGTTCCAGGCGCTGCCCCAGGCTTACGCTGAGGGTCAACGGGTAGTTGGTCTGCTCGTGGTTGCCCACGGCACCGAAAGCCAGGCCTTGCGAGGCCTGCTGCTGGAGCATCTGCGAAACGGGGTAGTTCTCGAACACCAGGATATTGTCGAACAGCGCCTCGCCGCCCTGCCCGGCCCAGCGCTGGATGTCGTACAGCGGCGTGTGTTCGAATTCGCGCAGGGCCAGGTTCTCGCCCTGCACCGCCTGCAGCCACGACGCCAGGCTCTGCTGCGGAAGCGGGGTAGCGATGACCGGCAGGGTATTGATGAACAGGCCGATCTGCTCCTCGATACCGTTCAGTTCCGCCGGGCGACCGGCGACAGTAGCGCCGAAGGCCACGCTGTCCTGTCCGGTATAGCGTTGCAGCAACATCAGCCAGGCGGCCTGGACCAGGGTATTGACGGTGATCTTCTGCTCGCGGGCCAGCTCGGCCAGGCGCCGGGTCTGCTCGCCATCGAGCTCGCGCAACCGTTCCGCGTAGCCCTTGCCGCGCTGCCTGGCCTGGGCGATCGACTGCCCCAGGCGGGTCGGCTCGTCCAGTTGGCGCAGGCGCGGCAGCCAGAAGGCCTCGGCGAGCGCGGCGTCCTGGCGCTGCAACCAGGCGATGTAGTCGCGATAGCGACCGCCGGAGCGCGGCGGCGTTTCGCCACGGTAGCGCTGCAGTACCTCGCCGAGTAGCTGCGAGTTGCTCCAGCCGTCCATCAGGATATGGTGATTGGTGTAGATCAGGTGGTAGCGCTCTTCGTCCGTGCGCACCAGTACCAGGCGCAGCAGCGGCGCCTCGCTCAGGTCGAAGCCCAGCCGGCCTTCGCCGGCAGCCAGCTCGTCGAGGGCCGCCGCCAGGTCCTCGCGACCGCGCCAGTCAAGTACGCTGAACGGCACTTCGACACGCTTGCGCACCACCTGTAGCGGCGTCTCGAAGGCGCCCTGCCAGAGGAACCCGCTGCGCAACACATCGTGCTCGTCCAGCGCCGCCTGCCAGGCCGCGCGGAAGCTCTCCGGATGCAGACCGTCGATGTCGACCCGCAGTTGATTGATGTAATCGCCGGCCTCCTGCTGGTACAGACTGTGGAACAGCATGCCCTGCTGCATCGGCGATAGCGGGTAGAGGTCCTCGACTTCGCAGGGCGCCAGCGGCAATTGGTCGAGACGCGCCTGGTCAAGGCGCGCCAGCGGGAAGTCCGAGGGCGTCAGACCCTGGCCCTCGGCCACTCGGCAGTGGGCAATCAGCGCCAGCAGTTCGTCGCGATAGGCGTCGGCCAGGCGCTGGATGCTGGTGGTTTCGAAGCGCTCGCCACTGAAGCTCCAGTCGATGCGCAGTTCGCCGCCATAGATGCGTCCGTTCAGCGCCAGCCAGTTGGCCAGCGGCGCGTCCGGGCTCTGGTCGTCGCCGGCGCGCTCGCCGGCCGGAACGAACAGTGCGCCCTCGTCCATGGCGAAGCTGCCGTCGAACTGACCGAGGTAGTTGAAGGTGATGCGCGGCATCGGCAATCCGGCCAGGGCTGCCTGGCTCGCCGCGCTGCCCAGGTAGCGCAGGGCGCCGAAGCCGATGCCTTTGTTCGGCACCGCGCGCAGTTGCTCCTTGATGCCCTTGATCGATGCGGCGATGCCCTCGGCCGGCGTCAGGCGCAGCGGGAACAGGCTGGTGAACCAGCCCACCGTGCGCGTCAGGTCGATCTCGGCGAAGAGTTCTTCGCGGCCATGCCCTTCCAACTGGATCAACGCATCGACCTGCCCGGTCCAGCGGCAGACCACCCGCGCCAGCGCGGTCAACAGCAGGTCGTTGACCTGGGTGCGGTAGGCGGCCGGCGCTTCCTGCAGCAATTGCCGGGTCGCCTCGGCGTCCAGTCCGCAACTGACCGAACGGGCATGGCGGTTGCTCTGGTCGCCCAGCGGGTCGAGGCACGGCAGGTCGCTGGAGGCGCCCTGCAATTGCCCTTGCCAGTACGCCAGTTCGCCATCCAGGCCGCCGTCACCGGCAAACGCCTGCAGGCGCTCGGCCCAATCCCTGAAGGCGCTGGTCTTGGCCGGTAGCTCGACGGCCTGACCCGCCAGCAACTGCCGGTAGGCGGTCTGCAGGTCTTCGAAGAGAATACGCCAGGACACGCCATCCACCACCAGGTGGTGGATAACCAGCAGCAGGCGCTGGCTGCCGTCGTCGAAGGTCGCCAGCAGGGCGCGCAACAACGGCCCATCGGCCAGGTCGAGACTGCGCTGGACTTCGTCGGCAAGCGCCCGCAGCGCCGCCAGGTCGGCGACCCGAGCGACGCGGAGCAGCGCCGCAGCGCCCTCTTCCACCCCCCGGTGGCGCGCCGTCCAGCCGGCCGCCTCGCGGGTGAAGGACAGGCGCAGCGCATCGTGGTGCGCCAGCACGCCCCGCAGGGCCTGCTCAAGGTGCCGGGCATCGAGCGGCTCGCGGGCTTCCAGGAGCACCGACTGGTTCCACCAGTGGCGCTCGGCGACCTCTTCGGCGAAGAAACCCTGCTGGATCGGCAGCAACGGCGTGACGCCGGTCACCGGTCCCTGGTCGATAGCCAGCACCTGCGTACCGCTCTCGGCCAGCGGAGCCAGGGCACCGATGGTCTGCGCCTCGAAGAGCATCTTCGGAGTGAAATGGATGCCGAGCTGGCGCGCACGGCTGACCACCTGCAGGGAAATGATGGAATCGCCGCCGATCTCGAAGAAGTTGTCGGCCAGGCCAACCTGCTCCAGCTTCAGCACCTCCGCCCAGATCGTCGCCAGTTGTCTTTCCACTTCGCTGCGCGGTGCCTGGTAGTCGCGTTGCTGCTGATCGGCGCTTGGCTTGGGCAGGCCCTTGCGATCCAGCTTGCCGTTGGGGGTCAGCGGCATGCACGCCAGGAACAGCAGGTGCGCCGGCAACATATACTCGGGCAAGCGTTCCTTCAGCGCCTTGCGCAAGGCGTCGCGGCAGGCCGCCTGGGCACCGGCATCCTCGACCAGCGCCGGATCCTGCGGGACCACATAGCCGACCAGTTGCTGGCCGCTGGCACCCGCCTGGGCGACCACCACCGCCTCGCGCACCGCCGCCTGCTCGCGCAGGCGTGCTTCGATCTCGCCCAGCTCGATACGGAAACCGCGGATCTTCACCTGGTGGTCTACCCGTCCCAGGTAGTCCACCACGCCATCCGCCCGCCCACGGGTCAGGTCACCGCTGCGATACAGGCGGCTGCCGGGCGCGCCGAAGGGATCCGGCACGAAACGTTCGGCGGTCAGTGCCGGACGCTCCAGGTAACCGCGCGCCACGCCTTCTCCGCCAAGGTACAGCTCACCGGCCACACCGACCGGCAGCAGGTTCAACTGGGCATCGAGGATGTAGCCACTGCGATTGCCCAGCAGCGTACCTATCGGCATGTAGGCGGCGCCACAGGGGTCGTCCGGGCGGGCTTTCCAGAGCAGCGGGGTGACCACCGTTTCGGTCGGTCCGTAGCCGTTGAACAGGTATTGCGGGCGTAGCGCGCGCCAGGCCAGGTCGTAGCTGGCCTGCGCCACCGCGTCGCCGCCGAAGCAGTAGACCCGGGCCGCCGGCGGGTTGCCGTCGCGCTCGGCGTGCTCGGCCAGTTGCTGCAGATAGACCGGCGGGAACACCGCGACGGTGACGCCGTGGCGATGCATCTGCGCGTAGGTCTGCTCCGGCAGCCACAGGCTGTCGTCGCGGATCAGCACCCGCGCACCGTTGATCAACGGGTGCATCCAGCCTTCATGGGAGCCGTCGAAGGCGAACGACATGAAGTGCAGCTCGCAGTCCGCCGGGGTCATCTCGTAGCGCTCGCCGGTAGCCACGATGTGCGCCGCCAGCGGGCCGTGGGACACTGCCACGCCCTTGGGCATGCCGGTGGAGCCGGAGGTGTAGATCACATAGGCCAGGTTGTCGCCATGCAGCGCCACCTCTGGATCATGGGCGGGGAAACCGGCCCACTCCTGTTCGCGGTCCAGGCACAGGCAGGACAGCCCGTCGGGAATCGGCAGTCGGTCGAGCAGGTGGCTCTGGGTCAGCAGCAGGTGCGCGCGGCTGTCCTGCATCATGTACAGCAGGCGTTCGCGCGGGTACTCGATGTCCAGGGGCACGTAGGCGCCGCCGGACTTCAGCACGGCGAGGAAGGCAATCATGATTTCCGCACTGCGCTGCATGGCGATCGCCACCCGCACCTCGGGACCGACGCCGCGGGCGATCAGCGCATGTGCCAGGCGATTGGCCCGGCTGTCCAGCTCGGCGAAGCTCAGCACCTGGTCGTCGAACAGCACCGCCGGCGCGTCCGGGGCCAGGCGTGCGCGCTCCGCCACCCGCTGGTGGATCAGCGGCGAAGCGGGGAAGCCCGACTCGCTGCGGTTCCACAGCGAATCGATCAGCGCGCGCTCCTCGGCATCCAGCAGGCTCAGCTCGACCAGAGTCCGTTCGGCGTTGTCGACGAAGCCTTCGAGCAAGTTCAGCAGGTGCCGGTCCAACTGCTCGACCGCGGCATCGGAAAACGCCTGACGGTCATAGCTGTATTGCAGCGACAGACTGTCGCCGACGCCCAGGGCGACGGTCAGCGGGTAGTTGGTCTGTTCATGATTGCTCACCGGGCCGAAGCGCACGCCGCCTGGCGACCCCTTTTCCAGGGCTTCGGCCACAGGGTAGTTCTCGAATACCAGCAGGCTGTCGAACAGCGCCTCGCCGAGCCCGGCCCAACGCTGGATCTCGAACAGCGGCGTGTGCTCCTGCTCGCGCAGCGCCAGGCTGCGCGCCTGCACCTCCTGCAACCAGTCGGTGAGGCGCATGCCCGGTTGCGGTGTGGCGACCACCGGCAGGGTATTGATGAACAGGCCGATCTGCCTTTCGATCCCGGCCAGTTCGGCGGGACGGCCGGCGACGGTGGCGCCGAAGACCACCGTATCCTGCCCGGTGTAGCGTTGCAGCAGTAGCGACCAGGCGGCCTGCACCAGGGTATTGAGGGTCACCGCGTGCCGCTGGGCGAACGTCTTCAGGCGCGCGGTGCGTGCCGGCGGCAGGCTGCGCTGGAACTGGCCGCTGCCGACCTGCTCGCGCTCGGCGGCGACCGCCTGGGCCAGGCGTGTCGGCTCCAGCAGTTCCGCCAGTTGTTCTTTCCAGAATGCTTCGCTGACGCGCTTGTCCTGTGCCTGCAGCCAGGTGATGTAGTCGCGGTAGCGCCCACCCGTGCGCTCGGCCTGTTCGCCGGTGTAGCGAGCGAGCACCTCGCCGAGCAGCTGCGCGCTGCTCCAGCCATCCAGCAGGATGTGGTGGTGGGTGTAGACCAGGTGGTAGCGCTCTTCGTCCATACGCACCAGGACCAGCCGCAGCAAGGGCGCCTGCTCCAGCTCGAAACCCCGCCGGCGTTCGCTCGCGGCCAGCTCGTCGAGAGCCTCGGCGAGCGCTTCGCGACCACGCCAGTCATGCTCGGCGAACGGCAGTTCGAGGTGTTTGTGGATCACCTGGAGCGGCTGCTCCAGATCGCCCTGCCAGAGGAAGCCGGCGCGCAGGATGTCATGACTGTCCAGCGCCGCCTGCCAGGCGGCGCGGAAGCGCGCGGGATCGAGTCCATGGACGTCGACTCGGAGCTGGTTCAGGTAATCGCCGGAAGCCTGCTCGTAGAGCGAGTGGAACAGCATGCCGTGCTGCATCGGCGACAGCGGGTAGATGTCCTCGATCCGCGCCAGAGGCAGGCGATCCAACTGCTCCTGGCGCAACGTCGCGAGGGGGAAGTCCGACGGCGTGGCGCCGACGTTGCCCTCCTGGCAGCAATGCTCGATCAGCGCGTGCAGCTCCCGCGCGTAGTCATCGACCAGGCGCTGGACGGTCGCCTCGGCGAACATTTCCCGGCTGAAGCTCCAGTGCAGGCTCAGCTCGCCGCCGTAGACCTGGCCTTCGATGCTCAACCAGTTGGCCAGCGGGGCGCACGGATCCTGGGCGGCGCCGGCGCTTTCCGTGGCCGGTACCAGCAGCGCCGCTCCATCGAACTGACGGTCGAACCGGCCCAGGTAATTGAAGGTGATCCGCGGCTGCGGCAGTGCGGCCAGGCGGGTCGCAGCCTCCTCTCCAGCCAGGTAGCGCAGCAGGCCGTAGCCGACACCCTTGTCCGGCACGCCGCGCAGTTGCTCCTTGATCGCCTTCAGCGACTCGCCGAGGTCCGCGGCCGGGGTCAGGCGCAGCGGGAACAGGCTGGTGAACCAGCCCACCGTGCGGCTCAGGTCGATGGCCTCGCCGAGGTCCTCGCGGCCGTGCCCTTCGAGCTGCACCAGCACGCTGGCGTCGCCGCTCCAGCGGCAGGTCGCGCGGGCCAGGGCGGTCAGCAGCAGGTCGTTGACCTGGGTCCGGTAGGCCGCCGGGGCTTCCTGCAGCAACTGCCGGGTACGCTCGGCGTCCAGGGTCAGGACGAGCTTGCGCTCATGGCGGTTTTCCAGGGCGCCGTGCGGGTTTTCGCATGGCAGCGCATGCGGAGCGTCGTGCAGTTGCGCCTGCCAGTAGTCGAGTTCGTCCAGGCGCGCGCCGGCCTGTTCGTGCAGGTGCCGGCTCCAGGTCTGGTAGGAAGTGCTACGCGGCCCGAGATCGGCGTCGAGGTCGGCATAGAGACGCTGCAGGTCTTCCAGCAGGATGCGCCAGGACACCCCGTCCACCGCCAGGTGGTGGATGACCAGCAGCAGGCGCTGGCTGCCGTCGGCCATGTCCACCAGCAGCGCACGCAGCAGCGGCCCCTGTTCGAGGTCGAGGCTGCGCTGGGCTTCTTCGCAAAGCGCCAGCAACGCCTCCTCGGACCCCGCCTGCCGGCGCCACAGCGGCTCGCCGGCCTGCTCGGCGTAGGCCTGGTGCCAGGCGCCGCGCTCTTTGCGGAAACGCAGGCGCAGGGCATCGTGCTGCGCCTGCAGGCGTTCCAGGGCACGCCCCAGCCGGTCGCCGTCGAGCGGCTGGCGCGCCTGCAACAAGAGAGACTGGTTCCAGTGCTGGCGGTTGGGAATCGCCTGCTCGAAGAACCAGCGCTGTACCGGCGCCAGCGCCACCTCGCCGCTTGCCGGCCCCTGTTCCGCCGTCGCCGCACCCGCCTTGGCCGCCAGGGCCAGGCTGCGGATGTTCTGGTGCTGGAACAGATCGCGCGGGCTCAGTTGCAATCCGGCCTGGCGCGCACGGCTGACTACCTGGATCGAGACGATCGAGTCGCCGCCGAGGCTGAAGAAGTTGTCGTCCAGGCCGACCCGCTCGACGCCCAGCAGGTCCTGCCAGATTTCCGCCAGGGTTCGCTCCATTGCGTTGCGCGGTGCGCTGTAGCCTGCCTGCGCCACGCTTACTTCAGGCGCCGGTAGCGCCTTGCGATCCAGCTTGCCGTTCGGACTCAGCGGCATCCGCTCCAGCGCCAGCCACTGCGCCGGCACCATGTATTCCGGCAGGCTCGCCGCCAGGTGCGCGGCCAGCGCTTCGCGCCAGTCGCCGCCCTCGCTCTCCAGCACCACGTAGCCGACCAACTGCCTGCCGTCCACCGCCAGCACCGCCGCCTCGCGCACCCACGGATGCTCCAGCAGGCGCGCCTCGATCTCGCCCAGCTCGATGCGCAAGCCGCGCAGCTTCACCTGGTGGTCGATCCGCCCGGAGTACTCGATCACCCCATCGGCGCGGTAGCGCGCCAGGTCGCCGGTGCGGTACATCCGCTCCCCAGCCACGAACGGGCTGGCGACGAAACGCTCGGCAGTCAGCCCCGGACGCTGGTGGTAGCCACGGGCCAGGCCCTGCCCGGCCAGGTACAGCTCGCCGAGCACGCCCACCGGCACCGGCTCCAGGTTGCCATCGAGGAT
This sequence comes from Pseudomonas sp. B111, assembly GCF_026428275.1. Taxonomy (NCBI): domain Bacteria; kingdom Pseudomonadati; phylum Pseudomonadota; class Gammaproteobacteria; order Pseudomonadales; family Pseudomonadaceae; genus Pseudomonas; species Pseudomonas sp. B111. The sequence continues at coordinate 2,208,932 of NZ_CP097857.1, read as the reverse complement.
GTAGCAGGCCAGGTTGGCGATCGGCCGGCCGATCGGCACCGCGTCCTTGCCCTCCTCCACGCAGGTCCAGTGGGTGACGTCGATGGCCGCCTCGGTCGGGCCATAGAGGTTATAGAGGCCGGCCTGCGGCAGCTTGGCGAACACCTGCTGCTGGGCGTCCGCCGGCAGCGCCTCGCCGCTGCAAACGATGCGTTTCAGGCTGGTGCAGGAGGCGACGTCTTCATCCTGCAGGAAGGCCTGCAGCATCGACGGCACGAAGTGCAGCGTATCGATCCCTTCGCGGTTGATCAGCTCCACCAGCTTCGCCGGGTCGCGATGGTCGCCCGGCGCGGCCACCACCAAACGCGCCCCGCTCATCAGCGGCCAGAAGAACTCCCAGACCGACACGTCGAAGCTGAACGGGGTCTTCTGCAACACCGTGTCGCCGACGCCCAGGCCGTAGGCCTGCTGCATCCAGCACAAGCGGTTGCTCAGCGCCGAATGGCGGTTGCCGGCACCCTTGGGCTTGCCGGTGGAACCGGAGGTGTAGATGACATAGGCGAGGTTCTCGCCGTTCAGCTCGATCCCTGGATTGTTCTCGGCATGGTTTTCCAGCCAGGCATCGGCCTGGTCCAGGTCGATCCGTTGCACACCTTGCGCCAGCGGCAGCTTCAGGTGCGACTGGCTAAGCAGCAGCTCCACACCGCTGTCCTCCAGCATGTAGGCCTGGCGCTCCTCGGGATATTCCGGGTCCACCGGCACGTAGGCGCCGCCGGCCTTGAGGATCGCCATCAGGGCCACGACCATCTCGATGGAGCGCTCCATGGCCACGCCCACCAGGCGGTCCGCACCGACCCCGCGCTCGGTCAGGGCATGCGCCAGGCGGTTGGCCCGGCGGTTCAGCTCGGCGTAGTCCAGGCGCTCCTCGCCGAAGGCCAGCGCCGGCGCCGTCGGCGTGCGCTCGACCTGCTCCTCGAACAACCGGTGCACGCCGCGTTGCAGCGGGTACTCGGCCGCAGTGGCGTTCCAGCCTTCCAGCAACTGGTAGCGCTCCTCGGCATCGAGCATCGGCAGCGAGTCGACGCTGGCCTGCGGGTTTTCCAGCATGCCGCGCAGCAGGTTCTGCCAATGCCGCGCCATGCGCTCGACGGTCCGCGCCTCGAACAGGTCGGTCGCGTAGGTCAGCGCGGCGTACAGGCGGCCGCCCTTCTCGTAGGTATCCAGGCTCAGGTCGAACTGGGTGGTACGGCTCTTCCAGTCGAGCTGGCCGAAGCTCAGGCCGGCCACGCTGTCCAGCGCCTCGATGTCGGCCACCAGCGGCTGGTGGTTGTACATCACCTGGAACAGCGGGCTGTGGCTCAGGCTGCGCTCGACCTTGAACGCCTCGACCAGGCGTTCGAACGGCAGATCCTGATGGGCCTGGGCGCCAAGCACGGTGTCCTTGAGCCCGGCCAGCAGGGTCGCCACCGACGTGCGGCCGTCGAATACCGAGCGCAGCACCTGGGTGTTGACGAACAGGCCGATCAGCCCTTCCACCTCGGCGCGGTTGCGGTTGGCGATGGGGACGCCGACCCGCAGGTCGGTCTGCCCGCTATAGCGTTGCAGGAGGATATTGAAGCCGCCGAGCAACAGCATGAACAGGGTCAGCCCCTGGCGTCGGGCGGTGCCGCGCAGGGCCTCGGCCAGGGCCGGCTCGATGCTGAACTCGTAACGGCTGCCACGGTAGCTGGGAACCGCCGGGCGCGGGTGGTCGGTCGGCAACTCCAGGACCGGATGCCGCTCGCCGAGCTTGCCGCGCCAGTACTCCAGCTGGCGCTCCTGCTCACCGGCCTCCAGCCAGCTGCGCTGCCACAGGGCGTAATCGGCGTACTGGATCGGCAAGGCCGACAGGCCGGGCTCCGCCCCAGTCGCATAGGCACTGTAGAAACGACTGAATTCTTCGATCAGCACGTTCATCGACCAGCCGTCGGACACGATGTGATGCAGGGTCAACAGCAGCACATGCCGCTCCTCGCCCAGGCGGATCAGGCGGACCCGCAGCAACGGCCCCTCGCACAGGTCGAACGGCTGCAACGACTCGCGCTGCGCCTCCTCGCGCAGGCGGGCTTCCTGCTCGGCCTCGGGCAGGCCGCTGCAATCCTCGAAGGCAACCTCCAGCGGGCGTTGCAGGGGCGCCTGCGCCAGGCTGTCGTCGGCGCCGCGCGGGAACACCGTGCGCAGGGTTTCGTGACGCTGCACCAGGCTGGCGAAGGCGCGCTCCAGCGCCTGGCGGTCCAGCGGCCCGTTCAGGCGCACCGCGCTGGGCAGGTTGTAGGCGCCGCTCTGTGGCTCCAGGTGCCAGAGGAACCACATGCGCTGCTGGGCGTAGGACAGGCGGTCGCGCTCGGCCGAAGACACGCCGGCCGGAATCGGGAACAGCGAGAAATCGATTCCCTCCCCTCGCAGGGTTTCGAGGAAGACCCGACGCTTCTCAACGGGTAGTTCGATAAAGCGGCGGGCGAGCTTGAGGGAATCTTCTGCGTTCATCGGTCTTCTTCCGTGCACATGGGCAACGAGCGCGGGGCTCGGTCATTCATGTGAAACGGACGACACATCGTGAAAATTAACCGGACAGCGACTTCCGGTCGCACCTTGGCCGATCGGTTTTTTTGCATAGCCATCAGGCGTTTACGGAAGCCCTCAGACAAGCCGCCGGCGCCAGGCTGAAAGCAACTGCGAAACATTTGCTTTCATCTTCCCCTTCAGGTTCTACCGGCCTCATTCGTCCTATATGGATGAACGGGGCGCATCCAGTCCCCGCAACCCATGGTCGGTGCCCACGACCCCTAACCTACCGTTAGCCTCATGTCGAAAAAGTCCCGCTCCAGACTCTGGTTCCTCGTCCACAGCTGGCTGGCCCTGCCCATCTGGTTCTTCGTCCTGATCGTCTGCGTCACCGGCACCCTGGCGGTGGTCAGCCAGGAGATCGTCTGGCTGGCCAACCCGGAAATCCGTGCCAGCAAGCCAAGCGACTCCGCCGAACCGCTGAGCTACAGCCAGGTCCTCGCCAGCATCAATCAGACCCGGCCCGAGCTGAAGGTCGAATCGATCGAACGCCCCGACGAATCCCACTTCGCCCTGACCGTGGATGTCAGCTATCCCGACGGCAGCAGCGCTGCGCTCTACGTGAATCCCTACACAGGTACCATCCAGGGCAAGAGCCCGCACTTCGATTTCCGCCAGTTCACCCGTGCCTTGCACGGCTGGTGGCTGGCTCCGTTCAACAATGGCTACAGTTGGGGCTGGTACCTGGTTTCGTTGCTCGGCCTGCCGATGTTGGCCTCGCTGGTCACCGGTCTGGTGGTCTATAAACGATTCTGGAAGGGTTTCTTCAGACCACGCCTGCGCATCAGCCAGGGCGCGCGCATCTTCTGGGGCGATTTCCACCGCCTGAGCGGCATCTGGTCGATCTGGTTCATCGCCGTGATCTCCATCACCGGCACCTGGTTCCTGATCCAGGCGATCCTCGCCGACAATCACATCACTCTCTCCAGCGAAGGCCCGCCGCCGGTCATCGCCCGCAGCGAGGTGCCGCTCTCGCCTTCCGGCCAGCCGGCTGTGCAGATCGACCTCGACGAGGCCGTGCGCATCGCCACTCGGGACATTTCCGGCTTGGAAGCCAGCGGGCTGTTCCTCCCCGGCAACGCCTACAGCCCGCTCTATGTCTATGGCCGCGGCTGGTACCCGCTGATGTACCAGTCGGCAGCGATCAATCCCTACAACGGCAGGATCGAGTCTTCCCGCCTGCTCGGCGACCGCACCCCGCTGGAGTTCGTCACCGAATCCATGCGTCCCCTGCACACCGGCGATTTCGGCGGTATCTGGGTCAAGCTGATCTGGTTCGTCTTCGGCCTGCTGCTGAGCATGATGGTGCTCAGCGGCCTGCTGATCTGGAGCAAGCGCACCGCACAGGCCACCGCCGCGCTGGTCAAGCGCGGCAAGCGCCCGGCGCGCCAGCCGAAACCGGCCAAGCCGGCGCCGGTAATGGCCAACCAGACCGCGGAGGGACAGCCATGAGCAAGGCCGCCGTTGCCCAGCCCGTTTCGCCGCTGCGCCAGTTCTGGCTGCGCTGGCGTTTCCACCTGAACGTTCTGCTGATCCTGATCCCACTCGGTTTCATGCCGCGTTATTTCGCCGACGTCGCACTGTTCCGCGGCACCAGCGGCCTCGGCGAACGAGAGGCGGGCGAGATCCAGGTCGGCCCCTGGAGCCTGCGCCTGGCGGAAATGCGTATCGAACCGCCGCACGACGAAGGCCCCGCCGGCTTCATGAAGGACTTCAATGCCGCCCTCTGCCAGGCCTGCATTCCCCAGGTCAAGGCGACCTACCTGCGCATCGGCAAGCCGCGCAGCCTGCGTGCCGCCGGGGTGATCTTCTTCGGCAGCCCCTACCGCATGGGCACCAGCGTGCCGATCCCGCCGCGCACCCGGCCCGACGCCGAGCTGTGGATCACCATGGAAGGCTGGGACGGCTCCATGCACCAGGCTTCCATTCCCCTGGCCGAGGCATCCCCCGCCACCGTGGCCTGGCTGAACAAACGAGGTAAGCAATGAGCATCCACACCCGCCCCTGGCGCCTGCCCCTGGCCGCCCTGTTGCTCGGCCTGAGCGGCGCGGCCCTGGCGCACAACCCGATCTGCGAATGCGAGGAAGTGCAGGCCGGCGAGATCCGCTGCAAGGGCGGTTTCTCCGACGGCAGCGGCGCCCCCGGCGTAACCCTCGACGTGATCGGCTACGACGAGCAGATCCTGGTTCCCGGCAAGCTCGGCGCCGACTCGACCCTGACCTTCAAGCGTCCCGACGGCGAGTTCTACGTGCTGTTCGACGCCGGCCCCGGCCACGTGGTGGAAATCGACCACGCCGACATCGCCGCGCCATGAGCGTCGAAACCGTCCGCCCGGCCGGCGCCGGCCACGAGACCCTCTACGTACTGCTCGGCAGCGTGCTGATCCTGGCCCTCGCCGCCACGGTGGTCGGGCTGCGCCAGCAGTCCCATGAAGCGCAAGCCCTGGACGCCCACCAGGTGGACGCCCGGCTCGACCTGAATGCCGCCGAACAGGGCATCTATGCCGACCTGCAGGTCGCCGCCGAAGACATCCAGGCGCGCCTGGACGACGGCGAAGCCGCGCCCTCCGTCGACGAACTGGCCGCCGAGGGCTTCCCGCCCTTCGTCGCCGACGTCGCCGCAAGCAGCCGCGGCGAGCACCGCTGGAGCCACGGCGAAACCGCCGGGCGTCCGAGCTACCTGGGCGTCAGCGGCAAGCCCGAGGTGGCCGGCTCGTTCCTCCTGCTGCTCGGCCCCGCCGAAGTCTGGCTGAAGCCCGCCGCGGCCGCTGCCGGCGCCGTACCGGGCGACGCCCGAGCCCTGGCCGACGCCGGCTGGCGCCAGGTGGTCAGCCGCTTCGACGCCGGCGTGACCCGTCAGCACCGCCATTGATCGCACATCGACTCCACAGAAGGCGTTTTTCCATGCTGTTCTCCCGTCGTTCATCCCGTCCGCGCGGCCTCGCCGCCCTCCTCCCGGGCCGTGCCCTGCTGGCCGCCCTGCTGCTGGCCCTGCTCGCCCCGCTGGCCCAGGCCGAAGACGGCAAGCGCCTGCGCATCGGCATCACCCTGCATCCCTACTACAGCTACGTGAGCAACATCGTCGGCGACAAGGCCGAGGTGGTGCCGCTGATCCCCGCCGGTTTCAACCCGCATGCCTACGAGCCGCGTGCCGAGGACATCAAGCGCATCGGCACGCTCGACGTGGTGGTGCTCAACGGCGTCGGCCACGACGATTTCGCCGAGCGCATGATCGCCTCCAGCGAAAAGCCCGGCATCCCGGTGATCGAGGCGAACGCCAAGGTGCCGCTGCTGGCCGCCACTGGCATGGCCGCGCGCGGCGCCGGCAAGGTGGTCAACCCGCACACCTTCCTGTCCATCAGCGCCTCGATCACCCAGGTCAACACCATCGCCCGCGAGCTGGGCAAGCTCGACCCGGCCAACGCCAAGGCCTACACCCGCAACGCCCGGGCCTACGCCAAGCGCCTGCGGGCCCTGCGCGCCGACGCCCTGGCGCGGCTGAACAAGGCCCCGGCCGCCGACTTCCGCGTCGCCACCATCCACGGCGCCTACGACTACCTGCTGCGCGAATTCGGCCTGGAAGTCACCGCCGTGGTCGAGCCGGCCCACGGCATCGAGCCGAGTCCGAGCCAGTTGAAGAAGACCATCGACCAGCTCAAGGCGCTGGACGTGAAGGTGATCTTCTCCGAGATCGACTTCCCCTCCACCTACGTCGAGACCATCCAGCGCGAGTCCGGGGTGAAGCTCTATTCGCTGTCGCACATTTCCTATGGCGACTACAGCGCCGGCAAGTACGAGGAAGAAATGGCGCGCAACCTCGACACCGTGGTCCGCGCCATCCAGGAGTCCGGCGCATGACCGTAGCCGAACGGCTTTGCGCCACACCTTGCGGGCCGGCCATCGAGTTCGCCGGGATCGACCTGAGCCTCGGCGGCAGCCGCATCCTCGATGGCGTGCGCCTGCGCGTCGAGGCCGGTAGCGTGCACGCGCTGGTCGGACCGAACGGCGGCGGCAAGAGTTCGCTGGTCAAGACCCTGCTCGGGCAGATGCCGCATCGCGGCGAGCTGCGCCTGGAGTGGCCCGGCGCGCCCGGCTGCATCGGCTACGTGCCGCAGGCGCTGGAGTTCGACCGCGGCCTGCCGCTCACCGTCGACGATTTCATGGCCGCCATGTGCCAGCGCCGTCCGGCCTTCCTCGGCCTGTCGCGCAGCCGGCGCCCGGCGATCGACGCGGCCCTGGAACGGGTCGGCATGCTGGCCAAGCGCGGTCGGCGCATGGGCGCCCTCTCCGGCGGCGAGCGCCAGCGCGTGCTGCTGGCCCAGGGCCTGGTACCGCCGCCGCAACTGCTGGTGCTGGACGAACCGATGTCGGCCCTCGACGAGGGCGGCATCCAGGTCTTCGAGCGGCTGCTGCTGGACTGGCGCCAGGCCGGCGTCACCGTGCTCTGGATCGAGCACGACCTGGAGGCCGTCGGCCGCCTCGCCGACCGGGTCAGCGGTCTCAACCGCCACCTGCTGTTCGACGGTCCGGCGGCCAGCAGCCTGACCCCGGAACGCCTGCTCACGCTGTTCTCCACCCAGCCCCGGAAGAACGCGGAGGCCAGCCGATGAACGACGCCTACGAACAACTGCGCCAGGCCGTCCAGGCCTGGGCCGCCGCCGGCTACCTGCCGGAGACCCTGGCCTACGGCTTCGTCGTCAACGCGCTCCTCGCCGGCCTGCTGATCGGCCCGGTGCTCGGCGGCCTCGGCACCCTGGTGGTGGTCAAGCGCTTCGCCTTCTTCTCCGAGGCGGTCGGCCACGCCGCGCTCACCGGCGTGGCCATCGGCATCCTCCTCGGCGAGCCCTACACCGGGCCCTACGGCAGCCTGTTCGGCTACTGCCTGCTGTTCGGCGTCCTGCTCAACTACCTGCGCAACCGTACCGGCCTGGCCCCGGACACCCTGATCGGGGTGTTCCTCTCGGTGTCCCTGGCGCTCGGCGCCAGCCTGTTGCTGGTGCTGGCGGGCAAGATCAACGTGCATATCCTCGAGAACGTGCTGTTCGGCTCGGTGCTGACCGTGAACGGCCATGACCTCGCGGTGCTGGCGGCGGTCGCCGTGCTGGTGCCGTGCCTGGCCCTGCCGCTGTACAACCGCATCATGCTAGCCAGCTTCAACCCGCAACTGGCGGCGGTGCGCGGGGTCGCGGTGAAGAGCCTGGACTACCTGTTCGTGGCCCTGGTGACCCTGGTCACCGTCGCCGCGGTGAAAGTGATCGGCGCGATCCTGGTCGGAGCCCTGCTAGTGATCCCGGCGGCGGCGGCGCGCCTGGTCAGCCAGTCGCTGAAAGGGTTCTTCTGGCTGGCGGTGCTGATCGCCACCGTCAGCACGCTGGCCGGTATCCTGTTGCCGATCATGTTCGACCTGCCGATTCCCTCCGGCGCCGCGATCATCCTGGTCGCCGGCCTGGCCTTCGGCCTCGCCGCCATCGCTCGCGGCTGCCTGCCGCACCTGAAAGGAACCCCCGGATGAACCTGAAACCCCATTGCCTCGCCCTGGCCCTGGCTTGCGCCGGACTCGCCGGCCCGCTCCCGGCCCTCGCCGCGACGCCGGCCGCGGCTCAGTCCGCGCAAGTCACGGTACTGGCCAGCCTGCCGGTCACCCACGCCCTCGCCGAACGCCTGCTGCGGGACACCGAGGTCAAGCTGCAACGGGTCGCCCCGGCCAACCTGCCGGCCAGCCGCCAGGCCTCGTTCTTCGCCGGGCGCGGCGCCGGCGGCCTGGCCAAGGCCGCCGGGCAGGCCGACGCGGTGATCGACCTGCGCTCGATCTGGAGCGACGACCCGCTCTACCCGCTGGCCCGCCGTAGCAATATCCGTATCGTCGAGATCGACGCCGCGCGTCCGGTGGATGGCGCCCTGCCCGGCATCGCCCTGCGCCCCGGCAGCGACCTGCATGCCTACCCCTGGCTCAACCCGACCAACCTGGGGCGCATGGCCGATGTCCTTGCCAGCGACCTGGAACGCCTGGCGCCCGGCGCCGCAGCGACCATCCAGGCCAACCTGGCGACACTGAAGAAGCAATTGCTGGAAGCGACCGCCAGTAACGAGACTCGCCTGGCGAAGGCCGACAACCTCAGCGTGATCAGCCTCTCCGAACGCCTCGGCTACCTGCTCGCCGGGCTCAACCTGGACCCGCTGGACGTGGAGATCCAGGCCGACGACGGCTGGACCGAGACCAATATCCAGGCTTTCGCCGAGGAGCTGAAGAGCGAGGACATCGCCCTGGTCCTGCACCATCGCCAGCCACCCAAGCCCCTCGCCGATGCCATCGCCGCCAGCGGCGCACGCCTGGTAGTGGTGGACACCGAGGCGGCGGACCCGGTGGCCGGCCTGGAAAGCGACATGAAAGCGATAGTCGAAGGGCTGCTGGCCGGTAAAGGCTGAGCCGCGCCTCGTAACGAAAAAGGCCGGGGAGCGCTGCTCCCCGGCCTTTTTTTCGTCGACATCGGACCCGCCGCAGGGCCTATGGCGCCCTCGCGGGCATCAGCAGATCGCCGCCGACTCCACCACCAACGCCGCGGCGCCCTGCCCCGCGCGCCAGGCCTCGACCTGGCGCTCGACGACCGCCAGCACCTCGGCCTCGCGCTGATGGATGAAGAAGTGCCCGCCGTCGAACAACTCCAGTCCGAAACCGCTGCGGGTTTCCTCGGCCCAGGCCAGCAACTGTTCCTCGCTGGCCTTGTCCTCCCTGCCGCCAAGCGTTCGGATCGGACAGGCCAGCGGCGGGCGCCGCTGGTGACGATAGCTGCCGCAGAGCAGGAAATCAGCGCGCAGGATCGGCAGGGTCAGGCTCATCAGCTCGCGGTTGCCCAGCACCTCTTCCGGCGTACCTTGCAGGTCGCGCAGGTCGGCGATCAGCTCGGCGTCGCTCTTCGGTTCGGCGAAACCGCGGTCATACTCGGCGCGTCGCGACGGCGCCGCGGTGCCGCAGGCGAAGAACCCCAGCGGCGTCGGGCAACCCAGTTCGCGCAAGGCATACAGCACCTCGCAGGCGAGCAAGGCGCCGAGGCTGTGGCCGAGCATCGCGTAGGGGCCCTGGCGGACCTCGTCGTGCAGCTCGCGCGCCAGTTGCTGCGCCAGGCTCGCCAGGTCGGTCTGCAACGGCTCGGCCATCCGCGCCCCGCGCCCCGGCAACTCCACCGGACGCACCGCCAGCCAGGCCGGCAGCTTGCGCCGCCAGCGGCTGTAGGTCATGGCGCTGGCGCCGGAATACGGCAGGCAGAACAGCCGTACGGGCGTACCGCCCACTCAGCCGGCCGCCTTGTCCATGTGCTGGCGCAGGCTCAGCGGGCGCATGTCGGTCCAGACTTCCTCGATGTAGGCCAGGCAGTCCTTCTTCAGGCCGCTCTTGCCGGCCGCCCGCCAGCCCTGGGGAATCTCCTTGTATTCCGGCCAGATGGAATACTGCTCCTCATGGTTGACCACTACCTGGAACTGGATGTCGTCACGGTCGAACACTGAAGTCATTGCTTGCTCCTGATGGGATCGAACGGCCGCGCGCAGCACGGCCCTTGCGTTGGATAACGAAAAGCCCGGCGGGAAAATTAGCCGGCCAGCGCCGCGCCGAGGGCGCGGGCGAAACGCCGGGCCACCTCGTCGATCTGTTCGGCGCCGATGATCAGCGGCGGCAGGAAGCGCACCACGCTGCCGTGGCGGCCGCCCAGTTCGAGGATCAGGCCGCGCCTCAGGCACTCGCGCTGGACCCGCGAGGCCAGGGCGCCGTCGGTCGGCGGATGACCGAGGGCATCCGCCTCGCCCTGCGGGTCGACGATCTCGACCCCGAGCATCAGCCCCCGACCGCGGATATCGCCCAGTTGCGGATAGTCGCGCTGGAGGATGCGCAGGTGCTCGGCCAGGCGCTCGCCCATGGCCGCCGCGTGGGCCGCCAGGTCGTGTTCCTTCAGGTAGCGCATCACCGCCGAACCGGCGGCCATGGCCATCTGGTTGCCGCGGAAGGTGCCGGCGTGGGCGCCGGGCTGCCATTTGTCCAGCCATTCGCGGTAGACCACCACCGCCAGCGGCAGGCTGCCGCCGATGGCCTTGGACAGCACCACCACGTCGGGGACGATGCCGGCGTGCTCGAAGGCGAACATCCTGCCGGTACGGGCGAAGCCGCTCTGGATCTCGTCGACGATCAGCGCCACCCCGGCCTGCTCGGTGATCCGCCGCAAGCCGCGCAGCCAGTCGAGATCGGCCGGGACCACGCCGCCCTCGCCCTGGACCACCTCGACGATCACCGCCGCCGGCAACTGCACGCCGCCTTCCGGATCGTTCAGCAGGTTCTCCAGGTAGTGCAGGTTCGCCTTGACCCCCGCCTCGCCGCCGAGACCGAACGGGCAACGGTAATCGTAGGGATACGGCAGGAACTGCACGCCCGTGCTGAGCACCGCGCCCAGCGGCTTCTTCGGTCCGAGATTGCCCATCAGCCCCAGCGCGCCCTGGCTCATGCCGTGGTAGCCGCCCTGGAACGACAGGATGGTGCTGCGCCCGGTGGCGGTGCGTACCAGTTTCAGCGCGGCTTCCACCGCGTCGGTGCCGGTCGGGCCGCAGAACTGGATCTTCGCCTCGGCGGCCAGCGCCGGCGGCAGCAGGCCGAACAGGTCCTGGACGAACTGGTCCTTCACCGGGGTGGTCAGGTCGAGGGTGTGCAGCGGCAGCTCGTCGGCCAGAACCTGGCGGATCGCCTCGATCACCACCGGATGGTTGTGCCCCAGCGCCAGGGTGCCGGCGCCGGCCAGGCAATCGATGAAGGTACGCCCCTCGACGTCCTCCACCAGCAGCCCCCTGGCCTTCTTCAGCGCCAGCGGAATCCGCCGCGGATAGCTGCGCGCGTTGGACTCCTGGCGGCTTTGCCGTTCCAGCAAGGGCGACTGGGAGAACTCGTAGAGCGTTTCGCCCTCCGCCGGGGTGGCGCGGAGCGGCTGGTCTTCGATGACGCTGGTGGCGACGTGCATGTCTTCAACCCTCAAGGCGTGGTGGTGTTCCACTGGCAACCGGCGATCCGGCCGCCAGGGGCGGCATTCGCGGATCGGATGCACAGGAGACGCAGGAGGGACGCACGGATTTACTGCGCCGGACCGCAGCACCGTGCCCGGACCGCCAGCTCCGGCCCGGACACCGTCGAGCGGGCCGCTAGTCGGCGCCCGCGGCGCTCACCCGCCAGATCGCGTTGCCGACGTCGTCGGCGATCAGCAACGCGCCGTCGGCCGCCTGCGCCAACCCCACCGGTGCGCCGAACAACTGCTTCTCGTCCGCGGAGACGAACCCGGTCACCACCGGCTGCGGCGCACCGGCGGGCTTGCCGTCGGCGAACGGCACATGGACCACCTGGAAGCCGCTGACCGGCGAGCGGTTCCAACTGCCGTGCTCGCTGACGAAGGCGCCGTTGCGATAGCGCTCGGGCAACTCGTTGCCGGTGTAGAAGAACAGGCCCAGCGCGGCCACGTGGGAACCCAGCGCGTAGTCGGGGACGATGGCCTTCGCCACCAGGTCGGGACGCTGCGGCTTCACCCGCGAATCCAGGTGCTGGCCGAAGTAGCTGTAGGGCCAGCCGTAGAAGCCGCCCTCCCGTACCGAGGTCAGGTAGTCCGGGACCAGGTCGTTGCCGATCTCGTCGCGCTCGTTGACGATGGTCCACAGCTTGCCGGAGACCGGTTCCCACTGCAGGCCGGTCGGGTTGCGCAGGCCGGAGGCGTAGATGCGGCTGCCGCGGCTGGCGACGTCCACCTCGAGAATCGCCGCGCGACGGTATTCGATCGCCGCGCCGTTCTCGGTGATGTTGCTGTTCGAACCGACGCCCACGTAGAGCTTGCGCCCGTCGGGACTGGCGAGCAGCGCCTTGGTCCAGTGGTGGTTGATGGTGTCCGGCAGGTCGGTGAACTCCATCCCCGGGTCGGCGACCCGGGTTTCACCCGGCACGTAGCGGTAGCGCATGATATTCCCGGTATTGGCGACATACAGGTAATCCCCCACCCGCTGCACGCCGAACGGCGAGTCCAGCCCTTCCAGGAACACGTACTTCTGCCACTGGCCTTCGGCGCCGGCTCGGCGCAGCAGGGTGATGCGGTTGCCGCCCTTGCCGGCCTTGCCGGACTGGCCCTTGACCATCCCCGCGATGAGTTGCTTCGGCGTGGTCACCGGCGCGGTGCCGGGCGAGTTGGCCTCCACCACCAGCACATCGCCGTTGGGCAAGACCAGCAACTGGCGAGGGTGTTGCAGGCCATCGGCGATCTTCTCGATCTTCAGGCCCTGCGCCACCGTCGGCTTGGCCTCTCCCGACCAGCCCACGCCTTCCGGTACCTTCATCGGCGGCAGAAGGAAGTGCTTCGGTTCCGGAAGCGCCGGATTGGCGCCGGTCTGCTGCTGCGGATCGTTCTGCGACCCCTGGTTGCAGCCGGCCAGGACCAGGCCGACGGCAAGCGCGACGGGGCGCAGCGAGTAGAGGCTAGCCATGCGCCACCTCCTCCGCGGATACCGCCAGGAGCGCCTCTCCCAGCGCCAGCAGCAGCACCGTCGCGATCGACAGCCATAGCCCGGCCGGCATCACCGCATAGGCGTCGCGGCTGTGCACGAAGGCATTGAAGATGGCCAGGACGATGCCGGCGAACTTCAGCAAGGAGGAAACCCTGGCCGCCGCGACGACCGCCGCGCGCCGCAGCAGCCATACGCGGCACAGGTCGACGACGCAGGGCAGGATGGCGAACAGCAGGCCGAGACTGATCAGCCAGGCCGCGCTCTTGCCCCACATCACCTCCGCCGTGGCGAAATAGGTGGCGTCGAAGACCAGGGCGGCGACGAAGAAACCGAAGGGAACCGGGTTGAGGACGTTGTAGAAGGCGTCCAGGGGTCTGAAGCGTAGTGCGGTGGCCATTGCGAAACACTCCTCTCGGGAAACGCAGGCTTCCCGACGTGAAGGGACGGGCAGGAGATTCGAACCGCCGAGGCCCTGCGCAAGGCGCGGGCAGCGGGGAACGGCACGGCGAAACGGCGACTGGGGGGCTCGCGCCCCTTCTGCGACGGACCTGCACGAAGCGCTGGAGTTCATCCGCAAGGACCTGTCGGAAGCGATAGGTACGCTGGCGATCCTTCCGATGGAACTTCGTGCGCCGCGACTCACCGAAACAGGGGTAGCGCCCTTCCCGGCCCTCCCGCCGGGTTGCCGCGCCGCCCCAGGCGCACCCCGCCGGCGACCGATCCGCGCCCGGCGTTTGCCGAAGAGGAGACAGCCGATGCCTGATCGAACCGCTCTACCCCGCGCCATGCTCGCGGCCTGGGTCCTGCTCCTGCTGGCGGCCTGCAGCCAGGGCCCGGCGCCTACCCCGCCCGCGTCCTGGGGTTGGCAGGACGCCAGCGGCGAACGCGCGATCGCCCCCGACGAAGCCTATCCCGAGCTGTTCCAGGCGGTGCAGGAGAGCCGGCTGTTCAGCGACCAGAAGCACTTCGTCGATGCGCTCCCGCTGCGCGAGCCTGCACGGATCCGCGCCGACTACCTGCGCGAGAGGGAGCGGCCCGGCTTCGACCTGCGCGCCTTCGTCGGCCGCAACTTCGAGGAGTCCGGCAGCGTCGAGACCGCCCCGCCGGAAGCGGGCGCCGATCTCGCCAGCCACATCAGCGACCTGTGGCCGGCGTTGACCCGCCACTACGAGCAGGTGCCGGCCCACAGCAGCCTGCTGCCGCTGCCGAAACCCTACGTGGTCCCCGGCGGACGCTTCCGCGAGGTGTACTACTGGGACTCCTACTTCACCATGCTCGGCCTTGCGGAGAGCGGGCAGCACCAGCGGGTGCGCGACATGCTCGACAACTTCGCCTACCTGATCGATACCTACGGGCACATTCCCAACGGTAACCGCAGCTACTACCTGAGCCGTTCGCAGCCGCCGTTCTTCGCCTACATGGTGGACCTCCAGGCAAGACGCGAAGGCGACGCCGCCTACCGGCGCTACCTGCCGCAGCTACAGAAGGAATACGCCTACTGGATGGAAGGCTCCGCCGGGCTGCGCCCCAACGAGGCGCGCCTGCACGTGGTGAAACTGGCCGACGGCAGCCTGCTGAACCGCTACTGGGACAACCGTGACACACCGCGCCAGGAGTCCTTCCTGGAGGACCGGGCGACCGCCGCGCGCGCCCCGCAGCGCCCTGCGGGCGAGGTCTATCGCGACCTGCGGGCCGGCGCGGAAAGCGGCTGGGACTTCTCCTCCCGCTGGCTGGACGACGGCCGCGAACTGGCCAGCATCCGCACCACCGCCATCGTCCCGGTGGACCTCAACGCCCTGCTCTACCATCTCGAACGAACCATCGCCAAGGCCTGCGCCAGCAGCGCGCTGAAGGCCTGCGAGCAAGGCTACGGAGCCCGCGCGGAGAAGCGACGACAGGCCATCGAAGACCACCTCTGGCACCCGGCGGGCTACTACGCCGACTACGACTGGCAACGCCGGCGGCCCATCGAGCGGATCAACGCCGCCAGCCTCTTCCCGCTATTCACCGGGCTGGCCTCCGCCGAACGCGCCGGTCGTACCGCCGACAGCGTCGCCGCCCAACTGCTGCGCCCGGGCGGACTGGCCACCACCACCCGTGCCAGCGGCCAGCAATGGGACGAGCCGAACGGCTGGGCACCCTTGCAGTGGGTCGCCGTACAGGGCCTGCGCGCCTACGGCCGGGACGCCCTGGCGGAAGACATCGGCCGGCGATTCCTCGCCCAGGTGCAGCAGGTCTACGACCGCGAAGGAAAACTGGTGGAGAAATACGACATCAGCGGCAACCAGGGCGGCGGCGGCGGTGGCGAGTACCCGCTGCAGGACGGCTTCGGCTGGTCCAACGGCGTGACCCTGCAACTGCTCCGACTCTACGGCCCGGGCGCCGGTCGCTGAGCCTCAGCCCGGCGCCGGGTACTGGCGCTGCGCGGCGTCGGCGAAGCCTGCGGCGAGAAAGTCGATCAGCGCGCGGACCGAAGGCAACAGCCCGCGCCGCGAAGGGAACATTGCCACCACCATGCCTTCCACCGGCGTCCACTCCGGCAGCACCCGCACCAGCCGGCGCTCGGCCAGGTCGCGACTGACCACGCAGAGCGGCAGGCCGCCGATCCCGACGCCCTCCAGCACCGCCTGGCGCAAGGTGCCGAGGTCGTCGCTGAGCAGTTGCGGGCGCAGGTTGAGGGCCGCGCTGCTGCCATCCGCGCCGACCAGCCGCAGGCTGCCGTCCAGGCGCGAACGCTCCCAGCCGACGTAGGGCATCGCCGACAGGTCGGCCGGCAGCTCCGGCGGGCGGTAGCGGGCCAGCAGCTCCGGGCTGGCCACCAGCACCTGCGGACTGCGTGCCAGCACCTTCATCACCAGGTCGCTGTCCTCCAGCGGCGGGAAACGCAGCGACAGCGAGATGTCGTAGCCTTCGGCGATCACGTCGACCCGGCGATTGAAGGTCTTCACGTACAGCTCGACGTTCGGATACTGCGCCATGAAGCGCGCCAGCATCGGCGCCAGTTCGAAGTGCAGCAGCGGCGTCGAGCAGGTCAGGCGGACCATTCCGCACGGCTCCGAGCGGTTCTGTTCGATGACGTCCTCGGCAGCCTCCGCTTCCACCGTCATCGCCACGCAATGACGGTAGTAGGCCTGGCCGATCTCGGTCACCTGGAATTGCCGCGTCGAGCGCTGCACCAGGCGTACGCCCAGGCGCGCCTCGAGCTGCGCGACCTTGCGGCTGATGGTCGACTTGGGAATCCCCAGCACCCGCCCGGCGGGGGCGAAGCCACCGTGCTCGACCACCTTGGCATAGATGAAAAGCGCGTTCAGATCGAACACCAGCTCACCACTCATCGTTCCACCTGCGAGACTCTGAGACTTGATTTGCGGACTACCGGTTCCCACTCCCGGGAACTAGCGTATCGCTCCATCGACTCAATCGAGGAGCACCGACGTGAAAAAGGTCCTGGGAATCTACGGCAACGCCAACCGCCACTGGGTGGGCGACGGATTCCCCGTTCGTTCGCTCTTTTCCTACAACACACTGGGCCAGCATATCAGCCCGTTCCTCTTGCTGGACTACGCCGGGCCTGCTGATTTCCCCCCCGCACAGCAGCGCCGCGGCGTAGGCCAGCATCCTCATCGCGGCTTCGAGACGGTGACCATCGTCTACCAGGGCGAGGTCGAGCACCACGACTCCACCGGCGCCGGCGGACGCATCGGGCCGGGGGATGTGCAGTGGATGACGGCGGCCTCCGGGATCCTCCACGAGGAGTACCACTCGGAACGCTTCCGTAGCACAGGTGGAACGCTGGAAATGGTCCAGCTATGGGTCAACCTGCCCTCCAGCGACAAGATGAACCCGCCGCGCTACCAGACCCTGCTGGATGCCGACATTCCCCGCGTCGGCCTGCCCGACAGGGCCGGCGAACTGCGGGTGATCGCCGGACGCTACGGCCGCCACCAGGGGCCGGCGCTGACCCACTCGCCGCTGGCGGTCTGGGACGTGCAGCTGAAGGCCGGCAAGCACCTCGCCCTCGACCTGCCCAAGGGACATACCTGCGCCGTGGTGGTCCTGCGCGGCACCCTCGCGGTCGGCGACGAGATCGTTCGCGAAGCCCAGGTCGCCCTGCTCGACCGCGACGACCCGCGGCTGGAACTGGAAGCCAACAACGACGTGCAGTTGCTGGTGCTCAGCGGCGAGCCGCTGGACGAGCCGATCATCGGCTATGGCCCCTTCGTGATGAGCAGCCGCGAGGAAATCGACCAGGCCATCGAGGACTTCGAGAACGGGCGCTTCATCCGCGCCCACTGAAGTCCGCCCCCTACGACATGGCCCGCGCAGGAAGCGCGGGCCCGGCCGGGCTTTGCCCGAAATTCACGGACGACCACCCTGCAAGAGGAAATGGAAATGAGCGCTCCCGTCAACTTCAACGGCCAGACCCCGAAGATTGATCCGGCCAACGCCGCCATGTTGCTGATCGACCACCAGAGCGGCCTGTTCCAGACGGTCAAGGACATGCCGATGACCGAACTGCGCGCCAACGCCACCACCCTGGCCAAGGTCGCCACCCTGGCGAAGATCCCGGTGATCACCACCGCCTCGGTACCGCAGGGCCCCAACGGCCCGCTGATCCCGGAGATCCACGAGGCCGCGCCGCACGCCCAGTACGTCGCGCGCAAGGGTGAGATCAATGCCTGGGACAACCCGGAATTCGTCGCCGCGGTGAAGGCCACCGGCAAGAAGCAACTGATCATCGCCGGCACCATCACCAGTGTGTGCATGGCCTTCCCCAGCATCGCCGCGGTACACGACGGCTATCAGGTGTTCGCGGTGATCGACGCCTCCGGCACCTACTCCAAGATGGCCCAGGAAATCACCCTGGCACGGGTGGTCCAGGCCGGCGTGGTGCCGATGGACACCGCCGCGGTCTGCTCGGAAATCCAGCGCACCTGGAACCGCGACGACGCCGTGCAGTTCGCCGAAGCCTACAGCGCGGTATTCCCGCACTACCAACTGCTGATCGAGAGCTACGCCAAGGCCCAGGCCGTGGTCAACAACCACGAGCAACTGGATTCGCAGCGCAAGTGATCCATGGGAAGGAAGGGGCTGCACGCCCCTTCTTTTGCCGAGCAGGAGCCTGGTGGACAGCAACGACTACGGACCGGACCCATGCCTGATTCCTCCATGAAGCGCGGGGCTACGCTCTGCCTTGCCCTTGCCATAGGTCCGGGCTCGACCCTCGCCGACGACTCCCTGGGCCATCGCGACAACATCAGCACCGGCCTGAACCAGCGGCAGAAAGCCGAAATGAAGGTGCCGCCGGGCTTCGTCGAAGGCTCGACGCTGAACGGTTTCATCCGCAACTACTATTTCGCCCGCGACAACCACGACACCCCGTCCCGCCGCGACCAGCGCGAATGGGCCCAGGGCCTGATGCTGTCGTTCCGCTCCGGCTATACCGACACGCCGATAGGCATCGGCCTGGATGCGCACGCCTTCTACGGCCTGCGCCTGGACGGCGGTGGCGGCAGCGGCGGTGCCGGCGTGCTGCCGCTGGACTCCGCCGGTCGCCCCGCCGACAGCTTCTCCGCCGCCGGCGCGGCCCTCAAGCTGCGCGGCCTGGACAGCCTGCTGAAGATCGGCGACCAGTTGCTGGAGAACCCGGTGATCGCCAGCGGCGTCAGTCGCATGGTGCCGCAGAGCTACCGTGGCGTGACCCTGAAGAACTACCATTTCCGCGCGTTCGAACTGGACGCCGGCTTCGTCGAGGCCACCCGCCTACGCAACCAGAGCGGCCACAGTCATCTCACCAGCGGCTACGGCAACGGCACCAAGGGCGGTATCGCCGCCGATCGCGAAAGCCCGCACATCGCCTGGCTGGGCGCCAGCTACAGCGCCCCCGGCGGCAGCCAGGCGACGCTCTACAGCGGCCGCCTGGAGGATATCTGGAACCAGCACTACCTCGGCCTCAGCCAGCCGTGGCGGCTTTCCAGCCAATTGACCCTGACGCCCTGGCTGCATTACTACAAGACCCGCGACCAGGGCCGCAGCCAGCTCGGCCGGATCGACAACGACCTCTACAACGCCGGGCTGACCCTGGCCGGCGGCGGCCAGTCGCTGAGCCTCAGCCTGCAAAAGGTCGATGGCGACACCCCGTTCGACTTCATCGCGCAGAACGACCGGACCTTCCTCTACGAAAGCAACGCCATGCAGTACGCCGACTTCAACGGCCCCGGCGAGCGCTCGTGGAAGATCCAGTACCAGGCCAGCCTGGCCTTCCTCGCCGCCCCGGACTGGCAGTTCGGCGCCGCCTACGGCCGTGGCCAGGCCGACCTGACCCGGGTCGACCCGGACAGCGCGGGCTACGGCTACCTCTACAACCCCAATGGCAAGAACGCCCAGCACTGGGAACGCGATCTGTCGCTGCGCTACGCCTTCCCCGCCGGCCCGGCCAAGGGCCTCAGCGTGACCCTGCGCTGGGCCACCCACCGCCCCGGCGAAGGCTACACCGCCCCCGGCAACACCCGCGGCAACTCCAGCTCCGACGAATACCGGGTGGTGGTCGACTACCCGATCAGGTTGCTCTGAACCCACGGAACCAGAAAAAAGAGAAACTCCCTCATGCGTGCAGCCCTGCTACCCACCTTCGGCGCCCTCTCCGCCGCACTCTGCCTGGAGGCCCGCGCCGACGCCGTCGCGCTGCCGCCGCTGGCGCTCGGCAACGCCAGCTTCATGGACGGCGTCAGCCGTCCCGGCATGCTCTTCGAACTGCCCCTGCAATACGTTCGGGCGAACAACGCCAGCGACGCCGGCGGGCATTCGGTTCCCGGTCGGCAACGGGTTCGTGGCACCACGCTGTTGCCGCACTTCGCCTACCTCAGCCAGAACACCCTGCTCGGCGCCCACTACGGCGCCGAAGTGCTGCTGCCGCTGGTACGCCTGGACCTCGATATCGACGGCGGCCCGGACGGCCGGCGCACCCGCCAGGGCGACCTGATCGTCAGTCCGCTGATGCTGCAATGGGGGCCCGCTACGCTGTTCGGCCGCCCCTACTGGCAGCGCCTGAACTTCGTCTTCTCCCTGCCCACCGGCGACTACGACAAGGACGCCGCGATCAACACCGGCAGCAACACCTGGATCTTCAACCCGCACTACGCCTTCACCTGGGAACTGGGCGAGCGCCTGGAACTCAGCGGCCGCCTGCACTACGCCTGGATCAGCCGCAACGACGCCCCCTCGCCGCGCCTGGGCGCAAACGACGTACAGCCGGGACAGGCGCTGCACGCGAACTTCTCGATCTCCTACGCGCTGGACCCGCACTGGCGGATCGGCCTGGCCGGCTACCAGTTGAAACAGATCAGCGCCGACCGCATCGACGACCACCGGCAGGCCGACTCGCGCGAGCAGGTCTTCGGCATAGGCCCGGGGGTGATGTACAGCCAGGGCAGGCAAACGCTGTTCGCCAACCTCTACGCCGAAAGCGGCGCGCGCAACCGCAGCGAAGGCAACCAACTGACCCTGCGCTACCTGCTGGCGTTCTGAATCGGCGGATAACGCCCTGGAAACGCCGACACCTCCCCGGGTCCGTAGGGCGAATAACCGCTCGCGGTTATCCGCCGCTTATCCGGGGTATCGGCGGATACCGCCTGTGGCGGTATTCGCCCTACAGGCCCTGGAAACGCCGGACAGCTCCCCCGGACATTTCCGCAGGCTCTCTCAGAAGCCCGGGAATTGGATAAAAACCCAGTAGGAGGATGATGGAGGGGCCGGCAAATCCGTCCCGCAGGGACAGGACCGAACGGCACTGCCCTCTATTTTCTGAGGGCAAAAAAGACGCGGGCCGCAGGTGGTGGAACACCTACGACCCGCTAACCACAACCCAGCTTACTAAGGAGCTGACCCATGGCTAAGCCGAATGATACGTCCAACCCCGAGGTAACAGAATCGTCCCCCCGCTTCGTCCCGCTGCTACCCACCTCCCAGGCCGACATGTGTCCGCGTAGCGCCACCCTGTACGTGGACACCCATGCACTCCCCACGCACTTGTTCGACAACGCGAAAGTGCGCTTGAGGTCGGCGATCAACATCCTGGCCATGACCCGTTTGCTCGATGAGAAAGAAGAGCCCGGCGGCACCCTGGCCTACATCAACGGTGCGTTGCTGTCGCTGCTCAGCGATGCCTTGTCCGAAATCGAGGCGGGCCACCCGAGCCTGTAGCGCCGCTCCCTGGCGCGACGCCCCCGGCCTGGCCGGGGGCTTTGCGGCATCGCCATCACAAGACCTTTCGCGTCCGAACGGCACGCTTGATCGCCGTCCCGGTCCTCGCGAAACGGCCGCCAATTGCCCGAAGCTTCCGACCCTTTTTTCGGACGATTTCTTACGCCCTTATAAATCAGCAAGTTACGAGACCTCGAAAAAAGAGGTTTTCTGGCAGGGAAAAACCCGCCGCTCCTGTTTTCCGCCAAATGGCTATAGGTTTTCCGGGCCAGCCCAGTGCCACGCAGATAACCAGGAAATGCTCAGGGAACGGGTTCGGCTGCGAGCAGTTCACCGCCATATAGACAGTGGACAAGAGCCTACCCTCATAGGCCTAGCTGTTCAGCGGGCTTGTGCCATCGGAGACTTCGTACAAGGCTTAGCCATTGCCGTCCTACAGGCGCTGTCAGTAGGCTTTTTTCGCCGGCGACTTCGGTTCCCGGCAGGCCACAGCCTGCTGGCCCAACACCCACGAGCGGCCTGTCTCCCTGCCGCGCCGGCAGAAGCCAGGCAGCGGACAGCTCAGAGAAGGATTTCTCCTATGCACGGCCATACCCAGCTTGCCCCGCACTACTTCTTCCGACAGCAGCGATTGCTGCGCGCGCTGCTGATCGACGACCAGGCCTGGTTCGTCCTCGACGACTTCGCCCGGCTCATCGAACACAGCCAGCCCGAACAGATGCTCGCCCGCCTGGACGACGACCAGGCGCGCCGGGAGTCGTTGCGTTCCGAACGTGGCGAAGACCAGGCGCAGTGGCTGATCAGCGAGTCCGGCGCGTATGCCGCGCTGATCTACCAGCAGCGCGGCGATGGCGGCGAATTGCGCCGCTGGCTCAGTGGCGAGGTGGTGCCGGAGTTGCGCAGCGCCACCGACGACAGCGGCATGCCGCGCTACGTCAAGTTGCGCTGGGAGCGCCAGGTGGTGCACATGCTCGACTGGCAGGGCAAGCTCTGGGTGAATTTCAGCGAGATGCCCGACCTCCTCGAACGCCAGGGCGAGCCCATGGTGCAACTGGGTTGGCGACGCTGGTTGAGCAAGTTGCGGCCGCTCTAGGCGCCGCTCTGGCGTCGTGTTGGGCGGGGCCTGTCAGATCTGCCAGCTTAAGCGGCGCGGCGCCATCCATTAACAATAGAGCAACGACTCGGGCCTAGCCTCTCCTTTCCCACGGACAGCACGAAACCGCTGGCATGAAGATAACGCGAAACCTTCTGGACGATCTCTACACGGATGACCAGGGCAGCCAGGACCTGACGGGCCTCCGTCAGCCTCGCAAGATGCGTCGTGAAACCAAGGAGAAGCCGCGCAAGCGAACGCTGCGCGACTCCCGGCCGGACCGTCCCCTGTAGGAGCTACGCTCGCCTAGCGGGCGGGTTCGCCGCTCCGAACGCCCCTCTCCCTCAAGGTCAGAGGGCTGGTTTGCCTAGAACGGATTTGTAGAAAGGCCCGCCAAGGACGCCCGGGCGTCTTCGGCGGGCCTTTTTCATGCCTTTCCGCCACGCGCCCCGCACAGGTATCCGGCCTGTGGCGGGGCGCGTGCCTCAGAGCATTTCCAGCTTCGACATCAGGTCGTTCAGGCGCTCGGCCTTCTGCTCGCTGATCTCGCTCGGGGCCAGGGACTCGATGTAGCTGGCCAGCTCTTCCACCGTGGTGCATTCGAACATCGCCCGTAGCGGCACGTTGCGTTGCAGGGCCTTCTGCACCCGCGAGGCGATCTGGGTGGCCAGCAGCGAATGCCCGCCGAGTTCGAAGAAGTTGTCGAACACCCCGACCCGCTCGACCTTCAGCACCTCGGCCCAGATCCGTGCCAGGGTTTCCTCCAGTTCGTTGCGCGGGGCCTGGTAGGCCTGGTTCTGCATCTGGCCGATGTCCAGCGCCGGCAGCGCCTTGCGGTCGAGCTTGCCGTTGGCGTTGAGCGGCATCCGGTCCAGCACCAGCCAGTGCAGCGGCACCATGTAGTCCGGCAGGTCGGCGCGCAGTTGCTGCTTGATCCGCTCGAACCAGGCGCCCTGCTCCACCATCAGTCCGGCCGGCGAGTCGGCGCTGGAACGCGGTGTCTCGCCGGGAACCAGGTAGCCCACCAGGTACTTGCCGTTCGCCCCTTCCTGGACCGCCACCGCCGCCTCGCGGACGTCGGCGCGTTCGTGCAGGCGCGCCTCGATCTCGCCCAGTTCGATGCGGAAGCCGCGGATCTTCACCTGGTGGTCGATCCGCCCGACATACTCCAGCACTCCGTCGGCGCGCCGCCGCGCCAGGTCGCCGGTACGGTACAGACGCTCGCCCGGCGCGCCGAACGGATGCGGGACGAAGGCCTGGGCGGTGCGCAGCGGATCGCCGACGTAGCCACGACCGACGCCGGTGCCGGCCACGCACAGCTCGCCCACCGCGCCCAGCGGCACCAGTTCGAAGGCGTCGTCGGCGCCGGCGCCGAGCAGGTACAGGCGGTTGTTGTCGGTGGGACTGCCGATCGGCAGGTAGGTGCTCTCGGTGGAGGCCAGGTCGACGCGGAAGAACGCCACGTCGTCGGAACACTCCGCCGGCCCGTAGGCATTCACCAGGCCGATCCGTGGGTAGCGCTTGAGCCACTGGCGCGCCAGTTCCGGCGGCATCGCCTCGCCGGTGGGCAACATCCAGCGCAGGCCGTCGAGGGCCTGGCGCTCTTCGGCGAGCATGCCCTGGATCAGCGACGGCACGCTTTCCAGCACCGTGATGCCCTGTTCGCCGACGTGCGCCAGCAGGCCCTGCGGATCGTGGGCGATGGCGTTCGGCACGATCGCCACGCGGGCGCCGAACAACGGCGCGGCGAGGAATTGCCAGACCGAGATGTCGAAGCTCTGCGAGGCGGTCTGGGCGATCACGTCGTTCTCGTCCAGTTCCAGGTACGGGACCTTGCTCAACTGGTTGTTGAGCATTCCCGCCTGCTCCACCATCACGCCCTTCGGCAGTCCGGTGGAGCCGGAGGTGTAGATCACGTAGGCGAGGTTCTGCGGCCCGCTGTAGACCTGCGGATCATGCTCGGCGCCCTCGCCCTGCTGGATCTCGTCCCACACCAGCAGGCGCGGCCGGTCGACGCAGCCGAGTTCGTCGAACAGCGCCAGCGCCTGCTCGCGGCAGGCCTGGGTGCAGACCAGCACCGGCGTGCGGCTCAGCTCGACGATCCGGGTCAGGCGCTGGGTCGGATGGCCGGGGTCGAGCGGCAGGTAGCCGGCACCGGCCTTGAAGCTGCCGACGATCATGCCGAGCAGGTCGAGGCCGCGCTCGGCCAGCAGTGCCACCGGCTGGTCGATGCCGACGCCGGCGGTGCGCAGGGCGTGGCCGAGGCGGTTGGCCCGGCGGTTCAGCTCGGCGTAGCTCCAGCGCTGTTCCAGGCAACTGGCGGCGATGCGCTGCGGATGGGCCGCCACCTGCGCCTCGAACAGCCGCACGTAGCCTTGCTCCAGCGGGTAGTCGCGGGCGCTGCGGTTGCAGCCGTCGAGGAGGAAGTCACGCTCGTCCTCGCCGAGCAGCGGCAAGGCCTCCAGTTCGCCGTGGAAACCGTCGGCCAGGGCCAGCAGCAGGCGCTTGAACTCGCCGAGCAGGCGCTCGACGGTCGGCGCCTCGAAGTAGCGCTGGTCGTAGGACAGGTGCAGGCCGAGGTCATCGCCCGGATAGCAGACCACGGTCAACGGGAAGTTGGTGTGGGTACGCCCGGAGTCGGAACTGGCGTTCAGGCTCTGCGCGCGGTCCAGCACCGAGACTTCCACCGGAGCGTTCTCGAACACGAACAGGCTGTCGAACAGCGGCTGGCCCTTGGGCAGCTCGCTGCTTTCCTGGATGGCTACCAGGGGCAGGTGCTCGTGCTCGCGCAACTCCAGGTTGCGCTCGAACAGCCGGTTCAGCCATTCGCGCACCGTGCAGCGCTGGCCGGCGGCCGGCATCTGCACGCGCAATGGGATGCTGTTGATGAACAGGCCGACGGTGCGCTGCATTTCCGGCATGCCCACCGGACGCCCGGCCACGGTGACGCCGAACAGCACGTCGCGCTCGCCGCTGAAGCGGCGCAGGGTCAGCGCCCAGGCGGCCTGGGCGAAGGTGTTGACGGTGAGCTGGTAGCGCTGCGCCAGTTCACGCAGGCGCGCGCCGTCGGCGGCGTCCAGACGCGTGTAGCGGTCACCGACGATCATCCCGCCGCTTTCGCCGGCGTGCTCGCGGAGGAACGGGCGGTCGCTGGGCACCAGGGTCGGCCGCTCGAAGCCGCGCAGGCTCTCGCTCCACCAGCGGCGCGACTGCTCCAGGTCCTGGCGTTGCAGCCAGGCGATGTAGTCGCGGTAGCGCGGCGGCGTCGGCAGGTTCGCCGGGCGGCCTTCGCCGAGGGCGCCGTAGATCTCGAAGAAGTCGTTCATCAGCAGGCCACGGCACCAGGCATCGATGAGGATGTGGTGGTTGCTCATCATGAACCAGTAGCGCGCCTCGCCCAGGCGGATCAGGCGCAGGTGGAACGGCGGCTGTTCGAGCAGGTCGAAGCCGGCCTCGCGCTCGCGCTTGTGCAGCGCTTGCAGGCGCTCCTCGTGGCCGTCCTCCGGCAGCTCGCTCCAGTCGAGGAACTCGATGCGGGTGCGACCGGGCTTGTGGATCACCTGCAACATCGTTTCGCCGGCATTCCAGACGAACGACGCGCGCAGCGCCTCGTGGCGGGCCACCACCGCCTGCCAGGCGGCGGCGAAGCGCTCGGGATCGAGCGGGCTGTCGATCCGGTAGCGGTCCTGCATGTAGTAGATGCCGGTGCCCGGTTCCAGCAGGGTGTGCAACAGCAACCCTTCCTGCATCGGGGTCAGCGGATAGACGTCCTCGATCTCGCCGGCCGGCACCGCCAGGGCGTCCAGTTGCGCCTGGCTCAGTTGCGCCAGCGGGAAGTCGGACGGGGTCAGGCCGCCGGCGCCGTCTTCCAGGCAATGCTCGATCAGCGCCTGCAGTTCGGCGAGATAGGCCTGCGCCAGCTCGTTCACCGTCTGCGCGTCGTAGCGCTCGCGGCTGTAGGTCCAGCGCAGCACCAGCTCGCCGCCATAGACCTGGCCATCGACGCTCAGCTCGTTGGGCAACGGCGCCTGCTCGTCGTGGATCGGCCCGGTGGGCTGGTCCAGCGGCTGGAACAGGGCGTCGGCGAAGCTCTGGTCGAACTGTCCGAGGTAGTTGAAGGTGATCGGCGCCGTGGGCAGCGCGGCCATCGCCTGGCGCACCGCCGGATCGGCGAGGTAGCGCAGCACGCCGTAGCCGAGGCCTTTGTGCGGCACCGCGCGGAGCTGTTCCTTGATCGCCTTGATCGACTCGCCCGGGCTCTGCGCCGGGGTCAGGCGCAACGGGTAGGCGCTGGTGAACCAGCCGACGCTGCGGGTCAGGTCGATATCGTCGAACAGCGCCTCGCGGCCATGCCCTTCCAACTGCACCAGCGTCGACGGCTGCCCGCTCCAGCGGCAGAGCACGCGAGCGAGGGCGGTCAGCAGCAGGTCGTTGACCTGGGTGCGGTAGGCCGCCGGCGCCTGTTGCAGCAATTGCCGGGTACGTTGCGGGTCGAGCCGCAGGCTGACACTTTCCGCCAGCGCCTCGCGGTTGTCGCCCTGCGGGCGGTCGCATGGCCACTCGGCCGACTGCCCGCCCAGCCGGGCTTGCCACCAGCCCAGCTCCTCGCGCAGCGATTCGCTGCCGGCGTAGGCCTGCAGGCGTCCGGCCCAGTCGCGGAAGGCGCTGGTCTTGGCCGGCAGCGCCGGTTCGGCGCCCTCGTCGAGCTGACGGTAGACCTGTTGCAGGTCCTCCAGCAGCACCCGCCAGGACACCCCGTCCACCACCAGGTGGTGGATCGCCAGCAGCAGGCGTTGCTCGCCGGCCGGGCCGTCCACCAGCACCGCGCGCAGCAGCGGCCCCTGTTCGAGGTCGAGGCTGCGCTGGGCCTTGGCGAACAGCTCGGCGCATTCGTCGAAGGATTGCACCGGAACGTGCCAGAGCAGTTCCTGTTCGCGCAGCGGACGATGCTGCGCCAGCCACTCGCCGTCGACCTGGCGGAACGCCAGGCGCAGGGCGTCATGCTGTTCGACCAGGCGTTGCAGGGACTTGCGCAGCAGGCCGAGGTCGAGGGCCTGCCGCGGCTGCAACAGCAGCGACTGGTTCCAGTGCTCGCGGCGCGCCAGCGGCAGGTCGAAGAACCAGTGCTGGATCGGCGTCAGCGCGCTGTCGCCCTGCACCGGCCCCTGCTCGGCCTGGCTGGCCTGGCTGTGCCGGGCCACCGCGGCGAGGCTCTGCACGGTCTGGTGCTGGAACAGGTCGCGGGGGCTGAAGTGGATGCCGAGCTGGCGGGCGCGGCTGACCACCTGGATCGACAGGATCGAATCGCCGCCCAGTTCGAAGAAGTTGTCGCCGAGGCCTACCCGCTCGACGTTCAGCACCTCGCGCCAGACCCCGGCCAGTTGCTGCTCCAGCACGCTGCGCGGGGCCTCGTAGGCCTGCCGGTTGAGCGCCGGGTCGGGCGCCGGCAGCGCGCGGCGGTCGAGCTTGCCGTTGGCGGTCAGCGGCAGGCTGGCGAGCAACAGCAGGTGGGCCGGCACCATGTAGTCCGGCAATTGCTGCTTGAGGTGCGTTTTCAGCGCCTCGCGCAGCGCCGCCTGGGCGTCCTCGTCCTGCTCGGCCACCGCGCTGGCGACATAACCGGCCAACTGCTTGCCGCTCGGGCTGTCGAGCGCCAGGACCAGCGCTTCGCGAACCTGCGGATGCTCCAGCAGGCGCGCCTCGATCTCGCCCAGTTCGATGCGGAAGCCACGGATCTTCACCTGGTGGTCGATGCGGCCGACATATTCCACCTGGCCGTTGTCGCACAGGCGCACCAGGTCGCCGGTGCGGTACAGGCGGCCGCCCTCGGCAGCGAAGGGATCGGGCACGAAGCGCTCGGCGCTGAGCGCCGGACGCTCATGGTAGCCGCGCGCCAGGCCGGCGCCGCCGACGTAGAGTTCGCCGGTCGCGCCCTGCGGCACCAGGGCCAGGTCGGCATCCAGGATGTAGGCGACCCGCGCGCCGACCACGCTGCCGATCGGCACGCTGGCGGCACCCTCCTCCAGGCGTTCGGGAGCCAGGCAGGCCAGCGGCATGACCACCGTTTCGGTCGGTCCGTAGGCATTGAAGAACGACGCCGGGGCGAAGGCCTGGCGAATCCGTTGCAGGTGCTCGCCGGTCAGCGCTTCGCCGCCGGTGATGCACATGCGCACCGGCAACTGCCGGCCCTGGCTCTCCAGCCACTGGGCGAGCTGGCTGCCGTAGCTCGGGGTGAAGCCGAGGATGCTCACGCCCTCCGCGCGGATCAGCTCGCAGATTTCCTCCGCGCCCCACTGGCCCTGGGCCCGCAGCACCACGCGGGCGCCGCACAGCAACGGGGCCAGCAGGCGCTCGCTGGCGGCGTCGAAGTTGATCGAATAGAAGTGCAGTTCACAATCCTCGGCGCGCATGCCGAAGCGCTCGATCACCACGGCGCAGTGCATGGCGATCTCGCCGTGGGAGACCGCCACGCCCTTCGGCTTGCCGGTGGAGCCGGAGGTATAGATCAGGTAGGCCTGGTGCTGCGGACCGCTCAGCGCTGCCAGCGGCGCGGGGTCCTCGGCGTCCAGCGCCGGGCCGTCCTCCTCGAGGCACCAGCGCGCCACGCCCGCCGGCAGCTCGCCGAGAGCCTCGAACAGCGCCGCGTGGCTGAGCAGCAGGCGTACGCCGCTGTCCTCGATCATGTATTGCAGGCGCTCCAGCGGATATTCCGGGTCCAGCGGCACGTAGGCGCCGCCGGCCTTGAGGATCGCCAGCAGGCCGACGACCATCTCCAGCGAACGCTCCAGGGCCAGGCCGACCCGCACTTCCGGGCCGACGCCGTGACTGCGCAGGACGCGCGCCAGACGGTTGGAGCGGGCATCGAGTTCGGCATAGCTCAGGGTCTGTCCGGCGAAGGTCAGCGCCGGGGCCTGGGGGCTGGCCGCCACGCGGGCGGCGAACAGGCCATGGAGGGTGTCCTGGAGCCCTGCCTCGCCGGCCGTGCCGGCGAGCAGCAGTTGCTTCCGCTCCTCGGCGGCGAACAGCGGCAATTCGGCAATGCGCCGCTGCGGGTCGCCCAGCAGCGCCTCCAGCAGGTTCTGCCAGTGTCCGGCCATCCGCGCGATGCGCGGTTCGTCGAACAGGTCGCGGCTGTAGGTCAGGCAGCAGCCGAGGCGCTGGTCGAGGTCGGTGACCTCCAGGTTGAGGTCGAACTTGGTCGCCCGCGCATCGTTGGCGATGTACTCGACGGTCATCCCGGCCAGTTGCCGGGTTTGCTGGAACTCCCAGCGCTGAACGTTGCACATCACCTGGAACAACGGGTTGTAGGCGGCGCTGCGCGGCGGTTGCAGGGCTTCCACCAGGTGGTCGAACGGCAGGTCCTGGTGCGACTGGCCATCGATCACGGTCTGCCGCACCTGCTCCAGCAGCTCACCGACGCTCATCTGTCCGTCGAGCCGGCAGCGCAGCACCTGGGTATTGAGGAAGGCGCCGATCAGCCCTTCGCTCTCCGGGCGGATGCGGTTCGCCACCGGCGCGCCGATGCGCAGGTCCTGCTGGCCGCTGTAGCGGTAGAGCAAGGCCGCAAGGGTGGCGGTCATGGTCATGAACATGGTCAGTCCGCGGGCGGCGTTGAAGCGCCGCACGCGCTCGGCCAGCTCGGGGCTCAGGTCGAAGCGGTAGAGGTCGCCCTGGTGGCTCTGCACCGGCGGGCGTGGCCGGTCGCCCGGCAGTTCGAGCAGCGGATGCTCGTTGCCCAGCTGGGCCTTCCAGTAGTCGAGCTGGCGCTGGCGCTCGCCGCTCTCCAGCCACTCGCGCTGCCACACGCTGTAGTCCAGGTACTGGACCGGCAACGGCTCCAGCGGCGATTCGCGGTCGTCGAGGAAGGCCTCGTAGAGCGCGCCCAGTTCGCGGGCGAAGATGTCCATCGCCCAGCCTTCGGTGACGATGTGGTGCAGGGTCACCACCAGGTAGTGCTCACGCTCGGCCATCTTCACCATGCAGACCCGCAGCAACGGCCCGCTCTCAAGATCGAAGGGCCGGTGCGCCTCGCTGTCGGCGAGGGTCTGCAGGTGCTGCTGGCGGCTGTCGCGGTCGAGCGCGGAGAAGTCCTGCCAGTCCATGTGCAGGCCGCCATCGCCATGTACGCGCTGTACCGGCACGCCGTCGACGCTGGGGAACGTGGTGCGCAGGGTCTCGTGGCGCTGCACCAGGGCCTGTAGCGCGGCCTCGAAGCGCGCCACGTCCAGCGGCCCGCTCAGGCGCGCCAGGCCGCCGACGTTGTAGGCCGGGCTGTCCGGCTCCAGTTGCCAGAGGAACCACATGCGCTGCTGCGAGTAGGACAGCGGCACCGGCTGCTCGCGGTCGATGCGGCGGATCGCGCCGTGGCTGTCGGTACGTCCGGCGGCCTGGGCTGCGCGGACCTGTTCGCAGAAGGCCTCCAGTTCGCTGGCCTCGAACAGCGCGCGCAACGGCA
Organism: Pseudomonas sp. B111; assembly: GCF_026428275.1. Lineage (NCBI taxonomy): Bacteria > Pseudomonadati > Pseudomonadota > Gammaproteobacteria > Pseudomonadales > Pseudomonadaceae > Pseudomonas > Pseudomonas sp. B111. Next base: position 2,178,085 of record NZ_CP097857.1, on the reverse strand, counting down.
GTTCGACGTCGCAGGCCTGGCGGGTGCGCGAGACGATGCGGGTGGCCAGCAGGGAATGCCCGCCGAGTTCGAAGAAATCGTCGCGCAGGCCGACCCGCGGCAGGCCGAGCACTTCGCTCCAGATCGCGGCGATGCGCCGTTGCAGCTCGGTCCGCGGCTCGACGTGCTCGCGCTGCTGCCAGACCGGCTCCGGCAGCGCCCGCGTATCCAGCTTGCCGCTCGGGCCAAGGGGCATCTGCGCCAGGCGCATCAACTGTGCCGGAACCATGTATTCCGGCAGTTCGGCCTGTAGCGCGGCGCGCAGACGCTGGTTCTGCTCGGCTTCCGCCTCGGCGCCGGCAGCGCCGGTGTAATAGCCGACCAACTGGCTGCCGGCCACGCCTTCGCGGATCACCACCACCGCCTGGGCCACCCCCGGCTGCGCCAGCAGGCGTGCCTGGATCTCCTCCGGCTCGATGCGGAAGCCACGCAGCTTGACCTGCTGGTCGAGGCGGCCGAGGTATTCCAGCACGCCGTCGGCGTTCCAGCGCGCGCGGTCGCCGGTGCGGTACAGGCGCTCACCGTCGGCCGAGAACGGATCGGCGACGAAGCGCTCGGCGCTCAGCGCCGGGCGCCCCAGGTAGCCACGGGCCAGGCCCAGGCCGCCGATGCACAGCTCGCCGGCGACGCCGGCCGGCAGCAGGTTGAACTCGGCGTCCAGCACGCGGCAGACCACATTGCCCAGCGGCCGGCCGATCGGCGACCGCTCGCCGTCTTCCGCGCGGCACTGCCAGTGGGTGACGTTGATGGCGGTCTCGGTCGGCCCGTAGCGGTTATGCAGGGCCACTGCCGGCAGGCGTTGCAACACGCGGTTGCGCAGCTCCGCCGGAAGCGCCTCGCCGCCGGAGAACAGGCGGCGCAGGCTGCCGCAGGCGGCGACGCCGGGTTCGTCGATGAACAGTTGCAGCAGCGGCGGCACGAAGTGCAGCGTGGTCACCCCGAACTGCCGCACCAGTTCCACCAGGCGCGCCGGATCGCGGTGCTCGCCGGGGGCGGCGAGGGCCAGCCGGCAACCGGTGACCAGCGGCCAGAAGCACTCCCACACCGACACGTCGAAGCTCACCGGCGCCTTCTGCATCAGCACGTCGTCGCCGTCGAGGGCGTAGGTGGCCTGCATCCATTGCAGGCGCTCGGCCAGCGCCGCGTGGGTATTGCCCACGCCCTTCGGCTGGCCGGTGGAACCGGAGGTGTAGATGACGTAGGCGAGATTGTCGCCGTGCAGGTGCAGGCCCGGTGCCTGGCTCGGCCAGTTGTCGAGCTTGAGGCTGTCCAGGCAGATCGGCGTGACGCCCTCCGCGCCAGGCAGGCGCTCGAACAGATGGGCCTGGGTCAGTAGCAACTCGACGCCGCTGTCGGCGAGCATGTAGGCCAGGCGTTCGCTGGGGTAGTCCGGGTCCAGCGGCACGTAGGCGCCGCCCGCCTTGACGATCGCCAGCAGACCGACCAGCAGTTGCGGCGAACGCTCGGCGCAGATCGCTACCCGCACGTCCGGGCCGACGCCCTTGTCGCGCAGGTAGTGGGCCAGGCGGTTGGCCCGGGCGTGCAGTTCGGCGTAGCCGAGGCTGCCACCGTCCCACTCCAGGGCGACGCGTTCGGCGGACTGCGCCAGTTGCCGCTCCAGCAGCTCCGGCAGCAAGGCGCGCGCCGGCTCGCAGGGCGCGCTGCCCCATTCGGCGAGGCGCGCCGCCTGCTCGGCGTCGACCAGGGCGATATCGCCGAGGCAGCGCTGCGGGTCTTCCGCGACCTGGCGCAGCAACTCCAGGTATTGCGCGGCGAAACGCCGGATGCTGGCCTCGTCGAAGAGGTCCGCGGCGTAGTCGAAATTCAGGGTCAGGCGACCGCGAGCGTCCTCCTCGCTCTGCAGTTGCAGGTCGAACTTGGCTTCACGGCTGTGCCAGGGCAGCTCGTCGGCGAGCAGGCCAGGCAGCCGGCGCAACGCCGACAGGTCGCGCTGCTGGTGGTTGAACAACACCTGGAACAACTGGCCGCCCTGGCCGCAGGCTGCGAGCACCTGGTCGAACGGCAGGTCCTGGTTGGCCTGGGCGCCGAGGGTCGCCTCGCGAGCCTCGCCGAGCAACGCGGCGAACGGCTGGCGCGCCCGGGGCGTGCCGCGCAGGACCAGGGTGTTGATGAAGAAGCCAACCAGCCCCTGGGTCTCCAGGCGCTGGCGGTTGGCGCTGGGCACGCCGATGCGGATCTCGCCCTGCCCGCTGTGGCGATGCAGCAGCGCCTGGAACGCCGCCAGCAGCCACATGAAGACACTCGCCTCATGGTCCAGCGCGGCCTCGCGGATAGCCCGCGCCAGGGCTTCGTCGACCCGCAGGCTGTAGCGCGCGGCGGGCGACGCCTGGCGCGCCGTGCGCGGATGGTCGGTGGCCAGTTCCAGCACCGGCGCCGCGTCGCCCAGGCGCTCCCGCCAGTAGGCCAGTTGGCGGGCGCCCTCGCCCGCGTCCAGCCACTGCCGTTGCCAGGCGGCGAATTCGGCGTAGTGCAGTTCCAGCGGCGCCAGGTCGGCCGGCTGGCCACCGCAGGCTTCGGCGTAGAGCCGCGAGAATTCGTCGAGCAGCAGGTTCAGCGACCAACCATCGGCGACGATGTGATGCAGGGTGACCCAGAGCTGGTGCTCCTGTTCGTCCAGGCGCACCAGGCTGATCCGCAGCAGCGGCCCCTTTTCCAGGTCGAACGGCTGCTGCGCCTCGGCTTCGCGGCGCTGCGCGGCAGCCGCGGCGCGTTCGTGCTCGGCCAGGGTGGCGAGGTCGACGAACTGCCAGGCGAATTCGCCCCGCTCATCGATACGCTGCAAGGCCGCGCCGTCGCGCTCGAGGAAACGCGTGCGCAGCGCTTCGTGGCGTTCGACCAGGCGCTGGAAGCTGGCGCGCAGCGCCGCTTCGTCCAGCTCTCCGCGCAGGCGCAGGCCGCCGGGGATGTTGTAGGCGGCGCTCTGCGGATCGATCTGCCAGGTCAGCCAGAGACGCTGCTGCGCCGCCGACTGCGGCAGGTCGACACCGCGCGGCAGGTGCGCCATCGGTGCCTCGGCCGGCAGGCCGGCGGCCAGTTGGCGGGCCACCGTGGCGCTGAAGGCCTGCAGGGTCGGCGCCTCGAACAGTTGGCGCAGGTCGAGGGCAACGCCGAGACTGTCGCGCACCTGTGCGACAACCTGGGCGGCGCCGATGGAATTGCCGCCAAGCAGGAAGAAGTGATCGCACGGCGCTACCTGCGCCACGCCCAGCCGGGCCTTCCAGATCTCGCCGATGCGTGCCAGCAGTTCGTCGTCGCCTGCCGGCGGCTGCGCTTCCTGCACGGCCTGGAGGCCGGGAAACAGCGCATAGCTGTCCAGGCTGCCGTCTTCCAGGCGCAGGCGGCAGGCGGAACGTTGCAGCTTGCCGCTGGATGTCTTCGGCAAGGCGCCGGGATTGAGCAGCGCCACCACCTTCGGCGCTTCCTGGTAGGCCTCGGCCACCGCCTGGCGGATCGAGTCGATCAGCTCCTGGGCCGGCACCGATTTCTGGACGCCGCGTCCGATCTCGGCGGCAATGCCGATGCCTTCCTCGCCATCGACCGTGACCGCGAAGGCCGCGACCCTGCCCTTGCGCGCCGACGGCACCTCGCTCTCGACGGTGCGTTCGATGTCCTGCGGATAGAGGTTGTGGCCGCGGACGATGAGCATGTCCTTCAGGCGCCCGGTGACGAACAGTTCGCCGTCGCGGAGGAAACCGAGGTCGCCGGTGCGCAGCCAGGTACGCCCGTCACGCTCGACGAAGGTCTTCGCCGAGGCTTCCGGGTTGCGCCAGTAGCCGTGGGCGATGCTCGGCCCGGCGGCCCAGATCTCGCCGACGTTGTCGTCGCCGAGGACCTCGCCGCTCGCCGCGTCGACGATCAGCACGGCGTGTTCCGGCTGGCTGCGGCCGCAGCACATCAGCACGCTGCCTGCGCCTTCGGCGATGCGGTTGCGCGCCAGCGCCTCGCCATCCACCGCCAGGGCGGGAATGCCCTGGCCGCGCTGGCCGCCGGTGACGAACAGGGTCGCCTCGGCGAGGCCGTAGCAGGCGAAGAAACTGGACGCCTCGAAGCGGCTGGCGGCGAATTTCTCGGCGAAGCGTTCCAGGCTGTCCTGGCGGATCGGCTCGGAACCGGAGAAGGCTACCCGCCAGCCGCTCAGGTCGAGACGCTCCAGGGCCGACTCGGCGACCCGCTCGCTGCACAGCCGGTAGGCGAAATCGGGACCGCCGCTGACGGTGCCGCCGTACTGGCTGATGGCTTCCAGCCAGCGCACCGGACGTTCGAGGAAGTAGCGCGGCGACATCAGCACGCAGGGTACGCCGCTGAAGATCGGTTGCAGCAGGCCGCCGATCAGGCCCATGTCGTGGTACAGCGGCAGCCAGCTGACGATCACGTCGTCGGCACCGATGCCGAAGCCTCGGCGGATCAGCACCTCGTTGGCGACCAGGTTGCCATGGCTGACCTGCACGCCCTTGGGCAGTGCGGTTGAACCGGAGGTGTACTGGAGGAAGGCGATGTGCTCGGGACGCACTTGCGGCTCGTCCCAGGCCTCGGCAACGGCCGGGTCCAACTGGTCGACGCAGAGCAGTTGCGGGGCGTTGGCGGCGGACAGTTGCGCGTTCATCTGCAGCAATGGCTCGCGCAGGTCAGCGGTGGTCAGGACCAGGCGCGGCTCGGCGTCGGCGATGATCGACAACAGGCGTTCCTGGTGATGGCGGCGCGCCGACTCCGGCGGATAGGCCGGCACCGCGATGACCCCGGCATACAGGCAACCGAAGAACGCCGCGACGTAGTCGGGGCCGCTGGGAAACAGCAGCACCGCGCGATCGCCCAGCTGCGCATGGGCCTGCAGGGCCGCGGCGATGCTCCGCGCGCGCAGGTCGAGATCGCGATAGCTGAGGACCACGCCTTCGCCATCGTCCTCGGCGAGGAAGCGCAGCGCCAGGCGCTCGGGCTCCTGGACGGCGCGGCGACGCAGGGCCTGGACCAGGGTGGTGGGAAGTTCGAAGGCGTCCATCATGTGTTTTCCTGCCTGAATTCGGCTTGCAATCGAGTTCTAGTGAGTCTCCGGAAACAGTCGTCGCGGCCACCCCTCAACTGGCGGCGCGCATGCTTCCCCGGACCTTGTCCTTGTGCCAGCGCAGCAGATGCTGGCCGGCGTAGCGACGCAGCAGGCGCAGCAACTGCCCCTGCTGTTCGCGGATGAAAAAGTGCTGCCCGTCGAGCAGGTCGAGGGTGAAGTCGCCCCCGGCCTCATGCAGCCAGCCGAGCAACTCGGCGCTGCGCAGGCTGTCCTCGCGTCCGCCGAACAGGTGCAGCGCCGCGTCCAGCGGCCCATGCGCCTGGTAGCGGTAGCTGCCGGTGACGAGAAAGTCCGCTCGCACCACTGGCAACAGCATCTGCATCAGCGACGGATCGTTGAGGACGGCCTCCGGAGTACCCCGGTAGTCGCGCAACGCGGCAACCAGTTCGGCGTCGGCCTTGGCGCGCCGGTAGCCGCTGACATCGTTTTCGGCGGGCGGGGATACACCGGAGAGGAATAGCGCCAGCGGCCCTTCGAGGCCGCGCCGACGCATGGCATGGGCCAGTTCGAAGGCCAGCAGCCCGCCCAGGCTGTGGCCGAAGAAGGCGTAGGGAGAAGCGCTGTCGAGGGTGCCTTGCAGCTCGCTGGCCAATTGCGCGACCAGGCTGGCGGCATCGGTATGCAGGGCCTCGCCGAAGCGGAGGCCGCGCCCCGGCAATTCCAGGGGCAACAAGCGGATCCAGCCCGGCAGGCTGGGCTGCCAGTGGCGGAACAGCGTGGCGCTGGCCCCCGAATAAGGCAGGCAGAACAATTGCAGGGAAACGGCCGGGCTCACCTGCCGACCTCCTTGCGCCGCTGTCGTGGCCCTCGTCCGGGGCAGAGCGCTTTCCCATGATCGATCGGCATTTCCGTCTCCTGCTGCGCACGCCGGGGCGCCGGGCACCTGCCCGCGCTGTCACAGAGGGGAACGGATAACAACGGCAAATAATTAGCGCATGTAACCGCAATCTCCGGGCAACCGCGGAGCATTGTGCGAAAGGACGCCAACCCCTATCCATTCTGATGGGTTGTGCCCGGCGCTATCGCCGCATCGGCGATAGCGATGTACGCCATGGAGCAGCCGGGAACGGTTGTCGCAGCGCCTTCGCGCAGTTCTTGCGCGGAACGCCGGCAGGAGCGGCGAGGCGGTCAATACCGATTTCTAACTAGCTGATTCCTAAGGACAGTCTGAAAAAGACTTTCTGATTTTGGCAAAATAGCCGAACGCCACCCACCGAGTTTTCTGATGAAGCAGATGACCTTCGCCGATGCCGAGTACGCCGGCAAGCGCAAGCAGACCCGCAAAGAGCTGTTCCTGATCGAGATGGATCGGGTGGTGCCGTGGAAGGGGTTGATTGCCCTGATCGAGCCGCATTACCCCAAGGGTGAAGGTGGCCGTCCGGCGTACCCGTTGATGGCAATGCTGCGGGTTCATCTAATGCAAAACTGGTTCGGTTATAGCGATCCAGCGATGGAGGAGGCACTGTACGAGACCACCATCCTGCGGCAGTTCGCGGGGCTGAGCCTGGAGCGTATCCCCGACGAAACCACCATCCTCAACTTCCGTCGCCTGCTGGAGAAACACGAACTGGCTGCTGGCATCCTGGCCGTGATCAATGGCTACCTGGGTGACCGTGGCCTGTCGCTGCGCCAAGGCACCATCGTCGATGCCACGCTGATCAATGCGCCGAGTTCGACCAAGAACAAAGACGGCAAGCGCGACCCAGAGATGCACCAGACCAAGAAGGGCAACCAGTATTACTTTGGCATGAAGGCCCACATCGGCGTCGATGACGAATCGGGCCTGGTGCATAGCGTGGTAGGTACGGCGGCTAACGTGGCGGACGTCACCCAGGTCGACAAGTTGCTGCATGGCGAGGAAAACGTGGTCTGCGCCGATGCGGGTTATACCGGCGTCGAGAAGCGTGCCGAGCATGATGGCCGCGAAGTGATTTGGCAGGTGGCAGCACGGCGCAGCACTTACAAAAAGCTGGGCAAGAGCAGCGCGCTGTACAAAGCCAGACGCAAGATCGAGAAAGCCAAGGCTCAGGTACGGGCCAAGGTTGAGCACCCGTTTAGGGTGATCAAGCGGCAGTTCGGTTATGTGAAGACGCGCTTCCGTGGCTTGGCCAAGAATACTGCGCAACTGGTGACGCTGTTCGCGTTGTCGAACCTGTGGATGGCACGCCGACATTTGCTGACCAATGCAGGAGAGGTGCGCCTGTAATGCAGGAAATGGCCGCCGCGAGGTGTTCTCGGCGGCTAGAAACACCGAAATGAGCTGGTTATCTGATCGTTTTTGATCGGTTTGCCGCTTTCAAAATCGGCGGAGGCTGAAGTCAGCCGGAAATGCATGGCTACTTCAGACCATCCCTAAAGATTATTAAAAAAATTTCGTCTGCGACGCATGACTGCAACATTGGCGCGGCCATCCTTCTGAAACGCCGAAGAATTTCTCCCCTCCATCATTCGCAGCGGCTATTTGCCAGCATGCGGACCATTCACGAATAAAGGTGAGATTGGTTATTTCTTCGTAATTGACAATCATTATCATTCAACATAATTTGTTGCGCCATGTGTGGGTCTTACCCCACCGCCAGTGCTCTGCAGCCCCCTCCGCAGCAAGGTGATTTCCATGTCGGAACAACTGTCTACCCGCAGATGCGATACCCCGCTCCTCCAGGCATTCGTCGATAACCGTACGATCCTGGTGAAGATCGCCGCCCGCATTACCGGTTGCCGCTCGCGAGCCGAAGATGTGGTCCAGGATGCGTTCTTCAGGCTCCAGTCGGCGCCGCAGATCACTTCGTCGTTCAAGGCACAGCTCAGCTACCTGTTCCAGATCGTCCGCAACCTGGCCATCGATCACTACCGCAAGCAGGCGCTCGAACAGAAATACTCGGGGCCGGAGGAAGAAGGCCTGAACGTGGTGATCCAGGGCGCCTCGCCGGAAACCTCGCACATCAACTACGCGACCCTCGAACACATCGCGGATGCCCTCACCGAGCTGCCCAAGCGCACCCGCTACGCCTTCGAGATGTACCGCCTGCACGGCGTGCCGCAGAAGGACATCGCCAAGGAACTGGGCGTCTCGCCGACCCTGGTCAACTTCATGATCCGCGACGCCCTGGTGCACTGCCGCAAGGTCACCGCCGAGCGCCAGGGCGACAATCTGACGAACCTGAGCGCGCGTCGCTGAGACACAAGGGCAGGCATTGCGCCTGCCCGTTCTTCTGTTGGCGTCCGCCGGACGCCTCGACCTTCTTCTTCCCGCCCCGTCAGGCCAGGCGACAGCGCTCGAAGAACCGTTCGCGGCCGATGATCATCAGTGCCGCCCGCTTGTGCGGAAAGTCGAACTCCTTCTCGCAGTGGAAGCACAGGTTGTGCATGTGACCGATCATCCGCGCGTTATCCGCGCGCGGTTCCGCCACCACTCGCTGCGAGCGCGGGTCGTCGAGAAACAGGTAGTGGACCAGTGCCGATAGCCAGCAGGCGACCTTGTGCGGCCCCCGGTGGGCCTCCTCGCCGACCAGCATGTGGATCCCGCGGTCGTAGTCTTCGGCCGCGTAGAACGGCGCGATGCGATCCTCCTTCGCCCAGTAAGCCTCGAAATAGGCGAAGGGCTCATCGTCGAAACAGCCGATGAGCCCCAGTGCATGAGGATCCGCTTCGAGCTGGCGCAAACGCTCGCGATGTTGTTCCAGGCTTCCATCTTCCTGCCAGAACTCCGCCACCCTGGGCGAGTTCTGCCAGCGATGAAAACGTTCCAGGTCCCTCTCGATGTCCAAGGTACGCAAGGATATCCAGCACCCCAATCGCGCATCGAAGCGCCGATAGACCTCTCCCCTGGGCTTCGGCCGGCGCAGTGGATGACGCTTTCCATCGGTAAGTTGCATCGACTGGGGATAGCACGGCTGGGCAAGCGGCAGCCAGGGCCATGGCAACTGCCAGAACCGGCCCCTCTCGCAGACATAGGTGCCCGCTGCGGCGGCTCCTGTCAGCATCCCCTTCGCCAGGGACTCTTCGGGCTCCCAGGACAGCGACCAGACGAGCCGCTGGCAATCCGGATCGCGGGCGAACAGCCAGTAGCTGGCGGCCCACAACGCATGCTCGGCATCGCCGCCGGGAAGCTCCTCCACCGCCAGCCGTATTTCCGTGTCTGTGCGCTCCAGGCGCAGGCGCAACAGCAACGCACCATCCAGGGCAAGGCTGAGCCGGCTATCGGTTTCGTCGCCACTCAAACGCTGCCCGCCAGGCAACGGCAATACAGTCAGGGAATTCAACAGGGGCATGATCGGACTCGAGACACGGAGTTGTTCTCAGAGGAACGTCATGTGAAGGAGGAAATTTAAGCGCTCGCGCGAGCCAGGCGGCAACGCGCGCGGTCGAGGCGCCAGCGTCATCCACAGGCGCGGCCGGAGGAACAAGGAAGAACCCGAGTGAGCGAAGTACGCGGCGCCTACTGGCTCAGTAGACTTCCGGCACGATGATCTCGCCGGGCGTCGGATGCCTGACGTAATCGGCGTGGCGCAGGCGCTCCGGCAGGTGTACCGGCGGCTGCGGAACTTCCCGGTAGGGCATCTGCTGCAACAGGTGGTGGATGCAGTTCAGCCGCGCGCGCTTCTTGTCGTCGGCCTGTACCACCCACCAGGGCGCCTCGGGGATGTGGGTGCGTTCGAGCATGGTTTCCTTGGCCTTGGTGTAGGCCTCCCAGCGCCGCCGCGACTCCAGGTCCATCGGGCTGAGCTTCCACTGCTTGAGCGGATCGTGGATACGGCTGAGGAAGCGCAGGTGCTGCTCGGCGTCGGAGATGGAGAACCAGTACTTGAGCAACTGGATGCCCGAGCGCGCCAGCATCTTTTCGAACTCCGGCACACTGCGGAAGAATTCCTCGTATTGTTCGTCGTTGCAGAAACCCATGACCCGCTCGACCCCGGCACGGTTGTACCAGCTGCGGTCGAACAGGACGATCTCGCCGCCGGCCGGCAGGTGCGAGACGTAGCGCTGGAAATACCACTGGGTCTGCTCGCGGTCGTTCGGCGCGGGCAGCGCGGCGACCCGGCAGACCCGCGGGTTGAGGCGCTGGGTGATGCGCTTGATCACGCCGCCCTTGCCCGCCGCGTCGCGCCCCTCGAAGAGAATCACCACCTTGTGCCCGGTGTGCACCACCCAGTTCTGCAGTTTCACCAGTTCCCGTTGCAGGCGGAACAGTTCGCGGAAATAGCGGCGCCGACTCAATTCGCCGGGCGCATCCTCCTGCTCGGGACCGAACAGCTCGTCCAGGTTCAGCTCGTCGTCGAGCAGTTCCTGCTCCAGCTCTTCGTCGTGTCGATCGAGCCAGTCGCGACCGATGCGGCCCGAGGTATCGCCATAGGAGTCCATGCGCTGCTCTCCACGTCATGCCGAAATACCGCGAATGCTAGGCGCGTCTTCATGACGGTTTGGTGACGGTTCGATGAAAACGTAGCGATCGCCCGCCGTCGAAAACAGTCGAAAGGTCACTGAAAGTCAGAAAATTCCCTAATCATTTGAATGACTTGGCCTAAGCTGGCCAGCCTCTCCGCACTTTCCACATGCTCCGCGCACCCCGGCGACCGCCGGGGCGAACCGCGCCCTTGCGGCGCCATTGATCGGAGATCAACCATGCAAGCGTTTTCCAAACAGCAACTCATCGATGCGCTGAATGCCCAGAGCAGCGACCTGGCCACCCTGCAGAGCCTGGTCATGGGCCTCTACCTGTGGATTCGCGACAGCCATGGCCAGGCCAGCGTCGATGCGGCCTTCCAGCGCGCCCGCGAGGAGGCCAGGCAATTCCGCCAGCAGAGCGGCAACCAGGCTGACGAGCGATTGATCCTGCAACTGGCGGAAATCGTCCGCGAACAACCCTGAGCCATGACCGGCACAGACTGACCGGTTCGGCCTGACTCAAGGCCGCACGGCAGTCCCGGGCGCCGCGGAATCGACTTTCGCGGTGTCCTCCGCGGGCAGCACCCGGATGGTCGCGGTCACGCCGGCGCGCAAGGTGTTGCGCTGGCGATAGGCGGGATCGATGGCGATGCGCACCGGAATTCGCTGGGCCAGCTTGACCCAGGTATAGCTCGGGTTGATGTTCGCCAGCAGGCGCGAGCCCTCGGCATTCTCCCGGTCGGTGATGGCATGGGCGATGCTCTGCACGCGCCCGTCGAAGCGCTCGCCGCTCATCAGTTCCACCCGCGCCCGGCTGCCGACGCGGATGCCCGGCAACTTGGTCTCCTCGAAGTATCCGCTGACATAGAACGAATCGCGGTCCACCAGCGCCAGCAATGGCACCCCGGCGTGGGCGTAGTCGCCTTCGCGGGTCTGCAGGTTGGTCACGTAGCCGCTGACCGGGGCGCGTACCTGGGTACGTTCGAGGTCGAGACGGGCCTGCTGCAAGGCGGCTTCGGCAAGCTCCACGTTGGCCTGGGCCAGGCCGAGGCTGGCCTGGTTCCTCAGCAACTCGGCCTGGGCCAGGCTGACGTCGGTCTGGGCCTTTTCGTTCTCTTCCACCGATAGCATCGAGCGCTTCTGCAATGCCGAGCGCCGCTGCGCCTCGCTGCGGCGCTGGCGCAACTGGGCCTGGCTGGCCTCGATCGCCGCGCGCGACTCGCCCAGCGCCGCCCGCGCCACGTTCACCGCGCGCTCGGCGCGCAGCACCGCCAGTTCATAGCGCGCCGGATCGATGCTGAGCAGCAGCTCGCCCTTCTCCACGGGCTGGTTGTCGCTCAGCGGCAACCGGGTGATCAGCCCGGAAACGTCCGCCGACAGCGTCACCACATCGGCGCGGACCCGCGCGTCACGGGTCCACGGCGTGCGGGTGTAGCGTTCCCAGGCGAGGAACACCAGTGCCGCCGCCACCAGCACCACCAGCAGGGTGGCCAGGCGCGGCCATTTGCCTTGCAACAGGTTCATCGGGACATCTCCCCCATCCACAGGATCAGACCGGCGCAGATCGCGCAGTACAACGCGCCCTGGAACAGCGCTTCGTGCCAGACCCGCTGCAACACGCCGAAGCGCCGCAACAGCGGGTTGAGCAGCAGCAGGATCAGCCAGGCCAGCAGCAGCGCCTGGGCGATCGGCGGCAGGTAGGCGCCCCCGATCTCGACATCAGCGGGCATGTCCGCCCTCCTCTTCTGGTTCTTCGACGACCGCCGGTGCGCCGCGGTCCTCCTCCAGCAGCGTCCGATAGCGTTGCAGCGACTGCTGCAGGATCAGTACCGCGACATTCATGATGAAGCGCTGCCGCGTCGCCCCGAGGTCCTTCGACGGCTGCGCCAGCAAGGCCTCCAGGCCCCGGCCGAAACGCCGCAGGGCGGCCAGGGCGAGGTCCTGCCGCGGGGCGTCCGCGCCGCCGGCTATGTAGGCGGCGACCTCGCGCAGCGCCTCGCCCAGCAGCGGCTGCAACTCCAGCGGCACCACCCCGGCGTCATGCAGCGGCTCGCGCAGGCGGTTCAACGCCACGCCCATCACCACGCAGCCCAGGGCGCACTGGAAACGTTCCGCCGCAGCCGGCTCCTGGCTCGCCGGCAGCAGGCCGACCATCACCGCCAGGCGATCGATCATCCGCGTCTCGAAGGCGAAGCGCTGCGCCTCGCTGGCCTCGCAGCGCGACATTTCCGCGACGTCCTGGCGCGACAGGTAGAGCAGCCGGCGCAGGCGCGGGTCGGCGCGGAACGGATAGACCAGAGCGAACACCAGCACGGCGAGGACCGCCGCGGCGAGGAAGCCGCCGACGAACTCGAACCACTGCGAAGCGTTGCTGTAGTAGACCGCGATATTCTGCGGCGCCACCATCAGCAGGGTCTCCAGGCCGATGCCCATGGCGATCCCGGCGCTCAGCGGGCTGCTCAGGCCGACCGCGACCACGTACAGCAGCAACGCCATCCACAGCGCCAGCCACTCGAAGTCGGCGGATGCCGGCAACAGCACGAACAGCAGCGCCGCCGAGATCAGGATCGCCAGCAGCAGCCCGCGCAGGAAGTTCTGCGCCGCCAGCAGCGGACGCGGGAAGGTCGCCATCAGCGAGCACATCACGCCGACCAGCAGCAGGCTGCTGAGGGCGCCGTTCCAGGCGCTGGTGATCCACAGCCAGGCGGCGCAGGACAAGGCGACGAAAGCGCGCACGGCGTTCATCGAGGCCAGCGCCCAGTCCAGGTGCAGCGCCTGCGCCTGGCCACGGCGGTAGAAACTGCTGGCCTGGCGGCCGGACTGGATCGCATCGTTGAGTTCGAGCACTTCGCCCAGGCGCTGGAACAGCCGCGCGTATTCCCAGCGCAGGATCGCCACCTGCGGGCGCAGCGCCGGGCTCAGCGCCTCGTCGTAGGACTCCGCGCGCGTCGCCGCGGCATCGAAGGCCTGGCGCACCGCCTGGAACTCCTCCAGCACCTCGGAGGGTACCGCCCGCCCCTGCTCGGCCAGCGCGTCCAGCACCCGCAGCGCACGATCCAGCAGCGCCTGGATATCCGCCGGCAACGGCCCGACCCAGTGCGCCCGCACCAGCAGGCGATGCTGGCGCAGCAGCAACAGCCGCGAGGCCATCAGCACCAGCAGGTTGCCCAGCAACTGCACCAGGCCATCGGCGCGGCGCAGGTTCGGCGCGTCGAAATAGAGGTGCCGGCGCAGGCCGTCCAGCGCGGTGATGCTGGCGACCAGTTGCATCTGCCGCTGGTTGAACGACTCGTCGCCCTCGTCGCCGCGGATCACCGCCGCGGCGTGCCGCGCGGTACTGCGGATCAGGCCGTCGACCTGGGCGAAGTAGCCCTTCGCCACCGCCTGCGGACGCGCGCTGAGCAGGCTGACCAGGGCCACGCAGGCGACGCCCAGCAGGGTCTCGGTGAGCCGCACCACGGCGAGCATGAAGGTGTTTTCCGGATCGGGAATCGACAGCACGGCGACGATCACCGCGGTGAAACCGCTGAGCACGAAGGCGTGCGAGTCGGTGTAGCGCAGCAAGGTGCCGCCGGCGGTGCAGAGCGCCAGCCAGAGTCCCAGGGCGACGAAGAACGGCAACGGTTGCTGGGCGAACAGCGCCATGATCAGCACCGCCACCACGGCGCCGGCGAAGGTACCGACGACCTGGGCGAAGCTGCGCTTTAGAGCCATCCCGGCCAGCGGCTGGCTGACGATGACCACGGTCATCAGCGCCCACTTCGGCTGCTCCAGGTCGAAGAGGAAGGCCAGGTAGAGGGTCAGCAGCCCGGCGGCGACGGTGCGCAGGGCGAACAGCAGGGTTTCCCGCGGCGGCCGCCAGAGCAAGCGGGCGTAGAGTTTCAGCCCTTCCATGCCCGGCCCCGCACCTCCAGGCAACGGTTGGCCGCGGACCAGGCGGCGATGAAGCGACTCGACATGCTGGTTTCTCGTTCGGGGTTGATGCGGCGGGTTGGCTTCCAGTCTAGAAGGCGCAAGGAAATCCGTGGCCGCCTACGGGGGCGGGCAGGTGCGGTCGGCCACGGAGCGACGAGTCGCGACTACAGGGTAAAAGCCCCGGCGGCCTTCCCGGTAGCGCGTCCAGGCGAAAACCGTTTTCGCTGAGAACGAACGCTGCGGCGCCTTTCGATTGGGTAAGCTTGCTCAGGGCTGGATCGATTTAGCTTGCGAATCAAGCGGATAGAAAGCCCAAGGAAAACGACCAGGAGGAGCCGAGAATGCGTCGAGCGATTGCCACTGTATCGTGGGCCCACCGATGAGCCTGCGCTTCGACGATATCGAAGCCTTCCTCAACGTCGCCGAACTCAACAGCGTGACGTCGGCGGCCGAGCGCATGAGCCTGTCCAAGTCGGTGATCAGCAAGCGCGTCAGCGATCTCGAACGACGCCTCGGCGTCCGCCTGCTCTATCGCACCACGCGCAACGTCGAGCCGACCGAGGCCGGGCATTTCTTCTACAAGGCCGCCAAGGCCTCGCTGCAGGAACTCAACAACGCCGCGGAGATCGTCGCCCTGCGCGAGAACGACCTGTGCGGCGAATTGCGCATCGTCACCCCGATGAGCTTCGGCACCCTCTGGCTGTCGCCGATCATCGCCGACTTCATGAGCCAGCACCCGCGCCTGGAGATCGTCCTGCAGATGGACGACCGCCTCACCGACTTCGAGAAGGAAGGCTACGACCTGAGCATCCGCGTCACCCGCCTGGACGACAGTTCGCTGATCGCCCGGCCGCTGGCCAACAGCCAGCGGGTGGTCTGCTGCAGCCCCGACTACGCGGAACGCCACGGCACGCTGGACACCCTCGAACAACTGATGCAGCACGAGTGCCTGGGCTACAACAACGCCACGCCGAGCCAGGTCTGGACCTTCGAACCGGCGTTCCCCGGTGCCAAGCCCCGCGCCGTCTCGCCACGCGGACGCTTCAGCAGCAACAACGGCCAGGCCATGCGCGACGCCGCCCTGCGCGGCCAGGGATTGGCGTTGCTGCCGCTGTTCATCGTCGCCGAGGACCTCAAGAACGGCCGCCTGGTGGACGCCGCGCCCAGCCTGCGCCCACTCGACGACGTGATCTACGCGATGTATTCGCGGGCGGCGGCGATGTCGCCGAAGGTCAAGGCGTTCATCCAGCATCTCCAGCAGGCGCTGTCGATCCCGCCCTGGGGCAACGGCTGAGCGACCGAACCATTCCGGCGACGCTCCGGTCAGATACTGGGCATGCGGAGAAGACTCCCAGGAGCCTGTCGTCTCTCCCCCGTCCGGCCACCCGGCCCACAAAGGAGAACTGCCATGATCGTGCGTACCCTGCTCATCGCCGCCGCCCTGCTCGGCGGTACCGCCCAAGCCGCCGAAAGCACCGACCTGTGCGGCGCCAACCTGCAGAAGCTGGACGATATCCTCGCCGTGCGCGGCAAGACCTCGGTCACCGGTGCGCGGGTCACCGAGGTCAAGGAACTCCAGGCCAAGGCCAGGCAGGACCAGGCCAGCGGCGACACCAAGGGCTGCATCACCGCCACCACCCAGGCCCTGCAGATCCTGCAGAACGCCGGGAAGAAATGATCCGCGACAGACGCAAGGCGGATAACCGCAAGCGGTTATCCGCCCTACCCCAATGCAACCCTCCGTAGGGCGAATAGCGCCGCAGGCGGTATCCGCCGACACTCCAGCCCCGCCCCGACCGCGTCCGATTTCGCTCACTCGAAGCGCAGGCTTTCCCGTACCGCGCGGATTTCCGCCTGACTGGCGTCGTAGGCCTCGGCCAGGCCGGCATAGGACAGCGAATAGGCCGAGGTCTTGCCGGCCGCGGTGAGCAAGGTCTGCTTCATCACCACGGCGCCGCGCTGGCGAATGGTGCAGGTGGTCTCCAGCGCCGCCAGCCCGCCGGTGGTGGACGGCTGCGGCGAGGTGCAGGCGGTCTGCAGGCCGTTGCGCAGGAACTCGATCTGCACCAGCTTGCGCATGTGCCCGAGGACTTTCTCCAGGTTCACTGCCTGCCCGCTCTGCAGGGGCATCCGCGTCACTTCCATCACCAGTGCCTGGGAGCCGTCTGCCTGCAACTTGACCGCGCGCTGGCGCTGGCCGGCGCCGGCCTGGCCGGGCTGCGCGGCGGGCAGGTCGCTGACCTGCCAGCCTGCCGGCCAGCGCGCCATCGACGCCTCGGCCAGGCTCAGCGCGGACAGCGTGCCGACCGCCAGGGCCAGCCAGCGCCAGCCGTTGCGTCGCGTTTGCGCCTGCCTCACGGTGTACCCTCCTCTTCGCGTCCCTCCACGGCCGGCCGGGGCTGCCCGAGGGGCTCCTCGAAACGCAGCAGGCGTCCGGCATTGCCCAGCACCAGCAAGGTGCTGAGGTTGTGCAGCAGCGCCGCGACCATCGCCCCGGCCGCGCCGAGCAGGCCAAAGGCTGCCGCGGCGACGATCGCCAGGGTCCAGCCGAGGCCGATCGCCACGTTGACCTGCAGGGTCCGCCGGCATTGCCGGCTGAGCCGCACGCAGGTGCCGAGCCGGCGCAGGTCGCTGCCGATCAGCACGATATCCGCCGAGGCCAGGGCGATGTCGGCGCCGCCGGCACCCATTGCCACCCCGACCACACCGGCCTTCAGCGCCAGCGAATCGTTGATGCCGTCGCCGACCACCATCGGCCGGAAACCGCTGCCGATCTCCGCGCCGACCTGGCGCAACTTGTCCTCCGGCAACGCCTGCGCCACCAACTGGCGAATCCCCACCTGCTTGGCCACGGCGTCGGCCACCGCCTGGCGATCGCCGGTCAGCAACAGTTGCCGGCCCAGACCCAGTTCGCGTAGATCGGCCAGGGCCTCGGCGGCCTCCGCGCGTACGCTGTCGGCCAGCAGCAGCCAGCCGAGGAAGCGCCCGTCCAGGGCGATTCCGGCGATCGGTCCCTCGTGCGCCGGCACCTCGCCGGCGTCGATGCCCAGTTGCTGGAACAGCTCGGGCCGGCCGAGGGCGGCTTCGCCCGCCGCTGTTCGTGCGACCACGCCGAACCCCTGACGTTCGCGGATATCGCTCAATGGATGATAGGCATCGTGCGCCGCCAGGGCCGCCAGCGCTCGGCTCACCGGATGGCTGCTGGCGGCGCCGAGGCTGGCGGCCAGGCGCAGCACCGACGCCTCCTCGGCGGCATCGGCCAGGCGCAGCGCCTGCAGACGCAGGCTGCCGTGGGTCAGGGTGCCGGTCTTGTCGACCACCAGCGAAGTCAGGTCCGCCAGTTCCTCGAGGAAGGCCGAGCTGCGGATCAGGATGCCATGACGGGCGGCCACGGCGATCCCGGCGATAGCCGTGGCCGGGGCGGACAGCACCAGGGCGCAGGGACAGGCGGCGACCAGCACGGCGAGCATGGCCTGGGCATCGTTGGTGACGAACCAGGTGACCGCGGCGATAAGCAACACCAGCAACATGTACTGCCCGGCGTAGCGCTCCAGCAGGCGGGTGATCGGCGGCTTGGCGCGCTCGGCCTGCTGCATCAGGCCGATCACCTTGCCCAGGGTCGAGGCCTCGCCGGTACGGGTTATCTCGATGCGCAGCAGGCCGTCGAGGTTGATCGCGCCGCCGTAGACCTCCATCCCCGGCGCCACCTCGAGCGGCACCGACTCGCCGGTGATCGGCGCGGTGTCGAGACTGGCCTGGCCTTGCAGGACCCGCCCGTCGGCCGGAACCCGGTCACCGGCGCGCACTTCCACCTGGTCGCCCGGCCGCAGGCTGGCGTTGTCCACCTCGCTCAGGCTGCCGTCGGCCTCGATCCGCCGGGCATGGCTGCGGGTCAGCTCGCCGAGGGCGGCGATGGCCTCCTGGGAGCCGATCACGCTACGCTCCTCCAGCACGTGGCCGAAGATCATGATGATCGGCAGCAGCGCGGCGGTCAGCAGGTCGCCGCTGGCCCAGGCGCCGAGCATGGCCAGCGCGATCAACTGGTCGGTGACGCCGTGCAGGCTCGGATGCCGCAGGCTGTCCCAGGCCGAGCGGGCCACCGGCAGCGCCACCAGCAGCGACGCGACGCCGAGCAGGATCTGGCTGACCCCGGCCTGGTCCGCCGCCAGCCAGCGCCAGGCCAGGCCGAGCAGCAACAGGCCAAGGGCGAGCATCGCCAGGCTCAGCTGGCGGGCGGCGCGGCGCTGCTCGTCGCGGCTGAGCAGGCCGCCGCCGAACGGCAGGTGATGATGATGCGCGCAGCCGCCATGGCTGCCGTGGGCGGTCGGCTCGCTCATGCGCACCTCCCGGGGCGAGCCGCGGCGGCTATTGCGGGAAGCGCGCGTCCGGCCGGCGTACGTAGTCCAGGGCTTCCTTCTCGGTGAGTTCCCAGATCTGCTTGACCTGCCCGTTGTTGTCGCTCTTCAGGCCGACGAAACTGCCCTTGAGCTGGGGCATGCGGCCATAGACGATGAACAGGTTCTGCGCCGTGCGGATGCGCACCGACGGCGCCACCGAATAGCTGACGGTCTTCTTCCCCAGCCCCAGGGTAAGCACGCTGCGCAGCAGGCTCTGCTTGGGTTTCTTCAGGGTGATGACCGGGTACTGCGCGCTGGCCACGAAGCCCACCAGCATGTCGCTGGGCAACTGCCGCGCCAGCGCCTCGCCGCCGCACAGCAACAGCGCCAGCCCGCACAGCAGGGCCCTGCCGGGTGATAGCCGCGCACCGTTGCCCGTGAATGGAATACCGCCTGCCGTCATTGCCCGTCCCGTTCGCCTGGTTGTTCGACTCGGCGCCGCGTTCCGCTGGCGGAAGCGCGTACCGAAGGTTGATGCCGACGCAGGGTAGCCGTTTCACGTTCGCTTGTCCGTCCATTGTTTCACAGCCCGCGAAGGGCGCCGTCGGGCAGCGGCTCATGGCTGCCCGCCTTGCAGAATCAGGCGGCCGTCATCACGCGGATCGACGCTGCCGACCGAACCGGCCTTGCCGAGGATCGCCGGCACCCGCTCGCGGTACAGGCGCCAGAGCAGGCCGGGATCGGTCGCGCCCAGCGCCGGGGCCAGGCCAACGATGCTGGCGGTGTCGCGGCGCGCCTGGGCCAGCCGTTCGCCGGCCTCGGCGCGGGCGACCTGCAGGGTGCGGTCGGCCCCCTCGGTGGCGGCCTGAGTGAGTTTCTCCGCCTCGGTGCGCGCCTTGGCGACGTTCTGCTCGGCCAGTTGGCTGGCGGTCAGCACCGCGTTGAAAGCACTTACCGCATTGCGCGGCAGGCTCGACTGCACGTCGACCCGCACCACCTGGATGCCCAGCCCGCTGCCGGCCGCGGCCAGCGCCGCCAAGCTGTGGTTGATGCCCTGCACCAGGTCGCCGCGCAGGCGTTCGCGGCGCTCGGCGACCGCGCTGTCGTTGCCGAGCAACTCCGGGCGCGCCACCAGGATGGTGTCCAGGTCGCGCGCGGCGCAGACCTGCACGGCGTTGCGCGCCACCAGGCGGTCCAGCGCCGGCAGCACGTGGGCGCCCTGGAGGACGTAGGCGTACGGGTCGTCGACCTTGTAGAACACCCGCACGTCCAGTTGCACCACCCCGGCGTCGCCGGTCAGCAGGTAGCCGGAGCCGGCCAGCGCGTCGCTGGACAGGCTGACGTCGAGATCGGCGCGACGCGCCTGCTCGGAACGCAGCAGGCCCTCGACGCGGCGTTCGATCACCTGTTCGGCGGACGGCAGCAGCACCACCTGCTCCAGCGGCTGCGGCCAGGCCAGCAGCAGGCCGGGACCGGCCAGGCGCTCCAGCGCGCCCAGGCGCAGCACTACGGCGCGGTTCTCCGGGCCGATCTGGCGGACGTTGGAAAACGCCCAGGCCAGCGCCGCCAGGAGGGTCACGCCGAACAGTGCGAGGAACGCCAGGCGTCCGGCCTGCAGCCAGGGGCTGCGCAGCCCCTCGTGCGCTTCGTCGCTCATGGCCGGCGCCCGTTGGCCGGCGCTTCGGCGGGGAGCGCCGGCGGCCCGTCGACCAGCACGCGGAACGGTGCGGCATCGGTGCGCAAGACCAGGCGGGTATCGCCGTTGACGATGGTGCCGAGGGTGTCCAGCGAGCGCAGCAGGTTGTACAGCTGCGGCGAACCGGCGTAGGCCTTGCCGTAGATGCGCGCCGCCTCGACCCGCGCCTGGGCCTCGATCTCCGCGGCCTTCACCGAAGCCTCGGCCTGGATCACCCGGGCGTCGCGCTCCGCCGCCGAACGGATCTCCGCGGCCTGGCGACGGCCCTCGGCGGTACGCTCGGTGGCGATGGTCTCGCGCTCGGCGCGCATGCGGTCGACGGTGGCGCCGAGGGTCACCTTGGGCAGGGTCAGGCGCTCGATGCCGACCTGCACCACCTTGACCCCGTAGGTCGCCAGCAACTGATTGTCGATCTGTTCGCGCAGGCGCGCTTCGAAGTCGCCGATACGCACCCGCGACGCCTCGGTATTCACCAGGTCGGCCAGGTCATAGGCGCTGGCGGTGGTTTCCAGCGCCGAGCCGACGAAGGTGCGCAACTGCCGGGCAGCCTCGTCCGGCTGGTTGCGCACCGCGCGCATGAAGCGCTGCACGTTGTCGGCGTCGCCCTGGACCTGCCAGGCCACGTAGGCCTGGACGATGATCCGCAGGCCATCGCGGGTGCCGACATCCTGCAGGCCGCTGGAGGTGGTGCGCAGGCGCAGGTCGACCGGGATCGCACTCTCGAACGGCAACGGCAGGCGCCAGGCCAGACCCGGTTCGAGCAGGACCCGCGCCGGGTTGCCGAAACGGGTGATGACCATCGCCTCGCCGGAACGCACCTGCACCAGGCAAGCGGCGGCGACGGCGAACAGCACCAGCAGCGCGGCGACCAGCAGCCGGCGCCAGGGCGGCGCGGCCTGTGCGCCATGGCCGTGATCGTGATCGTGATCGTGATCGTGATCGTGATCGTGATGATGCTCGTGGTGGCTGTGCGAGTGGGAGTGACCGAGGCTCAAGAGCGCTCTCCTCATGGTGCGGATTGCCCGGCCGCGGACGCCGGAACGGCGGACGGACGGGACGAAGACGGGGAATCCAGGCGGCCGAGGCCGAAGCTGCGCAGGTCGATGGTCGGCGCGCCGGCGCCGGCGATGCGGTGGTCGATGAGCAGCAGGTTGGCCTTGCCCAGGCCGAGCCCGAGCTGGCGGTAGTAGGCCTCCAGCAGGAAAGCCTGGCCGGCGTCGGCATAGCCTTCCCGCTCCGCGGCGAAGCGCCGGTCGGCGGCCTGCGCGGCGGCCAGGGTCTCGCGGGCCTGCGCGCTGGCCCGGTCGTGCGCCACGCTGGCCTGTAGTTGCGCCTCGTTGCGCTGCGCGGCAGCCTGCCCGCGCTCGCGGGCGATCAGCGCCTGTGCGGTGATCTGCGCGGCCTGCACCGCGTGGTAGGCGTTCGCCGCACCGGCCGGCGGATGGATCGCCTCGACCGCCGCGCCCAGTACCTCGACGCCGCTGCCGAGGCGGTCGAGATCGGCCTGCACGGCCTGGCCGATCTGCTCGGCCAGGCCCGCGCGCTGCTCGCCGAGGACCTCATCGAGGGTCCGCGAGGCGAAGGCATGCACCAGTACGCGGCTGGCGGTGCTGCGCACCAGCGTCGGCACGTCGGCGCTGCGGTAGGTCGCCGCCAGCGCCGCCGCGTCGTCGAGAGCGATGCGGTAGACGATGCGCACGTCCATGTTGACGATCTGGAAGCTCTGCCGGCGGTCGGCCAGGCTGGCGATGACCTGCGATTTCTCGCTGACGTGGGAGGCGTCCCACAAGCGGTTGGCGCTATCCGGGGCCGGACCTTCGGCGGGCGCGAGCGGCTCGGCTCCGCCGTCGCCGGCGGCGACGCTGGTGGCCAACTCGTGGACCACCCCGTTCTCCACCGCCAACACCCGCCCCAGCGGCCAGGGCAGCCCCAGGTGCAGGCCGGGGCCGAGCACCGCGACCGGCTTGCCGAAGCGCTCGTAGACGCCCCGTGCATCCATGCCGATCTCGCGTACGCCGCTGAGCAGCCAGCCGCTCAGCGACACCACCGCCAGCACCGGCAGGAACGCCCGCCGCATGAAACCGAAGGCCCAGACCTGGCGCAGGTCGATGCCGAAGCGCTGGTGCAACTCATGCTGCAGACGCTGCAGGGGACGCGGCGGCCAGCGCAACAGGTCGGCCAGCAGGCTGGTGGCGACCAGGCGCGGTTCGAGGCCGGCACGCTGCGGCGCGAACATCGCCAGGATCGCCCTGCCCAGCAACTCCAACGCCAGCGCCGCCGGCAACAGGCCGAGCAGTACCGCCAGGCGCGGGGCCCAGGGGTGTCCCTGGCGAGCCAGGAACAGACAGAGGGCGGCCAGCACCAGGGTACCGATCAGCGCCCGCGCCAGTTGCCCGAGGGCCGGGGCTTCCGGCCACTGCGCCGGCCCTTGGCTGGCGAAGCGACGTTCCAGCACCAGCACCGCGAAGGCCAGCAGCAGGCAGATCCCGATGGCGAGGTCGGCCGCTTGCCCGGAACTGGCCGGCGGCAGGTCGAGACGCCAGCCGGCGGCTACCAGGCACAACGCCAGCGCCGCGCTCGCCGCCAGCCACAGCGCAGCGTGCCCGAGCTGGGCCAGGCCGTGGGCGATGGCCTGGCCCAGGCGCTCCAGCAGCCGTTCATAGGCGCTGTCGGCGGCGGCGTCGGGTTCGCCCCGCTGCCAGCGCAGCCAGGCAGGCCGCGCGCTGGCCTCCGCGCCGAGGACCACGCAACGCCAGGCCGCGACCCGGTAGGCCGCGTGCAGACCGGCGAACAGAACCAGCCAGGCCGCGCCGAGGTTGTACAGCAGCGGCGGCCAGAGCGAGTCGGCGGCGAACAGGCCGATGAAGAACCCCAGCACGGCGCAGGCGGCGGCCAATGCGACGCTGGCCGCTGCCCATCGCCACAACTGGCGCAACTGCCGGGGCGCCTGCTGGAAACGCGGCAGCGATTCGGCGGCGACGCCCTCGGCGTCCAGGTCGACTCTCATCTTCACTCCAGGCAAAACTCGAAGGTGCCGGCCAGGCCGGCGCAAACGTCCGCAACTTTATAACAATGCGCGTTAAGAAGTTGTCATGATTTGAAAAACAGTCTGCATCCCCAGGCTCTTGACTGGAAGACGAAAGACTGGGGGCAACCCACTTGGCAAGCCCCCGTCCAACCGAAAGGTTCTAAGCAGCCGGGAAAAACCACCGGAGATCCGCGCAAACGACCATTCGTCGGCAATTTTCATTCGAAACGGATTTCTTATAACCAATCCGCATAGGCCTGCCGGCTCCCCCGCTTCCCCCTCAAAGGCACGCCGCTCCGGGCCTCCACGCGTAGCCAGCAGGACTTTTCGCATAGCCTGACGGTTTTATAACAGCGGCAAAGCGTCAATAATTCGACTATCGACTGTGGTAGCGTCAAAAAAGAATCACATCGATCCTTTGCAGCGTTATCCGGTGCCATGCAGTCCTTACCGAACACCCGCCGGGTCCCCGCCAAGCCCCGGTTCGAGCCACGCGTTGGCGTGGCCGCAGCAAACGTTTGTGCGGATTACCCAGGAGGCTCGCCCATGACCGAATCGACCGCCGGGGCCGGAGTTCACGGCGCAGCGTCCGGACAGGCTGGCGAAAGCCCTGCCGCGCACGCGGAACCATCGCCGGTGACGGATCGTCGATGAGCCGGGGGATGCCATGCGAAGCCTGATCGGGATGACGTTCCTGAACTCCTCCGTGGGCCAGCGCCGGCTGCGCCAGAACGGCATCGTGCTGCGCCTGGGACGGGTAGTCGCGGATCGCCGGCGCGCGGCCCTGCCGCACCGGCAAGGGCGCTGCCTCGACCGCCAGGGCCTGGAGACCCTGCTGCTGTGGCTACAGCGGCACTTCCTCTGCGTGCCCCTGGAACACCTGCTCGAGAGCCCCGCTCCAGCCTGCTTGCGGATCGCCCTGAGCGTCGACGGCAACCCTGCGGAACTGGCCGAGCTGGTCTACCCGCTGCTGGAGCGCTACGAAATGCCAGCGAGCGCCTTCATCGGCGGCGACCCGCGCAGTTGGCGCGAAGCGGTCGCCGACACCCTCTGGCAGGCCGATGCGGCTACCGCCGAGCCATTGCTGGAACTGCTGGAGCGTTACGGCGGCGCTGCGCTCATGCGGGTGCTCGAACGCACCGGCGACGACCAGCGTCGCAGCCGTAGCCTCGACCTCCTCCTGCGCAAGCTGGAACGCCTCGACCCGGCTTCGCAGCAGGCCTTGCGCGCGGCCTGCACGGCCCCCGCGGCGTACGGCGCGGGCGATTGGGAACGGGTCCGCCGCCTGGAAAACAGCGGCCTGGTTCGCTTCGGCCTGCACGGCCAGGACCCGCACCCAGCGACAGGCCTTTGCGCCGAGGACTGTCTCGGCCGCGCCCACCGCCAGCTCCAGCAGCATTGCGCCGCCCCTCTGCCGGTGTTCTGCCAAGCTCGCGCCACGCCCGCCGCGACGCCTGCGCAACCCGGCCTGCGCGCCGCCCTCGGCCGGCTTGGCTACCGCTTCGCCTTCGGCGCGCGCAATGGCCTGGTGGATACCCGCTGCGACCCGCTGGACCTGCCGCGCATCGAGGTGGACGCGGCTATCGCCGCCCGTCCCGGCCGGCTGGCCTGGCGCATCTATCGTGGAGCCCGTCCATGAGCACGGCCTCCAGCCCATTCCCAAGGAGGCGCGACAGGCAGTCGCCCTCCGCCGGAAGACCGCCCGAACCACGGGAAGCGAACGCGCCGTCGCCCGCCACGCCGCAGCGACGCCGCTCTCAGGGATATGGCCAGCCCAGCTGGCCCGGTATCAGCAAGGATCGTCCCATGACTGCAGACACCCCTACCTCTGTCGCTACCATCAACCACCTGCTGCTCGGCGCGCCCTACACCAGCCCACTGGTGATCCCCGGTGACTGGCTGGTCGACGAACTGGAAGGCGCCGTGGAAGTCGGCGGCTTCACCGACGGCCTGTTCCGCTGGCCGACGCGCAAGCGCAGCGGCCGCCCTTCGCCGATTCTCTGCGGCGACCTGCTGCGCGCGGTACGTACCGAATGCGCCGAGTCGGTGCAGTTCTGGTGGGGTTTCAGTCCGAGCCTGGTGGGACGCTGGCGCCGCGCCCTCGGCGTGACCCGCCGCAACAACCCCGGCGACCAGGCGGTGGCGCGCGCCCGCGCCGCCCTCGCCCGCTCGCTGGACCGCAAGGCGCCGCCGAAGGCACCGGCCGCCTGGTCCAGCGAAGAGGTCGAGTTCATCCGCCGCCACGGCAGCAAGCGCAGCCTGGCCTGGTGCGCCTACATGCTCGGCCGCAGCTACCAGAGTGTCGCCAGCAAGGCCGAGGAGCTTTCCCCGCACAGCCAGCGCGACCGCAACAATGCGATCTGGAGCAAGTCCGAGGAAGACCTGCTGCGCCAGCACTACCAGCAGCGCGGTTCGCTATGGTGCGCGCAGCAGACCGGCAAGACCCGCGCGGCGGTATTCCACCGGGCCAAGAAGCTCGGCCTGCAACGGCAGCGGCCGAAACACCCGTGAGGCCGGTCGCCGCCCTCTCCCGCCGAAGCGAGAGAGGGCCAGGGCTCAACCGCGGTAGTAGCGCTGCGCCACGAAGGGCATCTTGCTGACCACCAGGGTCACCGGCTTGCCGCGCACCATCGCCGTCACCTCGCTGCCCAGGCCGGCCAGTTCGTTCGGCACGTAGCCCATGGCCAACGGCGCGTTGAGGCTCGGACCGAAACCGCCGCTGCTGACCTTGCCGATCGCCCGGCCCTGGGCATCGACGATCTCGGCGCCCTCGCGCACCGGCATCCGCCCCTGCGGCAGGAAACCGACGCGCTTGCTGGCAACGCCCTGCGCCTGCTGGGCGAAGATCCGCTCGGCGCCGGGGAAGCCGCCAGCGCGCACGCCGTCGGCGCGACGCGCCTTGGAAATGGCCCAGCCGAGGCTGGCTTCGACCGGCGTGGTGGCACTGTCCATGTCGTGGCCGTAGAGGCACAGGCCGGCTTCCAGGCGCAGCGAGTCGCGCGCGCCGAGGCCGATCGGCGCCACTTCCGGCTCGGCCAGCAGGCGCCGCGCCAAGGCCTCGGCATGGGCGGCGGGCACGGAGATCTCGTAGCCGTCTTCGCCGGTATAGCCGGAGCGGCTGACGTAGCAGTCCTGGCCGAGCAGCTCGACGCGGGCGAACTGCATGAAGGTCATCTGCGCCACCTGCGGCGCCAGGCGCTCCAGCACCCGCACCGCCGCCGGTCCCTGGAGGGCGAGCAAGGCACGCTCCTCGAACAGCGGCTCGACGCTACAACGGCCCTCCAGGTGACGACGCAGGTGCGCCAGGTCCTGGTGCTTGCAGGCGGCGTTGACCACCAGCAGCAGGCAATCGCCGAGGTTGGCCACCATCAGGTCGTCGAGGATCCCGCCCTGCTCGTCGGTGAACAACGCGTAGCGCTGCTGGCCCACCGGCAGGTCGAGGATGTCCACCGGCACCAGGCTTTCCAGGGCCAGCGCCGCATCGGCGCCCACCAGGCGGATCTGGCCCATGTGCGAGACATCGAACAGACCGGCCTGCTCACGGGTGTGCAGGTGCTCCTTGAGCACCCCGGCCGGGTACTGCACCGGCATGTCGTAGCCGGCGAAGGGCACCATCTTCGCCCCCAGTTCCAGGTGCAGGGCGTGCAGGGGCGTCTTGGCGAGGGTTTCTGCGGTCATGTTTCACTCCATGGCATCCCGGCCTCCTGTCTGCCGGAGAGCCGCGATCGATTGTCGGGAAAGAAAAAAGAAGCGCCGGCGCAGCGGCGCGGTTCAGCATTCGATGATGTTCACGGCGAGGCCGCCGCGCGCGGTTTCCTTGTATTTGCTTTTCATGTCGGCGCCGGTCTGGCGCATGGTGCGGATGACCTTGTCGAGAGAGATGAAGTGCTGGCCGTCGCCGCGCAGGGCCATGCGCGCCGCGTTGATGGCCTTCACCGAAGCCATCGCGTTGCGTTCGATGCAGGGCACCTGGACCAGCCCGCCGACCGGGTCGCAGGTCAGCCCGAGGTTGTGCTCCATGCCGATCTCGGCGGCGTTCTCGACCTGCTGCACACTACCGCCGAGCACTTCACAGAGCGCCCCGGCGGCCATCGAGCAGGCCACCCCGACCTCACCCTGGCAACCGACCTCGGCGCCGGAGATCGAGGCGTTTTCCTTGTAGAGGATGCCGATCGCCGCAGCGGTGAGCAGGAAGCGCACCACGCCGTCGTCGTCGGCCCCGGGGATGAAGCGCGCGTAGTAATGCAGCACCGCCGGAATGATCCCCGCCGCGCCGTTGGTCGGCGCGGTCACCACGCGGCCGCCGCTGGCGTTCTCCTCGTTCACCGCCAGGGCGTAGAGGTTGACCCAGTCGAGCACGCTGAGAGCATCGCGCAGGCCGGCCTCCGGCCGCTGGCACAACTGGCGGTGGAGCGCCGCCGCGCGGCGCCTGACCTTCAGTCCGCCGGGCATGATGCCCTCGTTGCGGCAGCCGGCCTCGACGCAATCCTGCATCACCTGCCAGATACGCAGCAGGCCGGCGCGGGTTTCCTCGGCGGGGCGCCAGGCCTTCTCGTTCTCGGCCATCAACTGGCTGATCGACAGGCCTTCGCGGACGCAATGGTCGAGCAGTTGCCGCGCGGTCTTGAAGGGGAACGCCAGCGGCGTGCGGTCCTCGACGATGCGGTCGAGGCCGGCGGCCTCGTCGTCGACCACGAAACCGCCGCCCACCGAGTAGTACTCGCGGCTGCGGACCTGCAGGCCGGCGGCGTCGAAGGCACGGAAGATCATGCCGTTGGGATGGTAGGCCAGCGGCTTGCGGATCAGCGCCAGGTGTTCCTTCTCGACGAAGCGGATCGGCCGCTCGCCGAGCAGGCGCAGCTCGCCGCTGGAACGGATGGTATCGAGCCGGGCGGGAATCGCGGCGGTATCCACCGTGTCCGGCTGCTCGCCCTCCAGGCCGAGCAGTACCGCCTTGTCGCTGCCGTGGCCCTTGCCGGTGGCGCCGAGCGAGCCGTACAGCTCGACCTTGACGCTGGCAGTGGCCTCCAGCAACCCCTCGCGCCTCAGCCCCTCGGCGAAGCGCGCGGCGGCACGCATCGGCCCCACGGTGTGGGAGCTGGACGGCCCGATGCCGATCTTGAACAGATCGAAGACACTCAGGGACATGCTCGTCTCCGCTTGCGGATTGGCCGCCACCACGGCGGCGTTCCTGTTCAATCAGCGTAGACCGGGAAGTGCCGGCAGAATTCGCCGACCTGGCCCCTGACCCGTTCGCCGACCTCGGGATTGTCGATATCGTCGAGGATGTCGCAGATCCAGCCAGCCAGTTCTCGGCACTCGCCCTCGCGGAAACCGCGAGTGGTCACCGCTGGGGTGCCGATGCGGATGCCGGAGGTGACGAACGGGCTCTGCGGATCGTTCGGCACGGCGTTCTTGTTCACCGTGATGTGCGCCGCTCCGAGCGCCGCGTCGGCGGCCTTGCCGGTCAGCCCCTGCTTCACCAGGCTGATCAGCATCAGGTGGTTGTCGGTGCCGCCGGAAACCACGTCGTAGCCGCGCCCGATGAACACCTCGGCCATCGCCTTGGCGTTGCGGATCACCTGCGCCTGGTAGTCCTTGAAGCCCGGCTCCAGCGCTTCCTTGAAGCACACCGCCTTGGCCGCGATCACGTGCATCAGCGGGCCGCCCTGGGCGCCGGGAAATACCGCGGAGTTGAGCCTCTTCTCGATCTCCTCGTTGGCGCGCGCCAGGATCAGGCCCCCGCGCGGGCCGCGCAGGGTCTTGTGGGTGGTGGTGGTGACTACGTCGGCGAAGGGGATCGGGTTCGGGTAGAGGCCGGCGGCGACCAGCCCGGCGACGTGGGCCATGTCGACGAACAGCAGCGCGCCGACCTTGTCGGCGATGGCGCGGAAGCGCGGGAAGTCGAGGGTCTTGGAGTAGGCGGAGAAGCCGGCGACGATCATCTTCGGCTTATGCTCCACGGCCAGGCGCTCGACTTCGTCGTAGTCGATCAGCCCGGTAGCGGTGTCCAGGCCGTACTGCACGGCGTTGTACAGCTTGCCGGAGGAGGACACCTTGGCGCCGTGGGTGAGATGGCCGCCGTGGGCCAGGCTCATACCGAGGATGGTGTCGCCGGCGTTGAGCAGCGCCAGGTACACCGCGGCGTTGGCCGAGGAACCGGAATGCGGCTGGACGTTGGCATAGTCGGCGCCGAACAGCTGCCTGGCGCGGTCGATGGCCAGCCGCTCGACCTTGTCGACGTGTTCGCAGCCGCCGTAGTAGCGCTTGCCCGGATAGCCCTCGGCATACTTGTTGGTCAGGCCGCTGCCCTGCGCCTGCATGACCCGCTTGCTGGCGTAGTTCTCCGAGGCGATCAGTTCGATGTGGTCTTCCTGCCGCCGGTCTTCGGCGTCCATCGCGGCGAGCAGTTCGTCGTCGTAGCCCTGGAGCTGGTCGTGCTTGCTGAACATGGCGCTGGCCTCTTGTCGTGTCGGTGTCAGGACGCTCGCTGGCGCGAGCGTGGCCGCGGCGCCGCTACGCAAGCGCGGCGCCGGGAAAGGGGTATCGCCGGAAACGCGAGGACGCCGCCGCTGGCGGCGCCCTCCTCGTCCGTCACTCCTCGCTGTACGCCTCGATCGGCGGGCAGGAGCAGGTCAGGTTGCGGTCGCCGTAGACGTTGTCGACGCGGCCCACCGGCGGCCAGTACTTGGCCTCCACCAGGCTGGCCAGCGGATAGGCGGCCTGCTCGCGGCTGTAGGCATGGTTCCATTCGCCGAGCAGTTCGGCGGCGGTGTGCGGCGCGTTCTTCAGCGGGTTGTCTTCCTTGTCCAGCTCGCCGCGTTCCACCGCGCGAATTTCCTCGCGGATGCGGATCATCGCGTCGCAGAAACGGTCCAGCTCGGCCTTCGACTCGCTCTCGGTGGGCTCGATCATCAGCGTGCCGGCCACCGGGAAGGACATGGTCGGCGCATGGAAGCCGAAGTCCATCAGGCGCTTGGCCACGTCGTCGACGCTGATCCCGCTGCTGTCCTTGAGCGGACGCAGGTCGAGGATGCATTCGTGGGCGACCAGGCCGTTGCCGCCGGCGTAGAGCACCGGGTAGTGCTCCTCCAGGCGGTGGGCGATGTAGTTGGCATTGAGGATGGCCATTTCCGAGGCGCGCTTGAGGCCTTCGCCGCCCATCATGCGGATGTACATCCAGGTGATCGGCAGGATGCTCGCGCTGCCGTACGGCGCCGCGCTCACCGCGCCTTCCTTGCGCTCGCCGCGAGCGTGGCCGGGGAGGAACGGCGCCAGGTGCGCGCGCACGCCGATCGGGCCGACGCCCGGGCCGCCGCCGCCGTGGGGGATGCAGAAGGTCTTGTGCAGGTTCAGGTGGGAAACGTCGCCACCAAACTTGCCCGGGGCGCACAGGCCGACCATGGCGTTCATGTTGGCGCCGTCGATGTACACCTGGCCGCCGCAGTCGTGGACGATGGCGCAGATCTCGCGGATCGCTTCCTCGAACACGCCGTGGGTGGACGGATAGGTGATCATCAGCGCGGCCAGGCGTTCCTTGTGCTCGCTGGCCTTGTTGCGCAGGTCCTCGACGTCGACGTTGCCGCGCGCGTCGCAGGCCACCACCACCACGCGCATGCCGACCATGCTGGCGGTAGCCGGGTTGGTACCGTGGGCGGAGGACGGGATCAGACAGATGTCGCGCTGGCTGTCGCCGCGGCTCTGGTGGTAGGCACGGATCGCCAGCAGGCCGGCGTACTCGCCCTGGGAGCCGGCGTTGGGCTGCAACGACACGGCGTCGTAGCCGGTGGCGGAACAGAGCATCGCCTCCAGTTCGTCGGTGAGCTGGCGGTAGCCTTCGCTCTGCTCGGCCGGGGCGAACGGGTGCAGGTTGCCGAATTCGGCCCAGGTCACCGGGATCATCTCGCTGGCGGCGTTCAGCTTCATGGTGCAGGAGCCCAGCGGGATCATCGTGCGGTCCAGCGCCAGGTCCTTGTCCGCCAGCTTGCGCAGGTAGCGCATCAGCTCGGTTTCCGAGTGATGGCGGTTGAAGATCGGGTGGCTGAGGATCGCCGACTGGCGCAGCAGCTCGACTGGCAGGCGGTCCCCGCTGCTGGCGGCAAGGGCGGCGAAGTCCGGGAGCGCCTGGCCCTCTTCGGCCAGCAGGCCCCAGAGGGTCTCCACATCGGCCTGGCGGACGGTCTCGTCGAGCGACAGGCCGAGACGGCCGGCATCGATCTCGCGCAGGTTGATCCCGGCGGCGCGGGCCTTGGCATGGATCGCCACGGTACGCGCGCCGGTGGCCAGGCTCAGGGTGTCGAAGAAATGCTTCTGCTCGACGGCCACGCCCAGGCGCTCCAGGCCGGCGGCGAGGATCGCGGTCAGCCGGTGGGTGCGCCGGGCGATGCGCAGCAGGCCCTGCGGGCCGTGGTAGACGGCGAACATGCTGGCGATGTTGGCCAGCAGTACCTGGGCGGTGCAGATGTTGCTGGTGGCTTTCTCGCGGCGGATGTGCTGCTCGCGGGTCTGCATGGCCAGGCGGTAGGCCGGCTTGCCGTGGCGGTCGATGGAGACGCCGACCAGGCGTCCCGGCATGTCCCGCTTGAAGGCGTCGCGGGTGGCGAAATAGGCCGCGTGCGGGCCGCCGAAGCCGAGCGGCACGCCGAAGCGCTGGGCGCTGCCGATGGCCACGTCGGCGCCGAACTCGCCCGGCGGGGTCAGCAGGGTCAGCGCCAGCAGGTCGGCGGCCACCGCGACCAGCGCATCGACCGCATGGAAGCGGCTGACCAGTTCGCGATAGTCGACGATCTCGCCGTCGCAGGTGGGGTATTGCAGCAACGCGCCGAAATAGGCGGAGAAGTCTTCGATGGCGCTCTCGTCGCCGACCACCACCTCGATGCCCAGCGGCTCGGCACGGGTGCGCAGCACGTCGAGGGTCTGCGGGTGGCAATGGCGGGAGGCGAAGAATGCCTGGCTGGTGCGGTTCTTCGACAGGCGCTTGCAGAAGGTCATGGCCTCGGCGGCGGCGGTCGCCTCGTCGAGCATCGAGGCGTTGGCGATCGGCAGGCCGGACAGGTCGCTGACCAGGGTCTGGAAGTTCAGCAGCGCCTCCAGGCGGCCCTGGGAGATTTCCGGCTGGTACGGCGTGTAGGCGGTGTACCAGGCCGGGTTCTCCAGGAGGTTGCGCAGGATCGGCGCCGGGGTGTGGCAGTTGTAGTAGCCCTGGCCGATGAAGGAACGCAACGCGCGATTGCGCGCGGCGATGGCCTTCAGGCTGGCCAGCGCCTCGGCCTCGCCCATGCCGGCCGGCAGGTCGAGCACGCTGCTGCCCTTGATGCTGTCCGGGATCACGTTGCCGATCAGCGTGTCCAGCGAGTCGTAGCCCAGGCGCTGGAGCATGGCCTGGGTGTCGGCGGCACGCGGGCCGATATGGCGGGCGATGAATTCGTCGTCGGTGCCCAGGTCGATGGCGCCGAGGTTCAGGTTATCGGTCATGACGGGATCCTCAGGCGTCGGCGTTGGCGTTCAGCAGGCGGTCGTAGGCGGCCTGGTCGAGCAGCTTTTCCCAGGCGCCGGCGTCGGCCGGACGGAAGCGGAAGAACCAGGCCTCGCCGAGCGGGTCCTGGTTGACCAGCTCCGGGGCGTCCGGCAGCGCGTCGTTGATCGCCACCACCTCGCCGTCCAGCGGCATCAGGATGTTGCTGGCGGCCTTGACCGACTCCAGCACCGCCACTTCACTGCCGGCGGCGTGTTCGCCGAGTTCCGGCAACTGCACGAATACCACGTCACCGAGGGCGTCCTGGGCGTAGGCGGTGATGCCGACGGTCAGCAGCCCGTCGTCGTCCTGGCGCAGCCATTCGTGGTCGGTGGTAAAGCGCAACTTGCTCATGCTGGATCCTCATTGTCAGCGGGTCGCCCGGTCGGGACGGGACTTTGTTCTGCGGCAGCCCGTAGCAAGCAGGGTGCCAAGCGGCCCCGGCCCTGTCGCCACGGGGCGTGGCCGGGCGCGGGGGAAACCCGGACAGGGCCGCCATGGAACGCTTTCGTTACAGACCCGCCGGACATTTCCCGAACCAGAGCGCAAACGCCTGATAGCAAAGGTTTTTCCGGCAATCGGAACGAATTCGTTCCACTCGTAACCGAAGCGTTACAGCCGATGGCACAGCCCCTGTCGCTGCAAGCTGGCGCGCAGGTGCTCGAGGAACGCGCGGACCTTCCGCGTGTTGCGCCGGTGCCCCGGATAGAGGACATGGATGGAGGGCCCGAACGGCCCCGGGTCGAAGTGGTAGTCGCCGAGCAGGCGCACCAGCCGCCCTTCGCCGAGCAGCGGCGCGACACTCCACTGCGGACAGAACTGCAGGCCCAGCCCGGCCAGCAGGTGGGCGAGCAGGAAGTCGTAGTTGTCGCTGGCCAGTCGCGGGCGCGGCTGGTCGATACGCTGGCGGGCGCCGTCGCGTTCCATCCACCAGAAGTTCTGGTTCAGCGAAGGGTGCTGGAAGACCAGCCAGGCGTGCCGCTCGAAGTCCTCCGGGCCTTGCGGCGCGGGTTGCCGCGCCAGGTAGGCGGGGCTGGCGCAAAGCACGATCTGGTTGGGCGCCAGCGGCCGCGCCACCAGCCCCGGCAGGTCGATGGGGCCGTCGCGCAGGCCGAGGTCGTAGCCGCCTTCGCTGAGATCGAGGAAGGTTTCGTCGAGGTCCACCCGCAGGCTGATCCGCGGATGCGCCTCGAGGAAGCTGGCGCAGGCCTGCTGGAGGAACGCCGCGGCGAACGACGGCGGCGCGGCGAGGCGCAGTTCGCCGCGCAACTCCGACTCCAGCAGTTCGATCTCCTGCCCTGCCGTGCGCAGCGTTTCCAGGGACTGGCGGGCCGCCTCCAGGTAGATCTGACCGGCCTCGGTCAGCGCCAGGCTGCGGGTGGTGCGCTCGAACAGGCGGGCACCGAGTTCCGCTTCCAGGTGGGCGACGGCCTTGGTCAGCGCCGAGGGCGTCTTGCCCAGGCGCTCGGCGCCACGGCTGAAGCTACCGGTTTCGGCAGTGGCGACGAACATCGCCAGGGCATTCAATTTGTCCATCGACTCCTTCCGTTCCGGCACAAGTGTTGTGCGCCGCGCCCGGTTCTGCCGGGCCGGCGCTTTGGCTAGTCTCGCCTTGCCCGGGCCACGCTACACAAGACCAAGAAGCAAAGGAAACCACCATGAAGCAACGGATTCCCACCCTCCTCGCCGGCGCCTGCCTGGCCATCCCCCTGCACGCCCTCGGCGCCGCCGACCTGCTGGTGGTCAACGCCAGGATCTTCACCGCCAATCCGCAGCAACCCTTCGCCGAGGCCCTGGCGGTGGAGGACGGGCGGATCCTCGCGGTCGGCGTCGAGGCCGGGCTGCGCGCCCTGGCCGATGGCGACAGCCAGGTCGTCGATCTCGGCGGCAAGCGCCTGATGCCCGGCCTGATCGACACCCATTCGCACGCGGTGTTCGGCGGCCTGGAGCTGGCCGGCGCGGACATGGGCAACGAACAGGTCGGCCTCGACGAACTGGAGCGGCGCCTGCGCGCCTGGCGCGACAACGGCAAGGCGCGACATGGCGACATGCTCAATGTCAGCGGCATGCATACCGCCTACTGGAGCCAGGTCAAGGACTTCCGCGCGCGCTTCGACCACGGCGAATGGGCCGACCAGCCGCTGGCCTTCATCGGCAGCGACCACCACACCGGCTGGGCCAACGCCGCCATGCTGAAACGCGCCGGCATCGACGCCGCGCGGGTCCGCGCCCTGCCCGAGGAACAGCGCAACACCATCGGCCACGACGCCGACGCCACCCCCAACGGCTTCCTCGCCGATGCCGGTCTCGACGCGGTGCTCGCGGTACTGCCGGCGCCGAACGCGGAACAGATGCTAGAAGCCGGACGCAGCGCGGTGCGCTACAGCAACTCGCTGGGCCTGACCGCATGGATGGACCCGGCCGCCAATGGCTCGCCGGGCGACGCCCTGTTCAGCCTCAGGCCCGACGAGAACACCGTCGGCGTGCTACCGGTCTACCAGCGGCTGGCCAAGGGCGGCGAACTCAGCGCCCACGTCGCCGCCCTCCTGGTCGCCAACCCACGCAGCCGGCCGGCCGACCTCGAGGTGCTGGACAAGGTGCGCCAGCGCTTCCTCGGCAGCCCCAACCTGACCCTGCCGGGAATCAAGGTGTTCGCCGACGGCGTACCGGAATACCCGGCGCAGACCGCCGCGCTCCTCGAGCCCTACCGCAACAGCAGGAAGACGGGCGAACTGCTGATCGACCCGGCGCACTTCGGCGAACTGGTCAGCGCCGCCGACGCCCGCGGCTGGCTGGTCCACGTCCACGCCATCGGCGACCGCGCGGTGCGCGAGGCGCTGAACGGCATGCAGCAGGCGCGGCGCGACCGCGACAGCGGCATCGCCCATTCGATCACCCACCTGCAACTGGTCAATCCCAAGGAATTCGAGCGCTTCAGGCCGCTCGGCGTGATCGCCTCGATGCAGCTGTACTGGGCCGCCGCCGACGAAACCACGGTGGACCTGATGAAGCCCTACATCAGCGCCTTCGCCTACCGCTACCAGTACCCGGCGCACTCCCTGCTGAGCAAGGGCGCGACCATCGCCGGGGCCAGCGACTGGCCGGTGTCCAGCCTGTCGCCGTGGAAGGCCATCCAGCAGGCGGTGACCCGCAAGGGCCCGCAGGGCGTGCTCAATGCCGGCGAACGCCTGGACCGCCAGACCATGTTCTACGCCTACACCCGCAACGCTGCGCGGACCATCGGCCTGGAGCGCCGGATCGGCAGCCTGGAGCCGGGCAAGCAGGCGGACTTCATCGTCCTCGACCGCGACGTGTTCGAGGTGCCGGAGACGCAACTGGGCGAAACCAAGGTGCTGAAGACCTGGTTCGCCGGCAAGCCGGTGTATTCCAGCGAGGGCTGAGCCCGCTTCAGGCGCGCGGACCGATGCCGTACTTGCGCAGGCGGTGGGCGATGGCGGTGTGCGAGGTTTGCAGGCGCGCCGCCAACTGGCGGGTCGATGGATAGCTGACGTAGAGCTTCTCCAGCAGGGCTTTCTCGAAGCCCTCCACCGCCTCCTCCAGGCTGCCCACCTCGCCGTCGTTCTGCCGCGCCACGGCGGTGCCGGCGATCTCCAGGTCGCCGATATCCACCAGGCTGCTCTCGCAGATCGCAGCGGCGCGGAAGATCACGTTCTGCAACTGGCGCACGTTGCCCGGCCAGCGGTTGCTCAGCAGCGCCGGGTAGGTGCCCGGCGCCAGCCGACACACCGGGCGCTGGATCTGCGCACAGGCCTGCTGCATGAAGTGCCGCGCCAGCAGCAGGATGTCGTGGCCGCGCTCGCGCAACGGCGGGACTTCCAGGCTGAGCACGTTGAGGCGGTAGAACAGGTCCTCGCGGAAGCTGCCCTCGGCGACCATCTTCTCCAGGTTGCGGTGGGTGGCGCTGAGGATCCGCACGTCGACCCTCACCTCGCGGTCGCCGCCGACCCGGCGGAAGCTGCCGTCGCTGAGGAAGCGCAGCAGCTTGGCTTGCAGATAGGGGGACATCTCGCCGATCTCGTCGAGGAACACCGTGCCCTGGTGGGCCAGCTCCAGCAGGCCTGGCTTGCCGCCGCGCTGGGCGCCGGTGAAGGCGCCGGGGGCGTAGCCGAACAGCTCGCTTTCGGCCAGGTTCTCCGGCAACGCCGCGCAGTTCAGCGCCAGGAACGGCGAGTTGTGCCGCGCACTCAGGGCGTGACAGCCGCGCGCCACCAGTTCCTTGCCGGTACCGGTCTCGCCGTGGATCAGCAGCGGCGCGTCGAGCGCCGCCACGCGCTGCGCACGGGTCTTCAGGGTGCGGATCGGCTGGGAATCGCCGAGGAGCATCTCGAACCCCTCGGCATGGTCATGGTGCAAGGCCGCCAGGCGCTCGCCGATGCGGTTCGGTTCGTAGAGGGTCAACAGGCCGCCGGCCAGGTGCCGCTCGCCCTCGCCCGGCCCTTCGGTGATCGGCGTGGCATCGAGCAGCAGGGCCTGGCCCATGAAGGTCACTTCGCGCAGCGGCAGGCGGAAGCCCTGCTCGACCAGCGCATCCTCCAGGGTTTCATCGTCGAACAGGCTGGCCAGCCGCTCGCCGGCCGGGTCGCGTCCGCAGCGCTCGCTGAAGGCCGGGTTGGCCAGCAGCACCAGGCCCTTGCCGTCCACCGCCAGCACCGGATCGGCCATCGCCGCCAGCAACGCATCGAGCTGCAGGCGGCGGCGCTGGCCGGGAAGGATGTCGACCACGGTCATCGCCTGCACGCCACGGATGCCCAGCAGCGCTGCGCGCAGTTCCTCCAGCACTTCGGGACTGAGGGTCGGCGCGTCGATGTAGACGTTCGGCGGCACCATTTCCACCGCATCCAGGTTCAGGTTGCGCCCGCCCAGCAGCGCCAGCACCTCCTGGGTGATGCCGACACGGTCGATGAAGGAGACGTGGATGCGCATGCGGGAACCTGGACTGCGGCGACGCTCGCCATAAAGCCGTCGATTGTACGGCCTGGCGCCGCCCAGCCCAAGGGGCCGGCGTCAGGGTACGGGGCGCAGCGTCTCGCTGCGGGTGCGGTGGCTCCAGTCGCCCTCGTCGTCCATCACGGTTTCGGTCACCAGCACTCGGCCCGGCTGCTGCGGGTCGGCCTTGTACAGCACCAGCTCGGCCTCGGCATCGTCCCAGGTGGTGGAGATGTCCGGCAGCATCCGCACCCACTGGCCGTCGCGGATTTCCAGCAGCGACGACTTGGTCCAGGTGCTGGTCCACCAGGTACGCAGCAGTTGCAGGCGCTCGCGGCCGCTGTCGTCGAGGTCGCCGAGGACGCTGAGCACCGCGCCGGTGCAACTGCCCAGCGGCTTGGGCGGGACGCGCGCGTCGGCGCTCCAGAGGTCGCAGCGGCAATCCTCGTATTCGTCGCACAAGGCGGCGCTGTTCGGCGCGTGGGCCACTACCCAGGCGAAATCCGCCTCGGTACCGGCGAAGCGGCCGCGAGCCAGCGGGGTGTACCGCGGGTCGACGGCGTAGCGGGTGATCTCGTCGCTCTCGCCGACGAAGCGCCAGGTATCGCCCGGCCCGGCGCGCTCGGCCAGGAGCAGCCCCGGATAGTTGCGCAGGCGTCCGTCGAGGCGTACCTGCTTGACGAAGCGCACCTCGTAGCGGCCTTCCTGGTCGCCCGGCACGATCTGCGGCGCAGCGACGATGCGCTGCTCGAAGTCGGGATGGCGGGCGAAGAAGGCCTGCTTGGCGGAGAGGGTGCGCTCGCGCGTCTGCGCGCGGCCATAGTAGTCCAGGCGCGGCGCATAGACCCCTTCCAGGGCCTTGCCGCTGCGCTGCCCGTGGGCGGCCTGCCAGCGCTGGAACAGGCCGAGGATTTCGCTTTCTGCGGCAGCCTGGACCAGCGCTGGGTACAGGCAGAAGAGCGCGGCGCAGAATACCGGGCGCAAGAGTCGGCGCATCGAGAACATCCTTGTCGTTCGATTGAGGCGAACGCCGATTGTCCCCTATCCGCCGACGCTGGCAAATGGCCCTGGACGATTTTTTCCGATTCCGCAACGCGGTGGGCATTGCGAATACGCTCCGGACAGCCTTCCCCCATCTCCAGGCCGCGGCACGGCGGATAACCGCAAGCGGCTATCCGCCCCACGCCAGCCAGCCGGCTCAATGCGCCGGCAACAAGGCCTGCAACCCTTCGGCAAGCTCCAGGCTCCACGCCGCGTAGTCGTGACCGCCGGGGAACTCGCGGTAGTGCAGCGGGTAGCCCTTGCCTTGCAGCGCCGCGCGCAGGCTGCGGTTGCTGCCGAGAATGCCGTCCGCCTCGGGCTCCTCGAGCAGGCCGGAACTGAGGAAGAACGTCAGCGGCAAACGCTCGCCAGCGGCGAACTGCCGTACCAGCCACTGCGGCTGCTGCTCGTCCGGCCCCCACCAGAACGAGCCGGACAGGCTCAGCACCTTGCCGAAGCGTTCCGGATAACGGTAGGCGATGCAGCCCGAGGCCAGTCCGCCGTAGCTGGAACCGGAAAGCACGCGATCGGCAGGCTCCTCGCTCAATGCATAGCGCTGCTGCAACCAGGGCAGCAGCTCATGGGCGAGCATGTCGGCGAAGGCCTCGTTGCAGGGCAGCTCACGGCCCCGGCTGCTGGCGTCGACATTGCCGACAATCACCGCCAGGGTCGGGCGGATGCGCCCGGCGGCGATCAGGTTGTCGAGGATGGTCGGGGTCGGTACGTCGCGCGCGTAGTGGTCCTCGTCGAACAGCACCAGCAGCGGATAGCGCTGGCCCTCGGGGTCGTAGCCCGGCGGCGTGTAGAGCGTCAGCTGGCGCTGGTTGGCCAGGGCCTGGCTGCTATAGCCGAGGCGCTCCACCTTGCCGCGCGGCACGTCCTTGCGCGGCTGGTCCCAGGTCTCGGCAGGGGCGCCGCCGAGCTGCACCAGCGAGGCCTGCTCGGCCCGCGGCAGCGCGCGGCTGTTGAGCCACGGCGTACGGCTCAGCGGGTCCGGCCGCGCCGCCGCCTGCAACGCCAGGCGCAAGGTGCCGCGATCGGCCTGTTGCAGGTCCGGCAGGTCGGCGCTGAGCTGGTAGGAAACCCGCGCGTCGCGGCGCAGCGGCAGGCTCAGGTAGCGCACGTCGCTGCCGGCCAGGGCCTCGAAGCGGCGGGTGTTGACCTCCGGGGTCGGCCACAGCAGGCGCACGTCGCCGGGACGCTGCTGGCGCCAGAGGAAGGTGACCAGCACACGTTCGGCATCCAGCGGCTCCACCAACGGCGTGCCCTGCTTCGCTACCTGCTTCCAGAACGCCTTCAGCGCGCCGGGGCGCTTTTCCGCAAGCTCCGCCTGCAGGCGTTGCAGGGTCGGGCTCTGCGGCGCCGGCGAATCAAGCGCCGGGGTCTGCGGGGTGAGGCGCTGGGTGGGGATCAGGGTCAGTGCGGTGTCTTCGTCGGCGCTGAAGGTCAGGCGCAGGCCCTGGCGCTCGCCGGCCTGCAGACCGAGCGACTGGCGTCCGGCCAGCTCCGTCGCGCGCAACGCCTTGCCGTCGGGCGTGGTGGCGCGCAGGCGGACGCGGCCGCGGTCGACCTCCAGGTCGAGCAACTGCAACTCGCCGGGGGCAAGGTCGAGGTAGCGCTGGCGGCTCTCGCCGGCAGCGATCTCGATGCGGCCAT
Source organism: Pseudomonas sp. B111 (assembly GCF_026428275.1). Taxonomy (NCBI): domain Bacteria; kingdom Pseudomonadati; phylum Pseudomonadota; class Gammaproteobacteria; order Pseudomonadales; family Pseudomonadaceae; genus Pseudomonas; species Pseudomonas sp. B111. The sequence continues at coordinate 2,137,444 of NZ_CP097857.1, read as the reverse complement.
CGGCCAGCGGCACGGGCTGGGCGGCCTGAGCCGGGGTCAGCAGGTTGAGGAAAAGCAACAACGAGGTGGAAACGGCAGACATGGAATCTCCCTTCGAATAGGCGCCGCCATCCGGGCGGCTCACCGGAAGAGACGTACGATCACAGCGGAAATTTGCCGCTGTGATCCAGGCTAGAGCGGTTGCGCCGCGACTGGAGTAGAATCCGCCGCCTCGAAAACCGTCCGAAGGAAAATTCCGATGACCTCCCGTCTGCTGCCCGCCCTGTTGCTCTCGTCCGCATTCGCCGTCCTGGCCGGCTGCTCCACCCCGACCATCGTCACCCTCAACGATGGCCGCGAGATCCAGGCGGTGGATACCCCGCGCTATGATCGTAGTTCCGGCTTCTACGAACTGGAGCAACTGGACGGCAAGCGCACCCGCGTCAACAAGGACCAGGTGCGCAGCATCAAGGACATGTAATCCCCCGGACCCGCCATCCGCGCGGTGGCGCACTCCAGGGAAGGAGTCGAACCATGCGATCCGACCTGCACGAGGCCAACCGGCTGTCGTGGAACGCCGCCACCCGGGCGCACAACAGCCACAAGGCCGACCAGGCCGCCTTCTTCCGCAACGGCGGTTCCACGCTCTATCCCGAGGAACTGCAACTGCTCGGCCATCTCGACGGCCTGCGCCTGCTGCATCTGCAATGCAACGCCGGACAGGACAGCCTGAGCCTGGCGCGCCTTGGCGCCCGCGTCACCGGGGTCGACATCGCCGACAGCGCCATCGACTTCGCCCGCCAGCTGTCCCGCGACAGCGGCATCGCCGCCGACTTCCAGCGCGACGACATCCTCCGCTGGCTGCCCGTCGCCGCCACTCGCGGCGAACGCTTCGAACGGGTCTTCGCCTCCTACGGCACGCTGGTCTGGCTCTCCGACCTCAAGCGCTGGGCCGACGGCATCGCCCAGGTACTGGTTCCCGGCGGGCGCTTCGTCCTGGTGGAGTTCCACCCTTTCGCCCTGTACTTCGACCCACACTGGCAACCGGCCTACGACTACTTCAGCCGCGAGCCGATCGCCGAGAGCGGCGTCAGCGACTACGTCGCCGAGTCCGGCGCCAGCCTGGCGCCCTCCGGCTACCGCGCCGGCGTCGAGAACTTCAGCAACCCTCATCCCAGCTACGAGTTCCAGTGGGGCCTGGCCGATGTGATCGGCGCCCTGCTCGGCGCCGGCCTGCAACTCGAACGGCTGGAGGAATACCCCTACGCCAACGGCTGGGCCGGCTTCGACGGCATGCGCGACGGCGGCGGCGGACGCATGCTGCCGCCCGCCGATCGTCCGCGCCTGCCGCTGATGTACGGCCTCAGCGCAAGGAAACCACGATGACCGAAGAACGCCTGCTGCGCCGCGACGAAATCCCCCTGGTCTGGGAGATCGACCGCAGCGAAGTGATCGAACACCTGTATTCCGTCGAGGCCGGCCAACTGGTGCTGCGCCCCGAGTTCTACGACATGCGCGGCTGGCCGGAGGGCGAGGCCGAGCACTACACGCCGATCCTGCTCGACTGCTTCGACCGCGGCGGCTGGTTCCTCGGCCTGTTCGACCAGGGCCACCTGATCGGCGCGGTAGTCCTCGACCCGCGCCACCTCGGCCCCGAGCGCGACTGGCTGCAACTGAAGTTCCTCCACCTCAGCCACGCCTACCGCCGCCGCGGCCTCGGCGCCCACCTCTTCCACCTCGCCGCCACCCAGGCCCGCCACCTCGGCGCCAGCGCGCTCTACGTTTCGGCTACGCCGTCGCAGAACACGGTGGATTTTTATACGAGACTCGGATGCCGGCTGTGCATGGAACCGGATGAGGAGTTGTATCGGTTGGAGCCGGAGGATGTTCATCTGGTGTTCAATCTATAGTGATGCTGAGTCTCGTTGATAATCAGCAGTGCAAATAGACTTCAAGGAATGGAAATGTACAAAGCTCTCGCTTTTCTCCTGTTAAATACATTCATCGCCGTAGTGCATGCGGAGGAAGGCTGGGAGCTTTCAGTTTCAGGACCAGCCCCTGGACAACCTGGACACGTGCCATATCCAGATAGGCGACAACCCTCGCTCGAAGCCGCTTGCGCGGCCAGCGACAGGTACTATATAGATAGCAATCTGAAGGGTGGTCACGTAGTTCTAGGGTACATCAGCAGAAAAACACTTATAGATGCCCGATACAATTCATTTTTTTGCAGCATCAGCATATTCAGAAAGTCTCCGCTAGCAGCTACATCCGGCACTGCTACCTACGGAAATCCTAACTGGTGGGGGGCCTCCGGCACGGCTGTAAACGTTACTCAGGCTCCTCCAACTGGCTGCCCATACAACCTTTTCAATGGCCGGTACGAGTGCCCCACTGACGTCTCCGATCGAAAGAACGCGGGAATCCCCAACGAAAACGGATGCCAAGGCCCCTCATCTTTCCAGGGAAACCCTATAAATGCCAGTATCGGCAATAAATTTCAACGTGAAACCGATATAGATCCGTCGCACTCCCCTCTCCAGTTCGAGAGATACTACAACAGCATTACCGGAATGTGGACGAACACCTTCCAGGAAGGCTTAAAAATAGTAGGCGAAAATATTTCCCTATCTCTACCCGATGGTCGTCAGGAACTATTCAGGCTGACTGACGGCGCAATATCGTCCGACGCAACGACGGGTACACTTTCAAAAGACCAGGCAGGCTGGAGGTATGACTATAGGGACGGAACCAGCTCACTTTTCGATGTCCAGGGCCGGCTTATCCAGAGGAAAGTCAGGGGGCAGGTCATCACGATAACCTATCCGAACCTCTCCACCACCAAGGCTAAAGATGGGTTCGGAAACACCCTAACCGTTTCCTGGAACGCAACGAAACAACCCTACCTCGTCGATTACAACGGTTCCCTGAAAGTGGAATATCTATATGACGGGGGCGCCAGGCTGGTTTCGAAGAAAACCACGTCCCAAGGACTCAACCGCACCCGGAAGTATCTCTATGCTGACAGTGGCAATGCCGGGTTAATGGTTGGAATCATCGACGAACAAGGCACGCGTTACGCCACCTGGACCTACGACGACCAAGGCCGCGCCATCTCCAGCGAACACGCCAACGGCGCCGAAAAGGTCACCCTCGCCTACAACGATGACGGCTCCACCACCGTCACCAACGAATACGGCAAGCAGGCCACCTACCGCTTCCAAGTGATCCAGGGCATCAAGCGCATCGTTGCCATCGAAGGCGAACCCTCGCCCAACTGCCCCGGCAGCAATTCCACCTTCACCTACGATGACCAGGGTCTGCTCACCAGCAAACGCGACAACAACGGCAACCTGACCACCTACCAGTACAACGCCCGCGGTCTGGAAACCTCGCGCACCGAGGCCGCCGGCACTGCGCAGACGCGCACCATCACAACCGACTGGCACCCGACCCTGTTCCTCCCGGTCCAGGTCAGCGAGCCCAGCCGGAGCACCCGCTATCAGTACGACGCCGAGGGACGCAGAACCAGTGAAGGAATCATGGCGAACCAATGAAGACTTCTTTTCGGTATGCGAGACGAACCAGCAGTGACCTTAAACTAAAACAAGCTTACTCCAAAAGAAATTGACATGACGAAACCTCCTCTAGACTCAGAGCCACCTCGCACCTACTCAAGCCTTGTCTTGTGCATAGCTGCCGCTTTTTCGACAATGACATACGCATCTCCCGGCGCAATTCTTGAACCAAAAAAGAAATATAAATTCGCCAACGACACCTTCCTTACCATCATCGAAGAAACATTAACAGAAGTAATACTAAAGATAAACGAAAAACAAGAAAAAATATTCAAGCAATGCACAAGCAAAGCAGTATATAGCTGTACCAAGTTCATCATCACCCATGCAGAAGGCAGTGAGATATTCGGAAAAACCAATGGAGAATACAATAGCCACTCACTAATAAGACACTCCATTAGTCAAAGCATAAATGCTGCCGGCATCGTAACTATTAACCCACCAGCCCCAGCAGGCTCCCTGGGCACTCAAACAGTATGGACATGCCCCGAAGATTATTGGCCTAGATCTGAGACTATCGCTCCCAAGCAGATCAGGAAAACTTGCGTTATCAAAACACAGCCCGCCAAGAACAAAGGTCCTTCTGATATATCTTGCCCATCGCCGTACGGAGGAAACCCTATAAATTTCGCTATTGGCAATAAATATCAGGAAGAAATAGATCTGCGGGGCGGTAGAGGGAACGCCCTGATCCTCAGCCGAAATTACAACAGTCTTGATGGCTACTGGCGGCACAACTTCTCCATGCGTTTGGACATTGACCTACCGAGGAGTACCATCTATCTCACCAGAGAGACCGGCAGGCTAAATACTTTCAGCCTGAACAACGGAACTATTACGGCAGAAGCAACCGAACTGGGCAGCCTGATCAAGCTAGACAATCGCTGGATATATTCCGCGAAAAACAACGACCAGTTCATTTTCAACGACAGGGGTGCTCTGATACGACAGAACCTACAGTCGGGAGTACAGCGCAGCATCTCCTATAGTCAGAACAAGGTCTTCGTGACAGACAACTTCGGAAATTCTCTTGAACTCACTCAAGACGAGAACAACCAGCCACTTGGTTTCCGATCAAGCTCTGTTGAAGGGCGTTACGACTACAGTACGAGTGGGCAGTTGATCAAGTCCCAAGTCACCTTGAATGGCGTGAGCAAAACACGTCTCTATCATTACGAGGACGAGCACAATCCTCGACTACTAACCGGCCTCACCGATGAACGCGGCATACGATTCGCGACTTGGTCCTACGACGATCAAGGCAGAGCTATTTCGAGCGAACATGCCGGCGGCATGGAGAAGATTCAAATCGTCTACAACAATGATGGTTCGACTACCGTTACCAACGAACTGGGCAAAGTGACCCGTTATCGATTCCAAAACCTACAGGGTCTCCAACGTATCATCGCGATAATTGGCGAGCCTTCGGTCGACTGCCCCAGTAGCAACTCATCCTTCACCTATACCAGCCGCGGTCAACTGGCCAGCAAACGCGACAACAACGGCAACCTGACCACCTACCAGTACAACGCCCGTGGCCTGGAGACCTCGCGCACCGAGGCCGCCGGCACTGCGCAGGCGCGCACCATCACAACCGACTGGCACCCGACCCTGTTCCTCCCGGTGCAGGTCAGCGAGCCCGGCCGGATCACCCGCTACCAGTACGACGCCGAGGGACGCAAGACCGGCGAGACCGTCACCACCCGCTGACAAGGACGACACCCATGCGCATCCCCCCATACTTCCCTCGTCTCGGCGCCCTCGCCCTGGCTTGCGCCCTCGCCCTGCCCGCCCAGGCGGCCGAGCGCGCCTGGAGCTACAGCTACAACGCCCTCGGCCTGATCGAGCGCGCCGACGGTCCGCGCACCGATGTGCAGGACGTCACCCTCTATGCCTACGACAGTCGCGGCAACCTGACCCAGGTGACCAACGCCCTCGGCCAGGTCACCCGCCTCGGCGACTATGACGAGCGCGGCAAGCCCGGCAGCATCACCGATGCCAACGGCGTCACCAGCAGCCTCGCCTACACCGGCGTCGACGGCTGGCTGGCCTCCGTCAGCACCGCCGGCAGCACCACCCGCTTCGACTATGACGCGGTCGGCCAGATCACCCGCGTCACCCGTGGCGACGGCAGTTGGCTGAGCTACGAATACGACGACGCACGGCGCCTGGTGGCGATCGGCAACAACCTCGGCGAACGCCTCGAATACGACGTCGACACCAAGGGCAATCGCACCGCCCAGCGCATCAAGGACGCCAGCGGCAGCCTGGTGCGCCAGCAGCAATGGGCCTACGACGAGCTTGGCCGGCTGCTCCGTGCGGTCGGCGCCGGCGGCCAGACACGCAGCTTCGCCTACGACCTCAACGACAATCCGGTCGGCGAAACCAACCCGCGCCAGTTCGCCCACAGCCAGGCCTTCGATGCCCTCGACCGGCTGGTCGGCCAGAGCGATCCCCTCGGCGGCAAGACCCGACTCGCCTACGACGCCCAGGACAACCTCACCGAGGTCAAGGACCCGCGCGACGTCACCACCCGCTACGAATACGACGGCCTCGGCAACCTGACCCGACTGGTCAGCCCGGACAGCGGCACCACCACCTTCGAGCACGACGCCGCCGGCAACGTCATCCGCCGCACCGACGCTCGCGGTGCGGTCACCGAGTATCGCTACGACGCCCTCAATCGGCTGGTCGAGCGCCGCTCGCCGAGCGACCCGAGCCTCGACGTACAGTACCGCTACGACCTCACCGCCGACGGCAACCAGGGCATCGGCCGCCTGGGCGCCATCGAAGGTGCCCGCGACAGCCTGGTGTACCGCTACGACGAGCGCGGCAACCTGGTCGAGCAGGTACGCAGCATCCGCCTCGACCAGCAGACCCTGCTCGACCGCGTGACCTACCGCTACGACGCGGCCAACCAACTGCTGGAGATCGGCTACCCCTCCGGCCTCGCCATCGGCTACCCGCGCAACGCCGGCGGCCAGGTCGCCAGCGTGACCCTGGCAGTAGGCGACAAGGCGCCGAGCACCCTGGTCGGGCAGATCGCCTACCTGCCCTTCGGCCCGCTGCTGCGCCTGACCTGGGGCAACGGCATCACTCTCAGCCGCGAGTACGACCAGGACTACCAACTGCTGCGGCAGAAGGTCGGCCCCTGGCAGAGCGACTACCAGCACGATGCCAATGGCAATATCCAGCAGCACCGCCACAGCCTCTGGGGCACCCTGGACTACCAGTACGACCCGCTGGACCGCCTGACCGAGGAACGCGGCGTCCAGGGCGGGCGCAGCTATGCCTACGACGCGGTCGGCAACCGCACCCAACGCAGCGACAACCCCGCCTCAGGCGGCACCGCCAGCAGCCAGGACTACCAGTACGCGCCCGACAGCAACCGATTGACCGCCATCGGCGCGCAAGCGGTGACCAGCGACGCCGCCGGCAACCTCACCCAGGACCGCGCCGCGCGCAAACTGGCCTACGACGCCCAGGGCCGCCTGCAAAGCGTCAGCCGCGACGGCCAGCAGGTCGCCGAATACCGCTACAACGCCCTCGGCCAGCGCATCGTCAAGCTCACCCCCGAGAGCGTCACCACCTACCTCTACGGTCCCGACGGCCAGTTGCTCGGCGAAGCCGAACACGACGGCAGCGGCCGGAAACTGCGAGCCCAGTACTACCTGTGGCTGGACAGCCTGCCGCTGGCCACCATCGACGCCGACTACGACGCCCAGGGCAAGGTCGGCAACCCGACCCTGCTCTACCTCCATGGCGACCACCTCGACACCCCGCGCCTGGCCACCGACGCCAGCGGCCAGATCGCCTGGCAGTGGCAGTCCGACGCCTTCGGCCGCGGCGAAGCGCTGAGCCAGGGCAGCACCCAGGTCAACCTGCGCTTCCCCGGGCAGTACTACGATGCGGAAAGCGGGCTGCACTACAACTACTTCCGCGACTATGATCCGGAGACTGGGCGGTATGTGGAGAGTGATCCGATTGGACTAAGTGGGGGAGTGAACACATACGGATATGTACAGGGAGCCCCCCTCAACCGTATTGATCCTTTAGGTCTAGCAGCAATAGAGATTGATATTCCTAAATCAGCATACGATTGGATACCCGAAAATATTCGATTACCTGCGGGAAGACTGTTAGGGGGAGCATTGCTGGTGGCTAGTATTTCCGGAGCTACGCCACAAGCTGACAGCGATACAAAAGAGCAAAACTGCCCAAAAGACTGCCCGCCGTGCAAGACAATTAGCGGCAGGATCATTCCTGTTGGAACCTTGGGCTATAGACCATTAGACATTATTCCAGACGACGAAATGCAACACGGGGTTTATGGATCTCATCACAACATGTTTGTTGCCAATCAGAACCCCAACAATTGCCGATGCTTCTGGCAGAAGAAAAACTACGTATTAAAACCTGAGCAGCTTCCGAAAAACGCAGTTCCAGTAGAGCCGTTTATAAACTGAGGTTACTCATGAGATATTCAAATGGAAAAAAAGTAGAGCTGGGAGACAAAATTGATCTTGGCGACGGAGATACAGCTATAATTGTCGGAATCATTGATGAGAATCTCTACTCAGAAGAATACCCCAAAAGTGATTGGGAATACTTAAAATCAGGACTATTGATGCTCACAAGAGACTCAACACTACTCCACTACCCAAAAATAGAAGACGAGATAAAACTAATAAGCAGAAAAAGCCAAGTAAATTGAAGGTCTCCAACCATCTTTAAGACCAACTTAAACCTTGTCGCATTCCAGATGGTGTCTTTGATGCTAATTACGGCGAGCTTGCAAGCATGCTGGCAGGCTTAGTTAAGTCAAACCTCGATATCGAACTGGGGGAGCTGTGGCGCCGGCCCGGTCCCCTTTATGGTCCGTAGCTCAATTGGATAGAGCATCCCCCTCCTAAGGGGAAGGTTGGAGGTTCGCCCCCTCTCCGGGACGCCATTTCATGCTCTGCTCCAGCTTCCCTCGCCGCTTCGACAGTCCGCTTGCCGTCACTTTCTCCGATAGCTTTTCTTACCGCCCGGCGTCGCGCGCCGATTACATGGCCTTACCCGAGCCTTGACAGGTCTTTTCCGAGAAAAGGGGACAGATTTATTTTTACTACTCTAATTTCAGCGACTGTGCCCACGCTGAACTACTCAAAGCAAATAACTCGCTAAACCATGCGCCTTTGCCTAGGCATCGCGAAGTTCCTTTACGGCATCTGCGCTGGAGTCTCCATGCTAGAAAAATTAGAGTAGAGAAAATAAATCTGTCCCCTTTATGGTCCTTTGCCCCTGAGTCACTATTAGGGGCTCTACATGCTTGCAGGCCCCGAGCGTCTTCTTTTGTACCTGATTGAGCGTCAGTACGCCTATGCGTCCCAAGGTGCGCCTTTTGGGACGCCATTTCATGCTCTGCTCCAGCTTCCCTCGCCGCTTCGACAGTCCGCTTGCCGTCACTTTCTCCGATAGCTTTTCTTGCCGCCCGGCGTTAGGCAGTACACCCCTCCGCGCGGGCCCGTGCAGAACGAGCCGCTGCCACAGGCACAGCCCTGCGTCGTGCCTTGCAGACGCTGTACGGCGGGTTGTCCGGTACGTCCGCCGGCGTTGCCGAAGTAGGCCGCGCAACTGCGCTTCGAGGCGCTGATGGAGCCGTCGTTGCAGAGGAAGATATCGCCGTCGCAACCGGCGATACCGCCTTTCTTTCCCGAGCAGGGGCTATTGGCGGCCAGCGCCGGAAGTGCGCAGACCGACAGGAGGAAGAGGGCGATCGAGGCGAAGAGTCCGAATTTCATTGGCGAAGCTTCCGTGCGAATGATGGCTGCATGCTATCTCAGGCGCGCGCCGTGCGCTTTCGCGAGCGCGCCGATTACATGGTCTTACCCGAGCCTTGACAGGTCTTTTCAACGGGGCTTATAAGTGGCGCCATCAGGTCATGCGCATCAGCGTCGATGTCGCGGGACCGAACCTAACGCATACGTACAGAGCAAATGGGCTCTCCCGGGGTTACCCGGGAGGGCCTTTTTTCGTCCCGAAAAAATAACAACAAGAGGTGATATCCATGCGTCACGGCGATATTTCCAGCAGCAACGACACCGTCGGAGTAGCGGTGGTCAACTACAAGATGCCGCGCCTGCACACCGCGGCGGAGGTCCTGGACAACGCCCGGAAGATCGCCGACATGATCGTCGGCATGAAGCAGGGCCTACCCGGCATGGACCTGGTGGTGTTCCCCGAGTACAGCCTGCAGGGCATCATGTACGATCCGGCGGAGATGATGGAAACCGCGGTGGCGATCCCCGGCGAGGAAACCGAGATATTCTCCCGCGCCTGCCGCAAGGCCAACGTATGGGGCGTATTCTCCCTCACCGGCGAACGGCACGAGGAGCATCCGCGCAAGGCGCCGTACAACACCCTGGTGCTGATCGACAACCACGGCGAGATCCTCCAGAAGTACCGCAAGATCATTCCCTGGTGCCCCATCGAGGGCTGGTATCCCGGTGGCCAGACCTACGTCAGCGAAGGGCCGAAGGGCATGAAGATCAGCCTGATCATCTGCGACGACGGCAACTACCCGGAAATCTGGCGCGACTGCGCGATGAAGGGCGCCGAGCTGATCGTGCGCTGCCAGGGCTACATGTATCCGGCCAAGGACCAGCAGGTGATGATGGCCAAGGCCATGGCCTGGGCCAACAACTGCTATGTGGCGGTGGCCAACGCCGCCGGCTTCGACGGCGTGTATTCCTACTTCGGCCACTCGGCGATCATCGGCTTCGACGGTCGTACCCTCGGTGAGTGCGGCGAGGAGGAAATGGGTATCCAGTACGCCCAGCTGTCGCTTTCGCAGATCCGCGATGCGCGCGCCAACGATCAGTCGCAGAACCACCTGTTCAAGATCCTCCACCGCGGCTACAGCGGCTTGCAGGCGTCCGGCGATGGCGACCGGGGCCTGGCGGAATGTCCCTTCGAGTTCTACCGCACCTGGGTCACCGACGCCGAGAAGGCGCGCGAGAATGTCGAGCGTCTGACCCGCTCGACTACCGGCGTGGCGCAATGCCCGGTCGGCCGGCTGCCCTACGAGGGACTGGAGAAGGAGGCCTGACGGCAGACGCCGCCAGCCCGGCGTGCCGTCGCGCGGCACGCCGTCTCCGCCATTTCCCCCCTGTGGCAGAAGGAGTTTCATCCATGCCTTTTCTGAGCGACATGCTCGACCAGTCCCGCCGGCAGCAGGACGAGGAACAGGCCCTGGCGCGGGAGAATCTCGCCGAGGCGAGTCTGCTCCAGGCCCACCTGAGCCACCGCAGCGCCCTGCACAGCCGCTTCCGTTTCGACCCGGCGGCGGTGATGGACTGCCTGCGCGCCGAGGTGCTCGGCCAGGAACCGGCGCTACAGGCCGTCGAGGACATGCTCAAGGTGGTTCGCGCGGACATCGCCGACCCGCGCCGTCCGCTGTTCAGCGCGCTGTTCCTCGGCCCCACTGGGGTCGGCAAGACCGAGATCGTGCGCGCCCTGGCCAGGGCCCTGCACGGCGACGCCGAGGGGTTCTGCCGGGTGGACATGAACACCCTGTCCCAGGAGCACTATGCCGCCGCCCTCACCGGTGCGCCGCCGGGCTACGTCGGGGCGAAGGAGGGCACCACCCTGTTGGAGCAGGACAAGCTGGACGGCAGTCCCGGGCGCCCCGGCATCGTTCTCTTCGACGAACTGGAGAAGGCCAGCCCGGAAGTGGTCCATGCGCTGCTCAACGTGCTCGACAACGGCCTGCTGCGGGTCGCTTCCGGCGAACGCACCTACCATTTCCGCAACACCCTGGTGTTCATGACCAGCAATCTCTGCGCCCATGAGATCCAGCGCTACGACGAGCGTCGCCAACGCCTGCCCTGGCGCCTGCTGCCGGTCGGCGGCGAACGCCGGCGGCGGGACATCGACGGGATGGTCCGGGCCCGGCTGCTGAAGACCTTCTCGCCGGAGTTCGTCAATCGTCTCGATAGCGTGGTCACCTTCAACTGGATCGAACGCAACGTCGTCGCGCGCCTGGTCGAGTTGGAGGTGCAGCGGCTCAACCGGCGCCTGGAGAAGCATCGCTGCCGCCTGGAGGCGACCCCGGAGGTGCTGGCGAAGATCGCCCGCGCCGGCTTCGACCGGCAGTTCGGCGCCCGTGCGTTGCGCCGCAGCGTCCGTCATCATCTCGAGGTACCGCTGGCCGAGCATCTGCTCGACCACCACCAGCCGGGCGACGGGAACTGCACGACCTACCTGGCGAGCCTGGAGCACGAGCGGGTTCGCTTCGTGCGGCGCTGAGCGACAGTCACAGGAGAGGAAACGGATGGGATCGCACCAGGAGCGGCCGCTGATCGGCCTGCTGTTCTCCGAAACCGGCGTCACCGCCGATATCGAGCGCTCGCAGCGCTATGGCGCATTGCTCGCGGTCGAGCAACTGAACCGCGAGGGCGGCGTCGGCGGTCGCCCGATCGAAACGCTGTCCCAGGACCCCGGCGGCGATCCGGACCGCTATCGGCTGTGCGCCGAGGACTTCATTCGCAACCGGGGGGTACGGTTCCTCGTGGGCTGCTACATGTCGCATACGCGCAAGGCGGTGATGCCGGTGGTCGAGCGCGCCGACGCGCTGCTCTGCTACCCGACCCCCTACGAGGGCTTCGAGTATTCGCCGAACATCGTCTACGGCGGTCCGGCGCCGAACCAGAACAGTGCGCCGCTGGCGGCGTACCTGATCCGTCACTACGGCGAGCGGGTGGTGTTCATCGGCTCGGACTACATCTATCCGCGGGAAAGCAACCATGTGATGCGCCACCTGTACCGCCAGCACGGCGGCACGGTGCTCGAGGAAATCTACATTCCGCTGTATCCCTCCGACGACGACGTGCAGCGCGCCGTCGAGCGCATCTACCAGGCGCGCGCCGACGTGGTCTTCTCCACCGTGGTGGGCACCGGCACCGCCGAGCTGTATCGCGCCATCGCCCGTCGCTACGGCGATGGCAGGCGGCCGCCGATCGCCAGCCTGACCACCAGCGAGGCGGAGGTGGCGAAGATGGAGAGCGACGTGGCGGAGGGGCAGGTGGTGGTCGCGCCGTACTTCTCCAGCATCGATACGGCCGCCAGCCGCGCCTTCGTCCAGGCCTGCCATGGCTTCTTCCCGGAAAACGCGACCATCACCGCCTGGGCCGAGGCGGCCTACTGGCAGACCTTGCTGCTTGGCCGCGCCGCGCAGGCCGCAGGCAGTTGGCGAGTGGAAGACGTGCAGCGGCACCTGTACGACATTTGCATCGACGCGCCGCAGGGGCCGGTCCGGGTGGAGCGCCAGAACAACCACAGCCGCCTGTCTTCGCGCATCGCGGAAATCGATGCGCGCGGCGTGTTCCAGGTCCGCTGGCAGTCGCCCGAACCGATTCGCCCCGATCCTTATGTCGTCGTGCATAACCTCGACGACTGGTCCGCCAGCATGGGCGGGGGAGCGCTCCCATGAGCGCCAACTCGCTGCTCGGCAGCCTGCGCGAGTTGCAGGTGCTGGTACTCAACCCGCCGGGAGAGGTCAGCGACGCCCTGGTCTTGCAACTGATCCGCATCGGTTGTTCGGTGCGCCAGTGCTGGCCGCCGCCGGAAGCTTTCGACGTGCCGGTGGACGTGGTCTTCACCAGCATTTTCCAGAATCGCCACCACGACGAGATCGCTGCGCTGCTCGCCGCCGGGACTCCGCGCACTACCCTGGTGGCGCTGGTGGAGTACGAAAGCCCCGCGGTGCTCTCGCAGATCATCGAACTGGAGTGCCACGGCGTGATCACCCAGCCGCTCGACGCCCACCGGGTGCTGCCTGTGCTGGTATCGGCGCGGCGCATCAGCGAGGAAATGGCGAAGCTGAAGCAGAAGACCGAGCAGCTCCAGGAACGCATTGCCGGCCAGGCCCGGATCAACCAGGCCAAGGCGTTGCTGATGCAGCGCCATGGCTGGGACGAGCGCGAGGCGCACCAGTACCTGTCACGGGAGGCGATGAAGCGACGCGAGCCGATCCTGAAGATCGCCCGGGAGTTGCTGGGAGACGAGCCGTCCGCCTGAGCGATACCGGCCTGTTTTCTGGCAACAGGCTGGGGCATGCCGATGTCGGAACGTTCGTCGAAGCATCTTCCTTGGGTTGCGGCGATTCTCTCCAAGTTCTTCGATTCTGTTTGGGAGTGGATCGTCTTCCGCAGGCGCTCGGGTAGAATTCGAAGCCGCTGTCCAGTGCGACTTTAATATGCCCGGAAGTTCGGTAGCGTTCGGGCGGGAAAGCGCAGGCTTGCCCTGGACAGACGGGGGGCGGCGCGCCTGCGGGCCGTCGCTGTGCGAAGAGGCGCAGATGAGCTGCGGCTCCCGCGGTTAGGGCTTCTCAATATTCCGGAGCTGGGTTTTCCTGCGCATTCATAACAGTTCTGAAATGAAAAGGTATTCGCTCTTCGAGAGTTGCGGAGCAATTCCGAATATAGCGTCGGCAAGCGATTTCCGTTTTTGCAACTTCTGCCTATATTCTGAGCGACTCGCTCTCGACTGAGCGTTTTCCATTGTTCGGCGACATTCCTTTCCCTGTTCGAGGCTCTTAATGAAACGACTTCGAGTTGCCGTTTCCTGCGCGCTGCTGGCGGCGCTGGTGGGTTGTTCCAATGGTCAGGTCAAGCCGGAAAACTACTCGGGCTTCATCGGTGACTATTCGACGCTGGCGCCTGCCACCGCGCCTTCCGGAGCGCCGCTCCTGCGCTGGGTAGACCCGCAGGCGGACGTGCGGCGCTACCAGCGGATCTACATCGAGCCCAGCAGGTTCTATCCGGTCCCGAAACCGAACGACAAGGTTTCCGCGAAGACGCTTGCGGACATCACGACCTACTACGATCAGGCATTGCGCCGTGAGCTGGGCAAGAGCCTGCCGCTGGCCAGCGCCCCCGGCCCGGGTATCCTGGTGCTGAAACCGGCGATCACCGCAGTTTCCAGCCATACCCAGGGTCTACGGCCCTACGAGGTCATCCCCATCGCGCTGATCGCTGCTGGGATGAGCACGGCGGTCGGGATTCGCGACCAGGATACCCAGATCGCCACCGAGGCCATGCTGCTCGACGGTGGGGACAACAAGGTATTGGCGAAGATGGTGCGCCAGGGCACCGGCAAGGCGCTGGACGATTCCGATCAGCCGATCACGGGAGACGATGTCAAGGCGGTGCTGGACGGTTGGGCGGCCGACATGCGCATGTCGTACGAGAAGACTCTCGGTTCTCGTCGATGACGGTCGGCGGGGAACTGGCTAAGCGTCCCCGCCGCCTTTTCCGACGCTAGCCGAGCGGCCAGTTGATCACCACGACGGCGTCGTTGTAGTCGTTGTCGGTGCTGTCTTCAGAGCCGACCAGGGCGAAGTTCAGCTCATTGGCCAGGATCACCTGCGCCGAAACCAGATCCGAAGAGCGGCCATTGACGCTGACCAGGATCTGCACCTTGCCGCCGCCGCCCGAGTTGAGCACCTTGCTGCCGATGATGCCGTTGTTGGTGCTTTGCCCGGTGAAGGTCGCGACGGTTTCGTTGTTGACCTGCACGTTCACCGTCTGGGTTCCGGCCGAGTTGGCGAAGGCGGTGACGCCGAACTGGGTGTTGGCGGGAAGGGTGAACACTCCTTGTGTTGCCATGATGTATCTCCACTGAATACCTGGCCTGCCTTTTCAGGCAGCCGTCTGGCGCGCGGTATGGCGTGTCGGGAGAGATCCGCAGTCCTTGGCGGCAGGCGATGCGCAGGCAGGAAGGACGCATCGTTCAGCCAATCTACGCCGTCGACCGGGCGCGACCACTGCTAGAGTTCGTAGGAGGGCTACAGGGGGTCCTGGCACTGGCGATGCATGGCCCGGTGCCGGTCTATGGCAGCCGCCTGCCGGCCCGCTCGTTCGATTGTTACGCTGTCTGTAATGATCTATTGCCGATGCCGGCAGGCCAGGGGCGATTGTCTCGAAATATACTGCGTCACCTGGTCGCCGCAGCGGCGACGGCTACCCACTGGCCGTCGTCCGGGTCGCCGGTTCCATCCCGGCCGCGCCAACCCCCGCATTCAGGCCCCGCTGCGGCGACTGCATTCCCGCTGGATTCGAGGCTCGTACCCTATGACTCCCGATCAACGATTTGCCCGTTGGGTTCAAGTCGCTATCGCGGTATTCGTGTTGCTGTTCGTCTACTTCCTGGTCGCCGACCTGTGGATGCCGCTCACCCCGCAGGCCCAGTTGACCCGGCCGGTGGTGCGCGTCGCGCCGCGTGTCAGCGGTCAGGTCGCCGAGGTGCTGGTGTCCAACAACGGCCACGTGCAGCCCGGCGAAGTGTTGTTCCGCCTCGATCCCGAGCCGTTCCAACTGGCCGTGCGCCAGGCCGAACTGGCACTGGAGGAAGCCGAGCGCACCAACCGCGAGCTGGATGCCGCCATCGCCTCGGCCAAGGCCGACCTCCTGGCCGCGCGCAGCAGCGCCGGCGAGCTGGACAGCGAGGCGCGCCGCACCGCCCAACTGGTGCAGCGCCACCATGTGTCGCAGCAGATGCACGAGCAGGTCAGCGCCCAGGCCCAGGCCGCCCGTGCTCGGGTCGCCGCGGCCCAGGCGCGGATCGGCGAGCTGACCGCGCGACGCGGCACGGCCGGCGAGGACAACCTGCGCCTGCGCCAGGCGCGTAACGCCCTGGCCCAGGCCCGTCTGCAACTGCAATACAGCAGCGTCCGGGCCGACCGCGCCGGGACCCTGAGCAACCTGCAACTGACCCCGGGCACCTACGTTCCGGCCGGTACGCCGGTGGCGGCGCTGGTGGACGACCGCATCGACATCGTCGCCGACTTCCGCGAGAAATCGCTGCGCTACGTGCGCCCTGGCGACCGTGCGGCGGTGGTGTTCGACGCGCGTCCCGGCGAAGTGTTCGGCGCGCGGGTGGCGGCCATCGACGCCGGGGTCAAGGAGGGCCAGCTGGACGCCAACGGCGACCTCGCCGCGCCGGTCACCTCCGACCGCTGGGTCCGCGACGCTCAGCGCCAGCGCCTGCACGTGGTGCTCGACGAACTTCCCGAAGGCTTGCTGCCCACCGGTGCCAAGGCCACCGTGCAGCTGTATCCCGGCGACGGCCTGAGCCACCTGCTCGGTCGCGCGCAGATCGTCGCCATCAGCCTGCTGCACTACGTCTACTGACGCCATGCCGGCCAAGCTCGCGATGTCCGCCAACGACCTGCGTCAGTGCCTGCGCATCGCCGGCGGCGGCACCCTGGGGTTCTTCGTCTGCAAGCTGATGAACTGGGACTACGGCTCGTTCTTCGGCGTCTACCCGATGCTGCTGCTCGGCCTGACGCCGGTGATCAACCTGCACATCGTCCGCCAGTTCCTCGCCAACTCGGTGGTGATCAGCGTCGAGGTACTGGTGCTGTACGGGTTGTTCGGCGACCGGCCGCTGCTGATGACGCCTATCGTCTTCGGCCTCTTCGTCTACCGCTTCGCCCTGATGGCGCGCGGCCCGCTGTTCTTCTTCGGCGCACTGAGTTCGGTGTTCCTCTCGATGCTGCTGCACTTTGCCAGCTATCCGGACGTCGATCTGTTCGACATGCTCGCCAGCAACATGGTCGCCACCTGGCTGACGGTGGCCATCGCCGTGCTGATGTTCTACCTGTTCCCCGACGTCGAACCGCGGCCGCCGCGCCAGGCGCCGGCCAAGGACGCCCCCAGCCGGCGCCACGAGACGCTGCTCGGGGCCACGGTGGCGACCCTGTCCTTCGTGGTCTTCCAGACCTTCGACCTGAAGGACTCGCTGTCGGCGCAGATCGCCTCGATCCTGGTGTTGTTCCCCATGCACTGGAAGGGCGTGCACTTCGCCGGGCGCATCCGCGCCCTCGGTACGCTGCTCGGCTGTGCGCTGGCGGTGGGCTTGCAGGTGCTGCTCTACGATCACTACGACATCCTGCCCTTCGTCGCCCTGTTGCTGTGGATCTCGGCGATGTTCTGCGCGCGCATCCACATGCTGGAGAACGGCGTACCGGGGATCGGTTTCGGCGCGCTGACCACCCTGGCGATCGTCCTCGGCCAGTACCTGACGCCAACCCACGACATGATGTACAGCGTGCTCTACCGATTTACCTCGGTGTGCTTCGCGGTGCTGATCACGCTGATGACGGTGCTGGTGATCCACCTGTTCCTCAACCGCTTCGCCGCCACTCGGCACTACAGCCACTGAGGCCTCAGGCGCGCCGGCCCGGCCAGTTGACCAGCGCGACGCCGAGCATCACCAGCAGCATGCCGCCGATCGCCGCCGGCGCCAGGCGCTCGTCGAACAGCAGCCAGGAGGCCAGCGCGGTCACTGGCGGCACCAGGTAGAACAGGCTCGCCACCTTCGATGCGGCGCCGTGCCGGATCAGCGTGTAGAGCAGGCCGACGGCGCCGAACGAGAGTCCCAGCACCAGCCAGCCGAGGGTCAGCACGAACGGCGTGCTCCACTGCACCTCGCGGCTTTCGAAAAGCAGGGCGGCGAGGCCGAGCAGGGCGCCGCTGGCCAGGTACTGGACGACGCCGCCGGTACGCAGGTCCATGCCGCCGCAGAAGCGCTTCTGGTACAGCGTGCCGCAGGTGATCGCCGCCAGTGCCACCAGCACCGCGGCCCAGGCCAGGCCGTCGGCGCCACCGTGGATGCGGCCGAGTACCACCAGGGCTACGCCAGCCAGGCCGAGCGCCAGGCCCAGCCATTGCCGGCGGCTGACCCGCTCGCCGAGCCAGATGCCGGCCAGGGCCGCGGTAGCCAGCGGTTGCAGGCCGACCAACAGGGAGGTCAGGCCGGCCGACATGCCGTGCTCGATGGCGAGGAACACCCCGCCCAGGTACAGGCCATGGACCAGCAGGCCTGCGACCGCGACATGCCCGGCCAGCCGTGCCGAGCCCGGCCAGGGCGCACCGCTGAGCAGGGCGAAGGCGGCCAGCAGGGCGGCCGCGAGGAGCAGGCGGATGGCCAGGAAGGTGAAGGGCTCGGCGTACGGCAGGCCGAACTTGGCGCCGAGGAATCCAGTGCTCCAGAGCAGCACGAAGAGCAGCGGCATGCCGCTGCCGAGCCAGGCGGGTGTGCGCATGCAAGGTCCTCGTCGGGAGGTGGCGGGACGGTCGTGGCGCCCCGCGCGTGTCGGTGTCAGTCCAGCAGCGAGCGGCCTCGCTCTAGGTAGGCGCGCATTTCCGTCTCGGGCACCATGCCGCCGCCGGTGGCCCAGACCAGGTGGGTGGCATTGGCCAGGCGCGCCGAGGTCAGCCCCATGCGTTCGCGATAGCCCTGCGGCTCACGGGTAACCCGGGCGATGCCCGGCGCGCCGGCCAGGGCCGAGGGTTCCAGGCGGATGCCCTGGCTGCGCTCGAGCAAGGCGAGCAGGCGGAACAGTTCGTCGTCGTCCACCGTGTAGTAGCCGTCGAGCAGGCGCTGCATGGCGCGGCCGACGAAGCCCGACGGACGCCCCACCGCCAGGCCATCGGCGGCGGTGCGGTTGTCGATGCCGAAGTCCTGCACCGAAACCTGCTCGTGGCGGCCGGTATAGACGCCGAGGAACATGCAGGGCGAATGGGTCGGCTCGGCGAACAGGCAGTGCACCGCGTCGCCGAACGCCAGCTTGAGGCCGAAGGCCACCCCGCCGGGACCGCCGCCGACCCCGCAGGGCAGGTGGACGAACAGCGGGTGCTCGCTGTCGACGCGGATGCCGGCGGCGTCCAGCTGGCCGCGCAGTCGCTCGGCGGCGACGGCATAGCCGAGGAACAGGTCGCGGGAGTTTTCGTCGTCGACGAAGTGGGTGTAGGGATCGCCGGCCGCTTCGCGGCGGCCCTGTTCCACCGCGACACTGTAGTCGGAGGCGTACTCCACCACCGTCACGCCGTGGGCGCGCAGCTTGTCCTTCTTCCACTGGCGGGCGTCGGCGGACATGTGCACGCTGGCCTGGAAGCCCAGCGCGGCGCCGATGATGCCGATGGAAAGGCCCAGGTTGCCGGTGGAGCCCACCGCTATCCGATGGCGGGCGAAGAATGCCCGGCAATCCGCCTCGGCCAGCCGCGAGTAGTCGTCGTCGAGGCCGATCAGGCCGTGCTCCAGGGCCAGGCGCTCGGCATGGGCGAGCACTTCATAGATGCCGCCGCGGGCCTTGATCGAGCCGGAGATCGGCAGGTGGCTATCGCGTTTCAGCCAGAGCCGGCCGGGCAGTTCGGCGGCGTAATGCTGGCGCAGGGCATCGTGGAAGGCGGCGACCTCGACCAGGTCGGACTCGATGATGCCGCCGCTGGCGGCGGTTTCCGGAAACAGCCGGGCGATCAGCGGGGCGAAGCGCTGCAGGCGGGCGCTGGCGTCGGCCACGTCGGCGGCGCCGAGGCCGACGTCGGCCAGGGCTTCGGCGCTCGGCGCGATGGCCGGGTTGAACCACTCGCTCGGGCGCAGGGCGATCAGGTCGGCCAGGCGCGGGAATTCGGCGAGCCAGTCGGCCTTGGGTGTTCCGAGAATCAACGGCAGTACTCCTGTGGCGGGTAGGGCGGCGAAGGCACAGAGGATATACGCCTGGCCGGCGTTTTTCCTCGTACCCGGCAGGCAAGGCAGAACGCCTCTGCGGCGAAAGGCTTTGCACACGCGAGAATGTGCCGCATGCTTGATATCTTGAACAAGCGATGCGTATTTTGTACGCGGCCGCCGCCCGGTGCGGCATCCGCGATACCAACAAGGATAAGAAGTCATGACTATCGAAGGCCAAGGCTCACTCGCCGAACGGCTGGCTGGAGTTGAAGAAATCGAATGCGTCACCCCCGACCTCAACGGGGTGCCGCGCGGCAAGGTGATGACCGGCGAGGGCTTCCTCAGCGGCCGGCGCCTGCAGCTCGCCCGTGGCGTGCTGCTGCAATGCATCATGGGCGGCTACCCGCCGGCGCGCTTCTATGGCAGCGACGATGGCGACCTGGCGCTGGTCGCCGAGCCGACCCAGGTCCATCGCCTGCCCTGGAGCAACACTCCGCGCGCCTTCGCCATCTGCGACGCGCAGGAACTGGATGGCACGCCGTCCGGGTTGTCCACCCGCGGCCTGCTCAAGCAGGTGGTGGCGCGCTACGCCGCCCACGGCTGGCAACCGGTGGTGGCCACCGAACTGGAATTCTTCGTCTTCGCCCCGAACACCGATCCCAACGAGCCGTTCCAGGCCCCGCTGGGGCCGGATGGCCGGCGCGAGCTGGGCTATTCGGCCTTCAGCGTGTCTTCCAACAACGGCCTGCGGCCGTTCTTCGAGGACGTCTACCGCTGCATGGATGCGCTGGGCCTGGTGCGCGACACCTTCATGCACGAGATGGGCACCAGCCAGTTCGAGATCAACTTCCTGCATGGCGACCCGGTCCTGCTGGCCGACCAGACCTTCCTGTTCAAGCACCTGCTCAAGGAGGTCGCGCTCAAGCACGGCCTGATCGTGGTGTGCATGGCCAAGCCGCTGGCGAAGACGCCGGGCAGCTCGATGCACATCCACCAGAGCATCGTCGAACTGGACGGCGGGCGAAACATCTTCAGCGAAGCCGATGGCGAGCCTTCCGCCGCGTTCCGCCACTTCATCGGCGGCCAGCAGGCCTGCCTGGCGGACTTCACGCCCTTCTTCGCGCCGCACGTGAACTCCTTCCAGCGCCTCTGCCATCCCTACGCATCGCCGAACAACGCCTGCTGGTCCCACGACAACCGCGCCGCCGGCCTGCGCATCCCGGCCAGCGGAGCCTCCGCGCGGCGCGTCGAGAATCGCCTGCCGGGCGCCGACGCCAACCCTTACCTGGCCATCGCCGCCAGCCTGGCCGCCGGTCTCTACGGCCTGGAGCACGAACTGGAGCCGAGCCCGGCGATCCAGGGCGAGTTCGAGGTACCGGAGGAACTGACCCTGCCCTGCACCATGTACGATGCCCTGCGGCGTCTGAAAGGCAGCGCGCTGGCGCGCGAACTGTTCGGCAGCGAGTTCGTCGAAGGCTACGTGGCGACCAAGAGCATGGAACTGACCAGCTTCTTCGACGAGATCAGCCCCTGGGAGCGTCGTGTCCTGGCAGCCCAGGCCTGATCCACCGTGGTACTTTCCTAGCCCTGTGTCACCCCCTGCCGCCTCGCGGCGGCAGGGTCGTGGTGTCGGGTGCCGGCTTCGGCATCCCGCGTCCTGTCCCGGGGCCTCCCCGGGACTCCAACGCTGTGCGAGCCGGGCAGTCCGCGAGCGGCGCCGGCTCCCTTGTACGGGACCGGAGGTCCGATGCGGCGGATTTTCTTCTCTTTTCGCGCTCTCTATTTCGCTACCCTGCTGATGCTCACCGGCTCCGGCCTGCTCAGCACCTACCTGGCGCTGCGCCTGGCGGCGGACAAGGTCGACGGCCTGTGGGTCGGCGCGCTGATGGCAGCCAACTACTTCGGCCTGGTGCTGGGCGGCAAGGTCGGTCACCGGCTGATCGCCCGGGTCGGCCACATCCGCGCCTACGTCGCCTGCGCCGGGGTGGTCACCGCCGCGGTCCTCGGCCATGGCCTGCTGCCCTGGCTGCCGGCGTGGATCGCCTTGCGCATGGTGATGGGCCTGGGCCTGATGTGCCAGTACATGGTGATCGAGAGCTGGCTCAACGAGCAGGCCGATGCCAGCCAGCGCGGCGCGGTGTTCGGCGGCTACATGGCGGCTTCCTACCTGGGCCTGGTGCTCGGCCAGATGATCCTGGTGGCGCATCCGCAACTGGGGCCGGAATTGCTGATGCTGGTGGCCTTCTGTTTCGCCCTGTGCCTGGTGCCGCTGGCCCTGACCCACAAGATCCACCCCGCGGCGCTGCGCCCGGCGCCGCTCGAACCACGCTTCTTCATCCGCCGGGTGCCGCAGTCGCTGACCACCGTATTGGTCTCGGGGCTGGTGGTCGGCTCCTTCTATGGCCTGGCGCCGCTGTACGCCAACCAGTTGGGGTTGCCCAACGAGGACGTCGGCCTGTACATGGGCGCCTGCATCTTCGCCGGGCTGCTGGTGCAGTGGCCGCTCGGCTGGCTGTCCGACCGTCGCGACCGCGCCTGGCTGATCCGCGCCTGCGCCATCCTGCTGTGCCTGTTCGCCTTGCCGCTGGCATTGTTGCAACAGATGCCACTGGCGTTGCTGCTGGCCCTGGGAATCGCCGCGAGCATGTTGCAGTTCACCCTCTATCCGCTGGCAGTGGCCTTTTCCAACGACCACGTGGAGACCGAGCGACGGGTTTCGCTAACCGCCATGCTGCTGGTGACCTTCGGCGTCGGCGCCTGCATCGGGCCGCTGGCGGCCGGCGCGCTGATGCGGCTGTTTGGCGCTAACATGCTATATGCGTTCGTCAGCGCCTGCGCGCTGATCCTGGTCTGGCGGGTCCATCCGGAGAAGGTCAGCGGCCTGCACCGGGTCGACGACGCGCCGCTGCACCACGTGCCGACTCCGGACAACATGACCAGCTCCCCGCTGGTCGCGGCGCTCGATCCGCGGGTAGACGAACAGGCGGTGCAGGAACAGATGGTCGATGGCGAGCCCGACGCGCCGCAGGCCGACGGCGCGATGCAGAACTGAATTCCGCTCGCCGCGGGAGCCGATAGGCAGGAGAGGTTGCGATGAGTCCGACGCTTTCCCTTCACCTGATGGTGCGCAACCTGCCGCCAGGGCAGCGGCGGCCGAAGATCGCCCAGGCCATCGGCGAGGAGAGCGCGGGACGCTTGCAGCGAGTATTGCTGGAACGCGCCCTGCGCCTGCCCGATCGCGGTTTCAGTGCCCGCATCCTCTGGTTCGACGACGATCTGGACAGCGATCTGCAGACGCTGGCTATGGCATTGGGCTGGAGCCTGATGAGCCAGCCGGCCGGCGATCCCGGCGAGCGCATGCGGCGTATCGCGGCGCTGGGGTTGGCGGAAAGCGAGGCGGTACTGCTGATTCGCCACGACTGCCCGGTGCTGGACGGCGACTACCTGGAAGCGGCCTGCACCGCCCTGGGCCGCCACCAGGCGGTGCTGGGGCCGGTGGAGCGGGGCGGCTACGCGCTGCTCGGCCTGACCCGGGTCGACCCGCTGTTGTTCGAGTCGATGCCCTGGGGCGGAGACCGCCTGCTGGCGCTGACCTGCGAGCGTCTCCGGCAACTGGGCTGGGAGCATCACCTGTTGCCGGCGCTCTGGGACGTCGACCGTCCCGAGGACCTGCCGCGCCTGGCGGCGCTGGGAGTGGTCCTGTGAGACTCAGAACAGTTCGTCTTTCTCGAAGCGCCGGGCTTCGCGTTGCAACTGGTAGACGAAGCGATCCACCTGGCGCTGGGCGAGGCCGCTCATCTCGCTGAAGCGGACGCCGGCGAAGGTCGCGTCGAGCTTTTCGTCGAAGCGCACGTGACGCAGTTCGATCGCGCTGCTGATCGC
Organism: Pseudomonas sp. B111; assembly: GCF_026428275.1. Classification (NCBI taxonomy): domain Bacteria; kingdom Pseudomonadati; phylum Pseudomonadota; class Gammaproteobacteria; order Pseudomonadales; family Pseudomonadaceae; genus Pseudomonas; species Pseudomonas sp. B111. The sequence goes on along the minus strand of NZ_CP097857.1, from coordinate 2,113,508 downwards.
GCCCTGTGGCAACTGGGCGCTGAAGTCTTCGTAGATCTCGCCGGGATGCAGGCGTTCGGCGACATTGCCGGCGAAGCGTAGCTTGGCGCCGGTGGCGGAGATATCCAGCAGTTGTCCGCTCAGCGGCGCGCGGAGTTTTTCCCCGGCGATTTCCGCGGCGATCGGCTGGCTCTGCTTGATGCTGGCGCGGTAGGCGTTGCGGCGCTGGTGGTAGAGCACTTCGGCGGGAAGGGCGGCCCAGTAGCAGGGAACGCCGTCGTGTTCGCCGAACTGCACCGGGCGCTCGCATTCCCAGGCGATACGCACGCCTTCGTGGAAGGCTTCGACGCGAAACGCCTCGCCATTCTGCAGGAAACGTTCGCCGGTGTTGGGGATGAGTTCGTCCAGCGCGACCATCCCGCGGTCGCGGTCGATGTCTACCAGGAAGCTCTGGAAGCGCTGGTTGCGATCGGCAAAGGTGATCAGCAGGGAGTCGCGGCTATCCTGCAGCAGGCGCAGGTTGGCCTGGATTTCCACGGGGGCCTTGAGCACCTTCGGGGGTTGCGGCCCCGCTTCTTCGACGAACGGGTTGGGCACCTTCAATGCTCTCCTGGGGCACGAATGCCTCAATGATAGCACTGTGCCTTGATACGTGTGCTGGTCGGGTTCAGGCCTGGCTGAGCGGGCGTTGCCGGCTGCTCGAGGCGGTGCCGCCGCGGCTGTCGTACAGGCTAGGGGCGTCCTGGCCGCGGAGGATGTTCAGCAGGCTGCCGGTGGAAGCCTGGTTGGCGCGGATGATCCGCCCGTTGCGCAGGTTGGCCTGCTGGCAACGCTCCAGCAGTTCGCCCAGTTCGTCGCCGCGCGCCAGCAGCTCGGCGCCATCCGCACGCTCGCGGGCGTAGCGGGCAAGGCCTTCGCGGTCGAGGGAAACGCCGGCTTCGCGGAGGATTTCCGCGCGGGCCCGGCCATTTCGCTCCAGTTGCTGCATCAGTGGCTGCTTGGCCCCGAGAAGCTGTTGCAGGACCGGCAGCTCGCGCCGTTCCAGGGCCTGGAATTCTTCGTCGACCAACTGCAGGAGTTGGCTGGCGTGGCCGATATCCTCGGCGAACAGATCGAGCAGGGTAGGGGAGTCAGGCATCTCGGGCTCGGGAGTTCATTCGGCGTCCAATGTCCTCCAGCGCGTCCTTCGAGGTCAGCGCTGGGATTCGAAGTCGAGCAGCTTGCTGGCAACACGCTCGCTGTCGACCTGATAAGTGCCATCGGCGATCGCTTGCTTGATCCGGGCAACCTTATCGTTGTCGACCACCGGCAGGGTCTGCAGCTGGTCCGTGACTTTCTGCATGTTCTGGGCGGTTTCGCTGATCTGCACCGACTCGCCGCTCTTCGGAGCGGAAGTCGCGGCCTGGCCTGCCTTGTCGGCGCCAGTGGCGTCGGGACGCCCCGCGGCGGTGCTGCCGGTACGGCCGGTGGTGGCTGGCGTGCTGCCGGGATTCAGCCGGTTGAAGTCGATGACCATGGTTGTAAACCTCGAAGGTATTGGACGCTTGCCTAGCTTTTCGGCGAAGGCTTGAAAAACTTTAGGACTTATTTTCGTGCGTCGTTTCCCAGTTTAGAGAAACCCGCCGGGGTAGCGCCAGCGCTACCGGCCACGGCTTTCCCTCTACATATTCACCTCGACCGTGCCGGGCTCTATCACGCGGGCCTTGATCACCCGCTGCGAGCGCAGGTTGCGCACGCGGATCTGCTGGCCCGGGGCGCCATCGGACAGCGCCTCGCCGGGCATCTTGACGTTGATGGTGGCGGTGCGCGCGAGAATCACCACCTGATCGCCCTTGCGCACGGCTTCGGCCTGCTCGAGGAAGACCGGCGCCAGCACCTGGTCGTTGACCACCGGTCGGCGCAGCTTCTGCCCGACGACGCGGGCCGGATCGGTCAGGTAGCCCTGGGTCAGCAGGCCGACGTCGCGCTCGACCAGGGCGATGTCGGCATCCTCCAGCACGTGCGCGCGCTTGAGAGGCTGCACTGCGACCACCACCTGGCGGAACAGCTTCACCTGCGCCGGCATGAAGATGGTCCAGGGCGCACTGCCTTCGCAACCGATGCGTACGGTGACCCTGCCGATCGGTTGTGCCGGACTTTCCTGGCTGAGCGTCAAGTCCCTGTCGCATTCGGCCAGGCGCAAGCGCGGGTCGACGCGATTGACCTGAATCTGGTAGCGCCCGTCGAGTCCGCTATTCTGCAGATATTCTTCTACCTTGAATTCAAGAAACCCCTGGGTGGAGCCGATAAGTACCTCGGGAGCGGTAAAACCCTGGGCCTGGCTGTTGTTAGCCGCGCACAGGTAGCCGAGCCCGAGCAAAACGGGTAAAAACCGTAGAGAAGTATGGCTACGGGCCATTATTCGTCGAAAAACTGTCGTTGCCTGTTTCATGCAACGGGTTAAGCAATGGTCGTGCCGGAGTCCGGTACGACCGTCTGAGGGGAGCGCCAATGGCCGGTGTTTTGGATTCAGTCAACCAGCGCACGCAGTTGGTCGGACAGAACCGTCTGGAGCTGCTTCTGTTCCGTCTGGACGGTAACCAGCTCTACGGCATCAACGTGTTCAAGGTGAAAGAGGTGTTGCAGTGCCCGCGCCTGACGGTGATGCCCAAGTCCAGCCCGGTGGTGCGCGGGGTGGCGAACATCCGCGGAGGCACCATTCCGATCCTCGACCTGGCGCTGGCCACCGGCCGCCGCGGGTTGCAGGACCTGACCAACAGCTTCGCGATCATCACCGAGTACAACACCAAGGTGCAGGGCTTCCTGGTGCGCTCGGTGGAGCGCATCGTCAACATGAACTGGGAAGAGATCCATCCGCCACCCAAGGGCGCCGGCCGCGAGCATTACCTGACCGCGGTGACCCGGGTGGACAAGCAGTTGGTGGAAATCATCGACGTGGAAAAAGTGCTCGCGGAGGTCGCACCGACGTCCGAGGAAGTGTCCCACGGCGTGGTGGACGCCGAGACCCAGAGCCGCGCGGTGACCAAGCGGGTGCTGGTGGTGGACGATTCGTCGGTGGCGCGCAAGCAGGTGACCCGTTGCCTGGAGGCGGTCGGCGTGGAAATGACCGCGCTCAACGACGGGCGCCAGGCCCTGGAGTACCTGCAGAACATGCTCGCCGAGGGACGGCGTCCGGAAGACGAGCTGCTGATGCTGATCTCCGACATCGAAATGCCGGAAATGGACGGTTATACCCTGACGGCGGAAATCCGTAGCGATCCCCGCCTGCAGAAACTGCACATTCTCTTGCATACTTCGTTGTCCGGGGTCTTCAACCAGGCGATGGTGAAGAAGGTCGGTGCGGACGACTTCCTCGCCAAGTTCCGTCCGGACGATCTGGCGGCGCGGGTGGTGGAGCGGATCAAGGCGGTGGACGCGGGCTGAGCGATCGGCCCTCGACAACAATGTGAATACGGGCGACCGGCTGCGTTCCGGTCGCCCAGGGCGAAGAGGCTTATGCGTGTCGGCAGCTAATGCGGATTTCGAGTTGTTCAGGGTCTTCCTCGAGAAGACCTGCGGCATTGTGCTGGGCAGCAACAAGCAGTACCTGGTCTCGAGCCGGCTGAACAAGCTGATGGAGCAGCAGGGCATCAAGAGCCTGGGAGAGCTGGTGCAGCGCATCCAGACCCAGCGCGGCGGCCTGCGCGAGATGGTGGTGGACGCGATGACCACCAACGAGACCCTGTGGTTTCGCGATACCTACCCGTTCGAGGTGCTCAAGCAGCGGGTTCTTCCCGAACTGATCAAGGCCAACGGCGGGCAGCGCCTGCGGATCTGGTCGGCGGCCTGTTCGTCCGGCCAGGAGCCGTACTCGCTGTCGATGGCCATCGACGAGTTCGAGAAGACCAACCTGGGGCAGTTGAAGGCGGGTGTGCAGATCGTCGCCACCGACCTGTCGGGGTCGATGCTCACCGCCGCCAAGGCCGGTGAATACGACACCCTGGCGATGGGCCGCGGCCTGTCCCCGGAGCGTCTGCAACGCTATTTCGACGCCAAGGGACCGGGGCGCTGGGCGGTCAAGCCGGCGATCCGCAGCCGCGTCGAGTTCCGCGCCCTGAACCTGCTGGACAGCTACGCCAGCCTCGGCAAGTTCGACATGGTGTTCTGCCGCAACGTGCTGATCTATTTCTCCGCCGAGGTGAAGCGCGACATCCTGCTGCGCATCCATGGCACGCTCAAGCCTGGCGGCTACCTGTTCCTCGGCGCCTCCGAGGCGTTGAACAACCTGCCCGACCACTACCAGATGGTGCAGTGCAGCCCGGGCATCATCTACCGGGCCAAGTAGCGCAAGGAAGCGGACCCGCGCCAGGTTGCGCCGGGGGTGACCTGGCAGCCTGGCGCGGGTCCGCTTGGGACGGGCAGGTGGGACGAGACTTTCGCCCACTGCCCAGGCTCCGAGCGCCACGCGCGGCGGCGCCGTCGCAGCCCGCTCGGCACAGGACGGCTGGCTCGGAGCGGGGCAGTTTAGGACTGCGCGATCTAGTTGTATTGACAGATATTTCTGATAGTCAGGTGATCTGGCAAGTTGCCGCTTTGCCGGGGAACTGCTTACATGATTCAAGCGTTCCCTCGATCCGCCACGCCTACCAGGAGACTTCCATGGCCATCACTGCGCTGCCCTCGGCCGATGGGCAAGAGTTGACCATCCAGATCCAGGGGCGCTTCGACTTCGGGGCCCATCAGGATTTCCGCGACGCCTACGAGCGCGTCGCGATCACTCCGCGACGCTATGTCGTCGACCTGCGCAACGCCACCTACCTGGACAGCTCGGCCCTCGGCATGCTCCTGCTGCTGCGCGACCACGCCGGCGGCGAGAACGCGCAGATCAGCCTGGCGAACTGCAGCCCGGAAGTGCGCAAGATCCTCGCCATCTCCAACTTCGAGCAGTTGTTCAAGATCAGCTGAGATGAATCCCCCGGCGGCGCGGATCGAGAGCCTGACGATTCTCATCGCCGAGGACAACGCGGCCGACCGCCTGCTGCTATCGACCATCGTCAGCCGCCAGGGGCATCGCGTGCTGACCGCCGGCAACGGCCTGGAGGCGGTGGCGCTGTTCGAGACCGAGCGGCCGCAACTGGTCCTGATGGACGTGATGATGCCGGTGATGGATGGCTTCGAGGCGGCCCGGCGGATCAAGCAGCAGGCCGGCGAGGAGTTGGTGCCGATCATCTTCCTCACCTCCCTCAGCGAAACCGAGGCGCTGGTGCAGAGCCTGGAGGCGGGCGGCGACGACTTCCTCTCCAAGCCGTACAACCGGGTGATCCTCGAAGCCAAGATCAACGCCATGGGACGCCTGCACCTGCTGCAACGAACGGTGCTGGAGCAGCGCGACCTGATCGTCCGGCACAACGAGCACCTGCTCAACGAACAGCGGGTGGCCAAGGCGGTGTTCGACAAGGTGGCCCATTCCGGCTGCCTGAACGCCAGCAACGTGCGCTACCTGCAATCGCCCCTCGCGCTGTTCAACGGCGACCTGCTGCTGGCCGCCTACAAGCCGTCCGGCGGCATGCACGTGCTGCTCGGCGACTTCACCGGCCACGGCCTGCCGGCGGCGATCGGCGCGATGCCGCTGGCCGAGGTGTTCTACGGGATGACCGCCAAGGGCTATCCGATGGCCGACATCCTCCGCGAGATGAACGCCAAGCTGAAGCGCATCCTGCCGGTCGGCGTGTTCTGCTGCGCCACCTTGCTCAACCTGAGCTTCCAGCGCGAACTGGTGGAGGTCTGGAACGGCGGCTTGCCGGACGGCTACCTGCTGCGCGCCGCCAGCGGCGAGCGGGTCGCCCTGGTGTCCCGCCACCTGCCGCTGGGAATCCTCGAGCCGGCGGCGTTCAGCGACCGTTGCGAAACCTATCCGCTGGATATCGAAGATCGGATATTCCTGTTTTCCGACGGTGTCCTCGAGGCCAGCAACAAGGCTGGCGAGATGTTCGGCGAGGCGCGGCTGCTCCAGCTGTTCGAGCGCAATCGCCAGCCGTCCGCGCTGTTCGACGAGATCCAGCGCAGCCTGGCGCAGTTCCGCGGCGCGGTGCAGGACGACGTGAGCATGCTCGAAGTGCGGCTGCAGCCGGATAGCGGCCTGCAATGCCCGCCGCTGGCGTTTTCCGATAGCGGCGTGAGCAGTCCGCTGGACTGGTCGGTGAGCTTCGAATTCCGCGCCGAAACCCTCAAGCATTTCAACCCGCTGCCCCATGTGCTGCAACTGCTGCTCGAGGTCCACGACCTGCGCGCGCGCGGCGGTGCGCTGTATACGGTACTCGCCGAACTCTATTCGAACGCCCTGGAACATGGCGTCATCGGCCTCGATTCGACGATGAAGAGCGACGCGGCGGGATTCGCCCGCTATTACCAGGAGCGGGTCAGCCGCCTGCAGGCCTTGCGCGACGGCTACGTGCGGCTGCACCTGGACCTGGCGCCGCATGGCGCGGGGGGGCGTCTGCTGGTGCGGGTCGAGGACAGCGGCGAAGGTTTCGACGTGGAGCGCGCGCTGAATGCCGTGGAGCGTCAGGAACGCCTCTGCGGCAGGGGTTTGCGCCTGATCCGCGAATTGTCCGATCGTTGCCAGTGGTCGGCCGACGGAAAGGTGGTGTCCGTGGAGTTTTTCTGGTCGCCTCAGGCATAATCGCGCTTTCGTCGCGGTGCTCCTAATGGGTAGGGCATCGGAAGTCGACTTCAGGGAGCGATCGAATGTCCGCGCCGCATCTCGATGATCGTGTTCTGGCTTCGTTGCAGGAGGTCATGGAGGACGAATATCCGGTCCTGCTGGATACCTTCGTGCTCGACTCCGAGGAGCGCCTGCGCAGCCTGCATGCCGCCCTCCAGGCCGGCGATGCCCAGGCTTTGCGGCATACCGCACACAGCTTCAAGGGAGGCAGCAGCAACATGGGCGCGGTACTCCTCGCCGGCTACTGCAAGGAGCTGGAAGAAAGCGCCAGGCGCGGTGACCTGCAACGGGCGCCGGCGCTGATCGAACAGATGGAGCGCGAATTCGCCATCGTCCGCATCCTTTTCAAACAGGAACGTCAGCGCTATCGCTGAGGTTTTCGTCCTTTCCGGCGACAAGGTACCGGCCCGATCGAGCCTCCCTGGCGTATAATGCGCCGCTCGATTTGGAGTCCTTCATGCGCGAGCAAGCCCTACGCATCCTCAAAGACGTTTTCGGTTACGACGCCTTCCGTGGCAACCAGGCACGGATCATCGAGCGGGTGGCCGAGGGTGGCGATGCGCTGGTACTGATGCCCACCGGCGGTGGCAAGTCCCTGTGTTTCCAGGTCCCGGCGCTGCTGCGCGAAGGCCTGACGGTGGTGGTGTCGCCGCTGATCGCGCTGATGGAGGACCAGGTCGCCACCCTGGACGAACTCGGCGTGCCGGCGGTGGCGCTGAACTCCACCCTCAACCCCGAGCAGCAGCGGGACATCGCCGAGCGCCTGCAGCGCGGCGAGATCAAGCTGCTCTACCTGGCACCGGAACGGTTGGTCCAGCCGCGCATGCTGGCCTTCCTGCAACGACTGCCGGTCGGCCTGTTCGCCATCGACGAAGCGCACTGCGTGTCGCAATGGGGCCATGACTTCCGTCCCGAATACCTGCAGCTCGGCCAGCTTGCCGAGCTGTTCCCGCAGGTGCCGCGGATCGCCCTGACCGCCACCGCGGACATGCGTACCCGCGAGGAGATGATCCAGCGCCTGCACCTGCAGAACGCCGAGCAGTTCCTCTCCAGCTTCGACCGGCCGAACATCTTCTACCGCATCGTGCCCAAGGAGCAGCCGCGCAAGCAGTTGCTCGGCTTCCTCTCCGAGCGGCGCGGCGATGCCGGCATCGTCTACTGCCTGTCGCGGAAGAAGGTCGAGGAGGTCGCGGAATTCCTCGGCAACCAGGGCTTCCCCGCGCTGCCGTATCACGCCGGACTGTCCAACGAACTGCGTGCCCACCACCAGAAGCGCTTCCTCAACGAGGAAGGCTTGATCATGGTGGCGACCATCGCCTTCGGCATGGGCATCGACAAGCCCAACGTGCGATTCGTCGCCCACCTCGACCTGCCCAAGAGCCTCGAGGCCTATTACCAGGAAACCGGCCGCGCCGGCCGCGACGGCCTGCCGGCCGACGCCTGGATGGCCTACGGCCTGCAGGACGTCCTGCTGCTGCGGCAGATGATGCAGAGTTCCGAGGGCGACGAGCGGCACAAGCGCGTCGAGCGGCACAAGCTGGAAGCCATGCTGGCGCTCTGCGAGGAAACCCGCTGCCGGCGCCAGGCGCTGCTGGCCTATTTCGACGAGGAGATGCCGCAGCCCTGCGGGCATTGCGACAACTGCGTGGACGGCGTGGAAACCTGGGATGCCACCGAATCCGCGCGCCAGGCGCTGTCGGCGATCTACCGCAGCGGCCAGCGCTACGGCGTCGGCCATCTGGTGGATATCCTGCTCGGCCGCGAGACCGAGAAGATCCGCAGTCTCGGCCACCAGCACCTGGCGGTGTTCGGGATCGGCAAGGGGCGCGGCGAAGACGAGTGGCGGACCCTGTTTCGCCAGTTGGTCGCGCGCGGCCTGGCCGACGTCGACCTAGACGGCTTCGGCGGCCTGCGCCTGACCGAGGCCTGTCGTCCGCTGTTGCGTGGCGAGGTGCGGCTGGAGCTGCGCCGCGACCTCAAGCCACAGCGCGCCAAGGGCTCCTCCAGCGGCGGCGCCAGCGCCGCCAGCCAACTGGTGCGCAGCGAAGAGCGGGAAATGTGGGAGGCCCTGCGCGCGCTGCGGCGCAAGCTGGCCGAAGAGCATTCGGTGCCGCCCTATGTGATCTTCCCCGACGCGACCCTGCTGGAAATGCTCCGCAGCCAGCCGCGCTCGCTATCCGACATGGCCCAGGTCAGCGGGGTCGGCGCGCGCAAGCTGGAGCGCTACGGCCAGGCCTTCCTCGATGTCCTCACCGACTCGCCGGCGGCGCCCGCCGCGCCGCCGCAGGACCTGCGCCACGAATTGGCCAGCCTGGCCTGTGCGGGGATGACCCCGGCGCAGATCGCCCGCCAGCTCAATTGCAGCGAGAAGAACGTCTACGCGATGCTCGCCGAGGCCATCGCCGGTCAGCAGGTGAGCCTGGAGCAGGCGCTGGATCTGCCCGAGGAACTCCTCGGCGAAATCCAGGACGCCTTCCTCGAGGAAGACGGCGAACTGCCGCCGGTGGCGGCGCTGGAGGAGCGTTTCGGCAAGCGGGTGCCGAGTGGCGTGCTGCACTGCGTGCGCGCCGCCCTGCAGGTGGAACTGGAGTCGTGATATGGCCATTTGCCGGTATTTTCTGACGCCAATCTTGTGACGTCCTTCGCAAGCGTCTACTGTGACGCCAAGCCCTCCAAGAGAAGAGGTGTGCGTGACACAGAAGGACCGGTTGGACGACTCCCGTTCCAACCTCTATGCGGACCAATTGAACCGCGGTTTCCGCGGCCTGCGTTTCCTTCCCGAACTGGAGCGTGACTACCGGCGCTACATGCTGGAGGACAGCTTCGCGCTGAAACGCATCGCCCTCAGCGTCGGCATGCTCGTCTGGCTGGCGTTCATCGGCATCGACCTGCTGATCCTCGCTGGCCCCCCGCTGTGGGGCGTGCTGGCGGTGCGCTTCGGCGTGCTGGTCCTGCTGCTGGTCTGCGGCTGCCTGATCATGCTGCGCCGGCACATCCAGCTGATGGTGCCGCTGAGCATCGCCTGCGTCCTCGCCCTTGGCGTCGGTGCGGCGGCGGTGGTCGGCCTGGCGCACCGGGCCGATCCCGGTTATCCCTACGAAGGCCTGCTGCTGGTCAGTTTCGCCGCCTATTTCCTCGCCGGCCTGCGTCTGTCGCAGGCATTGAGCTGCGCGTTGGTGGTGCTGCTCGCCTACCTGGGCTTCGAGTGGTGGGCGGGGGCCCAGGAACCGCTGGGCTACAACCTGTTGTTCCTGCTGTTCGGCAACCTGATCGGCGCGGTCGGCTGCTACCTGCTGGAGTTCAAGTCGCGCGAGCATTTCCTCATCAGCCGTCTGCTGCGGGTGATGGCGGATCACGACAGCCTGACCGGCCTGCACAACCGGCGCAGCTTCAACCAGCACCTGGACCGCCTCTGGCGCCAGGCCCAGCGCGAACAGAAGACCCTGGCGCTGCTGCTTTGCGATGTCGACCATTTCAAGGCCTATAACGACCGCTACGGCCACCAGGCCGGCGATGCGGTTCTGCAGCGTATCGGCGCGGTGTTCGAGGCGAATGCCAGGCGTCCGCTGGACATGGCGGTGCGCCTGGGCGGCGAGGAGTTCGCCCTGTTGCTGTACGGCGCCAACGAGCATGAGGCGAGGCTGCGCGCGGAAGCGCTGCGCGCGCAGGTGCAGGCGCTGCGCATGGAGCACGAGGCGTCGGACACGGCGCGCGAAGTGACCCTGTCGGTCGGCGTGTCCTGCCTGTGGCCGACCCCGGGCAACGACCTGAAGCGCCTCTACGATCTCTACGAGCATGCCGATCGCGCGCTTTACGAAGCCAAGGCATTCGGCCGCAATCAGGTGGTGGCCTGAGTCCATGGCCGATTTTGTCCCTGTGGCTGGCGCCGCCGGTGACTGCGGGACGAAGCGGCGAATGCTAGGTTCGACAGGAAAAAATGGCAGGCACGGCCGCTCTTCGCAGAGCTGCCGGCCCCGCCGCGAGACGACTTCCGGACGGACCCCATGCAGCGCTTGATCCAGGCCAACGGCCAACCGCACTACGGCATCTTCCCGAGTGCCCCGCAGCACATCAATTACCGCGATTTCGACTTCCGTTCGCCGATGGGCCGGCGCGTGGGGGCCCTGGGCAAATGGCGACGCTTCCATCAGTTCCAGTACTTCGGCCTGATCAGCCCGGAGCTGATCGGCGGCTGCGCCCTGGCCCAGCTGAGCTTGCTTGGCGTCGGCTTCGTCTACCTCTACCAGCCTTCCAGCGGACGCATGCTGGAGCGGCGCTTCAAGCTGCCGCTGGGGTTCGGAACCCGGTTTTCCCAGACCCCGGACGACGGCGTCTGCGAACTGCGCCAGGGGCGCAACCTGCTACGCCTGGAGAACCGTACGGCTCCCCGGGAGAAACGCCTGCTGGTGGAACTCGACGATGGCACCCGCATCGACGCCTGCTTCAGCGAGGAGGCGCCGAGCTTCCAGCCTATGTGCCTGTGTACGCCGACCGCGGTGAACGGCTGGGTCTATGCGCAGAAGGTGGCCGGCGTGCGCTGTCGCGGCGACGTGCGCAGCGCCCTCGGCGACCACGACCTGCAGGCGCTGGACGCCTTCGCCCATCACGACTGGTCGGCGGGCTACATGCGCCCGGAAACCTTCTGGAACTGGGCTTGCCTGTCCGGCGAGGCGGACGGCTTGCGGGTCGGCCTGAACCTGTCGTGCGGGGTCAACGAGACCAGCTTCACCGAGAACTGCTACTGGCTGGACGGCGAACTGCTGAAGGTCGACAGCGTGCGCTTCGACTTCGACCGCGACCAGCCGCTGCGGCCCTGGACCATCCGTTCATACGATGGCCAGGTAGAGCTGCGCTTCGAGGCCCACGGCATGCACCAGGAGCGGCTGAACCTCGGTCTGCTGGCGAGCAACTTCAAGCAGATCTTCGGTTGTTTCAGCGGTGTGCTGCGCCCGCGAGGTCGTGCCGAGGTGAGGATCGAGCGGCTCTGGGGCTTCGTCGAGGACCAGTACGCCAAGTGGTAGACGGGGCCTGGCCTGGGCATATCGTGCGACAATTTGTCATTGTACGAGGGAAAATTGGACGGGCATTATTAGCCGACTAATAATTAGTCAAATGAAATATCGGACCTCCTTTTTCCTATGGCTCAGACAGACAAGCACTATTTCGGCACCTTGCTAGCCCAGACTTCCCGTGCTTGGCGCGCTGAACTCGACCGCCGCCTCAGTCACCTCGGCCTGTCCCAGGCGCGCTGGTTGGTGTTGTTGCATCTGGCGCGCCATCGCGATTCGCCCACCCAGCGCGAGTTGGCCCAATCGGTCGGGGTCGAAGGCCCGACCCTGGCGCGACTGCTCGACGGCCTCGAGTCCCAGGGCCTGGTACGACGCCTGGCGGTGGCGGAGGACCGGCGGGCCAAGCACATCGTGCTGACGCCCAAGGCCGATGTGCTGATCGCCGATATCGAGGCCATCGCCGCCAGCGTTCGCAACGACGTACTGACCGGCATCGACGAGTCCGAGCAGGCGCTGTGCCAGCAGGTGCTCTTGCGAATCCTGGCGAACCTGGAAAAGCGCTGAGCACTGCGTCACGAAATTCCGCTAGAATCGCCATTTTTATGGCATCACCTCCTGGGCTTTCGTCCGAAAGCCCTCTACAGAGGTTTTCGTCGGTTTTCTGACGAAAAATCTTGACCGTTTTCACGGCATTCCTCTATTCAGTGATGGCAAAAAGCCATGTCTTGCGCCATGTGGTGCGTTCAGCCCTGTACGGGGCGAAATTCGGGCTAACGTGAAATAGATGTAGCAGTCGACCGCTGGCCGGCTGTGTGCTCGAAGTGCGGAGAAAAGAACGGAATGCCCGGTAAAGCCTTGCGTGTCATGTTGTGTGCCTGGTCGTGCCTGTTGGCCGGGCAGGCGAGCGCCCTGGGAGTGGGAGACATCACCCTGCATTCGGCGCTCAACCAGCCGCTGGATGCGGATATCGAACTGCTCGACGTCGGCGATCTCGGCGCGGACGAGATCGAGGTCCGCCTGGCGGGCGCCGACGTCTTCGCCGCGGCCGGGGTGGAACGCTTGCAGTTCCTCAACGAGCTGCGTTTCAGTCTGGTGCTCCAGGGGCGCGGTGGCAATCGCATCCATGTGTCCTCGAGCCGACCGGTGCAGGAGCCCTACCTGAATTTCCTGGTGGAGGTGGCCCGCCCCAACGGCCGCATCGTCCGCGAATTCACCGTACTGCTCGATCCGCTCGGTTATACGCCGCGCATGCTTCCGGCCGCGCGCAGCGGGATCGAGCCGCAGCGGCAATCCTCGACGCCGGTGCCTGCGCCGCGTAGTACCGCGGTCGTCGTTGACCCGGCACTGCTGGAGCCGGGCGACGACTACCTGACTCGCCCCAGCGACAACCTCTGGGCCATCAGCGGACGCCTGCGTGGTGCCGGCAACGCCGATCGCGCGCAACTCATGGAGGCCCTGTACCAGCTCAATCCGCAGGCCTTCGTCAATGCCGACCGGCACCGGCTCAAGGCCGGCGCGCGCCTGCGCCTGCCGGCCGGCTACCAGCCGGAGCGAGGCGCGCCCGGCGCCGTGAAGGAGGCGGCCGTGGAAGTCCTGCCGCCAGCCGATGCCGCCGTGGTGGAAAACGCTCCGGCGGCTCTCGTCGAGGCGCAGCGCCAGGCGGATGCCGAGGCCGAGGCGCTGGCCCGGCAACGGGAGGAACTGAGCCAGCGGATGGACGATCTGCAACGCCAGTTGCAGGCCTTGCAGGAACAACTGCTGCAGCGCGATCGCCAGGTCGCCGAACTGCAACAGCAACTGGCCCGGCGCCAGGTGGTGCGGCCCGCAGCGCCGCCGCCCGCCGCGGCCGCGCCTTCGGTTGCGCAACCGGTTGAAACGCCGACGGACCCGCAGTACTGGCGCTGGATGATCGTCCTGCTGCTGGTCCTCGCCCTGCTCGGCGTGTTGCTGTTGCGTCGCCGCCGCGAAGAGGCTCCTGTCCCGGCGAACGAACCGAAGCGCCGGGTCGCCCTGAACCTGCCGCTGCGCCGTGCGCCGCGCCCCCCGGCGGCCGCACCGGCGCCGGCAAAGGTCGAGGAACAGGCCAGGCCGCCGGTCGCCGTTCCCTCCAGCCCGCCGCCGTCTCCTCCGCCTGCTCCGGCCGCCGCTCCGCGCGCCGCCATGGCTGCGGCGGACAAGCTGGACGGCGCCGACATCTATATCGCCTACGGTCGCTACGGACAGGCCCGCGACCTGCTGCGTCAGGTACTCGCCGAGCAGCCGCAGCGCCTGAGCGCGCGGATGAAGCTGTTGCTGGTGCTGGCTGAGCTGGGCGATGCGGCCGGCTTCGACGCGCTGGCCGAGGAAACCCTGGCCACTGGCGGCAACCCGGAGGCCATCGACGAGTTGCGCGGACGCTACCCGGCGCTGCTACAGATGCCGGCGACCGAGACGCCGGCGGCAACAACCAAGGACGACGACTGGAGCGACCTGCCGCTGGCCGAGCCGCCCGCCGCGCAGCAACCGGATGCGACCTCGGGCGCCGACGGCTTCGGCGACCTCAACCTCGATCTCGATCTCGACTGGGGCGCCCTGGAGAATCCCCTGGACAACCCCGACCTGCCGCGCCGCGCCGCTGCCGGCAAGGCGGAACCGGCGGAGGAGGAGCCCCTGGCGTTCGAGAGCAATCTCCATGAACTGCCGGATGTCGCCGAGTACGAACACCTCGAACTCGACCAGCCGGAGCCGGCCACGGTGCCGCCGGAGGAGGCCTCGGCCAGCCTGGACCGGGCCCGCGCCTGCATCGACAGCGGCGATCTCGACCAGGCCAGCCGCATCCTGCGCCTGGTGGTGGCGCACGGCGACCCGTGGCAGAAGGCCGAGGCGCGCGAGTTGCTGGCGCTGATCGCCTGAACTTCGCTCAGAAGTTCTGCCCGAGGTTCAGGTAGAACGCCTTGAAGTTCTCGTCGTTGATCCCGTAGCTGAAGGTCAGCGGCCCCAGCGGCGTATCGAAGCCGATCATCAGGCTGGCGGCGTTGATGTAGCCGCTGTCGTATTCGTTGTCGTTGTTCCAGATGCGTCCGCGCTCGATGCTGCCGCCCAGGTACAGCGGGAAGTCCAGCGGCAGGAAGGAACGTTCGGTGAGGCGCCGGTAATAGACGATCCGCCCCAGGCTGTAGTTCTGCCCGGACAGCGCATCGCGGCGGAAGCCCGACAGCTCGCGGGCGCCGCCGAGGGTGAAGCTGGAGGTGACCACCTCGGCGTCGTCCAGGGTGCGCCCGTAGCCGCCGCCGAACACCCAGGTGTCGGCGCCGAAGCTGAGCGCCTTGTTCAGCCGCAGGTCCCACTGCCGGTAGCTGTCGTCCGAGCCGAGGGACTTGTCGTAGCGGCGCATGGTCAGGCCGATCTCCTCGCCCTCGTGGGGGAAATTGACGTCGTCGACGGTGTCGAACGAGTACTTCAGTTCGTAGTAGCCCTCGGTGAAGTCGATGTCCGGCAGGCTCGGGTCGCCGATGCGTACGTCGGCCTTGCCGTAGGCCTGCACCGCGCCCAGGCGGATTTCGCCGTTGTTGGCGATCTGCCGGCCGACGTTGAGGCCGTAGCCGTAGCGCTCCAGGCGATAGCGCAGCAGCGGGTCGTTGTTCTCGGTGACGTCGACGTTCTGTGCCTCGTGGAACAGGAAGGGCGCGACGAAGTAGCGTGAGCCGACGTCGAGCGGCTGGTAGAACTCGCTGTAGAGTTCCTGGCGGTCGCCGAGCTGGACCCGGGTCAGCCACTCGGCGCCGAGCCGGTTGAGGCCGTTCATGCGGTAGCTGCCGCCGAGGTTGAAGGTGCTTTCGCCGCGCATGTCGTCGGACAGGTTGAGGCCCAGGCGAAGGAAGTCGGTGCCGCCTTTCTTGCCGGTGGCGTGGATCACCAGGGTGTTGAGCTTCTTCTCCTTGACCACCCGGTACTGCACCTGGTCGAAGTAGTCGAGGCCGTAGAGGGTGCTCATGTCGTCCTGCAGGCGGCCGAGGTCGAGGCGCGTGCCGAGCGGCTGGCGGATGTAGTGGCGGATCACCTCGTCGCTGACCTTCGAGTTGTTCTCCACGCGGATCGCGTCGATCACCGGCTTGCGCTGGTTCGGCGTGCGCGCCACGTCGAGCGCTTCGCTGTTGAGGTCCTTCGGCTTGCGCAACTCGGCGAGGCGCGCGGCGAGCACCGTGGTGGCGCGGTAGCCGGCGTCGATCAGTTGCGGCACGCGGCCGAAGTCGGTGGTGCCGTAGCCGGACAGCGGCGGCTGGATCAGCACGTCGCCGGGCTTGAGCGTGGCCAGCTGGGCTTCGGAGTTCTTCCGGGTCATCAGGGTGATCGACTGGTTCATCACGTCGAGCACGGTGCTCAGGTCCTTGCGGTCGCGCAGCGGGTTGCCGATGTCGACCACGATCACCACGTCCACGCCCATGTCGCGCGCCACGTCCACCGGGATGTTGTCGACCATGCCGCCATCCACCAGCAGCCTGCCGTCGATCTCCACCGGGGCGAACACGGCGGGGATCGACATGCTGGCGCGGATCGCCTGGGGCAGGTGGCCCTTGCGGAACACCACTTTCTCGCCGGTTGCGATATCGGTGGAGACGGCGCGGAAGGGGATCGCCAGCTTGTCGAAGTCGCGGTTGTCGCTGGTGTGCACCAGCAGGCTTTCCAGCACCATCGCCAGGTTCTGGCCCTGGATCACCCCCAGCGGCAGGCCGAGGGTGCCGTCGTCGCGGAAGCTGATCTTCTGCTTGACCAGGAAGTCGCGGTCGTCCTGCTTGCGGCGGAACGGCACGTCCTTGCGCGGCGGTGCGTCGGACAGTGCCTGCTGCCAGTCCATCTCCAGGGCGATGCGCTCCAGTTCGGCGGGGGTGTAGCCGGAGGCGTACAGGCCGCCGACCACCGCGCCCATGCTGGTGCCGGCGATGGCGTCGATCTGGATGCCCTGTTCGTCGAGGGCCTTGAGCACGCCGATATGGGCCAGGCCACGGGCGGCACCTCCGGAGAGGACCAGGCCGATCTTCGGCCGGGCCTCCGTGGCGAGGGCGGACAGGGGAAGCAGGAGCAGCAGTACGAGCAGCAGGCGGCGCATGAGAACGATCCGGAGCCGGGTGAAAAGGCGGCTATTATAGGCGCGACCGTTTTCCCTGAGCCGCCGACATGCCCACCGCCAAGCCCGAAATCGTCATCACCTATTGCACCCAGTGCCAGTGGCTGCTGCGTGCCGCCTGGCTGGCCCAGGAACTGCTCAGCACCTTCGCCGACGATCTCGGAAAAGTCTGCCTGGAGCCCGGAACCGGTGGCGTCTTCCGTATCACCTGCGACGGCGTGCAGGTCTGGGAACGCAAGGCCGACGGCGGCTTCCCCGAGGCCAAGGCGCTCAAACAGCGGGTTCGCGACCGCATCGACCCGCAACGCGACCTCGGGCACAACGATCGTCCTTCCCGCTGAACCGCTGCCGTCCGCCCATGGCTTGTTGCAGGTCAACGGGCGGCGCGGCGCATAGGCATAGCCTGGGGGCATTCATCCTGTCGAAGGGAGTGCCCATGAGCATCATCGTCACCGGCGCCGCCGGCTTCATCGGCAGCAATCTGCTGCAGGCACTGAACCGGCGCGGCGAGACCGACATCATCGCGGTGGACGATCTCACCGACGGCGAGCAGTTCCGCAACCTGGCGGACGCCGATATCGCCGACTACCTGGACCAGAACGACTTCCTCGAGCGTTACGCCCGCGGCGACTTCGGCACGGTCCGCGCGCTGTTCCACCAGGGTGCCTGCGCCAGCACCCTGGAAAGCAATGGCCGCTACATGATGGAGAACAACTACCGCTACAGTTGCCGCCTGCTGGAAAGCAGCCTGGAACTCGGCGTGCCGTTCCTCTACGCCTCGTCGGCGGCGGTCTACGGAGCCGGCCGGACCTTCCGCGAGGCGCGCCAGTACGAGCGGCCGCTGAACGTCTACGGCTATTCCAAGTTCCTCTTCGACCAGCGTGTGCGGCGGGCGCTGCCGCAGGCGCGCAGCCAGGTGGTCGGCCTGCGTTACTTCAACGTCTACGGGCCGCGCGAGGAACACAAGGGGCGGATGGCCTCGGTGGCCTACCACTGCTACCAGCAATTGCGCCGCGACGGGCGGGTCGAACTGTTCGGCGAACACGGCGGCTTCCCGCCCGGCGGCCACCTGCGCGACTTCGTCGCGGTGGAGGACGTGGCGCGGGTCAACCTGCATTTCTTCGATCATCCGCAGCGTTCGGGAATCTTCAACCTCGGCAGCGGCCAGGCGCGGACCTTCAACGAGGTCGCCCTGGCGGTGATCAATAGCGTCCGCGCCAACGCCGACCAGCCGCCCCTGTCGCTGCAGCAGGCGGTGGAAAGCGGCCTGCTCGGCTACCGCGAGTTCCCCGAGTCGCTGCGGGCGCGCTACCAGAGCCATACCTGCGCCGACCTGGAGCTGCTGCGCGAGGCGGGCTACCGCGACGATTTCCAGAGCCTGGAAGAGGGCGTCGCCGGCTACTGCCGCTGGCCGGCGCGCAGCGCCTGAGGGATCCTGCTCAGCGGCCCAGCGCCCCGCCTACCGGGGCGCGGGCGAAGCGCAGCTCCGGCAGCAGGGTCAGCAGCGCCAGCACCCCGAGGGCCGCGCCGACCCAGAGCGCGCCCTGCAGGCCGAATCCGCCGGCGATGCCCAGGCCGCCGATCCAGGAACCGGCCATCACGCCGAGCATGATGCAGGCAGTGTGCACCGAGTTGACCAGCATGTTGTTATGGCCGACCCGTGCGCCGCGGGTCACCAGCGCCGGGTTCATCGACACCCCGGTCAGGCCGATCACCACCAGCGCCGCCACCGCCACCGCCGGAACCTGTCCGAACAGGGCGAAGGCCACCATCGCGGCGATGGCCGCCAGCAGGCCGAAGGCCAGGACCGCGATGGTATGGCGGTCGGCCAGGCGGCCGACGATGTTGTTGCCCACCAGCGTCGCCAGGCCGTAGACCACCAGCAGCAGCGGTACGGTCGAGGCGGAGAAGCCGCTGACCTCGGTGAGGATCGGCACGAAATAGGTGAAGCCGGCGAAGGTGGCGCCGATCAGCAGCAGGCTGGTGGCGTAGACCCACCATAGATGGGCGTTCCTGAACACCTTCAGTTCCTCGCGCAGCGAACCGCTGCCCGCCGACCCCGGGATCGCCGGCATCAGCTGCAACACCAGCAGGCCGACCAGCACCGCTACCAGCGCCACTGCGAAGAAGCTCGCGCGCCAGCCGTACCATTCGCCCAGCCAGGTGGCGACGGGCAGGCCGAGCACGGTGCCGACCATCAGGCCACCGAGCACCAGCGACGACGCGCGGCCGAACTGGTTGCCTTCGACCAGTTCGGCGCAGGCGGTCAGCGCCACGCCGAAGAAGGCCGCGGCGGCGACCGCGGTGACCAGTCGCGCCGCCACCATCACCGCATAGCCCGGCGCCAGGGCGCCGATGACCTGGCCGACCACGAACAGCGCGATCAGGCCGAGCAGGGCGTTCTTGCGCGGCACGCGGAGCAGGGCGGTGGTCAGCAGCGGGCCGCCGAGCGCCATCGCGCCGGCGTAGAAGGTGACCAGGTAGCCGATCGCGGCGAAGGACACGCCGAATTCGGCGGCCAGCGCCGGCATCAGCCCGGCGACCATGTATTCGCTGGTGGTCAGGGCGAAGATCGCGGCACCGAGCACGTAGACAATCAAAGGCATGTTTCCAGCTCCCGAGCGGTTCAGACGACGATGAAGCGAGCCACGGCGACCTGCCCGTGCCGTGGCCGCGCGATGAATGCACGACGGCGACTCATGCCGCCGACGAACCGAAGCCCTGGTCGGCGCCTTCGGGCAGCACCGTCACGCAGTGGGCGAACAGGTTCGAAGCGCTGCGCACCACGGTCAGCCCGCACTCGGCGAGCAGGGCGTGGAGGCAGGCGCGCGAATACGAGCGCGAGTAGAAGCCGTCGCTGCCGGTGAACACGGTGCCGTCGTCCCGCGCGTGCAGCTCCAGGCCCTGCACCCCGCAACGGCGGTAGTAGCTCTGGCGGACGCGGGTGGCCTCGGCGCTGTCGCCGAACACCGAGACCACCGCCGCCACGCTGCGCTCGGCGAGGGAGTCGAGCAGCCGTTTCGGCTCGCGGAAGTTGCCCAGCAGGTTGAACGGCAGCAGGTAGAGTGCGCGCGAGCCGACCGAGGCACCGCGCCTGGTGTGGTTGAGGATGTCGTCGACCACCGTGTCCGCGCGATCGCTCATGCCCTCGCGCTCGATCCGCGTGCGCAGCGTCTCGATCGCCCGTTGGTCGAGGTCGACGCCGAGATAGCGGGCATTGAGCAGGCGCGCGATTTCCAGCGCCCGGCCGTCGTAGCAGCCTAGCTCGACCAGTGCGTCGCAGCGCAGGTAGGCCATCGCCTCGAAGGTCATCAGGCTTTCCATTTGCAACAACGGCAGCACGTCGTCCGGAAAGTTGGCCAGGGTCATTATCGTCCTCGGTCCGAACTCCAGCTCGTAGAAAGCCGACTCCCGATGCGTCCCGATCGTGAGATCCATGTTCTGACTCACCTCTTCCTCCAGCGAATCTCGCTCTGGTGTTGGTTGATCGAAGGCGATGCGCGTTCCCATGTCCCGGCACCGCCTTCGCCTGGCAGAGAAGCGACGGAACGCCGGCGTTCGCTGGCCTCAGGCGGCGCGGTGCTTCTCGACCAGCTGGAACAGTTCGTCCACCGTTTCCAGCAGGTCGAGTTCGTCGTCGACCCCGGTGACGCCGAACTCCTTGCGCAGCTTCAGCGACAGCTCGCTGACCACCAGCGAATCGAAAGCCAGGTCTTCCATCCTGCTGTCCCGGCTGATTTCCTCCTTCGGCACGCCGCTGGCGACGCTGAGCACGGTGAGGAGATGGTCTTCCATGTCGTTGGGCATTGTTCTTCCCTCTTCAGTCCATTGTCGGAACGATCTTCGGCCAGCGCAGGGCGACCGAACCCCAGGTCAGTCCGGCACCGAAACCGGTGAGGACCATGTTGCCGCCGTCGCGCAGGATGCCTTGGCGCAGGCCGTGGGCCAGGGCCAGGGGAATCGAGGCGGCGACGGTATTGCCCACCTCGGCGATGTTGCTCACCACCCGCTCGACGGGAAGGTCGAGCTGGTCGGCGACCGCCGCGAGGATGCGTGTGTTGGCCTGGTGCGGGACCAGGTGATGGAGGTCCGAAGCTTGCCAGCCGACCCGGTCGAGCACCCGCCGCACCGAGTCGCTCATCTGCGTCACCGCCTGGCCGAACACTGCCTTGCCGTCCATCCGGAAGTAGTTGGAGGCCTGTCCGGAACTGCGTTCGGCGCGACTGACGGCGGGGGTCATCAGCAGGTCGAACTGGTGGCCGTCGCTGCCGAGGTCGAAGGCCAGCAGCGCGCCTTCTTCCTCGGCATCGCCGGCACGCAGCACCACCGCTCCGGCGCCGTCGCCGAACAGTGCGCGGGTCGAGCGATCGGCGGGGTCGAGGGTATGGCTGAAAGTGTCCACCCCGACCAGCAGCGCGCTGTCCGCCAGCCCGGCGCTGATCAGCGAGCCGACGCTGGCCAGGCCGTAGACGAAGCCGGTGCAGGCGGCGGACAGGTCGAACGCGAGCGCGCCGACCAACCCCAGGCGCGCTGCGACCCTGGGCGCGGTGGCCGGGCAGCAGAAGTCGCCGGTGCTGGTTGCCAGCACCACCGCGTCGACTCGCTCCAGCCCCGCCGAGGCGAGCGCGGCGGAGGCCGCCCGCAGGGCCAGGTCGCCGCTGCCGAGGTCGCCGGCGATATGCCGCTGGCGCACGCCGGTGCGGCTGCTGATCCAGGCGTCGGAAGTGTCCAGCTCGGCGGCGAGCATGTCGTTGCTGAGCACGGCCTCGGGCAGGTAGCTGCCCAGGCCGCAGACCACGGCGGCGCGCGGCATGGCTCAGGCTCCCTGGACGATCTTGGCGGCGGCCTCGACCCCGCCCAGGGCCTCGAGGTGCCGCAGCGGATTCCAGAAGTCGCGGTAGAGCAGGATCTGTCCGTCGCGGGTGCGCAGCACCGAGATGTAGTCCTGCGCCAGCTTGCCGCCGGAAACGGTGGCCACGCCGTCGCCATGGAATTCGCCGATGGCCAGGTCGGGGTCGGCGGTCTCGTAGAACTGCACGTCGGTGAAGCGCACGGTCAGGTGCTCGGGAAACAGGCGCATATGCGCCCAGATGGTTTCGCGGCCCTCGAAGCGGGTCTTCCAGCCTGGCGGGGCGTAGGGGAATTCGAGTACGCCTTCCGGATGGAACAGGTCGCACCAGCCACGGGCATCGCCGTTTTCCAGGAGGCGCAGGCTGTGGACGAGAATTTCCTTGGCATTCATTGGGCGATCCTCTCGATCGGGTTGGCGTGGGAGGCGGTGTTCGCCGGGGCGCTGCATCCGGTGCGCACCGGCACGCTGATCAGGGCGCGGAGGAAGGTGATCGGCAGCCATTGCAGTTCCGCGTGGGGCACCGCCAACTGGAGGTCGGGGAAGCGCGCGAGCAGGCGCTGGATGGCGATCCGCCCCTCCAGCCGGGCCAGCGAGGCGCCGACGCAGTAGTGCACGCCGAAGCCGTAGCCGAGATGGCCATCGGTGTTGCGGGTGAGGTCGAGGCGGTCGGGATCGTCGAAGCGCTCGGCGTCGTGGTTGGCGGTCAGGTTGGAGACCAGGATGTATTCGCCGGCGGGAATGGTGACCCCGTCCAGTTCCACGTCTTCCACGGTGAAGCGCAACATCGAGGCGCGCACCGGGCTGTCGTGGCGGACCAGTTCTTCCATGGCGTTGGGCAGGAGTTCCGGCTGCGCCCGCAGCAACGCCAGTTGCTCCGGGTTGACCAGCAGGGTGACCAGCGCGTTGCCGATCATGTTCATGGTGGTCTCGAAGCCGCTCATCATCAGCAGGTGGGCCATGGAGACGAGTTCCGCCTCGCTCAGCTGGCCGCTCTCGTCGGCGGCCTGCACCAGCCCGCTGTAGACGTCGTCGGCCGGCTGCCGGCGCTTGGCCTCGAGCAGCACGCGCAGGTAGTCGACCTGCGCATCGGCCAGGGCCTGGGCCTCCTCCGGCGACAGCAGTTCCGCCTGGCGCTCCCAGGACTGGCGGGCGTGTTCGCGCTCGGCCTCGGGAATGCCCAGTAGCTCGAAGATCACCGCGATGGTCAGCGGGATCGCGAAGTCGGCCATCAGGTCGGCCTGTTCGCGGCCGGCCATGGCGTCCAGCAATTCCTCGGTGATCCGTTCTATATGCGGTTGCAGGCGCTCCACCTGGCGCGGGGTGAACGCGCGGCCGACCAGCGAGCGCAGGCGGGTATGGTCCGGCGGGTCGAGGTTGAGCATGTGGTGGCTGAGTCCCTCGCCGATCCCCGCGCGCGGGCTGCCGGTACGCTTCGCGTAGAGTTCGGCGGCCTGCCGGGCGTCGCGGCGGACGCCCGGATGGTTGAGGACCTTGCGCGCGTCGCGGTAGCGCGTCACCACCCACACCGGATGCTCGGCGGCGCGATGCGCGGGACGCGGCGCGCCGTCCACCTGCAGGCCGTCGTAGAGCGCGTGCAGTGGCGAGATCAGTTCCTCGCCCAGTCTCAGTTTGCGATCAGGCACGTTGCTCCTCCTTCGCCGCCGGGGCGGCGGTGACGATGGGGCGGAACATCCCGTCGATCACGCTATCGGGCAGCAGCCGCGCCAGCAGGGTGCCGCGGCGCACGTCGGCGCCGACCCGGTAGCGGGTCCGCGGCTTGGCCGCGGTGAGCGCGGCATGCACCGCGGCGGCGACGTCGGCGGGCTTGGTCGCGCTGTTGCGCGCGCCGTCCTCGTTGGCCTGGAGGAAGCGCAGGTAGGTATCGCGATAGAGGTCGGCGACGGCGTCGGGGGCGTCGGCCAGGGCGCGCTCGCCCTCGCTGGCGATCTTGCCCCAGATCGGCGTCCAGATCGCCCCGGGGCTGACCACCGAGACCTGGATGCCCATGGGCGCCAGCTCGCGGCGCAGGGCGTCGCTCACTCCCTCCTTGGCGAACTGCGCGGCGGAGTAGGCGCCCAGGTAGGGAATGGCGACCGAGCCGAGGCCCGAGGTGACGTTCACCAGGCGCGCCGCGCCGCCACGGCGCAGCAGCGGCAGGATCGCCCGGGTCACCGCGAGCTGGCCGATCAGGTTGACTTCCAGCTGGCGCCGCAGCAGGTCGCTGGAGACGCATTCCAGCGGCGCGGAAATGCAGATCCCGGCGTTGTTCACCAGGCCCCAGAGCCCGGTATCGCCGACTTTCTCCGCCACCTGCGCGGCGGCCCGGCCAATGGATTCCTCGTCGGTGACATCGATCAGCAGCGTGCTGACCCGGCCGGACGGGCAGGCGTTCGCCAGGCGCTCGCCATCCTCCTGGCGGCGCACCCCGGCGATCACCTGGAAACCCTGTTCGGCCAGGTGCAGCGCGGTTTCCCGGCCGAGGCCGCTGGAGGCGCCGGTGATCAGCACGTGGCGGCCCTGGGGCGAGAGAGGTTTGCTGGTGAAAAACATGTCATTGCTCCTCGAGGGCGGATCGTTGGGGGGCGTGGATCGCCGACAGCAGGGTGCCCAGGCAATCTTCGGCCAGGCGTTCGGCGCGTTCGCCGGGGACCGCTTCGTCGATGTAGGTGAAGTTCCAGAACAGCCGGCCATGGCTGGAGTTGATGGCGGCCACGAAATAGCCGTTCACCGAGATGCCGGTGAGGAACTGCGCGTCGGAGAGGCGCAAGGCGCCGATCCGCTCGGGGAA
Organism: Pseudomonas sp. B111; assembly: GCF_026428275.1. Taxonomy (NCBI): domain Bacteria; kingdom Pseudomonadati; phylum Pseudomonadota; class Gammaproteobacteria; order Pseudomonadales; family Pseudomonadaceae; genus Pseudomonas; species Pseudomonas sp. B111. The sequence goes on along the minus strand of NZ_CP097857.1, from coordinate 2,089,073 downwards.
CGGATAGCGACCGATGTTGGAGGAGCACAGGTTGATCGGCCCTTCGGCTTCCATGAAGGCCATGAATGGCCGCGCGTCGGCCATGCAGCGCGGCGCAGCGCTGGCGACCAGGGTGACCAGGTTGAAATGATGGCCCTGGCGACGGCGTTCGCCGAGGTCGTCGGTGAGCGCGCGGGCGACCTCCCAGAACGGTCGGGCGATGTCCAGCACCACCGGTACCGTGGCGACGTAGGTGCCTACTTCGTCGGGGCGCACCGGCGGCTCCAGTTCGTCGCGGAAGTCGATCGGCGAGCCGATGGCGATGTGGCTCGGGCGGCGCTGGTGGTCGTGGCCGGCGGCGATGGCCAGCGCCGCGGTCAGCGCGCCGTGTACCGTGGTGCCGTGTTCGCGGGCGCGTCGTTGCAGCTGTTCCAGCTGCGCGCCGTCCAGCTCCCGGTGCAGCAGGCGGGTACGCCGCGCTTCCAGCGGCACCGGGTTGCTCGGCTCGATCCGGCCCGGGCGGTGGCGGCCGACCAGCGCTTCGTCCTGGGCGGTCTGCTCGGCCAGGCGCGCCGCGCCTTCGTCGCCGGTGAAGCGGCGCGGACGCAGATCCTCCGCCGGCGGCAGGGCGCTGGCGGTCCAGGGTTGCGCGGCGGGGTCGGCGGCCAGGGTCAGCCATTGTTCGGCGAGGGTCAGCACGGTAGTGCCGTCGGCGATGATGTGCGGTACCACGACCAGCAGGTCGTGGGCGCCGGCGTCGGTGGCGATCGCCACGGTACGGATCAGTGGCCCGCTGTCCGGATCGATGCGTTCCGGCAATTCGCGCTCGTTGATTTCCCGCAGCCATTGCTCCTCGCCACCACCGCGCACCTCGCGCAGCGGGATGGGCCGCTCGCAGGGCACCCAGCGCGGGTCGAGCCCGGCATCGTGCTCGATCCGCGCGCGCAGCAGCGGATGCCGCGCCTGCAGCGCGTCGAGGCCGCGGCGCAGGTCGTCGATGGACAACTGGCCATGGACCCGCACCCGGGAAATCACGTTCAGCGCGGAGAACTGGTCGCTGAGCCAGTACCAGCGTTCCACCGCGGACAGCGGGCGTCGTATCTCGGCCATCATTCGACTCCTGGGAAGGTCAGTGCCAGTTCGTTCTGCCGGGCGAAGGTTCGCTCCGGAGCGAAGCGGAAGTAGAGATCGCGGGCGACGGTGCGCAGCGGATGCTCCAACTGCTCGATGCGGCTCAGCGCCCGCGAGGTCTCGACCATCGCCCTGGCGCGGTCGCGACGGCGGTTCTCGTAGGCGCGCAGGGCGGCTTGCGGGTCGTCGATGGTGGCCAGGCAGTGGGCCAGCACCGCGGCGTCTTCGATGGCGATGGCGGCGCCCTGGCCGAGGCTGGTCAGCATCGGATGCGCGGCATCGCCGAGCAGGGTCACCGGGCCGTCGCCCCAGCGCTCGAGGAACGGTCGGTCCTGGGCCGGCAGGCTGCTGATGTCGGCCTCCGGGGTCGCCTCGATGACCGCCTGCACTTCGTCGGCCCAGCCGGCGTAGAGGCGCTGGATGCCCGCCTTGCCGCCGCGCCAGTCCTTCGCCTGTTCGGCCGGCATGTTGCGGGTGCCCCACCAATAGACGTTGCCTTCGCCGATGTCGGCGAGACCGAAGCGCTGCCCACGACCCCAGTAATGGGCGACGTAGCCCGGCGTCACCTTCGGATGGCGGAACGCCGGCGTGGCGCGCCAGATCACGTAGTGCCAGTCGGTGGGACGCTCCGGGCCGGTCATGGTGGCGCGGATCGCCGAGTTGAAGCCGTCCGCGCCGATCAGCACGTCGGCGTGCACTTCGCGGCCGTCGCTGCAGAGCACGGTGACGCCTTCGCCGTCGGCGTGGCGCAGGTAGCCGGTGGCGCTCACGCCCAGTTCGATGCGGCAGTCGCGGGCCTGTTCCAGCAGCGCCTGCTGCAGGCTTGCGCGGTGGATCGCCAGGCTCGGCTGGCCGAGCTGACGGGCCAGGCCGCCGAAGTCGATGGCGCGGATCGGTCGCCCGCGCCGGGTGAGGAACCGTAGCGAGTCGAAGGCCTGGGCGCGGGTAAGGTCAGGGCGCACGCCGACCCTCTCCAGGGCGGTCAGCGCGTTGGGCATCAGCGACAGCGCCGAGCCGACCGCGCGCAGCTCCCTGGCCCGCTCGTAGAGCTCGACCTCGAAGCCGGCGGCCTTCAGGCAGGCGGCCGCGGCGAGCCCGCCGATGCCGGCGCCGGCGATGACGATCTTCAGGGGGTGTCTGCTCATGGGCGGGTCCGTTCGCTGGAGGTGGAGGGTTCGAGCAACGCGGCGATCTCTGCCGCGACCGTCTCGACATAGGGTTCTTTCATCAGCACCAGGTGGTCGCCGGGTACGTCGATCACATCGAGGCGGCCGCTGGTCCAGTGCTGCCAGCCGTTCTTCGGGTCGCCGTAGTGGGTGCCGGCGGCGTCGTGCATCGGCTTCAGCGCCAGCGGCAGCGGGCCGTCCGCGCGCAGCAGGGTCATGTCCTGGTCGCTGACTTCCGGGCGATAGCCGATGAGTGCCTGCCAGCTCGCCCGGAACAGCTCGTAGAGCCGCTGCACGGTGGCGCGCGGGGTGCCGGCGGGAAGTACGCCGGCCTCGATGGCGCGTTCGACGATGTGGTCGAGTTTCTGCTCCAGGCTCGCGCCTTCAGGCAGCGGCTCGACCTCCTCGTCGCTGCGCTCGAACCAGACCAGTTCCCAGTAGAAGAACAGCAGCAGGGCTTCGTCGCTGGCGCTGCCGGCGTGGTTGCGGTCGACGGTGATGGAGTCGAGCACGATCAGTTGGGCGACCGCCTGCGGGTCGAGCGCGCGCAGTTGCCGGGCCATCTCGTAGGCGACGAAGCCGCCGAACGACCAGCCGCCGAGGTAATAGGGGCCTTCCGGCTGCACCCGGCGGATCGCCGCGAGGTAACTGGCGGCGATTTCCTCGAGGACCGCCAGCGGCGTACTGCCCTGGCCGGTGCCGGCCGCCTGCAGGGCATATACCGGCTGGTCCGGCGGCAGTGCGCGGACCAGCGGCAGGTAGCAGAGTACGTGGCCGCCGAGCGGGTGGACGAGGAACAGCGGCGGGCGGCTGCCGCCGGCACGGATCGGTACCAGCGGGTCGAAGGCGCGCACCGCCGAGCGTTCCCGCAGGCGTTCGGCCAGGCCCTCCACGGTCGGCGTCTCGATCAGCGCGGCCATCGGCAGGTCGACGCCATAGCGCTTCTCGATCAGCAGCATGAAGCGCATCGCGCTGAGCGAGGTGCCGCCGAGATCGAAGAAGCTGTCGCGGATGCCTACCCGGGGACGATCCAGCAACTCGCCGAGGAGTCCGGCCAGGGTGCGCTCGTAGTCATCGCGCGGGGCCAGGTACTCGATGTTCGACCCGTGCTCCAGCGGCAGCGCGCGCAGGGCGGCGTCGTCGCGCTTGCCGCTGGGGGTGAGGGCGAAGCCGTCGACCCAGGCGAAGTGTGCCGGCACCATGTGTTCCGGCAGTTCGCTGCGCAGCGCCTGCTTCAGTTCGGCGAGATCCACCGCCTCGGGCTCGCCGAGCAGGAAGGCAGCGAGGAATGCATCGTTGCCCTGGCGCTCGCGAGCCACCACCGCCGCGCCGCGCAGGCCCGGCTGGCGCTCGGCCTGGCGCATGATCGCCAGCTCGACCTCGGCCGGCTCGATGCGGAAGCCGCGGACCTTGACCTGGGTATCGGCGCGGCCGAGCCAGACGATCTCGCCGTTGCCGAGGATGCGACCGAGGTCGCCGGTGCGGTAGAGCCTGGCGCCGGGGCGCCAGGGATGTTCGACGAAGCGCTCGGCGGTGAGTTCGGGGGCGCGGTGGTAGCCGCGCGCGAGGCAGTCGCCGCCGAAGTACAGCTCGCCGGTAACGCCGACCGGTACCGGGCGCAGCGCGGCGTCGAGCACCTGCACCTCGACCCCGTCCAGCGGCCGGCCGATCGGCGGCAGGTCCGGGTAGTGCGCCGGATCGCCGCTCAGCGAGTGGTAGGTGACCTGGTGCGTTTCGGTGGGACCGTACTGGTTCTCCAGCAGCAGCCCGGGCATCGCCGCGCAGAACGTGCGGACGTCTTCGGTGATGCGCAACTGCTCGCCGGAGGACACCACCACGCGCAGGGCGCCGGGGCGTACGCCCAGGGTGTTGGAGGCCTCGGCGAGGCGTTGCAGGGCGACGAAGGGCAACAGCACGCGCTGGACCTGGCGGCGTTCGAGGACATGCAGCAGCGCGGAGGGGTCCATCCGCTCGCGGTTGGAGATGAGTTGCAGCTCGCCGCCGCCGCACAGCGTGGAGAAGATCTCCTGGAAGGCCATGTCGAAGCTCAGCGGCGCGAACTGCAGGGTGCGCAGCCCCGGTACGCCGCTGGCGACGCGCAATTGCCACTGGGTGTAGTTGGCCCACATCCGGTGGCTAAGCTCGACGCCCTTCGGCCGCCCGGTGGAACCGGAGGTGAACAGCAGCATGGCCAGCTCGTCGAGCTGCGGCGCGGCGAAGGTCTCGGGCTCGATGTCGGTGACCAGTTCCTCTACCGGCAGCACCCGTTCCGCCGCGGCTACATGGGCGTGCTCGGGATGCGCGACCACCCGGAACGGCTGTGCGGTCTCCAGGATCAGCGCCAGGCGCTGCGCGGGATAGCTGACGTCCAGCGGCACGCAGACCAGGCCGGCGCGCAGGATGCCCCAGATCGTCGCGATCATCTCCGGCGAACGGTTCAGCGCCACTCCGATCGCATCGCCGCGGCGCGCGCCGGCGCGGACCAGGCGGGTGGCCACGCAGCGCGCCACATGGTCGAGGTCGCGATAGGTCCAGCGTTGCTCCTCGAAGGCCAGCGCGGCGCTGCCCGGCAGCGCCTCGACCTGGCGTTCGAACAGGCTGACGACGTCGACCAGCGGCTCGGGCTGGGAAGCGGCGTCGCGGCGAGGGGCGAGGAAGGCGAAGTCGGCGGCTTCGTCGGGATGCTCGGCGAGGCGCCACAGGAGTTCGACGAAGGTCGCGCCGATCAGCGCGGCCTGGCTGCGGCTGATGCCGCGGCCGTCGCTGTCGATGCGCAGGTACATGCCGTCGCTGGGCGTGGCGATCACGTTGACCAGCAGGGCGAAGTTGGTTTCTTCCCAGACGCGGAAGTCGCGCAATTGCCACAGCGGTTCGAGGACATGCAGGTTGACGTAGTTGAAGGCGCTGCTCAGTTCGTCGCCGACGATCTGCTGGATGGCGCTGAGCGGATAGCGGCGGTGGGCGTGTCCGTCGCGCTCCTGGCGGAACAGCGCATCGGCTACCTCGATCCAGCTACACCCGGCAATCTCCGAGCGGACCGGCACGGTATTCAGGAACAGGCCGACCATGCGGTCGGCGTCGGGCAGTTCGGGGCGGCCGTTGCTGATCGCGCCGGTGACCACGCTGTCGCTGCGGGAGAACAGATGCAGGGTCAGGCAATGGGCGGCGAGCAGCAGCGACTTCAACGGCAGTCCGCGTTGCGCCGCAGTGGCCTTGAGTCGTTCGAGCAGCCCGTCCGGCAGCGCTTCGCGATGGCTGGCCGGACCTTGCGCGGCTTGCGGCTCGTGGGCGCCGAAGCCGTCGAGGCGGGTCATCCTCGCGCCCTCCAGCAGCCCGGTCCAGTACCCCACGGCGGCCGGCGAAGCCAGCGCGGCCAGCTCTTCGCGGACATGGCAGGCCAGCGCCGGCGCCGGGCCCGGCAGCGGCTCGCCACGGTAGGCTGCGACCAGCGCGACGATCAGGTTGGCCACGCTCCAGCCGTCGAGGATCGCATGGTGGAAGCTGAACACCAGGTCCAGGCCGTCCTCGCGGACGAACGCGGCGAACAGGAACAGCCCGGGCTGTTGCAGCGAATAGCGATGGAAGCGGCGTTGGCGGATGTGCTCGTCGAGCACCGTCCCGGCCTCCGGGTTGCCGCGCAGGTCCAGGATCAGCGGTTCGCTGCGCGCCTGGGCATGCACCAGTTGCAGCGGTTCGGATGCGCCGCTGAGGTCGAACGACGAACGCAGCGCGGGATAGGCGGCGACCACCCGGTCCAGCGCGTGGCGGAACGCGGCTTCGTCCCAGGCCAGGTCGAAGCGGTAGTGGAACACGTCGTGGTAGACCGACGAGTCGGGGCGCTGGCGGCTATGGAAGAGCAGGCCGAGACTCAGCCGGCTGGTCGGGAAGGCGTCCTCCAGCCCTTCCAGGCGCGGCTTGTCGACTTCGGAAACCAGTTCGAACGGCTGGTAGCTTCGCTCCGCGAGCGGACGCACCAGGCGCTCGGCGAGGCCCGCCACCGTCGGGTTGCGCATCAGGTCGGCGAGTTCGAAGCCCAGGCCGCGCCGCTGTGCGGCGGCGCGGATGCGCAGCATCAGGATCGAGTCGCCGCCGAGGGCGTAGAAGTCGTCGTGCACGCCGACCTCCGCCACGCCGAGGACATCGGCCCACACCGCCGCCAGTTCGGCCTCGGTCGCCGTGCGCGGCGCAACCGCCGCCACCTGTTCCGGCGGTGCCGGCAGTTGCCGGCGGTCGAGCTTGCCGTTGGCGCTGAGCGGGAGGCTGTCGATGCGCACGAAGAAGGCTGGCAGCATGAAGTCCGGCAGCGTCGCCGAAAGTCCGGCGCGCAATTGACCGGCGTCGAGTTCCGCCGCTGCCACGTAGTAGCCGACCAGGTGCGTGCCGCGTACCGCCGAATCGCGTGCCACGACCGCGGCGTCGCGTACGCCGGGAAGCGCGGCGAGGCGGTCGCGTACTTCGTCGGGTTCGACCCGGTTGCCGCGGATCTTCACCTGGTCGTCGGCGCGGCCGAGGTATTCGAGGTTGCCGTCGGCCAGCCAGCGGGCCAGGTCGCCGGTACGGTAGAGACGGCCGCCGGCGACGAAGGGGTCGGCGAGGAAGCGCTCGGCGTTCAGCTCCGGCCGGTTCAGGTAGCCGCGGGCGACGCCGACGCCTCCTATATATAGCTCGCCGACGGCGCCGAGGGGCTGCGGCCTGAGCGCGCGGTCGAGGACGTACAGGCGCAGGTTGTCGATCGGCCGGCCGATCGGGACCCGCGTGGGGTTGTCGCTGGCGCATTCATGGTCGGACACGTCGACGGTGGCCTCGGTCGGTCCGTACAGGTTGACCAGTCGCACGGCGTCGCCGAACAGCCGGCGGAAGCGCGCGACCTGCAACGGCGCGAGGGCTTCGCCGCTGCAGAACACCAGGCGCAGCGAGCTTGCCGCCGCGCGGGCGGTCGGGTCGCCGTCGAGCAGGTCGAGGAACGGCGTCAGCATCGACGGCACGAAGTGGATGACCGTGACCGCGTCGCGCTGGATGCTCCGCAGCATTTCCCGCGGGTCCTTCTCGGCGCCGGGCGGCAACAGCGACAGGCGGGCGCCGGTGAAGCTCCACCAGAACAGTTCCCAGACGGATACGTCGAACGTCACCGGAGTCTTTTGCAGAAGCACGTCGCGTTCGCCGATCGGATAACGACGCTGCATCCAGTTCAGGCGGTTGACCACCGAGCGGTGCTCGACCATGACGCCCTTGGGCATGCCGGTCGAACCGGAGGTATAGATGACATAGGCCAGGTCGCCGGGCGCCACGTTGGCCGCCGGCAGGTCGCCGGTGCTCTGCGGCAGGCGTTCGAGGTGCAGCACGCGCGTCTCGCCGAGGCTCTCGCCGAGTGTCGCTGCGCGCTCGTCCACCAGCACCACGCGGGCACAGCAGTCTTCCAACAGCAGGCGGACGCGCTCCAGGGGATGGTCGGGATTGATCGGCACATAGGCGCCGCCGGCGCGCTGCACGCCAAGGATCGCCGGCAGCAGGTGGGGACCGCGGGCGACCAGTAGCGCTACCCGCTCGTCGGTCCTCACACCCGCTGCGCGCAGGGCGTCGGCCACGGCCTGGACCTTGGCGTCCAGCTCGGCATAGCTGAGCGTGCCGCCGTCGGCTTCCAGTAGCGCGGTGCGTTGCGGGGTGCGCGCCACCTGCTCGGCGAACAGCGTGGGCAGGGTAGCCTGCTCGGGGAATGCCTGGTCGGTGGCGTTGCGGGTGTGGATCAGTTCCTCGCGCTCGGCGGCCGACAGCGGATCGAGTTCGCCGAGGCGGCGCTCGCCGCCCTCCACCAGGGCGCGCAGGAAGGTTTCGATATGCCGCGCCGCGGCGTCCATGGGGAAGTCGGCGTCGAACACATCGCAGGCGTATTCGAAATCCACCTGCGCGTCGCTGTGCCCGTCGAACTCGGAGACCCAGATGGCCAACGCGTCCGGGTCATGGGCGTGGGTCTGCGCCACGGTCTCGACGCTGGCGTTCGGGATCGCCTGGGCGGCGGGCCAGCGCATGTAGGAAAGGGTGGTGTCGAACAGTGGCGAGGCGCCGCGCAACAGGTCGCCGAGGGGCATCTTCTGGTGGCGCAGCAGCGTCCGGGTCGCCTCGCGCAACTGCGCCAGGAACTCGTCGACGGTTTGTTCCGGCACGGTGCGGATGCGTAGCGGCAGGGTATTGGCGAAGTGCCCGACCACTTGCTTGGCCGCGCGGTCGGCGCGGTTCAGCACCGGTACGCCGAGGACCACGTCGTCGTTCTGGTGGATCCGCGCCAGGTACAGCGCCACGGCGGCGGAGAGGAACAGGAAGGGCGATTCGCCGCGATCGCGGATCGCGTCGAGCAGCGCGCGTTCCAGCGTCAGCCTGTGGCGCGCGGTGCGGCGCAGCCCGGCCGGGCGCCTGCGGGTGAAGAGGGCCGGCTCCAGGCCCTCCAGGGCCTCGGCGAAATAGGCGCGGTCGCCGCGGTACTGTTCCGAACCGGAGTAGTCGTCGGTCTCGAGTTGCGCCAGGAGGGAAGCCGTCGGCATCTGCGCCTGTGGCTCGCCTAGCTCGCCCAGGTAGCCGGCGCGCACCCGGCTGAGGAATAGCTGCAGGCCCCAGGCGTCGCTGACGATATGGTGGGTGCGCACGTAGACGTAGAGCGCCTGGTCGCTATGCAGCAGGGCCAGGTCCACCAGGCTGCGGCCGTCCAGCGGGTAGGCGTGCCGGAAGGCGTCGCGCAACCAGGATCGCACGGCGGCCTCGGGGTCGCGGTCGGCGCGCAGGTCGACGTGGCGCGCCTCGAACTCGGCATCTGTGTCCAGCCACTGGTACGGCGTACCGTCCGTCTCGCCGAGGCGCAGGCGGAACGCCTCGGTGTCTCGCGCCGCCTGCAGCAGCGCCCGTTCCAGGGCCTGGGTATCGACCTCGCCGGTGAAGCGGTCGTAGCTGAAGATGGTGTACTGGTCGAGTTCCGGAAACTGCGCGGCGGCGACCCAGATGTCCCGTTGGTAGGGTGATAGCGGCAAGCGAGCGAAACGAACCATCCCTGCGTCCTCTTCAACAATCCATCGATTCGTCGAACACGGGCACCGCACGCCTCGCCGGACAGGTTCCACCCGTCGACGGTTCAGCGCGCCGTAGCCAGCGTGGTTGGCAGGGAAGCGGCGGCACCCGAAGCAAGAGCGGTGTGTACTATTACTTTTGGCAGGCTCGAAGAAATAGCTGTTAATTCTTGCAGGGTAGCCGCGTTGTTAACTGTTAATTCTGGTAGGTAATTACGAGGCAACTTACAAATCTGTTAGGTTCCGGGAAACGTGCGTCGCGGCCCTGCATGACTATGCTTCACGAGATTACCTTCGCCGGTCTTTTCGAAGTTGAAGCAAGCCTTTCGAAAGTGCCTGGCTGATGCATAATGGGCCGCTCGGAAGAGGCGCATTAACGGATATATATCCGCGCCCTGGCGAACAACGAACGCATGCCCTGAAAGGTTTGCCGGATGGATTACCAACAGTTCCAGGAGGTTGCATGAAAACCGATGACAAGGACCGCGAAGGCGGCGACTCCCACGGCGCCATCGGCGCCAAGCTGATGGAGTACGCGCTCAAGGTCAGGAAGGTGTTCGTCACCGGCGGGGTCGACGAGAAGATGGCCAAGGACGTCGTCCAGCAGCTGCACATCCTCGCCTCGATCAGCGACGATCCGATCTACATGTTCGTCAATTCCCCGGGTGGCCACGTCGAGTCCGGCGACATGATCTTCGACGCGATCCGCTTCATCACACCGAAGGTCATCATGATCGGTTCCGGCAGCGTAGCCAGCGCCGGCGCGCTGATCTACGCCGCGGCGGACAAGGAAAACCGCTATTCGCTGCCCAATACCCGCTTCCTTCTGCACCAGCCGTCGGGCGGCATCCAGGGGCCGGCGAGCAACATCGAGATCTACCGCCGCGAGATCGTGCGGATGAAGGAACGCCTCGACCGGATCTTCGCCGAAGCCACCGGGCAGACGCCGGAGAAGATCAGCGCCGACACCGAGCGCGACTTCTGGCTGAACGCGGAAGAAGCCGTGCAGTACGGCCTGGTCAACAAGATCATCGTTTCGGAACGGGAGATCACGCTGCCTGGCCAGTGAGTTTCCGCAGGCCGGATAAATACGAAGGCGGGCGCGAAGAGCGTATTTCTCGATTCTCTTCTCGCTCGCTTTTCTTTCTTTAATTTCCGATCGATAGGGTAACTTTTCTTACTTTTATTTTGCTTGCTTTCAAAGTGCCATCGGCAAGAGTGGCTGGCTTTTGCAAAGTCTCACGTCGCGCGCCCGTTATTTTCAATCATTCTATCGAGCGCCATTTTTCAGGCTTATGGAAATTACCTTCCGTCTGCCGGCTTGTTTGACTCGACCTGACGTAACAATGGACAAGCGCCGGGAAAGTTCCAGCTTCCGCGGCGCTTGCCGGTATTTCCAGTGAATTGTTTTCAGGCGTTCGCCGCGCGCCGGGCCGCCGGCGAGTTGGCCAGGTATTCCAGGGCTTCCTGGGTATTCGCCTCGTGCTCGGGGTGGTACCAGGGATTGAAGTAGCGGGCGACGTCGCGGAAGGTGTGCGCGAGGTTCGGCAGCAGGCCCTGCTTGCCGAGCCGCCACCAGGTTCGTAGGAATCCCTGGCGCTTGGCGCCGCGCAGGCTCGGGTCCTGGTCGAGGAGGGTGCGGGTGCCGTCGGCGAGCAGGTAGACCAGTATCGCGATGACCAACAGCATGGTCAGTTGCCGGGTGACGAAGCTGCCGCCCAGATGCACGTGCAGGTCGTGGGCGACGCTGCGGTGCTCGACTTCCTCGGCGCCATGCCAGCGCAGCAGGTCGAGCATCACCGGGTCGCTGCCGCGGCGATCCAGCTCCCGGGCCTCCAGCACCCACTTGCCGAGCACGCAGGTGAAATGCTCCACCGCGGCGATGATCGCGCAGCGCTGGCGCAGCCACCAGCCGTCGAGGGCGCGGGTCAGGCGGTTCTGCCCCAGCGGGTAGTCGCAGAGCAGGCGTTCGGAAAGGAAATCCATCTTGTCGGTGAACGGCTTGGAGTCGATGTCGAACCTGCTCAGGTAGCGCTGGATCGCGCCGTCGTGGGCCCGCGAATGCATCGCTTCCTGGCGGATGAAACCCTGCACGTCGTCGCGCAGGCGGGCGTCGCTAACCAACGGCAGGGCCTTGTTGTAGAGGCGGCAGAACCACAGTTCGCCCGAAGGCAGGAGCATGTGCAGGACGTTCATCACCTGGGACGCTTCCGCTTCGCCGGGAACCCAGTGCAGGGGGGTATCGCTGAAGTCGAAGCGGACCTTGCGCTGGACCAGCTTGTGGTGGAATTCGCTCATGGCAGGCTCTCAGGAAGTCAGGTCGAAGCGCGCGAGAAACCGCGTGGCCCAGGGCGCGAAGCGCCATTGCAGGGCGCCGAGGTGCACCTCGCTGCCCACCGAGACCACCGCCTTGTTGCGCTCCACGGCGCGCACCAGCTTTTCCCCAACGGTGTCCGGGCTGAGCCGGCGTCGCTTGTAGAAGCGCTGGATCTTCGCCTGGTGCCGCGCCTGGCGTTCGGCGTCCATGCCGACGAAGCGGGTGGCCTGGACAATGCCGGTATCGACGAAGCCCGGGCACACCGCGGTGACTCCGATCGAACGTCCGGCCAGTTCCGCCCGCAGGCATTCGCTGAGCATCAGTACCGCGGCCTTGCTGGTGGCGTAGGCGGGGTAGTTGCGCGACGGCGCGAAGGCCACGCCGGAGGCGACATTGACCAGGTGCCCCGGCTTGTTCGCCGCGATCATCTGCCGGCCGAACAGGCGGCAGCCGTCGATCACGCTCCACAGGTTGACCCGCAGCAGGCGCTCCCATTCCGCGGGCGAGGTGTCGAGCATCGGTCCGGCCATGCCGATGCCGGCATTGCTGACCACCACATCCGGGACTCCGAGGGTGTCGCGGACCCACTCGGCGAAGCGCTCCATGGCCTGGGTATCGCCGACGTCGACCTGGTAGGCATGGGCCGTGGCGCCAAGGGCGCGGGCCAGTTCGGCGCTGCGTTCGGCGGCTTCCAGGTCGAGATCGGCGGCGAGCAGGCTGGCGCCGCGCTCGGCGAAGCTGAGCAGGGTCGAACGGCCGATGCCGCCGCCGGCGCCGGTGACCACCACCAGCTTGCCGCTCATCGAGCGCGCGTCGGGGCGGACCTGTGCGCGTTGCAGGGCCGGCGGCGACTCGCCGGTTTCCTGGGCGTCGATGAACTCGCCGAGCCAGCCGGCCAGTTGCTCCGGCTCGGCCAGCAGTTGCCAATGGCCGACGCTCGCCTCGCGCCGCCACAGGCGTGGCGCCCACAGGCTGAGGTGCTGAAACAGCTGGGCGCCGACGTAACGGTCGCGGGTCGGTACGATCAGTTGCACCGGCACTTCGGTGTGGCGCTTGCGCGGACGGAACAGGCTGCGGATGAAGTTGCCGCGGTACAGCTTGACCCCGTGCCGGCCGTCGCTGGCCTGGGTCGGGTTGACCTGCGGATGGCGGACGCCTTCGGCGCGCTTCAGGAACTGCGGCCAGAGCCGGGCCAGGCCGACGCTCCAGAGTAGCTCGGGTACGACGGGGGTATGGAAGAAGGCGATGTACCAGGAGTGGAGCAACTGGCCGAATACCGCTTTCAGGGCCTTCGGACTGCACTGCCTGAGGTGTTCGCGCATCCAGAAGCCGACATGGTCCAGGCAGGGCCCGGAGATCGAGGTATAGGACGCGATCAGCGGGCGGCACTGCGGATCGGTGACGCTTTCCCAGGTCTGGATCGAGCCCCAGTCATGGGCCAGCAGGTGCACCGGGCGATCCGGGCTGGTGGCGCGGATCACCGCCTGCAGGTCTTCGCTGAGCCGTTGCAGGTGGTAGTCGCGGCTCCAGCGTGGCTTGTCCGAAGCGCCGGCGCCACGCACGTCGTAGGCGACGATGCGGTAGCGCCCAGCCAGTTGGCGGATCAGCGGCAGCCAGGTCTCGTGGTTGTCCGGGTAGCCATGCACCATCAGCAGCGTCGGCTTGTCGTTGTCCGGCGCGCCCCAGCAATGAACCGCCAGGCGCACGTCGCCGGACTGCACGAACAGCCGTTCCGGCTGCAGGTCGGGGAGGGCGAGGAGCGCGTTCATGCGGCCTCCCGTGCTTGCGGCAGCAGGCCGCGCGCCTGCCAGCGGCGGACGTGCGGCAGGTCGTCGTCGAGCCAGTAGGCGTCGTCTTCGGTGACCACCAGCAGTTCCTCGAACTTGGCGCCCACCCCGCGTAGCCCCAGGTGCGGTTCCACCGCCCAGAGACCGGGCGTCGGCGGGTGCTCGGAGCGCTTGCCGCTGGACCACAGCGGCGACCAGCCTTCGCGCTTGCCGGTGACCAGCGCGTTGCGCGTCAGGGTGTACAGGTTGCGCACGCCGAAGCGCGCCACCGAGGGACCGCGGCGGTTGCCGAGCTTTTCCACGCGATGGGCGAGCACTTCGAAGGGATAGGCCTTGTGCCGTGGCAGGGTGCCCTGGATCACGCAGAGCCGGTCGACCGCCTGGCTGACTTCGGCCAGGGGGCGCCGTTCGCGGACCAGGTCGAGGATGGTGCGTCGGTGTATCAGCAGGTCGTCCATCAGCCGCTCCTGCAACAGGTTGTGGCCGAGCGCGCCGGAGTAGCCGACATCGGCGGTATAGGCGCCGAGGGTCGGCGCGCAGTCGAGGATGAACGGCATGCCTTCCTCCAGGCGCTGCTTGCCGGGGTAGAAGGCCAGGTTGAACCCACCGAGATGACGCAGGCCGTCGAAGCCCTTGAACGAGGTACGGCTGCCGAACCAGGCGAAGGGCTGGTGGAACCAGTCGTCGACGCCGTGATCCTGCAGCCAGGTCTTCATCAGCGCCGCGGCTTCCTTCTCGCTGATGCCGGGGCGCAGTTCGCCGTGGATGGTTTCGCAGCAGGTATAGGCCAGTCGCTGGACCTGGCGGAAGTGATCGAGATCGTCGGGAGTGGGTACCCAGGCGCCTTGGGACATGGCTCTCTCCAGGCTGGCTTGTCGTTATTGTGACATTGATTGATGTCATGGTTGATGCTGGCCCATAAGCAGGCGTTGCGCCAGCCCTGGGAAGTCTCTTCACGCCGGTGTTACGGCACTTGCTACCGGCGCCGGAAGGCCCGGGGCAGAAGGCTCGGGACGTTTCCCCCGGGTTGTGGCGGCGGTGCCGGAGGAGCGGCTGACCGACGAGTCCAGTCTTTGGTTGGCGCCCGCGCATCCGGACGCCGGCAAAGAGCGTTGCGCCCCCGGAGGTTGTGGCCGTTCGGCGGGCCTCGTTATGATCCGCCTCCATGAGCACACCCCTGACCCTCCTGCAGCGCCTGCTGCAACGTGGCGAGCAGCCGTCCGCCGAGGATGCCCGCGAATACAGCGTCGACGAACTGGCTCGCGCGGCCGGCAGCAGCGTGCGCAACGTACGCGCCTACCAGGACCGCGGCCTGCTGCCGCCGCCGGAGCGGCGCGGCCGGGTCGGCGTGTATTTCGACAGCCATCTCAAGCGCCTGCGGCTGATCAACCAGTTGCTCGAACGCGGCTATTCCAGCGCCAACATCAAGGAATTGCTGGAGGCCTGGGAACAGGGCCGCGACCTCGACCACGTGCTCGGCCTGGACCAGGCGATCATCGGCGAGTGGAACCTGGAGACGCCCGGCAGCATCGGCTTCGACGAACTCCAGGCGATCTTCGGCGACGAACTGAACGACCGGGTGATCGACAAGGCCCAGGCGCTGGGCCTGCTGCTGTTCGACGGCGAGTGCATGAAGATCCCCAGTCCGCGGCTGTTCCAGGCCGGGCTGGAGCTGTACCGCAGCGGCATCCCGCTGGAGGCGTTGCTCGATCACCTCGGCGAGTTGCGTAGCGACACCGAGCACCTGGCGGCGGGGATCGTCCGCCTGATCGTCACCCACCTGGTGGACGGCCGCGGCACCGACCTGCTGCCCGGGGCGCCGGACCTGCAGGAGCTGGCCAAGGTGTTCCTGCGCCTGCGCCCGCTGGCGGAACACGTGGTCCAGGTGGAACTGGCGCGCGGCCTCAAGCTGTCGGCCAACGAAATGCTCGGCGAGCGTGTCGGCGAGATGCTGCGCAAGCTGGAAAAGCCTTCCTGACTCTTCTTCAGATCTTCCGCGCCGCCGCCTGGATCTGTTCCCGCAGCCAGGCGCCGGCCGCTTCGCGCTCGGCGTCGCCGCGCCAGATCTGCACGTAGTCGAAGCGCGGGATCGCCAGCGGCGGCTCGCAGACCGCCAGTTCCTCGGGTAGCCGCAGGCGTTCGAGGATGCGCTCGGCGATGGTCAGTACCAGGTCGGTGCCGGCCAGCAGCGCCGGGGCCACGGTGAAGTGCGGCAGGGTCAGCGCCACCTGCCGGCGCAGGCCGCGCTTTTCCAGGGCGCTGTCGACTTCCTCGGCCGGGTTGTCCTGTAGCGAGACGCGCACGTGGCGGGCCGCCAGGTAGCGGTCGAGGGACAGGCCGTCGGGGCGGTCGAACAGGCTGCGCCGACAGACGCAGACGAAACGCTCCTCGAACAGGCGCCTGGCGCGCACGCCCTCCGGAAGCAGGGGGAATACCCCCAGCGCGCAGTCCAGTTGTCCTTCGGCGACCTGCCGGGCGGTTTCCAGGCGCGGTTCCTGGACTATCCCGAAGCTCACCCCGGGCGCCAGCGCCTGTTGCTGGCGCAGCAGCGCCGGCAGCACCACCCAGGCGCCGTAGTCGGACATGCCCAGGCGGAAGTGGCGCCGGCTGCGCTCCGGCTCGAAGGCCGGCCCGCCGATCACCCCGCGCACCTGGTCGAGGCTGGCCTGGAGCTTCGGCGCCAGCTCCAGCGCCAGGCTGGTCAACTGCATGCGGCTTTTCACCCGCACCAGCAGCGGATCGCCGAACAGTTCGCGGAGACGCCCGAGGGCGTGGCTGACCGCCGGCTGCGACATGGCCAGGCGCTGCGCCGCGCGGGACACGTGGCGCTCGCTGAGGAGCGCGTCGAGCACCACCAGCAGGTTGAGGTCGATACGGCGTAGGTCATGAATCTGCTGCATGGAGGATGTACCAACTATCGATTTCCATTCGCGAAGTGGATAGCAAAAACTCCGCTCCAGAGGCAATGGCCGGAGGAGGAGAATCAGCATGCCCAATTATCTGATGGTACTGATGGCAGTTTCGGTGGGCGGCATGGTGGTGCTGCAGGCCGGCAGCAACGCCTTGCTCGGGCGCCTGCTCGGCCATCCGCTGAGCGCCAGCCTGACTTCGCTGGGCGTCAGCCTCGGGGTGGTCAGCCTGGGCCTGCTGCTGGTGCGGGTGCCGCTGCCGGCTACCGCCAGCCTCGGCGGCGCGCCCTGGTGGAGCTGGCTCGGCGGGCTGTTCGGCGCGGCCTACCTGACGGTGGCGATCCTGGTCGCGCCGCGCCTGGGCGCCGCCACTTTCATCGCGTGCGTGGTGGCCGGGCAGATGCTGGTCTCGGCGCTCTGCGACCAGTTCGGCTGGGCCGGTTTCCCGGTGCGCCGTTTGTCCTGGGAGGGCTATCTCGGCCTGGCGCTGGTGGTGGCGGGGGTATTGCTCCTGCAATGGCGGGGAAGAGTGTGAGGAGAGTGCCGGCGAAGGCTGTCAAGTGGAATCTGGCCTAGACCAAAATCTTGATCTGAAATTGTGATGAAGTTGGCATGAATAGTTGTTGCAAAGCGTGTTGAAACCAAAGCGTCTTTTTCCCTCACTAGCGTCGTCGGGGTTCGAACAGCTTGCTGCCGAGTGAGCCTGCGGGCGTCATGGATGCGCTCGGCAGCCCTGTGCCACACCCTGACCTGGTGAGTCCCCCGATGATTTCGAAAAGCAGAAGAAGCTTCATCCGCCTGGCCGCCGGTACGGTCGGCGCCACCGTCGCCACCAGCATGCTGCCGTCGAGCATCCAGGCGGCCCTGGCGATTCCCGCGCACCGCCGGCATGGCAACCTCAAGGACGTCGAGCACGTGGTGATCCTGATGCAGGAGAACCGCTCCTTCGACCACTATTTCGGCACCCTCAAGGGCGTCCGCGGCTTCGGCGACCGCATGGCGATCCCGCTGCCCGATGGCCAGCGGGTCTGGCACCAGAAGGGCAGCAAGGGCGAGATCCTGCCCTACCACTTCGACACCAGCACCACCAGCGCCCAGCGCGTCGACGGTACCCCGCACACCTGGCCGGACGCCCAGCAGGCCTGGAACGAAGGGCGCATGGACAAGTGGCTGCCGGCCAAGACCGAGCGTTCCCTGGGTTACTACAAGGAGCAGGACATCGCCTTCCAGTTCGCGATGGCCAACGCCTTCACCATCTGCGACGCCTATCACTGCTCGTTCCAGGGCGGCACCAACCCCAACCGGCTGTTCCTCTGGACCGGCACCAACGACCCGCTCGGCCAGCATGGCGGCCCGGTAACCACCAACGACCACGACAGCAACGGCCCGGTGGAGCAGGGCTACACCTGGACCACCTATCCCGAGCGCCTGCAGGCCGCCGGCATCACCTGGCGGGTCTACCAGGACATGGCCGACAACTTCTCCGACAACCCGCTGATCGGCTTCCGCCAGTACCGCGCCGCGGCGCCTGACTCGCCGCTGATCGTCAACGGCCTGAGCACCTGGAAGCTCGATGCGCTGAAGCGCGACGTGCTGGCCAACAGCCTGCCGCAGGTGTCCTGGATCGTCGCCCCGGCCAAGTACTCCGAACACCCCGGCCCGTCCAGCCCGATCTGGGGGGCCGAGTACACCTCCTGGGTACTCGACGCGCTGACCGCCAACCCGGAGGTCTGGAGCAAGACCGCGCTGCTGGTGATGTTCGACGAGAACGACGGCTTCTTCGACCACGTCGCCCCGCCGGCCGCGCCGAGCCTGAACAAGGACGGCACGCTGCGCGGCAAGACCACCGCCGACGCCACCCTCGAATGGCACACCAAGGGCGATATCCGTTATCGCAACCAGCCCTACGGCCTCGGCCCGCGGGTGCCGATGTACGTGATCTCGCCGTGGAGCAAGGGCGGCTGGGTCAATTCCCAGGTGTTCGACCACACTTCGGTGATCCGCTTCCTGGAGCAGCGCTTCGGGGTCATGGAGCCGAATATCAGTCCCTGGCGTCGTGCCGTCTGCGGCGACCTGACCTCGGCGTTCAACTTCGCCAACCCGAACAACGAGCCGTTCCCCGAACTGCCCGACACCAGCCAGGCCGACGCCATCGTCGCCAGCCAGATCAAGCTGCCGAAGCCGAAGCCGCCGGCGGTGGCCGCCATGCCCAAGCAGGAAATGGGCATCCGTCCGGCCCGCGCCTTGCCCTACGAGCTGGGCGTGCATGCGCGCTACCGCAGCGGCGGAGACGCGCTGAGCCTGACCTTCGCCAACACCGGCAAGGCCGGCGCGGTGTTCCAGGTGTTCGACCTGCTCGACAGCGAGAACCCGCCGAAACGCTACACCGTTGGCGCGCGCAAGCGCCTGCACGACAGCTTCCAGGGCGACGCCAGCGGCGACTACCACCTGGAAGTGCACGGTCCGAACGGTTTCCTCCGGGTCTTTCGCGGCAACCTGCGGCGCGATCTGGCGGAGCGCAAGGCGCCGCTGCCGGAAGTGCGGATCGACTACGAGCCGCTGTTCGGCAACCTGCGCGTGCAACTGATCAACCGTGGCCGCCATCCGGTCAAGCTGACGGTCAAGGACAACGTCTATCGCCAGGGCGAGCGGCGTACCGTCAACGTGCCGCCGGGACAGCGTCGGGAAGTCCGCTATTCGCTGCGCAGCAGCGGCAACTGGTACGACTTCAGCGTCAGCGCGCAGGGGGCGGACAGCTTCCTGCGGCGTTTCAGCGGTCGCATGGAAGATGGTCGCTCCGGCTTCAGCGACCCGGGCATGGGCCTGGGCACGCTGACCTTCTGACCCGGACGGTCGCGCCGGCTCCCTGCAATGGGGCGGCCGGCGCGGACGGCCTGCGCCCTAGTCGAGGGGAACCGGGTAGAGGGTATTGAGGATCCACTTGCCGTCTTTCAGGACGAAACCGTACGAAATCTCCTTGGCCATGTACGTATCCCAGCGCGTGCAGACGCCCTGGCCGTCGGCCTGCTTGCAGGAGTAGGCATCGATCTTGCCCATGTGCAGCTTCTCCAGGGAAACCACCTGGAACTTGCTGTTGCCGCTGCAGGCCACCGGATTGTCGATGTATCCGTACTGGCGCCAGGCCGCGTCGTAGTTGCCTCTCGACTTGAACAGGGTCTTGTCTTTCTGCGACGAGCCGGACGGCGGCGTCATCCCGTAGATGTGCTGGGTCACGTGGCCGCCCATCGAGGTATTGCGCGTGGCGTCGGCGCTTTGCTGCACGCTGGTGATGTCGCGGCAGGCGGCGGCGTTGGCCGAGGAGGCCAGCAGCAGAAGGGCGGAGAAACCCAGGCCGGCGACGCACTGGCGTGCGTCGGGGCGGGGCAGTGAAAAGCGGTTCATCGGCGGCTCCTGTGAGATGGATTGCTTATGAAGGAACGCCGCCGCGCAGTTTTCGTGAAGATGCCTCAGTCGCGATAGCGCGGCGGCGGCGCGTAGCCGCCGCCGTTCCGGGCGTCGGCGGGAAATGCCTGCGGTCCGTCGGCCGGCGCCTCGCGACCGCTGGCCGGAGCGTCCAGCTCGAACAGGGCCACGCCGATCACGCCGAGGTTGCGGCTGTCGCCGGCCGCGCTGTTGCTGGCGTAGGCATCGTCGGGACTGGCGAAGCGGAATGCCGCGACTTCCCGTTCGCTCTTGCGGAAGCCCTCGATCACCAGGTTCTCGCCCGGTTCCAGCACATAGCCGCGGTTCTTCAGGCTGCCCGGCTGGCCGTTGAGCACGTCCAGGCCGTCTACCGTGGCGACCACCTCGTAGGTCGCGCTGCCGAGGTTGTTCAGCCACAGTCGGTAGCGCTGGCCTTCACGACCCTGGAGCTGCAGGGTGCTGCGGTGCTGCACCAGGTCGAACTTGCCGCCATCCTCGTCGAGTACGGCGAAGCCGACCCGGCCCTTGGCCAGGGGCAGTTCCTTGATGGCACGTCCATCGAAGCGGCTCGCGCTGTAGAACACCTGGCGGCGATCGACCGGTTGCTCCGATAGACGTCGTAGGGCCACCGAGGTGACCGGCGAGGCGACGCCTTCGCCCCATTGGGTGCCGAGCCGCTGCTCGGTCGGCGCGCCGGCCTGCTGTTGGGGCAGGCTGCAGCCGCCGAGGGCCAGCAGGCCCAGCAGCAGCGCGGATAGCAGTGGTGTACGCATGATTTTCCTCTCCCTGGATGAGCGGAGGCGCAAGCCGCCTCCCCGATGTCTCTGACCGTCGATGATGGCCGATCTTCGACGGGATTCGGAAATTTCCTAAGGGAGGTTATTGACTGACCCAGCGCTGCCGCGCCCAGGCGCTCAGGCTGTCGACCCCGAGCACCAGGACCAGCATGGCCAGGATCACCGTGGCGGCCTGGGCCTGCTGGAACAGGCTCAGGCTGAAATAGAGCATCTGCCCGAGCCCGCCGGCACCGACGAAGCCGAGCACGCTGGCCATGCGGATATTGTTCTCCCAGCGGTACAGGGTATAGGCCACCAGTTGCGGCCAGACCCCCGGCAGGGTGCCATAGGCGAATGCCGCGAGGCGTCCGCTGCCGGCCAGGCGCAAGGCCTCGGCGGGCTGCGCCGGGGTGTTCTCCAGGGCTTCGGCGAACAGCCGGCCGAGCACGCCGCCGGTGTGCAGGGCTAGGGCGAGGGTCCCGGCGTTCGGCCCGAGCCCGGCCGCCAGCACCATCAGCGCACCCCAGACCAGCTCCGGCACCGCGCGCAGCGCATTGAGCAGGAGTCGCGCCAGGCTCTGCGCCGGCACGCCGAAGCGACCTGCCGCCGGCAGCGCGAAGAGCAGGCCGAGCAGCGCCGCCAGCAGGGTGCCGATGGCCGACATGGCCAGGGTTTCCAGCAGCCCGCGGCCAATCGCCCGCAGGTGCGGGGCGGACAGGTCGGGCGGGAAGAACTCGCTGGCGTAGGCGGCCATCTGGCCCAGTCCCTTGCCGCTGAAAAGACCTGCGGTGGCCATGTCCAGGTAGGCGAACGAGGCGCCCACCGCGGCCACCACCAGCAGCGGCCAGAGCAGCAGGCGCCAGGTCCGGCTCATGCCAGCCTCCCGCGCAGGAAGCGGCTCAGCAGGTCGGCGAGGAGGACTAGCAGGAGGAAGGTCAGCAGGATGCTGGCAACCTCGCCGCCGGCGAACATCCGCAGCGACAGGTCGATCTGCTGGCCGAGGCCGCCGGCGCCGACGAAGCCCATCACCACCGAAGCGCGGATCGCGCACTCCCAGCGATAGACGGTGTAGGAAATCATTTCCCCGGCGGCGTTCGGCAGCACCCCGTAGGCGAACGCCGCCAGCCGCGATCCGCCGCCCAGCAGCAGGGCGCGGGTGGGGCGCGGATCCACCGACTCGAAGATTTCCGCGTAGACCTTGCCGAGCATGCCGGCATAGGTGATGGCGATGGCCAGCACCCCGGCGGTGGGCCCCAGGCCCACGGCGCGGACGAACAGCAGCGCCCAGACGATTTCCGGCACGCTACGCAGGAGGATCAGCAGGCCACGCACCGGCCAGCGCAGTGCCCGTGCCCACCAGGCCGGCAGGCCGCCGCGCGGCAGTGCCGAGAGCGACAGGGCGCGGGTCGCCAGCAGTGCGGCGGGAAACGCCAGGAGCCAGGCCAGGGCCATGCCGGCGGTGGCGATGGCGAGGGTTTCCAGGGTCGCGCGGCCGAGCAGGGCGAGGAACTCGGGATCGTGCGCCAGCGGCCAGAAGCCGGCGAGGAAACCGCCCATGGTGCGCGCGTTGTCGCCGCTGAACAGGCCGGGGATATCCAGTTCGCTGAGGCGCAGCCCCGGCCAGAGCAGCAGTAACGCGGCCAGGGTCAGCAGCAGGCGCGGCAGGGCGGCGGGATCGCGCGGTGGAGAAGCGGCGTTCAGCATCGTGGGATGTGCACCACGGCGGGTTCGCTGGCCGGGCTGGCGCGCTCGGCTTGCAGTTGTTCGTTGGCGTAGAGGGCGTCCAGCGCGGCGCGGTCGACTTCGCCGGCGGGCAGGTCGAAGGCGATGCGTCCGGCGCGCAGGCCGATCACCCGGGGGAAGTGTTGCAACGCCAGGTCCACCGCGTGCAGGCTGGCCAGCAGGGTGCTGCCGCGCGCGGCGGCCTCGCGGTTGAGCAGGGCCAGGGTATGGCCGGCGAGCACCGGGTCCATGGCCGAGACCGGTTCGTCGGCGAGGATCAGCTCGGCGCGCTGGTAGAGCACCCGGGCGATGCCGACCCGCTGCAACTGGCCGCCGGAAAGCTGGTCGCAGCGCTGGAACAGCTTGTCGCCGAGATCCAGGCGTTGCAGCGCGTCGTGGGCGCCGGCGCGGTCCAGCGGATAGACCAGGCTGGCCAGGCTCTTCCACAGCGGCCACTGGCCGAGGCGTCCGGCCAGTACCGCGCTGACCACCCGCTGCCGTGGCGGCAGCGGCGGCGCCTGGTGGACCAGGCCGATGCGCGCGCGCAGGCGTTGGCGGGCGGCGGCGGATAGCGCCCAGGGCTCCTCGCCGAGCAGTTCGACACGGCCGGCGCTGGGCCGCCATTGGCTGGCGAGCACCCGCAGCAGGCTGGTCTTGCCGGCGCCGGAAGGTCCGATCAGGGCCACCCGTTCGCCGGCGGCCAGGCGCAGGCGGATGTCGGCGAGGGCGCGTTGGCCGTCGGCGTGGACCAGGTCCACGCCGTCGAGGCTCAGGCTCACTTCAGCAGGCCGGCGGCGCGTGCGGACTCCTCGATGCCCTTGTAGTTGTCCGGATTGGTCTCGATGAAGCGGCTGGCGGCCTGCAGGTCGAGGATCTCCTTGTCGGCCGGTTTCGCCGGGTCGAGGGCGAGGAAGGCCTGCTTGATCTTCTCGGCCAGGGCCGGGTCGAGGTTGCCGCGCACGGTCCAGTTGTAGTCGTAGTAGGTCGGCGTGGTGGCGAAGACCTTGACCTTGGCGGTATCGACCTTGCCGCTGTCCACCAGCTTCTGCCAGACCGAGGCGTTCAGCACGCCGGCGTCGACCTTGCCGGCCTGGACCCAGGCCGCGGTGGCGTCGTGGGCGCCGGAGTAGGCGACGCGGGAGAAGAACTGCTCGGGGACGATGCCGTCCTTCTGCATGAAGTAGCGCGGCATCAGGCTGCCCGAGGTGGAGGAGACCGAGCCGAAGGCGAAGGTCTTGCCCTTCAGGTCCTGCAGGGATTTCACTTGGGGATCGGCCGTGATGAATTTGCTGGTGAACTGCTGGTCCTGCTCGCGCTGCACCAGGGGGATGGCGTTGCCGGTCTTCAGCCGCGCCTGGACGAAGGTGAAGCCACCCAGCCAGGCCATGTCCAGGCGGTCGGCGGCCAGCGCCTCGACCACCCCGGCGTAGTCGGCCACCGGGACGAACTTCACCGGCATGCCGAGTTGCTTCTCCAGATAGGCGCCGAGCGGCTTGAACTTGCGCAGCAGTTCGGTGGGCGCTTCGTCGGGGATCGCCGAGACCTTGAGTTCTTTCAGGGCTTCGGCGTGGGCGAGCGCGGCGGACAGGGACAGGGCGATGCCGGCGGCGAGCGCCAGGGAGCGTTTCAACATGGGAGAGTTCTCCGGTTCAATGGCGGAAAAAACCCGGGGAGTATAGTGGTGCGCGGCCCGCTTGGGCAGCCGTCGCGGCGTTGCTCGCCGGCGCCTCGCGGGTAATATGGCGCTCCCCGTGCCCATTCGCTGCGTATTGGAGTCCGCCATGTCCGCTTCCCTGCCTTCCCTTGCCTTCGCCGGTCTCGGCCTGATGGGCGTGCCCATGTGCCGCCGGCTGCTGGCCGCCGGCTATCCGCTGGCGGTGTGGAACCGTTCGCCGGGCAAACGCGAGTTGCTCGCGGCCGAGGGCGCGAAAGCCGTCGAGGTCCCGGCCGAACTGGCCGCCGACGCGGAAATCCTGATGCTTTGCCTGGCCGATACCGCGGCGGTGCGCGAAGTGGTGTTCGGCGCCGGCGGCATCGTCGAGAACGCCAGGCCCGGGCAGTTGCTGGTGGATTTCTCCAGCGCCGAGCCGGCCGCCACCCGCGAGATGGCCGCCGAGCTGGAGGCGCGCTGCGGCGTGCGCTGGGTCGACGCGCCGGTCTCCGGCGGCACGCCGGGCGCGGAAAGCGGCAGCCTGGCGATCATGGCCGGCGGACGCGCAGCGGATATCGAGCGCCTGCGGCCGGTCCTCTCCCGGCTCGGCCAGCGCCTGACGCGCATGGGCGAGGTGGGCGCCGGGCAGGTGACCAAGGTCTGCAACCAGATGATCGTTGCCTGCAACGCCCTGGTGATCGCCGAAGTGGTGGCGCTGGCGGAGCGGGCCGGGGTCGACGCCAGCCTGGTCGCTCCGGCGCTGGCGGGCGGCTTCGCCGACTCGAAGCCGTTGCAGATCCTCGCCCCGCAAATGGCCGAGAGCCGTTACGAGCCGGTCAAGTGGCACGTACGGACCCTGCTCAAGGATCTCGATACCGCGGTGAAGCTGTCCCGCGAGCAAGGCGCGGCCACCCCGATGAGCGGGTTGGCCGCGCAGTTGATGCGTCTGCACGGCAGCCAGGGCTATCTCGAACGCGATCCGGCGACCCTGGTGGAGCAATACCGGACCGCCGTCGAGTGAACCTCAGGCCTGGTTCAGGCTGCGCAGCGGCGGCGCGGCGTCGAAGCGGTAGGCGCGGAGGAACTCTTCCAGGGCCGCCAGCGGCAGCGGCCGGCTGAACAGGTAGCCCTGCACCAGCTCGCAATGGTTCTCCCGCAGGAACGCCAGTTGCTGCGGGGTCTCCACGCCCTCGGCGACGACTTTCAGATGGAGCTTCTGGGCCATCGCGATGATCGCCTGGGCGATTTCCATGTCCCGCTGCGAGGCGGGGATGTCCATGATGAACGAGCGATCCACCTTCAGCGCGTCCAGCGGCAGGCGGCGCAGGTAGGCGAGCGACGAATAGCCGGTGCCGAAGTCGTCGATCGACAGGCTGACGCCCAGCTCGCGGAGGCGTTCGAGCAGCGGGATGGTCTGGTCGATGTTGTACATCAGCGCGTCCTCGGTCACCTCCAGTTCGAGGAAGCGCGCCGCCAGCCCGGCCTGGTCCAGCGCATGACGGACTTCGTCGACCAGGCTGGCCCGGCCGAGATTGCTGGCGCAGCAGTTGACCGCCACCCGCAGCCGTTCGTGGCCGGCCAGGTGCAGGCTGCGCAGGTCGCGGCAGGCGCGTCGCAGCACCCAGTCGTCGAGCTGGTCGATCATGCCGTTGGCTTCGGCCAGGCCGATGAAGCGGTCCGGACCGAGCAGGCCCTGGGTCGGATGGCGCCAGCGCACCAATGCCTCCAACTGGTGTACCTCGCCGTCGGCGAGGGCGAGGATCGGCTGGTAGTGCAGCTCCAGCTGGTCGTCGCGCAGGGCCTGGCGCAGTTCCTCCTCCATCTGCAGTTCCTGGGTCGCCCGCACCAGCAGTTGCCGGCTGAAGAACTGCGCGTTGTTGCGCCCGCAGGCCTTGGACTGGTGCAGGGCCAGGCCGGCGTTCTTCAGCAGCTCCTCGCACTGCTCGCCGTCGTTCGGGTAGAGGCTGACGCCGATGCTGGCGGTCATCACCAGGGTGCGCCCGTCCAGGGCGATGGGTTCCTTCATCTTCTGCATCAGGCGTTGCGAGAGGATGTGCGCCTCGTGGTCCTGGGTGAGGTCGGCGAGCACGCAGAACTCGTCGCCGGCGAAGCGCGCCACCACGTCGCTATCGCGCAACACGCTGCGGATGCGTTCGGAGACGATCTTCAGCAGTTCGTCGCCAGAGTCGTGGCCGAGGGAATCGTTGATCCGCTTGAAGTGATCGAGGTCGAGGAACATCACCGCCAGGCCCTTGCCTCTCAGGCGACAGTTCTCCAGGTGCTGGACGAACACTTCGTTGAATGCCGTGCGGTTCTGCAGGCCGGTCAGGCTGTCGTAGCGAGCCATCTGGCGCAGCGAGGCGTGGGCGTGGTCGAGCTGGTTGAGCAGGGCGTTGACCCGGCTGTTTTCGCTGAGCCGGCGCTCCCGTTGTTTCTCCGACCATGCGGCCCAGATGCCGCAGGCGGCGATGGCGCTGGCGAGCACTCCGGTGAGCCAGCCCAGGCGCAGCGAGTCGGCGCTGGCTTGCAGTTCCAGCGGCGTGCCGGCGGGTACGCTGAGCACCAGCGCGGCCATCCCGGTGAAATGCATGGCGGCGATGGCGCCGGCCAGCAGCAGGCTGGCGATCAGTTTCATGTAGCGGTAGCGCGCGCTGCGCCGGCCGCGCAGGTAGGGGACCGCGGCGAGGGCGGTGAAGGCGGCGCCGATGGCGATCAGTACCGAAAGGGCGAACAGCGATGGCTGGTAGTACTGGGTGGCCACCGAGCGCATCGCCGCCATCCCGGTGTAGTGCATGGCGGCGATGCCCAGGCCGATGCAGCAGGCGGCGAGCAGGCAGGGCAGCAGGCCGAAGCGCGGGCGGGCGGTCATGTACATCGCCAGGTACGAGGCGGCGACGGCGATCAGCAGCGACAGGCCGGTGATCGGCAGGTCGTAGCGCAGGGCGATCGGCGCGTGGAACGCGAGCATGGCGACGAAATGCGTGGCCCAGATGCCGCTGCCCAGGCAGAACGCCCCGACCCATTGCCAGCGGCGCGGGTGGCTCAGGCTGTTGCCGACCCGCTCGACCATGTCCAGCGCCGTGTACCCGGCGAGGCAGGCGACGAGGAAGGCGAGCGCCACCAGCGACGGAGAATAGGTGCAGTTCTGCAGCACGTAGCCGTCGACGGGAGACTCTCCGAGGAAGCGCAGGCCTTGCCAATCCATAGCGGTGTCTCCCTGGACACGGAAAACCCGCGGACGGCGCGGGCGCGGGCTGGGGATGGGGGTGGCATTGTGCTTCCAGTATAGATAGCGGGAGCCGCCTGCAAGGTCGGCATGGAAGGAAGTCGCTGGCCGCCGACATACGGCCGGTTTCGGCATCTTCCCAGGGAGAAAAGGCATAGCTGAGCTTGTTCCGGCTCCATCGCCACGGGCATGATCGCTGCGCCCGCGAGGGCTCGCGAGGCTTCACGAAATTTTGACCAGGCGCCCGATAGAGTTCGGGCGCCCCGCCACGGGGGTGGCGGCGGTCCGTTACGTTTCAGGAGTTGCTTCAATGGGTGGGGGTATCAAGCGTTTCTTGCCGGCTATCGGTTCGACCCGGCTGGTGATGCTGTTCGCGCTGGTTCTGGTGGTGTTCTACAACGCGGCGACCTGGAAGGCCCTGCATGGCCTGGTGCCGCTGCAAGGCTTGAAGGGCTTCGCGTTCTTCGCTTCGTTCGCGGCGTTCCTGTGGGCCGCCTTCACGCTCCTGCTGACCCTGGTTTCCTTCCGCCCGCTGCTCAAGCCGGCCTTGACCCTGGTCGCCCTGTGCTCGGCCGGCGCGACCTACTTCATGGGTAGCTACGGCATCAGCATCGACACGGTGATGGTGCAGAACGTCTTCGAGACCAACGCCACCGAGGCCGGCGACCTGGTCAACCCAACCCTGCTCGGCTATCTGCTGTTGCTCGGTGTCCTGCCTTCGCTGCTGATCTGGCTCTGGCCGGTACGCTACCGGCCGTTCTTCCGCGGCCTGCTGAACAAGATCCTGACGCTGCTCGGCTGCCTGCTGATCGTCGCGGTAATGGTAGGCAGCTTCTATTCCACCTACGCGCCGATCTTCCGCGAGGAAGACAAGCTGACCCACTTCATCAACCCGACCAACTACATCTACGCGGTGGGCAAGTACGCCAAGCAGCGCCTGGTGATCAAGGAGCACCTGGTGGTCGAGCCGATCGGCCTGGACGCCCGCCAGGCGCCGGCTGCGCTGCAGCGACAGAAGAAATCGCTGCTGGTGTTCGTGGTCGGCGAGACCGCCCGTGCCGACCATTTCTCGCTGAACGGCTACGCCCGCGAGACCAACCCGGAGCTGAGCAAGCAGGACATCGTCAACTTCACCCAGGTCCGTTCCTGCGGCACTTCCACCGCGGTCTCGGTGCCCTGCATGTTCTCCCAGTACCCGCGCGAGGACTACAGCGACAAGAAGGCCAAGACCCACGAAGGCCTGCTGGACATTCTCCAGCGTGCCGGCATGCAGGTGTTGTGGCTGGAGAACAACAGCGACTGCAAGGGCACCTGCCTGCGGGTGCCCAACCGGGACATCCCGAAGAACCAGCCGAGTCCGTTCTGCGACGGCAAGAACTGCCTGGACGAGTCGCTGCTGGTAGGCCTGCAGGAGTACATCGACGGGTTGCAGGACGACGCCATCATCGTCCTGCACTCCGATGGCAGCCACGGTCCCGAGTACTACGAGCGCTACCCGAAGGAGATGGAACGCTTCCAGCCGGTATGCCGGACCAACCAGCTCGGCAGTTGCAGCAAGGAAGAGCTGGTGAACGTCTACGACAACACCATCCTCTATACCGACC
This sequence comes from Pseudomonas sp. B111, assembly GCF_026428275.1. Classification (NCBI taxonomy): domain Bacteria; kingdom Pseudomonadati; phylum Pseudomonadota; class Gammaproteobacteria; order Pseudomonadales; family Pseudomonadaceae; genus Pseudomonas; species Pseudomonas sp. B111. The sequence goes on along the minus strand of NZ_CP097857.1, from coordinate 2,060,330 downwards.
ACTTCCTGACGAAGGTGATCGAATTGCTCAAGCGGAATGCCGACAAGCGCGATACGGCGATGATCTACGTGTCCGACCACGGCGAGTCGCTGGGCGAGAATGGCGTCTACCTGCACGCGGCGCCTTATTCGATCGCGCCCCAGGCGCAGATCCACGTGCCGATGGTCATGTGGTTCGCCCCGCAGGCGCTGGGCAACTGGGGCATCCAGCGCAGTTGCCTGGACGGCAAGCGCGACGACAAGGACCTGAGCCACGACAACCTGTTCCACTCGGTGCTCGGCCTGCTGGACGTACAGACTTCGCTGTACCAGCCGGCGCTGGACATCTTCGCCAGTTGCCGCGCGCCCAGGGCAGCCCAGTGAGCGACGGGGGCTGAAAGAAAAAAGGCCGTGGAGGATTCCCCCCCACGGCCTTTTTCGTCGGCTTTCGCCTTATTTGTCGCGGACCAGCAGGACCGGACGCGAAGCCACGCGGATCAGGCCTTCCGCCACGCTGCCGAGCATCAGGCGGCGCATGCCGCGACGACCATGGGTGCCCATGACCACCACGTCGGCATCGCTGGCCTGGGCCTCGAGTTCGATGCGCTCGGCGATTTCCTCGCTGGCGCGCTCCTGGCAGACGCGATCGAAGGTGGCGCCTTCGACGTTGCTCGCCTCGACCTTCTCGCGGGCCTTGGCCAGGACGTCATCGGCGGCTTTCAGCGCGGCTTCGCGCAGCGGCTCGGGGTTGTAGTACACCGCGTAGTCGGGAAGGTGGCGCAGCGGGCTGTCGACGATGGTGATGACGCGCAGCTTGCCGCCGCTGAGGCCGGCCAGCTTGATGGCCTCTTCCAGGGCGCGGTCGGAGACCGGGCTGCCGTCCACGGCTACCAGAATGCGATCGTACATAAGGTGTCCCTCCAGAGTGAGTGTCCGCCCGCCGGGCGTTCTTGAAACTTCAAGGACACTGTAGACCCTCGCGGGCGGCGGACCTTTGCCGGAGGTCAATAAGTCGCAGGGCGACCGTCGCGATTCCGCTGCGACGCCCGGCTCGCGGCCATCCGCCGTTGCGGCCTTCGCTGGAAATGAAATGAAAGAAGCCATGGGGGAGGCCCATGGCTTCTCGTTTCGCGCAGCCGTTGCCGGACGTCAGCCGGCGACCAGGATGCGGATCGCCTCGAGGCGCAGGGAGGCCTTGTCGAGCAGGGCCAGGCCTTCCTCGCGCTGGGTGCGCAGGCTGTCCAGCTCGCTGTCGCGGACGCTCGGGTTGACCGCCTTGAGCGCGGTCAGGCGCGCCAGTTCCTCGTCCATGGCGGCGGCGAACTGCTGCTTGGCCCTGGCCACGCGTTCCTCGTGGCGCGGGACGATCTTGCCCTCGGCCACGTCGAACTGCTTGGCCAGCACGTCGCGCTGGGCCTGGACGAACTTGTTGGCGCTGACCCGTGGCACGCTTTCCAGCTGGTCGTTGAGGGTTTCCAGGGACACCCGGCCGGCCAGGTCGTTGCCGTTGGCGTCGAGCAGGCAGCGCAGGGCCTGCGGCGGCAGCCAGCGGCCGAGCTGGAGGGCGCGCGGTGCCACGGCCTCGCTGACGAACAGGAGTTCGAGCAGCACGGTGCCAGGCTTCAGCGCCTTGTTCTTGATCAGCGCCACCGAGGTGTTGCCCATCGAGCCGGACAGCACCAGGTCCATGCCGCCCTGAACCATCGGATGTTCCCAGGTGAGGAACTGCATGTCCTCGCGGGCCAGCGCCTGGGCACGGTCGTAGGTGATGGTCACGCCTTCGTCGTCGCCGAGGGGGAAGCCGGCGTCGAGCATCTTCTCGCTTGGCTTGAGGATCAGGGCATTTTCCGAATGGTCTTCGCTGTGGATGCCGTAGGCGTCGAACAGGCGCTCCATGTAGATCGGCAGGGCGAAGTCGTCGTCCTGCTCCTCGATGGCCTCCACCAGCGCCTCGCCTTCGCCGGCGCCGCCGGAGTTCAGCTCCAGCAGGCGGTCGCGACCGCTGTGCAGCTCCGCTTCGAGGGCTTCGCGACGGGCGCGGCCTTCGGCGAGCAGCGCGTCCCAGGCCTTGTCCTCGCCGCCGTCGAGCAGCGGCAGCAGGCGCGGGCCGAACTCGTGTTGCAGGGCGTTGCCGGTGGGGCAGGTATTGAGGAAGGCGTTCAGCGCCTGGTGGTACCACTGGAACAGGCGCTGCTGGGCGCTGTTCTCCAGGTGCGGTACGTGCAACTGGATGGTGTGTCGCTGGCCGATTCGGTCGAGGCGGCCGATGCGCTGCTCGAGCAGGTCCGGGTGGGCCGGCAGGTCGAACAGCACCAGATGGTGGGCGAACTGGAAGTTGCGGCCTTCGCTGCCGATTTCCGAGCAGATCAGCACCTGGGCGCCGAACTCTTCGTCGGCGAAGTAGGCGGCGGCGCGGTCGCGCTCGAGAATGCTCATGCCTTCGTGGAACACCGTGGCGGAGATGCCCGAACGCAGGCGCAGGGCGTCTTCCAGGTCGAGGGCCGTCTCGGCGTGGGCACAGATGACCAGGACCTTGAACTGCTTGAGCATCTTCAGGGTATCGATCAGCCACTCGACGCGCGGGTCGAAGCGCCACCAGCGATTGTTGTCGTCGCCGTCTTCCCACTGTTGCTGGAAATTCACTTCCGGATACAGGTCCGGGTGTTCGCCGGCCGGCAGTTCCTGGTACTGGCTCGGCATCGGCAACGGATAGGCGTGCAGCTCGCGCTGGGGGAAGCCCTGCACGGCGGCGCGGGTGTTGCGGAACAGCACGCGGCCGGTGCCGTGGCGGTCGAGCAGTTCGCGGACCAGGCGCGAGCGGGCGTCTTCATCGCCGCCCTCGACGCTGGCCAGCAGCTCGTCGCCCTCGCTGCCGAGGAAGCCGTGGATGGCCTTGCGCGCGCCGGCCGAAAGATTGCCGTGGTCGAGCAGTTCCTGCACCGCTTCGGCGACCGGGCGGTATTGCTCGCTCTCCCGGCGGAACGCTTCGAGGTCGTGGAAGCGGTTCGGATCGAGCAGGCGCAGGCGCGCGAAGTGGCTGTCCTGGCCGAGTTGCTCCGGGGTCGCGGTGAGCAACAGGACGCCTGGAATGATCTCCGCCAGTTGCTCGACCAGCGCGTATTCGGCGCTGACCTGGTCCTGGTGCCAGACCAGGTGGTGGGCTTCGTCGACCACCAGCAGGTCCCAGCCGGCGGCGAACAGGGCGTCCTGGGCGCGTTCGTCTTCCTTCAGCCACTCCAGGGCGACCAGGGCCAACTGGCTGTCCTCGAAGGGATTGCTGGCATCGCTTTCGGCGAAGCGCTCCTTGTCGAACAGGGCCACCTGCAGGTTGAAGCGCCGGCGCATCTCCACCAGCCACTGGTGCTGGAGGTTTTCCGGAACCAGGATCAGCACCCGCCCGGCGCGGCCGGAAAGCAACTGGCGATGGATGATCAGGCCGGCCTCGATGGTCTTGCCCAGGCCCACTTCGTCGGCCAGCAGGACGCGCGGCGCCATGCGGTCGGCGACTTCGCGGGCGATGTGCAACTGGTGGGCGATCGGCTGGGCGCGGGCGCCGCCGAGGCCCCAGAGCGAGGACTGGAGCAGTTGGCTGCGGCGTTCGAGAGTGTGGTAGCGCAGGGAGAACCAGGGCAGGGGGTCGATCTGTCCGGCGAACAGGCGGTCGCTGGCGAGGCGGAACTGGATGAAGTTGGAGAGCTGGGTTTCCGGCAGGGTGCGCTGCTCGTTCTGCGCGGTGAGGCCGTGGTAGACCAATAGGCCCTCGCTTTCCTCGACCTCGCGGACGGTCATCTTCCAGCCTTCGAAGTGCGTCACTTCATCGCCGGGGGCGAAGCGCACGCGGGTCAGCGGCGCATTGCGCAAGGCGTACTGGCGGGTATCGCCGGTCGCCGGATAGAGCACGGTGAGCAGGCGGCCATCCTGGGCCAGGATGGTCCCCAGGCCCAATTCCGCTTCACTGTCGCTGATCCAGCGTTGCCCCGGTTGATACTGCGCCATGTCCACCTCCCAAAAAAGCCGGGTATGGTACCGCAACGCGTGGCGTTGAGCGACGCTTGGCGATGGATTGCGTGTTGCGCCAGGGCTTCGTCGGAGAGCCGTCCGTCGGTACGGGAGCGACCGCCTGGCGGCTGGTTCTCAAGTCGAGCGGCGGGTCGACCGATAACCCTTGTAGAAGAACGCCGCAAACCGGCACGCTGCGAGAACCCATGACGCGGCACTACCCAGAGAGGTTGCCTGCATGCTTCCGCCGATCCCCCAGGGCCTGATCCCGGTCACCGTCCAGCAGGACCCGCCCAAGCCCCGTCCGGCCACGCCGCCGGTCGCGCCGACCCAGGCTGGCGCGGGCAGCGATGGCGTCGCCTTGCGCCAGGAGCGCGACGAGGAAAGCTGGCTGGAAGAGGAATACCGCCGTCGCCAGCGCCGCCAGGGCGGCGAGGCGCACGCGCGGAGCGACGAGGGGGACGAGGCGCCGGCTGACGAAGCGGGGGAGAGCGCCCAGGCGGACGAGCCGCCGCGCAAGGGACAATTGATCGACATCGAAGTGTAACCCTGGTTTTCCAGGCTTCAGCAGCGGCCTTGCGGCGTAGTAACCTGCGGCCCATGGACCTGTTCGCCGACGCACCCCTGACCCTGCCGGACGCCGACCTGCGCTATCTCCCGCATTGGCTGGATGCGCCGCTGGCGAGCGCCTGGCTGTTGCGCCTGGAACAGGAAACGCCCTGGGAACAGCCGATCCTGCGCATCCATGGCGAGGAGCGCCCGACCCCGCGCCTGGTGGCCTGGTACGGTGACGCGGAAGCCGCCTACCGTTATTCCGGCCAGGTCCACCGGCCGCTGCCATGGACCGCGTTGCTCGGCGAGATCCGTGAGCGCGTGGAGCGCGAGGTCGGCCAGCGGGTCAACGGCGTGCTGCTGAACTACTACCGCGACGGCCAGGACTCCATGGGCTGGCACAGCGACGACGAGCCAGAGCTGCGCCGCGATCCGCTGGTCGCCTCGCTCAGTCTCGGCGGCAGCCGCCGCTTCGACCTGCGGCGCAAGGGCCAGACCCGCATCGCCCATTCCCTGGAACTGACCCATGGCAGCCTGCTGGTCATGCGCGGCGCAACCCAGCATCATTGGCAACATCAGGTGGCGAAGACCCGCCGCTCCTGCATGCCCCGTTTGAACCTGACCTTCCGCCTGGTGTACCCCCAGCCATGAACGACGACGACAAGGTGATCGACCTCAGCGCCGAGCGCGACAAGCGCATCCACGACGTGCACGAGAAGCGCCTGCAGGAGGTCCGCAAGGCCTTCGAACAGGTGTTGCCGCTGGGCAAGCCGCGGAAGAAGCCGAAAGGCAAGCCGAAGAAGCGCTGAAGCCTCCGCCGCCGCGTTCGCCGGCGGCGCATTCCTGCGGGCAACGTGCGGCGATCGGGCAGGTTTCTCCCGGTTATCTGCGGCGTCCGACCGCATTCTCCCTCCTGCGAAACTTGACCTGGGTCAGTGTCATGCACCTGGCCGAAAAAGCCCGTCCGGGCGATTGATCCAGGTCAATATTGCGCCGCCGCGCCTCGCTAATCTGAGCCCATCGAGCAACACCCAACCGGCAACTGGAGGCCATCAACATGTTCATCGACGAAGTGGTTCTCGCAGGGATTCTTACAGTAGGCCTCATGGTCGCTTTCTTCGGTGGGGTCGGTTACTTCATCTGGAAGGATTCCCATAGCCGCAAAGGCTGATCCTCCCGGATACACAGAGCACGCAAGGCACTTAGGGCGACTTCGGTCGCCCGTTTTTTTGCGCCTGGAAAAACACCGGCGCAGCGATCGGGATACTACGAATGTCGCTGGACGATATTGTTAGCAGCCTAATAATATAGGCTGCACATATCGCCTCGGCGTTCGCCGGCTATCTATGCTGATGTAGACCCCGTTTCGGAAGACCCTGTGCCCATTCACTGGAAGCCGTTCCTGGCACCCTCGACGCTGGCGCTCAAGTTCGCCATCAAGACGCTCCTGGCCGGCGGCCTGGCGTTGTGGTGCGCCTTTCGCTTCGACCTGGAGCAGCCGCAATGGGCGCTGATGACCGTGCTGATCGTGTCCCAGCCGTTGTCCGGCATGGTGGTGGCGAAGGGCTTGTTCCGCCTGCTCGGCACCCTGGTCGGCACCGCGATGTCGGTGCTGATGATCGCGCTGTTCGCCCAGGCGCCCTGGTTGTTCCTGCTGGCCATCTCGCTCTGGCTGGGGCTCTGCACGGCGGCCTCGACCTCCCTGCGCAACCACGTTTCCTATGCTTTCGTACTTTCCGGCTATACGGTGGCGATCATTGGCCTGCCGGCGGTGGACCAGCCGCTGCTGGTCTTCGAGCAGGCGGTGGCGCGTTGTACCGAGATCTGCCTGGGGATCATCTGCGCCTCGGCGGTCAGTGCGATCCTCTGGCCGCAGCGGGTCGAGCAGAACCTCGACAAGCAGGCCCACGCCACCTGGCTGCTGGGCATGCAGGCCGCGCGCGGCGAGATCGACCCGCGCCAGCGGCAGCCGCAGGGGCTGCTCAACGCGCTGAGCAAGATCGTCGAGGTCGATGCGCAGCGCGACCATGCCTGGTTCGAAGGCGAGCGCGGGCGGCGCCGGGCCGGCGCCCTGGCGTTGCTCTCGCGCGACCTGCTCAGCCTGTTGCGCACCGCGCGCGGCGTGGCCCGGCAACGGGCGCGGCTGAGCGAAGAGGAAGAGCGCCAGGTGGAGCGCTGGCTGGCCGCGCTGGCCAGCGCCCTGGAAGGGGCCGATCCGGCGTCGATGCAGGCGCTGCGCGAGGAGTTGGCGCAGGTCGCGGTCGAGCCGCAGTGGAGCAACGACCAGCGTTACCTGCTGACCCGCTGCTCGGTGCTGCTGCTCAAGGCGGTGAATGCCGAGAAGGGCATGCGCGCGGTGGCCAGCGGCGAGGTCGAGGGGCGGGTGGGCAGCGCCGGCACCCTGTCCTGGCACCGCGACCTGCAGATGGCGCTGTTCTACGGCGCGCGTAGCGCCCTGGCGTTGCTCGGGCTGTCGATCTACTGGATCTATACCGCGTGGCCGGCGGCGTCCGGCGCGATGCTGCTGGCGGCGGTGGTGTGCAGCCTGTTCGCCAACCGCGACAACGCGGTGGCCATCGGCCTGAGCTTCCTGCGCGGCATCGTCTACGCGATCCCGGCGGCGATGCTGGTCAGCCAGTGGCTGCTGCCGCAGTGGAATGGCTTCCCGCTGCTCTGCCTGGCGATGGGCGTGCCGCTGTTCTTCGCCACCCTGGGCATGGCCGTACCGGTCACCGCCGGCACCGCCACCTCGTTCGCGATCCACTTCATCGTCCTGGTCGCGCCGCGCAACCAGATGGACTACGACCTCGCGACCCTGCTGAATTCCGCCCAGGGCGTACTGATCGGAGTCGGCTTCGCGGTGGTGATCTTCCGCTTGCTGACCTTGCGTCCGGGCTGGCTGACCCGACGCCTGCTGGATGCCACCTGCGTCGACCTCGGCCGCCTCACCCGGCGCCCGCTGGCGCAGGCGGAGAACTGGTTCGGCGGGCGCATGGCCGACCGCCTGTTGCGCCTGGCGCGGCACGCCAACCTGTTGCCGGAGCAGGAGCGGCGGCGTTGGGACGATGGCCTCCTGGCGCTCGACCTGGGTAACGAACTGATCCACCTGCGGGCCTGCCTGGAAGGCGCCCGTGGCGTCCTGCGCAAGGCGCGCGACCGCTTCCTCGGGGAACTGGGCGAGCTGCTTGAGGCCGGTCCCGCGGGGCCGCGCAGCGACCGCCTGGAACGGATCAGCCTGCCGTTGCGCGAAGCCCTGGAGCGCGACGCTCGCCACGACGACGAAGCCAGCCGCCTGGCGCGCGCGGCCCTGGCGCAACTGCTGTTCACCTGGCAGCAGTGGTGCCATCAGGAGGAAAGCCATGAGTCTGCATGAGTCGGCCTGGGGCGGCGTCTACCTCAGCCCGCTGTTCGTCTATGCCCTGCTGGCGCTGGCGGCCACCGCCGCGCTGCGGGTGCTGATCCAGAAAACGCCGTTGCGTCGCTGGGTCTGGCACGAGGCGCTGTTCGACTGCGCCCTGTTCATTTTGATGTTGAGTGGCATTACCTGGGCGGCCACGTCCTGAATCCGTCGCCCCGAGAAGGAGATTCGCATGCGTGCATCGCTTCGCGTCGTCGTCACCCTGCTGGTGGTCGCTGCCGCTGTCCTCGCCGGCATCTGGCTCTGGCGCTACTACATGCTCTCGCCCTGGACCCGCGATGCCCGGGTACGGGCCGACGTGGTGGTGGTGGCGCCGGACGTGTCCGGCTGGGTGACCGACCTGGAGGTCAAGGACAACCAGGTGGTCAAGGTCGGCGACGTGCTGATGCGCATCGACCAGGAACGCTACCAGGCCAACCTGGAGCAGGCCCGCGCCGTCGCCGAGACCCGTCACCAGCAATACCTGTTGCGCCAGAACGAGGCGGCCCGGCGCAGCCGCCTGGGCATCGGCGCGATCAGCGCCGAGGACAAGGAAAACGCCCAGATCAATGCCGCCATCGCTCGCAGCGAGTACCAGGAAGCGCTGGCCCAGGTGAAGATCGCCGAACTCAACCTCAAGCGCAGCGAACTGCGCGCCGCGCGCAACGGCCAGGTGACCAACCTGCGCCTGGCCCAGGGCAACTACGCCACGGCGGGCCAGGCGGTGATGGCGTTGGTCGACCAGCAGTCCTTCTATGTGGTCGCCTACTTCGAGGAAACCAAGCTGCCCGGCATCCGCGTCGGCATGCGCGCCCAGGTCCGCCTGATGAGCGGCGATCAGCCGATCGACGGCACGGTGGAGAGCATCAGCAGCGGTATCACCGACCGCAACTCGACGCCGGACGGCCAGTTGCTGGCCAATGTCGAGCCGACCTTCAACTGGGTGCGCCTGGCGCAGCGCATTCCGGTGCGCATCCGCCTCGACCAGGTGCCGGCGGATGTCCACCTGAGCGCCGGGATGACCGCCAGCGTCACCGTGCAGGGGGACTGAGCGGCAGCGCTTGCGTGGCGCCATCCAGCGTGCTGGCGCCAAGCGCGCAGGCCAGCGCCGCCAGCACCAGGGCGAGGCCGACCCAGGGCGTCGCGGCGACTCCCAGTGCCGCCACCACCAGGCCGCCCAGCGCCGCGCCGAGGCCCACGCCCAGGTGCATGGCCGAGGTGTTCAGGGCGACGCCGGCGGAACCGCTGGCCGGATCGCTGCGCAGCAGGAAGCTCTGCACCACCGGCGAGATCATCCAACTGATCGCGCTCCAGACCATCAGTACCGGCAGGAACCCGATGCTGCCCAGGCTCAGCGGCACCGCCGCCAGCGCCAGGGCGAAGGCCGCCGGCACCAGACGCAGGGCGCGCCGGTGGCCGAGGCGGTCGGCCAGCCAGCCGCCGATATAGCCGCCGCTCAGCGCTGCCAGGCCGATCAGCAGGAGGATCAGGCTGATCTCGCCGGGCGAGCGAATACCGGCCATGCTCGCCAGGTACGGGGTGAAATAGGCGAACAGGGTGAAGTGCCCGCCGAGCAACAGGATCGATACCAGTTGCGCGAGCCACAGCGCGGGCTGGCGCAACTGCCGCAGGTAGCCTTCGCGGCCGGGCAGGTCGCCGGCCTGGCGTTGCGGCAGGTAGCGCCAGAGCAGCAGGCACAAGGGCAGCGAATAGACCGCGATGCCGGCGAAGATCCAGCGCCAGCCGAACCAGTCGCTGATCTGTACGCCCAGTGGCACGCCGAACACCAGCGAACCGCTGATGCCCATGAAGATCAGGCCGATCGCCCGGCCGCGCTGGGCCGGGGCGGCCAGCTCGGCGGCGAGCAGGCTGGCGAGGACGATCAGCAGCCCGCAACAGGCCGACATTCCCAGGCGAGCCAGGAGCAGGCCGAGATAGCCCGGAGCGAGGGCGGCGAGCGCGTTGCTGAGGGCGAACAGCAGCAGGGTCGCCAGCAGCAGGCGGCGGCGTTCGATGCGCCGGGTCAGCCAGCCGAGCAGCGGTGCGGCGAGGGCGAAGCCGAGGGAGAACAGGGTGGTGAGCTGGCCGGCCAGGCTGATGGAGACCCGCAGGTCTTCGGCCAGGGGCGGCAGGATGCCGATCAGGATGCTTTCCGCCAGGCCGGCGGCGAAGGTGGTCAGGGATAGCAACAGCAAGCGAAGGTCCATGGCGGCTCCGATTCCCGGTAAGGGGTTTCGGGCGGTGGAGTGCCTTCGGTTATCCCTGGTGATTGAGGTAAGACAGCGGACAGGGTAGAGCAGCGCGCGGCGGCCCGGCAAGTCCGTCGGGCCGGATGGCCCGACGGTAGGGAAAGCCGCTCAGCCGATGCTGATCGGCGGCAGTTCGGCCAGCTCGACGCTGAGCTTCTCTTCCGGCGCCATGATCTCCGCTTCGCCGTCGACCACCTGCTTGCCTGCCTGGTTGAACACCCGCGTGGCCATGCGCACGCGGTTCTTCGGCAGCTTCTCGAGGACTTCCAGTTCGACCTTCAGGTCGTCGCCGAGCTTGACCGGACGGGTGAAGCGCAGGGTCTGGCCGAGATAGATGGTGCCTGGACCGGGCAGCACGGTGGCGATCGCCGCGCTGATCAGGGCGCCGCTGAGCATGCCGTGGGCGATGCGTTCCTTGAACTGGGTGGTGGCCGCGTAGGCGGCGTCCAGATGCACCGGGTTGCGGTCGCCGGAGACTGCGGCGAACAACTGCAGGTCGCGCTCGGCGATGCTGCTGGTGTACTCGGCCTTTTGCCCGACCTCTAGCTCGGCGTAGGGAATGTTCTGGACCTGGCTCATGTTCTCTCCTTTGTCGAATGATCCCGGCGGTGGCGCAGGGCCTGTTCCAGCCAGTCGATCAGGTCTTGGGTGACCGCGTCGCGGTTGCTCTCGTTGAACAGCTCGTGACGGGCCTCGGGATAGGTCTTCAGGGTCACCTGGCGCAGCCCGGCGCCGCGCAGGGCGTCGGCCAGGTCGCCCAGGCGCCTGCCCTGGCTGACCGGGTCGCGTTCGCCGCCGATGACCAGCAGCGGCAGGCCGGCATCGATCTGCCGCAGGTGGGTGGGCGGGGTGATATCGGCCAGGCCGCCGAGCAGGTCCACCCACAACTGGTTGCTGCAGCGGAAGCCGCACAGCGGGTCGGCCACGTACCTGTCGACTTCCTGCGGATCGCGACTGAGCCAGTCGAAGGCCGTGCGATTGGGCTTGAACGCCTTGTTGAACGAGCCGAACGAGAGGAAGTCGATCAGCGCGCTCTTGCCCAGCGGCCCCTGGCGCCAGCGCTCGAAGCGGGCGATCAGGCGGGCGACCCGGTAGAGCGCTTGCGGCTGGTAGTTGGAGCCGGAAAGGATCGCCCCTTGCAGGCTGCAGCTGTGGTGCAGCAGGTAGGCCATGGAGATGTAGCTGCCCATGCTGTGGCCCAGCAGGAAGATCGGCAGTTCCGGGTGCTGCTGGCGGATATGGTGGTTCAGGCTGGCCAGGTCGCCGACCACCTTGCCCCAGCCGCCCTGGTCGGCGAAGTGGCCCAGCTCGTCGGCTTCGGCGGTCCGGCCGTGGCCGCGCTGGTCGATCGCATAGAAGTGGTAGCCGGCAGCGTTCAGCGCGGCGGCGAGACGCTCGTAGCGACCGGCGTGCTCGGCCATGCCGTGGGACAGCATCACCGCGCCGACGGCCGTTGCGCTCGGCCAGTGGCGGGTGTACAGCGGGGTTTCGTCGCTGGCGGGGAGCCAGTAGGCAGCGGCGGGCATGTTCGTTCCTTGTGCCGGGCGGACGCGTTCCGGCGCATTCTAGCAGCGTGCGCGGTTTCGTCCCGGAAAAGCGCCACCCTTGGGCACGGGCCGCTCTGGAATGGCGGGCGGCGAAGAGCGACAGGCTGGAGATTCACACTATCAATAAGGGCAGGAGGAGTATTTGCGCTGTCCGATGCAACTGCTAAGTTGCCCGATACCCCGCACACGCGGGCCAGACCCGCTCAGGTAAGAGGACAAGAATAAATGCAACCTGAATTCTGGAACGACAAACGCCCGGCCGGCGTACCCGACAGTCTCGACTTCGGCGCCTACCGTTCCGTGGTCGAGGTCTTCGAGCGCTCCTGCAAGAAATTCGCCGACCGCCCGGCCTTCAGCAATCTCGGCGTGACGCTCAGCTACGCCGAACTCGATCATCTGTCCGCCGCCTTCGCCGCCTACCTGCAGAAACAGACCGATCTCCAGCCCGGCGACCGCATCGCGGTGCAGATGCCCAATGTCCTGCAATATCCCATCGCGGTGTTCGGCGCCTTGCGCGCGGGGCTGGTGGTGGTCAACACCAATCCGCTGTACACCGCCCGCGAAATGCGCCACCAGTTCAAGGACGCCGGCGTGCGTGCGCTGGTCTACCTGAACGTGTTCGGCAAGCTGGTCGAGGAAGTGCTCCCGGATACGCGGATCGAGTACCTGATCGAGGCGCGCATGGGCGACCTGTTGCCGGCGCTGAAGGGTTGGCTGGTGAACAGCGTGGTGAAGTCGGTGAAGAAGATGGTCCCCGATTATCGCTTGCCCCAGGCGCTGCCGTTCAGGCAGGCCTTGAAGCAAGGCCAGGGCCATGCCCTGCAGCCGGTCAGGGTCGGCCTGGAGGATGTCGCCGTGTTGCAGTACACCGGCGGCACCACCGGGGTCTCGAAGGGGGCGATGCTCACCCACGGCAACCTGGTGGCGAACATGCTGCAGGTCCACGCCCAGCTTTCCCAGCTCGGCAAAGATGGCCTGCCGCTGATGAAGGAGGCGCAGGAGGTGATGATCGCGCCGCTGCCGCTCTACCACATCTATGCCTTCACCGCGAACTGCATGTGCATGATGGTCAGCGGCAACCATAACGTGCTGATCACCAACCCGCGCGACATCCCCGGTTTCATCAAGGAACTGAAGAAGTGGCGTTTCTCCGCGCTGCTCGGCCTCAACACCCTGTTCGTCGCGTTGATGGAGCACCCCGGGTTCAAGGACGTCGATTTCTCCAACCTGAAGCTCACCAACTCCGGCGGCACTGCACTGGTCAGCGCCACCGCCGAGCGCTGGAAGGGCGTCACCGGCTGCACCGTGGTGGAAGGCTATGGCCTCACCGAATGCTCGCCGGTGGTGACCACCAACCCCTACGGCGAGCAGGCGCGCCTGGGCACGGTGGGGATTCCGGTCGTGGGCACGGCGCTCAAGGTGATCGACGAGCAGGGCAACGAGCTGCCTGTCGGCGAACGTGGCGAACTCTGTGTGAAAGGTCCGCAAGTGATGAAGGGGTACTGGCAGCGTCCCGAGGCCACCGAGGAGATTCTCGATGCCGAAGGCTGGCTGAAGACCGGCGACATCGCGGTGATCGACGAGGACGGCTTCGTGCGTATCGTCGATCGCAAGAAGGACCTGATCCTGGTCTCTGGCTTCAATGTCTACCCCAACGAGATCGAAGACGTGGTGATGGCCCATCCGAAGGTGGCCAGTTGCGCGGCGGTGGGCATTCCCGACGAGAAGTCCGGCGAGGCGGTGAAGCTGTTCGTGGTGGCCCGCGACCCCAGCCTGTCGGTCGAGGAGCTCAAGGCCTACTGCAAGGAAAACCTCACCGGATACAAAATTCCGCGACAGATTGTGCTCAAGGATGCATTACCGATGACGCCTGTGGGTAAAATCCTCCGTCGTGAGCTGCGCGAAATCGCCTGATAGCCTTACAAGGCTCTGAAACGGGCATTTGCCGGGGACAGGAAAGACCGTGACCGAGACTAATGTCTCGGTCATTTTTTTGACCGAATAGGTCATGTTTGGTGCTGGTCTGCCTCTGGCAAAGCTGATAATCTCGGCGCGCCTAATAGCCCTGGGTCCAGGGTTAGCGAGCAGATCACAACAAGATGCCGCCATGAGCGGTGAAGATTAGCTGTTGCTTAGGAGTGGGCTTCCATGATCGAAAACTTCTGGAAGGACAAGTACCCAGCGGGTATTGCTGCCGAGATCAATCCCGACCAGTACCCGAACATCCTGTCGGTACTGAAGGAGTCCTGCCAACGTTTTGCCACCAAGCCCGCGTTCACCAACCTGGGCAAGACCCTGACCTACGGCGAGCTGTACAAGCTGTCCGGCGACTTCGCCGCCTACCTGCAGCAGCACACCGATCTCAAGCCCGGCGACCGCATCGCCGTCCAGTTGCCCAACGTCCTGCAATACCCGATCGTGGTCTTCGGCGCCATGCGCGCCGGCCTCATCGTGGTCAACACCAACCCGCTGTACACCGCGCGTGAGCTGGAACACCAGTTCAACGACTCCGGCGCCAAGGCGGTGGTCTGCCTGGCCAACATGGCCCACCTGGTCGAGGGTGTACTGCCGAAGACCGGCGTCAAGCAGGTGATCGTCACCGAAGTCGGCGACATCCTGCCGCCGCTGAAGCGCTTCATCGTCAACTTCGTGGTCAAGCACATCAAGAAGATGGTGCCGGCCTACAGCCTGCCGCAAGCCACCAAGCTGACCGACGCGCTGGCCAGGGGCGCCGGCAAGTCGTTCCAGGAAGCCGCGCCGCAGGCCGACGACGTCGCCGTACTGCAATACACTGGCGGCACCACCGGGGTCGCCAAGGGCGCCATGCTGACCCACCGCAACCTGGTGGCCAACATGTTGCAGTGCAAGGCGCTGATGGGCGCCAACCTCAACGAGGGCTGCGAGATCCTCATCGCGCCGCTGCCGCTGTACCACATCTATGCCTTCACCTTCCATTGCATGGCGATGATGCTCACCGGCAACCACAACATCCTGATCACCAACCCGCGCGACCTGCCGTCGATGCTCAAGGACCTCGGCCAGTGGAGGTTCACCGGCTTCGTCGGACTGAACACCCTGTTCGTCGCCCTGTGCAACAACGAGACCTTCCGCAAGCTGGACTTCTCCGCGCTGAAGCTGACCCTCTCCGGCGGCATGGCGCTGCAACTGGCCACCGCGGAGCGCTGGAAGGAAGTCACCGGCTGCGCCATCTGCGAAGGCTACGGCATGACCGAGACCGCGCCGGTGGTATCGGTCAACCCGTTCCAGAACATCCAGGTCGGCACCATCGGTATTCCGGTGCCCTCGACCCTGTGCAAGGTGATCGGCGACGACGGCCAGGAAGTGCCCCTGGGCGAGCGCGGCGAACTCTGCGTGAAAGGCCCGCAGGTGATGAAGGGCTACTGGCAGCGCCAGGAAGCCACCGACGAGATCCTCGACGCCGATGGTTGGCTGAAGACCGGCGATATCGCGATCATCCAGGAAGACGGCTACATGCGCATCGTCGACCGGAAGAAGGACATGATCCTGGTCTCCGGCTTCAATGTTTACCCGAACGAGCTGGAAGACGTGCTGGCGACCCTGCCGGGCGTCCTGCAGTGTGCCGCGATCGGCATCCCCGACGAGAAGTCCGGCGAGTCGATCAAGGTCTTCGTGGTGGTCAAGCCGGGGGCGACCCTGACCAAGGAACAGGTCATGCAGCACATGCATGACAACCTGACCGGCTACAAGCGGCCGAAGGCCGTGGAGTTCCGCGACAGCCTGCCGACCACCAACGTCGGCAAGATCCTGCGCCGCGAACTGCGCGACGAAGAGCTGAAGAAAGCGGGCCAGAAGTAAGTCCGCCGTTGCCTGAAGAAGCCTCGCCGATGCGGGGCTTCTTCGTTGCAGGCAGTCGGTTGCGGGGTGAGCGGGCCTGTGCGGACGTGCCTGCAGCGCATCACCTGCCGGAGGAAACCCCCATGGCCCGCCTCGATCCTGCCCTGGCCGAAGAAATACGCCGTCTGCCGATCAGCCGGCGTCTGGAACTGATCCAGGCATTGCTGCATCGCGCCGGCCCCGAGGTGGAGCGCCAATGGCTGCGAGTGGCCGAGGATCGCCTCGCCGACTGCCGGGCGGGCACCGCCGATGCGCTGCCGCTGGCCGAGATGCTCAAGCGACTGGGGCGCTGAGAGGGCCATTGCCCACCAGCAGCGTCGGCCGTATCGCGGCAGCGAGCGTTAACCGGGATTCGTCCTCTTCCGCTCAAATCTGCGACAATTCCGAATATTTTTCGCCTCGGCAGTGGCCGGAGCTTCTTCCCGTCCTCCGCGACTGCGGCACGCTCACAGCATTCGAAAAGCCTAGATGACCGACCAGACTCCTTCCCTCGACCAACTCGTCCGGCGCCTCGACCAGGCCCAGATCAGCGACCGCCACCGCTTGCGCCGGCAGTTCCACGAACTGCGCAAGCAGCCCGACGACGCGCGCCTGGCGCAGTGGGTCGAGCGCTTCCAGGCCTCCTGCGCCAAGGTCGAGGCGCGGCGCGCCAGCGTGCCGGCGATCCGCTACGACGACAGCCTGCCGATCGCCGCCAAGCGCGACGAGATCAAGGCCGCCATCGCCGCCCACCAGGTGGTGGTGATCGCCGGCGAGACCGGCTCGGGCAAGACCACCCAGTTGCCGAAGATCTGCCTGGAGCTGGGTCGCGGCATCCACGGCCTGATCGGCCATACCCAGCCGCGTCGGCTGGCGGCGCGCAGCGTGGCGACGCGGGTCGCGGAAGAGATCGGCACGCCGCTGGGCGCGCTGGTCGGCTACCAGGTGCGCTTCGAGGACCAGAGCGACGACAGCACCCTGGTCAAGCTGATGACCGACGGCATCCTCCTGGCCGAGACCCAGCACGACCGCTACCTGGAGCGCTACGACACGCTGATCGTCGACGAAGCCCACGAGCGCAGCCTGAACATCGACTTCCTCCTCGGCTACCTGAAGACCCTGTTGCACCGGCGTCCGGACCTGAAGCTGATCATCACCTCGGCGACCATCGACCTGGAGCGTTTCTCCCGGCATTTCGACGGCGCCCCGGTGATCGAGGTTTCCGGCCGCACCTATCCGGTGGAGACCTGGTACCGGCCGCTGGCGGCGGAAACCGACGAGGAGGGCAACCGGGTCGAGGACGACCTGTCGGTGGACCAGGGCATCCTCGCCGCCCTCGACGAGATCGCCGCCCACGAACGCGAGGTCGGCAAGCGGCCCGGCGACGTGCTGGTGTTCCTCCCCGGCGAGCGGGAGATCCGCGACGCCGCGGAGATGCTGCGCAAGGCCAACCTGCGCCACACCGAAGTGCTGCCGCTGTACGCGCGACTGACCCCGGCCGAGCAGCAGAAGATCTTCCAGCCGCGCCCGGGACGCAAGATCGTGCTGTCCACCAACGTCGCGGAAACCTCGCTGACGGTGCCGGGCATCCGTTACGTGATCGACAGCGGCACCGCGCGGATCAGCCGCTACAGCTACCGCGCCAAGGTCCAGCGGCTGCCCATCGAGGCGGTGTCGCAGGCCAGCGCCAACCAGCGCAAGGGCCGTTGCGGACGGGTCGAGCCGGGCATATGCGTGCGCCTCTACAGCGAGGAGGACTTCAACGCGCGTCCGGCCTTCACCGACCCGGAAATCCTCCGCACCAACCTGGCCGCGGTGATCCTGCAGATGCTGCACCTGCGCCTCGGCGACATCGAGGCGTTCCCCTTCATCGAGCCGCCGGACGGCAAGGCGATCAAGGACGGCTTCACCCTTCTGCAGGAACTGTCGGCGGTCAACCGCGAAGGCCAGCTGACCCCGCTGGGGCGCCAACTGGCGCGCCTGCCGATCGACCCGAGGCTGGGCCGCATGCTGCTGGAGGCGGCCCAGCAGGGTAGCCTCGAGGAAGTGTTGACGGTGGCCAGCGCGCTGTCCGTGCAGGACCCGCGCGAGCGTCCGGTGGAGCGGCAGCAGGCCGCCGACCAGGCGCACGCGCAATGGAAGGATCCGGATTCCGACTTCGCCGCGCTGATCAATCTCTGGCGTGGCTTCGAGGAGCAGCGCCAGGCGCTGGGTTCCAACGCCCTGCGCAGCTGGTGCCGGAAGAACTTCCTCAACTACCTGCGCCTGCGTGAGTGGCGCGACGCCCACCGCCAACTGACCCTGATCTGCCGCGAACTGAAGCTGCCGTTCGGGCGTCCGGCCAAGGCCGAGGCGCGCAAGCCGGAGGCGAAGAAAGGCGCGTCGGCCGACAACGAACGCGAGGTACCGGGGATCGATTACGCGGCGGTCCACAAAGCGATCCTGTCCGGCCTGCTCAGCCAGATCGGGCAGAAGGCCGAGGAAGGCGACTACCTCGGCGCTCGCCAGCGACGTTTCTGGATCCATCCGTCCAGCGGCATCGCTCGCAAGCGCCCGCAATGGATCATGGCCGCGGAACTGGTGGAGACCACCAAGCTGTTCGCCCGAATGGTCGCGAAGATCGAGCCGGACTGGCTGGAGCCGCTGGCCGGGCACCTGATCAAGACCAACCACTTCGAGCCGCACTGGGAGAAGCGTCGTGGCCAGGTGGTGGCGTTCGAGCAGGTCACCCTCTACGGCCTCATCGTCATCGGTCGACGTCCGGTGCACTATGGTCCGATCGACCCGCCGGTGGCGCGCGAGCTGTTCATCCGCGAAGGCCTGGTGCGCGGCGAGATCAACAGCCGCGCCAGGTGCCTGAGCGCCAACCGGCAGTTGCTGGAAAAGCTCGACGAGCTGGAAGCCAAGGCACGCCGGCGCGACATCCTGGCCGACGAGGAAACCCTGTTCGCCTATTACGACGCGCGCCTGCCGGCGGATATCTACCAGACCGCCAGTTTCGAGAAATGGTACGCCCGCGAGCGGCAGAACCAGCCGGACCTGCTGCTGATGCGCGAGGAAGACGTGCTGGCCCGCGAAGCCAGCGAAGTCACTGCGGCGCAGTACCCGGATCGCCTGCGCCTGGGCGATCTGCACCTGTCGCTGAGCTACCAGTTCGAGCCCGGCACCGCGCGCGACGGCGTCACCGTGCGGGTACCGGCGCCGCTGCTGCCGCAATTGCCGGCCGAACGCATCGACTGGCTGGTGCCCGGCCTGCTCTACGACAAGGCGGTGGCGTTGGTGCGCAACCTGCCGAAGGCGGTCCGCAAGAGCTTCGTGCCGGTACCGGACTTCGTCCGCGCCGCCCTGGAGCGCATCACCTTCGGCGAAGGTTCGTTGCCGCAGGCGCTGGGCCGCGAGCTTCAGCGCATGACCGGCGTGCGGGTAGCCGACGAGGCCTGGGCCGAGGCGGCGACGCAGTTGGACGATCACCTGCGGATGAACATTGAGGTGGTCGACGCCCAGGGCAAGTTCCTCGGCGAGGGCCGCGACCTGGCCGAACTCACCGCGCGTTTCGCCGAAGCCAGCCAGGCGGCCCTGGCGATACCCCAGGCCGACAAGGAACAGCAGCGTCCGGTGGAGGCCAAGGCCTTCGCCAGCGTCGCCGAGAAGGCCCAGCAGAAGGTCGCCGGATTGTCGATGACGGTATACCCGGCGCTGGTGGAGGAGCAGGGCGAGGTCAAGGAAGGGCGCTTCCCGACCCAGGCCGAGGCCGACTACCAACACCGCCGCGCCCTGCAACGACTGCTGTTGCAGCAACTGGCCGAGCCGGCCAAGTACCTGCGCGCCAAGCTGCCGGGGCAGACCGAGATGGGCCTGCTGTACCGCGAGCTGGGACGGGTCGAGGCGCTGGTCGAGGACATCCTCCTGGCCAGTCTCGACAGTTGCGTGCTGCAGGGCGAAAGCCTGCCGCGCGACGGCGCCGCCCTGGCCGCGCTGGCCGAGCGCAAGCGCGCTGCCTGGAACGAGCACGCCGAGCGCCTGGCACGCCTGGTGCTGGATATCCTCAAGCTCTGGCACGGCCTGCAGAAGCGCTTCAAGGGCAAGGTCGAGCTGGCCATGACCGTGCCGCTGAACGACGTCAAGGGCCAACTGGCCAACCTGGTGTATCCGGGGTTCGTCCGCGCCACCCCGCTGGAGTGGTTGAAGGAGTATCCGCGTTACCTCAAGGCCATCGAGCAGCGCCTGGACAAGGTCGCCGGCCAGGTCCAGCGCGACCGGGTGTGGAGCGGCGAGCTGGGCGAACTCTGGGCGCAATACCAGGCGCGCCTCGCCAAGCACGCCCAGGAAGGCAAGCGCGACGCCGAGTTGCAGGTGTATCGCTGGATGCTGGAGGAGTACCGGGTCTCGCTGTTCGCCCAGCAACTGGGAACCCGGCTGCCGGTCTCGGACAAGCGCCTGGCCAAGCAGTGGAGCCAGGTCGAGGGCTAGTTCCAGGGATGCCGCGCGAAATGAAAAAGGCGCGCCGGTCGAAACCGGCGCGCCTTTTTCGTTCTGGTCCGATCAGTCGCGCAGGTTCAGTGCGCGACGGATGGTGAAGAACAGGTCGGTCTGGTCGGTCAGGCCGGTGACATTGGCGGCCTGCGGGCCGTAGGCGGCGATGCGCAACTGGGTGCCGGTGTGCTCCTGGGAGCCTTCCTCGGAGTTGCCGTAGCTGATCGCCAGCGGCGCGCCGTCCTTGGTCGTGAGCAGTTGGGTCAGCCCCGGCGCGGCGGTTTCCGGCGGGATGATCTGGCTGGAGTGGGCGTGGTCGGCGGTGACGATCACCAGGGTCTCGCCATCGGCCTTGGCGAAGGCCAGGGCCTTCTGCACGGCTTCGTCGAGGTCGACGGTCTCGCCGATCTGGCCGCACGGATTCGCGGCGTGGTCCTGTTTGTCGATGGACGCGCCCTCGACCTGCAGGAAGAAGCCGTTCGGATTGTCCTTCAGCAGCTCGATGGCCTTACTGGTCATTTGCGCCAGGGTCGGGATGTCGGCGGTGCGCTTCGGGTTCGCCTCGCAGCTCACCGCCGGCTGGTTCAGGTTGCCGTGGTAGGTGGCGGTCGGACCGAGCCAGCGCACCGGCATGTTGCCCGGCGCGAACAGGCCGATCAGCGGCTGCTTCTGGTTGGCGCGGCGCACGGCTTTCAGCTCGTCGAGGTTCTCGACGATCCGGTAGCCGCGGGCCTCGGCCTGGGCGCGGAGGGTCTTGCCGGCATAGCGGCCAGCCTTGGCGGTTTCCGCGAAGGTCGCGGCGCCGCCGCCGAGGACCACGTCAGGGCGGGTCTTCAGCCATTGCTCGGTGATCGAGCCGGCGCCGCCGTTCTCCAGGGCATTGCTCGGGCACTGCTTGCTGGTGGCTTCGGGGCCGTAGCACTTGCGAGCGGTGACGTGGGCGAGCAGGGCGGCCGGGGTGGCGTCCTGCAGCTCGGCGGTGGAGACGTTGCCGGTGGCCTTGCCGTTGAGCTTGGCCAGCTCCAGCAGGTTGCGGTGTGGCTGTTCGTGGATATCCACGCCGATTGCGCCGTTGTACGACTTGACCCCGGTGGTCCAGGCGGTGGCGGAGGCGGCGGAATCGGTCACGTAGTCCGGCAGGCCGCTGTCCTTGTGCAGGGAGTAGTGGGTGTACTGGCCGGTCAGCGGCAGCGCATCGATACCCTTGAAGTAGCCGCCCGCGCCGCGCGCGTAGTTGCGCGCCACGGTGATCTCGGAGTCGCCCATGCCGTCGCCGATCAGCAGGATCACGTTCTTCGCCTTCTTCTTCGACAGCGACTGCTTCAGGGCCTGGGTCAGGTCCTGCTCGACGCGCCGTGCGCCGCCGTACTCGCTGAGTTCGCCACGGGCCTGGCGGTTGAACAGCGACGGATCGTCCTGGCGCGCCTGGGCCGGCAAGGCGCTGCCGAGCACGGCCATGGATACGGCAAGAGAGAGGGCGAGGGGATAACCTGGGGTCATGACGCATTTCCCTATGTTGAGGAGGTGGCTGTGCGAGACGGCAGGGCCATCCGGCGAGTGCTACGAAAGTAGGGAAGGGTGATGACGGGCTTGTGACAATTTCTTTCGAAGTGTGTGGAGCGCGCGACGCATCACGTCGTGACGAGCGGGGAGCGAGCCGGTATGGTGCGCAGGTCTATTCCGGTTCGTTCAAGGAAAGCCTCCATGAGTTTGCACGGCGTTTACGATTCCCAGAACATCTTCGCCAAGATCATTCGCGGCGAAGCTCCCTGCTACAAGGTCTACGAAGACGAGGACGTGCTCGCCTTCCTCGATCTGTTCCCGCAGTCCTACGGGCATACCCTGGTGATTCCCAAGCACGCCGAGGCGCGCAACCTGCTCGAGATCGATGCGCAGAACCTGGCCAAGGTCATGGCCGTGGTCCAGCGCCTGACCCGCGCCCTGGTCGAGGAGGTGCAGCCGGACGGCGTGCAGGTCGCCCAGTTCAATGGCGCCCCCGCCGGGCAGACGGTCTTCCACATCCATTTCCACATCGTCCCGCGCTTCAGTGGCGAGAACCTCGGCATCCATGCGGCGAAGCAGGGCGACCCGGAAGTGCTCGCACAACTTCAGGAGCGTTTGGCGCAGCGTCTGCAAGGCTGATTGCGCAAGGGCCGGCCCGGGACGGGGGCGGTCCTTCGCTCGTTGGATTTCTCTGAAATATTTTGTTACATACTGTCGAGGGTCAGGCGCGCCGCGGTTTTCCGGCGATGTGCGCAACAATTTGCACAGTTTTTTTGACGTAGCATCCGCGCTATCCCGCTCTTCGGAGCGACCACGGCGAACAGGGACGCCAGCCGTGCAGGTTTTTCGAGAAACAGGGGACAGCGGATGTTCAACCCGGCCAACCAGACTCACTTCAGCCTCAGCCTCGACGGCCTCCGCCATGACCTGCAGGTCCTCGCCTTCAACGGCCACGAAGGCATCAGTCGCCCCTACCGTTTCGAACTCGAACTGGTCGGAGAGCGTGCCGGCCTCGACCTCGAAACGTTCCTGCACCGGCCCGCCTTCCTCGCCTTCACCCCGCAGGGCCAGGGTGTCCACGGCCTGGTCTACGGCGCTGCCCAGGGCGATGCCGGCAAGCGCCTGACCCGCTATCGCCTCACCCTCGTCCCACACCTGGCCTACCTCGCCCAGCGCAACAACCAGCGGATCTTCCAGCACCTCACGGTGCCGCAGATCGTCGCCCTGATCCTCGAGGAGCACGGCATCCTCGCCGACGCCTACCGCTTCCAGCTCGGCACCCGGTATCCCGAGCGCGAATACTGCGTGCAGTACGACGAAAGCGACCTGCATTTCGTCCAGCGCCTCTGTGCCGAAGAGGGCATCCATTTCCATTTCCGGCACAGCGCCGAGGCGCACCTGCTGGTGTTCGGCGACGACCAGACGGTGTTCCCCCGCCTGGGCCGTCCCACCGCCTACGTGCACGACAGTGGGCTGGTCGCCGACGAACCGGTGATCAAGCGCTTCAGCCTGCGCCTGGCCAGCCGCACCACGCGCACCACTCGCCGCGACTACGACTTCGAGAAGCCGCGGCTGCTGCTGGAGGCCGGCAATCGCCCCGCTGCCGACGCCCCGGCCGAGCCGGACCTGGAGGACTACGACTACCCCGGTCGCTTCGTCGATCGCCAGCGCGGCAAGCTGCTCAGCCAGCGCGCCCTGGAGCGGCACCGCGCCGACCGGCGCCTGGGCGAAGGGGTCAGCGACCAGCCGCTGCTGGTCAGCGGGCATTTCCTGGAGATCGCCGAGCACCCGCGCGCGGAGTGGAACGACCTGTGGCTGCTCAGCGAAATCTTCCACGAAGGCAAGCAGCCGCAGGTGCTGGAAGAGAACGTTACCTCCGACACGTCGGCCAGCACGGACGACTTCCAGCAGGGCTACCGCAACCGCTTCCTCGCCACGCCCTGGGAGGTGTTCTTCCGCCCGCCGCTGGAGCACCCGAAGCCGCGCGTGCTGGGCAGCCAGACCGCGGTGGTGACCGGCCCGCCGGGCGAGGAAATCCACTGCGACCGCTACGGCCGGGTCAGGGTGCAGTTCCACTGGGACCGCGAGGGCCAGGGCGACGACAAGAGCAGTTGCTGGCTGCGCGTAGCCAGCGGTTGGGCCGGAAACGGCTATGGCGGCATCGTCATTCCGCGGGTCGGCATGGAAGTGCTGGTGGACTTCCTCGAAGGCGATCCCGACCAGCCGCTGGTCAGCGGCTGCGTCTACCACGCCGCCCACCCGGTGCCCTACGAGTTGCCGGCGAACCAGACCCGCAGCGTCTTCAAGAGCCTCAGCAGCCCTGGCGGTGGTGGCTACAACGAGCTGCGCATCGAGGATCGCAAGGGCCAGGAACAGATCTTCGTCCATGCCCAGCGCGACTGGGACGAGAACATCGAGCACGACCAGAAGATCCGCGTCGGCCACGAACGCCACGACACCGTGGAGGCGAACAGCTACAGCGAGTTCAAGGCCGAGGAGCATCACACCGTGCACGGAGAGCGCAAGGTCGAGCTGAAGGCCGATGACCATCTGACGGTCGGCGACAGCCAGCACGTGAAGCTCGGTCGTGCCTACCTGGCCAGGGCCGGGCGCGAGATCCACCTGAAGGCCGGGCAGAAGATGGTGATCGAGGCTGACAGCGAACTGACGGTGAAGGCCGGCGGCAGCTTCATCCGGCTTGACGCAAGCGGCATCGCCATCAGCGGCCCGCTGGCACGGATCAATGCAGGCGGCGCGCCGGGAAGCGGCTCGGGGATCGCGATCAAGATGCCGCGGGTGCCGGGCATGGCCGACCAGGACAGCCCCGGCGCGCCACCCGAGGCGGTCGCGGCCAACCTGCCGCCGCGGCAACCGGTTTGCGAAGAGTGCCTGCTACAGGCGAAGAAAAGAGGCCAGGCGCTCGCCGAGCGCTGAGGAACCGCGATGACGCCGAACCCCCGCCATTGGGCCAGCGAGCTGTGGCAGCGCTCCCGCGATCGCGGCTTGCAGACCCACATCGATGTGCTGGTCGACGCTACCGGGCTGGACGACTATCCCTTGCTTACCGAGCATGCGCGGCAAAGCGATCCTCCGGCGCTGTTCAAATTGCTGGAGCAAACCCCGGAGGCCGCCCTGGCCGACGAGGGCCCACTGCTGCTGCGCCTGGAAGACGGCCACGCGGGCTGGCTGGACGAACTGCTCGAACGCATCGACTGCCGCCGCCACCTGATGCTCCTGTTCAGCCCCTGGCCGTTGCCGCGCCTGGGCGAGCACCTGCGCAGCTGCACCCAGGCCGAGTGGAACCAGGGCCGTTCCAGCGGCGTGCTGCGTTTCTACGATCCGGGCCTGTTCATGGCCGTCAGCGACATGCTCGACCCCCGGCAGAGCCGTTACCTGCATGCCCCGGTTTCCAGCTGGCACTGGCTGGACCGCGACGGCCGGCCGAGGGCGCTGGCCGGTCATTACCAGGCCCACGAGACGCCGCCGCTGCAAGCGGCCCTCCGCCTGGAAGCGCATCAAGTCGCCGCCTTGCGCGCCTGGAGCGAGGCCGAAGCCTACCGCCGCGAATACTTCGTGCTGCCCCGCGAGCATGGCCTGGGCGGCCAGGAAAGCCTGCTCCAGCATCTGGTCCAGGCGCACCTGGCCGCCGACCGCCAGGGCTTGCAGGACTTCGACCAGCGCGATGCCTTCGTCGCCCAGTGGCTGCGCGAACAGACCCCCGGCCCCGGCTTTTCCCCGGCGGGAACGAGTCGCGCATGAACGCGCATGGCATCGGCCTTCCCGCCCTGCTTCCGGGGCCCCTGCTGGCCGCAGGCTGCCAGAGCGGGCCAGACATGCTGGCGGCGCCGGTGATGGGTTCCAACCATACGTCCGCGGCGATCAATTGGTTTTCGGTGAATGGGGCGGGTGGACCGCGTTTAGACCCTTATCAGGGGGATGGTAGCCAGGTTTGTTGCGGAGTGATTCCAAAGAAGTGGAATCCAAATTTGAAAGCTGTCGTGGAATGGGAGAAAGATCCCAAACCGCACGCCGCTATAAGGCGAGATAAATATGGACGGCTGGATAAAGATGATTACTTGAGACATGCCTCAAGCTACACCCGACACAAGATGATCGTGGATATACCTAGATGTAGTGAAAAAATATGCCTGTTGCAGGTGCATTTCCTCCCGTGCGACCAGGTCGCGGTCTCAACAACCTATTACAGCCAGGGGCATCCAGAGTATCCAGATAGAAAGTATTTTCAGAAGAGAGAGCCTTCATGCAAAAGCTCTTGAATGCAAAGGGGTTAAGGACACCTGTTTGGCTGATTGCTTTACTGATAGGTTTTTTGTTTTTACAAGCGTGCCAGGCAGGCCCTGATATGGTGTCTGTTCCTATCGGAGGATACAACCATACTTCGGCGGCTATTAACAGATTCAGTGTAAATGGTGCTGGCGGATTAAACCTTGGTCCATTTCAGGGGGGAGCAGGGCAGGTATGTTGTGGTGTCGTTCCTAGAGTTTGGAAGCCGGGCTTGAAGGCAACCGTAGAGCGGGAGGTAGATCCTGAGCCAGGGGCTTATAAAGACTGGCCGGAAAGATATTTTCAGATGGCTGGAGAAAACGTATGAGAGGGCATGGACTCTTGTATGTTCGTCATAAGGAAACTGTCGATATACCTTCTTGTGATAGTAAGGAGATTTGTTCGCTAAAAATACACTTTCTTCCATGTGATAAGGTTGCTACTTCAGCTGCCTGTTATACGCCGTTTCATCCTGAATATCCGAATAAAGGTTACTTTGATATGAGGGGTATGTCATGCAGAAGTTGATGAACTTGATCTGTGTGGGAAATAAAAAGTCCATTGGGCTGGTGGTTTTTCTCAGCACCTTCTTTGGGCTGGTGGCATGCCAAGCTGGGCCTGAAGTGCTGTCTGCACCTATCATGGGTTACAACCATACTCCGGCGGCGATTAACGAATTTACGGTGAATGGTGCTGGCGGACCGAACTTAGGTCCTTATCAGGGAGATGGTAGTCAAGTTTGTTGCGGGGTAATTCCAAAGAGATGGAATCCAAATTTGAAAGTTATTGTGGAATGGGAGAAGGATCCCAATCCCCGTGCCGTTATAAAACGAGATAAATATGGGCGGTTGGATGAGAGTGATTATTTGAGGCATGCCTCAAGTTACACCCGTCACAAGGCGACTGTGAATGTGCCTAGGTATGATGAAAAGGTGTGCTTGCTGCAGGTGCACTTCTTGCCGTGTGACGAGGTGGCTGTTTCTACGACTTGTTATGGGCCAAATCATCCAAAATATCCTGATAAGGCCTATTTCGAGATGAGAAAGTCAACGATATGTCCGGCTAACTGAAGGCAGGTGGGAAGATGCCTAATTTTGGATTTCATATAGCACCCACCCATCCTGTGGCAGGGCGCCTGATTTATGATTCTAAAAAATTATCAGAAAATATATTAAAGCAGCAGAGCGATGAACGGGTTTTTTCAAGGGTGCAAGAGCAAAAAAGGCTTTCTGAAGGTGACGTAGTCGGTGGTGCGCCTTGCTGTAAAGCTATCCATATTACACTTGGTTTTGATGGGACTAATAATAACGATAAGGCTGATGATTCATCGGTTTCTCCATCTTGCAGTAATGTCGCTAGGCTAATTCATGCAAGTATTGGGGCCGGCGATGATATAAACAGTAGGGGGATTTTTAAGTACTATTGCCCAGGTGTGGGTACGGTGTTTCCGGATATTAAAGAATTTACGCCTTCAAACATGGGGTTAATTGGTGCTGAGGGAGGCGAAAATCGAATAAACTGGGGGCTGGTTCAGTTAGTTGATGCTCTTTTCTATACTTTATTAAAAAGTAGGCTTAAACTAAA
The DNA here is from genome assembly GCF_026428275.1 of Pseudomonas sp. B111. Taxonomy (NCBI): domain Bacteria; kingdom Pseudomonadati; phylum Pseudomonadota; class Gammaproteobacteria; order Pseudomonadales; family Pseudomonadaceae; genus Pseudomonas; species Pseudomonas sp. B111. The sequence goes on along the minus strand of NZ_CP097857.1, from coordinate 2,032,909 downwards.
TGAGGTTCAGGGCCTAGTAGAAGAAATGTCCACTAACTGGACCGTCAGTACGCTCACTGGTGGTTTATTGGAAAACGGCGAGAAAAAACGCCGAGCTGCCTTGGAGCCAAAACTCAAGGAACTGGAAGAAAAGCTTCGACAGCGTCAGAACTCTGGACAGAAACCGCATATCCTGGCCATGCGCTTGTATGTCTACGGATTCTCCCGTGGGGCGGCAGAAGCACGAGCCTTTGCCAACTGGCTGCAGGAGCTAACCCGGGTCAGCGATGCCGATGGTCGGGTGGAATATCGCTTTGCCGGTCTGCCGATCTCGATCGAGTTCCTCGGCCTTTTCGATACCGTGGCGGCAGTTGGGCTGGCGGATAGTGCGCCGTTCGCTGCCGGGCATATGGATTGGGCCGATGACACCATGCGCCTGCCCGATGAGGCCCTCTCCCAGTGCCTGCCGACCATCCTGCCGGAAGACTGTTCTTTTCTGAAACGTTGCGTGCATCTGGTTTCCTGTCATGAGCAGCGTGCCAGTTTTCCACTCGATTCGATCCGCCGTCGTGACATGGATGCCAACGGACGTCGGACGGGGCCCTCCTGCTACCGGAAGTGGACGGTGGAATATGCTTATCCTGGTGTTCACTCGGATGTTGGTGGCGGTTATGGCGTCGGCAACCAGGGGAAAGCTGTGGGAGGTTCGGAATTTCTGCTATCCCAGATAGCGTTGCAGCATATGTATGCGGAGGCTTTCGAGGCAGGTGCTCCTTTGCAAGTTCCAGCACCTGCCGTCCATCCAGACTTTCATGAAGATTGGCGGGTAATGGTGCCCAAGATTGAAGCGGAGTTCAGCGTCTCCGAAGAACTCGCCACCCGTTTCAACGCCTGGCAGGCCCAGGCCAAGGCCGGCCCCCTGGAAGAGGTGATCCGTCGCGAGACCGCGTTGATCACCGCCTGGCGCATCGACCGCTATGCCGGCGGGCTGCGCAGCAAGGCGTTCTTCGCCAATGTCCCGCCGGACATGCTGGAAGCCCAGCAGAAGGCCTGGGAGGCCCTGCACAAGCGGCGTAGCCGGGAGTACGCGGCCGCCCAGCAGGGCGAGCCGCTCCCGCCGATGAGCGCCGCCGAACAGGCGGAGTGGGATCGCAACGTGGCGCTGATCGGCGGCGAGGACCAACTGCGCGACCTGCGGGTGGAGAAGCAGTTCGACCCGCCGCTGGACCAGCGCCAACTGCTCGGCGCCGCCGCCGAATTCGCCCATGACTACAAGGGCGACTGGGGCGTGCTCGACGACGGCATGACGGTGGGGGGAGTGATCGACCTGCTGCTCGGCGGCACCGTATTCCTGATCAACGAGGAAGACGAAGCCGAGGAATACAGCCAGATCCACCGCGACGGCAGCGCGCGCTACCACCAGTTGTTCAGCGCTCCCGACCGGGTGGCGCCGGGCCAGGAAAAACTGGTGGCGCTATTCGACGAACAGGTGCACGACTCCCGCGCCTGGTTCATGAACACTTCGGCGATAGGCCCGCGAGAACCCTTCACCGACTACTTCCGCTATCGCCTGGTGCATTTCGACAACGAGTCGAACAAGCGGCTCTCGGTACTGGCCACCGCCGGGCGGGTGGTAGGCGTCGGGGTGATGCTGGCCAGCGTCGGCCTCAGCGTCAAGCGTCGCGATCCGCGGATGCTGCTCGGGCTGTTCCTGCCATCGCTGGCGCGTCCGCTGCTGAGCGGCAAGGTCGGCCTGCCGGAGATCAGCGCCTTCGACCCGCTGACCGGGATCGCCTTGCCGATGGTCGGCGGGGCGGCGCTGGACAACCTGCGGGCCTTCACCCGCGAGCCTGGCGACAAGGTCGAGCAGATCGGCCAGTTGCCGCCACCGCCGCCGCTGGCGGTCGCGGCGGTGCAATCGCCCGCATTGCAGCAGGTGCTGCTGGCTCAGCAGACCGTGGAGGCGCTCAAGGCGCGCGACCTGGGCAGCCTGGCCGGGCTGGTGGCCAAGGCCGAACTCACCCAGGCGCCCGCGGCGGCGACCCCGGCCTGGCTCGCCGAGGCGAAGCAGGCCTTGCAGGACATGGGTACGGAGCAGGCGCAACCGCTGGGCCCCGGCTCGGCGCCGGGCTGGCTGCAGCGCGGCAAGGACTTGATGGAATCGCTTTGAACCTCGACCGGGCGAACGCGGCCGACCTGTCGCCCCGGATCATTCGGCGCGGATGTCGAACCCGCTGCTGGCCTCGCTGACGATGCGGAAGCGCGCGTTGCCGTCCGCGGCGATCCGGGTTCTCAGCTCGCGGTTCAGCAGGCCCTTGCCGCAGAGAGTGTCGTCCTGGGTATCGATGCCGATACCGACCACATGCTCGCCCGCCGGCACCTGGAAGCTGGCTTCCTCGCCGACGCCGATGCGCGCGGCGACCTGGCGGTCGATAAGGAACGCCACGTAGCAGCCGCCGCCCAGGTAGCCATAGTCGCGGTGGACTTCCAGCCGGCCGCCACCGCTCACCGGTTGCTGGTAGCCGAGCAGGCGTTCGGCGGGGATCGCCCGGGTCTTCTCGGCGGGAACCGAGGAACAGCCAGCCAGGAGGAAAAGGATCGCTACGGCGTACATCGGGCGCATGAAGGCTCTCCGTCGAAAGGTTTCCTCAGGCTAGCCCAGTTTCGCTGGAGCGCGGAGCGACGGGGCGGAGTGGGCTAGAATGCCTGGCCTGTTCTTCCGGAGCCGACTACCGATGCGCCAGGCCCTGCTGATCGTCGACGTGCAACCCTGTTTCGCCCCGCCGGACTGGCTGCTGGAAGGCATCGGCCAACTGCTCGGGCGGATGCCCTCGGTGGCCAGCGTCGAGCGCCATGACGAATCCCGTACGCCGTTCCAGCGCCAGCTCGGCTGGCGACCGCCGCTCGACGATGCCTGCCTGGTGGCGGCCGACCGGGTCTTCGTCAAGCATGGCTACCTGCCGACGGCGGAACTCGTCGACCATCTGCGTGCGCTGCGAGCGGAACGGGTGCTGGTCTGCGGCATCCAGGCCGACACCTGCGTGCTCGCCGCCGGCTTCGCCCTGTTCGACGCCGGCCTGCAACCGACCCTGGTCGGCGACCTGGTGCTCGGCTCCTCGCTGGATCGCTCGGGGGAGCTGGGTGTGCGCCTGTGGAAGCATCATTTCGGCCAGGTCGTCAGCCTGGCCGAGGTGCTGGCGGATTGAGGCTCAGTGGGGCCGGCTGAGCAGCGCGACCGTGGCCTCGGCATTCATCATCCGCGCCGCCGCCAGCGGCGTCAGCCCGGCGGCGTCCTGGGCGTCACGACGGGCGCCGTGGGCCAGCAGGCTGGCGGCGACCTCGGCCTGGTTGAACATGGCCGCCATCATCAGTGCGGTCTTGCCGTCGGCCGAGGCGCCCTCGACGTCGGCGCCGCCGGCGAGGAGCAGTTCGACCATCGCCAGGTCGCCCTTGAACGCAGCGCCGGCCAGCGGTGTCTGCCCGGCCAGGTTGCGCAGGTCCGGGTCGGCCTTGTAGGCCAGCAGCAGGCGTACCGTGTCGGCGTGCCCATGGTAGCTGGCCAGCATCAGCAGGCTATCGCCCTTGTGGTTACGCAGGTTCGGCGGCAGGCCCTGTTGCAGCAGTTGCTCGAGGCGCTGGCTGTTGCCCTGGCGGGCCAGGTCGAACAGTTGGTGGACGAACTCCTGGGTTTCCATATCCAGTTCTGGGCGAGGGCTATCGGTCATGGGGCTGCTTCCTTGTGAATACCGGGTTTGCCGAATGATAGGCGGCCTTGCCGAGGTGGGCTGTTGAGCATTGCCTATGGGGCGGGTTGGCAAATTCAATCGATGGTTGGGGTGGGAAGGTGCCAGCCTGCTGTGACCGGAAGCCGGCCTGGTTGCGTCGTCTTTACAGTTCGATACGGATATCGGTGGCGAAAACGGGGAAAATAAACCGATCGTGCGCCTATCGGCTGTGCCCGGCGCGCACTCTGGAATATCCTTGTCGCCTTCGATACCACTGAGCGGTGCGCGCGCTTGCCGAAGCGAGGCGGTGGCACACTGCGCAATGGCCGACCTTGCCCGGGCCCTGTACGAAAGCGCGCCGCCAACGTCTTTTCGTAGAGCGCCCGGCATCGCCGCGAGCGAACCCGTTTCCGGTGCCGGCCCCAGGCGGGCACCGCTATGCCTAATCGGCCCCGTTCGACGGCGGCCCAGCGAGAGAAGAGGAACAACTGTGCATAAAGCCGTCATCAGCGGAACCGGTCTTTATACTCCGCCCTACAGCATCTCCAACGACGAGTTGGTGGAGAGCTTCAATACCTTCGTGCGCCAGTACAACGACCAGCACGCCGAGGCCATCGCCAAGGGCGAACTGGAGGCGCTGGCCGAGTCCAGCTCGGCGTTCATCGAGAAGGCGTCCGGCATCAAGAGCCGCTTCGTGATGAACAAGGAAGGCATCCTCGACCCGCAGCGCATGGTTCCGTACCTTCCCGAGCGCAGCAACGACGAGTGGTCGATCCTCTGCGAGATGGCCGTTGCCGCCGCCAGGGAGGCGCTGCAGCGTGCCGGCCGCAGCGCCGCCGACATCGACGGGGTGATCGTCGCCTGCTCCAACCTGCAGCGCGCCTACCCGGCGATCGCGGTGGAGGTGCAGGCCGCGCTGGGCATCCAGGGCTACGGCTACGACATGAACGTGGCCTGCTCCTCGGCCACCTTCGGTATCCAGGCCGCCACCACCGCGATCCAGACCGGCCAGGCGCGGGCGATCCTGATGGTCAACCCGGAGATCTGCACCGGCCACCTGAACTTCCGCGACCGCGACAGCCACTTCATCTTCGGCGACGCCTGCACCGCGGTGATCGTCGAGCGCGCCGACCTGGCCGTGTCGAAGCACCAGTTCGACATCGTCAGCACCAGGCTGCTGACCCAGTTCTCCAACAACATCCGCAACAACTTCGGCTTCCTCAACCGCGCCGACGAGAGCGGTATTGGCAAGCGCGACAAGCTGTTCGTCCAGGAAGGCCGCAAGGTGTTCAAGGATGTCTGCCCGATGGTCGCCGAGCTGATCGGCGAGCACCTGGCGGCCAATGAAATCCAGGTCGCCGAGGTCAAGCGCTTCTGGCTGCACCAGGCCAACCTGAACATGAACCTGCTGATCACCCGCAAGCTGCTCGGCCGCGACGCCGAGGCGCACGAGGCGCCGGTGATCCTCGACAGCTACGCGAATACCAGTTCCGCCGGCTCGGTGATCGCCCTGCACAAGCACCAGGATGACCTGCCCAGCGGCGCCATCGGGGTGCTCAGCTCGTTCGGCGCCGGTTACTCGATCGGTAGCGTGATCCTGCGTAAACACTGATCGTGGCGGCGCCTACCGACGCCGAGCTGCTGCCGCGCCTGCTGGCCGGCGAGCAGCGAGCCTTCCGCGAGCTGGTTGGCGCCTACCAGGGCGCCATGCGGGCCGTGGCCTGGGCGATCATCGGCAGATCGCATACCGAGGAAGTGGTGCAGGACGCCTGGCTCGCGGCGGTTCGCGGGCTGGACGGGTTCCAGGGGCGTTCGAGCCTGAAGACCTGGCTGCTGACCATCACCGCCAATACCGCCAAGAGCCGCTTGCGCCAGGTTCGCCGGGAAGTTTTCCTCGACGACCTGCCGGGGCCCCATGGTACGGTGGATGACCAGCGCTTTGCCGCCGACGGTCACTGGAGCCAGCCGCCGCACGCCTGGCACGAGGATTCGCCGGAAGCCCTGCTCACCGAGGGCGAACTGCGCGATTGCCTGGACAAGACCCTCAACGGTCTGTCCGAACTGCAGCGCAGCGTGCTGACCCTGCGCGAACGCCAGGGCTTGGAGCTGGAGGAAATCCGTGATCTCCTGGATATCACGCTTTCCAATGTCCGGGTGCTGCTGCATCGCGCCCGCCTGAAGGTCTTCGCCACCCTGGAGCATTTCGAGGAGACCGGCCAATGCTGAGTTGCAAGGAACTGGTCGCCCGGTCCAGCGACTTTCTCGATGGGCAACTGGACTTCCGTGGACAACTGGCGGTGCGCAGCCACCTGCTCATGTGCCGGCATTGCCGGCGCTTCATCCGCCAGATGCGCCTGACCCAGGCGACCGTGCGCCATCTGCCGGAAGGGCAGGGGCCGGAACTCGACCGCCTAGCCGCGCATCTCTCCGAGTTGCGCAAGGACGCCGCGCGGCGCTGAGCCGGGGTACCCTCGACACCAAGCCGCCGCCCGCGATTCGTGGGCGGCGGCTTTTTCGTTTCCGCTATCCGGCGTGGGCGAACCGGACCCGGCCTGGCGTGGGCGGCTCTCTCTTCCGCGTGACGAGGTCGAGGAGTGTGGCTGGGCTTGGCGGATATCGCTGCGCGATATGCGCCCTACGGAGGGGCGGCAATCCGTTTCGCTGGGCGGGCATCCGAAGTCGAGGAGAACGCCTGGGACCTGGCGGATATCGCCGACCGATATTTCTCCAGCAGGGGCAATCCCTGAGTTCAGGCAAAGGGACGGGAAATTTTTTTCGACTCCGCTGTAACGCCGCCGGGGGTGCTCCGTCCATTGGAGCGAGGACGCCATACCGGCGCCCGCTACCAACTTCAGGAGTTACCCATGAAAAAGATTTCCCTCGCTTCCTCCGTCGTCGGCGCTGCTCTGCTCAGCGTAGCCAGTGTCGGCGCGCATGCCGCGCAGAATCCCTTCGCCGTGCAGGAGCTGAGCAGCGGCTACAGCGTGGCTGCCGCCGAGAAGGCCAAGGAGGGTTCCTGCGGCGAGGCCAAGTGCGGTGCCGACAAGGGCAAGCGCGAAGCCTCCAAGGCCGGCCATGAAGGCAGCTGCGGTGCGGATCGCAAGGCCAAGGAAGGTTCCTGCGGTGGCGAGAAGAAGGCCGGCGAAGGCAACTGCGGCGCCGACAAGAAGAAGTCGTAAGGCCTGAGGAGACGGACCATGCAACGGGAATTCGTCAGCGGCGCCGGGCTAGGCCTGCGTCGCGCGCTGCTGGAGCCGCTCGGCGCCGGCGATGAGGTCCGGGTCGACTTCCTCGAGGTCGCCCCGGAGAACTGGATCGGCATCGGCGGCCGTCTCGGCCGCCAGTTCCGCGAGCTGACCGAGCGCCTGCCGTTCCTCTGCCATGGTCTGTCTCTCAACCTCGGTGGCTACGCCCCGCTGGACATGTCGTTGCTGCGCGCGATCAAGGGTTTCATCGAGCAGCATGGCATCCGTGCCTACAGCGAGCACCTGTCGGCCTGCGCCGACGACGGCCAGCTCTACGACCTGATGCCGCTGCCGTTCAGCGACGAATCGGTGCGCCGGGTCGCCGAACGGGTCCGGGTGGTACAGGACGTCCTCGAGCGGCCGTTGATCGTCGAGAACGTCTCGGCGTATGCGCGCTTGCCGGGCGAGCTGGAAGAGGTCGATTTCGTCCGCGCGGTACTGGAGGAAGCCGATTGCCAATTGCTGCTGGACGTCAACAACGTCTACGTCAACGCCTGCAACTTCGGTTTCGACGCCCACGCCTACATCGCCGCGATGCCCAGCCGGAGGATCGCCTACCTGCACATGGCCGGGCACGACGAACAGGGCGCCAGCCTGAAGATCGATACCCATGGCGCGCCGGTCTGCGATCCGGTCTGGGAACTGCTGGCACATGCCTATGCCTGCCATGGCGAACGCCCGACGTTGCTGGAGCGCGATTTCAACCTCCCGCCACTGAGCGAGCTGTATGCCGAAACCGATCGCATCCGCGAGCTGCAGCGGCGCAGCGGTGAAGCGCAACTGCGCAGCCTGGGGTACGGCACATGAACCACACGACCTTGCAACGGCGTTTCGCCGCACGTATCCGCGATCCGCAGCAGGCCTTGCCGCCCGGCATCGCGACGGAGCGCATGGCGATCTACGAGGAACTGTTCTTCAACAACTTGGACGGTTTCATCAGCAGCGGTTTCCCGGTCCTGCGCCGGTTGTTCGACGAGCCGCGCTGGCATCGCCTGGTGCGTGCCTTCATGCGCGAGCATCGCTGCCGCACACCGTACTTCAGCCAATTGGGCGAGGAGTTCATCGGCTGGCTGCAGGACGGCTACCGCGCGGAGGAGGGCGATCCGCCCTTCCTGCTGGAGCTGGCTCACTACGAGTGGGTCGAGCTGGCCCTGTCGCTGGCCGAGGCGCCTGTCGAGACGCTGCCGCAGGCCTGGTCGTGGTCGCCACTGGCCTGGCCGCTGGCCTATCGCTGGCCGGTCCATCGCCTGGGGCCGAGCCATCGGCCGGTGGAGCCGCCGGCCGAGCCGACCTGCCTGCTGGTCTGGCGCGATCCGGCGGAGCGGGTGCGCTTCCTGCACCTGTCGCCATTCGCCTATCGCCTCGCGCAGCGCCTGAGCGAGGAGGGGGAGGCGCCGGTGACGCTGCTGCCGTTGTTGCGCGAGTTGGCCGGAAGCTGCGGCCTGAGCGCCGACGCGGAGTATTTCGAAAATGCCTTCGCCTTGCTGGAGGACTGGCACGCCCAGGGCATCCTCATGGGCGAGGGCGCTCTGGAGTGATGATGAAGACTGTCTTCTTGCGTTTACAGCATGCCCTCGACGTCACCCGTCGAGCGGATTTCCTCGCCCCGCTGGCGCTGCGCCTGTACCTGGCGCCGGTGTTCTGGATGGCCGGCAGCCAGAAGCTGGCGGACATGCCGGCCACCATCGAGTGGTTCGGCAATCCCGACTGGGGACTCGGTCTGCCGTTTCCCGAACTGCTGGCCTGGCTCGCCGCGCTGAGCGAGGCCGGTGGCGCCGTGCTGCTGTTGTGCGGCCTGGCCGTGCGCTGGATCAGCCTGCCGCTGATGGTGACCATGCTGGTAGCGATCTTCGCCGTGCACTGGCCGAACGGCTGGCAGGCGATCGCCGATCCGTCCGCGCCGTTCGCCAACGCCCAGGTGCTGGAGGCCGGCGAGAAGCTGGCGCGGGCCCGGGAAATCCTGCGCGAATACGGCAACTACGACTGGCTGACGTCGAGCGGAAGCTTCGCCATCGTCAACAACGGCATCGAGTTCGCCGCGACCTACCTGGTGATGTTGCTCGCGCTGTTCTTCGGCGGCGCCGGCAAGTGGCTTTCTGTTGACTTCTGGATTGCGCGAAAATTGCGCTGAGCTTTCTACCCATATCGAATAACCCGAAAGGCCCGTAGTAGAGGGCTTTTCGCGTTATTCGCATTGGAGATAAAAAGTTCCTATGTAATGAAACATTTATCTCCATGCAATTTGGCTGCAATCTGCCATCGCCAAGATTCCCCCCAACACAAAGGGGCCGCCTTACGGCCAGCGCGGAACAAGGGGCGCGCTGTAGCCAGGCACTCGCGTGTTGCCAATGCACACACCATTAAGGGGAAATCTTCGATGATCCGTAAGCACTCGCTCGGCTTCGTTGCCAGCGCTCTGGCTCTGGCCGTATCTGCCCAGGCGTTCGCCGGCACCGTGACCACCGACGGCGCCGATATCGTGATCAAGACCAAGGGCGGCCTCGAAGTCGCCACCACCGACAAGGAATTCAGCTTCAAGCTGGGCGGTCGCCTGCAGGCCGACTACAGCCGTTTCGACGGTTTCTATACCAAGAATGGCAACACCGCCGACGCCGCCTACTTCCGCCGCGCCTTCATCGAACTCGGCGGCACCGCGTACAAGGACTGGAAATACCAGATCAACTTCGACCTGTCGCACAACACCGGCAGCTCCGACAACGGCTATTTCGACGAAGCTTCGGTCACTTACACCGGCTTCAACCCGGTCAACCTGAAGTTCGGTCGCTTCGACCCCGACTTCGGCCTGGAAAAGGCCACCAGCTCCAAGTGGGTGACCGCTCCCGAGCGTAACGCCGCCTACGAACTGGCCGACTGGATCAACACCCACCAGGACGGCATGGGCGCCCAGGTCAACTCGACCCTCGCCGACATGGCCTACCTGTCCGCCGGCGTATCCGCCAAGGACGCCGACGACAGCGACGGCGACAGCGTCAAGCAGTTCAACTTCCGCGGCGTGTTCGCGCCGATGCACGAAGCCGGCAATGTTCTGCATGTCGGCGTGAACTATGCCTACCGCGACCTCGACGACACCGCCTTCGACTCGCGCATCCGTCCGCGCCTGGGCATGCGCGGCATCGCCACCAGCGGCGGCAACGACGCCGGTGACAACGGCAACCGCGCGACCTTCGGCGGTGTCTCCAACTCGCCGGCCGGTTCCTACAAGGACGACAGCGTCTGGGGCCTGGAAGGCGCCTGGGCGATGGGCCCGTTCTCGGCCCAGGCCGAATACCTGGCACGCAAGCTGAAGGCCGATGACAACGCCTACAAGGACATCAAGGCCAAGGGTTACTACGCGCAACTGGCCTACACCCTGACCGGCGAGTCCCGCCAGTACAAGCTGGAGGGCGCCAAGTTCGACTCCGTCAAGCCGGAAAACAAGGAAATCGGCGCCTGGGAAGTGTTCTACCGCTACGACAACATCAAGGTGGAAGACGACAACGTCGTCGCCGATACCGCCACTCGCGAAGTCGGCGACACCAAGGCCAAGGCCCACAACCTGGGCGTGAACTGGTACGTCAACGATGCGGTGAAGATCAGCGCGGCCTACGTCAAGGCGAAGACCGACAAGATTACCAACAACAATGGCGACGATGACGGCGACGGCTTCGTGACCCGTTTGCAGTACGTGTTCTAAGAAGCGACAACGATCTGCTCCTGTTTTCGGCCTCGCTCCGGCGAGGTCTTTTTAATCGCTTCCTTACCCGGTTGTGGCGATGTTGGCAGCCTGCAACCGGGTCTTTCTTTCGTTACAGGTCCACCCGCAGGTACTGGCAGGAATATCCGAAAGCCAGACGGTTATCGGCAGAAACTCTTGAGTTTCATTGCAGTCATGCAATCTTCGCAAGGTTGCCGCAATATATGAAACAAGCTGTTACATCTGTCGCCCGGACCTGATGCCTCTAGGCCTGCGCCCTTATCCGACGGCCTCATCCAGGCGCTATCCGGCTGCCTGTCACAAAAGCTTTCGCGCTTTGCAGTCTCGCTGTCACAACCCATCCAGATGATCCCCCTCCAGCAGCGCCGGCCGGCGACAGAACCGGCCGTTTCCGCGCTGCTCAAGACCATTCGAAATCCGAACAGGGGACTTACCTGATGATTCGCAGACACTCGTGCAAAGGGGTGGGGAGCAGTGTTGCCTGGAGTTTGCTGGGCCTGGCGATTTCCGCGCAGAGCCTGGCCGGGACCGTGACCACCGACGGTGCCGACATCGTGATCAAGACCAAGGGCGGCCTCGAAGTCGCCACCACCGACAAGGAATTCAGCTTCAAGCTCGGCGGCCGCCTACAGGCCGACTACGGCCGCTTCGACGGCTACTACACGAACAACGGCAATACCGCCGATGCCGCCTACTTCCGCCGCGCCTACCTGGAGTTCGGCGGCACCGTCTACCGTGACTGGAAGTACCAGATCAACTACGACCTGTCGCGCAACGTCGGCAACGACAGCGCCGGCTACTTCGACGAAGCCTCGGTCACCTATACCGGCTTCAATCCGGTCAACCTGAAGTTCGGCCGCTTCTACACCGACTTCGGCCTGGAAAAGGCCACCAGCTCCAAATGGGTCACCGCGCTGGAGCGCAACCTCACCTACGACATCGCCGACTGGGTCAACGACAACGTCGGTACCGGTATCCAGGCCAGCTCGGTGGTGGGCGGCATGGCCTTCCTCTCGGGCAGCGTGTTCAGCGAGAACAACAACGATACCGACGGCGACAGCGTCAAGCGCTACAACCTGCGCGGCGTGTTCGCGCCGCTGCACGAGCCGGGCAACGTGGTGCACCTGGGCCTGCAATACGCCTATCGCGACCTGGAGGACAGCGCGGTGGATACCCGGATCCGCCCGCGCATGGGCATGCGCGGCGTCTCCACCAATGGCGGCAACGATGCCGGCAGCAATGGCAACCGTGGCCTGTTCGGCGGCAGTTCGGCAGTCGAGGGGCTGTGGAAGGACGACTCGGTCTGGGGCCTGGAAGGCGCCTGGGCGCTGGGTGCCTTCTCGGCCCAGGCCGAGTACCTGCGGCGCACGGTCAAGGCCGAGCGCGACCGCGAGGATCTCAAGGCCTCCGGCTATTACGCGCAACTGGCCTACACCCTCACCGGCGAGCCGCGCCTCTACAAGCTGGACGGCGCCAAGTTCGACACCATCAAGCCGGAGAACAAGGAAATCGGCGCCTGGGAGCTGTTCTACCGCTACGACTCGATCAAGGTCGAGGATGACAACATCGTCGTCGACAGCGCCACCCGCGAGGTCGGCGACGCCAAGGGCAAGACCCATACCCTGGGCGTCAACTGGTACGCCAACGAGGCGGTGAAGGTCTCCGCCAACTACGTCAAGGCGAAGACCGACAAGATCAGCAATGCCAACGGCGACGATAGCGGCGATGGCCTGGTGATGCGCCTGCAGTACGTGTTCTGAGGCGGTCGGGCCCCGTCCGGCGGGCGGGGCTCGTTTCCGCAGGATGTTACCCGCGTCATGAAATTGCCTGGTGGATGTCCGGGCGGGCCGCCCAGCTTGACCCAGGGCACAGATCGCATGGCGGCATCTGGCTATGCTGGTCCCTCGGAAACGCTCTGGGAGGGACTGATGATCGGCTGGGGACGTGCCTGTATTGGCGTCGGGGGGCTGCTATTGCTGGGCCAGTTGCTGGGGGGCGCCCTGCTGCTCGCGGACGACGGCGAAGCGACGCTGGCGGTCGAACACTTCTGGCAATTCGTCTTCCTGATCCCGGCGATCCTGGTGGCACTGGGAATGTTCGTCCTGCAGCATCACGTGGGTTCCTTCGCCCAGTTGTACCGCCGGCGTCTCGATGGCGCCTCCTACCTGCTGGTTTCCTGCGGCATCGCCCTGGTCCTGGGCAAGCTCTGCGTCCTGCTGCTCGCCTGAGCCCCTCGCGCGGCCCGGCATGTCCGGGTTTGCCCGAGGCATTCAGCTTCCTGATTTAGCCGGAGGCCGCTGAAACCCTTGGTTACACTGGCCTTCATCACACGAACAGGAAGGCAGGACCCCTATGCAAAACCGCATGATGATCACCGGTGCCGGCTCCGGGCTGGGGCGCGAAATCGCCCTGCGCTGGGCGCGTGACGGCTGGCGCCTGGCGCTGGCCGACGTCAACGAAGCCGGCCTGGCGGAAAGCCTGAAACTGGTGCGCGAGGCGGGTGGCGATGGCTTCACCCAGCGTTGCGACGTACGCGACTACAGTCAACTGACCGCGCTGGCGCAGAGCTGCGAAGAGAAGTTCGGCGGCATCGACGTCATCGTCAACAACGCCGGGGTCGCCTCCGGCGGTTTCTTCGGCGAGCTGTCCCTGGAGGACTGGGACTGGCAGATCGCGATCAACCTGATGGGCGTGGTCAAGGGCTGCAAGGCCTTCCTGCCGCTGCTGGAGCGAAGCAAGGGCAGGATCGTCAACATCGCCTCGATGGCGGCGTTGATGCAGGGCCCGGCGATGAGCAACTACAACGTGGCCAAGGCCGGGGTGGTGGCGCTTTCGGAAAGCCTGCTGGTAGAGCTGGCGCTGGTCGAGGTCGGCGTCCATGTGGTCTGTCCTTCGTTCTTCCAGACCAACCTGCTGGACTCTTTCCGCGGCCCGAGCCCCGAGATGAAGCACCAGGTCGGCAAGTTGCTGGAGAGTTCGCCGATCAGCGCCGCCGACATCGCCGACTACATCCACGCCGAAGTGGCCAAGGGCAGTTTCCTGATCCTGCCCCACGAGCAGGCGCGGATGGCCTGGAGGATCAAGCAGCAGAATCCCCAGGCGATCTATGACGAGATGACCGCGATGGCCGGCAAGATGCAGGCCAAGCGTCAGCGCCAGGCCTGAGTGGAAATGGCTGCAGGCCAGCAGGGGCGCGGCTTTGCACCATTGCGGTGCGGCGCAGATAGTGCTTGCCCAAGGCGGTGCGATCGAGTAGCTTGAGTCACCGGCCTGCCTGCCGAAGTACGTTGGACCCCACAAGAAGCCTCGCTCATTTGCGAGGCTTTTTGCTTTTCCGGCCTCGCGCCCTGTGCTAGAAGGCTGCCTCTGCGAGTCCGTTCTGTTCTGGAGTACCCCTGTGGAGTCTGAATCCATCGTCTATGGCTGCATCCGCGACTGGCCGGGCGATTCGATGGAGCGGCGCATGCGTCGTGCCGCCAACCGCCGCGTGCTGGACAGCCTGCCGGGCGGCGAGGCCTGGCCGTTCCTCGGACGCGAGATGTTCAGCCGCTGCGAGCAGTCCGGGGCCGGGCTCTACCAGACCCAGATCATCCACTTCGGTGCCAGCTACCAGGCCATCGAGTACGAGTGGAGCCTATGGGTCGAGCAGTTCGAGGCGTTGCTCAGGCGCCTCTACTGGGCCAGCGCGGTGGTCCACCTGGAGACCGAAGTGAACGGCAGCCATACCTTTCGCTGGGAGTCCGAGCGTGGCTTCCATACCCCCCAGGAGAGCGACCTGCAGGTCCGCTGCGCCTGGGAGCGGGAGGGCGGGCGGCGGTGATCAACTACCTCTGGTTCGTCCTCGCGGCGTTCTGCGAGATCGCCGGCTGCTACGCTTTCTATCTCTGGCTGCGGCTGGGCAAGAGCGCCCTCTGGGTGCTGCCCGGCCTGCTCAGCCTGACCCTGTTCGCCTTGCTGCTGACCCGCGTGGAGGCCAGCTTCGCCGGCCGCGCCTATGCCGCCTATGGCGGCATCTACGTCGCCGCGTCGCTGTTCTGGCTGGCTTTTGTCGAGCGCTCGCGGCCGCTATGGAGCGACTGGCTGGGCGTGGCCTTGTGCGTGGTCGGTGCCAGCGTCGTGCTGTTCGGCCCGCGCCTGTCTCAGTGACTCAGGCGGGGTGGGTCGCGCGCCCGTCACGGGCGTCGGACCCCGCCGTCCCGGGCCGCCGCACCCCGAACCGGCGGATCACTGCGAAGTGTTGCGCTGCACGTCGCCTTTTTCCTGATCCAGTTCCTTGAGCATCTGCGCGTAGGCATCGCAATCGCTCGGCCGGTTCTGTTCCGAGCGGGCTTCCTGGCGCTGGCGCAACTGCTCGTTGAGTTCCCTGGCCCGTTGCGGGTTCTTCTGGGTGATCGAGGCGACCTTGGTGGCGACTTCCTTGCCCATCTTTTCCGCCTCCGCTTCGGAACAGGCGAAGACCGGCGTGGCGACCAGCAGGGCGCAGGCGCTGGCGAGGGCGAAAAGCGGTTTCATGGCGTACTCCTGTGGGGTGGTCCTGAGCGGTGGAGCCCGGTCGAGCCGACAAAGTTCAGCCGCAACGCCGGACGGCGACCGATTCGAACCCTCGCGGCGGGTTGCGGGTCGCACGCATAGAGAGGGTGCGAAGGACCCTCGTCGCTTATGCCGCAGGAGGTATGCCATGACTCACGATTGGGATCTGGTCGAACGGTTGCTGCTGGAGGTCCGGCAGTCCGCCCATGAGAACTTCGCCCCGCGCGCCCATGCCGAACGCCTGGCCGAAGAACGCTCCCAGGCCGGGCAGCGGGTCGGCGACATGGATGCGTTGAAGCAGAAGGCCGCCGACTACGAGGCGATCCTGCTGGAGGGCGGCTTCATCGAGCCGCGTCCGGAAGAGCAGGGCGGCAATGGCGAGAACTTCGTCCTCACGCCGCGCGGCGAGCGCCTGCTCGGCCTGATCGGCGGCGAGACGCCGAAGGCCGCCGAGGCTCGCCGGCTGCTCGAGGAGCACGGCAGCGAAGCGCTGCACGCCGAGCGCTTCGACCGTTTCGTCGCCGGGCTCTGAAACTGCGCCCGACGGGCGATCGGCGGGGCTTGTGAGTCGCCCGCGGCGCCACCATAGTGCGGAGCATGATGCCTATTTCATCCTCTTCCGCCCGCCGCGCCGAGCCGGCTCCGCGGCCCCTGGCGGAGTTCCATCCCGCCGTCCGCCAGTGGTTCGAACGCCACTTCGCAGCGCCCACGCCGGCCCAGGTCGAGGCCTGGCCGGCGATCCGCGAGGGGCTTTCGACCCTGGTCGCCGCGCCCACCGGTTCGGGCAAGACCCTGACCGCCTTCCTCGCCGCCATCGATGCCCTGGTGGTGGAGGGGCTGGCCGCCGGCGGCGAGTTGGCGGATGCCACCCAGGTGGTCTATGTCTCGCCGCTGAAAGCGCTGTCCAACGACATCCGCATCAACCTGGAGCAACCGCTGGCTGGCATCCGCGAGGAACTGGCGCGTCTCGGCCTGCCCGACGTCGATATCCGTAGCGCGGTGCGCACCGGCGATACGCCGCAGGTCGAACGCGGAGCGATGCGCAAGCGCCCGCCGCACATCCTGGTCACCACGCCCGAATCGCTGTACATCCTGCTCGGCTCGGAGTCGGGCCGGCAGATGCTTGCCGGGGTGCGCAGCGTGATCGTCGACGAGATCCATGCCCTGGCCGGCAGCAAGCGCGGCAGCCACCTGGCGCTGTCGCTGGAGCGCCTGCAGGCGCTGTGTCCGCGACCGCTGCTGCGGATCGGGCTGTCCGCCACGCAGAAGCCGATCGAGAAGGTCGCGCGCTTCCTCGTCGGCGCCAGCGGCAATCCGCGCGATCCGGCCTGCCGGATCGTCGACATCGGCTATACGCGCCCCCGCGACCTGGGCATCGAGGTACCGCCGGTGGCGCTGGAAGCGGTGATGTCCAACGACACCTGGGAGCTGGTCTACGACCGCCTGGCGCGCCTGGCTGGCGAGCACCGCACCACCCTGGTGTTCGTCAACACCCGGCGCATGGCCGAGCGGGTCACCCGCTTCCTCGCCGAACGCCTCGGCAGCCGCCAGGTGGCGGCCCACCACGGCAGCCTGGCCAAGGAGCTGCGCCTGGATGCCGAGCAGCGCCTCAAGGCCGGGCAATTGAAGGTACTGGTGGCGACCGCCTCGCTGGAGCTGGGCATCGATATCGGCGACGTCGAGCTGGTCTGCCAGTTGTCGTCGCCGCGCTCCATCGCCGCCTTCCTGCAACGGGTCGGGCGTTCCGGGCACAGCGTCGGCGGCACCCCCAAGGGCCGGTTGTTCCCGACCTCCCGCGACGACCTGGTGGAATGCGCGGCGCTGCTCGACAGCGTGCGCCGTGGCGAGCTGGACAGCCTGGTGCTGCCGCGCCAGCCGCTGGACGTGCTGGCGCAGCAGATCGTCGCCGAAGTGGCCTGCCAGGAGTGGCGCGAGGACGACCTCTATCGCCTGGTGATCCGCGCCGAGCCCTACGCCGGGCTGGAGCGCGAGCGCTTCGACGAAGTCCTGCGGATGCTCGCCGAGGGCTACCACTCACGCCTCGGCGTGCGCGGCGCCTATCTCCATCGCGATGCGCTCAACGGCCTGCTCCGTGGCCGCCGTGGCGCGCGGCTGACCGCGCTGACCTCGGGCGGGACCATTCCCGATACCGGCGACTACAGCGTGCTGCTGGAGCCGCAGGGCCTGCTGGTGGGAACGGTCAACGAGGACTTCGCGGTGGAGAGCCTGGCCGGCGACGTGTTCCAACTGGGCAACACCTCGTACCGGATCATCCGCATCGAGCCGGGACGGGTGCGGGTCGAGGACGCCCAGGGCCAGCCGCCGAACATTCCGTTCTGGCTGGGTGAGGCGCCGGGGCGCAGCGACGAGCTGTCGGCCAGCGTGGCGCGCCTGCGCGACACCCTCGACGAGTTGCTCGGCGAAGGCCAGGCATTGCCGGAAGGGCAGCGGCTGGAGCCAGCCATCGCCTGGCTCGGCGCCACCCTCGGGCTGGACGATGGCGCCGCGCGGCAGATCGTCGAGTACCTGGCCCGCGCCCGCCAGGCCCTGGGTGGCCTGCCCGGGAGCCGGCGGCTGGTGATGGAACGCTTCTTCGACGAATCCGGCGGCATGCAACTGATCATCCACAGTCCCCACGGCAGCCGCCTCAACCGCGCCTGGGGCCTGGCGCTGCGCAAGCGTTTCTGCCGCAGCTTCAACTTCGAGCTGCAGGCGGCGGCCACCGAGGATGCGATCATCCTCTCGCTGTCCACCAGCCACAGCTTTCCCCTCGACGAGGTCTGGCGCTACCTGCATTCGGCGAGCGCCGAGCACCTGTTGGTACAGGCCGTGCTCGACGCGCCGCTGTTCGGCGTGCGCTGGCGCTGGAACCTGACCACCTCGCTCGGTTTGCCGCGCTATGCCGGCGGTCGCAAGGTGCCGCCGCAACTGCTGCGGATGAAGAGCGAGGATCTGCTGGCCAGCGTGTTCCCCGACCAGGTGGCGTGCCTGGAGAATATCGTCGGCGAGCGCGAGGTGCCCGATCACCCGCTGGTGGCGCAGACCCTTGACGACTGCCTGCACGAGGCGATGGATTGCGACGGCTGGCTGGCCCTGCTGCGCGACATGGAGAGCGGCGCGGTGGACTTGCTGGCGCGCGACCTGCCGGCGCCTTCGGCGTTGGCGGCGGAGATACTCACCGCGCGTCCCTACGCCTATCTCGACGATGCGCCGCTGGAGGAGCGGCGTACCCAGGCGGTACAGAATCGCCGCTGGAGCGATCCCGAGTCCGCCGACGACCTCGGCGCCCTGGACCTTGAGGCGATCGAGGCGGTGCGTGGCGAGGCCTGGCCGGAAGCGCGCAACGCCGACGAGATGCATGAGGCGCTGAACAGCCTGGGCTTCCTCACCTCGGGCGAGGCCGAGGCCAATCCGGGCTGGAGGGAATGGCTTGCGCAACTGTCGGAGCAACGCCGCGCCGGACGCCTGGACTGCGCAGGCAGCACTCTCTGGCTGGCGGCGGAGCGCCTGCCGGCGATGCGCCTGGTGCATCCCGCGGCGAAGGTGCCCGACGCTTTCCAGGCGCCTCGCGGCTATCCGCCGCCGGACTCGGCGGAAGCGGCGACCGTGGAGCTGACCCGCGCCCGCCTGGGTGGCTTCGGGCCACGCACGGCCGGGCAGTTGGCGGCCGACCTGGGCATCGGCCTGGCCGACCAGCAGTACGCGTTGGCCGCCCTGGAGCGCGAAGGTTATGTGCTGCGTGGCCGCTTCAGTCCTGGCGCGACGGAAGAGGAGTGGTGCGAACGCCATCTGCTGGCGCGCATCCATCGCTATACGGTGAAGCGCCTGCGCCGGGAAATCGAGCCGGTGCAGCGCACCGATTTCATGCGTTTCCTGTTCGACTGGCAGCGCCTGGCGCCGGGCACCCGTGGCCGGGGTGCGGAGTCCCTGGCTACGGTGGTCGAGCAGCTGGAAGGCTTCCAGGCCGCGGCGGCCGCCTGGGAAAGCGAACTGCTGGCAGCGCGGGTGGCCGACTACGCCAGCCATTGGCTGGACCAGCTGTGCCGTTCCGGACGCATCGTCTGGGCGCGCCTGGCCGGACGCAGCAAGGCCGCCGGCGGTCCGCTGCGCAGCGCGCCGATCGTGCTCCTGCCGCGCCGCGAGCTGGGGCTCTGGAGCGTCCTGCAGCGCGACGCGCCGGAGCCGGAACTGTCGCCGCGCGCGGCCAGGGTACTGGAGGTGCTGCGCGAGCAGGGTGCATCGTTCTTCGACGAACTGAGCCAGGACGCCCACCTGCTGCGCAGCGAGCTGGAGAACGCCCTCGGCGAGCTGGTCTCGGTCGGCCGGGTCAACGCCGACAGCTTCGCCGGGCTGCGCACCCTGCTGATGCCGGCGGACAAGCGCAGCCGCCAGGAGCGCCGCTCGCGCGGCCTGCCGGGCGGCATGCAGGACGCCGGGCGCTGGGCGCCGCTGCGCCGGGCGAAGGTGGAAGAAGCGGGGCAGCGTTTGCCGGCGGAGGTCCTCGAACATGTCGCCCGGACCCTGCTGCGGCGCTATGGGGTGGTCGCCTGGCGCCTGCTGGAGCGCGAAGCCGACTGGCTGCCGCCGTGGCGCGAGCTGCTGCGCGTCTACCATCGCCTGGAAGCGCGCGGCGAGATTCGCGGCGGGCGTTTCATCGCCGGCCTGGCCGGCGAGCAGTTCGCCTTGGCGGAAGCGGTCGGCCTGTTGCGCGAGGTGCGCAAGCGGCCGCCGGATGGGGCGATGCTGGTGGTGTCGGCAGTCGATCCGTTGAACCTGGTCGGCGGCCTGCTACCCGGCGAACGGGTGCCGGCGGTGACCGGCAACCGCCTGCTCTATCGAGACGGAGCGCCGCTGGCGGCGCTGGTAGCCGGCAAGGTGCGGATGCTCGCGGAAGTCGACGGCGAGACCGCGCAGCAGATCCGTGCGCTGCTGATCCGCCGTCACTGAGGCCCGCTCAGCGCAGGCTCAGATGGCGGCTGAGCAGGGCCCGCAACGCGGCCGGCTTGACCGGCTTGGACAGGTAGTCGAGGCCGGCGGCGTGGATCTCCGCCACCAGTTCCGGCCGCGCGTCGGCGCTGATCACCACGCCCGGCACCGGCTCGCCCAGGCGCGTGCGCAGCCAGGCCATCAGTTGCGTACCGGTCTCGCCGTCGTCCAGGTGATAGTCGATCAACGCCAGTTGCGGGCGCATCTCGCTGTCCAGCAGCGTGGCGCATTCCTCGCGGCTGCGCGCGGTCCAGACCTGGCAGCCCCAGCGGCTGAGCAGGCTGTTCATGCCGGCGAGGATGCTGTCTTCGTTGTCCACGCAGAGCACCTGGGCGCCGTTCAGCGCTTGCGCCGGTTCGGCCTTGTGGCCGTTGGCCAGGGCCGGCGGCGCCTGCCGCGCCAGCGGTACGCGGACGCTGAAGACGCTGCCCTTGCCCGGCCAGGAACGTACCTCCAGCGGATGGCCGAGGACCTTGCAGAGCCGGTCGGCGATCGCCAGGCCGAGACCGAGGCCTTTCTCCGCGCGGGTCTGGTGGCTGTCCAGGCGCTTGAACTCTTCGAAGATGACTTTCTGCTTGTCCGGTGGGATGCCCGGCCCCTGATCCCAGACTTCCAGGCGCAGGCAGCCGTCCTCGCGGCGCACGCCGAGCAGCACGTGGCCCTTGGCGTAGCGGAAAGCGTTGGTCAGGAAGTTCTGCAGGATGCGCCGCAGCAGCTTGATGTCGCTGTCCACCCGCAGCTGGCTGCCGCGCAGGCGGAAATGCAGGCCCTGTTCCTGGGCCAGCGCCTTGAACTCGACGCCGAGGGCATCGTAGAGGTTGTTCAGCGGGAACGGGTTGCGTTCGGCGCTGACCCGGCCGCTTTCCAGGCGCGAGATGTCCAGCAGGTCGGTGATCAGGTCCTCGGCGGAACGCAGCGACGAGTCGAGGTGCTGCACCAGGTCGCGGACCTCGCCGGGCAGCGCGTCCTGGTGGGCGAGGGCGGCGGAGAACAGCCGCGCGGCGTTCAGCGGCTGCATCAGGTCGTGGCTGACGGCGGCGAGGAAGCGGGTCTTCGACTGGTTGGCGGCCTCGGCGTTGCTCTTCGCCTCGCTGAGTTCCTGGTTCAACTGCGAGAGTTCCTGGGTACGCTCCTGGACCCGCTGTTCCAGCGACTCGTTGGCGCCCTTGAGGCCCTGTTCGGCCTCGCGGTAGGCGGTGATATCGGTGAAGCTCATGACGAAGCCGCCGCCGGGCATCGGGTTGCCGATCAGCTCGATAACCCGGCCGTTGGGGAACAGCCGCTCGGAGGTGTGCGGAGTGCCCTGGCGCATCCAGTACAGGCGCTTGGCCACGTGCATGTCCGGATCGCCGGGCCCGCACAGGCCGCGATCGGCGTTGTAGCGGATGATGTCGGCGATCGGTCGGCCGACGTAGATCAGCCCGTCCGGGTACTCGAACAGTTCCAGGTAGCGGTGGTTCCAGGCCACCAGGCGCAGCGACTGGTCGACCACGCTGATGCCCTGGGTGATGTTCTCGATCGCGCCCTGCAGCAGGGCGCGGTTGAATTGCAGCACCTCGGAGGCTTCGTCGGCGATCCGCACCACGTCCTCCACCTGCATCTCGCGCCCTTCGATGGCGGCCTTCACCACCGCCCGCGCCGAGGACGCGCCGAGGACCCCGGCGAGCAGGCGCTCGGTGTGCGCGATCCACTCGTTGTTGGCGGTCTGGTTCGGGGTGAAGCCCTTGCCCTGGCGGTAGGCGAAGCGGATGAAGCTTTGCCGCGCGCGTTCCTCGCCGACGAAACGCGCGGCGAGCATCAGCAGGTCTTCCACCTGCACCGCGAGCATGAAGCGCGAGTTCTGCCGCTGGGAGATCTCCTGGCCGATGAAGCGGCTGGCCTGCCAGTGCTCGGACACGCGGGTGCGCGAGAGCACCGAGACCAGGCCGAACAGGGCGAAGTTGCCGACCAGCGAGATCAGCACGCCCTGGGTCAGCGGCTCGATCGGCAGGCCGAAGGGATTGCTTGCCAGCCAGGTCAGGCCGGGGATGCGCTCCAGCGGCCAGCCGAGGCCCTTGGCCACCACCGGCAGGACCAGCGTATAGGCCCACAGCAGCGAGCCGGCGGCGAGGCCGGCGAAGACCCCGCGGCGGTTGGCCTGTTTCCAGTACAGCGCGCCGATCATCGCCGGGCCGAGCTGGGCGATGGCGGCGAAGGCGATCTGGCCGATGGTCGCCAGGCTGGCGCTGGAGCCGAGCAGGCGGTAGGCCACGTAGGCGAGCAGCAGGATCACCGCGATGCTCACCCGGCGCACGGTCAGCAGCCAGTGACGGAAGGCCTCGAAGGGCCGTTCGGTGTCCTTTTCCCGGCGTCGCAGCAGCCACGGCAGGAGCATGTCGTTGGAGACCATGGTCGACAGCGCGACGCTGGCGACGATGACCATTCCGGTGGCGGCCGAGGCGCCGCCGATGAACGCCAACAGGGCCAGCGCCGGGTGCGCCTCGGCCAGCGGCAGGCTGATGACGAAGGAGTCCGGCATTACCCCGGCGGGCAGGTGCAACTGGCCGGCGAGGGCGATCGGCACCACGAACAACGCGGCCAGCACCAGGTAGATGGGGAACACCCAGCGCGCCAGGTTGAGGTCGCGCGGCTCGATGTTCTCCACCACGGTGACGTGGAATTGCCGCGGCAGGCACATGATCGCGGTCATCGCCACGCCGGTCTGCAGCAGCATCGCCGGCCAGTGCACGGTCTCTTCCCAGTAGTCGGCCAACTGCGGCGCGGCGCGGGCCTCGGAGAAGAGATCGGCGAAGCCGTCGTAGAGGCCGAAGGTGACGAAGATGCCCACGGCGAGGAAGGCGGTGAGCTTGACCAGCGACTCGAAGGCGATGGCCAGGACCATGCCGCGGTGGTGTTCGGTGACATCCAGGCTGCGGGTACCGAAGACGATGGTGAACAGCGCCAGCACCAGCGACACGATCAGCGCCGTGTCCTGGGCGCGGGTACCGGTGGAGTCGGCCCCGGAGCCGATCAGCAGATTCACCCCGAGGACGATGCCTTTCAGTTGCAGGGCGATGTAGGGCAGTACGCCGACCATGCAGATCAGCGCCACCACCACCGCCAGCGCCTGCGACTTGCCGTAGCGGGCGGCGATGAAGTCGGCGATGGAGGTGATGTTCTCCTGCTTGCTGATCATGATCATCTTCTGCAGCACCCAGGGCGCGAACAGCATCAGCAGCACCGGTCCGAGGTAGATCGGCAGGAACGACCAGAGCTGGTCGGTGGCCTGCCCGACCGCGCCGAAGAAGGTCCAACTGGTGCAGTACACTGCCAGGGAGAGGCTGTAGACCCAGGCGCGCAGGCGGGGTGAGAGCGGGGTGCGGCGACGGTCGCCATAGAAGGCGATGGCGAACAGGATGGCCATGTAGACCAGGGCGACCACGGCGATCAGCCCGATGGACAGCGACATGCGAACTCCGATGATGTCCCCGCGTGAAGCTGGCGTGAGGCGGGGGTCTTGCTTTCGCGCCAGTTTCGCACTTGTCGGCCCGCGCGTCAGGCCGCCTGCGACCAAGGTCGCACGCATGCTTGAGCCGGACGCGCGGAGTTGGTAGCGTGCCGGGCTGCGTGAGCGCGGACGGCCCCGGCGGCCGGCTGTCCGTTCATCGTAGCCGGTTTCGGCTGCGGCACTAAACGCGGCCGCTACGCTCTGATGGGAGCGGAGTTTTGCGTCGATGTCGAGGAGGGCGCCCATGTTCAAGCCGCTACCGATCACCCTGCAGCGCGGAGCCTTGCGTCTCGAGCCGCTGGTGGAAGCGGACATTCCCGAGCTGGTGAGCCTCGCCGAAGCCAACCGCGAGGCGCTGCAGTACATGGACGGACCGACGCGGCCGGACTGGTACCGCCAGAGCCTCGCCGAGCAGCGCGAGGGCAGGGCGTTGCCGCTCGCCGTCCGCCTCGGCGTGCAACTGGTCGGGACCACGCGCTTCGCCGAATTCCTTCCCGCCTTGCCGGCCTGCGAGATCGGCTGGACCTGGCTCGACCAGGCCCAGCACGGCAGCGGCCTGAACCGCATGATCAAGTACCTGATGCTCAAGCATGCCTTCGACAACCTGCGCATGGTCCGCGTGCAGCTCAGCACGGCGGCGAGCAACCTGCGCGCCCAGGGCGCCATCGACAAGCTCGGCGCGCAGCGCGAGGGCGTGCTGCGCAACCACCGGCGGCTGGCCGGCGGGCGGCTAGACGACACCTTCGTCTACAGCATCACCGACCACGAATGGCCGCAGGTCAAGGCGGCGCTGGAAGCCAGCTTCACCGGCTGAAGCCGGTTCCGTCGCTCCTGCGGTATGCTGGGCGGCCCGTCCGGGCGAACGAGGAGACGGCAGTGCCGGACGAGACGAGCGGAGAACACACGCATTTCTGGCGCGCCGCCGAACTGGGCGGCGTCGAACTGCTGCACGCGCGCTATGTGGAGCAGCGCTTCGCGCCGCACGTGCACAGCAGCTTCGCCCTGGTCATCATCGAGCAGGGCGCGCAGCGCTTCCGCCATCGTGGCGGCGAGCACCTGGCCCCGCTGGGCAGCATGGTGCTGATCAACCCCGACGAAGTGCACACCGGCTCCAAGGCCCATGATGCCGGTTGGCTCTATCGCGGCTACTACCCGGAGATGGAGCAGATCGACGGGATTCTCGACGAGCTGGAAATCCATCATGGCGGCGTGCCGCGTTTCGCCGACAGCGTGATCCACGACCAGCCCCTGGCACGCGCCTTCGTCCACTTGCACCGCCTGCTGGCCGAGCATGCCGGCAGCCTGGAAACCCAGACCCGCTGGCGCGAGACGGTGCTCGCCCTGTTCCGTCGCCACGCCCGCCTGCCAGAAGCGCCGAAGGCCGGGCAGGAGCCGTTGGCGGTGGCCCGCGCCCGCGAACTGCTGGCGGCGCGGTTGCTCGATCCGCCTTCGCTGGAGGAACTGGCGGCGGCGGTCAATCTGTCCCCGTTCCATTTTGCCCGGGTCTTCCGTCGCGCCACCGGCATGCCGCCCCACGCCTGGCTCAGACAGCGCCGCCTGGAGCAGGCCAGGGCACTGCTCAAGAGCGGCCGGGCGCCGCTGGAGGTGGCCCTGGAGCTGGGCTTCGCCGACCAGAGCCACCTCGGTCGCCAGTTCAAGCAGGCCTACGGGGTGGCACCGGGTGAATACCGCTCGGCCTGCGCGCGCTCGTCCTTGACGACATACGAATAAGTCAAGCTCACATTTGCAAATCATTTGTATTTACGTTCTTTACGATTTGCCGTAATTTTGCGCCCCACTTTTTCCTGCGTCCCTGGGGGAGCCTCGATGTCGTCCGTGAGTTCGTTGTCGCGCCTGGCCGTCGCCATCGCGCTGGGTGTGTCCATGCAGGCAGCGCAGGCCGAAGAGGAAGCCAAGGAGCTGGGCACGGTCACCGTGGTCGGCGACTGGCTGGGCGAAGCCGACCAGGCGGTGGTGCAGAACCATCCCGGCGCGCGCAGCGTGGTGCGTCGTCGGGAAATGCTCGAGAGCGGTGCGCAGAGCGTCCGTGACGTGCTGCGCAAGGTGCCCGGCGTGCAAGTGCAGGACAACAACGGTACCGGCGGCAGCGACATCTCCCTGAACGTCGGGGTGCGTGGCCTGACTTCACGCCTGTCGCCGCGCTCGACGGTGATGATCGACGGCGTGCCGGCGGCGGTGGCGCCCTACGGCCAGCCGCAGCTGTCGATGATGCCGCTGTCCATCGGCAACCTGGAGAGCATCGACGTCGTGCGCGGCGCCGGCTCGGTGCGCTACGGCCCGCAGAACGTCGGCGGGGTGATCAACTTCGTGACCCGGGCGATTCCGGAGAAGTTCTCCGGCGAAATCGGCACCACCATCGAGCATGCCGGCCACGGCGGCTGGAAGAAGCTCAACCAGGCGTTCCTCGGCGGGACCGCCGACAACGGCCTGGGCGTGGCGCTGCTGTATTCCGGGGTGAAGGGCGCCGACTACCGCGACGGCAACAACGACAACGATATCGACGACGTGCTGCTCAAGACCCATTGGCAGCTCACCGACAGCGACCAGTTGGCGGCCAACTTCCACTACTACGACGCCTACGCCGATATGCCGGGCGGCCTGACCCAGGCGCAGTACGACGACGATCCCTTCCAGTCGGTGCGCGACTGGGACAACTTCCGTGGTCGGCGCAAGGACTTCTCGCTGAAGTACACCCGCCAGGTCGACGACCTCACCCAGTTCGAGGTGCTCACCTACTACAGCGACAGTTTCCGCGGCAGCAGCATCGCCGCGCGCAACCTCAGGACCATCACCTCGTACCCGCGCGACTACCATGTGTTCGCGGTGGAGCCGCGGGTCTCGCGGATCTTCTTCGCCGGCCCGACCACCCAGGAGGTCGGCATCGGCTACCGCTACCTGAAGGAAGCGATGAACGAGCGCGCCAGCCAGCTGGCCCTGGTCGACAATGTGCCGACCGTGCGTCCCGGCTCGGACGGCCATACCTACCAGGACCGTACCGGCGGTACCGAGGCCAGCGCCTTCTACATCGACGACAAGATCGATGTCGGCAACTGGACCATCACCCCCGGCATCCGCTTCGAGAAGATCGACAGCGACTGGCGCGACCGCCCGGTGCTCGGCCTGAACGGCAAGCCGGTGCAGGAGAAGAAGCGCAGCAAGGACTACAACGAACCGCTGCCGGCGCTGAGCCTGATGTATCACTTGAGCGACGAGTGGAAGCTGTTCGCCAACTACTCCGAATCGTTCGGCAGCCTGCAGTACTTCCAGCTCGGCCAGGGCGGCAGCGGCAACGATACCGCCGCCGGCCTGGAGCCGGAGAAGGCCAAGACCTACGAATTGGGCACGCGCTACGACAACGGCAGCTGGGGCGGCGAGATCACGCTGTTCTACATCGACTTCGACGACGAGCTGCAGTACGTCAGCAACGACGTCGGCTGGACCAACCTCGGCGCCACCAAGCACCAGGGCATCGAGACTTCCGGCCACTATGACTTCGCCGCTCTCGATCCGCGCCTGGACGGCCTGTCGGTCTACGGCAGCCTCACCTATACCCGCGCCACCTACGAAGGCGACATTCCCTCCTTCAAGGGGCGCGACCTGCCGCTCTACTCGCGCCAGGTGGCCACCGCCGGGGTGCGCTACGAGGTCGACCACTGGACCTACAACCTCGACGCCTTCGCCCAGTCCATGCAGCGCGCGCCAGGGCTGAGCACCGACAGCCAGGGCAACTTCACCCACAACTACATCACCGAGCCCAGCGCCGACGGCCAGTACGGCGACATTCCCGGCTACGTGACCTGGAATGCCCGCGTCGGCTACGACTTCGGCCCGCAGGCGTCGAACCTGAAGCTCGGCCTCGGGGTGAAGAACCTGTTCGACAAGCAGTATTTCACCCGCTCCAGCGACAACAATTCGGGAATCTACGTGGGTCAGCCGCGAACGCTGTTCATGCAGGCCAGCGTCGGTTTCTGAATATTCGGATGCGACTTGGCGCATCGTCCGACGACAGGCGTCCTGCGGCAACGCGGACGCCTGTTCTATGATGGGCGCGGAATTTCCATCGGAACGCTGTGGCCTGATCCGCGGTCCATGCAGTCCAATCGATGACGGGCTTCCTTTCGGCGGCCACGCAAGGTAACAAGGACGATGACCCAACATTCGCAATTCGCCCTGCTGGGCAAGCGGCGTTTCCTGCCGTTCTTCATCACCCAGCTGCTCGGCGCCTTCAACGACAACATCTTCAAGCAGTCGCTGATCCTCGCCATCCTCTATCACCTCAGCGTCAGCGGCGACCGCAGCCTGCTGGTCAACCTCTGCGCGCTGCTGTTCATCCTGCCGTTCTTCCTGTTCTCGGCACTGGGCGGACAGTTCGGCGAGAAGTACAACAAGGACGCGCTGATGCGCGCGCTGAAGCTGGCCGAGGTGGGCATCATGCTGGTCGGCGCTGCCGGCTTCGTCTTCGGCAGCCTGCCGCTGATGTTCGTCGCGCTGTTCGCCATGGGCACCCACTCGGCGCTATTTGGCCCGGTGAAGTATTCGATCCTGCCCCAGCACCTGCACGAGGACGAACTGGTCGGCGGCAACGCGCTGGTGGAGATGGGCACCTTCCTGGCGATCCTGGCCGGCACCATCGGCGCCGGCGTGCTGATGTCCCATGCGCATTACGCGGCGGCGGTGGCCACCGCGGTGGTGCTGGTGGCCGCCTGCGGCTACCTGGCCAGCCGCGGCATTCCGCGAGCGGCGGCGGCGCTGCCGGGGTTGAAGCTCGACTGGAACATCTTCGCCCAGTCCTGGAGCATCCTCCGCCTGGGGCTCGGCCAGCGCCCGGCGGTCTCGCGCTCGCTGGTGGGCAACTCCTGGTTCTGGTTCCTCGGCGCGGTCTACCTGACGCAGATCCCGACCTTCGCCAAGGAATGGCTGCACGGCGACGAAAGCGTGGTGACCCTGATCCTCACCGTGTTCTCGGTGGGCATCGCGCTGGGCTCGATGCTGTGCGAGAAGCTTTCCGGTCGCAAGGTGGAGATCGGCCTGGTGCCGTTCGGCTCGATCGGCCTGACCGTCTTCGGCATCCTCCTCTGGTGGCACGCCGGCGGCATTCCCCCAGGCGAGGCGCCCTACGACTGGCTGGCGGTGCTGCGCCACCATGAGACCTGGGCGGTGCTGGCCGACATCCTGTTCATCGGCATTTTCGGCGGCTTCTACATCGTACCGCTGTACGCCCTGATCCAGGCGCGCACCGACGAAGACAAGCGGGCCCGGGTGATCGCCGCCAACAACATCCTCAACGCCCTGTTCATGGTCGCCGCGGCGCTGGTCTCGATCCTCTTCCTCAGCGTCGCCAAGCTGTCGATCCCGCAGCTGTTTCTCGCTCTGTCGCTGATGAACGTCGCGGTGAACGTGTACATCTTCAAGATCGTCCCGGAATTCACCATGCGCTTCCTGGTCTGGCTGCTCAGCCACACCATGTACCGGGTCCGGCATGTGAATCTGGAGGCGATCCCGGACGAGGGAGCGGCGGTGCTGGTGTGCAACCACGTCTCGTACGTGGACGCGCTGCTGATCGCCGGCTCGATCCGGCGGCCGGTGCGCTTCGTCATGTACTACAGGATCTTCTCGCTGCCGGTGCTCAACTTCGTCTTCCGCACCGCCGGCGCGGTGCCCATAGCGGCGCGCCACGAGGACGAAGGGATCTACGAACGCGCCTTCCAGCGCATCGCCGACTACCTGAGGGACGGGGAGCTGGTGTGCATCTTCCCTGAGGGCAAGCTGACCGCCGACGGCGAGATGAATGAGTTCCGCGCCGGGATCGAGCGGATCATCGAGGAAACCCCGGTTCCGGTGATCCCCATGGCGCTGCAGGGTCTGTGGGGCAGCTTCTTCAGCCGCGACCCGAACAAGGGCTTCTTCCGCCGCCTGTGGTCGCGGGTAAGCCTGGTGGCCGGCGAATCGGTGGCGCCGGAGGCGGTGGAGCGCCTCGACCTGCAGGCGCGGGTGACGAGCTTGCGCGGCGAAGCTCGCTGATCGATCCGCAGAAACGAAAAAGCCCCGGCGATGCCGGGGCTTTTTTTGGCGAACTACAAGTTAGATAACTTGTACTTCGTCGGCTTGCAGGCCTTTCTGGCCGTTGACGACCACGAAGGAAACCTTCTGGCCTTCCTGCAGGCTCTTGAAGCCGGTGCCCTGGATGGAACGGAAGTGAACGAACAGGTCGTTACCGCTTTCCGGGGTGATGAAGCCGAAGCCTTTGGCGTCGTTGAACCATTTTACGGTGCCGTTCTGACGATTCGACATGGTGTAACTCCTGAAACAAAGTTGATTGCGGCGACGGAAATATCCGAGCCGGTAGGTACTGAGTTGCAAAGAGTACGAGGAGCCGAGGCGATGAGCGGACCGAGATCTACCACACCAGGTCACGATTCACTGTGACCCAAGCAAGCACAGTGGTCGCAGAGTACGCGATAAAACTGCGGAAAGCGATACCCCTCGGAGCATATTCGATGGATGTCTAATGGCTCAGCTTGAGGCCGACCAGTCCGCAGACGATCAGCGCGACGCTGGCCAGGCGCAGCAATGCCATGGATTCGCCGAACAGGACGATCCCGGCGATTACCGTGCCGACCGCGCCGACCCCGGTCCAGACGGCATAGGCGGTGCCCAGCGGCAGGTGCTTCATGGCCAGGCCGAGCAGGCCCAGGCTGACCAGCATGGCGAGCGCCGTGAGGACCGTGGGAAGCGGCTTGCTGAAGCCTTCGGTGTATTTCAGACCAACGGCCCAGCCCACTTCGAACAGGCCGGCGAAAAACAGGATGATCCAGGACATGGCGATCTCCAGGGCAACGGGTGGCGGGGCCGTCCCCATTCGGTCACCGGCCGGAGGCGGGTGGTGAGGTCGTCCTCACTGCGTGCGGTATTTTGCATGGTTCATCGGTCGGGACAAGGCTTCCCGACCGGGATCCAGCTCAACGCGGCGTATCTTCCATGCGCCGGAACAGGGCGGCCAGCAGCGAACCGGAGAGATTGTGCCAGACGCTGAACAGCGCGCTGGGCACCGCTGCCAGGGGCGAGAAGTGGGCGTTGGCCAGCGCCGCGCCGAGCCCCGAGTTCTGCATGCCGACTTCGATGGCCAGGGCCTTGCGCTGCGCCAGCGGCATGCCGGTCAGCTTGCCGGTGAGATAGCCGAGCAACAGGCCGAAGCCGTTGTGCAGCATCACCACGGCCATGATCAGCAGGCCGGACTCGGCGATCCGCGCCTGGCTGGCGGCCACCACCGCGGCGATGATCACCACGATGCTGAATACCGAGACCAGCGGCAGCACCTCCGCCACCTGCCGGGTGCGCTCGCCGAGCAGGCGCTGTGCCAGCAGGCCGAGGGCGATGGGCACCAGCACCACCTGGAGGATCGACAGGAACATCGCCGCGAACGACACCGGCAGCCAAGCCGAAGCCAGCAGCCAGACCAGCGCCGGCGTGACCAGCGGGGCGAGCAGGGTGGTCACCGAGGTGATCGCCACCGACAGGGCGACATCGCCACGGGACAGCCAGGTCATCACGTTGGAAGCGGTGCCGCCGGGGCAGCAGCCGACCAGGATCACGCCCACCGCGATCTCCGCCGGCAACTGCAACAGGCGGCAGAGCAGCCAGGCCAGGCCGGGCATGATGACGAACTGGGCCAGCACGCCGATCAGCACCCGTATGGGGTGCCGGGCGACCTCGCGGAAGTCTTCGCCCTTGAGCGTCAGGCCCATGCCGAACATCACCAGGCCGAGCAGCGGCGCGATGGCGACGGTGAGCGGGAGGAACCAGGCCGGCTGGAAGAAGGCGAGGATGGCGAACAGCAGGACCCAGAACGGGAAGCTGGCGCTGACGAAACGGCTCAGGGCGGTCAGGGCACGCATGGGCTTTCCTTGTTATTGGACGGCCGCCAGTCTGCCATGCCGGGCGCGACTCTCCCAGCGGCGGGCGCCGCCGGGAGAGCGGGGCGTCAGACGCCCTGGGGGATTTCTTCGCCGCCGAGGGCCTCGAAGAGCGCCGGAAGGAATTCGGCGAAGGTCAGCATCATCAGGGTGAAGCTGGCATCGAGCTGGCCGAGGGCGTCTTCGCCGCCGTCCTTTTCCGCCTGCTCCTGCAGCAGGTCTTCGAAGCGCAGGCGCTTGACCGCCAGCTTGTCGTCGAGGACGAAGGACAGCTTGTCCGACCAGGCCAGGGACAACTGGGTGACCAGCTTGCCGGCGGTGAGATGCAGCTGGATTTCCTCGCTGGTCAGGTCCTGGCGCTTGCAACGGACCACGCCGCCGTCCTCGTGGGTGTCGCGCAGCTCGCATTCGTCGAGCACGTGGAAGTCGCCGGCGGCTTCCTGGGTCTTGACCCAGTCGGTGAGGGTCGCGGTCGGCGCGACCTTCACGCTCAGCGGGCGTACCGGCAGGGAGCCGAGCGCTTCGCGCAGCGTCGAGAGCAGGTCTTCGGCCTTCTTCGCGCTGGCCGAGTCGACCAGGATCAGGCCGAGGCTCGGCGCGATCGCGGCGAAGGTGCTGGAGCGGCGGATGAAAGCGCGCGGCAGCAGGGTCTGGACGATCTCGTCCTTCAACTGGTCGCGTTCCTTCTTGTAGACCTTGCGCATCTGCTGGGCTTCGATCTCGTCGACCTTTTCCTTCAGTGCGTCACGCACGACGCTGCCCGGCAGGATGCGCTCTTCCTTGCGTGCCGAGATCAGGAAGAAGTCCTGGCTGACGTGTACCAGCGGTGCGTCCGGGCCTTTGCCGAACGGCGCGGTGAAGCCGTAGGTGGTCAGCTCCTGGCTGGCGCAGGGGCGGGCGGGTTTTTCGCCGAGGGCTTTCTCGAGGGAATCGGCATCCAGTTGCAGATCCTGGGTGAGGCGGTAGACGAGCAGATTGCGGAACCACATGGGGTCGTTCTCTCCGGGCACAAAGGACCCATTATTCCGCCGCTGGCGGCTCAGGCCAACCCCGGTCCGTCGCTAACTCCTTGGAACGGCAGAAAATTTTTTTCATCGAGGGGCTTGCCAGGGGCCGAATCGCTCCGTAGAATGCGCCCCACTTCGAGAGTGAAGGGTGATTAGCTCAGCTGGGAGAGCATCTGCCTTACAAGCAGAGGGTCGGCGGTTCGATCCCGTCATCACCCACCAATCTCGCAAGTTACGCGCAGCGGTAGTTCAGTCGGTTAGAATACCGGCCTGTCACGCCGGGGGTCGCGGGTTCGAGTCCCGTCCGCTGCGCCATTTCCTTCCTTCGCTGTATCTCTTGCGCTTCCTTCCCGCTTCATAATTCGACGTTTTTCGACGCTTCCTTTCCGCTGTTCTTCTGTCCTCGTTCCACGCGTTCGTTCTGCTATCTCCTTCATTTTTCGGAAAGTTCGGCCTTGAACTTATCCGCGCGCACCTGTTCCTATTGCCCATAGCCACTGGTCGCGACAGCCTGCTAAGCTCGCGGCTTCATCGAATATGCCCGAGCGGCGAACAGATTAAAGGACTCAGCATGAAACAACATCGGTTGGCAGCAGCGATCGCACTGGTCGGTCTGGTTCTCTCCGGCTGCGATTCGCAGACCAACGTTGAGTTGAAGACCCCGGCGCAGAAAGCTTCCTATGGTATCGGCCTGAACATGGGCAAGAGCCTGTCCCAGGAAGGCATGGACGACCTGGATTCGAAAGCCGTCGCCAAGGGCATCGAAGACGCCCTCGGCAAGAAGAAGCAGCAGCTCACCGATGAAGAGCTGACCGAAGCCTTCGCCTTCCTGCAGAAACGTGCCGAGGAGCGCATGGCCGCCATCGGCGACGAAAACGCCAAGGCCGGCAAGAAGTTCCTCGAGGAAAACGGCAAGCGCGACGGCGTGACCACCACCGCTTCCGGCCTCCAGTACGAAATCGTGAAGAAGGCCGATGGCCCGCAACCGAAGGCCACCGACGTGGTGACCGTCCACTACGAAGGCCGCCTGACCGATGGCACCGTCTTCGACAGCTCCATCGAGCGCGGCAGCCCGATCGACCTGCCGGTCAGCGGCGTGATCCCGGGTTGGGTCGAAGCCCTGCAACTGATGCATGTCGGCGAGAAGATCAAGCTGTACATCCCCAGCGAGCTGGCCTACGGCGCGCAGAGCCCGAGCCCGGCGATCCCGGCCAACTCGGTACTGGTCTTCGACATGGAACTGCTCGGCATCAAGGATCCGTCCAAGCCGGACGCGGAGCCCGAGGCCGGTGCCGCAGCGCAGCCCGAAGCCAAGGCGGACGCGAAGAAGTAATTCTTCCGCCGCGATGCATGAAACGCCCCGTCCATGACGGGGCGTTTTCATTTGCGGATTCGGCTGAACCCAGGCGCTGCCGCGAGGGTCTGAAAACAGGTCGAGGGCACGGCCGGTGTTACCCTTATGCACACATTTGTCGCACGTCGACCCGACCTACGGTATTGACCTCGGGTTGTCCGTTGCGCTAGGTCAAACCCTTGATTTTCAATGCTTTTAGAGCATTGTCTAAAAAGTGTCCGATCTGTCGGAAAGCCTGTAGCGACGGGCTTCTCGCCGACGGAAGGGGGGGCTGTTCACAAGGTTATCCACAGTATGCGTGGATAACCCGGAGAGCCTCGGCGGCAAGCGCTTGAGCGAGGTGGAAGGATGGATGCACCACGAGGATTCAGTCGTTACCTGGGGATCGCGGAACGTTTCCTGGCCCGTGGCCGGGTGCCCGCCTTGTTGATTGCGGTAGCACGCAAGCGCTCGCGCCTGAAGCTGGTGAAGAGCGACCTGCGCCTGCTGCAGGAACTGCTGGTGGCCTGGGTTCGCGGCGAATACCGCGGACTCAGCCGCCAGGCGTTGCTCTCGGTGATCGCGGCGCTGGCCTATTTCCTTTCGCCGGTGGATATCGTCCCCGACTTCATCTTCGGTGTCGGCTTGCTCGACGATCTCGCCGTCCTGGCCTGGGTAGTGCGTCGCTGGCAGTCCGAGCTGGATGCCTTCAAGGTCTGGCGCGACGCCCAGGGCGTCGAGACGCAGCAGGCGCTGCGAGAGCTGCCGGCTCCCAGGGCGGAGCGCGTTCAGGGTTCCTGAGGGGTTCGCAGGCTGTTTTCCAGCAGGCGCTCGATGCTGCCGTCCCTGACCATCTCGTCGAGCACCCGGTCCATACTTTCGACGGGGACCGGCAGTTGTCCGCCATAGATGCAGTGCATCCGATAGCTCTGCAGTACCAGCGGACTGACGCTCAGGCCCAGCTCGGGATGCTGGCGCGTCAGGTAGAGCAGCGGGCGGCGCATGTCCACCGCGGCGTCCAGGCGCGAACGCTTGAGCATCTGCACGCGACTGGCCAGGTCGCGGGTATCTTCGCGGCGAATTTCCCCGGCAGCGAAGGCCTGCATGAGATCGTCCGCGTAGACATAGCCTAGACTTGTACCCAGGGTCTTGCCGCGCAGCTCGGCGAAGTCGCGGATCGCCGGACGGTCGTCGCGCTGCAGCAGGACGTCCTGCTCTTCGAAGAGGGCAGGAGACCAATGGTAGCGTTCGGGTTTGCTATCCCATCCGGGGTTGGAGTTGCAGATCACGTGAATATGTCCGCTGGCCATGAAGCCGTCGATCCTTCGGTTCGGCGTTTCCACGAAACGCAGCGACAATCCCAGCCGCTGCGCGACCCGCTCCCCCAACTGGCGGGTGAAGCCGCCTTGCAGCTGGTGATCGACGATGTCCACGTAGGGCATGCCGTCGGCGGGGCTGAAGCCCCAGCGCAGCTCGCCGGCGAAGGCCTGTCCGACTCCCAGCAGGATGCACAAACCAAGACTTCTCCGGCGCACCCGTGGGCTCCTCCACCAGGCAGACTGTGTGACCAGGGCAGCAGTATAGCCAGTCCGCAGCGGCGCGGTGCCTGATAAGATGGCGGCTTGCAAGGAGACCGACATGAATGTCCAAGTGATCACGCGAGACGGCGAGGCGGAATACGCGGTGTTGCCCTGGGCCGAATACCAGGCGTTGCTGGCCGCCGCCGGTCGCCCGGCCGCCAGTGTCGCGGTGGAGACGACCGCGCCGGCGGTGCCATTCGCGAGCCTGCTGGAGCGCCGCGAGGCGCGCGGCCTGAGCCTGGAACAGGTGGCCCGGGAGGTCGGTATCAGTCCTTCCTACATGGCGATGATCGAACGCGGCGAACGCGAGGCCAGCGAGGCCATCCTGTTCGCCCTGGAGCGTGTGCTGGGCAAAGCGACGGGGGCCTGACCTTGAGTGTGCTGATCAGCCGTAAACACTGGGATAGCCTGCTGCTGGAAATCGAGGATGCGCGTCGCCAGCGTCATCTGCTCACCTACCGGGCGCTGATCGAGCGCCTGCAACTGCCGACTCCGGCGATGACCACCCTCACCGCGGCTCTCGAGCACCTGGCATCGCTGGATGCGCGCTCGGGGCGTCCGTTGCGCAGTTCGCTGGTCATCAGCCAGGGCGCAAGCCGCTTGCCGCGCACCGGTTTCTTCGAGTGCGTGGAGCGCCTCGGGCGTTTTTCCGGTCCGCCGGACGGCCCGGCCGCGGCTGGCTGGCATGCGGCGGAAGTGGTCCGTGTCTTCGAATTCGAGTATCCCGATGAACTCTGAATGGATCTGGCGCCTGCGCGCCCGCCTCGGTTACGGCGTGGCCCGGCAGTTGCTGGGCTGGCCCTGGCTGGTCAAGCAGCCGCGAGCCTGGCAGTGGATGCAGGGGCAGTTCTCGCGCATGGCCAACCTCGGACACCGCGACGCCCAGGCGTTCTACGGTCACCTGCTGCTGTTCCGTGGACAGGGCTTCGGCGCACGCGAGGAGGGCCTGCGCCTGCTGCGCCTGGCTGCCAGCGCGGGCGATGGGAAAGCGGCCTACCAGCTCGGCGTGCAGGCGCTCAAGGGCGACAGCCGGCAAGCGCCCGACGCGCTGGCAGCCAGCCGCCACTGGGCACTAGCGGCAGAGGCGGGCCACCCGCTGGCGGCGCGCAAGCTGGCGGAACTCTACCGCGATGGAGGCCCGGGCCTGGCGCCGGACAGCGAGCGCGCCGAGCACTATGCGCAACGGGCGTCCGCGCTCGGTCTATAGCTGAACGAACGATTCAGGCGGCCTCGATCAGGTGCAGGCTGTAGCCTGGCACCGCCTTGGCCTGGCGCTTGGCCTCGGAGGCCAGCGTCGCCAGGTGCGCGGCATCCATTCCCTGGCAGGCTTCGGCCGGTAGATGCACCACGCCGACGGACAATGACAGCAGCGGGTACTCCTCGCGCTGGCCATGGCGGTTGTGCGCAACGAAACAGCCGGCTTCCAGGTGCTCGCGGCTGTAGAAGCGCCGGCATTGGCTCTGGAAGGTTTCCAGCAACCGGTCGATCCGTGTGCGCCAGTCCTCGGGGCCGAGCACCAGCATGAAGTCGTCGCCGCCGATGTGGCCGACGAAGTCGCTGCCCGGGTCGATCCGTTCGCTCAGGCACTGTGCCAGGCACAGCAGGACCTCGTCGCCGCGGGCGTAGCCGTAGAGATCGTTGAAGGGTTTGAAGCTGTCGATGTCGATGTAGCAGATCACCGCCTCGCGCCTTTGTTGCAGCAGGCGTTCGAGGCATTGCTGGATCGGCACGTTGCCGGGAAGCAAGGTGAGCGGATTGGCGTGCCGCGCCTGCTGGAGCTTTTCCTCGGTGATCAGCCTGAGCACGTCGATCACCCGGCCCATGCCCGCATAGTGCCCGCCGCGGGTGACGATGAAATCTTCCTCGATACGCTGGCGTGCGCGGCTGGTCAGCAGGCGGCTGACCTGCTGCAGGGTCTGGCCGAGTTCCACGGCGAGAAAATCGTCGCTCATCAGGCGGCTGATCGGCTTGCGCAGGAACAGGTCGCAGGCGAAGGGCCGGAGCAAGGCGTCGGTGAGCGCGTGGCGATGGACGATGCCGATGGGACGCCCCTCTTCGTCGAGGATCGCCAGGGAGTTCAGGTTGGCCTGGCGGCGGAAGATTTCCACCACTTCCTGGGTCGAGGTGCGAACGTCGACCGCGCGCTGTTCCAGCAGCAGCGCACGCAGGTCGCCATGCTCGTCGCTGGAAGACTGGCTGGGGGCGCCAGCGCTGGGCAGCATCTGTTGTACGTCGCTTGCCGGGTGTTCCTGCGGGCGGCCGAACAGATAGCCTTGCACCAGGTCAACCCCCATCTCGCTAAGCACCGCCAGTTCCTCGGGCAGTTCGATGCCTTCGGCGATGACCTGGGCGCGAGAGGCTCGGGCCATCTTCAGGATGGAGCCGACGAACTCGCGTTTCACGGTGTCCAGGTGGATGCCGTCGACGAAGTGGCGGTCGATCTTCACGTAATCCGGACGCAGTTCCGACCACAGGCGCAGGCTGGAGTAGCCAGCGCCGAGGTCGTCGAGGGCGATGGAGAAGCCCATGGCGCGATAGTGGTGCAGCGCGGTGTCGAGCAGGTCGAAGTCGTCGATGGGGGTCTGTTCGGTCAGTTCGATCACCACCCGGTTCGGCGAGATCCCCAGCTGTTGCAGCAATTGCAGGGTGCGGCCGGGCGGATGGCCGGCTTCGAGGAGGGACTCCGGAGAGACGTTGAGGAACAGCTTGGCGTCGCCCTGGATGTCGCGGAAGCGGCTGAAGGCGCGTTGTCGGCAGAGCAGTTCCAGTTCGCTCAGCCGTCCGCATTGGCGGGCCACGGCGAACAACGCCAGGGGCGAGTGCAGCGGGCTGTTGGACGGACCGCGGGTCAGCGCTTCGTAGCCGACCAGACGCCGTTCGGAAAGCGAGAGGATGGGCTGGAACAGGCAGTGCAGGTCGCCGTGGGCCAGGATGCTGTCCAGGGCGCTCAACTGCTCGGTGACGGTCATGGAACGCTCTCGTCGCAATGAAAAAGGGCCGGTTGTGCAACCGGCCCCGTATTTCACGACAGTCCCATGACTGTTTTATGACGCTCCCGCTGAACTCAGTGCTTGGCCACCGCCGAGTTGAGGTTCAGGTAGTCCAGCAGGATGTGCCCGGACTCGGTGAGGTAGGCGTCGTCCTGCGGCTTGGTCTTGTCGTCCTCTTCCGGCAGGGCGTTCTCGTCCTCGCGCTTGAGTTCCTTCAGCGGCTCCTGGCCCTTGGACTTGCGCAGGGCGTTCTCCATGGCCAACTGGCGGTTCTCGATGCTGGTCTGCTGGGCGCGGCGCTTGGCCTCGTTCAGGCTGACGGTCTTCTCCTTCATCAGCTCCTGGGCCAGCGCCAGGCGCTCGCGGGCGTAGACGAAGTCGGCGTTGTTCTCGGTGCGCGCGTCGTGCTGGGCCTTGAGTTGCGCGAGGAACGGCTTGAACGGGTTGGCCTCGTCCTTCACCACCGGGCGGATGGTGTCCCAGGGCATCGAGTCGGGCAGGGCGCTTTCGCCGATTTCCTTGTCGTCGACGATGGACGGGTAGCTGATGTCCGGGATCACGCCCTGGTGCTGGGTGCTCTGCCCGGAGACACGGTAGAACTTCGCCAGGGTCAGCTTCAGTTCGCCGTGGTTGAGCGGCTGGATGGTCTGCACGGTGCCCTTGCGAAGGTCTGTCCACCGAGGATCAGCGCGCGGTGGTAGTCCTGCATGGCGCCGGCGAAGATCTCCGAGGCGGAGGCCGAGAGACGGTTGACCAGCACCGCCAGCGGGCCGGTATAGAAGGCCTTGCCTTCGTCGTCGTTGAGCACGTCGACGCGGCCGTCGCTGTTGCGCACCAGCACGGTCGGGCCCTGGTCGATGAACAGGCCGGTCAGCTCGGTGGCTTCCTGCAGGGAGCCGCCGCCGTTGTTGCGCAGGTCGAGGACGATGCCGTCGACCTTGTCCTTCTGCAATTCGGCGACCAGCTTCTTCACGTCGCGGGTGGTGCTCTTGTAGTTCGGGTCGCCGGCGCGGTAGGCCTTGAAGTCCAGGTAGAAGGCCGGCAGGTCGATCACGCCGAGCTTGTAGCTGCGGCCTTCGTGGTCGACCTTGATGATGGATTTCTTCGCCGCCTGGTCCTCCAGCTTCACCGCCTCGCGGGTGATGGCGACGATCTTGCTGGTCTGGTCGTTCGGCGCGTTGCTCGCCGGAATCACTTCCAGGCGTACCTGGGAGCCTTTCGGCCCACGGATCAGCTTGACCACTTCATCCAGGCGCCAGCCGACCACGTCGACCATTTCGCCCTTGCCCTGGGCGACGCCGATGATCTTGTCGGAGGTGGCGATCTGCTTGCTCTTCGCCGCCGGGCCGGCCGGCACCAGGCGTACGACCTTGACGTAGTCGTTGTCGCTCTGCAGCACCGCGCCGATGCCTTCCAGCGAGAGGCTCATGTTGATGTCGAAGTTTTCCGCGTTGTCCGGCGACAGGTACTGGGTGTGCGGATCGTAGGACTGGGCGAAGGCGTTGATGTAGGCCTGGAAGATGTCTTCGCTGCGGGTCTGCTTCAGGCGCGACAGTTGGTTCTTGTAGCGCTTGGTGAGCTGTTCCTGGATCGCCTTGTCGTCCTTGCCGGTGATCTTCAGGCGCAGGACCTCGTCCTTCACCTTCTTGCGCCAGAGGTCGTCGAGCTCTGCGGTGTCCTTCGCCCAGGGGGCCTTCTCGCGGTCGATCAGCAGGCTCTCGTCGACGCTGAAGTCGATCTTGTCGACGCCCTTGTCGAGCATCGCCAGGGCGTAGTCGAGACGGCCTTTCAGGCGGTCGAGGTGACGCTTGTAGATGACGAAGCCGGGATCGAGATCGCCGCTCTTGAGGAAGTCGTCGAACCTGTTGCGCCAGCGATCGAACTCGGCGATGTCGCCGGCGGTGAAGTACATCCGCGCCGGATCGAGCATCTTCAGGTAGCTGTCGTAGATCTTGGCCGAGCGTTCATCGTTCAGCGGCGGCTTGTTGTAGTGGTGCCGCTTGAGCAGCTCCACCACGTTGAGGCTGGCGATGACCTGCTCGCGGTCCGGCTGCAGGCTGTCCCAGGAATTCTGGGCGCTGCCGACGGAGACGGCGGTCGAGGCGAACAGCGGCAGCGAACTGGCGCCGAGGAGGAGCAACAGGGCGGTACGGGGCAGAAAACGCTTCATGCTGATTCGACTGATCGCGGAGTAATGACGCATATTAGGCCTTATTAGCCGGCGCCGGGTTCCCTTGGCGCAATGCAAAAAGCCCGACTCTGGGTGATCGGGCCGTAACAACCCCACTATGGAGGCAGCGTGAACGCATTGCAAGGTATCGAAGGTCGTGTCGAGTGGTCGGAAATCGCCGCCCCGTCCTGCGGTCAGGGCGAAATCCGCATCCGCGTGGCGGCCGCCGGACTCAACCGCGCCGACCTGTTGCAGAAGGCCGGGCTCTACCCGCCGCCACCCGGCGCCAGCCCGGCGCTGGGGCTCGAGTGTGCGGGTGTGGTCAGCGAGGTGGGCGCGGGCAGCACCTGGCAGGTCGGCGACCGGGTCTGCGCGCTGCTCGCCGGCGGCGGCATGGCCGAGGAAGTGGTGGTGGACGCGCGCCACGTACTGCCGGTCCCGGCAGGGCTGAGCCTGGCGGAGGCGGCGGGGATTCCGGAGGTCTACGCCACGGCCTGGCTGAACCTGTTCCAACTGGCGGCGTTGCAGCCCGGCGAGAAAGTGCTGCTGCACGCCGGCGCCAGCGGCGTCGGTTCGGCCGGCATCCAACTGTGCAAGGCGTTCGGCAACCCCTGCTGGGTCAGCGTCGGTTCTGCCGAACGCCTGGCCTACTGCGAATCCCTGGGCGCCGCCGGTGGCGCGCTGCGCAAGCAGAGCCTGGAATCGCTGCGCGATTTCGCCCCGTTCAACGTGATCCTCGACCCGGTCGGTGCCCGCTATGCCGGGTTGAACCTGGAGCTGCTGCGGAGCGACGGGCGCTGGGTGATCATCGGCCTGATGGGCGGCCGCGAGGCGCAACTGGACCTGGCACAACTGCTAGGCAAGCGCATCCAGTTGACCGGCTCGACCCTGCGTACCCGCGATACCGAGTTCAAGGCGCAACTGATTGCCGAGCTGGGATTGAAGGTCTGGCCATTGTTCTCCGCCGGGAAACTCCGTGCGCAGCTGGAGCGAACCTTCCCGATCGGCGACGCCGAGACGGCGTTCGAGGCGCTGGCGAGCAACCAGGTGCAGGGCAAGGTCGTGCTGGTGGTGGACCCATCGCTGGCCTGAGGAGCCGCTTCGGCACCGTCGAGGCGATGGAAAGCGCGATCCGCTCGCGCTTTCGCGGCGAGCCTGTCAGCGCCAGGCGTTGACCGGCCAGCCCATTTCCTTGGCGTAGGCGAGCAGGGTCGGGTCCGGATTGACCGTGTTCGGATGGCCGACCAGCTTCAGCAGCGGCAGGTCGTTGCGCGAGTCCGAATAGAACCAGGCGTCGGCCAGTTGGCGATCGTCTCCTTCCAGCAGGTCGAGCAGACGCAATACCTTGCCTTCGCGATAGGTGAGGGTGCCGAGGGTGCGGCCGGTGTAGTGTCCGTCGAGCACTTCGAGATCGATGGCGAGGACTTCGTCGACGCCGATCCGCGCCGCGATCGGCTTGACCAGGTGCACCCCGGATGCGGAGACGATCAGCACCCGGTCGTTGGCGCTGCGGTGGCGCGCCAGGCAGGCGCAGGCGTCGCTGTAGATCAGCGGCTCGATGACCTCCTCGACGTAGGCCTCCACTTCCCGCTCGACTTCCTCGACGCTGCGACCGATCAGCGGTTGCAGGGTGTAGTCCATGTACAGGTCCATGGACAGCTTGCCTTCGGCGTACTGCTCCATCAGTTCGGCGTCGCGGCGGACGAAGGATTCGTCGACCCAGCCGAGA
This sequence comes from Pseudomonas sp. B111, assembly GCF_026428275.1. Classification (NCBI taxonomy): domain Bacteria; kingdom Pseudomonadati; phylum Pseudomonadota; class Gammaproteobacteria; order Pseudomonadales; family Pseudomonadaceae; genus Pseudomonas; species Pseudomonas sp. B111. The sequence continues at coordinate 1,990,499 of NZ_CP097857.1, read as the reverse complement.
CTCGCCATGCGCTGGCTCCACAGGCTGGAGCAGTCGCCGTGGATCATGGTCTCGTCCAGGTCGAAGATCACCAGGCTCATCAAGCTACCTCTCGAATACTGTTGCGATCGATGACCAGCGTCAGCTGACTGCCGGCCGGATACAGGCGGTCTGCGCTGCGGTTGAGGACGTCGACGGTGAGTTCCACCCCGGCGGCCTCGACGCGGTAACGGATCACGTTGCCGAGCAGACTGTGCGAGCGTACCAGCGCCGGCACGCCTTCGCTCGGTTCGTAGCCCAGGCGCAGGGATTCCGGGCGGATCGCCACCTGGTGCGCGCAGGGCTGGCCGAGCAGGCGGCTGGCCTGTTCGGCGTCGAGCAGGTTGTAGTTGCCGATGAAGCCGGCGGCGAAGGCGTTTTCCGGCGCGGTGTAGAGGGTCTCCGCGTCGCCGCTCTGGACGATGCGTCCGGCGTTCATCAGGACGATGCGGTCGGACAGGGTCAGCGCTTCTTCCTGATCATGGGTGACGAACACCGTGGTCAGCCCCAGCTCCTGCTGGATGCGGCGGATCTGTTCGCGCAGGTGCTTGCGGATGCGCGCGTCGAGGGCCGACAGCGGCTCGTCGAGCAGCAGCAGGCGCGGGCGCGTCACCAGCGAGCGGGCCAGCGCCACCCGCTGGCACTGGCCGCCGGAGAGCTGGTGCGGGTAGCGTGCGGCGTACTCGCCCAGTTCCACCAGTTCGATGGCTTCGGCGACCCGCTGCTTCAGTTCCGCCGCCGGCACCTTCTGCATGCGCAGGCCGAAGGCGACGTTCTGTTGCACGGTCATGTTGGGGAACAGCGCGTAGCTCTGGAACACCATGGCGATCCCGCGCTTCTGCGGCGGCAAAGGCACCACATCCTCGCCGTCGATGAGGATGCGCCCGCTGTCGACCTCGGTCAGCCCGGCGATGCAGCGCAGCAGGGTGGACTTGCCGCAGCCGCTGGGGCCGAGCAGGGTGACGAACTCGCCGCGGGCGGCGGCGAAGTCGATATCGCGGAAGATGCTGGTGGCACCGTAGCTCTTGTCGAGCTGTTCGACGCTGACGAACGACATGATCAGGCCTTGTCCTTGTTCAGTCGGTTGGCCGCCCAGGTCAGGACCAGGACGAACACGAAGTAGGAGACCACCACTGCGCTGGTGTAGTGGCCGCTGCTGTTGCGCATGTTGTTGAGGAACACCTGCAGGGTCTCGTAGCGGGTACCGACCAGCAGGTTGGCGAAGACGAATTCGCCGATGAGGAAGGAGAACGACAGCAGCAGGGCCACCATCACGCCCTTGCGCAGGTTCGGCAGCACGACCAGCAGCGCCGCCTTCCAGGTGCTGGCGCCGAGCAGGTGGGCGGCGTCCATCAGGTCGCGCAGGTTGATCGCCTGCAGGTTGTTGGTGATCGCCCGGTACATGAACGGCAGGGCGATGGTGAAGTAGCAGCCGACCAGCACCCAGGGCGTGCCGATCATTTCCAGCGGTCCGCTGGCATAGAGTTGCAGCAGGCCCACCGAGGAGACGATCGGCGGCACCGCGAAGGGCAGCAGGATGAGCACGTTCATCACGCCGTCCAGGCGCGGGAAGTGGTAGTGGATGACGAACATCAGCGGCAGGATCAGCAACACGCTGAACGCCAGGGCGCCGAAGCAGACCAGCAGCGAGCGGGCGAAGGCCAGCAGGAAGCGCTGGTCGCTCCACAGTGTCAGGTACCACTTCAGGGTCAGGCCGTCCGGCAGCAGGGTCGCCGACCACTGGGTGGCCAGCGAGTAGAGCAGGGTCGCCGCCAGCGGCAGGACCAGGATCAGGAACAGCGCGCAGACCACCAGGCGATGGTAGAGCGCGGCAGGACGTCGATCAGCGCGCGACATGGTAGCTCCTGCGCAGCAGCCATTGGTGGACCAGGGTGATCAGGGTCATCAGGCCGACCAGCACCATGGCCAGCGCGCTGGCCATGTTCGGGTCGGGGAACACGTCGCCGGCGACCAGCGCGCCGATGCGGATCGGGATCACGTTGAAGTTGCCGGTGGTCAGCGAGTACACCGTGGCGTAGGCGCCGAGGGCATTGGCCAGGAGGATGACGAAGGTGCCCAGCAGTGCCGGGGTCAGCACCGGGATGCCGATGTGTCGCCAGTACTGCCAGCCGTTGGCGCCGAGCAGCGCGGCGGACTCGCGCCAGTCCTCGCGCAGGGCGTCGAAGGCCGGGTAGAGCAGCATCACCCCGAGGGGGATCTGGAAATAGGTGTAGAGGATTATCAGGCCGGTCTTCGAGTAGAGATTGAAGTCGTCGATCCAGCCGGCCTGCTTGAGTAACAGGGTCAGCGCGCCGTTGAAGCCGAGCAGGATGATGAAGGCGAACGCCAGCGGTACCCCGGCGAAGTTGCTGGTCATGTTGGAGAAGGCCATGACGAAGTCGCGCAGGCGGCTGTCGACGTGGCGCAGCGAATGGCTGCCGAGCACCGCGATGAGCAGGCCGAGCAGGCTCGACCAGCCGGCGATCTCCAGGCTATGGCGGATCGCCTGGCGGTAGAAGGGCGAGCCGAACAGCTCGAGGTAGTTGGCCAGGCTCCAGGCATCGCTGGCCTTCAGGCTGTTCAGCGCGACCCAGGCCAGCGGCGCTATCTGGAAAATCACGAAGAACGCCGCGAAGGGCAGCAGGAACAGCAGCGCCAGCCATTTGCCGGAGAGTCGTTTCATGGGGCGAGCAGCTCCCGGCAGACGGGTTTGTCGTGGGCGGCGCCGAGGATTTCGCAGAGCGTGCCGCAGAGGTCGGTCTGCAGCGGTTGCGCCAGGTCGTCGCGGCTGAAGGCGTCGCCGAAGACGAACAGCGGCACCTCGCGCTCCTCCTCGAGGATGCCGCCGTGGCTGCGGTCCTCGTTCATTCCGTGATCGGCGGTGATCGCCACCTGGTAGCCGGCCGCCAGCCACTGGTGCAGGTATTCCGACAGCAGCGCGTCGGCGCGCCGCGCGGCGTTGCGGTAGGCGGGACTGGCGAGGCCGTGCCTGTGCCCGGCGTCGTCGATGTTCATCGAGTGGACCAGCATGAAGTTCGGTGCGTGCCGGCGGCGCAGGCTTTCCGCATCGGCGAACAGGTGCGAGTCCGGATAGTGGTCGTTCCAGTAGAAGTGTCCGCGCTGGATCGGCAGTGCGCTGTCGTCGGTGTGGCGGTCGCGGGCCGGGTCGAACGGCGCGCGGTTGTACAGTTCGCTGACCCAGTGGTAGGCCGCTGCCGCGGTACTCAGGCCGGCCGCGCGGGCATAGTGGAACAGGCTCTGTTCCTGGCTCAGGCGGACCACGTCGTTGTGCAGGATGCCGCTATCGATCGGCGGCACTCCGGTGAGGATGCATTCGTAGAGCGGCCGGGACAGCGAAGGCAACTCGCATTCCAGGCGGTACGACTGGCCGCGGCCGGCGCCGCAGAGGGCCTGGAGATGCCCCATGCAGTCGCGGGCGACGCTGTGGTTGAGGCCGTCCAGCAGGACGAGGATGACGTCGTGGCGCATTCGGGGTATCCGTCGATGCGGGGCGGCCGCCGGCGAGGGCGGCCGCGCTCCGCGTCACTGCATGTTGATGATCACCGCTTCCTGCCACTGCCGCGGCAGGCGCTTGGAGGTTTCCTCCCAGGCCTTGGCGTCCTTGATCGGCTGGGCCTTGGCGTACTGCTCGTTGGGCAGCAGTTGGGCCTTCACGTCGTCCGGCAGGGTCAGGCTCTCGGCGCGGATCGGTCGCGCGTTGCCCTTGGCCAGGTTGATCTGTCCGGCGTCGCTGAAGATGTACTCGCGGGCGAGCTTGGCGGCGTTCGGGTGCTTGGCGTACTTGTTGATGATGGTGGTGTAGCCGGAGATCACCGAGCCGTCCGAGGGGATCAGCACCTCGAAGCGCTCCGGGTCGATCTGCTGGCGGTAGCTGAGGCCGTTGAAGTCCCAGACGATGCCGACTTCGACCTCGCCCTTTTCCAGGGTGGCGATCACCGGGTTGGTCAGCGACAGGCGGCCCTGCTTGGCGATCTTGCCGAAGAACTCCAGGCCCGGCTTGATGTTCTTCTCGTCGCCGCCGTTGGCGATGGCCGCGGCGAGCACCCCATTGACCGCCTGGGCGGCAGCGCTGACGTCGCCGATGGTGACCTTGTACTTGCCCTGCAGCAGGTCGGCCCAGCTGTGCGGTACGTCCTTCACCAGTTGTTTGTTGACGATGAAGGCGATGGTCCCGGTGTAGGCGAGCGCCCAGTGGCCGTCCTGGTCCTTGGCCCAGGCCGGGATCTGTTCCCAGGTGCTCGGCTTGTACGGCTGGCTGACGCCCTGCTGCACGGCGATGGGGCCGAAGGCGGCGCCGACGTCGCCGATGTCGGCGCTGGCGTTGTCCTTCTCGGCCTTGAACTTGGCCAGCTCCTGGGCCGAACTCATGTCGGTATCCATGTGCTTGAGCCCATACTTGCTCTCAAGGTCCTTCCAGGTGTCCTTCCAGTTCGCCCAGCTGTCGGGCATGCCGACGCTGTTGACCTGGCCTTCCTTGCGCGCGGCCTGTTCCAGCGCCTGCAGGTCCGCTTCGGCGGCCAACGCCAGGCCGCTGCCGAGGGCGATGGCGGTTCCCAGCAATGAAGCAAGCATGCGTTTCATTCGGTGCTCCTTCGTTCGAGAGGTTCGGTCGGGCAGCCTCGGGAGTTCTCGACGCTCCTTCGGGCGGGACTGCCGCGGGTGTGGTCTAGATCAGCAAGACCCAGGCCAATCTAGAGCCGCTGGATGACGGTTTCATGTCAGCTAGCCGCGCCTGGCATCGCCGCGGCTTGCATCCGCAGAAGCGTAGACCATGCTTAAGCCCTCGATTCCATGGGCGTCGGGCGCTTCCGGGAAGACCGCTGTCTTGTGCCTGTCACGTCCCGGTCATCTGGGTTTCCTAGCATCGGACGAGCCGGAGGCGCAGGGCGGGCCGGTGGAAGTGCCCCTGGCTGGGGCTGGACTAGACCAATAAGGAAGCAGTCGATGCGTGACGAAGCGCTACCCACCGTAACGGCGATCTGCCGGGCGCTCAGCGAGCAGATCGGCCATGGTCTGCTGCCGGCGGGTGGCAAGCTGCCGGCCGAGCGCAAGCTCAGCGAGCTGTTCGCGACGACCCGGATCACCCTGCGCGAGGCGCTGATCCAGCTGGAGTCGCAGGGCCTGATCTACCGCGAGGAGCGCCGCGGCTGGTTCGTCTCCCCCGAGCGGCTGGCCTATAACCCGCTGGTCCGCAGCCACTTCCATGCGATGGTCAGCGAACAGGGCCGGGTGCCGGCGACCGAGGTTCTGTCGGCCCGGCAGATGCCGGCGAGCGCGGCGGTTTGCGAGCTGCTGGAGCTGCCGGCGCTGTCCAGCGTCTACCAGATCCGCCGGGCGCGGCGGGTGGACGGGCGGCTGGTGCTGTATGTCGAGCACTACCTGAACGCGCAGTACTTCCCCGGAATCCTCGGCCACGACCTGACCCGCTCGCTGACCGAACTCTATGCCAGCGAGTACGGCATCCACTATGGGCGGGTGCGTTTCGACATGGTGCCCACTGCACTGCATGCCGAGGCTGCGGCGCCGCTGAAGGTGGCGGTGGGCAGCCCGGCCCTGCGCATCAGCCGGATCAACCGCGACCAGCGTGGTCGGCTGATCGACTGCGACCTGGAGTTCTGGCGCCACGACGCCATCCATATCAGCGTCGAGGTACCGCAGTAACGCCACGCGTCGACGACCTGCGGCACCTTCTGCGAGGATGGGCTCCCGGGAAAAGGAGCCCTCGCATGTTCATACTGCCGATTTCGTCCGACCTGCACCTGGAGCTGCTCGACCAGCCGCGCGCCGAGGAACTGTTCCGCCTGGTGCGCGCCAACAGCGAGCACCTGGCGCCCTGGATGCCGTGGGTGCCACTGACGCAGAGCGCGGACGATACCCGCCGTTTCATTGGCGAAGGCCAGCGGTTGTGGGCGGAGCGCAGGAGTTGCCGCTGCGGGATCGTCGAATCCGGATGCCTGGTCGGCGTCATCGACCTGCACGATTTCACCGAGGACAGCCGCAGCGCCAGCATCGGCTACTGGCTGGCGGCGTCCGCGCAAGGGCGCGGGCTGCTCGCCAGGGCGCTGGGGAAGACGATCGAGCTGGGTTTCCTTGGCTACGACCTGCAGCGCCTGGTGATCCGCTGTTCCACCGAGAACCTGCGCAGCCAGCGCGCCGCCGAGCGCCAGGGCTTCCGGCGCGACGGAGTGATCCGGGCCAACGAGATCATCGCCGGGCGTGCCCACGACCATGCGATCTACACGCTGTTGCGCAGCGAATGGCACGCTGCGCACGCCTGAGTGGCCCCGGGCGAATGCCCGGGGCGTGAGCGAGGCTGGCGCTCAGGGCAGCTCGCTGCTGGCGTAGAAGGCGCCGAGCACCTTGACCAGGTGCGCCAGGTCATGGCTGCCGGCCAGCTCGCGAATCGAGTGCATGGCGAAGGTCGGCAGGCCTATGTCGACGGTGCGCACGCCGACCTGGCTGGCGGTGATCGGGCCGATGGTCGAGCCGCATCCCATGTCGCTGCGGGTCACGAAGCTCTGCACCGGCACTTCGCTGTCCTGACAGAGGTGGCGGAAGAAGCCGGCGGTTTCGCTGTTGGTGGCATAGCGCTGGTTGCTGTTGATCTTGATCACCGGACCGCCGTTCAGCGCCGGGCCATGGTTGGCGTCGTGCTTGTCGGCGTAGTTCGGGTGTACGCCATGGGCGTTGTCGGCCGAGACCAGCAGCGAGCGCTGGATCGCCCGGCTGAAGGCGTCGCCTTCCGGCAGCAGGCGGCGCAGTACCTGTTCGAGGAACGGACCGTCGGCGCCGCAATGCGAACAGGAACCGACTTCCTCGTGGTCGGTGCAGACCAGGATGCAGTTCTCGTCGCCTTCGGCGTTGAGCAGGGCTTCCAGGCCGGCGTGGCAGGACAGCAGGTTGTCCAGGCGCGCCCCGGCGATGAACTCGTCGTTGAGGCCTACCACCGCGGCGGACTGGGTGTCGTAGAACGACAGCTCGTAGTCCAGTACCACGTCGGCGGTGATGCCGTGCTCGCGCAGCAGCTGTTCGTCGAGCAGCAGGCGGAAGTCGGCGGCCTCGCCCGGCGCCAGTTGGGCGATGATCGGCGGCAGTTCGTTCTGCGCGTTGATCGGCCAACCCTCGTTGGCGGCACGGTTGAGATGGATGGCCAGGTTGGGGATGACCGCGATGGCCTTGCGGAAGTCGACCAGGCGGCTTTCCAGCTTGCCATTGGCGCGGAAGGTGACGCGCCCGGCCAGTGACAGGTCGCGGTCGAACCAGGGGGCGAAGAGGGCGCCGCCATAGACTTCGACGCCGAGCTGGAGGAAGCCGTTGCGAGCGATCTCCGGGTTCGGCTTGACCCGCAGGCAGGGGCTGTCGGTGTGCGCGCCGACCAGGCGGAAGCCGCTTTCCAGGGGCGAGCGACGGCCCAGGCGGATGGCGATCAGCGACGAGTCGTTACGGGTCACGTAGTAGCGGCCGCCGGCTTCGGTGTGCCAGGCGTCGCGCTCGTCGAGGCGGCGGTAGCCGGCGGATTCCAGGCGGCGGGCGAGGCTGGCGGTAGCATGGAAAGGCGTGGGCGAGGCCTTGAGGAAATCGATCAGGCCCTGGTTGAGTTCTGCGCGCATAGTGGCTCCGGACGGCAATCCATGCAGTCTATCGTATTGTCCGACGGGGTTCAGGTCGTTGGCGGCGGGGCCGGCCAGAAAAAGCGGAAGCTGGTCGTTGTATGGCAAGACGGGGTACCGGAAATCGGCGGGCGACGTCCCGGCGGGCCGGGACGCGGCGGGGCAGGCTCAGAACGGCGCCGGCGACTCGAAGCGCAGGCGTTCGCCGCTCTGCGGATGGGTCAGGCACAGCAGGCTGGCGTGCAGGCACAGGCGTTCGTGGGCGGCGAGGGCTTCGGGGTTGGCGTAGAGGCGGTCGCCGAGCAGCGGATGGCCGATGGAGAGCATGTGCACGCGCAACTGGTGCGAACGGCCGGTGATCGGTGTCAGCTCGACCCTGCTCCAGCGCTCATGACGCTCGACCACACGCCAGAAGGTCAGGGCGTGGCGGCCGTGCTCGAAGTCCACCACGTGACGCGGCTTGGTCGGCGGGTCGTAGCGCAGCGGCAGTTCGATGCGCCCGCTGTCCAGTTCCGGCAGGCCCCAGCAAAGGGCGGTATAGGCTTTCTCGGTCTCGCGGTCGTGGAACTGGCGGGACAGCTCGCGGTGGCTGTCGGCGTCGCGGGCGAGCACCATCAGGCCGGAGGTTTCCCAGTCCAGGCGGTGGACGATGCGGGCCTCGGGATAGCCGTTTTCCTGCAGGCGGGTGACCAGGCAGTCCTTGTTGTCATCGGCGCGGCCGGGCACCGACAGCAGCAGGGTGGGCTTGTCGACCACCAGCAGGGCGTCATCCTGGTGAACGATTCGGATCTGGGACAGCGGCATAGCGAACGGGCTCATCGCCGGGAGGCGGCAGGGAGCCTGGCGGGCAGGCTCGGTGAAACGACTGCGGCGGCCAATGGCCGCCGCAGTATGGACCCTGGGCGAATCAACGATCCGGCAGGGTGATGTTGAGTTCCAGGATAGAGCAGTTGCCCTGGTTCTCCAGTTCCACCTGGATCTGCTCCTGGTCGATCGGTACGTACTTGCGGATCACTTCCAGCAGGTCTTTCTGCAACTGGGGCAGATAATCCGGCTGTGCGCGCTGGCCACGTTCGTGGGCAACGATGATCTGCAGTCGTTCTTTCGCGATGGAAGCGCTGTTCTGCGATTTCCGACTGCGAAAGAAGTCTAAAAGGCTCATTCACGTCCTCCGAACAGTCTTTGCAGGAATCCTTTCTTCTGCACATCGAGGAACCGATGCGGTATTTCCTTGCCGAGCAGGCGGTCGACCGCATCGCTGTACGCCTGGCCGGCGTCGCTCTGCTCGTCGAGGATCACCGGCACGCCCTGGTTCGACGCCTTGAGCACGGCCTGGGATTCCGGGATCACCCCGAGCAGGCGGATGGCGAGGATTTCCTCGACGTCGTCGACGCCGAGCATCTCGCCCTTGGTGACGCGCTCCGGGTTGTAGCGGGTCAGCAGCAGGTGTTCCTTGATCGGCTCCTCGCCTTTCTCGGCGCGCTGCGACTTGCTTGCCAGCAGGCCGAGCATGCGGTCGGAGTCGCGTACCGAGGAAACCTCGGGGTTGGTCACGACGATCGCTTCGTCGGCGAAGTACATGGCCAGGTGGGCGCCTTTCTCGATGCCCGCCGGGGAGTCGCAGATGATGTATTCGAAGTCCTTGCGCAGCTCGGCCATGACTTTCTCGACGCCTTCCTTGGTCAGGGCGTCCTTGTCGCGGGTCTGGCTGGCGGCCAGGACATGCAGGTTTTCGAGGCGCTTGTCCTTGATCAGGGCCTGGGTGAGGGTGGCCTCGCCGTTGACGACGTTGACGAAGTCGTACACCACGCGGCGTTCGCAGCCCATGATCAGGTCGAGGTTACGCAGGCCGACGTCGAAGTCGACGATGGCGGTCTTGAAACCGCGCAAGGCCAGGCCGGTGCCGATAGCTGCGCTGGTGGTGGTTTTACCGACGCCACCCTTACCGGAAGTGACTACGAGAATTTTGGCCAAGGTGATTCACCCCAATGAAAAACGTAAGAATTCTGGTCCCTGAAAGTGGCGGCAGTATCCGTTAAAGGCGGGTGATGTTCAACACGTCACCCGACAGGCTGACGTGCACTGCCTTGCCCCACTGCGGGCTGCGTCGCAGGTCCTCCGCGACCTTGTAGTTACCGGCGATGGAGACCAGTTCGGCGGCCAACTGCTGGCAGAAGATTCGCGCCGTGGCGTCGCCTTTCACGCCGGCCAGTGCGCGTCCGCGCATCGGGCCGTACACATGGATGTTTCCGTCGGCGAGAAGTTCCGCGCCGGGGCTGACCGCGGCCAGCACGATCAGGTCGCCGCCGGCGGCGTAGATCTGCATGCCGCCGCGCACCGGAGTCTTCACCACCTTGGTCGGGCGGCTGACGGGGTCGGCGGGCTTCTCTTCCGCCTTGGCCGGCTCGGGCCTGGCTTCACCGGCGCTCGGGCTGGGCTCTTCGGCAGGCTTGCGCGGGGCGCTGTCCTTGATGTCCAGCGGTCGTTCGCGGGCGCCCGAGGGCGGCAGCACCGGCAGGTCCAGGGCCTGGGCGGCGGCGATGTCCTCCTCGCGCCCGGCGCGGATCGCCAGGGTGCGCAGGCCGTGGCGGCGACAGACCTCGAGGAGCGCCGGCAGGTCAAGGCGGCCTTCGCCTTCGGGCAGCTTGTCGAGGGCCATGACCAGGGGGGTGTCGCGGAAGAAGTTGGGCGCTTGCGCCACCTTGTCGGCGAGTTGCCGTTCGAGCCTCGCCAGGTCGTTGTGCGCCAGTTCGAGGATGGTCACCGCGAGCATGCTGCCCTTGAGCTGGAATACGGGGTCTTGATCGAGGAGGTCGGCTTGGCTCATGGGGCTTGTCGGTCGTTGAATTGCAGGGACTTATAACGAGAACGCCGGATGCCCGCAAGCGTGGCAGATAGCCGGGGCGGCATCGATCGGCAACGCGGCGTCCCGCCGGGACGGCGGGCAGGGTAGAATGGCGGGCTTTGATCGTCGTCGGAACCGTCCATGGATCGCCCCCGTTTCTCCAGCGCTTTCCTCCATCCCCGCTACTGGCCGCTCTGGTTCGGCCTGGGACTGCTCTGGCTGGTGGTGCAGTTGCCGTATCCCGTCCTGCTGATGCTCGGCCGTGGCCTGGGGGCGCTGATGTACCGCTTGGTCGGCTCGCGCCGCGAGATTGCCGCGCGCAACCTCGAACTGTGCTTTCCGGAAAAGTCGCCCGCCGAACGCGAGCGTCTGCTGAAGGAGAACTTCGCCTCCAGCGGCATCGCCTTCTTCGAGATGGCCATGAGCTGGTGGTGGCCGAAGGCGCGCCTGGCCCGTCTTGCCCATATAGAAGGCCTGGAGCATCTGCGCGAGGCCCAGGCCAAGGGCGAGGGGGTGATCCTCATGGCCCTGCATTTCACCACCCTGGAGATCGGCGCGGCGCTGCTCGGCCAGGTGCACACCATCGACGGCATGTACCGTGAGCACGACAACCCGGTGTTCGACTACATCCAGCGCCGTGGCCGCGAGCGGCATAACCTCGATGCCACCGCCATCGAGCGCGAGGACGTGCGCTCGATGCTCAAGGTGCTGCGTGGCGGCCGCGCCATCTGGTACGCACCGGACCAGGACTACGGCGCCAAGCAGAGCCTGTTCGTGCCGCTGTTCGGCATCCCGGCGGCCACCGTCACCGCCACTACCAAGTTCGCCCGCCTGGGCCGGGCGCGGGTGTTGCCGTTCACCCAGAGCCGTCTGGCCGATGGCAGCGGTTACCGCCTGACCATCCACCCGCCGCTGGAGGACTTCCCCGGCGAGAGCGAGGAAGCCGATTGCCTGCGGATCAACCAGTGGGTCGAGCGTTGCGTGCGCCAGCAGCCCGAGCAGTACCTGTGGGCGCACCGGCGTTTCAAGACCCGCCCGCCAGGCGAAGCCAAGCTCTATCCGAAACGGCGCAAGCGCTGAGGACGGGCATTCCGGACGCGCGCGGGGTCTGGCTATACTCGCCGCAGTTCATGACGGAAGCCCCGCTGTGTCCGATCCCCTTGCCCCACGTCCGCCGCTCACCGGCCTGATCCTTTCCGGGGGCGGCGCCCGCGCGGCCTACCAGGTCGGCGTCCTGGCCGCCATCGCCGACCTGCTGCCGGACAGCGCCGGCAATCCTTTCCCGGTCATCGTCGGTACCTCCGCCGGCGCCATCAACGCCGTTGGCCTGGCTTGCGGCGCCCTGCAATTCCGCCAGGCGATCCAGCGCCTGACCGCGGTCTGGCAGGGATTCCGCACCGAACATGTCTATCGCAGCGACTGGCCGGGCGTGACCCGCCAGGCCTCGCGCTTCCTCGGCCATAGCCTGCTCGGCCTGGGGCGGCGGGTGCCGGTGGCGTTGCTGGACAACCGGCCGTTGCATGAGCTGCTGGCACGTGAGCTGGATTTTTCCGGGATTCATGCGGCGGTGCGCCAGCGCCAGTTGCGCGCGGTGGCGGTGACCGCGTTCGGCTACGAGTCGGGGCAGGCGGTGACCTTCTACCAGGGGCGCGCGACCATCGATCCCTGGGTACGCCATCGGCGCCTGGGCATTCCCACCCGCCTGGAGCTTCGGCACCTGCTGGCCAGCGCGGCGATCCCGCTGCTGTTCCCGCCGGTGCGGATCAACCGCGAGTACTTCGGCGACGGCGCGGTGCGTTCCCAGGCGCCCATCAGCCCGGCGTTGCACCTGGGCGCCACGCGGGTGCTGGTGATCGGCGTCAGCGGCAACCCGGCCACCGGTGGCGACAGTGCCATGACCGGCCTGCCGCCGTCCGACCGACCGCCGAGCCTGGCGCAGATCGGCGCCCACCTGTTGAACAGCACCTTCATCGACAGCCTGGAAGGCGACATCGAGCAGTTGCAGCGGATGAACCAGATCGGCCAGTTGGTGGCGCCGGAGGTGCGCCGCCAGGCGGGTGGGCTGGAGCCGGTGGAGGTATTGCTGGTGTCGCCGAGCCGGCCGCTGGACGAGATCGCCGCGCGGCACTACCGGGAGCTGTCGCGGGTGCTGCGGCTTTTCCTGCGCGGTCCCGGAGCGACCCGCGCCAGCGGGGCGGGGGTATTGAGCTACCTGTTGTTCGAGCGCGGCTATTGCAGCGAACTGATCGAACTGGGCTACCACGATGCGATGGGCAAGCGGGCGGAACTGGAGCGCTTCCTGCGGATCGAGCGGTAAACCTTATTCAGGACGGGACAGGCGGAAGGAAAAAGCCGCCCCGAAGGGCGGCTCGCGCACGGTTCAGACGGCCAGGACACCGTCGCGATAGTCGCGTAGCGCCTGCTCGATTTCCTCGCGGCTGTTCATCACGAACGGACCGTACTGGACGATCGGCTCGCGCAACGGCTTGCCGGCGAGCACCAGTACCCGGGCGCCGGCTTCGCTGCGCAGGCTCAGTTCCCCTTCTTCGGACAGCCGAGCCAGGCGATTGGTGGCGATTTCCACCGGGCGTTCGCCTTCCACCGTCAGGCTGCCTTCGTAGACGTACAGCAGCACGCGATGGCCGTCCGGCAGGCGCGGGGCGATGCGGCCGCCGGCAGGCAGTTGCAGGTCGTAGTAGTGCGGCTCGGTGTCCGGCCTTTCCACGGCGCCGATCTGCTGCGCCTGGCCGTCGTCGAAGCGACCGGCGATCACCGTGACCTTCACGCCTCCGGCGGTTTCCAGGCGCGGCACGTCTTCCGGCTCGATATCGCGATAGCCGGCCGGAGCCAGCTTGCTCTTCGCCGGCAGGTTGACCCACAGCTGGAAGCCACGCATCGCGCCTTCCACCTGTTCCGGCATCTCGCTGTGGATGATGCCGTGGGCGGCGGTCATCCACTGTACGCCGCCGGGCTTGAGCAGGCCGCGATTGCCGAGGTGGTCTTCGTGGCGCATGCGTCCTTCGAGCATGTAGGTCACGGTCTCGAAGCCGCGGTGCGGGTGCGAAGGGAAGCCAGCGACATAGTCGTCCGGGTTCTGGGTATCGAACTGGTCGAGCATCAGGAACGGATCGAAGCGTTCCGGGGACGGGCCGCCGATCACGCGGGTCAGGCGGACGCCGGCGCCATCGGAGGCGGGGTGGCCGGTATGCAGTTCGAGGACATCACGGTAGCGGGTCATGGGAACCTCCTGGTTCGTGTATGGCTCGATGATAGTCCTCTCTGGTCGATATATGGTTGCGAGTTTTATGTGATTCCTATCGATTTATTGAATTGTTCTGAGGAAAAGAAACCGCCGCACAGGGCGACGGTTCTTCGTCTCACTCGGCGATCTGCAGCTTGCGCGCCTCGGTATAGATGTAGCGCAGTTTCTCGTACTCGAACGGCGAGTTCATCTGGCCGTAGCGGAAGCTGGTGTTGTAGCGCCTGTCCACCACGCGCAGGGCGGTGATCTCCGGGTGGTCGCCGCTGGCCTGGGGAACGTTGAGGTAGTTCACCTGGTATTCGCCGACGTAGTCCACCACCAGTCCGCCGGTGTCGCGCAGGTTGGACGGGCCGAGGATCGGCAGCACCAGGTAGGGGCCGCCGCCCACGCCGTAGAAGCCGAGGGTCTGGCCGAAATCCTCGCTGCGCTTGTGCAGGCCCATCTTGGTCGCCGGGTCCCACAGGCCGAGCACGCCGAAGGTGGTGTTGAACAGCAGCCGCGCGGTGGTTTCCATCGCCGCCTTGCCCTTCAATTGGGCGAGGTTGTTCAGCAGATTGGGCACGTCGCCGAGGTTGTCGAAGAAATTGCTCACGCCGCTGCGGACGAAGTGCGGGGTGACGTATTCGTAGCCTCGTACCACGGGCAGGAACACCCACTCGTCGAAGCGATAGTTGAAGTGGTAGACCCGGCGGTTCCAGGATTCCCAGGGATCGTACATGTTCAGTGCGTCGAGGGTGGCGCGCTCGAATTCGCGTTGATCCAGGCCGGGATTGAACTTGAGTTGGTCCAGTGGACGGCTGAAACCGTCGCCGTCGAGCTGGCGTGGCGGCAGTTCGGCCGGCGCGGCGGCCTGGTCGGCCTGGGCGCTGGCGGCAGCGCTCAGCAGAAGGGCGAACATCCAGTGTGCGGTTCGGCTCATCGATCAGTTTCCTGCCTGCTGGGTGAGGGCCGCGCTGGCGACCTGGGTCTGTCCGGCAGCGGGCGTGGCGAAGAAGTCCAGCATGTCCTGCGCGTTGACCTTGTAGTTGAGGTTGCCGCAGTGACCGCCATAGGGATAGACGGTCAGGCGTTCGCCGAAGGTCCGGCGGAGGAAGCCGAGGTCGCCCGGGCCGAGGATGACGTCGTCGGCGTTGTGCATCACGGCGATCTTCGGGCTGTCGTGCAGATAGTCCTGCAGCTTGTAGAGGCTGACCTGGTTGACCAGTTGGGTCAGGCTGCCGCCGTCGTAACGGGCTCGCCACATCGGGATCAGTTGCTCAGTCATGTAGCACTCGAAGTCGCACTGCAGCGCGCGCTTGAAGAAGGGCTCCAGGCTGGTGCCTTCGTTGATCGGGTAGTTCGGCGGGGTGATCAGGCCGCGACGGTTGACCAGGTCCGAGGTGAAGGCGATGTCGGCGGCGGAGAAACGGAACGAGGTGCCGATCAGCATGGCCATTTCCTCGTTGCTCAGGCGCTGCTTCGACTGCTGGAAGTCGTAGAGCATGGCGTCGTTGATGTCGACGTAGCCTTTCTGCCGGAAGTAGCGGGTCAGCTTGCTCAGCACCACCTCGTAGAAGGTGCGCGAGTCGGTGATGCCCTTGACCTGGGTTTCCACCAGTTTGTCGAGGTTGCTCACCGAGGTGTAGAGGTTCACCGGTGGATTGAGCAGCAGCACCTTCTTGAAGTTGAAGCTCTGGCGGCTTTCGTCGAGGTGGCTGACGAACGCGGCGTTCAGCGCCCCCAGGCTATAGCCGGTGAGGTAGTAGTCGGTCACCGGCAGGTCGCGCTGCTGCGCACGCACCGCCTGCATCACCCGGTACAGGTCGTCGGCGTCGTCGCTGGAAAAGCCCGGCGTGGCGAAGCGCGAGGCGCCGGCCATGAAGTCCCAGCTGGTCGGCGAGGACAACTGCACCACGTGGTAGCCGGCCTGGTAGAAGAGCTTCTTCAGGTATTCCGGGAAGCTGCTGGCGTAGTGGGCGCCAGTCCCGGCAATGATGAAGATCAGCGGCGCCGCATGATCCTGGCGGGCCAGGCGGTAGCGCAGCTTCTTCACCGGCCAGAAGTTGTCCGGCAGGGCGAATTCGCGCTCCGGGCGCAATTTCAGGCTGTAGTCCTTCTGGTCGATGTCCTCGCTGTGCGGAAGCTCGGGACGCAGTTCCGGCGGCGTGGTGGCGATGGTCGCCTCGAACGGGTTGGTCAGTGGATAGCCGTAGCTCGCGGCGTCCACGTCCCGGGCCTGCGCCAGATTGGCACAACCGAGGGCGAGGCCGCCGAGCAGGGCAGCGAAACGGAGGAAGTGGGGCATCGGGGGAATCCCTTCGAGGGAAAAGTACTGAGTGAATATACTGCCACTATGACAACTGCAAGCCTCAGTAGTGCAGTGGGTTATTGCAGCCAGTGTTCCAATCGTTTTTTTCCCCTTTTGCCATGCCTCGCGAATTTCCCTTCAGGCGTGGCGGTGCAGCCAGCCGTGGGCGCTAGCCGGGCGCGGCGCGCCGTCTTTCTCGAAGCGTTTCCAGATCTTCTCGTGGAAGTAGAAACCGACCGAGTTGCACAGCGGCTCGACCGCCGCCACCAGCCCGCCGACCGCTATGCTGCCGGTCAGCGCATAGGCCACGCTGAAGGCGATGATGAAGTGCATGACGGTGAAGGTCAGGGTCTTGAGCATGGCTGCTCTCCTTTGATCGAGAATCATTCCTCTTTGGCGAAAGCCTATCCAGGCGCTCGGCCAAGCGGAAATCGGCCTGTCCAATCGAGTGCATAGAGCGCTTCGATCGCACTGTCTCGGAGCACATCCGCAGCGTGCCGCAGCGCAGTTCGAGGCATGTCGTTATCGGGTGCGATGGGTGTCGTTCTCAGAGCAGTCCGCCGTCCGGGCGCGCCGATGATGGACGGCGGCACCGCAGAGTGCCGCGACCGCCGGGGAGCGTCCCCGTCGGCATAGAACAAGGGGTACGTCTGATGCGAATGATGCGACGACTGTTGTGCTGGAGTGCGGGCCTGGCAATGTCGGCGGCGGTGGGGATGGCGGCCGCGGCGGACAAGCCGGTGATCACCATCGGTTACGTGGACGGCTGGTCGGACAGCGTGGCGACCACCCATGTGGCCGCCGAGGTGATCCGCGAGAAGCTCGGCTACGAGGTGAAGCTGATGCCGGTGGCGGCGGGGATCATGTGGCAGGGCGTGGCGCGCGGCAAGCTCGATGCCATGCTCTCGGCCTGGCTGCCGGGCACCCACGGCGCCTACTACGAGAAGATGAAGGATAAGGTGGTCAACCTTGCCATCAACTACCCGGACGCACGCATCGGCCTGATCGTCCCCGAATACGTGAGCGCCAACAGCATCGCCGACCTCCAGGCGCAGAAGGACGCTTTCGGCGGCCGCGTGGTGGGCATCGATGCCGGCGCCGGGGTGATGATCAAGACCGACGAGGCGATCAAGCAATATGGCCTCGACTACAAGCTGGTGGCCAGTTCCGGCAGCGGCATGATCGCCGAGCTGACCCGTGCCGAGAACGAGAAGAAGCCGGTGGTGGTGACCGGCTGGATTCCGCACTGGATGTTCGCCAAGTGGAAGCTGAAGTTCCTCGACGACCCGAAGAAGGTCTATGGCGATACCGAGCATGTCGACACCGTCGCCAACCCGGCGCTGGAAGCCAAGGCCAAGCCGGTCTGGGAGTTCCTGAAGAAGTTCGGCTGGAAGGATGGCAACGAGGTCGGCCAGGTGATGCTGGCGATCCAGGAGGGCGCCAAACCCGAGGATGCGGCGAAGCAGTGGGTGGCGGCCAACCCGGGACGGGTCAAGGACTGGGTGCAGTAGCACGGCTGGTTCGATTGGGGAACGCCGTGCCCGGGCAACCGGGCACGGCGTTTTTCCTTGCCGAAGGCTGGCTCCGGAATCTGCCGGAAGGCCCGGGAATACCGGTCTAGAGCGGCTGGCGAAACGCTACGACTAAAGTCGTCTGGAGCGCTTGCACCAGCGTCCTACAGTGGATATCGACGACATTCCGCGTCACCCCGCTGTGAGGATAAAAACAATGAACGACAGCATCTACCAGCGGATTGATACCAATCCGCGCTTCAAGGAGTTGGTGGCCAAGCGAGAGCGTTTCGCCTGGATACTTTCTTCGATCATGCTTGGCCTCTACGTGATATTCATCCTGCTGATCGCTTTCCAGCCGCAGCTGCTGGGCGCGCGTATCAGTCCCGATTCGTCCGTGACCTGGGGTATCCCGATGGGTGTCGGACTGATCCTTGCCGCGTTCATCCTGACCGGCCTGTACGTGCGTCGCGCCAACGGCGAGTTCGACAGCCTGAACCAGGAAATCCTCAAGGAGGCGCAGCAATGATCGCTCGTCTCCTTGCCGCGCTCGGCCTTGCGGCCTTCGCTCCGGCCCTCTGGGCCGACGCGCTGACCGGCGACGTGCAGCGCCAGCCGCTGAACGTCTCGGCCATCGTCATGTTCGTCGCCTTCGTCGGCGCGACCCTCTGCATCACCTACTGGGCATCCAAGCGCAACCGCTCGGCGGCCGACTACTATGCCGCAGGCGGCCGCATCACCGGCTTCCAGAACGGCCTGGCGATCGCCGGCGACTACATGTCGGCGGCATCCTTCCTGGGTATTTCGGCGCTGGTCTTCACTTCCGGCTACGACGGCCTGATCTACTCGATCGGCTTCCTGGTCGGCTGGCCGATCATCCTCTTCCTCATCGCCGAGCGCCTGCGCAACCTGGGCAAGTACACCTTCGCCGACGTCGCCTCCTACCGTCTCAAGCAGAAGCAGATCCGCACCCTGTCGGCCTGCGGCTCGCTGGTGGTGGTGGCGTTCTACCTGATCGCGCAGATGGTCGGCGCCGGCAAGCTGATCGAGCTGCTGTTCGGCCTCAACTACCATGTCGCAGTGGTCCTGGTGGGCATCCTGATGGTGCTCTACGTGCTGTTCGGCGGCATGCTGGCGACCACCTGGGTGCAGATCATCAAGGCCGTGCTGTTGCTCTCCGGCGCCTCGTTCATGGCGATCATGGTGCTCAAGCACGTCAACTTCGACGTCAGCACGCTGTTCTCCGAAGCCATCAAGGTGCATCCGAAGGGCGAGGCGATCATGAGTCCGGGCGGCCTGGTCAAGGATCCGATCTCGGCATTCTCCCTGGGCTTCGCGCTGATGTTCGGCACCGCCGGGCTGCCGCACATCCTGATGCGCTTCTTCACCGTCAGCGACGCCAAGGAAGCGCGCAAGAGCGTGTTCTACGCCACCGGTTTCATCGGCTACTTCTACATCCTGACCTTCATCATCGGTTTCGGCGCGATCCTGCTGGTCAGCACCAACCCGGACTTCAAGGACGCCACCGGCGCCCTGATCGGCGGCAACAACATGGCGGCGGTGCACCTGGCCGACGCGGTGGGCGGCAGCCTGTTCCTCGGCTTCATCTCGGCGGTGGCCTTCGCCACCATCCTCGCGGTGGTCGCCGGGCTGACCCTGGCCGGGGCCTCGGCCGTCTCCCATGACCTGTACGCCAGCGTGTTCAAGGGCGGCAAGGCCAACGAGAAGGACGAGCTGCGGGTCTCGAAGATGACCACCGTGGCCCTGGGCGTGGTCGCCATCGTGCTCGGCATCCTCTTCGAGAAGCAGAACATCGCCTTCATGGTCGGCCTGGCCTTCTCCATCGCCGCCAGCTGCAACTTCCCGGTGCTGCTGCTCTCCATGTACTGGAAGAAGCTGACCACCCGCGGCGCCATGATCGGCGGCTGGATGGGCCTGATCACCGCGGTGGGCCTGATGGTCCTCGGCCCGACCATCTGGGTGCAGATCCTCGGCCACGAGAAAGCCATCTACCCGTACGAGTACCCGGCGCTGTTCTCGATGATCGTCGCCTTCGTCGGTATCTGGTTCTTCTCCATCACCGACAAGTCGGCGGCGGCCGACGAGGAGCGGGCGCGCTTCTTCCCGCAGTTCATCCGTTCCCAGACCGGCCTGGGCGCCTCTGGCGCGGTGGCCCACTAAGCGCTACGTGAAGGCGTAGCCCGAGGCGGCGGCCGGGTTTCCGGTCCGCCGCCTTTCGTTTCAGCGTCCCGGTCACAGCGAGATGAGCCATGCCTGACAGTTTCAACTTCGCCTCGCCGCCCTTCGACCAGTTGCGTCCCCATCAGCGCGAGACCCTCAAGCAGGCCCTCAGCGTAGGCTACTACGCGCCGGGGGAAACCTTGCTGGAGGCCGGTTCGGCGGTCCCCGGGCTGTTCGTCCTGCTCAAGGGCGTGGTCGAGGAGCGCGGCGACGACGGGCGGGTATTCGCCCAATACGCCGCGGACGACCTGTTCGACGTCCGCGGGCTGTTCTCCGGCAGCAGCAAGCACCGCTACCTGGCGATCGAGGAAAGCATCGTCTACGAGTTGCCGGCCAGTTGCTTCCACCAGTTGTGCGGGGAGAACCCGGGGTTCGCCCGCTTCTTCCAGGCCGACCTGGCGGCCAAGCGCCAGTTGGCCCAGCGCGACGGGCAGAACCTGGCCGAGTTCATCCTTACCCGCATCGCCCGCGAGCACTTGCTGCCGGCGCTGGAGGTGGAGGCCTCGCTGTCCCTCGGCGACGCCGCGCGCCTGCAATTGAGCCACGGCGCCGATGCCCTGCTGGTGCGGCTGGAGAGGGACGGGCCCGAGCTCGGCATCGTCACCCGCACCGACCTCATGAGCGCGCACTTCCGCGACGGGCGCAGCGAGCTGGAGGCGATCGGGCCGTTGGCCCATGGTCCGCTGGCCAGCGTCGAACTGGGCGATTTCCTGTTCGACGCGATGATCCTCATGACGCGCCAGCGTATCGAGCGGGTCGCGGTCACCGAGGACGGCCAGGTGATCGGCCTGTTGCACCTGACCCAGGTGCTCAGCCTGTTCTCCACCCATTCCCACGTCCTGGCGCTGCGCATCGCCCGCGCCGACGACCTCGGCGACCTGCGCCGCTGCGCGGAAACCCTGGACACCCTGATCGCTACCCTGGCCGGCAACGGTATCCGCCTGCGCTTCATCATGCAGCTGGTCAGCGCGCTCAACGAGCAATTGCTCGAACGGCTTTTCGAATTGTTGCTGCCGCCAACCCTGCGCGGGCGCTGCTGCTTGCTGGTGATGGGCAGCGAAGGACGCGGCGAGCAGTTGCTGAAGACCGACCAGGACAATGCCCTGGTCCTGGCCGACGATCTGCCGCAGGAACAGGCCCTGGCGATGATGCAGCGCTTCAGCGCGGCCTTGCTGGAGTTCGGTTATCCGCCCTGTCCCGGAGGGGTGATGGCCAGTCGGCCGGAATGGTGCAAGCCGCTGGCGGCCTGGCAGGCGGAGCTGCGCGGGACGCTGCTGGAGGGCAAGCCGGAGCAGCTGTTGCGCCTGTCGATCCTGGCCGATGCCTGGCCGGTGGCCGGTAACCTGCAACTGTTCGAGCCGTTGCGTCGGCAACTGCGCGGTTTCGCCGACGGCGGTGAGCGCTGGCTGGCGGATATCGCGGCAGCGGCCCTGCAATTCGATACGCCGCTGACCTTCCTCGGCCAACTGAAGACCCAGGACGCCCGCCTCGATCTCAAGCGCGGCGGGATCTTCCCCATCGTCCACGGCATCCGCACCCTGGCCCTGCGCGAAGGCCTGGAAACCCGCGGGACCCTGGCACGGATCGAGGCGCTGAAGCGACACAAGGTCCTCGAAGCGCGCCTGGCGGACGACCTGAGCGAGTCTTTCGAGCTGTTCCTGCAACTGCGCCTGACCCGCCAGTTGGCCGGCCAACGCGACGGTCGCCAGCAGGGCCTGGACGTCAGCGGCATGAGCCGCCACGATCGCGACATGCTGCGCTACGGCCTGCATGTGGTGAAGAAGTTCAAGCAGAGCGTGGCCCGTCAATTCCACCTGGAGACCCGATGAACACCATGGTCAAGTTGCCCGACAGCCGCTGGCCGGGCTGGCGCCGCCGGCTGTATTGGTGGATGCACGAGGCGGTCGAGGCGGAGGAAGTGATCTCCCTCGATCTCGAAACCACCAGCCTCGACCCGCGTCGTGCCGACATCCTCAGCATCGGCGCGGTGCTGGTGCGGCGCGGCAAACTGGTCATGGGCGAGCGCCTGGAACTCTACGTCGAGCCGCCGCCGAGCCTGGACGCGGAGTCGATCCGCATCCACAAGCTGCGCCGCGCCGACCTGGAGGGACAGTTGCAGCTGGAGCAGGCCCTGCGCCAGTTGCTGGCGTTCATCGGCGACCGGCCGCTGCTCGGCTACTACCTGTCGTTCGATGTCGCCGTGCTGAACCGGCACCTGCGCCAGCTCTTCGACCGACAGTTGCACAACCCTTCCATCGAGATTTCGTCGCTGTACCACCGGAAGATCAGCCGGCATTTTCCCGACGCACACATCGACCTGCGCTTCGACACCCTGGCGCGGGCCCTGGATGTGCCGGTCAGCGGTCGCCATACCGCCCTCGGCGACGCCCAGGCGGTGGCGCTGATGTTCATGCGCCTGCTCAAGGGGCCGGCGCCCAAGGTCATCCACTGAGGCTGGAGGGCGCGAATTTATTGAATCTTCGTTGCTCGGCGGGGGTCGAGAACTACAAGGGCGGAATCTGCCGCCCTTTGCCCCATGAGCCGAACAGGAGCGACGCCCATGAGTCTCGGTACGATTCTTCTGATCATCCTGATCCTGCTGCTGATCGGCGGCCTGCCGGTCTTTCCTCATTCGCGCAACTGGGGCTACGGACCCTCGGGGATCGTCGGCGCATTGCTGGTGGTGCTGTTGGTCCTGTTGCTGCTGGGCATGATCTAGGGCCCGACCGGGAATGCCGTCGTGGTTGTCCGCCGTCGCGACGGGTATCGGCGGATAACGCCTCCGGCGTTATGCGCCCTACGCGGAGGGTTTCCCTGCTTTCGCTCCGCCCTGGGGTAGGGCGAATAACCGCATCGCGGTTATCCGCCGTTGCGACGGGTATCGGCGGATAACGCCGTTGGCGTCATGCGCTCTACGTAGGATGGTTCGAAGCCTTCGCTTGGTGAAGGGCGGTTTCATCGCGGGGTCCGCCGGGCGCTTTTTTTCCATCGACCGGCTTCACTTGCCTTGCGTCTCGCGCCAGACTGGCGCGCATGCCGATCCAGACGCTCGCCACCCTTGCCGATATCGACGCCGCCGAGTGGGACGCCTTGTTGCCTCCCGCCCAGCCATTCCTGCGTCATGCTTTCCTGTCCGCGCTGGAAGACAGCCGCAGCGTGACGCCCGCCACCGGCTGGCGCCCGGCCCATCGCGTGCTGCGCGATCCGCAAGGGCGCCTGAGCGCGGCGCTGCCGGCCTATGTGAAGGCGCACTCGTACGGCGAATACGTGTTCGACTGGAGCTGGGCCGACGCCTGCCAGCGGGCCGGTATCCGCTACTACCCGAAGCTGCTGGTAGGGGTGCCCTTCACCCCGGTCGCCGGTGCGCGCCTGCTGGGCGAGGACGAAGGGTTGCAGGGGCTGCTCGCGTCCCTTGGCGAGGAGGCCGAGGCGAGCGGTCTGTCGAGCATCCATGTGAATTTCACCGACGCCCGGGCGGACACCTTGCTTGCCGCGCGTGACGGTTGGCTCGAACGCCTGGGCTGCCAGTACCACTGGCACAACCGCGGCTATCGGGACTTCCAGGACTTCCTCGAGGCCCTCAGTTCGCGCAAGCGCAAGCAACTGCGCAAGGAGCGCGAACAGGTCGGCGGACAGGGCATCGAGTTCGAATGGCGGGAAGGCGGCCAGTTGTCCGAACTGGAGTGGGATTTCGTCTATCTCTGCTATGCCAACACCTACCTGGTGCGCGACCGCGATCCCTACCTGAGCCGCGAGTTCTTCGGCCTGCTGGCCGAGCGCATGCCGGAGGCGATCCGCGTGGTCTTCGCCCACCAGCGTGGCAAGCCGGTGGCGATGGCGTTCAGCCTGGTCGCTGGAGACACCCTGTACGGGCGCTACTGGGGATGCCTGGCCGAGTTCGACCGGCTGCACTTCGAGACCTGCTTCTACCAGGGCCTGGAATTCGCCATCGGCGCCGGCCTGGCGCGCTTCGACGCCGGCGCCCAGGGCGAACACAAGCTGATCCGCGGTTTCGAGCCGGTGCTGACGCGCTCCTGGCACTACCTGGCGCATCCCGGTCTGCGCGATGCCGTGGCGCAGTTCCTCGAACAGGAGCGGGCGGGAGTGCGCGCCTACGCCGAGGAGGCCCACGGCCTGTTGCCCTACCGCCAGGCCTGAAGGGGGCCGGAACGATAGGGCGTGGCGTCCGCTCAGCCGTTGCTGGTGCTGCCGCCCCATTCGAGGAAGCGGATCTTGTGCAGCTCGCCGCTATGGTCCTCGTAGACCACGGTCACCGGCACTACGCCGGTCCTGGTCGAATTGTCGGTACGGTGCAGGACATTCTTCACGTCCAGTTGCATGCCGTAGTGGTATTCCTCGACCGGCAGGCCGCGGCCCGGGTCCTTGTCCACGTCCTGGGCGAAGGCCATGGGGGCGAGGCTGGTGATGACGGCGGACACGACAGAGGCAAGTTTCATTCTGTGATTCTCCGTAGCGATGGGGCGAAACCCCCGGTACCGAGCACTGGCATCCTTGGTCGTCCGTGGCCGACGCCAGGTGGACGGGGACGATGCGGCAGGCGTCGGGATCGAGCCGGGGCACGGGTTCGATAAGAACACCGTTTCGCTGGCGGAAAAAATCGAAGCGCGTGTTAGTCGAGATCGACGGCGGTGATGATTGCCGCGCAAAGGCCCGTTGCAGAGCCTTTGACAAGGTCACCCAGGCCGGGCGGCGCGAGCCGCCGCCCGGTGCCGAGGCTTCAGTCGACGCCGACGAAGCCGCCGGTCTGGTGTTGCCAGAGGCGCGCATAGAGGCCGCCATGGGCGAGCAACTCGGCATGCGTGCCGCTTTCAGCGATGTGGCCCTTGTCCAGCACCACCAGGCGGTCCATGCGCGCAATGGTCGACAGGCGGTGGGCGATGGCGATCACCGTCTTGCCCTGCATCAGGGTCTCCAGGCTTTCCTGGATCGCCGATTCGACTTCCGAGTCCAGCGCCGAGGTCGCTTCGTCGAGGATCAGGATCGGCGCGTCCTTGAGCAGCACCCGGGCGATGGCGATGCGCTGGCGCTGGCCGCCGGAGAGCTTCACTCCGCGTTCGCCGACATGGGCGTCGAAGCCGCGGCGGCCCTCGGCGTCGCTGAGCAGCGGGATGAACTCGTCGGCGCGAGCCTTGCGCACCGCTTCCATGAGTTCCGCGTCGCTGGCGCCGGGCCGGCCGTAGAGCAGGTTGTCGCGGATCGAACGGTGCAACAGCGAGGTGTCCTGGGTGACCATGCCGATCTGCGCGCGCAGGCTTTCCTGGGTCACCCCGGCGATGTCCTGGCCATCGACCAGGATGCGTCCGCTCTCCAGGTCGTACAGGCGCAGCAGCAGGTTGACCAGGGTCGACTTGCCGGCGCCGGAAGGTCCGACCAGGCCGATCTTCTCGCCGGGCCGGACCTTCAGGTCGAGACCCTGGATCACGCCGCTGCCCTTGCCGTAGTGGAAGGCGATGTGCTCGAACTCCACCTCGCCGCGCTCTACCCGCAGCGGCTGGGCGTCCTCGCGGTCGACCACCTTGCGCGGCAGGGCGATGGTCTGCATGCCATCCTGGACCTGGCCGATGTTCTCGAAGATGCCGCCGACCACCCACATGATCCAGCCGGACATGTTGTTGATGCGGATCACCAGCCCAGTGGCCAGGGCGATGGCGCCCACCGAGATCAGCTCCTGGCTCCACAGCCACAGGGCCAGGCCGGTGGTGCCGGTGATCAGCACGCCGTTCATCACCGTGATGGTCACGTCCATGGAGGTCACTACGCGCCCGGCGCGTTGCGACTTGAGGGTCTGGTCGCCGATCGCTTCGCGGGCGTAGTCCTCTTCCTGGCGGGTGTGGGCGAACAGCTTCAGCGTGGTGATGTTGGTGTAGCCGTCGACGATCCGCCCCATCAGCTTCGAGCGCGAATCCGAGGCCTCCACCGAGCGGCGCTTGACCTGGGGAACGAAGTAGGCGAGGGCGCCGACGTAGGCGAACACCCACAGCACCAGAGGGATCATCAGGCGCCAGTCGGCCTCGGCGAACAGCACCAGGGCGCTGACGGTATAGATCAGCACGTGCCAGAGGGCGTCCACCACCTGCACCGCCGAATCGCGCAACGAGTTGCCGGTCTGCATGATGCGCTGGGCGATGCGTCCGGCGAAATCGTTCTGGAAGAAGCCGAGGCTCTGCTTGAGCACGTAGCGGTGGTTCTGCCAGCGGATCAGGTTGGTCATGCTCGGGTTGATGCTCTGGTGCACCAGCATGTCGTGCAGGGCGTTGAACAGCGGGCGCAGGACCAGCGCCACCACCGCCATCCAGATCAGTTCGTTGGCGTGCACGCGGAAGAATTCCGCGCTGGGCGTGCTCTGGGCGAGATCGACGATGCGACCGAGATAGCTGAACAGCGCCACCTCGATCAGCGCGACGATCAGGCCGACCGCCAGCAGGGCCAGGAACACCGGCCAGACCTGGCGCAGGAAGTAGACATAGAAACGCAGCACTTCGCTGGGCGGCATGCGTTCGGAAGCACTGCGGAACGGGTCGATCAGACGTTCGAAACGACGATAAAGCATGATGGCTCTTTCTGGAGCGGGCCCGTCCTGGGCCCGCCGGATCAAGCCCCTGCGGCTGGACTCAGAGGCGTTTGGCGGACAGGATCACCACGTCGTCGCTCGGCACGTCGGCGAAGCCGTTGCGGCGGGTGGTGGGAACCTTGGCGATCTGGTCGACCACGCCCATGCCACGCACCACCTTGCCGAACACGGCATAGCCGAAGTCGCGGGCACCATGGTTGAGGAAGTCGTTGTCGGTCAGGTTGATGAAGAACTGGCTGGTGGCCGAATCGACCACGCCGGTGCGGGCCATGGCGAGGGTGCCGCGCTCGTTGAGCAGGCCGTTGTCGGCCTCGTTCTTGATCGGTGCGCGGGTCTTCTTCTCCTGCATGCCGGCGCTGAAGCCGCCGGTCTGCACCATGAAGCCCGGGATCACGCGGTGGAACAGGGTGCCGTCGTAGTAGCCGCTGTCGACGTACTCGAGGAAGTTCTTCACGCTGATCGGCGCCTTGGTCGGATCGAGTTCTACCTCGATCTCGCCGAGGCTGGTGGCGATCAGGACGTGCGGCTTGGCGGCAGGCGTGGCGGCCAGCAGGGAACCGGCGAAGAGCAGGGTGCAGGTGGCGATCAGGAGACGTTTGAGCATGGTTGTTCCTTGGTTTTATCGATATCGGCGAGGAAGCCGAGCAGGGTGGTGTTGAAAATCTCGGGTTGGTCCATCGGCGTGGCGTGGCGGGAGTCCTCCACCACCACCAGGCGGGCGTCGGCGATCCGCTCGCAATAGGCCTGCTTCAGCGATACCGGCGTGTAGTCGCGATCCGCGCTGATCACCAGGGTCGGACAGGCGATCTCGGCCAATCGTTCCTGCACGCCCCAGCCGATGATCGCGTCGAGGCTGGCCAGGTAGGCGTGCTTGTCGTTCTCCGCCCAGCGCGCCTCGATCTTTTCTCGCAGCCCGGCCTGTTCCGCCTTGGGAAACAACAGCCGGCCGAGGGCGCGGCCGATGGTCCGCAGGCTGAGCAGGCGCGAGAGGAGCCTGCGCTTGGCCACTTCCAGGTGTTCGCGGGGCTTGCGCGGGATGACTTCCGGAGTGCTGTTGACGATGGTCAGGCTGCGCAGCAGGTCGGGGCGGTCGCAGGCCAACTGGAAGCCGATCATCCCGCCCATGCTGATGCCGACCAGGTGCACCGGGCCGCAGCCGAGCCGGTCGAGCAGCGCCGCGCAGTCATCGGCGAAGCCGGCCATGCTGTAGCCGCCGCGCGGCTTGCCGGAGCGGCCGTGGCCACGCAGGTCCGGGACCAGCAGGCGGTAGCGGCCCAGCAGGGCCGGCAACTGGTATTCCCAGTCGCGGGCGCTCGAACCCAGACCGTGCAACAGCAGGACCGGCGCGCGCTCGGCGGGTCCGGGATGGTCGTCGTAGACGAGGGTGCAGTCGCGGTGCTGGAAGTCAGGCATCTGCGTTCACTCGGCGGCCGGTTCGGGCGCCGCGAAGGGCGCGTTGAGCGGTACGTTGGCGAACGACTTGAGCATTTCCATGAGGATCTGGCTGGCCGGGCCGAGCGGCTTCTCCTTGTTGGTGTAGAGGTAGAAGCGGCTCTGCCGCACGCCGCCCTGGCTCAGCGGCAGCGGCTTGAGTTGGCCGCTCTGCAGTTCGCGCTCGATGATGTGTCGCGGCAGCCAGGCGAAGCCCAGGCCGTTGCCGACGAAGGTCGCCGCGGTAGCCAGGCTGCCCACCGTCCAGCGCTGTTCGGCGCCGAGCCAGCCGTGGTCGCGCGGCTGTAGCCGGCCGCTGTCGCGGATCACCACCTGCATCTGGGTTTCCAGGTCCTGGTGGGTCAGCTCGCGTTGCAGGCGGTGCAGCGGATGGTCGGGGTGGGCCACGGCGACGAACTCGACCACGCTGAGGTCGGCGCCGAGGTGGCCGGGAATGATGAGGCCGCTGATCGCCAGGTCGGCGGCGCCCTGGATCAGCGCTTCCTCGACGCCGGAGAGCACTTCCTCGCGCAGCAGCACGCGACAGCCGCGGCTCTGCGGCATGAAGGCGGACAGCGAGCGGACGATCCGCGCGGTGGGGTAGGCGGCGTCCACCACCAGACGCACCTCGGGCTCCCAGCCCTGTTCCATGTGGTGGGCCAGTTCCTCCAGTTGCCCGGCCTGCTTGACCAGTTGCCGCGAGCGGCGCAGCAGCACTTCGCCGGCCTCGGTCAGCACCGCCTTGCGTCCGTCGATGCGCAGCAGCGGCACGCCGAGCTGTTCCTGCATGCGCGCCACGGTATAGCTGATCGACGATTGCGAGCGGTGCAGGGCTTCCGCGGCCTGGGCGAAGCCGCCGTGGTCGACCACCGCCTGCAGGGTCCGCCATTGGTCCAGGGTTACGCGTGGCGCTTTCATTTCCGCCTCCTCGAATGCAGGGATGCCTCGCCGGCGTTTCCGCGGCCGGCAGGCGATGACGAGTGCGCCGGAGGGGCGACTTCGCTTATCGTGTCGTCGGCATCCTGTACGGGATGGCTGTCCATTCTCTTGACGTACGGGATGCCGTGGTTTTCAGGGTGTTGCCATTTTTCCATCTGTCGCTACCGGGAGTCCGGCCATGAAAAGGCTTTGCTGTTTCGCACTATCGCTGCTGCCCCTGTCCGCTTTCGCCTATCCGATCGAGGTCGACCCGCAACTCAACGGCACCGAGGTCTCCTACAGCACCCAGGACATCGGTCGCGACATGGGCGCCATCCTCCTCACCAACCTGGGTGGCCAGGCGGCGGAATGCACGGCGGTGTTCCGCAACGGCCCGGAGACCCCGAAAGTGCGCAAGGGCGTGATCCAGCCCGGGCAGAACAGCAACTTCACCGCGCAGTTCGGCCGCGACATCATCAAGTTGCGGATCAAGCTGACCTGCAAGATCGCGAAATAGAGCGTTCTCTCACCGAAAGACTAGGTGTTGCCTGTTTATAAATCAATATGGTCGATATTTAACAGCGGTTTTTTCAACTTTTTAATCGATTAATCATTCTCTACCCTCACCTTCATCGTTGTATCGCAGTGGGTGGAGGTCGAGTCATGTCCCGTGTCCTGGTTATCGAGAGCAGTGCCCGCCAACGGGGCTCGGTTTCCCGCTTGCTGACGGCGGAATTCATCTCCCACTGGAAAGCCGCGCATCCCGCTGATCGCTTCCAGGTCCGCGACCTGGCGCGCGAGCCGCTGCCGCACCTCGATGAATTATTGCTGGGAGCCTGGACCACCCCCTGCGATGGCCATAGCGCTGCGGAAAGGCGCGCCCTCGAGCGTTCCAATCGCCTGACCGAGGAGTTGCGGATAGCGGACGTGCTGGTGCTGGCGGCACCGATGTACAACTTCGCCATTCCCAGCAGCCTGAAGAGCTGGTTCGACCATGTGCTGCGCGCCGGCCTGACCTTCCGTTACGCCGAGCAGGGGCCGGAAGGCCTGCTACAGGGCAAGCGCGCCTTCGTTCTCACCGCCCGCGGCGGAATCTACGCCGGCGGCGGTCTCGACCACCAGGAGCCCTATCTGCGCCAGGTGCTGGGCTTCGTCGGCATCCACGACGTCACCTTCATCCACGCGGAGGGCATGAACATGGGCCCGGAGTTCCGTGAGAAAGGCCTGGCGCGAGCCCGCGAGCGGATGCTGCAGGCGCTGGAAACGAACACTTCCCTTTGCGTCCCTCTGCCAACGCTCCGGTGATTGGACGCAGCACCCGGTCGAACCCCTTCCCCCCGCGTGTTCGACCGGGTTTTTTTATTTCGCGATGGTTCCAGGCCCCGGATTCCGGAGCGCAGAGAGTCTGGCAGGGGCTTTCGCGCTGGCGTTGTCGCATCGACACGGGTGAACGGCGCCAGGGGGCAGCGGGGACTGTTGCAAGGAGGACGGTGAACCCTGCCCGCAGAATGCTGTTGGCGGGCCGTGCATTGCGCCACCCGCCTCGCCGGCCCGGATGTTCAGTCGGTGCGCGCGCCCAGCAGATGTTCGATCCGTTCGATCACGCTTGCCGCTGTGGTGGCGCCTGAACTCAGTTGCTTCAGATCACCAGCCAGGTCAAGCAGAAGGGTGGGGAATGCGCGTACGCCCCACTCTCCACACTGGGCGAATTGCCGATAGACGGCTTGCCGTGCAGCGGCAGTGGCGAAATGCGCGCGGAAGTCTTCGAACGATAGCGAAGCGTCTTCGCAAATGGATCTATAAAAGTCCACGTTCTTGGGGTCCTCGCCTTCGACATAGAACTTGCGCTGCACGGCAGAGAAAAATGCCAGGGTCGCGGAGGCGACAGGCCGCTTCTGGTCGAGCATTTGCTCGGCGACCACAACGGCTCGGCAGGCAGGCTCCGTGTCATAGTCGAAATGCTTTGCCGACAGCAGGGAAAAACCGAATGGTTGACCGGTGACCTTGGCGATATGGGTCCATTCCCGGCGTAGAAACTCCCGGAACTCCGGCCCCCATGCGTCGCCCCCGCCCGCGCGCAGGCCGCCCATGGTGAGGGTGAAGCCGATACCCTTCTGTTCGCAGTACCGTGCGAGTTCTTCGAGCGTGGAGGAAATACCCCAGCACCAGGAGCACATGGGGTCGCCGATGTACCTGAGCGTGACTTCGCCGCCAGGGGCCTGCTTCGCCCCCTGGGGGAGGATGGGAGCAGCGTCGGGAATCCGGCAACTGCCGGTGGCCGGATCGCAGTTCATGAGTGTCATGGTTGGAGTCCACAGGTTGAGGCTGTATGGAGGTCTGCCGCGGCTATCGCGCCGCCAGCGCAGTGCCGGCCAGCCAATCGGTCGTCACGGGGCCCAGAACAGTTCGGCATAAGCCTTCTCGTCGAGCAGCGCATCCAGTTGCCCCGGGTTGCTGAGTTTGACCCTGAAGAACCAGCCGGCGCCCAACGGGTCGGTGTTGGCAAGCGTCGGGGTGTCGCGCAAGGCCGCGTTGACGGCGATGATTTCGCCGGAGACGGGGGTGTACAGGTTCGTCACCGCTTTGTCCGACTCGATCTCGGCCGCGGCGGCTCCCTGCGCCAACGTCTCGCCGACGTTGGGCAGGATCACCGAAATCAGGTTGCCCAGGCCGTCCAGTGCCCGTGGGGTGACGCCGACGACAACGCTGTCGATAGCGTGGCCATCGAGGGTGTCGGCGAGGCGAACCCAGTAATGGTCTTTGGAAAATTGCATGGACACGGTCGTCTCCCGTTCAACCTGGAAAAACAGAGGTTATGCTGGTGCCCCCAGGCGTTTTTGGTTGGCGCCAGCGACTTTCGAGGCCCAAGGCGTCGCGGCCCGGCCCTAGGCCGTCAGGGCGGCGACCTTGTCTTGTGCGTATTCCCGCAGTGTCCGCGGTCTCTTGCCGGTGAGCTTCATGACATCGTCGGTCACTACGCTCATCCAGCCTTGGCGCACCGGGTGGAAGATCGAGGCCATGTGCGCCGCATTGGCGGCGGGCACACCGTTGTTCTCCAGCATGTCGATGAACGCCTTGTCCGATGTCGCGGCGTATCGCACGGGCTTGCCGGTCACTTCGGACAGGATCGCCGCGGCATCGGCATAACTGAGCGCTTCGGGACCGGTGAGGTTGAATGCTTTGCCGTCGAAAGCGGTTGAGGTGAGCGCGGCGATGGCGCTGGCCGCAATATCGCGCACATCGATGAAACTGGTCCTGCTATCACCGGCTGGCAAGGCGATCTGCCCCTGGTCGAGGCCGGCTTTCCAGAAGTGATGGAAATTGTCGGAGAACCAGTTCGGCCGCAAGTTCACATGGGGCGTGCCGGATTTCTCCAGCAGGATTTCCATTTGGCGCATGGGGTTGGCGTCATTCGCATCCACGCCAAAGGCGCTCTGGAAGACTATTTTCACCTTGCGGCTTGCGGCGGCTTCGACGAACGGCAGGAGCAGATCGCGTACGTTCAGGTAGCCGGCGGGCAGGAGCATGTAAGTGCGATCCACACCCTCCAGGGCGGTGGCGATGGTTTCCGGTTTGCCGAAATCGAAGGGCGTACTCTCGACTCCATCCATTTTCCGATTTGCGCGGGAAGCGGCCTTGACGGCCTCTCCCTTGGCCAGCAGGCCTTCGACTAACGGCTTGCCGACTGTTCCCGTCGCACCTAGAACAAGAATTTTCTTCGACATATCGATCTCCAGGATGTCCGCCTCGAGCAGCGGGACGCGTTCAGGAAAGTCCAGGGGGGCTGACGTCGGCTGCGAAACCCAGCCACGGGTCTCGTCTGTGCTAGCGCTGGCGTCAGTCCGCGTAGAACCGGTACCTAGCGAGGGCTCAGCACTGGTCGGGGTGTTCCTCCAGTCCTTCGGCCTGTAGCGCGGCCCTGACTGCCGGACGGGCTGCAATCCTGGCCATGAAATCCATCAAGGCTGGGAATGGGGCCAGCGAAATGCCGAATTGGGGGCACCAGCGCGTAAGGGCGAAGAGATGTGCGTCCGCGACGGTGAACTCGTCACCCAGGATGTATGGGCGGCCGTCCGCGAGGAGGTTGTTCAGGTAGGCCACTTTGGCTATCACTGGGCGCTGCGCGGCCGTGGGGTCGTCCGAAGGGGACAGGTAGAACAGCGGGGTGAAGGACTTGTGGTAATCCGAAGAGAGGTAATTCAGTATCTCGTGCAAACGGCTGCGTTCCAACGTTCCGTTGGCTGGCACCAACGTTGGGGCGTAGCGATCCGCGAGGTATTGGCTGATGGCGGCGCCTTCGGTCAGCAAGCCGCCTTCGAACTCGAGGGCGGGCGCCGTGCCCTTCGGGTTTATCTGGAAGTAATCGCCGCCCGAGGCGGTCTTGTGCTGCCACAGGTCGACCTTGGCCAGTTCGTGAGGCACGTTGGCCTCGCGAAGCACGATGTGGATGGCCAGCGAGCAAGAGCCGGGGGAGTAGTACAGTTTCATGATCGATATCCTTCGAGGTAGTTGCAGGTTCAAGCGACGCGCGCAGGGTGCGCCGGTGATTCATCGGCGCCTGGCTCAGGCGTGCAGCTGTTGTCCGATCCTGGCGACGCGAGCGGCGTAGAGCTTCACGGTCTCGAGATCGCCGCTGGGAATGGCCTGGGCATCCGCGTCGGACGGCGACTGCACCAGCGCGCCGACCGAGGCGCCGAGGTTGTTGATATCCGCGCGGCTCGAGGCCGAGGTGTTGGCGGGAGCCAGGCCCAGGCTGACCCAGATGCCGCCGTGCTGGGACGCCAGCGTGTGCATGAGGATCAGGGAAACCTGCTTGTCGCCGTTCAGGCTTGCGCTGTTGGTGAAGCCGCCGAAGACCTTGTCCTGCCACTGCCGAACAAACCACTTCCTGGAAGTGGCGTCCGCGAACTTCTTGAATTGCCAAGGCACCGAGCCCATGTACGTGGGCGCGCCGAAGAGGATGGATTGCGCCTGGTCGAGCAGGTCCCAGGCTGCCTCGGGAATGTTGCCCTCGCTATCGATCTCGATCAGCGAAGCCTGTGCGCCTTCCGCCGCCGCTTGTGCTACGCGCTTGGTATGGCCATATCCGGAGAAATAAACAACGACTGCTTTTGACATGATGGTTCCCTGGTGGGTGGACGGAAGGAACCATAATTGGGATTGAGAATAAGAAAAATATTATCCAAAGTTACTCTTGGTTCAATAATCGCGAACAATCTATGGACAAACTCACCGCCATGGCCACCTTCGTGAAGGTGGTGGACGCCGGCAGCTTCACACGCGCGGCCGATGCCCTGGGCCTGCCGAAAGCTCGCGTTTCGCAGCGCGTCAGCGATCTTGAAAAGCATCTAGGCGTGCGCTTGCTCAATCGTACGACCCGTGCCCTGAGCCTTACGCACGATGGCAGCGCGTACTTCGACAAATGCCAGGTCCTGCTGCAGCAGATAGACGAACTGGAGGCCACGCTCAGGGGCGGGACGGCGACGCCCATCGGCCGGCTCAGAGTGGACTCCCTGATCACCATCGCCCGATGGGTGATCGCTCCAAGGCTGCACGACTTCCAGGCGCGCTACCCGAGGATCCAGCTGCGGCTGAGTAGTTCGGACCGGATCAGCAATCTGCTGGAGGACGGCATCGATTGCACGATCCGGGGAGGTGCGCTCAAGGATTCCAGCATGATCGCCAGGCATCTTTGCGACATCCAGATGGGCTTGTATGCCTCGCCCGAGTACCTGGCCTCCATAGGCGGTGTAGACAGTCCGGACGATCTATCGCAGTTCAGGCGGTTGAGCTGGTTCAGCGGCAGGGAGCGCAACCCGTTCATGTGGGAGCTGGAGTCCGGCTCGGAGCGTTTCGTGGTGCAGTCCGGCGATGGAATGCAGTTCGACGAACCCGACGTGGCTATTTCGGCCTGCGTGGCGGGCAGCGGCATCTGCCCTGGCGCCCCATTCGCGGTGGCTGGATTCGTACGCGCAGGGAAACTTGTTCCGGTACTGCCGCAATGGCACTTTTCTGCGGCGCCGGTGCATGTCATCTACCCGGGCTCCAGGCACCTGTCGGTTCGTGTGCGCTGCTTTGTGAACTGGGTCATGGAGCTGTTCGCGGAGAACCCCGAGATACAGCTCACGCCCATCGCGCTGGCGCTCGAGTCCGGCCTCGCGCAACGAACCTGAGGCCCGCCGCCGCCATTCCGGGGCAGCTCGAACCTTCCGCTATCCGGTGCGCGTGACCCGGATGCAAGGCTCGGCGGGTTCAGCCCCGGTTAGCGGATAAGCCGCTGTCCGGGACCGGCCGGTTCCTGGCGCCGAGCCGCGCCGACAGCACGATGGCGAGGACGATCAGGGCGCCGCCGAGGAACATCCGCGGCCCCGGCGTCTCATGGAACAACAGCCAGGCGAAGGCGATCCCGTAGACCGGCTCCAGGGAGAATACCAGTGCCGCGGTGCGGGCCTTGACCACCGCCAGGCTGGCCACGAACAGGCTGTGCGCCAGGCCGGTGCAGAAGACGCCCAGCAGGGCCAGCCAGAGCCAGTCGAGAGCGGGTAGCGCCGGTAGTTCGCCGACCGCGAATGGCAGCAGGCACAGGGCGACTACCAGGTTCTGCCAGAGCGCCGCCTGCACCGGGCCGACCTGCCCGCTGTTGCTGCGGTTGGCCAGCGACAGCAGGGCGAACAGCAGGCCGGAAAGGATCGCCCAGAGCAGGCCGAGGGTGGCGCCGCTGGCGAGGTCGAAGTTCGGCGTGACCAGCACCAGGCCAAGGCTGACCAGGACTACCAGCAGTCCTTCCGCGAGATGAATGCGCTCGCGGAAGAGCAGCCCTTCGAGGATTACCGTGAAGGCCGGGAAGCTGGCGAAGCCGAGGGTGGCGATGGCCACGCCGGCGGTCTTCACGGCGATGAAGAAACTCACCCAGTGCCCGGCCAGGAGCAGGCCGCAGAGCGCCAGGCGCAGCCATTGCGCGGGTCCCAGGGCGCGCCAGGCCTGGCCCGCGAGGCGGGCGAAGAGGCCGAGGGCGAGCACCGCGAACAGCGCGCGACCGAACACGATCACCCCGGGGGAGGCGCTGGCCAGCTTGCCGAACACCCCGGTCAGGCCGAAGAGGAGGGCGCCGCCGTGCAGGGCGGCGAGGGCGGAACGTCGATTCATGGGGATCCTTCAGGCCAGGCGCGCACCGTTGGGCAGGGGCTTGTCGAAGCCGGCCAGGACCACCTTGTCCTCGCTATCGTAGACCCCGGTGACCAGGACCTCCGAGCGCACCCCGGCGATCTGCTTCGGAGCGAAGTTGCAGACGCAGAGGACCTGGCGTCCGACCAGTTGCTCGGCCTGGTAGTGCGCGGTCAGTTGCGCGCTGGAGGTGCGCAGGCCGAGCGGTCCGAGGTCGACCTCGAGGACATAGGCGGGTTTGCGTGCCTTGGGGTTGGGAGCGGCGCTGAGGATGGTGCCGACGCGCAGTTCGACGCGTTCGAAATCCTGCCATTCGATGATGTCCATGCTGACTCCTGGTCTGTCGATGGGCAGAGAGTAAGGAGTCGTGACGGATTTGTCTGTCGTGCGGCTAGCCGGTTTTGTCGCGGGACTCGCGACGCAGTTGTCGCGGGGTGACGCCGAACTCGCGGACCAGCGCTGCGGTGAAGGCGCTCTGCGAGGCGTAGCCGACCCGGGCGGCGATCTCGCCCACCGCCAGGCTGCTCTCCAACAACAGTTCGTGGGCCTGGTGCAGGCGTCGGCTGCGCGCGTAGTCCATGGGCGTCTGTCCGGTCTCGGCGAGGAACAGGCTGTGGAAGCGCGCCACCGAAAGACCGGCCAGCCGCGCCAGGTCGGCTACCTGTAGCGGATGGGCGGCATGGCGGTCGAGGTAGGCGTCCAGGCTGGCCAGTGGCAGGCGGGGCTGCTGGCGCGGCGGCTGGCGCTCGCTGGCCAGGCTGGCGAGGAGCAGGCCGGCGCCCTGGTGGGCGATCACCGGGTCGTTGATCGGGCCGCTGGCCAGCCAGTTCACCAGTTGGCCCTGGGCGGGTGTCAGCGACAGCGCCTGCGGTCGCTCGAACAGCCGCCTGCCGGCTTCGGCGTGTTCGCCCAGGCCCAGCAGCAGGCTGCCGTCGCAGGGCAGGTCGAGGACCAGGCAGCGGCTGCCGGCGGGACTCGAGCAGGCATGCCGGGCTTGCGCCGGCACCACCGCGAAGGTCTGCCGCAACACGCGGCTGCCGCGCCCCTCGACCTCGAACTCGAGGCAGCCGCTGAGGCCCAGGACCA
The DNA here is from genome assembly GCF_026428275.1 of Pseudomonas sp. B111. NCBI lineage: Bacteria > Pseudomonadati > Pseudomonadota > Gammaproteobacteria > Pseudomonadales > Pseudomonadaceae > Pseudomonas > Pseudomonas sp. B111. The sequence continues at coordinate 1,953,513 of NZ_CP097857.1, read as the reverse complement.
ATTGGGCATGGTCATGGCTGTGGACGATCTGGTCGTGGCTGTAGTGGCGCAGGGAAAGGATCGAACCCATGGCGAAGCTCCCGGAGGCAGGCGCCCAGTCTACCCGCTGGCGCCGGCGACAGACAGTCGCGCCCTGTCACGCAACGGTCGCCGGCCTGTCACAGTCGTTTCACCGGCGCCGTCCAAGATCGGAAAAACACCGTCGGAGACCCGCCGATGAGCACCGCGCAACGCTTCACCTCGAACCGCAAGCAGCGGGTTCGGACCCTGTGGATCTCGGATGTCCACCTGGGGACGCGGGATTGCCAGGCCGAACACCTGGCGGCGTTCCTCAAGCGCTACCACGCCGATCGCATCTACCTGGTGGGCGACATCATCGACGGCTGGAAGCTGCGCGGCGGCATCTACTGGCCGCAGGCGCACACCAACGTGATCCGCCGCCTGCTCACCCTGAGCAAGCGCGGCACCGAGGTGATCTACGTCACCGGCAACCATGACGAATTCCTGCGCCGCTATTCGAGCCTGATCCTCGGCAACATCCGCCTGGTCGACGAGGCGGTGCACAGTACCGCCGACGGCCGCAAGCTGCTGGTGATACACGGCGACCAGTTCGACGTGATCACCCGCTACCACCGCTGGCTGGCGTTCCTCGGCGATTCCGCCTACGAGTTCACCCTGCTCCTCAACCGTTGGCTGAACCACTGGCGGCGGCGCTGGGGCTACGGCTACTGGTCGCTGTCGGCGTACCTCAAGCACAAGGTCAAGACCGCGGTGAACTTCATCAGCGACTTCGAGGAAGCCATCGCCCACGAGTGCCACAAGCGCGGGCTCGACGGGGTGGTCTGCGGGCACATCCACCATGCCGAGATCCGCCGCATCGAGGGCGTCGATTACCTCAACTGCGGCGACTGGGTAGAATCCTGCACGGCGCTGATCGAACATTGGGACGGCAGCATCCAGCTCTACCGCCTGGCCGAGGAGCAGGCGCGGCTGGCGGCGCAGGCCGCGGCGGTCGAGCCGGCGGCATGAGGCTATTGATCGTCAGCGACGCCTGGTTACCGCAAGTCAACGGAGTCGTCACCAGCCTGCTGGCCCTGCAGCGCGAGCTGGAACTGCTGGGCCACCAGGTACGGGTGCTGTCGCCCGCCGACTTTCGCTGCCTGCCCTGTCCCAGCTATCCGGAAATCCCCCTGGCCTGGAATCTCTGGCGCCTCGGCGGGCTGATCGAGGCCTTCGCCCCGGATGCCGTGCACCTGGCCACCGAGGGGCCGCTCGGCTGGGCCGCGCGGCGCTGGCTGGGCAAGCGCGGCCTGGACTTCACCTCGGCGATCCATACGCGTTTTCCCGAATACCTGCGTGACCGCTGTCCGTGGCTGCCGCTGTCCTGGGGCTATGCCTTCCTGCGCGCCTTCCATCGGCCGAGCCGGGCGGTGCTGGTGAGCACCCCGCGCCTGCGCGACGAGTTCTGCGCCTGGCGCTTCCAGCACCTGCGGCTGTGGCGCAAGGGCGTCGATACCGAACTGTTCCATCCCGCCGAGACACCCCCGGCGGAAGAGCGGCCGCCGGTGTTCCTGTATGTCGGGCGGCTGGCGACGGAAAAGAACCTGGAGGCGTTCCTCGATCTCGAACTGCCGGGCGAAAAATGGCTGGTGGGCGACGGCCCGCAGCGGGCGGCGCTGGAGCAGCGCTATCCACAGGCGCGTTTTCTCGGCTACCGCCATGGCCGCGCACTGGCCGACGCCTACCGGGCGGCCTCGGTGCTGGTGTTTCCCTCGCTGACCGATACCTATGGCCTGGTGATGCTCGAAGCCCTGGCCTGCGGCGTGCCGGTGGCGGCCTTCGCCGTGCCGGGGCCGCTGGATGTATTGCAGCAGGGCGTGACCGGGGTCATGCACGAGGATCTTGGCGAAGCCTGCCGCCAGGCGCTGGCGCTGGATCGCCAGGCCTGCGGGCGCTGGGCGCGGGAGCAGTCCTGGCGGGTTTCGGCGGAGGAGTTCCTGGCGCTGCAGGCGAGCGGTCCGCGGACTGCGCCGGAATGGCGCGACGAACTGCCGGCGGCGCTCGACGAACTCAGAGGATGACCTTGTCGCGTAGGCGCTCGGCGGCCTGTTGCAGGGCCTGGATGACCCGTTCCTTGTCGTAGTTCTGGATGTTGTTGGTGTCCAGGTACATGGAGAAGCCGGGCAATTCGTGCTCGACGTAGCTGGGCGCGGCGCCGAGGTCGCGGCGCGAGTCCACCACCTGGTAGATCTGCACCGGGCGGCTGAAGCCCTTGACCGCGATCTGGCCCTTGTCGCGGCACATGATCACGTCCTTGATCAGCGAGTAGGTCTCGTGGGAAATGAGGATTTCGCCGGCTTCCGAGGCGCTTTCCAGGCGGCTGGCGAGGTTCACCTCGCGGCCGATGATGGTGTAGTCCATGCGCGTGTCGGCGCCGAAGTTACCCACCGTGCAATAGCCGGTGTTGATGCCCATGCGGATTTCCAGCGGCTTGGTGATGCCCTGGGCCCGCCACTGCTGGCGCAGCACCTTCATGTGCTTGCGCATGGCGATGCCCATCGATACCGCAGCCACCGCGTCCTTCTTCGCGCCCTGGGTGCTGGGGTCGCCGAAGAACACCATGACGCAGTCGCCGACGAACTTGTCGATGGTACCGCCGTACTTGAGGGCGATCTTCGACATTTCGTTGAGGTAGTTGTTGAGCAGGTCGGTCAGGGCCTCGGCTTCCAGTTCCTCGGATAGCTCGGTGAAGCCGCGGATGTCGGAGAAGAACACGGTGAGCTTCTTGCGCTGGGTTTCCAGGCGCACGCTCTTCTTGCCGCTGAAGATCATTTCCCAGACCTGCGGCGACAGGTACTTGGCCAGGTTGCGCGCGAGCCGCGCGGCCTTTTCCTGCTCGCGGGCGATCTCCTGGCGCACCTGGGCCAGTCGCAGGCCCTGCTGGTGGCCGAAGAAGGCGGTGATGCAGATGTACAGTCCGCAGAACAGGATGCTGACCGCGGCCACCTCGACCGGGGTGTTGCCCAGCAGCGGCGGGGCGACGAGCACGGCGACCAGCAGGGCGCTGCTGGCCGATACCAGCAGGGCCATGCCGAGCAGGCGCAGGCCGCCGATGACCAGCGCGGTGAAGCTCAGCACCAGCAGGAACATCAGGCTGGGCACCACGGAGAAGCCGAGCAGCGCCATGCCCAGGCCACAGTGCACGGCGTCGACCGCGAGCAGGGCGCGGGTCACCTTGCGCGGGTCGTGCTGGCGGAAGCGCTGGCCGAGGTGGTACGCCAGGTGCGGGTAGAGCAGCGCATAGGGCACCATCCAGAGGATGCCGTAGCTGAAATACTGGGTGTAGGTTCCCGCCGCGATGCTGGCGCCACAGGCGATATAGGCCAGCACGCGCGAATAGTATTCACGCATGGACGCGACGGACCGGCTCGTCGGCGAGCGGTCGGGGAGGGTAGGCTTCATGCGCTGGAGAGGATCCCTGTGTATTTTCGTCCTGGCTCGGCTTCGTGAGCTTTCCGCCTGGGGAATGGCGGTTGGCCAGGTTGCTGGCGGAATCTTAACCAAGCGTTTGCGCGGCGGCCAGTGACAGCTGAGCGATAGTTCAGGAAAGCGCACCGATCCGGGACCGACGGTCGTCCCGGGGGAGCGACCGGCCCGGGGGCCAGTCGCGCGGATGGGTCAGAAGCGGATGCGGCCGGTGAAGGCGTCCTTGAGCATCACCCAGTCGCCCATGAACGACCACAGCGGGTACTTGAAGGTGGCCGGGCGGTTCTTCTCGAAGACGAAGTGGCCGACCCAGGCGAAGCCATAGCCGACCAGCGGCAGCGCCAGCAGCCATAGCCACTGCTGGCTGGCCACGGCGAGGAACAGCACCGCCAGCACCAGCAGGCTGCCGACGTAGTGCAGGCGGCGGCACACCGCATTGCTGTGTTCCTGCAGGTAGTAGGGGTAGAACTCGGCGAAACTGTGGAAACGCTCGTCGTCAGGGCTGCTCATGGAATGCCTCCTCTCGTTGTGTCCGCGCAGTGTAGTGCGGGCCGCACGATGTCGCGGATGACATACAGGGCCAGTTTAGTATCCTTGGGCCGCCAGGCCGGTCGACGGTCGGCGTGCCTCCCGCCAGAACAAGAAGAGACCGATGCCGGAACGTACAACCTTGTCCAGCTGGGTCCAGGGCATCGTCCTCGCCCTGGAGCTGGAAGGCCTCGACGGACGCCAGCTGTTCGCCGAGCTGGGCCTCGACTACCAGGCCTTGCAGGACCCCGACGCGCGCTTCCCGCAGGATGCGATGAGCCGTCTGTGGCAGCGTGCGGTGGCGCTCAGCGGCAACCCGGCGATCGCCCTGAACATCGCCCGGGTCCGGCGCCCGGCTTTCCACGTCGTCGGCTATGCGCTGATGTCGAGCCGCAACCTGGCGGAAGGCTTCGCGCGCCTGGAACGCTACCAGCGGATCATCGCGGAAGCGTCCGACCTGACTTTCCGCCGCACGCCGCAGGGCTATCGACTCGGCGTCACGGTGCATGGCGATCGCCTGCCGGCGCCGCCGCAGAGTGCCGAATGCTCGCTGGCCTACCTGGTGGACATGGTCCGCTGGATCACCGGCCGGCCGCTGGACCCGCTGGCGGTGGAACTGCCCGGCGCGCCCCGCGAGCCGCTGGCACCCTATGCCGAGCTGTTCCGCGCGCCGCTGCGCTTTCACGCCGAGGAGTTCGCGCTGGTGTTTTCCCGCGTCGACCTCGAGACGCCGCTACCCTCGGCCAACGAGGCGCTGGCCCAGTTGCACGATCGCTTCGCCGGCGAATACCTGGCGCGTTTCAGCACCAGCCGCATCACCCATCTGGCCCGGCAGACCCTGTGCCGGCTGTTGCCGCAGGGAGAACCCAAGCGCGAACGAGTGGCCCAGGCGCTGCACCTGTCGCAGCGCACCTTGCAACGACGCCTCCAGGAGGAGGGCACCAGCTACCAGCAACTGCTCGACGACACACGTCGGGATATGGCCGATCAGTATCTCCAGCAGCCCGGCCTGACCTTGCTGGAGGTCGCCTACCTGCTGGGTTTCGCCGATCCGAGCAATTTCTTCCGGGCATTCCGCCGCTGGTTCGGCTGCACGCCCAACGAATACCGGGCGCGCCGCCAGGGGCGCCCGGGCTAGTCGCCAGGCCAGGTGGTACGCTTCAGGGCTGCCCGGCGGGTTGCGCCGAGGCCTGGCGCAGGGTCCAGTCGAGGACCTGGGCCGACAGCGTGTCGCCGGCCTTGCCGAAGGCGCTGACCACCGCCGCGACCTTCTTGCCGTCCACCGGCTGGCTGACCTCGAAACGCCGGCTGGCGACCACGCGCTTGTCGTCGGTACGCACCAGGCGCGCGTCGTAGCGGATCAGCGCGCTGGCCTGGCCGTTCGGGTACTCGGTCTGGAAGGCGCGAAGGTCGCCGCCCAGTTCGAAATCGGCCTGCAGGTTGCTGTCGTCGCTGCTCAGGCCGCGGACCCGGCCGTCGGCCTGGAACGCCTGCATCAGACGGTCACGCAGCAGCGACGGTGCCGGATCGCTCCAGCGCGCGCCCTGGTACACGCTGATTTCGTCGCCGTGCGGGCGCACTGCGATGCGCGGGCTCTCCAGCACCAGGCTGGTACGCGGCCGGGCGATCCGCAGCGACCAGTCGACCGGCCGCGCGGCGGCGCTGGCCGGAGGGTTGTGCACCGGTAGCAGGTAGACCTGGAGGACCTGCGCTTCCGGCAGGATCGAGCAGGCGCCGAGGGTGGCGAGCGCGGCCAGGGACAGGCGACGCAGCGGGCGAAGGGCGAGCCTCATGGGGTGAACTCCTTGGTTTTTTCCCGGCCCAGCAGGTAGTTCGCCGGGTTCTCTTCCAGGCGCCGGCTGATTCCGCGCAGTGCCGCCAGGGTATCGCGCAGTTCGCTGACCGCCGGGCCCAGCTCGGCGAGTCCCTGGATGCCGCCGTCCAGCGAGTGGCGATTCTCGCTGATCAACTGGTCGAGGGTGGCGCTGGTGCGCTCCAGCGAAGCCATGGTCTTGTTGGCGTTTTCCAGCATCCCCTTGCCTTGCTCGTTGAGCAGGCCGTTGGCGCTGCGCATCAACTCGCTGGCCTGGGCCAGGGCGGCGTTGGCCTGCCTGCTCGCCTGGGCCAACTGCTGCATCACCGCGCTGACGTTCTCGCGCTCGGCGGAGAGCGCGCCGGTGGCCTGGTCGAGATGGTCGAGGGTGCGGCTGATGCGCGCTGTGTTTTCCTCGGAGAGCAGGTTGCTGAAGCGCGCGATGAGCTGGTTGATGTTGCCCATCAGGTCTTCGCCGTTGCTCAGCAACTGGGTCAGCGGCGAGGGCGTGGCGACGATCACCGGGATCTTCCCGTCCTTGCCCTCCAGCATCGGGCTGGCGGGCGTGCCGCTGCTGAGCTGGATGATCGAGGTGCCGGTGATCCCGGTGAGCGCCAGCTTGGCGGTGGTGTCCTGCTTGATCGGCGCGCTGGCCACCACGCGGATGCGTGCCCAGACCTTGCGCGGGTCCTGCGGATCGAGGCGGAGGAAGGCCACGTCGCCGACCTTGATCCCGCTGTACTGCACCGAGCTGCCCTGGGAAAGGCCGCTGACCGCTTCGTTGAAGACGATGTCGTAGTAGTTGAACTTGCCCTCCGAGCCGGACTTGGCCAGCCACAGGCCGAAGAGCAGGGCGGCGCCGATCACGATCACGCTGAACAGGCCGATCAACACATGGTGGGCTCGGGTTTCCATCTCAGTGATTCTCCGGCACGGCGGCGGCTTGGTGGGCGGCGCGCCCGCGCGGCCCGTGGAAGTATTCGCGGACCCAGGCGTCGTCGGTGGCGGCGACCCGTTCCAGGGTATCGACCACCGGGACCTTCTTCTGCGACAGCACGGCGACCCGGTCGCAGATGGTGTACAGGGTGTCCAGGTCATGGGTGACCAGGAACACCGTCAGGCCGAGGGCGTCGCGCAGGGTACGGATCAGGTTGTCGAAGGCCGCCGCGCCGATCGGGTCGAGGCCGGCGGTGGGCTCGTCGAGGAACAGGATGTCCGGGTCCAGCGCCAGGGCGCGGGCCAGGGCGGCGCGCTTGATCATGCCGCCGGAAAGCGAGGCCGGATACTTGTCGCCGGCGTTGGCCGGTAGCCCGGCCAGGGCCAGCTTGACCTGGGCCAGGTGCTCGGCGTCGGCGCGCGGCAGGCCGGCGTTCTCGATCAGCGGCAGGGCGACGTTCTCCACCACGGTAAGCGAGGAAAACAGCGCGCCCTGCTGGAACAGCACGCCGAAGCGCCGTTCGACCAGGGAGCGGCGCTCCTCCGGCAGTTGCAGCAGGTCTTCGCCGAACACCCGCACGCTGCCGGAGGTCGGCCGGCGCAGGCCGACGATACTGCGCAGCAGCACCGACTTGCCGGTGCCGGAGCCGCCGACCACGCCGAGGATCTCGCCGCGACGGACGTCGAGGTCGAGGTGCTCGTGGACCGCCTGGGCGCCGAAACGGTTGCACAGGTCGCGGACCTGGATGATCGCCTGCGGGTTATCCTGGCTCACCAGCCCATCTCCATGAAGAACAGCGCGGCGAGGGCGTCGAGCAGGATCACCACGAAGATCGAGTGGACCACGCTGGTGGTGGTGTGCTCGCCCACCGACTGGGCGCTGCCGCTGACCTTGAAGCCTTCCAGGCAGCCGATCACGGCGATCAGGAAGGCAAACAGCGGGGCCTTGCTGATACCGACCAGGAAATGCTGTACGCCGATTCCGTCCTCCATGATCGACAGGAACATCGCCGGCGGGATGTCCAGGGTCCAGGCGCAGACGGTCATGCCGCCGACGATGCCGCAGAGCATGCCGACGAAGGTCAGCATCGGCAGCGATACCAGCAGCGCCAGCACCCGCGGCAGCACCAGCAGCTCGATGGGGTTGAGGCCGAGGGCGCGGATCGCGTCGATCTCCTCGTTGGCCTTCATCGAACCGATCTGCGCGGTGAAGGCGCTGGCGGTACGGCCGGCCATGAGGATCGCGGTGAGCAGCACGGCGAACTCGCGGAGGAAGGAGAACACCACCAGGTTGACCGTGTAGATGGTCGCGCCGAAGTTGGCCAGCACCGTGGCGCCGAGGAAGGCGATCACCGCGCCGACCAGGAAGGTCAGCAGGGCGATGATCGGCACCGCGTCCAGGCCGCTCTTCTCGATGTTCGCCACCAGCGGCGTGACCCGCCAACTGGCCGGGCGGACCAGGCTGCGGAGCAGGGTCTCCAGGGTCAGGCCGATGAAGCCGAGGAGTGCCTTGAGGTGCAGCCAGAAGGTCTCCATGGCACAGCCGATGCGAGCCAGCAGTTCGATGGCGGTGGTCGGCGGCTTGGGTTTTTCCGGTTCGCAGAAGTCGTGCAGGGCGTGGCCGACGGTCTTCAGCAGGGCCTGGCGCTCGCGCGGCAGGCCGGGCTCCAGCTCGGCGAGGTCGGCCAGGCGCTCGGCGCCGAGCAATTCGGCGAGCAGGGCGGCGCCGGCGGTATCCAGGGCGCCCAGTTGGCTCAGGTCGAAGCTGGCGTTGCCCGCCACTTCGCTGCGCAGGCGCGTCACCTCGCGCTCCAGAGCCGTGTAGTGGGCGAGCGTCCAATCACCTATGGCTCTGACGCGGGCGGGCTGGGTGGAGCTATCCAGGCTCACGTGGCCGGGTTGCGGCTGTGTCGTCATGGTGCAGAAGCTTACACCGGCTTTTCAGTCCCTGAGTAGAGCCATTGCAGACAGGCCCGTGAGCGCTCAGTGGCGCCAGAACGCCGGGGTCAGCAGGACCAGCACGGTGATGATCTCCAGGCGGCCGAGCAGCATGCCGGCGGCCAGCAGCCACTTGGCGGCGTCCGGCAGGCTGGCGAAGTTGCCCGAGGGGCCGATGATGGGGCCCATCCCCGGGCCTACGCCGGCCACGGTGCTGGCGGCGCCGGTGAGGGCGGTCATCCAGTCCAGGCCGATCAGCGACAGGCAGAGGGCGAGCAGGCAGACGACGATGGCGAAGAAGAACGAGAAGGTCAGGATCGAGCGGACGATTTCCTCGTCCAGCCGATGGCCGTTGTAGTTCTGCTTGAGCACCGCGCGCGGGTGGATCAACTGGTAGAGGTTGGCCTTGAGCAGGGTGTAGGCGACCTGGAAGCGGAAGATCTTGATGCCGCCGGCGGTAGAGCCGGAGCAACCGCCGATGAAGCCGAGGTAGAAGAACAGCATGATCGAGAAGTGCCCCCACATGCTGTAGTCGCCGAGGGCGAAGCCGGTGGTGGTGACCACCGAGGTGACATTCACCGCGACGATGCGGAAGGCATCCATCCAGGGCAGCTTGGAGGTTACCGCGTACCAGGTGCCCATCAGCAGCCAGGTCACCAGCAGCAGGCCGAGCAGGCCGCGGACCTGCTGGTCCTTGATCAGCGCCTTGCGGTGTCCGCGCAGGGTGGCGACGTAGAGCGCGAACGGCAGGCTGCCGAGGATCATCACCACTACCGCGGTCCAGTGCACCGCCGGCTGCTTCCACTTGGCCAGGGATTGGTCGGAGGTGGAGAAACCGCCGGTGGAAATCGCCGACATGGCGTGGTTGACCGCGTCGAACGGGCTCATGCCGGCGCCCCAGAAGGCCAGGCTGCCGAGCAGGGTGATGCCGACATAGGTGGCGACGATGTACTTGGCGACCATGTGCGAGCGTGGCAGGACCTTTTCCGAGCGGTCCGAGGATTCGGTCTGGAACAGGCGCATGCCGCCGATCCGCAGCATCGGCAGGATCGCCACGGCCATGGCGATGAAGCCGATGCCGCCCAGCCAGTGCAGCAGCGAGCGCCAGATGAGGATGCCCGGGGACATGTCGTCCAGCCCGCTGAGCACGGTGGAGCCGGTGGCGGTGATCCCCGACATGCTTTCGAAGAAGGCATCGGTGTAGCTGATGTGCTGCTGCAGGACGAACGGCAGGGCGGCGAAGATGCATACCAGCACCCAGCTCGATACGGTGAGCATGTACATGTCCCGCGGGCGCAGGTGGACATGCTCGGGACGCCCCGGCAGGACCAGGCCGAGGCCGGTGACGAAGGTGGCGACGCTGGACCAGATGAACGCCTGGATGCCTTCGGTACGGTCGAAGGCGAGCATGGTCAGGATCGGGACCAGCATGCTGGCGGCCAGAGTGATCAGGAAGATGCCGATGATGAAACCGAGGATGCGTAGGGTCGGCAAGGCCATGGATCGTGGGGCTCTGGGCGGTGGCGGACCGGTCATTCTACCAGCCGTCCGCGGAGAGTAAATCTGCCGCTGCGCCCCTCTTCACAGCAGCCGCGAAATCGCTAGAATCTCGCTTCGCCCGCCGGCGCTCGCCGGTTTCTCTGGTGTTCTGCCAACCATGTCCACTGACAATCCGTGTCTTACCTGCGGCGCCTGCTGTGCGCATTTTCGTGTGTCTTTCTATTGGGGCGAGTGCCGTTCCGCAGGCGGCGTCGTACCCGACGAACTGACCGTCCGCATCAGCCCGCAGATGGTCGCCATGAGCGGTACCGAGAACAAGCCGGCGCGCTGCGTCGGGCTGCTCGGCGAGGTCGGTTGCGGCGTTCGCTGCACCGTCTACGAGCAGCGCTCGAGTACCTGCCGCGAGTTCGAGGCGGCCTGGGCCAACGGCCAGCCCAACCCGGCCTGCGATGCCGCGCGCGCCGCCTACGGCCTGCCACCGCTGACCCCGCCGCTGCAGCCGCACCTGGCGCCGGGACGGGTCGCCTGAGAGCGGGCGTGAGCCTGGCGATTGCGTCTACAATGGCGATTTCGTTTCTGACAGGAGTTCGCCCATGGAGGCTCTCGACGCCTTGCTCACTCGCGTTTCCCACGCCCGCCTGAGCGATCCCGCGCCCTCGCCGGAGCAGCTCGACCGGCTGTTCCGGGTCGCCTTGCGTGCCCCGGACCACGGGCAACTGCGGCCCTGGCGCTTCATCGTGGTAGAAGGCGAAGGCCGCCGGGCCCTGGGCGACCTCTACGCCCGCGCCCTGGCGAGCCGCCAGCCGGACGCCGCCGAGGAAGCGCTGGCCAAGGCCCGCAACATGCCGCTGCGGGCACCGCTGCTGGTCGTGGCGGTCGCCTGCCTGCAGGATCACCCGAAGGTGCCGCATGGCGAGCAACTGCTGGCCGCCGGCTGCGCTGCCCACGGCCTGGTGCTGGGCGCCTATGCCCAGGGACTGGGGGCGATGTGGCGGACCGGCGAGATGGCCACCGATCCGGTGGTGCACGCCGGCTTGGGGCTCGGCGAGCAGGAGCGGATCATCGGTTTCGTCTACCTGGGTACGCCGATGGGCGAGTTGCGCACGCCGGCGGAACTCGACCCGACGGCCTTCGTCAGCGCCTGGCCGGGCTGAGCGGCAACAGCAGGCGTACGCACCAATACGCGCCCTGGGCGTGCCAGAGCAGTCGTCCGCCCTGCCAGCCGGCCAGTCGTCGGGCGGCTTCCACGGCCGCCGGCAGCCAGCGCCGGCCTTCTTCCGCCTGGCCGAGGATGTCTAGGCGCAGCCGGCCGTGGCGCGCGTCCAGCGCCGGATTCAGCGTGATGCGCTGCCACGGGCGGGCCTGCGCGGCGCCGCCGAGCAGGCCGTAGAGCGCCTCGTGCAAGGCCGGGCGCCAGCTCTCCAGCGGCCAGGTGCCGCGCTCCGGCAGGCTCAGGTCGAGGCGCGCCCAGCGTTGCCGCAGTTGCTGGACGACCTGTCCCAGCTCGACCGCCAGGACCAGCGATTGCGGCTCGTCGCCGGGAAGTTCCGGCGGTGCGATGGCCTGGGCGAGCGGGCGTTCATCGAGGAACAACGAAGCGGGAAGAGTCATGCCGGATGCTCCAGGGGGAAGTGCCGCGCATCAGGGCGCGGCGTCATTCGGTCGCCTTGCGCCGTAGCGGCAGGCTGAGGGTGGCGATGAAGCCGCCGTCGGGATGGTTGCCCAGGCGCAGGTGCCCGCCGTGGCGCTCGATGGCGCGGCGGGCGATGGCCAGGCCCAGGCCGTGTCCCGGGCTGCTCTGGTTGGGTGCGCGGAAGAACGGTTCGCCCAACTGCTCCTGCAGTTCGACGGCGATGCCCGGCCCATGGTCGCGGACGCTCAGGCGCAGGTAGTCGCCGGCGCTGCTGGCGCGCACCTCCAGCGGTTGGCCGGCGGGGTTGAAGCGCACGGCGTTGCGCAGCAGGTTGTCCACCGCGCGCTCGAACATGTCCGGCCAGCCGTCGATGCTCAGGTCAGGCGCCACTTCCAGGCGGATATCCTGCTCCGGAGCCAGCAGCAGGGCGTCTTCGCGCAGCCGCTGGAGCAGCGGCAGCAGGGCGATCCGTTGGCTCGCGCCGGGTTCGGCGTCGAGCCGGGCGAGGGCGAGGATCTCGCCGATCAGCGCTTCCAGGCGGTCGCATTCCTGTTCCAGGCGCGGCCACATCTGCGCCCGCGCTTCCGGTTCGGCGCGTTCGGCCAGGGCCAGGGCGATGCGCAGGCGCGCCAACGGCGAGCGCAGTTCGTGGGACACGTCGCGGAGCAACTGTCGCTGGCTGCCGATCAGGCTTTGCAGGCGTTCGCCCATGCGGTTGAAATCGCGCGCCAGGGTGCCCAGTTCATCGCCGCGCCGCGCCAGGCGGGCCAGGCTGTCCTTCTGGTAGGCGGTCTGGCCGAGGTCGTGCACGGCGCGCCGCAGACGGTTCAGCGGACGGGTGATGGACAGCGTCAGCAGCAGGCTGAACAGGGTCAGCACCACCAGTGCGATGCCCAGCGCGCTGAGCGGCCAGAGCAGGCTGCCGCGGTGCCAGGCCTCCAGCTCCGGGTGCGGGATGCGGTAGATGAACAGATAGGTATGGTTGCTCTGCGGGCTGACGTATTCCTGGCTCAGTTGGCGCCAGGGGAAGCGCGGCAGGTTGCGGTCGCTGGTGCGCGGCGGGCGGTGGCGGGGGCGCGGCAGGTAGGTGCCGTCGACCAGGCGCTGGCCGCTTTCGTCGAGCACCTGGATGGAAATCCCGTAGTCGCGGCGGCGTTGCTCCAGCAAGCCCTGGGCCGCGTAGCTGCCCTGTTCTTCGTAGAGGGCGGTCCACTGCTCGGCGAGATCCTTCAGGCCGGGATGGCGGGCGATGATCCAGGTGTCCTGGTTCAGCGCGCGACCCAGCAGGATGGAAAGCCCGGCTACCAGCAGCAGGGCCAGCCAGAAGGCGGCGAGGATTCGCCAGAAGAGTGAACGCATGGTTTTCCTGTTGAATCGCATGTCGGGCCGGCCGCGTGGGTAAATCCCTAGGATATGCGATTCCGGCTGGTCGGAAGACCGCTACCGGAGGACCCGGTAGCGGTGGCTCGGACGTCAGTTGGACTTCTTGTCGGCCTTCCATTGCTGGAATTCGGCCCACTCTGCCTTGCGCTGCTCGCGCTTCTTCTGCAGTTCGTCGAACTTCTTCTGCTGCTCGGGGGTGAGCAGGGCGCGGATGTCTTTCTGGGTCTTCTCGTGGCTGGCCTTGAGTTCGTCCTTCAGGGCCTTCTGCTCGGCCGCCGGCAGCTTGGCCAGGTAGCGCTGGGTGATCTCGTGGCGGGCCTTCATCTGTTCGCCCATCAGTTTGCCCATCTGCTGGCGCTGTTCGCGGGTCAGGTTCAGTTCCTTCATCGGGCCGCCATGCCGGGGACCGTGCTGGCCCATCATGTGGCCGCCTTCCATCGGCGGGGGCGGCAGGTCGTTGGCGGCGGGCGCGGCCATGGCGAAGGTCGGCAGGGCGGCGGCGATGAACAGGGCGGTTAGCGTCTTGCGCATGGTGTTTCTCCTTTCTGGGTCCGGCCATTTACCGGATGAGCCCAGTCTAGGGAGGTCAAGGTCAAGCGCGGTCAGCCCTGGGTAAAGCTTGGGTAAAGACCTTGTGTCGGCGGGCTGACGAAACCCGCTCAGTGGCTGTAGTAGTAGCCGCGGCCGCGCAGGGCGAGGATGCGCGGGCTGCCGTCGGGGTGGCTGCCGAGCTTCTTGCGCAGGTTGCTGACGTGCATGTCCAGGCTGCGGTCGTAGAGGGTCAGCTTGCGGCCCAGCGCCAGTTGCGCCAGGGCCTGCTTGTCCAGCGGCTCGCCGGGCTGGCGCAGGAGCGCTTCGAGGATGCGGCTTTCGGAAAGGGTCAGGCTGATCTCCTGGCCGTCGATCTGCGCCACGCCGCGCGTCAGGTTCAGCGACAGGTCGCCCAGTTGCATCTGCGCGCTGGGCTGCGCCGGGTGGGTTCGCCGCAGCACGGCGCGCAGCCGTGCGGTGAGTTCGCGCGGGTCGCAGGGCTTGGCCAGGTAGTCGTCGGCGCCCAGTTCCAGACCGAGGATGCGGTCCAGCGGCTCGCCGCGGGCGGACAGCATCAGCACCGGCAGGTCGGGATGGTCGCCGCGCAGTTGCTTGAGCAGTTCCAGGCCGCTGCCGTCCGGCAGCATCACGTCGAGCACCACGGCATCCGGCGTCTGCTCGGCGAGGGCGCGACGGGCCTGGGCGCCGTCGTGGCTGGCACGCACGGAGAAACCTTCCTGGACCAGCCAGGTACCGAGCAGCTCGCAGAGCTCCCGGTCATCGTCGATCAACAGCAGTTCGCTCATCGGGTGTCGCTCAATTGATCCATTCGCGTCGCTGTCGCCGGCGGCCGCGGCTCAGGGCGCCGAGGACGAACGCGAGCAGGGCGGTGGCGGCGCCGGCGACATACCAGGTCTGCTCTTCCGTGAGCAGCGGCGGTTGCCGCTGCGCCTGGGCCGCCTGCAACTGCTCGCGCAACTGGCGGTTCTCCTGGCGCATACGACTGACCAGTTCGTCGCGCTGGCGTTCCGTTTCCACCAGGCGGCGCTCCAGTTCGGCGGTAGCCTGCGCAATGGAAGGCTGCGCGGCTGGAATCGGTGCTGGCGCGGGTTCCTCGGCCTGGGCCAGGGAAGCTCCCAGGCTCAGGCTCAGCAGCAGGCAATGGGCAGTGGATGGACGCATCATGACTCCTTGTACCGATGAAGCGACGGATTGCACTGTCTTCCGGTTCGCCCTTCCGGCTTGGCGAAAGCGCCGGGCCGGCCTGGTTGCGCTGCGGCGGGCACCGGAAAGCGGCGTCCGGTGCGAAAACGTTTGCCGGGAGGGCGACCGGGCCGGCCGCCGGTACCCGGCGACTGCCTCAGGGCAGGACTTTCTTGAACGGCTTGACCACCACCTCGGCATACACCCCGGCGGCCCGGTAGGGGTCGGCCTCGGCCCAGCTCTGCGCCGCGGCCAGGGAATCGAATTCGGCGACGATCAGGCTGCCGGTGAAGCCGGCGGCGCCCGGGTCGTTGCTGTCGATCGCCGGGTGCGGGCCGGCGAGTACCAGGCGGCCTTCTTCCTTCAGCTGTTCGAGACGGGCCAGGTGGGCCGGGCGGCTGGCCAGGCGGCGTTCCTGGGAAGCGGGGATGTCACGGGCGATGATCGCGTAGAGCATGTCAGTCCTTGGGCTTTTCGCCGGTATCGGCGTCGTGCAGGTGGCGAGCCAGGAACAGGCCCTGGCCGATCAGGAACAGCAAGGTCATGCCGAGGCTGCCGAACACCTTGAAGTCCACCCAGAAGTTCGGATAGGTGAAGACCACGTACAGGTTGGCGAAGCCGCACACCAGGAAGAACACCACCCAGGCGATGTTCAGGCGCACCCAGAGGCCCTGCGGCAACTGGATGGCATGGCCCATGATGCGCTGGATCATCGGCTTGTCGCCGATGAAGTGACTGCCGGCGAAGGCCAGGGCGAACAGCCAGTTGACCAGCGGCGCCTTCCATTTGAGGAAGGTGTCCTCGTGGAAGGCCAGGGTCAGGCCGCCGAGGACCAGGCAGGCGCCGAGGGTGAACCACTGGCTCTTTTCCAGGTGGCGGTGCTTGAGCCAGAGGGCGCCGTAGACGATCACCGAGGCGAGGATCAGGGTCGCGGTCGCGCCGTAGATGCCACTCAGATTGAACCCGGCGAACTCGACGTTCTGAGGGTCTATCTTGTAGACGATGAAGAACAGGATCAGTGGGATGAAATCGATGAATTGCTTCATGGTGGCAGTCAGGACACGGTTGAAGCGGCATAATAGCAACCTCTGGATGTTCTGAAACAGTCATCCTGTCTTTCCGAATGCGTCAGGCCTGTGCCGCAGGCGCATTCGCCAGGTGGAGCAGGCTCCCCGGACCCATGAACGGTACGTCTCGATACCGCGAGGCAGCGAATCGGCGTTGCTTCATCACCATTCTTCACTGGAATCAGGATTCAGCCATGCGTGTCGATCTGCATTGCCACAGTACCGCCTCCGATGGCGTTCTCGCGCCCGCCGCCCTGGTGCAGCGGGCCCACGAGAAAGGCGTCGGGCTGCTGGCGCTGACCGACCACGACACCCTGGAAGGCCTGCCGGAAGCCCACCAGGCGGCCGCTCGACTCGGTATCGAACTGGTCAACGGCGTCGAGCTGTCCTGCACCTGGGGTGGCGCCACCATCCATGTGCTGGGCTACGGTTTCGACCTCGACGCCGCTCCCCTGCGCCAGGCCACCGAAGCCCTGCACCGCGGCCGCTGGGCGCGCGCCGAGGAAATCGACCGACGGCTGGCGGCCAAGGGTATGCCCGGGGCGCTGGAGGGCGCGCGGGCGATCCAGCGGGCCCTGGGCGACAGCGGCAACGCGCCGGCGCGGCCGCATTTCGCCGAGTTCCTGGTCCAGGGCGGCTGGGTCAAGGATCGCGCCGACGCGTTCCGCAAGTGGCTGGGGGCCGGCAAGCTGGGAGACGTCAAGCAGCACTGGCCGACCCTGGAGGAAGTGGTCGGCTGCCTGCGCGAGGCGCGCGCCTGGATCAGCCTGGCGCACCCGTACCATTATGATTTCACCCGGACCAAGCGCCGGCGCCTGGTCGCCGACTTTCTCCAGGCCGGCGGACACGCCATCGAGGTGGTCAATGGCGTGCAGCCGGCCGAACAGGTCGGTACCCTGTCGATCCTGGCCCGCGAGTTCGGCCTGATGGTCACCGCCGGCAGCGATTTCCACGCGCCGGGCGACTGGTCCGAACTGGGCATGTACCGTGCGGTTCCAGAGGACCTTCCGGCCATGTGGCCGCGTTTCGCCAGGCATTTTCGCGATACCGAACGTCATTCCGAAGCCAAGGGGGCCGAATGAGCCAGTTCTTCCAGATCCATCCGGAAAATCCCCAGCCACGGCTGGTCAAGCAGGCGGTGGAAATCGTCCGCCAGGGTGGGGTGATCGTCTATCCCACCGACTCGTCCTATGCCCTGGGCTGCCGCATCGGCGAAAAGACCGCGGTGGATCGCATCCGCCGCATCCGCCAACTGGACGACAAGCACAACTTCACCCTGGTCTGCCGCGACCTTTCCGAGCTGGGGGTCTATGCCAAGGTCGACACCGGCCTGTTCCGCCTGCTCAAGGCGCACACCCCCGGTCCCTACACCTTCATCCTCAGCGCCACCCGCGAGGTGCCGCGCATGCTCCTGCACCCCAAGCGCCGCACCATCGGCCTGCGCGTGCCGAACTGTCCGATCGCCCGGGCGCTGCTGGAGGAACTGGGCGAACCGCTGATGAGCGTGAGCCTGATCATGCCCGGCAGCGGCGAGCCACTGAACGATCCCTATGAAATGCGCCAGGTACTGGAACACCAGGTCGACCTGATCGTGGACGGGGGCTATGGCGGCGGCGAGGCCTCCACCGTGATCAGCCTGACCGACACCGATCCCGAAGTGATCCGCGTGGGTTGCGGCGATCCGGCGCCGTTCATGCAGCCGGCCTGAGCGCCGCCCGAATCCGCCCACCACGAGCCTACCGATGCAGGACGATAACCCGGCCAACGCCGCCCCCCCTCCAGCCGAACCCGCCGCCGAGCGGGTGCCGCTGCAACTGGCGCTGGTCTACGGCGAGGCGGTCACCGAGCTGCCGCAGGACCTCTATATCCCGCCGGACGCGCTGGAGGTCTTCCTCGAGGCCTTCGAGGGCCCGCTCGACCTGCTGCTGTATCTGATCCGCAAGCAGAACATCGACATCCTGGATATCCCGGTGGCGGAAATCACCCGCCAGTACATGGGCTATGTCGAGCTGATGAAGGCGGTGCGCCTGGAGCTGGCCGCCGAGTACCTGGTGATGGCGGCGATGCTGGCGGAGATCAAGTCGCGCATGTTGCTGCCGCGCTCGGCGGAAGCCGAGGAGGAAGAGGAAGATCCACGGGCCGAGCTGATCCGCCGCCTGCAGGAGTACGAACGGTTCAAGAAGGCCGCCGAAGACCTCGACGAACTGCCCCGGGTCGGCCGCGACGTGCTGGTGCCGGCGGTGGCTGCTCCCGAGGCGCGGGCGCGCAAGCTGCTGCCGGAGCTGGCGCTGCAGGAGCTGATGCTGGTGATGGGCGAGATGCTGCGCCGCGCCGACCTGTTCGAGAGCCACCAGGTGACCCGCGAGGTACTGTCCACCCGCGAACGCATGAGCGAAGTGCTGGAGCGCCTGAAAGGCGGCGCCTTCGTGCCGTTCATCCAGTTGTTCACCCTGGAGGAGGGCAAGCTCGGCGTGGTGGTCACCTTCATGGCGATCCTCGAACTGGTCAAGGAGCAGATGGTGGAACTGGTGCAGAACGAGGCTTTCGGCGCCATCCATGTGCGCCTGCGGATAGCCCGCGAAGCGGAGGAAGGCGAAACCCTGGAGGAAGCCCTGGAAGACGATTTCGAGTGATCGCGCCGCGCCGCTGGCCGTTCGTCCCCCTGCGGACGGTCAGCTTTTCCGAGCTTCCGGCTTCGCTCCCTGCCGTGGCCTGTTAAGCTGCATGCCCGATTCCGCTATCTTTCCCTCTTCCTGGCTCCGGTATCCGTTGCGACGATGAACCTGTCCGATCCCCACGAACTCGCCACCCTGCTCGAAGGCATCCTCCTCGCGGCCGGCAAGCCGCTGTCGCTGGAGCGCCTGGCCGAGCTGTTCGACGAGGCCGAGCGGCCGGAACCGGGGCAGTTCCGCGACGCCCTGGCGATCCTCGCGCTGTCCTGCGCGGGGCGTTCTTTCGAGCTGAAGGAAGTCGCGTCCGGGTATCGCCTGCAGATTCGCGAGCGTTTCTCGCCGTGGGTCGGCCGCCTCTGGGAGGAGCGTCCGCAGCGCTATTCGCGCGCGCTCCTGGAAACCCTGGTGCTGATCGCCTACCGCCAGCCGATCACC
This sequence comes from Pseudomonas sp. B111, assembly GCF_026428275.1. NCBI lineage: Bacteria > Pseudomonadati > Pseudomonadota > Gammaproteobacteria > Pseudomonadales > Pseudomonadaceae > Pseudomonas > Pseudomonas sp. B111. The sequence continues at coordinate 1,934,388 of NZ_CP097857.1, read as the reverse complement.
CGTGGCGAGATCGAGGAGATCCGCGGCGTGGCGGTGAACACCCAGATCGTCAAGACGCTGATGGAGCGGGAGTGGATCCGCATCGTTGGCTACCGCGAGGTGCCGGGGCGCCCGGCGATGCTGGCGACTACCAAGGCGTTCCTCGATTATTTCAACCTGAAGAGCCTCGACGAGCTGCCGCCGCTGTCGGCGCTGCGCGAGATGGAGCCCGAGCCGGAACCGCCGGTCGAGGTGGCGGCGCAGCCGCCGCGCGACGATCTCGACGAGGATGCGATTCCTGCCTCGATCCAGGCCCTGGCCGATCGCGCCATCGCCGAGGCCGGGGAAAGCCTCGAGGAGATCGAGGGGGAGGCCGGCGAGCCGGAGAAGCCGCGCGAGGAAACCAGCTTCCGCAGCCTGCTGCTGGAACTGGACGAGATGGAGCAGGGCCTGAAGACCGACTTCGACGACCTGCTCGACCCTCCGGAGCCCTCGGAGCAGAGCGACGAGTCCGCCGAGCCAGCGGCTGGGCCGATTCCCGTGGTCGCGGAGCAAGCCGTCGAGCCTGCCGTCGCGGAGGCTGTCGCGGGCGCCGATCCCGATGACGAGGAGCGCGCCCTGGCGGAGGCCATGCGCGAGGAGCGCGAGGCACTGGACGCCGACGACGACTGGCCGCGCCGCTGACCGTCGTTCCACCCTGTAGAATTCATCCGGCCGCGCCGGCGAGGCCGGCCCGCTCCGTTTCATCGACCCTGGAACCCGCCCATGAAAGAGACCCTGAACGAACTGATCACCCTCATCAGCACCGGCTGCATGGGCGCCGAGGAGATCCGGCGGATCGCCGACGAGGCGGCCCAGGCCTACGCCGATCCGGCAGGGTTCCTCGCCGCCAACCCGGACATCAACTACGACGACAGCTTCCCGATCCCGCTCGGCGAGTGGGTGGTGGTCGGTAGCCTGCCGGATATCGTGCTGTTCCAGGCCGATACCTATGCCGAGCTGTTCGCCCGGATCGTCGCCTCCTTCGGCAAGGACGTGGCGTTCAACATCAAGCCGAAGCAGTTGCTCAAGACCGAGCCACTGGTCGCCCTCAACCGTATCCAGGTGCAACTGAGCAGCATGTATCCGGAAAAGGGCGGCTACGTGCTGGTGGATTTCAGCGAGCCGCTGGACGACGAGTTGCAGGCGGTGCTGGTCTATACCCAGGACCTGCCGCGGGTCATGGCGCTCTGCGTCGAGGCCGGCATCTATGCCGCGCCTGCCTACGAAAGCCTGCGCGACGCCGAGGCCGAGTGACCGCGGGCCGCTCGATCGGCCCGATAGTCATTCCCTCCTGGACGCCGGCCCACCGCCTGTCGTGAAGTGACGGGCGAGGACCGGTTGCGGTCCGCGCCGAAAAAGGGGGAACGCTTGAAAAGTCCTTGCATCAATATCTGTGAGTTCGATGCCGACGTGTGCCGCGGCTGCGGGCGTACGCGCCAGGAAATCCGTGCCTGGAAGCGCGCGGACAAGGCCGAGCAGCGACTGATCCTCGCCGAGGCCGACCTGCGCCTGCTGGCGTTGCAGGCGCGCGGTCGGCGCAAGTTCCGCTGAGGCGCGTCAGTCGCGGGCGGCGGCCAGCGCCAGGGCGCTGTCCAGCATGCGGTTGGAGAAGCCCCACTCGTTGTCGTACCAGGCCATCGCCTTGACCAGCCGGCCGCTGACCTTGGTGTGGTTGGCGTCGAAGATCGACGAGCGCGGGTCGTGGTTGAAATCCACCGACACCAGCGGCTGGGTGTTGTAACCGAGCACCGGAGAGCCCTCGCTGGCTTCGCGTAGCAGGCGGTTGACCTCGTCTACGCTGGTATCCCGGGCCACCTGCACGGTGAGATCGACCAGCGACACGTTGATCACCGGCACCCGCACCGCCAGCCCGGTAAGCTTGCCGGCGAGTTCCGGCAGGACCTGGCCGACCGCCTCGGCGGCGCCGGTCTTGGTGGGGATCATCGACTGGGTCGCCGAACGTGCGCGGTACAGGTCCGGGTGGTACACGTCGGAGAGGTTCTGGTCGTTGGTGTAGGCATGGATGGTGGTCATCAGGCCGTGCTCGATGCCCAGCTCGCGATGCAGCACCTGGGCCACCGGTGCCAGGCAGTTGGTGGTGCAGGAGGCATTCGAGACGATCCGATGGGAGGCGCGCAGCACCTCGTGGTTGACGCCGTAGACCACGGTGGCGTCGACGTCCTTGCCGGGCGCCGAGATCAGCACCTTGCCGGCGCCGGCCTGCAGGTGGGCGGCGGCTTTGTCGCGGCTGGTGAAGAGCCCCGTGCACTCGAGCACGATGTCCACGCCGAGGCTCTTCCAGGGCAGTTCCGTCGGGTTGCGGATGGCGCTGACGGCGATGCGGTCGCCCATCACCCGCAGGCTTTCGGCATCGTGCTCGACCTCGCCGGGAAAGCGTCCATGGACGCTGTCGCACTGGAACAGGTGGGCGTTGACCGCGGCGTCGCCGAGGTCATTGATCGCCACTACCTGCAACTGTTCGCGGTAGTGGCCGGTATACAGGGCGCGAAGAACGTTTCGGCCGATGCGACCGAAGCCGTTGATGGCCAGGCGGATAGTCATAATGAGGTCGTCTCTTTTCTATTGTTGTGGTAAAAACCATTACATTTCGTCCAGAAAGAAAAGTAAACATCCTTCAACCGATGATTATGTTGTAAAAACAACAATTGATAGTCTGTAGGAGAATCTGCCATGCACCCTCGTGTGCTCGAAGTCACCCGCCGCATCCAGGCCCGTAGCGCGGCCACTCGCCAGCGCTACCTCGAGATGGTCAGGGCGGCGGCCAGCAAGGGGCCGCACCGCGGCACCCTGCCGTGCGGCAACCTCGCCCACGGGGTCGCGGCCTGTGGCGAAAGCGACAAGCAGACCCTGCGGCTGATGAACCAGGCCAACGTGGCCATCGTTTCCGCCTACAACGACATGCTCTCGGCGCACCAGCCGTTCGAGCGCTTTCCGGGGCTTATAAAACAGGCGCTGCACGAGATCGGTTCGGTCGGCCAGTTCGCCGGCGGCGTGCCGGCCATGTGCGACGGGGTGACCCAGGGCGAGCCGGGCATGGAACTGTCGCTGGCCAGCCGCGACGTGATCGCCATGTCCACCGCCATCGCGCTGTCTCACAACATGTTCGATGCGGCGCTGTGCCTGGGTGTTTGCGACAAGATCGTGCCGGGCCTGCTGATCGGCTCGCTGCGCTTCGGCCACCTGCCCACCGTGTTCGTCCCGGCCGGGCCGATGCCGACCGGCATCTCCAACAAGGAAAAGGCCGCGGTGCGCCAACTGTTCGCCGAGGGCAAGGCCACTCGCGAAGAGCTGCTGGCCTCGGAAATGGCCTCCTACCATGCACCCGGCACCTGCACCTTCTATGGCACCGCCAATACCAACCAGATGCTGGTGGAGGTGATGGGCCTGCACTTGCCCGGTGCCTCCTTCGTCAACCCGAACACCCCGCTGCGCGACGAACTCACCCGCGAAGCGGCGCGCCAGGCCAGCCGGCTGACCCCTGAGAACGGCAACTACGTGCCGATGGCGGAGATCGTCGACGAGAAGGCCATCGTCAACTCGGTGGTGGCGCTGCTCGCCACCGGCGGCTCGACCAACCATACCCTGCACCTGCTGGCGATCGCCCAGGCGGCGGGCATCCAGTTGACCTGGCAGGACATGTCCGAGCTGTCCCATGTGGTGCCGACCCTGGCGCGCATCTATCCGAACGGCCAGGCCGACATCAACCACTTCCAGGCGGCCGGCGGCATGTCCTTCCTGATCCGCCAGCTGCTCGACGGCGGGCTGCTTCACGAGGACGTACAGACCGTCGCCGGCCCCGGCCTGCGCCGCTACACCCGCGAGCCGTTCCTCGAGGATGGCCGGCTGGTCTGGCGCGAAGGGCCGGAACGGAGTCTCGACGAAGCCATCCTGCGTCCGCTGGACAAGCCGTTCTCCGCCGAAGGCGGCTTGCGCCTGATGGAGGGCAACCTCGGTCGCGGCGTGATGAAGGTCTCGGCGGTGGCGCCGGAACACCAGGTGGTCGAGGCGCCGGTACGGATCTTCCACGACCAGGCCAGCCTGGCCGCGGCCTTCAAGGCCGGCGAGCTGGAGCGCGACCTGGTCGCCGTGGTGCGTTTCCAGGGCCCGCGGGCGAACGGCATGCCGGAGCTGCACAAGCTCACGCCGTTCCTCGGGGTCCTGCAGGATCGTGGCTTCAAGGTGGCGCTGGTCACCGACGGGCGCATGTCCGGGGCGTCGGGCAAGGTGCCCGCGGCCATCCATGTGAGTCCGGAAGCCATCGCCGGCGGTCCCCTGGCGCGCCTGCGCGACGGCGACCGGGTACGGGTGGATGGGGTGAACGGCGAGTTGCGGGTGCTGGTCGACGACGCCGAATGGCAGGCGCGCAGCCTGGAGCCGGCGCCGCAGGACGGCAATCTCGGTTGCGGCCGCGAGCTGTTCGCCTTCATGCGCAACGCCATGAGCAGCGCGGAAGAGGGCGCCTGCAGCTTTACCGAGAGCCTCAACGGCTGGCGCTGATTCTGATAGGTCGATGTCCGCCGGCGCTTGGCTGGCGGCTGTCTCTCCGGCAACATCTGCCGACCGTCCCGCCCTGGCGCGGGGCATTGCGGTTCAATGACGATGAATAACGACAACAAGAGAAGCGCCGGCGGCCTCGGCCTGGTCGGCGATATCGGCGGCACCAATGCGCGTTTCGCGCTCTGGCGCGGGCAGCGCCTGGAATCCATCGAGGTGCTCGCCTGCGCCGACTACCCGCGGCCTGAACTGGCCGTGCGCGACTACCTGGCGCGGATCGGCGAATCGGTGGCGAACATCGACTCGGTCTGCCTGGCCTGCGCCGGTCCGGTCGGGGCGGCCGATTTCCGTTTCACCAACAACCACTGGGTGATCAATCGCGCCGCGTTCCGCGAGGAGCTGGGGCTGGATCACCTGCTGCTGGTCAACGACTTCAGCACCATGGCCTGGGCCGCCTCGCGGCTGGGCGCGGACGAGCTGGTGCAGGTCCGCGCCGGCAGCGCCCAGGCGGATCGCGCCCGGCTGATCATCGGTCCCGGCACCGGCCTTGGCGTCGGCAGCCTGCTGCCGCTGGGCGGGGGACGTTGGGAAGTGCTGCCCTGCGAGGGCGGGCATGTCGACCTGCCGGTCACTTCGCCGCGCGACTTCGCGCTCTGGCAGGGCCTGCAGGCGCGCTACGGACATGTCTCCGCCGAGCGCGCACTGTCCGGCAACGGCCTGCTCGCCCTCTATGAAATCAGCTGTGCCCTGGACGGGGTCGCCGTACGCGCGAGCAGTGCGGCGGAAGTCGGTGCCCTGGCCATGGCCGGCGACGCCCAGGCGGGCGCCGTGCTGGAGCACTTCTTCCTGTGGCTGGCGCGGGTCGCCGGCAACGCGGTGCTCACCGTCGGCGCGCTCGGTGGCGTCTACATTACCGGCGGCATCGTCCCGCGTTTCCTCGAGCGTTTCATCGCCAGCGGCTTCGCCGAGGCCTTCGCCAGGCGTGGCAAGACCAGCGGCGCTTACCTGCAGGACGTACCGGTGTGGGTCATGACCGCCGAACATCCGGGCCTGCTCGGCGCCGGCGTCGCCCTGCAGCAGGCCCTGGACGCCGAGGGCTGAGTCGGCGTCGAGCAACCGCATAAGGAGGAGCCTCGTGAGCGCGAACGGACGATCGATCCTGCTGGTGGACGATGACCAGGAGATCCGCGAATTGCTGGAGACCTACCTGAGCCGCGCCGGCTTCCAGGTCCGCAGCGTCTCGCGGGGCGCCGACTTCCGCCAGGCGCTGTGCGAGGAGGAGGCGAGCCTGGCGATCCTCGACGTGATGCTGCCGGACGAGGACGGCTTCAGCCTCTGTCGCTGGATTCGCTCCCACCAGCGCCTGGCCTGCATGCCGATCATCATGCTCACCGCCAGTTCCGACGAGGCCGACCGGGTGATCGGCCTGGAACTGGGCGCCGACGACTACCTGGGCAAGCCGTTCAGCCCGCGCGAGCTGCTGGCGCGGATCAAGGCCCTGCTGCGCCGCGCGCAGTTCACCCAGGTGCGCGGTGGCGACGTACTGGCCTTCGAGGACTGGCGACTGGATACGGTCAGCCACCGGCTGTTCCACGAGGACGGCGAGGAGTTCTTCCTCAGCGGCGCGGATTTCGCCCTGCTCAAGCTGTTCCTCGACCATCCGCAGCAGATCCTCGACCGCGACACCATCGCCAACGCCACCCGCGGCCGCGAGGTGCTGCCGCTGGAGCGCATCGTCGACATGGCGGTCAGCCGCCTGCGCCAGCGCCTGCGCGACACCGGCAAGGCGCCGCGGCTGATCCAGACCGTGCGCGGCAGTGGCTACCTGCTGGCGGCGCAGGTGCGGCCGCACCTGCAGCCATGAGCGAACGGCGGCGCTGGTCGCCGGTGCCGCGCTCGCTGCTCGGGCGCATGCTGCTCCTGACCCTGCTCGCGGTGCTGGTCGCGCAAGGGCTTTCCAGCCTGTTCTGGCTGTCGCACCTGCGCTCCAGCCAGCGCGAGGGCCTGCTCACCAGCTCGCGCAGCCTGGCCTACTCGATGGCGGCCAGCGTCAGCTACTTCCGTTCCCTGCCGCTCGGCTACCGTCCGCTGGTGCTCGACCAGTTGCGCAGCATGGGCGGTACGCGCTTCTTCGTCTCGCTGAACGACCGGCCGCTGGAGATGCGTGCCCTGCCGGACACGCCGAACAAGCAGGCGGTGCTGGAGATCGTCCAGGACGTGTTGCATCAACGCCTGGGCAAGGAGGTCGAGCTGCAGGTCGAATTCGTCAGTCCCGACGAGCTGCGCCTGTTCAACGGCGCGCTGAAGCTCGACGAGCTGCCGCGTTCCTGGGCGCACTACGCGCTGACCCTGGAGCCGGTGAACCCGCCGGTGCTGGTGACCCAGATCCGCATCGGCGACAGCGAGTGGCTGTACATCGCCAGCCTGATGCCGGCGCCGTATGTCAGCCTGGAACCCGAGGGACTGCAACCGCAGCAGGTGCTCTCGATCGTTTTCACCAGCCTGTTGCTGCTGCTTTTCACCGGCTTGCTGATGCATTGGCAGAGCCGTCCGCTCAAGCGCCTGGCGCGCGCCGCCCGCGACCTGGCCCTGGGCAGTCCGTCGGCAGCGCTGGAGGAACGCGGCGCCAGCGAACTGGTGGAGGTGGCGCGCGCCTTCAACACCATGCACGAGCGCATCGACCGCTACCTGAACGAGCGCGGGCAGTTGTTCAGCGCCATCTCCCACGACCTGCGCACGCCGATCACCCGCCTGCGCCTGCGGGTAGAACTCCTCGAGGACGAGCGCTTGCAGGAGAAGTTCGGGCGCGACCTGGACGAGCTGGAACTGCTGGTGAAGGGCGCGCTGCAGTGCGTGAAGGACACCGATATCCACGAGAACGTCGAGCCGGTCGACCTCAACCTGTTGCTCCAGCACATCGCCGAGCCCTACCTGGCCGATGGCCGGGTGGAGGTCGTCGGTCGCGCCGCGGAGCCTTATCCGGGCAAGCCCCTGGCGCTCAAGCGCTGTATCGGCAACCTGCTGGACAATGCGCTGAAATACGGCGAACGCGCCCGCCTGAGCCTGGAGGACGGACCGGAAGCGGTGGTGCTGCACGTCGACGACGACGGCCCCGGCGTGCCCGAGCAGCGCCTGGAACAGATCTTCGAGCCGCGCTTCCGCCTGTCTCCGCGAGGGCAGGGCTACGGGCTGGGCCTGGGCATCGCGCGCAACATCGCGCACACCCATGGCGGCGAAGTCAGTTTGCAGAACCGTCGCGAGGGCGGCCTGCGGGTCAGCCTGCGCTTGCCGCGCCTGGGGCTGGAGTGATGGGCTGGCTTGGCGGGCCCTTGAACGAGGCAGGTAGGCACGAGGTTCTCCCGCGTTCTGTGGCAGCGGCAGACAGAGGCGGAGCGGGCGCTATGGCAGTGTTTGCGCGGGCATCGATTGCTCGGGCTGAAGTTTCGTCGGCAGAAGATACTCGGGCCGTACATCGTCGATTTCGTCTGTCATGAGCGGATGCTGGTGATCGAACTGGATGGCGGGCAGCATGTGGGTTCGCCGGCCGATGCCTGGCTGGAGAGCCGGGGTCCAGGGTACTGCGGTTCTGGAACGACAACGTGCTGGCGCGCAGGGAGGTGGTGCTGGAGGTCATTCTCGTGTTGTAGGAGGTTTCTGTCGCGAAACCGCCTTGCCGAGTTCAAGTCCAGATTTTCCTGCTCTGCCTCAATTCCAATGTAACCACTCCGTGACAAACCCGGATCGCTTCGTTACCCGCGACGCGGAACGCTTGAATAGACTCGAAGCATTGCAAGCGCAGACTTGCTCCGAATAACAAGAAGAAGGTTTTCCTCATGAATGCGATCCGTCGCCTCTCTGCCGTCATCTGTCTTTCCTCCCTCTGTCTCTCCCCGCTGCTGGCCCAGGCCGGCGAAGTCGAAGTGCTGCACTGGTGGACCTCCGCCGGCGAGAAGCGCGCCGCCGAAACCCTGAAGAAGCTGGTCGAAGCCAAGGGCCACACCTGGAAGGACTTCGCCGTGGCCGGCGGTGGCGGCGAGGCGGCGATGACGGTGCTGAAGACCCGCGCGGTGTCCGGCAATCCGCCGGCCGCGGCGCAGATCAAGGGGCCGGATATCCAGGAGTGGGGCGAACTGGGCCTGCTCGCCGACCTCAACGCGGTGGCCGCCGAAGGCAAGTGGGACAGCCTGCTGCCGAAGCAGGTGGCGCAGATCATGAAGTACGACGGCGACTACGTAGCAGTGCCGATCAACGTACACCGGGTCAACTGGCTCTACATCAACCCGGAAGTGTTCAAGAAGGCCGGCGCCACCCCGCCGACCACCCTCGACGAACTGTTCGTCGCCGCCGACAAGCTCAAGGCCGCCGGTTTCACGCCGCTGGCCCATGGCAGCCAACCGTGGCAGGACGGCACCGTGTTCGAGAACCTGGTGCTGAGCAAGATGGGTCCGGAAGGCTATCGCAAGGCCTTCGTCGAACAGGACAAGGCGACCCTCACCGGAGCGCAGATGGTCGAGGTGTTCGCCGCGCTGAAGAAGCTCCGCGGCTACGTCGATGCCGACGCCGCCGGTCGCGAATGGAGCGCCGCCACGGCGATGGTGATCAACGGCAAGGCCGGGATGCAGATCATGGGCGACTGGGCGAAGAGCGAGTTCACCGCCGCCGGCAAGGTGCCGGGCAAGGACTACCAGTGCCTGCCGTTCCCCGGCACGCAGAAGGCCTTCGACTACAACATCGACTCGCTGGTGATGTTCAAGCTGAGCAACGCGGAGAACCGCAAGGCCCAGGAAGACCTGGCGCGCAGCGTGCTCGATCCGTCCTTCCAGAAGGACTTCAACCTCAACAAGGGCTCCATCCCGGTTCGCCTGGACGCCGACATGGCGCCGTTCGACAGTTGCGCCCAGCAGTCGATGAAGGACTTCAAGCAGGCTTCCCAGGACGGCAACCTGGTGCCGAGCATGGCCCACAGCATGGCCGCTTCCAGCTACGTGCAGGGGGCGATCTTCGACGTGGTGACCAACTTCTTCAACGACCCCGCCGCGGACCCGCAGAAGGCCGCCCAGCAACTGGCGGCCGCCATCGAGGCGGCGGCGCAGTAAGTCCCTGGCGCGGAGCCCGGCCTGGGCTCCGCTCGATCCTCCCGACTGGCTCCGTGCCGCCGAGCGGCACGGGTGGGTTCCTTCGCACGCGAGAAAACGCATGGCGACCAATTCCCCTGTCTATCCCACGGCTCCGGTAGCGCCTCGTCGCGTCTCGCCGCTCGATCGCCTGCAAGGCTGGCTGCCGAAGCTGGTGCTGGCGCCAAGCGTGGTCGTGGTGCTGTTCTGCATGTATGGCTACATCGGCTGGACGCTGCTGCTGTCCTTCACCAACTCGCGCTTCATGCCCAGCTACAAGTGGGCCGGGCTGAGCCAGTACCAGCGCCTGTGGGACAACGACCGCTGGTGGGTGGCGAGCAAGAACCTGCTGCTCTTCGGCGGCTCGTTCATCGCCATCTGCCTGGTGCTCGGGGTGTTCCTCGCGGTGCTGCTGGACCAGCGTATCCGCCGCGAAGGCTTCATCCGCACCCTCTACCTGTATCCCATGGCGTTGTCGATGATCGTCACCGGCACCGCCTGGAAGTGGCTGCTCAATCCGGGCCTGGGCCTGGACAAGCTGCTCCGCGACTGGGGCTGGGAAGGTTTCCGCTTCGACTGGCTGGTGGACCCGGAGCGGGTCGTCTACTGCCTGGTGATCGCCGCCGTGTGGCAGGCCTCCGGCTTCGTCATGGCGCTGTTCCTCGCCGGCCTGCGCGGGGTCGACCCGGCCATCGTGCGCGCCGCCCAGGTCGACGGTGCGAGCCTGCCGACCATCTACCTGCGCATCGTCCTGCCGAGCCTGCGCCCGGTGTTCTTCAGCGCGCTGATGATTCTCGCCCATATCGCGATCAAGAGCTTCGACCTGGTAGCGGCGATGACCGCCGGCGGGCCGGGTTATTCCTCCGACCTGCCGGCGATGTTCATGTATGCGCATACCTTCACCCGTGGCCAGATGGGGCTCGGCGCGGCGAGCGCGATGCTGATGCTCGGCGCGGTACTGGCGATCGTGGTGCCTTACCTGTATTCAGAACTGCGAGGCAAGCGCCATGCGTGACGCGTCCCTGAACCCGAGCTTCAGCGTCAGCCGCCTGGCCGTGCACCTGACCCTCTGGGGCGCCTGCGCGCTTTACCTGGTGCCGCTGCTGGTGATGCTGCTGACCAGCTTCAAGACGCCGGACGACATCCGCACCGGCAACCTGCTGTCGCTGCCCGACACCTTCACCGTCATCGGCTGGCTCAAGGCCTGGGACAGCGTCGGCGCGTTCTTCTGGAACTCGGTGCTGATCACCGTGCCCGGCGTGCTGATCTCCACCTTCATCGGCGCGTTGAACGGCTACGTGCTGTCGATGTGGCGCTTCCGCGGTTCCCAGCTGTTCTTCGGCGCGCTGTTGTTCGGCTGCTTTCTACCGTTCCAGGTGATCCTCCTGCCGATGTCCTTCACCCTCGGCAAGCTCGGCCTGGCCAATACCACCAGTGGCCTGGTGCTGGTCCACGTGATCTACGGCCTGGCCTTCACCACGCTGTTCTTCCGCAACTATTTCGTGGCGATCCCGGATGCCCTGGTCAAGGCCGCGCGCCTGGACGGCGCCGGTTTCTTCACCATCTTCCTGCGCATCCTGCTGCCGATGTCCACGCCCATCGTGATGGTCTGCCTGATCTGGCAGTTCACCCAGATCTGGAACGACTTCCTGTTCGGCGTGGTGTTCGCCAGCGGCGATTCGCAACCGATCACCGTGGCCCTGAACAACCTGGTGAACATCACCACCGGGGTCAAGGAATACAACGTCGACATGGCCGCGGCGATGATCGCCGCGCTGCCCACGCTGGTGGTCTACGTACTGGCCGGCAAGTACTTCGTGCGCGGCCTCACCGCCGGTGCCGTGAAAGGCTGAGACGGGTCGCTGACCCCGGAGACGAACGAAACATGGCAACCCTCGAACTGCGCAACCTGCACAAGAGCTACGGCAGCGGCCTGGCCGATACCCTCAGGGACATCCGGCTGAAGATCGACTCCGGCGAATTCCTGATCCTCGTCGGCCCCTCGGGCTGCGGCAAGTCGACCCTGATGAACTGCATCGCCGGACTGGAGAGCATCACCGGCGGTGCGATCCTGGTGGACGGCCAGGACATCAGCGGCATGAGCCCCAAGGACCGCGACATCGCCATGGTCTTCCAGTCCTACGCCCTGTACCCGACCATGAGCGTGCGCGAGAACATCGCCTTCGGCCTGAAGATCCGCAAGATGTCCCAGGCCGCCATCGACGAGGAGGTGGCGCGGGTGGCCAGGCTGTTGCAGATCGAGCACCTGCTCGAACGCAAGCCGTCGCAGCTCTCCGGCGGCCAGCAGCAGCGGGTGGCCATGGGCCGGGCGCTGGCGCGGCGGCCCAAGGTCTACCTGTTCGACGAGCCGCTGTCCAACCTCGATGCCAAGCTGCGGGTGGAAATGCGCACCGAGCTGAAGCTGATGCACCAGCGGCTGAAGACCACGACCGTGTATGTCACCCACGACCAGATCGAGGCCATGACCCTCGGCGACAAGGTGGCGGTGATGAAGGACGGCGTCATCCAGCAGTTCGGCACGCCGCAGCAGATCTACAACGACCCGGCCAACCTGTTCGTCGCCAGCTTCATCGGTTCGCCGCCGATGAATTTCATTCCGTTGCGCCTGCAGCGCCGGGACGGACGCTGGACCGGCCTGCTCGATAGCGGCCAGGACCGTATCGAACTGCCGCTGAGCCTGGAGCCTGGCCTGGAGGAGGGGCGCGAGCTGATCCTCGGCGTACGGCCCGAGCAGATCGCCCTGGGCGATGGCAGCGCTGCCCATGACCTGCGTACCGAGGTCGAGGTGCTCGAACCGACCGGGCCGGACACCCTGGTCTTCGTCACCGTCAACCAGGTCAAGGTCTGTTGCCGCCTGGCGCCGGACGTCGCGCCGGCCGCGGGCAGCGGCATGAGCCTGCGCTTCGATCCCGCGCGGGTCCTGCTGTTCGACGCGCAGAGCGGCGAGCGCGTGGCCGTGCGCACGGCGGGCGTGGCGGCGGAGAAGGTCACCGCCTTGAACGGCAATCGCCAGAAGAACTCCTGAATCCTTTCGTACTGCCTAGACCACAACCACGAGGACGCTGGAAATGTACAAGAACAAGAAAACCAGACCGGCCGCCAGGACCGTTGGCTGCCTGTTTGCCCTTGGAGCGCTGGGCTTGGGGAGCGCGGCGCACGCCGCCGAGGCGTTCTCCCCGAACTCGAAATGGATGCTCGGCGATTGGGGCGGCAAGCGCACCGAGCTGCTGGAGAAGGGCTACGACTTCAAGCTGGAGTACGTCGGCGAGGCGGCGGCCAACCTCGACGGCGGCTATGACGACGACAAGACCGGGCGCTACACCGACCAGTTCGCCCTGGGCGTGCACATGGACCTGGAGAAGATCCTCGGCTGGAAGGCCGCCGAGTTCCAGTTCACCGTCACCGAGCGCAACGGCAAGAACCTTTCCAACGACCGCATCGGCGACCCGCGTGCCGGGCACATCAGCTCGGTGCAGGAGGTCTGGGGCCGCGGGCAGACCTGGCGGCTGACCCAGCTGTGGCTCAAGCAGCAGTACTTCGACGGCGCGCTGGACGTGAAATTCGGCCGTTTCGGCGAGGGCGAGGACTTCAACAGCTTCCCCTGCGATTTCCAGAACCTGGCCTTCTGCGGCTCGCAGGTGGGCAACTGGGCGGGGAGCATCTGGTACAACTGGCCGGTCAGCCAGTGGGCGTTGCGGGTGAAGTACAACTTCGCGCCGGACTGGTACGTGCAGGTCGGCGCCTACGAGCAGAACCCGTCGAACCTGGAGACCGGCAACGGCTTCAAGATGAGCGGCAGCGGGACCAAGGGCGCGCTGCTGCCGGTGGAGCTGATCTGGCAGCCGAAGGTCGGCGCCGAGCAACTGCCGGGCGAGTACCGGCTGGGCTACTACTACAGCACGGCGAAGGCCGATGACGTCTACGACGACGTCGACGGCCAGCCGCAGGGGCTGACCGGCAACGACTTCAAGTCGCGCGGCAGCAAGCATGGCTGGTGGGTGGTGGCGCAGCAGCAGGTCACTTCGCACAACGGCGATGCTTCGCGCGGGTTGAGCCTGTTCGCCAACCTGACGGTCCACGACAAGGCGACCAACGTGGTGGACAACTACCAGCAGCTCGGGGTGGTCTACAAGGGTCCGTTCGATGCGCGGCCGAAGGACGACATCGGCCTGGGCATCGCGCGCATCCACGTCAACGACGATGTGAAGAAGCGCCAGCGCCTGGTGAACCAGGTGAACGGCATCGACGATTACGACAACCCGCTGTACCAGCCGCTGCAGGACACCGAGTACAACGCCGAGCTGTACTACGGGGTGCATGTGACCGACTGGCTGACGGTGCGGCCGAACCTGCAATACATCAAGCAGCCGGGCGGGGTCGACGAGGTCGACAACGCGCTGGTGGCGGGGATCAAGATCCAGACGGTGTTCTGACCGTCGCGTTGCCTGCTCCGGTGTTGTGCCTGGGCCCGCCCGAGCGTTTCGGGCGGGCCGTTTTTTCCGGCGACCGCTCTTCCCGGCTGCCTGTTACAAACCGACTACGCTTTTCCTGTGCCGATCATTTGGGGCTTGCGTGCGAAATGTAGTAAAACTACACGGATGCACGCCCGGGCTTTCCGGGAAGGGGAGAGGGTAGGACAATCGGACATGCTTGAGCATCCGCTGCAGCGTTTCTTTCATTCCATGCGGGCCAAGCGACCGTTCGACTGGGTACGCTTCCAACGTCGCGATCTGCTGTTGATCGACCATCCGCTGTGCCAGGCCGTATTCAGTCGGCAAGGGGCGCAGCTCCTGCATTTCCAGCCGCAGGGCGAACGCCCGTTGCTGTGGTGCGCCAGCGAATGGCCGGCCCTCAGCAGTGCGCCGGTGCGCGGCGGCATCCCGGTCTGCTGGCCGTGGTTCGGCAGCCATCCGAACGGCAGCGAATGGCCGCAGCAGGGCTGGGCGCGGCAACGCGAATGGCGCCTGCTGGATGCCTACGCCGACGAAAGCAAGGTGGTGGTGAGCTGGCAACTGGACCTGGAGGACTGGCACGTGCGCCTCGATGCGCGCCTTGGCCAGCGCCTGGAGCTGGAGCTGTGCAGCTACCATGAGGAAGACGACGATTGCCTGTTCAGCTTCGCCCTGCAGCCCTACTGGCGGGTCGGCGCGCTGAGCCGGGTGGTGGTGCACGGCATGGAGCTGGAGTCGGCTCGCGGCCAGCGCGGCGCTTCGCGGATTCCGGGAACCTGGATACCGCGCGGCGCGGTCAAGCAGGTGCTCTACCATCCCGGATCGCTGGTGCTGGAGGACGGCGGCTGGAACCGCCGCTTGCGGATCGACAAGAACGTCAGCGCCGGCAGCGTGATCTGGCACCCCGGCAGCCGCCCGGTGGAGCAGGTCGAGCCGGGCGAAGCGGAACGCTTCCTCTGTATCGGCGCCGCTGGCTACCGCCCGGGTGGGCTGATCCTGGCGCCCGGCGAACGCATGCGCCTGAGTCTCGCCGCCGGCCTGCAATAGGCGGGCGGTCAGTTGTCCTCGTCGAGGGGATAGCGGGTCGGCACCAGGCTTTCCTTGATCCGCCGCAGGTGCGGCTGGAAGTCCACGCCGCGGCGCAGGGTCACTCCGGTGGCCAGTACGTCGAGCACGGTGAGCTGGACGATCCGCGAAGTCATCGGCATGTAGATGTCGGTGTCTTCCGGCAACGGGATGTCCAGGCACAGGGTGCTGGCCCTGGCCAGCGGCGAGCCGGCGGCGGTCAGGCCGAGCACCGAGGCGCCGTTCTCCCGCGCCAGGTGCGCCACCTCCACCAGCTCGCGGGTGCGTCCGGTATAGGAAATCACCACGAACAGGTCGCCGGTATGCGCCACCGAGGCGATCATCCGTTGCATCAGCACGTCGGCCTGGGCGCTCACCGCCAGGTTGAAGCGGAAGAACTTGTGCTGCGCGTCGAGCGCTACCGAGGCCGAGGCGCCGAGACCGAAGAAGTGGATCTGCCGGGCCTGGATCAACAGGTCCACGGCGCGGTCGATGACGCGTGGGTCGAGCAGCTTGTGGGCGCTGTCGAGGGAGGCGATGGTGTTGCTGAAGATCTTCCGTGTATAGGCTTCCGGCCCGTCGTCCTCGGCTACCGCCTGGGTCACGAAGGCAGCGCCGCTAGCCAGGCTCTGGGCCAGCTGGATCTTCAGTTCCGGATAGCCGCTCATGCCGAAGGAGCGACAGAAGCGGTTCACCGTCGGTTCGCTGACCGCTGCCGCCTGGGCCAGGGCGGCGATGCTGAAGCGGGTGGCCTGCTGCGGGTTCTGCAGGATGACCTCGGCGACTTTGCGCTCCGCCTTGTTCAGTTCGTCCAGGCGGCTCTGGATCTGCTCCAGCAGGTTTTTCATCCGGGTTCCTCGTGTTCTGTCGGCCCGGCGGAGAAGGGCCGGCGGCGGCGCCTATCCTAACGTCAGGCCGGCATGCGACCAACAGCGTGGCGGGCTGGGAAAAATATGTTGTTTAATTACTACATATTTGTCTTAATTGCGCAGTGGATGGCTCAATATCACTCAATATTTGGTTGGTAACAACAAATGCCTGATGTCCGCGTTCTGCCTTGCACGTTAGCGCTGTTCGGTGCGCTGGGCGATCTCGCCTTGCGCAAGCTGTTCCCGGCGCTCTACCAACTCGATCGCGAGAACCTGCTGCACCGCGATACCCGCGTCCTGGCCCTGGCCCGTGACGAAGGCGCTCCCGCCGAACACCTGGCGACGCTGGAGCAGCGCCTGCGCCTGGCGGTGCCGGCGAAGGAGTGGGACGACGCGGTCTGGCAGCGTTTCCGCGAACGCCTCGACTACCTGAGCATGGACTTCCTCGACCCGCAGGCCTATGTCGGCTTGCGCGAGGCGGTGGACGACGAACTGCCGCTGGTCGCCTACTTCGCCACGCCGGCCTCGGTGTTCGGCGGCATCTGCGAGAACCTCGCCGCCGCCGGTCTCGCCGAGCGCACCCGGGTGGTGCTGGAGAAGCCCATCGGTCATGACCTGGAGTCGTCCCGCGAGGTCAACGAGGCAGTCGCCCGGTTCTTCCCGGAAAGCCGCATCTACCGGATCGACCATTACCTGGGCAAGGAGACGGTGCAGAACCTGATCGCCCTGCGCTTCGCCAACAGCCTCTTCGAGACCCAGTGGAACCAGAACCACATCTCCCACGTGGAGATCACCGTGGCCGAGAAGGTCGGCATCGAAGGCCGCTGGGGCTACTTCGACCAGGCCGGGCAACTGCGCGACATGGTGCAGAACCACCTGCTGCAACTGCTCTGCCTGATCGCCATGGATCCGCCCAGCGACCTTTCGGCGGACAGCATTCGCGACGAGAAGGTCAAGGTGCTCCGCGCCCTCGAGCCGATTCCCGCCGAACAACTGGCTTCGCGCGTGGTGCGTGGGCAGTACACCGCCGGTTTCAGCGACGGCAAGGCAGTGCCGGGCTACCTGGAGGAGGAACATGCGAATCGCGACAGCGACGCGGAAACCTTCGTCGCCCTGCGCGTGGATATCCGCAACTGGCGCTGGTCGGGCGTGCCGTTCTACCTGCGCACCGGCAAGCGCATGCCGCAGAAGCTGTCGCAGATCGTCATCCACTTCAAGGAGCCGCCGCACTACATCTTCGCTCCCGAGCAGCGTTCGCTGATCAGCAACCGGCTGATCATCCGCCTGCAGCCGGACGAAGGTATCTCCCTGCAAGTGATGACCAAGGACCAGGGTCTGGGCAAGGGCATGCAATTGCGTACCGGCCCGCTGCAACTGAGTTTTTCCGAGACCTACCACGCGGCGCGGATTCCCGATGCCTACGAGCGTCTGCTGCTGGAGGTCACCCAGGGCAACCAGTACCTGTTCGTGCGCAAGGACGAGGTGGAGTTCGCCTGGAAGTGGTGCGACCAGCTGATCGCTGGCTGGGAACGCCTGAGCGAAGCGCCCAAGCCGTATCCGGCGGGGAGTTGGGGGCCGGTGGCCTCGGTGGCCCTGGTGGCCCGCGATGGGAGGAGTTGGTATGGCGATTTCTGAGTTGAAGCTGCCGGCCGGCGTCGGCCTGCAGGTCTGGGGCAGCGCCGCCGAGCAGGCCCGCGGCCTGGCCGCCGAGGTCGCCGGCCGGTTGCGCTCGGCGCTGGCCGAGCAGGGCCAGGCGTTGCTGGTGGTGTCCGGTGGGCGCAGTCCGGTGGCCTTCCTCGAAGCCTTGAGCGAGGAGCCGCTGGACTGGTCGCGGATCACCCTCAGCCTGGCCGACGAGCGCTGGGTGCCGGAGTCGCATGCCGATAGCAACGCCGGCCTGGTTCGCCGCCACCTGCTCCGTGGCGAGGCGGCGAAGGCGCGCTTCATCGGCCTCTACCAGCCGGCGGCGAGCCTGGAGGAAGCGGCCGAGCTGGCCGACCACCACCTGCACGAGCTGCCGTTGCCGATCGACGTGCTGGTCCTCGGCATGGGCGACGACGGCCATACCGCCTCGCTGTTCCCGAACAGCCCTGGCCTGGACCTGGCGATGGATCCCCAGGGCACGCGCCGTTGCCTGCCGATGTGGGCGCCGAGCGTGCCGCACCAGCGCCTGACCCTGCCGCGCGCCGTGCTGGCGGCGGCGAAGGTGCAGCTGCTGGCGATCCAGGGCCAGTCCAAGCTGGCCACCCTGAACACCGCGCTGGCGGTCGAGGACGAACGGCGGATGCCGGTTCGCGCCTTCCTCCGCGCGCCGCTGACGATCCATTGGTACCCCTGAGTGGCGGAGCTGTAGCCATGCACAACCTTGAACAGAAGACCGCCCGCATCGACACGCTGTGCCGGGAGGCGCGCATCCTCCCGGTGATCACCATCGACCGCGAGGCGGACATCCTGCCGATGGCCGATGCCCTCGCCGCCGGCGGCCTGACCGCCCTGGAGATCACCCTGCGCACGGCACACGGGCTGACCGCCATCCGTCGCCTCAGCGAGGAGCGCCCGCACCTGCGCATCGGCGCCGGCACCGTGCTCGACCCGCAGACCTTCGCCGCCGCGGAAAAGGCCGGGGCGAGCTTCGTGGTCACCCCGGGATGCACTGACGAGTTGCTGCGCTTCGCCCTGGACAGCGAAGTCCCGCTGTTGCCCGGCGTGGCCAGCGCTTCCGAGATCATGCTCGCCTACCGCCATGGCTACCGCCGCTTCAAGCTGTTTCCCGCCGAGGTCAGCGGCGGCCCGGCGGCGCTGAAGGCGTTCTCGGGACCATTCCCCGATATCCGCTTCTGCCCCACCGGAGGCGTCAGCCTGAACAATCTCGCCGACTACCTGGCGGTACCCAACGTGATGTGCGTCGGCGGCACCTGGATGCTGCCCAAGGCCGTGGTCGACCGCGGCGACTGGGCCCAGGTCGAGCGCCTCAGCCGCGAAGCCCTGGAGCGCTTCGCCGAGCACCGCAGACACTGAGACTGCCCGCCTGGGCATGCCCGGCTTCGGCCGGGTTTTTTTATGCCGTCCGGATTATCCGGGGCATGGAACGGCTGACGTCATCGGCGTTATTCGCCGATGCGCCGGCGTTCCCGCAGATAGTCGCCGAGCCGGCTCTGCAGGTAGGGTACGGCCATGGCATGCGCGAGGTAGGCGTCCACCTCCATCAATCGCCAGTATTGTCCTTCGTCGCCGAAGCGGATGGCCTCGAATTCGCGGTCCTCCAGGCGCGCCACCAGGAAGTAGGCGAAGGGCGCGCTGCCGCTGGTGCTCGGATACTGTCGCTGCCATTCGATACGAGGTTCTTCCAGGCGGATGGAGAACTCTTCCTCGAGTTCGCGCAGGGCGCATTCGGCAGGCGTCTCCAGGCCCTCGCGGCCGCCGCCGGGAAAGTCCCAGTAGCCGGGGAAGGGAATGCCGGGTTTTTCGTCGCGTTTGTAGACGACCAGGTGGTCGCCATAGAACAGCGCCAGCTTGGCGCCGCTGAAGGGAGGGACATCGTGCACCGGGGCCTCCGGGTGGCGGGGTGGGTGAACCCGGCCTAGTCTAGCGGGATTGTCCGGGTTTCCGCCCGGGGACGGTGCTTTGTCCTGACGAAGCGCGTATGATGCGCGCCCTTCGATTCGTTGCCAGCCACACCGGGAGGTGCCCAGATGAACGATACCCCAGAGAATCCCCACGTACCGGTCGGGGAAAAATTGCAGAAAGTCCTCGCCCGTCTCGGCGTCGGTTCCCGGCGCGACGTAGAAGTGTGGATCGCCGAAGGTCGGGTCAACGTCAATGGCAGCGTGGCCAGCCTCGGCCAGCGGGTCGACAGCCACGATGCGATCACCGTCGATGGCCACCTGATCCGCCGCGAAGAGGCCGCCGAGAGTGTCCGTCGCGTGCTGATCTACAACAAGCCGGAAGGCGAGGTCTGCACCCGCGACGATCCGGAAGGCCGCCCGACCATCTTCGACCGCCTGCCGCGCCTGCGCACCGGTCGCTGGATCAATGTCGGTCGCCTGGACATCAATACCACCGGCCTGCTGCTGTTCACCACCGATGGCGAACTGGCCAACCGCCTGATGCATCCTTCCTATGAGATGGACCGTGAATACGCGGTACGGGTGCGCGGCGAGGTCACCGAAGAGATGATCGAGCGCCTGCTCAACGGCGTGATGCTCGAGGACGGCCCGGCCAAGTTCAGCGATATCCAGCAGGCGCCGGGCGGCGAAGGCTTCAACCACTGGTACCACTGCGTAGTGATGGAGGGCCGCAACCGCGAGGTGCGCCGGTTGTGGGAATCCCAGGGATTGGTGGTCAGCCGCCTGAAGCGAGTGCGTTTCGGCCCGGTGTTCCTGACCTCCGAGCTGACCATGGGCCGCTACCGCGAAATGGACCAGCGCGAAATCGACATCCTCAGCGAGGAAGTCGGCCTCAAGCCGGTGGCGCTGCCGGGCATGACCACCAAGGCGCGCGAGAAGGCCGAACGCCAGCAGCGCAAGCAGGCCCGTCCGCTGGCGCGCAGCGAGCGTCCGGAAGCCGGGCGCAAGCGTGCGCCAAGGCGCGAGGACGGCGAGAATGCCGCTCGTCGCGCGCCGGCTTCGCGTCCCGCGCGCGGTCCGCAGCCGAGCGCCGAGCGCAAGGGGCGCGAGCAGGGCACTCCGGTTGCCGAGCGGCCCCGCGAGAGCAACCGCAAGCCGCGCCCGAGCAAGCCGCGCGACGAGCGTCCGGCCAGCGCGCCGGGCGACAAGCCGGCGGCCCGCAAGCCGCAGGTCAAGCGGCGGCCGAAACCGGCCGGCGACGGTATGCGTCCGGGCTTCCGCCGCTGAGCGGAAAGCGCCCTGGAAAGGCCCCTTCGGGGGCCTTTTTCATGCCTGGGAATCGGTGTCTAATGATCGCTCGCACACAAGGAGGTGGTGAAATGCACAGGATCCTGGCTATCGCGCTCTGCATGCTATGGAGCGTCGCCGGGCTGGCCGAGGATGCGGCGATGCCGGCGCAGAGCTGTGCAAGCCTTGACGAGGCGACGGCCGGCCCCGAGGTCAACTTCCGTCCGCCCCTGGAGGGCGAGGTAATCGACAAGGGGCGCGCCTATTTCCACAGCGCGCCGCGTGCCGACTGTGTCACCGGGGTCTTCGTGATTCCCGGCGACTTCATCACTGTCTACAAGCCGAGCGGCGAGTGGCTGAACGTCATGTACGTGGCTCGAGACGGCAAGGAAACCAGCGGCTGGCTGCTGGAGAAACGCGTCCGCTTGCGCCAGGCCTATGGCGCCCCGGACGAGCCGGCGCAGCCATAAGCGGCAGGACCTTGGCGGAAACCGTGACTGCGCCGGTGAGAGCCGTCGCTACTGCCGTCGCCCGATGCGCCTGCTCCGCGCTTCGGGGGCGAGTCGGTAAGCCTCAGGCGCAGCGCAGGCGGTTGCGGCCGTCGCGCTTGGCTTCGTAGAGCGCCTCGTCGACCCGTCGCAGCAGGTCGTCGCTGCCTTCGCCGGGCCGCAGGTCGGCGCAACCGAGGCTGATCGACAGCTTCAGCGGTTCGCCGGCGTGCCGGTAGTCCAGTTCCTCCACCGCCTGGCGCAGGCGTTCGCCGACCATGCAGGCAGCCTGCAGCGGCGTGCTGGACAGCAGGACGAGGAATTCCTCGCCGCCGAAGCGGAACACCATGTCGACATTGCGCAGGTGGTCCTTGATGGTTTCCGCCACGGCCTTGAGGGCTTCGTCGCCGACGGCGTGACCGTAGTGGTCGTTGACCCGCTTGAAGTGGTCGATATCGAGCATCAGCACCGAGAGCGGTTGCAGGTTGCGCCGGGCCAGTTCCAGTTCGCGGCCGAGCGCCTGGTCCATGGCGATGCGGTTGCCGGTGCCGGTCAGGGCGTCGCGCAGGGCGGTCTGGATCGCGGCGCGATAGAGCAGGGCGTTGCGCAGCGGGAACAGCAGGGTGCCGAGCAGGCTCTCCAGTTGCCGTTGTTCGTCTTCGCCGAGGCGCTGGCGGCGACGGAAGATCAGTTCGCCGAGGTAGTCGCTGTCATGGCTCAGGCGATAGCTCACCGAATGCTTGGCGCTGCTGCCGAACTCCAGGCGCAGGTCGGAGCCCGGATGGCGGTAGCCAAGGGCATCCAGCGGGATCAGTTGGCGGACTTCCTCGAAGAACAGGCCGAGAATCCGCTCCGCCTCCAGGCTGCTCTGCAACTGTAGGGTCAGTTGCTGGCGCAACTCCGTCAGGTTGCTGGCGCGCGGCCCGCTGGCGTTGCCGCCGGGCTGGGGGCCGCGCTTCTGCTTGGCGGCGTCGAAATCGATGGTATTGGACTGCTTGGGAGGAGCCATGCGCGGAACCTCTGGCGCGAAAGACGGCGACAGTAGGGCTAAGGCGAGTTTCGTGCCAGCCAACTGAAGAACGGAGAAATCAGAGGCACAGACAGGTTTTCCTAGGAATGGTTTCCACATTCTGTAGGAATTTCGGAGAGATTTCGACGGAATAATGGCGTTTTGCTGGCGAGTGGCCGAGGCGCTCGTCGGAAAGCTGGCGCTCCGCTAGCGGAGCGCCGCCATGGTTCAACTGAAGGCGTTGATGAACCAGGTGATCGCCGGGATGGCGACGAGATCGATCAGTACCGCGCCGCACAGGGGCACGATGATGAAGGCCTTGTGCGAGAACACCCGATAGTGCTCGCAGACCGCGCCCATGTTGGCCACCGCGTTGGGCGTGGCGCCCAGGCCGTGGCCGAGGAAGCCGGCGCAGAGCACCGCCGCGTCGTAGTTGCGGCCGAGCAGGCGGAACAGCACGAAGATCGTCAGCAGCAACAGCACCGCGACCTGGATGAACAGTACGCCGAGCAGCGGCAGGCCGAGGTTCTCCAGCTCCCAGAACTTCAGGCTCATCATCGCCATGGTCAGGAAGATGCCCAGGCAGACGTCGCCCAGGGTACCGACGGCGTGGTCCGGAATGCGCAGCCAGCCGAGCCGGTCGTCGAGGTTGCGCAGGACGATGGCGATGAACATCGCCCCGACATAACTGGGCAGCACCAGGCCCAGGCGTTCCTGGAGCGCGTCGCCGAGCCAGAAGCCGAGCACCATCACCAGCAGCACGCAGGTCAGCAGGCGCAGCAGGAGATTGCCGTCCAGCGTGGCCGCCGCATGCTGGCGTCGCTCCTGCTGCCCGAGGGCTTCCAGCCGATTGTCGCTTTCCGCCTGCACCGGCAGGCGGTTGCGTTCGATCAGCCAGCGCGCCACCGGGCTGCCGAGCAGCCCGCCAGCGACCATGCCGAAGGTGGCCGAGGCCAGCGCCACGGTGGTCGCGCCCTGGGCGCCGAGCCCTTCCGCAACCGGGCCGAAGGCCGCCGCCGCGCCGAAGCCGCCTTCCAGCGACACCGCGCCGGCCATGATCCCGAGCAACGGGTCGAGGCCGAGCAGTCCGGCGCTGCCTACGCCGATCAGGTTCTGCAGTATCGCCAGCGCCCAGCAGGCCGACAGGTAGACCAGCAGGGTCTTGCCGCCCTTGCGCAGCAGGCCGAGGCTGCCACCGAGGCCGACGGTGGTGAAGAACGCCACCATCAGGGGCGTCTGCAGGCTGGTGTCGAGGCCGATGTCGAGCCAGCCGCGATCCCTGAGCAGCCAGACCAGGAAGGCGAAGCCGAAGCCGGCGATCACCGGCGACGGTACGCACAGACGTGTCAGCCAGCGGCTGCGCTTCTTCAATTGGCTGCCGAGGGCGAGCAGGAGCAGGGCGAGGGCGGTGGTGGACAGGGCGTCCAGGTGCAATGTCGGCATGGCGGGGCTCTATTGTTGTTGTGTGGGCGAAAGGGCGATCAGTTGACCAGGCTGTCGACCAGGCGCGCGGCGATCCGGGCGGTGCGCTGGTCGCTATCGAGTTGCGGGTTGAGTTCGGCGATGTCGGCCAGGCGCAGCTTGCCGCTGGCCTTGGCGCGGCGGACCAGGTGCTCCACCACCGGCATCTCCACGCCGTGCGCCGAGGGCGCGCTGACGCCGGGCGCCTGGGCGGCCGGGAGCACGTCGAGGCAAACGGTCAGGTAGAGGTGGTCGACGGATTGCAGGAAGCTGTTGAGGAAGGCTTCGCTGCGTTCCAGGTTCCATGGCTGCAACTGACGGTCCAGCAGGTAGCGCACACCCAGGCGCTGGGCCTGGTCGAACAGCGCCGCGGTGTTGCTCAGGCGGCTGATGCCCAGGCAGCAGTAGGCGAACGGCCAGTCGCAGGCCTGGCAGAGTTCGGCGATCTGGCGGAACGGCGTGCCGGAGCTGGCCCGTTCGGCGTGGCGCAGGTCGAAATGCGCGTCGAAATTGAGGATACCGATGCGCGGCAGGCGCTCATGCCGACTCAGGTGGCGGGCGAGGCCGGCGAAGCTGGCGTAGGCGATTTCGTGGCCGCCGCCCAGGCCGACCACCCGGTGGCCGCGCGCGAGCAGGTCGGCGACGCGTTGCGCGTAGCGTTCCTGGGCGGCTTCCAGATCGTCGCCGGCGACGATGTCGCCGGCATCGTAGATCGCTTGCTCGCCGTGCCAGGCCAGGTTGGCCAGCGCGCGACGCAAGGCCGGCGGTCCGTGGCGCGCGCCCTGGCGACCCTGGTTGCGGCGCACGCCTTCGTCGCTGGCGAAACCGAGCAGCACGCTGGCCGCTTCGGCGTCGTCTGCGTAGGGGCGCATCCATTGGTGCCAGCGCCGCGCGTCGGCGCCTTCCTGGCTATCGATCCGGCCTTGCCAGAGGCTCATGTCGGGGGCGGGGTACATCGAAACTCCTGTTGGTCAGTCCAGCCGCGCGGAAAGTCGCGCGGCGGCGTCAAGGGTCCATTGCCGCAAGCGTTCGCTGCGCGACTGGGCGCGCAAGGCGGGGGCCATCAGGCTGAGGGCGCCGTGCAGGCGCTGGCGGCTGTCCAGCAGCGGTACGCTGATGCCCCAGACGCCTTCGTCGATCTCGCCCTGGCTGACGGCGTAGCCCTGTTCGCGGATCAGCCGGAGTTCCTGCTCCAGCTTGTCGATACGCTCGGCGGAGAGTTCCTGGGCGAGGTACAGCTCCTCGCGCCGTTCGTCCTCCAGGTGCGCCAGCAGGGCTTTGGCCGAGGCGCCATGCAACAGCGGCTGCGCCAGCCCTTTCTGGTAGCAGCAGCGCAGCGGCTGCGGACTGTCGAACAGTTCCAGGCAGATCGCCTGCTGGTTGCTGGCCACCATCAGCGCCACGCTCTCCTGGCTCAGGTCGGCCAGGCGTTTGAGTTCCGGTTTGGCGAGACCGATCAGCGAGGCCTCGCGATCGAATTTCTTCGCCAGTTGCAGGCAGGCCGGGCCGGGCAGGTAGCGGCCCTGTCCGGCCTGTTCTTCGGCCAGGCCCCAGCGCAACAGGGTCTTCAGGTGCCGGTAGGTGCTGCTCAGCGGCTGCTCCAGGGTCAGCGACAGCTCCTTGGCAGACAGGGCTTCGGGAGCCTGGCCGAGGGCAATGAGGATCTGCAGCAGGCGATCGGTGGGGGAATGCTTCGACATGGGAACTCCTTGACCCACAGGGTGAAGGCGATTTCCCGGAAAATGAAACCACTTTCCCACTCAGTGGGAAAAATATGCAAAAAGAATGGGAAGTTCCGGACGGGAAGAGGGAAAAGAAGGACAGGGCAGCCTCGCCGGGCGGCGAGGCTGCCGGGGAATCACTGGGCGTCGAAGGCCTGGCCGTTGACGCCGGCGCTGTCCGGCCCCATGAGGTACAGGTAGACCGGCATGATCTCCTCGCCGGTGGGGTTGTTCAGCGGGTTTTCCCCAGGGTAGGCGAGGGCGCGCATGCTGGTGCGGGTGGCGCCGGGGTTGACGCTGTTGGCGCGGATCGCGCTGGTACCGTCGAGTTCGTCGGCAAGGGTCTGCATCAGGCCCTCGGTGGCGAACTTCGATACCGAATAGGCGCCCCAGTAGGCGCGGCCCTTCCGGCCCACGCTGCTCGAGGTGAAGATGATCGAGGCGTCGCTGGAGAGCTTCATCAGCGGCAGCATGGCGGTGGTCAGCATGAACATGGCATTGACGTTCACCTGCATCACGCGCATGAAGTTCTCCCCGGAAATCTGCTGCATCGGCGAGCGCGGACCGAGGATCGAAGCGTTGTGCAGCAGGCCGTCGATGCGGCCGAACTCGTTCTCCAGGGTTGCCGCCAGTTCCTCGAACTGGTGCGGCTGGGCGGTCTCCAGGTTGAACGGGATCACGGCGGCCTGCGGATGGCCGGCGGCCTCGATGGCGTCGTAGACCTCGTTCAGGTACTCCTCGGTCTTGCCCAGCAGCAGCACGGTGGCGCCGTGGGCGGCGAAGGTCTTGGCGGCGGCGGCGCCGATGCCGCGGCCGGCGCCGGTGACCAGGATCACGCGGTCTTTCAGCAGGTCGGGGCGGGCGGAGTACTGGAACATGTCGAATCCTTTGAATGCATGACCCGCCTGGCGGCGGGTCGTTGTCTGTCGGCGGCGCTGCGGATCAGCAGTCGCAGAGCGCGCGGTCGAGAACGTCGATGAGTTCGCGCGGGTGGTCGACGATCACGTCGGCGCCCCAGTGCGCGGGGTTGTCTTCGGGGTGGATGTAGCCGTAGCGCACCGCCGCGGTCTTGGTTCCGGCGTCGCGGCCGGATTCGATGTCGCGCAGGTCGTCGCCGATGAACAGCACCCTCGACGGATCGATGCCGAGCTGGCTACAGGCCAGTAGCAGCGGCTCGGGATCGGGCTTGCTGCGGGTCACGTGGTCCGGGCAGACCAGCACCCTGGAACGCTCGGCGTAGCCCAGGCGCTGCATGATCGGTTCGGCGAAGCGCACCGGCTTGTTGGTCACCACGCCCCAGATCAACCCGGCTTTCTCGATCGCCGCAAGCAGTTCGGGGATGCCGTCGTAGGGCCGGCTGAGAACCGCGCAATGCTCCTGGTAGCGGTCGAGGAACTCCTGGCGCAGGGGTTCCAGTTCCGGGCTGTCCAGCGACAGGCCGAAGGCCGCGGCAACCATCGCGCGCGCGCCGCCGGAGACCACGTCGCGCACCCGTTGCTCGTCCACCGGCGGCAGGCCGTGGGCGGCACGCATGGCCTGGGTGATGGCGATGAAGTCCGGCGCCGTGTCGAGCAGGGTGCCATCCATGTCGAACAGTACCGCTTTGAGCCGCATGCGCTTCACGCCTCCCGCTGGGTCTGGACCATGTAGTTGACGTCGACGTCGTTGGCCAGCTTGTAGTGCTTGGTCAGCGGGTTGTAGGTCAGGCCGATGATGTCCTTGACCTCGAGACCGGCCTCGCGCGACCAGGCGCCGAGTTCCGACGGACGGATGAACTTGCGGAAATCGTGGGTCCCGCGCGGCAGCAACTGGAGGATGTATTCCGCGCCGATCACCGCGAACAGGTAGGCCTTGGGATTGCGGTTGATGGTCGAGAGGAAAACCTGTCCGCCCGGCTTGACCAGGCGGTGGCAGGCGCGGATCACCGAGGCCGGGTCCGGCACGTGTTCGAGCATCTCCAGGCAGGTGACCACGTCGAACTGCCCGGGCATTTCCTCGGCCATCTGCTCGGCGGTGATCTGCCGGTAGTCGACGGCGACGCCGGATTCCAGTTGGTGCAGGCGCGCCACCGCGAGCGGCGCTTCGCCCATGTCGATGCCGGTGACGTTGGCGCCGCGCTGGGCCATGGCTTCGCTGAGGATGCCGCCGCCGCAACCGATGTCGAGCACCTTCTTGCCGGCCAGGCCGGCGCGCTCGTCGATCCAGTTGACGCGCAGCGGGTTGATGTCGTGGAGCGGCTTGAACTCGCTCTCGCGGTCCCACCAGCGATGGGCCAGTGCCTCGAATTTGGCGATCTCGGCGTGGTCGACGTTGCTCATAATCGTTCCCGTTGAAGAGTGAAGCCTTTGGGGGAAGGGCCGCCGCGGCGGAATCCAATCCTTCATGTTGCCAGCTTTGGCAGAGGGATGGGGCCGGCGGCGGTTTGCCTTCCTATGTCAGTTTGTCGCAGCGGGCCGGCCCGCCGCGGTTCAGGACCTGTCGCTGGCGGCGATCTTCGCCCCCCATTCGCGGGCCCTGGCGATCAGGCGCTGTTCGTCGTGACGGAGCAGGCGGCCGTCGTCGAGGAGTTGCCTGCCGCCGACCCAGACATGCCGCACGCAGTCGCGGCCGCTGGCATAGATAAGTTGCGAAACCGGGTCGTAGACCGGTTGCTGGGCCAGGCCGGACAGGTCGAAGGCCACCAGATCGGCGGCCTTGCCGGCTTCCAGGGAGCCGATCAGGCGCTCCAGGCCAAGCGCGCGGGCGCCGTTCAGGGTGGCCATGCGCAGCGCGCGGTGGGCGTCGAGGGCGGTGGCCTGGCCGTACACGGCCTTGGCCAGCAGCGCCGCGGTGCGGGTCTCGCCGAGCAGGTCGAGATCGTTGTTGCTCGCCGCGCCGTCGGTGCCGATGGCCACGTTGACCCCGGCCTGCCAGAGCTTTTCCACCGGGCAGAAGCCGCTGGCCAGCTTGAGGTTGGATTCCGGGCAGTGGATCACCGAACTGTTGGTTTCCACCAGCATCGCCAGGTCGTCGTCGTCCACCTGGGTCATGTGCACTGCCTGGAAGCGCGGGCCGAGCAGGCCGAGGCGGTGCAGGCGGGCCAACGGGCGCTCGCCGTTGCGCTCCATGGCCTGCTCCACCTCGAAGGCGGTCTCGTGGACGTGCATCTGGATGCTGGCGTCGAGTTCCTCGGTGAGCACCAGGATCTGCTCCAGCTTGTCGTCGCTCACCGTATAAGGTGCGTGCGGGCCGAAGGCGATGCGGATGCGCGGGTGGTGCTTGAGGTCGTCGAACAGCGCCATGCCCTGGCGGATCGCCTCGGCGCTGTCGCGGGCGCCGGGGATCGGGAAGTCCAGCACCGGGATCGCCACCTGGGCGCGTACCCCGCTGTCATGGACCACGCCGCAGATGGCCTGTGGATAGAAGTACATGTCGGAGAAACAGGTGATGCCGCCCTTTACCTGTTCGGCGATGGCCAGCTCCGTGCCGTCGCGGATGAAATCCTCGCTGACCCATTGGCCTTCGGCCGGCCAGATGTGGTCCTGCAGCCAGGTCATCAGCGGCAGGTCGTCGGCGAGACCGCGGAACAGACTCATTGCCGAATGGCCGTGGGCGTTGACCAGGCCGGGGGCGAGCAGCATGCCGGGCAATTCGCGGATTTCCGTGGCGCCATGGCGCATGGCCTGCTCGCGCGGCGCGACCAGGGCGATCTGGCCGTCGCGGATGCCCAGCGCGTGATCGCGCAGCACCACCCCGGCGGGCTCCACGGGGACGATCCAGGTCGGCAGCAGGAGGAGGTCGAAGGGGTTACGGACGTTGGGCATGGCGGCGCATCCTGGGCGCAGAGCGGGAAGCCGGAAGTATACCCGAGCGTCCGCGGCTGGGGCTCGTTATAATCCGCAGCTTTTCCGTGATTCAGCGAGAGGTGTGTGCATGCGAGAGCGACTGCTGGCGGCCGAGCGGGTCAAGGCGATCGAGTGGCGGGACGGTACGCTGCGGTTGCTGGATCAGCGCCTGCTGCCCCAGGAGGAGGTCTGGCTCGAACACGAGTCGGCGGCCGAGGTGGCCAAGGCCATTCGCGATATGGTCGTGCGCGGCGCGCCGGCCATCGGCATCAGCGCCGCCTACGGCATCGTCCTTGGCGCCCGCGCGCGCCTGGCGCAGGGCGGCGACTGGCGCGCCGCGCTGGAGGAGGACTTCCGCCTGCTGGCCGACTCGCGACCCACGGCGGTCAACCTGTTCTGGGCGCTGAACCGCATGCGCGACCGTCTGGAGCGTATGAAAGAGGGCGACCAGCCGCTGGCGGTGCTGGAAGCCGAGGCGATCTCCATCCATGAAAGCGACCGCGAGGCCAACCTGACCATGGCCCAGTTGGGCATGGAGCTGATCCGCAAGCAGCAGGGCAGCCCGCAGAACATCCTCACCCACTGCAATACCGGCGCCCTGGCGACCGGCGGGTTCGGCACCGCGCTGGGGGTGATCCGCGCCGCGCACCTGGAAGGCCTGGTCAATCGCATCTACGCCGACGAAACCCGGCCCTGGCTCCAGGGCTCGCGACTGACCGCCTGGGAGCTGGCCAACGAAGGCATCCCGGTCAGCCTGAACGTGGATTCGGCCGCCGCGCACCTGATGAAGACCGAGAACATCACCTGGGTCATCGTCGGCGCCGACCGCATCACCGCCAATGGCGATGTCGCCAACAAGATCGGGACCTACCAGTTGGCGGTCAACGCCATGCACCACGGCGTGCGCTTCATGGTGGTGGCGCCGAGTTCGACCATCGACATGAACCTGGAGAGCGGCGAGGACATCCCGATCGAAGAGCGCGACGGTCGCGAGCTGCTGGAAATCGGCGGGCGACGGGTAGCGGCCGAGGTCGATGCCTACAATCCGGTATTCGACGTGACCCCGGCGGACCTTATCGATGCCATCGTGACCGAGCGTGGCGTCGTCGAGCGTCCCGACGCCGAGCGCATGGCCGCCCTGATGAGCCGCAAGCGCCTGCATTGAACGAGGCGACTGGAGGTCGTCCCCGCCAGGGCCTTTGCCTTGGGCTGGGGCGTGGGCTGTGGTAAGCTCCGACGGTTATTCGAGCGCCCCGCGGAGGGGCCTCGAGAGTGCGCGAATCCTTGACTCAAGTCGTTGATTTGTAGTGAGTTGGCGCTGCTCGGGCATGCGCCGACCTACTTCGTTTGCCTCAGGATCGAGGCGGCGAAGTTCCACCAGAAAAAGGAACCAGGCTTCTCATGGGCGAACTGGCCAAAGAAATTCTCCCGGTCAATATCGAAGACGAGCTGAAACAGTCCTATCTCGACTACGCGATGAGCGTGATCGTCGGGCGGGCCCTGCCGGATGCACGTGACGGCCTGAAGCCGGTGCACCGCCGTGTGCTTTATGCCATGAGCGAGCTGGGCAACGACTGGAACAAGCCCTACAAGAAATCCGCCCGTGTGGTCGGCGACGTGATCGGTAAGTACCACCCGCACGGCGACACCGCGGTCTACGACACCATCGTGCGCATGGCGCAGCCGTTCTCGCTGCGCTACATGCTGGTAGACGGCCAGGGCAACTTCGGTTCGGTGGACGGCGACAACGCCGCAGCCATGCGATACACCGAAGTGCGCATGGCCAAGCTGGCCCACGAACTGCTGGCGGACCTGGAAAAGGAAACCGTCGACTGGGTGCCCAACTACGATGGCACCGAGCAGATCCCGGCGGTCATGCCGACCAAGATTCCCAACCTGCTGGTCAACGGTTCCAGCGGTATCGCCGTGGGCATGGCGACCAACATCCCGCCGCACAACCTCGGCGAAGTGATCGACGGCTGCCTGGCGCTGATGGACAACCCCGACCTGACCGTCGATGAGCTGATGCAGTACATCCCCGGTCCGGACTTCCCCACCGCCGGCATCATCAACGGCCGCGCCGGGATCATCGAGGCCTACCGCACCGGTCGCGGGCGCATCTACATCCGCGCCCGCGCCGTCGTCGAGGAGATGGAGAAGGGCGGCGGTCGCGAGCAGATCATCATCACCGAGCTGCCGTACCAATTGAACAAGGCGCGGTTGATCGAGAAGATCGCCGAACTGGTGAAAGAGAAGAAGATCGAGGGTATTTCCGAGCTGCGCGACGAGTCCGACAAGGACGGCATGCGCGTGGTCATCGAGCTGCGTCGCGGCGAGGTGGGCGAGGTGGTCCTCAACAACCTCTACGCCCAGACCCAGCTGCAGAGCGTGTTCGGCATCAACGTGGTGGCCCTGGTCGACGGCCAGCCGCGCACGCTGAACCTGAAGGACATGCTCGAAGTGTTCGTCCGCCACCGCCGTGAAGTGGTGACCCGGCGTACCGTCTACGAGCTGCGCAAGGCCCGCGAGCGCGGGCACATCCTGGAAGGCCAGGCGGTCGCCCTGTCGAACATCGATCCGGTGATCGAGCTGATCAAGAGTTCGCCGACCCCGGCCGAGGCCAAGGAACGCCTGATCGCCACTGCCTGGGAGTCCAGCGCGGTGGAGGCGATGGTCGAGCGTGCCGGCGCCGACGCCTGTCGTCCGGAAGATCTGGATCCGCAGTACGGCCTGCGCGACGGCAAGTACTACCTGTCGCCGGAACAGGCCCAGGCGATCCTCGAGCTGCGCCTGCATCGCCTGACCGGCCTGGAGCACGAGAAGCTGCTCTCCGAATACCAGGAAATCCTCAACCTGATCGGCGAGCTGATCCGCATCCTGACCAACCCGGCGCGCCTGATGGAGGTGATCCGTGAGGAACTGGAAGCGGTCAAGGCCGAATTCGGCGATGCTCGCCGCACCGAGATCGTGGCTTCCCAGGTCGACCTGACCATCGCCGACCTGATCACCGAGGAAGACCGCGTGGTGACCATTTCCCACGGCGGCTACGCCAAGTCCCAGCCGCTGGCCGCCTACCAGGCGCAGCGTCGCGGCGGCAAAGGCAAGTCCGCCACCGGGATGAAGGACGAGGACTACATCGAACACCTGCTGGTGGCCAACAGCCATGCGACCCTCCTGCTGTTCTCCAGCAAGGGCAAGGTCTACTGGCTGCGTACCTTCGAGATTCCGGAGGCCTCGCGTACCGCGCGTGGCCGGCCGCTGGTGAACCTGCTGCCGCTGGACGAGGGCGAGCGGATCACCGCGATGTTGCAGATCGACCTGGAGGCGCTGCAGCAGAACGGTGGCGCCGATGACGACCTCGACGAAGCCGAAGGCGCGGTGCTCGAGGGCGAGGTGGTTGAGGCCGCCGAGGTCGAGGAAGTCGAGGGCGAGACCGCCGAGCTGGTGGCCGAGCCGACCGGCGCCTACATCTTCATGGCCACCGCCTTCGGTACCGTGAAGAAGACCCCGCTGGTGCAGTTCAGCCGTCCGCGCAGCAGCGGCCTGATCGCGCTCAAGCTGGAAGAGGGCGACACCCTGATCGCCGCCGCGATCACCGATGGCGCCAAGGAAGTCATGCTGTTCTCCAGCGCCGGCAAGGTGATCCGCTTCGCCGAGAGCGTGGTGCGCATCATGGGCCGCAACGCCCGCGGCGTACGCGGCATGCGCCTGGGCAAGGGGCAGCAGCTGATCTCCATGCTGATTCCGGAGTCCGGGGCGCAGATCCTCACCGCCTCCGAGCGCGGCTTCGGCAAGCGTACCCCGCTGAGCAAGTTCCCGCGTCGCGGCCGTGGCGGCCAGGGGGTGATCGCCATGGTCACCAACGAGCGCAACGGCGCGCTGATCGCCGCGGTACAGGTCCAGGAAGGCGAGGAGATCATGCTGATTTCCGACCAGGGCACCCTGGTGCGGACGCGTGTCGACGAAGTCTCCCTGTCCGGCCGCAATACCCAGGGCGTAACCCTGATCAAGCTCGCCAGCGACGAGGTACTGGTCGGTCTGGAGCGTGTCCAGGAGCCGTCGGGCGGAGATGACGAGGACCTGCCCGAAGGGGAGGAAGCTGCCGAATCTCTGGGCGAGTCGGCCGAGTCCGAGTCCGAGCCCGCGGCGGAAGCGGAAGGCAACGAAGAGTAAGGCTCGGGGCGGGCGCCTGCGCCCGCCCGGCCGATGACGTCGGCGGATAACTCACGGCTATCCGCCCTACCTATAGCGAGAGTGGATGTGAGCAAGCGAGCCTTCAATTTCTGCGCCGGTCCCGCGGCGCTTCCCGACGCAGTTCTGCAACGTGCCCAGGCCGAGCTTCTCGACTGGCGGGGCAAGGGCCTTTCGGTCATGGAAATGAGCCACCGTAGTGATGACTACGTGGCCATCGCCAGCAAGGCCGAGCAGGACCTGCGCGACCTGCTCGACATTCCCTCGGACTACAAGGTGCTGTTCCTGCAGGGCGGCGCCAGCCAGCAGTTCGCCGAGATTCCGCTGAACCTGCTGCCCGAAGATGGCGTCGCCGACTATATCGATACCGGTATCTGGTCGAAGAAGGCCATCGAGGAGGCTCGTCGCTATGGCACCGTGAACGTCGCGGCCAGCGCCAAGGAGTACGACTACTTCGCCATTCCGGGTCAGAACGAGTGGACGCTGACCAAGGACGCGGCCTATGTGCACTACGCCTCCAACGAGACCATCGGCGGCCTCGAGTTCGACTGGATTCCCGAGACCGGCGACGTGCCGCTGGTCACCGACATGTCCTCCGATATCCTCTCGCGCCCGCTCGACGTGTCCCGCTTCGGCCTGATCTATGCCGGGGCGCAGAAGAACATCGGCCCGTCCGGCCTGGTGGTGGTGATCGTTCGCGAAGACCTGCTCGGCCGCGCCCGCAGCGTCTGCCCGACCATGCTCAACTACAAGATCGCCGCGGACAACGGTTCCATGTACAACACCCCGGCGACCTACTCCTGGTACCTGTCCGGCCTGGTCTTCGAATGGCTGAAGGAGCAGGGCGGGGTGACCGCGATGGAGCAGCGCAACCGCGCCAAGAAGGACCTGCTGTACAAGACCATCGATGCCAGCGACTTTTACACCAACCCGATCCAGCCGAGCGCCCGCTCCTGGATGAACGTGCCGTTCCGCCTGGCCGACGAGCGTCTCGACAAGCCGTTCCTGGAAGGCGCCGAGGCGCGCGGGCTGCTCAACCTGAAAGGCCACCGCTCGGTCGGCGGCATGCGCGCTTCCATCTACAACGCCCTTGGCCTGGACGCGGTCGAGGCGCTGGTCGCATACATGGCGGAGTTCGAGAAGGAGCACGGCTGATGGCGGACCAGGACCAGCTCAAGGCCTTGCGCCTGCGCATCGACAGCCTCGACGAGAAGTTGCTCGAGCTGATCAGCGAGCGTGCCCGTTGCGCCCAGGACGTGGCGCGAGTGAAGACCCAAACCCTGGGCGAGGGCGAGGCGCCGGTGTTCTACCGTCCCGAGCGCGAAGCCTGGGTGCTCAAGCACATCATGCAATTGAACAAGGGGCCGCTGGACAACGAAGAGGTCGCGCGGCTGTTCCGCGAGATCATGTCGTCCTGCCTGGCGCTTGAGCAGCCGCTGAAAGTGGCCTATCTCGGACCCGAGGGCACCTTTACCCAGGCCGCGGCACTCAAGCATTTCGGCAACGCGGTGATCAGCACGCCGATGGCGGCGATCGACGAGGTGTTCCGCGAGGTCGCCGCCGGCGCGGTGAACTTCGGCGTGGTGCCTGTGGAAAACTCCACCGAGGGGGCGGTCAACCATACCCTCGACAGCTTCCTCGAGCACGACATGGTGATCTGCGGCGAAGTCGAGTTGCGTATCCACCATCACCTGCTGGTCGGCGAAACCACCAAGACCGACAACATCACCCGGATCTATTCCCATGCCCAATCCCTCGCGCAATGTCGCAAGTGGCTGGACTCGCACTACCCGAGCGTCGAGCGGGTGGCGGTGTCGAGCAACGCCGACGCGGCCAAGCGGGTGAAGAGCGAGTGGAATTCGGCGGCGATCGCCGGCGACATGGCGGCCAGCCTGTACGACCTGAGCAAGCTGCACGAGAAGATCGAGGACCGCCCGGACAACTCCACGCGCTTCCTGATCATCGGCAACCAGGAGGTTCCGCCGACCGGCGACGACAAGACCTCGATCATCGTTTCCATGCGCAACAAGCCGGGAGCCCTGCACGAGCTGCTGGTACCGTTCCACAACAACGGTATCGACCTGACCCGCATCGAAACCCGCCCGTCGCGCAGCGGCAAATGGACCTACGTGTTCTTCATCGATTTCGTCGGCCACCATAAAGAACCGCTGATCAAGGACGTCCTGGAGAAGATCGGCCAGGAAGCCGTCGCCCTGAAGGTCCTGGGCTCCTATCCGAAAGCGGTGCTCTGAGCGCGCTGTCATTCCGAAGAGACGGGTCATCGATGAATGCCCCGTCCCGCGTCGAGGCTGAACTATCCATGTCCGATTTCCTTGCCCTGGCCCAGCCGGGGGTGCAAAAGCTGTCGCCCTACGTCCCTGGCAAGCCGGTGGACGAACTGGCCCGCGAGCTGGGCATCGACCCTGCGGCGATCGTCAAGCTCGCCAGCAACGAGAACCCGCTGGGTGCGAGCCCAAAGGCGCTGGAGGCTATCCGCGCCGAACTGGCGGAACTGACCCGTTATCCTGACGGCAACGGTTTCGAACTCAAGCGCAAGCTGGCCGAGCGTTGCGCGGTGGATGCGGCGCAGGTGACCCTGGGCAACGGCTCCAACGACATTCTCGACCTGGTCGCCCGTGCCTACCTCGCGCCTGGTCTGAACGCCGTGTTCAGCGAACATGCCTTCGCCGTCTACCCGATCGCCACCCAGGCCGTGGGCGCCGAGGGGCGGGCGGTCAAGGCGCGCGCCTGGGGGCATGACCTGGAAGCGATGCTCGCCGCCATCGATAGGCAAACTCGCGTGGTGTTCGTCGCCAACCCGAACAACCCGACCGGGACCTGGTTCGGTGCGGACGCCCTGGAGCGGTTCCTCGCCCAGGTGCCGGCGGAGGTGCTGGTGGTGCTGGACGAGGC
Organism: Pseudomonas sp. B111; assembly: GCF_026428275.1. Classification (NCBI taxonomy): domain Bacteria; kingdom Pseudomonadati; phylum Pseudomonadota; class Gammaproteobacteria; order Pseudomonadales; family Pseudomonadaceae; genus Pseudomonas; species Pseudomonas sp. B111. The sequence goes on along the minus strand of NZ_CP097857.1, from coordinate 1,897,872 downwards.
CTATATCGAATACGCCGAGGGCGACGAGCTGCCCGATGGCCTGGACTACCTGGCGCACCATCCCAACCTGCTGGTCTCGCGGACCTTCTCCAAGGCCTATGGCCTGGCTTCGCTGCGGGTCGGCTACGCGCTTTCGAGCAAGGCGGTGGCCGATGTGCTCAACCGCGTGCGCCAGCCGTTCAATGTCAATAGCCTGGCCCTGGCGGCTGCCTGCGCGGCGCTGGATGACCATGACTACCTGGCGCAGAGTCGCCGCCTAAACGATTCCGGCATGGCGCAGCTGGAGGATGGCTTTCACGCGTTGGGCCTGTCCTGGATTCCCTCGAAGGGCAACTTCATCGCCGTGGATCTGGCTCGTGATGCCGGTCCGGTTTACCAGGCGCTGCTGCGCGAAGGCGTGATCGTGCGTCCGGTGGCTGGCTACGGGATGCCGACCTTCCTGCGCGTCTCCATCGGGCTGCCGGAAGAGAACGATCGTTTCCTCCAGGCGCTGGGCAAGGTGCTGGCGCATGACTGAGGTCACGCCGCTGCAACAGTCGACCCCTAAGCTGGGCCGCCTGGTGGTGGTGGGGCTGGGCCTGATCGGCGGCTCCTTCGCCAAGGGGTTGCGGAGCAAAGGGTTGTTCCGCGAAGTGGTCGGCGTGGATCGGGATGCCGAGTCTTGCCGCCTGGCGGTGGAACTCGGCGTGGTCGACCGTTGCGAGGAGGATCTTGGCCGCGCCTGCGTCGGCGCCGACGTGATCCAGCTGGCGGTGCCGATCCTGGCGATGGAACGGGTGCTGGCCGACCTGGCGAAACTCGATCTGGGCAAGGCTGTATTGACCGACGTTGGCAGCGCCAAGGGCAATATCGTGCGTGCCGCGCGTGCCGCGTTCGGCGGGATGCCGCGGTACCTGGTACCGGGGCATCCGATCGCGGGTTCCGAGCAGAGCGGAGTGACCGCGGCGAAGGCGACCCTGTTCCGCCGGCACAAGGTGATTCTCACGCCCTCCGCGGAGACCGATGCCGACGCGCTGGCGCTGGTCGACAGCCTGTGGCGCGCGCTGGGCGCGGACGTCGAGCACATGGAGGTCGAGCATCACGACGAGGTTCTGGCGGCCACCAGCCACCTGCCTCACCTGCTGGCCTTCACCCTGGTCGACTCCCTGGCCAAGCGCAGCGAGAACCTGGAGATCTTCCGCTATGCCGCCGGCGGTTTCCGTGATTTCACACGGATCGCCGGCAGCGACCCGGTGATGTGGCACGACATCTTTCTCGCCAATCGCGAGGCGGTGCTGCGTACACTGGATGTTTTTCGTGACGACCTCGACGCGCTGCGCGAGGCCGTCGACACTGGGGACGGGCACCAGTTGTTGGGCGTTTTCACGCGCGCCCGGGTAGCCCGTGAGCATTTCAGCAAAATCCTGGCCCGTCGGGCCTATGTGGACGCCATGCACAACAACGACCTGATTTATCTGGCCCAGCCGGGCGGCAGCCTGTCCGGAACCATCCGGGTACCGGGCGACAAGTCGATCTCCCATCGCTCGATCATGCTCGGCTCCCTGGCCGAAGGCACCACCGAAGTGGAGGGCTTCCTCGAGGGCGAGGACGCACTGGCAACCATCCAGGCGTTCCGCGACATGGGAGTGGTGATCGAGGGGCCGCAGAACGGCCGCGTCACCGTCCATGGCGTTGGCCTGCACGGCCTCAAGGCGCCGCCTGGGCCGATCTACCTGGGTAACTCCGGTACTTCCATGCGTCTGCTCAGCGGTCTGCTGGCGGCCCAGCCGTTCGACAGCACCCTGACCGGCGACGCTTCCCTTTCCAAGCGGCCGATGAATCGCGTAGCCAAGCCGCTGCGCGAAATGGGCGCGGTAATCGAGACGGGGCCGGAAGGCCGTCCGCCGATGACCATTCGCGGCGGCCAGCGCCTCACCGGTATGCATTACGACATGCCGATGGCCAGCGCCCAGGTGAAGTCCTGCCTGTTGCTCGCCGGGCTCTACGCCGCGGGTGAGACCTCGGTCACCGAGCCGGCGCCGACCCGCGACCACACCGAGCGCATGCTGCGCGGCTTCGGCTATCCGGTGGAGGTCGAGGGCAGCACCGCCAAGGTCGAATCCGGGCATAAGTTGAGCGCCACCCATATCGAGGTCCCGGCCGACATTTCCTCGGCAGCCTTCTTCCTGGTTGCCGCCAGTATCGCCGAAGGTTCGGAACTGGTCCTGCAGCACGTCGGCATCAACCCGACGCGCGTCGGCGTCATCGAGATCCTGCGCCTGATGGGTGGTGACCTGAGCCTGGAAAACCAGCGCGAGGTCGGCGGCGAGCCGGTCGCCGACATCCGCGTGCGCTCCGCGCGGCTCAAGGGCATCGACATTCCCGAGGACCTGGTGCCACTGGCCATCGACGAGTTCCCGGTACTCTTCGTGGCTGCCGCCTGCGCCGAGGGGCGCACCGTCCTGCGTGGCGCCGAAGAGCTGCGGGTCAAGGAGTCGGACCGTATCCAGGTCATGGCCGACGGCCTGAAGGCCCTGGGCGTGAAGGCCGAGCCGACCCCGGATGGCATCGTCATCGAGGGTGGTGCGTTCGGTGGCGGCGAAGTCTGGGCGCACGGCGACCACCGTATCGCCATGTCCTTCAGCGTCGCTTCGCTGCGCGCCAGCGGGCCGATCCGCATCCACGATTGCGCCAACGTCGCCACCTCCTTCCCCAACTTCCTCGCCCTGTGTGCCCAGACCGGTATCCGGGTCGCCGTGGAGAACAATTGATGAACGGCGCTGTACCGATGCTCGCCATCGATGGCCCCAGTGGCGCCGGCAAGGGCACGGTCGCCGGGCTGCTCGCCCGGCGCCTGGGCTGGAACCTGCTGGATTCCGGGGCGCTTTATCGGCTGTTGGCGTTCGCCGCGGTCAACCATGGTGTCGACCTGACCAATGAAGAGGCGCTGAAGGTCCTGGCTGCGCACCTCGATGTGCAGTTCGTCGCTGCCGATGGCAGCCATGGGCAGCGCATCATTCTCGAAGGCGAGGAAGTGACCGATGTGATCCGTACCGAGCAGGTCGGTGCCGGCGCCTCACAGGTCGCCGCCTTACCGGCCGTGCGCGATGCGTTGCTGCAGCGCCAGCGGGCGTTCCTCGAAGCGCCGGGGTTGGTGGCCGACGGCCGCGACATGGGCACCGTGGTGTTTCCCGATGCGCCTCTGAAGATCTTCCTCACCGCCTCGGCGGAGGAGCGTGCGCGTCGACGCTACCTGCAGTTGAAGGCGAAGGGCGCGGATGTCGACCAGTCTGCCTTGCTGGAAGAAATCCGCGAGCGCGACGAGCGCGACAGCCAGCGCGCGGTCGCGCCGCTGAAACCGGCCGATGACGCGATCCTGCTGGACTCCACCGAAATGAGCATCGAGGCGGTGGTCGAGACGATCATCCGGCACTGCGAGCGGCAGGGCTGGGACGTCTGAGGTTTCGGCGCGGGAATTGACGATACAGGGCCTGGTTGCTAATATTCCAGACCTTATGTTGTGGCGTTTTGCAGGTGCGGCGAGGGTTGCCTCCCGACTTGCCTGGCGCCATCGCAGAACAACCCAACTGGGCATTCCCATTCGGGAGTGCAATCAGAAGCTAGCAGGAAACCAGCAAATTGTCCTGCGGCTTCATTTAATGACTTGACCGCATTGGCTGGTGATGCGGAATCGGGCCCTTCCGGGCCTTTGACTACAGGTATGAACATGAGCGAAAGCTTCGCAGAACTCTTTGAAGAAAGTCTGAAATCCCTCGACATGCAGCCGGGTGCCATCATCACCGGCATCGTGGTCGACATCGATGGTGACTGGGTCACCGTCCATGCCGGTCTGAAATCCGAGGGCGTCATCCCGGTCGAGCAGTTCTACAACGAACAGGGCGAACTGACCATCAAGGTGGGTGACGAAGTCCACGTCGCACTGGACGCGGTAGAAGACGGCTTTGGCGAGACCAAGCTGTCCCGCGAGAAAGCCAAGCGCGCCGAGAGCTGGATTGTTCTGGAAGCGGCTTTCGCTGCCGACGAAGTGGTCAAGGGCGTCATCAACGGCAAGGTCAAGGGCGGTTTCACCGTCGACGTCAACGGCATCCGCGCGTTCCTGCCGGGTTCGCTGGTCGACGTGCGTCCGGTTCGCGACACCACCCACCTGGAAGGCAAAGAGCTCGAGTTCAAGGTCATCAAGCTCGACCAGAAGCGCAACAACGTTGTCGTTTCCCGCCGCAGCGTCCTGGAAGCCGAGAACAGCGCCGAGCGTGAAGCTCTGCTGGAATCGCTGCAGGAAGGCCAGCAGGTCAAGGGTATCGTCAAGAACCTCACCGACTACGGCGCATTCGTGGACCTGGGCGGCGTAGACGGCCTGCTGCACATCACCGACATGGCCTGGAAGCGCATCAAGCATCCGTCCGAGATCGTCAACGTTGGCGACGAGATCGACGTCAAGGTCCTGAAGTTCGACCGCGAGCGCAACCGTGTATCCCTGGGCCTGAAGCAACTGGGCGAAGACCCGTGGGTTGCCATCAAGGCGCGTTACCCGGAAGGCACCCGCGTCATGGCCCGCGTCACCAACCTCACCGACTACGGCTGCTTCGCCGAGCTGGAAGAGGGCGTGGAAGGCCTGGTACACGTCTCCGAAATGGACTGGACCAACAAGAACATCCATCCGTCGAAAGTCGTCCAGGTTGGCGACGAAGTGGAAGTTCAGGTTCTGGACATCGACGAAGAGCGTCGTCGTATCTCCCTGGGTATCAAGCAGTGCAAATCCAACCCGTGGGAAGACTTCTCCAGCCAGTTCAACAAGGGTGACCGTATCTCCGGTACCATCAAGTCGATCACCGACTTCGGTATCTTCATCGGTCTGGACGGCGGCATCGACGGCCTGGTCCACCTGTCCGACATCTCCTGGAACGAAGTCGGCGAAGAAGCCGTACGTCGCTTCAAGAAGGGCGACGAGCTGGAAACCGTCATCCTGTCGGTCGACCCGGAGCGCGAGCGCATCTCCCTGGGCATCAAGCAGCTGGAAGACGATCCGTTCTCCAACTACGCGTCCCTGCACGAGAAAGGCAGCATCGTCCGCGGTACCGTGAAGGAAGTCGACGCCAAAGGCGCTGTCATCAGCCTGGGCGACGACATCGAAGGTATCCTGAAGGCTTCCGAAATCAGCCGTGACCGCGTCGAAGACGCGCGCAACGTCCTGAAGGAAGGCGAGGAAGTCGAAGCCAAGATCATCAGCATCGACCGCAAGAGCCGCGTCATCAGCCTCTCCGTCAAGTCCAAGGACGTCGACGACGAGAAGGACGCAATGAAAGAACTGCGTAAGCAGGAAGTAGAAAGCGCTGGTCCGACCACCATCGGTGATCTGATCCGTGCTCAGATGGAGAATCAGGGCTAAGTCTCTGATCCATCATGAAAAAGGGCGGCCTAGGCCGCCCTTTTTCGTTTTCCCCTTCTTGGACCTGTTCAAAGACTGATCAGCATGCTAAAAGAGACCTGAGCTGATCTAGCCGCTTGAAAAAGAAGGGAAAACCATGACCAAGTCGGAGTTGATCGAACGGATCGTTACCCATCAGGGGCAACTGTCCGCGAAGGATGTCGAGTTGGCAATCAAGACCATGCTGGAGCAAATGTCCCAGGCCCTGGCGACCGGGGACCGGATCGAGATCCGTGGCTTCGGCAGCTTTTCCTTGCACTACCGCGCCCCGCGCGTCGGTCGCAACCCCAAGACCGGGGAGTCGGTACGCCTCGACGGCAAGTTCGTGCCGCACTTCAAGCCGGGCAAGGAGTTGCGGGATCGGGTCAACGAGCCGGAATAAGGCTGTTTAGAGGCTTGACCTGCTTGGTATGGAGGTATTCATGCGCACGCTTAAAAGAATGCTTGTTGGGCTACTGATAGTGGTTGTGGCCTTGTCGGCAATTATTTTTACTTTGGAAAATCGTGCTCTTATCCAATTTTCCTTCTTGGGGTGGGAGACGCCTGCGATTCCGAGTGCATTGTTATTTTCATTGGTGTTTGTTGCGGGCGGTCTGCTCGGTTGGTTTTTTGGAGTTTTTGCAGGCTTTGCGCATCATAAGTCGTCAAGACAACCTTCCGTGTAGAACTTGTCGGGGATCGTGGTGTCCAATATATCTTGTTGGGCTTTTCCCCTGATAGAGTTTCCGATTGGACTGATGATGGACTGAATGTGAATAAGCAGAATTCTTCTTTGATGACGGCTGATGGTGAGGTTGACCTGGTGAAGCTGGTCAAGGAGCTTTGGGTTAACAAGGTTCTGATTCTTCTGACTACTCTTCTTGCATTAATCGGGTCTTTTACCTATGCGTATCTGAGTAAGCCTGTATATGAATATAGGGTTGCAGTAGTGCCTCCTGCTCTTGGGTCTATCGAAGGTTTCAATGTTGGTAGAAGGGAGAATGGCCTAGATGCATATACTGTTAGAAGTATCTATGCGATCTTTTCGCGCAATCTGCTTTCGGATGAGAATAAAAAAGAGTTCTTCTATAAGATATACCTTCCCCAGGTGGGTGAGGGAGCGGAAAGCGAAGATGAGCAGGAGGAGTTTTATAAGAAGTTCTCCAAAGAGGTAAAGATTGATCCTGCTAACAAGCCAGATGCAGACCGTTATACGGTAATTGTGGAGGGCACGAAGCGAGAGGTTCTTGCTACATGGGCACAAGCTTTCGTGCGTTTGGCTGCGGATCGGGCCGTGCATGAGGTTATTGATAGTGCAGGTAGAGATTTCCAGGTAAGAAATGCTGCAATGCAGAGCCGCATAACCGTGCTGCAGAATATGGCGAAGGGCCGCCGTGATGATAGAATTGCACGTTTGAAGGAGGCATTGCTGATTGCGGAGTCGCTCAAGATAGATGGCCCGCCATTAATAGAAGGGGCGTCCGAGCAACAACTCTCCTCGATCATGGATGGTGACTTGATGTACATGCGAGGAGCTAAGGCGCTGCGCGCTGAAATCAACAATCTTGAGTCGCGTAGTGTAGATGCTCCATTCATTCCTGAGTTGAGAACTCTCCAAGAGAAACTATCTTGGAACTCCAGTTTGTCTGTGGATTCTGATGCGGTGGCTGTCTACAAGGAAGACGAGGGACTCTCTTTTTCAAATCAACCCATTAAGCCGAAGAAGATTCTTATAGTTACTATAGGTACTTTGGCAGGATTGATAATTGGAATTCTACTCGCAGTGCTCGCTGGTTTTATAAGGAAGCTTCGTAGCGATGGCTCTCTTCGCTAAGTTTTGATCTAAACCCTGATGCCACTTACTGGCATCAGGGTTTACTTGTTGTAGTTGTTGAATTGTATTAGGGGGTATCGAGTAGAATGTCAATAAGGCGGGGCGTTTTCTACTCCGGTATATCCATGGGCAGCAACTATCTTTTGCCTCTTGCTGCGATTCCTTTTCTCACGAGAACATTGTCAAGCGAAGCGTTTGGCCAATTGGTGATTGCCCAGGCCGTGGCTGTCATTCTATGTCAACTGGTAGACTTTGGATTTATTCTGGCAGGATCAAGAAAGGCTGCCATTATCGATAACAAAGTTGAACTGTCTAGTTTCTTTTCTGTTGTACAGAGTGCTAGATTCTTATTGTTGCTGCTTTCACTTTTAGTGCTGGCCATTTTGGCTGTATCTTCTATTTTACCAATCCCCTTGCTTGTATTGGTTGCGGCTGCTCTTCCGGCAGTAGTTGGAAATTATCTTCAAGCAGTATGGTTCTTTCAGGGAAGAGCGCTGTTTGGATGGTTGGCGCTTACCAATTTTTTGTCTAAGGTATTTTATTTCCTATTGGTCGTTTTTTTTGTCACGAAGGATTCTGACCTTGTGCTGGCTTCGTTGGGGTTTGGTTTTTCCTATGTCATAGGTGGAAGTGCTCTCTGTTGTATTTTATTTTCTATGGGAATACGGTGGCGCCCGGTTCTCGAGAAAGACAGAATTCTCGATATATTGCGTGACGGTGCTCGATCTTTTCTTTCTCTGGCTTTTCTTAGCTTGCACATGCAAGTGCTCGTTGCGGCGGTTGGTGTTGTTGGTGGAGCCTCCGCGGCCGGAGTGCTTTCTACTGCGGATAAATTCCTTCGCGGGATCGCGGCTGCTACTTCACCCATAGCTAGCGCTCTATTTCCGACTTTTAGCAGGATGTATGCGAGTGCCGACCCGGCAGTCGGCAGTTTAAGAAGGAAAGCGCTAGGTCTGATGTTACTAATAGCTATTCCTAGTTGTTTATTTCTTTTCTTATTTTCTGAATACATTTCATATCTCCTATTCCCGGAACAGTCCAGAGGTCTAACTGTTGTAATAAGAATGTTTTCGATAGTGCCAGTGTTTGCTTGTATTGGTGTTCTGTATGGAGGGTTGACTCTTGTTCCTTCTGGGTATGATGGTGTATATTTGCGAGCAATTTTTTTTGCGGAATTGGGCGGGGTATTAACATTTATCCTCTTGGCGCTTTGGGGGGATGAGCTTTTTGGAGCGTGGACGCTGGTCGTTACAGAGGTCTCTTTGGGGATGGGAATGTTTTTCCTGGCCACGGTTAAGTTGAGAGAGAAAAGGGGACTTTGATGTTGTTGAGTGTCGTCGTTAGTACTTGGCGTCGTCCCAAGGAACTAAAATTGGTCCTGGCCGGCCTTGTAGCGCAGTCTCTGGCTTTTAAGGATTTTGAAGTTATTGTTGTCGACAGTAATAGTGGTGATGAAACACCCGATGTGGTCCGCGAGTTCGAAGCGGTTCAGGGCTTCAACGTCCGTCTTGAGCAGGCCGAGCTGAATTCGGCTAGTGCAAAACGAAATAAAGGCGTTCGTTTAGCGAAGGGGCGCTACGTAGTGCTTCTTGATGATGATTGTGTGCCAGATCCTGCTCATCTCTCGAATTTTCTGAACGCTGCTAACTCTCGAAGGGGGGAACGCGTTATCTGGTGCGGTGGTGTCAGATTTTCTTGCTCATTGGTGTCGACGAGTAATTACTATCGCTATAGGGATAGTTGTCACTTCTCTGCTGACAAGCCGCTGCCCAACTCCTTGGGGTATAAAACTATTGTTACCATGAATATGCTCGCTGAGAGGGATATTCTGCTCCAAGATAATGCTCTTTTTGATGAGCGATTTGTTGGGTACGGCTTTGAAGATACGGAGTTTGGGTTAAGGGTTGGCAAGCTTGGTTATTCTGTTCTTCCTTGTCGGGCTGAAATCGAGCATGTCGAACCGGAAGGCAGTATTTCGAAGTTCTGTCGCAAGTACTATCATGCCGCCCGTGACGGAATGCCGGAATTCATGAAAGTTGCAACAACTGATGACCTTGAGACTCTTGGTCCTATACGATGGATGGAGCCGGGCTTTGCTTTGTCAAGCAAGTTTCAGAGTCTATTCAGAGCAGTGCTGTGTCTTGCGCTGGAGTCAAAGTTTTCAAATATTCTTATTCATTCTCTAGAGAAAACGGACTCTATTCGATGGCTCTACTCTAGAGCTGCTTATAGGCTCGTTTTGGCCTCATCCTATCGGAAGGGGGTTCTCGATAGAAAGTCGAAACTTTCCAAAGAGAAAGCAAACAAAGATGGGTGGTACTCGTGAAGCAGAGAAGCGTTGCTCTGGTTCTCCTTTTTGTGTTTCTCTTTCATATTCTCCGGAATCTATCCGGTGCGTATTATTTAGTTCTTGCTGGGTTTTGTGGGCTGTTTTTTCTCTTATTTATTAATAACTGGAGGGATATTAAATATAGCGCATTAGGTATATTTGTTATTTTCTTCTGGACGTATGCCTCGCTCGTTTCGGTGTTATGGTTCGATCTATATGGAGACTATTCCATAGGGATTTTCAGGTTGTGGGCATCATTACCTCTTCTCTTTGTTGCTATGGTTCTTGCCAGAGATAATCTAAAAGTGCCCATGCAACTTATTTCATTTTTCTTCAGTCTGGCGGCTCTTTCTTTTCTCTGGCAGTATGTATTTGGACCTATAGAATGGTTCGCTGAAGCCAGTGAGCGTGCTGGGGGCGCCCGTTTTGCATCATTGGTAGGAAGTTTGACCGCATATGGTGTTATGGTAGGAGTTCCCGCACTTGCTTCACTCTTTTATCTAAAGGGTTGGGCGCGCGTGGTATGTTTCCTTCTTCTTTGCTTGGGGGCGATGCTGTCGCTGCAGAAAGCTGCTCTGGCCAATATCGTCATTGTCTTATTCTTTGCCTATTGGCTAAAACTGATCAAAAAGACATACTTGTTTTTCACCTTCCTTCTTGCAGGGCTGGGTTTATCTGTATTTTTCCTTGCAGACTTCGGGGCTGGCAGTCTGGAAACCGTGCATCGACTGATTGTCGGGCTCCTCACCTCCGATTCCTCAGTCTCGCAAGATGTTCCATTCTTCGAATCCATATTCGATCGGGTAACTGCACTGCCTTTGGAAACATTGTCTTTCTACGGTAGCGAGATACTTGTTTTGGGCGCGGGCGTTTTTGGGGGAGGGGGGGTTCTAGGGTATGCGCAATATCCAATGGCGCACAATGGTATTGTCGAGCTGCTTTGCATCTATGGTTTCATTTTTGGTGGCTTGGCTGTTCTTTTGCTATTGTTGCTTTTTGTCTACTCTGTATTTTTGCTTGTCTTCCGGCGAAGAAAAACAGCTTGTACAGAGTTAGGCTTCTTATGCTCTGCATTTATAATCTGGTTCGTTAATTATGTCTTTAGCGGCGGTGGGCTTTTCCATCCGGTAGGGGCTGCATTGTTCTGGCTCGTTGTTTTTCGCTTTCTTTATATTTTGAGGCGGAAAAGGGACGTTGAACACATTAGTAAAGAGGTGGTGTATGGATAAGAACTCTGTTCTGTTAATTACCGGTGGAACTGGTTCCTTTGGAAATGCCGTTTTGAAGCGTTTTCTGGATACAGATATTGGTGAAATACGTGTATTCAGTCGGGATGAGAAGAAGCAAGATGATATGCGTAAGTGCTATGCTCACCCCAAGTTGAGGTTTTATATTGGAGATGTCCGCGACTATCAAAGCACTCTGAATGCTACTCGCGGTGTGGACTACATTTTCCATGCGGCTGCATTGAAACAGGTTCCCTCTTGTGAGTTCTACCCGATGGAGGCTGTGAAGACCAATGTCATCGGAACGGAAAATGTCCTCGAATCTGCTATCCAGAATGGCGTCAAAAAAGTCGTTTGTCTGAGTACGGATAAGGCAGTTTACCCAATCAATGCCATGGGTATTTCAAAGGCCATGATGGAAAAGGTCATGGTCGCCAAGTCTCGAAACCTAGAACGCACTCCTACCGTAATTTGTGGCACCCGTTATGGTAACGTCATGGCTTCAAGGGGCTCGGTCATTCCTCTCTTTATCGAGCAAATGCGATCAGGCCAGCCTCTCACAATCACTGATCCAAACATGACACGTTTCATGATGACGCTTACGGATGCCGTAGACCTTGTGCTTTATGCTTTCGAGCATGGTACCAATGGAGATCTTTTTGTACAGAAAGCACCGGCTGCAACCATCGAGGTGCTGGCTCATGCGCTTACTCAATTGCTTGGCAAGAATGGTTATCCTATCAATGTAATAGGTACGCGTCATGGAGAGAAGCTTTATGAGGCGCTTCTTAGTCGAGAGGAAATGGCCTGTGCTGAAGACATGGGTGACTATTATCGTATCCCCCCAGATTTGCGTGATCTGAACTATAGTAAGTTTGTGGAGCAAGGCGAGGAAAAAATTACTCATACAGAGGACTATAATTCTCATAATACCAAACGTCTGGATATCGAAGGAATGAAAAAGCTGTTGCTGAAGTTGGATTTCATTCGTGCTATTCAGCGTGGCGAGAGTGCCAGTCCAGAGGAATAAACGATGAAAGTTCTTGTAACTGGCGCGAATGGATTTGTTGGAAGGAATCTGTGCGCTCATCTTGCAGAGCGGGGTGGTATCGAGGTGGTGCCATTCACCCGCGAGAGTAGTGTTGGTAATTTGCCTGAGCTAATTCGTTCCGTCGATTTTATTTTTCATCTTGCCGGGGTCAATCGTCCGGAAAAACCAGAAGAGTTTAAGATCGGGAATTCCGAACTCACGTATGCTCTGTGTGAGGCGGTAAGGTCCAATGGACGAGCCATACCACTTCTTTATACTTCATCCATTCAGGCTGAGGTGGATAATGAGTACGGTTTAAGCAAGCGAGCCGCAGAAGAGCATCTCCAAGTGCTAGGTGAGGATATTGGTTGTCCTGTCTACATATTTCGCCTTCCTAATGTATTCGGTAAATGGTCGCGTCCGAATTATAATTCAGCGGTTGCGACTTTTTGTCATAATATTATTCGAGATATTCCGATTCAAATTAACAATTCCTCGGCAGAGATCACTCTTGTATACATAGATGATGTGGTTCGCACCTTCATGAAAGTCATGGATGGGAAGCTATCCAATGCAGTTTCACTACAGGTCGAGCCCCAGTATCAGATTTCTGTTGGTGAGCTCGCAGAACAATTGTATGAGTTTCGTAATAGTCGAAAGTCACTGACTACCGCAAGGGTTGGCTCGGGATTGACGCGCGCCTTGTACTCGACTTATCTAAGTTTCTTGCCAGAAGATAGTTTTAGTTACGACGTGCCAATGCATTCGGATCCGCGTGGCACATTCGTCGAGATGCTAAAGACCGCGGACTCTGGCCAGTTCTCGTTTTTTACGGCTCATCCAGGTGTTACCAGGGGCGGGCATTACCATCACTCGAAAACCGAAAAGTTTCTGGTTATCAAAGGGATGGCACGTTTCAAGTTTAGAAACATCCTGACCGGGGCATTTTACGAAATTTGCACTAATGGTGAAAAGGCAGAAATTGTCGAAACAGTACCTGGATGGACTCATGACATTACTAATGTCGGAACTGACGATATGGTAGTCATGTTGTGGGCTAACGAAGTATTTGATCGGGAAAATCCGGATACCTACGCTTGTTCAGTAGGCGAAGGTGCGTAAGGTATAGTGAGATAACAATGCAGAAGCTAAAAGTCGTTACGGTTGTTGGAACTCGTCCTGAGATTATTCGCTTGTCTAGGGTCATGGCGAAGCTTGATCAGTACTGCGATCATGTACTTGTCCATACTGGACAGAATTATGATTACGAACTTAATGAAATATTTTTTCAGGACCTCGGTATAAGAAAGCCGGATTATTTTCTAAACGCCGCCGGGTCTTCCGGGGCTGAAACGATAGGGAATGTAATAATCGCAGTCGATCGTGTTCTGGGCGAAATAGATCCCGATGCGCTGCTCGTGCTGGGTGATACCAATAGTTGTATGGCGGTACTGCCTGCAAAACGGCGTAAGATACCGACCTTTCATATGGAAGCAGGCAATCGCTGTTTCGATATGCGTGTGCCTGAAGAGATAAATCGGCGCATTGTCGATCATACAGCTGATGTAAATTTGACCTATAGTACAATTGCGCGTGATTATCTCTTGCGTGAAGGACTTTCTCCAGACATGGTTATCAAGACTGGTAGCCCTATGTTCGAAGTTCTCGAGCACTATCGTGACGGGATCGAGTCCTCCGATATTCTTGAAAGGCTCGGGTTGAAAACAGAGCGGTTCTTTGTCGTGAGTGCGCACCGAGAGGAAAACATAGATTCGGATAAGAATTTCTTGAAGTTGGTTTCTATGCTCAACGCTGTGGCAGAAAAGTACTCGCTGCCCGTCATCGTATCAACTCACCCTAGAACAAAAAAGAGAATTGAGGCGACGGAGGCAAAGTTTCACGAGGGTATTAAACTGCTGAAACCCCTCGGCTTTAAGGATTACAATAAACTGCAAATTACAGCCAAGGCAGTTATTTCTGACAGTGGGACCATCAGTGAGGAGTCTTCAATACTGAATTTTCCCGCTTTGAATATTCGTGAGGCTCATGAACGCCCAGAAGGCATGGAAGAGGCTGTGGTGATGATGGTCGGACTGGATTCGGATCGAGTACTACAAGCACTCGAGGTGTTGGAGGGACAGAGGCGCGACGCAGAGCGCATGTTACGCTTGGTCGCTGACTATAGCATGCCCAACGTTTCTGAAAAGATTGTTCGCATAGTTCATAGCTATCGGGACTATGTCATGCGAACTGTCTGGAAAAAATATTAACTTGAGGCGTGGAGTTGATGGCAAGGATATTTGTGGTTTCTGAGTATGTCGGTGCCAATCAGAACTCCACGGGATACTATTGGGAGAAGATAATAGGAAAGATGCAGCGGGAGTTTGGTGGGCTAACCGTAATTTTCCCGCTGACCGCAGGTGAAACCCCGCCTGTGGTTTCACCTTCCGTTGAGCAAGAATGCTTTAAGTTTCCGAGGAGCAATAAGAATAGGCTCCTTTCTAGAGGATTAGCGCAGATTTTTCAGGCGTTTCTGTTCTCAGTAAAATTGACTTCTCGTGCCAGACGAGGAGATGTGGTATTGAGTGGAACCAACCCTGCTCTTCTACTGATGACGTTTCCCTTGCTAAGGTATGCCCTCGGTTTCAAGTGGGTGCTGCTGGTGCATGATGTGTTTCCCGAGAACTTGGTGCCGGCGGGCGTTCTGAAGAAAGATAGTATTGCCTACCGGCTTCTACGTCGTCTCTTTTCTTTCATTTACTCATCCGCTGATCGTCTAGTCGTAATAGGGCGCGATATGGAAGCTCTTATGAAAGAGAAGGTGTATGACCCGCGATCTTTGGTCTTTATTTCGAATTGGGCCTGTGAGAAAGAGGTTTTCCCAGTACCGAGAGAGGATGCTCCTTTTATCAATATTCCTGAATGGAAAGGTAAAAAGGTTTTCCAATTTTTTGGTAATGTCGGTCGATTACAAGGTATAGAAAACATACTTTCTGCTATTCAGTTGGTTAAAAACGAGAAGGCGGCTTTTGCTTTTATTGGAGATGGTGCCTTGGTCGACAGTGTAAAAAAACACGCGCTGGAAGATCAGCGTGCTCGGTTGAGGTATTTTGGAAGGCTGCCATTAGCCGAAAAGAATTTTGGTTTGGCTGCCTGTGACGTTGCCTTAGTTACCTTAGAAGAAGGAATGTTCGGGCTTGGGGTTCCCAGCAAGGCATATTTCTCCATGGCAGCAGACAAACCGATTCTAGCTGTCATGGAAAAAGGGGCTGAAATCTCCCGTATAATAGATGAGACCGGAATCGGTTGGAACTGTCCGCCGAATGATCCGGTTGCTTTGGCAAGATTGATCGATGAGATTTGTGAACTCGACTTGTCTAGTTTAGGCGGAGTCCCGCGGAGTGTCCTTCAGCAAAATTATTCTGAATATATTTCATTGGAAAAATTCGCTGCCTGTGTTCGACCGCTTCTGTCTGAGTCGAAAATATGATGAAGGTGCTGGTAACCGGGGCTAGCGGTTTTGTCGGGAGTGCGCTTTGCAGGTCGCTTGCTGCCGGCCCCTTTCAGGTTGTCGGACAAGTACGATCCCTGTGCAATCCTGTTACGGGGGTTGAGTATGTTCGAGCGGAGCTGAAAGAGAGCACTAAGCTTGATGCTGCGCTGCGGGGTGTTGAATGTGTAGTTCATCTAGCTGGACGAGCCCATATCTTTGGAAGGCAGCGTGATTCACTAGATATTTTTCGGAAGGTGAATCGCGATGCTACTCTGGCGCTTGCTCGGCAGGCGATCGAAGCATCTGTAAAGCGTTTCATTTTTGTTAGTTCTATTGGTGTAAATGGCGCTTTAACCAAAGAAAAGCCCTTCGATGAGAACTCCAAGCCGGCTCCTCATGCAGAATATGCGATTTCAAAGTTTGAGGCTGAAGTAGCGCTTCGGGAGCTTTTCAAGCAGTCCTCAACAGAACTTGTTATCGTCAGGCCTCCACTCGTTTACGACTGGAATGCTCCTGGAAATTTCTCGCGATTGTTGAAGCTGGTTGCTTCGGGACTTCCTCTTCCATTTGGTTGCATAGATAACCGACGAAGTTTTGTTTCTCTGGATAATTTAGTTGACTTTCTAGCTTGCTGTATGACGCACCCTTCTGCTGCCGGCGAACTGTTTTTGGTATCCGATGGTCAGGAGATTTCTACCAAGCAACTGGTGACTGCGCTTGCTGCGGGAATGGGGCGTCGCCCCATCATGTGGCCTGTTCCTAGGTTTATTCTGAGGTTTCTTAAATTAGTAGGAAAGGGTGGGTTATACACTCAGTTATGCTGCTCACTAGAGGTCGACTCGTCGAAAGGTAGGCTTTTGCTTGGTTGGGAACCCCGCAAGAGCACCCTTTCCGCGTTGGAAGATGTTGGTAGAATATATGTCAAACGTACTGAATGATTATCTGCAGGCGCTTTGCTACTAGCATGGCGTACCACGCAGAACAATCGAATAGAACCCTGTTGAAGGGGTGAGAGTATTTTTGGGGATAAATTTATAAATGGAAGAATGGTATTTGTTACTCGCTGCAGCTGGGGTTTCGGGACTGCTTACAGGCCTCTTGCGTCGTTATGCCTTAGCGAGGAGCTTACTTGACACCCCTAACTCTCGAAGTTCCCATGTCGTTCCCACTCCACGCGGAGGAGGGGTCGCCATTGTAGTTACTTTTTGTCTCATGCTGCCTATTTGGGCTGTACTGGGAAATATCTCATGGGCCGTGTCCTGGGCTTTACTTCTCGCTGGCGGCGGGGTTGCCATTATTGGATTCATGGATGATCACGGTCATATCGCCGCACGCTGGCGTCTGCTGGGACATTTTAGTGCAGCCTTGGTCTCATTGTACTTTTTGAATGGCATACCACCATTTCAGATTGTTGGTGTCAGTTGGGACCTGGGGTGGTTCGGAGGACTTCTCTTTGCTTTCTATCTCGTGTGGTTGCTGAATCTCTATAACTTCATGGATGGGATCGATGGACTTGCTAGCCTTCAGGCCATTTTTGTCTGTGTTGGTGGGGCATTATTATACTGGCTGAATGGCCAACTGACGCAGGCTTTGCTCCCCTTATCGCTAGCTTTTGCCGTTTTTGGATTCTTGTTCTGGAATTTTCCACCCGCAAAAATTTTCATGGGAGATGCGGGTAGTGGTTTTCTGGGGATTGTTTTAGGAATTCTTTCCATTCATGCCATGTGGATGAATACGAATTTTTTCTGGGCATGGTTGGTCCTGTTAGGCGTTTTCATCGTCGATGCGACCTATACCCTGATTCGTCGCTTGCTGAGAGGGGACAAGGTGTATGAGGCTCATCGAAGCCATGCCTATCAATACGCAAGCCGATACTATGGAAAGCATGCTCCTGTTACGATTGGCGTCACGGCATTGAACGTCATCTGGCTCCTCCCTATAGCCTTGTTGGTCGGGAGTGGGTCTCTAGAGCCTTTGATGGGCATCGTCATAGCCTA
The DNA here is from genome assembly GCF_026428275.1 of Pseudomonas sp. B111. NCBI lineage: Bacteria > Pseudomonadati > Pseudomonadota > Gammaproteobacteria > Pseudomonadales > Pseudomonadaceae > Pseudomonas > Pseudomonas sp. B111. The sequence continues at coordinate 1,880,559 of NZ_CP097857.1, read as the reverse complement.
CGTCCCTCTCGTTTTTCTGGCAGTGAGGTTCAAGGCGGGTAAGCTAGAGTCGTCCGCTCAGGCCTAAAGGAGTAGGGGAATGCTAGATCGTTTAAGAGTAAAGTTGTTATCCATGCCTCGTCGCTGGAAACGTTTGCTTCAAGTGGCTACGGATATCCTTCTGGTATGGCTGTCTCTGTGGCTCGCTTTTGTGGTCCGTCTAGGCACAGACGATATGATCGACGTGTTCGGCGAGCATGCATGGCTTTTCATCACTGCGCCGGTCATCGCCATTCCACTATTCATTCGCTTCGGCATGTATCGTGCGGTGATGCGCTATCTCGGTAACGACGCATTGATCGCCATCGCCAAGGCGGTGACCATCTCGGCTCTGGTGCTGTCGCTGGTGGTGTACTGGTATCGTGGCGCGCCGGCGCCGGTGCCGCGTTCCCTGGTGTTCAACTACTGGTGGTTGAGCATGCTGCTGATCGGCGGCTTGCGTCTGGCCATGCGCCAGTATTTCATGGGCGACTGGTACTCTGCTGTGCAGTCGGTACCATTTCTCAACCGCCAGGATGGCCTGCCCAGGGTGGCTATCTATGGCGCGGGGGCGGCCGGCAACCAGTTGGTTGCGGCGTTGCGTCTCGGTCGGGCGATGCGTCCGGTGGCGTTCATCGATGACGACAAGCAGATCGCCAACCGGGTCATTGCCGGTCTGCGGGTCTATACCGCCAAGCATATCCGCCAGATGATCGACGAGACGGGCGCGCAGGAGGTTCTCCTGGCGATTCCTTCCGCCACTCGGGCCCGGCGCCGAGAGATTCTCGAGTCCCTGGAGCCGTTCCCGCTGCACGTGCGCAGCATGCCCGGCTTCATGGACCTGGCCAGCGGCCGGGTCAAGGTGGACGACCTGCAGGAGGTGGACATCGCTGACCTGCTGGGACGCGACAGCGTCGCACCGCGCAAGGAGCTGCTGGAACGGTGCATCCGCGGTCAGGTGGTGATGGTGACCGGGGCGGGCGGCTCTATCGGTTCGGAACTCTGTCGGCAGATCATGAGTTGTTCGCCTAGCGTGCTGATCCTGTTCGAGCACAGCGAATACAACCTCTATAGCATCCATCAGGAACTGGAGCGTCGGATCAAGCGCGAGTCGCTTTCGGTGAACCTGTTGCCGATCCTCGGTTCGGTGCGCAATCCCGAGCGCCTGGTGGACGTGATGCGTACCTGGAAGGTCAATACCGTCTACCATGCGGCGGCCTACAAGCATGTGCCGATCGTCGAGCACAACATCGCCGAAGGCGTTCTCAACAACGTGATAGGCACCTTGCATGCGGTGCAGGCCGCGGTGCAGGTCGGCGTGCAGAACTTCGTGCTGATTTCCACCGACAAGGCGGTGCGGCCGACCAATGTGATGGGCAGCACCAAGCGCCTGGCGGAGATGGTCCTTCAGGCGCTCAGCAACGAATCGGCGCCGGTGCTGTTCGGTGACCGGAAGGACGTGCATCACGTCAACAAGACCCGTTTCACCATGGTCCGCTTCGGCAACGTCCTCGGTTCGTCCGGCTCGGTCATTCCGCTGTTCCGCGAGCAGATCAAGCGCGGCGGCCCGGTGACGGTCACCCACCCGAGCATCACCCGTTACTTCATGACCATTCCCGAGGCGGCGCAGTTGGTCATCCAGGCCGGTTCGATGGGGCAGGGCGGAGATGTATTCGTGCTGGACATGGGGCCGCCGGTGAAGATCCTGGAGCTCGCCGAGAAGATGATCCACCTGTCCGGCCTGAGCGTGCGTTCCGAGCGTTCGCCCCATGGTGATATCGCCATCGAGTTCAGTGGTCTGCGTCCTGGCGAGAAGCTCTACGAAGAGCTGCTGATCGGTGACAACGTGAATCCCACCGACCATCCGATGATCATGCGGGCCAACGAGGAACACCTGAGCTGGGAGGCCTTCAAGGTCGTGCTGGAGCAGTTGCTGGCCGCCGTGGAGAAGGACGACTACTCGCGGGTTCGCCAGTTGCTGCGGGAAACCGTCAGCGGCTATGCGCCTGACGGTGAAATCGTCGACTGGATCTATCGCCAGAGGCGGCGAGAACCCTGAGTCATCGTTCTCCGGAAAAGGCCGCCTAGCGGCCTTTTTTGTTTTCTCCGTACGATGTTTCCGGTGCCGGACCAGGAAGCGACTGCTTTGCTGGGGCTGTCGATCCAGGTGCGTTCCACGGCGATAAGGTGGTTTCGTGGATGGGCATGAAGCCCTCTACGTGGTCATTCATTTCTGAAGGAGTGCACCCATGCACCTAATCAAATCCGCTCTGCTTCTCATCCTGTTCGCCTGTCTTCCGTTTTCGGCTTCCGCCGCACCGGTCGCCGTCGCCAAGAATCCGCTGGCCGCAACGACACCTGCGACGACCGTGTCGCCGGGGGAGCAGGTCAATATCAATACGGTCGATGAGGCCGCCCTGATACGGGGGCTCAACGGTGTCGGCGAGGCCAAGGCCAGGGCGATCCTCGAGTATCGTGCGGCCCATGGTCCGTTCGTCTCGGTGGATCAACTGCTGGAAGTGAAAGGGGTAGGCCCGGCGTTGCTGGAGAAGAACCGGTCGCGGATCGTCATCGAGTGAGGTGCGACTGAAGGGGCGAACTTTCGTCCCGATAACGAAAAAGCCCCCGGCATGTGCCGAGGGCTTTGAATTTGGCTCCGCGACCTGGACTCGAACCAGGGACCCAATGATTAACAGTCATTTGCTCTACCGACTGAGCTATCGCGGAACAGCGAGGCGTATGTTACTGATTAAAAAGGGGAAGTCAAGCCTCTCCCGATGACTTCCCCTTTTTCCCTACAGGACCTGGACGATGGCCTTGGTGATGGTCTCCAGGTTCGATTTGTTCAGCGCGGCGACGCAGATACGGCCGGTGCTGACGGCGTAGATACCGAACTCGGTCTTCAGGCGCTCGACCTGGTCGGCGGTCAGGCCGGAATAGGAGAACATGCCACGTTGGCGACCGACGAAGCTGAAGTCGCGCTTGGCGCCGTGGGCTGCCAGTTGCTCGACCATCGCCAGGCGCATGTCGCGGATGCGGTCGCGCATCTCGCCCAGTTCCTGCTCCCAGAGGGCCCGCAGTTCCGGGCTGTTGAGCACGGAGGAGACGACGCTGGCGCCGTGGGTCGGTGGGTTCGAATAGTTGGTGCGGATCACCCGCTTCACCTGGGACAGCACGCGGGCCGATTCATCGCGGCTTTCGGTCACGATCGAGAGGGCGCCGACGCGTTCGCCATAGAGCGAGAAGGATTTGGAGAACGAGCTGGAAACGAAGAAGCTCAGGCCCGACTGGGCGAACAGGCGCACCGCGGCGGCGTCTTCCTCGATGCCGTTGCCGAAGCCCTGGTAGGCGATGTCGAGGAACGGCACGTGGCCCTTGGCCTTGAGCACGTCCAGCACCTGTTTCCAGTCGTCCAGCTCGAGATCGACGCCGGTCGGATTATGGCAGCAGGCGTGCAGGACCACGATCGAGCGGGCCGGCAGGGCATTCAGGTCTTCCAGCAGGCCGGCGCGGTTCACGCCATTGCTGGCGGCGTCGTAATAGCGGTAGTTCTGCACCGGGAAGCCGGCGGCTTCGAACAGTGCGCGGTGGTTTTCCCAGCTCGGGTCGCTGATGGCCACGGTGGCGTCGGGCAGCAGGCGCTTGAGGAAGTCGGCGCCGAGCTTGAGGGCGCCGGTGCCGCCGACGGCCTGGGTCGTGACCACGCGGCCGGCGGCCAGCAGCTCGGATTCGTTACCGAACAGCAGTTTCTGTACGCCCTGGTCGTAGGCGGCGATCCCTTCGATCGGCAGGTAGCCGCGCGGCGCGTGGGCCTCGATGCGGGCCTTCTCGGCAGCCTGCACGGCACGCAACAGCGGAATGCGCCCCTCCTCGTTGTAGTACACGCCCACGCCCAGGTTGATCTTGCCCGGACGGGTATCGGCGTTGAAGGCTTCGTTCAGGCCAAGGATGGGATCACGCGGTGCCATTTCGACGGCAGAAAACAGACTCATTTTGCGGCTGCTCGGAGTGTGAAGAGAGGAGGGCAACGCAACCCGTCATGCGGGGGCGCAAAGGGTTGCGCAAACGGGGGGTTATTATAGACACCCCTTGATGCATGCGGCGACATTTAGGTGCATGCTTTCAGCTATTTCTGACGCCGGATTTTCCTTGGCGTCACAGCTCCCTGCGAGGTTTTTCATGGATACGTTCCAACTCGACTCGCGCTTCAAGCCCGCCGGCGACCAGCCGGAAGCCATCCGGCAGATGGTCGAGGGGCTGGAGGCGGGGCTTTCGCACCAGACCCTGCTGGGGGTGACGGGCTCTGGCAAGACTTTCAGCATCGCCAACGTGATTGCCCAGGTGCAGCGCCCGACCCTTGTCCTGGCGCCGAACAAGACCCTGGCGGCCCAGCTCTACGGGGAGTTCAAGACGTTCTTCCCGCACAATTCCGTGGAGTACTTCGTTTCCTACTACGACTACTACCAGCCGGAGGCCTACGTACCGTCTTCCGATACCTATATCGAGAAGGACTCCTCGATCAACGACCATATCGAGCAGATGCGCCTGTCGGCGACCAAGGCGCTGCTCGAGCGTCCGGATGCGATCATCGTCGCCACCGTGTCGTCCATCTACGGCCTCGGTGATCCCGCGTCCTACCTGAAGATGGTCCTGCACCTGGACCGCGGCGACCGCATCGACCAGCGCGAACTACTGCGGAGACTGACCAGCCTGCAGTACACCCGCAACGACATGGATTTCGCTCGTGCGACTTTCCGTGTGCGTGGCGATGTGATCGACATCTTCCCGGCCGAATCCGATCTCGAGGCGATTCGTGTCGAGTTGTTCGACGACGAGGTGGAAAGCCTCTCGGCCTTCGATCCGCTCACCGGCGAGGTGATCCGCAAGCTGCCGCGCTTCACCTTCTACCCCAAGAGCCACTACGTGACTCCGCGCGAGACGCTGCTGGAGGCGGTCGACCAGATCAAGGCCGAACTCAAGGAACGCCTGGACTACCTGCGCAACAACAACAAGCTGGTGGAAGCGCAGCGCCTGGAGCAGCGCACCCGTTTCGACCTGGAGATGATCCTCGAACTGGGCTATTGCAACGGCATCGAGAACTACTCGCGCTATCTTTCCGGGCGGGCCCCCGGCGAGCCGCCGCCGACGCTCTATGACTACCTGCCGGCCAACTCGCTGCTGGTTATCGACGAATCGCACGTCAGCGTTCCGCAGGTCGGCGCGATGTTCAAGGGCGACCGCTCGCGCAAGGAGACCCTGGTGGAATACGGTTTCCGCCTGCCTTCGGCGCTGGACAACCGGCCGCTGCGCTTCGAAGAGTGGGAGGCGGTGAGTCCGCAGACCATCTTCGTCTCCGCTACCCCGGGCCCCTATGAGGCGGAACATGCCGGGCGGGTCATCGAGCAGGTGGTGCGTCCCACCGGGCTGGTCGATCCGGAGATCGAGGTACGCCCGGCGATGACCCAGGTGGATGACCTGCTCTCGCAGATCCGCCAGCGTGTGGCCAAGGATGAGCGGGTACTGGTGACTACCCTGACCAAGCGCATGGCCGAGGACCTCACCGATTATCTCGGCGATCACGACGTGCGGGTGCGCTACTTGCACTCGGACATCGATACCGTCGAGCGAGTGGAGATCATCCGCGACCTGCGCGCCGGTGCGTTCGACGTGCTGGTGGGGATCAACCTGCTGCGCGAAGGCCTGGACATGCCCGAGGTGTCGCTGGTGGCGATCCTCGACGCGGACAAGGAAGGCTTCCTGCGCTCGGAGCGCTCGCTGATCCAGACCATCGGTCGTGCCGCGCGCAACCTGCACGGCAAGGCGATCCTCTACGCCGACAACGTCACCGGCTCGATGCAGCGTGCGATCGACGAGACCGAGCGGCGTCGGGCCAAGCAGATCGCCTTCAACGAAGCCCATGGCATCGTGCCCAAGGGGGTGCGCAAGGACATCAAGGACATTCTCGAAGGCGCCGTGGTGCCCGGCGCGCGCGGCAAGCGCAAGGGCGTGGCCAAGGTGGCGGAGGAGAGCGGGCGCTACGAGAACGAACTGCGCTCGCCGAGTGAGATCAGCAAGCGCATCCGCCAACTGGAGGAAAAGATGTACCAGTTGGCCCGCGACCTGGAGTTCGAGGCGGCGGCGCAACTGCGCGACGAGATCCAGACGCTGCGCGAGCGCCTGGTCAACGTCTGAACCTCAGTGAGCCCCGGCGTCGGCGCGGGCGCCGATGCCGGCCGGCAGCGAGCGGGTCAGCAGCACCGCGAGCATGCTCACTGCGAGCACCATGCCGATGACATGGAAAGCATCGTTGTAGGCCATGATCATCGCCTGCTGGTGGGTGATCTCGCTGAGTTTGCCCAGCGCCGCCTGCTGGCTGCCCAGTTGCGCGGCGAGTTGCGCGAGGCGTTCGTCGACCTGCGGGTTGGTCGGCACCAGGGCTTCGCGCAGATAGTCGAAGTACACCTTGGCGCGACTGTCGAGCAGGGTCGCGAGCAGGGCGATGCCGATGGCGCCGCCGAGGTTGCGCAGGATGTTGAACAGGCTCGAGGCCGAGCCGGCATCCTGTGGCTGCAGGTAGGCGGTGGCGATCAGCGAAATGGTCACCATGATCATCGGCTGGCCGAGGGCGCGCAGTAGCTGGATCTGGTTGAACTGCGGTCCGGCGAAGTCCGGGTTGAGCACTCCGGAGAAGAAGCTGGCAAGGCCGAACAGGCCGAAGCCGGCGGCGCAGAGCAGGCGCGGCGAGACCAGCTTCATCAACTTCGGGACCAGCGGGATCAGGAACAGCTGGGGAATGCCCATCCACATGATCACCTCGCCGATCTGCATGGCGTTGTAGCCCTGGATTTGCGCCAGGTACAGCGGCAGTACGTAGATCGAGCCGTACAGGCCCATGCCCAGACCGATGCTGGAAATGCTCGCGAGGCCGAAGTTGCGGTTGCGCAGGATGCCCAGGTCGATCAGCGGGTTCGGCCGCGACAGCTGCAGGATGACGAACAGGACCAGGCTGAACAGGGCGACGCTGCCGAGGCTGACGATCATTTGCGACTCCAGCCAGTCCTTGCGGTGACCTTCCTCGAGGAAGACCTGCAGGCAGCCCAGGCCGATGCCGAGGGTGACGATGCCGGCGTAGTCGGTACTCTTCAGCAGTTCCCAGTGCGGCGCCTTTTTCTCCAGGCCGTAGAGCAGCCCGGCGATCATCAACAGGCCCGGCGGCACGTTGATATAGAAGATGTATTCCCAGCCGAAGTTTTCCGTCAGCCAGCCTCCCAGGGTCGGTCCGATGGAGGGCGCGAAGGTGGCGGTGATGGCGAACAGCGCCATGCCCTTCGGACGGTGGTGTCCCGGCAACTTGACCAGGGCCAGGGTGAACGCCAGCGGAATCAGCGCGCCGCCGGTGAAACCCTGCATGGCGCGGAACACGATCATGCTTTCCAGGTTCCAGGCGAACGAGCAGAGCAGCGAGGACACCAGGAAACCCACCGAGATCATCACCGCCAGGCGCCTTGCCGAGAGCAGCTGCACCAGCCAGGCGGTCATCGGGATCATGATGATCTCCGCCACCAGGTAGGAGGTGGAGATCCACGAGCCTTCCTCGAGGGTCGCCGCCAGCGCGCCCTGGATGTCCTTCAGCGAGGAGTTGGTGATCTGGATGTCGAGCACCGCCATGAATGCGCCGAGCATGGCGCTGAGCACCGCGATCCAGTCGCGCCGGGTCGGTTCGCCAAGCGGCCGGGCCAGCGCCTCAGCGGTCACGGAGCTCGACCTCGGCTTCGACGGACATGCCGGGGCGGATGCGGCCATGCAACGGGTTGTCGGCCTCGAACACGATCTTCACCGGGATGCGTTGCACCACCTTGGTGAAGTTTCCGGTGGCGTTGTCCGGTGGCAGCAGGCTGAACTGCGCGCCGGAAGCGGCGAACAGGCTATCGATGCGACCGTCGATAGGCGTGTCGGGGAAGGCGTCGAAGGTCAGGCGCGCCTTCTGCCCGTCGCGCATGCGGCCGACCTGGGTCTCCTTGAAGTTGGCCTGGACCCAGATGTCTTCGTCCGGCACCAGTGACAGCAAATGGGTACCAACCTGCACGTACTGGCCGTTGCGTGCGCTGCGCTGGCCGACCAGGCCGTTGATCGGCGAATGGACCAGGGTGCGTGACAGGTTGATTTCGGCTTGCGCCAGTTCGGTTCGGGCGCTGGCGATCTGCGCTTCCAGGCGCTTGATCTCGGCGCCCAGGGTGTCGCGCTGGACGCGTTGTGCCTCGAGGTCGGCGCGGGCCTTGGCCAGTTGCGAGCGAGCCACATGGTTGTCGGCGGTGAGGGTGGTGACCCGTTCCTCGGAAACGTAGCCGGGCTTGCGCAGGGCTTCGGCGCGGTTCAGGTCGATCTGTGCGCGGCCAAGGGTTGCCTGGCTGGCGTTGACGTCGGCGGCGCTGGCGGCGATCAGGCTGCCCTGCTGCACCAGCTTGCTGCGCGCCTGGGCCAGTTCCGCCTCGCGGGTGGCCAGCGCGGCCTGGGCGCGCTCGACGGCGAGCTTGAAGTCGGCGTCTTCCAGGCGTACCAGTAGCTGCCCCTTGTCCACGTGCTGGTTGTCGCGCACCAGGACTTCCTCGACCCGCGCGCCCAGCTGGCTGGCCACCCGCGTGATCTCGCCCTGGACGTAGGCGTTGTCGGTGCTTTCCACGTGGCGGCCGATGAACCACCAGTGGAGGAAGAAGGCCAGGGCGATCAGGCCGACGGCCACCAGGAAGACGGTCAGGCGACGTTTGAGTTGGGCGGGCATGGGTGGAGTGTTCCGTCGGCAAAATTCGGCCAATCTAGCAGTGTTCCGCCGGACGTTATAGGCGCTACACTTCGGACTCTTTGTTGCTTATAGGGAACAATAATGGGGCTTGATGATGCGCTGATCTTCACCCGCGTGGTGGAGTACCACAGCTTCACCCAGGCCGCGCAGAGCCTGGGCATGCAGAAGTCCACGGTGAGCCGGCGCATCGCCCTGCTGGAGGAGCGCCTGGGCGTGCGCCTGCTCAATCGCACCACCCGCAAGTTGCGCCTGACCGAAGTAGGGCAGGCCTACTACGAGCGCTGCCGGCAGATCATGCACGATTTCGCCGAGGCCGAGCAGGCGGTCATGCAGTTGCAGCAGGCGCCGTCGGGATTGCTGCGGATCACCTCGCCGATAGAGTTCGGCCAGATGTTCCTCGCCAGCCTGCTGGGCGACTTCATGCGCCAGTACCCGCAGATCACCGCCGAGGTCGAGCTGGCCTCGCGCAGCGTCGATCCGCTGCAGGAGGGCGTCGACATCGTGATCATGGTCGGCCAGCCGGAGGATTCCACCCTGGTGGCCCGTCGCCTGCTCTCTACCAGCCGCTGGCTCTGCGCCAGCCCCGACTACCTGGCGGCGCACGGCACGCCGACATCGGTGGCCGAGCTTGCCGGGCATCGCGCGGTCCTTCTGTCCACCGACTCCCAGCGCTACTGGCCGCTTTCCGGAGACAGCCTGCCCTGCCAGCGGGTGCTGTCCTGCAACAACATCACCTTCGCCCGCGAGGCGGTGGTCGCCGGTGCCGGCATTGCCGCGCTACCGGCGCTGATTTGTGCGGAGAGCGTGCACAGCGGGCGTCTGGTGCGTTTGCTGGCGGACGTGCCGTTGCCGGTCGGCGAACTGTATGCGGTCTATCCTTCGCGGCGTTTCCAGGCGATGAAGGTCAAGGCCTTCCTCGATTTCCTGATCAGCCGCCTGCCGGCCGACACCGGTCGTTTACTGGAGCCGGAGGCGGCCCGCCTGATAACATCGCGCCCCTGAATTTCCGTTTTAACTTCCGCTTGGCAAGAGAGTCTCCATGACCACTGTTCGTACTCGCATCGCCCCGTCGCCGACGGGCGACCCGCACGTCGGTACCGCATACATCGCGCTGTTCAACCTGTGCTTCGCGCGTCAGCACGGCGGTCAGTTCATCCTGCGCATCGAGGACACCGACCAGCTGCGTTCGACGCGGGAGTCCGAGCAGCAGATCTACGACGCCCTGCGCTGGCTCGGCATCGAGTGGGACGAGGGCCCGGACGTCGGCGGCCCGCATGGCCCGTACCGGCAGAGCGAGCGCGGGCACATCTACAAGAGGTATTCGGACGAACTGGTCGAGAAGGGCCATGCCTTCACCTGCTTCTGCACGCCCGAGCGCCTCGATGCGGTTCGCGCCGAGCAGATGGCGCGCAAGGAAACCCCGCGCTACGACGGCCACTGCATGCACCTGCCGAAGGATGAGGTGCAGCGCCGCCTCGCCGCCGGCGAGTCCCATGTCACCCGCATGAAGGTGCCGACCGAGGGTGTCTGCGTGGTGCCGGACATGCTCCGCGGCGATGTCGAGATTCCGTGGGATCGCATGGACATGCAGGTGCTGATGAAGGCCGACGGCCTGCCCACCTACTTCCTCGCCAACGTGGTCGACGACCACCTGATGGGCATCACCCACGTCCTGCGCGGCGAAGAGTGGCTGCCGTCGGCGCCCAAGCTGATCAAGCTCTACGAGTATTTCGGCTGGGAGCAGCCGCAGCTGTGCTACATGCCGCTGCTGCGCAACCCGGACAAGAGCAAGCTGTCCAAGCGCAAGAACCCGACCTCTATCACCTTCTACGAACGCATGGGCTACCTGCCGCAGGCGCTGCTCAACTACCTTGGGCGGATGGGCTGGTCGATGCCGGACGAGCGCGAGAAATTCACCCTCGCCGAGATGATCGAGCATTTCGACCTGTCGCGCGTCTCCCTGGGCGGACCGATCTTCGACCTGGAGAAGCTCTCCTGGCTGAACGGGCAGTGGATCCGCGAGCAGTCCGTGGAGGAGTTCGCCCGTGAGGTGCAGAAGTGGGCGTTGAATCCCGAATACCTGATGAAGATCGCTCCGCACGTGCAGGGACGGGTGGAGAACTTCAGCCAGATCGCACCGCTGGCCGGATTCTTCTTCAGCGGCGGGGTGCCGCTGGACGCTTCGCTGTTCGAACACAAGAAGCTCGATCCGACCCAGGTCCGCCAGGTTCTGCAACTGGTGCTGTGGAAACTCGAATCCCTGCGCCAGTGGGAGAAGGAACGCATCACCGGCTGCATCCAGGCTGTCGCCGAACACCTCCAGCTCAAGCTGCGCGACGTGATGCCGCTGATGTTCCCGGCCATCACCGGGCATGCCAGCTCGGTTTCGGTGCTGGACGCCATGGAGATCCTTGGTGCCGACCTGTCGCGCTATCGCTTGCGCCAGGCCCTGGAGCTACTGGGCGGGGCGTCGAAAAAGGAAACCAAGGAGTGGGAGAAGATCCGCGACGCCATTCCCGGCTGACCGGCTTTCTTCCACAGTCGATGACGAGGCCCGCCCAGTTGCGGGCCTCGTTTTTTGGGGAGGGGAGGTAAGTGATTGTTCTTCCGGTAAAATTTTTTAGGTTTCGATGAAAAATAATGTTGACAGCCTCAAGCCTCGCCCTTAGTATGCGCCCCGTCTTCACGACGAACTCAACGAAGTGAAGCGATCCAGCGGTACTTTGGGGCTATAGCTCAGCTGGGAGAGCGCTTGCATGGCATGCAAGAGGTCGACGGTTCGATCCCGTCTAGCTCCACCAAATTGCCGGGAATACGCGGTTGGTTTTGCGGATTCCTACGAAGGTTTCGTCCCCTTCGTCTAGTGGCCTAGGACACCGCCCTTTCACGGCGGTAACAGGGGTTCGAGTCCCCTAGGGGACGCCACTTCATGTTCATCCGTCCCAGCAATGGATGAGCGTGTCGATGACCGGAAGGTTGTCGAAGCGATCGGAAGATCGCCCGCCTGATGGCGAATTCGGGGCTATAGCTCAGCTGGGAGAGCGCTTGCATGGCATGCAAGAGGTCGACGGTTCGATCCCGTCTAGCTCCACCACATTCCAAGGCTAGCATCGCTGGCCTTACTTTTCGAAGGTTTCATTGTCCCCTTCGTCTAGTGGCCTAGGACACCGCCCTTTCACGGCGGTAACAGGGGTTCGAGTCCCCTAGGGGACGCCACTTTTTCCCGCTCTGCGGGGCTCTATAGGGCCATTCCGAATTGGAATGGCCCTTTTGTTTTTTCCCTTTTCGAATTTCCTGACAGACGGTCCGGCCGTACGCTTGCCGATTTTTATTATGCATATAATATTTCACTCATAATATTTTCGGAGATCGTCATGAGCGACAAGAAAACCCAGACCCGTGCCCGCATCCTCGGTGCCGCCACCCAGGCCCTGCTCGAGCGGGGCGCCGTCGAGCCTAGCGTCGGGGAAGTGATGGGCGCGGCGGGGCTCACCGTCGGCGGCTTCTATGCCCACTTCCAGAGCAAGGATGCGCTGATGCTCGAGGCGTTCGAGCAATTGCTCGGCAAGCGCCGCGAACTGCTCGGCGAACTCGACCCCGGATTGTCGGGAAAGGAGCGTCGGGCCTTGGCGGCCGCTTTCTACCTGTCGCGCAAGCATCGGGACGCACAGGTCGACGCCGGTTGTCCGCTGCCGGCGACCCTCGCCGAGGTGGCGCGCCTGCCGGAGGGGTTTCGCGAGGTCTTGAGCAGGCATGTCGAGATCATGGTCGCCAGCCTGGCGGAAAGTCCCGAGGAAACCGACGTCGCCCTGGCCGACCTGGTGTTGATGATTGGCGGTTTGGCGCTGGCCCGGGCATTGGGGCCGGGCGAGCTGTCCGACCGGGTTCTGCGTGCCGCCAAGCAGGCGGTGAACTGAGGAGGTGCGAGATGAGCAGCCTGACCTGGATTCGCGGTTTCAACGGGATGATCGGCCGCATCGCGCCGCGTTGGACGGCCGAGCGTATGCGTCGGGCGTTTCATGATGCCTGGCGAGTGGCCGCCGAAGGATTGGGAGCTGCCGCTGCTGGCCAGCTCGGAGCGCGTCACTCTGCGCTTCGGGCTGTCGGTGTTGCGCTGGGGCGAGGGGCCGGCAGTCTTGCTGCTGCATGGCTGGGCCGGCAGGCCGACACAGTTCGCCCATCTGATCGAGCAACTGGTTGGCGCGGGTTATTCGGTGTATGCCCTCGATGCGCCGGCCCATGGCCGCTCGCCGGGCAGGGAGGCGAACGTGGTGCTGTTCGCCCACGCCTTGCTGGAGGCCGCTGGCGAGTTGCCGCCGCTGCGTGCGGTGGTCGGTCATTCCCTGGGTGGCGCGGCGGCGTTGCTGGCGGCCCAGATGGGGCTGCGCAGCGAAGCGCTGGTGACGGTCTCGGCGCCGTCGCGGATTCTCGAACAGTTGCGCCTGTTCGCTCGTTTCGTCGGTTTGCCGGCCCTGGCTCGCTCGCATTTCATCCGCCTGGTCGAGCGTCAGGCGGGCATATCCGCGGCGTGCCTGGATGTGGCGCGCTACCGTCTGGAAATGCCCGGACTGGTGGTGCATGCCGACGACGACCCGCGCGTAGCGGTGGAAAATGCCGAGCGTATCCATGCCGCCTGGCCGGCCAGTCGCTTGCTGCGCCTGCCGGGCGGCGGCCACCACCGACTGCTCGGCGAGCGCAGGCTGAGCGAGTCGCTGCTGGCGCTGCTCGAGGAGCGTCCGGCGATGCGCGCTTGCCGGCGCGTGGAAAAGACGGCGAGCGCTTCCTGAGGCGCGTAGCAGAGGGGTTGTCGTTGTCCTGACCTCGGTTCTTCGGTAAAAAGCGCTGTGGCCCGCGCGGAGCGATCCGGCGGGGCGAGCCGTTTCGAATCGAGGAATGCCCATGACATTGCCGCTGGATCGGGTCCTGCTGCAGGCCAGCCCGGTATTGCCGGTGCTGGTGATCGAGGACGTGGCGCTGGCGCCCGACCTGGCGCGCGCGTTGTATGCGGGCGGCGTCACGGTGCTGGAAGTGACGCTGCGCACGCCGCAGGCGCTGGACGCGATCGCCGCCATCCATCGCGAGGTGCCCGAGGTCCTGCTGGGGGCGGGTACCCTGATTCACACCGAGCAGTTTCTCGAGGCACGCGACGCGGGCGCGCAGTTCGCCGTCAGCCCCGGATGCACGCCGCGCCTTGCCGCCGCCGCGGAGGATGCCGGCCTGCCATACCTGCCCGGGGTGATGACGCCTTCGGAAGTGTTGCTGGCGCTGGAGTACGGTTATCGCTCGCTGAAGCTGTTCCCGGCCGATGGCACTGCCAGCGTGAAAATGCTGAAAAGCCTGAAGGGGCCGTTCACCGGCATCCGCTTCTGCCCGACCGGCGGGGTCAACCTGGACAACCTGCTGAATTTCCTCCGCCTGCCCAATGTCGCCTGTGTCGGCGGCACCTGGCTGGCGCCGCCGAGCCTGATCCGGGCGCGGGCCTGGGATCAGATCACACAACTGGCCAGGGAAGCGCGCGAACTGGCCGGCAGCCTGGAGCAGCATTGATGAATTGGGACTACGCCGATCCGTTCGTGATCGACCTCAGGGTCCTCGCCGAGGACATCGACGGGCTCGGCCACGCGAACAACGCCGTCTACGTCAGTTGGTTGGAGCGCTGCGCCTGGCGCCACTCGCAGCGGCTGGGCCTGGACCTGGCCGAGTACCGCCGGCTGGACCGGGCGATGGCGGTGCTGCGCCACGAGATCGACTACCTGGCCGCGGCCTACGAGGGCGACGAACTGCAACTGGCGACCTGGATCGTCGAGTCCGACCAGCGCCTGCGGATGAACCGGCGCTTCCAGTTGGTACGCCCGGCGGATGGCGCCACGCTGCTGCGGGCGCAGACCACCTTCGTCTGCATCGAACTGTCCAGCGGCAAGCCGAAGCGGATGCCGGCGGAGTTCATCGACGGCTACGGCCAGGCTCTGCTCGCCGGGGCCTGACCCGTCGCGCGTCGGCCGACAGGCATTCGCACTTTGTTCCGGGCGGCGGATTCTCTAGAATCCGCCGCCTGTCATTTTCGAGGTAGTGGTTCGTGCAAATCGCCCTGGCGCCGATGGAAGGTCTGGTGGATGAAATCCTCCGCGACGTGCTGACCCGCGTCGGCGGCATCGATTGGTGCGTCACCGAATTCATCCGCATCACCGATCGCCTACTGCCGGCCACGGCTTTCCACAAGCTGGCGCCGGAGCTGCGCGACGGCAGCCGGACCCGCGCCGGGACGCCGATGCGTGTGCAGTTGCTCGGCTCCGATCCTGCGTGCCTGGCGGATAACGCCGCGTTCGCCTGTGAGCTGGGTGCCCCGGTGATCGACCTGAACTTCGGTTGTCCGGCCAAGACCGTGAACCGCTCGCGCGGCGGAGCGGTATTGCTCAAGGAGCCGGAGCTGATGCACGACATCGTCGCCGCCGTGCGTCGCGCGGTGCCGAGCGAGATTGCGGTGACCTCGAAGATGCGCCTGGGCTACGACAGTCCCGACGGCGCCCTGGATTGCGCGCGGGCCCTGGCCGACGGCGGCTCGGCCCATGTAGTGGTGCATGCCCGGACCAAGGTCGATGGCTACAGGCCGCCGGCGCACTGGGAGTGGGTGGCGCGGGTGGCCGAGGCGGTGCGCGTGCCGGTGTTCGCCAATGGCGAAGTGTGGACGCTCGACGACTACCTGCGTTGTCGCGAGGTCAGCGGGGTGGAGGACATCATGCTCGGTCGCGGCCTGGTCTCGCGTCCTGGCCTGGCTCGGCAGATCGCCGCCTGGCGCGATGGCGGCGAAATCCACGAGATGCCCTGGAGCGAGCTGTTGCCGCTGCTGCGCGACTTCTGGCTACAGGCCCGGCGCAAGCTCGCCCCGCGCTATGCCCCGGGGCGTCTCAAGCAGTGGCTGGGCATGCTCACGCGCACCTATCCCGAAGCCGTCGAGCTGTTCGCGCGGATTCGCCGGGAAAGCGATTGCGAAACCATCGACCGGCTGTTGCAGGTGTCGTTCAGCCAGGCGGCCTAGCTTGCGTAGCAGGCCTAGCGGCCGCCGCTGACATCGATGAAGGTGCCGGTGCTGTAGCTGGCTTCGTCCGACGCCAGCCAGAGAATCGCCCGCGCGACTTCCTCCGCCGTACCGCCGCGTCCTAGCGGTATGCCGCCCTTCAGGCGTTCGATACGGCCGGGCTCGCCGCCGCTGGCGTGGATCTCGGTATCGATCAGTCCGGGCCGCACCGCGTTGACCCGGATACCCTCCGCCGCCACTTCCCTGGCCAGCCCGATGGTCATGCTGTCGATGGCGCCCTTGGCGGCGGCATAGTCGATGTATTCGTTGGGCGATCCCAGCCGCGAGGCCATCGAGGAAACGTTGACGATGCTGCCGCCGCGCCCGCCGTGGCGGGTCGACAGGCGCTTCACCGCCTCGCGGGCGCAGAGGAAGCTGCCGGTCACGTTGGTCGCGAATACCCTGTGCAGGCGCGCCGCGTCGATGTTTTCCAGGCGCGTCTGCGCTTCCAGCATGCCGGCGTTGTTGACCAGCACGTCGAGGCGGCCGAAACGTTCGTCGATGGCGGCGAACAGCCGCTCGACATCGCCTTCCTCGGCTACGTCGGCCGCCACCGCCAGGGCTTCGCCGCCCTGGCGCTCAATGCGCTGGCGCAGCGCTTCGGCGGCCTCGCGGTTGCGCAGATAGTTGAGGACGACCGCATAGCCGCGTTCGGCGGCGAGCAGAGCGGTGGCGGCGCCGATGCCGCGGCTGGCTCCGGTGATCAGCATGACGTTGCGCATGATGATGCTCCCCAGGTCAGTAGCGAGTGAAGGTCAGGTAGTCGGCGTCCCAGCCCAGGCCCTGCCAGAACAGGTTGGACAGCGGCGCGTCGAGGGCCGATTGCGCGCGGATCAGGCCGGCGCCGCGCGAGCGCAGGGCCTCCTCGGCGCTGCCCACCAGTTCCCGGGCCAGGCCCTGGCGGCGGGCCTGCGGCAGTACGTAGAGCTCTGCGATCTCTCCCACCCGTGCCTGACCGTCCTCGATCTGCCACAAGTGGGCGAGGACGAAACCGCGGGGATTCTGCTGGGCCTCCGCCAGCCAGAGCAAGCGGTTGCGCGAGGCGGCCAGGAGCAGTGCCTGGATCGCCTGTTGGTCGCCGGCATCCAGGGTTTCCCCGGCTTCGCGGACATTGGCTTGCCAGAGCGCGGCCACCGCGGGGACGTCGTCGGCGCTGGCCAGGCGAACCCGGTGTTGCTCTGGCGTCGCATCGAGCTCCTGGCCGACCCGCAGCAGGTTGCCGTCGGGATCGACCAGGGCGAATTCGCGCATGCCCCAGGGCTGGTCTTCCAGGGCCGTGATGCGTGGAATCCCCTGACTGCCCAGGCCGAGGGCCGCGGCCTGGCGATGCAGCGCCTGGGCGTCCTCCAGGCGCAGGTAGGCAGCGCTGCAATTGGTCTTCGGTTCGAGCGCTTCGAACAGCGACAGGTGCAGCTCCAGGGCGCCGCGCTGGAGGATGGCGTAGGTCGGATAGCGAGCGCCAAGGTGGAAGCCGAGGGACTGGTAGAAGGCGCTGGCGCTGTCCAGATCGCGGCAGGGGAAGGTCGGGATTGCGCGTTCCATGGCGACGGTTCTCGAAAGGATGAGTTTCGATCTGAGCACGACGAACGGTCGTTCTCAAGGCTCTTGAAATACTTCCGACGATCCCTATCTAGTTCGTGCGGGATGCCGAAGACGGGTTCCGCACCAGAGTACTTGCTGATAATTCAGGAGATTCGCAATGAGCAACGCTTTTTCCCTCGCCCCGCTGTTCCGTCATTCCGTAGGCTTCGATCGCTTCAACGATCTGTTCGAGTCGGCCCTGCGCAATGAGGCTGGGAGTACCTACCCGCCCTACAACGTCGAAAAGCACGGTGACGACGAGTATCGCATCGTCATCGCCGCCGCCGGCTTCCAGGAAGAAGACCTGGACCTGCAGGTCGAGCGCGGCGTGCTGACCGTCAGTGGCGGCAAGCGCGAGAAGTCCACGGACAACGTGACCTACCTGCACCAGGGCATCGCCCAGCGCGCCTTCAAGCTGTCGTTCCGCCTCGCCGACCATATCGAGGTCAAGGCGGCTTCGCTGGCCAACGGCCTGCTGAACATCGACCTGGTCCGGCTGGTTCCGGAAGAAGCCAAGCCGAAGCGTATCGCCATCAATGGCCAGCGCCCGGCACTGGACAACCAGTAACCGTCAGCGGTGATCGAAAAAAGGCGCCTTCGGGCGCCTTTTTTCATTTCGTTGCGCTATCGGCCCGGGGCTCTGCCGGTGTGCCGTCAGGCACCTCGTCCAGCAGGACGTCGAGGTCGACGGCGGCCGCCATCGCCCGGTTGCCTTCGTCGCTGGGGTGCAGATGGTCGCCGGAGTCGTAGCGCGCGGCGAGCCGCGACGGCTGCTCCGGATCGCGCAATGCCGCGTCGAAGTCGATCACCGCATCGAAGGCGCCGGCATGACGGATCCACTCGTTAACCTGCCTGCGCAGGGCTTCCTTGGTGGGCTGGTAATAATCGCTCAACGGCGTGCCGGGCAGTGCGCCCTCGAACGGCGTGAGGGTCGCGCCGACGACCCGGATACCCCGGTTGTGCGCCTGTTCGATCAATTGCCGGTAGCCGGCGATCAGCACTTCCAGGGTGGGCGGTGCGGCATTCCGGGCGAAAGCGGTACCGGGCCAGGCAATGTCGTTGATGCCGAGCATCACCACCATGCTGCTTGCGCCTGGCTGGGCCAGTACGTCGCGGTCCAGACGTGCCAGCGCGCTCGCGCCCATGCCGTCGCTCAGCAGACGGGCGCCGGAAATCCCCGCATTGACCACGGCGACGCCATGCGGGGCCAGGCGTTCGGCGAGGAAGTCCGGCCAACGGCTGTTCCGGTCGAGGCTGGCGCTGGCTCCGTCGGTGATCGAGTCGCCGAGCGTCACCAGCGTCCGCGTTGCCGTTTCGGTTTCGACCAGGATACCTGTCAACAGCAGGCGCGCGGTGGTGCTCTGGCTGTCCGCCGCGTCCAACTGCAATGCGTGGCTTTGGGTCTGCTCGCCGGCGACGATCCAGCCCGTCTGGCGGCCGTCCCAGTGGAAGGTTTCCATGGGCGTGGCGGCCGGCAGGTAGAGACTCACCAGCACCTGCGAGAGCGCGGCCACCGGCATCGCCACCGGATCGCTGAGTAGCGTGGCGCCGGGCGCGATGGTCGCCGTCCGGCGTCCGCCGAAGGTCACGTCATGCAGGCTGCCGGTGGCGACCGCGGCGCGCTCGGAACCCGGTTTGGCCAGGGTGGCCCGGCCGATCCGGATCGGGCGCTTTCCATAGGTATTTGCCAGGACGATGCGCACGCGCGTTCCTCCCAGGCTGATTCGCGCCAGTTGCCGCACCGTCTGGTCGTGCAGTTCGGCTGGCACGTTGCTGGGAAACAGGAAGTCCTCAGCCCAGACCGGCTGCGGGCTGGCCTGCCAGCTGGCGGTCCAGGAAGCGGCCGGCGCGGCGCAGGCGTACAACAGGCTCGTCGCGAGCGCGAAGGCCCGGGTTGCGCTGGAGGTCGCGGCGGGAAGTCTTTCGATGGGTCGTTTCATGTCGTTGAATTCAGTGGTTATCCTGTAGCTGATGATGAATTCAAAGATTTAAGGGAAATAGACCGTAGCGGGGAATATCATTTATGAAGCGAAATCATCAGGCAGGGCGCCATGGCCCGGCTTGAAGTCAACCGTTCCGGCGAACTGGAGGTGTTTGCCCGGGTCGTCGAGTCGGGGGGCTTTTCCGCCGCCGCTCGACGTTGCGGCATGACGCCCTCGGCAGTCAGCAAGCTGATCACCCGGCTCGAACAGCGCCTGGGAACCCGCTTGCTGAACCGCTCCACCCGTCAATTGCAACTGACGCCCGAGGGATGCACGTTCTACGAGCGCGGGGTGCGTATCCTGGCCGACCTGGAGGAAGCCGAGCGGTGTGCGAGCGAAAACGCGGCGCCGCGCGGGCGCTTGCGAGTCAACGCCAACGTGCCTTTCGGACATCATTTCCTGCTGCCGCTGGTGCCCGAGTTCCTCGCGCAGCATCCCGAGGTGACGCTGGATATCGTGCTGACCGATGAGGTCGTCGACATCCTCGAGCAGCGCACCGACGTGGCCGTGCGCGCGGGGCCGCTGAAAAGCTCGAGCCTGGTGGCGCGCAAGCTGGGGAGCACGCGCATGCTGATCGTCGGTGCGCCGGCCTACCTGGCCCGGCATGGCATGCCGGCCACGCCGCAGGCGCTGCTGGGGCACAACCGCCTCGGCGCCAACTATGTGCGAACGCGCTCCGGCTGGCCGCTGCGGGACGCCGGCGAGGAACTCGTGGTGCCGTTGTCGGGCAACGCCCAGGCCAGCGATGGCGAGGCGCTGCGCCGTCTGGCCGTGGCCGGCCTGGGCCTGGCGCGGCTGGCCGCGTTCCAGGTGCGCGAGGACATAGCCGCCGGGCGCCTGATTCCCGTGCTCGAGGCATACAACCCGGGCGACCTGGAGGAAGTCCACGCCGTCTACGTCGGCCAGGGCGGCTATCTGCCGCTGCGCGTGCGGGCGTTCCTGGACTTTCTGGCGGAGCGCGTCGATATGAGCCAGGGTTGATCGCAGTGCTACATGAATACGCCGATTCCGCGGCCGAAAGCTTTTCTTCCTAGCGCTTCATCCACAGGAGGCAATCCAGATGAGCGATGACATCCAGCGTTACCCCAGCAGCCTGCCGTTTCCCTTTTCCCGCGCGGTGCGGGCCGGCGGCTTCCTGTTTCTTTCCGGACAGGTGCCGATGAGTCCGAGCGGCGAGGTGGTACGTGGCGATATCCAGACCCAGACCGAAGCGGTGATGGCACGCATCGGCGAGACCCTGGAGAGCTGTGGCGCGCGTTTCGACCAACTGGTGAAGGTCACCGTCTGGCTGTCGGACATGGCTCACTTCGCCGGTTTCAACGAGGTCTACCAGCGTCATGTGCAGGGGGCCTTGCCGGTACGCTCGACGGTGACCGCCGGGCTGGCGCTGGGGGTCGACGTGGAGGTCGAGGTGCAGGCGTGGGTCGGCGAGGGCTGAGTCGCGAGGGCATTGGCATGCAGGTCGGGTGAGCGCTGGCCGCGGACGGCGAAGAGGGGAGGGCCTACCCGTGGCGTTCGACCTGAATCGCTTCAGGCCGCTGGAGTGCCGTTGCCGAATGCCTGTTCGTCGAGCAGGCGCATGAAGGCGCGCGCGGCGTTCGACAGGGTCCGCTCGGTGTGCAGGATGTAGCCGAGCTGGCGGCTGAGCTGGATGTCCTGTAGCGGCAGGCGCACCACCTGGTCGTCGAGCATGGTCCGCGGCAGCACGCTCCAGGCCAGGCCGATGGAGACCATCATCTTGATGGTCTCCAGGTAGTTGGTGCTCATGGCGATGTTCGGCGTCAGCCCTTCGGCTTCGAACATGCGCCGCACGATGTGGTGGGTGAAGGTGTTGCCGCCGGGGAATACCGCGGGGTGCTTGGCGACGTCGGCGAGGAACACCGTGCCCTGTCGGGCCAGCGGGTGCTCCGGGGCGGCGACGAAGTCCAGCGGGTCGTCCCACACCGGGACTGCGCGCACCGGTTCGGCGGTTTCCGGGGCCAGGGTGATCACCGCCAGTTCCGCACGGCCATGAAGGATCTCCTCGTAGGCCACTTCCGAATCCAGGAACTGGATATCCAGCGCCACCTGCGGATGCGCCCGGGTGAAGGCGCGCAGCAGCGGCGGCAGGCGATGCAGGCCGATGTGGTGGCTGGTGGCCAGGACCAGCCGGCCGCTGACCTCGCCGGTGAGGTTGTTCAGCGCCCGGCGGGTGTCGTCGAGTACGTTGAGCAACTGGTAGGCGCGCGGCAGCAGGGCGCGGCCGGCCTCGGTGAGGTTGACCTCGCGGCCGACCCGGTCGAACAGCCGGGCATTGAGCTGCTGTTCGAGGGCGGCGATGCGCTTGCTCACCGCCGGTTGGGTCAGGTGCAGGCGCTCGCCGGCTTCGGAGAAGCTGCCGGTCTCGGCAATGGCGATGAAGGTGTTGAGGCTGTTCAGGTCCATTGCGGGCCTCCGCTGGTTTCGGCTGCCCGGAGCTTAGCGCCAATGGATTCCTGTTGGGAATGCTTTGGATGAAAAATATGAATTTGAGTTATTCGTAGACAAGCCATAGGATCATCCTCACAAGCCCTGTGGGCATAGAAATGAGCTGATGAGGAAATCCCGATGGCCGGCAAGACCCTCTACGACAAACTCTGGGACATGCACCTGGTCAAGCAGCGCGACGACGGTTCGGCGCTGATCTATATCGACCGCCATATCCTGCACGAAGTGACCTCGCCGCAGGCCTTCGAGGGTCTTCGCCTGGCCGGGCGCAAGCCGTGGCGGATCGACGCCAACATTGCCACCCCGGACCACAACGTGCCGACCACCCGCACCGAGCGCAAGGGCGGCATCGCCGCCATCGCCGACGAGGTCTCGCGCCTGCAGGTGCAGACCCTCGACGAGAACTGCGATGACTTCGGCATCACCGAATTCAAGATGAACGACGTGCGCCAGGGCATCGTCCATGTGGTCGGTCCGGAGCAGGGCGCGACCCTCCCGGGGATGACCGTGGTCTGCGGCGACTCGCACACTTCCACCCACGGCGCCTTCGGCGCGCTGGCCCACGGCATCGGCACTTCCGAGGTCGAGCATGTGCTGGCGACCCAGTGCCTGGTGGCGAAGAAGATGAAGAACATGCTGGTCAAGGTCGAAGGCAGGTTGCCGGCCGGCGTCACGGCGAAGGATATCGTCCTCGCGGTGATCGGCAGGATCGGCACCGCCGGCGGCAACGGCCACGCCATCGAGTTCGCCGGCAGCGCCATCCGCGACCTGTCCATCGAAGGGCGGATGACCATCTGCAACATGTCGATCGAGGCGGGCGCCCGCGTCGGCCTGGTCGCCGTCGACCAGAAGACCATCGACTACGTGAAGGGCCGGCCCTTCGCGCCGAGCGCCGAGCAATGGGACCAGGCCGTCGCCTGCTGGCAGGGGCTGGTGTCGGACGCCGATGCCCGCTTCGATACCGTGGTCGAGCTGGACGCCGCGCAGATCAAGCCGCAGGTCAGCTGGGGCACGTCGCCGGAAATGGTCCTGGCCGTGGACCAGAACGTGCCGGACCCGGCCCGCGAGAGCGACCCGATCAAGCGCGGTTCGATCGAGCGCGCCTTGAAATACATGGGCCTGCGGCCGAACCAGGCGATCACCGACATCCAGCTGGACCGGGTATTCATCGGTTCCTGCACCAACTCGCGGATCGAGGACCTGCGTGCCGCCGCCGAAGTGGCCAGGGGCCGCAAGGTCGCCGCGACCATCAAGCAGGCGTTGGTGGTGCCGGGTTCCGGGTTGGTCAAGGAGCAGGCCGAGAAGGAAGGCCTGGACCGGATCTTCATCGAGGCCGGCTTCGAATGGCGCGAGCCGGGCTGTTCCATGTGCCTGGCGATGAACCCGGACCGGCTGGAGAGCGGCGAACACTGCGCCTCGACCTCCAACCGCAACTTCGAGGGCCGTCAGGGCGCCGGTGGCCGTACCCACTTGGTCAGCCCGGCGATGGCCGCCGCCGCGGCCGTCAACGGCCGCTTCATCGATGTCCGCGAATTGCTCGCCTGAGGAGAACCGAGATGAAACCCTATACCCAAACGACCGGTCTCGTCGCTCCGCTGGATCGCGCCAACGTCGATACCGATCAGATCATTCCCAAGCAATTCCTCAAGTCGATCAAGCGCACCGGCTTCGGCCCCAACCTGTTCGACGAATGGCGCTACCTGGATGTCGGGCAGCCGGGACAGGACAACTCGAAGCGTCCGCTGAACCCGGACTTCGTCCTCAACCAGCCGCGCTACCAGGGCGCCAGCGTACTGCTGGCGCGGGAGAACTTCGGCTGCGGCTCGTCCCGCGAGCACGCGCCCTGGGCGCTGGACGAGTACGGTTTCCGCACGGTGATCGCACCGAGCTATGCCGACATCTTCTTCAACAACAGTTTCAAGAACGGCTTGCTGCCGATCATCCTGCCCGAGGCCGAGGTGGACGAACTGTTCCGCCAGGTCGAGGCGAACGAAGGCTACCAGTTGTCCATCGACCTGGCGGCGCAGACCGTTACCCGTCCTGATGGCAAGGTGCTGGGTTTCGAGGTCGACCCGTTCCGCAAGCATTGCCTGCTCAACGGCCTCGACGACATCGGTCTGACGCTGCAGGACGCCGATGCGATCCGCGCCTTCGAGGACGGCTACCGCCAGCAGCAGCCCTGGCTGTTCCGCTGAGCGCCACGCGAGTCCCCTTGCCGGGCGCATCCTGGGTAGGGTGCGCCCGGTTTTTCTCCTGGAGTAGGTTCATGAGCGACCACGATGACGTTGTCCAGCGCCAGTTCGGCGCCCAGGCTGCGGCCTACCTGAGCAGCGCCGTGCATGCCCAGGGCGAGGAATTCGCCTTGCTGCGCGACGCCCTGGCCGGGCGCCCGGAAGCGCGGGTCCTCGACCTGGGTTGCGGCGCCGGCCACGTGAGCTTCCAGGTCGCCGCCCTGGCAGGGGAGGTGGTGGCCTACGATCTTTCCGCCGAGATGCTCGCCGTGGTGGCGCAGAGCGCCGCGGAACGGGGCATGGCGAACATCCGCACCGAGCAGGGCAAGGCGGAGAGCCTGCCCTTCGCCGACGGCGAGTTCGATTTCGTCTTCAGTCGCTATTCCACCCATCACTGGCGCGACGTCGGCCTGGCCCTGCGCGAGGTGCGACGGGTGCTCAAGCCCGGCGGGGTGGCGATCTTCGTCGACGTGGCGGCGCCCGGGCAGGCCTTGCCGGACACCTTCTTGCAGACCGTCGAGCTGCTCCGCGACACCAGCCATGTGCGCAACTACTCGCCGGCCGAGTGGGCGCGCCTGAGCGGCGAGGCGGGGTTGCTGGTCACCGGAAGCCGGCGCCAGCGTCTGCGCCTGGAGTTCCAGTCGTGGGTCGAGCGGATGCGTACGCCGGAGGTGTTCCGCCAGGCGATCCGCAGCCTGCAGCTGGCGGTGGGCGAGGAAGTCAGAGAGTATTTCGAGATTGCCGACGACGGCTCGTTCAGCACCGACGTGCTGGTGCTGTGGCTGCGTCGGGAGTGACGGTTCGATCACGGCGGCGCATGCCCGCCGTTCAATGAATGAAGGACAAGAGGGTGTTATGAGCAAGCAGATCCTGGTTCTCCCCGGTGACGGTATCGGTCCGGAAATCATGGCGGAAGCGGTCAAGGTGCTGGAGCTGGCCAACGACAGGTTCCAGCTCGGCTTCGAACTGGCCGAGGACGTCATCGGTGGCGCGGCCATCGACAAGCACGGCGTGCCGCTGGCCGACCAGACCCTGCAGCGCGCGCGCCAGGCCGATGCGGTGCTGCTGGGCGCGGTAGGAGGGCCGAAATGGGACAGGATCGAACGCGATATCCGTCCCGAGCGCGGTCTGCTGAAGATTCGTTCGCAACTGGGCCTGTTCGCCAACCTGCGTCCGGCCATCCTCTACCCGCAACTGGCCGCGGCCTCCAGCCTGAAGCCGGAAGTGGTCGCCGGGCTGGACATCCTCATCGTCCGCGAACTGACCGGCGGCATCTACTTCGGCCAGCCCCGCGAACAGCGCGTGCTGGAGAACGGCGAGCGCCAGGCCTACGACACCCTGCCGTACAGCGAGAGCGAAATCCGTCGTATCGCCCGCGTCGGTTTCGACATGGCCCGCGTACGCAACAACAGGCTCTGTTCGGTGGACAAGGCCAACGTCCTCGCCTCCAGCCAGCTGTGGCGGGAAGTGGTGGAAGAGGTGGCGAAGGACTACCCGGACGTCGAGCTTTCCCATATGTACGTGGACAACGCCGCCATGCAGCTGGTGCGCGCGCCCAAGCAGTTCGACGTGATGGTCACCGACAACATGTTCGGCGACATCCTGTCGGATGAGGCTTCCATGCTGACCGGTTCCATCGGCATGCTGCCTTCTGCCTCGCTCGACGCGAACAACAAGGGCATGTACGAACCCTGCCACGGTTCCGCCCCGGACATCGCCGGTCAGGGCATCGCCAACCCGTTGGCGACCATCCTCTCGGTCTCGATGATGCTGCGCTACAGCTTCAGCCAGGCGACCGCCGCCGACGCCATCGAGCAGGCGGTGAGCAAGGTCCTCGACCAGGGATTGCGCACCGGCGACATCTGGTCCGAAGGCTGCCGCAAGGTCGGCACCCGGGAAATGGGCGATGCCGTAGTCGCGGCACTCAAGAATCTGTAATCTGACGGGCTTGGCCGGCGCCATGATGGCTGCCGGCCAGCTCACTTCTCTCATATAGGTGTAGTTGCGATGAAGCGTGTAGGTCTGATCGGTTGGCGCGGGATGGTGGGTTCCGTACTCATGCAGCGGATGCTGGAAGAGCGGGACTTCGACCTGATCGAGCCGGTGTTCTTCACCACGTCGAACGTCGGTGGCCAGGGCCCGGAAGTGGGCAAGGACATCGCTCCGCTGAAGGACGCCTACAGCATCGACGAGCTGAAGACCCTCGACGTGATCCTGACCTGCCAGGGCGGCGACTACACCAGCGAAGTATTCCCCAAGCTGCGCGAGGCCGGCTGGCAGGGCTACTGGATCGATGCTGCCTCCAGCCTGCGCATGGAAGACGACGCGGTGATCGTCCTCGACCCGGTCAACCGCAAGGTCATCGACCAGGCCCTGGACGCCGGCACCCGCAACTACATCGGCGGCAACTGCACCGTCAGCCTGATGCTGATGGCCTTGGGCGGGCTGTTCGACGCCGGGCTGGTCGAGTGGATGAGCGCCATGACCTACCAGGCCGCCTCCGGCGCCGGCGCGCAGAACATGCGTGAACTGCTCAAGCAGATGGGCGCCGCCCATGCATCGGTGGCGGATGACCTGGCCAACCCGGCCAGCGCGATCCTCGACATCGACCGCAAGGTGGCGGAGACCCTGCGCAGCGAAGCCTTCCCCACCGAGCATTTCGGCGCGCCGCTGGGCGGCAGCCTGATCCCCTGGATCGACAAGGAACTGCCCAACGGGCAGAGCCGCGAAGAGTGGAAGGCCCAGGCGGAGACCAACAAGATCCTCGCCCGCTTCAAGAACCCGATCCCGGTCGACGGTATCTGCGTGCGCGTCGGCGCCATGCGTTGCCACAGCCAGGCGCTGACCATCAAGTTGAACAAGGATGTGCCGCTGACCGACATCGAGGGCCTGATCAGCCAGCACAATCCCTGGGTCAAGCTGGTGCCGAACCACCGCGAGGTAAGCGTGCGCGAGCTGACCCCGGCCGCCGTCACCGGCACCCTGAGCGTTCCGGTCGGGCGCCTGCGCAAGCTGAACATGGGCTCCCAGTATCTCGGCGCCTTCACCGTCGGCGACCAGTTGCTGTGGGGCGCTGCCGAGCCGCTGCGGCGCATGCTGCGCATCCTGCTGGAGCGCTGATCGATCCGGCGCCGCCCGCAATGGGCGGCGCCTCGATTGCCTGGGCGAAGGTGGGCAAGTAAAGTGCCACGCCTATTTCGCAGACCGCCGAGGCTTTTCCCATGTCCCAGCCCCTCAATGTCGCAGTCGTAGGCGCCACCGGATCGGTTGGCGAGGCTCTGGTCGGTCTCCTCGACGAACGCGACTTCCCGCTTCATCGTTTGCACCTGCTGGCCAGCGCCGAGTCGGCCGGGCAGCGCATGGGTTTCGCCGAAAGCAGCCTGCGCGTCGGCGATGTCGATAGCTTCGATTTTTCCAGTGTCGGCCTGGCCTTCTTCGCCGCGGCAGCCGAGGTGTCGCGTACCCATGCCGAGCGCGCCCGCGCGGCGGGTTGTTCGGTGATCGACCTGAGCGGCGCCCTGGAACCGAGCGTCGCACCGCCGGTCATGGTTTCGGTGAATGCCGAACGCCTGGCCTCGCAAGCGGCGCCGTTCCTTTTGTCCAGTCCTTGCGCCGTAGCCGCCGAACTGTGCGAAGTGCTGGCGCCACTACTGGCCACGCTGGATTGCCGGCAACTGAACCTGACAGCCTGCCTCTCCGTCTCCAGCCTGGGGCGCGAAGGGGTCAAGGAACTCGCCCGGCAGACCGCCGAACTGCTCAATGCGCGCCCCCTGGAGCCGCGTCTCTTCGACCGCCAGATCGCCTTCAACCTGCTGGCGCAGGTCGGCGCGGTGGATGCCGAGGGACACAGCGCGATCGAGCGGCGCATCTTCGCGGAGGTGCAGGCCTTGCTTGGCGAGCGTATCGGACCGTTGAACGTTACCTGCATCCAGGCGCCGGTATTCTTCGGCGATAGCCTCAGCGTGACCCTGCAGTGCGCGGAACCGGTGGACCTGGCCGCGGTGACGCGGGTCCTCGATGCGACGAAAGGTATCGAATGGGTCGGCGAGGGCGATTATCCGACGGTGGTCGGCGATGCCCTCGGCCAGGACGAGACCTATGTCGGCCGGGTGAGGGCGGGGCAGGCTGATCCCTGTCAGGTCAATTTGTGGATTGTGTCTGATAATGTGCGAAAAGGTGCCGCGCTGAATGCCGTGCTCCTGGGTGAGTTGTTGATAAAACACTATCTGTAAAAGATACTTACCCACAGATTTGTAGAATTATTCGAGCTTGTTAATACTGGTTCGATCCGCTGCTGCCGGGGAGCGTCCGTCCATGCATGGCTGGGCGAGCGGACAGCAAGCACCGACGCACTCCCTCTCGTGAAACGAGAAAAGATATTAAAACCAAGGGATTACACTATGGTTCGGCTTCGTACACTGGTTCGGGCAATCGCGGCGGCCTCGGTCCTGACTTCCGGCATGGCGCATGGATTGGGACTGGGGGAAATCACCCTGAAGTCGGCGTTGAACCAACCGTTGGATGCCGAGATCGAGCTGCTCGAAGTTCGTGACCTGGGTTCGGGCGAGGTGATCCCGAGCCTGGCGTCGCCGGAAGAGTTCAGCAAGGCGGGCGTCGATCGCCTGTACTACCTCACCGACCTGAAGTTCACGCCGGTGGTGAAGCCCAACGGCAAGAGCGTCATTCGCGTGACCTCGTCGAAGCCGGTGCAGGAGCCCTACCTGAACTTCCTGGTCCAGGTGCTCTGGCCGAACGGCCGCCTGCTGCGCGAGTACACCGTCCTGCTGGATCCGCCGCTGTACTCCCCGCAGGCCGCGGCAAGCGCTCCGCAAGCGCCGGTCAGCGCGCCGCGCGCGACCGGCGCCCCGCGAGCCCCGCAGGCTCCGGCTCCGGTGCGTACCACCGCGCCGGCAGGCAGCGACACCTATCGCACCGTTTCCAACGACACGCTCTGGGAGATCGCCCAGCGCAACCGTACCGATCGCGTTTCCGTACCCCAGGCGATGCTCGCGTTCCAGGAACTGAATCCGGGCGCCTTCGTCGATGGCAACATCAACCGGCTGAAGAGCGGCCAGGTCCTGCGCATTCCCACCGAACAGCAGATGCTGGAGCGCTCGCCGCGCGAGGCGCTGTCCCAGGTGCAGGCGCAGAACCAGAGCTGGCGCGGCAGCCGCAATCCGGCCGCGGGCAGCGCTGGCGCCAGGCAGTTGGATGCGACCCAGCGCAATGCCGCCGGGTCGGCGCCATCCAAGGTCGACGCCACGGACAACCTGCGCCTGGTGTCTGGCGAGGGCAAGGCCAGCAAGGGTGCCGACAAGGGCGGGAAGGGCGACAGCAAGGCGCTCGCCGATACCCTGGCGGTGACCAAGGAAAGCCTCGATAGCACTCGCCGCGAGAACGAAGAACTGCAGAGCCGCATGCAGGATCTGCAGAGCCAGCTGGACAAGCTGCAGAAGTTGATCCAGTTGAAGGACGCCCAGTTGGCCAAGCTGCAAGGGCAGTTGGGCGCCGAAGGCCAGGGCGCAGCCCAGCCGAACGCAGCCCTGCCGGATGCGTCCCAGCCCAATGCAGCCGCGCAGGCGCCGGCTCAGCCCGGGACTCCCGCTGCGGCAGCGCCGACTCCTGCTCCGGCCGGAGAAGCACCCGCCGCTCCGGCGCAGCCTCCGGTGGCGCCGCCGCCCGCGCCAGCTGCCGAGAAGCCTCCGGCACCTGCCGTTCCGGCGCCCGCTCCGGTACAGGCGGCAGAACAGCCGGCACCGAGCTTCCTCGACGAACTGCTGGCCAACCCGCTGTGGTTGGCGGTGATCGGCGGTAGCGCACTGCTGGCGTTGCTGGTGCTGCTGATGATCTTGTCGCGGCGCAATGCGCAGAAAGAGAAGGAAGAAGCCCAGGCTTTCGCCGCGGATGCCGGCGAGGAACAGGAGGATGCGCTGGACCTGGGAAAGGACGGCTTCGACGACCTGACCCTCGACGAGCCTGAACCGCAGGTCGCAGCCGCTGCGCCGCAGGTCGAGAAGACCACTGCGCAGACTTCCGATGCGCTGGGCGAGGCCGACATCTATATCGCCTACGGGCGTTTCAACCAGGCCGCCGAACTGTTGCAGAACGCCATCTACGACGAGCCGCAGCGCACCGACCTGCGCCTCAAGCTGATGGAAGTCTATGCCGAGATGGGCGATCGCGAAGGTTTCGCTCGCCAGGAAAACGAGCTGCGCGAAATCGGCGGCGCACAGCCGCAGGTCGAGCAGCTCAAGTCGCGCTATCCGGCAATGGTCGCGGTCGCCGCGGTTGCCGGCCTGGCCGGCGCCAAGCTGGCGCAGGACGAGCTGGATAGTTTCAGCCTCGACGACCTGTCGCTCGACGACAGCGGTCACGCGGCCAAGCCGGATGCGGCAGGACAGGATCTCGACGACGCCTTCGACCTGAGCCTGGACGACCTGGGCGGCGACGACGTGCAGGCTGACCTCAAGTCCGACAGCGGGGCGCTGGACGACCTGACCCTGGACAGCGATCTGGACCTGGCGGCCTCGACCGCGGCGGACAAGCCTGTCGACGATCTCGACTTCGGCCTGGATTTCGCGGAGTTGGCAGAGACTCCGAGCCAACCCAAGCATGACGACCTGGGCGATTTCTCCCTGGATCTCGATGCGCCGGAAGACAAGCTTTCGGACGACGACTTCCTGCTTTCGCTGAACGACGAGGTGCCCGCCGCGGCGCCAGCCGACAACGAATTCACCCTCGATACCGAGGCTGCCGAAGAGCCGGCGTTGTCCCTGCCGGACGACTTCGACCTGTCGCTGGCCGACGAGCCGACGGAGCCGGCCGCTCCGGAGAAGGGCGAGGACAGTTTCGCCGCCCAGTTGGACGAGGTGAGTGCGCAGTTGGACGAGTTGGCCAGCAACCTTGACGAGCCGAAGAGCGCGGCGCCGAGTTTCTCCGCCGAGGATGCGGCGGTCGCCTCTGCCCTGGACGGAGACGCCGACGATGACTTCGACTTCCTCTCCGGTGCCGACGAAGCGGCGACCAAGCTGGATCTGGCTCGCGCCTACATCGACATGGGCGATAGCGAAGGCGCGCGCGATATCCTCGACGAAGTCCTGGCCGAAGGTAACGACAGCCAGCAGGCGGAAGCCCGCGAGTTGCTGGAGCGCCTGGCCTGATCCGGAAATGAAGCGACCCTCATGAACGATGTTGTTCCGCCAGCGGCAGCCGAATCGGCTGCCGCTGGCGTTTCCAGAATCGCCCTCGGCATCGAGTACAAGGGCTCCCGCTATCGTGGCTGGCAGCGCCAGGAAGCCGGCGTGCCTTCCGTGCAGGAAGCGCTGGAGCGCGCCTTGTCGAAGGTTGCCGCCGAGCCGGTCGGGGTGATCTGCGCCGGCCGTACCGACGCTGCCGTTCATGCCAGCGGCCAGGTGGTGCATTTCGACACCGCGGTGGAGCGCCCGTTGAAAGCATGGGTGATGGGCACCAACGCCAACCTGCCCGCGGATATCAGTGTGACCTGGGCGAGAGTGATGCCGGCGCATTTCCACGCGCGCTTCTCGGCCATGGCCCGGCGCTATCGCTACGCCATCTACAACGATCCGATCCGCCCGGCGCACCTGGCCGAGGAGGTCACCTGGAACCATCGGCCGCTGGATATCGGGCGGATGCGCGAGGCGGCCCAGGTACTGGTCGGCACCCATGACTTCACCTCGTTCCGGGCGGTGCAGTGCCAGGCCAAGTCGCCGGTCAAGACCATGCATCACGTGCGCTTGCTGGAGCATGGTCGGTTGATCGTGCTGGACATCCGCGGTAACGCTTTCCTTCACCATATGGTGCGCAACATCGCTGGCGTCCTGATGACCATCGGTGCCGGCGAGCGGCCGATCGAATGGGCGAAGGAGGTGCTCGAGGCGCGCGACCGGCGCGCCGGTGGGGTCACCGCGCACCCCTACGGACTCTATCTGGTGCGGGTGGAGTACCCCGGGGAGTTCGAGTTGCCCGAGCGCTACCTGGGGCCGCATTTCCTTTCCGGATTGCCCGATATCGTCGGCTGACGTCGAATCGGGCTTTTGCTACCATCGAGAATTCCCGCCGGACCGGCCGTCCGGCGGTTCGTCGCTCACTCGCCGAGGATTCTCCGTCGTTGCCAGCCGTTCGCATCAAGATCTGCGGTATCACCCGAGTCGAGGACGCCTTGGCCGCCGCCGCGGCGGGCGCCGATGCCATCGGCCTGGTGTTCTATGCGAAGAGCCCGCGGGCGGTGGATATCCATCGGGCGCGGGAAATCGTTCGTGCCCTGCCGCCGTTCGTGACCAGCGTCGGCCTGTTCGTCAACGCCAGCCGCTGCGAACTGGGCGAGATTCTCGATGCGGTGCCGCTGGACCTGCTGCAATTCCATGGCGACGAGCGCGCCGAGGACTGCGAGGGACATCGGCGACCCTACCTGAAAGCCCTGCGGATGAAGCCCGGCGACGACATCGTCGGGCGCGCGGCGGCATATCCGGGAGCTGCCGGGATTCTCCTGGATACCTATGTGGAAGGCGTGCCCGGCGGCACGGGGGCGGCGTTCGACTGGTCGCTGGTGCCGGCCGACCTGGGCAAACCCCTGGTGCTGGCCGGCGGTCTGACGCCGGATAACGTCGGCAGGGCAGTCGAGCAGGTCAAGCCCTACGCGGTGGACGTCAGCGGTGGCGTCGAGGCGAGCAAGGGAATCAAGGATGCGGCGAGGGTCCGCGCGTTCGTGGACGCGGTGCGTTCGCGGCGCCGCGACGAGACATGATGTGACGACGGGCGGCCCGCCGCCGTCCACTAGCGTGTCGCCGTTTCCGCGACAACGCCCGGCCGCCGATAGGGAGGCCAGACATTTCGCGATAGCCGCTCGCCGGGTATCGCCCAGGTGACCGCGCAGGCGGGGGATGGGACAGGCCGCGAAACGCTTCGCAGCCGTGGGGCCCACCGCTGCCGGCGGTCACGAAGATGAATTTGCTCAGGGACGCCGTCACCGGATCGGTGCGGCCATCCCGACCTTGCACTGGAGAACAAAGAGCATGAGCAACTGGCTGGTAGAC
This sequence comes from Pseudomonas sp. B111, assembly GCF_026428275.1. Classification (NCBI taxonomy): domain Bacteria; kingdom Pseudomonadati; phylum Pseudomonadota; class Gammaproteobacteria; order Pseudomonadales; family Pseudomonadaceae; genus Pseudomonas; species Pseudomonas sp. B111. The sequence goes on along the minus strand of NZ_CP097857.1, from coordinate 1,847,353 downwards.
AAGCTGATCCCTTCCATCATGCGTTCCGAGTCCCAGAAGAGTTCGGTACCGGAAGGCCTGTGGCACAAATGCCCGTCCTGCGAAGCCGTGCTGTACCGTCCGGAGCTGGAAAAGACCCTGGATGTCTGCCCGAAGTGCGACCACCACATGCGCATCAACGCGCGTACCCGCCTGGACATCTTCCTCGATGAGGACGGTCGCGAGGAGCTGGGTGCCGACCTCGAGCCGGTGGACCGCCTGAAATTCCGCGACAGCAAGAAGTACAAGGATCGCCTCGCCGCGGCACAGAAGGACACCGGCGAGAAGGACGCGCTGATCGCCATGAGCGGCAAGCTGCAGGGTATGCCGGTGGTCGCCTGCGCCTTCGAGTTCTCCTTCATGGGCGGTTCGATGGGCGCCATCGTCGGCGAGCGCTTCGTTCGCGCGGCCAACGTCGCCCTGGAGAAGCGCTGCCCGCTGATCTGCTTCTCCGCCTCCGGCGGCGCGCGCATGCAGGAAGCGCTGATCTCGCTGATGCAGATGGCCAAGACTTCGGCGGTCCTGGCGCGCCTGCGCGAAGAAGGCATCCCGTTCGTCTCGGTATTGACCGACCCGGTCTACGGCGGCGTTTCCGCCAGCCTGGCGATGCTCGGCGACGTGATCGTCGGCGAACCCAAGGCGCTGATCGGCTTCGCCGGTCCCCGCGTGATCGAGCAGACCGTCCGCGAGAAGCTGCCGGAAGGCTTCCAGCGTAGCGAGTTCCTCCTCGAGCATGGCGCCATCGACATGATCGTGCATCGTGCCGAGTTGCGGCCGCGCCTGGCCAATCTGCTGTCGGCCTTCACTCATTCGCCGAGCCCCGTATCCGCATGACCCAGCGTTCCCTGGCCGATTGGCTGAGCTATCTCGAACAACTCCATCCGACGGCCATCGACATGGGCCTGGAGCGTTCCCGCGAGGTAGCGCGCCGGCTCGGCCTGGGAAGGCCGGCGAAACGCGTGGTCACCGTTACCGGGACCAACGGCAAGGGCTCTACCTGCGCCCTGCTCGCCGAACTGCTGCGTGAGCAGGGGTTGTCGGTCGGGGTCTACAGCTCGCCGCACTTGCTGCGCTACAACGAGCGGGTGCGGATCGATGGCGTCGAGGCCGGCGATGCGCAACTGTGCGACGCCTTCTCCGCGGTGGAGGCCGCACGCGGCGAGATTTCCCTGACCTATTTCGAAATGGGCACGCTGGCCGCTTTCTGGCTGTTCGAGCGCGCCGGGCTGGACTTTGCGGTGCTGGAAGTCGGCCTTGGCGGGCGCCTGGATGCGGTCAACCTGATCGACGCCGACCTGGCGCTGATCACCAGCATCGGCCTGGACCATGCCGAGTGGCTGGGCGATACCCGCGAAAGCGTGGCTTTCGAGAAAGCCGGTATCCTGCGCGCCGGCAAACCGGCCCTGTGCGGCGATCTCGATCCCCCGCAGCCATTGCTGGAGCAGGTGGCTGCGCTGGGGGCACCGCTTTACCTGCGCGGTCGCGACTACGACCTGGCGCTCGCCGATCATGGCTGGCACTGGCGCGGGCTGGCCGCGGACGGCCAGGCGCTGGCGCTGCACGATCTGCCGTTGCTCGAGTTGCCCATGGAAAACGCCGCGCTGGCCCTGCAGGCCTACGCGTTGCTCGAGTTGCCCTGGCAGGCGGAGCGCCTGGCCGAGGCGCTGCGGCGGACCCGGGTGACCGGTCGCCTCGATCGCCGCGACCTGTCCTGGAACGGCCAGCCACGCCAGCTCCTGCTGGACGTCGGGCACAATCCCCAGGCCGCCCAGTACCTGGCGCAACGCCTGCGTGCCGCAGCGCCACGAGGACGCTACCTGGCGGTCTTCGGCCTGCTGGCGGACAAAGACCTGGATGGCGTACTGGAACCCTTGACCGGCTTGGTGCAGGATTGGGCCGTTGCACCGTTGCCGACCCCGCGTTCGCGGCCGGCCGCGGAGCTGGAGGCGGCGCTGATCCTGCGCCAGGTTCCGGCGAGCAGCCATGCGGATATCGCCGCCGCCCTGGACGCGCAGTGCGCCAAGGCTACCGCGGATGATGTCATTCTGCTGTTCGGATCGTTCTATAGCGTGGCCGAAGGCCTGGAATGGCTGGCCCGTAGAACGGATAAGGGGGAGTAAATCATGGCCTTGCTGGAAAGAGGGCTGAAGCAGCGCATCGTCGGGGCGTTGGTGCTGATCGCCCTGGCGGTGATCTTCCTGCCGATGCTGTTCACCCGCGAAGACGAGTCGCGCCAGGTCGTGGTGGAAGCGCCGCCGCGCCCGCAAGCGCCGGCCATGCCCAGTGTCGAGGTGCAGCCGACCGAGGTGCCGGAACTGCAGCCCGGCGAAGAAGACATCGCTCCCGAGATCGTCGAGGAAGGCTCCCCGGCCGCCGCCGGCCAGCCCAGCCAGCCGATCGGCGGCCTGCCGGCGACCCCGCCGCCTGCCCAGACCCAGGCGCCGGCCGCCAGCCCGCCGCCAAGCCAGCCGCAACCGCCCGCTGCGCCGCCGAGCCCGCCGCCCGCGGAGAAGCGCCTGGACGCCAACAACCTGCCGCAGAGCTGGTCGGTACAGCTTGCCAGCCTGTCCAACCGGGCGCGCGCCGAGGAACTGCAGAAGACCCTGCGCTCCCAGGGCTACAACGCCTACATCCGCAGCTTCGACGGGATGAACCGGGTCTTCGTCGGGCCGGTGATCCAGCGCGCCGAGGCGGATCGCCTGCGCGACCAGTTGAGCAAGCAGCAGAAGCTCAACGGCTTCGTCGTGCGCTTCCAGCCGGAACGCGGTTGACCGCGACCCGCGGCTTACCGTCGCGGGCGCGCTCTGCTAAAATGCAGCGCCTTTTCTGCTTGTGGGCTGCATAGTGGCATTTACCTGGGTCGATTGGACGATGGTCGCCATCATCGTCGTTTCCAGCCTGATCAGTCTGAGTCGCGGCTTCGTCAAGGAAGCCTTGTCCCTGCTTACCTGGATAGTCGCCGGCGCGGTGGCCTGGATGTTCGGCGGGGCGCTGGCGCAGCACCTGGGCGAATACATCCAGACCCCCTCGGCCCGCATCATCGCAGCCTGCGCGCTGCTGTTCATCGCGACCCTGCTGCTCGGGGCGCTGGTCAACTACCTCATCGGCGAACTGATCCGGGTCACCGGCCTGTCCGGCACCGACCGCTTCCTCGGCATGGTCTTCGGCGGCGCGCGCGGCGTACTGCTGGTCGTGCTGCTGGTCGGCCTGCTCAGCCTGGCCCCGGTACAGCAGGACCCTTGGTGGCAGCAGTCGGTGCTGATGCCGCATTTCCTGATGGTCGCCGACTGGTCGAAGAACTTCATTCTCGGTTTCGCCGGCCAGTGGTTGCCGGCCGCGCCGATAACGCCGCCGAGCGGCATCGGCGGGCTGCTTCCCAGCCAGTGATTTTGGCGGGACACTGGCCGAGGCCGGGTCCCGCGGTTTTCCAGGGCGGCGCGTCGATGGCGCGGCGCCGGCGGCACAGGACGTGCCGCGAGCCAGTCGGCGGCGAAGGTCGCCGATTCGCGGGAGCCAGCGGCCCACAGGCCCTGGTCAGCTCGATGGTCCGGGACGGACCGATCGCGCTTCCCATCTTTCCAGCTTGAGCCAAGTAGGGGTTGCGTCACATGTGTGGCATCGTCGGTATCGTGGGCAAGTCGAACGTCAATCAGGCGCTGTATGACGCGCTCACCGTCCTCCAACATCGCGGCCAGGACGCTGCCGGTATCGTCACCTGCCATGACGATAAGCTGTACCTGCGCAAGGACAACGGCCTGGTCCGCGACGTCTTCCAGCAGCGCCACATGCAGCGCCTGATCGGCAGCGTCGGCATCGGCCATGTGCGTTACCCGACCGCCGGCAGCTCCAGCTCGGCGGAGGCGCAGCCGTTCTACGTCAACTCGCCCTACGGCATCACCCTGGCGCACAACGGCAACCTGACCAATGTCGAGCAGTTGGCCAAGGAAATCTACGAATCCGACCTGCGCCACGTGAACACCAACTCCGATTCGGAAGTGCTGCTCAACGTGTTCGCCCACGAGCTGGCGGTGCGCAACAAGCTGCAGCCCACCGAGGAGGACATCTTCGCCGCGGTTTCCTGCGTGCACGACCGTTGCGTCGGCGGCTACGCGGTGGTGGCGATGATCACCGGCCACGGCATCGTCGGTTTCCGCGACCCCAATGCGATCCGTCCGATCGTCTTCGGCCAGCGGCATACCGAGAATGGCGTCGAATACATGATCGCCTCCGAGAGCGTGGCCCTGGACGTACTCGGCTTCACCCTGATCCGCGACCTGGCGCCGGGCGAGGCGGTATACATCACCGAGGAAGGCAAGCTCTACACCCGCCAGTGCGCCAAGGCGCCGAAATACGCGCCGTGCATCTTCGAGCACGTCTACCTGGCGCGTCCGGATTCGATCATGGACGGCATCTCGGTGTACAAGGCGCGCCTGCGCATGGGCGAGAAGCTTGCCGACAAGATCCTCCGCGAGCGTCCCGACCACGACATCGACGTGGTCATCCCGATCCCGGACACCAGCCGCACCGCGGCGCTGGAACTGGCCAACCGGCTCGGCGTGAAGTTCCGCGAGGGCTTCGTCAAGAACCGCTACATCGGCCGCACCTTCATCATGCCCGGCCAGGCGGCGCGGAAGAAATCCGTGCGGCAGAAGCTCAACGCCATCGAGCTGGAGTTCCGCGGCAAGAACGTGATGCTGGTGGATGACTCCATCGTCCGCGGCACCACCTGCAAGCAGATCATCCAGATGGCCCGCGAGGCCGGGGCGAAGAACGTCTACTTCTGCTCCGCCGCGCCGGCCGTGCGCTACCCCAACGTCTACGGCATCGACATGCCGAGTGCGCACGAGCTGATCGCGCACAATCGCAGCACCGAGGACGTCAGCAAGCTGATCGGCGCCGACTGGCTGGTCTACCAGGACCTGCCCGATCTGATCGACGCGGTCGGCGGCGGCAAGATCAAGATCGATCACTTCGACTGCGCCGTGTTCGACGGCGAGTACGTGACCGGCGACGTCAACGAGGCCTACCTGAACCGGATCGAACAGGCGCGCAACGATGCGACCAAGGCCAAGAGCCAGGCGGTCAGCGCGATCATCGATCTGTACAACGACTGACAAAGGGGAGAGCGGCATGACTCAGGACTGGGATGCCGGGCGTCTCGACAGCGACCTGGAAGGCGCGGCCTTCGACACCCTGGCGGTTCGCGCCGGGCAACGGCGGACGCCGGAGGGCGAGCACGGCGAGGCGCTGTTCACCACCTCCAGCTACGTCTTCCGCACCGCCGCCGACGCGGCCGCGCGGTTCGCCGGCGAAGTGCCGGGCAACGTCTATTCGCGCTACACCAACCCCACGGTACGCACCTTCGAGGAGCGCATCGCTGCCCTCGAAGGAGCCGAGCAGGCGGTGGCCACGGCGTCGGGCATGTCGGCGATCCTCGCCCTGGTGATGAGCCTGTGCAGCTCCGGCGACCACGTGCTGGTCTCGCGCAGCGTGTTCGGCTCGACCATCAGCCTGTTCGACAAGTACTTCAAGCGCTTCGGCATCCAGGTCGACTATCCGCCGTTGAGCGATCTCGCGGCCTGGGAGGCGGCGTGCAAGCCGAATACCAAGCTGTTCTTCGTCGAGTCGCCATCCAACCCGCTGGCCGAGCTGGTGGATATCGCCGCGCTGGCCGAGGTCGCCCACGCCAAGGGCGCGCTGCTGGCGGTGGACAACTGCTTCTGCACGCCGGCGCTGCAACAGCCGTTGAAGCTCGGTGCGGACGTGGTGATCCACTCCGCGACCAAGTACATCGACGGCCAGGGCCGGGGCATGGGCGGGGTGGTCGCCGGTCGCGGCGAGCAGATGAAGGAAGTGGTCGGCTTTCTCCGCACCGCCGGACCGACCCTCAGCCCGTTCAACGCCTGGCTGTTCCTCAAGGGCCTGGAAACCCTGCGTATCCGCATGCAGGCGCACAGCGCCAGTGCCCTGGCTCTGGCCGAATGGCTGGAGCACCAGCCGGGCATCGAGCGGGTCTACTACGCGGGCCTGCAGAGCCATCCTCAGCATGAGTTGGCTCGGCGCCAGCAGAGTGGCTTCGGCGCGGTCGTCAGCTTCGACGTGAAGGGCGGGCGCGATGCCGCCTGGCGCTTCATCGACGCCACCCGGATGGTCTCGATCACCACCAACCTGGGCGACACCAAGACCACCATCGCCCACCCGGCGACCACCTCCCACGGTCGGCTGTCCCCCGAGGACCGCGCGCGCGCCGGGATCGGCGACAGCCTGATCCGGGTCGCGGTCGGCCTGGAAGACCTCGACGACCTCAAGGCCGACATGGCCCGGGGGCTGGCCGCGCTGTGATCGAACCCAACCTGCGAGGCAACGGCAAGGTCGCCCTGGTCACCGGGGCGGCCCGGGGCATTGGCCTGGGCATCAGTGCCTGGCTGATCGCCGAGGGCTGGCAGGTAGTGCTGGCCGACAACGACCGTGAACGCGGTGCCAGGGTGGCCGAGGCGCTGGGCGAGCACGCCTGGTTCGTGGCCATGGACGTGGCCCAGGAGGGCCAGGTGGCGATGAGCGTGGCCGAGGTGCTCGGTCAGTTCGGCCGCCTCGACGGCCTGGTCTGCAACGCCGCCATCGCCAATCCGCGCAATACGCCGCTGGAGGCGCTGAGCCTCGGCGAGTGGACCCGCACCCTGGCGGTCAACCTGACCGGTCCGATGCTGCTGGCCAAGTACTGCACGCCTTATCTGCGCGCGCACAACGGCGCCATCGTCAACATCGCCTCGACTCGTGCCCACCAGTCAGAGCCTGACTCCGAGGCCTACGCCGCGAGCAAGGGCGGGTTGCTGGCGCTGACCCATGCCCTGGCCGCCAGCCTGGGCCCGGAGATCCGTGTCAATGCGCTCAGCCCCGGCTGGATCGATACCCGCGAGGCCGCCGAGCGCGAGGCTGCGCCGCTGACCGAGCTGGACCACGACCAACACCTGGTCGGCCGGGTCGGAACGGTGGAGGATGTCGCGTCGCTGGTGGCCTGGCTGCTCTCCGAGGACGCCGGTTTCGTCACCGGCCAGGAATTCCTGGTCGATGGCGGCATGACCCGGAAAATGGTCTACCTCGACTGAGTGTTGCCATGTCGATGTGAAAAAGGCGCTGACCCGCAAGGGGCCGCGCCTTTTTTGTTGTCCTCCGCTGTCTCGCAGGAGAGCCTGAGGAACGTTACTCCGCTTTCAGGTCGCGCAGGTCGACGGTCTGACCGTCGAACAATTGTCCGGCGCTGCTCGGCAAGATGCTCCCACGGCCTTCTGGGCTGCGACGGCCGTCGAGCACGCGGATGTCGCTGTACTTCTTCCCGGAAATCGCCGCCAGGCCTGCGCCGTCGAGCACTACGGTCGGGCGCAGGAAGACCATCAGGTTGCGCTTGGTGTGAGTGTCCTTGGTCGAGCGGAATAGCTTGCCCAGCCAGGGAATGTCGCCGAGCAGCGGTACCTTGGACTCTGCCTGCACCACGTCGTCCTGGATCAGGCCGCCGAGCACGATGACCTGGCCGTTCTCGGCGAGGATGGTGCTCTTGATCGAGCGCTTGTTGGTGATGATGTCGGTGTTGCTGACCTGCTGCACGCTGGGGGCGATGGAGGAGATTTCTTGCTCGATCTCCAGGCGCAGGGCCGCGCCGTCGTTGATGTGCGGGGTGACCTTGAGGTTGACGCCGATGTCCTTGCGTTCGACCGTGGTGAAAGGATTGCTCGAACCTTCGCTGTTGGTAGTGTAGGAGCCGGTATTGAAGGGGACGTTCTGACCGACCAGTATTTCCGCTTTCTGGTTGTCCAGGGTCAGCAGGCTCGGGGTCGACAGCAGGTTGCTCTTGCTGTTCGCCGACAGCGCGGTGACCAGCGCGCCGAAGCTGCTGCTGCCGATACCGACGATGGCGCCGTCGGGAAGCGCCGGCGGCTTGTCGTCCTTGAGCGCTTGCAGCAGGGTGCCGATGGACAGCCCGGTATTGCCGAAGTTGGTCCTGGTCCCGCCCATGCCGCCCTTGTTGATCGCCCATTGCACGCCGACGGCATCCTGGATGTCGCCGGAGATTTCGACGATGGCCGCTTCCACCAATACCTGGGCGCGCGGCACGTCGAGCTGGCGAACGATGTCCTCGAGGGCGTTGACCGTATCCGGGTCGGCCAGCAGGATCAGCGCATTGGTGCTTTCGTCGGCACGGATCAGGATGTTGCTCGGTCGGCCGCCGCCGGTCTGTTCGCCGCCCTGGCCGCCGTTGTTCTTCATGCCTTCGGAAATCTGGCCGAGGGTTTCCGCTAGGGTCTTGGCGTCGTTGTGGCGCAGGCGGATCACCCGGGTATTGGCCGAGCGCGCGGTCGGGGTGTCCAGCGACTGCGCCAGTTGCACCAGCTTGGCGCGCGCCTGCGGCGGGCCGAGGATGATCAGGCGGTTGGTGCGCGCGTCGGCGATCACCTGGGCGCCCGCCGCGCCCTTGGCCTGGCCGCGGCTCATGGCGTTGTTGAGCACCTCGGCGGCGTCCATCACCCAGCCGTAGCGCAGGTTGATCACGCTGTAGTCGTGGCTGCCCTTCTGGTCGAGCTGGCGGATCACGTCTTCGATTCGCGCGATGTTGGCGCTGCGGTCGCTGATGATCAGCGCGTTGGCCGAGGGCACCGCGGCGAGGTGGCCATATTGCGGGACCAGCGGACGGATCAGCGGGATGAGTTCCGATACCGGGCTCTGCTGCACCTGGATCACCCGCGTCTCCAGGCGATCCGGCGCGCTCTGGCCGCCGCCGGCCTCGGTCTTGGCCTCGGCGTTGGGCACGATGCGCGCCTGGTCGCCCTGGGCGACCACGGTGAAGCCGTGGGTGCTCATCACCGAGAGGAACAACTGGTAGACCTCGCTCAACGAGAGCTGGGCCTTGGAGACCACGCTGACCTGGCCCTTGACCCGCGGGTCGACGACGAAGGTCTCGCCGGTGATTTCGGAAATCTGGTCGATGAATTCGCGGATGTCGGCATCCTTGAGGTTGATCGTCCAGTGCGCCTCCTGCTGGTTGCCGGCAGGGACGAAGGCGTTCCTGCCGCTGTCTTCGGCGTGCGCCGCCTGGATGCCGAGGGCCAGGCTGAGAAGGACGGCGGGAACGTACGAACGACTGGTGGGGGTAAACAGGGCGCGGAACAAGGGCTGGGACATCGGGTCAGTCGCTTTCCGTAGGCGTGGTCGTGGGCTCGCTCGAGTCTTCTTCGGCGGGTTCTGCGATGGGCGTGGCTTCCATTTGCTGGCGCAAGGCATCCAGGCGCTCGCGCAATGCTGCAGCGTTCTCATCCTGCAGGCTTTGCAGTTGTTCGATCGAGTCGTTCTCGCTTGTAATGTCGTCCGCGCTGGCCAGCAGTCCCCCGGAACGGTGCGGGAAGGGCAGGCTTTCCAGGCGCCCGCCGCGCTGCAGTTCGACGCGGTCGCGGTAGACCGCGTGCAGCTTCACGCCGTCGCTGATCTCGCCGCCGACCGCGTAGCGGTGCGGCTTGTCGCCCTGGCGCTGGATGATCGCGCTGGACAGCTTGGGATCGCTCTGGACGAAGCTGCCCTTGAGCACCAGGTCGAGGTTGGTGGCCGGTGGCGGGGCGTTGGGGTCCTGGGCGCTGGTGCCGAAGAGGCGCGCCAGGCGGGTCGGATCGCTGCTGATCGACTCGTGGCTGACCGGCGAGGCGGCGACGGCTACCGGGCTGCGTTGCAGGCGCAACCAGCCGGCCGCCTGCCAGGCGAGGCTGATGCTCATGGCGATGATCAGGGCAACAGCCAGAAGGGCCGGGGCGTACCGCTGCAGCCAGCGGGAAGAGGCGCCGGAGAAAGGCAATACATCACTCCTGGTCTTTATCGTTATGTCTGAAGATCGCCGAGGGATCATAGCAGTTCGTTGCCGGTAGGCTACCTACTTCTATCAATAGGTGTGACTGGCCGGGCCAGGCACGCTTGTGCTTAAGATAACGGCTCGCCAGGATACTTCTGCAAGAGGAACTCGGGATCGGCCGCACAAAACGACTAACAACTAACAATACTGACGGTAACCGTTCAGTGGTCATATACGACCAAGATACTTCTGTAAGGTTACCGCTATAAGGCATCCATGATGACAGCCCCATTACCCGACATCGCCGCGCCGGCCGCACCGCCACGGCGTCTGCCGTTCAGCTTCGCCAAGCGCCAGGGCCTGTTGTTCCTGTGCCTGGAGGAGCAGTACTGGCTGGCCTGCCGGCCGCAGGTGGAGCTGGCGGCGATTGCCGAGGCGCAGCGCTTCGCCGGCCGCCGCCTGCCGCTCAAGGCGCTCGGCGAGGACGCCTTCAACCAGGCCCTGGCGGCCTCCTACCAGCACGATTCCTCGGCGGCCATGCAGCTCGCCGAAGACCTCGGCGGCAGCCTGGATCTCGCCGCGCTGGCCGACCAGGTCCCGGAAACCGAGGACCTGATGGAGCAGGAGGACGACGCGCCGATCATTCGCCTGATCAACGCGATCCTCGGCGAGGCGATCCGCGAGAACGCCTCGGACATCCACCTGGAAACCTTCGAGAAACGCCTGGTGGTGCGCTTCCGCGTCGACGGCGTGCTGCGCGAGGTGCTGGAGCCCAAGCGCGAGCTGGCGGCCCTGCTGGTATCGCGGATCAAGGTCATGGCGCGGCTGGACATCGCCGAGAAGCGTATTCCCCAGGATGGGCGGATTTCCCTGCGGGTCGGCGGGCGCGAGGTGGACATCCGCGTCTCGACCCTGCCCTCGGCCAACGGCGAACGGGTGGTGCTGCGTCTGCTCGACAAGCAGGCCGGGCGCCTGAACCTGCAACACCTGGGCATGAGCGAGCGCGACCGCAAGCTGATGGACGAAACGGTGCGCAAGCCGCACGGCATCCTGCTGGTCACCGGCCCCACCGGCTCGGGCAAGACCACCACCCTGTACGCCAGCCTGACCACGCTCAACGACCGCACGCGGAACATCCTCACCGTCGAGGATCCGATCGAATACCACCTGGAGGGCATCGGCCAGACCCAGGTCAATGCCAAGGTCGACATGACCTTCGCCCGCGGCCTGCGGGCGATCCTCCGGCAAGACCCGGACGTGGTAATGGTCGGCGAGATCCGCGACCGGGAGACCGCCGAGATCGCGGTGCAGGCTTCGCTGACCGGCCACCTGGTGCTCTCGACCCTGCACACCAACAGCGCCATCGGCGCGATCACCCGCCTGGTGGACATGGGCATCGAGCCGTTCCTGCTGTCCTCCTCCATGCTTGGCGTGCTGGCCCAGCGCCTGGTGCGGGTGCTCTGCCCGGCGTGCAAGGAGCCCTACCGGGCCGACGAGGCCGAGTGCGCGCTGCTCGGCGTCGATCCCGCCGCGCCGCCGACCCTGCATCGCGCCCGCGGCTGCGGCGAGTGCCACCAGCATGGCTATCGCGGGCGTACCGGTATCTATGAACTGGTGGTGTTCGACGACCACATGCGCTCGCTGATCCACAACGAATCCTCCGAGCAGGAAATGACCCGGCATGCCCGCACCAGTGGACCGAGCATCCGCGACGACGGTCGGCGCAAGGTGCTGGAAGGCGTCACCACGGTCGAGGAAGTCCTGCGCGTGACCCGGGAAGAATAATGGCCGCCTTCGAATACCTCGCCCTCGACCCCAGCGGCCGCCAGCAGAAGGGCGTGCTGGAGGCGGACAGCGCGCGCCAGGTCCGCCAGTTGCTGCGCGAGCGCCAATTGGCGCCGCTCGACGTGAAGCCCACCCGTACCCGCGAGCAGAGCGGGCAGGGCGGGCGCCTGACGTTCGCCCGCGGACTGTCCGCGCGCGACCTGGCATTGGTAACCCGCCAACTGGCCACCCTGGTCCAGGCCGCGTTGCCGATCGAGGAGGCGCTGCGCGCCGCCGCGGCGCAGTCCACCTCGCAGCGCATCCAGTCGATGCTCCTCGCGGTGCGCGCCAAGGTCCTCGAAGGCCACAGCCTGGCCGGCAGCCTGCGCGAGTTTCCCACCGCCTTTCCCGAGCTGTACCGGGCGACGGTGGCTGCCGGCGAGCATGCCGGGCACCTCGGCCCGGTGCTGGAGCAACTTGCCGACTACACCGAGCAGCGCCAGCAGTCGCGGCAGAAGATCCAGCTGGCGCTGCTCTATCCGGTGATCCTGATGGTCGCTTCGCTGGCCATCGTCGGCTTCCTGCTGGGCTACGTGGTGCCCGACGTGGTCCGGGTGTTCATCGACAGCGGGCAGACCCTGCCGCTGTTGACCCGCGTGCTGATCGGCGTCAGCGACTGGGTCAAGGCCTGGGGCGCGCTGGCCTTCGTCGCGGCGATCGGCGGGGTGATCGGCTTCCGCTACGCGCTGCGCAAGGATGCCTTTCGCGAGCGCTGGCATGGCTTCCTGCTGCGTGTGCCGCTGGTTGGTCGGCTGGTGCGTTCCACCGACACCGCGCGCTTCGCCTCGACCCTGGCGATCCTCACCCGCAGCGGCGTGCCGCTGGTGGAGGCGCTGGCGATCGCCGCCGAGGTGATCGCCAACCGGATCATCCGCAACGAAGTGGTCAAGGCCGCGCAGAAGGTCCGCGAGGGCGCCAGCCTGACCCGCTCGCTGGAAGCCACCGGGCAGTTCCCGCCGATGATGCTGCACATGATCGCCAGCGGCGAGCGCTCCGGCGAGCTGGACCAGATGCTGGCGCGCACCGCGCGCAACCAGGAGAACGACCTGGCGGCGCAGATCGGCCTGATGGTCGGCCTGTTCGAACCGTTCATGCTGATATTCATGGGCGCGGTGGTGCTGGTCATCGTCCTGGCCATTCTTCTTCCGATCCTTTCTCTCAACCAACTCGTGGGGTAATCGCGTGAATCAGAGCCGCCCATTGCAGCGTCGCCAACAGTCGGGCTTCACCCTGATCGAAATCATGGTCGTGGTGGTCATCCTCGGCATCCTCGCCGCCCTGGTGGTGCCGCAGGTGATGAGCCGTCCCGACCAGGCCAAGGTCACCGTGGCCAAGGGCGACATCAAGGCCATCGCTGCCGCGCTGGACATGTACAAGCTGGACAACTTCGCCTATCCGAGCACCCAGCAGGGCCTCGAGGCGCTGGTGAAGAAGCCCACCGGCAACCCGCAGCCGAAGAACTGGAACAAGGACGGCTACCTGAAGAAGCTGCCGGTCGACCCGTGGGGCAATCCCTACCAGTACCTGGCGCCGGGCACCAAGGGCCCGTTCGACCTGTATTCGCTGGGCGCCGACGGCAAGGAAGGCGGCAGCGACAACGACGCCGAAATCGGCAACTGGGACAACTGACCGGACATGCGGGCTTCGCGCGGCTTCACCCTCATCGAGCTGATGGTGGTGATGGTCATCATCAGCGTACTGATCGGCCTGGCGGTGCTCAGCACCGGCTTCGCCAGCACCTCGCGGGAGCTGGACAGCGAGGCCGAGCGGCTCGCCGGGCTGATCGGCGTGCTGACCGACGAGGCCGTGCTGGACAACCGCGAGTACGGCCTGCGCCTGGAGCGCGATGCCTATCAGGTGCTGCGCTACGACGAAGCGAAGGCGCGCTGGTTGCCGGTGGCGCGCGACAGCCACCGCCTGCCGGAGTGGGCGGAGCTGACCTTCGAGCTGGACGGCCAGCCGCTGGTGCTGGCCGGCAGCAAGGGCGAGAAGGAGCAGAAGAAAGGCACCGATCAGCCGCAATTGCTGATCCTTTCCAGTGGCGAACTCAGCCCGTTCCGCCTGCGCCTGGCCGAGCGCGGACCCGAGGGGCGGGCGTTGTCGCTGAGCAGCGACGGTTTCCGCCTGCCACGGGTCGAGGTGGCGCGGCGATGAGGCGCGCGCGTGGTTTCACCCTGCTGGAAGTGCTGGTGGCCCTGGCGATCTTCGCCATGGTCGCGGCCAGCGTGCTCAGTGCCAGCGCGCGCAGCCTGCAGAACGCCTCGCGACTGGAAGACAAGACCCTGGCGATGTGGATCGCCGACAACCGTCTCAACGAATTGCAACTGGAACAGACGCCGCCCTCCAGCGGCCGCAACCAGGGCGAGCTGGAGTTCGCCGGGCGCCGCTGGGAGTGGCGCACCCAGGTCGACAGCACCGCCGAGCAGGATATGCGGCGGGTGATCGTCTGGGTCGCGGCGAAGCCCCTTGGCCGCGAGCGTGGCAGCATCGAGGAACGCGCCGCGGCGCGCCTCGTCGGTTTCCTCGGGAGCCAGCCATGAGGCTACAGCGGGGCTTCACCCTGCTCGAGCTGCTGATCGCCATCGCCATCTTCGCCCTGCTGGCCCTGGCCACCTACCGCATGTTCGACAGCGTGATGCAGACCGACCAGGCGACTCGCGTGCAGGAGCAGCGCATGCGCGAGCTGGTGCGGGCGATGGGCGCCCTGGAGCGCGACCTGACCCAGGCGGTCGAACGTCCGGTACGCGACGAACTGGGCGATAACCGTGGCGCCTTCCTCAGCGAGGGCGAGAACGACCAGATCGTCGAATTCACCCGTGGCGGCTGGCGCAACCCGCTCGGCCAGGCGCGCTCGCGCCTGCAGCGGGTGCGCTGGTCGCTGTCCGGGGAGACCCTCGAACGCCGCTACTGGCTGGTTCTGGACCGCGCCCAGGACAGCAAGCCACGGGTGCAGCAGGTGCTGGACGGGGTTACCGCGCTGAGCTGGCGCTTCCTCGACAAGGAGCACAACTGGCAGGGCCACTGGCCGACCGACGAAGGCAGCGAGGAGGAGCGCCTGGAAAGCCTGCCGCTGGCGGTGGAGATGACTCTGGAGCACCGCCACTACGGCAAGCTGGTGCGCGTCTGGCGTCTGCTCGATCCGCCGCTCAAGCAGGACCAGCCGCAGGGCCAGCCGGGCGGCGAGAATGGCGAGAACGGCGAGGGCGGGGTGCCGCAGCCGCCGGAAGGCATGCCGGGGGCGCCGGAATGAGGCGCGGGCAGAGCGGCGTCGCGCTGATTACCGTTCTGCTGGTGGTGGCGGTGGTGACCATCGTCTGCGCCGGGCTGATCATCCGCCAGCAGTTGGCGATACGCAGCAGCGCCAACCAGTTGCACGTGCGCCAGGCCTGGCACTATGCGCTGGGCGGCGAACGCCTGGCGGAAGCGGTGCTGCGCCGCGACCTGCGCCAGGGCGGCGAGAATACCCGCGAGCCGGTGGACCACCTGGGCGAGGCCTGGGCGCGACCGATGACGCCGTTCAAGCTGGATGACGGCGGCGAGCTGCGGGTGCGGATCGAGGACCCCAGCGGGCGTTTCAACCTCAACGGACTGGTGCGCAAGCGCAAGGTCAAGCCGGATTCGGTGAAGCAGTTCCGTCGCCTGCTGGCCACCCTGGGGATGAAGGAAGAGATCGTCCAGGGCTTGCCGGACCGGCTGGCCGACTGGCTCGACGCCGACCAGAATCCGCAGGGCGAGCAAGGCGCCGAGGACAACCAGTACCTGCTGGAGGCGCCGGCCTACCGCGCCGCCAACCGCAGTTTCAAGGACGTGTCCGAGCTGCGCCTGCTGAAATTGTCGGAAGCCGACTATCGACGCCTGCTGCCGTTCGTCAGCGCCTTGCCCGAAGATGCGCCGCTGAACGTGAACACTGCCAGCGTGCCGGTGCTGGCCGCCATGTTCGAGATCGATCCGGGACAGGCGGAAAACATCGTGGCGGCTCGTGGGCGAGAAGGCTTCCAGGAGAAGACTGAGTTCAGCAAGCACCTGAACGAGTTGGGATCAAAGGCAAGTAACGTCAACTTTGCCGTCGGCACCCGCTACTTCCAGGTGATCAGCGAGGTCAGCCTGGGCGACCGCCGGCAGGTGCTGGTGAGTACCTTGCAGCGGGGCAAGGACGGCAAGATACGCGTGATGGCCCGCGACATGGGGCAGGGCGGCCTGCCCATCCCGTCGACGGGCGGCGACGATTGGAAGAAGGACGAGCGATGAGTGGAGTGAGTGCGCTGTTCCTGCCGCCCGCCAGCACGGCGGGGGCCGATGGGGAACTGGCGGTATGGTGGGTGCAGGATGGCGAGTGCCGGCGCGCGCCGTTCGCCCAGGCGCTGGCGGAAATCCGTGCGCCCTGGCGGCTGTACCTGCCGGTGGAGGCGGTGACCGCCTGCGCGGTGAACCTGCCTACGCAGAAGGCGCGCTGGTTGCGCCAGTCGCTGCCGTTCGCGGTGGAGGAACAACTGGCCGACGATGTCGAGCAGATGCACCTTGCCCTTGGTCCGGCGCTGGCCGACGGCCGCCACCGGGTATTCGCCGTGCAGCGCACCTGGCTTGCCGCCTGGCTGGCGCTGGCCGAGGGCGTGGGCAAGGCGCCGGCTTCGCTGCATGTCGATGCCGATTGCCTGCCGGGCGAGGGCAGCTGCCTGTTCTGGCTGGAAGAGCGCTGGCTGCTCGGCGGCAGCGGTGCCGTACGCCTGGCCTGCGGCAGCGAGGATTGGCCGGTGCTGCGCGACAGTTGCCCGCCGCCGCAGCGGGCCTTCGCCGCGCAGGAGGTGGCGCCCCTGGAGGGGGTGGAAGTCCAGGCCCTGGCGGGCAATCCGCACGTCTGGCTGAGCGAGCAGCCGCTGGGCACCGACCTGGCCCAGGCCGAGTTCGCCGCGCGCCAGCAGAGCAGCCAGTGGCGCCGTTGGCGGCCGCTGCTGGGGCTGGTCGGGCTGTGGCTGGTGTTGCAATGGGGCTTTACCCTGGTCCAGGCCTGGCAGTTGCAGCGCGAAGGCGACCGCTACGCGGCGCAGAGCGCAGAACTCTACCGCCAGCTGTTTCCCGAGGACCGCAAGCTGATCAACCTGCGCGCGCAGTTCGACCAGCACCTGGCCGACAGCGCCAGCAGCGGCGGCGAGGGCCAGTTGCTCGGCCTGCTTGGCCAGGCCGCCACGGTGATCGGCGGCGAGCCAACGGTGAGCGTCGAGCAACTGGACTTCAGCGCCGCTCGCGGCGACGTCGCCCTCCAGGTGCGGGCTCCCGGTTTCGACGTGCTGGAACGGCTGCGTTCGCGTCTCAGCGAGTCCGGGTTGGCGGTGCAGCTGGGTTCGGCCAGCCGCGATGGCTCGACGGTCAGCGCGCGCCTGGTGATAGGAGGTTGAGATGAAGGTGATGACGCAATTCCACGAGCGCCTCAGGGCCCAGGCGGAAACCTCGCAGCTGGCGATCCGCTGGCGCGGGCTGCCGGCGCGGGACCGCCTGGCGCTGCTCTGGCTCGGTGCGTTCCTCCTGCTGGTGGTGCTCTACCTGGCGCTGTGGCGCCCGGCCGAGCGCCATCTGCAGTCGGCGCGGCAGTACTTCACCGAACAGCGCGCGCTGCATGCCTACATCCAGCAGCAGGCGCCCAACGTGCGCCAGGCCGATGCCGCGGCGCCACAGGCGCAGATCGACCCGGCGGCGCTGCAGGGCATGGTCACGGCTTCGGCGGCCCAGGCCGGACTGAGTGTCGAGCGCCTCGACAACGAAGGCGAGGGCGCCGTGCAGGTGGCCCTGCAGCCGGCGCCATTCGCCAAGCTGCTGCCCTGGCTGGAGCAGTTGAACGGGCAGGGCGTGCAGGTGGCGGAGGCCGGCCTGGACCGCCAGGTCGACGGCCGGGTCTCGGCGCGCCTGAGCCTGCGGGTCGAGTGAGCGGCCCGTGGCTGGGGCCGGCATGGGCCCCGGCGCCGACCTTGGCGACAGGCGATCGCCGAAATTTCAAAAAAAATTCAATCAGGGCATTGACTTAGGTTTTTCGGTCGGTAGAATGCGCCCCACTTCGAGAGTGAAGGGTGATTAGCTCAGCTGGGAGAGCATCTGCCTTACAAGCAGAGGGTCGGCGGTTCGATCCCGTCATCACCCACCAATCTCGCAAGTTACGCGCAGCGGTAGTTCAGTCGGTTAGAATACCGGCCTGTCACGCCGGGGGTCGCGGGTTCGAGTCCCGTCCGCTGCGCCATTCACTTCCCCTCCCGAGTTCACCACCCCGAACTCGCCGTCTTCCGCCAGAAGGCGGGCAGCCAGGCTGCAACGAGAGGAAGTCGCTTTACCGGGCATCTTGCCCAGCCGACGCGCAGCGGTAGTTCAGTCGGTTAGAATACCGGCCTGTCACGCCGGGGGTCGCGGGTTCGAGTCCCGTCCGCTGCGCCATACATCTTCACCACGCCGAGGCGGGGTGAGCCACGAAGAAAGCGGCCAATGGCCGCTTTTTTCGTTTCCGTCGTCCCCTGCGTCTTCCGTTTTCTCCTTGTTTGCCGGATTTCCTGCTCCGTCGGTCCGCGCGCGGTAATCCCGCTGTCATCTTCCTCGTCTACAGCTGAAAGACACAGACGAACGAAAGGTGATCCGCGATGGACGACTACCAGGAAGAACTGCTGGAGCAGCATGCCGCCGAATGCGACCTGCCGGAGCCGGCGGACGACGTCACCGAGATGTGATCAGGCGCTCTGTCGCTGGGCGCGGCGGAATTCGCCGGGCGTCTGTCCGCTCCAGCGCTTGAAGGCGCGCTGGAAGGCTTCCGCCGAGGCGAAGCCGAGCAGGTAGGCGATTTCGCCGAAAGCCAGGTCGGTCTCGCGGATGTAGACCATCGCCAGGTCGCGGCGGGTGTCGTTGAGGATGCTGCGGAACTGGGTGCCTTCCTCGGCCAGCTTGCGCCGCAGGGTCCAGGTCGGCAACTTGAGGCGCGCGGCGACTTCCTCGAGGTCCGGCTCGCGGCCATTGAGCATCGGCCCCAGCAGGCGGCTGACGCGCTCGCGCCAACTGCGGGTGCGGGTCAACTGCTCCAGTTCGCGGTTGCAGAGTTCCAGCATCTGGCTCCAGGTGCTCGGACAGTGCTCGGCATTCGCCAGGGCCAGGCTGGCCTGGCTCAGGCGCAACTGGTTGGTCGGCGCGCCGAATTCCACCGGGCAGCCGAAGAATGCCTCGTAGCGCTCGGCCCAAGGCGGCGCTGGATATTCGATCTCCACCCGCTCCGCTTTCAACGGCTGCCTTGCCAGAGCGCCGAGATGGCTGATCCAGCCTGCCAGCACCGAATCGACGACGAAGCGGTTGTAGGCGTTGTAAGGGCTGATCGAATAGAAGCGCAGCCAGGCGCCGCCGGCGTCTTCCACCAGGCTCGACTGGCCCCGGTAGTTCTGCGCGTAAAGCGGTTCCAGGTGGATCATTGCCCGCGCGGCGGCGCGCAGGTTGGGCGCCTGGGCGACGCTGACGCCGGCCAGGCCCATCTGTCCGAGACGGCTCAGGCGGCCCATCTGCAGGCCGAGGGCGGGGTCGCCGCTGAGCTGTATGGCGGCATGGCCGAGGCGCATGTAGCGAGGGATCGACAGGCGCGCCCCGGGTTCGGCCAGGCGCCGCTGGTCGAGGCCGTACTGTTCGAGCAGTGGCGCGGGCTCGACGCCGGCGGCGAGCAGGGCGTCGGCCAGCGCCTGGACGAAGCCGACCGAGAGGTCGCCGAGGCGAACCCGGGGCGCGCTCATAGCCAGAGATTGACCAGTTGCGCACCGCCGCCGGGATTGGCCTGGCGCATGCCCTGCGGCGAGCCGAGCAGGCTCTGGCCGTCTTCGGTGACGTTCCACAGGCGGCTATGGGCGAAGGCCACGGCGCCGCCGCGTGCACCGCTGGCCAGCAGGCGCTCGCCGACCGCCAGGCGCTGCCAGGCCTCGGCGTTGCTCAGGCTGTTCGGCGCCAGGCGCACGTCGCCGGGAACCAGCTCGGCATCGAAGCCGGGCCAGGGTTGCTGCCAGCGACCGCTCTGGTTCAGGGCGGCGGGGATCGCCAACAGTTCGACGCGCTGTTCGACCAGGGTGGCGTAGGTGTCCGGGTACCAGCTGTCGGTGCCGATCAGCACGCCCAGGCGTCCTGCAGGCGTATCCAGCACCTGCAGGCGCTCGCCGCGACCATTGTTGAGGTAGCTCAGTTCGTGACGGGTCGGGAACACCTTGCGTTGCGGCTGTCCGAGCGGCCGGCCGTCGGGACCGAAGGTCAGGCTGACGTTGTACAGCTGGCCGGTGCCGGGACGCAGCTCGCCGTCCTCGACCTCGGGGTCGGGCAGGACGATGGAGCCGGCGACCACCGTCACCTTGAAATCATGGGCGAGCCCGCCGAACAGGGTCTGGTAGTCGTGGGCCATGTCCACCGCCTTCATCCGGAACAGGGTGTCGGTGAGACGCTGATCGCCGCGCGCGGTGATCCAGCCGCGCGCCACCTTCAGCGGGTTGCTCGCGGCCATCCAGTCCATCGCCGTGGGCCAGTCGGCGGCGGCATAGACCTCGGGCTTCTCGCCGCTGGCCACCAGCCAGGTGCCGACATGCTCGGGGAACACCACCACCGTGCGCTCGTTGAGCAGGCCCTGGCGGCGGGCATTTTCCAGGTAGGCGTGGAATTTCAGCTGCAACCGTTCGGCGCTCTGGTAGTCCGGCGTGAACAGTTCCGGCTGGACCGCCAGCAGGTTGCCGCGCTCGCCGGGCTGGCCCTGGACCACGCTGACCTGGCTGCGCAGGTCGGACAGGTAGTGGCCTACCGGGCGGCGTTCGGCCCAGCCGGCGTAGGCGGCGAAGAGGGTGATGAGGATCAGGAAGATCAGCTTGCGCATGCGGGTCTCCAAGGCAGCCCACAGGGTAGGGGAGTGGCGTCGGCTTGCCAAGCATCCCTGTGCATTCCGATCAGTAACTTGTCATTTAGGATCATTGAGCGCTCCGGTGGCGCTCCTTAGAGTCGTCGCCATACCGACCGCTGCCCGTCCCGCGCATTGCGCCCGAGGCCGCGGCATATCCGTGAACGCGTTTCGCCCGATGTGGAGACCCCCGATGACCGCCGCCGTTCCCTATCCGCACCTGCTCGCCCCGCTGGACCTCGGCTTCACCACCCTGCGCAACCGCACCCTGATGGGGTCCATGCACACCGGTCTGGAAGAGAAGCCGCAAGGCTTCGAGCGCATGGCGGCGTATTTCGCCGAACGCGCCCGTGGCGGCGTCGGCCTGATGGTCACCGGCGGCATCGGCCCGAACGAAGAGGGCGGCGTGTATTCCGGCGCGGCCAAGCTGAGCACGCCGGAAGAGGCGGAGAAGCACAGGATCGTGACCCAGGCGGTGCACGAGGCGGGCGGCAAGATCTGCATGCAGATCCTGCATGCTGGCCGCTACGCCTACAGCCCGAAGCAGGTGGCGCCGAGCGCGATCCAGGCGCCGATCAATCCGTTCAAGCCCAAGGAACTCGACGAGGAAGGCATCGAGAAGCAGATCGCCGACTTCGTCAACTGCGCCAGCCTGGCCCAGGTCGCCGGCTACGATGGCGTCGAGATCATGGGGTCGGAAGGCTACTTCATCAACCAGTTCCTCGTGCAGCACACCAACCAGCGCACCGACCGCTGGGGCGGCAGCTACGAGAACCGCATGCGCCTGCCGGTGGAGATCGTCCGCCGGGTGCGCGAGGCGGTGGGGCCGAACTTCATCATCATCTATCGCCTGTCCATGCTCGACCTGGTCGAGGGCGGCAGCAGCTGGGACGAGATCGTGCTGCTGGCCAAGGCCGTCGAGAAGGCCGGCGCGACCCTGATCAACACCGGTATCGGCTGGCACGAGGCGCGCATCCCGACCATCGCCACCAAGGTGCCGCGCGCGGCCTTCACCAAGGTCACCGCCAAGCTGCGTGGCGAGGTCGGCATCCCGCTGATCACCACCAACCGCATCAACACTCCCGAGGTGGCGGAGAAGGTCCTGGCCGAGGGCGATGCCGACATGGTCTCCATGGCCCGGCCGTTCCTCGCCGACCCGGACTTCGTCAACAAGGCCGCCGCCGGCCACGCTGAACGGATCAACACCTGCATCGGCTGCAACCAGGCCTGCCTCGACCACACCTTCGGCGGCAAGCTGACCAGTTGCCTGGTCAACCCGCGCGCCTGCCACGAAACAGAGCTGAACTACATTCCCACCGCCAGGCCGAAGAAGATCGCCGTGGTCGGCGCCGGTCCGGCCGGCCTGGCCGCCGCCACCGTGGCCGCCGAGCGCGGGCACCGGGTCAGCCTGTTCGACGCCGCCGGCGAGATCGGCGGGCAGTTCAACGTGGCCAAGCGGGTTCCCGGCAAGGAAGAGTTCCACGAGACCCTGCGCTACTTCCGCAACAAGCTGGAGAGCACCGGCGTCGAGCTGCACCTGAACCGCCGGGTCGGCGTGGACGATCTGGTCGCGGGCGGCTACGACGAGATCGTCCTCGCCACCGGCATCGTCCCGCGCACGCCGGCGATCCCCGGCATCGAGCATCCGAAGGTGATCAGCTACCTGGACGCGATCCTCGAGCGCAAGCCGGTGGGCGGCAAGGTGGCGGTGATCGGCGCCGGCGGCATCGGCTTCGACGTCTCCGAATTCATCACCCATGCCGGTCCGTCCACCAGCCTGGAGCGCGAAGCGTTCTGGAAGGAGTGGGGGATCGATACCCGCCTGGAGGCCCGCGGCGGCATCGCCGGGGTCAAGGCCGAGGTGCATCCGGCAGCGCGCCAGGTGTTCCTCCTGCAACGCAAGAAGAGCAAGGTCGGCGACGGCCTCGGCAAGACCACCGGCTGGATCCATCGCGCCGGCCTGAAGAACAAGCAGGTGCAGATGGTGAATGCCGTGGAGTATCTCGGGATCGACGACGCCGGCCTGCATATCCGCGTTGCCGAGGGCGAGCCGCAGGTGCTGCCGGTGGATACCGTGATCGTCTGCGCCGGCCAGGACCCACTGCGCGAGTTGCAGGACGGCCTGCTGGCGGCCGGCCGGAGCGTGCACCTGATCGGCGGCGCCGATGTCGCCGCCGAGCTGGATGCCAAGCGCGCCATCAACCAGGGTTCGCGCCTGGCTGCCGAACTCTGAGAACCTGTCCGCGATCTGTTACGTAGCGGAGAAACTGCGTTGAAAACGGCTTTTCTCCAGCTCGCACAGGTTCTGCGTATCGTCCCTGTCCGCGCTCGTCGGCGCGGCGGGGCGCTGCGCACCGGTTTGGTGAACGGTGGCGCTCTGCCACGGTGATCTCCGTCCGCTCAAAACCCGACCGCTTCACAATTTCCCCTACCGCTCGGCGGGCCGTCCGGCATCGCCCGGGTGTCTGCCAACCCAGTCACATTGCCCGCGACATTTTTTCCCCTAGACTTGCCCGAACAACGAGATAGCGCCTGTTTTTCAGGTGACATGCCAGATGGGTACTGCCGGATGCGGGCCGCCTCGCCAGGCGTTCGAGGGTTAGCGATGAGCATGCAGAAAAAGCCACAGATGGCGGAGGCCGTGCTGTTCTTCAACGACAGCGGCGTCTGCAAGGAAATGCTGTATCCCGAATTCGAGGCGCTGCTCGATGGTCTGGTACGCATGCCGGAATACGCCGACCGGCAGATGCACCTGGCCTATGTGTTGATCAATCCGCGCCTGCAGGCGCGGGCAGCGGTGTTCTTCTATCTCGATTTCGACGAGCAGGGCGGCGCCGACACCGGCTGGAACCTGCCTCTGCGCAACCTCGCCGAACGCGCCGGACGCGGCCCCGACATGGGCGGCGGGCCGATCCGCCTGGCCTGTCGCAGCCAGTGCCCGGTGTCCTGGCACCAGATGCACCTGTGGGACCCGGAGAGCAGCGCCGGACGCAACCATTTCGTACTCATCCGCGACGCGCTCAGGCGCAACCAGCTCGGCCTGCTGGTGGACGAGGAGCCTGCCTCGGTGGAGCCGCAGCGGCTGCAGATGGCCGCCGAAGAACAATGGTACGCCGCCGGTCCCGCCGCCCCAAAGGCAGCGCCCGCGGAGCCTCCGCGCAAGCAGGAGGACGAGCAGGCGGCGCGCCTGGCGCAACTGGTCAAGCAGCAGCGGCAACAGCTCGCCGCCCTGGCCCGGCAGCAGGAGCAGCGCCTGGCCGGGCTCGCCCGGCAGCACGAAGAGGAACTGGCCAGGCGCGAACAGGACGCCCGCGGGCAACTGGACATCCTGCGCAGCGAAGTGCTCAGCCTGAAACAGGCCCTGGAACGGCAGGCGCGGGAGAACGCCGAGTTGCAGCAGCGTCTGCTGGAGCAGGGCGAGCAGTTCCAGCGCAACCGCGAGGAACTGACCCGGCAACTGCGTTTCATCGAGAACCAGGGGCGCAACGAGACCGACCTGCTGCGCTCGGAGTTCGCCGACGAACTGGAGGCTCGGGTGGCGGTGGCGGTGGCCGGCTACAAGGAGCAGGTCTCGATCCGCGACGTCGAACTGGCCTACCGCAACGAGCTGGACCAGCAACTGGAGCAGGAACTGGCCGAGCTGCGCGCCGAGCGCGACCGTCTGGCCGCCCAGGGGCCGGAGCAACTGCTGGAGCGTCTATCCGGCCAGGGCGTGGTATTCGTCGCCTACCATCCCGGCGCCGGGCACCTGACCATCCCCTTGCAGGACATCCCGCGTTACCAGGACAATCCGCTGGCCTACGCGGCGGCCAAGTGCTTCGTCTCCGAGAGCCAGTACCGCCAGTGGCTGGACCACTTCCAGCAGCCGCGCTGCGAGGCGCTGCTGCCCGGCGGCGAACGCTGCAACCTGCCGCTCGACCGGGTCGACAACCCGGCGCGCTTCGTCGCCGGCGACACCAACTGCTGCGCCCGGCACAAGACCACGGGGCGCCTGCGCACCGTGAGCTGACTCCTTGCCGTTTCCCCACTGGTCACCGCATACACCCTTGCAGCGTCTCGAACTCGACTGGCTGCAACGGGCCGGGGTCGAACTGGCGCTGCTGCGCCTGGACCAGGCCGATCCGCTGATCTCCGGCAACAAGGGGTTCAAGCTTGCGCCACACCTGGCGCTGGCCCACGAGCAGGGGCTGGATGGCCTGATCAGCCTCGGCGGCGCCCACTCCAACCACCTGCACGCGCTGGCCGGCGCCGGCGCGCGTTTCGGTTTCCGTTGCGTCGGCCTGTTGCGCGGACACGAAGTCGATACGCCGACGGTGCGCGACCTGCGCAGTCTCGGCATGGAACTGCACTGGCTCGGCTACGGCGGCTATCGCCAGCGGCATGCCGCCGGCTTCTGGCTTCCCTGGCGGGAACGTTACCCAGGCTTGCTGCCGGTCGCCGAGGGCGGTGGCGGGCTGCAGGGCGCGCGCGGTTGCATCGGGCTGGTGGAGCGCATAGCGACCCAGTTGCCGACGCTCGGCTGGGACGATTACGACGCGATCTGGGTGGCCGCCGGTACCGGTACGACACTGGCCGGCCTGGTGCTCGGCGAGGCCGGGCGGCATCCCGTGGTGGGCGCGCTGGCGGTGCCGGAGGACCACGGCGTCGCCGCCCAGGTCGCGGCGACCCTTGCCGAGGCGGGCTGGGCCGATGCCGGCTATCGCCTGCTGGACGCCAGCCGTGGCGGTTTCGCCCGCCTCGATGGGCGATTGGCGCGGTTCATCGTCGAGTTCGAGACGGCCAGCGGCGTCGCCCTCGAACCGCTGTACACCGGCAAGCTGCTGCTCGCCCTGCGCGAGGCTGTGGAGAGCGGCGCGGTGGCTCGCGGCAGCCGGCTGGTGGCGCTGCACAGCGGAGGCCTGCAGGGCCGCCGGGCATTGCAGGAGCGTTTGCTGGCGTTGCTCTGATCAGGCATCCGCGGCCTGGCGCGCGCTACCCCACAGGCTGAGCCCCGGCGGCCAGTCGTCGCTGGCCAGGAACAGGCGCTCGGCCTCTACCCAGTAGCCGTCGCGCGGCACCACCCTTACCAGCATTTGCGGACGTGCCTCGCCGGCGAAGGCGATGTTCCAGCAGGCGCCGTCGCGCGGTGGGTCGAGCGGGTCCTGCCGCCGCATGGCCGGCGCCAGCCAGTGCTCGCGCGACAGATGCAGCCAATGCTGCCCGGCCTGCGGTCCGGCCAGGCTGGCCAGGTACGCCGGCCAGTCGCGCTGGCGGAGCCAGCGGCCACGCAGATGCCGTGGCTCGATGTCGGCGGGCAGGCTGCCCGGCCCGGGCCAGGGATGGAACAGGTAGCCGCTCAGCCACAATGCGGAAACGGCCGATTCGGCGCCATGGGCGGCCAGCACCTGGCGACCCTCGCGGGTCGCCGCCAGCGGCAACTGGTGTCGGCAGAGGTGTTCCAGCTTGCGTGACAGGCGGTCCTGGCCGCCGGGCCCGAGCCAGTCGCCGGGGCCGGACTGGGGCCCCAGGTAGAGTTTGATCGCCAGTTCCAGGTGGTGGATGCCGTCGTCGTCCCGCAGCAGCAGGTCGAGTTCGCCAAGGGTATGCCCGCCGTCGCGCACCGGCAGGTTGGCGGCGATCAGGCGCACGTCCGGGGCCTGTTCCAGGGCGAATTGCCAGAGATGTTCGTAGTACAGGCCGAGACGCTGCCGTGGCCATTGCGCGAGCCAGGCGGCGAGGTGCTGCGGCTGTCGCTCCTGTTCGCGCAACCAGGCGGCCAGGCGCTCCGGTTCCTGGCGCCAGCGGCTGGCGGCGAGCGGATGGCGCTGCGGCTCCGGGGTCCGGCGCAGCAACGGCGGGGCGAGCAGGGTCCAGGCCAGGTCGCGGACGGCCGGGTGGCGCAATTCGTCGAGCAATTCGGTCAGCAGCGTCATACTCAGAGGTTAGCCGGGTTGCGCCACTCGCGGCGATTTCCCGTACATGCGCGGGTTTGCCGCTGTCCGCGGCTTTCGCCCATAATCCGCTCTATCCCGCCCGCCAGCTTTTCGCAGGAACCGCATGGAACCCTTTCGCAATATCGGCATCATCGGCCGCCTCGGCAGCACCCAGGTGCTGGACACCATCCGCCGGCTGAAGAAATTCCTGATCGATCGCCACCTGCATGTGATCCTCGAGGACACCATCGCCGAAGTCCTGCCCGGACACGGCCTGCAGACCTGCTCGCGGAAGATCATGGGCGAGATCTGCGACCTGGTGGTGGTGGTCGGCGGCGATGGCAGCATGCTCGGCGCGGCCCGCGCGCTGGCCCGGCACAAGGTGCCGGTGCTGGGGATCAACCGCGGTAGCCTGGGCTTCCTCACCGACATCCGTCCGGACGAACTGGAGGTCAAGGTCGGCGAGGTGCTGGACGGCCAGTACATCGTCGAGAGCCGCTTCCTCCTCGATGCCCAGGTGCGTCGCGGTATCGACTCGATGGGGCAGGGCGATGCGCTCAACGACGTGGTCCTGCACCCGGGCAAGTCGACCCGGATGATCGAGTTCGAGCTGTATATCGACGGCCAGTTCGTCTGCAGCCAGAAGGCCGACGGCCTGATCGTCGCCACGCCCACCGGTTCCACCGCCTACGCGCTGTCCGCCGGTGGTCCGATCATGCATCCGAAGCTGGATGCCATCGTCATCGTGCCGATGTACCCGCACATGCTTTCCAGCCGCCCGATCGTGGTGGACGGCAACAGCGAGCTGAAGATCGTCGTGTCGCCGAACATGCAGATCTACCCGCAGGTCTCCTGCGACGGGCAGAACCATTTCACCTGCGCCCCCGGCGATACCGTGACGATCAGCAAGAAGCCGCAGAAGCTGCGCCTGATCCACCCCATCGACCACAACTACTACGAGATCTGCCGGACCAAGCTCGGCTGGGGCAGCCGCCTGGGCGGAGGCGACTGATGCAACTCGACCCCGGACTTGGCTACGACCTGATCGGCGATGTCCACGGCTGCGCGCATACCCTGGACCGCCTCCTCGACCTGCTCGGCTACCGCCTGCAGGGCGGCGTCTGGCGCCATCCGCGGCGCCAGGCGCTGTTCCTCGGCGACATCGTCGACCGCGGCCCGCGCATCCGCGAGGCCCTGCACCGGGTGCACGCGATGGTCGACGCCGGCGAGGCGCTGTGCATCATGGGCAACCACGAATTCAACGCGCTCGGCTGGAGCACCCCGGCGGCGCCCGGCAGCGGCCGCCAGTACGTCCGCGAGCATACGCCGCGGCATGCCCGGCTGATCAAGGAGACCCTCGAGCAGTTCGAGGGCCACGATGCCGACTGGCGCGACTTCCTCGGCTGGTTCCAGCAACTGCCGCTGTTCCTCGATGCCGGGCGCTTCCGCATGGTCCATGCCTGCTGGGACGGCGAACTGATCGCGACCCTGCGCCGGCAGTTCCCCGACGGGCGGATCAGCGAAGCCTTCCTGCAGGAGTCGGCGGAGCCCGGCAGCTTCGCCGACCTGGCCTGCAACCGCCTGCTGCGCGGTACCGACATGCGCCTGCCGCACGGTGCCACGCTGACCAGCAGCGATGGCTATACGCGCGCCTTCTTCCGCACCAAGTTCTGGGTCGAGGACGAGGCGCCGCGCACCTACGGCGATATCGTCTTCCAGCCCGACGCGTTGCCCGAAGCGATCGCCCGCGAGCCGCTCAGCGAGGAGCAGAAGTCCAGCCTGCTGACCTACGGCGCCGACGAACCGCTGTTGTTCGTCGGCCACTACTGGCGACGCGGCACGCCGGCGCCGATCCGGCCGAACCTGGCCTGCCTGGACTACAGCGCGGTGATGTACGGCAAGCTGGCGGCCTACCGCCTGGATGAGGAAACCCGCCTGGACCGGCACAAGTTCGTCTGGGTCGAAGTGAAGCGGCCGGAGGCTGACGAGTGAGCGCGGTGCAGGTCCTGAAGTTTCCCCTGTCGGTCGACCTGGCCGGCTTCGTCGGCCTGCTGCGGCGTCTGAACGTGCCGCACCGGGTCAGCGAGGAATCCGGCCAGCAGGTCCTCTGGGTGCCCGACGAGCGGCTCGCCGAGCAGGTCCGCGAGTTGTACCGGCGTTATCCCGAAGGCGATCCGCAGGCGACCCTGGAGGCCGCGCCGCGACCGGCGGGGCAGGGTTTCGTCCGGCAACTGCGGATGAGCCCGATGACCGCCGCGGTGTTGCTGCTGACCTTCGTCGTCGCCGCCGTCACCTACCTTGGCGACAACTTCGCGACGATGCGCTGGCTGACCTTCCAGGACTTCCGTATCCAGGGCCAGTACGCGCTGTTCACGCCGTTGGCCGAGAGCCTGGCGGCGGGTCAATGGTGGCGGCTGTTCACGCCGATGCTGATCCACTTCGGCTGGCTGCACCTGGCGATGAACGCCATGTGGTTCTGGGAGCTGGGCCGGCGCATCGAATTCCGCCAGGGCCGTCCGATGCTGCTCGGCCTGACCCTGTTGTTCGGCCTGGTGTCCAACGTGGTGCAGTACGCGGTGAGCGGCGCCAGCCTGTTCGGCGGGTTGTCCGGGGTGCTCTATGGCCTGCTCGGGCACTGCTGGATCTTCCAGTACCTGGCGCCGAACCAGGCCTATCGCCTGCCCAGGGGCGTCGTGGCGATGATGCTGATCTGGCTGCTGGTGTGCCTGTCCGGGGTGATCGACCTGCTCGGCTTCGGCTCCATCGCCAACGGCGCGCACGTTGGCGGGCTGCTGGTCGGTTGCCTCAGCGGTTTGCTGGGCGGCCTGCTGGCGCGGCGTCGCCGTTGAGCGAGGGGCTGCGGCAGCTTCGATGTGCGCCGCCGGCCCCGGCCCGGTAGAATGGCCGGTACGCCTTTTCACCGGAGCCGGCCATGTCGTCCTTCAATCAAGCGATCGAGAACATCACTCCTGAGATCTACCAGAACCTCAAGCTGGCCATCGAGATCGGCAAGTGGCCGGACGGCCGCAAGCTGACCCAGGAGCAGAAGGAACTCTGCCTGCAGGCGGTGATCGCCTGGGAGCTGCAGAACCTCCCCGAGGAGGAGCGCACCGGCTACATGGGCCCGCAGCACTGCTCCTCGCATTCCGACGAGCCGATCCCGAACATCCTGTTCAAGTCGGACTCCGTGCACTGATGGAAGAAATCGCCCGCGGCGCGCTGAGCAAGATGACGGCGCGCCTGGAAAGCAATGCTCCCGTGCAATACGCCTTCCGCCTCGACGACCGCGAAGTCGCGGTGAACCCGCTGATCGGCCGGCCGCTGCGCCTGGAGTACCTCGGCAGCATCTTCTGCACCCATTGCGGCCGCAAGACGAAGAAGAGTTTCAGCCAGGGCTATTGCTATCCCTGCTTCACCCGGCTGGCGCAGTGCGACAGTTGCATCGTCAGCCCGGAGAAGTGCCACTACGAGCAGGGCACCTGCCGCGAACCGGAGTGGGGCGAGCGGTTCTGCATGACCGACCACGTGGTGTACCTGGCCAACTCCTCCGGGGTGAAGGTCGGCATCACCCGCGCCAGCCAGATTCCCACCCGCTGGATCGACCAGGGCGCGCGCCAGGCGCTGCCGATCCTGCGCGTGGCCACCCGCCAGCAGTCCGGCCTGGTGGAAGACCTGCTGCGCAGCCAGGTCGCCGACCGCACCAATTGGCGGGCCATGCTCAAGGGCGAGGCCGAGCCGGTCGATCTGGCGGCAGTCCGCGAGCAGTTGTTCGACCAGTGCGCCGACGGCCTGCGCGAATTGCAGCAACGTTTCGGCCTGCAGGCGATCCAACCGGTTATCGACCTCGATCCGCTCGAGATCGCCTACCCGGTCGAGGCCTACCCGAGCAAGGTCGCCAGCCTCGACCTGGAAAAAACGCCTATCGTCGAAGGCACGCTTCGCGGTATCAAGGGCCAGTACCTGATCCTCGACACCGGGGTGATCAACATTCGCAAATACACGGCCTACCAGATCGCCGTGCATCACTGAGCAGAAGGGCCACAAGCCATGCGCACCGAGCAACCGAAAGTCATCCACCTCAAGGACTATCAGGCGCCGGACTACCTGATCGACGAGACCCACCTGAAGTTCGAACTGTTCGAAGACCACAGCCTGGTACACGCCGAGCTGAAGCTGCGGCGCAACCCCGAGCGCGGCGCCGGCCTGCCGCCGCTGTTGCTGCATGGCCAGCAACTGGAGCTGCTGGCGCTCGAACTGGACGGCCAGGCGCTCGGCGCGGACGACTACCAGCTGGACGACGAGCAGCTCGGGGTGCAACCGCGGCAGGCCGAGTTCGTCCTCAGGAGCACGGTGCGTATCCATCCGGAGAGCAACACCGCGCTGGAAGGCCTGTACAAGTCCGGCAAGATGTTCTGCACCCAGTGCGAGGCCGAGGGTTTCCGCAAGATCACCTATTACCTCGACCGTCCCGACGTGATGAGTCGCTTCACCACCACCGTCAGTGCCGAACAGCAGCGCTACCCGGTGCTGCTCTCCAACGGCAACCCGGTGGCCAGCGGTTCCGAAGGCAACGGCCGGCACTGGGCGACCTGGGAAGACCCGTTCAAGAAGCCGGCCTACCTGTTCGCCCTGGTCGCCGGCGACCTCTGGTGCGTCGAGGACAGCTTCCGCACCATGAGCCAGCGCGACGTGGCGCTGCGCATCTACGTCGAGCCGGAGAACATCGACAAGGTCCAGCACGCCATGGACAGCCTGAAGAAGTCGATGCGCTGGGACGAGGAGGTCTACGGCCGCGAGTACGACCTGGACATCTTCATGATCGTCGCGGTCAACGACTTCAACATGGGCGCGATGGAGAACAAGGGCCTCAACATCTTCAACTCCAGTTGCGTCCTGGCCCGCGCCGAAACCGCCACCGACGCCGCCCACCAGCGGGTCGAGGGCGTGGTGGCGCATGAGTATTTCCACAACTGGTCGGGCAACCGGGTGACCTGCCGCGACTGGTTCCAGCTGTCGCTCAAGGAAGGCTTCACCGTATTCCGCGACTCGGAATTCTCCGCCGACATGAACTCGCGCACGGTCAAGCGCGTCGAGGACGTCGCCTTCCTGCGCACCAACCAGTTCGCCGAGGACGCCGGGCCGATGGCGCATCCGGTGCGCCCCGACTCGTTCATCGAGATTTCCAACTTCTACACCCTGACCGTCTACGAGAAGGGCTCGGAAGTGGTGCGGATGATCCACACCCTGCTCGGCGCCGAAGGCTTCCGCAAGGGCTCGGACCTGTACTTCCAGCGCCACGACGGCCAGGCGGTGACCTGCGACGATTTCGTCAAGGCCATGGAAGACGCCAATGGCGTCGACCTGACCCAGTTCAAGCGCTGGTACAGCCAGTCCGGCACTCCGCGCCTGGCGGTGGAAGGCGAGTACGACGCCGCCGCCCGCCGCTACACCCTGACGGTGCGCCAGAGCTGCCCGCCGACTCCCGGCCAGCCGAGCAAGGAACCCTTCGTCATCCCGCTGGAGCTGGGCCTGCTCGACGGCCAGGGCCACGAACTTCCGCTGCGCCTGGAAGGCGAGGCCGCGGCCCAGGGCGGCAACCGTGTGCTGGCGGTGACCGAGGCCGAGCAGCGCTTCGTCTTCGTCGAGGTGCCGGAGCGGCCGCTGCCATCGCTGCTGCGCGGCTTCTCCGCGCCGGTGAAACTGAGCTTCCCCTACAGCCGCGACCAGTTGCTGTTCCTCATGCAGCACGACAGCGACGGCTTCAACCGCTGGGAGGCCGGCCAACAGCTTTCGGTGCAGGTCCTGCAGGAGCTGATCGGCCAGCACCAGCGCGGCGCGCAACTGGTACTCGACCCGCGCCTGATCGAGGCCTACCGCACCCTCCTGGCGGACGAGGCGCTGGACCAGGCGATGGTCGCCGAGATGCTCTCGCTGCCCAGCGAGGCCTATCTCACCGAGATCAGCGAAGTCGCCGATGTCGACGCGATCCATGCCGCCCGCGAATTCGCCCGCCAGCGTATCGGCGAAGCGCTGTTCGAGCCGCTGTGGCAGCGTTACCAGGCCAACCGCAAGATTTCCCGCGACACCGCCTACCTCGCCGAGGCCTCGCACATCGCCCGGCGCAGCCTGCAGAATATCGCGCTGTCCTACCTGTCGCTGTCGGGCCGGGAGGAAATCCTCGCCGCCTGCCTGGAGCAGTACGAAGGCTGCGACAACATGACCGAGCGCCTGACCGCCCTGGCGGTGGTGGTCAACTCCGGCTTCGAGGCGGAGAAGGGCAAGGCCCTGGCCATGTTCGCCGACTACTTCAAGGACGACCCGCTGGTGATGGACCAGTGGTTCAGCGTGCAGGCCGGCTCGCCGCTGCCGGGCGGGCTGGAGCGGGTCCAGGCGCTGATGCAGCACCCGGCCTTCACCCTGAAGAACCCGAACAAGGTGCGCGCGCTGATCGGCGCGTTCGCCAACCAGAACCTGGTCAACTTCCATCGTCCTGACGGCGCCGGCTATCGCTTCCTCGCCGACCAGGTGATCGTGCTCAACGCACTCAACCCGCAAATCGCCTCGCGCCTGCTGGTGCCGCTGACCCGCTGGCGCAAGTACGACGAGGCGCGGCAGGCGCTGATGCGCGGCGAGCTGGAACGCATCCTGGCCTCCGGCGAGCTGTCCAGCGACGTCTACGAAGTGGTGAGCAAGAGCCTGGCCTGATCCGCCAGCTTCTCCCAGAAGAGGGTGTTACTGGCCACTGGCTGGTAACGCCCTTTGTTACTTCTGGGAATCGCTTCACTGTTTTCCATTGATGGAGCCCGCTTAATCGTGTTTCGCGAACCACCTTGCGCAGGCTCTGCGAAGGGACTTTTCGCGCCACCGGCGACATTCGCCTGGCGCGTTTTGTCGGACACTTCCTGTTTTCTGGTCAGTGAATGAACAGTCATCTGGCAGGAAGTCCTGTTTTTGTCGCAATCCATTGAATTCCCTGGAGGATTCCGTTGAATTGGCATCCCGGTTGCACTGCCTCGTCGCGCGGTTCCCTTTCGTCGACGCGAGGCCGGTGACGCCGCGACCACCCATAACAAGGCCGCAGAGAAACGGCCGAACGGCGAACCGCCCGCAGTGGCGGCGCCCAACGCATGACCACATGGAGTGAGTTCCCGATGTACATCCCCAACCGCCAGCCCCGGCTGCGCTCCGCGCCGGCCCGGGCCGGCTTCGCCTTCGCCGGGCTGCTGCCGCTGCTGGGCGGCCAGGCCCAGGCCGTCGAATTCAGCTTCCTCGACAACGAGGTGTCCGGTTCGCTCGATACCACCCTGTCCTACGGCACCCTGTGGCGGGTGCAGGGGCAGGACAAGAGCAACAACGACATCAACACCAACGACGGCAACCGCAACTTCGATACCGGCCTGGTTTCCGAGGTCTACAAGATCACCTCGGACCTGGAGGCGACCTGGCGCAACTATGGCGTGTTCATTCGCGGCACGGCGTTCTATGACACCCAGATCATGGACAAGCGCAACGACTACTACAGCCACAACGATCCATCGCAGCCGAGCCAGAGCTATCCCCACGACGACCGTTTCACCAGCCAGACCCGCGACATCGCCGGGCACAAGGCGGAAATCCTCGACGCCTACGTCTACGGCAGCTGGGACATCGGCAACATGCCGCTGAGCGCGCGCTTCGGCCGCCAGGTGTTCAACTGGGGCGAGGGCATCTTCTACCGTGGCGGGGTCAACACCACCAACCCGGTGGACGCCGCCAAGTACCGCCTGCCCGGTTCCGAGCTCAAGGAAGTGCTGATGCCGGTGGAAGCGCTGAGCTTCAACATCGGCCTGACCGACAACCTGTCGATGGAAACCTTCTACCAGTGGAACTGGAAGGAAACCCGCCTCGACCCGGTCGGAACCTTCTTCTCCGAGACCGACCTGTTCGCCGACGGCGGCAACACCGGCTACAGCGACTTCACCGGCACCGCGCTGGACACCCCGGTGCCCGGCTTCGGCAACGTCATCGGCCTGTACCAGGCGCTGGGCAACAATCCGCTGCTCAGCGGCGCGCTGAAGAACACCGGCCTCTATGCCAACGGCGTGACCCCGGCCTACGGCAACGTAATGAAGGTGTCGTCCATCGGCAAGGACATCAACGCGCGCAACGACGGCCAGTTCGGCGTGGCCTTCCGCTACATCGCCGAGGAACTGAACAGCACCGAGTTCGGCTTCTACTTCGTCAACTACCACTCCAAGGAGCCGACCCTGTACGCCGACATCGGCGACTATGCCGGGGCCGACCTGGCGGCGCTGGCCAACACCCTGCGGCCGATCGCCGGCAACCTCGCCGAAGCCCTGGCCAACGGCCTGGTGACCGCCGACGTGATGGGCAACATCAATGCCCGGCGCGAGTTCGCCGAAGACATCCGCATGTACGGCTTCAGCTTCAACACCACGGTGGGCGACGCCTCGGTGTTCGGCGAGCTGGCCTATCGGCCGAACCTGCCGATCGGCATCGCCGCCACCAACGACCTGATCGGCGACCTCGCCCACGGTGCGGCGGAAGCCGCCAACGGCGGGCAGATCAACGTCGGCGGGCAGATGGTCGGCCTCGGCGGGCAGATCCACAACTACGAGCGGGTCGAGGCGTTCAACACCTCCCTCGGGACCATCTACAACTTCGGCCCGTCGCTGAGCTTCGACTCGTTGACCGGCGTCGCCGAGCTGGCCTCGGAACACCTGCGTGGCAGCAGCCTGAAGTACGCCGCCTACGACGGCAGCACCCGCTACTATGCCGGGCGCGGCAACAGCTCGTACGTTTCCGGCGGCGACCGTGGCGACCAGGTGAACCGCAACGCCTACGGCTACACCCTGCTGCTCAGCGGCACCTGGAACGACGTGTTCGCCGGGGTCAACGTGTCGCCCTACGTGGTCTACAAGGACGACTTCGAAGGCAACTCCTACCAGACCGGCAACTTCATCGAAGGTCGCAAGGCCTACACCCTGGGGGTCAAGGCCACCTACCTGAACAGCCTGGAAGGCGAACTGCAGTACACCGAGTTCTACGGCGGCGGACAGAACAACAACATCCGCGACCGCGACAACATCGGCCTGACCGTCAAGTACTCCTTCTGACCGAACCGATAACGACACGGGCGCCGCGAGCGCCCGGCACCTCACACGGAGAACCCTCATGTTGAACAAGCACCTGCTGATCGGCGCTTCCCTGGCGCTGGCACTGGGCAGCGGCGGCGCGCTGGCCGGCGTTTCCGCCGGCGAGGCGGCGCAACTGAAGTCGAGCCTCACCCCGCTGGGCGCGGAGAAGGCCGGCAACGCCGCCGGCAGCATTCCCGCCTGGACCGGCGGCATCACCCAGGCGCCGGCCGGCTACAAGCCGGGCCAGCACCACCCGGACCCGTTCGCCGCGGACAAGCCGCTGTTCACCATCGACAAGGCCAACCTGGAGCAGTACAGGGAACACCTGACCCCGGGCCAACTGGCGCTGTTCAAGACCTACCCGGACAGCTTCCGGATGCCGGTCTACCCCAGTCGCCGTTCCGGCTCGGCGCCGCAGTGGCTGTACGACAACACCTTCGCCAATGCCACCAGCGCCAGGCTGCTGGACGGCGGCAACGGGTTCGCCGACGCCTATGGCGGGGTGCCGTTCCCGATTCCGAAGAGCGGCGTGGAGGCGCTGTGGAACCATGTCGCCCGCTACCGCGGTACCTATGTCGTGCGCCGCGCCTCGGAAGTCGCGGTACAGCGCAACGGTAGCTACTCGCTGGTGACCTCGCAGCAGGAAGCGCTGTTCAAGTACTACCTCAAGGGCGGCAGCTTCGCCGACCTGAACAACCTGATGTTCTACTACCTCTCGTTCACCAAGAGCCCGGCGCGCCTGGCCGGCGGCGCGGTGCTGGTGCACGAGACCCTCGACCAGGTCAAGGAGCCGCGCCAGGCCTGGGGCTACAACGCCGGCCAGCGCCGTGTACGGCGTGCGCCGAACCTTGCCTACGACACGCCGATCGCCGCCGCCGACGGCCTGCGCACCGCCGACGACACCGATATGTTCAACGGCGCGCCGGACCGCTATGACTGGAAGCTGCTGGGCAAGAAGGAAATCTACATTCCCTACAACAACTACAAGGTCAGCAGCCCCGAGGTGAAGTACGAGGAACTGCTCAAGCCGGGCCATCTCGATCCGCAATACACCCGCTACGAACTGCACCGCGTGTGGGTGGTGGAAGGCACCCTGAAGCCGGGCGCGCGGCATATCTACTCCAAGCGCACCCTGTACCTCGACGAGGACAGCTGGAGCGCGGCGGTGGTCGACCAGTACGACGGTCGCGGCGAACTGTGGCGGGTGTCCATGGCCTACCTGAAGAACTTCTACGACCTGCCGTACACCTGGAGCGCGCTGGACGTGTTCCACGACCTGCAGGCGCGTCGCTACCACGTGCAGAACCTGGACAACGAGGAGCCGGGTACCATCGACTTCACCCAGGCGATACCGGACGACTCCTACTTCAAGCCCTCGGCCCTGCGCCGCCGCGGCACCCGCTGATCGCTCCGCTCGCCGGCGCCGACCGCTTCCCTCCGGGGAGGAGGGCGGCGCCGATCCCCCGTTACAGACGGCTTACACGCTTAACAAAAGATAACGTGGCTTCAATTGTCTCCGTCGCCAAACGCTGGCTATATAACGCTCACCACGAACCACTAATAACAACAACGGGGACGGTATCCATGCGTGAGCCCATGACGTGGCGCACTTCGCCCGGCCAATCCGCGGACGCTTCGCGGCATCCGGCCATTCCTTCCAGATCGCCCCTGGCCAGCAGGGCCCTGTCGTTTCTCGGGGCGCTTTCTCTTCTGACCTTCGCCGCCACCCCGGTCCTGGCCGAGTCGACGCCAACCGCCGCGCCGCCGCAATTCGCCGTGGAATCGCCGAAGGCCGCCAGCAGCCTGCTGCTCAGCGTCGCCCATGCCGGCAAGCGGCTGGTCGCGGTCGGCGACCGTGGGCATATCCTGCTCTCCGACGACGACGGCAAGACCTGGACCCAGGCCAAGGTGCCGACCCGCCAGTTGCTCACCTCGGTGTTCTTCGTCAACGAGCGCAAGGGCTGGGCGGTCGGGCACGATGCGCAGATCCTCGTCAGCGACGACGCCGGCAGCACCTGGACCAGGCAGTTCGAGGACCTCGGCCGCGAAGCGCCGTTGCTGGACATCTGGTTCGCCGACGAACAGCACGGCCTGGCCGTCGGTGCCTATGGCGCGCTGCTGGAGACCCGCGACGGCGGCCAGCACTGGGAAGACGTCAGCGAGCGCCTGGACAACGAGGACCAGTTCCACCTCAACGCCATCGCCGCGGTCAAGGACAACGGCCTGCTGGTGGTCGGCGAAGCCGGCAGCCTGTTCCGCTCGAAGGACTGGGGCGCCACCTGGGAAAAACTCGAAGGCCCCTACGAGGGCTCGCTGTTCGGCGCCATCGGTACCGCCGATGCGGGCGGCGTGCTGGTCTACGGCCTGCGCGGCCACCTGTTCCGCTCCGCCGATTTCGGCGACAGCTGGGAAGAGATACCGCTGAAGGCGGCGTCCGGCGACCTGGAATTCGGTCTCTCCGACGGCGCGCTGCTGGCGGACGGGCGGATCGTCGTGGTCGGCCACGGCGGTAGCGTTCTCGAAAGCACCGACGGCGGGCGCAGCTTCAGCGTGTTCAACCGTCCCGACCGGCTGTCCCTGGCCGGCGTCAGCGCCACCGGCGACGGCCACCTGATCCTGGTCGGCCAGGGCGGCGTGCACCTCGCTGCGGCGAACGGTGCCGCGCTCGAACAACCACAATAAGGCGGGGTCGCATGAGTGCCATGAACCAGCATCAGCAAAACAAGGCGAGCCTGCTCGAACGCCTGATCTTCAACAACCGGCCGGTGGTGATCTTCCTCTGCCTGCTGGTCAGCGTCTTCCTGTTCTACCAGGCCACCCAGGTGCGGCCGTCCACCAGCTTCGAGAAGATGATCCCGCTGGAGCACCCGTTCATCCAGAAAATGCTCGAGCACCGCAACGACCTGGCCAACCTCGGCAACACCGTGCGCATCTCGGTGGAGGCGGTGAACGGCGACATCTTCACCAAGGAGTACATGGAAACGCTCCGGCAGATCCATGACGAGGTGTTCTACATCCCCGGCGTCGACCGTTCCGGCCTGAAGTCGTTGTGGAGCCCCAGCGTGCGCTGGACCGAAGTGACCGAGGAAGGCTTCGCCGGCGGCGAGGTGATCCCGCAGACTTACGACGGTTCGCCGCGGGCGCTGGAGGAACTGCGCAACAACGTGCTCAAGTCCGGGCAGATCGGCCGCCTGGTAGCGAACAACTTCAAGTCGAGCATCGTCGACGTGCCGCTGCTGGAGATGTACCCGAATCCGAAGAACCAGAGCGAACTGATCAAGCTCGACTACCGCCAGTTCTCCCATGAGCTGGAAGAGAAGATCCGCGACAAGTACCAGTTGCAGAACCCCAACGTGAAGGTGCACATCGTCGGCTTCGCGAAGAAGGTCGGCGATCTGATCGACGGGCTGGTGATGGTGGTCGGCTTCTTCGGTATCTGCCTGCTGATCACCCTGGTCCTGCTGTACTGGTTCACCAAGTGCATCCGCAGCACCATCGCCGTGCTGATCACCACCCTGGTGGCGGTGCTCTGGCAGCTCGGCCTGCTCAACCTGGTCGGTTTCGGCCTCGATCCCTACTCGATGCTGGTGCCGTTCCTGATCTTCGCCATCGGCATCTCCCACGGCGTGCAGAAGATCAACGGCATCGCCTTGCAGTCCAGCGGCGCCGACAATGCACTGATGGCGGCGCGGCTGACCTTCCGCCAACTGTTCCTGCCCGGGATGATCGCGATCCTCGCCGACGCCGTCGGCTTCATCACCCTGCTGGTGATCGACATCGGGGTGATCCGCGAGCTGGCCATCGGCGCCTCGATCGGCGTGGCGGTGATCGTCTTCACCAACCTGATCCTGCTGCCCGTGGCGATCTCCTACATCGGCATCAGCAAGAAGGCGGTGCAGCGCAGCAAGGACGACGCGGTGCGCGAGCACCCGTTCTGGCGCCTGCTGTCGAACTTCGCCAGCCCGAAGGTGGCCCCGGTGTCCATCGCCATCGCCCTGCTGATGCTCGGCGGCGGCCTCTGGTATGGCAAGCACCTGAAGATCGGCGACCTCGACCAGGGCGCGCCGGAACTGCGTCCCGACTCGCGCTACAACCTCGACAACGACTTCATCATCCGCAACTACTCGACCAGTTCGGACGTGCTGGTGGTGATGGTCAAGACCACCCCGGAAGGCTGCTCCACCCACCAGGCCCTGGCGGCCATGGACGAGCTGGCCTGGAAGCTGGAGAACACCGAGGGCGTGCAGTCGGCGATCTCGATGGTCACCGTGTCCAAGCAGGTGATCAAGGGGATGAACGAAGGCAACCTGAAATGGGAGACCCTGTCGCGCAACCAGGACGTGCTGAACAACTCCATCGCCCGTGCCGACGGTCTCTACAACACCGACTGCTCGCTGGCGCCGCTGCTGGTCTTCCTCAACGACCACAAGGCCGAGACCCTCGACCGCGCGGTGGCGGCGGTGCAGGCCTTCGCCGCGGAGAATGACAAGGACGACCTGCAGTTCCAGCTGGCCGCCGGCAACGCCGGGATCGAGGCCGCCACCAACGAGGTGATCAAGCAGTCCGAACTGATCATCCTGGTGCTGGTGTACATCTGCGTGGCGGCCATGTGCATGATCACCTTCCGTTCCTTCGCCGCGACCCTCTGCATCGTCCTGCCGCTGATCCTCACCTCGGTGCTGGGCAACGCGCTGATGGCGGCGCTGGGCATCGGCGTGAAGGTCGCGACCCTGCCGGTGATCGCCCTCGGCGTCGGCATCGGGGTGGACTACGGGATCTACATCTACACCCGCCTGGAGTCTTTCCTGCGCATGGGCCTGCCGTTGCAGGAGGCCTACTACGAGACCCTCCGCTCCACCGGCAAGGCGGTGCTGTTCACCGGCCTGTGCCTGGCGATCGGCGTGGCCACCTGGATCTTCTCGGCGATCAAGTTCCAGGCCGACATGGGCCTGATGCTGACCTTCATGCTGCTCTGGAACATGTTCGGCGCCCTCTGGCTGCTGCCGGCCCTGGCGCGTTTCCTGATCAACCCGGCCAAGCTGCAGGCCAGGAAGGCCTCGCTGTTCGCTCACTGAGTCGCACCGAGCCTCGCCAAGACCGCGGCCCCGGCCGCGGTTTTTTTCGCGCGGAGGAAGGCCGCCGCGCTTCAGTCTGGTGTGGCGGGGAATAGCAGCTCGCAGCGGAAGCGCTGCTCGTCGCTGCTGTAATGCAGGCGCCAGCCGCTCTTCTGGCACAGGCGCTGGACCAGGTCGAGGCCCAGGCCATAACCGAACGCCATCGACTCCTCCGTGCCCTGGGCCGCACCGATGGGGTTGCTGATCAGCAGGCTGCGGTCGCGCACGACGATTTCCACCACGCCCTCGTCGCTGTACTGCAGGGCGTTGCGCAGCAGGTTGCCGATGATGATCCGTGCGCGGGTCTGCGGCAGGCTGTGTGGCTCCACGTCGAGGTGGAAGGTCAGGCCGCGGCGCTGGCTCAGCGCCTGCTGTTCCTCGAGCAGCTCCTCCAGCAGGTGGCCGACCTCAATGTGTCCGTCGTCGCGCAGTTCGCCGCTCTCGCGGCTGAGCCAGAGCAGGGTCTCGGTCATCTGCTGCATGCCCAGCGCCGAGCGGCGGATGCGTTGCAAGGCATGCGGGGAGGGCGCGCGGCCGGGTTGGTCGAGCAACTCCAGGTTCATGCCGATCACCGCCAGCGGGGTGCGCAGCTCATGGCTGGCGTAGCGCAGGAAGCGCTCCTCGCGCTGGCTGAAGTCCTTGATCCGGGTCACGCTGTTCCACAGGGTATCCGCCAGCACGTTGAGTTCGCGGTAGTTGAAGCGCGGCCGCTGGCTGTCCGGGGCGAGGTCGTCGAGGGTCATCGACCAGCGCGTCAGCTTGCGCAGCGGGGCGACGATGAACCAGACCAGCAGGCCGACGGCGGCCAGCGAAGGCAGGGTGACCGACAGGGTGACGATCCAGGTCTGCCTGACGCGGGCGTCGATGATGGCGTCGGACAGCGGCGTGTCGATGCTGCCGGCGGCGTCGTTGTCGTAGAGGTAGAGCGTCTTGCCGTCGGCCAGTGGCTGGCGGACCACCACGTAGGCATCGTCGCTGGGCGCGTCGTCATCCTCCTCTTCGTCATCGTCGTCCCAGTTGCCGAGCAGTTGCATGGCGCCGATGCTCTTGTAGGGCGGGGTGTCGAGCATCTCCCTGAGTTTCGGCGGCAGCCCCGCGGTGCCGACGCTGCCCTTGAAGTAGTAGCTGTCCGGCGCCGGCGTAGCCGGGTCTTCCTGGTAGCGCTGGGCGAAGTACAGCCCTTCCTCTTCCATCATCATGCTGAGCAGGTAGAGGGCGCCGGTCTCACCGTAGTCGCCGAGCATGCGCGTGTAGACCAGCAGCACCCCGGCGAGGATCAGGCTGACGCCGCCGCCGACGATGGGGATCAGGCTCAGGCCGCGTTTCATTTGCGCTCCAGCTGGAAGCCGACGCTGTGCAGGGTATGGATCAGAGGGGTGGCGAACCCCTTGTCGACGGTGCTGCGCAGGTGGTGCATGTGCACGTTGAGGGTGTTGCTTTCCGGCGGCTCGTCGCCCCAGACGCTGCGCCCCAGCTGCTCGCGGGTGACCAGCGCGGGGCTGGCGCGCATCAGGCACTCGAGGATCTTCCAGGCGGTGGGGGACAGCGCCAGGGGCGTGCCGCCGCGGCTGGCCTGGCGGCTGTCGAGGTCCATCACCAGGTCGTCGACCTGCAGGCGCTGGGCCTGGCCGCTGCGGCGCCGGCTGAGGGCTTGCAGGCGGACCAGCAGCTCCGGCAGTTCGAAGGGCTTGAGCAGATAGTCGTCGGCGCCGGCGTCGAAGCCGTCGAGCTTGTCCTGCAAGGTATCCAGGGCGGTGAGCATGAGTACCGGGGTCTGCAGGCCGGCTTCGCGCAGCTGGCGACAGACCTGCCGGCCGTTGATGCGCGGCAGCATGATGTCCAGCAGGATCACGTCGTAGCGGTTGGCGCGCGCCAGGTTGAGGCCGGCCTGGCCGTCGCGGGCGTGATCGCAGACCACCCCGGCGGCCTCGAGGTAGTCGATGACGGTGCCGGCGAGATCGAAGTTGTCTTCGACGACGAGTACGTGGATATGCATGGCCTGGGTCGCGT
The DNA here is from genome assembly GCF_026428275.1 of Pseudomonas sp. B111. NCBI lineage: Bacteria > Pseudomonadati > Pseudomonadota > Gammaproteobacteria > Pseudomonadales > Pseudomonadaceae > Pseudomonas > Pseudomonas sp. B111. The sequence goes on along the minus strand of NZ_CP097857.1, from coordinate 1,804,631 downwards.
GACGAATGGGCTGGTCGACTGGCGGTGGATGGCCGTCGCGCCATGGGCGGTTCGGGAGAGGCGGGCGGTCGGCGGTTTTCGCGAGTCGGGCAGCGATGTTCGTCGATCGGGGCGCGGGCTGTCCAGTTGCCCACCCGGTTTGCGCCTCCGCTGTGACCCCGTGCCGCTCCCGTCGGCGTGTCCGCGTTAAGCCTTTTTTAACCCCCCGGGAGCTAGCGTGCGCCTGCTCGGAACGCTAGCCGCCAGGCTATTGCCGGGTGCCATCCGCGAAGAGTGCGGGTGCCTTTCGTTTTTGGGGGATTTTTTGCCATGTCGCGGACGACGCGTTGGAAGGATGTTCGAAAGTGCGGGATACGCACACTGGTGCCGCTGGGCGTTTCGCTATCGCTGTCGCCCTGTGCGTTGGCCGAAGCCCGGTCCAGCGGCTGGGAGCAGGACTTCATCGGCGTGCCGGTCGCGCGCGCGTTGGGCCTGACCGGCAAAGGCGTGGATGTCGGGGTGATCGATGGCGGTTTCCTTCCGCAGCATCCGGCGTTCGCCGGCCAGGCGATCACTCCGCTGGCCAACCGAGTGGCCATCGACGGCGAGGAAGCGATCGCCGATCCCTCCCGGCCGCTCTTCGATCGCGATGAGCAAAGCGGAGAAATCCAGGTCGCCAGCCATGGCGCGAATGTCAGCGGAATCATCGCGGCCAGGCCGGAGGTCATTGCCGATTTCACCTATCGTGGTGGCGTGGCGCCGAAGGTCGGGCTTTTCCAGACGCAAATCAGGCCCAGCGACGAAGCCGATGACGAGGATGCCGACATAGAGGAGGAACAAGACGAAGCAGCGAGCCAGGCCAGCCTGCTGCAACCGGGCAGCGAGGAACTCGTCCATGGCGCCCTGAGCACCCTCTACCGGGGCGCGCCGACGGTACGGATCATCAACAACAGCTACAACGACGATCCTATCGGCAATGACGCCGCCGCGGTGGATGCCGCTTATGCGGCGATCGATCCCGCAGCGCCGCATCCCTACCTGAATGCCCTGGCCGACGGCGTGCGCGACGGGCGCCTGCTGGTGTTCGCAGCCGGCAACGAAAGCCGCGCGCAGCCCGGCTTGCTCGCCACCTTGCCGCGCTTCATGCCCGGACTGGAAAGCGGTTTCCTCAGCGTGGTCGCGCTGGGTCCGGACCGCGACCTCACCGACTACTCCAACCAGTGCGGGGTGACGAAAGACTGGTGCCTGGCGGCGCCCGGCGACATGTACGTGGCCGCGGCGAACGGTGCCTCGGCCGAACGCTTGACCTACACCTATGCCGACCAGAGCGGTACCTCCTACGCCACGCCGCTAGTCAGCGCCAGCGCGGCATTGCTGGCCGAGCGTTTTCCCTACATGGACATGGCGCAGGTGCGGATGACCATGTTGAGCACCGCCGTCGATCTTGGCGAGCCTGGGGTCGACGCGCGTTTCGGCTGGGGGTTGCTGGACCTGGCCCGGGCGGTACGTGGACCAGGCCAACTGTTCGGCGATCAGCGGGTGACGCTGGACGCGGCGCGCGGCGGCTGGAATGCCAGGGATGCCTGGAACAACGACATCCGCGCCGGTGGCATGCTTGGCAAGGCCGGCAGCGGCGCGCTGCGGCTGTCGGGCGATAACCGTTTCGCCGGGGTCGCGGTCGAGGCCGGCGAACTGGCGCTCGCTGGGCGCAACCGGTTCTCTGCCGCCAGCGAGGTTCGCGGCGGGCGCCTGGTGGTGGACGGCACGCTCGAAGGACCGGGGTTGAGGGTAGCCCGGGCCGGCGAGCTGGGCGGCGGCGGCACCATTGCCGCGCCGACCCGGATCGACGGCGTGCTCGCCGCCGACCGCCTCGCGGGCGCGCCGAGTTTCACCCGCTCGCTCGAACTGTCGCCGTCGAGCACGACCCGGGTGGCGCTGGGCGGGCAACCGCCGATCCGCCTCGACGGCGCGGCTGCTTTCGCCCGGTTGGGCGGGCGGCTGCAACTGACGGCGGCCGATGCGGCGGGGGCGGGGCAGAAGTTCCTGACGGTCGCGCGGGGCGCCACCTACCAGGGCGGTTTCGATGCCTTGCAACAGGCGCCGGGCCTGGCCGCGCGGGGCCTGCGCCACGACTTGCGCTTCGCTGCGGATGGCATCGCCCTGGCCCTGGCTCCGCTCGACCTGCCGGGGCAGGTCAACCTACAAGGCAACGCCGGGCGTTCCGCGGCGGCGTTGAACGCGCTCCGTGACCGGCCCATCGCCCTGCGCCCCGGCGCCTACAACGATTGGCTGCAGGCCAGCCTGGCGCGCGGCGATCTTGCTGGCCTGCCACGCAGCGCCGGCGGCCAGGTGTATGCCGACAGCCTGGCCTACCTGAGTCGGCAGCCGTCGCAAGTGGATCGCGCGATGTTCGGCGAGCTTTCCTGGGCGCAGCCCGGGCAGGCGCCGCGGTTGTGGTTCCAGGGGCTCGCTTCCGGCTTGCGCAACGAGGGGCGCTCAGGCGTCAGCGGCAGTCGCGTGCGTAGCGACGGCATTGCCCTGGGCCTGGTCCAGGCGCTCGACGAACGAACCCAGGGCGGCGCGACGCTGGCGCAGACCAAGGGACGGATCAACAGCGCCGGCGGCAAGGTCGAGCTGGACATCACCCAGCTCGCCGTGGGCTTGCTACACGCCTTCGACAGCCTGGAACAGGGCGGTTACGTCAGTGCCATGCTCGGCGCCGGCTACCTCGACGCCGCCAGCAAGCGGCGCCTGCCGGGCTTTGCCACGGCCAAGGGCGACAGCGAGGGCTGGCTCTACCACGCCAGCGTCAAGAGCGGCTACCGCTGGCGCAAGGACGATTGGCGGGTCGAGCCGCGGGTCGGCCTGCTGGCGACCCGCACGGAATGGAAAGGTTTCCGCGAAAAGCACAGCGAGCTGGCGCTGGACGTCGACCGCGCGGCCAGGGATGCGACCTTCGCCACCCTGGAACTGAGCGTCGCGCGCAGCCTGCGGGTGGCCGACTGGTCGCTGGAGCCGGAGCTGAACCTGGGCTACGAGCGTGCCCTGGGAGTGCCGGCGAGCCACACCGAGGCTAGCCTGCAGGGCGTCGACCTGAAGCAGGTTTCGGCCCATCGGGGGCGCGACCTGTTCAGTGCGGGGATGGCGCTGCACGCCCGCCGCGGTCCGTTGCAGGGCAGCCTGGAGCTGCAGGGGACGAAAGGCGAGCGGGTCGCCGGCAGCGCCGTCAACCTGCGCCTGAGCTACGACTTCTAGCGCTGGCTACTTGAGCACCTTGATCGGCTTCACCGGGGTGCCGTCGCTCCATTGGCCCATGCCGGTCTGCTCCGGCGTAGCGCCCAGGGCGTACTGGCGGTTGCGGTTGTAGAACGCCGCGTCGGTGAGGCCATCGAACAGCTTCCAGGTGCCGTACCAGTCGAGGGCGTCGATCACCAGCGGGTCGTGGCCGGTATAGCGGCCTTCGGCCTGCTGGACTTCGAGGCGCTTCTCGACGCGGTCGAGCAACCAGTCGCTGTCTTCTTCCTTCGGATACTGCGGGCCGAATACCGGCGCGGTGGGCGCCGCGTGGTTGGCCAGCAGCGGCGGAGCGCCGTGGCGATCGCTGCGCAGCAGCAGGAGGTTCTTGTCGCTGGGCGGAATGTGCCGGCTCTGGCGGTAGATGCGCTTGGCGTCGGTGCAGGCCACGTGGCTGTCCTCGTCGCCGCAGACCGCCAGCAGCAGGGTACCTTTGGCCAGCCCCGACAGGCGTTCCTGGGCCACGCCGTCCCAGCGCTTGCCCTGGCTCTTGCCGGGCTCGACCACCATCAGCGCCTTCGCCGCCGGCAGCTTCAGGCGTTCGCTGGCGGCCGCCAGGTTGGCGGCGAGCAGTCCGCCGGCGGAGTGGCCGAGGTAGGCGACCTGGTTCAGCCGCGGGCGCACCCCCAGCTCGCCGGCCTGCAGGCGCCTGAGGGCGTCGCCGAGGGCGCCGGCGGCATTGTCGAGGAAGTCTGCGTTGGGCGTCTTCAGGTCCGGCTGGTAGCGCGGGTAGACCACCACCATGCCGCGGCGGACGATATGGTCGATCCAGGCGCGGTAGAGGTCCGGCTGCATCACGCTCCAGCCGTGCAGGAAGATCACCAGCGGAGCGTTGCCGGGGACCGGTTGCTCGGGGGTGAACACCCAGTATTCGCGAGCGCCTTCGCCGAAGTGCCACTGATGCACGCTGGCATGGCGATAGGCCGCGCCGCCCGGCCCTTCGGCCGGCTGCGTCGGCGGCGTGGGCGCGGTCGGCGGTTCGGCGGCCGTCGCGGCGTGGCCCAGGAGCAGGCCGCACAGGACGAGGTACAGGGTACGGAAGCGCATGCGGGCCCTCTTGCGGAATCGGAATGTCGTGCCAGTCCTAACCATAGCGCCGTTCAGCGCGGATAGAGCGGTGGCAGGCCGCCATTGTCGACCGCTCCCGCCGGCGCTTGTTCCGTGGTGGGCAGGGCGCGGATCGCCCGCCACAGGTCCTCGCCCTGCCAGGAATGGCCGCTCTCGCTGTACAGCGCGCCGTTGAGGCCATCCAGGGCGTCGGACAGCGGCACGAAGCGGGCCGCCATGTCGGCCAGGGTATCGGGTTGCTGACGAGCCCAGGCGTCCAGGGCCTGGCGGGTCGCCTGGGGATCGTTGGCCAGGCAGGCGCGGCGCAGCTCGTCGAGCAGGCTGCGGCTGCTCGGGCCGTTGGCTGCGGCGCGGATCACCGCCGGCAGCTGGCGGGCGCGCCACCAGAGGCCGAAGCCGAGCAGGGTGGTCAGGGCCAGCACGGCGGTAGCCAGTTGCCAGGGCCAGAGCGTCGGCTCCAGGCGTTCGCCGAGCGGCAGCGCCGCCGCCGGCGGCTCCGCCTCTGCCTGCGGCGCGGCGGCCACTTCCAGGGTGCGCGGTGGCAGGCTGGTGCGCTCCAGGCGGTCTTCGCGGGTGTTCCACCAGACCACTTCGAGCGCCGGCAACTCGATGCGCCCGGCCTGCTCAGGCACCAGCGCCTCGCGTTCCTCGCGACTGCCGATGAGGCCCTGGTCGGTGCTTTGGTCGGCCAGCTGCGGTTGGTCCGGGTAGCGCCGCAGGCCTTGCACGTCGGGCAGCGGCAACGGCGGAAGCTGGGTGCCGGAAAGCCCCTCGACCTTCAGCAGCACGTTGCGCGTCAGCGATTCGCCGACCTGTGCCTGCTCCGGCTGCGGGCTCCAGCTTTCGCTGATGCTCAGCGCGCGGGCCGGCATCCAGGGCGCGTCGGCCGGATAGTCGGCAGGCTTGGGCCGGACCTGCAGCGGGATGCTCGGCGAAGTCACCCGCATCTGCCGGCCGGGGCGCGGGCCGAAGGGGTTGTAGTCGTCGCTGCCACGGTCGACCAGGGTCGCGCTGAAGGCTTGCGCAGGAATCTCCAGGGTGCCGCTCTTCTGCGGGAAGATCGCGTAGCGCACCTCGATCACGCCGTGGCGGATGCCGTTGATCTCCTTCTCGTAGGTACGCGCCTCGCCGAGCTGTTCGACCTTCGCGTCGTTCATCGCCAGCGGGGTCAGGCTGCTGTCGTCGTATAGCGACACCGAGTGGTAGATGCGCAGGGTGAGGATCGCCTGGGCCTGCACGTAGACCGTCTCCTGGTCGACGCTGGCATCGATGAAGACCGGCGCCAGCTTGCTGCTCTTGGCGCGGTCGCGCGCCTCCAGTACGTGCAGCCTGATCGGCTGGGTGCTGCTGGCGCCGAGGCTGATCGGCGGGATCGCCACGTAGCCGCTCTGCTTCGGCAGGAGGGTGACGATCCAGCGGGTGGTGGCCTGGGCCCGGCCGTTCTGCGTGGCGAGACGGTTGACCTGGCGCGTGCCGAGGACCTCGAAGAGGGCGTCCAGCGGGCTCAGGTCGGGCTTGCCGAAGAGGGTCGGGTCGTCCGATTCCAGCGTCAGTTCGACGCTTTCCCCTTCGGTCAGGCGGGCGCGGTCGACGCTGGCGCTGAAGCTGGCGTGGGCGGAGACGCAGAGGAGCGCGAGAAGCAGGCTGCAGAACAGGCGGATCATGGCGTGGCTTCCTGGCGTTGCTGCTGTTGGTACCAGAACTTGCGCCGCAGCAACTCGGCGGGATCGTCGGGAATCTGTCGCAGCCATTGCTCGAGGGCCTGGCGACGTTCGTCGTCGAGTCCGTCGTCGGCTTCCTCGTCGCCCGTCCGCTCGTCCTCGGCGTCGGGCTGCGGCTGCGCTTGGCCGGGTGCTCCGGCGGTCTTCTCGCCTTCGTCTTCCGGCAGGCTGGTCGAGGGCGCCGCGGCCTGGGCCTTCTGCGCATCGACGGTCGCCGCATCGCGCGGCGGCCGCTGGCTGCTTCCGGATGGCGGGCTCTGCTGGCTCGCTTCCTGGCGCTGTTCCTTGTTCTCGCCGGCCTGCTGCTGCGCCGCCTGTTCCTGGCGCTGGCGCAGCAGTTCCTCGACCAGGGCCTTGTTGCGTTGCGCGGCGACCAGTTGCGGCTGGCGCTCCAGGGCTTGTTCGTAGGCGTCGACGGCGGCTTCCAGTTCGCCCTGGCGGGCCAGGGCGTTGCCACGGTTGTAGTGATCGTCGGCCTGGTCGCCCTGGGCGAAGGCCTGGGCAGCGGCGGCGTAGTCGCGGGCCTGGTAGAGCGACAGGCCTTTCCAGCGGAAGTCCTCGAAGCGCTTCGCCGCCTCGTCCGCCTGGCCCCGTTGCAACAGGCGCTGGCCTTGCTGGTCCGGACGCAGCCAGAGGTCTTCGAACTGGAAGGCCATGGCCGGTTGCGGCAGGCTCAGCATCAACAGCGGCAGGCAGAACAGCCAGCCGCGCCGTCCGGCACAGGCGGCCAGCAGGAGCAGCGGCAGGAGCAGCCAGTAACCCTGGTCGGCCCAGCGCTGCAGGCGCAGCAGGGCGTTCTCGCGGTCTTCCTCCAGCGTGCCGCCGCGGGCCAGCAGGCCGAGGCTGTCGAGGTCGCGGTCGTTCGGCCGCAGGCGCTGGTAGCCGGCGCCGATCTCCGCGGCGAAGCGGCGCAGCCCGCTTTCGTCGAGCCTGGGCAGGAGGATGCCGCCCTGGTCGTCCTTGAGGAAGCTGCCATCCTCCTGCTGCACCGGAGCGCCCTTCGGCGTGCCGACGCCGAGCACGGCGAGGCGCGCCGTCCGGTGCTCGAGGGCGCTGCGGATGCCCTGGCGCTCGGGTTCGCTCAGCCCGCTGGTCAGCAGCAGCAGGCGGCCGCGGCCCTGGGCGCCCTGTTCCAGCAGGTCGAGGGCCTGGCGCACGGCGAGGTCGGCGCGCTGGCCGGGCTCGGGCATGATCGAAGGTTTCAGGGCGTCGAGCAGGTTGCGCGCGGTGAGCTGGTCGTCCGACAGCGGCACCAGGGTATGCGCGCTGCCGGCGTAGACGACGATCGCGGTCTGCGCGTCGTTGCGCGTGCGAAGCAGGTCGAGCAGCTTGCGCCGGGCCTGTTCCAGGCGGGTCGGCGACAGGTCGCCGGCAAGCATCCCGGGAGTCAGCTGGAGGATCGCCACCAGCGGGTCGCTACGCTTCATCGAGGGCTGTTCCAGTTGCTGCCAACTGGGCCCGAGCAAGGCCAGCAGGGCCAGCAGCCAGGCGATGCCGAGGCAGATCCAGGGCATGCGGTTCTGCCGCCCGGCGCCGCCGACCAGCAGCCAGGGCTGGAAGGCCGTCGGCAGCAGCAATTGCCAGCGTCCGGCACGACGCTGGCGATGCAGCAGCTTCCACAGCAACCAGCCAAGCAGCGGCGCCAGCAGCAGCCAGTAGGGGCGCAGCCAGTGCGGCCAGGCGTCCAGCAACAGGTTCATGGTTGCCTCCCGGAACGGCGGCGCGGCCAGGTCCGGTTTTCCCGTGGCCAGAGTTCCAGCGCCACCAGCAGCACGCTCAGGCCGAGGGCGGCGGCCAGCGGCCAACTGTACAGCGCCAGGGCCGGGCGCGCCCGGGTAGTCTGCTGGGCGACCGGTTCGAGGCGGTCGAGGGTCGCGGAAATGCTTTCCAGCTCGGCGCTGGATCGCGCGCGGAAGTATTCGCCGCCAGTGATCTCGGCGATACCGCGCAGGGTCGGCTCGTCGAGATCGAGCCCCGGGTTGAAGCCGAACAGGCCGGGCACGCCGCCCTGCTGCGGGTCGGCGCCGACGCCGATGGTGTAGATCTTCACCTGTTGCTCGGCGGCCAGTTGCGCGGCGATCTGCGGGGCTATCTGTCCGCCGGTGTTGGCGCCGTCGGTGATCAGCACCAGCACCCGGCTTTCCGCGGGCCGCTGGCGCAGGCGCTTGACCGCCAGGCCGATGGCGTCGCCGATCGCGGTGTTCTTGCCGGCGATGCCGATCTGCGCCTCGTCCAGCCAGACCCGCACGGTGTGCCGGTCGAAGGTCAGCGGCGCCTGCAGGTAGGCCTGGCTGCCGAACAGGATCAGGCCGACGCGGTCGCCACGACGGTCTTCGATGAAGTCGCCGAAGAGTTTCTTGATCAGTTCCAGGCGGCTGATCTCGTCGTCCTGCCAGCGCATGTCGCGGTAGTCCATGGAGCCGGAGACATCCACCGCGAGCAGCAGGTCACGGCCGCTGGCGGGTAGCGGCAGGGGTTCGCCGACCCACTGCGGGCGGGCCGCGGCGAGCAGCAGGAGGAACCAGAGCAGGGCGAAGCGCACCTGCTGCCGCCAGGCCGGCAGGCGTGCGCGGGCACGGCGTCCGGCGAGGCTTTCGAGTTCGTCGAGGAAGCTCACCTTGAGCGCCGCCTCGCCACTGTCGGCGGCCGGCAGCACCAGGCGCAGCAGCCAGGGCAACGGGGCGAGGGCGAAGACCCAGGGCCAGGCGAACTCAAACATGCTTGCGAATCCAGGTGGCGACGGCGGCGTTGAGGCCGTCCACGGCCTTGTCGTCGAGGGTGCAGTCGGCGCGGTAGCCGCCTTCCACCAGGATCATCCAGCGGGTCAGGCCGGCGGCCGGGCAACGGTTGTCGAGGAACGCCAGCCAGGCGCGGCCGCTGAGGGCGTGGCTGCCGCTATCTGGCCAGCGCGCCCTGCAGACCCGCTTGAGCAGGCCGTTGATGGCCTGCAGCCAGGGCCCGGCGGAAGCCCTGCCGTAGGGCTTGGCAAGCGCGGCCAGTTCGGCCAGGGCTGCTTCGCGCAGCGGATCCAGCGGCGCTTCGCCGCGGGTGGCGATGGTGCGCCGCGGCAGGTGCCGGCGCAGTCGCCAGAGCCCCCAACCGAGCAACGGCAGCAGGGCGGCCAGCAGCCACCAGCCGGGCGCCGGCGGCCACCAGCCGATGGGCGGGGGGGCGATCAGCGGTTCCAGCCGGTCGAGCGGATTCATGCGCGATACCCCGGCTGGTGTTGTTCCAGCAGGTCCCGCAACTGCTCCACCAGGTCTTCCTGGGTCGACAGCGGCAGCAGCGGCACGCCCAGTCGCTGGGCCAGCCGCTGCCAGCGCGCGCGGCGCGCCTCGGCCAGCTCGCGATAGGCCTGGCGCAGCTCGTCGGCGTGGGTGTCCAGCTCGAGGTCGGCGGCGCCTTCGCGGAAGCGCAGCAGTCCGGCGGCGGGGAGGGCATGGTCGAGCGGGTCGGACAGCGGCAGCAGCACCAGGTCGGTATGACGTGCGATCAGGCTGAGTTGCTGCTCGGCGACGTCATTGAGGGTGCGCTCGTCGCACAGCACCAGGATCAGGCTGCCCGGGCGCAGCACTTCGCGGGCGCGGCGCAGGGCCAGGCCGAACAGTTCGCCAGGTCGCTCGGCCGGCGTCTCGCGCAGCTCGCGATTGGCCCGCAATAGCTGGTTGAACAGTTGCAGCAGGCTGTGCTTGCTGCGTCGCGGCTTGATTTCGTGGCAGTCGCGGTCGCTGAATACCAGGCCGCCGATACGGTCGTTGTGGGCCAGCGCCGACCAGCCGATGAAGGCCGCCGCGCGTGCCGCCAGCACTGCCTTGAAGCACAGGCCGGAGCCGAAGAACAGGCGCTGGCTCTGTTCGACCAGGACGAACACCGGTCGCTCGCGTTCCTCGTGGAACAGCTTGGTGTGCGGCTCGCGGGTGCGCGCGGTGACGCGCCAGTCGATGGTCCGTACGTCGTCGCCGGGCTGGTAGATGCGCACCTGGTCGAAGTCCACGCCGCGTCCGCGCAGGCGCGAGTGATGCAGGCCGACCAGCGGGCTGCGGCGGTTCTGCGAGGAGAACAGGCGCGCTTCGTGGAGCCGGTGGCGCATTTCCAGAAGCTCGTCGAGGCCCAGTTCGACGCCAGGGGCGGCGCTCAGCATGGCGGCGGCCTCAGGCCACGGCGACCACGTCGAGGATGCGCTGCACGACCCGGTCCTGGTCGATGCCGGCGGCTTCCGCCTCGAAGGTCAGGATCAGGCGATGGCGCAGCACGTCGAACAGCACCGCCTGGATGTCCTCGGGGCTGACGAAGTCGCGTCCGCCCAGCCAGGCGTGGGCGCGCGCGCAGCGGTCGAGGGCGATGGAGCCGCGCGGGCTGGCGCCGTAGGAGATCCATTCGGCGAGTTCCGCGTCGTGCTTGGCCGGGGTGCGGGTGGCCATGATCAGTTGCACCAGGTATTCCTCCACCGCGTCGGCCATGTACAGGCCGAGGATTTCCTGGCGCGCGGCGAAGATGGTTTCCTGGGTCACCCGGCGCTCCGGCCGGGCCTCGCCGTTCAGTGCCTCGCCACGCGCCTGCTGGAGGATGCGGCGTTCCACCGAGGCCTCCGGGTAGCCGATCTTGACGTGCATGAGGAAGCGGTCGAGCTGGGCTTCCGGCAACGGGTAGGTGCCTTCCTGTTCGATCGGGTTCTGTGTCGCCATCACCAGGAACAGCTGTGGCAGGTCGTAGGTGCTGCGGCCGACCGAAACCTGGCGCTCGGCCATGGCTTCGAGCAGCGCCGATTGCACCTTGGCCGGGGCGCGGTTGATCTCGTCGGCCAGCACCAGGTGATGGAAGATCGGGCCTTGCTGGAACACGAAGGTGCCGGTCTCCGGACGGTAGATCTCGGTGCCGGTGATGTCGGCGGGGAGCAGGTCGGGAGTGAACTGGATACGGTGGAACTCGGCTTCGAGGCCTTCGGCGAGGTCCTTGATGGCCTTGGTCTTGGCCAGTCCCGGCGCGCCTTCCACCAGCAGGTGGCCGTCGGCTAGCAGCGCGATCAGCAGGCGGTCGACGAGTTTTTCCTGGCCGAGGATCTGGCTCGACAGGTAGCCCTTCAGTCCCTGCAGGGCGCTCTTGTGCTGCGTGCTTTCTGGCTCGTTGCTCATTGTCTGGACTACCGGTTCCAAGGCCTGCTGGGGTGTCGCTCGGTGGCGCACGGCGAGGCCGGCGCGCGCGGGCGGGGAGAAGGCTCCGCTCTGCGGCGGATGACGCCCCCCGATCCCGCACATGTTAGCGCACGGCGACTGCCTAGCGTACTCTCCGACGCTCGTGCCGCGCCTATTCGTGAACCCGCGCGGGTATGCCGGTGAAAAGCCTCCGCCTCTCGCCGTGACCTGCCTCGCGAAGCGTGGCGGATCGACGCGCCCGGGGAACTTCGCCGGCTCAGGCGGGTCGGTTTCCGCGATGCGAACAGCGAATGGACAGAGCGTTTGTCAGGAGCGACATTGCCGGGGCTTGCCCGGCGCAAGGGGGAGGGCCGCGCCCGGCGTGGGTGGCGGCGCTGGGTCGGCGGGCTGCTGTTGCTGCTCGGCGCGCTCGCCAGCGGATGTTCGAACGCGCCGCGCAACGCCGCCGGCGAGGACACCAGCCAGGGTTCGATGCGCGCCGGCGAATTCCTCCAGACCGATGCCGATCGCATGGCCACCCTGGCCATGCGCGACAACCTGCAAAGCCTCTACCAGTTGCTCTGGAAGCTGTACAAGCGCAATCCCGCCGAATGGAAGAAGACCGGCCTGCCGAGCCAGGCCGACGCCGAGCTGGCGATCCGCCGGGCCATCGAGCAGAACCGCGAACTCAGCGACCTGGGCGGCCGCCGCGACATCGCCGCGCTGTCCTACTCCCTCGATCCGGCGTTCAAGGGCGACCGCGTCGGTGCCTTCATCTACTCCCTGGCCAGCATGCTGATCACCGCCCATGGCGGGCGCACCGAGTTCTACGTCTATCAGGGGATCGACGCGCAGTACGTCTACAACGCCGCGCGCAACGTCGAGGTCGCCACCTGGATGCTGGCTACCCGCAAGGACGACAAGGGTGCCCCGTTGCTGCTTTCCAACGCCCTCACCGACGACGCCAGCAACCTCAGCTACGCCCGCGAGTTCGCCAAGATCGTCGCGCGCCTGGACCTGCTCGCCGAGGTGCTCGGCGAACGCTACCGGCGGATCAGCGTGAACTACGCCCAGGGACTGCTGTTCATGCATTTCCTGCCGGTGCAGTGAGCCGATGCTCCCGGGGTGAACGAATATGTCGCAGCACGGTAAGTGTTTTGCCTTGCCGGCTCGTTAAGCTCTGTCGGATATGACCGGCGGGTCGCTCGCCGAAAAAGGGCGGTTCCCGGTCAGCCTTTGCTGTGCGCCTGCCTGCCTGGATTAATGCTCAGCTTCTGCTGAACTTCATGGACGCAGCGAGGGTCGGTCCGAAGGTGCGTTGCTCGCGACCTTTCCCGCGAACCGCTCGCCTCCATGAAATAACAAGCCAAGCGGAGTACAACCATGGCGTTCTTCACCGCGGCCAGCAAAGCCGATTTCCAGCATCAACTGCAGACGGCACTGGCGCAGCACCTCGGCGACAAGGCGTTACCACAAGTCACGCTGTTCGCCGAACAGTTCTTCAGCCTGATCTCCCTCGATGAACTGACCCAGCGTCGGCTTTCCGACCTGGTCGGTTGCACCCTTTCCGCCTGGCGCCTGCTGGAGCGCTTCGACCGCGACCAGCCCGAAGTCCGCGTATACAACCCCGACTACGAGAAGCACGGCTGGCAATCCACCCACACCGCGGTGGAAGTGCTGCACCCGGACCTGCCGTTCCTGGTCGACTCGGTGCGCATGGAACTGAACCGCCGCGGCTACAGCATCCATACCCTGCAGACCAACGTCCTCAGCGTGCGCCGCTCGGCCAAGGGCGAGCTGAAGGAAATCCTGCCCAAGGGCACCCAGGGCAAGGACGTCAGCCAGGAATCGCTGATGTACCTGGAGATCGACCGCTGTGCCCACGCCGGCGAACTGCGGGCGCTGGAGAAGGCCCTCCTGGAGGTGCTCGGCGAAGTGCGCGTGACCGTCGCCGACTTCGAGCCGATGAAGGCCAAGGCCCTCGAACTGCTGGCCTGGCTCGGCAAGGCCAAGCTGAAGGTGCCGGCGGAGGAGCTGAAGGAAGTGCGCAGCTATCTCGAATGGCTGCTGGACAACCACTTCACCTTCCTCGGCTACGAGGAATTCAGCGTCGCCGACGAGGCCGACGGCGGGCGCATGGTCTACGACGAGAAATCCTTCCTCGGCCTGACCCGTCTGCTGCGCGCCGGCCTGAGCAAGGATGACCTGCACATCGAGGACTATGCCGTCGCCTACCTGCGCGAACCGGTCCTGCTGTCCTTCGCCAAGGCTGCCCATCCGAGCCGCGTGCACCGCCCGGCCTACCCGGACTACGTGTCGATCCGCGAGCTGGACGGCAAGGGCCGGGTGATCCGCGAGTGCCGCTTCATGGGCCTGTTCACCTCCTCGGTGTACAACGAGAGCGTCAACGACATTCCCTTCATCCGCGGCAAGGTCGCCGAAGTGATGCGGCGCTCCGGTTTCGACACCAAGGCCCACCTCGGCAAGGAACTGGCCCAGGTGCTGGAAGTACTGCCGCGCGACGACCTGTTCCAGACCCCGGTGGACGAGCTGTTCAGCACCGCCCTGGCGATCGTCCGCATCCAGGAGCGCAACAAGATCCGCGTGTTCCTGCGCAAGGACCCCTACGGCCGCTTCTGCTACTGCCTGGCCTACGTGCCGCGCGACGTGTATTCCACCGAGACGCGCCTGAAGATCCAGCAGGTCCTGATGGAGCGCCTGCAAGCCAGCGACTGCGAGTTCTGGACCTTCTTCTCCGAGTCGGTGCTGGCCCGCGTGCAGTTCATCCTCCGCGTCGACCCGAAGTCGCGCATCGACATCGACCCGGCGCGCCTGGAGGAAGAAGTGATCCAGGCCTGCCGTTCCTGGCAGGACGACTACAGCAGCCTGGTGGTGGAAAACCTCGGCGAGGCCAAGGGCACCAACGTCCTGGCCGACTTCCCGAAAGGCTTCCCGGCCGGCTACCGCGAGCGCTTCGCCCCGCACTTCGCGGTGGTCGACCTGCAGCACCTGCTCAGCCTCTCTGAGCAGCGCCCGCTGGTGATGAGCTTCTACCAGCCGCTGGCGCAGGGCGAGCAGCAACTGCACTGCAAGCTGTACCACGCCGACACCCCGCTGGCCCTGTCCGACGTCCTGCCGATCCTGGAGAACCTCGGCCTGCGCGTGCTCGGCGAATTCCCCTACCGCCTGCGCCACCAGAACGGCCGCGAATACTGGATCCACGACTTCGCCTTCACCTACGCCGAAGGGCTGGACGTGGACATCCAGCAGCTCAACGAGATCCTCCAGGACGCCTTCGTCCACATCGTCAGCGGCGACGCCGAGAACGACGCCTTCAACCGCCTGGTGCTGACCGCCAACCTGCCGTGGCGCGACGTCGCCCTGCTGCGTGCCTACGCGCGTTACCTGAAGCAGATCCGCCTGGGCTTCGACCTCGGCTACATCGCCAGCGCGCTGAATGCTCACACCGACATCGCCCGCGAGCTGGTGCGGCTGTTCAAGACCCGCTTCTACCTGGCGCGCAAACTCACCGCGGAAGACCTGGAAGACAAGCAACAGAAGCTGGAGCAGGCGATCCTCGGCGCCCTCGACGAAGTCCAGGTGCTCAACGAGGACCGCATCCTGCGGCGCTACCTCGACCTGATCAAGGCGACCCTGCGGACCAACTTCTACCAGCCCGACGGCAACGGCCAGAACAAGAGCTACTTCAGCTTCAAGTTCAACCCGAAGGCCATCCCGGAGCTGCCCAGGCCGGTGCCCAAGTACGAGATCTTCGTCTACTCGCCGCGCGTCGAGGGCGTGCACCTGCGCGGCGGCAAGGTGGCTCGCGGCGGCTTGCGCTGGTCGGACCGCGAGGAAGACTTCCGCACCGAGGTGCTCGGCCTGGTCAAGGCCCAGCAGGTGAAGAACGCGGTGATCGTGCCGGTCGGCGCCAAGGGCGGCTTCGTCCCGCGCCGCCTGCCGCTTGGCGGTAGCCGCGACGAGATCCAGGCCGAGGCGATCGCCTGCTACCGGATCTTCATTTCCGGCCTGCTCGATATCACCGACAACCTCAAGGAAGGCGAAGTGGTGCCGCCGGCCAACGTGGTCCGCCACGACGAGGACGATCCCTACCTGGTGGTCGCAGCGGACAAGGGCACGGCGACCTTCTCCGACATCGCCAACGGCATCGCCGCCGAGTACGGCTTCTGGCTCGGCGACGCCTTCGCCTCGGGCGGCTCCGCCGGCTACGACCACAAGGGCATGGGGATTACCGCCAAGGGCGCCTGGGTCAGCGTGCAACGGCACTTCCGCGAGCGCGGCATCGACGTGCAGAAGGACAACATCAGCGTCATCGGCATCGGCGACATGGCCGGCGACGTGTTCGGCAACGGCCTGCTGATGTCGGACAAGCTGCAACTGGTGGCCGCTTTCAACCACATGCATATCTTCATCGACCCGAACCCGGACGCCGCCAGCAGCTTCGTCGAGCGCCAGCGCCTGTTCAACCTGCCGCGTTCGAGCTGGGCCGACTACGACGCCAAGCTGATCTCCGCCGGCGGCGGGATCTTCCTGCGCAGCGCCAAGAGCATCGCCATCACCCCGGAAATGCAGGCGCGCTTCGACATCCAGGCCGACAGGCTGGCGCCCACCGAGCTGATCCACGCGCTGCTCAAGGCGCCGGTCGACCTGCTCTGGAACGGCGGTATCGGCACCTACGTGAAGTCGAGCAAGGAAACCCACGCCGATGTCGGTGACAAGGCCAACGACGGTCTGCGCGTCGACGGCCGCGAGCTGCGCGCGAAGGTGGTGGGCGAGGGCGGCAACCTGGGCATGACCCAACTGGCGCGGGTCGAGTTCGGCCTGCACGGCGGTGCCAACAACACCGACTTCATCGACAACGCCGGTGGCGTGGACTGCTCCGACCATGAGGTCAACATCAAGATCCTGCTCAACGAAGTGGTGCAGGCCGGCGACATGACCGAGAAGCAGCGCAACGCGCTGCTGGTGAAGATGACCGACGCGGTCGGCGCCCTGGTGCTGGGCAACAACTACAAGCAGACCCAGGCGCTGTCCCTGGCGCAACGCCGCGCCCGCGAGCGGATCGCCGAATACAAGCGGCTGATGGGCGACCTCGAGGCGCGCGGCAAGCTCGATCGCGCCCTGGAGTTCCTGCCTTCCGACGAGGAGCTGGCGGAACGCATCAGTGCCGGCCAGGGGCTGACCCGCGCCGAGCTGTCGGTGCTGATCTCCTACAGCAAGATCGACCTCAAGGAATCGCTGCTGAAATCGCTGGTGCCGGACGACGACTACCTGACCCGCGACATGGAGACCGCCTTCCCGGCATTGCTGGCGGAGAAGTTCGGCGACGCCATGCGCCGCCATCGCCTGAAGCGCGAGATCGTCAGCACGCAGATCGCCAACGACCTGGTCAACCACATGGGCATCACCTTCGTGCAGCGCCTGAAGGAGTCCACCGGCATGAGCGCGGCCAACGTCGCCGGGGCCTACGTGATCGTTCGCGACGTGTTCCACCTGCCGCACTGGTTCCGCCAGATCGAGAACCTCGACTACCAGGTGCCCGCTGATATCCAGCTGACCCTGATGGACGAACTGATGCGTCTCGGTCGCCGCGCCACCCGCTGGTTCCTCCGCAGCCGCCGCAACGAGCTGGACGCGGCGCGCGACGTGGCCCACTTCGGCCCGCGCATCGCCGCCCTCGGCCTGAAGCTCAACGAGCTGCTCGAAGGGCCGACCCGCGAGCTGTGGCAGGCGCGCTACCAGACCTACGTCGACGCCGGCGTACCGGAACTGCTGGCACGCATGGTGGCCGGCACCAGCCACCTGTATACGCTGCTGCCGATCATCGAGGCGTCCGACGTGACCGGCCAGGACACCGCGGAAGTGGCCAAGGCCTATTTCGCCGTGGGCAGCGCGCTGGACCTTACCTGGTACCTGCAACAGATCACCAACCTGCCGGTGGAGAACAACTGGCAGGCGCTGGCCCGCGAGGCGTTCCGCGACGACCTCGACTGGCAGCAGCGGGCGATCACCGTCTCGGTGTTGCAGATGCAGGACGGACCGAAGGAGGTCGAGGCGCGCGTCGGCCTGTGGCTGGAACAACACCTGCCGCTGGTCGAGCGCTGGCGGGCGATGCTGGTCGAACTGCGTGCCGCGTCGGGTACCGACTACGCCATGTACGCCGTGGCCAACCGCGAGCTGATGGACCTGGCGCAGAGCAGCCAGCACGGTGTCTGCATCCCCTGATGCGACCGGACTGACGGCAAGCAAGAGCCCCGCCCTAGTGCGGGGCTCTTTCATTTCAGCTGTCGTGCCGTCGGTCGGCTCCCATGGCGGGCGGCGTTGGACGTGTTATTTTGCTATGAAAATATAGCTATGATTATGTAGATAAATATGCCCACCAACCAGGATCTCCAACTGGCAGCGCATCTGCGCAGCCAGGTCACCACCCTGACCCGCCGCCTGCGTCGCGAGGCGCAGGCCGATCCGGTGCAATTCTCGCAACTGGTCGTGCTTGGCGCGATCGACCGCCTTGGCGGCGACGTCACACCTTCCGAGCTGGCCGCCGCCGAGCGGATGCGCTCGTCGAATCTGGCCGCGCTGCTGCGCGAACTGGAACGCGGAGGGCTGATCGTCCGTCACGCCGATCCGCAAGATGGGCGCAGAACCCGCGTGTCGCTGAGCTCGGAGGGCCGGCGAAATCTCTACGGCAACCGCGCCAAGCGCGAAGAATGGCTGGTGCGTGCCATGCACGCCTGTCTCGACGAGAGCGAGCGCGCCCTGCTGGCGGCGGCCGGTCCGTTGCTGACACGCCTGGCGCAATTCGAGGAGCCCTGAATCCAGGGCTTTGAGTTCCGGCAGATGGAAGAGGAGTTCCCGATGAACACAGCACTGATCGGTCTCGACTACATCGTCGATATCATGCATCCCGACGGTAGGATTGCCCGCTGTGCAGAACAGGCCGCCTTGCGTGGCGTGGTCGCGCGTTTCAACCGCGCTCTCGCCGTCGCGAGCAGCGTGGCTGGCTGCGGATCGCGGTGAGGGTGGGCTTCGAGCCCGGCTATCCGGACCTGCCGGAACATTCGCCGATCTTCGCTGCCGCGCAGGCACTCGGCGCTCTCGACCTCTGCGGGCGCGGTTGCGCATTTCATCCTGACCTGAAGCGGGATGCCGTGCAGATGGAAGTGCTCAAGCCGCGCATCAGCGCCTTCTATGCCACGCGCCTGGAGGCCGTGTTGCGGGCGAGGCGGATCGAGCGCCTGGTGCTCGCCGGTGTCAGTACGACCTGGGCTGTGCAGGCCGCCGCGCGCGATGCGCACGATCGCGACTACCAAGTGCTGGTGTTGGAGGAGGCCTGCGCGGCGGCCAGCGACGAGGAGCACCGGCGCTCCATCGAGGTCCTGGGCGGCATCGCGCGGATCGTCACGCTCGACCAGTTGGCAGCGCTCTAGGCGGCGCGTCGTGTGTGCGCCTCGCTGACACGCCTGTTCGACGGCCGCGCCATGGGGCGCGCGCTCGCCGTGTCGCTGCCGCTGTTCGTGCTCTACAGCGCCAGCGGCGATGCCAACTGGCTGCTGGCGAATATCGCGACGATCTCCGTGGCGGTCGTTGTCGAGCGGGTCGGTGGCGCACCGCTCGCGGCGCTCGGCCAGGGGGTGGCGATCATCCTCGGCTTTCTCGGCTTGTCGTTCGCGCTCGCCTGGGGAGCGGCGTTTGCCATCGCTTGCGCAGCGCTCGCCGCTGCTGCTGTCGCGCTATCCGGCCTGGATACGCGCTTGCGCACGCTGGGCAATTTCGTCTTTATTCCTGTGCTCTATCTGGCCTGCGAGGTTGCCGCGACGCACCGCGCTGCGCTGTCCCTGGTGCCGTATCTCGTCGTCGCGACGCTACCATCGGTGGCGCTCGCCGGTGTCGATACCTTGCGCCACGCAGCGCTCGCACGCCGTTACGGCACCCTGCTGCGCTGGCGTGGGGCGCACTTGACGGGCCACGCGGCCGCGCATGACGAGCTGCTCCAGGCTGTGTTGGCGGTCACACTCGCCGTAGCCTGCAGCGCGACCTTGGTGGCGTGGCGGCACATCGAATACGGCCAGTGGGCGATCTGGTCGTCCGCCAGCGTGGTTACCGGCAATGCCGCCAGCGCGCACCTGAAGCTGCGCGATCGCGGGCTTGGCGCGCTGCTCGGCGTACCGCTCGGCCTCGCGGTAGGGGCCGCTCTACCGCATGTTCTATTGGTCCACACCTTGGCGACTCTTGCCTCGGTCCTCACCCTCGTCGGATTCCGTCACTACGCGACAGGTTTTGCCGCGCGTTGCGCGTGCATCGCCTGCGCCTCCTGGGCGATTCAGCAGTCGCCCCTGGTCGCCTCGCTGCGGGTCGCCGAAGTACTGGCGGGTGGGGCGATAGGCGTCGCCTCGGTGTGGCTGGTGCGGTTCCTCGCACGCAACTGAAGGCGGTGCGACCGCACGCGCGTGCGCCAAATGCCCGGCGCCTTTCGTTGGCCGGAAAAGACAACCTGTTTCACGGATTTAATAAATATTTAGTTATTAGCGAACGGCGTCTACCGAACCGATGGGTCTAGACGAAGTGACTTCCGGGGGCTTCCGGAGGGCCGTCGACTTTCCTGATGAAGTGCGTGAAACCTGGGCTTTCCACTTTGCCACACCGGTGTCTCGGAAAGCGCGGAGTTGACCTGCAAAGCGTCACGGGCAGGCAAAAGGACACCATGGCGTCATGTATGTGCCTAAAAATTGACAGTTTCCGCTTAAAAAATTAGCAATTAGCATATTTAGTCATTAGATTGACGTTAATCGCCTGCGGCTGCTTTGGCCGTGCCCGCACTGTCAGGGATTCGACGTTGCCATCGGAAACCGCATCCATGCTCCCGACCTGCCGCTTCGGTCGGTATCGACCCTGCCGCGTAGGCTGGGCATGCGGTTCAGCAAGAAAGGAATCGCCGTGCTGCGTCTGCCGTCCCGCCGTAACATCCTTCGACCCATCGAACGCCCGCTCGCCTGGCTTGCCGGCCTGGCGCTGGCGCTTTGTGCCGGCGCTGCCGCAGGGGCTGCCGGCGGGCCGTCCAGCGTGGCGTTCTGGTACGCCGAGCGGCCGCCGCTGGCCGAGCTTTCCCAGTTCGACTGGGTGGTGCTCGAAGCGGCGCACCTCAAGCCGGCCGATGTCGGGTATCTGAAAGAGCAGGGCAGCACGCCCTTCGCCTATCTGTCGGTCGGCGAGTTCGACGGCGACGCCGCCGCCATCGCCGATAGCGGCCTGGCCCGGGGCAAGAGCGCGGTCCGCAACCAAGCCTGGAACAGCCAGGTAATGGACCTCGCCGCGCCGAGCTGGCGGGCGTACCTGCTCAAGCGCGCCGCGGAGCTGCGCAAACAGGGCTACGCCGGCCTGTTCCTCGATACCCTGGACAGCTTCCAGCTACAGGCCGAGGAGCGCCGCGAGGGCCAGCGCCGGGCGCTGGCCAGTTTCCTCGCCCAGCTGCATCGCCAGGAGCCGGGCCTCAAGCTGTTTTTCAATCGCGGTTTCGAAGTGCTGCCGGAGTTGCCCGGCGTCGCGTCGGCGGTGGCCGTGGAGTCGATCCATGCCGGTTGGGACGCCGCTGCCGGGCAATACCGCGAGGTGCCCCAGGACGATCGCGATTGGCTGAAGGGTCACCTGGATGCCCTGCGCGCCCAGGGCATGCCCATCGTCGCCATCGACTACCTGCCGCCGGAGCGGCGCGACGAGGCGCGCGCGCTCGCTGCGCGCCTGCGTAGCGAAGGCTACGTGCCGTTCGTCAGCACCCCGGCGCTGGACTACCTGGGGGTGAGCGACGTCGAGGTGCAACCGCGGCGCATCGCGCTGCTCTACGATCCGCGCGAGGGCGACCTGACCCTGAGCCCCGGCCACGTCTACCTCGGCGGCCTGCTCGAATACCTCGGTTATCGGGTCGACTACCTGCCCACCGACCAGCCGCTGCCCGAACGTCCGCTGAGCGGTCTCTACGCGGGGGTAGTCACCTGGATGACCAGTGGACCGCCGCTGGCCAGCGACGCCTTCGACAACTGGATCGCTGCGCGTCTCGACGAAAAGGTGCCGGTGGCGTTCCTCGCCGGCCTGCCCACAGAGAACGACGGCCTGTTGCAGCGCCTGGGTATTCGCCGGCTGTCGCAGAAGCTCAAGGTCAAGCCGAGCACCGAGACCCACGACCAGGCGCTGCTGGGCGCCTTCGAAGCGCCGCTGGTGATCCGGGTCCGCGACCTGCCGGCGCTCACCGTACTCGACCCGGCGCGGGTGGCCCCGGCGCTCAAGCTCAAGGGCGACGGCAAGGAGTACGTGCCGGTGGCGACCGCCGACTGGGGCGGCTTCGCCCTGGCGCCCTATGTGCTGGAGGAGGGTAGCGAGCACCGGCGCTGGATCCTCGATCCGTTCGCCTTCCTGCGCAAGGCCTTGCGCCTTGCGCCGCTGCCGAGTCCCGACGCGACCACCGAGAATGGCCGGCGCATCGCCACCGTGCACATCGATGGCGACGGCTTCGTCTCCCGTGCCGAGGTGCCCGGCAGTCCCTATGCCGGCCAGCAGGTGCTGGAGGACTTCATCAAGCCCTATCCGTTCCTCACCTCGGTCTCGGTGATCGAAGGCGAGGTCGGGCCGAAGGGCATGTACCCGCACCTGGCCAGGGAGCTGGAGCCGATCGCCCGGCGCATCTTCGCCGACGACAAGGTCGAGGTCGCCAGCCATACCTTCAGCCATCCGTTCTTCTGGCAGCCGCAACTGGCCGAGCAGGGCGAGAACTTCGAGGCCCAGTATGGCTACAAGATGGCCATCCCGGGCTACGACAAGGTCGACTTCGTACGCGAGGTGATCGGGGCCCGCGACTACATCGAGCAGCGCCTGACCACCCCGCGGAAGCCGGTGAAGATGATCTTCTGGTCCGGCGACGCGCTGCCCGACGCCGCCACCATCAAGCTCGCCTACGACGCCGGGCTGATGAACGTCAACGGCGGCAATACCGCGCTGACCCGGGCCTTTCCCTCGCTGACCGGACTCTACCCGCTGATCCGGCCCACCCGCGGCGGCGTGCAGTACTACGCGCCGATCATCAACGAGAACGTCTACACCAATCTCTGGCAGGGGCCGTACTACGGCTTCCGCGGCGTCATCGATACCTTCGCCCTGACCGACAGCCCGCGCCGCCTGCGCGGCCTGCACCTGTACTACCACTTCTATTCGGGGACCAAGCAGGCCTCGATCCGCACCATGCACCAGATCTACGCGGCGATGCAGGCGGAGCATCCGTTGTCGCTGTGGATGAGCGACTACATCCCGCGCCTGGAAGGCCTGCATCGCGCCAGCCTGGCCAAGCGTGCCGATGGCAGCTGGCAGTTGCGCGGCTTCGCCGCCTTGCGCACGGTGCGCCTGGACCCGGCGCTGGGTTGGCCGGACCTCGCTCGCTCCACGGGAGTCGCGGGCGTGCGCGACCTGCCCCAGGGGCGCTATGTGCACCTGAGTGCGGCGAATGCGCGCCTGGTCCTGCGCGACAGCCGCGATCCGCGGCCGGCGCTGGAGGAGGCCAACCTGCCGCTGAAGCACTGGCGCTACCGCGACGATGGCCGCGTCGAGTTCGCCTTCGCCGGGCACCTGCCATTACGCCTGGTGGTGCGCGCGGCGGGCGATTGCCGGCTGAGTGCGGCCGGCAAGGCCTTCCCGGGAAAGGCCGGCAACGGCCTGTGGACGTTCGAGTTGCCGATGGAGCAGGTGCGCGATGGCCAACTCGTCTGCCGCTGACAAGCATCCCCAGGCGCGCCTGCTGAATCCCTGGGCCCTGCTGCCGGTCGCTCTTGGGGTGGCGCTGGTGCTGTGGCTGACCTTCAACAGCGAAGAAGTATTCATGCCCAGCGGCGATGGCGAGCCCGACGCGGTCTCGGTGAACTACGCCGAACTGCTGTTGCAGGCGCACCCGGAGAACGACGCGCTGCGCCTGACCCTGATCGATCTGCTGGTCAAGCTCGGTGACTTCGAGCAGGCGCGTCATCACCTCGCCCGTCTGCGCGGCAAGGACCGCCTGGCAACGCCGTTCTACGAGGTGGAACTGGACATCCTTGGCGCCCTGGCCAGGCCCGAGGGCATGGATGAGGAGCAGACGCGCCGATTGCTGGAGCGCCTGCGCAAGATCGAGCATGTTTCGTTGAACGACGCCATGCTCGAACGACTTGCCCGTCATGCCCTGGCCCTGGACGCGCCGGACCTGGCGGCGCGGACCTTTGCCGAACTGGCCGGCCGCGACCCGCAGGGCCGGCAGCGCTGGCTGGACGAGGCGGCGCGCTGGTACCTGGCTTCCGGCGAGCCGCTGCCGGCGGCGGACATCCAGCGGCAACTGGCCGAAGCGCAAACCGAGCCGGCGAAGCGCCTGGCCTATCTGCGCCAGGCCTTCGCCAGCCTGCTCGCTGGCGAGCGCGGCGAACAGGCGGCGTTGTTGCTGGACGAGCGGCTGGACGCCTTGCCGGAGGATGAATCGACCCTGGCCTGGCTCGCCGAGGGCGTACGCGCCGCCGAAGGCAGCCAGCGCTACGACCTGGCCGAACGCTTCATCCGGCGCTGGCGCGAATTGCGCCCCGAGGACCATGAGGCGCTGGCCGCCGACCTGCGCCTGAACATGGCCGCCGGGCGGATCGAGCGGGCCTGGGAGGTCGGCCAGGAGCTGCTGGCCCTGCGCCCGCAGGACAGGACGCTGCTGGCCGATCTCGCGCGCCTTGGCGAATGGACCGGCAACGGCCCGCAGGCCCTGGGCCTGTGGAAGCAACTGCTGGCCGGCGCCGATGACCCGGCCCTGCGCGAGCATGCCTGGCGCCTGTCGCTGCAGATGTTCGATTTCGACAGCGCCATCGAGCTGCTGGCGCCCATCGGCGCGCAGCGACAGATGACCGACGAGGAACTCGATGCGCTGGTCTACAGCCATGAAACCCGCGGCACGCCGGAAGAGGGCGAGGCATGGCTGCGCGGCTACGTGCAGGGTTATCCGAAACAGCGCCTGGCCTGGCAGCGCTTGCAGCAGATCCTCGAACACACCCAGCAGTTGCAGGAAGAGACCGGGGTCTGGGCGCGGATGGCCCGGCATTTCCCGCTGAGCGTCAAGGAACGCATGCAGTGGGCGGAAACCCACTGGAACCTGTTCGATCCGCGCCAGGCCTGGAAGGTCCTCGCCGGCGTGGATACCCGCGCGATCCGCGAGCCGGAGTTCTGGCGCCTGCGCGCGGCGCTGGCCTGGGCCCTGGAGCAGGACGACGATGCCCGCGCCGCCTACGAGCGCATGCTGGCCCTGGACATCCGCCTGAACAGCAGCGACGAGGACCAGTTGATCGCCCTGTACCGGGACAGCAATCCGCAGCAGGCCTTGCAGGTGCTTATCGGCAGTTGGCAGCGCAGCCGCGATCCGCGGCGCCTGGCCAGCGCCCTGCAACTGGCGGAGAACCTCCACGACTGGCCGGCCCTGAAGAGCCTGCTGGCCGAGGCCGAAGGCCTGCCGGAAGCGCAGGGCAGCCCCTATTACTGGGTGGCCAGGGCGCGGTTGGCGGAACAGGAAGGCCATGGCGACGTCGCCGAGCGTCTGTACCGGGAAGCCCTGGTGCGTTTCCCCGGCGAGAACCTGGTGCGCGAACGCCTGCTCTGGTTCTACATCGACCGTGGCCGTCGCGACAGCCTGGTGCCCCTGTTGGCGCAGTGGCATGGCCTGGCGCTGCGGGACAGCACGCTGTGGCTGCCGTTCGCCAGCGCCAGCCTGCTGCTCGAGCGTAACGATCAGGCGCTGGCCTGGTTCCGCCTGTACCTCAAGTCCAATCCCAACGACTGGCTGGTACAGGCCGCCTACGCCGACGCGCTGGATGCCAGCGGCTACCAGGACAAGGCCCTGCGCCTGCGCCGGCAACTGCTCCGGCGGCTCGACCGCGAGGCGGTCAGGGCCACCCCGGACAGCTTCGCCGCCTACCTGCGCCTGCTCGCCGTGGCCCAGGGGCCGCTGCTCGCCCAGGGCGAGGCGCGGCGGGCCTGGAATGGCGAGCCGGCGATGCTGCAGCTGTGGTTCGAGCAGTTCCTCGACCAGCTCGCCGCCACCAACCAGGAGCCGCTGAAGGATGACTGGCTGGCCTGGGCGCGCGGCCGGGGCCTGAAGATCGGGCGCAACGAAGAGATCCAGGCCGCCCTGCGCAGCCAGAATCGCGCCGCCCTGCAACGCCTGCTGGAGCGCGGCGAGCTGGATCCGGCGCAGCGGGTCGAGGCGCTGGTGCGTCTCGGCCATGGCGGCGAAGCGCTGGGCGAGGCCCTGGGCGCACTGGGTGACGGCCACTCGCGCGACAACCGCGAGCAGTTGCGGCGGCAGGCGGCGGAAATCCTCGAACGCACGCCCCAGGGCCTGCAACTGGGTTGGAACAAGCGCGACTTCGGCGGTCTCGACTTCAAGGGACCGACGCTGCGCGCGGCGCGCCACCTCGGCGACGACTGGTACGCCGACCTGGCGCTGGGCAGCGGTCGCTATCGCGGCGACGCACTGGATAGTTCGCTCCTCGGTAGCGAACGCAACGCCAGGCTGACGTTGCGGCGCGAACTGGCCGATGGCTTCGCCGCGGCGACGCTCGATGGCAGTTGGCGCGACGACGAGGACCGCCACGGCCTGGGCCTGCTGCGCAACTGGCGGCTGAGTGCGCGCGACGAACTGGAAGCGGGCCTCGACTGGCACCGCGAGACCGACGAGACCGGCCTGATGCGCGCCCTCGGCATGCGCGACAGCGTGAAACTCGGCGGCCGCCACACCCTCAGCGGGCGCGACCAGTTGAGCTGGTCGCTGGCGCACAACCGCTTTTCCACCCGCCAGGGCGACGACCTCGGCAACGGCGAGGCGCTGTCCCTGGAGTGGGCCCACACACTGTTCTTCGATGGCCCGGCCTGGCAACTGCGCGGCGGCATCGACTACCAGCGCAATCGCCTGGAGAACCGCGTGCCGGACGACCTGCTGGCGGCCCATGGCGGTGCGCTGACGCTCGATGGCGCGCGCAGCCAGGACCTGCTGCAGGACCGCTATGGCCAGGTCTACCTCGGCAGCACCTGGCGCCGTGGCTTCCCTGGCGCGCTGAACCGCAGCCGTCCGCAATACACCTGGATCGTCGACACCCTGGCCGGCTGGCAGTGGACAGAGAAGGAGTTCAACTACGGCATCGATCTCGGCATCGGCATGGAGCTGCTGGGCGATGACGAACTGGCGTTCACCTTCGGCTACCAGTCGGCTCCCCAGGGCGGCGGCGGCGATGCCGGCGGCACGCTCGGGGTGACCTACAGCACGCGCTTCGGCCGCTGAACGCGGCCCGGATACGGAATTCAACAGGAGGAACACAACATGCAATCCATCCGCTGCCTGGCTCTCGCGGCCGTCGCCCTGTTCATGGCGGGCTGCTCCAGCTTCACCAGCGAAAGCGCTACGCCGCTGGCGCACGGCGCGCAGTGGGGCCTGGTGCCGCTGCTCAATTATTCCCAGGCGCCGCAGGCCGGCGAGCGTGCCGAGCAGATCCTGCTCAGCGTGCTGGCCGAGGAGGGCGTGCGGCCGCGCCTGTACCCGGCGCAGCCGCAAGGCGACCTGCAACTGGTCGACGACCGCGAGCGCCAGCAGCGCGCGCTGGACTGGGCACGCCAGCAGAAGCTGGCCTACGTGGTCACCGGCAGCGTCGAGGAGTGGCAGTACAAGAACGGCCTGGACGGCGAGCCGGCGGTGGGCGTCAGCCTGCAGGTGCTGGAGCCGGCCTCCGGGCGGGTGCTCTGGAGCACCAGCGGGGCGCGCGCCGGCTGGTCCCGGGAAAGCCTGGCGGGCGCCGCGCAGAAAGTCCTGCGCGAGCTGGTCGGCGACCTGCGGCTCGAGTGACGGCGATGTCCGCGCACAAGGATTTCACCCTCGCACCGCGTGCCAGCGGCAGTGTCTCCTGGGTCGAGACGCTGGTCATCAGCGCGCTCGCGCTGGGCCTGGGCTGGTGGTTCAGCCCGGACGACCCGCTGCAGGTCAACGCCACCTTTCCCTGGGTGATCCTCGCGCCCCTGTTGCTGGGCATGCGCTACGGCTTCGTCCGCGGCCTGGCCAGCGCGGCGCTGCTGGTGGCCGCGCTGTTCGCGTTCCGCGCCCGGGGCGTCGAGGCCTATGCCCAGGTACCGGCGGCCTTCATCGTCGGCATGCTGCTCTGCGCCATGTTGGTGGGCGAGTTCCGCGACATCTGGGAACGCCGCCTGGAGCGCCTGGAGCTGGCGAACGAGTACCGCCAGTTGCGCCTCGACGAATTCACCCGTGCCCATCACATCCTGCGCATCTCCCACGATCGCCTGGAGCAGCGGGTCGCCGGCAACGACCAGAGCCTGCGCAGTTCGCTGCTCGGTCTGCGACAACTGCTGCGCGAGCTGCCGGGCGAGGAAGCTCCGCTCGATGCGCTGGCGGAAACCGTGCTGGCGCTGCTGGCCCAGTACGGTTCGCTGCGCATCGCCGGACTCTACCGGGTGCGCCACGACCGCACCCCGGAGCCGCAACCCTTGGCGTCGCTCGGCGAGATGCCGGCGCTGGACGCCGACGACCTGCTGGTGCGCACCTGCCTGGAGCGCGGCGAACTGGTCAGCGTGCGCCAGGAACTGCTGGAGCGCGGCGAGCAGCGTGCGCACAGCGCGCTGCAGGTGTGCGTGCCGCTGGTCGACACCGATGGGCGGATCCTCGCCCTGCTGGCGGTGGAGCAGATGCCGTTCTTCGTCTTCAACGAACGCACCTTCAGCCTGCTGGCGATCCTCGCCGGGCACGTCGCCGACTTGCTGCAGAGCGACCGTCGCGCGCTGCAACTGGCCGACATCGACGCCCAGCGCTTCTCCCAGTACCTCAAGCGCTCCCTGCTGGACGCCCGCGACCATGGGTTGCCGGCCTGCCTGTATGCCTTCGAGCTGACCGATGCGCGCTACGGCGAAGAGGTCCAGCGTCTGCTGGAAGGCAGCCAGCGTGGCCTCGACGTGCAGTTGCGACTGCGCAACGACGAGGGCCGGCGGGTCCTGCTGGTGTTGTTGCCGCTGACTTCCGCCGAAGGCTCCCAGGGGTATCTGCAGCGCCTGAGGATTCTCTTCGCCGAACGCTTCGGCCAGGCCCGCGAGCTGGAGTCGCTGGGCGTGCGCATCCGCCAGTACGAACTGGACGCCGGCAACGATCGGCAGGCGCTGGGACATTTCCTTTTCAACGAGTGTGGCCTGAATGATCAGCAAGTGGCTGTTTAGCGGCGCCTTCCTGTTCGAGCTGAGCAGTTGGGCGAGCGTCTTCGCCGACCTGCCGATCGGCCAGGCGCTGGCGCTCTACCTGTTCGCCCACGGCCTGGGCAGCGCCCTGCTGTGCGTCGGCGTATGGCTGCTGCTGCCGCGGCGCTACAAGTTCCCGCTGCCGTGGAGCCCGCTGTTCCTCTTCAGCCTGGCCTTCTTCGTGCCGCTGATCGGGGCGGTCGGCGTCGCCGCGGCGGTATTCCCGGCGCTGTACCTGCCGCGCCAGCGTGGCGAGCAGGCCTGGCAGGCGATGGGCGTCCCCGAGCTGCCGTTCCGGCCGAAGGAAAAGCGCCTCGACATGATGTTCAGCGACGGCGGTCTGCAGGACGTCCTGCGCCATGCGCCGGACCCGAACCAGCGGCTCACGGCGATCTTCGCCACCCGGCGGATGCCCGGCAAGGAGGCGATCCCGATCCTCAAGCTGGCCCTGCGCGACCCCGCCGACGACGTCCGCCTGCTGGCCTACTCGATGCTCGACCAGAAGGAAAGCCGGATCAACCAGCGCATCGAGGCCGCCCTCGGCCGCCTCGCCGGCGCCACGCCGGCGCGACGCGGCGCGCTGCACGGAACCCTGGCGCGCTGGTACTGGGAACTGGCCTACCTGGGGTTGGCCCAGGGCAGCGTGCTGGAGCACATCCTCGAGCAGGCGCGCGAGCATACCGACCAGGCGCTACGCGGCACACCCTCGGCCGACCTGCATCTGCTGGCCGGACGCATCGCCCTCGAACAAGGCCGCCTGGAGGATGCCGGGCACGCCCTCCAGGCCGCCGAGGAGGCGGGAATCGATAGCGCCCAGCTGGCGCCGTTCCGCGCCGAGGTGGCGTTCTTCCAGCGGCGCTACCGGGACATCCCCCGGCTTCTCGCCGGAATGCCCGACGACATGCTGCAACGGCCGCCCTTCGCGGCCCTGGCGAGATACTGGACATGACCGAACACACCGCTCCGACGGCGCCCGTCGCCGATGTCTGCCTGCTGCTGGAGGGCACCTGGCCCTATGTCCGCGGTGGCGTCTCCAGCTGGGTCAACCAGTTGATCCTCGGTCTCCCCGACCTGACCTTCTCGGTGTTCTTCATCGGCGGCCAGAAGGATGCCTACGGCAAGCGCCACTACCCGATCCCGGACAATGTGCTGCACATCGAGGAACACTTCCTGGAAACCGCCTGGAGTTCGCCGAACCCGCAGACGCGACAGGGCAGTAGCGAGACCGAAAAGGCGTTGCGCGATCTGCACCGTTTCTTCCACTACCCGGAGACGCCGGACGTGGAGGAGGGCGACGCGCTGCTCGACCTGCTCGCCGAGGGCCGCATCGGCCGCGAGGACTTTCTCCACAGCAAGGCCAGTTGGGAAGCGATCACCGCAGGCTACGAGCGCTATTGCACCGATCCGTCCTTCGTCAATTACTTCTGGACCCTGCGCTCGATGCAGGCGCCGGTGTTCATGCTCGCCGAGGCGGCCCGGCGGATGCCGCGGGCGCGCATGCTGCACTCGATCTCCACCGGCTACGCCGGCCTGCTGGGCTGCATCCTGCAACGTCGCTGGGGCTGCCGCTACCTGCTCAGCGAGCACGGCATCTACACCAAGGAGCGCAAGATCGACCTGGCCCAGGCCAACTGGATCGCGGAGAACCCCGACGAGCAGCTGAGTACCGGACTGGATGCCGAGGTCAGCTACATCCGTCGCTTGTGGATCCGCTTCTTCGAGCGTGTCGGCCTGCTCACCTATCGCGCCGCCAATCCGATCGTCGCCCTCTACGAAGGCAACCGCCAGCGCCAGGTACTCGATGGCGCCGAGCCACGGCGTACCCGGGTGATCCCCAACGGCATCGACCTCGATGCCTGGGCCGGCGCCCTCGAACGGCGGCCGCCGGGGATTCCGCCGGTGGTCGGGCTGGTCGGCCGGGTAGTGCCGATCAAGGACGTGAAGACCTTCATCCGCGCCATGCGCGGGGTGGTCAGCTCAATGCCGGAGGCGGAGGGCTGGATCGTCGGTCCGGAGGAGGAAGACCCGGACTATGCCAGCGAATGCCGCAGCCTGGTGGCCAGCCTCGGCCTGCAGGACAAGGTGAAGTTCCTCGGTTTTCGTCGGATCGGCGAGGTCCTGCCGCAACTCGGCCTGATGGTCCTCACCTCGATCAGCGAAGCGCAGCCGCTGGTGATCCTCGAAGCCTGGGCTGCCGGCGCCCCGGTGGTGAGCAGCGACGTCGGCTCCTGCCGCGAACTGATCGAAGGCGCCGACGCCGAAGATCGCGCCCTGGGTCGCGCCGGGGAGGTGGTGGCGATCGCCGACCCGCAGGCCACTTCGCGGGCGATCCTCGCCCTGCTGCGCAATCCGCAGCGCTGGCAGGCGGCCCAGGCGGTCGGCCTGCAACGGGTCGAACGCTACTACACCGAGGCGCTGATGCTCGGACGTTACCGCGGGCTGTACCGCGAAGCCACGGAGATTGCATGACATGGCCGGCATCGGCTTCGAACTGCGGAAGATCCTTTCCCGCGATTCCTATACGGCGACCCTGCGCGCCTATCTCTACGCCGGGCTGATCAGCTCCGGTCCCTGGGTGCTGTCGATCGTCAGCGTGATGCTGATCGGCGTGCTGAGCCTCGGCGTGGTGGTGCCGGACGTGCTGGTCCGGCAGTTCCTGATCACGGTGACCTACCTGATGGCGTTGTCGCTGATCTTCACCGGGGGACTGCAACTGTTCTTCACCCGCTTCATTTCCGATCGCCTGTTCGAGCGCAAGCACGAGGCGATCCTGCCCAACCTGGTGGGCGTGCTGTTGCTGGTGACGTTGGCGGCGGGCCTGCTCTCGGCGATATTGCTGGCGACCCTGTTCGATGAGCCGTTCGCCTACCGCCTGCTGGTGATGGCCAACTTCGTGGTGCTCTGCAACCTGTGGCTGGTGATCATCTTCCTGTCGGGAATGAAGGCCTACAAACGCATCCTGCTGGTGATGTTCATCGGCTACGCGCTGATGGTCGCCTGTGCCTACCTGCTGCGCTTCATGCAGATGGACGGCCTGCTGCTGGCATTGCTGATCGGCCACGCCAGCCTGCTGTTCGTCTTCCTCTACGACATCCTCCGCGAGTACCCGGCCGGGCGTATGGTGGCCTTCGACTTCCTCGACCGCCGGCAGGTCTTCGTCAGCCTGCTGCTGACCGGCCTCTGCTACAACCTGGGGATCTGGATCGACAAGTTCATCTTCTGGTTCAACCCATCCACCTCGGACCTGGTGATCGGCCCGCTGCGCGCCTCGATCCTCTACGACCTGCCGATCTTCCTCGCCTACCTGTCGATCATTCCCGGCATGGCGGTGTTCCTGGTGCGCATCGAGACCGACTTCGCCGAGTGGTACGAGCGGGTCTACGAGGCGATCCGCGGCGGCGAGACCCTGCAGCACATCGGCCTGCTCAAGGAGCAGATGATCCTCGCCATCCGCCAGGGCCTGCTGGAAATCTGCAAGGTGCAGGGGCTGGCGGTGGTCCTGCTGTTCCTGCTGGCGCCGCAACTGCTCGGCTGGCTGGGAATTTCCCGCTACTACCTGCCGCTGTTCTACATCGACCTGATCGGGGTGAGCATCCAGGTAGTGTTCATGGCCTTGCTCAACGTCTTCTTCTACCTGGACAAGCGCCGCATCGTCCTCGAACTCTGCGTGCTGTTCGTGATCGTCAACGGCGCCCTGACCTTCGTCAGCCTGCTGCTTGGGCCGAGCTTCTTCGGCTATGGCTTCACCCTGTCGCTGCTGGTCTGCGTGCTGGTCGGGCTGTACCGCCTGACCACCGCGCTGGACGACCTGGAGTACGAGACCTTCATGCTCAATCGCTGAGGGGTTTCGCCGGCGGCAGGGTCTTTCAGAAAGGGCCGATTCACCCGGTTGAATCGGCTCCTTTTTTTGCTTCCTCGATGCGTTTTTGCAGCTTCTGCATATCCACCAGGCGTTGCGTACCGAAGGTTCGCATCGGCAGGTCGCCGCTCTCTATCCAGGCGTAGAGCAGGTCCGGCCGGTCGCTGAGGCCGGTCAGGAAGGCGAAACGCATCAGGGTTATATAGCGGGGGCACTCGGCGAAACCCTCTTGGGGGAGTTCTTCCACTTTCATCAGGCGTCCTGCACCATGGTCCGATGTTGGAGGGGAACCCTCGGTCTAGAGGGCTTGGATTCATATTGATCTACTAACAGTTAGTGAATCAATATGCATAGAGAACCATCAGACGCGGACTACACATGGTAAAGAATCGACGTTTGTTCACTGCTGGCAAGCGCTTGCGCGCCCTGCGCGAGCTGATGGGCTTGAGCCGTCCGCAGTTCGCCGAGTTGGTGGGAATGACGGCCAAGCGCCTGGAGAACATCGAGAACGAACTGCAGCGCATGCACGACGAGGACTTCGAGAAGGTCTGCGGAACCTTCCCGGAGTTCAGCGACTGGATCGCCTATGAAGGCAGCATCGAGCCGCAGTCGATCGCCTGGAAGGTCGCCGACTCGGCGCAGGCGGCCGCGGTCTACCTGGTTGAGCGCAACCCGGTGCTGCTGGAGCGGCACGGCATCGACATGCAGGCCTGGCGCGAACGCCACCGCGAGATACGCGAGGCGCTGCTGGCGGCGGAACAGGCGCCGGAGGCGGAGCCGGCGCCCCTGGAAGAGCCGCCGGAACCCAGGCGCCAGCGGAAGAGGAAAACGCCCGCGAGCGGCAAGGGCGACTGAGGCGCATCGCGCCAGAAACGAAGGGAAGTATCTGTACATGGTCTATGTAGTGAGGAAGCGCTGCCTGTTTCGCGCCGGCGAGCGCCTGTTCGGGTTGCGCGGGCTGACGGGGTTGAACCGACCGCAGTTTTCCGAAGTGGTCGGCATGGATCCCAAACGCCTTGAGAACATCGAGAGTGGCCGGCAGCGCATGCACGACGAGGATTTCGAGAAGGTCTGCGGGACCTTTCCGGAGTTCAGCGACTGGATCGCCTATGAAGGCAGCATCGAACCGCAGTCGATCGCCTGGAAGATCGCCGAGGCCGCCCAGGAAGCGGCGGTCTATCTGGTGGAGCGCAACCCCGAGCTGCTCGAACTCCACGGTCTCGACGTGCCGGCCTGGCGCGAGAAGCATCGGGAAATCCTCAAGAAGCTGCGCAAGCGGGAACTGTCGCCGCCACCCGAAAAACCACCGAAACCCAGGCGCAAGCGCAAGCCGAGAAGCAACCTGCCCACACCCACCGACGGTACCTGAGACCGGCTCCCTCTCCCCAGCCCTCTCCCGCAAGCGGGAGAGGGAACGGGGCTCCCGAAGCCCAGCGGTAGGGCGAATAACGCGCAGCGTTATCCGCCGTCAGCCCCAGGTGGGCCTCAGAACACTACTCCTACCGGATAGACGAAGGCGTTCACGTCGTAGAACGGCGTGCGCTGGTAGAACCATTGCAGGCGCGCCTGCGGATCGGCGGCGAAGGCCTTGTCCTCGCGCAGGCGTTTGTCGAAGGCGGCCTTCAGCGCCGGGTCTTCCGCCAGCATCTTGCGCGCCATCGGCTCCATCACGTATTCCTCCGGCTCCTCGGCGGCCACCAGGGTGGAATTGAAGAAGCCCCACGACCAGAACGAATCCGGACTCTGCGGTTGCAGCAGGTCGATGGCCAGGACGCCCAGCGGCTGGGCGGTGTCGATCGACAGCGAGCCGGCCGGGAAGGTCTGCAAGCGCTGGAACGGCTTCGGCGTGCCGCTGACCAGCAGGCGACCTTCGTAGCCCGGAATCCGGTTGCCTTGCACGCGATCCGGTTCGAAGCCATCGGCGAGCTTGATGTCGTCCATGCGGTACAGGGTCACGGCGATTTCGGTCGGACGCTCCAGGGTGGTGTAGCGGATGCCGTGGGCCTTGATCCGGGCGATCACTTCGTGCCACTGCGCCGGGACGATGAAACGCTGGGGACGCGGCACCACCAGGTCGGGTACGCCGTTGTCGGTCACCGGTAGTTTCAGCGTCTTCGGCCGGTTGCTCCAGACGATGGTGCGGGCCCCGGTGACCGGCGATTGCTCGTAGCGGTAGTCGCCCACCACGAACGGCGTCTCGGTGGCCTCGCCCGGCTTCCAGGTGAGGATCACCTCCTTCTGCCGCAGCAGGCGCTCGCGGTCGCTGGCGATGGCCTGGCGCAGGCTGGCGGCCTGCTCGCCGATCACCTCGAACATCGCCTTGAGCATCACGTAGTTGCCCAGCACCTGGGTCTTGTACGGATGCAGGGCGTGTTGCTCGATGAGGATCGACGGCACGTTGCGGATGTCGCCGTACTGGTTGGAGAAGCGCGCCAGGTCGGTGCGGTAGGGGTAGTAGCCCTGGGTCGGATCCTGATTGTCGTTCAGGCTGATGCATTCATGGACCATGTGCCCGAGGCTTTCCAGCGCCTGGTACACCGGCTTGCGCATGACCTGGTCCATCCAGGCGCTGCTCGCCGGTGACCAGCCATTGCCGTTGTGGCAGTAGGAGCTGTCGTAGGGATACATGGCGCCGTCGGTGGAGTGAGTGTCGGCGAAGAAGCTCAGTTCGTAGTGGTTGAACACCCAGGCGACGTTGCGGATCTCCGCGCTGTCGAGCTTGGTGAAGTCGCGGTTGAGATTGAGATTGCGGCCGTTCACCCGCCAGCCGGTCTCCCGCGGGCCGTTCTGGTTGATCCGCCCGTAGGCGCTGCGGCGCAGGTCGCCGTCGACGTTGACCACCGGGATGAACAGCAGGTTGATCTTCTCCAGCAGCCCGGCGAGCGGGCGGTCGGCAGCGCTCATGTCGCGCAGCAGCATGAACATGGCGTCCTTGCCGTTGGCCTCGCCGGGATGGATCTCGGCTTCCACCAGCAAGGTCGGCTTGGCGGAGCGCTTCAGGCCGGCGGCGGACTTGTCAGCCTCGGTGGAGGCGGTCACCAGCAGCATCGGGTGGCCCTCGGCGCTGCGCTCGGGCAACTCGCGCAGGGCGATGCGGCCGGAGGAGGCGGCTACCAGTTTCTCCAGGTAGGCGCGGGTCTCGCGGTAGTCGCTGGTGCGCTGGAAGTCGCTGCTCTCGGCCTGGGTGATCAAGGGGTCGCCGGGCTTGGCGAGGTAGCGCAGGCTGCCCAGCTTCTGCTCGAACATCGGTGGCAGGATGCGCTGGCGGGCCGCGGCCGGGTAGGCGCTGTCATCGATGTAGGCGGGCGCGTGGGGCAGCTCCGCGTGAGCGGGCAGGGCGCTCGCCAGCAGGACGCCGGCGAGTAGCGAACGGGGTTGGCAAGGGAACACGATGAACCTCCATGTGGATGGGAACGGCCGCGGCGTGGGTGGGCTTGCGCGACGCGAGCCACGCGTCGTCGCGCAGCCAGTGCAGTGAAACGCCGGCGGCAGGCATCGGTGTTGACGCCGGGCAAGGCGCGGCGAAGCCGATGGCGAGAGCGCCGCCGGTGGATGGTTCAGGGCTGGGTTTGCAGACCCTTCAGCAGTGCCTGGTGGAAGCGTTCCGGAGCCTGTATCTGCGGGGTATGGCCAAGGTCGGGGAATTCCACCAGGGTCGCCTGGGGAATCCGTCGGGCGGCGTCCTTGCCCAGTTGCGCGTAGTTGCCCAGCCTGGCTTTCAGTTCCGCCGGCGCGGCGTCCTTGCCGATGGCGGTGTTGTCTTTCTCGCCGATCAGCAGCAGGGTCGGCATCTGCAACCGGTCCAGTTCGTAGACTACCGGCTGGGTGAAGATCATGTCGTAGGTCAGCGCCGAGTTCCAGGCCACCGACTCGCGCCCCTTGCCGCGATACATGCCGGCCTGCATCTGTACCCAGCGATCGAACTCGGGGCGCCATTCGCCGGCGTAGTAGGTGGCTTGCTGGTATTGGCGAATGCCTTCGGCGCTGGTCTGCAAGTCGCGTCTGTACCAGTCGTCGACACTACGCCAGGGCACGCCCAGGGCCTTCCAGTCCTCCAGGCCGATGGGGTTGACCAGCACCAGTCGTTCGACCTGCCGCGGGTAGAGCAGGGCGTAGCGGGTAGCGAGCATGCCGCCCATGGAATGGCCGATCACGCTGGCCCGGGCGACGCCGAGCCGTTCCAGCAGGGCGTGGGTGTTGGCTGCCAGTTGCTGGAAGCTGTACTGGTAATGGGCCGGCTTGCTCGACTTGCAGAAGCCGACCTGGTCGACGGCGATCACCCGGTAGCCGGCGTCGGCGAGCACGTCGATGGTGCGCTCCCAGGTCCCGGCGCAGAAATTCTTGCCGTGCATGAGCAGGATGGTGCGGCCGTTGGCTTTCTTCGGCGCGACGTCGAGGTAGGCCATGCTCAGCGGCTGGCCCTGGGAGGTGAAGTCCAGATAATGCACCGGATAGGCGTAGTCGAAGCCTTCCAGGCGTTCGCCGTAGACCGGCGCCTGGCTGGCCAGCGCCGGCCCGCAGGCGAGGGCGAGACAGAGACTGAGGCGGGGTAGGGACATGCGATCGCTCCTGTGTGGGTCTGCTGGAGGATGCACGTCAGGGCGCGAGCTGGCCAGTCCTGGCCGGTTGCCTACAGTTGCTTCAGATACTTCACCACGTCTGCCGCGCCAGCCGCCCGCAGACCTTCGCCGAGGGCATCGGCGCGTTCGTCGTTGCGGGGCAGCAACAGGCACTCCGGGGTTTCCGGGGTGAACAGGGCGAGTCGCGCATAGGGCAGGCCGGTATCCAGCAGCAGGCTCATGAAGGTCGGCTCGGACCAGGCCTGGGTCGGAATCCGCAGCATGTGGTAGCGCTGTTCCAGTTCGTCCAGCGCGCCGGGCTCCAGTTCGTAGCGTTCCAGGTGTGCCGGCAGCTTCAGTTCCAGTTCGCGGCGGCGGGCGTAGACGATCGCCGCGGCGAAGGCGCAGGCCTGACGTTCGCCCGCCCAGAACAGGCGCTCGCCGTGCCAGGCGGCCTGGCGCAGGCGGATGCTGTCGCCGTTGGTGAAACGCGGCAGGGCCAGGCTCAGGGCCTTGACGAAATCCTTGTAGCTGATGATCCGTACGCCCCGGCAGACCTCGGCCGTGGCCAGGTCTTCCAGGCGTGGGCAAGGTGTCTGGACGAGGATCTCGCGGCTGCATACGCCTTCGATGGTCTTCAGGTCGACCGACTCCAGGGTGGAGTGACTGACCCGCACCAGGCGCTTGAGGACCGCGTGGGCTTCCGCCTTGTCTTCCTGGACCGGGCCGGACAGCGCGCCGCGCGGCAGATCGACCAGGGTGTGCAGGGGCGGTCCGGCCTGCCACCAGACGCTCGGCTCCGGCCGTCGCAATGGCTGGAACGGCAGCTCGAGGGCGGCCGCCCGTTCGCGCAGCTCCCGGCCATCGCTTCGCGCGGCACCCAGGCGCAGGCGGTTGGCGAGTGCGGAAAGGCGACCGGTGAAGGTGCTGTTGCTACGCGAGTTGGAACTCATGATCGACGGAGGGCTCCTCGGGCTCGGCGACCGACGCGGAAAGGGGCGGGAGGGGACGGCGACGGTCCGTCCATTGAAGCACAGGTTCGGGCGTGACATTCAACCGCGTGGTTTGTGGCAAGCTGTCGTGGTTCATTCAAGCGGGGGGCTCCATGCCCAGTCTCATCATGGATATCGCCCTGTCCGGCGAACGCCTGCAGGCCATCTACGGCGGCAGGGCCAATCGGGTCCTGCTGCGCAGCCGCGACGGTCGCCGGGTGAACCTGCCGGCCCATCACCTGCGTCCGTTCATCGGCCACGATGGCGTGCATGGCACGTTCCGCCTCGATTTCAGCGAGGACGGCCGCCTGCTGGCGCTGCAACGCCTCGCCTGAGCGGGTGCTCGACGGCTATAATCGGCACCCTTCATTCTGCCGACCGATACCCGACCATGTACACCCTGGCCCGCCAGCTGCTGTTCAAACTGTCCCCGGAAACCTCCCACGAACTGTCCATCGACCTGATCGGGGCCGGCGGTCGCCTGGGCCTGAACCGCCTGCTGACGCCCGAGCCGGCCAGCCTGCCGGTCTCTGTGCTGGGCCTGGAATTTCCCAATCCGGTGGGGCTGGCCGCGGGCCTGGACAAGAACGGCGACGCCATCGACGGGTTCGGCCAGCTCGGTTTCGGCTTCATCGAGATCGGCACCGTCACTCCGCGACCGCAGCCGGGCAATCCCAAGCCGCGCCTGTTCCGCCTGCCGCAAGCCAACGCGATCATCAATCGCATGGGCTTCAACAACCACGGCGTCGACCACCTGCTGGCACGGGTGCGCGCGGCGAAGTATCGCGGCGTACTGGGGATCAACATCGGCAAGAACTTCGATACCCCGGTGGAGCGCGCGGTCGACGACTACCTGATCTGCCTGGACAAGGTCTACGCCGACGCCAGCTACGTCACCGTCAACGTCAGCTCGCCGAACACGCCCGGCCTGCGCAGCCTGCAGTTCGGCGATTCGCTCAAGCAACTGCTGGAGGCACTGCGCCAGCGCCAGGAAGCGCTGGCGCTGCGGCATGGCCGGCGGGTACCGCTGGCGATCAAGATCGCCCCGGACATGACCGACGAAGAGACCGCGCTGGTCGCCGCGGCGCTGGTCGAGGCGGGGATGGACGCGGTGATCGCGACCAATACCACTCTCGGCCGCGAAGGCGTGGAAGGCCTGCCGCATGGCGACGAGGCGGGTGGCCTGTCCGGCGCGCCGGTGCGGGAAAAGAGCACGCACACGGTGAAGGTGCTGGCCGGCGAGCTGGGCGGACGGCTGCCGATCATCGCCGCCGGCGGTATCACCGAGGGCGCGCACGCGGCGGAGAAGATCGCCGCCGGGGCGAGCCTGGTGCAGATCTATTCGGGTTTCATCTACAAGGGACCGGCGTTGATCCGCGAAGCGGTGGACGCCATCGCCGCATTGCCGCGGCGGAATTGAAAAGGGCTCCTTGCGGAGCCCTTGGGCTTGCGCCCGCCGCCCGGATGGGGCGTGCCTTGGGGAAATCGGTGCTATCCGTGTTGTCGCTTACACGTGCTGGAGTTGATTGAGACGTTGTAAGCCGGCCGTGCCAGTGAGGCCGTCCCAGTTGTCGCCACGGCCCTCGCGCCAGCCGTTGAGCCAGGACTGCCGCGTCGTAGGATGGGTGAACGGACAAAGATCACGAGATTTACCGGTTATGCCGTTCTGATAACCACGCAAGAAGGCTCTTTCCAACGGATCACGCTTAAGTCTTCTCATAGGGTGTTGCCCTCACTTGTTGACTGTTATGTCCCGTTGGCCCCCAGGGGAGGCCTGGCGAAGCTTTCGCCGAAAGGGGTCGTTGCCGGCGTGACGACCCTCGCCCGACACCGTTGCGGTGGCGGATTAACTGGAGTTCTAACCAAAGCGTTCAGGCGTGTGAATGACCGATTTGTCATAAAGACTTAACGCTTTCGTCGATAGGGCCATATGTTGCAGGCTCATGACGCCTGGTTTCCGGCGCTAACGCCGCAGGGTCGCGGGGTTGCGCCTTATAACGATTTGCACCCCCACCAATTGAGATTTCCTCGCATTCCGACGAAGGGTCGCCCAGACTGCGACTCGGGGTCGCAGCGAGCAACGCCGGGAGCGTTCCGGCAATCGAACCACGGCACCTGGTGCCAAAGAAGTGCCCATGAGGGTGCTTCCACTGACAAGGGCTACGGCCCGGGAAGGCGATATGGCTGATGTTTACGAATTGTTTCTGACCTGCCCGAAAGGCCTGGAAAGCCTGCTCCTCGAAGAGGCGCAGGGGCTCGGCCTGGACGAGGCGCGCGCCCAGGTGTCGGCGGTGCGCGGGCAGGGCAGCCTGGAGGTGGCCTATCGCCTCTGCCTGTGGTCGCGCCTGGCCAACCGGGTCTTGCTGGTGCTGGCGCGATTCCCGGTGGAGAACGCCGAGTCCATGTACATGGCGGTCCACGCGGTGAACTGGGAAGACCACCTGGACGCCGGCGGCACGCTGGCGGTGGAGTTCAGCGGCAAGGGCTCGGGCATCGACAACACCCATTTCGGGGCGCTGAAGGTCAAGGATGCGATCGTCGACAACCTGCGCGAGCGCTCCGGCCGACGCCCGTCGGTGGACAAGGTCAATCCGGACGTGCGCGTCCACCTGCACCTCGACCGCGGCCAGGCGACCCTTTCCCTGGACCTCTCCGGGCATAGCCTGCACCAGCGCGGCTATCGTCTGCAGCAGGGCGCCGCGCCGCTGAAGGAGAACCTGGCGGCGGCGGTGTTGATCCGTGCCGGCTGGCCGAAGATCGCCGCCGAGGGCGGTGCCCTGGCCGACCCGATGTGCGGCGTCGGCACCTTCCTGGTCGAGGCGGCGCTGATGGCTGCCGATATCGCGCCGAACCTCAGGCGCGAGCGCTGGGGCTTCAGCAATTGGCTGGGGCACGTGCCGGCGCTGTGGCGCAAGCTCCACGAGGAAGCCCAGCAGCGCGCGGCGGCCGGCCTGGCCAGGCCGCCGTTGTGGATTCGCGGCTACGAGGCCGATCCGCGCCTGATCCAGCCGGCGCGCAACAATATCGAGCGTGCCGGAGTGGCCGACTGGGTGAAGATCTACCAGGGCGAACTGGCGACTTTCGAGCCGCGCCCGGACAAGGGCCAGACCGGCCTGGTGATCTGCAACCCGCCCTATGGCGAGCGCCTCGGCGACGAAGCCAGCCTGCTGTATCTCTACCAGAACCTCGGCGAGCGCCTGCGCCAGAGCTGCATCGGCTGGAGCGCCGGGGTGTTCACCGGGGCGCCGGAACTGGGCAAGCGCATGGGTATCCGCAGCCATAAGCAATACGCGTTCTGGAACGGCGCGCTGGCCTGCAAGCTGCTGATGATCCAGGTCGAGCCGCGCCAGTTCGTCACCGGCGAGCGTGGCGAACGCAACGACGAAGGCCTGGCGCGGGCGCCGAGCGAGCCGGCACGGCTGAGCGAGGGCGGGCAGATGTTCGCCAATCGCCTGCAGAAGAACCTCCGGCAACTGGGCAAATGGGCGCGCCGCGACGAGATCGAGTGCTATCGCCTGTATGACGCCGACATGCCGGAGTATGCCCTGGCGGTGGATATCTACGGCGATTGGGTTCACGTCCAGGAGTACGCCGCGCCCAAGTCGATCGATCCGGCAAAAGCCCAGGCGCGCCTGTTCGACGCCCTGGCGGCGATTCCGCAGACCCTGGGCGTTGCCCAGGAGCGGGTGGTGGTCAAGCGCCGCGAGCGCCAGGCCGGCAAGAAGCAGTACGAACGGCAGAGCAGCGAGGGCAAGTTCCTCGAGGTGGGCGAGGGCGATGTGCGCCTGCTGGTGAACCTGACCGATTACCTGGATACCGGGCTGTTCCTCGATCACCGGCCGATGCGCCTGCGCATCCAGAAGGAGGCGGCCGGCAAGCGCTTCCTCAACCTGTTCTGCTATACCGCCACGGCCACCGTACATGCGGCCAGGGGCGGCGCGCGCAGCACCACCAGCGTCGACCTGTCGAAGACCTACCTGGACTGGGCGCGGCGCAACCTGTCGCTCAACGGCTTTTCCGACAAGCAGCGCCTGGTGCACGGCGACGTGATGGAGTGGTTGCGGGAAGACGATGGCCAGTACGAACTGATCTTCATCGACCCGCCGACCTTCTCCAACTCCAAGCGCATGGAAGGCGTATTCGACGTGCAGCGCGACCACGTCGAACTGCTCGACCTGGCCATGGCGCGGCTGGCGCCGGGCGGGGTGCTGTATTTCTCCAACAACTTCCGCAAGTTCGAACTGGACGAGAGCGTGCAGGCCCGCTATGCGGTCGAAGAGATCACTGGCGAAACCCTCGATCCGGATTTCGCGCGTAATCCGAAGATCCATCGGGCCTGGAGAATCACCGTTCGCTGAGGCGAGCGGCATTCATGCAAAAGGCCGCCGGCGGGCAACCGCTGGCGGCCTTTTTTTTCGTACTGCGCCTTATTTCCGCGCGTGCAGGCTCAGCAGTACCTGGTCGAGGATCGCCGAAGCGCCCCACGGCCGCGGGCTGTTGAGGATCGCCACCACCACCCAGTTGTGGCCGCTGGCGTCGCGGCTGAAGCCGGCGAGGGCGCGCACGGTGTTGAGGGTGCCGGTCTTCACGTGCGCCTCGCCGACCAGTGCGGTGCGCCGCAGGCGTTTGCGCATGGTGCCGTCGAGGCCCGCCAGCGGCAGCGAGGAGATGTACTCCGCTGCATAGGGGCTGTGCCAGGCGGCTTGCAGCATCGCCGCCATCTCACGGGCGCTGACCCGTTCCTGGCGCGACAGTCCCGAGCCGTTCTCCATCACCAGGCGCGGCGCGGTGATGCCCTTGCGCGCCAGCCACTGCCGCACCACCCGCTGCGCGGCCTGGGCGTCGTCGCCGTCGGCGCTGTTGCGGAACTGCGCGCCGATGGAGAGGAACAACTGCCGGGCCATGGTGTTGTTACTGTATTTGTTGATGTCGCGGATGATCTCGACCAGGTCTGGCGAGAAGGCCTTGGCGATCAGCGTGGCGTTGCGCGGTACGCTGCCCTGGCGGTCCTTGCCGAGGATGCTGCCGCCCAGTTCCTGCCAGATGCCGCGCACCGCGCCGGCGGTGTAGCCGGGATGGTCGAGCAGCGACATGTAGGTCTGCGCGCTACAGCCCTGGGGAATCTGTCCGGTGGCCAGCAGGGTGGTGCCGTCGAACTGGGTCACCGGGCTGAAGCGCAGCTTCGGCCAGGCCGGGCAGGTGGCCGGCGCGGTCATCTTCACCTGGTTGTCGATGCGTACGTTGGCCAGCGGCGGGTCCATCTGCACGTTGACCTTGTTGCCGTCGGTGCGCACCACCATGCGCACGCTCTTCAGGTTGACCAGCAGCGAGTCCGGACCGACCAGGAACGGCTTGGTGTCGTCGCCGCCGTCGTCGTTGAATACCGGCAACTGCGGGATGTTGAAGTAGCTGCGGTCGAGTACCAGGTCACCGGTGACCTTGGTCACGCCATTGGCGCGCAGGTCGCGCATCAGCAGCCAGAGCTTCTCCATGTTCAGTTTCGGATCGCCGCCGCCCTTGAGGTAGAGGTTGCCGTTGAGCACTCCGTTCTTGAGCTGGCCGTCGGTGTAGAACTCGGTCTTCCACTGGTAGGTCGGGCCGAGCATTTCCAGGGCGGCATAGGTGGTGAACAGCTTCATGGTCGAGGCCGGGTTCACCGATACGTCGGCGTTGTAGTAGGTGGGGTTGCCCGGGCCGTCGAGCGGAATCAGCACCAGCGACAGATCGTTGCCGGTCAGCTTGTTGGTCTGCAGGGCTTTCTGCACGTTGGCCGGCAGGGTGGCGTTGACCTGGGCGAGGGTGGGAAGGGCGAAAGGCAGGAGCGTGGCGAAGGCAAGAGTACGCAGCGACTTGAACATTAATGAAGAACCCTTGAAGACGGAGGGTAGAAAATGAAATGAAGATGAAAAACGAAGCGAACCTGAAAAAAGAGACGGGCATCACGCGAAGAGGCCGTCTTGCTCATTATGCCGCAAGGCGGATAACGATGCGCTGGAGTTTCGCGGAGTTCGCCGTCATATCGCCGAATGGTCGGAACTGGTAGAGTGCGCCGGCAATCCGGCCGCGCCGCGCGGAGCTTGCCGGGGTTCGCCCGCGGCTCCAGCGGCGTCGGCTACTGTCTGTAATGCGAGGCTCCGCCAATGGAGCGTCAATCCAGGAGATGCCGCCATGGCTACTAATCGTTCCCGCCGCCTGCGCAAGAAATTGTGCGTCGATGAATTCCAGGAGCTGGGTTTCGAATTGAACTTCCACTACAAGGAAGGCGTGGATGCCGATGCGGTGAACGCTTTCATGTTGCGCTTCATCGATCAGGCGATCGAAGCCAACGAACTGACCTATGGCGGCTGCGACGAATTCGGTTTCGTCTGCCTGGCGCGCCGTGGCTCGGTCAATGAAGA
Organism: Pseudomonas sp. B111; assembly: GCF_026428275.1. NCBI lineage: Bacteria > Pseudomonadati > Pseudomonadota > Gammaproteobacteria > Pseudomonadales > Pseudomonadaceae > Pseudomonas > Pseudomonas sp. B111. The sequence goes on along the minus strand of NZ_CP097857.1, from coordinate 1,760,343 downwards.
GCAGCGGGCCCTGATCGAGGCCTGGTTGAAGCAGCAACCGGAACTGGCCAGCGTCGAGGTTGGCGCGTTGGTCGACGCCTGGTACCCGGAACAGCCTGTCCTGCCGAAGCTCTAAGCGATAGCGCCGCCATCCCGCCCGAGGATGGCGGTCGCGTCTTCCCTCCCTTTCAATCCTGCTCCGGCGCTATCTGGCCCGGCGCCCGTCGTGCTTCCCTTTGTCCTGCCGAAGGCATGTCGGCGGCTTGTGGCCGTACATGCGGATAGCATTACTCCGAAGCCCCTGACGAACTATTCAACTCGCTCTGGCAGATAACGAGCCGGGAGAGCGCGTATATATGCGGGTGTTTTTCATGCAGATAACCAGGCCAATTGCTTGGCAATATACGAGGTTTTGAATTCGCCGTAAGAAATAAATTAAGTTTCCGTGAGAATATTCCTTAAAGTATATGAGTTGCCATCGAATATCTCGACAATATGGCTCCCGTCTATATCTTGCTCAGGAGAATTTTTTCTGAATTTTTATTGGCAAGGAAATCAGACAATGAGCCGTATCCTGATAGTCGACGATCATCCCGTGATTCGCATGGCCATGAAGATGTTGCTGGAAGCCGAAGGGCACCAGATCGTCGGCGATACCGATAATGGCGTGGATGCCATCAGCCTCGGGCGGGAGCTGAAGCCGGACCTGGTCATCCTCGATATCGGCATTCCCAGGCTGGACGGCCTCGAGGTCATCAGCCGCCTGATGGTGCTGGCGTTGCCCCTGAAGATCCTCGTCCTGACCGGCCAGAGCGCCTCGCTCTTCGCCCTGCGCAGCATGCAGGCGGGCGCCGCCGGGTTCGTCTGCAAGCAGGGCGGACTGGCCGAACTGGTGACGGCGGTGAATGCGGTCGCCTCGGGATACAGTTACTTTCCCAGCTCGGCCATGCGTCCTGTGCAACAGGGCGCCTATTCCGACGATGTGGAATTGCTCGGACGCCTGTCCGATCGCGAAGTATCGGTATTGCAATACCTCAGCCAGGGTTATTCGAACAAGCAGATATCCGAGCAGATGTTTATCAGCAACAAGACCGTCAGCACTTACAAGGCGCGCTTGTTGTTGAAGTTGAACGCCGGCTCGCTGGTGGATCTCATCGAGTTCGCCAAACGCAATACGCTTATCTAAGGGCCGGAACCGAATGAAGTTCCAGAAACGCAGTGCGTGCATGCTCGGCCTGCTTCTCATATTCGCCTGCATGGCGGGATATGCCGTTCCGGCGAGGGCGACGGCTGGCGAATATGCTTCCATGCTCCGGATTCCCGCTCCGGATCGTCCGGGGGACGCCGATGTGGTCGACGAAGCGCCGCTACGCCAGGCTGCCGACGGGCTGCGCTCGCCATCCCCTTCCAGCCTGGTGCTCGGCCTGCTGGTGGCCTGCCTGGTCTGCGTCGGATGCCTGGGCTGGAATACCGTCCTGCAGCTCAGGCTCAGGCGTTGGCAACGTACCGAAGCCGACCTGAGCGGCCGCCTGGCATTGAAGCAGGCGCTGGTCGACGGGATTCCCTACCCGGTGAGCATCCGCACGCTCGACGGTCGCCTGCTGGCCTGCAACCGCAATTACCTGGAAAGCCTGCGGATGACCCGTGAGCAGGCCCGCGGCACCCTGTTGACCGATTCCGACTGGGTCGAGGGCAGCAAGGCACGGCTCATGCACCAGCAGTGCCTGGCGGTGGCTCGGGGAGGAACGGCGAGCTTCACCGACATGGCGGTGCGCATCGGCGGGCAATTGCTGGAGATCCACCATTGGGTCACGCCCTACAGGGATCGCCAGGGACGGGTGCTCGGCCTGATGAACGGCTGGATCGACATCACCGAACGGGAGCGCCTGGCCCGCCAGTTGCGCGAGGCGATGCGCCAGGCGGACGAGGCGAATCGGGCGAAGAGCGTCTTCCTGGCGACCATGAGCCACGAGATCCGTACGCCGATGAATGCGGTCATCGGTATCCTCGAACTGGTCCTGCAGCGCCTGGCGCCGGAGCAGCGCGAACGCGCCTCGCTGGAGGTCGCCTACGAGGCTGCGGGGTCGCTGCAACTGCTCATCGGCGACATCCTCGACGTCGCCAAGATCGAGTCCGGCCACCTGACCCTCACGCCCGAGCGGGTTCGCCTGCGCCATGTCGTGGAGTCGGTGCGCCGCATGTTCGAAGGCCTGGCCCGGCAGAAAGGCCTGAGGCTCGTTGTGGAGCTGGACGATGCCCCAGGACGGGACGTGCTGATCGATCCCCTGCGCTTCAAGCAGGTGCTCTCCAACCTGGTGAGCAATGCGATCAAGTTCACCGAGCGGGGACAGGTGACGATCCGTCTCCAGGAAAGGAGCCTGGACGAGGGGAGGGCGATCGTCCGGGTGGACGTGGAGGATTCCGGTATCGGTATCGCTCCGGCGGACCAGGCGCGCCTGTTCCAGCCTTTCATCCAGGTGGCCAAGGGACGCACGGTGCAGGGCGGGACCGGCCTTGGGCTGGCGATCTGTCGGAAGTTGGTGGACCTCATGGGCGGCGATGTCGAGATGCACAGCGAGCCGGGCAAAGGCACCCGGGTGTCGCTCGACCTGCTCTTGCGCCAGTGCGGGCCGAAAATGCCTGAATCCGGCCAGGACCCGCTGGCAGCATCCATGGAGCCGTCTCGCCGCCTGCATATCCTCATCGCCGACGACTATCCGCCCAACCGGGTACTGCTGCGCCAGCAACTGGAGTTTCTCGGCCACCGGGTGGCGGAAGCGGAGGATGGCCAGGTGGCGCTGGAACTCTGGGCCGACGAGCGCTTCGAGGTGCTGATCAGCGACTGCAACATGCCGCGCCTGAACGGCTATCAGCTGGCACGCAGGATACGCATCCAGGAACGGTGCGAGCGGCGCGCGCCGATCCTGATCCTCGGCTATACCGCCGACGCCGAGCCGGACGAGGTACAGCGCTGCCGCGACGCGGGCATGGATGATTGCCTGTTCAAGCCGCTCGGCCTGGAGACCCTGCGCAACTACCTCGCGACCTCTTTCGGCCGCGACGCCGCGCAGCCCCGGGGGCTCTATGACGCGGACGCTCTCAGCAGCCTCGGTGGCGGCCGCCCGGAACGGCTGCGCGAACTGCTGGAGACCCTGCTAGGCAGCAACCGTCAGGACCTCCAGCGCCTTGCCATCCTCCTGCGCGAGGGCGACAGGACCCGGCTCGCCGAGCATGCCCACCGCATCAAGGGCGCCGCGCGGATGATCGGGGCGCGTACCCTGCTGGAGGCCTGCGAGGCCCTGGAGGACGCCTGCCGGCGAGGTGGCGACGGGGAGTGCCTGCAGGCGTCTGGCGAAAGACTCCGGCTGGCCCTGGAGGCGTTGCAGGAGGAACTCCAGGAGCAGTTGGCGGCCGCTGCGGTATGAGCCCTTCCGTTCAGGAGGGGCTCGAGCGTCCGGTCATTTCCCGGGCCATTTCCGTGGCGTAGCTGTCGGTCATGCCGGCGATGAAATCGATCACCTGGAGAAAGGCGCGGTACAGCGGCCACTGCGGGTCGGGCGCGTTGCGTCCGAGCAGGTCGAGGATGCGCCGGTTTTTGAACGACGGCGTATGCCCGCCGTATTGCTCCAGCGCGGCGCCACAGAAGGCGTTGAGGAGGATCTCCAGAGTGGTGTAGGCGCCGATCTCGTGGAGGGTCTTGCGCTTGTCCTGGAAGATCTTTTCCCGCGCGATGGCCTTGGCCCGCTGCACGCAGAGCTTGGCCGGGCCGTGCATGTGTTCCACCAGGTCGCCGGCAAGCTGCCCGGCGAGCAGGGCCTGCTGCTGGTCGACGAAGGCACGGGCGGCGGCATTGGTCAGGTGCTCGATGGCCTTGCCGCGGAGGATCGCCAGTTTACGCCGGCGGGAGTCCCTGGGGCCGAGTTGGCGATAGGTGTCGGGCAGGTCGTCGCCGACCAGGCCGAGCAGCAGCGCCTCGACCTCGCTGTATTCGAGCAGCTCCATTTCCAGGCCGTCTTCGAGGTCGATCAGGCCGTAGCAGATGTCGTCCGCCGCTTCCATCAGGTAGACCAGCGGATGGCGAGCCCAGCGCTCGTCGTCGAGTTGCGGCATGCCGAGCTTATGGGTGATCTGCTCGAGCAGTGGCAGTTCGCTCTGGTAGCAGCCGAACTTGTGCTTCTTGTAGCCCAGCGCTTCGGCGTGGCGCGAGGTCCAGGGGTACTTCAGGTAGGTGCCCAGGGTGGCGTAGGTCAACCGCGTGCCGCCGTCGAACTGGTGGTATTCCAGTTGGGTGAGGACCCGGAAGCCCTGGGCGTTGCCTTCGAAGTGGAGAAAGTCGGAACGCTCGGCGTCGCTCATTTCGTCCAGCCAGCCACGTCCGGCGGCTTGCTGGAACCAGTTGCGGATCGCGTCTTCGCCGGAGTGCCCGAACGGTGGGTTGCCGATGTCGTGGGCCAGGCAGGCCGACTGGACGATGACCCCGAGGTCGCTGGGGTCGCACCACTCGGGTAGCTCCTCGCGGAGGATCTCGCCGACCCGCATGCCCAGCGAGCGGCCGACGCAGGCGACTTCCAGGGAGTGGGTCAGGCGGGTGTGGATGTGATCGTTGCTGGAGACCGGATGGACCTGGGTCTTGCGTCCGAGGCGGCGAAACGCGCCGGAGAAGATGATCCGGTCATGGTCCTTGTGGAAGGCGCTGCGGCCCAGTTCATCGTTGCTGTGTACCGGCTTTCCGAGCCGTTCGCGGGTGAGCAGGGTCTGCCAGTCCATCGGGAATTCCAGGGATGCGCTGAGGCGATGCGGACACGCTAACGGTTTGCCTCGGCAAGCTCAATCGTCGCGTTGGGGAAACGGAGGGCGCCGACCGTTGCCGGTCGGCGCATCCTTCAACGGCCTTTCCGCGTGCGCAGGCCGAGCAACAGCGGGGCCAGGGCGACGCCCAGGCGCAGCAGACGCTGCCAGCGTCCGCCCTTGCCAAGCAGTACGCCCAGCAGTGCGGCTCCGCCGGCGCCCCAGAGCGCCGCATTGCCACCGCCGAACAGTTGCTGGCTGAGGTTGTGGCCCAGCCCCTGGGCCTGGCGGAAGGGTTGCACCAGCAGTTGGCTTTCGCGGCGCAATTGCTGGCGCTGCATTTCCAGGCGCAGGCGGATCACCGCCTTGCGCAATTCGCGACGCGACAGGCCGGTCGCGTTCACCGGTAGTTGGCTCATGCGCGTTTCCTTGTCATGGCAGCAGTCGCTCGCGGTCGTTGGCCAGTTCTTCCAGGGTGGCGCTGAACGGCGAGCTTTCGTCGTTGATCGACTGGTACAGGCGCCAGCCGCAGAACAGCGAGCCGATCACGTAGAACAGGCACAACCCGAGCGCCGCTGCGAGCCGGTTGGTGTCCCAGAACACGATCAGCACCAGCAGCGACAGGCCGACCAGCAGGAGCAGGGCGAATACCAGGGCCAGCCCGGCGAACAGCAGCAGGCGCAGGGTGTTGGCCTTCTGTTCCTGCAGCTCGATGCCGAACAGCTCGACGTGACCGTGCAACAGGCCGAGGAAGGCGGCGCCGAAGCGCCGCAGGGAGGGGCGGCCGTCCGCCGGGTCCTTTCCTTCGCTCATGGCTCAGCGCCGGCTGACCAACAGGCCAAGCAGGAAGCCGACGCCGGCGGCGATGCCGATGCTCTGCCAGGGGTGTTCGCCGACGTACACCTCGGTGGCGTCCACCGCGGCCTGGCTGCGTTCGCGGACGTTGTCCTTCAGCGAGTCCTTGGTGTCGCGCAAGGTGTCGCGAGCGCGCTTGAGGCTATCGTGGATCTTGCCGCGGATTTCTTCCGCCTGGTCGCCCGCCACGTCGGCGGTGCTTTGCAGGAGTTTCTCGGTATCGGCGACCAGTGCCTGGAATTCAGCCAACAGTTCATCCTTTGCAGCGTTTGCAGTGGTCTTGCGGGGCATGACGAGCTCCTCTGGTCATGGGGTGTGTTTTTTTCGAGCCGAGCGCGGGGCGGAAGGTTCAACCGGTGGGTAATTTCCGCGCGTTGCCGGTCGCTCCCGGCGCTCCTTTCATTAAAGACTGCCACAGCGTGCCTGTCGGCGCGGCTGCGGCGAGATGACGCCCATCCGGCTGCCTCGCAACGGGGCGCGAACTGGTATGGCGCTTGCAATTCCCTGGTGCGCACGTCGGCCGGAATGCCCCTTGCGAGGGCGCCAGGCGCTCCCGGAGGGTACTTCGGGATGAACGTCCAACCCAATGAAAATCAAGGAAAGTCCGGGAGCTTTCCATGCTGCCTCAGGCACCTTGCGAAACGTCCGCCGAAGAAAAGCGGCGGTTCGCACGACGACTACTGCTTCGTCATGGTGCGTTGAAGGACGGGCGTGGGCGTTTCTGGTGCTTTCTCTCTACGCGCGAAGGCTGCCTCAATCCATGGATAACCTGAATAGTGCGGTGCAAGTCCTGATCCACGGCTCCAATACCCTGTTCATCCTGCTCGGAGCGGTGATGGTGCTGGCGATGCACGCCGGCTTCGCCTTCCTCGAGGTGGGCACCGTGCGCCTGAAGAACCAGGTCAACGCCTTGTCGAAGATCCTGTCCGACTTCGCCATCTCGGCGCTGGCCTATTTCTTCGTCGGCTACTGGATCGCCTACGGCGTGACCTTCTTCCACCCGGCGGCGGCGCTGACCGTGGACAGTGGCTATGCGCTGGTGAAGTTCTTCTTCCTGCTGACCTTCGCCGCGGCAATCCCGGCGATCATCTCCGGCGGCATCGCCGAGCGTGCCCGGTTCGGCCCGCAGTTGTGCGCCACGGCGCTGATCGTGGCCTTCGTGTACCCGTTCTTCGAAGGCTTGGTGTGGAACGGCAATTTCGGCTTGCAGGAATGGCTGAAGTTGGAGTTCGGCGCACCTTTCCACGATTTCGCCGGCTCCGTGGTGGTGCATGCGCTGGGCGGCTGGCTGGCATTGGCGGCGGTGCTATTGCTGGGCAGCCGCAACGGTCGCTATCGCGACGGCAAGCTGATGGCGATGGCGCCGTCGAGCATCCCGTTCCTGGCGTTGGGGTCGTGGATCCTGATCATCGGCTGGTTCGGCTTCAACGTGATGAGCGCCCAGACCCTCGCCGGGGTCAGCGGGCTGGTGGCGGTCAACTCCTTGCTGGCGATGGTTGGCGGCACCATGGCGTCGCTGCTGATCGGCCGCAACGACCCGGGCTTCCTGCACAACGGTCCGCTGGCCGGGTTGGTGGCGGTGTGCGCCGGTTCCGACCTGATGCATCCGATCGGCGCGCTGGCTACCGGCCTGGTGGCGGGGGCCCTGTTCGTCTGGGCGTTCACCGCGACCCAGGTGCGCTGGAAGATCGACGACGTCCTCGGTGTCTGGCCGTTGCACGGTCTTTGCGGGGTCTGGGGCGGGATTGCCTGCGGCATCTTTGGCCAGCAGGCATTGGGTGGGCTCGGCGGGGTGAGCCTGGCCAGCCAGGCGCTCGGCAGCCTGCTGGGGGTGACGGTGGCTTTCGCCGGCGGCCTGTTGGTCTATGGGCTGATGAAGGCGCTGCTGGGCATCCGCTTGAGCCAGGAGGAGGAGTACTACGGCGCGGACCTGTCGATCCACAAGATCGGCGCGATCAGCCACGAATGAGGGGGCGGACTTCCTTGGTCCGGCGGGGTATCGGCGGATAACGCCCCAGGCGCTATCCGTCCTGCACGTTGCGAGCGAGGCATCCCGCCATGAAAGAGGCCACCCAAGGGTGGCCTCTTCGTTCCGCCGCGGGGCTCTGGGGAGGGGCGGATGGCCGTAGCGCGGCTATCCGCGGGGCCTGCCGTTACCAGAGCGGCAGCGTGTAGCTGACGATCAGGCGATTTTCGTCGTAGTCGTTGGTGTAGTTGGTGCGCATGGTCGCGTTGCGCCACTTCACCCCGAGGTTCTTCAACGGGCCGCTCTGGAACACGTAGGCGATGTCCATGTCGCGTTCCCATTCCTTGCCTTCGCCCGAGGTGGTCAGCAGGTCGATGTTGTCGCCCTTGACGTAGCGGGTCATGAAGGTCAGGCCGGGAATGCCGACGCCGGCGAAGTTGTAGTCGTAGCGCGCCTGCCAGGATTTCTCGTCCTTGTTGGCGAAGTCGCCGATCTGGATGAAGTTCACCAGGTAGGGGTCGGCGCCGTTGATGTAGGCGAAGCCGGTGTCGCCGCTCATCTTCTGGTAGCCGACGCCGAAGGCGTGGTAGCCGAGGCTGTAGGTGAACATGGCGTTGAGCGCCTTGTTGTCGACGTTGCTGGAGCCGTCGTCGGTGGAGCGCGCCCAGCGGATGTCGGATTTCAGCGACTGCTTGTCGGCGATCGGCAGGGTGTGCACCAGGCCGAGGTAATGCTGCTTGTAGAAGTTGTCGAGCTTGCCGTAGTGGTAGCTGGTGCTGAGGTTGTCGGTCCACTTGTAGCTGCCGCCGGCGAAGTCGAACTTGTCCGAGGTCAGCCCGGAACGGACCACGATGTTGCGCTTGCCGCCACCGGTGATGGTCATGTCCTCGTTGTCCGAGGAGTCGCGCTGGTTGACCTTCTTCAGGCGCCCGGCGTCGAGGGTCAGGCCGTCGATCTCCATGGAGTTCAGCGCGCCGCCCTGGAAGGTCTGTGGCAGCAGGCGGCTGTCGTTGGGCATGATCACCGGCAGCTTGGGGGTCAGGGTGCCGATCTTCAGGGTGCTCTTCGACGCCCGCAGCTTGGCGGTGATCCCTGCCTCGCCATAGTCGTCCTGGGCGCGGCCGGTCTCGCGGTCGCGCTTGAGCAGGCCGGTGCCACTGCGGTCGGGGCTGGAGTCGAGCTTCACCCCGAGCAGGCCGATGGCGTCGACGCCGAAACCGATGGTGCCTTCGGTGTAGCCGGACTCGTAGCGCAGGAGGAAGCCCTGGGCCCATTCCTCGGCCTTGGACTGGCTGGCGCCTTCCTGGCGGAAATCACGGTTGAAGTAGAAGTTGCGGAGTTCGATGCTGGCCTTGCTGTCCTTGATGAACTCGGCATGGGCCAGGGTTGGGACGGTAATGCTGGAACCCAGCGTGGCAAAAGCCACGGCACGGGCGATCGGGGTCATGCTCATTGTTATTGTCTCCTCGAGCGCTTGGGGCAGGCCGATGGCGGCGGCGTGACGCCACGTCGGCCTGTGACAGCCCGGTTACTTAAGCACTACAGGAAGACGGCCACTGTTAGACATTAGTCGAGGGTGGCCGCGAATTGGCACGAACCCTGTCTAGGACGGGCTTTCCCGCTATTCCAGCCAGTGCGGGAAGTAGCCCAGGGCGGCCTGGACCCGCGCATCGTGCGCCGGAATCACGCTCAGGCGCGGGTCGCTGCGGAGCAGCAGGCGGATCTTCGCCAGTTGCGCGAGGGTGCGCGCGGGATCGCGATCGACCAGGGCGCGGCCGGCGAAGAACTTCTGCCGTGGGCCTTCGACGCCTTCGAGTCGCCAACTGGTGTCGCCGCTGAAGAACAGCCGGCGCCCGCTGTCGAGGGTGACGAACAGACCGACCGAGCCGGGCGTATGGCCGGGCAGGGGGACCAGCACCAGGCGGCCGTCGCCAAACAGGTCGAGGCTTTCGTCGAAGCCCATGAACGGCTGCGGATCGAAGCTGTAAGGTCGCCAGCGCACGCCATGGCGGAATTGGCTGGGGAAGGCGGCCGGCGGGGTGGCGATGCGGCTGAAGGCGATCTCCTCGTAGGGTGCCCAGACCGGTACTTCGGGGAAGTCGACCAGGCCCGAGGCGTGATCCCAGTGTGCGTGGGACAGCAGGATGCGATCGACGCGGATACCGGCGGCGTCCAGTTGGTCGCGCGCCGGGGCGACTTTCTGGTAAGCGAACAGCGGCGCTGCCCACCAAGGCATGTCGGCGCGGAACTGGGCGTCGATGTCGCGCCCCAGGCCAGTGTCGAAGAGCAGGGTGGCGGCGTGGTGCTCGATCAGCACCGCGGTATGGCTGAGCGGCACCCGGCGCACCCAGGAGCCGCCGTCGACGGTGAGCGCATCGAGGGTTTCCACTCCCGAGGTGCGCAACAGGGCGACTCGCATTTCCGCCGCCTGCACCGGCAGGACGAGGAGGGCGATCAACAACGAGGCAAGGCGATACAGGAAAGGCATCAAGATTCACCGGCAGGAAGAAAAGGGGATGGCTGGGGCTCGCCGAATGCCAGCGGCAGGCGGCCGCGCCGCCAGCGCCAGCCTGCGGGGCGCAACGCCAGCAGGCGCTCGGCGCCGGCGGGCCAGGGGATGGATGGCTGCGAACCCGGCCAGAACAGCTCGGCCTCGGCGTGCAGGTGCAGCAGGTCGCCGTTGTCGAAATCGATGAACAGGAGGCCGCAGCGAGGCTCCTGGAGCAGGTTGCCGAGGGTATTGAACAGGCGGTTGCCGGCGTAGTCGGGCAACCACAGGCGGTCATCCGCGCCGAGCCGGAGAAAGCCCGGCGGCCCGCCGCGATGGGAGACGTCGACGCCGCCCCTGAGCGGGTCGGCATGCTGGCTGGCGATGAACAGCGTATCGCTGCGCGAGACCAGCGACAGCCAGCGCGGATCGAGTCCTTCGCCCTGCAACGCGGGACTTGCGATCCTGGAGACGGGCTGATGGCTGCGCGCCTGGATGTACTTGGGACAGTTGCCGAAGGACTGCTCGACGCCGACCGTGAAACCCTTTCCGTCCCGCGCCAGGACCCGTCCATTCATGCGGTTGCGGCGGCGTGTCGGCCATTCCAGGCCGAGGATGCCGAGGCGGGTGCCAGCCTCGAGATTGGCCGCCAGCGGATCGTCCGCTTGCGGCAGGTTGTCGATGCGCAGGCGGGTCGGTTCCGGCGAACGGGCGAAGCCGGGGGGGCCCCAGAGCACCGAGGCGCTGGGGTAGCCGTCGGCGTCGAGGCTGCCCACCAGCAACAGCGGTAGCAGGGCGAAGAACTCCCGATGCTGGTCCGGCATGAAGGTGCGGATCGCGCGGCTGCCGAAGCCGGCGACCTGCTCGCGAACGCCGGCGCGTTCCTGGATCGCCAGTTCGCCGGCGTGGAAGGGGCTCTGTTCCTGGCTCATGCTGCCTCCTGTCGAGCTACAGGCCGGGCATCGGGATGTAGCCGGGCAGCGCGCGGATGCGGGCGATCCAGGCGTTCAGCGCCGGGTAGTGGTCCAGCGCCAGGCCGCCCTCGGGGGCCAGGGCCAGGTAGGGGTAGAGGGCCACGTCGGCGATGCTCGGCTGTTCGCCTTGGGCCAGCCAGCGATGCTCGGCCAGGTGCCGCTCGACCAGGCGCAGCACTTCCAGGCCTCGCTGGTGGGTCTGCTCGCGATCCAGCGGCAGGTCGAAGCGGGCGATTAGCCGGGCGCTGGCCGGACCGTTCTGCACCTCGTTGGCCGAATAGCTGAGCCAGTAGGCGATTCGGCCCTGGCTGACGGGGTCGAGCGGATACCACACGGGATCGGCATGGCGTCGCGCCAGATAGACGAGGATGGCATGGGAGTCGCCCAGTTGCAGCTCGCCGTCTTCCAGCACCGGGATCTGCCCGCGGGGATTCATGCGGAGGAAGGCTTGGGTCTTGTGCTCGCGGTTGAGGAAATCGACCGGCCGCAGCGTCGCCTCGCGGCCGATGAGGGAGAGGAACAGGCGGACCTTGTAGGCGTTGCCGGAGAGATCCAGGTCATGGAGTTTCATCTGAGGGTTCCAGGCGGGTATTGGTGTCTGGATATTAGACAGACAGGTCTGTATATTTCAAGGCACGCGTTCGCCTTTTTCCGTCGGTATTCGTCCGGGGAGCGACGCAGAGCGGTTCAAGGGGGCGGCAGGGTCGCGCATAATGGGCCGCTCAGGAGGCTTTCCATGACATCCCGCAAACGCGAGCAACTGCTCAGCACCGCCGTCGACCTGTTCTATCGCGAGGGTTACCACGCCACCGGCATCGACCGCATCCTGGCCGAATCCGGCGTGGCGAAGATGACGCTGTACAAACACTTTCGCTCGAAGGACGAACTGATCATGGCCGCCCTGGAGGTGCGTCGGCAGCGCACCGCCGAACGCATGCTCGAAGCCGAGGCACGGTTGCAGCCGCGCGCGGCGATCCTGGCGGTGTTCGATGGTCTGCAGGAGTTTCTCCAGGACGAGGCGTTCCGTGGCTGTGCCTTCATCCATGCCGCCGCCGAGTTCCATGAGCGCTCGCATCCGATCCACCGCCAGGCGGCCGAGCAAAAGGCCTTCGTCGAAGCCTATTTCCAGCGCCAGCTGGAGCGCCTGGGCGTGCGTTCGGCGGCACTGCTTGCGCGGCAGTTGCAATACCTGATGGAGGGCGCCCTGGTGATGGCGCACATCCACGGGCCGGCGGACCAGGCCCGCGAGGCCCGGCAGGCGGCCGAAAGTCTGTTGCAGGTCGCTGGCATCTGAGCGCGGGTGCTACCATCGCCGCGAAACACTGCACAGGTCCTTTCGATGCCCCCGGAATGCCAACTCTTCGGAACCCTCGGTTGCCACCTCTGCGAAGTCGCGGAGGCGGTGCTGATGCCCTTCGTCGAACATGGCCTGCTGGTCGAACTGGTGGACATCGCCGACGACGAAGCCTGGGTCGAGCGCTATGGCCTGCGGATCCCGGTGCTGCGCCGCTGCGACAATGGCGCCGAGCTGAACTGGCCGTTCGAGGCCGAGCAGGTCGCAGCCTTCCTCAGCCGCTGATGCCTATTCATTCGCGCTAAGCGCGGCACCGCTGGTAACCCCGCGCGCTATGCGCAAACCGGACTGCGTTCCGCTTCCTTCCCCCATGCCGCGCGGTGCCTGGCTTCGGCGATGCTGGCGAAGCGATGCATAGGCGTTTCTCAATGGTTTTCATAGCCTGAGCCTATTGGCTCGGCAGGCTGCGTTCGGCTAGGCCTAAGGGCGATGGATAAACCCTGAGTTCCCTTCAGGACTGACTGGAAACAGCCGGGAACCCGCGTGGCGCAGGACGCGTCGCAGGTCGTTCGGTCCGCTGTCGCGGACCGCCGGGGTGTGGGGTCGGGACGACGAGGCTCGGCGTTTCCTCATAACGAAAGAGGACGCCTGATGAAAACGCCCGCCTGGACGCGCCATGCCCTCTGGGTCATGCCGCTCGCCCTGGGGCTGCAATCCGCCGTGGTCGCGGGGGATGAGCAGCCAAGCAAGACTTCCAGCTATTCGCCGGTGGTGATCAACGAGGACTTCGCCACCATCATGAAGCGCATGACGGCGAACAAGCCGTCGATCGAGCAGGCCCACAAGACGCTTCTCGAGCAGCGTTACGATCTCAGCGACAGGCCGGCCAAGGGTGCCAGCATGACGCGCGGCAAGCCGCTGCAGGAAGGGGGCCGGGTGAAGCTGCCGGCCGGCACCAGCTGGGAGGAGCTGGCCAGGCTGAGCCCCGAGGAAATCCGCAAGCAGGGGCTGTTCCCCGGTGGCTTCCTGCCGCTGCCACACCCCAACCATGCCGAAGGCGGGATGGTCTTTCCCAAGTTCCTCATCGACGAGATCAAGCGCCAGGAAAGCCGCGACCTGACCCGTTTCGACCTTGACTACGACCTGCCGGACCACTTCCTGCCGGAATTCCCGGCACCGATGTTCCTTATCACCCGGCCTGACCTGGGCGATGTGTCCAAGGGCAAGCTGGTGACCATCGACAACTATTTCGAGCTGTTCAACGGGATTCTCAATCCCAAGCAACTGGAAGGGCTGCGCCTGCTGCTAACGGCCTTTCCGCAGCAGCAGTTCAACCTCACCGACGATCGCCGTAGCGAGCATCCGAGCCGCGGCGTGGCCTGCTTCGACTGCCATGCGAACGGCCATACCAATGCCGCTACCCACCTGGCCGGCGATGTGCGCCCGCAACCGTTCCGCCACCGCATCGACACGCCGACGCTGCGCGGGGTGAACATCCAGCGGCTGTTCGGCTCGCAGAGGGCGCTGAAGACCGTCGAGGACTTCACCGAGTTCGAGCAGCGTGCCGCCTACTTCGACGGCGATCCGGTAATCGCCACCAAGAAGGGGGTGAACGTGCTCGAGCGTGGCAGTCAGGTGCATTTCATGGGTGAGTTCCAGGCGCTGCTGGACTTCCCCCCGGCACCGAAGCTGGATGTGGAGGGGCGGCTCGATCCGGGCAAGGCCAGCGAGCAGGAATTGCGTGGCGAAAAGCTGTTCTACGGCAAGGCGGCCTGCGCCGGGTGCCATGCGCCGCCTTACTTCACCGACAACCTGATGCACAACCTGAAGGTGGAGCGCTTCTACGATCCGAAACTGGTCAATGGCGTGATGGCGTCCGCCGACGGGCCGATCAAGACCTTCCCGTTGCGCGGGATCAAGGATTCGCCGCCGTACCTGCACGACGACCGCCTGCTGACCCTGGAGGACACGGTGGAGTTCTTCAACCTGGTGCTGGAGCGCAAGCTGTCCGCGGAAGAGAAGGGCGACCTGGTGGCCTACCTGCGTACCCTGTGAGAAAGACCGAATCGCAGGCAATAAAAAACCCGCCGTTGAGGCGGGTTTTTCGGGATATGGTCGGAGCGACTGGATTCGAACCAGCGACCTTCTCGTCCCGAACGAGACGCGCTACCAAGCTGCGCTACGCTCCGTTTTGTTGGGGCGCATTCTACAGAAAAAGTTTTGGTACACAAGGGGTTAGATGAACTTTTTTTCGAGCCCCGGTTTCCCCGGGCGGAAAAGCAAAGACCCCGTCGCTCGTTCGAGTCGCCGGGGTCTTCAGGAAAACCTGTTACGCGACGGTATCAGAGTTCCTTGACGGTGCGGACCTGGTCCTTGTTCACGCGGGCGCGCTTGCCGTCGAGCTGTTCGAACTCGTAGAAGCCGGAATCCTCGTCATAGGAAGGGGTGTCTACGGCCTGGATTTCACGTCCGTCGTTGAGGGTGATCACGGTAGGGCTGGAACAACCCGCGAGGGCGCCGAGGCCTACGGCGAGGAGGAGGGCGGGTAGCATCCGCTTGATCATTGCGCAGTTCTCCTGTGCGGTCAGACTTTGAAGTTACGAGTTTCTGACAGACGAGTTCTAGGAAGAGTTCCCCCCTAAAAACGAGTGTTCCCCCCACCTTCGAGAAAATTCGACTCGACGTCCCTTCCGTTTTACTTCAGTTCGCGGTGATTAGCCAACAGCTCGGGGGTGTTCAGGTTGGCCAGCCGCGGATCGCCCGCGGCCAGCTCGATGGCCTCCGCGCCAAGCGGCAACAGGACGTGGCGTGGGCTACGGTCGCCCTGGCGCCAGGCGTGTTCTATCTCTTCGGCCAGGTGCGTCGGGATCAGGCTGAACAGCGGTTCCCACTGGCCGCCGCAGCGCAGCATCCAGGGGCGCGCCGGTGTACGGCCGGCGGCCTGCAGCAGGGTTTCCAGCAAGGCGCGGTCGATGCGCGGCGCGTCGCAGGGCAGCACCAGCAGCCAGGGATGCCGGGCCACCGCCAGGCCGGCGCGGATGCCGGCGAGCGGGCCGGGGAAGTCTCGGCTGTCGTCGCTCACCAGGCGGTCGGCATAGGCCGCATAGCGTTCCTGGTTGCGGTTGCAGGAGACGATTAGGTCATCGGTGAGCGGGCGCACCAGGCGATGCAGGTGGGCGATCAGGGGCAGGCCCTGCCACTCGATCAGGCCCTTGTCGCGACCGCCCATGCGCTGGCCGCGGCCTCCCGCCAGGAGAAGGATGGAGCAGGGGGGCAGGGCGCTATCGGGCATCTGGGGTCTCCGTGTCGGGCCTGTGATATAACACCGCGATCACGTCCACAAGCAAGGGCCAACCCCATGAGCCACAAGGCCGAAACGGCATTCGTGCCGTTGAACATCGCCGTCCTGACCGTCAGCGATACCCGTACCCTGGAAACCGATACCTCAGGCCAGTTGTTCGTCGACCGCCTGACCGAGGCCGGGCACAACCTGGCCGCTCGCGTGCTGCTGAAGGATGACCTGTACCGGATCCGCGCACAGGTCGCGACCTGGATCGCCGAGGACAGCGTGCAGGTCGTGCTGATCACCGGCGGCACCGGTTTCACCGGCCGCGACAGCACCCCGGAAGCGGTGGCCTGCCTGCTGGACAAGCAGGTGGACGGCTTCGGCGAGCTGTTCCGGCAGATTTCGCTGGCCGACATCGGTACCTCCACCATCCAGTCGCGGGCCCTGGCCGGGCTTTCCAACGGTACCCTGGTCTGTTGCCTGCCGGGCTCCACCAATGCCTGCCGCACTGCCTGGGAAGGCATCCTCGTCGAGCAACTGGACGCCCGTCATCGCCCGTGCAACTTCGTCCCGCACCTGAAACAGGCGGCGCCCTGCGAGAGCCGCGGGTGAGCGGCTGCTGCGAACAGCCGGGGCTGATGCCGGTCGAGACGGCGCTGGAACGGCTCCTCGAACTGGCCGCGCAAACGCCTATCGATACGTGTGAGCAGGTGCCCCTGGAGCAGGCTGGCGGCCGCGTGCTGGCGGTCGACCTGCTGGCCGGCCTGGACCTGCCGCCGTGGCCGAACAGCGCCATGGACGGCTACGCCTTGCGACTCGCCGACTGGAACGGCGAGCCACTGCCGGTCAGCCAGAAGATCTTTGCCGGACAGGCGCCGGAGCCGCTGCAAGCGGGTACCTGTGCGCGGATCTTCACCGGTGCGCCGCTGCCGGAAGGCGCCGATCTGGTAGAGATGCAGGAAAACGCCGAAGCGCTCGACGATGGCCGCGTGCGCTTCACCCAGCCGTTGCGCGCGGGCCAGCATGTGCGCCCGCGTGGCCAGGAAATCCGCCAGGGCGACCTGGTCCTGCCGGCCGGCACGCGCCTGCGCTCCATCGAACTGGGGCTGGCGGCTTCGCTCGGCTGCGCGACCCTGGAGGTGCGACGCAAGCCGCGGGTGGCGCTGCTGTCCACCGGCGACGAGCTGGTCGAGGCGGGCCAGCCGCTGCAGGCCGGGCAGATCTACAACAGCAACCGCCCGTTGCTCAAGGATTGGCTGCAACGCCTGGGCTGCGACGTGCTCGACGCCGGTATCCTTCCCGACGACCTGGCACGTACCCGCGAGCGCCTGGCCGGGTTGGCCGGGGTGGACCTTATCCTTTCCACTGGCGGCGTATCGGTGGGCGAGGCCGACTTCCTCGGCATGGCGCTGCGCGAAGCCGGCGAGCTGACCCTCTGGAAGCTGGCGATAAAACCCGGCAAGCCGCTGACCGTCGGCCAGTTCCAGGGCATCCCGGTGATCGGCCTGCCGGGCAATCCGGCTTCAACCCTGGTCACCTTCGCCCTGCTGGCGCGTCCCTACCTGCTGCGCCGGCTCGGCGTGGCGCAGGTCGCGCCGCTGCGGGTGGAGGTACCGGCCGGCTTCGCCTGGACCAAGGCGGGGCAGCGTCGCGAGTACCTGCGTGGTCGCCTGGAGCAGGGCCGTGCGGTGCTCTATCCGAACCAGAGTTCCGGGGTACTGCGCAGCGCTTCCTGGGCCGAGGGGCTGGTGGAGGTCCGCGAGGGACGTACCCTCGTGGAAGGCGAGGGCGTGGCGTTCATTCCGCTGAGCGAACTGCTCGACTGAGCCGACGGTGGCCGGATGGCCGCCGTTCTCATTGCGCCGCCGGCTCCTTCCGCCGTTGCCGGTACTCGCCGGGCGTCTGCCCGGTCCAGCCCTTGAAACTGCGATGGAACGAGCGGGACTCGGTGAAGCCCAGGTACTGGGCGATGTCCTGGATCGGCAGCTCGCTATGCAGCAGGTAGTGCTCGGCCAGTTCGCGGCGCAGTTCGTCGAGGGTCTGCTGGTAGCTGCTGCCGGCTTGCTGCAGGTGGCGTTGCAGGGTGCGTACGGTCATGCCGAACTTCTCCGCCACCCGTTCCTTGCGCGGCAGGCCGTCCTTGAGTAGCTGGCGCAGGGCGTTCTTCACCCGCAGCGGCAGCGGCTCGTCATCGTCCAGCTCGGCCATCAGCGCCAGGGCATGTTCTTCCAGGGTGCGCAGCAGCGTCGCGTCGGCCTGGCGCAGCGGCAGCGCCAGGTAGTCCAGTGGTACCAGCAGCGCCGAACAGGGTTGGGTGAAGCGCACCGGACAGCCGAAGAAGGTCTCGTAGTCTTCCACGCGGGTTCCGTCCGGCAGGTCGTGTTCCAGCCAGACCTCGTCCGGCGAACCTTCCAGGTCGGCGATCCAGCGCGCGTAGAGGACCCAGGAAGCCAGGACGTGCTCGACCATGTGGCGCCGTACCAGGGGTGTCTGGTGGCGGCAGTTCCAGATCAGCCGGACCTGCCCGCCGGCCGCCTCGATGCGGCTGGTGCCCATGTCGCCGACCAGCTTCTCGTAGGGCGTGATGCGGCTCATGGCCTCGCCCAGGGTGGCGCAGTTCATCGCGATGTAGCCGAGCACGCTCCAGGAGCCGGGCTGGACGAAGCGCGCCGAATGCAGGCCGAACAGGGGATCACCGGAATGCTCGCAGAAATAGCCGAGCAGGCGCTCGTGGGCTTCGCCCGGCAGGCGCTGGCGATTGTCGTTGAGCTGGTCGGCCTGGAGGCCGGCGGCGGCCAGGGCAGGGGCGATGTCCAGGCCGAGCCGTTCGGCGTGGCGCAGGTACTTCAGCAGGGCCGGAACCGAGGTGGAGCCAAGGGTCTGCATGGTCGTTGTTCTTGTCGTGGCGGGTGGAACAGGCCGTCCGGCGTGCGTGCCGGCTGTCTTGATCGGTCACAGGGAGTGTCTCGATCCGACAGTGACAGGCGAGGGCGGCTGGCTAGTATAGGCAGCCAGAAAGGTTCCGATAAACAGGTTGCCGCGACAAGCGAGGGGAGAGGTTCATGCGTCGTTGGAATGGCTGGGGCGAAGAAAGCACCGTGGTCGAATTGCCGGACAGCGCCCGTGGGTTCCTGGCGGAACTGGTCGGGCAGGGCGCACGCTTGCCGGACGCCAGCCTGGAGGCGGCGCTGGCGAAGGTCCCGGCGTCGCGCCTGGAGGCCGATCCGCGCTACAGCATCGACCCCCGTGAGCGTCTGCTGCATGCCCGCGGGCAGAGCCTGCCGGACTGGCTGGCGATGCGCGAGGGCGACTTCGGCGTCTACCCGGACGCCGTGGCCTATCCGGAAACCGCCGAGCAGATCCGCGAGTTGCTGGCCCTGGCCGACTCCCGCGACCTGCAACTGATTCCCTATGGCGGCGGTACTTCCGTGGCCGGCCATATCAATCCGCAAGCCTCGCGGCGGCCGGTACTGACGGTCTCGCTGGAGCGTATGAACCGCCTGCTCGATCTGGACCGCGAGAGCCTGGTCGCGACCTTCGGCCCCGGCGCCGCCGGCCCGCAGGTGGAGAGCCAGTTGCGTGCGCTGGGCTACACGCTCGGGCATTTCCCGCAGTCCTGGGAGTTGTCGACCCTCGGCGGCTGGGTCGCCAGCCGCTCCAGCGGCCAGCAGTCGCTGCGCTACGGGCGGATCGAACAACTTTTCGCCGGCGGGACCCTGGAGACCTTCGCCGGGCCGCTTGAAATCGCTACCTTCCCGGCATCCGCGGCGGGACCGGACCTGCGCGAACTGGTGCTGGGCTCTGAGGGACGCTTCGGGATCATTTCCTCGGTGAAGGTGCGGGTCTCGCCGCTGGCCGAGGACGAGCGCTTCTACAGCGTCTTCCTGCCGAACTGGCAGCAGGCCCTGCAAGCCACCCGCGAGCTGGCCCAGGCGCGCGTGCCGCTGTCGATGCTGCGCCTGTCCAACGCCGTGGAAACCATGACCCAACTGGCCCTGGCCGGCCATCCCGGACAGATCGCCTGGCTGGAGAAATACCTGGCACTGCGCGGCGCGGGCGAGGGCAAGTGCATGCTGACCTTCGGCGTGACTGGCAACCGTCGGCAGAACGGATTGTCGCTGAGCCAGGCGAAGGCCTTGCTGAAACGCTTCGGCGGGGTCTTCACCGGCACCCTGCTGGGGCGCAAGTGGGCGCAGAACCGCTTCCGCTTCCCCTACCTGCGCGAGGCCCTGTGGCAGGCGGGCTACGCCGTGGACACCCTGGAGACCGCCACCGACTGGAGCAACGTCGACGGCCTGCTGCAGAAGATCGAGGCCAGCCTGCGCGACGGCCTGGCCGCCGAGGGCGAGAAGGTCCATGTGTTCACCCACCTCTCGCATGTCTATGGCGAGGGGTCGAGCATCTATACCACCTACGTGTTCCGTCCGGCCGCGAGCTATGCGGCGACGCTGGAGCGCTGGAAGCGTCTCAAGCATGCGGCCAGCCAGGCGATCGTCGACAATCGCGGCACCATCAGCCACCAGCATGGCGTCGGCAAGGACCACGCACCCTACCTGCCCCGCGAGAAGGGCGAACTGGGCGTCGCCGCGCTGCGTGCCATGGCCGGTCACTTCGACCCGGCCGGGCGGCTCAACCGCGGCACCCTGCTGCAGGACTGAGCGGAATGACTTCAGCCTGGAACGAGGAGTGGCGTCGCCGCCGCCTGCCGGCGCTGGCGGGGCAGGAGTGGGACCTGATCGTGGTCGGCGGCGGCATCAGCGGTGCCGGCATCCTCCGCGAAGCCGCGCGGCGCGGCTGGCGCTGCCTGCTGCTGGAGCAGCGGGACTTCGCCTGGGGCACCTCGAGCCGCTCGTCGAAGATGGTCCATGGCGGCCTGCGCTACATCGCCAAGGGCCAGTGGCGGCTGACCCGCGACTCGGTGCGCGAGCGCCAGCGCCTGCTCGGCGAGGCGCCTGGGCTGGTGGAGCCGTTGAGCTTCGTGATGGCCCACTACCGCGGCGGCTTTCCCGGCCCGCGGCTATTCGGCGGCCTGCTGAGCGTCTACGACGCCCTTGCCGGGCGGCGCAACCACCGTTTCTACGACGCCGCCGCGTTGCGCTACCTGGCGCCGGGCCTGAAGGAACAACGGCTGCTCGGCGGCACGCGATTCTTCGATGCGGTGACCGACGATGCGCGCCTGGTGCTGCGGGTGCTGGCCGAGGCGCGTCACGACGGCGGCGAGGCATTCAACGGCATGCGTGTGCGCGAATTGCTGCGCGAGGGCGGCCAGGTGGTCGGCCTGCGCGCCGAGGACCGCGAGAGCGGCGAGCTTCTCGACTTTCGCTGCCGTGCCCTGGCGGTGGCCACCGGGGCCTGGGCCGATGAGTTGCGCCAGCCCGGCGGAAGCGAGCACATCCGCCCGCTGCGCGGTAGCCATCTATTGCTGCCGGCCTGGCGCCTGCCGGTGGCCCATGCCTTCAGCTTCATGCACGCCACGGACCGGCGACCGGTGTTCGTGTTCCCCTGGGAGGGCGCGACGGTGGTCGGCACCACCGATCTCGACCATCGCGACGGCCTTGGGGAGGACGCGCGGATCAGCCGCGCCGAACTCGACTACCTGCTGGCGGCCTGCGCCCAGCAGTTTCCCGCC
Organism: Pseudomonas sp. B111; assembly: GCF_026428275.1. NCBI lineage: Bacteria > Pseudomonadati > Pseudomonadota > Gammaproteobacteria > Pseudomonadales > Pseudomonadaceae > Pseudomonas > Pseudomonas sp. B111. Next base: position 1,739,084 of record NZ_CP097857.1, on the reverse strand, counting down.
GTTGCCATCGAGGCGTGCGACGTGCTGTCGACCTGGGCCGGCGTGCGACCGGTGGTCAGCAGCGGCGACGACAGCGGCAAGCCTTCCGACGAGAAACGCGAGCATGTGCTCTGGCGCGAGCCGGGCTGCGTGACCCTGGCCGGCGGCAAGCTGACCACCTTCCGGCCGCTGGCGGTGGAGGTGCTACAAGCCTGCGCGCCGCTGCTCGGGCGCACGGTCACGGACGATGGCGCGGCGGTGTTCGGCGCCTGCGAAGGCCCGCTCATCGACGGGCTCGGCAGCGGCCAGCGACGCCGCCTGGCCGGTCGCTACGGACGCGACCTGGTCCGCCTCAAGCGGCTGGTGGACACCCTCGGAACGGACTGCGTGGGTGCCAGCGAAACGCTCTGGGCCGAACTGGCGTTCGCCGCCGAGGCGGAAATGGTGCTGCATCTCGACGACCTGCTGTTGCGCCGCACCCGCCTCGGCCTGCTGTTGCCCGGAGGCGGCGCGGCATACCTGCCGCGTATCCGCGCACTCTGCCAAGCGCGCCTGGGCTGGGACGACCCGCGCTGGGAACGTGAGCAACAGGCCTATCTGGACCTCTGGCGCCGGCACTACAGCCTGCCCGTCTGACCAGCCGAGACGAGAACGAGATGAACGACAAGAACTATCTGCTGGCGATCGACAATGGCACCCAGAGCGTGCGCGCCCTGCTGTTCGACTTGCAGGGCAACCTGCTGGGCAAGGGCAAGGTGGAGCTGGAGGCCTACTACTCGAAGCATCCGGGCTGGGCCGAACAGGACCCCGAGTACTACTGGGCGATGCTCGGCGAGGCCTGTCGGCGGCTCTGGGACCAGGTGGACATCGATCGCGGGCTCATCCGCGGGGTGTCGCTGACCACCCAGCGCGGTACGGTGATCCACGTCGATGCCGAGGGCAGGCCGTTGCGTCCGGCGATCCTCTGGCTCGACCAGCGCCGGGCGGAGGTCCGCGAGCGCATCAGGGGGCCGTGGGGCTGGCTGTTCAAGCTGGTCGGCGCCGAGGGCGCGGTGGAGCATTTCCGCGCCCAGGCCGAGGTCAACTGGGTGGCGCAGGAGCAGCCGGAGATCGCCGCGAAGACCGACAAGGTGTTGCTGCTTTCCGGCTTTCTCAGCCACCGCCTGACCGGCCGTTTCGTCGATTCGGTGGGGTGCTGCGTAGCCTACCTGCCGTTCGACTACAAGCGCCTGCGCTGGGCCGCGCCGCGCGACTGGAAATGGCAGGCGCTGGCGGTACGCCGCGAGCAGTTGCCGGAGCTGTTCAAGCCGGGCGAGCGGCTCGGCGAGATCAGCGCCGAGGCCAGCCGGCACACCGGCATTCCGCAAGGCCTGCCGTTGATCGCCGCGGGGGCCGACAAGGCCTGCGAGGTGCTCGGCGCAGGTGCGCTGGAGCCCACCATCGCCTGCCTCTCCTACGGCACCACGGCGACCATCAACACCACTCGCGCCCGCTACCTGGAAACCGTGCCGCTGATTCCACCCTATCCGGCGGCGATTCCCGATCATTTCAATACCGAGGTGATGATCTATCGCGGCTACTGGATGGTCAGCTGGTTCAAGCGCGAGTTCGGCTTGCGCGAGATGCAGCAGGCGCGCGAGCAGGGGGTCGAGCCGGAGCAACTGTTCGACGAACTGGTCAACGGCGTGCCGCCCGGCTCGATGGGCCTGACCCTGCAACCCTACTGGTCGCCGGGAATCCGCGAACCGGGACTGGAGGCCAAGGGGGCGATGATCGGTTTCGGCGACGTGCATACCCGGGCGCACATCTACCGGGCCATCCTCGAGGGCCTGGCCTATGCCCTGCGCCAGGGCAAGGAGCGCATCGAGAAGCGTTCGGGCACGCCGATCGTGCGCCTGCGCGTGGCCGGCGGCGGCTCGCAGAGCGACGCGGCGATGCAGCTCACCGCCGACATCTTCGGCCTGCCGGCCGAGCGCCCGCATGTCTACGAGGCGTCCGGCCTGGGTGCGGCGATCGACTGCGCGGTGGGGCTCGGCCTCTATCCGGACGTCGCCAGCGCGGTGGCCGGGATGACCCGCGTCGGCCGGGTTTTCCTGCCCCAGGCGGAAGCCCGGCAGATCTACCAGCGGCTCTATGGCGAGGTCTACCTGCGCATGTATCGCCAGTTGCGCCCGCTCTACCGCAGCATTCGCGAGATTACCGGCTACCCTGCCTGAACCGGGCGCCGCACTTCCGTCCCGGATACGCGGTCAATAGGCAAAGACAAGGCCACGACGAGGGGTTCGGTTCGATGGACAAGGACAAGGTTCTGCTGGTCCTGCATGGCAAGCAGGCGGGCAACGAAGAGGTTCGTGCCGCGGTCGCGGCGCAGCGCGAGGCCGGACGGGAGCTGGCGGTGCGAGTAACCTGGGAGGACGGCGACGCCCGGCGCATCGTCGAGGAGGCGCTGGCGGCCGGCTATGCGACGCTGGTTGCCGGAGGTGGCGACGGCACGCTGCGCGAGGTGGCCGAAGCGCTGGCGCGTGGGCGAGGCGAGGCGAGCCTGGCGATCCTGCCGCTGGGCACCGCCAACGATTTCGCCCGCGCCGCCGGGATTCCCCTGGAGCCGGCCGCGGCGCTGGCGCTGCTCGACCAGACGGCGCGGCCGATCGACCTGGGCGAGGTGAACGGCAAGCTGTTCCTCAACATGGCCACTGGCGGCTTCGGTTCGAAGGTCACGGCGAATACCTCGGAGGACCTGAAGAAGGTTCTCGGCGGTGCCGCCTACCTGTTGACCGGGTTGACCCGTTTTTCCGAAGTGCATGCCGCCCAGGGCCGTTTCAGCGCCCCGGACTTCCAGTGGGAAGGCGAGTTCCTCGCCCTGGGCATCGGTAACGGGCGCCAGGCCGGCGGCGGGCACGTACTGTGTCCGCAAGCGCGAGTGGACGACGGCCTGCTGGACGTGAGCATCCTGCCGACGCCGCAGGACATGGTCGGTACCCTGGGCACCCTGCTCGGCGGTGGCAACGGAGTGGAAAGCCTGTTCGTCCGCGCGCGGGTGCCATGGCTGGAAGTGGAGGCGGCGGAAGGTCTCGACGTCAATCTCGACGGCGAGCCGCTGGAAGGACGCAAGCTGCGTTTCTCGGTTTCCCCGGGCGCGCTGCGCGTGCACTTGCCGGCCGGTTCGCCGTTGTTGCGCGAGCCGCCGCGCGAGGACTGAGGGCGGGGCCGACTGATCCGCTGCCTGGAGTGGCGTCTGTGTCTTGTCGGCCTTTCCCGCGACACCGTATAACAGCATCTTTCCACCAAGGATGCTGGTTCCATGTTCCGTCTCTCCGCGCTGTACCGCTATCCGATCAAGTCTTCCGCCGCCGAGTCCCTGGAGCGCGTCGCGCTCGATGCGCTGGGCGTGGTCGGCGACCGACGCTGGATGGCGGTGGACACCGAAACCGGACGTTTCTTCACCCAGCGCCTGCTGCCGCAGCTGGGGCGTATCCAGGCGCGCTGGGCGGCGCCGGAGGTCCTGCGGCTGAATGCGCCGGGGATGTCCGAGCTGAGCCTCGAAGTACCGGCAGCCGACGCCAACCTGCGTGGCGTCACAGTCTGGCGCGATACCTTGCAGGCGCCGGATGCCGGCGACGCCGCAGCGGACTGGCTGACGCGCTTCCTCGGCCGCCCGACGCGCCTGGTGCACATTCCCGAGGCGCGCGCGCGGCAGGTCGATACCGGCTACGCCGAACCGGGGCAGAAGGTGCATTTCGCCGACGGTTTCCCGCTGCTGCTGATCGGCCAGGCTTCGCTCGACGACCTCAGCCAGCGGGTCGGCCGGCCGTTGGAGATGCTGCGCTTCCGTCCCAACCTGGTGGTGGAAGGCAGTGCCGCGTTCGCCGAGGACGGCTGGAAACGCATCCGCATCGGCTCGGTCGAGTTCGTCGTGGCCAAGCCCTGTTCCCGCTGCATCCTCACCACCCTGGACCCGGCGACCGGCGAGCGCAACGAGGACCGCGAGCCGCTGACGACCCTGAAGACCTACCGGGAAAAGGATGGCGCGGTGCTGTTCGGGCAGAACCTGATTGCGCTGGGACAGGGCAGCCTGGAGGTGGGGATGCCGGTGGAAATCCTCGACTGAGGAACGGTCGCCCGCCGTTGCGGCGGGCGGCCATTGCCGGCGATCAGAGCTTGGCGTCGACGCAACCGGTGCTCAGGCACTCGCGCTCGCGTTCGCGGAGGAAGTCGAGGCGCTGGCGGGTCTTCTCGGTGGCGCAGTCGAGATTGACGAAATAACCGTTGTCCTTGCTTTCGCTGCAGGCCGCGTCGCGCTCCTTGATCCAGGCGATCTGGCTCTTCTTCAGCAGGGCTTTCTGGCCGTCGTTCAGGTGCTTGCGCAGGGTGCCGAACTGCTGGTTCAGCTCGCGGTCGGCCTGGGAAAACTCGCCGCTGCGGCAATACACGCTGTCGAAGGCGTTGCGCGGCGTACCGCAGGCGTCGGCGGCCAGGGCGCCGTCGGCGAGCAGCAGGCTGGAGGCGGCGAGCAGGGCGGTAGCGAGGGGCTTGTTCATCTTGAGGTCCTTTTCAAGGTACTGGAAAGGCCCGGGCGTCCGGGCCGGGTTGGGGGTCAGAGATCGTCGAAGTAGCGTTCGTGCCAGTCGACGATGGGCTGCGGTGCATTGAGCTTCTGCCCGTAGATCACCGCATAGGACAGCACGTTCTGCACGTACTGGCGAGTCTCGTCGAACGGAATGGTCTCGATCCACACGTCGAAGGCCAGGTGGCGGGTATCTTTCAGCCACTGGCGGACGCGGCCCGGACCGGCGTTGTAGGCGGCCGAGGCGAGTACCCGGTTGCCGTTGAACTGGCCATGCACCTGGCTCAGGTAGGCGGCGCCGAGGCGGATGTTGACGTCGGGCACGATCAGTTGCTGGGTCGAGGCCAGCGGGATGCCGAACTTGCGCGAGGTCTCCTTGGCGGTGCCGGGCATCAGCTGCATCAGCCCGGTGGCGCCGACTCCGGAACGGGCATCGGACATGAACGCGCTTTCCTGCCGGGTGATGGCGAAGATCCAGCTGGAGTGCAGGCCGCGGTTCTTCGCTTCGCGCACCAGGGTGGCGCGGTGCGCCATCGGGAAGCGGATGTCCAGGTCGTCCCAGTACTGCGCCTGGCTGATCGAGCGGATCGCCGGGAAATACCACTGCATGTCGTAGGCCAGCCTGGCCTGGGCGATCAGCTCGTCGCGATCGAACAGGCGCGCGGCGTGGTACCACTCGCGGCGGGCGTTGATCACTTCGCCACGGTTGAAGAACTCCATGGCCCGGCGCGTGCTGGCGGCGTTGCGTACGCGTTGCAGGACGCGCGGGTCGATGTGCGCAGGGCGGTTGCCGAGCTTGTACGGCACGCTCAGGCGGTCGGCGGCGAGGAAACCGTAGAAGTCGCGCTCGCCGGCGAGCTTCTGGTACAGCGCGATCGGCTCCTTGCTGTTCGGCTGTGCCAGTTGCAGGCTGCGTGCCTGCCAATAGCGCCAGCGGCTGGTGGCGGCGAGATCCTGGGGCAGCTTGCGGGTCAGCGCGTAGGCTTCGTCCCAGCGGCCCAGGCGCAGCAGCAGGCGGGTGCGCCATTCGGTGACGGTATTGTCGCGCAGGCCGGGATCGTACTGGGTCATCAGCGGCAGTGCACGCGGATCGAAGCGCTTGGCCAGGCTGAGACCGATCTCGCGGGCGATGGCGACCTTCTCGTCGCTGGAGAAGGGTAGCGCCGAGCTGTAGTAGTCGAGCAGGCTCAGGGCCTTTTCCGGGTCCTGCCGCGCCAGGCGGCGCAGGCCGAGACCGACCACGTCGGCGGTGGCATGGTCGCGCTGGCTGAAGCGGCCGGTCTGGCTCAGCTGGGCGGGGTTCTGCGCCACGCTGACCATCAGCGCGCCCTGGTTGCCGAGGGTCGGCAGGCGCTGCGCGAGGTGCGAGGCGAGGCTGTAGTTGCGCGCTTCGGCGGCCAGCTTGAGGCGTTTCCAGACCTTTTCCTCGGTGAGCTGGCCTTCGCCCTGCCAGAGGCCGAACAGGGTATCGCAGGCAGCCGGCTGCGACTTGCCGACCAGCCACAGGCGTTCGCTGGTGGCGTAACCTTCGGCCTTCTGGCCGTGGCCCAGCTGGTACTGGCCATACAGGCAGTCGAGTTCGGTGAAGTTCAGCTTCGGATCGTAGTAGTTGACGAAGGTCTTCCAGTCGCCGCGATCGGCCAGCAGGCGCAGCCAGCGCAGTTTCAGCCAGCCGATCTGCGGCAGGTCGCCGTGTTCGGTGAGGAAGCGCTCGACCTCCTCGTTGCTGGCGGTCTTCAGCCGGTGGGTCAGCTCGTCGTAGGCCAGGTAGGGTTCCAGCGGGTAATCGCGCAGGGCGCTGCGCGAGGCCATGTAGGGCGCGCTGTTGCCCTTGGCCAGGGCGGCCTTGGCCTGGTCGTAGAGACGGCGTTGTTCGGTCAGGGAAGCGGCGTGGACCGCGTCGACGGAGGAAATACTGAGCAAAAGGCAGGAAACGAGAGTGAACAGGCGACCGCGCATGACTTATCCGGGCAGGTGATGTCGGGTAACGTCGGCAGGTCCGCAACGGCTGCCTACGGGCGTTTCGACCGCTCGCGGGACCGGCGCGCGACCGCTGTCGCGGGGCGCGCCCGAAGCCGGGCGGATGGCTCGCCTAAGCTTAGCCGTTGCGGCATGGCGGTGAAAGCGCCGTGCCTTCCGATGCCTATCCAGCGTAAAATGCGCGCCCTGTTTCCGGAGGCGCCCATGACCCTGCTCAAGTTCACCGATGTATCCCTTGCCTTTGGCACCACTCCCTTGCTGGACAAGGTGTCGTGGCAGATCGGCCGTGGCGAGCGGGTCTGCGTGATCGGACGCAACGGTACCGGCAAGTCCAGCCTGTTCAAGGTGGTCAAGGGCGAACAGCAGGCCGACGACGGCGAAGTCTGGCGCGCACCGGCGCTGAAGATCGGCGAATTGCCCCAGGAACTGCCGCGTGCCGACGAACGGACAGTGTTCGACGTGGTGGCCGAGGGTCTGGCGGAAGTCGGCAAGCTGCTCGCCGAGTACCACCACCTGAGCCTGAACATCCATACCGACGATGACCTGGCGCGCCTCTCGCGGGTCCAGCAGGAACTCGAGGCGCGCGATGGCTGGCGCCTGCAGCAACTGGTGGACAGCACCCTCAGCCGCTTGCAGTTGCCGGCCGACAAGACCCTCGCCGAACTCTCCGGCGGCTGGCGTCGGCGCGTGCTGCTGGCCCAGGCGCTGGTCGCCGAGCCGGACCTGCTGCTGCTGGACGAACCGACCAACCACCTGGACATCGGCGCCATCGCCTGGCTCGAGGAAGCGCTGCTGGGCTTCAACGGCGCGGTGCTGTTCATTACCCACGACCGCGCCTTCCTGCAATCCCTGGCGACCCGCATCCTCGAGCTGGATCGTGGCCACCTGATCGACTGGAACGGCGATTACGCCAGTTTCCTGGTGCACAAGGAACAGCAACTGGCCGCCGAAGAAGCTGCCAACGCATTGTTCGACAAGCGCCTGGCCCAGGAAGAAGTGTGGATCCGCCAGGGCATCAAGGCCCGCCGCACGCGCAACGAAGGGCGGGTTCGGGCACTGAAGGAAATGCGTCGCGAACGCGCCGAGCGCCGCGAGCGCCAGGGCAAGGCCAGCTTCCAGCTGGAAAGCGCGGACAAGTCCGGCAAGCAGGTGATCGTGGTGGAGCACGTCAGCTTCGCCCATCCCGGCGGCCAGCCGCTGGTACACGACTTCTCCATGGTCCTGCAGCGCGGCGACCGTATCGGCCTGCTCGGCGCCAACGGTACCGGCAAGACCACCTTGCTCAAGCTGCTGCTTGGCGACCTGCAGCCGACCTCGGGCAAGATCGAGGTGGGCACCAAGCTGGAAGTGGCCTACTTCGACCAGTTGCGCCATCAGCTCGAACCCGAGCAGACGGTGATCGACAATATCTCCGAAGGCCGCGAGTTCATCACCATCGACGGCCAGAACCGGCATGTGCTCAGCTATCTCGGCGACTTCCTGTTCAGTCCGCAGCGCGCCCGCACCCCGGTGAAGGCGTTGTCCGGCGGCGAGCGCGCGCGCCTGTTGCTGGCCAAGCTGTTCAGCAAGCCGGCCAACCTGCTGGTGCTCGACGAACCGACCAACGACCTCGACGTGGAAACCCTGGAACTGCTGGAGGAAGTCCTGCTCGGCTTCCAGGGCACCGTGCTGATGGTCAGCCACGATCGGGCCTTCCTCGACAACGTGGTGACCAGCACCCTGGTCTTCGAGGGCGAGGGCAAGGTTCGCGAATTCGTCGGTGGCTACCAGGACTGGCTGCGCCAAGGGGGCACGCCGCGCCTGCTCGGCGTGAGCGAGTCGAAGAGCGGCAAGGCCGAGCTGAATACCGCGCTGGCGCCCGCCGCCGAACCCGCGCCGGCTGCCGCGGCGCCGAGCGAGGCGCCGGCGAAGAAAAAGCTCAGCTACAAGTTGCAGCGCGAGCTGGAGGCTTTGCCCGGGCAGATCGACGCGGTCGAGGCGGAGCTGGCGGGTGTCCAGGAAACCATCGCGGAGCAGGATTTCTATCTGCGCCCGCAGGACGAGCAGCGCGAAACCCTGGCGCGGCTGGACGCGTTGCAGCAGGAACTCGATGCCTTGCTCGAGCGCTGGGCCGAACTGGAAGACTGATCCATCTCGAAAAAGTGAGCTGCATCAATGTGATAGCGGCTCATCTCGATGATCCTTGCGGGCCTTGCCGGCGGTGGGTGCAGTCCCCCGTCGGTCCCTCTGGCTGGCGTCATTGACGGGCCGGCCGTCTCCCGAGAAAGGATCAGTCCATGGCAATCGAGTACCGCATTACGCTGGACGACCAGCATCAGCTCAACTATCGCATCGAGCTGGAGCGGCACTACGACCCGCAGGCGGCTGCCGCAGCGCCGCGCTGGACGCGCCTGGAACACAATCGCTGCAGCAACTGCCCGCTCGATCGCGAACGCTACAGCCATTGTCCGGCGGCGGTCGACCTGCATGGGGTGATCGAGGATTTCCGCAACCTGCCGGCGTTCCGCAAGGCCGGCATCTGCGTGCGCACGCCGGAGCGCGAGTACATCAAGCAGGCGGGCCTGGAGGAAGGACTGCGCGCGCTGATCGGCTTGATCATGGCCAGCAGCGCCTGTCCGCTGCTGGCGCCGCTGAGGCCGATGGCCATGCAGCACCTGCCGTTCGCCAGCAACCAGGAGTTCGTGCTGCGGGTGGTGCCGCTGTACCTGATGCGCCAGTACTTCAACTTCCGCGAGGGGCGGCATGCCGATTGGGAACTGAAAGGGCTGGTGCGGCTGTTCCAGCAGTTGCAACTGGTCAACCAGGCGTTCTGGCAGCGAATCCACGACACCTGTGTCAGCGATTCCAACCTGAAGGCGTTCCTGACCTTCTTCTCGCTGTCGTCGAGCATCAGCTATTCGCTGGAAACCCAGTTGCAGAAGATCCGCCCGCTGGTGATGAGCGCCGAGGAAACGCTCGGCTGAGGCGCAGGCCCCGGCCGAGCGGGGAGAGATCAGGCTTTCTTCAGGTGCACCGCGAGCACGTCGCAGGGCGCGCCGTGCAGCACGTCGTTGGCAGTGGAACCGAGCAGCAGCGCCAGGCCGTGGCGACCGTGGCTGCCGACCACGATCAGGTCGCAGGCCTGTTCCGCGGCGAGGCGGTGGATTTCCTGGCGCGGTTGCCCGTAGACCAGGTGGCGCTGCTCGCTGCCGAGGTCCGGATAGCGTACGGCGAAGGCATCCAGGCGTTCACGGGCCTGGTCGAACTGCTGCTGCTGCAACATCGACAGGTCCATCGGCACGTCCCCACCGAAGGCCATGGCCATGGGCTCGACCACATGCACCACCGAGAGCCGGGCCTGGTTGCTGGTGGCCAGGGCCGCCGCACGCTTCATCACCGGGTCGCATTCGTCGGTCAGGTCGACGGCGACCAGAATGTGTTGATAGGGCATGAACGTCTCCTCCCAGAAGGGGATAGTGTTTTCATTATGGACTTTCGCGCCGCGCGTGGAACCTGTTCCGTTGCGCTGGGCAAAAAGCTGCTCCGCCGTGGTCGCATTCGCCTGTAAACTGCGCCTCCCTTGGCGACTGCGACCGATCCTGCCTGTGCGCGCGGATCGAGGCAAATGCCTTAACCGTTTTTCGAGTGTCCGTTCCTTATGACCACTTGGCTGGTGATCCTGCTGCTGGCTGTCATGCTCAGTCCCCTGGCCTGGCTGATGCCGTCCAACAGGCAGCGCGGCAAGATGGCCCTGCGCCTCGAGGCGCGCCGTCTCGGCCTGGCCATGCAGCTCGCGCGCCAGGATTGGCCGCATTGGCTGGAGAGCGCTCCGCCGACGTCCTGCGCGCAGTTCCACTGCCCGCGCCGACGCGGCCGGGAGGCCTGGTGCTATTGGCAGAATACCCCGGGCCAGTGGCTGAACCAGTGGCGCGAGCCGTGCGCGGACGATGAGTTGCTGGACGCCCTGCGCAGCCTCCCCGGGGATGTCTACAAGGTGGAGGCGACCGCCCAGTTCCTTGCCCTGTATTGGGGCGAGCGCGGCGATAGCGCCGACCTCGGGCGCATCGCCGAGTTTCTCCGCCAGCGCGCCTGAGGCGGCGCGCCGAGGTTCATTGGTTGCGCGCGGCATACAGCGCGGCGACCTTCTCCAGGCCATCGATGATCCGGTCTGCATTCTTGTTGACCAGGAACGGCACGCTGTTCTGGTTGTAGTTGCGCAGGGACTTCTCGATGTAGTGCCACTTGATCGCCACGCTGCGCAGCGCCCTGGCGATCTCCTCGTCGTTCTGCGGCGCCTGCTGCAGCTTCAACAGGTTGACCGAAAAGCGGCTGGCCAGGTCATCCAGTGGACGCTCCTCGCCGCCGCCGAAGAAGCTGGCGCCCACCGACGCGTTGCGCGAGGCATAGTCCAGAGCAATGTCCTGCATCAGCAGGCTCTGTTCGCGGCTCTGCTCGGTGAGCGTCGGCACCGTGGCGGCGTTTTCCCGTTGCAGGCTGCGATACAACTGGCCGCCGAGGTCCATCAGTTGCTGGTTGCGCCGTGCCAGGTCGGCGACCGGTTGCAGGTCGCTGTAGCCCTTGGCGCGCACCGCGCCGGTCAGCTTGTCGAGGTCTTGCGCATAGTCCCGCCATTGCTCGCGAAGCTGGCCCAGCAGGCGCCGGGATTCGCTGCCGTTCACGCCGTCGAGTCGCTGCAGGCGGGCTTCCGCCGTCTGCGTCGAGCTTTCGATCAGGCTGGCGTAGCGTTGATCGCCTTCCTGGCCGACGTACATGAAGAAGGCGTTCAGGGATTTCTGCGTGGCGAGCCGCATCTGGTGCAGGGCGAGCAGGTCATCGGCGGCCCCTGCCGCGAAGACGGGGAGGCTCAGTAGGCCGAGCAGGGCCAGACAAAGAGTGAACGGACGGCAGATCATGGGTTCCATCTCCATGTGGCCCTGGAGGCCTTCTTGTTGTTCTTTTGTAACGGCCCGTGGCCGATCATGCATGGCGATCTGCGGCGACTCTAGCCTGCCTTTCCGCACCGGGACAAGCGCCCACGGCGCCGATCATCGAACATCTGAATGGTCCGACAGAGGCTGGCTGAATGGCCCTGCGCAGAGGGCCTGGAGGAGGGCAGGTGTTTTCCGGATGGCTGATTGACAATTCCCGGCTTTTGCCGGAATGTGTGCGCACCCAAGTCAAACGGGCGTATGAATCGAGCGTTTGCCTCGCGCAGGCCTCGACAATAGAGACCCGGTTATCGCGTCGGCGGGTGTGCCGAAGGGTTTGGGACTATGCTCGGCGGTTGCCGAAAGGGTCCCGACACGGCGTCCGATGTGTAAGTTCAAGCTTCCATAATAGCGTGGAGATCAGTTGATGATTTACCAAGGTAAAGCCATCACGGTTAAGCCTCTTGAGGGCGGCATCGTCGAGTTGAATTTCGATCTCAAGGGCGAGTCCGTCAACAAGTTCAACCGTCTCACCCTCAGTGAGTTGCGTGCGGCAGTCGATGCGATCAAGGCCGATGCATCGGTCAAGGGCGTGATCGTGACCAGCGGCAAGGACGTGTTCATCGTTGGTGCCGACATCACCGAGTTCGTTGACAACTTCCAGCTGCCCGACGAGGAACTGATGGCGGGCAACCTCGAAGCCAACAAGATCTTCAGCGACTTCGAAGACCTGGACGTACCCACCGTTGCCGCGATCAACGGCATCGCCCTCGGCGGCGGCCTGGAGATGTGCCTGGCCGCGGACTTCCGCGTGATGAGCGCGACCGCCAAGGTCGGCCTGCCGGAAGTCAAGCTGGGCATCTACCCGGGCTTCGGCGGCACCGTCCGCCTGCCGCGCCTGATCGGCTGCGATAACGCCGTCGAGTGGATCGCCTCGGGCAAGGAAAACAAGGCCGAGGACGCCCTGAAGGTCGGCGCCGTCGACGCCGTGGTCGCTCCCGAGCAACTGCAGGCCGCTGCCCTCGACCTGGCCAAGCGCGCCGTCGCCGGCGAGCTGGACCACAAGGCACGGCGCCAGCCGAAGCTGGAAAAGCTAAAGCTGAATGCAATCGAGCAGATGATGGCCTTCGAAACCGCCAAGGGCTTCGTCGCCGGCCAGGCCGGTCCGAACTACCCGGCGCCGGTGGAAGCCATCAAGAGCATCCAGAAGGCCGCCAACTTCGGCCGCGACAAGGCGCTGGAAGTCGAAGCCGCCGGCTTCGTCAAGCTGGCCAAGACCTCGGTCGCGCAGAGCCTGATCGGCCTGTTCCTGAATGACCAGGAACTGAAGAAGAAAGCCAAGAAATACGACGAAGTCGCCAAGGACGTGAAACTGGCCGCCGTGCTCGGCGCCGGCATCATGGGCGGCGGCATCGCCTATCAGTCGGCGCTCAAGGGCACCCCGATCCTGATGAAGGATATCCGCGAAGAGGGTATCCAGATGGGCCTGAACGAGGCCGCCAAGCTGCTCGGCAAGCGCGTCGAGAAGGGTCGCCTGACCCCGGCGAAGATGGCCGAGGCGCTCAATGGCATCCGTCCGACCATGTCCTATGGCGACTTCGGCAACGTCGACATCATCGTCGAAGCCGTCGTCGAGAACCCCAAGGTCAAGCAAGCCGTGCTCGCCGAAGTGGAAGGCGCGGTGAAGGAAGACGCGATCATCGCCTCCAACACCTCGACCATCTCCATCAGCCTGCTGGCCCAGGCGCTGAAGCGTCCGGAAAACTTCTGCGGCATGCATTTCTTCAACCCGGTGCACATGATGCCGCTGGTGGAAGTGATCCGTGGCGAGAAGACCGGTGAAACCGCCATCGCCACCACCGTCGCCTACGCCAAGAAGATGGGCAAGAGCCCGATCGTGGTCAACGATTGCCCCGGCTTCCTGGTCAACCGCGTGCTGTTCCCGTACTTCGGCGGCTTCGCCAAGCTGCTGAGCTTCGGCGTCGACTTCGTGCGCATCGACAAGGTGATGGAGAAGTTCGGCTGGCCCATGGGCCCGGCCTACCTGTCCGACGTGGTCGGCATCGACACCGGCCACCATGGCCGCGACGTCATGGCCGAGGGCTTCCCGGACCGCATGGCGGTCGAGGGCAAGACCGCCGTCGACGTGATGTACGAGGCCAACCGCCTGGGCCAGAAGAACGGCAAGGGCTTCTACGCCTACGAGACCGACAAGCGCGGCAAGCCGAAGAAGGTCACCGATCCGCAGGCCTACGAAGTGCTCAAGCCGATCGTGGTCGAGCAGCGCGAAGTGACCGACGAGGACATCGTCAACTTCATGATGATCCCGCTGTGCCTGGAAACCGTGCGTTGCCTGGAAGACGGCATCGTCGAGACCGCTGCCGAGGCCGATATGGGCCTGATCTACGGCATCGGCTTCCCGCCCTTCCGTGGTGGTGCTCTGCGCTACATCGATTCGATCGGTGTCGCCGAGTTCGTGGCCCTGGCCGACAAGTACGCCGAGCTGGGCGCGCTGTACCACCCGACCGCGAAGCTGCGTGAAATGGCCAAGAACGGTCAGAAATTCTTCGGTTAATCGCGGAACGACTAGAGCGAGAGTGAATTTATGAGCCTGAATCCGAGAGACGTCGTCATTGTCGACTTCGGCCGCACCCCGATGGGTCGTTCCAAGGGTGGCATGCACCGCAACACCCGCGCCGAGACCATGTCGGCGCACCTGATCAGCAAGCTGCTGGAGCGTAACCCGAAGGTCGACCCGGCCGAAGTGGAAGACGTGATCTGGGGCTGCGTCAACCAGACCCTGGAACAGGGCTGGAACATCGCGCGCATGGCGTCGCTGATGACCCAGATCCCGCACACCAGCGCCGCGCAGACCGTCAGCCGCCTGTGCGGTTCGTCGATGAGCGCGCTGCACACCGCCGCCCAGGCGATCCAGACCGGCAATGGCGATGTATTCGTCATCGGCGGCGTGGAGCACATGGGCCACGTCGGCATGATGCATGGCGTCGACCCGAACCCGCACCTGTCCCTGTACGCCGCCAAGGCCTCGGGCATGATGGGCCTGACCGCGGAAATGCTCGGCAAGATGCACGGTATCAGCCGTGAGGCGCAGGACAAGTTCGGCGCGCGTTCGCACCAACTGGCCTGGAAGGCCACCCAGGAAGGTAAGTTCAAGGACGAGATCATCCCGATGGAAGGGTATGACGAGAATGGTTTCCTGAAAGTCTTCGACTTCGACGAGACCATTCGTCCGGAAACCACTGTCGAGACCCTGGCCGAGTTGAAGCCGGCGTTCAATCCGAAAGGCGGCACCGTGACCGCGGGGACCTCCTCGCAGATCACCGACGGTGCCTCCTGCATGATCGTGATGTCGGCCCAGCGCGCCCAGGACCTGGGCATCCAGCCGATGGCGGTGATCCGCTCCATGGCCGTGGCGGGTGTCGACCCGGCGATCATGGGCTACGGCCCGGTGCCGTCGACCAACAAGGCGCTCAAGCGTGCCGGCCTGACCATCGCCGACATCGATTTCGTCGAACTCAACGAAGCCTTCGCCGCCCAGGCCCTGCCTGTGCTGAAGGACCTCAAACTGCTCGACAAGATGGACGAGAAGGTCAACCTCCACGGCGGCGCCATCGCCCTGGGTCACCCGTTCGGTTGCTCCGGTGCGCGCATTTCCGGCACCCTGTTGAACGTGATGAAGCAGAACGGCGGTACCCTTGGCGTGTCCACCATGTGCGTGGGCCTGGGACAGGGTATCACCACCGTCTTCGAGCGCGTCTAAGCGTTCGTAGAAGGGGAAAGCCGGGGCCTCGTGCCCCGGCTTTCGTTTTTCAGTGTCAGTCGTTTCCGGCTGCATCGAGCGAATGACGCCCCGGGAGCGCGGGTTTGCCTATTGTGCGATCCGTGCCTATACCGGGCTGTTGTATGTCGGCATTGTGCCGTTGTTTTCCGATTTTCGAGACAAGGTAAGGAACATGGACCTGCAGGCTGGGCTCTATCGTCATTACAAGGGACAGAACTACCGGGTCCTGGGTGTCGCGCGGCATTCGGAGACGGAAGAGGCGCTGGTGATCTACCAGGCGCTGTACGGCGAATTCGGTCTCTGGGTGCGTCCGCTGGAGATGTTCACCGAGGCCGTGGAGGTCGATGGCGAGTGGGTGCCGCGCTTCGTCCTGGTGAGTCCCGAGGCCGATCCCCTGGGCTTGCAGAAAGCTCCCGGCGGGGAAGACCGCGCTTGACCTTGGCTCGTTCGCCACTATATATAGCGGTGCCGCGCTAGTCGCTCCCTTCTTTATATTCATCTTTTCGACGCAGGAACCTTCCGATCCATGGGTAAATCGCTGGTCATCGTGGAATCCCCGGCCAAGGCCAAGACCATCAACAAGTACCTGGGTAGCCAGTACGTGGTGAAGTCGAGCATCGGCCACATCCGTGACCTGCCCACCAGTGGTTCGTCGAGTTCCAAGGAGCCGGCGGCCAAGGGCCGCAAGAGCGCCTCCGAGGCGCCGGCGCTGTCACCGAAGGAGAAGGCCAGGCGCCAACTGGTCTCGCGCATGGGGGTCGACCCCGAGCATGGCTGGAAGGCCAAGTACGAGATCCTGCCCGGCAAGGAAAAGGTCATCGACGAGCTGCGCCGCCTGGCCAAGGACGCCGACACCGTCTATCTCGCGACCGACTTGGACCGCGAAGGGGAGGCCATCGCCTGGCACCTGCGGGAAGCCATCGGCGGTGACGAAAGCCGCTACAAGCGCGTGGTATTCAACGAAATCACCAAGAAGGCCATTCAGGAGGCCTTCTCCCAGCCCGGCGAGCTCGATATCAACCGGGTGAACGCCCAGCAGGCGCGGCGTTTCCTCGACCGCGTGGTCGGCTACATGGTCTCGCCGCTGCTCTGGCAGAAGATTGCCCGCGGGTTGTCCGCCGGCCGCGTGCAGTCGGTGGCGGTGAAGCTGGTGGTGGAGCGCGAACGCGAGATCCGCGCCTTCGTCCCGGAAGAGTACTGGGAGGTGCATGCCGACCTCGGTACCGCCAAGGGCGCCAACGTGCGCTTCGAGGTTACCCGTGAGAAGGGCGAGGCCTTCAAGCCGCTCAACGAAGCCCAGGCCATGGCGGCCCTGGAAAAGCTCAAGGCATCGGCCTATAGCGTCGCCAAGCGCGAGGACCGGCCGACCTCCAGCCGACCCTCGGCGCCGTTCATCACTTCCACCCTGCAGCAGGCGGCGAGCAACCGCCTGGGCTTCGGGGTGAAGAAGACCATGATGATGGCCCAGCGTCTCTACGAGGCCGGCTACATCACCTACATGCGTACCGACTCGACCAACCTGTCGGCCGATGCCATTGGCATGGTCCGCGGTTTCATCGAGGACGAGTTCGGCCAGAAGTACCTGCCGGGCAAGGCCAACGTCTACTCGAGCAAGGAGGGCGCCCAGGAAGCGCACGAGGCGATCCGTCCTTCCGACGTCAACCTCAAGCCGACCCAGCTGTCCGGCATGGAGCGCGACGCCGAGCGCCTGTACGACCTGATCTGGCGCCAATTCGTGGCGTGCCAGATGACCCCGGCCGAATACCTCTCGACCAGCGTGAGCGTCACCGCCGGCGATTTCGAACTGCGCGCCAAGGGCCGCATCCTCAAGTTCGACGGTTATACCCGGGTACTGCCGCAGCAGAGCAAGCCGGGCGAGGACGACGTCCTGCCGGAAATGAAGGAAGGCGAGAACCTCAAGCTGATCAAGCTCGATCCGAGCCAGCACTTCACCAAGCCGCCGGCGCGCTACTCCGAAGCGAGCCTGGTCAAGGAACTGGAGAAGCGCGGTATCGGCCGCCCCTCGACCTACGCGGCGATCATCTCCACCATCCAGGAGCGCGGCTACGTAACCACCCACAACCGCCGCTTCTATGCGGAGAAGATGGGCGACATCGTCACCGATCGGCTCAACGAGAGCTTCGCCAACCTGATGGACTACGGTTTCACCGCCGGGATGGAGGAGCATCTCGACGACGTGGCCCAGGGCGAGCGCGACTGGAAGCACCTGCTCGACGAGTTCTACGGCGATTTCAAGAAGAAGCTCGAGGTGGCCGAAGTCAGCGAGAAGGGGATGCGCGCCAACCAGCCGACCCTGACTAACATTCCCTGCCGCGAGTGCGGCCGGCCGATGATGATTCGTACCGCCTCCACCGGCGTGTTCCTCGGCTGCTCGGGCTACAGCCTGCCGCCGAAGGAACGTTGCAAGGCGACCGTCAACCTGATTCCCGGCGACGAGATCGCCGCGGACGACGAGGGCGAGTCCGAGTCGCGGGTGTTGCGTGGCAAGCATCGCTGCCCGATCTGCAGTACCGCGATGGACGCCTACCTGCTGGACGAGAAACACAAGCTGCATATCTGCGGCAACAACCCCGACTGTCCGGGCTACGAGATCGAGGAAGGCCAGTACCGGATCAAGGGCTACGAAGGGCCGAGCCTGGAATGCGACAAGTGTGGCAGCGAGATGCAGTTGAAGACCGGCCGTTTCGGCAAGTTCTTCGGTTGCACCAATCCGACCTGCAAGAACACCCGCAAGCTGCTGAAGAATGGCGAGGCGGCGCCGCCGAAGATGGACGCCATCCGCATGCCTGAATTGAAGTGCGAGAAGGTGGACGATATCTACGTGCTGCGCGACGGCGCTTCGGGCATGTTCCTGGCCGCCAGCCAGTTCCCGAAGAACCGCGAGACCCGCGCGCCGTTGGTGAGCGAGATCATCCCGCACAAGGCCGAGCTGGATCCCAAGTACCATTACCTCTGCGACGCCCCGCAGAAAGACCCGGACGGCCGTCCCGCGGTGATCCGTTTCAGCCGCAAGACCAAGGAGCAATACGTGCAGTCCGAGGTCGATGGCAAGCCCACCGGCTGGCGCGCCTTCTACGATGGCGGCAAGTGGAAGGTCGAAGACAAGCGCTGATGGATGGCGCGCCCGCTTGCATGGGGCGCGCTTATACTGCGCGAAGGCCGGGCGCTGACCTGGCCTGCGCTCCGCATTCCTTCCAGTTTTAACCGGGAGTACCGGCATGGCCCAAGAGCTTTATACCCGCACCAACCAGAAGCTGTATTTCGCCGGGTTGGCTCTGGAGGCCTGGAAGCGAGCCGATGCCGAGCGCGCGATGAATGCCCAGGCGATCATCCAGGGGGAGCGCGAATCGGCGCTGTTCCACCTTTATGGCGCAGTGCTCGGTGTATGCCATGAGATCGCCGGTTACTACCGTCTGCCGCAGGCTGCCGCTCCTCGCGTGGATGCATTGCTGAATGCCGAAGTGCTGGCGGCCGCGCCCAGCCCCGAGCTGGCTGAGCTGGTGGAGTTGGCGTCGCAGCCGGAAACCTGGCTGGGCCAGTTGCTGGGCGCCTACTCCGAGCTGTTCCTGCCGCCGCGACCGACCAAGGCAGCGAAGATCGACCCCAGCACACCGTTGATCGTTGCCGTGAGTATCGACGAAGACGCCCCCTTGCTTTCTCGCGAAACCCTCGAGGAATGGCGGCAGTCGCTGAAGCAATTGGTCCTGCGTTTTCGCGAGAGCTTGACGGAGCTGTAACGCCGTCGTCATTCGCCGATCAGCGGTAGGAAATTTTCCTACCGTTCCACTCGGTTGATTTGCCAGCAAAAAAATTTAGCGGATGCCGTCCGGGCGCTCTGGAACCGCCGTTACAGGCGCGAGAGCGGAACCGGAAGGCGGATGCGGGCTAGGGATGCACTGGATGGGCTGTTACAATGTCGCGTCTTCGTAGAGAGCGTCTGTCATGCCAACATCCTTCCTTGAAATCGTAGAAATGCCCGACGGGCGCATCGTGCTGCGTCGCGCCGATGACGAGGAGGCGTTGGTGACCCTGGAGTTCTCCGGGGACGCGAAGAATTTCCTGCAAGGCCAGCATGTCGAAGTGGCCAAGGCCATGTTCAATGTCGGCGTGCAAATGGCCGGTCGTCTTGCCGAGGGCGAGATGGAACACGACGAAGGCCCCCGCGTCCTGCACTGAACGCTGTCCCCCGCCGTTTTTTCAACCCAGACGAATATTCAGGCTCTGTGCTTGGCCCAGTTGGGCGGCGCGGGACAGTTGCTTGCGCGCCGCCCGGCTCAGCGGTTCCAGCCAACTGACCACGGTGTGGCTGCGGCCCAGGCGCAAGGCCTCGCAACTGAGCGCCAGGGCAGCGGCGTTGTCCTTCGCCTGCAGTAGCAGGATGCGCTCGCGGTTCAGGCCGGCGCGGCGCAGCCATTCATGGGTCAGGCTCGCCGGCGGAGCGATCAGGGTCAGCCAGCGGGCATCCTGTTCCTCGCTGAGCTCGCGGAGAATCGGCGCGAGCAGGGTCAGGCAGTGCCCCGGCAGGCCGCTGAGCGAAAGTTCGCTAAAGGCAGCGGGTTCCTCGATGGAGGCGCTGGAAGGGCTGTCGATGACATCGTCGAGCAAGGGAGCGCCGTTGCTGGCCCAGAACGCTTCCTGGAACAGTGGCAACTGGGCGCTGGGCAGCGAGTGGGAGGTCTGCATGGTATCTCCTGTCAGCGTCGGATCACGCCGACGCTCAAGCCTTCGATGATCAGTTCCTGCTCCTTCAGATCGACTTCGATCGGAGCGAACTCAGGGTTTTCCGCCAGCAGCCAGACCTTGCTGCCTTCGCGCTTGAAGCGTTTCACCGTGACCTCCTCGCCGATCCGCGCGACCACCACCTGGCCGTTGCGCGCTTCGCGGGTGACGTGGACGGCCAGCAGGTCGCCGTCGAGAATGCCGATGTCCTTCATGCTCATGCCGCGCACGCGCAACAGGTAGTCGGCGCGAGGATTGAAGAAGGCGGGATTGATCCGGCAGGATTCCTCGATGTTCTGTTCGGCGAGGATCGGTGCGCCGGCGGCGACCCGTCCGATCACCGGCAGGCCCTCATCGTCGTTGGCGGCATGCGGTTCGAAGCCGGGAATGCGGATGCCGCGAGAGGCGCCCGGAGTCATTTCGATGGCGCCCTTGCGTGCCAGCGCCTTGAGGTGCTCCTCGGCGGCGTTCGGCGACTTGAAGCCGAGTTCCTGGGCGATTTCCGCCCGGGTCGGCGGAAAGCCGTGGTCTTCCAGGCAGCGCTTGATGAAGGAGAGGATCTCGGCTTGGCGGGGCGTCAGCTTCTGCATGTCGTCGCTCTGTGTTTTTATCCAGTGACTGGGATTATATACAGTGAGCGAGGCGTGGCAATGATTTTCCGCATGACATTTCGTCCTGCGTCACGATGAAGTTGGCCAGTGTCTTGCTTCCGTTTTTCGGGACTTCTCTGTAATTTTCCTGACTGGTGCGTCATCTGCCGCTTGACAAGGGATGTGGCTGAAACGTATGTTTCAAACAAGTGTTTGTCAGGCGGAGAAACCATGGCCCAGTCGGAAACCGTCGAACGCATTCTCGATGCGGCGGAACAGCTGTTCGCGGAAAAAGGCTTCGCCGAAACCTCGTTGCGTCTGATCACCAGCAAGGCCGGGGTCAACCTGGCGGCGGTGAATTATCACTTCGGTTCGAAGAAGGCGCTGATCCAGGCGGTGTTCTCGCGCTTCCTCGGGCCATTCTGCGCCAGCCTGGAAAAGGAGCTGGATCGTCGCCAGGCCAAGCCCGAGGCCCAGCACGCCACCCTGGAGGACCTCCTGCACCTGCTGGTGTCCCAGGCGATGGCGGTGAAGCCGCGCAGCGGCAACGACCTGTCGATCTTCATGCGCTTGCTCGGCCTGGCCTTCAGCCAGAGCCAGGGGCACCTGCGCAAGTACCTGGAGGAGGTCTACGGCAAGGTCTTCCGGCGCTACATGCTGCTGGTCAACGAGGCGGCGCCGAAGCTGCCGCCCATCGAGCTGTTCTGGCGCGTGCACTTCATGCTCGGCGCGGCCGCCTTCAGCATGTCGGGGATCAAGGCCCTGCGGGCGATGGCGGAAACCGATTTCGGCGTGAACACTTCCACCGAGCAGGTGATGCACCTGATGGTGCCGTTCTTCGCTGCCGGCATGCGCGCCGAGAGCGGCATCGACGATCCGCTGCTGGCCGGGGCGCAACTGCGCCCGCGGAACAAGACGCCCGCCAAGGCCTGATTGCAGACGGCGCCCCAGGGCGCCGTTTTACTTTCCCCTTTCTCTGTGCTCCGGGCGGAACTCCATGCGCCGGGCCGGCTCCATTGGCAGGCGCGCGGTACCGCCCCGGGACTTAAGTCTTTCTGCCGGGTGCAGTACAGTGTGCGCTGTCTGAGGCCCGTGACGGCGGGCTTCGCTGATTTCCAGGCCATAGGACTCTTCATGCAAGGCTCTCTGATGCTCGACATCGGCGGCACCTGGCTGACCGCCGAGGACCGCCAAATCCTGCGCCACCCCGAGGTGGGCGGGCTGATCATCTTCGCTCGCAACATCGAGCATCCTGCCCAGGTTCGCGAACTGTGTGCGGCCATTCGCGCCATCCGTCCCGACCTGTTGCTGGCCGTCGACCAGGAAGGAGGGCGCGTGCAGCGCCTGCGCCAGGGCTTCGTGCGCCTGCCGGCGATGCGCGCGATCGCCGACAACCCCAATGCCGAAGAGCTGGCTGAGCACTGTGGCTGGCTGATGGCGACCGAGGTGCAGGCGGTCGGCCTCGACCTGAGTTTCGCGCCGGTGCTGGATCTCGATCACCAGCGCAGCGCCGTGGTCGGTAGCCGCGCCTTCGAGGGCGACCCGGAGCGTGCCGCGCTGCTTGCCGGTGCTTTCATTCGCGGCATGCATGCCGCCGGGATGGCCGCCACCGGCAAGCATTTTCCCGGTCACGGCTGGGCCGAGGCCGACTCCCATGTGGCGATTCCCGAAGACGCGCGCAGCCTCGAGGAAATCCGGCGCAGCGACCTGGTTCCGTTCGCCCGCCTGGCCGGACAGCTCGACGCGCTGATGCCGGCCCATGTCATCTATCCGCAGGTCGACCCGCAGCCCGCCGGCTTTTCCCGGCGCTGGTTGCAGGAGATCCTGCGCGGCGAGCTGAAGTTCGACGGGGTGATCTTCAGCGACGACCTGTCGATGGCCGGCGCCCATGTGGTCGGCGACGCCGCCAGCCGCATCGAGGCCGCTCTGGCCGCGGGCTGCGACATGGGCCTGGTGTGCAACGATCGGGCTTCCGCCGAGCTGGCCCTGGCAGCCCTGCAACGCCTGAAGGTGACCCCGCCGTCGCGTCTGCAACGCATGCGCGGCAAGGGCTACGCGAATACCGACTATCGCCAGCAGCCGCGCTGGCTGGAAGCACTGTCCGCGTTGCGCGCCGCGCAACTGATTGATTGAGGGAGCTGTCGATGAGTGTCTACGCGATTATCGGAGGAACCGGCCTGACCCAGCTGGAAGGGCTGACGCTGAGCGAGTCCCTGCCGATCGAAACGCCGTATGGCGCGCCGTCCGCGCCGCTCCAGCGTGGCCGCTACGCCGGGCGCGAGGTGCTGTTCCTGGCGCGTCACGGTCATCCGCACCGCTTCCCGCCGCACCAGGTGAACTACCGCGCCAATCTCTGGGCGCTGAAGCAGGCGGGTGCCGAGGCGGTGATCGCGGTGAACGCGGTGGGTGGCATTCATGCGGCGATGGGAACGGGGCACCTGTGCGTGCCGCACCAGTTGATCGACTACACCTCGGGACGCGAGCACACCTATTTCGCCGGCGATATCGAGCATGTCACCCATATCGACTTCAGCCACCCCTATGACGAGCCGTTGCGCCAGCGCCTGATCGAGGCGTTGCGTGCGTTGGGGCTGGCGCACAGCAGTCATGGGGTCTACGCCTGCACCCAAGGGCCGCGCCTGGAAACGGTGGCGGAAATCGCCCGGTTGGAGCGGGACGGCAACGATATCGTCGGCATGACCGGCATGCCCGAGGCGGCACTGGCCCGCGAGCTGGACCTGCCCTACGCCTGCCTGGCGCTGGTGGTCAATCCCGCGGCGGGGAAGTCGGCGGGGATCATCACCATGGCCGAAATCGAACAGGCATTGCACGATGGCATCGGCAAGGTGCGCGAGGTGTTGGCGCGGGTCCTGGCCGGCTAGGCGGCCATCGCAACGAAAAAAAAGGCCGCTATTGCGGCCTTTTTCGCTATTGCGCAGGAGGTGCGGCGTCGAAACCGCCTTCGACGGGAGGCGCGTCCGCCGGTGCCTGCTGTTCTTCCATTTCCATGGGATTGGGGGCGGCGGGACGGGCGCCGACCGGCACCACCTTGATCAGGATGCCCAGGCTCGGATGGTCGAGATAGGTCAGTTCGCCATTCTTCAGCCGCGTGCCCTGCCTGATGTGCTGGCTGCCGGCGAGGAAACCGTCGTCGCCGAAGCGATTGACCCAGAAATCGGCCTCCATGTCGACGAAGCGCACCTGGCTGAGGGTCAGCGTACCTTCCACCGGGAAATGATGATCCTGTTCCTGGCCTTCGCTGAGGGCGATCTTCACCGGGGTCTCGCCGATGTCCTGGCGCCAGGCCTTGTGCAGCAGCACGGTGTAGCCGTTGTCCTGGCTGAGCTTGGCGAGCTGGTTGTCGAGCGCGGTGGCGCGCAGGGCGTCGCTGGCCAGCGGCTGTGCGCCGGTGGCCCAGTCGTCCGGCGCCGGCTGGCTGGACGGCACGGCATCGCCGGCCTGGCGGAACACCACCAGTTCCACCTGGTAGGGACCGCCGGCGAATGCCGCGGGGGCGGCCAGTGAGAGCAGCAGGGCAAGGCAACGGAACAAGCGCATAGGCTAATCCTTAGGTGGTTTGCGGTGTCAGGCGCTCGAACAGCGCCTCCAGGGTATTGAAGCGTTCTTCCGGTCGTTCCATGGGCACCTGGAAGCGGAACAGGGTTGCGCCTTCGAACTTGTAGCGGTTCGGCTGGCCCTGGATCAGCTTGATCAGTACCAGCGGGTCGACCTGGGTATCGGCGGCGAATTCTATACGACCGCCCTGCGGTCCGGCATCGACCTTGAGGATTCCAAGTTTTTCCGCCTGCAGCTTCAGAAGGGTCAGGCGCATCAGGTTCTTCGCCGGATCGGGCAGGAGCCCGAAGCGGTCGATCATCTCCACCTGCAACTCGCGCAAACCTTCCTCGTCAGGGGCGTTGGCGATGCGCTTGTAGAGGATCAGCCGGGCATGCACGTCGGGCAGGTAATCCTCGGGGATCAGCGCAGGCACCCGCAGGTTGACCTCCGGCCCACCGCCCAGCGGCTGCTCGAGGTTCGGCTGCTCGCCCTTGCGGATGGCCTTCACCGCCCGTTCGAGCATTTCCATGTAGAGGGTGAAGCCGACCGCCTGGATCTGCCCGCTCTGGCCGTCGCCGAGCAACTCGCCGGCGCCGCGGATCTCCAGGTCGTGGGTGGCGAGGACGAAGCCGGCGCCCAGGTCCTGGGCGTTGGCGATGGCTTCCAGGCGTTTCTCGGCGTCCGGGGTCATCTGTCGGCGCGGCGGTGTCAGCAGGTAGGCGTAGGCCTGGTGGTGGCTGCGACCGACGCGGCCGCGCAACTGGTGCAACTGGGCCAGGCCGAACTTGTCGGCGCGCTCGATGAGGATGGTGTTGGCGCTGGGCACGTCGATGCCGGTCTCGATGATGGTCGAGGCCACCAGCACGTTGAAGCGCTTGTGGTAGAAGTCGCTCATCACCTGTTCCAGCTCGCGCTCGTGCATCTGTCCGTGGCCGATGCCGATGCGCGCCTCCGGGACCAGTTCGGCGAGGTCGCGGGCGCACTTCTCGATGGTCTTCACTTCGTTGTGCAGGTAGTACACCTGGCCGCCGCGCAGCAGTTCGCGGAGCAGCGCTTCCTTGATCACCGCGTTCTGCTGCTCCATGACGAAGGTGCGCACCGACAGGCGGCGCGCCGGCGGCGTGGCGATGATGGACAGGTCGCGCATGCCGGAGACGGCCATGTTCAGGGTCCGCGGGATCGGCGTGGCGGTGAGGGTGAGGATATCCACTTCGCTGCGCAGGGCCTTGAGCTGCTCCTTCTGGCGCACCCCGAAGCGGTGTTCCTCGTCGATCACGACCAACCCCAGGTTGGCGAACTTCACGTCTTCCTGGAGCAGCTTGTGGGTCCCGATGAGGATGTCGATCTTGCCTTCGGCCAGTAGCCGCGCGGCGTTCTCGACTTCCTTGGCGCTCTTGAAGCGGCTCATCACCTCGACGCTCACCGGCCAGTCGGCGAAGCGGTCGCGGAAGCTGTTGTAGTGCTGCTGGGCGAGCAGGGTGGTGGGCACCAGCACCGCCACCTGCTTGCCGCTATGCACGGCGACGAACGCCGCGCGCATCGCCACTTCGGTCTTGCCGAAGCCGACGTCGCCGCAGACCAGGCGGTCCATGGGCCTGGGCGCGAGCATGTCGGCGACCACCGCCTCGATGGCGCTTTGCTGGTCCGGCGTCTCCTCGAACGGGAAGCCGGCCGAGAAGGTCGCGTAGTCGGCCTGCGGATCCTTGAACGCGAAGCCTTCGCGGGCGGCGCGGCGGGCGTAGATGTCGAGCAGTTCGGCGGCGACGTCGCGAACTTGTTCGGCGGCCTTGCGCTTGGCCTTCTGCCAGGTTTCCGAGCCGAGCCGGTGCAGCGGCGCCAGGGCGTCGTCGGCGCCGGTGTAGCGGGCGATCAGGTGCAGGTTGGCGACCGGCACGTAGAGCTTGGCGTCCTCGGCGTATTGCAGCATGAGGAATTCCGCCTGCTGGTTGTCCACCTCGAGGGTGATCAGGCCCAGGTAGCGGCCGACGCCATGGTCGATGTGCACCACCGGCGCGCCTTCGCGCAGCTCGGTGAGGTTCTTGATCACCGCGTCGCCGCCGTCGCGGGTCTTTTCCCGGCGCCGGCGCTGCATGACGCGCTGGCCGAACAGCGGGCTTTCGGCGACCAGGGCGAGTGCCGGATGGTCCAGCAGCAGGCCCTCGTCCAGCGGCGCGATGCTGATCGCCAGGCGTGCCTGGCTGGCGAGGAAGGCCGGCCAGCCGTCGACTTCCTCGGGGCGCAGCTTCAGTCGGGCCAGCAGCTCCAGCAGGACTTCCCGGCGTCCGGGCGATTCGGCGCAGAACAGTACGCGGCCGGGGAACTCCTCGATGAACCGGCGCAGCGCGGCCAGCGGCTCGGCGGCCTTGGCTTCGATCGCCAGGTTCGGCAGCGGCAGGGCCGGGAAGCGCTCGCGCCCGACGCCCGGCTCGACGTCCTCCTGGCTGGCGACCACCCGTGGCCAGTTCTTCAGCCGGGCGAAGCAGTCTTCCACCGGAAGGAACACTTCCGCCGGCGGCAGCAATGGCCGTTCCGGATCGACCCGGCGGTCCTCGTAGCGGCTGCGTACGTCATTCCAGAACTGCTCGGCGGCCTGTTCGATGCCGGGCAGGGAGAATACCTGGGTGTCTTGCGGCAGGTAGTCGAAGAGGGTCGCGGTTTCCTCGAAGAACAGCGGCAGGTAGTACTCGATTCCCGAGGGTGTCAAACCGCTGGCGAGGTCCTGGTAGATCGGGCAGCGCCGGTAGTCAACGTCGAAGCGCTCGCGGAAGCGGCCGCGGAAACCGGTGACCGCTTCCTTGTTCAGGGGGAATTCGCGTGCCGGCAGCAGGCGGATCGACTCGACCTTGTCGATGGAGCGCTGGGTCTCCGGGTCGAAGGTGCGCAGGGTCTCGATCTCGTCGTCGAACAGGTCGATACGGAAGGGCAACTCGCTGCCCATCGGGAACAGGTCGATCAGCGCGCCGCGGACGGCGAATTCGCCGTGCTCGTAGACCGTGTCGACGCAGCGGTAGCCGGCGCCTTCCAGGCGCAGGCGCATCCGCTCGACATCGAGTTTCTGGCCGACGTCGAGGACCAGGCTGCTGCCGAGCAGGAAGCGGGTCGGCGCCAGGCGGTGCAGGGCGGTGGAGATCGGCACCACCAGCACGCCGTGCTTGAGCTGCGGCAACTGGTAGAGGGCGGCGATGCGCTGGGAAATGATGTCCTGGTGCGGCGAAAAGACGTCGTAGGGCAGGGTTTCCCAATCGGGGAAATGCAATACCGGCAGGTCGGGGGCGAAGAACCGCAGTTCCTGTTCCAGGCGTTCGGCATTCTGGCTGTCGGCGGTCAGCAGCAAGGTGAAGCGCTTGGCGGAACTGGCGGCCTCGGCGACAGCCAGGCTCAGCGCGGCACCGGGGAGGTTGCCCCAGTGTTGCTTGCCGGCGCTGGCCGGCAGGCTGGGAAGACGCAGTACGGACACGGGCAAGCTGGGCTCCGGTCGGGAATTTGACCCGCCGGATTGTAACTTTCCCGACTGCTGGATGTCAGTCTTCCGACTGCTGCAGATTGCCGAGCCTGGCCGGCGCGGTCATAATGTAGCCCCTTTTTTCATCCCCTACATGTGGAAGGTATTGCCCGTGACTCAGAAGCCCGACCAGTGTCTCGGTGAATGGATCGATCGTGAAGCCATCGCGGAAGCCATGATCCCGCTGATTGGCCAGCTCTACCGCAATAACAATGTGGTGACCTCGATCCATGGCCGTGGTCTGATCAACCGCTCGGTGATCGCGATCATGAAGGCGCATCGTTTCGCCCGTCATCGCATGGCTGATGACGCCGAGCTGTCGGTTCACGAGACGTTCCCGATCCTCAAGGCGATGAGCGAGCTCAAGCTGGGTGCCGCTTCCGTCGATCTGGGCAAGATGGTCGCCAAGTTCAAGGCAGAAGGTAACGGCCGCAGCATCGAGGACTTCGTCAAGGCCGAGCTGGCCGAAGTGGCCGGCAAGCAGAACGGCGATGCCCGCGAAGGCACCGACGTCGTGCTCTACGGCTTCGGCCGCATCGGTCGCCTGCTGGCGCGTATCCTGATCGAGAAGACCGGCGGCGGCGACGGCCTGCGCCTGCGCGCGATCGTTGTGCGCAAGGGCGCCGAGAACGACCTGGTCAAGCGGGCCAGCCTGCTGCGTCGGGACTCGGTGCACGGTCCGTTCGACGGCACCATCACCATCGACGAAGAAAACAACACGCTGACCGCCAACGGCAACCTGATCCAGGTGATCTACTCCAACGACCCGGCGTCGATCGACTACACCCAGTACGGCATCAAGAACGCCCTGCTGGTCGACAACACCGGCAAGTGGCGCGACGCCGAAGGCCTCGGCCAGCACCTGAAGTGCCCGGGGATCGATCGCGTGGTCCTTACCGCGCCGGGCAAGGGTGCGCTGAAGAACATCGTGCACGGTATCAACCACACCGACATCGGCGCCGACGACAAGATCATCTCGGCCGCCTCCTGCACCACCAACGCCATCGTGCCGGTGCTGAAGGCTGTCAACGACCAGTACGGCATCGTCAACGGTCACGTCGAGACCGTTCACTCGTACACCAACGACCAGAACCTGATCGACAACTTCCACAAGGGCAGTCGTCGTGGCCGCAGCGCGCCGCTGAACATGGTGATCACCGAGACCGGTGCCGCCACCGCCGCGGCCAAGGCCCTGCCGGTGCTGAAAGGCAAGCTGACCGGCAATGCGATCCGCGTGCCGACGCCGAACGTGTCCATGGCGATCCTCAACCTGAACCTGGAAAAGGCCACCACCCGCGAAGAGATCAACGAGTACCTGCGCCAGATGGCCATGCACTCGGACCTGCAGAAGCAGATCGACTTCGTCAGCTCCCAGGAAGTGGTTTCCACCGACTTCGTCGGTTCGCGCCATGCCGGCGTGGTGGACGCCGAGGCGACCATCTGCAACGACAACCGTGTCGTCCTGTACGTGTGGTACGACAACGAGTTCGGCTACAGCTGCCAGGTAGTGCGCGTGATGGAAGACATGGCTGGGGTCAACCCGCCGGCCTTCCCGCGTTGATGCGCAAGGCGTAGAGGAAAACGGGAGCTCTCGGGCTCCCGTTTTTCATTTCTGTGGATAACCAGAACAAGAAACTACTCACTTCGATTTAGGGTTTTTCAATGGATGGTCAACATCTGCACCAGGGCGAGCTGAAGCGTGGCCTGAAGAATCGCCACATCCAGTTGATCGCGCTGGGCGGGGCGATCGGCACCGGGCTGTTCCTCGGCTCGGCGGGCGTCATCAAGACGGCCGGCCCGTCGATGATCCTCGGTTACGCCATTGGCGGCTTCATCGCCTTCCTGATCATGCGCCAGCTCGGCGAGATGATCGTCGAGGAGCCGGTGGCCGGCTCCTTCAGCCACTTCGCACACAAGTACTGGGGCGGCTTCGCCGGTTTCCTCTCCGGCTGGAACTACTGGGTGCTGTACATCCTGGTGGGCATGTCGGAGCTGACCGCGGTGGGCAAGTACATCCAGTACTGGTGGCCTGACGTGCCGACCTGGGCCACGGCGGCGGCGTTCTTCGTGCTGATCAACGCGATCAACCTGGCCAACGTGAAAGCCTTCGGCGAGACCGAGTTCTGGTTCGCGATCATCAAGGTAGCGGCGATCATCGGCATGATCCTGCTCGGTATCTACCTGCTGGTCGGCGGCGGTGGCGGGCCGCAAGCCTCGGTGAGCAACCTGTGGGACCGCGGCGGCTTCTTCCCCAACGGCCTCAGCGGCCTGGTGATGACCCTGGCGATCATCATGTTCTCCTTCGGTGGCCTGGAGCTGGTGGGCATCACCGCCGCCGAGGCGTCCGAGCCGAGGAAGGTGATTCCCAAGGCGATCAACCAGGTGATCTACCGGATCCTGATCTTCTATATCGGCGCCCTGGCGGTGCTGCTCTCGCTGTATCCATGGGACCAGTTGGTGGAGACCATCAACGCTTCCGGCGACGACTACAGTGGCAGCCCGTTCGTGCAGATCTTCTCGTTGATCGGCAGCGGCACCGCGGCCAACATCCTCAACTTCGTAGTCCTCACCGCGGCATTGTCGGTCTACAACAGCGGCGTCTACTGCAACAGCCGGATGCTCTACGGCCTGGCCGCCCAGGGCGACGCGCCGAAGGTGCTGATGTCGGTGGACCGCCGGGGCGTGCCGGTGCTGTCGATCCTGGTCTCGGCGCTGATCACCTTCCTCTGCGTGATCGTCAACTACGTATTGCCGCACAAGGCGCTGGAACTGCTGATGTCGCTGGTGGTGGCGGCGCTGGTGATCAACTGGGCGATGATCAGCCTGTCGCACCTGAAGTTCCGCGCGGCGATGAAGCGGCAGGGCGTGGACACCTTCTTCAAGGCACTCTGGTCGCCGTTCAGCAACTACCTGTGCCTGGCCTTCGTGGTGTTCATCCTTGGCATCATGCTGATGATCCCCGGGATCAACATCTCGGTGTACGCCATCCCATTCTGGCTGCTGCTGATGTGGTTGTGCTACCGGGTCAAGCTGTCGCTGGCGGAAAGGCGCGGGCTCGGCCAGCAGGCCTGAGCCTGCGGGTGGCGCGGGACGGGAGCTTCGGCTCCCGTTTTTCATTTCGTACGGGCAAGTTTTTCTGTCGTTTTCTGTTACGCGTTTCAAGGCCCGGTGTGCGGCTTGGGTGGCTCCCGGGGAGGTGGCTCTTTATAATCCCGGAGTTACCTTGCGGGGCCATTCATCAATCGTGCCAATTCAGTACGTTGTGCGCGATGATGGTCATTTTCTGACTTGGGCCTCGTCTTTTCTGTCCACGACCACTAGGCACTAGACATGATCAAGATAAAACGTGGCCTGGACCTGCCCATCAGCGGCGCCCCCGAACAGCGCATCGAGGCAGCACGCCCGGTACGCAGCGTGGCGTTGATCGGTTTCGACTACCACGGCATGAAGCCGACCATGGCGGTGCAGGTAGGCGACCGGGTGAAGCTGGGGCAGGCGCTGTTCACCGACAAGAAGAATCCCTCCGTCAGCTATACCGCACCCGGCGCCGGTGTGGTCAGTGCCATCCATCGTGGCGAGAAGCGCGTCCTGCAATCGGTGGTCATCGATCTCGACGGCGACGAGCAACTGGAGTTCGCCCGTTATCCCGCGGACCAACTCGCCACGCTGAGCGCCGAGAAGGTCCGCGACAACCTGTTGCAGTCGGGCCTGTGGACCGCGCTGCGGACCCGGCCGTTCAGCAAGGTGCCCGATCCCGAGTCCAGCCCCAGTTCGATTTTCGTCACTGCCATCGATACCCAGCCGCTGGCCGCCGATCCGCAGGTGGTTATCGCGGAGCAGGGCGAGGCGTTCCAGGCCGGGCTGACGGTGCTCGGGCGCCTGGCCCGGGTGTTCCTGTGCAAGGCGGAAGGCGTTTCGCTACCCGGCGAGGCGCTCTCCGGCGTGACCGCGCAAGCCTTCTCCGGTCCGCATCCGGCGGGCCTGCCCGGCACCCATATCCACTTCCTCGACCCGGTGGGTGCCGGCAAGAGCGTGTGGAACCTGAACTACCAGGACGTGATCGCCATCGGCAAGCTGTTCACGACCGGGCAATTGTGGACCGAGCGGGTGATCGCCCTGGCCGGTCCGGTGGTGGAAAAGCCGCGTCTGGTGCGCACCCGGTTGGGCGCCAACCTCGACGAACTGGCCGCCGGCCAGCTGCAGCCGGGCAACAACCGGCTGATCTCCGGCTCCGTGCTGGGCGGTCGCACCGCCCATGGCGCCTACGCCTACCTGGGGCGCTACCACCTGCAGTTGTCCTGTCTCAAGGAGGGCGACCAGCGCGAGTTCCTCCACTACCTGCGCGCCGGGGTGGAAAAGCATTCGCTGCTCAACGTGTTCGTCTCCAGGCTGCTCGGCGGCAAGCGTTTCGCCTTCACCACCAGCACCAACGGCAGCCCGCGGGCGATGGTGCCGGTAGGCAACTACGAGGCGGTGATGCCGCTGGATATCCTGCCGACCCAACTGCTGCGCTACCTGATCGTCGGCGACACGGAAATGGCCCAGAAGCTCGGCGCCCTGGAACTCGACGAAGAGGACCTGGCGCTGTGCAGCTACGTCTGCGCCGGCAAGTACGAATACGGCCCGATTCTGCGGGACAACCTGGCACGCATCGAGCAGGAGGGCTGAGCCATGGGTTTGCGTAACCTGCTCGACAAGGTCGAGCATCATTTCGAGAAGGGCGGGCGCTACGAGAAGTGGTACCCGCTGTACGAAGCCGTGGACACCTTCCTCTATCGTCCCGGCAGCGTCACCCGCACCACTGCACACGTGCGCGACGGCATCGACCTGAAGCGCATGATGATCATCGTCTGGCTGTGCACCTTCCCGGCGATGTTCTTCGGCATGTACAACGTCGGCCACCAGGCCAACCTGATCTTCGCCCAGAGCCCCGACCTGTTGAGCGCCCAGGATGGCTGGCGCTTCGCCCTGATCGGCGCGCTGGCCGGGTTCGACCCGAACAGCCTGTGGGATTGCCTGGTCCAGGGCGCCGCGTACTTCCTGCCAGTGTACCTGACCACCTTCATCGTCGGCGGTTTCTGGGAGGTGCTGTTCGCCAGCATCCGCCGCCACGAGGTCAACGAAGGCTTCTTCGTCACCTCGGTGCTGTTCGCCCTGACCCTGCCGCCGTCCGTCCCGCTGTGGCAGGTAGCCCTGGGGATCAGCTTCGGCGTGGTGCTGGGCAAGGAAGTGTTCGGCGGCACCGGGAAGAACTTCCTCAATCCGGCACTGGTCGGCCGGGCCTTCCTGTTCTTCGCCTACCCGGCGCAGATGTCCGGCGACGCGGTATGGACCTCGGTGGACGGCTTCGCCGGCGCCACCTCGCTGAGCCTGGCCGCCGCCGGCGGGGTGGACAACATCCTCGGCCACGGCCTGACCTGGATGGATGCCTTCCTCGGCCACATGCAGGGGTCGATGGGCGAGACCAGCACCCTGGCGATCTTCATCGGCGGCGCCGTGCTGCTGCTGACCCGCATCGCCTCCTGGCGCATCGTCGCCGGGGTGATGCTGGGGATGGTCGCCATGAGCTACCTGTTCAACGCCATCGGCTCGGCCAGCAACCCGATGTTCGCCATGCCCTGGTATTGGCACCTGGTCACCGGCGGCTTCGCCTTCGGCATGATCTTCATGGCCACCGACCCGGTCTCGGCGTCCATGACCGATACCGGCAAGTGGCTGTTCGGCGCCCTGATCGGAGTGATGGTCATGCTGATCCGGGTGGTCAACCCGGCGTTCCCGGAAGGCATGATGCTGGCGATCCTGTTCGCCAACCTGTTCGCACCGCTGATCGACCATTTCGTCGTTCAGGCCAACATCAAGCGGAGGCTGGCGCGCAATGGCTAATCAAGAATCCACCACCCGCACACTGCTGGTAGCCCTGGTGGTGTGCCTGGTCAGCTCGGTGTTCGTCGCCGGCGCGGCGGTGGCGCTGAAGCCGACCCAGGCGGAAAACCGCCTGCTCGACAAGCAGCGCAGCATCCTCGCCATCGCCGGTCTCGGCGAGCCGGGCATGTCCGGCAAAGAGGTCAAGGCGCTGTTCGACAGTCGCATCACCGCCAAGGTGGTCGACCTGCAGAGCGGCACCTTCAGCGATGCCCAGGACCCGCTCGGCTACGACCCGCTGAAAGCGGCCAAGGACCCGGCGCTGTCGGAGGCGCTGCCCGCCGCCGAGGACATCGCCTCGATCAAGCGCCGCGAGCGCTACACCACGGTCTACCTGGTGGAGACCGACGGCAAGCTCGACACCCTGATCCTGCCGGTGCGCGGCTACGGTCTGTGGTCGACCCTGTACGGCTTCCTGGCGCTCAAGGGCGACCTCAATACGGTCGCCGGCTTCGGCTTCTACCAGCATGGCGAGACCCCCGGTCTCGGCGGTGAGGTCGACAATCCGAAATGGAAGGCGCTGTGGGTCGGCAAGACCCTCTACGACGCCCAGGGCGATCTTGCCGTACAGATCATCAAGGGCTCGGTGGACCCGCAGTCGGCGAAGGCGACCCACCAGGTCGACGGCCTGGCCGGCGCCACCCTGACCAGCAAGGGTGTCGACAACCTGCTGCATTTCTGGCTCGGCAAGGACGGTTTCGACGCCTTCCTCGCCAATCTGCGCAAAGGGGAGGCGTGATGGCTGCTCAACCCACGATCCGCGAAGTCCTGTTCAATCCGGTCTTCCAGAACAATCCGATCGGCCTGCAGATCCTCGGGATCTGCTCGGCGCTGGCGGTAACCTCGAACCTGAAGACCGCTACCGTCATGGCCATCGCCCTGACCCTGGTGACCGGCTTCTCCAACCTGTTCATCTCGATGATCCGCCGGCAGATTCCCAGCTCGATCCGGATGATCGTGCAGATGGTGATCATCGCCTCGCTGGTGATCGTCGTCGACCAGGTGCTCAAGGCCTATGCCTATAGCCTGAGCAAGCAGCTCTCGGTGTTCGTCGGGCTGATCATCACCAACTGCATCGTGATGGGCCGCGCCGAAGCCTTCGCCATGGCCAACCCGCCGCTCGTGTCGTTCTTCGACGGCATCGGCAACGGTCTCGGCTACAGCGCCATGCTGCTGGTGCTGGGCTTCGTCCGCGAGCTGTTCGGCGCCGGCAAGCTCTACGGCATCAGCGTGTTGCCGACGGTCAACGATGGCGGCTGGTACCAGCCGAACGGCCTGCTCCTGCTGCCGCCTTCGGCGTTCTTCCTGATCGGCCTGATCATCTGGGCCCTGCGGACCTGGAAGAAAGACCAGGTCGAGGCCCCGACCTACAAGATGGCCCCGCAGGTATCCAGCAAGGAGGCTTACTGATGGAGCACTACATCAGCCTGTTCGTGAAGGCCGTGTTCGTCGAGAACATGGCGCTGGCGTTCTTCCTCGGCATGTGTACCTTCATCGCCATCTCGAAGAAGGTGGAGACCGCCATCGGCCTGGGTATCGCGGTGATCGTGGTGCAGACCATCACCGTGCCGGCCAACAACCTGATCTACACCTACCTGCTCAAGGACGGCGCGCTGGCCTGGGCCGGGCTGCCCGAGGTGGACCTGAGCTTCCTCGGCCTGCTCAGCTACATCGGGGTGATCGCCGCCATCGTGCAGATCCTCGAGATGCTCCTCGACAAGTACGTACCCAGTCTCTACAACGCGCTGGGCGTGTTCCTGCCCCTGATCACGGTGAACTGCGCGATCATGGCCGGCTCGCTGTTCATGGTCGAGCGCGACTACAACCTTGCCGAGAGCACGGTGTACGGCGTCGGCTCGGGCTTTTCCTGGGCGCTGGCGATCGCCGCGCTGGCGGGTATCCGCGAGAAGCTCAAGTACAGCGACGTCCCCGAGGGCCTGCAGGGCCTGGGGATCACCTTCATCACCATCGGCCTGATGTCGTTGGGCTTCATGTCGTTCTCCGGCGTGCAGTTGTAAGGAGAGGCCCGTGATCGGATTCGAGATTTTCCTGGCCATCGGCATGTTCACCGCCATCGTCCTGGGCCTGGTGGCGATCATCCTGGTCGCCCGCGCCAAGCTGGTGTCGAGTGGCGACGTGACCATCCAGATCAACGGCGAGCACAGCCTGACCGTGCCGGCCGGCGGCAAGCTGCTGCAAACCCTGGCGACGAACAACGTGTTCCTGTCTTCCGCCTGCGGCGGCGGCGGCACCTGCGCGCAGTGCAAGTGCGTGGTGGTCGAGGGCGGCGGCGAGATGCTGCCCACCGAGGAGTCGCACTTCACCCGGCGCCAGGCGAAGGAGGGCTGGCGCCTGTCGTGCCAGACCCCGGTCAAGCAGGACATGCAGATCCGCGTGCCTGAAGAGGTCTTCGGGGTGAAGAAGTGGGAATGCACGGTGGAGTCCAACCCCAACGTCGCCACCTTCATCAAGGAACTCACCCTGCGCCTGCCGGACGGCGAGAGCGTGGATTTCCGCGCCGGCGGCTACGTGCAGCTGGAATGCCCGCCGCACGTGGTCGAGTACAAGGACTTCGATATCCAGCCGGAATATCGCGGCGACTGGGACAAGTTCAACATGTGGCGCTACGTGTCGAAGGTCGACGAGACGGTGATCCGCGCCTACTCGATGGCCAACTACCCGGAAGAGCAGGGCGTGGTCAAGTTCAACATCCGCATCGCCTCGCCGCCGCCGGGCAGCGACCTGCCGCCGGGGCAGATGTCGTCCTGGGTGTTCAACCTCAAGCCGGGCGACAAGGTCACCGTGTACGGGCCGTTCGGCGAGTTCTTCGCCAAGGACACCGAGGCCGAGATGGTCTTCATCGGCGGCGGCGCCGGCATGGCGCCGATGCGTTCGCACATCTTCGACCAGTTGCGCCGGCTCAAGTCGAACCGCAAGATCAGCTTCTGGTACGGCGCGCGCTCGCTGCGCGAGGCCTTCTATACCGAGGAGTACGACCAGCTGCAGGCGGAGAACCCCAACTTCCAGTGGCACCTGGCGCTGTCCGACCCGCAGCCGGAGGACAACTGGACCGGCCTGACCGGCTTCATCCACAACGTGCTGTTCGAGAACTACCTGAAGGACCACCCGGCGCCCGAAGACTGCGAGTTCTACATGTGCGGCCCGCCGATGATGAATGCCGCGGTGATCAAGATGCTCACCGACCTGGGCGTGGAGCGCGAGAATATCCTGCTGGACGATTTCGGTGGCTGAGCGTTTCCGTCCGCTTGCCATGGCCGGACTGGCAGCGCTGGCGCTGGTCCTGGCCGGTTGCGGCGACACCCTGGAAAGCTTCGGCGGCCCGACCATGGGCAGCACCTATTCGATCAAGTACGTGCGCGGCGCCTCGGCGCCCGACGTCCAGACGGCGAAAGCCGCGGTGGAAGCGATCCTCGCCGAGGTCGACCGGCAGATGTCCACCTACCGCGACGACTCCCTGGTCTCGCGTTTCAATGCGCTGCCGGCGCAGTCCTGCATGGAGCTGCCGCCACCGATGCTGGAGTTGCTGCGCTATGGCGGCGAGTTGTCGGAACAGAGCCAGGGCGCCTTCGACATGACCGTCGAGCCGCTGATGAACCTCTGGGGCTTCGGTCCGCAGGCGCGGGTGGAGAAGGTTCCCAGCGCCGAGCAGATCGCCGCGGCGCGCCGTGACGTCGGCCATCGACACCTGCGCATCGACGGCCAGCGCCTGTGCAAGGACGCCGCCGTACAGCTGGACTTCGACAGCATCGCCGCTGGCTATACGGTGGACGCGGTAGGCGAACGCCTGAAGGAGCTTGGCGTGCGCAGCTACCTGGCGGAAATCACCGGCGAGTTGAAAGCCGAAGGGCGCAAGCCGGACGGCACGCCCTGGCGCATCGCTATCGAAGCGCCGCGCGAGGGCCAGCGGGTCGCCCAGCAGGTGCTGGCGCTGGACGGCTACGGCGTCTCGACCTCGGGCGATTACCGCAACTATTTCGAAGAGAACGGCCAGCGCTATTCGCACACCTTCGACCCGCGCACCGGCGCGCCGATCGACCATCACCTGGCTTCGGTCACGGTGCTCGATCCGTCGACGCGCAACGCCGACGGCCTGTCGACCCTGCTGATGGTGCTCGGTCCGGAAGAGGGCTACCGTTTCGCCGAGAAGCACCGACTGGCGGCGCTGTTCGTCAGTCGCCAGGGCAACGGTTTCGACAGCCGCACCACGCCACGCTACGAGCAACTGTTCGGCAACCAAGGAGAACGTCCATGACCTGGCTACTGGTCTTCGTCATCATGCTGCTGGTGGTCTTCGGCATGTCCATCGGCGTCATCATGGGCCGCAAGCCGATCGCCGGTTCCTGCGGCGGCATCGCCAACCTGGGGATCGAGAAGGAATGCTCGATCTGCGGCGGCGACCGACAGAAATGCGAGGAAGCCAACCGCGACGAATCTGTAGTGCCCGGAAAACTCGCCTACGACGCGACCAAACGCTAATGTGCGACATTTCGCACAGGGCGTAACATATGCCCGCCTCGAGGTCGGACCGAGCCTTGCCCGGCGAATGCCGTCGTTCGCACCGACCCGATGATCGAATCGATCCGCCGCGCACATGTTGTGCAGCGGCTTTGCCGGAGGCGCCAGTGGGCGCCTCGGCCTGTTCTGAGGAGTACGCATGGCTGTCTACAACTACGACGTGGTGATTTTGGGCACGGGTCCGGCGGGCGAAGGGGCGGCGATGAACGCCTCCAAGTACGGACGCAAGCTGGCGGTAGTCGACAGCCGTCGCGTGGTCGGAGGCAACTGCACGCACCTCGGCACCATTCCTTCCAAGGCCCTGCGCCACTCGGTGAAGCAGATCATCGAGTTCAACACCAACCCGATGTTCCGCCAGATCGGCGAGCCGCGCTGGTTCTCCTTTCCCGACGTGCTGAAGAGCGCCGACCGGGTGATCTCCAAGCAGGTCGCCTCGCGTACCGGCTACTACGCGCGCAATCGCATCGACATGTTCACCGGCACCGCCAGCTTCGTCGACGAACGCACCGTCGAAGTGGTGACGCCGAGCGGTGCGGTGGAGCGCCTGGTCGCCGACCAGTTCGTGATCGCCACCGGCTCGCGCCCGTATCGTCCTTCGGACATCAATTTCAACCACCCGCGGGTCTACGACAGCGACACCATCCTGTCCCTGAGCCACACCCCGCGCCGGCTGATCATCTACGGAGCCGGGGTGATCGGCTGCGAATACGCGTCGATCTTCAGCGGCCTGGGCGTGCTGGTGGACCTGATCGATACGCGCGACCAGTTGCTCAGCTTCCTCGATGACGAGATTTCCGATGCGCTGAGCTACCACCTGCGCAACAACAACGTGCTGATCCGCCACAACGAGGAGTACGAGCGCGTCGAGGGGCTGGATAACGGCGTCATCCTGCACCTGAAGTCGGGCAAGAAGATCAAGGCGGACGCGCTGCTCTGGTGCAACGGCCGGACCGGCAATACCGACAAGCTCGGCCTGGAGAACGTCGGCATCAAGGTCAACAGCCGTGGCCAGATCGAGGTGGACGAGAACTACCGCACTTCGGTGAGCAACATCTTCGCCGCCGGCGACGTGATCGGCTGGCCGAGCCTGGCCAGCGCTGCCTACGACCAGGGCCGCTCGGCCGCCGGCAACATCGTCGAGAGCGACAGCTGGCGCTTCGTCAACGATGTGCCGACCGGCATC
This sequence comes from Pseudomonas sp. B111, assembly GCF_026428275.1. Taxonomy (NCBI): domain Bacteria; kingdom Pseudomonadati; phylum Pseudomonadota; class Gammaproteobacteria; order Pseudomonadales; family Pseudomonadaceae; genus Pseudomonas; species Pseudomonas sp. B111. Next base: position 1,699,821 of record NZ_CP097857.1, on the reverse strand, counting down.
TACACCATTCCGGAGATCAGCTCGATCGGCAAGAACGAAAGCGAACTGACCGCGGCGAAGATTCCCTACGAAGTGGGCAAGGCGTTCTTCAAGGGCATGGCCCGGGCGCAGATTTCCAACGAGCCGGTGGGCATGCTGAAGATCCTGTTCCATCGCGAGACCCTGGAGATCCTCGGCGTGCACTGCTTCGGCGACCAGGCTTCGGAAATCGTCCACATCGGCCAGGCGATCATGAACCAGCCGGGCGAGCTGAATACCCTGAAGTACTTCGTCAACACCACCTTCAACTACCCGACCATGGCGGAAGCCTATCGGGTAGCGGCGTTCGACGGCCTCAACCGGCTTTTTTGAAGGACTCCGGCCGGCGGCCTGAGCCGGCCGGAGGGGATGTGCTCAGCGATTCCCGAGGGTGGCGCTGGCCAAACCGGGAAAGTCTGTGATCAGGCTGTCCACGCCGAAGTCGGCGAGCCGGCGCATCAGCGCCGGTTCGTTGACCGTCCACACCGAGACGTGAAGCCCCTGGCGCTGGGCCTTGAGCAGGCGTTCCGGGGTGCATAGGGTCCAGTTCAGGGCGAGCAGGGCACAGCCATAGTGCTGGGCGACCTTCAGCGGGTCGAGCCAGGCGTATTCGGCGACCAGCCCGCGCGACAGCTCCGGGGTCAGTTCGTTGAGGGCCTTGAGCACGGTCCGCGAACCGCTGGTGACGGTGACCTTGTCGCGGTTGCCGAAGCGCTCGGTCAGCTCCCTGATCCGCGTTACCGTCCGCGCCGCGCGTTCGCGCGAGGCGCTCTTCACTTCCAGTTGCCAGTGCTCGAACGGGCACTTCTCGAACAACTCCTCCAGCCGCGGGATCGGCGTCGGCCGTACCCAGCCGGGGCCGCCTTCGCGCGCGTCGTAGGTGACCAGGGTGGCCGCGTCGTGTTCGGCGACCTTGCCGCGGCGGCCGGTGGTGCGCTTCAGGGTCGGGTCGTGGATCACCATCAGTTCGCCGTCGCGGGACAGGTGCAGGTCCAGTTCGCAACGGTTGACGCCATGCTCCAGGCAGCGCTGGAAGCTGGCCAGGGTGTTTTCCGGCGCTTCGCCCTTGGCGCCGCGATGTCCATAGATGAGAGTCACTGTGGCTCCTTGTTCGAGGGTTGCGCGGGATTCCGCGGCCGATGATGGCGAACGCTGTCGATCACCCGGCCGCTTTCGAAATATACCGAGAAGTCGCGGTAATCCCAGCGCACGATGGGCGGCTGGCCGACCGCGGGATGTTCCTCGTCGGCCAGGCCGAAGCGTTGCAGCACGGCTTCGCGGCTTTCGCCGCGCGCGGGCAGGGCGACCCGGGTATCGCCCTGGGCGCCCAGCGGAATGCTCAGGGTGTCGGCGAACAGCGGCGGGGCGAGGAGGAGGGAGCACAGCAGTGGCGAACGGAGCATCGGCACATCTCAGGTCGAAGAAGGTTGGCCCGGCTCGCCGAGCGGGCCTTGTCCGGCCCGTGCCAGGCGGCGCTGCTGGGCCTGCTTCTGGAGGATATGCCGGGCCAGCAACTGGCGCTGTGCGTCGCTCAACGCTTCGAACTCGGTGCCGATCTCGAATTCGTCGTCGTGTGGCTGGGCGTGGATTACCCGGGCCCGCAGTTCGAGGCCGAACCCCTGCGGCAACAGGACCATGCGCAGGACGAGCAACTGGCCGACCGGCAATGCGCGGTCGTGGTGGAAGCTGACGCCCCCCTCGGACAGGCTGACCTTGCGCGGTTCGCCGATCTCCTTGAGCAGGCTCTGCACCATGACCTGGCCAAGCAGGTCGATGCGCTTGTTCATCACCTTCAGGTAGTTGGCCAGCGTGCGGTCGCGTTCGCTGATGTGGCGCAGCAGGTGCTGCGACTCGTAATCCATCAGGTGGAGGTCGCTGAGCAGGCTGAACAGGGTGGCCCCCGGCTCGCTCTCCAGGCCGTCTTCGACGGCCCCGGCAGGGCGAAATTCCAGTGCGAGGGTATCTTCGATACGGTAGTATTCGCGGCGGTCATCCGCGTCACGAGTGGACATGGCGAACCCACGGCGGCAGTGATGGTCAGAGTGTAAGGCCGCCGGCGATGCCTCGCCACTTCGCCATCCCGACGCATCCATTTTCTGCCAGCTAAGGGCGACATGTTCAGACCCCTGTCCGTTTTCATCGGCACGCGCTATACGCGGGCCAAACGTCGCAGCCATTTCGTCTCCTTCATTTCGCTGACCTCGATGATCGGCCTGGCACTGGGCGTGCTGGTGATGATCGTGGTGCTCTCGGTGATGAACGGCTTCGATCGCGAAATGCGTACCCGCATCCTCGGCATGGTGCCGCAGGCCACCGTCGAGTCGTACCAGCCCATCGATGACTGGCGCGCCCTGGCCGAGAAGGTCAAGGCCCACGAGCATGTCAGCGCGGTAGCGCCGTTCACCCAGATGCAGGGCATGCTCAGCGCCAATGGCGCGGTGCAGACGGTGATGGTCGATGCGGTCGATCCGCTGGAAGAGGCCAAGGTCTCGATCATTCCCGATTTCTTCAAGCAGGGCTCGCTGGCGGAACTCAAGGCCGGCGGCTTCGGCATCGTCATCGGCCAACTGGCGGCGCAGAAGCTCGGCGTCGGCATCGGCGACAAGGTCACCCTGATCCTCCCCGAGGTGGCGGTCACCCCGGCCGGGGTGTTCCCGCGGATGAAGCGTTTCACCGTGGTCGGCACCTTCCGCGTCGGCGCCGGCGAACTGGATGGCGGCCTGTCGCTGATCCACCTGGAAGACGCCGCGCGCCTGCAGCGCTGGAAGACCAACCAGGTACAGGGGCTGCGCCTGAAGCTCGACGACCTGTTCCAGGCGCCGCGGGTGGCCTGGGAGATCGCCCGGACCCTGACCGACAATGACTTCTACGCCCGCGACTGGACGCGCAGCCACGGCAACCTGTACCAGGCCATCCGCATGGAAAAGACCATGATCGGCCTGTTGCTGCTGCTGATCGTCGCGGTCGCCGCGTTCAACATCATTTCCACCCTGGTGATGGTGGTCACCGACAAGAAGTCGGACATCGCCATCCTTCGTACCCTCGGCGCCACGCCGGGGCAGATCATGGCTACCTTCATGGTCCAGGGTACGGTGATCGGGGTGATCGGCACGCTGGTCGGCGGGGTCCTCGGGGTGGTCGCGGCACTCAACGTCAGCGCCTGGATTTCCGCCCTGGAAAAGCTGCTGGGCCACCAGTTCCTCGCGTCCGACGTGTACTTCATCGATTACCTGCCGTCGCAACTGATGCTCGACGATGTCGTGCTGGTCTGCGGCGCGGCCCTGGTCCTCAGCTTCTTCGCCACTTTGTATCCAGCCTGGCGTGCGGCTCGCACCCAGCCTGCGGAGGCTTTGCGTTATGAATGACAAGTCGGTGCTGAGTTGCCGCAACCTGAGCAAGAGCTACGACGAGGGACCGCAATCGGTGCAGGTGCTGTCCGGCGTCGAGTTGAACCTGCTGCCTGGGGAGCGGGTGGCTATCGTCGGCAGCTCCGGTTCGGGCAAGAGCACCTTGCTGAACATGCTTGGCGGCCTGGACACGCCCTCCGCCGGCAGCGTCTGGCTCGCCGGCGAGGAACTCTCGGCGCTGAACGAGACGGCCCGCGGGCTGCTGCGCAACCGCGCGCTGGGCTTCGTCTACCAGTTCCACCACCTGTTGCCGGAGTTCACCGCCCTGGAGAACGTCTGCATGCCGCTGTTGATCGGCCGCACGCCGATCGCGGAAGCCCGCCAGCGGGCGGCCGAGCTGCTGGAGCGGGTCGGGCTGGGGCATCGCCTGTCGCACAAGCCGGCCGAGCTGTCCGGCGGCGAGCGCCAGCGGGTGGCGATCGCCCGCGCGCTGGTCAACCGTCCGCAGCTGGTACTGCTCGACGAGCCCACCGGCAACCTCGACCAGCATACCGCCCAGGGTATCCAGGAGCTGATGCTGGAACTGAGCCGTTCGTTGCAGACCTCGTTCCTGGTGGTAACCCACGATCTCCAGCTGGCCGGGCACATGGATCGCATCCTGCGCCTGGAAGAAGGCCGACTGATCGCCGCGTAGCGGGGCGACGGCGTGCCCGCCGTCCGCTCCCGTCCGGCGAATCCCCCATCGACTCGGTGCATCCGCGACATGTTCAGACCGTTACCGTTCTTCATAGGCCTGCGCTACACCCGCGCCAAACGCCGCAACCACTACATCTCGTTCATCTCGCTGACCTCGATGATCGGCCTGGCGCTGGGCGTGCTGGCGATGATCATCGTGCTCTCGGTGATGAACGGCTTCCAGAAGGAAATGCGCACGCGGATCCTCGGCATGGTGCCGCATGCCACTATCAGCGCGACGCAGCCGCTGGACGACTGGCAGACCGTCGCCAACGCGGCGCTGCGGCACCGCGAGGTGGTCGGCGCGGCGCCGTTCGCCGAACTGCAGGGCATGCTGTCGTACAAGGGCAACATGCTGCCGGTGCTGGTCAACGGCATCGACCCGCAGGAGGAGCGCAAGGTTTCCATCATCGGCGAGCACATCGTCCAGGGCAGCCTGGACGACCTCAAGCCTGGCGAGTTCGGCATCGTCCTCGGCGAGATCACCGCGCGGCGCTTCCATGTCAATGTCGGCGACAAGCTGACCCTGATCGTCCCGGAAGCCACCAGTGCGCCGGGTGGCATCACTCCGCGCATGCAGCGCTTCACCATCGTCGCCCTGTTCAAGGTCGGCGCCGAACTGGACAACTCGCTGGCGCTGATCGACATCGCCGATGCCGGACAGTTGCTGCGCCTGCAACCGGGCCAGGTGCCGAGCGTGCGCCTGGAACTGAAGGATCTCTACCAGTCGCCGCAGGTCGCCGCCAAGGTGGTCAAGGAGTTGGGGCAGGGCTTCAGGTCCAGCGACTGGACCAGGACCCAGGGCAGCCTGTTCAACGCGATGAAGATGGAAAAGACCATGATCGGCCTGCTCCTGCTGCTGATCATCGCGGTCGCCGCCTTCAACATCATCGCCACCCTGATCATGGTGGTCGCCGACAAGCGCACCGACATCGCGATTCTTCGTACCCTCGGCGCCACGCCGCGGCAGATCATGGCGATCTTCATGGTCCAGGGCACCGTCATCGGCGTGATCGGGACGGTCATCGGCGGGGTGCTCGGGGTGTTCGCGGCGTTGAACATCACCGGGATGATCGACCGCATCGAACGGTTGGTCGGACACAAGGTCTTCAGCTCGGACGTGTACTTCATCAACTACCTGCCTTCCGACCTGCAGGTGCTGGACGTGGTGCTGATCTGCAGCGCTGCATTGCTGATGAGCTTCCTCGCTACCCTGTACCCATCCTGGCGCGCGGCGCGGACACAACCGGCCGAGTCGCTGCGCTACGAGTGAGCGAGAAGGCCTGCGCCAGTCCCTGCACGGGGCGGACAAGGCCCACGAAAAAGCCGCCTTCGAGGCGGCTTTTTCATGTCAGGCGGATCACTTCGCGGCGACCCGTTCGCGACGTTGCCGGCAGCGTCGGCTCCAACTGCGCTGCACCCACCAGCGCCAGTAGAGCATCGTCAGCGCGTAGCCGAGGATGGCGGCGATGATGCCGCACACCACCGAACCGAGCAGGAAGGGCTGCCAGAGGCTGGACAGCTCCTGGCTGATCCATTCCCAGGTGAGATGGTCCGGCAGGGTGCGCGGCGGCACCTGCATCAACCAGGCGCCCAGCTTGTAGGTGCAATAGAAGACCGGGGGCATCGTGATCGGATTGGTCAGCCAGACCAATCCGACGGAGATTGGCAGATTGCTCCGAATCCACACCGCCAGACCGGCCGCCAGCAGCATCTGCATCGGCATCGGGATGAAGGCGGCGAACAGCCCGGCGGCCATGGCGCGCGATACCGAGTGGCGATTGAGATGCCAAAGGTTGGGATCGTGCGTCAACTTGCCGAGAAAGCGCAGCGACTTCTGCGAGCGGATGCTTTCCGGATCGGGCATGTAGCGCTTGAACAGGCGACGCGGCATGTGGGCTCTCGGTGGATATAGGCTTGCGTATTATGCCAAGCAAGATGACAGGATTTCGTTGCCCATTGTATGACCCCATGTGACATGTCGGGGAGCGGAGGGCACGCCACGGGGATGGGAGGAACCGTTCATGCGCCTGGGATTGCCAGCCCTCGCCGCGGGGCTGCTGGCCCTGCGCTTCCTGGCGGAATTGCCGTCGGTCGGCTGGCTGCTGGGCATGGCCGCCGCCGGACTGTTGCTGCTGTTCGGCCGGCTGTACTGGCTGGGGTTGTTCCTGCTCGGGTTCGCCTGGGCCTGCGGCTCGGCGCAAGTCGCCCTGGACGGACGCCTGGCCGCCGAGCTGGATGGTCGCACCCTTTGGCTGGAGGGGCGTGTGGTCGATCTGCCGGCGAGCGGCGAGGGCGTCACGCGCTTCCGGCTGGAGGAGGTCAGCGCTGCGCGGGGCGTGCTTCTTCCCGAGCGTCTGCGTCTGAGCTGGCGCGGCGCGCCGCCGCTGATGGGCGGCGAACGCTGGCGCCTGGCGGTGACCCTGAAACGCCCCCGCGGCCTGGTGAACGCGGCGGGTTTCGACTACGAGGCCTGGTTGTTGGCGCAGCGGGTCGGTGCTGTGGGCACGGTGAAGGCGGGCGAACGCCTGCAGCCGGCCAGCGGCCTGGATGCCTGGCGCGATGCCTGGCGCCAGCGCCTGCTGGCGGTCGACGCACAGGGGCGCGGCGCCGCCCTGGCGGCGCTGGTGCTGGGGGATGGCTCGGGATTGAGTGCGGCCGAGTGGCGCATGTTCCAGGACACCGGCACCGTGCATCTGATGGTCATCTCCGGTTCGCATATCTCTTTGCTGGCAGGGATGCTCTATGGCCTGGTGGCGGCCTTGCATCGCCTGGGCTGCTGGCCGCGGCGCCTGCCCTGGCTGCCCTGTGCCTGCGCCCTGGGTTTGCTTGGTGCCTGGAGCTACGGGTTGATGGCGGGTTTCGAGGTCCCGGTGCGGCGTGCTTGCCTGATGGTCAGCCTGGCGCTGGTCTGGCGCCTGCGTTTCCGCCACCTGGGCTTGCTGACCCCGCTGCTGGGAACGCTGGTGCTGGTCTTGCTGGTCGAGCCGCTGGCCAGCCTGCAGGCGGGGTTCTGGCTGTCGTTCCTGGCGGTTGCCCTGCTGCTCTGGCTGTTCGCCGGGCGCCTTGGGCGCTGGCGCTGGTGGGCGGCCTGGGGGCGGGCGCAGTGTGGGATGGCGCTGGGGCTGGCGATGCCGCTGCTGGCGCTGGGCCTGCCGTTGAGCCTGAGCGGAGCGCTGGCCAACCTGCTGGCGGTGCCTTGGATCGAACTGCTGGTAGTGCCCCCGGCCCTGGCGGGGAGCCTGCTGCTGTGGGTGCCCGGGCTGGGCGAGGGGCTGCTTCGCGCCGCTGGCGTTTCGCTGGGCCTGCTGTTTCGTGCGCTTGGCCTGCTGGCGGGCCTGGCCGAGGCCTGGCAGCCACCCGCCGCAGCGGCCTGGAGCGTAGCGCTGGGCATGCTCGGCGCGCTCTGCTGGCTGGCACCGGCTGGCTTGCCGTTGCGTGCCCTCGGTGCCGCGTTGCTACTGCCGGCGTTGTTGCCGTCATCGCCGCCTGTCGAATGGGGGCGGGCGGAAGTGCGGGTGCTGGACGTCGGCCAAGGGCTGGCCGTGCTGGTGCGTACCCGGGAGCATGCCTTGCTCTATGACAGCGGTGCGCGGCAGGGGGCGTTCGACATGGGCGAGCGGGTGGTGGTGCCGGTGCTGCGCAGCCTGGACCTGCGGCGCCTGGACGGCCTGTTGCTGAGTCATGCCGACAACGACCATGCAGGCGGTGCTCCTACGGTCGCTTCCCGATTCCCGCCGGGTTGGCTGGTCAGCGGCGAACCCGCGCGCCTGCCTTCGCCGTTGTTCGCGGACAACTGCGACGAGCGGCGCTGGTCCTGGGATGGCGTGGTTTTCGAACAGTGGGCATGGGCGCAGGCCGGCGACAGCAACGACCGCTCCTGTGTGCTGAGGGTCGTGGCCGATGGCGAAGTCCTGCTGCTGACCGGGGACATCTCGCGTGCGGCCGAGCATGCCTGGCTGGCGCGACAGGCCGATCCGCGGGTCGACTGGTTGCTGGCGCCGCATCACGGCAGCCGCAGCTCCTCCGGAGTCGCCTTCGTGTTGCGTACGCGGCCTCGCCATGTGCTGGTCTCGCGAGGTTGGCGCAACGCCTTCGGCCATCCCCATGGCGAAGTGATGGAACGTTACGCGAGGGTCGCCGCGCAGGTCCACGACACGGCACGCGACGGTGCCCTGACGTTTCTCCTCGGAAGCCGTGGCGGCGCACGCCGGGAGCGTGATTCGGCGCACTTCTGGCGGGAAAAATGAGAACCGTGGCGGTCGGCGGAAAAGGGTCGCTGTGCTAGAGTGGCGCCACTTTTTTTTCGGGGATATGCCACTGTGTGGGAACTGGTTCAAGCCGGCGGCTGGATGATGCTGCCGATCATTCTGAGTTCGATCGCCGCCACCGCCATCGTCGCGGAGCGCCTGTGGACGCTGCGCAAGAGCCGCGTCGCGCCGCCCGAGCTGCTCGGCCAGGTGTGGAAGCAGATCAAGGGCAAGCAACTGAGCGCCCAGAAGCTCAAGGACCTGCGCGCCAACTCGCCGCTGGGAGAGATCCTCGCCGCCGGCCTGGCCAACTCCAAGCACGGCCGCGAGATCATGAAGGAGTGCATCGAGGAGGCTGCTTCCGGTGTCATCCACGAGCTGGAGCGCTACCTCAACGCCCTCGGCACCATCGCCGCGATGGCGCCGCTGCTGGGCCTGCTGGGCACGGTGTTCGGCATGATCCAGATCTTCGGCGCCTTCATGGACAACGGCATGGCCAACTCGCCGATGCTCGCCGCGGGCATCTCCAAGGCATTGATCACCACCGCCGCCGGCCTGCTGGTGGCGATTCCGGCGGTGTTCTTCCATCGCTACCTGCTGCGGCGGGTCGACGAACTGGTGATCGCCATGGAGCAGGAGGCCATCAAGCTGGTGGAAGTGGTGCAGGGCGATCGTGAAGTCGACTACGTCGAGGAAGGCAAAGCGTGAAATTCCGCCGCAGACGGGCGGGTGCCGCCCGTGAAGACGTCTTCATCAACCTGGCGTCGCTGATCGACGTGATCTTCGTCCTGCTGCTGTTCTTCGTGGTCAGTACCACCTTCACCCGCCCCGAGCAGCTCAACATCGAGCTGCCATCGGCGGAGAGCGGCGAAACCGCCGGCACCGAGCAGAAGCAACTGGAACTCTCGGTGGATGCCGAGGGGCACTACGCCCTGAACGGGCAGGCGCTGGCCAAGAGCGACCTGGCCACCCTGATGGCGGCGATGCAGCGTGAATCGGCGGGCGACAACAACCTGCCGGTGGTGATCAGCGCCGATGCCAAGTCCACCCACCAGTCGGTGGTCACGGCGATGGACGCAGCGGGCAAGCTGGGCTTCGTCCACCTGCGCATCACCACGGTCGAGAACACGGCGGCCAAGCCCTGATGTCGTTCTCCGAGCGGCTGCTCGCCGCCTGGTACCAGGGGCATCCGGCGCTGGCGTTGCTGCGTCCGCTGGAGGCTCTCTATCGCCGGGTGGCGAACGGCCGCCGGGCGGACTTCCTGTCCGGGCGCAAGCCCGCCTATCGGGCGCCGCTGCCGGTGCTGGTGGTAGGCAACATCACCGTCGGCGGAACCGGCAAGACGCCGATGATCCTCTGGATGATCGAGCACTGCAGGGCTCGCGGCTTGCGGGTTGGCGTGATCAGCCGCGGCTATGGTGCCCGGCCGCCCACCACGCCGTGGCGGGTGCGGGCCGAGCAGGACGCCGCGGAGGCCGGCGACGAACCGCTGATGATCGTCCGGCGCAGCGGCGTGCCGCTGATGATCGACCCGGATCGTCCGCGCGCCCTGCAGGCGCTGCTCGCCGAAGAGCAGTTGGACCTGGTCCTCTGCGACGATGGCTTGCAGCACTATCGCCTGGCGCGCGATCTGGAGCTGGTGCTGATCGATGCCGCGCGCGGTCTCGGCAATGGTCGTTGCCTGCCGGCCGGTCCGTTGCGCGAACCGGCGGAGCGTCTGCAAAGCGTCGACGCGCTGCTTTACAACGGCGCCGACGAGGATCCTGACGGCGGTTACGCATTCCGCTTGCAGCCTACTGCGCTGATCAACCTGCAGAGCGGCGAGCGCCGACCGCTGGAGCATTTTCCCGCGGGCCAGGAAGTCCACGCCCTGGCCGGGATCGGCAATCCGCAGCGTTTCTTCAGGACGCTCGAGGCGCTACACTGGCGGGCGATTCCGCATGCCTTCCCGGATCACGCGACCTACACGGCGGCCGAACTGGCGTTCAGCCCGCCGCTGCCGCTGCTGATGACCGAGAAGGATGCCGTTAAATGCCGGGCTTTCGCAGCGGCCGACTGGTGGTACCTGGCGGTCGATGCGGTGCCTTCCCCTGCATTCGTCGCCTGGTTCGACGCCCGACTCGAGCATCTCCTGGCGCGCTGACCGGCGGCCGTGCCGCCATTGTATGAAGGACTCCGCCATGGACCCGAAACTCCTCGATATTCTTGCCTGCCCGTTGACCAAGGGCCCGCTGGTGCTCAGCGAAGACAAGACCGAACTGATCAGCAAGCAGGCTGGCCTGGCCTATCCGATCCGCGACGGCATCCCGGTGATGCTGGAGAGCGAGGCTCGCTCCCTGAACGTGGACGAGCGGCTGGACAAGTAATGACCCAGGCGTTCACTGTCGTCATTCCCGCCCGCTACGCCTCCACTCGTCTGCCCGGCAAGCCATTGCAGGATATCGCCGGCCAGCCAATGATCCAGCGTGTCTGGAACCAGGCCCGCAAGAGCGCCGCCAGCCGCGTGGTCGTCGCCACCGACGACGAACGCATCCTGGCGGCGTGCCAGGGGTTCGGCGCCGAGGCGCTGCTGACGCGTGCCGAGCACAACTCCGGCACCGATCGCCTGGAGGAAGTCGCTTCCCGGCTCGGCCTGGCCAGCGATGCCATCGTGGTCAACGTCCAGGGCGACGAGCCGCTGATCCCCCCTGCGCTCATCGATCAGGTGGCGGCCAACCTGGCGGCGCACCCGGAAGCCGCCATCGCTACCCTGGCCGAGCCGATCCATGAGGTCTCCGCGCTGTTCAATCCGAACGTGGTCAAGGTCGCCACCGACATCGACGGCCTGGCCCTGACTTTCAGTCGTGCGCCCTTGCCCTGGGCTCGCGACGCCTTCGCCCGCGATCGCGACAGCCTGCCGGAGGGCGTGCCCTATCGTCGCCACATCGGCATCTACGCCTATCGCGTGGGTTTCCTTGCCGATTTCGTCGCCTGGGGACCGTGCTGGCTGGAGAACGCCGAAAGCCTCGAGCAATTGCGCGCGCTCTGGCACGGGGTGCGAATCCATGTGGCCGATGCCCGCGAAACCATGCTTCCGGGCGTGGATACGCCGGAAGACCTCGAACGCGTTCGCCGCGTGCTGGGGGACTGATGCGCGTCCTGTTCGTCTGCCTGGGCAACATCTGCCGGTCGCCCACCGCCGAAGGCGTGTTCCGGCGCAAGGTCGAGGAGGCCGGTCTGGCCTCCCGTATCCATGTCGATTCCGCTGGCACCGCCGGCTGGCATGTCGGCAAGGCGCCTGACCAGCGCACCCGCCTGGCCGCGCAAAGGCGTGGCTACGACCTGTCGGCACTGCGTGGACGCCAGGTCGGCATCGAGGATTTCTCCTGCCATGACCTGATCCTGGCCATGGACCTGTCCAACCTGGCTGACCTCGAGACCCTGCGTGCCGGGCGCGGTGCCGCCGAACTGGATCTGTTCCTGCGTCGCTACGGATCCGAGCGGGACGAAGTGCCCGATCCCTACTATGGCGGCGAAGAAGGCTTCGAGCAGGTCCTCGACCTGATCGAACATGCCTGCGACCGTCTGTTGATCGAAGCCAAGGGGCGACTGTGAGCCTGGAACTGCAAGAGCATTGCTCGCTGAAGCCCTATAACACCTTCGGCATCGACGTGCGCGCCCGCCTGCTGGCCCACGCCCGGGACGAGGCTGATGTGCGCGAGGCCCTGGCCCTGGCTCGGGAGCGTGGATTGCCGCTGCTGGTGATCGGTGGTGGCAGCAACCTGCTGCTGACCCGTGACGTCGAGGCGCTGGTTTTGCGCATGGCCAGCCAGGGGCGGCGAATTGTTTCCGATGCCGCGGATTCGGTGCTGGTCGAGGCGGAGGCGGGCGAGGCCTGGGACCCATTCGTGCAATGGAGCCTGGAGCGGGGCCTGGCCGGTCTGGAAAATCTCAGTCTGATTCCCGGCACCGTGGGTGCGGCGCCGATGCAGAACATCGGCGCCTATGGCGTGGAGCTGAAGGATGTCTTCGACAGCCTGACGGCGCTGGATCGCCAGGATGGAACCCTGCGTGAGTTCGATCGCCAGGCCTGCCGTTTCGGCTACCGCGACAGCCTGTTCAAGCAGGAGCCGGATCGCTGGCTGATCCTCCGCGTGCGCCTGCGCCTGACACGGCGGGAGAGGCTGCACCTGGACTACGGGCCGGTACGCCAGCGCCTGGAGGAGGAGGGCATCGCCAGTCCGACGGCCAGGGACGTAAGCCGGGTAATCTGCGCCATTCGCCGGGAAAAGCTGCCCGACCCCGCCGTATTGGGCAATGCCGGCAGCTTCTTCAAGAACCCGCTGGTGGATGCGGCGCAGGCCGAACGCTTGCGTCAGGCCTTCCCGGATCTGGTCGGCTATCCGCAGGCGGACGGTCGGCTGAAGCTGGCTGCAGGCTGGCTCATCGACAAGGGTGGCTGGAAGGGTTTCCGCGATGGCCCGGTGGGGGTACACGCGCAGCAGGCGCTGGTCCTGGTCAACCATGGCGGCGCCACTGGTGCCCAGGTCCGGGCATTGGCCGAGCGTATCCAGGAGGACGTCCGTCGGCGTTTCGGCGTCGAATTGGAGCCTGAACCCAATCTCTACTGAGGGTGCGGCTGGAGAATGAAAAAGGGATGCCGGCGGCATCCCTTTTTCATTGTGCGTGTTCGGCGGCTCTGGTCATGACGGGCGGTATGCCGGAGTGCCGCGGAATGGCGCGCAAAAAAAGGGGATGCCATGGCATCCCCTTTTTTCAGCCTGTCACTCAGGCATGCGGGCGCGAGGTTTCGCTTTCCTCGGTCTTTTTCGCGTGCTCCGTGTCGGCGGCGTCTTCGCCGGAAGCTTCAGGCTCGGCCTGTACCGCTTCCTGGGCTTCGTCCGCCTGGGACGGAACGTCGGCCTGGGCGATTTCTTCAGCCTGGGGTGCAGCAGGTTCCTCCTGGGCCGACGCTTCCTCGCTCGCTACAGCTGGGATCTCCTCGACGGCGGGAGCGGCCTGAGCTGCCGCTTCGGCTGCTGCTGCGGCTTCGCGTGCCAGACGCTCGGCTTCGCGTTGCAGGCGACGTTTTTCCCGTGGGTCGTTGAGGGCACGGCCGGTCGCGTTGGCCGGCACCGCCGCGATGGCCGGGGTCGGCTCCTCGGTGGCTGCGGGCTCGCTAGGGGCTGCTACCTCGACGGGCGCCGGGGCGGCAACTTCTTCGGCCGCTTCCGTTGCCGGTTGCACGGCGCTCTCGGCGTCTTCGCGGCTTTCCACGCTTTCGCTGGCGAAGGGAGCTTCTTCAGTGACTTGCGCGACCAGCAGGGTGCTCTGGTCGGCTTCGTCCCGGACCACGCTGACGGTCACCGGCGCTTCGATGTCGGCGGTTTCGCCGGCATTGGCCTCGCTGTCCGCGCCCTGGGTTTCCACGGCTTCGCTGGTCGGTGCGTCGGTTTCATCGCTTGCCGTGGTTTCGCTGGCAGCCTCGCTGGTAGTGGCCGGGGCTTGCTCCACGTTTGCTTCTACGGCTTCGCTGGCGACAGCGATACCGGCAGCAGCGGCGGCTGCGACGGTGTTCAGCGGCGCGGCGGCGTTATCGGTCGCCTCGCTGCCTTCCAGCTCGCCGCTGACCTCGCGCTGGCGTTCGCGGCGGTTGCTGCGACGACGCTGGCCGCGGGAGCGGCGGCGCGGGCGCTCGCCATCGGTATCGTCCTGCTCGTCCTGCTCCAGGCTCTCGTCGTTCGGCAGCGCCTCGGCTTCCAGGGCCGCGGCGTCGCGAGCCTGGCGATCCTCGCGCGGCTGGCGCTCTTCGCGGGCCGGGCGCTCGGCGCGTTCTTCACGGCCTTCGCGGGGTTGGCGCTCTTCGCGAGCTGGGCGTTCGGCGCGCTCTTCGCGGCGGCGTTCGCTGCGTTCCTCGCGACCTTCGCGGCCTTCGCGCGGCTGGCGTTCTTCGCGGGGCGTCCGCTCGGCGCGCTCTTCACGGCCTTCGCGCGGCTGGCGCTCCTCGCGAGCCGGGCGCTCGGCGCGCTCTTCGCGGCGGCGTTCGCTGCGCTCTTCGCGGTTCGGGCGTTCGGCGCGCTCTTCGCGCGGTTGGCGCTCTGCGCGTTCCTCGCGGGGCTTGCGCTCTTCGTCGCGGCGATTGCCGTCGCGGCCATCGCGGCGGCGGTTCTGCTGGCGGCCGTTGCGACGCTCGTCCTGGCGGGTTTGGCGCTCGGCAGCCGGCTTGCTGGTTTCAGCAGGCTTGGCGGCAGGTTGATCCTTGCCTGCGAACAGGCCGACCAGGGACTTCACCAGGCCCTGGAACAGGCTCGGCTCGGGCATCGGCTTGGCCGGCTCGACCGGTGCTTCGGTGTGTTGCGGTGCGGGCTGCTGGGGAGCGACGGTCTTGACTGCTGCTTCCTGGCGGACCAGGGTGCGGGTCGAGCTGACCGGCTGGGCTTCTTCGTGCTCGACGGTGGCCATTTCGTAGCTGGTCTGGCCGGCAACCAGTTCGGGGCTGTCATCGCGCAGACGCTGGACTTCGAAATGCGGGGTTTCCAGATGATCGTCCGGCAGGATGAAGATGCGCGCGCGGGTGCGCAGTTCGATCTTGGTGATGGCGTTGCGCTTCTCGTTGAGCAGGAAGGCGGCGACCTGGAAGGGCACGCGGGCGCGGACTTCCGCGGTGCGGTCCTTCAGGGCTTCTTCCTCGATCAGGCGCAGGATGGCCAGCGACAGCGACTCGACATCGCGGATGATGCCCTGGCCGTTGCAGCGCGGGCAGACGATGCCGCTGGTCTCGCCGAGGGACGGACGCAGGCGCTGGCGGGACATTTCCAGCAGGCCGAAGCGCGAGATGCGACCGACCTGGACGCGCGCGCGGTCGGCCTCGAGGGCTTCGCGGACACGCTCTTCCACGGCGCGCTGGTTCTTCGCCGGGGTCATGTCGATGAAGTCGATGACGATCAGGCCGCCGATGTCACGCAGGCGCAGCTGGCGGGCGATTTCCTCGGCCGCTTCCAGGTTGGTCTGCAGGGCGGTTTCCTCGATGTCGCCGCCCTTGGTGGCGCGCGCCGAGTTGATGTCGATGGAAACCAGGGCCTCGGTCGGGTCGATGACGATGGAGCCGCCGGACGGCAGCTTCACTTCACGCTGGAAGGCGGTCTCGATCTGGCTCTCGATCTGGAAGCGATTGAACAGCGGAACGCTGTCCTGGTACAGCTTCACCTTGCTGGCGTACTGCGGCATCACCTGGCGGATGAAGTTCAGGGCTTCTTCCTGGGCGTCGATGCTGTCGATCAGCACTTCGCCGATGTCCTGGCGCAGGTAGTCGCGGATGGCGCGGATGATGACGTTGCTTTCCTGGTAGATCAGGAAGGGCGCGCCACGTTCGCCGGACGCTTCCTTGATCGCGCTCCACAGTTGCAGCAGGTAGTCGAGGTCCCACTGCAGTTCCTCGGTGCTGCGGCCGAGGCCGGCGGTGCGCACGATCAGGCCCATGTCGGCCGGTGCGTTGAGGCCGTTCAGGGCCTCGCGCAGCTCGTTGCGTTCTTCGCCTTCGATACGGCGGGAGATGCCGCCGGCGCGCGGGTTGTTCGGCATCAGCACCAGGTAACGGCCGGCCAGGCTGATGAAGGTGGTCAGGGCGGCGCCCTTGTTGCCGCGCTCTTCCTTCTCGACCTGGACGATGACTTCCTGGCCTTCGCTCAGGACTTCCTTGATGTTGATCCGGCCTTCGGGGGATTTCTTGAAGTATTCGCGGGAGATTTCTTTGAGGGGGAGGAAGCCGTGGCGTTCGGCGCCGAAGTCGACGAAGGCGGCTTCGAGGCTGGGTTCGACGCGAGTGATGCGGCCTTTGTAGATGTTGGCCTTCTTCTGCTCGCGGGCGCCCGACTCGATGTCGAGGTCGAACAGGCGTTGGCCGTCGACCAGTGCAACACGCAACTCCTCGGGTTGAGTCGCGTTGATCAGCATTCTTTTCATGTAGTACCAATGGTTTCCGGGGCTACCGGAAACGGCGATCGGCACACACGACTCTCACGGTCGGTGCTCGGGCGCGTATTCAGGAATGGCGGGCCATTCCCGTGTCCAGCGGCGCTCGGCACTGGGTGCCGGTCCGCGACTACGTCTCCTGCTTCCTGTGTTTCAGAAGCACTTGAGTCAGGAGGAGGAATCGGCTGTCGGAGGCGGACGAAAAATGCGTCTGGATCAAGCTAGAAGCTACGCAGTCCAACAGCCGTACATCTCCACCCTACACATGTTCCTTAAGAATCGGGCGCCGCTCGCAGTATCCGGAGCGGGTTGGCATCTCGCGCTCACCGAAGTGGTCGCGGCTCATGTTTCAAGGCTTTGGTTTCGAGTCGTTAGCGGGTTGGAAATTTTCGTATTTCCGCTGAAACGCCTCTGTAGGACGGCCTGACGTCCGTTCAAAGTGTTTGCAGGCGAGGGGGAAATGCAGGTTGGCAATCATCCGCAGGCCAGGCCGCTTATGGCGGCTTCCCGACTATAGCAGCAATGATTAAGTGCTTCAATTGAATGAAAAATTGTTATGATGTACGGATGACTACTCCCGCCTCTCCGACCACCGGTGTCCAGCTGCTCGATGTGCCGCCGGAACTGGCTGGTCAACGTATCGACAATTTCCTTATCGCCCGTCTCAAGGGTGCGCCCAAGACCCTGATCTATCGCATCCTGCGTAAGGGCGAAGTGCGCGTGAACAAGGGGCGGATCAAGCCCGACTATCGGCTCCAGGCCGGAGACCAGGTGCGCGTGCCGCCGCTGCGCCTGGCCGAGCGCGATGAGCCGGCGCCGCTGGCGCAGGGGCTGCTGGAGCGGATGGAGGCGGCGATCGTCTACGAGGACAAGGCGCTGGTCGTGGTCAACAAGCCCGCCGGGATCGCCGTGCATGGCGGCAGCGGCGTGAGCGCCGGGGTCATCGAGGTGTTTCGCCAGTTGCGCCCCGATGCCAAGGATATCGAATTGGTGCATCGTCTCGATCGCGATACCTCCGGCCTGCTGATGATCGCCAAGAAGCGCAGCATGTTGCGTCACCTGCATGAGGCCCTGCGGGGCGAGAAGATCGTCGACAAGCGCTATCACGCCCTGGTCCGTGGCCACTGGCCGGCTGGCAAGAAGAACGTGCGCGCGCCGCTGCTGAAGAACAACCTGCGTTCGGGCGAGCGGATGGTCGAGGTGAACGTCGAGGGCAAGGACGCGCTGACCGAGTTCCGGGTGCTGCGTCGCTTCGGCGATTTCGCCACCCTGGTGGAAGCGCGCCCGATCACCGGGCGGACCCACCAGATCCGCGTGCATGCCAAGCACGCCGGGCATGCCATCGCCGGCGACCCGAAGTATGGCGACGAGGATTTCTCCCGCGAGATCCGCGAGCTGGGCGGCAAGCGCCTGTTCCTGCATGCCGCGCAGTTGCGCGTGCCGCTGCCCGACGGGCAGGTGCTGGAGCTGGAGGCGCCGGTGGACGAGATGTGGCAGCGTTCGCTGGAGCGTTTGAATGACTGACTACGCGTTGCTGGTATTCGATTGGGACGGCACCCTGGTCGACTCGATCGCGCGCATCGTCGATTCGATGAAGGCAGCGGCGCGGGAAACCGCTCTGCCGGAGCGGGACGATACCCGGATCAAGGGCATCATCGGCCTCGGCTTGCCCGAGGCGATCGCTTCGCTCTATCCGGAGGTTGGCGATCCTGCTCTGGTCGAGCGTTTCCGGTGTGCCTACAGCGAGCATTACCTGGCGCAGGAAGCGCAGCCGTCGCGGTTGTTCCCCGGCGTGGCCGAAGCCATGGTGCATTTTCGCGAGGCCGGGTTCCGCCTGGCGGTCGCCACCGGCAAGAGTCGGCGCGGCCTGGACCGGGTGCTGGCGGGGCATGGCTGGAGCGATTTCTTCGATATCACCCGCTGCGCCGACGAAACGGCCAGCAAGCCGGACCCGTTGATGCTCCACGAGATCCTGGCGCACTGCCGGGTCGAGCCGGGGCGGGCGCTGATGATCGGTGATTCGCCGTTCGACCTGGAAATGGCGCGGCGGGCGGGGATGGATTCGGTTGCGGTGGCCTATGGCGCCCAATCGCTGGAGCAGTTGCGGCCTTATGCGCCGCGGCTGGAAGTTGAGCATTTCACCGAGTTGCGCGCCTGGTTGGGCGGTGCTCGACGTGAGGCGGTTTCAGGAGTGGTTGAGCATGTCTGACGAGTGGAAGTCGGAAACGCCGAAGGCGAATGACGACAAGAGCTGGAAGCTGCTGGAGAAGGCGGTTCTCGCCGGGGTCCAGGAGCAGCGGCGGGCGCGGCGCTGGGGGATATTCTTCAAGTCGCTGACCTTCATCTATCTCTTTGTCGTGCTGCTGGCCTTCAGTCCGTTCGGCAGCCTGGAGAAATCGGCCTCGCGCAGCGGTAGCCACACGGCGCTGATCGAGGTGAAGGGCATGATCGCCGACGATGAGCCGGCCAGTGCCGACAATATCGTCACGGCCTTGCGCGCGGCGTTCAAGGATGAGGGTACCAAGGGGATCGTCCTGCGGATCAACAGTCCGGGCGGCAGTCCGGTGCAGTCGGGCTATATCTATGACGAGATTCGTCGCCTGCGCGGCGAGCACCCGAACGTCAAGGTCTATGCGGTGATCAGCGACCTGGGTGCCTCCGGCGCCTACTACATCGCCAGCGCCGCCGACCAGATCTACGCTGACAAGGCCAGCCTGGTCGGTTCCATCGGCGTGACGGCGGCCAGCTTCGGTTTCGTCGGCACCATGGAGAAGCTCGGTGTCGAGCGGCGCGTCTATACCTCCGGCGAGCACAAGTCGTTCCTCGATCCTTTCCAGCCGCAAAAGCCCGAGGAGACCCAGTTCTGGCAGCAGGTGCTGGATACTACCCACAAGCAGTTCATCGACAGCGTGAAAAAAGGGCGCGGCGACCGGCTCAAGGTCGAGGGGCACCCGGAGCTGTTCTCGGGTCTGGTCTGGTCCGGCGAACAGGCATTGCAGCTCGGTTTGATCGACGGTCTGGGCAATGCCAGCTATGTGGCGCGCGAAGTGGTGAAGGAGAAGAAGATCGAGGATTACACCGTGCAGGAGTCGCCTTTCGATCGCTTCGCCAAGAAGTTCGGTGCCAGTGTGGCGGAGCGCCTCGCGCTGTGGATGGGCTGGCAGGGCCCGGTATTGCGCTGAGAGCGTTTCCCTTCCTTATATAAAGAAGCCCGGCCGAAGCCGGGCTTCTTTATATGGGAATGCCGGATATGGGAATGCCGGCTCAGGGGATTTCGACGCCTTCCTCGAGGAGCATGTCGACCAGGCGGATCAGGGGCAGCCCTACCAGGCTGGTGGCGTCCTCTCCTTCGGTGGCGCGGAACAGGCTGACGCCCAGGCCTTCCGCCTTGAAGCTGCCGGCGCAGTCCAATGGGCGTTCCGCTTCGACGTAGCGGCGGATGCGGCTCTCGTCGAGGTGGCGGAAGTGCACGGTGAACGGCACGCATGCCACCTGGATGCGCCGGCTGGCGCTGTTGAGGAGGGCCAGTCCGGTGAGGAAGGTCACGCTCTTGCCGCTGGCGTCCCGTAGCTGCTGGATGGCGCGTTCGGGGGTGTGCGGCTTGCCGAGGATGTCGCCGTCGAGTACGGCGACCTGGTCGGAGCCGATCACCAGGTGTTGCGGATAGCGTCCGGCCAGCGCTTCGGCCTTGCTGGCGGAAAGGCGGCGCACCAGTTCCTCGGCACTTTCCCCGGGGCGATGGCTTTCGTCGATATCGGGGCTGGCGCTTTCGAAGGGAAGGCGCAGGCGGGTCAGGAGTTCGCGTCGATAGGGGGAGCTGGAGGCGAGGATCAGGTCGGGCATGAGGTTCTCCATGGCGAGCGGCCGATTTTAACGAAAAGACTCGTCCTTACAGCGGTTTATGGCTAATTTCCTTTGACAGGCGCGGGGGCGTCCCTATAATGGCGCGCTTATGTTGAATGGGCCGATTCCACCTCATATCGATCCGCGCAAGTTGGTCGACCGCGGCGCCACCCTCGAGGGTGTGTACGCGCTCGCCGATATGCCGCGTGTATGCGAGCAACTGACCAGCGATGCCGGTGAGGTGCGCGTGAAGGTTTCCTTCGAGCGCGACCACCAGAAGCTGGCGGTCATGCATATGCAGCTCGATACCGAGGTGAGCATGGTATGCCAACGCTGCCTGGATGCGGCGGCCATTCCCGTGCATGGCGAATATACCTACGCCATTCTTCGGGAAGGTCAGTCCGCCGACGGTCTGCCGAAGGGGTACGATGCGCTGGAAGTGGGGGAGGAACCCCTGGACCTGCTGGCGCTGGTCGAGGACGAGCTGTTGCTCGCCTTACCCATCGTTCCGGCCCATGACCCCGAAGTATGTCAGCACCCGGCTGGATTCGTCGTCGAAGACGAGCCGGAGTCGAGCGAAGTCGAGGACAAGCGTCCTAATCCGTTCAGCGTACTGGCACAGTTGAAGCGTGACCCAAACGTTTAGGAGTTAATCAATCATGGCTGTTCAGCAGAACAAAAAGTCTCGTTCCGCTCGTGACATGCGTCGTTCCCACGATGCGCTCGAGTCCAATGCTCTGTCCGTGGAAAAGAGCACCGGTGAAGTCCACCTGCGCCACCACGTATCCCCGGACGGCTTCTATCGCGGCCGTAAGGTAGTAGACAAGGGCTCCGACGAGTAATCCTTGTCCGCACCAATCATCGCGATTGATGCAATGGGTGGGGACTTCGGTCCCCACTGCGTTGTTCCGGCCTCTATTGCCTTCCTGGCCGAGAATTCCTATTCGCAACTGATCCTCGTCGGTCAGCCTGCCCTCCTCGAAGAACTCCTTTCCCGCTATCCGTCGCTCGACCGGCAGCGCCTGCGCGTGCATGCGGCCAGCGAAGTGATAGGTTCAGACGAACGTCCCTCCCAGGCCTTGCGTGGCAAGCCGGACGCTTCCATGCGCGTGGCGCTGGAGCTGGTCCGCGACGGCCGGGCGCACGCGTGCGTCAGCGCCGGCAATACCGGGGCGTTGATGGCGCTGTCGCGGCACCTGCTGAAGACCCTGCCCGGTATCGACCGCCCTGCGATGGTGACGGCGGTTCCGACCGAGAAGGGGCATTGTCATCTGCTCGACCTCGGCGCCAACGTGGATTGCAGTGCCGAGCATCTCTACCAGTTCGCGGTGATGGGCGCGGTGGCGGCAGAGGCCTTGGGCTGCGTCTCGCCCCGGGTCGCCCTGCTCAACGTGGGGACCGAGGAGATCAAGGGCAACCAGCAGGTCAAGCTGGCGGCGAGCCTGTTGCAGAAGGCCCAGGGGTTGAATTTCAGCGGATATATAGAGGGCGATGGCCTGTATCGCGGCGAGGCCGACGTGGTGGTCTGCGACGGTTTCGTCGGCAACATCCTGCTGAAGGCCAGCGAAGGCCTGGCTGCCATGGTGTCGGCGCGGATCGAACAGCGCTTCCGCGATGGACTGGCGGCGAAGCTGGTCGGTGCGCTGGCGTTGCCGCTGCTGCGCCGGCTGCGCGGCGATATCGCTCCGGCACGCTATAACGGCGCCAGTTTCCTCGGATTGCAGGGGATAGTGGTGAAAAGCCATGGGTCTGCCGCCGAGGAGGGTTTCCAGAGCGCCTTGCGTCGCGCGGCACTGGAAGTCCGGGAAAACCTGCCGCAACGATTGCATGGCCGTCTCGAGCATCTGCTGCTCTAATGTGTGACCGGGCGGTCCAGGCAGCCATCCAACACTCAGTTTCCTGCGCCAGTCGCGGCTGGCGCGTTATCTCCGACGAGCAAAAGACCACAAGGGACCTATTCAATGTCTGCATCCCTCGCATTCGTCTTCCCCGGCCAGGGTTCGCAATCCCTCGGCATGCTGGCCGAGCTGGGCGCCCAGCAGGCGCTGGTGCGCGATACCTTCGCCGAGGCCTCCGAGGCGCTCGGTTACGACCTTTGGGCGCTGGTCCAGAATGGACCTGAAGAGCACCTGAACCAGACCGACAAGACCCAGCCGGCCATCCTCACGGTTTCGATCGCGCTCTGGCGCCTCTGGCTGGCCGAGGGCGGCGCGCGCCCGGCGTTCGTCGCCGGGCACAGCCTGGGCGAATATTCCGCGCTGGTCGCGGCCGAAAGCCTGGCGTTCGCCGATGCGGTCAAGCTGGTCGAGCGTAGGGGCCAACTGATGCAGCAGGCGGTTCCGGCGGGGCAGGGCGGCATGGCCGCGATCCTAGGCCTGGAAGACGCCGATGTATTGGCGGCCTGTGCCGAGGCGGCCCAGGGCGAGGTGGTCAGCGCGGTCAACTTCAACGCGCCGGGGCAGGTAGTGATCGCCGGTGCCGCGGCTGCCGTTGAGCGTGCCATCGAGGCGTGCAAGGCGCGCGGCGCCAAGCGCGCGGTGGCGCTGCCGGTCAGCGTGCCGTCGCATTGCGAACTGATGCGTCCGGCCGCCGAGCAGTTCGCCGCCTCGGTCGAAAGCTTGCAGTGGCAGGCGCCGAAGATTGCGCTGGTGCAGAACGTCAGCGCCGCCGTGCCGGCTGATCTCGATACGCTGCGCCGCGACCTGCTGGCACAGCTGTACAGCCCGGTTCGCTGGGTGGAGAGCATCCAGCTGCTGGCGGAAAAGGGCGTCACCGAGCTGGTCGAGTGCGGGCCGGGCAAGGTCCTGGCAGGCCTCAACAGGCGCTGTGCGAAAGGCATCAATACCCATGGCCTGGATGGTGTCGAGGCGTTCGCCGCCACGCGCGCCGCCCTGGCCTGAGAGAGAGTGAAAGGAGAGAATCCCATGAGTCTGCAAGGTAAGGTCGCATTGGTAACCGGCGCCAGCCGTGGCATCGGCCAGGCGATTGCGCTGGAACTGGGGCGCCTGGGTGCCGTGGTCATCGGCACCGCGACCAGCGCGTCCGGCGCCGAGAAGATCGCCGAAACCCTCAAGGCCAATGGCGTCGAGGGTGCGGGCCTGGTCCTGGACGTTTCCAGCGACGAATCCGTAGCCGCGACCCTGGAGCACATCCAGCAGCATCTCGGCCAACCGCTGATCGTGGTCAATAACGCCGGCATCACCCGCGATAATCTGCTGGTGCGCATGAAAGACGACGAGTGGTTCGATGTGGTCAACACCAACCTGAACAGTCTCTACCGTCTGTCGAAAGCCGTTCTGCGCGGTATGACCAAGGCCCGCTGGGGGCGCATCATCAACATCGGTTCCGTGGTCGGCGCCATGGGCAATGCCGGGCAAACCAACTATGCCGCGGCGAAGGCCGGCCTGGAGGGCTTCACCCGTGCGCTGGCCCGGGAAGTCGGTTCGCGTGCCATTACCGTGAATGCGGTGGCGCCGGGCTTCATCGACACCGACATGACCCGCGAGCTGCCGGAAGCCCAGCGCGAAGCGCTGCTGGGCCAGATTCCGCTGGGTCGCCTGGGGCAGGCGGAAGAGATCGCCAAGGTGGTCGGCTTCCTCGCTTCGGACGGCGCAGCCTATGTGACCGGGGCCACCGTGCCGGTCAATGGTGGGATGTACATGAGCTGAATGTGACGTTACCTTTCTCGGGTCTGTCATAAGCGCTGTCTAGAATTCGTTGCGGAATTGCAGCCGGGTTATTAGATAGAATTATCGAAGTGGCCGTGGGAAGGTGAGGCGTTCAGCTTGAAAAGCAGAAAACCCTTTCTATACACTTACCCGCAGCCCAGCTGCTCGGATTTTCCATAGGAGTGAAAACAAGGTATGAGCACCATCGAAGAACGCGTTAAGAAGATCGTCGCTGAACAACTCGGCGTGAAGGAAGAAGAAGTCACCAACAGCGCTTCCTTCGTCGAAGACCTGGGCGCCGACTCCCTTGACACCGTCGAGCTGGTGATGGCTCTGGAAGAGGAATTCGAGACCGAAATCCCTGACGAGAAAGCTGAAAAGATCACCACCGTTCAGGAAGCCATCGACTACATCGTTGCTCACCAGCAATAAGTAGTCGTCGGATTTTCCGACGTGGAAAAGCCGCACAGCCTGTAAGGGCGTGCGGCTTTTCTTTAGCGCCTTACCTACTCTGGTAGTCTGTCGGCGCAACCCCGTGAAATGAGAAAGAGGAAGTCGTAGTGTCGCGTAGACGCGTCGTCATTACTGGCATGGGCATGCTGTCGCCGCTGGGCCTGGATGTCCCGAGCAGTTGGGAAGGTATTCTCGCCGGTCGCAGCGGGATCGCCCCGATCGAGCATATGGACCTGTCCGCCTATTCCACCCGCTTCGGTGGTTCGGTCAAGGGTTTCAATGTCGAGGAATACCTGTCCGCCAAGGAAGCCCGCAAGCTCGACCTGTTCATCCAGTACGGTCTCGCCGCCAGCTTCCAGGCCGTTCGCGATTCCGGCCTGGAGGTCACCGACGCCAATCGTGAGCGTATCGGCGTATCCATGGGTTCCGGTATCGGCGGCCTGACCAATATCGAGAACAACTGCCGATCCCTGTTCGAGCAGGGGCCGCGGCGCATCTCGCCGTTCTTCGTGCCCGGTTCGATCATCAACATGGTTTCCGGCTTCCTGTCGATCCACCTGGGTCTGCAGGGGCCCAACTACGCCCTCACCACCGCCTGCACCACCGGTACCCACAGCATCGGCATGGCTGCTCGCAACATCGCCTATGGCGAGGCCGACGTGATGGTCGCCGGCGGTTCCGAAATGGCTGCCTGCGGTCTCGGCCTGGGCGGTTTCGGCGCGGCTCGCGCGCTCTCCACTCGCAACGACGAGCCGACCCGTGCCAGCCGTCCGTGGGACCGGGATCGCGACGGCTTCGTCCTGTCCGACGGTTCCGGCGCCCTGGTGCTCGAAGAACTGGAGCACGCCCGTGCCCGCGGCGCGCGGATCTATGCCGAGCTGGTTGGCTTCGGCATGAGCGGCGACGCCTTCCACATGACCGCGCCGCCGGAAGACGGAGCCGGTGCCGCCCGCTGCATGAAGAACGCGCTGCGCGATGCCGGCCTGGATCCTCGTCAGGTCGATTACATCAACGCCCATGGCACCTCCACCCCGGCCGGCGACATCGCCGAGATCGCCGCGGTGAAGAGCGTGTTCGGCGAGCATGCCCATGCGCTGTCGATGAGTTCGACCAAGTCGATGACCGGCCACCTGTTGGGTGCCGCCGGTGCGGTGGAGGCGATCTTCAGCGTGCTGGCCCTGCGCGACCAGGTCGCCCCACCGACCATCAACCTGGACAACCCGGACGAAGGTTGCGACCTCGACCTGGTGGCCCACGAAGCCAAGCCGCGCAAGATCGACGTGGCCCTGTCGAACTCGTTCGGTTTCGGCGGGACCAACGGCACCCTGGTGTTCCGCAGGTTCGCCGACTGATGCTGGACTGGGTCGACGGCCGGCCCGCCGCCGAGCTGTCCGTGCGCGATCGCGGACTGGCCTATGGCGACGGGCTGTTCGAGACCCTGGCGGTGCGCGCCGGCACGCCGCGTCTCCTGGAACGCCACCTGGCGCGCCTGGAAGAGGGGTGTCGACGCCTGGCGATCCCTCTCGACGCCGCAGCGTTGCGCCAGGAGTTGCTGGCGTTCTGCGCGGCGCTGGGCGACGGTGTCGCCAAGCTGATCGTCACCCGCGGCGAGGGTTTGCGTGGCTACGCGCCGCCTGCCGAGGCCTCGCCGCGGCGAATCCTCTCCGGATCGCCGCGTCCGGCCTATCCCGAGCGCCACTGGCAGCAAGGCGTGCGCCTGTTCGCCTGCCGTACGCGCCTGGCCGAGCAGCCCCTGCTGGCCGGCCTCAAGCACCTCAATCGCCTGGAGCAGGTCCTCGCCCGTGCCGAGTGGAGCGACGCCGGGCATGCCGAAGGGCTCATGCTGGACGTGCACGAGCGGGTGGTGGAGGGCGTGTTCAGCAACCTGCTGCTGGTTCTCGACGGCACCCTCGTGGCGCCTGACCTGCGGCGCTGCGGCGTCGCGGGAGTGATGCGCGCGGAATTGCTCGAGCGCGCCGAAGGAATCGGCGTCCCGCTGGCGATACGGGATGTTTCCATGGCTGAACTGGCGACGGCCGACGAGGTCTTTCTGTGCAACAGCCAGTTCGGCATCTGGCCGGTCCGGGCATTGGACGAGCACGTCTGGCCGGTCGGCGAGCTGACCCGTAAACTGCAAGACCAACTTCGCGACGACCTGGATTTCTGACTTTGATGCGCAAACTGCTGGTGCTGCTGGAGAGTGGCCTGTTGTTCGTTGGCCTCTGCGTCGGCCTGGCTGCATGGCAGCAGCAGCGGGCGCTGGAGCAGCCCCTGCAATTGACCGAGGAGCGCCTGCTGGACGTTTCCTCGGGCTCCACGCCGGGCGGCATGCTCGCACGTCTGGAGCAGGAAGAGGTGCTCCATGGCGCGTTCTGGCTGCGCCTCTACTGGCGTTTCAACCTGCCGGGCCAGGCCCTGCACAGCGGTGAATACCGCCTCTTGCCGGGGATGACGGGCGCCGACCTGCTGGAACTCTGGCGTGAAGGCGAGGTGGTGCAGTACAGCCTGACCCTGGTCGAGGGCTGGAGTTTCCGCCAGGTGCGCGAAGCGCTCGCCAGGCAGGGCAAGCTGGAGCAGACCCTGGCCGGCCTGAGCGACGGCGAGATCATGCAACGCCTCGGCAAGCCCGACGAAGTGGCCGAAGGGCGCTTCTTCCCCGATACCTACCGCTACACCCGTGGCATGCGCGACATCGACATACTGCGCAAGGCCTACCAGCGCATGCAGACCATCCTCGCCAAGGAATGGGATGGCCGCAGCCAGGACCTGCCTTATCGCGACGCCTACCAGGCGCTGATCATGGCCTCGCTGGTGGAAAAGGAAACCGGCGTGCCGGAAGAGCGTTCGCAGATCGCCGGCGTCTTCGTCCGCCGCCTGCAGCGCGGCATGCTGTTGCAGACCGATCCGACGGTGATCTATGGCATGGGCGAGCGCTACAACGGCAAGATCACCCGCGCCGACCTGCGCGAACCGACCCCTTACAATACCTATGTGGTGCCGGGCATGCCGCCGACCCCGATCGCCCTGGCCGGGCGCGAGGCGATTCGCGCCGCGCTGCATCCGGCCGAGGGCGAGACCCTGTATTTCGTGGCGCGCGGCGATGGCAGCCATGTGTTCTCCAGCAGCCTGGACGAACACAACAAGGCGGTCCGCGAGTACCAGTTGAAGCGTCGCTCGGACTATCGCTCCAGCCCCGCGCCTATCACCCCGCCGCCACAATGAGCGGCGCAGCCAAGATAAGGAGTGCCGTGTGACCGGCCTGTTCGTCACCCTGGAGGGCCCGGAAGGGGCCGGCAAGAGCACCAACCGCGACTACCTGGCCGAGCGCCTGCGCGAGCGCGGCATCGAGGTGCAGTTGACCCGCGAGCCTGGCGGCACGCCTCTCGCCGAGCGCATCCGTGAACTGCTGCTGGCGCCCAGCGACGAGCCGATGGCCGCCGATACAGAGCTGTTGCTGATGTTCGCCGCGCGGGCCCAGCATCTCGCCGGGGTCATCCGCCCGGCGCTGGCGCGCGGGGCCGTGGTGCTCTGCGATCGCTTCACCGATGCCACCTATGCCTACCAGGGCGGCGGACGCGGTTTGCCGGAGGCGCGCATCGCCGCGCTGGAAAGCTTCGTCCAGGGCGACCTGCGGCCCGACCTCACGCTGGTCTTCGACCTGCCGGTGGAAATCGGCCTGGCGCGGGCGGCGGCGCGTGGCCGGCTCGACCGTTTCGAGCAGGAGGACCGACGCTTCTTCGAGGCCGTGCGTCAGACCTACCTGCAGCGCGCCGCGCAGGCCCCGGAGCGTTACCAGGTGCTCGATGCCGGGTTGCCGCTGGCCGAGGTGCAGGCTGGCCTGGATCGGCTGCTGCCGAATCTGCTGGAGCGTCTGAATGGCTGATATCTATCCCTGGCAGCAGGCGCTCTGGAGCCAACTGGGCGGCCGCGCCCAGCACGCCCACGCCTATCTGCTCTACGGTCCCGCCGGGATCGGCAAGCGTGCCCTGGCCGAGCATTGGGCCGCCCAACTGCTCTGCCAGCGGCCTGCCGCCGCTGGCGCATGCGGCGAGTGCAAGGCCTGCCAGTTGCTGGCCGCCGGTACCCATCCGGACTACTTCGTGCTGGAGCCGGAGGAGGCGGAGAAACCGATCCGGGTCGACCAGGTCCGCGACCTGGTTGGCTTCGTGGTGCAGACCGCGCAACTGGGCGGGCGCAAGGTCGTATTGCTCGAGCCCGCCGAGGCGATGAACGTGAACGCCGCCAACGCCCTGTTGAAAAGCCTTGAAGAGCCGTCGGGCGATACCGTGCTGCTGCTGATCAGCCACCAGCCCAGCCGCCTGTTGCCGACCATCAAGAGCCGCTGCGTGCAGCAGGCCTGCCCTTTGCCGGGCGCGGCGGCGAGTCTGGAATGGCTGGCGCGGGCCCTGCCCGACGAGCCGGCCGAGGCCCTGGAGGAACTGTTGGCGCTTTCCGGCGGCTCGCCGCTCACCGCCCAGCGCCTGCACGGCCAGGGCGTGCGCG
This sequence comes from Pseudomonas sp. B111, assembly GCF_026428275.1. NCBI lineage: Bacteria > Pseudomonadati > Pseudomonadota > Gammaproteobacteria > Pseudomonadales > Pseudomonadaceae > Pseudomonas > Pseudomonas sp. B111. Next base: position 1,671,054 of record NZ_CP097857.1, on the reverse strand, counting down.
AGCAGCGCGCGCAGGTGGTCGAGGGGGTGAAGAAGCTGCTCAAGCAGCAGATCGCCGCCAGCCCACTGGCCGAAAGCTGGAACAGCGTGCCGCTGCCATTGCTGTTCGACTGGTTCTGCGACTGGACGCTGGGCATCCTGCGCTACCAGTTGACCCGCGACGAGGAGGGGCTGGGGCTGGCCGACATGCGCAAGGTGATCCAGTACCTGGGCGAAAAGTCCGGGCAGGCCAAGGTGCTGGCCATGCAGGACTGGCTGCTGCAACAGCGGCAGAAAGTGTTGAACAAGGCCAACCTCAACCGTGTCCTGCTTCTCGAAGCCCTGCTGGTGCAGTGGGCAAGCCTGCCCGGGCCGGGCTAGAATCCCGCTGATATTCGACTGGCAGGAACCTGCATGAGTTTGCCACCCAATCTGGGGCCGCGTAACGGCATCCTGTCCTTGACCATCAAGGACAAGTCCGTGCTTTACGCCGCCTACATGCCGTTCATCAGGAACGGCGGGCTGTTCATTCCCACCAACAAGAACTACAAGCTTGGCGACGAGGTCTTCATGCTGCTCAACCTGATGGAAGAGCCGGAGAAGATCCCGGTGGCCGGCAAGGTCGTCTGGATCACCCCGAAGGGCGCCCAGGGCAACCGTGCGGCGGGCATCGGCGTGCAGTTCAACGACGGTGACAACACCGCCCGCAACAAGATCGAAACCTACCTGGCCGGGGCGCTGAAGTCGGACCGGCCGACCCACACGATGTAACGCTAGACAGGATCATGCTGGTCGATTCCCACTGCCACCTCGATCGCCTCGACCTGGCCGCCCATGGCGGCTCGCTCGATGCGGCGCTGGATGCCGCGCGAGCGCGTGGCGTCGGTCAATTCCTCTGCATCGGCGTCAGCGCCGACAATGCCCAGGCGGTGAAGGCCCTGGCCGAGCGCTATGCCGACGTGCACTGTTCGGTCGGCGTGCACCCGCTGGACCTGGAGCCCGGAAGCGCGCCAGCGCTGGACTGGCTGCTAGGCGAACTGGCGCATCCGCGGGTGGTGGCGATCGGCGAGACCGGCCTCGACTACCACTACGAACCGGAAGCCGCCGAGTTGCAGCAGGAGGCGTTTCGCCTGCACCTGGAAGCCGCGCGGATCACCGCCAAGCCAGTGATCGTGCACACCCGCGAGGCGCGCGCCGATACGCTGGCGCTGCTGCGCGAGGCGGCGTTGCCGCAGGCCGGCGTGCTGCATTGCTTCACCGAGGACTGGGAGATGGCGCGATCGGCGCTGGACCTGGGCTTCTACATTTCCCTGTCCGGCATCGTCACCTTCCGCAATGCCGATGCCCTGCGCGAGGTGGCTCGCCAGGTACCGGCCGACCGGCTGCTGGTGGAGACCGACTCGCCCTACCTGGCGCCGATTCCCCATCGCGGCAAGCCGAACCTGCCGGAATACGTGCGCGATGTCGCCGAATTCCTCGCGACGTTGCGTGGCGTCAGCCTGGAAACCCTGGCGGAGCAGACTACCGCCAATTTCCATCGGCTGTTTCCGTTGGCCCGCTAGGCCGGCAAACGGATAAAAAAAACCCGGGTTCTGGGGGATGAATCCGGGTCAAGACCATTAGGAGTGGAACAAAGGTACGCATTCCTCGGTACCTTCACTGGCTGGGTACTTGGGGGGAGATACCGCGCGCCAGTACCTTTCAGTATTGGTCATGTTCGTGGGGCGTCCAGACAGGGCTGGCGGTTTTTTAAACAGATTTGGAATACCCTCGCCGTCCTTGAGCACCTAGGTGCCTGCGACCTGGCGCAAGATCGCCAGGGTGTCGTCGATCACCGTCGAACTCGTGTAGAAGTGCGGGGAAAAACGGATACCTCCGCCACGCTGGGCGCAAATGACCCGCTCCTGGCGAAGCGTTTCGAAGAGTGTCCGGCTGTCCTGGCCGTCCAGGCTGAAGGTCAGGATGCCCGCGCGTCGGCTCGGGTTCCGCGGACTGTGCAGGCGTACCCCGGGAATTCCCGACAGACCGTCCTGTAGCCACTGGACGCGCTCGGCGATGTCTCTGTCGACCCGCTCCATGCCGACCTCCTCCAACAGCCCCAGGCTGGCCTCCAGGGCCATCGCGCCGAGCATGTTCGGGCTGCCGCATTCGAAGCGCCGGGCGCTGCGCGCCGGCCGCCAGTCGCGACGCTCGTAATCGAGGGCATGTTCCAGCATGTGCCAGCCATATTCGTGCAGCGCCAGGCGCTCGCGCTGCTCGGGATGGCAATAGAAGACGCCCAGCCCTTCGGGGCCGAGCATCCACTTGTGCCCATCGGCCATGGCGAAGGCACAATCGTAGGCCTGTACGTCGAAGGGCAGGGCGCCGAGCTGCTGGATCGCGTCGATGCAGAACAGCACGCCGCGGCGGCGACATCCCGTGCCGATGCGCTCCAGGTCAAGGCGCAGGCCGCTGGCGTACTGCACCGCGCTGATCGACAGCAGGCGGGTGCGTGGGCCGCAGGCGGCGAGCAGGGCGCCCTCGGGGTCGTCGCCGGCGAGACCGACCTCGACCACTTCGACGCCGCGCGGGCGCAAGGCTTCCCAGACCACTCTATTGGAGGGGAACTCCTCGTTGCCGATGACGACCTGGTCGCCCTCTCGCCAATCCAGGCCGAAGGCTACGAAGGAAAGCGCCTCGGAGGTGTTCTTGACCAGTGCGAGGTCGCTGCCGGCGCGCGCATTGAGCAGTCGGGCAAGGCGTTCGCGCAGGCGATGTTCTATCTTCAGCCATTCCGGATAGTCGCTGGAGCCGTGGGCGACGTTCTCCCGGGCGAAGGCGCTCACCGCGTCGGCGGCGCGTCTAGGCCAGGGTGCGACCGCTGCGTGGTTGAGGTAGCGCAGACCGTTGGTCTGGTCGAATTCGTCCTGGTAACAATTCATCGTCGGATGTTCCGTGCATTTTCGTGCTGAATAGGCATAATACGCGGCTTCGATTTTTGACTCATTTTGACCTGACAGTCTTTTTATGCAGAAAGAGCCTCGCAAAGTTCGTGAATTTCGTCGCCGTGAACAGGAGATTCTCGATACCGCCCTCAAGCTGTTCCTCGAACAGGGGGAAGACAGCGTAACGGTCGAGATGATCGCGGATGCCGTCGGCATCGGCAAAGGCACGATCTACAAGCACTTCAAGTCCAAGGCGGAGATCTACCTGCGCCTGATGCTGGACTACGAGCGCGATCTCGCCGCCCTGTTCCATTCCGAAGACGTAGCCCGCGACAAGGAAGCCCTGTCGCGCGCCTACTTCGAGTTCCGCATGCGCGATCCGCAGCGCTACCGCCTGTTCGACCGCCTGGAAGAGAAGGTGGTGAAGACCAGCCAGGTGCCGGAGATGGTCGAGGAGCTGCACAAGATCCGCGCCTCCAACTTCGAACGCCTGACCCAGCTGATCAAGGAGCGTATCGCCGACGGCAAGCTGGAGAACGTTCCGCCGTACTTCCATTATTGCGCTGCCTGGGCGTTGGTGCATGGCGCCGTGGCGCTGTACCACTCGCCGTTCTGGCGCGAGGTGCTGGAAGACCAGGAAGGTTTCTTCCACTTCCTGATGGATATCGGCGTGCGCATGGGCAACAAGCGCAAGCGCGAAGGCGACGCTCCCAGCGCCTGATGCCTGTGGTGCCGGGACGCAGTCACTGCGCCCCGCGCACTCTTTGCCGGCAGGGATATACTCGTCGCCCATCGATCCGCCGGCGGGACGTCGGCTGCCCATTTCCGGCGAATCCGCCGGCGGCTCCACGTTCGTTCAGGAGTTCTCCGATGAGTGTCCGTGAATTCCCTATCCACTACATCGAACCGGTGTTCCGGCCCCCGAGCGAGGCGCATTCGCTGATCCTCCCGGTGACCAATGGCTGTTCCTGGAACAAATGCGGCTTTTGCGAGATGTATACCCAGCCGCAAAAGAAATTTCGCGCCCGCGACGAGAACGAGGTACTGGAGGAGATCCGCCGCTGCGGCGAGCGCCTGATCGTCAAGCGGGTGTTTCTCGCCGATGGCGACGCCCTGGTATTGCCGACCCGCCGGCTGCTCGCGGTGCTGCAGGCGATTCGCGAGCACTTGCCGGAGGTGGAGCGGGTATCCAGCTACTGCCTGCCGCGCAACCTGCGCAGGAAGTCGGTCGACGAGTTGCGCGAACTGGCCGACGCCGGGCTGCGAATGGCCTATGTCGGCGCCGAGTCCGGCGACGACGAAGTGCTGGCACGGGTCAACAAGGGCGAGACCTATTCCTCTACCCTGGATGCGCTGGAAAAGCTTGGCGAGGCGGGGATCAGTCGTTCGGTGATGATCCTCAACGGTCTGGGCGGAATGACCCTGAGCGCGCAGCACGCGGACAACTCCGCGCGCCTGATGAACGCCGCCCAGCCGGAGTACCTGTCGACCCTGGTGGTGAGTTTCCCTACCGGCGAGCAGCGTTTCCGTGCTGGCTTCGCCGATTTCGAGGCGCTGGATCGGCGTGCCCTGTTCGTCGAGGTCGAACGCCTGTTGCAGGGATTGGAGCTCGAAGACACGGTATTTCGCAGCGACCACGCTTCCAACTATCTGGTGCTCAAGGGCGAGCTGGGTGCCGACAAGGCGCGCCTGCTGGCCGAGGTCCGCCAGGCCATCGAGCAGCCGCAGCACGCTGCCCTGCGCCAGGAGTGGCAGCGTGGCCTGTGATGGCGCGGAAGCTGCATCGGCTCGTCATTCGCCGGTTTTCCGACGCCGGCAGGGGAGATGACCGATGTTGCACCTGTTCCGTATCGCCCTGGCGATGCTCCTCCTGGGCAGCCTGTCCGCCTGCATGAAGCCCAGCGACCTGGCCGACGGCGCCGACTACTACCTGCGCGACGCCGGGGTGCTCGATCACAGCGCCAGCCAGCGCAGCAACAACCGGCGGATCCAGGCCGACTCCTTCATCTACATCGGCCAGGGCCCGTTCGTGCCGCCGGGCTACCGGTACGCGCGGCCGAACGTGGTGGCCGAGCAGGCCTTCGAAGGTTTCGTCGAGTATTTCCCGCTGGTGCGCCGCGCCAAGGCGCCGCTCGGCCTGGACGACGCGATGCGCGAGGCGCGTGCCGCCGGCGCCCACTACCTGCTGTACTGCCGTTTCGCCCGGGGCGACAACAGGATCGGCAACTGGGAGGAGTGGGAAGACGAAGAGGAACTCGGCCGGGTCGGGCGCGATCGCAGTGTCATCCAGGTCATGCTGATCGAGACCAGCACCCGTTTCCTGGTGGACAGCGCGACCATTCGCAGCCGCGGCGGTTTCCTGACGTTCTACGACGCCACCCCGGAAGACCTGCTGCGTCCGCCGCTGGAGCAATACGCCCAGGAATTGCTGGGCCTGAACAGTCGAGGAACAGGCTATGAGTGATACCGGCAAGGCCAACGACCTGCTGGCGCAGATCCCCAGGGGCGAAAAGAAGGGCCTGCCGCCCGTGCACCTGTGGAATCCGCCGTTCTGCGGCGACATCGACATGCGCATCGCCCGCGACGGTACCTGGTTCTACCTGGGCACGCCGATCGGACGCAAGCCGATGGTGAAGCTGTTCTCCAGCATCATTCGCCGCGACGGCGACGACTATTTCCTGGTGACTCCGGTGGAAAAGGTCGGTATCCGCGTCGACGATGCGCCCTTCGTCGCGGTGACCCTGCAGGTGCAGGGCGAGGGCGGGGCGCAGGTACTGCGCTTCGCCACCAACGTCGAGGACGAGGTCGAGGCGGACGCCGGGCATCCGCTGCGCGTCGAGATCGACCCCGGCACCCAGGAACCCACGCCTTACCTGCGGGTGCGCGACAACCTCGAGGCGCTGGTGCATCGCAACGTGTTCTACCAACTGGTCGAGCTGGCGGTGCCGCGCCGGATCGACGGCATCGAATGGCTCGGCGTCTGGAGCCACGGCGAGTTCTTTCCCATCGGCCCGCAGCCGGACTGACAGGCGCAGCATGAAAAAAAGGCTCCCGAGGGAGCCTTTTTCGTTTGCCTTACATGTTGGGGTAGTTCGGCCCGCCGGTACCTTCCGGCGCCACCCAGGTGATGTTCTGCGCCGGGTCCTTGATGTCGCAGGTCTTGCAGTGCACGCAGTTCTGCGCGTTGATCTGGAAGCGCTTGCTGCCGTCGTCGTTGGCCACCACTTCGTACACGCCTGCCGGGCAGTAGCGCTGGGCCGGCTCGTCGTAGAGCGGCAGGTTCTTCTCGATCGGAATGCTCGCGTCGGCCAGCTTGAGGTGGATCGGCTGGTCTTCCTCGTGGTTGGTATTGGAGAGGAACACCGAGGACAGCTTGTCGAAGCTGAGCTTGCCGTCCGGCTTCGGGTAGTCGATCTTCGGCGCTTCGCTGGCCTTCTTCAGGCAGGCGTAGTCCGGCTTGTCGTCATGCAGGGTGACGGGGATCTTGCCGCCGAAGATGTTCTGGTCGATGAAGTTGAACGCGCCGCCGCCGATAGCGCCGAACTTGTGGATGGCCGCGCCGAAGTTGCGGCTGCGGAACAGTTCGTCGTACAACCAGCTGGCCTTGAACGCATCGACGTAGTTGGACAGCTCGTCGCCGCCTTCGCGGCCGGCGGCCAGGGCCTCGGCGATCGCGTCGGCGGCGAGCATGCCGGACTTCATCGCGGTGTGGCTGCCCTTGATCTTGGCGAAGTTCAGGGTGCCGAGGTCGCAACCGATCAGCGCGCCGCCGGGGAAGACCATCTTCGGCAGCGAATTCAGGCCGCCCTTGCAGATGGCCCGGGCGCCGTAGGCCACGCGCTTGCCGCCTTCCAGGTACTGCTTGACCACCGGGTGGTGCTTGTAGCGCTGGAACTCGTCGAACGGCGACAGGTGCGGGTTGCTGTAGGACAGGTCGATGATCAGGCCGACGAACACCTGGTTGTTCTCCAGGTGGTAGAGGAACGAGCCGCCGGTATTTTCGTCGTTCAGCGGCCAGCCGGCGGTATGGACCACCAGGCCGGGCTTGTGCTTGGACGGGTCGATGTCCCAGATTTCCTTGATGCCGATACCGTAGTGCTGGGCATCGGCCTCGCTGTCCAGGTTGTATTTCTTGATCAGTTGCTTGCCGATGTGCCCGCGGCAGCCTTCGGCGAACAGGGTGTACTTGGCCCGCAGCTCCATGCCGGGGGTGTAGTAGCCTTCTTTCGGGTTGCCTTCGCGGTCGACGCCGAGGTCGCCGGTGACGATGCCGCGGACCACGCCGTTCTCGTCGATCAGCGCTTCCTGGGCGGCGAAGCCCGGGTAGATCTCCACGCCCAGTCCTTCGGCCTGCTGGGCCAGCCAGCGGCAGAGGTTGCCCAGGGAGATGATATAGTTGCCCTCGTTGTGCATGGTCTTGGGCACGAAGAAGTTGGGCACCTTGGTAGCGCTCTCGGCGCTCTTCAGGACGTAGATGTCGTCGCCGGTCACCGGAGTATTGAGCGGCGCGCCGAGTTCCTTCCAGTCGGGGAACAGCTCGTTCAGCGCGCGCGGCTCGAACACCGCGCCGGAGAGGATGTGGGCGCCCACTTCGGAACCCTTCTCGACCACGCAGACGCTGATCTCTTGACCGGCTTCGGCGGCCTTCTGCTTCAGTCGGCATGCGGCGGACAGACCGGCGGGGCCGGCGCCGACGATGACGACGTCGAATTCCATGTATTCGCGTTCCACTATCGATCTCCTACTCAAGGCTCACGGTATCTGTTTATTGGTGGCTGAGATCTTTCCCTGATCAGAGCGGGCGCATTATATATAGCTGCATGGGCAGGTCCAATACAAACGTTTGTTTGAATTCTTTGGAAGCCTGATAGAATCGGCATTCGAGGGGGGGAAACCACCCTTTTGCCGTATTGACCGAAAAGGGTGATCCGGTCAAGATACGGGCGGTTTTGCGGTCGCTGTCTAGCAGAGTGTCGGTTTCCGGCCGGCGAGCATCACCGGCCAGGCCTGTCTGGCGACATCCTTATTCACCGGAGAATAACGAGGAATCCATGAAGGTTCTTGTAGCAGTCAAACGAGTGGTCGACTACAACGTCAAGGTCCGCGTCAAGGCGGACAACTCCGGCGTCGACCTCGCCAACGTCAAGATGTCCATGAACCCCTTCTGCGAAATCGCCGTGGAAGAAGCCGTACGCCTGAAAGAGAAGGGCGTGGCTACCGAGATCGTCGCTGTCTCCGTCGGCCCGACCGCCGCCCAGGAGCAACTGCGCACCGCGCTGGCGCTGGGCGCTGACCGTGCGATCCTGGTGGAGAGCAACGACGAGCTGAACTCCCTGGCCGTGGCCAAGCTGCTCAAGGCCGTGGTCGACAAGGAGCAGCCGCAGCTGGTGATCCTCGGCAAGCAGGCCATCGATAGCGACAACAACCAGACCGGCCAGATGCTCGCCGCGCTGACCGGCTACGCCCAGGGCACCTTCGCCTCCAAGGTCGAGGTCGCTGGCGACAAGGTCAACGTGACCCGCGAGATCGATGGCGGTCTGCAGACCGTCGCGCTGAACCTGCCGGCCATCGTCACCACCGACCTGCGCCTGAACGAGCCGCGCTACGCGTCGCTGCCGAACATCATGAAAGCCAAGAAGAAGCCGCTGGACGTGGTGACCCCGGACGCCCTGGGCGTTTCCACCGCTTCCACCGTGAAGACCCTGAAGGTCGAGGCGCCGGCTGCACGCTCCGCTGGCATCAAGGTCAAGTCCGTGGCTGAACTGGTAGAGAAACTGAAGAACGAGGCGAAGGTAATCTAATGGCTATCCTGGTTATCGCTGAGCACAACAACGCGGCCCTGGCGGCTGCCACCCTGAACACCGTTGCCGCTGCCAAGGCCATTGGCGGCGACATCCACGTGCTGGTCGCCGGACAGAACGTTGCCGCCGTGGCCGAAGCCGCCGCCAAGGTCGAGGGCGTCTCCAAGGTGCTGGTCGCCGACAACGCCGCCTACGCCCATCAACTGCCGGAAAACGTCGCACCGCTGATCGCCGAGCTGGGCAAGAACTACAGCCACGTGCTGGCCCCGGCTACCACCAACGGCAAGAACTTCCTGCCGCGCGTCGCCGCGCTGCTGGACGTCGACCAGATCTCCGAGATCGTCGAAGTGGTCAGCCCCGACAGCTTCAAGCGTCCGATCTACGCCGGTAACGCCATCGCTACCGTGCAGTCCTCGGCTGCGGTCAAGGTGATCACCGTGCGTACCACCGGCTTCGACGCCGTCGCCGCCGAAGGCGGTTCGGCTGCCGTCGAGCAGGTTTCCGGCCCGGCCGATGCCGGCAAGTCCGCCTTCGTCGGCGAAGAGCTGGCCAAGTCCGACCGTCCGGAACTGACCGCTGCCAAGATCGTGGTCTCCGGCGGCCGCGGCATGCAGAACGGCGACAACTTCAAGATCCTCTACGCCCTGGCCGACAAGCTGGGTGCCGCAGTCGGCGCTTCCCGCGCCGCGGTCGACGCCGGTTTCGTGCCGAACGACATGCAGGTCGGCCAGACCGGCAAGATCGTCGCCCCGCAGCTGTACATCGCGGTAGGTATCTCCGGTGCCATCCAGCACCTGGCGGGCATGAAGGACTCGAAGGTGATCGTCGCGATCAACAAGGACGAAGAGGCGCCGATCTTCCAGGTCGCCGACTACGGCCTGGTCGCCGACCTGTTCGACGCCGTACCGGAGCTGGAAAAGGCCGTCTGAGCCCGATTCCAAGCCGACAAGACCCGCTCCCCGGAGCGGGTTTTTTTATGTCCGGGCTGCGACGCGTGACCCTTTGGTCACGATTCCTGCCTTCGGTCCGCCCAAGCGGAGGTGTCTCATTTACAATGCGCGACGTCTCTAGCTCCTGAATGTGCTTTTCCGGCATCTAGCAACCGAGGTTTTCATGATCATCAAACCGCGCGTGCGTGGCTTCATCTGCGTCACTACCCATCCGGCAGGCTGCGAGGCCAACGTCAAGCAACAGATCGACTACGTCGAGGCCAAGGGCCCCGTCGTCAACGGACCGAAGAAGGTCCTGGTCATCGGTTCCTCCACCGGCTATGGCCTGGCTGCCCGCATCACCGCCGCGTTCGGTTCCGGCGCCGATACCCTCGGGGTGTTCTTCGAGCGTCCGGGCAGCGAGAGCAAGCCGGGCACCGCCGGCTGGTACAACTCGGCGGCCTTCGAGAAGTTCGCCCACGAGAAAGGCCTGTATGCCCGCAGCATCAATGGCGACGCTTTCTCCGACGAGGTGAAGCGGCTGACCATCGAGACCATCAAGCGCGATCTCGGCAAGGTCGACCTGGTGGTCTACAGCCTGGCCGCGCCGCGCCGTACCCATCCGAAGAGCGGCGAAGTGTTCTCCTCGACCCTCAAGCCGATCGGCAAGTCGGTCAGCTTCCGTGGCCTGGACACCGACAAGGAAGTGATCAAGGACGTCGTCCTGGAGGCGGCCAGCGACCAGGAAGTCGCCGATACCGTTGCGGTGATGGGCGGCGAGGACTGGCAGATGTGGATCGACGCGCTGCTGGAAGCCGACGTGCTGGCCGACGGCGCGAAGACCACCGCGTTCACCTACCTGGGCGAGAAGATCACCCACGACATCTACTGGAACGGTTCCATCGGCGCGGCCAAGAAGGATCTCGACCAGAAGGTCCTCGGTATCCGCGACAAGCTCGCCCCGCTGGGCGGCGATGCGCGCGTGTCGGTGCTCAAGGCGGTGGTGACCCAGGCCAGCTCGGCGATCCCGATGATGCCGCTGTACCTGTCGCTGCTGTTCAAGGTGATGAAGGAGCAGGGCACCCACGAAGGTTGCATCGAGCAGGTCGACGGCCTGTACCGGGAGAGCCTGTACGGCGCCGAGCCGCGCCTCGACGAGGAAGGCCGCCTGCGTGCCGACTACAAGGAACTGCAGCCGGAAGTGCAGTCCCGTGTCGAGGAGCTGTGGGACAAGGTAACCAACGAGAACCTTTACGAGTTGACCGACTTCGCCGGCTACAAGAGCGAGTTCCTCAACCTGTTCGGTTTCGAGGTCGCTGGGGTCGACTACGAGCAGGACGTCAACCCGGACGTGCAGATCGCCAACCTGATCCAGGCCTGAGGCCTGGATCCGAGCCGTCCTCGCGACGGCTCCCGCTCCCCCGAACCGGCGCCCAGGCGCCGGTTCGCGTTTTCAGCGACCGGCCACCTGGGCGTTCCGTACGCCGTCGAGGAAAGCCTGGTAGTGCTGCGCGGTTTCCTCTGGGCGTTCGACCATCGGCACGTGTCCGCAGTTTTCCATGATCACCACGCTGGGCCGCTTCAGCAGCGGACGCATCACCTCGATGCTGGAGACGTCCAGCACGCGGTCGCGGTCGCCCCATAGCAGCAGGGTCGGTGCCTCGATCTTCGGCAGTTCCGGCTCCAGCGGGATGTAGCGCTGGCGCAGTTGTTCGAATATCTGCGCGTTGAACGCCGACGCGGCTACCGCGCGCTCGCCGAGGTAGCGCTTGAGCGGCGCCGGCAGCGGCGGTTGCTGGACGAACACGAAGTCGAGCAGCTTCTGGAAGTCTTCCGGCTGGCGCACCACCAGGGGATTCTCGCCGCGCTCCAGGTCCTCGAACAGTTCGCTCTTGCGCGCCGGCATCACCCCGGCGTTGTCGATCAGCGCCAGCGATAGCACCTGTTCCGGATGGCGCGCCGCGTAGAGCGCGGCGATGTGCCCGCCCATGGAGTTGCCGGCCAGGTGCAGGCGGCGCACGCCGATGGCGGCGGCGAAATTGGCGACTCGCTCGGCCTGGGTGCCGACGTCGTAGCTGGCCTGTTGCGGCTTGCTGCTGTCGCCGAAGCCGGGCAGGTCGAGGGCGACCACATGGTAGCGCTCGGTCAGCGGCCGGGCGAAGCGCAGCCAGTTGTCCTTGTCCGCGCCGAAGCCGTGGATCAGCAACAGGGTCGGGTTCTTCTCCGAGCCGCCTTCCAGGTAGGCGATCTCCAGGTTGTCGACCTGCACGCTGTGCTCGCTGAGACCGGCGAGGCCGCGCTCGACGGTGCGTACGCTGGCGAGGAGGGTAGCCGGGACGAAGTAGAGGACGCCGGCGGCGACCGCCAGCAGCAGAACCAGACCGAGGAGGAATCGTTTCATGGGTGTCCGAAGGCTTCAGGAAAAAAGGGGCCAGCGCTGAACGCTAGCCGTGCCGGCCCGCTGTCGCAAGCCTTGCGACGAGTCTAGGCGTGCTGCCGGTGGTCGGCGCCGAACCTAAGGACGGCGGTTCAATCGCCGGGTCGATAGAGATGTCGATGCTCGGCGCGGTACAGCGAAGAGTCGGCGAAGCCTTCGGCGGCCAGCACCTCGCCGACCAGGATCAGCGCGGTGCGGCGGAAATTCCTGGCGGCGACCTTGGGCAGGATGTCGCCGAGGGTGCCGCGAACCTGTTCCTGGTCGGGCCAACTGGCCCGGTGGATCACCGCGACCGGGCAGTCGGCGCCGTAGTGCGGCAGCAGTTCCTCGACGATCTTCGCCAGGTGGGCGACGCCCAGGTGGATCGCCAGGGTCGCCCGGTGCCGCGCCAGGTCGCCCAGGCTCTCGCCTTCCGGCATCTTCGTGCGTGCGGCGTAGCGGGTCAGGATCAGCGTCTGGGACACTTCGGGCAGGGTCAGCTCGCAGCCGAGCAGGGCGGCACAGGCGGCGGTGGCGGTGACTCCGGGGACGATCTCATAGGGGATGCCGAGTTCGCGCAGGTGGCGGATCTGCTCGCCGATGGCGCCGTACAGGGAGGGATCGCCGGAATGCACGCGGGCTACGTCGAGGCCGCGGCGATGGGCTTGCGCGAGTAGCTCGACGATCTGTTCGAGGTCCAGCTCGGCGGTGTTCACCACCTGGCCGGCCTGGTGCCCCTCGAGCAGCGCTTGCGGAACCAGCGAGCCGGCGTAGAGGATCACCGGGCACTGGCGGATCAGGCGCTGCCCCTTGACGGTGATCAGGTCGGGGTCGCCGGGACCGGCGCCGATGAAATAGACGGTCATGGGAGTTCTCGTTCGGTGAGAAGACGTGCCAGGGCGATGCTCGCCCGATCATCGCTGCGTTTCGCCCCGAGCAGATCGGCGCGACCGCCACCCAGGCGTTCGGCCAGGGCCAGGGCGGCGGCCTCGGCGACGCTGGAGCAGCCGGTTTCGCGCAGCGCGACGGCGGAGGGGCTGAGCAGGCGCGGCTCGTAGTCGTGCAGGACGGCGGGCGCGAGGAAATGCACGGGGCGTTCGAGCAGCGTGGCCAGTTGCCGCAGGCCGGGTTCGTCGCGTTTGCCGTCGATGCTGGCGAGGGCGTCCAGGTCGGCCAGGCTGCGCCCGTGTTCGCCCAGCGTTCGCTCCAGCAGCGCGCGCAGATGCTCGGCGCTACAGCCTCGGCGGCAGCCGATGCCGGCGATCAGCAGGCTGGGGATGGGCAGGGGCATGCGCGGACCGGAGGAGATGGAAGGAGAGACACTATGGACCCGCGACCGGCAAGGGTCGCGGGTGGCAGGCGGTCAGGCGTCGACGCCGCCCCGGTTGCGCCGGAACAGCCAGGCAGCGGCCAGGCCGAGGGCGGCCCAGAACAGCGCATTGCTGACCAGCGAGGCGATCACGAAACGCTGGGCCAGGGCTTCCGGCGCCAGGCTGGCATGGACCTCGGGCTGCGGCGTGCCGAACAGGTGCGGCAGCGCCAGCAGGACGGCGCCGACCAGCTTCAGCGGCCAGTTGCCGCCGAACACCAGCAGGGCCAGGCCCACCGCGGTGGCGGCGGCGGTGGCGATCCACCAGTACTGGCGTTGCACCAGGTCGGCCGCGGCGGTACCCGGCAGCTCCGGCGGCAGGCCCAGCGACGGCGCAAGGCAGAACACCGCGTAGCCGGCCAGGCCCCAGAGCAGGCCCTGCCAGGTCTGGCCCGGCGCGCGCAGGGTGAAGAGGCCGGCGAGCATCAGGGCGAAGCCGACCGCCACCACCAGGTTGCCGCCGGTGGTGGAGAGGGTACGCTGCCAGCCGTCTTCCGGTTCCCAGGCCTCCTCGTCGTGGACATGGGCGGCGACGCCGGGGGCGTGTTCGTGGGGCTGGGCCGCGACCGGCTCGCTCTTCTCGTAGGTCTCCGCCTCGAGGATCAGCGGGGTGACCCAGAGAATCTGCAGCAGGGTCAGCAGCAGGGCGGCGAGCAGGCCGGCGAAGCCGGCGGTCTGGGCGATGCGCTTGATCATTCTGGTTCTCTCGCGACTCAGTGGCAGGGGAAGCCGGAGCTGTGCCGGGTATCGTGGGCGGCGTTGTGTACCGCGTCGATGTGCGAGAAACCGGCGAAATAGACCAGCAGCGCGCCGAGCAGGCCGGCGCCGATGGCCAGGCTCAGTCGCTTCGACAGGGAGGTGGTGGAGCTGGCGTGCGCCAGGGTGCTGCTGGACATGGTGCGTTCCCTCTGGATTGGCATGGGCGTGGCAGAGGAGTACGCACGAGGAACAGGCCCGGACGGCCCGCTTCACGCTTGCGCCCGCCCACCGCGGGTGAATCAAACGAAAGGTTCCAGGCCGGTCTCCGGGCTCGCGCGCGATGCGCTTACCGTTGCGGGGGCAGCGCCGGACTGGCTCGGAGAGCGTCACCGGCTTCCCGTTTCACCTCGTGCGCGCCGGCACGAGACACCTGGGACAACCCGCCTAGGACAGCATGAAGGACCGCCGGGCGTCAACCGGCCCGATTGACCCTGGCCCGCGCACTGCGTAGCCTTGCCGGTTCGAGGTTCCTCGCCGGCGACGGCGGGGCTAAGAGGGAACGCGGTCGATGCCGCGGCTGCCCCCGCAACTGTGAACGGCGATCGTTCCCCAATGCCACTGCGTGACGCGGGAAGGCGGGGAACCGGCGGAGACGCCAGACCGTGAGCCAGGAGACCTGCCTCGTCGATCCCGTGGCGCGATGCCCGGGGACAAGACTTCCATACAACCGGGCGGGGTGATCCGGTGGCGAATCCGTTGCGCGGCCCCTGCGTCCGCGCCACTCGTCCGCATGCCCGCCGAGCTGAACAAGGGCTGCCCATGAAAACCCTGGCGAAACTCCCCGTCACCATCGTCACCGGCTTCCTCGGCGCCGGCAAGACCACCTTGCTCCGGCACATGCTGGACAACGCCGAAGGCCGGCGCATCGCGGTGATCGTCAACGAGTTCGGCGAACTCGGCATCGACGGCGAGATCCTCAAGCAATGTTCCATCGGTTGCAGCGAAGAAGAGGCGCAGGGCCGCGTTTTCGAGCTGGCCAACGGTTGCCTGTGCTGCACCGTGCAGGAAGAGTTCTTCCCGGTGATGCGCGAGCTGGTGGCGCGCCGCGGCGACCTTGACCAGATCCTCATCGAGACCAGCGGCCTGGCCCTGCCCAAGCCGCTGGTGCAGGCCTTCCAGTGGCCGGAAATCCGCAACGCCTGCACGGTCGACGCGGTGATCACCGTGGTCGACAGCCCGGCGGTGGCGGCCGGCACCTTCGCCGCCCATCCCGAGCAGGTGGACCAGCAACGCCGCCAGGACCCCAACCTCGACCATGAATCGCCGCTGCACGAACTGTTCGAGGACCAGTTGGCCAGTGCCGACCTGGTGATCCTGAACAAGGCCGACCAGCTCGACGCCGAGGCCCTGGCGCGGGTCCGCGCGGAGATCGCCGGGGAGCTGCCGGCGGCGGTGAAGATCGTCGAGGCGAGCCGGGGCGAGCTGCCGCTCCCGGTCTTGCTGGGCCTCAACGCCGAGGCCGAGCTGCACATCGACGGCCGGCCGACCCACCACGACCACGAAGGCCACGAGGACCACGACCACGACGAGTTCGACTCCTTCCACGTCGATCTCCCCGAGGTGGAGGAAGCTGCGCTGCTCGAGGCCCTCGGCGAACTGGTGGAGCGTCACGACATACTTCGCATCAAGGGGTTCGCCGCCATTCCGGGCAAGCCCATGCGCCTGTTGGTGCAGGGCGTCGGCAAGCGCTTCGACAGGCATTTCGACCGCAAGTGGCTGGCCGACGAAGCCCGCAGCACCCGGCTGGTGGTGATCGGCCAGGAGCTGGACCAGGCCGCCATCGCCAACCAGCTGCGCACAGCGCTTGCCTGATCCGTGATCCCCGGCCGGGGCCGGCGATGGCGATTCGCCGGCCCCAGCTTCTTGCGTCCTACCGGTAGAACGTCCATGCACCTGTTGCGCACCCAACCCGGCGGCTTCGTTCCCGACGACGGCATCGCCCACCTGGCCCAGACTCCCGCCGAGCTGGTGATCCTCTGCAGCGGCGATTCGCACCTGGCATTGCTGGCCGAGGCCGCCCGTGCGCTGCCGGACGACTACCCGAGTCTGCGCCTGGCCAACCCCATGCAGTTGCAGAACCACGCCTCGGTGGACCTCTACGTCGAGGAAGTGCTGCGGCACGCACGGGTGATCCTGCTTTCGCTGCACGGCGGCATCGGCTACTGGCGCTACGGCGTGGAGCAACTGGTGGCGCTGGCCGAGCGCGGCGCGCTGCTGATCCCGGTGCCCGGCGACGACCGCCCCGACCCGGAGCTGAGCGCCCTCGGCAACCTGCCGGCGGAGCAGGCCGAGCGCTTCTGGCAATACTTGCGCCAGGGCGGCCTTGAGAACGCCGGGCAGTTCTACCGCTGCCTGGCCAGCCAGTGCCTCGGCCGCGACTACGCCTGGCGCGAACCGCAGGCGCTGCCGCGGGTGGCGCTGTTCCATCCACGGCATGCAGAGGCGACCCTGGAACACTGGCGTGCCGACTGGCAGGCCGGGTGTCCGGTGGTCGCGTTGCTGTTCTATCGCACCCACCTGCAGGCAGCCAACACCGCCTTCATCGCACGCTTTTGCGAACGCCTCGCGGCGCAGGGGCTCAACCCGTTGCCGATCGCGCTGGCCAGCCTCAAGGAAAGCGCCTGCCTGGCGCAGGTGGAAGACTGGCTGGAGCGCAGCGACGCCGCGCTGATCGTCAATACCACCGGTTTCGCCCAGTCCAATCCGGAGGCGCCCGAGTTGCGTCCGTTCCGTCGCGACGTGCCGGTGTTGCAGGCGATCTGCTCGCTGGACAACCGCCCGCTCTGGCTGGACAACCCGCAAGGCCTGGGGCCGCGCGACCTGGCCATGCACGTGGCGCTGCCGGAGCTGGACGGACGTATCGTCACCCGGCCGATCAGTTTCAAGGGCCTGGCCTGGCGCAGCGAACGCAGCGAGAGCGACGTGGTCTGCTACCTCGCCGACGACGAGCGCATGGATTTCGTCGCCGAACTGGCGCGGCGCTGGGCCGAGCTGGCGCGCAAGCCAAACGCGGAAAAACGGGTGGCGCTGGTGCTGGCCAACTACCCGACCCGCGATGGCCGGATCGGCAACGGCGTCGGCCTGGACACCCCGGCGGCGGCGCTGAACATCCTTCGTGCCCTGCGCCAGCAGGGCTACCCGGTCGACGGACTGCCCGCCAGCGGAACCGAGCTGATCCGCCAGTTGCTCGGCGGCGTCAGCAACGACCTGGAGCATCTCGACCTACGGCCCTGCGCCCAGAGCCTGGCGCTGGACGACTACCTGGCCTGCTTCGCACGCCTGCCGGAGCGCAATCGCCAGGCGGTGCTGGCGCGCTGGGGCGAACCGCAACAGGACCCGATGTTCCGCGACGGGCGGATGATGGTCGCCGGCCTGCGCTATGGCCTGACCTTCGTCGGCATCCAGCCGGCGCGCGGCTATCAGCTCGATCCGGCAGCGATCTACCACGATCCCGACCTGGTGCCGCCGCACGGCTACCTGGCGTTCTACTTCTGGCTGCGCCACGCCTACCGCGCCGATGCCCTGCTGCACGTCGGCAAGCACGGTAACCTGGAATGGCTGCCGGGCAAGGGAGTCGGCCTGTCCGCCGAATGCTGGCCGGACGCGTTGCTCGGTCCGCTGCCGAACATCTATCCGTTCATCGTCAACGATCCGGGGGAGGGCGCCCAGGCCAAGCGCCGCACCCAGGCGGTGATCATCGACCACCTGATGCCGCCGCTGACCCGCGCCGAGAGCTACGGCCCGCTGCGCGACCTGGAGCGCCTGGCCGACGAGTTCTACGATGCCTCGCTGCTCGACCCGCGCCGCGCCGAACAGTTGCGCGGCGAGATTCTCGTCCTCCTGCGCGACAACCGTCTCGACCGCGAGATCGGCTTGCAGCTCAGCGACGATCCGGACAGCTGGCTGCCGCAGCTGGACGCCTATCTCTGCGACCTGAAGGAGTCGCAGATCCGCGACGGCCTGCATGTGTTCGGCGAATCGCCGAGCGGGCGATTGCGCCTGGATACCCTGCTGGCGCTGCTGCGGGTTCCGCGCGGCGATGGCAAGGGCGCCAACGCCGGGTTGCTGAAGAGCCTGGCGGACGACCTTGGCCTGGGCTTCGATCCGCTGGCCTGCGACATGGGCGAGGCCTGGCAGGGCGCGCGGCCGGCCTGCCTGGAAGAGCGGGGCGGGGAGCCCTGGCGTACTCTCGGGGATACCCGCGAACGCCTGGAATTGCTGGCGTTGCACTGGATAGAACGCTGCCTGGGCGGCGAATCGCCGCCTGCCACCTGGCGTGCCAGCGGCGAGGTGTTGCGCGGCTTGTGCGAACAGGTGGCACCGTCCCTGGACGCCTGTGGCGCGGCCGAGATCGACGGACTGCTGGCAGCCCTCGAAGGGCGCTTCGTACCGGCCGGTCCGAGCGGCGCGCCGAGTCGCGGGCGACTCGATGTGCTGCCCACCGGACGCAACTTCTTCTCGGTGGACGTGCGCAACCTGCCGACCCCGACCGCCTGGCGCATCGGCTTCCAGTCGGCCAATCTGCTGCTCGAGCGTCACCTGCAGGAACATGGCGATCACCTGCGCCAGCTCGGCCTCTCGGTGTGGGGCACGGCGACCATGCGCACCGGCGGCGACGACATCGCCCAGGCCCTGGCCCTGCTCGGCGTGCGACCGGTCTGGCAGGCCGGCAGCCAGCGCGTCGCCGATTTCGAGATCCTCCCGGTCTCCCTGCTGGACCGCCCGCGGGTCGACGTGACGCTGCGGGTCTCCGGGTTCTTCCGCGACGCCTTCGCCAACCTGATCCGCCTGTTCGATGCGGCGGTGCAGGCGGTCGCCGAGCTGGACGAGGCGGAGGAGTTGAACCCGCTGGCCGCTCGCGTACGCCTGGAACGCCAGCGCCTCGAGGCGCAGGGTACGGCGCCGGCGGAGGCGCGCCGGCAGGCCGGCTGGCGGATCTTCGGCGCCAAGCCGGGTGCCTACGGCGCCGGCGTGCAGGGCGCAATCGAAGAGCGGCTGTGGGAGACCCGCGCCGACCTTGCCGAGGTCTACCTGAACTGGGGCGGCTACGCCTACGGTGCCGCCGACGACGGCACGCCGGCGCGGGAACGCTTCGCCCAGCGCCTGGAACGCCTGCAGGCGGTGCTGCACAACCAGGACAACCGCGAGCACGACCTGCTCGATTCCAACGACTACTACCAGTTCCAGGGCGGCATGCTGGCGGCGGTGGAAACCCTGCGCGGCGCGCCGGTGGCCAGTTACCACGGCGACCACAGCCAGCCGGACAACCCGCGCATCCGCACGCTCAAGGAAGAACTCAACCGGGTGGTGCGGGCGCGGGCGGTGAATCCGAAGTGGATCGCCGGGATGAAGCGCCACGGCTACAAGGGCGCCTTCGAACTGGCGGCGACGGTGGACTACCTGTGCGCCTTCGATGCCACCAGCGAGCTGATCGACGACCACCAGTACGCGCTGCTGGCCGACGCCTACCTGCTCGACGCGGAGACCCGCGAGTTCGTCCGCCAGCACAATCCGCAAGCCTTGCGCGACATGGCCGAGCGCCTGGTGGAGGCGCAGCGGCGCGGGCTCTGGCAGGAGCCGGGGGCCTATCGCGAGGCCCTGGAGAACCTGCTGCTGGACGTCGAAGAGGAATAGCGGAGCGGCATGGCCGCTCGCGCCGCTTTCAGCGCCCCTCGGCGAGCCGCCGGGCGGCGTCGCGGAGAATCCGCTCGGTGCCTTCCCAGCCGAGGCAGCCGTCGGTGATCGAGACGCCGTAGCGCAGTTCGCCGCCGAGCGCCTGGCAACCGTCGAACAGGTGGCTTTCCAGCATTACCCCGACCAGGTCGCTGGCGCCGACCAGGCGCTGGTCCAGCACGCTGGCGAGGACGCCGGGCTGGTTCAGCGGGTTCTTGCCGCTGTTGGCGTGACTGCAATCGACCATCATCCGCGTGGCGATGCCCTGGCTTTCCAGGGCCTGGCGTACGGCCTGCACCTGCTCGGGACTGTAGTTCGAACCGTGGCGGCCGCCGCGCAGCACCACATGGGTGTCCGGATTGCCGCGGGTCTCGATCAGCGCCGGGTGACCGTGCGGGTCGAGGCCGAAATGGCGGTGGCCGTGGGCCGCCGAACGGATCGCGTCGCAGGCGATGCCGACGCCGCCGTCGGTGCCGTTCTTGAAGCCCACCGGCAGGCCGAGGCCGCTGACCAGCTCGCGGTGGATCTGCGATTCGCTGGTGCGCGCGCCGATCGCCGCCCAGCTCAGCAGGTCGTCGAAGTAGCCGGCGGCCAGCGGTTGCAGGAGTTCGGTGGCCAGCGGCAGGCCGAGGCGCAGCATGTCCAGCATCAGTTGCCGGGATAGCGCCAGGCCGGCGGCCATGTCGTCGCTGCCATCCAGGTGCGGGTCGTAGGCGAGGCCCTTCCAGCCCACCGTGGTGCGTGGCTTTTCCACGTAGGCGCGCATCACCAGGAGCAACTGGCCGTCGAGTTCGTCGCTCAGCGCGGCGAGGCGTTCGGCGTATTCGAGGGCGGAGCGGGGATCGTGGATCGAACAGGGACCGACTACCACCAGCAGGCGTGGGTCGTCGCCGTCGAGGATGGCGCGGATGGCGTCGCGGCTGGCGGCGACCTGGCTGGCCAGCTCCAGCGGCAACGGCTGTCGAGCCTTGAGTTCGAGCGGGCTGGGCAGGCGTTCCAGGGCGGTACGGGCGGTGGCGCTGGGCAGGGCGACGGCCTGGGCGTTCGGCGAAAGGGCGGTCAGTGCGGATACGGATGAGTTCATGGTCTGGCTTCCTGGGCTGGCGGCGGGCATCCCGCGCGCGTCGTGCCCTATCGAGGTGTTCGGCAATGTCGTGGGTTGGCGAGCGGCTGGCGGCCGTCGCTAAATCGCCAGGTGTTGAGCGGGTAGCCAGTGCGGTAGCGGTATGCGGTCATGATCGATGTCCTGTGCGTTGGTCTGTGGTTGTGGCCTTGTGGGCCGGAAAATCGGGCTGGAAAAACAAAACCCCCGGTCGGGGAGCCGACCGGGGGTTTGCGTGTGCAGGGTAGGCGTCCCGTATACAGTGGGCGCCGTTGGGGTATCAGGCGCCGGAGTGGCTAAACCAATACCCGAAGAAATACGCGGCACGGGGTGCCTGCGGCGCACGCGCGCGCAACGACAGGCCAGGGCGCGAGGCGCTGGAGTGCAGGTGCGGATGGCGGGTGTGCGGCATGGGTTTCTCCCGTGAACGAGTCCCGAGCTTACTGCAAGCGAGGCGGCCGGTTCAACGACTGTTTCACGGTTCGATACCGGCGCCGCCGGCCTGATAGACTTGGCGGTCCGTATTTCCGTCCGTCCGCCGCAGGAATCCCCATGAGCGCTACCGTGCATTACCCCCTGTCCGCCGTGGTCGCCGCCGACGAACTGAAGCTGACGCTGTGCCTGGCCGCGGTCGATCCGGCGATCGGCGGGGTACTGATCGAGGGGCCGCGCGGAATGGCCAAGTCGACCCTGGCGCGGGGCGTCGCCGAACTGCTGCCGGCGGGCGAGTTCGTTACCCTGCCGCTGGGCGCCAGCGAGGAGCGCATCGTCGGCAGCCTCGACCTGGACGCCGCCCTCGGCGAAGGTCGCGCGCGGTTTTCCCCGGGCGTGCTGGCCAAGGCCGACGGCGGCGTGCTCTACGTCGACGAGGTGAACCTGCTACCGGACCACCTGGTGGATTTGTTGCTCGACGTCGCCGCCAGCGGCGTCAACCTGGTCGAGCGCGATGGCATTTCCCACCGGCATCCGGCGCGTTTCGTGCTGATCGGCACGATGAACCCGGAAGAGGGCGAACTGCGCCCGCAACTGCTCGACCGTTTCGGCCTCAACGTGCGCCTCGACACCCAGCCGCCGCCGGCCGAGCGGGCAGAGATCATCCGTCGCCGGCTGGCCTTCGATGCCGACCCGCAGGCCTTCGTCGAACGCTGGAAAGGCCAGCAGGACACCCTGCGCCGCCGTTGCGCCGAGGCGCGCCGGCGGCTGGCGCGGATTCCCCTGGACGATGCGGCGCTGGACAGCATCGCCCGACGCTGCTTCGAGGCGGCTGTCGATGGCCTGCGCGCCGACCTGGTCTGGCTGCGCGCGGCGCGTGCCCATGCGGCCTGGCGCGGCGGCGAGCGGATCGAGGCGGAGGACATCGATGCGGTGGAACATTTCGCCCTGCTGCATCGCCGTCGTCAGTCGAGCCCGCCGCCATCGGCGGCCAATCCACCGCCACCGCCCGCGGCCCCTGCCGCGCTCCCGGAGCGCGCCGGCGACGGCGAAGGGCAGTGGGGCGAATTGCCGGCTCGGCCGGTGGCCATGGGGACCGCCCGCGAGCTGCCGCGCTGGCCAAAAAAGCCCTGAGCATCCGCCCGCGCTCGGTCATGGGTGCGGATGCCAGGAGCAGACCCGGAGCCCTGCGCGGCGGTCTTGGCGGCGCCCTGAGCCAGGGTGCGGAGGGCGCCATCCAATGGTTGCCGACCCTGCTGCGCGGACGTCCCCGACAGCGCCGCGACCTGCTTCGCCAGCCGCGCAGCCGGCGCCCGGGCGAACTCTGGCTGGTGATCGTCGATGCCTCCGCCAGCACCCGCCGGTACGGCGCCCTGGCCCAGGCCAAGGGAGTGTTGGCGACGCTGTTCGAGGAGGCTTATCGGCAGCGCATCCGCCTGGCCGTGCTGCATGCCACCGGGCAGCAGGCGCAATGGCTCTGGCAGGGGCAGAAGGCCTCGCGGGAGTTGCAGGACTGGCTGCGCCAGCTGGGCGCCGGCGGCGGTACGCCGCTGCTCGACGCCCTGCACCAGGCCGCTGGCTGGCTGGCGCGCCGACAGCGGCAGAAACCCGCCGAGCATCAGCGTCTGCTGGTGCTTACCGACGGCCGTCTGCGCGACTGGCCGGCGCTGCCGGAGGCTGCCTGCCCGAGCCTGCTGGTCGACCTCGAAAGCGGCCCGTTGCGCCTGGGCAAGGCCGAGCGCCTGGCCCGGGAACTGGGGGCCGAGTATCGGCATATCAGCGAATTGAACGAAGTCTGAGGGCGTTTCGGCGAGTCCTGCGGCTTTTTCGGTCAAATTGTATTTCGACTGTCATTCAATAAATATTATGCGCGTAATATCTTCCTGCGATCCAGCCAATCCATCTCACGGAGATATCCTCATGTCGCCGATTTCAGTCGTTATCGCCGGTTACGCCCGTTCGCCGTTCCACTTCGCCAGGAAAGGCGCGCTGGTCGATATCCGCCCGGATGACCTGGCCGCCGCGGTGCTCAAGGGGCTGGTGGAGAAACTCGATCTCGACCCTGCGCTGCTGGAGGACGTGGTCATGGGCTGCGCCTATCCGGAGGCGGAACAGGGCATGAACATCGCGCGCATCGCCAGTTTCCGTGCCGGCTTCCCGCAGAGCCTCGGCGGTGCGACCCTCAACCGTTTCTGCGGTTCGTCCATGAGCGCCGTCCACTACGCCGCCGGGCAAGTCCTGCTGGGCGCCGGAGAAGCCTTCATCGCCGCCGGGGTAGAGTCGATGACGCGGGTGCCGATGGGCGGCTTCAACCTGTCGCCCAATCCCGCGTTGCTGCAGGACTATCCGGCGGTATACATGAGCATGGGGCAGACCGCCGAGAATGTCGCCGAGCGCTACGCCGTCAGCCGCGTCGAGCAGGAAGAGATGGCCGTACGCTCCCACGCCAAGGCAGTCGCCGCGCGCGAGGCCGGCTTGCTGCGCGAGGAGATCGTCGCCATCGACACCCCCGCCGGCCGGGTCGCCGAGGATGGCTGCATCCGCCCGGGTACCAACCTGGAGAGCCTGGCCCAGTTGAAGCCGGCGTTCGGCGGCAGCGTCACCGCCGCCACCTCGTCGCCGCTCACCGATGGCAGCGCCGCGCTGCTGGTCTGTAGCGAGGACTTCGCGCGCCGCCACGGGCTGGCGATCCTGGCGCGGATCAAGGCGGTGGCGGTGGCCGGTTGTGCGCCGGAGATCATGGGCATGGGGCCGGTGCAGGCGACGCGCAAGGTTCTGCAACGGGCCGGGCTGGGCATCGCCGACATCGACCTGGTGGAGATCAACGAAGCCTTCGCCAGCCAATCCATCGCCTGCATCCGCGAACTGGGGCTGGACATGGACAGGATCAACCTGGATGGCGGCGCCCTGGCCATCGGTCATCCGCTGGGCGCCACCGGCGCGCGGATCACCGGCAAGGCCGCTGCGTTGCTGCGGCGCACCGGCGGGCGCTATGCCATCGCCACCCAGTGCATCGCCGGCGGCCAGGGCGTGGCGACCTTGCTGGAAGCGGTGGAGTGATCGCGCACCGATGAAAAAAGGCCCGGTGGATGAGCCGGGCCTGGATGGGGAACCTGCGCCGGCGGCCCGGCGCAGGGTAGTCGCGGTTACTTGATGAAGTCGTGACCCCAGCGTTCGATCTGGCTGGCGCTCTTCTGCATCTGCAGCGACCGCGATTGTGCTTTCTGGCCGGCGGCGGCGATCTCGTCGTCGACCACCTTGGTCGACAGCGACAGCCAACTGGTCACGAAGGCCATGGCGTCGCTGTGGATCTCCAGGGCGTCCTGGTTGATGTTGGCGATGCCGTCGCACTTGCTGTGGTAGCACTCGTCGTAGGCCTTGCCGGCGGTGCCGCCGTACTTCTGCGCCTGCTCTTCGGTCTTCAGGCCCTCGGCGCCGGTGAACAGGCCGCCGAAGGCGATGCCGCTGTTGAAGAACTCGGCGTAGTCGGAGCGGAAGTCGATCTCGGTGCCTTCCGATTGCTGGCCGCGCAGGCGGAAGTAGGCTTCGAACAGGCGCTCGATGGCGGCCGAGCCGGGCGGACCCTGGAGGCCGAAGTCGGAACCGTCGCCGTCATAGATGAAGTTGCCGAAGTTCGGCGAGCCGATCATGTCGAAGTTCAGGTAGGCCTTGATCTTCTTTTTCTCTTCCGGGGCGAGGTTCTGTACGTAGTGGGTCGAGCCCACCAGGCCGGCTTCCTCGGCGCCCCACCAGGCGAAGCGCACCTTGTTGACCGGCAGCGCCTTGGCCAGCAGCACGGCCATCTCCAGTTGGGCGGCGCTGCCCGAACCGTTGTCGTTGATACCGGGGCCTTCGAACACCGAGTCGAGGTGCGCGCCGACCATCACCACGTTGTTCGGGTTGCCGCGACGGGTCTCGGCGACCACGTTGTAGGTCTCGGTCTTCTTGCGTACCACGTCGACCACCAGGTGCAACTGCAGGTCCGGGGTCTGCGACCAGGCCACGCCGTTGTCGTAGGTGGCGAAGATCACCGGGATGCCGCCCTCGTAGGACTCGCCCACGGTGACGTTCTCCAGGCCCTTGCGGTCGTCGGTGTTGCCCTGGTTGAAGATGATCACCCCGGCGGCGCCGGCGGCCGCGGCGTTCTCGGCCTTCTGCTCGAAGTTGCAGGTGCCGCGCTGGATCAGCGCGATCGAGCCGGCCGGGAAGTTGGCGAAGTCTTCCGCCTCGCAACCGCTGGTGGAGGTGTTGCCGGCGCCGAGGGACAGGTCCACCGGGACCACCTTGGCGGTGACGTCGCCTGCCTCGGTCTGCGACAGGTAGGTGAAGTCCTTCTCCCATTCGTAGGTGACCGGCTGCGGCACGGTGGCGCTCAGGCTACCCGGGCCTTTCGGGTAGTAGGCGGTGAACGGGAAGGGCTGCACGCTGACCTTGTAGCCGGCTTTCTGCAGGGTCTGCTTCACGTAGTCGACGGAGGCCTGGTAGCCCGGCGTGGCGGCGGCGCGGTTGCCGTCGTTGAGACTGGCGATGTCCTCCAGCTTCTGCAGGCGCTTGACCACGTTGCTGGCTTGCAGGCAGCGCGGCAGGCCAAGCGGGGGGCTGACCAGCAACGGCGATTTGCAGATCGACGGGTTGGGTTTGCCGGGCGTCCAGAACTCGGTGAACTGTTGCGCTTCCGAAGGTGCCGCCAGGGATGCGGCGGAAACCGAGAGGGCGAGGGCGCCGAGTGCGTATCTGAGATTGTTCTTGTTGCTCATGAGACTCCGTTCCTTGTGAGGCGATGATCGATAAGCCGTTGATGGCATGGCGCTATTGCCCGAAATGCCGCCTCGGGCATGGCCTGACTGCCAGACTAGGAGCGCTTTCCGGGCTGTCCTGGCGTAATTCCTGAAATGTGAATTTCATCAACTTTTTGCAGAAGAATTGCTGATAGCTCGCTGGCGGGATGGAGGGCGGCTTTCTATCGTTAATGCCCTTCGGCGCGGGCCCATGGCCGTTGGTCGGGGCTGGGAGGATGGTGCAGCAGGAAGGAAACCGTCTGGCGCGCGGATAAGCGCGCGAGCGGAAGTGGCTGGCACCAGCGCTGTCACAGATTTGTCGGAAATTTTGTATACATTTGTCTGGATATTTTCGGATCGAATTGTCTACAGTGTGCGCACAACAATAAAAGCGAGAACAGCGCACCATGAAAACGACGTCCTCCGGAACCCCACCCGTTCCACGGCCTGAAGACGAGAACCTCGGTGTCGGCGCCAACATGGCCTACGGCCTGCAACATGTGCTGACCATGTATGGCGGTATCGTCGCGGTCCCCCTGATCCTCGGCCAGGCCGCCGGCCTCGCGCCCGGCGACATCGGCCTGCTGATCGCCGCTTCGCTGTTCGCCGGCGGCCTGGCGACCCTGTTGCAAACCCTCGGCGTGCCGTTCTTCGGCTGTCAGTTGCCGTTGGTCCAGGGGGTGTCCTTCGCTGGCGTGGCGACCATGGTGGCGATCATCGGCAGCGGTGGCAGCGGCGGCATTCCCGCAGTGCTCGGCGCGGTGATGGCGGCCTCGCTGATCGGGTTGCTGATCACGCCGATCTTCTCGCGCATCACCAAATTCTTCCCGCCGCTGGTGACCGGCATCGTCATCACCACCATCGGCCTGACCCTGATGCCGGTCGCCGCGCGCTGGGCGATGGGCGGCAACAGCCACGCGCCGGACTTCGGCAGCATGGCCAACATCGGCCTGGCGGCGATCACCCTGGTCATCGTGCTGCTGCTGAGCAAGCTCGGCAGCGCCTCGATCTCGCGCCTGTCGATCCTCCTGGCGATGGTCATCGGCACCGTCATCGCGGTGTTCCTCGGCATGGCCGACTTCTCCAAGGTCACCGAAGGCCCGCTGGTGGCGTTTCCCACGCCGTTCCACTTCGGCATGCCGACCTTCCAGGTCGCCGCGATCATCTCGATGTGCATCGTGATCATGGTGACCCTGGTGGAAACCTCGGCGGACATCCTCGCGGTAGGCGAGATCATCGACACCAAGGTCGACTCGCGGCGCCTGGGCAACGGCCTGCGCGCGGACATGTTCTCCAGCATGCTGGCGCCGATCTTCGGCTCCTTCACCCAGAGCGCCTTCGCCCAGAACGTCGGTCTGGTGGCGGTGACCGGGATCAAGAGCCGCTACGTGGTCGCCACCGGTGGGTTGTTCCTGGTGATCCTCGGCCTGCTGCCGGTGATGGG
The DNA here is from genome assembly GCF_026428275.1 of Pseudomonas sp. B111. Classification (NCBI taxonomy): domain Bacteria; kingdom Pseudomonadati; phylum Pseudomonadota; class Gammaproteobacteria; order Pseudomonadales; family Pseudomonadaceae; genus Pseudomonas; species Pseudomonas sp. B111. Next base: position 1,643,449 of record NZ_CP097857.1, on the reverse strand, counting down.
CCGGGTGATCGCCGCGGTGCCCACCGCCGTGCTCGGCGGCGCCGGCATCGTGTTGTTCGGCACGGTCGCCGCCAGCGGCATCCGCACCCTGTCGAAGGTGGACTACCGCAACAACATGAACCTGATCATCGTCGCCACTTCGATCGGCTTCGGTATGATCCCGATCGCCGCGCCGACCTTCTACGATCACTTCCCCAGTTGGTTCGCCACCATCTTCCACTCCGGCATCAGTTCCTCGGCGATCATGGCGATCCTGCTCAACCTGGCGTTCAACCACTTCACCGCCGGCAACTCCGACCAGCAGTCGGTGTTCGTCGCCGCCAGCGAGCGGACCCTGCGCTACCAGGACATCGCCGCCCTGCACGAAGGCGACTATTTCCTCGACGGCAAGCTGTACGACGCCCAGGGCAACGAAGTGCCGCTGGCCGGCGACGACAGCCATGGCGCGCCGCCGCGACGGCGCAGCGAAACCGCTGAAGCCGGCAGCGCCTGAGCCGCGCCGCGATGAACGACGGCCCTCCTTGCGAGGGCCGTTTTCGTTGTGCGCTTCAGAACAGCGCCTTGCCGCGGTCCAGGCGCTGGTCCACCAGCCATTTGCCGTGGGCGATGGAGGCGCGCTGGGCGTTTTCCAGGTCGGCGAGGAAGGCGAAGCGCACGGGCAGGGCGATGCGCTTGCTGGTGTGGCCTTCGGGATCGGTGATGTGGCAGCCGCCGGCCCAGGGCGTGGGAATGCCCGGATGCTCGACGACGTCGGCGGTGATGGTGTAGCTGCGGTGCTGGCAGTGCAGGCTGGCCATGGCATGCTCCTCTCTGTCGGAGGCCGACCCGGCTACCTGCGCGACGCCTGTGGTTGCCACGGAGGAGCCTCGGGGCGGCGAGGTTTTCCCTGCGTGTCCCTACCTCTATAGCAGATCGTCGCCGATCCGCCGCGAGAGCCGACGAAGGGCCCCGCTCAGCGGCGCTGGCGACGGCCGAGCATGCGCTCCAGGGTGCCGTCGCGGCGGACCCACTGGTGATAGCCGGCGGCGAGCGCATGGAGCAGCACCACCGAGGTGCTCAGCCACAGGCCGACCACGCGGTGAACGGCGTCGAAGGGCTTCTCGAATGCCTCCCAGCTCAGGTTCCAGGTTTGCGAAATCCAGGCGAACAGCGCGGTGTCCTTGAAGCTGGGTACCACGAACAGGCCGAAGTCGGTGGGCAGGCGGGTGCCGACGTAGCCGGTGAGCGGCATCACCAGCATCAAGGCATACAGCGACAGGTGCGCGTAGTGCGCCAGGCGGTGCTCCAGCGGCGTCCCGGGGACCGCTGGCAGGTGCGGCCCGCGCAGCCGCGAGACGATCCGAGGGATCAGCAGCAGGCCGACCAGCAGGCCCAGCACCCAGTGCAGGTTGAGTACCGGCAGGCGCTGCGGGTGGTCGTGGCCGAGCACCCAGATGACGAAATAGGCCAGCACGATCGCGCCGATGAAACAGAACGCCATGCTCCAGTGCAGCAGGCGGGTGGACAGGCTGTAGACGGTCGCTGGATGCGTCACGGGAATGCCTCGCAGAGAGTGAAGGCGTGCAATCTATGAAACGTCCGGAGAGCGATCAAACGTATTTATGGATAATCGATAACGGAAAACTTAATCGAAACTTTCACATGTGACGTTATTGCACCGAAACAGTGCTGCGAGTCGCTTTTTTCCGAAACGGAGCCCACTTGGCGGAATAATTCCGGGTCGGGATCATTGTAAGTGGGTTTTTCCTTCGCCGAGGCTATTCCTCACGCTGGGAGAGCCTGGGGGCGGCGCGCGGCAGACCCCGCAAGCATTATCGGGAAATATATTCCGTTGTCTTTCCGCTGACGTTTTGCCGACAGCAAGCTGACACAGATGTAATTGAACTCGATCGCTTCGTTTCTATAGTCTTCGAACACTTCGCCGTGCACTTTCAAGGACGGCAAGTGCATATCCTGCGTCTTTTCCGCCATGACGATTCTCGAGGTGAGAGCATGAGTAGTGAGCACGATGGCAAGGACCAGGACGACCTGTTCTCCCCGTTGCCTTACCTGCTGGTTTCCGGCGCTGTCGTGCTCATGACCCTGCTGCTGCGCTGCCTGTTCTGCCCGGGCGAGCAGTTCTGATCGCCCGGACCGGGACGACTCAGCGACCGCGGCTGAGGAAGTCGATCACCAGGCGATTCATCGGCGCTGCGCACTCTTCCGGCAGCCAGTGGCCGCAGCCGGGCAGGACATGGCCTTCGACGTCCTCCGCATAGGCTTTCATCTGCTCCAGCTGGAACGTGCCCATGCCGCCGTGGCCGCCGCCGGCGAGGGTCATGGTCGGCATCTGCAGGCGGGTCTTCGCCAGTTCGGCGTTCTGCCGCACGCTCTCGTTCAACGCGCGGTAGTACTCGAACGAGGCGTTCAGGCTGTGCGGCTTGGCGTACGACCTGGCGTACAGGTCCAGCAGGCGCTCGCTGAACACCTCGGTGTTGCTGGCATGGGACTTGATGAAGTGCTCGAGGAAGAAGCGTTCCTTGCCGGCGATCAGGGTTTCCGCCAGGCGGTCGTCGGCGGCGAAGAAACTGAAGTGCCAGACCAGCGACTCGCCCTGGGCGGTGAAGGCCGGGAAGCGGTAGATCCGCGCGTCCGGGATCGGCGCTTCCATGTACACCAGGCGGGCGATGTCGGCCTGGTTCTTCACCACCATCGGATAGGTGTTCCAGATACCGATGTCGTGGGCCACCAGGTCGAACGGGCGATCCGGGCTGAATTGCCGGGCCAGCTTGTGCAGGTAGACGGCGACCTGTTCGCCGCTATAGCCGGTCTTCGGCGGCTCGGACTGGCCGAGGCCGGGCAGGTCCGGCGCGATCACGGTGAAGCGCTTGGCCAGTTCCGGCATCAGTTGGTGCCATTCGTACCAGGTCTGGCCGAAGCCGTGCACCAGCATCACCAGCGGCCCCTGGCCGCCTTTCACATAGTGCAGCTTCACGCCGTCGACTTCCCGGTAGGCGCTTTCGAAGCCATTCGGGACGGGGAACTCCTCGGCGGCGAAGCCGCCCAGGGAGAAGGTCAGGGCGATGCCGGCCAGGAGGCCGCGGCAGAGTCTATCGAGGATCATGGTTGTGCTTCCTTGGTGGGGTCAGTGAGGGATGTGGCCGCCGAGGGACGGCTCGGTGGCAGCTTGGCGTGGCGCCAGCATCAGCAGCAGGGCCACGGCCATCGCCGCCAGGCAGACCAGCGCGCCGACCTCGCCGAGCGGCGCCAGGCCGCTGCCGTCGATCACCCGGCTGCCGGCGAGGGCGCCGATGCCGATCCCGGCGTTGCAGGCGGAGATGTTCAGCGAGGCGGCGAACGCCGGGGCCCGCGGCGCGGACTTCATCACCCGCACCTGGCCGACGATGAACAGTGCTGCCTGGGCCACGCCCCAGGTCGCCAGGGTGGCGGCGAGCAGCCAGGCGTTGCCGAGGGTCGGCACCAGGGCGAGCATGCCCAGCGCCATCAGCAGGACGAACAGCAGGGTTGCGCCCAGTGGGCTGCGATCCACCAGGCGCCCGCCGAGCCAGTTGCCGAGCAGGCCTACCGCGCCGAAGCCCATCAGCGTCCAGCCGACCAGCGAGCCGCTGAAGCCGGCCAGGCGCTGGAGGATGTCGGCCAGGTAGGTGTAGGGGGTGAACATGCCGGTGAAGACCAGCAGCGACAGCAACAGGTGGCCGAGCACCAGCGGTTGGCGCAACACGCTCGCCTGGCTGCGCAGCGAGACGCCCGGCCGTCCGGGAATGCGCGGCAGCCAGGCGGCCAGCAGCAGCGCCTTGGCCAGGGCCAGCGCGGCGAGTGCGGCGAATGCCAGGCGCCAACCCCAGGCGTCGGCGATCAGCGTGCCGATGGGAATGCCGAGCACGGTGGCGGCGACGATGCCGAAGAACACCAGCGCCACGGCGCGCCCTTCGCGCGAGGGGCCGGCCAGGTGCGCGGCGGTTTCGCTGGCCATGGCCCAGAACACCGGGAGCGCCAGGGCCGGGACGAAGCGCGCCACGGCCATCGTCCAGATATCACCGGCCACGGCGGCCAGCGCATTGGCCGCGGCGAACAGCAGCAGGCAGGCGACGAACAGCCGCTTGCGTTCGACGCCCGCCAGCGCGGCGGTGAGGAACGGACCGAAGGCGGCGACGCTGAAGGCGAACAGGCTGACCAGCAGGCCGGCCTGGGCGACGCTGACCTGGAGGTCTGCGGCAAGCGCCGGGAGCAGGCCGACGATGACGAACTCGGTGGTCAGGATGGTGAAGCCGGCGGCGGCCAGCAGGAGGATCGGCAATAGCACGGCAAGACTCCTCCGCGAGCGCAGCCGTGGCCGCGCCCGGGAACGATGCATGGGAGGGAAGGGAATCAGGCCGTAGCGGACTGGCCGAGGGTCGGGTAATCGGTGTAGCCGGCGGCGTCGCCACCGTAGAACCGCGCCTGGTTGGCCTCGGCCAGCGGCGCGCCGAGACGGATCCGCTCGACCAGGTCGGGGTTGGCGATGAACGGCCGGCCGATCGCCACCGCGTCGGCCAGTCCGGCCTGGAGTATCGCTTCGGCGCGCTCGGCGTCGTAGTTGCCGCAGACGATCAGCGGCGCGCGGAAGCGTTCGCGCAGGCGCTCGCGGAAGCCTTGCGGGTAGGCCGGGCCGCCGCTCCATTCCCACTCGGCCAGGTGCAGGTAGGCGATGCCGCGTCGCTGCAGGGCTTCGGCGAGGTAAAGGGTCATCGCTTCCGGCTCGTCGTCGTGCATGTCGTTGATCGTGCCCCAGGGCGACAGGCGCAGGCCGACGCGCTCGGCACCGACCGCGGCGACCAGCGCGTCGACGATCTCCAGCAGGAACCGCGCGCGGTTCTCCAGGCTACCGCCGTAGGCATCGCTGCGCCGGTTGCTGGCGCTGGCGAGGAACTGGTCGATCAGGTAGCCATTGGCGCCATGCAGCTCGACCAGGTCGAAGCCGGCGTCGAGCGCGTTGCGCGCGGCGCGGACGAAAATTCGTCGCGGACCCGGCGGATGTCTTCCAGGGTCATTTCCCGCGGCGCGTCGGCCGGCGCCATGGATCCACCGCCCTGGCCATCGGCGATGAACACCTGGGCCTTGGCCTGGATCGGCGAGGGCGCGATCGGCGCCTCGCCGCCGGCCTGCAGCGAGCGATGCGACATGCGCCCGACATGCCAGAGCTGCGCGGCGATCAGTCCGCCGGCGGCGTGCACCGCCTCGGTGACCTGGCGCCAGCCGGCCAGTTGCGCCTCGCTGTAGATACCGGGGGTGTAGGCGTAGCCCTGGCCGAGGCGGGAAATCTGCGTGCCCTCGCTGACGATCAGCCCGGCGCCGGCGCGCTGCGCATAGTAGAGAGCGTTCAGGGCGGTCGGCACGTCGCCCGGCTGTTGCGCCCGGGAGCGGGTCATCGGCGCCATGACGATGCGGTTGCGCAAGGCCAGGTTGCCTACGGCGAGCGGGGAGAGGAGCAATTTGGACATGGTCTTTTCCTTTCGAAGGCGGCAGGGAGATGGCTTGAATATCTGTATCGGTCGCTAAATAATATGGCGACGGCAACGCTCGTCAAGTAAATTTATAGTGATCGATACAAATAATGGAGGTCAGGATGGCAACGCGAGGCAGGCCACGGGCATTCGACAGGGACACCGCCCTGCAGCGAGCCATGGACGTGTTCTGGGTGCGTGGCTACGAAGGCGCTTCGCTGGCGGCCCTGACCGAGGCGATGGAAATCAGGCCGCCCAGCCTGTACGCCGCCTTCGGCAGCAAGGAAGGGCTGTTCCGCGAAGCCCTGGCCCACTATCTCGGCCAGCACGGCCGCTATCGCCGGGATGTCCTCGATGGCGCGCCGAGCGCCCGCGAGGGCGTGGCCGAGCTGCTCCGCGAGACCGTCGCGCGCTTCTGTTCCGACGAGTTCCCGCGCGGTTGCCTGGTGGTGCTCGCGGCGCTGACCGGAACCCCGGAAAGCGAGGCGGTGCGGGACGCGTTGAGCGCCGAGCGCGGCGAGTCGATCCGCCTGTTCCGTGAGCGCATGCGGCGCGGCATCGCTGACGGCGACCTGGCGGCGGACACCGACGTGGAGGAGTTGGCGACCTTCTATGCTACCGTGCTGTTCGGCCTCAGCGTGCAGGCCAAGGACCGGGTGCCTTGCGAGCGCCTGCTGGCGGTGGTCGAACGGGCGCTGCGCGCCTGGCCCTGAGCGGGCCGCATCAGGCCGCCGCGCTGCGGCGCAGCCATTCCAGCAGCAGGGTGGCGGGCTCTCCGGCCTGCAACGGTCGCGGGGTCAGCAGGTGATAGCTGCTGCCGTCGGCGAGGAATCCCAGCGGCGCCGCCAGCAGGCCGGCGGACAGATCGTCGCGCACCAGTTGCCAGGGGCCGATGGCTACGCCGAGTCCGGCGCCGGCCGCCTGCAGGCTCAGGTAGAAGTGCTCGAAGCGCTGCCCTTCGGTCGTCGCCGGCGCCTGTCCGGCGAGACGGGTCCAGGTGTTCCAGGCTTGCGGGCGGGTCGCCGTGTGCAGGCGCGGTGCGACGGCGCGAAGCCCGGGCGGGCCTGCATCGAGGTGGAAATGCCGTTCGACGTCGCTCGCCCGGCAGACCGGCCCGACCTGCTCGTCGAACAGCCAGTGGGCATGGCTGCCGGGCGGCCAGGGGAAGTCGTTGCGGCGGATCGCCAGGTCGATGCCGCGGCCGAAGGCGAACGGCCCGCCGCCGGCGACCAGCTGGATCGACAGTCGTGGCTGTTCCTGCATGAATCCGGCGATCCGCGGGATCAGCCAGCGCATCAGCAAGGTCGGTTCGCAGGACAGCACCAGCGCGGTGGGTCCGACCTCCGCGCGCAGGGCCTCGCCGGTGCGCTCGATCAGGTCGAGGGCCGGGCCGGTGCCGGCGAGCAGGCGCCTGCCGGCCTCGCTGAGGAAAACCCGCTGGCCGCGGCGTTCGAAGAGCGCACAACCGAGTTCCTCCTCCAGGGTCCGCACGGCGCGGCTGATGGCGCCGTGGGTCAGGCACAGGGCCTCGGCGGCACGGGAAAAGTTCTCCAGGCGGGCGGCGGCCTCGAAGCAGCGCAGGGCGTTCAGCGAGGGCAGGCGGCGGCGCCTGAATGGTGAGTTTTCCTCACCATGATTGTCAGTATTCATCGTTCTCGCTCGGCGCTGGAGACCGGTAGATTGTGCCATCCATTCTACCTTGGAGCCTTCCAGGCATGACAGAGTTGCTAGCTTTCCTGACCATCACCGTGCTTGCGGTGATCAGCCCCGGCGCCGATTTCGCCATGGTCTCGCGCAACAGCCTGCTGTATTCCCGCCGCGCCGGCCTGCTCACCGCGCTGGGCATCGGCGCGGGGGTGACGGTACATGTCGGCTACAGCATCCTCGGCGTCGGCGTGCTGGTGCGCGAGTCGCTGGCGTTGTTCACCGCGCTGAAGCTGGCGGGCGCCGCCTACCTGGTGTTCCTCGGCCTGCGCATGCTGCTGGCGCGAGAGGACACGGTGGCGGAGGAGGCGGCGGGCGGCGCCGGGGTTTCGTCCTGGGCGATGTTGCGCAGCGGCTTCCTGACCAATGCGCTCAATCCGAAGACCTGCCTGTTCGTGGTCAGCCTGTTCATGCAGGTGATCGATCCGCATACCGCGTTGCCGGCGCAACTGGGCTACGGGGCCTTCATCGCGCTCGCCCACGTGGCCTGGTTCGGCCTGGTCGCCTGCTTTCTCTCGAGCCCGGCGGTGCGCGGCCGACTCCTGCGTTTCCGCCGGCGCATCGACCAGTTTTTCGGCGCCCTGCTGGTCGGTTTCGGTGTCCTGCTGGGGGCGAAAAGCCCATGAGCATGGACCACTGATGGCCGCTTGCCGCCTTTGAAGCGAGGCCGGCGGCTCCCTAGAATGCGCCGTTCATGCCGTCGCCAGTTGAGGGACGGTCCCAGGATCGCGGGACGCATGGGAGTTGCATGAAGAAGGGAGCGACGCTTTTCGCCGTCCTCTGGGCGGTACTCGGCCTGGGCCTGCTGGTCGGTTTGCCGGTGGCCATCCATTTCATTCTCGGCCAGTACGACGAGGCCGGGTTCAGCGGGCCGCAACTGGTCTTCGAGGAACAGGGCCATTCCTACCTGGCGTTCACCCTCGACGACTATCGCGCCAACGAAGTGGACAACGGCGTGGTGCACGGCAGCAGCCGCAGCTATGCCCAGGTGGTCGATCTCGAGGACGGCAGCCTGCGCTGGAGCGCGCGCCTGGATGCCGACAACGAGCGCGGCGACGACTGGGGTTCCGGCGAACTGCTGGGCCAGTCGTCGCGCTACCTGTTCTTCCTGCGCAACGAACTCTACGTACTCGACCGGCGCGACGCCGCCCCTGCGCTGGCGTTCGACGAGCTGGAGCGGCGCACTGGCGGCCTGCCGTTGAAGTCGGCGCCCTGGGGGAAGGACGCCTATCGCTACGACGAAGGCCGGGGCGGATTGCTGATGCTTGCCCTGGACGGCCGCGTCTGGTTCCTCGACGGCGACAGCCTGGCCCTGCGCGAAGCCCCGGAAGTCGATGCCGCGCGGTATTTCCAGGGCGACCCGCCGCCGCCGGCGAATGCCGGGATCGCTTGGCAGGCGCCGGGTCTGACGCGCCTGCCCGACGGACGCCTGCTGATCCTCGCCAGCGATCACGAGGCCCGAGCGCTGGAGCGTGGCGAGGCGCTGCCGGCAGCGAACCAACGGGCGCGACGCCAGCGCCTGTCACTGGGCACCCTGGATTGGCGGTCGCCGGCGGAGAATCGACTGCGTCCACTGCTCGACGCGGCCTTCCTGCAGGCTGGCCTGCTGCCCGATCCAGCCGCTGCCGAAGAGCCGCAGCGGCTGCTCGAGCGACCGTCCGAGCGGCAGCGCCAGCGTCCGTCGCTGCCGTCCGAGCCGCAGCCGCCGGAAGAGTTCGACGAGCGCGTGGAGCGTTTTCCCAGTACCCGTGCGTTCCTTGCGGCGCGTGACGCCTACCGCCAGGAACGACGACGCTGGATTGCCGCGCACGATGCCTGGCGGGAACGGGTCGCCGACCTGGAGGCGGCGGCGGATGCCGAGTACCGTCGCCGGCGCGACGAGCAGACGCGCGAGGAGGCGTTGTACCGTCGCTATGCCTCGGCGCTGCCGGGCGGCGATTCCAGGTTGGCGCGCCGTCCCTGGCGAGTCGACGGCAACTGGCTGGTGCTGCACCGGCGCAGCCTGGCCGAGCGTAGCGAACTGCTGCTCAGCTCGGTGTCTGCCGACGGCAGCTTGCTCTGGACCCTGGGGCTGCCCATCGAGCGTCCCGAACGGCTGTTCCGCCTGGATGCCCGCAACCTGCTTCTCAGCGGCCGTGGAGAGGACGGCGGACGGTTGGTGCGGGTCGATCTGCGCCGGGGCAGCGGCATCGTCCATCGCCTCGGGCGCGGCGGCGCGCCATTGCAGCGGGTCGAGTGGCCCGAAGGCCAACCGTGATCGCCTGCGCCCGGCCTGGGTGGCTGCCCAGCGGGGGGCCGGGCGCCGTTTCAGGGGTTCCTGAAGACGAATACGCCGCTGTCCACCAGGCGCGTCAGGCGGATGCGCAACAGCAGGGTGCGGTGGGCGGCGAGGAAGCGCGGCACCTGCGCCAGCGGAATCGCCAGGCCTTCGCTGTCGCCGGGGCCCACCGCGGTATAGCCGACCGGCTGGCGCGGCGGATCGAACGGCGGCTGGGCCGACACGCTGAGCGACAGGGTGTCCACGGCGAAGCCGGCGAGCAGGTCGTCGAGGGACTCGATCGACAGGTACAGCGAGCGGTAGGCGGGGTTGTCCTCGTAGGGATGGACGTCGGCGATGACCTGCTCGTAGAAGCGCTGCTCGAAACGCCGGTCGCTGTTCAGCTTGCGGAAGAACTGGATGAAGTAGTCGCGCACCTCCTGGTCGAGGTCGTCGCAGACGTGGCTGACCAGGTTCAGGTAGCGCGGCGAGCGGCGCTCGATGCCGGGGTCGAGCTGATCGATGCGGCGCTGCCAGGGGAAGCTTGCGCCGCTGCTCCGGTAATCGGCGTCCTCGACCTCCAGTGCGGCGCGGATCAGCTCCAGGGTATGCGGGTTCTTCGGCCCGCGGTCCTTCAGCGCCACGCTGGCGTGGTTCTCGCCGTCGACGATGGCGAAGGCGATCTCGCCGCGCGATTCTTCCAGGCGCCAGCCGGGCCTGGCGCGCTGGCGGACATCCAGTTCGAGGCTCAGGCGGCAGGCGTTGAGGTTCGCCGTGGCGATCCGCACCGTGCCGTCGCCGCCGGCTTCGTTGGCGATGGCTTCGACGCCGCTGTAGCCGACATTGCCCACCAGTACCGTGGCGAGCAGGCGGCCGGCGCCGTACCAGGCCTCGGCGCCGAACAGGTCGCGCTCGGCGAGTTGCCAGGAGTACGGCGAGCCCAGCTCCAGTCCCTTCAGCACCTGGGTGCCGGTCTGCCCGACGAAGCGGTTCCAGCCTTTCAGTACGCGACCGATGAAGGAGCGTCCCTTGTGCGCCAGCGGCGAGCCGAAGTTGGCCGGGGCGAGCATCAGGAAGCGCTTGACCGGCGCGCTGGCGGGGTCGAAGTGGCGGGTCAGCCAGTCGCGCAGCACCAGGGCGCCGGTGCTGTGCACCACCACGTCCACCGTGCGCGGCGCCCGCGACAGTCCCTGGGCGGTCCAGGCGCGATCCAGGGCGGCGGCGAGGTCGGCGTAGGTGACGTCGTCCTGCAGGGAGATCCAGTCGGCGAGGCGGATCTGCGTCGGCGCGCTGCCGAACCAGGCTTCCAGCTGCTCGGCGAGGCGGCGGAACGACTTCGAATCGTCGCTCCAGCCGTGGACGATGACGATCGAACGGGGCATGTCCGGCATCCTCTGGGGCTGATCCGGGCGACTATAGATCATGCGCCGCGGCGACGTGCCCTGACCTGTGAAAACGTCTAGGATGCGGCAGTCGCCCCCGACTGCCGCCGGCGCGGCATCGCCAGCGCCTTGCTGCGGCAGGCGCGGGACGACTGTTGTGGCGACCGCCTGTTCACTTCCTGCAACCGCTCCAACCTGCCGATGCGGCGCCTGCTTGAGCGCGAGGGATTCCAGCCGAGCGGGGTGATCGACAACCTCGACGAAGGTGATCCGGAGCTGGTCTTCGTGCGTTTCCTCGCGCCGTCGCGCTGAGCCCCGGGCTCATTTCAGGTTGCCGGCGAGGAACTGGCGCAGGCGCTCGCTGCGCGGCGCGCCGAACACCTGGTCCGGCGTCCCTTGCTCTTCGATCACGCCCTGGTGGAGGAAGATCACATGGCTGGAAACCTGGCGGGCGAAGGCCATCTCGTGGGTGACCAGGACCATGGTGCGACCTTCCTCGGCCAACTGCTGCATGACTTTCAGCACTTCGCCGACCAGTTCCGGATCGAGCGCCGAGGTCGGTTCGTCGAACAGCATCACCTGCGGCTCCATGGCCAGGGCGCGGGCGATCGCCACGCGCTGTTGCTGGCCGCCGGAGAGTTCGCAGGGATACTGCCGTTCGACCTTCTCCGCCAGGCCGACCTTGGCCAGGTAGTGGCGCGCGCGGGCCACGGCGTCGTCGCGGTTCATTCTCAGGACGTTGACCGGGCACTCGACCACGTTCTCCAGCACCGTCAGGTGGCTCCACAGGTTGAAATGCTGGAAGACCATCGCCAGCCGGCTGCGGATCCTCTGCAACTGCCGGGGATCGGCGGCGCGCAGCTCGCCCAGGGCGCCGGGACGGGTGCGCAGTTCCTCGTCGCCGACGCGGATGCGCCCGGCACAGGGCTTTTCCAGGAAGTTGACGCAGCGCAGGAAGGTGCTCTTGCCCGAGCCGGAGGAGCCGATGATGCTGATCACGTCTCCCTTGCCGGCCCTGAGCGAAACGCCCCTGAGCACCTCATGGCTGCCGTAGCGCTTGTGGATGTCTTCGACCTGCAGGCTGTACATGCGCGTGTCTCCGGGAGAGGTCAGTGGGTTTGCGGTCTGAGGTAGGCCAGCCAGCGCAGCTCGCCGCGGCGGAACAGCCAGATCAGCAGGAAGGCGGTGCCGGCGTAGAGCGCGCCGGCGATGCCGAAGGACAGGAACGGCGCATAGGTGGCGGAATTGACGTCGCGGGCCACCTTGAGCAGGTCCGGCACGGTGGCGGTGAACGCCACCGAGGTGGAATGCAGCATCAGGATCACTTCGTTGCTGAAGTACGGCAGTGCCCGGCGCAGCGCCGAGGGCAGGACGATGCGCCGGTAGAGGGTGAAGCCGCCCATGCCGTAGGCGCGCGCCGCTTCCACTTCGCCGTGGGGCGTGTTCCTGATCGCGCCGGCGAAGATTTCCGTCATGTAGGCGCAGGTGTTGAGGACGAAGGCCAGCACCGTGCAGTTGAAGCCGTCGCGGAAGAACGCGTTGAGAAAGTCCTGGGCGCGTATGGCATTCAGGCTGTAGACGCCGGTGTAGAAGAACAGCAACTGGATGTACAGCGGGGTGCCGCGGAACACGTAGGTGTAGAGCCAGACCGGGTAGCGCAGCAGCGGGTTGCCGCAGGTCCGCGCCACCGCCAGCGGGATGGCCAGCAGGAATCCAAGCGCCACGGCGAGGATCAGCAGCCACAGGGTCATCGCCAGTCCGGTCAGTTGCAGGCCGTCGGTCCACAGGTAGGCCTGCCAGTATTCGTCGAGTACCGCGTTCATGGCAGCGGCCTCCTGACGCCCAGCGAGCTGCGCCGCTCCAGCCACAGCAGCGCGGCGTTGGAGATTGCGGTGATGGCCAGGTAGATCAGCCCGCAGACCAGGGTGAAGTGGAAGAACTGCAGGGTGCCCTTGCCGGCGTCCTGGGTGGCCTTGACCAGGTCGCCGAGACCGATGATCGAGACCAGCGCGGTGGACTTGACCAGCACCTGCCAGTTGTTGCCGATGCCCGGCAGGGCGTAGCGCAGCATCTGCGGCAGGAGTACCCGGCGGAACACTCGCCAGCGCCCCATGCCGTAGGCTTGCGCGGCTTCGACCTGGCCGGCCGGGACCGCCTGGAAGGCGCCGCGGAAGGTTTCCGTGAAGTAGGCGCCATAGATGAACGCCAGGGTGACGCAGCCGGCGGCGAACGGGTCGATGTCGACCTGGCCGATGCCGAGGGCGTCGGTGACGCGGTTGAGGAGGATCTGCAGGCTGAAGAACAGCAACAGCATGATGACCAGGTCGGGGACGCTGCGGATCAGCGTCGTATAGCCGCTGGCCAGGGCGCGCAGCGGGCGGTTGGCGGCGAGCTTGGCGCTGGCGCCGAGGAGGCCGATGAGCACGGCGCCGAGCAGGGAGCCCAGCGCCAGTTTCAGGGTCACCAGGGTGCCGGCGAGTATCTGCGGGCCGAAGCCGTCGAGGAACATTTCACTCTCCATTGCTTGTTGTTGTCGGTCGAGGTGAAAAACGGCCGGACGCCGTTCAGGGCGCGCCGTAGAGGTCGAAATCGAAGTAGCGGGCGTTGATTCGCGCGTAGGTCCCGTTGGCGCGGATCGTCGCCAGCGCCTTGTTCAGGTCCTCGCGCAGCGCCACGTCTTCCTTGCGCAGGCCGATGCCGTCGCCGACCCCGAAGTAGCGGGGGTCGTCCAGCACCGCTCCGGCCAGTTCGAAATCCTTGCCGACCGGCTTGTCGAGGAAGCCGTAGCTGGCCTGCACCGCGCCTTGCAGCGAGGCGTCGAGGCGGCCCATGACGAGGTCGGCGTAGACCTGGTCCTGGTTCTGGTAGGAGACGACCCGCACCCCCTTGGCGGCCCATTCGGCCTTGGCGTAGGCCTCCTGGTTGGAGCCCTGGCCGACCCCCACGCGCTTGCCGCGCAGGCTCTCGGCGTCGGGCAGGAGCGCTGAGCCGCGGCGTACCACCAGGCGGCTCGGCGCGTTGGAGACGCGGTCGGTGAAGGCGATGTGCTGTGCGCGTTTCGGCGTGATGGTCATCGACGAGACGATGGCGTCGATCTTGCGCGACAGCAGCGCCGGGATGATGCCGTCCCAGTTGCTTTCGACCCATTCGCAGCGGGCTCGCAGCTCCGCGCAGAGGGCTTCGCCGATCTCGATGCCGAAGCCTGCCAGGCGGCCGTCCGGCTGCTTGTATTCGAGCGGCGGGTAGGTCGGGTCGACGCCCAGGCGCAGGACCTTGCCGGTCCAGTCGGCGGCGCCGGCCGGTGCGGCGAGGAGGAGGGAGAGGGCGATGCTGCCGAGGGTTCTTGTCATTGTGGTTGTCCTCTGTCGATTCGCGCGCGCCAGGCCGCGCGCCCGTTGAAAACCCTGGCTCAGGCCAGGAAGCGCTCGGCCAGTCGCACCCAGTAGCTGGCGCCGACGGCCAGGCAGTCGTCGTTGAAGTCGTAGCCGGGGTTGTGCAACTGGCAGCCGCTCTCGCCCTGGCCGTTGCCGATCACCAGGTAGCTGCCGGGACAGCGTTCGAGGATGAAGGCGAAATCCTCGCTGGCGGTGAACGGCCGCAGTCCGTCGATCAGGCATTCCTCGCCCAGCCAGTCGCGGGCCACCTCGCGGGCGAACGCGGTCTGCCCGGGATGGTTGACCAGCACCGGATGGCAATGCCGGTAGTCGACCTCCGCCCGCGCGCCGAAGCTGGCGGCCTGGCCGCGGGCCAGTTCGCCGATGCGGCGCTCCAGCAGGGCACGGGTTTCCGCGGTCAGGGCGCGGACGCTGAGGATCATTTCGGCGCTGGCCGGGATCACGTTGGAGACCGTCCCGGCATGGATCGCGCCGACGCTGACGATCGCGGTGTCCTGCGGGTCGACGTTGCGCGAGACGATGCTCTGCAAGGCCAGCACGATGGCGGAGCAGACCACCACCGGGTCGACGGTGCGCTGCGGCACCGCGCCGTGGCCGCCGCTGCCGATCACGCGGATGACCACGGTGTCGGCCGAGGCCATGAAGGGGCCGGGATGGAAACCCAGGTGGCCGACGGGGTATCCCGGGACGTTGTGCATGGCGAAGATGGCGTCGCAGGGGAAGCGCTCCAGCAGCCCGTCGTCGAGCATCGCGCGGGCACCGCCGAGGCCCTCTTCGGCAGGCTGGAAGATCAGTTGCAGGGTGCCGCGCCAGTGCGGCGACTCGACCAGGTGCCTGGCCGCGGCGAGGAGCATCGCGGTGTGGCCGTCGTGGCCGCAGGCGTGCATCACGCCGTCCACCTGGCTGGCGTAGGGCAGGCCGGTGGCTTCCTGGATCGGCAGCGCGTCCATGTCGGCGCGCAGGCCCAGCGCGGGGCCCTCGCCGCGGCACAGGGTGCCGACCACGCCGGTGCGACCCACCCCACGGCTGACCTGGTAGCCCCAGGCCTCCAGGCATTCGGCGACCAGCGCGGCGGTTCGCCGTTCCTCGAAACCCAGCTCCGGGTGGGCATGGATGTGGCGGCGCAAGGTAACCATCTCTTCCCGCAGCGCCGCGATGGCGGGCAGGACGGCAGGCTCGGTCATTCTTCTTGTTCTCCTCAAGGGCTCCGACCGGTGGGCGGCAGGGCGTTGTCGAAGCCGATGGTAGGCAAGCGGGGGACTGGCGGGGAGGCTCGCTTTGGCTATGATGACAACCTTTCGTTGTCACCTCGGTAAGCCCGTGAAACTCCACCAGTTGCAAGCCCTGGTCGCCAGTGCCGACGCCGGCGGCATCCGCGCCGCCGCCCGCGCCCTGGGGATTTCCCAGGCGGCCGTGACCCGCGCGCTGCGCGAACTGGAAACCGAACAGCATCTGCCGCTGTTCGTCCGCACGCCCAGCGGCCTGACCTTCACCGAATACGGCAAGGCGCTGCTGATCCACGCCCGGCTGGTGCTCAAGCAACTGGAGCACGCGCAGGTCGAACTCGACCACCTGCGTGGCCAGGCCAGCGGCCGGCTGTGCATCGGGGTGACGCCTTGGGTGGCGCTGACCTTCCTCTCGGAGGCGGTGCAGGCGTTCCGCGAGCGCATGCCGGAGGTGCGCCTGGAGCTTTTCGAAAGCCTGATGGCGGTGGCCCAGCCATTGCTTCGCGACGGCAGCATGGATTTCGCCATCGGCCCGCTGCACGGCGCCCAGGCGGCCCAGGAATTCGCCTGCGAGAAGCTGCTCGACTACGACACCGCGGTGCTGGTCCGCCAGGGGCATCCGCTGGCGGGTTGCGGCTCGATCCACGAACTGCTGGAACAGGACTGGGCGTTGAACTACACCGGCGACGGCCACGACACCCTGATGCGCGAGCTGTTCTGGCGCCACGGCGCCTTGATCGACGAGCGGCGCATCGTTCGCGCGCACTCCGTGGCGATCCTGCAGACCCTGGTGGAGCAGGCCGACATGTGCACCTGGGTGCCGGCGATCATCGGCGCCGCCCCGCCGTTGCTCGGCCGGGTAGTGCCGCTGGCGCTGCGGGAAACCTTCGAGCCACGGCGGCTGGGCATCATCACCCGGCGCGGCGGCGCCCTCAGCAATCCGGCGCAATGCTTCGTCGAGTGCCTGCTGCAGGTGATCCGCCGCCACGCCCGCTCGGCGAAGAAGGATGACCGGCGCCTGTTCGAAACCCTGCGCCTGCTAGTCTGATTCCTACTGGCACGGACGTACGGTCGCTCAAGATCGGTCGTGCTGCGACCGATAGCCTGGAAAGCCACGAGCGAGGATGCCGGCATGCTGCAATGGTTCGCTAACCTATCGTTCCGCAGGAAAATCGCCCTGCCGATCCTCCTGCTCGCGGTGCTTCTGCTGCTGGTGGGCGCGCTCGGCGTGCATGGCATCGCCCAGCAGAACGAATCCAACCAGCGCCTGGGCAAGCGTTTTCTCCCCGGCATCGCCCTGCTGCTCAACGCCGACCGCGATCTCTACCAGGCCTTCGTCGCCGAGCGCAGCCTGCTCGATAGCCTCCTGAACGCCGAGCAGATCGCCGGCCTGAGGAACGATCACGCGGAAAACCTGCAGCAGGCCCTGGATCGGGTGCGCCAGTACGCGGCGATGCAGCCGGGCGAGGCGGAACTGGCCAAGGTCGCCGAGTTCGAGCGCGGCTATGCCCTCTGGAGCGCGACCTCGGCGCGGGTGCTGAGCCTGGCGGCCAGCGATCCGAGCGCCGCGGCGCAGCTCAGCTACGGTGACAGCGATCGCCAGTTCGGGGCGATGCGCGAGGTGATCAACCAGCTCGACGAGATGGAAGAGGCGGCCGCGGCCGCCGACGGCGAGGCGTCCTCCGCGCTGGGCGAGCGCCACCGCTGGCAGCAGGTGGCGCTGGTGGCGTTCGGCCTGCTGGTGTGCCTGTCGCTGGTACTGGTGTTCCCCGGCCTGGTGACCCGTCCGTTGCAGCGCCTGCTGCAACGCCTGGAAGAGATCGCCAACGGCGATGGTGACCTGCGCGTGCGCCTGGAGGTCACTTCGCGCGACGAACCCGGCCGCCTCGGCAGCGCCTTCAACGCCTTCCTCGACAAGTTGCAGCCGCTGATCCGCGAGGTCGGCCGGGTCACCGGCGAGGTTGCCGATTCCGCCGGTTCGCTGGCCGGCATGACCGCCGCCAACGATCGTCTGATCAACAGCGAGCACGCGTCGGTGGACCAGGTCAGCACCGCCGCGACGCAGATGAGCAGTGCCGTCCAGGAGGTGGCGCGCAACGCCCAGAGCGCCGCGCAGGTGGCCGATGACGCCCGCCGGCAGGCGCGCGAGGGCGCCAACGTGGTGGAAGCGACCATCGAGGTGATCCGCCAGTTGGCGCAGGAAGTGGAGAGCAGTTCCGAGAGCATCCAGCAACTGGCCCAGGAAACCGCCAGCATCGACGCGGTGCTGACGGTGATCAAGGGCATCGCCGAACAGACCAACCTGCTTGCCCTCAACGCCGCCATCGAGGCCGCGCGGGCCGGCGAGCAGGGTCGCGGTTTCGCCGTGGTGGCCGACGAGGTGCGGGCGCTGGCGGCGCGCACCCAGGATTCGACCAAGGACATCCAGGCGCGCATCGAGCGCCTCCAGGCCGGGGTGCAGAACGCCGTGCGGGCCATGCAGTCGGGCAGCCTCAAGGCGCGCGACAGCGTCGAGCGCGCCGCCGGGGTCGACGGCGTGCTGGCCGCCACCGGCGACGCGGTGGGGCGGATCAACGACCTCGCCGCGCAGATCGCCTCGGCCTGCGAGGAGCAGAGCCGGGTGATCGACGAAATCGCCCGCAACATCAGCGAGGTGCGCGAGCTTTCCGCCCAGGCGGCGGAACATTCGGAGCAGGGTACCGGGGCCAGCCGCCGGCTGTCCGAGCTGTCCTCGGAACTGGCGCGGCTGGTCGGGCGTTTCCGCGTCTGAAGCGCCGCCGCCTAGCGCGGCGCCAGCCAGAACGCTACGCCGGCCAGGGCCGCCGGGACCAGGAAGACCAGCAGCAGGATCGGCAGTTCTTCGCGCAAGCCGTAGCCGGCGTGCTGGACGCCGACCCACAGGTTGACCAGCGCGACGGCCAGCCAGGTCGGCAGGAACAGGCCGGCAGCGGGCGCCGGCCCGGCCTCCCAGAGTTCGCCGAAGAGCAGGAACAGGCCGAGCAGGATGATCCCGCCGGCGATTACCAGGGTCACGTGCATGGGGTCTTTCCCGGACAGGTGCCGGTCGCCGTGGCGGCGACCGGGACGCTGGGTCACTTGGTGGTGTAGCCGCCGTTGATGAGGATGGTCTGGCCGGTGATCCACCAGCCTTCGCTGACCAGGTGGCGGATGAACGGCACCACGTCCTCGATGTCGGTCAGGCCGGTCCTGGAGAAGGGCGACAGCGCCGCTGCGGTCTTGTGGTAGGCCACCGCGTCGGCGCCCTCGGCGGGATAGAAGAAGGGCGTGTCCATCGGACCCGGGCCGACCGCGGTGACCGAGATGCCGCGCGCGCCGAATTCCTTGGAGGCGGCGCGGGTGAAGTGCTCCACCGGCGCCTTGGTGCCGGCATAGGCGGCGTAGTACGGGGTATAGGCGCCAAGCAGGGAGGTCACCAGGGTGCAGATCTTGCCGTTGTCGTTGACGTGCTTGCCGGCTTCGCGCAGGAAGAAGAACGCAGACTTGGCATTGACCGCGCTCATCTCGTCGTATTCGGCCTCGCTGATCTCGGTGAAAGGCTTCTTCAACACCTTGCCGACGGTGTTGATGGCAATGTCCGGCTTGCCCACCGCGGCGATGGCGTCGGCGAACAGCTTTTCCATGGCCGCGGCGCTGGTGAGATCGCCCTGCAGCGCTACCGCCTTGGCCCCGGCTGCCTGCAGCGCGGCGACGGTGGCGTCGGCGTCGGCCTTGCTCGCGGCGCTGTTGTAGTGGATGGCGATGGCCTTCGCGCCGTGGGCGGCGAGATCGCGGGCGATCAGCCCACCCAGGTTCTTGGCGCCGCCGGTGACGAGGACGGTCTTGCCTTTGATGGAGTGGTCGACCATGGGGTGTTTCTCCTGCGGTGAGTGGAGAACCCAGTCTAGGGAGGGCGGCCTTGCGGAGTAATCGCGGCGGCCTGGATAGATTGTCCAGAAACGCCGATCAATTCCCGCCTCCGGAGGAGCGCAGCCGGCTGCACGAATCTTCTAGAACCCCGGGACGGGCGCGTTATAGTCGCGACGACGAAACCAACGAGTGGGAAGACCTGACGCACGATGGGCAGCCGAGACTGGATCGACCTGGCCCGCGACGCCGAGACCGGGATCGAGACCCTGCGCGCCCATTTCGAGGGCCACGCCTACGATCCGCATTGGCACGACAGCTACCTGATCGGCTACACCGAGATCGGCGTGCAGCAATTCAACTGCCGCCGACGCCGACACGACAGCACCGCCGGCCAGGTATTCCTGGTCGAGCCGGGGGAGATCCACGACGGCCGCGCGCCGATCGCCGGCGGCTTCACCTACTCGATGCTGTACCTGCAGCCGGACTGGTTGCGGCGCGAACTGCGGGCGACCTTCGACGACGCGCCCAGCGACCGCGATCCCGGCTTCCACGCCAACCTCACCGAAGACCCGCGCCTGACCCTGGCCATCGCCCAGGCCTTCCGCGTCCTGCATGGCCGCGAGCTGCGACTGCTGCGGCAGACCGCCCTGGAGCTGGTGCTGGAGCGGCTGCGCGTGCACCTCGGCTGGCGCGAGGCGAAGCCGTTCGATCCGCGCCTGCCGCTGGTGGCGCAGAAAGCCCGCGACTACCTGCATGCGCACTTCTACCAGGACATCGGCCTGGACGAGCTGGCCAGCGCCTGCGGTACCGACCGCTTCCGCCTGAACCGTGCATTCAAGGCCGCCTACGGCTTGCCACCCTACGCCTACCTGGTCCAGTTGCGGCTGGCCAAGGCGCGGCAGATGCTCGCTGTCGGCGGGCAACCGGCGGACCTCGCCAGCGCCCTCGGCTTCGCCGACCAGAGCCATCTCGGCCGCTGGTTCCGGCGCGCCTACGGGATGACTCCGGCGGCCTACCGCAGGCAGTGCACCCAGCTTCCAGACTGAGGCCCGGTGCGCCGCCAGGATGAAGGCTCCCCCGCCACAGGAGCCCGTCCATGCAATCCCTCGCGCCCTTCCTGCTGTTCGCCGTCGTCGCCTCGATCACCCCCGGACCGACCAACATCCTGGTCCTGAGCAACAGCCAGCGCCACGGCCTGGCCGCCGCCTGGCCGATCGTGCTCGGCGCCTGCGCGGCGGTGGCGGCGCTGATCCTGCTGCTCGGGCTCGGCCTGGGCGAGCTGCTGCGGCGCCACCCGTTGCTCCAGCAGGGGCTCGCCTGGCTTGGCGTCGGCTGGCTCAGCTACCTGGCCTGGAGCCTGTTCCGCAGCGCGGGCGGCATCGACGGCGCGGAGCCGCCGCGGCGCCTCGGCGTGCTCGGCGGCGCGGCGTTGCAACTGGTCAATCCCAAGGCCTGGATGATGGCCCTCGCCGCGCTGGCGCTGTTCGCCGGGGAAGGCGCCGGACAGGCCGGGCGGATCGGCCTGCTGGCGTTGCTGTTCTTCCTGGTTTCGCTGCCGTGCCTGGCCAGCTGGGCCTTGCTCGGCGTCGGCAGCGCGCGGCTGCTGCGCTCGCCGTCGCTGATGAAGCGCTTCAACCAGGGCATGGCGCTGTTGCTGCTGGCCTCGGCCTGGGCCGCCCTGCTGCTTTGAGGCGGTCCGGTAGCTTCCTGACAAACCTGTGGGTTGGTACGCGGGGCCCGGGTTGGCTATGGTGGGACGATCCGTAGCCATGGTGCGGTCGCCGTCAGCACGCCGCGCAAGGAACCTCCATGTTGAAACCCGACATCACTGCCTTCTTCGACCCGGCCACCTCCACCTACAGCTATGTGGTGCGCGACCCGTCCAGCCGCGCCTGCGCCATCGTCGACCCGGTGCTCGACTACGACCCGGCCGCCGGGCGCACCAGCCATGCCAGCGCCGAACGCCTGATCGCCCACGTTCGCCAGCACGACCTGCAGGTGGAATGGCTGCTGGAGACCCACGTGCACGCCGACCACCTGTCGGCGGCCATCTTCCTGCAGCGCGAACTGGGCGGGTGCCTGGCCATCGGCGCGCGAATCACCCAGGTGCAGGCGAAATTCTCCGGCCTGTTCAACCTGGGCGAGGCGTTCCCGGTGGACGGCCGCCAGTTCGAGCACCTGTTCGAGGACGGCGAGTCGTTCCGCATCGGCGCCCTGGAATGCCGCGCGCTGCATACCCCGGGGCATACCCCGGCGTGCATGACCTACCTGGTCGGCGACAGCGCCTTCGTCGGCGATACCCTGTTCATGCCCGACTACGGCACCGCCCGCTGCGATTTCCCCGGCGGCGACGCGCGCCAGCTGTATCGCTCGATCCAGCGCCTGTTCGCGCTACCCGACGCGACCCGCCTGTTCATGTGCCATGACTACACGGCTCCCGGCCGCGACGAGCACCGCTGCGAAACCAGCGTCGGCGAGCAGCGCCGGCACAACGTGCACGTCCGCGAAGGCGTCGACGAGGAGGCGTTCGTCGCCATGCGCCAGCAGCGCGATGCCACCCTCGGCATGCCGTCCCTGATGCTGCCGGCGATCCAGGTCAACATGCGCGGCGGCAACCTGCCGCCGGTGGAAGGCAACGGGGTGCGCTACCTGAAGATCCCGCTGGATCTGTTCTGATCAGCTGCGGCGACGCAGCAGGAGAATGAAGAACAGCCCACCGATGGCCGCGGTGGCGATGCCGATGGGCAGGTCCTGGGGGGCGATCAGGGTGCGCGCGGCGACATCCATCCAGACCAGGAACAGCGCGCCGAGCAGGGCGCACACCGGCAGCAGTCGGCGGTGCTCGGCACCCACCAGCAGGCGCGCGGCGTGCGGCAGCATGAGACCGACGAAGCCGATGGCGCCGCTCACCGAGACCAGCACGCCGGTCAGCAGCGAGCAGCAGACGAAGACCCACAGGCGTACGCGACGGGCGTCCAGGCCGAGGGTCACGGCGGTCTGTTCGCCAGCCATCAGCGCGTTCAGCGCACGGCCCAGCCCGAGCAGTACCAGCAGGCCGCCGGCCACGCACAGCGCCGGCAGCCAGATCAGCGACCAGCGCGCCAGGCCGAGGCCGCCGAGCATCCAGAACAGCACCGAGGAGGCGGCGCGGTGGTCGCCGAGGAACAGCAGCAGGTTGGCCAGCGCCAGGAGCACGAAGGACACCGCGACCCCCGCCAGCAACAGCCGGTCGCTGCCCAGGCGGCCGCCGCGGCTGGCCACGCCGAGCACCAGCAGCATGCTGCCGAGGGCGCCGAGGAAGGCCGCCAGCGGCAGGGTCAGCAGGCCGATCACCTCGCCGATGTAGAGCACCACCAGCACCGCGCCGAGGGTCGCGCCGGAGGTGGCGCCGAGCAGGTGCGGATCGGCCAGCGGATTGCGCGTGACCGCCTGCAGCGCCGCTCCCACCAGCGCCAGGCCGGCGCCGACGCAGGCACCGAGCAGTACCCGTGGGGCGCGGATCAGCCAGACGATGTGCTCCTGGCCGGCGCTCCAGGCACCGGGCTCCGCCGCCACGCCGAACAGGCGCTGGAGGACGATGCGGCCGACCAGGCCGCTGTCCAGTCGCGCCGGACCGAAGCCGAGGGCGACCACGCAGGACAGGCCGAGCAACAGGACCAGGCTGCCCAGCAACAGGCAATAGGCGCGAGGGCTGCGGAACAGGGTCATGGACGTGGCGCCCGAGGGTGGAGGCCGGCGACCAGGGTTTCTATCGCCGCGGCGTTGCCGATGCCTGGCGTGGCCTGGTTATAGGGCAGGACGATGAAGCGTCGCTCGCGGATCGCGGTCAGGCTGCGCAGCGCCGGGTTCTCTTCGAGGAAACGCTGCTTCTGCGCGGCGCTGGTCTCGCCGTAGTCGACGATGACGATGACCTGCGGATCGCGGGCGACCACGCTTTCCCAGTTGACCTGGGTCCAGCTGGCCGCCACGTCGTCGGTCACGCTGCGACCGCCGGCGGCCTCGATCAGCGCCTGCGGCATGCCCAGGCGGCCAGAGGTGAAGGGGCGGTCCTCGCCGCTGTCGTAGAGGAACACCCGCGGCGCCTCGGCGTTCGCCGGGATGCCGGCGCGGGCGCGCTCGATGCGTGCCTGGAGGCTGGCGACCAGGCGCTCGGCGCGCGGTTCGACGTCGAAGATCCGTCCCAGGTTGCGCAGGTCGCGGTACAGCTCGTCGAGGCTGGCGCGGCGCGGCTCGCCGATCTGCGCGCAGGATTCGCTCAGCTCGTAGACCTTCACCCCCAGCGGCTCCAGGCTGGCCGGAGTGAGGTCGCCGCCGACGCGCATGCCGTAGCCCCAACCGGCGAAGAAGAAGTCGGCGTCGACATCGAGCAGGGTTTCCGCCGTGGGGTAGCGCGCCACCAGCTCGGGCAGCGGCTTGAGCGCGGCGATCAATCCGGGATCGGCATTCTTCCACCAGCCGCTGATGCCGGTATAGCCGACCATGCGCGTCTGCAGACCGAGGGCGACCATCATCTCGGTGAGGTTGATGTCGTGGCTGACCGCGCGCGACGGCGCGCGCTCGAACGTCACTTCGCGCTCGCAACTGCGCACGCTGAGCGGGTAGCGCTCGGCCAGCGCGGCATCGGCGCAGGCGAGCAGGGCGCCGAGCAGCAGGTGGTGCAGGAGCGGGTGCTTCATGCTTGGGTAATCCAGGTCAGGCGCGGGTGGTCGGCGAGGGGGTGGCGGTCGACCAGGGCGCGGACGCCGAACACCCGCCACAGCAGGTCGGCGTCGAGCACCTCGGTCGGCGTGCCCTGGGCGACGATGCGCCCGCCGTCGAGCACGTAGAGGCGGTCGCAGAAGGCCGCCGCCAGGTTGAGGTCGTGGAAGCTCGCCAGGGTGCTCAGGCCGAGGCCGCGCAGCAGGCGCAGAAGCTCCAGCTGGTAGCGCGGGTCGAGGTGGTTGGTCGGTTCGTCGAGGATCAGCAGGCGCGGTTCCTGGACCAGCGCGCGAGCCAGCAGGGCGCGCTGCTTCTCGCCACCGGAGAGGCTGGCGAAGGGGCTCGCGGCACGCCCTTCGAGACCGACCTGGAGCAGCGCCTGGCGGACCCGCTGGCGGTCGTCCGCGCCGTGGCCGTCGAACAGGCCCTTGTGCGGCGTGCGGCCCATGGCGACCACGTCCTCGACGGCGAGGCCGAAGTCCTCGGGGAATTCCTGCAACACCACCGCGATGCGCCGGGCGGCCCAGCGCGGCGGCTGGCGCCAGAGGTCGTCGCCGTCGAGCACCACCCGGCCGCGCTGCGGTCGCGCATAGCGGAAGGCGCAGCGCAGCAGGCTGGTCTTGCCGCTGTCGTTGGGGCCGATCAGGCCGACGAAGCTGCCGGCCGGGACTTCCAGGTGCACGCCGCGCAGCAACTCGGTGGAGGCGTCGGGCGACCAGTGCAGGGCATCGAGGTGAAGGGACGACATGGCTACTCGCAGGTCCGGTGGTTCAGCAGAGACGATTGCCGCGGTGCCGGCTTCAGAAACTGAAGTCGGCGGTGACGTTGAACGAGCGCGGCTGGCCCATGATCCATTGCTGGCCGTTGTTGTTGTCAGCCAGGGCGTACTGGCGGTCGAACAGGTTGTACAGCTCAAGGCCGAGGGTCAGGTCCGGCCGTACCCGCCAGCCCAGGTTGGCGTCGACCACCGTGTAGCCGGGCAGGCTGGCCTGGTTGGCGGCGTCGGCGTAGCGCCGGTCGACGTAGCGCAGCCCGGCGCCGACGCGCAGGGTATCGGCGAAGGACTTGTCCAGCCAGAGGTTGGCGGTGCGCCGCGGCACGTTCCTGGGGCGGTTGCCGTTGCGCGAGTAGGTCTGCTTGTCGATCGTTTCGTCGAAGTCGTCGTATTCGGCACGCACCAGCGCGGCGTTCGCCGACAGCCGCCAGTCCTGGGCCAGGTTCAGTTCCAGGCTGGCCTCCAGGCCGTCCGAACTCTGCTGGCCGACCTGCTGCGCGTCGTGCGGCGGCAGCGGGTTGGCGCTGAGCAGCTTCTTCTTGACGATATGGTAGGCGGCCAGGGTCCATTCGCCGCGACCGTCCGGGAACAGCTGTTTGAGGCCGACCTCGGTCTGCTTCGAGTGGGTCAGGTCCATTTGCTGCTGGGCCGCGTTGAGGGTGATCAGGTTGCTCACGCCGTCCTCGCTGGTGGAGTACTGGCCGTACAGCGACAGTTCCGGGGTCAGCGCGAAGACCAGCCCGGCGCGCCAGTTGCCACCCTGCAGGCTGCGGTCGCTGCGGGTGCCGGCGCGCAGGTCGTCGCGGTCGATATGGTTCTGGTCGCGGCGCACCCCGGTCACCAGCGACAGGCGCTCGTTGAGTTGCAGGCGGTTCTCGGCGAACAGGGCGAAGGTGCGGGTCTGGCTGCGCGAGTGCGGCCGGTAGGGCGAGCGGCTTTCGAAGTAGCCGGGCGCGGGGTGCCAGGGGTCGATGTAGTCGCCGCCGACATCGGTATAGGGCGAGTTGTTGGTCAGGCGGAAGCGGATGCGGTTGTACTCGGCGCCGACCAGGGTGCGGCTGTCGAGGCCGAACAGGGCGTGCTGGAAGGCGAAGGTCTGGCGGTCGCCGATCTGCTCCTGCTCGTGGCTGATGCGCAGGTAGTCCCTGCGCAACAGCTCTTCGCGCGGGACGTCCCATTCGTAGGTTTCGGCGTTGCGCCAGTGACGGCGGGCCTTGATGTAGTACAGCTGGTTGCTCGCGGTGACGCTGTCGGAAAGGCTCCAGTCGCTGGTCAGGCGGGTCCACTGGTCGTTGTAGCGCTGCACGTCGTTGCGCACGTTGTAGTTCTTCTCGCGCAGGCGCTTGTGGTACTTGCCGCCGACCAGCGGGGTGCCGAAGTCGTTCATCGGCTCCTGGTCGCCATAGTCGTGGGCGAGGGTGAAGGCCAGATCGTCGCTGGCCTGCCAGCGCAGCGCCGCGCTGATGCCCAGGTTGCGCGAGTCGCCACGGTCGATCCAGCCGTGGCTCTGCTGCTGGTTCAGGTTGAGCCGGTAGCTGAGGCTGTCGGTCAGCGAGCCGCCGCTGTCCAGGGCCAACTGGCGGTTGTCGTAGGAGCCGTAGCCGAGGCGCAGGTGGTTGCGGATCTCGCCGGCGAAAGGCTTCTTCGGCACCACGTTGATCACCGCGCCGGTGGCGCCTTCGCCGTACAGCACCGAGGCCGGGCCGCGGATCACGTCGATGCGCTCGACCATCCACGGATCGCTGGGGAAGTTCACCGTGCCCATGCCGGTGTACAGGCGCGTGCCGTCGAACAGTTGCATCACCGATGCGTGGCCGCTGAAGCCGCGCGCCGAGAGGCCGGTACCGCCATCTCCTGGGGTGCCGATGAAGCTGATGCCGGGGCTGCGGGTGACGGCGGCCTGGACGCTGGGGTTGTTGCGCCGGCGAACTTCCTCGCCGCTGATGCTGCTGGTGCTCGCCGGGGTGTCCAGGGCGCTGAGGCCCAGGCGCGAACCGGCACTGACCGGAGTGGCGAGGTCGATGTGGTCGAGTTCGGCGGGGTCCTGGCGAACGCTGACCAACTGGCTGGGCAGGGCGAGGGCGGCTTCCTCGGTTTCGGCGAGGGCGGGCGGTACCAGCAGCAGGCTGGTGGATAGGCCGAGGGCGAAAGGCTCGGTGCGCAAACGGCTGAAGCGGGGCATGGGCGTTCCATCTCATGACCGGGCAGGACGGAACGCGCAGGAAATCGCAGGCGCGACAGCGCCTCGAACAACCGGCTCGCTCCCGCCCACCGCGGGTGTGCCAACAGGGCGTTGCAGGCCGGTCTCCGGGCTTGCGAGGGTCGTGAAATCCTCGCCTTCCCATGCCGGAGCACAGTGGCCTGAAGAGGATTTCGCTCGCTTACCGTTGCGGGGGCAGCGCCGGACTGATCACCGAAGTGACGCACCGGCTTCCCGTTTCACCTCCTGCGCGGCGGCAGGAGGCACCTGGAACGGGCCGGATGGGAACATCCGCACCGTTTCCAGTCAAGCCTTGAACGATCTGGATTGAATAAAATGTTATACTATAACAATTCACCTGTGCAGTCTTTCTTCGCCGGACCCACGCCCCGGCGCAGCTTCCCGGGTCATCACATTTTCTTCACGCCGGCCTGCTATGCTGCCGGCCTTCCTTGGGGAGTAGCCTGCCGTCACCCGTTGACGGCGCGCTGGTCAACATTCTTGGCAACCCGCCATGGCCAGCGCATCCATCCGGATTGGTGAGACCAACGACATTCCTGCGCCGAAGCCGGGCCGCGGGGTCATGTCGTTGACTCATGCCCGGCTGGAGTATCCGCGTGAATCCCGTTTCCCTGATCTTCCTCGCCTTCGCCATGTCCACCGATGCCTTCGCCGCGGCCATCGGCAAGGGCTCCAGCCTGGATCGGCCGCGCCTGTCGGAGGCGCTGCGCACCGGGATAATCTTCGGCGTGATCGAGGCGATCACCCCTCTGGTCGGCTGGCTGCTTGGCCAGGCCGCCAGCCAGTTCGTCGCCGACTGGGACCACTGGATCGCCTTCGTCCTGCTGGTGCTGCTCGGCCTGCACATGATCCACAACGGCCTGCGCGCGGATCATGCGACGGAACAGGAAAAGCCCGGCCAGCATTCGTTCTGGATTCTCGCGGTGACGGCGCTGGCCACCAGCATCGACGCGCTGGCGGTGGGCGTCGGCCTGGCCTTCGTCGACGTCAACATCTTCCTCGCCGCTGGCGCCATCGGCCTGGCCACCATGACCATGGTCACCCTCGGCACCATGCTCGGCCGGGCGCTCGGCGCAGTGACCGGCAAGCGCGCGGAGATGGTCGGCGGGGTGGTGCTGATCCTGGTCGGTGCGACCATTCTCTACGAGCATCTCAGCGCGGCGTGAGCGGCATCGGAGACGGGGCGGGACAGGTCGCGGCGAGTGGGTGGGCGTTCGCTTCAGGCGCTTTCCCAATCGCGGATTGCCGCCAGCAGCGCCTCGCCGTCGGCGAACTCGCGGTCCGCCGGCGGCAGCGCCGGACGTGCCAGGACCAGCACCGGCAGGCCCATTTCCCGCGCCACCTGGAGCTTCGGCTGGGTGGCCTGGCTACCGCTGTTCTTGCTCACCAGCACGTCGCAGGCGAGGCGCTCGAACAACGCCCGTTCGCCATCCAGGCTGAACGGCCCGCGCGCGCCGATCACCTCGGCGCGCGGCGCGGCCGGCTGGCCTTGCAGGCAGCGCACGGTCCAGTGCTGGTGCGGCGGGACCTGGCCGAGATGCTCCAGCGGTTCGCGGCCGAGGGTGAACAGCGGACGGCGGAAGGGTGCGAGGGCGGTGATCAGCTCGCGCCAGTCGGCTACCTCGCGCCAGTCGTCGCCGGGCCCGGCCTGCCAGCCGGGCCGGCGCAGCGCCCAGCAGGGCACTCCGGCCAGTCGCGCGGCGCGCACGGCGTTCTGGCTGATCCGTGCGGCGTAGGGGTGGGTGGCGTCCACCAGCAGGTCGAAGCCCTGCTCGTCGATGAACGCCGCCAGCCCTTCGGCGCCGCCGTAGCCGCCGACCCGGACCCGGCAGGCCAGGTCGCCGGGCACCTTGCCCAGCCCGGCGAGGCTGTAGAGATGCGCCGGACCGAGCCGGCGGGCGAGGGCCAGGGCCTCACCGATCCCGCCGAGCAGCAACAGGCGCTTCATCGGCGCTCCTCGCAGGCCTGGCCGACCAGGTTGCCCTGGCGGTCGATGGCGAAGACTTCCAGCGCCACCTCGGTGGGCACGATGCCGCGGGCGAAGCGCAGGGCGTGGGCGCAGACCGCATCGCCCAGGGCCACGCCCTCGGCGTGTGCCTGGGCCAGCGCCTGCTGGCTGGTGTTGGCGGCGCGCATGCAGTCCTGTAGCGCGGCGCTGGCGCCGAGCGCGGCAGCCCAGCCGGCCAGTTGCGGCAGGTCGATACTGGAGTGGCGGCTGTGCAGGTCGAGGTGGCCGCCGGCGAGCTTGCTGATCTTGCCGAAGCCGCCGCACAGGCTGAGTTTTTCCACCGGTGCCTTGCGCAGGTGCTTGAGCACCGCGCCGGCGAAGTCGCCCATCTCGATCAGGGCGATCTCCGGCAGCCCATAGCGCCGGCGCATGGCGTCCTCGCT
This sequence comes from Pseudomonas sp. B111, assembly GCF_026428275.1. Classification (NCBI taxonomy): domain Bacteria; kingdom Pseudomonadati; phylum Pseudomonadota; class Gammaproteobacteria; order Pseudomonadales; family Pseudomonadaceae; genus Pseudomonas; species Pseudomonas sp. B111. The sequence continues at coordinate 1,614,050 of NZ_CP097857.1, read as the reverse complement.
GGCGTTGCCGGTACAGGCGGCGATGTGACGGACGCCGTTGGCGCGAGCGACATCGATGCCCTGATGGATCGAGGCGATATAGGCCGAGCAGGAGAACGGCCGGACGATGCCGCTGGTGCCGAGGATCGACAGCCCGCCGAGGATGCCCAGGCGCGGGTTCATGGTCTTCAGCGCCAGCTCGGTGCCGCCCTCCACGCCGATGGCGACCTCGAAGCCGCCGGCGTAGCCCCGTTCGGCGGCGAGCTGGGCGAGGTGGCGTTCGATCATCTGTCGCGGCACCGGATTGATCGCCGGCTCGCCGACCGCCAGGGTCAGCCCTGGGCGGGTCACCGTACCGACCCCGGGGCCGGCATGGAAGCGCACGCCAGGCTCGGCGCCCAGGCGCACCCGGGCGAACACCAGGGCGCCGTGGGTGACGTCGGGATCGTCGCCGGCATCCTTGAGGGTGCCGGCTTCCGCGCCGTTTTCCCAGGCGCGGCAGAATTCCAGGCGCATCAGCACCTGCTGGCCCTTGGGCAGGACGATCTGCACCGCGTCGCTGGTCGTGCCGCCCAGCAGCAGGCGCGCCGCCGCCAGGCTGGTGGCGGTGGCGCAACTGCCGGTGGTGTAGCCGCTGCGCAACGGCGCGGGCTGCTCGGGGGTTTCCTCACGCATCGCGGGGAGGCTTCCTGGCGGCGGGTTTGCGCAATTCCAGCAGAGTGATCGGCAAGGCCTGGCGCCAGGTATCGAAACCGCCCAGCGGTCGCGCGTGGGCGACGCCGAGGCGGGTGAGGTCGCCCCCCAGGCGTTGCTGCCAGTCGAGCAGCACCCGTTCGCTCTGCAGGGTGACCGCGTTGGCGAGCAGGCGGCCGCCGGGCCGCAGGCGCTCCCAGCAGGTTTCCAGCACGCCCTCGGCGGTGACCCCGCCGCCGATGAAGATGGCGTCCGGCTCGGGCAGTTCCAGCAGCGCCTCCGGGGCGCTGCCGGCGACCAGGTGCAGGGACGGTACGCCGAGGGCGTCGCGGTTGTGGCGGATATGTTCCTGGCGCTCGTCGTTGGCTTCGATGGCGATCGCCCGGCAACTGGGGTGCGCGCGCATCCATTCGATGCCGATGGAGCCGCAACCGGCGCCGACGTCCCAGAGCAGCTCGCCGGGGCAGGGCGCCAGGCGCGCCAGGGTCACGGCGCGGACGTCGCGCTTGGTCAACTGGCCGTCGTGGCGATAGGCTTCGTCGGCCAGGCCCGGGGTCAGCGGCAGGCGCACGGCGCCGGTGCCGGCGCGGCATTCCACCGCCACCAGGTTGAGATCGGCGGCGCGCGGCAGCGACCAGTCGCCGGCGAGGCCGTCGAGACGGCGCTCGAGCGGCCCGCCGAGGTGTTCCAGCACGCTCAGGCGACTGGCGCCGAAGCCACGGGCGCTCAACAGGCGGGCGATGGCGGCCGGGCTGTCGCCGTCGTTGCTGAGGACCAGCAGGCGCCGGCCGTCGTGGACCTGTGCCTGCAGCGCCGCCAGCGGACGCGCCACCAGCGACAGGCAGGCGACCTCCTGCAGGGCCCAGCCGAGGCGGGCGGCGGCCAGCGAGAGGGAGGAGGGCGCCGGCAGGACCCGCAGTTCGGTCGCCGGCAGTTGCCGGGCGAGACTGGCGCCGACGCCGAACAGCATCGGGTCGCCGCTGGCCAGCACGCAGGTCGGCTGGCCGCGCCGGGCCAGCAATGGTTCCAGGGAGAACGGCGTCGGCCAGGTTTCGCGGGCGGCGCCGATGCACGGCGGCAGCAGTTCCAGCTGGCGTGCCGCGCCGACGATCCGGCTGGCTTGCAGCAGGGCACGCCGGGCCTGCTTGCCGAGGCCGGGATAACCGTCCTCGCCGATGCCCACCAGGGTCAGCCAGGGCGGCGTCGAGTCTGCCGATGACACGGTTCCGATACTCCTGAAATGCGTCTGTGAAGGGCCCGCGACGGCTTCCGGACGGAATGGGTTTTCCCGGCCCCGGGCTGGGCGGCATAATAGCGCGTTCGTCGGTGCCCGGCCCTTTCGCGTTAGCGCGGGGCCAACGAGGGCCGAAGAGGGAACACGGAGCCGCGGTCTTTTCGAAGCCCGGGCCTAGCCGTGGCTGCCCCCGCAACTGTATGCAGCCTGTATTCGCGCCATTCGCCACTGGATTACCGGGAAGGCGGCGTGAAGCGGAGGTTCCTCCCCCGGGTGGAACGCCGGGCTGCGAGCCAGGAGACCTGCCGCCGAAACCAGTCGCGAGTGCCAACATCGGGCGGGGTGTACCGATGCCGTGGTCTGTCCCTGGGGGACAGCGGTGCGGTCGCCGCGACGCCGATTCGAGTAGCGTTTTTGAACGACGACCAGACCCCGGCGCCCCTGCCCGTACCACGTCCGTCGCCCTGTCCCGGCCTGCTGCGTATCGTCCAGGCGCTGGACGGCGGCATCTGCCGCATCAAGCTCGATGCCGGTCGCCTGGACGCCGCCCAGGCACGCGCCGTGGCGGCCGCGGCGCGGGATTGCGCCAGCGGCGTGATCGAGGCGACCAACCGTTCCAACCTGCAATTGCGTGGCGTCCGCCGCGGCGAGGAAGAGCGGCTCGTCCGCCGCCTGCTGGACGCCGGCCTCGGTCCCCGGCATGGGGCCCTGGCCGGCGCCGACGACGTGCGCAACCTGATGCTCAGCCCGGCCGCCGGGCTCGATCCGCACCTGTCGCTGGACGTGCGCCCGCTGGCCGCTCGGCTGTTGCTGCGGCTCCAGGCGGACAGCCGCTACCACGCGCTGTCGGCCAAGTTCGCCATCCAGCTGGACGGCGGCGAAGACCTGGCGATGCTCGAACATCCCCATGACATCTGGCTCTCGCCGATGCCTGCGGCGCCGACCGCGACGCTGGTCTTCGGACTCGCCGGCTGCCCGGCCCGCGACCGCCCCCTGGCGGCGTTGCCGGCGGAGCGGGGCGAGTCCCTGGTGCTGGCGCTGCTCGACCTGTTCCTCGAACGCGCCCAGCCGCAACAGACGCGGATGCGCCACCTGTTGCAGGAGCTGGCCGGAGAACCCTTGCTGGAGGCCTTGCAGGCGCGCCTGGATTTCCCTCTGCGGCGTGACGAGCGGGTGGCGGCCTGGCGGCGTCCGCCGGGGCGTGCGTGGAGTCATCTCGGCGTCCAGCCGCAACGCCAGCCGGGCCTGGCGATGGTCGGCGCGGCGGCGCCGCTCGGCCGGCTCGACAGCGCTTGCCTGGAAGGCCTGGCCGAGCTGGTCGAACGCCATGGCGACGGCAGCCTGCGCCTGACCCCCTGGCAAGGCGTGCTCCTGCCGAACCTGGCGCAGGCCGAGGCCGACCAGGCGCTGCTCGGCCTGCGCGGACTCGGCCTGCTGACCGAGCCCGATGCGCCGTTGGCGCGGCTGATCGCCTGCAGCGGTTCCAGCGCCTGCGCCAGGGGCCTGGCCGACACCAAGGGCGACGCCTTGCGCCTGGCCGAACGCCTCGGCCCGCGCAGCGACCTGCCGCAACTGCACCTGTGCGGCTGCGAACGGTCCTGCGCCGCTGCCCACCGCGCGCCGCTCACCCTGCTGGCGCGCAGCGGCGGGTTCTACGACCTGTACCGGCACGACCCATGTCACCCCGGATTCGGCCAGTTGCTGGCCAGCCGCCTGACTTTCGCCACGGCCGCCGACTACCTGGCGGCCCTGCCTTCCCAGCCCACTTCCGGAAAACCCGCATGATTGACTACATCCGCGATGGCCAGGCGATCTATCGCCAGTCGTTCGCCACCATCCGCGCCGAAGCGAACCTCGCCGGCATCCCGGCCGACCTGGAAAAGCTCGCGGTCAGGGTGATCCACGCCTGCGGCATGGTCGACGTGGTCGACGACCTGCGCTTCTCGCCGGGCGCCGGCGCCGCCGGCCGCGCCGCGCTGGCCGCCGGCGCGGCGATCCTCTGCGACGCGCGGATGGTCGCCGAAGGCGTGACCCGCTCGCGGCTGCCCGCCGCCAACCGGGTGATCTGCACCCTCAACGAAGCGGACGTGCCGGCGCTCGCCACGGAACTCGGCAATACCCGCTCGGCGGTGGCCCTGGAGCACTGGCGCGAGCACCTGGAGGGCAGCGTGGTGGTGATCGGCAACGCGCCGACCGCGCTGTTCTACCTGTTGGAAATGCTCGACGCCGGCGCGCCGAAACCGGCGCTGATCCTGGGCTTCCCGGTCGGCTTCGTCGGCGCCGCGGAATCCAAGGAGATGCTCGCCGCCGATAGCCGCGGGGTGCCCTACGTGATCGTCCGCGGTCGCCGTGGCGGCAGCGCCATGGCCGCCGCGGCGGTGAACGCCCTGGCCACGGAGCGCGAATGATGAGTGTCGTGAAGGGCCGCCTGCTGGGCCTGGGCGTCGGGCCCGGCGATCCCGAACTGATCACCCTCAAGGCCCTGCGCCTGCTGCGCGCGGCGCCGGTGGTCGGCTATTTCGTGGCCAAGGGCAAGAAGGGCAACGCCTTCGGCATCATCGAGGCGCACCTGGACCAGGCCCAGGTGCGCCTGCCGCTGGTCTACCCGGTGACCACCGAGAAGCTGGAACCGCCGCTGTGCTACGAGACCATCATCAGCGATTTCTACGACACCGCCGCCGAACAGCTGGCCGCGCACCTGGACGCCGGCCGCGACGTGGCGGTGATCTGCGAGGGCGACCCGTTCTTCTACGGTTCCTACATGTACCTGCACGACCGCCTGGCGACGCGCTACGAAAGCGAAGTGGTGCCTGGCGTCTGCTCGATGCTCGGCGGCGCGGCGGTGCTCGGTGCGCCGCTGGTGTACCGCAACCAGAGCCTCTCGGTGCTCTCCGGAGTGCTGCCCGAGGAGGAGTTGCGCCGGCGCCTGGCGGATGCCGACGCGGCGGTGGTGATGAAACTCGGTCGCAATTTCGACAAGGTCCGCCGCGTGCTGGTCGAGCTTGGCCTCGAGCGCCGCGCGCTGTACGTCGAGCGGGCGACCATGGCCAACCAGCGGATCGTGCCGTTGGAACGGGTGGAGCCGATGGCCTCGCCGTACTTCTCGCTGATCGTCGTCCCCGGCGACAAGTGGCAGGGAGGGGCCGGCGGTGAGTGACGCCCAGCAGGTTCCGGCCATCGTCATCCTCGGCCAGGGTGCGCTGGTTACCGCGCGGCGGGTCCAGGCGCGCTATCCCGGGGCGCTGGTCCACGGGCTCGCCGGGCGGGTCGAGGCCGACCGTTCCTATACGGACTTCGGCGACACCCTGCGCGAACTGTATTGCGCCGACCGCCCGATCGTCGCCCTGTGCGCCGCCGGCATCGTCATTCGCAGCCTGGCGCCGTTGTTGCAACGCAAGGGAGCGGAGCCGCCGGTGCTGGCCCTGGCCGAGGACGGCAGCGCGGTGGTGCCGCTGCTCGGCGGGCTGGCCGGGGTCAACCGGCTGGCGCGGGAAATCGGCGAGGTGCTGGCCGTGGCGCCGGCGATCACCACCAGCGGCGAGCTGCGCTTCGGCACCTGCGTGCTCAACCCGCCCGCCGGTTATGTCCTGGCCGACCTGGAGCAGGGCAAGCGCTTCGTTGCCGATTTGCTCGGTGGCCAGCCGGTGCGCGTCGAGGGTGCCGCCGGCTGGCTCGACGCGGCCCGTTTGCCGCGCGACCCGGCGGCGGCGCTGGCGATTCACGTGACGCCCTCGGCGCGTGCGCCGCGGGCCGAGGAACTGCTGATCCATCCGCGCTGCGTGCTGGCGGCGCTCGAACCTGCCGACGCGGCGGCGGACGCGGTGCGCCAGGCGCTGGTCGATGCCGGCCTGGCCGCGGCGGCGCTCGGCGGCTTGCTGGCCGACAGCGCGCGGATGGCCGATCCGCGCCTGCAGGCCGCCGCCGATGCGCTCGGCGTACCGCTGCGCTTCCTGCCGCAGGCCGATCCCGCTGCGCGCCTGCGCCAGGCCTTGCCCGCCGCCGAGCAGGTTGGCGACCGGCTGGCGGTGGCCGCCGCGCCCTTGGCGATGGACCGCATCGGCCAGCGTCGCGGCCGACTCACGGTGATCGGCCTGGGGCCCGGCTGCGCCGAGCTGATGGTGCCTGCGGCGCGGCGGGCACTGGACGAGGCCGAGGACATCCTCGGCTACCAGACCTACGTCGACATGGCCGGACCCTTCCGCGCTGGACAGGTGCTGCATGGCAGCGACAACCGCGAGGAATTGCAGCGCGCCCGGCATGCCTTCGAACTGGCGGCGACGGGCAGGGCGGTGGTGCTGGTATCGTCCGGCGACCCCGGCGTGTTCGCCATGGCCGCCGCGGTGCTGGAAGCCCTGCATGGCGCTGGCGAGCCGGCCTGGGACGTGGTCGAGCTGCGGATCTTCCCTGGCGTCTCGGCGGCCCTGGCCACCGCGGCCAGGGCGGGGGCGCCTCTGGGCCACGATTTCTGCCTGCTGTCGCTGTCCGACAACCTCAAGCCCTGGGAGGTGATCGAGCGGCGCCTCGACCTGGCCGGCGCCGCCGACCTGGCGATGGCTTTCTACAATCCGATCTCGCGGGCGCGGCCCTGGCAACTGGGACGGGCGCTGGAGATCGTCGCCCGCCATCGTTCGCCGCAGACCCTGGTGGTGCTCGGTCGCGACATCGGGCGGCCCGGCGAGCGCCTGCTGCGCACCACCCTGGGCGAGCTGCGTGCGGAGCAGGTGGACATGCGCACCCTGTTGATCATCGGCTCGTCCACCACCTGCAGCTTCCCGCGCGCCGACGGCGAAGCCTGGGTCTACACGCCGCGCTGGTACCCATCGGAATAGCGGGGCGGGAGCGCGCGCGGAAATGTGGCAGACTGCTGCGCGCATCCCTGTACCGCGGAGCCTGAATCCATGTCCTTTCGCTGTTCCCCGTGCCGCCTGGCCGGCATCCTGCTGGCGGCGCTGTTCGTTCCGGGGCTGGCCGCGGCGGCCGGCTCCTGCGAGCGCCTGGTGGCCACCGGCAACCCGGAGTACCCACCCTACCTGTGGCGCGACCCGCAGGATCCGAAGCGCCTGATCGGAGCCAATGCCGACCTGTTGCAGCGCCTGGGCAAGGAACTTGGCGTGCGCATCGACGTGCTCTACAGCGGCTCCTGGGAGAAGGCCCAGGAAGAGGTGACCAGCGGTCGCGCCGACCTGCTCGCCGGAGCCTACCTGACTCTGGCACGGCTCGGCAGCATGGACTACGTGCATCCGCCGTTCCTGATGACCAGCGGGGTGGTCTGGGTGAACAAGGACGCCGCGTTCCCGTTCATCGGCCGCGACGACCTGATCGGGCACAAGGGCAGCGTGCTGGCCGGCAGCAGCCTGGGCGAGGAGTTCGACCGTTTCGCCAAGGCCAGCCTCGACCTGAAGCCGGTGCCGAGCCTGACCCAGGGCTTGCAGGACCTGATGCTCAAACGCAGCGAGTTCCTCCTCTACCAGGCGCTGCCCGGGCAGGCCCAGGTCGAGGCGCTGGGCATGGCCGACGACCTGGAGGCGCTGGAACCGGTGCTGAGCAGCGAGGGGCTGTACCTGACGCTGTCGCACAACTCCGCTTGCAACGATCCGTGGCTGCGCGGACAACTGGCGAAAAAGATGACAGAATTGTCGGCTGCCGGCGTTCCCGTAACGCTCTTGCAGGACAATCTCGAACGCTGGAAAGCCCAGCAATTGCCGGCTTCCGGCGCCAGTTCGACTACGCAGGAAAGTGACTTGTGAGCATTCGATGGATGATGGCCGCAGGCCTCGCCGCGCTGACCCTGAGCGGTTGTGCGAGCAACGACCCGGCTCCGCTGGAGCAGATGCGCCTGACCGAACAGGCGCTGGAGCAGGCCAAGGCGGTGGGTGCCACCGACGACGTGGCCGAGCTGAAACTGGCCCAGGACAAGTACGCCGCAGCGCAGATCGCGATGACCGCGGAGTCCTACAAGAAGGCGCGCCTGTTGGCCGAGCAGGCCGAGCTGGACGCACGCCTCGCCGAGTCCAAGGTGCTGACGCAGAAGAGCAAGGACCAGCTCGGCGAGCTGGACAAGAGCCTGAAACGTCTGCGCAAGCAACTGGGGGAGACCGACTGATGCCGGGCAAAGCGACTCTCTTCGCCACCCTGCTGGCCTGCGCCGCGCTGGCTGGCTGCGCCGACCACAAGCTCAGCGAACAGTCGCTGGCCAAGGCGCAGAGCGAGTTCGACCAGGTCAAGGAAGATTCCGACGTGCTCCGCGCGGCGCCCAAGGATGTGATCCGCGCCGGCGAATCGCTGGCCCGCGCCGAACGCCTGTCCAGCTACTGGGGCAGCAGCAGCGACGTGATCCAGTATGCCTACCTGAGCCAGCGCTACAGCGAGATCGCTCGCCAGCACGCCTTGCTCAACCTCAACCAGGAGCGCCTGACCCGCCTGCAACTGGAGCGCGAGCGCCTGCAACTGGCCCTGCGCGAAGCCAAGCTGCTCAGCGTGCAGGAGCAGGGCCAGCGCCTGAGCGAGGAGATCGCCAGTCTCAGCACCGAGGAAACCGAGCGTGGCCTGGTGCTCACCCTTGGCGACGTGCTGTTCGACTTCAACCGCGCCGAACTCAAGCCGGCGGCCAACCGCACCGCGCTGAAGCTGGTGCAGTTCCTCCAGCTCAATCCGCGGCGGGTGATCCGCATCGAAGGCTATACCGACAGCGTCGGCGACAGGCAGGCCAACCTCGACCTGTCGCGCGAGCGCGCCCAGGCGGTGGCCGACGTGCTCGCCGATCTCGGCGTGGATCCCGCGCGCATGCAGGTGGTCGGCTACGGCGAAGCCTTCCCGGTCACCGACAACGCCTCCAACCGGGGACGGGCGCAGAACCGCCGGGTGGAGATCGTCTTCTCCAACGACAAGGGCCAGCTCAGCGCGCCGCGCTGAGAACCGCGCCGCCGCAGGAAGCCCCGGTACCCCAAAGGGTCCGGGGCTTTTTTCGTCTGGCGAACCGGGTGGCGCTGGATTTCTCTGTCAGAACTTGCGCAAGAGCGGGCTATCATCGGGATCGAACTAGTTCGAGCGGCAATCCGTGCAGCATAAGCACCTTGTATTTCGTTATAACGAGTAGAGAGGCGCCATGAGTTCGAACGAAACCCTGCCGGGGTTGGTGATCGCCGATTCCTTCCCGGTCATGCAGTGGGCGCTGCAGCGCTACCTCAGCGAGGAGTGCGGACGCCAGGTGCTGGCGGTGGTCGGCGATAGCGACAGCCTGGTGGAGTGCCTGGCCGACCTGCCGCCGGAAAGCATCCTGATCACCGAGCTGGGCTTGCCTGGCCAGCGCAGCCGCGACGGTATCCACCTGGTGGAATGGCTGACCCGGCACTGCCCGCAAATGAAGGTGATGGTCTACTCGGTGTTCAGCGCTCCGTTGCTGGCCAAGGCGGTCCTGCGCAGCGGCGCCTCGGCCTACATCAGCAAGCGCAGCCCGCTGGAGACGCTGAAGGCGGCGCTGGAGTGCATGGCGCTCGGACAGACCTTCCTCGACCCCGGCCTGCACCCGCAGCGGCATACCGGCAAGCCGCTGAGCCCCACCGAGGTGGACATCCTCCGGCGCCTGGCGCGTGGCGACACGGTCAGCGAGATCGCCCAGCGGACCATGCGCAGCGTGTCGACCATCAGCACCCACAAGAAGAACGCGATGGTCAAGATAGGCCTCAACAGTGACGCCGAACTGATCGCCCTGGGCGTGATGAACTGGCTCCACGAACTCGCCTGACCGGGGTTCGAAACATCTCGACCGCCAGTTGCGGAACAATCCTCGCCAGCCCCCGGGAGCCATCCCGCCGCAGCCGAGGAATCCGCATGATCCGCCAGCCCCGCTTTGCCCGTTTCGTCCTGCCGTTGTTGCTGAGCCTGTGCCAGCCGTCCTTCGCCGCCGAACTCCGCGCGGTTGCCGAAGCACGCCGCCAGGAACTCCTGCTGGAGGACTCGCCGGTGGCGTGCGGCGAGGCGGGCTGCACGGCGCGGGAAAGCCTCAGCCTGGTGGCATTGCAGGTGCAGGCCCGGGTTCTGGTCACCCGCCTCAGCCGCGATGACTTTTCCCCGACCTCCCGCCAGCCCGCCGCCGTCCCGGACTACCGCCTGTTCGGCGATCTCGGCCTGACGCCAAGCCCCTTCGCCTGGCAAGCGTCGACCGGCGAGAGCGCGGCGGCGGACGCGTTGCGTTTCTGACTTTCCCTATGGCCGCTCCCCAGGCGGCTCTTGGCGGACTGTTTCCCGCCCGCACCCGGCCGGTGGCGACCGACCGGGTTTTCTTTTCCTCGCAAACGCGCCGTCTCTGCGACCGACCCGTACAGTTTTGCGACTGTATGCCTGGTTGTCGGCCGAACTGTTCTGGAGCAGTTTCACGAATTGAGCTACTGTTTCGGTTCAATCGCCGAGGAAAACCCGCCATGACCAATCTGCTGCTTTACCAACGCATCGCCCAGCAGTTGGCCGAGGACATTCGCCGTGGCGTCTACCAGCCGGGCGAGCGGGTACCGTCGGTGCGCAAGCTCAGCACCCAGTTGAACGTCAGCCACGCCACCGTGCTGCAGGCCTACGCCACCCTCGAGGACCAGGGACTGATCCGTGCCCGTCCGCAATCCGGCTTCTACGTCCACCGCACCCCGGCACTGACCGCGCCGACCCCGGATATCGCGCGGGTCGAGCGTCCCGGCCTGGTCACCCGCAGCAGCATCATCAACCAGGTGCTCGCCGAGTCCCGCCGCGAAGGGGTATTCCCGCTCGGCGCGGCGGTGCCGCATGTGGACTACCTGCCGGTGCGCGCCTTGCACCAGCAACTGGCCAAGGTCACCCGCTTCCAGAGCCCACGGGCGTTCAGCTACATGTTCAGCCCCGGTTTCGAGCCGCTGCGGCGGCAGGTGGCGATCCGCATGCGCGACGCCGGCGTGGTGGTCGACCCGTCGCAGGTGACCATCACCCACGGCTGCGTGGATGCGATCCACATGGCCCTGCGGGTGCTGACCCGTCCCGGCGACCTGATCGCCACCGAGTCGCCGAGCTACTACGGCCTGCTGCAACTGGCTGACGTGCTGGGCCTGAAGGTCATCGAGATCCCCAGCGACCCGCGCACCGGGATCAGCCTGGAAGCGCTGCAACTGGCGGCCAACCAGTGGTCGATCAAGGCCTTGGTGCTGACCGCGCGGCTGAGCAATCCCTTCGGCGGGACGATTCCCGAGGATCGCCAGAAGCAACTGCTGAAACTGACCGCCGAACACAACATCGGGGTGGTCGAGGACGACATCTACGGCGAACTGATGTTCGACCAGGGCCAGGCGCGCTCGCTCAAGTCCCACGACCGCGACGGCCGGGTGATCTACTGCTCGAGTTTCTCCAAGACCATCTCGCCCGGCGTACGCATCGGCTGGATCATCGCCGAGCGCTACCAGGAGGAGATCCGTCGCCTGCAGACCTTCACCACCCATTCGGCCTGCACCGTGACCCAGATGGGCGTCGCCGCCTACTTGGAGAACGGCGGCTACGACCGCCACCTGCGCTACATCCGCCAGGAGTACCGGAAGAACATGACCGCCTACCAGTTGGCGGTGCAGCAGTACTTCCCGGAGGGGACGCAGATGACCCGGCCCAAGGGCGGCTTCATCCTCTGGGTCAGCCTGCCGGCCAAGGTCAACACCAAGGAACTCCACGTGCGGGCCCTGGAGCAGGGCATCAGCATCGCCCCGGGGCTGATCTTCAGCAACACCGAGCAGTTCAACAACTGCCTGCGGCTGACCTGCGGGATTCCCTGGAACCGCGAGGCGGAGCGGGCGATCATGACCCTCGGCATGCTTGCCGGGCAGCTTTGCCAGGAAGGCCTGATCGCCGCCTGAGCGCGAGGCGCTCCCCTGGCTGAGGGGCGCCCCGCGACAGTCCGCGAAGAATTTTCCCGGGGATTAACCCGAATCCACCGACAGCTTCGTCTCAGCGGGTATCTCTCCGCTGCACGACGAGGTCGTCTCGATGTTTTTCCCGGCTTCCATCCGGACCGGCACTTTCGCCGAACTGTCCGACGCTGGAAAATGTCTACCGATAGCCGCTCCGGCCGCGCTTCTGGCGACGGCCCGGGCGTTTCGTGGCGACGCCGATGCGTGCCGCGAAGGATGTGGCCGATGAGCCTGCTCTCGGTCGCCTTTGACACAGGACAGGAGTCGACCAGCGGCATGCATGCCTCCACCAGCACCACGACGGCCGCCGGCAGCGACGAAACGCTGCTGGCGCGTTACCGCAAGGGCGACAGCGCGGCCTTCGAGGTGCTCTACCAGCGCCACCGGCAAGGTCTCTACCGTTTTCTCTGCGGCCTGGCCGGACAGACCGAACTGGCCGACGAGATCTACCAGGAAACCTGGCTCAGCCTGATCCGCAGCGAGAGCCAGCCGCAGGGCCGGGCGAGCTTCCGCACCTGGCTCTACCAGATCGCCCGCAACCGCCTCATCGATCATTGGCGCAAGCATGGCCAGCGCCAGCCGTTGCAGGACAGCTACGACGAACAGTTGCACGCGCAACCCGACCAGGGCGCCGGCCCCGAGCAGCAGCTCAGCCTGAGCCGCGACGGCGAGCGCTTGCAGAGCGCGCTGGAGACCCTGCCCGAGGAACAGCGCGAGGTATTCCTGATGCGCGCCCACGGCGAACTGGAACTGGCCGAGATCGCCACGCTCACCCAGTCGCCGCTGGAGACGGTGAAGAGCCGTTTCCGCTACGCGGTGCAGAAGCTGCGCCGGCTGCTGGCCGAGGAGGTGGCGGTATGAACCCACAGAAGCATTCCGCGAGCGTCGCCGAAGAGCAGATGCTGGCGCATTTCCGCGCCCACGCGCCGCAGCAGCCGGCGCCGGCGCTGGACCAGGCGATCCTCGCCGCCGCGCGACGCCAGGCGGCGCATGTCGAACCTGCCCGGCCCTGGTGGCGGCGCTGGCTGGAAGCCTCCCGCAGGCCGCGTTGGCAGGCGGCCTTCGCCAGCCTGCTGGGCGTGGCGCTGGTGCTGGGGCTGGTCAGCCACAACGTGCTGGACGACGCCGAGCGCCAGGCCCGGCCCGAAGTGGCGTTCAGCGATGTGCCCCTGCGCGACGGAGTCGCCGGGGCCGCTGCGGCGAAGCGGGCCATGCGCGCGCCGGCGGCGCCGGCTCCGCTGTCCGGCGAGATGTCGGAGTCCCCGGCCTTGCTGGCCAGCTACGCATCGTCCGGGGAGGCGCCGCAACTGATGGCCGAGGCCGCGCCGCCGGCTCCGGCTGCCCTGGCCGACCGACCGCCGGCCCAGGCCGCGCAGCAGGCGAAGGTCCAGGCGGAGCTGGCTGGCGACTTCGTCGCCCAGGCCAGGGGCAAGGCGGTTGCGGTGAAGCCGGAGGTGCTCGACGAGGCGCTCGGGGCGGTCCTTGCCCTGCGTGAGCAGGGCAAGACGGAGCAGGCCGCGACCCAGTTGGCCGAGCTGCAGAAACGTTTCCCCGGAGAGAACCTGGTGGAACGACTGGAACGCCTCGCGACGATAGCCGCGAGCGCCAAGAAACGGCCGTGACGACCATGGCCCGCGACGCCGTGATGGCGTCGCGGGCTGACATCAAGCGGTTATCCGTGCATGACAGGTTAGACATGGGGCGAACAACCGAGAGAGTGCCAGGATGACGATAGTGACCCCTTGCCTTGGTTGCAGTCTGCCGTCAGCATTGCCGCAATTGGCCATACCTGCGTGACTATGAAACGTCTTTGCCGAATTTGCGTCGTTGTTCTTTTCGGTTGCTTCCTGGCGGCCTGTGATGACGGCTCCAAGGCACCGGAAAAGAAAGCCCCGGAAGCACCGCCGCAGGAGCAGCGCGCCCCTGCCAAGCCAGTGAAGCCTGCACGAGCGGAGCCAGCGCCTGCCGTGCCTGCCGCGCCGAAAACAGCTTCGAAGAAGGTCGCGCCAGCCGCGGAGCAGGTTGCCGAACCCAAGCCGCCGGCCAAGCCGAAGCCTGCGGCTGCGCCGCCGAAGCCGGCCAGCAGGCCGGTCGCCAAGGACAAGCCGGCGCCGGCGAAGCGCGCTTCCACCGCTCGTCTCGACCCCGAGGTGCGCAAGCCGCTGCCGAGCGCCAAGCTGGACCTGCGCCTGCCGAAGGAACTGGTGCAGAAGATGGCGCCGCCCGGCACGGAAGAGACCCATAAGCCCAAGCCGCTGTTGCCGCCGATGTTCGAGGAAAAGGACGACAGCGACTTCCGCCTCAACGGCCAGTTGCTCTATCGCGACCGCGAACTGGGCGTGTCGCGGCCCCTGGAAGGGGCCGAGTTGCAGTTCGAGTTCCGCCAGTAGGCCGCCCCGGCGCTCAGAAGCGGTAGCGCTGCTCCTGCAACGCCTGGTACAGCTCCGCGTCCAACGGCTGGTAGCCGGCGCTGCCGGGCAACCTGACGAAGAGTTTGTCGCTCACCCGCGCGGGATCGTAGGCGTCGCGCTTGAGGTCGGTCTTCTTGTACTTGAAGGTGCCGGTGGTCTCGACTTCGCGCAGCAGGCGCAGGAACACCGGCGTGGCATAGGCCGGCAACTCGCGGTCGAGGTGCGCGGCGAGGGCCTCGCGGTCCAGTTCGACGCCATCGGCCAGGCGCAGTGCGGCCATCCCGCAGCGGCCGTTGGTGCCGGGAATCTCCACGCCGTAGACCACCGCATCCTCGACCCCGTCGAAGGCGCCGAGGGCGTTTTCCACCTCGGTGGTGGAAACGTTCTCGCCCTTCCAGCGGAAGGTGTCGCCGAGACGGTCGACGAACTGGGTGTGCTTGAAACCGATGTCGCGCATCAGGTCGCCGGTGTTGAACCAGGCGTCGCCCTTCTTGAACACGTCGCGGAGGATCACCGCTTCGCTCTTGGCCGGATCGGTGTAGCCGTCGAACGGCCACTTCGCGCTGATCTCGCTGATCAGCAGGCCGACCTCGCCCTTGCCGACCTTCTCCATGAAGCCCTTGGCGTCGCGCACCGGGCGGTCGTTCTCCAGGTCGTAGCGGACGATGGCGTAGGTGGCTGGGGAGAAGCCCACCGTATTGTCGAAATTGAATACGTTGGTGAAGCCGATGTTGCCTTCGCTGGAAGCGTAGAACTCGGTGATCCGCTGGATCTCGAAGCGTTGCTTGAACTCGGCCCAGATCGACGGGCGCAGGCCGTTGCCGATCATGCAGGTCAGGCTATTGCCGCGTTCCTCGGCGCACGGCGGCTGGTTCAGCAGGTAGCGGCAGAGTTCGCCGATGTAGCCGAAGCAGGTCGCCCGGTAGTGCTGCACGTCCTTCCAGAAACCGCTGGCGGAGAACTTGCGGCGCAGGGCCATGGCCGCGCCGCCGGCGAGCGCCGCGCTCCAGCAGACGGTCACGGCGTTGTTGTGGTAGCAGGGCAGGGTCAGGTAGAGCACGTCGTCGCGGCCCAGGCCCAGGCCGGAATGGCCGAAGCCGCCGTAGGCCTTGATCCACTTGCCGTGGCTCATGATCGAGGCTTTCGGCAGGCCGGTGGTGCCGGAGGTGTAGATGTAGAAGCAGGAGTCCTTGAGCCGCACCCTGCCGGTGTCCTCGAGGTTCTCCGAGGTCTGTCCCTGGGCCAGGCGCATCAGGTTGCGCCAGCCCATCGGCGGCGAGCCGGGATCGCCGAGGGTGTCGCCGTCGTCGACCCAGTAGCAATGGCCGGCGTTGCCGAGCACCTCCTGGCGGACTTCCTCGAACACCTCGCGCAACTCTTCGCCGACCACGAAGTGGCCGGGCTTCACCAGGTTCAGGCTGTGCACCAGGACCTTGCCGCGCTGGGTGGTGTTGACCAGTGCGCCGATGGCGCCGAGCTTGGCCAGGGCGGCGAGGATCGCCAGCAGCTCGACGCGGTTCTCCAGCATCACCGCGACCACGCTGCCGTGGCCTACGCCCTCGGCCTTGAAGGCGCGCGCCAGGCGATTGGCCCAGCCGTTGAACAGGGCGTAGCTGATCCGCCGCTGGCCGTCGAGCACCGCCGGGTTGTCCGGGTACAGGCGTGCCGCGCGCTCCAGCGCCCAGCCCAGGGACAGGCTCTTCTCGCGGTTACGGATCGCGGTGTAGTACAGGCCGCGCAGCATGCGCGGCACGCGGCCGAAGGTGGCAGGCAGGCGGGCAACGAAACGGTTGAAAGTGATCAGGTCGGCGTGGGTCATGGCTCTCGCGCTTTGTCGTTGTTGTGCGGGGCGTAGGACGCTCCCGCGACTCTAGACCGCAGCCGCCGCCTCGGCTATGACCGTTGCGCGGTCGCCCCGGGGCACTTCGGCAAATAGCCCGGAAGCCCGCCGCAGAGCGCCGCGCGCCTTTCGTCGGAGACCTCAGTCGAGGAACAGGTCGGGCACCAGCGCGCCACCCTCCGGGTCGTAGCGGTACTGCTCGAAATCGCTCTGGCCGCGCTCGCGCAGCAATTCCTCGTCGACCAGCAGGCGCCCGCTGAGGCTGCGCCCCTCGCTGGTTAGAATGGCGTGCGCGGCGTCGGCCATGATCGCCGGGGTGCGCGCGCGGCGGAAGGCGTCACGGCTGCCCAGCTCGAACTCGATGGCGGCGGTGGCGATCATGGTCTTCGGCCACAGCGCGTTGACGCTGATGGCGTATTTCCCGAACTCCTCGTGCATCCCCAGGGTAAGCATGCTCATGCCGTACTTGGTGACCGTGTAGGGGCCGTGCTGGGCGAACCACCTGCCGGCCAGGTTGATCGGCGGCGACAGGCTGAGGATGTGGCCGTTGGCGCTCCTGCGCAGGTAGGGCAGGGCGGCCTGGCTGCAGACCAGCACCGCGCGGGTGTTGATCTGGTACATCAGGTCGAAGCGCTTGGGCTCCAGCTTTTCCACCCCGACCAGGCGGATCGCCCCGGCGTTGTTGACCAGCGCGTCGATCCCGCCGAAGCGTTCGGCGGCGCGGGCCATGGCCGCCGCCACGGCCTGCTCGTCGCGCACGTCGAGTTGCAGCGGCAGGGCCTGGCCGCCGGCGGCCTCGACCTCGGCGGCGACGCTGAAGATGGTGCCTTCCAGCTTCGGATGCGGCTCGGCGCTCTTCGCCGCGATCACCAGGTTGGCGCCATCGCGCGCGGCGCGCAGGGCTATCTCCCGGCCGATGCCGCGGCTGGCGCCGGTGATGAACAGGGTCTTGCCGTGCAGTGACATGGGCGTCTCCGTTTTCTTGTCGTTGTCGTTGCGGATGAGCGGCGGGTTGTCTCAGGCGTCGGCTTCCACCTCGACCAGCACCTGCCGGTTGCGCACCTGCTCGCCACGGCCGACCTGGACGCGGCGGACCACGCCGTCGACTCCGGCCTTCAGCGGGTGTTCCATCTTCATTGCCTCCAGCACCAGCAGCAGTTGGCCCTTGCCGACCCGTTCGCCCTCGCCGACCAGCACCTCGACGATGGCGCCGTCCATCGGCGCCTTGAGCGTGCCGGAGCTGGCGCCGACCTGGGCGCTGGCGCCGGCGTGGGTGACGTCGAGCAGTTCGAGGTTGCCGCCGTGGCCGTACAGCCAGAGGCGCCCGCCGTCCAGGTGGTAGGCGTGGCGGCGGCGAATGCCGTCGAGTTCGACGCTGGCCCAGCGTCCGTCGCAGTCGAGCAGGCGCACGGCGATCTCGCGTCGCTCCAGGCGCGCCAGCAGTCGCGGCCGACGGCCGCTTTCGAGGACCTCCAGGCCGATCTCCAGGCGCTGTTCGGCGTGCTTCAGGACGATCTTCCACGGCGCCCCGGCGGCGCTGCGCCAGCCGGCCAGGCCGGGCTGGTGCGCACTGGCCTCGGCGCCGGCCTGGTAGAGCAGGGCGGCGGCCAGGGCCAGTTCCTCGGCGCCCGGCTGGCGCGGTTGCAGGCTGGGGTCTTCGGCGAAGCGTTCGCCGATGAAGGCGGTGGTCGCCTCGCCGGCGGCGAAGTCCGGATGCGCCAGGAGGTTGGCGAGGAACCGCTGGTTGCCGTCGACCCCCAGCAGCACGCAGCGCTCCAGCGCGCGGATCAGCTTGCGCCGGGCTTCGTCGCGGGTCGCCCCGTAGGCGATCAGCTTGGCCAGCATCGGGTCGTAGAAGGGCGTCACCGCCTGCCCCTCGACCAGGCCATGGTCGATGCGTACGCCGGGCAGCAGTTCCGGGTCCCAGCGCAGCACCGTGCCGGTCTGCGGCAGGAAGCCGCGACCGGCGTCCTCGGCGTAGAGGCGGACCTCGATGGCATGCCCGCGCAGTTCCACCTGCTCCTGCCGCAGCGGCAGCGGATGGCCCTCGGCGATGCGGATCTGCCAGGCCACCAGGTCCTGGCCGGTGACCAGTTCGGTGACCGGGTGTTCGACCTGCAGGCGGGTATTCATCTCCAGGAAGTAGAAGCGACCATCCTCGCCGAGAAGAAACTCGACGGTGCCGGCGCCCACGTAGTTGACCGAGGCCGCGGCCTTCACCGCCGCCTCGCCCATGGCGCGACGCAGGTCGGCATCGAGCACCGGGCAGGGGGCTTCCTCGATGACCTTCTGGTGGCGGCGCTGCACCGAGCAGTCGCGTTCGCCGAGGTAGAGCAGGTTGCCGTGGCGGTCGCCGAACACCTGGATCTCCACGTGGCGCGGGCGCGGCACGGCCCTCTCCAGGATCAGCTCGGCGCTGCCGAAGGCGCCCAGCGCTTCCGAGCGCGCGGTGCGCAACTGTTCCAGCAGTTGGCCGGGTTCCTCCACCAGGCGCATGCCGCGGCCGCCGCCGCCGGCGCTGGCCTTGATCATCAGCGGGTAGCCGATGCGTTCGGCCTCGCGCCGCAGGGTCGCGTCGTCCTGTTCGGCGCCTTCGTAGCCGGGGATGCACGGCACCCCGGCGGCGAGCATGGCGATCTTCGACAGGCGCTTGCTGCCCATCAGGTGGATGGCTTCCGCATCCGGGCCGATGAAGACGATCCCGGCGGCTTCGCAGGCACGGGCGAATTCGGCGTTCTCGGAGAGGAAGCCGTAGCCGGGGTGGATCGCCTCGGCGCCGCTGCGACGGGCGGCGTCGAGGATCGCCTCGAGGTTCAGGTAGGACTGCGCCACCGCTGCCGGGCCGATGCACACGGCCTCGTCGGCCAGTTGCACATGGCGGGCGTCGGCGTCCGCCTCGCTGTACACGGCGACGCTGCGGTAGCCCAGTTCATGGGCGGTGCGCAGCACCCGGCAGGCGATTTCACCGCGGTTGGCGACGAGGATCTTGTTGAAGCTGGGCATGTCGTTCGGCTCCTGGAGGCTGTTGCCCTGTTTCGCGGTCGTGGCTCACTGGGCCCAGACCGGCTTGCGTTTCTGTACGAAGGCCAGGGTGCCTTCGCTGCCTTCGGCGCCGCCCACCGCTTCGGCGAACTGGCGCGCCGCATCGTCCAGCAGGGCGCCGAGTTCGCCGCTTTCGCTGGCCAGCAGCAGGGCCTTGGTGGCGGCGTTGGCGTTCGGCGCGCAGCGGCGCAGTTGCTCGAGGGTTTCCTCCAGGCGCTGTTCGAGGGCATCGGCGTCGGCCTCGCAGAAATGCACCAGGCCCAGGCGCAGCGCCTCGCGGCCGTCGAAGCGGGCGGCGGTGAGGGCCAGGCGGCGGGCCTGGGTCAGGCCGATGCGGCGGACCACGAAAGGCGCGATCTGCGCCGGGAGAATGCCGAGGCTGGTTTCCGGCAGGCCGAACTGCGCATCGGCGGCGGCGATCGCTACGTCCGACACGCAGGCCAGGCCGAAACCGCCGCCGAGCACCGCGCCTTCCACCAGCGCCACCAGCAGTTGCGGGGCGGCCTGGGCTTCCTCCAGCAGGCTGCCGAAGGCGCGGTTCAGCGTGCGGTAGGCTTCCGCCCCGGCGGCGCGGGCACCGGCCATGTCCTTGATGTCGCCGCCGGCGCAGAAGTGCCCGCCGGCGCCGCGCAGCACCAGCGCCCGCACGCTACGGTCGTCGCGCACGGCGGCGAGCACCGCGCGCAGTTCGCCGACCATCGCCAGGCTCATGGCGTTGCGGCTTTGCGGGCGGTTCAGGGTGATCCGCAGGACGCCCTCGACGGGTTCCAGCAGCAGGGTCTCGCAATGCGGCAGGCTCATGCCGGTTTCCTCCTGGAACGTCAGCCTTTCTTCTTGCCCGGCAGGATGCCCATCAGCTTGCAGATGATGCCGAGCATGATCTCGTCGGCACCGCCGCCGATGGATACCAGGCGGGTGTCGCGGTAGGCGCGGGAGACCGGGTTGTCCCACATGAAGCCCATGCCGCCCCAGTACTGCAGGCAGGCGTCGCTGACCTCGCGGCCGAGGCGGCCGGCCTTGAGCTTGGCCATGGAAGCCAGGCGCGTCACGTCCCTGCCTTTCACGTACAGCTCGGTGGCCTGGTAGACCAGGGCGCGCAGCGCCTCGACCTCGGTCATCATCTCGGCCATGCGGAAGTGGATGACCTGGTTGTCGATCAGCGGCTGGCCGAAGGTCCTGCGCTCCTTGCAATACTCGATGGTGACGTCGATGCAGTGCTCCAGGCCCTTGATCATGTTGGCCGCGCCGAACAGCCGTTCTTCCTGGAACTGCAGCATCTGCATCATGAAGCCGGCGCCTTCCGCGCCGATGCGGTTGCGCTGCGGTACGCGGACGTTATCGAAGAACACCTGGGCGGTCTCCGAACTGCGCATGCCGAGCTTGTCCAGGTGCGGGCTGAGGGTAATGCCCGGGGTCTTCATCGGGACCACGATCAACGACTTGTTGACGTGCGGCTTGTCGTCGGAGGTATTGGCGAGCAGGCACATGAAGTCGGCCGACGGCGAGTTGGTGATCCACATCTTGCTGCCGTTGATCACATAGTCGTCGCCGTCCTTGCGCGCGGTGGTCTTCAGGCCGGCGACGTCGGAGCCGGCGCCGACCTCGGAGACGCCGATGCAGCCGACCATCTCGCCGGCGATGGCCGGGCGGAGGAACTCCTCGCGCAACTCGTCGGAACCGAAGCGGGCCAGGGCCGGGGTGCACATGTCGGTCTGCACGCCGATGGCCATCGGGATGCCGCCGCAGGTGATGCTGCCGAATTCCTCGGCGGCGACGATCGAGTAGCTGTAGTCCAGGCCCATGCCGCCGAACTTCTCCGGCTTGGAGATGCCCAGCAGGCCGAGTTCGCCGGCCTTGCGGAAGATCTCGTGGATCGGGAAGCGGCCGTCCTTTTCCCACTGGTCGACGTTGGGGTTGATTTCCCGCTCGACGAAGCTGCGAACGGTGCGGCGGAGTTCCTCGTGTTCCTGGGTGAAGATCATGGGTTGTCTTTCCTCCTGGGCATCATTGTTTTCCGGCAGGATCCGCTTGCTCTCTCCCAACCCTCTTCCTTCAGGGAGAGCGGGGAGAGGGGCTGTCGCCGGCTCGCCTGTTGCAGTCAGAACCTCGCGACCCCGAAGCTGTTGCCCTTCAGCGGCCGCGCCTCGGCTTCCGCGCAGATATCCAGCAGGTAGCCGAGCAGCCTGCGGCTGTCGCGCGGGTCGACCAGGCCGTCGTCCCACAGGCTGGCGGTGCCGTAAAGCGCGGTGGACTGGCTGTCGAGCTTCTGCGCGGTGACGGTTTCCAGCATGTCGAGCATCTTCGGGTCGGCTTCCTTGCCTTCCTTGGCGTGTTTCTCCTCGGTGACGATGCGCAGCACCTTGCCGGCCTGGGCGCCGCCCATCACCGCGGTGCGACTGTTCGGCCAGGCGAAGATGAAGCGCGGGTCGAGGCCGCGTCCGCACATCGCGTAGTTGCCGGCGCCGTAGGAGCCGCCGACCACCAGGGTCAGCTTGGGCACGCGGGCGTTGGCCACCGCCTGGATCATCTTCGAGCCGTGCTTGATCACGCCCTGGCGCTCCGACTCGGTGCCGACCATGAAGCCGGTGGTGTTGTGCAGGAACAGCAGCGGCGTGTTGCTCTGTTCGCAGAGCTGGATGAACTGCGCCGCCTTGGCCGCGCCCTGCGGGGTGATCGGTCCGTTGTTGCCGATCAGGCCGCAGGCGTGGCCCTCGATGCGCAGGTGGCCGCAGACGGTCTGGCCGTCGAACTCGTTCTTGAAGTCGAGGAACTCGGAGCCGTCGGCGATGCGCGCGACGATCTCGCGGACGTCGTAGGGCTTCTTCGGGTCGGCCGGAACCACCCCGAGCAGCTCCTCCACCGGGTACAGCGGTTCGCGCCAGGAACGCGTCGGGCGCGCCGGCAGTTGTGCGTTCCACGGCAACATGCCGACGATCTCGCGGGCCAGGCGCACGCCGTCGGCGTCGTTTTCCGCCAGGTATTCCGCGGTGCCGGCGACCTGCGCGTGCAGTTCGGCTCCGCCGAGCTCCTCGTCGCTGGCGATCTCGCCGGTGGCGGCCTTGAGCAGCGGCGGCCCGGCGAGGAACATCTTGGCCTTGCCGCGCACCACCACCACGTAGTCCGACAGCCCCGGCTGGTAGGCACCGCCGGCGGTGCTGGAACCATGCACCACGGTGACCTGGGGAATGCCCATGGCGGAGATCCGCGCCTGGTTGGCGAAGCCGCGCGCACCTTCGACGAAGATCTCCGCCGCGTAGTTGAGGTTGGCGCCGCCGCTTTCGGTGAGGGTCACCACCGGCAGCTTGTTCTCCATGGCGATCTGCTGCAGGCGCAGGGTCTTCTTCAGCCCGGTCGGGGAGATGGTGCCGCCCTTGATCGCGCTGTTGCTGGCGCTGACCAGGCAGCGCACCCCGGCGATGTAGCCGATCCCGGCGATGATCCCGCCGCCGGCCTGGGTGCCGTCCTTGTCGTCGTGCAGCTTGTAGCCGGCCAGCGAGGACAGTTCGAGGAACGGCGCGCCCGGATCGAGCAGCAGCGCCAGGCGTTCGCGCGGCAGCAGTTGTCCGCGTTTCTCGAACTTCGGCCTGGCCTCGGCGGCCTTGTCCAGGACCTTCTGCTCCAATTCGCGGAAGCCGGCCACGGCGGCGAGCATGGCCTCGCGGTTACGGGCGAAGTCCTCGCCGTTGACGTCGAGTTCCGACTGGATCGCGGGCATGTCAGTCCTCCTGGTCCTTCAGCACGTCGGGCAGGTAGGCGCGGTGGAAGCCGTTGTACGCGCGGCTCTGTCCCGGTTTGCCCTTGAGCAGCGGGAAGGCGCGGCTGCCCTGGCTGGCGGCGCCGTCGATGCGGATCGTGTTGCCGCTGACGAAGGCGGCGCCGGGGGAGAGCAGGAAGACGATGGCGGCGGCGACTTCCGACTCGCTGCCGATGCGCTTGAGCGGCACGTGCTCGCGCAGGGTCGGGATCACCGCCTTGAACGCGCCTTCGTAGGTATCCATGCCGCTGGACGCGATCCAGCCCGGCGCCACCGCGTTGACCCGCACGCCGGCATGGCCCCACTCGACGGCGGCGGTCCTGGTGAAATTCTCCATGCCGGAGCGTGCGGCGCCGGAGTGACCCATGCCGGGCATGCCGCCCCACATGTCGGCGAGCATGTTGACGATGCTGCCGCCGGTCTTGCTCATCGACTGGTTGAACACTTCGCGGGCGACCAGGAAGCCGCCGACCAGGTTGGTGCGGAGCACGGTCTCGAAGCCCTTCTGGCTGATCGAGGCGAGGGGCGAGGGATACTGGCCGCCGGCGTTGTTGACCAGGTGATGGATGGTCCCGCGTTCGGCCAGGATATTCGCCACCAGCGTCTTCACCGCTTCCTCCTCGCGGATGTCGCAGGCGTGCCAGCTGACGCTGCCGCCGTCTTCGACGATCTCGCCGGCGGTCTTCTCCAGCTTTTCCGCCTTGCGTCCGACCAGCACCACGTGGGCGCCGAGGGCCGCCAGCTCATGGGCGGTGCAGCGGCCGATGCCACTGCCGCCGCCGGTGACGATGATGGTCTGGCCGTCGAACAGGCCAGGTCGGAAGATCGAGTCGTAGCTCATTGTTCTGGTGACTCCGATGAATCCCGTGGGGTGGTTGCAGCGGAACGCCGCATTCGTCGTTCCTGGTCGTGGTTATCTGCCCTGCGTTTCCAGCGCGTCGGCGAGCGCCTGCGGCACCGCCACCGGGAACTCCAGCAACTGCTGGGCGAAGGCCTTGCCCTGCGGGTCGATGCGCAGGCTGGCGACGCCGCCGCCGCCGAGGGCGTTCTCCAGCAGGAAGTTCAGGCTGTGGCTGCCCGGCAGGTACCAGCGGCCGACCCGGCCGGTCTGCGGGTCGAGCACATGCTGCATCCAGTCCACCACCGCGCCTTCCTCCAGCGCCTCGGCGATCCACGGCAGGTACTCCGGACGCCGCGCCATGACCCCGATGTTGCTGTGGTTGCCCTTGTCGCCGGAGCGCGCCACCGCCAGCTTCACCAGCGGCACGCTGGCGCTGGCGGGCTGCTCCGGGCGTGGCGGCTGGCGCGCCTCGGCCAATCGTGCCGGGTCGAAGGCTTCGAGGACCGGCAGTTCCAGCGGATGGCGCTGGCCGTCGATCTCCACGCTCAACGCGCATTGCGCCTTGTCGATCAGGAAAGAGAACAGGCGGATCACCGGATACACCGTCGGCCGGCCGCCGACGATGCCGGTCAGGCCGGGCGCCATCCCGGTGGCGGCCTGGGCGATCTCGCGGGAGAACAGCACCAGGGCTTCCTTGCGCGGATGCCGGACGGCCAGCTTGACCACCACTTCGCGGCTGTCCTGCCGTCGCCCATGGGGACCATAGGTGGCTTCGCTGCCGAGCAGTTCGACATTGACCTCGCGGTAGGGCTCCCAGCCGCGCTCGGCGAAGATTTCCTCGGTCCTGGCGATGATCGCCTGGCTGACCCGCTCGGCCTTCTTCAGCGCATCGATGCCGGCGATCAGGCAACTGGCGGTGCAGCGGAAACCGTCCGGATAGGTGGCGCTGACCTTGTACCGGTCGGTGGGCGGCAGGCCGCGCGCGCCTTCCACCGCGACCCGGTCGGGACCGGCCTGGCGCAGGCGCACCTCGGTGAAGTCGCAGACCACGTCGGGCAGCAGGTAGGCGCGTGGGTCGCCGATCTCGTAGAGCATCTGTTCGCCGACGCTCAGTTCGCTGACCAGGCCACCGGTGCCGGGCGCCTTGGTCACCACGAAGCGCCCGTCGGCCTCGACCTCGACGATGGGGAAGCCGATGTGCTCGTAGTCCGGCACCTGCTCCCAGTCGGTGAAATTGCCGCCGGTGCATTGCGCGCCGCATTCGACGATGTGCCCGGCGAGGGCGGCCTGGGCCAGTCGGTCGTAGTCGTCCCAGGCCCAGCCGAACTCGTGCACCAGGGCGGCGCTGACCACCGCGCTGTCGACCACCCGGCCGGTGATCACGATGTCCGCGCCCAGGCGCAGGGCCTCGACGATGCCCGGTGCGCCGAGGTAGGCGTTGAGCGAGACGCACATCGGCGGGAAAGGCGCGTCGCTGAACATCTCGCGGATGCCGGCCTTGGCCAGTTCGGCCTGGCGCGCTTGCAGGTTGTCGCCATGGAGCACGGCGATCTTCAACTGCACCCCGGCCTTCTCGCAGGCCGCGGCGAGGGCGGCGGCACAGGCCTGCGGATTGATCCCGCCAGCGTTGCTGATGACGCGGATCTTCTTCTCGGCGATCTCGCCCAGCAGCGGTGCGAGGACCTCGACGAAGTCGGTGGCGTAGCCGGCGTCCGGCTGTTTCAGGCGGGCGCCGGCCATGATCGACATGGTGATCTCGGCCAGGTAGTCGAACACCAGGTAGTCCAGCGGCGCGCCGCGCACCAGCTGCGCGGCCGCGGTGCAGGTGTCGCCCCAGAAGGCCGAGGCGCAGCCGATGCGTACGGTCTTTTGCATTGTTCTTGACCCGTGACGGCGGAAGTGTGGGGCGACATTACCAAGCAAGCGCTTGGTTGAGAAGAGGGCGGAAACAAATCCGTTCTCGGCTGTTACCCAAGCGCTTGCTCGGTCGTCTTCGCAGGCATACATTTCATGAATGCCGACAAGCACTTGCGGGGCAATCCCGAGGCCGGTCGGCAAATACGGAGCGGCCGGGCGCGCGGATGAGCGGCACCGAGCCGCCGACGATCCGGAAAAGGGGTACTCAGCGTTGGACGATCAGAAAGCCCGGGAAGTGATGCTGGAGCTGGTGGCTACCGGACAGCTCACCGATCCGGAAAGCGCCCGCGGCAAGCTGCTGCAGACCGCCGCCCACCTGTTCCGCAGCAAAGGCTACGAACGCACCACGGTGCGCGACCTGGCCAGCGCGGTGGGCATCCAGTCGGGCAGCATCTTCCATCACTTCAAGAGCAAGGACGAGATCCTGCGCTCGGTGATGGAAGAGACCATCCTCTACAACACCGCCCTGATGCGCGCCGCCCTGGCCGATGCCGAGGACCTGCGCGAGCGGGTGCTGGGACTGATCCGTTGCGAGCTGCAATCGATCATGGGCGGCACCGGCGAGGCGATGGCGGTGCTGGTCTACGAGTGGCGCTCGCTGTCCGCCGAAGGCCAGGCGTACATCCTCGGCCTGCGCGACATCTACGAGCAGATGTGGCTCGACGTGCTGGGGGAGGCGCGGCTGGCCGGCTACTGCCAGGGCGATCCGTTCATCCTGCGGCGCTTCCTCACCGGCGCGCTGTCCTGGACCACCACCTGGTTCCGTCCGGAAGGACCGATGAGTCTCGACCAGCTCGCCGAGGAGGCCCTGGCGCTGGTGATCAAGAACGCCTGATCACTCGGAGATCAGGCGGAACGGGTAGCTCAGCAGGAGGAAGTGCAGGGTGTTGATCGAAGCGTGCAGCAGCACCGCCAGGGACAGCCGCCCGCTGAAGTGCAGGACCATGCCGTAGCCCAGCCCGGCGATCCCGGCCAGCAGCGCGTACACCGGGTTCACCAGCAGGTGCAGCGCGGCGTAGGCGAGGGTCGCGACGATGATCCCCGGCCAGGCGCCGAACCAGCGGATCAACTGGCTTTGCAGCAGGCCGCGGAAGAACGCCTCCTCGGCCAGGGAGACCACCCCGACGTTCAGTACCAGCCACCACCAGAAGGCATCCGGCCACTTCGGCTGCCAGCTCGCGGCATTGGTCATGATCGACAGCAGCGGCACCACGAAGAAGGTCAGGCAGAAGGCCAGCGCGGTGATATCCAGCGACACCAGCGGCTGCTTCGGCCGGCGTAGCCACCAGGCGAGCAGGGTAAGGGCGACCAGGGCCTTGTCCCAGGGCAGCCAGATCATCTGGATCGGCGGGCTGGCGCTGGCCAGGTCCCAGGGGAACAGGCGCAGGGGAATGAAGCCGGGCAGGTAGTGGATGGCGATCAGGGCGCTGGCGGCGAGGCTCACCGGCCACCAGAGCAGGGTCGGCAGCCAGCGTTCGGCGTAGGTCACCCAGATGATGTAGAGCAGGACGATGACCGCCGTCAGCAGCGCGATGTGCCCGGTGAAGAAGCCCCCGAGCAGGAACAGAATGGGTAGAAGCGGTATCAGACGCCCGAGCATGCAGCCTCCCGTTTAAAGGAGGGATTCTAAAGGCATTTCGACCCGCGGATGGGAAAAGCGCAAGGAACGGACCTTCTGCCAGAGGGAAACACACGGGGAACGAACCCCAGGTTGCGCAGGAAAAACCATGCGCGGCCCGCATGACTCCGCCACGCGAGCCTTCGCCTCGCCGGTTTTTCGCCCGCCGGGGTTTTCCTACGAGACCTAGTGACCCGCCGGCAGGCCAATAGGTTCAGCGGTCCTTCGCCTCCTGCGCGTCCAGCTCGGCGTTGCGTTCATGGATGCGTTTGAGCTGTTCCTCGCTCAACGGCAGCTTCTTCGCCGAGTCGCGCAGCAGCAGGAGTCCGCCGACGATGGAGCCCAGGGCGAGGACGATGATCAACCAGGCGTACCAGGGCATGTTGTTCTCCCTCATCGATATGAATGTTCACCATACGCCGGGTTTGCCTTTCTGTCAGGCAACGTTCCGGCGCGAGGTCCTGTGGTTGAGACTCCCGGCGGCGCTTGGAAGTTGCGGGCGGAGAAAGCGCTGAGCCTGGTCGGCGTGATGCCTGTCACATGTTGGCAATCTGACATTGCTTAACTGGCGGGTATCCCTTCATTGCCCCGTCCGGGCCTGCCAGCGAGAGGTTGCCGATGTCTCCGAGCGCGTTGTCCCGTCTGTTGCGCCCGGTGGAACCCCTGACTCCGGCGATGAGCATCAGCGACGTCGCCGACCGCCTGCTGATGCCGGAGCACCGTGCCTTCCTCTCGCTGCCGGTGGTCGACGACGAGCGCCGGGTCCTCGGCCTGGTCAGCCGCTACACCCTCCAGGACATCTTCATGCAGCGTTTCGGCCGCGACCTCTGGGGCCGCCATCCGGTGCGCGACGTCATGAACCGGGCGCCCCTCAGCGTCTCCCTCGGCGCCAGCCTGGAAGAGGCGGCGCAGCAGGTCACCGGTCGCCTGCAGTATCCGATCACCGAGGACTTCGCCCTGGTCGACGAAGAGGGCCGCTACCGTGGCCTGGGCACCGTGCTCGACCTGCTGAAGGCCATGGAGGCGCGCATCGCCCAGCGCAACCGGGTGCTGCGCAAGGCGCTGGTGGACCTCAAGGAGTCCCAGGCGCAACTGGTGCAGTCGGAAAAGATGGCTTCGCTCGGGCAGATGGTGGCCGGGGTCGCACACGAGCTGAACACGCCGCTCGGCTACGTCGGCAACAACCTGGCGCTGCTGGAGGAGCTGAGCGATCCCTTGTTGCGCCTGGCCGATGCCCAGGCGGCGCTGGTCGACTGCCTGGGCGACCCGCAGTGCGACGAAGCGCGCCTGGCGCAGGCGCTGCAGGCGGCCGACGCGGTGCGCCGCGAAGCCGCCGTCGAACAGTTGCGCGAGGACCTGCGGCAGTTGTTCGTCGATACCCGCTACGGCCTCGGCCAGATCGGCGAGCTGGTTTCCGGGCTCAAGGACTTCGCCCGCCTGGACCGCGCCTTCAGCGAGGAGGTCGACCTCAACGACTGCGTGCGCAACGCCGTGCTGATCGCCCGCACCGCCATCAAGGACAAGGCCGAGATCAGCAGCCAGCTTGGCGAGCTGCCGCTTATCGCCTGCGCGCCGTCGCAGATCAACCAGGTGCTGCTGAACCTGCTGACCAACGCCGCGCAGGCCATGGAGCGTTTCGGCCGCATCCTGCTGAAGAGCTGGGCCGACGAGCGCCAGGTGTTCCTCTCCGTGCAGGACAACGGCAAGGGCATGCCCACCGAGGTCCTCGGGCGGATCTTCGACCCGTTCTTCACCACCAAGCCGGTGGGGCAGGGCACCGGGCTCGGCCTGTCGATCAGCTACAAGATCATCCAGCAACATGGCGGGACCATCCGCGTGGCCTCCGAACCGGGCCGCGGAACCCGCTTCCTCATCAGCCTGCCGCGAGAGCAGGCCCGCGAACTGAAACGGAGCGCCTGACATGAGCCCATCTCCCGTCCGCATCCTCTTCGTCGATGACGAGGAGCGCATCCTGCGCAGCCTGGCCATGCAGTTCCGCCGCCATTACGAGGTGCTCACCGAGAGCGACCCGCGGCGCGCCCTGGAGCGCCTGAAGACGGAACGGATACAGGTGCTGGTCAGCGACCAGCGCATGCCGCAGATGAGCGGCGCCGAACTGCTGGCGCAGGCTCGCGAGCGCTATCCGGAGACCCTGCGGATTCTCCTCACCGGCTATTCCGACCTCGACGCCGCCGTCGACGCGCTCAACGACGGCGGCATCTTCCGCTACCTGACCAAGCCCTGGAATCCCCAGGAAATGGCCTTCACCCTGCGCCAGGCGGCGGAGATCGCCAGCCGCCAGGGTCTGCCGGCACCGCCCGCGGCCACGCTGGCGGCGCCGCTGAGCGTGCTGCTGCTCGACGACGACCCGGAAACCCTGGACTGCGTCGGTGCCTTCTGCCATGCCGGCGGGCATCGCCTGCTGCGCGCGCGCAACCTGGCCGAGGCGCTGGTGTGGCTGAACACCGAACCGGTGGAGGTGCTGGTCAGCGACCTGAAGCTGGCCGGGGAGCATACCGCGCCGCTGCTGAAATCCCTGGCCCAGGCCCATCCGCGCCTGCTCAGCCTGGTGGTTACGCCGTTCCGCGACACCCAGGCCCTGCTCGAGCTGATCAACCAGGCGCAGATATTCCGCTACCTGCCCAAGCCGATTCGCAAGGGATTGTTCGAGAAAGGCCTGAAGGCGGCCGCCGAGCAGGCCTTGCTGTGGCGCGGGCGAAGCCTGCCGGAGGTCGACCGGCTGGCCGAGGTGCCGCGCGAAGAGCGCGAGAAGGAACGGGTCGGCAGCCTGCTCGGCATGCTCGGCCGCCTGCGCGAGCGGCTGACGGCCTGAACGCCGGCCTAGCCGGCGTCGCAACCGGCGGCCTTGGTCTGGCGGCTTTCCACCAGGCGTGCGCGGAGTACGTCGTAGCTCCAGTTGAAGGCCATGGTGTAGGGCAGGAAGAACAGGATCAGGCCCATGTCGAGGAGGAACGCCTCGACCAGTCCGATCGACAGCCACCAGGCGGCCAGCGGTACCAGCACCACGATCAGCCCCAGCTCGAAGAGCATCGCATGCAGCACCCGGACCTGCAGGGTGCGCTGGAAGCCCATGCGCCGCTGGGCGCGGTCGAAGAGGCTGTTGAAAAGCATGTTCCAGAGCATCGCCACGGTGGAGAACATCAGCGTCAGCGCACCCATGTGCGCCAGGGGCTTGTTCATCACCAGCGACAGCACCGGCGCGGTGAGGAGGACGGCCAGGCCCTCGAAGGCCAGGGCGTGGAAGATCCGCTCCTTGAGAGTCTTGTCGAGGGCGGTGTGGGTGTGGGTCATGGCGAACGCTCCCGGTTCGTCGTTGAAGTCGGGCTGTATTGTCATCGGTCTTTGGGATAGGGTTAAGTTGGATACCATCGGAAAAACCGATATGCATTTGTCGCCCGAATCCCTCGAGGCCTTCGTCCAGGCCGTTTCCCTCGGCTCCTTCAGCGCCGCCGCGCGCAAGCTGGGCAAGAGCCAGTCGACCGTCAGCGAGGCCATTGCCCGGCTGGAGATCGACCTCGGCCTGGAACTCTTCGATCGCAGTAGCCGCCAGCCGCAACTGACCGGGGCCGGGCGCACGCTGCTGGGACGGGTCGAGGAGGTCCTCGGCGCATCCGACCGCCTGCGCCGGGTCGCCGCGCTGCTCGCCGGCGGCTCGGAGCCACGGGTGACCCTGGCGCTATCCGACACCTACCATTCGGCGCGCTACGAGGCGCGCCTGGCCGAACTGGACGAGCGTTACCCTGAGCTGGAGTTCGAATGCCTGATCGCCGAGGACCAGGACGTGATCGCCCAGGTCAGCCGCGGCCGCGCCACCCTCGGCCTGCTCGCCGCGCAGCCGCACTACCCGCCGGAGCTGGGCGTGGCGGCGGTCGCCGAGCGTGCCGAGTTCGGTCTGTTCGCCGCCGTCGACCATCCGCTGGCGGGCCTGGAGCGGGTCAGCGAGCGTGACCTTTCCGAATGGCGTCTGCTGCGCCTGAACACCTATAGCGAGACCGGCGCGGCGATCAACGACGGCCTGCCGTCCAGCGGCGGGCGCTGCTGGTCGGCGCCCAACTACCTGTTGCTGCTGGAAATGGCCACCCACGGCTTCGGTTGGGCCGAGCTGCCGCGCTGGCTGGTCAGCGGCTACGCCAACGGACGGCTGAAGGAGTTGCCGGTGTCCGGCTGGCCGCGCAGCCAGGCGGTGGATGTGGTCTGGTCGCGGCAGCGGCCGTTGGGACCGGCGGCCAACTGGTTGCTGGACCGCTTGCTGGATCGCGACCTGCCTATCTAGGGAGGGGCCGGCTGAGCCCCGGTTCAGCCGGCGAAGCCGCCGGCGGCGAGGAAGGCGAGTTCCTCGGCGCTGGACAGGCGACCGAGGATCGGATTGCGATGGGGAAAGCGCCCGAAGCGGCGGATGATCTCGCGATGCTCACGAGCGTGGGCGAGGAAGGGCTGGCCGAGTCCGTGGTTCAGCGCTACCGAGCGATCCTGGTCGGCAAGGTTCTCGGCATGGGCGAACGGCAGGTAGAAGAACAGCCGCAGCGCGTCCCCGACCTGGCGGTCGAGGCCTTGTCCCAGTGCCCGCTCCGCCCAGCGCCGCGCTTGGGTGTCGCTGGCGTACATGCGCGGGGTGCCGCGGAAGGCGTTGCGCGGGTACTGGTCGAGCAGCAACAGCAGGCCGAGATGGTCCTCGGCTTCACCGGCAGCCGGGCGCAGCGCGTTGGCGCAGGCAAGCTCGTAAAGATGGGCGAAGCGCTCGCGGAAGCGCCGGTCGAAATCGGCGTTCCTGGCGAACCAGAGGGTAGGGCCGGCATCGCGCCAGAAACCGACCACTTCCGGCAGCGGGGACGCGCTGGGAGAAGGCAAAAGCGCTGCATGGGGCATCTGCGGATCCAGGAAGTAGAGTAGGGACTCCAGGCTATTGGTCCGGGTTCTTTGGATAAACGTGGGTGGCATGGATAGACTGTCCAGCCATCCCGAATAGAGAGAAGGGGCCTGCCCATGGATCGTCTGGACAGCATGCGCGTGTTCCTGCGCGTTGCCGAAACCGGCAGCTTCACCAAGGCCGCGGATCTGCTGGACATGCCGCGGGCGACGGTCTCGGCGGCGGTCCAGCAGCTCGAAGCGCAACTCGGCAGCCGGCTGTTGCATCGCACCACCCGGCAGGTCCAGCTGACCCACGACGGCAGCGTGGTGCTGGAGCGTTGCCGTCACCTGCTGGAAGACATGGAAGAGCTGGAGAGCCTGTTCCACGACGGCAGCCGCGCCAGCGGCCGGCTCAAGGTCGACGTGCCGAGCCGGGTGGCGCGACTGCTGATCGCCCCGGCGCTGCCGGAATTCTTCCGCCAGCATCCGGACATCGAACTGGAACTGGGCTCGAGCGACCGTTCGGTGGACCTGGTGCAGGAGGGCGTCGACTGCGTCCTGCGGGTCGGCCAGTTGGGCAACAGCAGCCTGGTGGCGCGACGCCTTGGCGAGATGCAACTGATCAATTGCGCCAGTCCCGCCTACCTGGAAGAGCATGGCGAGCCACGGACGCCGGCCGACCTCGACCGGCACTGGGCGGTCAACTATGCCTCGCCCAGCAGCGGCCGGGTGTTGCCCTGGGAGTACCGCGAGGATGGGCGCACCCTGACCCGCGCGTTGCGCAGCCGGGTCACGGTGAACAACGCGGAAAGCTACATCGCCTGCTGCCTGTCCGGACTGGGCCTGATCCAGATCCCTGCCTACGACGTGCGCGAGCACCTCCAACGCGGCGAGCTGCGCGAGGTGCTGCCGCAGTGGCGGGCCGAAGCGATGCCGGCGTACGCCCTGTATCCGCACCGGCGGCATCTGTCGCGGCGGGTCAGGGCATTCGTCGACTGGCTGGAGCAACTGCTCCGCGCCCGCCTCTAGTCCACGACGTTCATCTCCCCGGCGCGTTCCGGGCTACGGCAAACGGCCGGATTCTGCGACAATGCGCGCCGTTTTCGATTCGCCGCGAGAGAGCCCATGTCCGCCTGCCAGTCCCCCATCATCGTCGCCCTGGATTTCCCCTCCCGTGAGGCCGCCCTGGCGCTGGCCGATCAGCTGGACCCGAAACTGTGCCGGGTGAAGGTCGGCAAGGAACTCTTCACCAGTTGTGCCGCGGGTATAGTCGAGACCTTGCGCGGCAAGGGCTTCGAGGTGTTCCTCGACCTGAAATTCCACGACATCCCGAACACCACGGCGATGGCGGTGAAGGCCGCCGCCGAGATGGGCGTGTGGATGGTCAACGTGCACTGCTCCGGCGGCCTGCGCATGATGGCCGCCTGCCGCGAGACGCTGGAGGCCTTCAGCGGACCCAGGCCGTTGCTCATCGGCGTGACCGTGCTGACCAGCATGGAGCGCGAGGACCTGGCGGGCATCGGCCTCGACATTGAGCCTCAGGAGCAGGTACTGCGCCTCGCCGCCCTGGCGCAGAAGGCCGGCATGGACGGCCTGGTCTGCTCGGCCCAGGAAGCGCCGGCGCTGAAGGCTGCCCATCCGGGCTTGCAACTGGTCACGCCGGGCATCCGCCCGGCCGGCAGCGCCCAGGACGACCAGCGGCGCATCCTCACCCCGCGCCAGGCCCTGGACGCCGGCTCCGACTACCTGGTGATCGGCCGGCCGATCAGCCAGGCCGCCGACCCGGCCAAGGCGCTGGCGGCGATCGTCGCCGAACTGGGCTGAGGCGGCTTCCCCCACGCCTGCCGTCGGCGACCGTCGCGCGCCGTGTCGAGCCGGACTGGCGCAGGCATCATCCGCGCCGGCGCCCAGGGGGGGCGCCTGCGGTCGCCTGTCCGTCCCCAGCGTCTAGGCTTGTAGCGGGCACTCCGGCAAGTACCGGTGGCAACGGTTTCACAGTTTCGTGAGGAAAAATTGCAAGTGCCTTGCCGGCTGGCCCCAGGCCAGTAGGATCGCTGTTTTCCCCGGAAACGCGAGGTCGGGATGCTGAACACCCTGGAAGCCTGCCTGAAGGCGGTCGATGAGATTCTCCTGGGCAAGGACCGCCAGGTGCGCCTGGCCCTGGCCTGCCTGCTGGCCCGTGGGCACCTGTTGATCGAAGACCTGCCGGGGATGGGCAAGACTACCCTCAGCCATGCCCTGGCGCGGGTGCTCGGGCTCAGTTTCCAGCGCATCCAGTTCACCTCGGACCTGCTGCCGGGCGATATCCTCGGTACCTCGGTGTTCGACAAGGACAGCGGGCAATTCGTCTTCCATCCCGGGCCGATCTTCGCCGAGCTGGTGCTCGCCGACGAGATCAACCGCGCCACGCCGAAAAGCCAGAGCGCCTTGCTCGAGGCGATGGAAGAAGGCCAGGTGACCATCGAGGGCGCCACCCGGCCCTTGCCGGAACCGTTCTTCGTCATCGCCACGCAGAACCCGGCCAGCCAGGGCGGCACCTTCTCCCTGCCGGAATCGCAGCTGGATCGCTTCCTGATGCGCCTGTCGCTGGGTTACCCCGGGCGCGCGGCGGAACGCTCGCTGTTGCTCGGCGAAGCCCGGCGCGATCTGCTGCCGCGCCTGGAACCCTTGCTCGACCACGCGGCGCTGGCCGCTTTCCAGGCCGAAGTGCCGAAGGTCCGCGCCAGCGATGCGCTGGTGGACTACGTGCTGCGCCTGGTCGAAGCGACCCGCACGCAGCCGGCCTTCGCCCTCGGCCTGTCGCCGCGCGGTAGCCTGGCGTTGCTCGCCGCGGCGCGTGCCTGGGCGCTGCTGGCGGGACGCGACTATGTGATTCCGGAAGACGTCCAGGCGGTGTTGCCGGCGGTCGCCGGGCATCGCCTGCGCGACCAGGCGGACCCCACCGGGCACGGTGGCGGCGCGCTGGTGCAATGGCTGCTGCGCGAAGTCCCGGCGCTCTGATGCGCCTGCGCAACTGGCCGCGCTGGCAGCGCTGGCTGAACCGGCGGATACCGCCGGCGAGCAGCGTCGAGCTGAACCAGCGCCGCGTATTCATCCTGCCGACCCGCCAGGGCGGCGCTTTCGGCCTGGCGCTGCTGGTGATGCTGCTGGCGGCGATCAATTACCAGAACAGCCTGGCCTACGGTTTGACCTTCTTGCTGCTGTCCCTGGGCGTGGTGACCATCCTCCATACCTATCGCAACCTTGCCGGCCTGCGCCTCACCGCGTTGGGAGCGGACCCGGTGTTCGCCGGCGAGCGCGCCGGTTTCCGGGTGCGCCTGGAAAGCCCGCGGCGGGCGCGCCAGGCCATCGCCGTCGGCTGGCCGGAGCGGCCGCTGGAATACGCCGACCTGGCAGGCGACGCGGCTGCCGAGGTGCTGCTGTTCCACCCGACCGAGCGACGCGGCTGGCTGCGGCCGGGGCGCCTGCGGGTGGAGAGTCGCTTTCCCCTCGGCCTGCTGGTGGCCTGGAGCTGGGTCGACCTGCGCCAGCAGGCGCTGGTCTACCCTCGGCCGCTGGCCGGCGAGCCGTTCCTCGCGCCGGGCGCGGAGGATGCCGAGGACCAGGGGCGCGCGCTGGCGAGCACGGGCGTCGACGACTACCAGGGACTGCGCGCCTACCAGCCGGGCGACTCGCGGCGGCGCCTGCACTGGAAGGCGTTTTCCCGTGGCCAGGGGCTGCTGGTGAAGGACTTCGCCGCGCTCGGCGGGGAAGACCTGTGGCTGGAATTCGAGCGCCTCGGCGGGGATCTCGAAAGTCGCCTGGGCCGCTTGTGCCATGCAGTCCTGGAACTCTCCGCGCGGCAGCAGCCCTATGGCCTGGCGCTGCCCGGCACGCGCCTGCAACCGGCCAGCGGCGAGGCCCAGCGCGAGGCCTGCCTGCGCGCGCTGGCGTTGTTCGGAGCGGCGCGATGAACGCGATTCCGCGGGTCGCGCTGGTCTGGCTGCTGGTGGCGCAGGTACTGGTGATCCTGCCGCACCTGGCCTACATGCCGCTGTGGATCGCGGCCATGTGGCTCGGTTGCGCGGCCTGGCGGGTGCAGGTCTTCCGCATGCGTGCCGGCTATCCGCGCGCCTGGGTCAAGCTGGCCCTGGCGCTGCTCGCCGGGGCCGGGGTCTGGTTGTCGCGCGGCAGCCTGGTGGGCCTGGACGCGGGGGCGGTGCTGCTGATCGCCGCGTTCATCCTCAAACTGGTGGAAATGAAGACCCGCCGCGATGCGCTGGTACTGGTGTTCCTCGGTTTCTTCGCAGTGGTGGTGGGCTACCTGTTCGACGACGGTTTCCTCGCCGCGCTGTACAGCCTGCTGCCGGTGACCGCGTTGCTGGCGGCGCTGATCGGCTTGCAGCAGAGCGCTTTCGCCAGCCGGCCCTGGCCGACCCTGCGGCTGGCCGGCGGGCTGTTGCTGCAGGCGCTGCCGCTGATGCTCCTGCTGTTCCTGTTCTTCCCCCGCCTGGGGCCGCTGTGGTCGTTGCCGATGCCCGGCAACAAGGGGGTCACCGGACTCTCGGAGAGCATGGCGCCAGGGGATATCGCCGAGCTTGGGCGCTCCGCCGAACTGGCGTTCCGGGTCCGCTTCGAGGGCGCACCGCCGCCGCGCGAGCAGCTCTACTGGCGCGCCTTGACCATGGAGCGTTTCGACGGACGACGTTGGGCTCAGGCGCCGCAATGGTCGGGCGAGGATGCTCTGCACTGGCAGAAGCGTGGCCCTGAGCTGCGCTACGACGTGATCATGCAGCCCAGTTCGCAGCCCTGGCTGTTCGCCCTCGACGTGGCGCAGACCGACCAGACCGACACGCGCCTGATGAGCGATTTCCACCTGCAGCGGCGGCAGCCGGTCGAGCAACGTCTGTTCTACCGAGTCAGTTCCTGGCCACAGGCGCTGCGCGAGTCCAGCATCGATCCGCGCATGCGCTGGCGCAACCTGCAGTTGCCGATGCACGGCAATCCGCGCGCGCGCGCCCTGGCCGAGCAACTGCGCCAGGCCCATGCGCAACCGCAGGCACTGGTCGCGGCCCTGTTGCAGCGCTTCAACCGCGAGCCCTTCGCCTACACCCTGAAACCGCCAGCGACCGGCGCCGACGGGGTGGACGATTTCCTGTTCGACACGCGCAGCGGCTTCTGCGCGCATTACGCCGGGGCGATGGCTTTCGTCTTGCGCGCCGCGGGCATTCCTGCGCGAGTGGTGGCCGGCTACCAGGGCGGCGAGCTGAATCCGGCGGGCAACTACCTGCTGGTGCATCAGTTCGACGCCCACGCCTGGGTCGAATACTGGCAGCCGGAGCAGGGCTGGCTGAGCGTCGACCCGACCTACCAGGTGGCGCCCGAACGGATCGAACAGGGGCTGGAGCAGGCCCTGGCCGGGGACAGCGAGTACCTCGCCGACGCACCGCTGTCGCCGTTGCGCTACCGTGGCCTGCCCTGGCTCAACGACATGCGTCTGGCCTGGGACAGCCTGAACTACGGCTGGCAACGCTGGGTCCTGGCCTACCAGGGTGAGCAGCAGGGCGCCTTCCTGCAGCGCTGGTTCGGCGGGCTCGATCCGACCCGACTGGGCCTGTTGCTCGGTGCCGCGGCGATATTGTCGGTCGGTCTGCTCGCGCTGTTCCTACTCAAGCCCTGGCAAGGCCGTGGCGATCTGCGCAGCCGCCAACTGCGCCGCTTCGAACGTCTGCTGGAGATGCATGGCCTGCGCCGTTCCCCCGGCGAAGGGCTACGCTCCTACGGCGAGCGCGCCGCCCGCGTCCTGCCGGCGCAGGCGCCAGCCATCGCGGCCTTCGTCGGCGCGTTCGAAGCGCAACGCTATGGACACGGCGGTGCCGATGATCCAGGGTTGCGTCTGCGCGCATTGCGCCGGGCGCTGCCCTGGCGCCTGGTGCGCACGCCCACGCGGGATGGCCGGGGAGAGGAGCAGGCATGACGGGGTTCATCGATGAACTGCTGGCCGAGGTGATCGGCCAGCAGGTGGCGTTGATGTCGGCGGTCGCCCGCCTGGAGGCGCGCACGGATGGCGAGGCACTGCACGACCTGCGCATCGCCCTGCGCCGTCTGCGCAGCCTGCTGCGGCCGATCCGCGGAGTCCCCGGCGTCGAGGAGCTGGAGCATGCCGCCGCCGAGGTCGGGCGGCTCAGCGGGCCGATCCGCGACCTGGAGGTGCTGCTGCCGGCGCTCGCCGCCGAAGGGCTGCGGGATGCGCTGGCGGTGCGCCGGCCGGTGCTGGAGTCCGGCTACGTGGCGGTTCTCGCCAGCCAGCCGCTGCACCGCCT
Source organism: Pseudomonas sp. B111 (assembly GCF_026428275.1). Taxonomy (NCBI): domain Bacteria; kingdom Pseudomonadati; phylum Pseudomonadota; class Gammaproteobacteria; order Pseudomonadales; family Pseudomonadaceae; genus Pseudomonas; species Pseudomonas sp. B111. Next base: position 1,575,636 of record NZ_CP097857.1, on the reverse strand, counting down.
GCAGCTTTGCCTGGACGTCTGGCCGGCCCTGTTGCGTACGGCCCAGCGGCATGCCGTGCTGGATGGCCTGCACGGCCGGGTGCGCAAGCGCCTGCGCCGGCAATGGAAGACCCTGCGCGCCGAGCTGGCGGACACCACCTACGAGCACTGGCACCCGCTACGGCTGCGGATCAAGCGCGTGCGCTACGGGCTGGAGGCCTATCCGCACGATTGCAGCATTCCCGGCTCGCTGCTGGCGCCGCTCAAGGCGGCCCAGTCGGCGCTGGGCGATTGGCACGACCTCGAACAGTGGCTGTTGCGATGCCAGCGCGAGCCGGACCTGGCGCCCGTGCGCGAGGTCTGGACGGCACGCTTCGAACTGGCCCGGGAGCGTGCCGGACGGGCCCTGTCGACATTGCAGCAGGCGCTTGCCGAGCACTGAGGCCGCCGGTATTCCGATCGGCTTTTTCCCAAGGATCGCCTCGCCTAAGATGGGCCCTCGAATCCCCTCGCGAGGCACACATGAATTTTTCCGAATTGATCCAGGCGGTCCGCCGCGACCCTTCCTCGGTGGTAGTACCGGCCAGTTGGGGCCAGGGCCGCGCCACCTTCGGTGGCCTGGTGGTGGCGTTGGCCTACGAGGCCATGCTTGCGGTGGTCGAGGCGGGGCGTCCGTTGCGCTCCATCGGCGTCAGCTTCGTCGGACCGCTGGCCCCCGAGCAGCCGGCGAGCTTCAGCGCCCGGTTGTTGCGCGAGGGCAAGGCGGTGAGCCAGGTACAGGTCGAGGTCCGTCAGGGCGAGCAGGTGGTGACGCTGGTCCAGGCCAGTTTCGGCGTCGCCCGCGCGTCGGCGGTGGCGGTGGAAGCGTTGCCGGCGGCCGGGATGAAGGGCCCCGAAGAGAGCCAGGAGCTGCCCTATATCCGTAACGTGACCCCGGAGTTCACTCGCTACATCGCCATGCGCTGGGCAGTGGGCGGCCTGCCGTTCTCTTCGAACAAGTCGCGCCAGATGGGCGGCTGGATGCGTTTCCGCGACGAACCCGAGGGAGAGCCCATGGAGGTTTCCCACCTGCTGGCGCTGCTCGACTCCTGGCCGCCGGCGCTGTTGCCGCACCTGGGCACCCCGGCGATGGCCAGCTCGCTGACCTGGACCGCCGAGTTCCTCCAGCCGCTGCCGCAGCAGGGCAGCGGCGACTGGTGCCGTTACCTGGCGGAGATCGAGGAGGCGCGCGACGGCTACGGCCACGTGGCGGCGCGGATGTGGAGCGCCGACGGCCAGTTGCTGGCGATCAGCCGGCAGATGGTCACGGTGTTCGGCTGAGGCGCATGTCAGGCGGGCGCGTACTCGGTGCGGTTGCGCCCGCCGCTCTTGGCCTGGTAGAGCGCGCTGTCGGCGCGCACCAGCAGGCTTTCCAGGTCGTCCCCGGCGTCCCTGCGCAGGGCGACGCCGATGCTCACGGTCATCCGCAGCGGTTCGCCGTCGGGATTGCTCACCCGTAGCGCCTCGACGCCGGCGCGCAGCCGTTCGGCGACGTCCAGCGCCTGGTCCAGGCTGACCTCCGGAAGCAGCGCGGCGAATTCCTCGCCGCCCAGGCGACCGAGCAGGTCCACCTCGCGCAGGCCCTGGCGCAGGGTCTCGGCGACACGTTGCAGGGCGCGGTCGCCGGTCAGGTGGCCGTGGCTGTCGTTGATGTTCTTGAAATGGTCGATGTCCAGCATCAGCGCCACGCAGGGGTGGCGGAAGCGTTCGGCGGCCTTGAGCATGAGTTCCGCCTGGTGCAGGAACGAGTGGCGGTTGTGCAGGCCGGTCAGGGTATCGGTGCTGGCCAGCAGGCGCAGTTCCTGTTCCATGGCCTTGCGCCGGCTGATGTCGTAGCACCAGATCAGGGTCGCCGGCTCGCCGTCGATTTCCAGGTGGCGCGCGCAGATCACCGCCCAGCAAGGCGTTTCCCCGCATAGCTGGGCTTCCCAGCCATCCACCTGGCCGCGCGCCTCCAGGGCGTTCTGCAGGCGGCTGTATTCGCTGGCGCTGGCGAACAGCCGGGGCAGGTTGAAGTCGTTCTGGGCCTGGCAACCCAGGCGCTTGAGCAGGCGCGGGCTGACGTAATGGATGCTGGCGCCGCAGGCGCTGAGCAGGACCACGTCGCTCGGGCTGGCCTCGAGGATGAAATGCAGCAGCGCCTTGCCTTCGCTGAGCTGGCGGGTGCGCTCGCCGACGCGTTTCTCCAGGGTGGCGTTAAGCTCGATCAGATGCCCGGCCAGTTGCTGTGCGCGTTTGAAGTCAGCGACCAGGCGCAGCACCAGCAGGGCACCGCCGGCACCGATCCCGAGCAGCGCCCAGAACAACGCGTAGAACGCCCGGTGCAGGCGCTTGCGGTCGACGTCCAACTGGTTGGTCAGGGCGATGTTGCTGGCGACGACGATCTGGTGGGTCGGTTCGAGCAAGGGTGGGACCTGCTGGACGATCTCCGCGGCCAGGCGGCGCGCGGCGACGGGATCGCCCCAGGGGGCCTGGTCCGACCAGCGATCGCTGAGCTCGATCAGGCGTTGCAGGGTGGCCTGTACCTCCGGACGCGGTTCGGCGAGATGCCTGAACAACGACTGGCGGCGCAGCGGCGCGATCAGGCTGGCGAGGACTTCGAGACGGATCGCCAGGTCGTCGGCTTGGCCTTCGCCGCTCTCGGTGTGCCGCGCGGCGTCCAGCGTGCGATCCAGTTCGGCGCGCAGCGAGTAGGTCTGCCACAGCTCGTTGTGCAGGTTCGGCTGGGCCAGTTGCTGGGCCTGGCGCACCGCCAGCCACAGCGCAGCCCCGGCGATCAACGCCATGAGCAGCACCAGGCCGAGCAACAGCCCCATGATCTGGCGTTGCCGGCGCAGCTTTGTCGGATCGAGCAGCGGCACAGTCATGTCCGTTACTTACTCAAGAGTGATGGAGCTGACCTGCCAGACGGTACGGTTGTAGTAGACCTGGTTTCTCAACTCAGGATAGCGGGCCATCGGGTAGATGATGAAAAGCGGTCCGCGTTCGCGGATCGCCATGTAGGCGCCGTTGCGGCGATAGGCGAGGATGGGCTGGTAGCTGTCGAGGTCGCTGTACGGGATGATCGCCGAGTAATCGTTCAGCGCCAGCACGCGCAGGCGCTTGGGCGGCGCCAGGTCCAGGTGGCGCAGCAACAGGCTGAGGCGCACGCCTTGCCAGCGGGCGTTGGCCTCGCCGGGGAGCTGGGCTTCCAGGGTCTCGCTGGGCAGGGCTTCGAGGTCGGACAGGGTCAGCCGTACGGGAGCGCCGCCGGACCGCTGCAGGGTGACGATCGGACGTCCGCCCAGCGGCACGGGTTCCGCGGCCTGGGCAAGAGGCAGCCCCAGGCAACAGGAAAAGACGATTAATTGACGCATTGACGGCATGTTGTCGGTCCACGACAGGATTCCGTCGATTATATCGGCAGCGTCGCGCTAAAACTGAAGGGCTGTGCAAAATCCCGGACGAACTGTCACTTATGCCGTTCGCGCCAAGCCCGCCACCAGGCGCCGCTGAGGACGAAGCGGGGGAAGGTGACGAACTGCTCGACGAGCAGGCGACTGACAGCGTCGCGCCGATCGCTGAATGGCTCGGGTGCCTGTTTCTCCAGCGCGTGTCCCTTGGCCTGGATCGCCAGGCCGGCGCCGATGCCGATGACACCGAGCACCACCTGCAGCAGGTCCAGGCCGAACAGGCCGCCGAGCAGCAGGATCGCAGCGACGACGAACAGCGGCACGGCGATCAGGTGCAGGACCAGGTTGGTCGGGTTGCGGTGGTTGGCGGCATAGCCGCGCCATTGCCAGGCGAGCAGGTTGGGATGACGTTTGCCCATGTTCTCGGTACTCCGTGACGGCGACCCGCGAGGCGGGTCGTTGCATGTCGTCGAGTCTAGGCGGGGTGCGGCAGCGCGGCGAATGATTCCTGCCTATCCGGGCGATAGGCAGGTGCGCCTGCGGATCAGAGGCGTAGCTGGCCGATGGCGCGGGTCAGATCGCCCGCCAGGTCGACCAGTTGCTGGCTGGTGGCCGCCGACTCGACGGTCTGCTGCACGGTGAGTTCGGTGACGTCGCGGATGCCCACCACCGAACGGGTCATCTCTTCCGCGACCTGGCTCTGCTGTTCCGCGGCGACGGCGATCTGCGTGTTGCTTTCACGCATCTGCGCCACCGCGTTGGCGATCGCCGCCAGCGCCTCGCCGGCGTCGCCGGCCTGGCTGACGCAACCGTCTGCCTTGAGCGAGCTTTCCTGCATGAACTCCACGGCGTCGCGGGTACCCGACTGCAGGGCGAGGATCATCTGGGTGATCTCGTCGGTGGAGTCCTGCACGCGACGGGCGAGGTTGCGCACCTCATCGGCCACCACGGCGAAGCCGCGGCCCATTTCCCCGGCCCGCGCGGCCTCGATGGCGGCGTTGAGGGCAAGCAGGTTGGTCTGTTCGGCGATGCCGTGGATCACGTTGACCACGCCGCTGATCTTCTGGCTGTCTTCGGCCAGCTTCTGGATCATCTCGGCGGTGTCCTGGACGCCCTGGGACAACCCGGCGATCGACGCGCTGACCCGGCTCACCGCCTGCTGGCCGGCGCCGGCCAGGCGGTCGGCTTCCTGCGACTGGTCACGGGTATCGGCGGCGTGCTGGGCGATATGGAAGACCGTGGTGGACATTTCGTTGATCGCGGTGGCGGTCTGGTCGGTCTCGCTCTGCTGGCCGAGCATGCCCTGGCGTACCTGGCCCATGCTGCGGGCCAGCGCCTGGGCGCCTTCGTCGAGCTTGGTAGCGGCCGCGGCGACGGTGCCGACGATGCGCTGGTAGCCGGCCTGCATGGCGTTGAAGGCGCTGGCCATCTGGCCGACTTCGTCGCGTCCCTGCAGCGGTACGCGAGCGGACAGGTCGCCGCTCTTCTCGACGTGCAGCATCACGTCCTTGAGGGTATGCAGGTGGGTGAGGATGAAGCGGATCAGCAGTTGCGAGGCCGCCAGCAGCGCCAGCATCAGCACCAGCACGGCGACGGCGTAGGCGCCGGCACGGTCGGCGAAGACCTGCCACAGGTCGCTGGCCGGGGCGAGCACGGCGAAGCGCTGGCCGGAGCCGGTCTGGCCGACCCAGGCGCCGAGCAGCGGGGTATCGCCCTGGCGCGCGCCGGACAACTCGATCCAACCCTGCCCCTTGCCCAGCGCCTGGGCAGCGGTGCCGCCCAGGCTCGCGGCCTGTTCCAGCGGCAGCAGGTTGCTGCGGGCGGGCAGGGCGCTGCCGGCCGGCCAGCTCTGAACCAGCTCGCCCTCGGCGGCGGCGGCGCGCTGGGCGGAAGCGTTGCGCCCGGCGGCTTCCTGCTGCATGGCGAACAACACCAGCAGCAGGGTGGTGAAGAAGGCCACCGCGTTGACGGCCCAGAACTTGTATTTCAGTGGAATGTCGCTGATCCAGGTGCCCATAGGGGGATTTCTTCTTATCGGCAAGCTAATGGCAAGGCGCCATTATCTTGAAAGCTGAGTAAGGGGCAATCGTTGATGCGGGTCAACGAGACCGTTCGTCAGCTTAGCGGCCGATCCGCCGGGAGCTTGAGGGCGATCTCAGTCGATCGTCGGCAGGCCGAAGAACGCCCGCGCCGCGGCGCTGGTGTGAGCGGCCAGGCGCTCCGCGCTCTCGCCGCGATGGCGGGCCACGCAGGCGAGCACCTCGACCAGGTAGGCCGGCTCGTTGCGCCCGTTCTTCGGCTTCGGCCGCAGGCTGCGCGGCAGCAGGTAGGGCGCGTCGCTTTCCAGCATGAGACGGCCGACCGGGATCTCGCCTACCAGATCATGCAGGTGGGTACCGCGGCGCTCGTCGTTGATCCAGCCGGTGATGCCGATGTGCAGGTCGAGGTCGAGGTAGCCATACAGCGCCCGGCGCTCGCCGGTGAAACAGTGTACGACGGCGGCCGGCAGGCGATCGCGGAAGTCGCGCAGGATCGCCAGCAGGCGCTCGCTGGCGTCGCGTTCGTGGAGGAACACCGGACGCTGTAGCTCGACGGCCAGTGCCAGTTGTTCCTCCAGGGCCTTTTCCTGGGCCGGACGGGGAGAGAAGTCGCGATTGAAGTCGAGACCGCATTCGCCCACCGCGCGTACCCGCTGGTCGTCGAACAGGGCGCGCAGGCCGCGAGCGGTGTCGGCGTTCCAGTGGCTGGCCTCGTGGGGGTGGACGCCGGCGGTGGTAAACAGCCGGCCGCCCTCGTCGAGTTCGCCGCAGAGCTGCAGCGCCTGTTCGCTGTCGGCCAGGCTGGTGCCGGTGATCACCATCTGCACCACCCCGGCGGCGCGCGCGCGGGCGAGCAGTGCTTCACGTTCCGGGGCGAAGCTGGCGTGGGTCAGATTGACGCCGATATCGATGAGTTGCATGGTGCCTTCCTGGAATTCGCAGCGAGGCGGCGCCCCCTCGATCGCGCCGGACCCGCCGGGGGATGGGTGGCAAACCGCTTGTAGAACAATCCGTTATAATCGCAGATCGGGTTCTTCGGCGCCCGGATTATCTACCCAATGCCTCCGTTTGCAGCCGCTGTCGGAGAGGAACTTGCCAAGACTGCCATGCTCTGATTGATCCGGTCCCCCGGAGAGGGACATCGAGCCTGGCCTCTGGAGACCTGGATGACGCGTCTGTTGCTGCTTTCGCTTTGCCTGCTGGTGCTCGCACCCTTGCCGGCGGCTGCGCGCATCACCGGCCAGCCGGACAACTGGCACAAGGAACAGCCGGAGACCCGCGACCTGGCGAGCATCCGCCGCGCTGGCGTGCTCAAGGTGCTGGTCAACCAGAGCCGCAACAGCTCGGGCGAGGTGAAGGGCGAGCCGATCGGCGTCGAGTACCGTCGCCTGCGCGCCTTCGAGCAATACCTCAACAGCCGCTCGCCGTCCGCGCGGAACCTCACCCTCAAGCTCATACCCAAGCCCAAGGACCAGTTGCTTGCCGCCCTGCAGCGTGGCGAAGGCGACCTGGTCGCCCCCGGCGAACTGCTGCCGGCGCACGACGGCCTGCAGGTCAGCCCGAGCGCACCGGTGCGCGCCGATGTGCCGCTGGTGCTGGTGGCGCGCAAGGGCAACCGGCGCTACACGCGCCTGGAGCAGTTGTCCGGGCGGACCATCCCGCTGCCGGCCGGCAGCGCCGCCGAGGGCGCCATCGAACTGGTCAACCAGCGCCTGGCGCAACGCCGCATGGCACCGATCCGGATCGAAAAGCTGGACGCTTCCCTGGCCGTCGAGGATGTGATGGAAATGGTCCAGGCAGGCATCCTCGGCTTCACCGTGGTCGAGCAGCCCATCGCCGAACGCTGGGCCAAGGTGCTGCCGAAACTGCGCGTCGACCGCCACCTGGTGCTGGACAATCGCGCCGACATGGCCTGGTACGTGCGCCGCGATGCCAGCACCCTGCGCGCGACCATCGACCGCTTCCTCGCCGACTACCGCGCGCCGGCCGACCAGGACGTGGCTTTCCAGCGCGTCTACCGGCGCGCCTACAAGGTCCGCAACCCCCTCGGCGCGGCGGACCGCAAGCGCCTGGAAGCGGTCCGTCCACTGCTGCAGCGCTACGCGCGGCAGAGCAGCATGGACTGGCTGGCGCTGGCGGCGGTGGCCTACAAGGAGTCGCACCTGAACCCGAAGGCGCGCGGTTCCGGCGGCGCCAGCGGGCTGATGCAGATCACCCCGGCGGCGGCGCGCAGCGTCGGGGTCGGCAATGTGCACGACAAGGACAGCAACGTGCTGGCCGCCAGTCGCTACCTGACCAAGATCCGCAAGCAGTTCTTCTCCAGCAAGCACCTCGACGAACGCGAGCGCCTGGCGTTCACCCTGGCGGCCTACAACATGGGCCCGGAGCGGGTGCAGAACCTGCGCACCCAGGCGCGTCGCCGGGGGCTCGATCCGAATCGCTGGTTCTTCCAGGTCGAGCGGGTGGCTGCGGAAGAGATAGGCATGGGTGTGGTGAGTTATGTCAGCAGCGTCAACAAGTACTACCTTGCATATGAACGCGAACGGGTTCGCCTGGAGCCTGGGGTACGTGCGAAGACGGCGACGGCTCAAAAATAATCTATAAATTCGATGTTGATAACGCGTTTTTTGCGGTTTTAATATCGAATTATCTTGCCTATAGTGTGCCCATCTTATCCCACACCTGAGGACGCACCATGAATCCACTGATCAAGACCATCCTGTCGACCAACGCCGGTGCCGGCCTGGCCATCCTGCGTATCGTCACCGGTCTTACCCTGATGTCCCACGGTTCGCAAAAGCTCTTCGGCATGTTCGGCGGCGCCGGCCTGAACGGCATGGCGCAGTGGTTCGAATCCATCGGCCTGACCCCTGGCTACCTGCTGGCGACCCTGGCCGGCAGCGCCGAGTTCTTCGGCGGCCTGGCGCTGGTGATCGGCCTGCTGGTGCGTCCGGCGTCGGTGGTGGTGGGCTTCATCATGATCGTGGCGATCTTCAGCGTGCACATCGGCAATGGCTTCTTCATCACCGACAACGGCTATGAATATGCCCTGACCCTGCTGATGATCAGCGTGGCGCTGCTGATCGATGGCGCCGGCAAGTTCTCGCTGGACGGCAAGCTGTCCCGCTGAACCGGGCTGGCGACGAAAAAGGGCGGACACCTTCGGGTGGCCGCCCTTTTTCGTTGCGGCGCGCAGCACAGGTTTCCGCCTCGCCGGCCATGCCAGGGCTGCACCCCTGAGGGGACGCCGCCGGCGTTATCCGCCGAAGCGCCCTTCGCCGCGTTCTCGGCGTTTCCGTGCCGGTCAGCGCTGCTCGGCCTGGCGCATCTGTTCCAGCGCGCCCAGGCGCAAGCGTTCCTGTTCGCTGAAGCGCTCCTCGGCCAGGCGTTCGACCGCCGCGCGGCGGTCGGCTTCGCTCAGGCCGGCATTGCTTTCGATCCGGCTCTTCTCGGCGAAATAGTCGTCCAGCCGGCCCTTCCAGGCCGAGCGTTGCCGATCGAGTTGCTCCAGGCGGGTGGTGGCTTCGGCGCCCACCAGTTGCTGACGCATCTGGCGGATGGCTTCCGGGCCGGCGCCAGCGGCCTGGAGGGCGGCGGTCTGCTGCTGCAGTTCGCTTTGCAGTTGCGGCAGCACGCTTTCCTGCTGGTCTTCCGGCAGGCTGGCGCGCAGGCGGTCGATGGCGGCGGCCTTTTCCTCGGCGCTGAGCTTGCCGTCCTGGCGGATCGCCAGGCGCTCCAGGGTGAACTGGTTGTAGGTTTCCTCGTCGGCGAAGAACGCCACGTGCGCTTCGTTGCTGAAGATCCGCGCGCGCAGGGCTTTCACCGCGGCTTCCCGCTGGCGCAGGGCGTCGAGGTCGGCCAGGCGCGGCAGGTCGCGTTCGAGCAGCACCAGTTCCTTCTTGTAGTCGATGTATTGCTGCATCAGCGCCAACGCCTGGCCGCGCGCCGGCTCCTGGAGTTCGGCGGCGATGTAGGCGCGCAGGCGGTCCAGGCTTTGCTGCAGGGGCTCTTCGCCGACGGCGCTGAGGAAGTAGTCGAACAGGTTGCGGATGTCGCGGGTGATCAGCAGGTTGCCGCTGGCGTCGACGCTGAAACTGCCATCGACGCTGGTGCCCCTGAAGGAGGTTGGCAGCGGCGCGACCTTGGCCGGCATGACCTGGGGGGCCGGCACCGCTTCTCCCGCGGAGGCTGCTGGCGGGGCGTGGACTGCGCCCGCCTGCGCGCTGGCCGGGGGCGCCGTCTCGGGTGCGGGGGAAGGTTCCAGCCAGACGAACCAGGCCAGGCTGGCGGCGAACGCCAGTGGAATCAGCAGGAGGATTTTCTTCACGCGAGGGGGCTTCCGGGAAAGGGCCGGGGCCGAGGCCCCGGCCGGGGTCCTACAGGCTGGCGTTCTTCAGGCGGTTGGCGTGCTGGCGGTAGACGCTGACCGGGCTGGTCTCGAACAGGCTGGTGAGGCCGAAGACCTGGTTCACCTCGTCCAGGTGGTTCATCCGGTAGTTGTCGCGGATCACCATGCCCAGGTGCGAACTGCAGGTGCCGACCAGGCCGTCGTTGGCGGTGCCGTTCTTGAAGGTCAGCGACGAGGCGCCGAGGAAGGCGTCGCTCGGATCGAGGAAGTTGGTCAGCGGCGAGGAACCGCTCCAGGAGTAATAGCTCACGCCGTTGACCTTGTAGGCGCCTTCGCCGCAGGCCGAGGTGGGGATGCCCTGCGGGTACTTGGCGTTGAAGCGCGCGGCCCCCTCGCTGTTCAGCGACTCCAGCGAGCCCAGTGAATTCTGCGTACCGGCGCTGCCGCTGGAAAGGAAGCTGATCAGCGCGCCGAGGCTGTTGACCAGCCCGGAGAGGACTGCCTCGCCGGCCGAACCCGGTGGGATCTGGCGCAGGAAGTCGGCGGTGTCCGAACCCTTGTGCGGGGCGCCGACGCTGGTGGCGGAAGCGATCAGGTCGGGACGTACGGCGGCGACGTAGCGGATGGTCGGCCCGCCGTGGCTGTGGCCGATCAGGTTGACCTTGGGCTGGCCGCTGAGGGCGACGATTTCCTCCACCTGTTGCAGCAACTGCTCGCCGCGGACTTCCGAGGTGTCCAACTGGCTGACTTCGGTGACGTAGACCTGGGCACCGTCACGGCGCAAGGCGCTGGGAATGCCGAACCAGTAGTCGACGCCGAGGATGTTGTCGAAGCCGAGCATGCCGTGGGCCAGCACGATGGGGTATTTGGTCTGGGTGTAGGTGCTGGCCTGGATCAGAGGGCTGGCAGCGAGAGAGGCGAGGCCGATGGCCAGGCCGAGGGGGAGCAGAGACTTCTTCTTCATGTTGTTCTCATCTCAGGTTGATGGGGCCGAGGGGCGCGTCCTGCCAGCCATCGCCCGAATCCTTCCGGGAGAACCGCTTCGCTGTCCCTTGCGCAGGAACCGTGCCAGCTTCGGCTTTTTTCCTCCAGGCCAGGAAATCCGCGGCTTCCTGGCGGCCGGTCATAACCTGCGTGGCAGAGCGGAAGAGGCGGGTTGTTACGGCGCGAAACGCTCGTTTGAATCTTCCCCGCACAACGCCCAGCGACCGAGTGTGCGGTAGCGCACGCCCGCGGCGTCGTTTTGCGAGCAAAACAGGCTGAAATGGTCGACCTGCCATACGAAGGTTGGGGGTGGCGGGACGTCCTCCAGCGGCGCGGCATCGCGAGCCAGGGTCAGATGGGCGCTGAATGGGCGGGTTTCCACGGGCAGCTCCAGTTCGGCAAGGCCGGAGCGCAGGGCGCGGCGCAGGCGCAGGAGGGCGCCGGGCGGTTGGCTGGGGGCCAGCAGCAGGATGCCGTTCCTCCAGCGCAGCAGACGGTCGAGACACAGGTCGAAGGGCGCGGCCTCGATGGCCGCGGCCATGTCCAGCAGGGCCTCGAGCCGAGCGGACGGGACCTGCCCGAGGAAGGCCAGGGTCAGGTGCAGGTTCGCCGTCGCCACCTGGCGTCCGGGCAGTGGCTGGTCATCGCGCCACCGGCCGATCCGCTCGGCGAGGGGAGGTGGACAGGGCAGGGCGAAGAACAGGCGAAGAGAGCGATCGGGCATGGGCGCCTCCGCGTGTTTCTTGACAGTCTCCATGCGGCTTTTCTAGGATGCGCGTGCGCCGATTTAAACAGCAACTTGCGGGGCGCCCGGCAGCAGCCGAAATACCGCTAAAGCGCTGGCTCGGTGTTGCCTCTCACCGCTGTCCAGCGGGACCGAAGAGGCGGAGACATGACGTCATGACCTGTCCCAGCACGCAATTGCGCCTGGCACCCATCACCACCGGCCTGGTCCGGCGGAACCCGAGGATTCTCCTCAGCGGGCCGCACCAGCCGACCCTCGTCCGTTACCTCGAAGGCTGGCCGAAGCGCTGGAACGGTTCGCGTACCTTCCTTATCCAGTTCGCCCAGGACGGCAAGGACCTGGCGCGCTTCCCCAGCGACGCGTTCGACTTCGCCGTGGTCCAGGCCCCCGGGGCGGAAGATCTGGACCTGGTGGTCCGGCAACTGATCCGGGTCGCCCGCCAGGGCCTGATCACCCGCCGTATCCTGCGCTGAGCGCGTGGCCCCTCAGGGCGCCGGTGGATACTCGATCTCGACGACGAACCAGAGCTTTTCCCCGGCCGGGGTGCGCACCAGCACCTCGGCGTCCAGCTCCTTGCCGACCAGTGCGCGGGCGAGCGGCGAGTCGATGCTGATCTGGTTGTTGCGCAGGTCCAGTTCGTCGGGGCCGACGATGCGATAGCGGGCCTGCTCGCCGTCTTCGTCTTCCAGGGTCACCCAGGCGCCGAAGTACACCCGGTTCGGATCCGCCGGCCGCTCGCCGACCACTTTCAGGTTCTCCAGGCGCTTGCGCAGGAAGCGCACGCGGCTGTCGATCTCGCGCAGCATCTTCTTGCCGTAGATGTATTCGGCGTTTTCCGAGCGATCGCCGAGGGCGGCGGCTTCGCTGACCGCCTGGGTCACCTGGGGACGGCGCACGTGCCAGAGTTCATGCAGCTCTGCGCGTAACCGCGCGGCGCCCTCCGGAGTGATCAGCGGGGTGCCGGCGGTGCGCGGTGGACGATAGCGACTCATGGTTCGGGTGGTTCCACAAATGAACGGATGAAAGCCTGCCAGTGTATCCGATCAGCCCTCGCGCAGGACCCGCAGCGGGCTGCTGTTGAGGGCGCGACGGGTACCCAGCAGGCCGGCGCCGCCTACCAGCACGGCGCCTACCAGAGGCAGCGCGAGCAACCAGGGGTGCGCTTGCCACGGCAGGTCGAAGACCAGTCGGTAGAGCAGCAGGCTGACCGCCTCGCAGCCGAGCGCCGCGAGCAGGCCGCTGACTGCGCCGAGCAGGGCGAACTCGACCCGCCGGGTACGTTGCAGCAACTCGCGCTCGGCACCCAGCGCGCGCAGCAGGGCACCCTGGCGCACGCGCTCGTCGAGGGTCGCCTGGAGACCGGCGAAGAGCACCACGAAGCCCGCCGCGAGAACGAACACCAGCACGTACTCCACGGCCAGGGTGACCTGGTCGAGGATGCTCCGCAGCTGGCTCAGCAGGGCGTCTACCGGCAGCAGGGTGACGGTGGGGAAGGCGCGGGCCAGTTCGATCAGGTCGCGTTCCTGGCTGGCCGGCAGGTAGAAGCTGGTCAGGTAGGTCACCGGCAGGTCGGTCAGGGTGCCGGGCTGGAAGACCATGAAGAAGTTCGGCTGGAAATTGTCCCACTTCACCTTGCGCAGGCTCTGGACCTGGACCTCGCGATTCTGCCCGGCGACGCTGAAGGTGAGCCGGTCGCCGACCTGGATACGCAGGTTGGCGGCCAGCTTCTCTTCCACCGACACGCCCGGCAGGGCCCCCGGCTGCGGCGCGCTCCACCAGCGTCCGGCGGTGAGCTGGTTGCCGGAGGGCAGTCGCTCCGACCAGGTCAGGCCGAGGTCGCGCTGCAGGGCACGCTCGCTGCGCACGTCTTCGTCGAGCGCCTGGACCGGCTTGCCGTTCACCGCTACCAGGCGCCCGGGAACCATGGGGAACAGCGGCTCGGCGCCGGGGGAGAGCTTTTGCACGCGACGTTCGAAGGCGTCCTTTTCCGTCGGCAGGATGTTCAGGGCGAAATGGTTGGGGGCGTCCGGCGGCAACTGGGCCTGCCAGGTATCCAGCAGTTCGCCGCGAAGCAGGGCGATCAGGGCCATGGCCAGCAGGATCAGGCCGAAGGCCAGGCTCTGTCCGGCGGCGGCCAGCGGGTGCCGCAACAACTGGCCGAGTCCCAGCCGCCATGGCAGGCTGGCACGCGCCAGTGCCCGGCGCAGGCCGTTCAGGCCGAGCAGCAGGAGGGCGCCGAGCACCAGCGTGGCGACCAGGCCGCCGCCGAGCAGGGCGAGGGTCAGCTTCAGGTCGAGACTCAACCGCCACATGATCAGGCCCAGGGCGAGCAGGGCGCAGGCGTAGGCCATCCAGGTGCGCATCGGCACCGGCAGCAGGTCGCTGCGCAGGACCCGCAACGGCGGTACCCGGCCCAGGGCTGCCAGCGGCGGCAGGGCGAAGCCGGCCAGCGCTACCAGGCCGGTGGCGATCCCGGCGAAGGCGGGGAACAGGCCGCCGGCCGGTACGTCCGGCGGCAGCAGCGTGGCGAGCAGGCGGAACAGGCCGAGCTGCGCCAACCAGCCGAGCAGGGCGCCGATGGCGCTGGCGAGCAGGCCCAGCAGCAACAGTTGCAGCGCGTAGAGGAGCAGGGTTTCGCTGCGCGACAGACCGAGGCAGCGCAGCAGCGCGCTGGCGTCGTAGCGCCGTGCGGCGAAACGGGCGGCGGACAGCGCCACGGCGACGCCGGCGAGCAGCACCGCGGCCAGGCTGGCCAGGTTCAGGTAGCGCTCGGCGCGGCCGAGGGCATCGCCCACCTGGCGGTTGCCGTCGCGGGCATCCTGCAGGCGCTGGTTGGCGGCGAGGCTTCCCCTGACCTGCTGGCGATAGGCCTGGAGGGCTTCCGGCGGGCCTTCCCACAGATCGCGGTAGCGCACCCGGCTGCCCGGCTGGACCACCCCGGTGGCATCGAGGTCGGCCAGGCTCATCATGGCGCGGGGCGTCAGGCTGTAGAAGTCGCCGGCGCGGTCCGGCTCGTAGGTAAGGATGCGCGCGATGCGCAGCGGCTTGCGGCCGATCTCGATGCTGTCGCCGACCTTCAGGTCGAGGCTGACCAGCAGGCGCGATTCGACCCATACCTCGCCCGCCTGCGGACGACCGCCGGCCTGCTCGGCGGCGAACGGCGCGGCAGCGCTCTTGAGCTGGCCGCGCAAGGGGTAGCGGTCGCCGACCGCCTTGATGCTGCTGAGCTGGATGCCCTGGTCGGTGGCGATCACGCTGGAAAACTCGACGCTGTCGGCGTGGCGCAGGCCCAGACGGGTGCCGCGTTCGATCTGTTCGGCGCTTGCCGGCTGGGTACCGTTGAGCACCAGGTCGGCGCCGAGGAACTCGGCGGCGCGGGCGAGCATGGCGCCGTTCAGGCGGGCGCTGAAATAGCCGATGGCGGTGCTCGAGGCGACCGCGATCAGCAGGGCGAAGAACAGCACGCGCAGCTCGCCGCTGCGCGACTCGCGGAACAATTGGCGAGCGGCGAGGCTCAGCAGGCGGGAGAGGGGCACCGGCTTCATCAGGGTTCGACCCGGTCGATCAGGCGTCCGCTTTCCAGACGGATCAGGCGCCGGCAGCGATGCGCCAGACGCTCGTCGTGGGTAACCAGGACCAGGGTGGTACCGCGTTCGCGGTTGAGTTCGAAGAGCAGGTCGCTGATCCGCTCGCCGGTGGCGCTGTCGAGGTTGCCGGTGGGTTCGTCGGCGAACAGCACGTCCGGCTCCGCCGCGAAGGCGCGGGCAATGGCGACCCGCTGCTGCTCGCCGCCGGAGAGCTGGCGCGGATAGTGGCCCAGGCGTTGGCCGAGGCCGACTCGCTCGAGCAGTTCTCTGGCGCGCTGGCGAGCGTCGGCGCGGCCTTCCAGCTCCAGGGGCAGCATCACGTTCTCCAGCGCATCAAGGCTGTCGAGCAACTGGAACGACTGGAACACGAAGCCTACATGGGCCGCGCGGACGCGCGCCCGCTGGTCCTCGTCGAGGTCGCCGAGGGCGTGCCCGGCGAGACGGACCTCGCCGCCGCTGGGCTGGTCGAGCCCGGCGAGCAGGCCGAGCAGGGTCGACTTGCCGGAGCCGGAACTGCCGACGATCGCCAGGCTGTCGCCGCGGGCGAGGTCGAGGGAGAGGTCGTGGAGGATGGTCAACTTGCCTTCCGCGCTACCGACAACCTTGCTAAGGTTCTGCGCGTTGAGAATGCTGGCGCTCATGGAGGTTCCGATGCGTGCATTGCTGTTGAGCGGCTGCCTGGCCCTGGTCCTGCTGACCCAGCAGGCCGCGGCGCAGACGCTGTTGGTCGTGGGCGATAGTATCAGCGCCGCTTTGGGACTGGATACCAGCCAGGGCTGGGTCGCCCTGTTGCAGAAGCGCCTCGCCGACGAAGGTTACGACTACCGGGTGGTGAACGCCTCGATCAGCGGCGACACCTCTGCGGGCGGCCTGGCGCGCCTGCCGGCGCTGCTTGCCGAGGAGAAGCCGGCGCTGGTGGTGATCGAGCTGGGAGGCAACGACGGGCTGCGCGGAATGGCGCCGGCGCAATTGCAACAGAATCTTGCCAGCATGGCGCAAAAGGCCCGGGCGGAAGGGGCGAAGGTGCTGCTGCTGGGTATCCAGTTGCCGCCGAACTACGGCCCGCGCTACATCGAGGCCTTTTCCAAGGTCTACGGCGCGGTTGCGGCGCAGGAAAAGACCGCCCTGGTGCCGTTTTTCCTCGAAGGGGTCGGCGGGGTCCAGGGGATGATGCAGGCGGATGGCATCCATCCGGCGCTCGCCGCCCAGCCGAGGCTCCTGGAAAATGTCTGGCCGACGCTGAAACCGCTGCTTTGAGACTTCCCCGGGAAACCGCTTTCGGCTAAGGTTGCGCACCCCTCAGGAGCCCCCCATGCCGCGTCCCGCCTGGACCCTCTACGCCTATCAACTGATCGAGCCCGACGATCAGCTGGACCTGTTCGCCTGTCGCGAGGTCCGGGTGCATGTGGTGGCGCGTCAGCTGGAGCTGGATACCCCGGCGGACCGCACGCTTTGCGGCAAGCTGCTGCCGGCCCAGCCGCGCTGGCAGCCGCTGGAACGGGCGCGTCTGCGCGACCGGCTGCTGTGTCCCGATTGCCGGAAACAACTGGAGGCGGAAAAGCGCGGGGAGCGCCTGTCCTGGTTGGTCTGAGCCCTCCCGGTGAAACCTGGCGGGGTGTTACACTGTCTTTCCTACTCCTTCATCGCACTCGCCAAGGATTCTCCGGAATGTTGTCGCGCGTACCCGTTGTCTCACTGTCTTTCGCCGCGCTGCTTTCGGCCGGCTCCGCATCGGCCCTGGAACTGCAGCTCCCGCCTCCGGGCGAGGACGTCGTCGGCCAGGTCCAGGTGATCAAGGCCAAGTACGAGGACACTTTCGCCGACCTCGGCGAGCAGTACAACCTGGGCTACAGCGAAATGGTCGCCGCCAACCCCGGCGTCGATCCCTGGTTGCCGGGCGTCGGCACCGAGGTGATCATCCCGACCCGCTTCGTGCTGCCGCCTGGCCCGCGCGAAGGCGTGGTGATCAACCTGGCCGAGTACCGCCTGTACTACTACCCGAAAGGGCAGAACGTGGTGCACACCTATCCGCTGGGCATCGGCCGCGAGGGCTGGGGTTCGCCGATCGCGAACACCCGCATCACCGCCAAGACCAAGGACCCGGCCTGGTATCCGCCGGCCTCGATCCGCGCCGAGCACGCCGCCGATGGCGATCCGCTGCCGACCGTGGTGCCGCCGGGCCCGGACAATCCGCTGGGACCGTACAAGCTGACCCTGGGTGTGCCGGGCTACCTGATCCATGGTTCGAACAAGAAGTTCGGCATCGGCACCCGCACCAGCCATGGCTGCTTCCGCATGTACAACGCCGACGTGACCCACCTGTTCTCGATGATCAGCGTCGGCACCAGCGTGCGTATCATCAACGAGCCCTACAAGTTCGGCGTGAGCAACGGCAAGGTCTACCTGGAGGCACATACGCCGCTGAACGACCATGGCGACCCGTCGGTGGTGGATAAGCACACCGCGGTGATCAATACCCTGCTCAAGCGCGACGACCTGGCCAAGCGTATCCAGTTGAACTGGGACGTGGTCCGCGAAGTGGTGGCCTCGGAGGATGGCGTGCCGGTGGAAATCGCCCAGGAATCGGCGCCGGCGATGACCGCGACGGTGGATAGCGATCCTACCCAGCTTACGCCCTGACGGAGAGCGTCGAGGCAGAGGCCCGCGTACCCGCAAGGGACGCGGGTTTTTTCATGCCCGGCGAAACGCAGGCATAAAAAAACCGGCCCCGAGGGACCGGTTTTCAACAGGTCGTGGGACCTATTACTTGCGGCTGGCTTTTTCCAGCATGCGCAGGGCACGCTCGTTAGCCTCGTCAGCGGTCTGCTGAGCTTTCTGAGCAGCGCCCAGAGCTTCGTCAGCCTTGCGATAGGCTTCGTCAGCGCGAGCCTGAGCACGAGCAGCTGCGTCTTCGGTAGCGGTCAGACGAGCTTCGGTTTCTTTGGAGTGGCTGCTGCAACCGGTGGCCAGAACAGCAGCCAGAGCCAGAGCAGAGAATTTCAGAACGTTGTTCATCGTGTTCCCCTTAAGGTGGACATTTCCATAACAGCAATCTCCCCAGCCGGGGAAATTAGCCGGCTACATACTACCCATTACTTGTAGTAAGTAAACTGACCAAGCGCAAGCCGAGCAACTTTTTTTTTAGTCCCCCCGACTTTAGCAGTAGTTGGAGTGTCGTTTGTTCAAAAAATATCCAGCGTGCGGCGCAAGTAAGCAATTTCCCGGACCTTGGGTAGAGTTGCTGCAAGAGGCGGGGGATGAGGGCTGCCGGGTTGTCGAGAATGTTCCGCCGGAGTGGCTGGCGCTTATCGACTTGGCGGGGAGTGGCAAGTAACAACTAAGTTGCCAGCATGTTGCCGGAAATGCCGTAAGTATTGGTGCGGAAATGAAAAAGGCCCGGCTAACTTGATTAGCCGGGCCTTCTTGCGATCTGGCGGTGAGGGAGGGATTCGAACCCTCGATACGGTTTCCCGTATACACACTTTCCAGGCGTGCTCCTTCAACCACTCGGACACCTCACCAGGTTCTCGACAGCGCCGTGTCTGTCGAGGCGCGCAATTTACTCGAACATTTCCCGCTTGGCAAATATTTTTTTAACTTTTTCATCGGCTTAGGTCGTCGGAGGAAAGTCCGCGGGGTGCCTTGGTAGACTGCCGGGCACGAAGAGGAGAGGCGGATGGCGAGCTGGGACATTTTCTGTAGCGTGGTCGACAACTATGGCGACATCGGCGTCACCTGGCGCCTGGCTCGCCAACTGGCCGCCGAGCACGGTCAGGCGGTGCGCCTGTGGGTGGACGAGCCGCAGGCCTTCGCCCGGATCTGTCCGCGGGCGGACCCGGCGGCGCACGTGCAGAGCCTGGATGGGGTCGAAGTGCGTGCCTGGGGCCGGCCGTGGGCACCGGTGGCGGCCGCCGACGTGGTGATCGAGGCCTTCGCCTGCGAACTGCCGGAGGCGCACCGGCAGGCCATGCGCGAGCGCGAGCGGCCGTCCCTGTGGCTGAACCTGGAGTACCTGAGTGCCGAGGAATGGATCGGCAGTTGCCACGCATTGCCGTCGCTGCAGGCGTGCGGGCTTTCCAAGTACTTCTTCTTTCCCGGGTTCCGCGAGCCCAGTGGCGGCCTGTTGCGCGAGGCCGGCCTGCTGGAACGTCGGCGCCGTTTCCAGGCCTCTGCCTCGGCGCAGGATGAGTTTCTCGCCTCCCTCGGCGTGCGACGGAAGGTTGGCGAGCGACTGATTTCGCTGTTTGCCTACGAAAACCCGGCGCTGCCTGGCTGGCTGGAACAACTGCGCGACGCCCGCCAGCCGAGCCTGCTGCTGGTGCCGGAGGGGCGGGTGCTGGCGGATGTCGCCGATTGGCTGCGGGTGGCTACGCTGGCCGTTGGGGACGTCCACGTGCGCGACGCGTTGCGGGTCCAGGTGCTGCCGTTCATGGCGCAGGACGACTACGATCGCCTGTTGTGGTGCTGCGACCTGAACGCGGTGCGCGGCGAGGACTCCTTCGTTCGCGCGCAGTGGGCGGGACGGCCGCTGCTCTGGCACATCTATAGACAGGAAGAGGAGGCGCACCTGGCGAAGCTCGAGGCATTCCTCGAACTCTATTGCGCCGGCCTGCCCGCCGACCTGGCGGAAAACCTGCGCACCTTCTGGCTGGCGTGGAACGCCGGCGGTGGACTTGCCGGGGCCTGGGAGGGGCTGGAGAGGCAACTGCCCGAGTGGCGTAGGGAAGCGCAGCGCTGGGCCGACGAACAGGGCATGCGTCCGGATCTTGCGGCAAGGCTGGTGCAATTTTACGCAGATTGGCTATGATACGCGGCCTGATTTTTTGTCTTTCATCCATCGGATATTCGTATGAAAACCGCTCAAGAGTTCCGCGCCGGCCAGGTTGCCAACATCAATGGCGCTCCCTGGGTCATCCAGAAGGCCGAGTTCAACAAGTCCGGCCGTAACGCTGCCGTCGTCAAGATGAAGCTGAAGAACCTGCTGACCGGCGCCGGTACCGAGACCGTGTTCAAGGCCGACGACAAGCTGGAGCCGATCATCCTCGATCGCAAGGAAGTGACCTACTCCTACTTCGCCGACCCGCTGTACGTCTTCATGGACAGCGAGTTCAACCAGTACGAGATCGAGAAAGACGATCTGGAAGGCGTGCTGACCTTCATCGAAGACGGCATGACCGACATCTGCGAAGCCGTGTTCTACAACGACAAGGTGATCTCGGTAGAGCTGCCGACTACCATCGTTCGCCAGATCGCCTACACCGAGCCGGCCGTCCGCGGCGACACCTCGGGCAAGGTGATGAAGACCGCGCGCCTGAACAACGGCGCCGAGCTGCAGGTTTCCGCGTTCTGCGAAATCGGCGACTCGATCGAGATCGATACCCGCACCGGCGAGTACAAGTCCCGCGTCAAGGCCTGATCCTTTCGCGCGACGAGAAAAAGCCCGGCATTCGCCGGGCTTTTTCGTTTCCGCTGTCCGCCGCCGCGGCGCGGAGAGTCAGAAGCTTCAAACCGACACGTTCAGGCGTACGTCGATATTGCCGCGGGTAGCGTTGGAGTAGGGGCAGACCTGGTGGGCGGCGGCTACCAGCGCTTCGGCGGCTTCGCGCTCCAGGCCCGGCAGGCTGATGTGCAGTTCGACCTCCAGGCCGAAGCCGCCGGGAATCTGGCCGATGCCGACCTTGCCGGTTATCGAGGCGTCGGCGGGAAGGGTCTGCTTGCGCTGGCCGGCAACGAACTTCAGGGCCCCGATGAAGCAGGCCGAGTAGCCGGCGGCGAACAGTTGTTCCGGGTTGGTGGCCGCGCCGCCCTGGCCGCCCAGTTCGCGCGGAGTGCTGAGTTTTACGTCGAGCACGCCGTCCGAGGATACCGCACGGCCGTCACGGCCTCCGGTGGCGGTTGCGCTTGCGGTGTAGAGAGCCTTGATGGTTTGCATGAGGGTCACCTGTCTAGGTTGTGCGTTAATTTATTGCGCGCTAAGTAAGTGCGTGAAATGAAATTTATCGTCATGTTATTTTGCGCGCAAGATAAATCGTTGGAAGATTTGGCGATAAAAATCAGACAGGTAGGTATAAGCCCCTCAGTCCGGTGCTTGCAGGTTGCCGCGCAGGGCCAGCAGCTCATCCTTGAGGGCGACCAGCTGTGGCAAGTCGAGGCCGGTGCTCTCCAGGATGCAGGCGGGAATGCTCTCGGCCTGTCGCTGCAGGGCGCGGCCCTTGTCGGTCAGGCGCAGCAGGACTACGCGCTCATCTTCGCTGCTGCGAGTGCGGGTAATCAGACCTTCGCCCTCCAGGCGCTTGAGCAGAGGCGTGAGCGATCCCGGGTCGGTAAGCATGCGTGCGCTGATTTCGCCCACGGTCAGGCCGTCGCGTTCCCATAGCACCAGCATGGCGATGTACTGCGGATAGGTGAGGCCGAGCGCTTGCAGCAGGGGCTTGTAGACCTTGGTCATCTGCAGCGAGGTGGAATACAGGGCGAAGCACAACTGGTTGTCCAGCTTGAGCTGCTCGCAAGGGGTGGTGGGCAGTCGGGACATGGCTGTCTTCCAAGTAAGTAGGGCGCTGTGCATGAATTTAGCGTAGTGGCTATTGGCTTTCCAGGTTTCCCGCCGGGTGGTGTCTTCAGCGCTCGCCGAGACGCTGCTGCAGGGCTTGGTCCCAGGGTGGCGGAAAGCCGAAGCGCTCGCGGAGGAAAGCCAGCAGCAGGCGGGTTCGCGAACTGGCTTCGCGTTCCAGGCGCAGGGCATAGATGCAGGTGGGCTCGGCGGCGGGCAAGCCGTCGTCGCAGAACAGCGCCTGCAGTTCGCCGCGCAGCAGGTACTCGCTGCACAACCAGGTTGGCAGGTGGGCGATGCCGAGGCCGGCCAGCGCCGCGTCGACCATCGCTTCGGCGTTATTGGTGGCCAGCCGCGCCCGTTTCGGCCGCAGGTGCTGGAGCTTGCCGTCGTGCTGGAAGCGCCAGGCATAGGGTGGCGACAGGTTGTCCCAATCGATGCCGGCATGCTCCGGCAGTTCGCCGGGGGATGCGGGAACGCCATGTTCGCGCAGGTACTCCGGGCTGGCGCAGACCACCCGCACCATCGGCGCCAGCGAAGTGGCCACCAGGCGGCTGTCGGGCAGCGGGCCGGCGCGCAACACCAGGTCGACCTCGCCGAGATGTTCGCCCTGCAGGTCGATGAAGCTGCCGATCAGGCGCAATTGCACGTCGAGGCCGGGGTTGGCCTTGAGGAAGTCGGCGACCGCCGGGGCCAGGTGGCGGCGGCCGAAGGGCACCGGCGCATCGATACGGATCAGGCCCTGCGGCGCGGTGCTCAGGGACACCGCTTCGGCACGGGCCAGGCGCAGTTCGGTGACGATCCGCCGGGCGCGGTCGGCGAAGGCCAGGCCGGCCGGCGTGGCGCGCACCGTATGGGTGGTGCGCACCAGCAGGGTGCTGCCGACGGCGCGTTCCAGGGCGTCCATCCGGCGCGCCACGGCGGACGGGGTGAGCGGGTGCTTGCGGGCAGCGGCGGAGAAGCTGCCGCCATCGAGGACATCGAGGTAGAGAACGAACTGTTCGCTGAGGGTATCGGGCAACATGCTCATGCCTTTGCGTGATTGGCATAGCCATTGTGCTTTCTTGTGCGTTTCCCATCCAGCCACGCTTGCCTAGCATGGAGGCGTCGAAAGAGGGGCTGACATGCTGGATGTATTTCTCGATTTCCTGCTGGGGATGGTGCTCGGTTGCCTGGGCGGTCTGTTCGGGATAGGCGGCGGCCTGCTGGCGATCCCGGTGCTGGGGGTGATCTTCGGCCTCGACCAGCAATTGGCGCAGGGTACCGCGCTGGTGATGGTGGTACCGAACGTGGTGCTGGCGTTGTGGCGCTACCACCAGCGCAACCGCATCGATCCGCGCCAGGCCGGAGTCCTTGCCCTGACCGGCCTGCTTTGCGCGTTCCTGGCGTCCAGCGTGGCCGCGCGGATCGATGCGGCGCGGATGCGCGAAGCGTTCGTGATCTTCCTCCTGGCGCTGGCCGGCTACATGTTCTGGCGCCTGTTCCGGCGCCCGCCGCAGGGCGGCGCGACGCCGCGCTACGGTTTGCCCTGGATGGGCGTGCTGGGCCTTGGCGCAGGTTCGCTCGGCGGGCTTTTCGGGGTCGGTGGCGGGGTGCTGGCGACACCGGTGCTGACTTCGGTGTTCGGCCTCGCCCAGGTCGTCGCCCAGGGCCTCGCGCTGGCCCTGGCCGCACCGAGCACGGCGGTGGCGCTGGGGACCTACGCCATGCACGGTCATGTCGACTGGCGGATGGGGATCCCCCTGGCGCTGGGCGGCCTGCTGAGCATTTCCTGGGGCGTGAGGCTGGCCCACGCCTTGCCCGAGCGCAGCCTGCGCATGGCCTTCTGTGCCTTCCTCGCGTTGTGCGCGGTGCTCCTGCTGGTGCGCGGTTGAGTCAGAGACGGAAGCCCTCGCCGATGTATTCGGCGAGCTTCTCGGTGACCGGCGACTGGCTGTGCGGGTTGCGCATCAGCATGATGCTGGCCGAGGGCAGGGCGGGCAGGCCCTCGCTCTCGTCGAGGATGCGCAGGTTGCCGGTGAGCAGGCTACGCAGTTGCACGGTCACGGCGAGGCCGGCGCTGACCACCGCGAACAGCGCCGACAGGCTGGGGCTGCTGTAGGCGATGCGGTAGTCCAGTTCCGCCGCCTCCAGGGCGTTGCAGGCCCAGGCCCGGCAAAAGCAGGTGGTGTTGAACATGGCCAGCGGGATCGGCCGCTGGTCGTGGGGGCAGAAGCCCTCGGCGGCCATCCAGACGAAGGGCTCCTGGCGCAGCAACTGGCCGATCTCGGTGCCCGGCTCACGGGTGACGATGGACAGGTCGAGGTCGTTGCGCGCCAGCAGGTTGAGCGAGGTGTCGCAATGCACCTCGACCTGCACCAGCGGATAGGCTTCGGCGAAGCGCGACAGGATCGCCGGGAGGAAGCGCATCACGTAGTCGTCCGGGGTGCCGATGCGCACCGAGCCGACCATGTGCGGGCGGCGCAGGGTGTTGAACACCTCGCCGTGCAGCTTGAGGATCCGCCGGGCATAGCCGAGCAGCACCTGGCCTTCGGCGGTGAGGCGGGTCTGCCTTCCGTCGCGCTCGAACAGCGAGCGCTGCAGGACGTCCTCCTCTAGCCGCTTCATCTGCATGCTGACCGCCGACTGGGTGCGATTCACCGCCTCCGCGGCGCGGGTGAAACCACCGTGCTCGGCGATGGCGACGAAGGTGCGGAGCAATTCCGTATCGATGCCGGGCTGGTAGCTCATTCATCAATCTCCAAGATGCATTGCATAAGAATGATTCGTTGGATTGATCCTATGCCTGGCGGGAGACTGTGCCTATCCCGAACGGAGGGCAAGACGATGAAAGGTCAACAGGATTATTTCGGCAGTCACTGCCACGCTGCATCCCATCCCGCCTCGACCGCTGCGCCGTCGTTGTGGCGTCGCTGGCGGCGCTGGTTGCAGTTGGCCCGCGAGCGCCGGGAACTGCTGAGGATGAGCGACGAAGCGCTGAAGGACCTCGGCCTGAGTCGGGCGGATATCTTCCAAGAGGGCGAGCGGCATTTCTGGGACGACCCGCTGCGTCGGCATTGAGCGAACCGCAGCGGCGCGCCGGGCTGGCGCGGCGGCGGGGGCACGATAGACTCGCAGTCTCCTTCATCGACTGGGGCGCTCCATGAGTCTTTCGCTTTCCCTCGCCGAAGCCCGCCGCCTGGCCCTGGCCGCGCAGGGCTTCGACGGCCGACGGACGCGCCGCAGCGTGCAGCGGCGGCATCTGCGCGAAATGCTCGCGCGCCTCGGCCTGCTACAGATCGATTCGGTGAATGCGCTGGTGCGCTCGCACTACCTGCCGCTGTTTTCCCGCCTCGGTCCCTACTCCATGACGCTGCTCGACGAGGCAGCCTGGAGTGTCGGCCGTCACCGCCAGTTGTTCGAATACTGGGGGCACGAGGCCTCGCTGCTGCCGCTGGAACACTACCCGCTGATGCGCTGGCGGATGCGCCAGGCCGCCGACGGCCAGGGCATCTACCAGCAACTAGCACGTTTCGGCCGGGAACAGCAGCCACTGATCCGCCAGGTGTTGCAGGCGGTGCGCGAGCAAGGCGCGCTGGGTGCCGGCAGCCTGAGCACGCGGCAGGAGCGGGCCGGTCCCTGGTGGGACTGGAGCGCGGAAAAGCATGCGCTGGAATGGCTGTTCGCCGCCGGTGAGCTGACGGTGGCCGGACGGCGCGGCTTCGAGCGGCTCTATGACCTGCCGGAGCGAGTGTTTCCCGCGGAATTGCTGGCGCGTCCCGAGCTTTCGGAGGCACAGGCCCAGCGCGAGCTGTTGCGGATGGCGGCGAGCGCCCTGGGCGTGGCCACCGAAAAGGACCTGCGCGACTACTATCGGCTGAGCCCGGCGCAGAGCCGCGCGCGCCTCGCCGAACTGGTGGAGGCTGGCGAGCTGCTGCCGGTCCGGGTCGAGGGCTGGAGCCAGCCGGCCTACTGCCCCGGCGAACCGCAGGTGCCGAGGCGGCTGGGCGCCAGTGCCTTGCTCTCGCCCTTCGACTCGTTGGTCTGGGAGCGGGCGCGGGCCGAGCGCCTGTTCGATTTCCGCTATCGCCTGGAGATCTACACGCCGAAGGAAAAACGCGTGTACGGCTACTACGTGCTGCCATTCCTGTACAACGGCCGTCTGGTCGGCCGCGTCGACCTCCGCGCCGAGCGGGCGCGGGAGCGCCTGGCGGTGCATGCGCTGCATGCCGAGGCGAACGGCATGGACGATGCCGCCCTGCACGAGCTGGCCGAGCAGCTGCGCAGCATGGCCGCCTGGCTGGGCCTGGCGACGGTGGCGATCGAGGGGCGCGGGGAGTTGGCGGTGCGCTTGCGCGGGGTGCTGCTCTAGCGAACGCTCCCGCCGGGCGGCGGGAGCGGCCGCGGCGCGCTCAGCGGCGTACCTGCTTCAGGGTCTCGGCGATCAGGAAGGCCAGTTCCAGCGACTGGTCGGCGTTCAGCCGCGGGTCGCAGTGGGTGTGGTAGCGGTCGCTGAGGCCGTCTTCGGTGATCGGTCGCGAACCGCCGATGCATTCGGTGACGTTCTGCCCGGTCATCTCGATGTGGATGCCGCCGGCGTAGCTGCCTTCGGCCTGGTGCACCTCGAAGAACTGGCGGACTTCGGCGAGCACGCGGGCGAAGTCGCGGGTCTTGTAGCCGCTGGAGGCCTTGATGGTATTGCCGTGCATCGGATCGGAACTCCACAGCACCTGGCGGCCCTCGCGCTGGATGGCCTGGATCAGGCGCGGCAGGTGGTCGCCGACCTTGTCGGCACCCATCCGTACGATCAGGTTGAGGCGGCCCGGATCGTTGTCCGGGTTGAGAATATCGATCAGGCGGATCAGCTCCTCGCTGGCCATGCTCGGCCCGACCTTGACCCCGATCGGATTGCCCACGCCGCGCAGCATCTCGACATGAGCGCCGTCGAGCTGGCGGGTGCGGTCGCCGATCCAGAGCATGTGCGCCGAGCAGTCGTACCACTCGCCGGTCAGGCTGTCGCGGCGGGTCAGGGCTTCCTCGTAGTTCAGCAGGAGCGCTTCGTGGGCGGTGAAGAAGCTGGTTTCGCGGAGCTGCGGCGCGCTGTCCAGGCCGCAGGCGCGCATGAAGGCGAGGGTCTCGTCGATGCGGTCGGCGAGTTGCTGGTAGCGCTCGGCCAGCGCCGAGTTGGCGATGAAATCGAGGTTCCAGCGGTGCACCTGGTGCAGGTCGGCGAAGCCGCCCTGGGCGAAGGCGCGCAACAGGTTGAGGCTGGCGGTGGACTGGTGGTAGGCCTGCAACAGGCGCTCCGGGTCCGGCACGCGGCTCTTCTCGTCGAAGCCGATGCCGTTGACGATGTCGCCGCGATAGGCGGGCAGGGTCACGCCGTTCTGCGTTTCGTCGCCGGAGGAGCGCGGCTTGGCGAACTGGCCGGCCATGCGCCCAACCTTCACTACCGGGCAGCCGGCGGCGAAGGTCATTACCACCGCCATCTGCAACAGTACCTTGAAGGTATCGCGGATCTTCGCCGCGGAAAATTCGGCGAAGCTTTCCGCGCAATCCCCGCCCTGGAGCAAGAAGGCGCGTCCGGCGGTGACTTCGGCGAACTGCCGGCGCAGCTCGCGAGCCTCGCCGGCGAAGACCAGCGGCGGGTATCCGGCGAGGGTCTGCTCGACCCTGGCCAGGTGCGCGGCATCGGGGTACTCGGGTTGTTGCTGGATCGGCTTGGCCCTCCAGCTCTCGGGGCTCCAGGACTGGCTCATCTACGACTCTTGGCAATGCTCGGGAAAGCGGATTGCGGCATGGTAGAGCAGCTCGCCGCAGCGCCGCCAGCGATCGTTGCAATAGCGGAAATCCATCGTCGGGCCGGCTTTGCTATGCTGCGGTGCTTTTGCCGGAGCGCCTGGCGATAGCCGGCGAAGCGGCGGGGGGAGGTGAGTGGTGAGCGAAGAACGTCTGCTGGTCGAGGAGCGCGACGAATACGGGGTCATCCGGGTCATCGAGTCCGGCGACTATCGCTTCCTCGAGTTCGGCGACGGTGTCGAACAGAGCTGCGTGTTCATGCCCGATCCGGCCTGGCTGGAATACGACTACACCCGCGCCATGCTGCTCGGCGGGCTCTGCCATTCGCAACCGCGTCGCGCGTTGTTCCTCGGTTTCGGCGCCGGCAGCCTGACCCAGGCCTGCCTGAGCCACCTGCCGCTGGAGGAGGCCGAGGCCATCGAGCTGCGCCCGGCGATTCCGCGCCTGGCCCGCGAGCATCTGGGGCTGCGCGACGACCCGCGCCTGCGATTGCGCATCGGCGACGCACTGGAGAGCCTGGGCGAATGCGCGGAGGCCGACCTGATCTTCCTCGACCTCTATACCGATACCGGC
Organism: Pseudomonas sp. B111; assembly: GCF_026428275.1. NCBI lineage: Bacteria > Pseudomonadati > Pseudomonadota > Gammaproteobacteria > Pseudomonadales > Pseudomonadaceae > Pseudomonas > Pseudomonas sp. B111. The sequence goes on along the minus strand of NZ_CP097857.1, from coordinate 1,547,622 downwards.
CCGTCGGCCGCGCACCTGGCCTGGAATTTTCTCGGCGCCTGCCAGGAGCGCCTCGCCGAGGATGGCTGGCTGGTGATCAACCAGTGGAGCGGCACCGATGGCAAGCCGCTGGGCGCGCCGCTGCTGCGCGGGCGCTATCACCATCATTACTGGGAGTGTCCGGTGGCCGAGGGCAACGTGGTGATGCTGGTGCCGGCGAACCTGGCCCTCGAACTCGACCAGGAAGCCCTGCGGACGCGTGCCGCGGCGCTGGAGCCGCAACTCGGCTATTCGTTGCAGGGCTATATCGACAGCCTGCGCCCGGCCCAGTAGCCAGGGCGCGCGGACAAGGGCCCGGCCTAGCGTCCTTCGAAGCGTCCCGGGCGGCGTTCCTGGAGCGCGCGCAGGCCTTCCCTGGCGTCCTCGCTGTCGAGCAGGCGCCTGGCGGCTTCCGGCAACGCAGCGGCGGCGACCGCTTCGCCTTCCAGCAGGGCCTGGCGCGCCGAGCCGAGGGTGGCGCGCACGCCCAGCGGCGCCTGGGCCGCGACCCGTTCGGCGAGGGCGATGGCGTGGTCGAGGAGGTCTTCCGGGGCGGTGACTTCCTGCACCAGGCCGAGACGATAGGCTTCGTGGGCGTCGAATTCGTCGCCGGTGAGCAGCCAGCGCATGGCGTTGCCCCAGCCGGCGACCTGGTGCATGCGCAGTGTCGCGCCACCGAACGGGAGGATTCCGCGCTGCACTTCGAGCTGGGCGAAGCGCGCGTTGCTGGCGCAGAGGTTGATGTCGGCCGCCAGCATCAGTTCGATGCCGATGGTGTAGCAGTAGCCTTGCACGGCCACCACCAGCGGCTTGCTTGGACGCCGGCCGCCGAAGGTGCCCCAGGGATCGACGGCGCCTTCGGGGAGTTTCCAGCCCTGGCGGAAGGTCTCGCCGACATTGGCCAGGTCCAGCCCGGCGGTGAAATGCTCGCCGTGGGCGAAGAGCAGGGCACAGCGCAACTTGTCGTCGGCCTCGTATTCGCCGAGCGCGGCGACCAGGTCGTCGAGCATCGGCAGGTCGAAGGCGTTGCGCTTGGCCACGCGGTCGAGGCCGAGCAGCAGCAGGTGGCCGCGCCGTTCGCGGCTGATGCGTCCTGGGAGGGTGTCGTTCATGCGGCGGTTTCCTGGCGGGGGGCGGGCAACGACGGTATAGACGTCTGGAATCGGGATGTCCATTGTCAGTCTCTCCGATGACGCATGTCGGAAAAAACGCACACAAACGTCAAAATTCCGGTATGATGCGCGCCGGTCAAAACTGACCCCGTTCAGGACCTGCATTTTTCGGAGCGCTGTGCTCTGGCTGTGTATCCGCTCTGCGGATTTCCTTTACGTAATCTTCTAATTCAAAAGCAATCTCGCAAATCCCCGCCCCAGCTGCCTGGGTGGCCGTTTCGGCCGTACAGGGCATGAGCAGCCATGGGTCATGGGTCTTTGCGGATGTATACGAGGCAAACCCATGACTCAGGAAACCGTCGGCTTCGCCGCGCTCGGTATTCACCCCAATGTGCTCGCGGCAATCGTCGCCGTAGGCTACGAAGAGCCTTCGCCTATCCAGGCTCAATCGATTCCGCTGATCCTCGAAGGCCACGACATGATCGGCCAGGCGCAGACCGGTACCGGCAAGACCGCCGCGTTCGCCCTGCCGCTGCTGTCGCGCATCGACCCGAGCCGTCGCGAGCCGCAGATGCTGGTGCTGGTGCCGACCCGCGAGCTGGCCCTGCAGGTCGCCACCGCCTGCGAAACCTATTCCAAGCAATTGCCGGGCGTCGGCGTGGTCGCCGTCTACGGCGGCGCGCCCATGGGGCCGCAGCTGAAGGCCCTGCGCCAGGGCGCACAGATCCTCGTCGCTACCCCCGGCCGCCTGTGCGACCACCTGCGCCGCGACGAGAAGCTGCTGGCCACCGTCCAGCGCCTGGTGCTCGACGAAGCCGACGAGATGCTCAAGCTCGGCTTCATGGACGACCTGGAAGTGATCTTCGAGGCGCTTCCCGAATCGCGCCAGACCGTGCTCTTCTCGGCGACCCTGCCGGCGTCCATCCGTGGCATCGCCGAGCGCCACCTGAAGCAGCCCAAGCACGTCAAGATCGCCGCCAAGACCCAGACCGTGGCGCGCATCGAGCAGGTCCATCTGATGGTCCATGCCGACCAGAAGGCCGGTTCGATCCAGCGCCTGCTGGAAGTCGAGCAGTTCGACGCGCTGATCGCCTTCGTCCGCACCAAGCAGGCCACCCTCGACTACGCCGAATTGCTCGAGCGCCAGGGCTACCGCGCCGCCGCGCTCAACGGCGACATGCCGCAGGCCCAGCGCGAGCGGGTCATCGAGTCGCTGAAGGACGGTTCGCTGGACATCGTCATCGCCACCGACGTTGCTGCCCGGGGCCTGGACGTACCGCGCATCACCCACGTGCTGAACATCGATATGCCCTACGACCCCGAGTCCTACGTGCACCGCATCGGCCGTACCGGCCGTGCCGGTCGGGAAGGGCGCGCGCTGTTGCTGGTGACTCCGCGCGAGCGGCGCATGCTGCAGGTGATCGAGCGGGTCACCGGGCAGAAGGTCGGCGAAGTCCGCCTGCCGGATGCCGAGACCGTACTGGAGGCCCGCCTGGCGCGCCTGGCCGCGAGCCTGACGCCCTTGCTCGACAGCGCCGTCGAGCAGCGCGGCGCGGTGCGCGACGAGCTGTGCCGTCGCCTCGGCTGCGATGCCGAGACCCTGGCCGCCGCACTGCTGGCGCGCCTGACCGCCGGCAAGGCGCTGGACCTGGAGTCGGTGCGCCGCGAACAGCCGCTGACCCCATCGGCACCGCGCGAGCGTGCCGACCGTGGCGAACGCGGCGAGCGTCCGGAGCGCAGCGGCGAGCGTCGTCCGATGGCGCCGCCGAGCGAAGGCCGTGCCCGCTGCCGCACCGCCCTCGGCGCGCGCGACGGGGTCGCAGCGAAGAACCTGCTGGGCGCGATCCTCAACGAGGGCGGCCTGTCCCGCGAGGACATCGGTCGCATCCAGATTCGCGATACCTTCAGCCTGATCGAACTGCCCGAGGCCAACCTCGAGCGCCTGCTGACCAAGCTCAAGGACACCCGCGTCGCCGGCAAGGCCCTGCGCCTGCGCCGCTATCGCGAGGACTGAGGTCCAGCGCGATGAACAAAAGCCCCGCTTCGGCGGGGCTTTTTCATGGGCTTGATGTTTGCTGGCCAGGCTGTTTTTCGCGCCTGCCCCGGCTTCTCGTTTCGTCACCCCGGACGAGCCCCTCTGGCAAGCGTCTAAAGGAAACAAAAGACTCGCCCAGCCGCCAGGGCAGGCACCACGTCGTGCATGCCAGACCTGCACATACCGAAGCCCTGATCCGCCGCCTATCCATGACATCGCGGATAACGCCTATGGCGTTATTCGCGCTACAGGACTATATCGCTCGCGATTTCCTGGCTGCCAGCCGAGTCCACCCAGCTTGCGGCGGGAAGCCAATGCTCTCCGCCAGTCCCACGAGAAGTTCTGTCAATCGAAGCGATAGATATCCATCCCCAACGAGCCCAGGGTAAAGCCGCTGTGCTCGACGCGCATCCCGCCGCCGCCCGCGCCGCGGGCGAAGAACAGCGGCAGCAGGTGCTCGTCGCTGGGGTGGTTGCGCGCCGCCCAGGGCGCCTGCCGGCGGTAGTCGTGAAGCGCGGCCTCGTCGTCGGCCTGGAGCTTTTCCACCATCCAGTCACGGAACTCCCGCGCCCAGGGCGCGATGGCTTCCGGTCCGGCGTGCCAGTCCAGTTCGCCCAGGTTGTGGGTGATGCTGCCGGAACCGATCAGCAGCACGCCTTCCCCGCGCAGTTGGCGCAGGGCCTGGCCGACGCGGCTCTGCAGGGCCGGGCCGAGGCGGCTCGGCAGGGACAGCTGGAGCACCGGGATGTCCGCCTGCGGGTACATCAGGCTCAGCGGCACCCAGGTGCCGTGGTCGAACGGTCGCTGGGGGTCGGCCTGGGCCGGCAGGCCGGCGGCCTGGAGCAGTTCGATCGTCCGCTGCGCCAGCGCCGGCGCGCCCTTGGCCGGGTAGCGCACGGCGTAGAGGGGCGGCGGAAAGCCGTAGAAGTCGTGCCAGATATCCGGCGCCGCGGCGCCGGTTACCCGCAGGTCGTCGCTTTCCCAGTGCGCGGAAACCACCAGGATCGCCTTCGGCCGCGGCAGCTCTGTAGCCAGGCGGCGCAGTTGTACGCCGCTGGCGCCCGGTTCGAGGGCGAGCATCGGTGAGCCGTGGGAAATATAGAGAGTCGGTAGCATGATTCACCTCATGACTCGGATGAGCCATGTTCCTCCCTCGATCAATCGAAAACCAGTATATGTTTTTGAGGATACCTATCGATCCAGGCGTTAGGTCGCGGTCTCGCGCGCTACGCCGGTTGGGCTTTCCGCCCAGTAGCGCCGATCGTCGAGGATCGCCCGGTCACGCTCGAACGCCAGGGGCAGGCGTTCCCTGAGGAAGTCCACCCAGGTGCGGATCTTGGCGTCCAGGTAGCGCCGCGAGGAGTACAGCACGAACACCTCGCGGACGTGCAGTCGATGGCCCGGCAGTAGTCGCAACAGGCTGCCCTCCTGCAGCGCGCGGGCGGCGACGAAGCCGGGCAGCAGGCAGACGCCGAGCCCGGCCGCGGCGGCGGCGCAGGCGGCCTCGGGAAGGTTGACCTTGAGCGCCTCGTCGAGATCGAGCAGCGTTTCGCCGCGTTCGCCGACGAAGGCCCAGCCCTGCGGGCAGGACGGCGCGGCCACGTTCAGGCAGCGATGCCGCAGCAGGTCCTCCGGCGTGCGCGGCACGCCATGCCGTGCCAGGTATTCCGGCGCGGCACAGACCACGCTGAACACCTGGCCGAGATCGCGGGCGACCAGGGTCGAGTCCGGCAAGGTTCGGCCGAGGGTGATCAGCACGTCCAGGCCTTCCTCGAGCAGGGCCGGGGTGCCCTGGGCCAGCGTGAGGTCGACGGAGACGTCCGGGTGGCCGTCCAGGTAGTCCACCAGTAGCGGCATCAGGTGCTCGAGGCCCAGTTCGGTCACCGCGTGGAGGCGCAGGCGACCACTGGCGTGGGACTGGCTGTCTTCGACGTCCGCGGCGGCGGCGGCGACCGTACGCAGGATCTGCTTGCAATGCTCGTAGTAGCGCAGACCGCTTTCCGTCACCACGACGCTGCGCGTATTGCGTTGCAGCAGGCGCGCCGAGAGCGCCTGTTCGAGCCCGGCGACCTGGCGCGAAACGGTCGCCGGAGAGGTGCCCAGCGCCTGGGCGGCCTGGGTGAAGCTGCCGTGCTCCACCACGCGGACGAAGGTCCGGATACCGTGCAGCAGGTCCATTTCCAACTCCTTCGCCGGTCCGCGCCCGGCGTCGTTTCAGCCCGACGCCGGGTCGGACGTTGGGCTCCAGCCGCCGCCCAGCGCCTTGTAGAGGTTGACCAGGGTCAGAGACACCGCTTCGTCGCTGGCGACCTGCTGTTCCTGGTTGTCCAGCAGTTGCCGCTGGCTGTCGAGCACGCTGAGGAAGTCCACCGCGCCGGCGCGGTATTGCTCGCGGGCGCTCTGCAGGGCGCGGCGGTTCTGCGCCACGGCTTCGCCGAGGCGCTCCTGGCGGCGCTGGTTGGCGGCGTAGTCGTGCATCGCGTCGTCGACTTCCTGCCAGGCACGCAGCACGGTGCGCTGGTAGTCGATGGCGGCTTCCTGCTGCTGTGCCTCGCGTAGCTCCAGGCGTCCGCGCAGGCGTCCGCCTTCGAAGATCGGCAGGCTGAACGCCGGGCCGATGGCGAACTGGCGATGGTCCCAGTCGCCCAGGCTGGACAGTTGCAGGGATTCGAAACCGAAGTTGCCGTTGAGCGTGATGCGCGGATAGAAGTCCGCCTTGGCCACGCCGATGCTGGCGGTAGCGGCGTGCAGGCGCGCTTCGGCACGACGGATGTCGGGGCGGCGCTGGGCCAGTTCGGACGGCAGGCCGACCGGCACGCTGCCCGGCGGACGCGGAATCTCCCGCGCCGGGCCGAGTTCGGCGAGCAGGCTGCCGGGGCTGGCTCCGACCAGGTAGCCAAGGGCGTTGACCAGGTGCGCCTGGTTCTTTTCCACCTCGGGCAGGCGTGCCTCCATGCTGGCCACCTGGGCCAGCGCCTGGGCTACCTCGAGGTCGGTGGCGACGCCGTTGGCCAGGCGCGTGCGGGTGAGTTCCAGGCTGCGCCGTGCGGTCTCGAGGTTGTCACGGATGATCGCCGCACGGCTCTGTTCGCCGCGCAACTGGATATAGTCGCGCGCGGCTTCCGCCAGCACCGAGACCTGCACGTCGCGCAGTTCGTTCTCGCTGGCTTCCACCGTCGCGTCGGCGGCTTCCAGCTCGCGTCGCACGCGGCCCCAGAAGTCCAGCTCCCAAGAGGCGTCGAAGCCGGCCAGGGCGTGGTTGTAGTTGCCTTTGCCGGCCTTGCCGGAAGGATCGAACAGGCCGGCGCTGGTGGTCCGCTGGCGCTGGTAGTTGCCGCTGGCGTCCACCGAGGGCAGGGCGTCACCGCCGAGGCTGCGACGGATCGCGCGGCTCTGCTGCAGGCGCGCCGCGGCGCTGCGCAGGTCGAGGTTGGCACGCTGGACCCGTTGCAGCAGGGCGTTCAATTGCGCGTCGTCGAACAGCGTCCACCATTGTGCTGCGAGTGGCGCGGCGGCGAGGTGGCTGGGGTTGCCGGCAGCGGCCTGGAGCGACCAGTCGCCGGGCGCAGGGCGGTCCGGGCGGGTGAAGTCGGGGCCGAGGCTGCAGGCGCCGAGCGCAAGGCTGGCAATAAGCAGGAGCGGAGTGCCTTTCATTGCTGGGCGACCTCGGCGGAGTGGGTGCCGGTCGCGGTGTCGATCCGCGCTTCCACCGACATGCCTACGCGCAATTTGCCCGCCATGGCCTGGCGCGGTTCGAGAACGATCTTCACCGGGATCCGCTGGACCACCTTGGTGAAGTTGCCGGTGGCGTTGTCCGGGGCGATCGGCGCGAAGCTCAGGCCGGTGGCCGGGGCGATGCTGTCGACATGGCCGCGCAGAACCTCGCCGGGGAAGGTATCGACGCGGATCTCCACGGCCTGTCCGGGAGAGACGTGGGTCAGTTGGGTTTCCTGGAAATTGCCGACCACGTAGGCCTGCTGCAGGGGCACCACCGCCAGCAGCGCGCTGCCCGGCGTGACATAGGCGCCGACGCGCAGTTGGCGGCGGCCGACCTGGCCGTCGAAGGGCGCGCGGAGTTCGCAGTAGGAGAGGTCCAGGCGGGCCTGGTCGCGTCGCGCCTGCATGCGTTGCAGGTCGCCACGGGCCTGGCCGACGCGGGCTTCGAGGACGCTCACCTGCTTGCGCGTGGCATCCACCGCGGCCTGGCCCTCGGCCAGCCGGGCGCTGGCTGTATCGATCCGCGATTGCGCCTGCTGGGCGTTCTGCAGGCTGCCGGCGCCCTTGCTGGCGAGGGTCTGGTAGCGGCTTTGCTCGTGACGGGCGAAGACCAGCTCGGCCTGCTCGGCGCGGACCTTGGCCCGCGCCTGTTCGATCAGCGCCTGCTGGCGTTGCAGGTTGGCCTCGGCATTGGCCAGGTTGGCCTCGGCACCGAGCACGTCGGCTTCGGCGGCGGCCAGGGCGGTGCGGAAGTCGCGGTCGTCGAGGCGGGCGAGCAACTGGCCGGCCTTGACCGGCTGGTTGTCCTCGACCAGAACGTCCTGGACGAAGCCGGCGACTTTCGGCGCGACCAGGGTGAAATCGGCGTGCACATAGGCGTCGTCGGTGCTCTGCACGACCCGTGGGGCGAGCAGGTGGAACAGCAGGTAGACCAGTAGGATCAGGACCAGCAGGGCGGCGAGCAGCAGGCTGCCCTTGCGCGAAGTGATGAACGACATACAGCGACCTTTCAGTGTGTGGGAGCGACCGGGCGGGGCGGGTAGGCCCGTTGCGGCAGGATCGGAATCAGGATCAGCAGGGCGCAGGCCAGGCCGGCCATCGCCAGCAGCACATCGGCGTTGCCCAGCACCTGGGCCTGTTGGCGGGCCTGTTCGGCCAGGTGCTGCCAGTGCGCGCCGGAGTCGGCGCCCGGTTGCAGGCCGGCGATCTGTTGCAGGCGCAGTTCGACGGCCTGGGACGCATTGCCCAGGTGATCCACCAGGCGGTTGGAGTGGTAGTGCTCGCGGGCGGTGCCGAGGGCGCCGATCACCGCGGTGGCGACTACCCCGGAGAAGCCGCGGACGGTGTTGAACCAGGCCGAGGCGAAGGGCCCCTCGATGGGCGCGATGACGCTGGTGGAGAGCATCAGCAGCGGAATCACCGCCATCGGCTGGCCGACCACCAGTAGTAGCATCGGCAGGTAGAAGTCCTCGCGCACCCAGTCCGCCGTCAGTTGGCTGAAGCTCAGGCAGGCACCGGCGCACAGGCACAGGCCGCAGGCCAGCACCCAGCGGCAGTCGACCCGCGGGATGTTGCAGAGGGCCGCCACCAGCGGCAGCGCGACGAGCTGCGGAAGAGCCACCAGCAACACCATGGGTACGCTCTGCAGGGGACGGTAGCCGCGGATTTCGGCGAGGAATTCGGTCGGCACGCCCATGCTCGCGCCGAGCACCACCAGCACGCCGGCCAGGGTGATCAGGGCGAAGGTCAGGTTGCGCCGCTTCAGCAACTGCAGGCGGAAGAACGGCAGCGGGTGGCTCCATTCGTTGACCAGGAACAGCCCCAGCAGGAGGCTGCCGCTGCCCAGCAGCAGGCAGATCAGCGGCGACTCGAACCAGTCCAGGCGTTCGCCTTGCAGCAGACCGATCACCAGGGCGCAGATCGCCGGGAAACCGGTGAGCAGGCCGATGCCGTCGAACTGGCGGAAGCGTTCCAGGCGCACCGGGTCCTGGGGCAGGCCATGGGACACTGCGGCCATCGCCACCAGGCACAGCGGAATGACCTGCCAGAACACCCACTGCCAGCCGACGTATTCGAACCAGAACGCCGCCAGTGGCAGGCCCAGGTTGGGCCCGAAGGTCGCGGTGAGGGCATAGGCGCCCAGGCCGTAGAGTTTTATCCCCGGCGGCAGGAAGCGTAGCGCCACGGTCATCAGCATCGGCGGCAGGCAGCCGGCCATCAACCCTTGCAGGGTGCGCAGGACCAGCAGGCTCTCGAGGTTCGGCGCGAACGGACAGAGCAGGGCCAGCAGGGCGAAGCCGCCGATGGCGAAGAGCGTGAAGCGGCGCAGGGAAAATGTCACCGAACACCAGGGCGCGAATGCCATGGCGGCGACCTGGGTGGCTTCGTAGAGCACGGTCAGCCAGGTGCCTTCGTCATGGCCGATGGCGAGTGCGCCGCGCACATCGGTCATGGCGATCTCGGTGACATGACCATTGAGACCGGCGGTGAGCGAGGCGAGCAGCACGCCGAGCAGGCCGACCACGATGCGCGCGCCGAAAGGCTGGGCGGCGGGGGCTGCGGTTGGCGTCGGCTGGCCGAGCGGGGTGGCGAGCGAAGTCATCGCGACCTCGCTACGGCGAGGGTGGGGAAACAAGGCATGGGCGGAAACTCTTCTGATTTCCGCCGCAGTCTAGGGGCGTCCAGATAGTGTGAAAATTGAAATGATCGAAATGAATCAGTGCGTTTTACGCATCTATATCAGTTGGAGCCCAGCAGCGGATGGGGATCGTTCTGCACTTCCTCGCAAAGCCGCTTGACCGTTTGCCGGAACCAGCGGTGCGCGGGATCGTTGTCGAAGCGTGGATGCCAGGCCTGGACCACCATCACGGTCTTCAATGGCACCGGGATGTCGAACTGGCGCAGGCTCAGGCCCAGTCGGTTGGCCCGCCACAGGGAGTGCTCGGCGATCGGCAGCAGCAGGTCGGAACCGGGCAGGGCGAAGATCGCCGAGTGGAAGGTTGCGCAGACCAGCTTGACCTGGCGGGTCACCCCCAGCTCTCCCAGGGCTTGGTCCAGCGGGCCGTGGTGGAGTCCGCGGCGCGAGACGCTGATGTGGGGGAAGGCGGCGAAGCGCTGTGGGGTGATGTCGCCGTCGAAGATCGGATGCCCCTGGCGGGCCAGGCCGACGAAGCGGGTGGTGAGCAGTTGCTGGGTCTTGACCTCGGGCTCCATCCAGGACGAGGCGCCGATGTAGAGGTCGATGCGGTTCTGCCGCAGGGCTTCGTCGTCTATGTCCGATTCCGGGGCGAAGCGCAGGGTACAGCGTGGCGCTTCCTTGCTGAAGATTTCCAGTATGCGGGTGGCCAGACCGCCGACCAGGGTGTTGTTGGAACGCAGGGTGAAGCAGCGCTCCAGCTTGTCCAGTTGGATGGTCTCGCGGGTGTTGAACAGGTCGCGGGCCTGATCCACCAGTTGTCGGACCTGCTCCTGCAGTTCCAGGGCGCGGGGCGTGGGCACCAGCTTGCGGCCGGCGCGGACCATGATCGGATCGCCTACCGCCTCGCGGATCCGTGACAGGGTACGGCTCATCGCCGGTGGGCTGAGGTGCATGCGGCGCGCGGCTCCGACCACGCTGCCCTCTTCGAGAAGAACGTTGAGGGCGACCAGGAGATTCATATCGGGAAGATGCATGGAGTGGAAGTATAAGCACCCTTGAGTGCGCAAGGTGCAGTCTTTTGCTCTCCCAGGCGTGCGTTCGCTGCATTGCTGGATTGCGTCCGCGATGCCTTTACGCGCGCCGGTGGCTACCGAAGAATGCCGGTGTACGCCCTGTCCGAGGATTTGCCGATGTTCCATACACTCCTGGTCGCCATCGACGGCGGCCCGCAGACCCGTCGCATTGCCGAGCTGGCGCGGCAGGCCGCCGCGCCGGGCGCGCGGGTCCACCTGCTGTGCGCGGTGGACGCCGGCTATGCGTTGCCGGGCCGGCCGACGCTGCTCGACTATCCGCCCGCCGCGCACGAGTGCGAAGAGGCCCGGCAGGTGCTCGACGAGGCCCGTGCGCTGCTAGCCGGGTGCGAGCTGGAGGTACGGGCCGAGCTACGCGCCGGCGACCCGGTGCAGGTGATCCTGGGCGAGGCGCGGCGCCTGGGCTGTGAGCTGATCGTCATCGGCCATCGGCACTTGGGACGGCTGGAGCGCCTGCTCGATCCTTCGGTCGGCGACCGGGTGATCCGCGAGGCGCCGTGTCCGGTGCTGGTGGAAGTGCGCGAGGAAGATGCGCAGGGGAGTTGACCTGCCGGCCGATTGTCGCCACCTTGCGGGTTTTTCCACGAATGCGGAGGGCAGGATGCAGGCGGATTTTTGGCACGCCCGCTGGGCGAACAACCAGATCGGCTTCCATCTGGACGAGATCAATCCCTACCTGATGCGCCACCTGTCGCGGCTGCGATTGCAAGCGGGCGAACGGATCCTGGTGCCGTTGTGCGGCAAGACCCTGGACCTGGCCTGGCTGGCCGCCCAGAGACTGGAGGTGCTGGGGGTGGAGCTTTCGGAAAAGGCCGTGAGCGACTTCTTCGAGGAGCACGACCTGCGCCCCGAGATCGATCAACTGGGTGGTTTCCGCCGCTACCGGGTCGCCGGCATCACCCTGCTGCAGGGTGATTTCTTCGCCTTGCAGGCAGAGCACCTGGCGCAGTGCAGGGCGTTCTACGACCGCGCCGCGCTGATCGCCCTGCCGCCGGAGATGCGCGAGCGCTATGCCGGGCATCTCCAGGCGGTCCTGCCGACGCGCAGCCTCGGCTTGCTGGTCACCATCGACTACCCGCAGGCGGAGATGGCCGGTCCGCCGTTCGCCGTGCCCGACGAGGAGGTGCGTGGCTACTACGCTGGCGGTTGGCGGATCGAGGAACTGGAGCGCGGCGACGTGCTCGGCGTCAACTGGAAATTCCTCGAGCGCGGGGTGTCCTGGCTGAACGAGGCCGTCTACCTGCTGGAGAGAGGCTGAAACGGGGCGCCGCGCGGCGCCCCGTCCATTTTCAGCGGAGTTCGTCGACCAGCACCGCAAGGGTGCTCAGGACGTCCTGGCCGAGCCGCTTGGAGCGGGCGCCGGACCAGCCGGTCCCGGGCTCCGGGTTGTCGTCGTGGTCCTTGAACGGCATCTCGATGGTGAACGCCAGGCAGTCGTAGGTCTGCCCGACGAAGTTGCAGGCCAGCGCCAGGTTGGCCTGGCCCGGCGCACTGCGTGGGTAGCCATGGCGGATCTGGAATTCGCCGCGCGCCATCAGTTCCTCGCGGAAGCGTTGCTCGAGCCGTTCCAGGCGGGGCGTATAGCCCGGGTTGCCCTCGCAGCCAGCGGCGAATACGTGGGGGATCTCCTCGTCGCCGTGGATATCGAGGAACAGGTCGACGCCATGGTGCTTCATCTCCTGCTGGACGAACCAGACTTCCGGGCTGCGCTCGGCGCTCGGCTCCAGCCAGGCCCGGTTGAGATCCTGGCCGGCGGCGTTGGTGCGCAGGTTGCCGTGGAACGCGCCGTCCGGGTTCATGTTCGGCACCAGGTACAGGTCGGCCTTTTCCAGCAGGCGCTGCATTTCCGTATCGTCCGGCCGCTGCAGGCGCTCGATCAGGCCTTCCATGAACCATTCGGCCATGTGTTCGCCGGGATGCTGCTGGGCGATGACCCACAGCTTCAGGTGGCTGTCGGGATGGCGCCTGACCCGCAGCAATTCGATGTCGCGGCCTTGCACGCTGGTGCCGACGGCGAGCCGTTCGACGCCCTCGATGCCGAGCGCACGTTCGACCAGGCGGGCATGCCGTTCGCGGCTGTAGGGCTGGAAGTAGGCGAAGCGGACCTCGCTTTCCTCCGGTTCCAGCTGGAAATGCAGGCCGTCGGCGTCGTATTGCGTCGGTACGCGGAACCAGCGTTCGCCATCGTACGAGGCGACTGCCTGGTAGCCGCTCCAGGCATGGCTGTAGGCCGACTGGCCGGCGTTGACCAGGGTGAAGCGGTGCTCGGTGGCGGCAGTCATGCCCTCGACCTTGAAGTGGAACCACTGGAAATGCTGGCTGGCCAGGTCGGGACGGATCGCCAGGCGGATCCGGCGGGGATCGCTGGCATCGATGACCTGGATGTTGCCGCTGTCGAAATCGGCGCGGATCTGCATGGGAACCTCATCGGGCGAAATCACGGACCCGCATGTTCCGGGGCTGGCCCGCGGCTGTCAAAGCGACCATGGATAGGTGGCTTTCCCGGGCATAAAAAAAGGGCGACCGATGGTCGCCCTGTCCCAAGTGTGAAAGCGGATCAGCGTGCGCTGGCGCGCAGCGCTTCGATACGATCTTCCAGCGGCGGGTGGCTCATCAGCAGGCCGGCCAGGCCGTGCTTGAGGCCGCCATTGATGCCGAAGGCGTTCAGGGTGTCGGGCATCTGCACCGGCACGCCCTGTTCCGAACGCAGGCGTTGCAGCGCGGCGATCATCGCGCCGGTGCCGGCCAGGTGGGCGCCGGCGGCGTCGGCGCGGAACTCGCGGCGGCGCGAGAACCACATGACGATGATGCTGGCGAGGATGCCGAGCACCAGTTCGGCGAAGATGGTCGCGACGAAGTAGCCGATGCCCGGGCCGTCCTCGTTCTTCAGGATGGCCTTGTCGACGAAGTTGCCGAAGATTCGCGCGAAGAACATCACGAAGGTGTTCACCACGCCCTGGATCAACGCCAGGGTGACCATGTCGCCGTTGGCGACGTGGCCGATCTCGTGGGCGAGGACGGCTTTCACCTCATCGGGCGAGAAACGTTCGAGCAGGCCCTGGCTGACCGCGACCAGCGCGTCGTTCTTGTTCCAGCCGGTGGCGAAGGCGTTGGCCTCGTAGGCGGGGAAGATGCCGACCTCCGGCATCTTGATGCCGGCCTCGCGGGACAGCTCTTCGACGGTCTGCAGCAGCCACTGTTCGTGACGGGTGCGCGGCTGGCTGATGACTTCGGTACCGGTGCTCATCTTCGCCATCCACTTGGAGATGAACAGCGAGACCAGCGAACCGGCGAAACCGAACACGGCGCAGAAGACCAGCAGGCTGCCATAATTCTGGCCGGTGAAGCGGTCCACCCCGAGCAGTTTCAGGGTGATGCTGGCAATCACCAGGACTGCCAGGTTGGTGGCCAGGAACAACAGGATGCGCATCATGGTGTAAAGCTTCTCCTCACGGCTGAAGGCACGGAGCGCGGTTCGCAGGCCGCCGGGGCGGGCGAACGGGCTCCTGATAATCATGCGGGGTTATATAAGGGGCGGTCCATGGCGGTTCAATCGAGGGACTATTTCAAACTGTGTCGCCTTGCGCGCCCAGGTTGCCCTCGAACAGCAGGCGGGTCAGCCCGGCCAGGCGTTCGCCGTCGCCCTGCGCCAGCGCCTGGCGCAACTGGTTGGCCAGGCTGGCCTGTTCGCGGCGGACGCTGGCCGGCGCCTCGGCCAGCGCCGCCGCGGCCCGGGGGACGATACGGGTAAGTCTTAGGAAGGCCTTTTCGCTGAGCACCGCCTGGTCGAGAGCCTCGTAATGAATGGTGTTGGCGAAGCGCAGGTAGCCTTCCTCGGCGAGCCAGAGCAACGCGCCCAGACAACTTTGGTGACGTTTGCTCGGCAGGCCGAACTCGTCCGGCGCCTCGCGGCCGATCAGGTCTTCGACGTAGAGCGCGGTCTTGCGCGGAAACGCCTGGTAGAGAAGCAGGAGGCCGCCAGCGGCGTCCTTGTGGAAGTCGTCGATCTGCAGGTCCATGGATGGGTCGCCGGGCAGGGCGGCGCCAGCGGCGCCGCGGGAGCGGGGGGTTACTGCTGGTAGCCCTTGAGGAAGCTGCCGATGCGCAGGATCGCCTGCTCCAGGTCATCGACGCGGGGCAGGGTGACCACCCGGAAGTGGTCGGGCCACGGCCAGTTGAAGGCGGTGCCCTGGACGATCAGCAGTTTTTCCGAGAGCAGCAGGTCGAGGACGAACTTCTCGTCGTTGTGGATCGGGCAGACCTTCGGGTCGATCCGCGGGAAGGCGTACAGCGCGCCCATCGGCTTCACGCAGCTGACGCCGGGGATGTCGTTGAGCAGTTCCCAGGCGCGGTTGCGCTGCTCCAGCAGGCGCCCCGGCGGCAGGACCAGATCGTTGATGCTCTGGTAGCCGCCCAGAGCGGTCTGGATCGCGTGCTGCGCCGGGACGTTGGCGCACAGGCGCATGTTGGCGAGGATGTCGAGACCTTCGATATAGCTCTGTGCCCGCTGCTTGGGTCCGGAGATCGCCACCCAGCCGGAGCGGAAGCCGGCCACCCGGTAGGATTTGGACAGGCCGTTGAAGGTCAGGCAGAGCACGTCCGGCGCCAGCGAGGCGGTGGAGACGTGGACGGCGCCGTCGTAGAGGATCTTGTCGTAGATCTCGTCGGAGAACAGCACCAGGTTGTGCTGGCGGGCCAGCTCGACCATGCCTTCCAGCACTTCCCTGGAATACACCGCACCGGTGGGGTTGTTCGGGTTGATGATCACCATCGCCCTGGTGTTCGGCGTGATCTTCGCCTTGATGTCTTCGAGGTCCGGCCACCAGTTGGCCTGCTCGTCGCACAGGTAGTGCACCGGCTTGCCGCCGGCGAGGCTGACCGCGGCGGTCCACAGCGGGTAGTCGGGAGCGGGGATCAGCACCTCGTCGCCGTTGTTCAGCAGCGCCTGCATGGACATCACGATCAGTTCCGACACGCCGTTGCCGAGGTAGATGTCCTCGATGCCGACGCCCTCCACCTGCTTCTGCTGGTAATACTGCATCACTGCCTTGCGCGCGCTGAACAGACCCTTGGAGTCGCTGTAGCCCTGGGCGGTCGGCAGGTTGCGGATGACGTCCTGGAGGATTTCCTCGGGAGCTTCGAAACCGAACGGCGCCGGGTTGCCGATATTCAGCTTGAGGATGCGGTGACCCTCTTCCTCTAGGCGTTTGGCGTGCTTGAGCACCGGCCCGCGAATGTCATAGCAGACGTTGGCGAGCTTGTTCGATTTGCTGACCTGCATGATGTGTCGAGTCCCGAAGTGAGCGAACACCGTGGAACAGGCTGCGAAAAGCCCGCTGGATCGCGGCTTGGCAGGCTGTAACGCGGATGACAGACTGGCGTCTATAAGGAGCACGCATGATACGTGCGGCCCGTCCCCCGGAAAAGGGAGCGCCGGGCATTTTTCAGATCGCGAGGTAGAGCCGATGAGCAAGATCGACAAACCCCTGGACTCCTGGCGCGAGGAGTTGACCGAAGAGCAGTTCCACATCTGTCGCCTGGGCGGTACCGAACGCGCCTTCAGTGGCGAATACCACGCCACCAAGACCCCCGGGATCTATCATTGCACCTGCTGCGGCACGGCGTTGTTCGACTCCGACGCCAAGTACGACTCCGGCAGCGGTTGGCCGAGCTATTTCCAGCCGGTGGACGCCGAGGCGGTCCGCGAACTGGACGACTTCAGCCACGGCATGCACCGCATCGAAGTCCGCTGCGGCCGCTGCGATGCCCACCTGGGGCACGTCTTCCCGGATGGCCCCCGGCCCACCGGGTTGCGTTACTGCATCAACTCGGCCTCGCTGAAGCTGGTGCCGCGGGAGAGCTAGAGAGCGACGACCCGTCTTTGGTTCGGGTCGTTTTTCATTCAATCAAGTTGTGTGCAATTGAATTGCGAGCTACTTTGTTTCGAGACCCACCCTCAACAAGGAAGACAAGCCATGAGCGATTCGCTGCTGAGCATTCCCTGCACCACCATCAAGGGCGAACAGAAGACCCTGGCCGATTTCGGCGGCAAGGCGTTGCTGGTGGTGAACACCGCCAGCAAATGTGGCTTCACCCCGCAGTACCAGGGGCTGGAGGCCTTGTGGGAAAAATACCGTGAGCGCGGACTGGTGGTGCTCGGCTTCCCCTGCAACCAGTTCGGCAAGCAGGAACCGGGCGACGAGGGCGAGATTTCGCAGTTCTGCGAACTGAACTACGGGGTGAGCTTCCCGCTGTTCAGGAAGATCGAGGTCAACGGCGCCGGCGCCCACCCGTTGTTCGTCAGCCTGAAGAAGCGCGCGCCGGGCCTGCTCGGCAGCCAGGGCATCAAGTGGAACTTCACCAAGTTCCTGATCGGCCGCGATGGCCAGGTGGTGAAGCGCTACGCGCCGACCACCAAGCCGGAGGAGCTGAGCTCGGCGATCGAGGCGCTGCTTGAATGAGCACCCGGGGAAAAGTCGCCAGGCCGGATGGCGTCGAAGAATCGCTGCTGCTCGACAACCAGCTGTGTTTCAAGCTGTACGCCGCCTCGCGCGCAGTGATTCGCGGCTATCGGCCGCTGCTCGAACAGATCGGCCTGACCTATCCGCAGTACCTGGTCATGCTGGTGCTCTGGGAGTGGCATGCGAGCCCGCCGGAGCAGCCGACGGTGAAGGCCCTGGGCGACCGCCTGCTGCTCGACTCGGGAACCCTGACGCCCTTGCTCAAGCGCCTCGAACAGCTCGGCCTGGTGGATCGCCGTCGCGCCAGCCACGATGAGCGGGAGGTGCACCTGGCGCTGACGGTGCCAGGGATCACCTTGCGCGAACGGGTCATTCCGCTGCGCCAGCAACTGATCTGCAGCACCGGTTTCGACCTCAACGAGATGTTCGACCTGCACCAGCGCCTGGGCGGGTTGCTGTCGCGTTTTCGCCTGGTGGTGGGAGGCTAGCCGTCGTCGCGAGACCGGCTAGTCGCCCGCGGTGAGCGGGCACCAGCGGTCGAGGATGGCCTTCAGTTCGTCGCGGTGGAAGGGCTTGGCCAGGTAGTCGTCCATGCCGGCGGCACGACAACGTTCGCGCTCGTCCGGCAGGGCGTTGGCGGTCAGCGCGATGATCGGCAGGCCGCCCCAGCGTCCGCTGTCGCGGATCTGCCGGGTCGCTTCGTAGCCGTCCATCACCGGCATGTTGCAGTCCATCAGGACCAGGTCGATGGGATGCTCCTCCAGCATCTTCAGGGCATTCAGCCCGTGTTCGGCGATCCATACCTGGCAGCCGAGCTTGTGCAGCAGACCCTTGGCGACCAACTGGTTGACCGGGTTGTCCTCCACCAGCAGGACCCGGGTGTTGCGCTGTTCTCCCGCGGTGTCCGAGGCGCTCGACGGGGCTATGGCGGTGTGTTCGAGCACGTGTTTCAGGGCCTGGTACAACTGGTTGCGACTCAGCGGCCTGGCCAGTTGGCGCAACGGCGACAGGCGGCGGGCCAGCTCCGGTTCGAGGAAACTGCCGTAGGCGGTGACCAGCAGGATCGGCGTACCGATGCTCGGACGCAGTCCCATCAGGCAGTCCGGGCAATCCGATATCAGTACGTCGAGCGAGTGGCCGAGCAGGCTGTCGTCGGTCTCCAGGCGCTTGTACTCCAGGCCCCAGCGCGGCAGCCAGGTTTGCAGCAGCTGCGCCAGCCCGCTGTTGGCCGAGCATTGCGCGATCACCCGGCCGCGCAGCGGCAGCGCCTGTAGCGGAGGGCTGACCGGTGCCAGCGGCAGGCCGACGCTGAACAGGCTGCCCAGGCCGACCGTCGACTCCACCGTCAGTTCGCCCTGCATGGCCTCGCACAGCTTGCGCGTGAGGGCCAGGCCGAGGCCGGTGCCGCCGTATTGGCGGGTGATACCCGCGTCGGCCTGGGTGAACGGTTGGAAGATGCGATCCAGCGCCTCCTGGGCGATACCGATGCCGGTGTCGCGCACACTGATGCGCACACCCTCGGCGGTGGCTTCCACGCGAACGTCGACCCGCCCCAGGCGGGTGAACTTCAGCGCGTTGGACAGCAGGTTGCTGACGACCTGGCGAATCCGCGTCGGGTCGCCGGAAACCTGGGCGGGCAGGGCGGGGTCGACCAGGCAGGTCAACTCCACGCCGGCCGCGGCGTTCTGCGAGAGGAGGCTGGCGGTGTCTTCCACCAGGACGCCCAGGTCGAACGGGATCTGTTCCAGGACCAGTTGCCCGGCCTCGAACTTGGAGAGGTCGAGCACGTCGTTGAGCAATTCCACCAGTACCTTGCCGGAGTCGTGGGCGATCGACAGCTGTTGGCGCTGTTCCGGGGTGAGCGGGCCGTCGAGGCTCAGCGAGAGCATGCCGAGCAGGCCGTTCAGCGGCGTGCGGATCTCGTGGCTCATGTTGGCCAGGAAGCTGGCGCGGGCCTGGGCCATATCGAGAGCGGTCTGGCGGGCTTCTTCGAGTTCCTGGTTGGATAGCGTCAGGCGCGCGTTGGCGGCCTTCAGCTCGGCGGTACGGGCGGCGACGATGCTTTCCAGCTCCTCCAGGTACTGGGTCAGGCGGTTCTCCGCCTCCCGGCGCTGTTCGATCTCTACCGAGATGCGCCCGAGCTGGCGGTTGATGACTTCCACCAGCACGCCGATCTCGTCGCGTTCGTGGCCCTTGGGGCAGGGCAGGCGCATGCGTGCCGGCGAGCG
This sequence comes from Pseudomonas sp. B111, assembly GCF_026428275.1. Lineage (NCBI taxonomy): Bacteria > Pseudomonadati > Pseudomonadota > Gammaproteobacteria > Pseudomonadales > Pseudomonadaceae > Pseudomonas > Pseudomonas sp. B111. The sequence continues at coordinate 1,528,322 of NZ_CP097857.1, read as the reverse complement.
TGGATCGTGTCCGCTGAGGGCCTGGATCAGGCTGACCAGGGGCTTGGTCAGCAGGGTATAGAAGAGCACCAGCAGGATCAGCGACAGCAGCAGGCTGCGCACGAAGCCGGAGAGCAGGGTGATGCCGGCGCGACGGAGGAAGTCGTTGCCGAACACGAAGGTGTCGATTTCCAGCTGCAGTACGCCGAGGGCCTCGCCCGGCGCATGGTCGACATGCAACGGGTCCTCGTAGACCCGCTTGTGGCCGAAGAGGAAGTCGCTGAGCGGCCGCAGGCGGCTTTCGGCGGGTTCGCGCGAGGCGCTGGCCAGCGGCAGGCCGGAGGTGTCGATGATTTCCGCGCGGACTACGGCGGGCGAACGCAGCAGGCCGAGGACCAGCTCCTGGGCCAGCTCCGCATCGATGTTGTAGGCGATTCGCGCGGCGGGGTTGTGGCTGACGTCCAGCAGCGCGCGCACTTCGCGATTGATGGATGCGTCCTGGCTGGCATAATCGACGCCAACCTGAATCAGGCTGAGCAGGGTTCCCAGGATAAAGGCCACCAGCACGGTGAGGCTGGCCTGTTTGAACGACAGGCGATGGGTCAGCGCTATATCCATGGGGGCGGGGATCAGCCTTGGCGAGGTTCTGCCGCCTAGCATAGCCCATCCCGACCGTCTGTCGGGGTTCCTGGGCGCAACCGATGATCGATCCGTGACGTCAGTCCGATCCGAGGAGAACAGAGTGGATTCCCGATTGAGCGATTTTCTTGCCCGCGCCGAAAGCGTGCTCGCGCGCCTGGAGCCGCTGCTGCCGGCCGTACGCGAAGCCGTCGACTGGGAGCGCAGCCTGGCGGCGCGCTGGCACCGCGACGGCCGCAGTGGCTACCTGCAGCCGCTGGAGGTCAGCCTCGACCTGCGCCTGGCCGACCTGCTGGGCGTAGAGCGGCAGCGCGAGCAACTGGAACGCAACACCCGCCAGTTCGTCGCCGGCCAGCCGGCCAACCACGCGTTGCTCTGGGGGGCCCGCGGGACCGGCAAGTCCTCTCTGGTTCGTGCGCTGCTGGCCGAGCTGGCCGGCGCCGGGCTGCGCCTGATCGAGATCGAGCGCGACCACCTGGCTGACCTGCCGCGCGTGGTCGAGCAACTGCAAGGCCTGCCGCAGCGCTTCGTGCTGTTCTGCGACGACCTCTCGTTCGATGCCGGGGAAGGCGACTACCGGGTACTCAAGAGCGTGCTCGACGGCTCGCTGGAGCAGGCGCCGGACAATGTGCTGCTCTACGCCACCTCCAACCGCCGGCACCTGGTTTCGGAGAAGCAGAGCGACAACGAGAACTGGAAGATGGTGGACGGCGAGCTGCATCCCAACGAAGCGGTGGAGGACAAGATCGCCTTGTCCGACCGTTTCGGCCTGTGGCTGTCGTTCTATCCCTTCACCCAGGAGCATTTCCTCAGCGTGGTTCGCCACTGGGTGGACGTGCTCGCGGAGAAGGCCGGGCTGGCCTGGAGCTGGAGCGAGGAACTGGAGAAGGAAGCGATCCGCTGGGCGCTTGGCCGCGGCAACCGCAACGGCCGTTGCGCCTATCAGTTCTCCCGCTACTGGGTGGGCAAGCAACTGCTGGAGCGCCAGGCATGATCGATCTGCAGCAATCTGGCGCCGGGCTGGCCGGCTACGCCCTGCTGGCGGCGCAGGCCGAGGCGCTGTTCGCCGACGAGCGCGATTTCATCGCCAACGCCGCGCAGTTCTCCGCCTTTCTCTTCCATGAGCTGGGCGACCTGAACTGGGCCGGCTTCTATCTGAACCGCAACGAGGAACTGGTCCTGGGACCGTTCCAGGGCAAGGTCGCCTGCGTCCGCATTCCCTTCTCCAAGGGCGTCTGCGGCGCCGCGGCGCGTACCCGGCTGACCCAGCGGGTCGACGACGTCCACGCGTTTCCCGGCCACATCGCCTGCGACAGCGCTTCCAGCAGCGAACTGGTGGTGCCTCTGCTCAAGGACGGCCGCCTGGTCGCTGTGCTCGATCTGGACAGCCCGAGCGTGGGACGCTTCAGCGCCGAGGACCAGGCCGGGATCGAAGGCCTGGTGGAGATATTCCTGCGCCTGACGGACTGCTGAGCGACGCGTTCAGGCTTTCGCTGCGAGCTTGTCGAGGGTCCGTCGTTCCCCCGGCAGCAGCGCTTGCATCGCCGGGCGTTCGAGCATCCGCGCGAAATGCGCGGCGAGGGCCGGCCAGCGTTGCTCGTCCAGGTTTTCGCCGGCGTGACGCAGGTTGACCAACTGGCTGGCGATCGCCAGGTCGGCGAGGGCCAGGTCGCCGTCGCGTAACGCCGGGATGCGGCCCAGCGGACTGATCTCGCGGTACCAGGCCGGCTGGCCGAACGGGGCGATCGCTTCCAACTGGTAGTCGAGGCCCTTTTCGGCCAGGAGCAGGCGGACCTTGCGGACGAACGGAGACAGCGGGGCTCCGTAGAGTGTCAGGCTCATAACGATTTCCTCGGTCGATATGAGCCTGGGTTATAGCACGGCTGCCGTGGGCAGGCCGGAATCAGTCGTAGACGTTCTTCTTCTTCCACAGGTCGTCTGCATCGAGGGCCTTCAATCCCTCGTTGAGTTCGCTGGGCTCCTCGCTCGCCGGCTGGCTGTTGTTCAGCACCATCGCGTTGGCGCGGGCCAGCTGCGCTTCCATCTGCTGCAGCTCCGCCTGGTAGCGCGCCAGCTCGGGCTGCTTGCGCAGGTACTGGGCGCCGCGTTCGAAGGCCAGGCGCGCCTGGCGCGGTTCGTTCTGCTGCAGGGCCTGCTGGCCGAGATTGCCGAAGAACTCGATATGCAGGCGCACCAGGAGGTGGCGAATCTCCTTGACCCAGATCTGCGCCTCGCTGCGCGGCAGGTGGCCGTCCTGGGTGAAACGGGTGAGCTGGGCATGCAGGGCTTCGAAGAGGAAGCGGACTTCCTTGGCCTTGTCCTCGGTCAGGATCGCCTGGGGCGGATTGCGCACCGGGATCGACTCGCCCTTGGCGACCAGCGCGCGCAACTCTTCTATACGAGCCTTGAGCCCGGCATCGGCTTTCTTCTCCAGCGCCAGTTGCTGCTCGCTGAGGCTGAGCTCGATCTGGCTCATCAACAGCTTCAGCGACGGGCTGACGAACTGGCCGGGAAGGCTCTCGGAAATCTGCGCGCAGCGCCGGACCCGGTCGTTGAGTTCGGCTTTCAGGCGCGCTTTCTCCAGCTTGCTGTTTTCCACCACGTGGTTGATATAGCCAATGGCGATTAGGAGGGCGATCCCGCCGATGATGAGGGCGGTAATGAGGAGTGGCGACACCTTGGGACTCCGCTGTAAGAATTTTCTCAGTCTAATGTCTTGGTGCTACCACTGATAGCAGCAGCTCATTATTTGCACAGAAGTCTTTGATTTAAAAAAATTTTCTCAGAAGGGTTGACGCCTCCCCGGACGCTCCATAAAATGCGCGCCACTTCCAGCGTGAAGCCAAACGCGAAACACTGGAAGCCGGAAAGATCTGTTGTAAGTTCCGGGCCGCGTCCCCTTCGTCTAGTGGCCTAGGACACCGCCCTTTCACGGCGGTAACAGGGGTTCGAGTCCCCTAGGGGACGCCATTGCGGGAATAGCTCAGTTGGTAGAGCACGACCTTGCCAAGGTCGGGGTCGCGAGTTCGAGTCTCGTTTCCCGCTCCAAATTCTACAGCCTGGCTTCGGCGGGGTTGGTGAAAGTTAGGCGTCAAAGGTTCGGTTTCGGCCGAACGGGCAACAAGTTGTAACGCGGGAATAGCTCAGTTGGTAGAGCACGACCTTGCCAAGGTCGGGGTCGCGAGTTCGAGTCTCGTTTCCCGCTCCAAACATGATCCAGGTTTCGGCCTGGGTCGAAGAGAAAAGGGCCTTCGGGCCCTTTTTTCGTTTCTGCGATCCGCACCGCCCTGGTGCTTTTCCCGATTCCCCCCATGTTCCCCTCGGCAGGCCGCTGTCCCTCCGCATCTGCTCGCTCGATCGTCGAGACGAAAAAGGCCACTCGTGGAGTGGCCTTCTCTGGTGTAGCGACGGCGGCGATCAGGGCAGCGCTTTGAGCACCGTCAGCAGGCTGGTGAGGTTGTCGGCCACGCCCAGCTGGCCGATCTTCTCGGTGGCGCCGCCGGCGGCGCTGGTATCCAGACTGTAGATCTGCATCACGCCCATGTTGGAAGCGGCCAGGGCCAGGGCGTTCTGCTGTTGCTGGGCAGCTACCGAATTCTCGAACAGGATGCCGGTGGAGTGGGCCATGGTCTGGAAGATCGAGCCCAGCGCCATGGCCGGGGCTTCACCGATCACCTTGACGTTGGACTGGGTGACGGCATCGGTGATCTGGTTGTTTACTGCGGTTGGGAAGCTCATGGTGATTCTCCTGAATCATTGCGAAGGATGTACGGCGATTGCTTGGACCCGGCGGGTCAGGCTCAGGTGAAGGATTTCAGTACGGTCAGCAGGCTGGTGAGGTTGTCGGCCACGCCCAACTGGCCGACTTTCTCGGTGGCTCCGGCATCGGCGGCGGTGTCGAGGCTGTAGATCTGCATCACGCCCATGTTGGAGGCGGCCAGGGCCAGGGCGTTCTGCTGTTGCTGGGCGCTCACCGCGTTCTCGAAGAGAATCCCGGTGGAGTGGGCCATGGTCTGGTAGATGGTGCCCAGCGCCATGGCTGGCGCCTCACCGACGACCTTGACGTTGGACTGGGTGACGGCATCGGTGATCTGGTCGTTGACTGCGGTCGGAAAACTCATGATGTGACTCCCTGTGAGTGAACGGCACGGCTCATGTCGTGCTGTCTTGATGAACGCTCCAGCCAGGGAGTTGTGAATCCGTCGGCGCCAGGCCTGGCGGGCGGCGAAAATGCAAGCGCCCCGCGAGGCGGGGCGCTTGTCGGTGCGGTCTCATGCGGCGGGTGGGTCGGGCTTGTCCGGCGGCGGTGCGGACGTGTTGTGGTTGCTCTGGTTGAAGATGGCGATAGCGTTCTCCAGTTGCTGCTTGAGCGAGCCGAAGTTCTGCTCGAAGCACAGGCGTACCTCGCTCTTCACTAGGTTGGCCAGGCGGTCGGCAATCTGCGACATCACCAACTGGTTGGCGCTTGCCTGGCCGCTCTGCAGGTGGCCGGGACGCAGTTCGGCCAGGCTGCCGGCGGCATTGACCGCCTCAAGAATCGCCTGCTCGCCGCTGTCCTGGGCGCGGAGGGCCTGGGTCGAGGCCTGCTGGACGTTCTGCAGGATCTGGCGGATGGAGCCTTCGGAACGCTGCCGGCCGTTCTCGATCACCTGTTCGGCCTGCTGTCGCGCGTGCACGGCCGGATCGCTGCTGGCGTCGTTGCCGAGGCCGAGCTGGAACTGTCTCAACTGCTCGTGTTCTTCGCTGGTGAGGGGGCGTTTCAGCCAGCGTTGCGCCAGCTGTACCAGATTCCTTCCCAATTCTTCCGAGATCGACATGCGCGGACTCCTCTGCGATAGACGCGCGGTGCGCGGGGTGTCGTGGCGAGGCTTCAGTACTGCTGCGTGCCGTCCGCCGAGGGGGCCTGCGCGCTGCCGCCGGTATCGCCGGGGTAGGCGGCGGCAGCGGCCTGCAGGGTGCTGTAGGCGGTGCTCAACTGCACCGCCAACTGTCCGAGGCTGGCCGGGTCGTCCACGCTGTCTCCCTGGGACAGGGCCTGGAGCCAGCCTTGCAGGCATTCGGTGAGGAGTGCCTTGACCTGGGTGACGAGGGTTTCGAGTTCTTCCTTCATGACGCTTCTCCTGGGGTAGGTGCTCATCCGAGCAGTTTCAGCACGGCCAAGAGCTTGGCCGCATCGCTGTCCGATATTTCCAGCAGACGCTTTCCGCTCGCCGGCCCGCTGGGGTGCGGTTGGTCCCGTGCCTCCTCGCTGGCGTCCGGCGAACGCTGCGCCGGGCGGTCCGCGGCGGCGAGCGCGCGGCGTCTGATGTAGCGTGCGTAGGCGCTCATCGGTCGCTCCTCAACTGCTGCGGGTGGAGATGCGCACGACCGAGGCGGGGGCGGCGAATCCTTCGAAGCGCTGCAGCTCTCGGTCCCGATGGGGCGCGCCGGCCAGGTCGACGGCGCCGATGGTTTCCTCCCAGTAGGCGCTGCCCAGTTGCACCAGCAGGCGTTGGGCATTCTCCAGCGAAGCGGCCGGAACCCGGCCGTGGCGGTCCGCGGCGGCATAGTTGAGCAGGAGCGCCATGCGGATCGCTTCGTCCTGTACGTTGGAGTGCTCGACACCCTGGCCGTCGGCGCCCAGCAGATAGGAGCGCCAGTTGAGGACCTGGGCGAAGAGGCGCCGGTAGGCTTCGAACTGGAAGTAGCGATCCTCCTCGGAGCGGTAGAGCGCGCACTGACTTGCGAAGAACTGTTCCAGCGCGGGTTTCGCCCAGCCGGGTGTACCCGGGAGGTGTTCGCCCAGTTCGTCGAAGCCGCTCTGGCTTTCCGCCAGGGCATGGACGTACTGCATCTGTTGTGGGTCCAGGCGCTGTTCGCCCTGGTAGGCGATGGCCAGACTGAGTTCCTTGAGCTGGTCGGTGCCGACGTATCCATCGAGATGGCGCAGGCCACGGTTCAGGCGGTATTCCTGCAGCGAGTCGAAGAGGCCGGAGGCGCCGGTAATGAAATTGCTTCCCAGGTTGGTGTCGAAGCACAGCTCGGAGAACTTGCTGGCCAGATAGTTGCGGTAGTAGTAGGCATGGCCGATGCGCAGGCTGAACAGATCGCTCTCCAGCAGGCGGCGGTAGTAGCTGTTGCCGTCGGCGTCGCGGCTGGCCAGCGCCTGGCAGAGGTTCACGACGTTGGTGCGGGCGTAGTAGGCGACCAGGGCCTGGGTAGTCCCGCTGGTGATGTCGAAGCGGCGTAGCCGCAGGCCGGAGGCGGTCAGGCTGTTGCCGAAAAACAGTTCGTCGAAAAGGCCGGCGAGGGCGCTGGGCGCCTTGTCACGGTCCTGCAGGTTCTCCCGTTCGCGTAGCCGCGCCTTGACCTGGCGGATGGTGTTGCCATAGCACTTCCAGGCATAGGCGGAGAGCGCTGCGTAGAAATCGTCCAGCGCGTTGGCGTTGCGCAGGAAGTAACCGCACAGCGACCGGTTGTCGTCGGACACCCCGGTCCCCTCTCCACAATGGATGTGCAGGACCACCTTGCGGGTTTCCGGCTTGCCGTCCAGGTAGCGGCGAAACACCGCGGCCTGTCCGAGGAGGAAGTCGAAGAACTGTCGGTACAGGCCGGTAGCGGTCTCCATGCCGAGCAGGTCGATGCCGACCAGCCGGGCCTGCGGTGGCTGCCCCTGCTGTATTTCGAAATGACGGAGGATCCTGTGCAGCTCGGCATCGAAGGCGGCTTCGCTGGCATAGCCATGCGCGGTGTGGGCGAGCAGGCGGTAGGCGGTTTTCTCGGAGGCGTTGAATTGTTCGAACAGGGAATCGAGGACGGCCACCTCGTCTTCCCCCGTCGCCGTCTGGGTATGGCTGATTCCTTCGTGGAGGAGGAACCCCAGCGTCAGGCAGGCGAATTCGCCCGGATGGCGATCGCGGATGGCGCCGCGGGCCCAGTAGGCGTCGTCGAACGGCGTGTACTTGTTGCCGCTCCAGATCTTGCGGTTGAAGTAGCGGACGAACTGGTCCGTCTCGCTGTCGCGAACCGCGCTCGCACCGAGCAGTTCCAGGGTGCCGAGGTAGATCGCTGGCTGGTCGATGGCCGCTGGCGGCGAGGTCCGGCCAAAACGTTGCGCCAGGATGAGGCAGGCGAGATAGATGTTCTCCGCCGCGCATTCGCCGCGCAGGTAGCCCTGACGGTCGGTCGCGGCGAACGGATTGCGCCTGACCATCCGCTGCAGAGCCAGTTCGAACAGCTCATAGTGCGCGGCCTGGCGAGCCTCCTCCAGCGCCTTGCCATCGACGTCCGGGGCGACGCCGCGGGCACTCATCAGCAGCCCGATCAGGGAAAGCTCCTGGCCTTTCTCCAGGCTCACCTGCCGCTCGCCGACGCGGAAGACCCGGCGGTCGCGCGTCCAGCGGCTGTTGCTTTCCACCGGCAGGATGCCGGCGAAGTGACTATGGAAGTCGAAGGGATAGCGATGGAACCTGACCGGTTCTTCCAGCTTGAAATAGGCCATGACGGCTCTCCTGTGCCAGGGCCGGACGCCGCCGGCCCAGCCGGTGGTGGCTACGATTGGGTGTCCTTGCCGCCGCGACTGGCGAGGGTCTCGCTGTACTTGGCGATGCTCTGGTCGATCTTGTCGATGGCGAAGCTGGCCGATTCCGCCTCGATCGCCCCGGCCGCCGCGGCTACCGCGGCGGCGGCGCCCATCAGCAGGTCGGTGGCGAGGGCGCCGAGCGCGTCCTCGGCAGCCTGGGCCAGCTTGTTTTCGGCGATGTTCTGGGTCATCTGCCGGAGCAGGATCGCCTGGCTGGCCAGGGCGATCTTGCTGACTCCGTCGAAGTAGCTGGCGGCGGATTGCGCCACCAGCCCGGAGGCCTGGCTGATCATCATGTTCGGCGCGATGGCGATCTGCGACGGCGCATAGCCGGCGGTTTCGCTGTTGCTCATCTGCACCGCCTGCACGACTTGACTGTTCAGGGCGCTGGTGTCCGGCGGCGGCGCCTCGGTCTGCTTGAGCAGGCGCTCGCTCATGCCGGCCAGCGGCGAAGGGCGCGACGGCAGCTTCACGTCGCCGTTGGCGGACGCCCTGCCGCCGCTGGCTGGCGTCTGCCGGCCGGCCTCGCCGGGGGCGGCGGCTTGCTCGCTGTCGCCGGATGGCGCGGGCGCGGGCGCGGATTTCTTGCCGAAGCCGAACATGTCTGGGCACTCCTGGGATCAAGGGGCGGGTCAGATACCTTTCTTGTCTTCTATCGCCATGATCATCGACACCGCCTTGGAAACCACCGCGGTGGAGATCTGGTTCAGGGCCTGCTGGCTGTAGACTGCGTTCTGCAGGGACAGGCCGGCGGAATGGCTGGCGATCTGGTAGAGCGCGGCGATGGCCTGGGCCGGGGCTTCGGCGACCACCTTGACGTTGGTCTGGGTGACGGCATCGGTGATCTGGGCATTCACAGCCGTGGGGTCAGCCATGGGACTCTCCTTGAATGGGCAGGTGCTCGTCGGGCAGGGGGCCGGTCGCACGGGCCTCGACTCGCTTGTCAGGAATGAACGCGGCTGCGTCTGTCTTGTGAAACGTCGCCGGCGAAAAAGTCGGCGCTCAGCCGCGAGCGCAGCAACTGCACGCGCTTGCGCACCAGCGGCGGGGCTATGCCGAGCTGGCTGGCGATGTCGGCATAGGGCAGTTCCTCGATGAAGCGCAGTTCGAAGAGCTGCTGCTGTTGGCGCGACAGCGAGGCCAGGGCCTTGTCCACCTGGTCGAGACGTTCCAGCTGCTCCAGGCGTTCCAGAGGCGAGCCGACGGCGGCGAAGCGCTCCAACTGGCCATCGTGCAGGTCGATGCCGCGGTCGATGAGGCGGTCCTCGCGGATCTGGTGGCGCGCGCTGTCCAGGTAGACGTGTTCCAGGACCAGGAACAGGAAGCCCTGGGGGTCGCGTACCCGCTCCGGTGACTGGCGCAGGAACAGCAGCGCCTTGACCGCGGTGCTCGACAGCCATTCTTCGGCCCGATGGCTGTTGCCGCGCGCAAGGCGTTGTGCGCGTTTGCGCAGGCCAGCCTGCGCGGCACGCCAGCTTTCCTCGAACAGGCGATCGGAACCGGTTTCGTTGCCGCCTGGCTGATTCGGACGATCCATAACCGCTACCTCCCTGGTTGCTCGTGTCGGCGAGCAGTCTGTGAGGCGGGCGGTGGGCGAGGCTGTTACCTGGGTGACAGGGGCGCGGCTGGTAGTTCGGCCTTGCGTCGCAGGCGACCGAGGTCGTTGATCAGGATCCGGTCGTTGCGGCAGCTGATCAGCCCTTCGCGTTTCCATATTTGCAGTTGCGCGTTGAGCTTCGGCCGGCTGGCGTTGAGCATCGCTGCTAGGATGCTCTGGTTGGTCGGTAGCGTCGCGCAGGCTCCCTCGGGTTGTTCGCTCGCCAGGCTGGCCAGGAGATGGCGCGCCAGGCGCGACTCCAGGCGATGCAGGCAGACCCTCTCGACGAAACCGGAGGCTTCGCGCAGGCGCGAACAGAGGAGGGCCAGCGCGCGGTTGAGGAATTCCGTGTCGGCGATCAACGGGGCGAAGTGACGTCGGTGGAGGATCAGCACCGACGCCGCGCCGGAGGCGTAGGCGGAGGTCTCGCGGCGGTTCGGCTGGATCAGCGCGGTTTCCCCGATCACTTCGCCAGGACGGATGTCATTGACGATCAGTTCCCGCCCGTCCGGCCCGTAGAGCACGGTATAGAGGTGTCCGCCGAGGACCAGGCCGATGAAGTCTTCAGGGTCGTGCTTGAGGAACAGGACGTCCTTGTCGCGCAACCGGCGCTCCGACGCATGGGTCGCCACGTGCCGCAGCAGATCGGGCAGCCCGTGCAGCAGCGGGCACCGTTGCAGCAGGGTGTAGTGGCGTGAACAGCGGTCTTCCGTTGACTCGTTCGAGTGCATGCCTGCGCCTTCGCCAGATTGATCGGCAGCTCCGGCGAGGTACGACATGCTCGCTGCAGAGCAATCAGTGGGGACGTGTGCGGCGAAGGGGTGTGAAGCTCCGGCTACCCGGCAGAACTGCTAGGTACGGACTCGGCGCGCTCCGGCAGTCGGGCGGGCGGTCCGTTTTTTATTCGGAAAGGGTAGCGAGGTTTGGGCTGGCGGGAGGCGGCCCCGAGCGCACGGATGGCGGTCGGGGCGGGACGGCCGGTGGCCGTGGCGATTCAGTGCCGCGGGCTGTCCTCGGGCAGCGCGAGCAACTGCTTTTCGCGGTTCCAGTCGAACGTTTCGCCGCGCTCTTCGGCTTCGTAGCGGCGCTCGTCGAGGCGCTGGAACAGGTCGATCTCTTCGTCCGGCATGAAGTGCAGGCAATCGCCGCCGAAGAACCACAGCAGGTCGCGCGGTACCAGGTGGGCGATCTGCGGATAGCGGTGGAAGACCTGGGAAATCAGGTCCTGGCCGAGGTATTGGGCGCCTTCCGGGTCGCGCGGCAGTTCGTCCATCAGTTCGTCGAAACGCTCGAGGAACAGCCCGTGGTTTTCTTCCGGCACCTGCTCGGCCTCGCCCAGGGCGCCGAGGATGTTGCGCAGGTGCTGGAGCAGGGCGAGGTGGTGCTCGAGGTAGGAGTTGGCCATGACGGGTCCTCTGGAAAAAAGCTGGGCAGTATAAAGGGTTTCGCGGCGCCGGCCAGTTTCAGCGGATCGCCGGGGACTGGCTCTGGCGCCGGCGGTTTTCCAGTTGCCGGCGTTCGCTGTCGAGGCGCCGCTGGTCCTGCTCCAGGCGCCAGCGCTGCTGGTCCAGTTGCTGCTGGCGGATCAGGTTGTCCTGCATCTGTCGCTGCTGCCGTTGCCGCTGCAGGTTCTGCTGCTGGCGTTGCAGTTGATCCTGCTGCAATTGCAGGCGTTGTTCGTCGAAGCGCTGGCGCTGTTCCTGGAGCTGGCGTTGGCGCTGTTCGCCGGCGCGCTGCACCGCCTGCTGGTGCGGCTGCACGCCATAGGGCGCAGGCGGTGCAGCCTGCGCCGGGGGCAGGAGGAGAAACGAGGCTGCCAGGCCGGTGGCAAGTAGCTTGAGCATGATGGCCTCCCGTACGTCAGGGATGTGCCCGTCGATTCTAGCCAATCGCCCGGGTTTGGGTGGGTGAAGACGACAAAGGCGCCGGAAGGCGCCTTTGTCGGTTGCGACCGTCGCTTTGCCGCGGAGTGTCAGCGGATCCTGCCGTCGGCCAGTTGCAGTTCCTCCTTGGCGAAGTCGTCGACGTCGATCACCTTGCGCCGTGCCGCTTCGGCCTGGTGCAGGGCCTGCGCCTGCTCGGCGCTCAGCACGCCGGCGGCGGCGCCGGCATCGATCGGGTTCTGCCCCGCTTGCGGCTGGACCCTGCCTTCCTTGATCGCCTTGTGCAGGGTTTTCTCCAGCGCGGCGCTTTCGCGTACCGCGTCGAAGGCGTGGGCGAGGGCACCGACCGGGTCCTGTGGGTCCTTCGGCAGGAACGCGCCGGCGAGGATCGCCTGCAACGCCGGGTCGTCGTCCGGGCGGACGAGGATTTCCGCGATCTCGGCGTCCAGTTCGTCGCCCGGCCCTTTGTGCCGGCGGCCGAACGGCAGTACCAGGACCTTCAGCGCGCAGCCGAAGAAGCGGCTGGGGAAGTTGTTCAGCAGGTCCTCCAGCGCCGCCTCGGCCTTGCCGAGGTTTTCCTCCATGGCCCAGCGCAGCAGCGGATGCAGGTAGTCCGGGTTGCCCAGGTCGTGGTAGCGCTTGAGCGCCGCCGAGCCCAGGTAGAGATAGCTGAGGACATCGCCGAGACGCGCGGAGAGGCGTTCCTTGCGCTTCAGTTCGCCGCCCAGCAGCATCATGCTGAAGTCGGCGAGCAGGGCGAAGGACGCCGCCAGGCGGTTCAGCGCGCGGAAGTAGGGACGGCTGATGCGGTCGCCGGGCGCGTTGCCGAGGTGGCCGCAGCTGAGACTGAGGAGGAAGCTGCTGGCGGCGTTGCCGACGGCGAAGCCGATGTGCTTCACCAGCAGCGCGTCGAACTCGCGGGCGGCCTGGTCCTTGTCCTCGCGCTGGGCCAGTTCCATTTCCTTGAGCACGTACGGATGGCAACGGATCGCGCCCTGGCCGAAGATCATCAGGTTGCGCGAGAGGATGTTCGCGCCTTCCACCGTGATGAAGATCGGCGCGCCCTGCCAGGAACGACCCAGGTAGTTGTTCGGGCCCATGATGATGCCCTTGCCGCCATGGATGTCCATGGCATGGGCGATGCACTCGCGGCCGCGCTCGGTGAGGTGGTACTTGAGGATCGCCGAAAGCACCGAGGGCTTCTCGCCGAGGTCCACCGCGTTGGCGGTGAGGATTCGCGCGCTGTCCATCAGCCAGGCGTTGCCGCCGATGCGGGCGAGCGCCTCCTGGATGCCTTCGAAGGCGGCGATCGGCACGTTGAACTGCTCGCGGACCTGGGCGTAGCGACCGCTGACGTAGCTGCTGGCCTTGCCGGCGCTGGTGCCCACCGCCGGCAGCGAGATGGAGCGTCCGACCGACAGGCAGTTCATCAGCATCATCCAGCCTTTGCCGATCATTTCCTGCCCGCCGATGATGTACTCCAGCGGCACGAACACGTCCTTGCCGGAGTTCGGACCGTTCATGAAGGCGGCGCCCAGCGGCACGTGGCGGCGGCCGATCTCGACCCCGGGGGTGTCGGTGGGGATCAGCGCCAGGGTGATGCCCAGGTCCTCCTCGTCGCCCAGCAGATGGTCCGGGTCGTGGCACTTGAAGGCCAGGCCGAGGAGGGTGGCCACCGGGCCTAGGGTGATGTAGCGCTTTTCCCAGGTCAGGCGCAGGCCGAGCACCTCGCGACCTTCCCATTCGCCCTTGCAGACGATGCCGACGTCGGTCATGCCGCCGGCATCGGAGCCCGCGTAGGGGCCGGTGAGGGCGAAGCAGGGGATGTCGTCGCCCTTGGCCAGGCTCGGCAGGTAGCGCTGGCGCTGCTCGTCGGTGCCGTAGTGGAGCAGCAGCTCGGCCGGGCCGAGGGAGTTCGGCACCATCACCGTCGAGGCCAGGTCGCCGCTACGGGTGGCGAGCTTCATCACCACCTGTGAGTGGGCGAAGGCGGAGAAGCCCTTGCCGCCGTACTCCTTGGGAATGATCAGGCCGAAGAAGCCGTGCTGCTTGATGAAGGCCCAGGCTTCTTCCGGCAGGTCCATGCGCTGGCCGATGTCCCAGTCGCTGACCATGGCGCAGAGTTCTTCGGTCGGGCCGTCGACGAAGGCCTGCTCTTCTTCGGTGAGTTGCGCCTTGGGGTAGTCGAGCAGTTTCTGCCAGTCCGGGCGGCCGCTGAACAATTCGCCATCCCACCACACGGTGCCCGCCTCGATGGCCTCGCGCTCGGTGTCGGACATCGGCGGCAGGACTTTCTGGAACCAGGCGAACAGCGGACCGCTGAGCACGCGCCGGCGCAGGTCGGGCAGGGCGAGGGGAAGCGCCACCGCCAGCCAGAGCAGCCAGAAGACCAGCAGCAGCCAGCCGGGCGCGTGGCTGAACACGCCCATCAGGATCAGGTAGGCGGCGCTGATGCCGAGCGCGGGAGCGGGTGGGGTACGCCGATGGGCGAGGTAAGCGACACCGAGTACCAGTACGACTAACCAGAGCAACAACATGCGGAATCCTCCATGAAGACGCCAGGCGGCGTCTCGAGCTTAGCCCGTTTGCCGCCGTTTGGCGGCAGGGCCGGTCAGCTTGGCCGGTTTGTCACGTTATAGGCGAAAACTTCCCGTTTAGACTGGGACAAATTGCCCGCCGGGAGCCCGCCATGCAGTCCTACCTACAATCCGGCCGCTTCGTGGATAGTGACCACCCCGTGGTGGTGGAGTTCGCGGAAAAATCCCGGGGGAATTCGGCGAAACCGCGTGACCAGGCGGTCGCGCTGTACTACGCGGTACGCGACGGGGTGCGCTACAACCCCTACGTGTTCAGCCGCGATCCGCAGACCCTGAAGGCCAGCCACGCGCTGCAGCAGGGCGAGTCCTATTGCGTGCCCAAGGCCATCCTGCTCGCCGCCTGCGCCCGGCATTGCCGGATTCCGGCGCGGATCGGCCTGGCCGACGTGCGCAACCACCTGGCCACGCCGCGCCTGCTGGAAGCGCTGCGCAGCGAGGTGTTCGCCATGCACGGCTATACCGAGCTGTACCTCGAGGGCCGCTGGGTGAAGGTCACCCCGGCGTTCAACCGTGCCTTGTGCCGCGCCTTCGACGTCGCTCCGCTGGAGTTCGACGGCGTCGCCGACAGCGTCTTCCATCCGTTCAACCGCCAGGGCGAGCGCTACATGGAGTACCTGGTCGATCACGGCCAGTTCGCCGACCTGCCGGAGGAACTGTTCTTCTCTCACCTGCAGCAGCACTATCCGCACCTGTTCTCCGGCCGCCCGCTGGCCCTGGACGGCGATTTCCAGGCCGAGGCCGGACAAGATGAAGGGCGTCGATAGTCACCATCAGCCGGCGCGTCTTCCTTCTTCGGTCCATCCTCGGTAGGGTGCGGCATGTCGTCCGGGCGCTCCGGCGACCCATCCGCCGCATCAACCGAAGAGGGAACGCAGAGTATGTTGACCATCTGGGGCCGGAAGAACTCGAGCAATGTGCGCAAGGCGCTGTGGTGCGCCGAGGAGGCTGGCCTGGAGTACCGGACGGTGGATGCCGGCGGGGCGTTCGGCCTGGTGGATGAGCCGGCGTTCCGCGCGATGAACCCGAACGGTCGGGTGCCGGTGATCGAGGACGACGGCTTCGTCCTCTGGGAGTCCAACGCCATCGTCCGCTACCTGGCCGCCCGCTATGCGCCGGGCGACCTCTATCCGCAGGACCCGGTGCGCCGCGCCGACGCCGACAAGTGGATGGACTGGACCACCTCGACTCTCGCCGGGCCGTTCCGCGACCTGTTCTGGGGAACGCTGCGTACGCCGCCGGAGCAACGCGACGAGGCCCTGATCGCAAAGGCGCTGCAGACCTGCGGCGAGTTGCTGCGGGTGCCGGACCAGACCCTGGCCGGCCAACCCTGGCTGTCCGGCGAACGCTTCGGCATGGGTGACATTCCCCTGGGCTGTTTCATCTACGCCTGGTTCGAGATGCCCATCGAGCGCCCGCCGCTGCCCCACCTCGAGGCCTGGTACCTGCGCTTGCGCGAGCGCCCGGCGTTCCGCACCGTGGTAATGACCGAACTGACCTGAGCCGGCTACTGTTGCATTTTGTTACCCGTAGCCTTATCTAGCTCTTCCTCTTCACCTTCCGACACGGGAAGCCTAATGAGTTCCGCCCTGTCCATCCGTCAATTGACGAAAACCTACGGCAACGGTTTCCAGGCCCTCAAGGGCATCGACCTGGACGTCGCCGAAGGTGATTTCTTCGCCTTGCTCGGCCCCAACGGCGCGGGCAAGTCCACCACCATCGGGATTCTATCGACCCTGGTGAACAAGACCAGCGGTTCGGTCTCGGTGTTCGGCCACGACCTCGACAAGGACCCGGCCGGCCTCAAGCGTTGCCTCGGCGTGGTGCCGCAGGAGTTCAACTTCAACCAGTTCGAGAAGGTCTTCGACATCGTCGTGACCCAGGCCGGCTACTACGGCATCCCGGCGAAGATCGCCAAGGAGCGCGCCGAGCGCTACCTGACCCAACTGGGCCTGTGGGACAAGCGCAACGAAGCCTCGCGGATGCTCTCCGGCGGCATGAAGCGGCGCCTGATGATCGCCCGCGCACTGGTCCACCAGCCGCGCCTGCTGATCCTCGACGAGCCCACCGCCGGGGTCGACATCGAGCTGCGCCGTTCGATGTGGAGCTTCCTCACAGAACTCAACCAGGAAGGCATCAGCATCATCCTCACCACCCACTACCTGGAAGAGGCGGAGCAGCTCTGCCGCAACATCGCCATCATCGACCACGGCGAGATCGTGCAGAACACCAGCATGCGCGACCTGCTGATGACCCTGCATTCGGAAACCTTCCTGCTCGACCTGAAGAACGTCCAGGCCCTGCCGCCGACCCTCGACGGCTATCCGACGCGGCTGGTCGACGACCACACTCTCGAAGTGCAGGTGGAGAAGAGCCAGGGCATCAACGACCTGTTCGCCCAACTGGGTGCACAAGGCATCGAGGTACTGAGCCTGCGCAACAAGACCAATCGCCTGGAGGAGCTGTTCGTGTCGCTGGTGGAGAAGAACCTGACGAGGATCGCCCGATGAGCAGCGAACTGAGCGCCAACCTGGTCGCCCTGAACACCATCGTCTACCGCGAGGTGCGCCGCTTCACCCGGATCTGGCCGCAGACCCTGCTGCCGCCGGCGATCACCATGGTCCTGTACTTCGTGATCTTCGGCAATTTGATCGGGCGGCAGATCGGCGACATGGGCGGCTTCACCTACATGGAATACATCGTGCCCGGCCTGATCATGATGTCGGTGATCACCAACGCCTACGGCAACGTGGTGTCGAGCTTCTTCGGCAGCAAGTTCCAGCGCTCGGTGGAGGAACTGCTGGTGTCGCCGGTGTCGCCGCACACCATCCTCCTCGGCTACACCATCGGCGGCGTGCTGCGCGGCCTGGCGGTGGGGGTGATCGTGACCCTGCTGTCGCTGTTCTTCACCAAGCTGCAGGTGCACCACCTGGGCATCACGGTACTGGTAG
This sequence comes from Pseudomonas sp. B111, assembly GCF_026428275.1. Taxonomy (NCBI): domain Bacteria; kingdom Pseudomonadati; phylum Pseudomonadota; class Gammaproteobacteria; order Pseudomonadales; family Pseudomonadaceae; genus Pseudomonas; species Pseudomonas sp. B111. Next base: position 1,511,118 of record NZ_CP097857.1, on the reverse strand, counting down.
TGGTACTGACCGCGACCATCTTCTCCCTGGGCGGTTTCATCAACGCGGTGTTCGCGCGCAACTTCGACGACATCTCGATCATCCCGACCTTCGTGCTGACGCCGCTGACCTACCTGGGCGGGGTGTTCTACTCGATCAACCTGCTGCCGCCGTTCTGGCAGACCGTGTCGCTGGCCAACCCGATCCTGCACATGGTCAACGCCTTCCGCTACGGCATCCTCGGCGTCTCCGACATTCGCATCGGCGTGGCCATCGGCTTCATGCTGCTGGCCACCGCGGTGCTCTATCTCGGCTGCGTAAGGCTGCTGGTGAGCGGGCGCGGCATGCGCCAATGAAACGCTCGAAGGCATGAAACAGAAGCCCCCGTCATGGGGGCTTCGCGTTTCATCGGCGCGGGCGAGCGAAATCGATGACGAAACGGGTCCAGCCGTCGGCAGACTCGCAGCGAATCTCGCCGCCGTGGGCCTGGACGATGGAGCGGCAGATCGCCAGGCCGAGCCCGGCGTGTTCACCCTGGCCTTCGCGGCGCGCCGGATCGGCACGATAGAACCGGTCGAACAGGCGCGGCAAGCGCTCGGGAGGAATCGCCGGACCCTGGTTCTCCACGCTCAGGCGTCGGTCGCCGAGACGGATGCGGATCTCGCCGCCACCGGCGGTGAAGCGCAGGGCGTTGTCCAGCAGGTTGGCCAGCACCCGCCGCAGCATGCCGCGGTCGCCGGGCAGGCTCAGGCTGCCTTCGCGCAGCAGGCGGATGTCGCGGTCTTCCGCCAGCGGCTGGTAGAACTCCAGCAGCGAGTCGACTTCCGCGCCCAGGTCCAGGGCCTGGCGGCTGGGCGCCAGCAGGCCGTGGTCGGCCTTGGCCAGCAACAGCATGTCGTTGACCATCGCGGTGAGCCGTTCCAGCTCCTCGAGGTTGCCGTGCAGGGCCTCGCGATAATCCTCCAGCGAGCGTGGGCGGGACAATACCACCTGGGTCTGGGTCAGCAGACTGGTGAGCGGGGTGCGCAACTCGTGGGCGATGTCGGCGGAGAACGCCGAGAGGCGCTGGAAGGCTTCTTCCAGGCGCGCCAGCATGGCGTTCAGCTCGCCGGCCAGTCCGCGCAGCTCCTCTGGCATCCGGCTGGCGTCGAGGCGGGTGGTGAGGGAGTTGGCGGAAACCCGCGCGGCGACTTCGCGCATCCGTCGCAGCGGCGCCAGGCTGGCGCCGGTGGCCCAGGCGCCGAGCAGCGCGGTGGCCAGCGCCGACAGGCTCATGGTCAGCCAGATCAACTGGCGCATGCGTTGCAGGAAGTGCTGGTGATGACTGATGTCGAGGATCACGGTAAGTCGCGGCGAAGCGTCGTTGCCGGGCTCCAGCGGGGCGCCGAGTTCGCGGTTGGCGGGCAGGCCGGGATGCGCAGGCTGCGGCAGGCGCTCGAACCAGAGGTTGCCATCCGGGCCGTTCAGGCGCAGGCCGAGGTCGGGGTGGCGTGCCAGTTCGCGCAGCAGTTCCGCTTCGCGGCGGCGCATCTGCTGTTCCGAGCCGAGGCCGCGCAGCTCATCGCGAAACACCGCGAGCTTGGCGGACATCGCCATATGATCGAGCTCGACGAAATGCTCGTCGATGGCCCTGCTGAAGATCAATCCGGCGATCAGCGAGACCGCCGCCGTGCAGGCGGCGAACAGCAGGCTCAGGCGGACGCCGAGGGACATCCGCGAGCCGAACCCGGCGCTCATTCGTCGCGCTCTTCGAGAACGTAGCCCATGCCGCGCACGGTATGGATCAGGCGCTGCGGGTAGTCGTCGTCGACCTTGGCGCGCAGGCGGCGGATGGCCACCTCGATGACGTTGGTATCGCTGTCGAAGTTCATGTCCCAGACCTGCGAGGCGATCAGCGACTTGGGCAGCACCTCGCCGCTGCGCCGCAGCAGCAGTTCGAGCAGGGCGAACTCCTTGGCGGTGAGGTCGATCCGCTTGCCCTGGCGTTGCACCCGGCGGCGCAGCAAATCGAGTTCGAGGTCGGCCAGTTGCAGGGTGGTCTCCTGCAACTGCTGGCTGCCCCGGCGCAGCAGGGTGCGCACCCGGGCGAGCAGTTCGACGAAGGCGAACGGCTTCACCAGGTAATCGTCGGCGCCTTGTTCGAGGCCGCGCACGCGGTCCTCTACGGCATCGCGGGCGGTCAGGAACAGCACCGGTACGGTCATCCCGGCGTCGCGCACGCTGCGCAGGATCTGCCAGCCGTCACGGCCGGGCAGCATGACGTCGAGGATCAGCAGGTCGTAGTCGCCGCCCAGGGCCAGTTGCTCGCCCTCGTTGCCATCGTCGCTCAGGTCGACGGCGAAGCCTGCCTCGGCGAGCCCCTGGCGCAGGTACTGGCCGATGCGCGGTTCGTCTTCGACGATCAGCAGTTTCATGTTCATCCCTCGTTACATTTGCCGGCCATGCCGACCTGTTTCTGACAGCATCGTAATCAGTGGGTAACGGGGGCGACAGTGGCCCCCGCGCAGACTACAGGGGAACTCATTCGAGGAGACTTCCCATGCGTACCTTCACTGCCTCCACCCTCGCTTTCCTGCTGGTCCTCGCCCCGACCGTTCCGGCCATGGCCGACAGCGGCGGCGACATCGTCTTCGAGCGCATGCAGGCCCAGGCCGCCAAGGCTCGTGCCGCGCACCAGGAAAAACTGGCGAAGCAGGCCGAAGCGACGAAGAAGGACAAGGAAAACTGCTGATCGCCAGTTCTTCCACCCCCGGCTCCACACGGGATGACGGAGGGCTCCGATCCCGTCTTCACCCGCCACCGGTTCCCTGGTTTCCGGTCGGCGGGTTTTTTATGCCCGTCGGTGGCGCTGGGCGATCTTAGCCTTCGCGGTCCGCAACGGCGGCAAGCTGACAAAGATGTAATGCTCCCGACAGCCAGCCGGCAGGCGCAGCGACACAGGATAGGCGACATCAACCCGATGGAGATTCCCCGTATGTTTCCGCGCCGCCTGCTTCCCGCTTCCCTGATCGTCCTCGGCGTGCTTTTCGGTGCCAGCGCCCAGGCTTCACCGGCCCACGGCCAGGCCTTCGGCAAGCCGGCCCAGGCCGCGCAGGCCAGCCGCAGCATCGAGGTGGCGCTCGGCGACATGTACTTCAAGCCGCGGGCGATCGAGGTCAAGGCCGGCGAGACGGTCCGCTTCGTGCTGAAGAACGAAGGCAAGCTGTTGCACGAGTTCAACCTGGGAGACGCGGCGATGCATGCCGAGCACCAGAAGGAGATGCTGGAGATGCAGCAGTCCGGGATGCTCACCCCGACCGGCATGGCGTCGATGGACCATAGTCAGATGGGCCACGGCATGGCCGGCATGGACCATGGCCGGATGATGAAGCACGACGACCCCAACAGCGTGCTGGTCGAGCCGGGCAAGAGCGCCGAGCTGACCTGGACCTTCGCCAAGGCCACCCGGCTGGAGTTCGCCTGCAACATCCCCGGCCACTACCAGGCCGGGATGGTCGGTCAACTGACCGTGCAGCCCTGAGCCGGCGGACGGCCGGCGTGAAGATGCCGGCCGATCCGTATACACTTGCCGCCGCCCGCCAGTGCGGCGCGGCGCGCGGGGAAGGGCCCTGCGCGATTCATCCAGCAGGTTTCCCTCATGCAGCATCCCGCCGAACATTCGCCGCTGGGCAAGACCAGCGAATACGTCTCCAGCTACACGCCGTCGCTGCTGTTCCCCATTTCACGCACGGCGAAATGGGCCGAGCTTGGCCTGAGCGCCGAGACTCTGCCTTATCGCGGCGTGGATATCTGGAATTGCTACGAGCTGTCCTGGCTGACCCCGGCCGGCAAGCCGGTGGTGGCGATCGGTGAGTTCTCGATCCCGGCGGACTCGCCGAACATCATCGAGTCGAAGTCGTTCAAGCTCTACCTCAATTCCCTCAACCAGTCCGCCTTCGACAGTCGCGAGGCGCTCCGTACGGTGTTGGAGAAAGATCTCTCGTCCGCTGCCGGGGCGCCCGTGGGCGTGCGCCTGCGCAGCCTCGACGAGGTGGCCGAGGAGGGCATCGGGCGTCTGCCGGGGCGCTGCATCGACGAGCTGGACATCGCCGTCGACGGCTACGAGCAGCCGCGCCCGGAACTGCTGCGCTGCGACGCCGGGCGGATCGTCGAGGAGCAGCTCTACAGCCACCTGCTCAAGTCCAACTGCCCGGTCACCGGCCAGCCCGACTGGGGCACCCTGGTGGTCGACTACCAGGGCCCGGCGCTGGACCCGGCCAGCCTGCTGGCCTACCTGGTTTCCTTCCGCCAGCACCAGGACTTCCACGAACAGTGCGTCGAACGCATCTTCCTCGACCTGCAGCGCCTGTTGCAGCCGCAGGCGCTCAGCGTCTACGCGCGCTACGTACGCCGTGGCGGCCTGGATATCAATCCCTACCGCAGCCTGGCGGAGGTCGCACCGGACAACCGACGCCTGGTGCGCCAGTAACGCCTCGCAACACGCGGATACGAAAAAGCCCCGGCCATGCCGGGGCTTTTCATTTCGGCAAGTCGTTCAGATACCCATGTTGGCCAGGCTCTGCACGATGGAGCGGAGCGTGCCGGCGAGGGTCGGGTGGCTGACCTCGAAGCGCTCGACGGCGAGGTTGACCCCATCGACCAGGCTGCCTTCGTTGAGGGCGTCCTCGTTGGCCAGTTTCAGTTCGATGTCCCTGATCAGGAGTTCCAGTTCGGTGCGCTGCTCTTCGTTCAGCGGCGGTTGTTGCTCCAGTTGCTCGCGCAGGGCGGACAGTTCGCGCAGCAGACTCTCTTTCGGCATGGTATTTCCCTCGACGTACAAGTCTTCGGTGGACCTCCGGCGGGCGCCGAAAGGTCCGTCCATGCCGAACAGATTAACCTGTCGGGCGCAGATGTGCGCGATCCGGATCAATCCGCAGCAGGCGTTCCAGCAGCGGGAAGAAGTGCGTCAGTTCGGGGGTGCGCATGGCCGGGTCCTTGGCCAGGTCGTCGAGGCGGCGCAGGGTCAGGCCGTCCTGGGCATAGGGCGCCTTGATATAGGCCGCGGCGGCACGCTCGTCGAACGGCCCGCCTTGCAGCACCAGGCTGTGCCGGGAGGCCGGCGACAGGCTGGCGTGGTAGCTCGGGTCCACCGCGCAGAGGAAGCGCTTGGCCGATACGTGCAGGCGCACCGGCTGCCAGACCGACTCGGGGAACAGCTCGCGTAGCAGGCGTGCGCCGAATTCCTCGTGGCGCAGGTCCTCCTCGTCGATCTGCGCCGGGTCTTCATAGAGGTGGCCGATATCGTGCAGCAGGGCGGCGACTACAAGGCTGTCCGAGCAGCCGGCGCGCTCAGCCAGGGTCGCACACTGCAGCGCGTGCTCGGCCTGGCTGACTGCCTCGCCATAGGGCTCGGCGCCATGGCTGGCGAAGCGTTCGGCCAGTTCGTCGAGAAAGCGGTGACGGGCGCGGCTCATGGTTTTTCTCCTTTCAGGCGGCGGACGGCGAGGTCGTGCAGGCAGGGTTGCAGCTCGCCCAGGTGATCGATCACGGAATGCACGCCCAGGCGGTACAGTTCCAGGGTGGCGTCGGCACGCAAGCGGTCGCGCTCGGTGTGTCCGAGAGCGTCCCAGTCGGCCGGCGAGAGGCCGCACGACGGCCCGCTGGCGGCCAGGCCGATGGTCCATAGCCCGGCATTGAGTCCGGCCTGGAGTTGACGCGGTTGGGCGCTGACCAGCACGCAGCCGTCGAGGCGCTCGATGCCCAGCCGGGCGAGGGCCTGCCAGCAGCCATCGGGGGCCGGCCAGGGGCGCGCGCCGGCGAGGGGGATCAGGGCGTCCGCTCGGCCGAGCGGCGCGGCAAGGCGCTGGCAGACCGATTCCGGTAGCTCGTCCTGCCAGGCATAGGGAATCCGTTGTTCGTCCAGGCTCTCCAACAGGGCCACGGCACCGGCGATGGCTTCGGCCTGTTCCCCGGCGGCTTCGTCGAGGGCCTGCTCCAGGCGCTGGCGCTCGCTCTTGTTCGGCTTGCGCCGCAACAGGAAGCTTTGTGCCTCGGCGAAGGGCAGCAGACTGGCGTCGCGGAGGTGTTCGGCAGGGCTATGCGGATGGCTGCGCAGCAGCGCCAGGGACAGGGTCCGGGCGCCGAAATCCACCAGGCCGCCGGAGAGTCCGAAGAGCAGGGCGGTGAAGCGCGGGAGTTGGTCGGAGCTGGGCATGCGAAAGGCGTCTGGCAAATGGTCTAGGCCAGCCTAGAGGGGTTTTGTGACGCTGCCGTGACGTTTTCGTGGCAGTGGCGATAGGCCGACGGGCTGCCGTTATAATCGGCCGGTCTGAATCAGCGAGGCCGTCATGCCGGTCGATCAATCTCGTCAGTACCTGCGCATCCGCGACCAGCTCGCCGCGGATATCGCCCAGGGCGTGCTGCAGGTGAAACTTCCCTCCGAGCGGGAGTTGGCCGAGCGCTTCCTGTGTACCCGCATCACCCTTCGCGAAGCCCTGCAGCAACTGGAAACCGAAGGCCTGGTCTATCGCGAGAACCGCCGCGGCTGGTTCGTCGCGCCGCCGCGGATCCGCTACAACCCGACCCGTACCACCGGCTTCATGGAATACGTCAGCGCCCAGGGACGCCAGCCGCGTACCGAGACGCTGCACGCCGAGCGGCGAGCAGCCGGCGCCTGGCTGGCCAAGCGGATGGGGCTGGAGGACAGCGCGCCGGTGTATTTCCTGCAACGGCGCCGCTGGGTGGACGAGCGTCCGGTGCTGATCGAACTGATCGCCCTGGATGCCGGGTGGTGCCCGGGCCTGCTGGACCACGACCTCGATACTTCGCTGATGAGCCTGCTGCGCGAGCGTTTCGGCCTGCAGCCGACGCGCTGCCAACTGGCGATGCACCCGACCGCGCTGAACGCGGCCCAGGCCGAGCCGCTGCAACTGGCGCCGGGTTCGCCGGCGCTGTACCTGGAGCGACTGAGTTACGCGGAGGGGCAGAGGGTGGTCGAGTTCGACCAGGAGTTCTGGCGCCCGGACGCCCTGGAGATCGTGCTCGACGCGGCCTATCCGGGCGCCTGAGTCAGGCGATCGCGGCGCGTATGCTGTCCGGCACGGGCGTCGAGCGGTTTTCCGCGTGGCGCACCCAGACCAGCTTGCAGTGGCCTTCGCCATAGGTGCCTTGCGGATCTTCCAGGGTGCTCAGGCGATGTTCCAGTACCAGGCTGCTGGTGCCCAGCTTGCCGGCGTACAGTTCCACCACCACGGTGGCCGGATGCACCACCGGCTTCAGGTAGGTGTGCAGGCTTTGCAGCACCACCGGCCCCTCGGCAGCGCCTTCCAGGTCGATGCCAAGGGTTTCGAACCAGGCCACCCGGGCTTCTTCCAGGTACTGGAAATAGAGGGTGTTGTTGACGTGCCCGTAGCTGTCCATGTCGCCCCAGCGCACCGGGATATGGGCCGTGTGTAGCAATTGTCTGTCAGCCATCTCGTAACTCTTCTAGTCTCAAATTCAATGCGAGCCTATATACTGCGCGCACGCTGAAGCCGCGCTGGCGGCCAAGACTAGTCATGCAAAGGAGATACAGCAATGCGCGCCCGCGGCGTGAACTGGATCGAACGTAGTGCCCGAATCCTGGCTTGCGCCAGCCTCGCATTGGCACCCACGCTGTCCCTGGCGGCCAGTGAAGAAGACCCTTGGGAAAGCATCAACCGTCCCATCTTCACCTTCAACGACACCCTGGACACCTATGCGCTGAAACCGCTGGCCCAGGGTTACCAGAAGGTCACCCCGAACTTCGTTCAGGACGGCGTGCACAACTTCTTCAACAACCTCGGCGACGTGAAGAACCTGGCCAACAACCTGTTGCAGGCCAAGTTCCACAATGCCGGCGTGGACACCAGCCGCCTGCTGTTCAACAGCACCTTCGGCCTGGCCGGCTTGATCGACGTGGCGACCCCGATGGGCCTGCAGCGCAACGACGAGGACTTCGGCCAGACCCTGGGCTACTGGGGCGTCGGCAGCGGCCCGTACGTGATGCTGCCGTTCCTCGGCCCGAGCACGCTGCGCGATGCCCCGGCGAAGATCCCGGACATCTATGTCGGTCCCTACCACTACATGGACGATGTACGCGCGCGCAACGTGATGTTCGGCATCAACACCGTCGACACCCGTGCCAACCTGCTGAAGTCGGAAAAACTGATCAGCGGCGACAAGTACATCTTCATCCGCAACGCCTACCTGCAGAACCGCGAGTTCAAGGTCAAGGACGGCGAGGTGGAGGACGACTTCTAAGTCGACCCGCTTCGTGCGACACCTGGAAAGGCGGCCCTTGGGTCGCCTTTCGTCGTTTCAGTGGATCGCGACGATGCTCAGCCCCAGGCTATGCCGCCCCGGGCCGAGCCGTTCGCAGCGCACCACGCGGGCTTCCAGTTCCAGGCCGGTGAGGGTCTCGTGGGTGGACGGGATGCTCACCCGCAGGTGGTCGCCCGGAGCCAGCTCGCTTTGCGCTTCCAGCAGCAGCCCGCTGGCGGACAGGTCCCGGCACAGGGCCACCGACTCGTGGCCTTCGCAGCGGATGGTGACCGGGGTGTCGAGCTTCATGCGGATGAAGTCGCGCTTCTCGCTGTAGTTGTGCTCGATGGGCTGCATGGGCTGATCCTCATGGTCGGGGCGATGGGGGGCGACTGGCAATCCTGGCGATTATCGTCAAAGTTTATACCGTGCGGACGGGATCGGACGGACAAAGGCGGATTTTCCGGCAAAGGTCAACGGCTTGAACTGCTCAACGGATGGGAGTACCGTCTGCGCCTTGTCGAACCCCGTAGCCGCGCTGTTGTCACTTACAATAAGCGCCTAGGACCCACTGTTTCCGGCGCCGTTTGCCTGGATGACCCATGCATAAAGTCAGTGCCACGCTGCTGATCATCGATGACGACGAGGTGGTGCGCGAAAGCCTCGCTGCCTACTTGGAAGACAGCAACTTCAAGGTGTTGCAGGCCCTCAACGGTCTGCAGGGCCTGCAGATCTTCGAAAGCGAACAGCCGGACCTGGTCATTTGCGATTTGCGCATGCCGCAGATCGACGGCCTCGAACTGATCCGCCGCATCCGCCAGACCGCTTCGGAAACGCCGATCATCGTGCTTTCCGGAGCCGGCGTGATGAGCGATGCGGTGGAAGCCTTGCGCCTGGGCGCCGCCGACTACCTGATCAAGCCCCTGGAAGACCTCGCGGTGCTCGAGCATTCGGTGCGCCGGGCCCTGGATCGCGCCTACCTGCGGGTCGAGAACCAGCGCTACCGCGACAAGCTGGAAGCCGCCAACCGCGAATTGCAGGCCAGCCTGAACCTGCTCCAGGAAGACCAGAACGCCGGACGCCAGGTGCAGATGAACATGCTTCCGGTGACGCCGTGGAGCATCGAGGGGCTGGAGTTTTCCCACCGGATCATTCCGTCGCTGTATCTCTCTGGCGACTTCGTCGACTACTTCCGGGTCGACGAGCGACGCGTGGCGTTCTACCTGGCCGACGTTTCCGGCCACGGCGCTTCCTCGGCCTTCGTCACGGTGCTGCTGAAGTTCATGACCACGCGTCTGCTCTACGAGTCACGGCGCAACGGCACGCTCCCGGAGTTCAAGCCGTCCGAGGTGCTGGCGCACATCAACCGCGGTCTGATCAATACCAAGCTGGGCAAGCACGTGACCATGCTCGGCGGGGTCATCGACCTGGAGAAGAACTGCCTGACCTACAGCATCGGCGGCCACCTGCCGCTCCCGGTACTGTTCGTCGACGGGCAGGCGAGCTACCTGGAAGGCCGTGGCCTGCCGGTGGGCCTGTTCGACGATGCGAGCTATGACGACCGGGTCATGGAGTTGCCCCCTTCCTTCAGCCTGTCGCTGTTTTCCGATGGCATCCTCGATGTGCTGCCAGGAGCTACGCTGAAGGAGAAAGAGGCTTTGCTACCGGAGCAGGTGGCAGCCGCCGGAGGCACCCTCGACGGGCTGCGCCAGGTCTTCGGGCTGGCCAACCTGGCGGAGATGCCGGATGATATCGCCTTGCTGGTGTTGAGCAGGAACCTTGCATGAGTACCGGTAAAATCCAGTTTGCCGAACAGAACGGCTCCTTCGTTCTGAAATTCGTCGGTGAGGTCCGCCTCACCCTGTGCTCGGCCCTGGATTCCACCATCGAAAAGATCTTCGCTGCGCTGAATTTCTCGGCGATCATCATCGATCTTACGGAAACCCAGAGCATCGATAGCACCACGCTCGGCCTGCTGGCCAAGCTGTCCATCCTGTCGCGGCAGAAAATCGGCCTGTTGCCCACGCTGGTGACCACCAATCCGGACATTACCCGTCTGTTGCAGTCGATGGGTTTCGATCAGGTGTTCAATATCGTCGATCGTCCGATTCCGTGTCCGGAGTGCCTGTCCGACCTGCCGCCGCAGGACCAGTCGGAAGATGTGGTGCGCGACAAGGTCCTGGAGGCGCACCGCATCCTGATGGGCCTCAACGAATCCAACCGCGAAGCCTTCCACGACCTGGTCAGCGCCCTGGAGCGCCATTAACCGGTCGATCCCTTCCCGAATTCCTGCTGAATCCTCCGCTGCGCCGGAACGGGACGCCCTGCATGCGCGTCCCGCCGGCAGCGGCGATCAGTGGCGGGTCGCCAACTGGTATTCGAGCTTTTCCTGGTCGCGTGCGAACAGGCGGATGCCTTCGGCCAGCTTTTCGGTGGCCATGGCGTCCTCGTTCATCTGCCAACGGAAAGCGCTCTCGTCGAGCACCTGGCGCGGCTCGCCTTCGCCCGGCAGCAGCAGGCGCGGCAGCTCGCCCTGGGCGTCAGCCAGTTGTTGCAGCAGGTCGGGACTGATGGTCAGGCGGTCGCAGCCGGCCAGTTGCTCGATCTGGCCGAGATTGCGGAAGCTGGCGCCCATCACCACCGTCTTGTAGCCGTTGGCCTTGTAGTAGCGATAGATGCGCGAGACCGACTGCACGCCGGGATCCTCGGCGCCGGCGTAGTCGCGGTTCTCGCTCTTCTTGTACCAGTCGTAGATGCGCCCGACGAACGGCGAGATGAGGAACACCCCGGCGTCGGCGCAGGCCACCGCCTGGGCGAAGGAGAACAGCAGGGTCAGGTTGGTCTGGATGCCCTCGCGTTCCAGAATCTCGGCGGCGCGGATTCCTTCCCAGGTGGAGGCGATCTTGATCAGCACCCGCTCGCGGTCGATGCCCTGTTCGTCGTACAGCTCGATCAGGCGGTGGGCGCGGGCGAGGGTGGCCTCGCTGTCGAACGACAGGCGCGCGTCGACTTCGGTGGAAATACGTCCGGGAATGACTCCGAGGATGTCCTTGCCGACTGCCACGGCGAAGCGGTCGCAAGCCAGTCCGGCGTCGCCGCCGCTACCCGCGGTAGCCTGTCGAAGGTGCTCGGCGTAGCGCGGCAGGGCAGCAGCCTTGAGCAGCAGCGACGGGTTGGTGGTGGCGTCCACCGGCTTCAGGCGGGCAATGGCATCGAAGTCGCCGGTGTCGGCGACCACCGTGGTGTATTGCTTGAGTTGTTCCAGCTTCGAAGTCATGGCGAGGTCTTGTCAGGTGGGTTCTTGGGAAGAAGAATCCCCCGACCTTACCCGAGCCGCAGGCGCGGCTCAATGGGAGCTATCGCCCCGCCAGAAGTTCCAGCGCCTGGTCGAAAACCCGCAGCGGATCGGCGGCCTTGTGCACGTCCACCGAGAGCAACTGGCGGAATCGCCGGGAGCCGGGGAAGCCCTGGGCCAGGCCGAGGATATGGCGGGTCACGTGATGCATCGCGCCGCCTTCGGCCTGGTGTCGCTCGATGTACGGACGCAGACGGAGCAAGGCCTCGCTGCGACTGAGCGGCGGCGCTTCGCTGCCGAACAACTGGCTGTCCACCGCGGCCAGCAGGTAGGGGTTGTGGTAGGCCTCGCGACCGAGCATCATGCCGTCGAAGGTCTGCAGATGCTCGCGGCAGGCCTCGAGGGTCTTGATGCCGCCGTTGAGGACGATCTCCAGGTCCGGGAAGTCCTTCTTCAATTGCGCCGCGACCTCGTAGCGCAGCGGTGGCACCTCGCGGTTCTCCTTGGGCGAGAGCCCTTCGAGGATGGCGATCCGCGCATGCACGGTGAAGCTCCGGCAGCCGGCCTCGCGTACCTGGCCGACGAAATCGCAGAGTTCGGCATAGCTGTCGCGCCCATTGATACCGATGCGGTGCTTCACCGTCACCGCTATCTCCACCGCATCCAGCATCGCCTTCACGCAGTCCGCCACCAGCGCCGGATGCCCCATCAGGCAGGCGCCGATCATGTTGTGCTGGACCCGGTCGCTGGGGCAGCCGACGTTGAGGTTGACCTCGTCGTAGCCGGCCTCTTCCGCCAGCCGCGCGCAGGCCGCCAGTTCCGCCGGCACACTGCCGCCCAGTTGCAGCGCCAGTGGGTGCTCGCATTCGTCGTAGCGGAGGAAGCGCTGGCGATCGCCGTGCAGCAACGCGCCGGTGGTGACCATCTCGGTGTAGAGCAAGGTGTGACGGGACAACTGGCGCAGGAAGAAGCGGCAGTGGCGATCGGTCCAGTCCATCATCGGCGCAACGGAGAAGCGGCGGGAGAGTGTAGGGCGCGTCATTGCTGGCGTTGAGGCTTGATTCATCAGGTCTTTTGTGTGCGCTTTATCGGTGCGTTTTTCGGGGTTTTCGGGCATATTTGGCGGGTTGGTGGTAAAAATTACCACTCGCCTAACGCCTTTTACCACCGGGACCGGGAGTTACGATGGCCACTATTCGCGCTCGGCGCAACGCCGATGGAACGGTGATGTACACCGCGCAGATTCGTATCAAGCGCGGAGGCGCGCAAGTCTATCAGGAGAGCGCAAGTTTCAGCCGGAAAAAGGCCGCTGAAGCATGGGCGCTCCGTCGGGAGGCTGAATTGGCGGAGCCCGGTGGCTTGGAGCGGGCGACGAAAAAGGGGGTACTGCTTCGGAACATCATCGCCCAGTACCTGGCCGACCGGGATAAGACTCGCCCGCTGGGTAAGACCAAGATCGCCACGCTGACCGCCATCGCCGCTTCCCACCTGGGCGATACCATCGACCGGGATATCACCAGTCAGGTGCTCGTTGACTATGCGCTGTGGCGCATGGGGCCGGACGGGGGAGGGGTGAAGGCGCAGACAGTTGCCAATGACCTGGCACATCTTGGGTCGGTGTTAGGAGTGGCGGAGGCAGCCTGGGGGTATCAAGTCGACCCGGACGTTATGGCGAAAGCCCGCAGAGTTCTCAAGAACCTGGGTTACAAGTTGCGCAGCAGGGAGCGTGATCGGCGCCCGACACTTGAAGAGTTGGATCGGTTGTTCCAGGCGTTCGAGCGCTCATGGCGATCGCGGCCGACCTCGATGTGCATGGCGAAGGTCGCTGCCTTCGCATTGTTCTCCAGCCGAAGGCAGGAGGAGATCATCCGTATCCGGTGGGCGGATCTGGACGAGGCCCGGGGCGCCGTCCTGGTCCGGGACATGAAGAACCCAGGCGACAAGTGGGGTAACGACGTGTGGTGTCAGCTACCCGAGGAGGCAATGGCGGTCATCAAGAGTATGCCGCGGGCTTTCGAGGAGATCTTTCCATACACCACCGATGCGATTCAGGGGGCATGGAGTCGCGCGATCACTGCCGCAGGTATAGAGGATCTGACGTTTCACGATCTGCGCCACGAAGCGATCAGTCGGCTGTTTGAGCTGGAGTGGGACATTCCCAAGGTGGCTTCGGTCAGCGGGCACCGAGATTGGAACTCTCTTCGGCGATATACCCATCTGCGTGGGTCTGGCGATAAATATGCTGGCTGGGAATGGCTCCCGAAGGTCCTGGCGATGCCGGTGTCCTTCGGGGAATGGGTTTCCAAGAAGAAGTCAGGCCGCCGGTCGGGCTCGGTTTAGCCGTTCATGGTCTTTCAGGGCGACCTCGCGCTGTTTGTCCAGATACGCCGCCAGGTCCGCCAAGTGAATGCCTCTGGCAGCCTTCTGGCTGGACTCGATCCGCGTGATAGGGATCTGGATCTGTCCGGCCAGGACCTTCCGCTGGAACTGCTCGACAGTCAGGTGACTGAAGTAGTCGGCGCATACTCTATTCAGCGGGATGATGGCGAGGCCGTTGTACTGGGCCATGAGAAGGAACAGGGTATTCATCAGTAGCACCCCGCTTGCCAGGCGGCCAGCGTGCGGAGGGCTGGGAACACCTCTGCAGCGAGCACCGCGGCAAGGCCGAGGGCGGCGATGATGCCGAGTGCGGTCAGTGCTCTACGCATTGTTGCTCCCCCTCAGTCTTGTTGATGTTGGACAGTGCGTGGGCGCGCTGGTCGAACCAGACGGAGGTCAGTGGGCGGGATACGCCGGCGCACGGTGCGGAACCGGTCAGAAACTCGGTGGAGTGCTCCACGCTGAACTCTGGAAGGTCGACCACCTCGACGATGGGGCGGCTGTCTTGTTGGGTGTTCTGGCTCATGCTGCCTCCCTCATGGTTTCTTCGGGGAAGAGGGGGTTGGCTTTGAGGAGGGCGTAATAGGGCTTGGGCGACACCGAGTTGCCGCACATCTTCACTTTGGCCTTGTTGCTGAAACGGCGGCCGTCGTGCCCTACGTCGATCTTGTAGGTCTTGGGGAACCCTTGGATCAGGAACAGCTCCAGCGGCGTGAGCATCCGCATGCCGATATCTACGATCACGTAGGGATTTCCCTTGATCGTCACGGTCACCAGTGCGAGGCGGTCGCGGGTGGTGATGGTGGCGGCCGGATCTCGCGGATCGTAGGTGTTGTCGGACCCGTAGTACCCCATGAGGAAGGCCGCCACCCGCAGCGCACCGGCTTCGTTCTCCGGCGATAGCGTGCATTCCATGAGCGCCAGGTCATCGGCGCCGGCGGTTATCGCTGGGGCTCCTTCTCGGAGATCGCGGCCGGTGCAGCCGTTGCGCAGTGTTACTAAGCTGGCGGTCACGACGTTCTGTTGGCTCCCGCTGGTGGTCAGGGCGGTGGCTGGCTCCGCAGGATGGCGGCCGAGTGTCGCGTTGTACCCGCCATTGTGTTGCGCCAGGTAGGCGACGCCCACGGCACGGTGGTTTTCAGTAAGGACCGTGCCGGCCGGTTGTCCGCAACTGGTCGGTTTACCGCCGTAGGAAGGGCCGCCAGCGCTCACAAGTACGGGGGCGACAACGGCGAAATGGCCCCCTTTCACCTCGCTACAGATAGTTCGCGCGGGCTCGTTGGCTGGCATGTTGCGTTGGTTGCTTGCGTTGGCATGCTCAGTGATGAATGGGGCAAGCGTGGGCTGAGCTACAGCGAATCCGTGGCCTCCGGTGATGGTGGCTGCGGGCTCGCGCACGGACTGACCCCGGAACCCGGCGCCACCGTGATTCACGCTGACGATGAATGGATCGGCGTGATCGGTGACGTATTTCTTTACGCCCTTGCGGAGCCTGTCGAGCGTCTTCCTGACGAGGGGGCGGCGTACCTTGAATTTCTTGCCTTCAGTCGCGTCGAGGAAGATCGACGGGCACGGAATGCTCCAGTCAATGTGCGTAGCCACGGGAACCCATGGGAGCTGGTCAGGGCCTGGGGTCTTGGCGTGGGTTGGCTCTGGCCAGTTCAATGGGATGCCATCGCGGCGCGCGATGAAGAACAGGCGTTCCCTGGTGGTGGCGGCGCCGAAGTCCGCGGCAACGAGCTTGTCGTAGTGGTACTGGTAGCCCATGTCTCGGAGCAGGCGAAGGAAGCGCGCCCAGGTGCGTCCTTTGCGCTTGGGGTCCGGTATCAGGTACTGGCGCTGTACGGGTACGCGCTCGCCTGGTTCGGCTACGCGGTGCATGGGCTTGCCGGTGGTTGGGTGCGGCACCATGTCGAGAGTGACCACCCGCTTGGTCTGCGGGCAGCGTTTGGCGATCAGCGGACCCCACTGGAGGATCTGCATCACGTTCTCCATGGTGAGCATCAGGGGACGTGTTTGGCCTGCCCACTTGATCATCATCCATGACAGCGACCGACTTTCCTTGCTGCGGGGCTGCCCACCTCTGGCTTGGCTATGGTGGGTGCATTCGGGGCTGGCGTGCAGTCTGCCTACGGGCCGCCCGCGAGTTGCCACCCGAGGCTCTACCAGGCGGATATCTTCTCGGTAGTGCGTGGTCTGCGGATGGTTGACGATGTGCATGCTCACGGCATCGTCGTCATGGTTCACGGCGATATCGACGAACTCGCCAGTGGCTTCCTCCATGGCCTCAGAGGCCCCGCCGCCGCCGGCGAAGAGATCGATGTTCAGATATTCGCGAAGATCGAGAGGGAGCTGGGCCTGGTAGATGGCCTGGGCGAGATCGTGGCGACGGAAAGCGGTCATGCCCGTCCCCCTTCGGCTTTCTCCAGGCGCTGGAGGAGGTCGGTGTTCGCGATGCGCAGCGCGGCAATCTCTTGGTTCTGCTCGCGGATCTGCGCGCACAGCGTGCGGATCAGTGCGTTATCGGTGGGCTTCGGTGGGCGCTTTCCCCCCTCGACAAGCTGCGCGGGCGAGCGAGTCATTAAGCGAAGCGTGGCTATGTGCTTCGCGCCCCGGCGCAGCCTTTCGTGGGGTATGCGTGCCTTCGGCGTGTGCTGAAGGTTGGGTTGGAATATGCCTGCTGCTGCGCAGCAGTGGCTTTCTATAGCGCCACCCTCGGGCATCGGTTGGCGGCCTTGGGCGATGGCGATCAGTTGGATGCGACGTGCCAGGCCGCCGCCGCGCTTTTGCGCGGCCGGGGCTTGGGTGCTGTGGGTGGCGTGTGCCAGGGCGGCGCCCTGGTCTTGTGCCGCTACGCGGCTAGCCGGGATAGTAGTCATCGCGCTGCCTCACATGCACATCGGGGCGGTGTCGCCGGAGTAGTCGAGGTCGACTGACTCCCAGCCGCTCGGACGAAGGTGGTAATCGATCTCGCGGATCTGGTCGCTGATATCGGCCATCGTGATTTCCCCGCGTCGAGCAGCGTCCTCGTCCCACTGCGGCTGGGCGCGGCGCAGGCGGGTCAGGCTGTCGACGTGGTGGCTGCGGTGCTTCAGCAGGTCGTAGGTGGAGAGGCTGGAGTAGTTCATGCCGCCTCCTGCGCTTCAGCTTCTGCGCTCTGGCTGGCCAGCTCCGTGATGGCGAGCCGCTGGAGGATCGCGGCGAGCTGCTGTTGGGCTTCGGCGTCTGCGTTGCGCTTGGTGGTGCCGGTCTTTTGGAACTGTCGAGCGTGGCCGCTGAGGAGGCGACTGGCGGTGCGGATGGCGTCCAGTTCTTCGGCGGCCAAGTTCTGCTCGCGGAGGAGCTTCGCGGTCTCAGCCTGCCGATGATTGGTCGCGATGCTTGTCTCCAGCTCCGTCTCCAGGCGCTTCAGTTCCGCTTGTTGCTCTTCGTGGCGCTGCTGCCAATCCGCAAGTTTCTCGGTGGCCTCGGCTTCGATGCTTTGACGAAGCTCCTTCTGGTCGCTGATCTCTTCCTCCTGCTCATCTATGACCTGTTGCAGGCGCTGGGCATTGGTGCGCAGCTTGATCAGGTCGGTATGCAGCGCAGTCAGTTCCTGGCCGTGCGAGACGCGGCAGAGATAGAGCGCCTCGTCGACCGCCTGCTGTTGCGAGTTCTTCCGGTCTTTGCGGCCAGCAAGGTAAGCGGTGGCGATCAGGATCAGCAGCGCGGCTAGCGTGGTGGCCGCGAGAATGATGTGTTGGGTATGCATGGTGGTTTCTCCATTGGTGGTGGATGGCCGGTGGTGGCGGCCGGTGTGGTTACTCGTTACTGCCGGGTCGGGCATATGCCTCGTCGGCCTGCCAGGCTCGGGAGTCGATCAGGGCCGCAAGGTGGCGTACGTCAACGAACAAAGGCGCCTTGCGGCTGGGGTCCAGGGTGGTCAACGGGAGAGCTATCCGCTTGGCCTTGATGGCCAGGCTGAAGCTGTCTTCGTTGAGGTTCCTGAAGTACCTGGTGCGCAGTTGCTCCAGCGGGATCAGTACATCGCCGAACGTGCGGTAGAGGAGTTCCACCGTCTCCGGGCGTGGGGCCGGAGTCAGGCGAAGCTCGGGTTGGTTGTCGTGCGGAGTGCTCATGCGGCGGCCTCGTTGAGCACGGCTACCGCGTCCTCGATGCCGCTGGCTGCTTCGTTGAGTTGGTCGACGATCTCTTCCATGCGCGCTCCGCGGTTGCTGGCTTGCAGGCTCTCGGGCATAGCGTTCAGGGCCTCCTCCTCCTCGCTAACCAAGGTTTCGATCTGCTCGCGGATCTCTTCGAGTTGAGCGGTGATCTGTTGCAGTTGGCGTCGGCGTGCGTTGTTCATTTGGTCCCCTTCGGGTGGTTCCAGGCGATCTCTACGTGGGTTCGTACAAGTTCCCGTAGGTGTTCCGGCACCCGCTCCAGGGCCGCCCTGCGTTCCTCGATGGTTCGAAGGGCGACGATCTGGCGGGCGTATTCGCGGGGCCGGGGCTCGTCAGCCAACTTCGCGGCGGTCCGGGGCCGCTGGGGCGCAGACGCGGGGGATGCCGAGCTTGTCGGCCAGCCATGCCACTCCGGCCGGGCGCACTTTCGTCGAGTGGCTGTACTGCATGCCGAGTTCGGGGTGGTGCCAGGACGTTTCCTTTGCGCGCAGGTAGAGGCGGTCGCGGACCGGTGCGGCTGGAAGGTTGCTGCTGTCGAGCAGGCCGGCCGCCTTCATGCGCTTGATCAGCTCGGGACGGCTCAGGCCGAGGCGCTGCGCGGCCTGGTGCAGGGACAAGTCTTTCATCGCGGCCCCCTACGCAGCCTGGTCGAAACGGCGGCGAGCCGGGGTCTCGTCCGCGGTGTCCAGGCGGCCATTCGCGATGGACTCGATGTAGTCGGCCACGGTGTTGGCGTTGGACTGGGAGTCGAGCGGGAGGCCCAGGCTGTTCAGCGTGGAGCCCATTCGAACGATGACGTGGACCTGTCCAGCGCCGCGCTCAATGTCGAGAGTGACGTGGACTGCTTGACGGGTTTCGGCGTCGTAGAGGGCGTGGTTTGTAGTGGTCAACCCATCCCGGACAGTGGGTTGAGTTTTTCTTCGGCCACCGCAGGTGGTAACCCGTCGTTGAATTGATGCGGCCTGATCCAGTTGTAGCGGTGCATCAAGTAATGACTGATGTCCCGTTGGGCCTCCTGCGCCGTCAGGTAACCCGTTGACGGGACCCACTCCGACTTCAGACTGCGGAACAGGCGCTCCATCGGCGAGTTATCCCAGCAATTCCCCCGACGGCTCATGCTCTGCTGCATCCGATAGCGCCAGAGCCGTTGCCGAAACAGGCGGCTGGCGTACTGGCTGCCCTGGTCTGAATGGAACAGCACCTGCTGTGGCCTGCCGCGCTGTTCGTAGGCCATGTCCAGGGCCTTGATCACCAGTTCGGCATCCGGCTTGGCCGAGAACGCCCAGCCGATCACCCGCCGGGTATGCAGATCCAGCACCGCGGCCAGGTAGTGCCAACGGCCTTGCGCCCAGACGTAGGTGATGTCGCCACACCACACCTGATTGGGATGCTCGGTCGCGAATTTGCGGTTCAGCCGATTCGGGATATCCGGCCGCTCAACCGTGGCCTGTTTGTAGGCGTGCGAGCCCGGTTGCTTGCTGACCAGGCCCAGCTCACGCATCAACCGACGCACTCGGAAACGGCCGATGGTCACGCCCTCTTCGCGCAGCATGCCCAGAATGCTGCGGCTGCCGGCCGAGCCCCGACTCTGGCTGAACAACTGGTTGACTTGGCTGCGTAGCGCCACGCGGCGAGCATCGACACGCCGCCGTCGAAGACGGTGGACGTAGTAGCAAGACCGCGCCACATCGAAAGCTGAACAGACCACTTCCACCGACTCCTGCTCACTCAACTGGTCTATCAGCGCGTACGATCGAGTTCGTCCGACATCAAGAGAGCGGTAGCCTTTTTTAATATCGCTTTCTCCCGCTCCAATCGGTTGATCCGGGCTTCCAGCTCCTGGATCTTTTGCTGCTCAGGCGTCAACGCCTTGCTCTTCGGGGTCACACCCTGGCGCTCCGCCTCGAGCTGCTTCACCCAACGGCGCAAGGCCGAATCCACCACCCCCAGCGAACGGCAGGCGTCGATATGGCTGTAGCCTTGGTCCAACACCAGGGCCGCGGCCTCTCGTTTGAACTCGGCGGAAAACGTACGTCGTTGCTTGCTCATCAGACACCTCTCTCACGGCGAGGATTCTCGCCTAAATCGGTGTCCGGGATCAGTAGACCACTACAGTCGTTGGTTTGCTCATCGCGGACTAGCAGAGCGATTGACTCCGATTTTGGATCACCCGCTTTAGAAAAATTATGAGCCCGTAAGGGTTTAAGGATAGCCGAGCGTTCATTTTCTCCTGGGTTGACCGTGATTTCGATACGAGCATTCATTCGCTAATCCTTGATATCTATACTGGCAGTAAGCGTACGGCCAATACACCTTTACTTAGGTTGAGCCGTATCAGCAAAAGAATCGATTCATATGTGTGAGGTACCGACATCTACTCGGAGACCCTCGTGCCTTGGTGAAATACCATGTGCCAACCATCTTCGTAGGTTTTCCAAACAGAGCTACGCATTGATAACGACTCATCGCCATTAGCATTTTGATGACGGCATCGGTACGTTGCTAACGCGACACCATCTGCAAGCACACGCAGTTTGAAATCCTCGATTGTCCTTTTGATCCAAGTCTGGGATTTTAGTCCCACGATCACCTCCGCTTTCGTCCAGCTTTTGCCGACAGCTCCAAATTCAACGAAGTCTTCGGCAAGCAGCTGTTTAAGCAGTCGATCATTCTTTCTCGCTTCCGGATCTAGCAACAGCTGTTCAAGCGCTAAAATCTCCAGACGAATATCCATTTCCCTCACCTACCAAGTGTGATTTATATGTGTTTCACAGGGGACAATAGATCACATAAGCTAGATCAGTACCCACTGATGCGGCAGCAACTGGCTGATGTCTTTCGGCCGTAACGTCGGCAGCCGCGTCAGCACCTCTTTGAGGTAGACATACGGATCATTGAGCAGCAGCCCTGGTTGAGGCCTAGATCATGCTGTCACGACTGCCGGGGGAGTAAACGATAAGGCCGCGTTTGAGTGGGGGCACGGCCTCCAGGCGGGCGGTCACTACCCCATGATTTTCCGGTACTCCTGCGGCATGGGTTAGAGATCAATACACCGCCAGATGACCTGGCTCCTTTGGAAAGATTCTATCTGCGGCGTCTTAGAGTGAATCTCCTGATGGCCATGCCAAGCAGGCAGAAAATGGCGCCTGCTGCTGCTTTGGCCAGAAGGAGAGTAGTAGGGTTCTCGCTGGCTGGGATACTGCCTGAAAAGGCAAGCGTGATAGCGACATATACACAAGCAGAGATCAGTACCGAGATTCTGCTCTTGATGAAGAACCCGATAGCCGCGCAAAGGACGAACACCAATGGGTCCAAAAGGGAAGCTGCTAGGCAAGCGATAAACACAACCAAAGCGATCTCCTATCCAATGCCGCCTCCAATGCCATATGACCTTGCCTATGATGCGGTGCTTGTGAGCCTGTAACCCATATACGATGACGCTACGCTTCATCTAGATCAGGTTGAACATCGAGGCTTGCCAGTGCTTCTCGCTGATGATTGCGATGGGATGGCCTTCCTCGCGCAGCTCGACAGCTCGCTTGATCTTGGTTCCATACGTACTGTGTAGCCACTGCTCGTTGCCTATCTCGCCGACGACCAGGTAGTGCACCTTTTTGCTGATGCCTGAGGCTATTCCCCCGCCGCGGTTGACGACGATCTCTTCGCAATGCTTTCTGGGGCCGTAGACCATGACGCCAGTGAAAACGTAGAGATGGCCCGACCACTCAAGCTTGGGAGCTGGATTGTTGAGCGGAAGAGCATTCGATGGAGTAAAGGCATTGTCGCTTGGTTTCGGCTTGGAAGCAGAGAGGCCACCAAACCCTCTAAGAATCTCAAGCAGTTCGGCAGACTCATCAGCGTCTAACACGCCATCGGACAGCATGTCTGAGAGCCTCCGGTAGAGGAGGTTGGTCACTGGATCGTCAAGATGGATCAAGTTCGTAGCGATCCAATCCTGTAGGAACTCGGCCTCATGCTGATTGATATGCCCATCAGCAGTGATCCCAGCGGCCAGTCCTGAGAGCGCATCGACAGACCTTCGGTCTATGCGCTTCTCGTGGAAAATCCGACTTTTCCCAAATTCAGCGTGCCAGTCGACCATTGCTTCTCTCCTTGAACGTCAGGTGTCCATCACAACCTTTTCGCATTCCACACCAGCAGCACCTGGCATGTATGCTGGTCTTGGCCATGCTCGTCGCTTTACAAATCCCCACTCCGCCAGATTACCTTGCCTGTCAAAGCTTTCTGAAATTCCAGGCGCCCAGCACCTTGGCTTGGAAATGGACGTCTTCCATGCGTGCCTTCTGCGGCTCGAAGGACTTGTTGTCCGACACCAGCAGGTAGTGCTCGGCATCGTGGATCTGCACCCGCTTCACGAACAGGTGCTGCAGCCAGGTGAAGACGTAGACGCCTTCCTCGACGAAGTCGGTGATGCCCACGTCGACGAGGATCGGGGACTTGTCCTCGATGGTGCCCAGCATGCTCTGGCCCCACCCGGTGATGATCTTGAGGTTGGCCGGATCGGTGTACTTCAGACCAAGGTCATCCAGTTGGACCTTGTCGACCACCAGATTCCTGACGAACTCGCGGTACTCGGCCGGTACCTGGCCGCCACCCATGGCAGCGCGCACGTCGTACTGGGCGATCGAAATCGTATTTCCTTTCACCAGAGTGGTGCGGTTGAAGTCAGCGTGAATCACGTTCGATGTCGTCGATTGATCGCCATCGAGAGACTCGGCTACTGCCTGCGCGATTTTCTCCTTAGCTTCGCCGCTCAGCCCTTTACCGTGGCGCTGGAGCATCTCCATCACCTTTTCCGCGGCCGATGAGCCAGGGCGCTGAGGCGAACTACCTGGCGCAATAAGCTCCGCCTCCTTTTCGCTTAATCCCCAGTGTTCTGCGCCAACGACGCCTGAGAAGAACGATATCAATTCGATCAGTTTCGCTTTATCGATCCTGCCGGTGTTGATCCATCCCTGGACAGAAGGGGGCTTCACGCCGAACTGCTCTGCGAGAGCCTTTTTCGACATGTTTTTGGCGAGTCTGGCGGCCTCAATAGCGGCGCCGAGTTGGGGTCCGGTAAGCATTGCCTAATTTAACGTCAGTTGTAGTGTGGTTAGGCAATGGCTTGCCTGTGATTAGCTAGTGCCTTACTCTCTCTCCAACATTCCCCGGAGAAGAGACATGACTCCAGCAGAAGCAGTGCGCCAGGCCGCCGAGCTGTTGGGCAGTCGGGCCGAGTTGGCGCGAAAGCTCAATGTGAGAGCGCCCACCGTAAGTCAATGGTGTTCAGGCGTTCGACCAATCCCCGCGAAACGTGCAGTTGAGATCGAGGCGCTCACCGCTGGTCGGGTCCTCCGAAGCGAACTGTGCCCGTCGTTCCCATGGGGTGCGGCTGCCTGAGCACACCTTACTGGCCAGGAGCCGCCACGTCATGCGAAGCGAATCGCACACCCTGATTTCCACGCTGCTCGGCGTGGTGAACCAATGGCGCCGCCGAGAGGGGTGGAGCCGAGAGACCGTCGTCCAGCACATCGTGGAGGTGCACGAGCGCATCCAGGGAGCGCTGGTCACCGGCATTGTCTTCGACCCGCCAACACGCGATACAACCGAGCGGATGAAGGTCAACACCGACCGAGTGTTCCGCTGGCTCGACGACGGAACCAAGGACACCAACCTGGTGCCGGCGAACTTCGTTCCCAGCATCCTCGCGGCGCTGCCGACTGACCTGAAGGTCCAGGCCTTGGGCGACATCCTGACGCCGCTGGGCGTGTCGGTGCGCTTGATCGGCGGGGATGCCGGCCAGCGGCCGGAGGTGCTCTGCATGCTCCGGACACTCATCAAGGAGAACGGTGAGGCGCAGCAGGCTGTTGCCAATCTCGTCGACGGCGCCGATGACCAGGAACTGCAGGAGGCCCACCGGGAGCTCTCCGAATCCAGGGCGGCGACAGATGAGGCGCTGCGGATGATCGACCAGATGCGCTGGCCGCGCCTTGTTCAGGGGTAGCCGTGCCGTCCTTCCAGATCAACGACGAGGAGCGGGAGGCGCTCCGCGGCCTACCCATGCTTGCCCGCGAGATCTACGTGTTCGCCGTGCGCCCGTTCATGGACTTCGCAACAGGCGTTGTCGGAGAGCGGCGCGGGATCTCTTGGAAGTCGATTGCCGAGGAGCTCTACGTCGAGCCGCACCAGGGCATCAAGGGCGGGGAGCCCTCCGAAAAGGAACTGCGGCGGGCGCTGGTCTGGCTGCAGAAGGTGGGCCTGGTGGGCCCCAACTTGGCCGAAAGGCGCCTGATTTTTGAGTTGCCGAAGGCTTCACGGGATCAATCCGTCCGAAAAAAAGTGGGCACTAAGTGGGCAGATGAAGCGGGCAGTTATGTGGAAGGGTCGGAGCCCAGTAACTACGCGGCTTTCCCGGAAAAAGAGGGCAGATATGTGGGAGGGGGTGAAAGTGAAAAAGTGGGCACACCTCCGGTATCCGGTAATAACCGTACCGCACCTAACGCGTGCGTGCGCGAATGCCCAGCCGATCCGGCCACTGCGGGACAGTGGTGCCAGTTCTTCATCCGCGAGCGCGGATTCCAGATCCACGCGGTGCAGACCGCCAGGACCATGCCGCTGTTCGCCTCTTGGGTCGAGCGCGGTGTCACCGCGGAGCAGATGCTCGCGGCAATAGAGATCGCCGAAGCCAAGCTCGGCGCCCCGCCTGACTCCCCCCTGTACTACCGAAATTTTCTCGATGAACTCTTGCTGGAGCGCCACCGGATGGCAACAGCACCGCATGCGGAGCACCGCCATGAGCAAACCGACGGACGAAACACCCAAGCACGTCAGCGACCCGCTGCACGACGTTCGCGCAACGCTGTTGACATCCTCCACGACGACGACTGGTGAGCCGCAGATCGAGAATCTGGTCGAACTTGACGCCCAGGCGCGCAGGGCGGTGAAACGCGTGTTCGCTACCCTCAAAACCAGCTATCCGGCTTGGTACGAGAAGCACTACGGGGAACGTCGTGCGGAGACGCTCGCCAAGCGAGTCTGGCTGACCGGTATCAAGCACCTGAGCGACATGCAGGTCGACCGAGGCCTCCAGCGGATGGTGCTGGATCAGGACTTTCCTCCGAGCCTCAAGGAGTTCCTGCGGCTGTGCCGCAAGATCGACGGTTTGCCGAGCGCCGAGGGCGCCTGGTACGAAGCCTTGGAGCAGCGCTACAGCCACAAGGTCGTGAAGGTGGCTGCCGAACTCACAGGCCTGTTCGAGCTTCGTCGGGCCCAGTACGGCGACAAGCGACTTCGCGCTGAGTTCGAGCATAACTATGCCGTAGTGGTCCGACGCCTCGAGGCTGGTGAGCCGCTGGACGGAAAGGTCGCCAAGGCGATTGGCCTCGACAGCCAGAAGTCAGAGCTGCAGCGCGCCGATGAGCTTGCCGAGCAGCAACTGCTCCACCGGATGCAAGCCCAGGGCCTGGATGGGCTCAGTGGCGCACAGGCGCGGGAACTGCTGCTGGCCAAGATGCGCCGGAAAGCGCCGGAGGTGCGCCGTGATGCATGACCTCCGCCCGGTGATGTTCACCGTACCCGGCGAGCCTCAGGGGAAGGGGAGGCCGCGTATCGGCCGCGTCGGCGCCCACGCCAGAATGTTCACTCCCGCGAAGACCGTGGCGTACGAAGGCCTGGTGGCCATGGCCGCACAGCAGGCAATGGCGGGGCGCCCGCTGATAACCCGGCCTTGCCTCATCGAGATCTGGATGTACCACCAAGTGCCAGCCTCATGGTCGAAACGCAAGCGTGCACAGGCTCTGGCCGGTGAGATCGCCGCCATGCGCAAACCGGATGCGGACAACTGCCTCAAGGCCATCTGCGATGCCTGCAACGGCGTTGTCTGGCGTGACGATGTTCAGGCCACCCGCGGCATATTCCAGAAGCTCTGGAGCGAAACGCCAGGCGTGCGAGTGAAGATCGTCCCTCTCCTCGAGGGCGAGCAGTGACCACAGAAAACCACAGGGGAGAGCCGAAATGAAACTGACCAGCGCCCGCCAGGCATGGCACGACGCACTTTACGAGAACCGCGATTCGGTTCTCGCCGTGGCCGCGGAGAAGGCGAAACTCGGCAAGCGGGGGCGGGTGGCCAACGAGACGCACCCGGACCGCAAGGACACCAACGGGCGCTCCGCCCACATGCTGGCCGCCGGCCTGGTGCAGGCTGCCATCCGCTCGCTGCCGAAGCCGCTGCAGCACTTCGGCCACACGCTGTACTCGCCGCTGGCCACTGGTGACGATGTGGCGATCGCCCACGGCCTGGTCTGGATCGGCGCCGGCCTTGGCCAACTCACACAGCGTCAGGGCGAGCGGGCGTATTGGATGGCGCTGGCGGCGATCAACTCTCACAAGCGGGCGGTGAATGGCCGGGATACGCTGGGCCCCGGCGAGGTCTGCCTGTTCGTCGAGGAGCGCCTGGGCTGTCGCGTCGACCCCTGCAACTGGGCGCGGGACTACGCCGCCACCTGGGAGCGCCTGGCGCGCCACGTCGACAAGCTGGACGCGCAGGCGCTCAGGCCGGTTGCCGAAGTTGTGGCGAAGCAGAGTGGGCTGCGGAAAGGGCCAGGCTGGCGCTGGTTGCAGGAAGATCGCGACATTGTCGCCGAGCAGCGCGCCGAGCTTTACTCTCGCCACCGCGAGCAGATGCAGGAGCGCCTTGCCGAACGCCTGCGTAGCATGTCCAACCAGCAATTGGCAGCCTGGGCGGGCCGGATGAGGCGCTACAGTGACGCCTATCGCGCTGAGTGGAAGGACGACGTCTACGAGCAGCCGGACGTGCACCAGCGATACCACGACCGCGTGGCGGCGTACTGGGCCCAGCGGGAGCGCCTTCGGGACGTCGCATGAAGGTGCCGCCTCGCAGGTGGGCGAGGCGGCGTCTTCGGCGCGAGCTTCATGCGAAGGGTTTACTTCTCATAGTGGTAGCGGCAGGAGATCACGAACAGCTGGTTGTTTTCGTGCAGGTAGACGAAACGATGCTCGCGGGTGATGCGACGCGACCAGAAGCCAGAGAGGCTGCCCTTGAGGGCTTCGGGCTTTCCGGTGCCAGTGAAGGGAGTGCGGGTGCACTCTTCGACGAAGTCGTCGATAGCCTGGGAGATCTTGGCATCGGTGGACTTCCAGTGCTGGTAGTCTTCCCAACCGTTGGTTGTGAAGGTGACCTTTGCGGTGGTGCGGGCTTGCTCTTTGTTACTTTCTTTCTTCTTGCTGGACATTGATCGGTATCTCCCGTTCGACGACTTGGCCGGACCGAAGCTGATCAATGGACTCGCGTAGGCGCTGAGCGTTAACCGGAGACTCCAACAAGTAGAGTGTTTCCTTCATGCCGTTATAGTCCTCGAGAGAGATCATAACGACTGGCTCGCCGCGTTGCCGTGTGATGACTGCGGGCTCATGGTCCCGACAGACATCGTCCATCGTCTGCTTTAGACCGGCGCGAGCCTGGCTAAAGTTGAGTATTTGCATAGCTTTTTTCCTTCTTGGCACCGCCAAGTTAGGGGGGCTTCCTTAGGCCCTGGTAATTTGCCGGCACAGCCGGCAGCGAAGCTGTCAGTTACAAACTGACGGCGATCATTGTACCTAAATCTGTACCTATGTCAAGGCCCTATTGCGCTTTGAAGAGCATTTGGGTACTGTTCCACCAATATGCACAGTTGCACCCGCACGAATAAACACACCGAAACTCGGCCATCGCGCCGGGTTTTTTGTTGCGATATCATTTTGGAATCGTTAATTCTTGGGCTCCTGCAGTAGAAGGATTTCAGGATGAAAACCAACCTAAGTGACACCGCCCGCAACTTGATCGATATGTACGAAACCATGCGAACGGTGTGTCCCATCACCGTGGGCGCTTACATCGATCGCCAACTGCCTAAGCGCCATACTGACACCGAGCAGGCGCAGTACGCTGAGATACTCCTCAATACCTTCGTGGAAGTATCACAGGATGATCTCTTCGATATTGATTTTCCTGTCACGGAGGCCTCAGTTGTTCGTGGTTTCTCTCAGAATGGAGCCATCGCCATAAAGACGCTAATGCGCTGGGCTGAGGCTGGCAAAATCTGATCGACACGAAGAGCAAAAAGCCCGGCTTGAGCCGGGCTTTTTGATTTCTACACCAGGGTCGCGCAATGCACGCCGCCCATCTGCCTGAACACCCTGGAGATCGCCCCATGTCCGAAGCCGGAGCCATCGCAGTTGCTGGCGCCGTCGGATTCGGCGGCGGCTACCTGCTGGGCGTCGACATCAACGCCATCATCGGCGCCTTTGCTGGCGCCATGTTCTTCGTAGTCCAGGCGAAAGACCTCTCGGTCTTCTCCCGCGTCGGGTACTTCCTGGTGTCCTGGATCTTCGGCTACTACATCGCCGGCGAGTTCGTCGGTAAGCAATGGGTTGAGACCTCCGGCCTGGTGGCTGGGGTCGGCGCCCTGTTGTGCGTCTATTTGGGCATCAGCTTGCTGGAGTGGGTGCAGGGGGGGAAGACGCCGGGTTGGTTCCGCTTCATCGCGGGCCGCTTTGGAGGTCGAGATGATCGAGATGGCCGGAATGGTTGATCCGTGGTCCCTGATCGCCGCAGTGATCTGCAGCGCGATCTGCGTTCGCATCGCCAGCTACCGCCGGCAGGGCGCGCGCTACCGTGCTGGCGTTTCGCTACTGGCATACCTATTGTCCGTTGGCTCGGGCTGCTACTCCCTCACGTTCTTCCTCGACACCCTGCGCGGGAACTACCACCCAGCGCTGTCCCCATGGCTGCTGATCATCCTGGTCGTGCTGGCCGTTCTGGTCTTCAAGGCGCGCGGCAACGTTGCGCGAATCATCCGCATCGACTGGAGCGAACATTGGGACGGGGCTGAGCGGCGCAAGCTGAAGCACTAAGCCCGACCAGCTAGTCCGGAGGTCGTTCCGACGGCATACTCCCTGCTCTGCAAACAGGAGGTTGCCATGGAATTTGGACGTTTCAGCGAAGAGCAAATCAACCAGGTACGTTACGCTGTTGATGATGCCGCCAAACTCAAGAGGCGAGCTGAAGGGGTGATTCAGGGGATCAAGAAGGTTTTCGATGACCCTTTCCCAAAAGAATCTTGGGGCGTTTCATTTGAGCCTTCCCCGCAGGGTTGGATTGCAATCGACACTCCTTATGGCGCTGGTCGTGGGCGTCTTGAACTTTCGGTGGGCCCAAAAGGCAGTGTTGGAAAGTTCATCATCGAGAAACAGATGCGGAACCCATTCGATCAAGCAGAGTGGGTCAAGGTTTGGCATTTCCGCATGGATGAGAACGGCACCTTCGGTGGAGACGAGACAAGCAACCCATACCTCGTCTCGGGTTTCAATACTGATAATGGATACGCAATGTTGGCTCTTTCGATTCTCTATGCGATCGCAAGAGGGCCTGAATAGCAGCAGGTCACCAGTTTTAGCCCCGCCTAGAGCGGGGCTTTTCATTTGAGGTCCAACATGGCGCTGAACAAAAAGCGGCGCCTGTTCGTCGAGGAGTACCTGGTCGACCTCAACGCGACGCAGGCAGCCATCCGAGCCGGCTACGCACCGAAGCGTGCGGCCGAGATGGGCTACGAGCTGCTCCGCATCCCCGAAGTGGCCGAGGCGATTGCCCAGGCTATGGCCGAGCGGTCGAAGCGCACCGAGGTATCGGCCGACTACGTCGTCCGCCGCCTGCGCGAGATCGACGAGATGGACGTCCTGGACATCCATGAGGACGACGGCAGCTTCAAGCCGATCCGCGAATGGCCAAAGGTCTGGCGCCAGTTCCTTTCCGGCATCGAGGTCGCCGAGCTGTTCGAAGGCCGTGGTGATGACCGGCGCATTGCCGGCGTTCTCCGGAAGGTCAAGTGGCCGGACAAGCTCCGCAACCTGGAGCTGCTGAGCCGGCACGTCGGCACCGAGTCCGCCGCCCTGGACATCGAGCTGAAGCGCCTGGAAGTGGCGAAGAAACGCGCCGAGCTGAAGCTGCTGGAGAACCCCGAGGACGATGCGCCGCCGACCAGCGTCGCGGTGACCATCATCGACGCGAGGGTGCGCGATGCCGACGCTTAACGTGCCCCAGGCGAAGTTCCTGGCCATGCCGCACAAGTTCTGCGGTTTTATTGCGGGGTTTGGCAGTGGGAAGACCTGGGTGGGCTGCTCAGGGCTCGCCCAGCACGCCTGGGAATGGCCGCGCATCAACGCCGGCTACTTCGCGCCGACCTACGCCCAGATCCGCGACATCTTCTACCCAACGATGGAGGAGGTGGCTTTCGACTGGGGGCTGCGGACCAGGATCAACCAGGCGAACCACGAGGTTCACCTCTTCAGTGGTAGCGCCTACCGCACGACGATCATCTGCCGCTCCATGGAGAAGCCGCAAACCATCGTCGGTTTCAAGGTCGGCCGGTCCCTGGTGGACGAGCTCGACGTCCTGTCGCTGGTCAAGGCGCAGCAGGCCTGGCGCAAGATCATCGCGCGGATGCGCTACAAGGTGGACGGCCTGCGCAACCGTGTCGACGTCACCACCACCCCGGAAGGCTTCAAGTTCGTCTTCCAGCAGTTCGTGAAGCAGTTGCGCGAGAAGCCGCACCTGCAGGACCTGTATGGACTGGTCCAGGCCAGCACCTACGACAACGAGGCGAATCTGCCGGACGACTACATCGATTCGCTGATGGAGTCGTACCCGCCGCAACTAATCGCGGCGTACCTGCGCGGCCAGTTCGTCAACCTGACGTCGGGCACGATCTACACCGCCTACGACCGCACCCTCAACGCCTCGCAGGAGACCGTACAGCCCGGCGAAACGCTGTTCGTGGGCATGGACTTCAACGTCGGAAAGATGGCCGCCGTGGTGCATGTGAAGCGCCTGGGCCTGCCGCATGCGGTCGACGAGATCGTCAACGGGTACGACACCCCGGACATGATCCGCCAGATCAAGGAGCGGTTCTGGCTGTACGCCGACGGTGACTACCGACCGACCCGCCAGATCAGGATCTACCCCGACGCCTCCGGCGACTCTCGCAAGTCCGTCCGGGCCAGCGAGACCGATATCGCGCTGCTCAAGCAGGCCGGCTTCATCGTCTCGGCGCCCGCCGCCAACCCTCCGGTCAAGGACCGGATCAACTCCATGAACGCCATGTTCTGCAACGCCAAGGGCGAGCGGCGGTATCGGGTCAATCCCGACCGCTGCCCGACCTACGCCGATGCCCTCGAGCAGCAGGTTTGGGGCACCAACGGTGAGCCGGACAAGTCCGCCGACATCGATCACCCCAACGATGCTGCGGGCTACTTCATTCACAAGGAATTCCCGGTCGAGCGACCTGCGGCCGTTGTTACCACCCTGAGGTTCTGACCATGAGCGATTCCGTTTGCCAGTGCTGCGCTGCTGTCGAGGAGATGCGCGAGCACTGGAAGCTGATCGATTGCATCAAGGGCGGCACCTCGGCCATGCGCGAGGCGGGGGAGGCGTATCTGCCCAAGCGGCAACTCGAGACGAGGGAGGACTATGAAGCGCGGCTGAAGCTGGCGACGCTGCACCCCGCGTTCGAGGAAACGGTCGGCGCCATGGTGGGGCGAGTGTTTGCGAAGCCGGTCGTGATCGGCGATGACGTGCCGCAGGAGATCGCCGACCTGCTGACCGACGTGGATACGGAGGGACGTGACCTGCAAGTGTTCGCCCAAGACTGGTTCCGCGGCGGGCTGGAGTATGGCCTGAAGTTCGCCCTGGTCGAGATACCGCAACGGCCAGAGGATCTGCCGAACACACGGCAGGCCGAGCAACAAGCCGGCTTCAGGCCCTACGGGGTGCTGATCGAGCCTGGCCAGGTGCTGGGGTGGAAGACCGGCAAGGTTGCTGGTGTCGACAGCCTGACCCAGTTCCGCTTCCGGACGTGCCGGGTGGAGGAGGTGGACGAGTTCACCGACGAAACCGTTGAGCAGATCCGCGTGATCGAGCCCCACCGGCATCGTGTGTTCGAGGAGGGCAAGGACGGGTGGGAGATGGTGACGGACACCCCGTACACGCTCGGCTTCATCCCCTTGGTGCCGTATTACACCGCGCGTACCGGGTTCCTCACAGCAAAGCCACCGCTGCTCGAACTCGCCCACCTGGTGGCGAAGCACTGGTGGCTCCAGTCCTCCCTGGACAGTCTGGTTGATGTCGCCTGCGTGCCGATCCTGGTGATGACTGGTGTCGACTCCGGCGACGAGCTGGCCATCGGCGCGCGCTCCGCGGTGAAGTTGCCTCGGGAAGCCGACATGAAGTACGTCGAGCACACCGGCGCCGCCATCAAGACCGCGCGGGAACAGCTTGACTCACTGCAAGAGGAGATGCGGCAGGCCGGTGCGAAGCTGGTGGAAAAGTCCACCCAGGTCATGACGGCGAAGCAGTCTGGCGAGGAATCGGCGAAGGAGACCAGCAAACTGGCGATGATGTGCCAGGGCCTGCAGGACAGCCTGGTGCTGTTCCTGTCGTACTTCTCCCTCGCACTGAACAACCGCGCCGAGGGCGGCACCGTGCAGCTCCAGCCGAATCTCGACCCGGATTATGCTCCGGCCGAGACCATGGGTGTGCTGCAGCGCATGCGTGACGGCGGCTCGTTGTCAGACCAGACCCTGTTCAACGAGGCCCAGCGCCGCGGCATGCTTGCCGAGGACCTGGACTGGGAGTCGGAGCAGGAGCGGATCCGCAACCAGGAGCCTGCGATATGACTCGCTTGGAGGTGCTGCTGGCGGAGCTGTATACCGACCATGGTATCGACCTGATCAGGGCCACGGCGGGTATGTCGAAGGAAGTCGAGGAGAAGATCACCGAACTCGCCGAGGAGTTGGTGAAGCTGCTGCAGGGCCGCCGGTTGCCGCTGAAGAACGTTAAGGAGGTCAATGCGATCCTCGACGAGGCGGCTAAGGCAATCAAGGCGCAGTACACCGAGATCGCTGCGGCACATGATGCCAACCTGCGGCAACTCGCGGTCATCGAAGGAGGCTTCGCGTCGAACTCAATCAACAGTCTGGTGAGCCGGCCAATCATGCTCGGCGTCGGCAAGAACCGACTCAGCGCTGTGGTTGCGAATACGCTCATCGAGGGCGCGCCGACCAAGCAATGGTGGCTCAAGCAGGCTGCGGATGTGTCGTTCCGGTTCGCCGGTGTGGTGCGCAATGGCTTCGTGAACGGCGAGACCACGGAACAGATGGTCACCCAGATCGTCGGCCGCCGGGCTCGGGGCGACCAACCGCCGGTGAAGGGCTTCATGGATGTCAGCAAGCGCGCGGCGAGGACCTTGGTCCACAACAGCGCCCAAGCGGTGGCCAATGGCGCCAGGATGGAGGTCTACAAGGCCAATTCTGGCGAGAATGGCCCGGTGAAAGGGTATCGCCAGCTCAGCACCTTGGACTCGCACACCACTGAAATCTGCATGGTCTACGACCAGAAGACTTGGGATCTTCAGTTCAGGCCTGTGGGGCACTCGTTGCCGTACAAGCAAGGTTGCCCGCGGCACTGGGGGTGTCGCAGTACCACTCTGCCTTGGCTCAAGACGATGCGTGAGCTGGGTATCGACGTCGACGAGGTGAAGAGCACCCGGGCGTCGATGGACGGCCAGGTGCCGGCCAGTCTGAACTTCGAGACATGGCTCAAGGGTAAGTCGAAGGCCTTCCAGGACGAGAAGCTGGGGCCCGATCGCGCCGACCTCTGGCGCCGAGGCGTCATCACCTTGAGCGACCTGTTGGACCAGCGGGGCAACCCGCTGAGCCTGGCTCAACTTAGGGAGTCAGTCGGAGTTCGCTAACCTGCTGCTCTCGCAGGAGTGTCGTAGCTTATCGAACTCGCCCATCTGCTCTCGGTACTGCTGGGGCCAGAGCCTGTAGCCAGCCAATGCTGCTCGGATCGCTGTTTCCTGCTGCTCTGGCGTGCTTGCAGTCATTCCCTGTCGTGTCAGCTGCGCGATGGTTAAGGCTGCAAGGGCGAGCTCGGGAGGGGCATACGCATTCACTTCGAAAGCGGCCCGGATGATCTCCTTGCCCGCACTGTTGAAGGATTGCTGATCGTTTTCGACCGACGCTCCAATCAAGCCCCCGAGTGTTCCAAAGAGCCGTTCGCCAACCTCACGTAGTTTCGCCTCCTGGGTGTCGATGCGCTGAATACAACTTTGGACTGCAATTTGTTCGATAGAGCGATCGCTCGATTTCGTCGCTATCAGTTGGCCACCCAACGCGGCAAATCCCCCTATGGCTGCTGCAATCAAGGGGCTCAGTGCATTCCATAGTGAGTTCGTGGTGGTGCTCATCTTGAGTTCCATTTGCAATCGGTAGGAACGCATCAAATTACAACCTACGACCCGCCTTGGCGGGTTTTTTTATGCCTGCGTTTCGGATGGAGCGGGGCGCCTTCCGGGCCGGATGGCCCATCGCAATGGCCGGATGGCCGGAGAAAGACGAGATGAAACTGAAGACTGTCGAAGTCGATGGCAAGCAATACGCCGAGGTCCAGGATGGCAAGCCGGTTTACGTGGAGGATGACGGCAAGGAGATCGCTTTCGATGCGGTTGGTACCCGAGCCACCATCACCCGCTTGAACGGAGAGGCCAAGCAGCACCGCGAGCGGGCGGAGAAGGCCGAGAAAATCGCAAAGGACTTCGAAGGCATCGAGGACCCGGCCGCAGCGCGCAAAGCCCTGGAAACCGTCGCCAATCTCGACGCGAAGAAGCTGGTGGATGCCGGCGAGATCGAGAAGGTGAAGGCTGAAATCGGCAAGGCCTACGACACCAAGCTGACCGAGGTCACCACGCGCGCGGAGCAGTTGGAGCAGCAGCTCTACGCCGAGAAGATCGGCGGCAGCTTCTCCCGCTCGAAGTTCGTGGCAGACCGCCTGGCTGTTCCGGCCGACATGGTGCAGTCCGTGTTCGGCAAGCACCTGAAAGTCGAGGACGGCAATGTCGTGGCCTACGACGCCCACGGCAACAAGCTGTACAGCAAGGCCCGTCCCGGCGAGGCCGCCGACTTCGATGAAGCGCTGGAGATTCTCGTCGACCAGTACCCCTACCGCGACCAGATCCTGAAGGGCTCTGGCCACTCCGGCGGCGGAACGCCCCCGGGCGGCAAGCCCTCCGGCAGCACGGCCAAGTCGCTCGCCGACTGCAAGACAGAGGCCGAGAAGGTCGCCTACCTCGAAACGATCAAGTAAGGAGGCCACATGGCTTTCGATCTCGCTGTATTCAACAAGCAGACCTACACGGCTCTGACCGAAACCGTCGCCCAGGCGATCGACAAATTCAACCAGGCATCCGCCGGCACCATCGTTCTACAGAACGCGCCGGCGCAGGGTGACTTCGACATCAAGGCCAGCTTCAAGCTGATCGCCAATCTGGTGCGCCGCCGCAACGTCTACGGCAACGGCGACGTGGCTGCGACTCGTCTGACGCAGTTGCTCAACGCCGCGGTGAAGGTCGCCGCCGGCACGCCACCGATCGAGTATGAAGCGGCCCAGTACAACTGGGTGTTGCAAAACCCGGCGTTGGCGGCCCTGACCATCGGTGAGCAACTGGGTAAAGCACGTGTCGCGGATATGCTGAACACCGCCATCCGAGGCGCGGTGGCTGCAATCAGCGGTCACGCCGACGCGACCCATGGCAGCGCCACCGAGACCGCAACCTTCCGCACCCTGAACAAGGCGGCGTTCAAGTTCGGTGACCGCGCCAACGCCATCGCGGCCTGGGTGTTCCATTCCAGCGTGGTCAGCGATCTCTACGACAACGCTCTTGCGAACGCCGAGAACCTGTTCACCTACGACGGCGTGAACGTGATGCGCGACCCGTTCGGCCGTCTGTTCGTGGTGACCGACGCCGACTCGCTGATCGTGCCGGCTGGCGCCGACCCCGAGGCCAACCCAGCTTCGTTCCGCTCCCTGGGCCTGGTGCAGAGCTCGGTGCTGGTGACCGGCAACAACGACTTCGACGCCGTTCTGAACCGTACTACCGGCAAGGAGAACCTGGGTTCGGTCTACCAGGCCGAATGGAGCTACAACCTGGGCGTGCTCGGTTACACCTGGAAGACCGGTACGGGCGGCGCTTCGCCGAACGATACCGCGATCGGCACCGCGGCGAACTGGGAGCGCACCGCCACCAGCGTCAAAGACACCGCCGGCGTTCTGGTGCTGAGCAAGTAACCGCAGAGGGGCCGCCAGGCCCCCTTTTCATGAGGTGGACAATGACCAAGAAGATTCTGTGGTTCGTAGCTGGCCCGGCGACCTCGGACCAGATGGAGTTCGCCCAGCGCAATGGGCTGACGATTCGGGATCCGCTCGCCTATCGCCAGGGTGACTTCCTCGAACAGGCCGATGCGGTGGCCGGCGAGGTGCCGCGGGCATACTCGGTGGCCTACGACCTGATCGAACTGCAAACCAACGGTGCTGCGAAGGCTCCGGGTATCCATGACGGCGAGCCCACCCTCGACGAAATCAAGGCTGACCTGAAGGCCCTCGGCGTCGCGTTCGATGGGCGTGCAGGCAAGGCTGCGTTGGCGAAACTGCTCGCCGAGGCGAAGGCGGCCCAGGAGCCCTCGCCGTTGAACGCCGAGCAGGTGCTGGCGCGTCTCGTTGAACTGGGTGTCGAGGTGCCGGAAGGCGCCACGCCCGATTCGCTGCGCGAGCTCCTGAAGGCGACCGAGGAGAAAGCCAATGGCGGTGATGACTGAGGGTGACAGCGCCAACAGCTACGTCTCCGTCGACCAGGCTACCGAGTATCACGCTCAGCGCGGCAATGCTGCCTGGGCGTCGGCCTCCAATGACAGCCGCTCCTCGGCACTGATCAGGGCGACCGACTACATCGACCGCAGCTATCAATTCCGAGGCTCGAAGGTCGACCCGGACCAGCCGCTGGAGTTTCCACGCACCGGCCTGGCCTGGCCGAACCGGAAGCTGCAGGCCGCAACGTGCGAACTGGCCCTGCTGGCGCTCGACGGGCCGCTGGACAAGGTACAGCAGGCCTCCGCTGTGAAATCCGAGACGGTGGGGCCCCTCACCACGGTCTACGCCGATCCGGTGAACCAGGGGCAGCCGCGCTACGTTGCAGTGGATCGGCTTCTGGAGGCGCTGACCGTCGGCGGCGGCATGTTCAACGTCAGGGTGTCGAGGATGAGCTGATGGCTGATATCTACGACCGTTCCCGGGCGATGGCCATTCGTATGCTGGCACCGCGGAGCAAGGGCGGTAGGGGGCTTGAGCTACGCCTGACCAAGTTCGAGCAGGGCGAGTACGACCCGGCGACCGGTGGAAGTCCAACCATCGAGCGCCGCTTCGATGGTTCCGGCATGCGCCAGGACTACGATGTGCGGGTTATCGACGGTTCGCTGATCCAACAGGGTGATGTCGAGATCATCATGTCTCCAGTGCAGCTTGGGGGGCAGGACATGCCGGCGCCGAGGAACGGCGACCGTATCGAGTTCGACGGCGAGGCCTTCAAGGTGGTGACTGCGAAAGCCTGGAATTATGCCGGCCTGGGCATCGGCTTCGTCGCGCAAGCGAGGAGGTAGCGCATGGCCCGTGGCTCTCGCATGCGTCAACGCTACTCGGGGCGCCAGGGCAGCTTCGCTGCAGCGGTGGCGCAATTCCGCGACCAAGCCTTGGCTGCCGGCGATGCGATCTACCAGCGGATCATGTTGGACCTGTCGGTCAAGGTGATCGAGAAATTTCCAGTCGGTGACCCGGAGCGGTGGGCCGCGAACGTCGCCTACCGCCAGCGAGCGAGTGCTGCGGCGGACCGCTACGACGAGAACGTTGCGATTCGCAACACCCTGATCAACCTGAATCCGAGCAACTTCACCAGGAACGGGAAGCTACGTCGAGGCGTGAAGCACGCGAAGCCGCTGACCAAGGCGGAGCGTGACCAGAACTTCGACGTCAACGGGATGGTGGCCGGGCGCGGGTATGTTGGCGGGCGCTTTCGGGCCAACTGGCAGTTCAGCATTGGCACGGCCGCACCGGGAGAGATTGATGACGTCGACCCGACTGGCAGCAAGGCAATTTCTGCAGTGACCGCTGGGGTCCAGCCGCTGAAGCTCGGTGATACCGCCTACCTGGTGAACAACCTGCCGTATGCGGTACCGCTGGAGTACGGGCACTCCAGCCAGGCACCGGCTGGCATGGTCCGGGTGACCATCGCTGAATTCCAGCAGATTGTGGAGGCCGCCGTCAGGGCGAACCAGGTATGAGTCACGAGATCATTCAGCAACTGTTCGAGGCTCGCCTGGACGTCTGGGCGAAGGCCAAGGGAATCCCGGTCGCGTACCCGAATGTGGCGTTCGAACCGACGCCGGGTGCCATCTATCTGCGCTGCTTCACGCTGCCCGCTGGCAGTACCAGTAGCGACTTGGGCGGCTACCACCGGGGCTTCACCGGTGTGTTCCAGATCAGCATCGTGGTCCCTGGTGGGCAGGGCACCGGCGTTGCCGCAGACATCATCGCCGGGTTGGGTCAGCAGTTCCCTCTCTACAGCGAGTTGTCCCGCCCCGGTTTCTCTGTGCAGGTGGTGAGCCCCCCAGCGCCGGGACCCTGGATATCGGGGGACATCGCCGATACCAAGCCAGTCTCCATCGGCTATCGCGCCGACATCTTCTGATCGCCCGCATGGGCACACCAGCACCCGCCATGAGCGGGTTTTTTCATTTCCACACGAGGAAAACTCCATGTCCGCAAGCCTCCCCAACGGCGCGCTGCTGGCCATTGCTGCCACCTACGGCCCGGCTATTCCGGTTACCGCTGTCTCCAACGCCAAGCCAGCGGTTGCTACCGCAGATGCTCACGGCCTGCTGGTCGGTGACGTCGTGTCGCTGGTGTCCGGCTGGACCGGCCTGAACGGCCGAGCCGTCAAGGTCGCAGCTTCCACCGAGGACACCTTCTCCCTGGGCAATATCGATACCACGGATGTGATCCGCTACCCGGCCGGTGGCGGCATCGGTTCGGCGAAGAAGGTCCTCACCTGGCAGCAGATCCAGCAGGTGATGAACCCGACCACCTCCGGCGGCGAGCAGCAGTTCGTCCAGTACCAGTACCTCGAGGACGATGACCAGCGCCAGTTGCCTACCTTCCGCAACGCGCAGTCGTTCTCGATGCCGATCGCCGACGACCCCAACTTGCCGCAGTGGGCGGTGATTGAGGCGGCGGACCAGAGTAAGGCGCTGCAGGTTATCCGCCTGACGCTGCGCAACGGATCGGAGGTTTTCTACAACGGCTACGTCTCGGTCAGCGACACTCCGACCCTGAACGTCAACGAAATCATGACCCGGACCCTGACCATCGCTCTCGATGGTCGCCCTGTTCGCTACAACCCGGCCCCCTAAGGAACTGTCATGGCGAAGAAGTTCAGCATCGCGCAGGCGCCCACCTTCGAATCCAGTGTGGAGATTCCCCGCCTCGGCGGGGAGTCCATCAAGGTGCCATTCACCTTCAAGTACCTAGATCGTGAAGCGCTGGCCGACCTCTACAGCAGTTGGGGGGAGCGGTTCAAACGCCTGGTCGAGGAGACTCGCGAGCAGTCTCTGGAAGCGTTCACCAAGGGCCAGATCGACCTCCAGGTCGAGCAGGTACAAGCCGTTGTGGCCGGGTGGGGGTTCGACGAGGCGTTCACCGAGGCCAACGTCCGGCTGCTGGTGTCCTCCTTGGTCAGCGTGCCCGAGGCCATCCTCGAGGCCTACCAGAGCGCCTACAGCAGAGGGCGCTTGGGAAACTGAAGCGCGCCGCACAGGAGCTCTATCGGCCTGTAGCCAGCCCCCAGGAGCTGGCGCAGTTCGGATTGTCGCCGGATGACTTCGACGAAAGCGACGAGCAGATGGAGCTTTGGCCCTGCAACTGGACGGCATTCATCGTCTTCGAGGCGATGAGCACCCAGTGGCGGGCTGGCATGTGTGGCGCAACAGGCCTGGACTACACCGCATTGCCGGTGGTGATGCAGATGTGCGGCGTAGCCGCTGGTGAGCAACCCGCGGTATTCGCGGATATCCGGGTGATGGAAGACGCTGCGCTGAAGGCCTTCCACGAGCAGAGGAAGTCGGGATGAGCAACTTCGCCGAACTGGGCATCAAGGTCGATTCGAGCCCGGCCGTAAAGGCGGCCGAGGACCTCGACAAGCTGGTCGACTCCGCCGATCAGGCCGAACAGGCAATCGACAACCTGTCCGACGCCAGCAAGGGCCTCGAGCAGGCCACCAAGGGAGTGTCGCGCGCGGAGGAGGACGCTGCCCGCAGTGTCGACAAGGCGGCCGGTGCGCGTGAACGCCAGGCTGCTGCCAGCCGGAAGGTATACGACAGTGCCGCTGGCGAGATATCCATCATCAGCCAGTTGGAACGGGCGCTCTCCGGCAACGTCGCCAACATCGACGATCTGATTCGCGCCGAGAGCTTGCTCGAGCGGGCGCGCAAGGCCGGCCTGACCACGCTGCAGGACGAAGCGCAGTATCAGGATCGCCTGGGTGCGGCCTATGACCGGTTGCAGAAAGCGGAAACCAAGGAGGCCGCCGAGAAGCAGCGCCTGGTCGCGGCGCAGAACCGTCAGATCGAAGCGATGCAACGCACGGTCAACAGCATCGATCCGGTGACCGCCGCGTTGGCCAGGCTTGAGAAGCAGGAAGCCGCGTTGCGTGGGCTGCGCGCCGCCGGCGGGCTGGATGACGCCGGATTGGCCGCAGGCCTGGAGAAGATCGCGGCGAAGCGGCGGGACATCGAAGGGACCGGCGGCGCGATCAACAAGCTCGGGCTGACCAGCAAGGAAGCGCGCGAGAACGTGTTGCAGTTGGGTAACGCCCTCTCCACCGGTAACTGGCGGGTCGCCGCCCACAACATCGCCGAGATCGGTGTGAACGCCGGCGGCGCCGCGCGCGGTGTTATCGGCGTCCTGGCCCCGATTGGGCTGCTGGCAGCGGCGATCGGTGGTGTGACTGCGGCGGCGTACCTGGGCAGCAAGGAACAGGGCGA
The DNA here is from genome assembly GCF_026428275.1 of Pseudomonas sp. B111. Classification (NCBI taxonomy): domain Bacteria; kingdom Pseudomonadati; phylum Pseudomonadota; class Gammaproteobacteria; order Pseudomonadales; family Pseudomonadaceae; genus Pseudomonas; species Pseudomonas sp. B111. Next base: position 1,470,063 of record NZ_CP097857.1, on the reverse strand, counting down.
ATACAACAAGGCGCTGATCATGACCGGCAACTACGCTGGTACCAGCGCCTCTGGACTGGGCGAAATGGCGCGCCAAGTCAGCAATACGGTTGGCACGACCGGAGCTGCTGCCGAAGTGCTGGCCACCTTGGCAGGCAAGGGAGACCTGGCCAGCGAAAGCTTCGTTGCCATCACCCAGGCCGCGCTGTCGATGGAAGAGGCAACTGGCCGCGCGGTGGGGGATACCGTCGCCGAGTTCGTGAGGCTGGGAGAGGACCCTGTGAAGGCCTCGAAGGCCCTGAACGAGCAGTACAACTACCTCACCGTATCCGTCTACTCGCAGATCAAGGCGCTGGAGGAGCAGGGGGATCACGCCGGCGCGGTGAAGCTGGCGACTGAGGCCTACGCTGACGCAATCAACCAGCGGACCCCGAAGATTCTGGAGAACCTGGGTTGGATTGAGCGTGCTTGGGATGGAGTCGCACGTGCTGCGAAGCGCGCGTGGGATGATGCCAAGAGCATTGGTCGCCAGGACATCGACTCCCAGATCGCCGACGTGGAGCGGCGCCTTGCCCAGCTCGATCAAGGTGGTTTCGGCCTGGTCGGCAACCGCGACGAGAGCCGGAACCGCCTGCGCGAAGAGCTCGACATGCTCCGCGAGCGGAAGAAGGCGATGGAGGACGATGCCAGAACCGCCGGCGAGCGCGCTCGGGCTGAACAGGCCGCCCAGAATGCTATTGACCGGATCGACGCTCGTTCCAGGGCGGCGCTGACCAACCAGCAGAAGCGCGCCAAGGAGTTGGAGCAGTACAAGAAGGATCTACAGGCGATCCGCGAGGTGAACCCGAACGATGACCGCCTGCGGCAGGCGACCGTCGATCGCGAGATCGCCAACATCAACGCCAAGTACAAGGACCAGAAGGGAACCGCCGGTTCGGTGGACCTACGCGCGGCCAACGCTGCGAAGAACAGCTTGGCCGAGATCACCGCGACCTACCGTAACGCGCAAAAGGAATTGGAGGCATCCCAACGCGCAGGCGTGATCAGCGCGGAAAGCTACGCGCAGCAGCGCATCTCGATCATCCAGCAGGAGCGGGATGAGGTCACCCATGCCTACGAGCGTGAAATCGCAGCGCTGGAGGCTGCCAGGGCGAAGCAAGGAACCTCGGCAGCCCAGCGAATCCAACTCGACCAGAACATCGCCGACGCCAGGACTGCGTTGGTCAAGGCGCAGCAGGACGCAGATTCACAGCTTAACCAGATCGAACTCAGCGAGCAGGGGAGGCTTCGGCGACAGGAGCAGTCGGTGCAGCGCTACACGCAGGCGCTGCAGGCACAGGTCGATGCGTTGCGCCTGGAGGGCGAGCGCGCTGCGGCCGGTGTCAGCATGGGCGGACGAGAGCGGTCCCGCTTCGAGCAGTTGAACAGTCTCGACGACCGCTACAACCAGCAACTGATGGACCTGGAGAACCAGCGCTCCGATCCCAGTCGGCAAATGTCGGACGAGGAGTACGAGAAACGTCTGGCCGCGCTCAGAAAGGTGCATCAGGACCTGCGAGACACCGTGGTCAGCAACTACGACCAGATGACCGCTGCCCAGTCAGACTGGAGCAACGGAGCGAGCGGAGCCTGGAACGACTATCTCGAAAGCGCCAGGAATGTCGCAGGGCAGACACATGACCTGTTCACCAACGCCTTCCGCGCTATGGAGGATGCAGTCGCTACCTTCGCCACGACCGGCAAGTTGTCGTTCTCCGACTTCGCCAAGAGCATCCTGGCCGACATGGCGCGGATTGCAATGCGCGCCGCTGCTTCGCAGGCCCTTTCGTCCCTCTTCGGCGGCTTCTTCGGCGGTGGAAACGCTGCCGTGCAGTCGGGCGTCGACAACCTGGTGAGCAACAGTGGGCTGTTCGCCAACGGTGGCACGTTCGCCGGAGGCGTGCAGATGTTCGCCACCGGCGGGGCCTTCACCAACAGCGTGGTCAGCACGCCAACCGCGTTCGGCATGAGCGGCGGCCGCCTGGGTGTGATGGGCGAAGCGGGGCCAGAGGCAGTGATGCCGCTGACCAGAACCTCATCCGGCGCCCTCGGTGTGCGCGCTATGGGCGGCGGCGGTTCGCAGATCAACGTCGAGGTGAACATTGCCTCGGATGGTTCGGCCAACGTCTCCAGCAGCCAGCCTGGCCTGGACCAGTTCGGTCGCGACATCGGGACGTTCGTCGAGCAGAAATACCGACAACTCCTGGCGCGGGATCTGCGGCGTGACGGTGCGATCGGCCGGGCCATCAACGGGTAGAGCACATGGCAATCGAAACCTTCACTTGGGCCACCGAGAGCGGTGGCGAGGGCGACATAACCTTCGCCACCAGGTCCGCGCAATTCGGTGACGGCTACAAGCAGTTAGTGAGCGAAGGTCTGAACAGCAAGTCCCAGAGCTGGCCGGTGTCCATCACCGGGCCGGCGGCGACCATCAAGGCCGTGATGGACTTCCTGGACCGCCACACCGGAGCGCGTGCATTTCTCTGGACGCCGCCCCTGGGCGGCCTGGGCTTCTACACCTGTGCGGGCTACCGGCCCGTCAACCTCGGCGGCCGGGTCTACCGGTTGACCGCGACCTTTGAACAGGCATTCCATCCATGACACTGATCACCGATATCCAGAAGCTGGAGCCGGGCGGCGAGGTCGTGCTGTTCGAGCTCGACGGCAGCGACTTCGGCGCCGACGTGGTCCGGTTCCACGGTCACGCTATCCCGCACAGTCCGCAGGAACTGGCCGCTGCCGGCGCCAACGCCGACCAGTTGCCGGCGAAATCGATCTGGTGGCAGGGCCACGAATACGCGGCCTGGCCGGTGCAGATCGAGGGCATCGAGGCCAACAGCGATGGTACTGCGGCGCGGCCGAGCTTCACCGCCGGCAACGTCAATGGCCGGATTACGGCGCTCTGCCTGGCGTTCGAGGACCTGCTCCAGTTCCGCCTCACCATCCGGACGACGCTTGCGAAATATCTGGACGCGGCGAACTTCCCAGGCGGCAATCCCGACGCTGATCCCTCCCAGGAGATCGTCGAAATCTGGTACTTGGACCAGAAAACCAGCGAGGACGGCCAGTACGTGGCCTGGGAACTGGCCTCGCCAGGCGACGTTGGCGGCGAGCAGGTCGGCCGGCAGATGACCACCCTTTGCCACTGGGCGATGACGGGCGGGTACCGCGGGCCCGACTGCGGCTACACCGGCCCGTACTTCGACATCGACGGCAACCCCACCGATGATCCAGCCCGGGACGAGTGTGATGGCTGCCTGGGCACCGGTTGCATCCCGCGCTTCGGTGAAGGGAACCAACTGCCCTTCGGCGGCTTCCCTGCCGTCTCGATCATCGCCAGGAGCTGACCATGCTCAAGCACATCCTGTCTGCCGTGCAGAAGCATGCCGCGGCAGAGTATCCGCGCGAGTGCTGCGGACTGATCATCCGTTCTGGCCGGAGCCAGCGATACGTTCCCTGCGAAAACACCGCTACCGACGCCGGCGAAGAGTTCCGCATCGCACCGAAGGCGTATGCCGAGGCAGAGGACCAGGGCGAGATCGTCGCCGTGGTGCACAGCCATCCCGATGCCGCCAGCCGACCGAGTGCCGCAGACGTCGCTATGTGCAACGCCTCGGGCCTGACATGGCACATCCTGAGTTGGCCGGAGGGCGACTTGCGTACCATCGAGCCCGTCGACCAGGTGCCGCTGCTCGGGCGCGCCTTCGTGCATGGGGTGCAGGACTGCTGGCAGGTCTGCGCCGACTGGTACCAGCGGGAGTGGGGCATCGAGTTCCCGCACTTCGAGCGTGCCGATGGCTGGTGGGAGCGGGCAGACGGTCCGAGCCTCTACGAGCAGCAGTTCGAGGCTGCAGGATTCGTCCGGGTGGATCGGCCGCAGCGCGGCGACATGATCGTGATGGCGGTGGGGCGCACCGCGCATCCGAACCACGCCGGGATCTACCTGGGCGACGATCCGTCGCTGCCGGGCGAGGAGACCAAAGTTTTCGGCGCTGGCCCGTTCCTGTTGCACCACCTGTACGGAAAGCCCAGCGAGATCATCGTCTACGGCGGTAACTGGCACGAGCGGGCTCGCCTAGTGCTGCGCCACAAAGACTCAAGAACAAGCTGAGCGGCCTGGCCGCAGGAGGATGTCATGTGTGAAGTCTACGAGCTGCGCATTTTTAACTTACTGGGATCTGCAGAAATTGCGCTGCAGAAGGAGTCCCAGATGGTGCGAGTAGAGCGACTCATTGGCAAGGTCAGCGGAGGTCCGGGTTATCGCCGTTTAGTTTGCGGCGAGCCCGGCCTCACGGCAGTTCTGAAGTCAGGACAGTGCTCCTTCGGCTTCTCGTTGGTAGAGCCGAAGGAGGCTCGGATTAATCTGTCGGAGGGGTGAGGCCGCCGACGAAGTTATCGGTGCCCACCTGATGCGAGCCGTACTCGACTGCGAACCCGACGCCACGTGACGCAGCTTCCGCTAGGGCAGTGGCTTCAGAGGCGTAAATATCCACGAACCTCCAAGGAGAGCTTTGGACAACTGCCCAGCCCAGAACCCATCCAAGATTGTCGGGGTCTTTGGGGAGATTTTGCACAAGACTTCTGATTCCCATTTCAACCTCGTTCCATCAGTCACGGTTGTCTTTGGTGATTATGAATTTCGAGCCCTGTTCAGCATCTGGCCGGTATTCGTAATGGACCGGGCTGTCATTACGTTCAAAGTGATGCTTCACTATGCCCGAGTACTTATTGCCTTCGATGCTGGAAACCGTGTTAGTGGTGGGCGCAGAAAGCAGCATCTCCGCATCGTCTGCATCAAACGATCGACGAATTGCGGCAGCTTTTTCCTTGTCAAAGTCTTCGCTCAGGTTATGAGGAATGAATAGATGCTTGACCATTTGACCTCCTAGGTCTTGATCGCCCCAGTCCATGGGCTTTCCGGCAACGGTCCGGGGCAGTTCGTTGGGAGGCACAACGCTACTACGCCCAGACCCAGGCCATGTACTGGCTTTCCGTCCAGGGTAGATGGGTGGACAGGCAGCGATAATGGGTTGCGCCTAAAAATCTCTGCTAATCTCCCTATGCTGTTGTTCATACGGTACTTGCCAACTAAGGAAAGGGAGGCGCTATGTCGAACTCAGAAGATGAGCTCCGTTATGCTCGTGCGATGGTCTGGATTAACAATGTTTTTGGCGGTGGAGTAGTTCCTCACAGAGAGTTTTCACCTGAAGAGTTGATATCTGAGGAATTTTCTTCGTCAGCTCTGGAATCATTTAACTCAGTTAGTAACAGTCTTGCTTCGGAAGATATTAAGGTTGATGATAAATTTGCTAATATCGTCAACTTTAAGTCTAGCGCTTTTAGGTCTGTAAAAATAACGCTTGTTAATAGAAGTCCATATAGTTTGGTATTATTCAAGCACAGCTTGGAGCATAGTAATTGGATGGGTGGGTCTCTACCGCCAGAGTCTATCGCTCCAGGCCAAGCCGTTGCCTGGGGGCTGAGTCAAACGGTTTAGCGGTTGGCACTGAAGGATGGGTTGAGTATCTGATATGTGGTGATTATAAGAATGCCGGTCCCCAGAATATGAAAATGTCGTTCAAAGTATATTGGGATAATCCGGCAGCTGGTTCCAATTCTTGTCGTCACTCATGGCCATTAGGAGACGCAAGCCATCCTATCTGGAACAAAGTCTCGTTGAAGGATCCGGATCCTGACAGCATTAGCGGGAATGATTGCAAGATGCAATGGATCTTCCAGTACGAAGGCTAACCAGCAGTATAGAGCCCAGCCCCGCGCTGGGCTTTTTGCGTCTGGCGTCGGGTTGCCACTACATCTGAGTCTTTCGAGGCTGGAATGATCCTCTGCCGTACTTATCAAGCATGAGGTGGAGAAAATCCAACCCGGCAGCGAGCTGCTCTTCGCGGGATAGGGTAGGCAGATTCTGAAACGCTGTGCTCGCCCTCTGAGTAAAGTCATGATCTGCACCGAGCTTGCTTGGGTTGAGCGCTATGTACCAGACCTGAAAGGCCTGCATAGTCGTAGTCAAAGGACCACCTAACTCACCGCAATCTAGAGTTGCGATGAAAATCAGCTCTTCGTTCTCGCTTTCCTCAAAAGAAAGCTGCTCATGTGGGTCGCGGTCAGCGTGCTTCAAGAAGTTCTGCGCGTTATGAATGACGGCGAGCGCCTCTTTTCGATTAAGCCCCGAGCTCTCGATGAGCTCCGAACGCCAAGACTCGTTCGGTTTCTGATGCTCCACAAGATCAGCGAACAAGCCGAAAGCAGCCGCGGCAAGGGTGCGAACTGCCAGGGGGTCATGATCGGCCAGGAGCAGGCCTATCGCTTCATCCAGCTGGCGTGAGGCTGCTTCAAATTTCGAGCATGTGACCTGCATTCGGATTGTCCTCTAGCTCAGAAGGCGACCGTCGTTTGGCCGGTGGGGTCAAATAAGGCGACGACCACGACGTTTGATCTTATTTCTGGCTTTTAAGATATCTCCAACTCGAGTAGAAGCTGCTAACCATGCAAATTCGAAGACAAGAAGTGGCATACCTGTCAATGAAGCATACATTATGGCAAGCGGATAGCTTTTGTGAACTTGAGGAGGGGCAAATACGAAACTCACAATACATGCTGCGGTGCTTGCCATAAATGCGCCTAGCAACAAATAGCTAAGCACGATTTCCCGGTTGACTTTAGCGCTATCAAACCTGATTGATTTAATCCGGATTAGTCGTTTACAGCGTTTCGCTCGATAAATTCTTCTAATTCGGCCTCTGGTGTTCTCAAACCATGAAGGAGCGCGCATGCGCATCCAGCGGTAAATACTTGGCATCCAGCCTACGGTGCCAGAGACTGCTGCTCCGACCCAGAACTGTGGATTAGTAAGCCATTCATCCATAAAGTTGATCCATCAAAAAAAGCTGAAGAAGATGAAAGATTGGACGGGAAGGGTTTGTGCTGGCTCAAAGAGCCCGGCGCTTGGCCGGGCTTGGGGTTATTGCTTCCTGAGCAGCTCCACCAGCTTTTCATAGGCGCCGGGAATGTCCTGCTCTAGTTTGGCGAGTATGGTGGAATCGGCATCAAGCCTATCCTTCAGTCCCTGGGCAAGGATCAGCTGTACCGCAGCGTCGAATGAGACGCCTTCCTTCTTGGCGAACTCGTGGATCTTGGCTTCATGCTCTGCTGAAATGTTGAGGCTGATTTTCCGGCCTTGTGTATCGGGCAGCTCTTCTGAGAATTCGTCTTCCTCAACTCCGGCCCGCTTCCTCAGTAGCTCTTCTGTGGTTATGCCGAGCTCCTCCGCTTCCGCTTCGAATCGGGCTAGCTCATCGTCGCTGAGCTCAATTTCCACTTCAATGGTGGTTTTCTTGAGTTCGGGCATCAGGTCAAAGGCGTCCATCTTCAGTGCGCGGGCGAGCTTAAGGGCTCCGCTGAGGCGCGGCGTTGAGCGTCCAGTCTCGTACCTAGCTATTTGCACCAAGCTGATGCCGGCAGCATCGGCCAGTTCTTTTTGGGTCAGGCCCATTTCAGCGCGCGCCCAAGCGAGGCGCTCAGGAAACTCTCGTGTGTCAGTCATAGCGTGCCGTTTTGCAAGGTTCAATATCATTGTACCAGAGAAGAAATGATGTCATGAGACATAGCTTGACATTCATAGGTAAGTGACATTAAATGACATTCAACGACACGCAAGCACATGGAGGGATGTGATGAGAAAGGCAGAGGCAAAGGTGCAGACGGTTTTGAGGCTGGCCCCGGCCATGCGTGAGTGGTTGCTTGGGGAGGCTGATTCGAACGGGCGCACCATCAACGGCGAGGTCATCTATCGCCTGAAAAAGATGATGGAAGAGGAGACGCAGAATGAGCAAAAACAGCGGGCATGAAAAAGCCCCAGTGCTGGCAGGCGCTGAGGCTTTGGATAACGTCAATCGGTCTAGGAAAAACGTCATGAGCGATAATAGCACAAACGTAATCCCTTTCAATTTTGGCAAGCAGCAGGTTCGTACGCTGCTGATCGACGGCGATCCTTGGTTCGTCGCTGCCGACATCGCGGCAGCTCTCCAATACCGCGATTCGTTCAACATGTGCCGAAACCTCGACGAGGACGAAAAGGGTACTCAGATTGTGAGTACCCTCGGTGGAGCCCAGGAAATGCTGGCGATCAACGAGTCTGGCCTATACGCGGCCATCCTGCGTAGTCGCAAGCAAGAGGCGAAGCTCTTCAAGAAGTGGGTAACCGGCGAAGTGCTCCCAGCCATCCGCAAGACCGGTCGCTACGACGACCAGCAGGGCCGCCTGGTAACTCTGATTGGCCAAACTATCGGCACCGACGGCTTCCACTGCCTGGCTGCCGTCGTCGATGGCAAGGTGCGGCACCTGCCGTCGGCGATTCGCCGAGGCGCCAAGAACCACATCTGGAGCCAGGTGCATAAGGCGTTCAGCGTCGTGACCGCCGAGGATATTCCGGCCGACCGGCTCGACAGCGCGCGGAACTTCATCGCCGCCTACGCCTTGGAAGGCGAGTGGCTGCCGAAGGATAGAGCCGCGTCGGCCGTCGACACCTGCTCGTGGTCGAACATCGCGTTTCTGGTCGACTGCGTGGAGAAGTGCTGGAAGATCGTTGAGAGCCGTCGCCTGGCCACTCACCTGAGCGGGCTCGGTTGTAATGCTGGCGTCGAGTTGGCGGGCTTTCTGTGGGATGGGCTGGGTTCCGCAGCGCACGTGAGGAAGCACTGTGCCAAGCAACTGAACTGGTCGACGCGGGCTTCGGCATGAGCATGGAACTGCTCATCCTAGGGTATGGGCCGTAAACGGCATGGAGAGGGCGCCTTCAGGCGCCCTCTCTGTTTCTGCCGAATGAGCCCTGGGTCTTGATGCTGGCTATTTGGTATCCTCCGCCACAATTATATTGTGGAGAGTCGTATGGATGCCGACGAAAAGAAATGCCCCTTCTGCGCTGAAGTAATCAAGGCTGAAGCGATTAAGTGCAGGTACTGTGGCGAAGCACTTAATGAGGAAGTAGGGCTGCCGCAAAATCTTCAAAAGCCCACTATGGGGGCAGCAAAAAAAGTCCTGATCTGTTTAGTGCTGCTACCAATAGGTGCTCTGTGTAGTGGTCTACTGATCCCGGACACCGATTTAGGCGAGAATCCTCGCCGTGAGAGAGGTGTCTGATGAGCAAGCAACGACGTACGTTTTCCGCCGAGTTCAAACGAGAGGCCGCGGCCCTGGTGTTGGACCAAGGCTACAGCCATATCGACGCCTGCCGTTCGCTGGGGGTGGTGGATTCGGCCTTGCGCCGTTGGGTGAAGCAGCTCGAGGCGGAGCGCCAGGGTGTGACCCCGAAGAGCAAGGCGTTGACGCCTGAGCAGCAAAAGATCCAGGAGCTGGAAGCCCGGATCAACCGATTGGAGCGGGAGAAAGCGATATTAAAAAAGGCTACCGCTCTCTTGATGTCGGACGAACTCGATCGTACGCGCTGATAGACCAGTTGAGTGAGCAGGAGTCGGTGGAAGTGGTCTGTTCAGCTTTCGATGTGGCGCGGTCTTGCTACTACGTCCACCGTCTTCGACGGCGGCGTGTCGATGCTCGCCGCGTGGCGCTACGCAGCCAAGTCAACCAGTTGTTCAGCCAGAGTCGGGGCTCGGCCGGCAGCCGCAGCATTCTGGGCATGCTGCGCGAAGAGGGCGTGACCATCGGCCGTTTCCGAGTGCGTCGGTTGATGCGTGAGCTGGGCCTGGTCAGCAAGCAACCGGGCTCGCACGCCTACAAACAGGCCACGGTTGAGCGGCCGGATATCCCGAATCGGCTGAACCGCAAATTCGCGACCGAGCATCCCAATCAGGTGTGGTGTGGCGACATCACCTACGTCTGGGCGCAAGGCCGTTGGCACTACCTGGCCGCGGTGCTGGATCTGCATACCCGGCGGGTGATCGGCTGGGCGTTCTCGGCCAAGCCGGATGCCGAACTGGTGATCAAGGCCCTGGACATGGCCTACGAACAGCGCGGCAGGCCACAGCAGGTGCTGTTCCATTCAGACCAGGGCAGCCAGTACGCCAGCCGCCTGTTTCGGCAACGGCTCTGGCGCTATCGGATGCAGCAGAGCATGAGCCGTCGTGGGAATTGCTGGGATAACTCGCCGATGGAGCGCCTGTTCCGCAGTCTGAAGTCGGAGTGGGTCCCGTCAACGGGTTACCTGACGGCGCAGGAGGCCCAACGGGACATCAGTCATTACTTGATGCACCGCTACAACTGGATCAGGCCGCATCAATTCAACGACGGGTTACCACCTGCGGTGGCCGAAGAAAAACTCAACCCACTGTCCGGGATGGGTTGACCACTACACCATTCACCCAGCATCTCCTTCGACGGATCTTGCCTATCTCGCAGCCGACGTCCACCAGTGCGCCTTAGAACTCTCGGCTTTCAGAGGGGAGAACAGGCTACTTCGTCTTTAGGGACAGTCTGAAAAAGACTTTCTGATTTTGGCAAAATAGCCGAACGCCACCCACCGAGTTTTCTGATGAAGCAGATGACCTTCGCCGATGCCGAGTACGCCGGCAAGCGCAAGCAGACCCGCAAAGAGCTGTTCCTGATCGAGATGGATCGGGTGGTGCCGTGGAAGGGGTTGATTGCCCTGATCGAGCCGCATTACCCCAAGGGTGAAGGTGGCCGTCCGGCGTACCCGTTGATGGCAATGCTGCGGGTTCATCTAATGCAAAACTGGTTCGGTTATAGCGATCCAGCGATGGAGGAGGCACTGTACGAGACCACCATCCTGCGGCAGTTCGCGGGGCTGAGCCTGGAGCGTATCCCCGACGAAACCACCATCCTCAACTTCCGTCGCCTGCTGGAGAAACACGAACTGGCTGCTGGCATCCTGGCCGTGATCAATGGCTACCTGGGTGACCGTGGCCTGTCGCTGCGCCAAGGCACCATCGTCGATGCCACGCTGATCAATGCGCCGAGTTCGACCAAGAACAAAGACGGCAAGCGCGACCCAGAGATGCACCAGACCAAGAAGGGCAACCAGTATTACTTTGGCATGAAGGCCCACATCGGCGTCGATGACGAATCGGGCCTGGTGCATAGCGTGGTAGGTACGGCGGCTAACGTGGCGGACGTCACCCAGGTCGACAAGTTGCTGCATGGCGAGGAAAACGTGGTCTGCGCCGATGCGGGTTATACCGGCGTCGAGAAGCGTGCCGAGCATGATGGCCGCGAAGTGATTTGGCAGGTGGCAGCACGGCGCAGCACTTACAAAAAGCTGGGCAAGAGCAGCGCGCTGTACAAAGCCAGACGCAAGATCGAGAAAGCCAAGGCTCAGGTACGGGCCAAGGTTGAGCACCCGTTTAGGGTGATCAAGCGGCAGTTCGGTTATGTGAAGACGCGCTTCCGTGGCTTGGCCAAGAATACTGCGCAACTGGTGACGCTGTTCGCGTTGTCGAACCTGTGGATGGCACGCCGACATTTGCTGACCAATGCAGGAGAGGTGCGCCTGTAATGCAGGAAATGGCCGCCGCGAGGTGTTCTCGGCGGCTAGAAACACCGAAATGAGCTGGTTATCTGATCGTTTTTGATCGGTTTGCCGCTTTCAAAATCGGCGGAGGCTGAAGTCAGCCGGAAATGCATGGCTACTTCAGACCATCCTTAGGAAAATTCTCAATTGAATTGATAATTACTCGTGTTTAACGTGTTGTGAAATATGATGCAAGTAGGGGAATGAGAAATGAGTAAGGCACCTCTAAATCTAGTTTCTACTACGATCTACGGCGACAACACCTCTATAGATGGGCTTGGAGATCCTGCTGGAGGTGGCACTGGAAAGGGAAGGCGTGTTCCTGGTGTCGAGGCTAGCGAATATCCATTTCTACAAGTCATGCAGGAAGAGTCAATTGTTCGTAGTGGAATTGAAAAAGATGGATACCCAGAGGTCAAGAAGAAAACAGAGAGTAAGATGAGGTCCGCTGCTGCCAAAGCGCGCAAGGCAGCGAGAGATAAATGGTGCTAGGGGCGCTGCCGCAGGATTGTCGGAGCAGATCTTATTGAGAGCGGCAGGTGCTACTCAGACTCTAGCAGGAACCTCTGATAAAGATTTTGGGGCTTGGTGGGCGGGTACTCCGTATGGCGACAATCCCGTTGATCAGATATGGATTAAGGCGGGAATAGACTATGCGAAGTCGAAAGGGTACTAATTTTGCTCTGATAGGGCTCTCGTGTTTGGCTCTGGGGTTGTTTGGTTATATATATTTCACTTCGCCAAGTATGCCTTCTCCAGCAAGGATTGTCTCTGTTAAAGTGGTTGGAAATGGCGGGGCTATATACGAGGTCCTATATGTCTCTGGTGGGGCTACAGTTCCGTTTGTCTATCGCTATTTTTTGATGGAGTTTCAGACTGATGATGCTGAGGCTCTGAAGAAGCTGAGAGGTGCAGAGCCCTTTCTGGTAACGAAGAGTCCTAATGCTGTGCGTGAAATTCATGGTGATCGAGCAGATTTGTATGTCACGGATACTATCTATAAGTATAGGAGTCAGGGATTCTTTATTATCGAAGGGCGACTGGTACCCATTAGGTTCAACCTGAAGGCTACCATGCCTTGACAAATGAAGCGCCGTCACCGCAGGGATGGGAGTGTGGTGGCGAAGTTTTTGTGCTTTAGGATGCAGCAGTCCCTGGTCACATAGGAGTTCCAACACCTCTGCTGGACACCATTCCCTGCCTGCTGAAAGCGCGACTCCCATTATGCGTAGCTGGTCGAGTATCGTTGCCTGTGCCATATCGTCGGTGGCGAGCAATTCCAACTGTCTACCATGGGCGTCCGAGAACCCAAGACCTTCCAGCGAGGCTCGTATGCTGTTAGCCAATCGCTCGATGCGGATGACATCCCCATCAGCCTTCTTGACATAGGCTGCGACCGTTTTTCAGTCACTGACAAAACCTCCGTAATATAGTGCTTACACCTGGTACATCTGGAAACTCTCCGAAGAGACTGGCGTGGCCTCAATGCGCGCGGGACCCACTCTTCCGGATGTGCACGTTTCCCGAGCCTGGCCTGCCAGACAACGCCGCTCCCAATGCCTGGAGGTTTGCGTAGGCGTAGAACCAACGAGAGCCGTGGCAGCTCCTGGCCCTGCCGGTGTGCCCCTGCCGACCTAGTTCATTTGAAATATTGTGATCCAGGCTGGGGCCAGTAAGATGGGCCGTCCGACGACCCGCACCAGCCTCTATCAAGGATCGATGCATGAGACTGTCCCGCCCGCGTTTTACCCTTTCCGCCGCCTTGCTGCTTTCTCTTTCCCTTTCCGGTTGCGTGTCTGAACTCGATTCGGGCGCCTATGGCAGCATGGACGATCCGCGCAACGCGCAGATGCTGGACCTGGTGGACCAGGCGCTGAAAGGGAACATGGCCGTGGTACTGGTGGCCGACGTGATGCCGCACAAGTCCCTGAGCGATGCGCTGACCATGACCCAGTGGACGCCAACGGCGATCTGGGAGTACGAGAAGGACCCGAAGGTGACCTTCGGCCGCAAGTTCCAGACCAACGCGCTGCAGCGGAAGCCCGACGAGACCTATCTGTTCAAGGCCTTCGAGGTGCATATCCTGCCGCCCGGCAAGTACCTGCTGACCGGCGGCGACGACTACCAGATCCATGGCTTGCTCGACCAGGTCGGCGCCCGCGGCGGTCCGCCCGGTTCGGGCCATGGCGCCAACGGCACCGCGTACCTGTCCCCCGAGCTGTATCGCGAGTACTACCGGGAAGAAGTCTGGAAAGATGCCACCTATGGCAGCGAGATCAAGACCGAGAAGGTCTGCACCGCCGTGCATGTGGCCTCGGGCGCCTGCGTGAGCTGGGGCGAGCAGCAATACACGCAGACGACCCAGGGCTCCCAGGCCGGCTATTACCAGCAGACCGACTCCCGCGACGTACCTTCGATCAAGATCCAGGCACGCTTGCCGGTCGACAAGGCGCTGGCCAGCTTCAGCGTGCAGGGCGGGCAATTGCTGCTGGCCCCGCGCATGCACCTGAAGACCCCCGGCTACAAGTACCAGCAGTCGAAGTGCCGGGCGATCGATCCGAAGAAGATCGAATGCCCATTGGAAAACCTGACCGTCTACACCTGGCCGGCGCCGATGGACTTCAGCCAGTCCCTGATCGCCCAGCGGGCCCTGAGCGACAAGCACCGGCAACTGCTGTCCAGGCTCCAGCCCCTGCAGATCACACCGCTGCGCAAGCAGGGCATGGAAGACCCGGTCTGGGGCGTGCCGCTGTCATTGAAATAGCGGGTGTTCGCTCAGGGGCGCCGGGTGTCGCCCCTATCCACGGAAGCATTTCCCCACAAGGAAGGTGACATGAACGTCTATCGCAAGGTTTCCCGCAGTGCCGTGACTTGGCTGTGCGCCGCGCTGCTGGCCGCATCCGGCCATGCCTGGGCCGAAGACTGGTGGGTGGTACACAAGGGCGACGACCCTGCCGAGCTTGACGTGTTCCTGGCCGATGCCGATTCGCTGGCACCGGTGCCGGGTATGGAAAACGCCTGGCAGGTGCAGATCGCCATGCTGTTCGACTCTTTCCATCTGCTCAGCGCGCATCAGTACCGCTGCGATACGCGAGAGGTGAAGGTGGTCAACGCCAAGACCTTCTCCAACAACGGGCAACCCACGAACCTCCAGTTCACCTTCGCCAAGGGCTGGACCCCGCTGCCCAACGAAAGCCATGAGGCTGTCCTCCAGTTCATCTGCGCGCCGCAGCAACGCGAACGCAACGGCATGCGCTCCACCGGCAGGGGCGTGCCATTGCAGGCGGTGATCACCGCCGTCGGCATGGTCGAGATGGAGCGCGCCCAGGCCAATCTCGCCGAGGCCCGGCGCAAGCTCGAAGAGGCCAAGAGCGATCGCGTCATGGGCGAACTCGATCGTCTGCTCGGCAACGAGCCCCGGAAGCCCTGAGCCGCTCTGACTGAAGCAGGGTGAAGCGAGGCGGATCGGGCCGTTTTCCGGGACGATCGGCGTAGGTCCGGAAGGCGCGTCGGGAGGGTATCGATGAAGTGGTATAGCCGCATCAGCCTGGGGCTCAGCCTCGCGGTCGCGAGCGCTTTCCTGGTGGCGTACTGGCGATCGCTCGACAGCCATGGCTATCCCAATATGAATGCGCCTGGGCTGTTCGCCTACCTGCTGGTCTTTCCTGCCTGCGCCCTGTTGCTGCATTCCACTGCGTTGGCATTCGTGCTCCAGCAGCGAAAGCTGGGGAGCGCTCGCGAAAGAGCGCTGCAATGGGCGATCAACCTGGTGCTGTGGATGGCGCCGCTTTGTTATGTCCTTGCCAGCGTCTAGCCCGATGTACTTCCTCTCAACCCGCAGAGCGACAAGCCATGAGGGCCGTTTCATCATTTTCCTGGGGGCAATGAGTGTGTTGTCCATTTCAATGGGTGGACGTTCAGCCGGCCCCGCCAGTAGACCGTGTAGCGTAGCTTCGTTTTCGCAGGAATGATGCCGAGCTTGGGACGGAAGTTGATGTCACGGTGCGATGGGGCTCAGAGGACTTGGGGCGGTGGGGCTTTGTCACGATCCCGGTCATATCATGGGCTGCTGACAAGGGAGCATGGCGATTGCGGCTGCCCTTTTCCTGGTGAAGTGCGAAACGGATTTTTCAGGAGGAAGCATGAGCTACGACACGACCGGTTCCATGGTGGGGGCCACAGTAGGAGACCCTAGCGATGAGCGATGGAATGCGTTGATTGACGAAACCGACCTCGTAAAGGGCGCATCACTTATAGGCAGATCGGCAATGGTTTTAGCCAGCCTGGCCGATCTTCCAGATGTTCCGCAAAGCTACACCCATGAGTACATCGTTCAAGGCCACAGACCCGGTATTACCACTGGTGGTGGCAGGTTCTACTGGGATGGGGCGGTTGCGCGGAATCGCCACAACGGCGGGACTATCATCAGCCCCACTGTTCCTGCGTACACTGCCCAGACGGGGTTGGCTGGCTATCTGGATGGCTCGGGGGAAACTGAGCCGTCCGCCTTTGGCTGCTTTGTCCGCAAAATCGAAGGCCATGGCATTCGCCTCGAATGGTTCGGCTGGCTGCCAGGGGAACTCGCCACCGCGCCAGCGCAAAAGCTTCTGCAACAAACCCGTTCGAACGAAGGCTCTGCGGCCCACATCGGTTACACGGCCATGTTTCCCCCGGCGACCGTTCGCTCCGGTCCATTAGTTATCGGTTCGGACCAGATCATCGCCGGAACCAGCCGGACTGTCATTCTCCAGGAGCCCGGTACGGTGACGATGGATGTCCAGCCGTTCATCAGCATGGCCGGACAGAGCAATGTGTTCATCTTCGGCAATGGAATGCAGATCAATGGACAGAAGAACGAGGCACGCAGCGGCGAAGGTCGATATGGACTTTTCATCTATGGCTCGAAAAAAGTCCTGGTCCAGGACCTGACAATCAACGCGTTCTCCGGTGATGGATTGGCCGTTACCGGCGATGCGGGGCGACCAAGCGAAGATGTACGCATCGACCGAGTCCTTTGCAACTTCAATGGACGCAATGGCTTTTCGGTCATCAATGCCAGGCGCGCGACGCTGCTGAATTGCCGAGCGACTAACACGAATACCAATGGACTTGGTGCATCAGCCAATGGACCCTGGGCGGCCTTCGACATAGAGCCCAATGAAGGAAGCGGTTACTTCATCGAAGATATCAACCTGATCGGTTGTTCGAGCGAGGGCAATGCTGGGAACGGACTCCAGTTCACCATCCCGAATACGGACTCCCCTGTCTCCGTCAGGGTCTCCGGATTCCAGTCCCGACGAGACGGTTCGGCTACTCAATACGGGGCGAAGAATGGCGGAGTGGGTTTCATATATGGAGGGGGCGTCTCTCCGAAAAACACTATGTCGGGTCTGATCCAACTGGTTGGCATCGTTGTCGACGAGCCTTTTGGCAGCGCTATGCGTTTCCGCAACTGGAGTGCCAGAAACGCGCCGGTACTCATCAGGGATGTCACGATAAGAAATGTGAACTTCGGCGTGGCCACGGGAAACATAAATCGATGCGGAGTCTGGCAGGACTCTTCTGACTCCATGGAAGTGATTGAACCAAAGGGCAATTTCGAAGTGGATGGGCTGACCGTCTTCGACGATAACCAACAGCTCATTCGACCCGTGTGGACCATGGGAATAGTGGCGGCTCCTACAATCGCCAAGGTGAGGAATGTCTACGTCAACCGACATGGCTATCCTGCTGTTTTGCCGTTACGTACGAAAGTACAAGGAGGCGTAGGGTGGAGCGAGCTGCCGATGGTGTCCTTGTCCTCGTCCTCAGCAATCGCAGGAACGGATTATGTCGGACAAATGGTCGAGTTGACGGGGAGCGGAGGATTCGTACTGCCGGAGGCCGCTCTTGCCTCGGGCTGTGTCTTCAGGATCAGGAATGGTTCGAGCGGCAGCATCAACGTCACGGCACTGGCTGGAGGAATCACGGGCAGTACCTACGGTAGCTACACCAACACAGGAAGCAGCCTGACCTTGATCAATGGGCAGTATGCCGAGCTATGGAGCAATGGAAGCACCTGGGTCCTGAAATGACGCGTAAACCTTTTATTTGGCTTGCCTCCGACTGTCATGGCGTATGGTCGGTATGCCAGGACAGCTTTTCGAGCGGCTCAGCGCTTCGGCGCAAAGACCATCTTCACCGGCGCATCGTGCTTCAGGCGCGAGCCGTCCGCTTGGTTTCCGGGCTCGAAGCTAGGGTGCCAGGCCCTGAGTTCCGTATCGGACAGCCACTCCAATTGCAATTCGTCCGCGGATGCGCGCAGGTCGAATTGCGCCAGCGACTGCACGACTGAATGGCACTTTTCCGATTTCCCGGTTTCGAGGAGGGAGACCTGTATTTCTTCGCCCCAGGTGATCGAACCTTTCTCCGGGCATTTCCGAACCTCGACGTGGTATTGCCCGTTCGGCGACGGCAGGTCGGAAATCAGCTTGTCGGGGCCGCAGGCGGCGAGGAGTACGCTCAGTATCAGCAGGGGGCTTTTTTTCATCCATGACCTCTGTGGAAATCTCGGAAAGGAATTCCTTTCTTTTCCTGGCGGAAAATGGGCAGGAAGCGTGCCTGCCCATCCTACGCGCGGACTGCTCGATCTGCCCATGGGCATCCACAGCTTCGTAGATGAGCGATATCAGATGGCACTGAGCGATTTCAGGATCAGATAGGTGCAGATGAGCACCCCTGCCATGGACAAGAGGCCCAGGGCGACAATGCTGAGTTTCATCGGGTTTCCTCGTTGAACTGCGATGGGCTGCTGTATCAAGGAGGGGAGAGGCAGCAGGTGAGAGGGAAAGCCCCGGGGGGATGAGCGGCCCCCGGGGCTTTGGTGACCACCATAGGAGAAAGTCACCTTGATAAGACTAGCCCTGTTTCGCTGTGCGGCAAGCGAAGCGGCATCGCTTTTCCCGCGGGATCGGGAAAATGCCTAGCCATACCGCAGTGATGGCCACGGAGGGTCCATGCGCCTCGTCCATTTCCTGATTGCCCTTCCCGCCGCGCTGCCGGCTGAGCCTCAGATAACCGCGAGGCGCGGGTTCAGCGGTCGTCGCCGATCTCCAGTTCGATGAAGTCGATGACTCCTGCCGCGCGGTTGTCGAGGCGCTCGAGTTCCTGGCCGTCCAGCGTCTGCAACAGCGAGGTGCCGTGTTCCAGGCGCTCGCCGGAGGCATGCGAAGCGGCTTCGCGGGTAGGACTGAACAGCCAGGCGTGCGGATGTTGCGCGCGCCAGGCGGCGCGGGGCGAAAGGCTGACCTCGGTGCCCGCCGGGTAGTGCCAGGCGCCCAGTTGCAAGGCCTCGGCGAGGACCGTGCCGCCGAGGCCGTACAGGCGCGGTCGCGGTCGAAGGCCAGGGCGCCGCCGCTCAGCGCGATGCCGCGCACCGACACCCGTTGCCCGGTTTCCGGCATTACCCGCCAGCGCTCGGCGTCGCGGTAGCCGTCGGTGTAGACCATGCCGTCGCTGGCGAACAATCGCGCACCGGCGGGGAAGTCGATCTCGTCGGCGCGGTTGCCGGTCGCCAGGCTACAGCCTTCGAAGGCGGCGGGACGCCCGTCGCGCTCGCTGGCGAAGGCGATTTCCTGGCTGGCGTCGCAACGCCAACCTTCGATCTCGGCGACGCCCTCGCCACGCAGGCGCAGCGAAGTGGGATGGACGCCGGTGGTTTTCCATGGGTCCTGCGGGTCGTCCTGCTCGCTCTGCAGCCAGCGTTGCAGGTGGCGGGTGGCGACGCCGCGGATCGTCACCGGGGTGGGGAATTCGGCTTCGCGGAAGCTTTCTGGCTGGTGCTTGAGTTCCAGCTTCAGCCGGGTGCCGGCAGGCATCTCGATGCCTCCGAGGCGCGAGGGGCGCTCGAGCACGGCGCTGTGCGCGGCTTCCTCGCGCGCGCGTTCGCGCTCGTACTGCCAGAGACCGATCTCCAGCCAGGCGCGCAGTCCCAACGGGATCAGCAGGAGCAGCATCAGCAGGCCGCGGCTCGGCCAGCGGCGGCGCAAGCGCTGGCGCGCGCGCGGGCTGAAGGCCAGGAGCGATAGCCAGACCAGCAGCCAGATGCCGGCGACGAACGACGACAGGTAGATGAGCGGGACGATCAGGGGAAGAGGGGCGACGGGGATCACGCGGGCGTCCTTGCGGGCTGGGTTCCATGACGTCTCCGGCGCGGCGTGCCGGGTACCTGCCAGAGTTTACAGGGCGCGTCCCGATGCCGCAGCGGCAAACTGTCTTCAGGCCTTGCCCGCCGGGGGCCACGCTCTGGAGAGGGAGGCGCTCGGGGACGGAATCGGCGAAGTGACGATTCAAGCCCAGGCGCGACGGGCCGATGGGGTGGTTATCGGTTTCTGCAGTCCAGTGGGGAAAAGCCAATGAACGAAAGCGTCGCCAGGGTGTTCGATCGGATTCTGCGGGGGCTCGGGTTGAAGACCCTGAACGCCCAGTTCCTACTGTCCTATGCACTGATGTTCGGCCTGGCCGCCTGCGCCTCGGTGGCGTTGTACCTGAGCATGTCGATCTCGCCGGAAACCATCAACGTGGCCGGTGCGCAGCGCATGCTCAGCCAGAAGATGGCCCGCGAGGCGCTGCAATTGCGGCTCGGCGCCGGCGACCCAAAGGCCCTGGCCGCGACCATCGCCCAGTACGAGCGCTCGGCCGCCGACCTGGATGCGGGCAATGCCGAGCGCAACGTGAGCCGGATGGGCGCGCCGGAGATCGCCGCCCAGCGGCAGAAGGTGGCGCAGATCTGGGGCCGCTATCGGGCCATGCTCGACCAGGTGGCACAGCCTGCCAGCCAGGTCGACCTGCGCGGCTTCTCGCAGTATTCCGCCGAGCTGTTGGGCGAGCTGAACAAACTGGTCTCGCTGATGAGCGCGCGCGCCGACAGTGTCCAGCACACCCAGATGTGGATCGCCTTCGGTTGCCTGTTGGCGATCCTGGTGCTGGTGGTGCTCGGCCGGCAGTTCGGCCTGGCGCCGCTGATGCGGCAGTTGCGTGGGTTGGAGGTGGCGCTGACCGAGGTCGGTGCGGCTAACTTCACCCATGCCCTGGCGGCGGGCCATGCGGACAACGAGATCGGCCGCATCGTCGCCGGCTACGAGCGGATGCGCCAGGACGTCAGCGGTCTGCTGGCGAACGTCAAGCGCAGCGCGGCAGAGACCGACAAGGACGTGGCCGAGGCCCTGGAGCAGGCGCTCGGTGCCGGTGACCAGGTGGCGCGCCAGCACCAGGACCTGGACCAGGTGGCCACCGCGATGAACGAGATGAGCGCCACCGTGGCCGAGGTCGCCCGCCACGCCAACCATGCGGCGCATTCCACCCGCGACGCCGCGGCCCTGGCCCACGAGGGACGCCGTCTGGTGGAGCACGCCAGCAGCCAGACCGGTGCCTTGGCGGAGGAACTGGAACAGACCGCCCTGGCGCTGAACACCCTGCACCAGCACGCCGGCAGCGTCGGCCAGGTGCTTACGGTGATCAGCAGCATCGCCGAGCAGACCAACCTGCTGGCGCTCAATGCCGCCATCGAGGCGGCGCGGGCCGGGGAGGCCGGGCGCGGCTTCGCCGTGGTGGCGGATGAGGTGCGTTCGCTGGCCAACCGTACCCAGCAGTCGACCCAGGAGATCCAGGGGCTGATCGAGCAGTTGCAGGACGGCGCCAACGATGCGGTAGCCGCCATGCGCGGTAGCGCCAGCCATGCCCAGAGCAACCTCGCCGAGGCCGACAGCGCGGCCCAGGCGCTGGGGCGCATCGTCGCCACGGTGGAAGAGCTGGACGGCCTCAACCAGCAGATCGCGACCGCCGCCGAGGAACAGAGCCAGGTGGCCCAGGACATCGACCGCAACATCACCAACGTCTCCGGACTCTCCGAGCAGGCCCACGAAGGGACCGCCGCAGTGCTTTCGGCCAACCAGAGGGTCAAGGAGCACATGGCTGGCTTGCGCGTGGTGCTCGGTCGCTTCCGCACCTGAGGCTGGCTGCGGGCGTCGGCGCTAGTCGGCGGACAGCTCGCGGATCAGCGCCACCGTCAGGTACAGGCGCGGGGCGATGCTCGACAGTTCGAGGTATTCCGCCTCGCTGTGCAGGCCGGCGCCGACTACGCCGAGGGTTTCCAGCACCGCCGGCTTGTCGCTGCCGGGCACGTAGGCGTAGCCGGCGTCCGTGCCGAAGCGCATGGTGATCGGCTCGATGCGCTTGCCGATTCGACCGTAGAGCGTCTGCGCGGTTTCCGCCAGGCGCTGCGAGGCGGGGTTCTTCACCAGGGGCGGACGACCCTTGTCGAGACGCAGACTGACTTCGGTATCGGCGATCAGGCGTTCGCCGGTCAGCTTCCGGGCGTCGGCCAGTACCCGCTCGCTCTCGGCCGGGTCCGAGTAGCGCATGTCGGCTTCCGCCGAAGCCTCGGCGGGAATGATGTTGCGCTTCTCGCCGCCCCTGGCGAGGGTCCAGTTCAGCGTGGTGCCTTTCGCCGGATCGCCGAGGTCCTTGAGACGCAGCAACTGGTGCGACAGTTCGAGAATGGCGTTGCGGCCTTGCTCGGGTGCCGAGCCGGCATGGGACGAGCGACCCTTCACCTCGAGCAGCAGGCCGTCGATGCCATTGGTGGCTACCGTCACTGCGTCCCGGTCCGGCGGCTCGTAGGAGAAGACGTAGTCCTGCTGCCGGGCCAGCTCGGCGATCAGTTGCTTCGAGCCGGCGGAGCCGGTTTCTTCGTCGGGATTGAACAGCACGGTGATCCGTCCGTAGTCCCTGAAGCCTTGCTGCCTGAGCAGCGCCAGGGCATGCAGCACCATCGCCACGCCGCCCTTGGCGTCGGCCACGCCGGGTCCGTAGGCGCGCTCCGCGTCCTCGCGGAACGGACGCTTCGCCGCGCTGCCGGCGGCGAACACGGTGTCGTAGTGAATCATCAGCAGGAAGCGCTTGCTGCCGGTGCCATCGAGGGTGGCCACCAGGTTGTCGCCGGCCGAGGGCGTCGCCGGTGCGCTGCGGACTTGCGCGCCGAGCGCCTGCAGGCGTTCGGCGAGCAGCGCGGACAACTGGCCGAGGCCTTCGGCCTGGCCGGTACCGCTGTCCACCGCGACCAGTTGCCGGAGCGTGTCGAGGTAGGCCGGGCGTTCGGCTTCGGCCTGGCGCAGCAGCTCGGTGGCTGGCGTGTCGGCAGCGAAGGCGGCGGGCGAAAGCAGGAAGGCGAGGGCGAGCGGCAAGAGGTGGGGCAGGCGGCGGGCGTGCACGGAAGGTCCTCGTCTGGTGGGCGGAGGCGGCGCGGTTGTGCGCCGCGGTATCCGATTGACCTTAGGTCATGAGACGGTTTCCGCCAGCAGCGCCTCGACCTTGCGCCGCAATTCTTCCAGCAGGGCCCGTTCCTCGGCCGAATAGTCGCGCGGTCGGCTGTCGAGTACGCAGACGGTGCCGTACGGGGTGCCGTCGGGCGTATGAACCGGATAGCCAAGGTAGTTGCTCAGGCCGAACTCGACTTCATCCTCGTTGCCGGCCCATTCCGTCTCCTGGCGCGAGTCGCGCACGTGCAACGGGGCGTCGCGGTCGACCACGCGTTCGCAGTAGAGGGGGTTTGGCGCCGTCTTCATGGACGCTCTTGCGGCCTTCGGCGCCGATCGGGTAGGTGTCCTCCAGTCGCCCGGCGGAGGCCTCGACGCGCATGTGCCGGGGCAGGGAACGCATGATCAGCACCGACGGCACGTCGAGCCGGCGGGCCAGTGCGTCGATATCCCGGCGCAGGGATTCGAATCGTTCGGAGGATTTCGCCATGCCCGACCTCGCCCATGTCTGGTGGATGAACCGCGACTGTAGCGGCGAAAGGGGGCTTGGCCTAAATACCCTTTGTTGCGCTCCCCCTCGCTCGAGCGCATAAGCGCCCGGCTGTCACCCCTCGGTCGGGCCGGGCAGGTACTCCAGCAGGTCTCCCGGCTGGCACGCCAGGTAGGCGCAGATGGCCTCCAGGGTAGCGAGGCGAATGCCCTTTACCTTGCCCTGCTTGAGCAGCGACAAGTTCTGTTCGGTGATGCCGATGGCCTGGGCCAGGTCCTTGGACCTGGCCTTGCGCAGGGCGAGCATGACGTCCAGCCTGATTTCGATGGGCATGGCGGACCTCAGACGAACTGGCGGTTTTCCTCGGCGAGCAGGGCGGCCTTGCGCTGGATGCGCGCGATCACCATCACCGAGGCGGCGGCGAACAGGCTGACCAGTTCCGCCGAACCGAAGCTGAGACTGACGATGCGTTGCCCCTGGGGTTGGAGGAAGGTGATCCAGACCGTCAGCAGCGGCTCCAGCAGGAAGTTCGCCAGCACCCAGCAAGCCAGGCACAGGCCGACCTTGCCGAGCAGCGCCGCGGCTTCTTCGCAGAAATACTCGCCGCGCCCGTAGTGCTGGAACAGCCGCCGCAGCGCTTGCAGTCCGCTGGCCAGGACCAGCAGCGGCAGGCTCGACAGGAGGATGCCGCCGAGGGCCTGCCAGAGCGGCATGTCTCGCGCCGCAACGCCGAGGTCGCCGGCGACGCCGGTGGCAGTGAGGGCGAAGCCGAGGCCGTGCTCGCTGGCGAGGTCGGGGAAGATCCAGCACGCGGCGTTGAGCAGCAGCATGCCGGCGATCAACAGCAGGGTCAGGGTAGCCATCAGGCGGCTGTAGCCGGCCAGGCGGTCGCTTGTCATCGGGGGTACTCCTGGGAAGGTGGGCAGGCCCCTCGGAAACGAGGGAAATTGGAGTGATCATAATTTAATAATAAGTTATCGTAAAACGATAATTTTATGATCGCTGCATCCAGCCTGGAGCGCTCCGCAAAATCCCCCCGTGCCTGCCGGGGGCACGGAGGGGAAGCGTCCTACTTCTGCAGCAACTGGACGTTGTCGATGAACATCGACTCCTGCTGGTTACCGCTGAGGATCATCAGTTCAGCACGCTTGATCGGCCCCTTCGGCAATTGCACCTGGCCGCGCAGGCTGGCCCAGCGGCCATTCTCGACCACCTTGTAGCCCAGGGGCAGGTATTCGCCGGGCCGACCCTGGCTTTCCAGGTAGAGGTAGGCATAGGTCATGGCCTGCGAGCCGCGACCGTCGCCGACCCGTACGTCCGCGCTGAACGCGTAGGTCCGGCCTGCTTCCAGGTTGCCCAGCAGGCTGGTGCTCGCGCCGGTGCCGGCGTAGCGCCGCTGGTAGGCTTCCAGGGCCAGCCGCCCGGCGCTGGCGACGCGCGTGGCGCGGGCGCTGGCATGCACGCCGCTCCAGCCGCCGATGCCGCTCTCGAAGT
Organism: Pseudomonas sp. B111; assembly: GCF_026428275.1. NCBI lineage: Bacteria > Pseudomonadati > Pseudomonadota > Gammaproteobacteria > Pseudomonadales > Pseudomonadaceae > Pseudomonas > Pseudomonas sp. B111. The sequence goes on along the minus strand of NZ_CP097857.1, from coordinate 1,445,267 downwards.
CGTAGGCGATGCGTTTCGGCGCCGGCGGTACGCTCGGCGGCGCGGCCTGGGCTTCCTGCAGGTTCATCTCGTCGACCAGCAGGCTGGCGCCGCTGTCGCTCCAGACCGCCACGTAGAGGTTGCGCTGGTCGGCGGCGGGACGGTAGTCGAAGGTCTTCTCCAGGCGACTGAACTCGTTGCCGCTGACCGACAGTTCGACGCTCTGCGCCGGGTTGTAGGCCAGGGCGCCATCGGCGCGTTCGCTGAGCAGCGCCATGCGCACGGTTTCACGGGTATTGGCGGCCTTGAGCATGACCTTGCCGCTCAGCCGGTAGCCGCTGCCGGCGCGCAGGGGGGCAATGGGGCGGACCAGCAGATCGAAGCCACGCACGTCGACCAGCAAGGCATTGTCGCGGCAGCCCTTGGCGACGTTCACCAGGCTCAGCTGGGCGTTGCCGGACCATGCGCGCCAGCCTTCCATGCTGGCGAACTCGCCATCGCCGAGCATGCCGCCGAGCTTGGCTTTCGTGCACCATGGCAGGTCCGGCGGGGTCGGCGTGTCGCCGCCGGAGCCCGGGTTGAGCGTGCCGGGTACCTTGGTCGGGCGAAAGTCGGCGATCTGCGTGGCCATGCTGTTCAGCGCGCGTACGGCGTCGGCGTGTTCTTCGCGACCGCAGGGCTGGTTGGCGCATTCGGCGTTGACCAGGCGCGGGTTGGCGAAGAACGGTGCCTGCTTGTTGGTGCCGAAGGCATGCGGGTAGGCCATCACGGTGGCGAAGCGCCCCTGCACGCCGTAGCCGCGGCTCCATTCGTAGGTGCCGCTGTGGGCGTAGCGCGGATCGTAGTAGCTGGACTCCAGGTCCTGCTCGTAGGAGTGGCGCAGGCCCATGTTGTGGCCGGCTTCATGGGCGAAGGTGTTGAGCCCGCAGTCGACGCCGGTGAGGTTGTAGGCAATGTCCTTGGCGTTGCCGTGGAAGCGCCCGCTGTTCTTATCGCCCGAGCCCATGTAGCCGATGCCGCAGGTGATGTAGCCGTTGCCGCTGTTCTGCGAGCGGTTGACCAGGCTGACCAGGTCGGCGCCGTACTGCTCGCGCAGGCGCTGCACCTGCGGGTCGCGCATGAAGCGATCGAGGTTGGTGCCGGTCACCGTCGGGTAGTCGGCCCAGTCCAGGCGCTGCTTGTGCACCAGGCGCAGGCGCAGGTCGACGCCGCTCTTCTCGTAGGCGGTGTTGGCGAACTCGATGTAGCTGGCGATCCGCGCATCGATGTCGCGTCCGTTTCCGGTCTGGGTCGCCGCGGGGGTGTAGAGCACCATGATGTCGACGGTCTTCGGCGCGGCCTGGGCGGCAGAGGCTACCGCCAGGGCGAGGGTGGAGCAGAGCAGGGATTTCTTCATGGGTTGCCTGTGTTCGGACAATAGGAAGCCATGGCGCCCCGAGGGCACCGCTGGGGAAACATGCTGGGAAGGTGGGCTCAGCCCTGGGCGGGCGGCGGCATCGGTGGCAGCTCGGCGAGCGGCGCGTCGACATGATCGCCATGCGGGTCGCTACGCGCGGCGATGTCGTTCTCGTCGATCACCCGGGTCTTGCCGCTGCGGTTGTCGACGATGATCGAGTAGCTGCCGTCGAGGGTGGCGACATTGATGTGGGTTTCCAGGCTGCCGCGCACCACGGTCAGGCTTTCCGCCTCGTCGCCGTCCACCAGGCCGCCGCGCCAGACCGGCAGGCCGGCGCTGTTATGGGTGCTGGCGAGGCGTGCCTGCAAGGGCCGCTCGCGACCCGGCAGGCTCATTTCCAGCACCTGGCCGAGCGCCAGCGTGTCGAGCAGGGCGGGTTCGATCTGCGCCAGGTATTCGGGAATGCCCTGGGCGCCTTCGCGGCTGCGCAGTTCGCCTTGCCAGAGCGTCACCCGCTCGCGTGGCGCGGGCGCTGCGACGGGGGCCGGGGCGAGCATGTGGGTAGTGTCCGCCGTCGGCGCCGCGAGCGCCGCTGCCGGGGCGGCGACTGCCTGGGCGGCGGGGGACTGGCGGGCCTGCGGCGGTGCCTCGGGCGGAGCCGGGTCGAGCAGCCAGCCGCCGATCAGCGCACCGCCGATGGCGGCGGCCGAGGCTGCGTAGATCCATGTCTTGGCCACGTTGTTTCTCCTCTGAGTGAACGTGGCGCGGAGTCTAGGAAGAAGCCTCTCCCGGCGTGGCGGCAACCGTTCACATTTGCGCCAGGCCGCGCGCCGGCGTGACGAAACTGCGAATCAGGCCGGAGCGCTGCGGGCGCCAGGTCACGTGCGCTCTGTGCGCTGCGGCAAGGCTGGCGTTCGGCCGCCACGCTGTTCGCGGCGGAAGGCTTCGGCGCACCTGACCGACCTCGCGCTTGAAGAACTGGACGAAGTTGCTCGGCTCGTCGAAGCCGATGCCATCGTCTTCGGCAGCCCCACCTAGATGGGCGGACCGGCCTGGCAGTTCAAGAAGTTCGCCGATGCCACCTCAAAGCCCTGGTTCGTCCAACTGGCTTCGCTGACGCCTCGCGCTGGCTATGGGGTGTCGACATCCCGGCCGACGCTGGCATGTTCGCTCATTTCCAGGCAACCCGGTACGGCCTCTAGCCGCGCTGGGGCCTCAGCCTCGCGCCAGTTGCAGGAGACGGGCGCGCTCCTGCATCAGCGGCCGGCAACTGCGGATGCCTTCGACGATGCTGTAGAGGCTTTCGATCTGCTGCTGGCTGAGGCTGTTGTTCTGGGCCCAGCCGAGCAACTGCAGCCAGGTCCAGCGGGCGATGGTCTCGCTCTGCGTCTCGGCCTTCCTGCGGTCGTCCCCGTCGCTCTGTCCGACCAGGGTCTCCACCAGCCCCGAGGCGCACAACGGCAGCAGCTCCCGGTACTGCTCCGGGTGCGTGTCGCGCAGGCGACGCAGGGCCATTATGGCGGTGGTTATCGAGTCTGAATCCAAGCTTTTGTTCACAGTTCACTCCTTGTGCGTACAGGCTGGCGGCTGGTGGATCCCTGGGCCGCGAGCAACTGTTCGATGAAACGCGTCAGCTCTTTCTTGAACTCGGGTGTCAGGCTGGACACCTTGAGGATGAGCTCGGCCAGCTCGTCCTCGGGGCAATAGAGGTAGGCCATGGGGACCTGGAGGACCATGGCCAGCTGTTCGGAAGTCCGCATGTTGGGGGAGTGCCGTTCGCGTTCGTATTGGTTCATCCGTGCGCTGGCGGAAAACTCGTCCATTCCCACCAGCATGCCCAACTGTTTCTGCGAGTATCCCGCTCTGATTCTTGCGGCTTTTAGCCGGGTACCTAGCATCCATACAACTCCCGTCCCGTTGGCCCGCTCGCTCAAGGTTGGGCAAATCTGGACAAGATGGAAGCTCAGGAATCCTTAGTTTTCGCCGTGCCGGAGGCTCTGTCGTCCGGGGCGGCGCGCGGTTTCGACGCCGTGTACGAGGCTGCGGCGGGGATATGCGTCGATGTCGCCGAGATCGCGCATGCTCCGGTTTTCTCGCGGCGAGCCGGAGTATATGCGAATTGCATAAAAACGAATGCCGCTTCGTCGCCTGGGCGCGGCGGGTCGTCGTGCCGCCTGGGGCGGGCATCGGCGCCGAGGCGGCGGAAAACGGCGATCGGGACGATACTCAGGGGAGGTCGGCGACGCGGAACCAAGCTTCGCCTCCCAGGGCTGATAGTCGGGTTTCACGCAGAGGTCATTCCCATGAGAACAACAACAAGCATTCGCCGTGTCGCTGCCGTCCTGGCAGCGCTGCACCTGCTCACCTTCGCCGAGGTTCCGCTCGCCCAGGCGGCGATGATCGGCACCGCCGAGGTCATGCAGCAACAGCAGCACAACCTCGATCGCCAGCAACTGCTGAAGATGCTCGACGACCAGGGCGTACAGAAGAAACTGGAGGCCATGGGCGTGCCCCGCGACCAGGTGGCGAGCCGCATCAACAGCCTGACCAACGCCGAGCTGGCACAGTTCAACCAGCAACTGGACCAGGCACCGGCGGGCGGCATCATCGGCATCATCGTGCTGTTCCTGGTGATCTTCATCATCACCGACATGCTTTGCGCCACGGACATCTTCAGCTTCATCAAATGCATCAATCGGTGAGGCGGCTGGCAGGGGCGCTGCTGCTCGCCGCATTGCTCGGCGGCTGCGCGCAGCCGCCGAGGCTGCCGCCGGAAAGCGCGGCGCTGCCCGCACGGGTGGAGCTGCGCGACGTGCCGTTCTTCCCCCAGGAAGCCTACCAGTGCGGTCCCGCCGCGCTGGCCACGATGCTCGGCCAGCGCGGCCTGGCGTTGACGCCGGGGCAATTGAAGGACGAGGTGTTCATTCCCGGTCGCGAGGGCAGCCTGCAATTGGAGATGGTCGCCGCGGCGCGCCGCCACGGCATGCTGGTCTATCCGCTGCAAGGCGGACTGGAGAGCGTGCTCGAGGAGGTCGCGGCGGGCAACCCGGTGCTGGTGTTACAGAACCAGGCTTTCTCCTGGTGGCCGCGCTGGCACTTCGCGGTGGTGGTCGGTTTCGATCGGGAGCGCCGCGAACTGGTGCTGCGCTCGGGCATCACCCGGCGCTGGGTCACCGACTTCACCAGCTTCGAATCGACCTGGAAGCGTTCGGGACGCTGGGCGGTGCTGACCCTGCCGGGTGACCGCCTGCCGGCCACGGCAGCGACGGTTCCGTGGCTCAAGGCCGCCAGCGACAGCGAGGAAACCGGCCACCCCAAGGTTGCCCGGCGCGCCTACGAAGAAGCCGTGCGACGCTGGCCTGAGGACGCCTTCGCCTGGTTCGCCCTGGGCAACAGTCGCTACGCCGCAGGCGATTCCGCCGCTGCCGAACAGGCCATGCTCACCAGCGTCGAGCGTCGCGCGGATTTCGCCGCGGGTTGGTTCAACCTGTCCCAGTTGCTGGCGGAACGCGGTTGCGCGGCGCCGGCGCGCCAGGCGCAGGCCTGCGCGCGGGCATTGCAGCCTGGGGAAGCCCGCTTCGCTGCGGCCTTGCCGCAGGCCGTCGCACCCGCGGCTCGGTGCGCCGAGCTGCCGGCCTGTCCCGTTGGCGCACCGCCCCGCTGAGGCGGCCCAGCCGAAGGTTGTCGGAACCCCGTTCCAGCGAGACGGCTCTATACCTGGGAGGACCCCACTCAGGTGCAGAGCATGGCCAACGACAAGCAAACTTCGACTCCCGGCCCCCGACAACCGGCCAAGGGCGGCGCGGCGGGCAAGCGCCAGGGGCGTGCAGCGGAGGGCGCGCGCAAGCCGCGTGCGCGCGGCGAGGAGCGGAAAGAGAAACCGGCCGACGGACGTTCGGCCACGGCGCTGACCGCCAACGAGCGGCGGGAGATCGACGACAAGCAGCCACCGCGCGCCGCTGTCCTGCACGAGGTGATTCGCGTCCAGGGCGAACACGAGCTGCAGCGCACGCTGGCGGCGCTCTGGTGGTCGGCGGTGGCGGCGGGACTGACCATCGGCCTCTCGTTGATGGGCATGGGCCTGTTCCGCGCGGCCCTGCCCGAGCAGGAATGGGCGATCATCGTCAGCAGCTTCGGCTATCCCATGGGCTTCCTGGCAGTGATCCTCGCCCGCCAGCAACTGTTCACCGAAAACACCCTGACCGCCGTGTTGCCGGTGATGACCGAGCCGACCCTGGAAAAGGCCTGGCAACTGTTGCGTCTCTGGAGCGTGGTGCTGTTCGGCAATATCGTCGGTACGCTGCTGTTCGCCTGGGCGGTGCTGCATCTGCCGATCTTCAATGAAGCGGCCGACGCGGCGTTCCTCGAGATCGGCCGCGAGGTGATGCACAACGACCTGGCGCAGATGTTCGCCAAGGGCATCGTTTCCGGCTGGATGATCGCCACCATGGTCTGGCTGATCCCGGCGGCGGAGGGCGCGAAGATCTGGATCATCGCGATGGTCACCTACCTGATGGCGCTGGGCAGCTTCACCCACATCGTGGTGGGTTCGGCGGAGGTAGGCTACCTGGCGTTCGCCGGGGAAATCGACTGGTCCGAGTTCCTGCTGAAGTTCGCCCTGCCTACCCTGGGTGGCAACATCGTCGGCGGTAGCCTGATCTTCGCCCTGATCAGTCATGCGCAGATCCGTAGCGAAGGTTGAGGCGCGGACAGAAAAAAAACGGCACCCCGGGGTGCCGTTCTGTCGACGCGGACTAGACCCCGAGCTTGTCGCGCAGGCTGTAGTACCAGGCGCCGATGGCGGTGAACGGTACGCGGAACAGCTTGCCGCCGGGGAAGGGGTAGTGCGGCAGGCCGGCGAACGCGTCGAAGCGCTCGGCCTGGCCGCGCAGGGCTTCGGCCAGGACCTTGCCGGCGACGTGGGTGTAGGTCACGCCGTGGCCGCTGCAACCCTGGGAATAGTAGATGTTGTCGCCGATGCGGCCGACCTGGGGCAGGCGCGAGAGGGTCAGCAGGAAGTTGCCGGTCCAGGCGAAGTCGATCTTCACGTCCTTCAGTTGCGGGAAGGTCTTGAGCATCTTCGGCCGGATGATCGCCTCGATGTCCGCCGGATCGCGAGCGCCATAGATCACGCCGCCACCGTAGATCAGGCGCTTGTCGCCGGAGAGGCGATAGTAGTCGAGCAGGTAATTGCAGTCTTCCACGCAGTAGTCCTGCGGCAGCAGGCTGTGGGCCAGTTCCTCGTTCAGCGGCTCGGTGGTGATCACCTGGGTGCCGCAGGGCATCGTCTTGGCCGCCAGTTCCGGGACCAGGCCGTTGAGGTAGGCGTTACCGGCGACCACGATGAACTTCGCCTTCACCTTGCCTTGCGGGGTATGCACCACCGGGTTGGCGCCGCGCTCGATGCGGGTCGCCGGGCTCTGCTCGTAGATTCTGCCGCCGAGTGACTCCACTGCCGCCGCTTCGCCGAGGGCGAGGTTCAGCGGATGGATGTGGCCGCCGCTCATGTCGAGCATGCCGCCTATATAGCTGTCGGTCGCCACCACCTCGCGGATGCGCTTGGCGTCCATGATCTCCAACTGGTTGTGGCCGTAGCGTTCCCACAACTGTTTCTGTGCGCGCAGGTGATCCATCTGCTTCTCGGTGAAGGCGGCGAACACCCCGCCGTCCTTCAGGTCGCACTGGATACCGTAGCGGGCCACACGCTCGCGGATGATGCGCCCGCCTTCGAAGGCCATCTCGCCGAGCAACTGCGCTTCGCGCTTGCCGACGGTGCGCTCGATCACGTCGATGTCGCGGCTGTAGCTGTTGACGATCTGGCCGCCGTTGCGCCCGGAAGCGCCGAAGCCGACCTTGGCGGCTTCCAGTACGGTGACCTTGAAACCATTCTCCAGCAGGAACAGGGCGGTGGAGAGGCCGGTATAGCCGGCACCGATCACGCAGACGTCGGTTTCGACCTCGCCCTGGAGTTCCGGGCGGGGCGGCGCGGGATTGGCCGACGCGGCGTAATAGGAGGAGGGGTAGGGGGTGTGCGGCATCTTGCACCTCTGTTTTTTATTTTTTACGGATGCCCGGATGCTACCCGAGTCGAAATCGGCCGGCTAGCCTCCGTGCAAAATTTTCAACGGACCCCATGAAAATAAAAATTCCACTTTTTCAGAGAGTTAGCGAAAAAAAAGCTTGACGGTGTTTTTGGGGTCTGTAGAATGCGCGCCATCAGCAGGCACGTAGCTCAGTTGGTTAGAGCACCACCTTGACATGGTGGGGGTCGTTGGTTCGAATCCAATCGTGCCTACCAAACAAATCCCGCGCTGCTGGCGGGACAAGAAAGGCGATCCGAAAGGGTCGCCTTTTTTCGTTTGCGCCCCGAAAAAGGCCGCTCGGCCCGAGCTCGCCTGGGCTCGCGCTTCATCGCATAGCCGCTATTGACAGCGGGGGCGGTCTTTTCCGACCCTAGCGCCTTCACGGATGATTCAGGCGACAAGGCTCATGACGACCTCTTCCGGTTCGCGTATCGGCGGACTTCTTCACGCTTCCCTTTTTTCCCTGCTCGGACTCGGCCTCCTGCTCGCCGGCGGTTTCAAGACCGTCGAGCGGTACCATTTCCTGCGTACTGCGCAGGAAGCCCAGGGGACGGTCAGCGCCTTGAATGCCGGTGGTTCGCATCCGCAGATCGATTTCACCAGTGTTTCCGGCGAGCGGATTTCCTATCCCCAGGGCGGCTTCATCTTCGGCTACCAGGTGGGCGAGCCGGTTCGCGTCCTCTACGAGGCTGGGCGGCCGGCGGCCAGCGCGATAGTCGACGATGCCGGCGCGCTCTGGGGAACCAGCGCTTTCCTCTGCGGCTTCGGCGCACTCTTCGGTATTGTCGGGTTCAGGGGATTGCTGGGCCTGCGTTCTTCCCAACCGACCTCAAAAGGACATTGAAGTCATGTCGCAACTTCCCATTCCCTTGCCCCTCAACGAGAGTCGCTGGCGCTATGTGACGGCCAGCGGCGGAGGTGTGACCGTGGCCTTCCTGGCGGGCAGCGGCGGCTCCATCACGTTGCTCTCGCCGGAGGGTGAGAACGTGTCCTTCCGCTATGGCGGGGTGGGCGGCGGGATCGGACTGGGCATGCGCCTGCCGCGCTTCGGCAAGGTCAACCTCAATGTCAAGGGCAAGAGCGTTGGCGGGGCCGGTGCGCTGGAGGCGTTGCCGAGCACCGGAACCGTCTTGGTCGCGGACGGCCTGGTGGGGCGCGACCTGTCCCGCGGCGACTTCACCGGGCCCTGCATGTACGTCGAACTCGGCGCGGGAGTCATCGCCGGCGGTTCGGGCACGGCGATCCTCTTCGGCCTCGATCCCAAGCTGCTGGCGGCGGTGGCGCTGGCGAGCGCCTCGCCATTGACCGCCGCGTTGGGCGCCAGCATGTCGCGGCAATTGCTGCAATCGTCCCGTGGCGCCCTGTTGATGGCCGGGGTCAACGTCGGTGCACAGTTCGGCGGCGGCGCGGCGGCTTACCTGGGGGCGTTGTTCTGATGCAGGAGGGCGATCCGGGAGGATCGCCCTTTTTACCTTGCGCAGGCGTGCGGCGGCCAGGGCCCCGTTGAGTTCCATGGCCAGCGGGGCGGTGGCGGAAATCGTTACCGGCGCGGGGAACGGTCGTCGGAGATTCCGAACCGGCGTGGATCAGTTCTTTCCAAACAAGCCCATCCACTCGTTCGAGGTGTCGTGCTTGTGTCCAGGTTGATCATGCCCGGAGGGCCGTTGTCGCAAGAATCCGATGTCCGGATCTTCTGTTCAGCCAAGGAGCGGCTGGACTTCTACCGGCGGGAAATCCACTACGAGACGGGCCAGCTATCCAGTCGGACCAACGCCTACCTGACGGCACAGTCGTTCCTGGTCATCGCCTACGCCTCGTCGATGGCCAACCTGAACCCGGCCTGGGGCGAGCTGTTCACCCTGGTAGTGCCGGCGCTCCTGGCACTGCTCGGGATCGTCAATTCCCTGCATGCCTGGCCGGGCATCCAGGCATCCTCGGAGATCATCTGCCATTGGCAGTTCAAGCAGTCCTGCCTGCTGCACAGCGATCCGGAAATCGGCCTGGCCTACGATGATTCGCCATTGTTCAGCGAACGCGAGGTCAACCGCGGCAGCTTCGAGAAAACCTTGCTGTTCTCGCGACGCGTGCCGTTTCTGTTCGCCGGCTTCTGGTGTGCGCTGGGCGTGTTTTCGCTTTGGCTGCAACTGGCCGGCTAGCGGCGCCGCGCTGCCGGTCTCAGTGGCTGGGCGGCAGGCACAGGTCGATGCCCAGCAGGCGGGCGCCCAGGCCGCGCAACAGATAGGTCTCGATGTGACTGCCGTCCGCACAGTCGAGCTGGTAGCCGAGGGCCAGACCGGCGGAAAGGAGGACGAAGAAGAACAGGCCGATGTGCTGGAGTTTGCTCATGATGCTTTGGGTCGGTGGCAGGAGGCAGGGGCGATTCTAGGGCAATTCGACGAGCGCCCGGAGTGGGTGCGTCCTTTTGCCGGCCCGCTGCGAACGGACGTTGACGTGACGGGCGGGCGCATTTATAAGTCCGCCACCTCCAGCGAGACGACGGTCGAACATGCGCGACGAAGACGACATCCACGAGCCCGAGCACGACCACCTGCTGGACAACGAATACCTGGAGGACGAGTTCGACGCGGCGTCCGCCGAAGACTACGCCGATGGCGGCGAGGAGAGCGAAGCCGGGCCGGCCTGGCAACCCTGCGCTTGCTGCGAGGACGTGCTGGTAGCGAGGGACGCGGACGGGCACTACGTTTGCGCGGAGTGCGCGGCGCTCGACTGACGACGGACCTTCCCTGGTGCGCCGTGTAGGGTTTCAGTCGCCGCCCTTCCAGGCGCCCTGGCTCGCCGCAGCGCGGAAGCGGGCGCGGTTGGCCGGCGTGTCGGCGGGTTCCGATTCACCGAAGATGGCTTTCATCCAATGGCCGTCGGTGGGATTGGGGAAGATCACGTACTTCTCGCCGAATGCCTTGCGGTCCTCGTCGAGCAGCCGGTTGCGCTGCATCACGTCGTCGACGTAGTAGCGGCGCTGGAAGTCGTTCAGGTTGTCGCCGAGCATCAGCAACACGTCGTACTGCGCGGCGATGGCCTTCTGCGCCGGCTCTTTATTCGAGCTGTCGCGCAGGATGGTCACATGCTCTGCGTCGGCGAACGGCATGCGCAGGGCGCGCATGTTGCCCAGGGCATACTCCAGGGTCTTTTCGCCCTGGTCGCGGCTGGACACGTAGAAAATCTCCACGCCTCGGGACCTGGCGTATTCGAGGAACTCCAGGGCGCCGGGGGTCAGGCTCGGGCCGTTGGCTGCGACCCAACGGTCCCAGACGGCGTCGTCGAAGAACTCCTTGTCCTGGCTGAGCAGGAAGCTCCAGTAGCTGTTGCTGCCGAGCAGTGTATCGTCGAGGTCGCTGACGATCGCCGGTTTCCTCGCCCCGGGCTGGCGCGCGGCCAGCGCCCGGTCCAGTCGATCGCGGGCAACGTTGAAGCCCTGGTAGTAGAGGGCGCGGTATTCGGCGGCGGTCTGCCGCCAGGCGACTGCGGCGGTGAGCAGGTTCGAGGCTGGCGTTGCGGCGGGCATCTGCTCCTGGGCGTGGAGCAGGGAGCTGGCCAGCAGCAGGGTGGCGGCGATTATTGTTGTTCTGGTTCGTGGCATGGATGGGTCTTGGGCAGTATGTCCGCGCGGGAATGGCGGTGTGTTTTCATACTTCAAGGCGTGCGGTACCACAATCGCGATGGCGCAATGACGTAACCGATTGACGCGTTGTCCGGGAAACGGCTGCGGCGGGCAAAAAAAATCCCGGCCGCGTGGAGCAGGCCGGGAAAGGATCCAGGGATGTACAGCGCCCACAGCTTATGTCGGCGGCGGTTTCGATGAAGCTGCCGGATCTGGTAGGCGCGATTTTCGCGTCGATGTGTGACCCGCTTCGCCGACTATCCTGGCAAGTGGGGTCGCGAACCAATAGGATTTGCGGGTTTTATTCAATCTGGGTGAATGCGTGCAGGAAATCTACTCTGAAGAACAGATGCGCAAGGCGCTGGGCCTTGCCGAAACACGACCGAAAAAGGCCCGGACCGAGGCTAGCCAGCCGGTCCGCTACACCATCGTCGAACTGAGCGTGCGCAAGGACGGGGCGGGATTGCCGCTGCGTTTCGAACATCGCTCGCGCTCCATCAGCAAGGTCACCGCGCAACTGGAGGCGGAGAAGGAAGCCAAGCGCCAGGGTTACCAGGTCTGGGCGCTGCTGGATATCCGGCAGATCTGAGCGAGGCGCCTGCGCTGGCGCAACCGCGCGGGGGCGCGGCATTGTCCTGGTCGAGGTCCGGCTGCTAAGGTGCGCAGCCCATCAATACAGGAGTCCGGAACATGGAACTGACGATCTTCCAGGTCGACGCATTCGCCGACAGTCCCTTCCAGGGCAATCCGGCGGCGGTCTGCCCCCTCGATGCCTGGCTGGACGACGAGCGCCTGCAGGCCATCGCGGAAGAGAACAATCTTTCGGAAACCGCCTTTGTCGTCGGCCGCGACGGCGACTATCGATTGCGCTGGTTCACGCCGCAGGTCGAGGTGGACCTGTGCGGCCACGCGACCCTGGCGACGGCCTGGGTGCTGATCCACAAGCTCGACGACGCTTCCCCGGTACTGCGTTTCGCCACTCGCAGCGGCGAGCTGAGCGTGCGGCGCGAGGGTGACTCGCTGGCGATGGACTTCCCGGCCAAGCGTCCGGAACCTTGCGCGACACCGGACGGACTGCTGGAGGCGCTGGGCATTGTCGAGGCGGAAGTGCTGAAGACCGACGATTACCTCGTGGTGGTCGACGACGAAAAGACGATCGCTGCCCTGGCGCCTGACTTCGCCCGGCTGAAGGGCCTGCCGTGCCGCGGGGTGGCGGTGACCGCGCGCAGCCAGCGCTTCGATTTCGTCTCGCGCTGGTTCGGGCCCAACGTCGGCGTCAACGAAGACCCGGTGACCGGTTCCGCGCATACCTCCCTGGCGCCGTACTGGGCGCAGCGCCTGGGCAAGACCCGGCTGAGCGCCGAGCAGGGCGGGGCGCGCAAGGGGCGCCTGGAATGCGACGTGCGCGGCGAGCGGGTGGTCATCTCCGGCAAGGCGGCGTTGTACATGAGCGGTACGCTCCATCTCTGATCCCGAAGCAGGAGTGCGACGATGCCGGTACCGCAGGTAGGCGTGGGCGTCCTGATCTTGCGGGACGGCAAGGTATTGCTGGGGCGCCGCAAGGGCAGCCACGGCGCTGGCTGCTGGTCGGCGCCCGGCGGCCATCTCGAGTTCGGCGAGGCGGTGGAGGACTGCGCCCTGCGCGAAGCCCTGGAAGAGACCGGCCTGGCGCTGAGCGAACTGCGCCACGGCCCGTTCAGCAATGACGTCTTCGAGGGGCGACACTACCTCACCGCGTTCATCCTGGCCGGTTGCGCGGAGGATGCCGAGGCGCGCCTCATGGAGCCGGACAAGTGCGACGGCTGGGCCTGGTTCGATTGGGCCGATCTGCCGGAGCCGCTGTTCGCGCCCCTGGCGAGCCTGCGCCGGCGGGGCTATTCGCCCTTCGATCCGGTGCGCTGAGCGACAGGCAAAAAAAATCCCGACCGCGGGGGAGCTGGTCGGGAAATACCCTTGGGGTTCGCACACACCGTGAGCATAGGCCAGTCCGCAACGGCATCAAGAGGAGCCTGTTCGAACTGCTAGGCCCCTTTGAGGCCGTTGCACCGTCGTCATCTCCGCTCGACGGCGAGCGAAGGGGCTGCCCGCTTGCGTTGCGGTATCCAGAACAGCATCAGCGGCAGCAGCGAGGCCCAGCCCAGCAGGACATCGCCGGCCAGGTGGATGTGTTCGCCGGGCATCAATAGTCCCTGCAGGAACATCAGGCCGAAGTGCGCGGCATTGGCCGCCACGGTGAAGTCGATGAACAGCCGGTGGCGGAAGGGCTGGCTGGCGGCGCGCCAGAGGAATGCGCCCCAGACCAGGTAGATCGTCGAGATCATCAGCTCATAGTGCTGTCCGCCGCCTTGCTGGTCGCCCCAGCGAACCAGGCGGAGCAGCAGGCGCCCGGCGTCGGAGTCGAGCAGCGACTGGTCGAGCCGCAGGAGCAGCGTGGCCAGGGCCAGGCCGAAGAACAGCAGGAAGCCGCCGGCCATCAGGCGAATGCTCAGGGTCAGCCAGGGCGTGGCGGAAACCGGGGAAGAGGAGGCAGTCATGCAGATCACCTGTAGGCCATGTCGATGGCGTTGCCTTCGGTCAGGTCGTCGAAATCCGCACGGCGGAAAGGACGCTCTTCACGGGTGATGGTGCGCACCCGTTCGATGTATTCGCGCATGGCGCGGCGGGTATTGCCCTGGGAGGCGGCGGAGAGGAAGCCGGCCTTTTCGCTGGCCATGCCCTCCGTCCAGTCGCGGGAAGCCGCCTGGTAGATCGAACGCTTGATCAGGTGCACCGCCTGCGGCGAGCGCCGGGACAGGCGTTGCGCCAGCGCGTCGGCGGCTTCCAGTAGCTCCTCCGCTGGCGCCAGCCCGTTGACCAGGCCCAGCGCAAGAGCCTGGCGCGGCTCCAGCAGTTGTCCTTCCAGGCACAACTCCAGGGCTTTGGCCACGCCCAGGCTGCGCGCCAGCATCTGGGTGCCGCCGCCTCCCGGTATCAGGCCGATGAGTACTTCCGGTTGGCCGAGGAAGCGTTCCACCTGGTCGTCCTCGGCCATCAGGCGCAGGTCGCAGGCCAGCGCCAGCTCGCAGCCGCCGCCCAGGGCCAGGCCGTTGATCGCGGCGATGAACACCTTGTCCATGCGGCGCATGTGCGCGGTGACCTCATGGAACAGGTTCATGTCGGCGACGCCTGCCAGCAGGGTGCGCCGCAGCAGCTTCCTCGCCCCAGGCAAGTGGCGCAGGAGGCTTTCGCTTTCCAGCAGCAGGCGTGTCAGCCAGGCCGGCATGGAGAAGGTGATGGGGGCGACGGCGCGCTCGATCTCGTCGACGTCGAAGTGGGTCAGGAAGACCCCATCCGCCGCTCCGGAAAGGATGACGGCACCGATGTCCTGGCGCTGCTCCAGGTCGTCCAGCAGGTCGGCCAGTTCCTGCATCACCGCCGTGGTGAGGAAGTTCGCCGGGGGATTGTCGAGCAGGACTTGCAGGACGCGTCCTCGTTGTTCTATGCGCAGGTGTCGCGGTGCTAGAGTCATTGCGGCTTCCTCATTGGATAACGAGCGTTATATAACGATCATTATCCAATGTGACGACATCGTCTCCCCAACCAACGGATAGTCGGCATGCGCTACAAACCGGAACAGAAACAGGCCACCCGCGCCCTGCTGTTGAGCAAGGCCGCTCCGCTGGTGAAGCGCCAGGGCTTCGCCAGCACCGGCCTGGACACCTTGATGAAGGCGGCTGGTCTTACCACCGGGGCGTTCTACTCGCAGTTCTCCAGCAAGGCGGAGTTGCTCGAAGCGATCCTGCAGCGCGAGCTGAGCGCCCAGCACGATGCCTTTCCGCTGGACAGCCTGGAGCAACTGGCCGGCGCCACCCGTCTCTACCTCAGTCGCGGTCATGCGCAGCATGCCGACATGGGCTGCCCGATTCCGGCGCTGGCCGCCGAGGTGGGCCGGGCAGGGCCCGAGGTGCGGGAAACCTTCGAACGCGCCCTGGAACAACGGCAACGGCGGCTGGCCGAACTGATGGGCGACGAGAACCGGGCCTGGGTGCTCACCTGCCTGTCGGTCGGCGCGGTGCTTCTCGCGCGTGCCCAGGCGAGCGAGGTGGCGCGCGACAAGGTCCTGGATGCGGCGCTGGAGCATGCGCTGGGCCTGCTTTCGGCGAGCGGAGCGGTTTCGCCGCAAGCGGACCGGGACTGATTGCACAACTGCAATGTTCGGCGTCTAGCGTCAGGCTTTCCCTCCGACAGGTAAGCCCATGAACGCCCATCATCTCGAACTCGCCAAGGCCCTGCTGGTGTTTGCTCTTGCCGTCGCCGGCCTGGTGGTCGGTCTCATGCCGATGGAGTTCTGAGCGACGCAGGTCCGGCTTCGCGCTTTTCCCTCGTCTTCGAGTGGTCTCTGGCGTTGCACCGGTTTAGGATGCGCGGGTATTTCGGAGCCGCTTCGCTTGGCGTCGCCCGCCGCTGCGCTCCGAGACCGAGCATTGCTCGAACCAGAACGAGATCGAAGGTGCATCGCCACGAGCGGCGCACGGCCTGATGATAGATGGAGGCAACATGAGCGCGGCTCAGCCAGGCATTCTCACCCCGATTCCGGTGGTGGGTCGCTACCTGTTTTTCAGTATTTCCCAACCCGAGCAGGTGGCCGCGACCTTGGCCAGCCTGGCCGCGGCCACCGATGGTTACCAGCTGGTGGTGGGTATCGGCCATTCGCTGATGCTCAGCCTCGGCAAGACCGTCGAGGGCATGAAGGACTATCCGGTGCTCGCCGCGCCCGGCATCGACCTGCCGTCCACGCCCTCCGCGCTGTGGTGCTGGCTGCGCGGCGAGGATCGCGGCGAGGTGACGCTGCGCTCGCACGCGCTGGAACGGTCGCTGGCGCCGGCCTTCCAGCGGACCGGCGCGGTGGATGCGTTCCTCTACGGCGAGGACCGCGACCTGTCCGGCTACAAGGACGGCACCGAGAACCCCAAGGGCGATGCGGCGCTCGAAGCCGCGCTGGTCTCCGGGCGCGGTGCGGGCCTGGATGGCGGCAGTTTCGTTGCTGTCCAGCAGTGGCTGCATGACTTCGACCGGATGCAGGCGATCCCCGGCGAGGAGATGGACAACATCATCGGCCGCCGCAAGTCCGACGATGAAGAACTGGAAGACGCGCCGGCCTACGCCCACGTCAAGCGCACCGAGCAGGAAAGCTTCGAGCCCGCCGCGTTCCTCCTGCGGCGCGGCGCGCCCTGGTCCGACGAGCACCGCGCGGGGCTGTTGTTCGCCGCCTTCGGCCGCTCGTTCGAGGCCTTCGAGGTCCAGTGGCTACGGATGATCGGCGTGGAAGACGGGGTGCTCGATGGCCTGTTCCGTTTCACCCGGCCGATCAGCGGCAGCTACTTCTGGTGTCCGCCCATGGCCGACGGCCGCCTCGACCTGTCCGCCCTCGGCCTCTGAGCCCGCCGCGGCAGCAGGCCAGGCCTGCTGCCGCGTCCTGCGCGGCGCTAGTGGGCGGTGGCCACGGCGGCCTCGTCGATCAGCGCCGCTACTTCCTTCGCTCGCGAGGCCAGTGACGCGTGGCTGGCATCGAGGGTGACGATCTTCCTCGGTGCGATCCGCGCGGCCATCCGCTCCTGGTTCTCCGGCGCAATCATGCGATCGGCGCTGGAAATCTGGTACCAGGAGGGCTTGCTCTTCCAGGCCGGGCTGCCGATGGCATCGCCGAAAGTGCTGGCCAGCGGAGCCTTCTGGGTGATGCCCATGACCAGCCCTTCGTCCGCAGCGAGATCCTGGCAGAAGCTTTCGTGGAACCTGTCCGCCTTCACCCAGAGATAGCCATCGCTGTCCGGCGCCAGGTTCGCTGCGGCCAGGGGCAAGTGCTCCTGGGTGATGCCGCCGGGACTTTCGCCGCTGTCGGGGGCGAAGGCGGCGATATAGACCAGCCCGACCACATTCGGCTGGTTGCCGGCCTCGGTGATCACCGCGCCGCCATAGGAGTGTCCGACCAGCAGGACCGGCCCCTGTTGCTGCGCGATCATCTTGCGCGTCCGCTCGGCATCGTCCGCCAGCGAGGTCAACGGTAGTTCGACGGCATGCAGGTTGTCGTGGCCGAGGCGTTTC
Organism: Pseudomonas sp. B111; assembly: GCF_026428275.1. NCBI lineage: Bacteria > Pseudomonadati > Pseudomonadota > Gammaproteobacteria > Pseudomonadales > Pseudomonadaceae > Pseudomonas > Pseudomonas sp. B111. The sequence goes on along the minus strand of NZ_CP097857.1, from coordinate 1,428,109 downwards.
AGTTCGAGAATGACCTTGCTCCAGTGGGCGGCGCCGCCCCAGAAGCCGTGGACCAGGATGATCGCAGGCAGGTTGCTCATCGTGTTGCTCCCTTGTGGGTGAGGGTTGCTGGCATGAGGCATCGCCCGGCGAGCATACGAGGTCGCGATGGGCGGGCGATAGCGGGAGGTGAGGACGTTCGTCGAAAAGAACAACTCCTTGTTCCGGTAGGCGACGTGATATCGGCACGGCGGTATGTTGCAAGTCCGGACCCGACCGATCGGGTTGTCGCGACGGGCATGGAGGGGTGATCGGTCGGTCGGGTTCGCGTCTTTTCGGGGCACCCGAATCTGAAAAAATCTTGCTTCTCGCCATACCGGGGGAGCGGGGCGGGTAGATTTTCTTCCGAATCCTTCACTTTCTACCCGGTCATGGAAAAAGCTCTGAAATTGGCGTCATGCCTCTACGGCCTGCTGATCCTGCTCAGCCTGGCGATGGTCGCCTTCCTCAGCCAGTTTCCGTTTCTCCTCAGCTCGGGAGCGGAAAACCTCTCGATGTCGATCCTGCCGCTGCTGATCCCGCTGATGGTCGGGCTGGTCGTCTGCGAGGCGGTGCGGGCGGTGGTGCCGAAGAAGCGCTAGGCGCGGCGCCGGGATCAGCGGCCGAGAATGCGCTGGCGGCGCAGCCGGTACTGCTCGTAGGGAAGGCCCTGGCGGTTCAGCTCTTCCAGCTGGCGTTCGCTGGCGCTGCGGGAAAACGATTCCTCGACTATCGAGTCCGGCGTGACAGGTTGTGCGCAGGCGCTGACCAGCAGCACACCCAGGACCAGGGCAATGCGTGGCATGCGATCTCCATGGACTACGGCAGAAGGGAAAAAAAGGCCATTACCAAGCGGGGGAGGGTTGGTAATGGCCTGTACAAGGGACATTTGCCAGGCCTTGGGGATCTGGCGAAAAAGACGATATCAAGGGGGAATTTGATTAGCCAGCTAACAAAGTGGAATGAAGTTTTGCGGCAGGCGTAACAATTCTGTCCGAATCGTCATTCTTGCGTCACCGCCGGGACAGAGCGGTTTCGGCAGACTGCGGGGGAGTCGCCGAAGGAGATTCGTCGTGGACGATACGCTCAGGTTCGCCTCGCGCTTGTGCAAGTTCATCGTCGCCGCCAGCTTCCTGCTCGTGGCGGTCGCCAGCCTTTGCCTGTGGTGGACGGGCCAGGCCTACGAATACGCGGCGCTGGCGTTCTTTCCGTTCGCCGTACCCATGCTGCTGCTGATCATGGTCTGCGACCTGCTGGCAGCGCTGAATGGCAGGCGTCGCTGAGCGCCCGGGCTGCCTAGCGCTTTCAGCTAGGCCGATGTCGAACCCAGACAACCGGCGCCCCGCGCGTGGCCCTATGGTGAGGCATTCATCCACTGCCTTCCTGGAGCGACCATGTCAGATTTCATCACCGTACTGCGCGATACCTGTCCCGTACCCGTGCTGGACGCCACCAAGTGGAAGCGGATCGACGGCGATCCGCATACCGTCAACCTCAACGCATACGCCTCGGCGGACGGCAGCAAGCTGATGGGCACCTGGATCTGCACGCCGGGCAAGTGGGAGGTGAACTACGAACGCTGGGAGTTCTGCCACTTCCTCGACGGCTACTGCATCATCACCCCGGAAGGCGAGCAACCGGTGCACCTGAGGGCGGGCGACGTGTTCGTCATCGAGCCGGGCCTGCGTGGTACCTGGGAGGTAGTGGAGACGGTGCGCAAGTACTTCGTCTTCGCCTGACGGTATTGCCGCACGTCCGGGATGCCTGCCGGACGTCGCGCCTCAGTCCTGGTGGACGATGCGGCGGATGGTGCCGCCGCAGGACTGGTAGCAACTGCGGTACTCGTCCTGGCAGTCGTCGCCGAAATCGAAGTTGCGCTGCGGGTAGGGGCAGGACTTGCGCTTCTTCTTGTCGCTGTTCTGCATGCAGTAGTTGTAGGCCGTGCTCTGCGCCTGGTAGAGCGCCTCGTCCTGGCGCTGCTGCAGCTTGGCGAGGGTCTTGCACTGGCGCTTCTCGGCATTGCACTGGCTCACGCAGTGCAGGCCGGCATCGCTGGTCGGCGGAATGTAGGAGTAGCTGACGCTAGGGCCGCAACCGCCGAGCAGCAAGGCAAGACCGAGGAGGGGGAGCAGAAGGTGTTTCCGGAACGGCATTGTCGATATCGATAAGCAATGGCAAGCGAGAGCGAATGCTATCACTGGCTTTCCGAAGCTGTACGGCTCTACCCGATAAGGTTGAACTGGCGCACGAAACGCAAAAAAGAAAACCCCGGGACTGGCCCGGGGTTCTCGTCGCGCTCGTGGGTTCGATCAGAACACGCTGAACGGGTACTCGACGAAGGCACGGATTTCGTTGCCGCCACTGAAGTAGCTATCGCGGGCATCAGCAGAAACGCGGGCAAACGAGCTACGCAGGCGCAGGGTGAGGTCCTTGGCCGGACCGCTCTGCACCACGTACTGGACCTGGTTGAAGATCTCGCGCTCCTTGCCGTTGCTGGTCTCGGCGGTCTTGATGTTGTCGCCGCGCACGTAGGCTACGCGGTAGGTCAGGCCGGGCACGCCGTACTTGGCGAAGTCCAGGGCGTAGCTGACCTGCCAGGAACGCTCGTCCTCGGCGTTGAAGTCCGACCAGTAGGAGTTGGCCAGCCAGATGGTGGTGCCGCCGTCGCCGATGCCGCCGGCGTTCTGGTACCAGCCGTAGTTGTAGCCGGTGTCGCCGGTGTTGCGCTGGTGGGCGATCATGAAGGTGTGGGCGTCGATGGTGTAGGACGCCGCCAGGCTCCAGATCTTGTTGTCGCGGTTACCGTTGAAGTTCTGGTCGGCGAAGTCGCTGTCCAGCTTGGTGCGATAGCCGTTGAAGTCGAAGTTCAGCGACTGGTCGGCCTGCAGCGGGATGGTGTAGTTCAGGTTGATGTACTGCTTCTTCAGTACGTCCTCGACGTCGGAAGCGTACAGCGAGGCGTTGAAGTGATCGGTGAAGGCGTACTTGCCGCCGAACACGTTGATGCTCTTCAGGCCGCCGCTGTCGCGCCCTTCGGCGCTCTTGCGGGATTCCGCGGTGAAGCGACCGGCGTTCAGCTCCAGGCCCTCGATCTCCTTGGAGGTGATCAGGGTGCCGCTGTAGCTTTCCGGGAGCAGGCGCGAGTTGTCGTAGCTGAGCACCGGCAGGCTGGGCATCTGGTCGCCGTACTTGAGCACGGTGTTGGAGATGCGGAACTTCACCGCCGCGCCGCCCTTGGACAGATCGTCCGCCGCGGAGCCGCTGTCGCCCTGCTTGAAGAAGTCGATACCGGCGGCGCCGCTACGACCCTTCCCGCCGTCCAAGCGAACAGCGTACATACCGAACACGTCCACACCTATCCCGATGGTTCCTTGGGTGAAGCCGGAAGTGAAGGTCGCGGTTGCAGCCTGGCCCCACTCTGCTTGGTCCTCTGTACCGTACTTCTTGTCGCGTTTGATATATGCATTGCGGAAGAACAGATCGAGGTGGCTGTCCTCGACAAACCCCTTTGCTGCTTCTTGGTCATTGGCCATCGCCTGGCTTGCAGTCGCGATGCCCAGTGCCAGCAGGCAAATCCTTTTCTTCAACATCTTATTGTTCCTGGTTGTTGGCTTGATGTGCGCTGAAATTGAAGGAAGCGCAAGGTTCGAAGTGCACGGGAGTCATTTGTCCCATTTACCGTGCGTGGCGGTTCTGGTTTCTTGTTTCTCCCGTTGGCGGCGCAACAATACCAGAACATTGTTCGATCCAAGAAAGCTTCGAGTCATTTGCTAATAACCAAAGTGCAAGGAAAGCCCCTTCCATAGGCTCTGAATCGGGCGTTGCCGGATCGCTTCGTCATGCGCCTGCAATATCAACCTTATCGATAAGTACCATGCCGCGAAGTCGCTGCAGTTCTCGCTTTGGGCGGTGATACCGTCGAATCGTGAACGGATCGACAAAGAGGGACGTGACATGAAGATTCTTATCGCTGTATTCGCCGCCCTGGCCCTGTCCGCCTGTGCCTCGCCTCCCGCTTCGAACGCCCCGGCGCTGGCCGCCAGCACCAGCAAGGCTCCCTACGATTACGCGATGTGCGTCTTGCCCAAGTGGCAACGCCAGGCGCCGGGCGTGGCGCTGGTGGAGGAAGGCCGCGGCTATCGCCTGGCGGACGCCGGTCAGTGGCTGGAGGTGCAGCCGGCGAGGGGTGGCAGCCTGGTGCGAATCCATGACCAGCAGCCCTGGGTCACCCGCGGGGCCTTCATCGATGCGGCCAGGACCTGTTCCTGAGCCGCGAGGAAGAGGGAAGAGCTCCGGCCCCCCTAGCATGAAGTGTCCGGAGCTCTACGGCCGCAAACGGAGGATGGCCGCAGAACGATCATCTGCCTATGGCCGGCGCTGCGCTTGATCGAGATCAAGTACTGGAGGCCGGGGAGCCGGCGTGTGCGGCGATTCGCGTGACGGGTCTCGTTTTTTCTGTGAAGTGCATTGCATAACGCTTCAATCGGGACGGGTGGCCAGCATGCCAACCAGTTCCTGGGCGGCCTTGCGCAATGGCTGGTTTTTCAGCCAGATAGCGTGGACAGGCAGTTTCAGCTCGTTCTTGGTATTCCTGAAGTCCAGGCGTACCAGCCTTCCCGTTGCCAGCAGCGGCGCGACCCGGGACAACGGGAAATTGCCCCAGCCGATCCCCGCCTCGACCATTTCCAGCGCCGTGCCCAGGCTGTCGGTGCGCCAGCAGGCGCCGGCAATCAGCGGACGGGTGTCGGCCAACGGTAGGTCGCAACTGGCGACCAGGATCTGCCGCACGTTCACCAGCTCTTCCAGGTACAGCGCCTGCCCCGGCTTCTGCAGGGCGGGATGGTGCGGCGAGATGGTCGCGACCAGCGATTCCGCGCCGACATACTGGAAGCGCTCCTGCGGGTTCACGCTGATGCCGGCGAATCCGAAGCACAGGCTGATCCGGCCGCCATGGAGCAGGGCGAGGGCATCGTCCTGCGCCGCGCTGAGCACCTCGACATCGAGCAGCGGGTAGCGCTCGGAAAGGGTGCGGAGGGCGCCGAACAGCCGCCTGCTGTCGATGTCCGCAACCACGCCGAGCGACAGGCGGCTTTCCAATCCCTGGGAGAGTTCCAGCGCATGCACCTGCAACTGGGCGAGCTGCTCGGCGATCATCCGCGCTTGCGGTGCCAGGGCCCTGGCCAGCGCCGTAGGACGGGCTTCGCGGTGGGTTCGCTCGAAAAGGGCGAAACCCAGCTCCGCCTCCAGGTTGGCGATGCCCATGCTCACCGCCGAAGGCACTCGACCCAAGGCACGGGCGGCGCCGGAAAAGGAGCCGCGGTCGAGGACGGCGAGGAACAGCTCGATGGTATCGCTGGAAAAGTTCATGGCAATTCTCCTATCAGCAGATCTGAAAGCTGTTGACTTTTTCTGTCAAGAAAATTGATCCAACCTTGCCCGCCTTTCCGCTATCACGCCCGAGAGGTCCACGTGCAAGGCATCAAGCGCAAACTGGTCTACGTGACCGCCTACGAATTGATCGGGATGAGTATCTCGACCCTGGGGCTGGCCCTGCTCGCCGGTTCCACGCCCACTACCACCGGCCCCCTGGCGGTGGTGATTACCACCGTCGCGGTGACCTGGAACTTCATCTACAACTGCCTGTTCGAGTTCTGGGAGCGGCGCCAGGCCGTGCGCGGACGCAGCATTGCGCGGCGGGTGGCGCACGCCATCGGCTTCCAGCTGACCCTGGTGGTCTACCTGATCCCGCTGATTGCCTGGTGGATGGGGATTTCCCTGCTGGAGGCGTTCTGGCTGGACCTGGCGCTTATCGTCCTGATCCCGTGCTACACCTTCCTCTTCAACTGGGCCTTCGATCGCCTGTTCGGCCTCCCGACTTCCGCGTTGCCGGCCGGCGAGGCGGCCTCCGTCTGAGGATTTTTTTTCTTCAGCGCCATTCGCGCTCGCCTTGGCCGGGGCAAATCGCCTACCTTAGACGGACGTGCGCTGTGGTGCCGGTTCAGGGAGGAAGTACGACCGCAAGCCATGAAGGTCTGCCCCGGCGAGGATGGGGTGCGGCATTTCGATGAACGGATTGGGGTCACTATGCGGATTTTGGGGATGCTACTGGGGGCCGTCTTGCTGGCGGGTTGTTCGACATCGACGCCCTCGCTCGACGAGACGGACCAGGTACCGAAGGAGCGTTTGTACAACTACCAGTTCCGTGACGACGGCGACGCCTTCCTGGTGGTTTCCCGGGACCGCGAGTTCCTCGGCAGCGTCTGCAATACCCGCTTGATCATCGATAGCCGCCTGGCCGCTGAGATCCAGGCCGGCGAGAGCGCGCGTTTCCGTCTTCCGGCGGGGCTGCGGGTGGTATCCGTGCAGGGCGATGGGATCTGCCGCGGCGAGGCGCCCAAGCAGGTGGTGCATGTGCAGAACGGGCAGACCACGCATTACCGGATCACCGTGGACTCCGGCCTGAACATCGGCCTGGTGCCGGGCTGACGCCGGCGCAACGAAAAAGCCGCCCGTGGGCGGCTTTTTCATGCGCGGCGTTTATTCGCTGACCGCTTTCTCGACCTTTTCGGACGCTGACCAGATCCGATAGCGGACCTCCACGTCCTTCGGCGCATAGACCACGATCGGCAGCTTGCTGTTGTAGCGCAGCAGGAAGCCTTCGCCGACCACCGGGATGAAGCGCTGCTCCTTCTTCTGGCCGGGGCAGGCCATCATCGTGCTCATCGGCCCGCTGACCTTGTCCAGGCGGTAGTAGGAGTAGCCCCAGCCTTCCAGGGTGTGCTCTTCCAGCTCGCCGCCCAGGCGCTGCTGGTTGCAGTCGGCCTCGAGGGTCTTGCCGGCGATGATCTCGACCTTGAATGCGTCTTCCGCGTCCTGTTTCGGCAGGTGGATGACCTGGCGGGTGAAGCCGGCATCTGCCTTCGGGTAGGGAACCTTTTCATCCAGTTTGGCGGCCATGGCGGTGCTGGAAAGAGCGGCAACGCCGGCGGCGATCAGTAGTGCTTTCATGTCCTTGAGGTTCTCCTTACGTGGTAACGCGAGCAGGGTAAGACACCGAGGCACGGGTGAAAAGTTCAGTGGGGGACGTAACGGAATGTTCCATGTCCTGGGCCAGCCGGTCGGGGCACGGCCGAATCGCGGGCAAAAAAAAGACCATCTGCGGGGGGAGGGCGATGGTCTTCAAAGGAGCGTCGGGGACTTGGGGTTCTCCCGACGCCGCTACGATCTCACGCCGCTCCGCTGGGGAAAAATGCTTTGGGCTGATAGTGGCTATCGATGCCGGTGACTTGAAATTCCCCGCCAACTCATAGCAAGTTCCGCACGATAGAGCCGTCAGCGCATCAGTTTGCGTTTTTTTCAGCGGGTCAGTTGCAAGGCCAGTTCATCGACCTGTTCGGCCCAGTCGGAGTCCTCGGCCAGGGCCTCGCGCAGGAAGCTGGCCTGGGCAGGGTTCCAGAATGGCGCATCGGGCAGCGCCGTGCCCTCCTCGAGGTGGTGCCGGGCGAGAAAGGCGACGATGTCGTCCCGCCCAGCGGGGAGCCCCAACTGGCGGAACAGGTTGGAAAAGGTGTGCGGGCTGGTGTCCATGACGGTTCCTCCTGGACTCGCTGTTTTTCCACTATAGCCGGCGGGACGGCAGGGCTGCCGTGGGAGCCGGGGGTGGGTAATTTTGTCGCAGATGAAAAAGACTGTTGTGCGCGGCGCGCTTCATGGCGAAGGGGCGGGCGCTTATTATTAGCAAGCTAATGATAACCGGAGTCAGCCTATGTCCAGAATCGAAGTCGCCGTGCTGGTGGGGACGTCCGTTCCCGAATCGCTGCGCAGCAAGGGATTGCTGGCCTGTTGGATCCTGATGGTGGACGGTGCCATGTGGGCCGGACCCTTCACCAGTCGTGACGAGGCGGAAGCCTTGAAGGGAACCTGGGAACTGAGTTGGCCGCTGGAGGCGGCGATCTCCGCCTGAGCCAAGGCCCTTGCCTTGCCGAAAAGCCCGCCGAGCGCGGGCTTTCTGTTGCCTGCGGAAACGCCCTAGCGGCGGCCCACCAGCAAGCCGAGGAGGAAGCCGGCGCCGGCCGAGACGGCGATGGTCTGCCAGGGGTGGTCCTCGACGTATTCCTCGGTCGCTTCGGCGGCCGCCTGGCTGCGTTGCACCACGCCGCGGCGGGTGCGCTCGATGGCGTCGCGACCACGATGCAGCACGGAATTGATCTGTTCACGCAGGTTCGCGCCCTCCTTGCCGGCCAGGCTGCCGGTGCCGCTCATCAACTGGTCCACCTCGGCGATCAGGTCCTGCAGTTCGGCCATGGCCTGGTCCTGGATAGCCTGCTTGGCGCGAGCGGAGCGGGTTTTCAGAGTCATGTCGGTCTCCTTGACGAGGATGGTTACCTAGGTATGGAGTCGCCCGCTTCGCTGAAAGTTGCACGGCATGGCCTGCGTCGGGGGTTTCCGTAGCATGCGGGAGAGCCGTTTCAGGATGCCCCGGCCTCGCCGCGCAGGTAGCGGTCGAGGTCGATCGCTTCGCCGCTCTTGAGTTTCAGGCGTCGGCGCAGGTCGTCGAACATAGCGTCGTACTCGCGGCGCTGGCGCACGATCGGTCCCTGCCGCAAGCGCAGGCCGTGGCGCCGGGCCAGGCGACTGGCACGGCTGGCGAAATGCACGGCGGCGTCGCGTGGCAGTTCGAAGCTTTCGCTGAAAGGCTGGCCGTCGATCCGGCCCTCCATGTCGAAGTGTACGGCCACCGGGCGGGCCTCGGCCTCCAGGACCCGGTAGCGCAGGTGGATATCGAATGCCTGGCGGTCGACTTCGCTGGCCGAGGCGAGATGCAGGTGGCCGGGAATGAACATGGCCTGCCTCCTTTTCGGATAACCGGGGAAATGCCCTTGCCTGCCAGGGTATGCTTCGCCGGCCTCGGGACGGCTGTCCCAGGTCAGTTTTTTTCGGATTGGAGTGGGGATGCGAATGGCGCTGGGAGCGTTCGGTGTTGACTGACTGGGCCGCGTACGCCGGGCTGTTCCTCTCGGCGTTCGGTTCGGCGACCCTGCTGCCGTTGCAGTCGGAAACCGTGCTGGCCGCCTTGCTGCTGCGCGGCGGCCAGTCGGTCGCGTGGCTGCTGGCGCTGGCCATCGTCGGCAATGTGCTGGGTTCCTGGGTCAACTGGTGGCTGGGTCGCTACCTCGAGCATTTCCGCGGTCGCCGCTGGTTTCCCGTGGGCGAGGTGCAGTTGCTCAGGGCGCAGCGACACTATCGCCGCTACGGCCGCTGGACCCTGCTGCTCAGTTGGGTGCCGGTCATCGGCGATCCGCTGACGCTGGTGGCCGGCATCATGCGTGAGCCCTGCTGGAGTTTCCTGCTGATCGTCGGCCTGGCCAAGACGCTCCGCTACCTCGTCCTGGCTGCGCTGGTGCTGGGCTGGGCCGGCTGAGCGCTTCGTCGGCGAGCGTAGAACTATTTTTCGCGGGGCAATGTCCATTGCTGCGAGGTGTAACTGCCGCCTCATCGCCCCCGGGGCCTTTAGTTGCCGCTGTGGTCCCGGGGGCTTCTCTTTTCCTGCCTGTTTCCGGCGATGCGAGGTGCGCAATGTCGAGGGTGGTTGCGGGATCGCTGGTCTGCCTGCTGCTCGGTTCGGCGCCGGCCTGGGCTTCCACGGCCGAGGCGTGGCAGGCGCACGACGCCATGGTGCGTGCCGCCTGCCTGAAAGCCAGCGGCTTGCGCCAGGTACGCGCGGTGGGGCAGGTACTGCCCTTCGACGATGAGGTGGGCTATTCGGCGCTGCTCCTGCAGGGCCGCTATCCGCAGCCGCACATGCAGGGCCGCCAGGGCCGCGAGCTGTGTCTGTACCGGCGCGCCACCGGCAAGGCCAGCGTCAGCGAGGCCGACGCCCTGCTCAAGCCTTGAGTTCGGGGTCGTCGTTGTCCGGAAGTTCGCGTTCGCCAGGGTCCTTGCCGTCTTCCGAATGGTGTTCGATCACCGCGTTCAGTTCTGCGCCGAACAGCACCACTGCCGCCGACAGGTAGAAGTACAGCAGGAGGATGATGATCGCCCCGATGCTGCCGTACATGGCGTTGTAGTTGGCGAAGTTCTTCACGTAGAAGCCATAGGCGAGGGACGCGGCGATCCAGGCGATCACCGAGAGCACCGAGCCGGGAGTGATGAAGCGGAAACGCTGCTCGACATCCGGCACCAAGTAGTAGAACAGCGCCACCGCGAGCATCAGCAGGAACACCGCAAGAGGCCAGCGCAGCCAGGTCCAGAGCGTCACCAGGTACTGTTCCAGACCGACCAGGCCGGCGATCCAGGCGATTACCTGCGGCCCGGTGACCATCAGGCCGGCCGCCACCAGCAACAACAGGGCGATGCCGAGGGTGTAGAGGATCGACAGGGAGAAGCGCTTCCATACCGGGCGGCTCTCCTTCACGTCGTAGGCGGCGTTGAGCGCGATCATCATCGAGCGGATGCCCGCCGAGGAGGTCCACAGCGCCACCGCGATACCGATCGACAGCAGGCCGCCTTTCTGCTGCTGCAACTGGTCGATCACCGGGTTGACCTGATCCATCGCCTCGGGCGGCAGCAGCAACGCCGCCTGCTCGCGCAGCCAGGCGAAGAACTCCGGCAGGTGCAGGTAGCCTACGAGGGTGATCAGCACCAGCAGGAACGGAAACAGCGAGAACAGCATCTGGTAGGCGAGGGCCGAGGCGTAGGTCGGCATGTCGTCCTCGAGGAACTCGTTCACGGTGCGCTTGACCAGGCCGAACAGGCCTATTTCCCGATAAGCCGTACGGAACATTCCATCTCCTTGCTGTGTGCGTGCCGATGACGATCGACCACCGATGGCCGCTTGCCGCCAGGCGTTTTCCGTTGGGTGAAATTCGTCGCGTCCTTTCTGGGACGCCACGGCGGGCGAATTGGTTCGTCGCCGGCGTCATCATTCGGTCGCATCCGTTAGCCAGACTGCGCCTGCCCGCCGCGCGGCGGGCCTCCGTCCAACTTCTCAGAAATGGAGCGCACCATGTCTGTCGACCTGAAGAAAATCGCCGCTGCCTTTCCCGAGTTCCAGTTGTCCAGCAAGAGCCGCCACGACGGCGCGCTGTTGTTGCAGTTGCAGGCCGCCGACGGCCGCTACGTAGCTCGCACCATACCCTCGCCGCAGCTCAGCGCGCCGCCGGAGACCGAATGGCTGATCCGCAGCATCCGCCGGGAACTGGCCGTGCCGGGCATGGAAATGGCGATGGCGGCACGCTGAGTTTTTTCGCCGCGGGAACCGATGATGCGATAATTCCGCCTTTCCACACAGCTGACGGGAAGGCAATGAAGCGCGAGAAGGTTCGGGACAGGCAGGCGGCAGGGAAGATCTCGGCGACCCACATCATCGCCAATCCCACCCTGGCCAGGGAATGGATCGTGTTCTTCAAGAAGGACGGCGGGCGCAGCTATTTCCTGGTCGACGAGAGCGACGAGGTGATGTCGTTTCGCCGGCTCGACGACGCGGTCAAGGAGCTGCGCGGGCTGGGCATCAAGTTCGCGGAGATCCATCTGTAGGAGCGGCGTCGCGCGGTCCCCACTGGCCAGCCTTGCGCGCCCGTGCTTCTTCCTCGGCGAACCGGTACTGGCCACGCGCCTCGGCTGTCTGACCGCTGTCCGGCGCGTCGCGCCAACTGGCCAGGCCAATGGTCAGCAGGGCCAGCCCGGCATCCAGGGTATGTCCGCAGGTGGGGCAGTCGGCCGGGGTCACCCAGGCCGCGCCGAGGATGCGGAAGCGCGCGTCGCGGCCTTGCTCGCGGATGGTCGCCGATTTGCCGAGCAGCATGTCTTTCAGGGCTTCCCGGGCGCGCCGACGCCAGGGCTCGGCGGCCGGTAGCTCGACGGCGTCGAGCTGGATGCGTAGCGCCTTGTTCGCCCCGGGCAGGCGGCAGCCCAGGCTGGCGTCGTCGTGTATCGCCACCACCGTGCAGTCGAAGCGGCGCTCCCCGGCGTCGGCGGCGAACGCCAGGGCGGCGCAGAGCGGCAGCAGGGCGAGGGTGCGGAAGATCATGGGCTACTCCGGCGGAGGTCAGCGTCGACGCGAGGATAGGTTGCTGCAGGTCGCCAGGTCCACCGGGCCGACATAGGGATTGCCCCAGCCCATCACGCAACCGACCATGTGGTTGCGCTGGCGCTCCCAGGTCTGTGGCGGGTACTGCTTGTGCCAGGCGTTGTAGAGCTGGCGATCCTGCTTCGACAGGCGCAGGCCGTAGCGGTCGCTCATGTAGAAGTAGGTGCGGGCGATCATCCCGCGGATCTGCGTGCGTGGCATCGCCTTGCGCGCCTTGAAGTCCACCACCATCGGGCAGGCGCCGTATTGCTGGGGTTTCTGCGGCAGCCAGCCGAAGCCGAAGTTGCTGCGGTCGCCATTGACCTCGCCGATGCTCGGCACCAGGTTGTGCAGGTCGGCCTCGGCGCGCTGGTAGGTGCTGTCGTGCCTCGCGCAGTTGCTCCGCCCGCCGTTCTGCCAGCAGCGCCGCTGGTGACCGATCACCCAGGCCGGAACGATGTGTTCCCACTCGATGCGCCGCGCGCGGTTGGCGTTCTTCCTCGGCTTGTAGCCGCAACTGGCGAGGTCGACGCGATTTCCCGAGTAGCGGCAGCCGCAGTAGAACTCCACGGATTGCCGGGCGTAGAGCTTCCAGCCGATTTTCTTCGCTTCGGAGAACGTGCGCGGGGCGTTGGCCTGGCCGGCGCTGGCGAGGAGGAGGGCGAAAAGGCCTACAAACAAACGGGAAAGCATGCGGCAACTTCCAAAAAAATCCGCATGTTACTGATTTTGCAGGAGATGCCAATCGTGGCCAGTCCATGGCCAGGCGAGGGCGGACCTTCCCGTTTGCGCCGCGTCCATGCGATGGTTAGTATGCGTTACGTATATGTTTTGTAGTCGAGGTGTAGTGTGGGCCTGGTGAAGATTTCCGAGCAATTGCACGAAGAGGCGCGCATCGCCTGCAAGGCCATGTCGCGCTCGATCAATGCCCAGGCCGAGCACTGGATGCGCATCGGCATGCTGATCGAAGCCAATCCCGGCCTGACCTATGCGCAGGTGCTACGCCAATTGATGGACGAAGCGCGCGAAAGCGACCGCCGCGAGCAGGACGCGGCGAGGATCTCGGGATGATCAAGAGCGCGGAGGAAATCCAGCGCATGAGCGTGGCCGGCGCGCTCACCGCGAAAGTCCTCGAAGCCCTCGACGAGGTGGTGCGGCCAGGCATCAGCACGGCAGAGATCGACCGCTTCTGCGAGCGCTACATCGTCGACACCCTCGCGGCGATTCCCGGCAGCAAGGGGCAGTACGGCTATCCGTTCACGGTGAACACCTCGGTCAACGAGGTGGTCTGTCATGGCTGGCCGTCGGCGCAGCAGATCCTCCGCGACGGCGATATCGTCAACGTCGACGTCACGGTGATCAAGGACGGCTATTTCGGCGACAGCAGCAAGATGTACCGGGTCGGCGCCATCGACCGCCAGGCGCAGAAGCTGCTCGACGTCACCCGCGAATGCCTGTACCGGGCGATCCGCGTGGTGCGCCCGGACGCCACCCTCGGCGATATCGGGCATGCCAGCCAGAGTCACGCCGAAGCCAACGGTTATTCGGTGGTCCGCGAATACTGCGGGCATGGCATCGGCCGCAAGATGCACGAGGCGCCGCAGGTCCTGCACTTCGGTCGCGCTGGCGCGGGTGCGCGGCTGAAGGCCGGGATGACCTTCACCATCGAACCGATGATCAACCAGGGCGGCCACGCGGTGAAGCTGCACAAGGACGGCTGGACCGTGACCACCCGCGACCGCCGCCTGTCGGCCCAGTACGAGCACACCGTGCTGGTCACCGAGCGGGGTTGCCGGGTCCTGACCCTGCGCGAAGAGGAGCGCGAGGCGCTGGCCGACCTGGCTGGCTGATCGACGCCCGGCCTGGTTACACTGCGACGACTTTTCCTAAGGGAGGCTGGCGGGTGTCCGGCAGGCGTTTTGGCGAGTTCGAACTGCGCGCCACCTGGTTGCGCGAGGACAGCGGCTATCTGGCCGAGATCGAGATAACCAGCATCGACGACGGACGCACCGAATGGCTGGTGCTGCCGGGCCAGCCGCCGTGCGAGAGTGCGGCGGCCGCGCTGTCGCTGGCGGAAGCGGCGCTGTACCGGGTGCGCGGCTTCGATGCGCGGGGCCGGCCGCTGTTTTCCGACTGAGCCTGCTGGCAAATCGCATGGTGCATTTCGCACGATCTTGCAGTTTGCACGGGCCGCTTCGCTGAGTATTTTCACAACTTATTGATTTTAAATGGTTTTAATTTTCCATGTGGCTGGCATGAAAGCTGCCACCTTTCCCCGTGTTGCGGCTGCGCTGAAGTTCGCGGTCGGTTTTCATGCAAGAGGGGATAAACGATCATGGAAAAGTCCATCAAGATGCTGTTCGATGCCTTCCAGGCCACCTTTGCCGTATCCACCCAGATGCGTCCGGACGGCGGCGCCCTGCTGACCCTGCGCAACGGCGAAGAGATCGTGACCCGTCGCGTGGTGTCCGCCGCCCAGTTGGCCGACGAGAAGCGCATGTACTGGTTCATCAACGCCGTGCGCCGCGACCTGGCCCTGGAGGCGGGGAGCCTGCCGGTGGATGTGGTCGGCACCCTGCGTCGTCTGCAGGAGCGCGGCCTGCCGAGCTACATGGCGGGCTGAACGGTTCGTCCGGAATCCTGGCGGAGACCTCCGGCAGGGCGGGCGAGAGTGCTAGAGTGAAGCTTCGAGGGGGGCTGGGCGAGGATCGACCGGCCCCCGCTCGTGTCGGAAGGGAAGGCCAGGGCTGGCCTGCCCGTTCGGCGCTTCGGCAGGCTGGCGCAGAACGATGCAAGGTCGTTCGGGTCAGCATCAGGGATGAAATGACTGACAGGAGTCGGGATGCTGCGTTACGTCGTGGGTTTTCTCGCGTTCACCGTGCTGGCGGCCTATCTGTTGCTGGGGGTTTCCCAGCACGCCTTCCTGCCGTGACCGGTCGGCGTGGCGGCTTCAGCTGCGTTGTGGAAGAGGCTGTGGCGGTCGCGCGGGATGCCGGTTTTCGGCTTGCCGTGCCTTGCGTTGCAGGCGCGCGCGCCGACGCGGCACGCGCAGGAAGGCCCACAGGGTGACGCCGGCGAGGCCCAGCCAGGCGACGATCAGCAATGTGACGAAGGATTCGGGAGTCATGGTTCGTCCTCCTCTTACCCAAGGATAGACCCTGCGGGAAGGGGAATTACTGCAATCGGTCTTCGACCATGGTCTGAAACGCGGTCACTCGGGGCCGGCGCCGACCAGAGCCAGGCAGCCGGTCAGGCTGGTCAGCAGGGGCAGGGCGAGCAGGAAGGCCAGCCAGATGGCCTCCATGCGCAACAGCGTGGCGCCGAGGAACAGCGCGACCAGGAGGATGGTCATGAGCAGGGCGGTCCAGCCGAAGTACATGGCGAAGTTGTCGATGCCCAGGCCGATGCCCCAGCCCAGCAGCAGGGCCCATACCCCGGCCAGCGCCAGGCCGAGAGCCAGCATGCTCGCCAGGGTCCGGGCGGACGGGGCATGCAGCGGGTGGTTGCGGAATAGCTCGTAGAAGATCGGCGTATTCATCGGCGTCACCTCCGCAGGGGAACTTCCAGCCTAGCCCAGCGGGCGAGACGGCCCTAGACCTATTTGTCATTACGGGGCGTGACCTCAGGCCGCTAACATCCATCTTTTCCAGGCGATGCCGTGCATCGGGCTGCGGGCCCGCTCACCGTTCGTCGCGCTGAGTCGAAAAAGAAACCGAAAGGGTTGCGTGCATGAGTGGCGAACTCGCCTCGTTCGAGGTGGATGGGTATCAACTGGTCTATCAGGACCTGGGCGAGGGCACGCCGGTGCTACTGGTCCACGGTTCGCTGTGCGACTACCGCTACTGGCAATGGCAGTTGCGCAGCCTCGGCGAGCGCCACCGGCTGATCGTGCCGAGCCTGCGTCACTACTACCCCGAGCGCTGGGACGGGCAGGGTGCGGACTTCACCAGCGCCCGCCACGTCGCCGACCTGCTGGCGCTGGTCGAGCGGCTCGGCGAGCCGGTACACCTGCTCGGCCATTCCCGTGGCGGCAACCTGGCGTTGCGCCTGGCGCTGGCCGCTCCGGACGCCCTGCGTTCGCTGAGCCTGGCCGATCCCGGCGGCGACTATGCCGCCGAGGTCTACGCTCACGCCGGCCTGCCTGCGCCCGAGGAGCCATTGGAACGCAACCAGTTCCGGCGCCAGGCGCTCGAATTGATCCGTGGCGGCGAGGCGGAACGGGGACTGGAACTGTTCGTCGATACGGTGAGCGGCGCCGGGGTATGGAAACGCTCGTCGGCGACGTTCCGCCGAATGACCCTGGACAACGCCATGACCCTGGTCGGGCAGGTGGCCGACCAGCCGCCGGCGCTGGCGCTGTCGGAACTGCGCTCGATCGACCTGCCGAGCCTGATCCTCAATGGCGAACGCAGCCCGCTGCCATTCCCGGCCACCGCCGAGGCGCTGGCGGCGGCCCTGCCGCGCGCCGAGCTGCAACGCATCCAGGGCGCGTCCCATGGCCTCAATGCCACCCGTCCGGCGGCTTTCAACCGGTCGGTACTGGAGTTCCTGGCGCGCGTCGATGGCGTTGCGCCGGACGTGGAAACGTCCTGAAGCGAGGTCGAGCGAACTGACCGCTCGTCAGCTCGCCGCGGATGCTTTACCATGGGCGCTTCGCGCCGGATCAGCTCCGGCGTTTTTCGTCAGTATCCATTCCCAGTGATCTCCGTCCGCGCGCTTCGGCGCAGGGGTGCCGCAAGGCGCCTGCCACTGTGAGGCAGGCCGGCCCGGCGGGCGACGCTTACTGGCACATCCCAACCCACGTGGCCTTTGGTAGGGGTCACCACTAGGAGAGGAGGCGCCATGCCCATCATTACTCTTCCCGACGGCAGTCAACGTTCCTTCGATCACCCGGTCTCCGTGGCCGAGGTGGCCCAATCCATCGGCGCGGGCCTGGCCAAGGCGACCCTCGCCGGCAAGGTCGACGGCCGCCTGGTCGACGCCTGCGACACCATCGATCGCGACGCGACCCTGCAGATCATCACGCCCAAGGACGAGGAAGGACTGGAGATCATCCGCCACTCCTGCGCCCACCTGGTCGGCCATGCGGTCAAGCAGCTCTATCCGACCGCGAAGATGGTCATCGGCCCGGTGATCGAGGAAGGCTTCTACTACGACATTTTCTTCGAGCGCCCCTTCACCCCCGAGGACATGGCGGCGATCCAGCAACGCATGCGCGAGCTGATCGACAAGGACTACGACGTGATCAAGAAGATGACCCCGCGCGCCGAGGTCATCGAGCTGTTCAAGTCCCGTGGCGAAGACTACAAGCTGCGCCTGATCGACGACATGCCGGACGAGAAGGCCATGGGCCTGTACTTCCATGAGGAGTACGTGGACATGTGCCGCGGCCCGCATGTGCCGAACACCCGCTTCCTCAAGGCGTTCCAACTGACCAAGATTTCCGGCGCCTACTGGCGCGGCGACTCGAAGAACGAGCAACTGCAACGTATCTACGGCACCGCCTGGGCCGACAAGAAGCAACTGGCGGCCTACATCCAGCGCATCGAAGAGGCCGAGAAGCGCGACCATCGCCGCATCGGCAAGCAGCTCGACCTGTTCCACCTGCAGGAAGAGGCGCCGGGCATGGTGTTCTGGCACCCGAACGGCTGGAGCGTCTACCAGGTGCTCGAGCAGTACATGCGCAAGGTCCAGCGCGACCATGGCTACGTCGAAGTGCGTACCCCGCAGGTGGTCGACCGCATCCTCTGGGAGCGTTCGGGCCACTGGTCGAACTACGCCGAGAACATGTTCACCACCTCCTCGGAAAGCCGCGACTACGCGGTCAAGCCGATGAACTGCCCGTGCCACGTGCAGATCTTCAACCAGGGCCTGAAGTCCTACCGCGACCTGCCGCTGCGCCTCGCCGAGTTCGGCGCCTGCCACCGCAACGAGCCGTCCGGCGCGCTGCACGGGATCATGCGCGTACGCGGCTTCACCCAGGACGACGCGCATATCTTCTGCACCGAAGAGCAGGTGAAGAAGGAAGCGGCCGATTTCATCAAGCTGACCCTGCAGGTCTACCGCGACTTCGGTTTCACCGACATCGCCATGAAGCTGTCGACCCGTCCGGCCAAGCGCGTCGGTTCCGACGAGCTGTGGGATCGCGCCGAAGGCGCGCTGGCCGATGCGCTGAACGAATCCGGCCTGGCCTGGGAATACCAGCCGGGCGAGGGCGCGTTCTACGGGCCGAAGATCGAGTTCACCCTGAAGGACTGCCTCGGCCGTAACTGGCAGTGCGGCACCCTGCAGTACGACCCGAACCTGCCGGAGCGCCTGGACGCCAGCTACATCGCCGAGGACAACAACCGTAAGCGCCCGGTGATGCTGCACCGTGCGATCCTCGGATCCTTCGAGCGCTTCATCGGCATGCTCATCGAGCACTACGCCGGAGCCTTCCCGGCCTGGCTGGCGCCGACCCAGGCAGTGGTGATGAACATCACCGACAAGCAGGCCGATTTCGCCGCCGAAGTGGTGCGGGTCCTCGGGGAAAGCGGATTCCGTGCCAAGTCCGACTTGAGAAACGAGAAGATCGGCTTTAAAATCCGCGAGCATACTTTGCTCAAGGTTCCCTATCTCTTGGTTATTGGAGATCGGGAAGTTGAATCGAAGGCCGTCGCGGTGCGTACGCGCGAAGGGGAAGACCTGGGCTCCATGCCCGTCACCCAGTTCGCTGAGCTGTTGGCACAGGCGGTTTCCCGGCGTGGTCGCCAAGACTCGGAGTAATCATTATTAAGCGTGAAATGAGACAGGATAAGCGAGCTCAACCGAAACCCCCGATCAACGAGAACATCTCGGCTCGTGAGGTACGGTTGATTGGAGCTGATGGCCAGCAGGTTGGTGTTGTTTCGATCGATGAGGCGATCCGCCTAGCCGAAGAGGCGAAGCTGGACCTGGTTGAGATTTCGGCCGACGCGGTGCCTCCTGTCTGCCGCATCATGGACTACGGCAAGCACCTGTTCGAGAAGAAGAAGCAGGCTGCGGTCGCCAAGAAGAACCAGAAGCAGGCGCAGGTCAAAGAAATCAAGTTTCGTCCAGGGACGGAAGAAGGGGATTACCAGGTAAAACTACGCAACCTGGTACGTTTCCTTAGTGAAGGGGACAAGGCCAAGGTATCCCTGCGATTCCGCGGCCGTGAGATGGCTCACCAGGAGCTGGGGATGGAGTTGTTGAAGCGGGTCGAAGCCGACCTCGTGGAGTACGGCACCGTCGAGCAGCATCCTAAGCTGGAAGGACGCCAGCTGATGATGGTCATCGCTCCCAAGAAGAAAAAGTAACCACCAGGGCACTGGCAGGCCTTGCGGTTATGCGTAATCACTCAATGCGGAGTATCCGAACATGCCAAAGATGAAGACCAAAAGTGGCGCGGCCAAGCGCTTCAAGAAGACTGCTGGTGGCCTCAAGCACAAGCACGCCTTCAAGAGCCACATCCTGACCAAGATGACCACCAAGCGTAAGCGTCAACTGCGCGGCACCTCGATGCTGAACAAGTCTGACGTTGCGCGCGTAGAACGCTCCCTGCGTCTGCGCTGATTATTAAGGTAGAGGATTAATTCATGGCTCGTGTTAAGCGTGGCGTTATCGCCCGTCGTCGTCACAAGAAAATTCTGAAGCTCGCCAAGGGCTACTACGGTGCACGCTCGCGCGTGTTCCGCGTTGCCAAGCAGGCGGTGATCAAGGCTGGCCAATACGCCTACCGTGACCGTCGTCAGCGCAAGCGTCAGTTCCGCGCACTGTGGATCGCCCGTATCAACGCTGGTGCTCGTCAGAACGGTCTGTCCTACAGCCGCCTGATCGCCGGCCTGAAAAAGGCGGCCATCGAGATCGACCGTAAGGTCCTGGCCGATCTGGCAGTGAACGAAAAAGCGGCGTTTACCGCGATTGTCGAGAAAGCGAAGGCAAGCTTGGCTTAAGCCCTACGACAATCACCGGACCTCGGTCCGGACGTAACGTCACCGATAGGGGAAGAGCCTTACCGCTCTTCCCCTATTTTGTATCTGGAGTCCATACATGGAAAACCTGGATGCGCTGGTCTCTCAAGCATTGGAGGCTGTGCGACACACCGAAGACGTCAATGCCCTGGAGCAGATCCGGGTTCACTACCTCGGCAAGAAAGGCGAACTGACCCAGGTGATGAAGACCCTGGGCGACCTGCCGGCCGAAGAGCGGCCGAAGGTCGGCGCGCTGATCAACGTGGCCAAGGAAAAGGTCCAGGATGCGCTGAACGCGCGTAAGACCGAGCTGGAAGGGGCCGCGCTGGCCGCCCGGCTGGCCGCGGAGCGCATCGATGTCACCCTGCCTGGTCGTGGCCAGCTGAGCGGCGGCCTGCATCCGGTCACCCGCACGCTGGAGCGCATCGAGCAGTGCTTCAGCCGCATCGGCTACGAAGTCGCCGAAGGCCCGGAAGTCGAAGACGACTACCACAACTTCGAGGCGCTCAATATTCCGGGCCACCACCCGGCGCGTGCCATGCACGATACTTTCTATTTCAATGCGAACATGCTGCTGCGTACCCACACCTCACCGGTGCAGGTGCGGACCATGGAGTCTCAGCAGCCGCCGATCCGCATTGTCTGCCCGGGGCGCGTCTACCGCTGCGACTCCGACCTGACCCACTCGCCGATGTTCCACCAGGTGGAAGGCCTGCTGGTGGACGAGGGTGTCAGCTTCGCCGACCTCAAGGGCACCATCGAGGAATTCCTCCGCGCCTTCTTCGAGAAGCAGCTCGAAGTGCGCTTCCGTCCGTCCTTCTTCCCCTTCACCGAGCCCTCGGCTGAAGTGGACATCCAGTGCGTGATCTGCAGCGGCAACGGCTGCCGCGTGTGCAAGCAGACCGGCTGGCTGGAAGTCATGGGTTGCGGCATGGTGCACCCGAACGTGCTGCGCATGTCCAACATCGATCCCGAGAAATTCCAGGGCTTCGCCTTCGGCATGGGCGCCGAGCGCCTGGCCATGCTGCGCTACGGGGTGAACGACCTGCGTCTGTTCTTCGATAACGATCTGCGCTTCCTCGGACAATTCCGCTAGGCCAGAACGCAACCGGATTCCTTAGGAGAACAGGATGAAATTCAGTGAAAAGTGGCTGCGGAGCTGGGCAAATCCGCAGGTTTCCCATGACGAGCTGGTCGCTCGCCTGTCCATGGTCGGCCTCGAGGTCGACGCCGACCTGCCGGTCGCCGGCGCCTTCAGCGGCGTGGTGGTCGGCGAGGTGCTCTCGACCGAACAGCATCCGGACGCCGACAAGCTGCGCGTCTGCCAGGTCAGCAACGGCAGCGAGACCTTCCAGGTCGTCTGCGGTGCGCCAAACGTGCGCGCGGGCCTGAAGATTCCCTTCGCCATGATCGGCGCCGAACTGCCGGGCGACTTCAAGATCAAGAAAGCCAAGCTGCGTGGCGTCGAGTCCTTCGGCATGCTCTGCTCGGCCAAGGAATTGCAGATCAGCGAAGAGAACGCCGGTCTGCTCGAGCTGCCGGCCGACGCGCCGGTCGGCCAGGACGTCCGCACCTACCTGGAGCTGGACGACTACACCATCGAGGTCGGCCTGACCCCGAACCGCGGTGACTGCCTGTCGCTCGCCGGCCTGGCCCGCGAAGTCAGCGCCATCTACGACGTCCCGCTGGCGCTGGTGGCGGTGGACGCGGTCGCCGCGCAGCACGACGAGACCCGTCCGGTCGAACTCGCCGCGCCGGCCGCCTGCCCGCGCTACCTCGGCCGGGTGATCCGCAACGTCGACCTGAGCCGGCCGACCCCGTTGTGGATGGTCGAGCGCCTGCGCCGTTCCGACATTCGCAGTATCGATCCGGTGGTCGACGTCACCAACTACGTGATGATCGAACTGGGCCAGCCGATGCATGCCTTCGACCTTGCCGAGATCAACGGCGGCGTGCGCGTGCGCATGGCCGAGGACGGCGAGAAGCTGGTCCTGCTCGACGGCCAGGAAATCACCCTGCGCGCCGACACCCTGGTGATCGCCGACCACCAGCGCGCCCTGGCCATCGCCGGGGTGATGGGCGGCGAGCACAGCGGCGTCAGCGACAGCACTCGCGACCTGTTCCTCGAAGCCGCGTTCTTCGACACCATCGCCCTGGCCGGCAAGGCCCGCTCCTATGGCCTGCACACCGACTCCTCGCATCGCTTCGAGCGCGGCGTCGACAGCCAGTTGGCGCGCAAGGCCATGGAGCGCGCGACGCGCCTGATCCTCGACATCGTCGGCGGTGAACCGGGGCCGATCGTCGAGCAGGTCAGCGAAGCGCACCTGCCGAAGGTCGCGCCGATCACCCTGCGCGCCGAGCGCGTGACCCAGATGCTCGGCATGCCGCTGGACGCCGCCGAGATCGTGCGCCTGCTGCAAGCCCTGGAACTGACTGTGGTAGCCGACGGGGAAGGGCAGTGGTCGGTCGGCGTACCGAGCCATCGCTTCGACATTTCCCTGGAAGTCGACCTGATCGAGGAACTGGCCCGTCTCTACGGCTACAACCGCCTGCCGGTGCGCTACCCGCAGGCGCGCCTGGCGCCGAACAACAAGCCGGAAGCGCGCGCCGCGCTGCCGCTGCTGCGGCGCCTGCTGGTCGCCCGCGGCTATCAGGAAGCGATCACCTTCAGCTTCATCGATCCGGCCCTGTTCGAACTGTTCGATCCGGGCACCCAGCCGCTGACCCTGGCCAACCCGATCTCCGCCGACATGGCGGCGATGCGTTCCAGCCTCTGGCCGGGCCTGGTCAAGGCGCTGCAGCACAACCTCAACCGCCAGCAGTCGCGGGTCCGCCTGTTCGAAAGCGGCCTGCGCTTCGTCGGTCAACTGGAAGGCCTGAAGCAGGAAGCCATGCTCGCCGGCGCCATCTGCGGCAAGCGCCTGCCGGAAGGCTGGGCCAACGGCCGTGACGGCGTGGACTTCTTCGACGCCAAGGCCGATGTCGAGGCAGTGCTGGCCAGTGCCGGCGCCCTCGGCGACTTCAGCTTCGTGCCCGGTGAGCACCCGGCGCTGCACCCGGGGCAGACCGCGCGCATCGAGCGGGACGGGCGGCTGGTCGGCTACCTGGGCGCGCTGCATCCGGAACTGGCGAAGAAACTCGACCTCGAGCAGCCGGTGTTCCTCTTCGAACTGCTGTTGGCCGAAGTGGTCGACGGTCACCTGCCGAAGTTCCGCGAGCTGTCGCGCTTCCCCGAAGTGCGCCGCGACCTGGCGCTGCTGGTGGATCAGGACGTGCCGGCACAAGACATCCTGACACAAATCCGTGCGGCGGCCGGCGAATGGCTGACGGACCTCAGGCTGTTTGATGTGTATCACGGTAAAGGCATTGATCCGCATAGAAAAAGCCTTGCCGTCGGCTTGACCTGGCAGCATCCATCGCGCACTCTTAATGACGATGAAGTCAATAGCACGACGCAGAACATCGTCACGTCGTTGGAAGAAAGGTTCAATGCCACGTTAAGGAAATAGCGTATGGGGGCTCTGACGAAAGCTGAAATTGCGGAACGTCTGTACGAAGAGCTGGGCCTGAACAAACGGGAAGCCAAGGAGTTGGTGGAGCTGTTCTTCGAAGAGATCCGCCAGGCGCTGGAGCACAACGAGCAGGTCAAGCTGTCCGGTTTCGGCAACTTCGACCTGCGCGACAAGCGCCAGCGCCCCGGACGCAACCCGAAGACCGGCGAAGAAATCCCGATCACGGCCCGCCGCGTTGTCACCTTTCGTCCAGGGCAGAAACTGAAGGCCAGGGTTGAGGCATATGCTGGAACCAAGTCATAACGACGAGCTGCCACCGATTCCCGGCAAGCGCTACTTCACCATCGGCGAAGTCAGCGACTTGTGCGCGGTCAAGCCCCACGTGCTGCGCTACTGGGAGCAGGAGTTCCCGCAGCTCAACCCGGTGAAGCGCCGCGGAAACCGCCGCTATTATCAGCGCCAGGACGTGCTGATGATCCGCCAGATCCGCGCGCTCCTCTACGACCAGGGCTTCACCATCGGCGGGGCGCGCCAGCGCCTCTCCGGCGACGAGGCCAAGGACGACGTCACCCAGTACAAGCAGCTCATCCGCCAGATGATCGCCGAGCTGGAGGAAGTCCTGCTGGTCCTGAAGAAGTGACGGAAGCAAAAAAAACTTCCACTTATCAGAAGCTTAGTATATAGTGCGGCTCACTTCGGAAGCACAGCCACTGAGCTTGGAAGTACAGTCGGGGCGTAGCGCAGCCTGGTAGCGCACTTGCATGGGGTGCAAGGGGTCGAGTGTTCGAATCACTCCGTCCCGACCAAAAAACCCTAGAAAATCCAATCACTTAGCGGTGGTTGGATTTTTTTATGCCCGATGGTTTTGTTGCGATTCCAGGAAAATGGCTTTCTGGTTGCCAATTGGTTGCCAATTGAGATTGGCTTATCCATGATGTCTTTTTGGCTATTTGGTCACAAAAGCCGAGCCCAAGGTCTCATGTTGGTAGTGCAAGGTGCATAGCCAGAGCCTGAGGGCCCAATTTTTGTTGGGGAGCTTGAATAATGCTTGGATTGACTTTACGGGAAGAGTTTCGAGGCAAGCGCCTCAAAGGGACAGCAATCGAGCTCTCCAACGACGCAAATACTGGTGCGACGCAAATTGCCGCACAGCAGTTTCTTGAGATCACCTATCCGACCCATGACCTGTTAAAGGGCATTGAGGCCGTAGGCCCTAACCAGGGGCGCCCGGTGGTAGTGATCGGGGAGCGTGGTCTAGGTAAGTCCCACTTGATGGCTGCTCTTTATCACGCCGTTAACGATCCAGTATCGACTGGGGCCTGGCTAAACGGATGGGCTGCCACGCTAGGTGATGCCCATGTCAGTCAGATCGCTTTGCGCAATGGAATGTTGGTCATTGGCGAGAGCCTTCACCGCCAGCGCTACAAATTTTTGTGGGATTTGTTGTTCGAGCGCCATCCTCGCGGCGAATTTATCAAAGGTAAGTGGGAGGGTATGGGGGCGGCCAAGACCGATATCCCATCTGACAAACTCATCGTTGAGCTCCTAGAGCACACGCCAACAATGTTGCTGCTGGATGAATTCCAGACCTGGTACGACGGCCTGACAAATACTAAGCAGTACCCATGGAAGAACTGGGCGTTTAACTTCATCCAGATCCTTTCGGAGATTGCCAAAGAGCGGCCAGATTTGTTGGTGCTCGTGATCTCCGTCCGTAATGGTGGCAGCGATGCCTACCAGCAGGTACACCGCGTTAATCCTGTAGCCATTGACTTCAAAGCGGGGGGCAATGCTGAGCGCATCCAGCAGGATCGGCGGCGAATGTTGCTGCACCGTTTGTTCGACAACCGTCTTCAGATAGCTGACGGCACTATTGAGTCATTGGTCGCCCAGCACGTCTCAGAATACTTCCGCCTGCTTGATGTGCCGCCGGCCGAGCAGGAGCGCAAACGCCGCGAATTCACCGAGTCTTGGCCTTATGCACCACACCTGTTGCGTCTGCTGGAGGAACAGGTGCTGATAGCCACTGACGCGCAGGAAACGCGCGACATGATTCGTATCCTGGCCAACCTTTACAAGAGCCGTGGCGAAGCAGTGCCTGTGCTCACCGCCGCCGACTTCCGGCTGGATGACGATGCCTCGGGCATTGGCGCGCTGTTGGACTCGGTGTCCAACGAGCACCATCGCACCCTGCGAGAAAAGGCACAGCACAACATCATCTCGGTAACCGAGGCAGTGTACGACCATGCAGATCTTGCGCCGCATTTACAAGAGATTGTGGGCGCACTGTGGCTGCGGTCGATTGCCGTTGGCAATCTTGCCGGGGCCGATCCAGCCACGCTGCAGGTTGACATCACGCGTAGCAAGCCGGTAGACGGTAATGCCTTCCAGGTTGAACTGGCGACGATTGTTGAGAACAGCTTCAACATCCATCAGGACGGCCCACGCCTGGTCTTCCGTGAGGAAGAAAACCCACGGGCCAAATTGATGGCTTGTGCCCGTAACGACAAACTGTTCACCGATGGCTCTGATCAGGCGCAGCTGGCCAAGCAGATTCGCTACGTAATCGGCGGCAGCGACGAGGTCGCAAAAAACTTCCGTGTAATTGCATTGCCGAGATCCTGGCAGACAGACCCATGGACACCACTTGACGAAGCCGAGCAGCCTGAGCGCTGGGATGACCGTCTGCCCGTCCTGGTACTACCGGAAGAGCCGGAAAAAATTGATCAGGCACTTGGCCGCTGGCTCAAAGATCACCTGCAAAAGCGTCGTAACACCATTCGCTTCCTGCTGCCCAGATCTGGTTCCACCAATGCATTCCTGGATCGAGATCTGCTCATCCTCGCACGCGCTGAAATGAAGGCGCAGGAGTGGAGCGGCCAGAGCCCGGAATACAAAAAACTGCACAAAGAGTTCGAAGGCACCCTGCGTGAAAACCTTAAGAGGCGCTTTGACCGTTTCGCTGTACTGCACCGCTATGATCACCAGAGCCCATTGCAATCCCTTTTCAGTGTCGAGCATCTGAAAAAGCAAGGAGCACAAATCCCCGAAGGTATCGAGGAAACGCTGACCAACGATCTTTTCGTGCCTGAAGACTTCGAAGACCTCGTGCTCGAGGCCGCCTCGGAAAATGCGCCCCTTGGCAAGCTACTGCGCGAGCTGCAGGAACCCCGCCCGGCTGGCCAGGACTGCATCCCCTGGCTGGGTGAAACCACCATGAAGGAGCGCATCCTGCGCCTATGCGCACGCGGCAAGATCGCCATCAACCTGCGTAATTTGGAGCATCTGCAAACCCACGCAGGCGAAGACGAGGAATCGGCGTGGCGGCGCTTGCGGCCCAAACTGTCCTACACCGGGCGTCAACTGGATGAAGTTTTCCTCATGGAGCCCTCGGCCGTGCCCGCTACCGGCGGCACTACGCCACAGGTGCCGCAATTACCCGCAGCTGGAACCGGAGGCGACATCTTTGGGGGGGGCACCGCTTCCGGTGTACAAGAACCGCACCCCGGTACTTCGCCCGAGCCAGCCCCAGCACCTGGCGAAATCTTCGGTGGTACTGGCAGTACTACCAAACTGCGCATCCCGCTCTCCAACCCGCCAACCTCGCCGCTCAACCTGATCGGCAAGCTTGAAGGATGGGGCATTGGCCCAGCCACGCCCGTGGCAGAGGTCTCGATCAGAGTGTCTGCTGGTCAAAGCACGCAGATTACCGGTGCTCAGCTCAAGGAACTGCTTAAGAAGTTGCCAGACGGAATGACTTTCGAGTTGAGTCTTGAGAAGGAGGACAGCTGATGGCACTCGATGCAGCAATATTGCAGCGCCTAACTCAAGGTTCCGCATCGGATGCGTGGCAATTCATTATTGAGCGCACGCTTGATATCGCTTCACGACCATTGGCCGAGAGCAACGCACCGGGCGAGGTCGTCAAGCGCGACCGAGAGATCGGAGAGCTTGATCTGTTTCTCGCTTCCAGTGGTTGGGATCTGTGGCAGTGTTTCGGTCAACCCGAGATCAGCGCTGTCGAGCGCACTTCCGATCGTCTAGCTCGTTGGTGGGCCGAGCCGAGCTATGGCAATAACGCAGCCCGTGCTGTGCTGGTTCTGGATGCCTTGAGCTTGCGGGAGCTGCCTTGGTTGCTGCAGGGCGCCAAAGAGCGCGGTTTTACTCTGCAAGGTGTTACAGCTACCGCCTCTGAGTTGCCTAGTGAAACCAACCAATTCGCCCGTGCACTGGGCTTGGCAAGTCGCAGTCAATTGCAGGCCAACGGAGGTGGCTTAGCTCACAAGCTGCAACCGGCTCAGACTGAGACCATCGATCTACCTTGGAAGGACTGTGAAAGTCTGGTTCTCAGTGCGTCCGGGGCGAAGAACTGGGTGTTCTGGCATCACTGGCCGGATGCCAAGCTGCATGACTACGGCGCAGGCCAGGGGCTTGAGCTGCTGACCAAGGACGCAGCGCAGCAGCTTTCCAGCGAGGACTTTTGGGCCTTTGTTGAGCGCCTGGCTACTGGGCGGCGCTTGGTCATTACCTCGGATCACGGCTACGCCGCCACGGGTTACTTCCCCGATGCCGATGGTGAGGTCGCTGCCCACCTCAAACAGACTTTTTCCAGCGGGCGTAGTAATGCTGGTAATGGTGACCCTGGCCCCTTCGTTCCTCCGGTTGCTTTGCAAATTCAGAGTCCTCACGGGACTCATTTGTTGGCTATGGGGCGAAGAAAATGGCGTAGCCAAGGCGGTTACCCGACTCTGACGCACGGAGGCCTCTCGCTGTTGGAGGTGTTGTCGCCATTTGTTGAGCTGACCAAATAGGCGGGCACGATATGGCGGTAGCAGATTTGCCTGAGGAGCTCTTCAACGAAATACAGGGCGCTTTTCGTAAAGCTCCGGTGCTCCTTGTCAGGTCTGGATTCTCTTGCGGCTATGGCCTTCCTGGTATGGGAGCTCTGGCAGAGCACTTGCAAATACCGTTGACGACGTGCTGACCACAGATGAAGCAAAAAATATCTGGAGGGGCTGATGGAGGTGCTACCGACGTTGGATGTGGGCGAGGCTGTGGTGTTGGGCGATGCCACCCTGCTGTCGACTCGTATCAAGATGTCGAAGCCCAAGCACGAACCACGTAGTGCAATGATCCGCTTCTGGACCCGTTGGGCCGCCCCAACGGCACAAGTCGATCTAGTTGCCGCCGTAGAAAACATGCGCCGCCAGTCCCGCGTACAAGAAGATTAAGGAAATTTGAATGGCCACTAAAAAAGAACTACTCGCGCAGGAAGTCGCCAAGGCTGTTGGGGCAGGTAAGGCGGTTGCGCTTGAGACCGTCGACTTCAACGATCCGAATCGTCCCAAGACTTGCCTGGAGGTGGACTTCCCGATCCTGCCCGTCAATCAGGTGGCGATCATCGAGGGTAATGCGGGCAAGCCGATTTACCAGATGTCGAAGTGGTGGGCGCGTCGTCGTTCCAGTGTTTTCCGCTCCATGTTGCTCGCAGCGGCGACCAAGGCCCCAGAAGACAAATCGCACGCAGCCAAGCTGGTTTGGGAAAACTACTACGCGAACCACCAGAAAAAAGGTGCGTTTAAGAACCTGAAGGTGGCCGATATCTTCATGGGCGGCGGCACCACGCTGGTTGAAGGCTCACGTCTCGGCATGCAGATGGTTGGTAACGACCTGAATCCGGTCGCCTGGTTCGTGGTCAAGCAAGAGCTGGCCAACGTCGATTTGGAGGAAGTAAAGCGCCTTCTCGCCGATATCGAGGCTGAGGTCAAGCCGCAGATCATGCCGTACTACTACTGCGACGGCCCAGAAGGTGAAAAAGGTACGTGGACGCACCTACCAACCCAGAAGGTAATGCCAGCTGATTTCGACCCACTGACTATTCCCCGCAACGAGCGCAAGGACTACCACTACGAAGGCCCGGAGATCATCTACACCTTTTGGGCCAAGCACGGCCCTTGTCAGGTGACCGGCTGCGGCCACCGAACGCCAATCATGACCAGCCCTGTGATGGCGGTGAAGGCCCTCACCGTCAAGCACTGGGAGCACGCTTGCGGCAAATGTGGGGGACAGTTCCATATTGAAGCTGACGCAGCGCGAATGGCTGCTGATGTACCGCTATTCGTGGCGCCTACGGAGCAGCCCTATGCGGTGCTTGATCCTGTATCGGGCGTTACCTGTCCTCACTGCGGAGATATTGCAGCAGCCAATATCCACCCCAAAGACGGATTGGCTATTGCCGGCTCACGCGGCCAGATCAAGCTGGGTAAGGGTAAGAACAAGAAGGTTGAATTGAGTCTGCTGGTGCATCCGCAATGGTTGGCCGGTTCACCCAGGCAGGATGAGAATAACCACGTCTATGGTGGCTCACTCCAGGATGACCTGGCCGCGACCTCGCGCTGGGGCAGGGTGCGTGCCTCCAAGATTCGCTTGTTGGAGGTTCGTGGAACATTGCCGGAGGAGGTGACCTGCCCGGAAACCAAGGTCACTTTTTCCCCCGAAAATGGCACGGTTCCAAAAAAATCCCACTACGCTTGCGCAGCCTGCGGCACTGTGCAGGATGTATTGACCACCATCAAGGCTACCGGCAAAACCGGCCCGATGGCTGGTTACGCGGTTCATGGTTACGCGCCCCGGCGCGATGAGGCGGGTAAGCCCTACAGCGGTCGCTTTTTTGCTGCCTATGACCAGACATACACCCAGCAGTATGAAGCGGCGTTCGTGGAGTGGGAGGCACGTAAGGAGGGTGACTTAAAAGATTACTGGCCACGCTCTGAGCTTCCTTACGGCTTCATGACGCACATGAACAACGGGGGGCTACCAAATCATGGTTTCACGCATTGGTGGACGATGTTCAATCCACGTCAGTTGCTGGTACATGCGCAACTACTCAAGGCAATTGTTGAAAACGGTGACTATGACTGGACGGTGAGGGAGTTTGTGCTCGGGGCTTTTCAGCAATATTTGCGCAATCAAAGCCTGTTCACTTTATGGAATGTTCAGGGTGATAAGCTCGAACCACAGTTTGCGAATAACAACTATCACCCGAAATCGACTGTAGTTGAAAACTGTGTTTTTCCAGCATTGGGGCGTGGCAACTGGGCCTCAAGCTCCGAAGGTATTATTGAAGGCCGCGAATGGGCGATTCAGCCCTGGGAAGCCGTAAGCACCGAAGCGTTGACGCGTCGCGAGCCACTGCTGGCGAAGCAATTGAGCGGAAAGAGCGAAAAGGTCTTTCCCGGCGACCCTGTGCTGGACGTGGCGGTGCATCAAGGTTCGTCCACCGATCTTGCCCAGTTGGAGAGTGGCAGCCTAGATTTGGTTATCACTGATCCGCCTTTTGGTGGCTTGCTCCACTACTCAGAACTAGCAGACTTTTTCTATGTCTGGCTGCGCTTGGTTCTGAAGAGCAAGTACCCAGCAATTTTCGGCGGAGAGTACACTCCCAAATCGCTGGAGGCTGTGGCCAACCGAGCTAGGGAACCGGAAGACCCAGATGGCTTTTATCAGCGACTCCTGACCCAATGTTGGTGCGAGGCACATCGCCTTTTGAAGCCAGGCGGCATCCTGGCCTTCACTTTTCACCATAGCGCGGATGAGCCTTGGGTGGCGGTGCTGGAATCGCTGTTTGATGCTGGGTTCTACCTCGAAGCAACGTACCCCATTCGCTCCGATGAAACAAAGGGTGATGGGGCGAAGCCTGGAACCTTTGGCTCACAAACCATCGAATACGACATCATTCACGTCTGCCGCAAGCGTACCGAAGAGCCCAAGCCGGTTAGCTGGGGTCGGATGCGCCGTGAGGTGATGGCGGATGTGCGCCAACTGCAGGCAATGCTGGAAAACCACGCTAAGGAGGGCTTGCCTGCCGCAGACCTTCAGGTAATCCGACGCGGCAAGGCGTTGGAATATTTCTCTCGCCACTACGGCAAAGTCTATGTCGATGAAAACCGCACCATCTCGGTCAGGGATGCGCTCGTCGGTATCAACCAACTTATTGACGAAGACGCCGATAAAGGGAAAGAGCCCCCGCCGGTAAATGCTGAGCCGATCACCCGTCAGTTTCTGCGCACCTTCGGTGCTGTCAGCGAGATGAAGCGTGACCAGTTACAGAAATTTCTGCGTGGCACCATCACTACGCCCGATGATTTTGTGCAGCGAGGCTGGTGTAGTGAGGAGAAGAAGGTGTTTACGCGTACCAATCCTCTCGATTTCGCCAGAGCGTGGCATGGGAAGCAGAAGCACAAACTGGTTTCCGATCTTGATCAAGCACTGGTTCTGATCGGCGCATGTGTCGACGGTAGCGGTATCAATGCTTCGGACACGTTGAAGAACGAGAATTTTACTCCGCACGTTGCCCTCAAGCCGTTGCTGGAGTGGTTGCAGAAGAACGGTCCAGATCAAACCACCCGAAATGGAGCCTCGCGTGCGGTGTCGATCTTCACGACCTGGCAAGCCAGCCAGGCACCCAAGCCGCAGCAAGGATCGCTGTTTAATGACGATGGGGAGTATGCGTAATGAGGCAGGTGCTCGACACGGTATGGCAACGGCGCGGTACCAGTTGGCTATGGGATGAGGAAGCTCGCAATACAGTGTGCGCTGCTGGCGAGGTGTGGAGTCTCCGGCAGTTCTTATTGGCCGCCGCTCCGAATGGGGACGGGTGGCCCGAGGATCTACCTAGTAACCAAGGCAGAACACTGGTGGTTGCTGGCCTCGAGGGTAGTCTTGATTTGCTGGCGCCTGATCAGGGTGAAGTGTGGTTGGGTGATACGATAAAACGCGCGATTCTCTCGTTTCAGGACGAATGGGGAGGCGATGGTGCGTTGATCTTCTGGATGCCGCAGGGAGATAAACGCCTCAGTGTGCAAACTACTACCGATGCAGTGTCGTGGTTGTGCGAAGCGCCGCACCGTGGAAAGCAGCTCGACTTTGGCCGATTACTCTGGGGCGAGGCCAACGAGTATCCGCAGGAAATTCTGCTACGCGAGGGCGCGAAAGCTGCGGGTCTTTTCCATTTGCGAATTACCTGAGATTGACGTGTGGAAATAGAAACACAGTTTCAACCTGGCGAACGGATCTCCCACCATGAATTCGGTCAGGGCGTAGTTCTTGACCTCGCGCATGATGGTTACGTTCGTGCCTTCTTCGGCGTGGGTGAGCGTCGTGTGCCGGTCGGTGCCGTACATCGCCAAGTCTCGCGCACTGAACGCATCCTGCGAACGGTCGATGGCAGCGCAGAGCGAGCCAGAAAGGCTTGGCTCTCTTACGAGGCCCATGCTCTGCCCGTCATGGAGAGCGCATCGGCGCTGACCTCGGCCAAGATCGACCTGCTACCGCATCAAGTGGTGTTGACACATCGGATTGCCACGGCATCTCCCAGGCGCTATCTGATTGCCGATGAGGTGGGCTTGGGCAAGACCATTGAAACTGCGCTTATCTTGCGAGAGCTGGCTAGCCGAGGCGAGTTGAATCGCGCTCTGATGGTGGTACCCGCAGGGCTGGTGAACAACTGGCACCGCGAGCTGAACGAAGTGTTCAACCTTGATTTCGAGGTTTTCGGCTCCGAGGGTGACATCACCGACCGCAAGACGAATGCTTTTGCCAAACACGATCGGCTGATAGCCAGCATCGACACCCTCAAACGCCCGGCACGTATCAAGCGCCTGCTTGATGCCCCTTGTTGGGATCTTGTGGTGTTCGACGAAGCGCACCATCTGACGGCACACCGCATTGGGGGCAAGGTCAGGAAGACCGAGAACTACAAACTGGCTGAGGCCTTGAAGGATCATTCGCGTGATCTGATGCTGCTGTCGGCCACTCCCCACCAAGGCAATCATTTCCAGTTCTGGATGCTGGCTCAGCTCCTGAATCCCACGCTCTTTCGCAGCCCCGAAGAGATGTTGGAAAACCGCCATCGTCTCAATACGGTGATGTTTCGTCGCACTAAGGCTGATGCCTGTCAGCCTGATGGATCGCCATTGTTTGCAAGGCGTTGGGTGCATACCGAATCTTTCCTGATGAATCAGGCAGAGCGACTGTTCTACGAGAAGCTGCGTGAGTATCTGGAGGACGGCTTCGACCTAGCCCGCCGCCAGGGTAACAAGGGGCGGGCCCTAGGTTTTTTGATGGCGATCTTTCAGAAGATCGCAGCGTCCAGCTTCGCGGCTGTGCGCCGCACGCTCAAGCGCCGCTTGCTTATGCTGACCCTGCATGAAGCGCTGCTGCGGGACAAAGAGCTTGATATTGAAGGTCGTGAGCGCCTGACTGAGGAAGCGCGGGCATTAATTCATGAGGAGTTTGGCCTGCCGCATGACAGCATCGGGCGAAGTGAAGTGGATCGTGTGCTCGCCGACCTCAAATACCGCTTGGTCAAGAAGTTAGATGAGGAGGCCCTGGAAATGGCCTCCGACCCTTACGGCAGCGAATACTCTGCAACGCACGCAGAGGAAGCTGCTTCTGCAGTCGTGGAGCTGCATTTGCCCGAGGAGCGCCTGCGTATCGGCGATTTGCTCAAGGTCTTTCCGCTCCAGCGGGAAACCAAAGCGCAGAAGTTGCTGGATGGCTTGGGCTATCTGTGGCGGCAGAATGCCGGCGAGAAGATCGTCATCTTTGCCACCTACCTCGGCACGGTCGATCTGATTGCACGTGAGATTGAGCAGGCCTATCCCGGCCAGGGTGTGGTTGTGCTGCGCGGCGGCGATCACGGTGCCAAGTTGGCGGCAGAGCGGAAATTCCGTCTGAAAGATGGGCCGCGTGTAATGGTTTGTACAGCGGCCGGCCGCGAAGGCTTGAATTTGCAGTTCGCGCGAATCCTGTTCAATTTCGATTTGCCGTGGAATCCGATGGATGTGGAACAACGAATTGGGCGCATCCACCGTTATGGACAAAATCACACGGCACAGGTCTACAACCTGGTTCTGTCCGACACTATCGAAGGACGAATTTTCCTGATGCTCGACGAGAAGCTGACGGAAATTGCCAAGACAGTTGGTAAGGTCGACGACCAAGGCAAGGTTGCCGAAGACCTGCGCGCGCAGATTCTTGGCCAGCTATCCGAGCGTCTCAATTACGACCGTCTTTACCAGGAAGCGTTGTCCGATCCTGAATTGAAACGCACACAAGTGGAACTGGAAGCGGCGTTGTCGAACTCACGCGAGGCGCGGCAGGTGGTGTTTGATCTGTTCCAAGACCTCGACGGCTTCAGTCTTGATGACTACAAGCCGTTCTCCGACGTGTCGTCCAGCCTGGATCGGCTGGTACGTTTCCTGTCGGCAGCAGTGGCGGATCGTCAGCAGCGCCTAGTCAAAATCGACGACGAAACGTACGACCTTGTGACGGTTGATGGCACACGTCGGGCACGATTTACCTTGAACCGCGATACGGCAACCAGCAGCGATAACGTGGAACTGATGGGCCTGGATCATCCGCTGATACAGGAAGAATTTGGACGCTGGCGCAGCGTTGCACCTGAAGATATTGGCATTGCGGTTTCAGGGTATGTGGACGCGCCGGTTCTACTTTCTCTCTGGATGGTCGAATCGTCCGCCGGTAACGGTGAGCGCCGTGTCGTCCTTCAACCCATTGCCGTCAAGCAGGACGGCACTCGTGTTCCGGCGGTCGAGCGACAGGCGGAGCAATACCTGAAGGCACCGGTAGCCTTGCCGATGTTCGAACCAGAGCAGCGACAGGAACTATTCGCACAAGTGGTTGAACCTACACTGCAGCGGGAGCTCAAGCACAAGGGGGCCGCGAATGGTGATGGCAGCTATTCGGCGGAGCTGATTGGTTATGTTGAGATCGTCAGCTAGCTGTATGGGCTAAAACCAGTGAGCTGGGACCTCGATCTCGTAATTCCTGGCCACGCTGGACAGTACCGATAGAATCTCTTCATGCCTCATCTGGTCATTTGGTTGCCATGTTGGGCGGCGATCCAGCAGTTCCTTTAGCTCGGCTAGGTTATACATACCAAGGCGGTGGAAGTTACCCCAGCTCGGTATGCCAAAAAGGTTATAGATGGTAATCGTAGCGTCACGCTCGCTGGCCAGACGTTTTTCACCGGTTAGTTTTTCGGCGGCTTCCTCAGCTTCGTCGCGGTCGTCGTAGGTGTTTAGGAGTTTCATGGTCTGTTGCCTGCCTGTGAGGCGGCGGAGCTTACCAAAGCACGCTCGGATCAGACCACTTCAATAAAGTCCCAAGCACTGTAGCTTGAGTTAGATGGGGAAATGGATGGCCTGGTATCTGAGCTTTATCGACCCTGGTAACGCTGGCGGCAGCGTCAGTATTCCGGAGTCGCCACCGGTGGTGCTGCAGCCGATAGTCTACGAGTGTCCGCGCTGCTCGGCCCATTTCGACAGTGTCCAGGCGCGCCGTGACCACTTTTTCACGGCGCATCCATACCGTAAGCCGGAGCTCTTGCTGTGTGGGCAGCTGTTGGGTAATAGCGGAACCGTGATTAATGTACCTGTCCAGGCCACGGATTGGCTGCTGGGCAGTTGCCACAGCGTCTCTCTGAATGGGCAAACGATGGCCCCGGAAGAGCTGTTTCAGAGGCTTGCCGAGTGTCGGCAGGGGTTCCATGTCTTGGAGCTTGGCAATCAGGACACTACTGAACGACTCGATTTGCGCTTCTGTATTCCGGAGCTTGCAGAGCTGCAGCGCCTTGAGGACATTTTCAATACGCTTTTTCTTGATAACGAGCTGAGTGTCGATGATGTCCGGCGTTTTGCCGAGGCCTGCAAGTCGCTGAAGACAGCCAATGAATACCTAGAGGGGGTTTGCCAGTATCTCTACGGTGTGTTGGCCAAGGATCAGCGAGGTGGTACGCAGCTGAGTCATGCTCATTACAAGGAGCGCTTCAATCGGGCGCTGGAGGCCTTACGTTACGTGGACAGGCCGCTGGCTCGGACGATGCGCGGCATTATCAACTTTTCGTTCAACAGCTTCGTCCAGGTTACTAGCCAAGCCGATGCGCCAGCGCTAGCTGCTGCAGCTAGCCTTTTTGCAGGCTGGGCTGGAAAGCCTGTGAAGGGCTGTGCGGGAGTGCCGCAGGAGGCTCAAGCACGTTTGCCCGTTGATCACGCCACTGACAGGCTTTTGAGCTGGATGGCCCTGCCGGATAAGCGACAGGAAGGGGAGTTGGATGAACTGCAGCAGGTCAGTGCCAGTTCGATATGGACGGCAGAAGACCGAACCAAGGCTTTAGTGCTGTGGCTGGAATGGGGACGTACCTACCGATCGACAGATGAGCTTCGGCGGATGGCGCGCCGCTTGCTGAATGATGCGGTCTTTGCCGGCTACGCCGAGCAGGTGCTAGAGAGAATAAATCAATGAGTGACAAGATGAGCAAGCCGGGTAGCGTACCTGTCATGAGCCGGAAAACTGGGGCGAAAGAGATGCTTCAGCCGGCTAGGCGTCAGGAAGTGTCGGAGCTGGAGGTTTCGGTAGAAGTTGTACAGGCCGCGCCAGTTGCCAGCGACCTTGTGCCAGAAACGCTAGTAGATGAGGCCCGCGAAGCAGTAGCCGAGGCCACTCCGGATACGGTCAGCATCTTAAAGCCGAAGGACAAGGAGCAGCAGAAGATCGAGAGCCTGGCTGATTTCCTTGAGCACTTTTATGCTGGGAAGACCAAGTCGACCTTGCCGGAAGCAACACTGCGCAAGCTGGTGAAAAGCTCAAGAATCGAAGAGATCCGGCGCTACGAGCTATTGGCCCTTGCAGAGGAGAACGACCCGACCCTGGAGAAAAGCCTCAATCTGATGCTGCTAGCTGCAGACCTGAATGGTTATCGGAGTATCGAGGAGCAGTTACGCTACTTTGCCGCTGAGGTCGGGCGGCGGGTACAGGGGCAGGGTAAACGCTCTCTGGAGTCTTGGTTGCCCCGAACCACAGAGGACGGATTGAGCCTTGAAGTCATTGCTAACGAGGTCCGGGATGCCGTGCAGAAGGTGGCTGCCTCTGAGGTGTCGGCGCCGGAAAAGAAGAAGGCTCAGAAGCGTCTGGAATGCGGTTTTTATCTGGCCTGTCAGTGGCGCCTCTACCAGGGTACTGCTCCCCGCGAGCTAGTAGGTGTGCTGCGCCGCTCGATCCTTGCACCAAATCCGCTGCAACGTGAGCGGAGCGATGGGCTGGTTCGTCTGCTAGCTAGCCAGCCGTTCGGGGATGTGCCGGGCCTGACTTGGCTGTTGGATGATCAGGCGCGCATGGTTCAGCAGGCCGATGCTCGGGCTGATCAGCTCGAGCGCGAACTGCGCCAGTTGGCTGTAGACAAGAGCCAGACTGAAGAGCAGCTGAAAGCATGCGAGGCTGAGCTTGCCGACAAGACTGCCCGGCTAGATGAGCTCCAGGCACAACTGGGTGCTGCCCAGGAGCAGTCGCGCATCCAAGAAGTGCACTCCAATGATGACCTGTCGCGTTTGCGTGGGCAGGTTCTGCGTGTGCTGAATAGCGAGATGCCAATCCTTCAGGACGTCCTCATTGCGCTGGACCGGGAGCCGCCCAAGGTGACTGTCGCCCGTGAGTACCTTGGGAGTGTGGTCGAGAAGTTGAACAAGGAAATCAGTCGAATCAAGGACAGGTAAACATGGCCATCTACGGATTTGATTTTGGCACGACTAACAGCCTGATCTCTGTGGTCGAGGGTGACCGCTGCATTGCATACGTGGATGAGGACAATGGTGGTTCACCTCATCCATCGGTGGTGTGCTATGACGGCGACGAAGTGGTCGTCGGGCACGAAGCCAAGGGTCGGCTGTCCAGCTCCGGGCTAGGGGTGATTGGCAATGTGGTGCGCTCACCGAAAACCCTGCTCGGAAAGCATTCGGTGCATGTGGATGGCGTGAGCCGTAGCCCGCGACAGATGGTGGCCGACATCGTCCGCTATGTGACTGGACATGCACGGGATGAGCGGTCGGGGGATTACAGTCGCGCCGTGGTGACTATCCCGGTCGACATGAGTGGTGAACGCCGCCGTGACTTGCGCGAAGCGTTTCGCCTGGCGGGTGTAACCATCGATCAGTTTGTCCATGAACCACTGGCGGCGCTATACGGACATCTGCGCGGTCTGCCCGACTTTGCCAGCGAGATCCGTCGCCTGGATCGCCAGTACATGCTGGTGTTCGACTGGGGAGGCGGTACGCTCGACCTGACCCTGTGCCAACTGGTCGATGGCTATTTAGTGCAGATTATCAACCATGGCTGCAGTCACTTGGGCGGTGATGTGATCGATGAGTCGATTATGCATGAGGTGGTGCGCCGTCACTGTGCCCAGCATGCGGCTCTTGAAGGTGTAGATGTTGCGGCGGATGCCCAGAAAAAGCTGCTGGCGCGTGCAGAGAGGGCCAAGATCGATCTGTCTAGCCTGAGCCAGGCACAGATTTACGTGCCTGATTACTTCCGTACCAACCAGGTAGGCCTCGATCCCGACCTTGTCTATCAGTTGTCTCGCGAGGTGCTGGAGGAGATCGTCAGCGGCAAGCTGGCCGAGGGGCTAGAAATGATCAGCAGCTTGTTGGGAGCGGTTGGATTCGAGGTCTCAGATATCAGTCTGTGTCTGGCCACTGGTGGGATGGTAAACATGCCGCTGATCAAGACTCGTCTGCTGGAAATGTTTGGGCCGCAGCGGCTGTGTGTATCGGAAGAGGGGCAACTGATCATTTCCAAGGGCGCCGCCTGGATTGCCCATGATCGGGCTGATCTGCTGCTGGCCAAGAACGTTGAGCTGGCACTGGCGCGCGATACTCGCCATGTTGCGATCAAGGCAGGCTCAGTGATGCCCCACGAAGGTGCGATACAGCAATCCGAAAGACTCAATCTTTACTGCACCGATCCTCGTGATGGCGTGGCGAAGATCCAGTTGGAAGTACCTGCCCGCCGGCATGGCAGGCATGTACAGGCCAGTGATCCGCGCAACAATCTGGCCAGTCTCAGCGTAAAGGTGGATGAGCGGAGCGGTCGTTTATTCGAGCGTGTTGAGCTGGATATGCGGGTGGATGAGAACCTGATTCTGCAGGTCGAGGTGCGCTCGACTGTTGCTAATGATCAGGATGCAACCGAAATCCATAACCTAGAGTTTGGACTGAGTCTTGGAGGGCTGGGGGGTATTGGGCATCAGGGGGATTCAGCACTAAAAAAGCCTGAAGGCCGGAGGTTCTGCGAGCCAAGGGGCGCGCTGTTGCTTCGGTCGAATCTGGCTCTGCGTGAGGACAAGTCTCTAGTACCCGGCGAATATCTGTATGAAGTGCAGAAGATGACACCCTACACTCGGGATGAACTCACGCCATTGCAGGTACGGGAGAATCTCTACTACACCCCCTGTAGCGGCTGTGGACGGCGGAGCAATGATCCCTTGTGCCAGTGTGCCTCTGGTGAAACTGGCAACATCCGCAGAATAATATTCGATTTTTGATGGGGGCACACTCAAGCTGCTTGAGTACACTATCCAGTTAAACTTACAGGAAAAGTCTATAAGCCAGCCTGGAAGTTAATGGAATTGGAAAGAAGATGAGTTGGGCGTGACCAGGCGTCGCGCGATCCTCACTCGCAACTATTGGCGGCCGTAAGGACTGACATCCTTCGTCTTACATGTCGTTTCAGGCTTTGGCATGCGTCCACGTTTTGTCTCCCAATCAGCTGAGCTATCCAGTCAAATTGGTGTTCTCTAACTTGCATTCTTGTGCGCTGAAGAGCATACAACGTCGCGGTGGCGAGCACTTCATTTCCCAGAACGGCCTGCACAGGGGGGGACGCTAGGATATCTACAGTTGTGACGAGCTTCAGCATTTCAAAGCGTTCCGCGGCGATCCGGGTAGCTTTCTTTTCGTCAATGGCGGCAGAGAATCCATTTCTATGTGCGAGAGCTAAAGTTGCCGCTTCACCGTCGCCAAGTGAGCTTGAGGTATGTCCGGACACCATCCCAAAGAAATCCTCCAGGGAGAACCCCGTTAGCTCCTTGACTACCAAGACTTTGTTGCTGATCAGTTCAGCCAGTAACGCCGTTTCTGGACGCCCATTTACTGCGCCTTGCTCAATCTCGCGCACGACGTTGTCAGATACATAGAGAGGGACAGCTAATGCTTGCAAGATAGTGTTCGCATGATCCGTCGCCAGCAAATTTATGATTACGCTAGCATCCAGGACGATGGCGTTCCTCTGGTTAATGAGACAGCTTGAAAAGGTCATCTACCTCGTCCTCTTCTGCCTCATCAAGCAATTCACGTACTCTCTCGCGATCAAGCTTCAGCATCTCCGACATCTGGCCTTCGCTGATTAGATCTTTCTTCCATGCTTCGATCGCCAGCAAGAAGAGCCGTGACGATTGCGTAACATCAGCAGGGATTGAGTCAAATACAGTATCTCCCAGAACCTGGCGGGCTTGCTCATCGGTAATGCCGCCATTATCCATGAACCAGTCCCAGGTTCCCTTTTTAGTCAGACTCAGCTCTTCAAGGCGCATCACCATCGCTTGGCGAGATACGCCAAAAAAGCTGGAAAGCAGGATGATGTGTCTGCGAGTGAGATGAGTTGAGCCAATG
Source organism: Pseudomonas sp. B111 (assembly GCF_026428275.1). Taxonomy (NCBI): domain Bacteria; kingdom Pseudomonadati; phylum Pseudomonadota; class Gammaproteobacteria; order Pseudomonadales; family Pseudomonadaceae; genus Pseudomonas; species Pseudomonas sp. B111. The sequence goes on along the minus strand of NZ_CP097857.1, from coordinate 1,387,017 downwards.
GTTAGCTCCTTGAATTTCTCCATGACGGCCCGGGCTGGCGTAAGAAATGCACTCGCGAAAGCATTCGCGTATCGCTCCTCGCGGGAGTTTTCATATTTTTCGTCTTGATAGATCTCTGGCCGGCGCCGAGTCGCAATAAAGTGACCAAGCTCATGAGCGCTGGTTTGGGCTCGACGATCTTTTCGGTGACTGGCATTGATTAGTATGCAAGCACCAACGGAGTCGTCATAAGCAAACAGCCCAGAGACTTTTGGAGCGAGTTTTCGGCTATAGACTCGCACGCCTAGCTGTAGCTCCAAAAGCGCAAAGATGTCCTGAATTGGTCCTTCGCCAAGTCCCAGCCAGTTTCGCAGGCTTTGTGCATCGTGCTCCGCCTGCTTACGGACATCACCAGGAAGGATAGTTTTCTCTGCAGGGTAGTTGTGTGCTCTCTGAATACCGAGCACATTTTCAAGCTCAACCTCAGCTCTGACGAGATCGTTCAGCATCCGCGCAGCTTGCTCGACACCTACCTCATTGGTATCTGGAAGCGAGCGGAAGCGTGGAACAAGATCCACGTGAACGGCTTCCTGTCGCAGCAGCGAGTTGGCAGATACGCCATAGCAGCGGCTGAGTGCCTGGATTTCATCGAGCCGCGCAGTACGTTGCCCTTTCTCAATGGCCACAAGCGTGGTGCGTGCTACGCCTATTGCTTTAGCGGCAGCATCTTGGGTGATGTTCGCGGTTTCCCGCGCAACCTTCAGTCGTTCACCCAGCTCTACTGGGCTGAGATCGTAATTTGGTTTGGTCATGATGCGTAATCTATCCATTTTCTCACAAACGACTCTGGTCCCAGGTCGTTCGTAAACGCTGACCATTCCATGGCATGTTGTTGCAAGAGCCGGTCAAAATTCTCCGCCACCGTTTGTGGCGTTTCAGCCAAAGCACGAGCTAGCTCGTTCGTCCTGAGGCGTTTGATCAGTTCGTACTGCGTGGATTCCCTAATAGAAGAAAGGTGCTCGAAATGGAGCACCCCTGCGATGGCATATTCTCGCAAGGCTTGAGTTTGTCTGCTGAAGTCTTTTGCTGCTCCAGCTTCAAAGTCCGTTGCACTCAACGATTCCCACACGTAGGTCTCCGGCGCTTCATTCAAGCCAGCGGCATGTACGCTTAGGCGACGGAGGATGCACGCAGCACAAATGCCACATTGTCGCCGTGAGCCTAGAACGGCGGTTTGTCGCGACTGCTGCCAACAAGATCTGGTAGTTGCCCAGCCAGCTCCATCACCGCAGGTTTCGACAAACTCGCGCAGGGTTTCGCCTTTCGTTTTCCATAGACGGGGGAATTGGAATTGGATCGGATAGTCGAGTAGCGCGTTAACAAATCGCTCCATCAGCTTGGTGAAGACCGGATGGTTTCGGTAGTCCTCGTATCCATGACCAACTGGAAGGAGGGCCGGTGCGAGTGCGCCTTGGCCGCTTTCAGGAACGATGGTTGCTGGTGCATCAACTAGGTATGCCGCCATTGCAGATACGACAGCAAATTTGAATCCGCGGCTTCGGGCGCTAGTTTCAGTATTTTTGCGGTCATCAAGCTTCACTGAATAGGGGAGTGCCGTGAACGGGATTTTGAGACGTTCCTTCCTGGAGATATCGTGCTGCTTGCTGCCTACTCTCACGCGAACCAAGCGTTTTCCTAAGCGCTTGCTTTCCAGCTCGGCTACCGCACGGGAGTCCATTCCATCGCTATAGGCAATGACCGCTTCCGCGTTGGATGGGAACTGCATGTGGTCTTGAACTGGTGGTTCTGCGGGAGCTTTTCGAGCGTGAAACTCGAAATGCCAGGCATCTCCGGTAAGAAGGTTCAGTGCCTCCACTAGTGCTCCGGTAACTGCATTTTCTGACCATTTTTCGTGGTCATGAACTGGAATGCGTACAACAAAACGCCGCCCCCAGTTCATTGTGCTGCGGGTAAGAGTGCGATCACAAAACTCAACGGCAGCGGCCACGACTAGGGCGTCATAGACCCTGGGTTGCCATTTTTGCGAGGAGAAGGATGCGAGAGCTTCTAGATCGAAATTGATGTTCTGTCCGAGATGGCAGGGCAGCATGCCTTTTCGTGGGCGTACGCCGGATTCGACCACATCAACAGCCATCTCCTTCAGCGGTGAGAATTTTTTCAAAGCGATACTCCTGCGTCCAAGCCGGTCATTTTTCTTGAGCGCTGAGAGACCGGTGCTGGGCCCAACAGAATCAAGCCCAGTTGGTTTTCTGAGAGTCCGCAGATTGCGTCGGAGATACGCGTGCTCACATGGTCCGCTCGCCTGTGGTTGGACTCTCTCAGGTAGTGCTCTTCAACAGAGCGCACGGTTGCTAGTCCGCGCATTTTGGCAGCAAGGCCTACAGCTTCATGAAACGCATCTGAACCGAATTTGCCTTCATGGATGAGCTCAATGCTGCACGCTACGACATTTCTGCCAAACACTGATCCAGCAGCAAGAGCGTTTGTTTCATTTAGCTGGGCAAGCGCAATTTCAGGGAGCATGAGGGAATTGTCACGACCGGAAAAAATGGATTTCAGCTCTTGGGTCAGTTCCCAGGAAACCTCCATCTTGAAATCGCTGGCGAGGGCGTTGGTTGCGGCCTCTGCTACTTCACTGGCGCTGTAGGCGGCCTTGTCGCCGCGCATGGCCAGATCTTTCCAAGGCTTTCGCATCGGCAAGCTTCTGTGTGGTCCGTCGCTCATCGTCCAGCCTCCGGTGTCACCGTTTCTGACAATGTCAGTAATTTCATATAAAAATATGACATTGTCAAGGTTGGGGTTGTAGGAGCCTTAGCCGCATTCGCGGCTGGGTGTCGGATCGGAGAGAATCCTTTGTTTGTGCCTAGGCGGCACAGTCAGCAGAGGAGAGATGTTTTGAGAGTCATGCGTTTGAAAGAGGTAATCAGCTCTACCGGTCTGGCCAGGTCAACAATCTATAAGCTGATTGGATCAAGCGCGTTTCCGCGGCCTGTGCCACTGACTGAACGAAGTGTTGGCTGGATTGAGAGCGAGGTAGTGGCTTGGATTAGGTCGAGGATTGATGAGCGCGATATGGCTTAAACGGCTCACGAGGTACTAGCCGCTGCACGCAAGCCTCGCAACGTATCCGCGTTCAGCATCATGTAAATATAAGAAGAGTGGATGGTTTTGAAGCACAACCAGCTTGGCTTGGTCAATAATTGGGGGCTGCAATCAGGGCATTCAGTTACAGCTAGGATTTGGGATTTAATATTGCCAAACGGTATGACTAGCCTTATTTTAATTCCAGAGTAACTGTCGGTCGCTTGGTCTCAGGCCTTTATAGGTTGCGGCAAGCCAAGCTCTTAGATATTTCAGAGGTGGAAGGTTTTGGCGTGAGTAATATGCCTTATAGAACATCTACTTCCTGAATCGCAAGGTATAGCAGGCCCTATCGCAGGTCAGTGCGCTGTTGCTATTAACTACCGAGCAGTAAAAAAAAATATAAGCACCACAGGGTATGAAACTCTTTGAGGAGTAGTACCCGTGACCCGTCATTCAGATAATCCGAATCTTCATCTGTACTGGGAGAACACCTTCGAGGGCATGCCAATCATGTCCGAGAAAGGACCATTTATTCTTGAATATCTTGTAGCCACCAAGCGAACTATCGAGCGGGCAGTGGATCACTACCCGAGGGTCTTGGCCTTCAGGGTAGACCTGCGCTTTCCGCAGGATGCTGAGCTTCCTGATGACGCTTACACGAATGTAGTTATCAGTCGTTTCATCGAGTCCTTCAAGGCCAAGATCAGGCATGATCGTAGCCGGGCACAGGGTAGGAACCCGTGTGCACGGGACTCGCGAGTTCGTTACGTTTGGGCTCGTGAGGTTGGACGAAACAGACGACCGCATTATCACTTGCTAGTCCTGCTAAACAGGGATGCCTACTACGGCGTAGGACGGTTAGTTTCAAGCAGAACCAATAATGTTCGTCGTATGGAAGAGGCCTGGGCTAGCGCTTTGAGGCTTCCAGTTGAGCAGGTATGGGGGCTGGTGCACATTCCTGAGCGGGCTGAGTATCGGATAGACCGATACATCCGTACTGGTGATCATGATGCGCTACCAGAGTTGCTCCACCGGGTCAGCTACCTGTGCAAGGCTGCGACGAAATCTTACGGCGACCGTCAACGTGGATTCGGTACCAGTCGAGGCTAGATGAGGCAACCTCGGCCGGCTCGTGGATCCTCGTCCATGTGAGCGCAATTCGATCTTCGAGCATGAGACTGGCTATATCTGCCGTGTTGAGCAGGGGGGAGCGTCGCGGTTACCACATCCATGCTGCCTTCTTCTTCAATGGCGCTATGGTGCGAGGCGACATCTACAAGGCGCAGCAGATTGGTGCTCTGTGGGAGCAGATCACCCGTTGCACAGGGAGCTACCACAACTGCAATCATGACAAAGCCCAGTACGGTGATGAATGCGGTATCGGGATGATTCACCGGCGCGACGAGCAGGCTCGTGACAATGTCCTTCAAGCGATGAGCTAGCGGTTTCAGCGATTGAGCCTGCGTCCGAAGGGGGCGAAGTGCTTGCGCAAGGGGCAAGCAAAAACCGGTTTTCGGGTTTGCTAGTCGGTCTATCTCCCGGTGAACCCAGTTACTCAGGCAGTTTGGATCAGAAGTGCAGGTTCATCGCAGATGAAGTCGATGTTTCTGGACTCACGCAGTGTATGGAGTACAGATCGACTGATGGTTTAGGCTCCGACCAGGAATCATTGACTGGTGTGAGTGCTTAGGGATGTCTGAGAAACGGGAGCGTTGTCGGCAGCATTACCAGTTGGTTTATGAGAAGAGCCAGCCTGACCTTAGCAAGGGGCAGGCTCTTGATGAAAGCCTGCATCATTTCTTGGATCAGCGGCCTGCAGGTAAGAATCTATCAGCCATTGATCGTGCGCAAGGTCTGGCGACCGCATCGTTCTGGCTTGATATGGATGCGGTTGCCCAATCCGAGCTTGCCAGCCTTGCCCTCAGCCGAGTGCTGTTTTTCGACAATGCAGTCAGTGTCGAGCGGCTGTTGCACCTGGCTAGCCATAACCCTGAAACCCTCAGATGGGCCATTCGCTACTCGAAGCTGTTTGAGCGTATCGAGTCGCCTCTCTGGCTTGCCCTGCGTGCGGCGCTCACAGGGGATGACTGGCAAGTCTTCTTCGGTGTCTGTGATCGATTGCTTGATCAGCTCAAGCCCTTTGATGAACTGATTGCCAGTGCCGAAAAACAGCTTGAGCATTTAACGCTGCTGGAGCTGTTTTCCTACCTAAGTGTGCTGGCCTACCAGGCATTTGCCGAAGACGGTTCCGATGATCCATCCGGTCAGCAGTGGAAGGTCTACAACCGCATTATTTTGAACAAGCTTCGCGCTTGCTCAGAAGAGGATTTCCGCCTTAGCGAGTCACGGCTTGGGCAATCGCTGAAACGGCACCTGTCACCGATTATCTTTCCCGGATCCAGCAATTCTGATGTGGTGAGATGTCGTCAAAATCTCGAATCTCTGGCCATTCTGATTGGGGCCACTCAAGAGCGGATCGACTACGAAGGCTCCATCGACTGGTTCTGCTTTGATCCTGAATGCCGTTACCAGCTAAAACGCGGTGAGCCGGTTATCTACAACCAGTCGGAGGCGGGAACAGAGCGGTGGCGGCGTACCGGGCGTAAGAGTGATTTGCTTTGGCACTACTGGATGAATCGCGCCGTGCATGCCTTCGCTCTCTCCGGCATGGCTGAACAAATCATCGGTTCACCTGAGAATCATGAGCTGAACCAGTTGGCCTTTATCAAGGCGGTTCGCAGCAAGCTACAGCTGCAGCAAATCTACGGCTTGGGTGACCGGCTCTCGCTCAGTGATGGCTCCCAGGTTCAGCTTCACCACTTGCTGCTGGCGAGCGAGCTGAGCTCGGTTTTCTTTCAGAAAGAGTTTATCCAGCCATTCCAGCGTCACTTGCGCGAATCGGGTGTGCTTGCTCAGGCACTGGGGCGCTTAGCCATGAATGGCATGCTTACCGGTGAAAACCGGTTCCCGATGACCTGGTCCGAAGAGCCAGAAAAGATCCGCAGGATCACTGGCTGGACTGTCTGTGAAGAACACCCGAAAGGCTGCGCCAGCTCGGCCAAGGCAATCCTCGCGTTCTGGACCAGCGACTTCAAAGCGCTATCTCAGCAATTGAAACTGCAGCCGGGGATGCCAGCGCCGAGGCTGAATGAGCAGCCCTTCTACAAAATCGGACGCTATAGCTTTCAGTTCCCTTGGGTTGGCGCGCAGCAGAACAACCTGACGGCGGCCATCAATAACCTTCGGCGGGTAAACGCCCGTCGGGCCGACATGCAGACTGAAACCCAACGCGTAGAACTCGCATTGGCCGAGAGTCTTCGGCAACGAGGCTTTGCCGTTGAGGTGGGGTATCGGCCGACTGTGACAGACGATGATGATGCCGGCGAGGTGGATCTGATCTGCCACCAGGATGGAGTGCTACTGCTGCTTGAGGTCAAGTCAGGCTATATCCGTTCGACCAAGCATGAGGTCTGGTTGCATCGCACCAACACGTTGCGCAAGGCGGCCTGGCAGTTACGTCGCAAACAGACTGCTGTTCGAAGTGCGCTAGTTGCTGATCAAGAGTTGCGCGCTAGGTTGGGCTATCACGGTCAAAAGCCTAGAGCGGAAATGCGCGCCTGGATCGTCGATACCTCAATTGAGCTCGATGGTCAGTCAGTCGAAGGATTTAGGGTGGTATCCCGAGAGGCACTGGAAGTCGTTCTGCGTGATGAGAAGCGGCTCCTGGGGCCCATAGATCAGCGTGGCGAGGAGAGTCGGGGGTCGTTGTTTCCTGACGGGTTTAGTGCTGGGCGATTTGTCGCCGTGGTCGAGTCGGATGAGCTGTGGCGCGGCATCTGTTAGGGCTCTGCAGTTAATAGCTTGGCATAGCTGGGTGGCGGCAGAACACCCAAAAGTTCGTCTCCAAAAAGCCCAGATACTGCATCAAGCCGGGTGGCTAGGATGCGACTTCCTAACCACCCAGCAGGAGACGATTATGTCCAAGCAACCCAGCACTACCAGCCAGCAGCGTCAGCAGCACAACCATCGTTCGGATGCACTGAACAATAATCGCGGTACGTCGGGTACCAACCCGACCAATGCCCACGTTCATGGCAATCGCGGTAAACAACTCAACCCCAATCAGCGCTAGGATCGCGCTCCCCCGGTCAGCACTGGCCGGGGGTATCAAGGATTTCAGATGAGTAGAGATACTTGCTTTGCCACCCAGGGCGAGCTGGCCAAGCTGGCCTACGATGCATTCGGCGTACTTCCCCGCAAGGGCTCCCGCCGTACGAGCAAGGAAGCCAGTCGCGATGGTATTGATGAAACACAGAAGAAGGTCATTCAAAAGCAATTGGCGAGGCTTGCCGAGGAAGAAGGCGGACTGCTGTCGAATTTCGGGCAGGTGATTCAAACGCTCAGCAGCATCCTGGCAGCGTATTTGCCCAGCATTCAGATCATGAGTGCTATTGGCGATCCGTTCGATGATCTGCTGGAAGCATACAACCGCTTGGTTCGCGAAGAGGGCACCTATCTCAGCAAGGCTGAAACCCTCCGATACTTCATCTCGACGAAGGCAATTCCTTTGCTGGTCGTTTCGCTGAATCAGAGCCTGCTCAAACACGGAATTGCAGACCTGGTGCTCGAAGTGCCGGAAGACGCATTCTGGTACCTGCCGACGGTTACTGAAGATGGCCGCCTAGTAATGCCGCTGGAAAAAGTCATGCGCTGGGTCTATGCGCGTTGTGATCTCTCGCAGACGCAGTTCCACTACCCAGGCAAGAACCCGCGAAGCGACAACAACATGCTTCAGCAGAATCTCGACAACGCCATCAAGTGGACGCGGGGCGCAAGGCTTCCTGCATTACCTGCCTTGTTTAGAAATTTCGAAGAGTCCTTCGCCGCGCTGGCGCAAAGCGGGCGAGAGATACCCAAAGAGCTTCAGGCCAGCATCCTCGTGGCATTAATGGTTGCCCGGGTTTCAAGCTACCTAACGAGGGAAATTGCTGCCGCCTACGGTCATCAGTACCTCGCCGATGCCTGCAATCAATTCCGTGATTATGCCCTGTGGATCGCCGATGACATCAACGAGTTCAAGGCCGTATTGGAGGAGCAGATGCGGCAAGAAGAGTCCTCTGAGATGGCCCAGGCTATCTGGTTTGCTGGCTGGGATCGCTACTGGGATTTCTTCTATGCGAGGCTGCGAGGCGCAGCCGGTACTTTCCAGCAGCTTCAAGAAGCCGTCCTTGGCGAGGATGGCATTGAAGAGCTTAAAGGTCAGTACGGCCCTTTTGCCGTGCTCTCCATTCAGGATCTGATTCAGCGGCACTCAGCATTTTCCCCTCCGCACGGTTTTGCCGAGCTTCTGTTTAAAGGTTTTGACCTCAAGAGTTCTCCAGCAACCCAGCTAAATCAAATTGACGAGTATGCCGCTCAGGTAGCTGCTTACGGCCTGGATGAGCAACTTTGCTGGATGGTGCCCTGGTTGCGCGGGGTCTATCACTATCGTCGAGAGGAGTTCGAGGCTGCCATGCCGCACTTCCAGGCAGCCTTTGAAAATGCCAAGTACCGGGCAGGTAAAAACCAATACAAGCTGGTGAACCAGTACGTCGAGGTCGCGGCAAAAAATGATGACCGACGGGGTTTCAAGAAGGGAATTGAATGGGCGCAGTACCTGGACATTAAGGTGCGTTGGCTGCGTGATGATGAGCCCACCGAAGAGAAGCTGGACTACGTCTGCTACATGCTGAAAATCGCCCGGTATGACCACCAAATGTAGCGACGTCAGACGCGTTGCTCTCTCTCTGCTTAGCCGTTTCTCGTACGGCAGAGGCGTCGAGCAGACGTAGATATCTTTAGGAATATCGAACGTGTCTTCGACTCCCTCCAGCAGTCAAAGCCTGGTTATGGTTAATTCCCAGTTGTTCTGCGCCTGGCAAGGCATGCTGATTTCCGCTGTATGCTCCCTGAATGCTCTACAAGCGCTCAGGGAGGGTGTTGGTGGTGTCTAGATAGGGCTCACTGCTGAGTAGTTTGTCTCGCCAGCCAGGGAGATCACCATCATCCACGTCCAGGCGTTTGAGCCACTGATCTGCCGACCAGCCCACCAACCGTAACTCCCCGTCATGTGAGCCACCATGCAAGGAGCCTACGGTTTCGTAGCGGACCCCCTTGAGCGCATGGTTCAGCAACACATAGGGAGCAGGCCTCGGGTCGTCTGTATCTCCGCCAAGATAGGGGTGGGCGCCTGCTTGAATGACCAAGCCATTGCCACATTTGTAGAAAGCGAAATGACTCGATGGCAATTGACCGCGCAGCGCGTCCAGGCCGCCCACTTGCTCCAGGCGTTCATGATTGAGCAAGGTCAGCCAACTGATGCACTTGATCTTGGGTTGCTTGAACGCCGGGCGATTCGCAAGCAGTGCTGCGGTACCTACATCCAGCCCGGGCATGCGTTGAGCCATAAAGGCTTCGGTGGGTTCGTTGTCATCGCGCCGAGTCGGTGAAAGGTTGAAGGCCAGGCCGGCGTAGCCCTGCTCGGGATCCAGCCGACGGGCGAAGCTCATGAACAGCTGCTGAAAAATCAGGGGATCTTGTTCTTGGTAAAGCAGTGGAACCGAGAACTCTAGAACGCTCAGGCCGTTCCCCATCTTGGCCTGCCATCCACGCTTGCCGTAGATATCGAATAGCCAAGCGCCGGCATCATGTGCTTTCTTTCCATTGGTGTAGGAGAAGCTGAGGTGATCATCTTCATCCATCTCTTGCATCATATCCCGCAGCGGCTTCACGTCCTTGTAGGTGATAAGCGGCTTACCCTTGGGGGGCTCTTCTCGCCACAACCAAGTCAGATGCGGTTCTGACACCTTCTTGAATTCGTCGAAGCATTGGCAAAGCGCTTCACGTACCAAGGGCGTGTGTGCCTCTCTGAAGTAGAGCGTGCCGCGCACGCAAAGCACTGCCCCAACGTAGTCCTCCGGGCCACCTTTCATCAGCAGATTACCCGGCATCTCTAGGAGGTGAGGCTGCTTGGCTAGTTCCTCGGCCAGGTCGAATGGTTGTGCCATGTGGTGTTTCCTCGAAATCAGTAAGCAGGTGCTGGCAGCGGCGGGCGTGGCGAGCGGCCACGCGTCAGGATATACATCAGAGCGCTTGCAGCAGCAGCGGCCCAACCCATTTGCTCGACAGGAACCTTAGATTGTTGGTTTTCCTGGCTGCAGTCGCAGTCGGTTGATTTCATTTCCACCACTTTCCGCTCGTCCCCAGCGATAGCTGCATATGCTTCAGATTGCTCGCGATTCTTCTGGTCTGGTGGGAACTTCATCTCCACCACCTGCTTGATATTGTCCTGGGTCGGCGGCTTGCTCGGATCTTTTACGATCACTACGTCAGGTCGGCGAATCATCCCTTTGCCCGGTTTGAAGGGCGGATGTTCAGGGTCATCATTCCAATACTTGCTTATCCACCCCGGTATCCAGCCATGAGCGCTGCTGCCCGTCTGGCTATCTAGAATGGGCTGCGGCGGGTTCTTGGTCATGTCGTAGCTGACTTCCGGCCGGTAAGGGCTGCGCCCTTGAAGTACCTCATTGAGCTCACCGAGGCGTTGGGCGACACAGGACTGTTTGAGGTTTTTGCCGTCCTGGCTGACGTTGGGTGTACTGCTGCAGTAACAGATTGCTGAGCACAGCACATTCTTGTCTTGCGGATCGAGCTTGGGCTCCAGCACACCGACGGGATTGACCTTGCCAGCGGGGCTCATACCGCCTCGTGACAGGCCGGGTTGATCACTCATTGCCCATCTCCCTGAACTAGGTCGATATGCAGGCTTTCAGAAGCGTCGTGCTTGACCCAAGAGGTCATGCCATCTGCGTCAGTGGTCTCCATGGTGCTCCATCCGCCACTCGACCAGACCTTGACCTTGCGGCCGGCTGCGGGCTTGCCCGTTTCTTGGTCGATCAATTGGAAACGCCCGGAGAATGGGGATGCCGTATTGTTCAGTGGCACCGGTGGCGTAAAAGCTGCCATGACCGAGGCATCGCCGATCAACACAGTTCCTGAGCCGCCGATGATCACATTGCCGTGTGCACCAACGCTGCCCAGCGTAGCTGCTGGTAAGCCATTGATGAATACAGTGGAGGCTACTGCAGAAGCGATTGGGCTCCCGCAGGCGGAGACATCGCTTTGCCTGGCTGCAGGCAAACCATCGAACAGGACGTTGGGCGAGCCGGCAACGATGGGGTTGGTGCCATGGCCTGGCAGTGGGCAGGCCGTTGGGTCAGTAACGCGAGCTGCTGGTTTTCCACTCATTTTGCAGATCCTTGCATGAGCGTGGGGCTGGGCTACGGAGAGCTTTAAGCTTGGAAGGCGTGGCCGTCAGTCAGATTTCGCGCGGGACAATAGCAAGAAAAAATTGCGCAATTTTTTGCGCGAATGCCCGCTAGCCTTTGCCCTGTTTGGCTTTGCAGGGAGTGTGACAATTTATTTCGGGTTGGGCACGAGCTGGATATAAAGAAATGCCAAAAAAAGAATGTCCCGCGCCGCCAGATGCGGGACATTCGTTGCTACTGAAGTCTGTCACTGTGTCGGCAGACCGCATTCCTCGAGAATCTGGCGGATCATGTAGTACTCCTCCAAGGGTGCGCCAGTTCTGCTCTCAATAGCATTGACGGCGTCGTCGTAACAGGCATCCGTTCCGTATTTGGCGATATTCACCAACGGTTCGTAAGGTGCGTCGCCTCTGTCTGGCCCCACATCTCCACGGTATGCAGTGGTGTGACCATTGCTGTCGTAGCCCAGATACCAACCCGATTCGATGATGAAGTAACCGTTGGCTCCTTTACCTACCATCGTGCCCTTCGGAAACCCAGGCTGATTCGAGATCGTGGCGCAGCCGTATTGGTCGCAGAGTACGTTCAACGAGCCGGGTACTTCCTCTAGCGTCTTGGTGCCGGTCTGGGTGTCGATGAAGGGCAGGCGTTTGATCCGTGGCGTACGGTCGCCTGCAGGGCGGCAGTCGTAGCTACCGATGCTTCTGTGTTTCGTGGTTGAGCAGCTAAAGACGTTCTCGCCAACAACGTAGTCCACCTCACGCTGTTGGGCCGTGGTGAAGTTACTCGCTGTGACGGCAGTGATCAGCGTGGCAGCAAGACCGAAAATCAGTTTGGGGTTTGTGGTCAGGTTCATGATCGAACTCCCTTCGTATGGTGAGCTTATGGCCGCTCGGTATGGGGCGGGTTACTTCTTCTTTTTCTTGTAGCGAACGACGATCCGGTTATGCACCGGGTACTTCTCGATCTCGTAATCGGGGTTGAAGGTCAGCAGGTTGTGCACAGCAATGCTGGTCGCCGAGAGCAATCCGAATGCCCCCGTGACTCCTCCTGCAAAACTGCCAGCTGCCAGGCCAACACGTCCTACGGTGTAAACGCGACAGGTCAGTCCGGTGACCTCGATCTTGCTTTCGACCAGGCGAACGGCCTCGATCAACTTGCCGCTGAGGCCTACGACCTCAAACGACTCTTTGCGGCTGATGAGTTGAGGCAACTTGGCGGTGGCCAAGTCGTCGAATGTCAGTTGTGTCATGGTGAAGGTCTCGCTTATTGCGCAATGAAGGGTTTTGCAGTGTCGACTTAGATGGATGCATGTCGACTCTATGGGTTGGATAACAACCTTTGAAGCCCTTCATGTCAAGAGGATGGCATTCGACCATTCAGGTTGACCTGGAGGGTGTATGCCGAAGTCTGAAGAAACGAACCTGGCCAAAGTGGTGGGCTTGGCGATTGCCAGGCAGCGCATGCTGTGCGAACTGACCCAAGAGCAGGTCGCCGAGCGGCTGGGGATTGGTGGTGAAGCGGTGTCGCGTATCGAGCGTGGCATCGTGATGCCGAACATCGAGCGCCTGATGCAGTTTGCTGAGATATTCGGCTGTGAGGCTGCGGATCTGCTGACCCAAGCTAGCCACCGGCCTGAAGACCAGGCCGTGCGTATCAGCCAGATGCTCAATCAACTCACACCGACAGATCGTCAGTTGGTGCTGGAGATGATCGAGCGTCTCACCCAACGCCTGAGTCAGGATTGAGTTCAGGTTCGGATGCACGGTTAAACAGCGCCCCGCAACGCAGGCACATGCAGTCGTGTTGCATGAACTGATAGCGGCGGGTGTCTTGCAGAAAGGGTTGGTTCCCAGCCCATTGCCGCTGGGCTAATTCAATTCCCTCTGTCATAAATCCCAGCACCTGTTCTAGGTTGATTGACTTCACTTCAGGTGACGCAGCCTCCTGGTCAGACTGTTGTCGTGCCGCAGCCATAAAACCGCCTATTACGCTGGCTAGCATGACCAGCGTGCCGACCGATTCCTTGGACAGCACTGCGGATGATTCACAGATCAAGCAGCGTGTGGACATGATCGCTCCTCGGGGCGTGATGGTGCCCGCAGTAAAGGGTGGTTAGAGCAAGCCCTGTTCAGCCAGCGACACGATGCCTTCTGACCCCACGATGAAGTGATCCAACGTGGTGGTGCCGACCATGGCCAGGGCGTTTTTGAGTGTTTGCGTCAGGCGTATATCTGCCTGGCTGGGAGAGGGATCGCCGGAAGGATGGTTGTGCACCAGGATCACAGCCGCGGCGTTTTGCGCGAGCACTGTTTTGATCACTTCACGCGGATAGACGCTGGCTGCGTCGAGGGTGCCGCGAAACAGCTCCTCGAAACTGATCACGCGGTGTTTGCTATCGAGCAGCAACACCGCGAAGACTTCATGTGGCAGATCCTGCAGCAACACCTGTAGATGCTCTCTGACTTTGTGTGGATCAGTCAGCGCGCGGCCTTTACTCAGTCGCTGAGTGGCTAGCTGTTGGGCCATGCGCAGGATGTCGTTTTCGCTAACGGGCGAGTCCACCAGGTAACTGCCGGCGACCTCACCGGCTCTGAGCTTGTGAAATTTCATGGTGTGTCTCCGGATGGCGAGCCGATTCGGCCCGCCCGTGGTTAGGCAGAAGGTTCAAGCTGCTGGGATTGGGCTTCGAGTTTTTCAGCGAGTGACTGGGTGTGAACGGTGCTGTCGGGTTTCGACGCGGCGGGCTGACCGTTCGGAAAGAACTCTTCAGCAATGGCGCTGCTGTCCTCACCGTCGTCCTCGAAGATGCCGTTGCCCAGACCGACACGCGCGGTGGCATCCAGCGCGGCTTGATCAAAACCAGCCCCCAAACGCGCCTCATCCAGCTCACGCGCAGTGAGTAACGCTTGCTCCACGCTCATGCCGCTGCGCAGCGTCAGATCGACGTAAAAGATCGGCGTGCCATGGCTCTGCCGGGTGGATTTGCCACGTAGACGCAGCTCCAGCGGCAGGCACGCCAGACGATCACCTGATATGGCCCGGAAGTACTGCAGTCGGGCAATCAGCGTGCGGATGCTGTTGAAGCCCGTGGTGCGAAACACGAAGCTACCCAGAGCATCCTCATCGCCAATCACCACGTTCATTCGTCCGTAGGGCTTGCAGGCATTGCCCTTGGCCAGGGGGCAGGCATCGGGCGACGGGCAGGGCAGCGATTGAACGCCTTCCTTACCGATACGCTTGCAGGTCTCACCGTTGCCGACACACACCGGTCGACCGTTCTGCCGATCAAACAAGGTGTAGTCGGCGCGGAAGTTCAGCTCTGGCTCGTTGAACAACAAGCGCACCGGGATGCTGCGCAGCTTGTCGTCTTTGCCCTGACGCAGCTCATCATTCAGCGGATGCAGTAGCCAGCCGTCTTTGCCCTGCACCTGAGAGGTAATGGTGAATTGATCGTCTTTCTCCGGCAGACGCTTGCCGTTTTTCTCGACGACCTTGCCGATGGAGATGCGTCCGAGCACAGGAGGGGTAATTGCCAGACCTTTGAGCATGATGGCGCTCCTTGAAAACAAAAAAGGCCAGCCACACAGCGCGAACTGCATGGACTGGCCAAGGGGAGGGATTGAGTTGAAGAGGGTGATCAGCCGATCAGAAAGCGCCGACTACCTTCCTTGAGCTTCGGATAACGGGCCTGCAGGTAGGGCTTTTCCTGGAGCAGGCGCTCGACATCGAGCACGGTGCTGTCTTTGGCTTTGCGCCAGCTCACGTAGCCGCTGGAGAACTCAGCACGAGTGGATTCACCCATGGCTTGCTGCAGCATTTGCTTGAGCTCGGCTTCTCGTTTCTCCTTCTCGGAGATTGATTGACGTACAGCCTTCAGCTCCAGGAAGGCAGCCGCCAGACCGGCATTGCCGCTGAAGTCGACGACCTGGCCGTTGTCCTGCGGATACAGGCAACGCAGCGCCAGCTCGGCCGAGGCACTGCCATCGGCAGGTGGTGGCGTGTCCGTTTCAACGTACTGCCAGAAACGGCGCTCCAACTCGATCAGGCGAGCAATCATCTGCTCGTCCCGTTCGATACGGTGGATCTCCAGTGTCTGGCCACCGAGCAACACCGCCACATCGGCCGCCTGCTTGCCGGTGACGGCGAGCTGGTGCATTACCTGCAGCTGTACATATTCGGGGACGCCTTCTTTCCAGAGGCGTGCCCCGTTTATGCCGGCTGTCTTGCATTCGAGGATCTGCACCTCGTCTGTACCGATCACCTCGCGATCAATGTTGGCCAGCATCCAGGGCAACTCCGGATTGGGATGCTGCAGTACGGCGTTGATGCGACGTACCTTGTGCTTCGTGCGCTTGCTGTAATGCCAGGCCACGATGGGCTCCAGCACGTTGCCCCAGTAAGCCGGGCTTTCTTCGTCGTGCGGGTCGGTCTTCGGCAGGTTGCTGTCGCGGCCGGTTTTCTCCAGCCACAGCTCCAGCTGGGATTTGTAGGGATTGAGGCCGACCGCCGCTGCTGCATCTGAACTGCCGATGCCTTGCTTGCGGATCTGCAGCCAGTCCTCGCGCGGCAGCTCCTTGGTGCTGACCAGGCGAAGGGCAGGGCGTTTCTTGCTGGTGCTGCCATTCAATGACGTTGCTTTCATGGTGTTCACCTTGCGGACATAAAAACGCCCGATCAGCGCTGAGCTGATCGGGCGTCATGGATTGGATGAAATGGAAAAGGGGAAGATCAGGCGACCATTTGCAGGGCCGCATCCAGCGCACGTTGCTTGACCTGTGCACCTTGGCCAAACCAGGCTGAGTCGAGGCGGTACTCAGTGCTGCGAGCGCGACGCTCATGGTCAACGTACTCGGTCACCGCGTTGAGCAGACCCCAGGCAGTGCCGCGAGCCGACTCCAGATCCGAACCACGCCCGCGTCCTTCGTAGAGCTCCTGCACGCGGCGCAAAGCGCGTTCGTTGGGTAACTGCTCGGGCAATTGTCCGGTCGGGCTGACCTCGCACAGCACGTTCATGAAGTAGCCCAAGGCCTCATGCCACTGCACCTTGCGCTCAGCCAGCGCGCGCATGCGGTACATGAAGTCGTCCCATTGCGAGACGGCGATGCCGAGCTGCTTCTTCACCACCTTCGGATCGAAGCGGGTGTTATGCGGCACCTTGATCGCACGGCTGGTACCGTCCAGGGCCACCGTCAGAGTGTTGTTGCACACCACGCGCACGGTGGTTGGTGTCGCCGTGGTGGCCAGGGTGCCGTCACAGGAAGTCGCTAGCAGCAAATAACCGTTGACCTGATCGTGGCCCTTGATCGACGTGCCCTGTCTGGTACGCGCCAGCGCCCAGAACTTGCGACCACCCTTGAGCACGCCTGCCGTTTCCAGCTCATAACCGGATACTTCGGTCAGATCGCGATAGAACTCCAGCACCTCGCGCGGCTGCACGGTGTGGTAGCGGTTGGAAACTACTGACAGTGGGGCTTTCGTGTCCGAGCGATACAGCACCTTCTGCTCTGGGAAGGAATGAATTGCGCCCAGGTGACCGACAGCATCCGATTTGAAATGAACCGGCGACTCCATGATTTTCCAGTCCATACCAGCTTCGCGCTGCCAGACCTCGATAGGTTGCTTGCGAGGTAGGTTGTTGCCCAGGCCATGCCAGGGAGTGGTGCCTACGTAAGCCATTTGTTCGACTTGATGAGCCATGATGAATTTCCTTTGAGCAATAGCCGGCATAAAGCGCTGCGCATGGCGCAGCACCGGCATTTAGGGATGAATGAAAGAGAAGGGCCGCCGGATCAGACCGGTTGATTGAAGCGGTGACCGCAGCTCAGGCAGTGGTTGTGGGCCAGCACATGACGGTCAAGTTTTTCACCAAGCTGAGCGCCCATCGCACAACCACCAGCAGCACCAACCAGGCCGCTGAGAATGGCCGACGACAGGGCATTGAGGTTGACGTTGGGAGGTTTGGCTAGGCCGCTGCTGGCAATGGCCGGACCAGTGAGCAGGATGGTACCGGCACCACGCAGTGCACCGCCCAGCATGCCGATGAAGGCAGCAATCCGCATGGCGGTGAGGTGCGTAGATACCTGAGGAGAGCCGCAGCTCGGGCAGTGCAATGACATGGTTGAAGACTCCAGGGTGGGGATGTCATTGCGGTGATGTGTGACTGAGATTTTTTGGATCGAATGGCCGCTTTATGGAAGCGAAATTAAGGGCACAATAGGTAGCAGTCGGCAAAAGCGGACTTACACTAGGTATGGAAAGCTCTAGGGAATATATGGCTATTCAATATGCTTTCGGACAAGCATGCGCTGGCCAAGTGTGATCTGATTTTTTCTCCTTGTCGGTTTAATCTGGCGCGGGACAATTGGCTATTTGGAAAGATAGAAGTTTCATGTTTCTTGCGGCGGACTCTATCGCCTGTAATGGCGTTACATGTTCCGCCAACAAGACCCGGCGCATTTGCGAGGAAGCAAATTTCTCCAGCCCGGAGAAGCTTTTACTCAAGTGAAACCGCAGTTTTGTTTCACTGACCTTTTCTACATTGAATTCGTTTTTATCCCAGTCCAGCCTTACGTTGTATCTGGGGGTCGATGGTTTCGACACCTTGGCCACCCGGTAGATCGTGATATAAACCGGCCAGACTTCATCACGCATTAGCTCCAGGGCTTCTGGCGGTGTTATTGAGATCCATTGAGTGCCCTGATCAACCCGCTCGGCTGAGAGCGTCGGGATAGCTTTGAACAACAAGGGCGCTAGGCTGGCTACGCCCCTCACGCTAAGTAGCTTTTCACACACATGTTGATTCTGGGCGAGGAACAATGTCAACTCGCCCAGGTGCCCCTGTAGCGTAGCGGGTGTCCATTTATTTAGAGGCTTGTATTTCAAAGGGCGCATTGCACTGATCACAGCCTGATGAGTCAGAACCAGATCAGCTGCAAGATCCGAAATCTTTTCGCTGATCGGGCTTTGCCAACGAGTCACGCTTTGGCAATAGGCAACCAGTAACTGCGCGGAGTTATTACCCCGGCTAAGTTGGAACCTGGCCCTGCTGGCAGAGGCTTCTAGCCAGCGATAGTCAAGAAGGGCCCAGCGCTTACCTAACTCCAGCAACTGCTTTTCCTTGTAGGCATCAAGATCCTGGTCGAGCACGACGAAAGCTAGGTCGTAATCAGCAAAAACTCTACGACTGCTGATTTGCTCCTTGACGGCGCGCACATATTTTTCGAGCTGCTGTGCCGTCAACGATGCTTTAACCTTATTTTCAATCGCGACCAGAATCTGATTTGCTGGGTCGACCAAAAATAGGTCAAGCCTACCATTGCCGGTGCCTCCGTTGCCTTTGATACTGAACTCACGAGTAACGAATGCCGCGCCAAAGCTACTGGTGCGAATTTTTCCTGGCGTCCACTTTGCAAAAAACTTGCGGTTATCATAGGTGCAACCATCGCTCGCAGCGTGGGCCGCTTCTAGGAAGTCCTTAATAATCCCATCGCCTTGGGAATGGCCTTCATTGGGGTTCATACACCAGGCAAGCACTTCAGAATTTTGGTTCTCCAGAAGTGTCGTCACCTCAAAAACATTGTCGACAGTTTTGTTGAGCTCTATCAGCTCCAAAAGCTTGGGGTCTCTCAAGAATGCGTTGAGCTCCGACGGTTCCACATTTGCCTCCCCCATGAAAAACAACTATTTAATATATTTACTGCTCACAGCCTGAATTGCAAAGTTCCATCGTGGTCGGTTCGGTATGAGGCAATATTATTTTGGAGTGCACTCAAACCATTCAGGTTGTCGGCCAATGGGTGATCCCAAGCATTATCCCCGCATGAAATTACCGTCTCGAATGACGAGAACAATGCTCTCCAGGCACTGACGTCTATCGAACCAGCATTACCCCCGTGATGAGGTGCAACAAATACGCAGTCTTTTGTTGATTGGAAACGGCCCTGAATGGCATTCAGTATTTTTTCATAATGGTGGTCGCCGACCAGTAGGGCTAATTTGTTACGGCCTTCATAACAAAGAACAATACCGCTCTGGTTGCGAGATCGACCCGCAGTTGCACGAAATACGGTAAGTGGCCCCACACGTTGGATTTCGATCAGTTTAATCGTACGTCCCGGAGCATTCCGTTGCGCAGGAGGCAAAAGCCGAACCGATATCTCATGCTCATCGAGCAAAGCCATAATGCGCTTACAGGTCGCAGTATCTGGTAGCTGACTAGGAGCTGTTACCTCTGTTATCACAGTCATATCTGCGTGAGTAAATTTCAAAAGTGACTGATAATGATCGACGTCCCAATGGCTGATGTAGATTTTGACCTCAACTCCTTGTGTACCGATGCCCTGTGATGCGACAAGACGCTCTACTTGTGCTGCGTCGTAGAGGCGGCTGGCGCCAACGTCGTATATGATCCGCAGGCTATCCGTGCGAATCTCGTTCCAGTTACCGTGCCCGCAGTCGATCACCGAAAGCGTCGCAGTCGTACTAACCGATGCCAACTCGCTCGGGCTGGAAAGCGGGTAATACGATGCAGATACGATGCCTCGTTCGATAAACATTGGCGAAACTAGGTGTCGTGAGAAGTTCTTTTTCCCCTCTGACACAGACAGCTCGCCACGCAGAAATACACTGCTCGGTCCGGTGGGATCGATGGCCTGATAAACCCATCCCTCCCAAAATGTGTCGGGAATCTCGTACCAAGAACCCTCCCGGCAACCAAAGTAGCTGTCGGGCAAATAATCGAAGCGAAGCATGGAGGCAGGGTTGTCCGAGGCTAAGTCTTCCTCAGATGCCCCTAACAACCTTGCCAGTTCAAGGGTGTCGGCAAGCTCAGCGGTATCAAGTATGACGCTGTATCCCGCAGTCCCTTCTTTCTTATCAACCTGCTGAGCATAAAAAAGCATCAAACATCCCTATTCATAGAATCATTATTGGTACTGAGTCGCCCCGAATTTCGTAGGTGCTTCTGCTGTTCCGCTTATGGCCGATAGCCGGCAGTTGTCAGCGTATTGAAACGACCTCTCTTCTGGGGCGCGAATACTGAAAGATTATAGCTAGCCGCTTCCTGAATTCGCTTGCTTCACCAGGTGACCACGGGGCGATGGCGCTCGGTTTCGTAAGCCTGGTTTGGGTGCTATGCACCTCGCTCTTGTCGACTTGTGCCAGGGCTACCTCTATCAGATGAGGTTCCGTCATGTCCGTTGAGGGTGGGCTCACGAAAGCTGCCGTAAGCTATTTGGGAGCTTGTCGAGCCTGGAAAGCACTGGCCTCCGTGCAAGTGCCGTCAACGCCGGTATCCTCTTACTTTTGATGTAGTCGATGCTCCCCACCAAGTAGACGCAATCACGCGCCCTAGATATAGCCACGTTTATGCGACGGTCATCGGCATAGAAGGTAGCGGGCCCGACAGTCCGCACGAAGGAAAAGAAAACCACATCAGCTTGCCTGCCCTGAAAGGCATCCACGGTATCTACTTCGATAGTTAGGTGCTCGCTGAAATCGAGTTTGGATAGAGCAAGTTGAAGTTGCTTGCATTGGGCACGATAGGGCGTGATCACCGCTACGCTTAAACACCTTCCGTTGTTGAAATAATCGTCATTTCTCTCTCTTTCTGGTAAATGGGTAGAACCTCCGTCGGCGTCGAGCATAACGCCATCTGAATCGATGTCTGCGCGAGGGAACGCTTGGGTATTGGACGCTGCAGCTTTTGTTTCGCCAATCTGCTGATGCATCTGGCCCAAGCGATCTATGATGATCTGGATCTCTCGCTGATTAACTAGAGTTTTCCGCTCGTTGCCTCGCTCTGGGGGGACGTAGTAATTCTTAGAGTCGTAGGTCAGCCAGGCGAAATGCTCGAACAAGCCGTTTCCTACGGTGCGGCTGTGCTCAAGTCCATTGGTATAAAAGTGTTTCGAGATGAACATGCCGATTTCTGGCAGCATACGGTACTGCTTTAGCAGCGTCCCCTTCATGCACTCCGGGAAGTTCTCGAAGATCCGCTCGATAACGCCGTCTCGGATCAGCTTCTCTTGGGCTTCGTCGAGCTCCGAAAGCGCTTCGGATTCTTCTTGGCAGAAAGTTGGCGGGAGCTGTTTGTGGTCTCCCACCAATACACATTTGCGGGCTACGGTGAGCGACATCAGCCACTCGGGCATAGTCGCCTTTGAGCATTCATCGACGATGGCCAAGTCGAACATTTCGCTGTCCTTGTCCATGAAGTGCTCCAGCTGATTGCAGGTCACGCCGATGATCTGGTGGCGGTCAGCCAGGTTTCGCACCTGCCACCTGGGAAGATCTATAACTCCACCCCGTTTACGCCCACATTCCAGCTTCTGCCAAAGCCGCGCGGTGAGCTCCGGGGCCTGAGCTAGCGCCTGCCGCCATGCGGTGTCGGCTCGGTCTAGGGCCTGGACTTCAGTGGCTGCTGGGTTTTCCAGTGAAGATACTGAGAAGCGTGGGTAGCGCATTACCTTCTTCATCTGGCCGGCGTCGAGGTGCATGGTCAGTCGATCAAGCGCGTTGTCGACGGCAACGTGCGTTTCCGACGTGATGAGAATCCGCGCCTCCGGTTTGCTGCGCAGGGTTTGAAGAATTATTTCAACGATTGCCGTGGTCTTCCCGGTACCGGGCGGGCCCTGGAGGAAGAAGATGTCCTCACACACCAGGGCTTTCTGGATCTGTGAGTAGGCATAGGTATCCGTCAGATAACACTTTTGCACTGGCGTTGGCGCATCAATGGCCATTGAATCGTGTAGCCCCGCGTCAGCGAACTCAGTAGTAACCTTGTTGCGAGTTCGAGAACCTGATGCTGCGGATGGCTTGTAACCGCCCGCGGCTTCATCGATGGCAGTGGCTTTCTCCAGGTAGTACTTGGCCAGGATGACATTGTGAGAAACGTTGCAGTTGGCACCACAGCGAAACCGCGTAACGTATTTGATTTGGCGCTCGTATTTTTTGCGCGTGATCGGATCATCCGTCATGTCGACCAGCTTCACGAGATACTCCAGCCAGTCGTCAATGTGATCGATCAAGTCTGGAGGCGGTGAGCCAGGAGTAATGGGACTGGCTGGAGCAGGTTGGCCAAATAGTTTTTTCGCTGTCATCTCAGATCTCCTCGACTTTTGGTTTGAGGAGCACCATGGCACCTGCGGGGTTATCAACACCGATACCCGCCAAAATCTCGTGGATCAGTAGGGCATTTCGTTCCAGTTGCTCGGCTGCCAAGGGAAGTTCCAGTACTTGGCCAGCTGCCAGCGCCTCTACGATTTGCATGTCGGTGTCGACGGTCAGCACGCCCATGTTGAGATGAGCCATGTTGGCTGCAATCAATCGATCCAAGCCAAGCACAAGGCGGTTGATCGAAAACTGCGGCAAAGCCTTGAGAAGGGATTCGTTGGTGTTGTATCCCAGGCGTACGGCTTCGCAGATGGATACAAAGCTCTCTTTGGAATGCGGGCTGCGCCAGTAAAAGCTGAGTTTTGATACAGCGGCTTTCGATGAGGTCACTTGCGACTCCCTGCTGGTGGCCTGACGGTTTTTGTGGCGAGGCCAATGGCTGGCCAATAGATTTCAGTGTCTTCGCGTGCAAGTAGATGGAAGATTTGCTCGATGATCTTCGACGGGTGAAGCTCGTTGATCCATCCCAACAGTTTCTTGATCTCATCCCGGCGCTGGTAGAGGGCTTGCCGTCCCGCAAACACATCGTCTTTACGAGCCTTGGCATGATTCAGTGACTCGTAGATCCCTGTCCGCTCTGCCTTGTAACCGTCTAGCGACTCATACTCTTGATCTTGATAGGCTTGATCAATCCGCGACTGGACGTGTTTTCTCTGATCATGGAGGTCTGAGATATTGGCTTTTGCTTCCTCCCACATAGGCGCGGTGTCGGAGATCAACAGAAGGATTTCCTTTAGATTTCCCCCATGGGGCATCTGAGAAATCCATTCGTTGGCGAGAGGCGAGTCGGTCTGAGTGAATTGGTAATAGTTCTCGAATACTTCCTGCAGCTCCCTGAACTTGGTACTGCAGAGTTCGTTGAGCTGCTTCACCCGCTGTTTGACCTGGCGATGCTCCTCGCGATGCTTATCCACTTCCGCCTTCAGCGCTGCAATGGACTTTCTTAGCTCGCTTTGCTGTTTCCTGAGTAGACGTTTATAGCTTTCGATACGGCGCAGGGCACGGTCGTACTCCTTCGCATCCGATTTGGCATCTCTCAGGAAGTCCTTGGTGTGTTTGATTATTGCCGCCGTGCTGATCCGCGGTGGGCGATCGGCAATGATGTTTTGCCAGGCTTTCCGATCCTGCTCGCGCGACAACCGCACCATTTCCTCAGCGAGGGCATCCAGGTAGTCGATGGTAGAAACAATGACCTGGACTTTTTCCTTGTCCAGATTCCAGCGCTGCTCGCTGATGTTTTTGCGCAACCAGATCTCAACGCAAAGGAACATGGCTGCCGGCAGCTCTTCGAGGTAGGCCACGTAGTCGGTCGTCTGCTCAATGTGATCGTTTAATAGCGCCACATATTTTTCCAGTTCTTCCTGGCGTAGCTTGGCGAGCTGTTGAATTTGATGTTTGTAAGCGTCCGCTTTTGCCTGAACGCGTGCTTGGCTTGCAGCCGCCTCACGCTCGTACTCATCAATCATGCATTGCGTTTTGTGCCGATGCTTTTCGAGGCTGCGGTTAGTCAGAAAATGGATTAGTTTTTTTAGCATCCTGTGCTCCTAGCACTACGGCTGCACGAAGAATTCGTAGGCTTGATCCCAGGGGCTCTTGTGAGGCAAGACTTGGGTCAGCCGTATATCGATGGTGGACAGCATGGTGCGTGTCAGCTTTTCCGTATCGCCGCCCGCTACCCCAGTTTGTTCGAGCGACTGTTGGAGCGTCTTAAGCTCTTCACTGTATGCCTCTATTCGCGCTTGCTTGAGACGTTCCTGAATGCTGGCCGTCTGTACTTCCTTGCGCTGATTGACCAGGTTGTTCTTGATGGGCGTAAACATCAGGAACTGGATTTCAAGGTGAGTATTCAGGTCTTTGCTGAGCATCCGGTAGCGCTCGCCAGCCTGGCGAGTGATTTCCTGTCGCTGATGTTCATAGTCCTGCTCGATCATCAGTATTTTCTGCTGGTAGCCAGCCTTGAGCTGGTAAAGCGCTTCGGCCTCTTGAGTAGGCAGTTTGGAAATCTGCGATTCGATTTGTTTCTGCACAGCCATGAGTTGGCTTTTGCGGGTGCGGTATTCGGAGAAAACCGAGATGCTGCCCGAGAACGGCAACATGTCCTTCCACTCGAATTTAAACTCCGACATCGTCCCGACCAACCCCACATACTGAGAGAGATTGATCGTACCGCCGTTGAGCTTGGCCATCGCGTCTTGCAAGTCCTGCATCGCCAGCTTTTTGCCTTCCGCCGAGAAATGCCCGACGTACGCCGATATGGCAAAGGAAAAGCCAATGGAGAAGACGGTACCCAATGCGATCGGGCCCAGCGCACCAAGTGTAGTGCCCAGGAGGGTGGTGGAGGCGATTTCAGAGGCGACCCACTGACCGAGGAAGGTGGCAGTGGCTGCTCCCGCGCTATACGCCATCGATCCACCCACTACAGTGACCGTTGTACTGATCATGGAGCCGCCAAACTCCAGGCTGTCGATTTCGCCTTGGGAGAATTTGTAGATGTTCTGCCCGAGATTCACTGTAATGTTGGCAACAGCGGCGGCAACGTTGCCTTTGACGAGATGGCCTCCAGCATTCTTAAGAGCAGAGTGTGAGGCCGTGTCGATCAGGTTTTGGCCCAAATGCTGTATACCAGTCACGAGCATGGCGTTCCCCGCACCTTTAAGGGAACTCAACACGATACGTTCGGCTGCTTCGCAGCATTGTTCTATGGTGAGAGGCTCGTCGCTGCGCAGGATGCCGAGTAGCTCGGATGCAGCGCCGATCGAAGCGCCGCATATCGCACCAGCCTTGGCAGCATTTGCGTACTGCATGCGATTAAATTCAGCCCTAACGCGGTCTTTATCGGCGTATTCGGGGCCTTTCCCATCCTTCTTTGTCTCATTGACGAGCTCTTCTGAACTGCCTTCTCCCCGACGTTTAAGCGGCTTGCTTTTGATGTCGGGGCGGTCGTCCGAATGGATGGAGTCGTCGAGCGTCTCAGCTGTTTTTTCGTAGTTTTTGCCGACATCGGGCCGTGTATCACGGTTGCGGGCAGCTTCTTTGTGGGCCGTAGCCTGAGCATCTGTTAGCTGTTCCTCAGGAACGACCTTACCGACATCTTGGTAATCAGCATGATTGATTGCTTTAGCGCTGTTCTCGGCGTCTTTGTAAAATTTGAGCTGGTAATCCTTCGAACCTTCAGGTGTGTTGATTCTAATGTCGGTCACAGGGTCGTTACGGCGCCCAACATCCATCGTGGCGCGATGGTTGTTAGCGCCTTTACCCGCGGCCTCGATGTTATATGAGCCGGTATGGTGAGCTTCCGCGGCGAAGCCTTGCTGGATGTCCAGAGACTGGTTCGTAATAACGCCCGCGTCGGTACTAATCGACTGTTTGATTAGCACCGAGTACTGCTCCAACGCCTCGTTCAAAAACTGGTTCTGCAGCTCATTGAAGCCGCCTAGTGCTGTACGAAAACCTTGATCCAAAGCTTCCTTCGATTGCATGTGATCTTGTCCTTCAGGTCGGTCGCTGAGTCAAATGAAGCGCCCCAGATTTATCGCGAACGTCTCGTTTCAGTCAGGCCGTCATAGCCGACCGTCTTGTCCCTAGTGGCAGTTTGCCTCAGTCTCTGTAGGTGGGGAAATATCCACTTTCGAGAATCGTTATGGACAGAATTCACTGGTTTGCTGTCTCCAACCCCGAGCAGAAGCGTTTCCCTGAATGGCGACGCTCCTTCGGCATCAGCGACAACGGCACCGTCTTCGTGCCGGCGGCAATGGCTGGCGATGATTCGGAGTTGCACGTCATGCTCTGCGCCTCTGCTGACGGGCAGAGCACAACGGTGCACCTCGATCATCACTTCGTACCCAGCGACTGGCTCAAGCGCGAGTTTCCCAAGCACTTCGAGTTGATCGAGATCATCGAGGCTCGTGCGCAACTCACCTTGGCTGCTGCATTCCAGCAGCAGGAAGCTCAGCGACAGGGTTGACCTGCAATTAGAGGGGGAGGCCGGCTGGTACGCGCAATCTAGCGGAGGGGCACCGCAAGGAGCTAATGCCAGTTAGGTAGCTTTCCCCTGTTAAGATCAGCCTTTTCTGGCGAGACAGATTCGCCGAATCGCATGGACATCGCAAAGGCTGGTATCAAGTGGGCTCTGTAAGCGAATCGAATGTAAAAACATCTGCTAATCGAGCGATCACACAGCCTGCGCAAGCACAGGGTTTCTGGAGCAGGGCCGCGCACATCCTTGCCGAATGGATGCTCCGGGCTGTCCAGGCTCATGACTCCTCTTCGTGGGAAGCAGGCCGCTCCGCAGGATTCGCTGATGGCTACGAGAAAGGCCGCAAAAAGGGACTTCAAAAAGGCTATGAGGAGGGCCACGAGGCTGGCTTGGAAGCCGGAAAGCTGATCCTGGAGCTGAAGTCTGGCGCGACACCTATAGATGTAGCGCCGGGCGTGGATGCCAACCTTTTTGAGAATTTTGCTTTTCCGATTTCTGCAGAGCTTGAGAACGCTATCCGCTTGGATATCCAGGCTCGGTTGCCCGATTACCAACATCCTACACCTCAGCAGTGGGACATGATCCTGTCCCGTAGCCCCTCGACGTACATCGTAGCGGGAGCCGGTAGCGGCAAGTCCACGACGATGGTGCTGAGGTTGCTGGTTCTTCACCATTATCTGAAGGTACCGCTTAGCAGCATAACGGTCGTCACCTTTACCCGTGATTCTCGCTTCGACTTTATCGCAAAGGTGATCAAGGTATTCGGCTTGTGGGACATCCCCCTTGATGAGGACGCCGGCAAGAGCTTCGTTCGGACGTTCCACTCGCGCATTCTCGACTTCTTCAAGTGGTCGCCCGCGTTTCAGGGGGCGAAGGCGTTTGAGTTTCTCAGTAAGGACCCAGGAGCCGAAGATGAGGAGCCGGAAAATGTCTTGGATATCCGGCTGAACTCACGACAGCTTGAACTGATGAATCGGTGTTATCAGCACCTTTTCGAAAACCACGAGCGGTTTCGGGCGCTGGTCATCGAGCTTGTCAGCCATTCCGTCAGAATTGGAGAGCCGCTTAACCCAGATGACCCGACGCAGGCCAAGCGCATCAGGATGCTGAAGCGTTGCTCAGATCGTGATCAGGAGACCTGTGAAGCGGTGGAGTCCCTGTGGCAGAAAGCGGGATATTGGCCGATGCCTGGGGTGAGGGCAGAGATCGTGCCTCTCACGTTCCGTGCTCAGACCTTCCATGCGAATGGCTATGTAGAAGAATTAGAAGCTCTCGTGGTTCTCGGCCTTGATCGCAACGAAGGGGACTCCTTTACGGTCGAATCAGGGAAGACGAAGCTTTCACTTGCTCTGAACATGCGGAAGATCTTTTTCCAGCTGTTTTACTCAGAGCGGGTATTGTTCTTCAGCAATTATGAAGAAGCCTTGAGCTCTCTGGAGACGCTGAAAGGGAAAGTTTCTGCCAGTCCGAAATTTAGCTACCAAGTCAATGGAGAGCTCAAACCGGCTCCGATTATGCAGGCGTTTCACAGCACGGCTTCTTTCCTGGAAAACGTAGGCCTCGGGGTGCCGGAAGCCATCAAGGGTATGGCATTCAAGGAAGAGGATATCGAAGCAAAGTTCTTCGAAGCCCTTGGCCTCTTCTGGCCTGCATTTGAGCGCTTTTTGGCGGAACAGAACCCGCCTATTTTCACCTTTAACAAGATGTTCGCGATATACAGCGAGCGCGGCGAGGAAAATTTTAGGAAACTACCGGACAGTGTCCTGAAACCCCAGATGGTTACGTTGGTTGATGAGTTTCAGGATTGTGGCGCCAACACCATCACCTGGTTGCGCGGGGTGTTCGCCGAGCTTCGACGGCGCGGTACACGGCAGGATTCACCTCGCGGCGTAATCTATCCATCGCTCATGGCGGTAGGGGATGACTGGCAGAGCATCTATGGTTGGCGGGGCAGCTCACCCAAATTCTTTCAGCAGTTTACAAGCTATTTCCCGTCGCCCAACACGCTGCCCTTAATGCTGCAACAGAATTTCCGATCTCAGCAGATGGTCATTGATGCTGCCGAGAGCATTGTGAAGTTGACCCGCTCCATTGAGGGCAAGCATGGCGAAGCTTCACATCCGGATGTGAAGCAGCTGAAGTTTCCGGTCCAGCTTTGGACGCGTGATGATGATCGTCTTGTGACGCTACTCGAAGAACACTACGAGAGCGGGCACGAGATCATGGTGCTCTCTCGCTCCAGAAACACATTGGACGAACTCACGCAAAAGCTAGGCGGAGTTTTGTTGCGTGCGAAGCGTGACAAGCAGCCGCACCGGGTGCGCCTGATGACCTATCACGGTTCAAAGGGTCTTGAAGCGGATGTTGTTTTTCTCGTGGGGGATTGCGAGCAGAAAACGCTCTCGGACTATCGAAATCAGGCGTATGCCCAGGCCAATCTCGGAATCGACGGCGAGCCCAGAGCCTATGACGCGGCCCAGGCCGAGGAGGTGATGAGACTCGCTTATGTGGCAATCACCCGTGCGAAGCTGCACTGCTATTGGTTCATGGACCCGGTAAAGGCCGCTAGTCAAGGACTGCTCAAAGCCTCGGAGCGCATCGATAAAAGCCAACTCTACTTTCAGGATTTCAGGCGAGGATAAGGTAGGCGGCCAGCTCTATTCGACTGAGATTTGATACAAGCCACACGCGCGCCGGCTGGGTGACTGTATATCGGTTGACGAGAAAGCGCTCGCGTTTCAAGGCCGCCATTCATGACTGAAATGCCTGTATGCACCCCAGCCCCCAACGTTTAGGTCGATTACCGCTTGTTGGGTTTTCTCTGCGGTGGAGCAGGAGCGAATCTGTGTCCGAGTTTGCTGCTTTGCGAAACCTGCGGTTTTTCGCAGGTTTCGCAGGCCTATGCTTTTGACTTTCTGCTGCGAATCACTCGCCTAATGGGGCGAAACGACTTTGTCAAGTCAAGTGCTTGCGCACGTAATAACTCGTGCAAGCGCTTGAGGTGTGCGGCTCTTCACTCCCTCGTACGCTGGCCTGGCATTCAAAAACAGGCTCGGAGGATCAGGGCATGAAAGAAGTTGGTGATAGTGAGCTTCGAGTCGTTCGACTCAAGCAATTGATCGTGATGATCGGTCTCTCGCGTTCGACGATTTATGACCGTATGAATCCCAAATCCCCTCGGTATGACGATTCTTTCCCGCGTTCTATTGGGTTGGGCGGTAAAGCCAAAGGTTGGTTCCTGCAGGATGTCAAAGTTTGGCTCGGTATGCAGGCGCAACTGTCGAAGGGTACTGATAGTAATTTGGGGGTAAATGAATGAACGAAGACTATGTTCATTTGGCGCGGTCGTATATTTCAGCAGCTCAAGGGCGGCTGGCTTTTCCGGAGGCGAAGACTTTCGTCGCTGCGGTCAATGAGGCGGAGAATAATGTACAGGCTCCTGCTTCTCTTATCTACATGTCGGCGCTTTCCGCAATGTCACTTGCTGTGCAATCTGTATGTGACTTAAAAACACCGTTTGGTAGTGTCATTCCGACGTCTCTTATGCTTTTGATTTTGGGCGACTCTGGTGAGCGCAAAAGTTTCGTCATGAATAATTTTCTTAAGCCATTTCGACACATTCAGCGGCGTGAGCTTTTGGCCGATAAAGCTGGTATGGATGGTTTTGAGTTGGAGTTGGAAATTTGGACGGCTAAGAAGAAGGTTTTGGTCAATCGAATTGCCAAGTCGATGGATGAAGTGGAGAGGGCAGAGTTGATGGAGGCACTTAAGGTTCTTCACTCAATGAAGCCGCTTGCCCCTATGAGTATGCAGTTTGTGTACGAAGATGCTACCTCGCAGGCTTTGTTCAAGGGCTTGAGTGCCGGATATCCCTATGCAGGCTTAGTAACCAGTGAGGGTAAGGAAATTCTTGTTGGGCGAGCCTTTAATGACCTTCCAAAGCAGAACTCGCTGTGGAGTGGTGATGATGTGACGATTGATCGTGTCAATGCAGGGCGATTTGTTGTTTCTGGTGCGCGATTGACGGTGGCGATTATGGTTCAGGGAGGCTTGTTTGATGATTATTTGAAACGGCGAGGCCAAGAGGCTCGTGCTTCTGGTTTGTGGGCACGATTTCTTGTTGCTAATCCTGACTCCACGCAGGGTACGCGTTTTATTGAAAATCCATTGCAAAGCTGGAAGGCACTAGAGGTCTTCAGCAAGCGTATCATGGAAATTACCGAAGAGGGGGTGGCTAACTATAAGCTCGGCCAAGAACGGAAGGTGTTGAATTTGTCGCGCGAGGCTACTGATGAATGGGTTAAATTTGCGAACTTTGTTGAGGGGCAAATTCGTCCGGGTGGATACTTTGAGCGTGCTACTGATCACGCCTCAAAACTGGCGGAAAATGTTGCACGAGTTGCTGCTGTGGTGAGTTACTTTGAGTACGGTGATGTTACAGTTTCTCGTGACTGCTTGCTCGATGCAATTGACTTTTGCATGCGCTGCTCAATTGATTTTAAGGAGCTTTTTGTTTCTTCGACTAGGGAAGAGCGCGAGGCAGAAACTTTGTGGCTTTGGTTGAATGAAAAATTCGATGATGGGGTAACAAAAATCCGTATTAGTGAGCTAATGAACTCTGGGCCTAATGCAACTAGGAAAAAGGCGCGCCTGGAGCTGGCGTTAGATTTTTTGTCTGTTCGCAAGAAAATTGAAATTTGGAAGGAAGAAGGGGTTAGGTATGTAGGTGAAGCGCCTACTGGCAGGAGAAGGGTAAGGAAGCGGATTGGGAGGAATTAATAACACGTATCAGGCCAGCATAAGCTGGCCTATTTTTTTGTGTCTCTAGTTTTTTTATTTTTATTGAATGCATCCTTTATTCCTGTGTTGGAGTGGAGTGCTCGCTCTATGAAGTCTCGTGTGTTGTAGATATGCTTCCCTAAGTTTGTTTCCAATATGAATTTATCTACATCTTTTTCGAGTAGATCTGCTGTTGAAGTTTTCGTTGTCCAGCCGTCCTGGGGTGGTGTGTTAAGAAGCTGTATTATTTTTTGGTTAATTAACTCTGTACCTTGGCTTTTGGCTTTTCCTCCTGATGCGGATAGTTTTTGATATCTTTCATGGTTTTCTATAATGTCTAGCTGCCAAGCGAGCTTGCCTAGGTGGTAAAGAGCCAGACACGAAAAATTATAGCCAAGATTAACATCTTGGTTTATTTTTATTTTTGAGTTGTAGAGGGTTGCCATTATGTAGCTTTCGAAGAGTGTATTTCCATTGTTGGGTGTTGATTTAATTGTTTCTGTTATTGGGTCGGACTTCCATAGTTTCTTTGCGTTGGCTAGTGTCAGTTTTTTTTCTTGGCCTGCCTGGATGATTAGTTCTTTTAGGGTTCTGTGTGTTTCTTCCGGCCAAAGCTTGGGCACGATTTCTGATAGTTCGTTGTTGATGCGCTTTCGGATTGTGAAGGGGTTGTCGATTGGGTTTTCTTCTATATTCATGTTGGGGTTCTATCTGGAATTGTGATTTTCGAGGCTATTAACTTATAATTTTTTTCAGGTGTTTGCCAAGGGCCTGCCAAGCGGCAGTCATCTCACTCTGGTAGCTGTGTCTTTGGTAGGTTCTTTTTATCTTATTTTCCTCAGTGTGGTTAAGGCATCGCTCTGCTACTTCTGGTAATACACCTAGAGCTGTCATTAATGTTGCTCCTGTTCTTCGCAGGTCATGTGGAGTCCACTTCCCGCCTTTTAATAAGAGAGCTTGGGCTTTGGCGCTGCGATTGCTCATGGTCCCTTGATCTGGTTTGCGCTGTCTGTCTCCAAGCTGCTTTGTAACAGTTTTGGAGCAGACTGGCCCAGTGTCTTTGGTGTTGGGGTAGCACCACTCGCTTTTGCTGCTGATTACCTTGATGCGTTCGAATTGCTCGATTGCAAATTCGGATAGAGTCACGGTGTGCGCCTTTCCATTCTTGCTGTCTTCACTGGGAATGAGCCAGGTGCCTGCTTTCAGGTCGACATTCTCCCAGCGCGCGTTCATCAGTTCTCCTATACGACAACAGGTCGATAGGGCTATCCAGATTGCTGCTTCGGTTGAAGGAAGCAGTCCGGCCTCTGGTGCTAGCTTGGCCAGTGTTCGGATTTCATCCTCACTAAGAACTCTGTCGCGTTCTGTGTCCTTGCCGCCAATTTTTGCTTTGCGGATGCTCGCTGTTGGGTCGTGCTCAATCAAGTCGCGGTCCACGGCGAACCTGAACATCTGGCGCATAAGACTGAAGATCATTTTGGCCATCCGGTTAACGCCGCGGGCAAGCAGCGCATCGGTCACTTCTGTGATGTGGCCTTTCTTTACTTCATCGAGAGGTAGTTGGCCCAGAAAAGGTAGGACGTCCTTATTGAACATCCGGCGAACCTCATCGCCGCCATCTTTGAGGTTAATCAGGTCTACCTTTGCCCAGTGGTCGAATAGGTCATTGACGGTTTTCCTGGCAGCAAGTCGAGCATTTGCTGCTTCGATGGCCGCTTTCTCAGCTACGATTCTTGCAAGCTCGGCATCGCGAGCTGCAATTCGGGCGGCCTCCTCCGCTTCGAGATGCTCCTTTACATCCTTGATACCTGACTTGTGCAGCCCAGCAAGCTCTTTTGCTCGTTGGCCGGCTTCGGCTAGCGTCATCGTGCCTTCGTTGCCATCACGGCTGTATGTACCAATAGGGAAGGTCACGCGCTCGCTGCGGCTATTGGTATAGCGAAAGTAGAACAGCCGCTCTCCGCTAGGAGTGATCCGAGCTACTAGGCTGCCATGTCCCCAGATGGCGACTTCGCTCAGCCATTTGTCACTTGTCCCTGGTTTGCCAGTCATCTGGCGGTCTGTAATCTTGGCCATATGGTCAGTTTTCCCGTTGCCAATTGGTTGCCAATTGAGATTGTCTGGTTGCCAATTCGTTGCCAATTGAGATCGGCTTTCTTCGAATCGAATAGGGCTATTTTGGACGAGAAATTAGCTGCGAGCCAGTAAAATCAAGGGTTGTACGGGGTTGCTTTGAATTTGCTTGAATCTGCTTGGACGGGTTATTACCTGTATGGGGTGCAAGGGGTAGAGTATTAAAACTCCTCATCCCCATCTCTTTGCATGACGCGTCCACGATGCCTGGAAGCTGTCCTACCTTCCGCCACGCCCCCGAAAATACCTCGCCGTCTCCTCATCCGTACAAAACACGTAGCACCCCTTCATCCCCCGGGTCATCAGCGTCCGGTAGGTGTTCTTGATGATCAGGTCGGTCTCCTTGCGCGCCAGTTCGGGGTTTTCCTTCATCAGTTTCTTGTAGCCGCGGATGGATTTGTCGTGGCGGTCGCGTTGTTCGGGGGCGGTGATGATCTTGCCGTCGCGGACGATCAGGTCAGGCCCGATGATGACGCCGATGGAGTCGACCTCCAGGCCCTGGCAGGTATGGATGCAGCCGACCTGTTCGATGGAGTTCTCGGCGATGATCCAGAGGCTGCCGTCCTGGTCGAGGTTCCATTGGCGCTGGTAGTCGCCGATGACGATGTCCTGTTGCCGGGGATCCTTCTTGCTGCGCCATGGCCAGCAGTAGCCGGCCACGACGCGGGCCTTGTTGTCCTGGTTCCGGGCGGCGATGGCGGCGTGCAGGGCCTCGGGGGTGTCGAAGACCTTGAAGTCGTACTGGCTGGCGTCGAGTTGCTGGTTGGCGGTCGGGCGGATGTCGAGCACGTCGTCGAGCCAGGCGAGGTAGCCGTCCGAGCCATTGCAGCGGAACTGCGAGGCGAGGCTGTATTCCTCGACCGTGGCGCCTTTCGCCTTGGCGAACTCGCGGATGGCCTGCTTGCTGCCGATGTCGCTGAGGGTGACGCGTTGGTCTTCGTCGATGAAGAAGATGGCGCACTTGGAGGCTTCGATCAGTTCCTTGATCTGGTTCTCGCCGAGGTTGCCGTAGAGCCCGCTCTTCTCGTTCAGGCGGTGGGCCTCGTCGACGATCAGCATGTCGAAGGTGTTGGGCTCGGTATCGATGAAGCCGCCGGAGCCGGTGAACATGTGGGAGAAGCGGCTGCGGGTGATGGAACCCACCAGCCTGGATTCGTAGACCTTGCGTGGCGCGGCGTTCTTGGACACGTACTTGCCGACCAGGCCGAGCCCGGTGAGGTGGACCAGCAGGTTGATCGCGACCACCGTCTTGCCGGTGCCCGGGCCGCCCTCGATGATCAGTACACGGGGATGCGTCTCGGAGGCTGACTTGGCTGCGGCGATGGCGGACTCGTAGATTTCCTTCTGGTCGTCGATCAGTACGAACTCCGGTTGGGCGGCGAGCAGGCCCTTGAGCGAGTCGGCCAGGGCCTTGGACGGGCGGATCCGGCCGTTGGCCAGTTCGTAGAGCACTTCCTTGGCGTCGCCGGTCCTGATGTGCTGCTTGATGAAGCTGCGCAGGCGCGCCAGTTCTTCCTTGCCCTTGAGGAACAGCGGGGCCTTTTCCATGTAGTCGCGGTAGTGCGGGGAGTCGATCACACCGTCGCGCGGGTAGTTGTGCAGGTAGGCACAGGGGCGGACGGAAATGCTTGCCTCGTAGACCGCCTCGTTGAAACCCTCCAGCAGGGTGGCGTAGGACCAGGCCTGGTAGGAGGGGTGGACGACCTCGCGCAGGCCATTGCCCAGGGCGGTGCGGACGATGGCGTCCTTGCCGGTGGCGCTGGCCTTGCTCCACTGCTTCAGTTCAACCAGCACCGCGTTCTTGGCTCCCGACTCGTCGCGCCCGGTGAGGGTGATGTCGATGCGCTTGGAGGTCTGGGGGATATGCAACTCGATGGCCAGGCCAGTGTCGACGGGCACTTCCTCGTCGCGCAGTACCTTGGCCATGTAGCCGAGGGAGCCTTTCCACGAGTTGATTTCCGAGTTGCCGACGCTTTTGCCGGTGACCGCCTTGAAATGCTGGAGGATCACCTCTTCGATATCGTCGTTGTCGCTGTCTTGCAGGAACTGCTTCTTGGTCGCTTCGTAAACGATCACGTCGATCTTCCCTGATATGGCCTTTCTTCAGAACTGGTCGTATTTCTTGCTGCTATTCCGGGCTTTCTCTACCGGGTATTTCCGGTTGTTCTGCTCCAGCTTCTGCCGGGCGGCGGCATCCAGGTCGACGCCGAGGACCGAGGCCAGGCGCACCAGGTACATGAGTACGTCGGCCAGTTCGTCCTGCACCGCCTGGGCGGTGTCGGGATGGCGCGCGGCGTCTTTCGACTGCTCCTCGTCCATCCATTGGAAGATCTCGCTGAGTTCGCCAACCTCGCCGGTCAGGGCCATGACCAGGTTCTTCGGCGAGTGGAACTGGGCCCAGTTGCGCTCGGCGGCGAAACGTTCGAGGGCGGCGGCGAGCTGGCCGACGTCTACCAGGGAGGAGGGGGGCGATGCGTTTGTCACGGCGATATCCAGGAATCTTTTCGGGCTGGCGGCGAGGCGGGGCCTCGGGCGTCTGCGACGCCATTGCCCGCCACCATACTTCCTTCAGACGAAGGGAGAAAGATCGTAGGGATTCTTCATGGGATAGGGGGGCTACAAGCTGTAGGATGTGCTCCTGGCGAATCGTCAGCCACCCATAGGTTTTTTGCTGCTACCTGTAGTCCAGGAGTTCGCTTCACGCTGAGCTTGCTCTCCCATGCTGGCTTCAGCTCGAGGAGACAAGGGTGTCTGAGCGACGTTTTCCTACGATGCCTGGTGCGCGAGCGCAGGGCGAGATGCGGCAGGAATGGGATGAAGGTTCACAGAGAAACCAGCGCCCCCTGAGCAGATACCCTCTGCCCGAGGGGCGCTTGGCCTCAATCCTCAACCACTTGCATGACAAGGCGCCGCCTGGTGACCTGAATGCTCACCTTGCAGCCAACCTCAAAGCCCGCAGCCTCCAGCCAGTCGCCACTCAAGCGCAGGTAGGGAATTTGCCGTGGCTTGCCACGACGTTCCCAATCGCTATGACGGCTTTCATAGAGCTGGTAGCCGATCTTTAGAAGTCGAGAATTCGAAAGAGGGGATTTCTGGGTAGCCATGATTTTTTCCTGTGTAGGTAAAAAACCGCTTGGCTTTCGGGAGCGGCTAACCGCCTAGAGAAGGTGTGTTCAGCACCTGGCCGGCAGGGTAGCGAGGGGGCATCCAGGGGTCAAGCGATGGACTGCCCGGATCGAATGCCTCGCCGAGGCGCCAGCCGGCACCTTCACAACCCCCTCTGCCGCACCACCCCCATCTCCCGCTGCTCCTCCTCGCCAATCTCCTTCAACGCCACTTCTCCCACTCCCAGCGCGCGTTCCACGCTGAGTTCGCCGCCCTGGGCGGCGAGCAGGGCCTGGAGGCGTTGGAATTCGCCGCACCAGAGGGTTTCGATGTCGCGGTCGCGCTGGCTGTCGCGGTTGGCGTTGAGGGCGACGGCGCGCAGTTGCAGGCGGCCGTTGTCGGCCTTGCCGCCGACTTCCAGGCCGTAGCCGGGGGTGGCGGGTTTGCGCAGGACGACCCTGCCGGTCTGCGCCCAGGCGGTGGCCATGCCTTCGCGGACTTCGTAGCCGAGGCTGGCGAGGCCCTGGAGCACGGCCTGGCGGCGGGCGAGGGCGGCCTGTTGCTGGAGGTGGGCGGTGAGGATGGCGTTGCATCGCTCGGTGAGTTCGGCGAGGTGCTGCGGATCGCTGTCGGGCTGGCAGGCGGCGGCGCGCCGGAGCAGTTCTTCGTGTTCGGCGGCGCCCAGGGCGGCGACTTCGCTGGCGAGGTCTTGCAGGTGTTCCAGGCGTTGGCGTTGCTGCCGGTGTTCGCGGGCGGCCTGGGCGAGGTCGAGGACCAGGCTGTCGAGCAGCAGGTTGCGGCGCTCCGGGTGCTGTTCGGCTTCGGCGCGTGCCAGTTGCTCGAGGAACGCTTGGGCGCTGGCCTCGCCTTGCAGCAGTTGCAGCTCGGCGATGTGCCGGTCGATGCGCGCCAGGCGCTGTTCGCGCGGGGTGTCCGGTTGCTGGCGGGCGCGCCACTGTTCCAGGGTGATGGGTGTTTCGTCGGTCTTCAGGCGCTGGGCGAGTTCGTGCTGGGCTTCGCTGAGGCGTTCTTCGGCGGGGGCGCTGGCGAGGGCGGCGAAGCCCTGGGCGAGCAGGGCTTCCGCGTCGTCGCGGAGGGCGCCGTCGGCCAGCGCTTGCAGCGTTTGCCGGAATGCCGCGCTGGCGGCATCGGGCCTGGCGTCGAGGGCCTGGAGCAGGGCGCTGGCGTTTTCCTGGAGGCGGCGGCGTTGCTGGCGGGTTTCCGCGGCCTGGCGGATGGCGCGCTCTTCGCGTTCGGCGAGGTCGCGCTTGAGGAATTCGCTTTCGATCTTCACCTGCAATTGCACGTCCAGCCAGCGATCCTGTTCGAGCAGGGCGTGCAGGCTGGCGCGGCGGGCGTGGGCGGCGGCGCGCTCGGCGTCGCTGAGCTGGGCGAGCCGGCTGGCCTGGTTTTCCCAGCGCGCGAGGGCCTTGTCCAGGCGTTGCAGGTCGCGCTCGCAGGTGGCGATGGCTTCTTCCCGGGTGACGATTCGTACGACTTTCGGTCCGCTCATTGGGAGGCCTCCGCTGCTGCCGTGGGATGGGTTTCCGCGCTGGGCGCCAGGGCCTTCTCGATGGCGGCGCGCAGCCGTGCGCGTTCGTTGTCGCCGTCGTGGTACCAGCCCTGGGAGGAAACCCGGTGGAGGTGCGGGATCGCCCGTCGCAGCACCGAGGGTCGCCAGATTTCCCGGGCGCGGGCGCGTTCCAGCAGCGGGTGGCAGGGGGCGTCGCATTCGATGCCGATGGCGTAGAGGCCGGTGGCCGGGTTCTCGATGGCGAAGTCGAGGCCGAAGGCGTCGCCTTCGCTGGCGGGCGCGGCGGACCAGCCCAGCGAGCGGATGTACTCGCCGACGATCTCGCTGAAGCCGTCGTGTCGCTGGTAGTGCTGGCGGCGCTGGTCGCTGCGGTCGGTGTGCAGGCGCTCGAGCAGTTGGCCGGTACCGGCGAACTCGCCGGCGGACAGTGCGCGGGCGTATTCCAGGTAGCCTTGCAGGTAGTCGCGCGGGCTGCTCGGCGAGCGCTGGGTGCCGAGCATGTCGGAGATGTCGCCGATCGGCATCGAGGTGATCATCACCACCTTGCGCCGCGCGCGGGTCACCGCCACGTTGAGGCGGCGCTCGCCGCCGGTCTGCCCGAGCACGCCGAAGTTGCGCCGGAAGCTGCCCTGGCCGTTGCGGCCGAAGGTGGAGGAGAAGACGATCACGTCGCGCTCGTCGCCCTGCACGTTCTCCACGTTCTTCACGAACACGCCCATGTCCTCGCCGTCTTCGCTGCGCTCGCGCTCCTCGCTGTAGGCGGCGCGGAACGCTTCGTCCTGCTCGGCGCGCAGTTCCAGGCGCTCTTCGATGAGGTCGGCCTGCTTGCGGTTGAAGGTGACCACGCCCACCGACGGCCGCGCCGCGTAGGGTTGGCGCCAGAGTTCGGCGAGGTAGTCGACGACTCGCTCGGCCTCGCGCTCGTTGCTCTGGTTCTGGTACAGGCCGTTCACCTGGATCAGTTCCAGCGGCTTGATGCGCAGGATGTTGGCCTGCGGATGGCGTACCGGCACGCTCAGGCGGTTGCCGTAGAACGAGGCGTTGGAGAAGCCGATCAGCTCGCGGTAGGCCGAGCGGTAGTGGATCTGCAAGGTGGTGCTGGGCAGGGCGTTGCGCGCCAGTTGCAGGAGGTCCGGGCAGTCCTTGATCTCGCGGCGGTTCCAGGTGTCCTCGTAGGCTTCGCGCTGCTCCTCGTCGGCGTCCTCTTCGGGCGCTTCGCCGTCGAACAGCTCGGCCTCGTCGCTTTCCACGCGGCTGGAGAAGAACGCGGTCGGCGGCATCTGCTTCTCGTCGCCGCTGACCACCGTGACCCGCCCGCGATAGAGGGTCGGCAGGGCGAACTCCACCGGCATCTGCGAGGCTTCGTCGTAGATCACCGTGTCGAACAGCCCGGCCTTGAGC
Source organism: Pseudomonas sp. B111 (assembly GCF_026428275.1). Lineage (NCBI taxonomy): Bacteria > Pseudomonadati > Pseudomonadota > Gammaproteobacteria > Pseudomonadales > Pseudomonadaceae > Pseudomonas > Pseudomonas sp. B111. Next base: position 1,347,524 of record NZ_CP097857.1, on the reverse strand, counting down.
GGCAGCACGCGGCTGGCCAGGTCGGGGTTCATCAGCCAGACCGGGCGTAGGCTCATCAGGCCGAGTTCGGCGCCCAGCTCGATGAACTCGCGCAGACGCCGCGAGCGCTTGCCGGTCAGGCGGGTGACGTCTTCCCACTGCTTGCGGCTGCCCAGGCGCGCGGCGTCGATGCCCTTGCCGAGCAGTTCGCGGTTCAGCGCGCGCATCTGCACGTCGGCTTCGGCGAGGCTGGCGACCCTGGCCCTGGCTTCGTCCTGGCTGAACAGCAGTTCCGGATTGTCTTGTTCCAGGCGCTGCTTCCAGCCCAGCCGTGCTTCGCGATTGAGCATGCGGCGCACCGTGGCTTCGAGTGCTTCGGCGGGAATCGCGTCGAGTCGTTCCTGGCGCTGGCGCAGCAGGGCCAGGAATTCCAGGTCGGTGGCTTCGAGCTGGTTGGCGCGGCCACGGAAGCGCTGGTAGGCGACCAGTTGCGGCAGCGCCTCGCGCAGGCGGCCGAGGGCCGGCAGGTTGCTCTGGTTGCCGGCGATGGCGCGGTGCAGCTGTTCCAGCAGTTCGTCGCCGAGCCAGTCGGCGAGCACCTTGAGTTTGTCCAGGCTGAGCTGGCGAGCGGCCTGGCGGATCAGCGCGGCGTCGAGGTCGCCGAGCAGCGCTTCGAAGCGCTGTTTCTCGCCGGTGAGGATCACTGCGTCGAGCTGTTCGGCGCGCGGCGCTTGGGCCAGGCTGCGAGCCAGGGTCTGGATCTCGCGCAGTTGCTGGCTGGCGCTGCCGGCCAGGCCGGTCAGTTCCGGACCGGCATCGGTGGCGACTGTCGCCAGCCCCAGGCTCTGTTGCAGCGCCGCCAGTTGCCGGCGCAGCGGCCGCCACTGGCGCTCCAGGTCGCAGGCGCCGAGGAGGGCGGCCAGGCGGCTGTCGTCGTCGGCCTCGCCGTGCTCGCGCAGGAAGCGCCGCAGGCGGCCGCGCCGCAGCAGGCGCAGCGGGTTGAGCCGGGCCAGCCAGGCGCGTGCCTCGAGTACCTGGCGGGCGTGGGCCTGGAGGCGTTCGAGGTTTTTCTCTTCGAGCATGGCGAGGGCAGGAGACAGCAGCGGCGCGTGCCGTTCGAGGTCGAGCTGGCGCAGTTGCCGTTCGATCTGCTCGGCCTCCGCCAACAGGCCGTCGCCACGGCTCGGCTGTCCTGGCGCGGCGTCGCGGAACAGCGGCAGCCAGTGGGCCAGGCGCTGGCGTTGCTCCTCGCGCAAATTCAGCAGGGTACCGACCTGGCTTGCCAGCCAGGCGCGGTAGGGCGTCGGGTCGTCGACCTCGAAGCTCGCCGGGTGTTCGTCGAGGGCTTTCTGCCGGGCCTTCTCCGCTTCGCCGAAGGCGCGCAGGCTGTCGGCGAAGGCTTGCAGGGTGGCCTGGTCGGTGGCGAAGGCGCGCAGTTGCGCCAGCGGGCTGCCTTCGTAGTGGGCCGGTAGCCAGAGGCGGACCAGCGGCGCGCAGTTTTCCTCCAGGCGCGCCAGGCTGCCGATGTCCAGCGCCGCCAGGCGCTGGCGCAGGGCCGGGAAGTCCAGCGGCGGCGAGCCTTTCTCCAGCTCGATCAGTTCGCCGAGCAGGCGCCGGTAGCTCAGCCCGGTGGCCTCGTCCACGCGGTGCAGGCTCTGGTGGTAGCGGTCCAGTTCGCCTTCCAGCGCCTCGATACGCGCCGCCAGGCGCTCGCGCTGGCGCTCCCAGCCCTGGGCGCCGCCGGCGTCGGCGAACAGCGCTTCGAGCTGCTCGCGGATGTTGCGGATCACCGGTTCGCGGTCGCGGTTGACGTCGTTGAGCATGACGATGCGCTGGCCCAGGCCCTCGGCCACCAGGCGCTTGTGCACCACTTCCAGGGCGGCGTGCTTTTGGCAGACGATCAGCAGGCTGCGCTGGCGGCCGATGGCGTCGGCGACCATGTTGACGATGGTCTGGCTCTTGCCGGTACCGGGCGGGCCTTCCACCAGCAGCCCCGGGCTCTGCCGGGCCTGCAACACGGCGGCCTCTTGGGACGGGTCGCTGGCCACGGTGAAGTAGCGCTGCAACTCCGGCGGGCTCTCGCGGGCTTCCGGCTCGCCGTTCTCGCGCAGGCGCAGCGCGGTCTCCAGGCCAGTGCCGGAGGGCGGCAGGCTCTTCAGCTGGCGCAGGTCCTCGCCGATCGCCTGGCCCATGAAGGTGACGTGGAACAGCACCGCGGCGCAGGCCAGTTGGTCCTGGTAGGGCGTGACCTCGGTGGAACTCGGCGGCAATCCTTCCAGCACCCGCGCGCGCGGCGTGGCGAGCAGGCCGAAGGCATCCATCACGTCGGCGGCGCGCAGCGCGGAGCGGCCGAGCAGTTCGTCGGCGACCTTGCGCCAGCGCTTGCACGGCTCGGGGCCGAGCAGGCTTTCCAGGGCCGGGTTGAGGCGCACTTCCTCGCGCTCGCCGTCGAAGGCCAGCGCCACCTGGCCACGGCTGCCGACTTCCAGCTGCAGCTTCAGCGGCCACAACAGCAGCGGCAGGATGCGCGTGCGGGTGGTGCCGCGCGGGTCGCGGTTGAGCAGGAAGGGGAAGCCCAGGTAGAGGCCGTCGATGCCGGTGTCGCGCTTGTACAGCGAGCTTTGCCGGGACAGCGCGTTGAGCCGCACTTCCAGTTGCGGGTTGGCGAGGAAGCTGTCCGGGTCGAGGCTCACCGCGCGGGCGTTGCGTTGCAGCAGATGGTCGAGCAGGGCGGCGGCGGGGCGTCGCGCGCTGTGCAGTTCGTTGAGGTCGATGCGTGGAGTGCTCTTGCCGATGCTCATGCGCACCAGCGGCCCGCGCATCACCGCGGCGACCACTTTCTTCTCGAAGAAATCGAGGATCTGCGACACGTACTGCTGCTTCTGCGGTTCCAGCCACTGTTCCGGCGGGATCGCCAGCAGCACCAGGACCCTCGCCAACGGCATGCGCCGCTCCAGGCGGAACTGCTCGGCCCATTCGTCGACCCTGGGCACGCCGCTGCGGGCGAAGCCGCTGATGCGTTCGTCGACGCGGCGGTACAGCTCCTGCCGCGAGTGCTGCAACAGGCCGCGCGCGGTCTCCGCGTCGAACAGGTGCACATCGGCGTCGCGGGCCAGGCCGGCGGCTTCCTCGACGATCGCCTCGGCGGCACGGAACTGGCCGATGTTGGCGCTGAGCAGGACGATCAGGTCTTCCTCGGCGATCACCCGGCGCTCGGCCAGGGCCAGCAGGCCGGGGTGCTCGGTGTCCGGCAGGAGGCGCTGGCGCTCCTGCCACTGCGCGGCGAGGCGCGCCCGCGAGGTCGACAGCAGGTAGATGCGCAACTGTTCTTCGGCGAGTTCGATGTGCTGGTGCAGGGCGCGCTGGCGGACGTTCTCGGCGCGGGTCTTGAGCCGCGACAGCCAGCTTTCGGTGTGTAACTGTTCGAGCAGGTCGGGCACCGAGCCGCTGATCAGCCGGTAGCCTTCCAGCGGATGCTCCAGCAGCCAGCCGGGGGTGACGATCTCGCCGCGCTGGATCAGCGGGATTTCCGGGTTCAACAGCTTGAGCGCCAGCATCAGCCGGAAGTCGTCCTCCAGCCCCTCGTGCTGGGCCACCTGGCGCAGGCCGGCGAGCAGCCTGGGCGACAGGCCGATCTGCTCGGCCCAGGTGACGATCGCCCCGCGCAGCAGGTGGTCGAGGGCCTCCGCCCAGTGCTCGGCCTGGGCCGCGGCCAGGGCGAAGACCGTCGGCTTGCGGAAGCGCCGGGCGCCGAGGGCGATGCTGGCGCCTTCGGCGTCGTCCTTTTCGCTGTCCGCCGAGGCCGGCGCGTCCACCGCCTCGCCGTTCAGCCAGGCCTGTACCTGCGGCCACTGCCAGCGCTGGTGGCGGTCGCGTGCAAGCAGGCCGCGCAGCAGCAGGTGCAACTGCGGGTCGAGGTCGTCGGGCAGCGCTACGCCGTTGGCCAGCACGTGGATCAGGAAGGCGTTGGCGTTGACCCCTTCGAAGCAGGCGCCGCGGGTCAACTGCTCCAGCAGGATCATGCCCAGGCTCCACCAGTCGGAAGCCGCCGCCACGCCGCCGGCGATCGCCTCGGGGGCCATGTAGCGGCTGGTCTCCAGCGGCGAGACGATATCCAGGTCGAATTCCGACAAACGCGCCGAGCCGAAGCCGCTGATCACGAGGTCCAGTGGCTCGTGGCTGCGCACCAGCAGGCTGGCCGGGCGCAGGTCGCGGTGGCGCAGGCCGGCTTCGTTGAACACGTGCAGGGCGTGGCCCAGCTCGCGGACCACGTGGCGCACCGTCTCGCGGTCCTCCAGCACGGTGCCGAGCTCGGCGAGGCTGCCGCCGGTGAGTTCCTCGACCACTTCGTAGGCGCGCTCGTCCCAGCGGCCGGTGGCGAGGATTTCCGGCACGTGTTCGCGCGGCAGGCGGCGGATCACGTCGTAGATCGCCGGGTCCGGCTCGGCGCCCGGGCGATACAGGGTGAGCACCGCCTGGCGGGCGCTTTCCGCGTGTTCGGCCAGGTAGCGCTCGCGCACGCCGTCGCTGCTGGCGATCTGCCGCAGCAGACGCCAGCCGTCGATCAGGGTTTCCGTGACGGCGGGTTGAGGCGTGGCCTCGGCCTGCATCGGCAGCGGACCTTCGGCCGGCGCGGCGCCGCACTCCAGGCACATCAGGTCGCCGGGTTGCAGCGGGTGGCCGTTGGCGCAGAGCGGGGCGGACGCCGCTGGCGGCTCGCTGGCGGGCGGCGCGATGGCTTCCTGGGTCAGCACCGGTTGCGGTCGCCAGCCGGCGGGATGGATGGCTTCGGCGGAAAGGTCCCAGCCGCAGGGCTGGCCCTGGATCGAGCCTTCGCAGAAGATTTCCGAAAGCGAGCGTTCGCTCTGGCAGTTGGGGCAGAAACGTATCATCGGTATCGATCCATTCAGCGCGGCCGATGGGCGCTGACGCTAAGTTGGTGGCCCTGTTCGCGCAGCAGGTCCTGTAGCCGCAGCAGGTCGTCGCGGCGCGGGATGCCGGCCATCCACACGCTGCCGTCATGGTCGAACATCAGGTCGAGGGCCTTGTCGTCTTCGCGCAGTGGCCGCTGGTAGCCGCCAAGGCGCGAGCGGCCGAGGTCGGTGAGCAGGCTCAGGCGCTGGTTGTCGCTGCCGCGCAGGGCCAGGCTCTGTTCGGCGTGCTGTTGGTAGGGGTCGCTGATCAGCGCGTCGATCAGCCCGGCGGCCTGTTCCAGTTGCGCGTGCAGATGCTCCAGCGGGTAGCCGCTGTAGACCAGGATGTCGGCGCGGCTGCGCTGGCGCAGTTCGCCGAGCAGGGCGAGGAGGGCAGCGAACTGCTCGAAGGGTTCGCCGCCGGAGACGGTGATGCCCTCGGCCTGCTCCAGCCATGGCTGGATGTCGGCGAGCAGGCGTGCCAGGGCGATGCGCCGCCTGCCCGGCCCCCAGGTATCGGCGGAGATGCAGCCGGGGCAGCGGATGCTACAGCCCTGGAACCAGATGCCCAGGCGCCGTCCCGGGCCCAGGGTGGTCACCGGGAAGTGCACCCGCGACAGGCTCAGTTCCATCTCAGCGGCGTTCCAGGGTCAGGCCGTCGGCGTCCAGGGCGCTGATCAGGAAGCGCTCGCCCGGCTGCGCGTCCTGGTCGAACAGCGCCCGCGACAACGGGTTGAGCAGGCGCGCTTCGAGCTGGTTGCGGATGCCGCGGCCGCCGTTGGATAGGTCGCCCAGGCAGAGGTCGTGCAGCGCCTGGCGCGGCGCCTCGGCCAGTTCGATGACGAGGCGCTGCTCGCGGAGGTCGGCGAAGGTGCCGTCGACCATCTGGGTGAAGATCTGCTCGGCGACGTCGGCGCGGATGAAGTCGAAGACGATGATGTTCTCGCCGATCCGGTTGAGGATTTCCGGGCGGTTGAGAACCAGCTTGAAGTAGCGCTCGATCTCGCCGTGGACCTTGCCCTGCACCGCCTCGAAGGGCTCGCCGGGGAGCACGTTGGCGACCCGTTCGCCGTTTTCCCCCTGGCGGTAGATGCCCAGGTTCGAGGTGAACACGATCAGCGCCTCGGAGAAGTACACGCGATCGCCGCGCCCGGAGGTGAGCACGCCGTCGTCGAGGATCTGCAGGAACTTGTCGAGGATCCGGGGGTGGGCTTTCTCGATCTCGTCGAAGAGCACCACGCTGAAGGGTTTTTCGCGGATCGCGTTGGTCAGTTCGCCGCCGACGTCGTAGCCGACGTAGCCGGGCGGCGCGCCGATCAGGCGCTGGTCGGCATGCTCGGCGCTGAACTCGGACATGTCGAAGCGGATGTAGGCGCTCTCGTCGCCAAACAGCAGGCTGGTGACGGTCTTCGCCAGCTCGGTCTTGCCGACCCCGGTGGGCCCGGCGAGGAAGGCCACGCCGCGCGGGCGGTTGCCCTTGCGGCTGGCGCCGACCCCGGTCATCGCGCGCTTGACGATGTCCAGCATGTGGGTCACCGCGTGCTGCTGGCCCTTGACCCGGCGGCGGACGATCTCGTCGGCCTGGCGGATGCGCTGGCGGTCGATCTTCAGCCAGGGGTCTTCGGTGACGCCGACCTTGTAGCGGCGCACGGCGTCGGCGATGCGTTCCATGGCCAGGCCTTCCACGCGCGCCAGCTGGACGATGGCGTTGAGATCGAGGAGCAGCAGGCCTTCGGTGTTCTCGACGAAGGTCGCGGCGGCCTGTTGCAGGGCCTCCTCGGCGACGCCCGCGCCGCCGAGCCCGCGGAGCAGCGCCGGGGCCAGGGCCCGGCGCGCCGCCTGGTCGGGCTTCGACACCGGGATATGGCGCAGGCGCGGGTTGTCCACCAGCAGCCAGTCGGGCAGGTCGCCTTCCTTTTCCACCACCCACAGCACGCTGTTGAAGAACGGTTTGCGCTGTTCCCCGGCGGGACGGCTGCGGGCCTGGTGGGAGAGTACCAGGGCCTGGGTGAACAACTGATGCTCGGCGGCGCTCAGGGCGTCGTTGCGCACCGCCAGGCGCGAGGCGAAGTCGACGATCAGGGCGATCGACTCGCCGCTACGGTTGACCAGGCGTTGCAGGGTTGCGCTGAGCAGGTCGATGCCGGCCGGCGCGGCGCCGTCCACCGGGGTCAGGCCGAGGTCGAGAAGCACCTGCGGAGTGGCGCCCGCCTCGCTGCCCGGCCGGCCGAGCACGCGGAACCCGGCCAGCGGATCCCAGGCCAGCACCTGGGTGTAGCCGGCGTCCAGCAGGGCGTCGCAGAGGGTCTGGTTGAAGCTCTGCGCGGTAACCGTACCCGGCACCACTTCACAGGCTTGCAGGTCGCGGATGTTCCCGGAGAGGACGAATTGACTCTTGAGGGGCAGGAAGCGCAGGAGGTCGCGCAACCAGCGTGGCTTTTCGAACAGTGCAGTCCCTGGCATCGATAGTCGCTCACAGCGTGTGTCATGGCCACAGCATATTGCCCCGAGGGCCATGTCTCCAACCCTGACCTCGCCGGAGGCGACGAAAACCGCTACGAGTTCCGGGTGCCAGGCTTGGCGGAGCGCCTGCTCAACCGTCGTAGCTCCGGCAGCCCCAGCGGAACGCCTGCGCCGCCGCCTCGATCCCGCGGCCGATCACCAGGCGCGGCGGGCTTTCGTCGAGGCCGGGACGCGGCGACAGCGGCCGGCTGTAGAGCACCTCCAGCTCGCCGAAACCATCCAGCGCGGCGCGTTCCGCCGGGTACGGCGTCGCGCCCTGGCGCCGGGCGAAGTCTTCGAGGTCGCCCTCGGCGTAGGCCATCACCAGCACGCCGCTGTCGCCGCGTACCCGCACCGCGTTCACCAGGCTGCCGTCGATGCGCAGCGGGGTGGCGAAGCGGTAGAGCAGGTCGAGGGTCTCGCCGGGCGCGCGATCCAGCACTTCGACGCCCTCGGCGCGCAGGCGCTCGGCGGTTGCGCGGTCGCGGGCGTCGGGGAAGTCGCCGCGGCAGTGCAGGGCGTCGGCGAACAGCGCGGTCAGGTTCGGTGCTGGCGGGGCAGGGGACGTGCAGGCGGCCGGCAGGAGCAGCGCCAGGCCGGCGGCGAGACGGAGCAGGTAGGGGTGGGCGTTCATGTAGCCTTCCGTTGGCGGACAGTGCGGTGGGAGGAATTGCCAGCAGATGCTTCCGCGATACTGGCGGCCTGCGCTCAGAGCAGTACGGGCAGCGCGTCTTCGCCCAGCCCCGCTTCTCTCAGTCGCGCCCTGGCCCTGGCGGTCGCGCGCACGGCGTCGAGGTCGCAGCCGCGAGGAATATAGACCGGATCGAAGCCTTCGAGCACCAGGTAGGTGGAGGCCTGGCCGCGGGCATTCAGGTAGGCGTTGAAAGCCCGGTCGGCCGGGCGCAGAAAGACATCGCACCAGTACGGCAAGCGCTGGGCGAACAGCGCCTTGGCGATCTCCAGGTGCTCTTCGAACAGTTCGTCCATGCTGCCTCCCTTCTCCTGGCGGAATAACGTCACTCTTCGCTACGGCCGTCGCCTTCGCGATCCCTTTCATAGTGCCGTGCCAGCGGAAACGCCGGCAACCAGCCCTCGCGGCGGATGGTCCAGAGTTCGTAGGTGGGCTGGAACTGGTCGGGAGCGTCGAGGGCGCCGAGGCTGACCTCGATCTCGTCGGCGCTGCGCGAGAACACCGACGAGCCGCACTGCGGACAGAAGAAACGCCCGGCGTAGTCGCGGGTCTCGCCCTCGATGCTCACCGCCTCCTCGGGGAAGATCGCCGAAGCGTGGAACAACGCGCCGTGGTGCTTGCGGCAGTCGAGGCAGTGGCAGAGGCCGACCCGATAGGGCTGGCCGCTCGCCACCAGGCGGACCTTGCCGCAGAGGCAGCCGCCGGTGAATCGATCCATTTCGGTACTCCTCTGCAAGGCGTTGGGGCGCTCAGCCCTTGAAGGCCTTCTCTATGGTGGCGATATCGATCCTGCCCATCGTCATCATCGCCTCGAAGGCGCGCCTGGCCGCCGCGCGGTCGGGGCTGGCGATGGCTTCGCTGAGAACGCGCGGGGTGATCTGCCAGGAGATGCCCCATTTGTCGCGGCACCAGCCGCAGGCGCTTTCCTCGCCGCCATTGTCGACGATGGCGTTCCACAGGCGGTCGGTCTCGGCCTGGTCGTCGGTGGCGACCTGGAAGGAGAACGCTTCGCTGTGGCGGAAGGCCGGGCCGCCGTTGAGGCCGAGGCAGGGAATGCCCATCACCCGGAACTCCACCGTCAGCACGTCACCCTCCTTGCCGGAAGGGTAGTCGCCGGGCGCACGATGGACAGCCAGCACGGCGCTGTCAGGAAATGTCTCGGCGTAGAAGGTCGCGGCCTCCAGGGCGGCACTGTCGTACCAGAGGCAGATGGTGTTCTTGCTGATCATGGCTGGGTCTCCATGGGCGGGGGCGACCGTGGAAGTCTAGACCTGCGGGCGTTTCGAGCCGTGCTGGGCGCCGAACGGTGGCGCTGCCGGGCGATCGCATGCGCAGTTGCAGTTCCGCTTCGGGCGTAAATAGAATGAGACTCATTATCATAAGTGTCGTGGACTGCCATGCTCCCTCCCGCCAGCCCCCATCCACCGCAAGAAGAACGGCCAGTGTGCCCGACGGCCTCGATAGGCAAACCCCGCGTCGAGCATGGAAGCCGGCTCCGGCAATGGCTTCGCCTGTGCCTGGGCAATGCCCAGGATGCCGCCGATTTCGCCCACGGCACCTTCGTGCGCGTGTTCGCCTCGCGTAGCGCCGAGGCCCTCCGCGAACCGCGCTGCTACCTGAGCGCGAGCGTCCGGGCGCTGATGAGCGACAGCTTCCGCCGCTGCGCCACCGAGCAGGCCTATCTGGACAGCCTGGCCGCGCGGCCGGAGCCGCTGGACATTCCAGCGCAAACGCGACTGTCGATCCTGGAGACCCTGACTGCCATCGACCTCGCCCTCGACGGCATGGGCGAGCGTACCCGCCAGGTGTTCCTCGCGGTACAGCTCGAAGGGCTTACCTACAGGTCGGCCGGCGAGCGCCTGGGCGTCTCGATGACCACCGTGGAGAACCACATGGTTCGCGCCATGACCCGCTGCCTGTTGCTCTGCAAGGACTGACCATGGAACTGGAGATCGAGGTGCTGGAGGCCGCCGCCACCTGGTACGTGCGCTTCGGCGCGGAACCGCCGAACGATGGCGAGCGCCAGGCCTGGCGCGAATGGCTGGAGGCCGACCCGCGACACCGTCGGGCCTGGGAGCGTATCGAGCGCTTGCAGGGCCAATGGGCGGCGCTGCCGGCGGAGACCTCCCTGCACACGCTGGCAGGCGTGCGTGCGCGGCGCCGAGCGCTGCTCAAGACGCTCGCCCTGCTGGCCTGCGCCGCGGGTAGCGGCTGGCTGGCGAGCGGCGGCCTGCCTTACCGTGCGCTCCTCGCCGGGGAGCGCACGGGCGTCGGCGAACGCCGCCAACTGCGCCTGGCGGACGGTACCCGGGTCGACCTGAGCAGCGCCACCGCGCTGGACCTGGCCTACGACGAAAGCCTGCGCCAGGCGTACCTGTGGCGGGGCGAGATCCTCGTGGAAAGCGCGCAGAGCGCTCGCCCGTTCCTCGTGCACACCGCACAAGGCAGCGTGCGCGCGCTGGGAACCCGTTTCAGCGTGCGTTGCGAGGGGCCGCGCACGCGCGTTTGCGTCCTCAGCCATGCAGTGGAGCTACGCCCGTTGCAAACGCCGACCCGGCCGATGCGCCTGCCAGCCGGCCAGCAGGCCCTCTTCGACGAGCGACGCGGCTACTCGTCGACGCCCTTGCGCGAAGGCGAAGGCAGTTGGACGCAGGGCGTGCTGACGGTGGTGGACTGGCCGCTGGGCGAGTTCATCGCCGAGCTGTCCCGCTATCGCACCGGGGTGTTGCGCTGCGCCGCCGAGGTGGCGGAGCTGCGCCTTTCCGGCGCCTACCGCCTGGACCGGATCGACGCGGTCCTGCAGAACCTGGGCAAGTCGCTGCCGGTGCGCGTGCGCTACCTGACGCGTTACTGGGTCACCGTCGAGTCGGTCTGAAGGACAGACGCAGAACAACGTCGCGGGCTTGCCGATGGTCATTCTTGTTCGGCCAACACATGAAGCAGCCGCGGACGTTGCCAAACAGAAAAATCTGATGTCGCATTCCCTTCCGGGTTCCTGCGCACTACGTCCGGCTCATCGTTACCGATGCGTTTCCCTGCCTATGCGCCCGAGTTCTCGGCCAGGGCCTGGGAGGGTGCTTCGGCCCGACCTGTCCCACGCCTGCGCCAGACCAGCCAGGTGGACGAGGCCCCGCTCGCAGCAGCGACGGCAGTAGGGCTCTTGGCTGTCGCTGCGCCAGCGTGGCGAAGCTGGCGGCGCCGAGGGTTCCGATCTGCGCTACCCTATGCCGCGTTTCGCCCGGCCTCGCCGGGCTTTCCGGGCAGCGCCTCGGCGGCGCGCCCTCGACCATGCAAGGACAACCCATGGAAGCGGTCTCCGTCTCGCAGCATCTGGCTGCTCTGTTCGAATCCCACCGGATCGAGTGCGTCGTGCACGGCGAATGGGTGGCGCCAGCCGGGCGGCTACCGGCGATCCGCGCCACCTGGTATGCGGGGGAGAAGACCGGGCGGCTGGATGTCGACGTGCTGCTGGAGGACGAGCGCCAGTTGCAGGAAGCCTTCGCCGGCATCGGCAGCGGCGAGGACGGCTTGCAGGACGCGTTGCGTAACTTCGCCTCCAACTCTTTCCACGTGCTGCTTTCCGCGCTCTGGGGCCAGGCCGAGGAGGACCAGGTGATGGTGGAGACCTGGGAGATCGGCGAGCGGCGTTTCGAGGTGCATATCGGCAACCTCGGCCTGCGCGGCGCCGAGGGCAAGGCGCCGCCGCTGCCGGCCGGGCTGTTCCCGAGCATCGAGCGGGCGATCCGCGCCGAGCCGCTGGACGCGCGCCTGCACTGGTTCCGGCATTTCTTCTGTGCCTTCGGCAACCAGCGCACGGTGGAGGCGCTGTTCGACAACCAGCCGTGGGAGGCCGGCATGCAGAACCTGGCCGCTCTCGACTGGCAGGATTCGCAGGGCTACTACAGCGTGCGCAACTTCCTCATGCTCAAGCCACTGGCGTAGGCCGCCGCGTCGCGAAGCCCGCAAGGCGGAACCGGACGATGGCGGCTCCATCCATGTCAGGTCGCCCTTCGACGAGTTCGACCCCTACCACACGACCAGCACTGCGACGATCCTGCGGCCCCTGGCCGACGGCACGATGCAGATGTCGTTCTTCATCGGCAAGCGGCGCCACGACTTCCAGATGAGGCGCGCGCAGGACTGACGCGCCGCGTGTTCAGCCGAGCAGGGCGGCCACCTGCTCGGCCGTGGCCTTGGCCGACTGCGGGTTCTGCCCGGTGACCAGGCGGCCGTCGACCACCACCTTGCTGGTGAACGGCAGCAGGCTTCTTTCGTAGAGCGCGCCGCGTCGTTTCATTTCTTCCTCGACGTTGTACGGCACCTTGCGGGCGACCCCGGCGAGCACTTCCTCGATCCAGGAGTAGCCGGTCAGGCGGCGCCCGGCGACCAGCAGGCGGCCATCGTCCAGGCGTGTGTTGAGCAGGCCGCAATAGCCATGGCAGACCGACGAGACGATGCCGCCGCGCTGGTAGATCTCGCGGGTCAGGCGCTGCAGCCCGGCGTCGTCGGGGAAGTCCCACATCACGCCGTGGCCGCCGGTGAAATAGATGGCGTCGAAGGCCTCCGCGTCGACCTGCTCGGGAGCGGCGGTGTCGGCCAGCAGCGCCAGGCGCGCCTCGTCGGCCAGCCAGGCCTTGGCGCTGGCGTCGGCGTGGGGCCAGCCGAGGGCGCGCGGCTCCAGCGGCGACTCGCCGCCGCGGGGGCTGACCAGGCGTTGCTGGTAGCCCCGGGCGGCGAAGATCTCGTAGGCATGGGTCAACTCCGACAGCCACAGCCCGGTGGGCTGGGTCGGATCGGCATAGTGGGCGACGTTGGTGACGACGTGCAGGATGCGCTTGGTCATTGCGTTGACCTTCCTCGGTGAGTGATCCCTTCGGCAGCCGGTTTCGGCAGGCTGTCCGGGTGGGTTGGTGTCACTCTAAGATTCAAGTCGACTTCAAGGTCAAGCGTCGGAAAGCCGCTGCTCCGCCGGCGTGGAAGAGGCCCCCCGCGAGCGGGTTTGCCGTGGACGCCCGACCGTCTGTGGAGGGCCTTCCTCGCGCAGGCGCTCCAGCACGCGCTGGGTGTTTTCCGTGCACTGCAGACCGTCCGGCTTGTTCTCGATGCTTTCGATGGCCACCAGCAATTGTGCCTTGTTCTGTTCCAGGCGTCGTTGCAGGGCCTCGATCTCGGCCACCTTGCGGCGCAAGCCTTCGAGCAGCTCGCCGTGCTGCCAGGCGCCGTCGCCGCTCGGCAGCAGGCGAGCGATCTCCTCCAGGGAGAAGCCGGCGCCCTGGGCGCCGGTGACCAACTCCAGGATCCACACGGTATCTGCCGCATAGTCGCGGTAGCCGTTGGCCTTGCGCTGCGAGCGGATCAGGCCGCTGGCCTCGTAGAAGCGGATGCGCGATGTCGCCAGGCCGGTGAGCTTGGCCAGTTCGCCGATTTTCATGTCGCACCTCGAAACGCGTTGACCTTCAAGCCTACTTCAAGCCTAGGGTGGTTTCACGGCTGGGCGACGAACTCGCCTCCATCGACGGGTTCGCCAGGCCGCATGGGCGCTACCGCCGGTCGCGTTTTCCTCGTCCAGGCGGCGCAACGCAGGCGGCTTTCTACTCTACACAGGGGACGGCGGCCGCAGGGTGGCGCCGTTGCCTGCATCCACACCGATCGGGAGAAGCGACATGGGTTACGTGACAACGAAGGATGGCGTCGAACTCTTCTACAAGGACTGGGGGCCGCGCGACGCCCAGGTGATCTACTTCCATCATGGCTGGCCACTGAGTTCCGACGACTGGGATGCGCAGATGCTGTTCTTCCTCGCCGAGGGCTTTCGCGTAGTGGCCCACGACCGCCGTGGCCACGGTCGTTCCAGCCAGGTCTGGGACGGCCATGACATGGACCACTACGCCGACGACGTGGCGGCGGTGGTCGAGCGCCTCGGGGTGCGCGGGGCGATCCATGTCGGCCATTCCACCGGCGGCGGCGAGGTCGTCCACTACATCGCCCGCTATCCCGACGACCCGGTGCCGAAGGCGGCGATCATCAGCGCGGTACCGCCGCTGATGGTGAAGACCGAGGGCAATCCGGGCGGCCTGCCGAAGAGCGTCTTCGACGATCTCCAGGCGCAGCTCGCGGCCAATCGCGCGCAGTTCTACCAGGACATTCCCGCCGGCCCGTTCTATGGCTACAACCGTCCCGGGGCGCAGCCCTCGGAAGGGATCGTCCGCAACTGGTGGCGGCAGGGCATGATGGGCGGCGCCAAGGCCCACTACGACGGGATCGTGGCCTTTTCCCAGACCGACTTCAGCGATGACCTGAAGCGCATCGACATCCCGGTGCTGGTGATGCATGGCGACGACGACCAGATCGTGCCCTACGAGAATTCCGGCGTACTCTCGGCGAAGCTGCTGCGCAACGGCACGCTGAAGACCTATCCGGGGTTCCCGCACGGCATGCCGACCACCCAGGCCGAGGTGATCAACGCCGACCTGCTGGCCTTCATCCGCGGCTGAGCGCGCCGGGTGCCGGGGCGCGCTCCCGGCACCTGGTCGGGGCCCGGGCGGCGTGGCAAAAAAAAGCGTTGACCTTGAAGTCGACTTCAATCTTATCGTCGGGCCACTGTCCTCATGAGGTAGGCCCATGAACCTGTTCGACACGCTGACGCTTCCCAACGGCTCGACCATTCCCAATCGCCTCGCCAAGGCCGCCATGGAGGAGAACATGGCCGATGCCGCGCAGGCCCCCTCCGAACGCCTGATGCGCCTCTACCAGGCCTGGGCCGACGGCGGCGCCGGGCTGCTGATCAGCGGTAACGTGATGGTCGACAGCCGTGCCATGACCGGCCCCGGCGGGGTGGTCCTGGAAGACGACGCGCAACTGGAGAAATTCCGCCGCTGGGCGCGCATCGGGCGTTCCGCCGGCGCGCAGTTCTGGTTGCAGATCAACCATCCCGGCCGGCAGATGCAGGCCAATCTCGGCCAGCAGGCCTGGGCGCCCTCGGCGGTGCCGCTGGAACTGGGCGGGATGTCCAGGCACTTCGCTACGCCGAAGGCGATGGACGAGGCGATGATCGCCGAGGTGATCCAGCGGTTCGCCCGCAGCGCCGGCCTGGCCGAGCGGGCCGGCTTCAGCGGGGTGGAGATCCATGCCGCCCACGGTTACCTGCTCAGCCAGTTCCTCTCGCCGCTGAGCAACCGCCGCAGCGACGCCTGGGGCGGCTCCCTGGAGAATCGCGCGCGCCTGCTGCTGGAGATCGTCCGGGCGGTGCGCGCCGAGGTTGCCCCTGGCTTCGCGGTGGCGGTGAAGCTGAATTCCGCCGACTTCCAACGCGGTGGTTTCAGCGCCGACGATGCCCGCGAGGTGGTACGGATGCTCGATGGGCTGGGCGTCGACCTGGTCGAGCTGTCGGGCGGCAGCTACGAGGCGCCGGCCATGCAGGGCGAAGCACGCGATGGGCGGACCCTGGCCCGCGAGGCCTACTTCGTCGAGTTCGCCCGCGACATCCGCGCGGCGGCGCGGATGCCGGTAATGGTCACGGGCGGCATCCGCCGGCGGCCGGTGGCCGAGCAGGTGCTGGCCAGCGGGGTGGACATGGTCGGCATCGGCACGGCGCTGGCCATCGAGCCGAACCTGCCGCGCGACTGGCGCGCCGGCAAGGACTCGGCGCCGCAGTTGCGGCCGATAACCTGGAGGAACAAACCCCTGGCCTCGCTGGCGAACATGGCCGCGGTGAAGTTCCAGTTGCGCAAGCTGAGCCGGGGCAGGGCGACCAACCCACGGGTGTCGCCGCTGTGCGCGTTGCTCGCGCAGCAGGCCGGCGCGCTCCTGCAGACCCGCCGTTACCGGCGGCTCATGCGTTCGCGCGCCGAAGCCTGAGCACCGTCAGCGCCTCAGGCGCCGTTGCGGTCGAGTTCGGCCAGCTTGCCCGGCAGGCCGAACCAGGCGTCGTGGTCGTCGGGCGCCGGCTTCTTGCGGGTGATCTGCGTCCAGTTGGGATGCGCGGCGAGTTCGCCATTGAGGGCGATGAACTGCCGTTGCCCGAGCGGCACCTCGTCCTCGGCGCGAATCGCGGCGACCGGGCATTCCGGCTCGCAGAGCGCGCAGTCGATGCATTCATCGGGGTGGATGACGAGGAAGTTGGGGCCTTCGTAGAAGCAGTCCACGGGACAGACTTCCACGCAGTCGGTGTGTTTGCAGCGGATGCATTCTTCCAGCACGACGAAGGTCATGATCGTCCTCCCTGGCTCAGGCGTTCGTAGCGGCGGGCGTCGCCAGCCGTTCCAGGCGCGCCGGCACGTACTTGTGCCAGGGCGTGCCGGCGAGGAAGTCGCGCTGGGTGCAGTCGGTCACCTCGTTGGGCGCCACGCCCCGGCGCACCACCTCGCCCTCGGCGTTGCGGTAGTCCAGGCCCTGGCCGTTGGGCAGGGAAATATTGCCCGGCTGCATCATGTCGCTGATCTCCACTTCCGCCTCGACGTCGCCGCGGCGGGTCACCACGCGCAGCACCTCGCCGTCGGCGCAGCCCAGCGCCTCGGCGTCCTGCGGGCTGATGCGCAGGGTGCCGTAGCGCCCGCGGCGGTGCCAGCCGGTGTCGCGCACGGCGGTATTGCTGGTGTCGCTGCGCCGCTCGCCGGCGGCGAGGATGAACGGGTAGGCCGGATCGTGGGGTGGCGCGCTGTGGGCGAGCTTGGCCAGTTCCGGCAACAGTTCGGGGATGTGCAGGTTGATCCGCTGTTCGGGACGGGCGATGGCCTGCCAGCTTTCGGCGTAGGTGGTTTCGGCGAAGACCACCCCGGACGGGTTGTCGAGCATGGCCTGGAACAGGCGGTCGGCGGCCAGCGGCGGCAACCCGTCGAAGCCGGCGCGGGCAGCGGTCTTGCGGTTGTTCAGCACGTGCAGTTGGCAGATGCCCCAGATCGCCGCGGCCGCTTCCATGCCGGCGGGCAGGGTCGGGCCGAGGGTACGGTAGAGCAGGACCGGCGCGTATTTCATGACCTTGGGGCGGGTCGCCGCGGCGGCGAGGAAAGCCGCCGAGAACGCCTTGCGCCCGAGCTTCAGGGCCAGGCGCAACGGCCGGTAGTCTTTCTCGCCGAGCACCCCCATGGCTTCCAGCAGGCGGGCGTGGATCTCCGCTTCCGGCAGGGTGCCGGGGCGCGCCGGGAACAGCGGCGCGCGCAGATGGAAGGCGTTGCGCGGGAATTCCAGGTTGAAGAAGGTCGCCTCGGCTTTTTCGAACTGGCTCGCCGCCGGCAGCACGTAGTCGGCGTGGCGCGCGGTCTCGGTCATGGCCACGTCGATCACCACCGACAACTCCAGGGCGCGCATGGCTTCGCGCATGCGCTGGCTATCGGCCAGCGAATGCAGCGGGTTGCCGGTCTCCACCAGCATGGCGCGATAGCGCTTGGGATGGTCGGTGAGGATTTCCTCTGGAATCACGTTGCAGGGAATCAGGCCGATGATGATCTTGGCATTGGCCACCGGGCTGCGCTTCTCGACGCGTGGCGCGCCCTTCTTGCCCATCGAGGTATCGCCCTTGCTCGCCTTGGACAGCGAGAGGAAGGGCACGAAGGCGTTGCTGGTGCCGGGGCGCCCGTAATGGCCGGTGAGCAACCAGACCAGGCGTTGCAGGTAGCTGCCGAGGGTCGAGTGCAGGTTCATCTGCATGCCCAGGTCTTCCAGCGCCGATACGCTGCTGGCGCTGGCGATCCGCCGGGCGGCGGCGCGCAGCTTGTCTTCCGCCACCCCGCAGGTCTCGGCGCAGTAGGCCACTGGGATGGCGTTCAGTTCGTCGACGATGTGCTCGTAGCCGCTGGTGTGCTCGGCCAGCCAGTCGCGCGCCAGCAGCCCGTCCTGGACGATGATCCCGACCAGCGCCGCCAGGCACCAGGCGTCGGTGCCCGGACGGATCTGCAGGTGGAAGTCGGCCAGGGCGGCGGTTTCGCTCAGGCGCGGGTCGATCACGATGATCGAGCGCGCGGGGTCCTTGGCCATGGCGTTGAGCAGCACGCGGGCGCGGGTGAAACCATGGGATTGCCAGGGATTCTTGCCGATCAGGATGGCCACCTCGCAATGCTCGAAGTCGCCGTGCACGCCGGTACCGAACATCTTGCCCTGGACCCAGAACTCGCCGGTCTTTTCCTGGGCCAGGGCGTTGGAGCGGTACTTCACCCCGAGGGCCTTCAGCGTGCTGTCGCCGTAGGCGCCGCCGAGGTGGTTGCCCTGCGCGCCGCCGCCGTAGTAGAGGATGCTTTCGCCGCCATGCCTGCGCTTGATGGCGAGGAACTTCTCCGCCACCTCGCGGATCGCCGTGTCCCAGTCGATGGCTTCGTAGCTGCCATCGGGGCGCCGGCGCATCGGCGTGTCCAGGCGGTCGGCGCCGTTCTGGTAGTAGTCCATGCGCTGCGATTTCTCGCAGACGTAGCCCTGCGAGGCGGGGTGGTCGTCATCGCCGCGGATCTTGCTGATGCGGCCATTCTCGGTCTGCACTTCCAGCCCGCAGTTGAGGCTGCAGAGGATACAGGCGGTCTTCTTCCATTGCGGGGACGGCGTAGTCACGGTGTGTTCCTCGTTGTTGTCGTTGCCGGCGCAACCTGGGGCGCACCCCAGCCGTGCGGGCTTCGTTCTTTCGGGACTGCCTGACGCTGTGCTGCAAGGACGACGCGCGGGCGGCACACGGAACCCCGTCGTATCGGCCTTTCCCTCTCATGCTCGACGCTTCTACAGTTCCGAATCGGAACTTACTATGCGGGCGCTGATATGGGACCCGTCCGTAGTGCTGGTTTGTCCGATCCTGCCAGGAGCGCGCCGGGTCCATGACCTTTTCGGCCGGATACTAAGTTCCAATTTGGAACTGGTCAGGCTCCGAAGCGGCCCCCTAGAATGGACGGAGGTTTTTCCGGGAGAACCCCATGAAATGGCAAGAAGTCGGCGAAACGCCCTGTTCGATGGCGCGCAGCCTGGCGATCCTCGGCGACCGCTGGACGCTGCTGATCCTGCGCAACTGCTTTCTCGGCATGCGCCGCTTCGATGAGTTCCAGGCCAGCCTCGGGGTCACCCGTCAGGTACTGGCCGACCGCCTGAGCCGGCTGGTGGAGGCGGGCGCGCTGAAGAAGGTGCCTTACCAGGAGCGACCGCCGCGCTACGAATACCGCCTCACCGAGATGGGCCACGACCTGCATCCGGTGCTGCTGGCCCTGGCCAATTGGGGCGACCGCTGGCTCGACGAGGGCCGCGGCGCTCCGGTGGAGTATGTGCACAAGGCCTGTGGCCACAAGTTCCGGCCGACCATGGTCTGCCCGGAGTGCGGCGAGCCGGTGGGGTCGCGCGATGTGACGGCGGTGCCGGGGCCGGGGTTCGCGGCGATGGCTGGCAAGCTCGCGCAGAACTGAATCCGCGCGCGCTCTGCCATGGGCGGGCCGCGACCCGCTCGGTTCGCTCAGCCGGCCTTGCGGAAGACGAACATCAGACCCACCACGATCAGCCCCATGCCCAGCAGGCTGAGCCAGCCGAGGCGGTTGCCGAAGACCATGAAGTCCATGATCGCGGTCACCGCCGGCACCAGGTAGAACAGGCTGGTGACGTTGACCAGGTTGCCCTGGGCGATCAGCCGGTAGAGCAGCAGGGTCGCGCCCACCGAGACCACGACGCCCATCCACAGCGCGGGGACCAGGAAGCCGGCGTTCCATTCGAACTCGAACGGCTGGAAGGGCACGAACGCCAGGCACAGGCCGAGGCCGGCGAGGTACTGCAGGGGCAGGGTGCCCAGTGGGTTCTCGCGGATGCCCTTCTGCATGATCGAGCCGCCGGTGACGCCGGCCAGCGCCAGCAGTGCGCAGAGGATGCCGGCCGTGGACATCCCGGCCAGGCCGATGCCCTGGTAGACCACCAGCACCAGGCCGGCCAGGCCCAGCAGCAGCCCGAACAGGCGCGCCGGCGACTGCCGGCGTTCGAGGATGACGGCGGTGAGGATCGGTTGCACGCCGAGGATGGTCGCCATCATGCCGGGAGTGACCTGCAGCTTCAGCGAGAAGATATAGAAGATCGGATAGATCCCCAGCATCACCAGGCCGGTGAGCAGGGCCTTGCCGCGCTCACGCGCGCTGCGCGGCGCGCGCAGCCTGAGCAGCGGGGCGAGCGGCAGCAGGCAGGCGAGGGCGATGCCGAAGCGGAACACCAGGAAGGCGAACGGCGAGGAGTGCGCCAGGCCCCATTTCGAGGCGATGGCCCCGCTGCTCCAGAGCAGGACGAAGAGGCTGGTGCTGGCCAGGCCGGCCAGTGCGGATTTGTTCAGTGCAAACATGGATCTGCCACCTTGTAGTCGGGCATGCCGCGGGCTCGGGCCGGCGGCGGACGGCACGCCTCGGCAGCGGATGGCGCTGCTTGCGGCGGGCTGTGGAAGAGAGTTGGGGCGCTACCGCGCTCGTCAGGGACTGACGCCCGGCGGCGGGCAGGCGGCCGAACCGGGAGGGGGAGGCGGAGGCGAGGCGACTACAGGAGGGGAAACGCAGCCCAGGCTGGCGCACGGCTGGAGCGCGCCGACCTCGCCGGTGGCTACCGGAAGGGCGGGGAGCGAGCTGTGCGAGCGCTGGTTCATGGAGGCTATCCGGTCGATGAAGACAACGAGAGGGACTATAGCGGGCCGTCCGGGATTTGACGAGCCTGTGGGCGAGCCTTGCGCTAAAACGCCAGCCCGGCGACAAACCGGGCCGGCGCCGGGCTTCACTTGCCGGTCTTCACCGTGTTCCAGGTGCGCGTGCGCACGCGGTCGATCTTCTGCGGCATGGATTCCAGGGCGAACAGCTTGGCCATCTTCTCCTGCGGCGGGTAGATCGCCGGGTCGGCCTTGATCTCGGCGTCCACCAGCGGGTCGGCGGCCAGGTTGCCGTTGGCGTAGTGCACATGGTTGCTGATCGCGGCCATCACCTCGGGACGCAGCAGGTAGTTCATGAAGGCGTAGCCGGCCTTCTCGTCGGGCGCATCGACCGGCATCGAGACCATGTCGAACCACAGCGGCGAGCCTTCCTTCGGCGTCGAGTAGCGCACTTCCACGCCGTTGTTGGCCTCCTTGGCGCGGGTCGCGGCCTGCAGGATGTCGCCGGAGAAACCGACCACCATGCAGATCTCGCCGTTGGCCAGGTCGCTGACGTACTTCGAGGAGTGGAAGTAGCGGATGTACGGGCGCACCTTCAGCAGCGCCGCCTGGGCCTGCTTGTAGTCGTCGGCCTTCTGGCTGTGGTGTGGCAGGCCGAGGTAGTTGAGGGTGATGGGCAGCAGCTCGGGGCCGTTGTCCAGCACCGCCACCCCGCACTTGCTCAGTTTCTGCATGTATTCGGGCTTGAAGAAGATATCCCAGGAGTCCAGCGGCGCGTCGTCGCCGAGCACCGCCTTGATCTTCGCCGGGTTGTAGCCGATGCCGGTGGTGCCCCAGAGGTAGGGGAAGCCGTACTGGTTGCCCGGATCGTTGACCTCCAGGGCCTTGAGCAGCACCGGGTTGAGGTTCTTCCAGTTGGGCAGCTGGGACTTGTCCAGCTTCTTCAGGGCGCCGGCCTGGATCTGCTTGGCCATGAAGTGGTTCGACGGGAATACCACGTCGTAGCCGGATTGGCCGGTCATCAGCTTGCCGTCGAGGGTCTCGTTGCTGTCGTAGACGTCGTAGGTGGCCTGGATGCCGGTTTCCTTGGCGAAGTTCGCCACGGTTTCGGGAGCGATGTATTCGGACCAGTTGTAGATCTTCAGGTTGTCCGCGGCGAGGGTTGCGCCGCTGCCGCAAGCGAGGGCGAGGAGGGTGAGGGAAGCGATGCGGGTCTTCATTGTTGTAGGTGTCCTGTCGGCTGACGACAGCGTCGGCGACGGACTGGTTCGCCGCCGGCGCTCAGGGGGCGCCGGCAACGCTGGCCGGCACCCGGGTTTTATCCCGCGTTGCCGGAAGCGAGGAAAGGGGCGGCTTTTACCTGCGGGCCCGCAGACAGGAGGCGGCACCGCAGCGGGGCGTCGCTCCGCCCGCCTGCCTCAACTCAGGGCGACCTTGACCCCGAGGGCGATCAGCAGGCCGCCGAGCAGCTTGTCCACCACCCCCTGGGCCCTGGCCAGGCCACGGCGCACCACCGCGCTCTGGATCAGCACCACCAGCAGCGGCCACCAGAGTGCGGCGAGGCCGACGATGATGCCGGCGTACCAGAGCTTCTCGGCGAAGCTGGAGTCCAGGCTCAGCACCTGGGTGAACACGGCGAGGAAGAACAGCGTGGCCTTGGGGTTGAGCAGGTTGCACAGGTAGCCCTGGAGGAACGCGCTCCAGTGGCCGCCGCGCTGCACGCCGCCGACCGCCAGGTCGAGCGTGCCGCCGCCGCGCGAGCGCAGGGCCTGGATGCCGATCCAGATCAGGTAGACCGCGCCGGTGTACTTCAGCGCGTTGAACAGCCACGGCGTGGTGGTGATCAGCACCGCCAGGCCGGCGACGCAGTAGGCCATGTGGGTGGCCACGCCGAGGATCACCCCCAGCGAGGTCATCATCGCCGCCGAGCGCTGGTAGCGCGCCGCGTTGCGGATGATCAGGAAGAAGTCCGGGCCGGGCGAGAGCATGCCCAGGGTGGCGAGGGTGGCTACGAAGAGCGAGGTTTCCAGCATGATTCGATACGCCTGGCGCAAGGCGGCGCCGGTTCGCTGCGGCGCCGCAGGTCGGTGGTTACTGGGTCAGTTCCTGTTCGCTGAACAGGCCGTCGAAGAGCATGCTCGAAAGATAGCGCTCGCCGGAATCGGGGAGGATCACCACGATGGTCTTGCCCTGCATATTCGGCTCCTCGGCCAGGCGCACCGCGGCGGCCATCGCCGCGCCGGAGGAGATGCCGCAGAGGATGCCTTCTTCCTGCATCAGGCGCAGCGCCATGTTCTTCGCTTCGTCGTCGCCGATCTTCTCGACCCGGTCGACCAACGACAGGTCGAGGTTCTTCGGCACGAAGCCGGCGCCGATGCCCTGGATCTTGTGCGGGGCGGGCTTGACCTCCTCGCCGGCGAGGGTCTGGCTGATCACCGGCGAGGTCACCGGCTCCACCGCCACGGCGAGGATCGGCTTGCCCCGGGTGTTCTTGATGTAGCGCGAGACGCCGGTGAGGGTGCCGCCGGTGCCGACCCCGGAGACCAGTACGTCCACCGCGCCCTCGGTATCGTTCCAGATCTCCGGGCCGGTGGTCTTCTCATGGATCGCCGGGTTGGCCGGGTTGTCGAACTGCTGCGGCATGAAGTACTTCCCGGGATCGCCGGCGACCAGTTCTTCGGCCTTCTGGATCGCACCCTTCATGCCCTTCGCCGGTTCGGTCAGGACCAGCTCCGCGCCCAGCGCCTTGAGCACCTTGCGTCGTTCCAGGCTCATCGACGCCGGCATGGTCAGGATCAGTTTGTAGCCGCGTGCGGCGGCGACGAAGGCGAGGCCGATGCCGGTGTTGCCGGAGGTCGGCTCGACCAGGGTCATGCCGGACTTCAGTCTGCCGCTGGCTTCGGCATCCCAGATCATGTTCGCGCCGATCCGGCACTTCACCGAATAGCCGGGGTTGCGCCCTTCGATCTTGGCCAGGATGGTGACGCCGCGCGGGGCGATGCGGTTGATCTGGACCAGCGGCGTGTTGCCGATGGACTGCGCGTTGTCTGCGAAGATGCGGCTCATGATGGTGTCCTTGTCGCATGGAGAAAGATCAATCAGCCTATTCCGCCCCCGCCCGCGCGTCCAGACGCGTTCGAACCAGCGGCGCGCCGCGCGTGTCCACTGTCCAGGAGGGCCGTACCGATGAAGAAACGCTATGCCATTCCCCTGGGCAGCCTGGCGGCGCTGCTTCTGTTGTTGCTGGCGTTGCACCTGGCGCTGCCGTACCTGGTGCGCGACTACCTGAACGGCAAGCTGGCCGACATGGGCGACTACCGTGGGCACATCGCCGACGTCGACCTGGCGCTCTGGCGCGGCGCGTATCGGATCGACGGGCTGAGCATCGTCAAGGACAACGGCAAGGTGCCGGTGCCGTTCCTCGACGCGCCGAGCATCGACCTGTCGGTGAGCTGGCAGGCGCTCTGGGATGATCACGCAGTAGTGGCGCGGGTGGTCTTCGAGCGTCCGCAGCTCAACTTCGTCGATGCCGGCGGCGACCGCGACGCCTCGCAGACCGGTGCCGGCACCGACTGGCGCGAGCAACTGGACAAGCTGCTGCCGATCACCCTCAACGAGGTGCGGGTGGTGGACGGCACCCTGCGTTTCCGCAACTTCACTTCGAAGCCGCCGGTAAACCTGCACGCCTCGGCGCTCAACGCCAGCATCTATAACCTGACCAACGTGGCCGACGCCCGGGGCGAGCGGCCGGCGCGTCTCGAAGGCACGGCGCGGATACTCGGCCAGGCGCCGCTGGAAGTGGCGGCGCATTTCGACCCGCTGAGCGACTTCGAGGACTTCGACCTGCGCCTGCGGGTCACCCGGGTCAAGCTGAAGCGGCTCAACGACTTCGCCAGCGCCTATGGCAAGTTCGACTTCAATGCCGGCACCGGCGACCTGGTGCTGGAGGCCCAGGCTAAGCGCGGCCAGTTGGATGGCTACATCAAGCCGCTGCTGCGCGACGTGGACGTGTTCAACTGGCGGCAGGACGTGGAGGATGGCGACAAGAACCTGTTCCGCTCGGTGTGGGAGGCGCTGGTCGGCGGTGGCGAGACGGTGCTGAAGAACCAGCGCAAAGACCAGTTCGCAACCCGTGTGAGCCTGAGCGGTAATATCCACCAGCGGGACGTCAGCGCGTTCCAGGCGTTCCTCGGGATTCTCCGCAACGCGTTCGTCGAGGCGTTCAACGCTCGTTTCGAGCGTTCCCCGGCGACGCGCGACGACGACGGCTGAAGACGCGGGCGGAACGGCGGGTCGCGAGGTGGCCGGGCATTCAGTGACTGAATGACCCGTCTGCGTTCACAGTGCGCTTGTCCCCGCGTTATAGTCGGGTTTTCAAACAATACTGAACTGCCCGGTTTTCCAGCCAGGGCGTTACCGTTCGAGGATTTCCTGATGAAGTTCGAAGGCACCCAGTCCTACGTCGCCACCGACGACCTCAAGCTCGCGGTCAACGCCGCCATCACCCTGCAGCGGCCGCTGCTGGTGAAGGGCGAACCGGGCACCGGCAAGACCATGCTCGCCGAGCAGTTGGCCGAGTCCTTCGGCGCCAAGCTGATCACCTGGCACATCAAGTCCACCACCAAGGCCCACCAGGGCCTCTACGAGTACGATGCGGTAAGCCGCCTGCGCGATTCGCAGCTGGGCGTGGACAAGGTTCACGACGTGCGCAACTACATCAAGAAGGGCAAGCTCTGGGAGGCCTTCGAGGCCGAGGAGAGGGTGATCCTGCTGATCGACGAGATCGACAAGGCCGACATCGAGTTCCCCAACGACCTGCTGCAGGAACTCGACAAGATGGAGTTCTACGTCTACGAGACCAACGAAACCATCAAGGCGAAGCAGCGCCCGATCATCATCATCACCTCGAACAACGAGAAGGAACTGCCCGACGCCTTCCTGCGCCGCTGCTTCTTCCATTACATCGCCTTCCCCGACCGCGAGACGTTGCAGAAGATCGTCGACGTGCACTACCCGAACATCAAGCAGTCGCTGGTCAGCGAGGCGCTGGACATCTTCTTCGACGTGCGCAAGGTGCCCGGCCTGAAAAAGAAACCTTCGACTTCCGAGCTGGTCGACTGGCTGAAGCTGCTGATGGCCGACGAGATCGGCGAAGCGGTGCTGCGCGAACGCGACCCGACCAAGGCGATCCCGCCGCTGGCCGGCGCCCTGGTGAAGAACGAGCAGGACGTGCAGCTTCTCGAGCGCCTGGCGTTCATGAGCCGCCGCGCCAGCCGCTGAGTGCGTCGGCCCTTTCCGGGGAAAGGGCTGCGGGGCGGCACGCCAGACAGCGGAGGAACATCCCATGCTCAGCGGAAGTTGCCTGTGCGGCGCGGTACGTTACGAGATCGACGCGCCCATCGAATCGGCCAGCCATTGTCATTGCAGCCAGTGCCGCAAGGCCCACGGCGCGGCGTTCGCCACCTACGGCAAGGTGCGCCGCGAGGCGTTCCGCTATGTCGCCGGGGCGGACGCGGTGGCCGAATACCACTCGTCGCCAGGCGTCACCCGTACCTTCTGCCGCCACTGCGGATCGAACCTGCAGTGGCTTGGCGGCAACGAGGACCCGAGGTACACCTCGATCGCCCTCGGCACCCTCGACTCGCCGCTGCCATCGGTAGCGCAGCGGCACATCTACGTGGGTTCGAAAGCCGACTGGTACGTCATCGCCGACGACCTGCCGCAGGAACACCAATACTGACCGGCGCTCGCGCGCCGGGATCAACGGACAACAGACGAGGTCGCAGCCATGCTGCTCAACCTGTTCAACGAAATGCGCGCAGCCAAGGTGCCGGTGTCGGTGCGCGAGCTGCTCGACCTGATCGACGCCCTGAAGCACCGCGTGGTGTTCGCCGACATGGACGAGTTCTACTACCTGGCGCGCACCATCATGGTCAAGGACGAGCGCCACTTCGACAAGTTCGACCGGGCCTTCGGCGCCTACTTCAAGGGCCTGGAGAAGCTCGACGACCACCTCAAGGCGCTGATCCCCGAGGAATGGCTGCGCAAGGAATTCGAGCGCCTGCTGACCGACGAGGAAAAGGCGCAGATCCAGTCCCTCGGCGGCCTGGACAAGCTGATCGAGGAGTTCAAGAAACGCCTCGAGGAACAGAAGGAGCGCCATGCCGGCGGTAACAAGTGGATCGGTACCGGCGGTACCAGTCCGTTCGGCTCCGGCGGCTTCAACCCGGAGGGCGTCCGCGTCGGCGACGCCGGCAAGCGCCAGGGCAAGGCGGCCAAGGTCTGGGACCAGCGCGAATACAAGAACCTCGACGACCAGGTCGAACTGGGTACGCGCAACATCAAGATCGCCCTGCGGCGCCTGCGCAAGTTCGCCCGTGAGGGCGCGGCGGAGGAGCTGGACATCGACGGCACCATCGACCACACCGCGAAGGACGCCGGGCTGCTCAACATCCAGATGCGCCCGGAGCGGCGCAACACGGTGAAGCTGTTGCTGCTGCTGGACATCGGCGGCTCGATGGACGCCCACGTCAAGGTCTGCGAGGAGCTGTTCTCGGCCTGCAAGACCGAGTTCAAGCACCTGGAGTATTTCTACTTCCACAACTTCATCTACGAGTCGGTGTGGAAGAACAACCTGCGCCGCAGCAGCGAACGCACCGCCACCTTCGACCTGCTGCACAAGTACGGTCCGGACTACAAGGTGGTGTTCGTCGGCGACGCGGCGATGGCGCCCTACGAAATCACCCAGGCCGGCGGCAGCGTCGAGCACTGGAACGAGGAAGCCGGTTACGTCTGGATGCAGCGCTTCATGGAGAAGTACAAGAAGCTCATCTGGATCAACCCCTATCCGAAGGACACCTGGAACTACACGGCGTCCACCGGCCTGGTCCGCGAACTGGTCAAGGAACAGATGTATCCGTTGACCCTGAGCGGCCTGGAGGAGGGCATGCGCTTCCTCTCGCGCGGTTGAGCCAACTGCCTGCGGGACCGGCGACAGGCGCGGCGGCACGCAACTTGCCTACCCTGTGTATCCCGTCCGCGCGGTAACAGCGCGGCGCGGCCACCGGTAACGATGGGCACGCCATGATCGACTCGACCTTCTCCCGCGCCACCTGGCTCAACTCGCTGCACATGTCGACCCTCACTCTCTCGCTGCTGGAGAAGGAAGGGTTCGCCCGCGAGCAACTGCTCGAAGGCAGTGGCATCACCCCCGCCGACCTGCTCGACCTGCGGCGCCTGATCAGCCCCTGGCAGGAGCAGCAGGTGTTCGCCAACGCCTGCCGGCTCAGCGACGAGCCGGCCCTCGGCCTGCGCCTGGGGCTGCGCACGCGGATTTCCGCCTACGGCCTGCTCGGCTACGCGCTGCTCTCCGCGCCGACCCTCGGCGAGGCGCTGCGCATCGGCCTCAGCTATCCGGTCTTGCTCGGCACCTACTTCCACCTGTCGCTGGAGGTCGCCGACGGCCGCGCCTGGCTGGTGGCCACCGGCTACGGCGAGGACGAGGCGCTGCGGCCGTTCAACACCGAGCTTTGCCTGGGCTCGTTGAAGGTCACCTGCGCCGACCTGCTCGGCCAGCCGCTGCCCTTGCTGGAAGCGGCCTTCGACTATGCCGGCGACGAGGCGATGGCGCGGGCCTACGCCGAGGGTTTCGCCTGCGAGTTGCACTTCGAACGCGAGCGCAGCGCCATCGGCTTCGCCGCCGAATGGCTGGAGCGCCCGTTGCCGCTGGCCGACCCGGTGACCCACCGGGAGATGCTGGAACAGTGCCGGCGGCAGAACATCGACCTGGCCGCGCGCCGCGCCTGGCTGGACAAGGTCCGGGCGATCCTCGCCGAGCGCCTGCAGGACCCGCCGGGCCTGGAGGAACTGGCGCGGCGCCTGAACTGTTCGTCGCGCAGCCTGCGCCGGCACTTGCAGCAGCAGCGCACCAGCTACCAGCAACTGCTCGACGAGCTGCTCTTCGCCCGCGCCAAGGAGCTGTTGCAGAGCGGCGACATGCCGATCTACCGGATCGCCGAGGAACTCGGCTTCAGCGAGACCGCCAGCCTGCGCCATGCCTTCCAGCGCTGGAGCGGCCAGCCGCCGAGCCATTTCCGCGCCTGAGCGCTCGCTCAGGCGGAGGGGCTGGCGCCGCCGCCGTTCGTCCGCCACCTCGCCCAGGGGCTTTGCCGCGCCGTCGCCAATCCAGGCCATGAAGGCACGATCGAAGCGGAAGTCGGCGCCGCACAGCCCGACGAGGAAGCGCCGTACGTCCTGGGTGTCGCGGGTGATGGTGTCGCCGTGCCAGCCGAAGACCATCGGTGGTTCCTCTGCGCGCGCTGGAGTGGGCAGGCCAACGACGGCCCGCCCACGGGCCGTCAGGGCGCCGGCTCTTCGATCAGCCGGTCATAGGGCGGCAGGCCGCTGTATTGGCCCTGGGCTTGCTCGTAGGCGTTCTTCAGGTCGTCGGCGGCGAGGTCGTAGCCGACCAGCAACTGTTCGAGTTCAGCGGCGTTCTGCGGGTCGTCGTTCTGCAACTGCGCGTCGAGTTCGCGGGTGCGCGCGGCGACGCACTGGATCGCCACCATCAGGGTCTGGGGTTTCAGGTTCATGGTTCACTCCTAGAGCCCGCGGGCTTTTTCCCATTGGCGGCGGATGGCGTTGCGCACGAAGTTGTCCAGCTGGCCCATGAGGACCTCCCGGTACATCGGCTTGGCCGGCATGATGGTGTAGTGGGTGGCTTGCAGGCGCTTGTTGTAGCTGTCCTGTTTCACCTTCAGGTCCGGCGGGATGTCGGTGCCGTCGGGAATCACGAAGTCGCCGTCGGCGCGGCGCAGCACGCCGGCGCGGTCGAACACCGAGGTGCCGCCGGTGTCCGGGGCGTAGAGGCCGTCGCGGCCGGCGACGATGTCCGGCGCGCGGGCGGGGACGCCAGGGGTGTTGGGGCTGTCGAAGGTCGGATGCAGCAGCGGGGCGACTTCCGCAGCCTCGGCGAGTTCCTGGTCGGGGCGCAGGTAGCGACCGACGTCGCCGTCGTAGTTGGCCTTGAATACCGCCCGGTAGAGGGTGAGGCTGGTTTTCTCGTAGTCGTAGGACATGCGTGGACTTCCCTGTGGGTTGCGTTCGCGGCGCCGCGGGTGCGCGGCATCGCTACCGGCCACCGTCCTTGTGGCGCCATTGGCGAGCAGGATAACAGCCGTGGGCGGATCCGCCAGGGGCAGGCGACGACCGTCGCCCGGGAGGCTCAAGGCCTGGCCGCGCCGTGCAGGTAATGGCGGATGCGCACCTCCACGCCGGCGCTCTGGAAGCGCCGGGCGGCGGCCTCGACCCGCAACTCGCCGCGGGTCACCCGCTGGTGGTGGCGCAGGTGCTCCAGCCAGGATTCGTCGATGAAGAACTCCAGCCACAGGCGACGGTTGCCGCTGTCCTGGACCAGCCCCCAGGACACCGCGCCGTTGCGCCGACGCATGGCGCGCACCTCGACCATCGCCGCCTGGAATGCCGCGGCGTCCTGCGGGTCGATGTCGTACTCGAGGGTGACCATCACCGGGCCGCGTTCCTGGTCCACCTCTTCGTCGACCAGTGGCGCCGGCCAGTGCAGCGACGGCGCGAGGTCCTCGGCCTCGGTGACCGGCAGCCGGCAGCGCAGCGACGCGAACAGGCCGAGCAGCAGCGCGGCGCTGGCGCAGAGCAGGGCGAAGGTGATCGACAGGTGGCTGGCGACCAGACCCCACAGGGCGCCGCCGGCGGCCATGCTGCCGAAGAACACCAGGATGTAGACCGCCAGCGCGCGGGCGCGGACCCAGGCCGGCACGGAGGTCTGCGCGGCGACCTGCAGGCTGGAGAGCACGGCGATCCATGCCGCGCCGCTGAGCAGCATCACCGGCACCAGCAAATAGAGGTTGCGCAGCAGCGCCAGGGCCACCAGCACCAGTGCGTAGAGCACGCTGGAGAGCAGCACCAGGCGGTCGCTGCCGAGGCGTTCGCGCAGGCGCGGCAGGAACGCGGCGCCGAGCACCGCGCCGACGCCGACGCTGCCCAGCAGCAGGCCGAAGTCCATGGCGTTGCCATGCAGTTCGCCGCGCACGATCAGGGGCAGCAGCGACATGCCGGCGCTGGCGCCGAGGAAGAACGCCACCGCGCGCACCAGCACCGATTGCAGTGGCCTCGAGCTGCGGCTGTAGCGCCAGCCGGCGCGCAGGGCGCCGAACAGGCGTTCCGCCGGCAGCACCGAGGGCACGGCCTCGCGTTTCCAGGCCAGCAGCACGGCGATCACCGCGAAGAAGGAGAGGGCGTTGAGGGCGAAGGTCAGCCAGGGGCCGACCAGGCTCACCAGCACCCCGGCGATGGCCGGTCCGACCGCCCGCGCCAGGTTGACCCCGACACTGGACAGCGCCACCGCCGCCGGCAGTTCGTCCTTGCCCACCAGTTCCGGAGTGGTGGCGCTCCAGGCCGGCATCATCAGCGCGGTGCCGATGCCCATGCACAGGGTCAGGCCGAGCAGCAGCCAGACGCTGGTCAACTGGAGCAGGGTGAGGCTGGCCAGCAGGGTGGCCACCAAGGCCATCCACAATTGCACGCCGAGCAGGTAGCGGCGCTTGTCGACGATATCGGCGAGGGCGCCGG
Organism: Pseudomonas sp. B111; assembly: GCF_026428275.1. Classification (NCBI taxonomy): domain Bacteria; kingdom Pseudomonadati; phylum Pseudomonadota; class Gammaproteobacteria; order Pseudomonadales; family Pseudomonadaceae; genus Pseudomonas; species Pseudomonas sp. B111. The sequence goes on along the minus strand of NZ_CP097857.1, from coordinate 1,316,263 downwards.
CCGGCAGGGCCAGGAAGAACATCGGCAGCGATCCGGCGACCTGCACCAGGGCCACGTTCAGCGGGCTGGCGGAGAGCGAGGTCATCAGCCAGCCGGCGCCCACCTCGTGCATCCAGGTGCCGATGTTCGAGGCGATGCTGGCCAGCCATAGCCAGCGGAAGGTGGCTTGGCGCAGGGGACTCCAGGGTGAGGCGGCGGGTGCGGTCATGGTCAGAGCGAGCCTTTGAGTGGGTATTCGACGATCAGGTAGAGGCGGTCGATGTCGTCGCCGGCCTGGGCCGCGTTGGCCCGGTGGCTGAGGTGCGAGACGTTCAGCGAGAGGTCCTTGAGCGGGCCCGAGGCGAACACGTAGCGCAGGTCGAGGTCGCGCTCCCAGTGCTTGCCGCCGCTGCCCTGCAAGGGCCGGTAGCGGCCATCGGCGCCCAGCGGGTTGTAGGCGCCGCCGGCCGGCGCATGGCTGCCGTCGATGGCGCGGCCGCTGACGTAACGCGCCATGAAGCTCAGCCCCGGCAGGCCGAACGGGGCCAGGTCGAGGTCGTAGCGGGCCTGCCAGGAGCGTTCGCCGGGACCGTTGAAATCGGCGTACTTGATCGAGTTGGCGAGGTAGATGGAGTCACCTCCGACGAAGTCGAACGGCGTATCCCCATGGACACGCTGGTAGGCCAGGGAGAAACCCTGTGCGCCGACGCGGTACTTCAGTTGCAGGCTGTAGGCCAGGGTGTCGATCGCGCCGGCCCGGCTGCGGCCCTGGTCGCGCGTGCGATAGAGGTTGCCATCCAGGCTGAACGCGGCACGTTGCAGGTTCATGTTGAGATAGACCTGGCGCCAGACGTTGTCCAGTTGCGCGGCGAACAGCGAGCCGCTCAGGTTGTCGCTGGCCGCCAGGCTGGCGCCGGCGAAGCCGATGGCGCTGCCGGCGGTGCTCGCGCCGTAGCCGTCGAAGTCGCCATGGCCGGAGCTGGAGGCCTGTTCCTTGAAGGCGGTGAAGCGCCCGGCCTGGATCCGCACGCGGTCGAGGTCGTCGCTCTGCAGGAAGAAGCCCCTGGCGTACTGGGGTTGCAGGCGCTTGTCGCTGGTATCGAAGACCGGGGTCTCGACGGTCATCTCGCCGACCTTGAGCAGGCTCTCGCCGAGCCGCAGCTTGAGTGCGGCGCCGGCGTCGGAATACTCGCTGGCGTTATCGCCGGATGAGTCCAGCGGCAACAGGCCGGTGCCGGCATGGCCACGTCCGCCGTCGAGCTTGAAGCCGGCGAAGCCGTGGAGATCGAGGCCGAAACCGACGCGGCCGGGAGTATAGGCCGACTCCAGGTCGGCGATCAGGCCGTGTGCCCATTCCTTGCGGTAGCCGCGCCCGGCGTCCGCGCGGCGATAGTCGTTGTAGAGGAAGTAGTTGCGGTTGAGCAGGCGCCACTCCAGGTAGTCGGGCGCCTTGGCTTCCTCTGTCGCGGCGTGGCACGGCGAGGTGCCGCCCAGCGCCAGGAAAAGGGCCAGGCGGCCGACCGGTCGAACGCGGATCATCGGGAAAACTCCGGGCGAGGCGGGCCGCGAAGGGCCCGCCCGGGTACGTCAGAAAGCGAAGCAGGAACAGCCGAATGCGCCCCAGAAACCCTGGAAGTCGCTCACCGGTACGTTGGAGTGGCGCGCGCGGTTGTGCTCGTGGGCGTGTACCGCGCAGGCACCGACGCACTGGTGGACCTGGGCGGTCAGCGGCGCGCCTTGCCGCCAGTGGCCGGGTACCTTGGCCACCGGCGACCAGTCCGGCAGCACCGGCGGCGCCGGCGGACCGAGCTTGTCGAACTCGGCGGCGGCATAGACGATCTTGCCGTCGACCACCGTGAGCACCGACTCGATCCACTTGATGGCCTCTTCCTCGACGCCGAAGAAGTCCGCCGACAGCGCCGCCAGGTCGGCGAGCTGGCCAACCTTGATCTGTCCTTTCTTGCCCTGCTCGCTGGAGAACCAGGCGCTGCCGTGGGTGAACAGCTGCAACGCGGTTTCCCGCGGCAGGCCCTGCGGATACAGGGCCATGCCGCCGACGGTGCGGCCGCTGACCAGCCAGTACAGCGAGGTCCAGGGGTTGTAGCTGGAGACCCGGGTGGCGTCGGTGCCGGCACCCACCGGCACGCCCTCGGCGAGCATGCGCTGGATCGGCGGCGTGGCCTCGGCGGCCTTGGCACCGTAGCGGTCGACGAAGTACTCGCCCTGGAAGGCCATGCGGTCCTGGATCGCGATGCCGCCGCCGAGTGCCCGTACCCGCTCGATGTTGCGCGGGGTGATGGTCTCGGCGTGGTCGAAGAACCAGGGCAGGCCGTTGAACGGAATGTCGCGGTCGACCTTCTCGAACACGTCGAGCATCCGCGAGATCGATTCGTCGTAGGTGGCGTGCAGGCGGAACGGCCAGCGCTGCTCCACCAGGTGGCGGACCACCGGCTCCAGCTCCTGCTCCATGGTCTGCGGCAGGTCCGGGCGCGGTTCGAGGAAGTCCTCGAAGTCGGCGGCGGAGAACACCAGCATCTCGCCGGCGCCGTTGTGGCGGAAGAAATCGCTGCCCTGGCCGTACTTGACGCTGCCGGTCCAGTTCTTGAAGTCGGCGAGTTCTTCCTTCGGTTTCTGGGTGAACAGGTTGTAGGCGATACGTACGGTGAGCTGGCCCTGGTCGGCCAGTTCGCGAATCACCTGGTAGTCGTCCGGGTAGTTCTGGAAGCCGCCGCCGGCGTCGATCGCGCTGGTCAGGCCGAGGCGGTTGAGTTCGCGCATGAACTGGCGGGTGGAGTTGACCTGGTATTCCAGCGGCAGCTTCGGTCCCTTGGCCAGGGTGGCGTAGAGAATCATCGCGTTGGGCCGGGCGATCAGCATGCCGGTGGGTTCGCCGCTGCTGTCGCGGACGATCTCGCCGCCGGGCGGGTTGGGCGTGTCCTTGGTGTAGCCGACCACGCGCAGGGCGGCGCGGTTGAGCAGGGCGCGATCGTACAGGTGGAGGACGAACACCGGGGTGTCCGGCGCGGCCTTGTTCAATTCCTCCAGGGTCGGCATGCGCTTCTCGGCGAACTGGAACTCGTTCCAGCCGCCGACCACCCGCACCCACTGGGGGCTGGGCGTGCGTTCGGCCTGGTTCTTGAGCATGCGCAAGGCGTCGGCCAGGGAGGGCACGCCTTCCCAGCGCAGCTCCAGGTTGTAGTTGAGGCCACCGCGGATCAGGTGCAGGTGCGAGTCGTTGAGACCGGGGATCACGGTGCGCTTCTGCAGGTCGATCACCTGGGTGGCGCTGCCGCGATGGAGCATCGCCTCGGCGTCGTTGCCGACGGCAAGGAACTTGCCGTCCTTGATCGCCACGGCGGTGGCGGTGGGGTTGTCGCGGTCCACGGTGTGGAAGCGGCCGTTGTGCAGGATCAGGTCGGCGGTCATGGAACCTCCTGGGTTGCTTGCGGGAGAAAGGCTGGCGGCGTTGGCGAAGGGCAGGGCGGACCACAGGACCCCGGCGGCGCCCAGCACCGAACTGGTAGTGAGGAAATGGCGGCGGTCCTTGCTCGGCGGATCGTGGCTCATGGCGTGCTCCTGGCAGCGGGGCGGAATCGGTCAGCGAGGGCGGCGGCGAGAGAGGCCACCGGACAGGATAGGTGCGGCGGGAAACGTACGGGACGAAAGAGCGGTTTTCCCGAATGACGCATCCTCCTGCAAGCGCAACTTGCTGGTAGTCGATAGCAAGTAAGACGCGAGACATGTCCTGAACTTCATGGGGGCTTTTTCTTATAGGGCGGACTGTCGATTCTGCTAGCTGGTAATCCTTCTTTTATTGTCTCTGTGTGCGCTTTTTGTATGGATGTGTCGAATATTTTGAATATCGCCGTTCAACTTTATCCAGGGCCGCAGTTCAGTGATTTATTTTCTCGAAAAGTTTGTTTTTTCCAATATTCATGCTTCATAGTCTGGCCGGCCACGGGAAATTATCTGTTGGCCCGCGTGCTGTTGTGCGCAACAGCTGGAATTCATCGTTCGTTGTCAGGAAACAATCATGAGCCACTATCTCGAAGTTCTAACTCCGCAGAACAGCCAGATCATCTTCATCGACCAGCAGCCACAGATGGCATTCGGCGTACAGTCCATCGATCGCCAGACGCTGAAGAACAACGTAGTGGGCCTGGCCAAGGCGGCGAAGGTATTCGACATCCCGGTCACCATCACCACGGTGGAAACCGACAGCTTCTCCGGCCCGACCTATCCGGAGCTGCTGGCGGTGTTCCCCGAGCAGAAGATCCTCGAACGCACCTCGATGAACTCCTGGGACGACCAGAACGTGCGCGACTCGCTGGCCGCCGCGGGGCGCAAGAAGGTCGTGGTCGCCGGGCTGTGGACCGAGGTCTGCAACACCACCTTCGCCCTCTGCGCCATGCTCGAGGGCGGCTACGAGATCTACATGGTGGCCGATGCCTCGGGCGGCACCTCCAGCGACGCCCACAAGTACGCCATGGACCGCATGGTCCAGGCCGGCGTGGTACCGGTGACCTGGCAGCAGGTCCTGCTGGAGTGGCAGCGCGACTGGGCCCGCCGGGATACCTACGACGCCGTGATGGCCATCGCCAAGGAGCATTCCGGGGCCTACGGCATGGGCGTGGACTACGCCTACACCATGGTGCACAAGGCGCCCGAGCGGGTGACCCACGGCGAACGCATCGGCCCGAATCCGGCCAAGTGAATGCCGGCCGTGCCGCTCCGGCCCGCCGGGCGGCACGGCCGCGAAGGAGAACGAAGATGAAGCTCTACGTATTGTCGCTGGGCGCCGGACTGTTGGTGGGGATCGTCTACAGCCTGCTGCAGGTGCGTTCGCCGGCTCCGCCGCTGGTGGCGCTGGTGGGGTTGCTCGGCATCCTGCTCGGCGAGCAGGTCATCCCGGTCGGCAAGCAATTGCTCGGCGGTTGCGCGTTCGCCTCGGCCTGCGACAAGGCGGGTTCGGTCGGCCATGTGCTGGGGCAACTACCGGGTCGGCATCGCCTCGACCAGGCCGCTGGCCCGTCGGAACAGGAAAAGGGTTGAGCGTTATATCATCGAGTAACAGCGCAGTAATCTGGTAGTTATCTTCGTCGGTTAGATTTCCCCGGAACGGCTCCCTCGGATTAATCTCTGGGGGAGCTTTCGTGCGTCGTTTTTCGCGTCGAGAGAAAAGTGTCACGAGATCATCAGGCGCATGGAATCAGGGGGAGTCATGACTGTTGCCATAGACAGAACAAAGGGCGACCAATCCACGCCAGGGAACATCATAAGGGGAGAAGGGTACGCCTTGATTCGCAATAGTGAGGCGACTCCCGATCCGGACAAGGTGATCCATATTCCTTGTGCCGATTCGTTTTCCGTCATCGTGCAGTTGCGCGATTTCAATTCCCATCGTCTCTGGAATGGAAACAAACTGGTTTTCGATGGCGGACATCCACGGAAAAGTATCTCCATCGCCTATCTTGGCGATGAAATAAAGTGCCAGCATCGGACAACTTACGACAATGTCCGCTTCATGTTGCCGCGCGCTTCGATAAAGGAGTTTCTCTACGAAGAAGGGCAACGCGCGTCCGCCGAGCCGGAGCGGATCATCGGTGTCGACGATCCGGTGGTCTATCACCTGGCGCTGGCGTTGCTGCCCAGTTTCGCCAGGGCGGGGGAGCGCAACGAGCTGTTCATCGAACAGGTCATGCTGGCGCTGTTGACCCACGTCCAGGATCGCTTCGCTTCGACCCAGGTCCCGGCCTGCACCGGCAAGGGCCTGGCGCCCTGGCAATTGCGCAGGGCCAAGGAGCTGATCGCCGGGCATCTGGCCGAGGGCGTATCGGTGGCGCGCCTGGCCGAGGAGTGCGGGCTCTCGCGCAGCTATTTCACCAAGGCCTTCAAGTGCAGCACCGGTGTTTCGCCCCACGAATGGCTGATGCGCTTGCGCGTCGACCGGGCCAAGGAGCTGATGCTGGGCAGCGACGAACCGCTTTCGCAGATCGGCGTCGCCTGCGGCTTTTCCGACCAGCCGCATTTCTCGCGGATCTTTCTCCGGCTGGCCGGCGCCTCGCCCTCGACCTGGCGTCGGGTCAAGCGGCAGCGCACCGACGCAGCGCTGTGAACCGCGACGGTGCGTGACGGACGGTACGGAAGCCGCCGGATGCTCGGCTAGAATGCCCTGGCTTCGGCGGTCGCCACCGGCCGCCCACTTCGCAACGGAACAGGGAATCGCAGATGAAAGCAGTACGCCAGGGTCGCGGCGTAACGGGGTTGCTCATGCTCCTGGCGCTGGCCGGGTGCAGTTCGCGGTCGGCGGAGCCGCCGCCGCCCAACCCCGACGAAGTACGGGCGAAGATCGTCCGCCTGATGCCGGCCACGGTGCGCGATCGCCAAGGGTGGGCCAGCGATATCTACGCGGCCTTTTCCGCCCAGCAGGTCTACCCCAGCGACGAGAATCTCTGTGCGGTGCTGGCGGTGACCGAGCAGGAGTCCACCTACCAGGTCGACCCGCCGGTGGCCGGCCTGGGCAGGATCGCCACCCGCGAGGTCGAGCGCCGTGCCGGCAAGCTGCACGTGCCGGCGTTCCTGGTCAGCTCGGCGCTGAATATCAAGTCGCCCGATGGCCGCACCTACAGCCAGCGCCTGGCCGCGGCGCGCACGGAGAAGGAACTGAGCGAGACATTCGACGATTTCATCGCCATCGTGCCCATGGGCGGCAAGCTGTTCGGCGGCTTCAACCCGGTACACACCGGCGGGCCGATGCAGGTCAGCATCGCTTTCGCCGAGCAGCACGCGGACGGCTATCCCTATCCGCTGGACGGCAGCATCCGCCGCGAGGTGTTCAGCCGGCGCGGCGGCATGTATTTCGGCATCGCCCACCTGCTTGGCTATCCGGCGGACTACCCGGCGCCGCTGTACCGCTTCGCCGACTTCAACGCCGGCTGGTATGCCAGTCGCAACGCCGCGTTCCAGAATGCGGTGAGTCGCGTCTCGGGGATTCCGCTGGCGCTGGATGGCGATCTGATCCGCTACGGTACGCGCACGCCGGGCTCCACCGAACTGGCCGTGCGCAGCCTCGGCAAGCGCCTGGACATGAGCGACGCGGCGATCCGCCGGGCGCTGGAGCAGGGCGACAGCCCGGAGTTCGCCGACAGCGCGCTGTACCGCAAGGTCTTCGCCCTGGCCGAAAGCGCCATCGGCAAGACGCTGCCCCGCGCCGTGCTGCCGGGGATCGCCCTGGAGAGCCCGAAGATCACCCGCAAGCTGACCACCGCCTGGTTCGCCAAGCGCGTCGACGAACGCTACCAGCGTTGCATGGCGCGCGTGCGGAAACGCTGAGTCCATCGTCGCGCGGGTCGAACCTGGCGCCGCGGCGGGAGTCTGCCGTCCTGTCAGCCAAGCTCATGGAGAAGCAGCGTATGAAGACCCGATACAGCGCCGAGGCACCGGCGCGCGACGAACTGGACCGGCTCGCCGGTCCGACGCTGGTGGAGTTCGGTACCGACTGGTGCGGCCATTGCCAGGCCGCCCAGCCGCTGCTGGCGGAAGTATTCGACGACTATCCGGAGGTCGGCCACCTGAAGGTCGAGGACGGTCCCGGGCGCCGCCTGGGGCGCTCGTTCCAGGTCAAGCTGTGGCCGACCTTCGTCTTTCTTCGCGACGGCCGGGAGGTGGCGCGGGTAGTCCGCCCCGGCAGCGCCAGCGTGCTGGAAGAAGCGTTCGAGAGCCTGGTCGGCGAGGGCTGAGGACCCGGCCCGCGGGCCGGGCGGCGTTCAGGCCGGCATCGCGTGATCCACCTGTTCGCGGATCTCCTGGTAGCGCAGTTCCATCAGCTTGCGCTGCTCGCGCCGGGCCAGGGCCTGGGCGTAGCGGCGTTTCTCGATCGCGGTCTCCGGTTCCAGCGGACGCACCGCCACCGGCCGGCGCTGGTCGTCCATCGCCACCATGGTGAAGAAGCAACTGTTGGTATGGCGCACGGTGCGCTCGTGGATGTTCTCGGTCATCACCTTCACCCCGACCTCCATCGAAGTGCGCCCGGTGTAGTTCACCGAGGCGAGGAAGGTCACCAGTTCGCCGACATGGATCGGCTCGCGGAAGATCACCTGATCCACCGACAGGGTCACCACGTAGCGTCCGGCGTAGCGCTTGGCGCAGGCAAAGGCCACTTCGTCGAGGAGCTTGAGCAGCGCGCCGCCGTGGACGTTGCCGGAGAAGTTCGCCTTGTCGGGGGTCATGAGCACGCTCATGGTCAGTTGGTAGCTGCCAGGTTCCATCGTTCACCTATCACGCAAGTTGGTCACGGGCCATTGCAGTGGGCCGGCGGCCGCTCTGCGGCGGCCTCTGGCGATAGGGTAGGGAGAAACGCCGGCGCGATTAGCACCGCAGTCGACAATGGTGTTTTCCGCGAAACGGGCTTGCGGCGCCGCTCCGTATGCGCCAAGGGCTAGTCGCGGGAGCCGCCGCGTCCTTCCCGGCTGGCATCCATCCAGCGCAGCACTTCTTCGCCGAACTCCGGTGGCGCGATACGCCCCACCCGGCGTACCAGGTCGAGGATGGTCTGCTGGGCCAGCGCTTCTTCCATGCGCTTCTGCGCGGTGAGCATCACCGCGTGGATCGAGCAGGTGTTGCGGGTCGCCCAGGAAGGCGGGTTGCCTTCGAAGATCGCGCAGCGCTCGCGGACCTCGCGGCATTCGAAGATCGATTTGTCGCCGTCGATGGCGCGGACCACGTCGAGCACGCTGATTTCGTTGGCCGGCCGTGCCAGGCGGAAGCCACCGCGCACGCCTTCGGTGGCAGCCACCAGGCCGGCCTTGGCCAGGCGGGTGAAGACCTTGGCCAGCAGTTCCGGCGGCACGCCCTGCAACTCGGCGAGGGTGCGTACGCTGGACTCGCGGCTGTCGCCTTTCTCGTCGGCGAGGAACAACAGGCAGTGGATGCCGTATTCGACGCCGGCGCTATAGAGAGCCATCACTAACTCCGACAGAAATATTCGCAATATTCTGCGCGGTTTTCAGGCCGCTCACAAGGACAGGTCGTTCGCTGTCTTCCGCCTCGAAGCGCTCTATCTCCGATCCTTTTCGTATGTTTTCGACGTCTTTTCCTCTCTTTCACGGCGAGGGGCGATTGCCTGTCGGAACGCTTTTCGGGGATTGATCTTCTTAACTACGACAAATATAGTCGTAGTTGCGGAGAGGCTTTTCTCCGGATATCCCGTCCTTTCCCTCCAGGAGCCCCCAATGAAACAACGTATCCTGATCGTCGGTGCCGGATTCGCCGGCATGTGGAGCGCGCTGAGCGCAGTGCGCCAGCTCGACCGCCAGGGCCGCGACGACGTCGAGGTCGCGGTGCTCGCGCCGCAGCCCGAGCTGCGTATCCGCCCGCGTTTCTACGAGCCTGACGTGCAGCGCATGGCGGCGCCGCTGGGCGAATTGTTCGCCGCGGTCGGCGTGCGTTTCGTGCAGGGCAGCGCGCAGCGCATCGACGTGGCCGGCAAGTGGGTGGAGTACCGCGATGCCGAGGGCACGCTGGCGCAACTGGACTACGACCGCCTGGTGCTGGCGGCCGGCAGCGGCGTGTGGCGTCCGGCGAGTGTCGTCGGCATCGACGCTGCCTTCGATGTCGACCAGTTGGAAGACGCCCTGCGCCTGGAGGCACACCTGCATGCCCTGCGCGACTTGCCGGATTCGCCGGCACGCAACACCGTGGTGGTCGCCGGCGGCGGCTTCACCGGCATCGAGACCGCCACCGAGATGCCGGCGCGCCTGCGGGCGATCCTCGGCGAGAAAGCGGCGCTGCGAGTGATCGTGGTCGACCGCGGCGCCGCCATCGGCGCATCGCTGGGCGCGGACCTGAGCGGCTTGATCGCCGAGGCCTCGGCGGAACTGGGCGTGGAGTGGTGCCTGGGGCGTTCGGTGGCGGCGGTGGATGCCGAGGGCGTGACGCTCGACGACGGCCAGCGGATTGAGGCGAAGACCGTGGTCTGGACCGTGGGCGTGCGGGCCAGCACCCTGACCGGGCAGATTTCGGGCGAGCGCGATGCCCAGGGTCGCCTGCATGTCGACCGCAACCTCAAGGTGCTCGGTCTCGACGATGTCTACGCCACCGGCGACGTGGCCCGCGCGGCTACCGACGACCTTGGCAACCATGCCCTGATGACCTGCCAGCACGCCATCGCCCTGGGTCGCTCGGCCGGCAATAACGTGGCCGCCGACCTGCTCGGCGTCGAGCCGATTCCCTACAGCCAGGTGAAGTACGTGACCTGTCTCGACCTCGGCGGCTGGGGCGCGGTGTTCACCGAGGGCTGGGACCGCCAGGTACGGTTCGTGCGCGAGGAGGGCAAGAAGATAAAGACCGAGATCAATGGCGTGTGGATCTACCCGCCGGCGGCGGACCGCGCCGTGGCGCTGGCGGCGGCCGACCCGCTGATTCCGGTGGTGGCCTGAATCCTGGCCGGACGGGGCTGGAGGAGGCGCTCGCCTACTGGGCTGGCGCCGTCTCCGCAGCCATGAGCTTGAGGCTTTGCTCCAGCACCTTGGCGAACGTGTCCGGTGGGACATCCGCGCGACCCAGTTGTTCAAGGAATGCAGCGGTCGCGGTGGAAACGTCCTGCGCCGAGGCTTGCTCATGGTCTTCGCGGGCAACCCGTACCAGCAACCAGGAGCCGCCTCGATAGAGTTGCCTGGTCTTCGCTTCGACCAGCAGGGGATTGTGGGACCCGGTGAACACTGTCAACTGCCCGAAGGCCGGCAGGCGGTCACGCTGCTCCATTCTCACGAAGGCGTAGTACCCCTCGCGCAAGGGAGCCCGGCTGCTGATGCTGGTCCCGTTGCGTGGCTGCGTATCCGTTTTCCGCGTGCGTCCCTGGTACGGCGGATCGAACTCCATCTGGTAGCGAAGTTCGACGTCGTCGCCGTTGGCGCTGAGCAGCGCGTCGCCGAGGCTGTTCAGCAGATTGAGAACCGGCGTGCCGGGGGCGTAGGAGGCGCTGCCGACCTTGGCCAGCTCCTGCAGGAGCTTGCGGCTCTGTTTGTTCTCGTTCTCGTCCAGTTCGAGTATCGCCAGGTCGACGAAGAAGGTCCCGCCGTCGTAGGTCTTCGGACCGTAGATCGGGATGTTGAGCGCGTTGATCAATTGGCCGCTCTCGCGGATGTCCTCGTTGTAATAGACAACCCGGCCGTTGCGCTTGATGTCGGCGGGATTGAAGCTGAGGCCGTTGGAGGTCGCACCGCGTTCGCCGGCACTGGCGGTGATGGCGATCTCGCCCTGAGTGCTGCGCGCATTGTCGAACAGGCTGCCGTCGCCACCGGTGCAGAGGCTGGATTCCTTGTTGCCGCTCGCCAGAAGGTCGCCATTGCCTTTCTCCTCGCGAAAATCGCAGAGGTAGGCCGCGATCAGCTTGATCGACAGGGCTTCGCCCTTTTCGATGGCGGTCGTCGAGTTGCGTCCGGACGGTAGGAAGATGCTGCTCATCGCACGCTTGTCCGGGCTGTGCGCTACCTGTGTCGCCCCCTCGTTATGTTGCAGGCTGCTGGAGCAACCGCCGACCAGCAGCAGGCTGATGGCGTAGAGAGTATTGCCGCGTCCTTTGCCGTTCATGTCGTCCTTCCTGATTCGATGCCTCTTCTGTTTGCAACGCTAGATCAGATTCGAGTGATGGCAAGTTGGCATTGCTGGCAGGATTCCTGCGCTGCTCATGTGAGCGGGGCTTGAGGGGTGGGAGAGCCGGGGATCGCGAGGACAAAAGGCTTCGAGATAGCTCCTCTTCCCAACGCCGCAGAGGGTTGCAGTGGAGGCGTTTCCGGGGTCGGTGTCCGGAGGACGCAGCCCTTTCGGTAGGAAGAAGAGCCGCCAGGCGGTTGTCCTTCAATCCGACCTTCTCTCGCGGGCGGAAGAAAGGGACGGCGTAAGCGTAAAGGGCTCCTGGGAGCGTGCGCCTTCAGCGCTGGCGTTCCACCGCCGGACGGGCGAGCAGAAGGCGCAACGAGGCCCCCAGCGTTTCGCCATGACCCAGGCCGTCGAGCGGCTGGAAGTCCAGCGTGAGCCCGGCAACCCGGCGCAGGTCATCTACCAGCCGCGCCATCGCCTGGCCCGGCTCGGCTTTCAGCGAGCCGCGCGGGCTGGGCGGTTCGGCGCTGCCGCGCCAGAGCAGGAGTTCCGCGCGCTTTCCGCGCAGGCGCTGTTCGAGCCCCGCTCGCTCGCCGAGGATCGCCCCGTCGCGCCACCACAGCGACGGGCTGGCCGCGGCGTAGCGGGCGAACTCGCCGGGACGGGTGAACAGTGCGTGGAGCACCAGCAAGCCGCCGTAGGAGTGTCCCCAGAGGGTTTGCCGCGCAGTGTCCAGGGGCGCCTGCGCCGCCACGGCCGGGCGCATGCCGTCGCGCAGCAGGTCGAGGAAGGCGTCGGCGCCGCCGCTGGGCAGGCCGTTGAGCGGGTCGCGCTGATCGGCCTGGCCGGGACTCGCCGGGGTGTAGTCGAAGGTACGCCCGGCGCGGTCGATGCGCAGCGGCGTGCGGTAGCCGATGGCGACCAGCAGCGGTGCGTCGCCGTCGGCCAGGCGTCTCAGGGTGGACGCGTCGAGGGCGCCGACGGCGGCGTTGCCGTCGAGCATCCAGACCACCGGGTAGCCGGCGGCGGGCGGTGCCTGCAGCGGTCGGCCGAGCCACAGCCGGTAATGCCGCTGGCCATCGACGGAGTCCAGGTCCACGGCGCTGAAGCGATAGGGCAGGTCCTGGCGTTGCAGCAGGCTGCGGTCCATGGTCGCCTCGGGGTCCGGTTGCGCCAGCGGCGCGCCGCCGGGCAGGGCCGCCGCCAGGGCGAGGCCCAGGGCGGCGACGAGCAGGGAGGTTCTCATCAGGCTTTCTCGTTATGGCTCAGAACGACGCGGTCAGGCTGGTATAGAAGGTCCGTCCGGGCTCGTTGTAGGTCGCCGCGCCGGCCCCGTCGATGCCGACCACGCCCTGGGCATTGCCGGCGCGGAACAGGCGCTTGTCGAACAGGTTGTCGACGCCGGCGCCGAGGCTCAGGTTCTTGCTTAACCGATAGGTGCCGCCGAGGCCGACGATGGCGTAGGGCGAGAGCTGGTCGTTGGCGCTGCCGGTGACACGGTCGCCGTGATAGTCGTATTTCTTCGGCTTCTGCTTGCCGTACCAGGTGACCGTGGCTTGCAGCGAGAGGTCGTCGGTGGCCTGCCAGTCGAGCATCGAGTTGAGGGTGTAGCGCGGCGTCACCGAGAGCACGTCGCCGGTTTCCTTGTTCTTCGATTGCAGCATGTAGGTGAAGTTGTTGCTCCACTTCAGGCCGTCGGCCAGGGGCAGGGTCAGGGTGCCTTCGAGGCCCTCGACCACCGCCTTGGGCACGTTCTCCCACTGGTAGATCGCCGCGTTGGCGTAGTCGCCCTTGCCGCCGCTGGCGTGGTCGACCGGTGACAGGCCGGATTCGATCTTGTTCTTGTAGTCGTTGCGGAAGTAGGTCAGCCCCGCTACCAGGCCGTCGTGGCTGTACTCGATGCCCAGTTCCTTGTTCACGCTGGTCTCGGCCTTGAGGCCGTCGTTGCCGCGCAGGTAGCAACTGGTGCTTTGCCCGTAGCAACCCTGGCCACGGCTGTAGAGCAGGTAGTCGGGGTTCAGCTGGTACAGGTTGGGGGCCTTGTAGGCGCGGGCGATACCGGCCTTCAGGGTGACCCGCTCGGTGAGCGCGTGGGACAGGTTCAGCGATGGGCTCCAGTTGTCGCCGACGATGTCGTGGTGGTCCCAGCGCAGGCCTGGGGTGAGCATGGTGCCGGGCATCAGCTCGATGTTGTCCTCGGCGAACAGCGAGAAGATCCGCGCTGAGGAACTGCTGCTGCGGTTCTTTCCGGCGAGACCGGGGATCGAGCCGCCTTCCTCGGTGTTCTGGGTGTTGGAGCTAGGGTCGTCGAGCTTCTGCTCGGTCCACTCGCTGCCGAGGGTCAGGGTCTGCTCGTAGCCCAGGTGCAGCGGCAGGTTGACCTCGCCGTGGGCGGTCAGGTCGCGCAGGGTGGCGGTGTAGAAGCCGGCGTTGTTGGGGTCGAAGATGCCTTCGGTGCCGCCGGCCAGGCCTTCGTTGATCCGGCTGTTGCGGGTCTTCTCGTACTGCAGGTAGGCCAGCGAGCTGCCGAAGTCCCATTCGCCGCGATGGGTGGCCGAGTAGGTCTCGCGGTACATGCGGTTGGTCTCGTGGCCGAGCATCTGCTTCACGTAGTTGTTGCTGTTGGTGTTCTGCGTGTCGCCGGTGTAGATGTTGCCCTGGCGGCTGAAGCCGGCCTCGAACTCGAGGGTCTGCTCGGGCGTCAGGCGCCAGCTGAGCAGCCCGTCGATGTCCTTGTTGCGCACGCCTTCGCGACCGGCGGGGAGGGTGCCGGCCTGCTTGCCGGTGCGGTTGGATTCGTGGCCGGCGTTGATGTCCCAGTCGTCCGAGTCGGTCTTGGCGATGTTGCCGTAGACGCGGTAGCTGAGGTTTTCCGTGAGCGGCCCGTTGAGACCGAAGCTCATCCGTTCGCTGGCGCCTTCGGCCTTGTGTTGCGGGAAATTGCTGTAGACGCTGAGATTACCGTGGGTTTCCGCGCCGGCCTGCTTGGTGATGATGTTCACCACGCCGCCCGCCGCGCCGTTGCCGTAGCGCGCCGCCGCCGGGCCGCGGATCACTTCGATGCGCTCGACCTGGTCGGCCGGCACCCAGTTGGTGTCGCCGCGGCTGTCGCGCTCGCCGCGCCAGCCGTAGCGCACCGAGTTGCGCGAGCTGACCGGCTTGCCGTCGACCAGGATCAGGGTGTTCTCCGGGCCCATGCCGCGGATGTCGATCTGCCGGTTGTTGCCACGCTGGCCGCTGGAGCTGTTGCCGGTCAGGTTGACCCCCGGCATGGTCCGGATGATCTGCGACAGGTCGTTGCTCGGCGGTCGCTTGGCGATGTCCTCGGCGGTGATGATGGAAACTCCCGGCGCCTGCTTGGTTTCCTCCTGGGCGGTGGCGACCACGGTCTGCTCGCCCAGCTCGATGACGGAGCCGTCGCCCTGGCCGGCGGCGTGTACGGCGTTGGCGAGCAGGCAACTGGACAGCAGCAGGAAGGGAACGGCGGGAAGGGCGCGTGAGGACATCGGTGATCTCCGGGCAATGCAGCGAAATGCAAGAGATCACGAATGATATTGATTGTTATTTGAGAGTAAAGCGCATTAACTTTCTAAACACTTCGCCCTCAGGCGGCCGCCGGCAGCCACAGGTGCAGGCACAATCCGGGCTTGCCGTTGCTGGCCCAGAGCCGGCCGCCCTGTAGCTCGATGGCGCGCCGGGCGATCGCCAGGCCGAGGCCGAAACCTTCGCCGGCGCTATCGTCCAGGCGCTGGTAGGGGAGGAAGATGCGTTCCAACTGGTCTTCCGCCACGCCAGGGCCCTGGTCCTGCAGGCGCAGGTGCCAGAAGTCGCCCTCGCGCTCGCCGTCGAGGCTGACCGTGCCGTCCTCGGGCGAGTGACGGATGGCGTTGCGCAGGAGGTTTTCCATGGCCTGGGCCAGGCTGTCCAGGTGGACCTCGACGCGACAGTCGACGCCCAAGCGGCAGGGTAGCCGCGCCGGGTCCCAGCCGCTTTCGAAACAGGCGTCCTCGCGCAGCGCTTCCCACACCGACAGCGCCAGCACCGGCTCGGTGGGCAGTTGCGGGCGCTCGGTGTCCATCCAGGCGAGGTCGAGGGTGTCTTCCAGCAGTCGTTGCATGTCGCCGATTTCGCGATCCAGGCGCTGGCGCAACTGTTCCGGCGGTAGCTCGCTGTCGTGGGCGATGCGCAGGCGCGCCAGCGGCGTGCGCAGTTCGTGGGACAGGGTGCGCAGCAGCAGGCGCTGCTGGGCGAGACTCAGGCGCAGGCGCTCGGCCATGTGCTCCAGGGCCTGGGCCAGCTCGCCGAGTTCGTCGCGGCGGGCCGCCAGCGGTGCGGCGAGGGGAGTGCTTTCCAGTTCGTCAGCGCGCAGGGCGTCGGCGCGATCGCGCAAGCGGTTTAGCGGCACCACCAGGTGGCGGTAGAGCAGCAGGCCGAGCAGGGCGGCCAGCAAGGTCGGGACTATGCCGTGGGTGACCAGGTGGGTCCAGGGGGTCAGTCCGCCGGGCAGCAGGCGCTCCGGTAACTGGATTACCAGCCGGCCCTGCTCGGGATGTCCGGGGAACTCGATGCTGACGTACGGCAGTTCGTCCTGCAGGCGCCGGCTCATCGGCCAGTCGAGCTTGCGCATGAAGGTCAGGTGGCTCGACTCCTCGGCGCTCAGCGGCGTGCTGCCGAGGCTTTCCAGGTGCGGTCCGACCAGCGCCACCCAGGTATCTTCCTTCGCCGACAGTTCCTTGCGGAAGCGTTCGGCGCCCGCGGCGCCCTCGCTGCGCCAGGCATCCTCCGCCTGCCGCGCGTAGTCCGCCAGGTAGCTGCGGTCGGCCGGGGCGAGGAAGTAGGTGCTGCGCTCCACCGACAGGCCCCAGGTGTAGATCAGCCAGGTCAGCAGCAGGCAGAAGCCGACCTGCAGCAGCGCCAGTTTCCATAACAGCGGGTGCCTGCGCATCAGGGGTGTTCCGTCTCCACCAGCAGGTAGCCCTGGCCGCGTACCGCCTGGATCTGCAGGTGACGGACGGCGACCGCGGCGAGCTTGCGCCGCAGGTTGCAGACGTGCACGTCGAGACCGCGGTCGAGGCGCGTGTAGCTGCGGTGCAGCACGCTCCGGTAGAGGAACGGCTTGCTCAGCGCCTCGCCAGCGTGTTCGCGGAGCGTCGCCAGGAGGCGGTACTCGGATGGCGTCAGCCCCGCCGGAAGGCCCTGGTGGAGCACATCCTGGGCCTGGTCGTCGAACACCAGCCGGGTATCCCGCCGCTGCGCCGACGGCAGGCGGTCCAGTCGTACGCGGCGCAGCAGGGCGTCGGTGCGGGCATCCAGCTCGGCCAGGCTGAACGGCTTCGGCAGGTAGTCGTCGGCGCCGCGGGTGAAGCCGCTGATGCGATCCTGTTCGGCGCCCAGGGCCGACATCAGCATCACCGGCGTGGCCTGCTCGCGGCGCAGCGACTCCAGCAGGGCCAGGCCGTCGAGGCCGGGCAGCATGATGTCCAGCAACACCAGGTCGAACGCTTCGCGCCCGGCGGCTTCCAGCCCGTGCGAGCCATCGCCGCAGACGGTCACGCGGAAGCCGCGCTGGCGGAAATGCGCGTCGAGATCCTCGCGCAGGCGCGGGTCGTCTTCGACCAGCAGCAGGCGGGGAGATGGGGATGAGATATGAGAATGATTCACGTTCGTGAATATCTCATTTTTGCCGGGGATCGGGCAATGGGCCAGTGCGCCGCAGCGTGCTCGGAGCGGAAATACTTTTCGACAAAGCCGTCGTTGCTTCGGTTTTTTTTCTGGCTTAGGGTCGGCGGGTCCGCAGGAGGCGGGCAGGGGTGTCGTGGCTATTGGCCAGCCTTTCGCGACGGCACTGGGTTGTACGATCATCTGGCGCGCTGCTGGCGCGTTGTTCGGGCCGCCCGCCGCAGGTGACTATCAAGGAAGATTCCCCATGCTGTTCTCCCAACACACCCGCCTGGTACACGTGGACTCCCCGCTGGGACCCGAGGTCCTGCAACTGCAACGGCTGGAGGGTCGCGAAGAGCTGGGCCGGCTGTTCAGCCACGAGCTCGAACTGGTCTCGAGCAATCCCGCCTTGCCTCTGGATGCCCTGTTGGGCAAGCCGATGAGCCTCGCGCTGGAACTCCCCGGCGGCAGCCGGCGGTATTTCCACGGCATCGTCGCGCGCTGTAGCCAGGGCGCCGGCGCTGGCCAGTTCGCCAGCTACCAGGTCACCCTGCGGCCCTGGCTGTGGCTGCTGACGCGCACCTCCGACTGCCGCATCTTCCAGAACCAGAAGGTCCCAGACATCATCAAGCAGGTGTTCCGCGACCTCGGCTTCTCCGACTTCGAGGACGCCCTGAGCCGCTCCTACCGCGAGTGGGAATACTGTGTGCAATACCGCGAGACCAGCTTCGATTTCGTCAGCCGGCTGATGGAGCAGGAAGGCATCTACTACTGGTTCCGCCACGAAAAGAAGCGTCACATCCTGGTGCTCTCCGATGCCTACGGCGCGCACCACAGCCCGGCCGGCTACACCAGCGTGCCCTATTACCCGCCGAGCCTCGGCCATCGCGAGCGCGACCACTTCTTCGACTGGCACATGGCGCGCGAGGTCCAGCCCGGCTCGCTGAGCCTCAACGACTACGACTTCCAGCGTCCCGGCACCCGCCTGGAAGTGCGCTCCAATGTCGGGCGCGCCCATGCCGCGGCCGACTACCCGCTCTACGACTACCCTGGCGAGTATGTGCAGAGCCAGGACGGCGAACACTATGCACGGACCCGCATCGAGGCGATCCAGACCCAGTACGAGCGAGTTCGCCTGCGGGGATGCGCCAGGGGTATCGGGGCGGGCCATCTGTTCCACCTGAGCAACTACCCGCGCCTGGACCAGAACCGCGAATACCTGGTGGTTGGCGCCGAGTACCGGGTAGTCCAGGAACTCTACGAGACCGGTAATGGCGGGGGCGGCGCGCAGTTCGAGAGCGAGCTGGACTGTATCGACGCCGGCCAGGCTTTCCGCCCCTTGCCGTCGACCCCGGTGCCGGTGGTGCGCGGCCCGCAGACCGCGGTGGTGGTCGGGCCCAAGGGCGAGGAGATCTGGACCGACCAGTACGGCCGGGTCAAGGTGCATTTCCACTGGGACCGCCACGACCAGTCCAACGAGAACAGCTCCTGCTGGATGCGCGTCTCGCAGGCCTGGGCGGGGAAGAACTGGGGCTCGATCCAGATCCCGCGGATCGGCCAGGAAGTGATCGTCAGCTTCCTCGAAGGCGACCCGGACCGGCCGATCATCACCGGGCGGGTCTACAACGCCGAGCAGACGGTGCCCTACGAGCTGCCGGCGAACGCTACCCAGAGCGGCACCAAGAGCCGTTCGAGCAAGGGCGGCACGCCGGCCAACTTCAACGAGATCCGCATGGAGGACAAGAAGGGCGCCGAGCAGTTGTTCATCCATGCCGAGAGGAACCAGGACATCGAGGTCGAGAACGACGAGACCCACTGGGTCGGCCACGACCGGACCAAGACCATCGACCACGACGAGACGGTGCATGTGAAGCACGATCGCACCGAGACCGTGGACAACAACGAGACCATCACCGTGCATGCCAACCGCAGCAAGACGGTCGACCGCAACGAGACGGTCAGGATCGGCATGAACAAGACGGAAACCATCCTCATGGCCTCGTTGCAGAACGTCGGCATGGGGCGCATGGAAAACGTCGGGCTCGGCTACAGCCTGAACGTCGGCATGATGATGAACACCGTGGTCGGGCTGAACCAGAGCACCCAGGTGATGAAGAAGAAGACCTTGTCGGTGGGCGATAGCTACGAAGTGAGCGTGGGCGGCAGCGACGATGGCTCTAAGATCACCCTGGACGGTCAGAGCATCACCCTCGGCAGCCAGCGCATCGAGCTGACCGCCGACCGCGAGATCCTCTTGCGCTGCGGCCAGAGCACGATCCGCCTGACGCCGGGGGAGATCGAGATCCTCTCGCCCAATGTCGATATCAACTGTTGAGCGGCGGGCGGATGTCCTGTCGCGGCTTTTCCCAAGGAAGGATGGATAGATGAGCGGCCTACCGGTTTCCCATGTCGGCGAGAAAGTCTCGGGAGGGGTTATCTCCACCGGCTCGCCCACCGTGCACGTCGGCAGCAGCGCGGTCGGCCTGGCCGACCGGGTGTCCGCCTGCGTGCCGTTGGTGGGCAAGCCGGTCAACCCGATGCTCGGCAGCAAGCTGCTGCCGGAAGAGGTCGATTTCGCCCTGGCGGCGCCGGACACCTTCACCTTCGCCCGTGGCTACCTGTCGAGCAACCCCCGTATCGGCCGGCTCGGCCGGGGCTGGTGGCTGCCGGGCGAGAGCATGCACCTGGAACTGAGCGAAGACGCCTGCGTGCTGGTCGACGCCCAGGGCCGCCGGATCGGCTTTCCTGCGCTGGCTCCCGGCGCGCAGCATTATTCCGGCAGCGAGGAGCTGTGGCTGCGCCGCGGCGGTTCGAGCGGCGGCGAAGCGCAGGCCTGGCGCGGGCGCTGGGCGGCGGTGCCGGCCGAACTGCAGACGCAGGAGGGCTCCGTGCTGGTGCTGTCCGGCCACAGCTACCTGCATTTCCAGCGTTGCCCCGACGGTATCTGGCGCCTGCAGGCCAGCTTCGGCCGCGCCGGCTATCGCACCGAGTTCCGCTGGAGCGGACGTGGCCTGCTCACCGGCGTGCGCGACAGCGCCGGGCGCAGCTATGCGCTGGTCTACCAGCAAGCCTGCGAGCCGAGCGAGGGCGACGACGGCCTGCGTCTGTTCGGCGTGATCCTGGCCAGCCACGACGGACCGCCTCCGGACTACATCGATCCGCAGAGCCCGGGGCTCGACTGGCTGGTGCGCTACCAGTTCAGCGACAGCGGCGACCTGATCGCCGTGCGCGACCGTCTTGGCCAGGTGGTCCGGGTATTCGCCTGGCGCGAGCACATGCTGGTCGCCCACGGCGAACCGGGTGGGCTGGAGGTTCGCTACGAGTGGGATGTCCATGCTCCGCACGGGCGGGTCGTGAAGCAGATCGAGGCGGGCGGCCTGACCCGTACCTTCCGCTACCTGCGCGATGCCACCGAGGTCAGCGACAGCCTCGGCCGCGTCGAACGCTACGAGTTCGCCGGCGAGGGTGGGCAGCGGCGCTGGACCGCGCTGGTCAGGGCCGACGGCAGCCGTAGCGAGTTCGACTACGACCTGTTCGGCCGCCTGGTCGCCATGCGCGATCCGCTGGGACGGGAGACGCGGCGCCGGCGTGATGGCCAGGGGCGGATGCTCGAGGAGGAGTCGCCGGGCAAGGCGCGCTATCGCAAGCGCGTCGACGAAGAGACCGGGCTGCTGGTCGAGCTGGGGGACGCGATGCAGCGCCGCTGGACCTTCGAGCGCGACGAACGGGGCAATGCGACGACGGTGCGCGGCCCGGCCGGCAGCACCCGCTACGCCTACGAAGACCCGCGCCTGCCCGACCGGCCGACGCGAATCGTCGACCCGCGCGGCGGCGAGCGGCGCCTGGAGTGGAACCGCTTCGGCCTGTTGGCCGCGTTGACCGATTGTTCCGGCCAGGTCTGGCGTTACGACTACGACAACGAAGGACGTTTGGTCGCCAGCAGCGACCCGCTGGGACAACTGACCCGGCGCCGCTACGACCCGCTGGGGCAACTGATCGGCCTGGAATTGGCCGACGGCAGCGCCCTGAGCTATGAATACGACGCCCTTGGGCGGCAGACCCGTATCGCCGATGCCGAGGGGCACGCCACGCTGTTTTCCTGGGGCCACGGCGATCTGCTGGCGCGGGTTTCCGACGCCGGCGGCGGCGAATTGTCCTACCTGCACGACGAAGCCGGCAGGCTGGTCGCCCTGACCAACGAGAACGGCGTCCAGGCGCAGTTCCGCTACGACCTGCTGGACCGTCTGGTGGAAGAGACCGGCTTCGACGGTCGTCGCCAACGCTATCGCTACAACGCCGCTGACGAACTGATCGCCCGCGAGGATGCCGACGGTCGCGAGACCACCTATGCCTACGACCGCGACGGCCGCCTGGCGAGCATCCGGGTTCCCGCCACCGAGCACGCACCGGCCCTGGTCGAGCGTTACCGCTGGTTGGCCGACGGTCGCCTGGCCAGCGCCGGCGGGGCGGATTGTGAGGTGCGCTACACGTACGACGAGGTCGGTAACCTGCGCCTGGAAAGCCAGGTACATGCCGACGGTTGGGTCTACAGCGTCGAGCACAGCCACGACGCGCTAGGCGTGCGCCAGACCAGCCGTTATGGCGACGCGCCGCCGGTCGCCTGGCTGACCTATGGCCCGGGTCATCTGCACGGCGCGCTGGTCGGTGCGGTCGAGCTGGCCTTCGAGCGCGACGCCCTGCACCGCGAGGTGCGTCGCGACGCCCGCCGTGACGGGCAGGATGACGCGTTGTTCACCCAGGAGCGCCAGCACGCGCCGCTGGGACGCCTGCAGCGCAGCCACCTGCGTCTGGCCGGCGGTTTCGACTGGCAGCGCGGCTATCGCTACGACGGACTTGGACAACTGGTCGGCATCGACGACAACCAGTATCCGTCGGTGCGCTACGAATACGACCTCGGCGGTCGCCTGCTGGCCAGCCGGCGCGCTGGCGCGGCGGCCAGCACCTACCGCTATGACGCCGCCGGCAACCGCCTGGAGGGCGTCGGCGAGCATGCGCGCGAGGACGCTCGCCAGGCATTTGCCGAGAACGAACTGTACCGCTCCGGTTTCAGTCGCTCCGAGGCGCGCGCGAGCCAGGCCGGCGAAGGCCCGGCGCGCTGGGCTGGCAACCGCGTGGAGAGGATCGCCGGCAACCGCTATCGCTTCGATGCGCTGGGCAACCTGGTCGAGCGTATCGGCGCCGACGGCGAGCGCCTGTGCCTGGCCTACGACGGCGCGCAGCGCCTGGTCCATCTGTCGCGCGATTGCGCCGACGGCACGCGGCTGGAGGCGCGCTACCGCTACGACGCGCTGTCGCGACGGATCGCCAAGGTGGTGCTGCGCGAGGGTGTCGAGCAGCAGGTGCGCTTCGGCTGGGACGGCGATCGCCAATGCGCCGAAGCCTTTGCGCGGGAACTGCGCACCACCGTTCACGAACCGGGCGGTTTCGTCCCGTTGCTGCGCCTGGAGCAGGCCTGCGAGCCCGATCCCCCGGAGCTGCTGCAACTGCGCCAGGCGTTCGCCGCCGAGGGCCAGCCGCTGCCGGCGCAATGCGTGCCGGCGCTGGGCGAGGCGCGGATCGCTTTCTTCCACACCGATCACCTCGGTACCCCCCTGCAGCTGAGCGACGAACGTGGCCAACTGCGTTGGCAGGGCGTTCCGGACGACTGGCGGGCGGTAGCGCCGGAACGACAGCCGGGTGCGCAGCCGATTCGCTTCCAGGGGCAGTACCACGATGAGGAAAGCGGCCTCTACTACAACCGCTACCGTTACTATCTGCCGGAAGCCGGGCGCTATGCCAGCCAGGACCCGCTCGGCCTGGGCGGTGGTCCCAACCCCTATGCCTACGCGCTGAACGCGCCCACGCTGGCCTACGATCCCACCGGCCTGATCATCCCGCTGGTGGTGATCGGTGCCTTCGCCGCCCGCGCCGCGATCGGAGCGGCGCTGGGCGCCGGCATCGAGCTGGGGATGCAGACCGGCAAGCAGGTGCTGGGGCAGATGAAGGACAACTGGGACAGCGATCGCGACCTCACCGATATCAAGTGGAAGTGCATCGACATCAACTGGAAACACGTCGGCGCCTCGGCGGCCATCGGCACCGTGGCGCCGGGCATGCTCAGCACCGGCAAGACTGTGGTGCAGTCCGCCAAGGCGATCAGGACCCTTTCCGGACAGGCGGCCAACACCGCCAACCGCGCGGCCAAGCTGGCCGCGCGCAAGGCCGCCCATGCCGATACCATCAAGAAGGCCGTGGCCACCCAGGCCGCCTGGCAAACGGGCAAGCAGATCGTCAAATGCCCGCTGAAGGACGAAGAAGAGGAGTGCCCGCCGCAATGATCAAGCATTACCTGCTGATGACCCTCGTCTGCATACCGCTGGCGTTGCTCTACGTCTGCCTGGAATGGTTCTTCGGCAACACCTGGGTGACCGTCGGGGTGTTCTTCGGCGTGCTCGTCGTGCTGCGCCTCGGGCTCTACCTCTACCGCCGCTCGAAGGGCATCAGGGACGGCTACCTGGACGAGTGAGGCCGACCCGGCATCGCGGAGCATCGACCCATGCAGGACCTCTTCGTCAATGGCTCCGCCAGTCTTCCGCCGCCGATGCTGTCGCGCAGGCGCTGCTGGCGGCGTTCGCCTGGTAACCTGGCGACCTGCCTGTCTTCTTTGCCAAGGTCCGAGGAACCGACCATGCACGACCTGCCTACCTACGACGATGTGATCGCCGCCGCCGCGCGGATCGCCGGGCATGCCAACCGCACGCCGGTGATGTCCTCGCGTACCCTCGACGAAGAACTCGGCGCGGAAGTCTTCTTCAAATGCGAAAACCTGCAGCGCATGGGAGCGTTCAAGTTCCGCGGCGCCTTCAACGCGCTGTCGCGGTTTTCCGCCGAGCAGCGTGCCGCCGGGGTGGTGGCGTTCTCCTCCGGCAACCACGCCCAGGCCATCGCCCTCTCGGCGCGCTTGCTGGGGATCCCGGCGACCATCGTGATGCCGGCCGACGCGCCGGCGGTGAAGATCGAGGCGACCCGTGGCTACGGCGGGCAGGTAGTGCTCTATGACCGCTATACGGAAGATCGCGAGCAGATCGGCCGCGACCTGGCGCAGCGCCATGGCCTGACCCTGATCCCGCCCTACGATCACCCCGACGTGCTGGCCGGGCAGGGCACCGCGGCCAAGGAACTGTTCGAAGAAGTCGGTCCGCTGGACGCCTTCTTCGCGCCCCTCGGCGGCGGCGGCTTGCTCTCCGGCTGCGCCCTGGCGATCCGCGCGCTGGCGCCGGCCTGCCGGATCTACGGGGTGGAGCCGGAGGCCGGCAACGATGGCCAGCGTTCGCTGCGCAGCGGCGCCATCGTGCATATCGATACGCCGCAGACCCTCGCCGATGGCGCCCAGACCCAGCATTTGGGCAATCTCACCTTCCCGCTGATCCAGCGCAACGTCGATGACATCCTCACCGCCAGCGACGCCGAACTGGTGGATGGCATGCGCTTCCTCGCCGCGCGGATGAAGCTGCTGGTCGAGCCCACCGGTTGCCTCGGCCTGGCCGCCGCCCGCCAGCGCAAGGACGAATTGCGCGGCAAGCGGGTCGGGATCCTGCTCAGCGGCGGTAACGTCGACCTGGCGCGTTTCTGCGCCTTGCTCGGCGGCTAGCCGGCCGCTAGAGGCCGAGTCCTTCGCTGGCTGCCCAGCGCGCCATCAGGCGGTTCGACGGCAGGCTTTCGTCGAGCAGCTTGCGCGCGCTTTCCACCCCCGCGACCGGCAGGCCCTGCGGGTCGAGCAGGCCGATCTGCACCAGCACGCCGGCCTGGTCCCAATAGATGTGCTCGTGGTAAAGGCGGTCGCCGCGAAAGCGCACCACGCCGAGCATGGGGATTTCCACGAAGCGCCCGGTGGGTGGGACGCCGGGCAGCAGCCAGTCGATCTCGCAGCTGTGGGTGAAGCGCATGACGAACTCGTCGACCACCTGCAGCGCCCCCACCGTCCGCGAAATCGGCGTGAGGGTCATGTCCGGCGGGTTGCCGTGGATGAAGTGATGGCGGTAGAAGCGGCTCAGTTCGCGCTGGCCGACGCCGCCGGTGAGGGTCGGGACATGGTTGACGTAGGGCTCGGCGACCATGGTCGCCATGGTCGCGGCGACGTCGCGGGTATCGAACTCGTGGCGCACATGCTCGTCCCACAGCGCGGAGAGGTCGAAGTTCGGCCCGATCTCCCGCTTCAGGGCGGCGATGCTGCGTTCGTGGGCCATCAGGTAGGCCGGTTTGTCGAAGTGCATGCCGCCGACGCGGGCGAAGGCGTGATCGACGCCGGGGTAGAGGTACAACTCGGTCTTGGGCAGGTTGCGCAGGCAGGGCAGGATCGCGTCGCGGGCCTGCTGCGGGCAGTAGGCGTCCTGTTCGGCGAAATGCAGCACCAGCCGGCCCTTGATCTGTTTCGCCTCGTCGAGCAGCGCCTCGATGCCCATGCCGTAGTAGCCCACCGAGCAGGAGACGTCGGTGCGCGTCGCGGCGAGGTAGGCCAGCTTCCCGCCCATGCAGAAGCCGACGAAGCCGATCCCGGCGTGGACCACCTCCTCGCGTTGGCGCAGGTGCTCGATACAGGCGGCGATGTCGTCCACCGCGGCGTCCAGGTCGATGCGCTGGAACAGCTCGATGGCCTTGGCGAAGGCCGCTTCGTCGTAGCCCAGGTCGACCCCCGGCTGGAGCCGCCAGAACAGGTCGGGGACCAGGGCCACGTAGCCCTCTTCGGCGTACAGGTCGGCCACCGCGCGCATGTTCGCGTTGACGCCGAAGATTTCCTGACCGATCACCACGCCCGGCCCCTTGCCGCTGGCGGGGAGCGCGAGATACGCGTCGAACCGGCCGCTGCCGTCGGACGCGGCGATGCTGACGTACTGTCCCATGCCTGGATTCCTCATCGGGTTGTTGTTGGAGTGGGAAAACGGGAAAGCGAAGCGAACCAGCCTAGTAGGAACCGGCCGGCGGGTCATTGGCTATCCGCATGCTGGCGGGAGGGTATCCGGATTGTCCGGGAGCGAGGGGCGGGAGGCGGCGCGATCCTCGGCGAGCCGCTCGCGGATACCGCTCAGTCCCGCTGGCGCTGCCAGGGCGGGCCCGCGGCGAACCGCGCTTCCACCCATTGGCGGAACGCGCTGGCCGCCGCCGTGGCGTAGCGCGCCGAGGGGCGCACCAGGTAGACGCCGGCGTCGGCGTCCAGTTGCCACTCCGGCAGCACCCGTACCAGCCTGCCGGCTTCGAGGTCGCGGCTCATCAGCCACTCGCCGGCGGCGAAGATGCCCAGGCCCTGGCGTGCGGCGCAGAGCAGGGCCTCGTTGTCGTTGCTGACCATCGAGCCGCGTACCCGCACGGGCTGCTGTTCGTCCTGGCGGGTCAGCTTCCATTCCGGGTACGAGTGCAGTCCGCTGAAGCCGAGGCAATTGTGTGCCGCCAGGTCGGCCGGGATACGCGGTACCCCATGCCGCTCCAGGTAGTCGGGAGCGGCGCCGAGGATGCGCCGGTGGGCGCACAGCCGCCTGGCCACCAGGCGGCTGTCGGCCAGTTCGCCGACCCGGATCGCGAGGTCGAAGCCTTCCGCGATGATGTCGACGAAGCGCTCCGAATAGTCGGTTTCCAGCACCACCTGCGGATGCGCCAGGGCGAACTCCGCCAGCAGCGGACCGAGCCAGAGCCGGCCCATCGCCGACGGCAGGGCGATGCGCAGGCGTCCGCGCAGTTGCGCGGCGCCCAGGCTGGCTTCGTGCTCGGCCTCGTCGAGCAGGTCGACGGCCTGGCGGAAGCGGCTCGCCAGGCGCTCGCCTTCATCGGTGAAGCGCAGTTGCCGGGTGGTGCGTTCGACCAGGCGGATGCCGAGGCGACGCTCCAGTGCGCAGAGCCGCTTCGAGAGCACCGAGGGATGGCGTTGCAGGGCGCGGCCGGCGGCGGCGAACGAACCGTGCTCGGCCAGGGCCAGGAGCGTGGCGACTTCATCGGCCTGCCGGCTGTCGAACGGTTGCATGCATGCGCCTCTTGCGGGTGGGTCAGGGCAAGAGTACCAGCGCGCCTTGCGAGCGTCCCTCCAGCAGATCGGTATGCGCCACGGCCGCCTCGGCCAGCGGGTAGCGCCGCCAGACCCGGGGCTGGATGACACCGTCTGCATGGGCGCGCAGCACAGCCTGCGCGCGTAGCCGGTATTCCTCCGGGTTGGCGGTGTGGGCGGCGAGCGAGGGACGGGTGAGGAACAGCGAACCCTTGGCGTTGAGGGTGGCGACTTCGACGGCTGGCGGCACGCCGGAGGTAGCGCCGAAGGACACCAGCAGGCCGCGCGGACGCAAGCTGTCCAGGGACGCCTCGAAGGTAGCGCGACCGATGGGGTCGTAGACCACATCGACCTTGCGCCTGGCGGTCAGCTCGGCGACCTGGGCGGCGAGACTGGCCGCGTCGAACACCAGCACCTCGTCGCAGCCGGCAGCCCTGGCCCGCTCGACGCTTTCCGCCTTCGACACCACGCCGATCACCCAGGCGCCCAGGTGCCGGGCCCAGGCCGCCATCAACTGGCCGACGGCGCCCGCCGCGCCGTACAGCAGGATGCGTGTGCCGGGCCCGACGGGGTAGGTGGCATGCAGCAGGTAGTGCGCGGTGATCCCCTTGAACAGCAGAGCCGCCGCGTCCTCGAAAGCGAGTGTGTCGGGCAGCTTCAGCAAGCGCTCGGCGGGGTAGAGCCGGGCGCTGGCATAGGCGCCCAGCGGGCCGGTGGCATAGGCGACGCGGTCGCCCGGCGCCAGTCCGGAGACTCCCGGACCCAGCGCGGCGACCACTCCGGCGCCTTCCAGGCCGAGGCCGGACGGCAGCGGAATCGGTACCGCTCCCGAGCGCTGGCCGAGGTCCAGCGGATTGACGCCGATGGCGGCCTGCTCCAGCCAGACCTCGCCGGGGCCCGGTTGCTGCGCCTGGACTTGCTCCAGGCGCAGGACCTCGGGGCCTCCGTTTGCGTTGAGGGTGATGCGACTGGGCATGGCGGTCTCCTTGGCTGCGTTCGTTGTTCCGGCAGTCTAATGAAGCATCCGGGGATGACCAGGTAGGTTCTTTGCAGTTGATTGCTGCACCGCATGCAGTAGTGAGACGGTGCTCCAAGGTGACCGAAAGTCGTGTTTCCGTATCGACGGGATTCGCCTAGTGTAAGGCGGCAGCCTGGACGGCCATGGTCCCTGTGGTCGCCGGGATCATTTCGGGAGAGTCCCATGACGGCACCTTTCAAGGATCATTTCTCCACCGGTTCGGCGAACTACGCCGCACATCGTCCGACCTACCCGGCGCGGTTGGTCGACGAGCTGGCCGCGCTCTGCCCCGGCACCCGCCTGGCCCTGGACTGCGGCTGCGGCACCGGACAGCTCACGGTGCTGTTGGCCGAGCGTTTCGAACGGGTGGTCGGTACCGACGCCAGCGCCGCGCAGATCGACAAGGCGCAGGCGCGCGAGCGGGTCGAGTATCGCGTGGCCCTGGCCGAGGACAGCGGGCTGGCGGCGGCCAGCGCCGACCTGGTGACGGTCGCCCAGGCCGCCCACTGGCTGGACCTGCCGCGCTTCTACGAGGAAGTCCGGCGTGTGGCCCGCGCGGATGCCATCCTGGCCCTGGTCACCTATGGCGTATTGCATGTCGACGGACCCATGGAACCGCTGGTCCAGCACTTCTACCACCAGGTCGTCGGCCCCTACTGGCCTGCCGAGCGGCGCCACGTGGAGGAGGGCTACCGCAATCTGCCGTTCCCCTTCGAGGAGCGCCGCCTGCCGGACCTGGCCATCGAGGTGGCCTGGACCCTGGACGAGCTGCTGGGCTACGTCGGTACCTGGTCGGCGGTGAAGGAGGCCGGCAAGGCCCTTGGCCAGGATCCGGGCGCCGCGTTCGTCGATGAGCTGCGCGAAGCCTGGGGCGACCCGCAGACGCGCTATCGGGTCAGTTGGCCGCTGACGGTGCGCGCCGGGGTGATCCGCTGAGCCATCGGACGCAATCCGAAACTCAACCATGACGGCGGGGAGAGCGCCGATCGCGTCCGCCAGCGCTTCCGCCTGCCGTCTACGCAGGTCGCTGCAACCCCTTGGCAGCCGCGGCGTCGCTTGAGCGCGGGCACAGGGGGCAGGTGGCGCGCCGAGTCGTATTCGTCGAACTCGCCATGCCGCCCCAGGCCGGGTCGGCGTGCAGGTTGCCAGTCCCTGGCGTACGGGGCGCTCAGTGCGTGCTTTCGTTTCACTGAGCCAGGTTTTCCAGCGCTATGAAGAAATCGCCCCGATTGCAGGATGAGTCTTGCTTTCGTCCCGGTTTCACTGCCGCTGGCTGCTGAATCGAGGGTGCACTCCGCGCAGTCCGGCCCCACACCTTGAGAGTCGTTGCCATTGCCGGGGTTACCCACGTGCTTTCCAGCAGGTACGGAGCCGATGGGAGATCGAGTTGGCGAGAGTGCCGGCTTGCTCCGGTCTTCTGAAGACTCTTCTTGAATCAGAAAAACCTTACGCCAGAAGTAGTGGGGGCTGATGGCCCAGCTCGCTTCGATCCTTCATGGTTAGCGGGTTCTGTTCTTCTTCGCCGTGGAGAGTTTTTCTGTGAGTGGTTCCCTCTTGGTACCGGCCAGTCTCGCCAGTCGCATCAGGCTCCTGCTGGTCATGACCCGGCGCGAGGTCGAACTGCGTTATCGCGACGCCATGTTGGGCCGCATCTGGATCATCGTCTCGCCGTTCCTGCTCTTGCTGATCTATACGTTTGTCTTCGGCTTCGTGCTGAAGTCGCGCTGGGGCGGAAGCCAGAGCACGCTTTCCTTCGCCTTGACCCTGTTTTCCGGACTCCTGCTGAACGGGATCCTCGCTGAAAGCCTGTCCAGGGCCCCGACTATCATCCAGGCCAACGCCAACTACGTGAAGAAGCTGGTTTTTCCCCTGGAGATACTCCCCCTCACACCGCTGCTGGCCGCTTTCTTCAACGCCATGCTCGGCTACCTGGTGCTCTGTATCTTTCTTCTCTTCAGCGGCGTCGAGCCGGGCTGGCAACTGGTTCTGCTACCGCTTGCCCTGCTCCCCTTCCTGCTCTGCGTGACGGGGCTGGCGTGGTTCCTCGCGGGGCTCGGGGTCTATGTTCGCGACATAGGGCAGTTCGTCCAGTTTCTCCTGGTGCTTCTGCTATTCATCAGCCCGGTGTTCTATCCGCTGTCATCCTTGCCACCGGTAATGCAGCCCTACCTGTACCTCAATCCGCTGACGATCCCGGTGGAAATGGTCAGGGCGATCCTTTTCGATGCTCCCTATCCGACCCTTGAGGTCTTCAGCGTTTATTGCGTTGCGTCGCTGCTGGTCTGTTCATCGGGCTTCCTCTGGTTCCGTCGGGTACAGGAAGGTTTTGCAGATGTCCTCTGAGGCCGTTTCCCCGGGCCCGCAGGTGACGGCCGAGTGGATACCGCTGGGGCAGCGTTTGCTCGAACGCGGGTTGGTGAGCGGCCAGGAACTCGAGCGGGCGCTCGACCTGCAACGCCGGCTTGGCGGCCGCCTGGGAGGTATTCTCGTGCGTTCCGGAGCCATCTCGGAAAATACCCTCATGCAGGTGCTGGCGGAGCAACTGCGGTTGCCGCTGGTGGGGGACGACCTGCGGAAGCCGAGCGAAGAGTCCATCGCCGCATTCCTGCTCAGTACCCCGATCAATACCGACTGGTTCGTCGAAGAGCAACTGGTGGTCTGGGAGGAGGGCGAGCAACTGCTGTTCGCGGCGCGTGATCCGTTATCTCCTTCGATACGCGAAACCCTGGGCTATTTCTATCCGGAGCGCTCGATTCAAGCAGTGCTGTGCCGCTCCCAGGATCTGGACGGCTGGTTGGAGCACTCCCTGGACCTGGCCCGGCAAGGTGCGGATCGGCACGCCTACGGCAGCGAAGACATCCGCTACCTGCGGGAGCTGGCGGAGGAGGCGCCGGTAGTCGAACTCGTCAACAACGTGATGAGCCAGGCCATGGAAAAGCGCTCTTCGGATATTCACATCGAACCCCGGGAGTTCGACTTCCGTATCCGCTTCCGCGTCGACGGCGTCCTGCACGACCAACTGAGCCTTCCCCGCGAGCGATTCGCGGCGGTCGTCTCGCGGATCAAGCTGATCTCCGCCATCGACATCGCGGAGCGACGGTTGCCGCAGGATGGACGCATGAGCATCCGGGTCAGCGGTACGGAGCTCGACGTGCGGGTCTCCACCTTGCCAGGGGTGCATGGCGAATCGGTGGTCATGCGCCTGTTGCCGAAGGAGCGCGAGGGGTTGCGCCTGGACCGGCTCGGGATGCTCCCGGACCACTTGCGGAGGATGCGTGCATGGGTAGCGGAACCCCACGGCATCATCCTGGTGACCGGCCCCACCGGATCGGGCAAGTCCACCACGCTCTATGGCGCGCTGGAGGAAATCAATGATGGCGTGCGCAAGCTCATCAGCGTGGAAGATCCCGTGGAGTACCAGGTGCCCAACATCACCCAGGTCCAGGTCCATGCCGACATCGGCCTGACCTTCGCTGCCGCCTTGCGCTCGATCCTGCGGCAGGATCCCGATGTGATCATGATCGGGGAGATACGCGACCTGGAGACGGCGGAGATCGCCGTACAGTCCTCGCTCACCGGTCACCTGGTGCTTTCGACCCTGCATACCAACGATGCGGTGAGCGCCTTCACGCGCTTGATCGACATGGGCGTGGAACCCTTCCTGGTGGCTTCGCCGGTGCGCGGTGTCCAGGCCCAGCGACTGGTGCGCAGGTTGTGCGCCCACTGCGCGGAACCTTGCGAGCCAACCCTTGCTGCGGCCGATCTGGCAGCGACCGAGGCGGCCACCGCGCGGCTGTTCCCGGGGCAGGCAGCGCAATGGCGCGTGGCGCGAGGCTGCGGCCGCTGCGAAGGTACCGGCTACAGCGGCCGTGTGGGCATCTACGAACTCGTCGATCTGTCTTCCGAGATGCGCGACCTGATCGTACAGAGAGCTTCCCTCGAACAGATGCATCGGCTTGCCGCCAGCCAGGGACAGCGCAATCTGCGTGAAGATGGCTTGATCAAGGCCTGGTTGGGTATGACCAGTCTTGACGAGGTGCATCGCGTGACCAGCGGCTAAGCCCATGAGTTTCATCTACCAAGCCGTCGATCGCAAGGGCAGGCGCGTTCGTGGCGAACTCTGCCTCCCCACGCGCCAGGATGCGCTGCGGCAGTTGCAGCGCCAGGGGCTCACCCCGCTCAGCCTGGAGGTGAAACGCCGCAACCTGGGCTCGCGACGTCGGCTCAAGGCCGAGGAATTGAACATGGCCATCCACGAGCTGGCCACCATGCTCGCGGCGGGAGTGAGCATGGCCGACGCGGTGGAGGCCCAGGAGCGAGGCGCGCGCCACCCGAAGTTGATTTCCGCCCTGCAGGCGATGGCCAATGGTCTGCGCCAGGGGCAATCCTTTCCCGTAGTGCTGGAGAGCGCCGGCCTCGACTTGCCGCGCTATGTATATCAACTGGTGGCGGCCGGCGAGATGACCGGAAACCTCGCAGGAGCTCTGAGGGACTGTGCCACGCAGATGGAATACGAACGGCGAACCCGCGCCGAGTTGCAAGGGGCGCTGATCTACCCTGCGATTCTGGTGCTCAGCGGGGTGCTCGCCGTGGCGACCCTGTTCGTCTTCGTCGTTCCGAAATTCGCCAATCTCCTGAACGAGACCGCCCAGCTTCCGTGGCTTGCCTGGGCAGTGCTGAGCATCGGGGTATGGAGCAACGAGAGTTCCGGCTTGCTGGCGTTCGCCGTCCTGCTGCTTGCTGGCGGCATTGCCGTGGCGTTGCGCAATCCGGCGCTCCGCGCCCATGCGCTCGACCAGTTGGTGCGCCTGCCCGTAGTCGGGGAATGGTTGATGCAGGCGGAAATAGCGCAATGGTCGAAGGTGCTTGGAACCCTGCTGGGAAATCGTGTGCCGCTGGTGGAGGCCCTGGCGCTTTCCGACGCTGGCGTCCGCATTGCCCGGCAGCGCCGGACCCTGGAGCGAGTCACCCAGGATGTGCGGGCCGGCATCGCCTTGTCGGCAGCGTTGGAGGAGCGCCAGGCGGTCACGTCCATCGGTTCGAGCCTGGTGCGGGTTGGAGAGGCCTCCGGGCAGCTCGCGGAGATGCTGCAGAGCCTGGCGACGCTCTATGGAGAGGCCGGGCAGGCGCGAATGAAAAAGGCCCTGGTGCTGATCGAGCCTCTGGCGATCCTGCTGATCGGCTCTGTGTTCGGCCTGATCATTACCGGCGTGGTACTGGCGATTACCAGCGCCAACGACATGGTGCTTTGAATGCCGGGTATCGATGCCGCGGCTGGTTGGATGAGACGTGAAGTGGAAACCGTATGAACAGAGCTGCACAACAGGGCTTCACCCTGCTCGAGATGATTGTGGTGTTGGTGATTATCGGCATGCTGATGGGGCTCGTCGGGCCGCGACTGTTCAGTCAGGCCGACAAGGCGAAGGCGCAGACGGCGGATACCCAGGTGAAGATGCTCAAGGGCGCGTTGCTCACCATGCGCCTGGACATCGGCCGGCTGCCGACCGAAGAAGAAGGCCTGGCGCTACTCAACACGCCGCCTTCCGATGAACGTCTCGGGGCCTTCTGGCACGGGCCCTACCTCGAGGGCGGCGTACCGCTGGACCCCTGGAACCGGCCTTACCTGTACAGCGACAGGCCGAGTGCCGAACAACCCTTCACTCTCTACAGCCAGGGCGCGGATGGGCAGCCCGGTGGGAAAGGCCTGGATGCCGATGTCGGTTACGCGCCCAAACGTTGACCAGGCCGCGTTCACCTTGCTCGAACTGCTGGTGGTGCTGGTGATCGTCGGGGCCATTGCTGCGGTGGCGTTGCCCGGCCTGGTGAGGATGCAGGAGACCTGGGCGCGCAGGACCGCGCTGGACGATCTGTTCAATCAATTGCAGACCCTGGGCTATCGCGTGCGCAGCGACGGGCGGGAGCTGCTCATTGATGAGAGCGGGGCGGTTCCCGAGCAGTTGCTGCGACTGCCCGATGGCTGGACGGTTACTGCTCGGCCGCCGATACGTTACATGGCAAACGGAGTTTGCCTGGGCGGAAAGTTGCAGGTCCATCATGGGCGCGCGACACATACGCTGCTGCTTCAGCCACCCCTCTGCGCGCCCGGGACGATCCGCTGATGCCGGCGCGGCAGGAAGGCTTCACGCTCCTGGAGGCGGTGGTTGCGCTGACGCTCCTGGCAGTGGTCGGCGGTGCGCTTTTCGCCTGGCTCAACAGTGCCTTTCGGAGCATGCAGCGGGTCGAGGCGGCCGAGCTGCGCATCGAGACGGCCCGGGTGGCGATGGCCTATCTGGAGCGCATGAACCCTGCGCTCGAACCCGCAGGCAGGGTCCGGCTGGGGCATTACCGGCTGGAGTGGCGAAGTTCGCCGCTGTCCGCATCGAAAGCGGCGGTGGGCCGCCATAGCGGCAGTCCGGGCATCTACGACGTGACCTTGTTCAGGGTCGTCGCCAGCATCCAGGCTGGCGATGGAACGCCGCAGGCGCTGCAACTGGAGCTTCCCGGTTACGTGGTCATCCCAGCGCGACTGGGTGATGGACCATGATCCGCTCGCGACGAAAACAGGATGCATTCACCCTGCTCGAGATGATCGTGGTGCTGCTGGTCGTTTCCTTCATCGGCACGTTGCTCATGCAAGGGTTGAGCTATGCCAGCAAGGCCAACCAGTCCTTGCACCAGAACCTGGGGCGCGGACAGGTCCGGGCGCTGACCTTCGATTGGTTCCGTGATGCGGTGGAGAACCTGGTCGCTCCCGAGGCTGGCGAGGTCCGCTGGCGTTTGCGAGGGGACGAACTCAGTTTCGAGGCCATGTCTGCCGCGGCCCTGGATCGCCGTGCGGGCATCCCGACGCCCTTGGCCTTCCGGCTCGAGCGGCGGGCAGGAGAGGACCGGACCGAGTTGATCTATGTGCGAAGGCTGGAGGACAGTCGCTGGCCCCTCCTGCATCTGCGCGGCGAAGCTCGCTTCCGCTATCTGGACGGTCACGGCCAGTGGCTCCGGGACTGGCCGCCGAGCGCGCAACTGGCCGATACCCTTCCCGAGGCGATGGCACTGACGGCTCCCGAGGAGCGCCTGTTTGTCCTTGTCGCGGTCGCGCTGCCCAGAGCGAGGCCCGCCGAACATGATTTCTGATGGCGCATGCCGACATGCGGCGTCTGCCCGCTCGTCTGGCTTCGTTCTGGTCGGAGTGGTCTGGTTCCTGGCCATCATGACCCTGCTGGCCAGTGCCGCTGTACTCTGGGTCGGGCGCTCGCTGGATGCCACGGAAAACCGGCGCAAGGCGCTGCTTCGTGAGCTGGAGGAGCATGCCTTGCTGGCGCGGGTCCAATGGCTGGTGGCTACCCAGCGCTATACCGTCGCGGGCCTGAGCGTACCGGGAAATGCTGGCGCCGCGCCGAGCAAGGTGGACATGGACACTTCGATCCTGCCCATTGGCGGGGAGCTGCCTCTGGATGGCCGGGAGTTCTGCATGGCCAATGGCTGGTGCATTGCGCTGCTCGATCGCTCCGCGCGCCTCAGTCTTTCCGGCATCGATCCGCGGGTACTGTCCAGGCTGCTGGCGGGGTTGGGGGTTCCCGCCGAGCAGGTGCAGGTCATGGTCGCCCAATGGTTCAGCTATCTCTATCCCGGCGCCGCTCCACGACTGGGTAGCGCCGCGCAAGCCAGCGACAGGTCCTCTCCGGGCCAGGCACGGCGCCGTCCGTTGCGCTCGGTGATGGAAGTCTTCCGGCTGGAGGCCTGGCGCCCCTGGGAAGCGCATTTGCTCGACGCCGGTTGGCGCGATCTGGTTGCGGCGGACGAGGCGGCGCTGAACATCAACACCGCGGATGCCCGAATCCTGTCTCTTGCCTGGGGACTACCGGAGGACGCTGTCGGCCGACTGCTGCAAGCCCGCTGGCAGCGTCCGTTCACCCGGATGTCGGACCTGCATGACGTCCTCGGGGGGCATGCGAGGCTGGTTCCCGAGGATGGCTGGGCGCGCCTGGCCAGTCCGGTCCTGTCGATTCGGCTCTACCCGCCAGGAGCCGAGCAGGGGACGGAATACGAGGTCCGCTTCAACTCAGAGCACCGCCTGCTGCCACCCTGGCAGCTTCTCTCGAAGAGGTCCGTGAAGATAAATGATCGCTACTCGAATCCTCCGCTGCATCCCGATATCGCCCCCGGGGTTCTTGCCGCCCCGCTTGTGGCAAGGCCGTGGTAAGGATGGCCGGGCGCAGCTTGAGTGGGTACGTAGAGGTACAGGGTTGGCGCGGCGCGCCCCAGCGCAGTGGATCGTGGATCGGGCGTGGTGTGTCTATCGCTGTCTCGATCTCAATCATGTGCCGCGCTCTGACCGGTATCAGGCACTGGCGTTGAAGCTTGCCGCCCTGGCGCCTTTTCGCCGCGCAGGCCATTACGTAGCCTGGCGGGGTGGCCATGCTCTGGTCTGGTTCTGGGATGAGGAGGTCCGGGAGGCCGTTGCCGAAGACTGCGTCGACCAACCTCGGCGTTATCGCTGTATCCCCGAATCCCTCCTGCAGGCTCCCCCTCGGTCGGTCGCGGAAGGCGAGACGGTTCGGCTGCTTCGGGTTCGCTCCGGGCTGGATCTGCAGGTCTGGAGAGATGACTGCCTTGTCCTGAGCCATTTCTTTCCCAGCCCACCCCAGCCAGAACAATGGGTTCGGTTGCTCCGGGGGCTGGCGGGAATACGCATTCCGGAGAGCCTGGTTGCCGAGCCTGGGGAAGCGCTGGGCCGTCCCTGGGCCGTTCCGGCGGCGGAAGCAACGCTGCTGCGATGGGAGCGTTGGTTGCCGCATGGGCTCATAGCCACCCTGTTGCTGGGATGCGGATTCAATCTGGGGGAAGGTTTGTCCTGGTGGTGGGCCGAGCGTGCGCTGCGAACGCAGTACGACCAGCTGAGCGACCAGGTCTCGCCGATCCTCAGCGCACGCAACCAGGCCTTGCAGACCAATCGGATGGCCACGGAGCTGGGGCGCGCTTTGCAGCATCGCTCGCAGGTGGCGCTGCTGGGACAGGTAGCGGAACTGTTGCCGAAGGACAGTCGGTTGCTCGCCTGGCGTTATCGAGGCTCCGAGCTGGACTTGCGGATTGGCACCGACAGTGTCGACCCGCGTCTCTATGTGCGGCGTTTCATGGAGTCGGGGAGTTTCGAAGATGTCAGGGTGGAACCTTCGCAGAGCGAGGGGCTATCGCTGAGCCTGGTCCTGCGTACGCCGGGGGAGGGTGCCTGATGTCGGACTTCCAGCGATCACTGCAGTTCCAGGGGCGGAACCTGCAACGACAATGGCAGGAAAAACCACTCTTGCGCATGGCCATCTGGAGCCTGTGCCTGCTGCTGGTTGTGCATCTGGTCATGCTCAGCATGGATTGGAGGGAGGAACGAGGGGAGGAATATCGTCGTCTGGCCGGGGAATGGCTCAAGCTCCAGGACGTTTCCCGGCAGACCGCCTGGCCGGAGCGGGCGATGCAGGCGGAGCAGGTCCTGAACCTTCAGCGAGAGCGCTTCTGGCAGGCGCCGAATGCGTCGCAGGCGAGGGCCGATGTGCAGGCCTGGCTGACCGAGCGGGTTCGCCTGGCGGGCGTCCCTGACGCGGAAGTGAGCGTACTGCTTCCTCGCGGCTTCGAGAAGCAAGGGACGATCGCGCGTATCGAGGCCCAGGTTCGCGGGCAGTTGGAGCCAGCCTCGTTCAGTCGGTTGTTGCAGGATATAGAAGCGGAGCAGCGGCAAGTAGCGGTGGAGTTTCTGGAACTGAACAATAGTTTGTCGCCCATGCTCAATCTACAGTTGTCGTTCCTGTTCGTAGCGGCCTATTGAAGCGGATGCGGATCGGGCAGCACCCGTTTGCCGGAAGAGTTCGGCGGAGGGCGGTGCCCGTCGATGGAGCGAGTTGCCGCCAGGCGGCCGGGAAACCGAATCCGCTCGGGACGCCTGCGATTCGGCTCTCCGGCCCGCCATTGTCGCATTCGCGCAGCGAAGAACGGCCAGTCTGGTCCGGCCTGTAAACAAGTGCAAAATTTTACTTCATGGTCGGCTTGGCACTCCGAGCCGGCTCGTCCATGCTGGAGCACAACTTTCCCATGGATACCATTGCCATGAAGTTCCTGCTGCCCCTGCTGCTGTTATTCCCGCTTTCCGCTCTCGCCGACGACAAGGACTACGACCAATGCATACTCGACTACCAACGCACGGCGAAGAGCGGGGTGGCGGTTCACTTCATCACCCAGGCCTGCGACAAGTTGTATAACGACGGCTCCTTCCTGCTGTCGCGGGAAAAGGCTTATTACGAGTGTCTGCTGGAGAACCTGCCGGGGGTGGAGAACAACCTGGCGGCGCAGAAGATCAGGAGCGCTTGCGAATCGAAGTCGCAGAATTGATCTGGCGAGGAGGGGAGCGAAAGTAGCCAGTGAGGTTTCCGACGGCATCGGCAGGATGCCGTCGGGAAAACCGGCTTAGCGTTGCAGCCAGGATTCGACGGTTTCGGAACCGTACTGTTCTTTCCAGGCTTTCAGAACCTTGTGGTTGCCGCCCTTGGTTTCGACGACTTCACCGTTGTTCGGGTTCTTGTAGACCTTCAGGGCGCGGGCACGGCGCTGCGGAGCGGCGCTGACGGTGACCGGAGCCTTGGGGTCGAGGATGGCGATGATGTTGTGCAGGGTCATGCCGTACTTGTCCATCAACGCCTGCAACTTGTCCTTGAATTCCAGTTCCTGCTTCAGGCTGCTGTCGCTTTTCAGCTTTTCCAGCAGGGCCAGTTGCTCCTGAAGTTTGCGCTCTGCCTCGCGGAACTCGGCAAGTTTGGACATTCGTTTCACTCCCGTTCTAAAAATATGGTGCTGGGTTTTGGTGCATTTATAGTGGCTTTACGGACTTTCCGTGTCCGCGGCAAAGGATAAGTCTTTATCTACTGGAAGAACAATATAGTTGCACGGTTTTATTGACTAACGGACTGTGGAGACAGCTTGCCGGATGTTTCCCGGAAGAATATGAAACCTTTATGTCCGTGGGGATAATGCTTCGTACAACCCATGGGAGAGAGACGGCAGAACGGGCCCGTTGTGTGGAAGCCCGTTTTAGAGCGGATGGCGAAGCGCCAGGGGAGAGTCGGGCGAATCAATCGCCCCGATATTCGCAACCGCTGGTGCAAGTTTCGTGGACGCGGACCTTGGAGAGTTCCGGCAACAGCGGCTTGAGTTGTTGCCAGATCCAGCGGCAGAGGTTTTCGCTGGTGGGGTTTTCCAGGCCTGGAATATCGTTCAGATAATTGTGGTCGAGTTGCTCGTAGATCGGCTTGAAGATCGCCTTGATTTCCGCGAAGTCGCGGATCCAGCCGGTATGCGGATCGACCTCGCCTTCGATGTGGATGGCGACACGGAACGAGTGGCCGTGCAGGCGCCCGCATTTGTGGCCTTCGGGGACGTGGGGCAGGCGATGGGCGGATTCGAAGGTGAATTCTTTGAAGAGTTCCACTGTAGTGCGCTCTGGATCGGGGTTATCGGACAACCGGAATGGGGGCGCCATGGTAACAGGTTTGCGCGCCGGGCCCGGTGCGCTCCGACCGGGCGGTCGTTCACCTGAGTTGCAGGCGGCGCGCCAGGCGCGCCAGGTTGGCGCGATCCAGGCCCAGTTCGCGTGCAGCCGAGGCCCAGCTTCCCTGGTGGCGGGCCAGGCAGTCCTGGATCAGGCGGCGTTGGTAGGCGTCGGTGGCCGCGCGCAACGAGTGACCGGTCTGTGGCACGGAGGGCGCGGGCTCGACCACGCTGCGAGGTGGCGCGGGGGTTTCCGCGGGCAGGTCGAGATCCTGCCGATGCAGGGTGACGATCCGCGATCGCTCCGGATTGTGGCCGAGGGCCTTGAGCGAGGCGCGGCCGACCAGGTGCTCGAGTTCGCGCACGTTGCCCGGCCAGCGATAGTCGAGGAGCGCGGCCTGGGCCTCGTGGTCCAGGCGCAGGCTACGCAGTCCCAGGCGCGGTCGGTTTTCCTCGAGGAAGTAGCCGGCCAGCAGGAGGATATCGCGGCCGCGCTCGCGCAGCGGCGGCACGCGCAAGGGATAGACGCTGAGGCGATGGTAGAGATCGGCGCGGAAGCGCCCGGCACGTACTTCCTCGGCCAGGTCGCGGTTGGTGGCTGCGATCAGGCGTACGTCGACGCGGTGCTCGCGATCGGAGCCGACCCGCTGCAACTGCCCGCTCTGCAGCACGCGGAGCAGCTTGGCCTGCACCGCCAGCGGCAACTCGCCGACCTCGTCGAGGAACAGGCTGCCGCCGTCGGCCAGTTCGAACTTGCCGCGCCGTTCGTTGACCGCGCCGGAGAAGGCGCCGCGCACATGGCCGAACAATTCGCTTTCCACCAGGGTCTCGGGCAGCGCGGCGCAGTTGAGACTGATCATCGGCTTGCCGCTGCGCATGGAATGCCGGTGGATGGATTGCGCCACCAGTTCCTTGCCGACCCCGGTCTCGCCGGTGATCAGTACGCTCAGGTCGCTGTTGGCGACCAGGCGGATTTCTTCCAGCAGCGCCTTGTGCGCGGCGCTCTGGCCGATCATTTCCCGTGGCCGCTCGCCAGCGGCTTCGAGATAGGCCTCGGCGCGCTGGTGCTCGTCCTCGGCGCGGCGGGTCAGGTCGCGCATCCGCTCGCTGGCCTTGACCGTGGCGGCGGCGAGGCTGGCGAAGGCCTCCAGGGTATCCAGGTCGGCGCTGGCGAAGCGCGACGGATCGAGGGTATCCAGGGTCAGCAAGCCCCAGGGCTGGTCGTCGAGGTACAGCGGACAGCCCAGGCAATCATGGATTTCCAGGTGGCCGTGGAGGCCTTCCACCAGACCGTCGTAGGGATCGGGCAGGCCGCAGTCGGCGGGGAAGCGGGTCGGCCCGCGGCGCTCCAGGAGAGCCTCGAGGCGCGGATGTTCGCCGACCCGGAAGCGCCGGCCGAGGGTGTCCGGGCTGAGGCCGTCCACCGCCAGCGGGATCAGGTATTCGCCGTCCAGGCGCAGCAGCGCGGTGGCGTCGCAGGGCAGCAGGTCGCGCAGGGCCTGGAGCAGGCGGCGGTAGCGTTCGTCTTCCGGCAGGTCGCGGGACAGGTCGGCAACCAGCGGGATCAGGGTGGCAAGCAAGGGATTGGTGGTCATTTCGACCTCTTTGCAGTCCTAATGACTCTGAATGGTTGCAGTCATTATGACCTATGCCGGCCTGCAAGGCCCGTGAATTCTGGTAGTTTGCCTTGGCACGCTTCCTGAAATGCTTCGAGGTGAA
Organism: Pseudomonas sp. B111; assembly: GCF_026428275.1. NCBI lineage: Bacteria > Pseudomonadati > Pseudomonadota > Gammaproteobacteria > Pseudomonadales > Pseudomonadaceae > Pseudomonas > Pseudomonas sp. B111. Next base: position 1,274,729 of record NZ_CP097857.1, on the reverse strand, counting down.
ACAAAACCTTGCATGCGTCAGGAGTCATCTATGTTGTCCAATGCCCAACGTGCCCTCATCAAAGCCACCGTACCGCTGCTGGAGACCGGCGGTGAAGCGCTGATCACCCATTTCTACCGCACCATGCTCGGCGAGTACCCCGAGGTTCGCCCGCTGTTCAACCAGGCCCACCAGGCCAGCGGCGACCAGCCGCGGGCGCTGGCCAATGGCGTGCTGATGTACGCCAGGCACATCGACCAGTTGCAGGAACTCGGCCCGCTGGTGGCCAAGGTGGTGAACAAGCATGTCTCCCTGCAGGTGTTGCCCGAACACTATCCGATCGTCGGCACTTGCCTGTTGCGGGCGATCCGCGAGGTCCTCGGCGAACAGATCGCCACCGACGAAGTCCTCGAAGCCTGGGGCGCGGCCTACCAGCAACTGGCCGACCTGCTGATCGAGGCCGAGGAGTCGGTGTATGCCGCCAGCGCCCAGGCCGATGGCGGCTGGCGCGGCGTGCGGCGCTTCCGCGTGGCACGCAAGCAGGCGGAGAGCGAGGAAATCACCTCGTTCTACCTGGAGCCGGTGGACGGCCAGCCGCTGCTGGCGTTCCAGCCGGGACAGTACATCGGCCTGCGGCTGGACATCGACGGCGAGGAAGTGCGCCGCAACTATTCGCTTTCCGCTGCCAGCAACGGCCGCGAATACCGCATCAGCGTCAAGCGCGAGGCGGGTGGACGGGTCTCCAATCACCTGCATGACCGGGTCGCCGAGGGCGACGAGCTGGATCTGTTTCCGCCGGCTGGCGATTTCGTCCTGCGTGACAGCGACAAGCCGCTGGTGCTGATCACCGCCGGCGTCGGCATCACCCCGGCCCTGGCCATGTTGCAGGAAGCGCTGCCGCAGGCGCGGCCGATCCGCTTCATCCATTGCGCCCGGCATGGCGGCGTGCATGCCTTCCGCGACTGGATCGAAGACGTGTCGGCGCAGCACGAGCAGGTCGAGCACTTCTTCTGCTATAGCGAACCGCGCGCCGGCGACAGTGCCGACGCCGAGGGATTGCTGAGCCGCGAGAAACTGGCCGACTGGTTGCCGCAGGAGCGCGACCTGGACGCCTACTTCCTCGGACCCCGGCCTTTCATGGCGCAGGTCAAGCGCCACCTGGCCGACCTCGGCGTACCCTCGCAGCAATGCCACTACGAGTTCTTCGGTCCGGCCGCCGCGCTGGACGCCTGAAGCGACGGGCCGGCGCGAGGTGCGTCGGCCCTTTTTCGGAAAAAGGAGATCGAGATGAACGCTCTGTTCGATTGTCCACGGCGGGTGCTGCGGATCGGTCACGGGCTGCTGGCGGCCGGCCTGGCGCTGCTCGTCGCCGGCGTGATCGCCGCCTATTTCCTCGACCGCTACCTGAACATGCCGGCGCTGGTGTTTTCCCATGCGCTGGTGATCCTCGGCCCGACCCTGTTGAAGATTGGCTACGTGATGCGCCTGAGCGCGCTGTTCCGCATGCGTCGACCCGGTTGGGAGGTCTGCTGTGCAAGTGCTTGATCGTTCCAGGCTGATGGCCATACCGCCGATCTGGCGCCTGGGCTTCCGCCCGTTCTTCCTCGGCGGCGCGCTGTTCGCGGTGCTCGCCATCGCGCTCTGGCTGGCGGCGCTGGCCGGGCTCTGGAGCGGCTGGCAACCGGTCGGAGGCTGGCTGGCCTGGCATCGTCACGAAATGCTCTTCGGTTTCGGTGTGGCGATCATCGCCGGCTTCCTGTTGACCGCCGTGCAGACCTGGACCGGCGTACCCGGCCTGCAGGGCAAACCCCTGGCCCTGCTCGCCGGGCTCTGGCTGGCGGCGCGCCTGGCCTGGCTATTCGATGCGCCGCTGGCGCTGCTGCTGGTGCTGCAACTGAGCTTCCTGCCGCTATTGGCCTGGGCTATCGGTCGCAGCCTGTGGCGGGTGCGGCAGAAGCGCAATTACCCGGTGGTGGGCCTGTTGCTGCTGTTGACCCTGGCCGACGCCCTGGTCCTGCTCGGCCTGTTCGAGGGCAACGACGACTGGCAACGGCGTGCCTCCATCGCCGCGCTATGGCTGATCGCCGGAATGATGAACCTGATCGGCGGGCGGGTGATCCCGTTCTTCACCCAGCGCGGTCTCGGCCGTCAGCAGCAGGTGCCGGCGATCGCCTGGCTGGACAATGGCATCCTGCTGGGCTGCGTGCTGGTGGCGCTGCTCACCGCCGCGGGCGTCACGGCGCAGCCGACGCCCTGGCTTGCAGGACTGTTCGCCGCCCTCGGCGGTGCGCAACTGTGGCGCCTGTGGCGTTGGCGCGATCGCGGCATCTGGCAGGTACCGTTGCTCTGGTCACTGCACCTGGCGTATTTCTGGATCGCCGTGGCGCCGCTCGGCATGGCGCTCTGGAGCCTGGGCCTGGCGCTGGCGCCGAGCCAGGCGCTGCACGCGCTGGCGGTGGGCGGCATGGGCGGGTTGATCCTGGCGATGCTGGCACGGGTCACTCTCGGCCATACCGGTCGCGCGCTGCAACCGCCGGCAGCGATGCCCTGGGCTTTCGCCCTGCTCAATCTCGGCTGCGCGGCGCGGGTGTTCCTGCCCAGCCTGTTGCCGGCGAACTGGGCGCTGCCCCTGGCAGGCGGACTGTGGGCTTTGGCGTTCCTGCTATTCGCCTGGTGCTACGCGCCGATGCTGTGTCGTCCGCGGGTCGACGGCCATCCCGGTTGATCAGGGGGCTTGCCGCAGACGCCGCAGCTCCTGGTTCAGCCAGTCGGCGGAGTTGCGCGTCTGCCCGGCGCAGCGCACCTGGTAGGGCTTGCCGCTGAGGCTGCTCTGGGTCGCGGCGCGCTCGATGAAGTCCTCGCTGCTGGCGACCAGATCCTTGCGCTCCAGGTAGTCGAGCTTCTTCTGCAGGTGGGCGCGGGCCTCCGCGGCCGGGTATTCGCTGCCGTTGCGGATGAAGGTGCAGCCGCTGTCTTCAACAAAGCTCAGCAAGCGGCCGATCTCCTGGCTCGCCTGCGGGGAGGGCGTGGCCAGCGCCGGCAGGCTCGAGGCCAGCAGCCAACAGGCGGCGCAGGTAGTCCGCCAGGTAATCGTGAAAGCGCGCATCGTTCCAGTACTCCATGTGGCTCAACGGGGTGTGCCGCTTGTACCAGGGACCGACCGGCAGGACGAGGTCCTCGTGGACGACCGCGGCGTAGTTCTGCAACGGCCGCAGCGGATAGCCGAGCGGATCGGCCGGCGCGTAGACGTTCAGCCAGCGTGCCTGCTGGCGGATCGCCGGGGTCAGGCAGTGGCCGGGAAAGCGGATCGGACAGACCTTCTCGTAGGCGAAGGTGAACAGCGGGATGTTACAACCGAAGGTGACCAGCCCGGCCAGGGTTTCCAGGCCGAGGAAGGGGTCGATCGAGCAACTCGGCGTGCGGTTGAGTTTCTGCTGGTCCCAGATGAAGTTGGATACGATGTGCCCGCCCAGGGAGTGGGCGAGGATCACCAGCGGCGTCTGCGGCCCGACCTTCGCGCGCAGGGCCATGATCCCGCTGCGCACGTGCTGGTGGACCTGCTGGTAGGTGGTGTCGTAGGCGGCGCTGACCTTTCGGTAGCCGCTGGCGTCGCCGAGGAACAGCGTCACCGCCCGGCGCAGCCAGCGCCAGCCCAGCGGCTCGCGCTCGATGCGCTTGAGGTAGTCCAGTTCGCGGGCGTCCAGCACGCTGGCCCAGTACAGGCTCTGGAAGGCCACCTCGCCGGCTTCCGCACCGAGACGTCGGCGCAGCGCCGCTACCAGTTCGCGGGCGTAGCTGTGCAGACCGTCCTCGTCGCGGCTATCGGGCTGGTCGCCGATGCCGTGGATCAGCGCTACGGCCAGTTTCATGCAGGATCCTTCTCGTCGGTGGCGGCTCAGTCCAGCGCTTGCAGGCGTTCGCCGAGCCGGCCGCCGTCGACCAGTTCGAGGAATTCGTCGCCGAGCCTGCGGCTTTCCGCCATCGCCTGGCGCCAGTAGCGCTCGCGGCCGTCGTCGTCGCCGAGGTAGCGGGTGAAGTCCTTGCGGTCCGGCAGCTTGGCGTGCGGCAGGCGCGCCAGGTACTCGCGCGACGGCGCCAGCAGCAGCACGTCCTGCAGGCGCCCGGCGTCGCCACGGCGCCAGGGCAAGCCCTTGTCGAACCAGCCGGGGATCACCTTGTCGGTGAAGTGCGGGTAGAGCACCACGCCGCGGTCCTCGTAGGGCAGGTCGAGATGGTAGTCGAGCAGGCCGCCGTCGCGGTAGGTGCCGGGGCCGGCGCCAGGCAGGTCGCGGACGCCTTCCATGACCATCGGGATCGAGCCGGAGGCGAGCAGCGCCTGGCGCAGGTTGCCGCCGTCCAGGTGCAGGTAGCGCGACGGGAAGTCGGTCAGCGCGGCCAGCGGCGGCGCCTGGCGGGCGTCATGCAGGATCACCCGTTCGAAGTGGCGGTGCAGGTGGCGGCGGCCGATCAGGTTGTCGCGGATCACCGAGGACAGCCCCAGGCCGAGGCTGGCCTTGTGGTCGTGGGCGAGGCGCCCGTGGCTCTTCACCACCACCACGTTGAGGCGGTACAGCGGGTTGTCGAGGATCCGCGCGTCCTGGCCGGCGAGCAGGTCGTCGAGCATCGCCGCGCACTTGCGCGAGACTTCGGCGATGCTCACGCCTTTGGGAAAACGCTGCCGGGTGTACAGCTCGCCGAGGCGGGTGAGGCCGGCCACGGCGTCGGGCAGGCAGGCGCTGGCGAAGCGCCAGGAACCGATGGAGGCGCCGATCAGCGAGCGTTCGCGCGGGGCGCGCGGCAGCCACTCGCCGAAGATCGCCAGGTCCAGTCCCTGGATGCCCAGCGCCTTTGGCCCGCCGGCGGCACCGGGGACGATGCCGACGTCGGCCGGCTGCAGTCCGCGCTCGCGGATGCGGGCGAGGGCGCGGCGACCGGCCTTGAGGGTCAGTGCGGGGGACTTGATCTGGATGGCTGGCATGCTGGTCTTCTCCCTTGCGAACCGGCGATTATAGGACGAGTTGTCGCAGGACCAAGCGCTTTCGAACGCCGGCGAGCCCCATCGCAGAGGCTTTCCGCTACCCTATGGCGCGCCCCGGCCATGTCCTTGCGGCAAATTCAGCTTCAATTAAGAGCGCCCGGTTAATCTGCAAACCGTCGAAAGCAACACGATTGATTCCCACGGAGAGATTCCCATGAAGAAACTGACTGCCCTGTTCGCCGCCACCGCCATCGCCCTGACTGCCGGCCTGGCCCAGGCCCGCGACCTCGGCCCGGACGAGGCGCTGAAGCTGCGTGACGCCGGGACCATCAAGTCCTTCGAAGAGCTGAACAAGAACGCCATCGCCAAGCATCCCGGCTCGAGCGTCCACGATACCGAGCTGGAAGAGGAATACGGCCGCTACATCTACCAGGTCGAGTTGCGCGACCCGCAGGGCGTGAAGTGGGACCTGGAGCTGGATGCCGCTACCGGCGCCGTGCTCAAGGACCACCAGGACGACTGATGAAGTGGCTCATGCGCTACGCCGGGATCATCGCACTGGTCCTGGCGGTCATCAGCCTCGAGGCGATGGCGCGCGACCTGGACCAGGACGAGGTCCTGCGCCTGCGCCAGGACGGTGTGATACAGCCGCTCGAATCCCTCATGCAGGAAGCCCTGGGGCGTTACCCCGGGGCGCGCCTGCTGGAGGTCGAGCTGGAAGAGGAAGACGACGTCTATGTCTACGAGGTGGAACTGCTCACCCGCGACGGCGTCGTGCGTGAACTGGAACTGGATGCCCGCAACGGCCGCATCCTGAAGGACGAGGAAGACGACTGATGCGGTTGCTGCTGGTTGAGGATCACGTTCCCCTGGCCGACGAACTGATGGCCAGCCTGACCCGCCAGGGCTACGCGGTGGACTGGCTGGCCGACGGCCGCGACGCGGCGGTGCAGGGCGCCAGCGAGCCCTACGACCTGATCATCCTCGACCTCGGCCTGCCCGGGCGCCCCGGCCTGGAGATACTCCAGGAGTGGCGTGGGCTGGGACTCGCGACTCCGGTGCTGATCCTCACCGCGCGCGGTTCCTGGGCCGAACGCATCGATGGCCTCAAGGCCGGTGCCGACGACTACCTGACCAAGCCGTTCCATCCGGAAGAGTTGGCCTTGCGCATCCAGGCCCTGTTGCGCCGCGCCCATGGGCTGGCCAACCAGAGCCAGCTGGAGGCCGCTGGGCTGCGCCTGGACGAGCAGCGCCAGTGCGTGTGCCTGAACGGCGCCGACGTCGACCTGACCGCCGCCGAATTCCGCCTGCTGCGCTATTTCATGCTGCACCCCGGCCAGGTCCTGTCCAAGGGGCACCTGGCCGAGCATCTGTACGACGGCGAGACCGAACGCGATTCCAACGTCATCGAGGTCCACGTCAACCACCTGCGGCGCAAGCTCGGCCGCGAGGTGATCGAGACCCGCCGTGGCCAGGGTTACCGCTACGCCGGGGTGGCCGCCGGATGAGGTCGATCCAGCGGCGCCTGAGCGTCGGCCTGTTCGCGGTGCTGCTGGTGGTCGGGCTGGTCCTCGCGCAGACCGGCCTGTGGCTGTTCGACCAGGGCCTGCGGCGCTATTTCGCCGGCAACCTGCGGGAGGAGGCGGAGAACCTGCTGGTGGCCATGGTGCGCGGGCCGAACGGCATGCAACTGGACGAGCAACGCCTCAACCCGGCGTTCCAGCGCCCGTATTCCGGGCGCTATTTCGTCATCGAGCTGGAAAAGGACACCTGGCGCTCACGCTCCCTGTGGGACAGCGAGCTGGAGGTGCCGCACAAGAAAGGGCTGGTGCAGGGCCTGGTCGATGGGCCCGAGGAGCAGCGACTGCTGGTGTTCCGCGGCCACTACAAGCGCATGGGCCAGAAGCTGCGGATCGTGGTGGCGCAGGACTATACGCCGATCCTGGAAAGCTTCGCCCGCGTGCAGTGGATGGGTCTGGGCGCCGGCGCCCTGGCGCTGCTCCTGGTATTGCTGTTGCAGCGCCTGACCGTGCGTCGTTCGCTGCGTCCGCTGGAGGAGGTGCGCCTGCAGATCGCCCAGTTGCAGCAGGGCCAGCGTAGCCAACTGGACAACCAGGCTCCCGAGGAGCTGGAGCCGCTGGTGGAGCAGATCAACCACCTGCTGGCGCACACCGAGGAGACCCTGAAGCGTTCGCGCAACGCCCTGGGCAACCTCGGTCACGCCCTGAAGACGCCGCTGGCCGTGCTGGTCAGCCTCGCCGAGCGCGAGGAGATGGCGCGCCAGCCGGAGTTGCAACAGGTCCTGCGCGAACAGCTGGAACAGATCCAGCAGCGCCTCGGTCGCGAGTTGGGCAAGGCGCGCCTGGTCGGCGAAGCGCTGCCTGGCGCACATTTCGATTGCGCCGAGGAGTTGCCGTCGCTGTGCGACACCCTGCGCCTGATCCACGGCCCGCACCTGCAGGTGAGCTGGAGCGCGCCACCGGGGCTGCGCCTGCCATGGGACCGCGAGGACCTGCTGGAGATGCTCGGCAATCTGCTGGACAACGCCTGCAAGTGGGCCGATAGCGAAGTCCGCCTGACTGTCGCGCAGGGCGAGGGCATGGTCCGCCTGGAGGTCGACGATGACGGCCCCGGCATCCTCCCCGACCAGCGCCAGGCGGTGCTCGAGCGGGGTACCCGGCTCGACGAGCAGGTCAGCGGCCATGGCCTGGGCCTGGGCATCGCGCGCGACATCGCCGAGGCCTGCGGTGGCCGCCTGAGTCTCGAAGACAGCCCGCTGGGCGGCCTGCGAGTGAGCATCGAGTTGTCGTTGCAGAAGAGCGGCCGCGCCGCCAGGGCTTAACAGTTCTTCACCATTTGCCGACAGTCCCGGCAAGATTTCCTCCTGCGCTTTCCCTAGCATCCCGGGCTTCTTGCAAGGAGGTCTTGGACGATGAAACGGCGGACGGGTACGGGCCGCTGGCGCTGGGCGCTGATGCTGCCGGTGCTGGTGTTCCTGTTGGGCGAGTCCAGTGGACAGCGAGAGGAGGGGCGGTCGCCGCGGTTACCCGCGCAGGCTCGCTACGAGCAGGCCGTGGAAAACGCGTTGCGCAGCGAGCGCGGCGAGCCGCGACAGGCCGGGACAGCGGCAGCGAAGGTGGCCGAGGCGGGAGCCCCGGCGCGTCTGCGTGGCTGGCTGCGCTCGCTGGCCCGCCTGGCGATCTGGGGGACCTACGGCCCCCCGGCGCTATTCAGGCCGTGAACGGTCAGGCCTTGAACTGTTCCATCAGGCCCTGCTGGTGGTTGGCCAGGCGGTTCAGCGACTGACTGACCTGGGCCGATTCCTCGGCCTGGCTCGACAGCGACTCGGTGACGTCGCGGATCGCCGCGACATTGCGGTTGATCTCCTCGGCTACCGAGCTCTGTTCCTCGGCGGCGCTGGCGATCTGCAGGTTCATGTCGTTGATCACCGTCACCGCCTCGCCGATCCGTTGCAGCGCGGCCACCGCTTCATCCACCTGCTCGACGCTGCCCTGGGCCTGGCGATGGCTGCCGTGCATGGCGTCGACCACGTCGCGGGTGCCCTGTTGCAGGCCTTCGATCACTCCGCGGATCTGTTCCACCGAGTCCTGGGTGCGCCGGGCGAGGTTGCGCACTTCGTCGGCGACCACCGCGAAGCCGCGGCCGGCGTCGCCGGCGCGGGCCGCCTCGATGGCCGCGTTGAGCGCCAGCAGGTTGGTCTGCTCGGCGATGGCGCGGATCACTTCCAGCACCGAACCGATTTCCTCGCTGCTGCTGGCCAGTTGCTCGACCTGGCCCATGGCGCTGGTCAGGTTGGCGGCCAGGCTGTCGATGCCCTGGGTGGTGCGGTCGATCAGCGCCAGACCGTCGCGGGTCGCCTGGTCGGCACCGCGCGCAGCGTCGGCGGCCTGGGCGGCGCTACGGGCGACGTCCTGGGCAGTGGCGGTCATCTCGTGGGATGCGGTGGCGACCTGGTCGATCTCGCGGAACTGCTGCTGCATGCCGGCGCTGGTCTGGCTGGAAATCGCCGCCGACTGGTCGGCGGTACTGCGCGCATCGCGCACCGAGACCTTCACGTCGCGGATGATCGGCTGCAGCTTGTCGAGGAAACGGTTGAACCATCCGGCCAGTTCGCCCAGCTCGTCGCGCCCGGTGTGCGGCAGACGCTGGGTCAGGTCGCCTTCGCCGCTGGCGATGTCGCGCAGCATGTGGGCGACGCCGAGGATCGGCCGGGTCACGCCGCGGGCGGTCAACCACAGCACCAGCAGGCCGAGCACCGCGGCGCCGAGGCCGAGGCCCAGTTCGACCCAGGTGCCTTCGCGACGCATGTCGTCCAGTTGCCGCTCCAGCGCCAGGGCCGGGCCGAGGAGGGCGCTCTTCGGCACTTCGAGGAGCACGCCCCAGGGCTTGGCGCCGGGAATCGGCTGCAACGGTTGCAGCACCTTGAGGTCGTCGTTCTCGTTGAACAATTGGCTCTTGCCGGCGGCCAGCAGTTGCAGGAGTTCGCCGGCGTGCTGCGGATCCGCCTTGGCCAGGTTCTTGCCGAGCAGGCCGGCGTCGCGGCTGTTGCCGGCGAACAGCCCGGCCGGGCTGAGGATGCCGACCTGGCCGACGCCGTCGTAGAGTTCGCGGTTGCCCTGTTCGCTGAGCGCCTGCAGATTGCTCAGGTTGATGTCCAGGCCCATCACGCCGATCACCTTGCCATCCAGTTCGAGGGGGAAGGCGATGCTGGTCATCAGCAGTTGGCGCTCGCCGACCTTGTCGAAGTAGGGATCGAGCACGCAGGGTTGAGCGCTTTCCTTCGGGCAGGTGTACCAGGCGTTGTAGGCCGCGCCGCTGGGCCCGCTGCTGGTGTCGGCGAGTTCGGACTCGACCATCGACTCGGACTCCAGCTGTCCCGGCGTGGCCTGCGCCCAGTACAGGGAGAAGCGTCCCTTGTCGTTGCTGCCCAGGGCGGGCTGGTCGACGAACAGTTCGTCCTTGCCGTCCAGTGCGTTGGGTTCGAAGACCACGTACAGGCCGAGCACCTCGGGATTGGCGGCGAGCGCGGTGCGCACCTGGCGGGTCAGGTCTTCGCGCAGGTCGTAGGCGTCGAGGAAGCGCTTCTGCGCCTGGTCGCGGAGGAACAGGATCTGCCGGGAGAAACCCTTGCCGTACTGGAAGGCATCCATGAAATAGCGCTGGATGCGCAACGCCTGCAATTCCCCGCGGGCTTCCAGGCGCAGGCGCGCCGATTCGTCGAGCATCTGCGTACTGGCGCTTTTCACCAGTACGCTGCTGTGCTGCATGCGGTAGACCGAAAGGCCGACCAGCAAGGCGACCACGCCGAGCAGGCAGAGGCCTGCCAGCAGGGTGATCTTCCATTGGATGGACAGGCGGCGAAGGAACATGGGAGGGGTCCTTGTACGAAGAAACTGCGGGGGCCCAAGGCTTATCGGCAGGGCTCGCCCATTCTTGACGACGGTTCGTTCGCTGGCGCCGGATTGCCGTCGTGCGGCGAATCGCACGCAAGAACCGTGCACAACGGTTTATAGCCAGGCGACATTCGCCCATGCGCGGCTTTGACAGGCGGGGATGGCTGTAGCAGAGTACGCCCCTTTTTTCGGTCGCAGGCGGCCGGGTTCGTTTCATTTGCAAGGAGTTCAACGATGAACGCAGTGGTGCTGGCGGTCGCACTGATGCTCGTCCTCAGCCTTTGCCGTGTGCATGTCGTGCTGGCGCTGATCATCGGCGCGGTGGTCGGCGGACTGTTCGGTGGCCTAGGCCTGGAGGGGACTCTCAAGGCCTTCAACGGCGGCCTCGGCGGGGGTGCCACGGTGGCCCTGTCGTACGCCATGCTCGGCGCCTTCGCCGTGGCCATCGCTCGCTCCGGCGTGGCCCATGCGCTGGCCGACAAGGTCCTGGCGCTGCTCGGCCGGCACGACGAGCAGGGCAAGGGCGCCGGTGCGTTCAAGTGGATTCTGGTCGGCCTGCTGCTCTGCGTGGCGGTATCCTCGCAGAATATCCTGCCGATCCACATCGCCTTCATCCCGCTGCTGGTGCCGCCGCTGCTCTATGTGCTGAGCAAGCTGCAGATCGACCGGCGATTGATCGCCTGCGTCATCACCTTCGGCCTCATCACCCCGTACATGTTCCTGCCGGTGGGCTTCGGCAACATCTTCCTCAATGAAATCCTGCTGGCCAACGTGGCGCGCAACGGCGTCAACGTCAGCGGGATCAACGTCACCCACGCCATGTTCATCCCGGCCCTGGGCATGCTCGCCGGGTTGCTCATCGCGGTGCTGTTCAGCTACCGCCGCAAGCGCGTCTACGACTTGCAGCGGATCGAGCAGGCCGAACGCGTCGATGTCAGCTATAGCCCGAAAAGCCTGGCGGTGGCCGGGGTCTCCATCGTCGCCGCGTTCGTCGTGCAGCTGTGGCTGGACTCGATGATCATCGGCGCGCTGGTCGGTTTTGTGGTCTTCTCGCTGTCCGGCGTGGTGCGCTGGAAGGAGACCGACGACCTGTTCACCGAAGGCATGAAGATGATGGCCACCATCGGTTTCATCATGATCGCCGCGGCCGGTTTCGCCGAGGTGATGAAGGCCACCGGCGAGGTGCAGAGCCTGGTCGACGCCTCGGTGGCCTGGATCGGCAACAGCAAGGCGGTCGGCGCCATGCTGATGCTGCTGGTCGGCCTGCTGGTCACCATGGGCATCGGCTCGTCGTTCTCCACCGTGCCGATCATCGCCGCGATCTTCGTCCCGCTGGCGGTGCAACTGGGCTTCAGCCCGCTGGCCATCGTCAGCATCGTCGGCACCGCCGGCGCGCTGGGGGATGCAGGTTCTCCGGCGTCGGACTCGACCCTCGGGCCGACCTCCGGGCTCAACGTCGACGGCCAACACAATCACATCTGGGACACCGTGGTGCCGACCTTCCTGCACTACAACCTGCCGTTGCTGGTGTTCGGCTGGGCCGCCGCGATGTTGCTCTGAGTCCTATTTCGGGCGGTCGCCTGACGGAATGTCGGGCCGGCCGCTTAAGCTTCCGACGGGATTGCCGATGAAACGGGAATCCCGTTTTTTATTGGGCGTCATGCTAGGAGTTGATGATGCGTCTGACCCTGAAATCCAAAGTCCTCCTGCTGGCCATGGTGCCGGTGCTGCTCTTCGCCCTGGTGCTCAGCGGCGGAGCGGTGCTGATCCTGAAAAAACAGGCTGATACCGAAGTCAAGGATACCCGCGAGCGCCTGCTCGGCGACCGTCGTGCCGAACTCGAGCACTATGTGCAGATCGCCATGGGCAGTATCCAGGCCGAGTACGACCGCTCGGCCAACGGCGACCTGAACGCCCGCGCCGAGGCCATTGCGCGCCTGTCGAAGGTCAAGTACGGCAAGGACGGCTATATCTTCGGCTACGACTCCCAGGTGGTGCGCCTGTTCCGTGGCGACAGCCCGGTGGACGTCGGCAAGAGCTTCCGCGACCGCCGCGATCCCAGCGGCGTCTACCTCAACCGCGAACTGGTGGAGGCAGGCAAGAACGGCAGCCACTACGTGACCTATACCTCGCCGCTGCCGGGTAACGAAAGCGTCATGGTGCCGAAGCTGTCGTACACCCTGTACCTGCCGAAGTGGGACATGGTGATCGGCTCGGCGATCAACCTCGACGGCGTCGAGGCCCAACTGGTGGAGATCAAGCAAGCCATCGACGAGCGTATCGGCACCCTGATCGCCAGCATCGTGGCGATCGCCGGGGTCCTCCTGGTGGTCCTGCTGGTGATCGGCCTGGCGGTGGCCAACGCGATGCTGCGTCCGCTGCACCAGATCCGCCAGAACCTCGACGACATCGCCGCCGGCGAGGGCGACCTGACCCGCCGCCTGCCGGTGACCAGCCACGACGAGCTGGGCGAGCTGGCCGGTTCCTTCAACCGCTTCGTCGAGAAGATCCACGGTCTGGTGCGGCAGATCGCCGGGATGACCGGCGACCTCAAGCAACTGGTGGAGCAGATGTCGGCCCAGGCCGAGCGTTCCGAGCAGGCCATGGAGCGCCAGCGCCACGAGACCGATCAGGTCGCCACCGCGATCAACGAGATGTCCGCCGCCGCCCATGAAGTGGCGCAGAGCGCCCAGCGCGCCGCCGAGGCCGCGCAGCAGACCGACCACGAAGGCCAGGCGGCCAAGCGCGTGGTGGACGGCAGCATCGAGCGCATCCACGCGCTGGTGGACGAGATCCGCGACAGCGGTTCCTCGCTGGACAGCCTGCAACAGGACGTGCAGTCGATCGTCAGCGTGCTCGGGGTGATCCGCTCGATTGCCGAACAGACTAACCTGCTGGCGCTCAACGCGGCCATCGAGGCGGCCCGTGCCGGCGAGGCCGGACGTGGCTTCGCGGTGGTCGCCGACGAAGTGCGGGCGCTGGCCAGCCGCACCCAGCAGAGCACCCAGGAAATCCAGGGCATGATCGATCGCCTGCAGCAGGGCACCAACGCCGCGGTCGACGCCATGCGCCGTTCCGGCGAGGCCGGCGAGGGCACCAGCAACCAGGCCAACCAGGCCGGCGATTCGCTGGACGCCATCGCCCAGTTGATTGCCACCATCAACGCGATGAACGCGCAGATCGCCAGCGCCGCCGAGGAACAGACCGCGGTGGCCGAGGAGATCAACCGCAGCGTGCACCAGATCGCCGGCGCGGTGGACAGCGTCGCCGACGAGGCCCAGCAGGGCGCGCAGACCGCCCGCAGCCTGGCGCAACTGGGCCAGGGCCTGGGCCGGCTGGTCGGTCAGTTCCGCATCTGACCCTTCCCCCGCGCGACCGCTGCCGGCAAAAGAGCCAGCCGGCAGTGGTGCGCCACAGAGCCTTCCTGTCATTATTCGGCGGAGTCGGCCGGCAGTCGTGAACGATCCACCTCCGCCGGCTGACTAATGCTTTGCTTCCCACTGCCAGATGGATTGGACATGCTCGACACGAAACTGGAATCCCGGACTTTTCTCCTGTTGCTGGCGGTGGTCACGCTCGCCTTCGGCTGGCTCTTGCTGCCGTTCTACGGCGCGGTGTTCTGGGGCACCATCCTGGCGATCATCTTCGCCCCGGTGCAACGCCGCCTGCAGGTGCGTCTGAGGGATCGGAAGAACCTCGCCGCGCTGATCACCCTGCTGATCTGCGTGCTGATCGTGATCATCCCGGTGATCTTCATCGCCGGTTCGCTGGTGCAGGAAGGCGCGAGCGTCTACCAGCGGGTCAAGTCCGGCGAACTGAACTTCGCCGCCTACCTGCAGCAGGCGGTGGCCGCCTTGCCGCCATCGGTGCACCAGTGGCTGGAGCGCTTCGACCTGGCCAATCTCTCGAGCCTGCAGGAGAAGCTCTCCTCGGTGGCCATGCAGGCCAGCCAGGTGGTGGCGACCAAGGCGTTCAGCATCGGCCAGAACACCCTCGACTTCGTCATCAGCTTCGGCATCATGCTCTACCTGCTGTTCTTCCTCCTCCGCGACGGTCGCGTGCTCGGCCGGCGGATCAAGCAGGCGGTGCCGCTGAGCCAGGAACACAAGCACCACCTGTTCGCCAAGTTCACCACGGTGATCCGCGCCACGGTGAAGGGCAACATCGCCGTGGCTGCCACCCAGGGCGCTCTCGGCGGCCTGATCTTCTGGGTGCTGGGCATCGAGGGCGCCTTGCTCTGGGGCACCCTGATGGCCTTCCTGTCGCTGCTGCCGGCCATCGGCGCGGCGCTGATCTGGGCGCCGGTGGCGGCCTATTTCCTGCTCACCGGGGCGATCTGGCAGGGCGTAGTGCTGATCCTGTTCTGCGTGGTGGTGATCGGCCTGGTGGACAACATCCTGCGCCCGATCCTGGTCGGCAAGGACACCAAGATGCCGGACTACGTGGTGCTGATCTCCACCCTCGGCGGTATGGCCCTGTTCGGCCTCAACGGCTTCGTCATCGGCCCGCTGATCGCCGCGCTGTTCATGGCCAGCTGGGACCTGTTCACTGGTCGCGAGGAAGAACCACAGGCCTGAGTCGCGCCCGTGGCAGACAAGCCCCGCGAATGCGGGGCTTGTTCGTTTCAGGCCTTGAAGGTCAGCCACGGACGCAAGCGCACCAGCGGCCGGATCAGCCCGGCACGCTCCTGGGTATCGATCACCGGCCCCACCGGCTTGTAGGCGCCCGGGGCCTCTTCGATGCGGCGCTCCTCACGGAGGGTCACACAGTGCCAGGGCAGCGCGCTGTCGCCCGGGCCTTTCAGCGCTCGTAGCGCCTGCCGGCGGATGCTGCGGCCGGCCCCATGGCTGCAGGACCATAGCCAGTCCGGGTGGCCCAGGCCGCTGGCGATGTACGAGTAGTCGCCCATCGAGCCGGGAATCAGCAGCAGGTCGCCCTGGCGGGCCGGCGTGGCGCCCTTGCGGTGGAGATTCAGGCCCTGTTCCTGGAGCACCACGTTGTGCGGGACGTCCACCAGCAGGGCGCTGTCGTCGCGCTGGAAGGTCTCGCGCAAGACCTTGCGCACCAGCTCCGCCAGCACCACCCGGTTCAGCCAGGCATAGCGCGCAGCGCCACCCATGGCCTGGAGGTATTCTCCGGCCAGCTCGCCGCCCAGCGCGTAGAGGCCGGACGCGGGGTGGCGTCGGCCGCGCGGCCAGGCGGTGCGGGCACGGTCCATCCAGCGCTGGCCGACGTGGAAGCCGACATCGCGCGAGCCGCTGTGGATCATCACCACCAGTTCGTCGGCCCTGAGGCCCAGGGCGAAGGCCTGGTGGCGGTCGAGCAGGCGGTCCACCACCTGCAACTCGACGAAGTGATTGCCGGAACCGGTGGTACCCAGGCCGGGATCGCGGATCAGGCTGCGGCGGCGATCGCGCAAGGCCTCGGGGGCATACTCGAGACGCCCGCCGAATTCATCCAGGCCGATGCAGCCCTGTAGCTCGCGGAACAGCCGCGCTTGGTCGACCTCGGCCCACAGGCCGTCTTCGCTGAGACGCTCCAGGCAGTGCCCGGGGCTTTCGGCGAACAGCGCTTCGAACGCCTGGACCCGCAATGGTACGTCGCGGCCGTTACGCAGCAGGACGTGGGTCAGGCCGGCGACCAGGGCTTGCCTGTGCTCCTCGGCGCTGGACAGGGTCAGGCCGGTACGCAGCAGGCGCATGCCGCAATTGATGTCGGTGCCGATGGCAGCGGGAATGACGAAGTCCGCCGTACTGGCGACGATGGAGCCGACCGGGGCGATGCTACCGGGATGGAAGTCCGGCGTGGCGCAGGCCTTGCAGACGTGCCCGGTGTCGCCGGGCGCCTGGACCGAGGCGAAGTCGAGCAACTGGCGCACGGCCTTTTCCTCCAGCGCGAAGCTAGCGGGCAGCAGGACCTGGGCCGAAGTACCGTCGTGACGACGGGTGAGGGTGACGATGTCCTGCTGGCGGTCGACGAGGATGCCGCTGCGCAGGAAGGCTTTTTCAAGCCGGGAATGTTTGGACATGACAGTGCCGCTCTACAGACGATGCGAAGCCGTCCGGTGGAAACCGGAGGCTGGCGTCTTTCCGCTCAGCAGCACAGGCGGGAAGGGAGCGCGGACTCTAAGGTCCGCGCGCGCCGCTGTCAACCGGCGGCGGACTTCGGCTTGAGCGCGCAGGTGGCGAGGAAGGTCGGCATGAAGCGGTCGATGACGAAGCGCGGGTGCGGTTGCCAGTCTTCGTAGAAATCCTGCAGCAGCAGGCCGGCGGCGAGCTGGCCGGCGATCTGCTGGGTCAGGCTATGGCCGAACACCAGGGCTTCGCCTTTCTCGCGCTTCGCCGCGAGGGCTTCGGCGGAGAGGCTTTCCAGGTCGGAGTAGGGCAGGCGATGTCGCGGCCGGATCAGGCCCTGCTCTGCCAGTTCCGGCGAGCGGTCCTCGATGAACAGCGCCGGGTTGTAGAAGCTCGCCAGCAGCTTGCCGCCCGGCCGCAGCACCCGCGCGCATTCGCGCCAGACCGGCAGGACATCGTCGACGTAGAGATTGGAGATGGGATTGAAGACCAGGTCGAAGGAGGCATCGGCGAAGGTCGAGAGGTCGCGCATGTCGCCCTGCACGCAGGCCAGTTCGAGGCGGTCGCGGGCGGCGACCTGGCGGTCCTTGTCCAGCTGTCCCGCCGAGGCGTCGAACAGCGTGACCCGTGCGCCGGCGGCGGCAAGGATCGGCGCCTGCTGGCCGCCGGCCGAGGCCAGGCAGAGGATCTCGCGGCCGCGTACGTCGCCCAGCCAGTGAGTGGGTAACGCGCCTGGGGTCAGCTTTACCGCCCAGTCGCCGCGGCGTGCGGCGGCGACCTCTTCGGCGCTGACCGGTCGCGACCATTCGCAGTCACGGGCGGCCTGGGCGTCCCAACTGGCGCTGTTGTGTCGCAGGACGTCGACATCGTGGAAGGTGGGCATGAGGCCTCCGGGTTCATCCATGGAGCGCGGAGCATGCCACGGCAGCGGGGCAGGGTGCGTGGGGCGGGCCAAAGAAAAACCCCGCCGAGGCGGGGTTTTCGTGGAGCGGGCGACTCAGCCGGCGAGGGCCAGGCCGGAATGCTGGAGGATTTCCAGCAGCGGCTGCGGGTAGACGCCGAGGAAGAACGCCAGCAGGGCGATGGCCACCAGCATGATGCCGCCGGCGCGCTGGCCCCAGTTGAACGGTGCGTCGTGCTGGCGGATGCCGGGCTCGACCAGGAACAGGGTGACCATGACCCGCAGGTAGTAGTACAGGCCGATGGCGCTGCCCAGCACCAGGGCGCCGATCAGCCACCACAGGTGCGACTCGACGCCGACCGCGATCACGTAGAACTTGCCGATGAAGCCGGCGGTCAGCGGGATGCCTGCCAGCGACAGCATCATCACGGTCATCACCGCGGTCAGCACCGGCCGGCGCCAGAACAGGCCGCGGTACTCGAACAGCGCATCGGCGTCGCGGCCGCTGTACGGGGTGGACATCAGGGTGATCACGCCGAACGCGCCGAGGGAGGTCAGTACGTAGGTGGCCAGGTAGACGCCGACCGCTTCCACGGCCATGCCCTTGCTGGCGATCAGGGCGACCAGCAGGTAGCCCAGGTGGGCGATGGACGAGTAGCCGAGCAGGCGCTTGATGTTGCTCTGGGTCAGTGCCAGCAGGTTGCCGAAGAGGATCGAGGCGACCGCGATGACGCTCAGGGAGATGTTCAGCAGTTGGTTGTCCAGGGCCGCCGGGGCGATCTGGAACAGCCGCAGCAGCACGGCGAACACCGCGACCTTGCTGGCGGTGGCGAGGAACGCCGAGACCGGTGCCGGGGCGCCTTCGTAGACGTCCGGGGTCCACAGGTGGAAGGGCACCAGCGACAGCTTGAAGCCCAGGCCGACCAGCATCATGCCGACGCCAACGCTGACCAGCGGACCGCTCAGCACGTGCTCGGCAACCTTGGCGCCAAGGCCGGCGAAGCCCAGGGTACCGGACTCGGCGTAGAGCAGGGCCATGCCGAACAGCAGGAAGGCGGAGCCGGCGGCCGAGAGCACGGTGTACTTGATGCCGGCTTCCAGCGAGCGCTTGTTGAAGAAGGCGTAGGCGACCATCCCGTAGACCGGGACCGAGAGCAGCTCCAGGCCGATGAACAGGCTGGCCAGGTGCTGCGCGCTGACCAGCACCAGGCCGCCGGCGGTGGCCAGCAGCAGGAGCAGGTACAGCTCTTCGCGGTTACCCGGATAGCTTTCCATGTAGGCGTGGGCGAGGGTCACGCAGGCCAGGGCGGAGACCAGCACCAGGGCCATGTAGAAGCAGGCGTAGTTGTCCACCAGCACCAGCGGGGTCACCTCGATCGGGGTGACGCCGAGGACCGGCAGCAGCGACAGCAGGGCCAGGTTGAGGCCGATCACCGAGAGAGTGGCGGTGAACGAGTGATTGCGTTTCCAGGCTACCGCCAGCATCACCACCACCAGGGTGGCGCTGGTGATCAGCAGTGGCAGGAGCGCGATGAAGTGTTGGATCGTAAAGGTCATTTCGCGACTACCGTCCTGCAAGGGTGGAAAGGGCTGCGCCCAGCCATTGCTGCACGCCGTGCATGCTGGCCGCGGAGATGTCCAGCACCGGCTGCGGGTAGACCCCGAGCAGGACCAGCAGGACCGCCAGGCCGAGCACCATGCTCAGTTCGCGGGCGTCGAGGCCGAGGATCGGCTCGTCGGACTGGCTGGGTCCGAAGTAGGCGCGGTGGATCATGATCAGCGAGTAGACCGAGGCGAAGACCAGGCCGAAGGTGGCGATCACGATGATCACCGGGACCACCTTGAAGGCGCCGATCAGGATCAGGAACTCGCCGACGAAGTTGCCGGTGCCGGGCAGGCCCAGCGACGCCGAGGCGAAGAACAGGCTGATCGCCGGCAGGTAGGGCATGCGCGACCACAGGCCGCCCATCTTGCGCATGTCGCGGGTATGCAGGCGCTCGTAGAGCTGGCCGCAGAGGATGAACAGCGCCGCGGCGGAGAGGCCGTGGGCGATCATCTGTACCACCACGCCCTGCAGCGCGACCTGGCTGCCGGAGTAGATGCCGATCATCACGAAGCCCATGTGCGAAACGCTGGAGTAGGCGACCAGGCGCTTGATGTCGGTCTGCGCGAAGGACAGCAGGGCACCGTAGAAGATGCCGATGATGCCGAGCCACATGGCGATCGGCGCGAATTCCGCCGAGGCGTTGGGGAACAGCGGCAGGGCGAAGCGGATCAGGCCGTAGGCGGCGGTCTTCAGGAGGATGCCGGCGAGGTCCACGGAGCCGGCGGTGGGCGCCTGGGCGTGGGCGTCCGGCAGCCAGGAATGCACCGGCACCACTGGCATCTTCACTGCGAAGGCGACGAAGAAGCCGAGCATCAGCAGCCATTCCACGTGGGGGCTCAGCTGGGTCTTCAGCAGGGTGGCGTAGTCGAAGGTGATCACGCCGGTGGCATTGAAGTTGACGAACACCAGGCCGAGGATCGCCACCAGCATCACCAGGCCGCTGGCCTGGGTGAAGATGAAGAACTTGGTGGCGGCGTAGATGCGGGTCTTCTTGCCGTCATCGGAGCTGTGTCCCCACAGCGCGATGAGGAAGTACATCGGCACCAGCATCATTTCCCAGAAGAAGAAGAACAGGAACAGGTCGATGGCGAGGAACACGCCGATCACACCGCCCAGGATCCACAGCAGGTTCAGATGGAAGAAGCCGATGCGGCGCTGGATCTCGTTCCACGAGCAGAGGACCGAGAGCACGCCGAGCAGGCCGGTGAGGGCGACCATCAGCAGCGACAGGCCATCCATCGCCAGGTGGACGCTGATGCCGAGACGCTCGATCCACAGCACCTTGAATTGCAGGGTCCATTCCGGCTCGCCGCCGGGCGCGGGCGCCAGCTGGAAGTCGCCGGTGGCCCAGATCCACAGGCTCAGGATCAGGACCAGGGTCATCGAAAGCAGCGCGATCCAGCGGGGCAGGGTCTTGCTGCTGTGTTCGGCGATCCAGCAGAGGAAACCGCCGATGAAGGGGATCAGGATTAGCCAGGGCAGAATCATGACAGGCTCAGTCTCTCCGTGAATTCGTTAGGCCAGCAGCAGCGCGCCGAGCAGGATGGCGGCGCCACCCACCAGGGAAGCGGCGTACCAGCGCAGGCGGCCGTTCTCGGTGAGGCTGAGGAGGTTGTGTCCGCCGCGCACGCTGAACGGAACGACGCCCAGGGTACGGTCGATGGGGTCGCGCCCCAGCAATTGGCAGAGCAGCAGGTAGGGTTTCACGAACAGCTTGTCGTACAGCCAGTCGAAGCCCCAGGCGTGGTACCACCAGGTACCGAAGAAGCGACCCGGGGCGCTCTTCGCCAGGGCGCTGACGAAGCGGCGCTGGCCGAGGAACAGCAGGCCGGCCAGCAGGATGCCGGCGATGGCGATGGCGCCCGAGGCCAGTTCCAGGCTGTGCTTGGCTTCGCCACCGGCGTGGCCGACGCTTTCCGGCAGGACGCCAGCCAGCGGCGGGGTGATCAGGGCGCCGACGAAGGTCGACAGGACGATCAGCACGCTGAGCGGCAACCAGTGGGAAATCCCGTGGCCGGCGTGGGCTTCGGTCTTCGGCTCGCCGTGGAAGGCGACGAAGATCAGGCGGAAGGTGTAGATCGAGGTCAGGAACGCACCCACCAGGCCGGCGATCAGCAACTCGCGATGGCCGCTGGCGAAGGCCTCCCAGAGGATCTCGTCCTTGGAGTAGAAGCCCGCGGTGAGGAAGGGCAGGGCGGCCAGCGCCGCGCCGCCGACCACGAAGCTGGCGTAGGCCAGCGGCAGCTTCTTCCACAGCCCGCCCATCTTGAAGATGTTCTGCTCGTGGTGGCAGGCGACGATCACCGCGCCCGAGGCGAGGAACAGCAGGGCCTTGAAGAAGGCGTGGGTCATCAGGTGGAAGATCGCCGCGTCCCAGGCGCCGACGCCGAGGGCGAGGAACATGTAGCCGATCTGGCTCATGGTCGAGTAGGCGAGGATGCGCTTGATATCGGTCTGCACCAGGGCGGCGAAGCCGGCCAGGACCAGGGTCACCGCGCCGACGATGCCGACCAGTTCGAGGATGTCCGGGGCCAGGGTGAACAGGCCGTGGCAACGGGCGATCAGGTAGACGCCGGCGGTCACCATGGTGGCGGCGTGGATCAGCGCGGAGACCGGGGTCGGGCCGGCCATGGCGTCGGCCAGCCAGGTCTGCAGCGGCAGTTGGGCGGACTTGCCGACCGCGCCGCCGAGCAGGGCCAGGGTCGCCAGGGTCAGCCAGAGGTTGCCTTCCGGGAACTTCTGCGGCGCCAGCACCAGCAGCTCCTGGATGTTCAGGGTGCCGAACTGCTGGAACAGGATGAACAGGCCGAAAGCCATGAACACGTCGCCGACGCGGGTGACGATGAATGCCTTGAGCGCCGCGTTACCGTTGTTGCGATTGCTGTAGTAGAAGCCGATCAGCAGGTAGCTGCACAGGCCCACGCCTTCCCAGCCGAAGTAGAGGAACAGCAGGTTGTCGCCCAGCACCAGGAACAGCATGCTGGCAATGAACAGGTTGGTGTAGGCGAAGAAGCGCGAATAGCCGGTTTCGCCACGCATGTACCAGGAGGCGAACAGGTGGATCAGGAAGCCGACGCCGGTAACCACGCCGAGCATGGTTACCGAGAGGCCGTCCAGGTACAGGGTGAAGTTGGTGCTGAAGTCGCCGGCCGCCATCCACTGCCACAGCACCAGGCTGTAGGCGCCGCCTTCCGGCGGACTGCTGTGGAAGCTGAAGATGGCCCAGGCCGCGCTCAGGGCGGAGAGGCCGACCGAGCCGACGCCGACCAGCGCCGAAAGGTTTTCCGACCACCTGCCGCGGGAGAACGACAGCAGCAGGAAGCCGACCAGGGGGAACAGGAAGGTAAGAGGTAGAAGGTTCATCCGCGCATCTCGCTGGCAGCGTCGATATCGAGGGTGTGGAAGCGGCGATACAGTTGCAGCAGGATCGCCAGGCCGATGCTCGCTTCGGCGGCCGCGAGGCTCAGCACCAGGATGAACATCACCTGGCCGTCGGGTTGGCCCCAGCGGCTGCCGGCGACCACGAAGGCGAGGGCGGCGGCGTTCATCATCACTTCCAGGCTCATCAGTACGAACAGGATGTTGCGTCGCACCATCAAGCCGACCAGTCCGAGGGCGAACAGGACGCTGGCGAGGGCCAGGCCGTGTTCCAGTGGTATTGCGTTCATAGCGTTACGTTCCCTTGGGGCGGGCGCAGGGCGCCCGCCGAACCTTTATTGTTTGGCGTCTTGACGACCCAGGTGATAGGCAGCGACCAGGGCCGCGAGCAACAGCATGGAGGCCAGTTCGACCACCAGCAGGTACGGGCCGTAGAGGCTGATGCCGACCGCCTTGGCGTCTACCGTGGTATGGCCGATGCCGGCACCGCTCGGGGTGCGGGCGAGGACCACCAGCAGTTCCACCAGCAGGACCAGGGCCAGGGCCGAAGGCCCGACCCAGATGCCGGGCGTGAGCCACTTGCGCTCCTGCTCGACCACGGCCGGGCCGAGGTTGAGCATCATCACCACGAAGACGAACAGAACCATGATGGCGCCAGCGTAGACGATGATCTCCAGGGCACCGGCGAAGGGTGCGCCGAGGCTGAAGAAGGTCATCGAGATGGCCAGCAGGGAAATGATCAGGTAGAGCAGGGCATGCACCGGGTTGCTGTTGGTGATGACCCGCAGCGTGGCCAGTACGGCGACGCCGGCAGCGAAATAGAAAGCGAATTCCACGCGACGTCTCCTTATGGCAGCAGGCTTTTCACGTTGATCGGTTCGGCTTCGTTCTGCGCGGCGCCTTTCGGCTTGCCGGCGATCGCCATCCCCGCAACGCGGTAGTAGTTGTAGTCCGGGTTCTTGCCCGGCCCGGAGATCAGCAGGTCGTGCTTCTCGTAGACCAGGTCCTGGCGCTTGAACTCGCCCATCTCGAAGTCCGGGGTGAGCTGGATCGCGGTGGTCGGGCAGGCTTCCTCGCACAGGCCGCAGAAGATGCAGCGCGAGAAGTTGATGCGGAAGAACTCCGGATACCAGCGACCGTCCTCGGTCTCGGCCTTCTGCAGGGAGATGCAGCCAACCGGACAGGCCACGGCGCACAGGTTGCAGGCTACGCAGCGTTCCTCGCCGTCGGGGTCGCGGGTCAGGACGATCCGGCCACGATAGCGCGGCGGCAGGTAGACCGGCTCTTCGGGGTATTGCAGGGTGTCGCGCTTGCGGAAGGCATGGCCGAAGATCATCACCAGGCTGCGAAGCTGGGTGAAGGTGCCATGCACGACGTTGATGATTTCTTTGATCACGGTGGTTCTCCTTACTGGGCCGCGGCCAGCACGAGCGCGCCGGTCACCAGCAGGTTGATCAGGGTCAGCGGCAGGCACACCTTCCAGCTGAACGCCATCACCTGGTCATAGCGCGGACGCGGCAGCGAGGCGCGGATCAGGATGAAGAGCATGATGAAGAAGCCGGTCTTGGCGGCGAAGTAGAAGAACGACAGCCAGGGCAGGGTGTCCAGGAACGGACCGTGCCAGCCGCCGAAGAACAGGGTCGCCAGCAGCGCCGAGACCAGTACGATGCCGATGTACTCGCCGACGAAGAACATGCCCCATTTCATCCCGGCGTACTCGATGTGGTAGCCGTCCGCCAGTTCCTGCTCCGCTTCCGGCTGGTCGAACGGGTGACGGTGGGTCACGGCGACGCCGGCGATGATGAAGGTGCAGAAGCCGAAGAACTGCGGAATGATGAACCAGACGTTGTCGATCTGGTACTGGACGATGTCGCGCATGTTGAACGAGCCGACCTGGGCGACGATGCCCATCAGCGACAGGGCCAGGAACACCTCGTAGGAGATGGTCTGGGCCGAGGCGCGCAGGCTGCCGAGCAGGGCGAACTTGTTGTTGCTCGACCAGCCGGCGAACAGCACGGCGTACACCGTCAGGCCGGCCATGGCGAAGAAGAACAGGATGCCGATGTTCAGGTCCGCCACGCCCCAGGTGGGGGTGATCGGCACGATGGCGAAGGCGACGAGCAGGGCGCCCATCGCGATCACCGGGGCCAGGGTGAAGATCATCTTGTCGGCGAACGGCGGGGTCCAGTCCTCCTTGAAGAACATCTTGACCATGTCCGCGCCGAGCTGGAACGCACCGAACGGACCGACCCGGTTGGGGCCGTAGCGGTCCTGCCAGAGGCCGAGCAGGCGGCGCTCGACCCAGCTTAGCAGGGCGCCGCAGATGACCACGGCGAGCAGCACCACGATGGCCTTGACCACGGTGAGGATGATGGTGACCAGAGCGGGAGTCAGCCAACTCATTGTGCAGCCTCCTGCAGACTTTCCACGGAGCAGCCGGCGATCGCCGCCGGGATGCCGGCGAAGCCGACCGGCAGGCCGATCAGGCCGGCGCCGAGTTGTTCATCGATGCGCAGCGGCAGGCGCAGGGCCTGGCCCTTGAGCTGGAAGCCGAGGGTCGCGCCGTCGTTGACGCCGAGGCGGTCCGCGTCTTCCTTGGACAGGGCGACGTAGGTCTCCGGGATGCGCTGCTGGATCGGCGCGGCCCGCGAGCTGTTTTCCTCGCTGCCGAACAGGTGGTACAGCGGTACTACCTTCCAGCTGTCGGCCTTGGCGCTGAACGGCACCGGCACGGCCTGGAACCAGTCGAGGCCTTCGCCCTTCGGTTCGATCAGGCGCACGCCGGGGTCGCCGGCGCGCAGGTGGCCGCCGACCTCGTCCTGGAACTTGTTCCAGGCCTGCGGCGAGTTCCAGCCCGGCGACCAGGCGAACGGGATCTGCTGACGGTCTTCCTGGCTGCCGGAGTAGCCTTCCATGGAGAAGGCGAACGCCGAGTCGATGTCCTGCGGGGTGCGCGGTTCGTGCACGCTGATGTTGGCGCGCATGGCGGTGCGCCCGCTGTAGCGGTGCGGTTCGCGGGCCAGCTTGAGGCCCTTGATGCGGAACGAGGCGGCCGGTGCGGCGTCGCGGATACCGGCCAGGATCGGCTTGGCCTCGGCCACGGCTTCGGTGACGTGGTCCAGCTGGGTCCAGTCGACGCGCTTGCCTTGCAGGGTGCTGTGGATCGCATGCAGCCAGCGCCAGCCCTCGCGGACCATGTTCTTGGCGTCGTAGTAGGTCGGGTCGAACACCTGGAAGAAGCGCTGGGCGCGGCCTTCCTGGCTGACCAGGGTGCCGTCGCCTTCGGCGAAGCTGGCCGCCGGCAGCACCAGGTGCGCCTTGGCGGTGGTGGCGGTCTGCTGGTGATCGGCGACGATCACCACCCTGGCCGCCGCCAGGGCTGCGTCGACACGGGCGGCGTCGGTGCGGCGGTAGAGATCGTTCTCCAGCACCACCACGGCGTCGGCCTGTCCGGAGGTCAGTCGCTCGAGCGCGGCTTCCACGGAGTCGCCGCCGAAGAGCGCCAGGCCGAGGCTGTTGGCTTCGCCGACCACCAGGCTGATGGAACCGTTCTTCTCGCGCTGCTTGAGGGCCTTGGCGATGTTCGCCGCGGCTTCGATCAATGCCTTGTTGCCCAGCGAGTTGCCGGACACTACCAGCGGACGCTTGGCCGCCAGCAGGGCATCGGCGATGCGCTGGGCGAAGGCCTGGGCCTGCGGGTCGAGGTCGGCCACGGACGGGGCGCTTGGGTCGATCGCGTGGGCCACGGCGAAGCCGAGGCGAGCGAGATCGTCCGGCGCGGCGTGAACGGTTTCCTCGGCCACGTCGTCGAGGCGGGTCGCGCTGACGCTGGCGATGAACAGCGGGTTCTGCGCATGCTGGGCGATGTTCTTCACCGCGGCGTCGAGCCACGGCTGGACCTTCATGTCGGCGGCCATCTCGACGGCCTTGCCCTTCACCGACTGGCGCAGGGCCAGGGCGATGCGGGCGGCGGTCTGGGTCAGGTCCTCGCCGAGGACGAAGACCGCGTCGTGGTCCTCGATGTCGCGGATGCTCGGCACCGGCAGCGGGCCTTCCTGCATGACCTGCAGGATCAGGCGCAGGCGGTCGAGCTCGCCTTCGTTGATGCCGCTGTAGAAGTTGCCTTCGCCAACCAGCTCGCGCAGGGCGAAGTTGCTTTCCAGGCTGGCGCGCGGCGAACCGATGCCGACCACCTTGCGCTCCTTCAGCAGGGCGGCGGCCTGGTCGAGGGCGCCGTCCAGGCTCAGCTTCTGCTTGCTCAGCACCAGCAGCGGCTGGCGCGGACGGTCTTCGCGGTTGACGTAGCCGTAGCCGAAGCGACCGCGGTCGCAGAGGAAGTAGTGGTTGACCGAGCCGTTGTAGCGGTTCTCGATGCGGCGGATCTCGCCGTAGCGCTCGCCGGGGCTGATGTTGCAGCCGCTGGAGCAGCCGTGGCAGATGCTCGGGGCGAACTGCATGTCCCACTTGCGGTTGTAGCGCTCGGAGTGGGTCTTGTCGGTGAACACGCCGGTGGGGCAGACCTCGGTGAGGTTGCCAGAGAACTCGCTTTCCAGCACGCCGTCCTCGACCCGTCCGAAGTAGACGTTGTCGTGGGCGCCGTAGACGCCGAGGTCGGTGCCGCCGGCGTAGTCCTTGTAGTAGCGCACGCAGCGGTAGCAGGCGATGCAGCGGTTCATCTCGTGGGCGATGAACGGGCCGAGTTCCTGGTTCTGGTGGGTGCGCTTGGTGAAGCGGTACCGGCGCTCGTTGTGGCCGGTCATCACCGTCATGTCCTGCAGGTGGCAGTGACCGCCTTCCTCGCACACCGGGCAGTCGTGCGGGTGGTTGGTCATCAGCCATTCGACGACGCTGGCACGGAACTGCTTGGCCTCTTCGTCTTCGATGGAGATCCAGGTGTTGTCGGTGGCGGGGGTCATGCAGGACATGACGAGGCGACCACGCTTGTCGTTCTCGTCGGTGTACTGCTTCACCGCGCACTGGCGGCAGGCGCCGACGCTACCGAGCGCCGGGTGCCAGCAGAAGTAGGGAATGTCGAGACCGAGGGACAGACAGGCCTGCAGGAGGTTGTCTGCACCATCGACTTCGAGCGTCTTGCCGTCTACGTGGATAGTGGCCATGGTTCAAGTCTTCGTTGGCCCGTTGTCAGCGGGCGTGGCTAATAGAAACTCACGGTTCCGTCGGGCCTGCGGCCGGGCCGCGGCACGACGACGAAACATCGCCGGACGGCTGGCCGTCCGGCTGCAAAGCATCAGGCGCCGACCGTTGCCGGGCGCGGCGCGGCCGAAGGCTGGCGGGAGATGCCCGCCTCGAATTCGGCACGGAAATACTTGAGGGCGCTGCCCAGCGGCTCGACGGCTCCCGGCGCATGGGCGCAGAAGGTCTTGCCTGGGCCGAGGAAGTTGACCAGTTGCTCGAGGGTCTCGAGGTCGCCGGGCTGGCCTTCGCCACGCTCTAGGGCGCGCAGCAGCTTCACGCTCCACGGCAGGCCGTCGCGGCAGGGGGTGCACCAGCCGCAGGACTCGCGGGCGAAGAACTCTTCCATGTTGCGCAGCAGGGAAACCATGTTGATGCTGTCGTCCACCGCCATGGCCAGGCCGGTGCCCATCCGGGTGCCGACCTTGGCGATGCCGCCGGCGAACATCTGCGCATCCAGGTGCTCCGGGAGCAGGAAGCCGGTACCGGCGCCGCCGGGCTGCCAGGCCTTGAGCTGGAAGCCGTCGCGCATGCCGCCGGCGTAGTCCTCGAACAGCTCGCGGGCGCTGACGCCGAACGGCAGTTCCCACAGGCCGGGGTTCTTCACCTTGCCGGAGAAGCCCATCAGCTTGGTGCCCATGTCTTCGCTGCCGGGGCGGGCCAGGGTCTTGTACCAGTCCACGCCGTTGCCGACGATGGCCGGCACGTTGCACAGCGTCTCCACGTTGTTCACGCAGGTCGGCTTGCCCCAGACGCCGACGGCGGCGGGGAAGGGCGGCTTGGAACGCGGGTTGGCGCGGCGGCCTTCCAGCGAGTTGATCAGCGCGGTCTCTTCGCCGCAGATGTAGCGGCCGGCACCGGTGTGGACGAACAGCTCGAAATCGAAGCCGCTGCCGAGGATGTTCTTGCCGAGCAGGCCGGCGGCCTTGGCTTCGTCGATGGCGCGGTTGAGGTTGCGCGCCGCGTCGACGTATTCGCCGCGCAGGAAGATGTAGCCGCGGTAGGCCTTCAGCGCGCGCGCGGAAATCAGCATGCCTTCCACCAGCAGGTGCGGCAGCTGCTCCATGAGCATGCGGTCCTTCCAGGTGTTCGGCTCCATCTCGTCCGCGTTGCACAGCAGGTAGCGGATGTTCAGCGACTCGTCCTTCGGCATCAGGCCCCACTTCACGCCGGTGGGGAAGCCCGCGCCGCCGCGGCCCTTGAGGCCGGAGTCCTTGACGGTCTGGACGATGTCGTCCTGGGCCATCTGAGTCAGCGCCTTGCGCGCCGCGGCGTAGCCGTCCTTGCTCTGGTATTCCTCGAGCCAGACGGGCTGGGCGTCTTCGCGCAGGCGCCAGGTCAGCGGATGGGTTTCCGCCGAACGCGTCATGCGGTTGGCCGGACCAATGGAGGTAAGGGTCATACGTAGGCCTCCAGCAGTTTGGCGACACCGTCGGGACGCACGTCGCCATGGGTGTCGTCGTCGATCATCAGCGCCGGGGCCTTGTCGCAGTTGCCCAGGCAGCAGACCGGGAGCAGGGTGAAGCGTCCGTCGGCGGTAGTCTGGCCGAGACCGATGCCGAGTTGCTTCTGGATCTCGCCGACCACCGACTCGTGGCCGCCGATGTAGCAGACCATGCTGTCGCAGACGCGAATGATGTGGCGGCCCACCGGCTGGCGGAATATCTGACTATAGAAGGTGGCGACGCCTTCGACGTCGCTGGCCGGGATCCCCAGCACCTCGCCGATCGCCGGGATGGCGCCGTCCGGCACCCAGCCGCGCTGCTTCTGGACGATCTTCAGGGCTTCGATGGACGCCGCGCGCGGGTCCTCGTAGTGATGCATTTCATGCTCGATGGACGAGCGCTCGGTTTCGCTGAGGACGAAACGGTCGGTCTGAATCAGGTTGCTCTGGCTCATGTCAGCGGTCCACGTCAGCCATAACGAAATCGATGCTACCCAGGTAGGCGATCAGGTCCGCGATCATGCTGCCGTTGATCACCGAGGGGATCTGTTGCAGGTGCGCGAAGCTGGGCGTCCGGATACGCGTGCGGTAGCTCATGGTGCTGCCGTCGCTGGTCAGGTAGTAGCTGTTGATACCCTTGGTCGCCTCGATCATCTGGAAGGCTTCGTTGGCCGGCATGACCGGGCCCCAGGAAACCTGCAGGAAGTGGGTGATCAGGGTTTCGATGTGTTGCAGCGTGCGTTCTTTCGGCGGCGGCGTGGTCAGCGGATGGTCGGCCTTGTACGGGCCTTCCGGCATGTTCTTCAGGCACTGTTCGATGATCCGCAGGCTCTGGCGCATCTCGCCCATCTTGACCATGCAGCGGTCGTAGGCGTCGCCGTTGTGGGCCAGCGGTACCTCGAACTCGAAGTTCTCGTAGCCGGAGTAGGGGCGGGCCTTGCGCAGGTCGAAGTCGCAACCGGTGGCGCGCAGGCCGGCGCCGGTGGTGCCCCACTCGAGGGCTTCCTTGGTGTTGTACTGGGCGACGCCGATGGTCCGGCCGCGCAGGATGCTGTTCTTCAGGGCCGCGGTCTCGTACTCGTCGAGGCGCTTGGGCATCCAGTCGAGGAACTCGCGGACCAGCTTGTCCCAGCCGCGCGGCAGGTCGTGGGCGACGCCGCCGATGCGGTACCAGGCCGGGTGCAGGCGGAAGCCGGTGATGGCCTCGACCACCTTGTAGGCGCGCTGGCGGTCGGTGAAGGTGAAGAACACCGGGGTCATGGCGCCGACGTCCTGGATATAGGTGCCCAGGTACAGCAGGTGGTTCAGGATACGGAAGAACTCCGCCATCATGATCCGGATCACGTCGACCCGCTGCGGCACCTTGATCCCGGCGAGCTTCTCCACCGAGAGTACGTAGGGCAGGTTGTTCATCACCCCGCCGAGGTAGTCGATGCGGTCGGTGTAGGGGATGAAACTGTGCCAGGACTGGCGCTCGGCCATCTTCTCGGCGCCGCGGTGGTGGTAGCCGATCTCCGGGACGCAGTCGATGATCTCCTCACCGTCCAGTTGCAGGATGATGCGGAACGCGCCGTGGGCGGACGGGTGGTTCGGGCCGAGGTTGAGGAACATGTAGTCCTCGTTCTCGCCGTGGCGCTTCATGCCCCAGTCTTCCGGCTTGAAGCGCAGGGCCTCCTGCTCCAGGTCCTGCTTGGCGGCGGACAGGGAGTAGGGATCGAACTCGGTGGCGCGCGCCGGGTAGTCCTTGCGCAGCGGATGGCCCTGCCAGGTCGGCGGCATCAGCATGCGGGTCAGGTGCGGGTGGCCGGTGAAGGTGATGCCGTACATGTCCCACACTTCGCGCTCGTACCAGTTGGCGTTGGGCCAGATACGGGTGGCGGTGGGCAGGTTGAGGTCGCGCTCGGACAAGGCGACCTTGATCATCACGTCACTATTACGCTCCAGCGACATCAGGTGGTAGAACACGCTGAAGTCGGCGCTCGGCAGGCCGCGGCGATGGGTGCGCAGCCGCTCGTCGACGCCGTGCAGGTCGTAGAGCATCACGTAGGGCTTGGGTACCTGACGGAGGAAGGTCAGGACTTCGATCAGTCTTTCGCGCGGGACCCAGAGCACCGGCATGCCGGTACGGGTGGGCTGGACGGTGAAGGTCTCGGCGCCAAAGCGGGAATTCAGTTCGACGACGATATCCTGGTCGTCTGCCTTGTAAGGCGGGATGTACAGAGCGGAGTCTGCAGTCATGGTCTCGGTCGCTTTCGGTCAACGGTGGGGTGAACGCGGCTGGTCTCGGCCGGCCAGCGGGGCTGGCCGGGAGTTCCGGATCACACTTCGTCGGGGCTGCGCAGGTTGGTCACCTGGATGCGCTGCTCGCGTTTCAGGTCTTTCTGGGCCGGCATTTCGGCGCGGTAGACCCCCTGGTCGCCAACGACCCAGGACAACGGGCGGCGCTCCTGGCCGATGGATTCCTGCAGCAGCATCAGGCCTTGCAGGAACGCCTCCGGACGGGGCGGGCAGCCGGGGATGTAGACGTCCACGGGGAGGAACTTGTCGACCCCCTGGACCACCGAATAGATGTCGTACATGCCGCCGGAATTGGCGCACGAGCCCATGGAGATGACCCACTTGGGTTCGAGCATCTGCTCGTAGAGGCGCTGGATGACCGGGGCCATCTTGATGAAGCAGGTGCCGGCGATGACCATGAAATCGGCCTGGCGCGGCGACGCCCGGATCACTTCGGCGCCGAAGCGGGCGATATCGTGCGGCGCGGTGAAGGCGGTGGTCATCTCCACGTAGCAGCACGACAGCCCGAAGTTATAGGGCCAGAGCGAGTTCTTGCGACCCCAGTTGACGGTGGAGTTCAGCACATCCTCGAGCTTGCCCATGAAGATGTTCTTGTGAACCTGGCCCTCGACCAGCGGGTCGGCTACGGTTTCCCGTTCGCCTATCGGGTATTGGTCGTTGGCCGCATCGGGATCGATCCGGGTAAGTTTGTATTGCATCGCCAAAGCCTCATTGTTTTAGCTTCGCCTGCCGCTTGCGACGGCTTTCGGGAGCCCAATCGAGCGCACCGATCCGCCAAAGATAGACAAGACCCGCCAACAGAATTGCTATGAAAATGGTTGCCTCGATCAGACCGGCCCAGCCGCTTTCGCGAACCGACACCGACCAGGCGAAGAGGAAGAGGGCTTCGACGTCGAAGATCACGAAGAGCATCGCGACCAGATAGAATTTTGCCGAGAGACGCAGGCGTGCGCCTCCGGTGGGGACGATCCCGGATTCGAAGGGTTCGTTCTTGCTGCGACCAAATGCCTTGCTGCCAAGCAGGGACGAAACCCCTAGCATGAAGGCGAGAAGGCCAACGACCCCT
This sequence comes from Pseudomonas sp. B111, assembly GCF_026428275.1. Lineage (NCBI taxonomy): Bacteria > Pseudomonadati > Pseudomonadota > Gammaproteobacteria > Pseudomonadales > Pseudomonadaceae > Pseudomonas > Pseudomonas sp. B111. The sequence continues at coordinate 1,242,398 of NZ_CP097857.1, read as the reverse complement.
AGAAGGAAGGCAGCGAATCCCCAGTGATGAGCTGCAAGTTCAGCTGGGTTTGGCATGCTGATACTCCTTCTGTACCGGATATATAAGATCGTGGGTTCTGGGCGCAATGCCCGACTTCTTGTGCAACCCGCTGCGTAGTGAGCTAAGGGTTGTATGTATCTTTCCGATTTTATGCCCAAAGCGCCGGACAAGTAAATTTTTCTAACACAAACAGACGCTTCTCTGCTTTTTCCAGCGCTTTGGTTAATCCCCGAAAGCCTCGTGAATGCTGTCTCTGCGAGAAATGGCGCGGCCTGGCTGGCTTTTGGTCGTATTGCCGCGAAGCGTGGGGGAGGGCTCTTTGCAAGACCTCAAACGATAATGAATATCGTTTGCAATGTCGCATCCGTATAACTTCGCTACATATATTCTTCGCCGCGTTACTATTGTTTACCCTTTTATTGGTAATTACTCGCGATCAATCCGTTATTGCATTAAACCGGGAATATTTTCCGGGCCGGGCGCATGGCGGTTTTTCTTCTTTCCGCACCATGACAACCCGGCTGTGGCGCCGCCTGGGGCTGCGCCCGCGGTTCTTCGTGACGGATGCGAAGGCGCTGGGCAAGGTTTGCGGCGGTTCGCTTCGCAGCGCAGATGTAGTCGCTCTGGAGGTGCGCTACCTAGGGGCTGCGGTAGCGTCCCGGGGTTTCTTGCCGACCCAGGCCCAGACCATCTCGCAGGCGATCGGCTGGTTGCCGTTCTCGTCGCTGACCAGCACCGCCACGCGGACCTCGCCCTTGTCCTGTTGCCGGATCTGCTCGATCTGTCCGGCCTCCAGCGTCGCGATGGCGGTCAGGTCGCCCTGGGCGCGCTTGAGATAGTCGATCTTCATGGTCTTGATCAGCGGCAGCTTGTCGTCCGGTACGTTCATTCCGACCAGGAAGCCGCTGGCCGACTCGGCGAGCAAGGCCATCGCTGCGGCATGGATACCTTTTATGTGGTTCTGCACCGGTCGACGGTTCTTCAGGCTGAGGATGGCGCGCTCCTGCCCCAGTTCATGGATGCGCACCCTCGCCGTGCCGGCGAAGCGCACCTGGGAGCCCAGCAGCAGCGTCAGGCTGCGGCTGCGCAGGCGGCGGGGGAGGAGGTTGATGGCGCCGACGGCGCGGCTGAGACGATTGCGCTTGGGCATGCTGGCGTCCTTCCATAGAGAGGGAGTCTGCATTCCACCCGCTTTGCCCGGGCTTGCCCACGGCTGTAGCGGCGACCTGCGCCGGCATTCCGGCCAACGCAGGTCGTCGTGGCGCGTCAGAGCAGGCGTCGGCCGTCTTCGCGGGTGATCACCACGGTGGCCGAGCGTGGCCGGCGGCCCGGCCCGTCCGGCCAGGTGCTGAGGAGGTTATCGGCGGTCGAGCCTTCCCCCGGGTGCTGGATGTTGATGAACAGCGTACGGAAGTCCGGCGTCGCGGCAATGCCGGTCACCTCGCAACCCAGCGGACCGGTGAGGAAGCGCTTCAGTTCGCCGGTGCGCGGGTCGGCCACCAGCATCTGGTTGTTGCCGAACGGGCCGCTGCTCAACTGGCTGCCGCTCATGTCGGTCTGGATCCACAGGCGGCCTTCCGGGTCGAACCAGAGGCCGTCGGGGCTGGCCAGGATATTGTCCTGGTTCAGCGGCTTGCCGTCCGGGCCGCGGCTGTCTTCGCCGGGACCGGCGAGCATGAACAGGTCCCAGGTGAAGCGTTGCCCGGCATAGTCGCGGCTGCGTTCGCGCCAGCGGATGATATGGCCGTAGGCGTTCTTCACCCGTGGGTTGGCCGCGTCGGCGACGGTGCGCGACGTGTTGTTGGTGAGGGTGAAGTAGACGTCACCGTTGTCCGGGTTGACCGCGCCCCACTCCGGGCGATCCATCTTGGTCGCGCCGAGGACATCGGCGGCCAGGCGGGTGTTGATCAGCACTTCGCCCTGGTCGGCGAAGCTCACCCCGGCCTTGCGACAGGCCGCGCGGAAGTTGCCGTCGGCGATGTCCAGCGGCAGCCACTGGCCGCTGCCATCGGCGTTGAAGCGGGCGACGTAGAGGGTGCCTTCGTCGAGCAGGCGAGCGTTGCTGCGACCCGGACGGAACTTGTCGCGGCTGACGTACTTGTAGATGTACTCGTTCTGCGAGTCGTCGCCGGAGTAGCAGACTACCTGGCGGCCCGGCTTGACCGGGGCGAAGACCAGGCCTTCGTGGGCGAAGCGACCGAGAGCGGTGCGCTTGACCGGTACCGATTGCGGGTCGAACGGGTCGATCTCGACGATCCAGCCGAAGTTGTTCGGTTCGTTGCGGTAGTCGTCCTGAGCCTGTTTGCCCTTGCGGGTGGCGTCGAAGCGCTCGAACTCGTCGCCCGCCAGGGTTTCCCAGCCGAAACGGCTGGTGTTGCGAATGCCGTAGCGGGTCAGTTCGCGCGGCAGTTCGCTGTCCTGGGTGGAGAAATAGCCGACCCAGTTCTCCTCGCAGGTGAGGTAGGTGCCCCAGGGGGTGAAACCGTTGGAACAGTTGTTATGGGTGCCGCGGGTGCGGGTGCCGTCCGGACTGTGGCGGGTGCGCAGCAGTTCGTGGCCGCGCGCCGGGCCGGCGATACGCATCGGCGTGGCGGCGGTGATCCGCCGATTGCGTTGCGACGGCACGACATTCCACTCGCCACGCACGTTGCGACGGATCTCCACGACGGAAACGCCATGGGCGTTGATTTCCTTGCGCACTTCATCGGCGACGGTGCGCTTGCCATCGACCACGGTCGGGCCATTGGTGTGCAGCAGCGGCGCGTCGATGTATTCATGGTTGAGCACCAGCAGGCCATGGTTGCTGATGTGTCCGCCGCCGAAGCCGAACTGCGCGTCGATCGGGAAGAAGTGCATGCCGTCGTGGTGCATGCCGATCTGTTCGGCCTGGTCCTGGGCGCTGTTGCTGGCGTCGTCGAGGAAGCCCGGATAACTGCCGCTGATCGGGGTGCCCCAGGGTATGAAGGGCGTCGCCTTGTAGCCGGCGGGCACCCGGATGGTATCGGCGCGGCCGCTGGCGATGGCTTCGAAGGGTAAGCGGTTGCGGCGTTTGAAAGGGAAGCCGCGCAGGCCTTCCGCGGCGGGCGCCTGCGCTTCGGCGGGAGCGGCGCTGGCGGGGAGCGCGACGCCGAGGAAGGCGAGGGCGCCGAGCGCCGCGCCGCCGGCCAGGACCTGGCGGCGGCCGAGGCCGGCGATCAGGTCGTTCATGTGCGGGTTGTTCGAATGGTTGCTGGGCAACTCGTCGCCATCACCGAACAGGATGGTATCTTTTTTCTCCAGGCTCACGGACGTGCTCCTTGTGGGCTGATCGACGGAGCATTGACGCTAACCGCTGAAAGCGACGGGACGATGACAGGCACTCGAGGCCTTTTGCCATGATCCGGAAATGAAAAACCCCGGCCGGAGCCGGGGTTTTCGCGAGGCGGGCCGGGCAGATCGTGGCTGCCCGGCTGGCCCCTGTTCCTTAGTGGAACTGGTTCATGGTGTTGTCTTTGCCGCTGGCCTTCAGAGCGGCTTCGCCAGCGAAGTACTCTTTATGGTTGTCGCCGATGTCGGAGCCCGCCATGTTCTGGTGCTTGACGCAGGCGATGCCCTGGCGCAGTTCCTGGCGCTGCACGCCCTTCACGTAGGCCAGCATGCCTTCGTCGGCGAAGTAGCCCTTGGCCAGGTTGTCGGTGGACAGCGCGGCGGTGTGGTAGGTCGGCAGGGTGATCAGGTGGTGGAAGATGCCGGCGTGGGCCGAGCCATCGCGCTGGAAGGTGCGGATCTTCTCGTCGGCGACCTTGGCCAGCTCGGTGTCGTCGTACTCGACGCTCATCAGCTTGTTGCGGTCGTAGGCGGAAACGTCCTTGCCTTCGGCGACGAACGCATCGAACACCTGCTGGCGGAAGTTCAGGGTCCAGTTGAAGGACGGGCTGTTGTTGTAGACCAGCTTGGCGTTCGGAATCACTTCGCGGATGCGATCGACCATTGCCTTGATTTGGCCGACGTGCGGCTTCTCGGTTTCGATCCAGAGCAGGTCGGCGCCGTTCTGCAGCGAGGTGATGCAGTCCAGGACGCAGCGATCTTCGCCGGTGCCCTTGCGGAACTGGAACAGGTTGGAAGCCAGGCGCTTCGGACGCAGCAGCTTGCCTTCGCGCTTGATCACGACGTCGCCGTTGCCCAGCTCGGCCTCGGAAATTTCTTCGCAATCCAGGAAGGAGTTGTACAGGTCGCCCAGGTCGCCCGGCTCGTTGGTCACGGCGATCTGCTTGGTCAGGCCGGCGCCCAGGGAGTCGGTACGGGCGACGATCACGCCATCGTCCACGCCCAGCTCGAGGAAGGCGTAGCGTACGGCATTGATCTTGGCGAGGAAGTCGATGTGCGGAACGGTGACCTTACCGTCCTGGTGGCCGCACTGCTTCTCGTCGGACACCTGGTTTTCGATCTGGATGCAGCAGGCGCCGGCTTCGATCATCTTCTTGGCCAGCAGGTAGGTCGCCTCGGCGTTGCCGAAGCCGGCGTCGATGTCGGCGATGATCGGCACCACGTGGGTTTCGAAGTTGTCGATCTGGGCCAGCAGCTCGGCTTCCTTGGCCTTGTCGCCAGCGGCGCGGGCAGCGTCCAGGCCGGTGAACAGCAGGTCCAGCTCGCGGGCGTCAGCCTGGCGCAGGAAGGTGTACAGCTCTTCGATCAGGCCGGAAACCGCGGTTTTCTCGTGCATGGACTGGTCCGGCAGCGGGCCGAAGTCGGAGCGCAGCGCGGCGACCATCCAACCGGACAGGTAGAGGTAGCGCTTGTTGGTGGTCTTCAGGTGCTTCTTGATCGAGATCAGCTTCTGCTGCCCGATGAAGCCGTGCCAGCAACCCAGCGACTGGGTGTAGACGGAGGAGTCCGCATCGTATTCGGCCATGTCCTTGCGCATGATGGCCGCGGTGTACTTGGCGATATCCAGGCCGGTCTTGAAGCGGTTCTGGATACGCATGCGAGCTGCGTACTCGGGGTTGATCGCGCTCCAGCTGCTGCCGTTCTTCTCTTTCAGCGCGGCAACTGCCTTGATCTCGTTCTGATATGCGGACATGGTCAATCCTTCAAGAAATGTATTGGTTGAGCACCGACTGACCCACTCAAAACCTGCTGGTGAAGGTTGTCTTGCGGGTGGCTCACCGCTGCATGGCGAGAGAATGACCGTGGCGAAGAATGACGCCGAGGAGGGGGTGGAGACGAACAGTTCGCGGACCGTGCTTCTCGACTGGATCAAGTGCCGTTCGGCTCGTGGTTGCCGGTGGGCGACTCGCTGTCGAGTCTTTCGATCTGGCTGATACGTAAACGCTTCCCCGTCCCTCAGGACAACTTCGTTCCAGTCGCAATCTCGTCAAGCCGCCTTGTGGGCAGATCAACACGGTGGAGGCCGAGGGCGTATCGGCGCAGGCACCGGGAGCTCGTCGTTTCAGAGCCCCTGATTAGCGGGAGCGGGGCCATCATGCTCTGGAAAAAATCCGTCGTCAAACGTTTTGTAGTGTTTTTTCAAGACTACTACACGAAGGTCTAAGAGTGACCGGATGGTCTTGTCTGGTCGAGATGTTTCCGTTTGCATCGAAAATGCCCGCAAGAGCCCGCGCCTCGCGGCTTTGCCGGAGCGGGAGACAATTCGCGCTGGAAAGAGCGCCGTCGGTCAGTCGAGGGTTTCGACTTTCAGGCGCAGGCTGGTGTCGTCGCGTCCCTGGGTCGAGTAGCGACGCACGAAGCCGCGCTGGTCGGCCTGGTTCTGTTCGCTGACGCCGCCCAGGGTGATCCACTCGCCGAGCTTGCCGCTGACCCGGGTGTCGGTGCTCTGGGTATCGATGACGCCGGGATGGCTCTGGCTGAGGCGGTCATTGCTGGAGCTGATGGTGACGTGCACCAGATTGCCGGTCAGCGTCGCGGTGACGTAGAAGCCGCGGTTGACGTTGCGGTATTCGGTCTGGCTGTAGATCTGCCCGTAGGGACCGGTGGCGGTGCTGGTGATGGGGACGCTCTGGCCGACCTGGATCAGCGCCGGGTAGCCCTCGGTGGCCTGGACCTGCTGGCTGCCGCCGGAACGGCTGTCGGTGGAGCGACGGATGATGCGGACGCGATCCTTGCCGTTGACCTCGCCGCGGCCGCTCTGGATCTCGATGTTGCCGGCGCTGGCCGAACCATCCACCGAATAGCCGCGGCTGTCCTGTTGCAGGTTCTCGCTGGTATCCACGGTGATCAGCAGGCGATGCGGGCGCGAGTCGATCTGCTGCAGGACCGATTGCAACTCGCGGATCTTCGCCGGCTCGGCATTGACGATCAACTGGTTGCCATAGGCGGTGACCTTGCCTTCGCTGCCGATGACCGACTGGGCCACCGCCATCACGTCGTCGGCGGTGCGGTAGTTGAGCGGGATCACTTCGGTGCGCGGGGCGGCCGAGGCGCCGAGAACGACTGTCGCCAACAGCGAGGAGAGCAGGGTGGTGCGCAACAGGGTCACAGGAGGAAGCTCCGCAGGTCCGGGTCGGAAAGACTGGTGTCCCAGGCCTGCTCGAAGCGGGCCTGGAGTTGACGCACCCGCCCGGCGGCACGGTAGCAGGCGTAGCCCGCCGGTTGCGCCGGTTTCGGGCGCAGCAGCAGGCCCTGGTCGTCGGCCAGGAGGAAGGCGTCGTCCTCTTTAGGGTAGTCCGGGTTGAGCCGGCGGATCAGGCAGTTGCTCGACAGGCGGCGCGAAAGGCTGATCAGGCGGTGGCCGTTGCGCACGGCCTGGGCGCTGTCGCCAACGAGGATACGCAGGCGATTGCGTGGATTGGCCAGGAGGATACGGGTGCAGGCTTCCTGGATGCTGCTGTGGTGATAGAGCCAGCTTTCCAGGTCGGGACTGTGCAGGCAGAGCGAGCGGCGGGCCTGCTGCAGGAGGGCCAGGGCATGGGCGCGGGCTTCCTGCGGATGCTCGAAGCGCTCCAGCGGCTCATGTTCGCCGAGGCGGAATGGCGCTGGTTCCCAGCGTTCCGCGGGTGGTGCGGCGCTTGCCGGGTTGCGTACCGCAAAGCGCCCCGGAGAGCTGAATTCGATGGCCGGCAGGTCGGCCGGCGAGGTCTCCGGGGTGTCGCTCATCGGGCCTCAGTCGCTGTCGCGAACCATGTCGACATGGGGCAGGCCGGCATCGAGGAATTCGCCGCTATCGACCTTGAAGCCCAGTCGCTCGTAGAAGGGAATGGCGTAGACCTGCGCGGTCAGCAGTTGGCGCTTCAGGCCGCGTCGCTCGGCTTCCTCGATGGCCGCGCGCATCAGCGCGTCGCCGACCTTCAGGCCGCGCCAGTCCTTGAGTACCGAGACCCTGCCGATGTGCCCGTCGCCCAGCAGGCGCGCGGTGCCGATCGCGTATTCGCCTTCATAGGCGAGAAAATGCACGGCTTCGTCGTCTTCGGCGTCCCACTCCAGTTCCGGCGGAACCGACTGTTCGGCAATGAAGACCGCTTCGCGGATGCGGCGCAGCTCGGCATTGTCCTTCTGCCAGTCGGCTACGCGTACGCGGATCTTATTCATCTGCAAACTCCAAACTGCCCTGTTTGACCAACTCCGCCAACAGCTTACGCGCATCGTCGTCGGCCAGCCATTGGCCGAGGTTTTCCAGATGCAACGCATCGGCCGAGCAGACCAGCTTCAGCAGTTCCTTGAGCTGGCCGGGCAGGAGTACGCTCTGGCCGCTGGCGAACAGCACCAGGCCGATGTCGATCTCGCTCCAGGCCAGGCGGGCGCTGGGGTTGCGCACCAGCAGCGCGCCATCCTCGAGGGCGCCGAATAGCTCCTCTTCGGGGATATCCTCGCCGGCAACCAGTTCAGGATAGCGCGGCTCGGTCATGAACTGGCCGAACCAGGTCAGCAGCAGGCGCTCGTCGCTCATGTGCTCCTGGATCAGGCCCTGCAGGCGCTCCAGAGCGTCGCGCTGGATCTGGTGCGGATCGTCGCCTACCGGTTGCAGGCCGGCATCGGTGTAGCGCTCCTCGTCGGAGAGGAACTGGCCGAGGAAGTCGGTGAAATGGGTCAGCACTTCGGCGGCGCTGGGCGCGCGGAAGCCGATCGAGTAGGTCATGCACTCGTCTTCGGCAATGCCGTAGTGGGCGAGGCGCGGGGGCAGGTAGAGCATGTCGCCGGGCTCCAGGACCCACTCGTCGCTCTGTTCGAAGTCGGCGAGGATGCGCAGGTCGGCGTGCTCGCGCAGCGGGCTGTCGCTGCTGCACATCTGTCCGACTTTCCAGCGCCGGCGTCCGTGGCCCTGAAGCAGGAATACGTCGTAGTTGTCGAAGTGCGGACCGACGCCGCCGCCGGGAGCGGCGTAGCTGATCATCACGTCGTCGATCCGCCAGCTGGGCAGGAAGCGGAATTGCTCCAGCAGTTGGGCGACTTCCGGGACGAACTGGTCGACCGCCTGCACCAGCAGGGTCCAGTCCTGTTCCGGCAGGTGCTGGTAGTCCTCCTCCTGGAACGGGCCACGGCGCATTTCCCACGGGGTTTTCCCGTGTTCGAGGACGATGCGCGATTCCACCGACTCCTCCAGCGACAGCCCGGCCAGCTCGTCGGCGGACAGCGGGCTTTCGAAGTCCGGGATCGCCTGGCGGACCAGCAGCGGTTTGCGCTGCCAGTAGTCGCGGAGGAATTCGGCAGCGGTCAGTCCGCCCAGAAGTTGCAGGGGAGTATCAGCATTCATGGTTAAGTCCTTGAAACAAAAACGCCCGGCGCAGCCGGGCGTGCAAAAGGGTTGCGTGCTCAGATGCGCTTGGCCTGGGCGGCGGCATTGCCGACGTAGCCGGCCGGGGTCAGCTTCTTCAGCTCGACCTTGGCCTCGGCGGGAATCGCCAGCTCTTCGATGAAAGTCTGCAAGGCTTCGGCGCTGATGCCTTTGCCGCGGGTCAGTTCCTTCAGCTTCTCGTAGGGGTTTTCCACACCATAGCGACGCATCACGGTCTGCACCGGCTCGGCGAGGACTTCCCAGCAGGCGTCCAGGTCCTCGGCGATGCGCTGGGCGTTCAGCTCCAGCTTGCCGATGCCCTTCAGGCTGGCCTCGTAGGCGATGACGCTGTGGGCGATGCCGACACCGAGGTTGCGCAGCACGGTGGAGTCGGTCAGGTCGCGCTGCCAGCGCGAGATCGGCAGCTTGCTGGCCAGGTGCTGGAACAGCGCGTTGGCGATGCCGAGGTTGCCCTCGGAGTTCTCGAAGTCGATCGGGTTGACCTTGTGCGGCATGGTCGAGGAGCCGATCTCGCCGGCCACGGTCTTCTGCTTGAAGTAGCCGAGGGAGATGTAGCCCCAGACGTCGCGGTCGAAGTCGATGAGGATGGTGTTGAAGCGGGCGATCGCATCGAACAGCTCGGCGATGTAGTCGTGCGGCTCGATCTGGGTGGTGTAGGGGTTGAAGGTCAGGCCGAGGTCGCCTTCGATGAACTGGCGGGCGTTGGCTTCCCAGTCGACTTCGGGATAGGCGGACAGGTGGGCGTTGTAGTTGCCCACGGCGCCGTTGATCTTGCCCAGCAACTCGATGCCGGCGACCTGCTTGATCTGCCGCTCCAGGCGGTAGACGACGTTGGCCAGTTCCTTGCCCAGGGTGGTCGGCGAGGCGGGCTGGCCGTGGGTGCGGGAGAGCATCGGCACGTCGGCGAATTTCACCGCCAGTTCGCGGATGGCCTCGGCGATCTGGCGCATCAGCGGCAGCAGCACGCTGTCGCGACCCTCGCGGAGCATCAGGGCGTGGGACAGGTTGTTGATGTCCTCGGAGGTGCAGGCGAAGTGGATGAACTCGCTGACCGCGGCCAGCTCCGGGAGCTTGGCGGCCTGTTCCTTGAGCAGGTACTCCACGGCTTTCACGTCGTGGTTGGTGGTGCGCTCGATTTCCTTGATGCGTTCGGCGTGTTCCAGCTGGAAGTCGCTGGCCAGGCTGTCGAGCAGGGCGTTGGCTTCGGCGGAGAACGGCGCGACCTCGGGAATCCCGGCGTGGGCGGCGAGGCGCTGCAGCCAGCGGACTTCCACCATGACGCGGAAACGGATCAGGCCGTATTCGCTGAAGATCGGACGCAGGCTGCTGGTTTTGCCGGCATAGCGGCCATCGACGGGGGATACCGCGGTGAGCGAGGAAAGCTGCATGAGACGTTCTCGTGGCTGGAAGTCAACGAAAAAGGGGCGCATATCATACATGAAAGGTGCGCCCCGGTGGGGCATTCAGCGGGGCCTTTCGGCGGGGCGGTTGCCCAGCAGGGGGATCAGACTGGCGGCGAAGATCAGGGCGGCGCCGAGCAGCGACGTGTGGCTGGGCAGTTCCTCCCAGCGCAGCCAGGCGATCACCCCGGCGAAAACGATGGCCATGTAGGCGATCGGTCCGATCACTCCCGGGGAGGCCAGGGCATAGGCCTGCGACATGGTCAGTTGGCCGAGGCTGGCGAACAGTCCGGCGCCGAGCAGCAGGAGCAGTTCCCGGCCGTTCAGCGGCTGCCAGGCCCAGGCCAGCGGTACGGCGGAGAACAGGGTGCCGAACAGGGCGAAGTAGAAGACGATGCGATAGGCTGGCTCGCTGTCGCTCATTTCGCGGATCGAGACGAAGGCACAGGCGGCCATCAGGCTGGAAGCGATGCCGACCAGGGCGATCGGCGCCACTACCGCGCCGCTGGGCCTGGCTACCAGCAGCACGCCGAGGAAGCCGACCAGGGTGGCGACCATCATGCGGCGGGTCAGCGGCTCCTTGATCCACAGGTGTGCGATCAGCGGCGTGAACACCGGCGCGGCATAGCTGAACAGCATGGCGTCGGTCAGCGGCAGGTGGGCGAGGGCGTAGAAGTAGCAGTACATGCCGCCCAGGCCGTAGGTGGTGCGCAGCAGGTGCGATAGCGGGCGGCGGGTGCGCAGCGGGCCGATGCCGCGAGTCAGCGCCAGGGGCAGGAAGAACAGCACGCCGACGAGGTTGCGGAAGAACACCACGGTTTCGTTGTTGACGGTGCTGGAAGCCTCGCGGATCAGGCCGCCCATCAGGGCGAAGAACAGCGCCGAAAGAGCCAGCATGGCGGCGCCCTGGGTCGGGCTGTTGCGCCGTTGCGGCTGGCTCCCGGCCACGGCCATGGCTAGCCGCGCAGCAGGGGATAGAGTTCGTTGAGCAGCCGGCGCCGGCTGAACACCATCTGCCAGCGGCTGCCGCCCAGTTGCCGCCAGAGCCGCGCCGAGCGGATGCCGGCGAGCAGCAGGGCGCGGATCCGCGCGGCGTTGCTGCTGACCTGCAGATGGCGCATGTCGCCGTGTACCTGGATGCGCTGGCGGAAGGTGCTGAGGGTGTCCTGGTAGATGCTGGCGAAGGAGGCGATGACGTTCTCGTGGACCAGGCCGAAGTGCTGGACCTGCTGTTCGACCTGGTCGAGGCGCTGGCCGATCAGGTCAAGCATGTCGCCGCGCTTGTCCAGTTGCCGTTCCAGGGTCAGCATCGCCAGGGCGTAGCGCAGCGGTTCGCGCTGCAGGCTGCCGGGCTTGCGCTCCAGGGCGCTGGCCAGGGCCTTGAAGCCGTCGCGCAGGTTGAGGCTGTCGCCACCGTAGACGTCCAGGGTGCTGGCCGGGTTGCGCGCCAGCAGGCTGCCGAGCATGCAGCCCAGCGGGGCTTCGCTGATCTGCCCGGTGCGTGCCAGCTTGTCGACCAGGGCTGCGGATTCGAAGACGGCGCCGAGGGCAATCAGTTGCTGTCGCGGATCGCTCACGGGCGTCCTCCGAAATCCCAGGCTTCCGCCGTTTCGATCACGCCGCCGCCGAGGCAGACGTCGCCGTCGTAGAACACCACCGATTGCCCCGGGGTCACTGCGCGCTGCGGTTCGTCGAACACCGCGCGGTAGCCTTCGGCGGTTTTCTCCAGGACGCAGTCCTGGTCGCTCTGCCGGTAGCGCACCTTGGCCCGCAGGCGGCGCGGCCGCTCCAGTTCGACCGGGTTGACCCAGTAGATTCGCGAGGCCAGCAGGGCGCGGGAGAACAGCAGCGGGTGGTCGTTGCCCTGGCCGACCAGCAGCACGTTGCGTTGCAGGTCCTTGCCGAGTACGTACCAGGGATCGTCGCCGGCTTCCTTGAGACCGCCGATGCCGAGGCCCTGGCGCTGGCCGATGGTGTGGTACATCAGGCCGCTGTGGCGACCGATGACCTTGCCTTCGGTGGTCTCGATGTCGCCCGGCTGGGCCGGCAGATACTGCTTGAGGAAATCGGTGAAGCGTCGCTCGCCAATGAAGCAGATGCCCGTGGAGTCCTTCTTCTTCGCCGTGGCGAGGCCATGCTTCTCGGCGATGGCGCGGACTTCCGGCTTCTCCAGTTCGCCGACGGGGAACAGGCTGCGGGCGATCTGCTCGCCGCCCACCGCGTGCAGGAAGTAGCTCTGGTCCTTGTTCGGGTCCAGGCCCTTGAGCAGCTCGGTGCGCCCGTCGCGGTCACGGCGCCGCACATAGTGGCCGGTGGCGATCAGGTCCGCGCCGAGCATCAGCGCGTAGTCGAGGAACGCCTTGAACTTGATTTCGCGGTTGCAGAGGATGTCCGGGTTCGGCGTACGGCCGGCCTTGTACTCGGCAAGGAAGTGCTCGAACACGTTATCCCAGTATTCCGCGGCGAAGTTCGCCGTGTGCAGCTTGATGCCGATCCGGTCGCAGACGGCCTGGGCGTCGGCCAGGTCCTCGCGGGCGGTACAGTATTCGGTGCCGTCGTCCTCGTCCCAGTTCTTCATGAACAGGCCTTCGACCTGATAGCCCTGCTGCAACAGGAGCAGGGCGGAGACGGACGAGTCGACGCCGCCGGACATGCCGACGATCACGCGCTCGCGGCGTGGGGTGGGGGCGGATTCAGACATAGCGATCAGGCGTCACGGGCGAATTCGTAAAACGCGGATTCTATCAGGCCTGGGGCAGGGAGGGCGACACGTGGGTGTCGCGGATCAGCGCCAGGGGATAGCGGCCGCCGGCCAGGTAGTCGTCGATGCAGCGCAGCACCAGGTGGCTGCGCCAGCGCTGCGGCTGGGCGGCCAGTTCGTCGCGGGTCAGCCAGCGCGGGCCGATGATGCCGTCGTCGAGGGCGCGTTCGGGATGGTGGCGCACGGGGCGGGCGGCGAAGCATACGCGCTGGTAGGTGACGCCGTTGGACGGGGCGGTGTACAGGTAGATGCCGGTGACGGCGCTCAGCTCGACCTCCCAGCCGGTTTCCTCGAGGGTTTCGCGCAGGGCGGCCTCGAGCAGGCTTTCGGCGGGCTCCAGGTGCCCGGCGGGCTGGTTCAGCACCTCGCGGCCGTCGGCCTGTTCCTCGACCAGCAGGAAGCGGCCCTGGTCCTCGACGATGGTCGCTACGGTGACATGGGGATGCCAGCTCATGGATGTCTCCTCGGTACGGAAAAGGCCTCGATAAAAAGAAACCCCGAGCGTAGGCCCGGGGTTTCTGCTTCGTCAGCGTGACGCCATCAGGCCAGGCTGTCGATCGCCGCGTTGAAGGTGGCGCTGGGGCGCATCACCTTGCTGGTCAGCTCCGGGTTGGAGCGATAGTAGCCGCCGATCTCGGCCGGCTTGCCCTGGACCGCATTGAGTTCGGCGACGATGGTCGCTTCCTGCTCGGTCAGGGCCTTGGCCAGCGGTGCGAAGTGCGCTTTCAGTTCGGCGTCTTCGTCCTGGGCGGCCAGGGCCTGGGCCCAGTACATCGCCAGGTAGAAGTGGCTGCCGCGGTTGTCGATGTCGCCGACCTTGCGCGACGGCGACTTGTTGTTGTCCAGCAGCTTGCCGGTGGCTTCGTCCAGCGCCTTGCCGAGCAGCTTGGCCTTGGCGTTGCCGGTCTTGATCCCGGTTTCCTCCAGGGACACGGCCAGGGCCAGGAACTCGCCCAGGGAGTCCCAGCGCAGGTAGTTCTCTTCCACCAGTTGCTGGACGTGCTTGGGTGCCGAGCCGCCGGCGCCGGTTTCGTACATGCCGCCGCCCGCCATCAGCGGAACGATGGAGAGCATCTTGGCCGAGGTGCCCAGTTCCATGATCGGGAACAGGTCGGTCAGGTAGTCGCGCAGGACGTTGCCGGTCACCGAGATGGTGTCCTTGCCGCGGATCAGGCGTTCCATGCTGACGCGAATGGCCTCGTTGTAGCCCATGATGCTGATGTCGAGGCCGGTCAGGTCGTGGTCCTTGAGGTACAGCTCGACCTTCTTGCGCAGTTCGCGGTCGTGGGCGCGCTCCGGGTCCAGCCAGAAGATCGCCGGGGTGTCGGACTGGCGGGCGCGGGTGACGGCCAGCTTGACCCAGTCGCGGATCGGCGCGTCCTTGGTCTGGCAGGCGCGCCAGATGTCGCCGGTCTCCACCTCGTGCTGCATCAGCACGCTGCCGTCGGCCAGGACCACGCGCATGGTGCCGTCGGCGGTCATTTCGAAGGTCTTGTCGTGGGAGCCGTATTCCTCGGCCTTCTGCGCCATCAGGCCGACGTTCGGCACGCTGCCCATGGTGGTCGGGTCGAAGGCGCCGTTGGTCTTGCAGAAGTTGATCATTTCCTGGTAGATGCGGGCGTAGGTGCTTTCCGGCATTACCGCCTTGGTGTCTTTCTGCTTGCCGTCCTTGCCCCACATCTGGCCGGAGTTGCGGATCATCGCCGGCATCGAGGCGTCGACGATGACGTCGCTCGGAATGTGCAGGTTGGTGATGCCTTTCACGGAGTCGACCATCGCCATTTCCGGGCGGTGGCTGTACACCTCGTGGATGTCGTGGAGGATCTCTTCCTGCTGGGAGGCGGGCAGCGACTTGATCTTGTCGTAGACGCTGGAGATACCGTTGTTCGGGTTCACGCCGAGCTCTTCGAAGAGTTGGCCCCACTTGTCGAAGACGTCCTTGTAGTAGACGCTCACCGCATGTCCGAAGACGATCGGGTGGGAAATCTTCATCATGGTCGCCTTGACGTGCAGGGACCACATGACGCCGGTTTCCTTGCAGTCCTGCAGGGTCTTCTCGAAGAAGTCGCGCAGCTTGCCGCAGCTCATGAACATGCTGTCGAGCACTTCGCCTTCCTGCAGGCTCAGTTGCTTCTTGACCTCGACCTTGCCGTCCTTGCCGACGAACTCGATGCGCACGTCACCGGCCTTGGCCATGGTGATGGACTGTTCGCTGGAGAAGAAGTCGCCGCCGCGCATGTAGTCGGCGTGGGAGCGCGAGGCCATGCTCCACTTGCCCATGGAGTGCGGGTGCTTGCGGGCGTAGGCCTTCACCGCGGCAGGCGCGCGACGGTCGGAGTTGCCTTCGCGCAGGACCGGGTTCACGGCGCTGCCGAGGATCTTCGCGTAGCGTGCGCGAACCTCTTTCTCTTCGTCGGTCTGCGGGTCTTCCGGGAAGTCGGGAACCTTGTAGCCCAGGCCCTGCAGCTCGGCGATCGCGCCTTTCAGCTGGGGCACCGAGGCGCTGATGTTGGGCAGCTTGATGATATTGGCGTCGGGCGAGGTGGCCAGGACCGCCAGGCGGGCGAGGTCGTCTTCGATACGCTGGTCGGCGTCGAGGCGGTCGGCGAAGTTGGCCAGGATGCGTCCTGCAAGAGAGATGTCGCTGGTCTCGACGTCGATGCCGGCGGAAGCGGCAAAGGCCTTGACGATGGGGAGGAGCGAGTAGGTGGCGAGCGCGGGTGCTTCGTCGGTGAAGGTGTAGGTGATCTTCGAGCGGATGGACATCTACGGTAACTCTCTTTTTTGCTGGGCGCGCACAGAGTCTCGATACGCGTTGGTGGACGCGATGCCTTCGCTCAACATCGGGTTGAATCGAAATCGAGATATGCCGCGGGATATAGGGGCGCCAGTAGAGCGTTGTACGGCGGGTTCATGGTGGCGAACCCGACGCTGCGAGGGGAGAGGGTCTGGTCCCAGACTGCTCGGACCTCGATGACTGCGAAGTCATGGCGCGCAGTATACCACCCTCTCGCCGGGCTGATGCGCTCGCCTGTTTAGACTAAGGAAGATGTGGTTTCCGGGCGGACAACTGGGCTACCCTAGAAGGCTGCAACAGGGTTTTAACCACAACACGGAGTTCAGCATGGGATACCAAAAGATCCAGGTGCCGGCGACCGGTGACAAAATCACTGTGAATGCCGACATGTCCTTGAGCGTACCGAAGAAC
Source organism: Pseudomonas sp. B111 (assembly GCF_026428275.1). Lineage (NCBI taxonomy): Bacteria > Pseudomonadati > Pseudomonadota > Gammaproteobacteria > Pseudomonadales > Pseudomonadaceae > Pseudomonas > Pseudomonas sp. B111. The sequence continues at coordinate 1,226,280 of NZ_CP097857.1, read as the reverse complement.
CCGATCATCCCGTTCATCGAGGGTGATGGCATCGGCGTCGATATCAGCCCGGTCATGATCAAGGTTGTCGACGCTGCAGTGGAAAAAGCATACAAGGGCGAGCGCAAGATCGCCTGGATGGAAGTCTACGCCGGCGAGAAGGCCACCCAGGTCTATGACCAGGACACCTGGCTGCCCCAGGAAACCCTGGACGCCGTGCGCGACTACGTGGTTTCCATCAAGGGCCCGCTGACCACCCCGGTCGGTGGCGGCATCCGCTCCCTGAACGTGGCCCTGCGCCAGCAACTCGATCTCTACGTCTGCCAGCGCCCGGTACGCTGGTTCGAAGGCGTGCCCAGCCCGGTGAAGAAGCCCGGCGACGTAGACATGGTGATCTTCCGCGAGAACTCCGAGGACATCTATGCCGGCGTCGAGTGGAAGGCCGGTTCGCCGGAGGCGGAGAAGGTCATCAAGTTCCTCACCGAGGAAATGGGCGTCAAGAAAATCCGCTTCACCGAGAACTGCGGCATCGGCATCAAGCCGGTTTCCCAGGAAGGCACCAAGCGCCTGGTGCGCAAGGCCCTGCAATACGCCGTCGACAACGACCGCAGTTCGGTGACCCTGGTGCACAAGGGCAACATCATGAAGTTCACCGAGGGTGCCTTCAAGGATTGGGGTTACGAAGTCGCGCGCGATGAATTCGGCGCCGAGCTGCTGGACGGCGGTCCGTGGATGCAGTTCAAGAACCCGAAGACCGGCAAGAACGTCGTGGTCAAGGACGTGATCGCCGACGCCATGTTGCAGCAGATTCTGCTGCGCCCCGCCGAGTACGACGTGATCGCCACCCTGAACCTGAACGGCGACTATCTCTCCGACGCCCTGGCGGCCGAGGTCGGCGGCATCGGCATCGCGCCCGGCGCCAACCTGTCCGATTCGGTGGCCATGTTCGAGGCGACCCACGGCACCGCGCCGAAGTACGCCGGCCAGGACAAGGTCAACCCGGGTTCGCTGATCCTCTCCGCGGAGATGATGCTGCGCCACATGGGCTGGACCGAGGCGGCCGACCTGATCATCAAGGGCACCAACGGGGCGATCGCCGCCAAGACCGTGACCTATGACTTCGAACGCCTGATGGACGGCGCGACCCTGCTGTCCTGCTCGGAGTTCGGCGACGCGATGATCGCCAAGATGTAGGAAGGGCTAGCGCCCGAACGAGAAAAAGGCCGGTTCGCACCGGCCTTTTTCATTTCCGCATCCGCGTTGGGGGTCAGGCTTCGATGGGCGTCGCCTGCGGCTCTTCCTGCGGGGCGGGGGCGGAGGGTGCGGCGGTTGTCGCGGTGGCGGGGCTGATGTTGATGGCATGCAGTCCCTTCGGTCCCTGGATGATCTCGAAATTGACCGGCTGGCCCGCCTTGAGTGTCTTGTAACCGTCCATCTGAATGGCCGAGTAATGGGCGAACAGGTCCTCATCTCGGCCCTCGGCCAGGATGAACCCGTAGCCCTTGGCGTTGTTGAACCACTTGACCTTACCGCTGAGCATGCTCATATCCCTCTGCAAAGGACTCCAACGCTGGAGTATCATCCACTACGATCCCGCGTCCGACCTGGGTCGAGACGGGTGCGGAACCCCTGATACCCTGTAGGGGTATTCCATTGTTTGTAACACCCTTTTGCAGTTAGTCAAGGCGCTGAACCATACGCCTGAGAAACGGATCAACATCATGTCGGTCCATAACTTTCCAGAAAGGCAAAGCTTTTTTTCCTCATGCATGCACCTAGCCAGATTCGACTAACATTCAATCAGGACCATCCCGAGCCTCATGAACACGAGGACGAAGGGGCGGGGCTCGCGGTACAGGAGTCGAAGCCTGTATTACAGCCGCCACCGTTGTATAAGGTGGTACTGTTCAACGACGATTACACGCCGATGGACTTTGTTGTTGAAGTGCTGGAAGTGTTCTTCAACATGGACCGGGAAAAAGCCACCAAGATCATGTTGACGGTACATACTCAGGGTAAGGCGGTCTGCGGCTTGTTTACCCGGGACGTGGCCGAAACCAAGGCGATGCAGGTCAATCAGTATGCACGGGAGAGCCAGCATCCATTGCTCTGCGAGATAGAGAAAGACAGTTGATCGGATGTTTGGGAGCGAGGTGAAGCCATGTTGAATCGAGAGCTCGAAGTCACCCTCAATCTCGCCTTCAAGGAGGCGAGGGCCAAACGCCATGAATTCATGACGGTTGAGCACCTGCTGCTGGCCTTGCTGGACAATGAGGCGGCGGCAACGGTATTGCGTGCGTGCGGTGCCAACCTGGACAAGCTGCGGCGCGACCTGCAGGAATTCATCGATTCCACCACGCCGCTGATCCCGCAGCACGACGACGAGCGCGAAACCCAGCCGACGCTGGGCTTCCAGCGCGTCCTGCAGCGTGCGGTGTTCCACGTGCAGAGTTCCGGCAAGCGCGAAGTGACCGGGGCCAATGTCCTGGTGGCGATCTTCAGCGAACAGGAAAGCCAGGCGGTGTTCCTGCTCAAGCAGCAGAGCATCGCGCGTATCGATGTGGTGAACTACATCGCCCACGGCATCTCCAAGGTGCCCGGGCATGCCGAACATCCGCAGGATGGGGAGCAGGATATGCAGGATGAGGAAGGTGGCGAGTCGGCCACGTCCAACCATCCGCTGGACGCCTATGCCAGCAACCTCAACGAACTGGCTCGCCAGGGGCGGATCGACCCGCTGGTGGGGCGTGAGCATGAAGTCGAGCGGGTGGCGCAGATCCTTGCCCGCCGGCGCAAGAACAACCCGCTGCTGGTAGGCGAGGCGGGGGTCGGCAAGACGGCCATCGCCGAAGGCCTGGCCAAGCGCATCGTCGATGGCCAGGTGCCGGACCTGCTGGCCGACAGCGTGGTCTACTCCCTCGACCTGGGTGCCTTGCTCGCGGGTACCAAGTACCGCGGCGACTTCGAGAAGCGCTTCAAGGCCTTGCTCAACGAGTTGCGCAAGCGCCCGCACGCGGTGCTGTTCATCGACGAGATCCATACCATCATCGGCGCCGGTGCAGCATCCGGCGGGGTAATGGACGCCTCCAACCTGCTCAAGCCGGTTCTGTCCTCGGGCGAGATCCGCTGCATCGGCTCGACCACCTTCCAGGAGTTCCGCGGCATCTTCGAGAAGGACCGGGCCTTGGCGCGGCGCTTCCAGAAGGTCGACGTGACCGAGCCGTCGGTGGAAGACACCTATGGCATCCTCAAGGGCCTCAAGGGGCGCTTCGAGCAGCATCACCACATCGAGTACAGCGACGAGGCGCTGCGCGCCGCGGCCGAGCTGGCGGCGCGCTACATCAACGACCGGCACATGCCGGACAAGGCCATCGACGTCATCGACGAGGCGGGCGCCTACCAGCGCCTGCAGCCGGAAGAGAAGCGCGTGAAGCGCATCGAGGTGGCGCAGGTCGAGGATATCGTGGCGAAGATCGCGCGGATCCCGCCGAAACACGTCACCACCTCGGACAAGGAGTTGCTGCGCAACCTCGAACGCGACCTCAAGCTGACCGTGTTCGGCCAGGACGACGCCATCGAGTCGCTGTCCACCGCGATCAAGCTGTCCCGGGCCGGGCTCAAGGCGCCGGACAAGCCGGTCGGCTCGTTCCTCTTCGCCGGTCCCACCGGCGTGGGCAAGACCGAAGTGGCGCGGCAGTTGGCGAAGGCCTTGGGCGTGGAACTGGTGCGCTTCGACATGTCCGAGTACATGGAGCGGCATACCGTGTCGCGGCTGATCGGTGCGCCTCCGGGCTACGTCGGCTTCGACCAGGGCGGCCTGCTCACCGAGGCGATCACCAAGACCCCGCACTGCGTGTTGCTGCTCGACGAGATCGAGAAGGCTCACCCGGAGGTCTTCAACCTGCTGCTGCAGGTGATGGACCACGGCACCCTGACCGACAACAACGGGCGCAAGGCGGACTTCCGCAACATCATCCTGATCATGACCACCAACGCCGGCGCAGAAGTGGCGGCGCGCGCGTCGATCGGCTTCAACCAGCAGGATCACACCACCGATGCGATGGAAGTGATCAAGAAGAGCTTCACCCCGGAGTTCCGCAACCGCCTGGATACCATCATCCAGTTCGGCCGCCTGAGCACCGAGACGATCAAGAGCGTGGTCGACAAGTTCCTCACCGAGCTGCAGGCGCAGTTGGAGGACAAGCGCGTCCAGCTCGAGGTCAGCGATGCGGCGCGCGGCTGGCTGGCGGAGAAGGGCTACGACGTGCAGATGGGTGCGCGACCGATGGCGCGGCTTATCCAGGACAAGATCAAGCGGCCGTTGGCCGAGGAGATCCTGTTCGGCGAGCTGGCCGAGCATGGCGGCCTGGTGCATGTCGACCTGAAGGGCGACGAGCTGGCCTTCGAGTTCGAGATCACGGCGGCGGAGCCCGCCTGATCCGAGCGCGGCAACGAAAACGCCCGGCAGATGCCGGGCGTTTTCTTTTGCAATCGGCGAGCCGCAGCGGCTCGTGTCGACTCAGCGGGCGCGGTAGGTGATGCGGCCCTTGCTCAGGTCGTAGGGCGTCAGTTCCACGCGGACCTTGTCGCCGGTGAGGATGCGGATGTAGTTCTTGCGCATTTTGCCGGAGATGTGCGCGGTGACGACGTGCCCATTTTCCAACTCCACACGGAACATGGTGTTGGGCAGGGTGTCGACGACAGTACCTTCCATTTCGAAGCTGTCTTCTTTCGACATGCAGTAGAGCCCTCGGTATCTATGGGTGGCCCTTTCAATGAGAGGTGGGCCGTGAAAAGCGGCGTGCATTGTGCCAGAAAATCGACAATAGCGCCACACGGCTATCAGGTGAGGGCGACCCAGCGCTGGTTGACGAACAGTTCGATGGGCCGGTACTGGGTCTTGTAGTTCATCTTGCGGCAATTCTTGATCCAGTAGCCCAGGTAGACGGCCTGCAGGCCCAGGCGTTCGGTCTCGGCGATCTGCCAGAGGATCGCGTAGCGTCCCAGGCTGCGCTGCTCTTCGTCGGGATCGTAGAAGGTATAGACGGCCGAGAGTCCGTTCGGTAGCACGTCCGTCACGGCTATGGCCAGCAGGCGGCCATGCAGGCGGAACTCGAAGAAGCAGCAGAAGGGCAGGTCGCGGACCAGGAAGGTGGCGAACTGGTCGCGGCTGGGCGGATACATGTCGCCGTCGGCGTGGCGTTGCTCGATGTAGCGCCGATAGAGGTCGTAGTACTCCTCGTTGAAGCTCGGTCGCTTGCGGATCACCTGCAGTTCCGCATTGCGCTTGAGGATGCGCCGCTGCTGGCGGTTCGGGCTGAAGCCGGCGACCGGTATGCGCGCGGCGATGCAGGCGGTGCAATGCTGGCAGTGCGGACGATAGAGATGGTCGCCGCTGCGGCGGAAGCCGACCTCCGACAGCGAGGCGTACAGCTGCGTGTCCATGGGCTGGCTGGGATCGAGGAACAGGGTGGTTGCCTGCTCCTCGGGCAGGTAGCTGCACGGGTGCGGTTGCGTCGCGTAGAACTTCAGTCGGGCGAGTTCGGTCATGGTGAACTCCAGCAGGGACCCATAAGCAAGTTTATGCCAGGCACGGAAACTCGCCTAAAAATCCAGGTCGCCGGTAGGAGGCTGGTCGCGATAGCGTTGCAGGTAGTCGGCGAATTCCCCCCGGCTGATGGCGCGGGCGCCCAGGCTGTGCAGGTGGCGGGTCGGCATCTGGCAGTCGATGAGGACGAAGCCGGCGTCGCGCAGATGGCGGACCAGCGTGACGAAGCCGACCTTGGAAGCGTTGTCGGCGCGGCTGAACATCGATTCGCCGAAGAACAGCCTGCCCATGGCCAGGCCGTAGAGGCCGCCGACCAGTTGTCGCTCCTGCCAGACTTCCACGGAGTGGGCAATTCCGCGCAGGTGCAGCTCCTGGTAGGCCAGTTGCATCGGCGTGGTGATCCAGGTGCCGTCGGCGTAGTCACGCGGCGCGGCACAAGCCTGGATCACCGCCCGGAAGTCATGGTTGAAAGTGACTTCGAAGCGTTGCTGGCGCAGGCACTTGGCCAGGCTGCGGGAAACGTGCAGTTCGTCGGGGAACAGGACGGTGCGCGGGTCGGGCGACCACCAGAGGATTGGCTGGCCATCCTGGTACCAGGGGAAGCAGCCGTGGCGATAGGCTGCGACCAGGCGTTGCGGATTGAGGTTGCCTCCGGCCGCGAGCAGCCCGTTGGGCTCCTGCAGGGCCTTGTCGAGGGGCGGAAAGTCGAAGTCGGTGCGGGAAAGCCAGGTCAGCATGGCGGGGTAGGGGAGGGCGGGCCTCCCCCGGGTCCGATCAATGGTCGTCGAGGTATTTTTCGGCATCCAGCGCGGCCATGCAGCCGGCGCCGGCGGAAGTGATGGCCTGGCGGTAGACGTGGTCGGCCACGTCGCCGGCGGCGAACACGCCTTCGATGCTGGTCTGGGTGGCGTTGCCTTCGCTGCCGCCGTGGATCCGCAGGTAGCCGTCGCGCATTTCCAGTTGGTCCTGGAACAGGTCGGTGTTCGGCTTGTGGCCGATGGCGATGAACACGCCGGCCAGCGACAGTTCGCTGGTGCTGCCGTCGATGGTGCTCTTCAGGCGTACGCCGGTGACGCCGCTGGCGTCGCCCAGCACCTCGTCCAGGGTGGTGTTCCAGTGCAGGCGCACGTTGCCGTTCTCGGCCTTGTCGAACAGCTTGTCCTGGAGGATTTTCTCCGAACGCAGCTTGTCGCGACGGTGGATCAGGTGGACTTCCTTGGCGATGTTGGCCAGGTACAGCGCTTCCTCGACGGCGGTATTGCCGCCGCCGACCACGCAGACCACCTGGTTGCGGTAGAAGAAGCCGTCGCAGGTGGCGCAGGCGGAAACGCCCTTGCCCATGAAGGCTTCTTCCGACGACATGCCCAGGTATTGCGCGGAGGCACCGGTGGCAATGATCAATGCATCGCAGGTATAAGTGCCACTATCGCCCTTCAGTGTGAAGGGGCGCTGTTGCAACTCGGCGGTGTGGATGTGGTCGTAGACGATCTCGGTGTCGAAACGCTCGGCGTGCTGCTGCATGCGGGTCATCAGCGCCGGGCCGGTAAGGCCTTCGACGTCGCCCGGCCAGTTGTCGACTTCGGTGGTGGTGGTCAGCTGGCCGCCTGGCTGGATGCCGGTGATCACCACTGGCTTGAGATTGGCGCGTGCGGCGTACACGGCGGCGGTATAGCCGGCCGGACCGGAGCCCAGGATGATGAGGCGCGAATGCTTGACTTCACTCATAAAAAGACTCCATAAGCCTTTGTCACATAAGAAAATGCGTGCTCCAATGGAGCCGCCTGAAGAGTTCTGCCGGCTATGCTACACCTATCCGCAAAAGGCCGGCAAAACCCCGGGGCCGGGATCAGCCACGCACGGATTGCCGCTGATTTCGGGTGTGATTTTTCAGAGTTTCCCTAAAGCCGTACAATAGGCGCGTTTTGACCAAGACAGCTTCTAAAGCACCAGTCGTGCGCAGGAAAAATAGCGATTTGAAGGATTCGACCACCGCGAGCCATGCCGCCGCATGGCGTCAGCAACTGCATTCCCGCCTGAAGGAAGGGGTCCTGATCGCGCTGGGCGCGCTCTGCCTCTACTTGTGGATGGCTCTGCTCACCTATGACCCGGCCGATCCGAGCTGGAGTCACTCGAGCCAGGTTGACCAGGTGCAGAATGCCGCCGGTCGGCTCGGTGCGGTATCCGCCGATATCCTGTTCATGACGCTCGGCTACTTCGCCTACCTCTTTCCGCTGTTGCTGGGCATCAAGACCTGGCAGGTATTCCGCCGCCGCAACCTGCCGTGGGAATGGAACACCTGGCTGTTTTCCTGGCGCCTGGTCGGGCTGATCTTCCTGATCCTGGCCGGCTCGGCACTGGCCTACATCCATTTCCACGCCAGCGGCCACATGCCGGCCAGCGCCTCGGCCGGCGGCGCCATCGGCCAGAGCCTGGGCCGCGTCGCGGTGGATGCGCTGAACGTGCAGGGCAGCACGCTGGTGTTCTTCGCCCTGTTCCTCTTCGGCCTGACGGTGTTCGCCGATCTCTCCTGGTTCAAGGTGATGGATGTCACCGGCAAGATCACCCTGGACTTCTTCGAACTGATCCAGAACGCCTTCAATCGCTGGATGGGCGCGCGCGCCGAGCGCAAGCAACTGGTCGCGCAACTGCGCGAGGTCGACGAGCGCGTCGCCGAGGTGGTGGCGCCGAGCGTGCCGGACCGCCGCGAACAGTCCAAGGCCAAGGAGCGCCTGCTGGAACGCGAAGAGGCCCTGGCCAAGCACATGAGCGAGCGGGAGAAGCGCCCGCCGCCGAAGATCGATCCGCCACCGCCGCCGAAGGCCCCGGAGCCGAGCAAGCGCGTGCTGAAAGAGAAGCAGGCGCCGCTGTTCGTCGATACGGCGGTGGAGGGCACCCTGCCGCCGCTGTCGCTGCTCGACCCGGCGGAAGTGAAGCAGAAGAGCTACTCGCCCGAGTCGCTGGAGGCGATGTCGCGCCTGCTGGAGATCAAGCTGAAGGAGTTCGGCGTCGAGGTCAGCGTGGATTCGGTGCATCCGGGCCCCGTGATCACCCGTTTCGAGATCCAGCCCGCGGCGGGGGTCAAGGTCAGCCGCATTTCCAACCTGGCCAAGGACCTGGCGCGCTCGCTGGCGGTGATCAGCGTGCGGGTGGTGGAAGTGATTCCCGGCAAGACCACTGTCGGCATCGAGATTCCCAACGAAGACCGGCAGATGGTGCGCTTCTCCGAAGTGCTGTCGTCGCCGGAGTACGACGAGCACAAGTCCACCGTGCCGCTGGCCCTGGGCCACGACATCGGCGGTCGGCCGATCATCACCGACCTGGCGAAGATGCCGCACCTGCTGGTGGCCGGTACCACCGGCTCCGGTAAGTCGGTGGGGGTCAACGCCATGCTCCTGTCGATCCTGTTCAAGTCCACGCCGAGTGAGGCGCGACTGATCATGATCGACCCGAAGATGCTCGAACTGTCGATCTACGAAGGGATCCCGCACCTGCTCTGCCCGGTGGTCACCGACATGAAGGAAGCCGCCAACGCCCTGCGCTGGAGCGTGGCGGAGATGGAGCGGCGCTACCGCCTGATGGCGGCCATGGGCGTGCGCAACCTGGCTGGCTTCAACCGCAAGGTGAAGGACGCCGAGGAGGCCGGCACGCCGCTGACCGACCCGCTGTTCCGTCGCGAAAGCCCGGACGACGAGCCGCCGCAGCTGAGCACCCTGCCGACCATCGTGGTGGTGGTCGACGAATTCGCCGACATGATGATGATCGTCGGCAAGAAGGTCGAGGAGCTTATCGCCCGTATCGCGCAGAAGGCGCGGGCGGCCGGTATCCACCTGATCCTGGCGACCCAGCGGCCGTCGGTGGACGTGATCACCGGCCTGATCAAGGCCAACATTCCGACCCGGATCGCCTTCCAGGTCTCCAGCAAGATCGACTCGCGCACCATCCTCGACCAGGGTGGCGCCGAACAACTGCTCGGCCACGGCGACATGCTCTACCTGCCGCCGGGCACAGGCCTGCCGATTCGCGTGCACGGCGCCTTCGTTTCCGACGACGAGGTGCACCGGGTGGTCGAGGCCTGGAAGCTGCGCGGCGCGCCCGACTACATCGAGGACATCCTCGCTGGCGTCGACGAAGGCGGCGGCGGTGGCGGTTCCTTCGATGGCGGCGACGGCTCCGGCGAAGGCAGCGAGGACGACCCGCTCTACGACGAGGCGGTACGTTTCGTCACCGAGAGTCGCCGGGCATCGATCTCCGCCGTGCAACGCAAGCTGAAGATCGGCTACAACCGCGCCGCGCGGATGATCGAGGCGATGGAGATGGCCGGCGTGGTCACCCCGATGAATACCAACGGCTCCCGCGAAGTCATCGCGCCGGCGCCGGTTCGTGATTGAACCCGACAGGTTTTAGAGGATTCCGATGCGACTGATCCGCACGTTGTTCGTTGCCGCCCTGGCCATGGGCGCTTCGCTGGCCCATGCCGACGACAGCGCCGCCGTCCAGCGCCTGACCGGCCTGCTGAACAAGGCCCAGACCCTGACCGCGCGTTTTTCCCAGCTGACCCTGGACGGTAGCGGCACGCGCCTGCAGGAAACCGCCGGCCAACTGAGCCTGAAGCGGCCGGGACTGTTCCGCTGGCATACCGATGCGCCGAACGAGCAATTGCTCATTTCCAACGGCGAGAAGGTCTGGCTGTACGACCCGGACCTGGAGCAGGTGACCATCCAGAAGCTCGATCAGCGCCTGACCCAGACGCCGGCGCTGCTGCTCTCCGGCGACATCTCGAAGATCAGCGAAAGCTTCGCCATCACCTACAAGGAAGGCGGCAACGTAGTCGATTTCGTGCTCAAGCCGAAGACCAAGGACACCCTCTTCGACACCTTGCGCCTGTCGTTCCGCAGCGGCAAGGTGAACGACATGCAGATGATCGATGGCGTCGGCCAGCGCACCAACATCCTGTTCTTCGACGTGAAGATGAACGAGGCGCTGGATGCCAAGCAATTCACCTTCGACGTTCCGCCGGGCGTCGACGTGATCCAGGAGTAAGCGCAAGCCGTGGATCTGTTCCGCAGCGAGCCCGTCGCGCAGCCCCTGGCGGCACGGCTGAGGCCCGCAAACCTGGACGAGTACGTGGGGCAGGAACACCTGCTGGCCCGCGGCAAGCCCTTGCGCGAGGCGCTGGAGCAGGGCGCGCTGCACTCGATGATCTTCTGGGGCCCGCCGGGAGTCGGCAAGACCACCCTGGCGCGGCTGCTGGCGCAGGTGTCGGACGCCCATTTCGAGACCATTTCCGCGGTGCTGTCCGGGGTCAAGGAGATCCGCCAGGCGGTCGAGGTGGCCAAGCAGCACGCGGCGCAATACGGGCGCCGGACCATCCTGTTCGTCGATGAGGTGCACCGCTTCAACAAGAGCCAGCAGGATGCCTTCCTGCCCTATGTGGAAGACGGCACGCTGATCTTCATTGGCGCGACCACCGAGAACCCGTCCTTCGAGTTGAACAACGCGCTGCTCTCGCGGGCTCGCGTGTATGTCCTCAAGAGCCTCGACGAAGCCGCCCTGCGCAAGCTGGTGGGCCGCGCGCTGAACGAGGACAAGGGCCTCGGCAAGCGCAAGCTGAGCCTGCCGGAGGAGAGCTTCCAGGTTCTCCTGGCCGCCGCCGACGGCGATGGGCGGCGCCTGCTGAACCTGCTGGAGAACGCTGCCGACCTCGCCGAGGACGGCAGCGAGATCAGCCCCGAGCTGCTGCAGAATCTGCTCGGCGATACCCGCCGGCGTTTCGACAAGGGCGGCGAGGCGTTCTACGACCAGATCAGCGCGCTGCACAAGTCGGTGCGCGGCTCCAATCCCGATGCGGCACTCTATTGGTTCGCGCGCATGCTCGACGGCGGCTGCGATCCCCTGTACATCGCCCGGCGGGTGGTGCGCATGGCCAGCGAGGAGGTTGGCAACGCCGATCCTCGCGCCCTCGGCCTGTGCCTGTCGGCCTGGGACGTGCAGGAGCGCCTGGGCAGCCCCGAAGGCGAGCTGGCGGTGGCCCAGGCCATCGTCTACCTGGCCTGCGCGCCGAAGAGCAATGCGGTGTACAGCGCGTTCAACGCGGCGATGCGCGACGTCGCCGAAAGCGGCTCGCGGGAAGTGCCATTGCACTTGCGCAACGCGCCGACCAAATTGATGAAGAGCCTCGGCTACGGCGAGGAATACCGCTACGCCCACGACGAGCCGGATGCCTATGCCGCCGGAGAGGATTATTTCCCCGAGGATCTGGAGCCGCGGCGTTACTATCAACCGGTGCCGAGGGGCCTGGAACTGAAGATCCGCGACAAGCTGGAACACCTGGCCGAGCTGGATCGCACCAGCCCCCGCCAACGCAGAAAATCCTGAGCGGTATGGGCTCGTCGGAGCTAGCCAGGCTTCCGTGACGGCGTCGATGACGTCGCCGGGGCCGGCGAAGCGCCAACCGGGCCACGAACCGCCGATAACCGACACGAGACGAGAAAAGAACATGCTCGATCCCAAACTGGTACGCACCCAGCCGCAAGAAGTGGCTGCCCGCCTGGCCACCCGTGGCTTCCAACTGGATGTCGCGCGCATCGAAGCGCTGGAAGAGCAGCGCAAGTCGGTACAGACCCGTACCGAGCAACTGCAGGCCGAGCGCAACGCGCGCTCCAAGGCGATCGGCCAGGCCAAGCAGCGTGGCGAGGACATCGCGCCGCTGCTGGCCGATGTCGATCGCATGGGCTCCGAGCTGGAGGAAGGCAAGCGCCAACTGGACGCCATCCAGGGCGAACTGGATGCCATGCTGCTGGGCATTCCCAACCTGCCGCACGAGTCGGTGCCGGTCGGTGCCGACGAGGACGCCAACGTCGAAGTGCGTCGCTGGGGCACGCCGAAGACCTTCGATTTCGAGGTCAAGGACCATGTCGCCCTCGGCGAACGGCACGGCTGGTTGGATTTCGAGACCGCCGCCAAGCTTTCCGGCGCGCGCTTCGCCCTCATGCGCGGCCCGATCGCCCGCCTGCATCGCGCCCTGGCGCAGTTCATGATCAACCTGCATACCGCCGAGCATGGCTACGAGGAGGCCTACACCCCCTATCTCGTCCAGGCTCCGGCGCTGCAAGGCACCGGCCAGTTGCCGAAGTTCGAGGAGGACCTGTTCAAGATCGGCCGCGACGGCGAAGCCGACCTCTACCTGATCCCGACCGCCGAGGTTTCGCTGACCAACATTGTCTCCGGGCAGATCCTCGATGCCAAGCAGTTGCCGCTGAAGTTCGTCGCCCATACCCCGTGCTTCCGCAGCGAGGCCGGCGCCTCCGGGCGCGATACCCGCGGCATGATCCGCCAGCACCAGTTCGACAAGGTGGAGATGGTGCAGATCGTCGATCCGGCCACCTCCTACGAGGCGCTGGAAGGCCTGACCGCCAACGCCGAGCGCGTCCTGCAACTGCTCGAGCTGCCGTATCGGGTGCTGGCGCTGTGCACCGGCGACATGGGCTTCGGTGCGACCAAGACCTACGACCTGGAAGTCTGGGTTCCCAGCCAGGACAAGTACCGCGAGATTTCCTCCTGCTCCAACTGCGGCGACTTCCAGGCCCGGCGCATGCAGGCCCGCTACCGCAATCCGGAAACCGGCAAGCCCGAGCTGGTGCACACCCTCAACGGCTCCGGCCTGGCCGTCGGTCGCACCCTGGTGGCGGTACTGGAGAACTACCAGCAGGCGGACGGCTCGATCCGTGTGCCGGAAGTCCTCAAGCCCTACATGGCTGGCATCGAGGTGATCGGCTGACATGGATTTCCTGCCGCTGTTCCACTCCTTGCAAGGGCGCCTCGCGCTGGTGGTCGGCGGCGGCGAAGTCGCCCTGCGCAAGGCGCGCCTGCTGGCCGACGCCGGCGCGCGCCTGCGCGTGGTCGCGCCGCAGATCCACATCGAACTGCGGCATCTGGTGGAGCAGGGCGGCGGCGAGCTGCTCGAACGCGACTACCAGGACGGCGACCAGCCCGGCTGCGCCCTGATCATCGCCGCCACCGACGACGAACCGCTGAACGCCGAGGTGTCGCGAGCGGCCAATGCGCGCGGGATACCGGTCAACGTGGTGGACGCGCCGGCCCTGTGCAGCGTGATCTTCCCGGCCATCGTCGACCGTTCGCCGCTGGTGGTGGCGGTCTCCAGCGGCGGCGATGCGCCCGTGCTGGCGCGGCTGATCCGGGCCAAGCTGGAAACCTGGATTCCCTCGACCTACGGGCAACTGGCCGGACTCGCCAGCCGCTTCCGCCACCGGGTCAAGGAATTGCTACCCGACCTGCAGCAGCGCCGGGTGTTCTGGGAAAACCTGTTCCAGGGCGAGATCGCCGAGCGTGTCCTGGCCGGCCGTCCGGCGGAAGCCGAGCGTCTCCTGGAAGAGCGCCTGGCCGGCGGCCTCGCGCACATAGCCACGGGCGAGGTATATCTGGTCGGGGCCGGGCCGGGGGATCCGGACCTGCTGACGTTCCGTGCCCTGCGCCTGATGCAGCAGGCCGACGTGGTGCTCTACGATCGCCTGGTGGCGCCGTCGATCCTCGAACTATGCCGCCGCGATGCCGAACGCCTGTACGTCGGCAAGCGCCGCGCCGAACATGCGGTGCCGCAGGATCGGATCAACCGCCTGCTGGTGGAGCTGGCCAGCCAGGGCAAGCGCGTGCTGCGCCTGAAGGGTGGCGACCCATTCATCTTCGGCCGCGGCGGTGAGGAAATCGACGAACTGGCTGCCCACGGCATACCTTTCCAGGTCGTGCCGGGAATCACCGCGGCCAGCGGCTGCGCGGCCTACGCCGGGATTCCGCTGACTCATCGCGACCATGCGCAATCGGTTCGTTTCGTCACCGGTCACCTGAAGGATGGCACCACCGACCTGCCGTGGCAGGACCTGGTAGCGCCTGGCCAGACCCTGGTGTTCTACATGGGCCTGGTGGGATTGCCGGTGATCTGCGAGCAACTGGTCGCCCACGGTCGCTCCGCGCAGACCCCGGCGGCGCTGATCCAGCAGGGGACCACCGCCCAGCAGCGGGTATTCACCGGAACCCTGGAAAACCTGCCGCAGCTGGTGGCCGAGCACGAAGTGCATGCGCCGACCCTGGTGATCGTCGGCGAAGCCGTGCAACTGCGCGACAAGTTGGCCTGGTTCGAAGGCGCCCGCGAGGACGCCTGAGCCTTCAGCCTTCTCCCCAGATGCCCTTGCCGGGAAGTCGTTCCCGGCCTGGCGCGCGCGCTAGGTCGAGACGCGGGCCCAGCGGTACTATCCCGGTCGGGTTGATGGTGCGGTGGCTGGCGTAGTAGTGCCCCTTGATATGTTCGAAGTCCACTGTCTCGCCGATGCCCGGGCGTTGGTACAGTTCGCGCAGCCAGCCGGAAAGATTCGGGTAGTCTTCGATGCGCCGCAGGTTGCACTTGAAGTGTCCGTGGTACACCGCATCGAAGCGCACCAGGGTGGTGAACAGGCGGATATCGGCCTCGGTCAGGTATTCGCCGGCCAGGTAGCGGCGTTCGCCGAGCAAGCCTTCCAGGTAGTCCAGTTCCTCGAACAACTGGACGAAGGCCTCCTCGTAGGCGTCCTGGCGAGTGGCGAAGCCAGCACGGTACACGCCGTTGTTGACCGCAGGATAGATGCGTCCGTTGAGGCGGTCGATCTCCTCGCGCAGCGGCTCCGGGTAGAAGTCCAGCGCGTTGGCGCCGATGGCGTCGAAGGCGCTGTTGAAGATGCGGACGATATCGGCTGATTCGTTGTTGACGATCTTCTGCGCCTGCTTGTCCCACAGCAGCGGCACCGTGACCCGGCCGCTGTAGTGCGGGTCGTCGCGGGTATAGCGCTGGTGCAGAAAGGCCAGGCCGTCGAGGCGATCGCCAGTGGAGCCGTGGGCGGGGTCGAAGGTCCAGCCGTTCTCGCGCATCAGCCAACTGACCACCGAAACATCCACCAGCGACTCCAGCCCCTTCAGCTTGCGCACGATCAGGGTCCGATGGGCCCAGGGGCAGGCCAGCGAGACATAGAGATGGTAGCGCCCGCCCTCGGCGGGGAACGCCGGCTCGCCCAGCCAATGGCGGCGCTGGGCGTTTTCGCGCTGGAAGCGGCCGTCTTTCTGTGTGTCATACCACTGGTCGTGCCAGCGGCCATCGATCAACTGTCCCATGAGCGGGTTCCTCCATACGTCGTTGGAGGAACAGTCTAGTGTCGGTCGATCGATAAATTTATATAAATAAAGGGCTATTCGTATCGATCAGATCGATTCGTTTCGGGTCGCCCAGTAGTGTGCGGCTTCCTTGAAGGCTTCTTCGCGATTCTTGCCAAGGGCCCGTAGCGCCAGGGCCATGCTGGAGAGCACCGCCAGGTGGCCATAGGCGTCGCCTTCGCGGCCGTCCCAGACGGCCCGAAGGAAACCCGGGTCGAGCTGTTCCGGCTTCATGTGCCGGTGCGTCGACAATGCCGGCCATTCCTCGTCCCAGGCTTCGCCCTGGTCGCAACCATACAGGTGGGCGACGACGTCCGGGTTGACTTCGACCTCGCCGCCTTCGCCCTTGATGACGATGGCCCGGTCGCCGAGCAGGCGGCTGGCCTCGCGGTGGGTTTCCTGGTAACCGGGGTGGAAGATGCTCTGCAGGATGCAATCCGCATTCAGGGGGTTGAGCAGGCGAACCAGCGAATGGATCGGCGAGCGCAGACCGAGGGTATTGCGCAGATCGATCATACGTTGCAGCACCGGCATCCAGGCGCCGAGCGGAATGAACGCCAGGTGGCCGCGCTCCAGGGCCTGTTCTACCTGCAGCCAGTCGTGGCAGAGCGGGATCTCCAGCGCCGCCAGCAACTGTTCGCTGTACAGGCGTCCGGCGGTATGCGCGCCGCCGCCGTGCATGAGGATGCGCACGCCATGGCCGGCCAGGCACTTGGCGGCCAGCAGGTACCAGGGCAGGTGGCGCTTCTTGCCGGCGTAACTGGGCCAGTCGAGGTCGACGCGCAAGGACGGGACTTGCAGGCGCTCGCGCACCGCCTCGGTGAAACCGGCCAGTTCCTCGCTGCTTTCCTCCTTGTGCCGCAGGAGCATGAGGAAGGCGCCCAACTGGGTGTCCTCGACCCTGCCGTCGAGGATCATGCCGAGGGCCTCGCGGGCTTCCTCCCGGGTCAGGCTGCGCGCTCCGCGCTTGCCTTTGCCGAGGATGCGGACGAACTGGGCGAACGGATGTTCGGCGGGAGTCGAGATAGTCATAGACAGTTGCTCGGTTTCGGCAGGCCGGCCAGCTTCGCGCCAAGCTTGGCCGGGGCGCCCTTGAACAGGTGGTTGAGGTGCAGGCTGTTGCCCTTGTCCGGACCCAGTCGCTGGGCGACGTACTTGATCAGCGGGCGGTTGGCCGGAGACAGCTGGAACTCCGCATAGAACTCGCGGAGCAGTTGGAGAATCTCCCAGTGCTCGGCGGTCAGGGCCAGCTCCTCGCGGGCGGCCAGGGCTTCCGCCACCGGCTCCGACCAATCGTCGAGGGCGGCGAGGTAGCCGTCCTTGTCCAGCCGGATTTCCCGGCCTTCCAGCGTAAGGAGCGTCATAGCCAACTGTTGACCTTGTCGAAGCGGGTGGCGAGTTCGACGAAGCCGGGGTAGTCCACCGCCACCAGGCGAGCGGGGACGTCCTCGATACCGCGCGCCTGGAGGTCTTCCAGCAGGGCGAACAGTTCGATTTCCGCCGGCATCAGTTCCAGGGCCTGGCAGGCGTGGCTGCCGGCCAGCAAGGCGTGCACGGCGTCGCCGCAGAGCAGCAGGCCGTCGCCGGGGTTGAGCAGGTACAGGCAACTGCCCAGGCGGCCGTCATTGAACGGCGAGCGGGACAGTACGTGGAGGGTCGTGGCCATCAGAGGGTAATCACCTGGTCGTAGCGTTGCAGCAGGTCGCGCAGGGCCTGGTCGTCGAGCACCTCGACCGCGAGGGCCAGGCGCTCTTCCGCCAGGCCACGCTCGCGCAGGCTGCGGGCCGAGACGTAGAGGTCGTCCACGCCGAACATCGGCAGGGCCTGCAGGTTGGCCTGCAGGTCCTTCTGCTGCAGGTGCGCAGGATGCTGGCCGGGAGCCAGCTGGAACGCGCCGTCGTCGAGGAACAGCATGCCGACCGGTAGATCGAAGGCGCCGCCGGCCAGGGCTATGTCCAGCGCCTCGCGGGCGCTCGGGCCGGACCAGGGCGACTGGCGGCTGATGATCAGCAGCGACTGGCTCATCGGTCGCCTCCGAAGCAGACCAGGCGGTCCGCGCTTTGCGCCGCCTCGTGCAACTGGCCGAGTCCGGACAGTTCCCATGGTGCGCCAAGGTTGGCGCCGGGACGGCCGTAGCGTTCGGCTTCCTCGGCGTTCAGCACGCCGCGGCGCAGGGCGGCGGCGATGCAGACCACGGCGTCCAGGCCGTTGCGCTCGACCAACTCGCGCCAGGCGGCGGGCAGGTCGAACTCGTCCTGGCCGCTCACGACGTTGGCCGAGGCGCTGTGCACGCCGTCCTGGTAGAAGAACAGGCGGACGATTTCGTGCCCGCCGGCCAGCGCGGCTTCGCTGAAGCGCAGCGCGCGGCGGGCGGCGGGGGAGTGGGGAGGGTCGAATAGGGCGATGGCGAATTTCATGCTGCGATACGCGAAGGATTTCTTCGAATGATAAACCAATGCCTGTGTTTTGCCGGTCCTCAAATGAAAAAGCCCGTCGCGGGGACGGGCTTTTCCGGAGGCGCTTTCTATCAGTCGTCGCCGCCGGCGATGCCGAAGATCTGCAACAGGCTGATGAACAGGTTGTAGATCGACACGTACAGGCTGATGGTGGCCATGATGTAGTTGCGTTCGCCGCCGTGGATGATCGCGCTGGTCTGGTAGAGGATCATCGCCGAGGAGAACAGGACGAAGCCGGCGCTGATCGCCAGTTGCAGGCCACTGATCTGGAAGAACAGCGATACCAGCACGGCGCCCAGCAGGACGAAGAAGCCGGCGGTGATGAAGCCGGACAGGAAGCTCATGTCCTTGCGGGTGGTCAGCACATAGGCGGACAGGCCGAAGAACACCAGGGCGGTCATGGCGAACGCCGAAGTGATGACGCTGCCGCCGTTGGGCAGGCCGAGGTACATGTTGAGGATCGGGCCGAGCGTGTAGCCCATGAAGCCGGTCAGGGCGAAAGTGCTGACCAGGCCCCAGGCGCTGTTGCGCAGCTTCACGGTGAGGAAGAACAGGCCGTAGAAGCCGATCAGCACCACGAACACGTTCGGATAGGGCAGGCGCATCTGCTGCGAAACGTAGGCCACCAGGCCGCTGAAGGCCAGGGTGAGTGCCAGCAGGCCGTAGGTATTGCGCAGAACGCCGCTGACTTCACGCTGTTCCGCGACGGCGGAGTTCAGCTGATATTGCTGTTCTTGCATGGTGTGGGTACTCCTTAACGGGAACGGGTCCATGACGTACTGATGGGCATGATAGCAAAGCCTCTGCCAGGGCCAATCGATAGAGTTTGACAGTGTGTTGCTATCCGGTACTATGGCGCCCCGCGATGCGGAGGTGTGGCCGAGTGGTTTAAGGCAACGGTCTTGAAAACAGTTGTAGGATGAATTTGGAAGCGTGGCAGAGTGGTCGATTGCAACGGTCTTGAAAACCGTCGATCCGCAAGGGTCCGTGAGTTCGAATCTCACCGCTTCCGCCAATAAAAACAAGCGCTTAGCGTAGTTCTGTGAGCGCGCAAAGGGTTTGTGAAAAGCGACAAAAAGCCCCGCCAGTCGGGGCTTTCTTGTAGTTGGGCAAAAGGTGTGGCGTAAGCACACCATAAGCAGTTCGCGTGACAACTACCTACGAAGCTCAGTCTGCTGCCAGTGTGTGAATGATCGGGCATGCCCCTTTCATGCCAGACGATTCGCACTCGCGCATCAGGTCAGCAAGCGCCTTGCGCATCGCAGTCAAGTCCGCGAGCTTGGCATCAATGATTTGGAGCTTGTGAGCAGCAAGGTCGAGCGTCTCTGCGCATGCGCACGCTTCCTCGAGCCTCAAGAGACCGGCGATCTCGTCCAGTGTGAATCCTAGAACCTGCGCGCGGCGGATAAATCGTAGACGCTTGACTTGCTGCGGCGCATAGCGGCGATGACCGCCCAGAGGCTTGGGTGGCTCATCCAGCAAGCCTCGCCTCTGGTAGTACCGGATCGTCTCGATGTTCACGCCAGCCGCATTTGCCAGCTTGCCGATAGTTAGCTCTGCCGCCATCAAATTCCCCTTGATCCCGTACCTAGGTACAGCATTTAGAGTAGCACCAGGCAGATAGGTTCAAGGAGACTCTTATGGCACAACTCACCGGCAACGGCTCATTGATTGCGGGTGCCTTGGCCGCAATCGGTGCCTCGGTGTGCTGCGTCGGCCCTCTCGTGCTGTTGACCCTCGGCATCGGCGGTGCATGGGTCAGCAGCCTGACCGCACTTGAGCCATATCGACCGATCCTCATCGGACTGACACTGGTGTTCCTCGGGCTTGCGTTCCGCAAGCTCTATCTAGTGCCTCAGGCCTGCGCGCCAGACACGCCTTGCGTTGATGCACGAACGCGCAAGCGCCAGCGACTAGTGTTCTGGATCGTTACTGTGCTGCTCTTCGCCTTGTTGTCGGTGCCGTGGCTGGCCCCACTGTTCTACTGATAGGAGGTTGTTCCCATGCGCCGATTGTTAATTACCACGCTTGCAGCGCTTCCGTTGGCGGTGTTCGCCGGTACGCCGAAGACGGTCACTCTTGATGTCCAGAACATGACCTGTGGCACATGCCCAATCACGGTCAAGAAGTCGCTCGAAAAGGTCGTTGGCGTGAGCGCGGTGAAAGTTGATTACGACTCGAAGACCGCCACGGTGACGTATGACCCTGACAAGGCGCAGCCGCAGGTGCTGACTACAGCGACGACAAACGCCGGTTATCCCTCCACAGTGCGGAAGTGATACTACTATGGATGCCGTTGTCCTTGAGTCTGTGCTTACGTGTCCGCATTGTGGCTTCGCAAAGAAGGAAACCATGCCAACCGATGCGTGCCAGTTCTACTACGAGTGCGAGAATTGCAAAATTCTGCTGCGCCCAAAGCCGGGTGACTGCTGCGTATTCTGCTCGTTCGGATCAGTGCCTTGCCCGCCGATCCAGACTCAGAAACAGTGCTGTGGTTAGTACGCTGGGCTTATGCGCTCCCGGTTGAACCGAGCTAACCACAAGCCCATCAATCGGTTAGCGGGCAAGCCCGAATAACTCCGTGTTTGTCGTTCCTTGCCCGCTGGCATGCGCGCCGCTACAGGCCGCGTGCCGTGCTCGCCAGTACCCTAGCGGCGGCGGTGTGGTGATCGTCGCCCCTGCCGCCCGCAGCGCTCGCGTACTCACGACAACGGGCACCATGTGGCACCCGTTGAAGGCAGCGTCAGACAGGCAGGAGCCTTCCTGTCCCGCTGCTGCGGTGGTTGGATTTACGAGGGACTCTCCGCTATGCCTCGGCTCCCGTGGGACTAGAGCAGGTCGTAATCAACGTCTTTTCTGCGACAGCCCAGAACCCCTGTGGCGCTCATCTCGTCGCACATGCGCAAGCGCGCCACGTCTTCCGAAAAGAACCACTTCCCGCAGCGCATGCACTTCTTCCACCCGACATGCCTGACCACACGGGGCGGATCGAAAACAACGTCAAGGACTGGTTCCCGTCGCGTGCCGCCATCCTGTGGCCAGCGCTGGGGTATCACGAAGCCATAGGGGTTGGCTTCTGCTTTGAGGTTTGGGGCGGGCTTGGGCTTGGGCGCGACCTGTGGCCCGCTGCGGTGGTTCGTCGGCTGGGGTTGCCAGTTCGCAAGCCATGCGGGTTGACTCATCGCAGCAGACCCTCCCCAGCGATTCCGCTTCGCGCGGTGCCGTCGCTGATCCAATTCAGCAGACAGTGCAGCACCACGGGGCCATCAGCGGGACACATGCGACCGTCAGCAACGGCAGCGCCGAAGTTCTCGCTGATCCAGTCGCACATTTCCTCGCCAGCACCGCGCGAGCGCTCCAGCTTGCGCAACCGTGCCAGCATGCCCCGCGTGTCGGCCATGTGGTTACTCCTTCAGTTCGCGCAACGCCTGCCCCAGCTTGACCGCGCGTAGCAGGTTCAAGTCAGACATGGTTTGCCGGTCTGCTTGTGCCTCAATGCGGTGCTGGTGAATGAGCTTCACCTCGTCAGGGGTTGCGGGCGTGCTGACTGGCGCGTTCTCGCGCGGGTCGGTGTGCATATTGCGCATGTCAGTGATCCTCCAGTGGGCCAATTCGTTGAAGCAGTCGGGCGGCTTGCCAGCGGACAGATGGTTCGTCGCTGTTAAGAATCGCCTCGTAGCATGTGGTGACGATCAGACGCTTATCGCCTTCCAGTTCCTTCTTCTCCTGCGCGATCTGCGCAGCGCTGCGAGGCTTTAACCACGCATAAGGGGTCGTGTAGCTCATTGCTTGTCCTCCAAGGCTTGTAAGCGCGATTCAAGTTCTGCGATTTGCTTGATGCCGTAGAGGGTCGAGATGCCTTCCAGAATCTGCTTACCTACATCAGGCGCGACCTTGCCTTCCGAGATGGCTTGCAGCACCGCTTCTGCCTGCTCGGTCACAGATGCAGACGCATCGAAATCAAACTCCACCTTCTCGGACTGTGCGCGCAGTGCAGGCATGACACGCGACAGGATCAGGTTGGCCGCTTGCGGGTCACCTTCTAGCGCTTGGGCAATCATTCGATCCACGATGCCTTGCGCGTCGTCCAGCATGCGCTGGGCGAGCTTGGCGCGCTTGTCGCTGATGCCCTTCGGGCGACCGGCAGGGTTCGGGGACTTCATGCCCTTCTGCCATTTCGGGTTGCCCGGTGGCGGTGCGGTGTCGGGCTGGTAGCCCTTGAGCCATTCAGGCTGAACTACTTCGGTCATGGGCGAGTCCTCTTGATAGATCATCTAAAGATCACTGACCGAGGTCTTGCAGCACGAACGCCTTCTCAGCATTCGTCTTGGCTTGACGAAGTGCGGCGGCTTTGTGCGGTGGTGCGCCGACTGCTTTCTCAAGCTCCTTGAAGACCAAGCCTGCCCGTTCTTCGATCATCTGCTTGGCACCCTTCATTGCTTTGAGGCGCTGGGCAATCTCCGGCGCGCTGCGCTCGTTCCAGAAGCGAACATAGGTAGCTTGGAAGTTCGCATCGAGACCGGACAGGTATGCAGGCGCTCCCAGCAGTGCGCTGACGGTAGTGTGGTCACCCTCGTCAATGGCCTGCTGGATAAATGCGTGTCGCTTCTCGTTGGGCAGGTTCTTCGCGTAGGAACGAATCTCGGCGCTGATGCTTTGCGCTGCCTTCGATTCAATAGGTGCGGCAAGCTGCTGCTCCAGCATCGCAATACCCTTTTCGAGATTCGAGCGGGTCACGTCGAAGCTCTTGCAGATTTTGTTGAAATGCTTCTGCGCGAAGTCATCGGTGTGGATGATCTGCATGGCCTCATTCCAGGTCGGATTGAGGGCGGCAGCTTCTCGGGCTGACCACACAGCGCGCACACCTTCATAGGCGGTGCTGAATGCGGTCATGGTCGGGCCGAGATACGGCGCGGTCTGCTCGTCGTAGCCTTCGATGCTCTTCACGTTATCGGGGTGCAGTGTTGGCGTGATACGCGGATCAATGTTGTCTGTCATGGCGAAACTCCTTGATAAATAGGCGCGTTTTTGTACGCAGTGCTTACATGCTGTGAAAGATCAGCGAAGGTCCGCAAGGAAAACAAAAACATGCAAACAGCGAACAAGTAATTCAGCGTTATTCGTTCTTAATCCTGTCGCTGTCGCATGCGTCCAAAAAGTCGTTGCCGCTTCTCGGAGACCTGTCTTGCAATGTGCGCACTTCAACCCGCACAGGAGCAACGACATGACCGACAAGACCTACACGAAACGTGAGAACGCCCGCCGCGCTGGTGTTGCCGCTGGGGTGCCCGCCGAACTGGTAGAGATCACCGTTCACAAAAACGGCGATGAGGTGCGCTTCGGCTGGAAGGCGATGGAAGCACCGGCACCCGCTACCGCCGACGCTGTGTTGACCACAAGCAAGCCGAAGAAAGCAGCCCCGAAGGTGGAGCGTGTCGAGCAGAACGGCGTGAAGCGTCCAAAGGATGGCGGGCTGTGCGCTGCGGTTTGGGCATGGCTGGACGCACACCCGGACGCAACGATCAAGGACGCGAAAGCCGCTGCACCGGAGAACGGCTGGAACGCGAACAACGTGGCCTGCGAGTTTTACGCTTGGCGCAAGTTCAATGGCCTGTCACGCGCTACCGCATAACCGTAGGCCGGAACTGTTGGACGATATAGAATTTAGGCCGTTTAGGCGTTTAGAGGGTGCAGGCAGCGCCATACAGCACCAGCAAACTACACCCCTGTCTAAACTTTTAAATTTCTATATTTTGTATGCAAGTACATGTGCAGCAAGCACTTAGCGCTGACTCGCGTATAGATCGCCGCCTAGTTTGTTAGACGGCGATCTATGTTAGTTCATTGGGGCAGCTTCAAAATGCGGAACGCCTTGCCGAATTCGCTGTACTGCTCTACCAATACATCCTTTTTCACTTCCATGATGTAGCCGCTATCAGCAAGGCTGCGCAATGCGTGGTCAAGTGCAGCGGTAGCGCTTCCCGACCTGTGCTTCTGGAAGGCTGGTAGCGAGGCGGTGCGCCGCTGGAGATACGCACGCGGAATGATTGAATTTGCCCGCATGCTGGGGTGAATCTTGTACCCCTTAGAAGGTTCCTCTACGAGATACTCCTTCATGATGGAGAGCAGCTTGCGTTCACATACGTCGCTTCCCTCGCCAATATCACCACTGCGCAGGCGCTCGCTGAATAAAGCGATGTCATGCCGAATTAGGTCTATCGCCCATTGGGCGTGTTCGACATTGACGCACGGGTGAACGTGGTTATCAGCTACCGCGAGCAGCGCCGCGATGCGTAGTGACTTTAGTTGTGCGCGGTTCCACATCTGACGGCGTGATTCATCGTCAGTGCTATTCACCTCGGCGTCACATTCCTGGTCGAACTGATCGAATAGCTCCGTAGCTGGCTCATCGAACTGCACGGGCAAAGGCTTTCCGTTTGATGCGAGCAGTTGGGCGTGAGCTGTCAGCGAGGCGAACCATTGCGCCCATGCGTCCGGCAGTTCGGTGAAGTAATGCGGGTTTCTCGGTGGGCGCTGGCCTGTGTATTCCACGACCGTGAAGCGAGATAGAAAGCCGTCCTCCATCATGTCGGAGGTTAATGCTTCCCGGAAGGTGCCCGGCGTAGAGTCGCCTATCATGCTGTACGACGCGCCGACGATGCTGGCGACGTTGTTATCCTTGTTGCTGTAGTCGATCCCGCCAGCAATGGCGTTAGGGCCGGACTTGGAATAGATCTTTGTCATGACAGAGCGCAGGCTCTGCATTGCGGGGTCTTTGCCGTTGCTCATGGCTTTGAGCTTGCGTCCAAACTCGCCCGCTATGTGGGTAAAGCAAGGAGCGTTGGCGACTGCCTTCGTCAGCGCTTGCCCGGAGGCATATTCGTTAAAGCTGAAGTGTGCTTCCACGTCCTGCCGATACTTTCCCGCGCCGTGAATGAACATGGAGATGCCTTCTGACATTGCCTCCTTGCCAATACCGCTACGCGCCAGCAGGACGATATAGACGTTCAAGCCTGATTTCGGGATTACCCAAGACCGACCGCATACGCCAGCAAGTAGCCCAAGTGCAGAGACAATGGCGACCTCCGGCACGGGGCGCATTGAACTGGTGTAGATCAGATTGGCAATGCTGCCCGCTATTCCCGGCGGCCAAGCAAGCTGGCCTTCCTTGCGCGCTGGCGCAGGCCCCACAGCGGCGGCAGGGGCCGCGATCAGCGCTGCGCCAGTGCTACCCCCTTGGCGAGCTTGGTACTCCCGTACAGCCTCGGCTTCTACCGCTGTCCAGTGCGCAAGCTCTGCTTGCAAAATATCCGAGCCGTCAGACGCGGCTTGTCCTACGCTATGCGTGCTGTGCATGTTGTTCCTCTCTAAAGCCGTCCTGACCCGACGGCTTTTTTCTTGATGGAGTTATGCAGGGCTTATCGGCGGGTGTGCGGGGTCGGCAAGTTGCGCGGCTGCATTGGGTTTTCGTCGCCATGACCGTCAAACTGCTTGTTTGGCGTTCGGCGCGTAGGCGCTGGTGCTGCGGAAGGATTGCTGCTCCAGCCACTCGTCAATATCGGAGTCCCGATAGCGAATGGGAGCCTGCTTGGAATCGCCCAGCTTGATGAACTTCGGGCCTTTGCCCTTACCCCGCCAGATTTCGAGGGTGTTGGGCTTGATCTTGAGCCGCTTGGCGGCTTCGTCATTGGTGCGCAGGTTCGGGTCGAGCGCGGAAATTGTGGTCATGGCAAGTAGTCCTCGGACCTTGCCTTGCCAGCGCATGCAATAGGAGCGTCAGCAAGGCGAATGCTTGCCGTCGGTTCTTCAGAATGGTCACTCGGCCTGACGGATTTGGCCTGTGTCCGGGTCCTGGGGGACTTTCACCCTTGCTCTACCGGCTCCGTCTCTGGAAGTTGCCTCGCGGGCGTGCCCCAGTGCGGCACACTGCCAACCCCGCGTTGCACGGGGGTTGGCTAAGTTGGCGCAACTATAACGCAGCTTTACGCCACAAGCAAGCGTAAGTTGTTGATATAAAAGGCTGTTTAACTTTCTGAACAGTCGTTTAAGGCCGTTGCCTGCTGCTCGATCCAGTCGGATATGCGCTGCGTTTCAGGCTTGAGATATTGCAGGTGACTCGTCTCAAGGTAGTGGCGCGCGGTCACACCCTTGGGCACATGGTTCGTCAGCAATTCGACCTTGTGCAAGTCAATGCCGCAATTGGCGATGCCGATGGTCGTGAAGGTGCGGCGCAGGTCGTGCGGCGTGATCTTCGTACCTGCTGCTTCGCTGACCTTCTTCATGGTGTCGCGCGGGTCTTTGATGTGCCCAGCCTTGCCCCAGGACGAGAACACGAACGGGCTACCCTTGACGCGCTGGCGCGTGGTCAGCAACTGCACCGCCTGCGTGGATAGCGGTAGCCAAACGGGGTTGCTGTTCTTCGGGTCGGGTATGTGAATCCAGCCTTCCTCAAGGTTGACCCTGTCCCATGTCAGTTCGCTGCACTCGCCAATCCGCAGGCCGGTGAGCATGAGCAGCATCACGAGGTCAATGCTTGCCAGCGTGTCACGGTTGTAGGCTTGGTCGCGGGCATGGATGAGGAATGACCACACCGCGCCGACCTTGCTATCAGGCACGCGGCTGGTGCGGGGCTTGAGCGGCACCCACTTCTTATAGAGCACATCGACAGGGTTATCCGTCAGCACTGGCGACCCGTCCGGCTCGCGGTATTCGCGGATGGCGTAGTTGAACAGGGCGCGAAGCACCGCCATTGACTGGTTCGCCTGCGCGGGGGCTGGCCCATCGCCGCGCGTGCCTTTGTTCTTGATGTCGTTGAAGCGCTTCGTGACCATCTCGCGGTTGATGTCCCTGAGCGGCTTCTTGAGCCATGCCTCAAAGGTTGTGGTCACATGGCGTTCAATCTCGGCCTTGCTGCTGTCCTTCAAGGGGCGGTCGCGCTTGTAGGCGTCGGCCACGTCGCGGAGGGTCACGCGCTGGGCTGCTTCCTTCTTGGCGACGGCTCGGGGGTCGATGCCCATGCGCATGCTGCGCAGGTGCTCGCGGGCAACATCACGGGCTTGATCGACGGTGAAGACCCCATGCGGGCCGATGCTGATACGGGGCGAACTGCCGTTGACGCGCCCCTGCACGATGTAGGTGATCTTGCCGGTAGGAGTGACCCGGAGGCCGAACCCCTTGAGCGAGTCGTCCCAGTGGAACGCCTCCTTGTCAGCGGGCGCGGTGATCTTGTCGATGTAGTTCTTCGTCAGCTTAGGCATATAGCGCCTCGCTGACTGGTGCGGTTGTGGTTACTATCGTCACGTTGGCTTCCTTCGTACTTAAGGGAGTTGACCACGCGGTCGGGACTGTTGGCGCAGTCGCCGGCCGCATCTTTTCAGGCGCTCATAAGCAGTTCGTAAGCGCCACAGGTAAAGTTACGACAAGTTCCGCAAAACAAAAAGCGAATGCAACCCATTGACCTGTAAAGGTACGCAAGGCTTACAATAGCTACTCACAGTGGCGTAAAGCGGTTGACCGGGAAACTTGAAAACCGTCGAAGGGGAGACTCTTCCGTGAGTTCGAATCTCACCGCCTCCGCCATATCCGCGTACTGAAAAGCCCCGCTGAGCGGGGCTTTTGCATTTTCGGGGCGCCGCTCTTCCGCACTTCCGGATCGTTTCCGCAGCCTGCCCGGCGTCGATTCGATGACTCTCCGATTTCGTCGGGTAATGGCTTCAGATCACGAAGAAGCCGTGGGTTCCGTCGCGACCGAGTTGTTCCACCAGGCCGAACTCCCAGTCCAGGTAGCCCTGCATCGCTTCGCGCGGATTGTCGGTACCTTCGTAGGGGCGGCGGTAGCGGTCGATGCGCGGCGACGCCAACAGGCTTTCGCCGTCTTCCGTCGGCAGGCCCGCGGCGACCCAGGCGCTGGTGCCGCCGTCGAGAAGGAACACTGGCTTGCCGCTGAGTGCCTGGACTTCCGCCACGGCGAAGCGCGCCAGCAGGCTGCTGCCGCAGGTGAGTACGTAGCGCTCGGCCGTGCCCAGCCGTTCCAGTGCCTGCTTCAACTGGCTGCGCAGGACCCAGGCGGCGCCGGGGATGTGGCGTTTCGCATAGTTGGCGCTGGCGGTGAAGTCGAGCACCCGGGTGCCCGGTTCGCCCAGCCAGGCGGCGAGGGTGGTCGGGTCGATGGTGTCGGCCCGGGGTTGCCCCGGCAGCGGCGCGCTCCAGGCGCCCCTCTCGCTGAAGTCGGCGTCGGAGAGTCCGTCCAGTACCGCGACCTGCCAGCCCATCTGGGCCAGCCAGGAGGCGCTCATGTTGGCGCGTACGCCATCGTCGTCCACCAGTACCAGGCGCGCGCCGCGCACGCTGGCGACATGGTCGGTTTCCTGAACCAGCTGGCCACCGGGCGTGGAGCGGGAGCCAGGCAGGTGACCGGCTTCGTATTCCTCGGGCGTGCGTACGTCGAGCAGGTAGGTGGTGCGGTCGTGCTCGTCCTGCCATTGGGCCAGACCGGCCAGGTCGAGGCGTTCGACGCCGGCGCGGTCGGCGACGGCACGGGCGCGCTGGGCGGCGGCCTTGCGAGTGTCCTGCGAGATCGCACCGAAGCGTCGCGTCTGGCCGTGTTCCAGTTGCTGACCGGCCAGCGTCCAGCCGATGGTGCCGTTGCGTAATGCCGCCACCGGGTTGGGGATGCCGGCGTTGAGCAGCGACTGGGTACCGATGATGCTACGAGTGCGCCCGGCACAGTTGACTATCACCCGGGTGCGCGGGTCCGGCGCCAGTTCGGCGACGCGCAGCACCAGTTCGGCGCCGGGCACGCTGATGCCGCCGGGGATACTCATGGTCTGGTATTCGTCGAAACGACGGGCATCCAGGATCACCGCGTCGGCCCTGGCGTCGAGCAAAGTCTGTACTTCCTCCGCGGCCAGCGATGGCGTGTGGCGCTCGGCCTCCACCAGTTCGCCGAAGGCCTTGCTCGGCACGTTCACATCCCTGAACAGCTCGCCGCCGGCGTTGTGCCAACCGGACAGGCCGCCATCGAGCAAGGCCACGTCGCTGTAGCCGAGGTCGAGGAGGCGTTGCGCGGCGACCGGCGCCAGGCCTTCGCCGTCGTCGTAGACGGTAATCGGCGTGTCGCGGCGCGGCACCCGGGCATGGATCTCCAGTTCCAGCCTGGACAGCGGCAGGTTGACGGCGAACAGGGGATGGGCCTGGGCGAACGGGTCCTCTTCGCGCACGTCGAGCAGCGCCAGCTCCCGGCGGGCGAGGAGAGCGGCGCGGATATCGTGGAAGGTGCGTACGGCGATCTGGCTCATGCGGGGTTCTCTTTCGACAGGTCCCAGATATTGGGCAAGCGGCTGTTGGAATAGCCGGAAATGAAGGGTTTTTCCTCACCTTCGGCGCTGAACACGGCACGCCGTACCGCACCGATATTGGCGCCGTAGACGTGGATACTGATGGATGTGCGGTCGCTGAAGGCGTTGCTCACCTGGTGCACGTCGCCAATGCGTGGCGACAGCGCTTCGACCTCGCCGGGCTCCAGGCGTCGACGGGCTCCGCTGGGATGCGGACGCCCCCCCGCATCGAAGGCGTACGGCTGCGAGTATTCGGCCCCGCGGAGCATGCCGATCAGGCCCCAGACCCGATGATCGTGTACCGGTGTGATCTGGCCCGGCCCCCAGACGAAGCTGACCACCGAGAAGCGCTGCCGTGAGTCGACATGCAGCAGGTACTGTTGGTAGCGCTGTGGATCGGGGCGGGCGCAGTCTTCCGGCAGCCAGTCGTCCTGGCGCACCAGCTCGGCCAGCAGGGGGTGGGCTTGGGCGAGCAGGGTGGATTCGTCGGGACGGCTGTCGAGCAGTGTCGCCAGCTCGCCGATGAACTGGCGCAGGCGGTCGAGGCGCAGGATGGATGACATGCGGGGATTCACTCCGGGAAGTTCTGGCGGTACGGTAGCAAACGCTTTTTTATTCCTGAAATGCATTTTGAATCTAAGCTAATATGCGAGAAATGCAATTGGTGCCGGCCCCATGAAAATCGATGACATCGACGCCTTCGTCGCGGTGATCCGCAACGCTTCCCTGAGCCAGGCCGCCGAGAGCCTGGGCCTGACCCAGTCTGCGATCACCCGGCGGGTACAGAGCCTGGAGGAGTCCCTCGGAGTGGCATTGCTGGACCGCAATACCAAGCCGCTCAAACCCACCGCCAGCGGACTGCGGGTTTACGAACAGTGCCGGCGGGTGCTGCGCGAGGTGGATGGCCTGCGCGAACTGGTGGCCGGCGACGCCACACCAAGTGGCGTGCTGCGCCTGGGCGTGCCGCAGAGTATCGGCGAGGTGGTGTTGCTGGATGCCCTTCGGCGGCTGGCCGACGAGTACCCGGAGCTGCGCGCGCAGGTCGGCACTGGCTGGGGCAGCCATTTGCTGGCGCGCCTGGAGAATGCCGAACTGGACGCGGCAGTGGTGTTGTTTCCGCCAAGCAAGGTGTTCCCCGAAGAACTCGGCGCCACGCCCCTAGGGCGCATGGAACTCTGCGTGGTGGTCGCCCGCGACAGTGCCATCCAGGCGCGACGCCTGCTCGATTGCTACCACCATGGCTGGGTGCTCAACCCCGATGGCTGCGGCTTCCGTGCCGGCCTGCAACGGGCCCTGGCCGATCAGGGCCTGGGCCTGCAACTGAACCTCGAGACTTTCGGCAGCGAGCTGCAACTGGGCCTGGTCGCCGCGGGCCGGGGTCTCGGCCTGGTGCCGGCGCCGGCCCTGGCGCGTAGCCGCTACCGCGATCAGTTGCAGGTGCTGCAATTGGAGGATTTCCAGCCGCTGATCCAGCTCTGGCTGGTGCGTCCGCGCCTGCTGGGCAATCTGGAGACGCCGGCACGGCTGTTCGGCAGGGCGGTGGCCGAGGGGTTGGATATGCAAGCCGGTTGAGTAGCGGCGCCGGGAGATCCCCGGGAGACGGGAGCGTGAATGAGAAGGGGCTGCAGTCGGGATCAACATTCCCCTGCGAGCCCCTTTTCGCTTCAGAGGGAAGAGGGAGCGAGGGCGGCTACGCATAGTGTCCGCCTTGGGAAACGCAAAGACGGAAAAGCTAAATATGCGTGTTTAGCATATTAAGATATGAAAAAAATGAATTTCCATCATGTAGTTTCAGCCTGTAGCTTCTAAGAAAAGCACCCATGCAGATGTTTTTCTTATAACGACAGCCGCCAACCTTATCAGTCGAGCGGCCCAGGCGAGGGCAACAGCGTGAGCGTGGAAATTCTCGGCATGATCACCGCCACACCGAGTTCCGAGGTGGACCAGCCGTTGGGGGAGGCTGTGGACGCCGGTTTCGTCCGGCGTTTCGCCCAGGCCCATGAGGACGCCGGCTTCGACCGGGTGCTGGTGGGGTATTTCAGCAATGCCGCCGAGGGCGCGGTGGTCAGTTCCTTCGTCGCCGCTGCCACCCGGCGCCTTGGCGTTCTCCTGGCCTATCGCCCGGGGGTGATCGCAGCGCCGCTGGCGGCACGCCAACTGGCCACCTTGGATCAGTTCAGCGAGGGCCGCCTGGCCCTGAACGTAGTCAGTGGTGGTAACGACGAGGACCTCGCGCGCGATGGCGACTACCTCGACCATGACCGCCGCTACGCCCGTACCGACGAATACCTGCAAGCCCTGCGTGCTATCTGGACCGCCACGGGACCGGTGGATTTCGACGGCGAGTTCTACCGCTTCCAGGGCGCCTCGCCAGCGGTGCGCCCGCGCCAGTCGCCGCACATACCGATCTATTTCAGTGGCTCCTCCGACGCAGCCATCGAGGTCGCCGCCAGGCACGCCGACACCTACATGCTCTGGGGCGAGCCGCTGGCCGCGGTCGACGGGCATATCCGCCGAGTGCGCGCCGCCGCCAAGGCCCAGGGACGCGATCCGCGCTTCTCGGTGTCATTCCGGCCGATCGTCGCGGATACCGAGGAGGCCGCCTGGAAGCGTGCCGCCGAGGTGCTCGAACAGGTCCGCGAGAACCGTGCGCGCCTCGGTCTGCCGCTGCGCGACCACCAGCCGCAGAACGTCGGTTCGCAGCGCCTGCTGGCCGCCGCCGAGCAGGGCGAGGTGCTCGACAGCCGTTTGTGGACCGGCGTGGCCCGGCTGACCGGGGCGCGCTGGAACTCCACCGCCCTGGTAGGCACCCCTGAGCAGGTTGCCGCTGCGCTTGGCGAGTACTACCGGCTGGGCGTCTCGACCTTCCTGATTCGAGGCTTCGATCCGCTCGGCGACGCCGTGCGCTACGGCCAGGGCCTGATTCCCGCCATACATGACCATATCGCCCGCCTGCCGCTGTTGCGGCACGCCGGTTGAGGAGCTCCGATGAAACTCAAGCAATACCTGCTAACCAGCTTCGCCACGCTTCTGCTCGGTGCCTCCCTGGCCCAGGCCGCAGACCTGCCGACGTTGCGTGTGGGCGACCAGAACTACTACAACGTGCGGGCTTCAATGGAGGCCTCGGGAGTTCTCGAAGGCGCGCCTTACCAGGTCGAATGGAAGCATTTCCAGTCCGCCGCGCCGGTGGCCGAAGGGTTGCAGGCCGGAGCGCTGGACCTGGGTTTCCTCGGCGACTCGGGCTTCATCTTCCTCGCCGCCAAGGGTGCGCCGGTGAAGCTGGTCGGCGTCTCGCGGCAGAACCTCGATACCATAGCCCTGCTGGTGCCGAAGGATTCTCCGGTGCGCAGCATTGCCGATCTCAAGGGCAGGAAAGTCGCCTACTGGCCCGGTGCCTGGAGCCAGCAACTGACCTTGCGCGCGCTGGAGAAAGCCGGCTTGCCGAAGGACTACGTGGAGTTCGTCAAGCTGATGCCGATCGACGCCGCCGCCGCCTTGCCGCGCGGCAGCATCGATGCCTTTCCGGTGTGGGAGCCGTATATCTCGCAGCAGATCGTGGTTTCCGGCGCACGGCCGATTCTCACCGCCCGCGACCTGATGCCGGGGCTGTCCAGCATCGCCGCCAACGCTGCTTCCATCGAGCCCAGGCGCGCGCAGATCGCCGACTTCCTCGGCCGCCTGCGCAAGGCACGGGCCTGGGTCGAGGCACACAAGGAGCAGTACGCCGACCTCTGGGCGCAGAAGGCCAATCTCGACCGGGCAGTCTCCCGCCATTGGATCGGCCAGGCCGGCATGAGCGTCGGCCCGGTAGACGCCCAGGCCGCCACCGACTACCAGGAGACCGCGGATTTCCTGCTGCAGACCGGTGCCTTGCCCAAGCCGTTCGACACTTCCACGATGATCGACACGTCCTTCAACGAAGCCTTCCACTGAGTACGGACCATGAGCATCCAGTTTCTCGGCATGATCGGCCATCGCCTGGCCTCGGAGACCCTCGCGCCGGTCGGACCTATCCTCGACAAGCCTTACATCGCCGCTTTCGCACGCGCCCACGAAGAGGCCGGCTTCGATCGAATCCTGGTCGGCTACTGGTCGGACCAGCCGGATGGATTCCTGGTGGCCGCCGCCGCTGGCCTGGCCACTTCCCGGATCGGTCTGCTGCTGGCGCACCGCCCCGGTTTCGTCGCCCCGACCCTGGCCGCGCGCAAGCTGGCGACCCTCGAACACCTCCTCGACGGGCGCCTGGCGGTGCATATCATCAGCGGCGGCAGCGACGCCGACCAGCGCAAGGACGGCGATTATCTCGACCACGACCAGCGCTATGCCCGCAGCGACGAATTCATCGAACTGCTCAAGCGCACCTGGACCAGCACCGAACCCTTCGATTTCCACGGCGCGTACTACCGCGTGGAGCACGCCTTCTCGGCCATCCGTCCACAGCAGAAACCGCACATTCCGGTGTATTTCGGCGGCTCCTCGGAAGCCGCGCTGAAGGTCGCCGGCAAGCAGGCCGATGTGTTCATGCTCTGGGGCGAACCCCTGGCACAGGCCGCCGAAACCATCTCCGCTGTGCGCGAACAGGCGCGCTCGAATGGTCGCGAAGTGGAATTCAGCCTGTCGTTCCGGCCCATCCTCGGGCGCACGGAGGACGAGGCCTGGGCCAAGGCCGAGGCGATACGCGCAAGCGCCGGCGCGCGCCTGGGCGAGGCCGGCTTCCCCAAGGGCAAGCCGCAGAGCGTCGGCGCCCAGCGTCTGCTCAAGGCGGTGGAGCAGGGCGAGCGCCTCGACGAGCGCCTTTGGACCGGAATCGCCAGGCTGGTCGGTGGCGGGCACAACTCCACCGCCCTGGTCGGTACCGCGGAACAGGTGGCCGACGCGCTGCTCGCCTACTACGACCTGGGCGTGCGCAATATCCTCATTCGCGGTTTCGATCCCCTCGCCGATGCCGTGGAATATGGCCGCGAGCTGATCCCGCTGACCCGCGCCAAAGTCGCCGAGCGCGAGCGCCGGCGCGCCACGGCCTGATCCCATGGCCGTCCTGCAGACTCCCTCGGCGGCGTTCGACGAATGGCTGCCGGAACTGACCCGGCAACTGGCGGAAAGCGCCGATGCCCATGACCGCAGCGGAGATTTTCCCCATGCCAACCTGGCCCTGCTGCGACACCACGGACTGCTCGCCCTGGCCTTGCCGCCTGCGCTCGGCGGTCCCGGCGCCAGCCTCGGCGAGCTGCGCCGGGTAATCGGCGCGGTGGCTCGCGGCGAACCCTCCACGGCCCTGGTGCTGTGCATGCAGTACCTGCATTTGCGGCGCCTGGCCGATAACCCCGATTGGCCCGGCGCGCTCAAGCGGCGCGTGGCGCGCGAGGTGCTGGAGCAGGGGGCGTTGATCAATAGCCTGCGCGTGGAGCCCGAGCTGGGTTCGCCGTCACGCGGCGGTCTGCCGGGTACGCTGGCGCGGCGTGTCGGCGACGGCTGGCAGCTGTCCGGGCACAAGCTCTACACCACCGGCATTCCCGGCCTGACCTGGCTGGCGGTATGGGCGCGCAGCGACGAGCCGATCCCCCGCGTGGGTACCTGGCTGGTGCGCCGCGACAGCCCAGGCATCCGTATCGTGGAGAGCTGGGACCATCTGGGCATGCGCGCCAGCGGCAGCCACGAGGTGCTCTTCGAAGAGGTGGCGGTGCCTCTGGAAAACGCCATCGGCCTGCATCCCCACGACCAGCCTCCGGCGCCGGACCAGGCCGTGCTGCGCGACTTCGCCCAGGCTAGCGCGGTATTGCTTGGCGCGCTCTACGACGGTATCGCCGGGAGCGCCCGCGAGTGGCTCGTCGGCTGGCTGCGCGAGCGCGTGCCGGCCAGTCTCGGCGCGCCGTTGGCGAGCCTGCCGAGGATGCAGGAGGCGCTCGGCGGGATCGACGGCCTGCTCCTGCAGAACCGCCTGCTGCTCGATGCCGCGTGCTGCGGACAGTTGCCCGCCAGCGACTCCGGGCTGCTCAAGGTCGCGGTCATCGACAACGCGTTGGCGGTGGTCGAGAAGGCCCTGGAACTGAGCGGCAACCACGGCCTCAGCCGGCACAATCCGCTACAGCGGCACTACCGCGACGTGCTTTGCGGACGTGTCCACACGCCACAGAAAGATAGCGTCTGGATCGCGGCGGGGAGGGCGGCGCTGAGTCTTTGAAACGTACCTCCCACGATTCTCGACCCTGGCCTTGTCGGCGACCGCACCGGCGGAACGGATAGCCCAGGATAGCCCCGGCTCCGTGCGGAGCTGCCTGGAGATTGCCCATGAAACGACCCCTGTGTGTGCTTGCCGGCCTGCTGGCCGCGACCCTGCTGGCTGGAGCCGCCAGCGCCGCCGACCTCATCAGCCTGCGCCTGGGCGATGTGAAGGGCGACCGCTACGCCGCCCTGCGCGCGTCCGGCGAGCTCGACGACCTGCCGTACAAGCTGGAAATGTCGGCGTTCCCCTCCGGTGCACCGGTGCTCGAGGCGCTCAACGCCGGGGCCCTGGACATAGGCTTTACCGGCGACATCCCGTTCCTCTTCGTCTACGCTGCCGGCGCGCCGCTCAAGGCGGTGGGCGCCTGGCACTTCAACCCGGCGACCGTGGCGCTGGTGGTCGGCAAGGACTCGCCGATCCGTTCGGTGGCCGGCCTCAAGGGCAAGCGCATTGCCGTCAATCGCGGCGGCTGGGGGCATTTCCTCGCCCTTGGCGCGTTGCGTCGCGCCGGCCTCGGACCGCAGGACGTAAGCTTTTCCTTCCTTGGTCCGGTGGACGGCCGCGCCGCCCTGGTGCGTGGCTCGGTAGACGCCTGGGTGCCCTGGGAGCCCTATACCTCCAGCGCCGTGCTGCTCGATCAGGCGCGGGTCATCGACAACGGTGCCGGGATCATGACCGGCTACTCCTATGCCCTGGCCAGCGACGCTGCGATCGCCCGCAAGAAGGCCGCGATCAGCGACCTGCTGACCCGCCTGGCGCGTGCCCAGGCCTGGGCCCTGAGGCACCCGGAGGCGTTCGCCGAGGCCCTGGCCAAGGATCTGAACATGCCGCGCGAAGTCACTCGGCGCTGGGTTGGCGAGGCGCGCATCAGTCCTGTGGTCTTCGGTCCGGAGGTTGCCGCCACCCTGCAGACCGCCGCCGATTTCTTCCATGCCGAAGGCGTGCTGCCGAAGTCGCTGGAGGTCGCCCCGGCGTTCGACTTCAGCCTGTCCGCTGGTGCCGCCGAAGTGGCCCGCCAGTTGCCCGCCGACCTCCGCGTCGGCCAGCGTTGAGGAGTTACGGAATGCGTCAGACCCTGAGCCTGTTCCTGCTTCTCTGCCTGCTCGTCGGCCAGGCCTGTGCCGACGAGCGCGTGACCCTGCGCCTGGCCGACCAGAAGGGCAACATGCGCGCCCAGTTGGAGGCTGCCGGCGCGCTGGACAACCTGACCTACGACATCCGCTGGTTCGAATTCCCCGCCGCCGCCCCCCTCGCCGAAGCACTCAATGCCGGTGCGGTGGATGCCGGCATCATCGGCGACGCGCCATTGCTCTTCGCCCTGGCCGCCGGTGCCCGGCTGAAGGCCATCGCCGTCGACAAATCCGATCCCTACGGTACCGCCGTGCTGGTGAGAGGGGATTCGCCGTTGCGCTCGGCCAACGACCTGAAAGGCCAGCGCATTGCCACCGGGCGCGGTTCCATCGGCCACTTCGTCGCGCTCAAGGCCTTGGCCTCGGTCGGGCTGGGCGAGAAGGACGTCGAATTCCGCTTCCTCGGCCCGGTGGACGCGAAAATGGCCCTCGCCAATGGTTCCGTGGATGCCTGGGCGACCTGGGAGCCCTACACCGCGTTCGCGGAGACCGCCGACAAGGCTCGGGTACTGGTCGACGGTCGCGGCCTGTGGGCTGGCAACAGCTTCCTCGCTGCTACCGATAGCGCACTGGCCGACCCGGCGAAACGCGCCGTGCTGCAGGACTACCTGCAACGCCTGGCCAGCGCCCAGCGCTGGGCGTACCTGCACCTGGACGAGTATTCGCGAAGCCTGGCGCAGATCATCGGCTTCCCCGAGGACGCCGCGCGCTTGCAGTTCGAACGCCGGCGCTTGCGTTGGCAGGCGCTGGATGAGCGAACGCTCGGCCAGCAGCAGGAGACCGCCGATTTCTACCAGGCCCATGGATTGATTCCGCAGCGCCTCGATGTGCGGCCGACCTTCGCCAGCGGCTTTGCGGTCAGGCAGGCGTCGGATGCGGATATCCGGTAGGCGCTGCCCGGGCATTAATTGATAACTATAAGTTATTTATCGATTGTTTTTTATTCCAATAATCTATCCGTTCCGTCGCCGGCAGCTGGAACTCCCGTCCCTGCGGGCGCTCGCACCTATCCCAGGAGTCATCGCATGTCTCGTCCGTTCCTGCGTCGCTTGGCCATCGTGTTTGCCGCTTCCGCCGTCCTGTCGGGCATTGGTGGCGCACATGCCGAGGAGGTCCTGCGCATCGGCTTCCAGAAATCCTCGACTCTGCTGACCCTGATCCGCAGCCAGGGCACCTTCGAGCGCGAGTTGGCCAGGCAGGGCATCCGGGTGTCCTGGCATGAGTTCCCCAGCGGCCTGCCGTTGCTCGAATCGCTCAATGTCGGCAACGTCGATCTCTCCGCCGACGTCGCCGACACCGTGCCGGTGTTCGCCCAGGCGGCGGGTGCTCGCCTGACCTACTTCGCCCGCGAAACACCTTCGCCCGCGGCGCAGGCGATACTGGTCGGCGAACATTCGCCGCTGAAGTCCCTGGCCGAGCTGAAGGGCAAGCGCATCGCCGTGACCAAGGCCGCCGGCAGCCACTACCTGCTCATCGCCGCGCTGGCCAGCGCCGGGCTTGAGTTCTCCGACATCCAGCCAGCCTACCTGACGCCAGCCGACGGCCGCGTCGCCTTCGAGAACGGCAAGGTCGACGCCTGGGTGACCTGGGACCCCTACGTGGCAAGCGCCCAGCGCCAGCAACGCGCGCGGGTACTGGCCGACGGCCAGGGCCTGGCCAGCTACCAGCGCTACTACCTCGCCTCCAGCGACTACGCCAGGAAACATCCTGAAGTGCTCCAGCAGGTCTTCGCCGAACTGCAGCGCACCGGGCGCTGGCTCAAGAGCCACCCGGCCGACGCGGCCAAGCTGCTGGGGCCGCTGTGGGGCAATCTCGATGCCGCTACCGTCGAGCAGGCGAATGCGCGGCGCAGCTACGACGTACAACCGGTGAGCGCAGATGGTCTCGACGAGCAACAGCGCATCGCCGACGCCTTCCACGCCCAGGGACTGCTACCCAAACCGGTGGATACGCGCGCCGTGGAGGTATGGCAGCCGCGGCACTGAGCGGCGCGGCTGCCCTGTGATGCGCGGCACCGGCGGCCAGCGTAGCTTGCCGTTGGCGCGCGTCCTTCAGGCCAGCCCATAGCTGATCTGCTCGGCCTTGACGTGGAACGCCTGCTCACGGCTCGGAAGATGCTGGTTGGCATCGGCGTTGCCCTGGCGCAGGCGTTCGGACCTCAGCGTTGGCAGGCGGAACACATCCTGCCGCTCGGTCTGCAACGCATTGCCGCGCATCAGTTCCATCAACGGAACCTGCATGGCCGGGGTGCTCTGGCCGAGGAAGTAGTTGGGCACCTCGTCGCACCACAGCAGCATGTAGTCGCTCACCGCATCGTGCTCGGCGTCGAGCACCACGTACTCGACGCGGTGGCGCAGGACCACTTCGGCGTCGATGCTCCAGCGGGTGTCCACGGTGAACAGCGGAACGTGCTTTTCCACGTCCACCAGCAGGCCATTCACCGCCTTGCAGCCGGACTTGCGGCAGGCCACGTGGTAGCGCTTGTCGGGGAGGGGGTGACGCGCCACCACGTCGCGCCCGCCAAGCAGGTGCAGGTCGAACTCCTTGATGCGGATGTCGATCAGCTCGCACGGCAGGTCGAACCCCGCAGGCGTCAGCAGCCTGGGGCAGAAATGGATAAGCATGGTTTTCTCCATCAGGCATGCCCGGGGCTTTCCCGCCCAGGGGGAGAGGTATCTCTATCGATCGGTCGCGGGTCAGACGGCAAGCCGCGTCCTGACGGACGAGGCAGAGCCTCGCCCGGTGAAGGGCGCGAACGCCGGTCCTGGCGGACCTCGCTGGATTTTTCTGGCTCCGGGCGCTCCCGTGCTTCCAGGGGCGTCTCGGACGGGTTTCAGCTCCCGGTCTTGACTCGGCTCCAGACCCGGGTACGGATTCTCTCGACCTTCAGTGGCAGGGTTTCCAGCGGGAAGAGGGTCGCCATGGTTTCCTTGCTCAGGTAAACCGCCGGGTTTTCCCGCAGCTTCCGCTCCACCAGCGGCAGCGCCGCCTGGTTGCCATTCGGATAGCCCACGTAGTTGGAGGTCCTGGCGATGACCTCCGGACGCAGCAGGTAGTCGATCAGCGCATAACCTTGCTGCGGATGCGGTGCATCCTTGAGCAGCACCATGTTCTCGGCCCAGACCAGCGAGCCTTCCCGGGGAATGCTGTAGGCGATATGGCGACCGTTCCCGGCCTGTTCGTTGTTGACCTGGGCCATGTAGGCCGTGCCCTGCCAGCCGACCACCACGCAGACGTTGCCGTTGGAGAGGTCGGTGTCGACTCTGGAGGAGTCGAAATAGCGAATGTAGGGGCGAACCTTCAGCAACAGTTCCTGGGCTTTCTGGTAATCCTCGGGATTCTGGCTGTTGTGCGGCAGGCCCAGGTAGTTGAGGGCGATGGAAACCAGCTCGGTGGAGGAGTCCAGCGTGGCCACGCCGCACTGGCTGAGGCGGGAGATATTCTCCTCCTTGAAGACCAGGTCCCAGGAGTCGACCGGCGCGTCGGGGCCGAGCAGCTTGCGGACCTTGTCCACGTCGTAGGCGATCCCGGTGGTTCCCCAGAGATAAGGTACGGCATAGCGATTGCCGGGATCGTTGGCCTGAAGCTTCCCGAGGATGTCCGCGTCGAGGTTCTTCCAGTGGGGGAGCCGATCGCGGTCGAGTTCCTGGAGGACGCCTGCCTTGATCAGTCCGGGCAGGATGTTGGAGGTGATCACCACCACGTCGTAGCCGGAGCGGCCGACCATCAGTTTGCCCTGCGCGGTCTCGGCGCTGTCGAAGGTGTCGAGGACGACACGGGTGCCGGTTTCCTTCTGGAAAGCCTTGGGCGTTTCCGGGGCGATGAAGTCATACCAGTTGTAAAGATGGACGCTGGTTTGCGCAGCCCATGCACTGTCCGCCGCTGTCGCACCGATCGTCGTCAGGATCGATAACGCCAGTGCACAAACTTTTTTCATTGGATTTCCTTTCCGAAACGAAACAAGTTGGATTTTGCACCTACCAGAACTGGTAGTTCTGACCTGTGGCTATCTTCGAAGGCATCGATATTATGCACATTGGAACTCTTCATGACATAACGCCGAGTGACTAATCCCAGAGGAGTAGTTGTGTGGATATCGCATTGCACGGCGGCGCCTGGCACGAGTCACTGGGAAAGTTGCTCGAAGCGCTGGACCGGCCGTTCTTCTGGCGGATCATGGCGCAGACCCTCGGCCAGTTCGCCCCCGTCGACAATTGGGCGGCCCTGATATTCAGCGACTCCAGCCCCTTGATTCTTTCCTTCATGGAAGAGGAGATAGAAGAAATCGAGCCGGACCCGCTGATCAGTCGATATATAACCGGACTCTATCTGCAAGATCCTTTCTACCAGGTATCCAGAAACTGTCGGCGCGGCGGGCTTTTTCATCTTGCGGATATCGTCTCCGAAGATTTCGAAACGACCGAGTATTACAATGCGTACTTTGCGCATTATGTGGTGACGGACGAAGTTCAATATAACGTCCCGCTGGATGGTGAAAGAACCCTATGCCTGTCGTTGGGCAGCGAGAGCCGCTTCGGTGCCGAGCAGATCGCGCTGTTCGAGCTGCTTCGCCCGTGGGTCATCGCGCTGATGAAAAAACGCATCCACTTCGAGGATGCGGTCAGGGAGGAGGCGAAACCGATCGCAGCGGCGGAGGTGGAAGTCCAGCCCTGGAGAGGGTTGATATCGCCGCTGACCGCGCGGGAGTCGGATGTCATCCGGCTGATGCTGGATGGATACTCGAACAAGGAAATAGCGGATCGGCTGACGCTGTCGATCGCCACCATCAAGGTGCATCGCCGGCATATCTACGCGAAGCTGAACGTGAAGTCCCACTCCGAGATATTCGCGCTATTGATCAACCCGCCCGCGCCGCGGCTCGCCGACGCACGCTAGTGCGCCGCCTGCGGAGGAATCCGGGCGCATAAGGTTATGCGAAATTCATATTGCCCGACGCTGAAAAAGCCGGCGTCGGATTGCACTCATGGGCGAATTCCATCCAGGACGATTCGA
Source organism: Pseudomonas sp. B111 (assembly GCF_026428275.1). Taxonomy (NCBI): domain Bacteria; kingdom Pseudomonadati; phylum Pseudomonadota; class Gammaproteobacteria; order Pseudomonadales; family Pseudomonadaceae; genus Pseudomonas; species Pseudomonas sp. B111. Next base: position 1,184,401 of record NZ_CP097857.1, on the reverse strand, counting down.
CCATGCCCGATGTACGTCTTTCCTCTCGTTCGTTGACCCCCGTGCTCTGTGCGGTGGGGCTCGCCTGCGCGCTGCAGGGCGAGGTGCAGGCCGCCGACGGTGGGCCGCGCGACGCGGCCACGGCGCCCCGGGTATTCGACATAGCGCCCGGCGAACTGGCCGAGGTGTTGTTGAACATCGTGCGCCAGGGACACGTGCCGATCGCCTTCGACCAGCGCCTGGTGGCGGGGTTGCGCGGACCGGATATCCGCGGCCGGCTCAGTGTCGAGGACGCCTTGCGGCGTGCCCTGGTCGGCAGCGGGCTGGCATACGCGCAGGACGAAAGCGGTGCCTTCGTCCTGCGCGGCGGACAGGCGCCTGTGCAGGAGGCGCGAGGTGCGGCGGCGGCACCGACCTTGTCCACCGTGGTGGTCACCGGCACGCGCAAGAGCGATGTGAAGGCGCAGGACAGCCTGAGCCCGATCGATGTGGTCAGCGCTACCCAGCTACGCAGCAGCGGCGCGGTCGACCTGCGCGATGCACTGGTCAAACTGCTGCCCTCGCTGACCCGCCAGGCCCAGCCGTTCAACGCCTCGGCGTTGACCCACACGCAGTCGCTGCGCGGGCTGAGCCCCAACCATGTGCTGGTGCTGGTGAACGGCAAGCGTCGCCACGAAACGGCCAATCTCAATATCAGCGGGGGGCTGGAGAAGGGCTCCACCGGCGTCGATCTGGACACCATCCCGATCAACGCCATCGAGCGGGTCGAGGTGCTGCGCGACGGCGCCTCGGCGCAGTACGGTTCGGACGCCATCGCCGGGGTGATCAACGTCATCCTCAAGTCCGCCGACCACGGCGGGTCGGCGGCCGCTGACGTCGGGCAGACCGGCGACGGCGACGGCTTCACCCATGGCGGCGGGGGGAACATCGGACTGGCCTTCGGCGATAGCGGCTTCGTCAACCTCACCGCCGAATATCGCGAGCAGGAGCGCACGATGCGCAGCGGCATCGATGAGCGCACCGGTCGGCGCGACAACATTTCCATGGGCGATCCCGCGTTCCACCGGCAATCGTTGGCGCTCAACTCCGGTTTCGGGTTGGGCGACGATATCGAGGTGTACGGCTTCGGCACCTATACTCGGCGCAAGGCCTCCTCGGCGGCCAACTATCGCCTGGCTTCGGTGGCGCCGACGCTGTATCCGGACGGCTTCACGCCGCGCCCGAACAGCGACGAGGACGACTATGCGTTCCTCGCCGGGGTGCGCGGCGAGCGTCTGCTGGATGCCTGGCACTGGGACCTGAGCAGTGGCTACGGCGCCGACCGTCCCGATATCGGCATGACCCAGTCGGTGAACGCGGCGATCTATCGTGAAACCGGCAACAGCCCGAGAAGCTTCGACCTGGCGCGCTACCGCAACAGCCAATGGACCAGCAACCTGGACCTGGGGCGGGAATTCCAACTGGATTTCCTCGCTGCTCCGCTGGCGTTGTCGCTGGGTGCGGAATACCGGCGGGAAAGCTACCGCATCGACGCCGGCGACCCGGCGTCCTACTACAGCGGCGGGGCGGAATCCCTGGCTGGCCTCTCGCCGCTCAGCGAGGGGCAATGGTCGCGGCACGCCTGGGCGTCCTACCTGGACCTGGGTACCTCCCTGACCCCAGCCTGGGAGGTCGACTTGGCGGTGCGCCACGAGAAATTCAGCGACTTCGGCAGCACCACCAACGGCAAGTTCGCCACCCGTTACCAGTTCGATCCGCGGGTGGCGCTGCGCGCCAGCGTAAGCAGCGGGTTCCGCGCGCCGTCCCTGGTCCAGGAGCACTACACCGGCCTCAGCGTCGGTCCGACCATCGCCCTCGGCCTGCTGGCGGCCAACTCGCCGGCAGCGAAGATGCTCGGCGCCGACGAACTGCAACCGGAGAAGTCGACCAGCTTCAACCTTGGCCTGGTACTCAACCCTTGGGAAAACGTCGGGCTGAACATCGACGCCTACCAGATCAGCATCCGCGACCGCATTGTCGACAGCGCCACCTATTCCGGCCAGGAAGCCATCGATGCCCTAGCTGCGGCGGGGATCTCGTTGCCGGCCAGCGCCAGTACGGTCAGTACCCATTACCTGGCCAACGGTGCCGACACCCGCACCCGCGGTGTCGACATCACCGGTCACTACCTCGTCGCGCTTGGCGAGTACGGGCAGGTCGACTGGGAACTGTCGGCCAACTTCAACCGCACCACCTTGCGCAAGAACCATCGAGGCGCCAACGGCGAGCCGCTGCTCAATGCCCAGCAGGTCGCCTGGATCACCAGCTCCACCCCGCGCAGCCAGGTTTCCCTCGGCGGCACCTGGAGCCGCCAGGACTGGGAGGTCAGCCTGCGCCTGACGCGCTACGGCCGGACCAGCTCGGAACTCGACTACACGGTAGGGCCGGACGCCTGGTCGACGGAGAAATTCAACCATTTCGTCAACGACCCGAAGTACATCACCGACATCGCCGCGCGCTACCGGCTCAGCGCTGACCTGACGCTGACCGCCGGCGCCGACAACCTGTTCGACGTCCGTCCGGACAAGCTGCCCGCGCAGAACACCACCTATGGCGACGTGCTGCGCTACGACACCTATGCCTCGCAGATCGGCTTCAACGGCGCCTTCTACTACCTGCGCGCGGCCTACCGCTTCTAGAGGGCCAGGCGTGGCGCAACGAGAATTTTCCGCGACCAGCGGCGGCGTGCTGCTGGCGTCGGTGGTGGCGATCATGCTCGGGCCCACCGGCATCCTGCTGAACACCTTCAGTCTGTTCATCGCACCGATGAGCGCCGAGTACGCCTGGGACCGCGCCGAGGTGTCGTTGCTGGTGACGCTGTTCGGACTGGCGGTCGCCATCACCAGCCCGCTCAAGGGCTGGCTGATCGACCGTTGGGGCGCGCGGCGGACAATGCTCGGGCTGACCGCGGCCCTGTCGCTGCCGCTGCTCGGCCTGGCAGCGGTGAATGCCGTCTGGCAACTCTACGCGCTGTTCCTGCTGATCGGCCTGCTGGCGCCAGGCAACCTGCCTTACGGACGTATCCTCGGACTCTGGTTCCGCCAACGCCTGGGCGTGGCCTACGGCCTGCTCGGCCTGGGCTTCGGGGTGGGCGGGCCGCTGGGCCTGCTGGTCGGCCACCAGAGCCTCGAAGCGTGGGGCTGGCGCGGCGCTTTCCTGGTCTACGGCGTGCTCGAACTGGGCCTGGCGCTGCCGCTGCTGGCCTGGCTGTTCCGCGAGCCAGCGCCGGGCGCTGGCGTGGCCGCCGGCACGGCCGTAGCGGAAACCGCGCTGAGCGGATCGTCGGCGCCCCAGGCCTGGCGCAGCGCCAGTTTCTGGCTGGTGCTGGGCAACCAGGTGCTGGCGGTGTTCGTGATGTCCGGGATCATGACCCATGGTGTGCCGATGCTGGTGGAGCGCGGTTTGTCCCGGGGCGAGGCGGGCACCGCGCTGTCGGCGTTGTGGGTCGGCATGATGCTGTCGCAGCCGCTGATGGGCTGGCTTCTCGACCGCGTGGCGACGCCGCGGGTGGCGTTGCCCTTCGCCCTGGCGGCGGTGCTCGGCATGGCCTGGTTCCTGGTGGGCGACACACCGAGCGGTCTATGGCTGGCGGTGTTCCTGGTCGGTCTGGGCGGAGGAGGGGAAAGCGGCACCACCAAGTACCTGTTGATGCGCTACTTCGGCCTGCGCAGCTTCGGTGTGATCTACGGTTCGATCCAGCCGTTCACCTTCGCCCTGTCGATCAGTCTCGGCGCTTACCTGCTGGGCTGGCTGTACGACCGCGCCGAAGGCTACGGGACGGCCGAATGGGTGCTGCTCGCGGCTTTTTCCCTGGCTGCGTGCAGCCTGTTCGCCTTTCGCCCCTATCCGCAGAAATTGCCCTGAGGGGAATCATGCCGGCTAGCGTTCGCCCTGGCGCCGCGCGGTCTTGCCGGCGAGGCGGGTCTGGCGATAGTCGTTGGCGCACTGTCCCGTCCAGCGGCGGAAGGCGTGGCGAAAACTGGAGGTATCCATGTAGCCCAGCCTCTCGGCGACTTCCTCGATGCGCAGTCGCTCGTCCCGCAGCAGTTGGCGCGCCCTGTCGTGGCGGACCAGGTCGAGCACTTCCCGGTAGTTGGTGCCCTCGTCGGCGAGCCGTCGGCGCAGCGTCCGCTCGGTGACCTTCAATTGCCGGGCGACCCAGGCGATGCTCGGGTAGCGGTCCTGCAGCACCTCCAGCAGTGCCACGATGCGTTGGCGGTAGCCGCCCATCTCGCGGGTGACGCGGGTGTTGAAAGCCTTGCTGCCGAGCGCCAGCGAGGCCTGGAACACGGCGGAGTTGGCAGTGGCGATCTCGGCCTCGAGCAATTCCTCGGGGAGGGTGAAGGTGATGCCTTCGCCGGCGAAATACACCGGCACCCGGAAATACTCCTCGTATGCCCGCACGTCGCCGTTCCTTTCCGGGAGGCGCAGGCGGACCAGTTCCAGATCGCCCAGCAGCAGGTCGCGGAACACCGCGTAGGCGGCCGACGCCAGGACGTTGGCGTGGTACAACCGGGCCGACTGCGGCCAGTCCGGCTTGTCCTGCAGGTCGATATCCACATCCACGGTGTCGCAACTGGAACGTCTCACCGCGATCCCGCGGATGTCCTTGCGGAACAGCAGCATGTTGGTCTTGATCAGTTGCAAGGCTTCGCCCACGGTGCCGGCACTCTGCAGCGCCAGCCCGGCGACGCCGTAGTCGGAAAGGCGGTAGTGCTCCCCCAGGCTCAGGCCTTCCAGGGGGGAGCGCCCGTTCAGCACGATCCACTCGTAGAGCGCTTCGCTGGGCAGGCGCGGCTCGGCAGCCGAACCCTGGCGCATGTCCGGAGGCGTGATGCGTTGCACGGCGAGGTAGTTGTTGAGTGGTCGCCACTCGAAATCGTACTGGATGTTTTCGGACGGGCTCATCGGTTACCTCTTGCACGCGATGCTATCGCCCTGAAGGCGTCAGGGCTTCGTTATTCCATGCGGATGTCGTTTCGGTTGATTTTCGTACGCTGGGCTTCCGGCAATCACTACCTTGCGTAAGGGGTTGACAGGAGCGGGGTCTGCGTATAGCCGCGCCTCCGCGACGCCGTGCCGATCGGTCGTGCATGCTCGCCGTGGCCCGGCCGAACGCTGCCGTCCCGGCCACTCTCGCCGGGGTGGCTGCGCCTGGATGATCGTCGTGGGCGATGGTGGCGCGGGCCGATCGCCGTGAGCTTCAAGCGCCATCGCCGTTTGCCGGCGCTCGGGAGGCTGCTGGCCAAGGAAAACCGTAGCGCCGCGGCGGGCGGCTGCTAGCGGGGATTTCCGGCCACGCGTGCCGTGCCCGGGCCACGCTTGCCTTCCCGGCGCGCCGGACTTCCGGTGGCCTGGAGGACAGGAAAAGCGAGCGGCGAGGTGTCGGCGAGCAGGGTCAACTCGATCTTCTGATAGGGTCGGTGGGCTGTCCGGGGCGGCTAGGATGGACATTTTCATCGTCTCGGGCAGGCCTGTCGCGACCGCGCGAAGTCGCGACGGATGCCGCTGCTAAGGAGCAACGGATGACCGTTCTTATCCAGGGGGCCGGGATCGCCGGCCTGGCGCTGGCGCGCGAATTCACCAAGGCAGGCATCGACTGGCTGCTGGTCGAGCGGGCCAGCGAGATCAGGCCCATCGGTACCGGTATCACCCTGGCGAGCAATGCGTTGACGGCGTTGTCCAGCACCCTGGATCTCGACCGGCTGTTCCGCCGTGGCATGCCGTTGGCCGGCATCAACGTATACGCCCACGACGGTTCGATGCTGATGTCGATGCCTTCCAGCCTGGGTGGGAATTCCCGCGGCGGCCTGGCGTTGCAGCGCCACGAACTGCATGCGGCGCTACTGGAGGGGCTGGATGAGTCGCGCATTCGGGTCGGGGTCTCCATCGTGCAGATCCTCGACGGACTCGACCACGAACGCGTGACCCTGAGCGACGGCACTGTCCACGACTGTTCGCTGGTGGTCGGTGCGGATGGCATTCGTTCGAGCGTGCGACGTTATGTCTGGCCGGAGGCGACCTTGCGTCATTCCGGCGAAACCTGCTGGCGCCTGGTCGTTCCCCATCGGCTGGAGGACGCCGAGCTGGCGGGAGAGGTCTGGGGGCACGGCAAGCGCCTCGGCTTCATCCAGATCAGCCCGCGCGAGATGTATGTCTACGCGACCCTGAAGGTGCGCCGGGAGGAGCCCGAGGACGAGGAGGGCTTCGTCACCCCGCAACGGCTGGCCGCCCACTACGCGGACTTCGACGGCATCGGCGCGAGCATCGCCCGGCTCATACCGAGCGCCACCACGCTGGTGCACAACGACCTCGAGGAGTTGGCCGGCGCCTCCTGGTGCCGCGGACGGGTAGTGCTGATCGGTGACGCCGCACACGCCATGACGCCGAACCTAGGGCAGGGCGCGGCCATGGCCCTGGAGGACGCCTTCTTGCTGGCGCGCCTGTGGTGTCTGGCGCCGCGCGCCGAGACGCTGATCCTGTTCCAGCAGCAACGCGAGGCGCGGATCGAGTTCATCAGGAAGCAATCCTGGATCGTCGGCCGCCTTGGTCAATGGGAATCGCCCTGGAGCGTCTGGCTGAGGAATACCCTCGTTCGCCTGGTGCCGAATGCCAGTCGCAGGCGCCTCCACCAGCGTCTTTTCACCGGTGTCGGTGAGATGGCCGCGCAGTAGCCGCAGGTGCCAGTGGCGTCTTGGTCGCCTGTTTTCGAGTTCGGCGATGGTCGCTATGGAGAAGTCCCGGGCGACCAGGGCGCTTGCGCTTTACCAGGCCCGGCGTCGCTGGGCTCTCCACAGGTTCGCCGGTTTTTGCTGCGATCCGGTCTGCCGCTCGCCGGGGGCTGGCGGTATACTTCGCAGCGCCCGTTCGATGCCGTCGAATGATGTTTCCATGACGCTTGATTTATGACGCCTTTGCGCCAAGCTAGGTCATGGGATGGCTTTCTGTTAAGGTTGCCGAAATCTCCTGGGGGCCCGTGTGGGCGGTTGTCTGCTAATGCGCGACGAGGTGCAGCGTGATTAAGGTGCTGGTGGTCGACGACCACGATCTGGTACGCACCGGTATTACCCGCATGCTGGCCGACATCGAAGGCTTGCAAGTGGTCGGCCAGGCCGACTGCGGTGAAGACTGTCTGAAACTGGCCCGCGAGCTGAAGCCGGATGTCGTCCTGATGGACGTGAAGATGCCCGGTATCGGCGGCCTGGAGGCGACCCGCAAGCTGCTGCGCAGCCAGCCCGACATCAAGGTCGTGGTAGTCACCGTCTGCGAAGAGGATCCGTTCCCCACCCGCCTCATGCAGGCCGGCGCCGCCGGCTACATGACCAAGGGCGCGGGGCTGGAGGAAATGGTCCAGGCGATTCGCCAGGTCTTCGCCGGCCAGCGCTATATCAGCCCGCAGATCGCCCAGCAACTGGCGCTGAAGTCCTTCCAGCCGCAGCAGCACGATTCCCCCTTCGATTCGCTGTCCGAGCGCGAGATCCAGATCGCCCTGATGATCGCCAACTGCCACAAGGTGCAGAGCATCTCCGACAAGCTGTGCCTGTCGCCGAAGACCGTGAATACCTATCGCTACCGCATCTTCGAGAAGCTCTCGATCACCAGCGACGTGGAGCTAGCGCTGCTCGCCGTCCGCCACGGCATGGTCGATGCCGCCAGCTAGATGAGCGCCGTTTTCGACGCGAGCGCTTTCCTCGCTACCTGCAGCAATCGTCCGGGCGTCTACCGCATGTTCGATGCGGACGCCAAGCTTCTCTACGTGGGCAAGGCGAAGAGCCTGAAGAAGCGCCTGGCCAGCTATTTCCGCAAGTCCGGCCTGGCGCCGAAGACCGCTGCGCTGGTGGCGCGGATCGCCCAGGTGGAAACCACCATCACCGCCAATGAAACCGAGGCGTTGCTGCTGGAGCAGACGCTGATCAAGGAGTGGCGGCCGCCCTACAACATCCTGCTGCGGGACGACAAGTCCTATCCCTTCGTGTTCCTCTCCAGCGAGGATGAGTATCCGCGGCTGTCCCTGCACCGCGGCGCGAAGAAGCGCAAGGGGCGTTACTTCGGTCCTTATCCGAGCGCGGGAGCGATCCGTGAGAGCCTCAACCTGCTGCAGAAGGCGTTTCTCGTCCGCCAGTGCGAGGACAGCTATTTCCGCAACCGTACGCGGCCCTGCCTGCAATACCAGATCAAGCGCTGCAAGGGGCCCTGCGTGGGACTGGTCAGTCCTGAGGAGTACGCCGAGGACGTGCGCCACTCGGTGATGTTCCTCGAAGGAAGGAGCAACGCGTTGGCCGACGAGCTGAACGTCGGCATGGAGCAGGCGGCGATGCGCCTGGACTTCGAGAAGGCGGCGGAGTTGCGCGACCAGGTGGCGATCCTGCGGCGGGTCCAGGACCAGCAGAGCATGGAAGGTGGCAACGGCGACGTCGACATCGTCGCCGCCATCGTCACCCCTGGCGGCGCTTGCGTACACCTGATCAGCGTACGCGGCGGGCGGGTGCTGGGCAGCAAGAACTTCTTCCCGCAGGTCGCGATCGAGGAGGAGGTGGGCGAAGTGCTGCTGGCGTTCCTTGGCCAGTACTATCTCAGCCACCAGGAGCGCGACCTGCCGGCGGAGTTGATCGTCAACGTGACGCACGAGGATTTCCCGGTGCTGGTTTCGGCGATCGCCGAAGCGCGAGGCCGCGAACTGGAGATCAGCTACCGGGTGCGTGGTACCCGCGCCCGCTGGCAGCAACTGGCGGTGACCAACGCCGAACAGGCCCTGGGCGCACGCCTGGCCAACCGCCAGCATGTGGCGGCACGCTTCGAAGCCCTTGCCGAGGCGCTCGACCTGGCGGAGCCGCCGCAACGCCTGGAGTGCTTCGATATCAGTCACTCCAGCGGCGAGGCCACCGTGGCTTCCTGCGTGGTGTTCGGCCCGGAAGGGCCGCTGAAGTCGGACTATCGCCGCTACAACATCGAAGGCGTCACGGCCGGCGACGACTACGCGGCGATGCACCAGGCGCTGACCCGCCGCTTCAGTCGCCTGAAGGACGGCGAGGGGAAGATGCCCGACATTCTCCTGGTGGATGGCGGCAAGGGGCAATTGGCCATGGCCCAGGAGGTGCTCCAGGAACTGGCGGTCGCCGGTCTGATCCTGCTCGGCGTGGCCAAGGGCGTGACCCGCAAGCCGGGGCTGGAAACCCTCTACCTGAACGATGCCTCCCACGAGTTCACCCTGCCGGCCGATTCGCCGGCGCTGCACCTGATCCAGCAGATACGTGACGAAGCGCACCGTTTCGCCATCACCGGCCACCGTGCGCGGCGCGGCAAGGCACGGCGGACGTCGACGCTGGAGGATGTCCCCGGCGTCGGCCCGAAACGTCGGCGCGACCTGCTCAAGTATTTCGGCGGGTTGCAGGAATTGTCGCGGGCGAGTATCGATGAACTGGCCAAAGCCCCCGGTATCAGTAAAAAGCTTGCCGAGCAGATTTATGCCGTCCTGCACAGCGAGTAGAATGCCGGCTCACCTCGCAGCCTAGATGGTCCGATGAATATCCCCAATCTGCTCACGTTACTGCGCGTCCTGCTCATTCCGATCTTCATTCTGCTGTTCTATCTGCCGACGTCCTGGAGCTACCTGACCGCCAGTGCCGTGTTCGCCCTGGCCGCCGCCACCGACTGGCTGGACGGCTACCTCGCCCGGCGCCTCGGCCAGAGCACGCCGTTCGGCGCCTTCCTCGACCCGGTCGCGGACAAGCTGATGGTGGCGGTTGCGCTGGTCCTGCTGGTGGAAGAGCACGCCAACCTGTGGCTGACCCTGCCGGCGGTGATCATCATCGGCCGCGAGATCGTGGTTTCCGCCTTGCGTGAGTGGATGGCCGAACTGGGGGCGAGGGCGCAGGTCGCGGTGTCCAACCTGGGCAAGTGGAAGACCGCGGCGCAGATGCTGGCGCTGGTCATTCTCCTGGCGAATCCGCCGCTGATGACCTTCTGGGTGATTCTCGGCTACGTGCTGCTGATCATCTCCGCGGCGCTGACCCTGTGGTCCATGGTGCACTACCTGCTGGCCGCGTGGCCGCATCTGTCGACCACCCCGAAAGAGAAATAAACTTTTTTGAATCAAGGAGTTGACACGGCGCCGCGATGCTATAGAATGGCGCCCGTCACCAAGACGATGCGGGAATAGCTCAGTTGGTAGAGCACGACCTTGCCAAGGTCGGGGTCGCGAGTTCGAGTCTCGTTTCCCGCTCCAGATATAGATCCACAGGCTTGCCTGTAGATCATTGAAAAAAGGGCCTTAGGGCCCTTTTTTCGTTTCGGCGGGTTCCATCGGCCCGGCATCGGCCAGCATCTTCTAGTCCATTCTTTAGTGCATCAGTGCTGGGCGGCGGCTACAGATCGTCTATCCCTTGATCCGCGCAATAGAGCATTGAGCATGGTGCGTTGCCATTCGGCATTCGAAGGCCACCGGCAAGGTCCATATAGTCTTAGTCATCGATGGCCTTTCCCTGGCTGTTTCGCCCGAGGATGGCAAGAGCCGGCATTTCCACTATCGCTGGAAGGACAAGCAAAAGGCGCTTGGTCGGGCAGCTATCCTGAAGTCGCTCTCAAAGAGGCTCGCAGCCGATGCGTCGTGTCCGCGAATTGATCGCATGCGCTCGGCTCTTGCGAGCAACGGACACAGGAGTGCCGGGAAGCCCGGTGTGTGGAAGGGGCGCCTTCTCGAAGATACATCTACCGAGTCATCGGAATGCCCTGTCGCATCGACGACCCGGCATTGGGTCGGTTCCCGCGATTTGACCCGTTCATGCGGTCGATGAGTTACGCGCAGAGCGAGCCCCCTTATCTCTAGGTATTCAACTTAGGCGGAGCCGACGGGGAGGCGCTCATTCCGGAAGTTGGTGGGCATCGGCGTCGCCTCATCGATGCGTTGGTTGTACCGCAGTGTGAGCCGGGTTCGGTTCGACCGACCGGTTCTGCTGGGTTAGTTGTACTCCAGGATGTAGGTCAAAATGGAGTCAGCTTTACCCGCGGTGATTTTTCCGCCAGTGGCGACATAGCGAGCCGATCCCACAAAGCGGTACATCTCCGTCCCTGCACCGCTGGCCAGCCAGTCCAGGGGCAGGGCCCTGGCTTGGGTGAATGGCAATGCCGCTCCCTTACTGGACGTCAACGAAATGCCGACTCCTTGGGCTACACCGGCTTCTCCTCTACCTGTGAGGTTCAACAGGCCATCCTGGATCGAGTTGCCTTCAAAGTAGACCTTCACAGGAGGTTTGACACTCGGATTGAGCCCTTCGCACACAACATCCAGTGAAAAGCCATGATCTGGCACAGCCCCTCTTTTGATGTCATACGCCGTTGGGCGCCCCATGTTGACATCAATGGTCGACTTTTGTGTGCTGCACGTGGTGAAGAAAGCGTTATGTTCAAGCGTTGCGCGAAGGTTATATCCCTCTATGGTGAATTCAGCCCTGGATGGATTTGTGTAGTTGGTATCGATGAAAAAATTGGTTGAGTAGTTAAAAGGGGTGATGTCTCCCTTTCCTACTCCCATTGCGGTTCGGATGAAATCAACTACGAGAACAGTGGGCATATTGTAGTGGTCAACCCATCCCGGACAGTGGGTTGAGTTTTTCTTCGGCCACCGCAGGTGGTAACCCGTCGTTGAATTGATGCGGCCTGATCCAGTTGTAGCGGTGCATCAAGTAATGACTGATGTCCCGTTGGGCCTCCTGCGCCGTCAGGTAACCCGTTGACGGGACCCACTCCGACTTCAGACTGCGGAACAGGCGCTCCATCGGCGAGTTATCCCAGCAATTCCCACGACGGCTCATGCTCTGCTGCATCCGATAGCGCCAGAGCCGTTGCCGAAACAGGCGGCTGGCGTACTGGCTGCCCTGGTCTGAATGGAACAGCACCTGCTGTGGCCTGCCGCGCTGTTCGTAGGCCATGTCCAGGGCCTTGATCACCAGTTCGGCATCCGGCTTGGCCGAGAACGCCCAGCCGATCACCCGCCGGGTATGCAGATCCAGCACCGCGGCCAGGTAGTGCCAACGGCCTTGCGCCCAGACGTAGGTGATGTCGCCACACCACACCTGATTGGGATGCTCGGTCGCGAATTTGCGGTTCAGCCGATTCGGGATATCCGGCCGCTCAACCGTGGCCTGTTTGTAGGCGTGCGAGCCCGGTTGCTTGCTGACCAGGCCCAGCTCACGCATCAACCGACGCACTCGGAAACGGCCGATGGTCACGCCCTCTTCGCGCAGCATGCCCAGAATGCTGCGGCTGCCGGCCGAGCCCCGACTCTGGCTGAACAACTGGTTGACTTGGCTGCGTAGCGCCACGCGGCGAGCATCGACACGCCGCCGTCGAAGACGGTGGACGTAGTAGCAAGACCGCGCCACATCGAAAGCTGAACAGACCACTTCCACCGACTCCTGCTCACTCAACTGGTCTATCAGCGCGTACGATCGAGTTCGTCCGACATCAAGAGAGCGGTAGCCTTTTTTAATATCGCTTTCTCCCGCTCCAATCGGTTGATCCGGGCTTCCAGCTCCTGGATCTTTTGCTGCTCAGGCGTCAACGCCTTGCTCTTCGGGGTCACACCCTGGCGCTCCGCCTCGAGCTGCTTCACCCAACGGCGCAAGGCCGAATCCACCACCCCCAGCGAACGGCAGGCGTCGATATGGCTGTAGCCTTGGTCCAACACCAGGGCCGCGGCCTCTCGTTTGAACTCGGCGGAAAACGTACGTCGTTGCTTGCTCATCAGACACCTCTCTCACGGCGAGGATTCTCGCCTAAATCGGTGTCCGGGATCAGTAGACCACTACATATAGCGCATGGTGCCGATGTTGCCCGTGGGGTAGGTGGCGGGAGCTGCTGTCGGTTCGGTCCAGTTATAGCGTGCTCGGTGTCCAATTCTGATACCGACCCCTGGCACTCCAGACTCATAGAGGCCATTTCCATCTATTGGAATGAGGGTCGTTTTGGGAGCTGTAAAACCGAATTGTCCGGGCTTTCCGTCACTTCCGCACCACGCCCAGCCACCTAGAGTTTCTCCTGAGCCGACTTGCACGGTCATTGTTCCCATCGATTTACCGATCGGTGCGTGCTTCAAGGTGAAAACGGATTGGAGGCTCTGTATCGGCAGGGGGGTCTTGGTAGGTAGTTCAGGCTTGCCGCAATAGGCCACCGAGGAGAGCGACCAAAGGCATCCAGCGGTCGATATACCAATGCAGAAGAGTAGCTTGACGTGTGCGGGAGCTGGCTTTTTCACGGGAACCCTTGAACTCGTAGGATGATTTGCTCACGCTGATTATTCCATCCCTGGTCTTTCAACTGAGACAGGACCGGTCCGGGGGGCTTGTATGAAATTTCTTAACTTTCTGATTGGAAGTAACGCTGGAATCTGATCCTCTCAACCAGCCATAACACTTGAGGTTGCGCAGGTCTCTGGCGGGAATGCTTGCCAGGCGTAGTGCCTCGCATCCTGTCGGCGGATTCATCGCAAGGCGGTCTTCCTGCGATGCTATGGGGCAGGAGCTGCGGCCGCAGGATGAAGCGTTCGTGGAGCGGCTTCGGGAAAAGCCGTGGCGCGGAAGGCTGGGAAAGGAACTCATGGGAAGGGCCACGCAATGGCTGCCTGGCGTTCCTCGACTGTGCCTGCCTGTCCTGTCTCGAAGACTAGTCCTTAATTCAGTCCATCGATCCGAGGTGAGTGCAAGGCTCTCCTTTGGAGTCAGTATCATGGAGGCTCGTTTCCCGCTCCAGGATATCGATATGCAGATTTCACCAAGTTCTGCAGAACCTCGAAAAGGATCGAGAGGCCCTTTTTTCGTATCAGCGTAAAAACACCGGCAGCCGCTCGTTTCCGCCACGGCTGTCTGGGAAAAATACCCGTTCACCTGCTAACATGGCGACATCGGTGCCGATGTGTCCGCAGGCTCTGGGGCGCGGATGCCATGCCCTCTATCCGGCCGGAGAACTTTGCCATCGAAGACTCGACATGCTGACAAGGTCGTTGCTGTCTGCGGTCTTTTGCCTGTTGCCGATCATCCTGCAGCCGCTGCCCGTCGCGGCCGAATCCATCCTGCTCGATGGTCGTATGACGACAACGACGCGCCCCTGGCTCGACAAACGAGCCAGGCAGTGGCTGGATGCCCGGGAGCCGCTGACGATAGGCGTGGTTTCTCCCGACTATCCGCCGCTATCCATCTTCTACGCAGGTTCCTACAAGGGCTTCACGGCCGATTACCTGGCCCTGGTGTTCGAGCGGCCGTTGCGCGTCAGGGACTTTCCGTCGCGGCAGGCGGCAATCGCTGCGTTGTCGCGGGGAGAGATCGATCTGCTCGGTGTCGGTAGCGAGGTCGAGGCCCGGCAACACGGATTGCTGGCATCCGCTGCGTATCTTTCCGACCGGCCGGTACTGGTGTCTTCCAGCGGCGCCCCGTTCGATTCGCAGGCGGAGTCCTGGCTGGCCACGGTCAAGGGTTATCTTCCCGCCGAACGTATCAAGGCCGCCTATCCGCACAGCAATGTCATCTGGTTCGACTCGCCGCAGCTTGCCCTGGAAGCGCTGAGCATGGGGGACGTCGATGGCGTGCTGGGTGACGCCGTCTCCGCGCACTATCTCATCCAGACCCATTACCTGCTGAACTTGCGTATCGAGAACTTCGCGCCCATCGACAGCCAGGGTTTCCGTTTCCTGCTCCGGCCGGGGGATGAGCCTCTGCTCGCGGTCCTCGATCGAGCCCTGCCGCGTATCAATGGGCGCTACGGCGACGAACTGTTGCGCAGTTGGAGCGCCGGGCGGCGCCTGCGTTTCGACGAGCCCAGGGTGACGCTTGCGCCGGCGGAACAGCGTTGGCTCTCCACGCATCCGGTCGTGCCGGTGGTGATCAACCATTCCCTTGGCGCGCTCGGGCAACTGGATAGCGAGGGGCGGCTGAGCGGTATCGGGCGTGACTATCTGGACCTGATCGGCAAGCGCAGCGGCCTGCAGTTTTCCTTCAGCGGAGCCCGAAACTTCGTCGAGGCGAAACGTCGACTGGATGCGGGCGAGGCGTTGGTTACGCCGACCATGCCCTCGACGGAGCGTCTCGATTCCGGCCTCGAGGTCCTGACTCCCTACCTGCGTAGCACCACGGTGCTGATGAGCGCCAGCCGGGGCGGCCGGGGCGAACGGCTGGAGCGTGTCCATGGCCTCGCGGATCTCGACGGCAAGCGATTGGCCACGACGGTTGGCTATTTCCTCAACGACACCATTCGGCGCGATCACCCTGAGATCAAGCTCCAGGTCTATCCGACCTTTCTCGCCGCGATGCAAAGCGTCGATGCCGGACAGAGCGAGGCTTCTATCAGCAGCGATTATACCGGTCGCTATCTGTCCGCCCAGCATTTCGACAACCGGATCCAGGTCGTCGGTATCCTCGATGATCTCTCCATTCCGATCAGCATCGGTGTGGCGAGGAACCAGCCCGAGCTGCAGGGCATCCTGGAGAAGGCGCAGCTGGCGATCGCTCCGGAAGAAGTGGCGGAAATCCTCCACCGCTGGGAGCCTCGCTTCGCCAAGGGAGGGACGGACTTCTGGCGCGATCACCGGAGCAAGATTCTGCAGATCGGCGGATTGTTCGGCGTACTGATTTCCATCTCTCTCATCTGGGGTTTCTACCTGATGCGCCAGGTGCGCAAGACCCGCCAGGCAGAAGAGCAAGCCGACGCTGCCAACCGTGCCAAGAGCGTGTTTCTTTCGACGATGAGTCACGAGATCCGCACGCCATTGAACGCGGTCATCGGCTTGCAGGAGCTGGTGCTGAAAAAGGGCGAGAAGGGCGTGTTGGATCTCGATTCGCTGAGCATCGCCCAGGAAGCTGCCCAGGGGTTGCTGCTTCTGCTGGGCAATATTCTCGATTTGTCGCGGATCGAATCCGGTCGGTTCGATTCCGCTCCCGAACCAGTGCTTCCTGGCGAGTTGATCAGAGGGATCCTGCCGCTGGTTGGCGGGCTGACGCGGCAGAAGAATCTTTCCCTGGCACTGGAACTCGACGGGGATCTCGAGCAGTGGGTGCTGGTGGATCCCCTGCATTTCAAGCAGGTGTTGTTCAACTTGCTGGGCAACGCCATCAAGTTCACCGAGCGCGGTGGGGTAACGGTGCGGGCGGTGGGGCGGCGCGAGGCGGAGAGGCTTCATTTGCTGCTCGAGGTAAGCGACACCGGCCTCGGTATTTCGGAGGAGGACCAGGCCAGGCTGTTCCGGCCATTCTCGCAGGTCGGCTCGCCTGCGCTTGGCCAGGCGTCCGGCAGCGGCCTGGGGTTGTACATCAGCCGACGCCTGGTACACCTGATGGGCGGCCAGATCAGCCTGCGCAGCGAGCTGGGCAACGGCTCCTGCTTCTCGGTCGAGTTCGATCTTCCGCTGACCGAACCTCCGCCCAGCGAGTCCAGCGAAGCGCGTTCCGGAGTTGCCGAGGTCGAGGAGCGGAAAGAGGCAAGGGCGCTCTCGATATTGCTTGCGGAAGACCATCCGTTCAATCGGCTGACCCTGACCATGCAATTGGAAAGCCTTGGGCACCGGGTGACCTCCACGGAAGATGGCGAGGAAGCATTCGAACGTTGGCAGGGCGAAGACTTCGACGTCGTGATTACCGACGGCATGATGCCGCGGATGGATGGCTACGAGCTGGCGCGACGGATCCGCTCGCAAGAAGCCCTTGGCGGTCGGCGTCGCTGCTTGGTGATAGCGCTTACCGCCAGCGCCGAGAAGGATGCGCTGGAGCGTTGCCTGGCTGCCGGCATGGACCGGGTCCTGTTCAAGCCGACTACGCTCGATGAGCTCGCTCGGGCGCTGAACGGGGGAGAGCCGCTCATGCCTACGAGCGTCGATTCGCAATGAAAGTGCCCGACTGGTTGCCGTTTTGCGTGCCGCGAGCGGATGTATCGGGTAATCTCTCGCAGAAATGAACCAGCACTAGTGAAGCGAACGATGGGTTTTGAACAACTTGCCGAGCTGAGAGACCGTCTGCGCGCACAGGCGGCGCAGGCGAAACCGGCTCAAACCAAAAGCTCCGCGGGACGCGCGAAGAAACGTGAAGCCGTCGAGCCGGGAGTCGAGGCTATCTGGAGGCTGCAACGGCATTTCCCGCTGGCGTTTCCGAAAAGCCCCGCGGCCAAGGTTCCGCTCAAGCAGGGCATCCTCCAGGATGCGCAGCAGCACCTCGAGCTACTGGGAATCACCGCCGAACAACTGAAACAGGCCATCGCCACCTGGTGCCAGGGCAGCCGCTACTGGAGTTGCATGGTGGAAGATGCGCCGCGGCTGGATCTGCAAGGCCAGGTTGCCGGCAAGGTAACCGCCGAGCAGGCGGTGTATGCGCGGCGGCAGGCGTCTCGCCGGCAGCGCGAGCAGATGCGCGAGAAGCGCGCCAAGCGTGCCCAGGCAGGTAGCGAAGCGCCGGCCGCCACGGAGGCGCCGACGCCTGAAGCGCCCGCAACCGAAGCGAGTCCCGAGGCGAACTGATCGCCGGGGCAGGGCGCGTCGGATCCTGGCGCGCTCCTCGGTTGCCGGTCGCCGCGGGGCCCATTTCGCGGACGTCTGGGCCCGTTTCTCCCGGCTTGTGCTACGCAATAGCCTGATCTGCAAAGTTTTTTTCGTAGAGCGCTTGCCAAGCCCGGCGAATCCGTCCATAATTGCGTCCATTCCAGCGATGGGTGAGCTAAAAATCTTTTGAAATCAAAGGGTTATAAGTTCAAAATCGCACCAGGAAAGAGATTTCAGCGATATGCCAAACGCATGTCGCTTCGCTCAAAGGCTGAGTAGCAGAGTGGTTATGCACCGGATTGCAAATCCGTGAACGCCGGTTCGATTCCGACCTCAGCCTCCAACAGGAAAGCCCCGTAGCTCAGTGAGTTACGGGGCTTTTTTCTTTCCTGTCCGGTATTGCTGAAGCAAGTTCCTTGGGGTGTCCCCATAACGCTTTCATACTTTTACGGCCTCGCAACCGCCTCCCTCTCCCGATAAGCCGCTCCGTAATTACTACTTTTCCGGAGTGTCCGAGGAGTACCCCAGCACCTGTCACGTTTTCGGCCGTTGCCTGCAATTCAGCCCCGTGCGCGGCTTTTATCTGGACGCAAGATCCGGTCTGGGTCGGTCATCGGCTGGTCGTCATCGAACATGACCAGCCGAGCTGGTCTGTCCCGCCGCCTGCCTTCCGGGCCTTTATCGATCAACCGTTGTGGCGACCGCGAGCGGAAGGCGCTTGGCGGGGGGCCCGTTTCATCTTGCCTTGCGTTTCAAGGAAACCGGCAGGCCCCAGGTCAGGTCTTCCATGCCTGCTTCGCCGAGTATCTCGGTTTCCATCGGCTGGATCCGCGCGAGCACCTGGCGGCCCGTTTCATCAAGCCTTGGCTGCTCGCGATCGATGAACCTTTTCGTCAGCTCCATGGGCGCTGGCCTCATGAAGACCTGGAGATCCTGCAAGGTGCACTTGATGTTTTGCGTGTCCACGGCCTTGCAGGTCTTCCTGTCATAGCTCACGGCCGGGGTCTTCAAGTGGAACCGATCGCTGAGCAGGATCTGCCCAGGCTGAATGGTGAAGGACAGCGGGGCATAGGCGTCGGGTATCTGCGCTTGCAGCTTGATGGAGGGGACATCCTCGATCTTCGTGCCTTCGGCCCAACCGGCATCCGAGACCATTTCCCGCTGGCTGTATTGCTGCTCGGTCCAGCCCACGCATTGGCCAGAGGCCATGTGCACGGCGCTGCAGACATTCTGTGTGTAGGTTTTGTCTGCATAGGAGGCGTCGCGCCAGTAGTTCTCCTTCACGAACCGGCGATACAGCACGGCGGACAGGTTCACCGAACCAAGTGGGCTGGCAGCCGGCTGCCCCTTTGGCGCCTTGATCTGAGCAAGGGTGCTGTCGATCTTGTAGTCGATCCCTCCGGACAGCAGGTAGGTTCCCGGCGGGACGATGTTGACCTCGAGGAAGTCCCACAGATAGACGGCTTCCTTGATCTTCTCCAGGTCGTTGTTGGCAAAGGCCTGCATGTAGGCGATCCCGGGCACGTCCTTGTTCTTGAATATGACCCGATGCGAGTAGCTGGAGAGGTCCGTCACGCTCTTGTTGGGCATGAGCGCCGGTACCAGCACCACGGACATGCCTTCGCGGGTAGCCTCATCGATCATGTTCAGGAGCTGGTTGGTGGGGTTCTGCTGGGAGCCGCCGAGTCCGGCGTTGCCTAGGGAGGCGCAGGCTGACAACAGGCTTGCCGGGAGCAGGATCGCGAAGGGGCTCAGACGCCGAGCGATGGTTTTCATGAGATATCCTTATCTATACTGGCCAATGACTTAAGGCGAGTGCGGGAAGAATCCTAATCTACTCCTTGCGGATTCCCAAGGAGCGTTCGTCCCGCGCGTAGGAAGGAGCGTTTGAGTCGAGCGCGTCACAGCCTGTTGCTGCAATCCTGGGTACTCACATGCGTGCGAATGCTGGCGAGCCAGTGCGTACTGCGTTGGTGATGGCTCGCTGCGGGTAGAGTTCGTGCCGGTCATCGAGGGCTGGCTGCGTGGGAGCGCAATGAAGACGCGGATCCCAGCTCTTCTGGCGATTCGTGAGTGCGGATCAAATCTGTTTTACCGCCGTACGACTTTTTCCGTTCCCTGCGCCTATCTAACCTGCCGCTCTCTTCAACCCGGGATCGGCAGGCATCTCCGCTGCGGTTCCAGCATGTACGGAACACCATGAAAAACATTCTCCTGCTCAACGGCGGAAAGCGTTTCGCCCATTCCGACGGTCGCCTCAACCAGACCCTGCACGAAACCGCCCTGGCCCATCTGGACCGCCGTGGCTTCGACCTGCGCCAGACCTTCATCGACGGCGGCTATGACATCCCGGCGGAGGTGGACAAGTTCCTCTGGGCCGACGTGGTGATCTACCAGATGCCCGGCTGGTGGATGGGCGCCCCGTGGACGGTGAAGCGCTACATCGACGAAGTCTTCACGGCCGGTCATGGCAGCCTCTATGCCAACGACGGCCGTACCCGCTCCGACAGCACGCAGAAATATGGCAGCGGCGGTCTGGTGCAGGGCAAGCGCTACATGATCTCGGCGACCTGGAATGCGCCGCAGCAGGCGTTCGACGATCCGAGCGACTTCTTCGAAGGGAAAGGCGTGGATGCGGTGTATTTCCCCTTCCACAAGGCCAACCAGTTCCTCGGCATGTCCGGCCTGCCGACGTTCCTCGCGGTGGATGTGATGAAGCGCCCGGACGTCCCGGCTGCCGTCGCTGCCTACCAGGCGCACCTGGACAGGGTGTTCGGGCGCGCCGGCTGAGTTCGACGGCGGGCCTCGTGTCGCTTCGCTGGATGGAGTGGCGGATCGAAATCCAGGCTCTCGGGACGAGGCCTAACGGTCACGGATCCGCTATCCGGGCTTTTGTCGGCCACGACCCGCGAGTGATCCGAAATTCGATTTTTCCATCGATCCGTCGAATTAGATTTCATCGGGGACGGGGAGGAAAGGATGCTTTGCACGAATATTCGAATGGGCGCATCGTAAAATGAGCGCGCTTCGACCGCGTCGAAGCCACCCCCGACAACGTTGCCGGCAGGTCGCTCATCGACTTCCGACGCCTGCCGCCGAATTCAGGAGATTCACATGTGTCCTTGCCCTCACTCCCAGGCCCAGGGAGAAACGGACGGAGAGGCTGAGTGGCATAACGCCGCCCTGGACTTCACCCATGCGATGAGCTACGGCGATTACCTGAAGCTGGACAAGGTCCTGGACGCCCAGTTCCCGCTTTCGCCCGACCACAACGAAATGCTGTTCATCATCCAGCACCAGACCTCGGAGCTATGGATGAAGCTGATGCTCCACGAACTGCGGGCCGCCCGGGAGCACGTCAAGTCAGGCAAGCTCGGTCCGGCGCTGAAAATGCTCGCCAGGGTCTCGCGGATCTTCGACCAACTGGTACACGCCTGGGCGGTGCTGGCCACCATGACGCCGACCGAGTACAACACCATCCGCCCGTACCTGGGCCAGTCTTCCGGTTTCCAGTCCTACCAGTACCGCGAGATCGAATTCATCCTCGGCAACAAGAACGCCACCCTGCTCAAGCCCCATGCTCACCGCGCCGAGCTGCTGGCAGCCTTGGAGCAGGCCCTGCATACGCCGTCGCTATACGACGAAGCGATCCGCCTGATGGCCGCCCAGGGGCTGCCGGTAAGCCAGGAGCGGCTCGTCCGGGACGCGGCGGCCGGCACCTGTTACGAGGCCTCGGTGGAGGCGGCGTGGCGACAGGTCTACCAGGCGCCGGAGCGCTACTGGGACCTGTATCAGTTGGCGGAAAAACTGATCGACCTGGAGGATTCGTTCCGCCAGTGGCGCTTCCGTCACGTGACCACGGTGGAGCGCATCATCGGTTTCAAACCCGGCACGGGCGGAACCGAGGGAGTGGGGTATCTGCGCAGCATGCTCGATACCATCCTCTTCCCCGAACTGTGGCGGCTCCGTTCCAACCTGTAGTACCGGATGAGGCGCAGCATCCGCCTGCGCCTCAGTCGTTGCCGGCGCCTCCCGCCGCCCACTCTTGCCGCAAAAGCCCCATGAGAACGACATTCCAGCGTTCCCGGCCGACCCGGGTGGCGGAGCGGCGCAAGCCTTCTTCGCGGAACCCCGCGCGTCGATAGAGATGACGGGCGGCAGCGTTCCAGTCGTACACGTTCAATTCAACGCGCTCGATGTCGGCGTCGGCGAAAGCCTCGGCGAGCAGCGCCTCCAGCATCGGTAGCCCCAGGCCCTGGCCGCGTGCGTTTGGCGCCAGGGCTATGCGAGCCAGGCGGACGACGCCGTTGCGGCGGTCGAACAGCAACTGGCAATGGCCGATGACCTGGCCATCCAGGCAAGCGCTCCAGAGCAGGCGCAGCGGCGGTTGTCGGCGGCTTTCCGCGAGGTCTTCATGCATCTGCTCGAGGCTCAGCGGATGCCGCAGGGCGGGGCCGGCCCATTGCACCAGCTCCTTTTCCGTGGCGAACCAGCGTTGCAGGGTGGGGAAGTGTTCCAGCTGGAACGGGACGAGTTGCAGGTCCGGGACGGAACCCGTGCCGGGTGTGGGCATGCGGAGTGCCTCGCTCAGGTCATCGGGGGGAGCCGGCGTTTAACCGGGGACTTCTTGACGATGGCGGTGTTGGTTTCCGCGTAGCCGTTGATCCTGTCCAGCAGCGTGTCGAGCTGTTCCATCGAACGGACCTGGAGGCGGGCGATGAAGCAGTCGTCACCGGTGACCTTGTCGCACTCGGTGAACTCGGCGATGTCCTGGATCTGTCGCTCGACCTCGTGCAGCTTGCCGGGCAGGGGGCGGATGCGCACGATCGCCTGGAACTGGTAGCCGAAACAGCGGGGGTCGACATCCAGGGTGTAGCTGCGGATCACGCCGCGTTCTTCCAGTTTGCGCAGGCGTTCGGCGACGCTCGGGGCCGATAGTCCGCTGACCTGGGCGAGGGCCTTGAGGGACAGTCGCGAGTCAGCCATGAGGGCGTTGATCAGGCGTTGGTCGATGTCGTCGGTCATGTCGGCCTCGAAAGTTTTTTTTCAAAATAGCCCTGATAAAAAAGGTCGTCACGGGTTTTTGCCTGAGTAATGCGATGGAGGGCTGGAAGACGGCTTTGGATAATCATAGGCCTGTCTTGCGGGAGAGCGCTCATGAACGATCCGATCCGTCGCGGTACGCTGGAAATGACTTCGGCCATGCTGATCTGCGGCACCATTGGCTGGCTGGTGCTGCTCTCCGGGCAGCCCGTGCTGGACGTGGTGTTCTGGCGCTGCGTATTCGGTTTCGCCGCCCTGCTGGTCGCCTGTGCCGCGCTGGGCTTCCTGCGCCGCGGCAGCCTGGGGCGCGAGGCGTTCCTGCTGGCGCTCCTCAGCGGGGTGTTCATCGTCGGCAACTGGGTGTTGCTGTTCGCATCCTACTCACGGGCTTCGATCGCCATCGGTACCGCGGTCTACAACGTCCAGCCGTTCATGCTGGTGGGGCTAGGCGCGGCGTTTCTCGGCGAGAAGGTCACGGCGCGCAAGCTGGGCTGGCTGGGGCTTTCGTTCGCCGGCATGCTGGCGATCGTCAGCGCCCACGGCGACAGCGACGCCCCGCGCGGGGACTACCTGTTCGGTATCCTCCTGGCGCTCGCTGCCGCGCTGCTGTATGCCTTTGCCGCGCTGATCGTGAAGCGCCTGCAAGGCACGCCGCCGCATCTTATCGCGTTGATCCAGGTGGGCACCGGCGTGCTGATGCTCGCACCGCTGGCGAACCTTGCCGAACTGCCCCGGGGCGTTGCTCCCTGGGCCAGCCTGGCGACCCTGGGAATCGTCCATACCGGGCTGATGTACGTGCTGCTCTACGGCGCCATTCAGAAATTGCCGACGGCGCTGACCGGTGCGTTGTCCTTCATCTATCCGGTCGCGGCGATCCTGGTGGACTGGCTGGTCTTCGAACATCGCCTGAGCCTGGCGCAGTGGCTTGGCGTGGCCGCCATCCTGCTTGCCGCGGCGGGCATGCAGCAGGGTTGGAGCGTGCGCCTGCCGGGGCCGGCAGTGCGGCGCGGCTGAGGCGGCGGGGAAAAGAAAAAGCCCCGTGACGGGGGCGGGGCTTTTCTACAGCGATCTCGGCCGATCAGTTGCCGAAGACCTTGAAGCGTTCGCTTTCGGCGATGAAGGCTTTCTCGCCCGCCGGGGCGGCGATGGCGCCGAAAGGCATCTGTGCGCGCAGCTTCCAGCTTTCCGGCAGGTTCCAGGTCTTGTGGGTCTGGGCATCTACCAGCGGGTTGTAGTGCTGCAGGCTGGCGCCGACCTTGTGCTCGGCGAGGACGGTCCAGACCGCGAACTGAGCCATGCCGCTGGCCTGCTCCGACCACACCGGGAAGTTATCGGCGTAGAGGGCGAACTGCTCCTGAAGCTGGCGCACTACCGTCTGGTCTTCGAAGAACAGTACGGTGCCGGCACCGGCAGCGAAGGAGTTGAGCTTGGTTTCGGTGGCGGCGAAGGCGTCGGCGGGAACGATCTTCTTCAACTCGTCCTTGGCGATGTTCCAGAACTGCTCGTGCTCGGCGCCGAACAGCACGACCACCCGCGAGGTCTGCGAGTTGAACGCGGAAGGGCTGTGCGAGACGGCCTCCTTGACCAGTTCGACGACTTTCTCCTGGGAGATAGGCAGTTGCTTGTCCAGGGCGTAGATGGTGCGGCGGTTCTTGATGGAGGAGAGGAATGCGTCAGACATCGTGAGGCTCCTTGTTTGGAAGTTGGATTCGATATTAGCGACGGCCTCGATGAGATCAATGGGAAATAACCGGTGATTCCTATCGACTGATGCGATGGATGTCCTGTTTCCCCAGGAAAGCCGGGTATCAGCAGTCCAGCGAGGCCGACAGCGAGGGATGGCGAGTGCGGATGAAATCGGAATATCGAGAAAGTCGATGGGCATAAACCCGCGAGGACCTGACCGTTGATTCAGGTCAAGCAGGGTGGAGGCCAGGGAGGCGGCCAACCTTTAGTGATGGTGACCCGGCGGCCCGGCTCGGTGATGGTTCGATTGTAGGATTGTCGGACAAAAACTGGAGCGCACGATGTTTGAAAATTTCTCTCCCACCACCATGCTGGCCATCAAGAAGTACGCCTATTGGCTCTGGCTGCTGCTGGCGTTGTCCATGCCGTTCAACTACTGGATGGCCCAGGACAGCGCGCATCCGGCCTTCTGGGCATTTTCCCTGGTGATTGCGGTATTCGGCATCGGGCCATTGCTGGACATGCTGTTCGGTCGTGACCCGGCCAACCCAGACGAGGAAACCCAGACGCCGCAGTTGCTCGGCCAGGGCTACTACGTATTGCTGACCCTGGCCACGGTGCCGGTGCTCATCGGCACGCTGGTCTGGGCCGCTGGCGTGTTCGTCGCTTTCCAGGAATGGGGCTGGCTCGGCCGGTTGGGCTGGATCCTCTCGATGGGCACGGTGATGGGAGCGGTGGGGATCGTCGTCGCCCATGAGCTGATCCACAAGGACTCGGCGTTGGAGCAGGCTGCCGGTGGCATCCTGCTGGCCGCCGTGTGCTACGCGGGGTTCAAGGTCGAGCATGTGCGCGGCCACCATGTGCATGTGTCCACCCCGGAGGACGCTTCGTCGGCGCGTTTCGGCCAGTCGGTCTACCAGTTCCTGCCGCATGCCTACAAGTACAACTTCCTCAACGCCTGGCGCCTCGAAGCGGTGCGGCTGCGCAAGAAGGGCCTGCCGGTGTTCGGCTGGCAGAACGAACTGATCTGGTGGTACCTGCTGAGCCTGGCGTTGCTGGTCGGTTTCGGTTGGGCGTTCGGCTGGCTGGGGATGGTTTTCTTCCTTGGCCAGGCGTTCGTCGCGGTGACCCTGCTGGAAATCATCAACTACGTCGAGCACTACGGCCTGCATCGGCGGAAGGGCGAGGACGGGCGCTACGAGCGGACCAACCATACCCACTCCTGGAACAGCAACTTCGTCTTCACCAACCTGGTCCTGTTCCATCTGCAACGGCATTCCGACCATCATGCCTTCGCCAAACGCCCCTACCAGGCCCTCCGCCATTATGACGATAGCCCGCAGATGCCCAGCGGTTACGCCGGGATGGTGGTGCTGGCGCTGATCCCGCCGCTGTGGCGGGCGGTCATGGATCCCAAGGTACGGGCCTACTATGCGGGCGAAGAGTTCCAGTTGACGGCCGAACAGAGCGAGCGGCCGGCGGCCTCCTGAGCATCGCCGATGCCTCCCGCTCCGTGCCCGGATAGCTCTTCGTTCGGGTAATTCCGCCTTGCCGGGGGTTGGCTATCCTTAGCGATATCTCGCATGGAAAGGAGCCCAGGGATGAACATTCGGCAGAGGATCCTCGCTTCGGGCGCCATCGGCATCGTGGCTGTGGTGCTGCTCGGCGGGGTCGGCTTCTGGGGGCAATTGCGGTTGGGCAAGGCGCTGACGGAGAACGAGCTGAGCGTCAATGCGCTGCGCAACCACATGGAAGGCGACATGATGCACGACGCCTTGCGCGCCGACGTCCTGGCGGCGTTCGTGGTCCAGCCCGGCGACGGCGCGGCGGCCGAGCAGGTCCGCGAGGACCTGCAGGAGCACAGTCAGTGGTTTCGCAAGGTAGTCGAGCAGAACCAGGGGCTGCCTCTCAACGACGCCATCCACCAGGCGCTGGTCGAGTTGCGGCCCGACCTGGAAGCCTACATCGGCGCCGCCGAGAGCATCGTCGGCAAGGCGTTGCTCGATCCCGTGGCGGCGCGGGCCGAGCTGCCGCAGTTCGTCCAGGCCTTCAAGGATCTGGAAGGGCGCAACGAAGCGCTCAGCAGCCTGATCGAGAAACACGTCGAGCAGACCAACCGGGCGCGCGAAGACAGTATGCGCTATTCCGCCTGGATGCTCGCGGGCGGCATCCTGGTCGCCTGCCTGGTCCTCGGACAGCTCTGTCGCCAGTTGCTGCGCGCCGTCCTGCAGCCGCTGCGCAAACTGGTCTCATCGGCCCGGGTGATCGCCCAGGGCAACCTGCAGGAGCCGATCGGCGTCGACAGCAATGACGAGGCCGGCCAGTTGCAGCGGGCGTTGGGCGAGATGCAGGAGAACCTGCGGCAGATGATCACCATCATCCGCCAGGAAAGCGAAGAGCTCCACGACACCTCCCAGTCCATCGGCCAGACCTCGCAGTCGATCGTCCACGGCGCCAGCCAACAGGCCGACAGCGCCACCAGCATGGCTGCGAGCATGGAAGAGATGATCACCAATATCTCGCAGATTTCCGACCACGCCGACAACGCCAGGGTGATCTCGGCCAAGTCCGAGGAGCTGGCCAGCAGTGGCGGACAGGTGATCCTCAACGTGGTGGAAGGGATGAGCCGCATCGCCGACGTGGTCAACCAGTCCTCCACCAGCATCACCGCTCTCGGCCAGTCGTCGGACGAGATCCATTCGATCATCCAGGTGATCAAGGGGATCGCCGAGCAGACCAACCTGCTGGCATTGAACGCCGCCATCGAGGCGGCGCGGGCCGGAGAGGCCGGGCGCGGTTTCGCCGTGGTCGCCGACGAGGTGCGCGGGCTGGCGGCGCGGACCACCCAGTCGACCCAGGAGATCACCGCGATGATCGAGCGCATCCGCGCCAGCACGGGGCAAGCGATCAACAGCATGGAGGCCGGCGTGAGCCGGGTCAACGAGGGGGTGTCGTTCGCCCGCCAGGCAGGGGTGTCGATCAACGAGATCCTCGATGGAACCCGTCATGCCGCGTCGGTGGTCGACGAAATTTCCCAGACCATCCGCGAACAGTCGCGCGCCAGCGATGAAATCGCCCAGCGCGTGGAGCTCATCGCCCAGCGTTCGCAGCAGAACACCCAGGCGATGCACGAGATGGCCGCCACCGCCAGGCGCCTGAACGAGGTTGCGGCGACCATGCGCTCGTCGGTGGAGCGCTTCAAGATCTGACGGGGGCCGCCTAGGTCGTCGACTCCGGGAGGCGCACGAACAGCGTGTAGCGTGCGCCTTCGATCGCTTCGAAGGCGATCAGCTTCTCGATCAGCGCCAGGTTCAGGACCTTGCCCGCGTTGAGCAGCAGCATGCCGTTGTTGGCGGTGAGGTTGCGCGCCAGCACCATGCCCGGAACCAGGTCGCGGGTGCCATGGGCACGGACTTGCGGATCGGCCAGGGTGACGTCGGCAAGGGTCGTCGCGCAGACCTGGATGAACGGTTCGATCAGCTCGGGGTCGTACAGCCGGCCGGCGTACTTGCGGATGTAGATCAGCGCTTCGTCGCGATTCATGCGCCGTTCGAGGATCAGCCCACGCTGCAACTCGACGAAATCCACCGCCAGCTTCAAGAGGCGCGAGCCCAGGGGGATGGACTCGCCCTTGAGGTGGTCCGGATAGCCGCTGCCGTCCCAGTGCTCCTGGTGATGGCGAATCAGGCGGGCGGCGTCCTGCATCGGCTCCAGCGACATCAGCAGCGACTCGCTGAGTTCCGGGTAGCCGCGGAAACGATCGCGGTCGTGGTGATAGAGCAGGTCCGAGGGCGAGCGGAGCAGGGTGTCGTTCCAGCTCAGCTTGCCGATGTTGTAGAGCGCCGCGGCCATCGCCAGGTCGCGACCATCCGATTCGTCGACGAGACCGCTGGCACAGCAGGCGCGGACCAGTTCGATGATCTGCTGGTTGGTCTGCTTGTCCTTGGGCAGGCGCTGGTTGACCAGCAGCGAGAAGACCTCGGTGCCGACCACGTAGCTACGCTTTAGCTCCTCATAGGCGAGGTCGAGCATGTCGGCGGTCTGCTGCAGTTCGGCGGTGCGCGCCTGAACGCGCTTTTCCAGCGTGGCGTTGAGTTGCTGGAGGCGGTCGTTCTGCTCCTGGGTAAGTCGCTCCAGGCGCCGCCGCTCGCGCTCGGAATACAGGTATTCGAGCGACTGGCGCAGGGTCAGCAGCAACTCGTCGTCGTTCCACGGCTTGCTCAGGTAATGGTGGATGCGCCCTTCGTTGATGGCCTTGGCGATGGTCGGCAGGTCGGCATGGCCGGTGAGCAGGATGCGAATGGTTTCCGGGAAGCGGCGATGGATTTCCGCGAGCAGGGCGGCACCGTCCATGTTCGGCATGCGGGCGTCGGACACCACCAGGTCCACGGGCCGGCTTTCCAGCAGTTGCAGGGCCTGTTCGCCGCTTTCCGCCAGCAACAGGTCGTAGGGCTGGTTGCGTAGCAGCCGGCGCAGGCTGCTGAGGATCAGCGGCTCGTCGTCGACCAGCAGTACGCTGAAGCGGATCTCCGTCTCGTTGGAAGGAGGTGCGCTATCGTTCATGAGTGTCTGTCCACCGGGTGAGTTTTGCCTGAGTGCTTCAGGCAAGCATAGTCCGAGTCTGGCCTGGACGAGGGGCATGCATGCGGCGGCAGGGCGAGCGGAGGTGCGGATCATGGAGGCGTTACCCATCAGGAACCGGCGCTTGCTGGTGATCGATGAGCGGCAGGCGGATCGAGATCGTGTATGCGGGTTGTTGCAGGGAACCCTAGGGGCCGAATCGCCTCCCGTGGCGCCTGAGCGGGGCTACCAGGTGGATACGGCGGGAAGCGCCGAGGAGGCATTGGGGCGGATACGCTCGGCCCTCCAGGCCGATGCGCCGTATGCCGTGGTGTTTCTCGGGATGTCGTCGGTAGGCGCGGATATTCCCGTTCTCGAGCGGTTCTGGCGTCTCGACTCCCGCTTGCAGGTCGTGGTGCATGCGCCTCCCGCCGATTTTCCGCTATTGGCGCCGTGGGCCGCGGAAGAGCGCCTGCTGCTCCTCGGCCTGCCTTTGCAGGGACAGGAGGTCCGCCAGATGGCCGGCAATCTCAGCGCCAAGTGGAACGTGACGGCTCACCTCCAATTGCAGATGAGCCGGATGGAGGCTGCCATCCAGGAGATCACCCAGGAAGTCGGCCAGGCCAAGGAGGCGCTGGAGAAAGAGATCGGCGAGCGCAAGGAGCTGGAAAGCCAACTGGTGCAGACGGAGAAGCTTGCCTCGATCGGCCACCTGGCCGCCGGCGTCGCCCATGAGATCAATAACCCCATCAGCTACGTTTCCTCCAACTACACCACCCTGGAGGAGCACGTCAGGCGTTTGCTGGAGGTACTTGAAGCCTATGAAGAGGCTCGCCCCGCGATCCGCGACGAGGCGCTGGCAAGACGCCTGGAGCAGCTCGGTGAGCGGGTCGAACTGGCCTTCGTCAAGGAAGATGTCGCTGTGTTGCTGCGCGAATCCAGGGAGGGAATAGGGCGGGTGCGCAAGATCGTCCAGGACCTGAAGAACTTCTCCCGCGTCGACGCCGAGGACGACTGGCAGTGGACCGATCTGCACCAGGGGATCGAGTCGACCCTCAATATCGTCGCCAGCGAACTGAAGTACCGGGCCGACGTGGTCCGCGAATACGGCGATCTGCCCGAGGTGAAGTGCCTGCCGTCGCAGATCAACCAGGTGGTGATGAACCTGGTGATGAACGCGGCCCAGGCGATGGGGCCGGAGCGGGGTCGCATCGTGATTCGCACGGGGCATACCCTGGAGCATGCCTGGATCGAAGTGGAAGACTCGGGGCAGGGTATCTCCCCCGAGATCCTGCCGCGCATCTTCGATCCGTTCTTCACCACCAAGCCGGTAGGCAAGGGGACCGGCCTGGGGTTGTCACTCTCCTACGGCATCGTCCAGAAACACGGCGGCACCATCGAGGTACGCAGCCAGCCGGGAGTCGGCAGCGCTTTCCGGATCGTGCTTCCCCTGGAATCGCCTGGCAACCTGGGCGGAGCCCACGGAAATTAACTGTTGCGCCGCTTAAGGTAACGTAAGACAATGATTTATCTACCGTTTGGGGTGGGTCTCGGGTTGGGATGCCGGTTTGGTTCCCATTGCCGGCTCACTTGAAGCGAGATCCTGCCCGGATGGCGAAATCGGTAGACGCAAGGGACTTAAAATCCCTCGGGGGTAACCCCGTGCCGGTTCGACCCCGGCTCCGGGCACCATCGTGTTTCCTGGCGTTCAGCCGACTTCTGCGCTCCTTCCCCGATTTTCTTCTGGCCCGCAATCGCGCGGCAGTCAACGAGTCGACGTTGCCTTCTTTCCCTCCTCGGCCTTGGAGGCGTTTCATTCTAGTACGGCTCCGTATAGGGTTCGCCCTGGCTGGCGAGCGGGAGTGTTTGTTCAGTTTGAAGTAGTTGTCTTTGGAAGTTTGTTTTTTTGTCGTTATCTTCTGCTCCTGCTTTTTAATTTCCTTTCCGAATATATTCAATTCACTGGCGGAATTATTGTGTTTTCTCCTGCATGAATTGATAGGCGGTACTTTCTCGCTGCTGTGCTTTGCTGACAGGGAAGGATCGCGAATCAGGGTTTTTCGCCTCTTTCGTTTATGAACAGGAATTCATATATCGGAGATCAATCATGGCTTGGAAAGGTGAGGTTCTGGCTAATAACGAAGCAGGGCAGGTAACGTCGATTATCTACAATCCGGGCGATGTCATTACCATCGTCGCCGCCGGTTGGGCCAGTTACGGACCTACCCAGAAATGGGGGCCGCAGGGCGATCGGGAGCATCCGGACCAAGGGCTGATCTGCCACGATGCGTTTTGTGGCGCGCTGGTCATGAAGATTGGCAACAGCGGAACCATTCCGGTCAATACCGGGTTGTTCCGTTGGGTTGCACCCAATAATGTCCAGGGCGCAATCACTCTTATCTACAACGACGTGCCCGGAACCTATGGCAATAACTCCGGCTCGTTCAGCGTCAATATTGGAAAGGATCAGTCCTGATAACTTGTCTCTGAAAAAAAAAAGGGCCCGAATGGGCTCTTTTTTTAAATACAAATAAAGTGAAGTTGCCCGTGTGGCCGTTATGAACGGACAGGCAGCGCTTCGCAGTTGCGACTACCAATGACAAGGGTATCGAACTCCTGGGGCTGCCGCGGTCGTGGGAAACCGAGCGAGTGGGGGCGGGGAACTGCTTCAACACGCTTCGGCCTGAACGGGAATATCGATTCCTGACCCGATTCAGAATTCCGTCCACATAGTAGACAGTACCGAAGCCGATGCCCTGCCGACTTTCCCTGGTTGTATTTCCCGCTCTCTTCTCCATTGCCGCTGGCGCCGCGGAGGAACTCAAGGACATGGCAGGTTCGACCATCGTCGTTGCCGGAAGACTCGAGGCCGTCGAATGCCCTGGCGCAGGCCTGTACGATTGCACGGGGTGGCCTGCCAACCTGTACCGTTTCGAGGGACAGGACGTATGCCTCAGCATCGAGGCTGGCTGCGATTACAGTTGCGATGGCATTCTCAGCGAGAAGGGCGGCACGCAATCGATCCTGGTTTCCGGCTCCTATCGCGATCACATCCGCAAGGTGGAAGGCACGCAGGTCTCCTGCCCGCGCTAGAGACGCTCGGCCGAGTGCTGGAAATATCGCGAGGTGCAACGGACGGTCTGCCGCCCGCTGAAGAAGGCGAGCGGATCGGGATGTGCTAGGGTGCCCGTTTGCAGGGAGGACCCAGGGCATGGAGCACCCATACAAGACCCCAGAGGCGGACCTGGCCGACGAGAGGCTGACTGCGGGAGGTTTCCTTTCCGGTGGGCAGCCGCTGTGGAAGGCATTCTGGCTGTTCTTCGCTGCGGGTTTCTTATTGCTCAGTGTCGCCGCCAGGCAGGCGATGGTGGCCATTGTCGATCCGCTGATGCAGGAAGCTCCCGGCGAACATGCGGTGGCCCTGACCTTGTGGGGAATGATCGGTGTCGAGCTGGTGAGGCTGGCCTACCTGTGCCTCAGCCTCGTCGTGGTCTGGCGCTGCGGGCGCAACTCCCGCTGGGTGGCTGCGCGCCATGCCAGCAGGGCGGTGCTGTCGGCACTGATACTCCTGACCCTTTACTCGATCTATCTGGTCTGGGCCTTGCTCGCCAGTCCCTGAGCGACGCGCCGAGGCTGGCGAGCATGCTGGTACGGCCCATTCCACGTGCCTGCGTCGGCTAGCGCCGCAGCCAGTCCTCCAGTTGCTCCGGCAGCATCGGCTGGGCGATCAGATAGCCCTGGCCCTCGTGGCAGCCCCAGGCCTGCAGCAGGTGGAAGGTGTCGTGGGTCTCGATGCCTTCCGCGACCACCCGATAACCCAACTGGCTGGCCAGGCCGATCACCGCCTGGGTGACGCTCTGCGCCTTCGGCGAGCCGGCGAGGTCGCGGGTGAATGATTGATCGAGCTTGATGGCGGTGACCGGCAGGTCGCGCAGGTAGGTCCAGTTGCTGTAGCCGGTGCCGAAGTCGTCCACGGCGATGCCCATGCCAAGCTCCCGGGCACGCAGCAGCACCGAGCCGACCGCCGAGGCGTCGCGGATGAGGACGCTTTCGGTGAATTCCAGCTCGAGGGCGGAAAGGTCGATGTCGTAGGTTTTGGCGAGTCTGACGGCCTCTTCCAGGAAGCTGCTGTCTTCCATGTCCGATGCCGATACGTTGATCGCCAGCCTGAGCGGGATGTTCCGTGCGTTCCATTGCGCCAGTTTGGCCATGGCATGGCGCAGCACCCAGTCGCTGAGGGGGCGCATCAGTGCGGTTTTCTCCGCCAGGGGCACGAATTCGGCGGGGCTGACGAAGCCGAGTTGCGGGTGCCGCCAGCGCAGCAGCGCTTCCACGCCCGTGCACCTGCCTGTCGGCAGGTCGATTTTCGGCTGATACACCAGATGGAAGCCTTCTTCGGTTCCGATCGCCTGGGACAGCGAGGTCAGCAATGTGAAGGCGCGCTGCTGGGCCTGGTCCAGCGGCGGGTTGTAGCGGGCCCAGCCGACACCGCGGTCGCGGGCGTCGTCGGCCGCGCTGACCACCAGGCGCAGCCAGTCCTGGTCGCCGTCGAGGGGATCGTCGGCAAGCGGTAGTACGCCGAGTCCCACGATGGCCTTGATCGGGATCCCGCGACATACGACGGGGCTTTCGAAGGCCCGCAGCAAGCGGAGGCAGACCGACTCGGTTTCTTCCTGTTGCTGCCGTGGCAGGAGCAGTCCGAAGCGCGTCGGGCTGATCTTGTAGAGGGTGAAATCCGGCAGTGCCGCGCGGATGCGGTCGCGCGCCTCGAGCATGAGGTCGTTGGAAAAGGGATAGCCCAGCGTACGGATGATGGTATTCAGCAGGGCGAGGGGCAGGAGGTCGGCGGCGATCACGGTGAGGGCGCCGTCGCGCTGCAGGCGCAGGGAAACGTCCTCCTGCAGGCGGAGACGGTTGTACAGGCCGGTTGGCTCGTCGATGTAGTTGGTCGAGCGCAGCGTATGGATACGGGCCATCACCAGGCGGGCGAAATGCTCGAGCATGGCGATGTCGCGCTCGGACAGCGGCCCGCGTGGTTCCCGGTCGATGACGCAGAGGCTGCCGAGGTTGAGACCCTCCGCGGTGGCCAGCGGAGCCCCGGCGTAGAAGCGGATGCGCGGTTCGCCTTGCACATAGGGATTGTCCCGGAAGCGCGGGTCGAGGGTGGCGTCGGCCACCTCGAAGACTCCCTTGCCCAGGATCGCGTAGGCGCAGAACGAATCCCGTCGCGGCGTCTGCCGGGTATCGAGGCCGATGCTCGCGCGAAACCACTGGCGCTGGTGGTCGAGGATGGAAATGAGCGCGATGGGCGTCTGGAAGTAGGACGTAGCGGCGGCGAGGATTTCCTCGAATACCTCGTCCGCACCTTCTTCCAGCAATCCGAGTTGGTCGACGTAGGCTTGCCTGGAATGCTCGTTCGCGGGATAGGGTGGGGTTGCCATGCTGGACTCCTGGGCTACTGCGATGTCGGGCATCGGCAATCAATGATGTCATTGTGCCTTTATTTCGTGGAGCGCGGGCTCTTTCCCAGATTGCAGCGATGAAAGGGCATGGGGGTTGATCGCGGTCATGCCGGTAGGGCCTTCGACGCCGACGCCAGCTCTGCGAAACCGATTACCTGCCAATCGGACGTTTCCTATATCGACCGGCACCACCGCTCGCTAAAACGGTCGCACATGCTTCCACCGAGAAAAGACATGTCCGATACGTTCTCCTTCGCCTCGCGCCTCTGCAAGTTCGTCATCCTTCTCGTCATCCTGCTGATCGGCGGAGCCAGCCTCTACCTGTGGTGGCTGGGGCGGCCTTACCAAGACGCCATGTCCGCCTTCGTCCCGTTGCTCATGCCGATGCTCGTGCTGGTGCTGGCGTTCGATACGTTCCGGGCCCTCGCCCGAACGAGGCGCTAGGCGTCAGCGAGGCAGCGCTGTATTCCCGTCGTTCTACCCTGCCAGTTCTGGTAGGCGGCGGGTCTTCGCAGGCAAGCGCTTGAACTGGGTGAGGTTTCCGGATTTGTCCTGTTTCCGTGGCGAAGCCGTGCTTGCCTAATCCCCCGGTTCATCTAGATATACCCATGGCTTCCTCAGGGTTAAGGAGAAGTCATGCAACGAATCGTCATCGTCGGGGGCGGAGTGGGCGGCACTATGCTCGCCAACCTGCTGGTCGTCCGGCTCTACCCGGAGATACTCGGCGGCGAGGTGCAGGTACTGCTGATTTCCGACTCGCCGGATCACTACTACAAGCCGGCCTTCATGTACGTCGCCTTCGAGCAATTCTTCCTCGAAGATCTGAAACGACCGCAGCGCTCGCTGCTGCGGCCGGAAGTGATGTTCCAGCTCGACCGGGTCGACCGTTTCGATTTCCCCCGCCAGGAACTGCAGACCCGCAGCGGCAGGCGCCATGGCTACGACTACCTGGTGATCGCCACGGGTTGCGTGCCGGCTCCGGAACGTATCGAGGGGCTGAAAGAGGCTGGCGACCATTTCTACCAGTACCAGCCGGCCCGTCGGTTGGCCGAGCGGCTGGCGAGCCTGGAGTCGGGGCGGGTATTCATCACGGTGAGCTTCCCGAGGACGCCGAATGTGCCCCACCAGTGCGGGATCGCGCCTGTGGAGACGACCCTGATGCTCGACGACTACTTGCGCCGCCGGGGTGTCCGCGAACGTGTCGAGATCGTCTACACCTATCCCACCACGGCCCAGTTGCTGCGCAACTGTCTGTTCCTGCAACGACCGACCTGCGAAATCCTGCCGAGCCTGTTCGAGCAACGCGGCATCCGTTTCCAGCGCGGTTTTACCCTGGCCAGGGTCGACCCGGAGCGGCGCATCGCCTATTCGGAGGAGGGCGACGAGCAGCCGTTCGACTTGCTCATGGCGACACCGCCGATCCACGCCGTGGATGCGGTCCGGGAGTGCGGCCTGTCCCAGGCCGCCGCCGACGAAGGCTGGTTGCCGACGAACCATGAAACCTTGCAGGTGTATGGCGTCGACCGGGTGTATACCCTGGGCGATACCGTCGATCTGCCGGTGAGCAAGGCCGGTGGTGCCTGTCACAACCAGGCGCCGGTAGTCGCCAGCAACATCGCTGCCGAGATTCGTCTCGGTAAGCCCTGCGCGATCTACGATGGACGAGTCCAGGCTGTCGCGCAGATGGGCCTGAACGCCGGAATGCCGCTCTGGTACGACTATCGGCACGACGTAAAGCCGACCCCGCCGACCAAGCTTGGCGGGTTGTTGCGCCAGGGTTTCAATCGCGGCCTGTACTGGGCCGTAGCCCGTGGAATGCTTTGACCCCGCACGGGGAGGAGCCGACATGGATAGCCATCAGCAGCCATACGCGTCGCAGGCGCAGGCCGATACCACCCTGTTTCCCGAGCAGACCCGCGAGAGTCTCCAGGCCCTGGCCGTCAAGTTGCAGCCGCTGATCGAGGGCCACCGCCTGGACAACCTGGTGGATCTGCTGTCACTGCTTTCGGATATCGTCGATCTGCTGGACCCGGCCATGGTGGACAGGCTGGCGCAGCTCTTCGAGCAGGTCACCAGTGTCGGTTGGTCAGTCGGTAACGCGGTACGCGTGGCCAAGGCGGAGCTGCTCCGAGAGCAGCCGCCAAGCCTGAAAGACCTGCTGCGGTTGTTGCGCGACGCCGATACCCGGCGCGGGCTGGTTCTCGTGCTGGGTAGCTTGCGCAGCCTGGGGTGCCAACTCGCCGCGGAGCAGGAGGTTGCCCATGGTGCATGACCTTCTCCGAGATCGTGCGGATCTAGAGGCGCGTTGGAACCCTTCCGCCTACATGCAGTTCGCCCGATTGCGCCAGCGGCCGGTGGTCGAGTTGCTGGACCATATCGAGCTGTGCTGTCCGGAACGGATCTACGATCTTGGCTGCGGAACCGGCATCGCCACCGAATTGCTCGCCCGCCGCTGGCCGCTGGCCGAACTGCACGGCGTGGACAGCTCCGTGGAGATGCTCGAGGAGGCCGCGCGCTTGCCGATCAAGGCCAGTTGGGAACGCGCCAACCTGCGCCACTGGTGCGCCGAGCGCCCTGCCAGCCTGCTGTTCGCAGCGGCGGTACTGCAC
The DNA here is from genome assembly GCF_026428275.1 of Pseudomonas sp. B111. Classification (NCBI taxonomy): domain Bacteria; kingdom Pseudomonadati; phylum Pseudomonadota; class Gammaproteobacteria; order Pseudomonadales; family Pseudomonadaceae; genus Pseudomonas; species Pseudomonas sp. B111. Next base: position 1,147,511 of record NZ_CP097857.1, on the reverse strand, counting down.
TTTCTCGAAGATCACGGCAAGCTGCTGCCACGCCTGCTGGGGCAACTGGCTCCGGGAGGCTGCCTGGCGGCGCACATGCCGAACTGGCGCGATGCTTCCTGGTATCGCCTGATGCTCGATGCGCTGGACAGTGCGGGCCCCGGCGGTGCATCGCTGGGCAGCCCCGCGTTGCGCTATAGGCTGCATCGGCGCAATGTGCTGTCGCTGGACAACTACTACCGGCTACTGGCACCGCTGACGGCGGAGCTGGACATCTGGGAGACCGAGTACCTGCAAGTGGTGGACGGCAACGACCCGATCTTCGATTGGATCAAGGTCTCCGCCTTGCGTCCGGTGCTCGGCGAACTGGACGAGGAGGCGCGTCGGCGCTTCCTCGACCGTTACCTGGAACTGCTGCACCGTCACTATCCACGGGAACTGGATGGACGAACGCTGTTCCCGTTCCGCCGAGTATTCATCGTCGCCAGTCTCGGCCGCTGAACGGGCGTTTCAGTGATCGGAGAGAATGTCCACTGCGCCCGGCTTGTCGTAGGCGCCGAAGCGATCGACCAGGGTCGCGCTGGCGGCGTTCAGGCCCAGCACGTCGACCTGCACGCCGCGCTGGCGAAAGCTCAGGACCACCTTGTCCAGTGCCGCGACGGCGGTGACGTCCCACAGGTGGGCGTGGCGCAGGTCGATGAGCACATGCTCCAGCGTCTCTTTCAGGTCGAAGGCAGCGACGAACCTGCCGGACGACGCGAAGAACACCTGCCCGCTCACCTGGTAGTGGCGGCGGGTGCCGTCGGCGGAGCGTTCGCTGTCGATATCGAGGTAGTGCCCGATCTTGTTGGCGAAGAACAGCGAGGCCAGGAGAACGCCGGCGACCACGCCGAAGGCCAGGTTGTGGGTGGCGAGGACCACGCCGACCGTCACCAGCATGACCAGGTTGGTCGATAGCGGGTAGCGCTTCAGGTTGCGGATCGACTCCCAGCGGAAGGTGCCGATGGACACCATGATCATCACCGCCACCAGGGCCGCCATGGGAATCCGCCCGACCCAGTCGCTGAGGAACACCACCATCAGCAGCAGCGCGACGCCGGCCACCAGGGTCGAGAGTCGGCTGCGCCCGCCGGATTTAACATTGATCACCGACTGGCCGATCATCGCGCAGCCAGCCATGCCGCCGAGCAGGCCGGTGGCGATGTTCGCCAGCCCCTGGCCCTTGCATTCGCGGTTCTTGTCGCTGCCGGTGTCGGTCATCTCGTCGACGATGGTGGCGGTCATCAGCGACTCCAGAAGGCCGACCACCGCCAGGGCGGCGGAGTAGGGCAGGACGATCAGCAGGGTGTCGAGGTTCAGCGGCACGTCCGGCCAGAGGAACAGCGGCAGGCTGTCGGGCAACTGTCCCATGTCGCCGACGGTGCGGATGTCCAGGCCCAGGTAGATGGATATGCCGGTGAGGACCAGGATGCATACCAGCGGAGAGGGCAGCAGCCGGCCGATCCGTGGCAGGTGCGGGAAGCCGTAGACGATCGCCAGGCCCGCAGCGGTCATCGCGTAGACCGGCCAGCCGACATCGGTGAGTTCGGGTAGCTGGGCCATGAAGATGAGGATCGCCAGGGCATTGACGAAACCGGTCACCACCGAGCGCGAGACGAAGCGCATCAGCGAGCCCAGGCGCAGGTAGCCGGCGAGTATCTGCAGCACGCCGCAGAGCAGGGTCGCCGCCAGCAGGTATTGCAGGCCGTGGTCCTTCACCAGGTTGACCATCAGCAGCGCCATGGCGCCGGTAGCGGCGGAGATCATTCCCGGACGGCCGCCGGCGAAGGCGATCACCACCGCCATGCTGAAGGAGGCGTACAGGCCGATCTTCGGGTCGACCCCGGCGATGATGGAGAAGGCGATGGCCTCGGGGATCAGCGCCAGGGCGACGACCAGGCCGGCGAGCAGGTCGCCGCGAATATTGGAGAACCAGTTCTGTTTCAGCGTCTGTAGCATCGGGATATCCAGGGACGAGGCGCGGCCCGTGCCGTCGGTCGACGGTGCGGGCCGTGGGATGGCATTGAAAAAACTAGGGATGACGACAGGCGTTCAGGCGAACGAACGCTGGCCGCGGTCGTTCGGACCGTTGCCGGAAGGGGCAGGCATGGCTATGGCGGAGTGGGCAGCCAGGTCATCGGGGAGTGCGGGTGGTCGCTTGCAGGGAGCGGCAGCATAGCCGATTCGATAGGCCCGACCAAGCTCTACTCCGGACATTCCCTGGGGGCGCAATCGGTGGCGCTGAATCAAACAGGCGAAACGGTTCTAAGCTATCGAGGGATCGTCCTTGCATGGAGAGAACATCATCATGTTCAACACTCGTTCTGTGCTGGCGCTGGTCATGAGCCTGTCTCTGCTCGGCGGTACGCCTGCCGTCCTGGCCGACCCGGGCAATGGCAAGGGCAATCCGCATGGCAACCAGATGGACGGCGGAAAGGCTGACAAGGGCAACAAAGGCAACCAGGGCGGCCCCGGCAACAAGGGCGGCGGCTCCGGCCAGAAGGGCAACGGCGGCGGCAACCGGGACTCGGGGCCGCGCATCGACGTCGGCGGGGTACGGGTGATCCTCGGCGACAACCGCGGCTACTGGAACCCGGGACCGGCCCTGCCGCCCGGCATCCAGAAGAACCTGGCGCGCGGCAAGCCGCTGCCGCCCGGCATCGCCAGGAAACTCGACGGCCGCCTGCTCGGCCGGCTGCCGCACTACGACGGCTACGAGTGGATGCAGGCCGGCACCGACCTGCTGCTGGTGGCGGTGGCGACCGGGCTGATCTACGAAGTGCTGGACAACGCTCTCGACTGAGCGGGCCTTGGCTGTGCAGGGCGGGTAGCGCCATAGGCGCTATCCGACGGGCCCCGTTGGAGTGGCGGATAACCGTGTTGCGCTTGTCCGCCCTACCTCGTGGAAGTCCTTTTCTTACCCCAGGTCAGGCCCGCAGGCGTTGCAGGGCATCGCCCAGTTGCGCGGAGAGGCTGTGGAGATCACGGCTGGCGGCTTCGGTCTGCTCCACCTGTTCCTGGTTGCTGGAGGCGATCGAGGCGATTTCCGTGAGGTTGCGGGAAATGTCCTCGGCCACGGCGGTCTGCTCCTCGGCAGCGGTAGCGATCTGGCGGTTCATGTCGCGGATCGCCTCCACCGAGGCGGTGATCTGGCGCAGCATGGCGCCGGCGTTGGCAACCTGCTCGGCGCCGGCCTCGCTGCGCGACTGCCCGCTTTCGATGGCGCGCGCGGCATTCACCGCGCCGCTCTGCACGGTATCGATGATCTGGTGGATCTCGGCGATGGACTCGGCGGTGCGCTGCGCCAGGGTGCGGACCTCGTCGGCGACCACCGCGAAGCCACGGCCGGCATCGCCGGCGCGGGCGGCTTCGATGGCCGCGTTGAGAGCGAGCAGGTTGGTCTGCTCGGCGATGCCACGGATCACGTCGAGGACCTTGCCGATCCTGCCGCTATCGCTTTCCAATTGGCGGATGACCTCCACCGTATGGTCGATCTCCTTGCGCATCTCGCCGATGCTGCGAATCGTTTCTTCCATCACGTCTTCGCCGCGCTGGGCGGAATCGTCCGCCTCGTCGGCGGCCCTGGCCGCGTCGCCGGCGTAGCGCGCCACTTCCTGGGCGGTGGCGGACATTTCCTGCATCGCCGTGGCGACCTGGTCGGTGCGGCTGAACTGCTCGCGGGTACCGGCCGCCATCAGGCTGGCGATCGCGTTCAGCGAGCCGCTGGCGCTGTCCAGGTCGCGGGTACTGCGCCGCAGCCGGTCGAAGATGTCCACCAGGAAGTCGCGCAGGGTGTTGGCGGCCAGGGCCAGCTTGCCGAGTTCGTCCTTGCGCCGGATCTCGATGCGCTCGCCGAAGTCGCCATGGCTGAGCTGGGCGATGTGCTCGATCAGGCGTTGCACCGGACGGACCAGGTTGCGGTTGACCAGCCACAGGCTGAGCAGGGCGACGGCCAGGCTGGCGCCGATCAGCACCAGGCTGCCGAGCAGCATGGTGCGCCGGGCCTCCGCGCTGATGGAGGAGGAATGGAGATCACTGGCCTGGTGCAGTTCGTCGCGCAGGGCCTGCATCTGCGCGGTGGTGGCGCGGTCGATGCCGGTCACCGCCTGGTCGCCGGCGATGGGGTCGGCGCCCGCCTCGAGGAACCGTTGCCTGCCTTGTCGGTAAGCCGTACCGAGTCGCCGGTGCTCTTCGCGCAGGCGCTCGGCACGATCCTTCAACTCGCCTTCGGCCACGCTGCCCAGGCGCCCGAGGATGTCCTGCACCGCTCGCTCCTGGGCTTCGAACTGGCTCCAGTATTTCGTCTGGGCCTCTGCCTGGCGTCCGCGCAGCAGGACGTTCTTCCATTCCTGGACCTGGCCGCGGAATTGCAGGTTGGCCTCGTCGATCAGTTGCGCCGCCCGCACGGGGCCGCCGAGCAGCTCGCGGTAGGCGCGTACGTCGCCGGTCAGCGAGCCGAAGCAGGCCAGGGCTATGAGTAGCAGCGCCGCCAGGCTGCCGCCGAGCAGGACAAGGATTTGCGCACGTAGGGATTGTTGCAGCATGGAACGCCTCAATGGATTGCCAGGTTGGACCGGCACGCAGGCTGCGACGAGGCAGCCGAGGACGTCCCTGTGGCCCGGCGAGGCGGGCGTGGCGCGTGTTCCGGCTCGCAGAGTATCGACAGCGGATCTGACAACTTGAGGACGACGCAGGGGCCGGGCCAGAGCCGACGAAGGGAAATAGCTGGCATGGATGTTCTGCGGGGCTTCGGTTAATCTCTGTGACGAATGTCACATTGTGCCAGTCGAAGGATCTGACTCATGGATGTCCCTCCCACCGTTCAGGATGAACAGGCCGTTTCCCGCCAGTTGCACTCGTTGAGTGTGCGCAATCTCGCTCACTTGGCTGCCGCCCTGACCCAGCTCGGCTTCGAGCTGTCGCGCAGCTCCGACCCTGGCACCCGCCAGGCGGCCAATGCCTTCATCGGCCAGTTGGCCAATATCAACCAGGACATCGATCGACAGATCGAGCTGCTCGGCGCGCTGGACGCCGACAGCGTGGGGTTTCGCCTGCTGGACGAGGTGCAATACCCGGATGCGCCCGAATGAGCCGACGCCAGGAGCACGCAAAGAGTGGAGGGGGTGTGCGGGCCGAGAGCGGCAGTCTCCCGGCGTGGCGCTGATCAGTCTTCCTGGCGCAGGTCGCTGAGCATCTGCTCCCAGTACTGGTTGGCCTTGCGGTTGAGATCGAAGGCGGCTTGACGCAACTGGTCGTACTCGGCGCCGCTGTAGCCGCTTTCGCGCAGCTTCTGGCGAGCGGCGTCGGCTTCTTCGCGCAGACGGTTGTAGGTCGCCTGGTCGTCCGCCCAGGTCCTACCTGTGCGCCGGGTGTACTTGTCCTGGGGTTCAGCCATGGGTTCTCCTTGCGGGCCGGATGGGACTTGGAAAAACGCTGCGCTGAACAGACTTTTTCCAATGGCAAAAATTCAAAAAAAACTGACGGATTGCGCGACTTCGCTATTGGTACCGATGTCCCATACCTGTACGCCAGCCGATGAAATTTGTGCGTTCCTCGCCAAGTCGGCTAGCTTGTTCAGGCTTGCGCCTTGGCGCTCGCCGTCTCTCCGGTAAGCTGGGAACGTTGTCGCCATGGGCTCGGAGACTGCGCGGACGGCGCCATGGCGACAGGTCCGACCTTTCCCTCCGATGGGTTTTGCGAGTAAGGAAATGCTATGAGAAGCAAGGCGTCCGGCTTGGCGCTGGTGGTAGTGGCGGGGCTTGTGGCGGGTTGCGCCAGCAGTGGCTATCAGCCCGAGGTCGACTGGCCGGCCGGCTGGCAGGTGATCACCGAGAGCATCCCACCCGAGGCCCGCGACGTGGAGCAACTGGGCTCCCGGCAACTGGCGACCAAGCTCGGGCCGGGAGGCGAGAAGGAAGCCAGCATCGAGTTGCTCAGCCTGAAGATGATGGAAGAGGAGTCGGTGGAGATCGACGGCCAGTTCCAGAGTGTCTTCGATGTCGTCCAATCGGGCTACCGCAAGGCCGGGCTGGGCTCGCGCTGCACCACGCCGATCCGCTCGAACCTCGGCGGCCTGGCATCGCTGGAGACCCACTGCCGGATCAGCCAGGGCAACGAGGTGCTGCTGACCCAGATCGTGGCGATGGCCCTGGGACAGCGCGCGATGTACTCCCTGGTATATACCGCCAGTCCGGCCAACAGCGTGGTCTACCGGCAGAGCTACCTGCGCACCCGGGCCAGCCTGGTCCTGCGCTGAAGGGCCAGCCGCTCGACGCCTGGACGCGACCGGCGTCGCTCAGGCTTCCTCGGGCGGTGCCTCGACGCTGAGATAGCGCTGGGCGCCGCAACGCCGGCAACGTTGGCGCAGCATCAGGTCGGGGCCTACCGTGACCAGGCTACCTTCGTCCCAGCGGCAACCTCGCAAGAAACAACGCAAGCGCATGACTCCTCCCCGCGGGGCGGCTCGCCCCGTCCACGAAACAGGCAGTGGTGGTGTGGTTCACTCCGGCTTGTTCTTGTCTGGAGGTGGGAAAAGCCTGCGGCGAAGCGTCTAGAATGGGCAACCTAAATTCGCCGGTTCATTCCGCGGCGGGATTCATCACCCAACTGGCGGCGGTGACCTGCGGTGCCAGGCACAGCTCGCCGACCATCTGTTCCACCAGCGAATCCTCCTTGTGCAGGGTGAACACCACGGCGTTCACTTCTACGTTGCCGCTGCCTTTCAGCGCGTGGCTTTCCAAGCTCTGCAGGTTCAGGCGGTTGTCGCCCATGCGTTGCAGCAACTGCATGCGCACCAGCGCTTCGTTGCGCGCCTCGCAGGACACGCTGATCTGGTAGAAGCGCTCCTGCTCGGCCTCGCCCGAGGTGTGGCGGTCCACCACCCGGCCGAGAGCGGGCAGGAACAGGTTGGCGATGACGATCAGCGCGGTCGTCATGCAGGCCGCCAGGATGAAACCGCTGCCGGCCAGTACGCCGATCGCGCCGGTGCTCCAGATGCTCGCCGCAGTGCTCAGGCCGCGTACGCTGAGGCCGTCGCGCATGATCACGCCGGCGCCGAGAAAACCGATGCCGCTGACTACCTGGGCCGCCATGCGGGTCACGCTGACCTCGTTGTCGAGCAACAGCGGCAGGATCGAGAAGCTGGCCGCACCGAGTGCGACCATCGCGTGGGTGGCCATGCCGGAAGAGCGTTGTCGCCATTGCCGCTCGAGACCGACCAGCGCACCGAGGCCGAGGGCCGTCACCAGGCCGATGGCGATTTCCGGGGTCATGCTGTGCTCCTGTGAAAAACCGCCCATTGTACGCCGTTCCGCTGGTTCACGCCGGGACCAGCGGCCCCGGGCGGACAAGCCTCTTGCGTTTACCTTTACGTTAACGTAAACATGCTCATCGACTTCACCGACACCGTTCGCCGGTGTCCGTCGTAGCGCCCCGGCGGCGCAGGACGACGGTTCAGCGACATTCCCAGAACAACCACAACAAGGGAAAGCCATGAATCAGCCGAGCTATACCTCGGGTCGCCAGGATGTCGCCTTGCTGGCGACCACCGTCGGCGACGCCTTCGATGCCACCGTCGCGCATCATGCCGAGCGCGAGGCGCTGGTGGTGCGGCATCAACGCCTGCGCTACAACTGGCGGCAACTGGCGGAGCGGGTCGATACCTACGCCCGCGCCTTCATCGCCCTGGGCCTGCGCCCCGGCGAGCGCCTGGGGATCTGGGCGCCGAACTGCGCCGAATGGTGCATTACCCAGTTCGCCAGCGCCAAGGTCGGTGCGGTCCTAGTGAATATCAACCCGGCATACCGCAGCAGCGAGCTGGAATACGCTCTCAAGCAGTCCGGTTGCAGTTGGCTGATCTGCGCCGACGCCTTCAAGACCAGCGACTACCACGCGATGCTCGGCGACCTGCTGCCGGAGCTGGCGCGGGCGCGTCCGGGCGAACTGGCCAGCGAGCGCCTGCCGGAGCTGCGCGGCGTGATCAGCCTGGCCGAGCGGGCGCCGGCGGGCTTCCTGCACTGGCAGGGCCTGCCGGGGCTGGCCGCCGCGGTAGGCGCCGAGGAACTGCGCCAGCGCCAGGCCTCGCTACAGTTCGACGAGCCGATCAACATCCAGTACACCTCCGGTACCACCGGCTTCCCCAAGGGCGCCACCCTCAGCCACTACAACATCCTCAACAACGGCTACATGGTCGGCGAAAGCCTCGGACTCGGCGCGGAAGACCGCCTGGTGATCCCGGTGCCGCTGTATCACTGCTTCGGCATGGTGATGGGCAACCTCGGCTGCGTCACCCACGGCTCGACCATGATCTACCCGGCGCCCAGCTTCGACGCCGAGGCGACCCTGCTGGCCGTGGCCGAGGAGCGCGCCACCGCGCTGTACGGGGTACCGACCATGTTCATCGCCGAGCTGGATCATCCGCGCCGCCGCGAATTCGACCTTTCCAGCCTGCGCACCGGAATCATGGCCGGCGCCACCTGCCCGATCGAGGTGATGCGGCGGGTCATTGGCGACATGCACATGGCCGAGGTGCAGATCGCCTACGGCATGACCGAGACCAGCCCGGTGTCGCTGCAGACCGGTCCGGACGATGGCCTGGAGCTGCGCGTGACCACTGTCGGACGCACCCAGCCGAGGCTGGAGAGCAAGATCGTCGACCAGACGGGCAGGGTGGTGCCGCGCGGCGAGATCGGCGAGCTGTGCACCCGCGGCTACAGCGTGATGCTCGGCTACTGGAACGACCCCCAGGCCACCGCCGAGGCCATCGACCCGGCGCGCTGGATGCACACCGGCGACCTGGCGGTGATGGACGACGACGGCTACGTGCGGATCGTCGGGCGCAGCAAGGACATGATCATCCGCGGCGGCGAGAACATCTATCCGCGCGAACTGGAGGAGTTCTTCTTCACTCACCCGGCGGTGGCCGACGTGCAGGTGATCGGCATCCCCGACGAGCGCTATGGCGAGGAAATCGTCGCCTGGATCAAGCTGCATCCGGGCCACCACGCCGATGACGAACAGTTGCGGGCGTTCTGCAAGGCGCGTATCGCTCACTTCAAGATCCCGCGCCACTTCAGGTTCGTCGACGAGTTCCCGATGACCGTTACCGGCAAGATCCAGAAGTTCCGCATGCGCGAGGTCAGCATCGAAGAGATTCGCCTGCTCGCGCTGCGCGAGGGGCGCGATTGAGAGGATGGAGCCGCGCCCCGCTCCTGCGCTAAGGTGGCGGGCGGCGCGCAGCGAGGCGAGAAGGACGGGTGAAGAACGACGGCGAGACTCAGGCGAGCACCAAGGGCACCATCTCGGTGCGCCTGGTCGGCGAGGCGCTGGTGGAGTGGCGCCGGCAGGGCGGCGAGGAGGGGAAGGTCCTCCAGGCCGCCGGTATCGATCCGCAGCTGCTCGGCAAACCCTACGCGCGGGTCACCTCGCACGCCTATTCGCGGCTCTGGCTGGATCTGGCTCGGCGCATGGACGACGAGTTCTTCGGCATGGACGCGCGGCGCCTGAAGAGTGGCAGCTTCGCTTTCATGAGCCGCTGCGCGATCCACGAGCAGACCCTGGAACCGGCGCTGACCGGCATCCTGCGATTCCTCTGCCTGCAGTTCGACGACTTCCAGCCGCGCCTGCAGCGCCGCGGCGGCCTGGCGGAAATCGTCCTCGACGAGGCGCCGGGCCGGTACGGGCGAGCGCTGTCCTACTTCACCCTGTGGATGATCACCCATGGCCTGGCCTGCTGGCTGGTCGGCCGGCGCATCCCGATCCTGGCCATCGACCTGCGCTGTCCGCAGCCGGACTACATCGAGGACTACCGGGTGATGTTCAGCGACAACCTGCGTTTCTCCCGTCCCCTCAGCCGCCTGCTGTTCAATGCCGACTGCCTGGCTCTGCCGGTCCGCCGCGACAAGCGGGAGCTGCGGCGCTTCCTGCTCGGCGCGCCGGCCAACATCCTGGTCCGCTATCGCGATCCGCAGAGCCTGGCGGCGCGGATCAAGGCCTACCTGCGCAGCCTGCGGCCGGGACGCTGGCCGGACGCGGACGCGCTCGCCGGGCATTTCTTCATGGCGCCCTCGACCCTGCGCCGCAAGCTGTCCCTGGAAGGGCAGAGCTACCAGGCGCTGAAGGACCAGGTCCGCCGCGACCTGGCCATCGCGCGGCTGGACGCCGGCGCGGCGAATTTCGCCGAACTGGCGCTGGAGCTGGGCTTCGCCGATGGCAGCGCGTTCCACAAGGCGTTCAAGAAGTGGACCGGCTCGACCCCCGGGCAGTACCGGGCGCAGGTCGCGGCGGAAACCGCGTCGGCCGAATCGTCAGGCGTCTTGTCCGAAACGCTCGGCCGTCGATAGGGCGAATGCCGCGCAGCGTCATCCGCGGTATGTCGCGAACGGTTCGGGGGGACAGGCAGCCAGCCCGGATTGTCCAAACCGCTCAGGCAGATTGAAGCCTTTCGACATTGCCCCGCGCCAGCCACGGCGTGAAGATTCCAGCTACTCCATACAAAAACAAGCCGAGGAGTCCTGCAATGCGCGACTACGCCACCACTGCCGCCGGGTTCGACTTGCAGCGGACCGCCGCCGCCACGCTTTCCGGCACGCTCCAGGCGCTCAACGCCTGCGTCGAATGCTGCGACCGGCATGCCCTGCCGGGTCGGATCGCGTTGTTCTGGGAGGGCAAGGATGGCAGTCGCGCCAGCTATACCTTCAGTGAGCTGAAAGCGCTCTCCGGACGTTTCGCCAATTTCCTCCAGGCCCAGGGCGTACGCCCGGGCGACTGCGTCGCCGGCCTGTTGCCGCGCACGCCCGAGCTGCTGGTCACCATCCTCGGCGCCTGGCGCCTGGGCGCGGTGTACCAGCCGCTGTTCACCGCCTTCGGCCCGAAGGCCATCGAACACCGCGTGGTGACCGCCGGCAGCAAGGTGCTGGTCACCGATGCGGCCAACCGCGACAAGCTCGACGAACTCGCCGATCCGCCTCTGGCCGTCACCGTCGGCGGACCGAAGGGGCAGGGCATCCGTCGCGGCGATTTCAGCTTCTGGGCCGAGCTGGAGCGCTATCCGGCCGAATTCGAGCCGGTTCCGCGCAGCGGCGAGGATCCGTTCCTGATGATGTTCACCTCCGGCACCACCGGCCTGGCCAAACCGGTGCCGGTGCCGCTCAAGGCGATCCTCGCCTTCGTCGGCTACCTGCGCGAGGCGGTGGACCTGCGCCCCGAGGACGCCTTCTGGAACCTCGCCGATCCGGGCTGGGCCTACGGCCTCTACTACGCGGTTGCCGGTCCCCTCGCCATGGGCCATCCGACCACCTTCTACGAAGGGCCGTTCAGCGTGGAAAGCACCTGTCGGATCATCCGTGACTACGGCATCACCAACCTCGCCGGATCGCCCACCGCCTATCGCCTGCTGATGGCCGCCGGCGCGGCCGCGGAAACTGCGCTGAAGGGGCGCCTGCGCGCGGTCAGCAGCGCCGGCGAGCCGTTGACGCCGGAGGTGATCCGCTGGTTCGCCGACAGGCTCGGCACCACCATCCACGATCATTACGGGCAGACCGAGCTGGGCATGGTGCTGTGCAACCACCATGCCCTGGCGCATCCGGTGCGGGTCGGCGCCGCCGGATTCGCCTGTCCCGGGCACCGGGTGGTAGTGCTGGACGACGATCTCAACGAACTGCCGCCCGGCCAGCCGGGCATCCTCGCCCTCGACCGGCGGCGTTCGCCGCTGATGTGGTTCCCCGGCTACCAGGGCCTGGAAACCGCAGCCTTCGTCGGCGACTACTACCTGAGCGGCGATACCGTCGAACTCAACGAAGACGGCAGCATCAGCTTCGTCGGCCGCGCCGACGACGTCATTACCACCTCTGGCTACCGGGTCGGCCCGTTCGATGTGGAGAGCGCGCTGATCGAACACCCGGCAGTGATGGAGGCGGCGGTGATCGGCAAGCCCGACCCGGAGCGCACCGAACTGGTCAAGGCCTTCGTCGTGCTCTGCGCCGGCCACCGGCCGACGCCGGAACTGGCGGACGAACTGCAGCGATACGTGCGCCAGCGCCTGTCGGCGCACGCCTACCCGCGGGAGATCGAGTTCCTCGAGGAACTGCCGAAGACCCCCAGCGGCAAGATCCAGCGCTTTCTCCTGCGCAACCAGGAGATCGCCCGGCAACGCGAGGCGGCCCCACGGGCGGCCGCCGCGAACTGATTCAGCAGGAGAAAACGACGTGCGTATCGAAAATCGAGTGTTCCTGGTCACCGGCGGTAGCTCCGGGCTCGGCGCCGCCACCGCGAAGATGCTGGTGGAGCAGGGCGGTAAGGTGGTGCTGGCCGACATCAACGCCGAGGCCGGCGCGGCCAAGGCCGCCGAGCTTGGCGCCCAGGCGCGCTTCGTCAGGGCCGACATCGCCAGCGAGGCCGACGGCCGCCAGGCCGTGGCCACTGCACTGGAGGCCTTCGGCGGCCTCCATGGCCTGGCCAATTGCGCGGGCGTGGCGCCGGCCGAGAAGGTCCTCGGACGCAATGGCATCCATGCCCTGGAGAGTTTCCGCCGGGTCATCGACATCAACCTGGTGGGCAGCTTCAACATGCTGCGCCTGGCCGCCGAGGCCATGTCCCAGGGCCAGCCGGACGAGGGCGGCGAGCGCGGGGTGATCGTCAATACCGCCTCGGTGGCGGCGTTCGACGGGCAGATTGGCCAGGCCGCCTATTCCGCCTCGAAGAGCGGGGTGGTCGGCATGACCCTACCCATCGCCCGCGAGCTGGCGCGCTTCGGCATCCGAGTGATGACCATCGCCCCGGGCATCTTCGAGACACCGATGATGGCCGGCATGCCCCAGGAGGTGCGCGACTCCCTCGGCGCCAGCGTGCCGTTCCCGCCGCGCCTGGGGCGTCCGGACGAATACGCCGCGCTGGTCCGGCAGATCATCGAGAACAGCATGCTCAACGGCGAAGTGATTCGCCTCGACGGCGCCATCCGCATGGCCGCCCGCTAATACAGGAGGAAGATCCCATGACCCGCGAAGATCCGATCGTCATCGTCAGCGCCGTCCGCACCCCGATGGGCGGCTTCCTCGGCGACTTCAAGGACGTCAACGCCGCTACCCTCGGCGCCGCGGCGGTGCGCGCCGCGGTGGAGCGGGCGCGCCTGCAAGCCGACGAAGTGGACGAGGCCGTGCTCGGCTGCGTGCTCGCCGCCGGCCAGGGCCAGGCGCCGGCGCGCCAGGCGGTGCTTGGCGCCGGGCTGGCGCGCGGCACGCCGTGCTCGACGCTGAACAAGATGTGCGGCTCGGGCATGAAGGCGCTGATGCTCGCCCATGACACGTTGCTCGCCGGCAGCGCCGGGGTCGCGCTGGCCGGGGGCATGGAAAGCATGTCCAACGCGCCCTACCTGCTGGAGCGCGCCCGTAGCGGCTACCGCATGGGCCACGGCAAGGTGCTCGACCACATGTTCCTCGACGGCCTCGAAGACGCCTACGACAAGGGCCGCCTGATGGGCACCTTCGCCGAGGACTGTGCCGAGGCCTACGGCTTCACCCGCGAAGCACAGGACGAGTTCGCCGTGGCCTCGCTGACCCGCGCGCAGCAAGCCATGCGCGACGGGCGCTTCCAGGCCGAGATCGTGCCGCTGACGGTCACCGCCGGCAAGACCGAGCGCCTGGTGGATAGCGACGAGCAGCCGCCGAAGGCCCGGCTGGACAAGATCCCGACCCTGAAGCCGGCGTTCCGCGAAGGCGGCACGGTGACCGCGGCCAACTCCAGTTCGATTTCCGACGGCGCCGCCGCGCTGGTCCTGATGCGCCTTTCCGAGGCCGAGCGACGCGGGCTCGCGCCGTTGGCGGCGATTCGTGGGCATGCTTCGTTCGCCGACGCGCCGAACCTGTTCCCCACCGCGCCGGTCGGTGCGGTGAAGCGCCTGATGCAGCGTACCGGCTGGTCGCTGGGCGAGGTCGACCTGTTCGAGGTCAACGAAGCCTTCGCCGTGGTCGGCATGGCGGCAATGCGCGACCTCGACCTGTCCCACGAGCGCCTCAACGTCCACGGCGGCGCCTGTGCGCTGGGCCATCCGATCGGCGCGTCCGGCGCGCGGATCGTCGTGACCCTGCTCAACGCCCTGCAGCAGTACGACCTGGAACGCGGCGTGGCGGCGGTCTGCATCGGCGGCGGCGAGGCGACCGCGATCGCCGTCGAGCGCTTGCGCTGATGCAGGCAGTGAAGAAGAGGAACCCGCGATGATTCCCTGCGAAGAAGAGATCCAGATCCGTGACATGGCGCGGCAGTTCGCCCAGGAACGGCTGAAACCGTTCGCCGCCGACTGGGACCGCGAGCACCGTTTCCCGGCCGAGGCGATCCGCGAGATGGCCGACCTCGGCTTCCTCGGCATGCTGGTGCCCGAGGAATGGGGCGGCGCGCAGACCGGGCACCTGGCCTACGCCATGGCCCTCGAGGAGATCGCCGCTGGCGACGGCGCCTGCTCGACCATCATGAGCGTGCACAACTCGGTCGGCTGCATGCCGATCCACAAGTTCGGCAGCGCCGAGCAGAAGGAGCGCTTCCTCCGTCCGCTGGCCCAGGGTTCGATGCTCGGCGCCTTCGCCCTGACCGAGCCGCAGGCCGGTTCCGACGCGAGCTTCCTGAAGACCCGCGCCCGCCGCGACGGTGACCACTACGTGCTGAACGGTGCCAAGCAGTTCATCACTTCGGGCAGCCACGCGGGGATGGTGATCGTCTTCGCGGTCACCGATCCGGATGCCGGAAAGCGCGGCATCAGCGCGTTCATCGTGCCCACCGACACGCCCGGCTACGAGGTGGTGCGGATCGAGGACAAGCTCGGCCAGCACGCCTCGGACACCTGCCAGCTGGCCTTCAACGACCTGCGTATCCCGGCCACGCTGCGCCTGGGCGAGGAGGGCGAGGGCTACCGCATCGCCCTGGCCAACCTCGAAGGCGGCCGCATCGGCATCGCCGCCCAGGCGATCGGCATGGCGCGCGCGGCGTTCGAGGCGGCGCGCGACTACGCCCACGAGCGGGAAACCTTCGGCAAGCCGATCATCGAGCACCAGGCGGTGGCCTTCCGCCTGGCCGACATGGCCACCCGCATCGCCGTGGCGCGGCAGATGGTCCACCACGCCGCCAGCCTGCGCGAAGCCGGCCTGCCGTGCCTGACCGAAGCCTCGATGGCCAAGCTGTTCGCCTCGGAGATGGCCGAGGAAGTCTGCTCCGCGGCGATCCAGACCCTCGGTGGCTACGGCTATCTCAAGGACTTCCCGGTGGAGCGCATCTATCGGGACGTGCGGGTCTGCCAGATCTACGAGGGCACCAGCGACGTGCAGCGCCTGGTGATCGCGCGCAGCCTGTAGCGGCGACTATCCGTCGTTTCCGCAACGGCGCCCTCTCCCTTCAGGGAGAGGGCGCGCTGAGGCACCTCGGAAGCAAACGACTGTGGCCTCGTTCGCCCTACGCCCCTTGGCAGGCGCTCACGCCGGCTGTGCCGCCTTGTTCTCGCGCGCGGTGACCTGCTGGCACAGCTCGATGATCTGTTCGCGCATCCAGCGGTTGGCCGGGTCCTGGTCGGTGCTCTCGTGCCAGTACAGGTGGGTTTCCAGCTTTGGCACGTCGCTCACCGGCAGCACCGCGTAGTGCAGGTCGTGGTGACGGGCGAAGCGTTCCGGCACGGTCATCGCCATGTCGGTCTGCTGGACCACCGTGGAGGCCATCAGGTAGTGCTGCGAGCGCAGCGCGATCTTGCGCTGGATGCCCATCTTGCCCAGCGCCAGGTCGATGTAGCCGAGGCCGCTGCGGCGGCTGGAAATATGGATGTGGGTCAGGCCCAGGTAATCGTCCAGGGCCAGCTTCGGCTTGCCCGCCAGTGGGTGGCCGCGGCGCATGGCGCAGACGTAGCGGTCCTCCATCAGCTTGACGTGGCGCACCTGGGGATCGGTGTTCAGCGGCGCGTCGACGGCGAAGTCGAGGCGGCCGGCGGCGAGTTCCTTGGTGGTTTCGCGGCGCTTGGCGAGGAAGCTCTCGATATGCACGTTCGGCGCCAGGCGGCGCAAGCGCTGGAACAGCGGGGGGAGGATGACCGCTTCGGTGAGGTCGGTCATGCTGATGCGGTAGGTCTTGTTCGCCTGCTGCGGATCGAAGCTGCGGCTCTCCTGCACCGAAACCCGCAGCAACTGCAGCGCGTTGCGCACCGGGCCGATGATGTTCTGCGCCATCGGGGTCGGCACCATGCCCTGGGCGGTGCGCACGAACAGCGGGTCGTTGAAGGTCTCGCGCAGGCGGGAAAGGGCGTTGGATACGGCTGGCTGGGTGATGCCGACGATCTGCCCGGCGCGGGTCAGGTTGGCTTCGGTATAGATCGCATCGAACACGATGAACAGGTTCAGGTCGACTTTGTTCAGGTTCATGGCACTGGCTCCGCGACTTTTCTTGTTATTGGGGGCTTGGATGACCCCCATATGGATCATGAATGTTCATGGACGGAAAAAATAGACTGGGCAAATCTTAAGCCCTGTTCCGGCATCGTTACCAGCGCCTTTGTCCGATGCCTCGCCTGCCAACCCGTCAGAAGGTATCCCCCATGGATTTCGCCTATTCCCCCAAGGTCCAGGAGCTGCGTGAACGCGTCAGCGCGTTCATGGAAGCGCATGTCTATCCCGCCGAAGCCGTGTTCGAGCGCCAGGTCGCCGAGGGCGACCGCTGGCAGCCGACGGCGATCATGGAAGAGCTGAAGGCCAAGGCCAAGGCCGAAGGGCTGTGGAACCTGTTCCTGCCCGAGTCCGAGTACGGTGCCGGGCTGGCCAACCACGAATACGCGCCGCTGGCGGAAATCATGGGCCGTTCGCTGATCGGGCCGGAACCCTTCAACTGCGCCGCGCCGGATACCGGCAACATGGAGGTGCTGGTGCGCTACGGCAGCGAGGAGCAGAAGCGCACCTGGCTGGAACCGCTGCTGAGCGGCGAGATCCGCTCGGCCTTCGCCATGACCGAACCGGGCGTGGCCTCGTCCGACGCCACCAACATGGAGGCGCGCGCCGAGCGCCAGGGCGACGACTGGGTGATCAACGGACGCAAGTGGTGGACCTCCGGCGCCTGCGATCCGCGCTGCAAGATCCTGATCTTCATGGGCCTGACCAACCCGGACGCGCCGCGCCACCAGCAGCACTCGATGATCCTGGTACCGGTCGACACCCCCGGGGTGAAGATCCTCCGTCCGCTGCCGGTGTTCGGCTACGACGACGCGCCGCATGGCCATGCCGAAGTGCTGTTCGAGAACGTGCGGGTGCCCTACGAGAACGTCATCCTCGGCGAGGGCCGCGGTTTCGAGATCGCCCAGGGGCGCCTCGGCCCGGGCCGCATCCACCACTGCATGCGCTCCATCGGCATGGCCGAGCGCGCCCTCGAACTGATGTGCAAGCGCGCGGTCAGCCGTACCGCGTTCGGCAAGCCGCTGGCGCGCCTGGGCGGCAACATCGACCACATCGCCGACTCGCGGATGGAGATCAACATGGCGCGCCTGCTGACCCTGCAGGCCGCCTACATGATGGATACCGTGGGCAACAAGATCGCCCAGAGCGAAATCGCCCAGATCAAGGTGGTGGCGCCCAACGTGGCGTTGAAGGTGATCGACCGGGCGATCCAGATGCACGGTGGCGCCGGGGTTTCCAACGACTTCCCGCTGGCTTACTGGTACGCCATGCAGCGCACCCTGCGCCTGGCCGACGGTCCGGACGAGGTGCACCGCGCGGCGATCGGCAAGTTCGAGCTGGGCAAGTACGTGCCCAGGGAGATGCTGCGCAGCAGCCGCTGACGGCTGTGGTATAGGGGAAAGGCCCGCGGGTGCGGGCCTTTTTCATTCCGGGGAGTCCGCCCCTTTTTCCTCGGCGTTGCGTTCCAGCTGCCACGCGCGACGGCTGTGCAGCAGGGCGGCGAACTCGCGGGCCGCCCGCTCGTTGCGGAAGCAGATCCCACGCGTGCCGAGGCGGACCCGCCAGAAAGGTTCAGCGTGGGTGTCCAGACGTTCGATCCAGAGCGTGTTCGGCATTCGGTTCGGCCTTGTCCTCGACGGTGGCTTTCGGCGTGCGGGTCTTCAGCAGGGAGAGCAGGATACCGCCCGCCAGCAGGCCGAAGGTTACGCCAAGCGAGAGGCCGGCGGGAATCTTGCCGATCACACCGTGGAGCATGATCTTCGCACCGATGAACACCAGCACCAGGGCCAGGGCGTATTTCAGGTAGACGAAGCGGTGGATCATCGCCGCCAGCGAGAAGTACAGGGCGCGCAGGCCGAGGATGGCGAAGATGTTCGAGGTGTAGACGATGAACGGGTCCTGGGTGATGGCGAAGATCGCCGGCACGCTGTCCACCGCGAACACCAGGTCGGCCAGCTCGATCAGCACCAGGGCGAAGAACAGCGGGGTGGCGTAGCGCACCAGCTTGCCGTTGGCGTCCGGCAGGCGGACGAAGAAGTGATGCTCGTGCAGTTCCTTGGTCACCCGCATGTGCTTGCGCAGGAAGCGCAGCACCGGGTTGTGCTCCAGGTCGGGTTCTTCCTCGTGCTTGTTGAACAGCATCTTCACGCCGCTGAACAGCAGGAAGGCGCCGAACACGTACATGATCCAGTCGAATTCCTTCACCAGCGCGGCGCCCAGGCCGATCATGATGGCCCGCAGGACGATGGCGCCGAGGATGCCCCAGAACAGCACCTGGTGCTGGTAGCGGCGGGGGATGCCGAAGAAACTGAAGATCATCGCCATGACGAACACGTTGTCCATCGATAGCGACTGTTCGACCAGGAAGCCGGTGTAGTACTCCACCGCGCTGGTGGGGCCGAAGGCGTACCAGACCCAGCCGCCGAAGGCCAGGCCGCAGGCGAAGTAGCCGGCGGACAGCAGCAGGCTTTCGCGCACGCCGATTTCGTGGTGGTCGCGTTGCAGCACGCCGAGGTCGAGGACCAGGAGAACGATGACGATGGCCAGGAAGGCCAGCCAGAACCAGATAGCCGTACCGAGGAACGGTTCGGTGAGAAATGCATGCAGAGCTGCCATTGGGCCCCCTCGCTTCGAATTGTCGGATGGTCATGTGACTCCGACATGGCGGCAATTGCTTACCGTCAGAGGGGCCCGCAGTCACTCGGAAAAAATAAACCAGGCTCCGGGCGCCGGCAAAACGGCGAGGTTACAAAGTGCTACAGCGTTCAGTAGACCCAGACTTCCACCCGCCGGTTCTTCTGTCGGCCCAGTTCCTGGTCGTTGCTGGCGACCGGCAACTCGTCGCCGAAGCCGGCGATCTCGCGGAAACTCACGCCGCCGCGGGCCAGTTCGCGGCGCACGGCCATGGCGCGCAGACGCGAAAGCAGGACCGAACGCTCGGCGTCGGACTTGGGATCGCCGAAGCCCACCAGCACGGTGCGCTCCTGCAACTTCCGATTTTGCCGCAGGTAGTCCAGCAAACGCTGTACGTCGAGCAGTGCCTTGTTGTCGAGCAGCGCGCTGCCTTCCTGGAAGCGGAAGTTCACCGTCAGGCGCCGCGCCTGTTCCGCGAGCTTGCGGTATTCGGCGGGCATCTGCGGGCGCGGTGCGATCTGCACCGCCTGGATCTTCTGCGCGACGAAGCCGCTGCGGGTGACGATCGCCTGGCCGCGCGGGCCCTGGGCGAAACGTACCAGGGCCTGGGCCCAGGGGTTCTTCTCGCCGGGCTTCAGGTAGAGGAACAGGCGGCGCGACAGCGGGTAGTCCTCGGTGGCGATCAGGCTTTCCTGGGGCGCCATCGGCAGCGATTCGCCGTCGGCGATGGCCAAGGCGCGGGCCCGGCCCACCGACGCGATGCCGACGAAGCCGATGGCGTGCGGATCGGCGCTCACCGCGGCCGCCAGCCGATCGTTGGATTCGAAGCGGCGGGCGTCGCTGGCCAGGCTTTTGCCGTGACTGGCCAGCACCAGTTCCTTGAAGGTGTCGTAGGTGCCGGACTGCTCGTCGCGAGCGTACAGGCGGATGGCGCCGCCCTTGCCGCCCAGTTCTTCCCAGGTACGCACCTCGCCGGCGAACACCGCCGCCAGTTGCGCGGTGTCCAGCGAGGCCAGCGGGTTGTCCGGATGCAGGATGATCGCCAGTCCGTCGATGGCGATCACCTGCTCGGCATATGGGCTGCGCAGGTCGCCGAAGCCGGCCAGGGCGCGAACTTCGCTGTCCTTGACGGGACGCGAGGCCGCGGCGAGTTCGGCGTGGCGTTCGAGGAGGGCGGCGAAGCCGGTGCTCGAACCGTGGGCGGATAGCTCCACCCTCACCAGGCGGCCGTCGCGGCTCTTGCCGAGCAGATGGAGTTCGTTTTCCCGTTCTCCGGGGGTACGGCGGATATCCTCCAGGCCTTCCTCTTCCATCAGGCCCTCGACCAGGGCCGGCAGGAGCTTCGCGCCGATGGTGTTGGAACCCTGGATGCGCAGCGCCGGCGTGTCGTCCGTGGGGATCGGCAAGGGGGCGGCGAATACCGACCAGGGGAAGGCGTAACAGAGGAATCCGAGGAAAACCAGGCTCAGGGTACGGCTCCAGAGGTCTTTGTCACTGGCGCGCTGGCGGTGTGGCATCGCGGGCATCGTCTTCTATGGGGAAGGGAATTTGCCGGCGAGATTAAGTCAGACGGGTGACGCTAAGGTTACAGCGTTGGGGAATCATGGCCCTGCGCCATTGTCTCGGTCAGGAAGTCGAGAAACACCCGGGTCTTGCCGGCCAGTTGGCGCGATGGATAGACCGCGTGGATCGCCGTCTCGTCGGCCTTCCAGTCAGCCAGCAATTCAACCAGGCGGCCTTCGGCCAGTTCCGCCTGTACGTACAGCCGTGGGATCAGACTCAAGCCGAAGCCGGCGAGCAGGGCATCGCGCACCGCCAGGCTGGAGGACACCCGGTAACGCCCGGCGATAGGCACCGCTATGCACTCGCGGCCCTTGCGGAAGGTCCAGCGGTCGGCATGGCCAGAGAGGCTGAAGCGGATGCACTCGTGTTCGCGCAGGGCCTCCGGCCGCAGCGGCTGGCCATGCTGACCGAGGTAGGCCGGCGCCGCGCAGAGCACGTGCTCCAGGATCAGCAGCGGGCGGGCGACCAGGCCGGAGTCCGCAACCCGGTCGCTACCGCGCAGGGCCAGGTCGATGCCTTCGGCGATCAGGTCCTGGCGGCCGTCCTGCAGGAGCAGTTCCAGGCGCAGGTCCGGATAACGCTGGAGAAAAGCCGGAATGGCCGGGGTCAGGCAGGTGAGGGCGAGGGTCAGCGGGGCGCTGACCCGCAGCAGGCCGCTGGGGCCCTGCTGCATCGAAGTGAGCGCGGCGTCGGCGGCCTCAAGGTCGTCGAGGATGCGCTCCAGGCGCTGCCGGTAGACTTCGCCCGCCTCGGTCAGGCTCATGCTGCGGGTGGTGCGATTGATCAGGCGCACCTTGAGGTGCGCTTCCAGCTCGGCGACGTTCTTGCTCACGGCGGCCGGCGAGAGATTCATCTGCCGGGCCGCGGCGGCGAAGCCGCCATTCGCGGCCACGGCGCGGAAGACCTTGAGGGCGGTGAGGTGATCCACAGGGATAATTCACTGTCAGTAATCAATGAATCAGGGATTAAAGCATTATCAACCTGGGGTGTGCTGGCTAAAGTCTCGCCATAGTCCACGGTTCTAGAGGTGAATGACCATGCAACCCTTCGTCGTCGAACGTCTCGATCACATCGTCCTGCGGGTCCGCGACCTGGAACGCAGCATCGCGTTCTATCGCGATGTCCTCGGTTGCGTGGTGGTGAAGTGGCGCGACGACCTGGAGCTGGCCCATCTACGCCTGGGCACGTCGATGCTCGACCTGGTCGCGGTGTCCGGGTCGCTCGGCCGGGAGGGCGGTGCGGCGCCGGGTGGGGAAGGGCGCAACGTCGACCATTTCTGCGTGCGCATCGAGCCGTTCGACGAGGCCGCGCTGATCGCCCATCTCGAGGGGTTCGGCCTGGTCCCGCAGGTTCCCGCGGAAATCCGCTTCGGCGCCGAGGGCGACGGCTGGTCGCTGTACTTCTTCGATCCGGACGGCAATCGAGTGGAGCTGAAGGGGGCGCGGGTGGACAATCCTGCCTGAGGGAAAGGTCGCGCGCCGGATAGGGGGGGCGTCGGCGAGATCGCCCGGGCCAGGCAGCGACCGCCTGAAGGCTCATCCGGGGATGAGCCTTTTCCTTAGGCTGGGTCTCAGGCCAGTTCCAGCCAGATCGGGGCGTGATCGGAGGGTTTCTCCATACCGCGCAGGTCGTAGTCGATGCCGGCGTCCTTGAAGCGCGACTGCAGCACCCGGCTGGCCAGGATCACATCGATGCGCAGGCCGCGCTTGGGGGTGTCCTCGAAGCCACGGCTGCGGTAGTCGAACCAGCTGAAGCGGTCGTTCACCTCCGGATTCAGGGCCCGGAAGCTGTCGACCAGGCCCCAGTTCTTCAACGTAGCCAGCCATTCGCGCTCTTCCGGCAGGAAGCTGCACTTGCCGGTCTTCAGCCAGCGCTTGCGGTTTTCCTCGCCAATGCCGATGTCGCAGTCCTCCGGCGAGATATTGATGTCGCCCATCACCACCAGGGCCTGCTCGGGCTTGAAGCTGTTCTCCAGCAGCGACTGGAGATCGGCGTAGAAGCGCTGCTTGGCCGGGAACTTGGTCGGATGCTCGCGGTTCTCGCCTTGCGGGAAGTAACCGTTCATCACGGTGATCGGGTTGCCCTGGGCGTCGCTGAAGGTGCCCCAGATGAAGCGACGCTGGGACTCCTCGCCGTCGCTCGGGAAGCCGCGGTGCAGTTCCAGGGGCGCCTGGCGGGAGAGCAGGGCGACGCCGTAGTGGCCTTTCTGCCCGTGGTAGTGGACGTGGTAGCCGAGCGCCTCGATCTCGGCCTGGGGAAACTGGTCGTCGGCGACCTTGGTTTCCTGCAGCCCGATCACGTCGGGCTGGTGCCGCTCGATCAGCGCCGCCAGCTGGTGCGGCCGGGCGCGCAGACCGTTGATATTGAAAGAGACGATTTTCATGGTGGGCGTCCTGGCAAAAACAGGAATGCTAGCCCAGCCGGGGGATGCCTGGCGACCCTGGAGGCGCTGTGCTAGTGTCCGCCGGGTACCCGATGGCTGTGTGGCTTGGCGCTTTGCCGGCCCTGTGGTCTGCCGCGGACGGGGATGGCCAGGCCATCCGCTCGACCAATCGCCGTGGCGAAGCGTGCGTGTCGCTGCGCCGGCGGCCGACAAGGAATGCGTTCCATGCCTGATCAGGTCACCGATGTCCGTCTGCTCGACGACGGCTATAGCCGCGAAGTCCGCTCGCTTTTCTACCACGCCTACCGCCACGAACCGACCTTCGCCTACCT
Source organism: Pseudomonas sp. B111 (assembly GCF_026428275.1). NCBI lineage: Bacteria > Pseudomonadati > Pseudomonadota > Gammaproteobacteria > Pseudomonadales > Pseudomonadaceae > Pseudomonas > Pseudomonas sp. B111. The sequence goes on along the minus strand of NZ_CP097857.1, from coordinate 1,124,175 downwards.
GATGGATGCGCAGCGCGCCGGCTACGACCAGCGCGTGCGTGCCTGCGTCCGGGAGATGGTCGAGCGCCATCTGGGCGAAGAGTTGCCGGCCATCGGCCTGTTCATCGACGATCGGCTGGTCGCGGCGGCCCTGATCACGCCGCCGCAGCGGCGCCTGGATATCACCGAGAGCTGGAGCTGGCGCCTGCGCATGCTGTTCAGCGTCGGCCTGGCCGCGACCCGGCGCTACCTGGATTACCACCGGGCGGTGCAGGCCTGCCTGCCGGTCGGCCCCCACCACCAGTTGCCGATGCTCGGCGTGCATCCCGAATACCAGGGCAGGCAGATCGGCGAGCAGTTGCTGGCGGCTGTGCAGCGCTGGTGCGCCGAGGACTCCGCTTCGCAGGGGCTGGTCCTGGATACTGGCAATGCGCGCTACCTGGACTTCTACCAGCGGCACGGCTACCGCGAGATCGGCGAGGTGACGCTGGGAGCGGTGCGCGAGCACGTCCTCCTGCATCCTGGCGAGACGCCGGCGGCGACCTGAGCGTTCCCCCGGACGCGCGAGAAAAGCCATGCCTGTCAGGCGCTTGGCGTCATAAAACCCGAATGTCAGGAGGTGGTCGGCGGCGTCCGCGCAAATCTGGACGCGCGCCACCCGCCTGCGTAGCATCCGCGCCATGAGACTGACTCAAGGATTGTTCCGGTTCCCACTGGCCGGGCTGCTGTGCCTGAGTACGGCCGCCTTCGCGGAGAGCCAGCTTAGCGTGCGCGTCACCCCCGCCAATGCCGCCCTGAAGGCCAATATCGAGGCCTACGTGGGTAGCCTCGGCGAGCGGGACGAGGCGGCGTTGCAACGTTTCCGTCGCAATGCTGAGGCGCAGGCGGAAAAGGCGGCCCAGGCGCTCGGCTACTTCCAGGCGCAGATCGACAGCGAGGTGAAGGACGGCAAGCCGCCGAAGCTCACGCTCAAGGTAGTGCCCGGCGAGCCCGTGCGCCTGCGCCAGGTGAACATCCAGGTGCTCGGCGAGGCCGCCAGCCTGGAGAGCTTCCGCTTGCCGTCGGGCAAGCAGCTGAAACCGGGCGCGAAGCTGAACCAGGGCGTCTACGAGGACGCCAAGCGGCTGATCCAGAACCAGGCCTCGCGCTACGGCTTCTTCCAGGGCCGCTTCAGCACCCAGCGCCTGAGCATCGATCCGCGCGCCGGCATCGCCGACATCGACCTGGTCTACGACAGCGGCCAGCGCTACACCTTCGGCAAGGTGAGCTTCGACGGCGACTCGATCATCGAGGAAGAACTGTTGCGCCGCATGGTGCCGTTCAAGGCCGGCCAACCCTATGACTCCGAACTGATCGCCGAACTCAACCAGAACCTGCAATCCAGCGGCTACTTCGAGGGCGTGCGGGTCGACGCCGCGCCGACCCAGGCGCAGGCCGACGGCGCGCGCCAGGCGATCCCGGTAGCGGTCCGGCTGGAGGCGCGCAAGCCCCGGACCATGGGCGTCGGCCTCGGTTTCTCGACCGACGTCGGGGCGCGCGCGAGGTTCAACTGGACCCGCCATTGGGTGAATGCCGAAGGGCATAGCCTGGGATTCGAGTCGGAAATCTCCGCACCACGGCAGAACGTCGGCGCCTGGTACGAGATTCCCCTCGATCCGCCGCTCACCGACAAGCTGCGCTTCACCAGCGGCTACCAGTTCGAAGACCTGGTCGACACCGAGAGCAAGCTGCTGACCCTTGGCGGCGAATGGCACAGCAAGCAGCCCGATGGCTGGCAGCGGGTGGTTTCGCTGAACTGGATGCGCGAGGAGTACAAGCTGGGCGACGACTCCGGGCTGAGCAGCTTCCTGATGCCGGGGATCGGCTACTCGCTGCTGGAGACCGACAACAAGGTCGACCCCAGCCATGGCTACCGCCTGCAGTTCAACGTCAAGGGGGCGAAGGAAGGCCTGCTGGCCGACGCCGACGTCCTCCATGTCGACGCCATGGCCAAGGGCCTGACCAGCTTCGCCGGCGGCCATCGCCTGCTCGGCCGCCTGCAGGTAGGCGGAATCGCCACCAACGACTACAAGTCGATCCCGCCCTCGCTGCGCTTCTTCGCCGGCGGTGACCAGAGCGTGCGCGGCTACGACTACCGGACGCTGTCGCCGGAGAATTCCGATGGCGACAAGATCGGCGGCCGCTACATGATCGCCGGCAGCGTCGAGTATCAATATCCGCTGGCCGAGCGCTGGCGCCTGGCGACCTTCGTCGACCAGGGCAACGCCTTCAACTCGCTGGACTTCCCGTCGATCAAGACCGGGGTCGGCTTCGGCGTGCGCTGGGTCTCGCCGGTCGGCCCGTTGCGCCTCGACCTGGCCCATGCGCTCGACGACGACGGCGGTTTCCGCCTGCACTTCTCCATGGGGCCAGAACTGTGAAGGCGCTGAAGATCACCTTGCTGGCCATAGTCGGGCTGCTCCTCGCGCTGCTCCTGGGACTCGCTGCGCTGCTCGGCACCCAGGCCGGCAGCGCCTGGCTGCTCGGCCGCGTGCCGGGCCTGCAGGTCAGCGGCTTCGAGGGTCGCCTCGGTGGCGCCTGGCAGGCACAGCGGCTGTCCTGGGCGCAGGACGGTACGCAACTGGTCGTCGAGCGGCCGGAACTGCGCTGGTCGCCGGCTTGCCTGGCGGGGCTGCGCCTCTGCCTGCAGCGGGTGGCCGCCGAGCGGGTCGCGCTGGACCTGCCGCCGAGCGGCGACAGCGCCGACAGCGGGCCGATCAGCCTGCCGACGCTGAAACTGCCGCTGAGCATCGAACTCGGCGAAGTGGCGGTCGGCAGCTTCCTGCTCGACGGCAACCAGCAGGTCGCCGAACTCAAGCTGGCGGCCCATTGGCTGGCCGACGGCCTGCACATCGACTCGCTGACGGCGCGGGGCTTCGGCCTGGACCTGGCGCTCCAGGGGCGCTTGCAGCCGAGCGGCGACTGGCCCTTGCAGGCCGAAGCCACGCTCGGCCTGCCCGCTCCCGAAGGCAAGCCGTGGAAGCTGGCCGTCCAGGTCGGCGGTGAGCTGCAGCAGGCGCTGACCCTGAAAGGCCGCAGCAGCGGTTACCTGGACGGCAGCCTGGAAGGACAGTTGCAGGCGCTGGCGGAAAACCTGCCGGCACGATTGCTGATCCGCGCCGACGGTTTCAAGGGTACGGCCGGACTACCGGACACCTTGACCCTGAATGCCATCCAGCTCGATGCCGGCGGCGATCTCAAGAGCGGTTACCTGATCCGCGGCGGCGCCAGCCTGCCGGGCGAGGGCGGGGCGGTGGCGTTGAGCCTGGACGGGCGGGTCGACGCCCAGGGCGCGGATATCCGCCAACTGCGCCTGGACGCTGGCGGCGAGCAGCGCCTGGAGCTGGTCGGACGCCTGGACTGGCGCGAAAGCCTGGCCGCCGACGCGACCCTGGACTGGAAGGACTTCCCCTGGCTGCGCCTGTATCCGCTGGCGGAGCCGCCGCCGGTGACGCTGAAGACCTTCAAGGCGGAAGTGCATTACCAGGACCAGCGCTACCTGGGCAATTTCAGCGCGGCGGCGAGCGGTCCGGCGGGCGACTTCACGCTGGCCAGCCCGGTGTCCGGCGACCTCGTCCAGCTCAACCTGCCGTCGTTGCAGCTCCGCGCCGGGCAAGGCCAGGCCGAGGGCCGGGTGACGTTGCGTTTCGACAATGGCGTGGCTTGGGATACCGCCCTGCAGCTCAGCGAACTGAACCCGGCGTACTGGGTCGCCGAGCTGCCGGGTTCACTGGCCGGTCCCTTGCGCAGCCAGGGAAGTGTTCGCGACGAGCGGCTGGCGTTGGGCGTGGATCTCGACGTCAAGGGCCGCCTGCGCGGCCAGCCGGCGCTATTCCAGGCGCGCGCCGAAGGCGAGGGGCAGCGCTGGACGCTGGGCAACCTCGACCTGCGCCTGGGGGATAACAAGGTGCAGGGCAGCGGGGCGCTCGACCAGCGCCTGCAAGGCCGCCTGGACATCGCCCTGAACCGTCTCGGCCAGCTTTGGCCGCAACTCTTCGGTCGCCTCGACGGACGCCTCGACCTGGCTGGCAGCCTCGCGGCGCCGCAAGGCAGGCTGAACCTCAAGGGACAGCAGATCGCCTACGCCGAGCAGCGCATCGCCGGCCTCGACCTGCAGGCGAACCTCGATGCCCGGCAGAACGGCACCCTGGCGCTGGTCGCTTCCGGCCTGCGCAGCGGCGAAACCGATCTCGGCCTGTTCAAGGCCAATGCCCGCGGCGACCAACGCCGCCAGCAACTGGAACTGGACCTGCAAGGTGCCTTGCTCAAGCTCGGCCTGGCCTTCGACGGGCAACTGGAGCGCGGCAACTGGCGCGGTCGCCTGGCGCGCGGCGAGTTGAGCAGCGGCGGCCAGGACTGGAAGCTACAGCAGCCGGCGCGCCTGGAGCGGTTGGCCGACGGCAAGGTCAATTTCGGCGCACATTGCTGGGTATCCGGCGCTGCCAGCCTCTGCGGCGGCGAGCAGCGCCTGCTGCCCGAGCCGCGGCTGCGCTACACCTTGCGCGACTTCCCGCTGGACAGCCTGAAGCAATGGTTCCCCGAGGATTTCGCCTGGCAGGGCAAGCTGAACGGCGACCTGCAACTGGACGTTCCGGCCCGCGGCCCGAGCGGCGTGGTCAGCCTGGACGCCGGCAGCGGTACGCTGCGCCTGCGCGACCAGGGCCAGTGGGTCGACGTCGGCTACGACAGCCTGCGCCTGGAGAGCCGGCTGGCGCCCAACCGCGTCGATACCTCCCTCGACTTCCGCGGACCGAAGCTCGGCGAGCTGCGGGTGCAGGCGCAGATCGACCCGCGCCCGGCGAGCAAGCCGCTGAGCGGCGAGTTCAGCCTGGCCGGCCTCGACCTGTCGGTGGCGCGCCCGTTCGTGCCGATGGTGGAGAAACTGCAAGGCAGGCTGAACGGTAGCGGCCGGCTGTCCGGCGGCCTGCTGGCGCCGCGGGTCGACGGACGGGTGACGCTGAGCGACGGCAACATCGGCGGCGGCGAGCTGCCGACCAGCTTCGAGAACCTTTCCCTCGACGCTCGCATCGCTGGCGAAAGCCTGGAACTCGGCGGCGGCTGGCGCAGCGGCAGGTACGGCCAGGGCAGCCTGTCCGGCAACCTGAGCTGGGGCGAGGCGCTGAACGTCGCCCTGAACATCCGTGGCAACCGCCTGCCGGTGGTGGTCGATCCCTATGCGCAACTGGAGGTGGAACCGGACCTGAAGATCGGCATGGCCGGCCAGGAGCTGGCGATCTCCGGCAAGGTCCTGGTGCCGCGTGGCGACATCACCATCCGCCAGTTGCCGCCATCGACGGTCAAGGTCTCCGACGATGCGGTGATCGTCGGCTCCGAGCAGCCCGAGCAGCAGCCGCTGAAGATGAAGATGGACATCGATGTCGAGGTCGGCCAGGACAAGCTGGCGTTCTCCGGCTTCGGCCTCAGCGCCGAACTGGCCGGCCACCTGCACATCGGCGACAACCTGGATACCCGCGGCGAGCTGAACCTGAACAAGGGCCGCTATCGTGCCTACGGCCAGCGCCTGACGATCCGTAGGGCGCGGCTGTTCTTCGCCGGACCGATCGACCAGCCGTACCTGGATATCGAGGCGATCCGCCGGGTCGACGATGTGGTCGCCGGCCTGCGCCTGACCGGCAGCGCCGAGCAGCCGACCAGCGCGGTATTCTCCGAACCGGCGATGAGCCAGGAGCAGGCGCTGTCCTACCTGGTGCTGGGGCGGCCGATGAGCACCGGCGAAGACAGCAACATGCTCGGCGAGGCGGCCCTGGCCCTGGGCCTGGCCGGTAGCGCACCGCTCACCGGGGAAATCGCCAAGCAGCTCGGCATCCAGGACTTCCAGCTGGACACCGAGGGCACCGGCAACAGCACCAGCGTGGTCGCCAGCGGGAATATCACCGACAAGCTCAGCCTGCGCTATGGTGTTGGAGTGTTCGAACCGGCAAATACCATCGCCTTGCGCTACCAGTTGACCAAACGCCTCTATCTCGAAGCGGCGAGCGGCCTGGCCAGTTCGCTGGACCTGTTCTTCAAGCGCGATTTCTGACGGATGCGCTGATACGGGCCATGCGTAACGCATAAAAGTGTGTCACTTTTAGCGGCGCATCGACGTCGTAGAATGGAGCGGGCGCCGACCGCCAGGTCGGTGCCCGAAGCAACTCGGCACAAGGACTGGCTGACATGATTTCCGTCTATCAACTCAAACCGCGCTTTCAGAATCTTCTTCGTCCCGGCGTGCAGCGCCTCTACCAGCGCGGCATCACTGCCAACCAGGTGACCCTGGCGGCCTGCCTGCTGTCGCTGCTGGTCGGCGCGCTGGTCGCCGGTTTCGCCAGCCATCTCTGGCTGTTCGCCCTCGTTCCGCTGTGGATGTTCCTGCGCATGGCGCTGAACGCGGTGGACGGCATGCTCGCCCGCGAGTTCGGCCAGAAATCCGACCTGGGCGCCTACCTCAACGAACTCACCGACGTGATCGCCGACAGCGGCCTGTACCTGCCGTTCGCCCTGTTGCCGGGAGTCAATCCGCTGTGGGTGGTGCTGGTGGTGCTGCTGGCGGTGATCAGCGAATATGCCGGTGCGCTGGGCACCATGGTCGGCGCTTCGCGCCGCTACGACGGCCCGATGGGCAAGAGCGACCGGGCGCTGTGTTTCGGCGTGATCGGCGCCGGGGTGGCCAGCGGCCTGTTGCCGCTGGCCTGGATCGACTGGCTGATGTTGCTGATCGCGGCCCTGCTGCTGCTGACCATCGGCAACCGTGTGCGCCAGGGCCTGGCCGAGCTGGCCGCGAGTCGGCGGGGCCGCGACGAGCAGGCCTGAGCGGGAATGGGCGAGCACCATGGAGGTGGGCGCCCGCAGGATGCAACCCCGCCGGGTTCCCGGCCGGGGCAACGACATAGGGACATCACATGCGCGACGTACAGGAATTGCGTTTCACCACCCACGACGGGGTAGAGCTCTTCTACCGCCACTGGCCGGCCAGCCGCCCGGCGCCGGACGGCACGCGCCAGGCGGTGTTGCTGTTCCACCGCGGCCATGAGCACTCCGGGCGGATCGCCCACCTGGTCGACGAACTCGACCTGCCGGAACACGACTTCTTCGCCTGGGACGCCCGTGGCCACGGCCTCTCGCCAGGCGCCCGCGGCGACAGCCCGAGCTTCGCCACCAGCGTGCGCGACGTACAGACCTTCGTCGACCATATCCAGGCCGTCCACGGTATCGCCGAAGAGCGGATGGCGGTGGTGGCGCAGAGCGTCGGCGCGGTGCTGGTTGCCACCTGGGCCCACGACTACGCGCCGAAGGTGCGCGCACTGGTGCTGGCTTCGCCGGCGTTCCAGGTCAAGCTCTACGTGCCGTTCGCCCGCAGCGGGCTGAAACTGATGCGCCTGTGGCGCGGCAATTTCTTCGTCAACAGCTATGTCAAGGCACGCTTCCTCAGTCACGACCCGCAGCGGATCGCCTCCTACGACAGCGACCCGCTGATCGCCAAGGCGATCTCGGTGAACATCCTGCTCGGCCTCTACGAAGCTGCCGAGCGGGTGGTAGCGGACGCACAGGCGATCCAGATTCCCACCCAACTGCTGATTTCCGGGGCCGACTTCGTCGTCCACCGTGCGCCGCAGGAGCGCTTCTTCGAGCGTCTCGGCAGCCTGCGCAAGGAAAAGCACATCCTGCCCGGCTTCTTCCACGACACCCTTGGCGAGCGCGATCGTCACCTGGCCGTCGGCCGTGCCCGGCGCTTCCTCCTCGAGGCATTCGCCACGGTCCCCGAACGACCGAGCCTGCTCGATGCCGACCGCCTGGGTCATACCTGCGCCGAGGCCGAGGCGCTGGCCGCGCCGTTGCCGAAGAACTCGCCGCGCGATCTCTACTGGCGCGCCACCCGTGCCGGCCTGCGCCTGGGCAGCCTGTGGTCGGACGGGGTCAAGCTGGGCTTCGACACCGGTTTCGATTCCGGCAGCACCCTCGACTATGTCTACCGCAACCAGCCCAGCGGCAGCGGCCCGCTGGGTCGCCTGATCGACCGCAACTACCTGGACTCCATCGGCTGGCGCGGCATCCGCCAGCGCAAGCTGCACGCCGAGGAGCTGCTGCGCCTGGCCATGCAGCGGTTGCGCGAGGAGCAGCGCGAGGTGCGCATCGTCGACATCGCCGCCGGCCACGGCCGCTACATCCTCGAAGCCCTGCAAGGCGTCGAGCCGCTGCCGGAAAGCATCCTTCTGCGCGACTACAGCGAGATCAACGTGCGTGACGGCAGCGCCCTGATCGAAAGCAAGGGCCTCGCCGGCATCGCCCGCTTCGTCAAGGGCGACGCCTTCGATCGCGCCGACCTGGCGGCGCTGCAACCGAAGCCGAGCCTCGGGGTGGTTTCCGGGCTCTACGAGCTGTTCGCCGACAACCGCATGGTCGGCGACTCCCTCGCCGGCCTCGGCGAGGCGTTGGAGGAGGGCGGCTACCTGGTCTACACCGGACAGCCCTGGCACCCGCAGCTGGAACTGATCGCCCGCGCGCTGACCAGCCACCGCCAGGGCCAGGCCTGGGTGATGCGACGCCGGACCCAGGCGGAAATGGACCAACTGGTGGCCGCCGCCGGCTTCCGCAAGATCACCCAGCGGGTCGACCAGTGGGGCATCTTCAGCGTATCGCTGGCGCAGAAGGTCGCCCGCTGATGGCGCCGCGCGAGCCGGGGGTACTGAAGCGGGCGGTGCTCTGGCTGCTGTTCCTCGGCCCGTTCTTCTTCGCCAGCTATGGCCTGGCCAACTGGTTGACCAGCCAGCGCGGCGACGTCGGCAGCCTGGTCTTCGACTGGGAACGCGGGATGCCGCTGTGGCCCTGGACCATCCTGCCGTACTGGTCGATCGACCTGCTCTACGGCCTGTCGCTGTTGTTGCCGCGGGACAAGCGCGAGCTGGACACCCACTGCCTGCGCCTGCTCAGCGCCCAGGTGCTGTCGGTGACCTGCTTCCTGCTGTTCCCCCTGCGCTTCACCTTCGAACGGCCGGAACTGGGCGGCGTGTTCGGCTGGCTGTTCGACGTGCTGATGGGGTTCGACAAACCGTACAACCAGGCACCGTCGCTGCACATCGCCCTGCTGGTAGTGCTCTGGGTCTGCTACGCGCGCTACGCCAGCGGCGCCTGGCGCTGGCTGCTGCATGGCTGGTTCGCGCTGATCGGGCTGTCGGTGCTGACCACCTGGCAGCACCATTTCATCGACGTGCCCACCGGCGCGCTGGCCGGTTGGCTGTGCGTCTGGCTGTGGCCGCAGGCGCAGCCCGCGCCGTTCGCCCGCGCCAGTCTGAGCCGCGACCGGCAACGGCGGCGGCTGGCCGCTCGCTACGGCCTCGGCGCGCTGGCCTGCGCCGCCGTCGCCTTTGCCGTCGGCGGTGCGGCGTTGTGGCTGTGCTGGCCGGCGCTGGCGCTGGCGCTGGTGGCGCTGAACTACCTGCTGTTCGGCGCCGCCGGCTTCCAGAAGGGCAGCACTGGCCGCCTGAGCGCCGCCGCGCGCTGGCTGCTGGCGCCATATCTGCTTGCCGCGCGGATCAACGCCTGGCTCTGGACCCGTCGCCGGCCGCAGCCGGACGAGGTGCTGCCGGGCCTCTGGTTGGGGCGCCTGCCGTCGTCCGCGGAACTGGCCGACGGCCGCTTCCGCGCATTGCTCGACGCTACCGCCGAACTTTCCTGCGAGCCGCAGGGGCTGGCCTATCGCAGCCTGCCGTTGCTCGACCTGGTCGCGCCGGACGTCGAGGACTGCCGGCGCGCCGCGGTGCTGATCGACGAACTGCTGGCGCAAGGGCCGCTGCTGGTGGCCTGTGCCCTGGGCTATTCGCGCAGCGCCACGCTGGTCGCCGCCTGGCTGCTGCTCAGCGGCCGCGCGGCGGACGTCGAGTCGGCCGTGGCCGTGTTACGTCGGGCGCGACCGCAAGTGCTGCTGGGCGAGGCCCAGCGGCGGACCCTCGCGGCGCTGAGCGGGAGCGTGCCGGAGCCATCGGCGGAACTGGGCGAGGTGCGCCATGCCTGAGCAATCCCTGGCCCTGGTGGCGGCCCTGCTGCGCCGTGGCCGCGAGCTTGACCGGCTGTCCGCCGCACTGACCCTGCTGGCCATCGGGCTGGGCCTGTACCAGGCCGTGCAGGGCATCGGCTGGCGCTATTTCGCTGCGGCGATGCTGGCGATCGCCATGCTCGGCCTGTGGCAGAAGTACTGGGCGCTGCGAGTGGCCCTGGACGCCGAACTGTTCGAACGTTTCAGCCGCGCCGGCGACAGGCTGGAGGCGCAGACCCAAGACCTGGACCGGGCCCTGGCCGACCTCGGCCTGGCCCGCGCGGACGCCGCGGGGCGCACCTGGAACCAGCGCAGCCGCGGCGCCCTGCGCCTGCTACGCTGGCAGGCGCTGGCCTGTGGCGCCCAGTTCCTGCTGGCCTTGTCGTGCCTGTTGTCGATCCCTCTATTCAACGCTCAAACCTGAAGAGTCTTCCCATGCTCGAATCAGTCGTCGCCTATGGCATCATCGCCGGCGCCCGCGCCATCACCGGCTTGCGCAGCCTCTGGCTGGGCACTACGCCGATCCCCAAGCAACGCATCTATTACGCCAACCACAGTAGCCATGGCGACTTCGTCCTGCTCTGGGCCTCGTTGCCGCCGGAGGTGCGGCGGCGTACCCGGCCGGTGGCGGGCGCCGACTACTGGAACAAGGCCGGCCTGCGCAGCTACGTGATCAACAAGGTGTTCAACGGCGTGCTGGTCGACCGCCAGCGCAGCGATGCCAATGCCAATCCGCTCGAACCCCTCGACCGCGCCCTGGACGGCGGCGACTCGCTGATCATCTTCCCCGAGGGCACCCGCAACCTGGACGATGAGGTCAAGCTGTTGCCATTCAAGAGCGGTATCTACCACCTGTCCCTGGCCCACCCGGAGGTCGAGCTGGTGCCGGTCTGGCTGGCCAACCTCAACCGGGTCATGCCCAAGGGCCGCATGCTGCCGTTGCCGCTGCTCTGCACCCTGAGCTTCGGCAAGCCGCTGGTCGCCACGGCGGAAGAAGGCAAGGAGGCGTTCCTCGAACGAGCGCGCATGGCCCTGCTGGACCTGGCGCCGGAAGAGGAGGCCTGAGATGAACGAACAGACCTGGATGCTCTTCGGCGGGATCGGCGCGCTGCTGCTGCTCGCCTCGCTGGTCGGCTTCGTCCTCAAGTGGCGCGCCGGTCCCGGCCCGAACGCGGTGATCGACAACCTGAACGCGCGGATCAACGCCTGGTGGGCGATGGTCCTGGTGATCGGTTTCGCCTTCTGGCTCGGCCAGGCGGCGGTGATCCTGCTGTTCTATGGCGTGTCGTTCTACGCCCTGCGCGAGTTCATCACCCTCACCCCGACCCGGCGCAGCGACTACCCGGCGCTGGTGGCGGCGTTCTACTTCGTGCTGCCGATGCAGTACCTGCTGATCTACATCGACTGGTACAGCATGTTCTCGATCTTCATCCCGGTGTACGTGTTCCTGCTGTTGCCGATCCTCGCCTCGCTGGGCGGCGACACCAAGCACTTCCTCGAGCGCGCCTCGAAAGTGCAGTGGGGCCTGATGCTGGCGGTGTTCTGTATCTCCTTCGTGCCGGCGCTGCTGACCCTCGACATTCCCGGCTTCGAGGGGCGCAACCTGCTGCTGATCGCCTACCTGGTGATCGTCGTGCAGCTCTCCGACGTGATGCAGTACATCTGCGGCAAGCTGTTCGGCAAGCGCAAGATCGCTCCCAACCTGTCGCCGTCGAAGACCGTCGAAGGCTTCGTCGGCGGCATCGCCCTGGCCACCGCCATCGGCGCCTCGCTGTGGTGGATCACCCCGTTCAACCTCTGGCAGGCGGCGCTGATCGCGCTGCTGATCAACCTGCTGGGCTTCTTCGGCGGCCTGGTGATGTCGGCGATCAAGCGCGACCGTGGGGTCAAGGACTGGGGGCACATGATCGAAGGTCACGGTGGCATGCTCGACCGCCTGGACTCGGTGTGCTTCGCCGCGCCGATCTTCTTCCACGTGGTGCGCTACTGGTGGACGCCCTGAGGTTCGCCCGTCGCCGTTCCCCGCCGTGTAGGCAGCCAGGAAATTGCGAGCGATAGAGACCCGTAGGGCGGATACCGCCACAGGCGGTATCCGCCGAAACCCCGGATAAGCGGCGGATAACCGCAAGCGGTGATTCGCCCTACAACCAGGCTCCGGCATATGGAGACGTGACCGCAGCTTCACTGTCTCAGAGATTGACCAGGCGCATGCCTTCCTCGCTATAGCGACTGCCGGCGACCGCCTCGGCGGGGAAGATCGCATCCAGCTCGGCCAGTTCCGCCGCGCTCAGGCGCAGTTCCGTCGCGGCGACGTTCTCCTCCAGGTAGCGCCGCTGCTTGGTGCCGGGAATCGGGATCAGGTCATCGCCCTGCGCCAGCACCCAGGCCAGCGCCAGTTGCGAGGGTTTCACGCCCTTGGCCGCGGCCAGTTCGCCGACCTTGTCCACCAGCTTCAGGTTCTTCGCGAAGTTCTCGCCCTGGAAGCGTGGGCTGAAACGACGGTAATCGTCGGCGGCGAAGTCTTCCGGGCGCTTCAGGGTGCCGGTAAGGAAACCTCGGCCCAGCGGGCTGTAGGGGACGAAGGCGATGCCCAGGCGACGGCAGGCGGCGAGCACCCCGGTGTCCTCCGGATCGCGGGTCCACAGCGAGTACTCGCTCTGCAACGCGCTGATCGGGTGCACCCGGTGGGCACGTTCGAGGGTTCCCGCCGAGGCTTCGCTGAGGCCGATGTGGCGGATCTTGCCGGCCTTCACCAGGTCGGCGAGGGCGCCGACGCTGTCCTCGATGGGCACCTGCGGGTCCATGCGGTGCTGATAGTAAAGGTCCAGGCGGTCGGTACCGAGGCGCTTCAGGCTGCCTTCGATGGCGCGGCGGATATACGCCGGGCTGCCGTCGACGCCGCGCGCCTGGGGATTGGCAGGGTCGCGGACGATGCCGAACTTGCTGGCCAGGAACACCTGCTCGCGTTTGCCGCGCAGGGCCTCGCCGAGCAGTTCCTCGTTGCTGTGCGGGCCGTACATGTCGGCGGTATCGAAGAAGTTCAGCCCGAGTTCCACGGCGCGATGCAGGGTGGCGATGGCCTCCTGGCGGTCGCCGCCGGTGGTGTAGAAGTCGGTCATGCCCATGCAGCCGAGGCCGATGGCGGAGACGGAAGGGCCGTTGTGGCCGAGTTGACGGGTTTTCATGTGTCGAGCCTCGCGGGAGGGAAGGAAAACGCCGTCATTCTTCGCTCCGCATTGGCCTGGATAAAGCCCATAATTACGGTTTTACCATTCGTATTTTCCAAATAATCGAGGACGTCCGATGGATCGTTTCCAGGCCATGCAGGCCTTCACCCGCATCGTCGAGCTGGGCGCCTTCGGCAAGGCCGCGGACAGCCTGGAGCTGCCGCGCGCCAGCGTGACCCAGGCGATCCAGCAACTGGAGGCGCACCTTGGCGTGCAGTTGCTGCAGCGCACCACCCGCCAGGTCAGCCTGACCCTCGACGGGCAGGCCTACTACGAGCGTTGCGTGCGCCTGCTGGCGGACCTGGAGGAGGCGGAAAGCTGCTTTCCACGCGTCCTGAACAACCCGCGCGGGCGCTTGCGGGTCGACCTGCCGGGCGCACTGGGGCGGATGCGGGTGATTCCGTTCCTGCCGGAGTTCTGCGAGCGCTACCCGGAACTGGAGCTGCAGTTGAGCAGCAACGATCGCCTGGTCGACCTGCTGCGCGAGGGTGCGGACTGCGTGCTGCGGGTCGGCGAGCTGCACGATTCCAGCCTGGTCGGCCGGCACCTGGCCGACCTGCCGCAGGTGACCTGCGCCAGCGCCGCCTACCTGGAGCGTCATGGCCATCCGCGGCAGCTCGCCGAACTCGGCGGGCACCTCGCGGTGAACTACCAGTCGCCTTCCAGCGGGCGTACCGCCGACTTCGAGTTCAGCGTCGACGGGCGCCTACGCACGCTGCCGATGCGCAGCCGGGTCAGCGTCAACAACGCCGATGCCTACGTCGCCGCCTGCCGGGCCGGGCTCGGGCTGATCCAGGCGCCGCACTATCACGTCGCCGCCGGCCTGGCCGACGGCAGCCTCCGACAAGTGCTCGGCGAATGGTTGCCGCCATCGCTGCCGCTGCATGCCGTGTATCCCTCGCAGCGCCAGTTGTCGCCGCGGGTGAGGGTGTTCGTCGACTGGCTGGTGGAACTGTTCGGTCGCCAGGCGGCCGGCGAGACGCAATGAGACGCAGGCTTCCTGGTGAAGATTTTTCTCGATTTCGCCGGGATAACCTCGTTAGGATCGGCAGCCTTGGCCTGTCGAGCAGGGATGTTCGTCCGAGTTCCGGATGCCCACTGCCGCCAGGCCGCATTCATTCGAACAAGAATAAGGATCGCTGATGGAAAGCTTGCAGAAGTGGGTGGTCGACCTGAACGGCGTGGTCTGGGGGCCGTTGATGCTGGTGCTGATTCTCGGCACCGGCCTGTACCTGATGCTGGGGTTGAAGTTCATGCCCCTGGTGCGCCTGGGAGTCGGCTTTCGCCTGCTCTGGCAGGGGCGTAGCAAGGATGACGAGAGCAGCGGCGAGATCAGCCCGTTCCAGGCGCTGATGACCTGCCTGGCGGCCACCGTCGGTACCGGCAACATCGCCGGGGTGGCCACGGCGATCTTCCTCGGCGGCCCGGGCGCGCTGTTCTGGATGTGGTGCACCGCGCTGGTGGGAATGGCCACCAAGTTCTCCGAAGTGGTGCTGGCGGTGCACTACCGCGAGAAGGATGAGCGCAACGAACACGTCGGCGGTCCGATGTATGCCATCAAGAACGGTCTGGGCAAGCGCTGGGCCTGGCTCGGCGCGGCCTTCGCGCTGTTCGGCGGGCTCGCCGGCTTCGGTATCGGCAACATGGTCCAGGTCAACAGCATGGCCGATGCCCTGGAGGTTTCCTTCGGCGTGCCCGACTGGGTCACCGGGGTCGCCACCATGCTCGTCACCGGGCTGGTGATCCTTGGCGGCATCCGCCGTATCGGCAAGGTCGCCGAAGCCCTGGTGCCGTTCATGTGCGTCGGCTACATCGTCGCCTCGGTGATCGTCCTGGTGGTCCATGCCGAGGCGATTCCCGGCGCGTTCCAACTGATCTTCACCCACGCCTTCACGCCGATCGCCGCCACCGGCGGCTTCGCCGGCGCAGCGGTGATGGCGGCAATCCGTTTCGGCGTCGCACGCGGGATCTTCTCCAACGAGGCTGGCCTCGGCACCGCCGGCATCGCCCAGGCCGCCGGCACGACCCATAGCGCGGTGCGTTCGGGCCTGATCGGTATGCTCGGCACCTTCATCGATACCCTGATCATCTGCAGCCTGACCGGCCTGGCGATCATCACCTCGGGCGTCTGGACCAGCGGCGCCAGCGGCGCGGCGCTGTCCTCGGCGGCGTTCGAGGCGGCGATGCCGGGCGTCGGCCACTACATCCTGTCGTTGGCCCTGGTGGTGTTCGCCTATACCACCATCCTCGGCTGGAGCTATTACGGCGAGCGCTGCTGGGAGTACCTGGTGGGCACCCGGGCGATCCTGCCGTTCCGGATCGTCTGGACCCTGGCGATTCCGTTCGGCGCCATGACCCAGCTGGACTTCGCCTGGCTGGTGGCGGATACCCTCAACGCGCTGATGGCGATTCCCAACCTGATCGCCTTGCTGCTACTGAGTCCGGTGGTGTTCCGCCTGACCCGGGAGTATTTCGCCAAGGCCAGGAGTTGAGCCTCGGGGGACGGCGACGCTCAAACCCGAGGTTTTCGCTCGGGTAAAGCGTGCTAGCATCGTCGCCGGCCCCGAATGCTTCCGCTGCCGGCCACAGGGCCGGCGGCTTCTCACTGACTAGAAGGATCAACGCAATGGCTCAAGTGACTCTCAAGGGCAACCCGGTCAACGTCGATGGCCAGCTCCCGCAGAAAGGCGCCCAGGCTCCGGCCTTCAGCCTGGTCGGCGGCGACCTCGCCGACGTGACCCTGGAAAACTTCGCCGGCAAGCGCAAGGTGCTGAACATCTTCCCCAGCGTCGACACCCCGACCTGCGCCACCTCGGTGCGCAAGTTCAACGTCGAGGCCGGCAAGCTGGCCAACACCGTGGTGCTGTGCATCTCCGCCGACCTGCCGTTCGCGCAGAAGCGCTTCTGCGGCGCCGAAGGCCTGGAGAGCGTAGTCAACCTGTCGACCCTGCGCGGTCGCGAGTTCCTCGAGAACTATGGCGTGGCCATCGCCAGCGGCCCGCTGGCCGGCCTGGCCGCGCGCGCCGTGGTGGTGCTCGACGAGCAGAACAAGGTGCTGCACAGCGAACTGGTCGGCGAAATCGCCGACGAGCCGAACTACGCGGCGGCCCTGGCGGCTCTCTGAGCCCCACGGCCAACCCGCTTCGTCCCATGACCGTCGGCCAGGCTGGCTGGTAACGGGCGAACCCGATTCCCTTGGCTGCTCGCCTCGGGCCATGAGCAGGGCGGATAATCGCAGCGCGGTCATCCGCCCTGCGTCGCAGAGACGCAGCGCTAGCGCATGGCGACCTGATGGCGCCGGCTGACGCTGGCGAAGGCGCTCCGGAACGCCTGCATCTCTTCCTCGCTGCCTACCGTCACACGGACCCAGTTGGGCCAGGAGGCCCACGGGCGGCCGACGTGCACCCGCTGTTTCTCCAGTTCGGCGATGACCAGCTCGGCGGGACGGCGCATATCCACCATGAAACAGTTGGACTGCGAGGCGGTGCAGCGGAAGCCCTGCTGGCGCAGCCAGGCGATGGTGCGCTCGCGGACCTCTGCGTTCTGCTGCTTGCGCCGTGGCACCAGATCGTCGTCACGCAGGCTTTCCAGCCCGGCGTGGGCGGTCGGCGAGGGCACCACGTTGTGGCCGCCGAAGCGCTCCAGTCGCGCCAGCAGCTGCGGATGCCCGATGGCCAGGCCGAGCCGGGCGCCGGCCATCCCGTAGAGTTTCGAGAAGGTACGCAGGACCAGCACATCCTGGCGCTGGACGGCCAGGCCAACGACGCTGGGTGCGTCGGAAAAATGGATATACGCCTCGTCGACCAGCACCACGCTGCGCTCGGGCTTGCGTTCGATCGCCCTGACGATCCGCTCGTACGGGGTGAGGGTGCCGGTCGGGTTGTTCGGGTTGCAGATATAGATCAGCCCGGCGTCGCGTTGCGCGGCGGCGAGCATGCGCTCGATGTCGTGGGCCGCCTCGGCGTCCAGCGGCACGGCAGCGACCTTCGCCCCCTGGGCCTGGGCGGCGCCGAGCACGGAGTCGTAGGAGGGATCGGCCATGACCAGGCTGCGCTCCTTGCCGGTGAACGCCGCGACGGCGTATTGCAGCGGCTGGCGCGAGCCGCAGTAGGCATGCACGGATTCGGCGGGGATGCCGTTCTGTTTGGCGAACAGGCCGACCAGGGCGTCCTGCGCGTCGTAGTCGTAGCGGCCGCAGAGCGCGGCCGCCTGCTGCATGGCGGCCCTGGCCTTGGCGGAGGGGCCGTAGGGGCTTTCGTTGAAATCCAGGAAGGTCTCTTGCGGCTTCCCGGCGGCGCTTGTCGCGCCGCTCCCGGCGAAGGCTCGCGGGCTCAGCAGGATGCTGCTGGAGGCCAGGGCGGTCAGGGTCACGAACGAACGACGACTCAAAGCGGGCATAGCTTCACCTCCGTGTACCGAATGGGATATGCGTGCGGTGGGTTCCTCTCGGGCGTGTGTCACCAGAGTGGAGAACGAGGAGGGAGCCGGTCCGTTTATGGTGGCGTGATAATGGCGCCAGAATATCGGCGGGTGTTCTTCGGATTGCGCACGCGGCGCTCCCGGGCGGCGAACCGCCGGGGAGCGCCGCGCGGGCTCAGAGCGTGAGGGTGAAGCGCCCGGTCAACGCGCCCGGCAGGTGCATCGAGTCGGTCTGGCGTTCGCCGTAGGTATTGCTGGACAGGCGCAGTTCGCGCTCGTGGCTGAGGTCTTCCAGGTGGGCACCGAGGAAGCTGTACAGGCTGTCGTCGAAGCGCATGGTGCTGACCGGCGCCCGGATCTGGCCGTTCTCCACCCAGAAGGTGGCGAAGCGGGTCATTCCGGTCAGGCGCGCGGCGGGCATGTCCGAGTAGTTCAGGTACCACAGGTTGCCGATGTACAGGCCGGTATCCAGGGCCTCGAGGATGCGCGCCTGTTCCAGGCTGCCGCCGGCCATGTCCAGCGCCGTGGGCGCCTCGTTGGCCCCGGCGCCATTGGCTACCAGGCCGTATTCGCGGGCGCTGCGCGAACTCACCAGGCGTCCGCTCAGGCGGCCGTTGCCGACCAGTTCGACCTCGGCGCGCGGCGAGCCTTCCGCGCTGAATGCCGGGGAGGGCGAGGTGGCAGGGCGCTCGGCTAGGTTCAGCAGCGGGCTGAGCAGGGCGTCGCCGTTCTGCAGGCGTTGCAGGGGGCTTTCGCCGGTAGCCAGGGCGCGCGCGGAGAAACCGCCCCAGCAGAGCATCTGCATGACTTCTTCGAGCGCCGCCGGCGCCAGGTAGGCGCGGTAGTCGCCGGGGCGCAACTGGCGCAGCGGCTTGCCCAGGTGGCCGAGCTGCTCCCGGGCCTGTTCGAAGCGCCGGGCGAAGGCTTCGTCGTCCCAGCGCTGGCCGGCGTAGTCGGCCTTCACCGCCTGGCCGTTGCCGTGGAACAGGCTCCAGTCGAAGTTGAAGCTGCTGCCGGCATGCCAGCCGAAGGCGCCCCAGGAGTTGGCGAAGCCACGGAACAGCGGTCCGGCGGCATAGATGCCGACCAGGTCGAGGTCGCGCGCCTGGCGTTCGAGGCTGGCCAGCAGCGCGCCGCTGTCGGGCGCTGCGCTGAGGTCCTGGTTCTCTCGCTGCCAGGCCGTGGTGTCGAGCAGCAGATAGGGATCGGCGGGAATCCAGGCCAGGCTCTGGCGCAGTTGCCGAAGGCCTTCGGCCAGACGCTGGCGGTCTTCTTCCGGCGCGCCGGAGAGCGTCAGGTCGAGGCTCGCCTGGCGTTCGTCGCGGATCAGCCGGAGCAGCGCGCTGGCCTGGCGCACCCGGCCGGCCTGGCGCACCCGCGCCCGGTTGAAGCGGATGAACTCGGAGTCCTCGGCGCTGTACCAGAGGGTGAAGTCCTCGCCCTCGGCCAGATGCCGGCGCAGGTCCTCGGCGAGGGCTTCGAAATGCTGTCTCTGGTGCATCAGGCGTCTCCCCCGAATACGTCCACATCGCTGAATACGCAGGCCGGCGAGGCATGGCCGACACGGATCACCTGGTTCGGCTCGCCCTTGCCGCAGTAGGGCGTGCCGAGCACCTCGAAGGTGCCGGCGTTGCCCACCGCGCTGAGGTTGCGCCAGAACTGCGCGGAGATGCCTCGGTAGTTGGGGTTCTTCACCACGCCCTTGAGTTCGCCGTCCTCGATCAACTGGCCCCATTCGCAGCCGAACTGGAACTTATTGCGTGCGTCGTCGATCGACCAGGAGCGGTTGTAGGACATCAGCACCCCGCGCTCGATACCGGCCACCAGCTGCGCGAAGCTCTTGTCGCCGGGCTCCAGGTTGAGATTGGCCATGCGGTCGATGGGCGCGCGGTTCCAACTGCTGGCGCGGCTGTTGGCGACGCCCTCCAGGCCGCTGCGGTGTTGCGACAGGGCGCCGCCGAGCGGGCGCAGCAGGCGGCCTTCGCGGATCAGGTATTCCTTGCGCGCGAGGCTGCCGTCGTCGTCCTGGCGGTAGCTGGCCAGCTCCTCGGGGATTTCCGGGTCGAAGCTGACGTTGAGCAGGCTGGAGCCGTACTGGTAGCGACCGAAGTCCTCGGTCTTGATGAAGCTGGTACCGGCGTAGTTGCGCTCGTCGCCGAGGATGCGATCCAGCTCCAGCGGGTGGCCGATCGACTCGTGGATCTGCAGGATCATCTGGTCCGGCATCAGCAGCAGGTCGCAGCGGCCGCTCGGGGTGTTCGGCGCCGCCAGCAGTTGCAGGGCCTGGTCGGTGATGCGCGGCGCGGCGCCGACCAGGCCGAGGCGCTCGATCACTTCGGCGCCGCCCTGCTGGCCGGCATGGTGGCCGCCGAAACTGCGGGTCTGGCTGTCATGGCCGTCGTAGGCGGTGACGCTGGCGCCGGGATAGACGAAGCGCTGCTCGTGGTATTGCTCGGCGCCGGCGCTGTTCAGGTAGAGCTGTTCCTGGCGGCTGACTTCGAGGAATACGCTCCAGTTCACCAGGCGCTCGTCGCGCGGCACCTTGGCGGACTCCTCGGCGAGCAGTTCGTAGCACTCGGCGAGGGAGGGGAAAGGGGCGTCCTGGTTCGGCGAGCGATACTGCGAGCGGCCGCTTGCCGGCGGCAATCCGCGGACGTCGAACAGGGCGTGCCGGGCGATCCGCTCGGCTTGCCGCTCGGCCTGCTCCAGGGCGGCCTGCAGGCCGGCCGCGGAGAGATCGTTGGTGGCGGCGTAGGCTTCCACGCCGTTCAGCCGTACGCAGAGCATGGCGCCGCGGTCCTGGCTGAAGTGCGGCGGTTCGCTGACGTTGCGGCGCACCGAGAGGTACTCGCCGCTACGCTGGACGTAGCGCAAGGAGTGGAATTCGGCGCGGCTGCGGAGCGCCGCGAAGCGGTGTTTCAACGGGTCGATCATCTGTGCGTCCCTGGCCGATTGCGGAGTGGGCGAGTGCAGGACGCTCTATTTCAAGCCTTCGCCCGTAACGGAGCAAGCCGTTTGTTGTCATAGCCTGGTGCCAGGCTGCGGATGGCTCGCCGAAGCATGCGGGCGGAATGCCTAACTATCGGTAAAGCAAGGGTAAATAGCGGGTAAAGAGGCTTTGCCTGGGCCCCCGCAATGCTTATCGTGCAGCCTGGAAAAAGCGCCTCCGTTCTAAGCCTGAAGAAGAACCATGACTCCAACGACCGGTAAATCCAAGTTCCGTACCCTGCGCCCGTGGCTGATCACCGCCCTGGCCTTCGCCGCCGTGATCGGCCTGGTGATGTGGCTGGCGGCGCCCGCCTCGGCACCGTCCTCCGACGGGCGACCCGGTCGCGGCGGCAAGCCGGGCGCCGCGCTGCCCAAGGCCAACGCGCTCACCGTCGGCGTGGCCAGGGTGGAGCAGGGCGACCTGGCGCTGCATTTCAACGCGCTTGGCACCGTCACCGCCTTCAACACGGTGAACGTCAAGCCGCGGGTCAACGGCGAGCTGGTCAAGGTGCTGTTCCAGGAGGGGCAGGAGGTCAAGGCCGGCGACCTGCTGGCGGTGGTCGACCCGCGTACCTACAAGGCGGCGCTGGCCCAGGCCGAGGGCACGCTGATGCAGAACCAGGCGCAACTGAAGAACGCCGAGATCGACCTGCAGCGCTACAAGGGGCTGTACGCCGAGGACTCGATCGCCAAGCAGACCCTGGATACCCAGGAAGCCCAGGTCCGCCAGTTGCAGGGCACCATCCGTACCAACCAGGGCCAGGTCGACGACGCCCGCCTCAACCTGACCTTCACCGAGGTCCGCGCACCGATTTCCGGGCGCCTCGGCCTGCGCCAGGTGGACATCGGCAACCTGGTCACCAGCGGCGATACCACGCCGCTGGTGGTGATCACCCAGGTCAAGCCGATCTCGGTGGTGTTCAGCCTGCCGCAGCAGCAGATCGGCACCGTCGTCGAGCAGATGAACGGCCCCGGCAAGCTGGCGGTCACCGCGCTGGACCGCAACCAGGACAAGGTTCTCGCCGAAGGCACCCTGACCACCCTGGACAACCAGATCGACACCACCACCGGCACGGTCAAGCTCAAGGCACGCTTCGAGAACGCCGACGGCAAGCTGTTCCCCAACCAGTTCGTCAACGTGCGCCTGCTGGCGCAGACCCTCAAGGGCGTGCTGACCATTCCGGCCAACGCCGTGCAGCGCGGCACCAACGGTATCTATGTGTACGTGGTCGGCGCCGACAACAAGGTCAGCCAGCGCAGCGTCGCCATCGGCACCAGCGAGAACGAGCGGGTGGTGGTGGAAAGCGGCCTGAAGGCCGGCGAGCAGGTGGTGGTGGAAGGCACCGACCGCCTGCGCGACGGTATGGAAGTGCGTGTCGCCGAGGCCTCCCCGCAGGTCCTCGAGGGCGAGCCGCAGAAACCGCAGACTGGCCGCCCCAGCGGCCTCCAGGGCGACTCGGTGGGTAGCGGGAGCGCTGAATGAACCCGTCCCGCCCGTTCATCCTGCGGCCGGTCGCGACCACCCTGCTGATGGTGGCGATCCTGCTCTCGGGCCTGATCGCCTACCGCTTCCTGCCGATCTCGGCGTTGCCGGAAGTGGACTACCCGACCATCCAGGTGGTCACCCTGTACCCCGGTGCCAGCCCGGAGATCATGACCTCGTCGATCACCGCGCCGCTGGAGAACCAGCTCGGGCAGATTCCGGGGCTCAACGAGATGTCTTCCAGCAGTTCCGGCGGCGCCTCGGTGATCACCCTGCAATTCAGCCTGCAGAGCAACCTCGATGTCGCCGAGCAGGAAGTCCAGGCGGCGATCAACGCCGCGCAGAGCCTGCTGCCCAACGACCTGCCGAACCAGCCGGTGTTCAGCAAGGTGAACCCGGCGGACGCACCGATCCTGACCCTGGCGGTGATGTCCGATGGCATGCCGCTGCCGCAGATCCAGGACCTGGTGGATACCCGCCTGGCACAGAAGATCTCGCAGATCTCCGGGGTCGGCCTGGTCAGCATCAGCGGCGGCCAGCGTCCGGCGGTGCGGGTGCGCGCCAACCCGACGGCGCTGGCGGCGGCCGGGCTGAGCCTGGAGGACCTGCGCAGCACGGTGACCAGCAACAACCTCAACGGCCCCAAGGGCAGCTTCGACGGCCCGACCCGTGCCTCGACCCTGGACGCCAACGACCAGTTGCGCTCGGCCGACGCCTACCGCGACCTGATCATCGCCTACAAGAACGGCTCGCCGCTGCGCATCCGCGACGTCGCCAGCGTCGAGGACGACGCCGAGAACGTGCGCCTGGCCGCCTGGGCCAACAACCTGCCGGCGGTGGTGCTGAACATCCAGCGCCAGCCGGGGGCCAACGTGATCGAGGTGGTCGACCGGATCAAGGCGCTGCTGCCGCAGCTGCAATCGACCCTGCCGGGGAATCTCGACGTGCAGGTGCTGACCGACCGCACCACCACCATCCGCGCCTCGGTCAAGGACGTGCAGTTCGAGCTGGCGCTGGCGGTGGCGCTGGTGGTGATGGTCACCTTCCTGTTCCTGCGCAACGTCTACGCCACCCTGATTCCCAGCTTCGCCGTGCCGCTGTCGCTGATCGGCACCTTCGGCGTGATGTACCTGTCCGGCTTCTCGATCAACAACCTGACCCTGATGGCGCTGACCATCGCCACCGGCTTCGTGGTCGACGACGCGATCGTCATGGTGGAGAACATCGCCCGCTACCTGGAGCAGGGCGACTCGCCGCTGGAAGCGGCGCTCAAGGGCTCGAAGCAGATCGGCTTCACCATCATCTCGCTGACCTTCTCGCTGATCGCCGTGCTGATCCCGCTGCTGTTCATGGGCGACGTCGCCGGGCGGCTGTTCCGCGAGTTCGCCATCACCCTGGCGGTGGCGATCCTGATTTCCGGCTTCGTCTCCCTGACCCTTACGCCGATGCTCAGCGCCAAGCTGCTGCGCCACATCGACGAGGACCAGCAGGGCCGCTTCGCGCGCGCCGCGGGGCGGGTCATCGATGGCCTGATCGCACAATACGCCAAGGCCCTGCGGGTGGTCCTGCGGCACCAGCCGCTGACCCTGCTGGTGGCCATCGCCACCCTGGCGCTGACCGCGCTGCTCTACCTGGCCATGCCCAAGGGCTTCTTCCCGGTGCAGGACACCGGGGTGATCCAGGGCGTCGCCGAAGCGCCGCAGTCGATCTCCTTCCAGGCCATGTCCGAGCGCCAGCGCGCCCTCGCCGAGGTGGTGCTGAAGGACCCGGCGGTGGCCAGCCTGTCCTCCTACATCGGCGTCGACGGCAGCAACCCGACCCTCAACACCGGCCGCCTGCTGATCAACCTCAAGCCGCACAGCGAGCGCGACGTCACCGCCAGCGAAGTGATCCAGCGCCTGCAGCCCGAACTCGACCACCTGCCCGGGATCAAGCTGTACATGCAGCCGGTGCAGGACCTGACCATCGAGGACCGGGTCGCCCGCACCCAGTACCAGTTCACCTTGCAGGACGCCGACCCGGACGTGCTCGCCGAGTGGGTGCCGAAGCTGGTGGCGCGGCTGCAGGAGTTGCCGCAGCTCGCCGACGTCGCCAGCGACTGGCAGGACAAGGGCTTGCAGGCCTACCTGAACATCGACCGCGACACCGCCTCGCGCCTCGGCGTGAAGCTCTCCGACATCGACAGCGTGCTCTACAACGCCTTCGGCCAGCGGCTGATCTCGACCATCTTCACCCAGGCCACCCAGTACCGCGTGGTGCTGGAGGTGGCGCCGCAGTTCCAGCTCGGCCCGCAGGCCCTGGAGCAGCTCTACGTGCCGTCCAGCGACGGCACCCAGGTGCGCCTGTCGAGCCTGGCGAAGGTGGAGGAGCGGCATACCCTGCTGGCGATCAACCATATCGCCCAGTTCCCCTCGGCGACCCTGTCGTTCAACCTGGCCAAGGGTTACTCCCTGGGCGAGGCGGTCGAGGCGATCCGTGGCGTCGAGGCCAGCCTGGAGCTGCCGCTGAGCATGCAGGGCAGCTTCCGCGGCGCGGCGCTGGCCTTCGAGGCCTCGCTGTCGAACACGCTGCTGCTGATCCTCGCCTCGGTGGTGACCATGTACATCGTCCTGGGCATCCTCTACGAGAGCTTCATCCATCCGGTGACCATCCTCTCGACCCTGCCCTCGGCCGGGGTCGGCGCGCTGCTGGCGCTGATGCTGGCGGGGCAGGAGATCGGCATCGTGGCGATCATCGGCATCATCCTGCTGATCGGCATCGTCAAGAAGAACGCGATCATGATGATCGACTTCGCCCTCGACGCCGAGCGCAACGAAGGCAAGCCGCCCCATGAGGCGATCTACCAGGCCTGCCTGCTGCGCTTCCGGCCGATCCTGATGACCACCATGGCCGCGCTGCTCGGCGCGCTGCCGCTGATGCTCGCCGGCGGCGCCGGCGCCGAGCTGCGCCAGCCGCTGGGCATCACCATGGTCGGTGGCCTGCTGCTGAGCCAGGTCCTGACCCTGTTCACCACCCCGGTGATCTATCTCTACTTCGACCGCCTGGCCCGTCGCTGGGCGGCCTGGCGCAAGCAGCGCGGGCTGGACCTGAACACCGAGGCCGGGTTCGACGGGGATGCCGGGCGATGAGCCTGTCCACGCCCTTCATCCGCCGCCCGGTCGCCACCACGCTGCTGACCCTGGCGTTGCTGCTGGCCGGCACCCTGTCGTTCGGCCTGCTGCCGGTGGCGCCGCTGCCCAACGTCGATTTTCCGGCCATCGTGGTCAGCGCCAGCCTGCCGGGCGCCAGCCCGGAAACCATGGCCTCGTCGGTGGCCACGCCGCTGGAGCGCTCGCTGGGACGGATCGCCGGGATCAGCGAGATGACCTCCAGCAGTTCGCTGGGCTCGACCACCGTGGTGCTCGTGTTTGACCTGGAGAAGGACATCGACGGCGCCGCCCGCGAGGTGCAGGCGGCGATCAACGGCGCGATGAGCCTGCTGCCCAGCGGCATGCCGAACAATCCCAGCTACCGCAAGGCCAACCCCTCGGACATGCCGATCATGGTCCTCACCCTGACCTCGGAGACCCAGAGTCGCGGCGAGATGTACGACCTCGCCTCGACCGTGCTGGCGCCGAAGCTGTCGCAGGTGCAGGGGGTAGGGCAGGTGAGCATCGGCGGCAGCTCGCTGCCGGCGGTGCGGGTCGACCTCAACCCGGATGCCATGAGCCAGTACGGGCTGTCCCTGGACAGCGTGCGCACGGCCATCGCCGCGGCCAACAGCAACGGCCCCAAGGGCGCCGTCGAGAAGGACGACAAGCACTGGCAGGTGGACGCCAACGACCAGTTGCGCAAGGCCCGCGAGTACGAGCCGCTGGTCATCCACTACAACGCCGACAACGGCGCCGCGGTGCGCCTCGGCGACGTGGCCAAGGTCAGCGACTCGGTGGAGGACGTGCGCAACGCCGGCTTTTCCGACGACCTGCCGGCGGTGCTGCTGATCGTCACCCGCCAGCCCGGCGCCAACATCATCGAGGCCACCGACGCCATCCACGCGCAACTGCCGGTGTTGCAGGAACTGCTCGGGCCGCAGGTCAAGCTGAACGTGATGGATGATCGCAGCCCGTCGATCCGTGCGTCGCTGGAAGAGGCCGAGCTGACCCTGCTGATCTCGGTGGCGCTGGTGATCCTGGTGGTCTTCCTGTTCCTGCGCAACGGCCGCGCCACGCTGATCCCCAGCCTGGCGGTGCCGGTCTCGCTGATCGGCACCTTCGCGGTCATGTACCTGTGCGACTTCAGCCTGAACAACCTGTCGCTGATGGCGCTGATCATCGCCACCGGCTTCGTGGTGGACGACGCCATCGTGGTGGTGGAGAACATCGCCCGACGCATCGAGGAGGGCGATCCGCCGATCCAGGCGGCGATCACCGGCGCCCGCCAGGTCGGTTTCACCGTGTTGTCGATGACGCTCTCGCTGGTCGCGGTGTTCATCCCGCTGCTGCTCATGGGCGGCCTCACCGGGCGGTTGTTCCGCGAGTTCGCGGTGACTCTCTCGGCGGCGATCCTGGTGTCCCTGGTGGTATCCCTGACCCTCACGCCGATGCTCTGCGCGCGTCTGCTGCGTCCGCTGAAACGGCCCGAGGGCGCCTCCCTGGCGCGGCGCAGCGATCGCTTCTTCGCCGCCTTCATGCTGCGCTACCGCGCCAGCCTGGGCTGGGCGCTGGAGCACTCGCGGCTGATGGTGGTGATCATGCTGGCCTGCATCGCCATGAACCTCTGGTTGTTCGTGGTGGTGCCCAAGGGCTTCCTCCCGCAGCAGGACTCCGGGCGCCTGCGCGGCTACGCGGTGGCCGACCAGAGCATCTCGTTCCAGTCCCTGAGCGCGAAGATGGGCGAGTACCGCAAGATCCTCTCTTCCGATCCGGCGGTGGAAAACGTGGTCGGCTTCATCGGCGGCGGCCGCTGGCAGTCGAGCAACACCGGTTCGTTCTTCGTCACCCTCAAGCCGATCGGCGAACGCGACCCGGTGGAGAAGGTCCTCACCCGGCTGCGCGATCGGATCGCCAAGGTGCCCGGCGCGGCGCTCTATCTCAATGCCGGCCAGGACGTGCGCCTGGGCGGCCGCGACAGCAACGCGCAGTACGAATTCACCCTGCGCAGCGACGACCTGACCCTGCTCCGCGAATGGGCGCCGAAGGTCGAGGCGGCGATGCGCAAGCTGCCGCAGCTGGTGGACGTCAACAGCGACTCCCAGGACAAGGGCGTGCAGACCCGCCTGGTGATCGACCGCGACCGTGCGGCGACCCTGGGGATCAACGTGGAAATGGTCGACGCGGTGCTCAACGATTCCTTCGGCCAGCGCCAGGTGTCGACCATCTTCAACCCGCTGAACCAGTACCGGGTGGTGATGGAGGTCGACCAGCAGTACCAGCAGAGCCCGGAGATCCTCCGCCAGGTCCAGGTGATCGGTAACGACGGCCAGCGCGTGCCGCTGTCCGCGTTCAGCCACTACGAACCGAGCCGGGCACCGCTGGAGGTCAACCACCAGGGCCAGTTCGCCGCCACCACGCTGTCCTTCAACCTGGCGCCGGGCGCGCAGATCGGCCCGACCCGCGAGGCCATCATGCAGGCCCTGGAGCCGCTGCACATCCCGGTGGACGTGCAGACCAGCTTCGAGGGCAACGCCGGCGCGGTGCAGGACACGCAGAACCAGATGCCCTGGCTGATCCTCCTGGCGCTGCTGGCGGTGTACATCGTCCTCGGCATCCTCTACGAGAGCTACGTGCACCCGCTGACCATCCTCTCGACCCTGCCTTCGGCCGGGGTCGGCGCGCTGCTCGCGCTGATCCTCTGCCGCAGCGAGCTGAGCCTGATCGCGCTGATCGGCATCATCCTGCTGATCGGCATCGTCAAGAAGAACGCGATCATGATGATCGACTTCGCCCTGGAGGCCGAGCGCAACCACGGCCTGAGCCCGCGCGAGGCGATCCTCGAGGCCTGCATGATGCGCTTCCGGCCGATCATGATGACCACCCTGGCCGCCTTGCTCGGCGCCTTGCCGCTGATCTTCGGCATCGGCGGCGACGCCGCGCTGCGCCGGCCGCTGGGCATCACCATCGTCGGCGGGCTGATCGGCAGCCAGTTGCTGACCCTGTACACCACCCCGGTGGTCTACCTCTATCTCGACCGCCTGCGCCACTGGGTCAACCAGAAACGCGGCGTACGCACGGACGGTGCGCTGGAGACACCCCTATGAAACACACCCCCTCGTTGCTCGCCCTGGCCCTGGTCGCCGCCCTCGGCGGCTGCGCCATCGGCCCCGACTACCAGCGACCGGACCTGGCGGTGCCCGCCGAATTCAAGGAAGCCGAAGGCTGGCGCCGCGCCGAGCCGCGCGACGTGTTCCAGCGCGGCGCCTGGTGGGAGCTGTACGGCGACCAGACCCTGAACGACCTGCAGATGCACCTGGAACGTTCCAACCAGACCCTGGCCCAGTCGGTGGCGCAGTTCCGCCAGGCCGAGGCGCTGGTGCGCGGCGCGCGAGCCGCGTTCTTCCCGTCGATCACCGGCAACGTGGGCAAGACCCGCAGCGGCCAGGGCGGCGGCGACAGCACCGTGCGCCTTCCCGACGGCTCCACTGTGAGCAGCGGCGGTGGCTCCGGTGCGATCAGCAACAGTTACTCGACCAGCCTCGGCGTCAGCTGGGAGGTCGACCTCTGGGGCAAGCTGCGCCGGCAACTGGAGGCCAACCAGGCGAGCCTGCATGCCAGCGCCGCCGACCTCGCCGCGGTGCGCCTCAGCCAGCAGTCGCAACTGGCGCAGAACTACCTGCAACTGCGGGTGATGGACGAACAGATCCGCCTGCTCAACGACACGGTGACGGCCTACGAGCGTTCGCTGAAGGTGGCCGAGAACAAATACCGCGCCGGCATCGTCACCAGGGCCGACGTGGCCCAGGCCCGCACCCAGCTGAAAAGCACCCAGGCCCAGGCCATCGACCTGAAGTACCAGCGTGCCCAGCTGGAGCACGCCATCGCCGTGCTGGTCGGCCTGCCGCCGGCGCAATTCAACCTGCCGCCGGTGGCGAGCGTGCCGAAGCTGCCGGACCTGCCGGCAGTGGTGCCGTCGCAATTGCTCGAACGACGGCCGGACATCGCCTCGGCGGAACGCAAGGTGATTTCCGCCAATGCCCAGATCGGCGTGGCCAAGGCCGCCTATTTCCCCGACCTCACCCTGAGCGCCGCCGGCGGCTACCGCAGCGGCAGCCTGAGCAACTGGATCAGCACGCCGAACCGCTTCTGGTCGATCGGCCCGCAGTTTGCCATGACCCTGTTCGACGGCGGCCTGATCGGCTCCCAGGTGGACCAGGCCGAGGCGACCTACGACCAGACCGTGGCGACCTACCGGCAGACCGTGCTCGACGGTTTCCGCGAGGTGGAGGACTACCTGGTGCAATTGAGCGTCCTCGACGAGGAGAGCGGGGTGCAGCGCGAAGCCCTGGAGTCGGCCCGCGAGGCACTGCGCCTGGCCGAGAACCAGTACAAGGCCGGCACCGTCGACTACACCGACGTGGTCACCAACCAGGCCACCGCGCTGAGCAACGAACGCACCGTGCTGACCCTGCTCGGCAGCCGCCTGACCGCCAGCGTCCAGTTGATCGCGGCAATGGGCGGCGGCTGGGACAGCGCCGACATCGAGCGGACCGACGAGCGGCTCGGCCGGGTCGAGGAGGGCCTGCCGCCTTCGCCCTGAGTTCTTCTCGCTGCCTGTTCCTGACGAATGCCTTTCCCCGCTATTGCGCTTGCATGACACACCGCCGTCCGCGTCTCGGCTAGAGTGCGGCGGCGGATGTGGAGGTGAATACGTGTCGGGGAAGTTTCCGGAAAAGCCCTCGCGCCGAGGCTACTGGCTCGGCTGGTTGTGCCGCCTGGCCATGCTTGGCGGCGTCGCCGCGATGTTCTGGGCGCTGCTGCAATGCTTCGTCCTGCTGCACGGCGATCCGCCGCTCCAGCGCGCCCCGCTGCGGACGCCCTGGACCCTGCTGGCGCTCGGCCTGGCGCTGTTCCTCGCCGGTTTCTGCGGCGAGTACCGGCTGTGGCGGCGCCGCGCCGGTTGCTGAAACCGGCGTCAGGCAGCGCCCGTCGAAGGGAACAGCAGGCGCAGGTGGGTCTTCTGCTGCGGTACGCTTTCCGCTTCGGCGCGGCCGCCGTGGTAGGCCATGATCGATTGCACGATGGCCAGTCCCAGGCCGGTGCCGGCCTGGGCTCCAGTCTGGCGTCCGGCGCGGCGGTAGAAGCGCTCGAACAGGTGCGGCAGGTACTCCGGTGGGATGCCCGGGCCGTCGTTGCTGACCCTCACCTCGGTGTGCCCCGCGCGCTCCCCGATCCGCACGTCGATGCGCCCGCCTTGCGGGGTGTGGCGCACGGCGTTGGACACCAGGTTGGAAATGGCGCGCTGGATCATCAGGTTGTCGCCGTGGGCGAAGCCGCTGCCGGACAGGCGCAGTTCGACGCCCTTGTCCTCGGCGACCATCTCGTACAGGTCGATGACCTTGGCCGCCTGCTCGTGCAGGGCGACGCAGCCGAACTGGGCCTGGATCGCCGGGTTGTCCACCTGCACCAGGAACAGCATGTCGGTGACGATCCGCGACAGCCGCTCCAGTTCCTCGGCATTGGACTCCAGGGCTTCGCGGTATGCCGCGCTGTCGCGATGCTGGCTGAGCAGCACCTGGTTGCGCACCAGCAGGTTGCAGATCGGCGCGCGCAGTTCGTGGGCCAGGTCGTCGGAGAACTGCGAGAGCTGGCGTACGCCATCCTCGAGGCGGCCGAGCATGTGGTTGAAGCTGCGGGCCAGGCTGTCCAGCTCGCGCGGCAGGTTCTGCTCGGGGATGCGGTAGGAGAGATCCTGCGGGCTGACCTGGGCGGCCACCCGGCGGAAGCGGTTCAACGGTTCGAGGCCGGCACGCACCACCCACCAGGCGGCCAGGGCGATCAATGGCAGGAGGAAGGGCAGGGCCAGCAGGGTGGCGCGGAGGAAACCGTCGAGCAGGCGCTCGTCGGCGTTGCGCTCGCTGCTCAGCAACACCTGTACCGGGGTGCCGTTCTTCATGCGCATGGAAGCGCCGATGCTCAGCAGGCGCTGGTCGTTGCCGGTGCTCCAGCTCTGGAACACCGGCTGGCGGGCGTCCGCCTGCAAGCGGGCGAGAAGCGCGCGGTTGGCCGCGACGCTGGCCGCGGCCTGGTCGCCGAAGCTCATCAGCGGCTGGCCGCTGCGGCTGTCGAGAATGCTCAGGTGCAGGCCGCTGTGGGCCACCAGTTGGTCCTGCAGGGCATGCGCCTGTACGGCCGGGTCGCTGCGCAGGTCGAGATCGTCTTCCAGGCTGTGGCGGATCTGCTCCAGCTTCAATTGCAGGTTTTCCCGCTCGCGGGCTTCCAGCTCGCGGCCGAGGTTCCAGTGCGCCATCGCGCCGAGCGCCAGGGCCAGCAGCGCGCCGAGGGCGCCGACCAGCAGGGCCAGGCGCAGCGACAGTCGGCCTGGTGGCGTCATCGGCGCGCTTCCAGGACGTAGCCGACGCCGCGAATGGTATGGATCAGCTTGAGGTCGAAGCCGTCGTCGATCTTCGCCCGCAGGCGGCAGATGGCGACTTCCACCACGTTGGAGTCGTTGTCGAAGTTCATGTCCCAGATCAGCGAGATGATCTGCGTCCGGGTGATGACGTCGCCGTTGCGCCGCATCAGCAGGTGCAGCAGGGCGAACTCCTTGGTCGTCAGGTTGATCCGCACCCGGCCGCGGAAGGCCCGGTGGCGGCTGGCGTCCAGCTCCAGGTCGGCGACCCGCAGGACGTCCTGCATCGGTGCCTGGTCGTGGCGGCGCAGCAGCGAGCGGACCCGCGCCAGCAGTTCGGGGAACTGGAACGGCTTGACCATGAAGTCGTCGGCGCCGAGATCGAGGCCGCGCACCTTGTCGGTCAGCCTGCCATGCCCGGTGAGCATCATCACCCGCGCGCTGCTGCGTTCGCGCAGGCGGCGGAGCAGGTCCCAGCCGTCGATGCCGGGCAGGTTGACGTCGAGGATCACCAGTTCGTAAGGGTGTTGCAAGGCCATGTGCAGGCCGTCGATACCATCGTTGGCGCGGTCGACGATGTAGCCGCTTTCGGTCAGGCCCTGGTGCAGGTAGTCGGCAGTCTTGACTTCATCTTCGATAATAAGGATGCGCATGTTCGCCCCTATATAAAGTATGGATTCATTTGCAAGTAAATGTTTAAGTGCATTGCTATAAAGTTACATTGCGGGCGTTGCCTGGATAGAGTCCTGGAAATGTAATTTCATATCGTTGCGCTGCTTCGATGATAATTATCGAATGACCGGGTAGTTCTCCCGGGAGTCCGCCTGAAAACTTTGGAAATGTCCGCGGCGCAAGCACCGCTGGGCGTGAGGGGCAATGCCTTTTGTAAGCGCATGTTGCTTTGTCCCTATGTTTCATCCAACTATTGCCAGTCTCTTCGAAGGTTGCCGAAGTGTAACCGCTAATTGTCCGTGGAGAATATTCATTACCGACTTGTAATTCTTCCGTCACCTTGCCGATAAGCCCCGCTACCTAACATCTGCCGCATCCCGGAAGTGCAACTTCGAATATCGCCGGCGAGATATCGCCGATGAACGGTTGCGTGGTTCCGGGCCGGTAATGGATCGCCGTCGCCGACGACGATCAGCAGACGAGGAGCGGAACATGCCGATACTTCGGCCACTGGCCAGCGCGGGGAAACGCGCCTGCTGGCTACTGATGGGACTCTGCCTGGGCCTGCCGGCCCTGGCGAACGAGGCGCCGGTGAGTTTCAACGGCACTTCGATCAGCCTCGAGCAGGCGTTGGAGCGGGCCCTGCGGAGCAACCCCGAGCTGGCGGCGGTGGGGCGCGAGACCGAGATCGCCAGCGGCGCGCGGCAGCAGGCCGGGCTGATCCCCAACCCGGATCTGTCCTGGAGCGTCGAGGACACCCGCCAGGGCAATCGCCAGACCAGCGTCAGCATCGCCCAGCCGCTGGAGCTGGGCGGCAAGCGCGGCGCGCGGGTGGAGGTGGCGAAACGCGGCAGCGAGATCGCCTGGACCCAACTGGAAGTCCGTCGCGCCGAACTGCGCGCCCAGGTCCGTGGCGCCTACTACGCGGCGCTGACCGCGCAGGAGCGGGTGCGCCTGGCGAAGACCTCCCTGGACCTGGCCAGGCGTGCGCTGCAGGCCGCCGACCGGCGGGTCAAGGCCGGCAGCATCTCTTCGGTGGAACGGGTCCGCGCCCAGGTCCTGGCGGACAACGCCCAGCTCGACCTGAGCCAGGCGGAGCTGGAGCAGCAGCGCACCTATGTGCAGCTGTCGAGCACCTGGGACGAGCCGCAGCCAGGCTTCGCCAAGGTCGGCGGCGCGCTCGACGCGGTGCCGGCGAGCATCACCCGCGGCGCCTTGCTGCGCCATCTCGACGAGTCGCCGACCTTGCGCCTGGCGGCCCAGGAGGTAGCGCGCGGCGAGGCCCAGGTCGACCTGGAGAAGCGCCAGCGCATCCCCAACCTGACGGTCAGCATCGGCAGCAAGTACGACCAGACCGCCCGCGACGGACGTGGCGAACGGGTCAACCTGATCGGCCTGTCGATGCCGCTGCCGCTGTTCGACCGCAACCAGGGCAACATCTACGCCGCCCAGAGCCGCGCCGACCAGGCCCGCGACCTGCAGCGCGCGACCCTGCTGCGCCTGCGCAGCGAAGCGGTACAGGCCTACGACCAGTTGCGCACCTCGGAACAGGAGCTGGCGCTGGTCCGTCGCGACCTGCTGCCCGGCGCACAGAGCGCGCTGGACTCGATGACCCGCGGCTTCGAGATGGGCAAGTTCAACTTCCTCGACGTGCTCGATGCCCAGCGCACCCTGGTCGGCGTCCGTGCCCAGTACGTGCGCGCGCTGGACGCCGCGGCGCAGGCGCGGGTGAGCATGGAGCGCCTGCTCGGCGAAGACATCGGCCACCTCGGCCAGTGAGATTTCCGGGGCGGGCCGCCGGCGCGCCCCCCGAACGGTTCGGGAGAACAGAATGGGCAAGAAGACGATTATCGCGGTGACCGCACTGGCACTGCTCGGCCTGGGCGGCGGCGCCTACCTGGAGCTGGGCGGCAAGGCGCCGGCCGGCGCCGGCGAAGCGGCCGCCGAGGGCGAGGGCAGCGGACCGCGTGGCGGCATGTTGTTGCGCCAGGGCGACCTGACCCTGGAACTGCTGGTGCCGGAGGACGGCAGCCCGCTCAAGGCTTGGGTCGAGCGCGGCGGCAAGGCGCTGGCGCCGCAGGAGGTGGTCCTCGGCGCGGACGTCGAGCGCGCCACCGGCGAGGTCGAGGACCTGCTGTTCAAGGCCAGCGGCGATGGCCTGGTGGCCAATGCCGGGATCGCCGAGCCGCATGCCTTCACCGCGCGCCTCAAGCTGATGGCCGGCAAGCAGGGCTACGACTTCGCCTTCACCCGCGAGGAGGGCAAGCTGGAGCTGGATGCCGAGCAGATCGAGGCCGCCGGCATCACCCTCGATACGGCGCGGACGATCAGCCTGGCCCAGGTGGTCTCGCTGCCCGGCGAGATCCGCTTCAACGAGGACCGCACCGCGCATATCGTCCCGCGCCTGCCGGGGATCGTCGACAGCGTGCCGGCCAACCTTGGCCAGGCGGTGAAGCAGGGCGAGCTGCTGGCGGTGATCAGCAGCCCGCAGTTGTCCGACCAGCGCAGCGAATTCGCCGCCGCCCAGCGCCGCCTGAGCCTGGCGCAGAGCACCTACAAGCGCGAGCAGCAGCTGTGGAAGGAGGGCATCTCCGCCGAGCAGGAATTCCTGCTCGCCCGCCAGGGTTTGCAGGAAGCCGAGATCGCGCTGAACAACGCGCGGGCGAAGATCGCCGCGCTCGGCGGCAATCCCAGCCTGCAGGGCGGCAACCGCTACGAGCTGCGCGCGCCGTTCGCCGGGGTGCTGGTGGAAAAGCACCTGACCCAGGGCGAGCCGGTGGACGGCACCGCCAACGTCTTCACCCTGTCCGACCTGTCCTCGGTCTGGGCCACCTTCAACGTGCCCGCGCAACTGCTCGGCCAGGTCCGCGTCGGCAGCAAGGTCAAGGTGCTCGCCCAGGCGCTGGATAGCGAGGTGGAGGGCACCGTGTCCTACATCGGCGACCTGCTCGGCGAGCAGACCCGCGCGGCCACCGCCCGGGTCACCCTGAGCAACCCCGAGAGCACCTGGCGCCCGGGCCTGTTCGTTTCCGTGCAGGTGGCCGAGGCGACCCGCAAGGAAGTCCTGACGGTCGCCGACGGCGCGGTGCAGAACGTCGACGGCGAGGACGTGGTGTTCGTCCGCGTGGCCGACGGCTTCGTGGTCCAGCCGGTCAAGCTGGGCATCAGCGACGGCCAGCGCGTCGAGGTCCTCGAGGGCCTGCGCGCCGGCAGCCAGGTCGCCGCCAGCGGCAGCTTCATCCTCAAATCCGAACTGGGCAAGGGCTCGGCGGAACACGGTCACTGAGTCCCGCTCCAGGAGTCTTCGCATGTTCGAACGCATCATCCAATTCGCCATCGAGCAACGCTGGCTGGTCCTGCTGGCGGTGCTGGGGATGGCCGGGGTCGGCATCGGCAGCTACCAGAAGCTGTCCATCGACGCGGTCCCGGACATCACCAACGTCCAGGTGCAGATCAATACCGCCGCCCCCGGCTACTCGCCGCTGGAAGTGGAGCAGCGGATCACCTACCCGGTGGAGACCGTCATGGCCGGCCTGCCGGGTTTGCAGGAAACCCGTTCGCTGTCGCGGCCGGGGATTTCCCAGGTGACGGTGATCTTCGAGGAGGGCACCGATATCTACTTCGCCCGCCAGCAGGTCAACGAACGCCTGAGCACGGCGCGCGAGCAACTGCCGGAAGACATCTCGCCGACCCTCGGGCCGATCTCCACCGGTCTCGGCGAGATCTACCTGTGGACGGTGGAGGCCGAGGAGGGCGCGACCAAGGAGGACGGCAGCGCCTACACGCCCACCGACCTGCGCACCATCCAGGACTGGATCATCCGTCCGCAGTTGCGCAACGTGAAGGGCGTGGCCGAGATCAACACCATCGGCGGCTACGCCAAGCAATTCCTCATCGCCCCGGATCCGAAGAAGCTCGCGGCCTACAAGCTGACCCTCGGCGACCTGCAGAACGCCGTGCTGCGCAACAACGAGAACGTCGGCGCCGGCTACATCGAGCGGCGCGGCGAGCAGTTGCTGATCCGCGCGCCGGGCCAGGTCAAGGACATGGACGATATCCGCGGGATCATCGTTTCCAACGTCGACGGCGTGCCGATCCGTATCCGCGACGTCGCCGAGGTCGGTCTGGGCAAGGAGCTGCGCACCGGCGCGGCCACCGAGAACGGCCGCGAAGTGGTGCTCGGCACGGTGTTCATGCTGATCGGCGAGAACAGCCGGGAAGTGGCCCAGGCGGTCGGCCAGCGCCTGGAGGAGATCAACCGGACCCTGCCCAAGGGGGTCAAGGCGATCACCGTCTACGACCGCACCACCCTGGTGGACAAGGCCGTGGCCACGGTGAAGAAGAACCTGGTGGAAGGCGCGGCGCTGGTGATCGCGGTGCTCTTCCTGTTCCTCGGCAACATCCGCGCGGCGCTGATCACCGCCACCATCATCCCGCTGTCGATGCTGTTCACCTTCACCGGGATGGTCGGCAACAGGGTCAGCGCCAACCTGATGAGCCTCGGCGCGCTGGACTTCGGCATCATCGTCGACGGCGCCGTGGTGATCGTCGAGAACGCCATCCGCCGCCTGGCCCACGCCCAGGCCCACCACGGCCGCCAGCTGACCCGCGCGGAACGTTTCCACGAGGTCTTCGCCGCGTCCAGGGAGGCGCGCCGGGCGCTGATCTTCGGCCAGATCATCATCATGGTGGTGTACCTGCCGATCTTCGCCCTCACCGGGGTCGAGGGGAAGATGTTCCACCCGATGGCGTTCACCGTGGTCACCGCGCTGCTTGGCGCGATGATCCTCTCGGTGACCTTCGTCCCGGCGGCGATCGCGCTGTTCATCACCGGCAAGGTCAAGGAGGAGGAGAACTTCGTCATGCGCCGCGCGCGTCTGGCCTACGAACCGGCGCTGCGCTGGGTGCTCGGGCACCGCGCGCTGGTGGTCGGTGGCGCCCTCGGCGTGATCCTGCTCACCGCGCTGGTGGCCTCGCGGATGGGCAGCGAGTTCATTCCCAGCCTCAGCGAGGGCGACTTCGCCATGCAGGGCCTGCGGGTGCCGGGCACCAGCCTGACCCAGTCGGTCGAGATGCAGCAGACCCTGGAGAAGAAGCTGATGGGCAAGTTCCCGGAGATCGAGCGGGTCTTCGCCCGCACCGGGACCGCCGAGATCGCCTCCGACCTGATGCCGCCGAACGCCTCCGACAGCTACGTGATGCTCAAGCCGCAGAGCCAGTGGCCGGACCCGAAGAAGTCGCGGGAGGCGCTGCTGGAAGAGTTGCAGGCCGCGGCCCTTGAGGTGCCGGGCAGCGTCTACGAGTTCTCCCAGCCGATCCAGTTGCGCTTCAACGAACTGATCTCCGGGGTGCGCAGCGACGTCGCGGTGAAGGTCTTCGGCGACGACATGCAGGTGCTCAACGACACCGCGGAGAAGATCTCCAAGGTGCTGCAAGGCATCGACGGCGCCTCCGAGGTGAAGGTCGAGCAGACCACCGGCCTGCCGGTGCTGACGGTGGACATCGACCGCGACAAGGCGGCACGCTTCGGCCTCAATGTCGGCGACATCCAGGACACCGTGGCCACCGCCCTCGGCGGACGCAATGCCGGTACCCTGTTCGAGGGCGACCGCCGCTTCGACATCGTCATCCGCCTGCCGGAAACCCTGCGCGCCGACCTGCCGGCACTGTCCAACCTGCTGATCCCGCTGCCGCCGAACAACCTGGCGCGGATCGACTTCATCCCGCTGTCGGACGTGGCGCGCCTCGACCTCTCGCCGGGACCGAACCAGATCAGCCGGGAGAACGGCAAGCGGCGCATCGTGGTCAGCGCCAACGTGCGCGGCCGCGACATCGGCTCGTTCGTGCTGGAAGCGCAACAGAAGCTGCAGGACGGGGTGAAGATCCCGGCCGGCTATTGGACCACCTGGGGCGGCCAGTTCGAACAGTTGCAGTCCGCCGCCAAGCGCTTGCAGGTAGTGGTGCCGGTGGCGCTGCTGCTGGTGTTCACCTTGCTCTTCGCCATGTTCAACAACGTCAAGGACGGCCTGCTGGTGTTCACCGGTATCCCCTTCGCCCTCACCGGCGGGGTGCTGGCCCTGTGGCTGCGCGGGATACCGCTGTCGATCTCGGCGGCGGTGGGTTTCATCGCCCTGTCCGGGGTGGCGGTGCTCAACGGCCTGGTGATGATCTCCTTCATCCGCAACCTGTTGCAGGAAGGACGCAGCCTCGACCAGGCGGTGTGGGAGGGCGCCATCACCCGCCTGCGTCCGGTGCTGATGACCGCCCTGGTGGCGTCCCTCGGTTTCGTGCCGATGGCCCTGGCCACCGGCACCGGCGCCGAGGTGCAGCGGCCGCTGGCGACGGTGGTGATCGGCGGCATCCTGTCCTCGACCATGCTGACCCTGCTGGTGCTGCCGGTGCTCTATCGCTGGACCCACGGGCGCGACGCCGGTCCGCGCGAGGAGACGCCGGCGGCCGGCTGAAGCGGGCGCGCAAGCGGGCCGGCAGGGGAAACCCTGGCGGCCCTTTTTCGTTGGCCGTTGGACGGATTCCGTTCGATTACCGCACGCGATTGCCGGCCCGGATTGTCGCCGGCGGAGGGCTTGCGTAGTGTGGGCGGACGTTCCGCGCCCGGCGCTTGGCGCCGCGCGACGATAACAACAACGATAGCAGCCTGAGTGTCCTGCCCATGAATGCCTCCTTGCTCAGCGAGCGCAGCCGGGTGTTCGAACGTGCCGACCCCTATGCGGTGTCCGGCTACGTCAACCGGCACGTCGGTACGCACTGCATACGCCTGCCGGCCGCCGGCAGGCCGCAAGCCAGCCTCGACCACCGCACCTTCGCCAGCCTCGACCTGTGCCGGATCAGCTACGGCGCGGCGGTACGGGTCACCTCGCCGGCGCTGGAAAGCATCTTCCACCTGCAGATCCTCCTGCGCGGCCACTGCCTGTGGCGCGGCGGCGGGCAGGAACACGCCCTGGCGCCGGGCGAGCTGTTGCTGATCAACCCGGACGATCCGGTCGACCTGACCTATTCGGCGGACTGCGAGAAATTCATCGTCAAGCTGCCCTGCGCGCTGCTCGAAGCGATCTGCGCCGAGCAGCGCTGGAGCCATCCGGCACGCGGCGTGCGCTTCCTCGAACATCGCTATCGCCTGGACCAGCTGGAAGGCTTCGTCGGCCTGCTCGCCCTGGTCTGCCGCGAGGCCGAGTCCGGCGAGCGGCTGGCGCGGGTCGACAGCCACTTCGAGCAGATCCTCGGCAGCAAGCTGCTGACCCTGCTGAAGACCAATGTCAGCCGCGAGGACCCCGGCGATGCGCAGGTCGTCTTCGCCCGCCTCGATGCCTACATCCGCCGCCATCTGCAGAGCGAGATCGAGGTCGCGGCGCTGGCCGAGCAGGCGCACATGAGCACTCGCTCGCTGTACGCGCTGTTCGAGCGCCAGCTTGGCGAGAGCCCTCGGCAATACATTCGCCGGCTGCGCCTGGAGCGCATCCGCGCCTGCCTGGAAGACCCCGGCTGCCGGGTACGCAACCTCACCGAACTGGCCCTGGACTTCGGTTTCGCCCACCTCGGCCGCTTCGCCGAGCAATATCGCCGGCAGTTCGGCGAGCTGCCTTCGGAAACCCTGCGCCGGCGCGCCTAGCGCCGACCGCCACGGCGTGCAGGAATCGGCCAGCGATCCGCAGGCAACGGATATCCCCAGCAGTACGCGCTACCTAACCTGACCGGGCCTGAACAATAACAACGGAGGCCCCGGCCATGTCCCTGGGTAGCGATTACTTGCGTTCTCTGCTCGAGGAAGACCCCGAGCGCGGCGTCTACCGCTGCAAGCGGGAGATGTTCACCGACCCACGCCTGTTCGAACTGGAGATGAAGCACATCTTCGAGGGCAATTGGGTCTATCTCGCCCACGAAAGCCAGGTTGCCGGAATCAACGACTACCTGACCACCCAGATCGGCCGCCAGTCGATCGTCATCGCGCGCAACCGCGACGGCCAGCTCAACGCCTTCATCAACGCCTGCAGCCACCGTGGCGCAATGCTCTGCCGGCACAAGAGCGGCAATCGCAGCAGCTATACCTGTCCGTTCCACGGCTGGACCTTCAACAACTCCGGCAAGCTGCTCAAGGTCAAGGACCCGGCCGAGGCCGGCTACCCGCAGGGCTTCAACTGCGAGGGCTCGCACGACCTGACCCGGGTCGCGCGCTTCGAGTCCTACCGTGGCTTCCTGTTCGGCAGCCTCAACCCCGATGTCAGGCCGCTGGCCGAGCACCTGGGCGAGTCGGCGAAGATCATCGACATGATCGTCGACCAGTCGCCGGAAGGCCTCGAAGTGCTGCGCGGCTCTTCCAGCTATGTCTACGAAGGCAACTGGAAGCTTACCGCCGAGAACGGCGCCGACGGCTACCACGTCAGTTCGGTGCACTGGAACTACGCGGCGACCCAGAGCCAGCGCCAGCAGCGCGACGCCGCGGACCAGCTGCGGACCATGAGCGCCGCCGGCTGGGCCCGGCAGGGCGGCGGCTTCTACTCGTTCGAGCATGGCCACATGCTGCTCTGGAGTCGCTGGGCCAACCCCGAGGACCGGCCGGCCTTCGAGCGCCGCGCCGAGCTTGCCCGCGACTTCGGCGAGGCCCGCGCCGACTGGATGATCGAGAACTCGCGCAACCTCTGCCTGTACCCCAACGTCTACCTGATGGACCAGTTCAGCTCGCAGATCCGCATCGCCCGGCCGCTGTCGGTGGACCGCACGGAAATCACCATCTACTGCATCGCGCCGAAAGGCGAGAGCGCCGAGGCGCGCGCCCGGCGCATCCGCCAGTACGAGGACTTCTTCAACGTCAGCGGCATGGCCACCCCGGACGACCTGGAGGAGTTCCGTTCCTGCCAGCAGGGCTACCAGGGCAGCGTGGTCGGCTGGAACGACCTGTCGCGCGGCGCCGAACACTGGATAGAGGGCGCCGACGCGGCGGCAGCGGCCATCGACCTGCGGCCGCGCCTGAGCGGCGTGCGCACCGAGGACGAAGGGCTGTTCGTATTGCAGCATCGCTACTGGCAGGAGGCGCTGCTCGCCGCCCTGGAACGCGAACGGACGCAGCGCGTGGCGCTGCGGGAGGTGGCGTCATGAGCCTGGGCTACGACGCCCTGCGCGATTTCCTCTACCGCGAGGCGCGCTATCTCGACGACAAGGATTGGGACGCCTGGCTGGCGTTGTACGCCGCGGACGCCAGTTTCTGGATGCCGTCCTGGGACGACCGCGACCAGCTCACCGAGGACCCGCAGCGGGAAATCTCGCTGATCTGGTACGGCAACCGCGGCGGTCTGGAGGACCGGGTATTCCGCATCCGCACCGAGCGCTCCAGCGCGACCCTGCCGGACACCCGCACCTCGCACAACCTGAGCAACATCGAACTGCTCGGTGAGGACGACGGCATCTGCCGCGCGCGCTGCAACTGGCACACCCTGAGCTATCGCTACAAGACCGTGGACAGCTACTTCGGCACCACCTTCTACGACCTCGACGTACGCGGCGAGAGTCCGCTGATCAAGGCCAAGAAAGTGATCCTGAAGAACGACTACGTTCGCCAGCTGATCGACGTCTACCACGTCTGACGCCCGCGCCGGCGGGCTGTCGAGGGACATGCCATGAACCATCGGATCGCACTCAACTTCGAAGACGGGGTGACCCGCTTCATCCATGCCGCGCCCGGCGAGACCGTGGCCGACGCGGCCTACCGCCAGGGCATCAACATCCCCCTGGACTGCCGCGACGGCGCCTGCGGCACCTGCAAGTGCCTGGCCGAGGCCGGGCGCTATGCGCTGGGCCAGGACTACATCGACGATGCCCTCAGCGCCGAGGAAGCCGCCCGCGGCTACGTGCTGACCTGCCAGATGCGCGCCGAAAGCGACTGCGTGCTGCGCGTGCCGGCGTCCTCGACCCTGTGCAGGACCGGCCAGGCGCGCTACGAGGCGCGCATCAGCGAAGTCCGGCAACTGTCGCCGAGCACCATCGGCCTGTCGCTGCGCGGCGAGGCGCTGGCCAGCCTGGCGTTCCTGCCCGGGCAGTACGTCAACCTC
Organism: Pseudomonas sp. B111; assembly: GCF_026428275.1. Taxonomy (NCBI): domain Bacteria; kingdom Pseudomonadati; phylum Pseudomonadota; class Gammaproteobacteria; order Pseudomonadales; family Pseudomonadaceae; genus Pseudomonas; species Pseudomonas sp. B111. The sequence continues at coordinate 1,081,731 of NZ_CP097857.1, read as the reverse complement.
CAGGTGCCCGGCAGCGAGCAGCGCCGCGCCTACTCCTTCAGCTCGCTGGCGAAGGACGGCGAGGTCAGCTTCCTGATCCGCAACGTCCCCGGTGGGCTGATGAGCGGCTTCCTCAGTGGCACGGCCAGGGCCGGCGACAGCCTGGCGATGGACGGCCCGCTGGGCAGTTTCTACCTGCGCGAGATTCACCGGCCACTGCTGATGCTGGCCGGCGGCACCGGCCTGGCGCCGTTCACCGCGATGCTCGAACGGATCGCCGAGCAGGGCAGCGCGCACCCGCTGCACCTGGTCTACGGGGTGACCCACGACGTCGACCTGGTCGGGCTCGAGCGCCTGGAGGCGTTCGCCGAACGGATTCCCGGCTTCACCTGGAGCGCCTGCGTGGCCAGCGCCGACAGCGACTATCCGCGCAAGGGCTACGTGACCGAGCACATCGCCGCGCAGCACCTGCACGAGGGCGACGTCGACATCTACCTGTGCGGGCCGCCGCCGATGGTCGAGGCGGTCGAGCGCTACCTGCGCGAGCAGGGCGTGCGCCCGGCGAATTTCTACTACGAAAAGTTCGCCGCCAGCGCGGCCTGAACCCGAGCGAGCCAAGGAGATTCCCATGAACGACAGATTCCGCGACAAGGTCGCCCTGGTCAGCGGCGCCGCCCAGGGCATCGGCCTGGGCGTGGCCCGGCGCCTGCTGGAGGAAGGCGCGCGGGTGGTGGCGGTGGACCGCTCCGAGCTGGTCCACGAATTGGCCGGCGACGCCTGCCTGTGCCTGACCGCCGACCTGGAGCGCTACGCCGAATGCCAGCGGGCACTGGAGCGGACCCTGGAGCGTTTCGGCCGGCTGGACATCCTGGTCAACAACGTCGGCGGCACCCTCTGGGCGAAGCCCTACCAGCACTACGCCGAGGACGAGATCGAGGCCGAGCTGCGGCGTTCGCTGCTGCCCACCTTGTGGTGTTGCCGCGCGGCGCTGCCGGCGATGCTGGGGCAGGGTAGCGGGGCGATCGTCAACGTCTCGTCGGTTGCCACCCGCGGGGTCAACCGGGTGCCCTATGGCGCCGCCAAGGGCGGGGTGAACGCGCTGACCGCCTGCCTGGCGTTCGAGACCGCCGACCAGGGCATCCGCGTCAACGCGGTGGCGCCGGGCGGCACCGACGCGCCGCCGCGAAGGATTCCGCGCAACGCCGCGGCGCAGAGCGAGGAGGAGCGGCGCTGGTATCGACAGATCGTCGAGCAGACCCTCGACAGCAGCCTGATGAAGCGCTACGGCAGCATCGACGAGCAGGTCGCGGCGATCCTTTTCCTCGCCTCCGACGAGGCGTCCTACATCACCGGCGTGACCCTGCCGGTAGCTGGCGGCGACCTCGGCTGAGCGCATCAGTCGCCGCTTTCGGTGAACTTCTCCAGGTACAGCCGCAGATGCTCCAGGGAGCGCTCGCGCAGCCACTGGCGGACCGCCTCGACCATCGGCGGCGGCCCGCACAGGTAGAGGTCGAAAGCTTCGTCGCGCAGGCGGGCGGCGTCGAAATGCTCGTGCAGGTAGCCGCGCCGGCCGTCCCAGTCGGCGTCCGCCTCGCTGAGCACCGGGACGAAGCGGAAGCCGGGAAGCCGCTCGGCGTAGCCGGCGATCCGCTGCAATTCGCAGAGATCGGCGGCGCGGCGTACCCCGTAGTAGAGATGCACCGGCCGCTCGCAGCCGCGCTCGGCCAGTTCGTCGAGCATGCCGAGGAACGCCGACAGGCCGGTGCCGCCAGCCACCAGCAGCAACGGGCGCTCCACCTGGCGCAGGTAGAAGGTGCCCAGCGGCGCCTCGAAGCGGATCTCGTCGCCGACCCGGCACCCTTGGCGCAGGTAGTCGCTCATGGCGCCGTCCGGGAGCAGGCGGATGAGGAACTGCAGGTGGTTCTGCGGATTCGGCCGGTTGGCGAAGGAGTAGGCGCGCCGGCAGTCGCTGCCGGGTACTTGCAGGCGCGCGTACTGGCCGGGCAGGAAGTCCAGCTGGCGGCCCGCGGCGCCGGCGTCGAGGCGGAGCAGCGCTGTGTCCTCGGAGAGCAGGCGCAGTTCGCGCACCACGCCGCTGTGCGCCTGGGCCGCGGCGGCGTGGCAGAGGGTCGAGGCGAAGTCGAAGTAGAAGGCCGCGTCGGAGCGCACCCGGGTCTGGCAGGCGAGCACCTTGCGCTGCTCCAGGTCGGCGGCGGAGAGGGTGTCCTCGTCGGCGTAGTCCAGGCTGTAGCTGCCCGCCTCGCAGCGGCCCATGCAGGTGCCGCAGACCCCTTCGCGGCAGTCCAGCGGCAGGTTGATGCCGTGGCGCAGGGCGGCGTCGAGGAGCAGGTCGTCGTGGCCGACGGGCAGGAACAGGGTCTTGCCGTCGGCGAAGCTGAGGGCGACTTTGTGATTCATCGTGACGGGGCCCGCCGTTCAGAGGTGGTAGAAGTCGAGGACCGAGTCGATCCGGTCGTTGAGCAGGACGATGTGCTTGCGCGCGATCAGCCAGGCCTCGCCATGGGGTTTCAGGCGGTAGGTGGCATGGCCGAAGAAGCTGCCGGTCTGGTCCAGGCGCTGGAACAGGGTCTGCCAGTTGACCCGCACTCGCAGCAGGCCTTCGCCTTCCTCGGCGATGCGCACGTTGCCGATCTGGTGCAGGGTGCGCGGCATCGGCACGGTGGACGCGGCCTTGCCGGTGCGGATACGGAACACCCGGTCTTCCAGGCCGGCACGGCTGGGGTAGTAGATCAGCGACATCTCGCGCTTCGGATCGCGGGTGTAGCGGTGCTCGGACTCCCACTGCGGCAGGTGGAACTCGCACTGTTCGTCGAACTGCGCGAGGTAGCCGTCCCAGTCCTGGGCATCGCAGAGTTCGGCGTGGCGGTAGAGGAACTGTTCGACGCGGTACTGCAGTCCGGCGTTCATGGGGTCACCTCCTTCGCGCGCAGGGCCAGGCGCTCCAGGCCGTCGAGGAGGAAGCGCCGCCAATGCGCGTGCTGGTTGACGTAGAGGCCTTCGTGGGTGATCTCGGTGCCGGTCAGCAGCGGCGCGATACCCAGCGCCTGGCTGTTCGGCGTCGCGCCTTCGAGCCACTTGCCGTGGCCGCGGGAGATGTCGCTCCAGCGCTCCAGGCGGGCCTGGAAGCCACGCTGGGCTTCGCGGAACTCCACCAGGTCGTCGGGCGTGCCCATCCCGGAGACGTTGAAAAAGTCCTCGAACTGGCGGATCCGGTTCTCCCGGTCGGCGTCCGACTCGCCCTTGACGCCGATGCACTGGCTGACGATCTCGGTACGGTTCCAGGCCAGCGGGCGGACGATGCGCAGCTGCGAGCTGATCTGGTCGATGACGAACAGGCTGGGGTAGAGATTGAGATTGCGCAGGCGATGCATCATCCACTCGGCGCGGGCCTGGCCGTATTCCGCCACCAGCCGCGGCATCACGCTGGCGTAGCCGGGGCGTACGGCGGGGTTGGGCATCTCGCTGAAGAGCACGCTGTGGCCGTTGGCAAAGGAGAACCAGCCGTCGTCGGTGGCCGCGTCGCCGGCGCCGAGCTTGCTGTAGTCGAGGGTGGCGGCCGCGCCGCCGCGCTCGGCCTCGACCTGCTGGCGGTGCTGCACGGTGGCTACGTAGTTGTAGTGCACGGTACTGACGTGATAGCCGTCCAGGCCATTCTCGTTCTGCAGCTTCCAGTTGCCTTCGTAGGTGTAGGTGGAGGTGCCGGGCAGCACTTCCAGCTCGCCGCTGGGAGACTGCGCCACCAGCATGTCGAGGAACACCCGGGCGTCGCCGAGGAAGTCCACCAGGTCGTCCTCGCCGGCGACGTCCAGGCTGACGAAGACGAAGCCCCTGTAGCTCTGGATGCGCGCTTTCTTCAGGCCGCGGGTGGCCTTGTCGAAGCCTTCCGGGTATTCGCCCGGCGCCTTGACCTTCACCAGCCGGCCGTCGTTCTTGTAGCACCAGGCATGGAACGGACAGGTGAAGGTCGACTGGTTGCCCTTGCCGACCCGCACCAGGGTCGCGCCGCGATGCTGGCAGGCGTTGACCAGCGCGTGCAACTGGCCGTTGCCGTCGCGGGTGACGATCAGCGGCTGGCGTCCGGCGCGCAGGGTGACGAAGTCGTGGGGCCTGGCCAGTTCGCTTTCGTGGCAGGCGTAGATCCAGTTCTTTTCGAAGATCAGCTCCATCTCCAGGTCGAACAGCTCCGGTTCGGTGAACATGTCCCGGGCGATGCGGAAGATGCCTTCCTCGGGACGGAAGTCGAGACAGCCGCCGACATAGTCGCGCCACTGTTCGAGGCTTCTGCGGGTAGCGTTCATGCGTTCTCACCCTTGTGCGTTGTCGTTATGGGTGACCCATTCAACGGCCACGAGCGGGGGCGGGCTATCCGCTTAGTCGACGATGCGCATCCCGAAAATGTGCGGCCGCCGAGGAGCGGCCGAGGGCCTCGCGGAGGGCTCGTTCCGGGTTCGAGCGGCGCTTGCGGCGGACGCTTTGTCCGGAAAGTCGGCGAACGCTATCCGGATAGTGGAGGATGCGGGGAGTCGGCCTTGCGCCGGCACATGCCTTGCATTTTGCTGAAAACAGAGCGCCAGCAGAGCGCACCCCCAGCCTTGCCGTGTCGAGTGCCGAACCATGATGAGGAGCCATCCCGTCGCCGATCGTGGCGATCTCCATGCCGACCACCTGGACCTGGCCGCCGCCCGTTCCTGGATGTCGAAGGTCTGCGGGCCGCACCGGCTCGAAGCGGCGAGCCCGGGACTGGTGCAGTTCCAGCACCACGGCAACGTGCTGAAGTCGATGTGCACCACCCTTGGCTACATCGGCTACGGTACCGACGTCACCATCACCGTCGAGGATGCCGCGGCGTTCAACGCCTACAGCCTGAGCCTGCCGCTCAGCGGCGAGCAGGAGCTGTGCCGGGGCGGGCTGCGCCTGCTCTCCGACGTCCGCCGCGGGGTGATCATCGCGCCCAACGAGCGCCAGGAGCTGAGCATCGCCGGGGACTGCCGCAAGTTGCAGGTGGTGATCGGCCGCACGGCGATGCGCAAGGTCCTGGAGGAGATGTTGCAGCGGCCGATCGATACGCCCTTGCGCTTCGATCCGGAAATGGATGCCCTGGACGGCGCCTCCGCGTCCTGGTGGCGCACCGTGCGGCACATCAGCGAGGAGATGGCGCGCAGCGAACTCTACGCCCAGGCGTTTTTCAGCAGCGACCTGGAGCGCGCGCTGATCAAGGGACTGATCCTGGCCCAGCCGAACAACTACAGCGAGGCCCTGCAGCAGGGCCTTGGCGGGCGCCCGCCGCACTACCTGCTGCGCGCTCGCGAGTTTCTCCAGGCCAACGCCCGCGAGACCCTGAGCCTGGAGGACGTGGAACGCGCCGCCGGGGTCTCGCGGTTCAAGCTGTTCGAGGGCTTCCGTCGCTACTTCGGGGTATCGCCGATGAGCTACCTGAAGCACTACCGGCTCGCCGCGGTGCGCGAGGAGATCCTCGCCAGCGGCGGCGCCCGCAGCATCTCGACGATCGCCCTGGGCTGGGGCTTCAGCCACCTCGGACGCTTCTCCGTGGACTACCGCAAGCGCTTCGAGGAAACCCCGAGCATGACCCAGCGCCGCGCCGCGCGGCGCTCCTGAGAGGGCACTCAGGCGTCCTCGCGGCCGATCAGCGCCAGGCAGCGCCGCAGGTGCGGGGAGCCGTCGCCCTGGCGCCGGCTGACGATGATCGGCGAGGTCAGGGAGGCGTCGGCCAGGGCCTGGTAGGCGACGTCGTCGCGGTGCTGCAACTGCACCGAGGCCGGCACCAGGGTCGCGCCGAGTCCGGCGGCGACCAGGCCGATGGCGGTCTGCATCTCGTTGGCCCATTGCGTCACGCGCAGGCTCAGGCCGTGGGTGGCGAACAGCGCCAGCACGTGGTCGGCGTAGCTCGGCCGCGGCTGGCCGGGGTAGAGCACGAACGGCTCGCGCGACAGGCGCTCCAGGCTCAGCGGCTGGCCGAGCAACGGGTGCCCGGCGGGCAGGGCGGCGACCAGCGGCTCTTCGCTGAGCACGCTCTGGCGGATCGCCGGGTCGTCGATGCGGATGCGTCCGAAACCGATGTCGATGCGCCCGCTCTTCAGCGCCTCGACCTGTTGCAGGGTGGTCATCTCCAGCAGGCCCAGCTCCAGCTCCGGGTCGCCGCGCAGGTGGCGGATCAGCTCCGGCAGCACGCCATACAGCGCCGAGGGCACGAAGCCGATGCCGAACCACTGGCGCTGGCCCTGGCCGATCCGCCGGGTGCTGTCGCAGATGCTCTCCAGTTGGTCCAGGAGCGTCGCGCTCTGTTCGTGGAAGAAGCGCCCGGCTTCGGTCAGGCGCAGCGGCCGGCCGCGCTCCAGCAGGGCCACCCCGAGCATTTCCTCGAGTTGCTGGATCTGCCGGCTCAGCGGTGGCTGGGCGATGTGCAGTTGCTCGGCGGCGCGGGTGAAGTTGAGGGTCCGGGCCAGCGCCTGGAAGTAGCGCAGGTGACGAAGCTCCATGATACCTCCAGGGTATGGTTCGAGAGGAAGATGATATTGGACCCCAGTGAAGAAGGCGATGGATGCTTGGCCGAAACGACGGCGAAACCTGCTCGGTATCGAGCGAGCCTTGAGCGGCGAACCGTCGAAAACCCGACCGCAACCCTGGTGGACCCCCGAGAATGAGCCAAGCCGTGATCCAAAGCCTCGAGTCGATCATCGTCGATCTGCCGACCATCCGCCCGCACAAGCTGGCCATGCACACCATGAACCGGCAGACCCTGGTGATCCTCCGCCTGCGTTGCAGCGACGGCATCGAGGGCCTCGGCGAAGCCACCACCATCGGTGGCCTGGCCTACGGCAGCGAGAGCCCGGAGAGCATCAAGAGCAATCTCGACGCGCATTTCGCCCCGTTGCTGCTGGGCCAGCCGGCGGACAACGTGAATGCCGCGATGCAGCGCCTGGACCGGCACATCAGGGGCAACACCTTCGCCCGCTCGGCGGTCGAGACCGCCTTGCTCGACGCCCATGGCAAGCGCCTCGGCCTGGCCGTCAGCGAACTGCTCGGCGGCCGCCTGCACGACAGCCTGGAGGTGGCCTGGACCCTGGCCAGCGGCGACACCGGCCGCGACATCGAGGAAGCCGAGCGGATGCTCGACCTGCGCCGCCACCGGCACTTCAAGCTGAAGATCGGCGCCGGTGAGGTGGATGCCGACGTGGCCCACGCGATCGCCATCAAGCGCGCCCTTGGCGAGCGCGCCAGCGTGCGGGTGGACGTCAACCAGGCCTGGGACGAAGGCGTTGCCCAGCGTGCCTGCGCGACGCTCGGCGACAACGGCATCGCCCTGATCGAACAGCCCATCGCCCGCCACAACCGCATCGGCCTGGCGCGCCTGAGCAGCCGCGGCGGCGCGCCGATCATGGCCGACGAGGCCATCGAGAGCGTCGAGGATGCCTTCCACCTGGCTCGCGAGGGCGCCGCCCCGGTGTTCGCCCTGAAGATCGCCAAGAACGGCGGACCGCGCGCGGTGCTGCGTAGCGCGGCGATCGCCGAGGCGGCCGGGATCGGCCTGTACGGCGGGACCATGCTCGAGGGCGGCATCGGCACCCTGGCCGCCGCCCACGCCTTCGTCACCCTCGACCGCCTGGCCTGGCACAGCGAACTGTTCGGCCCGTTGTTGCTGACCGAGGACATCCTCCTCGAGTCGCCGCGCTACCAGGATTTCCACTTGCACGTGCCGCGTGCGCCGGGTCTCGGCCTGGCGCTCGACGAGGAGCGCCTGGCGCGCTTCCGCCGGCGCTGAAGCCATTCCGCAGACAGAGGAGAAACGACCGATGCTGTTCCACGTGAAGATGACCGTGAAGTTGCCCGTCGACATGGACCCGCAACAGGCCGAGCGGCTCAAGGCCGAGGAGAAGGAAATGGCCCAGCGCCTCCAGCGCGAGGGCAGCTGGCGGCACCTCTGGCGAATCGCCGGGCACTACGCCAACTACAGCCTGTTCGACCTGCCCAGCGTCGAGGCGCTGCACGACACCCTGACCCGGCTGCCGCTGTTTCCCTACATGGACATCGAGATCGACGGGCTTTGCCGGCATCCCTCGTCGATCCATGCCGACGACCGCTGAGATTCCCTTCCCACGCCCGACAACAACAAGCAGAGGCAAACGCCATGACCGTGAAGATTTCCCAGACTGCCGACGTCCAGCGCTTCTTCGAAGAGGCCAGCGGCCAGCTCAACGAACGCGGCGATCCGCGCACCAAGGCCCTGGTGCGGCGCATCCTCGACGACACGGCGAAGCTGATCGAAGAGATGCAGGTCACGCCCGACGAATTCTGGAAAGCGGTGGACTACCTGAACCGCCTGGGCAGCCGCCAGGAGGCCGGCCTGCTGGCCGCCGGGCTGGGCCTGGAGCATTACCTGGACCTGCTGCTCGACGCCCAGGACGCCGAGGCCGGCCTCACCGGCGGCACGCCGCGCACCATCGAAGGGCCGCTGTACGTCGCCGGCGCGCCGCTGAGCGACGGCGAGGCACGGATGGACGACGGCCGCGACCCCGGCACCGTGATGTTCCTCCAGGGCCGCGTCAGCGGTCCCGACGGCCAGCCGCTGGCCGGAGCCATCGTCGACGTCTGGCACGCCAATACCCAAGGCACCTATTCCTACTTCGACAGCAGTCAGTCCGAATACAACCTGCGCCGGCGCATCCGCACCGACGCCGACGGCCGCTACCGTGCGCGCAGCATCGTGCCCTCCGGCTACGGTTGCCCGAGCGACGGCCCGACCCAGGAACTGCTCGACCGCCTCGGCCGCCACGGCCAGCGGCCGGCGCACATCCACTTCTTCGTCTCGGCGCCCGGCCATCGCCACCTGACCACTCAGATCAACCTGGCGGGCGACCGCTACCTGTGGGACGACTTCGCCTACGCCACCCGCGATGGGCTGATCGGCGACCTGCGCTTCAACGACGACCCCGCCGCGGCCCGCGACCGCGGCGTGGAGGGCGGACGCTTCGCCGAACTGGATTTCGACTTCCAGCTCCAGGCCAGCCCGGCGCCTGCCGCCGAGCGCCGCAGCCAGCGGCCGCGGGCATTGCAGGAGTAAGGCGGGGAGCGGGGAGGGCGGCTGGTCGCTGGCGACCATGCCGCCTTCTTCCGCCAGGCGCGACGGCGGATAAAAAAAGGCGCCATGACTGGCGCCTCAGGACTTGTCCAAAGGAGCAACCCAAAAAGGACAAGTGTATTGCTCGGTGAAAGGCTGCTCAGCCGTTGCCGTTCTTGCGCTCGGCGCATTTGCTGCGGTCGGTCTTCTGCGCTTGCGCTTCCAGTTGTTGCTTCTGCAGGCGCTTCTCGCGCAGTTCTTTCTGCGCGGCGCGGAATTCGGCGTTGTACTGCCAGGAGCGTTCGCTGCCGTCCTGGGCCTGGGCAGTGCCGGCGCCGGTCGCCAGCAGGGCGGCCAGCAGCATCGGGATGATCTTCATGGCAAACCTCTCGGGTTGGCTCGTCGCCGGGGCGAGGTATTCGTCCCGTTTGAGCAAAGAGTAAGAGCGGACGGATTACCCGAGGGTGAGTGGAAAATTACGTTTCCGATAACTTCGGCGATGCTCCGTTGCATGGCGGAGGAGTCTGCGCGAAGCGCATTAAGTGCGAGTTAAGATTGCGGAAAGGTAATCCCCGCCTCATGTCTGCGTCATTTCCCCGGATCCAGAATCAGCCTCACGGTCAATGCCGGTTGCGGCAGGACTGCGCGGGGGCGCGATCGACCAGAAGTTCACGCACAGCCAGCGCCGCAAGGCATGGCCGCAGAAGAAAAACAGACATGAACCGATCTGGAGCAATCGCCATGCAAGGGGATGGAAAGAAACGACTGTGGACGCTTCCACTGCTGCTGGGCGCTGGAGTGATGGCCTCGGCCGTCGCCGAGGAGAACGCCGAGCGGAGCAAGGAAGGTTTCATCGAGGGCAGCGAGGTCAACCTGCTGCTGCGCAACTTCTACTTCAACCGCGACTTCCGCAAGGGCCAATCGAGCCCGGCGGGCGGCGGCTATACCGAGGAATGGGTGCAGGGCTTCATGGCCAACTTCTCCTCGGGCTTCACCCAGGGCACGCTGGGCGTCGGCATCGACGCCTTCGCCCAGCTCGGCGTGCGCCTGGACAGCGGCGGCGGGCGTTCCGGCGCCGGCGGTAGCGTCGACCTGCTGCCCTATGACGACCAGGGTCGGCCGCAGGACGACTATTCGCGAGCCGGCGGCGCGGTCAAGCTGCGCTGGTACGGCACCGTGCTGCGGGTCGGCGACGTGTTCCCGGAAACCCCGGTGATCCAGTACGGCAACAGCCGGCTGTTCCCCTCCAGCTTCCGCGGCTTTACCCTGGTCAACGACAGCCTGGCGAAGGGCCTGACCCTGCAGGCCGGCAAGCTGAACTCGATGACCCAGCCGAACAGCACCAGCGGCAGCGACGACTTCTACAGCTTCTACACCGGCCGGCGCATCGACTCGCCGTGGGTCGCCTACGCCGGCGGCGACTACCAGGCCACCGAGCACTGGAGCGTCAGCCTCTACGGCAGCCGCCAGAAGGACGCCTGGGACCAGTACTACGCCGGCACCAGCTTCAACTATCCGCTGGACGACAAGCTGTCCCTGCTCGGCGGCGCCAACTACTACAAGGTCAAGGACCAGGGCAGGCAGGTGATGGGCGAACTCGACAACGACATCTGGAGCGTGCGCGGCGGCTTCGCCTACGGCCCGCACCAGGTGCTGCTGTCGTACCAGCGCAACAACGGCGACGACGACTTCGACTACCTGCGCCAGACCGACTCCATCTACCTGGACAACTCGATCCAGTACAGCGACTTCAACTCGCCCAAGGAACGCTCGCTGATGCTCCGCTACGACCTCGACATGGCCGCCTTCGGCGTGCCGGGGCTGAGCTTCATGACCCGCTATGGCAAGGGCTGGGACGCCGATTATTCGAATGCCAACAGCGTCTACATGCGCACCGACGCCAACGGCAACCCGCTGACCAACCAGGGCCGCTGGGAACGCGACGTGGAGGTCAAGTACGTGGTGCAGGGCGGCGCGGCCAAGGACCTGGCGTTCCGCGTGCGCCAGGCCACGGTGCGCTCCGACAGCTTCGAGTCGGACCTCGACGAAGTCCGCCTGATCGTCGAATACCCGCTGCAAATCCTCTGAAGGCGCGCCGCCGCCCCATCCGGGGCGGCGCTCTGCGACAGCCCGTTGCTGGCGGCTGCGCGGCGGCGCTGCTACTTTCCTCTGGGTAGGCGGGCCGAAGGGCGGTTCCTGGCCGGGCATGGCTTCGACCTGCCGGTGGGCGCCGCGACCCGAACCTCGGCCACGCCATTCCACCCATGCCGCCCGGGCACCGGCGTGCCCGTGGCAGCCCAGGCTACGGGCGCCGCGTAGCCAGCCAAGCGGGAGTCGACATGGCCTCGTGGACCTTGGTGGACGCCAGCGCGATCGCTGTCCGCCATCCCTACACCTTCTACAAACCGGACGCGGAGACCATCGACCGGGTCGCCGCCGGGGAAAGCGTCAAGCTGATCTTCGCCTTCGATACCGACAACCCCGATGCGCCGCGCGCCGAGCGGCTCTGGGTGACGGTCGAGGGCATCGAGGCGGATGGCGCCTTCAGCGGCCGCCTGGACAACTATCCGCAATACATCCGCGACCTGTCGCTGGGCGAGCGCATCGTCTTCGAGGCGCGGCACATCATCAACACCGAGCACGACCCGCGGGAAACGCCGATCTCGCGCTATGCCCGGCGCTGCTTCGTGACGCGCCGGGTGATAGACGAGGGGAAGGCGGTCGGCTACCTCTACCGCGAGGCGCCGGAAGAGGAAAACGACAGCGGCTGGCGGCTGATGGCCGGCGACGAGTCGGACGACTACATGAATACCGCCGGGACCACCGCCTACGTCAGCCTGGGCTCGGTGCTGAACGCCGACGACAGCATCCTGCCGCTGCTCGACGCGCCGCCGGGACGGGCGTTCGAGCGACTGGCCGACGGTTCCTTCATCGAGGTGCAGGGACCGGAGGGTTGAGCCTCAGCCAGGCAGCTCGGCGAGGAAGCGCTCCAGGCGCTCGGCCAGGGCCAGGTAGTCGTCGGGACTGCGGTTGCTGCCCATCTTTCCCGACCTGACCCGCCTGGCGTCGCTGCGCTCGCGCTCGGCGCGGCTGGCGAGGGCCAGGCGCAGGGCGCTGGCCCGCGCCGGCGACTCCTCCAGCAGCGGTCGCGCCATGATCCGCGCGGCGTCGGCGTCGCCGTATTGCAGGGCGAGGAGCACCGTATTCGGGTCGGAGATCGCGCCGAGCCGCAACAGGCGTTCGGCCAGGAGCGCATCGAGGTGCGCGGCGCCAATCTGCAGGCTGTCCTGGTGCACCGCGACGCCCTGGTCGAGCAGCCATCCGGCGGCCTCCAGGCGCCCGCGGGCGAGGCAGGCCTCCAGCACGCCGCCGCGTCCGCGCAAGGTTTCGGCGAAGTCGCAGCCGGCATCGCGCAGGCGTTGCAGCAGGTCGATATCGCCGTCTTGCGCAGCTTCGGCCAGGGCCAGTTGACGCAGCCTTGGCTCGGCGGCCAGGCTGCCGTCGGCGAGGGCCGGCCGCCAGTCGAGGATGCGCTGGCGCAGCAGGACTTCCAGGCGGCCCTTCAGCGCCTTGCCGGGCTCCCCGGCGGCCTCCAGGGCGTCCAGCGCTTCCAGTAGCTCGTCGGCCACGCCGCAGGCGTTCTCGGCGTCGAACGGGTCCTGTTCGAAGGACAGCAGGCGGAACAGCCCGCCGACGTCGTCGGCCAGGCGCGTCAGCGAATCCTGGTGCAGGCGTCCGGCCCAGGCCGGCGGCAGGCCGTGGCTCCAGGCGATTACCGCGCCATACTCGGGGCCGGGTTCGACGCAGACGTAGAGCCGCTCCAGGTACTCGAAGCCACCGAACGGCAGGTAGGCCAGCTTGCCGTTCCAGTCGCAGCCTTCTTCTGCCGCGGCTTCCGCCGCCAGCTCGCGCTCGTGTTCGATCCAGCCCCAGAGGTCGTGGTAGCCGTCGCTGTCCGGATAGAACAGTTCGCTGAAAGAGAACGGGTGGCGGTGGCCGTCGTAGTCGACTTCCAGGTCATAGCCGAGGCGCCCGCCGAAACAGGTGCGCCAGAGGCGCAGCAGGTCTTCTGGAATCGGTCCGGCCAGGCCTTCGGCAAGACGCTGGACGTGTTCGGCGGACACCGGCGGTTGGGCGTCGTATACCACGCAGCCGTCGAACACGGCCAGGCGATGGGCCAGCAGGAGTTGGCGTTCGGCGGGGGAGAGTTCCATTCTCTGTGGTCCTGTCGATTCGGGGCGGCCACTCTAGCACGGCGAGGGTGCGCGTTCCGCAACGCCTTGGCTATCATGCGCGGCTTTCCATCCGCCCTGGCCGGAGTCCGTCGAACCATGCACACCTTGCAGCAACTGCGCAGCGGCGAACTGGCCGGCGCCACGCGCCTGGACCTGTCCTGCGGCCTGCGCGAGTTCCCCCGGGAAATCTTCGAACTGGCCGACTCCCTGGAGGTGCTCAACCTCAGCGGCAACGCCCTGGACAGCCTGCCGGACGACCTCGGCCGGCTGCATCGTCTCAAGGTGCTGTTCTGTTCCGCCAACGACTTCGCCGAATTGCCGGCGGCGGTGGGCGACTGTCCGGCGCTGAGCATGGTCGGCTTCAAGTCCAACCGCATCGAGCGGGTGCCGGCCGCGGCCCTGCCGCCGGCGTTGCGCTGGCTGATCCTCACCGACAACCGGATTGCCACGCTGCCCGAGGAACTGGGTCGCCGGCCGTTGCAGAAGCTGATGCTGGCTGGCAACCGCCTGGAGGCCTTGCCCGAGAGCATGGCCGCTTGCGAAGGCCTGGAACTGCTGCGGATCGCCGCCAACCGTTTCCAGCGCCTGCCGGCCTGGCTGGCGACGCTGCCGCGCCTGGCCTGGCTGGCCTACGCCGGCAACCCGTTGTGCCGCCTGCCGGCGCTGGCCGACAGCGGCATCGCCGCGCTGGACTGGAGCGAGCTGAGCCTGGAAGGGCTGATCGGCGAAGGAGCCTCCGGGGTCATCCATCGCGCCGGCTGGCGCCAGCCGGACGGCTCGACGCGCACGGTGGCGCTGAAGCTGTTCAAGGGCGAAGTGACCAGCGATGGCACCCCTGCCAGCGAGATGGCCGCCTGCCTGGCGGCGGGGCGCCATGCGCAATTGATCGAGGTGCTCGGCCGGCTCGCCGGGCATCCGCAAGGGCGCGACGGGCTGGTGCTGGAGCTGCTCGACGACGCCTATCGCAACCTGGCGGGGCCGCCGAGCCTGGAGTCCTGTACCCGCGACGTCTATCCGCCGGGACTGCGCTTCGAGCTGGCCACGGCGCTGCGCCTGGCGGCCTCGCTCGCCGGGTTGATGGCCCATCTGCATGGACGCGGCATCAGCCATGGCGACTTCTATGCGCATAACATCCTCTGGCGCGAGGAGGGTGCCTGCCTGCTGGGCGATTTCGGCGCCGCGTCCTTCCTCCCGGACGACGCCGTGCTCGCCGGCGCCCTGCGGCGCCTGGAAGTGCGTGCCTTCGCCTGCCTGCTGGAAGAGTTGCTCGAGCGCAGCGAGGCGCTGCCGGGGCAGGCCTCGCTACGTGCGGCGCTGGTCGAGTTGCAGCGACGTTGCGCGCTGCCACGGGTGAGCGAGCGGCCGGACTTCGGCGAGATCCAGGCGATCTTGCGCGACCTTGCCGCTCGCAGCCAGGCGTTTCCTCAAGTTCGATGAATTTGCCCGAGATTGACCGCAGGCTGATAAATATCAACGCAGTTCTAGCGGGCTTGGAGCTAGACTGACAAGTATGTCAGGAACGCGGCCAACGAGGGTAAACATGGATTCCTACGGCGTCACTTTCGCAATCATCGTGCTGGGCATGCTCTTCATCGGCACGGGTTTCACCAAGCGCGACACGCCGTTCGGCCTGTTCCTCATGTGGGTCGGGGTGATCTGCATGCTGGCCATCATCAGCTACCGCATCTATATCGCCACCCATTACTGAAGCGCCACCCGCGCCCGCAATGGCGGGCGCGGAGGTCCGCCGCTCAGTCGCGCGTATCGCCCATGGCCCGGGCATAGCCGGACGGGGCGAAGCGCAGGGTCACCAGCAACATCGCCACCACGCTCGCCGCGAGCAGCAGCCAGGAGGCCTGGAAGCTGCCGGTGGCGTCGCGCAGCCAGCCGGTCAGGTAGGGCACGATGCCGGTGATGATGAAGCCGATGCCCTGCACGAAGGCCGCCAGGCTTCCCGCCGCACGCGGCTCGTGGAGGTGGTCGAGGGTCAGGGTCAGGCTGAGGGCGAAGCAGGCGCCCAGGCCGTAGCCGATCAACGCCACCCACAGCGCCGCGTGCTGCAGCGGCATCAGCAGCAGGCCGCAGAAGCCGCCGAGCTGGACCAGCAGCGCGGCCAGCAGCCAGGGCCGGCGGTCGAGGCGGCGGCGAATCAGCAGCGGCACGCTGAGCGCGGCGAGCACCTGGAAGATGGTCATGATCCCGACCAGCCCGCCGCTGTCCTGGGCGCTCCAGCCGAGCTGGCGGTAGTACACCGGCAACCAGGCCACCATGCTGGTGTAGCCGCCGTTGATCAACCCGAAATACACCGCCAGCAGCCAGCCACGGCGATTGCCGAAGAAGTGCCGGACCGGCCCCTCGCCAGCGCTCGGCAGCACCTCCCTCGGCCGCGCGAACATCCACAGCAGCAGCGCCAGCAGGGCCGGTACGGCCCAGGCGCCGAGGCCGGCCTGCCAGCTGGAGAAGTGGTCGGCGATCCGTGGGCTGAGCACCGCCGCGGTTCCGCCGCCGGCCATCAGCGAGGCCGAGTAGAGGCCCATCGCCGCCGGGACCCGCCTCGGGAACCAGCGCTTGACCACGCCCGGTACCAGCGCCTGGATGATCGCCACGCCGCTGCCGGCCAGCGCGGCGCTGGCGATCAGCGCCAGCCCGCTATCCAGTTCCAGGCGCCAGAGGCAGGCCGCGGCGATGGCCAGCAGTCCGCAGACGATGCCGCGGTGCTCGGCCAGCCAGCGCCCGAGCCAGGGCAGCAACAGCGCCACCAGGCCCATGCAGAGCACCGGCAACACCGTCAGCAGCGACGCGCCCTGGAAGCCGAGACCGGTGCCGGCGGTGATTTCCTCGAGCAGCGGGCCGATGCCGGTGAGGATCGGTCGCAGGTTGATGCCGAGGCAGAAGATCACCAGCAGGCCGACCCAACTGACCTCCGCCGCGCCGACGCCGGTGGCGGCCTGGCCGCCGGAAGGGATTCGCGCGCTCATGCCTGGCGTTGCCGCCATTGCCGGTACAGACCCTCTTCGCCGGCAGGACGCAGGGCGCGTAGCGGCAGGCTCTGCCGCTGTGGCGGGCGCGCCATCTCGGCGTAGAGCGTGGCCGTGGACAGGCCGAACGCTTCGCCGTCCTCGTTGGAATAGGCGAACCAGGCCGCCTGGATGCCGCAGAGATGCATGGCGGCCAGGCACATCGGGCAGGGATGGCCGCTGGCGTAGATCACGCAACCGTCCAGGCGCGGGCTGCCGAGCGCCTGGCTGGCCTGGCGGATCGCCTGCAGCTCGGCGTGGGCGCTGGGGTCGTGGGTCTCGTGGATCTGGTTGACGCCGCGGGCCAGGACCCGCCCGTCGCGCACCAGCACGGCGCCGAACGGGCGGCCGCCGGCCTCGACGTTGGCGCGGGCGAGGGCGATGGCCTCGCGCATGAAGGTTTCATCGGACATGTCTTTCTCCTTCGCTTTCATTGGGCGCCGGCGGCCAGCAGCAGCCGCTCGATCCCGCCCTGGCCGCGCTGGCGGGCGTGGGCCAGCGGGCTGACGCCGTCGGCATCGGCCAGGTTGACGTCGGCGCCGGCGTCGATCAGCAGGCGCACGATCTCCTGGTGGCGCGGACCGCCGTCGCTGAGCAGGATCGCCTCGAGCAGCCCGGTCCAGCCGAGCTTGTTGACATGGTTGGGATCGACCCCGGCTTGCAGCAGCGTCTTCACCACTTCCACATGGCCGCGTTCGCAGGCCGGGATCAGCGCGGTGCCGCCATAGCGGTTGGTACTCTTCAGGTCGGCGCCGTGGAGCAGGGTCAGGCGCAGGATTTCCAGGCGGCCCTCGGCGCCGGCCAGCAGATACGGACTGTCGAGCCGGCTGTTCTGCCGGTTGACGTCGGCGCCGGCCTCGATCAACTGGCGCGCCACCGCCAGGTGGTCGTTGGCGGTGGCCAGCAGCAGCGGGGTGCTGCCGTCGGCGCTGGGCGCGTCGACCTCGACCTTGCGTTCGAGCAGGCTGGCGACCTGCGCGGTATCGCCGCGACGCGCGGCTTCGAGCAATGCTCCGGCGTCGCTCGCGCCGGCGCCTCCGCTGAATGCTGCGCAGACCAGCATGGCTCCGCTCCTGCATAGATTGGCCAGGGACATGTCGATGGGCTCCGATAGGCGTTGGCGAAAAGTATGGCGTCGATGTCATGTATGCTGAAATTAAATGATGGAATGCCTTTCAGTGGGAGTGTGCATGCTCGATCTGGTCCTGCTCCGTACCTTCGTCAGCGTTGTCGATACCGGCAACTTCACCCGCGCCGGCGAACACCTGCACCTGACCCAGTCCACCGTCAGCCAGCAGGTCATCCGCCTCGAACAGAACCTCGGTTGCCGCCTGCTCGACCGCAGCCAGCGGCAGGTTTTGCCGACCGAGGAAGGCGAGCGCCTGCTTGGCTACGCGCGGCGCCTGCTGCGGCTCTCGGACGAGGCCAGCGAGGCCCTCAGCCCGGTCCATGGCGACGGTGTGCTGCGCCTTGGCGTGCCGGAAGACCTCGCCGGCGAAGTGCTGATGCCGGTGCTGACGCGCTTCACCGAAGAGCGTCCGCGACTGCGCCTGGAGGTCGAGAGCGGTCTCAGCCATCACCTGCTGCGCCTCTACCGCAGCGGCGAGCTGGACCTGCTGCTGGTCAAGCAGTGGGGGGCCGACAGCGACTGCCATGCACGCTGGGCCGAGCCGCTGGGCTGGTTCGGCAGCGCCGCGCGGCCGTTCGGCGAGGGTTCGCCGGAGGAGCCGGTGCCGCTGGTGGTGTTCCCGGTCGGCGCGCTGTATCGCCAGGAGATGATCCATGCCCTGGAGAGCATCGGGCGTCGCTGGCGCATCGGCTATTCCAGCGCCAGCCTGGCCAGCCTGGTGGCCGCGGTCGGCGCCGGACTGGGGGTCAGCCTGCTGCCGCTGGGCTGCGTCGGGCCCGAGCATCGCCTGCTTGGCGCGCAGGCCGGCTTCCCGCCCATCGCTGGCCTGGAGCTGGCGCTCTACGCGCGGCCCGAGCTGGACAGCGCCGGGCGCACCCTCCGCGACCGCCTGCGCGACCTCTGCGATGCACGCCTGGAAGGGTTGCAGGGCGAGCGCTGAGCACTGTCTCCGGGCTATGATCCGGCTCCCTCAGCGAATGGACACGGAAGCCCGCCACATGTCCCGACCCACCCTGCAAGTCGACCTGCTGGTCGAGTCCTTCAACTACAAGGCCTGGTCCGACCGCCGCACCCTCGATGCCATCGCCCGGATCGACGCCGAGGCGTTCCCGGCCTCGCTGGCCTTCGCCTTGCAACAGCTCAATCACATGGCGATCGTCGAGGAACTGTTCAGGGCGCGCCTGCTGGGCGAGCCGGCGCCCCACCAACAGACCAACAGCGAGGTGGTGCCTGGCTACGACGTCCTGCGTCGCCGGCTGGAGGATTCGGCCGCCTGGTTCGCCGGCTATGTCGCCGAGCTGCCGCTGGAGCGTCGCGGCGAATGGCTGCGCTTCCGCTTCGCCGATGGCCGCGACGGCGGCATGACGCGCCAGGAGATCCTCTTCCATATCGTCAACCATGGCACCTACCATCGCGGCGCCATCGGTCATGCCCTCGACCTGGCGGGCGCGCCCCGGCCGGCGGATACCTACACCCTGTATATCCACTCCGCGCAGCCGGAGCGGCGGGAATAGCCCGCGGCAATGGCCGCCGAGCCTCTACGCCATCGCCGAGAAACGACGTGGGGCTCGACCGAGCGTCCGCCCCGCGCTGCGCATAAAAAAGCCCCGCGACCAGGAGCTGCAATCGCGGGGCTGGAGTGGCCGATTTCCATCGGCCGGGGATAGCCGGTTCAGGCGCTGGGTTGCCAGCCACCGCCGAGGGAGCGGTAGATCGCCACGATGCCGCGGTACAGCTCGACCTCGGCCTGGGCCTGGGCATCTTCGGCGGAGAGTTGCTCGCGTTCGGCGTCCAGCAGCACCAGGAAATCGGTGGTGCCTTCGCGGTAGCGGATCGCCGCCTGTTGCGCGGCGGCGCGGCTGGCTTCCGACTGGCGGACCAGCGAGACCAGGCGCTCCTGGCGCTTGCCATAGTCGCTGAAGGCATTCGCCGATTCTTCCAGGGCCAGCAGCACCTGCTGTTCGTAGCTGGCCAGCGCGGCGTCGGCGTCGGCCTTGGCGCCGCGCAGGCGGGCACGCACGCTGCCGAGGTCGAAGGCGGCCCAACTGATGCTCGGGCCGACGCTCCAGGCGCGGGCGGCGCTTGAGCCGATCTGCGAGCCCCGCCCGGCGGTGAAGCCGAGGAAGCCGCTGAGGCTGACCCGCGGGAACAGGTCGGCGGTGGCCACGCCGACGTCGGCGGTGCTGGCGGCCAGGCGCCGTTCGGCGGCGCGGATGTCCGGTCGGCGGCGCAGCAGCTCGCCGGGATCGCCGATCGGCAGGGCCTTGGTGATCGCCGGCAGGTCGCGCGGCGAAAGGTCCACTGTCAACTCTTCCGGCCGTTGGCCGAGGAGGGTGGCGATACGGTGCCTGGCGCGCTCGGCTTCCGCCTGCAGTTGCGGCACGCTGGCGGCGGTGGCCGCCAGGCGCGCATCGGCGCGCAGTACGTCGAGTTCGGCACCGACCCCGGCGTCGCGCAGTTGCTCGGTGAGCTGGCGCGACTCCTTCTGGTTCTCCAGGTTGCTCAGGGCAATCTTCTCGCGCAGTTGCGCGCCGCGCAGCTGGCCGTAGGCGTCCACCAGCTCGGCGATCAGGCTGACCTGCAGTTGCTGCAGGTCGGCCTCGGCCGCTTCGCTGAGGGCGTCGCTGGACTCCAGCTGGCGACGGATGCGCCCGAACAGATCAAGCTCCCAGGCGCTATCCAGGCCAAGGTCGTAGCGCTCGCTGTTGACCCGGTCCTCGGTCACTCCCGGTTGCTGGCCCTTGCCGATGTCGGCGCTGGCGCGGCTGGTGACCACCGGGAAGCGATCGTTGGCCACGTCGTCGCGCAGGGCGCGGGCGGCGCGCAGGCGGGCGAAGGCCACGCGCAGGTCGCGGTTGCCGCTCAGCGACTGTTCGACCAACTGGTTCAGGGTCGGATCGTCGAACTGTTTCCACCACAGGCTTTCGAAGCGGCTGCGGTCGTAGGGCTTGCTCGCCGTGGCGTCGATCTTCGCCGCCGCGGTGTCGGGGGTCCGGTAGTCCGGACCCACCGTGCAGGCGCTGAGCGCCAGCAGACTGAACAGACCCAGGGCGGGCGCGAGCCCGCTCCGGATCGACTGCGCGTGAATCATGCATGCACCTCTGGCAGGCCTTTGTCGTTGGCGGCGCGGCGCGCTTCGCGGTTCTCCACGAAGCGGCGGATGAGGACGTAGAACACCGGCGTCAGCAGCAGGCCGAAGAAGGTCACCCCGATCATCCCGGAGAACACCGCCACGCCCATCGCATGGCGCATCTCGGCGCCGGCGCCGGTGGAGATCACCAGCGGCACCACGCCCATGATGAAGGCGATGGACGTCATCAGGATCGGCCGCAGGCGCAGGCGGCAGGCTTCCAGCACCGCGGCGACGCGGTCCATGCCTTCCTCCTGCTTGTCCTTGGCGAACTCGACGATCAGGATCGCGTTCTTGCACGCCAGCCCCACCAGAACGATCAGGCCGATCTGGGTAAAGATGTTGTTGTCGCTGCCGGCCAGGATCACCCCGGTGATCGCCGACAGCAGGGTCATCGGCACGATCAGGATCACCGCCAGCGGCAGGCTCCAGCTCTCGTACTGGGCGGCCAGCACGAGGAAGGCCAGCAGCACGCAGAGCGGGAAGACGAACAGCGCGGTATTGCCGGCGAGGATCTGCTGGTAGGTCAGCTCGGTCCACTCGTAGGTCATGCCGTTGGGCAGTTCCTCCTTCAGCAGCTTCTCGATCGCCGCCTGCGCCTGGCCGGAGCTGTAGCCCGCGGCCGGGGCGCCGTTGAGTTCGGCGGTGATGAAGCCGTTGTAGTGCATCACACGGTCCGGACCGGAGGTGTCGCTGACCTTGATGAAGGACGCCAGCGGGACCATCTCGCCGAGGTTGTTGCGCACCTTCAGCTGGCCGATCTGCTCGGGTTCGAGGCGGAACTGCTGCTCGGCCTGGACGTTGACCTGGTAGGTACGGCCGAAGCGGTTGAAGTCGTTCGCGTACAGCGAGCCGAGGTAGACCTGCAGGGTGTCGAAGATGTCGCTGATCGCCACGCCGTGGGTCTTGGCCTTCTCGCGGTCGATGTCGGCGTCGATCTGCGGCACGTTGACCTGGTAGCTGGAGAACACCGAGCTGGGTTCCAGCTCAGGCAGCGCACGGGCCTTGGTGATGATGTTCTGGGTCTGCTTGAACAGCTCCTCGTAGCCCTGGTTGCCACGGTCCTCGATCTGCAGGCGGAAGCCGCCGATGGTCCCCAGCCCCTGTACCGGCGGCGGCGGGAAGATCGCGATGTAGGCGTCCTGGATGTCGGCGTACTTGGCGTTCAGCGCGGCGGCGATGGCACCGGCCGACTGGCTCGGGTCCTTGCGCTCGTCGAACGGCTTCAGCGGGGTGAACACGATGCCGCTGTTCGGGCTGTTGGTGAAGCCGTTGATCGACAGGCCGGGGAAGGCCACCGAGTCCGCCACGCCGGGCTGCGCCAGGGCGATCTCGGACATCTGCTTGATCACCGCCTCGGTACGGTCCAGGCTGGCCGCGTCGGGCAACTGGGCGAAGGCCACCAGGTACTGCTTGTCCTGCTGCGGGACGAAACCGGTCGGCGTGCTGGAGAAGCCGAAGTAGGTGAGCACCATCAGCCCGCCGTAGACCAGCAGGGCGATCGAGCTGCCGCGCAGGACCCGGTTCACCGTGCCGACGTAGCCATGGCTGGCGCGGTCGAAGAAACGGTTGAACGGACGGAACAGCCAACTGCCGAGGAGCTTGTCGAGGAACACCGAGAAGCGGTCCTTCGGCTCGTGGTGGCCCTTGAGCAGGACCGCCGCCAGCGCTGGCGACAGGGTCAGCGAGTTGAACGCCGAGATCACCGTGGAGATCGCGATGGTCAGGGCGAACTGGCGGTAGAACTGCCCGGTGAGGCCGGAGATGAACGCGGTCGGGATGAACACCGCGCAGAGCACCAGCGCCGTGGCGATGATCGGCCCGGTCACCTCGCGCATGGCACGCTTGGTGGCTTCCACCGGCTTGAGGCCGAGGCCGATGTTGCGCTCGACGTTCTCCACCACCACGATGGCGTCGTCCACCACGATGCCGATGGCCAGCACCAGGCCGAACAGCGACAGCGCGTTGAGCGAGAAGCCGAGCATGTGCATCACCGCGAAGGTGCCGATCAGCGACACCGGCACCGCGGCCAGCGGGATGATCGAGGCGCGCCAGGTCTGCAGGAACAGGATCACCACCAGCACCACCAGCACCAGGGCTTCGAACAGGGTGTGCACCACCGCCTCGATGGAGCCGCGGACGAAGATGGTCGGGTCGTAGACGATGGAGTAGTCCATGCCCTGCGGGAAGCTGTGCTTCAGCTCGGCCATCTTCTCCCGCACCAGGTTGGAGATCTCGATGGCGTTCGAGCCGGGACGCTGGAAGATCGGGATCGCCACCGCCGGCTTGTTGTTCAGCAGCGAACGCAGGGCGTACTGGTTGGAGCCCAGCTCGACCCGGGCGATGTCGCGCAGACGGGTGATCTCGCCGTTGGCGCCGGCGCGGATGATGATGTTCTCGAACTCTTCCTCGGTGACCAGGCGACCCTGGGTGTTGATCGACAACTGGAAGCTGGTATCGCTCGGCGCCGGCGGCGCGCCCAGGGTGCCGGCGGCGACCTGGCGGTTCTGCTCGCGGATGGCGTTGACCACGTCGGTGGCGGTGAGGTTGCGCGAGGCGACCTTGTTCGGGTCCAGCCAGACGCGCAGCGAATAGTCGCCGAGGCCGAACAACTGGACGTCGCCGACGCCGTCGAGACGGGCCAGTTCGTCCTTCACGTTGAGCACCGCGTAGTTCGACAGGTAGAGCATGTCGTAGCGGTTATCCGGCGAGGTCAGGTGCACGACCATGGTCAGGTCGGGCGAGGCCTTGTCGACGGTGATGCCGAGCCGGGTCACTTCTTCCGGGAGCTTCGGCTCGGTCCGGGTGACGCGGTTCTGCACCTGCACCTGGGCGTTGTCCAGGTCGGTGCCGAGGGCGAAGGTGATGGTCAGGGTCAGCTTGCCGTCGGAGGTCGACTGGGAGGACATGTAGAGCATGTTCTCCACCCCGGTGATCGCCTGTTCCAGGGGAGAGGCGACGGTCTCGCCGATGACTTTCGGGTTGGCGCCGGGGAAGTTGGCGCGGACCACGACGGTCGGCGGCACCACTTCCGGGTATTCGCTGATGGGTAGCTGGAACAGGGAGATGGCGCCGCCGATCAGGATCAGCAGCGACAGCACCGCGGCGAAGATCGGCCGCTGGATGAAGAATTGGGAGAAATTCATCGGTTCTTCCTATCGCCGCGCTCAGCCGCGCGGCTCGTTGCGAGTGGCGTTGTCCTTGGACGCCGCCACCTTCGGTGGTTCGCTGTCGCCGACCGACTGCCGCAGGCGCGCGAGGGTGGCCAGGGTGTCGGCGCTGGCCATCTCGACCTTCTGCGGATCCACCTGCATGCCCGGGCGGACCCGCTGCAGGCCATTCACGACGATCCGGTCGCCCTTGCTCAGGCCGCTGCGGACGATGCGCAGGCCCTCCAGCTTCGGTCCCATTTCGACGGTGCGGTAGACGGTCTTGTTGTCGCCATCCAGGACCAGCACGAACTTCTTGCCCAGGTCGGTGCCGACCGCTTCGTCCTTGATCAGGGTGGCGGCGTAGGTCTTGCTGCCGACCAGCTTCAGGCGCACGTAGAGGCCCGGGGTGAACTCGCCCTTGGCGTTGTCGAACACGGCGCGGCCGCGGATGGTGCCGGTACGCGGGTTGACCTGGTTGTCGAGGAAGTCCAGCCGGCCCAGGTGCGGGTTGCCGTCCTCGCTGCTCAGGCCGAGGTACACCGGGCTCTCGCTGCGCGTGTCGCGACCGGCCTGGCGGGCCAGCTCGACGTACTTGAGGAACACGCGCTCGTCGGCGTCGAAGTAGGCGTAGACCTTGTCGGTGCTGACCAGGGTGGTGAGCAGGGTCTCCCCGGAGTTGACCAGGTTGCCGGCGGTGACCTCGGCGCGGCTGACGCGACCATCGATCGGCGCGGTGATCCGGGTGAAGCTCAGGTTCAGGCGTGCCGCGTCCAGTTGCGCCTGGGTCGCGGCGACCGCCGCCTTGGCTTCCTGGGCGGCGGTGGTGCGGGCGTCGGCGAGTTCCGCGGAGATCGCGTTGCTGGCGCGCAGGCGTTCGCCGCGCTGGGCTTCGTTGACGCTCCGCGCCTGGGCCGCGCGGGCCTGTTGCAGCTGGGCTTCGAGGCGCTTGACCTCGGCCTCGAACGGGCGCGGGTCGATCTGGAACAGCAGGTCGCCTTTCTTCACCAGGGCGCCTTCATGGAAGGCCACGCGGTCGATGTAGCCCGATACCCGCGGGCGCAGCTCCACCGACTCCGGGGCCTCCAGGCGGCCGGTGAATTCGTCCCACTCGTTCAGCGGTTGTTCGATGACTTCGGCGACGCTGACCTTGGGCGCCGCCATGCCTTGGGTGGTTTCCGGGGCCTTGCCGCAGGCGCTCAGGACCAGTACGGCCGCGAGTGCGAGGGGGTAACGCCAGAAGAAGTGGGATGACTGTTCCATGCTTGACTCCGCCAGTCGGTTTTTCGGGATTGGCGAAGTCTGCGGGCTGCTCCGGCAGGGAACTAATCGAACGATGAGATTTTGATTATCACGAACAGTGATACATGGTTTTTCGTTTTCTGTAACAGTCCATGGTTATGGACAGTGCTTTCGATGGAATAAGCCACAGGCTCGCGGTGCGCGATCGATTTCCCCGTTGCGACGCCTCGTGCAGGTAGCCGCCGGAGGGCTCAGAGACTGTCCGGATCGCCGATGAACATGCTGATCCGCGAGCGCAGCCAGCGTTCCGCCGGGTCGTTGTCCTGGGCGCCGCGCCAGGCCATCGACAGTTCGAAGGCGCGGGTCTCGAACGGTGGGTCCTCGGCGCGCAGGCCGCCGGCGGCGATCAGCGCCTGGGCGGCGTAGTCGGGCACGGTGGCGATGATGTCGGTGCCGGCGAGGAGGGTGCCGAGGCCGTTGAACTGCGGCACCGCCAGGACCACCTTGCGCTTGCGGCCGAATTTCTCCAGTTCCTCGTCGACGAAGCCGCTGAGGTCGCCGGCGAAGGACACCAGCGCGTGCGGTCGCGCGCAATAGTCGTCGAGGGTCAGCTGGCCGGGCGCGGAGTCGGCGCGGAGGATCTTCGGCTTGCTGCGGCGCACGGTCTTGCGCTTGGCGTTGGCCGGCAGTTCGTCGGTGTAGCTGACGCCCACCGAGATCTCCCCCGAGGCCAGCAGGTTCGGCATCAATAGATAGTTGGCGCGGCGCACGACGAGGACGATCCCCGGCGCCTCTGCGCGCAGGCGGCGGAGCAGGGGCGGCAGCAGGCCGAACTCGACGTCGTCGGAAAGGCCGATGCGGAACACCGCGGTGCTGGTCGCCGGATCGAACTCGCTGGCGCGGCTCATGGCGGTGGAGATGGAGTCCAGCGCCGGCGACAGGTGGGCGAAGATTTCCTGGGCTCGCGCGGTGGGCTCCATGCTGCGTCCGGTACGGACGAACAGCGGGTCGTCGAACAGCGTGCGCAGGCGCGACAGCGCGGCACTGATGGCCGGCTGGCCGAGGAACAGTTTCTCTGCGGCGCGGGTCACGCTGCGTTCGTGCATCAGGGTCTCGAACACGATCAGCAGGTTCAGATCGACGCGGCGCAGGTCGTTTCGGTTCATGGTGTTCCTCGTTTCCAGGGGCTAGAGGCTGCAACCGCGGGGGCTCGCCGTCAAGCCTTGCGTGCGAGACGGGGCGGGGCCTGGCGAGGTGCCGGAGGGGCATAGGATCACTGACAGGCATAGCCATTATCAATAACGACGGGTGGTTTTGTCAGGCATGGGCGGATACAGTCACAACCCATGAGGTTATTCACCCCGTGATGCACTGCAGAGGTTTGCGATGTCCCGAGTGATCCGTTTTCATCAGTTTGGCCCGCCAGAGGTCCTCAAATGCGAAGAGCTGCCGACCCCGGCGCCGGCCGCAGGGGAAGTCCTGGTGCGTGTCCAGGCGATCGGCGTGAGCTGGAAGGATGTGCTCTGGCGTCAGAACCTGGCCCCGGAGCAGGCTGCGCTGCCGTCCGGTCTCGGCTTCGAACTGGCCGGCGAGGTGCTGGCGGTCGGCGCCGGCGTCGGCGACCTGCCGCTGGGTTCCCGCGTGGCCAGTTTCCCCGCCCATACCCCCGATCATTATCCGGCCTATGGCGACGTGGTGCTGATGCCACGCGCGGCCCTGGCGGTCTACCCCGAGGTACTCACCCCGGTGGAGGCCAGCGTCTACTACACCGGCCTGCTGGTGGCCTATTTCGGCCTGGTCGACCTGGCCGGGTTGAAGGCCGGGCAGACCGTGCTGATCACCGAGGCGGCGCGCATGTACGGACCGGTCTCGATCCAGTTGGCCAAGGCTCTCGGCGCGCGGGTGATCGCTTCCACCAAGTCCGCCGAGGAGCGCGAGTTCCTCCGCGAGCAGGGCGCCGACAAGGTGGTGGTGACCGACGAGCAGGACCTGGTCCTGGAAGTCGAGCGCTTCACCGAGGGCAAGGGCGTCAATGTCATCCTCGACGAATTGGGCGGCCCGCAGATGACCCTGCTCGGCGATGTCTCCGCCACCCGCGGCAAGCTGGTGCTGTATGGCTGCAACGGCGGCAACGAGTCGGCGTTCCCGGCCTGCGCCGCGTTCAAGAAGCATCTGCAGTTCTACCGCCACTGCCTGATGGATTTCACCGGTCATCCGGAGATGGGCCTGGAACGCAACGACGAGTCGGTGAGCAAGGCCCTCGCGCACATCGAGCAACTGACCCGCGATCGCCTGCTCAAGCCGGTGGTCGACCGGGTATTCGAGTTCGACCAGGTGGTCGAGGCGCACCGCTACATGGAAACCTGTCCGAAGCGCGGCCGGGTGGTGATCCACGTCGCCGATTGAGGACGACCCGCAGCGAAAGAGCCCGGCCATCGAGCCGGGCTTTTTCGTGGGCGCGGTTTCAGATCCACAGATCGTTGACCGCCGTCCGCTCGCCGCCCTGGTCGCCGGTATTGCGCACGCCGCAGGGCTCCACCAGGAGCATGCGCACCTCGCCCTCGGCGAACGGCTTGTGCTCCACGCCGCGCGGCACCACATACATCTCGCCGGGGCCCAGGTGCACCGCGCCGTCGCGGAAATCGATGCGCAGGCGACCGGCGAGGACGATGAAGGTCTCGTCGGTGTCGGCGTGGCTGTGCCAGACGAAGTCGCCTTCGATCTTCACCAGCTTGAACTGGTAGTCGTTCATCTGGGCGATCACCCTGGGTTGCCAGCGGTCGTCGAACAGGGCGAGCTTGGCGGCGAAGTTGATCGCTTGGGTTGTGCTGGTGGACATCGGTGCGCTCCGGTGGTTGGTCTCTGGCGCCAGGGTAGGCGGCTACGGAGCGGGCGGTCTTGGATGATCGTGCAACCTGGCTAGGCGCGGCCGAGCATACGCAGCCAGCGTGCCGGTGGCAGGCCGTAGCTCTGGCCGAAATGGCGGGTCATGTGGCTCTGGTCTGTGAAACCGGCGGCAAGCGCGGCTTCGGCCAGCGTCTGGCCGCCGAGCATCAGCCGGCGGGCGATGTCCAGCCGGCGCTGGATCAGGTAGCGGTAGGGGCTGGTGCCGAACAGCGCGCGGAAATCGCGCGACAGGCTCCAGCGTTCGCGCTGGGCGACCTGCGCCAGTTCGTCGAGGCCCAGCGGGCGCTCCAGGTGCGCGTGGATGTACTGCCGGGCGCGCTCGGCGGCGACGAAGTCGAAGTGGCGCCTGCCGCGCGCCCGGTTGCCGGCCACGGCGTCGAGGGCGTGGGCCAGTTCGAACAGGGCGTCCTGTTCTTCCAGCGGCTCCAGCGGGGTATCCATGGCCTGTAGCAGGGCCCGGCTGGCGGCGATCAGGCGCGGGTCGTCGGACAAGCCCCCGCGCACGAACGGCAGCGGCCGGCCGCCGAGGGCCTGCTGGATCAGCGCCGGCTCGACGTAGAGCATCCGGTAGCGGAACCCTTCCTGGCTGCCGGCCTCGCCGTCGTGCAGCTCGTCGGGATGCAGCACCAGGCAGCCGCCCGGCAGGCTGTGGCGCTGGCTGCGGCGATAGCGGAAGCTCTGCACCCCGGCCAGGGTCTGGCCGATGGCATAGGTGTCGTGGCGATGCGGATCGTAGCCGTGGCCGGCGAAGTAAGCCTCGATGCGTTCCACCGCACCGTGTTGCGGGGCGCGTCGAACCCAGTCGCGGGGCGTATTGGCGTGGCTCATGGGGAAAGGCTCGTGGCGCGGAAGGTTCAGGCTAGCGCTTCGTTGGCGCGACTGGAATAGCCGGACGGCGTCTCGCCGAATACTGTGCGGAAGGCACTGGCGAAGCTGCTCGGGCTTTCGTAGCCGAGCGACCAGGCGACCTCGCCGACCGCCTGGCCCGCTGCCAGCCGTTCGACGGCCGCGTGCAGTCGCGCCAGTTGCCGCCATTGCGCGAAGCTCATACCGGTCTCGGCGCCGAACAGCCGGCTCAGGCTACGGCTGCTGAGGTCCGCCCAGCGTGCCCATTCGGCCGCCGGTCGCGGATCGCCGGGGTTGGCCAGCAATGCCTCGGCGATCCTGCGCAGGCGCGAATCCCCCGGATAGGGCAGGCGGGTCCGCTGGGGCACGGCGTGGCGCAGTTCGTCCAGCAGCACGCGCAGCAGGTTCTCGCGTTCGGTGTTCCAGGCGGAGCCGGTCGGCCAGCGGGTGGCGCGTTCGACGATCAGCGCCACGAAAGCCGAGCAGGCGAGCACGCCGGGGTGCCGGGGCAGGTCGCGGCAGTGTTCGGCGGCGAGGTAGGCGCTCCAGCCCGCCAGGCTGCCGTGGGAGTGCGCCGAGTGTGGGTGACCCGGTGGGATCCAGGCGATCTGGCGCGGAGGCAGGGCCTGGCGGCCATGCTCGTCCTCGACCACCAGAAGGCCGCGCTCCAGGCAGTAGAGCTGGCCGCAGGCATGGCGGTGGGAGGCCGTGCGGCTGGCTGCGCGGTCGATGCGCAGGGCGAAGAGCGGGACGGGCAGGGGTTCCGGAAGCATTTGGCGGAAAAACGACGATGATTGGCTTGGAATGGATAATAGGCCATTCGACTGCGGATGTAGCCTGGCGGCTCATCATTCTTGCCTGGAGCACGCCATGAAAGCCGAAGACATCCTTCCCGACCGACAGGACCGCATCCGCCTGGGCGGCGTGGAGATACGCAAGGGCAGCGTCGGCGCGTTCATCGCCAACGCCCGGCTGCTGCTTGAGGAGGAACTGCCCCCGGCGCAACGGCGGCAGGCTGAAGAAGACCTGCGCGCCCTGCTGCCGGCGATCCGGGCACTGGGGCTGCTGGAACTCTTCGAACTGCGCGACGCGCGACTGCGGACGCTGGTGGCGGATTGGGAAAACGCCGCTGGCCGCTCCTGAGAGCGGCACACGGGCACTGGAGGTATCAGTCGTCGATGCAGCTTTCGATCAGGCGTTGCAGGGCTTCGCGCTCACTGACCGGCGTGCGCATCGGCATGTGCGCGAGGCTGCCGTCGCGGCGCTCGATGATGTACTCGGTCTCGAAGTGCAGGGTGCAATCCTCGAGGCTCACATAGGTGACGCCATAGGTCGGGGCCTTGCGGGAGCGGGCTGAGAGCATGGATGCCTCCTTGGGCTCATTTCTTCTCGCTGGTCGATGCGGGCGCGCTGGCCTGAACCGGGCGAGTAGGGGTCACTGCATTGCTGTAGAACGCGGAAGCGGCGAAGTAGCTGGCGAGGGCGCTGAAGCTGGACATGATCGGTTCTCCTGAGGAAGGGTGGGCGTCTGCCCTTGGAGAGCATGTTTGCCCAGCGGGAGAACCGGCAGAAGTAAAAAGCCTGCATGGTGTATATCGAGCGCGGTGATGGATCAAGCGACCCCCTCCAGCCTTGCGACTGTTCGCCGGTGTTACCATATGACGTGTTTTTTTCTCAGGAATTCCCATGGCCAAGCGTGGACGCCCCTGCGGCTTCGATCGTGAACAGGCATTGCGCCGGGCGCTCGACGTGTTCTGGGAGGCCGGTTACGAAGGCGCGACCATGGCCGCGCTGAAGGAGGCCATGGGTGGCATCTGCGCGCCGAGCATGTATGCCGCCTATGGTTCCAAGGAGGCGCTGTTCCGTTCGGCGGTGGAACTCTACCTGAGCCAGGAATGCCAGCTTTCCAAGGGCGCCTTCGCCCTGCCGACGGCGCGCGAGTCGATCGCCGCGCTGCTGGAAAGCGCCGCTGTCAGCTACACCACGGAAGGCAAGCCGCGCGGTTGCCTGGTCGACCTCAGCACGACCAATTTCTCGCCGGCCAACAAAGGCGTCGAAGACTATCTGCGCGATCACCGGCGGCGCGCCGCGCGCCTGCTGCGCGAGCGTTTCGCACGAGGCGTGGCCGACGGCGACGTGCCGGCCGGAGCCGATCTCGACGCGCTCACCAGTTTCTACAGCAGCGTGCTCCAGGGCCTGTCGATCCAGGCCCGCGACGGCGCCAGCCGCCAGCAGTTGCTGGCCATCGGCCGCTGCGCGATGGCGGCCTGGGATTCCCTGCTGGCGGTCGAGGCCGCCTGACGCCACAGCGCTCCTTGGCTGGAAAAAGCCCATGGATTCTCCGTGGGCAAAAACTATAACGCGTGATATAGAATTGATCCAAACCCCGGGCGAGGTCCTTCCGCGCGTGTCTCGCGCCCTGGCCATCGCCCGCTGCCGATTGGAGCCTTCATGACAACGCTTGCTGATATCCCCCTGTCCATGCTCGACCTGGTGCCGGTGCGCACCGGCGGCAGCGTGGCCGAAGCCCTGCACAACTCCCTGGACCTGGCGCGCCATGTGGAGCGCCTGGGCTTCAACCGTTTCTGGCTGGCCGAGCACCACAACATGGATGGCATCGCCAGCTCCGCCACCGCGCTGCTGATCGGCCATATCGCTGGTGGCACCTCGCGGATCCGCGTCGGCTCGGGTGGGGTGATGCTGCCGAACCATGCGCCGTTGGTGGTGGCGGAAAACTTCGGCACCCTGGAGACGCTCTACCCGGGCCGCATCGACCTCGGCCTTGGCCGCGCCCCGGGCGCCGACCAGGCGACCATGCGCGCCTTGCGTCGCGATCGCCTGGGCAACGGCGACGACTTCCCCGAGCAGGTCGCCGAGCTGGAAATGCTGCTCGGCCCGCGCCGTTCCCAGCAGAGCCTG
Organism: Pseudomonas sp. B111; assembly: GCF_026428275.1. Classification (NCBI taxonomy): domain Bacteria; kingdom Pseudomonadati; phylum Pseudomonadota; class Gammaproteobacteria; order Pseudomonadales; family Pseudomonadaceae; genus Pseudomonas; species Pseudomonas sp. B111. The sequence continues at coordinate 1,050,081 of NZ_CP097857.1, read as the reverse complement.
CTGGCGGTGCCGGGCGAGGGTACCCAGGTGCCGATCTGGCTACTCGGTTCGAGCCTGTTCAGCGCCCACCTGGCGGCGCAGAAAGGCTTGCCCTATGCCTTCGCTTCGCATTTTGCACCGCGTTACCTGCACGAGGCGCTGCGCATCTACCGCAGCAACTTCCAGCCCTCGGCGGTACTCGACAAACCCTACGCGATGATCGGCGTGCCGCTGATCGCCGCACCTACCGACGAAGAGGCCGAGTTCCTCGCCACTACCGCCTTCCAGCGCGTGCTGGCGCTGATCCGCGGCGAGAGCCTGAAACAGAAGCCGCCGGTGGAAAGCATGGCGCCGTTGTGGCTGCCCCACGAGCAGGATGCGGTCGGCAGCTTCTTCGGCCTGGCGGTGATCGGCGGTCCGGAGAAGGTTCGCGCGCGCCTGGAGATCCTCCTGGAGCAGACCGGCGCCGACGAGCTTATCTTCACCAGCGACTTCTACGAGCACGCCCATCGGCTGCGCTCTTGCGAAATCGTCGCGGGGCTGAAAGGGGCGTGATCCGGGGCCTGTAGGGAAAATGATGTAGACCTGCGTGCGGTAGGGTCTTTCGGCGATAGGTTTTTTGGTTCTAAACTTAGAACTAAAAACAATAAGCCAGAGAGGAACCCTGCCATGCCGGTTGCACACCGACTGCTGTTTTCATTGACCGCCTTGCTGGCGGCGACGGCCCAGGCCGCCGTGGACGGCCAGAAACTCTATACCCAGGGCGGCGCCAACCCGGCCGCCGCGGCCTGCGTCACCTGCCACGGCGCCGATGGCATGGGCCTGGCCGCCGCCGGCTTTCCGCGCCTGGCGGGCCTTCCCGCCGCCTACCTGAGCAAGCAGCTGCACGACCTCAAGCAGGGCGGCAGTCGCGAGCACCCGGTGATGAAGGGCATAGCCGATGCTCTCGGCGACGACGAGATCCAGGCGCTCGCCACTACCCTCGCGGCAATGCCGGCGCCCAAGCCGGTGGAGCTGTCGCGCGTGGCCACCCCGCGCAGCCCCGGCGAGACCCTGGCGGTGCGTGGCGCCTGGGAGCGCAACATTCCCGAGTGCGTGACCTGTCACGGTCCGGCCGGCAGCGGCGTGGGGGAGGCCTTCCCGCCGTTGCAGGGGCAGGGCGAGATGTACCTGAGCAACCAGTTGCGCGCCTGGCAGCTTGGCACTCGCCGCAACGACCCGAACGATCTGATGGGACATATCGCCAAATCCCTCAGCGAAGAGGAGATCCGCAGCGTCAGCCAGTTCTTCGCCACCCTCGGTCAGGCAGGAGGCCAGCCATGAACATGCCGTCGATCCTTTCCCTGGTCGTCGCCGGCCTGCTGGTCGCTCCCGTCCACGCGGCAACGGCGCCCTCGGAGCCGTTCCAGCCGCCGGCGGAAAGCAGCCTCCCGGACAACGCCTTCGGCGAAATGGTCCGCCAGGGCCAGGCGCTGTTCGTGGAAACCCGGAAGAACGCGCCGCATCTGGTCGGCAACCAGCTCAACTGCGTCAACTGCCATCTCGACCAGGGCCGCCGGGCCAACGCCGCGCCGCAGTGGGCGGCCTACCCGGTCTATCCGGCGTTCCGCGCCAAGAACAACAAGGTCAATACGTTCGCCGAGCGCCTGCAGGGCTGCTTCCAGTTCAGCATGAACGGCAAGGTGCCGGCGGCCGACAGCCCGGAGATCAAGGCCCTGACCGTCTACGCCTATTGGCTGGCGAGCCAGGCGCCGACCGGGGTCAGCCTGCCCGGACGCGGCTATCCGGACGTGGCCCCGCCGGAAGGCGGCTACAGCATCGAGCGCGGCGCCAAGGTCTATGCCGCGCAGTGCGCGATCTGCCACGGCGCCGACGGCCAGGGCCAGATGGCTCTGGGGCAGACGGTGTTCCCACCGCTGTGGGGCGCGCAGTCGTTCAACTGGGGCGCGGGCATGCACCGCATCAACACCGCGGCTTCCTTCATCAAGTACAACATGCCGTTGGGCAAGCCCGGTACCCTCAGCGACCGCGACGCCTGGGACGTCGCCGCCTTCATGAACAGCCACGAGCGCCCGCAGGACCCGCGCCTGGTGGACGGTTCCGTGGAGAAGACGCGGCAGAAGTTCCATGCCAACGACGGCGTCAACCTGTACGGACAGAAGGTCAACGGCGTGCTGCTGGGACAGGGAATCTGACCCTCGTGGCCTGGCGTCCGCAGGACGGAGACCCGGTCCGGCGGAAGCAGGTCGGCGCCTGGGTAGGGCGGATAACGCCAGCGGCGTTATCCGCCGATGCCTGGGCCTGGGTCCGGCGGATAGCCGCGGGGCGGCTATTCGCCCTACGGAGTCGGTTGGCGGGTGGGTGGGGCGCGTGGTGCCCGCGCATCACTCGCGCAGCGGCATTTCCAGCGTCACCCGCAGGCCGTCCGCGCGGCTGTCGAAGTCCAGCCGGCATTGGCAGCGTTGCACGATGGCCTGGACGATGGCCAGGCCGAGCCCGCTGCCGCCGCTCTTGCCGTGGCGCCAGAAGCGCCGGGTGAGGTGCGGCAGGTCGGCTTCGGCGATGCCCGGGCCGTGGTCGCGGACGTGGAAGCGCGCGCAGCCTTGCTCGGTTTCCACCGCCAGCTCCACCCGGGTGCCGGCGGCGGTGTGGCGCAGGGCGTTGTCCAGCAGGTTGCGCAGCGCGGCGATGGCCAGCACCGAGGGGACTTCCAGCGGCGCCTCGGACAAGCCGTCGGCCAGCTTCAGTTCGAACATCCGCACGTCGCCGTGGCCGGCGTCGTGCATGGCCACCCGGGCGGCGTCCTCGGCGCTGCACTGCACGCCGTCGTCGAACGACAGGCTGCCTTCCACCCGCGCCAGCAGCAACAACTGGTCCAGCGTCCGGTGCAGACGGTCGGCGCCTTCCTCGGCGTGGGCCAGGGCCTGCTCGGCGGCGGCGCCCTCGGTCATGCGCGCGACCTGCAGGTGGGTCTTGATCGCGGTCAGCGGGCTGCGCAGTTCGTGGGCGGCATCGCCGGTCAGGCGTCGCTCGCGTTCGATGGCCTGGGCGATGCGCTGGAACAACTGGTTCTGGGTTTCCACCAGCGGTTTCAGTTCGCTCGGCAGGGCCGCCAGCTCCAGTGGCTCCAGCGAGTCGGCGCCGCGCCGGGTGAGGGCGTCGCGAATCCGCTTGAGCGGCGCCAGGCCCTGGCCGGCGCCGAGCCAGAGCAGGGCCAGGCTGCCGAGCAGGGCGACCGTCACCGGCACCGCGGCGGCCACCACCACCGAGCGTTGCAGCACGTCGCGCTCTTCCAGGCGGTCGGCGGTGCTGACCCGCAGATCGCCGGCCTGCACGGTGAAGCTGCGCCACAGCACGCCGTTGATTTCCTGGTCGCGGAAGCCGCTGGCGGTGCTGTCCAGCGCCCGCTCCGGGGTGGCATGGCTCTGCGCCAGGACTTCGCCGCGCAATGAGCTGACCTGGCAGGCCATGCCGTTGGGAATCCCCAGTTGCTCCGCGCTCAGGCGCGTGGTCTGGCCGTCCGCCGGCTGCGGCTGCGGCAACTGCTGGAGCAGGCCGGCGACCATCCGCGCCGAGGCCGCCAGGCGTTGGTCGAAGGAGCGCATCATCTGCCCGCGCAGGTCGCAGAGCATCCAGGCCGCGGCCAGCGACCAGAGCAGGATGAAGGCCGAGCCGAGGATCAGGGTCAGGCGCAGGCGCAGGCTCATGCGTCGTCTCCGTCGCCGCGCGCCGGCCCGAGGCGGTAGCCGAGGCCGCGCACGGTCTGCACGATGGCGTTGCCGAGCTTGCGTCGCAGGTGATGGATGTGGACGTTGAGGGCGTTGCTCTCGACCTCGTCGCCGAAGCCATAGACGCTGTCCTTGAGCTGCTCGCCGCTGAGGATCCGCCCGCGGTTGTTGAGCAATGCCTGCAACAGCGCCTGTTCGCGTCGCGACAGCTCCACGGGGCGACCGTCGAGCCAGGTTTCGCGGGTGCTCGGATCGTAGCTGAGGCGACCGTGTTCGATGACGTTGACGCAGCGCCCGGCGGAGCGCCGTTGCAAGGTATGCAGGCGGGCGCCGAGTTCGCGCAGGTCGAAGGGCTTGAGCAGGTAGTCGTCGGCGCCGGCCTGCAACCCGGCGACCCGGTCGGTCACCGCGTCGCGCGCGGTCAGCACCAGCACCGGCAGGTCGACGCCCTGCTGGCGCAGGCGTTGCAGCAGGCGCAGGCCGTCCTCGTCGGGCAGGCCGAGATCGAGGACCAGCACGTCGAAGCGCGCCACCTGGAGCAGCGCCTGGGTATCGGCGGCGCTGGCCACCCGGTCCACGGTCAGGCCCTGGGCGTTGAGGCCGGCGACGATGCCGCTGGCGATCAGGTCGTCGTCTTCGGTGAGCAGTACATGCATGGCGGTATCGCTGGTTAAAGGGATAGGAGTCTGAAGCGGGCGAATTAAGCCAGGATTATGCCCCGCCCGGCGCGTCGCCGGGGTTTTCCCGTGGCCGCGTTAACGGCCTGTTAATCGTCGCTGGCCATGCTGCCGCCGAGTTCATCGTAGAAGGCGTTATCCATGCGTGTGTTGATCCTGCTCCTGATGCTCCTGCTGCCGGGCCTGTCCCAGGCGCAACCGGGCGACGACCTGTTCGCGCCGCGCGGCGCGACGCAGACGGATTTCCTGCCGGTGGAGAAAGCCTTCCGCTTCACCTGGGAGCGCCTCGACGACGGCCAGGTGCAACTGCGCTGGCAGATCGCGCCGGGCTACTACCTGTACCAGAAGCGCCTGCGCTTCGACGGACTCGACCCGGCCTTGCAGCCGCAGTTGCCGCCGGGCGAAAGCCACAGCGACGAGTTCTTCGGCGAGTCGCAGGTCTATCGCCAGAGCCTGGAACTGACCCTGCCGGCGGCCGCCGCCGGACAACTGCGCCTGGGCTGGCAGGGCTGCGCTGATGCCGGCCTGTGCTATCCGCCGCAGAGCCAGGCGCTCGACCTGGGCGGTACCGGCCCTGCCGCCGCCGTCGCCGGGACGAGCGGCGAAGTCGCCGAGGACCAGGGCCTGGCCGGCAGCCTGCAGGCCGGCAACCTGGCCTGGAGCCTGTTGCTGTTCTTCGGCCTCGGCCTGCTGCTGGCGTTCGCTCCCTGTTCGCTGCCGATGCTGCCGATCCTCGCCGGGCTGGTGGTCGGCAGCGGCGCCGGCCCTCGTCGCGGCCTGCTGCTGGCCGGTAGCTACGTGCTGAGCATGGCGCTGGTCTACGCCGGACTCGGGGTGGTCGCGGCGCTGCTTGGCGGCAACCTGCAGGCCTGGCTGCAACAGCCGTGGCTGCTGGGCAGCTTCGCCGCGCTGTTCGTGTTCCTCGCGCTGCCGATGTTCGGCTTCTTCGAACTGCAACTGCCGGCGGCCCTGCGCGACCGCCTCGACGGTCTCAGTCGCGGCCGCAAGGGCGGCAGCCTGGCCGGCGCGGCCGCGCTCGGCGCGTTGTCCGGGCTGCTGGTGGGGCCGTGCATGACCGCGCCGCTGGCCGGCGCCTTGCTCTATATCGCGCAGACCGGCAATGCCCTGCATGGCGGCCTGGTGCTGTTCAGCCTGGGCCTCGGCATCGGCATGCCGCTGTTGCTGCTGGTGACGGTCGGCAGCCGCTTCCTGCCCAAGCCCGGTCCCTGGATGAACCTGGTCAAGGGCGTGTTCGGCTTCCTTTTCCTCGGCACCGCCTGGATACTCCTGCGTCCGCTGCTCGGCGAGGCGCTGTGGATCGGCCTTGGCGGCGCGTTGTTGCTGGTCCTGGCCTACGCCGCGCTGCACACGGCGCGAGGCCTGGCACGGCACGCGGTGCTGTTCGGCGCGGCGGGCTGCATCTTCGGTCTCTGGGGCGCGGCGATGCTGCTGGGCGCCGCGGCCGGGGCCGACGACCCCTGGCGTCCGCTACAGGTGTATGCGGCGGCGAACCGGGGCGCTACGCCGACGGCCAGTGCCCACGAGGCGTTCCTCACGGTGAGCCAGCCGGCCGAGCTGGACCGTCAGTTGGCTGCGGCCAAGGCCGAGGGACAATGGGTGCTGCTCGACTACTACGCTGACTGGTGCGTGTCCTGCCGGATCATGGAGAAACAGGTGTTCGCCAAACCCGATGTGCTCGCCGCCCTGCAGGGCGTGCGCCTGCTGCGGCTCGACGTGACCGCGGACAACGCCGCCAGCCGCGAGCTGCTGCGCCGCTACCAGGTACCCGGCCCGCCGAGCCTGATCTGGATCGGCCCGGAAGGCGAGGAGCGCCGCGCGCGCCGGTTGACCGGCGAAGTCGACGCCGGCGGCTTCCTCGCCCATTGGCAGGCGACCCGGGAGCGCGGCTGATGCTGAGTTTTTCCCTGGGACCGCTGGTGGTCTCGCTGCAACACCTGCTGCTGTTCCTCGCCCTCGGCGCCGCGCTGCTCGGTGGTTGGCTGGCGGCGCGCGGCGGCGGGCGCAACGCCGAGCCGGTGCTGTTCAACCTGTTGTTGCTCGGCCTGCTGGTGGCGCGCCTGGCCTTCGTGGTGCGCTACTGGCCGCAGTACCGTGGCGACTTCGCACAGATGCTGGATATCCGCGATGGCGGTTTCCTCGCCTGGCCAGGCCTGCTCGCCGCTGTGCTCGGCGCGCTGTTCTGGGCCTGGCGGCGACCGGCGCTACGTCGCTCGCTGGGTGTCGGCGCCAGCCTCGGACTGGCGTTCTGGCTGCTTGGCAGTCTGGGCCTGGGCATCTACGAGCGCGGTACGCGCCTGCCCGAACTGAGCCTGCGCAACGCCGCCGGCGAGTCGGTGCAACTGGCCGATTTCCGGGGCCGCCCGCTGGTGATCAACCTCTGGGCCAGCTGGTGCCCGCCGTGTCGGCGCGAGATGCCGGTGCTGCAACAGGCGCAGGCGGAGAATCCCGACGTAGTGTTCCTCTTCGCCAACCAGGGCGAGAGCGCCGAGACCGTGCGCCATTTCCTCCAGGGCGAGAACCTGCGCCTGGACAACCTGCTGTTCGACAACGGCGGGCAGCTTGGCCAGCAGGTCGGCTCGGTCGCCTTGCCCACCACCGTTTTCTACACCGCCGAGGGCCGCCTGCTGGGCAGCCATCTCGGCGAACTGTCCCGCGGCAGCCTGGCGCGCTACCTCGAAGCCTTCGAGCCGGCCGCTGCCGCCCCCGCAACCAGGAGTTCCGAATGAGACTGCCGCGCAACCTGATCACCCTTGGCCTGGGCCTGACCCTCCTCAACGCCGGCCTGGCCACGGCGGCGGAGGAGCTGCCGGCGCCGATCCGCATGGTCCAGGAGAAGGGCGCCCGCATCCTCGGCAGCTTCGACGCCCCGGATGGCCTGCGCGGCTACGCCGCCGAATACCAGAACCAGGGCATGGCGCTGTACCTGACGCCCGACGGCAAGCACGTACTCACCGGCCACCTGTTCGACGCCCAGGGCAAGGACCTCAGCCGCGAACCGCTGGAGCGCCTGGTGTATGCGCCGCTGGCCAAGGAAATGTGGCAGAAGATGGAGCAGAGCGCCTGGATCGCCGATGGCCGTGCCGACGCGCCGCGCGTGGTCTACCTGTTCAGCGACCCGAACTGCCCGTACTGCACCATGTTCTGGGAGCAGGCGCGACCCTGGGTGGATGCCGGCAAGGTGCAGTTGCGGCATATCATGGTCGGCATCATTCGCGAGGACAGCGAAGCCAAGTCCGCTGCGCTGCTGGCCAGCAAGGACCCGCAGAAGGCCCTGCACGACCATGAGCAGGCGGGCAAGGCCAGCACCCTGAAGCCGCTGGCGAAGATCCCGGCGGCGGTGCGCAAGCAGCTCGCCGGCAACATGGAACTGATGGAGTCGATGGGCGCCGCGGCGACCCCGGCGATCTTCTATCTCAATGCCGAGGGGCGCATGCAGCAGCAACAGGGCGCGCCGCAGCCGGACCAGTTGGCGGAGATCCTCGGTCCGCGTTGATCCTCCGGGCCGGCGCCGAGCCGCCGGCCATCTATACTCCCTGCGTTACGCCAACCCAGCGGAGCGAGGGCCATGGACGACGCATTCAGCGAGGAAGGCAGCGCGCAGCCGCGCCATGACGCTCAGCGTCCGGCGCTCGCTCCGCGGAGCGACGGTTTCGACATCCACACCTACCATCCCGACTTCGTCGCCGATCCCTATCCGCTGTTGCGGCTGATCCGCTCCCGTGCGCCGGTCTGCCGCGACCAGGCCTCGATCTGGTGGATCAGTCGCTATGCCGATGTCTCGGCGTGCCTGCGCGACCGCCGTTTCTCCGCCGACCCCGCTCGCCTTGGCGCCGCCGGCGTCCGCCAGGGCGGCGCCAGCTGGTTCGGCCACCAGCAATTGCAACCGCTGGCGCGCTTCTACGACAACTTCATGCTGTTCAACGACGCGCCGCGGCACACCCGCCTGCGCAGGCTGTTCGCTCCGGCCTTCGGCCCCGACGCCGTGCGCCGCTGGGAGGCGTGCATCGAGGCGCTGGTGGAAGAGCTCCTCGACAGCTTGCTGGAGCGCCGCGAGCCCGATCTGCTCAGGGACTTCGCCGAACCGCTGACGATCCGGGTGGCCGCCGAGCTGTTCGGCTTTCCCCGCGAAGACACCGGGCAACTGCTGCCCTGGGGCCGCGACCTGGCCGCCGGGCTCGATCTCGCCGCCAGCCACGGCGATGCCGGGCAGATCAACCGCAGCGCGGCCGCCTTCAGCGACTACCTGCAACGCCAGGCGCGCGGCTGGAGCGATGGCTCTTCGCGCCCGCCGCCCGGCGCAGCGCCGAGCATCCTCGACGGCGCCGCGATGCTGGAGGCCGGACTGGGCCTCGAGGACCTGGTGGCGGCCTATGCCATGGTGTTCATGGCCGCGTTCGAAACCACCATCAGCATGGTCGGCAACGCTACGCTGGCGCTGCTCACCCATCCCGACCAGCTCGATCTGCTGCGGCGGTGCCCGGAGCTGGCGGCGAACGCGGTGGAGGAACTGCTGCGCTTCGACGGCGCGGTGCGCGGCGGCGTGCGTTGCACCCTGGAGGAGGTGGAGATCGGCGGCCAGCGGATTCCGCCTGGAGAGAAGGTCTGGCTGAGCTTCCTCGCGGCGAACCGCGACCCGGAGATGTTCGCCGCCCCCGACCGTCTGCAATTGCAGCGAGCGAACGCCAAGCAGCACGTGGCGTTCGCCCATGGTCCGCACTACTGCCTGGGCGCGTACCTGGCCCGGCTCGAATTGCAATGCGCATTGCGCGGCCTGGTGCGTCGCCGTTTCGCCCTGGCCTCGGAACCGACGGACCTGCGCTGGCGGCGCAGCTCGGTGTTCCGCACCCTGGAGCGCTTGCCGATCGTCCCGGAAGGCGACGCTCAGAAGACCTGCGAGTAGCGCAGGATCAGCCGGCTGCCCTCGCTGCGGTTGCGTGCGCCGTATTCGTGATAGGCGTTGAGGAACAGCCGCGACTTGCCCCAGCCGAACATCAGCGCCGGGCCGATGGCATCGACCCGCTCGCGGGAGTCCGGGCGGTCGTGCCCGTCGACCCGCTCGTCGGTGATCTGTCGCAGGCTGTAGCCGGACAACCCGACTCGCCAATGCGCATCCAGCGCCAGCGATACCGAGTAGTTGGCGTGGAACGCCTGGCCCGGCTGCAGGTAGTCGTCGGCCAACGGCGGCGCCGGGTCGCGATTCTTGCCCGGCAACAGGTACTGCAGGCGAGCGCTGGCTTCCCAGCCTTCGGCGAATTCCCAGGTCAGCGCGTAGTGCGGGTTGAAGCTCCAGTGGTTGCTGCCGGGATTGATCGCCCGATGCCTGTCGTAGCGCCCGGTGGGTAACTGGAAGGCGAGGTTCAGGCGCTGCCAGTAGGGCCGGCCGAACAGCTCGGTCTGCGGCCATTGCAGGATGAACGGACTGACGATCAGGTTGCCGAGGCCGTTGGCGCTGCCAGCGTGGGGTTCGAAGTCGGGATCGGCGAGCAGCACCGGGACGAGGATTTCCGCGCCGTAGTAGGCGCCGAACAGCTGGTGCTGGCTGATGTGGGCGAAGTGGCTGGTGGCGAGCAGGGTGCGCAGGCGATTGTCGAGCGGGCGCCGGTGACCGTTGGCGTCCATGAAGTCGTCGGCCTCGTAGATATTCACGAACTGCTGGAACAGCGTGCCGGGCAGGGCCTTGCCGTCGAGGAAGGAGGTCTGGCCGAGGTTCATTCCCGGCAGCGCGGCGATAGCCTGGAACGAGGGCAGCAGCAGGGGCAGGGCCAGCAGGCTGGCCCGGGTGCGGGTGGTCATGGGCGTGTCCTTCTTGTTGTTGTTTTCCACGGGGCAGCGCGTCAGTCCGGCAGGTAGTCGGGCTGGCGCTCGGGGCTGGCGCGCTGGAAGGCTTCGAGCGCCAGGCAGCGCCCCTCCAGTTCGAGCAACGCCGGGTAGGGCGCCAGGTCACAGCCCATGCGCCGGGCGTTGGCCAGTTGCGGCACCAGGCAGCACTCGACGATGCCCGCTGCGGCGCCGGCGAAGAAGGCGCCGCGACGGTGTCGGTTCAGCAGGGTCTCCGCCGCCGCCAGGCCCTCGGCGACCCAGTGCGCGTACCAGCGCTGGCGGTCCTCGGCGTCTATGCCGAGGACCTGGGTCAGGTACTTGAGCACCCGCACGTTGTTCAGCGGATGGATGTCGCAGGCCACCAGCAGGGCCAGTTCCAGCGCCTGGGCGCGATGCAGCGGGTCGAGAGGGATCAGGCGCGGTTCGGGCTGCACGGCGTCGAGGTAGTCGATGATCGCCAGCGACTGGCTGAACCGACGGCCGTCGGCGTCGACCAGGGTCGGCAGCGCGCCCATCGGGTTGCGCTGGCGGTCGGCCGGGCGCAGTTGCTCGCCCTGCCGCAGGTTGACCGGCACTACCTGGTAATCCAGACCTTTCAGGGCCAATGCGATACGCACCCGATAGGACGTGGAGCTGTTGAAGAAGCTGTAGAGCTGCATGGGAAGTCCTGTTCAGAGAGTGACGGAAGAAGGCCTGGCCCGGCGCCGGCCCAGGCGATGCACGGCCACGGCGGCGAGCAGCGCCGGGATCACCAGCAGGGCGAGGATGCCGCTGAAGCCCAGGCCCAGGCCGAGCAGGGCGCCGCCGCTGAGGGAGCCGACGATCGAGCCGATGCGGCCCAGGCCGAGGGCCCAGCTGACCCCGGTGGCGCGGCTGCGGGTCGGATAGAAATCGGCGGCCAGGGCGTTGGCGCCGACCTGCGAGCCGCTGATGCAGAAACCGACGCCGGCGACGCACAGCGCCAGCAGGGCGAAGCTGTGGTAGAGGCTGGCGATGCCGAGGATGAACAGGGCGCCGCCGACGTAGGCCAGGCTCAGCACCCGGTGCGCGTCGAAGCGATCCATGGCGCTGCCCAGGAGGAGTGCGCCGAGGGTGCCGCCGAGCTGGAACATGGCGCTGATCGTCGCCGCCTCGCCGAGACTGAAGCCGGTGCCGCCGATCAGCGTCGGCAGCCAGTTGGTCAGCAGGTAGATGATCAGCAGGCCCATGAAAAAGGTGGCCCAGAGCAGCAGGGTGCCGCCGCGCAGCTCGGCGCCGAGGATCTGCCGCAGGGGCGAGGTGCCGTCGGACTCGTCGGCGGGCAGTTCGAGGTGTCCGGCCCAGCCGTCGGGCAGGCGCCCCAGGCGTTCGAGGATGCGCCGCAGGCGCGCCGCGTCCGGTGCGCGGCGGGCGAGGAAGCGCACCGACTCCGGCAGGCATGCCCAGAGCAGCGGCAGGCTCGCCAGGGGCAGGCCGCCGCCGAGCAGCAGCACGCTCTCCCAGCCCAGCGCCGGGACCATCCGCGCGGCGAGCAGGCCGCCCAGCGCCGAGCCGAGGGTGAAGCCGCAGAACATCGCGGTGACCATCAGCGCGCGGTGCCGGCGCGGGCAGTATTCGGAGGTCAGGGTGATCGCGTTGGGCATCGCCCCGCCCAGGCCGAGGCCGGTGAGAAAGCGCAGCAGGGCCAGGGTTTCCACCGAACCGGCGTAGGCCGAGGCGAGGCTCCAGCCGCCGAAGAACAGCACCGAGAGCAGGAGTACGCTCTTGCGTCCGAAACGGTCGGCCAGCGGGCCGGCGGCGAAGGCGCCGAGGGCCAGGCCGGCCAGCGCGGCGCCGAGGATCGGGCTGAGTTGCGCCGGGCTCAGTTGCCAGTCGTGGGCCAGGGCCGGGGCGATGAAGCCGATGGCGGCGGTGTCGAATCCGTCCATGGCGACGATCAGGAAGCACAGCGACAGGACTCGCAACTGGAAGGCGGAAACCGCCTGCGCATCGATGAAAGCCTGGACGTCGATCTTGTTGTTCTTGTCGGGCGTAGGCATGAGCGTTCCTCGGCCGTCGCCGCGGCGACGGCCCGGATGAAGGGCAGGGTGGGCCCGCGCCGTGCGCGGGCGGTGGGTCAGACCACGCGGACGCTGAGTTCGCCGAGGCCGTCGATGGCGCCGAGCATCCGCTCGCCGCGCTCGACCGCGCCGACGCCTTCCGGGGTGCCGGTGAAGACCAGGTCGCCGGGGCGCAGCTCGAAGAAGCGCGACAGGTAGCTGACGGTTTCCGCCACCGACCAGATCAACTGGTCGATGTCGCTGCGCTGGCGATCCTCGCCGTCGACCTGGAGGCTGATGGCGGCGTGGCGCGGATGGCCGACCTGGCTGGCAGGGTAGAGCGGGCCGATCGGCGCCGAGCGGTCGAAGGCCTTGCCGATCTCCCAGGGCCGGCCCATCTCGCGCATGCGCATCTGCAGGTCGCGGCGGGTCATGTCCAGGCCCACCGCGTAGCCCCAGACGTGTTCCTCGGCCTGCTCCAGGGGGATGTCGCAGCCGCCCTTGCCGATCGCCGCCACCAGTTCGATCTCGTAGTGGTAGTTGCCGGTCTGGTTCGGGTAGGCCAGCTCCAGGGTGCTGCCGGCGGCGACCGGGACCACCGCGTCGGCCGGCTTGCAGAAGAAGAACGGCGGCTCGCGCTCGGGATCGAAGCCCATTTCCCGGGCGTGGGCGGCGTAGTTGCGGCCGACGCAGTAGACCCGCCGCACCGGGAAGGTCTGGTCGCTGCCATGGATGGTGAGGCTGACGGGCGCTTCGGGCGCGAAGAGATGGCTCATGGGACGGGTCCTTCAGTGGGCGAGGGGTTCGCGGGATTCGCGGAGGATGCCGAGCGCCTGCTGCACAGGGCGGTCGGAGAAACTGAACAGCACGCAGTCGGTGGCGCCGGCTTCCAGGCGCAGCTCGGCCCAGGAGGGCACGACGAACAGATCCTTGGCCTCGAAGGCGAAGCGCCGGTCGCCGATCTGCGCCACGCCGCTGCCTTCCACCACCGAATAGACGCTGGCGTCGGTGCTGCGCGCGGGCTGCCCGAGGAAGCCGGCCGGCAGCAGTTGCAGGCAGGTGGCGATGGTCGGCATGGCCCAGCCGCCGGTGGCCGGGTTGACGTAGCGCAGCTTGTGGCCTTCCCAGGGATCGGGCCGTTCGAGGCGCGCCAGGCGCTCGAGGGCCTCGCGGCTGCGCGCGTAGGGGTAGCTGAACAGCGGCGAGGTCGGCGTCGTCGGCTGATGGCGCAGCGGCAGCATGTTGCTGCCGTAGCGGGCGAGGCTGTCGCCTTCGCCACGTCGCAACGGCTGTACCGGTTCATCATGGTTTTCGGCGAAGGTGGCGCCGAAGAAACGCAGCATCGGGATGTCCAGGCCGTCCAGCCAGACCACCGGCTCGCCGCCTTCCGCGGCGGGGCGGTTGCCGTGGTCGTGCCAGGTCCAGGACGGAGTGATGATGAAGTCGCCCGGCTCCATGCGGGTGCGTTCGCCGTCCACCGAGGTGTAGGCGCCGTAGCCCTCGACGACGAAGCGCAGGGCCGACTGGGTGTGCCGGTGGCTGGGGGCGATCTCGCCCGGCAGGATCAGTTGCAGGCCGGCGTAGAGGCTCGGGGTGATCGCCGACTGGCCGGGAAGGTCCGGGTTCTCCAGCACCAGCACGCGGCGCACCGCTTCCTCGGCGCTGATCAGGTCGCCTGCCTCGAGCAGGAACGGGCGCAGTTCGCGATAGCGCCACAGCGCCGCCTGGCAGCCGCCGGCGGGTTGCGCCGGGACCAGGCTGTGCAGGGCTTCCCAGAGCGGGGTGAGGTGCTGCTGGCGGATGCGTCGATAGAAGTCGGCGCGCTTCTCGGTGGAATTGTCGTTATGCATACCGATGAATCTCCGGCGGGAGGAGGCGGGGCCGCCTCGGTCTGGTAGTCATTATTCGAGGTGAAGGCATAACCGAATAATGATATTTAGACATCGACCTATACGTATTCGAGGATGGCTTGCGATGGACTGGACCCGCCGCCTGCGCCTGCAACACCTGCAACTGCTGGTCAGCCTGATGGAGACCGGCAACCTCAGCGGCACCGCCCGGGCCGCACACACCACCCAACCGGGCCTGTCGAAGTGGCTCAAGGAACTGGAGGAGGACGTCGGCGCGCCGCTGTTCGAGCGCCACGCCCGCGGCCTGCGCCCGACGCCCTACGGCATGACCCTGTTCAACCACGCCCAGCGCGTGCTCACCGAGATGGAGCGGGCGCGGCAGAACCTCGAGGCGATGCGCAGCGGCAGCGGCAGCCGGGTGCTCCTCGGCACGTCGCCGGCCTCCGCGCCGAGCCTGGTGCCGCGCGCATTGCGGGCGTTCCTCGGACGCTACCCCGGGGCCCAGGTGGAACTGCTCGAAGGCACCATGAACGGCCTTCTCGAACGGCTGGAGAAACGCCAGCTCGATGTGGTGGTGGGGCGCCTGGACAACTATGCGCCGCGCGCCAGCCTGCGCTGCGAGGTGCTCTACAGCGAGGCGATCGTGGTGATGGCGCGGCCCGGTCACCCGCTGGCCCAGGCCGCCGCGCTGGACTGGGAAGACGTGCGGCGCTACGACTGGATCGTCTGGCCGCCCGGCTCGCCGATCCGCAGCAAGCTCGACATGGCCCTGACCCAGGGCGGCCGGCAGCCGCCGGCCTACCGCCTGGAGTCATCGTCGATGCTGGCCAACATCGAATTGTTGCGTGGCAGCGACATGCTATCCATCGGCTCGGCGCGGGTGGTCGAGCACCTCGCCGGGCTCGGCCTGGTGGCCAGGCTGGCGCTGGAGATTCCCGGCGAGGGCGCGGTGGGCATGTGCTGGCGCGACGAACCGCATCGCGACCGCGCCAGCGAAGACCTGCTGGCCTGCCTGCGCGAAGGCGCGGCGGCCGAGTAGGGCGCCGGCCGGCGGGTGCTATTGCAAAAAGGCCGCGGCTTCTCGACAATGCGATTCATTATCATTCATGTGTCGCCCCAACTTTCCCATGTCCGCCCCGATCCTTCTCAGCGCCCACCATCGCGCCATGCATGCGCTGTACAGCGAGCACCATGGCTGGTTGCAGAACTGGTTGCGCGGCAAGCTGGGCTGCGCGGCGGACGCGGCGGACCTGGCCCAGGACACCTTCCTGCGCATCCTGCTCAAGCGCGAACTGCGCGAGATCGGCATGCCGCGCGCGTTCCTGCGGACCATCGCCCGCGGCCTGGTGATCGACCACTGGCGTCGCGAGGAACTGCAGCGCGCCTACCTCGAAAGCATCGCCCACCTGCCCGAGGCACAGGCGCCGTCGCCCGAGGCGCGGGAACTGGTGCTGGAACTGCTGGAGGAAATCTCGCGGATGCTCGACGGGCTCAAGCCGAAGGTCCGCACCGCCTTCCTCCTGGCCCAGTGCGAAGACCTCAGCCACCGGCAGATCGCCGAACGCATGGGGGTTTCCCAGCGTAGCGTCGAGCGCTACGTGGCCGAGGCGCTGTACCACTGCTACCTGCTGCGCTACGGCGAATGAGCGGAGCCGTGGACGGGACGCGCGGTAGGGTCGACGAAGCGGTGGTCAGGCAGGCCATCCACTGGCTGGTCCGCCTGCGCTCGCAGCCGGGCGACGATCGCCTGCAGCGCGCCTGCGCGGCCTGGCGCGCGGAGCACGGCGAGCACGAGCGGGCCTGGCAGCAGGTCAGCGCGCTCAACGAAGAACTGCACGGACGCTTCAAGGCGCTGCCCGGCGGGGTCGCCTACGGCACCCTGGACAGCAGCGCGCAGCGCCTGCAGCGGCGCCAGGCGCTGAAACTGCTGTCGCTGCTGGTGGCTGGCGGCGCCGTGGCCTGGGTCGGTCGCGACAGCCTGCCCTGGCAGCGCCTGAGCGCCGACTACAGCACCGCCACCGGCGAGCGACGCAGTATCGAGCTGGTCGACGGCACCCGCCTGCAACTGAACACCGACAGCGCGGTCGACGTGCGCTACGACGCCGGCCAGCGCCTGATCCTCCTCGCCCGCGGCGAGATCTTCCTCGCCAGCGGCGCCGATACGCAATCGCCCACGCACAGGCCGCTGCGGGTACGTACCGCGCAAGGGCTGTTCGAGGCCCTCGGCACCCGTTTCAACGTACGCCTGCAAGATGCCGCCACCTGTCTCAGCGTCAGCGAGGGTTCGGTGCGCATCGATGCCTTCGGCGCGCGTCCGCTGCAGGCTCCGGTGGCCGAGGCGGGGCAGAGCTATCGGATCGCCGCCGACGGCGTGCGGCGCCTCGAACGGCCGCAGATGGACGCCGTGGCCTGGGCCGATGGCCTGATCGTCACCCGCGACATGCGCCTGGCCGACTTCCTCGCCGAGGTCAGCCGCTACCGCAACGGCTACCTCGGCTGCGCCGCGGAGGTCGCCGACCTGCGCCTGTCCGGGGTCTACCGCCTGGACGACACCGACAAGCTGTTGCAGGTGCTCGCGCGGACCCTGCCGGTGCGCCTGCAGCGGCATACCCGCTGGTGGGTGAGGGTGGTCGCCGCCTGAGTCGCGCCGGCGGCCGCGTGGACGCTTGCTTCCGCCCGGAGCGAAACGCACTGAAAATTATTTTCATTATTTTTGTCGGCTTTCCGCGACTGGTCCGGCTTTATCGATTGAACACCCTTCAACGACTCCAACGGATCCCGTTCATGACCGCCACCGCCGTCGTCCTCCGCAATGCCCCGTCGTCCCTCGATTTCCCCCGCGCCTCGCGCCTGAGCCGTTCGGTGCGCGCGGCCCTGCTGTCGCTGGCCATGGCGGCCGGCGCGGCGCCGCTCTGCGCCTCGGCCGCCGAAGCGGCGGCGGAACAGGCGCGGCCCTATGCGATCCCCGCCGGACAGTTGGGTGACGTGCTCAACCGCTTCGCCCGCGAAGCCGGCATCACCCTCTCGGCCACTCCGGCGCAGACCGGTGGCTACAGCTCCCAGGGGTTGCGCGGCAGTTTCACCGTGCAGCAGGGCCTGGCCCGGCTGCTCGCCGACACCCCGCTGGAAGCGGAAGACCAGGGCGACGGCAGCTTCGTCTTGCGCGAGGCGCCGGCAAAGGACGGCGACGTGCTGAACATGCAGGCGGTGGAAGTCTTCGCCCTCGGCAACAACCTGGGCAGCACCGATGGCTACCTGGCCACCCATAGCCAGATCGCCACCAAGACCAGCAAGCCGCTGCTGGAAACCAGCCAGACCGTCTCGGTGATCACCCGCGAGCAGATCGACGACACCGCCTCCAAGACCGTGCAGCAGGCGATGCGCTATACCCCCGGCATCTTCACCGGCCAGGTCGGCGCCTCCAACCGCTACGACTACGTGGTGATGCGCGGCTTCGCCGACAACAGCGTGGACAACATCTACCTCGACGGCCTCAAGGCCATGGGCGACAGCGGTACCTTCAGCTCGATGCAGGTCGACCCGTACTTCCTCGAACGCATCGATGTGCTCAAGGGCCCGTCCTCGGTGCTCTACGGCCGTAGCCTGCCGGGCGGCCTGGTGGCGCTGACCAGCAAGAAGCCGTTGTACGAGGACTACCGCCAGATCACCGGCAGCATCGGCAACATGGGCCAGAAGGAGATGGGCTTCGATTTCAGCGGGCCGCTCGACGAGGAGAAGCGCATCGCCTACCGCCTGGTCGGTCTCGGCAAGGGCTCGGACACCCAGTTCGATCACGTCAAGGAGGAGCGCTACGCCATCGCCCCGACCCTGGCCATCGACTTCAGCGATGACACCACCCTGACCCTGCAAGGCTACCTGCAACACGATCCCAACGGGGGCTACCACGGCGGCGTACCGGCCGACGGCACCCTGTCGCACCACAACGGCCGGCACATCTCCCGCGAGTTCTTCGATGGCGAGCCGAGCAAGGACGACTTCGACCGCACCCAGCGGATGTTCGGCTACCAGCTGGAGCACCGCATCGACGACGTCTGGTCGGCGCGGCAGAACTTCCGCTACCTGGACTCCGACGTCGACCTGTCGCAGGTCTACGCCTACGGCTGGAGCGCCAGCGAGCCGAACAAGCTGAACCGCTACTTCAGCGGCGCCCGCGAGCACCTGCAGGCGTATATCGTCGACAACATGCTGCAGGCCGAATTCGCCACCGGCGCGGCGCGCCACACCCTGCTCACCGGCCTCGACTATCAGCGCCGGCGCACTGTGGTCGACTGGCGTTCCGGCTCGGCCTCGGCGCTGGACGCGTTCAACCCGATCTACGGCGACGACGCCATCAGCTATTTCCCGGACGACAACCACACCCGCCGCCTGGAGCAGACCGGCGTCTACCTCCAGGACCTGATCGACATCGACCAGTGGCGCTTCTCGCTCGGCCTGCGCCAGGACTGGGTCAGCGTCACCGACAAGAACCGCAGCACCGGCAGCAAGGCCGACGACGACTGGGAGAAATTCACCGGGCGGATCGGCGCGCTGTACCTGTTCGACAACGGCCTGGCGCCCTACGTCAGCTACTCCGAGTCGTTCAACCCGAACGCCTATTCAGACGCCTCCGGCACGCCCCTGGCGCCCACCGAGGGCAAGCAGTGGGAACTCGGCCTGAAGTTCCAGGCGCCGGGCAGCAACAGCTTCTACACCGCCTCGCTGTTCCATATCACCCAGGAAAACGTCGCCTCCAAGGAGCCCCAGGACAACTTCTACACCTCGGTCGGCGAAGTGCGCTCCCAGGGGCTCGAACTGGAGGCCCATACCCAGCTCAGCGACAACCTGAAGCTGCTCGGCAGCTACACCTACACCGACATCACCTACACCAAGTCGCTGGACGGCAACCAGGGCCATACGCCGAACCAGGCGCCCAAGCACATGGCTTCGCTGTGGGCCGACTATGCCTTCGACGCCGGCCCGCTCAGCGGTCTGAGCATCGGCGGCGGCGCGCGCTACGTCGGCGAGACCTGGGCGGACAAGGAAAACACCTTGCGGGTGCCGGACTACACCCTGGTCGACGCGCGGATCGGCTACGACCTCGGCAAGCTCGGCCTGAAAGGCCTGGACGTCAGCCTCAATGCCAACAACCTGCTGGACAAGGACTACGTGGCGTCCTGCTACAGCCTGGACTTCTGCTACTTCGGCGAGAAGCGCAACGTGACCGCGACGGTGAACTACCAGTTCTGACCGTCCACCCGGGCCCCGGCGCCAGCGCCGCGGTACCGGCCAAGCAGCCCGGCGCGCAACGTACGCGCCGGGCATTCGCCGGCGTCGCCGGCCGTACCCTGGTTACCTGGAGCCCCCATGCGCCCCGTCCTGGTCCTGCTGCACCGCTATGTCGGTCTGGCTACCGCGCTGTTCCTTTTCCTCGCCGGTCTCACCGGCAGCCTGCTGGCCTTCCATCATGAAATCGACGAATGGCTGAACCCCGGCTTCTACGCCGTGGGCGAGGGCGGCGAGCGCCTTTCCCCGGGCAGCCTGGTGCAACGCGTCGAGTCACGCTATCCGCGACAACTGGTGTGGTACATGGAGTATCCCGAGGCGGGCGGGCATCCGGCGTTGCTCGCCACCGTGCCGCGCGAGGCCGGCGCCAAGGTCGAGCACGACGTGTTCTACCTCGACCCGGTCAGCGGCGAGGAAGTCGGCAAGCGCCTCTGGGCGGCCTGTTGCTTCCAGCCGGCGAACCTGGTTCCCTGGGTCCTGGAGTTCCACCACAACCTGACCCTGCCGGGGAACTGGGGCCTGTACCTGATGGGCGGGGTGGCGATGTTCTGGTTCCTCGACTGCTTCGTCGGCGCCTGGCTGACCCTGCCGCGCGGCCGGCCGTTCTGGAGCAAGTGGGCGACCGCCTGGAAGATCAAGCGCGGCAACGCCTACCGCTTCAACTTCGACCTGCATCGCGCCGGCGGCCTCTGGCTCTGGCTGCTGCTGGCGCCGGTGGCGCTGAGCAGCGTCGCCCTGAACCTGCCGAGCCAGGTGTTCAAGCCGCTGGTATCGCTGTTCTCGCCGATCGAACCGAGCGTCTACGAGGCGCGCGGGCGGCTGCCCAGGGAGCAACTGGGGGAAACCCGCCTGGACTACGACCGCACCTTCCAGTTGGCCAGCGCCGAAGCGGCGCGGCTGGGCATCGCCGAGCCGATCGGCGAGCTGTACTACAGCTTCGAATACAACTTCTTCGGCGCCGGCTTCGGCGACCACGACGACCCCATGGGCAAGTCCTGGCTGTTCTTCCACGGCAGCGACGGCCGCCTGCTCGGCCAGGAAGTCGCCGGGCAGGGCAGTTGGGGAGAGCGTTTCTACCGCTTGCAGTACCCGATCCACGGCGGGCGCATCGCCGGCCTGCCGGGACGCATCGCCATCGCCGCCCTCGGCCTGGCCATCGCCGGGCTGTCGCTGACCGGTGTCTACATCTGGTGGCGCAAGCGCCGGGCGCGCCACTGGAACGGCCGCTAGACGGCTGTTAGTCTGGCTGCCTCCCACACCACCAGAGGATGGACGAATGAACGCAAGGATCGCCGCATTGGGACTGCTCCTGCCCCTGGCCGCCGGCAGCGCCGTGGCCGCGGAGGAGGGCAGCTCGGTCAAGGATGCGGCCAAGGCCGCGGTGTCCTCGGCCATCGAGACCGGCAAGAACCTCCTCGGCGGGGTCAGCGAGGGCATCACCAGCGGCCGCCAGTCGGCCCAGGGCGCCGATGGCGCCAAGGTGGTCTCCGACAACGCCGGCTTCGCCGAGATCGGCCAGGTCGAAGTGCTCAAGACCGAGCCGCGCGACCAGCAACTGGCCGTCACCCTCGGCTTCAAGAACGACAGCGACGCCACCGTGCGCCTGATCAACCTGACCCAGACCGGCGCGCTGCTGGTGATCGACAACGACGGCTACTCCAACGCCCTGGTCGCCCTCGCCAACCCCGACGACGTCACCGTCCCGGCCAAGGCCGGCATCCGCCAGACCTTCGTCTTCGAAGGCGGCGCGGAAGGGATCAAGGCGGTGCGCCTGTGGGGCAAGGACCTGCCGGTGAAGTGAATTCGAGTCTGCGTCAAAGCAGCCCCGCCTTGGCGGGGCTTCTTTCTGCCGGGCCACGAGCGCAAATAATCAGCTCACCAGAACCCGGCCGAGCGCTGCCTGGAGACCGATAGGTCCTTCCCATTACGAAAATGACGACATCGCATCGATCCTGAAACGTCCGTACAGCCAGGACGACGCAATGAAGGCAAAGTGCCATTCCCTCCTGTCCCTGTTTGGATTAGCATTCCTACTTTTGGACTAATCCCCCCTCAACACGCCCATGTCGTTTAGCTATGCGGTGGATATTGAAGGGAACTCGCAGGACATCGGATGTTGCGTTCTAGCTATCGAGCGGTTGTCGCTGGCTTGGTTTTACTGCCGCTGCTTGCCAGCGCCGCCCCCTTCACCTCCCCCGGCGACCGCGACCTGATCCGCGACCGCCAGCAGCGCCTGCTGGACGAACAGCGCAAGCGCCTGGAGGAACTCCAGCAACTGCCCGGCAAGGGAGCGCCCGCCGCTGCGGATGCCTCCGGCGACGACGAGCGCTGCTTCGAGATCCGCCGCATCGAGCTGGAAGGCGCCGGGCACCTCGGCGAAAGCGCGCGTCGCCAGTTGCTGGCGCCCTACCAGGGGCGCTGCCTGGGCGTCGGCCAGCTCAATGCGCTGCTCAAGGCCGTCACCGACCATTACCTGGATCGCGGCTACGTCACCACCCGCGCCTACCTGCCACAGCAGGACCTGGCCTCCGGGACCCTGCGCATCATCGTCGTCGAAGGCCGCCTGGAGGGCCTGGACAGCTCCGCGCTGGCCAGCCCGCGCGAACTGGCGATGAGCTTTCCGGGCAGGACCGGCGAGCTGCTCGACCTGCGCGAACTGGAGCAACTGGTCGACCAGTTGAGCCGCCTGCCGTCGCGCCAGGCGCAACTGGAGCTGGTGCCCGGCAGCGAGGTCGGCGGCAGCCGGGTGCGTCTCAAGGGCGAGCGCGACAAGCCCTGGCGGGTCTCCGCCACGCGCAACAACGACGGCGACGTCAGCACCGGCGAGCAGCAGATGGGCCTGGGCCTGGACTGGGACAGCCCGCTGGGCCTGGCCGACCAGCTCAACCTGCGCGCCAACCGCGACGCGGTGACCGACCGCTGGCGCCATTCCGACAGCCAGAGCCTGTTCTACAGCCTGCCCTGGGGCTGGTGGACCTTCACCTACGGCTACAGCCAGAGCGACTACCGCACGCGCAACGAGGCCAGCGGCTTCCCCTTCAAGCTCGATGGCGACAGCCGCAGCCACCAGTTCCGCGCCGAACGCGTGCTGCACCGCGACGGTGTGAGCAAGACCGCCATGAGCCTGGGGCTCAGCCACCAGCGCACCAACAACTATGTCGAAGACACCCGCCTGGAAGACCAGAGCACGCGGATCACCGAGACCCAGCTCGGCTTCAACCATGGCCGGCGGATCGGCAGTGGCTTCGTCAACCTCGACCTCGGCTGGCAGCAGGGCATCGGCGCCCTTGGCGCGCAGGGTCGCGGCCACCCGCAGGCGGGCGATCCGAATGCGCGCTACGACAAGTACAGCCTGACCCTCAGCTACCTGCAGCCGTTCCAGCTATGGGGCGAGCGCTTCAGCTTCGACAGCCTGGCCACCGGGCAAAGGAGCGAGGACGTGCTGTTCAGCCCGCAGCGCATCAGCCTCGGCGGCAACAGCTCGGTGCGCGGCTTCAAGGACCAGACCCTGACCGGCGACAGCGGCGGCTACTGGCGCAACCAGTTGCGCTGGCGGCGCGCGGTGGAATGGGCGCCGCTGCGGCCCTGGCTGCAGGAATACGGCGTGGCCTTCGCCTACGACGTCGGCGTGATCCGCCACGACCGCTACAACGACGGTGCCAGCGGGCGCATGAGCGGCAACGCCATCGAACTGGATGCCCGCGGCCGCTATTTCGCCGCCAGCGTCGGCTTCGCCCGCTCGCTGGAGCGGCCCAGCGCCATCGAGCGGCGCGAGCACCCGATCTATTTCCGGGTCGACGCGTTCTTCTGAAGACGCGGCGACCTCCTGAACGCTTTAGGAAAGCGCCTACCTGCATCGAGGCCCTTTCCTTGGAAAACCTTGCTTAACCTCGCCGGGCCCCTACCCGCCAAGGAGTAACGATATGGACATCCGCAGCCCGCTGAACCAGTGCATCGCCCTGTCCCTGGCCGGCATCCTGTTCCTCAACCCGATCGTCGCCGCGGCGGCGGGGCTGGCGCTGGACAAGGCCGCCGGCGGCAACACCGGCCTGGGCCAGGCGGGCAACGGCGTGCCCGTCGTCAATATCGCCACGCCCAACGGCGCCGGGCTGTCGAACAACCATTTCCGCGACTACAACGTCGGCGCCAACGGGCTGATCCTCAACAACGCCACCGGCAAGACCCAGGGTACCCAGCTCGGCGGGATCATCCTCGGCAACCCCAACCTCAAGGGCCAGGCGGCGCAGGTGATCCTCAACCAGGTCACCGGCGGCAACCGCAGCACCCTGGCCGGCTACACCGAGGTGGCCGGGCAGTCGGCGCGGGTGATCGTCGCCAACCCGCACGGCATCACCTGCCAGGGCTGCGGCTTCATCAACACGCCGCGCGCGACCCTCACCACCGGCAAGCCGATCATGGACGGCCAGCGCCTGGAGCGCTTCCAGGTGGACGGCGGCGACATCGTCGTCGAAGGCGCCGAACTGAACGTCGGCAACCTCGAACAGTTCGACCTGATCACCCGCAGCGCCAAGCTCAACGCCAAGCTCTACGCGAAGAACCTCAACATCGTCACCGGCCGCAACGACGTCCAGGCCGACAGCCTGCAGGCCACGCCGCGCGCCGCCGATGGCAGCGAGAAGCCACAGCTGGCGATCGACAGCTCGGCGCTGGGCGGGATGTACGCCGGGGCGATCCGCCTGGTCGGCACCGAGCAGGGCGTGGGGGTGAAGCTGGCCGGCGACATGGCCGCCAGCGGCGGCGACATCCGCATCGACGCCAGCGGCAAGCTGAGCCTGGCCCAGGCCTCCAGCCAGGGCGACCTGAAGATCGCGGCCCAGGCCGTGGAGCTGAACGGCAAGACCTACGCCGGTGGCAGCGCCGAGATTCGCAGCGCGGAGGAACTGGTCAACCGGCAGAGCCTGGCGGCGCGCGAACGCATCGCGCTGGAGGCGGCGCATATCGACAACGCCGGGGTGATCGAAGCCGGCGTCGAGCCAGACGAGCGGCGCAACGCGCGCGGCGACCTCGAGCTGCGCAGCGGCACCCTGCGCAACGCCGGCAGCCTGGTGGCCAGCCGCGCGCTGGAAGCGAAGGCGAGCCAGGCGCTGGACAACCAGGGCGGCAGCCTGAAGGGGGCGACCGTCCGGGTCGACGCCGGGCACCTGGACAACCGTGGCGGCAAGCTGCTCGCCGAGGGCGAACTGCGGGTCGAGGCGAGCAGCCTGGACAACCGCCAGGACGGCCTGTTGCAGAGCCGGGACCGCGCCGTGGTCAAGACCCGTGGCGATCTCGACAACCGTGGCGGCCAGGTCGTCGGTCTGAACGAGCTGCAGGTCCAGGCTGCCGCACTGGACAATCGCAGTGCCGGTCTCCTTTCCAGCAAGGGAGACATGGACATCGAGGTCGCTCGTCTGGACAACAGTGTGGGCGGCAAGCTGGTCAGCGAGCGCCGTACGCTCTTGAAGGCGGATCGGCTCGATAATCGCAGCGGTCGCATTGTCGCCGGCCAGGATCTCGACTTGAGCTCTCGGTTGATCGACAACCGAGCGGGCGATATCTCCAGCACGTCGAGGGTGGTGGCGAGCGCTCGCGAACAGTTGGACAACCGCGGTGGCAAGATCGTTGGTGACAGTGGCCTGGACATCACAACGCCACGCATGCTCAACCAGGACAAGGGGGTACTCGCCAGCCGCGATGGGCTGCGCCTGAGCGCTACGGAGTTGTTCAACGGCGGGGGAGGCCTGCTGTCCAGCCAGAAGGGTATCGACGTCTCCCTGGCCGGTGCGTTCGATAACCAGGCCGGCAGCCTGGACAGCCGGGGCTTCCTGACGGTGAAGTCAGCCTGGCTCGACAACCAGGGCGGTACGCTATCCAGCGCAGGGGCATTGGCAGTGACCAGCCAGGGCGCCCTGAACAATCAGGGCGGCAGACTGGCGAGCGACGCCGGACTTAGCTTGAGCAGCGCCAGCCTCGACAACAGCCAGGCCGGTGCGATCAGTGGCAAGGGGGCCGTGGAGATTCGTACCGGCAACCTGAACAACAGCCGGAAAGCCAGTATCGGCAGCGATGCGGGACTCACCCTGGTCGCCGCTCGGGTAGACAACAGCCAGGCGGGCCGGATCGCCGCCAAGGGTGTGATCGATGCGGATCTCCAAGGGCTGGACCAGCATGACAGGGGCAACCTGGTCAGCGATACCGGCATCACGCTCGATCTGAACAAGGGAAGCCTGGTCAATCGCGCTCAAGGCCTGATCGCCACGCCTGGCACCTTGCTCCTGCGCCAACTCGGCGTGGTGGACAACAGCGGTGGGGAAATCTCCAGCGACCGCGCGTTCACTCTTGCCACCTCCGCGTTGAACAACCAGGGGGGACGCCTGCTCAGCGGCGGAGCCCTGACCTTGCGTATCGCGCAGGCCCTGGACAACAGCCTCGAGGGGATTGTCTCCGGTGCTGGAGGTCTGGATATCCAGGCATTCGTCCTGGACAACCGTAGTGGCTCCATCGGCAGCAAGGGCGCCATCGATATCGGTGTGACCCGCCTGGAAAACGACGCTGGCACACTGATCGCCGAACGCGGCCTGAAGCTGGTAGCCGATGAGGCGAACAGTTCCAAGGGGCGTATCGCCGCCAATGGTAGCCTGCATGCCAAGGTTGGCACGCTGAGCCAGAAGGGAGGAGAACTGACCAGTCAGGACTCGCTGACTCTCGACCTGGGCATCCTAAACAATAACGCTGGCCGTATCGCTGGCAACCAGGGCGTGGACATCACGGCCCGGCAGGTGGACAACAGCGTCGGCGAGATTGCCAGCCAGGGCGTGGTGGCGCTGAACCTCACTGAGCAGCTGGACAACCGTGGCGGCAAGATCGTCGGTGACAGTGGTCTGGGCATCACCGCGCCGCACGTGCTCAACCAGGACAAGGGGGTACTCGCCAGCCGCGATGGGCTGCGCCTGAGTGCTACGGAGTTGTTCAACGGCGCGGGGGGCCTGCTGTCCAGCCAGAAGGGTATCGACGTCTCCCTGGCCGGTGCGTTCGATAACCAGGCCGGCAGCCTGGACAGCCGGGGCTTCCTGACGGTGAAGTCAGCCCGGCTCGACAACCAGGGCGGTACGCTATCCAGCGCAGGGGCATTGGCAGTGACCAGCCAGGGCGCCCTGAACAATCAGGGCGGCAGACTGGCGAGCGACGCCGGACTTAGCTTGAGCAGCGCCAGCCTCGACAACAGCCAGGCCGGTGCGATCAGTGGCAAGGGGGCCGTGGAGATTCGTACCGGCAACCTGAACAACAGCCGGAAAGCCAGTATCGGCAGCGATGCGGGACTCACCCTGGTCGCCGCTCGGGTAGACAACAGCCAGGCGGGCCGGATCGCTGCCAAAGGTGCGATCGATGCGGATCTCCAAGGGTTGGACCAGCATGACAGGGGCAACCTGGTCAGCGATACCGGTATCACGCTCGATCTGA
This sequence comes from Pseudomonas sp. B111, assembly GCF_026428275.1. Lineage (NCBI taxonomy): Bacteria > Pseudomonadati > Pseudomonadota > Gammaproteobacteria > Pseudomonadales > Pseudomonadaceae > Pseudomonas > Pseudomonas sp. B111. Next base: position 1,023,244 of record NZ_CP097857.1, on the reverse strand, counting down.
ACAAGGGAAGCCTGGTCAATCGCGCTCAAGGCCTGATCGCCACGCCTGGCATCTTGCTCCTGCGCCAACTCGGCGTGGTGGACAACAGCGGTGGGGAAATCTCCAGCGACCGCGCGTTCACTCTTGCCACCTCCGCGTTGAACAACCAGGGGGGACGCCTGCTCAGCGGCGGAGCCCTCACCTTGCGTATCGCGCAGGCCCTGGACAACAGCCTCGAGGGGATTGTCTCCGGCGCCGGAGGTCTGGATATCCAGGCATTCGTCCTGGACAACCGTAGTGGCTCCATCGGCAGCAAGGGCGCCATCGATATCGGTGTGACCCGCCTGGAAAACGACGCTGGCACGCTGATCGCCGAACGCGGCCTGAAGCTGGCGGCCGATGAGGCGAACAATTCCAAGGGGCGTATCGTCGCCAAGGATGATCTGCGTGCCAAACTCGGTGCGCTGGTGCAGAACGGGGGAGAGCTGACGACTCAGGGCGCGCTGGCCCTCGACGCCGACAAAGTCGACAACGGCGCTGGTCGCATCGCCGGCAACCGAGGTGTGGTCATCGATGCCCGGCAGGTGGACAACCGTGCCGGCGAGATTGCCAGCCAGGGCGTGGCGACGCTGAATCTCACTGAGCAACTGGACAACCGTGGCGGCAAAGTCGTTGCTGACAGTGGTCTGGGCATCACCGCGTCACGCGTGCTCAACCAGGACAAGGGAGTAATCGCCAGCCGCGATGGGCTGCGCCTGAGTGGTACCGAATTGTTCAATGGCAATGCCGGACTGCTCAGCAGTCAGAGACATATAGAGGTCACTCTGGACGGCGTGCTGGACAATCAGGGCAAGGGCGCGCTGCTCAGTGACGGTACCCTGACGGTGAGCGCCGGGCGCATACACAACCAGGACGCCACTCTGTCCAGCGCCGGTGCGCTGAGACTGAGCAGCCAGGAGGCGGTGGACAACCGTGGCGGCAAGTTGGTGACGGACTCCAGCCTGCGCCTGACCAGCGCCAGCCTGGATAACAGCCGATCAGGGATCATCAGTGCCAACGCTGCGGCGGAGATCCATACCGGGGTTCTGAACAACAGCCAGAAAGGCAATCTTGGCAGTAATGACGGGCTCGGCCTGATTGCTACTGAGGTGGATAACAGCCAGGAAGGCCGGATCACTGCCAAAGGCATGATCGACGCAAATATCAAGGGACTCGATCAGCAGGGCAAAGGGCGGCTGGTCAGTAATGCCGGCATCATACTCGACCTGAACGAGGGAACCCTGGCCAATGGCGCTCAGGGCCTGATCGCCACGCCTGGAACCTTGCTCCTGCGCCAACTCGGCATGGTGGACAACAGCGGCGGGGAAATTTCCAGCGACCGAGCCTTCACACTCATCACCTCCGCGCTGACCAACCAGGGTGGCCGCCTGCGCAGCGGCGGTGTACTGACGTTGCGCATCGCCCAGGCTCTGGACAACAGCCTCGAAGGTGTTCTCTCCGGCACCGGAGGCCTGGATATCCGGGCGCTTGCCCTGGACAACCGCAGTGGCTCCATCGGCAGCAAGGGCGCCGTCGATATCGACGTGTCCCGTTTGGAAAACGATGACGGCGACCTGCTTAGCGAAGGTCGTCTGAAACTGACTGCCGAGCGAGCGAACAGTGTCAGGGGACGGATCGCGGCCAGGGGTGACCTGCACGCCAGCGTGACAGCCTTTAACCAGGCGGGTGGCGAATTGAGCAGCGAGGGTGCGCTGATGCTCGAGGCCGATAGCCTCGACAACCGCAGCGGCGGTCTGGTCAGTGCTGATGGCAACCTGACCGTTTCCGCCCGGAGGATCGACAACCGTGCGGGCGAAATCGCCAGCCCGGGCCAGGTGACACTGGACGTCGCCGAGCAGTTGGACAACCGAGGCGGCAAGGCCATCGGCGATAGCGGACTTCGCCTCGCCGCGCCACGGGTACTCAACCAGGACGGCGGGGTACTCGCCAGTCGTGATGGGCTGCGCCTGAATGGCGCCGAACTGTTCAATGGCAACGGCGGCCTGCTCAGCAGCCAGCAAAGCATCGACGTCATTCTGGACGGCGTATTGGGCAATCAGGCGGGCAGCTTGAGCAGCCAGGGACGCCTGAGCGTGAAGAGCGGTCGGCTGGACAACCAGGGCGGTGCAGTCTCCAGCGCCGGGACCCTGTCGCTTTCCAGCCAGGGTGCGTTGAACAACCAGGGGGGCAGGGTGGTCACCGACGCCGGTGCCGTCCTGCGCAGCGCCAGCCTCGACAACAGCCAGGGCGGCATCGTCAGCGCCAAGGGGGCCGCGGAGATCCGTACTGGCAGCCTCAACAATAGCCAGAAGGGCGGCATAGGCAGCGGTGCCGGGCTCGCGCTGGTCGCGGACCTGGTGGACAACAGCCAGAACGGCCGGATCACTGCCAAGGGTGCGATCGATGCCAACCTGAAGGGGCTGGATCAGCAGGGCAGCGGCAGGCTGGTCAGCGATACGGCCATCGCGCTCGATCTGCGCGGGGGAGAACTGGTCAACCGTGCTCAGGGCCTGATCGCCACGCCTGGAGCCTTGCTGCTGCGGCAACTGGGTGTCGTGGACAACAGTGGCGGTGGCGAGATCTCCAGCGATCGAAGCTTTACCCTCGCCGCGACCGCGCTGAGCAACCGGGGTGGCCGCGTGATCAGCGGCGACTCCCTGACCCTGCGCATCGCCCAGGCACTGGACAACAGCCTCCAAGGCGTTCTTTCCGCAAGCGGAGGGCTGGATGTCGCTGCACTCGTCTTCGACAACCATAGCGGCATCGTTGGTAGCAAGGGCGATACACACATCGGGGTGAACCGCCTGGAGAACGAGGCAGGCCGCGTGGTCAGCGAAGGCGCCCTGGATCTGACCGCCAAGCAGGTGAGCAGCGCCAAGGGGCGCATTGCCGCGAAGGGCGATCTGCAGGTCACGGTTGGCACCCTGGAGCAGCAGGGTGGAGAACTGGCCAGTCAGGGGACGCTGACTCTCGACGCCGATAGCCTGGATAACCGCAATGGCGGCCTGGTGAGCGCCGATGGCGGGGTCACCGCCGAGGCACGCCAGATCGATAACCGCGGTGGGGAAATATCCAGCGTGGCCAAGGTGGCTCTGGCTGTCCGGGAACAACTGGACAACCGGGGGGGCAAGGTGATCGGCGACAGTGAGCTGAGCCTAACCGTGCAGCGCCTGCTGAACCAGGCCAAGGGTGTGCTCGCCAGTCGCGATGGATTGCACCTGGACGGCGCGGAACTGCTCAATGGCGATGGCGGCCTGCTCAGCAGCCAACGCCAGGTGGATGTAACGCTCAGTGGTGCATTGGACAACCAGGGGAGCGGTGCACTGGTCAGCGAAGGGTCGCTGACAGTGAAGGCCGACCAGGTCAATAACCAGGCGGGGACTTTCTCCAGTGCGGGTAGCCTGCTCGTTACCAGCCGGGGCGAGTTGAACAACCAGGGTGGCAGGTTGGTGACCGATGCTGGAGCCACCCTGAACAGCACTGGCTTCGACAACAGCCGTGCGGGCCTGGTCAGTGCGAAAGGGGCTGTGGCCATTCGTACCGGAGCCCTGAACAACAGTCAGAAGGGATCCATAGGCGGCAATACGGGCGTCACCCTGGTCGCCGGGTTGGTCGACAACGGCCGGGAAGGACGGATCAGCACCAAGGGTACGCTCGACGCCAACCTGAAAGGGTTGCTTCAGCAGGGGGGAGGCTCGTTGGTCGGCGAGCGCGGTGTCACCCTCGACCTCAACGGTGGCACCCTGGACAACCACGACCTCGGTCTGGTTTCAACGCCTGGCGCGCTCCTGCTGCGCCAACTCGGCATGGTGGACAACAGCGTCGGCGGAGAGATATCCAGCGACCGTGCTTTCACCCTCGCCGCCAACACACTGAACAATCAGGGCGGGCGGCTGATCAGCAGCGAAGCTTTGACCCTGCGCATCGCCAAGGCACTGGACAACAGTCTCAAGGGGCAGGTCCTGGCGACCGACGGACTGGCCATCGAGTCTCAGGTCTTGGACAACCGTGCGGGAACCATCGGCAGCAAGGGCGATGCCCGTATCAGCGTGACCAGCCTGGACAACGCCGAACAAGGCAGCCTGGTGAGTGAAGGCCGCCTGGAGCTTGTAGCCGACCAGGTGAGCAACGGCAACCAAGGCCGTATCGCCGCCAGAGGCGTGCTGGAGGCGGCGGTCGGTACGCTGCTCCAGCAAGGCGGCGAGCTGGTCAGCCAGGGGAGCCTGGACCTTCGCGCCGACACGCTCGACAACAGCCAGTCCGGGCTGATCGCCGCGAATGGCGGCATCGCTATCGAGGCGCGGCAGGTCGACAACCGCGCCGGCGAGATTTCCAGCACCTCGAAGGTCGCCGTGAACGCCCGCGAGCAACTGGACAACCGCGGCGGCAAGGTCATCGGCGACAGCGGCCTGCGCCTCACCGTGCAGCGCCTGCTGAACCAGGCCAAGGGGGTGCTGGCCGGGCGCGACGGCCTGAGCCTGGACGGCGGCGAACTGTTCAACGGCGACGGCGGTCGGCTCGACAGCCAGAACAGCCTGAGCGTGAGCCTCGGCGGCGTGCTGCACAACCAGGGCGGCGCGCTGGTCAGCGAAGGCAGCCTGACGGCGCGCGCCGCGCGCCTGGACAACCGTGGCGGGACCTTCTCCAGCGCCGGTGCGCTGGCGCTGACCAGCCAGGCCGCGCTGGACAACCAGGGCGGCAGGCTGCTCAGCGATGCCGGCGTGACGCTGAAGGGCGCCAGCCTCGACAACAGCCGTTCCGGCGTGATCAGCGCCAAGGGTGCGGTGGATATCCGCACCGGCGTGCTGGACAACAGCCGCAACGGCGGCATCGGCAGCAACGCCGGCATCACCCTGGTGGCCGCCCGGCTGGACAACGGCCAGCAGGGCCGGATCAGCGCCAAGGGCCTGCTCGACGCCAACCTGAAAGGCCTCGACCAGCGCGGAGGCGGCGTTCTGGTCAGCGAAACCGGCGTCACCCTCGACCTCAATGGCGGCACGCTGGTCAACCGCGACGGCGGCCTGATCGCCACGCCCGGCGCGCTGCTGCTGCGCCAGCTCGGCGCGGTGGACAACGGCGCCGGCGGGGAAATCTCCAGCGACCGCGCCTTCACCCTCGCCGCCGCCAGCCTGGACAACCGCGGCGGGCGCCTGATCGGCGCCGACAGCCTGACCCTGCGCATCGCCCAGGCCCTGGACAACAGCCTGGCCGGGGTGATCTCCGGCGCCGCCGGCCTGGACATCGCGGCCGCTCGCCTGGACAACAGCGCCAAGGGCACCCTGGCCAGCCGCGCCGGCATCGACCTGCGCGTCGATGGCGCGCTGGACAACCACGCCGAAGGCACCGTCTCCGGCGCCCGCCTGACGCTCGCCAGCGCCTCGCTGGACAACAGCGGCAAGGGCCTGCTCTCTGGCAACGCCGGCCTGAGCGTCGTCACTGGTGCGCTGGACAACGCCGAGGGTGGCCAACTGATCAGCCAGGGCGTGCTGGACGTCAGCAGCGCCGACCTCGACAACCGTGGCGGCGCCCTCAGTGGCAAGCAGTCGCTGCGCCTGAGCGCCGCCAACCTGGACAACCGTGGCGGCCTGCTCACCAGCGACGGCGAACTGGAACTGACGGCAGGGCGCGTCGATTCCGCCGACGGCGGCGAAATCTCCGCCCGGGGCGACCTGCGCCTGACGGTCGAGCGCCTGGTGCAACGCCAGGGCCGGCTGGTCGGCGAGCGCGGCGTCAGTCTCGACCTGCGGGGTGGCGACCTGGACAACCAGGGCGGCCTGATCAGTGCCCGCGGCCCGCTGAGCATCGAGCGGCTGAACGTCCTCGACAACCGCCAGGGCGGCGAGATTTCCAGCCAGCAGGGCTTCGAGCTGCTGGCCAGGCGCATCGACAACGGCCAGCAGGGGCGCATCATCAGCGCCGGGAAACTGCGCCTGGACGCCGACGCGCTGGGCAACGCCGGCGCCGGCCTGCTCTCCGGATGGCAGGGCCTGACGGTGACAGGCGGGAGCCTGGACAACAGCGCCGGCGGCACCCTTTCGAGCAAGGACGGCGAGCTGGCCATCAGCCTCGGCGGCGCGCTGGACAACCACGGCCAGGGCGCGCTGGTCAGCAAGGGCGCGCAACGGATCGACGCCGCCAGCCTGGATAACGCCCAGGGCATCGTCTCCGGCGAAAGCGACGTGACCCTGAGCATCGCCGGGAAGCTGGACAACGGCCAGGGCGGCCTGGTCTCGGCGCAGCGCGCGCTGAGCTTCGAGCGCGACGATACGCTGCTGAACAACGCCGGCGGCCGGATCAACGGCGGCAGCCTGCTGCTCAAGGGCGCCAGCCTGGATAACAGCGACGGCCAGTTGATCAGCCAGGGCCGGCTCGACGCCATCCTCGGCGGCGCCCTGGTCAACACCGGCGCGGCGCGCCTGGCCAGCGGCGGCGACCTGCTGCTGCGCAGCGCCAGCGTCGACAACCGCGGCGGCAAGCTGGTCAGCCAGGGGCTGCTGGAGATCAGCGCCGGCAGCCTCGACAACAGCGCCTCCGGCACCCTCGCCAGCCAGGCCGACATGAGCCTGCGCCTGGTCGGCGGCGCCCTGCGCAACCAGCAGGACGGCCTGATCTTCAGCCAGGCCGGCGCCCTCGAGGTGCAGGCCGGCAGCCTGGACAACCGCCAGGGCACGCTCCAGGCCCAGGGTGACAACCGGCTGCGTATCGGCGGCGCGCTGGACAACCAGGGCGGCCGCCTGGACAGCCGGGCCGGCAACCTCGACCTGCAGAGCGGCAGCCTCGACAACGGCGCCGGCGGCGTGCTCAACAGCGCCAAGGGTTGGCTGAAGCTGGTCACCGGGCTGTTCGACAACAGCGCCGGCGTCACCCAGGCGCAGTCGCTGGAGATTCGCGCCGGGCAAGGCGTACGCAACCAGCAGGGCCATCTCTCGGCGCTGGGCGGCGACAACCGCATCGTCACCGCCGACTTCGACAACCAGGGCGGCGGCCTCTACGCCAGCGGCCTGCTCAGCCTCGACGGCCAGCGCTTCCTCAACCAGGGCGCGGCGGCGGGCCAGGGCGGCAAGGTCGGCGCCGGGCGCATCGACTTCAGCCTGGCCGGCGCGCTGGCCAACCGCTTCGGCCAGTTGGAAAGCGAAAGCGAGCTGCACCTGCGCGCCGCCGCGATCGACAACAGCGGCGGCAGCCTGCGCGCCCTCGGCCGCAGCGGCAGCACGCGGCTGGTCGCTGGCGGCCTGAACAACGCCTACGGCGTGCTGGAAAGCGCCAACCAGGACCTCGACCTGCAACTGGGCAGCCTGGCCAACGCCGGCGGGCGCATCCTCCACACCGGCAATGGCACCTTCGGCCTGGATTCCGCGCAGGTGATCCGCGCCGGCGGGGAACTGACCACCAATGGCCTGCTGGACATCCGCGCCAGCGAATGGACCAACAGCAGCGTGCTGCAAGCCGGACGCCTGAATCTGGACATCGGCACCTTCCGCCAGACGGCCGAGGGCAAGCTGCTGGCGGTGCAGTCCTTCACTGGCCGCGGCGGCGACTGGAGCAACGACGGCCTGCTGGCCAGCGACGGCAGCTTGCGACTCGACCTGAGCGGCGGCTACCGTGGCAACGGCCGCGCCACCAGCCTCGGCGACTTCGCCCTGAACGCCGCCAGCCTCGACCTCGGCAATGCCGCCAGCCTCGCCGGCGGCGCCAATGTCACGCTTGGCGCCGGCAACCTGCTGGTCAACCGTGGGCGGATCACCGCTGCCGGCGACCTCGTGGCCAGCGCCGCGAGCCTGAACAACTACGGCACCCTGGGCGGCGGCGGCAACCTGCGATTGAACGCGCCCGCCCTGCTCAACGAGCGCGGGTTGCTGTTCAGTGGCGCCGACATGACCCTGCGCGCCGGCGACATCACCAACCTCTACGGGGATGTGTACAGCCTCGGCAGGCTGGATATCGCCCGCGACGATGCGGGGGGCTGGGCAAATCGCTTGGAGAACATTTCCGGGAATTTAGGGACAGTCTGAAAAAGACTTTCTGATTTTGGCAAAATAGCCGAACGCCACCCACCGAGTTTTCTGATGAAGCAGATGACCTTCGCCGATGCCGAGTACGCCGGCAAGCGCAAGCAGACCCGCAAAGAGCTGTTCCTGATCGAGATGGATCGGGTGGTGCCGTGGAAGGGGTTGATTGCCCTGATCGAGCCGCATTACCCCAAGGGTGAAGGTGGCCGTCCGGCGTACCCGTTGATGGCAATGCTGCGGGTTCATCTAATGCAAAACTGGTTCGGTTATAGCGATCCAGCGATGGAGGAGGCACTGTACGAGACCACCATCCTGCGGCAGTTCGCGGGGCTGAGCCTGGAGCGTATCCCCGACGAAACCACCATCCTCAACTTCCGTCGCCTGCTGGAGAAACACGAACTGGCTGCTGGCATCCTGGCCGTGATCAATGGCTACCTGGGTGACCGTGGCCTGTCGCTGCGCCAAGGCACCATCGTCGATGCCACGCTGATCAATGCGCCGAGTTCGACCAAGAACAAAGACGGCAAGCGCGACCCAGAGATGCACCAGACCAAGAAGGGCAACCAGTATTACTTTGGCATGAAGGCCCACATCGGCGTCGATGACGAATCGGGCCTGGTGCATAGCGTGGTAGGTACGGCGGCTAACGTGGCGGACGTCACCCAGGTCGACAAGTTGCTGCATGGCGAGGAAAACGTGGTCTGCGCCGATGCGGGTTATACCGGCGTCGAGAAGCGTGCCGAGCATGATGGCCGCGAAGTGATTTGGCAGGTGGCAGCACGGCGCAGCACTTACAAAAAGCTGGGCAAGAGCAGCGCGCTGTACAAAGCCAGACGCAAGATCGAGAAAGCCAAGGCTCAGGTACGGGCCAAGGTTGAGCACCCGTTTAGGGTGATCAAGCGGCAGTTCGGTTATGTGAAGACGCGCTTCCGTGGCTTGGCCAAGAATACTGCGCAACTGGTGACGCTGTTCGCGTTGTCGAACCTGTGGATGGCACGCCGACATTTGCTGACCAATGCAGGAGAGGTGCGCCTGTAATGCAGGAAATGGCCGCCGCGAGGTGTTCTCGGCGGCTAGAAACACCGAAATGAGCTGGTTATCTGATCGTTTTTGATCGGTTTGCCGCTTTCAAAATCGGCGGAGGCTGAAGTCAGCCGGAAATGCATGGCTACTTCAGACCATCCTTAGAGAGCACAGGTGATATGCGTTTCTCCGTGAGTTCACTTCTCAATAGAAGGGAAACCCTAGAGATTGAAGGTGACTTGCAGAATAGCGCTATTGGCGTCCGCTGTACGGGGTGTCAGCTTTCTGAGAGGTGGGGAAAAACTAGGTCTTCGAGCGAGCTTGTCTGGATCAGGGAATATAAGTCTACATTGGGAGAGTCTTCTGCCGCTGCTTCAATTACGGCTGGTCGAGATCTGCTTGTTGTAGGTGCAAGCCTGCAGAATATTGCTTCTAATATAAGTGCTGTAAGAGACGCCACGCTATCTCTGAGTAATTTCGAAAACAAAGGTTATGCGTTAGGGGAATATGCGGTCAGGGGCGTTTATTCGCCGCCGAGTAAATTTGGCGAAGAATTGCTTATGCGCATATTGGCGTATAACGCTGTCAACGATCCCAGTTATGGGGAGGGATATGCGAGCACAGGGGGGAGACTTCCGAATATTCATTATTTCGACAAGAATTTTAATGAAAAAGTCTCTCCGCTGGAGGTCATTCATGGAAACGGGAAAAATGGTGGGCCGGGTTGGCACCTGTACTTCGGTACCTTAGATGTTGAGTATCCGGGCACAGATCGCTGGAATAAGGCTATTGGACGAATACCGGCGCCGAATTATTCATCGAAAAAAACGGATGCTATTCCAGATCTACTTAAGGGATTGGCTCCTCTCGATGAGTTGACGATTAACAAAGGGGCGAACTCAACGGTTGGTGCTGTCGTGCAAGCTGGCGGTCGTGTAACGGTGAATGCTGCGGAGAGTTTCAATAACTCTGTCCTACAGGGATTTCAGGCCGTTCAGGAAACCCAGTTACCTCATCAGGACATAGCTGTTTCAAGCACGACGAGCGCCGTAGTGACTCTGAAGAGTCAACTGCCAGCGGATTTGGCAAGGCAACAGATCAATCCTCTCACCTTGCCGGGCTTCAGCCTGCCTCAAGGCCAGAATGGGCTCTTCCGCCTGGCGTCCCAAGGAGCCCAGGTGAACCAGGCAAGTGGTGCTCTGAAATCCGCCAGCGATCTCACCCAGAGCGGCCATGGCGTATCTGTATCCGCACAGGCAGGCAGTGACGCAAGTGGCTGGAGTACCCAGGCGCGTCGTGTCGGCGATGATCGGGTCACCTCGCTTACCGGTTCCGCCTATCAAGGCCGGGTAGCTGAGGCTATCGATGCGCTACGGGCTTCCGCGCCAATCTCGGGCGACGGGGGAAACACTGGCCGTTTCCAGGCCGGTGAGCACCAGGCGACCACGGGACTGGGTGGACTCGTCGAGGGCAATGCATCGGGTCACAGCGGCAATGGCGTCATCCTCGCCGATCTGCGCGGTGGTCTACCCTCGTTCTCAAGCCTTCCCGCGGCTGATCGTATTCAAGGCACAGCGCCCGGTCACGATGGGAATGGAACTATTCTCGCCAATTGGCAGGGTGCGCAGGCGACGGTCCAGGCCTCGCCTTCGACAGTGCGTGTAGAGGGGGTAGTTTCCAGTCCAGGTGGCAATGGCAGCATCCTTGCCGATCTGCCGGCTGAGCAGTCGTCGGTGCAGGCACTGCCTTCGGCCGTTAGGGCTCAGGGCAGCCTGCCTCGCCTCGAAGAGCGGAGCGCCGTTCTTGCCGAGCCTCCGGTTGGGCAGCCAGCGTTGCAAACCCTGCCGTCGGTTGCGCGCGTTGAGGGCGTGCCCAGCAATGCCACACCGAGCAACAGCCACAAGTATCTGATCGAGAGCAACCCGGCGCTCACCGAGCTGAAGCAGTTCCTCAACTCGGACTACCTGCTCGGTGGCCTGGGTATCAATCCGGATGACAGCAAGAAGCGCCTGGGCGACGGTCTATACGAGCAGCGCCTGGTACGCGAAGCGATCGTCCAGCGTACGGGGCAGCGCTTCATCGCCGGATTGAACAGCGACGAAGCGATGTTCCGCTATCTGATGGACAACGCCATCGCCAGCAAGGACGTATTGGGACTGACCCCTGGCGTCACCCTCAGCGCCGCCCAGGTGGCCGCGCTGACCCACGACATCGTTTGGCTGGAAGAAGTCGAGGTGAATGGCGAGAAGGTCCTCGCCCCCGTGGTCTACCTGGCCCAGGCCGAGGGGCGGTTGGGCCCGAACGGCGCGCTGATCCAGGGGCGCGACGTGAACCTGATCACCGGCGGGGACCTGAGGAACGCCGGTACCCTGCGCGCGCAGAACGACCTCAGCGCGACAGCCGGCAACATCGACAACAGCGGCCTGATCGAGGCCGGCAACCGCCTCGACCTGCTGGCCAGCGGCTCCATCCGCAATGACCAGGGCGGCATCATTGCCGGGCGCGAGGTAAACCTCTCCGCCCTTACCGGAGACGTCATCAATGAACGGACGGTGACCCAGCACCAGTCCTCCTACAGGGGAACCGGTACCACTGAGGCATTTGCCGATAGCGCCGCGCGTATCGAGGCTGCGCAGAAGCTGACCGTTTCGGCAGGACGCGATGTAGCCAATATTGGCGGTGTCATCGACAGCAAGGGCGACCTCGCCTTGCAAGGCGGCAGGGATGTCCTGGTTTCGGCTGCGGTAGCGGAGCGGGGCTGGACGGCAGGAAGCCAGGCATACCAGACCCAGACGACCCAGATGGGCGCCGAGGTCGTGGCGGGGCGCGATATCAGCGTCAGCGCCGGACGCGATATCAGCGTCGTGGGCAGCCGCATCGACGCTCGTCGCGACGTGACATTCGAGGCGGGTCGCGATGTGGGCCTGGTCGCGGCTGCCAACGAAGAGCATGCCTATGGCAAGACCAAGAAGGTCACTTTCCAGGACGACAAGATCACCCAGCAGGCCACTCGCGTGGACGCTGGCGGCGACCTGGCGATCAATGCCGGACAGGACCTGCGGCTGGTCGCGAGCCAGGCCAGCGCCGGCGACGAAGCCTACCTGGTGGCCGGCGACAAGCTGGAGCTGCTGGCCGCCAACGACAGCAGTTACTACCTCTACGACAAGAAGAGCAAAGGCAGCTTCGGTAGCAAGAAGACGCGGCGCGACGAAATCACCGATGTGACGGCAGTGGGCAGCCAAATATCCAGCGGCGGCGACCTCACCCTGCTCAATGGCGGCGACCAGACTTACCAGGGCGCGAAGCTGGAATCGGGCAACGACCTGGCCATCGTCAGCGGCGGCGCGGTGACCTTCGACGCGGTGAAGGACCTGCACCAGGAGAGCCACGAGAAGAGCAAGGGCGACCTGGCGTGGCAGTCGTCGAAGGGCAAGGGCCAGACCGACGAAACCGTACGCCAGAGCCAGCTCGTCGCCCAGGGCAACCTGGCGATCAAGGCCGTGGAAGGGCTGAAGATCGACCTCAAGCACATCGACCAGAAGACCGTGAGCCAGACCATCGATGTCATGGTCAAGGCCGATCCGAGCCTCGCCTGGTTGCGGGAGGCCGAAAAACAGGGCGACGTCGACTGGCGCAAAGTCCGGGAAGTACATGACAGCTTCAAGTACAGCCATTCGGGGTTGGGAGTCGGAGCGCAACTGGCCGTTGCCATCGTCGTGACTTATCTCACTGCCGGTGCTGCTAGTGCGGCGATTGGTAGTGCTGCTGGTGCCACCGCTGGATCAGGGACCGCGATGGCTGCTGGTACGGCCGCCACAGCTACGACTGCGGCCACCTCAGCAGGCTGGGCGAACATTGCCCTCACTGCCGCGGCGACATCCGCCGCCTCCCAAACCGCCATCAGCACCATCAACAACCGAGGTGATTTGGGAGCGGTTGCCAAAGACGTGACCTCCAGTGATGCCCTGAAAAACTACGCTGCCGCAGGGGTCAGTGCGGGCTACTCTCCGCAAAACATTGGTTTGCAGCTGTCCGTCAATGCCGCACTGAAGACCGTCACCCGGGGTGGCAGTTTCAAGGACAACCTCGGACAAGCCGCTATCGACATGATTGCGGATGCTGTTTCCGGGGCTATCTACAACGAGGTGGGTGATGCCCTGACGGGTACCGGTATACCGACTAAGGTGGCGGTCCACGCCTTGGTCGGTGGTCTGATGGCCGAAGCGGCAGGTGGAGACTTCCGTACTGGAGCCTTGGCGGCGGGTGCCAACGAAGCGGTGGTAGCGGCTTTCGGGGAGAAAATTTTCCCTGGTGAGCAGCACGAAAAACTGTTGGGCATGACCTCGAACCTGATTGGCATGACGGTCGCGGCAGCTGCTGGCGGAGACGAAAAGGCACAGGAGAAGGCTGGCTGGGTGGCGCAGCAGGCGACCCTTAACAACTATCTCTTCCATGAAGAAATGGAGGAGATGGCCAATAAGATCAAGGCGTGCGGAGGTGATCAGAACTGCGAGCAGCCGATCCGTGAACACTATGCCGACTTGGATGAACAACGAAACAAGGCATTCCCAGAGCTCTGCCGGGCCAACCTAACGTCTTGTGTCCAGATCGCCAACCGCTTGAGCGCGGAAGAACAGCTCAATGTCGATCTGATGGAAAGTTTGCGGAACGCTCAGTACAACGGTATAGCCGGTGCTATCGGCATTGCGTTCATCCCCAGTAACCGTGTATCTGCCGATCAAGCTACCCTAGAGTATGTCCGTCAGACCGGAGGCACAGCAGAGGAATTCAAAGCGGTCCTGGCTATGCTGGGTGCTGGGGTGGCTGGAGTCGGTCCCAAAACGGTTGAAAAAGCTACCAATGCATTGGATCGTTTGAAGGCACTTCAAGCGGCGAAGGGAACAGTACCGGCAGAAGTACCGGCTACTTCTGTAATAGCTAAAGAAGGTTTATACAATGAATTACGTGCTGCTCAGGCGAGGGATGCTTTAATCGGAACTACTTTGCCAGGTGCGAAGGCTCCAGTTACGGTTACAGCGGAGGGAAGCGTTGGAGGAAAAGTGTTGGTTGATACTAATCAGACGGCACGCCCTGCAATGGTTGCCGAAAATAAGCCAACTCTTATTGCGGATTTGCTTCCACTTGGCAGTCCTAACTCTTCTATGGCAAACGCTCATGCTGAAATCGCGGTTATTCAACGGGCATTCGATGCAGGCATAACAAAGGGGCAGGATATGGCAATAATTGTACGCGGAGAGCGAGTGTGTTCGTTCTGTCGATCTTCTAATAATATTTTAGCCGCAGCTGATCGTTCGGGATTGAATAGTTTGAAGCTTGTTGAAGCAGAAAGTGGCAAAATTTTTACTTGGACTCGCGGAATAGAAGGGTGGAAATAATGTTTGATCTTGAAGATGAGAAACCTATCTGTCTAGAGCTTTGCTATTTGGATAGGTCAAATTCTCCCCCTGCGGTAATTGTCGAAAATCCTGTTTGGGAGAGTATTTCTGAAGGTATTAGAAAAGTATACAAATTTGGCGGATTTGTCAGGCTCTCGGTAAATGAGCCCCAGAGTTCCCTGGTTAGAGAGCTCTCGATGGACTCTTTACCAGGGAGGTTCAAATTGGCAGTTCTAACAAGTTCACCTAACCCTAAAGAAGAGTATCTTGAATGGTGGGAGTTTGGGGATTCTCCTTTCAGAGGAGTCGTAAGGTTTGGTGATGATGAATTCGACTCTAGAACTGTGTGTGCAGATATTTCAATAGCTGAAGCGGTCTTTAAAGAGCTTTATGAAACAGGTGGCCTGGATGTAGGTCTGGCTCAAATGCGTTCGCCCTGGAACCCCAAGCCATGACCACAAGAGCATAAAGGGGACAGCATAAAGGGGACAGATTTATTTTCCCTACTCTAATTTTCTAAGCAGGGAGGCTCCAGCGCAGACGCCGTAAGGAGGCTCCGCGATGCCTAGGCAAGGGCGAGTGGTTTTACCGAATTATCAGTGAATAAAGGGGACAGTCCGAATAAAGGGGACAGATTTATTTTTCGGTGTTTATGAGCTGGTCAAGAACTGGAGGGAAACCTATGCAGCTCTGGAGCAGTTGGCCACTTCGCCAGAGTTCCGGCAGCAATTTGGCGATAACTACCTCAAGGGGCTGGAGGAGCGCGCCGCATTCTTGACTCAGGCATACGAGGATGCCGGCTGGCAAGGTTCGGTCACAGCTGGTGTCGAGGGCGGTAGGTTCGCTGCGGAACTTGTTGGCGTTCTGACGGCAGTAAAAGGTGGCGCGCAGATAACCGCCAAGCTGCCAACAGCAGCCAAGAACCTGGTCAACGCGATTGCGGAGTCACCTGTTTCCGGTAGTATGAGTTCGCAGCTCGGGGCAGTGGGGGACTTGGGTCGGCTGGGTGGGGGGCAAAAGGAGTTCAAAAACTTCCTGAACTCGGTGGGGTTGATACGTTTCTTAGCTCTCAAGCAGCAAATTTAAACAAGAAGTTGGGTGCGAAAATAGGTGAAGGCAGACTGCCTTACGAGGCCAGTCGCGCTGGTGTTGAGCAGGCCAAGCTAGCAGTTAAAGAAACATTGGAGAACGCTACCGCTGTTAGTGACATAATTCCTAAGTCGGCTGTCCGAGGGAGTTATGACCTTGTTCATGTTTACAGCTCTAAAACTAATAGCAGTGTTAACCTACGAGTGTTGCCCGGCGGCAAATATGAATTCGACACTTTGATTTCAGTGAAATCCTCAAAATTTTAGTCGCGGGGTTTGGCCTTATGATCATTGGTGAGAAGATTTTTGAGTTTAGATTTCGGTCGTTCTTTATGTCGGGGTCTTTGGTTTGTAAAATGTTGGTTCTGTTTCTTAGGTTTTCAAGATCGGGATGGGTTTCATTAGATATTGGGGAAGGTGTGTTAAGGATTTTGTCTTTTGGCTCTGAACCAAAGCTGTTGGGGCTGGATGAGATTTCCGATGACTTTGCGTACCCGATCCAGAGTTCGAATGAATTGGATAGATATTTTGGTAAGGACCTGCTTGCTGTTTACAAGTATCTTTTTTCGGATGTGGAAGATGGTTGTGTCGGCGTGTATTTCGATTTTGGAGATTGTGGTTTTAGCGTTTTGGAGTTAGAGGATAACTTGTCCATAATTGATGGCGTGGTTAGAGTTTCAGATGACGTGGCTTTATCTAAGTTAGAGATTTAGATGGGGCAAAAGCAACAGGCGGGAAGCCCACCGTTGAGCTGTTCGGCGGGAAGAATGCGCAGACTCTCGGCGCAATAAACGTAGATATCCGCGCCGATATTCAGACCATAAAGGGGACAGATTTATTTTCCCTACTCTAATTCTCTGAGCAGAGAGGCTCCAGTGCAGACACCGTAAGGAGGCTCCGCGATGCCCTAGGTAAGGGCGATCGGTTTAGCGAGTTATTCGCTTTGAGTGGTTTGGCGTGGGCGGTTGCTGAAAATTATAGTAGTAAAAATAAATCTGTCCCCTTTTTCCTTTATGATCGGGCAGGGAATATTGTTGAATTTAAAGACAAAATTTCCCGAAAACTGTTTATGATCCGAAAATATTTACTGATCAGGGAATCCTTGATCTAGGGCAGCAGGCCGCAGCTGGCGGCTATAAGGGCGCGCTATCTAAAGGGCTGAGTAAATATGACTCTGTTGCCGGGGGTGTCACTTTTAGGGTGTATTTAGATAAGTTCACAGGAGCGGTGACAAGTTTCCACCCGAAGTAAAGGAGGTGCTTGTGAAAGAATTGTTTGGTCAGCCATACAGCGAGTCAGACCCTTATTGGGTCGTTAAAGGGTATTTTGACAGGATGTATGATGATGGCTACTTCATTGAGGCGGTTGGCTATATCGTGAAGAGATGGGGGTTCAGTACGGATGGGGCGTACTGTAACTTCCCTGATGGAAATAGTCCGTTTGATGAGGAGCACTTCGAGGGGGTTGAGTTTTCTTATGGCTATCCCCCGAAGGATGAAGACACCATTGTTGTGAGCGAGGCTGTTTGTTCTAAGTTCATTCGGCTCGCTTGTGAAAATTATCTTCAGCGCCATCCTGAAGATACTGAGAAAGTAAAAGAGCTTTTAGATAAGCTGTCTTTCTGATCCCTGACCGATATACTCCGTAGCCATGAACAGATTGAATCGTCAAAAGCCTCTATTCAAGTTCCTGGACGTGTTCAGTCACGTGTTAACTTGATGGCCGGTGGCAAGATGCGGGTTGAGCGAATAAATGGGCAGATGTATTTTCCCTACCCTGATTTCTGAGCAGGGAGGCTCCAGTGCAGACGTCGTAAGGAGGCTCCGCGATGCCTAGGCAGAGGCGAGTGGTTTTACTGAACTATCCGCTTCACGTGGTTCAGTGTGGTAAGATCGGCAGTGGTATGCAGTGGGAATGAGAAATATAAACACTAGTCAAAATTAGAGTAGGAAAAATAAATCTGTCCCCTTTTCTGTCCCTTTCCTCAAGAAGGCTATCCCAATGGAATTCCGGTTGAGGTCATGAATTTTCCAGGTGCTAAGTAGTGAAAGAAATAGAGATATTGTCAGCTCTAGAAGGGCTTGGCTGGAGATGCGACAAAGATGAGGCTGGGGATTATTTTTGCCTAATGGACATTGGTGAAGTCCAGGTTCAGATTATTCCAACTATAGGGAAGCGCTCTGATCATTTTAGGGTTTCATTAATGCCATCTGTTTCTACGAAGAATTTTACGGCGGCAGTTGCATTCGTTTTGGGTGAGGCCAGTAATTATGTGCCGATTATTGTGAGTAATGACGTGCCGGAGAAAATAGTCGATTTCTCACTGGATGATGTCGTTAGACTTTCTCAAAGTGCTATATCTTGGGCTTCTGCTCAAGATATAGAAAAAGGCTTGGCAGCTTATAGAGCTTTGCCAACAAATTCGAAGGGTGCTATGCCGTTGCGGCACTTGGCAGCTTTGGCGATAGCTGGAGACGTTAGCTGTCTTGCAAATTATCAATTCAGCTTCGAGCAGGGTGACAGATTAGGGTTTGTTCCGTATATCACCCAAGACATGATAGAGCGCGCTCTCTTGATTGCGCGAAATGTGCGTTGACGCTAATTACCCAAAGCGAATAAAGGGGACAGATTTATTTTCCCTACTCTAATTCTCTGAGCAGAGAGGCTCCAGTGCAGACACCGTAAGGAGGCTCCGCGATGCCCTAGGTAAGGGCGATTGGTTTAGCGAGTTATTCGCTTTGAGTGGTTTGGCGTGGGCGGTTGCTGAAAATTATAGTAGTAAAAATAAATCTGTCCCCTTTTTCCTTTATGATCGGGCAGGGAATATTGTTGAATTTAAAGACAAAATTTCCCGAAAACTGTTTATGATCCGAAAATATTTACTGATCAGGGAATCCTTGATCTAGGGCAGCAGGCCGCAGCTGGCGGCTATAAGGGCGCGCTATCTAAAGGGCTGAGTCAATATGACTCTGTTGCCGGGGGTGTCACTTTTAGGGTGTATTTAGATAAGTTCACAGGAGCGGTAACAAGTTTCCACCCGAAGTAAAGGAGGTGCTTGTGAAAGAATTGTTTGGTCAGCCATACAGCGAGTCAGACCCTTATTGGGTCGTTAAAGGGTATTTTGACAGGATGTATGATGATGGCTACTTCATTGAGGCGGTTGGCTATATCGTGAAGAGATGGGGGTTCAGTACGGATGGGGCGTACTGTAACTTCCCTGATGAAAATAGTCCGTTTGATGAGGAGCACTTCGAGGGGGTTGAGTTTTCTTATGGCTATCCCCCGAAGGATGAAGACACCATTGTTGTGAGCGAGGCTGTTTGTTCTAAGTTCATTCGGCTCGCTTGTGAAAAGTATCTTCAGCGCCATCCTGAAGATACTGAGAAAGTAAAAGAGCTTTTAGATAAGCTGTCTTTCTGATCCCTGACCGATATACTCCGTAGCCATGAACAGATTGAATCGTCAAAAGCCTCTATTCAAGTTCCTGGACGTGTTCAGTCACGTGTTAACTTGATGGCCGGTGGCAAGATGCGGGTTGAGCGAATAAAGGGGCAGATGTATTTTTCCTACCCTGATTTCTGAGCAGGGAGGCTCCAGTGCAGACGCCGTAAGGAGGCTCCGCGAGGCCTAGGCAGAGGCGAGTGGTTTTACTGAACTATCCGCTTTACGTGGTTCAGTGTGGGTAAGATCGGCAGTGGTATACAGTGGAAATGAGAAATATAAGCACTAGCCAAAACTAGAGTAGGGAAAATAAATCTGTCCCCTTTTCCCATGGGCCGGCGCCGCAGCTCCCCCAGTTCTATATCGAGGTTTGACTGAGCCGAGCCGACCAGCTTGCAGGCATGCTGGTCGTACCCGTCATCGGAAAAACTCATCTGGGTTATGCGGCAAGGCTCAGATTCAGCGAGAACTGTATTTCAACAGATCGACCAAGGCTTCCTGGATCTATTCTATTACTTATCTTCTATAACGCTAGACTCTGCTCCTTCGAAACCGCTTAACCAATGTGGTTCATCAAGGGAGTACTTGGTTACAGTAAATCCGTCAGGGAACTCTTTGAACCCTGGGAGCTTTAGGTATTTGGGGATTTCTGAGTTTGCCCTATCCTCTGTGCTGAATACTCCTAGAAGCTTATAGCTTTCACTTTCAGAGTCTCCGTATGTATGGTGGAGTATGAATACGTTATCCATCAGTGCCTCCATTTTTTTAGGAGTTTGATTACTTGGGGTCTATGAACGATCTGTCACCCCACTTTTTGATCTGGTTGTATTCAGAGCCTGGTCCGTCTTTCCAGTTACCTTTGCCATATTTTTGATCCATGATGCGTTTGGCAAAGTCTTTCCCTGATTCGCCTTGATATGGCCTATCCCCTTTTGCCCAGCTTGGAACGTCTTTAGCTCCTGCCTTTCCTGAAACTCCTGGCTTGTTGACCTTCCAAGGACCTTTGGGGCCAAGTGGAGGCGCAATTCCCAAGACTGGGGTCTGTACTTCGTAGGTCCAAAGGCAATCGGAGGTTTTAAACACACGGAAGCCATAGACCATATTCCCCCATAGCCATCTATCAATGCTACTGTTCACAGACTCCTGATAAGCAAGAGCATCTGCTCGTGCCGCAGCCTCTGTTGCAAACAGATCCCCTGGAGCCAGTCCTAGTGGATCTGAAAGTCCGAGTGGATTTCCCTCTACATATCCATATGTATTTAACCCTCCTACCAACCCAATCGGATCACTCTCCACATACCGCCCAGTCTCCGGATCATAGTCGCGGAAGTAGTTGTAGTGCAGCCCGCTCCTGAGCAGTCCGCGTTCGTCGTAGGTGAAGGTGGAATTGCTGCTGGGGCAGTTGGGAGAGGGTTCGCCTTCGATGGCGACGATGCGCTTGATGCCCTGGATCACCTGGAAGCGGTAGGTGGCCTGCTTGCCGTATTCGTTGGTGACGGTGGTGGAGCCGTCATCGTTGTAGGCGAGGGAGACCTTTTCGGCGCCGTTGGCGTGTTCGCTGGAGATGGCGCGGCCTTGGTTGTCGTAGGCCCAGGTGGCGAACCGGCGATTATTGTTATCCTGGATGCCTGTAAGTAGTTTTATGTTCCTCGGGTCGTCATAGAGGTACTGTGTTTTCGTGCTGTATTGCCCATCTGTTCGTGTTACCGAAGTGAGTCGCTGTTCCTTGTCGTATGTGTACTCAATGGATATACCCCCTGTCTGAGCGCGAAGGAGTTGATGGTTGGCTCCCTCCGAGAGAACGAGTTTGTTGCCATGCTCGTCGCTAATCACAAGATTAGCGCCTCGCTCTACACGATACTTGCGACCCTCCTTGGTCTTGAGCCTGGCGAGTTTTCCATACGGGTCAAACTCTATAGTTTCGTTGAGCTCCGAGGTATAGAAAAATCTTCCTGCTAGTCGGCTAAGCCTTCCCAGATCCGTGAGGGAAGTTAGATCTCTCCCGGCCCCAGTGAACTCCGAAACCTTTCCGTCTTCGCGGTAAAGTAGGTAGCTATCATCCTTGCGTGTTATGCGCGGAGAGAACGAATGACGCCATAATCCGTCCAGGCCATTGTAGTGTCGGGCAAGCGGAATCGGGGTTATTAAGTCATGCTCGACCTGATATTTGTTGCCATTGGTGATGTTGACCGGGTTTCCTGCGCAACCCTCCGGCGGCGGAGCCCCCTTGTCGGGGCCATTTTTATCTGGAAGCTTACAGCCAGCGTCATCCATTTCGTAACCGGGGCGACAATCGCAGCTTCCTGTCTCGTTATTAAGCTCAGCCCCTAGTGGGCAGCTGTTGCCGATCAAGGTAGCTCCCGAGGTCTGCCAAGTAATCCCGCCAGTACCCGAAACATTGCATTGAACCCACTTGGGATTCATTTTCTCAATTGTTTTTAGCCAGTTTTTTGATGTATTATCGAAGTAGTACTGGCACGCCGCCGCATAGGATGGAAAGAAGGCTGTAGGTTCCCCTGGTATGCTAATTTTCCATTGATAAAGTTCAGCATTAGCGCTCTGGGCGAAGAACAACGTGAACATTAAACGCGTTACAGAACGTAGCCTCCCCTGAGCTAATAGACTTGCCTTAGTCCTCATTTATCCTTTCTCCTGGGCCACAAAAAGCTTCGTTTCCTGCCACTTCCGGTTCGCAATGAAGCCCCCTCGATCATCTACCCGGCTTACTATTCGCCCCAAATCCAGTGCCGATCATATCCGGCAGTCGAGTTTCGTATAGATGTTCACTGTATTCCGTGAGCCAGTCTTAAGAACCGACGGCGTTACGCAAATTTCTGTCCGTGATCCAGACGGGAGCAAGCGCGCGGCCAAGGTGATTAAGCCAGGAATCTACCGACCTCGGACGAGGTGGCGCAGTCGGCCTGCCTTGCGGCCACCGTCGGGGGGCAAAAACTCCAATGGAGGACGGCCAATGAGGATGCCGTCCCGCTATGCCCAAGGACGATGAAACGACACCCCGGCCAAACCGGAAAATCGCCAGTTCGGATCTCCTGCAATGCAGGAAAACTCCCGGTATCTCGCACTGGCTAAAGGACGCAAAACGTTCTTTTGAGCTGGGGACGAAATTCCTGAATTTTCAGGAGAGGGTCGCGCGACCGTGCCCACAATTTTGAGGAGACAGTCAGGCACCGCAGATCACGACCACTACTAATGGGGGAAAGTGAGAAAAACCTACCTTGTCGGACCCACCGCCGAGGAATCCCTCCCGATACGGGTACAAAAGCGTGCCCGTCGCATGTGCCGGAGACTTTCCCGCCATATACCGGAAAATTTTCCGGCATGGCTTAGCCAGGATCTGCAATGATTCCGCACTCCCCCTCCGGCCAGAGTCCGGAAAGTTTCTGGCCCCTCCTGATCGGCGGAAAATTCCGCCTATCTCCAGCACCTCATCCGCCTGGATGCGATCTGCCGGCACCGCCCTTAGGCACACCATCACATCGAGCCCAAACCTCGACGTAATGGCACTAGGCTAGAACTGCCCGGAAAACCACAATGAGGACGTGCTCTCGATGAAGGTGAAAGATCTCGAAGCTGCATCCAGCGATGCGCTTGGTAGGGTATTCGGAGGATTAAGAACACGCGCGAAGGTCGCGATGAGAAGGGAAAGCGAGGATCGAGCTTACCGGGAGCGGCGCAGGCCACCCGGTTGTCCTGCTGGCGTGACGACAGACATTTGAGCTGGCCGGCATGGAAAAGCCCCGTCTGAGCGATTCAGGACGGGGCTTTCCTTTAGGCTTACTGCACCCACCATGCCCCGACAAAGAACTGGCCCGGGAGAAGCGATTTGCGGTAAGTGCCCGATATATTTGGCGTCCCGGAGAGGGGTCGAACCTCCAACCTTCCCCTTAGGAGGGGGATGCTCTATCCAATTGAGCTACCGGGACACGCCGGACATGGCGAGCGGTGCGCCGCGTCCGGGCGGCATGTTAACGGCAGAGAAAGCGTTTGTCATGCCACTGCCACCAAGGCTGCGCATAATTTTCCGCAACCCTGGAGGTGCAGCATGAACCAGACCGTCGCCATTCCCGCCGCACAGGACCTGCCGGACGCCCCGCGCCAGCCGCGGATACCGGACTCCCCCTTCGCCAGCTTCGATGTGCGGATCGCCAGCGAGCACGACGCGCCGCGCCTGTCGTTGCTGCTACAGCAACTCGGTAGCGCCGATCCGCGCCCGGACCCGGCGTTGCTGGCCATCCAACTGCAACGACCGCGCGGCGACCGGGTCACCCTGGTGGCCGAGCGCGGCGAGCGCCTGCTCGGCACCTGCACCCTGCATCTGATCGAACACCTGGCGCACGATTTCGCCCGCTCGGCAATTCTCGAAGACATGGTGGTCGACCGCCACGCCCGCGGCCAGGGCGTAGGCCGCGAACTGATCGGCCGGGCCGTGGAGCGCGCGCGCAGTTGGGGCTGCTACAAACTGGCGCTTTCCAGTCACCAGGACCGGGAAACCGCGCAGCGCTTCTATGCCGCGCTAGGGTTCACCAGCCACGGCGTAAGCCTGGCGCTGCATCTGGGCTGACATCATCATGCATTTTGCAACCGGCAAAATGCCCATCCGTGCAAAGTGCATGCGAGAGAGTCTCGGACACATATATAATTCATTGATTTAAAAGGATTTTTTATAGAAAAAAGTTGGCACAACCGCTGCTACAAGACCCTCAGGATCAAACCTTGGCCATCTGCCTGGCAAAGCTACGAAATGGAGGTGAACATGAGCAGCTCACGCAACCTGGTCGGCACCGGACTTCTTTCCCTGCTGGCTCTCGTAGTCTTCCAGAACAGCGCACTGGGCGACGAGGACAGGACGCAGGAACGCAACGGCGAAAAGCCGGTAGTGCTGGACAGCAACGCAACACCGCAGTGGGCACCCGCTGCGCAGCGACTGGTGATCCAGGCGCCCGAAGAATCCCCGCGCATCGTCACCGTAGGCGAGGACGAGCGCGGCACGGCGCTGGTGACCGCGGCCGACGAACAGGCCTGGACATTCTGACGAAGCAAGCGCCGGGAGACCGGCATCCAACGACGCTACACCGCCGCACAGGTCCCCGGGATGCTGGCGGGCGGAAGGGAGAAAGAACATGTGGATCCTGGCTTTGCCGCTGACCGCCCTGGCCCTTTCGGTCGGCGTCTACGGGCTGCTCTGGCTGATAGAGCGCGGAGGAGACGAATATCCAGCGAAGCTTCCGCTGAGCGACAAGGGCGCCACGGAACCTCGGCGCCACTGAACCGGCACAAGGAACAGCGAGCCCGACGGAGAGGGCTCCGGGAGTGAAACCATGTCACGATCCGCCGTCATTCTTCTGTTCGTGGTGATCGCCAGCGCGATCCTGGCGCTGAGCCTGCCGCCCGATGCCACCCTCCTCGCCTGGTGCGCCTGGGGACTGCTGGGCATATCCGGCGCCTGGCTGCTGTTTGCCCTGGTGGTAGGTCGGCGAATCCGCTTCGATCCCAGCCTGGACTGATTTCGCCCACAACGCCTTGCCGGGCGCTACAGCGTCGCTCACAGCGGCGGGCACATGCCGTCGTGTGCCAGTTCCACCCCCTCGGGCAACGCAGCGGGGTGGTCCAGCAGCCAGGCGTCCAGCGCATGCCCGACGTGAGTCAACACGGCCCGCCGGGGACGCAGCGATTCGATGCACTCCAGTGCCCGCGTCAGGTCGTTGTGGTTGCGCGGCGGCCGCTCCTGCGGCGGCATCGAGCAGTCCAGCACCAGCAGGTCCAGCGGCGCCGCGAGCAATCGCGAGGCGCTGTCCGCCGGCAGCCCGACGGTATCGGTGAGGTAGGCCAGACGCCGTATCGTTCCCTCCTCGGAAGCCCCCTCCAGCAAGTAGCCGAAGGTCGGCTTCGAGTGGACCAGCGGTAGCGCGGTCGCCGCCAACGCGCCCCACTGGCGCCGCTCGAAGGCGCCGAAGGGCTGGCTGAAATCGAGGATGCCCGGATGCTTGTAGAGGTCGGCGAGGCCCTCCGGGTCGGCCGGGCCATGCACCGGGATCACCAGGCCCTGACCCCAGCGCAGGTGCAGCAGGCCCTGGGCGTGGTCGGCGTGGTAATGGGTCTGGAGGATGCCGTCGAGGCTATGGGGCGGGAAGCGCTCGCAGAGATCGACCAGGCCGCTGTCGATCAGCCAGCGCTGGCCGGCGCACTCCAGCAGCGCGCTACAGGGACGGCGACGCAGGCCGGCGTCGGCGCGGGCGTTGCGACAGGCCGGGCAATCGCAACCGTAGACCGGCACCTGGCGGGCATCGCCGGTGCCGAGCAGGGTCAGGCGCATGCGCGGTCGCTGCCGAGACGGGCCAGGAGGCTGCGTAGCGTGTCGTCGAGGTCACCGGAGTTGTCCAGTTGGAACAGCGGGCCCTCCAGGCCGGCGGCGAACTCGGCGTTGCGCGCCAGGCGCGCCTCGATTTCCTCGGGGCTTTCCCGGCCGCGCGCCAGCAGGCGCTGGCGCAGCACCTCGGGTTTCACCCCGAGCAGGACCGCGAGCAGATCCGGATAGCGCCGGCGGGCCTGCGCCAGGTAGCCGCGCGAGCCGTTCACCAGCACGTCGTAGCCCTGCGCCAGCCACTCGTCGATCTGCACCGGAATGCCATAGCAAAGGCCGTTGGCGCGCCAGCTCATGGCGAATGCCGAGGCCCGCTCGAGGGTGTCGAACTGCGCCGGGGTCACCGCCTGGGCGTCCTCCCCCACCGCTTCCGCGGAGCGCGTGATCACCCGCCGCACGATACGGCAGCCGCGCAGCGCCAGAGGCTCGCGCGCGGCCTGCAACAGGCTGTCCTTGCCCGAGCCGGAAGGCCCCATCAGATAAATCAGTCTGCCTGTCATCAGAACACTCTCTGCCCGCCGCGCCAGACTTGACGCACCACCGGCTGGTTGTTGCCGAGCGCCCGCGCCTGCAGCAGATCGGCGCGCAGGCCGACGCGGATTTCGCCACGATCGGTCAGCCCGGCGGCCAGCGCCGGGGTACGGCTGACCATCGCCACCGCGCGCGGCAGGTCGTAACGGATCGCATCATACTCGCTGTGCTCGCCGGCGAGCAGCAAGGCCGCATGCAGCAGGCTGGCCGGATAGTAGTCGCTGGAAAGGATATCCAGCACGCCGATTCCCGCCAGTTGCGCCGCCGCCACGTTGCCCGAGTGGGAACCGCCGCGGACCACGTTGGGCGCGCCCATCAGCACCTGCAGGCCGTGCTCGTGGCTGGCCCTGGCGGCCTCCACGGTGGTCGGGAACTCGGCGATGGCCATGCCGTAGCCGGCCGACTCGCGGACATGCGCGAGGGTCGCGTCGTCATGGCTGGCCACCGACAGGCCGCGTCCCTGGCAGACATCGACGATGGCCGCACGGGCGGCGTCGCTGTAGCGCTCGGAGTTGGCTACCTGCTCGACGATGAAGGCGTCCATCTCGGCATCGCTCAGGTGGTACTTGCCCTGGTAGTACTCGCGGTACTTCTCCAGCCTGGCGAACTGGCGCTGGCCGGGGGCGTGGTCCATCACCGAGACCAGTTGCACCAGCGGATGCTCGACCAGTTCGCGGAACACCTCCAGCGTCTGCGGATGGCTGACCTCACAACGCAGGTGCAGGCGATGGTCGGCGCGCGCGTCGCCGCTGGCGGCGGCCTCGCCGATGGCCTCGAGCATCTTCGGCAACTGCTGCATGCGCTTGCCCTTGGGGTTGACGTCGCCGATGGACAGCGCGTCGAACACCGTGGTGATCCCCGCGGCGACGATCTGCGCGTCGTGCGCCAGCACCGCCGAGGCCGACGGCCAGTCGACGCCGGGACGCGGGGTCATGTGCTTCTCCAGGTTGTCGGTGTGCAGCTCGACCAGGCCGGGCAGCAGGTAGTCGCCCCCCAGGTCCTCGGCCCCGGCCAGGTGACTGCGGCCTTCGTCGACCGCGGCGATCAGGCCGTCGCGCAGCAGCACGCTGCCGACGAAGACCCGCTCGGCGCTGACTACCCGGGCATTGCTGAGAACGCGTTCAGACGACATGGGCTTGCTCCTGGCGGGAAAGCTCCTGGCTCATGTCCAGGTAGCGGCTGGCCACCGCCTCGCGGGCGGCGCGGTCGTGGAAGATGCCGATCAAAGCGGCGCCGGCGCCCTTGGCTTCGCCGATCAGTTCCAGCACTACCTGGCGGTTGGCTTCGTCGAGGGACGCGGTCGGCTCGTCGAGCAGCAGGATCGGCCACTCGACCATGAAGCCGCGGGCAATGTTGACGCGTTGCTGCTCGCCGCCGGAAAAGGTACCCGGCGCCAGTTGCCAGAGGCGTTCCGGGATGTTCAGCCGGGCCAGCAGGCTGCGCGCCCGCAGTTCGGCGCTGTCGCGGCTCCAGCCACGGGCCAGGGCCGGCTCCATGACCACGTCGAGGGTCGCCACCCGCGGGATCACCCGCAGGAACTGGCTGACGTAGCCGAGGGTCTGGCGGCGCACGGCGAGCACCTCGCGAGGCTCGGCGCCGACCAGTTCCAGCCAGTCGCCGGCGTGGCGCAGGCGGATGCTGCCGCCGGCCGGCAGGTAGTTGCCGTAGAGCGTGCGCAGCAGGGTGCTCTTGCCGGCGCCGGAGCGACCGTGGAGCACCAGGCATTCGCCGCCGGCGACATTGAAGTTGAGCCCGCGCAGCACATTGAGCACTACGCCCTGTTGCTGGTGCAGGGTGAAGGTCTTGCTGAGGTCGCGGACCTCGATCAGGTTGTTCATCGCTACTTCTCCGGGCGCCCGTCGCGCGGACCGGCGCCGACGCTTCGGCTCAGGGTTGCAGGACCGACGACACCAGCAATTGCGTGTACGGATGCTGCGGGTCGTCGAGAATCTGGTCGGTGAGACCGGCTTCCACCACCCGCGAACGGCGCATGACCATCAGGCGGTCGGCGAGCAGGCGCGCCACCGCCAGGTCGTGGGTGACGATCACCACCGCCAGGTCCAGCTCGCGCACCAGGCCGCGCAGCAGGTCGAGCAGGCGCGCCTGCACCGACACGTCGAGGCCGCCGGTGGGTTCGTCCATGAACACCAGGCGTGGCGCCGAGACCAGGTTGCGGGCGATCTGCAGGCGCTGCTGCATGCCGCCGGAAAAGGTTCGCGGCAGGTCGTCGATGCGCAGCGGATCGATCTCCACCTGTTCCAGCCAGTCCAACCCGGCCTGGCGCAGCCGACCGTAGTGGCGCACGCCCTGGGCCATCAGCCGTTCGCCGATGTTGGCGCCGGCGGACACGCCCATGCGCAGGCCGTCGCGCGGGTTCTGCTCGACGAAGCCCCACTCGGTGCGCAGCAGGGTGCGCCGCTCGGCTTCGCTGGCGGCGTAGAGGTCCAGCCAGCGGTCGCCGTCGTCGCGGTAGGCGACCGTGCCGGCGTCCGGCGGGCAGCGCCCGGAGAGCAGCGAGAGCAGGGTCGACTTGCCCGAGCCGGACTCGCCGACGATGCCCAGCACTTCGCCGGGGTAGAGATCGAAGTCGACCTCCTGGCAGCCCTTTTCCGGCCCGTACAGGCGGGTCAGGCCGCGCACCGAGAGCAGCGGCCGGTCGCGTGCGTCGAGGCTCGCATCGATGGATTCGCAGACCGCGTTCATTGCGCGTCCTCCCCTTCTTCCTGGCGGGCACGCCGCTGCGTGCAGTAATCGGTGTCGGAACAGACGAAGCGCTTGCCGCCACGGTCGTCGACGATCAGTTCGTCCAGGTAGGACTCGTGGCTGCCGCAGAAGGCGCAGCTTTCCTCCCAGCGCTGGACCTCGAAGGGGTGGTCCTCGAAGTCCAGGCTCGCCACCCGGGTGAACGGCGGCACCGCGTACAGGCGCTTCTCGCGACCGGCGCCGAACAGCATCAGCGCCGGGTTCATGTCCAGCTTGGGGTTGTCGAACTTGGGAATCGGCGAGGGATCCATCACGTAGCGCTCGTCCACCGTCACCGGGTAGGCATAGCTGGTGGCGATATGGCCGAAGGTGGCGATGTCCTCGTAGAGCTTCACGTGCATCACCCCGTAGTCGTTGAGCGCATGCATGGTCCGGGTCTCCGCCTCGGAAGGCTCGATGAAGCGCAGCGGCTCGGGGATCGGCACCTGGTAGACCATGATCTGCTCGCCGCTCAGGGCGGTTTCCGGTATCCGGTGGCGGGTCTGGATCACCGTCGCCTCCGGGGTCCGTTCGGTGGTGGCGACCCCGGCGGTGCGGGCGAAGAAACGCCGGATGGATACCGCGTTGGTGGTGTCGTCGGCGCCCTGGTCGATCACCTTGAGCACGTCGTCGGCACCGAGGATGGCCGCGGTCACCTGCATGCCGCCGGTGCCCCAGCCGTAGGGCAGCGGCATCTCGCGGCCGCCGAAGGGCACCTGGTAGCCGGGGATCGCCACCGCCTTGAGCAGGCCGCGGCGGATCATGCGCTTGGTCTGCTCGTCGAGGTAGGCGAAGTTGTAGCCCTGCTCCGGCGCGGCGCTGGCTTGCGGGGAAAGGCTCATGCGCGCTTCTCCTGGACAGTGGGTTGCGCGGATTCGGCGACGCCGGGACGACGCAGCTTGCGAATCAGCTCCAGCTCGGACTGGAAATCGACGTAGTGCGGCAGCTTCAGGTGCGAGACGAAGCCACCGGCCTCGACGTTGTCGCAGTGCATCAGGACGAACTCTTCCTGCTGCGCCGGCGACACCACCTCCTCGCCGTATTCCTCGGCGCGCAGGGCGCGGTCGACCAGGGCCATGCCCATCGCCTTGCGCTCGGCGTAGCCGAAGGCCAGGCCGTAGCCACGGGTGAATTGCGGCAGTTCCTCGCGGGAACCGACGAACTGGTTGACCATCTCGCACTCGGTGACCTCGATCTCGCCCACCGGCACCGCGAAGCCGAGTTCCTCGGGCTCCAGCCAGACCTCGCAGGCGCCGATGCGGATCTCCCCGGCAAACGGATGGTTGCGGCCGTAGCCGCGCTGGGTCGAATAGCCCAGGGCGAGAAGGAAGCCCTCGTCGCCGCGGGCCAGGGCCTGCAGGCGCTGGGCGCGGCCGGTGGGGAAGTCGAGCGGCTCGCGGGTGATATCCGGCACCGCGCCGGGCAGTTCGTACTCCGGCGTCATCAGGCCTTCCCGGTCGAGCAGGCCGAGCACGCGCGGACAAGGCTCCAGGGACGCGCCCCGCTCCACTTCGGGGCCGGGGTAGTCGCCCTCGGCGAGCAGGCTGAAGTCGAGCAGGCGATGGGTATAGTCGAAGGTCGGACCGAGCAGTTGCCCGCCCGGCAGGTCCTTGTAGGTCGCCGAGATCCGTCGTTGCAGGCGCATCCCGGCGGTATCCAGCGGCAGGCTGGCGGCGAAGCGCGGCAGCGTGGTGCGGTAGGCGCGGAGAAGGAAGATCGCTTCCATCAGGTCGCCGGCCGCCTGCTTGATCGCCAGTGCCGCCAGTTGCTCGTCGTACAGCGAACCCTCGGTCATCACCCGCGACACGGCCAGCGGCATCTGCTGGCGGATCTGCTCCACCGACAGCTCCGGCAGCGCGGTATCGCCGCGGCGCTTGCGCGCCAGCAGGCGATGGGCGTTGTCGATGGCCTTCTCGCCACCCTTGACGGCTACGTACATCAGGCCACCTCCTCGACGGGTTCGCTGACCCGGGTACTGCGTGGCAGGCCGAGGATGCGCTCGCCGGCGGCGAAGAAGGCATCCAGGCCCCTGGGGAATTCGGTGCGTGCGGCGCGCTGCGCCCAGAACCCGGCGCTCACCGGCAACGCCACCTGGCGCACCTCGGCGATACCCGGTCCGCGCCACTCCAGCGAGTCGCCACCATCGAGGCCGGCGAGCTGGATCAGCAGGGTGCAGGACTGGTCCGGATAACGGTCGCTGCCGCTGTCGAAGCCGCTCAGGTCGTCCAGCTCGCCTTCGTCGAGCAAGGCGAACAGCGCCTGCTCGCGCTCGGCGACGATCGGGCAGCCGCAATGGAAGGCCAGGTTGGCGCGCAACGTCGGGCTGTCGAGACCCGGCGCCAGCCACAGCGGGGTGTCGGAGTCGAGGAAGCTCAGGCACAGCGCGTAGCTGGCCGGTTGCAACGCGGCCAGCGCCGGTGCGCGGTCGAGGTTGCGTACCAGCCCCGGTTCGGCGAGGGCCTTGAGCGCCGCGCGGAAACTCCGCTGGGCGTCCAGGACCGGGTCCTGGAACGCCGGTTGCAATAGCGCGGCGGTATCCGCCGGGCTGGGAAGCGAAGCGCTGGTCATCAATCTTCTCCTCGGACCAGGGTGAAGAACTCCACCTTGGTAGTGGCGATTTCCGCCTCCTGGGCGGCACGGCGCTCGGCCTGGGTACGGGCCAGCGGTTCGATCAGGCGCGCCTGCCAGGCCGCCGCATCGGCGCCCTGCAGGTGCGCGTCGGCCAGGGCGGCCAGTTCGGCGTGGCGCTTGTCGCGCCCGGCGACATAGCTGTAGCCGGTGCGTCCGTCAGCGAGCCGCACCACGCAGCGGGTCACGGTCATCTCGCCGAAGTTGAACGGGCTGCCGGTGCCGCCCATGCGTCCGCGCACCAGGGTCATGCCGGTCTCGGCGGCGCGCAGCAGGTGATAGTCGGCATCGCGCAGGGCGTCCGCATGGGCGTCCAGCTCCTCGCGACGGGCGCGGGCGAGCACGCCCATCCAGCGCTGTCGTGCGGCGATGGTGGGATCGGAATGCAAGGCGGTCATGGGCTTCTCCTAGGGGGCGACCTGGTACTGGAAGCGATCGGCGCGGCTGATCGACTGGGCCAGTTCCACCGGTTGGCCGGTACGGTCGCGGGACAGGGTGAGGACGGTGAGCAACGGCGCATGGCGGGGCATCAGCAGGCGCGCCGCCTCCTCGCGGTTGGGCAGGCGCGCACCGATCAGGCTGTAGGTGCGGGTCAGCGGCAGGCCTTTGTCGGCCAGGTAGCGACGCAGCGAACCGCCCTGGTAGTCGGCGAGCAGCTCGCTGCGGGAAACGGCGTAGCAATGGCGGATCAGGCTCACCGGCTGGCCGTCGAGGTAACGCAGGGTGGTCAGTTCCAGCACCCGCCCGCCCTCGCCGATCCCCAGGTGGGTGGCCTCGGCGGCGCCGGCCGGACGCTGGCGCGCCTCCAGCAGCCGGGCCTCGACCCGGTGGCCCTGGGCCGAGAGCGACTCGGTGTAGGCGTTGGCGGCGCCCATCGGGTAGATCGTCGGCGCCTCCAGGACCTGGGTGCCCTTGCCCTGGCGCCGCAGCACGCGGCCTTCGAGCACCAGTTCGTCGAGCGCCCGGCGCAGGGTATGGCGGTTCACCGCGAAGCGCTGGGCCAGCTGGATCTCGCCGGGCAGGTAGTCGCCGGGGCGGTAGGCCAGCAGTTCCTGGCGCAGCCGTTCGGCCAGTTCGCGGTACAGCGGTTCGCTTTGTCTAGACAAGTGCATGGTTTGGAAAGGGCGCACCAGGCGCCCTCCTCGCGTCGTCAGATGAACAGCTTGCGCAGGCGTTGTGACAGAACGTCGATCAGGCTCACCACCACGATGATGACGATCAGCACGGCGCAGGTCTGGCCGAACTGGAAGCCGCGGATGGCCTCCCAGAGGATCACGCCGATGCCGCCGGCGCCGACCATCCCGACCACGGTGGCGGAACGCACGTTGGACTCGAAGCGGTACAGCGAATAGGAGATCCACAGCGGCAGGACCTGCGGGATGACCCCGAAGATGACCTCCTGCAGGGCGCTGGCACCGGTGGCGCGGACGCCTTCGACCGGACCGGGGTCGATCGCCTCGACCGCCTCGGCGAAGAGCTTGGCGAGCACCCCGGTGGTGCTGATGAACAGCGCCAGCACGCCGGCGAACGGGCCCAGGCCGACAGCGACCACGAAGAGCATGGCGAAGACCATCTCGTTGATCGAACGGCAGGCATCCATCACCCGCCGCACCGGCTGGTAGACCCACCAGGGCACGATGTTCTCGGAGGCCAGGATCGACAGCGGGATGGCGCAGACGATGGCCAGCACCGTGCCCCAGAGGGCGATCTGCACGGTGACCAGCATCTCGCTGAGGTAGAGCTTCCAGTTGCCGAAGTCCGGCGGGAAGAAGTCGGCGGCGAAGGTCGCCATGTTGCCGGCGTCGCGGAACAGCACGGCCGGGTTCATTTCCGCGCCCTTCCAGGACCAGGCGAGGATGGCGAGGAACAGGCCCCAGCCGACCAGGCGTCCCCAGGATGGCTTGCCGGTGGCGGCCGCCGCGGCGGTGGTGCTCAGAGTGCTCATATCGGGAATCTCGACAGCGGTATTGGCGAATCGGGTGGGGCGCGGCGCCGGCCGCGCCCGGGGTGGATCAGCCGGCGTTGGCGGCGGTCTTCTGCTCGCGCTCGGCCATGCGTTTCTCCAGCTTGGCCAGCTCCTCGTCGAGGGCCTTCAGCTTGGCGGCCTTCTCCTCGGCGCCGAGGTTGGCGTTGTTCGCCACGTCGGTGCGCTGCTTGAACAGCTCGAGCTGGCGGATCGGCAGCAACTGGTCGTCGTCGGAGGGCTGGAACTTCGACCATTGCAGGTCGGCGAGGACCTTCTTCTGCTCGGCGTTGGCGCCGTACTTGAAGAAGAAGTCGCGCAGCTTGTTCTTCTGCTCGTCGCTCAGGTTGTTGCGCCACACCAGCGGGTCGCCCGGGATCAGCGGCGACTTCCAGATCACCTTGAGCTGCCTGGCCTTCTCCGGCTGGGTCAATTCCAGGCGCTCCATGCCCTCGGTATTGAAGGTGGCGACGTCGACCTGCTTGTTGGCCACCGCCAGGGCGTTGACCTCATGGCTGGAGTTGAGGGTGCGCTTGAAGGCCTTGACCGGATCGACGTTGTTCTTGGCGAACACGTAGTAGCCGGGCACCAGGTAACCGGAGGTGGAGTTCGGATCGCCGTTGCCGAAGGTCAGGCTCTTGGCGTTCGCCAGCATGTCCTCGACGCTGTCGATCTTGCTGTCCTTGTTGGCGATCAGCAGGCTCCAGTAGCCCGGCGCGCCGCTGGCGGCGACGGTCTGGGCGAAGATCTCGCCGTGGGCGCGATCCACCGCTTCCATGGCGGCCTTGTTGCCGTACCAGGCGATGTCGACCTTGTCGAAACGCATGCCCTGGATGATCCCGGCGTAGTCGGGGGCGAAGAAGGCCTTCACCTGGTAGCCGGTCTGCTGGCTCATGTCCTTGAGGAAGGGCTCCCAGATGCTCTTGAGGTTCTGCGACGACTCGGTGGAGATGATCCCGAAATTGATCACCGGCTGGTCGGCGTGCGCCATCCCGGCAAGGGAGCCGGCGAGCAGGGCGGAAGCCGCGAGCACACGACTGAAGCGTTTCAACATGGAGAGAACTCCTGGGCAGGGTTTGGCGGGTTTTTATGCGGTTCGAATGACGTCAGGCGCGCGCGAGGGTCAGTTCCGGCTGGCTCTCCGCCCCGCGCCGGGCACGGTCGGAAAACAGCAACGGGGTGTCCCCTTCGGCGCCGTAGAGTTCGTTGAGGAAGCCTTCGGAAAGGTGCTCGCTGCTGCCGTCGAAGAGGATCCGGCCGCCCTTCAGGGCCACCGCGCGCGGGCAATAGCGCAACGCGTAGTCGACCTGATGCAGGGTCACCACCACGGTCTTGCCGTCGTGGCGGTTGATGTCGGCGAGGATGTCCATCACCTTGCGCGCCGACTCCGGGTCGAGCGAGGCGATCGGTTCGTCGGCGAGAATCACCTCGGCCTTCTGGGTCAGGGCGCGGGCGATGGCTACGCGCTGCTGCTGGCCGCCGGAGAGGGTCGAGGCGCGCTGCCCGGCGAGATCGGCCAGGCCGACCCGCGCCAGCGCTTCCAGGGCCTGGCGCTTCTGCTCGGCGCTGAACAGCCCCAGCGAACCGCGCCAGCGCGGCATGCGACCGAGGAAGCCGAGCAGGACGTTGTCCAGCACGCTGAGGCGGTTGACCAGGTTGAACTGCTGGAAGATGTAGCCGATGTCAGCGCGCAGGCGGCGCACTTCGCCGCTCAGGCGACCGGACGCCTGCAGGCGGCGACCCAGCACGTCGATGCTGCCGCCGTTGTCGCGGTCGCAGCGGGCGAGCCCGGCGACGTGACGCAGGAGCGTGGATTTGCCGGAGCCGGATGCACCGATCAACGCCACCATCTCGCCCGCCTGGATTTCCAGCTTCAGGTTGAAAAGCGCCTGCTTGCGGGCAAAGGTCTTGTTCAGGCTGTCGACACGGATCACCGCGCTCATCGTTCTCCCCTCCAATCGGTTGCACGAAGACGCCAGCGGCGCCATCTGGTGTAGACCAAGATAGGAGGAGACTGTGTCAGACCGGTGAAGTGACGATGACAGTCGAGTGACAATCCATTGAACGACCGATGGTCAGAAGGCCATCATCTAACCCCAGTAAAAAACTAGGCTTTTGTTGAATCGCTCGCATTTCAGATAGCTGGTACTGGCAAAACGCCGTCACGCAACGCACAATTGACGTCAACTAATTGTTGTTTCCGAAATAACAGACTGAACGGCTGGCGGAAATCGTGGTCATAGGCCCGAGAACAATGAACGCTTCCTCGGCACCGCTTTTCCCTGACTCTACAGGTTCAATGTATGCGCCCACTGAAACAGGCAACTCCTACCTACTCCAGCCGTACCGCTGACAAATTCGTCGTTCGTCTGCCCGAGGGCATGCGTGAGCAGATCGCAGAAGTCGCTCGCAGCCATCACCGCAGCATGAACTCCGAGATCATCGCCCGACTCGAGCAGAGCCTGCTCCAGGAAGGGGCGCTGCAAGACAATCTCGGTGTTCGCCTGGACAGCCCGGAACTCAGCCTGCACGAGCGCGAGCTGCTGCAGCGTTTCCGCCAGCTGACCCACCGTCAGCAGAACGCGCTGGTCGCCCTGATCGCACACGATGCGGAGCTGGCCCAGGCCTGAGCGCCGAAGCCCACGCGTAGCGCTTGAAATGGCCGGCATTCGCCGGCTTTTTCTTTATGGATGGCCCAACCATGGGCGAGTAACCGCAAGGCGGTTATCCGCCGGCCCCTGTCGCGGTGGCGTTATCCCTCCAACGCCACGAGGGAGAGCCGAATGAGCTATCGCCTGGCCGCCGATGCCCTGGTCTGGCTGCACCTGGGCTTCATCCTGTTCGTCCTGTTCGGCGGCCTGCTGCCGTTGCGTTGGCCACGCCTGGCCTGGCTGCACCTGCCGGCGGTGGCCTGGGGCTGCGCCGTTGAGTTCCTCGGCCTGCCCTGTCCGCTGACCCCGCTGGAGAATCGTCTGCGCCGGGCCGCCGGGGACGCCGGCTACAGCGGCGGCTTCGTCGAGCACTACCTGTTGCCGCTGATCTATCCCGCCGGCCTGACCCCGACGGTGCAATGGATCCTTGGCGCCATCGTTCTGCTGGTCAACCTGATCGCCTACCTGTATCTGTGGCATCGCCGCGGTAGCCGCTGAGCCACGGATGCCACGTCATTCCGTACCTGGATAGTGCTGCGCCGGCAGCGAGGCGAATCGTAGGCTGGTCACCCCTGCCCAGCCCGGAGTGTTTCCCATGCATCCCTATTTCAGCCTCGCCGGTCGCGTCGCCCTGGTCACCGGCGGCAGCCGCGGCATCGGCCAGATGATCGCCCAGGGTCTTCTCGAAGCCGGCGCCCGCGTCTTCATCTGCGCACGTGACGCAGAGGCCTGCGCCGACACCGCCACACACCTCTCGGCCTACGGCGATTGCCAGGCGATCCCTGCCGACCTTTCCAGCGAAGCCGGTGCCCGGCGCCTGGCGCAGGCGCTCGGCGAACTCAGCGCGCGGCTGGATATCCTGGTGAACAACGCCGGCACCAGTTGGGGCGCAGCGCTGGAAAGCTATCCGGTGTCCGGCTGGGAAAAGGTCATGCAGCTCAATGTCACCTCGGTGTTTTCCTGCATCCAGCAACTGCTGCCGCTGCTGCGCCGCTCGGCCAGCGCGGAAAATCCGGCGCGAGTGATCAACATCGGCTCGGTGGCGGGCATCAGCGCCATGGGCGAACAAGCCTATGCCTACGGGCCGAGCAAGGCCGCGCTGCATCAACTGTCGCGGATGCTGGCGAAGGAACTGGTCGGCGAGCACATCAATGTCAACGTGATCGCTCCCGGACGCTTCCCGAGCCGCATGACCCGTCACATCGCCAATGACCCGCAGGCACTGGAGGCGGACAGCGCGTCGATTCCCATGGGCCGCTGGGGTCGCCCGGAGGAGATGGCGGCGCTGGCGATCAGCCTGGCCGGCACCGCCGGCGCCTACATGACCGGCAACGTGATCCCCATCGACGGCGGTTTTCATCTCTGAGCGCCGCCAATCCGGGTAACATGACGCCCCCGACCGCTCGCCTCGTCCCGCCATGACCCACAGCGTTTCTCCCATCGGCTACATCCGCTCCTGCTTCATGGAGAAGTTCGCCATCCCGCGCCAGCCGCTGCTCGCGCCGGCGGCGCGGGGGACCCTGGAACTGCTGCCGCCGTTCGACCAGGCGGAAGCGCTGGAAGGCCTGGAGCAGGTCAGCCATGTCTGGCTGCTGTTCCTCTTCCACCAGGCCCTGGAAGACAAGCCGCGGCTGAAGGTGCGCCCGCCGCGCCTGGGCGGCAACCGCTCGCTGGGAGTCTTCGCCACCCGCGCCACCCATCGGCCGAACGGCATCGGCCAGTCGGTGGTGCGCCTGGAGGGCTTCGAAGCGGGGCGCCTGTGGCTGTCCGGGATCGACCTGCTCGACGGCACCCCGGTACTCGATATCAAGCCCTACGTACCCTACGCCGACGCCGTGGCCGACGCCCGCAACGGCATCGCCGACGCGCCGCCGCCGGGCATCGCGGTGGAGTGGAGCGAGCAGGCGCGGCGCCAGGCCCATGAGCACGGCCAGCGGTTGCGGCAGCCGGTGGCCGAGCTGATCGAGCAATGCCTGGCCCAGGACCCGCGTCCGGCCTACCAGAAGCCGGAGCCCGGGCGCCGCTACGGGGTGCGCCTGTGGGACCTCGACGTGCATTGGCACTACCCGCGCCCGGACCTGATCCGCGTGCTGGACGTCGCCCGCGGCGACTGAGCCTTCTCAGCGCAGCGGATTGAGCGCCAGCGCGTCGCTTTCGAAGACTTCCTGTTCGAGGATCAGCGGCTCGACCAACGGCCGGCTGTCGCGGAAATGCGCGGTGCGGGTGTGCGCCTCGTAGGCCGCGTCATCGCGATAGATCTCGTAGAGATAGACCAGGTCAGGGTCCTGTCGGTCGCGGGAAACGTCGAACACTAGGCAGCCGGGCTCGGTGGACACGGAAGCGGCGGCGTTGACCCGGATGGCATCGATGAAAGCTTCGGCGCAGCCGGGCCTGAGGCGGGTCTTGATAAAGATGCAGTACACGGAAACTTCCTTTTGTTTTAGATTTAA
The DNA here is from genome assembly GCF_026428275.1 of Pseudomonas sp. B111. Classification (NCBI taxonomy): domain Bacteria; kingdom Pseudomonadati; phylum Pseudomonadota; class Gammaproteobacteria; order Pseudomonadales; family Pseudomonadaceae; genus Pseudomonas; species Pseudomonas sp. B111. The sequence continues at coordinate 984,922 of NZ_CP097857.1, read as the reverse complement.
AAAATTATTGTATACAAAAAAGGAAGCAAGCCCATGTCCGACCGCCCTGCCCGCCCCTCCCGCCTCAACGGCCTGCGTCACCTCGCCCTGCTGGTGCCCAACCTGGAAGAATGCGAGCGCTTCTATGTCGACGTGCTGGGCATGGAAGTGCTGAACCGCGCCAACGAAGACCTGGTGTATCTCACCTGCGGCAACGACAACCTTTCCCTCGGCCGCGCCCACGCCGCCAGCAACGGCCTGCAGACCATGGATCACTACGGCTTCGTCGTCGACAGCGTGGAGGAACTGGAAGCCTGGTACCGTTACCTGAAGGCGCTGGGCGTGACCCTGCTCGACCAACCCTTCGACCACGGCGACGGCGCGCGCAGCTTCCACCTGCTCGACCCGGCGGGCAACAAGGTGCAGCCGCTGTACCATCCGGCGGTATCCGGGCAGCGCCTGGCCTGAGCCTCGGACAGCCCTCTCCCCCTCTCCCTGAAGGGAGAGGGGCGACTCGGTACACTCAGTGCCAGCAACCTCGCTGGCTCCTCATCTCCACTTCTTGACTTTCATCAAGCGCGTTCCGCCCCCGCTCCTCCTAGCATCCGGCAACGGAAGCGATTCCACCGCCAGGCGCAGACCCCACCGCAGCGCGGCGTCCCTTTTTTCGCCGGTAGCCAGTAGTAGATGGAACCTATGCGCGCCCTTCGTTTTTCCGCCGGATCGTGGCGGTGTGTCTTCGCCTGGATGCTCCTGCTGGTCGGCCTCGCCGCCCAGGGTACCGAACTCAGCGAGCTGGAGCGTCTGCGCATCGCCCAGGTATTCCCCGCGGTCGAGCGGATCGGCGACCCCGAAGGCGACTACGGCGTACGCCGCCTGAGCAAGGGCGAGGAAACCCTCGGCTACGCCTTCCAGACCCTCAGCGTCACCGACATCCCGGCCTACTCCGGCAAGCCGATCAACCTGCAGGTGATCCTCGATCCGCAGGCGGTTATCCGCGACGCCTACGTCCTCGAACACCACGAACCGATCCTGCTGATCGGCATCCCGGAAGAGAAGCTGCACGCCTTCAGCGCCAGGTACGACGGCGTGCGCGCCGACCAGCGGGTGGTGGTCGGCCGCTCCAGCGACCCGCAGGCGGTTACCGTCGACGCGGTGAGCGGCGCCACGGTGACGGTGATGGTGGTCAACGAGATCGTCATGCGCGCCGCACATACGGTGGCGGTTTCCCTCGGCCTGATCGAGGACCGCGGCAATGTGCGGCCCAAGCCGGCGCAGGTGCGCCAGCAGCCGGCAGCGACGGCGAGCTGGAGCGAATTGCTCGGCAACGGCGCGATCCGCCGCCTGCAGTTGAGTCGCGGGCAGATCGACGACGCCTTCAAGGGCAGCGAGGCCGAAGGCATCGGCGAAGCCGACGCGGCGCACCGCGACGAGCCGTTCATCGATCTCTACAGCGCCCTGCTCAACCCTCCCGCGGTGGGCCGCAGCCTGCTCGGCGACAACCAGTACCGCGAACTGATGGCGTCGCTGAAGCCAAGCGAATACGCCTTCGTCGTGCTCGGCGACGGCGAGTATTCCTTCAAGGGTTCCGGCTACGTGCGCGGTGGCATCTTCGATCGGGTCCAACTGCGCCAGTTCGGCGACATCATCAGCTTCCGCGACCTCGACTACCAGCGCCTGTCGGACGTCTACGCCGAAGGCATGCCGGAGTTCCGCGAGATGGCGATCTTCGTCGCCCGCGCCAGCCAGCGTTTCGATCCGGGCTCGCCCTGGACCCTGGAGTTGCTCGTGCGGCGCCAGACCGGCCCGGTGGCGGGGGTATTCACCAGCTTCGAGCTGGCCTGCCAGACGCCCGAGGAATACCTGGAGCGGCCGCAGCCAACGGCCGAGGAACTGGCCGCCCTGGAAGAGGCTGCCCGGCCGCTGTGGCTGCGGGTCTGGTACCAGAAGAGTTTCCAGATCGGGGTCCTCTGTACCGCCCTCGTCCTGCTCCTGGCGATCCTCTTCCTCCAGGACCGCCTGGTGCGACGGCCGCGCCTGATGCAGCGACTGCGCACCGGCTACCTGGCGTTCACCCTGGTCTACCTGGGCTGGTACAGCCTCGGCCAGCTATCGGTGGTCAACGTGCTGACCTTCGTCCACGCGCTGTTCGAAGGCTTCCGCTGGGAGCTGTTCCTCAGCGACCCGCTGCTGTTCATCCTCTGGACCTTCACCGCAGCCAGCCTGCTGCTCTGGGGCCGCGGCGTGTTCTGCGGCTGGCTGTGCCCGTTCGGTGCGCTACAGGAACTGCTCAACGAACTCGCGCGCAAGCTCCGCGTGCCGCAGTTCCAGGTGCCGTTCGCCGTGCACGAGCGGCTCTGGGCGATCAAGTACATCATCCTGCTGGTGCTCTTCGGTCTCTCCCTGGAATCCCTGGCGCTGGCCGAGCAGGCCGCGGAGGTGGAGCCGTTCAAGACCGCCATCACCCTCGGCTTCGACCGCCAGTGGTGGTTCGTCGCCTACGCCGTCGCGCTGCTGGTGGTCAACCTGTTCACCCGCAAGGTCTATTGCCGCTACCTCTGCCCGCTGGGCGCGGCCCTGGCGATCCCGGCCAAGGCGCGCCTGTTCGACTGGCTCAAGCGCCGCGCGGAATGCGGCAAGCCGTGCCAGCTCTGTGCCCGCGAATGCGAGATCCAGGCGATCCATCCGGACGGCCGCATCGAGGCCAACGAATGCCACTACTGCCTCGACTGCCAGATGACCTACCACGACCAGGACAAGTGCCCGCCGCTGGTGAACAAGCGCAAGAAGCGCGCGAAGAGCGCGCCGGCGGACAACGCGCGAATACCCGCGGAGAACCTCTGACCTGGCTCCCTTTCCCCTGACTGCCCTTGAGGACGACACGAGATGAGCGACGACACGAAAAGCCCCCACGAAGAAACCCACGGCCTGAACCGCCGCGGCTTCCTCGGCGCCTCGGCGCTGACCGGAGCCGCCGCCCTGGTTGGCGCCAGCGCCCTGGGCAGCGCGGTGGTCGGCCGCGAGGCCCGGGCCGCGGGCAAGGGCGAGCGCAGCAAGGCCGAGGTCGCCCCCGGCGAACTGGATGAGTACTACGGGTTCTGGAGCGGCGGACATTCCGGCGAAGTACGCGTGCTCGGCGTGCCGTCGATGCGCGAGCTGATGCGCATACCGGTGTTCAACGTCGACTCGGCCACCGGCTGGGGCCTGACCAACGAGAGCAAGCGGGTCCTCGGCGACGGCGCACGTTTCCTCAACGGCGACTGCCACCATCCGCACATCTCGATGACCGACGGCAAGTACGACGGCAAGTACCTGTTCATCAACGACAAGGCCAACAGCCGGGTCGCGCGCATCCGCCTGGACGTCATGAAGTGCGACCGCATCGTCACCATTCCCAACGTCCAGGCGATCCACGGCCTGCGCCTGCAAAAGGTGCCGCATACCCGCTACGTGTTCTGCAACGCCGAGTTCATCATCCCCCATCCCAACGACGGCTCGACCTTCGACCTGTCCGGCGACAACGCCTTCACCCTGTACAACGCCATCGACGCCGAGACCATGGAAGTGGCCTGGCAGGTGATCGTCGACGGCAACCTCGACAACACCGACATGGACTACAGCGGCAGGTTCGCCGCCTCCACCTGCTACAACTCGGAGAAGGCCGTCGACCTCGGCGGCATGATGCGCAACGAGCGCGACTGGGTGGTGGTGTTCGACATCCCGCGCATCGAGGCCGAGATCAAGGCGAAGCGCTTCGTCACCCTCGGCGACTCGAAGGTGCCGGTGGTCGACGGCCGGCGCAAGGACGGCAAGGACAGCCCGGTGACCCGCTACATCCCGGTACCGAAGAATCCCCACGGGCTGAACACCTCGCCGGACGGCAAGTACTTCATCGCCAACGGCAAGCTCTCGCCGACCTGCACCATGATCGCCATCGAGCGCCTCGGCGACCTGTTCGCCGGCAAGCTGGCCGACCCGCGCGACGTGGTGGTGGGCGAGCCGGAACTGGGCCTCGGCCCGCTGCACACCACCTTCGATGGCCGAGGCAACGCCTACACCACGCTGTTCATCGACAGCCAGTTGGTGAAGTGGAACCTCGCCGACGCGGTGCGCGCCTACAAGGGCGAGAAGGTCGACTACATCCGCCAGAAGCTCGACGTGCAGTACCAGCCGGGGCACAACCACGCCACCCTGTGCGAGACCAGCGAAGCCGACGGCAAGTGGATCGTGGTGCTCAGCAAGTTCTCCAAGGACCGCTTCCTGCCCACCGGTCCGCTGCACCCGGAGAACGACCAGTTGATCGACATTTCCGGCGAGGAAATGAAGCTGGTCCACGACGGTCCGACCTTCGCCGAACCGCACGATTGCATCCTCGCCCGCCGCGACCAGATCAAGACCCGCAAGATCTGGGACCGCAAGGACCCGTTCTTCGCCGAGACGGTCAAGCGCGCGGAAAAGGACGGCATCGACCTGATGAAGGACAACAAGGTCATCCGCGAGGGCAACAAGGTCCGCGTCTACATGGTCTCGATGGCGCCCTCCTTCGGCCTCACCGAGTTCAAGGTGAAGCAGGGCGACGAAGTCACCGTGACCATCACCAACCTCGACGAGATCGAGGACGTGACCCACGGCTTCGTCATGGTCAACCACGGCGTCTGCATGGAGATCAGCCCGCAACAGACCTCGTCGATCACCTTCGTCGCCGATAAGCCCGGGGTGCACTGGTACTACTGCAGCTGGTTCTGCCACGCCCTGCACATGGAAATGTGCGGGCGGATGCTGGTGGAAAAGGCTTGATCCACGCAGCGCGGTCGATGGCCGGGCGCCGGGCGGGGCCGCTCCTCGCCCTGCTCCTGCTCGGCCTCGCCACGGCCCGCGCGGAGCCGGTCGACGGCCTGCCGCTGCGGGCCGACGGCGATGGCCGCTGGAGCCTGGCGGCGGGCCGCTACGCCGGCAACTTCGTCATCGACCGACCGCTGCACCTGCGCTGCGAGGCCGGCGCCGAACTGGACGGCGGCGGCCACGGCAGCCTGCTGACCCTGACCAGCCCCGGGATCACCGTCGAGGGCTGCCGGCTGCGCAACTGGGGGCGCAATCTGACCGAACTCGACGCCGCGATCTTCGTCGGCAAGGCCGCCAGCGGCGCCGTGATCCGCGGCAACGACCTGCGCGGCGCGGGCTTCGGCGTCTGGCTCGACGCCACGGTGGGCGCGCAGGTGCTCGACAACCGCATCGAGGGCGACGAAAGCGTGCGCTCCCAGGATCGCGGCAACGGCATCCACCTCTATGCGGTGAAGGACGCCCTGGTCCGCGGCAACCGGGTCAGCCACACCCGCGACGGGGTCTACATCGACACCTCCAACGACAGCAGCATCGAAGCCAACCGCTTCGAGGACCTGCGCTACGGCGTGCACTACATGTTCACCCACAACAGCCGGGTGACCGACAACCTGACCCGGCGCACCCGCACCGGCTACGCGCTGATGCAGAGCCGCAAGCTGACCGTGACCGGCAACCGCTCCATCGACGACGAGAATTACGGCATCCTGATGAACTACATCACCTACTCGACCCTGGCCGGCAACCGCGTCGAGGGCGTGCGCAGCGGCAGCACCGGCGACGCGATGATTTCCGGCGCCGAGGGCAAGGCGCTGTTCATCTACAACTCGCTGTTCAACCGCATCGAAGGCAACAGCTTCGCCGACAGCGCCCTGGGCATCCACCTCACCGCCGGCTCGGAGGACAATCGCATCGCCGGCAACGCCTTCATAGGCAACCGCCAGCAGGTCAAGTACGTCGCCAGCCGCGAGCAGGAGTGGTCCGCCGACGGCCGCGGCAACTACTGGAGCGACTACCTGGGCTGGGACCGCGACGACGACGGTCTCGGCGACGTCGCCTACGAGCCCAACGACAACGTCGACCGGCTGATCTGGCTGTACCCGCAGGTACGCCTGCTGTTGAACAGCCCGAGCATCGAGTTGTTGCGCTGGGTCCAGCGCGCCTTCCCGGTGGTGCGCTCGCCCGGCGTGCGCGACAGCCATCCGCTGATGCGGATGCCCGCCGCGGAGCCGAGGCCATGAGCCTGGTCGAGATCGACGGCGCGACCCTGCGCTACGGCGCCCTCACCGCCCTGAGCGGGCTCGACCTGCGCCTGGAGCCCGGCGAGGTGCTCGGCCTGCTCGGCCACAACGGCGCCGGCAAGACCACCACCATCAAGCTGGTCCTCGGCCTGTTGGCCCCCAGCGAAGGCCGCGTGCGGGTCCTCGGCCACGATGCAAGAAGCCTGGAGGCGCGCCGCCAGCTCGGCTACCTGCCGGAGAACGTGACCTTCTACCCGCAGCTCAGCGGCGCGGAAACCCTGCGCCACTTCGCCCGCCTCAAGGGCGTGGCGCCGGCCGAGGCCGCGCGCCTGCTGGAACAGGTCGGCCTCGGCCATGCCGCCAGGCGGCGCCTGAAAACCTACTCGAAGGGCATGCGCCAGCGCCTCGGCCTGGCCCAGGCGCTGCTCGGCGAGCCGCGCCTGCTGCTGCTCGACGAACCGACGGTGGGCCTCGACCCGCTGGCCACCGTCGAGCTTTACCAATTGCTCGACCGCCTGCGCGGCCAGGGCACCGGGATCGTCCTCTGCTCCCATGTGCTGCCCGGCGTCGAGACGCATATCGACCGCGCCGCGATTCTCGCCGGCGGCCGCCTGCAAGTGGCCGGCAGCCTCGCCGAACTGCGCCGCAAGGCGGCTCTGCCGACCCGCGTGCGCCTGGCCAGCCCGCATAACCCGCAGTGGCTCGAACGCTGGCACCGGGCCGGCCTGGCGGCGCGGAGACTGGACGGCCAGCGCATCGAGGTACTGCTGGACGATGCCGAGCGCGACGGCGTACTGGAAGCGCTGCTGGCCGCGCGCGAGTTCGAGCTGGAGATCCTGCCGCCGTCGCTGGAGGACCTCTATCGCCACCACATGTCCCCCGCCCCCGCCGGAGCCACGCCATGCCCGTAGTCTGGACCATCGCCCGCAAGGAACTGGCCGACGGCCTGCGCAATCGCTGGCTGCTGGCGATCAGCCTGCTGTTCGCCCTGCTCTCGGTGGGCATCGCCTGGTTCGGCGCCGCCGCGGCCGGCCAGGTCGGCTTCACCTCGGTGCCGGCGACGGTCGCCAGCCTGACCAGCCTGGCCACCTTCCTGATGCCGCTGATCGCCCTGCTGCTGGCCTACGACGCCATCGTCGGCGAGGAGGAAGGCGGCACCCTGCTGCTGCTCCTGACCTACCCGCTGGGGCGCGGCCAGTTGCTGCTCGGCAAGTTCCTCGGTCACGGCCTGATCCTCGCCCTGGCCACCCTGATCGGCTTCGGCAGCGCGGCGCTGGCGATCCTCGTGCTGGTGCCGGAGGTCGAGGCGGCCATCCTGCTGGGCGCCTTCGGCCGCTTCATGGGTTCCTCGCTGCTGCTCGGCTGCGTGTTCCTCGCCCTGGCCTACGCCCTGAGCAGCCGCGCCAGCGAGAAATCCAGCGCCGCCGGGCAGGCGCTCGGCCTGTGGTTCTTCTTCGTCCTGCTGTTCGACCTGGCCCTGCTGGCGATCCTGGTCCTCAGCCAGGGTCACCTGAGCCCGCGGCTGTTGCCCTGGCTGTTGCTGCTCAACCCGACCGACCTCTACCGGCTGATCAACCTGTCCGGCTTCGACGCAGCCGCCGCCGGCGGGGTGGTTCCCCTGGCCAGCGACCTGCCGGTGTCCGCCAGCGCCCTCTGGCTGGCCCTGGCCCTCTGGGCCTGCGCTGCCCTGGCGCTGGCCCACGGCCTGTTCCGCCGCCGCCCCATCTGACTCACGAGGTTCCGCCATGCAACGTCATACCCTCCCCCTGCGCCCTCTGCTCGGCACGCTCCTGCTCGGCCTGCTGCTGGCCGGCTGCGATGCGTCGCGGGACGACGCCACGGCACTCGGCCCGGTGCCGATCGCCAGCGGCGACGAATGCCACGTCTGCGGCATGCTCATCGAGGAAATGCCCGGTCCCAAGGGCGAGGCGGTGCTTCCCGGCGCGGTGCGCAAGTTCTGCTCCACCGCCGAACTGTTCGGCTGGTGGCTGCAACCGGAAAACCGCCAGGGCCAGGCGCGCCTGTATGTCCACGACATGAGCCAGGCCGACTGGCGGCACCCCGACGACGCCCGCCTGATCGACGCCACCCGCGCCTACTACGTGGTCGGCATCCAGCGGCCGGGCGGCATGGGCGCCACCCTCGCCTCGTTCGCCGACAAAGAGGCCGCGACGCGCCTGGCGGCCGAGGAAGGCGGCCGGGTACTGCGCTTCGACGAGATCGACCAGGCGGTGCTGCAAGGCGTGGGCGGCGACCACCCGCACCGGCACCCGGCGCACTGAGCGGGGGCCGGAAAGCAAAAAGCCCCTGCCGCGGATACGGCAGGGGCTTTCTTCGCCTGGCGCGACGAGGCGCGGCGGAGGCCTACTTCTCGACGAAGGCGCGCTCGATCAGGTAGTCGCCCGGCTCGCCCATGCGCGGCGAGATCTTCAGGCCGAAGCTGTCGAGCACGGCGCTGGTCTCTTCCAGCATGCTCGGGCTGCCGCAGATCATCGCACGGTCGTCCTGCGGATTCATCGGCGGCAGGCCGATGTCCTCGAACAGCTTGCCGCTGCGCATCAGGTCGGTCTGGCGGCCCTGGTTGCGGAACGGCTCGCGGGTCACCAGCGGGTAGTAGATCAGCTTCTCTTTCACCTGGTCGCCGAAGTACTCGTGTTCCGGCAGGACCTTGGTGATGAAGTCGGCGTAGGCCAGTTCGCTGACCCAGCGCACGCCGTGGACCAGGATCACCTTCTCGTAGCGCTCGTAGGTTTCCGGGTCCTGGATCACGCTGAGGAAGGGCGCCATGCCGGTGCCGGTGCTGAGCAGGTAGAGGTGCTTGCCGGGCAGCAGGTCGTCGTGCACCAGGGTGCCGGTCGGCTTGCGGCTGACCATCAGCTCGTCGCCTTCCTTCAGGTGCTGCAGGCGCGAGGTCAGCGGGCCGTCCGGGACCTTGATGCTGAAGAACTCCAGGTGCTCTTCGTAGTTCGGGCTGGCAATGCTGTAGGCGCGCATCAGCGGGCGACCGTCGACTTCCAGGCCGATCATCACGAACTGGCCGGTCTTGAAGCGCAGACCCGGGTTGCGGGTGGTCTTGAAGCTGAACAGGGTGTCGTTCCAGTGGTGCACGCTGAGAACGCGCTCGGTGTACAGATTGCTCATCAAAGACTCCTAGGAAAACGCGGGCGCACACCAACAGCAGCAGACGTGACGCAGTTGCGCGGCATTTTATCGGTTGCCAAAATATCCGCAAAATGAATTGTCTGGATAATGCTTATCCAGAATATGGATATGGGATAACACGATATCGGTCGGCCGCCGGCCGCCGAGGGCTCCCATCGCTCCCGCGGACGGGGCGCAAGGATAACCGAGCCAACCCCGCCGACGGAACGGCAAAATGTCGCGGGGCCTTTCGCTCTAGACGAGGAAGCCTGGATGAAATTCACCCTCCGCCAGCTCGAGGTGTTCGTCGCCGTGGCCCAGCAGGAGAGCGTCTCCCGTGCCGCCGAGGGGCTGTCGCTGTCGCAGTCGGCGACCAGCACCTCGCTCGGCGAGCTGGAGCGGCAGTTCGACTGCAAGCTGTTCGACCGCGCCGGCAAGCGCCTGACCCTCAATGCCCTCGGCCGCCAACTGCTGCCGCAGGCGGTGGCGCTGCTCGACCGCGGCGAGGAAATCGAGAACCTGCTCAACGGCAAGACCGCCTTCGGCTCCCTCGACCTCGGTGCCACCCTGACCATCGGCAACTACCTGGCCACGCTGCTGATCGGCGCCTTCATGCAGCGCCAGCCGGACTGCCGGGTGCGCCTGCACGTACACAACACCGCCCAGGTGGTGCAGCAGGTCGCCCACTACGAGCTGGACCTGGGCCTGATCGAGGGCGACTGCCGGCATCCGGACATCGAGGTGCAACCCTGGATGGAGGACGAACTGGTGGTGTTCTGCGCCCCCCAGCATCCGCTGGCGCGGCGGGGCGGCGCCGACCTGGAACGGCTGACGCGGGAGGCCTGGATCCTCCGCGAGCAGGGCTCCGGCACCCGCCTGACCTTCGACCAGGCCATGCGTCATCACCCGCGGCCGCTGAACATCCGCCTGGAGCTGGAGCACACCGAGGCGATCAAGCGTGCCGTGGAGTCCGGCCTGGGCATCGGCTGCATTTCCCGCCTGGCCCTGCGCGACGCTTTCCGCCGCGGCAGCCTGGTGCCGGTGGAAACGCCCGGCCTGGACCTGCGCCGGCAGTTCTACTTCATCTGGCACAAGCAGAAGTACCAGACCGCGACCATGCGCGAGTTCCTCGACCTGTGCCGCAGCGAGACCGCCGGGATCAGCCGCAGCGACGAGATCGTGCTGCCGCTGATTCCCTGACTCAGTTGGCCAGGGACAGGTTGCCGTCGCGGTACTGGCGGTACGAGGTATAGGGCAGCGCGAGGGTGTCGATCACCCCGGACAGCGCGAAGTCGAGGGCCAGCACCTCGAGGATGCCGTCGGCTTGCGCCGGCGCCACCGGCGACCCGGTCTTCACGTTGAGCCGGCAGAAGGTGTAGCTGACCCCGCTGTACACCCGCGGCAGGCTGGTGCAGGCGGTCGCCTTCAGGCGCAGGTCGTGGGCGGCGCTGGCGTCGTCGCGTACCAGCGTGTTGACGGAACCGCACCCGCCGAGCGTGGCGAGCCCCAGAAGCACCAGCAAAGAAAGCCCCGAACGAAACATTCCTTCATCTCCCTGTGCGAACGCCAGCCGAGTATGGCCGGCCTTGCGCCGCTTCACCAACCCTTGACGTTGTCCCAGCGCCAGTTGCGGTACTGGTACAGCAGCGTACCCAGCAACGCATAGGTGGCGGCCATGCCCAGCAGCACCAGGGCATGGTCGCTGACTTCGCGCAGCGGCAGGTCCATCTGGTTCATCTCGGCGATGGCGCGGATCGCCCAGGTCGAGGGGATCGCGTCGGCCAGCCAGCGTACCCAGTCCGGCATGGCCTGTTCCGGCCAGCTGTAGCCGGCCATGTAGAACAGCGGCAGGGTGATGAAGGTCATGGTCAGGTACACCGATTCCTCGGTGGGCAGCAGCTCGGCGATGAACTCGCTGAGGGCGATCACCGCGATCAGGAACGGCAGGACGATCCCCAGCAGCATGAAGAACGAGGCCGACTGGCGATAGCCCAGCAGGTGCGGCCAGATCACGTAGAAGAGCATCGCCAGCACGGTCCAGATCAGCAGTTGCGCGCTGTAGCGGCCGAAGCGGGTCGACAGCGGCTGGCGCATGTAGCGCGGGGTGCCGCCGCGCAGCATGATGTTGCCGCGGGTGCAGCCGAGCAGCAGGCTGTGTTGCAGGATCAGCGACAGCAACCCCGGAAGGACGATGGCGGCGAAGCTGATGCCGGGGTTGAACAGGTCGGTCAATTGCCCTACCAGCGGGCTCAGCACCACCTGCGCCTGGGTCGCGGTGAAGCCTTCGCGTTCCAGCAGGGCAGCGTTGTAGCGGTTGGTCAGCGCGCTGTAGACCGCCGAGATGTCCTGCTGGATCTGGCCGTTGGCCATGCGGTTGGTGGCATCGCCGAAGTACGGGATCACCAGCGCCTCGCCGCGCAGCAGGCGCTTCTCGAAGTTCAGCGGGATCACGATGATCGCGTACAGCTCGCGCCAGGCCAGGTCGCGCTTGGCCTGCGGCAGGCTGTCGTAGCCGACCACGGCGACCTTCGGCGCCGAATCGAGCAGCCGGACCAGCTCGCGCGACACGTCGCTGTGATCCTCGTCGACCACCGCCACCGGCAGGTCGAGGGCGGTGTGGTTCATGTACGGCAGCGAGGTGATGCACACCGAGGCCACGACCATCAGCCACATCGGCTTGGACAGCATGGCCTTCAGGGTTTCCCGGAGGATCTGCAGGTAGTTCTTCATATCGGGCTCAGGTCCAGGCGGCTGCGCAGGCGCATCTTGGCGATCATGTAGGCGATCAGCGGGTACAGCGCCAGCTTGGCGCAGGTGTAGAGCGCCGAACTGGGCGGCGCCTGGCGCAGGAACTGGTCGAACAGGCCGTGCAGGGTGTGGGTCAGCGGCTCGGCCTCGGCGATCACCCGCGCCAGGGTCGGCATCGCCAGTTCCGGGATCAGCACTCCCGAGTAGGTCTGGGCGACGCCGATCAGCATGCCCACCAGCGAATAGGCAGTGAAGCGGTTGGCGGTGAAGACGAACAGCACCAGCCCGACGCTCTGCGCGGCAATCACGTAGAACAGCGTGATCATCAGCATCGCCAGCGGGCTGCCGTTGATGCGCGCGCCGGAGAACGCCACCAGCAGGAAGATTTCCAGCATCAGCAGCGCGGTGAACAGCAGCGTGTAGGGCGCCAGCTTGCCCACCAGGCGTACGCCGAGGGCCTTGGCCCGCAGGATGTGCGGCGAGGAGGCGCGCAGTTCCGGCGCCTCGCGGGCCAGCACATGCACCATGGTGACGATCACGAACAGCTGTAGCAGGTGCACGATGGCGGCGAACTGCTGGTAATAGATGTAGTTGCCGCTGGCATTGAACAGGCTGTCGTAGGACACGCTGATGCTCGCCAGGTGCGGCAGCGCCGCCGGCATCCCGGCGGCCAGGCGCGGACGCAATTCGCCGTTGAGGCTGGCGACCAGCGCCGAGAAGTCCTGGGTGGCGGCGTAGCCGGCCGAATACAGCAGCGCGTTGTAGTACAGCTCGGCCTTCGGCGCGCGCCCGCCGAGCACGTCGGCCTCGAAGTCCGGCGGGATGTAGAGCAAGGCGTAGGCATCGGCCCGACGGATCGCGTCGAGCCCCTCCTGGACGCCGGCGGGAACGGTGATCACCTGGGCGTGGGAGGTCGCGTCGAGGTCGCGGATCAGCTTGCACGACAGTTGGCTATGGTCCTTGTCGACCACCGCCAGCGGCATGTCCAGCAGGGTACCGGCCTGGTAGACGCCGCTGATCACGCCGAACAGCAGCAGCGGCCAGCACCAGCCGAGCCAGTGGATGGTCCAGCTGCGGCAGGCGATCCGCGTCTCGGTGTTGAACGCCTGGACGAAACGGCTGGCGTTGCGCTTCAGCGCGGCCCACGCCATCGCTCAGTTCGTCCAGCGCCACAGCGCGCTCATGCCCGGGCGCAGGCCGGGTGTCGGCTGCAACGGGTAGAAGCGGGTCTCGAAGGTCTTCAGGTCGAAATCACCGGTGGCGCGGGTCGCGCGCCTGGTCGAGAAATCGCCCAGCGGGGCGATGTAGCGCAGTTCGGTCTCGACCTCGGCGCCGCCCAGGCCGGGCACCTGCATGACGATGCGGTCGCCCTTGCGCACCTTGGCCAGGATGTCCTCGCGCAGGTTGAAGACGAAGTAGCTGTCGTCCAGCCGCACCAGCGTCAGCAGCGGACTGTAGGCGTTGATCAGTTCGCCCTGTTCGGCGGGGATCGGCCCGACCTCGCCGTTGACCGGCGCGCGCACCTGCAGGTCGTCGATCTGCGCCTGTAGCTCGGCGATCTGCGCGTCGGCCCGGCGCACCGCGGCCTGCAACGCCTGGCGGCGCTCCTCGCGGTCGCCCTTGAGGCCTTCGTCGAGATTGGCCCGCGCCTCGGCGACGCGGTCGCGGGCGACATCGCGCTCACGCCGCGAGAGGTCGAACTGGGTCCGCGAGAGGAAGCCGCGCTCGACCATCTGCTGGTTGCGCTGGAAATCCGACTCGGCGTTGCGCAACTCGGCCTCGGCCTGTGCCAGGCTGGCCTTGAGCGCGCGGATGCTCTCCTCGCGGGTACCGTGGAGCGACTCATCGAGCTGCGCCTGGGCCTGGTTGCGCGCCGCGTGCAGGGCATCGAGCTGGGCTTCCAGCTCGGGGCTGTCGAGGCTGATCAGCAGGTCGCCCTGCTTCACCTCGTCGCCGCGCCGCACGTGCAGCACCTGGACCCGGCCCTTGGCCTTGGAGGAAACGATGACGTTGGTGGCGTCCGCCTCGCCCTGCAACAGCAGGGGCGGATTGTGCAGGCGCAGGTAGAGGGTGATGGCGACGATCGCGAGGATCAGCAACGGGGTAAAGAGTTTCCATCCCTTCATGGGGCAGGCTTCCTGAACACGACCGGGCGATGGTAGTACATTGCCAGGCCGTTGCGCTGGCCGGCGCGCCGGGCGGAAGCGCGCCGGAGACCGGCTCCGGCGCGGCGACGAATCAGGCTTCCCCTTCGGCGTCCTCGCTCGCCACCCGCCGCGCGGCGGCGCCGTCGGACTTCGCCGAAGGGAAGCGCGCCGAGGCGAAGCGCACCACCAGGATCGCCAGCGCCAGCAGGAGCAACGCCACCGAGACCAGGATGATGCCATCGTCCGGCGTATGGTTGTGCTGGATGTCGGCGATCATCAGGCGGGTCAGCGCGGTCATCGCCACGTAGATCAGGAAGCGTACCGGCATGTGGTTGGTCTTGAAGTAGATACCGACCATCGCGCCCAGCTCGAGGTAGATGAACAGCAGGAGGATGTCGTCGATCGACGCATGCCCCTTGTTCACCATCCCCAGGAAGGCCGCGCCCGCCGCCCAGAACACCGTGGCGCCGATGGCGAACAGGGCCAGGTAGTGGAACGCCTCCACCAGCAGGTTGCCGAGGCTCTCCGCCTGGTGGTGCATGCTTGCGCGCAGGCGCTCGGCCCAATTCTGTTTCATAGCTTCTCCCGACAAAGACGACGGCCACCTGGCCCGAAGCGTGCAAGGCCCAGGCCAAGGCACGTGCGCAGATAGACGTCCGCACGTCGGCGCAGGGTACAGCCCGGCGGTGACAAAGAACTTTCCGGGCGGCACCCAGTCCCAACCAGCACGACAGCATTCAGGTGGTCCGCCATGACCGACAGCAGCCCTTTCCAGCTCCTCACCGAGGCCTTCCAGGCCGAGTACCGGGTCAACCTCAGCCTGGAGCGGCCGGACGGCAGCATCGTCCTCACCCTCTCCAACGAACGCGGGGTCGCCGCCAAGCGCCTGATCCGACCGGCGCAACTGCATGACCTGGAACAGTTGCAGCGGATGATCGAGAGCATCCGCTTCGGCATCGCCATCGAAAACGGCACCAGCGCGCCGCAACTGTTGCAGGAGATGACCCAAGGCAAGGCACGCTGGCCGATAGCTATCTGATGGCAGCGGCGACCTGCGCGCGTCCTTCGCCGGCGCCGAAATAGGCGGCCAGCACCGCCAGGTCGCGGTCTTCCAGCACCCCCGCCAGCTGGCGCAGGCGCAGCCAGGCGTTGAGGTAGGCGTAGCGCGCTTCCGCCAGGTCGCGGCGGGCGCCGTAGAACTGCTGTTCGGCGTCCAGCACGTCGCGATTGACCCGCTCCCCGCCGGCGACGCTGCGCCGCGTCGCCGTCACCTGTTCGCGCGCCGCCGCCACCGCCATCTCATAGGCACGCACCTTGGCCAGGCTGCTGGCGGTCAGGTCGAACTGGCTGTGCAGGTCATTGATCACACTGGCCACCTGGGCATCCAGCTCGGCCTGGGCCTGGGCGTACTTGTCGCCGGCCTGGCGGGTCGCCGCCGACACCCGCCCGCCCTCGAACAGCGGCAGGCTGAGACGCAGGCCGACACTGTCGGTGTCGTATTTCTGCTCGTAGGTGCTTTCCGAAGCCGAGTGCGTCTTGCTGCTGCTGGCGTAGAGGCTGAGCCTGGGCAGGTGGCCGGCACGATTGCGCTCCACCTCGTAGGCCGCCGCCTCCAGCGCATAGCGCTGGGCGCCCAGCTCGGCGCTGCGTTGCAGGGCCACCTGGCGCCAGCCCTCGAAGGTCGCCGGTTGCAGGCGCAACGCCGGGAAACGCTCGATGGGCGCGGCCAGTTCGCGATCCTCCAGTGCCTGCCCGAGCATCGCTTCCAGCGTACGCCGCGCCGCCGCCGCACGATCGCCGGCGGCGATCTCCTCGGCGCGGGTCAGGCTCAGCCGGGCGCGGGTCTCCAACAGGTCGGTGCGGGTGCCCTCGCCTTCCTCGAAGGCACGCTGGTTGAACGCCAGCTGGGTTTCCAGGGCGCGCCGCTGGGCCTCGGCCAGGAGCACCTGCTCGCGGGCGAACAGGGTTTCGCTGTAGGCGGCGAACAGGCGCACCGCCAGTTCCTGGCTGCGCCCGCGGAACTGTTCGTCGGCGAACAGCGCCTGGGCTTCGCCCTGGCGGTAGCGCGCGTAGGCCTCGTAGTCGAACAGCGGCTGCTCCAGGCTGAGGGTCGAGGCGTAGCTGCGATAGTCGCGCTCGACGCGGGCGTCGCCCTGGCTGACGGTGGAGTCGTTGCGCGCCTTGTTGTAGTCGTAGCGCAGGCTCGGCAGCAGGCCGGCACGGCCGATGGCGCGGTTTTCGCTGCCGGCGCGGCGCTCGTGGAGCGCCGCCTGGAAGGTCGGGTCGTGGCGCACCGCCAGTTGGTAGGCGTCCAGCAGGCCCAGCGCCTGGGCCGAGGAGGCCGAAAGCAGCGCGGAGGACAGCAGGCAGGCTCGCAGGCGATTCATTCTTCCCCCAGCGCCAGGTGGGTACGGTCGGCCAGCGGCTTGAACAGGTAGTTCAGCAGCGAGCGCTCGCCGCTGCGGACGAAGGCCTCCACCGGCATCCCCGGGCGGATCTCCAGGCCGGCCAGGCGACGTACGCCCTCCTCCCCTACGCGGATGCGCACCCGGTAGTACGGCGCCTCGCTGCGCTCGTCCAGCAGGCGGTCGGCCGAAACCAGGGTCACTTCGCCCTCCACCCGCGGCGTAGTGCTCTGGCTGAAGGCGCTGAACATCAGCTCCACCGGCAGGCCGACGCGGACCTTGTCGACCATCTCCACCGGCAGCCGAGCGTCCACCAGCAGCGGCTGGCGCTCCGGGAGGATTTCCATCAGTTGCTGGCCGGGCGCGATCACGCCGCCCTCGGTGAACACTTCCTGGCCGACCACCAGGCCGGCGACCGGCGCCCGTACCTCGCTGTTGGCCAGGTCGAAGCGCGCGCTGGCCAGGCGATTGCGCAACTCCTCGGCGCGCACCTGGGCGTCGGCCAGGCTGGCGCGCACCTCTTCCTGGAACTTCTCCCGCCGCTGGGCCATGCGCAGGCGCAGTTCGAGGATCTGCCGGCGGGTACTGCCGAGGCTGCCGAGGTCGCCGGCGATCTCGCCGTTGACCTGGGCCAGCAGGCGCTCGCTGTCGAGCAGGCGGTTGCGCGGCACGTAGCCCTCGCTGGCCAGTTGGCGCAGGCCGCGCAATTGTTCCTCGAGGGCGGCGCGCTGCTGCTCCTTGCTGCGTAGCGCGGCTTGCAGGCCGTCCAGTTGCGCCTGGCTGCCGGCGACCGTCTCGGCGAGACCATCGAGTTCCAGGCGCAGCGCCCGCCGACGGCTGTCGTGCAACTGCCGCTGCTGTTCCAGCAGGGTCGGCAGGCGCGGGTCGTCCAGCGCCAGCAGCTCGGCGGGAAACTCGATCCGCGCCTTTTCATCGCGCTCGGCGCTCAGCCGCGCCAGACTCGTCAGCGCCGCCAGGTACTGGGCGAACAGGCCATCGGCCTGGGCCCGGGCCTGGGTAGCGTCCATCTCCAGCAGCACCTGTCCTGCCTCAACCCGCTCGCCTTCGTGCACGCGGATGTGCCTGACCAGGCCGCCGGTAGGGTGCTGCACGGCCTTGCGACTACCGGCCACCATCACCGTGCCGGAGACCCCGACGCCCTTGTCCAGCGGGGCCAACCCGGCCCACAGGAGAAAGCCGACGAAGCCGAGCAGCACCAGCCCCCAGCCGAGCCGGGAAAAACGCTTCTCGTCCAGTTCCAGCGCCGCGCCGCCGGCGCCGACTTCGCGCAACCGCGCCTGCCCGCTCATCGCGCCGCTCCTCCCGGCACACCGCCGACCGGCATGCCCGGTCCCGGCCGGTAGCCGAAACCGAACGCCGGCGTCGGCCGTGTCGGCGCCGGGGCCGGGGCCGCAGCGGCCGGCGGCGAGGCGCTGGCGAGCACCTCGGCGGTCGCGCCGAAACGCTGCAGGCGCCCGCCATGCAGCAACAACAGCTTGTCGGTCAGCGCCAGCACTGCCGGCTTGTGGGTGACCAGCACCAGGCTGCTGCCCTGCCGGCGCATCGCCGCGATGGCCTCGGCCAGGGCCGCCTCACCCGCCTCGTCGAGACTGGCATTGGGTTCGTCGAGCACGATCAGCGCCGGTCGCCCGTACAGCGCGCGGGCCAGGCCAATGCGCTGGCGCTGGCCGCCGGAGAGACCGGCGCCGCCGTCGCCAAGGCGCGTGTCGTAGCCCTGCGGCAGGCGCAGCACCAGGTCGTGTACGCCGGCCAGGCGCGCTGCCGCCACCACCTTCTCGGCATCCACCTCGGCGAAGCGCGCGATGTTCTCGGCGATGCTGCCGGCGAACAGTTGCACGTCCTGGGCCAGGTAGCCGATGTGCGGCCCCAGTGCCGCCGCGCTCCACTGCCGCAGGTCGGCGCCGTCCAGGCGCACCGCGCCGGACAGCGGCTGCCAGGCGCCCACCAGCAAGCGCGCCAGGGTCGACTTGCCGGAACCGGACGGCCCGATCACGCCGAGCGCTTCGCCAGGCTCCAGGGCGAAACCGAGGTCCTGCAACAATGCCTGCTCGCGTCCCGGCGCGGCCGCGCAGAGCCGCTCGACGCGCAACGCGCCGCGCGGCGCCGGCAGCGGCATGCCCAGGGCAGCCGGCGGATTCTCCTCGAGCAGCCGCGCCAGCCGCTGGTAGGCCTGCCGCGCGCCGCTCCACTGGCGCCAGACCGCGATCAACTGGTCGATGGGGCTGAGCACGCGGCCCATCAGGATCGAGCCGGCGATCATCATCCCCGGGGTGATCAGGCCTTCCACCGCCAGCCAGGCGCCGAGGCCGAGCACCAGCGACTGCAAGGCCAGGCGCACGCCCTTGGAGGTCGCGCCGATCGCCGCACTGCGCTCGCTGCCGAGGTTCTGCCGGGCAAGGAAGGCCTGGTGCTGGGCGAACCAGCGCGCGCGCATGGCCGGCAACATGCCCATTGCCGCCAGGGTTTCCGCCTGGCGCAGGTTGGCCGAGGCCTGCTGGGTGGCGAGGATCGACAGTTGCCCGGCCTCGGCCAGCGGTTCGCGCGAGCGGCTTTCGTTGACCCAGGCGAGCAGCACCAGCAGCAGCGCCCCGGCCAGGGCGAGCAGGCCGAGCCAGGGACTGAAGAGGAAGATCACCAGCAGGTAGAGCGGGAACCAGGGCGCGTCGAAGAAGGCGAACAGGGCGTTGCCGGTGAGGAACTGGCGCAGGCTGGTCAGGTCGTTCAGCGCCTGTCCGGCGGCCTGCTCGCCGCGCTCCAGGCTGGCGCGGAAGGAGGCGTCGTAGATGCGCTGGTTGAGTTGCATGTCGAGCTGGCCGCCGAGGCGGATCACCACCAGGCTGCGCACCCACTCCAGGGCGCCGAGCAGCAGGTAGAGGCCGAGCACCATGAGGGTCAGCATCAGCAGGGTCATGTGGTTGCCGGAGCCGAGCACCCGGTCGTAGACCTGCAGCATGTACAGCGACGGCGCCAGCATCAGCAGGTTGATCACCGCGGTGAACAGCGCGACGCTGCGCAGCGCCGGGCGGAAGCGGCCGAGGGTGGCGAGGATTTCATTGCGCGGCGAGGCCGGCCGGAGCTTCATCGGAGTCGGGTCCTGTGGGTGTCCGGGCCGCGAGCGGGCCCGGAGGACATTGCGGCAGTCTCCGCTTGCCGGGCACGGCCGGCGGAGGAACAATCCGGGGGCCGCCGTCGCCACGGGTGCGAGGCGCAACGACGGCGGTTCGTGCGCCGGAGAGGAGCGCCAACTCCTCTCCGGCCTTTAGCGCAAGCAGTCCACGAACGCTATCGTGGACAGTTGCTCAGGCCGCCAGGGCCAGGTCGTGCGGCAGTTCCTGTACGCCGACCACGCCGACCTCCGCCGCTGCCGCAGCCGGGGTGGCATGGGCGACGCCGGCCGCGGCCAACTGGTCGAAGGTGGAGTTGATCGACAGGCTCGGGTCGACCGCTTTCAGCAGCGCGTCGATCTGCCCCTGCAGGGCGCTGCTGTCGCCGCTCATCAGGCCGTAGACCACCTTGTGCACGGTGCCGTCGCGGCCCTGGGCGATCGGCGAATCCAGGCCCAGGTTGCTGAAGCTCACCTCCTGGCTGTCCAGGGCGTAGCCACCGCTGGAGGCGCCGCCGGTCAGGGTGTCGCCGAGGGCGATGCTGTCCAGCTTGCCCCACAGGGTGTGGCTGGGGTTGCTGAACAGGGTGTAGTGGAGGTCGCCGCCGGCGATGAAGGCCGCGTCGCTAGCGGTGCTCTTCAGCGCGTACTGGCTGCCGTCGAACGGACCGGGGTTGAAGCCGCCGGTATTGCTGCCGTCCACCACCTGGCCCGGACGATGGTTGACGTCGCCGAAGTAGGCCGACCAGTCCGCCAGGTAATCCGCTACGGTCCAGCCGCTGTAGGTGGTGCTGTAGGAAATCGAAATGCTCATGCCAAAACTCCAATTCAACGAGTGGTGAATGCCGGAGCGCACGGATGCCCGCTCCGGTTTTGCCCTTCACTGGGCAAAACGGGGATCAGAACTGGTATTCGAGGGTGCCTTGCAGGGTCCGCCCGCGACCGAGGGTGAAGGCCAGCACGTCGCCCAGCGGCACCAGGTAGGCGCGGTCGGTGACGTTCTCCATGGCCAGGCGCAGGGTCAGTTCGTCGCTCACCCGGTAGCTGCCGTACAGGTCGTAGACGGTGTATTCCTTCCAGTCCGCCGGGTACACGCCGGCCTGCGACACCGTGGCGCCGCCGGCCACCGAGTAGCCTTCGCTGTAGCGGGCACGGGCGCCGACGTCCAGCCTGCGGTCGAAGAAGCGCATGCCCAGGGTCAGCGAGCCGCGGTCCATCGGCATGTGTTCGGCGGAGCCGAGCACCGCGCTGCAATGGGTGGCGGCGTTGGCCTGCTCGTCCGGCCGCATGTCGATCACCGGCGGGCGGCGACCGCTGCCCTTCACCGTCTGGGTGACGCCGCCGAGCCAGGCGGTCTTCGAACAGAAGTCGTTGCTGCCGATCATGTGCGTGTAGGAGAGCTGCCCGTAGGCCAGCCCGGCATCGTAGTCGAGCTGGTACTCGACGCCACGGAAGCGCGTGCTGTCGAGGTTGTTGACGTAGGCGCTGTTGCCGATCCCGGCCATGCCGTAGCCCGGCGGCTGCATGCCCATGCCCATGAAGATGAAGTCGTCGACCCGGGTGTCGAAGTAGGCGACCTTCAGGCCCAGGCGGTCGTCGCTGAACCAGAGGTTCTCCTTCAGCACGTTGAAGCCGACTTCCCAGGCCTTCGAGCGCTCCGGACTGAGGAACGGGTTGGGGTACATGTTTTCCGCGCCGCCGCCGTGGGGGCGGCCGGTGATCAGGCTCTCGGTCACTGCCGGCGGGCGCCAGCCCTTGCCGTAGGTGGCGAACAGCTGCAACCAGTCGACACCGGGCTTGACCGACAGGCCGAAGGTCGGCGAGAAGCGCCCCTCCTCGCGGTCGACGGCGTATTGCAGCGGCATGTCGGTCTGCCGGGTGGTGCCAAGGATGAAGGTGCGCGCGTTGAAGCCGGTGTCGCCGCGCAGGCGGTAGCGGTCGTAACGCAGCCCGGCGTTGAGGTTGAGCCAGTCGTCGTAGTCGTAGTCGAGACGGGCGAACAGGCTGCCGAGGGCGCGATCGCCCTTGGGGGTCATGCCTTCGGCCGCGGGGAAGTCGACCGCCGAGGTGCTCGCCCGCGGCTGGCTGGAGTCCGGCCGCACCTTGTCGTAGAAGAACTCCAGGCCATAGTTGGCGCGCAGCGTGGAGAGATCGTCGAGAGCGAAGGTCGAGGTGTTCTGCGCCTGCGCGCCGTAGGTGTCGGTCTGGTAGGTGATCGAGTAGCCGGGGGTGATACCGCGTTGCAGGGTCTGCTGGCGGTTGCGGTTGTCGACGTAGTAGAGCTTGGCCTTGAAGTCCACCAACGGGTTGTCCGGCGCGTAGCCGTAGTCGATGGCGAAGTTCTGCGCACGCACGTCGCTGCTGCCGAGCTTTTCCCAGAGCGCCTGGTTCTCGGTGTTGAGCATGTTGGCGTCGTCGTAGGACACCTGGGTGGTCAGGTAGCTGAACTGCAGGCGCTGGTCCTGCGGCAGGGCGACGCCAAGCTTGGCCAGTCGCGAGCGCATCACGTAGCCGGAGTAGGCCACCGGCGAATGCTTGACCCGCTGCCCGGCCTCGGGATTGAACCAGGCGCCGGTGCGCAGCTCGCCGATGCTGCCCTTGGTCCCCGGGTCGTAGTCGCCCAGGTGGCGCTCGCTGGCGGCGACCAGCATGTCCCAGGCCTCGGTGCCGATGGCGAAGGCCGCGCTGCCGATGAAGTGGGTGCCGTTGGCGTCGCCGCCCAGGCCGCTGGTGAGGCGCACCCGGCCACCGACCTGCTTGCCCGGCTTGACCAGGTCGCGGGCCTCCAGGGTGCGGAAGTTGGCGATCCCGCCGATCACCCCGGCGCCGCCCATGGCCGAGCTGGCGCCCTTGTCGATGACCACCTCGCTGAGCAGCTCGGGATCGACGTAGAGCGTCCCGTTGCGCTGCTGGTGGCCGCTCTGCTGGTAGTTCTGGCGCATGCCGTCGACCGACATGTTGACCCGCCCGTAGTCCTGGATGCCACGGATGTTCACCGACAGGCCGGGGTCCTGCTGGCTCACCGAGGAGTACACCCCGGGGGTTTCCTCGAGCATGTCGGCGGCATGCCGCGGCGGGTTGCGCTCGATCTGCTCGCGGCCGATCACGCTGACCGAATGCGGCGTCTGGTAGACCCAGTCGTCCGGACGCGCGGCGGAGATCACCGAGGGCGACATCTGCACCAGGTCGTCCTGGCTGACGCGGATCAGGCTCAATTGGTCCTTGCCGGAGAAGCGGTATTCCACCGGGCTGCCCTGGAGCATCTGGCTCAGGCCGTCGGCCAGCACGTATTCGCCGTGCACCGCCGCGCTGCCGAGACCGGCGAAACGCTGGCTGTCGAAGAACACCTGGACCCCGGCCTGCTCGGCGAATCGCAGCAGGGCGCGGTTCAGCGGTTGTGCCGGGATGTCCAGCCGGACCCGGCGCAGCGCGGTCTGCTGCTGGCTCGCCGAGTCCGCCCCGTCTTGCGCATGCAGCGGTAGCGCGGCCGTTCCCAGCAGGACCAGGCCCAGCCCCAGGGCCAGTTGCGCCCCCTTGCGACCGCCTCGCACGGCACTCCATCCACGATGTTTCATGACAGCGCCTACACTCCATCGCTTTGTGTAATAAGAATCAGTCTCGTTAAGAGAACGATGGAGGCAGGGAAAGTCAGTAACGGAAATCGAGAAAATTTTTCGCCGGCGGGATCCACGGCTCGAAAATGCGCTTCCCGGCCCCTGCCGGAACAAGCGCGCGGGGCGACTGCCCGGCCCCTGGTCGAGGCTCTCGGAAGCGATCGCGCCGCTCAGTACAGCAGCGTCACTCCCGCCAGGCCCAGGCTGCGCACGCCCAGCTCATCGCTGATCGACTGCAACGAGGCCTCCAGGTCGGCGACCCGGAATACCCCGCTGACCCGCCGCTGCGCCAACGCACCGGGAGCCACCAGCAAATGCCCCGGCCGGTAGCGATTGAGGCGCGCCACCACCTCGCCCAGCGGCTGCTCGTCGAAGACCAGCAGGCCGCGCCGCCAACTGGTCAGGTCGTCGAGGCGACCGCCCAGCGGCGCCTCGACGCCGCCCTCCGCGCTGTAGCGCAGGCTCTCGCCCTCGCCCAGCTCGCGGCGTCCGACGGTCCCCGTGCGCGGATGCGCCAGGGCCACCGCGACGCGGTGTTCGAGCACCCCGACCTGGACGCTGCCGTCGTCGTTGCGGCTGACCAGGAACCGAGTGCCCAGCGCGCGAGTGCTGCCGCCGGCGCTTTCCACCACGAAGGGCCGGGTCTCCCGGCCCGCGCGTGGGGCGGCGCGGAAGATCGCGCTGCCTTCGAGCAGGCGCACCCGTCGCTCGCGGCTGTCGTAGGCGACATCGATGGCGCTCTGTGCGTCCAGCTCGACCTCGCTGCCATCCACCAGCCGCAGGATGCGCACCTCGCCCTTGCCGGTGGCGTGGTCGGCCAGCCAGCTCACGCCGGCGTCGCGTTCGTTCCAGGCGCTGCCCAGGGCCAGCAGCACCGCCGCCGCCGCGGCCCAGCCGCGCCAGCCCTTGCGCCGCCCCCCGGCGCGGCGCGGCGCGCTGGCGACCGCCGTCTGAACCATCGTCCGCGGTTCGGCCAGCGATCCCAGCTGTTTCCAGGTCCGTTGCGCCAGCGCCAGCGCGGCCGGGTGCCGGGGGTCGGCCGCCAGCCAGCCGTCCAGCGCTTCGCGCCGGGACCGGTCGAGGTCGCCGCCGTCCAGGCGGATCGCCCATTCGGCGGCCTGCTGGCGGATCTGCTGTTGTTCCTGGGGGCTGTTCACGTGCGGCTCTCGTTGGTCGTTATTGAGGTTCAGACGCGCGAACCGGCAAGACTCGGTAATCCATTCAGCGGGAATCCTCGAGTGCCTGCATCACATGGGCCAGGGCGCGGGCCAGGTGCTTCTGCACCGAGCTATCGGAGATTTCCAGGCGTCTCGCCACCTCGGCATGGGTCAGCCCCTCCAGACGGTTGAGACGGAAGATCTCACGGGTGCGCGGCGGCAGTTCGGCGACTATCTCGCGCAGGCGGGCAAGCGCATCGGCATCCACCGCGGACTCCTCGGGGCCGGGCTGGTCGGCGACGAACCCGGCGAGGTCGTCGTTGGGGCGGGTCTCGGTGCGGCGCCGCCGTTCCTGCCGGTAATGGTCGATGGTGAGGTTGTGCGCGGTGCGGTAGAGATAGGCGTCGACATGCTCGATCGGCTCCTTGTGCCGCTGCTCGGCCAGGCGCAGGAAGCTCTCCTGCGCCAGGTCCGCCGCCAGGTGCGGATCGCGGGTCTTGCGCAACAGATACGACTGCAACTGCCGCGCATGCCTGAGAAACAGTGCCTTGAGATCCTGCTCCGCCAACGGCGCATCCACCCACGTCCTTTCAGAAGGGCAGCAGCATATTTTTTATGATAATGATTTTCAATCGTATTCTTGTGAGATGCCGGGCTCAGCCGAACACCGAGCCGCCGCCGAGGTAGGCCAGGCCCGCGCCAAAGGCCGCCAGCGCCAGCGGCGGACGCATCGGCGCGTCGTTGATGGCGAAGGCCAGTTGCGCCAGCGGAAACAGCAGCAGGCAGAGCAATGCGCAGGGGATCGAACGGCGGCCGCCGCTGGCCACGGACCAGACGTAGCCGATGAGAAGGAGGGCGAAACCGAGGTCTTGCATGCCGGGCATCCTTGCGGGGCGGAAGGTATGCGCCGCGCAACGGGCGGCAGGCGCGCAACCTTAGCAGAAGCGCGGGAGCCGAGGAAAACCCGGCGCGGCCCGTGCCGCGCCGGGTTCGCTCAATTGCCGCTGCAACCGCTGCCCCAGGCCTTGTACTCGACGGTATGCCGCTCGCCCTGCGAGTCCTCGTAGACCAGGCGCGCCGGGACGATCCCACAGGCGCTCCACAGGTCGGTCTTGTAGATCACCCGGGCGATGTCCAGGCGCCCTTCCACGTAATGCTGGCGGAGCGATTTCGAGTCCGGGTTGGGTCCGTAGGGCTGCTGCTGCGCCTGGGCCAGCGGCGCCAGGCCGAGCAGCGCGACAAGTGCCAACGGGATCACTCTCATGAGGATGTCTCCTTGGTATAACGTTCAGCCTGAAACTACGCTGCGGAGACTGTCAGGCTCATGAGCCCGGCGTGACATTTCTGTCAGACGACGACCGCCCCGGCAATGCGCCGGCAATCCTGGCGCTATCCACGGACGGCAAGACGCCATATACTGTATGGATAACCAGTCAAAGCAACCTTGCGACTCAGAAGGCACAGAGGTGATGAATGGCCGTCGAAGTGGTGTACCGCAGCAGCCGGGATCAGGAGCGTTTGTTCATGGACAAGGCTGAAGCCGATCGTTACGACAAGATGCTGGAGCTGGCGGAAACGCTGGCCGAGGTGCTGCAGAAGGCGGTGCCGTCGCTGAAGGAGGAACAGGTGGAAGAACTCGGCATCTTCATGGCGAAGAACCGCGACGCCTTCGCCCGCGCCTTCAAGAACCAGCCGGACGCCCTCAACGAACTGTTCGAGGAAAACGCCGCGGACGAATGAGCCGCCGCTGCAAGCAAAGCGCAAGGAGCCGAAACATGCCGCGACAACTTGCCGGCCTGCTGTGCGTCCTCCTCGGCCTCGCCGGCGCCCCTGCCCTCGCCTGCCCATTCCAGGCCACGGACGCCGAGACACCGGCAGCCTCTGCCGGCGCCGCGCAGGTCCTGGCCCTGGGCGGCACCGGCAGGCTGCAACTCGACCTGCAACGGGCCCCCGCCACCCTGCTGCACAGCGGCGACCTGCTGATCGCCCGCTACGCCGAGGGTCATTACCTCGCCCACCGCCTGCTCGAAGGCAACGAGATGGGCGCGGACGAGGGCGAACGGCTCGACCTTCCGCGACAGGTTCGCCTGCTCTTCGGAGCCCTGCCGCTGGACGGCCTGCCCGACGCCGAGCGCGAGCGTCTCCAGGCGCAGCGCCAGGCCCTCGGCCTGTGCGACCGGCGCGCCAGCGCCAGCCGCTACCGCGTGGCCGGCACCGAGGTCTATCGCCTGCGCGGCAGCCAGGCCGGCAAGCCCTACCACGCGCTCTACCTGCTCGACGGTCCCCAGGTGCACTACCTCGACAGCTCCGGCAGCGACGCCTTCGTCGAACAACTGCTCGCCAGCCTGCGACGCCGCTGAGTCCGCGCGGCGCTTGTCCGACCCGCGCCCGGCTTGCCGGAAACCGGCGCTTGCCGTACAACGCCCGGCAGCCCCATCGACCAGGAAGGTCCCATGCCCGCTCTCCCCGCCTCTCCCGTCCGCTCCCGACGCTGGCGCCTGGACCGGCGCAGCCTGCTGCTGGCACTGCTGCTGTTCGGCCTGCTGGTCCTGCTCGCCACCCTGGGCCGGCATTGGGGCTGGATACGCAGCTTCGGCGGCGACCTGCTGGCGGTGGTCTGGCTCTACTACCTGATGGGCAGCGCGCTCAGGGCGCCGGCCGCCTGGCTGGCATCCGCCGCCTTTGCCGTCGGCGCGCTGCTGGAACTGGGCCAGTACCTGGCGGCGCAACTGCATTGGCAATTCTCCAGCCCCGTGCTGCGCATCGTTCTCGGCAGCACCGCCGACGGCTTCGACCTGCTCGCCTATGCCCTCGGCGCGCTGCTGGCATGGTGGCTGGAGCGCCGGCGCTGATCAGCCGTCGGGCTGCTCCAGGGCGTTCACCAGTACCTTGAGGAAACGCGCCGCCTCGCCACCGGTGGCGGCGCGGTGATCGAAGGTCAGCGAGAGCGGCAGGATCGGGTGGATCGCCATCTCGCCGCGCCAGGCCACTACTTCGTCGCGGATGCCGCCGGCGCCGAGGATGGCCACCTGCGGCGGCACCACCACGGGGTTGGCGTAGCGGCCGAACAGGGTGCCGAAGTTGGATAGGGTCAGGGTCGCGCCGAGCATTTCCGCCGGTGGGATCGAGCGTGCCTGGACATCTTCGCGCAGGCGCCGCATACCGGCGCGCAGGTCCTCCGCCGAACGCGCACCGACGTCGCGCAGCACCGGCACGAACAGGCCGTCCGGGGTGTCCACGGCGATCCCCAGGTCGAGCCGCTCATGCAGTTTCAGCGACAACGAGGCGCCATCGAACCAGGCGTTGAGGGTCGGCTCGGCGCGACAGGCCTCGGCCAGCGCCTGGGCCAGGCGGATCAACGGGTCGCGTGCGGTCTTCCAGCGATGCAGGTCGGCGTCGCCGTAGATCGTCACCGGCACCACCTCGGCATGCGAGCGCGCCATGTTCAGCGCCATGCTCCGCCGTACCCCGCGCAAGCGCTCGCCGCCGAAGCGTTCGCGGGCGCCCTGGGCAGCGGCCTCGACGTCGCCGCGGGTGATCAGGCCATCCGGGCCGGAGCCGCTCAGGCCGGCCAGCTCGACGCCCTGCTGGCGGGCGAACTGGCGCACCGCCGGGGTCGCGCGCGGTGCCAGGTGCTCGCGGGTGGATGGTGCGGCGCCGATGAAGAAACGGTCCTCCAGGGCGCTACCGCCGCCCTCCAGGCGCCCCACCACGGTACCGGCGTCCGCCTCCTCGCCCTCGAAGCCCACCAGCGGTTCGCCGACGTGGAGGATGTCGCCCTCGGCGCCGAACAGCTTGCCCACCACCCCGTCGTAGGGCGCGGGGATGTCCACCAGCGCCTTGGCGGTTTCCACCGAGACCAGGCGCTGGTCGGCGCGCACGCTGTCGCCGGCCTTGACGTGCCATTCGACGATTTCCGCTTCCTGCAGGCCCTCGCCCAGGTCGGGCAGCTTGAAGTGCTTCATGGTCGTCTCCCCTCGGCTCAGGCGTAGCCGAGCACGGTGTCGCAGGCCGCCAGGATGTCCTCCACGGCGGGCATGTACAGCGGTTCCAGGCGGTACAGCGGCGGCGGGATATCGGCCGCGGCGACCCGCTGGATCGGCGCCCGCAGATCGAACAGGACACGCTCGTAGAGGCTCGCGGCGATTTCCCCGCCGAGGCCGCCGCTCTTCGGCGCCTCATGGACGATCACGCAGCGACCGGTCTTGCGCACCGAAGCTTCGAGGGTGTCGAGGTCGAGCGGCTTGAGGCAGGCGACGTCGATCACTTCGGCCTCGATGCCGCGCTGCGCCAGGCGCTCGGCGGCCTGCTGGGTCTCGTGGACGCTGGCGCCCCAGCTGACCAGGGTCAGGTCGCCGCCTTCGCGGAGGGTGAAGCAACTGTCCAGCGGCAGGCGCCGGGCGTCGTCCGCCAGCGGCTGCGGGTTCATCCGGTAGAGCCGGGTCGGTTCGAGGAAGATCACCGGATCGGGATCGTCGATCGCCGCCAGGAGCAGGCCGTAGGCCCGCGCCGGCGACGACGGCACCAGCACGCGGACGCCGGGGATGTGCGCGAACATCGCCTCGGTCGCCTCGCTGTGGTGCTCCGGCGCGCGGATTCCCGCGCCCATCGGCGTGCGCAGCACCAACGGGCAGGCCAGGCGGCCGCGGGTGCGATTGCGCAGGCGGCTGGCATGGGACACCAGTTGCTCCATGGCGGCGTAGATGAAGCCCATGAACTGGATCTCCATCACCGGCTTCAGGCCCTGGGCGGCCATGCCGATGGACAGCCCGGCGATCATGTTCTCCGCCAGCGGCGTATCCAGCACCCGCTTGAAGCCGAAGCGCTCGCGCAGGCCGAGGGTGGCGCGAAACACCCCGCCGTTGACCCCGACGTCTTCGCCCAGCACCACCACCGCCTCGTCCTCGGCCATGGCCCGGTGCAACGCCAGGTTGACCGCCTCCAGAAGGGCCAGGCGTTTCGCTTCGCCGTTGCGCTCATTCATGTTCGGCCCCTCCCTGCCGCCGCGCGGCGCGTTCCAGCAATTGCTCGCGCTGCTCCTCCAGGGCCGCCGGCCAGCGCGCGTAGACATGCTCGAACAGTGCCTGCGGCGCCTGCGCGGCGAACGTCTCGAAACACTCCACCGCCTCCTGCACCCGCGCCTGGCACTCGCCCACCAGCGCCTGCTCGCGCTCCTCGTCCCACTGGCCGCGGCCGGCGAGGAAGGCGCGCAGGCGCTTGATCGGCTCCTCGCGCCAGGCCTGGTTGACCTCCTCGGCGGAACGGTAGCGGCTGGCGTCGTCGGCCGTGGTGTGGTCGCACAGGCGATAGCTGATGCACTCCAGCAGGGTCGGCCCCTTGCCCTGGCGCGCGCGCTCCAGGGCCGCGCGGACGCGTTCGGCGACCGCCAGCACGTCGTTGCCGTCCACCTGTTCGCCGGGGAAGCCGGCACCCACCGCCTTCTCCGCCAGGGTCGGCGCGCCGCACTGGATGCGCCGCGGCACCGAGATCGCCCACTGGTTGTTGTTGACCACGAAGAGCACCGGCAACTGCCAGGCGCCCGCCACGTTCAGCGCCTCGAGGAAATCGCCCTTGCTGGTGGCGCCGTCGCCGCAGGTGGTCACCGCCACCCGGTGCTCGCCGCGGATGCGGAACGCCGAGGCGACCCCGCAGGCATGCAGGGCCTGGGTGGCGATCGGCACACAAATGGGAAAGTCCTGCGCCGCCAGCGGTTCGGCGTAGTCGCTGCCGCGCTCGTCGCCGCCCCAGTAGAGGAGGATGTCCTCCATGCGCACACCGCGCATCAATTGCACGGCGGTATCGCGGTAATAGGGCACCAGCACGTCCTCGGCGCGCATCTGGCTGCCGATGGCCACACCGATGGCTTCCTGGCCGAGGGTTGGCGCATAGGTGCCGATCCGTCCGGTACGCTGGAGGGCCACCGCCTTCTGGTCGAACAGGCGGGTCAGGAGCATCTGCCGGTAGAGGCCGACCAGCGCGTCGCTGTCGCCGGCCCAGGCGGGCAACTCCCCGAGGGGCCGACCGTCGCTGTCGAGGTAGCGGGTGAAAGGCGGGTCGATCCGGTTGTGAACCATCGCAAACCTCCTCCGCACGCCGGGTAGGCGTGCCGCTCAGGGTCGCGCCGCGGGTGGCGGCGTGCACGCGCGGCACCGCGGGGGTGGCCCGCACTGCCGCTGGCGAGGCCCGCTGGCGGCCTCGCCGGAAACGCCGGCCCGTCACTGCGGGCCGTAGAGAATCCGTTCCGCCAGACGGTCGGCGATCCGCGCCGGCGACTGGTGGTCGGCCTGGGCATGGGCATAGATCTCGGTGAGCCGCGCGGGAATCCGCGCCAGGTGCGCGGTGATGCTGTGCGGATCGGCGCCGCGGTGCTTGAGGGCGACGTAGATCAGGCCGCCGGAGTTGATCACGTAGTCCGGCGCATAGAGGATGCCGCGCGCCTCCAGCTCGTCGGCGACCTCCGGCCGCTCCAACTGGTTGTTCGCCGCCCCGGCCACCGCCGCGCAGCGCAACTGGCTGACGCTCTGGCTGGTGAGCACGCCGCCCAGGCCGCAGGGCGCGAGGATGTCGCAAGGGGTGGAGAGCAATGCCTCCGGCGCCAGCGGATGGGCGCCGAGCTGCTCGACGGCCAGTTGCACCCGGCCGGGATCGAGGTCGCAGACCAGCAACTCGGCGCCGACCGCCGCCAGTTGCTCGGCCAATGCGTAGCCGACGTGGCCGAGCCCCTGCACCGCGACCCGCAGGCCTTCCAGGTCGTCGCTGCCGAGGCGCGCCTGGGCGCTGGCGCGAATCCCGGCGAACACGCCGAGGGCGGTATGCGGCGAGGGGTCGCCGGCCTGGGTGGTGCTGGTGACGTGGCGGGTCTGCTGGGCGATGCAGTCCATGTCGGCGCTGGAGGTACCGCTGTCCACCGCAGTGATGTAGCGTCCGCCGAGGCTTTCGATGAAGCGCCCGAAGGCCTCGAACAGCGCGCCGCGATTGTCCAGGTGCGGCGGGCGGATGATCACCGCCTTGCCGCCGCCCTGCTCCAGCCCGGCCAGGGCCGCCTTGTAGCTCATGCCCTGGGCCAGGCGGATGGCGTCGCCGATGGCGGCTTCGTCGTTGGGGTAAGGCAGGTAGCGACAACCACCCAGTGCCGGGCCGAGTCGCGTGCTGTGGATGGCGATAATGGCCTTGAGTCCCGTGGCCGGGTCTTGGGCGAGGTGGAGACCCTCGAGCCGGGCCGCGTCCATCATGTCGAACATGCTGGGGCTCCCCTGCTTGCTGCTTGTTGTCCGGGCCGGGCCGTTGCCGCCCGGCACCTTCAGTATAGGCAGGCGTCGGCGAAACGCCCGCAAGGCCGACGACCAGGCGGCGGCGCTCGCCGAGCCGGGTACTGGACGAAGCTTCGGCGGACGGTTACAACCTTGGGGTCCGCCCGCTCGAAACCGGCCCCGGCGTGCTCCGAACGGCCCGTCCGCAACGATCCAGGCGCACCAGGAGGAAAGCCATGGACCCGCGTCAAGCCTGCCTCGATTGTCTCGCCCAGGAACCGCCAGCGCTGTTCGAGGCGGCCCTGTGGATCGCCGCGGAGCACCTCCCGGCGTATTCGCCCGCCCACGCCCTGCGCGAGCTCGACGAACTCGTCCGGCAGATCGGCGCGAGCCTGGACGACCGCGCCTCGGCCAGCGAGCGCGCCCAGGGGTTGCTGCGGCGAATGAGCGAACAGGGTTTCTGCGAGGACGACGACTTCCCCCTGCAACCGCGCTCGGCCCTGCTTCCGCTGGTGCTGCAGCGGCGCCAGGGACAGCCGTTGTCGCTGGCGCTGGTGGCCATGGAACTGGCGCGGCGGCTGGACATTCCGCTGGTCGGAGTGAACTTCCCGGGACGCTTCCTGCTGCGCGTGCCGCAGGCCGACCATCTGCTCGACCCGGCCACCGGACGGCGCCTCTATCCCACCGACTGCCGCGAACTGCTGCTGCGCCTGCAGGGGCCGAAGAGCGAGCTGCAAGCCGCCTACCTGAAGCAGGCCTCTGCCGGGGAAATCCTCCAGCGTCTGTCGCGCAACCTGCGACAACTGCACAGCGCCGCCGGCGAGCCGCTGGCCGCGCTGAAGGATGCCCAGCGGGTGATCGAACTCGGCCCGGTGGGCGCCGCCGACCACGAGGCCCGCGCCGGCCTCTATCGGCAACTGGATTGCCCGCAGGCGGAACGCTACGACCTGGAACGCGCGCTCTTGCTCAGCGACGATCCCACCGAGCAACTGCGCCTCGGCCAGCGCCTGGGCGAACTCGCCCCGCCGACCGGCCGCGCCCTGCACTGAGGCCGCTCAGGCGAGCAGGCCGAGGGCCTTGGCCCGCGCCACCGCCTGGGTCCGGCGGGCCACCCCGAGCTTGCCGTTGATCCGCCGGGCGTGGGTCTTCACCGTGTGCAGGGAAATGAACAGTTGCTCGCCGATCTCCTGGTTGGAGCAGCCCTGGGCGATCAGGCCGAGCACCGCCAGCTCCCGACAACTGAGCGGACTGAGCCCCTCCTCTTCTTCCCCCGGCAGGGCGGCGAACAGTTGCGGCTGGCGATCCCGCAGTCGCCGCTGCGGCAGTTGCAGGCCTAGCCGCTCCGCCAGCTCCAGGCCGCTGCGCAGGGTCTGCTGGGCCTGGGGCAATTGTCCGGAGAGGAACTGGCACTCGGCGATACCCATGCGCACTTCGCAGAGCAGCGTCTGCCGCCCCTGCGCCTCGAGAATGGCGAGCAGCCCGCGCAGCCGCGCTTCGGCGGCGGCTGCCTCGCCGCTGTAGAGTTCGGCCAGTGCCAATTGGTGCTCTACCCGCGCTTCCAGCTCCGGTTCGGAGGGCGGCGACAGGCGCGCCCGTCCCGGCTGGAAGTAGGCGCGGACCCGCAGCAGGATCTCCCGCGCCTGCGCCGGCCTTCCCTGCTGCAGGGTCAGGGCGGAGCTGACCAGCAGCAGCGCGCCGCGATACAGCGGATCGGGGACATGGCGCTGCTGCATCAGCCGCTCGACCTCCAGCAGGCGGTTGAACGCCGCGTCCAGGTCGCCCTGCCCGGCTTCCAGCAAGGCCAGTCCCAGGTAGCCGTAGAGCGCCCAGGGATCGAGATTCTCCCGTGCCTGCTCCAGCCCCAGCCGATACCAGTGCCCGGCCTCGACCTCGCGGCCCTGCTGCAGGCACAGGCGCGCGCGGCGCAGGGCGATCCGGCCGAGCATCGGGCTGCCCTGCTGGCCGAGGTCCTCCAGGTAGCGCTGGGCGCGATCGAGGACGCCTTCCGCGCGCAGCAGTTCGCCGCGCTGCTCCAGCCACTGCGCCCGCTCCAGTTCGATCAACGCCTCGAAGATCAGGCTGTCGTGCTCGCGCGCCAGGCGCAAGGCATCGCGGCCGATCAACCGCGCCTGGTCCATCCGCCCCTCGATCATCGCCAGTTGCATCAGCGCCGAGCGGCAGATCAGTCCCTGCGACCAGGCGTCCTCCGGCAGTTGCTCCAGCGCCTCGCGCAGGTAGTCGGCGGCGCCGCGCTCGCCGCGGCAGTGCAGGAGGATCCCGAACAAGCCCTGCCATTGCGCCAGCAGCACCCGCTGGCGGGACGCCGAGGGCATCGGCAGGAAGCGCGCCAACTGGCCGATGCAGTCCTCGGCTTCGGCCAGGCGTCCGGCGTAGAGCAGCGTCCAGGCATTCAGGATCACCAGGCGCGGCGTGCTGGCCAGCAGCGCCGCCGGCAGTTCGTCGCGCAGGGCCAGGACCATGCCGATGTTGTGGCCGTGCAGCAATTGCTCCTCGGTGAGCTTCTGCAACAATCCGGCGGCGGTTTCCGGTTCGTCGGCGGCCAGCGCCTGGTCGACCGCCTCGCGGGTCTCGCCGTGTTCGGCGAACCATTCGCAGGCTTCCCGGTGGAAGTCCCGCTGCGGGCGCTGCGGCGCTTCGCGCCAGGCCTCGCGGATCGCCGGCGGCAGGCTGTAGCGCTGGTTCGTATCGGCCAGCAGGGGGAAGCCCCGCGCCAACAGGTCGTCCAGCCCGTGGGGCAGTTCCTCGAACAGCCGGCGGAACAGCTCCGGACCGACTTGCGGCAGCCAGGCCAGGGCACGCGCGGCGTCGGCCAGCGGCGGCGGCAGCTCGTCGAGCAACTCGTGCTGGAGGTATTCCTGCAACAACGGTCCGGCCGTCTCTTCGCCGACCAGCAGGCGCAAGCGCAACGCGGCGCACCAACCGCCGCTGCGTTCCAGCAGTGCCCCGGCCGTAGCGGCATCGGCGCTGCGCCCGTGCAGGCGGAGCAGTTCGGCGACCTCGTCGGCATCGAACGCCAGCAGGCCGCCGTCGACCTCCAGCAACTCCCCTTCCAGCAGCAACCGCGCCAGGTTGCACTGCGGCCGCCGCCGGCTCGCCAGCCACCAGCCCACCCGTGGCGAGGCCGCGCTCAACAGGCGATCGAGGCAGGCGTCGAGGGCGGGGTCGGGGTGCCGTGGGTAATCGTCGAGCAGCAGCCACAGCGCGGAAGCGTTACGCAGCCGCCGGCACAGCTGCGCTTCGTCGCTGTCCTCGGCCAAGCCGAGGGCGCCGGCCAGGCGGCGGCGGAAGGTCGCGGGGTCCAGCGCTTCCCCGCCCAGCGCCAGCCAGACCACCTGCACGCCAGGCGGCGCCCGCCGCGCGCATTCTCCGAGGAGGACGGTCTTGCCGCTGCCGGCGGGCGCGCAGAGCAGTCGCAGGCGGCATTCGCCGCGCAGCAGCGGCTGGTGCAAACGGGGCCGCGGCAGGTGCTGCGGCGGCAGCCGCGGCAAGGCGGCGGGCAGCTCGGTCGGCTCGGTCATGGCAGTGCTCTTGTTCTGTCGAAGCGCCTTGCCGGGAGCCTAGACCGCGCCTGCCCCGCTGCTGAACGATGATTGCGCCGGGTGATGGGCCGTCATAACGAACGAGCGCGTCGGCACAAGCCGACGCGCTCGTCGCGACTGGCCGGGACTCAGCGTACCCCTGCGTTGCGCAGGGCGGCCGGCGTGTAGTCGGCGGACGAGGCCTTGAAGCCGAACTCGTAGCCGCGCTTCTCCTCGTTGTTCATGCCCAGCGCCAGGTAGCGACCGGCGATCACGTCGTAGAGCGCCTCCAGGGTGTAGCCGGCGACCTTCTGGTCGTAGTGGTACTGCGCGTGGCCCTCGCCGACCCGCCAGAGCTGGCCGCGACCGTCGTAGTGGTCGACCAGGGCGATCTGCCAGCTGTCCTCGTCGATGTACATGTGGCGCTTGGCGTAGATGTGCCGCTCGCCCGGCTTCACCGTGCCGACCACTTCCCACACCCGGTGCAGCTCGTAGCGGGTCAGGTCCTGGTTGATGTGCCCGGCCTTGATGATGTCGCCGTACTTCAGGGTCGGGTCGTTGAGCTTGTAGGCGTTGTAGGGGATGTACATCTCGCGCTTGCCGACCAGCTTCCAGTCGTAGCGGTCCGGGGCGCCGGAGAACATGTCGAAGTTATCCGAGGTGCGCAGGCCATCGGCGGCGGTGCCCGGGCCATCGTAGGCCACCTGCGGGGCGCGCCGCACGCGGCGCTGGCCGGCGTTGTAGACCCAGGCCAGGCGCGGCTCCTTGACCTGGTCGAGGGTCTCGTGGACCAGCAGCACGTTGCCCGCCAGGCGCGCCGGCGCGGTCACCTGCTGCTTGAAGAAGGTGAGGATGTTGGCCGCCTTGCTCTGGTCGAGGTCAGGCATGTTCTGCGGGAACGCCACCGACTCCTCGAAGCGGATCGGCGTGAAGCTGCCGTTGGTCTGCGGGGTGGCCTGGACGATGATGCGCTTGAGGTTGCCGCCGCGGTAGCGGGTGATGTGGTTCCAGAGCACTTCGACGCCGTTCTTCGGGATCGGGAAGGCGTAGTAGCGGCTCTTCTCGAAATTCGACAGGCCGTTGCCGTCGTTGATCGGCTGCACGTTCAGCGCGCTCTGCCTGACCGCCTCGTCGATCTCGGCCGGCAGGGCCACCGTGCGATGGGTCTTGTACACCGGGATCCGGTAGGTCTCGGGGTAGCGCTTGAACATCGCCAACTGGCCGTCGGAGAGCTTGTCCTTGTATTGCTCGACGTTCTGCGCGGTGATGGTGAACAGCGGCTTCTCGTCGGCAAAGGGATCGGAAAGGAAGCCTTTGCCGTCGACCTTGCCGGCGCTGGCCGCGAGGCCGCCGGTCCAGGCCGGGATGCTGCCGTCGGCGTTGCCTTCCTTCTGCGCGCCGATGGGGGTCAGGCTGCTGCCGAGCTTGGCGGCCTCGTCGGGCGAAACCGCCGCCGTCACCGAACCGGCCAGCAGGCTGAGGGCCAGCGCCCCGGAGGACAGGAGTCGTGCTGTTTTCATGCGTCGTTATCCTTGTTCGTATCCGCGAAAGCGGCCGCCCCGAGGGGCGGCGGACCTCAGAAGTTCACCCCGAAGCTCACCGCGAGGAAGTCGCGGTCGTTGATCGGGTTGTAGTTGCCGCCGAAGAAGTCGGTGTAGCTGATGCTGGCGGTATAGGTGTTCTGGTAGTCGGCATCGAGGCCGACGCTGACGGCCTTGGCGCCCTCGCTGAAGTTCGGCCCGTAGCCCTCGACGTCGTGCGACCAGGCCAGGTTCGGCTTCAGGTTGACCCCGGCGAACACGTTGGGATATTCGAGGATCCCGCGCAGGCGGTAGCCCCACGAGTTGCGGGTGTAGAAACCGTGGCTGTTGCACTCCTGCGGGTTGGCCACGTTGAGCGCGCCGGTGCACAAGGCGTTGTTCGGCAGTTCGCCGATGCCGTAGATGGCGTCGCGGCCGTAGCGCAGGTCGTCGCCGTCGACCCCGCTGAGGTGGTTGTAGCCGACTTCGCCGACCACGGTCAGGCGGTCGGCCGCCAGTACCCGGTCGAAGAACTGGGTGACGGTCACCTGTGCCTGGGTCACCGGCTTGCGCACGTAGCCGTTGATCACCTCGCCGGCGCGCGGGGTGGCGAAGCCGCTGTCGTAGATCGGGTTGCCGAACAGGGTGGTCGGGTAGATCGCGGCGATCGACATGTCGGTGCTGTTGATTTGTAGCGGCATGTTCGGCCGGTAGCTCAGCTCGCCGGCCACCGAGGTGCTGCCGATGTTGGTCTGGAAGCTCAGGCCGTAGAGGCGGATGTCCTCGGGATAGTCGATGAAGTAATAGCCGGTGGAGCGCCCGGTGACCGGGTCGGAGGTGGCCAGGCCGTTGCCGGCGATCACGCTGTAGTACGGGTTGCGACTGTGGTAGTTCATCGCGTACAGGCCGAACTCGGTGTCGTTCAGCTCCGCCGCGTACCAGCGCAGGGCCAGGCCCCACTGGCCGCTGTCGCGGGCATCGCGATCGCCGGCGCGCGGCAGGTAGCGGTAGCCGTTGGCCGGGTTCGGGTCGAAGTCGCTGCCGGCGTAGACCATCCGCTCGCAGCCATCGGCGACCACGTCGGTGGTGGAGAAGAAGGTACCGCAGTTGTCGATCACCGTCTGGTCCCACTCCAACTGGTAGAAGCCTTCGACGGTCAGCGCGTCGCTGATGCCCTGGGACAGGTAGAGCATGTTCACCGGGATCAGGCCTTCCTTGATCTCCGCGCCGGGCCGGCGGAACGCGGCGACGTCCATCGGGTTGATGCTGTTGATCGAGTTCTGGATGAACGTACTCTCGCCCCAGCTCACCACCTGCTTGCCGACCCGCACGCTGCCGGGCAGGTCGCCGATGCTGTAGTTGTGGTAGAGGAAGGCATCGAGCAACTGCGCCCCGGAGGACTTGGCGCCCTCCTTGCGGTTGTGGTCGTCGATGTCGTAGAGCAGGCGGTGTTCGTCCTTCAGCTCGAAGTCGTACCAGTACTTGCCACGGAAGAACGCGCCGGTGTCGCCGTACTTGAGTTCGAGATCGTGGATGCCCTTGAAGATCTTCGAGAAGGTTTCGCCCTTCTTGAAGTTGAGCCGGCCGTCGTCGGAGGTCTGCGACGAGGCGTGGCCGCCGTTGCGGGTGCCGATGTAGTCCTTGTCGGCGGAACGCATGGACCAGCTGGCCCCCACCGACAGCGACGAGTCGAATTGCCCTTCGATCTCCCCGATGTTGAATGACACGGCCGAGGCCTGGGTGGCGCAACCCAGGGCTGTGGCCGCAGCGAGTGCGTGCAGAGGGAAGATTCCGCGCCTTTTTGTTGTTGTCATGCGGCTCTCCTGACAGGGTCGAGGTGGCTACACCCTACCCAGCGGCCCGAACGGCGGTAAGCGCACCAAGGAGGTATTCCGGCTGTCGCCCGAAAGAGTGAACAGGGGCCCTGGAAAGCGCCTCGGCGAACGCCATATGCAGGATGGATACGCCGTCATCCAGTGCATGGATGACGGCGCGGCACTGTTCCGCCGGCGGCGGCGATGGCATCCTTCGCTGCATGCAGCCCGAACAGACCATTCCCGCCGACCGCGACCTCGCCGACGCCACCCGCGAGACGGTCATGCGCTACCACCTCAGCTGGAAGCACCGCGACATCGACGCGGTGATGGCGCTCTATCATCCCGAGGTCGAATACAACGACTTCTTCCAGAACCGCCGGATGCGCCTGGCCGATCTCCGCGAGTACGTCGAGGCGACCATGCCCAAGGGCCCCGACGAGTCGCTGGAGCACACCGACCGTATCCGCTTCGACGGCGATACCGCCTTCATCCAGTACCGCCTGCGGGTGACCCTCAGCGGCCGCCTGGCTTCGTTCCGCGCCAGCGAGGCGATCACCGTGCGCGACGGCCTGATCTGGCGCATCAACGAATACGCCTCGCTGGTCCACGAAAGCGGCGGCGGAGCCCAGGCCGGCGGCGACGGCCGGCCGCCGGCCAGCCGCCTGGGGCTTTCGGCCAAGCAGCTGAGCCTGCTGGCGCGCGACCTGGAGCACTACTTCCAGCAGGCCCAGCCCTATCTCGATCCGGACCTGGACCTGACCCAGGTGGCCAACGCCACCGGTTATACGCGCAACCAGATTTCCTACCTGCTCAACCAGGTGCTCGGCCTGAGCTTCTACCAGTACGTCAACCAGACCCGCCTGCAACACCTGCTCGGCCAGCTTTCCGGCGAGCTGCCCGGACGGGTCGACGAACTGGCCTTCGCCGCCGGCTTCAATTCGCTGTCGGCCTTCTACCGCTGCTTCCGCCAGCACACCGGCCAGTCTCCGCGCGAATACCTGAAGCGCCTGTCGTCGCGCCGCTGAGATTTCCCAGCGGACCCGCGCGCACGACAGGCGCACGGCATCTTCCTACTCTCGCCGCATTCCCCTTTCCCTCTCGCGATGGAGCCCTCTATGTCGGCCTGGCGCCACCTCAGCCTGTGGATGAATCAACTGGACGATCCGCTCGAAGCGCGCCCGTCCCTGGAAGAATCCCTCGAGGTCGACGTGGCCATCGTCGGCGCCGGCTACACCGGCCTCTGGACCGCCTATTACCTGAAGCGCCGGGCGCCGCAGTTGCGCGTCGCCATCGTCGAGGCGGAAACCGCCGGCTTCGGCGCCTCGGGGCGCAACGGCGGCTGGCTGATGGGCAACCTGCTCGGCGAGGACGGCCTGCTCGCCGGCTTGCCGCCGGAACGGCGCCGGGCCGGCTACGACCTGCTGCACGGGATTCCCGACGAGGTCGCGCGGGTGCTGCAAGAGGAAGGCATCGACTGCGACTACCGCAAGGGCGGCGTGCTCTACTGCGCGGCGCGCTACCCGGAACAGGAACGCCGCCTGCGCGCCTATCTGCATGATCTCTATGCCGAAGGCCTGGACGAAAGCGACTACCGCTGGCTGACGCCGCAGGAACTCGACCAGCAGTTGCGCATCCCCGGCAGCTACGGGGCGATCCATTCGCCGCACTGCGCCACCATCCAGCCGGCCAGGCTCGCGCGCGGCCTGGCCCGCGCGGTGGAGCGCCTGGGCGTGCGGCTGTTCGAGAAGAGCCGGGTGCTGCACTGGCAACGCGGCCTGCTGCGCACCGAGCGCGGCGAACTGCGCGCCGAATGGATCGTGCCGGCGGTGGAAGGCTATGCCGCCAGCCTGCCGCCACTGGGCCACTACCAGTTGCCGGTGCAGAGTCTGCTGGTGGCCACCGAGCCGCTGCCGTCGTCGGTCTGGGCGGAGATCGGCCTGGAGCGCGGCCAGGCCTTCAGCGAATTCAGCCGCCAGGTCACCTACGGCCAGCGCACCGCCGACGACCGCCTGGCCTTCGGCGCGCGGGGCGGCTACCGCTTCGGCGGCAAGCTGCGCAACGACTTCAGCCTCGACGACGAGGAAGTCGGCCTGCGTCGCTACCTGTTCGGCGAACTCTTCCCGCTGCTCAAGGACGCCAGGATCAGCCACACCTGGGGCGGCAACCTCGGCATGGCCCGGCGCTTCCGCCCGCACATGCTGCTCGACCGCGCCAGTGGCATCGCCCTCTCCGGCGGCTACGGCGGCGAAGGGGTCGGCGCCAGCAACCTCGGCGGCCGCACCCTGGCCGCGCTGATCCTCGGTGAGGACAGCGAGCTGCTGCGGCAGCCCTGGGTGCTGGGCGAGCGTCCGCTGGACAGCCTGGCCCGCTGGGAACCGGAACC
Source organism: Pseudomonas sp. B111 (assembly GCF_026428275.1). Lineage (NCBI taxonomy): Bacteria > Pseudomonadati > Pseudomonadota > Gammaproteobacteria > Pseudomonadales > Pseudomonadaceae > Pseudomonas > Pseudomonas sp. B111. The sequence continues at coordinate 944,018 of NZ_CP097857.1, read as the reverse complement.
CTGCCGCTGGCTCGGCTACAACGCGATCATCCGCAGTTTCGTCCATGAGGACCGGGTCCTTGCCGACCCGCACAGCGCGCCCTGGCGCCGCAGCCTGGCGCAAACCCTCGCGGCCGGCATGGAAAGCCTGATGCGCTGAGAATCCCCTCCACCTCCCACAGAGGAAAAACCGCATGGCCCTGACCCTTCTGAAAAATACCGCCGGCGCCGATCTTGGCGCCGCCAGCCCGGTCGCGGTGCCGCTTGGCGAGCCGGTCGCGCAGACCCGCGCCTACGCCGTGGAGCGCACCGACCAGGTGGAAACCGGAATCTGGGAATGCACCCCCGGACGCTGGCGGCGGCAGATCGTCGAGCAGGAGTTCTGCCACTTCCTGCAAGGCCGCTGCACCTTCACCCCGGACGGCGGCGAGACCATCCGCATCGAGGCCGGCGATGCCCTGCTGCTGCCGGAGAACAGTCTCGGCGTGTGGGATGTGCAGGAAACCGTGCGCAAGAGCTACGTGATCATCCACCGCTAGCCCACGCGGCGCGACGGCGTCACTCGAAGCGCCCGTGGCGCCCCTCACCGTCCTTGAAGCGCTGCGCGCCCTCCAGGGTCTCGCCGCTCTCGATCACCGCCAGCCCGCCCTGGAATTCGTTGGCCAGGGCCACGTCGAAGGACAGTTCCCACTGCGCATATACGCTGGCGCGGTCGGCGAGCATGCAGGTCTGCGGGAAGGCGGCGAGTTCCGCCGCCAGCTCCTCGGCCTCGGCTCGCGCCGAACCGCTCGGCACCACCCGGTTGGCCAGGCCGATCTGCAACGCTTCGTCGGCCTTCACCGGACGCCCGGTGAGGATCAGGTCGAGCGCCCGGCCCTGCCCGACGATCCGCGGCAGGCGCACGCTGCCGCCATCGATCAGCGGCACCCCGAAACGCCGGCAGAACACTCCGCAGATGGCGTCCTCGGCCATCACCCGCAGGTCGGCGAGCAGCGCCAGCTCCAGCCCGCCGGCCACCGCATAGCCTTCGATGGCGGCGATCAGCGGCTTGCCGAGCTGCATGCGGCTCGGCCCCATCGGCCCGTCGCCCTCCGCCTCCAGACGATTGCGCCGCTCGCCATCCTCGGCTACCGCCGCCAGGTCGGCGCCGGCGCAGAAATTGCCGCCGCTGCCGGTGAGTACCGCGACCCGCGCCGTATCGTCCGCTTCGAACTCGCGCAGGGCGTCGGCCAGGGCCTGGGCGGTCGGCCGGTCCACCGCATTGCGCCGCTCCGGGCGAGCGATGACCAGGGTGGTGACCGGGCCGTTGCGTTCGACGATGACACTCATGACAGACTCCCTGCGGAAAAAGCGAAAAAAGACACCGGCCGGATGGCAGAAGACCGGCGTCAGCCGGTCTTCACCTTAGTCCTTTTCCCGCGGCCGCGCCGCATCCGCCGGGCGTCTCAGAGCGCGTGCCTCTGCAGGTTGGCCATCATTTCACGGAGCGCCTCGACGTTGTCCGCCGGGTGCGCGGCGTTCTCGAAGTCGCAGATCTGCTGCCAGTGCGCGGCCACGTCCTCGGCATCGAAGCCGGCCTTCGGATCGAAGCCGAAGCCCAGGCTGCGCTCCCAGCGCACCTTGCCGATCCAGCCACCGCCGACCTCATAGAGCCCCGAGGTATCCTCGCAGGCCGAGCTGCCGAGGTAGACCACCAGCGGGCTGACCAGCTCCGGCTTGAGCTGCTCGAAGACCTGCGGCGGGATCAGCCCCTCGGTCATCCGCGTACCGCCGGTGGGGGCGATGGCGTTGACCAGGATATTGTTCTTGCGCCCTTCCAGGGCCAGGGTGCGGGTCAGGCCGTAGAGGCCGAGCTTGGCCATGCCGTAGTTGCTCTGGCCGAAGTTGCCGTAGATGCCCGAGGTCGAGGAAGTGAACACCACCCGCCCGTAGGCCTGCTCGCGCAAGTGCGGCCAGGCGGCGCGAGTGACCTTGTAGGCGCCTTCGACATGCACCTGGTAGACCAGGTCCCAGTCGGCGTCCTCCATCTTGTGGAAGGTCTTGTCACGCAGGATGCCGGCATTGTTGACCACCACGTCGACGCGGCCGAAGGCGTCCAGCGCGTTCTCCACGATCCTGCCGCCGTCCGTGACCGAGTCGTGGTTGGCCACCGCGGTACCGCCGGCGGCTCGGATTTCCGCCACCACCTTGTCCGCCGCCGAGGCACTGGCGCCTTCGCCATGGGTGCTGCCGCCGAGGTCGTTGACCACCACCCTGGCGCCATGCTTCGCGAACAGCAGGGCATGGGCGCGGCCAAGGCCGCCGCCGGCTCCGGTGACGATCACGACTTGGTCGTCGAAACGCAGGGCATCGCTCATGTTCGGGACTCCAGGGCAGTAGGAAGGATTGCCCGAGTGTCGGCCAGCCCGCCGGCGGGGACAAGGCTTCGCGCCACCATGAATGGCGCCCGATAAGGCAGCGGGATGTTCCGCTTCAGTCGAACGGAATGTACAGCCGGCCACGCGGGCCGAGCTTGAACAGCCACCAGTCGTAGTTGTGCCGGACCACCACCAGCAGCAGGCTGCCGAGCAACGCGAAGCCGGCGCCGACGGCGTACCAGCGACTGCCTTCCTGCCAGCACAGGTAGCCGAGCCCGAGCGCCAGCAGCAGGGCGAGTTCGGCGAGGACCATCCCGGACTGGCGGATGAACGGCTGCGCCTGCACCATCTGGCGGAACAACCAGGAGCCCTCGTCGAACACGCGCAAGGGAGAAACGGGATCGTGCATGGAGACCTCCATGGGTGACGAAACGCCTCGTCCAGCGAGGCGCCAGCACCCTAGCCCCGATCCTTGCGCGATGGCACTTGCTGCAATCTCAAACTCGCTTAAGAAAACTCTGAATCATCCAGTCGGGCGCGAAACGCCAGGTAATGTTCGAGCACCGCCGCCGGCGCTTCGATCTGCGGATAATGGCCGATGCCATCGAGCAGCACGCAGTCGGCATCGGCGACCAGTTGCCGGTAGCGCTCGACCATGTGTGCCCCGGAGATCGGGTCGACGGCGCCGTCGATCACCCGCAACGGCACCCCGCCGTGCTGCAACGCCGCCACCCAGCGCTCACGCTGCTCGCGGCGGTCGACGATGTAGCGGATCAGGCGATGCATCACCCGCTGCCCCTGGTTGCTTTCGATCAGGCTCCAGAAGGTATCCAGCTCGGTCTCGCCGGGCTGGCTGCGCGGGCCGAAGACCTTGGCGAAGTTGCGCGCCAGGGCGCGGCGGTCGAACAGCCGGCCGAACAGCCCGTCCAACGGGCTCAGCAACAGCTTCTGGCTGAGCACCGGGCGGTGCGTTTCCGGGAACAGCCCACCATTGAGGAACACGCAGGAGGCGAGCCGCAGCCGGCCTTCGTGATGGCGGGCGAGCAGTTCCTGGGCGACGCTGTCGCCGTAGTCGTGGGCCAGCACGTGCAGCGGCTCGTCGATTCCCAGGCGACCGAGCAGCGCCTGTTGCAGGTCGGCCTGCTCCAGCAGGCTGTAGCGATGGGCGCGCGGCTTGGCCGAATCGCCGAAACCGAGCAGGTCGCAGACCAGCACGCGGTAGCGCTGCGCCAGCGGCTCCCAGAGGTAGTGCCAGTCCCAGGCGGCGCTGGGAAAACCGTGGATCAGCAGCAACGGCCGACCCTGCCCGGCTTCCCAGTAGCGGATCGGGAAGCCCTTGAAATCCAGGGTGCGGCCGCGCCTCCGCCAGGCCTCCAGGGGAATGCCGGGCAGCGCCGCGGTCACTGGCGGTAGCCCGGGTTCTGCTGGTCGAGCTTGCGCAGCAGCGCCGGCCAGGCGAGCTGGCCGCCCATGCCGGTCTTGCTGCGCATCACCCCGGCGATCATGTCGCGCGCGCCGGCGAGGATCTGCCCCGGGATGTGGATCAGCTCGGCGCCGCCGCTCTGCGCCATCACCTGTACCTCGCAGGCACGTTGCAGGGTGAACATCATGAGGAAGGTATCGGCGATGGAACCGCCGCAGGTGAGCAGGCCGTGGTTGGGCAGGATCAGGAAGTTGCTGGTCCCCAGGTCGGCCTGCAGGCGGGCCTTTTCCTCATGGTTCAGGGCGACGCCCTCGTAGGCGTGGTAGGACAGGCTGGAGAGCACGAACAACGATTGCTGCGACAGCGGCAACAGGCCCTGCTTCTGGCAGGACACCGCGATCCCCGCGGCGGTATGGGTGTGCAGCACGCACTCGACGTCGTGGCGGACCTCGTGCACCGCGCTATGGATGGTGTAGCCGGCCGGGTTGATCTCGTAGGGGCTGTCCATCAGCTTCTTGCCGCTGGCATCCACCTTCACCAGGCTGGAGGCGGTGATCTCGTGGAACATCAGGCCGAACGGGTTGATCAGGAAGTCCTCGGTGCCCGGCACCTTGGCCGAGATGTGGGTGAAGATCAGGTCGTCCCAACCGTGCAGGGCGACCAGCCGGTAGCAGGCAGCGAGATCGACGCGGGTCTGCCATTCGGCGGCGGAGACCTGGGCTTGCACATCGGCGGGCAGGGAGTGAACGGCGGTCACGGCGGCATCCTCTTTTGTCGTTATCGGATGCCCGCAGTCTAGCCCCGCCCTCCTCCGGCGACTGTCGCCGGGCTTACACTCGCGCGCCGGCTGAATGGCGGAGGATTCAGCCGGCCTATGCGCGCAGGCTACAGGCAGTGGGCGACCAGGGGTGCGACCAGCAGGTTGAACAGCCCGGTGAGAACCATCAGCAGACCGGCCGCCGAACCTTCCTCGCCGCCGAACTCGTAGGCCCGACTGGTGCCGGCGCCGTGCGCGCCGACGCCGAACAGCGCGCCGCGGGCCAGCGGCGTGCGCAGGCGCAGGACGCGCAACAGGGTGCCGCCGATCACCGCGCCGAACACCCCGGTGATCATCACGAAGGCGGCGGTCAGTTCCGGCACGCCGCCCAGGTCGTGGGACATCTCCATGGCGAACGGCGTGGTGATCGAGCGCGGCAGCAACGACAGCGTGACCTGGCCGTCCAGCGCCAGGGCCTGGGCCAGCGCCCAGGAGCTGCCGATGGCCACTGCGGTGCCGGCGAACATCCCGGCCAGCAGCGCCGGCCAGTGGCGCATCAGCAGCTCGCGCTGCTGCCAGATCGGGATGGCGAAGGCCACCGTCGCCGGACCGAGCAGCGCCACCAGCCAATTGGTGTCGCGGGCGTAGTCGGCGTAGCGGGTATGGGTGGGAATCGCCAGGGCATAGAGCAGCACCGGGACGAACACGATGGGCGACAGCCAGTACCACTTCACCCGGCGGTACAGCTGGCGGCTCAGCAGGTAGCCGCCGACGGTCGCCGCCAACCAGAACAGGGCTTGCTTATCGAGACTCATGGCGCGCCCTCCAGCGGCACATCCACTCCACCGACACCGCGGTGACCAGCATCACCAGCAGGGTGCTGAGCATGATCACCAGGAGGATGCGCCAGCCCTCGCTGCGTAGCAGCGCGCCGTAGTCGAGCAGGCTCATCAGCGCCGGGATGAAGAACAGCAACATCTCCGCCAGCAACAGGCCGGCGCCGGCCTGCAGCCAGGCCGGACGCAGCAGGCCGCTGGCGAACAGCAGCAACAGCGCCGCCAGGCCGACCACCCCGCCCGGCAGCGGCAGGCCGATGGCCTTCGCCAGCCAGCCGCCGGCCCACCAGAAGGCGATGAGTACCGCCAGTTCGGCGGCAAGGCGGGACAGACGGCGGACGAGCGGGGGCAACATGGGAAAGGCCTTGGCTGGGAAATCGGGGATGGAGAAAGGATAAGGCCCGGCCTATCATCCCCAAAGCGAATTGTCCGCATGAGAGCCATTCCAGAATGGAATTCCGTCAACTCCGCAGCTTCGTCGAAGTGGTCCGCCAGGGCAGCTTCACCCAGGCGGCGCAGGTCCGCCACGCCAGCCAGTCGACCATCAGCAAGCAGGTCGCCCAACTGGAGCAGAGCCTCGGCGTGCAGGTATTGGAACGCAACGGGCCGCACGTGCGCCTGACCGACGCCGGCGCCGTGGTGTTTCGCCGCGCCGAGGAGATGCTGCGGCTGCGCCGCGACCTGCTCAGCGAACTGGACGATCTCAGCCAGCTCAACCGCGGCGAACTGCGCCTGGGCCTGCCGTTGCTCGGTGCCGACGCGCTGTTCGCCCAACGCTTCGCCGAATACCGGCGGCGCTATCCGAACATCGCCGTGCACCTGGTGGAAGGCGGCAGCAAGACCATGGAGCAGGCGGTGCTGGCCGGCGAACTGGAACTGGCCGGCAGCCTCACCCCGGCGGACGACGGCTTCGACTACCAGCCGTTCTGCAACGAACCGCTGGACGTGCTGCTGCCGGCCGGGCATCCCAAGGCCGCTGCCGCCAGCGTCGCCCTCGGCGAACTGGCGGACAGCCCGTTCCTGCTCTACCAGCAGAGCTTCACCCTCAACGACCGCCTGCTGCGCGCCTGCCTGGAGGCCGGCTTCAGCCCGCGCGAAGGCGGCCGCAGCGGCCAGGCCGACTTCCTCGGCGCGCTGGTGGCGGCCAACCAGGGGGTGGTGCTGCTACCGCGGGCGATCGCTCGCGAGATCGAACGCCCGGGAGTGGTGCGGGTCCTGCTCAGGGAGCCGGACCTGCGCTGGGACATCGCCTTCATCTGGCGCCGGGGCGGCTACCTGTCGCGGGCGGCGCAGGCCTGGCTGGAGCTGCTGCGCGAGCGGCCGCTGGAGGAAAGCCCGGCGTAGGACGAATAACCGCCAGCTCGGTAGAAGCTAGGCGGATAACGCCTGGAGGCGTTATCCGCCCTACCGCTTGTCCCCTCCCCGTGTAGGGCGAATAACCGCTACGCGGTTATCCGCCGCCTGGGCAGGCGTTTCGGCGGATAACGCCTGGGGCGTTATTCGCCCTACCGTTTGCTCCTTCTCCGTGCAGGGCGAATAACCGCCACGCGGTTATCCGCCGCCTCGGCGGGGTACGCCCGGGATCAGCCCTTGAGGGCGGCGGCGAACTCGGCCAGCCAAGGCTCGGCGTCGGTCTCGGGGGTAACGGTTTCGCTGGCATCCAGGCGCAGCATCGGCAGCACTTCGCGCACGCCCAGTTCGCCGAACAGTTCGCGAACCTGCTCGCCGCCACCGCAGAACGTGTCGCCGTAGCTCGAATCGCCCAGGCCGATGACTCCGCCCGGCAGACCGTGCCAGGCCGGCAGTTGGTCGCGGATCGCGTAGTACAGCGGTTGCAGGTTGTCCGGCAGTTCGCCCATGCCGGTGGTCGAGGTCACCACCAGGAATGCCTCGGGGGCGAAGGCCTTGAGTTCGTCGAGGCTGGCGCGAGGCAGATGGGAGGCCTCGAGGCCGGCCTCGGACAGCAATTTCTGGGCGTGCCGGGCGACTTCTTCGGCGGTGCCGTAGACCGAGCCGGAGAGAATGGCGACTTTCATGAACACTCCGTAAGCCAACAGGGGTAAGCCGGGCATTATGCCGCATGCGTTCGCCGAGCGGGACGCACCGAATCAATGCAGACAGGCCGCAAAAGCACCATTTCGGTGCGCTCCCTGTCATCGGGATGTCATCGCGCTGCCGTAGACACGGCAGCGAACCTTCGCCACCACGGCGGGAACGATCCTTGCCTGTCCTCCGACGCAGCCCACCACCCCCGGCGCTGCGCCGTTGTCCGAGGGCGCCCACGAAGCGCGCTCAACCGTTCCAGGAGATACACGATGTCTACCGCTCCCGTTACCCTGCTGGTGGCCCGCCGCGTCGCCGCCGGCCGTTACCGCGACTTCCTCGCCTGGCAGCGCGAAGGCGAAGCCCTCGCCGCCGACTTCCCCGGCTACCTCGGCTCCGGGGCGCTGGCGCCGCCCGCTGGCGGAGACGAATTCCAGATGATCTTTCGCTTCGCCGACGACGCCACCCTCGCCGCCTGGGCCCACTCCGCCTCGCGCCAGGCCTGGCTCGAACGCGGCCAGGGACTCTTCGACGAACCGCGCGAGCACCGCGCCCACGGCCTCGCCGCCTGGTTCGACGACAACCGCAAACCGCCGCGCTGGAAGCAGAGCGTGGCGATCTGGCTGGCGTTCTTCCCGGTCTCGCTGGCCTTCAACCTCGGCGCCGGCCCCTACCTCGGCGAGCTGTCGCTGGCCGCGCGGGTGCTGCTCAGCACCCTGGTCCTCACCCCGTTGATGACCTACTGGTTCATCCCTCTCTCCAGCCGCCTGCTCGCCCCCTGGCTGCACCGCCGCCCGCAGCGCGCCGCCAGCCTGCCGGAAGCGCACTGACGGCTTGCCGCCCACCCCGGCGGGGTGGGCCGTAGCGCAAGGCTTTGCCCGACTGGCTCAGTCGGGTACCCTGCATCCATCCGATTCCCTTCGCCTGCTGTGAGAGTCCCATGGCGACAGCCCCGATCCTGATCACCGGCGCCAGCCAGCGTGTCGGCCTGCATTGCGCCCGCCGCCTGCTGGCCGACGGCGAGTCGGTGATCGTCAGCTACCGCAGCGAACGCCCGGCGCTGGACGAACTGCGCCAGGCCGGCGCGCTGACCCTGCACGCCGACTTCGCCAGCGAGGCCGGCATCTTCGCCTTCATCGGGGCCCTCCGACAGCATACCGACAGCCTGCGAGCGATCGTCCACAACGCCTCGGACTGGGTCGCCGAGACGCCCGGCCACGAAGCCGAGGCGTTCCAGCAACTGTTCAGCGTGCACATGCTCGCGCCCTACCTGATCAACCTGCACTGCGCCGAGCTGCTGGAACGCTCGCAGCCTGCCGACATCGTCCACCTCACCGACGACGTGGCGCGCAAGGGCAGCGCCCGGCGTATCGCCTACTGCGCGAGCAAGGCCGGGCTGGACAACCTGACCCTGTCGTTCGCCGCGCGCTTCGCGCCGAGGATCAAGGTCAACGCCATTTCACCGGCGCTGGTGATGTTCAACGACGGGGACGACGCCGAATACCGCGCCCGCACCCTGGCGAAATCCGCCCTCGGCATCGAGCCGGGGCCGGAAGTCATCTACCAGAGCCTTCGCTACCTGTTGGACAACCCCTACGTCACCGGGACCACCCTGACCGTGAACGGCGGCCGCCACGTCAAGTGAGGCGCCAAGGACCCCTTATGAACCCAGCACTTTCCCAGCATTACCGGGAGATCCTCGTCGGTCTCGGCGAAGACCCGCAGCGCGAAGGCCTGCTCGACACCCCGAAGCGCGCGGCCAAGGCCATGCAGTACCTCTGCCACGGCTATGGCCAGACCCTGGAGGAAATCGTCAACGGCGCGCTGTTCGCCTCGGACAACGATGAAATGGTCATCGTCCGCGACATCGAGCTGTACTCCCTGTGCGAACACCACCTCCTGCCCTTCATCGGCAAGGCTCATGTGGCGTACATTCCCACCGGCAAGGTGCTCGGCCTGTCGAAGGTGGCGCGGATCGTCGACATGTTCGCCCGCCGCCTGCAGATCCAGGAGAACCTCACCCGGCAGATCGCCGAGGCGGTCCGCCAGGTGACCAGCGCCGCCGGCGTGGCGGTAGTGATCGAGGCCCAGCACATGTGCATGATGATGCGCGGGGTGGAGAAGCAGAACTCGCAGATGTTCACCTCGGTGATGCTCGGCGCGTTCCGCGACTCGAACACCACCCGCCAGGAATTTCTGCAATTGATCGGAAGGAGCAAGTGACATGCCGCGACTGGAACCGGGAATGGCGCGAATCCGCGTCAAGGACCTGCGCCTGCGCACCTTCATCGGGATCAAGGAGGAGGAAATCCTCAACAAGCAGGACGTGCTGATCAACCTGACCATCCTCTACCCGGCCGCGGACGCCGTGGAGGTCAACGACATCGAGCACGCGCTGAACTACCGCACCATCACCAAGGCGATCATCCGCCACGTCGAGGAGAACCGCTTCGCCCTGCTCGAACGGATGACCCAGGAAATCCTCGACCTGGTGATGGAGAACCCGGCGGTGCGCTACGCCGAGGTGGAAGTGGACAAGCCGCACGCGCTGCGCTTCGCCGAGTCAGTCTCGATCACCCTCGCCGGCCACCGCTGAGGCGGCCGACGAGCGAACCGCGCGAAGACGCGCACAAGCGTTGCCCGCCGGCCGCGCCAACTCTTATCATCGCCGGACCTGGCCCTGTGCCTTCACCCTGCCCCGAGCCATCGTCGAGAAACACCGCCATGACCGCAGCCAACCTCACCGAACAGCAACGCCTGGAACTCGAAGCCGCCGCCTTCCGCACCCTGGTCCATCATTTGCAGACCCGCAAGGACGTGCAGAACATCGACCTGATGAACCTCGCCGGTTTCTGCCGCAACTGCCTGTCCAAGTGGTACAAGGCCGCCGCCGACGACCTCGGGGTGGAAGTCAGCAATGACCAGGCCCGCGAAGAGATCTACGGCATGCCCTATGCCGAGTGGAAAGCCAAGTACCAGAAAGAAGCGAGCCCGGAACAACAGGCCGCCTTCGCCAAGAGCCAGGGCAACGCCTGAGGCCACCGGGCCCCTTGCCAACCCTGCCCCAGACACCATGAGCCTGTTTCGATGACCCTGACCGACTTCCGCGCGCGTCTGCGCAGCGAACACCACCTGTTCACCGACACCCTGGCGTTCATCGCCGAGCACTACAGCTACACGCCGAGCGCCTTCGACAACGGCAGCGTGAGCAACCCGGCCGGGCAGAACGAAGGTTCCTGCAAGACCCTGGGCTTCGCCATCCTCGAAGGCCTCAGCCTCGAGGAAACCCTGCTGGCCTTCGGCGAGCACTACCGTGCGGTGCGCGACAACCCGGAAGGCGACGACCACGCCAACATCCGCGCCCTGCAACAGACCGGCCTGGCCGGCGTGCATTTCGAGCGCCAGCCCCTGTCGCGCCGGGGCTGAGAAGTCCCGGTCGCCCCCACGGCGGATAACCGCGAGCGGTTATTCGCCCTACCGACCGCTCCATAGCGACCCACGCCAGCCGTCGCCACCGGCCGGCCTTGCCGATACGCGACGAAAAAAGGCGGGGCCCCATCGGGGTCCCCGCCCTTCTCGCCGCCGCAAGCGCGGCGCAGCCAGCGTCACAGCTTGGCGATGGATACCTCGGTGGACTTGACGAAGGCGATCACTTCGCTACCGATGGCCAGCTCCAGTTCCTTCACCGAACGCGTGGTGATCACCGAAGTGACGATCCCGGCGGCGGTCTGCACGTCGATCTCGGAGAGCACCGGCCCTTCGATGATTTCCTTCACGGTGCCCTTGAACTGGTTACGAACGTTGATGGCTTTGATGGTCATGGCGTTTCTCCTGGGGGGATTCGGAACGAGGCATGGTTGCTTAGAGCGCCCAGCGCAGTTGCGTGGGCAGGGGTGAAACGGGTTCGGGTTGCGGCGGCAGCTCCGGCTGCGCCAGCACCCGGTTGAGCACTTCGGCTTCCAGCGCGGCCAGTCGCGCCGAGCCACGCGAGCGCGGCCGGGGCAGTTCCACCGGCAGGTCGAGGCCGATCTCGCCGTCCTCGATGAGGATCACCCGGTCGGCCACCGCCACCGCCTCGCTGACGTCGTGGGTGACCAGCAGGACGGTGAAACCGTGTTCGCGCCAGAGTCCTTCGATCAGTTGCTGCATCTCGATCCGGGTCAGCGCATCGAGCGCGCCGAGCGGCTCGTCGAGCAACAGCAGGCGCGGCTCGTGGATCAGCGCGCGAGCCAGCGCGACGCGTTGCTTCTGCCCGCCGGACAGGGCCGCCGGCCACTCGTTGGCACGCTCGGCCAGGCCGACCGCCCGCAGCGCCTGCAGGGCCTTCGCCCGCCAGTCGCCGCGCAGGCCGAGGCCGACGTTGTCGATCACCCGCTTCCACGGCAGCAGGCGCGAGTCCTGGAACATCAGCCGGGTGTCCTCGCGGGCCTCGGCCAGCGCCGCCGAGCCGGCCAGCAACTCGCCGCGGCTGGGCTGGTCGAGGCCGGCCAGCAGGCGCAGCAAGGTGCTCTTGCCGCAGCCGCTGCGGCCAACGATAGCGACGAACTGCCCTGCCGGAACCAGCAGGTCGATGTCCTTGAGCACCTCGCGCTCGCCGAAGCGCCGCGCCACTCCGCGCAGGGCCAGCGGGATACCGCGCTTGAGGCGCTGCGGAGTGCCGCCAAGGGCGGCGTTGTGGGCATTCATGCGCCACCTCCCTTGACCTGGTAGGCCGGGTGCCAGCGTAGCCAGACGCGTTCCAGACCGCGGGCGGCGAGGTCGGCGAGCTTGCCGAGGACGGCATAGAGCAGGATCGCCAGGACCACCACGTCGGTCTGCAGGAACTCGCGGGCGTTCATCGCCAGGTAACCGATGCCGGAGCTGGCGGAAATGGTCTCGGCGACGATCAGGGTCAACCACATGAAGCCGAGGGCGAAGCGCACCCCGACCAGGATCGACGGCAGCGCGCCGGGCAGGATCACCTGGCGGAACAGGGCGAAGCCGGACAACCCGTAGCTGCGCGCCATCTCCAGCAGGCCGGGGTCGATGCCGCGGATGCCGTGGTAGGTGTTCAGGTAGATCGGGAACAGCGTGCCGAGGGCGACCAGGAAGATCTTCGCCGACTCGTCGATGCCGAACCACAGGATCACCAGCGGGATCAGCGCCAGGTGCGGCACGTTGCGGATCATCTGCACCGAACTGTCGAGGAAGCGTTCGCCCCACTTCGACAGGCCGGTGACGAAGCCCAGCACCAGGCCGATGGCGCCGCCGATGAGAAAGCCGATCGCCGCGCGCCAGCCGCTGATCGCCAGGTGCTGCCAGATCTCGCCGCTGCGCAGCAGCGCCCAGCCGGCCTCGAGCACGGCGCTGGGCGCGGGGAGGATGCGGCTGGACAGCCAGCCGAACTCAACCGCCGCCTGCCACACCGCCAGCAGGACCAGCGGCAGCGCCCAGGGCGCCAGGCGCTCGGCCAGTCGTTTGGAAATGCTCATGTCGTTCGCTCCGACCGCTCTCAACTCTGCGCGGCCTGCCGGGGCAGGATGTCGTTGGCCACCATCTCGCCGAACGGGCTGACATAGCCGCGTCCCTCGGGCTGCGCCGGGCGCTGCACGTCGAGGTGCGGGAACAGCAGTTCGGCGACCCGGTAGGACTCTTCCAGGTGCGGATAGCCGGAGAAGATGAAGGTATCGATGCCCAGCTCGGCGTACTCCCTGACCCGCGCCGCCACCGTCGGTCCGTCGCCGACCAGCGCGGTGCCGGCGCCGCCGCGTACCAGGCCGACGCCGGCCCAGAGATTGGGGCTGACTTCCAGGTTGTCGCGCGAACCGCCGTGCAGCGCGGCCATGCGTTGCTGGCCGATCGAGTCGAAGCGCGCCAGGGAGGCCTGGGCGCGGGCGATGGTGTCGTCGTCGAGGTGCGCGATCAGGCGATCGGCGGCCTGCCAGGCTTCCTCGCTGGTCTCGCGGACGATCACGTGCAGGCGGATCCCGAAGCGCACCTGGCGGCCCTGGCGGGCGGCCTTCTCGCGTACCTGGGCGATCTTCTCGGCAACCGCCGCCGGCGGCTCGCCCCAGGTCAGGTACAGCTCGACCTGCTCGGCGGCGAGGTCCTGGGCGGCCTCCGAGGAGCCGCCGAAGTACAGCGGCGGACGCGGCTGCTGCAACGGCGGATAGAGGAGCTTGGCCCCCTTCACCTGGATGTGCTTGCCGGCGTAGTCGACGGTCTCGCCCTCCAGCACGCGACGCCAGATGCGGGTGAATTCGACCGACGCCTCGTAGCGTTCGGCGTGGCTCAGGTGCAGGCCGTCGCCAGCCAGTTCGTCGGGATCGCCGCCGGTGACCAGGTTGAACAGCGCGCGGCCGTTGGACAGCCGGTCCAGGGTCGCCGCCTGGCGCGCGGCGACGGTCGGCGAAATGATCCCGGGACGCAGCGCGACGAGGAACTTCAGGCGCTGGGTTACCGGGATCAGCGAGGCGGCGACCAGCCAGGAGTCCTCGCAGGAACGTCCGGTGGGGATCAGTACGCCGCCGAAGCCCAGGCGGTCGGCGGCCTGGGCGATCTGCTGCAGGTAGCCGTGGTCGACGGCACGGGCGCCCTGGGTGGTGCCCAGGTAGTGGCCGTCGCCGTGGGTGGGAAGGAACCAGAAAATCTCGAGGCTCATCGCAATTGACTCCAGGGTGAGCGCGCCGGCGTGGCGTAGCCGCGCGATGATCGTGTCGGTATGTGGGCGGTACGGGCTCAGGGGGCGCTGGCGACCTTGCCGGCCGATGGCGTCCAGATCACGTCCTTGATGCTCAGCGGTTTGGGAATCAGCTTCAGCTGGGTGAAGGTGTCGGCGATCTTCTGCTGCGCCTCGACCACCGCCGGGGTGATCAACTGCGCGCCGTAGCCCTGGCGCTTCACCGCGGTCAGGGTGATGTCGGCGGGCAACCCGAGCAGCGGCGCGACCTGCTCGGTCACCTGCTGCGGGTTGGCCCGCGACCAGTCGCCGACCTGGCGGATCTCGTCCACCAGCTTGTCGAGCACCTGCGGATGCCGTTGCGCGTAAGTCCGGGTGGCGAGGTAGAACTGGTGGTTGTCGACCAGCTCGCGACCATCCACCAGGACTCGCGCGGACAACTGCTTCTCGGCGGCGGCCTGGTAGGGGTCCCAGATCACCCAGGCGTCGACGCTGTGGCGCTCGAAGGCGGCGCGGGCGTCGGCCGGCGGCAGGTAGACGGGTTGGATGTCGCTGTACTTCAGGCCGGCCTGCTCGAGGGCGCGGACCAACAGGTAATGCACGTTGGAGCCCTTGTTCAGGGCGACTTTCCTGCCCTTCAGCTCGGCCACCGAACGAATCGGCGAGTCCTTCGGCAGGAGGATCGCCTCGCTGGTCGGCGCCGGCGGTTCGTAGGCCACGTAGAGCAGGTCGGCGCCGGCGGCCTGGGCGAATACCGGCGGGGTTTCCCCGGTCACGCCGAAGTCGATGCTGCCGACATTGAGTCCCTCGAGCAATTGCGGGCCGCCGGGAAACTCGGTCCATTGCACCTTCACGCCGTCTTCGGCGAGACGTTTCTCCAGGGTGCCGCGGGCCTTGAGCAGGACCAGGGTGCCGTATTTCTGATAACCGATCCGCAGGGTGTTGGCCGACTTCTCGTCGGCCTGGACGCCGTAGGACAGGGCCGCCACCAGCAGGGCCGCCAGTCCACGACGCAAAGCGATGGTGCGCATGGCGCTCTCCTTTGTCGTTGTGGGTGCCGAACCTGCCGCGCCGTTGACGGAACAGTGAGGTCGTCGTGTGTGCGTTGTGCAATCGGGCCGCGGCGCGCGTGCGCTGGCGGCGGACGGATCAGATGCTCCAGCGGGCGTTCACCAGGCGCTCGTTGAGCAACTGCGGGTCGATCGGCTGCGGCCGTCGCGAGAGGGCCAGGTGGAAGGTTTCCAGGGCGTTTTCCAGGCGCTGCTCGAGGACCGGCTCCAGGCGCGCCGGGTCGCTCTCGGTGGCGTAGGCGATCTGCTTGTCCACGGCGAATACGCCGTGCAGCACCTCCTGGGCCTTGAGCGCGGCCAGTACCGGCTTCAATGCGTAGTCCACGGCCAGCATGTGCGCGCTGCTGCCGCCGGTGGCGAACGGCAGCACCACCTTGTGCTCCAGGGCGCGCTCGGGCAACAGGTCGAGCAGGACCTTCAGCGCGCCGGAAAACGAGGCCTTGTACACCGGGGTGGCGACCAGCAGGCCGTCGGCGCGGCCGATCTGCTCGGCCAGCGCCAGTACCGGCGGACTGTCGAGGCGGGCACGCAGCAGGTCCTCGGCGGGAAAATCCAGCACCTGGTGGCTGGCCACCTCGACGCCGCGACGGCTCAGCCAGTCCCTGGCACGCTCCAGCAACACCCCGGAGCGGGAGCGTACGCTGGGACTTCCGGCGATGGAAACGACGAGCATGGGGGGATTCCTTATAACCGGAAAACAGAATATTCGTTTGGCTTGCTAACCAAGTTGCATAGACCTTAACAGGCGGCCTCATATTCCAATAAATGTTTTTTATTCATTTATTTATTCCATAAAGAATATAAGAACCCGGCTCGGGGTCTTGCCTCAGAGCACGTGCGCCCGCTGCATTTCGGTCAGGGCCTCGCCGCGCAAGTAGGCCAGCTCCACCGCCCGGCGATCGCGGGGACGCGCCAGCGGTACGTGGAACTCGCGGCGGATGTGTCCGGGACGGCCGCCCATCAGCAGCACGCGGTCTGCGA
The DNA here is from genome assembly GCF_026428275.1 of Pseudomonas sp. B111. Lineage (NCBI taxonomy): Bacteria > Pseudomonadati > Pseudomonadota > Gammaproteobacteria > Pseudomonadales > Pseudomonadaceae > Pseudomonas > Pseudomonas sp. B111. The sequence goes on along the minus strand of NZ_CP097857.1, from coordinate 927,914 downwards.
GATAGAACGCCTCGTCGAGATCGTGGGTGACCAGCAGGACGCTGATCTCGTAGTTCTGCACCACGTCCTGCAGCAGGTCCTGGAGGCGCATGCGGGTGAAGGCGTCGACCGCGCTGAACGGCTCGTCGAGCAACAGCACCTGCGGCCGTCCGTAGAGACCGCGAGCGATCGCCGCGCGCTGCGCCATGCCGCCGGACAGTTGCTTGGGCAGCAATCCTCCGCAGCCGGCCAGTCCGACATCGGCGAGCAGGCGCTCGACCCAGTGCTCGTCCTCCAGCCAGCCGTCGGCGAAACCGACGTTCTGCGCCACCGTCAGCCAGGGCAACAGGCGCGGCTCCTGGAACACCACGCCGATTCCGCCGCTGCGGCCGTTCTCGCCGTCCGGGCCGAAGCCGAGGATCGGGTTGCGTTCGACAGTGCCCTGGAAGTCATCGTCCAGTCCGGCGGCGATCCGCAGCAGGGTGCTCTTGCCGCAACCACTGGGGCCGAGCAGGCTGACCACCTCGCCGGGCGCCAGCGACAGCGCCACGCCCTCCAGCACCCGCGTATCGCCATAGGCCTTGCGAATCTCCAGCAGGTCGAGCAGGCCGCTCATGCGCCGCCCTCCCCGTCGAAACTGTCGCGCCAGCGCAGGGCCCGGCGCTCCAGCGAGCGGAGCAGGCCGTCGCTGAGCTTGCCGAGCGCCGCCAGGACCAGGATCGCGGCGATCACCAGGTCCGGACGCGAGGTTTCCCGACCGTCGCTGAGCAGGTAGCCGAGGCCCTGGGTGGCGGCGATCAGCTCCGCCGCGACGAGGAACATCCAGCTCAGGCTGAGCGCTCCGCGCAGGCCGGTGAACAGGTTCGGCAGCGCCGCCGGAAGGAGGATGCGGCGGACCAGGGCGAAGCGCGACAAACGGTAGAGCCGCCCCAGTTCCACCCACTTGCGGTCGACCCCGCGTACCCCGGCGACCAGCGCGAGGTAGACCGGGAAGAAGGCGCCGAGGGCGATGAGGACGATCTTCGGCGTCTCGTCGATGCCGAACCAGAGCAGCAGCAAGGGCACCCAGGCCAGGCTGGGGATCGCCCGCAGGGCCTGGAAGCTCGGCTCGAGGTAGGCTTCGGCGCGACGACTGAGGCCGACCCAGGTTCCGACCGCCAGAGCCAGGCCGCTGCCGATCGCGAAACCGGCGGCGACCCGCGCCAGGCTCGCGCCGACATGCCCCCACAGCTCGCCGCGAGCCAGTTCCACCAGGGTCAGCAGGATGCCGCTCGGCGCTGGCATCTGGTAGGCCGGCAGCCAGCCCAGGCGCACCAGCGCTTCCCACGACGATAGCGCCAGCAGCGGCAAGGCCCAGGCCCGCCAGGCGCCCGGCACGCGCAGTCGCCACGCCCGGCGCGAAACTCGCCGGGCCAGTCGCAGGCTCTGGCTGACCATGGCTCAGGGCTCCGTGCGCGCCAACGGGGCACCGCCGATGACCTCGGCGGCCCACTGCGGCGCGATCAGTTCGTCGACCACCTTCTGCACGTCCACGCCCGGCCGCACCAGGCGCTCGTCCGCCAGGATCGGCGCCGCGGCCTTGAGCGCGGCGACCTGTTCGGCGCCCGGCAGCGGCTGGCTGAAATCGGTGCGCGACAGTTGCAGGCGAGCCACTTCCAGCGGCAGGCCGGCTTCCTCGGCAAGCAGTTGCGCGGCCTCGTCGGGATGCCCGATCACCCAGTGGCGCGCCTGCTCGTAGGCCGCCAGCACCTGGCGGATCAGTTGCGGATGGCCTTCGGCGAAATCCTCGCGGACATTGAGCACGCCGTAGCTGTTGAAGCCGAGGTTGCGGTAGAGCAGCCGCGAGCCGGCCTGCAACTCGCTGGCCGCCATGTGCGGATCGAGCCCGGCCCAGGCGTCGACCTGGCCCTTCTCCAGGGCTACCCGGCCGTCGGGATGCTGCAGGTGGACGATACGCAGGTCGTTCTTGTCCAGGCCCACGCTGTGCAGGCTGCGGAGCAGGAACAGGTAGGGATCGGTGCCCTTGGTGGCAGCCACCTTGCGCCCCTTGAGTTCGGCGAGGCTGCGGATCGGCGAATCCTTGCGCACCAGCAGCGCGGTCCACTCCGGGCGGCTGGCGACGTATACGGTACGTACCGGGCTGCCGTTGGCCCGCGCGAGTACTGCGGCGAGGCCGGCGGTCGAGGCGAAATCGACGCTGCCGGCGTTGAGGTACTCCAGGGAACGGTTGCTGCCCTGGCTGAACACCCAGCGCACCCGGGTGCCGCTGCCGTCCAGGCTTTTCTCCAGCCAGCCGAACTTCCTGAGCGCCAGGCTGGTGGGGGCGTAGTAGGCATAGTCGAGACGGATTTCAGCGGGGGCGTCGGCGGCCTCGGCCGCGGGAAACACGGCAAGAACGGCGAGCAGGGCCAGCCAGGCCCGGCAGCGACGGAGAGCGGCGATCATGCGTCTGCTCCTGGAAGGAGGTGGATGAGCGAGCCTTCTCCCCGTCTGGCGGGCAAGTCAGAGCCGGTTTCGGAAACGGATGGCGGATAGAAAGCGTCGCGGCGACGCGCTGGCGCACATAAAAAAGAGGGCCGGTCGAAACCGGCCAAAAACCCTGCTCGTGGCTAAACAGCGTTGCATGACGGCACGCACCGTCGAATAAAAGGTCCCGCCTGCCGTGCCTGCCCATGCAGGCGGGACGAATCCGGCCTCAGCGGTTGGGCTGGGGCGTCAGGCGCAGGTAGGGCTTCACCGCGCGGTAGCCTTTGGGGAAACGCCGCTTGATCTCTTCCTCGTCCTTCAGCGAAGGCACGATCACCACCTCGTCGCCGTCCTCCCAGTTGGCCGGCGTGGCGACCTTGTGCTCGTCGGTCAGTTGCAGCGAATCGATCACCCGGAGGATCTCGTTGAAGTTGCGCCCGGTGCTCGCCGGGTAGGTGATGATCAGGCGCACCTTCTTGTTCGGGTCGATGATGAACAGCGAACGCACGGTCAGCGTGTCGTTGGCGTTCGGGTGGATCAGGTCGTAGAGTTCGGAGACCTTGCGATCGGCGTCGGCGATGATCGGGAAGTTGACCCGGGTGTCCTGGGTCTCGTTGATATCGTCGATCCACTTCAGGTGCGAGTCCACCGGGTCCACCGACAGCGCCAGGACCTTGACCCCGCGCTGGGCGAACTGGTCCTTGAGCTTGGCGGTGAAGCCCAGCTCGGTGGTGCACACCGGGGTGAAGTCGGCCGGGTGGGAGAACAGCACGCCCCAGCTGTCGCCCAGCCATTCGTGGAGGCGGATGCGCCCTTCGCTGGAATCCTGTTCGAAATCGGGGGCGATGTCGCCGAGTCTGAGGCTCATGGGGTCACTCCTTGTTCGTGTTGGGACCCACTATGCCCAAGGCCGGTCGACGTTAAAAAGAATAAATTCAGATTTTCTTATAACCAAAAATAGAATACCCAACCCTTCGCCTGGAAATCCGTCTCCTTTCGTCCGCCGGCCTGCCGCCCGGCCAACCCCCGCCTACACTGAAATCACCTTGGCCCGCCATCCAGGAGTCGCCGTCATGTTGGGGAAACGTTCCACCGATCCCGTCCCGGCCACCCGCTTCCGCAGCGATCGCATAAGTTCGGTGAATGGCCAGTACTTCTTCTCCACCCGCGAAGGGACCCTGGAAGGTCCCTACTTCACCCGTTTCGACGCGGAGCGGGAAATCGACGCGTATATCCGCAGGATGCGCCAATCGGCGGAAATCCAGGCGCCGGGTTCCCACTGAAACGATACAGGCGCGGAATTTATTTCCCGGCGGCTGAAACGTTCAAGAAAGGGAAGGCAGGTATTCTCGGCGGAACGCCGAGGCAAATGTCACCGCATGTGAACGCACTCACATCGGGGGTGAGTTCCAGTATCATTCACCCGGTGAATACCTGCCACGTCGTGCGTATCCACGCTTCTCCACGTTTTCTAGCGGTAAATCCATGAAAAAAATCTTATTGATGCTTTTGTGCGTCAGCGTGCTGGGTTGCTCCAAAAACAGCGTCGAATCGGAAAAACCGGTCGACGTGCTCCTGATCGGTGGCGGCATCATGAGCGCCACCCTGGGTACCTATCTGAACGAACTGGAACCGGGCTGGACCATCGAGATGGTCGAGCGCCTGGACAAGGTCGCCGAGGAAAGCTCCAACGGCTGGAACAACGCGGGCACCGGTCACTCGGCGTTCTGCGAACTGAACTACACCAGCGAGGCCGCGGACGGCTCGATGGATATCAGCAAGGCGGTGGCGATCAACGAGAATTTCGAGATCTCCAAGCAGTTCTGGGCCTACCAGGTCGACCGCAAGGTGCTGAACGATCCGAAGTCGTTCATCAACAACGTCCCGCACATGAGCTTCGTCTGGGGCGACGACAACGTCGCCTTCCTCAAGAAGCGCCACGCCGCCCTGCAGCACAGCTCGCTGTTCCGCGGCATGGAGTACTCGGAAGACCCCGAGCAGATCAAGCAGTGGGTGCCGCTGGTGATGGAAGGCCGCGAGCCGGGGCAGAAGATCGCCGCCACGCGCATGTCGATCGGCACCGACGTCAACTTCGGCGAGATCACCCGCCAGTTGGTGGGCTCGCTGTCGGCCAAGGACACCTTCAAGCTGCGCCTGCAACATGAGGTCCGCGACCTCAAGCGCAACGACGATAACACCTGGACCGTGACCATGGCCGACCTGGCCAATGGCGACAAGGAAACCAGCGTCAAGGCCAGGTTCGTCTTCATCGGCGCCGGTGGCGGCGCGCTGAAGCTGCTGCAAATGTCCGGTATCCCCGAGGCCGAAGGCTATGCCGGCTTCCCGGTGGGCGGTTCGTTCCTCGCCACCACCAACCCGGACGTGGTCAAGCGCCACCTGGCCAAGGTCTACGGCAAGGCTTCGGTGGGTTCGCCACCGATGTCGGTGCCGCACCTCGACACCCGCATGATCGACGGCAAGCCGGTTCTGCTGTTCGGTCCGTTCGCCACCTTCTCCACCAAGTTCCTGAAGAACGGCTCGCTGTGGGACCTGCCGGGCTCGGTGACCAGCAGCAACATCGGCCCGATGTTCAACGCCGGCATCGACAACTTCGATCTCAGCCAGTACCTGATCGGCCAGCTGATGCTCAGCCAGGACGACCGCATGGCCTCGCTGCGCGAGTACTTCCCGGAAGCCCGCGACGAGGACTGGAAGCTGGTGCAGGCCGGCCAGCGCGTGCAGATCATCAAGAAGGACGCCGAGAAAGGCGGCGTACTGCAATTCGGCACCGAAGTGGTGACCGCCGCCGACGGCTCCGTCGCCGCCCTGCTCGGCGCCTCGCCGGGCGCCTCGACCGCCGCGCCGATCATGCTGTCGGTGCTGGAGAAGGCCTTCAAGGACAAGGTCGCCACCCCCGAGTGGCAGGCACGCCTGAAGGAAATCGTGCCGTCTTACGGGCGCAAGCTGAACAACGACATCGAGCTGACCAACAGCACCCGTGCCTGGAGCAGCGAGCGCCTGCAACTGATCCACGTGCCGGTACAGCCGGAGGCCTGATCGGCCACCGACGCGCGCGCATGAAAAAGCCCGGCAATAGCCGGGCTTTTTTGGGTTGGCGTTCGCCTTGCGGGGCGGCGCATCGGCGGATAACGCCGCTGGCGTTATGCGCCCTACCCGACAGGCAGCGCCGCCCACAAAGTCACTGCGGGCCGTAGGGCGAACAACCGCTCGCGGTTATCCGCCGGAACCTGCATGTCACCGATTGCGCCCACCCGCGATATCACGCCCCTCCTTCGAGTCTGGCCAGGCGCTCCTCCAGCGCCGCCAGGCGCGTCTCCAGCTCGGCGATCCGCGCTTCCGCATCGGCCGACAGAGCGGCCGGCGCGGCGCGTTCCGGGTCGCTGCCCATCGCCTCCACGGCGGCCTCGAGGTCGGCCTGGCTGCCGAGCAGGTGCATGTAGCGCTCCTCGCGCTGCCCGGCGCGACGCTCCAGGTGCACGGCCAGGCCACGGCCGGCGAGGCGTTCCAGGTGGTGGCGGATCTGCTCGACGTCGTCGAAATCGTGCAGGCGGTTGCTGCGGGTGAGCAGTTCGTTGAGGGTCTGCGGACCACGCAGGAACAGCAGGCCGAGCAGCGCCACCTGTGGCGCCACCAATTCCAGGCCCTTGCCCAGGGTGTGCTCCCAGCGGTCGGCGCGGCTGCCCATCACCAGCCTGACCAGGCCGCGCCCCTCGAGCTGGCGCAGGCTCTGGCCGACCTGGCCGGGCGTGAGGTTCATCACCGGATCGCGGCTGGTCTTCTGGTTGCAGGCCAGGACCAGGGCATTGAGGGTCAGCGGATAGGTTTCCGGGGTGGTCGCCTGCTTCTCGACGAGGCTGCCGAGAATCCGTGCATCGACGGCGCTCAGCGGGTCGTCGACGAACGGCGAGTTGGGCTCGGTGGACATCGCTACATCCCTATGCAAGGAAAAAGGCGCCTAGCCTAGCGCGAGTCGCCGGGGATGGCACGGAGCGTCATGTAAATAAAACCCATGAGGCGAGCCCCGGCCTGCGGGGCCCGCCGTCGCGCACGGGCTCAGCGTACGGCTTCGAACAGCCCGCTGGCGCCCATGCCGCCGCCGACGCACATGGTCACCACGCCGTAGCGCAGGTTGCGCCGGCGCAGTTCGCGGACCAGATGACCGACCTGGCGCGAGCCGGTCATGCCGAACGGGTGGCCGATGGCGATGGAGCCGCCGTTGACGTTGTACTTCTCGTTGTCGATCTCCAGCCGGTCGCGGCAGTACAGGCACTGCGAGGCGAAGGCTTCGTTGAGTTCCCAGAGATCGATGTCGGCGATCTTCAGCCCCTTCGCCTTGAGCAGCTTCGGCACCGAGAACACCGGACCGATGCCCATTTCGTCCGGCTCGCAGCCGGCCACGGTGAAGCCACGGAAAAAGGCCTTCGGCTCCAGGCCCAGCGCCAGCGCTTTCTCCAGGCTCATCAGCAGGGTCATCGAGGCGCCGTCGGAGAGTTGCGAGGCGTTGCCGGCGGTGACCGAACCGTCCTCGGCGAACGCCGGCTTCAGCGAGGCCAGGCCTTCGAGGGTGGTGTCCGGGCGGTTGCAGTCGTCGCGGTCGACCACTCCGTCGAGCACCTGCTTCTCGCCGCTGGCCTTGTCCTCCACCGCGTAGCGGGTGGTCATCGGCACGATCTCGTCGGCGAACAGCCCGTCCGCCTGGGCTCGCGCCATCCGCTGCTGGCTCTGCAGGGCGTAGGCATCCTGGGCCTCGCGGGTGATGCCGTAGCGACGGGCGACGATCTCGGCGGTCTGCCCCATGGGGTAGTAGATGCCCGGCACCTCCCTTTGCAGCAGCGGGTTCACCAGGTGGTCGGTGTTGACGCTCTTCAGGGTCAGGGTGATCGACTCGACGCCGCCGGCGACGATCACCTCGCTGCAACCGGAAGCGATCTGGTTGGCGGCGATGGCGATCGCCTGCAGGCCGGAGGAACAGTAGCGGTTGAGGGTCATCCCCGGCACCTGGATGCCGAGGCCGGAGAGCACCGCCACGTTGCGCCCGATGTTGTGGCCCTGGGCGCCTTCGTTGGAGCCGGCGCCGACGATGCAGTCATCCACCAGCAGCGGGTCGAGGTCGTTGCGCGCCAGCAGCGCGTCGACACAGTGGGCGGCCATGTCGTCCGGCCGGGTCAGGTTGAACTTGCCGCGGAAGGACTTGGCCAGGCCGGTCCGGACGCTGTCGACGATCACCACTTCACGCATGGGGGAACCCTCGCTGTTATTGTCGGGCGGCCGCCGGGGCAGCGGCCGGATCGAGCGAGGATAAGGCGAGGCAATCGCGCGAGGCACCGATCATTCATCCGGCGTATGCGTCGCCATCCCCTGGAGAGGACGGCGCCGCATTCCGGCAGGCCTCACTTGTCCTTCTTGTACGCCGCCTCGATGGCGTCGTTGATGGTGCGCAGCACCTTGACCCGGGCGAAGCGCTTGTCGTTGGCTTCGACCAGGGTCCAGGGCGCGATCTCGGTGCTGGTACGGTCGACCATGTCGCCCACCGCGTCCACGTACTGGTCCCACTTGTCGCGGTTGCGCCAGTCTTCCTCGGTGATCTTGTAGCGCTTGTAGGGGGTTTTCTCGCGCTCCTTGAAGCGCTCCATCTGGGTCTGCTTGTCGATCGCCAGCCAGAACTTCACCACGATGATCCCGTACTCGCTGAGCTGCTCCTCGAAGTCGTTGATCTCGCCATAGGCGCGCAGCCAGTCGGCCGGTGCGCAGAAGCCCTCGATGCGTTCCACCAGCACGCGGCCGTACCAGGAACGGTCGAAGATGGTGAACTGGCGGCGCGCCGGGATGTGCCGCCAGAAGCGCCAGAGATAGGGCTGCGCGCGCTCCTCTTCGGTCGGCGCGGCGATCGGCACGATATGGTACTGGCGCGGGTCCAGCGCGTCGGTAACGCGGCGGATGGCGCCGCCCTTGCCGGCCGCGTCGTTGCCCTCGAACACCGCGACCAGCGAATGCTGGCGGAAGCGCTTGTCGCGGATCAGCCCGGCCAGGCGCGCCTGCTCGGCGGCGAGCTGCTCCTTGTAGGCGTCCTTGTCCAGGTACTGGCCCAGGTCCAGGGAGTCCAGCAGGCCACGGTTGTCCAGGCTCGACACCAGCGGTGCGGCGTGCGGCTGGCGCTTGGCGCGCTCCTTGGTGGCCAGCGCGGCCTGCAACCCTTCGAGAAGGATGCGGCCGACGGTCAGGGCGCGGTAGCGCTCGTCCGCGCCTTCCACCACGTACCAGGGCGCGTAGTCCCGGCTGGTGCGGCGCAGCACGCGCTCGCCGTAATGCACGAAGCGGTCGTAGACCTCGCTCTGCTTCCAGTCCAGCGGACTGAGCTTCCAGCTGTGCTGCGGATCCTTCTCCAGCGCCTTGAGACGCTCCTTCAACTGTTTCTTGGAGAGATGGAACCAGAACTTGAAGAGCAGCGCGCCTTCGTCGCAGAGCATGCGCTCGAAGCGTTCGGCGGCATCGATGGCCTGGTCCAGCTTGGCCTCCTTGATATGCCCCTCGACCCGCGCGTAGAGCATCTGGCTGTACCAGTTGCCGAAGAAGATACCGGTCCGCCCCTTGGGCGGCAGGCGCCGCCAGAAGCGCCACTGCGGCGGCCGCTCCAGTTCCTCGTCGGAGGGACGGAGGAAGCTCTGCACCTCGATCAGGCGCGGGTCCATCCACTCGTTGAGGAGCTTGACCGTCTCGCCCTTGCCGGCGCCCTCGATGCCGTTGATCAGGATGATCACCGGGAAGCGCGCCTGCTGCTTGAGCTCGAACTGCGCCTCGAGCAGCGCTTCGCGCAACTCGATGACGGCCTTCTCGTAGGTGTCCTTGTCGATGCTGTGGCCAACTTCCGCGGATTCGAACATGGAGGTCTCCCTTAACCTGAGTCCTTCAAGGTAGCGGATCGGCGTGCGGCTGTCTGCGCGGCGCCGCGGCATGTTCGCGCAGCGCCTCGCCGCTGGCCGGCAAAGCCCCGTAAAATGCGCCATCCGCTTTTTCAGGTTCTGCCATGTCCGACTTCCAGCATGCCCAGCTCGACTGGGACGAAAACGGCCAGCCGCTATCCCGCGCCTTCGGCGACGTATATTTTTCCCGGCATTCCGGGCTCAACGAGACGCGCCATGTGTTCCTCGCCACCAACCGCCTGGCCGAGCGCTTCGCCGCGCTGGGCGACGGCGAGGTGCTGTGCATCGGCGAGACCGGCTTCGGCACCGGACTGAACTTCCTCTGCGCCTGGCAATTGTTCGAACGGGTTGCTCCGGCCGGCGCGCGTCTGGAGTTCGTCAGCGTGGAGAAATTCCCCCTCGCCGCCGCCGACCTGCGCCGCGTCCTGGCGCTATGGCCGGAACTGGCGCCCTGGAGCGAAGCCCTGCTGGACCAGTATCTCGCCCTGCATCCGGGCTTCCAGCGCCTGGCGTTCGCGGGCGGAAGGGTCGGCCTGACCCTGCTGCTGGGCGATGCCCTGGAGTGCCTGCCGCAGCTCGACGCGCGGGTCGACGCCTGGTTCCTCGACGGCTTCGCCCCGGCGAAGAACCCGGACATGTGGTCGCCCGCGCTGTTCGCCGAACTGGCGCGACTGTCGGCGCCGCAGGCGACCCTGGGCACCTTCACCAGCGCCGGTTTCGTCCGCCGCGGGCTGATCGAGGCCGGTTTCGCCATGCAACGGGTACCGGGCTACGGGCAGAAGCGCGAGATGCTCGGCGGCACCTACCAGGGGCCGCCGGCGAACGCCGGCAAGCCCTGGTACGCACGCCCCGCGCCCCACGCCGGGCGCCGCGCGGCACTGGTGGTCGGCGGCGGCCTGGCCGGCTGCGCCAGCGCCGCCAGCCTCGCCGCGCGCGGCTGGCAGGTGACCCTGATCGAACGCCATCCCGGCCTCGCCCGGGAAGCCTCGGGCAACCCCCAGGGCGTGCTCTACCTGAAACTCTCGGCCCACGGCACGCCGCTGTCGCGCCTGGTGCTCAGCGGCTTCGGCCATACCCGCCGGCTGCTCGAACGCCTGCGGCGCGGCCGCGACTGGGACGCCTGCGGCGTACTGCAACTGGCCTTCGACGCCAAGGAAGCGCAACGCCAGGCGCAACTGGCCGCAGCCTTCCCCGCCGACCTGCTGCACGGCCTGGACCGCGAGCAGGCCGAGCGCCTCGCCGGCGTCGCCCTGCCCGCCGGCGGCCTGTTCTATCCCGAAGCCGGCTGGGTCCATCCGCCCGCGCTGTGCCAGGCCCTGGCCGCCACCCCCGGGATCACCCTGCTGAGCGGCCGGGCGGTACGCTTGCGCCGCGAGGGCGACGACTGGTGCGCCTACGCCGGCGACGAATGCCTGGCCCGCGCGCCACTCGCGATCCTCGCCACCGCCGCCGACATCCGCGACTTCCCGCCCGCCGCCGAGCTGCCGCTGAAGCGCATTCGCGGGCAGGTCACCCGCCTGCCGGCCACCCCGCAAAGTCGGGCGCTGCGCACCGTGGTCTGCGCCGAGGGCTACGTCGCACCGCCGCGTGGCGACGAACACACCCTCGGCGCCAGCTTCGACTTCAAGAGCGAAGACCTGGCGCCGACCCTCGCCGAACACCAGGGCAACCTCGAACTGCTGCGGGAAATATCCCCCGACCTGCTGCAGCGCCTGGGCGCCGACGACCTGCCGCTGGAGCGCCTGGAAGGCCGCGCGGCATTCCGCTGCACCAGCCCCGACTACCTGCCCCTGGTAGGCCCGCTGGCCGAGCGCGCGGCCTTCGACGAGGCCTACGCGGTGCTCGCCCGCGACGCCCGCCAGGTGCCGGAGCGGGCCTGCCCCTGGCTGCCAGGCCTGTACCTGAACAGCGGCCACGGCTCGCGCGGGCTGATCAGCGCGCCGCTGTCCGGCGAACTGCTGGCGGCGTGGATCTGCGGCGAGCCGCTGCCGCTGCCGCGCGCGGTGGCCGAGGCCTGCCACCCGAACCGCTTCCTGCTGCGCGACCTGGTGCGCGGGCAGCGCGGCTGAAGCCCCGGGCGCACCGATTTGCGCTACCCTTCGGGCCTGCCGCACGCGCAGGCCATACCGGACCACCGGCTGGCTCACCCGCGGAAACAGTTGATCGACGATGGATGTACTGCTCTTCGAATCCCTGGGCATCGGCGCCGTTCTCGGCCTGCTGCTCGGCCTCACCGGCGCCGGCGGCTCGCTGGTCGCCCTGCCCCTGCTGCTCAGCCTGCACCTGCCGCTGCGCGACGCCATCGGCGTGAGCCTCGGCGCGGTCGCCCTGTCGGCGCTGATCGGCGCCATCCCGCGCGCGCGCCAGGGCCAGGTGGCCTGGCGGCCGGTGCTGGTCCTGGCGCTGGCCGGCCTGCCGAGCAACGCCGTCGGCCAATGGCTCGGCCGCTTCGTCCCGGAAGGCGTGCTGATCGTCGCCTTCTGCCTGCTGGTGCTCTGGTCGGCCTGGCGCATGTGGCGCGGCGCCGGGATGAAACGCGAGGCCAGCGACCAGGCACGGAGCCTGCCGCTGCTCGGCATCGGCCTGGCGGTCGGCTTGCTGTCGGGATTGATGGGCGTGGGCGGCGGTTTCCTGGTGGTGCCGGGGCTGCTCTGGTTCACCCCGCTGTCGATGATGGCCGCCACCGCCACCTCGATGGCGGTGATCGCGCTGGTCTCCGGCGGCGGCTTCCTGATCTACCTGACCGGCGCCCACCCGCCGCTGCCGCTGCTCGGCGGCCTCGCCGCCGGCGGCGCGGTCGGCGTGCTCGGCGGCAACCTGCTGGCGCAGCGCCTCGGCGGCCCGACCCTGCAACGCCTGTTCGCGCTGATGCTGGTGGCGGTGAGCTTCTCCCTGGCGGCGCAGAAGCTCTACGGCGGGTAGCTTTCCTCGGCGGCCGGGGCACCGGGGAAGCGGCGTCATGCGCCCTGCTCGACGGTCATGCCATGTCGTCGGGCGGATATCGCTGGGTCGGCGGATAACGCCGACGGCGTTATCCGCCCTACGCGGAGGTCACGCCATGGCGTACAACGCGCTTGTCCACCAGCCTGCACCGGCAAGGCATCGGCAGGTTCGCCAGGTAAAGACCGCCGACGCGACTGTCTTTCGTAGCGAACCTGGCGCCCTCACTCTTCTTCGACGTCCTCTTCCGGCAGGCCGAACAGGTCGGCCGCGCGCAGCAGCGCGGCCAGCAGGCCGTGGCGCTCCCACTCGGGCAACGCGGCGAAGCGCTCGATCACGTACTCCGGCAATAGCGGCGGCGCCTCCGCCAGGGCTTCGTGGCCGGCCGGGTCGAGGTGCAGCCAGGACTTGCGCCGGTCCTGTTCGTCGCGCCGACGATAGAGCAGGCCGCGTCCTTCGAGGCGGTCGAGCACGCCGGAGAGCGATGCCTGGGACAGGCTGACCAGCTTGGCCAGTTGCGTCGCGGTCAGTTCTCCCTCCACCGCCAGGACATGCAGGATCAGCAATTGCAGCGGGGTCAGGCCGCCGTATCGGCTGAGACGCTTGGAGTGGATTTCAGCGGCCTGCTGGAGGCGGCGGATGGCGCGGAAAATAGCGAGCGAATAGGTATCGGCAGCGGTCTTATTACTTTCAACCATAATAAATTCTTCGTTAAGGGTCCTGATAGGCCCGGAAAATTCGTATAGAACTCCTTCCAACTGTAACGGTCCTCTGTTAGGTAAGTCATGTACCCGGAAGGAGTACGTAACCCACTTCCCCAACGGAGAACCGGTAAGGAATATGTGCGGCATATCAGGAGAGTTTCGTTTCGACAACCAGGCAGCCGACCTCGCAGCGGTCGAACGCATCACCCACCACCTGGCCCCTCGAGGCCCCGACGCCTGGGGTTTCCATGCCCAGGGCCCGATCGCCCTCGGACATCGACGGCTGAAGATCATGGACCTGGCGGAAGCTTCCGGCCAACCGATGATCGATCCCGATCTCGGCCTGGCCATGGTGTTCAATGGCGCCATCTACAACTACCCCGAACTGCGTGGCGAACTGGAAAGCCTTGGCTATCGGTTCTTCTCCGGCGGCGACACCGAAGTTCTCTTGAAGGGGTACCATGCCTGGGGCGCCGATTTATTGCCCCGGCTCAATGGGATGTTCGCCTTCGCCGTCTGGGAGCGCGATCGCCAGCGGCTGTTCCTGGCCCGTGACCGCCTCGGCATCAAGCCGCTCTACTACAGCCTCGACCACTCGCGCCTGCGCTTCGCCTCGAGCCTGCCGGCCCTGCTCAAGGGCGGCGACATCGCCAGCGACCTCGATCCGCAGGCGCTGAATTTCTACCTCAACTTCCACGCCGTGGTTCCCGCCCCGCACACCTTGCTGGAGGGCGTGAAGAAGCTGCCGCCGGCGACCTGGATGAGCGTCGACCTCGACGGAAGCTGCGAGCAGCGCACCTGGTGGACGCTGGACTACGGCCCGCGCCCGGACGAGCGCGAGCTGACGCTCGACGACTGGCAGGAGCGCGTCCTCGACGGCCTCCGCGAAGCGGTGGCGATCCGCCAGCGCGCCGCCCGCGAGGTCGGCGTGCTGCTCTCCGGCGGGGTCGATTCGAGCCTGCTGGTGGGCCTGCTGCACGAGGCCGGGGTGGACAACCTGCTGACCTTCTCCATCGGCTTCGAGGATGCCGGCGGCGAGCGCGGCGACGAGTTCCAGTATTCCGACCTGATCGCCGAGCGCTACCACACCCGCCACCATCGCCTGCGCATCGGCGAGCACGAAGTGATCGAGCAGTTGCCGGCGGCCTTCCGCGCCATGAGCGAGCCGATGGTCAGCCACGACTGCATCGCCTTCTACCTGCTCGCGCGGGAAGTCTCGAAGCACTGCAAGGTGGTGCAGAGCGGCCAGGGCGCCGACGAGCTGTTCGCCGGCTACCACTGGTATCCGAAGGTGGATGGCGCCGACGACGCCTTCGCCGCGTACCGCGCGGCGTTCTTCGACCGCGACCACGAGGAATACCTGGCCACCGTCGGCGAGCGCTTCCGCGTCGAGGACGTCGCCGGGCGTTTCGTCCGCGACCACTTCGCCAGCCCCGGCGCCGAGGCCGCGGTGGACAAGGCGCTGCGCCTGGACAGCACGATCATGCTGGTCGACGACCCGGTCAAGCGGGTCGACAACATGACCATGGCCTGGGGCCTGGAAGCCCGCGTGCCGTTCCTCGACTACCGCCTGGCCGAGCTGTCGGCGCGCATTCCCGCCCGCTTCAAGCTCGGCGATGGCGGCAAGCAGGTGCTCAAGGGTGCCGCGCGCAAGGTGATTCCCAGCGAAGTCATCGACCGGCCCAAGGGCTACTTCCCGGTGCCCGGCCTCAAGCACCTGCAGGGCCGCACCCGCGAATGGGTACGCGAGCTGCTGCTCGACCCGAGCCAGGACCGCGGCCTGTTCCAGCCGGCGATATTCGATCGCCTGCTGAGCGATCCGGACGGCGACCTCACACCGCTGCGCGGCTCCAAGCTGTGGCAGCTGGCCGCCCTCAACCTCTGGCTCAGCGAACAGGGACTTTGAAAATGGGCCCCCAACGCAGGGGCCCGAACCAGGAGCGATCATGAAAGGCCACTTGCATCTGCCTCACCCGCACAACCAGCGCCTGCAACGTATCCAGGCGCCCACCTACGAACGCCTGCAGGCGCGTCTCGCCGAAGATCACAGCGAGCCCACCGAGAAACCGCTGAGCATCCACTGCGGCTGGGGCCGCCTGCTGATCGGGCAGACCTACCCGGACGCCGAGGAACTGGCCCGCGACCTGTTGCAGGAAGCCCCCGGCGAACGCGACATCGCGCTCTACGTGGCGGCGCCGCAGCAGGTCCTGGCCCACGCCCCGCAGCAGCTCTTCCTCGATCCCTCGGATACCCTGCGCCTGTGGTTCACCGACTACCGCCCGGCGCGCCGTCCGCCACGCGGTTTCCGCATCCGCCGGGTGCATACCGAGGAGGACTGGGCGGCGATCAACCGCCTGTACCTGGCACGCGGCATGCTTCCGGTGCAGACCGAGCGCCTCAGCCCGCGCCACCAGGGCGGGCCGATCTACTGGCTGGCCGAGGACGCCGACACTGGCGTCGCGGTAGGCACGGTGATGGGCCTCAACCACGCCAAGGCGTTCCAGGACCCGGAGGGCGGCTCCAGCCTCTGGTGCCTGGCGGTGGACCCGCAATGCAGCCGGCCGGGCGTCGGCGAGGCGCTGGTACGGCACCTGGTCGAGCACTTCATGAGCCGCGAACTGGCCTACCTCGACCTCTCGGTGCTGCACAACAACCAGCAGGCCAAGGCGCTCTACCGCAAGCTCGGCTTCCGCGAACTGGCGACCTTCACCATCAAGCGCAAGAACGGCATCAACCAGTCGCTGTTCCTCGGCCCCGGCCCGGAGGAAGACCTCAACCCCTACGCCAGGATCATCGTCGACGAGGCCCACCGGCGCGGCATCGAGGTACGCGTCGACGACGCCGAGGGCGGCCTGTTCACCCTGACCCAGGGCGGCCGGCAGATCCGCTGCCGCGAATCGCTCTCCGACCTGACCACGGCGGTGAGCATGACCCTCTGCCAGGACAAGGTCCTCACCCACCGCGCCCTGCAGCACGCCGGCCTGCGCCAGCCGCAGCAGCGCCTGGCCGGCAGCGCGGAGGAAAACGCCGCGTTCCTCGCCGAGCACGGTTCGCTGGTGGTCAAGCCGGTGGACGGCGAGCAGGGCCAGGGCGTGGCGGTGGACCTGCGTACCGCGGACGAGGTCGAGGAGGCCATCGAGGCCGCCCGCCATTTCGATTCGCGCGTGCTGCTGGAGAGCTACCACGCCGGCCACGACCTGCGCGTGCTGGTGATCGGCTACGAGGTGGTGGCCGCCGCCATCCGTCGTCCCGCCGCGGTGATCGGCGACGGCCGGCACAGCATCCGCGAGCTGATCGAGGCGCAGAGCCGCCGGCGCCAGGCCGCCACCGGCGGGGAAAGCCGCATCCCGCTCGACCACGAGACCGAGCGCACCCTGCGGGCCGCCGGCTATGGCTACGACGACGTGCTGCCCAGCGGCGAACACCTGGCCGTGCGGCGCACCGCCAACCTGCACACCGGCGGCATCCTCGAGGACGTCACCGACGCCCTCCATCCGGCCCTCCGCGAGGCCGCGATCCAGGCCGCGCGGGCCCTGGAAATACCGGTGGTGGGCCTGGACTTCCTGGTCGAGGCCGCCGACCAGCCCGACTACGTGATCATCGAAGCCAACGAGCGCGCCGGCCTGGCCAACCACGAGCCGCAGCCGACCGCCGAACGCTTCGTCGATCTTCTCTTCCCCCTCAGCCGCGAGGTGCCTTCATGACCCCTCTGCCACAACCGGACCTCAACTACCTGCAACGGGTGCTGCTGGAGATGCTCGCCATCCCCAGCCCCACCGGCTTCACCGATACCATCGTGCGCTATGTCGCCGAGCAGCTCGACGAACTTGGCGTGCCCTTCGAGATGACTCGCCGGGGAACCATCCGGGCGACCCTCCAGGGCCGCCTGAATACCCCGGACCGGGCGGTTTCCGCGCACCTCGACACGATCGGCGCGCTGGTCCGCGAGATCAAGCCCAACGGCCGCCTCGGCCTGGCCCCGGTAGGCTGCTGGTCGAGCCGCTTCGCCGAGGGTAGCCGGGTCACGGTGTTCACCGAACAGGGCGTGTTCCGTGGCAGCGTGCTGCCGCTGCTGGCCTCAGGCCACGCCTTCAATACCGAGGTGGACAACCTGAAGATCAGCTGGGACAACATCGAGCTGCGTCTCGACGCCTATACCGCCAGCCGCGCCGACAGCGAGAGCCTGGGCATCTCGGTGGGTGACTACGTGGCCTTCGATCCGTTGCCGGAGTTCACCGAGAGCGGCCATATCAGCGCCCGCCACCTGGACGACAAGGCCGGGGTCGCGGCGCTGCTGGCGGCGCTGAAGGCGGTCAAGGAAAGCGGGCAGGAGCCGCCGATCGACTGCCACCCGCTGTTCACCATCACCGAGGAAGTCGGCTCCGGCGCCGCCGGCGCCCTGCCCTGGGACGTCAGCGAGTTCGTCGGCATCGACATCGCCCCGGTGGCCGAAGGCCAGAATTCCAACGAGCACAGCGTCAGCGTGGCCATGCAGGACTCCGGCGGGCCCTACGACTTCCATCTGTCGCGGCACCTGCTGCGGCTCGGCGAGCGCCACGACATCGCCCTGCGCCGCGACCTGTTCCGCTACTACCACAGCGACGCGCAGTCGGCGATCGCCGCCGGCCACGACACCCGCGCCGCGCTGCTGGCGTTCGGCTGCGACGCCACCCACGGCTACGAGCGCACGCACATCGACAGTCTCGCCGCGCTGAGCCGGCTGCTCACCGCCTACATCCTCAGCCCGCCGGTCTTCGCCAGCGACGCCAAGCCCCGGGAAACCTCGCTGGAACGCTTCAACAAGCAGCTCGAGCATCCGGTGCACATGGAAAGCTGCACCCACGTCCCGCCGGTGGACGAAGTGCTCGACAGCAGCAACAACAGCGACAAGGACTGAACCCGCGCCGGCCTCCCCGCCCCCGGGGAGGCCGCCCTCCTCTCCAGCCAACTGCTAGGCTGATGGCAGGTTCCCTCGCCTGTCTCGTTTCCTCCGTAGCATCATGCGTGCCGACTCGTGTCCATGGAGTAGTTGCATGTCTCGACTCTGCCTGGTCCTGCTGTTGCTCTGCTGCGCGCTGCCGGCCCAGGCGCAGCCGCCCGCGCCGCTGGACGGAGAGGACCTGCGCCTGTCCCTGGGCGCATACGCCGAGTACTACCGCGACGCCAGCGGCAAGGCGCGCCTGGGCGACATCCTCGCCTTGCCGGCGCAGGCCTTCGCCGCCCTGCGCGGCGACCACGCGAACTTCGGCAAGAACGCCGCAGCCTGGTGGTTCAGGGTGCGCCTGGACAACCGCAACGGCACCGACCTGGCCGGTTTCCTGGAGATCAACTACCCGCTGCTGGACGACCTCAAGGTCTATCTGCTGACCGCCGATGGGCGCATCGAACAGCAGGAGAGCGGCGACCTGTTCGCCTTCTCCCAGCGCCCGGTGCAGGTGCGCAACTTCTGGTTCCCGCTGCGACTGCCGCCCGGCGAGAGCACCCTGCTGCTGCGCGTGCAGAGCACCAGCACTGTCTACGTGCCGCTGTACTTCAGCACCTACGCGGCCAGCGCGGCCAGCCAGGAAACCCTGATGGGCTTCAACGGGGCCTTCTACGGGGTGCTGTTCGGGTTGTTCTGCTACAACCTGTTCCTCTTCGTCTCGCTGCGCGAGGCCACCTACGCCTGGTACCTGCTGTACAACCTCAGCCTCGGCCTGTTTTCCGCCAGCTTCGACGGCCTGTTGTTCAAGCTGCTGCCCGGACACGTGGCGCTGGAGTCGGCCGGCATCTACCTGCTGATGTACCTGAGCTGCCTGGTGTCGATCCAGTTCAGCCGCGGCTACCTCTACACCCGCCGCGACTTCCCGCGCCTCGACCGCTTCCTCCGCGGCCTGCTGCTGGCCTGCGTGGCCCTGTTGGCCAGCGAGCCGCTGGTGGGGTTGCGCGCCTGGAACGTCCTCGCCAGCCTGACGGTGATGCTGGTATCCCTCAGCCTGCTGCTGGCCGGCGTCCACGTCTGGCGCCAGGGCCTGCGCTACGGCCTCTACTACATCCTGGCCTGGGGCGCGCTGCTGCTGTCGTTCCTGGTCACCACCGCCGCCTCGCTGGGCTTCGAACTGTTCGGCCTGTTCGGCAGCAGCGTGGTCAAGATCGGCATGACCGTGGAACTGGTGACCCTGTCCATCGGCCTCGCCGACCGCATCAATGCGCTCAAGGAGGAAGGCTTCCGCTCGCGCCAGGCGGCCGAGCAGGCGCGGGTGGAGAACGAGGCGAAGAGCCGCTTCCTGGCGAAGATGAGCCATGAGATCCGCACCCCGCTGAATGGCGTGCTGGGCATGCTGCAACTGCTCCGCGACACCCCGCTGGACCGCGGCCAGGCGGCCTACGTGGAGACCATCGCCAGCTCCGGCAGCGCGCTGATGTCGGTGATCAACGATATCCTCGACTACGTTCGCATCGAGTCCGGCAAGCTGCACCTGGAGCGCATCGACTTCGATCTTGAGGAACTACTCTCCGACACCCTGGCGCTGTTCAGCGCCCAGGCCGTGGAAAAACGCCTGCGCCTGCATCTCGGCCTGGACAGGGGCGTGCCGCGCCGCCTCAACGGCGACCCGACGCGGTTGCGCCAGGTACTGATGAACCTGCTCAGCAATGCCCTCAAGTTCACCGCCGAAGGCCATGTCGCCGTGCGCGTGCAGCGGCGCTTCGACGAGGGCGGACGCGAGCGCCTGCTGTACAGCGTCAGCGACAGCGGCATCGGGATATCCGCCCAGGCGCAGAAGACCCTGTTCGAATCCTTCTCCCAGGCCGACTCCAGCACCACCCGCCGCTACGGCGGCAGCGGCCTTGGCCTGGCGATCAGCCGCGAGCTGGTGCAGATGATGGGCGGGCGCATCGAGGTGAGCAGCGAGCCGGGCAAGGGCACCCGGTTCAGCGTCGACCTGCCGCTCAGCCCCGCCCTCGACGCCGGCGAAGCGGACGAACTGGCGCAACTGCTGCAACACCGTCCGGCCCTGCTGGCCAGCGAGGACAACCTGACCCTGGACTGCCTGCAGGCATTGCTGGAGCGTTGGGGGCTGCGGGTCGAACGCTGCCTGCAGCCGAGACGGCTGAACGCCTACCTGGAGGACTTCAGCGCACCGCCCCTGCTGGTCCTGGCGGCGCCCTGGCCGGGGCCGCCGTCGATCTGGCTGGACACCCTCTATGCGCAACTGGAGCAAGGCCAGCGCATCCTCCTGCTATGCCCGCCGCAGCACTGCCAGGACCTGCCGCCGCACGAAGGCCTGCGCCTGCTGGCCCTGGCCCAGCCGGTGGCGGTGAAGGCCCTGCGCGAAGCCCTGCTGGAACTGTACCGGGAGCGGCGCCGACAGCCAGGGCGGAGCAGCGAGGCGGCCCCGGACGAACGCCTGGACGCCCCATGCATCCTGGTCGCCGAGGACAACCCGGTGAACCAGCTGGTGGTGCGCGGCTTCCTCGCCAAGCGCGGCTACGCGGTGCGCCTGGCCGGCAACGGGCGGCTCGCACTGGACGAGTACCTGCGCGACCCGAACGGCATCCAGTTGATCCTGATGGATGGCGAGATGCCGGAAATGGACGGCTTCGAGGCGACCCGCCTGATCCGCCGGGAGGAGCGTGCCCAGGGCTGGCCGCGCGTCCCGATCGTCGCCCTGACCGCGCACATCCTCGACGAACACCGCCGGGCCGGAATCGAGGCCGGCATGGACGCCTACCTCGGCAAGCCGGTGGACCGGGCGGAACTCTATGCCACCCTCGAACGCCTGCTCGGCCAGCCTTCGCGACAGGCATGACAGTACGCGATGCGTCGCGCTAGCATTCGCCGCCATACCGGAGTACCGCCATGCTGATCCCCCACGACCTGCTCGAAGCCGACACCCTGAACAACCTGCTGGAAGACTTCGTCACCCGCGAAGGCACCGACAATGGCGATGAGACCCCGCTGGACGTGCGTGTAGAACGCGCCCGGCATGCCTTGCGGCGGGGCGAGGCGGTGATCCTGTTCGACCCGGAGAGCCAGCAGTGCCAGTTGATGTTGCGCAGCGAGGTGCCTGCGGAGCTGTTGCGCGACTGAGTCGCGGCATCGACCCGCCTGGCGGGGCGGGTTCGCCGCCCTGCACACCCCGGAAACGCCGGACAGCGCCCCCGCTCCGCAGGGCGAATAACCGCTCGCGGTTATCCGCCCGCCCCCTCACTCCTTCGCCCCACCCTCCTCCGTTTCCAACGCCGCCCTGGCGATGTTCCGGCTATGCGCGCCGAAATGCCCGATCAGTTCGATCAGTTGCGCGTTCAGCGCCGCATTGTCGTGGGCCTCGGGGCGTGGCTGGTTGCTCTCGCTGAAGTCCTGCGCGGCGAAGGCCGGGCGGGCGGCCAGCCATTCGCCGATGGCGGCGTCGAAGGCCGCGGCGTGGGCGTTCGACTCGGCGGCCACCACCTCGCGCAAGTAGGTCGGCGAATAGGCCGGATAGGCACCGTCGCGGCGGGTGTCGGCGTAGGCGTCGAGCATCGGCTGCGGGCGGCCGTCGCGGAGCAGGTGGCGCAGCCAGTCGAACTGGTATTTCTCCACCGCGGTATGGCGGTTCGCGACACGCTCGATGGCCGCCTGCTTTTCCTCCGGGTAGCCGAGCAATGCCTTGCCCTCCATCTGTAGCATCGCCGCCAGGCTGGCACCGGGCAGCGGCGTGGAGTGGTAGGGCTGGGTGATGTCCTGGATGTAGTGCATGCCCCAGCCAAGGAACCGGTAGCCCCAGTAAGGATGACCGTTGGCGAAGGCGAAGCGGGACAGGCCGAAGTACTGGTAGGCACGCCATTCCGGCCAGGCCCGGGCGAGGAACGGCGCGCCGCTGTAGATCACCGCCGCCTCGTGGTAGAAGCCCATGTGGAACGGCGCCTGGGAGCTGAACTCGAAGCGCGGGTCGCCGAATGGCTGGGTGCCGAAGCCGTAGCGCTGGCCGGCCTCGCCGGGGTTGTCGCTGAACAGGTTGATGTCGTGGCCGTAGTCCGGTTCGTCGGCGGCGGTGGCCAGCACTGCCAGGGGCGCGACTCGCTCGCCGGGCTCCAGGCGGATGAAACGCCAGGCGGTCCACGGCGAGAGGTTCTGGAACACCAGCACCTCCTGTGGCTTGAGGTGCGGGCGCTGCGGCTGGTCCTGCCCGGGAAGCGGCTGGATCGCCAGCGCCAGGCGGATCTCCGGGTTGACCCGCAGCGCCGCGAGGAACGCCTGGCGCAAGTCGCCGGCCTCGCCGTCGGCGGCGAAGCGCAGGGCGTCCGGACGCGCCGGGTAGTTGCCGATATGCGCTCGGGCGTAGGCTTCCTGCTCGTCCAGCAGGGCGGCCAGTCCGCCGCGCTCGGCGGCGAGGAACGCCTCCAGCGGCTCCACCTCGACTTCCGGCGCCTCGCGGATGGCCGCCAGCTCGCGCAATGCCAGGTAGCTGCCCACCGTATGGTTGGACCAGGCCCACAGGCTCGGCGAGACGACCCACGCCCCCAGCAGCAGGCAACGCAACAGCAACTTCATCGGCTTTTCGCTCTTGTCTCGACTCGGTGCCGGCAAGCCTACCAATGCGGGACACCCAGGGCACTGTCCTGCCTGGACATCGGAACTCTCCGATAGCGCCATCGGACCAATGTCTATCCACGCCGGGCCGGCCCCATGACCGCCATCAATGGCGCCCAGGCGCCAGGCGGCTAGACTTTCCCGACATCAGGCACGCTGATACAAGGCACCCATCTGATGCTCCAGTCCGTTTCGCCCAAGCACGACCTGCCCCTCAAACCCGAAGGCCAAGCGGCCAAGCCAGAACGCACCGGCACCTGGGCGCCGTTCTCGATCCAGGCCTTCCGCATCATCTGGATCTGCAACCTGTTCGCCAACCTCGGCACCTGGGCCCAGTCGGTGGCCGCCGCCTGGGTGGTCACCGACGCCCACGCCAGCCCGCTGATGGTGGCGATGATCCAGGTCGCCGCGGCGCTGCCGCTGGTGCTGCTGTCGATCCTCTCCGGGGTCATCGCCGACAACCACGACCGGCGCAAGATCATGCTCTGGGGACTCAGCTTCGAGATGACCGGGGCGATGTTCGCCACCCTGCTGGCCTTCCTCGGCTACCTCGACCCGGTGCTGCTGATCATCTCCATCCTCTGGATCTCCCTCGGCGGCTCGGTGACCATCCCGGCCTGGCAGGCGGCGGTCAACGAGCAGGTGCCGGCGCGCATGGTCAGCGACGCGGTGCTGCTCAACAGCGTCAACTACAACGTCGCCCGCGCCGCCGGCCCGGCCCTCGGCGGCCTGTTGCTGAGCGCGGTGGGACCGGCCTGGGTGTTCCTGTTCAACAGCTTCTGCTACATGGCCCTGATCTGGGCGATCTGGCAGTGGCGGCGCGACGTGCCCAAGCGCAGCCTGCCGCCGGAAGGCATCCTCGAAGGCGTCACCGCGGCGCTGCGCTTCACCCAGTACTCAACCGTCACCCGCCTGGTGATGATGCGCTCCTTCGCCTTCGGCCTCTCCGCCAGCGCGGTCTGGGCCCTGCTGCCGCTGCTGGCGCACCGCAACCCGGACGGCGACGCGGCGATCTACGGCTACATGCTCGGCGCCCTCGGCCTCGGCGCGATCCTCGGCAGCACCCAGGTCTCGCGCCTGCGCCAGCGGATCGGCAGCAGCCGGCTGATCAGTCTGGCCGGCTTCACCCTGGCGCTGATCCTGCTGACCCTCGGCCTGGTAGACAACCTCTGGGTCCTGTTCCCGGTGCTGATCCTCGGCGGCGGCTGCTGGATCGGCGCCCTCGCCACCTACAACTCGGCGGTGCAGATCCTCGTCCCCGACTGGATCAAGGCGCGCGCCCTGGCGTTGTACCAGACCGCGCTGTACGGTGGCCTGGCGCTGGGTTCGTTCCTCTGGGGCCATCTCGCCGAGACCATGACCGTGCACGGTGCGCTGCTGGCCGCCGGCTGCCTGCTGCTGGCCTCGGTGATCCTGCTATACAACTCGCGCCTGCCGGAAATGGACGCAGCCAGTATTTCCCGCGCGCCGGCGAGCATGCCCGGGCAGCCGAGCTTCGTCTTCAACACGCGGCGGGGCATGGTGCTGGTCTCCATCGAATACCGGATTCCCGCCGAGCGCACCCGCGACTTCGTTCGCGCCGCCCAGCCGCTGCGCCGCCTGCGCCTGCGCAACGGCGCGGAGCGCTGGTCGCTGTTCCGCGACGTGAGCAACCCGGAGGTCTGGCAGGAACTGTTCCTGGTGGACAACTGGATCCAGCACCTGCGCATGCTCGACCGCATGACCCTGGCCGACAAGATCGTCATCGACAACGTCACCGCCCTGCATGCCGGCGACGGTCCGCCGCAGATCCGCCATTGCGTGAGCTACGAGGCCAGCAGCTACGATACGCCGCTGGTGAAGAGCGCCACGCCGCCGGCCAACGACGAGGCGGGCGCGACGGCGGGGAGTTGAGAACGGGGCCTGGCAGTCCCCTGGGGCGGACAGCGCCAGCGGCGTTATCCGCAATCCAACGCCGGCGCGATCACTCCGCCGTCGGCTTCTTGCGCTTGAGCGGCGCCATGCCGTCGGCGCTGACCACCGCCGACGGCCCGGCCTTCGGCCGCGCGGCGGGCTTGCGCTTGGCCGCGGGCTTGGCGGCGGCGCCCTTCCTGTCCTGCTTTTTCTTCTTGCTGCCGGCGGCCTTGCCCGAGGCCTTGAGCTTCTTCGGCCCCTGGTAGGCGGCCTTCAGTTCCTTGATGTTGCGTCGTTCGAAGTTCTGCTTGAGGTAGCGTTCGACGCTCGACATCAGGTTCCAGTCGCCATGGCAGATCAGCGAGATCGCCAGGCCCTCGGCGCCGGCGCGACCGGTGCGGCCGATGCGGTGCACGTACTCGTCGCCGCTGCGCGGCATGTCGAAGTTGATCACCAGGTCCAGGCCTTCGACGTCCAGGCCGCGTGCGGCGACGTCGGTGGCGACGAGGATCTTCACCGCGCCCTGCTTCAGGCGCTCGATGGCCAGCTTGCGGTCCTTCTGGTCCTTCTCGCCATGCAGGACAAAGACCTTGTGCTGGTTGGCGATCAGCCGCCCGGTCAGGCGATCGGCGGAGACCCGGGTATTGGTGAAGACGATGGCCTTGGTGTAGGTCTCGTTGCTCAGCAGCCATTGCAGCAACTGTTCCTTGTGCGCCACGTCGTCGGCGGTGATGACCTGCTGGCGGACGTTCTCGTTCAGCTCGCCGACCTGGTTCAGGCGCAGCACTTGCGGCTCGCGCAGCACCTCGGCGATCACCTTGTTCAACCCGGCGCCGCTGTGGGTGGCGGAGAACAGCAGGGTCTGGCGCTCGGCCGGGCAGGCATTGGCCAGGGCCAGCACGTCGTCGGCGAAGCCCATGTCGAGCATGCGGTCGGCCTCGTCCAGCACCAGCACCTCGATGTCCTGCAACGGCAGGTTGCCGGCGTTGCGCTGCTCGAGCAGGCGGCCGGGGGTGCCGATGATGATCTCCGGGTTCTTGCGCAGGCGCGCGCCCTGCACCTTGAAGTCCTCGCCGCCAGTGATCAGGCAGGCCTTGATGAAGGTGAACTGGGCGAAGCGCTCGACTTCCTTGAGGGTCTGCTGGGCCAGCTCGCGGGTCGGCAGGAGGATCAGCGCGCGCGCCAGGGAGCGCGGCTTGTCCTCGGCCAGCAGGCGGTGCAGCAGCGGCAGCAGGAAGGCCGCGGTCTTGCCGCTGCCGGTCTGCGCCGTGACCCGCAGGTCGTGCCCCTCCAGCGCCTTGGGAATGGCCGCGGCCTGGACCGGCGTCGGCTCGCTGAAGGACAGGCTTTCCAGTGCCTTCAGCAGGCGTTCGTGGAGGGGAAATTGGCTGAACAAGGGAGACCTCGGCATTGCACGTGAAAATGGACAGGTGCATAGCCTAACGGTTGCCGCGCCGGCGCGCAGGCTTTATTCGCGCGGCGCGACGGCCAGCGCCGGCGTCGCAATCGGCTCGACGCCGGGTCGCCGCCAGGCAAGCGCGGCGCGGGCGGCGATCGCAGACTCGTTCGACGCCCGCCGCCCAGAGGAACCAGGTCATGCCCGACGCGCCCGCATCCGCCGCCGAACGCCTCGAACGGCTGCCGCTGAGTCCGTATCACCGACTGATCTTCGTGATCATCGCGCTGGCGTTCTTCTTCGACTCGATGGACCTGGCGATGATGACCTTCCTGCTCGGCTCGATCAAAGCCGAGTTCGGGCTCGACTCGGCGCAGGCCGGGCTGCTGGCCAGCTCGAGCTTCTTCGGCATGGTGATCGGCGCGGCCCTGTCGGGCATGCTCGCCGACCGCTTCGGGCGCAAGCCGGTATTCCAGGCCAGCATCGTGCTCTGGGGCCTGGCCAGCTACCTGTGCTCCACCGCCGGCGACCTCGGCAGCCTGACCTTCTACCGGGTATTGCTGGGGATCGGCATGGGGATGGAGTTTCCCATCGCCCAGTCGCTGCTGTCGGAGATGATCCCGGCCAGCCGCCGCGGCAAGTACATTGCGCTGATGGACGGCTTCTGGCCGCTGGGCTTCGTCGCCGCCGGCTGCCTGTCCTACTTCCTCCTGCCGCTGACCGGCTGGCGCAGCATTTTCCTGGTGCTGGCGCTGCCGGCGGTGTTCGTCCTCGCCATCCGCTTCCTGATTCCCGAGTCGCCGCGCTGGCTGGAGCAGGCCGGCCGGCGCGAACAGGCGGACCGGGTATTGCGCGACATAGAAGCACGGGTGATGCGTTCGCTGGGCCTGACCGAGCTGCCGCCGCCGCTGCGCCAGCCGCAGCGGGAACGCAGCCGTCCGGGCTTCTTCAGCGCCTTCGCCGAACTCTGGTCGCCAGCCTACCGGCGCCGCACCCTGACCGTCTGGGGCCTGTGGTTCTTCGCCCTGCTCGGTTTCTACGGCCTGACCTCCTGGCTCAGCGCGCTGCTCCAGCAATCCGGCTTCGCCGTCACCCAGTCGGTGTACTACACGGTGCTGATCTCGCTGGCCGGGATACCCGGCTTCCTCTGCGCGGCCTGGCTGGTGGAAAGCTGGGGCCGCAAGCCGAGCTGCGTGCTGATGCTCCTCGGCGGCGGCGCGATGGCCTACGCCTACGGCCAGACCGCGGTGTTCGGCGGCAGCCTGGCGCTGCTGATCGGCTTCGGCCTGGCCATGCAGTTCTTCCTGTTCGGCATGTGGGCGGTGCTCTACACCTATACGCCGGAACTCTATCCGACCTCCGCGCGCGCCACCGGCTCGGGCTTCGCCTCGGCGGTCGGGCGAATCGGCTCGCTGCTCGGCCCGCTGGTCACCGGGCTGGTCCTGCCGCTCACCGGCCAGGGCGGGGTGTTCACCCTCGGCGCCCTCTGTTTCGGCGTCGCCGCCCTGGTGGTCTGGGCCTTCGGCATCGAGACCCGCGGGCGCACCCTGGAGGAGCTTGCCGGCTGAGCCCGCGCGTCGGCGGAAAACCTTTGTAGACACGTCGGGGATGCGATCCGGCGCCCGATGGGGCACTCTTGGTTCCTTTGTGCGTTCCCGGCCCCCGCGTCGGGATCTCCGTTCAACCGCGGGGCCGGCCCGTCCCCCCCCGCCCGCAACAAAGGAAGTCGCCTGTCCATGGACTCCACATCCCTTCTCGACCAGCTCTCCGGGTACTGGTCGGCGCTCGACCAACACCCTATCCTGCACGCCGGCCTGGCCTTCGGCCTGCTGCTGGTGGGCGCCCTGATCCTCGGCCGGGTGGCCCGCTACATCGTCCTCTACGCCGCCAACCTGCTCGCCCGCCAGCCCGCGCTGCACTGGCTCGGCGACCTGATCCGCAACAAGGTGTTCCAGCGCCTGGCGCAGACCACGCCCTCGCTGCTGGTGCAATTCGGCCTGCCGTGGATCCCGGAGATGCCGGACAAGGCCGCGCACTTCCTCGGCAACCTGGCACTGGCCTTCACCGTGCTGTTCCTGATCCTCGCCCTCACCGCGCTGCTGAATGCCCTGCTGGACATCTACGCGCGTACCGAGCACGCCCGCACCCGTTCGATCAAGGGCTACGTGCAACTGGCGAAGATCGCCGTGTTCGTGTTCGGCGCGATCATCATCGTCTCGATCATCATCGACCGCTCGCCGCTCCTGCTGCTGTCCGGCCTCGGCGCGATGTCGGCGGTCCTCCTGCTGGTCTACAAGGACACCCTGATGTCCTTCGTCGCCAGCGTGCAGCTCACCAGCAACGACATGCTGCGGGTCGGCGACTGGATCGAGATGCCGCAGGTCGGCGCCGACGGCGACGTGGTGGACATCACCCTGTACACCGTGAAGGTGCAGAACTTCGACAAGACCATCGTCTCGGTGCCGACCTGGCGCCTGATGTCGGAGTCGTTCAAGAACTGGCGCGGCATGCAGCAGTCCGGCGGACGGCGGATCAAGCGGGCGATCTACGTCGACTCCAGCCAGGTGCGTTTCCTCGACGAGAAGGAAGAGCGGCGCCTGAGCCAGGTGCGCCTGCTCACCGAATACATGGCCCGCAAGCAGACCGAGTTGCAGGAGTGGAATGCCGCCAACGGCGGGGTCGCCCCGCTGGCCGCCAACCGCCGCCGGCTGACCAACATCGGTACGTTCCGCGCCTACGCCCTCGCCTACCTGCAGAACCATCCGGACATCCATCCGCACATGACCTGCATGGTCCGCCAGTTGCAGCCGACCGCCCAGGGCATCCCGCTGGAGATATACTGCTTCACCCGCACCACCGCCTGGGTCGACTACGAGCGTATCCAGGGCGACGTGTTCGACTACCTGCTGGCGGTGATGCCGGAGTTCGGCCTCGGCGCCTACCAGCAGCCCAGCGGCCAGGACCTGCGCCAGGGGCTGCAAGGCATGCTCGAAGGGCGTGACGCCGGGGCCCGCTCGTTCGAGGCGCTGGCCGCGCCGAGCCGCAGCGACGAAGCCACCGCCTGAACCGAGGAAAACCGTCCATGAAACCGCACCTGACCTACTACGTCGCCGCCAGCCTGGACGGTTTCATCGCCCGCCCCGACGGCAGCGTCGACTGGCTCGACCGTTTCGCCGAGGGCGGCAACGACCACGGCTACAAGAGCTTCTACCAGGGCATCGACGGCCTGCTGATGGGCCGCGGCACCTACGATATCGTGCGCGGCTTCGGCGACTGGCCGTATCCGGGCAAACCCTGCCAGGTACTCACCCGCAACCCGCAGGAAAGCGCAGCGGAAGGCGTCGAGTTGCGCCACGTCACACCCCAGGAAGGCCTCGCGCGCCTCGGCGAACAGGGCTGCCGGCGGATCTGGCTGGCCGGCGGCGGCAGCCTGGCCGGTAGTTGCCTGGCGGCCGGGCTGCTCGACGAGGTGATCGTCAGCGTCATTCCGCAACTGCTCGGCGCCGGCATCCCGCTGTTCGCCGGCGGCCGCGAGCGGCGCCTGCAACTGCTGGAACAACATGGCTACAACAGCGGCATCGTACAGATGCGCTACCAGGTGATCGCCGAGGACGACCCGCAATGACCGACAACCTGCTGAGCATTTCCGCCGCCTGCCTGTTCGACGATCAGGGCAACCTGCTGCTGGTGCGCAAGCGCGGCACCCAGGCCTTCATGCTCCCGGGCGGCAAGCGCGAGCCGGGCGAAACGCCCCTCGCCGCGCTACAGCGCGAACTGCTGGAGGAACTGCGCCTGCCGATGGGCGCCTCGACCTTCGAGCACCTCGGCAGCTTCCAGGCGCCGGCGGCCAACGAGGCGAACACCCGCGTCGATGCCGATATCTACGTCGCCCGCCTGCCCCACGCCGTCTGTGCGCAGGCGGAGCTGGAGGAACTGGCCTGGCTGGTCCCCGGCCAAGCGCAGCCGGACAATCTCGCGCCGCTGCTGCGCGATCATGTCCTGCCGGCCCTGGCGCGGCGCGCGGCGGAAAACCCGGAAACCCAGGCCGAACACCGGACGCGCCCCGATCATGTGCGCTGAGCGCTAGCGCTCCCGTCAACGAAAAAGGCCACCTCGGGGTGGCCTTTTCGCGTTCTCGCACCGATCGCGCGGAATATCGGCGGTTAACGCCTCTCCCTTGTGCGCAGCCTGCGGCTAAGCCTCAGAACGAAGTCCGGCGGTAGGCACGGTAGCGCGGGAACCAGAAGTTCGCCTCGATGGCGTCGTTCAATACCTCGTCGCTGGTATGCAGGGCCTTGCCCTCGGCCTGGGCCTGCTTGGCCACGGCGACGGCGATGCGCTTGCTGACCTCGCGGATGTCACCCAGCGCCGGCAACACGGCGCCCTCGCCCTGGGTAACGATCGGCGAGCAGTTGGCCAGGGCGTTGGCCGCGGCCATCAGCATGCCTTCGGTGACCCGGTTGGCCCGCGCGGCGATCACCCCCAGGCCGATGCCGGGGAAGATATAGGCGTTGTTGCACTGGGCGATGGGAATCCGCTTGTCGCCCACCTGCACCGGTTGGAACGGGCTACCGGTGGCGACCAGCGCCTGGCCGTCGGTCCAGTTGAGGATTTCCTGCGGAGTCGCCTCGACCCGCGAGGTCGGGTTGGACAGCGGCATCACCAGCGGCTGCTTGCAATGGCTGTGCAGCTCGCGGATGACCTCTTCGGAAAACAGCCCGCGCTGCCCGGAGACGCCGATCAGCACCGTCGGCCGGGCATTGCGGATCACTTCCAGCAACGCCAGGTCGTCGCCCTGCTGGCCGCCCCAGGCACCGAGATCGGCGCGCTTCTGCGCCAGGCGGTGCTGGAAGTCGAGCAGGTTGCTCATGTCGTCGGTGAGCAGGCCCCAGCGGTCGACCATGAAGATGCGCCGACGCGCCTGGGCCTCGTCCAGGCCCTCCAGTTGCATGGCGGCGATGATCTGCTCGGCGATGCCGCAACCGGCGGAGCCGGCGCCGACGAAGGTCACGGTCTGCTCGCTGAGCTTCTCGCCCTTGGCCTTGCAAGCCGCCAGCAGGGTGCCCACGGCCACCGCGGCGGTGCCCTGGATGTCGTCGTTGAAGCAGCACAGCTCGTCCTTGTAGCGCTCCAGCAACGGCATGGCATTGGTCTGGGCGAAGTCCTCGAATTGCAGCAGGACGTTGGGCCAGCGGCGCTTGATGGCCTGGATGAACAGGTCGACGAACTCCTCGTACTGCGCCCCGCTCACCCGCTCGTGGCGCCAGCCCATGTACATCGGGTCGTTGAGCAGGTCCGGGTTGTTGGTGCCGACGTCCAGCACCACCGGCAGGGTGTAGGCCGGGCTGATACCGCCGCAGGCGGTGTACAGCGACAGCTTGCCGATCGGGATGCCCATCCCGCCGATGCCCTGGTCGCCCAGGCCGAGGATCCGCTCGCTGTCGGTGACCACCACGATCTTCACGTTGTTCTTGGTGGCGCTGCGCAGGATGTCGTCGATCCGCTCGCGGTCCGGGTAGGAGATGAACAGGCCACGGTGGGTCCGGTAGATCTTCGAGAACTCCTGGCAGGCCTGGCCGACCGTGGGGGTGTAGATGATCGGCATCATTTCTTCCAGGTGCTCCTCGAGCAGGCGGAAGAACAGGGTCTCGTTGTTGTCCTGGATCGAGCGCAGGAAGATGTGGCGGTCCAGATCGGTGTTGCACAGGTTGTACTGGCTGTAGGCGCGCTCGGTCTGCTCCTCGATGGTCTCGATGTTGTGCGGCAGCAGGCCCTGCAGGTTGAAATCGATGCGTTCCTGGGTACTGAACGCGCTGCCTTTGTTCAGCAGCGGCATCTCCAGCAGCGAAGGGCCGGCATGGGGAACGTACAAGGGACGCTTGGCTGTTTCGGTCATATCTGGACTCGCTTCTACGGGCTTCACTCGGGTACGGGGACCACGAACATACCCCCGGCGCAGAGGCTTTCCAAGGCCACGGCGAACAACAGGTCATTGCCGGACCCGCAAGTATCGCCACTTGCATGGCGAAACCGGCGCGTCACATCCGGAACCGACCATTCGACGAATGGTCAGAAGGCTGGCGTCAAAATAGGTCACAATAGCCGCCGCTTTCGTAGGGGAATACGCTGGGAACGCCGATGAGTCCCCGATTTTCCTTCGTGAAGCCCGTTATCGCCGGGACAACCTGAATGCATCCAGGCCCGGAAGCAGTTGGCCGTTTCGTTTGACGGCCTGGTCGGAAGAGTCAGGAGGGCTCGTTCCGGTCACCCAGAAGACACTCCGATGAACAGAGAGTAACCACGAACCAGCGGAAGCCTGGACCGTTATTCACGCACGCGAAGACATGCCGAAATGCGTTCACCCTTTTTGACATGCCTGTCTGTAGGCTTCGCGGCCCTTCTGGCCGCCCTCTCGACGCCCAGCCTGGCTTCCAACCAGGTCACCCACACCTTCAAGCCGTCGAAGAATTCCACCCTGTCGCCCAGCCGGGTCGTCAGCACCCGCCAGTCCGCCAACCGCTCGGTGGTCGCGGCCGCCGCTTCCGAAGTCACCGACCGCGCCTTCAGCATGATCGGCACCCCCTACCGCTGGGGCGGCACCACGCCGAAGAAAGGCTTCGATTGCAGCGGCCTGGTCAACTATGTGTTCCAGGACGTCGACGACGTCGACCTGCCGCGGACCGCCCGCGCCATCTACAACATGGACAACAACAAGGTCTCCCGCGGCAAGCTGCAACCGGGCGACCTGGTGTTCTTCCGGATCCGCAGCCGCAGCGTCGACCACGTCGGCATCTACGTCGGCAACGACCGCTTCGTGCACGCGCCGCGGCGCGGCAAGAAGGTCCGCGTCTCCGACCTCAACAGCAGCTACTGGAAACGCCACTACCTGGCCGGCAAGCGCATCCTGCCGACCACCCTCGCCCAGGTCGAAAGCACCCGCAAGCGCTGATTCCGGCGCCTGCGGCTCGCTCAGATGCCCCGCCGCGCCTGTTTCCTCAGCAGGCGCGCGCTGTCCCAGCCGGTCAACAGCACCGCCAGCCAGATCGGCGCGTAGGTCCATAGCTGCTCGGGACGGAACGCCTCGCCGAGGAACAGTACCGCCACCAGGAACAGCAGCACCGGTTCGACGTAGCTGAGAATCCCGAACAGCCCCATCGGCAGCAGTCGGCTGGAAGCCATCATCGCGCCGAAGGCCAGCGCGCTGATCAGCCCCAGCATCGGCAGCAACAGCCACAGGCGTGGCGCCTCGCGGAAGGCCTGGCTCTCGTCGCCCAGCCAGTACAGCGCGGCCAGCGCCAGCGGCAGCAGGAAGAGCATCTCGAAGACGAACCCGGACAGCGCGTCCACGCCCATCCTGCGCCGCAGCATGAAGTACGGGGGATAGCCCAGCGCGGTGACTAGGGAGACCCAGGAGAACGCGCGGGTCAGCCAGAATTCGTGGAGCACCCCGGCCAGCGCGCAGGCCACGGCGATAGCCTGCAGCGGCGTCAGGCGCTCGCCGTAGAACACCCGCCCCACCAGCACCATCGCCAGCGGCAGGAGGAAGTAGCCCAGCGACAGTTCAAGGGTCTTCCCGGCCAACGGCGCCCAGATGAAGATGCCCCATTGCAGCAACATCATCGCCGCGGTCAGCGGGAAGCAGGCCAGCAGCCAGGGCTCGGCGAACAGCCGGCGCCAGGCGGCGCGCAGGGTCGGCCACTGGCGGGTGGCGACGACCAGCAGGAATACCATCGGGATCGACCAGACCACCCGATGCGCCACCACCTGCAAGCTGTCCAGCGGCTCCAGCAGGTGGACGTAGCCCGGCAGGGTAACGAACAGCACCGAGGCGGCCAGCGACAGCAGCACGCCCTGTCCGGAAATCCTCATGCACGCACCTCGCGCCGGCCGAGCCGGTTGACCCACAGCGAAGCGACGATCACCGCGCCGCCCAGGGCCAGGCGCGGCAGGTCTGCGTGCTGGTTCCAGATCAGCAGGTTGAGCAGCAACCCGACCGGCACGTGCAGGTTGTTCATCACCGCCAGGGTACCGGCGTCCACCTCGGTGGCGCCCTTGTTCCACCAGAACTGGCCGAGGGCGGTGGCCAGCAGCCCCATCCATACCAGTACGCCCCATTGCAGCTCGCCGGCCGGCAGGCGCTGCGGATCGCCGAACAGCAGCCAGGCAGGCAACGCCACCAGCAGCGCGCCAACGAAGAAATAACCGAAGCGCTGGCGCTGCGGCAGCTCGGACGGGTACTTGCGCACCAGGCGCTTGTACAGCACCTGGCCGGCGGCGAAGGTGGCGTTGGCCAGTTGCAGCAGCAGGAAGCCCTGGAGGAACTCGCCGGTGATCCCGTCGTAGCGGATGATCGCCGCGCCCAGCACCGCCACCAGCGCGGCGGCCAGGGCCCAGAAGTTGAAGCGGCGATTGAGCAGGTCGTCGAACAGGGCCACGTGGACCGGCGTCAGCACGGTGAACAGCAGCACCTCGGGCACCGTCAGCACGTTGAAGCTCAGGTACAGGCAGACGTAGGTGATGCCGAACTGCAGCGCGCCGACCAGCATCACCCCGCCGACGAAACGCGGTTCGACGCCGCGCCAGCGGGTCAGCGGGAGAAACACCAGGCCAGCGAGAAGGACCCGGGTAAGCACGGCGAAGTAGCTGTCGACCTGGCCGGCGAGGTACTCGCCGATCAGGTTGAAGGAGAACGCCCAGAGGACGGTGACGAACAGTAGATAACGCATGGACCAGGCACCAGGATGGGGCGCCGACCATAACGTTTTTGCCGCCGCCAAGGAAGGCCGCGCGGGCCCGCGGCCAACCTCGCCGCCCCTGTACTACTTGCCGTGCGCGGTGGGCCAGCGGTATTCGAGCCAGTGCTCCATGCGCTGGCGCAACAAGCCGCTCTGCTCGGCGATGTGCAGCCACTGGTCGACGTAGCGCTTGAAGGCCTCGTCGCGCGGCAGCAGGTAGGCCTTCTCGGCGAAGTCGAAGGGTTGCTGCGGATGCACGGCGCAGAGTTCCGGGTGCAGACGCGACTGCAGGCGGGCCTCGATGGCGTCGGTCATCATCAGGTCGGCCTTGCCGTCGACGATCTGCTGGAAGATCGTCACGTTGTCCGGATGCACCAGGATCCGGGCCTTCTTCAGGTTCGCCCGGGCGAACTTCTCGTTGGTGCCGCCGGGGTTGACGATGGCCGTCACGCCCGGCTGGTCGATCTGCTCCAGGGTCTGGAAACGCGCTTCTTCGCTACAGAGGGTGATCGGCGTCTTGCCGTCGCGCAGGTAGGGAATCGAGAAATACGCCTGGCGCTGGCGCTCCAGGTTGATCGAGATGCCGCTCATGGCGATGTCGAAGCGGTCGTCGGCGAAATCGCGCATCAGGTTCGGCCAACTGGTCGGCACCACTACCAGCTTGGCCCCCAGGCTCTCGGCCAGGCGCTGCGCCATGTCCACGTCGAAACCGGCGTAACCGCCCTCTTCCGTGCGGTAGCTGAAGGGCTTGTAGTCGCCCGTGGTGGCGACGCGCAGCACGCCGCTTTCGAGGATGCGGTCGAGGCGGCTCTCCTGCGCCTGGAGGCTGGCGCTGGCCAGCAGCGCAAGGCAGGCCAGGGCCTGGACGAGATGGCGGAATGACTTCGGCATGGCGACTCCTCGGGATGGCGGACCGCAGAGAGACTACGCAAGTCGGCAGCCGCGGCCAAATCCCGGAATGCAGGGGAACGCCCGATGACGCCGGGGCGCGGGCCGAGCATGCGGCAGGAGAAGCGGAAAAAAGTGCGCGAAACGGCTGACGACCTCACACCGCCATCGACAGCGGTACACCCTGCAGCCATTCCGGGTGGTAGCGCAACAACATCTCCAGGCCGCGCTCCTGGTAGGCCGGGAAGCTGATCGCGACCAGCGTCTCGCCCTTGACCTTCTGCGGCGGGCCGAGGCGCTGGAGGATCACGCCGTTGCGAACGAAATAGCGCTCCATGGCCGTGGTGGTCACCGCCACCACCGAACTGGCCCCCAGGTACCAGGCGCATTGCAGGCTGGACCAGAATATCTTCATCGCCAGCTGCGGATCGTCCGCCGCGCTGGCGGCGTAGCGCGAAAGCTCCCAGACCGACGGATCGCTCGGCGGGGTTTCGCTGCACAGGTAGGCGAAGACGTCCTTGAGCAGGTAGGCGTCGGTCGTCGGCAGCAGGCGGGCGCAACCGCAGATGCCCTGGCGGCCCATGGCGACGATGTAGCGGGTTTGCGGATGGTCGAACTGGTCGAATTCCTGGTCGCGGACCCTGGAGGTGGAGACCACGTCCCAGCCCAGCTTCTCGATGAAGACTTGATGCCGGTAGCGTCCCAGCTCGGCGATCATGGCGGCGGAAAGCCCTTCCAGCGATTCAGAGAGCAATTCGATCATGACCAAGTCCCCGTGTCGTGCCGGCCGAGAAAAAAAGGCGGCATCCCTACCCTGATACTCCTGGGCCCTCTCAGTCGGAGGACATACCAGCACACACATGAGGGGGAAGACTAAAGGAGGATGAACGGCAGGCAACCTGCCAGATCTGGTAGGGCGCGCCGGCCGGCGCGCCCTGCGCTTCAGATGAGGCCCAGCGCCGCGGCGTAGGCAGCAGCCAGCGTCTTGTTCGGCGCGTCGAACTTCTTCTGGATGTTCTTGTGGTGGAAGTTCACCGTGCTCTCGGAGATGCTCAGGATGATGGCGATTTCCCCGGAACTCTTGCCGTCGGCGGTCCATTGCAGGATCTCGCGTTCGCGATGGCTCAGGCAGACCGGGTTGGACATCAGCATCGGATGCTCCAGGTCGGTCAGCTTCTGGGTCAGCAACTCGATCATGCAACGCAGCCGCAGGCGGATTTCCTCGCGCTCGAAGCTGGAGATGTTCTGCTGGTCGCGCGCCACGGAAAGCACGCTGAGCAAATTGTTCGGCGCGCGGATCGGCAGGGTCGCGCCGACACAGAGGCCCCAATCGCGAGCCTCGTTCCAGAGCATCCGGCTCTGGTCGAACAGGCTGTCGCTCCAGACCACCATTTCCGAGGAGCGCAGGCCGTTGAGGATCGCCGGATCCACGGCCCCGTAGTTCTGCATCTGGTATCGCTCCAGCCAGGCCTTGGGATAGGTGCCATGGACCTCGGTCTTCGGCCGGGTGAAGGGAATCGTGTGGCGCACGCCATAGGCGTAGTAATCGAAGCCCAGGCGCCGCACTTCCTTTTCCAGGACGGCGAACACGCCCTGGCTGTCGTGGATCGGCTGCATCTCGCTACGCAAACCGTCCCACCACAGCAAAAAGCCTCCGTCATTCCTCATTGCAGTAAGCCCTGATCGATAAAATGCATCACAGCAGAATTGGCCCGGGGTATGACGCTGTCAAGCGCGCAGCCTTGCCGATACGGCAAAATCATGGCAACCCTATCTGTTATGCCAGCACCGTTCAGGACGCAGCCTTCAGCCATCGAGCATCCCCCTCCCTATGACAACGTTCGACCACCTGGGCCGCTTTACCGCAAGCGATACTGTGCGGTTGTGACAATTCCATGAAACGCCGACAGGCCGCCGCCATGGCCGGGTCCTCGAGCAAGCGCCACAGCGCCCCGCGCAACTCCTGCTCGCGCAACGGCACGCCCAGGCGCATCCCGCAGCCGAGCCGGACCAGCCGTTCGGCATTGTCGAACTGGTCGTGGGCACAGGGCAGCAGCACCTGCGGCACCCCCTCCGCCAAGGCCAGGCTCATGGCGCCGATACCGCCCGGATGGACCAGCCCGGCGCACGATGGCAGCAAGGCTCCCAGTGGCGCGTAGGCGCGCTGCAGCACGTGGTTCGGCAAGCCGCGCAGCGGTTCCTGGCCGGCGCCGGTGAGGAAGATCCCACGCGCGCCGAGGCGTTCCAGCGCGCGCAGGGCCATGGCGTAGAAGTCGCCCTGCAGGTGTTCGGTCGAGCCCTGGGTGAACACCAGCGGCCGGCTGCCCTGATCGAGAAAGCGTTGCAGTTCGTCGTCGAGCGGGGTCCCCGGGATACTGCCGTCGAACAGCGGGAAGCCGGTCATGTGCAGGGGTTGCGGCCAATCCTGCTGGGGCGGCGCGAACCAGGCCGGGAACAGGCAGACCACGCCCTGCGGCGAATGCATCCATTGGGTGAAGATGCGCTTCACCGGCGTTTCCAGGCCGACCTTGCGGCGCACCGCGTTGATCTCCGGCGCGCAGGTGCGATCCAGCTTGAAGCGCTCGATGCAGCGCCAGAGCAGCTTGCGCATCGCCAGCGGCATCTGCTCGGGCACGTTGAACTTGGGGTGTACCGGCGGCAGGTGCGCCGACAACAGGGTCGATGGCGAGACCTGCGCGGACAGGTAGGGAATCCCGTACTTCTCGTGAGCGATGCGTGCGCCCAGCGCCCATAGCGAGCCGACCACCACGATGTCGTCATGGCGCTGCGCCGAGACGTACTCGTAGACCGGCTCGATCATCCCGGCGATGGCTTGCCAGAGCACGCCGAAGGACGTCTTGGGGTCCCACAGGCGCGGATCGCCCATGGTCCGGCGGTAGGTCAGTTCGTCGCTCAGCGGGACGAACGCGATGCCGTGCTGCTCCACCGCGTCGCGAAACACCGGGATGGTGCAGAGGCTCACGCGGTGCCCGCGCAGTTTCAGGGTCCGGGCCAGGCCGATGAAGGGAAATACGTCGCCGGCCGAGCCGATGGCGATGAGGATGGCGTGCATGGGGCTACTCCGTGCGTTATGCGACCGCAAAGCCCGGCCAGGCCGGGTCTTCGCAGGTCAAGGGTTCAGGCGTAGCCGATGGCCATCTCGTGGAATCCCGCCGCGCGTTCCGCCCGCTGCGGCTCCGGTTGCTTCAGCAGGTGCTCGAGCAGGGCGCGGTGCACGCGTACCGCGGCCAGCTTGGACTCCAGGTCGAGGAAATGCCCGGTGCCCTCCACCCGCGAGAAACTGCAGTGCGGCAGGTAGTCGCGGAACTGGCGGGCGTCCTCGGCGGTGGTGTACTCGTCCCAGCTGCCGTTGATGAAATGCACGTGGCTCTGGATCCGCTCCAGGCAAGCCAGGTAGCCCCGATCGTTGAGCGCCAGCACCTGGTCGATGTGAAAGCGCGCCTGCTCGTATTCGCCAGTGGCCAGCGAAGCCATGTGCTGATGGTTGCTGGCTTTCAGGCGCGGCGGCAGGTATTTGCCGACGGTCTCGTTGAGCAGATGGCCGATCGCCGACTTGTCGTCCAGCTCGATCAGCGCCTGCGCCCGCCCGACGTAGTCGAGCATCGCCTGGTTCAGTCCAGGGGCGAATGCCATCACCACCGAGCTGCGGATACCGCGCGGATTGCGCGACAGCGCCAGCAGCGTGGAGATACCGCCCCAGGACGCGGAGACCAGGTGATTGACCTCGAAGCGCTCGATCAGCGCCAGGAGGATTTCCACCTCGTCGTCCTTGGTGATCAACCCGCGCTGCGGGTTGTGCTGACGCGACTGCCCGGCGAAGGGCAGGTCGAACAGCACCACGTTGAAATGTTCGGCCAGGCACTTGCAGGTCCGGGCGAACGAGGCGGTGGTCGCCATCGCGCCGTTGACCAGCATCACCGTGCTGCGCCCGGGATCCTGCCCAACGCGCTCGACATGTACCCGCAGGCCCTTGCAAACCGATACCAACAGACTTTCGCGCCGCATTTCACACCTCCCAAAAATTTTCGAACAGGCAAACAGCTATCGCTGCCACGGGTATCCCGGCATTACGTAGAGTTCGTTCTTATTGTTCGAACGGCAGACAAGTAACTCAGCGGCCATCCGCGCGGACCAGCCACGGCGGATGCGTACCCCTTCAGGCGAGGGGCTTGTGTGGGTCTTGCAGATCGGCCTGCGCAAACGATTGGCGTCCGTGTTCACGCGTAGCCGATGAACACTTTTTAGCCAATTCGAAAGCTAACGGTAACTGCCAGATTTCACAGGACGGGCGGCCGCCTGCGCATAAGCCCCTGCCCGCCCGCGATAAGGCGTGCCAGAGCGGCCGGCGGGGAACAGCGAGGGGTTGGCGGAAAAGGCATGAAAAAACCGGGCGCCAGGCCCGGTTTCCGGTGTCGAAACGCTCTGGCGTCAGGCTTTTGGCAGGGTCACGCCGCGCTGGCCCTGGTATTTGCCGCCACGGTCCTTATAGGACACTTCGCAGGCCTCGTCGGATTGCAGGAAGAGCATCTGCGCCACGCCTTCGTTGGCGTAGATCTTCGCCGGCAGGTTGGTGGTATTGGAGAACTCGAGGGTCACATGGCCTTCCCACTCCGGCTCCAGCGGGGTGACGTTGACGATGATGCCGCAACGCGCGTAGGTGCTCTTGCCCAGGCAGATGGTCAGGACGTCGCGCGGGATGCGGAAGTACTCGACGGTGCGCGCCAGGGCGAAGGAGTTCGGCGGGATGATGCAGACGTCGCTGTTGATGTCGACGAAGCTTTTCTCGTCGAAGTTCTTCGGATCGACCACCGCCGAATGGATGTTGGTGAACACCTTGAATTCGGCGGCGCAGCGCACGTCGTAGCCGTAGCTGGACACCCCGTAGGAAATCACCCGGCTGTCGTCCGCGCCGCGCACCTGGCGCTCGACGAACGGCTCGATCATGCCGTGCTCCTGAGCCATGCGGCGAATCCACTTGTCCGATTTGATGGTCATGGAGGGTGTCCTGTCGAAAGCTGCGAAAAATGATCGCGAATCTTACCGGGGCCGCCGCCCCAGGGCAAAGGCAGCCGTCGCCGACGGCTGCCCGAGCGCCTCAGTCGTCGCTGATGCTGATGTTCGGCAGGCCGACGCTGGCCCGCTCGCTGAGAACGATGCGCGCGCCGACATGGCGGGCGATTTCCTGGTAGAGCATCGCCAGTTGGCTTTCCGGGTCGGCGATCACCGTCGGCCGGCCGCTGTCGGCCTGGGTGCGGATGGCGATCGACAGCGGCATGGACGCCAGCAGCTCGACGCCGAACTGCGCCGCCAGCTTCTCGCCGCCGCCCTCGCCGAACAGGTGCTCGGCATGGCCGCAGTTGGAACAGATATGCACCGCCATGTTCTCCACCACGCCGAGCACCGGGATGTTCACCTTGCGGAACATCTCCACGCCCTTCTTCGCGTCGAGCAGCGCCAGGTCCTGGGGGGTGGTGACGATCACCGCGCCGGCCACCGGCACCTTCTGCGCCAGGGTCAGCTGGATGTCGCCGGTGCCCGGCGGCATGTCCACCACCAGGTAGTCGAGGTTGTCCCAGGCGGTCTGGGTGATCAGTTGGATCAGGGCACCGGAGACCATCGGCCCGCGCCAGACCACCGGCGTGCTGTCGTCGGTGAGGAAGGCCATCGACATCACCTGCACCCCGTGCGCCTCCAGGGGCTCGAACCACTTCTGCTCACGGACCTTCGGCCGGGTGCCTTCCGGCAGGCCGAACATGATGCCCTGGCTGGGTCCGTAGATGTCCGCGTCGAGGATACCCACCCGCGCACCCTCGCGGGCCAAGGCCAGGGCCAGGTTGGCGGCGGTGGTGGACTTGCCGACGCCGCCCTTGCCGGAAGCCACCGCGACGATGTTCTTCACGTTGCCCATCACCTCGACCTGCGGCTGTGCCTTGTGCGGCTGGATCACGCAGTCGACCCGGACCTCGGCGCGAGCGACGCCGTCGAGCGCCTCCAGGGCCATTTGCAGGGTTTGCGCCAGGCCGTTTCTGAACAGCCCGGCGGCGTACCCCAGTTCCAGGCGCACCCGCACGCGGTCGCCCTGGATCTCCACCTCGCGCAGGCAGCCGGCGCTGACGGGGTCCTGGTTCAGATAGGGGTCCTGGTACTGGCGGAGGGTGGCTTCCACCGTTTGGCGAGTGATAGCGGACATGGGGGATTTCCTGAGGGTTAAGCGGGGAATCGATGCCGGTCATCCTACCCGAGTGGCGCGCGGATGAAAAAAAACCGCCGCTTCTTTATAGTGACCGATCCGTTTAGCTCTCAGCCGATAAGCCGAACCCATGTCCGAACCACGCAAGATCCTCGTTACCAGCGCCCTCCCCTACGCCAACGGTTCCATTCACCTGGGACACATGCTGGAGTACATCCAGACGGACATGTGGGTGCGCTTCCAGAAGATGCGTGGCAACCAGGCCGTCTACGTCTGCGCCGACGACGCCCACGGTTCGGCGATCATGCTCCGCGCCGAGCGCGAGGGCATCACCTCCGAGCAACTGATCGACGCCGTGCGCGCCGAGCACATGGGCGACTTCGCCGACTTCCTGGTGGACTTCGACAACTACCACTCGACCCACTCGGAAGAGAACCGCGAGCTGTCCAGCGCGATCTACCTGAAACTGCGCGACGCCGGGCACA
Source organism: Pseudomonas sp. B111 (assembly GCF_026428275.1). NCBI lineage: Bacteria > Pseudomonadati > Pseudomonadota > Gammaproteobacteria > Pseudomonadales > Pseudomonadaceae > Pseudomonas > Pseudomonas sp. B111. Next base: position 885,723 of record NZ_CP097857.1, on the reverse strand, counting down.
TCGACACCCGCCCGGTGACCCAGTACTTCGACCCGGAAAAGCAGATGTTCCTCGCCGACCGCTTCATCAAGGGCACCTGCCCGAAGTGCGGCACCGCCGACCAGTACGGCGACAACTGCGAGGCCTGCGGCGCGACCTACGCCCCGACCGAACTGAAGGACCCGAAATCGGCGATCTCCGGCGCCACTCCGGTGCTCAAGGAATCGCTGCACTACTTCTTCAAGCTGCCGGACTTCGAGGCCATGCTCAAGCAATGGACCCGCAGCGGCGCCCTTCAGGAGTCGGTGGCCAACAAGCTCGCCGAGTGGCTGGACAGCGGCCTCCAGCAGTGGGACATCTCGCGCGACGCGCCGTACTTCGGCTTCGAGATTCCCGACGCTCCCGGCAAGTACTTCTACGTCTGGCTGGACGCGCCGATCGGCTACATGGCCAGCTTCAAGAACCTCTGCGCGCGGCGTCCCGAGCTGGACTTCGACGCGTTCTGGGGCAAGGACTCCAGTGCCGAGCTGTACCACTTCATCGGCAAGGACATCGTCAACTTCCACGCGCTGTTCTGGCCGGCCATGCTCGAAGGCGCCGGCTACCGCAAGCCGACCGCGCTGAACGTGCACGGCTACCTGACCGTGAACGGCCAGAAGATGTCCAAGTCGCGCGGCACCTTCGTCAAGGCGCGCACCTACCTCGACCACCTGGACCCGGAATACCTGCGCTACTACTACGCCTCCAAGCTCGGCCGCGGCGTCGAGGACCTCGACCTGAACCTCGAGGACTTCGTGCAGAAGGTCAACTCCGACCTGGTCGGCAAGGTCGTCAACATCGCCAGCCGCTGCGCCGGCTTCATCCACAAGGGCAACGCCGGCGTGCTGGTCGGCGCCGATCCTGCGCCGGAGCTGCTCGCCGCCTTCCGCGAGGCCGCACCGGGCATCGCCGAGGCCTATGAGGCCCGCGACTTCAATCGCGCCATGCGCGAGATCATGGCCCTCGCCGACCGCGCCAACGCCTGGATCGCCGAACAGGCGCCCTGGGCGCTGGCCAAGCAGGAAGGCCAGCAGGACAAGGTCCAGGCCGTCTGCGGCCTGGGCATCAACCTGTTCCGCCAGTTGGTGATCTTCCTCAAGCCGGTGCTGCCGAAGCTGGCCGCCGCCGCCGAAGCCTTCCTCAACGTCGCCCCGCTGACCTGGGCCGACCACCGGACCCTGCTGGCCAACCACCAACTGAACCCGTTCCAGCCCCTGATGACCCGTATCGAGCCCGCGAAAGTAGAAGCCATGATCGAAGCCTCCAAGGAAGACCTCGCCGCCGCCGCATCCCAACCCGCCGGCAACGGCGAGCTGGTCAAGGAACCCATCGCCGCGGAGATCGACTTCGACGCTTTCGCCGCGGTCGACCTGCGCATCGCCCTGATCGAGAAGTGCGAGTTCGTCGAAGGCGCCGACAAGCTGCTGCGCCTGTCGCTGGACATCGGCGACGCGAAGCGTAACGTGTTCTCCGGGATCAAGAGCGCGTATCCCGACCCGAGCGCCCTGGAAGGCCGCCTGACGCTCTATGTGGCCAACCTGGCGCCGCGCAAGATGAAGTTCGGGGTGTCCGAGGGCATGGTCCTGGCCGCCGGCCCAGGTGGCGAGGAGATCTACCTGCTGAGTCCGGACAGCGGAGCCAAGCCGGGCCAGCGCGTCAAGTAACGCAGACCACGAAGCCATGGAGGGCTCGATAGAATGAACGCATGGAAGCTTGCCGCCGGCGTCCTGCTGGCGGCGCTCTACGGATGCTCCGCCGAACACGCCGAAAGCGTCTCCGGCAATGCCGGTTTCCAGGGCGAGACGGGCAAACCCGGCACCGCCCTCGCCTACGAACACCGCGTCGGCATCCGCCTTTCCGCCGCGCGTATCGACGCGCAACTCGCCGCCAGCCGCGACGCCTGCAACAGCGAGCGCTTCGGCCAGTGCGACGTGCTCGCCATCGAACAACGCGGCGGTATCGGCCATTACGCCGAACTCACCGTGCGCATCGTCCCGGACGGCGTGGAGAAGCTGGTCGCGGCCGCTGCCGAGGGCGGCACGCTGGAAAGCCGGCAGACCCGCGCCGAGGACCTGGCCCAGGCGGTCGCCGACACCCGCCAGCAACGCGAGCGCCTGCAACGCGAGTACCAGACCCTGCAGCAATACCAGGGGCGCAAGGACATGAGCGTCGGCGACCTGCTGGCCCTGGCCAAGGAAATCGCCGCGGTGGAAGCCCAACTGGCCGACAACGCCCAGGCCGGCGCCCAGCAGCAGCGGCGCATCGCTACCAACCTGCTGACCCTGAGCTTCAGCAACGAGGCGCAGCCGGACAGCCGCCTCGGCCAGCTCGCCACGGCCGCCGGGCAACTGCTCGACGACCTTGTCGATGGCACCATCGCCGCGATGAAATTCTTCGCCTACAGCCTGCCGTTCCTCGTCGTGCTGCTGCCGCTGGGCCTGTTGCTGCGCGGCCTGTGGCGCTGGCTGCGGCGGCCCGGCAAGAACGAGGCGCGCTGAGCCCAGGCATACGGGCGGACCGGGAGGGTCCGCTCTTTCGCCCAGGACCGCCTGACGGGCCTGGCAACTCACAAGGAGGAAGACCGATGACCGCCACCAGCGACCTGATCGAGTCACTGATTTCCTATAGCTGGGACGACTGGCAGGTGACCCGCCAGGAAGCCCGCCGGGTGATCGCCGCGATCCGCAACGACAACGTGCCCGATGCGACCATCGCCGCACTCGACAAGAGCGGCTCGCTGATCAAGCTGTTCCAGCGGGTGGGCCCGCCGGAACTGGCGCGCTCGCTGATCGCCAGCATCGCCGGGCGCACCACCATGCAGCGCTACCAGGCACGCAATGCCTTGATCCGCAGCCTGATCAACAATCCCCTGGGCACCCAGACCGACAACTGGATCTACTTCCCCACCATCACTTTCTTCGACATCTGCGCCGACCTCGCCGACGCCGCCGGTCGCCTGGGCTTCGCCGCGGCCGGCGCCACCGGGGTGGCCAGCCAGGCGATCCAGGGTCCGTTCAGCGGGGTCGGCGCCACCGGCGTCAATCCGACCGACCTGCCGTCCATTGCCTTCGGCGACCAGCTCAAGCTGCTCAACAAGGACCCGGCGACCGTCACCAAGTACAGCAACCCGCTCGGCGACCTGGGCGCCTACCTGAGCCAGCTGTCGCCGCAAGACAAGCTGAACCAGGCACAGACGCTGGTCGGCCAGCCGATCAGCACGCTGTTCCCCGACGCCTATCCGGGCAACCCGCCGTCGCGGGCCAAGGTCATGTCCGCGGCTGCGCGCAAGTACGACCTGACGCCGCAACTGATCGGCGCGATCATCCTCGCCGAGCAGCGTGACCAGACCCGCGACGAAGACGCCAAGGACTATCAGGCGGCAGTCAGCATCAAGAGCGCCAACACCTCCATCGGCCTCGGCCAGGTGGTGGTCTCCACCGCGATCAAGTACGAGCTGTTCACCGACCTGCTCGGCCAGCCGGTGCGCCGCGGCCTGTCGCGCAAGGCGGTCGCCACCCTGCTGGCTTCCGACGAATTCAACATCTTCGCCACCGCCCGTTACATCCGCTACGTCGCCAACCTGGCGTCGCAACAGGACCTGCGCAAGTTGCCGAAGACCCGCGGTGCATTTCCCTCCATCGATCTCCGCGCCTACGCCGGCAATCCTCGCAACTGGCCGCGGGACAATGTCCGCGCGCTGGCCTCGGAATACACCTCGCGGCCCTGGGACGACAACCTGTCGCCGGGCTGGCCGATGTTCGTCGACGATGCCTACGCCACCTTCCTCGACCCTGGAATGAGGTTCCCATGAAGACAGTCGCCCTGATTCTCGCCAGCCTCGCCCTGCTGGCCTGCACCGCGGAGTCCGGGGTGGACTTCGACAAGACCCTGACCCACCCGAACGGCCTGGTGGTGGAGCGCCCCGTCGGCTTCGACGCGCGGCGCAGCGCCGAGGGCTTCCGCTTCGACGAAGGCGGCAAGCTGCGCAACCCACGCCAACTGGAGGTCCAGCGCCAAGACGCGCCACCCCCGACCGACCTGGCGAGCAGGCGCCTGGGCGACGGCGAGGCGCGCTACAAGGTAGAGGAAGACGACGGCGGCTCCGCAGGCAGCGAATACCGCCTGTGGGCAGCCAAGCCGGCGGGCGCGCGGTGGATCGTGGTCAGCGCCAGCGAGCAGAGCGAGGATGGCGAACCGACCTTCGCCCTGGCCTGGGCGCTGCTGGAGCGGGCCAGGTTGCAATAGAACCGCTCTCTGCGGAGTGCCGGACGCTCCGTGGAACCTCCGTCGATCCGGGCGGAGCAGCATCCTGCTCGGGTTGCGGTAGCGCTTTTTCGCTCAGTCTGCGCCCATCGGATTTTCCCTCACATATTTTGTTTCATAGTACTGAGACTCAGGCGCGCCGCGGTTTTCCGGCGATGTGCGCAACAATTTGCACAGTTTTTTTGACGTAGCATCCGCGCTATCCCGCTCTTCGGAGCGACCACGGCGAACAGGGACGCCAGCCGTGCAGGTTTTTCGAGAAACAGGGGACAGCGGATGTTCAACCCGGCCAACCAGACTCACTTCAGCCTCAGCCTCGACGGCCTCCGCCATGACCTGCAGGTCCTCGCCTTCAACGGCCACGAAGGCATCAGTCGCCCCTACCGTTTCGAACTCGAACTGGTCGGAGAGCGTGCCGGCCTCGACCTCGAAACGTTCCTGCACCGGCCCGCCTTCCTCGCCTTCACCCCGCAGGGCCAGGGTGTCCACGGCCTGGTCTACGGCGCTGCCCAGGGCGATGCCGGCAAGCGCCTGACCCGCTATCGCCTCACCCTCGTCCCACACCTGGCCTACCTCGCCCAGCGCAACAACCAGCGGATCTTCCAGCACCTCACGGTGCCGCAGATCGTCGCCCTGATCCTCGAGGAGCACGGCATCCTCGCCGACGCCTACCGCTTCCAGCTCGGCACCCGGTATCCCGAGCGCGAATACTGCGTGCAGTACGACGAAAGCGACCTGCATTTCGTCCAGCGCCTCTGTGCCGAAGAGGGCATCCATTTCCATTTCCGGCACAGCGCCGAGGCGCACCTGCTGGTGTTCGGCGACGACCAGACGGTGTTCCCCCGCCTGGGCCGTCCCACCGCCTACGTGCACGACAGTGGGCTGGTCGCCGACGAACCGGTGATCAAGCGCTTCAGCCTGCGCCTGGCCAGCCGCACCACGCGCACCACTCGCCGCGACTACGACTTCGAGAAGCCGCGGCTGCTGCTGGAGGCCGCAATCGCCCCGCTGCCGACGCCCCGGCCGAGCCGGACCTGGAGGACTACGACTATCCCGGTCGCTTCGTCGATCGCCAGCGCGGCAAGCACCTGGCCAGCGCGCCCTGGAACGGCACCGCGCCGACTACCGCCTGGCCGAGGGGTCAGCGACCAACCGCTGCTGCTCAGCGGGCACTTCCTGGAGCTCGCCGCCCATCCCCGCGCGGAGTGGAACGACCTCTGGCTGCTCACCGAGGTCTTCCACGAAGGGCGGCAGCCGCAGGTGCTGGAAGAGAGCATCGTCTCCGACACCTCGGCGAGCCCGGACGACTTCCGGCAGGGCTACCGCAACCGCTTCCAGGCCACGCCCTGGGAGGCGTTCTTCCGTCCCCCGCTGGAGCCCCGAAGCCGCGCGTGCTGGGCACCAGACCGCGGTGGTGACCGGCCCGCCGGGCGAGGAAATCCACTGCGACCGCTACGGCCGGGTCAAGGTGCAGTTCCACTGGGATCGCGAGGGCCAGGCCGACGACAAGCAGCAGTTGCTGGTTGCGCGTAGCCTCCGGCTGGGCGGGAAACGGCTATGGCGGCATCGCCATCCCGCGGGTCGGCATGGAAGTGCTGGTGGACTTCCTCGAAGGCGACCCCGACCAGCCGCTGGTCACCGGCTGCCTGTCTACCACAGCCGGAACATCCGGTGCCCTACGAGTTGCCGGCGCAACCAGACCCGCAGCGTCTTCAAGAGCCTCAGCAGCCCTGGCGGTGGTGGCTACAACGAGCTGCGCATCGAGGATCGCAAGGGCCAGGAACAGATCTTCGTCCATGCCCAGCGCGACTGGGACGAGAACATCGAGCACGACCAGAAGATCCGCGTCGGCCACGAACGCCACGACACCGTGGAGGCGAACAGCTACAGCGAGTTCAAGGCCGAGGAGCATCACACCGTGCACGGAGAGCGCAAGGTCGAGCTGAAGGCCGATGACCATCTGACGGTCGGCGACAGCCAGCACGTATCCGGCTTGACGCAAGCGGCATCGCCATCAGCGGCCCGCTGGCACGGATCAATGCAGGCGGCGCGCCGGGAAGCGGCTCGGGGATCGCGATCAAGATGCCGTTGACGCCGGGGGCGGCGGACGCCGATGTCGCAGGACGCCCGCTACAACCCGCCAACGCCGGTCTCCACGCCAGCGATCCGAAGCAGAACGGCGAATACCGCTTCGATATCCGTTTGCAGGATATTCCCGGAGACGAAGGATTCCCCTTGATTCATACGCCCTGGCGCATCGTCCAGGGTAAGGAGCACAACCTGGTATTGGAAGGCGAGAGCGACGAGAAGGGACGGTTGGTGCTGGACGACACTCAACAGCGTCAGCTATCGAACGCCTGCGAGCGTGCGCCTGGCGATGTCTGGCTGGTGTATCCGGGGCAACGAATAGGCATCCGTCCGCATCGGGAGCGTGAGGGTTGGGACGCCACGCGCCACGCGCTGGGCGCGCTGGACTTCCATGACACCCTGGGCGGCCAGCGCGCGCCCACCCCGCTCGAACACCAGCGCGGCAAGCTCGACAGTTGCTGCGAAGGCGACCTTTATTCCCACCTACTGGCCAAGGACTGATCCATGTTGCAGAAGAAGCCCTACAACGGCCTCCACGAAAAGGAACTCAACCAGATCAACCAGCAGGATGGCAGCCCCTGCGTAGCCATTTCCGCACCGGGCTGTTTCATCAAGGGGTCCAACCTCTTTTCCGAAAAGCGGGCCGGTAACCGGGTCCGCTTCTTCACCACCGGCCGGGACTACTTCAGCGACCTGGCCAGCGCCCTCGACAGCGCCAGTTCGAGCATCTTCATCACCGGCTGGCAGGTCAACTACGACGTCCTCCTCGACGGCCGCCGCAGCCTCTGGCAGTGCCTGCGCCAGGCGCTGGAGCGCTCGCCCGCGCTGAAGGTCTACGTGATGCCCTGGCTCAGCCCTTCCGGCAGCCTCGGCACCTATGACTTCGAAACCATGCTCGCGGTGTTCCAGCTCAACGCCGGACTCGAGGGCGGCGCGCGCGCCTTCTGTACGCCGGCGATCCAGCAGAGCGACATGCAGGGACTGGGCGTCGCCTTCTCCCACCACCAGAAATCCGTGGTGATCGACAACCGCATCGGCTATGTCGGCGGGATCGACCTTGCCTATGGCCGTCGCGACGACAACGATTTCAGCCTCGACGCCTCCGGGCGCCGGGGCAACGACGCCTATAATCCCGGCCTACCGCATCTTGGCTGGATGGCGGAGGACGAACACGTCAGCTCCATGGGCCTGATGATGGCCACCCTGTTCGACCTTTCCAGGCCGCTCGCCAGCCTGACGCTGCATGCGCCCACCCTTCGCCTGTCGCCCTTCCCGCACATCGCCGCCAGCGACGAACCGCTGCTGAGCATTCCCCTCGCACCCAGCCGCGCCCGCGCCCTCAACGGCGCCGCCTACCTTTCCGACCTGTTCCGCAGCCCGATGCTGCCCTCCCTGCAATGGCTCGGCCGCGCCTACAACAGCTCGAAAGAAGGCCTGGACGAAGGCTTCGAACGGCTCGATGCGCTCAGGCGGCAGATGGTCGCCAGCAGCATCCGCGCCATTGCCAACCTGATCGCCGACAACCTCGACGCCCTGCCCATCGAGCCTGAACTCGAACGCCGCCTGCGCGCCTGGCTGGAGGAACTGCGCACGGCCGCGCTCAACCTGCCGGAAGCCCTGCGGATCAAGAGCCTGCTCCTGATCAACCAGTGGATGAGCGAAACCGAACTGGGCCAGGTCCTGACCCTGATCAGCGGCAAGGGCTTCGAAGATATCCCGCAGAACCTGAGCGGCAAGGCCGGCGAGTTGGCCGGCTCGCTGTTCTGGACACTCCACAGGCTGTTGCAGGCTCGCGCCGGAGGCCACCAGCAACCCTATCGCTACCTGGACGAAGCGCCTCAGCCATTGGCCTCGCCGGACAACGCCCGGCTGGCCGCCGACCAGCCGCGCATGCCCTGGCAGGATGTGCATTGCCGCATCGAAGGGCCGTCGGTGTACGACCTGGCGCGCAACTTCATCGACCGCTGGAACGGCCAGCAGGCCTACCTGGCCAAGACGCCGGCGCTACAGGATACGGCGCTGGTACGCAGCGCCCTGGAAGCCGTGATGAAGTGGCTGAACAGCCTGGCCGCCGCCGCGGGATTGGAGAACTACCTGGACGAGAAGCGCAACCTCCGGCTCGAACTGGACCCACCCACGCCCTGCTGGATCAACGCGCCGGAACAGTTGCCGCAAGAGCCGGAGGTGCGCCGCGGCGGCATGACCGTACAGGTACTGCGCAGCGCCGCGGCGCGCATGCTCGAACAGGAGCAGGCCGGCCGCCTCGGCGCGGGAGTGAACCTGCCCTTGCAGGTCGGCGTCTCCACCGAAGGAGTCCAGAGCAACTGCAAGGACGCCATGCTCCTGGCGATTTCCGGGGCGCAGCAGTTCATCTATATCGAGAACCAGTTCTTCCAGAGCGAGTTCGGCAAGGAAAGCGAAGTTTTCAAGGATCTGCCCCTTTCAGGCCCCATGGCCAGTCTGCGCGACGTTGGCAGCCTGCGACGCGACTTCGTCGTCCGGATACGCTTGGAGGAAGCCCTGGAGCAGCGCGACCTCTGGCTGCTGGACTGGGCCGAAGTGGAGAAGATCGCCCAGGAGCCTGGCACCGAGGCCCGCCAGTTCCTCAAGTCGATGCTCGCCATGTGGGGCGTGAACGCCCAGGGCTGGCTCACCCACAAGCTCGGCGAGGCCCAGCACGGCCTGCTCAACGAGATCGGCGAAGCCCTGGCGCGGCGCATCGAACGGGCCATCCAGCGCGAGCACCCGTTCCACGTCTACCTGGTCCTGCCGGTGCACCCGGAGGGCGCGCTGAACGTGCCGAACATCATGCACCAGGTGCACCTGACCCAGCAGAGCCTGGTGTTCGGCGAACAGAGCCTGGTCAAGCGCATTCAGCGGCAGATGGCGCTCAAGGCCCTGGAAGGCAAGTCCGACCCGGCCCAGGCCCGGGAAATCATCGAGCGCAAGGACGCTCGCGGTCGCCCGGTCTACGAACAGCAGGACTGGAGCCGCTACCTGACCCTGCTCAACCTGCGCACCTGGGCGGTGCTCGGCGGGCGGGTGGTCACCGAACAGATCTACGTGCACAGCAAGCTGCTGATCGCCGACGACCGGGTGGCCATCCTCGGCAGCGCCAATATCAACGACCGCAGCCTGCAAGGCGAGCGCGACTCCGAGCTGGCGGTGATGGTGCGCGACAGCGAGCCGCTGACGGTCAGGCTGGACGGCAAGAACGACGCCATCGTCGGCAAGGCCATCCACCAGTTGCGGGTGAATTTGTGGAAGAAGCATTTTGGCTTGAGCCAGGGGCCAGGCGGTTTCGTCAAGCCGGCCAGCGAGTTGAGTGCTTATCTGTCCATCCCGGCGGCTCAAGAGGCCTGGGAAGCTATACAAACATTAGCCAAGGAGAATACTCGTGCCTATGAACGGACTTTCAATTTTATTCCCCAAAATATCAGCCAGACTCAACTGCAACTGACTCCAGAGCCGCCTAAAGGATTTGAGGACGGATTTCCCGCCTCCATATGGCCAACCTGGGCATACAGAAAACCTGGCGAGTTAAGGGCGGGCGGACAACTGATGGAGCCGATGCCATATCAGGAAATCTTCTGGCGCTCATCTAATCTCACTTCGGTGAAAACCTTCCCACCACCCAACGGGGTTTCCGGTTTCATCACGGCTCTACCAACCAGTTGGACCCGTGGTGAGCGCAATGATTCTGGCTTGAATCTAAGCATCCTGGCACATCAGGACAGCAGATCGCTTCCCACCCAGGTCGCCATGAATGGAGATAGCTCGGCACAAGGAAAGCATCGCACATGAAAAGGGTTTTGATGGGTCTTATCCTATTGAGCAGCTCGAATATAACTTGGGCAGAAGCCCCCTCAAGTAAATACCAGGAGTGTCTGGGTCGAATGACCTTCGAGATACCGGAGGAGATGGAGTGGGCAACTTATGATGCCTCACGAGTCTGGCAGATATCCAAAGGGGGGGGGCATAACTTTACCGCCGAGGTGACCGCCGTAGGTGACAACGGCAGCTATGACTACGACAGTATGATTTTTTACGTTTCCGAAAAGGTTGATAAAAATGAATTCCATAACGCCTCAAACTACATAAAAGGAACAGCAGAAATATACCAAGACCATCTTAGAGAAAACATAAAACTAGATAAGAAAGCAATAAGTACGCTCCAAAAAAACAAGAGCGAAGAGAAAAGTATTGAACGGATAAAAAAAGGAATCGCAGAAATGGAGGCCAAGATTCCTCTCGCCAAGATCTACGAACACGATCTCGGCATCCCCGACTCCCATATCCTTGGCAGCAAGAATATCCCCTTCCATGTCCTGCTCTGGCGCAACCAGCGGGTCTATTACTTCACCTTCTCCAAGCCGACCGAGAACTCCGCCCAGCGCATCAAGGACCTAATCGCCCGTTTCCGCACCCGCGAGCTTTACGAAGTGCCGAACGAACCGGGCATCTGCTTCCCCTACGGCTTTATCGCCGACGACGGCAAGACCGCCTACGAACTGAAGAACAGCCTGCGTTTCACCCGCACGCCCAACGTGATCTTCAGCCTGCTCACCGCCTCGGCCAACGATCCCTGGCAGACCCGTCCCACCAGCGGCCTCTACGACAGCGACTTCCGTCCCGGCTACGACCGGCAGAAATGGAAAAAAAGCGCGCTGCTCGACAGCCTCCACATCGGCAAGCGCCTGGCCGCCTTCGAAGGCTGGCGCCTCGACCCGCGCCCCGACTCCGGCGAACGGGAACGCGCCTGGTTCGGCCTGGCCCATACAGGCGGCACCCTCGATCCGCTGGTAGCGATCCAGGTGCAGACCTTCCAGAAAGGCACCGACGACCTCACCGACTACACCCCGCCCCCCGAAGAAGTACTGCCCCGCCTGAAGGCCCTGAGCCAAAGCATCGAGCAGCGGCTGGCGCGCTGAAACCCACATCGCGGGCACTTGCACGAGCCTCCGCCATGGACCATGGGTCCTGGCGGCGCCTGCGACTGACTGGGTTGCCATGCCAAACTGCGAAGGTACGCTAGCCTTGCAGGGCAATCCCACCCGATAATAGGGGATTTCCCCGACGGCCCCGGCCCTGCAACGAATGCTTCGCGTATGACTGAACTCGCCCTGATCCTGGTCAGTGCCATCCTGGTCAACAACTTTGTCCTGGTGCAGTTCCTCGGCCTGTGCCCGTTCATGGGCGTGTCGCGGAAGATCGAGACGGCCATCGGCCTGTCCCTCGCCACCACCTTCGTCCTGACCCTGGCGGCGATGTGCAGCCATATCCTGCAACGCTACGTGCTGCGCCCGCTGGACCTGGAGTACCTGCGCACCATCGGCTTCATCCTGGTGATCGCGGTGGTGGTGCAGTTCACCGAGATGCTGGTGAAGAAGACCAGCCCGCTGCTGTACCGGGTGCTCGGCATCTTCCTGCCGCTGATCACCACCAATTGCATCGTCCTCGGCGTCGCCCTGCTCAACGCCAACAAGGCTGAATACGGCTTCCTCCAGGCCACTACCCAGGGCTTCGGCGCCGGGCTGGGCTTTTCCCTGGTGCTGGTGCTGTTCGCCGCCCTGCGCGAGCGCATCGCCATCGCCGACGTGCCGGCGCCGTTCCGCGGCGCGGCCATCGGCATGATCACCGCCGGCCTGATGTCGCTGGCGTTCATGGGCTTCAGCGGGTTGGTCCGGCCATGAACGGCGTGTTCCTGGCGATCGGCGCGCTGCTGCCGATCTGCCTGGCCGGCGGTGCGCTGCTCGGCTATGCGGCGGTGCGCTTCCGCGTCCAGGGCGATCCGGTCGCCGAGCAGGTCAACGCCCTGTTGCCGCAGACCCAGTGCGGCCAGTGTGGCTACCCCGGCTGCAAGCCCTACGCCGAGGCGATCGCCGCCGGCGACAAGATCAACAAGTGCCCGCCGGGCGGCGAAGCGACCATCCGCGCCCTCGCCGACCTGCTCGACCTGGAGCCCGAGCCGCTCGACGCCGCCGAGGAAACCCCGCCGCGGGTAGCCTACATCCGCGAGGCCGAATGCATCGGCTGCACCAAGTGCATCCAGGCCTGCCCGGTGGACGCCATCGTCGGCGCCGCACGGTTGATGCACACGGTGATCGCCGACGAATGCACCGGTTGCGACCTGTGCCTGGAGCCCTGTCCGGTGGACTGCATCGAGATGCGCGAGATACCGGACGACGTGCGCCACTGGAAATGGCCGCAGCCGTCGCCGCGACTGATCGCCAGCGACCGGGAGCGAGCGGCATGAGCGCCCTGCACGCCTTCCCCGGCGGCCTCTGCCTGCCGGCCAACAAGGAGCGCTCCACCGCCCTGCCGATCCAGCAGGCGCCGCTGGCGCAGCGCTACATCGTGCCGCTCGGCCAGCACATCGGCGCGCCGGCGCGGCCTTGCGTGGAAGTCGGCCAGGCCGTGCTCAAGGGCCAGACCATCGCCCTCCCGGACGGCACCGTCAGCGCCGCGCTGCATGCCCCGACCTCGGGTACCGTGGTGGCGATCGGCGCACACCCCTATCCGCATGCCTCCGGTCTTCCCGCGCCGGCCATCGTCATCGCCAGCGACGGCCTGGAGCGCTGGACCGAGCTGCATCCCTGCCCGGACTTCCGCGCCGAAAGTCCGCTGGCGCTGCTCGAACGCATCCGCGCGGCCGGCATCGGCGGTCTCGGCGGCGCCGGCTTCCCCACCGCGGCCAAGCTCGCCGCGCGCCCGGCGGAAAAGATCCATACGCTGGTGGTGAACGGCGCCGAATGCGAGCCCTACATCAGCGCCGACGACCTGCTCATGCGCGAGCGCGCCACGCAGGTGCTGGGCGGCATCGATATCCTGGTGCAGATCCTGTGCCCCGAAGAGGTGCTGGTCGGCATCGAGGACGACAAGCCGGAAGCCATCGCCGCCCTCGGCGCCGCCCTCGGTGAACGGCCCTATCGCATCGTCGCCCTGCCGACCCGCTATCCCTCGGGCGGCGAGCGCCAGTTGATCCAGTTGCTCACCGGCAGGGAAGTCCCGGCGGACGGCCTGCCGGCGGACATCGGCATCCTGTGCCAGAACGTCGGCACCCTGGCCGCCGTGCACGATGCCGTCGTCCTCGGTCGGCCGCTGATCTCGCGGATCACCACCCTCGCCGGCAGCGCCCTGGAGCGGCCGATGAACGTCGAGGCGCTGATCGGCACGCCGGTGCACGAGTTGCTGGCGTTCGCCGGCCTCGCCGAGGGACGCCTGCAACGCGTGCTGATGGGCGGGCCGATGATGGGCTTCGCCCTGCCCGATCTCTCGGTGCCGCTGATCAAGACCTGCAACTGCCTGCTCGCCGGCGATGCCACGGAGCTGCCGGAACCAGTGCCGGCCATGCCCTGTATCCGCTGCGGCGACTGCGCCCGGGTCTGCCCCGTCAGCCTGCTGCCACAACAACTGCATTTCTTCGCCCTGGGCGACGAGCACGAGCAATTGCTCGCCCACAACCTGTTCGATTGCATCGAATGCGGCGCCTGCGCCTACGTCTGCCCGTCGGGCATTCCCCTGGTGCAGTACTACCGCGCGTCCAAGGCGGAGATCCGCGAGCAGCGGCAGAAGCTGCTGAAGGCCGAACAGTCCCGTGAGCGTTTCGAGCAACGCCAGGCTCGCCTGCGCCGCGACGAGGAGCGCCGGGCCGCAGAACGCGCCCAACGCGCGGAGAAGGCCGCGCTGGTGCGCGCCGCCCAGGCCGAGCGCGAGGAAGCCGCCCCCGCCACGGCGGTCGACCCGGTGCAGGCGGCGATCGAGCGGGCCAGGGCGCGCAAGCAGGCCGGTAGCGGCAGCGAACGACTGAAACGGCTGAAGATCGAAGCGAGCATGGCGCGGGTGGCCCTGAAGAAGGCCGAGAAACAGTTGCTCAGCCACGACACCCCGGAACAGCATGGCCTGGTCGCGGAACTGCGCGCCGCCGCCGAGGCCGCCGACAAGGCCCTGGCCGATGCCGAAGCCAGCCTGCCGCGCGACCTACCCAGCGCACCGCCAGCCGCGCTCGACGACGAAGCCGAACTGAAGAAGGCCAAGGCCCAGGCCGCCATGGCCCGCGCCCAGCTCAAGCGCTCGGAAAAGGCCTTCGGCGAAGCGCCCGGCGCCGAGCAGCGGGCGACCCTCGACGAACTGCGGGCCGAGGTCGAGCGTTGCGAAGCCACCCTGGCCCGCCTCGAGCGTCACGCGCCGAAGCCCGCGGCGCCCGGCGACGACGGCCAGGCGGCGCTGAAGCGGGCGAAGATCGCCCTGGTCGGCAAGCGCGCGGCCTTGAAGAAGGCCGAGCAGGCCGGGGTGATGGACAGCGAGCTGGAACGCCTGCGCGGCGAGCTGCAAGCCGCCGAGCGCGACCTGCATGCCGCCGAGGACGCCTGCGGCAAGCCGGCGCCGGAGCTGGTGCGGATCGACAAGCGCCCGGTCGACCCGCGCACCCGCGAGCTGAAGACCGAGCTGGCCTACGCCCGCGCCGCCCTGAAGAAGCTCGAACGCCTGGCGAACGCCGACCCCGCCGCACTCGCCGCCGCCCGCACGCGCCTGAGCGCCGCCGAGCGCGCCCTGACCGAACACGGCACGGAGTGACCATGGCCCTGCCCCGCCCCACCTCGCCCCACGCCCGCGGCTCCAACCGTACCCCGGCGATCATGCGCCTGGTGCTCGGCGCCTGCGTCCCCGGCCTGTTGACGCTTACCTGGCTGTACGGCCCGGGCACCCTGCTCAACCTGGCCTGGGCCAGCCTCGTCGCGCTGGCCTGCGAAGCCGCCATGCTGGCCCTGCGCAAACGTCCGCCGGGGGTGTTCCTCAAGGACGGCAGCGCGCTGGTCACCGCCCTGTTGCTGGCCGTCGCCCTGCCGCCCTACGCCCCCTGGTGGCTGACCCTGGTGGCGACCTTCTTCGCCCTGGTGTTCGGCAAGCACCTGTACGGCGGCCTCGGACAGAACCCGTTCAACCCGGCGATGCTCGGCTACGTCGTGGCGCTGGTCTCGTTTCCCCTGGAAATGACCCGCTGGCCCTCGCCGGACAGCGCCCTCGGCCTGCCCGACAGCCTCCGCGAATTCCTCGGCCTCGCTAGCCGGCCGGACGCCTGGGCCCACGCCACCGCCCTCGACGTGCTGAAGACCGACCGCAGCCTGACCGTCGACGAGCTGTTCGCCGGCAACCCGGCCTTCGGCCATCTCGGCGGCGCCGGCAGCGAGTGGGTCAACCTGGCGTTCCTCCTCGGCGGCCTGTTCCTGCTCTGGCGCCGGCTGTTCACCTGGCACGCGCCGCTGGGCATGCTCGCCGGCCTGTTCGCCATGAGCCTGCTGTTCTGGAATGGTTCCGGCTCCGATTCCCATGGCTCGCCACTGTTCCATCTGTTCAGCGGGGCGACCATGCTCGGCGCCTTCTTCATCGTCACCGACCCGGTGTCCGGCGCCACCAGCAATCGCGGGCGGCTGGTCTTCGGCCTCGGCGTCGGCGTCCTCACCTACGTCATCCGCGCCTGGGGCGGCTATCCCGATGGCGTGGCGTTCGCCGTGCTGCTGATGAACCTGGCGACGCCGACCATCGACTACTACACCCGGCCGCGCACCTACGGCCATCGCAAGGCCGAGCGCGGCTTCAAGGCAGGCGACTGATGGACGCCGCGACTCGCCGTTCGATGCTGCGCAATGCCCTCCTGCTCGGGCTCTTCGCCCTGGTCGGAGTGGGCCTGGTAGCACTGGTGCAGCAATTCACCGAAGCGCGCATCGCCGAAGCCCAGCGCGAGGCGCGCGGCCGCGCCCTGCTGGAACTGCTGCCGCCGGGCAGCTACGACAACCATCCGCTGGACAGCCAGGTGCCAACCTTCGCGCCGAAGCTGCTCGGCCTGGATGCGCCGCGTCCGGCCTATGTCGCCCGCCTGCACGGGCAGGCCAGCGCAGTGATCCTCCAGGCCAGCGCGCCGGATGGCTACAGCGGCGCCATCCAGCTACTGGTCGGGGTCACCGCCCAGGGCCGGCTGCTCGGCGTACGGGTCGTCGCGCACAAGGAAACCCCCGGCCTCGGCGACCGCATCGAACTGGCCAAGAGTCCCTGGGTGCACGGTTTCGACGGCAAGAGCCTGGGCGATCCGGCGGACGCCGGCTGGGCGGTGAAGAAGGACGGCGGTACGTTCGACCAGTTCGCCGGCGCCACCGTCACCCCGCGCGCCGTGGTCCGCGCCGTGCACAAGGCGCTGCGCTACTTCGACGCCAACCGCGAACGCCTGCTCGCCCCCGAAGAGGCTGCCGGACATGAGTGAACAAGATTTCCGCGAGATCGCCCGCAACGGCCTGTGGCGCAACAACCCGGGCCTGGTCCAGTTGCTCGGCCTCTGCCCGCTGCTGGGCACCAGCAACTCGACGGTCAACGCCCTCGGCCTGGGCCTGGCCACCATGCTCGTGCTGGCCTGCTCCAATGCCGCGGTATCGTTGGTGCGCGGCGCGGTGAGCGAGGCGATCCGGCTGCCGGCGTTCGTCATGATCATCGCCGTGCTGACCACCTGCATCGAACTGCTGATGCAGGCCTGGACCTACGAGCTGTACCAGGTCCTCGGCATCTTCATCCCGCTGATCACCACCAACTGCGTGATCCTCGGCCGCGCCGAGGCCTTCGCGGCGAAGAACGGCGTGCTGCGCGCCAGCTTCGACGGACTGCTGATGGGCCTCGGCTTCGCCCTGGTCCTGCTGGTCCTCGGCGGCCTGCGCGAGCTGCTCGGCCAGGGTACCCTGCTGGCCGACATGCACTTGCTGTTCGGCCCGGCGGCGGCGGACTGGAAGATCCAGCCGTTCCCACAGTACCAGGGCTTCCTGCTGGCGATCCTGCCGCCGGGCGCGTTCATCATGCTCGGCCTGCTGATCGCCCTGAAGAACCGTATCGATGAAAGCCTGGCGGAACGCGCCAAGGTGCAGGCGGGCGACGTACCCGCCACCCAGCGCCAGCGCGTCCGCGTCACCGGAGTGATTGAATGAATGCCGCCAAGCGCGCGGAGATCTTCCGCCGACTGCACGAAGACAACCCCGAGCCAAGGACCGAACTGGCCTACACCACCCCCTTCGAACTGCTCATCGCGGTGATCCTCTCCGCCCAGGCCACCGACGTCGGGGTGAACAAGGCCACCGCCCGCCTCTATCCGGTGGCCAACACCCCCGAGGCGATCCACGCCCTCGGCGTCGAGGGGCTGTCGGAGTACATCAAGACCATCGGCCTCTACAACAGCAAGGCGAAGAACGTCATCGAAACCTGCCGCATCCTCATCGAAAAGCACGGCGGCCAGGTCCCCGACAACCGCGAGGACCTCGAAGCCCTGCCCGGGGTTGGCCGCAAGACCGCCAACGTGGTGCTCAATACCGCCTTCCGGCAACTGGCCATGGCGGTGGACACGCATATCTTCCGCGTCGCCAACCGCACCGGCATAGCACCGGGAAAGAACGTTCTGGAAGTGGAGAAGAAACTGCTGAAGTTCGTGCCGCGCGAGTACCTGCTCGATGCCCACCACTGGCTGATCCTGCATGGCCGCTACGTCTGCAAGGCGCGCAAGCCGCAATGCGGAAGCTGTCGGATCGAGGACCTGTGCGAATACAAGCACAAGACTTCAGACGATTGATCAACTATTCGAAATCCTATCTTTACGATTGAAAAAATCTTTTTTACCAGCCACGGCTTTGTCGCTATAAGGTGCGCCATTACCACCCCATAAGTTGGAGTGAATGTCATGGCAAAAGCCAAAGAAGAACTCGAGATCGACGACGAAGCCGGCGTTGAAGAGGATGACGGCGAGGAAACCAGCGTCGAGGTGGCCAAGACCAACCTGACCAAGCGTCGCATCATCGACAACCTGCTGGAAGAACGCCGCCTGCAGCGCCAGTTGTCAGACTACGACTTCGACCTGTGAGCAGCGCCGTCCACACCGCAAGCAAGCCCCGCAATTGGCGGGGCTTCGTTTTTTCCGCCGTTCAGAAGTAGTAGCCGATGTTCAGGTTGGTGCGGAATATCCACTCGTTGCTGCGCGACGAACTGGTGCTGCTGAAGCCCGTGCCGCTCTCGGCACCGCCGTAGGGATTGGCGTTGCGTCCCCAGGTGAAGTCCAGCCAGCCCATGATCGGCAAGGCGAAGAACTGCACCCCTGCGGTATACATCTGCGAGTCGTCCCAGCCGGCCTTGTCCTTGAACATGCGGCTGTAGTCGTTGTAGAAGCGCAGCTTCTTCAGCATGCCCAGGTTCGGCGTCGGCACGTCGTAGGCGACGTTGAAGGACGCCACCGAGGCCCTGGCGGCCATCAGGTAGGCCGGGGTCAGGCCGTTGGTACCCATGAGTACCACGTCGTCGCTGACGCCCGCCGGGTTCTTCGGATCGAAAGCGTAGCGAATGGCTTCGCCGCTGAACGTCCAGTTGCCGGCGTTGAGCACACCATGCAACCCCGCCGCCCAGTAGCGGCCATCGTCCCTGGTGGTCGCGTTGTACAGGCGCGAGGCCGCCAGCGACGCGCCCAACTCGCTTTTCCAGCCATCTCCGGCGAGATTACGGGCGACCCGCAGGTTGAGCTGGTCACGTTTCTCGTTGTCCTGCCGCGAATGAATCGCCGCGACCGCGTTGTCGTCCAGGTCGGCATAACGGCCGACTTCCGGCGAATAGCGCACACCGCCCGGCAGCATCCGTGGGAAATAGCCGGCCTGGACATGCCAGTCGGCGTCCTTGTAGACGTACTTGGCGCCGCTGCCGGCGCTGACCCCGTAGCCCAGGAAGAACGGGATGTGGTAGCTCCAGCCGAACTGCGGATAGGGCTCCAGGCCGAACGGCTTGAACGGCGCGCCCAATTGCAGGCTGGATAGGTCGCTGAAGCGATAGCCGACGAAGCCGCGGTCGATGGCCCGCTTGCCGTCGTCCTGGAACCAGTAGCCGAGGTCGGAAAAGAAGTCCTCGTGGGTTGCCTGGATATCCAGGCGGAAGGTATCGAACAGCAGGCGGCCATTGTTTTCCGTGCTCTTCCAGTGTTCGTCGCGGTAGTTCACCCGCAGCGCGCCGCCGATATCCAGGCTGCTGCGCCCGTCGTCGCTGCGCAGGCCGACATGCGGGAAAGGCTTGCCGGTCTTCGACGCCTCGGACGGCGGCGAAGCGGCCAGGGCCGAAAGACTGGAAAGAAGAAGTACGGGGAACAGCGGATGGGTTTTCATCATGACCTCGTCTACGAGTGCGCCAGGGCAGCGTTTTTTCGAGCAAGCCGAACCCCTTCGGCGAACTTCGCCGACAGCGCGGGTGGCCTTGGATAGTTGGTTTCCGGTTGCTCTTGTTTTTTATTTTTCCCGGCCGGCGGAACGGCCTCGGTTGTGTTATCGCTCCGCACTTCGTTTCATATGCGGCACAACGTTTCGAGCATTAACCATGCCAGTGCAAGAACAATCTACCAAAACAAAAAAATCCTTTAAATACAGTTGTTTATATATTAAACGCGCAACTTCTTTTCACCCTCGAAACAGGCTCTTGGCAAGGTAACGAAAACGCCCGAAGCGGGTGCGTAGAAAGATCACGGTGACACTTTTCGTCCCCCCCGGAACGCTATTCCAACCTTGGCCGGGCTCGATCCCCAGGCAAAAAAACCGGCGTTACAAACGCCGGTCCAAAGGCAACGCGGGAATAACCGGGGATCAGAGGTCGAGCACCAGGCGCGATCCCTTGCAGCCGGACACGCAGACCATCATGGTCTGGTTGGCGATCTTTTCCGCCTTGGTCAGGACGCCGTCGCGATGCTCCGGCTCGCCTTCCAGCACACGGGTCTCGCAGGAACCGCAAACGCCCTCGCGGCAACTGCAATCGACCGCCACGCCAGCTTCCAGCAGGGCGTCGAGCAACGACTTGCCGCTCGGCACCTCGATGCTCGTGCCGCTGCGCGCCAGGCGCACTTCGTAGCTGCCCTGGGGCGCCGCCGGGGCCTGGGGCGCGGCGGCGAAGCGCTCGATATGCACATGCGGATGGCCGAGGCGTTCGCAGTGCGTCTCGAAGGCATCGATCATCGGGGTCGGCCCGCAACAGTAGAAATGCGCGGTGGACGCCCGTGCGCCAAGGAAGGCGCCGAGATCCATGGGGCCGCCCTTCTCGTCGTCGAAATGCAGCTGGATAGCGGCATCGCTGGCGGCCAGTTCTTCGACGAAGGCGGCTTCCTGGCGCGAGCGCGCGCAGTAGAGCAGCTCCACCGAACGTCCCAGCGCACGCAGGCGGTTGAACATGCAGTAGATCGGCGTCACGCCGATGCCACCGGCCACCAGTACGCTGTGCGCAGCGTTTTCCTCCAGCGGGAACAGGTTGCGCGGCCGGGATATCTGCAATTGCATGCCGACCCGCAGGCTATCGTGGACGAACGCGGAGCCGCCGCGGCTGCCGCGATCACGCAGGATGCCGAGCACATAGCGGCCGCAGTCCTCCGGCGAGTTGAGCAGCGAGTAGCTGCGCACCAGGCCGTTGGGCAGGTGCAGGTCGATATGCGCGCCGGCGCTGAATGGCGGAAAGACCTGGTCGCCCTGCGGGCGCAGTTCGACGCCGAGGATACCCTGCGCCTCGAAGCGCAGGGTATGGACGAAGGCCGCCAGTCTGTTGTCGTGAGTCATCTTCTACCTCGCTTTCAGGCTTCGTCGCAGTTCGCCAGGTCGATATCGAGGCGCGCCCAGGCGTCGATCTCCACCAGCAGTTCGGGAAACACCAGGCCGCTCACCTCGACCAGGGTGGAGGCGGGAAAAGTGCCCTGGCCGGCGAAGAACTCCTGCCGCGCGCGCCCAATAGCGTCCTTGTCGGCGATGCGGCTGACGTAGACGTTGAGCTTGTAGAGGTTGCCGACATGGCCTCCCGCCGCCTCCAGCAGCGCCTTCACCTTGCCCAGCACCACCAGGGCCTGGGCATGGGCGTCGAGCGCGGCGCCGCGCTCGACGGCCTGGCGGGTGGCCGGGTGCGCGGTCATGCCGGACATCACCAGCTCCTCTCCCACCAGCAGGGCATTGGACCAGCTTGCATCCGGCAGGTCGGGTAGCGCCGCGGCGCGGATCCGGCGCACGACGGTCACAGTTGCCGGGCCTCGATCAGTTCCAGCTGGGCCTTGGCCAGGTTCTTCAGGTGCCGCCGCAGGCGCACCAGGCCGAGGTCGTGCTGGTAGAGGTTCTCCCTCTGGTTGGCGTCCGGCTCCATGAACTCGAGCATTTCCCGGTCCTGCTCCAGCACCGCCCAGTGACGCACCTCCAGGCGGTTCCTGTAGAGGAAGCGCCAGGTGTCACGCTGCCAGCCGGTAAGCGGCCGGCAACGCCAGTGGAACACCGCGCAGAGGTCGCGGGCGATCGGCGTGTAGCTGCCGACGATATGGAAGTTGCCACCCGGGCCGCCGGTCTTCGGATAGGGAATCTCCAGGCGCATCCAGTGCATCCCGGTGTCGGCCCATTCGGTCCAGTCGAAGTTGACCCCGCGCTGGCCGTCCTTCTCGAAGATGAAGCCGGTGTCGGTGTCGCGGGTGACGAAGCGTGCCTGGCTTTCGCCCTCGGACATGGAGTGCGACTGCTTGTGCAGGTAGGTGCCGTGCATGGGGTCCATGACGTTGTCCAGCACGTAGCGGTAGTCGCCGCGCCACTCGGTATAGCAGAGGAAGTGGGAAAACTCGGGGTCGGTCAGTTGCTCGGGCAGCACCAGCGGCGGGGCTTCCTCGACATTGCCCGCCGAGTTGTACAGCCACACGGCGCCGGCCGCCTCGGTGATGTGGAAGAAGCGCGTGGCCTGGCTGCCTTCCAGCTTGCAGCCGGGGCTGCCGGGCACGCGGGCGGTAACGCCGTCGCAGCGCACTTCCACGCCGTGGTAGGGGCATTGCAGGCGGTCGCCCAGGTTCACCCCGCGCGACAGCGGCGCGCCACGGTGCGGGCAATGGTCTTCGAGGGCATGCAGGGTGCCGTCGGTATCGCGCCAGACGGCCAGCTTGTAGCCCAGGCGGCGCAGGGACACCGGCTTGTCCTCGATGAAGCCCACCGGGCAGATCGGGTACCAGAGGTTCTTCAGGCCGTTGGCGAGAAGCTGTTCAACAGGGTCCACGGTGCTCATAGCGGTTTCCTCTCGGGGGAGTTCACGCGCCCAGGCGGGCCATCAGGGTCTTGTAGGCTTCCTCGGTCCAGGGACCGCCGCCCGGGCAGGTCGGGCCAGCCTGGTTGAGGTAGCCGAGCAGCCCCGGCAGGTCGTGCAGGCCGGCGGCGTAGGCGCGCTCGATGGAATCGCCGAGCAGGTCTTCGAAGGCGTTCGGCTCGCGGGTACGGGCCTGATGGGGTTCGAGGTAACGGTCTTGCATGTCATTGGCCTCCAGTGCGGACCCGTTCGCGGATGGTTTCGCGAACCGGGACGAAGTCGTAGGTCGGGTAGCATTCGGTGCGGAACACGCCCCAGGCGGAGCGCTCCAGTTCGACGTTGACGCGTGGCAGCAGGGCCGGCGGCAGGCGCAGGGTGACGATCTGGCCGAGGCCCATGGCGACGGTCCAGGAAACGATCTCCACGCCCTCTCCCGGAAAGCGCTCCCACCAGTCCATGGCCTTCATGCGGGCCTGGATCTCGTCGAGATTCTTCGACTGGTCGTGCCGGAGCAGCACGGTCAGCAACAAGGTGTCGATCATGCTCGTCTCAACTCCTGGGTTTGTCGGTGAGGAACCGGCCCTGCGGTGCCTCGACGCTTTTCTGTCGCCGGGTATTGCCGTCCAGGCCACCGGCGATGGCCCATTCGGCGAACACCGTAGGGCCAGGTTCGAACTCGCGGGCCTGCCACTCGCCGGTCAGTTGGTCCTCGTCGGCGTAGTACTCGACGAGGGCGCCGGCGGGGTTCCGGAAGTACCAGAAGTACGCCGAGGACACCGGATGCCGACCCGGGCCGATCTCGGTATCCCAGCCGCAGCGGGCGATGTGCATGCCGCCGCCGAACACCTCATGGATATCGCGCACGGTGAACGCCACGTGGTTCAGGCCGGCGCGCGGTTGCGGCAGTTGCAGCATGAACAGGTCGTGGTGGCCGCCCTCCTCCGCGCAACGCAGGAAGGCGCCGCGATTCGGATAGCGATCGGAGCAGACGAAGCCGAAGCGCTCGCGGTAGAAGCGTTCGCAGGCGTTGACGTCCTTGACGAAGAACACCACGTGGCCGACTTCGACGGGCTGCGCACGCTCGTAGATGGGGCTGGCCTGGTTGATCCGGCCCTTGAACTGCCAGGTGTTGGACTGGCCGCAGGCCACCTGGATGTCGCGTTTACGGGTGACCTGCAGGCGCACGGCCAGACCGTTCGGGTCGGTGCAGCCGATACGGCCCTCGCCCTCGATGAAGCCGGGATCATTGGCGATGCGCTCGGCGTACCGCTTGAGGTCCGCCTCGCTCTCCACACCCCAGACCACTTCACGCAGGGTCGAGCCTTCCTCGATGGCCGGCGGCAGGCCGGGCTTGTCCCGCGCCGCGACTATCACGCGGCAGCCGTTGAGGCTTTCGAAGACCACCTGGTCCTCGCTCGCCTCGACCTGCGCCAGGCCCCAGTCGGCGAAGAAACTCGCACTGGTGGCCAGGTCTTCCACGCCGTAGGTGATTTCGTCGATTCCCGATACGCTCATCGCGTCTTCCTCATCAGTGGCTGCCGGCCCAGGCCAGCGGCTGTTCGTTCAGGCCCCAGTAGAGGCTCTTCTGCTCCATGTACTGGAGTATCCCCAGGCGGCCCTTTTCGCGGCCCAGGCCGCTGTCGCGCCAGCCGCCGAAGGGGGTGGAGATGGAGAACTGCTTGTAGGTGTTGATCCACACGGTGCCGGCCTGCACGGCGCGGCCGAGCCGCCAGGCGCGCTGGAAGTCGCGGGTCCAGATGCCGGCGGCCAGCGCGTAGCAGCTGTCGTTGGCCTCCTCGATCAGGGCCTCTTCGCTGGCGAAAGGCATGGCCACCAGCACCGGGCCGAAGACCTCTTCCCGGCACAGGCGGGCGCCATTGGTGAGCCCCTCGATAATGGTCGGGGTGTAGAAGTAGCCACGATCGAAGGCTGCGCCATGGGGACGTACGCCCCCCGTGCGCAGGCGACCGCCCTCGGCCACGCCCATCTCGACATAGCGCTCCACCGACTCGCGGTGCCGCGCGCTGATCAGCGGGCCCATCTGGGTGCGCTCGTCGGCCGGGTCGCCGACGCGCAGGGCCGCGGCGCCGGTGGCCAGGCGCTCCATGAATTCGTCGTAGCGCTCGCTGGCGACGAACAACCGCGAGCCGGCAATGCAGGATTCGCCGCTGGAGCTGAAGATGCCATAGAGCACGCCGGCCACCGCGTGGTCGAGATCGGCGTCGGCCAGCACCATGGTCGGCGACTTGCCGCCCAGTTCCAGGGACACCGGCATCATCTTGTCGGCGGCGATGCGCGCGATGTGCTTGCCGGTGCGGGTGCCGCCGGTGAAGGATACGCGCCTGGCCAGGGGGTGGCGGGTCAGGGCATCGCCGATCAGCGCGCCCTTGCCCGGCAGCACGCTGACCAGCCCACGCGGCAGGCCGGCCTCATCGCAGATGCGCGCCAGCGCCAGGGCGGCCAGCGGGGTGATCTCGGCCGGCTTGACCACCACCGCGTTGCCGGCGGCCAGGGCCGGGGCGAGCTTCTGCGCCTCGGAGGCGATGGGCGAGTTCCACGGGGTGATGGCAACCACCACGCCCATGGGCTCGTACACGCTCATGCTGACGAAGTCGCCGCGCGACGGCGTGATGCTTTCCTCCAGGGTCTCGCAGGCGGCGGCGAAGAACTGGAAGGTGGCGGCGGCGCTGGCCACCAGGTTGCGGGTTTCCCTGATCGGCTTGCC
This sequence comes from Pseudomonas sp. B111, assembly GCF_026428275.1. Classification (NCBI taxonomy): domain Bacteria; kingdom Pseudomonadati; phylum Pseudomonadota; class Gammaproteobacteria; order Pseudomonadales; family Pseudomonadaceae; genus Pseudomonas; species Pseudomonas sp. B111. Next base: position 860,549 of record NZ_CP097857.1, on the reverse strand, counting down.
GTTGTCCAGGCGCTGCAACTGCGCCAGTTCTTCGCTGCGCTCGCGGATCAGCGCGGCGATACGATAAAGCACGGTGGCCCGCTCATGAGGCTTGCGCTGGGCCCAGCCGCTCTCACGGAAGGCGCGGTGGGCGCCGGCCATGGCTTCCTCCACGTCCTCCAGGCTGGCCGCATGCAGGCGGGCGACGGCCTCGCCGGTGGCCGGATAGAGGCTTTCGTAGAGGTCGCCGCCGCCCGCTCGCCACTCGCCGGCGATGCAGATGGGTTGGATCGGGTTCAGGTCAATCACGGTAGTCGTCCCTAGATCGAAATCGCGTGGGCGTGGTTGCCCAACGCTCGGACCACGCTGTACACGGTCAGCGCCGATGTCTTCGGGTTGGCCGCCAGCGGTTTGCCACGCAAGGTCAGTTCGAAGCCGCCGAAGGCGCCGCTGGCTTCCACCTGGTGCACGTTCTCGCAGCTTTCGGGGTCGGCGATCAGGCGCACCTGGGTGCGGTCCAGGCCGAGGCCGGCGAGCGACAGGGTGGCGGCGACATTGGCGTTCTTCGGATAGAGCCGCGCCGCCTCGCGGGCGCTGCCGTCGAAGATCACCCGCGCCTTCTCCAGGCGCTGCAGGTCGCAGACCGTCTCGCCCGGCGTCCCCAGCCAGGCGCTCGCCGGCTTGCGCCCGGTGTAGCGCACCGACTCGAGGCCACCGACCCTGGCCGCCGACAGCGCATCGATGGCGCCGATGGCGCCGGGCAGCAGCTCGATGCGGCTGCCTCCGGCTTGCGCCGCGACTTCCAGGCGCTCCACCAGGCCCGGCTCGGACAGCGCGCCCACCGAGACCACCAGGCAGGGAATGCCTTGGGCCAGCGCCGGCAGCACGTGCTGCTCGATGGCGCGGTGCCCGGCGCACTCCACCAGAAGATCGGGGCGCTCTCCGGCCGGCAGCGCGCTGAGTACCCGCGGCGGCCGGCGCAGGCTGGCCAGGCGATGGCGGACCTGGGTCTCGGAGTCGCGAGGAACGATCACCGCATCGACCCTCAGTTGCGGATCGTTTTCCAACAGTTCCAGGACGCCGGCGCCGATGGCGCCGCAGCCGATCATGACGATATTCAGCATGGCGAGAGCCTCAGGCGGTGGCCTTGTCGGTCTTGGCATCGTTGGTCGGCGGGCCGGCGAAAATGCTCTTGAAGCTGCCCACCGCGAGCATGTCCACCTCCAGCAGGAAGGGACCTGGCTCGGCCAGGGCGCCATCGAGCACGGCGCTGAAATCCTTCAGATCGCTGACCTTGGCATGACGCAGGCCGAGGGAAGCCGACAGTTGGGCGTAGTCCGGGGTGTGCAGGTCGACGTAGCAGCGGCGGCCACCGTAGGCGGCGTCCTGGATGTTCTTGATCACCCCGTAACCCTGGTCGTTCATCAGCACGATGAGCATGTCGGCCCGCTCCTGCACGGCGGTGGCCAGTTCGCCCAGGTTGAGGATGAAGCCGCCGTCGCCGGCGAGCACGAAGGTCTTGCGCCCAGGCGCGGTTTCCGCCGCGCCGACCGCCGCGCCGATGCCCATGGCCAGGCCCTGGCCGATGCCACCGCCGAGGGCGTGGACGCCGGCGCGGGGGCTGAAGATATTCAGGTGGCGGTTGCCCCAGGTGCTGTTGGAGACGGTGACGTCGCGCACCCAGTTGAAATTGCGGCCGGCCAGCGCCTGCAGTTGCTCCACCAGCGAAGCGTAGGGGCCAAGGCCGTCCACCAACTGGGCGCGGGCCTGGTTGCGCGCGGCGGCGAGATCCGCGGCGAAGGCCGGGTCCACCGACAGGCGCCCTTCCAGGCGGTCGGCGAGCCCCTTGAGGACCCGTTCGGAATCGCCGCAGACGAAGAAATCGCTGGGGTAGCAGCGGCCCTCCGCCGTGGCATCGGCGTCTGCCCGGTAAAGCGGACGCGGGAGCTTGAGTTCGTACTTGAGGGTTTCGTTGCCGCGCAGGCGCGAGCCCACCACGAGCATGGCGTCGCAGCTCTGGTAGAACCGCTCCACCGGTTTGTTCAGGTTGAAGGCGCCGAGGGAACGCGTGTCGTCTTCCGGGACGATGCCACGCCCCTGGGTGCTGGTGACCACGCCCACGCCCATGGCCAGCAGGCGTTGTACCTGCGGGCCGGCATGCCGGGCACCGCCCCCCAGCCAGAGCATCGGTCGCCGCGCCTGGGCGAAACGCTCGGCTAGGTCGTCCAGGGCTTGCTCGGAGGGCCTGGCCACCGGCACCGGCAGCGGCGACAGGTCGGCCGGCAGGTTGATCAGCGCCGATTGGATATCGATCGGGATTTCCACGCTCACCGGGCCGGCGGGCGCGGTCAGGGCGGTTTGCACGGCCAGCTTGAGGGTGCTGATGGCGGTGTCGACGCTGCGCACGCGGAAGGCCGCCTTGGAGATGGCCTTGAGCATGCTCAACTGGTCCGGCGCCTCGTGGATGTAGGCGAGGCTCCGATCCAGGTAGGGGGTTTCGATCTGCCCGGTCAGGTGCAGCAGCGGGGTGCCGGCAGTGAGCGCCTCGACCAGCGCCCCGGCAGCGTTGCCGGCGGCGGTTCCGGTGCTGGTCAGGCACACGCCCAAGCCACCGCTGGTGCGGGCGTAGGCATCGGCCATGTTGGCCGCCCCGGCCTCGCCGCGGGCCATCACGAAACGGATGTTGCCGCGGCTGGCGAAGGCATCGAGGATCGGCATGTTGTGGATCGAGATCACCCCGAAGGCGGCCTTCACCTCGCACTGTTCGAGGAAGGCGGCGATGGCGGCGCCGACGGTGACTTGGCTTGCGTTACGCATGACGGGACAACCCTCCGGAAACGTCGATATGACTGCCCGTCGTATAGGCAGACAGGGGAGATGCGAGGAACAGGATGGCGCGGGCCGCCTCGATCGGCTTGCCCAGGCGTCCCAGGGGAATCTGCTTGTTCCGCGCCAGCTGCGCGGTCCATTGCGCCCAGTCCAGCTCGCGCTCTTCGCGGGCTTCGAAACGGCGCCGCCACTGGCCGGACTCGACCAGGCCGATGAGGATGCCGTTGACCCGTACGCCCTTAGGCGCGAACTCGAAGGCCATGGAGCGCACCAGGTTCTTCACCCCGGCGCGGGCCGCGCTGGTAGCCACCATGTGCGGCTCCGGCTGGCTGGCCAGCAGCGAGTTGACGCAGACGATGGCCGCGTCGGCGCGGCTTTCCAGTTGCGGCAGGAAAGCGCGTACCGGGTGGATGACGGAAAAGAACTTCAGTTGCAGTTCCTCGCTCCAGGCCTCGTCCGTGGTCTCGGCGAAGGTCGAGACGCGGCCCTGGCCGGCGTTGTTCACCAGGATGCTGGCGCACCCCAGCGTTCTCTCGCAGGCTTCGGCGAAGGCGCGCACCTGCAACGCATCCAGCACGTCGCAGACACTGGCGAACAGGCGCGCCCCGGGGAAGCGCTGGCGTAGCGCGGACTCGGCGGCACGCAGGCGCTCGCCGTCGCGAGCGCAGAAAGCCACGGCGGCGCCTGCCTCCAGCAGCAGTTCCACCGTGGCCAGGCCGATCCCGGAGGAACCGCCGGTGACCACCGCCACCGCCTTGGACAGGTCATACGGTTTCATGCGGGCGACTCCGGAAGATCGGGGTGACGTTGTCCTGGCCGTCGGCGCGGTAGTCGAGCAGGTACGACAGCTCGTCGGCGCTGCTGCGCACCCGGCTGACCAGTCCCTCGATGCGTTCCGGGTCGATATGCCCGGCGGCGATGGTCGCCCCCATCGCCGCGATGACGCGACCGCTGTGATCACGTACCGGCGCCGCGACGGTGGAGATGCTCGCCTCGAAGAACCCCTCGCCCTGGACGAAGCCACGCTGGCGGTCGCCCTGGACCATGTCGAAGAGTTCCAGCACGCTGCGCGGGGTGTTCGGCGAGAACTGCTCCAGCTGCTCCTCCGGGTACAGCTCGCGCAGCTCGCCCAGGCTCAGGTCCTGCAGCAGGATGCGGCCGAGCACCGTGGCGTGGGCCGGCAACCGGGTCCCGACGTTCACCGAGCTGCTCAGCGGGGTGGATGGCGAAACCTTGGCCACGTAGACGATCGAACGGCCGTCGCGCACCACCAGGTTGCAGGGGTAGCGGATCTCGTCGCACAGGCGGTTCAGCAGCGGCTGGCCGAGTTCGGTCAGCTCCAGCGAGGCCAGGTACTCGAAGCCCAGGCGCAACACCGCCATGCCCAGGCGGTACTCGTTGCCGTTGCGGGTGACGAAGCCCATGGCCTCCAGGGTGGTCAGCAGGCGGAAGATGGTCGAGCGCGGCAGCTTCAGGCGCCGCGCCAACTCCGGCGCCGTCAGGGTACGGTCCTTCCGGCTGAACTCGCAGAGCAGCAGCAGGCCGCGTTCGAGGCCAGGCACGATGTACTTGTCTTGCGAATCGTCTGACTTATCCATTGGCGGTTCCTTCAAGAGAGAGGCGTTGCGCGTGGCCGATGCGTCCTGCGACCACTTCGGGTTGTTCGATCGGGCTGGCGTGGCCGGCCCCGGGAATCGACGAGAACGACGCGCCGAGCTGGCGGGCGATGGCGCCGCAACTCTCGGGCGTGGTGATGCCGTCGTCCTCGCCGCAATGCACCTCGCAAGGAGCGGCAGGCTGCCCGTTGCCCAGCAGGTCGTCGCCGCAGAGCAGCTCGACGGCCTGGCGGTAGCCCTCGGGGTTGAGCCGCGCCATGTTCCAGCGCACCCAGGCCAGGGCCTCCTCGCTGGGGTTGCGGCCGAGCAGGCGCGCGGTGCGCTCGCTGGCCATGCCGTCGATACCGAAGCGCTCCAGGTTCTCCAGGCGCTGGCGGCGCACCTGGGCGCCGCTGTCGCGCAGCTCGGCGGCGCCGTAGCCGCGCGCCGGGCTGAGCAGCACCAGGCGGCGCACCCGCGCCGCGCCGATGCCGGCGGCGTAGGCCGTGGCCATCAGCGCGCCGAGGGAGTGGCCCACCAGCAGGCAGCTCTCCACGCCCAGCGCATCCAGCAGCAGCTCCAGGCACGCGGCGTAGTCGCAGGCCTTGGGCCGGGCCGGCGGCAGCGGCGTGGACAGGCCGTAACCCGGCGCGTCCCAGGCGATCACCCGATTGCCGGCGGCCAGGCGCTGGGCGCAATGCAGCCAGGACGCCGAGCCCGAACCGATGCCGTGCAACAGCACCACCACCGGGCCCTGGCCGCATTCGCGGATGGCCAGCTGGGCGCCGTCGGCCAGTTGCACCAGCCGCTCGGGAAAGCGCTGTTGCAGGTTCGGGACGGGGGTGTGGGTCTGCGCCATGTTCATCGGCGGCCTCAGCGCTTGATGCTCGCCAGAGGGTGCTCCGGCGGGTAGGTCGGGGTGATCGGCTTCTTCGCACCGAGCATCACGCACATCAGCGCATCCTCGTCGCCGATGTTGATCTCCTCGCGGTACACGCCCGGCGGCACGGAAATCACGTCGCGGTCGGTGAGGATGGTCTCGAAGCGCTCGCCGTCCTTCTCCAGCACCACCTTGAGCTTGCCGCGCAGGACGAAGAACACTTCCTCGACGTCGATGTGCAGGTGCGGCGGGCCTTCGTGACCCGCCGGGATGACCATGGTGGAAAAGGTGAAGTGCTCGGACGGAATGGTGTTCATGTCACTGGCCACACCGGTGCCGCCGGTGCCGATGTAGCGCATCTGCGCGCGGCGGAACCTGGGGTCGTAGTCGGCCTGGAACTTCAGCGCGTTCCAGTCGTACTTGCGGGTGGAGTAACGGGCGATGCGGGTGTTGCACCACTCCTCGAAGCTGGCGCCTTCGGGGCGGTCCCAGGATTTCGGGGCGTTCTGGTTCAGATCGGTCATGGAGTCCTCCGGATCAGGGCATGACGAACCCGCCGTTGACCGGCAAGGTTTGTCCAGTGATGAAGCGGGAAAGGTCGGAAAGGGCGAACAGCACCGCGCCGCAGACATCCGCCGGCTGTTGGCCGCGCTGGAGCGCGCGCTGCTCGCGGTAGAGCCGGTGGCGGGCGGCCGGCACGTACTCGGTGGCCTCGACCTCCACCAGTCCGGGAGCGATGGCGTTGACGGTGATGCCGTCGCCGCCCAGCTCGCGGGCCAGGCTGCGGGTCATGGCGATCAGCGCGCCCTTGCTGGCGCTGTAGGCGAGCAGGTTGGGCGCGCCCCACAGCGGGGTGTCGGAGGCCAGGTTGACCACCGCGCCACGTCCGGACTCGCGCAGCGCCGGCAGGCAGGCACGGGTCATCAGCCAGGTGCCGCGCACGTTGACCTGGAGCACCCGGTCGAACACCTCGATCTCCAGTTCTTCGCAGCTCTTGCCGCCGGAGTTGGTGATGGAGGCGTTGTTCACCAGGCCGTCGAGACCGCCCAGGCGCTCGACCGCCGCGGCCACGCAGCGCTCGATCGAAACCGGGTCGGCCAGGTCCAGTGGCAGGCCGCTGATATCCAGGCCCTGCTCGGCGAGTTCACGGGCGGAGCGCTGCACGCGTTCCTCCAGGATGTCGGCGATCACCACCCGGGCGCCGGCGCGTGCCGCCGCTTCGGCGAAGGCGTAGCCGAGGCCGCGGGCGCCGCCGGTGAGAAGCACGCGGCGACCGTCGAGAAGAGAGTTCTGGCTCATGGCGTTCACACCGTGCCCAGGTTGGCTTTCGGCAGGTAATGCAGGACGCGCTTCTCGGCCCAGACCACCGCGCCATAGGCGAGCACGCCGATCAGGGTGAGCATGACGATGGCGACGAACACCCCGGCGGTGTTGCCCTGCCCTTCGGCATCCACCAGCAGGAAGCCGAGGCCCTTGTTGCCGCCCACCAGCTCGCCGACGGTGACGCCGATCACCGCCAGGGTGGAGGCGATGCGCAGGCCGGAGAACAGCGCGGCCATCGCCGAGGGGAACTCCACCAGGCGGAAGATCTGCCAACGGCTGGCGCTCATCGCGCGCACCAGGTTAATCATGTCCGGGTCGACGGTGCGGATGGCCGAGAGCACGTTGATCATCACCGGGAAGAACACGATCAGCACGGCGATGAGGATCTTCGGGTACACCGTATAGCCCAGCCACATCACGAACAGCGGGGCGAAGGCCACCTTCGGCGCGATCTGCAGCGCCAGGATGTAGGGCGAGAGCATGGCCTCGGTGGTCGGCGACAGGCCGAGGGCAACGCCGATGCTCACGCCAAGCAGCGCGCCCAGGGCGAAACCGACGACGATCTCCAGGCTGGTGATCGCCGTGTGCTCCAGCAGTCCGGCGCCGTGCCACATGGCCACGCCCTCCGCCGCCACCCGGCTCAGCCCCGGCAGGACGAACTCGGGCATGCCGAGCAGGCCGGGCCCCCACTGCCAGGCAGCGAGGAACAGGAACAACAGCGCGAGACTGCCGAGCAAGGGTCTGGTGGAGAGGTTCATGGGCGGGCTCCGTGCTGCGCGGTCAGGTCGGCGGACTCGACGAAACGGTTGGTGTAAAGCTCGTCCAGCGGCGTCTCGCGGCCGACGATGCCTTCGCTGACGTAGAACCTGCGAACCTTGTCCAGGCGCTGCGGATCGATGTGCCCGAGCGGCTGCTGGTTGGCGTAGACGTGCTCGACATAGAGCCGCAGGACCCGTTCCAGGCTGGCCTCGCGGCCCTTGTAGGCGGGCACCGCGGCAGCGAAGGTGGCGGCGGCCTGCCTTGGGTCGGCGATGATGTCGCGCATGCCCATGAGGGTCGCCCTGACCACCCCGCCGACCACCTCAGGCTGCTTCTCGATGGCCTCGTCCGAGGCGAGGATCGCCTGGGCCATGCTCTCGAACACCTCGCTGCCCGGCAGCAACTTCACCTGCCGGCCGGCGTCCTCGGCACTCACCACCCAGTCCGGCACGCCGGCCATGGCCTGCGAGCGGCCGGCGGAGAACAGTTGCCAGACGCCGGATGGGCCGGCCGCCTGGATGTCCACGTCGGACTTGCCCAGGCCAGCCTTGCGCATCGACGCCAGCAGGGCGTAGTAGGTGGTGTCGGAGTAGGACATCACGGTCAGGGTCTTGCCCTTGAGGTCCTTGACGCTGTCGATACCGGCCGTGCCATCGGTGGCGATCATGGTCACCCCGCCGGCACCGAGCACCGCCACGGCTTTCACCGGGATGCCGTTGGCGCGCACCACGATCGGCGTATCGCCGATGGCGCCGCCGACCGGTGCGTTGCCGGCGCCGATCTGCTTGGCCACGTCGACCCCGCCCTTGCCGGCGACGAAGGTCACCTTCAGGCCCAGGTCGGCGTAGTAGCCCTTCTCCCGGGCGATCACCCAGGGTGCGAAGGCCGGCGAGTTCGGCGGTGCCGGCAGCAGGTAGGTGACTTCCCGCGGGGCGGCCTGGACGGACAGGCCGGCGGCGAACAACGCGCCGCACAATGCGGCGTTGAGCAATGACTTGGACATCAGCGGCTCCTGTAGCGGAATTCGGATCGGCAGGCGGCGATCAGTGCAGCTCGGCGCTCTCGCCCACTTTCAGCAGGGTCATCAGGCGCCCGACCAGCGGCCCGATCTCCGGCAGCTTGCGGCGCTCCAGCGGGTTGTCGCGCAGCGGCAGGCCGACCTCGATCTCCTCGACGATGGTGCCCGGCCGCGCGCTCATCACCAGGATGCGATCGGACATGGCGATCGCCTCGACCAGGTCGTGGGTAATGAACAGCGCGGTCTTGCGTTGCTCGCAGAGCATCCGCGCCAGGTCCTGCTGGAGGATCATCTTGGTCTGCGCGTCGAGGGCCGAGAACGGCTCGTCGAGGAACAGCACCTGCGGGTCGGTGGCCAGGGTTCGGGCCAGGGCGGCGCGTTGGCGCATGCCGCCGGAAAGCTGGAACGGATAGTGCTCGGCGAAACCGGCGAGGTGGCACTTCTCCAGCATTTCCTCGGCGATGGCGCGCCGTTCGCCGGCCGCGCGACCGTCGATCTCCAGGCCCAGCTCGATGTTGCGGCGAATGCTGCGCCAGGGCATCAGCAGGTCCTTCTGCAACATGAAAGAGACCTTGCGTACCGGACCGCTGACCCGCTCGCCGCCGACCCGCACCTCGCCTTCGCTGGGTGCGTAGAGACCCGCCCCCATGTTCAGCAGGGTGCTCTTGCCGCAACCGGACGGCCCGATGATGGACACCACCTCGCCGCGGCGGATGGCCAGGTCGAGCCCCTGCACCGCGAGGGTCGCCGCGCTTTTGCCGCGGCCCGGAAAATGCTTGGCGACGCCGCGGAATTCGATTTCGAGACGGCTATCCGCAGGAGCGGCTACAGGTAGCGAATGCTCGGAAGTGAGGATGCTCAACGACGTCGCTCTCATCTGGACTAAGCCTCTTGTATTGTTTTATATATGAAACATCGTTTTAAATATAAAACTTGCAGAAGCCATGCCAGATGAAAGTTCACCGGCGAAACAGCCTTGTTTCGAGTATTAAACTTTTAAAATCAGAGAGTTGAATTAAAGCGCGGAGAATTACCGAGGAATCCTGCGACGAAAGGCGCTCCGAACGGTTTTCACGCGGTTCGCCAGGCTTCCGGGAAGTGGGGCGTTGTTGCACACACAAGGAGCAACATTGCTCCATTCGGTAACAGGGGAAGGTTTCCTGACAGCCACATCGCTCGCTTGAACGAGTGCCGCAGGCTCTCGACCTCTGATCGCAGCAACTCCCCTGCTTATATAAGGACGAGGGTCTTCGCAGCGAAGACTTCAGGCCGAGGCAGACAGGGACGAAACGACTGCGGCGGTCCCGGACACACCGGGCTGCGGGTGGCGCGGACGCCACCCTCGCCCCGGAGCCGCGCCAGGCGACTCCGGGCGTGCAACCTCAGGGTCGCAGTTCGAACAGCGCCGGCAGCGGCGGCCACTCCGAAGGCACCTTGCGGAAGCGACTGAAGCCGGCGGCCTCGGCCATCTGCCGCGCGCGGTCCTCGCCCATGAAGGCGCCGAGGCCCTCGCCGCCGTGGGACAGCGAACAGGTCATGCAATACAGCGTGCTCTGCGGGTACATCACGCGACCGAACAGGTTCATGTTCTCGTGCAGTTCCTGCGACAGGTTGAGCTCCACCATCAGGTAGGTCCCATCGTCGGCGGTCGACTCGCGCAGGTCCTTCATCATCTGCTGCGGGTCGGTCGCGTCGTGGATGACCACGAAGGTCGTGACGAAGTCGAACTTCTTGCCCGCCAGCGCATCGGAATCGCTGACCTCGAAGCGCACCCGGTCGCCGACCCCCGCAGCCTCGGCGTTCGCCCGCGCGCGTTCGATAGACGGCGCGTGGAAGTCACAGCCATAGACCTGGGCTTCGGGGAACGCCTTGGCCATCATGATCGCGGCCAGCCCGCTGCCGCAGCCGAAATCGAGCACGCTGCCACCCGCCTGGAGCTTTTCCTTGACGCCATCCAGCGAAGGAATCCAGTGCTGCACGAGGAAGTGCTTGTACCAGGGCATGGTCATGCGCTCCATGCCTTCCCAGGTTTCCAGCGGGAAGGATTCCTCGGGGCAACCGCCGCCGCAGCGGAAGGCCTCGATGATCTTCGGCGCCATGCTCACGAAGGGCACGCTCAACTGGATGATCCCGCCGGCGAAATAAGGCGAGTCCTCGTCGGCGAGCACCGGGACGAACTCGGCCGGCAACCGATAGCTCCTGCTCTGCGGATCGTAGGCCAGGTAGTTGCCGGTGACCATGCTGCCCAGCCATTCGCGCAGGTAGCGGGTGGTGTAGCCGGTCTGCTGCGCCAGCTCCTCCAGGGTCACCCATTGGCCATGGGCGAGCGCCTTGAACAGCCCCAGGCGGTCGCCGATGTAGAGCATCGCGCCGCGCAGGGTATTGCCGTAGTCCTCCATGATCCGCGCTGAAAACTGCTTGACCTTCGCGGTTTCGATCTCGTTAGCCTTTGTCATTCTTGTTCTCCGTTGATGTGCAGTACCGTCGCCTCTGGCGGCGGGTGATTCAGTGGTGGCTGGCGACCTTGTCCAGCACCTTGTCGACGATGGTCCCGGCCATGCCGAGATGGGTCCGCGGCTCGAACAGCCTGGCCAGGGTTTCCTTCGGCATGACGGCGCCCACCCGCGGATCCGACTCGAGCGCCTGGCGCATCGGAATCCGCTTGCGCTGGCAGGCCTGGGTGATCTCGAAGATGATTTCGTAAGCGCTGCTCTTGCCCAGTTGCTTGGCCATCTCGAAGACGAACGCCTCGGTACAGATCGCATCGCTGTATGCATTCGCCGTCCGCGCCATGGTCTCGTCGTGGACCGTGAGCCCGTCGATGGTGTCGGTCAGCAGCGACAGCGCCATCAGCGCATAGTGGGAAACGTCCGCCACCGCACACCATTCCAGGCGCGTGCCGCGGTAGTCCCGCTCGTGCTCGAGGATCATGGCGTCCAGCGCGAGCAGGACCTGGGCCTTGGCCAGCCGGGCCAGCACCACGACCTGCTCGCAGCCTTCCGGATTGCGCTTGTGGGGCATGGTGCTGCTACCGATCTGCTGCTGCGTCCAGCCCACCTCCAGCTCGCCGATCTCCCAGCGGTTCAGGGTGCGGATCTCGTCGGCGATCCGCGCCAGGGACGCGGTGACCATGGCCAGGGTACTGACGAACTCGGTAACCCGGTCGCGGGACACGTGCCAACCCGCCAGCGGCACGTCCAGCGACAGCCGCCGCGCGAAGCTTTCGAGCAGGAGCATGGCCTCGTCGCCGAAGGCGGCCATCGTGCCCACGCCGCCGAACAGTTGCACCACCAGAATCCGCTTGCGCGCCTCGCCCAGGCGTTCGCGGTGACGCAGCAACTCGTCGATCCAGCCGGCCACCTTCAGCCCGAAGGTGGTTGGCAACGCCGGGATCGAGTGGGTCCTGGCGACCATCAGCGCATTGCGGGTCCCGCTCGCCAGCACCGAGAGCCGGTCCAGGAGGATGTCCAGCGCCCGCTCCGTTTCATCCAGCACATCGCGCATTTCCAGGGACTGCGCGGTGTCCTGGATATCCTGCGTGGTCGCGCCGAAATGCACGTACTCGCGCGCGCTGGGGCTGCAGTTCCGTTGCAGCGCACCCAGCAGGGGCATCAGCGAGTGCCCGGTGCTGGCCACACCCTCGGCGATCTGCTGCAGGTCGACGGCCGAAAGCCTGGCGGCCTTCGCGATCTCCAGCGCGGCCTCGGGCGGGATGACGCCGACATCGGCCTGCGCCAGCGCCAGCGCCGCCTCCACGTCGAGCCAGCGTTGCAGGCGGCAGTGGCTACAGAAGATCCGCCGGCTCACCGGACCGGCGTAGCCGCCGCCATGGGTTTTAGAGTCAACGATGTGACTGTGTTCGTGCTTGCAGGACGACTCGGCCGGTGCGCCGCCGAAGCTCTGCGGATGCGCGGTGCACGAGGAACGGGCAAGCATTTCCAGCGATTCAGCATCCATCACCTATCCTCCATCACGTACTGGGACTGACCGGGATTTCCTTGGGAAGAGGCGGCGCCTTCGGGCCTGTCGCCCGACGCGCCGGTTCGTGGTTTGCCGGCGACCAGGTCGACCATCTCCGCGGCGAGGCCGACGTAGCCGACGGGGTCGAGCAGTTCTTCGAGCGCCTCGGCGCTGAAACAGCCGCGCAACCTTGGCTGCCCGAGCAGCGCCTCGCGGAACGGAACGCCCTGCCGCTGGGAGGCCTGGGTTATCTCATGGAGCAGTTCGTGGGCGGTCTGCTTGCCGAACTGCCCCGCCAGCGCGAGCATGACCCGCTCCGACAGGATCAGCCCACCCAGCAGGTCGAGGTTGGTGCGCATGCGTTCCTCGCGCACCTCGAGCCCCTCGGCCAGCACCGCCTCCATGCGGGTCAGCAAGGCGCCGGCGTAGACGAACAGCTCCGGCAACGCCGCCCACTCGATGCGCCAGGCGGTGCCGTCGCGCTCGTGCAACTGGAACGCGGCATCGGTGAGCGCCACCATCTGCGCCCGCACCAGCCGCGACAGCGCGCTGACCAGGTCGACCGACGACGGGTTCCGCTTGTGCGGCATGGTGCTGCTGCCCACCTGTCCCGGCCGGCTGCCCTCGCGTACCTCGTCGATTTCGCTGCGCTGCAGGTGGTAGATCTCGTTCGCCACCCGGCCCAGCGTCACCGACACCTGGACCAGCAACCCGGCAACCTCCAGCACCCGGTCCCGGGCGCTGTGCCAACTGGTCGACGGCGCGCCGAGGCCAAGCCTGGCCAGGGTTCGCCGCTGTAGCTCGAAGCCCTGGGCGCCGAACGACGCCAGGGTTCCCACGGCACCGGTCAGGTTGCCGACCAGGACGCGTTCGCGCGCTTCGTCGAAGCGCGCCAGGTGACGGTCGATTTCATCCACCCAGACGGCGACCTTGTAGCCGAAGGTCGTGGGCAGCGCCTGCTGCCCGTGGGTGCGTGCAACCATCGGCGTGTGCTGGTGGCGCAGGGCAAGCGCCAGCAGATGGCCACGGATCGAGTGCAGGAGCCCGAGCGCATGGCCCCAGGCTTCCTTGACCTGCAGCATCAGCCCGGTGTCGAGGATGTCCTGGGTGGTCACGCCATAGTGCACGTACTCCCCCCAGCTACCCTCGCACGACCTCGCCAGGGCGCGGATGGTAGGCACCAGCAGGTGCCCTGTCTCCAGGCTTTCGCGGCCCAGTTGGGTGAGGTCGAAGCGCTCCACCTGGGCGGCGCGGTCGATCTCCCGCGCCGCCTCGTGGGGGATGATGCCCATCTCGGCCTGGGTCGCCGCCAAGGCTCGCTCGACATCCAGCCACCTCCGCACCTGGTTGGTATCGGAAAAGATCGCGGCGAATGCCGGGGACGAGTAGGCGCCCCCGTGTATACGGGATTCCGTAATGTGACTTGGCATTTTCGAGTGCTCGCTTTGTCCCGGTGGAAGTCACTTGACGCTCTGCATCTCTTCCCAGATCGCGTCGTAATAGGCCCTTTCCACACGGAAGTGCTGCGATAGCGAGGTCAGGAACGCATTCTGGAACTGCACGTCCGGAATCCGCCGCGCGATGAGTTGCCATTCGCGCTTGGCCCGCGGCGGTACGAGGCTGATGTGGACCTTGTAGTACTCCGCCTGGTCCTCGCTCAGGCCGGCCTGGAGCAGGGCCCGATAGAGCTTTTCGTGGTTCCCCGGCACGACCAGTTCGGTGATGTAGAACACCGCCAGCCCCCAACCGACCTCGGCATGCCGGAAGGCACGGGCGCGATTGTTCAGGTAGGCGATTTCCTCGGGCATCGTCGAGACGGCCTGGAAGTCCGCCTCCAGGCCGATGGCTTCGAGCAGCTTGGCCAGCAGGCGCGGATGCGAACCCTTTTCGTCTTCCTCGCCCAACTCGCCATAGAGGTAGCGCGCGAGCGCCGCGGCCTCGTCCACATCGGTCAGGTTGACCAACAGGTCGGCCGCATCGCGGTACAGGCGGAAGGTGCGGAACCACTGGTGACGGAGGAACACCTGGAGCTGCGCGCGGGAGGCCGAGCCGGAGAACACGTACTGCGACATCGGGTGCCGCTCGCGGGACTGCGCGGCGATTTCCTGTTCGAGACGCTTCTGGAAATCCTCCTCGGACAGCGCCCTGGAAAGATCGGCGGCGGGCATGAAACGCTCTTCGACGCGATAGATCGCCCGGGCCAGCCAGCGCCGGGTCTGGGCGGTCGCCACGTCGTCGCTCAACGAAAGGACGTAAAGCAACTGCTGGTACGCGGCATAGGCCTGGCGGTCGCCCTTGAGCCCTGCCTCGGCCAGCGCGGCCAGCTTGCTCGCGGCGCTATCGATCTGGCGGGAAGTAGCGTGGACGGCCAGCGCATCGGCAACGATGCGTGCTTCATCGATGGGCAGGTTCTGCAACTGCGGCAGGGAAAAATTGCGGGTATTCATCCTGTACTCCTTGTTCTTGTTCTGGATAGGCATCAGGCCATGGCCAGGGAATTCGCCTGCATCTGCTCCCAGAGCAGGTCGAAGTAGGCCCGGTTGATTTCGAAGTGGCGCGCCAGCGACTGCATGAACTTGCGCTGGAAGTCTTCGCTCGGCGCGAACTTGGCGATCAGCGCCCACATCTCCTCGGTATCGATCTCGTCCTGGGTGCCGTGCAGGCGATGGAACTCGCTGGGTTGCTCGGGCACGCCCAGGCGCTGCAGGAGTTCGTAGATGCGCCGGTGGTTGACGCAGCTCACCGACTCGACCGCGTACAGGAGCGCAAGGCCCCAGGCGACATCGGTGTGCCGCACGCAACGGATACGGTTGTTGAGGTAGGCCTTCTCCAGCGGATGCAGCGCCGGGAAATCGATGCGCAGCGGAATGTCGAAGTAGGTCATCAGGTGGGACAGCAACGCGGGGTGCGAGCGCTCCGGCGTCTCCGCCCCGGCCTCGCCGTAGAGGTTGCGGTAGAACACCGAGGCGTCCTCGATGTTTTCGAAGCGGAAGGCCAGCTCCGCCAGGAGGCTGTAGAAGTTGTAGGAACGGACCCAATGGTGTTCCAGGAAGAAGCGCACGTCCTCGACCGGCGGCGTGCCCTGGAACAGGTGGACCGACATGGGATGGCGCACCCGGCTGCGCGCCTCGATCTCGGCGTCGACCTTCTTGCGGAACTCCTCCACCGGGACGGCGCTGAAACCGGCCGGCTCGGGAGCGAAACGATCCTCGACCAGGTAGACCTGGCTCGCCATCCAGCGGCGGGTCGGCTCCGTATGCGGATCGCTGCCTACGTGCAGTTCCAGGAGCAACGCCTGGTACTGCGCGTAAGCCGAAGCATCACCGCTCAGGCCTTTGGCCGTGACCGCGAGAATCGCCTCGAGCGCGAGCGTGATCTGGTCCAGAGAGGCACCGGGTTTCAAGGCTTCAGCCAGGAGAGCCGATGCATTTCGGGCAGGTTCCGACATTGTCCGCGGGGAACGGATATTCATATCGGAGGAAGAATTGCAGCATTGCTGTAACGGATTTGAAGTCATTTGGATCACCCTTGTTTTTGTTGTTGTGCGGGGCGACCGTAAAGCTTGCCACGGTGGCAAGGTCAAGCAATGCAGCGGCCTTGTCGGCGGACAACGGAGTTCGCCGAAAGGTGCTCTTCGATAACACTGGATGCGCTGCGAAAAACCCCGAGCTAAAGGCCTTCGAATCCATCGGAGAATAACTTTTAGGGTTTCCTGTCAGCGCCTCTTGCCGTTCACATAACTGTCACCTCACGGCCGACTGAAATATTGATTTACAAATTCCAAAGCGTTCTTTCCACAATAGCCAAGCGCCATTGATGGCATATGGAACGCGGACTTCAATGAAAATCATTTTCCTATTGCCGGCACTGGGCGAAACGCTACTATTCGCCCCTACGCCTGCGTCATGCCCATGCGCTCAACGGCCCTCCGGATAACCGGCCTCGCTCAACGCCTCGAGGAATGCGTGCTTGTCCAGAGTGCTCTCGACCCTGGCCTCGCGCCGAGGGGGATCGGTCTCTACGCGCGCCTGGGGATCGACGCCGTGCAGGATACGGGTGACAGTCTTGGCACAACCGCCGCAGGTCATGTTCGGAATATGGAAAGAAAACATCGCAACCTCCTGGTTTGTTGACTCCTGCGAACCATGAGTCCTGCCATCGTGACAAGGTCAACTCATAAATCTCTCAGGTAAACCAAACTTTCAAAAATTCATATGAATAGTTCCAGAGGTTATTCCGCAAACTTAAAACAACGAGCAAAGCCAAGTTCGAACATATAGAACAACTCCGCCAGACAACCTAGATACCGCGTCAGCCAGCTCCACTCACCATTGAAGAACCTCTCGACGATATTCTCCGTGCGGCGCGAGCGCAGAGGCACAGGAGTGACTTCGTTCAATAAGAAACGGCGGGCAGCCGGAACGTACCTGAAGAACAGTGAGAAAGTAATGCTTCCCCACTCTTCTGAACATTGAAGTCCCGAGCAGATACTTTCCATCTGCCCTCTTCACTCATCCATCTGAATGAACTACCGAAAAGAGTTCGGAACCGACTTATCGATAAGGCGGACAGGGACGAGCGATCCGCGCCAGGCAATCCGTACTCCCGGGGTTCGCCAAATAACCGGAGGACGCGCCGCACGGCCCTCGACCCAGGCAGTCGAGCGAAGGCCGGCGGCTGATCAGGAGCGACTGTCGCGCTGCCGTGCCACGCCTGGAGAGGTATCGTCGGTAGCCACGCCACAGCGCCGCGCCCCCGCGCAGGCTTCCCAGCCACCACCCAGCGCCTTGTAGATCCCCACGACGGCAAGGCGCTGCTCGGTGCGCGCGATGCTCAATGCGCGCCGGCTGAGGTAGTCCGAGCGTTCCGCCTCGAGCACGTCCAGGTACTCGCCGTCCCCCTGGACGAAGCGCTCCCGGGCCAGGCGCGCCGCCTCGCGATTGGCCGTCGCCTCGAGCAGGCGCAGGCGGAGCCTGTCAGCGGCAGCGCCATAGCCGTTGAAGGCATCATCGGTCTCCTGCAGGGCGCGCAGCACCGTCCGGTCGTAGAGGATCAATGCCTCCTGCGCACGGGCTTCGCTGGCGGCGATCCGCGCCCGCACGCGACCGCGGTCGAGTAACGCCCAGCGAATCACCGGGTTCAGGACGTTGAAGGACGTACCACTCTCGTCCAAAGCATCGAGATTGCCGGCGACCAGGCCGATCGAGCCGCGTACCTCGACCTGCGGATACAGCCCCGCGGTCTCGACGCCGATACGTGCGGTCGCGGCCGCCAGGTTGCGTTCGGCCGCGGCGATGTCGGCGCGACGCGCCAGCAGTCCCGCCGGGTCGCCGACCCCGAGGGTGCGGAGCGTCAGCCTTTCCCCGGAGGCGCGGGCGACCGGCGGGCTGAAGGCCTGCGGGGCTTCCGCGAGGAGAACGGCCAGCGCATTGCGGGTGGCGGCGCGGCGCCGTTCGAGGTCGGGCACGGCCGCCTCGACGTTGTGCAATAACGCTTCGGCGCGCAACCGGTCGAACTCGTGGGCGGAGCCGGCGCTGACCAGGCGTTCGACCATCTCCAGGCTGTCGCGCTGGTTGCCGGCGATGTCATGGACCACCGCAAGTTCGGCCTCGATGCCCTGTAGCTGGAACCAGGTCATGGCAACCGTAGCCGCGACGCTCGCCTGCACGTTGCGCAGCAGGGCCTCGCGCGAACCCGCCTGCGCCTCGGCGGCCTCCACCGAGCGCCGCACCCGGCCGAACAGGTCGATTTCCCAGGAAGCATCCAGCGCGCCGCGATAGGTCTCGATGTCGCGCTGCTGGCCGGCCGGTGTTTCCACCTCGCCGCGCCGCCGGGCCTGGTAATCGAACGCCGACCCGCCGCGCGGCAGGAACTCCTCGCGGTTCTCGCGCAGCAGCGCCTTCGCTTCGTCCAGGCGCGCGCCGGCAAGGGCGATGTCGAGGTTCACCGCGAGCGCCCGCTGGATCAGAGATTCCAGGGCTGGCTCGTCGAACCCGCGCCACCACTCGACCTCCACGCCACCGCCATCGATACCCACCGGCATCGCGCCGAAGCTGGCCGGTGCGGACGCGCTCGGCGGCGCATAGTCGGGCCCCACCGCGGCACAGCCGCCCAGCAGGATCAGCGCGCTCAACGAAGACCGCAGGTATGGCTTCATGGACGGCCTCCCTCCAGATGCGCCAGGCTGCCGCCGGCGCGTCGCTCCAGGCGCGCCGCCAGTGCCCGTACCAGTACGTAGAACACTGGCGTGAGGAACAGGCCGAACAGCGTCACCCCGAGCATCCCGGCGAATACCGCGACGCCCATGGCCTGGCGCATTTCCGCTCCGGCGCCGCTGGCCATGACCAACGGCACCACGCCGGCGATGAACGCCAGCGAGGTCATCAGGATCGGCCGCAGGCGCAGGCGGCAAGCCTCGACCACCGCCTCCAGCGCACGGGCGCCCTCGGCCTCCAGCGTGCGGGCGAACTCGACGATCAGGATCGCGTTCTTCGCCGCCAGGCCGACCAGCACCACCAGCCCGATCTGGACGAACACGTTGTTGTCGCCGCCCACCAGCCACACCCCGGCGATCGCGCTGAGCAGGCACATCGGCACGATCAGCAGGACCGCCAGCGGCAACAGCCAGCTGTTGTACTGCGCGGCGAGGATCAGGTAGGCCAGCAGCACGCACAGCGGGAAGATGAACAGCGCGCTGTTGCCGGCCAGCTTCTGCTGGTAGGTCAGGTCGGTCCATTCGAAGGTCATGCCCTCGGGCAGCACTTCGCCGGCCAGGCGCTCCATCAACGCCACCGCCTGTCCCGAACTGACGCCGGGAAGCGCGCCACCGCTGATATCGGCCGACGGATAGCCGTTGTAGTGGATCACCCGGTCGGGACCGGAGCTGGGCGTCACGGTGACGAACGAGGACAGCGGCAACATCGCCCCGGCGGCATTGCGTACCTGCAGGCGCCCGATGGCTTCGGCCTGCATGCGGTGCGGCGCATCGGCCTGGGCAGTGACCTTGTAGGTGCGCCCGAAGCGGTTGAAGTCGTTGATGTACAGCGAGCCGAGGTAGACCTGCAATGCCTCGAACACATCGGCCAGGCGAACGCCCTGGCTCTTCACCTTGGTGCGGTCGACCACCACCTCGAGCTGCGGGGCATTGATATCGAAGCTGGTCATCAAGCCCCCGAGCTGGCCGGACTCAGTGGCCTTCATCATCAGCACCTGGGTCTGCCTGGCCAGGGCTTCCAGCCCGGCGCCGCCGCGATCCTCGACCTGCATCTTGAAGCCGCCGATGGTTCCCAGCCCCGGTACCGGCGGCGGTGGGAAGACCCCGAGGAAGCCGTCGGGAATGCTGGCGAACTTGGCTTGCAGGCGCCCGGCGATGGCCAGCGCGCCGAGATCGGCGGAGGTGCGCGATTCGAACGGGTCGAGCATGAAGAACATGACCGCGGCGTTCGGCACGTTGACGAAGCCGTTCACCGACAGGCCCGGGAAGGCCACGACGCTCTCCACCCCCGGCTCGTCGAGGCCGATCCGGGACATCTGCCTGACCACCGCATCGGTACGCTCCAGCGACGCTCCGTTCGGCAACTGGGCGATGCCGACCAGATAGTACTTGTCCTGCATCGGCACGAAGCCCGGTGGCACCGCCTGGAAACCGACCCAGGTCAGGCCAAGCAGGCCCCCATACACCACCAGGGCCAGGCCGCTCACCCGCACCACCTTGCGCACCGCGTTGCCGTAGGCCTCGGGGGCATTTCGCAACGGTCGGCCGAGGACCTGGAGCAGTCGCTGGAAGCGCCCCGCCACCGCATCTCCGGCCGGCCGCGGACGCAACAGCAGGCCCGCCAGGGCCGGGCTGAGGGTCAGCGAGTTGAGCGCCGACAGGATGGTGGAGATGGCGATGGTCAGGGCGAACTGACGATAGAACTCGCCCTGCAGGCCACTGAGAAAGGCCGTGGGGACGAACACTGCCGCCAGCACCGAGGTGATCGCCATGATCGGTCCGGTGACCTCGTCCATCGCACGCCGCGCGGCCTGGAGCGGCGGCTCGCCGTTCTCGATGTGGCGCTCGACGTTTTCCACCACCACGATGGCGTCATCGACGACGATGCCGATCGACAGCACCAGGCCGAACAGCGACAGGGTATTCAGCGAGAAACCCATCAGATGCATGATGGCGAAGGTGCCGACCAGCGAGACCGGCACGGCCATCAGCGGAATCAGCGAAGCACGCCAGCTACGCAGGAACAGCACCACCACCACCACGACCAGCAGGATCGCCTCCAGCAGGGTGGTGGCCACGGTCTGCAACGAAGCGCGGACGAACACTGTCGGGTCGTAGGCGATGCGCGCGCTCAGGCCGGCCGGGAAGTTGCCTTCGAGCCTCGCCACGGTGGCACGCACCGCCTCGGCGGTATCCAGCGCGTTGGCTCCGGGGCTCTGGACGATCTGCAAGGCCACCGCCGGCTCGCCGTCCAGCAGGCTGCGCAGCGCATAGGCATCGCCGCCCATCTCGATCCGCGCGACGTCGCGCAGGCGCGTCACCTGGCCGTCGGCGCCGGTGCGGACGATGATGTCGCCGAACTGCTCTTCGTCGCTCAGGCGCCCGAGGGTATTCACCGTGACCTGGAAGGCCGCGGTGGAGTCCGGCGCCTGGCCGACGGCGCCGGCCGCCACCTGGACGTTCTGTTCGCGTACCGCGGCGATCACCTCGCCCGCCGTCAGTCCGCGCGCGGCGATCAGGTCGGGGTCGAGCCACAGGCGCATGCTGTACTCGCCGGCGCCCCACACCACCACATCGCTGATCCCCGGCAGGCGCAGCAGTTCGTCGCGCACCTGGAGGTAGGCGTAGTTCGAGATGTACAGCGGGTCGTAGCGCTGCTCCGGCGACAGCAGGTGCACCACCATGAGGATGTCCGGCGAGGTCTTCTGGGTGACCACGCCCTGCCGCTGCACCTCGTCGGGCAGGCGCGAGAGCACCCGCGAGACCCGGTTCTGCACCTGGATCTGGGCCATGTCGGGATCGATGTGCTGGTCGAAGGTGATGGTCAGGATCATTCGCCCGTCGGTGGCCGACTGCGAGGACATGTACAGCATCCCCTCGACCCCGGTGATCGCCTGCTCCAGCGGTGTCGCCACCGTCTGCGCGATCACGTCGGGGTTGGCGCCGGGATAGGCGGTGGTCACTTGCACGGTCGGCGGCGTCACCGCCGGGTATTCGCTCAGCGGCAACTGGAAGAACGAAACGATGCCTCCGATCATCATCAGCACCGAAAGAACGATGGCGAAGATCGGCCTATCGATGAAGAAGCGTGGGAATGTCATTGTGCGGCCCCCACGGTCTTCGACAGGTCGACGGGCGTGCCATCGATTTCCGCAAGGAGCGGCGTGATCTGCATGTCCGGCCGCACCAGGCCCTTGACGACGATGCGCTCGCCCGGCTGCAGGCCCTGGCGGACGACCCGCAGGCCGTCGACCATCGGGCCGAGTTCCACCGGCCGGTACTGGGTCTTGTTGCCTTCGTCGACGACCAGCACATAGCGCCGGCCCTGGTCGGTGCCGATGGAATGGTCGGCGACCAGCACCTGCGCGCGAGGCTTGCCGGTCTCCAGCCTGACCTTGGCGAACAGCCCCGGCGTCAGTTGCCCGTCCGGGTTGTCGACCACCGCCCGAACCCGGACCGTGCCGGTCCCGCGGTCGGCGGCATTGGCGAGGAAATCGAGGCGACTGCTTCGTCCATAGGACTCGTCGGTGAGCAACGCCACCTTGACCCTGGGGGCCTGCTCACCCTCCCTGCCGCGGGTCGGCGCCAGGGCCTGCAGGTAGGTGCGCTCGTCGACATCGAAGTACACGTACAGCGGATCGACCGAAACGATGCTGGTCAGCGCGGTGACGCCATTGGTGACGTAGTTGCCCTCGGTGACCTGGATATGCCCGACACGCCCGCCGATCGGTGCCGTGACCCGCGTGAAGCCGAGATCCAGTTGCGCCGCGTCGAGGGCGGCCCTGGCCGCATCGACCTGGGCCTTGCTGGCATTGCGCGAGGCGATGGCGCTGTCGAGCCGCTCCCGGGCGACGACCTTCCGCGCATACAGCAGCTCGGCTCGCTCGTGTTCGGTGCGCGCCAGCAACGCCGCGGCCTCGGCCTCGCGCAGGCGCGCCCTGGCGGCATCCTGCGCCGCCTTGAACACGCGCGGGTCGATGAGGAACAGTTGCTGGCCCTTCTCTACCAGGCGGCCTTCCGGCACCGTAACGTCCTGGATGTAGCCGGCGACGCGCGGCCGTAGTTCTACCTGCTCGACAGCGGTCAGCGAGCCGGTGAACTCGGCGTAGGGTGTCACCGGGCGAACCACCACCTCGGCGACGGGAACGCTTGGCGGGGCGCTCGCCGCCCCGGGCGGCGCCGATTCCCCGCAGCCAGCGATAAGGGCCGCGACGCCTAGCGTCGCGGTGATGCGGATGAAGTGTCTGAGATTCATTGTTGTGCCTTCCTGGTCTGAGCCTGCATGGCCTGGCTGGACGAAACCGCTTCCGTGGCCGGTTATCGACCTTGACACCTTGGCAAGGTCAACCCCCCTTTTTCCGTCCTCATGGCGAAGGCGCAGCGAGCTTTCGGCAGCTCACCGGGGGCGGGACACCTGGCACGCTCGGAGACGCAGCGGGCAGCCCGGGAGGGTGGCGGAGGCAGGCCGACCGGCTATCGACGGCCGGCCCAGGGAAGAGGCGAAACGCCCCGTAGGAAGGGAAGTCCGGCAAAGGGCCGGTCGCCGGGACGGGGACGATCCCGATCTCGCAGCCGGTTGCCGGCCGCATGGTAAAATCCGCCTTTGACCGTGAAGCTCGAGGCACTGAAAATGCGCATTCTCCATACCATGATCCGGGTCGGAAACATCGATCGCTCGATCGATTTCTATACCCGGGTGCTAGGCATGACCCTGCTCAGGAAGAACGACTATCCCGACGGCCAGTTCACCCTCGCCTTCGTCGGCTATGGCAACGAGGCGGATTCCGCGGTGATCGAGCTTACCCACAACTGGGGCGTGGATGCCTACGAGATCGGCACCGGCTACGGCCATATCGCCATCGAGGTCGACGACGCCTACCAGGCCTGCGACGACATCCGCAACAACGGCGGCCAGGTCACCCGCGAAGCCGGGCCGATGAAGCACGGCACCACCGTGATCGCCTTCGTGACCGACCCGGACGGCTACAAGATCGAACTGATCCAGAAGTCTTCCTGAACGGCCCCGGCTATCGCTTTCAGCAATCAGGAACGAAGAACCCCGGCTCATGGCCGGGGTTCTTCGTTCCATCGCAGGCGGCGCGCGTCGGTCAGGACAGCGTGCGGCCCTTGTTCGCGGCGATGCGCATGCGCAGCGCGTTGAGCTTGATGAAGCCCGCGGCATCGGCCTGGTTGTAGGCGCCGCCGTCTTCCTCGAAGGTCGCGATGTTGGCGTCGAACAGCGAGTCGTCGGACTTGCGGCCCACCACCACGACGTTGCCCTTGTACAGCTTCAGACGCACTACGCCGTTCACGTTGACCTGCGAGGCGTCGATCATCTGCTGCAGCATCAGGCGCTCCGGGCTCCACCAGTAGCCGGTGTAGATCAGGCTGGCGTACTTGGGCATCAGCTCGTCTTTCAGGTGGGCCACTTCGCGGTCCAGGGTGATCGACTCGATGGCGCGGTGGGCCTTGAGCATGATGGTGCCGCCGGGGGTCTCGTAGCAGCCACGGGACTTCATGCCGACATAGCGGTTCTCGACGATGTCGAGGCGGCCGATGCCGTTGATCCCGCCGACGCGGTTCAGCTCGGTGAGCACCTCGGCCGGGGTCATGTCCTTGCCGTCGATGGCGACGATGTCGCCCTTGCGGTAGGTCAGCTCGATGTAGGTCGGGGTGTCCGGCGCGTTTTCCGGGGAAGCGGTCCACTTCCACATGTCTTCTTCGTGCTCGGTCCAGGTATCTTCCAGCACGCCGCCTTCGTAGGAGATATGCAGGAGGTTGGCGTCCATCGAGTACGGCGACTTCTTCTTGCCGTGGCGCTCGATCGGGATGCCGTGCTTCTCGGCATAGTCCATCAGCTTCTCGCGGGACAGCAGGTCCCACTCGCGCCAGGGCGCGATCACCTTGACGCCGGGCTTCAGCGCGTAGGCGCCCAGCTCGAAGCGGACCTGGTCGTTGCCCTTGCCGGTGGCGCCGTGGGAGATGGCGTCGGCGCCGGTCTCGTTGGCGATCTCGATCAGGCGCTTGGCGATCAGCGGACGAGCGATGGAAGTGCCCAGCAGGTACTCGCCTTCGTAGACGGTGTTGGCGCGGAACATCGGGTAGACGAAGTCGCGGACGAATTCTTCGCGCAGGTCGTCGATGTAGATTTCCTTGACGCCCATCGCGCGGGCCTTGGCGCGAGCCGGTTCGACTTCCTCGCCCTGGCCGAGGTCGGCGGTGAAGGTCACCACTTCGCAGTTATAGGTATCTTGCAACCACTTCAGAATTACCGAGGTATCCAGGCCGCCGGAATACGCCAGGACTACCTTCTTCACATCCGCCATGCCATCACTCCACGGGGGTCGTCACGAAAAGCGACAATTCTACGCAGGGCATTCGGGAAATTACAGAGGGGCGACAGCTTTAGACGCAAAAGCGACAGATTCTATCGTTTGCGCGACTCAAACCGTGGGTTTTCCCTGAAGCGAGGCGGCCGGAGGCTTCGGTGCGGCAGGTTCTGCCGCGGGCGGCGCCGGCTTGTCCTCGGCCTTCGGCGCTTCCGTCGCCGGCTCGACCACCGCCTCGCGCGACAGGTGCACGGTGACCCGGCGGTTGCGCGCACGGTTGGCGGCGCTGTTGTTGGCCACCAGCGGGTAGCGCTCGCCATAGAAGCGCACGTTGATCTGGCTTTCCGGCACCCCGTTGCTCTTCAGGTACTCCTGCACCGCCAGCGCGCGGCGGCGCGACAGGTCGCGGTTGGTCAGGCGGTTGCCGCTGTTGTCGGAGTGCCCGTCGAGTTCGATCCGGTTGATGCTCGGATCGGCCTTGAGCAGTTGCAGGATGATGTCCAGCTTGGCTCGCGCCACGTCGTTCAGCGCCGTGCCGCCGTCGGGGAAGCCGACCTGGGCCAGCTTGACCTGGTCGAAGTTCACCGGCAGCAGCTTGGCGATGCAGGCCTGGTACTGGCTGTAGACGCTGGCGAAGCGCGCCGGCAGCAGGCGCACCTCCAGGCGATCGCCCTGCCAGGTGCGATGGCGGACCAGCGGGCTGCGCCCCTCGAGCAGGCCGGTGAGCAACCGACCGGCCTGTTGCTGGTTGCTGTTGAACGGCACCTCGCCGCTACCGATGCTGACCTGGCCAAGGTTGATGTCGCCCTGTCCCGGTCGCCAGGGCGGCGCGGCAGCCAGCAGGGTCGCCGACCCGCGCCCCAGCCACTGGGCCTCGGGCTTCAGGCGGAAGGTCGCCTGCTCGCCGGCACGCCGGACGAACTCGCCGACCCCGAAATTCGCCACCGGCTGCGACAGGCGGCATTCGAACTGGTCGCCTTCGACCTTCCACTCGACGCTCTCCAGCCGCGTCTGGAAGGTCACCGCCAGTGCCGGCAGGCTGCTGAGCAGGAAAGGCAATAGAAGAAGGCGCGGCTGCACGACGGCGGGCTCCGGGAAAGCGTCCAAATACGAAGGATGTATCGGACGGCCCGGACAAAACTTGATAGCGAGTGCCCCGCCCCCCCTTTTCCGGTAGCATTTCCCCCCACGAAATCCCGTCCTGGAAGCCCCATGTCCGACCGTCTCACCCTCCTGCGCCCCGACGACTGGCACATTCACCTGCGTGACGGTGCCGCGCTGGCCAATACCGTCGGCGACGCCGCCCGCACCTTCGGCCGCGCCATCGTCATGCCGAACCTGGTGCCGCCGGTGCGCAACGCCGCCGAAGCCGACGCCTACCGGCAGCGCATCCTCGCCGCCCGCCCCGCCGCCAGCCGCTTCGAGCCGCTGATGGTGCTGTACCTCACCGACCGCACCAGCACCGAGGAAATCCGTACCGCCAAGGCCAGCGGCTTCGTGCATGCCGCCAAGCTCTATCCGGCAGGCGCCACCACCAACTCGGACTCTGGCGTGACCCGCATCGACAATATCTTCGAAGCGCTCGAGGCGATGGCCGAGGTCGGCATGCCGCTGCTGGTGCATGGCGAGGTGACCCGCGCCGAGGTCGACGTATTCGATCGCGAGAAGCAGTTCATCGACGAGCACCTGCGCCGGGTGGTCGAGCGCTTCCCGACCCTGAAAGTGGTCTTCGAGCACATCACCACCGGCGACGCCGCCCAGTTCGTCCGGGAAGCCCCGGCCAACGTCGGCGCGACCATTACCGCCCATCACCTGCTGTACAACCGCAACCACATGCTGGTCGGCGGTATCCGCCCGCATTTCTATTGCCTGCCGATCCTCAAGCGCAACACCCACCAGGAAGCCCTGCTGGACGCCGCGGTGAGCGGCAATCCGAAATTCTTCCTCGGCACCGACTCGGCGCCGCACGCCCGCCACGCCAAGGAAGCCGCCTGCGGTTGCGCCGGCTGCTACAGCGCCTACGCCGCCATCGAGCTGTATGCCGAGGCCTTCGAACAGCGCAATGCGCTGGACAAGCTGGAAGGCTTCGCCAGCCTGCACGGCCCGGACTTCTATGGCCTGCCGCGCAACACCGACCGGATCACCCTGGTCCGCGAGGAATGGCAGGCGCCCGCCAGCCTCCCCTTCGGCGACTTCGACGTGGTGCCGCTGCGCGCCGGAGAGACACTCCGCTGGAAACTGCTGGAGGCCGGGGCATGAGCGAAGACAACTTCGACGACGAATTCGACGGCAGCCTCCCCAGCGGCCCGCGCCATCCGATGGCGCGCCGCTTCCGCGGCTACCTGCCGGTAGTGGTGGACGTCGAGACCGGCGGCTTCAACTCGGCCACCGACGCGCTGCTGGAAATCGCCGCGACCACCGTCGGCATGGACGAGAAAGGCTTCCTGTTCCCGGAACACACCTACTTCTTCCGCATCGAGCCCTTCGAAGGCGCCAACATCGAGCCGGCCGCGCTGGAATTCACCGGCATCAAGCTCGACCACCCGCTACGCATGGCGGTGCAGGAGGAAGCGGCACTCACCGAGATCTTCCGCGGCATCCGCAAGGCGCTGAAGGCCAATGGCTGCAAGCGGGCGATCCTGGTCGGCCACAACAGCAGCTTCGACCTCGGTTTCCTCAATGCCGCCGTGGCGCGTACCGGGATCAAGCGCAATCCGTTCCATCCCTTCTCCAGCTTCGACACCGCCACCCTGGCTGGCCTCGCCTACGGCCAGACGGTCCTGGCCAAGGCCTGCCAGGCCGCCGGCATGGAGTTCGACAACCGCGAGGCGCACTCGGCACGCTACGACACCGAGAAGACCGCCGAGCTGTTCTGCGGCATCGTCAACCGCTGGAAGGAAATGGGCGGCTGGATGGATGACGACGACTGAGCCTCGGCCCACTTAGGCGGATAACGCCAGGACGTTATCCGTCCTACGCGACCGGTCAGGCAATCTCCCCCTCTTCGGAGCGAGGCGCGTGACCTGGGATGGGGCTGCCGGCCCTCGCGAGCCCATGAAAAAGCCCCGCCGAAGCGGGGCTTTTTCCAACGCGCGAAGCAGGCTCTTCTTACAGCTTGCTGGCGTTCTCGGCCAGGTACTTGGCCACGCCTTCGGGCGATGCGGTCATGCCCTTGTCGCCCTTCTTCCAGTTGGCCGGGCAGACTTCGCCGTGCTCCTCATGGAACTGCAGGGCATCGACCAGACGCAGCAGCTCGTCCATGTTGCGGCCCAGCGGCAGGTCGTTGACGATCTGCGAGCGCACAACGCCTTCCTTGTCGATCAGGAACGCGCCACGGAAGGCCACGCCGCCGTCGGACTCGACGTCATAGGCCTTGGCGATCTCGTGCTTGGTGTCGGCCGCCAGGGTGTACTTGACGGCGCCGATGCCGCCCTTGTCCACCGGGGTGTTGCGCCAGGCGTTGTGGGTGAAGTGGGAGTCGATGGAAACGCCGACCACCTCGACGTTGCGCGCCTGGAATTCCGGGATGCGGTGGTCCAGGGCGATCAGCTCGGACGGGCAGACGAAGGTGAAGTCCAGCGGATAGAAGAACACCAGGCCGTACTTGCCCTTGATGGCCTCGGACAGGGTGAAGCTCTCGACGATCTCGCCATTGCCCAGTACCGCGGCAACGTTGAAGTCAGGCGCTTTCTTACCTACGAGTACGCTCATTCCATGTCTCCTTTAAGCGGAAGGTTGAAGGACGGCACCGCAGCCTGCCGGCTCCTCGTGAAGCCTCGATGGCAGGGGCGCCGTTCCCCGGGAAACAACCATCATACACCCCGCCCCAGCCGGCGCTAAGTCTTTGTCCGACAAAGCCATTTGTCGGGGGGCGAAAAAAACCCGACTAAAACGCTCCAGGGAACTTTGACAATCATTCTCATTATTATTAGTATCTTTTCCAACTCAACTTCCCAGTAGCCAGATCGCCATGTACGTCTGCCTCTGCCAAGGTGTTACCGACAACCAGATCCGCGATGCCATCTACGAAGGCTGCTGCAGCTATCGTGAGGTTCGCGAAGCCACCGGCGTCGGTACCCAGTGCGGCAAGTGCGCATGCCTGGCCAAGCAGGTGGTACGCGAAACCCTCAACGACCTGCAGAGTGCCCAGCCGGTACCGGCGTTCGGGACTACGGCGTTCGTCGCTGCCTGAAAAATATTTTTTATCCCTCTTTCAGAAGAACCGGGCCTGGCGCCCGGTTTTTTTATGCCTTCAATTCAATGACTTAGCGGCAGAACGCGGAAAGAAAACATTCGTATTCATATTCTTTTTCCCTTATATTTCAATAACTTAGGTTTGACACCCTGCTTCGTCGCGGCCAAACTTGGCGAATCACACCCACTACGACGGCAGGATTCGGCATGAAAGGCGACAAGAAAGTCATCCAGCACCTCAACAAGATCCTCGGCAACGAGCTGATCGCGATCAACCAGTACTTCCTCCACTCGCGCATGTGGAACGACTGGGGCCTGAAGCGCCTCGGCGCCCATGAGTACCACGAGTCGATCGACGAGATGAAGCATGCCGACAAGCTCATCGAGCGCATCCTGTTCCTCGAAGGCCTGCCCAACCTGCAGGACCTCGGCAAGCTGCTGATCGGCGAGAACACCCAGGAAATGCTGCAGTGCGACCTGAACCTGGAGCTGAAGGCGACCAAGGACCTGCGCGAAGCCATCGTGCATTGCGAGCAGGTGCACGACTACGTCAGCCGCGACCTGCTGAAGGACATCCTGGAGTCGGAAGAAGAGCACATCGACTACCTGGAGACCCAACTGGGCCTGATCCAGAAAGTCGGCCTGGAGAACTACCTGCAGTCGCACATGCACGAAGACGACTGATCGGGAACCACGACGAAGCGCCGGCGGCCTGCCCCGCCGGCGCTTTTTTCTTGCCCGCCAGAAAGCCTCAGGCGCTGCGCGGCCTGCGCCGGACCAGATCGGCGCGCAGGGCCAGCAACAGGCAAAGACCGACCAGCACCAGCAATGCCCAGCGCAGGCCGATCTCGTGGGCCAGCAGGCCGATCAGCGGCGGCCCCATCAGCAGTCCTCCATAACCCACGGTAGAGACGGCGGCGACCCCGATCACCGGATCGATGCCCGGCTGGTTGCCGGCGGCGCTGATCACGATCGGCACCATCACCGACAGCCCCAGGCCAACCACCCCGAAACCGGCGATGCTCAGCGCCGGCCAGGGGCTGAACAGCGCTACCAGCATGCCCAGCGTGGCCAGCGAACCCAGGCCGCGCAGCAATGGCGCATCGTCGATGCGTCCGCGCAGGCGGTCGCCGAACAGGCGCCCCACCACCATCGCCGCGGAAAACGCCGCGAAGCCCAGCGCCGCCACCCGCTCGGAAGCATCCAGAACGCTGTGCAGGAACAGCGCGCTCCAGTCAGCCACGCCGCCCTCGGAAACGAACGCACAGAGAATCAGCAGGCCCAGGCCGAGCAAGGCCCGCGGCGGCAAGGTGAAGCCGCCGCCCTTGCGCGCGCCCGCCTTGCTCGGGTCCGGCGGAAGCAACGCGCGTACGAAGAATGGCAGGCTCAGCAGGCCGAGTGCGGTGAGAATGAGGAAGTGCCAGAACGGCGTCAGTCCGGCCAGGGCCGCGGCACTCAACGCACCGACCAGGCAGCCGAGGCTGTACATGCCATGCAGCATGGACATGCAGGGCTTGCCGAGCAGGCGCTCGACATCCACCGCCTGGATGTTCATCGCCACGTCCATCCCGGCGAAGCTCACGCCCAGCACGTAGAAGGCCAGGGCCAGTTGCCACCAGCCCTGGCTCAGGCCGAGCAGCGGAAACACCAGCAGCATGATCAGGCAACCGCCGATCACTACGCTGCGGCTGCCGATGCGCTGGACCAGAAAACCGCTCAACGGGAACGCCGTGAGCGCGCCGACCCCGACGCCGAGCAGGGCCTGGCCGAGCGCGCGCTCGTCCAGCTGGGTCTGCTCCTTGAGCGCCGGGATGCGTCCCATCAGGTTGCCGATGACCAGCCCGGCCATGGCGAAGAAATAGATGCAAGCCAGGCGACCCTGGCGAGGATTGACTTCCGACATGGAGGCTCCCGGTTTCCTTGCTGGTTTCTCCGGACAAAAAAGAAACCCCGCACAAGGCGGGGCTCTTCGTCGGATGCGCGGATCAGGCGTTGGCTTTGGCCGCCGCGTCCTTGACCAGGGTCTGCAGTTCGCCCTTCTCGAACATCTCGGCGAGGATGTCGCTGCCACCGACCAGTTCGCCATTGACCCACAGTTGCGGGAAGGTCGGCCAGTTCGCGTACTTCGGCAGGTTGGCGCGGATTTCCGGGTTCTGCAGGATATCGACGTAGGCGAACTTCTCGCCACAGGCCATCAGCACCTGGGCCGCGCGCGAGGAGAAACCGCACTGCGGGGCGTTCGGCGAACCCTTCATGTACAGCAGGATGGGGTTGTTGGCGATCTGCTCTTTAATGGTTTCGATGATGTCCATGGCTTACCTCAACAGGAACGTTTCGACACGGTAACTCGGCAAATAATGACCGGTATTGTATCGGAAAGCCTAGCGCGACGCTCGGCTTTACTCTCGCGTTCCGTCGACCCGCTCAGGCCGCTTCCACCTCCACCGGCAGGCCGTTGAGCGCGGCGTTGCCCGACAGCAGGTCGAGATGACGCTCGTCGGTCAGGTCGTTGGCGCTGGCGCCGGCCTGGGCGCGGGCGATCGCCAGTTGCACGCCGGGCCGCGCGTGGCCCCAGCCGTGCGGCAGGCTGACCACCCCGGGCATCATCTCGCTGCTCGCCGCCACCTCCACCTCGACGCTGCCGACCCGCGAGCGCACCCGCACCCGCTGCCCGTCGACCAGGCCGCGACCCTCCAGGTCCCGCGGGTGCATCAGCAACTGGTGACGCGGCTTGCCCTTCACCAGGCGATGGTAGTTGTGCATCCAGGAATTGTTGCTGCGCACGTGGCGTCGTCCGATCAGCAGCAAC
The DNA here is from genome assembly GCF_026428275.1 of Pseudomonas sp. B111. Taxonomy (NCBI): domain Bacteria; kingdom Pseudomonadati; phylum Pseudomonadota; class Gammaproteobacteria; order Pseudomonadales; family Pseudomonadaceae; genus Pseudomonas; species Pseudomonas sp. B111. Next base: position 828,660 of record NZ_CP097857.1, on the reverse strand, counting down.
TGGTCGGACGCAGGCAGTGGCTGTGCGGCGAAGCGTTGCAGGTCGTCGACGAACAGCGGCGGCGCGGCCTGGATGCGCTGGTCGGCGGTCTTCAGGCGCGGCGCCAGGTTCGGCCGCAGCGGCCCGAGGTCGATGCCGTGGGGATGTTCGCGCAGAGTGGCCAGGCTCAGCCTGTGCTCGGAACGGTCGCCGTAGGCGCCAGCGCGCAGGCCGAGGTCGATCATCTGCTGCGGCTCCAGGGTCGGTTTCAGCTCCAGGCCGTTGCGCGCGGCGAAGGCCCGCGCCAGGCCGACGAAGATCTCCCAGTCGTGCAGCGCACCCTCGGGACGCGGCAGCACGGCCTCGTTGAAACGGGTCACGTTACGCACGGCGAAGACGTTGAAGGTGGTGTCGTAGTGATCGTGCTCCAGCGGCGCGGTGGGCGGCAGGATGAGATCGGCGTAGCGGGTCGTCTCGTTGATGTAGAGGTCGATGCTGAGCATGAACTCCAGGCCGTCCAGGGCCTGTTCGAGCCGCCTTCCGTTGGGCGTGGACAGCACCGGGTTGCCGGCTACCGTGACCAGCGCGCGCACCTGCCCCTCGCCTTCGCCGAGGATTTCTTCCGCCAATGCCGCCACCGGCAGTTCGCCGCCATATTCCGGCAGCCCCGAGACGCGGCTGCGCCAACGGTCGAAGTGGCCACCCGAGGTACTCGCCACCAGGTCCAGGGCCGGCGAGGTGCACAGCGCGCCACCGACCCGGTCGAGGTTGCCGGTGACCAGGTTGATCAGTTGCACCAGCCACTGGCAGAGCGTGCCGAAGGCCTGGGTGGAAACGCCCATCCGGCCATAGCAGACCGCCCGTTCGGCGGCGGCGAAATCCCGCGCCAGTTGGCGAATGCTTTCGGCCGGCACGCCACAGCGCGCGCTCATGGACTCGGCGTCGAAGACCGCGACCGCCTCGCGCACCCGCTCCAGCCCGTCGACCGGCAGCGGCGTGGGGCGACCGAGGTTCTCCTCGAACAGGGTGTTGAGTATCCCGAGCAACAGCGCCGCATCCTGGCCGGGACGAATGAACAGGTGCCGGTCGGCGATAGCCGCGGTCTCGCTGCGCCGGGGATCGACCACCACCAGCCGGCCGCCGCGGGCCTTCAGCGCCTTCAGGCGCTTCTCCACGTCCGGCACGGTCATGATGCTGCCGTTGGACGCCAGCGGGTTGCCGCCGAGCACCAGCATGAAGTCGGTGTGGTCGATGTCGGGGATCGGGATCAACAAACCATGGCCGTACATCTGCTGGCTGACCAGGTGATGCGGCAACTGGTCGACGGAAGTCGCGGAGAAGCGGTTGCGCGTTTTCAGCAGGCCGAGGAAGTAGTTGCTATGGGTCATCAGGCCGTAGTTGTGCACGCTCGGATTGCCCTGGTAGACCGCCACCGCATCGTTGCCATGGCGCTCGCGGATCTCGCCGAGGCGGCTGGCCACCAGCGCGAAGGCCTCGTCCCAGCCGATCGGCTGCCACTCGCTGCCGACCCGGCGCAACGGCTGGCGCAGGCGGTCGGGGTCGTCCTGGATGTCCTGCAGGGCCACCGCCTTGGGACAGACATGGCCGCGGCTGAAGCTGTCCTGCGGGTCGCCCTTGATCGAGCGGATCCGCGGCACGCCGCCCTCGTCGCTCTCGGTCTCGATGGCGAGCCCGCAGATGGCCTCGCAGAGATGGCACGCACGGTAGTGGAGGGTCTTGCTCATGGCTCGCCTCTTCATTGTCGTCGCCGGCCGCCGCGGCCCGGCGCGTACGCGAGGACCAGACGACCGGTCTAGTCGTCGAATCGGCACTATGCGGCGCCTTCCGCCGCCGCGCCAGCAGCGTCAGTCGGCTGAATCGCCAGGCATCAGGCTGGCCGATGGGCGCGGTAGAGGGGAAGCGTGCCGTTTGTCCGGCTGTCAACTATCCACCTGGGAATTCCGGCGCGGCGAAAGCCGGTGCTAAACCTTGTCTCTTCGAGTCCGCCCCTGTCCGACAAGACCAATAAAGCGTGGAGACCGCATGACCGACGCCCGCCCCTTCCGCCCTCGCCCCACCTCGTTGTCAGCCGCCCTGCTGCTGGGCGCCTGGATCGCCCAGCCGGCCACGGCCGCCTATGTCGAAGCCGGTCGGCCCGGCGATCCGGCCAGTTGGCGCTCCGCCGAATACCAGCAGGACTGGGGCCTGGAACGGATGCGGGCCGACCAGGCCTATGCCGCCGGTATCGACGGCCAGGGCGTGAAGATCGGCGAGATGGACTCCGGTTTCGACCCGAGCCATCCGGATACCCCCGCCTCGCGCTACCAGCCGGTGACGGCCAGCGGCACCTATGTCGACGGCACGCCGTTCAGCGTCAGCGGCGCGATGAACGGCAACAACGACTCCCACGGCACCCACGTCGGCGGCACCCTCGGCGCCTCGCGCGACGGCGTCGGCATGCACGGGGTGGCCTACGCGGCACAGGTGTACGTCGCCAACACCAACCAGAACGACAGCTTCCTGTTCGGCCCGACGCCCGACCCGAACTATTTCAAGGCCGCCTACCAGGCGCTGGCCGACGCCGGGGTGCGGGCGATCAACAACAGTTGGGGCAGCCAGCCCAAGGACGTCAGCTACGAGACCCTCGACGGCCTGCACGCCGCCTATGCCCAGCACTACGGGCGCTCCACCTGGCTGGACGCCGCCGCCGGCGTCTCCCGCCAGGGCGTGATCAACGTCTTCAGCGCCGGCAACAGCGGCTACGCCAACGCCAGCGTGCGCTCCGCCCTGCCCTACTTCCAGCCGGACCTGGAAGGCCACTGGCTGGCCGTGTCCGGCCTCGACCAGCAGAACGGCCAGCGCTACAACCGCTGCGGCATCGCCAAGTACTGGTGCATCACCACGCCCGGCCGCCTGATCAACAGCACCATGCCCGGCGGCGGCTACGCCAACAAGTCCGGTACCTCGATGGCCGCGCCCCACGCCACCGGCGCGCTGGCCCTGGTCATGCAGCGCTATCCGTACCTGAACAACGAGCAGGCGCTGCAGGTTCTGCTGACCACCGCCACCCAGCTCGACGGCACGCCGACCGGCGCCCCCACCGACACCGTCGGCTGGGGCGTGCCGGATCTCGGTCGGGCGATGCATGGGCCTGGACAATTGCTCGGCCGCTTCGAGGCCAACCTTCCGGCCGGCCTGCGCGACGAATGGAGCAACCCGATTTCCGATAGCGCCCTGCTCCAGCGCCAGGCCGAGGACGCCGCCGAGCACGCGGCCTGGCAGCGGACGCTGAAGGACAAGGGCTGGGAAAACGGCCTGCCGGCCGGCGCCAGCCAGCAGGAACGCACCGACTATGCCATCGGCATGGCCCGCGACCAGGCCGCCGCCCAGCGCCAGTACCAGGGCAGCCTGGTCAAGGCCGGTGCCGGCAGCCTGGTCCTGAGCGGCGACAGCACCTATCGCGGGCCGACCCTGGTCGATGGCGGGCTGCTCAGCGTCGACGGTTCGCTGCTGTCCGCCGTCGAAGTCAATGCCGGCGGCACCCTCGGCGGCAGCGGCAGGATCGGCGGCCTGCTGGCGCGCTCCGGCGGCACGGTGGCCGCGGGCAACTCCATCGGCACCCTGGAGGTCGCCGGGGACCTGCGCTTCGAATCCGGCTCGACCTACGCGGTGGAGCTTTCGGAAAGCGCCAGCGACCGGATCGTCGCCAGCGGCAAGGCGAGCATCGCGGGCGGCAATGTCACCCTGGCCATGGAAAACAGCCCCGACCTGCTCAGCCAGTCCCAGGTCGAGAGCCTGGTCGGCCGCCGCTACGACATCCTCGACGCCGCCGGCGGCATCGACGGGCGCTTCGACGCGGTATTGCCGAACTACCTGTTCCTCGGCGGCACCCTGGACTACGCGGCCAACGCCATCCGCCTGGATATCGGACGCAACGGCACGGCCCTCGCCAGCGTCGCGCAGACGCCCAACCAGGCGGCGGTCGCTGGTGCCGTGGAAGCGCTCGGCGCCGGCAACCCGGTCTACGAAAGCCTGCTCCTATCGGAAAACGCCGCAACCGCCCAACGGGCCTTCCAGCAATTGTCCGGGGAAATCTACCCGGCGCTCGCCGGCCTGTTGCTCAACGACAGCCGCTATCTGCGCGACAGCGTCGGCGAACGCCTGCGCCAGGCCAGCGACGGCGAGGCCGGCAGGGAGGCTCCCGAAGGCTGGTTCAAGGCGCTCGGTTCCTGGGGCAAGAGCGCCGATGGCAGCCACGGCAGCGAAGGCTACCGGCATTCGGTCGGCGGCTTCCTGCTCGGCGTCGACAGCCAGGTCGCCAGCGACACGCGCCTCGGCCTGGTGGCCGGCTACAGCAACAGCTCGCTGAACATGGACAGCAGCCTGCAATCCTCCGCCAGCATCGACAGCTACCACCTCGGCGCCTACCTCGGCCGGCAATTGCAGCAATGGCGCCTGAGCCTGGGCGCGGCGCACACCTGGCACCGCGCCGAGGTCAAGCGCGACCTGCAATACGGCGCCGTGGCCGGCAAGCAGAAGGCCAAGCTCGACGCACAGAGCAGCCAGTTGTTCGCCGAGGCCGCCTACGCGCTGGGCTGGCGCAGCCTGGAGCTGGAACCCTTCGCCGGGCTGGCTACGTGCACGTCGCCAGCGATGACTTCCGCGAACGCGGTAGTGCCGCGGCCCTGGAGGGTGGCGACGACAACCTGGACGCCGCCTTCACCACCCTGGGCCTACGCGCGAAACGGCATTTCGAGCTGGATGCCGAACGCCGCCTGGCGCTCTCCGGCAGCCTCGGCTGGCGCCACAACCTGAGCGACACCACCCCGCAACGCCACCTGGCGTTCGCCAGCGGCAGCCAGCCATTCAGCGTGGAAAGCGTGGCCCTGTCCCGCGACGCCGCGCTGCTCGGCGTCGACGCCAGCCTCGCGGTGAATCGCGAAGTGAGCGTGCGGCTGGGCTACAACGGCCTGCTGGGCAGCCGCGAGAAGGACCATGGCGTCGGACTGGCCGTCGACTGGCGTTTCTGACTTCGGTTACGAGGGCATGCCAGCCGTTGGATGGGTTCCGGCGGGCGGCAAGGGGAAAAAGCCACTTCATTGCCCTCGGTCACGAAACCGCTGCAAATATGAGAAAAAGACCTAACTAAAGGATTCATGCGAAATGCATAGCGCTATACTGTCCATCCAGCGCTGTACTATCCCTTCCAGCGCTGATCGCGACCCGGTGCCCGCACCACCGTGCCGCACGAGCCCCGGAGATCCGCACCTCCGGGGCTCACCTTTTTGCTCCTCTCGCGCCCTCCTTCCCCGACTGAGCCCCTGCCCCTGCAAATCCGCGACGAGTGTCCGCAATGCGGCCATTCGATGAACGAGCGGCCGAACGGCGGGCGCCCAGGCTGCCTGCGCATAGTCGCGGAACGGGTCAGGCCTGGCGGAAGAAGATCATGCCGAACAGCACCGCCAGGGCGCTGAGGAACGACAACCCGGTTTGCCCCAGGACCATCAGGATCGCGGCCGCCGCCGTGCTCAGCGCATGCCAGCCCCAGAGCAGGCACGACAGGTTGAGGACGATGCCGGCCAGGGCCAGGTGACGCTTGCGGCTGCGCCTGAGCAGGCCGGCCAGGCCCAGCACCAGGCCGCAGGTCGATACCGCGAAGACCGCCAGCAGGGCGGCGAACAGGCCGAGCAGATGGTTCTCGTCGCTGAGGTCGATCCGCTCGCCGAGCGCCAGCGCCATCACCACCAGCGCGATGGCGACCCCGGCCAGGGCGAGGAACAGCGACAGGCCGCCCAGCCGCGATTGGCGCAATGGCCGTGCCGGCGGCGCGGCGGCGAGTGTTTCTCCCGTGTGCATGTTCGACCTCCCTGGTCCGAAACCCGCCTCCTCCATGAAGGCATTCGGGCGCGCACAGCATAAAGCGTCGCCCCGCTCAACCGATAGATCGACGAGGCGGGACTTTGGCGGCGGGACAACCGCGAAGACCCGGGGAAAAACCCCGTAACCCGGGCCTTCCAAGCCCCTCCTTGTGTTTCCGCGACATTTCCTTATAAGATCGCGCCTTCCCCTATTTTCCCGCACGTTGCGGTCCCGCCGCAGGTCCAGTCCCGTTTTCTCTCGCGAAAGCCGGCCAGTGCCTCGGCCAGCAGTAAAAATAAAAGGTAGTCAGCGATGAGCGTACGGCACTTTCTCTCGTTTATGGATTACAGCCCCGAAGAGCTGATCGGTCTGATCCGCCGCGGCAGCGAGCTGAAGGACCTGCGCAACCGAGGCGTGCTCTACGAGCCGCTGAAGAGCCGGGTCCTGGGCATGGTCTTCGAGAAGGCTTCGACCCGTACCCGCCTGTCCTTCGAAGCCGGGATGATCCAGCTCGGCGGCCAGGCGATCTTCCTCTCCCCGCGCGACACCCAGCTCGGCCGCGGCGAGCCGATCGGCGACAGCGCCCGGGTCATGTCGCGGATGCTCGACGGCGTGATGATCCGCACCTTCGCCCACGCCACCCTGACGGAATTCGCCGCGCACTCGAAGGTGCCGGTGATCAACGGCCTGTCCGACGACCTGCACCCCTGCCAGTTGCTCGCCGACATGCAGACCTTCCACGAGCACCGCGGCAGCATCCAGGGCAAGACCGTGGCCTGGATCGGCGACGGCAACAACATGTGCAACAGCTATATAGAAGCGGCGCTGAAGTTCGACTTCCAGCTGCGCGTGGCCTGCCCCGAGGGCTACGAGCCGAAGGCCGAGTTCGTCGCCCTTGCCGGCGACCGCCTGCGCGTCGTCCGCGACCCGCGCGAGGCGGTGGCCGGCGCGCACCTGGTGAGCACCGACGTGTGGGCCTCGATGGGCCAGGAAGACGAAGCCGCCGCGCGCATCGCCCTGTTCCGTCCCTACCAGGTGAACGCCGCGTTGCTCGATGGGGCCGCCGACGATGTACTATTCATGCACTGCCTGCCGGCCCACCGCGGCGAGGAAATCAGCGAAGAGTTGCTGGACGACCCGCGCTCGGTAGCCTGGGACCAGGCAGAGAACCGTCTGCACGCGCAGAAGGCCCTCCTCGAATTGCTGATCGAACACGCCCATTACGCCTGAGCCCATGAGCCACGACCTGCTGCTGAACCTGAAAGATCTCGCCTGCGGCTACGCCTCGCAGAAAGTGGTGCAGGACCTCGACCTGCACCTCAATGCCGGAGACATCGGCTGCCTGCTGGGTCCTTCGGGATGCGGCAAGACCACCACCCTGCGCGCCATCGCCGGCTTCGAACCGGTGCTGGCCGGGCAGATCGAGCTGGGCGGCGAAGTCATCTCGCGTCCCGGCTTCACCCTGGCGCCGGAGAAACGCCGGATCGGCATGGTGTTCCAGGACTACGCGCTGTTCCCCCATCTCAGCGTGGCCGACAATGTCGGCTTCGGCATCCGCAAGCATCCACAACGCGAGCGCCTGGTGCGCGAGCTTCTGGAGCTGGTCAAGCTCGACCACCTCGCCGCGCGCCACCCCCACGAACTCTCCGGCGGCCAGCAACAACGGGTGGCCCTGGCCCGCGCGCTGGCGCCCGAACCGCTGTTGCTGCTGCTCGACGAACCCTTCTCCAACCTCGACGTGGAACTGCGCCGCAGCCTCAGCCAGGAGGTTCGCGAGATCCTCAAGGCACGCGGCACCAGCGCGATCCTGGTGACCCACGACCAGGAAGAAGCCTTCGCCGTCTGCGACCACATCGGCGTGTTCAAGGAAGGTCACCTGGAACAGTGGGACACTCCCTACAACCTCTACCACGAGCCGCTGACGCCCTTCGTCGCCAGCTTCGTCGGCCAGGGCTACTTCATTCGCGGCCAGTTGCTCAGCCCCGATACGGTGCAGACCGAACTCGGCGTGATCCGCGGCAATCGCGCCTACAGCCTGCCTTCCGGCAGCGCGGTAGACGTCCTGCTGCGCCCGGACGACCTGGTGCACGCGCCGCAGGGCGAGCTGAAGGCGCGGATCGTCGGCAAGACCTTCCTCGGCGCCGCCACCCTGTACCGCCTGCAATTGCCCACCGGTACCCAGCTGGAATCGATCTTCCCCAGCCATGCCGACCACCAGCCGGGCGATGACGTCGGTATCCGCGTCGCCGCCGACCACCTGGTGGTGTTCGCCGCCCGGGGCAGCGTCGCCGCGCACCTCGCTCCCGTCCAGGCCTGATACCTCGGCGCCGTTCGGTCGGCGGCGCCTTTCCCTATCGACCGCATAGGTGGAGCCGGACGTCTCCAGCCCCTACAATCGCCCGACGATTCGAGGAGCCTGAACGATGCTGATGGTGATTTCCCCCGCCAAGACCCTGGACTACGAGACCCCGCCGGTCACCCACCGCTTCACCCAGCCGCAATACCTGGACCACGCCCAGGAACTGATCCAGCAACTGCGCCAGCTCACGCCGCTGCAGATCAGCGAACTGATGAAGCTTTCCGACAAGCTCGCCGGCCTGAATGCCGCTCGCTACGCCAGCTGGCATCCGGAGTTCACCCCGGAGAACGCCAAGCAGGCGTTGCTCGCCTTCAAGGGCGATGTCTACACCGGCCTCAACGCGGAAGACTTCGGCGAGGACGATTTCGCCTTCGCCCAGGATCACCTGCGCATGCTCTCCGGTCTCTACGGCGTGCTGCGCCCGCTCGACCTCATGCAGCCCTATCGACTGGAAATGGGCACCCGCCTGGCCAACGCCCGTGGCAAGGATCTCTACGCCTTCTGGGGCGAGCGTATCAGCCAGTGGCTGAACGAAGCGCTGGCCGCCCAGGGCGACGACGTTCTGCTCAACCTGGCCTCCAACGAGTACTTCGGCGCGGTGAAGCGCAAGGCGCTGCAAGCGCGGGTCATCGACACCGAGTTCAAGGACCTGAAGAACGGCCAGTACAAGATCATCAGCTTCTACGCCAAGAAGGCTCGCGGCATGATGGCTCGCTACGTGATCCGCGAGCGCCTGCGCGACCCGGCCGGGCTGAAGGACTTCAATGCCCACGGCTATTACTTCAGCGCCGAGCAGTCCGGCCCGGATCAGCTGGTATTCCTCAGGGACGCCCCGCAAGACTGACCTCCCCCGGCCCGCCGCCCTGGCGGGCCGCTCCTCTTTCGGCACGCCGACGCCTCCTGGCGCTGGAGCGTTCGTCCCTCCGAGGCTCTGCTGCGCCGTCTTTCTCCCCGGAAAAGCCCTTGTGGCGAATAGGCCTACTCAACCGTTCGTCTGCAAGTCATGCGGAACTGCATCACATTTTTCCACACCCAGCCCACCTGCTTTTTCCCAATTCGAGGCGGAAATGCCATCTCCGGCGTAATCCATTGGCCATTACCAGCCTCCCGCCATCACATGCAAATTACGATTGCAAAGTGCATGGGTCGAAGATTAAGGAATCCTTAAGGTTTGCTTAAGGCGGTAAAAGCGGCTTCTGTTTCATTCCGGTGACGCGGAACTTTCAGCCGCCATGCATTCTGCAACTAGTGGCCATTGGCAGGCATTTAACGGAAAGGCCATCAAGTTGGTATCAAGTGATATCAAACGGATATTTCCAAATATTTCGCGAGCGGGACAAACGGCCGGAACTTCCCTCGCAGAGAAAACATCCTATCACCGCGATGCCTATCGATAGTTATGGGCAGAGCAACTTGAAACCGTCTCGAATAATCGGACTCCGCTCCGAGGGACAAACTCAACCTGTTGAAATTAAAGGCCTTTAGAAACTTGAATTCTATGGACCGAACTAAAACGAAGCATCCAAGGTCGGGTTATGCACCGTTATTGAAACCCACCTGAAACATTAAAGGGCATGAACTTATAACTTGCCCTATTAGAGTGCCGAACAACTAAGCACTCTATTCGAAACTGCCTGAAGGCGGATCAAGGGCTCTGGATCGGGGCTCGTAGTAACGGCTCGCCAGATAGGGAAGTGGCCATACGGCCACCTCATTAACGGCGCGACAAACAATCGAGGTGAATGCGATGCGAATCAGCATCTTTGGTTTGGGCTATGTCGGTGCAGTATGTGCTGGCTGCCTGTCGGCACGCGGTCATGAAGTCATTGGTGTGGATGTCTCCAGCACCAAGATCGACCTGATCAACCAGGGCAAGTCGCCCATCGTCGAACCGGGCCTGGAAGCGTTGTTGCAGCAAGGCCGGCAGACCGGACGGCTGTCGGGCACCACCGACTTCAAGAAGGCCGTGCTGGACTCCGACGTATCGTTCATCTGCGTCGGCACGCCGAGCAAGAAGAACGGCGACCTGGACCTGGGCTACATCGAGACCGTCTGCCGCGAGATCGGCTTCGCCATCCGCGAGAAGTCCGAACGCCACACCGTGGTGGTGCGCAGCACCGTGCTGCCGGGCACCGTCAACAACGTGGTGATCCCGCTGATCGAGGACTGCTCGGGCAAGAAGGCCGGGGTCGACTTCGGCGTCGGCACCAACCCCGAATTCCTCCGCGAGAGCACCGCGATCAAGGACTACGACTTCCCGCCGATGACCGTGATCGGCGAACTGGACAAGCAGACCGGCGACCTTCTCGAGGAAATCTACCGCGAGCTGGACGCGCCGATCATCCGCAAGACCGTCGAGGTCGCCGAGATGATCAAGTACACCTGCAACGTCTGGCACGCCGCCAAGGTCACCTTCGCCAACGAGATCGGCAACATCGCCAAGGCGGTCGGCGTCGACGGCCGCGAGGTGATGGACGTGATCTGCCAGGACCACAAGCTCAACCTGTCGCGCTACTACATGCGTCCCGGCTTCGCCTTCGGCGGCTCCTGCCTGCCCAAGGATGTACGCGCCCTCACCTATCGCGCCAGCCAGCTGGACGTCGAGCACCCGATGCTCGGTTCGTTGATGCGCAGCAACTCCAACCAGGTGCAGAAGGCCTTCGATCTCATCACCAGCCACGACACCCGCAAGGTCGGCCTGCTCGGCCTGTCGTTCAAGGCCGGCACCGACGACCTGCGCGAAAGCCCGCTGGTGGAGCTGGCCGAGATGCTCATCGGCAAGGGCTACGAGCTGCGCATCTTCGACCGCAACGTCGAATACGCGCGTGTCCACGGGGCCAACAAGGAATACATCGAGTCGAAGATCCCGCACGTCTCCTCGCTGCTGGTCTCCGACCTCGACGAAGTGGTGGCGAGTTCCGATGTGCTGGTGCTGGGCAATGGCGACGAGCTGTTCGTCGACCTGGTGAACAAGACCCCGAGCGGCAAGAAGCTGGTCGACCTGGTGGGCTTCATGCCGCACACCACCACTGCCCAGGCCGAGGGCATCTGCTGGTAGCGGGCCGCCCCTGGCCCCGTGAGCCGGTAAAGAACCTCTTTATCGCCCTCGGACCGAAGGCCGTCTCCGCGGCGTGCGCCATAACAACAACAAGCGCACGCCGGCGTCGAGGCCAAGGTCCCCAGCCCGATGGAACTGATGATGGAAACTTACAAACGTGGCCTCGCCGAAGCCACCGGCTGGCTGGTGTTCCTCAGCCTGCTGATGGTGCTCGCGCTGGCAGTGCCGAAGACCGTGTTCGACGCCGACTCCAAGGATTTCATCCTGCTTATCGGCGCCGTCGGCATCTGGCGCTACTCCATGGGCGGCGTGCACTTCCTGCGCGGCATGCTGTTCCTCCACGTGGTCTACCCGTACTACCGCCGGCGCGTGCGCCAGTTGGGCAGCGCGGCCGACCCGTCGCACGTGTTCCTGATGGTCACCAGTTTCCGCATCGACGCCCTGACCACTGCCATGGTCTATCGCTCGGTGATCCGCGAAGCCATCGACAGCGGCTACCCGACCACCGTGGTCTGCTCCATCGTCGAGATGTCCGACGAGGTCCTGGTCCGTTCTCTGTGGGAGAAGATGAACCCGCCGGACCGGGTCAGCCTCGACTTCGTGCGGATTCCCGGCACCGGCAAGCGCGACGGCCTGGCCTATGGCTTCCGCGCGATTTCCCGGCACCTGCCGGACGACGACGCGGTGGTCGCGGTGATCGACGGCGACACCGTGCTCGACCACGGCGTGGTGAAGAAGACCGTGCCCTGGTTCAAGCTCTTCCCCAACGTCGGCGGCCTCACCACCAATGAATTCTGCGAAGTGCAGGGCGGCTACGTGATGAGCGAGTGGCACAAGCTGCGCTTCGCCCAGCGCCACATCAACATGTGCTCGATGGCCCTGTCCAAGCGCGTGCTGACCATGACCGGACGGATGTCGGTGTTCCGCGCCCGGGTGGTGACCAACCCCGAGTTCATCACCGACGTCGAGAACGACCACCTGGAGCACTGGCGCCTGGGTCGCTTCAAGTTCCTCACCGGTGACGACAAGTCCAGCTGGTTCAGCCTGATGCGCCTGGGCTACGACACCTTCTACGTGCCCGACGCGGCGATCAACACGGTAGAGCACCCGCCGGAGAAGAGCTTCATCAAGGCCAGCCGCAAGCTGATGTACCGCTGGTACGGCAACAACCTGCGGCAGAACTCGCGCGCGCTCAAGCTCGGCGCGCGGCGCCTGGGCTGGTTCACCATGCTGGTGCTGTTCGACCAGCGCGTCTCGATGTGGACCAGCCTGCTCGGCCTGGTGGTGGCGATCCTCGCCAGCCTCAAGTACAGCATCGCCTTCCTGCTGGTGTACCTGCTCTGGATCGGCCTCACCCGCCTGGTGCTGACCCTGCTCCTCTCGCTCTCCGGGCACCGCATCGGCCCGGCCTATCCGCTGATCCTCTATTACAACCAGATCGTCGGCGCGCTGGTGAAGATCTACGTGTTCTTCCGCCTCGACCGGCAGTCCTGGACCCGCCAGCCGACCAAGCTGGAGCGCGGCCTGGCCAGCTTCCAGCGCTGGTTCAACGCCTGGTCGTCGCGGGCCATGACCTTCTCTGCCGCCAGCATCTTCGTCGCCGTGCTGCTGACCATCGTATGACCACCGAATCGACTACGGACAACGCCAGGGCCCCGGCCCGCGCGCAAATCGACCCAGATTGGACCGAACAGGACCCGACACCATGAATACAGCCGTCAACGTCAACGTCGTGCACGAATCCGAAGCCCAGCGCCAGTTCGCCCGGGTCAAGCTGCCGGCGCGCATCCGCTACATCGGCGCCAACCGCGAAGGCGTCGACGCACGCCTGCTGGATCTCTCCGCCGGCGGCTTCGCCTTCACCGCGAGCGGCGCGCCGATCCAGCCCGGCGACCTGTACAAGGGCAAGCTGCTGTTCCAGGTCGACAGCATCAGCTTTTCCCTCGAAGTGGAGTTCCAGGTGCGCTCGGTGGACCCCGCCAGCCGCCGCGTCGGCTGCGAGTTCCAGAACCTCAAGCCGCGCGAGGTGGCGGCCCTGCGCTACCTGATCACCTCCTACCTGGCCGGCGAGGTGATCGGCGTCGGCGACATGCTCAATACCCTCCAGCGCGAGAACTTCACCAAGGCCCGCAAGCAGGGCGGCGGCAACGGCGGGATGGGCTTCTTCGGCCGGGTCCGGGCGGTGACCCTGAGCACCGCGATCTTCGTCGTCGGAGTCGGCGCCTTCGCCTTCATCCTCAACCAGATGTACAACCTGTACTTCGTCACCCATGCCGATTCCGGCGTGGTCAGCGTCCCCAACCAGCAGATCACCATGCCCCGCGAGGGCACCGTGCAGAGCCTTCTCGGGCCCAACGCGGAAGTCGCCAAAGGCGCGCCGATCGCCACCTTCTCGGCCAACCTGCTGGACATGCTCAAGGGCAACCTGACCGAGGAGCAGCTCAACCCGGGCAACATCGAGAAGCTCTTCGGCCACCAGATGAAAGGGACCCTGACCAGCCCCTGCGACTGCCGCGTGGTCCAGCAACTGGTAGCCGACGGGCAATACGCAAACAAGGGCCAGGTGATCTTCACCCTCGCCCCGCGCGACAGCGTGGCCAGCATCGAGGCGCGCTTCCCCTACCGCAACGCCGCCGAGCTGGCGCCGGGCACCCGGGTGAACTTCCAGGTCGCCGGCGACGGCGTCAACCGCAGCGGCCGCATCGTCAACACCGCGCCGGTGGACGGCGACCTGTCCTCGGAAATCCGCGTGCAGATCCAGCCCGACCAGCCGCTCGACGCCCAGTACGCCGGCCGCCCGGCCGAGGTCAGCATCGGCGGCCTCCCCGGCCGCACCCTGCTGAACAAGGCCGTGACCCTGGCCACCGCTCGCTGACCGGTACCCGACCATGAAGATGCCCATCCTCCCTCCCCTGCCCCTGGCGTCCCGGCACCTGCTGCTGGCCTCGGCCATCGCCCTGGCCGCCGGCTGCGCCGGGCTGCCCGACCAGCGCCTGGCCCAGGAGGCCCTGGAGCGCGGCGACCTCGCCACCGCCCAGAGCAACTACCAGGCCCTGGCCGCGATGGGTTACGCCGACGCCCAGGTCGGCCTCGCCGACATGCAGGTCGCCAGCGGCGACAGCGCCCAGCAGGCCAAGGCCGAAAAGCTCTACCGCGAGGCCGCGCAGACCTCGCCGCGGGCCCGCGCACGCCTTGGCAAGTGGCTGGCGGCCAAGCCCGGCGCCAGCGACGCCGAGCACCGCGAGGCCGAGCGCCTGCTCAGCCAGGCCTTCGAACAGGGCGAGGACAGTGCCCTGGTGCCGCTCATCGTGCTCTACCTGCAATACCCGCAGTCCTGGCCGGAAATCGACCCGCAGCAGCGCATCGACCAGTGGCGCGCGCGCGGACTGCCGCAGGCCGACCTGGCGCAGATCATCCTCTACCGCACCCAGGGCACCTACGCCCAGCACCTGGGCGAGATCGAGCAGGTCTGCCAGCGCTGGCTGCGGCGCATGGACGTGTGCTGGTACGAACTGGCCACGGTCTACCAGATGCAGGGCAACGCGGAAAAGCAGAAGGCCCTGCTCGAACAGCTGCGCGCCGCCTACAAGGCCGGCCGGGTGCCCGGCGAGCGAGTCGACTCGGTGGCCGGGGTGCTCGCCGACGGCGAACTCGGCCAACCCGACCCGCAGACCGCCCAGGCGCTGCTGGAAGAGATCGCGCCGAGCTACCCCGCGGCCTGGGTCAGCCTGGCCAAGCTGCTCTACGACTATCCCGACCAGGGCGACCTGGAAAAGATGCTCGGCTACCTGAAGAACGCCCAGGACGCCGCCCAGCCACGCGCCGAACTGCTCCTCGGGCGCCTCTACTACGACGGCAAGTGGGCGCCGCAGGACCCGCGCAAGGCCGAGCGGCACCTGCTCAAGGCCGCCGCCAGCGAACCCCAGGCCAACTACTACCTGGGGCAGATCTACCGCCGCGGCTTCCTCGGCAAGGTCTATCCGCAGAAGGCCGTCGACCACCTGATCCTCGCCGCCCGCGCCGGCCAGGCCAGCGCCGACATGGCCCTGGCCCAGCTCTGGTCGCAGGGCCGCGGCATCCAGCCGAACCGGGTCAACGCCTACGTCTTCGGCCAGCTCGCCGTGCAGCAGCAGGTACCGCAGGCCAGCGACCTGCTCGGGCAGATCGAAGCGCAACTGCCGCCGGCCGAACGCAGCCAGGCGCAGCAATTGCTCAAGCGCGAACAACAGAGCCGCGGCAACAACTGGCAGGCCACCGTCAGCCTGCTGCAGAGCCAGGACTCGCCGATCAACGAAGAAGAGCCAGAAAGCCTATGAACAGCTCCCGTTCCGTCAACCCGCGGCCGTCCTTCGCGCCGCGCGCCCTGTCCCTGGCCATCGCCCTGCTGCTCGGCGCGCCGGCGTTCGCCGCCGGCAGCGGCGAGGCACCGAAGAACTTCGGCCTGGACGTGAAGATCACCGGCGAATCGGAAAACGATCGCGACCTCGGCACCGCTCCCGGCGGCACCCTCAACGACATCGGTATCGACCTGCGGCCCTGGGCCTTCGGCCAGTGGGGCGACTGGAGCGCCTACTTCATGGGCCAGGCGGTGGCCGCCACCGACACCATCGAGACCGACACCCTGCAATCGGACACCGACGACGGCAACAACAGCCGCAACGACGGTCGCGAGCCGGACAAGAGCTACCTCGCCGCACGCGAATTCTGGGTCGACTACGCCGGCCTCACCGCCTACCCCGGCGAGCACCTGCGCTTCGGCCGCCAGCGCCTGCGGGAAGACAGCGGCCAGTGGCAGGACACCAACATCGAGGCGCTGAACTGGAGCTTCGAGACCACCCTGCTCAACGCCCATGCCGGGGTCGCCCAGCGTTTCAGCGAATACCGCACCGACCTCGACGAACTGGCCCCGGAGGACAAGGACCGCACCCATGTGTTCGGCGACATCTCCACCCAGTGGGCGCCGCACCACCGCATCGGCGTGCGCATCCACCACGCCGACGACAGCGGCCACCTGCGCCGCCCCGGCGAGGAAGTCGACAACCTCGACAAGACCTATACCGGCCAGCTCACCTGGCTCGGCATCGAGGCTACCGGCGATGCCTACAACTATCGTTCGAGCATGCCGCTGAACTACTGGGCCAGCGCCACCTGGCTGACCGGCGACCGCGACAACCTGACCACCACCACGGTCGACGACCGGCGCATCGCCACCGGCAAGCAGAGCGGCGACGTCAATGCCTTCGGCGTCGACCTCGGCCTGCGCTGGAACATCGACGAGCAATGGAAGGCCGGCGTCGGCTACGCCCGCGGCAGCGGCGGTGGCAAGGACGGCGAGGAGCAGTTCCAGCAGACCGGGCTGGAGAGCAATCGCTCCAACTTCACCGGCACCCGCTCGCGCGTGCACCGCTTCGGCGAAGCCTTCCGCGGCGAACTGAGCAACCTCCAGGCAGCCACCCTGTTCGGCTCCTGGCAACTGCGCGAGGACTACGACGCGAGCCTGGTCTACCACAAGTTCTGGCGCGTCGACGACGACTCCGACATCGGCACCAGCGGCATCAACGCCGCCCTGCAACCGGGCGAGAAGGACATCGGCCAGGAACTCGACCTGGTGGTGACCAAGTACTTCAAGCAAGGCCTGCTGCCGGCCTCGATGAGCCAGTACGTCGACGAGCCCTCGGCGCTGATCCGCTTCCGCGGCGGCCTGTTCAAGCCGGGCGACGCCTACGGGCCGGGCACCGACTCGACCATGCACCGCGCCTTCGTCGACTTCATCTGGCGCTTCTGAGCCCCGCGAGGAAACCGGACATGCCCGACATTTCCCTTTCGATCCCCCGCCGCCGGCTCCCGCGCCTGCGCCCGCTGGCCGCGGCAGTGCTCGGCGCGGTGCTGCTGCACGGCCAGGCGTGGGCGGCGCAGCCGGTGGAGAAACCGCAGCCGGTCCCGGCGCAGGCCGGCAACGAGCCGGGCCTGACCCAGGGCCTGAAGGAAACCGGCAACTACACGGTGACCACCGCGCCGGCCGAACCGTTGCACCTGGACCCGCCGAAACTGCCCGACCTCTCCGGCTACACCGCCGCCGCGGTGGAAGCCAAGATCGTGCGCAAGCCGGGTGGCCGCGCCAGCGTGCAGCGGATGGTCCAGCAGCAGCCGCTGAAGGAGTTCACCGGTGGCAGCAACCGCCTCGCCGAATGGGTCAAGCGCCAGCGCCAGATGCCCCAGGCGATCTTCATCGAAGGCGGCTACGTGAACCTCGCCCAGCTCGCCGGCAAGCTTCCCGCCAGCGCGCTGGAACAGGTCGAGCCGGGGGTGTTCGTCGCCCGCCTGCCTATCGTGGTCAGCCAGGGCGCGACCCTCGACATCGACAAGCAGGTCAAGGAACTGCGCCTGTCCCAGGAGCGCGGCGCGTTCCTGGTCAACGACGGCATGCTGTTCGTCCGCGACAGCAAGGTCACCGGCTGGAGCGAATCGAAGAAGGAGCCGGCCTGGTTCAAGACGCCCAACGAGTTCCGTCCGTTCCTGATCTCCTGGGGCGGCGCCGAGGTGTACCTGAGCAACAGCACCTTCACCAGCTTCGGCTACAACGCCTCCAAGGCCTACGGCATCTCCATCTCGCAGTACAGCCCGGGCATGGACAAGCAGATGAAGCGCCCGCGCCCCAAGGGCTGGGTGATCGACTCGACCATCGTCGACAGCTGGTACGGCTTCTATTGCTACGAGGCCGACGACCTGGTGGTGAAGGGCAACACCTACCGCGACAACATCGTCTACGGCATCGACCCGCACGACCGTTCGCACCGCCTGATCATCGCCGACAACACCGTCCACGGGACCAGGAAGAAGCACGGCATCATCGTCTCGCGGGAAGTCAACGACAGCTTCATCTTCAACAACCGCAGCTACGAGAACAAGCTTTCCGGGATCGTCCTCGACCGTAACAGCGAGGGCAACCTGGTGGCCTACAACGAGGTCTATCGCAACCATTCCGACGGCATCACCCTCTACGAGAGCGGCGACAACCTGCTCTGGGGCAACCAGGTCCTGGCCAACCGCCGCCACGGCATCCGCGTGCGCAACAGCGTGAACATCCGCCTCTACGAAAACCTCGCGGCGGGCAACCAGCTGATCGGCGTGTACGGCCACATCAAGGACCTCACCAACACCGACCGCAACATCGCCCTCGACCCGTTCGACACCAAGGTCTCGCTGATCGTGGTCGGCGGCAAGCTCGCCGGCAACGGCTCCGGCCCGCTCTCGGTGGATTCGCCGCTGAGCCTCGAACTGTACCGGGTGGCGATGCTCGCCCCGACCAAATCCTCCGGCATCAGCCTGCCCGGCGTTCTCGGCGAGAAGCAGGACCAGATCCTCGACCTGCTGGTGCGCCAGGACAAGGCGGTGCTGATCGATCCCGTGGAAAGCCAGGCCGAACTCCAGGACTGAGGACCCAGACGCATGAAAACCCGCACTTCCCGACTGTTCCGCCTGAGCGCCCTGGCCGCCGGCCTCTGCCTGGCCCAGGCAGCCCTCGCCGCCGACCCCGGCGCGGCGCCGAGCTACCAGGCGCTGCCGGCCGGCAACCTGTGCCCGGCCGCCGCCGACGACTCGCGCTACAACACCAAGTACCTGGGCTTCTTCACCCACCTGGTGCAGGCCCAGGATGACTGGCTGTTCCGCACCACCTACGACCTGCGTACCGACTTCGGCACCAGCGCCGAAGGCTGGCGCGAACTCCGCGCACTGCGCGACGAACTCAAGCGCAAGGGCATCGAGCTGGTGGTGGTCTACCAGCCAACCCGCGGCCTGGTGAACCGCGAGAAGCTCAGCCCGGCGGAAAAGGCCGGCTTCGACTACGAGCTGGCGAAGAAGAACTACCTGGCGACCATCGCCCGCTTCCGCCAGGCCGGCATCTGGACCCCGGACTTCTCGCCGCTGTTCGACGAGAAGGAGGAGCACGCCTACTACTTCAAGGGCGACCACCACTGGACTCCCCATGGCGCCCGGCGCAGCGCGAAGATCGTGGCCGAGACGCTGAAGCAGGTGCCCGGCTTCGAGGAGATCCCGAAGAAGCAGTTCGAAAGCAAGCGCGTCGGCCTGCTGTCCAAGCTCGGCACCTTCCACAAGGCCGCCGCGCAACTCTGCGGCAACAGCTACGCCACCCAGTACGTCGACCGCTTCGAGACCGAGCCGGTGGGCGCCAGCGACAGCGGCGACCTGTTCGGCGACGGCGGCAACCCGCAGATTGCCCTGGTCGGCACCTCCAACAGCGGCCCGGCCTACAACTTCGCCGGCTTCCTGGAGGAGTTCAGCGGCGCCGACATCCTCAACAACGCGGTGTCCGGCGGCGGCTTCGACAGTTCGCTGCTGGCGTACATGACCAGCGAGGAATTCCACAAGAACCCGCCGAAGATCCTCATCTGGGAATTCGCCACCCACTACGACATGGCGCAGAAGAGCTTCTACCGCCAGGCCATGCCGCTGGTGGACAACGGCTGCTCCGGCCGGAAGACCGTGCTCAGCCGCAAGGTCAAGCTGCGCCAGGGCCGCAACGAGGTGCTGCTGAACAGCGCCGCGCTACCGATCCGCAGCGGCAGCTACGTCGCCGACGTGACCTACAGCGACCCTTCGGTACACGAGTTGAAGAACACCATCTGGTACATGAACGGCCGCCGCGAGCAGTTGAAGATCGAGCAGTCGAAAGCCGTCGATACCGGCGGCCGCTACGTCTTCCAGCTGCGCAACGACAGCGACTGGGCCGACCAGCAGTTCCTTTCCCTGGAAATCGAAGCGCCGGAGGACATGCCCCAGGGCCTGGAGGTCCAGGCCAGCATCTGCCAGGCGGCGCCCGCCAAGGCCAGCCAGTCGGTGGCCGGGAGGTAAACGATGAAAACGTCCCACCTGATCCGTATCGCCCTGCCCGGCGCCCTCGCCGCGGCATTGCTCGCCAGCCAGGTCAGCCAGGCCGCCGACCTGGTACCCCCGCCCGGCTACTACGCGGCGGTCGGCGAGCGCAAGGGCAGCGCCGGCAGTTGCCCCGCGGTGCCGCCGCCGTATACCGGCAGCCTGGTCTTCACCAGCAAGTACGAAGGCTCCGATTCGGCGCGGGCGACCCTCAACGTCAAGGCGGAGAAGACCTTCCGCTCGCAGATCAAGGACATCACCGACATGGAGCGCGGCGCCACCAAGCTGGTCACCCAGTACATGCGCAGCGGCCGCGACGGCGACCTGGCCTGCGCACTGAACTGGATGAGCGCCTGGGCCCGCGCCGGCGCCCTGCAGAGCGACGACTTCAACCACACCGGCAAGTCCATGCGCAAATGGGCGCTGGGCAGCCTCTCCGGCGCCTACATGCGCCTGAAGTTCTCCAGCTCGCGGCCGCTCGCGGCCCACGCCGAGCAGAGCCGGGAAATCGAGGACTGGTTCGCCCGGCTCGGCACCCAGGTAGTCCGCGACTGGAGCGGCCTGCCGCTGAAGAAGATCAACAACCATTCCTACTGGGCGGCCTGGTCGGTGATGTCCACCGCGGTGGTGACCAACCGCCGCGACCTCTTCGACTGGGCGGTGAGCGAGTTCAAGGTCGCCGCCAACCAGGTCGACGAGCAGGGCTTCCTGCCCAACGAACTCAAGCGCCGCCAGCGCGCCCTCGCCTACCACAACTATGCGCTGCCGCCGCTGGCGATGATCGCCGCGTTCGCCCAGGTCAACGGCGTCGACCTGCGCCAGGAGAACCACGGCGCCCTGCAGCGCCTGGCCGAGCGGGTGATGAAGGGGGTCGACGACGAGGAAACCTTCGAGGAGAAGACCGGCGAGGACCAGGACATGACCGACCTCAAGGTCGACAACAAGTACGCCTGGCTGGAGCCCTACTGCGCCCTCTACCGCTGCGAGCCGAAGATGCTCGAGGCGAAGAAGGACCGCGAGCCGTTCAACAGCTTCCGCCTCGGCGGCGAAGTGACGCGGGTGTTCAGCCGCGAAGGGGGAAGTTGAGGGCGTGGCGGGAAGCGGGCGCACAGGCCGGGGGCCACGCGCCCCTCTGCCCCGCTCGCCGACCAGGCGTCCCACCAGGCGCCACACCCCGACCCATGCGCGACAGACGCGGGCGGGCGCAACACCTTAGGCAACACCACGGGGAGGAAAACGGCGGGTCGTCCCACCTTTCCTCGAGCGCTCCAGGGCGCGGAAAGGCAGGGCCGACCTGAATGGTTGACGCTCTAGAGAGAGAGACGGCATGGTCTTTTCTTCAAACGTGTTCCTGTTCCTGTTCCTGCCGGTCTTTCTCGGCCTGTACTACCTGAGCGGCGAACGTTACCGGAACCTGCTGCTGCTGATCGCCAGCTACGTGTTCTACGCCTGGTGGCGGGTGGACTTCCTCCTGCTGTTCGCCGGGGTCACCGTCTTCAACTACTGGATCGGCCTGCGCATCGGCGCCGCCGGCGTACGCACCAGGGCCGCGCAACGCTGGCTGATCCTCGGCGTGGTGGTCGACCTCTGCGTGCTCGGCTACTTCAAGTACGCCAACTTCGGCGTCGACAGCCTCAACGAGATCATCACCTCGTTCGGCATGCAGCCGTTCGTGCTGACCCACATCCTGCTGCCGATCGGCATCTCCTTCTACACCTTCGAGTCGATCAGCTACATCATCGACGTCTACCGCGGCGATACCCCGGCGACCCACAACCTGATCGACTTCGCCGCCTTCGTCGCGATCTTCCCGCACCTGATCGCCGGCCCGGTGCTGCGCTTCAAGGACCTGGTCGACCAGTTCAACCACCGCACCCACACCGTCGACAAGTTCGCCGAAGGCTGCACCCGCTTCATGCAGGGCTTCGTCAAGAAGGTGTTCATCGCCGACACCCTGGCCGCCCTCGCCGACCACTGCTTCGCCCTGCAGAACCCGACCACCGGCGACGCCTGGCTCGGCGCCCTGGCCTACACCGCGCAGCTCTACTTCGACTTCTCCGGCTACAGCGACATGGCCATCGGCCTCGGCCTGATGATGGGCTTCCGCTTCATGGAGAACTTCAACCAGCCCTACATCAGCCAGTCGATCACCGAGTTCTGGCGGCGCTGGCACATCAGCCTGTCGACCTGGCTGCGCGACTACCTCTACATCAGCCTGGGCGGCAACCGCGGCAGCACCTTCCAGACCTACCGCAACCTGTTCCTGACCATGCTCCTCGGCGGCCTGTGGCACGGCGCCAACTTCACCTACATCATCTGGGGCGCCTGGCACGGCATGTGGCTGGCGATCGAGCGGGCCCTCGGGGTGAACGCCGCGCCGCGCGTGCTCAACCCGTTGAAGTGGGCGTTCACCTTCCTCCTGGTGGTGATCGGCTGGGTGATCTTCCGCGCCGAGAACCTGCAGGTCGCCTGGCGCATGTACGAAGCCATGTTCAGCTTCGGCACCTGGCAGCTCTCCGAACTGAACCGCGCCAGCCTCACCGGCCTGCAGGTCGGCACCCTGGTCCTGGCCTACCTGGTGCTGGCGTTCTTCGGCCTGCGCCAGTTCTACAACCAGCCATTGCAGACCAAGGCGCCCAAGGCCGCGGCGAACAGCGACGAAGTGGCCGCCGACGGCCCGGCCAGTGCCCAGCCGCGCGCCCCGCGCGAGGCCGCCGGCGACCCGGCGGCGATCGCCTACTCGCCGAGCGGCGCGCTGGTCTACCAGCCGAGCTGGCTCAGCCAGTTGCCCGTCCTGGCCACCCGCCTGGCGCTGCTCCTGCTGTTCGCCGCCTCGGTGCTGAAGCTCTCCGCGCAGAGCTACTCGCCATTCCTCTACTTCCAGTTCTGAGCGAGGCCCACGCCATGACACAGAGCATTTCCCGCCCCCTGCAATACGCCTATATCGCCGCCTTCGGCGGGCTGCTGCTGGGGCTCGCCGGATGGTCGCTGAAGAGCGTGCCGGGCTTCTCCGCCGCGGCCGATACGCCACTGCTCAACGGCAAGCTGGCGCACGCCTTCGAAGCCCACTACGACAAGGAATTCCCGATCAAGCGCCTGGGCACCAACCTCTGGGCCGCACTCGACTACACGCTGTTCCACGAAGGCCGCCCCGGCGTGGTGATCGGCAAGGACGGCTGGCTGTTCACCGACGAAGAGTTCAAGCCGGCGCCGAGCGGCCAGCAACTGGAAGACAACTGGGCACTGGTGCGCGGCGTGCAGCGCGAGCTGAACCGGCGCGGCGTCAAGCTGGTGCTCGCGGTGATCCCGGCCAAGGCCCGCCTGTATCCCGAGCACATCGGCCGCGAGCAGCCGGCCGCGCTGCACGACAGCCTCTACCAGGACTTCCTGGCCCGCGCCCGCGCCGCCGGCATCGACAGTCCCGACCTGCTCGGCAGCCTGCGCCAGGCCAAGGACAACGGCGCGGTGTTCCTGCGCACCGACACCCACTGGTCGCCGCTCGGCGCGGAAACCGTGGCCCAGCGCCTCGGCGCGGATATCCGCGAGACGCACCTGCTGGATGTGCCGGCGCAGAACTTCGTCACCCGCGTCGGCGAAGAACGCACGCACAAGGGCGACCTGCTCAGCTTCCTGCCGCTCGACCCGCTGTTCGACGAACTGCTGCCGCGTCCGGAGCAGTTGCAGCAACGCACCACCGAAGCCGCGCCGGCACTGCCGGGCGGCCAGCAGTCCGGCGCGGGCGACGACCTCTTCGGCGATAGCCAGCAACCGCGCCTGGCGCTGGTCGGCACCAGCTACAGCGCCAACCCCAGGTGGAACTTCGAGGGCGCGCTGAAACAGGCGCTGTCCGCCGACCTGATCAATTACGCGAAGGAAGGCAAGGGCCCCCTCGAACCGATGCTGGAACTGCTGCAGGACGAAGGCTTCCGCAAGGACCCGCCGCAACTGCTGGTCTGGGAGTTTCCCGAGCGCTACCTGCCGATGGCCAGCGACCTCAGCCAGTTCGACGCCGACTGGGTCGCCCAGCTGAAGGCCAGTGGCGGCCGCGACGAGCGCCTGGCCGCCAGCCGCAACGATTGAACGAACACAGCCAAGGCTGTTTACCCACGGGGCCGAGCGCCCCGCTGAAGAAGAAGCAACGGAGGAATACCCATGAACCCGATGACCCGCCGCCACACCTGGACCCGCCTGGCCTGCGCACTTTCCCTCGGCGTCGCCGCATTCGCCGCGCAGGCCGACGAGGGCGCCCTGTACGGGCCCCAGGCACCCAAGGGCTCGGCCTTCGTCCGCGCCTACAACGCCGGCAACAGCGAACTCGACGTGTCGGTCGGCAGCACCAGCCTGAACGACGTCGCGCCGCTCGGTTCCAGCGACTTCAAGTTCCTCCCCCCCGGCAGCTACACCGCCCAGGTCGGCCAGCAGAGCCTGCCGGTCAAGCTCGACCCGGACAGCTACTACACCCTGGTCAGCCAGCCCGGCGGCAAGCCGCAGCTGGTGGCCGAGCCGCCGTTCAAGAACAAGCAGAAGGCGCTGGTGCGGGTGCAGAACCTCAGCGGCTCGAAGCTGACCCTGAAGACCGCCGACGGCAAGACCGACGTGGTCAAGGACGTCGGCCCGCAAAGCCACGGCGACCGCGAGATCAACCCGGTGAAGGTGAACCTGGCGCTGTTCGACGGCAGCAAGAAGGTCAGCGACCTGAAGCCGGTCACCCTGGCCCGCGGCGAGGTGGTCTGCCTGTATGTCACCGGCAGCGGCGGCAAGCTCGCGCCGGTCTGGGTCAAGCGCCCGGTGAAGGCCGACTGAGACCGACCGGGAGGGGCTCGCCCCTCCCGGCATTCCACACAACAAGACCGGCCCGACACCGGCGCACCAACCGTCAGCGCTCCCGCAGAAGGAGCGCACTGGAGAGGTCACCCGGGGCTCCGTGGAGCCCGGTAACGAGACATCCCGCCGCGCGGCGGGATCCCTAGACAGACGCATCGCTTCAAGGAGAAACAACATGATCCCAGTAATCCTTTCCGGTGGCAGCGGCTCGCGACTCTGGCCTCTTTCCCGCAAGCAGTACCCCAAGCAGTTCCTCGCCCTTACCGGCGACGACACCCTGTTCCAGCAGACCATCAAGCGCCTGGCCTTCGACGGCATGCAGGCGCCGCTGCTGGTGTGCAACAAGGAGCACCGCTTCATCGTCCAGGAACAGCTGGAGGCACAGAACCTGGCGAGCCAGGCGATCCTCCTCGAACCCTTCGGCCGCAACACGGCGCCGGCGGTGGCCATCGCCGCGATGAAACTGGTCGCCGAAGGCCGCGACGAACTGCTGCTGATCCTTCCCGCCGACCACGTGATCGAGGACCAGCGCGCCTTCCAGCAGGCCCTGGCGCTGGCCACCAACGCCGCCGAAAAGGGCGAGATGGTGCTCTTCGGCATTCCCGCCAGCCGCCCCGAGACCGGCTACGGCTACATCCGCGCGAGCGCCGATGCGCAACTGCCGGAAGGCGTCAGCCGGGTGCAGAGCTTCGTCGAGAAGCCCGACGAAGCCCGCGCCCGCGAGTTCGTCGCCGCCGGCGGCTACTACTGGAACAGCGGCATGTTCCTGTTCCGCGCCAGCCGCTACCTGGAAGAACTGAAGAAGCACGACGCCGACATCTACGACACCTGCCTGCTGGCCCTGGAGCGCAGCCAGCACGACGGCGACCTGGTGAACATCGACGCCGCCACCTTCGAATGCTGCCCGGACAACTCCATCGACTACGCAGTGATGGAGAAGACCTCACGCGCCTGCGTGGTGCCGCTGTCCGCCGGCTGGAACGATGTCGGCAGCTGGTCGTCGATCTGGGACGTGCACGCCAAGGACGCCAACGGCAACGTCACCAAGGGCGACGTGCTGGTCCACGACAGCCACAACTGCCTGGTGCACGGCAACGGCAAGCTGGTCTCGGTGATCGGCCTGGAGGACATCGTGGTGGTGGAAACCAAGGACGCCATGATGATCGCCCACAAGGACCGGGTGCAGGACGTCAAGCACGTGGTCAAGGACCTCGACGCCCAGGGCCGCAGCGAGACCCAGAACCACTGCGAGGTCTACCGTCCGTGGGGCTCCTACGACTCGGTGGACATGGGCGGCCGCTTCCAGGTCAAGCACATCACCGTGAAGCCCGGCGCGCGCCTCTCGCTGCAGATGCACCACCACCGCGCCGAGCACTGGATCGTGGTTTCCGGGACCGCCCAGGTGACCTGCGACGACAAGACCTTCCTGCTCACCGAGAACCAGTCGACCTACATCCCGATCGCCTCCGTGCACCGCCTGGCCAACCCCGGCAAGATCCCGCTGGAGATCATCGAGGTGCAGTCCGGCAGCTACCTCGGCGAGGACGACATCGAGCGCCTGGAAGACGTCTACGGGCGCACCGCAGAACCGGCCCTGCAAGTGGTCGCCGGCAGCCGCTGAAGCGTCGACCCGGCCCCCTGGCGGAGCGATCCGCCAGGGGGTTGTTTTTTTCCGACAACCTACGGGATTGACTTTCCCTGGCCCTCCCCATATTTCCATAAAGCTTCCGGAATATT
This sequence comes from Pseudomonas sp. B111, assembly GCF_026428275.1. NCBI lineage: Bacteria > Pseudomonadati > Pseudomonadota > Gammaproteobacteria > Pseudomonadales > Pseudomonadaceae > Pseudomonas > Pseudomonas sp. B111. Next base: position 801,949 of record NZ_CP097857.1, on the reverse strand, counting down.
CACGGGGAGCGGACATCAAGTATTAATGAACCCTTAAAGAAACAGGACTCGGGTTATTAATAAAAGCCACTCAGAAAACACCCGAGATCCTTTCCAGCCAACCCTGCAAGCCCCTGAAAACGAGGCTTCCGGCTTTATCCTTCAGTTTCTTCGAGTTCGTTCAGTCTTCATTCAGCCGTTGTTAAGCGAGTCTTAACAAACGTTCAGGCAGCATTCAGCGACATATAAATAACCTCTTCGTACCGCCCTCCCAGTACCGAGGCTTCATTACATGTCACTGGACTTTCTGCCATTCTCCCGGCCAAGCATCGGCGAGGACGAAATCGCCGCCGTGGAGCAGGTCCTGCGTTCCGGCTGGATCACCACCGGGCCGAAGAACCAGGAGCTCGAACAGCGCTTCGCCGAACGCCTCGGCTGCCGCCACGCGGTGGCGCTATCCTCGGCCACCGGCGCCCTGCACGTCACCCTGCTGGCGCTGGGCATCGGCCCCGGCGACGAAGTGATCACGCCGTCGCTGACCTGGGTCTCCACCGCCAACGTCATCACCCTGCTCGGCGCCACCCCGGTGTTCGTCGACGTCGACCGCGACACCCTGATGTGTTCGGCGCAGGCAGTGGAAGCCGCCATCGGCCCGCGCACCCGCGCCATCGTGCCGGTGCACTACGCCGGCTCCACCCTGGATCTCGAAGGCCTGCGCACGGTCGCCGGGCGCCACGGCATCGCCCTGGTCGAGGACGCCGCCCACGCGGTCGGCAGCGAATACCGCGGGCGCCCGGTAGGCTCCCGCGGCACGGCGATCTTTTCCTTCCACGCGATCAAGAACCTGACCTGCGCCGAAGGCGCGATGTTCGTCAGCGACGACAGCGCCCTCGCCGAACGGGTCCGCCGCCTCAAGTTCCACGGCCTCGGGGTCGATGCCTACGACCGCCTGAGCCATGGACGCAAGCCGCAGGCGGAAGTGATCGAGCCCGGTTTCAAATACAACCTGGCCGACCTCAACGCCGCCCTCGCGCTGGTCCAGCTCAAGCGCCTGGACGCGCTCAACGCGCGCCGCCAGGCCCTCGCCGAACGCTACCTGGAGCGCCTCGCCGGCCTGCCGCTGGCGCCGCTCGGCCTGCCCGCGCACAAGCAGCGCCACGCCTGGCACCTGTTCATCCTGCGCATCGACGCCGAGGCCTGCGGCCTGGGCCGCGACGCCTTCATGGAAGCCCTGAAGGCGCGCGGCATCGGTAGCGGCATCCATTTCATCGCCAGTCACCTGCACCACTACTACCGCCAGCGCCAGCCGCGCCTGAGCCTGCCCAACAGCGAGTGGAACTCGGCCCGCCTGTGCTCCATCCCGCTGTTCCCCGACATGCGCGACGACGACATCGAGCGCGTCGCCCGCGCCATCGAGGACATCCTGGAGAAACGTCGATGAAGCCCTATCCGATCGACCTGGTCTCGGTGGTGATCCCGGTCTACAACGAGGAAGCCAGCCTGCCCGAACTGCTGCGCCGCACCGAGGCCGCCTGCCTGGAGCTGGGCCGCGCCTTCGAGATCGTGCTGGTCGACGACGGCAGCCGCGACCGCTCCGCGGAACTCTTGCAGGCCGCCGCCGAACGCGACGGCAGCGCCGTGGTGGCGGTGATCCTCAACCGCAACTACGGCCAGCACGCGGCGATCCTCGCCGGCTTCGAACAGTCCCGTGGAGACCTGGTGATCACCCTCGATGCCGACCTGCAGAACCCGCCGGAGGAAATCCCGCGCCTGGTGGAGCGCGCCGCGCAGGGCTACGACGTGGTCGGCAGCATCCGCGCCGAGCGCCAGGACTCGGCCTGGCGGCGCTGGCCTTCGCGCCTGGTGAACCTGGCGGTGCAGCGCTCCACCGGGGTCGCCATGCACGACTACGGCTGCATGCTGCGCGCCTACCGGCGCAGCATCGTCGAAGCGATGCTGGCCTGCCGCGAACGCAGTACCTTCATCCCGATCCTGGCCAACGGCTTCGCCCGGCATACCTGCGAGATCCGCGTCGCCCACGCCGAGCGCGCCCACGGCGAATCGAAATACAGCGCGATGCGCCTGCTCAACCTGATGTTCGACCTGGTCACCTGCATGACCACCACGCCGCTGCGCCTGCTCAGCCTGGTCGGCGGCGGCATGGCCCTGGCCGGCTTCCTCTTCGCCCTGTTCCTCCTCGTGCTGCGCCTGGCCTTCGGCGCCGCCTGGGCCGGCAACGGCCTGTTCGTGCTGTTCGCCGTGCTGTTCATGTTCAGCGGCGTGCAGTTGCTCGGCATGGGCCTGCTCGGCGAGTACCTCGGGCGCATGTACAGCGACGTGCGCGCGCGGCCGCGCTTCTTCATCGAGCGCGTGGTCCGCGCCACGCCCTCCGCGCTTCCCTCGGCCCTGCAGCGGGCCGGTTTCACCTCTTCATCCAGCGAGCCTTCCACGCCATGACCTCGAAAGCCGTCGTCTTCGCCTACCACGACATCGGTTGCACCGGTATCGAAGCCCTGCTCAATGCCGGCTACGAGGTCGCCGCCGTCTTCACCCATGCCGACGACCCACGGGAAAACACCTTCTACGCCTCGGTCGCGCGCCTCTGCGCCGAGCGCGGCATTCCGCTGCACGCGCCCGAGGACGTGAACCATCCGCTGTGGCTGGAGCGCATCCGCCAACTGCGCCCGGACTATCTGTTCTCCTTCTACTACCGCCGCCTGCTCGGCGCCGAACTGCTCGCCTGCGCCGCACGCGGCGCCTACAACCTGCACGGTTCGCTGCTGCCGCGCTACCGCGGACGCGCCCCGGCGAACTGGGTGCTGGTCAACGGCGAAACGCAGACCGGGGTGACCCTGCATCGCATGATCGAGCGCGCCGACGCCGGGCCGATCCTCGCCCAGCAGGCCATCGCCATCGACCCCGAGGACACCGCCCTGAGCCTGCACGGCAAGCTGCGCAAGGCCGCCGGCGCCCTGCTGCGCGACAGCCTGCCGCTGCTCGCCCTCGGCGTGCTGCCGGAAGTCGAGCAGGACGAGAGCCAGGCCAGCCACTTCGGCCGGCGCACCCCGGCGGACGGCCTGCTCGAGTGGCACAGGCCGGCACGGCAGTTGTACGACCTGGTGCGCGCGGTGACCCAGCCCTACCCTGGCGCCTTCTGCCAGGTCGGCGAACAGAAGCTGATCGTCTGGAGCGCCGAGGTGGTCGCCGGCAACCACGGTCGCGAGCCGGGCAGCGTACTGTCCTGCGACCCGCTGCGGATCGCCTGCGGCGAGGACTCGCTGGTGCTGCGCTTCGGCCAGCGCGGCGAGCGCGGCCTGTACCTGGCCGGCACGCAACTGGCCACCGAGCTGGGCCTGGTCGAGGGCGCGCGCCTGCGTGGCGCGGCGTCCGGCCCGCAGCGCCGCACGCGGGTGCTGATCCTCGGGGTCAACGGCTTCATCGGCAACCACCTGTCCGAACGCCTGCTGCGCGACGGGCGCTACGAGGTCCACGGCATGGACATCGGCTCCGACGCCATCGAACGGCTCAAGGCCGACCCGCATTTCCACTTCGTCGAAGGCGACATCGGCATCCATTCGGAGTGGCTCGAATACCATGTGAAGAAATGCGACGTGGTCCTGCCGCTGGTGGCCATCGCCACGCCCATCGAGTACACGCGCAACCCGCTGCGGGTGTTCGAACTGGACTTCGAGGAAAACCTGCGGATCGTCCGCTACTGCGTGAAATACGGCAAACGCGTGGTGTTCCCTTCCACCTCCGAGGTCTACGGCATGTGCCAGGACCCGGACTTCGACGAAGACCGCTCGAATCTGGTGGTCGGGCCGATCAACAAGCAGCGCTGGATCTACTCGGTGTCCAAGCAGTTGCTCGACCGGGTGATCTGGGCCTACGGCCAGCAGGGCCTGCGCTTCACCCTGTTCCGTCCGTTCAACTGGATGGGCCCGCGCCTGGACCGCCTGGATTCGGCGCGGATCGGCAGCTCGCGGGCGATCACCCAGCTCATCCTGCACCTGGTCGAAGGCACGCCGATCCGCCTGGTCGACGGCGGCGCGCAGAAGCGCTGCTTCACCGACGTCGACGACGGCATCGAGGCCCTCGCGCGGATCATCGACAACCGCGACGGCCGCTGCGACGGGCAGATCGTCAACATCGGCAACCCGGACAACGAGGCTAGCATCCGCCAGCTCGGCGAGGAACTGCTGCGCCAGTTCGAGGCCCACCCGCTGCGCGCGCAGTTCCCGCCCTTCGCCGGCTTCCGCGAGGTGGAGAGCCGCAGCTTCTACGGCGACGGCTACCAGGACGTGGCCCACCGCAAGCCGAGCATCGACAACGCCCGGCGCCTGCTCGACTGGCAGCCCACCATCGAACTGCGCGAGACCATCGGCAAGACCCTCGACTTCTTCCTCCACGAAGCGCTCCGCGAGCGCGAGGCACAGGCGTGATCCAGGCCGGCCTGCGCATCGACGTCGACACCTTCCGCGGCACCCGCGACGGGGTGCCGCGGCTGCTCGAGCTGCTCGACGAAGCCGGGCTGAAGGCGACCTTCTTCTTCAGCGTCGGCCCGGACAACATGGGCCGCCACCTCTGGCGCCTGGCGCGCCCGGCGTTCTTCTGGAAGATGCTCCGCTCGCGCGCCGCCAGCCTGTATGGCTGGGACATCCTGCTGGCCGGCACCGCCTGGCCGGGCAAGCCGATCGGCCGCGAACTCGGCCCGCTGATGCGGCGGACCCAGGCCGCCGGCCACGAGGTCGGCCTGCACGCCTGGGACCACCATGCCTGGCAGACCCACGCCGGCGTCTGGAGCGTGCAGCAGCTCGGCGAGCAGATCCGCCGCGGCAGCGATTGCCTGGCGGACATCCTCGGCCAGCCGGTGCGTTGTTCCGCCGCCGCCGGCTGGCGCGCCGACGGCCGGGTGGTCGAGGCCAAGCAGCCCTTCGGCTTCCGCTACAACAGCGACTGCCGCGGACGCGGCGCGTTCCGCCCGCGCCTGGCCGACGGCAGCCCTGGTATCCCGCAGGTGCCGGTGAACCTGCCGACCTTCGACGAGGTGGTCGGTCCCGGCCTGCCGCGCGAGGCCTACAACGACTTCATCCTGGAACGCTTCGCCGCTGGCCGCGACAACGTCTACACCATCCACGCCGAGGTCGAGGGGCTGCTCCTCGCCCCGGCGTTCCGCGAACTGCTGCGGCGCGCCGAACGGCGCGGCATCCGCTTCCGCCCGTTGGGCGAACTGCTGCCGGACGATCCGCGCAGCCTGCCGCTGGCCGAACTGGTGCGCGGCCGCCTGGCCGGCCGCGAGGGCTGGCTGGGAGTGCGCCAGCCATGAGCCGCCGCCAGACCTGGTCGCTGCTGCTGATCGCCTTCGGCCTGTTCTACCTGGTTCCACTGAGCAACCATGGCCTGTGGATTCCCGACGAGACCCGCTACGCGCAGATCAGCCAGGCGATGCTGCTGGGCGGCGACTGGGTGTCGCCGCACTTCCTCGGCCTGCGCTACTTCGAGAAGCCGGTCGCCGGCTACTGGATGATCGCCCTCGGCCAGGCGGTCTTCGGCGAAAACCTGTTCGGCGTGCGCATCGCCTCGGTCGTCGCCACCGCCCTCAGCGTCCTGCTCGCCTACCTGCTGGCCCGCCGCCTGTGGCGCGACCCGCGCACCAGCCTGGCGTGCGCGCTGCTCTACGCCAGCTTCGGCTTGATCGCCGGGCAGTCCGGCTATGCCAACCTCGACCCGCAATTCACCTTCTGGGTCAACCTGAGCCTGGTGGCGCTGTGGTACGCCCTCGACGCGGGGAGCCGCCGCGCGCGCCTGCTCGGCTGGACCCTGCTCGGCCTCGCCTGCGGCATAGGCTTCCTGACCAAGGGCTTCCTCGCCTGGCTGCTGCCGGTGCTGGTCGCCCTGCCCTACATGCTCTGGCAGCGGCGCTGGCGCGAGCTGCTTGGCTACGGCGCGCTGGCGGTGCTGGCGGCGCTGCTCGTCTGCCTGCCCTGGGCGCTCGCCGTGCATGCGCGGGAAGCGGACTACTGGCGGTTCTTCTTCTGGCACGAACACATCCGCCGCTTCGCCGGCGAAGACGCCCAGCACTCTCGCCCGTGGTGGTTCTACCTGCCGTTGCTGGCGGTCGCCTGCCTGCCCTGGAGCGGCCTGCTGCCGAGCGCGCTGCGCCAGGCCTGGCACGAGCGGCGCCAGGCGCCGGTGGTCTTCCTGGCGCTATGGCTGCTGTTGCCGCTGGCGTTCTTCAGCCTGAGCCGGGGCAAGCTGCCGACCTACATCATGCCCTGCCTGCTGCCGCTGGCGCTGCTCATGGGCCACGCCCTGGTGCAACGGCTGCGCCAGGGGAACAGCGTCGCGCTGCGCGGCAACGGGCTGCTCAACCTGGGCCTGGCGCTCCTCGCGCTGGCGGCCCTGGCCTACCTGCAACTGCGCAAGCCGGTGTACCAGGAAGAACCCTTCGAGCTGTTCCTGGTCCTGCTGGTGATCGGCGCCTGGGCCGCCGCCGGCCTCGCCCAGTGGCGCTACCCGCTACGCGCCTGGGCCGCGCCGCTGCTGGCGAGCTGGGTACTGATCGCACTGCTGCCGGCGGCGATGCCCAACCATGTGGTGCAGAACAAGACCCCCGACCTGTTCGTCGCCGAACACCTCGACGAACTGACCGGCGCCCGCCATCTGCTGAGCAACGACCTCGGCGCCGCCTCGGCCCTCGCCTGGCGCCTGCGTCGTAGCGACGTGACGCTCTACGACACGCGCGGCGAGCTGAAGTACGGCCTCTCCTACCCCGAGCACAGCCAGCGCAGCGTGCCCTTGGCAGACATCCGCCAGTGGCTCTGGCGGGCACGCCAGGACGGCTCGGTGGCCGTGCTGCTGCGGATCAACAGCGCCAGCGACCGCTACCAGCTGGCGCTGTTGCCGGGCGACGGCGAACGCTACCGGAACGGCAACCTGGTCCTGGCGATCCTGCCGCAGGTGCGCCCATGAGTGCCGCGCTGCTGCTCGCCACCCTGCTCATGACCGGCCTCGGCCAGGTTGCGCAGAAGCTCACCGTGGAGCACTGGCGCCTGGTCGCCGCCGACGGCTGGACGGCGCGCCTGCGCAGTCCGTGGCCGTGGCTGGCGCTGCTCGCCCTCGGGCTCGGCCTGCTCTGCTGGCTGCTGCTCCTGCAACGGGTGGAAGTCGGCAGCGCCTATCCGATGCTGGCGCTGAACTTCGTCCTGGTCACCCTGGCGGCACGCTTCGTCTTCGATGAGCCGGTGGATCGCCGCCACCTCGCCGGCCTGTTGCTGATCGTCGCCGGCGTGGCCCTGCTCGGGAGGAGCGCATGAACGCGCTACGCGGCTGGCTGGCGGCCCTGGGCAGCGTGCTGCTGGCCAGCGCCGCCCAGCTCGGCATGCGCTGGGGCATGAGCCGCCTGCCGCTGCCGGAAGCCTGGGCCGGGCAAACGCCGGAGCGCGCCGCGCTGCTCGCGGTAGCCCTGGCGGTGGCGGCCTACGCCGCCTCCCTGCTGTGCTGGCTGGCCGCCCTGCGCCACCTGCCGCTGGGCCGCGCCTACAGCCTGTTGAGCGCCAGCTACGCGCTGGTCTACCTGCTGGCGGCGAGCCTGCCGGCGTTCGATGAAACCTTCAGTACCAGCAAGACCCTGGGCGTAGGCCTGGTGGTGCTCGGCGTGTTGACCGTCAACGCCCGCCGCACCGCTGCCGCGCCCGCGCATCATCCGTCGAGGAAAGCACCATGAAGATCAGCGTATTCGGCAGTGGCTATGTAGGACTGGTGCAGGCCGCCGTCCTCGCCGAAGTGGGCCACGATGTACTGTGCATGGACATCGACCGGAACAAGGTCGAACGCCTCGCGCAGGGCCTCGCCAGCATCTACGAACCCGGGCTCGACGCCTTGCTGCGCGAAGGCCTGGACAGCGGCCGCCTGCGTTTCAGCAGCGATGCGCGCCTCGCCGTGGAACACGGCCGGGTGCAGTTCATCGCGGTCGGCACCCCGCCTGGCGAGGACGGCGCGGCCGATCTCGGCGCGGTCTTCGCGGTGGCCGATGCCATCGCCGAGCATCGCCGCAAGCCCGTCATCGTGGTGGAGAAATCGACCGTCCCGGTAGGCACCGGCGACCGCCTGCGCGCGCACATCGAGCGGCGCCTGGAAGCCGACGGACGCGAACTGGAATTCGAGATCGTCTCCAACCCGGAATTCCTCAAGGAAGGCTCCGCCGTCGCCGACTGCCGACGCCCGGACCGCATCGTGGTCGGCTGCGACAACGAAGAGGTGCGCCAGGTGATGCGCGAACTCTACGAGCCGTTCAACCGCAACCACGACCGCATGCTGTTCATGGGCCTGCGCAGCGCCGAACTGACCAAGTACGCGGCGAACGGCATGCTGGCGACCAAGATCAGCTTCATCAACCAGATCGCCGAACTGGCCGAACACCTCGGCGCCGACATCGAGGCGGTGCGCCAGGGCATCGGCGCCGACCCGCGGATCGGCTACCACTTCATCTACCCCGGCTGCGGCTACGGCGGCTCCTGCTTCCCCAAGGACATGCGCGCGCTGATCCACAGCGCCGAGCAGGCGCATTGCTCCAGCGACCTGTTGCAGGCGGTGGAAGCGATCAACCGGCGGCAGAAGCACAAGCTGTTCGAACGCATCCGGGTGTTCTACGACGGCGACCTGCGCGGCAAGACCTTCGCCCTCTGGGGCCTGGCCTTCAAGCCGAACACCGACGACATGCGCGACGCGCCCAGCCGCGAACTGATGGAAGCGCTCTGGCGCCACGGCGCGCAGGTGCGCGCCTACGATCCCGAAGCCATGCAGGAAACCCAGCGGCTCTATGGCCACGACGAACGCCTGAGCCTGATGGGCACCCCCGAGGCGACCCTGGGAGGCGCCGATGCGCTGGTCATCTGCACCGAGTGGCAGCAATTCAAGGCACCGGATTTCGAGCTGCTCAAGGAGCGCCTGAAGGCCCCGGTGATCTTCGACGGGCGCAACCTCTACGACCCCGAGCGCATGGCCCGCCACGGCTTCCACTACTACCCGATGGGACGCGGGCAGTCCTGCTCGTTGCCGATCAACGAGGCCAGCCTCGCACAGGAAGATGGCGTGCGCCTGTTGCGCCAGGCCTGAGGCCGCCCCAGGTCGGATCGACCGCTGGGGCGAATAACCGCTGCGGTTATCCGCTGGTTCGCCGGAGTATCGGCGGATAACGCCTGCGGCGTTATTCGCCCTACCCCCTGCCACGTCGCTCAGGTGGCGTAGGGCGCATGACCGCCTCGCGGCTATCCGCCAGCCGCCGGTTCCCGCGAGGACGAGGTCCCCAGCGCCAGCCCCGGCTCGGCGCCGCGCTTGAGCACGGCGTAGAGCAGCCCGGTAAGCAGGCTGCCGGCGACGATCGCCAGCAGGTACGCCAGGGCGTGGTTGATCGCGTTGGGCACCAGCATCACGAACAACCCGCCGTGAGGCGCCTGCAACTTGCAGCCGAAGTACATCGACAGAGCGCCGGTCAGCGCGCCGCCGGCGATGCTCGCCGGGATCACCCGCAACGGGTCCTTGGCGGCGAACGGGATGGCGCCTTCGGAGATGAAGCACAGCCCCAGCACCGAGGCTGCCTTGCCGGCCTGCCGCTCGCTCTCGGCGAACTTGCGCCGCGCCAGCAGGGTCGCCAGGCCCATGCCGATCGGCGGCACCATGCCCGCCGCCATCACCGCCGCCATCGGCGCGTAGCTGTGCGACGAGAGCAGGCCGACGGAAAAGGCGTAGGCGGCCTTGTTGACCGGTCCGCCGAGGTCGACGCACATCATCCCGCCGAGCAGCAGGCCGAGGAGGATGGCATTGGAGGTGCCCATGCCGTCGAGGAACCCGGTCAGGGCCGCGAGCATCCCGGCCACCGGCTTGCCGACCACGTAGAGCATCAGCAGGCCGGTGACCAGGCTGGCCAGCAACGGGATGACCAGGATCGGCTTCAGCGCTTCCAGGCTCGCCGGCAGCCTCAGCCCGTGGCTGATGGCCCGCGCCGCATAGCCGGCGATGAAGCCGGCGACTATCCCGCCGATGAACCCGGCGCCGAGGGTCCCGGCGAGCAGGCCGCCGAGCATGCCCGGCGCCAGGCCCGGGCGGTCGGCGATGGAATAGGCGATGTAGCCGGCGAGCATCGGCACCATCAGGACGAAAGCCGTGTCGCCGACCGTCCTCAGCACCGCCGCCAGGCTGCCCGGCTGCTTGTAGGCATCGATGCCGAAGGCCAGCGACAGGGCGATCAGCAGGCCGCCCGCGACCACCATCGGCAACATGAACGACACCCCGGTCAGCAGGTGCTTGTACACCCCGCGCTTCTCGTCCCTGGCGACCACCGCGCTGGCTGCGCCCGCGCTCTCGACCTGCCCTTCCGCCAGCGCCCGCTCGAGCGTCGCGCGGGCCTGCTTGAGGGCCACGCCGGTGCCGCAACGGTAGATCTTCTTGCCGGCGAAACGGGCCGTGTCCACGTCGATGTCGGCGGCCAGCAGGACCACGTCGGCGGCGGCGATGTCCGCCGGGTCGAGCGGGTTGCGCGCGCCGACCGAGCCCTGGGTCTCGACCTGCAACGCGAAGCCCAGTTGCCCCGCCGCGAGCTGCAACGCCTCGGCGGCCATGAAGGTGTGCGCCACGCCGGTCGGACAGGCGGTCACCGCGACGATCCGCGGTGCCGCTCCGGCCTCCGGCGCAACCAGGCCGGCCTCGTCCCCGGCGACCTCCACGCTCGCCAGGGCGGCGGCCCGCTGGAGGAAGGCGCGCGGATCGGCCAGCGCCTCGGCGGGACGCGCGCGATACACCGGCTTGCCGACGAAACGCGCCGCCGCCAGCGGCTCGACGCCGACCAGCAGGACCCAGTCGGCTTCGGCGATCTGTTCGGCGCTCAGTTCGCCCTCGGGCCTCGACCCGGCATTCGCCTCGACGCAGGTTTCCCAGCCCAGGCGCTCGGCGGCGCCCCGCAGCAGGCGCGCGGCGAGCACGCTGGTGACCTGTCCGCCAGGGCAGGCGGTGACGATCGCTAGTTTCATCTCAGGCCTCCTCGACCAATGGCTGCACCACGACGCCCGCTTCGATCCGCGCCAGGCGCTGCGGATCGCCGATGCCGAACTCGAACTGGGTCACCGCCAGGCTGGCGATGGCGGTGGCCTGACGCAGCACCCGCTCGGCCGGCCAGCCGCTGGCCAGGCCGTGCAGCATGCCGGCCAGCAGGGAATCGCCGGCGCCCACCGTGCTGGCCACTTCCACCGCCGGCGGCCGCGCCTGCCAGGCACCCTCGGCGGCGAACCAGTTGACCCCCGCGGCGCCCTGGGAAATCACCACCTGGCCTACCCCGTCATGGCGCAGGCGTTCGGCCGCCTGGCGCTGTGCGACCAGGTCATCCATCGGCGCCGAGCAGAGATCGGCCAGTTCCTCGACGTTCGGCTTGATCATCCACGGCGCAGCCTTCACACCTTCGCGCAGGGCCGCGCCACTGCTGTCGAAGGCGACCTTCAGGCCGAGGCGCCGCAAGCGCCGCAGCAGTTCGCCCAGCCATTCCGGCTCGACCCCGCGCGGCAGGCTGCCGGCGACCACCGCCAGCTCGTGCTCCCCGGCAAGCCGGTCGAGGCGTTCGAGCAACGCCGCCTGGGCTCGCTCGTCGGCCTCCGGGCCCGGCCCGTTGAGGTCGCTGACGCGCCCGCCGCGCTCGGCCAGCTTGATGTTGCTGCGGGTTTCGCCCGGCACCCGGACGAACGCATCGGCGAAGCCACGACGCTGGAACATGGCGGTGAACGGCGGCTGGTTGTCTTCGCCGAGGAAGCCGCTGACCGTCAACCGATGGCCGAGGTCGGCAAGCACCTGGGCGACGTTCAGGCCCTTGCCGGCGGCCTGGGTCAGCACCGCCTCGCTGCGGTTAACCGCCCCCAGTTCCAGCTGGCGCAGGCGCACGGTGAGGTCCAGCGCCGGATTCAGGGTAATCGTCAGGATCCGCGCCATTACTGCACCTCCGCTTCCACCAGGGCCCGGACCTCGGCGGCGCTCGCCAGGCCCAGGGCTTTGCGGGCCAGGCCGCGCGCAGCGACCAGCTGCAGTTCGCGCACGCCGGCCTTGACCAGGGCGATGCTGCGCGCCGAAACGCTCAGCTCGTCCACTCCCAGGCCGACCAGCAGCGGCAACGCCAGCGGGTCGGCCGCCAGTTCACCGCAGACGCCGACCCACTTGCCCTCGGCGTGGGCGGCGCGGACGGTCATGTCGATCAGTTGCAGCACCGCCGGATGCAGGCCGTCGGCCTGGGCCGAAAGACTCGGGTGGCCGCGATCGATGGCCAGGGTGTACTGGGTCAGGTCGTTGGTGCCGACGCTGAAGAAATCCACCTCGCGGGCCAGCACCGGCGCGAGCAACGCCGCCGAGGGCACCTCGACCATGATCCCCAGTTGCAGGTCGGCCAGCGGGATTTCCTCGCGCAGGCGCAGCGCCAGGTCACGCGCCTGGCGCCATTCGTCGAGGCTGCCGACCATCGGAAACATCACCCGCAGCGGTCGCTCCCCGGCGGCGCGGAACAGCGCGCGCAACTGGGTCTCGAGGATCTGCGGTCGCTGCAGGGTCAAGCGGATACCGCGCAGGCCCAGATAGGGATTCTCTTCGTGGGGAATCGGCCAGTACGGCAGCGGCTTGTCCCCGCCGACATCCAGGGTCCGCGCCACCAGCGGACGTCCGTCGAGGGCGTCGAGCACCCGACGGTATTCCGCTTCCTGGGTCGCCAGGTCCGGCGCGCGGGCGTTGCTCATGAAGACGAACTCGGTGCGCAGCAGGCCAACGCCCTCGGCGCCCAGCTCCACCGCGCGCGCGGCGCCGGCGGTGTCGCCAAGGTTGGCGCAGACTTCCACCGCGTGGCCGTCGCGGGTCCGCGCAGGCTCCAGACGCTGCGCGTCGGCGCGGGCCTGGCGCTGCTGGCGGGCGTCGCGCTCGGCGGCGGCCTGCTGCAACTGTTCGGTGCTCGGCGCCACCTGCAGCCAGCCGTGCTCGCCATCCAGCAGCAGCGCCGTGCCCGGCTCCAGGCCGAGCACCGCCGCGCCGGCGCCGACCAATGCCGGAATGCCGAGGGCGCGGGCGATGATCGCGCTGTGCGAAGTGGCGCCGCCGCGCGCCGTGAGGATGCCGGCGACCCGCTGGGCGTCGAGGCGGGCGACATCGGAGGGGCCGACCTCGTCCATCACCAGGATGTACGGCTGCTCCGGCTCGCGCGGCGCCTCCACCCCGCAGAGCCTGGCCAGCACCCGCCGGCCGAGGTCGCGGAGGTCGGCGGCGCGCTCGGCGAGCAGCGCGTCGTGCAGCGCCTCCTGCTGCGCCGCGCTGTCTTCCACCACCCGACTCCAGGCCGCTTCGGCGCTTTCGCCGCGATTCAGGCGCAGTTGCACCTGCTCGGCCAGTTCCGGATCGTCGAGCATCTCCCGGTGGGTGACGAAAATCTCGCGGATCGCCTTCACCGTGCTGCGTTCGACCAGGCCGACGATCTCCTCGTCCACCGCCCGCTTGGCCCGCAGCAGGCGCTCGCGTTCATGGGCCGGCGACTCGCCGCGCGGCTGGAACTCGAAGCGCTGCGCCACCTGGACATGCGCCGGACCACTGGCGATGCCCGGCGACGCGGCGATCGCCTGCAGGCGATCGCCGGCGCGCAGCGGCGCCGGCCGGGCATCCTCTTCCGCCTCGCCGACGGCATCGGGCAAGGCCTCCTCCGCCAGCGCTTCGACCTCCTCGCCGAGCCCCTCGCGCACCGCGGCCAGCAAGGCTGGCAGCGCGTCCTCGGCGATCGCCGGCTCGGCGCTGAACTCCAGCGTCTGGCCGCGTCGCGCGCCGAGGGCGAGCAGCTTGCTCAGGCTCTTCGCCGAGACGGGGGCCGCCTCGCTGTCGGCCAGGCGCACCCGGATCTCGCCGGCGAAGCCCTTGGCCAGCTGCGCCAGCGCCTGCGCCGGGCGGGCATGCAGGCCATGCGGGTTGGCCAGGACCGCTCGCGCGCTGGGCCAGTCCGGCGGCAGCTCGCCACCGAGCGCCGCGAGTACGCTGCGGCTGCTGGTGGCGCGCACCAGCTCGGCGCCACGCCCTTCCAGCAACAGGTCGCACAGGCGTTCGAGCAGCGCCTGGTGCGCTTCGCCCAGGCTGGCCAGGCAGAACAGCCCGGTGACCGGTTGCCCCTGGTGCTGTAACGGTTGCGCCGGAGTGACGAAGGCCAGCCCGGGGCGCTTCACCAATTGTTCGCTGTGCAACCAGCACAGCCCGTCGCCCAGCGGCAACGGTTCGGTCTGCTGGAGCACGGCGGCGAAGCCGTTCTCCACGCAGCCGGCCTTCTTCAACAGGCGCGCGCCGAGCCAGGCCAGTTCGTCGAGGTCCTCGGCGTTCTGGCCGAGGCCGACCAGTTGCGCGTCCAGCGCCAGTTCCTGCGGCGCGCCCTGCAACAGGCCGAGGACTTCCTCGGCGCTGGCGGCCGCGCTCAGCGCCGGTCCCAGGTCGGCCTCGCCGAGGGCGCGGGTGAGCAATTGCAGGAGCTGCAGGTGTTCGTCGGACTTCGCCGCGATGCCGATGGCCAGGTAGACCTGCTGGCCATCGCCCCAGTCCACTCCCTCGGGGAATTGCAGCAGGCGCACACCGGTGCTGAAGACCAGCTCGCGGGTATCCGGGGTCCCATGGGGTATGGCGATGCCCTGACCGAGGTAGGTGGAGCCTTGTGCCTCGCGCGCCTTCAGGCCCTCGGCATAGCCGGGCGCGGCCAGGCCGTCGGCGACCAGCGCCGCGCCGAGCAGGCGCAGGGCTTCGGCCTTGTCCGCGGCGCGCTGGCCCATGCGGATCTGCCGGGTATCGAGTTCGAGCATGGAAACCTCCTCAGGAGCGAACGGCTCCCCGTCTCACGTCCGGATCGTCCCGCCGCGCCGAGGCGCGGGCGCGGGATGTGCCGGCGGTAGCGGAAAGCGGCTCGCGGGAGCCTTCCGTACAGCCTGGGGCGGTGATCCGCTTGTTGTCATTGACCTGCCATAGCGTAGGCGGCGCCGCGTTCGGACTGCGCGAGGCAGCCTGGGGCAGGGGGCGCCGGCTTCGCCGGAATCTTTTGCTGAATCGATTCACTTAATTAAATTGGCACGTTACCCGATAATGATTGATCCTTGAAGCCCAACTTGTCGTCGCCTCCAGTAGAGATCGGTTTGAAACTCAGTGATATCGCCCGCCTGGCCGGGGTCTCGGTGACCACCGCCAGCTACGTCATCAATGGCAAGGCCGCCCAGCGGCGCATCAGCGCCGCCACCGTCGAGCGCGTGCTTGCCGTGGTCGAGGAACACGGCTACCAGCCGGACCAGCAGGCCGCCGGCCTGCGCCGCGGGCAGACCCGCACCCTCGGCTTCATCCTCCCGGACCTGGAAAACCCCAGCTACGCCCGCCTCGCCAAGCAACTCGAACAAGGCGCCCGGGCGCGCGGCTACCAGTTGCTGATCGCCTGCTCCGACGACGAGCCGGAGACCGAGCGCCAGGTGGTCAACCTGTTCCGCGCGCGCCGCTGCGACGCGCTGATCGTCGCCAGTTGCCTGCCGGCCGGGGATGATACCCATGCCCGGCTGGTCGCCGAAGGCCTGCCGGTGGTGGCCATCGACCGCCAGCTCGACCCGCAGCGCTTCGCCTCGGTGATCAGCGACGACCAGGACGCCGCGCGCCGCCTCACCGAAACCCTGTTGCAACCGGCGCCGCGCCATATCGCCCTGCTCGGCGCGCGGGCGGACCTGATCATCAGCCACGACCGCGCCGCCGGCTTCCGCCAGGCGCTGAAGGACTTCCGCGGCGAGGTCATCGTCGAGCATGCCGAAGTGTTCAGCCGCGAGTGCGGACGCCGCCTGATGGAGCAATTGCTCGAGCGCCTGGGCTACCTGCCCGACGCCCTGGTGACCACTGCCTATGTACTCCTCGAAGGCGTCTTCGATGTGTTCCAGGCGCGCGCCGACGGTTGGCCCGAAGGCTTGCGGGTGGCGACCTTCGGCGACACCCAGTTGCTCGACTTCGTGCCGCTGAAGGTCAACTCGATCTACCAGCAGCACGCGCTGATCGCCGCCAACGCCCTCGAACTGGCGCTCCGCGCGGTCGAGGAGAACGACTACCGGCCGGGCCTGCACGCCGTCCCCCGGCAACTCAAGCTGCGCGACTGAGCCGGCCGCCATGCGCCTGGTCGACACCCATAACCACCTCGACTTCCCGGACTTCGACGCCGACCGCGCCGCGCTGCTGCAACGCAGCCGCGCGCTGGGGGTCGAGCGCCAGGTGGTGCTCGGCGTCTACCGCGAGAACTGGCAACGGGTCTGGGACCTGGCGCAGGCCGAGGATGGCCTGTACGCGGCGCTCGGCCTGCACCCCGTCTATCTGGCGCGGCACCGCCCGCAGCACCTGGACGACCTGCGCCAGTGGCTGCAACGCCTGCGCGGCGAGACGAAGCTCTGCGCGGTCGGCGAGATCGGCCTGGACTACTACCTGGAACACCTCGACCGCGACGCCCAGCAGGCGCTGTTCGAGGCCCAACTGCGGCTGGCCGCGGAATTCCGCCTGCCGGCGCTGATCCACGTGCGCCGCGCCCACGCGGCGACCATCGCCACCCTCAAGCGCATCCGACTGGAGCGCCGTGGCATCATCCATGCCTTCGCCGGCAGCCGCGAGGAAGCCCGCGAGTACCTCAAGCTCGGCTTCCGCCTCGGCCTCGGCGGCGCGCCGACCTGGCCGCAGGCCAACCGCCTGCGCAAGGTGGCGGCGGAGCTGCCGGCCGACGCCATCGTGCTGGAAACCGATGCGCCGGACATGGCGCCCTCGATGTATCCCGGCCAGCGCAACAGTCCGGAGCACCTGCCGGACATCTGCCGCGCCCTCGCCGAGCTGCGCGGGGTCGACGCCGAGGAACTGGCGGCGAGCAGCAGCCGCAACGCCGCCGAGCTGTTCGGCTGGGACTGATCAAGCGTCGCGCAGGACTTCCGGCGCCAGTTGCGGGTACGTCTCGCGCAACGCCTCCAGGCAGGCCGAAAGCTGCGCCGCTTCCTCCGGCAGGCGCCGGGCGAAGTCGCTCCAGCCTTGCAGACGCAATCGCCGGGGCATCGGCACCAGGCCGCTGATGGCGTCCCAGAAGGCATCCCAGTTGCATCCGTACCACGGCGGCAACGCCAGGGCCTCGCGCAGGCGTTCGTGCAAGCGCGCGGCGCTGTCCACGTCCGCCAGCTCGATGGCCAGGCTCGCCGCCCGGTTCAGTTCCTCGTCCATGGAGCCTCCGCCAGCAATGCGTCGCAACGCTCGCGCACGAACGCGCGCAAGAGGGTCACCGGGCGGGTCAACTGGGCGCGGTGGGTACACAAGAGGTTCATCGGCGTCGCTTCGCCCTGCCACTCCGGCAGCAGCAGGCGCAGGCGCCCGGCGCGCACGTCCTCGGCCACGTCCAGCCAGGACTTGTAGACCAGCCCCTTGCCGGCCAGGGCCCAGCGCCGCACCACGTCGGCGTCGTCGCAGACCCGGTCGCCGGCGACCGTCAGGCTCAGGCTGCGGCGGCCCCGCTGGAACGCCCAGCGGTCGTGTACCCGGCCGCCGAGTTGGTAGAGCAGGCAATTGTGCTCGCGCAGGTCGTCCGGCTGGCGCGGCTCGCCGCGCTCCGCCAGGTAGCCCGGCGCGGCGCAGAGCACTCGCCGGTTGTCCGGCGCCAGCGGCAGGGCGACCAGGCTGGAGTCGGCCGGTGCGCCGTAGCGGATCGCCACGTCCACCGGTTGCCGGTAGAGATCGGTCACCCGGTCGCCGAGCAGCAGGCGCAGGCTCAGTTGCGGATAGCGCGCCTGGAACTCGTCGAGCCAGGGCAGCAGCAGGTTGCGGCCGAAGTCGGAGGGCGCGGAAAGCTGCAGTACCCCGGCGATCTGGTCCTTGCCGCCCTGCAGCAACCGGCGCCCCTCCTCCAGGCTGCGCAACGAGGCGCGGGCATGCAGGAGGAACGCGTCGCCCTCGGGAGTCAGGCGCAGGCTGCGGGTGGAGCGGGCGAACAGGCGTACCTCCAGCTCGCTTTCCAGGCGCTTCAGCGCCGCGCTGGCCACCGCCGGGGAAATCTCCAACTGGCGCGCGGCGGCGGACAACGAGCCGCTGTCGCTGGTGTGGACGAACACCTGGAGGTCGTCGTAACGCAGCATTTTCAAGATTCCTTTGAAAGAGTCTTCCCTGATAGCCTGTTTTTCAGCGATTTGAAATAGCCCATCCTGACTCCGCCCCATCGAAGGAACCCACCATGAGCACACCCCTCACCCTGATCGCCACCATCACCGCCGCCCCCGGCCACGCCGAGGCCCTGGAACGCGAATTGCGCGCCCTGGTCGCCCCGTCGCGCGCCGAGGCTGGTTGCCTGCAGTACGACCTGCACCAGGACCGCCACGACTCCCATCTGTTCTACATGATCGAGCAGTGGCGCGACGACGCCGCCCTGGAGCGCCACCAGAACACCGAACACTTCCTGCGCTTCAGCCGCGGCAACGAAGCCCTGCTGCAGAACGTGAAGATCGACCAACTCTATCGCCTCGCCTGAGGCCAGTTTCCCGGAGCCCCCATGAAAGCTGTCGGTTACTACCAGTCCCTGCCCATCGACCATCCCGATGCCCTGCTCGATCTCGAACTGCCCGAGCCCACGCCGGGCCCGCGCGACCTGCTGGTGGAGGTCCGCGCCATCTCGGTCAACCCGGTGGATACCAAGGTCCGCCAGCGCGCCCAGCCGGAAGCCGGCCAGGCCAAGGTGCTGGGCTGGGACGCGGCGGGCGTGGTGCGCGCGGTCGGCAGCGAGGTCAGCCTGTTCCGTCCTGGCGATCGGGTCTGGTACGCCGGGGACATCACCCGCCCCGGTAGCAACAGCGAGCTGCATCGGGTCGACGAGCGCATTGCCGGGCACCTGCCGAAAAGCCTCGACTTCGCCCAGGCCGCGGCCCTGCCGCTGACCACCATCACTGCCTGGGAACTGCTCTTCGAGCGCTTGCAGATCGCCGAAGGCAAGGCCGACCAGGGCCAGAGCCTGCTGGTGGTCGGCGCCGCCGGCGGGGTCGGTTCGATCCTGGTCCAACTGGCCCGGCAACTGACCGGCCTGAACGTGATCGGCACCGCCTCGCGCGCAGAGACCCAGGCCTGGGTCCGCGACCTCGGCGCGCACCATGTGATCGACCACGGCAAGCCGCTGGCCGAAGAGCTGAAGCGGATCGGCATCGCCGAGGTCAGCCACGTCGCCAGCCTGACCCACACCGACCAGCACCTCGAACAGATCGTCGCCGCGCTGCGCCCGCAAGGCCGCCTGGCGCTGATCGACGACCCGGCGTCGCTGGACATCGTCAAGCTGAAGCAGAAGAGCCTGTCGCTGCACTGGGAGTTCATGTACACCCGCTCGATGTTCCAGACCGACGACATGATCGAGCAGCACCGGCTGCTGGAGCGGGTCGCCGGGCTGATCGACGAAGGCGTGTTGAAGACCACCGTCGGCGAGCATTTCGGCCGCATCGACGCGGCCAACCTGCGCCGCGCCCACGCGCTGCTGGAGAGCGGCCGGGCCAAGGGCAAGATCGTTCTCGAAGGGTTCTGAACGGCAGGACCACGGGGCGCGGCGTTTTCCACCCTACCGCCGTGCCCCTGGCCTTTGCTATCCCGCCTTGCGCACCCTCAGCGCAGTCTCGATCTCGCCAAGGATCGTCGGGTCGTCGATGGTCGATGGCGCCGCGTAGTCCTCGCCATCGGCGATCTTGCGCAGCACTGCGCGGAGGATCTTCCCGGAGCGGGTCTTCGGCAGCCGCTTGACCACCACCACCCGCTGGAAGCAGGCCAGCGCGCCGATCTGTTCGCGGACCAGCGCCACCAGCTCGCGCTGCAGTTGCTCGGCGGCGATCCCGGCATCGTCCTTGAGCACCACCAGGCCCAGCGGCACGTGGCCCTTGAGTTCGTCTCGCACGCCGATCACCGCGCACTCGGCAACCGCCTGGTGCTGCGCCACGCGTTCCTCCATCTCGCCGGTGGAGAGGCGATGCCCGGAAACGTTTATCACGTCGTCGGTGCGCCCCATGATGTAGACGAAGCCGTCCTCGTCGAGATAACCGCCGTCGCCGGTGTGGTAGTAGCCGGGATAGTTGCCCAGGTAGGCCTGCAGGTAGCGCGGGTGGTCGCCCCAGAGGGTCTGCGCGCAGCCCGGCGGCAACGGCAGGGCGATGACGATTGCGCCCTGGCGGTTCGCTCCCAGCGGCCGGCCTTCGTCGTCCAGCACCTGCACGTGGTAGCCGGGCACCGCGCGGTTGGTCGAACCGGCCCGCAGGTCGTGGCCGGCGATCCCGATGCAGGGCGCGGTCACCGGCCAGCCGGTCTCGGTCTGCCACCAATGGTCGTGGACCGGCCGCCCGGTGTGCTCCTCCAGCCAGTGCTGGGTGCTGCTGTCGAGCTTCTCGCCGGCCAGGAACAGGTGGCGCAGCGAACTTAGGTCGTAGCGCTTCACCCGTTCGCCATGCGGGTCTTCCTTGCGGATCGCGCGGATCGCCGTCGGCGCGCAGAACAGGCTGTTCACCCTGTGCTCTTCGATCACCCGCCAGTAGGCGCCGGCGTCCGGCGTACGCACCGGCTTGCCTTCGTAGAACACTGTGGTACAGCCGCACATCAGCGGGCCGTAGACGATCAGCGAGTGGCCGACCACCCAGCCGACGTCGGAGATCCCCCACCAGACGTCGCCGGCCTGCATGCCGTAGATAGTGCGGACCGCGTAGCGCACCGCCACCGCGTGGCCACCGTTGTCGCGGACGATGCCCTTGGGCTTACCGGTGGTGCCCGAGGTGTACATGATGTACAGCGGATCGCCGCTGGCCACCGGCAGCGGATCGGCCGGCTCGGCGGCGGCGAGGCAGTCCTGCCAGTCCAGGTCGCGGCCCGGGTGCAGGCGCGCGAGCGCCTGCGGGCGTTGCCAGACCATGACGTGGGCAGGCTGGTGGATCGCCAGTTCGAGGGCCTTGTCCACCAGCGGCTTGTATTCGATCACCCGGTCGAACTCCAGCCCGCAGGAAGCGGTGAGCACCAGCTTCGGCGTGGCGTCGTCGATGCGCAGGGCCAGTTCGTAGGGAGCGAAGCCACCGAACACCACCGAATGCACCGCGCCCAGGCGCGCGCAAGCGAGCATCGCCATGGCCGCCTGCGGCACCATCGGCATGTAGATGATCACCCGGTCGCCCTTGCCGACCCCGAGGGCCCGCAGGGCGCCGGCCAGGCGCGCCACTTCGTCGCGCAGCCGCAGGTAGCTGTAGCGGTCCTGGGTGCCGGTCACCGGCGAGTCGTAGATCAGCGCGGTCTGTTCGCCGCGCCTCTCCTCGATCTGCCGGTCGAGGGCCAGGTAGGCGCTGTTCAGGCGGCCATCGGCGAACCAGCGATGGGTGCCGTCGGGCAGGCTTTCGAGGATATTCGCGGGCGCCTGGTACCAGGCCAGGGAACGGGCCTGTTCGGCCCAGAACGCGGCCGGCTCGGCGATCGAGCGGGCGTGCTGCTGCAGGTACGTCATGTTCCAGCCCTCTGATTGTTCTTATTAGGGATGAAGCAGTGAGTGAGCTTTGGAGTATGGGCGGGCGCCGGGCACCCGCCATCAACCTTTGGTCGTAGGGGTCAGTCCTTGCCGCGGTAGAGCTTCTGGATGCTGGAGAAGTCCAGCCCGTCGTGCTCGGCATCGGCCTGGGCGTGCAGGCTGAACAGGTTGCGCGCCAGCGCGCCGAGCGGCGTCGAGGCCTGCACCTCCTGGGCGTTGGCCAGCGCCAGGCCGAGGTCCTTGTTCATCAGGCGCACCTGGAAACCGCCGGCATAGCCGTTGCTCGCCGGCGCCTGCGGCATCACCCCCGGCCAGGGGTTGTAGAGGTTCAGCGCCCAGTTGCCGCCGGAACTCTGCTTCATCACCTCGGACAGCACCGCCGGATCGAGGCCGTTCTTCACCCCCAGCGCCAGGGCCTCGGCGGTGCCGGCCATGAGGATGCCGAGGAGCATGTTGTTGCAGATCTTCGCCACCTGACCGGCGCCGTGATCGCCGGCGTGGAAGATGTTCCGGCCCATGTTCTCGAGGATCGGCCGGGCCCGCGCGAAGCCTTCGGCGGGGCCGCCGACGATGAAGCTCAGGGTGCCGGCGCGGGCGCCGCCGACGCCGCCGGAAACCGGCGCGTCGAGCAGGGTCAGGCCCTTCGCCGCGGCGGCCTCGGCGACCTTGCGCGCGGTCTCCGGGGCAATGGTCGAGCAGTCGATCAGCAGGGGCTTGCCGGCGACCCGCGCGAGCAGGCCGTCGTCGCCGAGATACAGGCTTTCCACGTGCTGCCCGGCCGGCAGCATGCTGATCACCACTTCGGCGCCTTCGCAGCACTGCAAGGCGCTATCGGCGCCCTGCGCGCCCTGCTCGACCAGGCTCAGCACGGCCTTGGGCTGCAAGTCGAAGACATTCACCCGGTGGCCGGCCTTGAGCAGGTTGGCGGCCATCGGCCCACCCATGTTGCCCAGGCCGAGGAATGCGATGTCGGTCATCGGTCCGTCTCCCTTTCAGCGCATCTGGATCGAGAAGTTGGTCCCGGCCACGCTGTCGCTGTCGAACCAGCGCGCGGTCACGGTCTTGGTCTCGGTGTAGAAGCGCACGCCCTGCTTGCCGTAGGCGTGCAGGTCGCCGTAGAACGAGCCCTTCCAACCGGTGAAGGAGAAGAACGGCAGCGGTACCGGAATCGGGATGTTGATGCCGACCTGACCGACCTCGATGTGGTGCTGGAAGGTCCGCGCCGCGGCGCCGGAGCTGGTGAAGATCGAGGTGCCGTTGCCGTAGGGGCTTTCGTTGATCAGGCGGATCGCCTGCTCCAGGCTGTCGACCTCGGCCAGGCAGAGCACCGGGCCGAACACCTCTTCGCGGTAGATCGCCATGTCCGGGCGCACCCCGGCGAACAGCGTCGGGCCGACCCAGTTGCCGTCCGGGTATCCCTCGACCTTGTAGCCGCGGCCATCCAGCAGCAGTTGCGCGCCCTCCTCCACGCCCTGGCCGATCAGACGCTCGATGCGCGCCTTGGCCTGCGGGTTGATCACCGGGCCGTAGCTGGCGCCGCTGTCGTCCCATGGGCCGGGGCGGACCTTGGCCAGCGCGTCGCGGATTTCCGGAATCCACTCGCGGGCGGCCCCCACCAGCACCGCCACTGAGATCGCCATGCAGCGCTGCCCGGCCGCGCCCACCGAGGCACCGACCAGGTTACTGATGACCTGTGCCTTGTCCGCGTCGGGCATGATCACCATGTGGTTCTTCGCCCCGGCGAAGCTCTGCACGCGCTTATTGTGCGCGGTGCCGGTGTGGTAGACGTACTGGCCGACGGCGACCGAGCCGACGAAGGACACCGCCTTCACCTGCGGGTGCTTGAGCAACTGGTCGACCTGTTCCTTGCCGCCATGCACCACCTGCAGCACGCCCTTCGGCGCACCGGCCTCGAGGAACAGCTCGGCGAGCCGCACGCTGGTCAGCGGCACCTGCTCGGAAGGCTTGAGGATGAAGGCGTTGCCGCAGGCGATGGCCAGCGGGAACATCCACAGCGGGATCATCGCTGGGAAGTTGAACGGGGTGATGCCAACGCACACGCCCAGCGGCTGGGTGATGCTGTAGGTGTCGATGTTGCGGGCGACGTTCTCCACCGTCTCGCCCATCAGCAGCGAGGGCACGTTGCAGGCGTGCTCGACCACCTCGATACCGCGCCAGACGTCGCCCTTGGCGTCCTCGAAAGTCTTGCCCAGCTCGCTGGAGACGATCTTCGCCAGTTCGTCGTGGTGTTCCTTGAGCAGCGCCTGGTAACGCAGCATCACCCGCGCGCGCTCGGAAACCGGGGTTTCCTTCCAGTTGGCGAAGGTTTCGCGGGCACTGGCCACCGCCTGCTCGATCTGCTCCGCGCTGGCGCAGGCGATCTCCGCCAGGGTGCTGTTGTCGAGGGGATTGCTGACCGGGATGCGCTGGGCGCCGAGACCTTCGACGAAGGCTCCCGCGATGAGGTGGCGGACTGGGACTGACATGAACCCTCCTGCACCGGCCAGGCCGGCTTTTATTGTTGTGGCGGACTGGTACGAGGTCGATTCGGACCTCGCTTTGGCCAAGAAGCTATCACTGGGCGGAAGGTCGCGAGATCGACTAAATTGTGTTGTTCATGGACTATATTGCGGAGCCGGCTACCGACATGTCGCACACCTCCGACTGGCCCCTGCCGGCCGACAGCCTGCGCTTGCCGATCCCGGCGGCGCTGCTGGAGAAACTGGCGGTCCACCCGCTCAGCCGCGACCTCTACCCCACCTCCCTGGGCCACTACCGGCGCGCCCGCGACCACCGCATGAGCCGCGAGCGCCATGACGAGCACCTGCTGATCTATTGCAGCGAAGGCCAGGGCCTGTTGCGCGTGCGCGAGGGCGAGACCTGGCGCGAATACCGGGTCGGCAGCGGCGACCTGCTCTGGCTGCCGCCGGGCATGGCCCACGACTACGCCGCCGACGACCGCCAACCCTGGACCATCTTTTGGACCCACCTGCGCGGCGACAGCGCCACCTGGCTGCAACACAGCGCCGGCTACCGCGACACCCCGCTGCGCCATTGGGGCCTGCAACACGCCCTGCTCGGCGGCTTCGAGCAACTGCTGGAGGTGCGCCACAGCGGCTACCGCTTCCAGCACTTCCTGCTCGCCGCCAGCCGCCTGCGCAGCCTGCTCTGCCAGCTACCGCTGCTGCGCCCGCTGCGCGAGGGCAGCCTGGACCTCGACGGGCTGCACGCCTACATGCGCGAACACCTGCATGCGCGCCTCGAACTGGAACGCCTGGCGGCCTTCTGCAACCTGTCGAAGTTCCATTTCGTCAGTCGCTACAAGGCGATCACCGGCCGTACGCCTATCCAGCACTTCCTGCACCTGAAGATCGAGTACGCCTGCCAGTTGCTGGACAGCAGCGACCAGAGCGTGGCCCGGGTCGGCCAGGCGGTCGGCTACGACGACAGCTACTACTTCTCGCGCCTGTTCAGCAAGGTCATGGGTTTGTCGCCGAGCGCCTACCGGCAGCGGGTAAGGCAGGGCGAGGGAGGAGCCTGAAGCGCTCTGCGGCGGGGCTGTAAACGAAGCGGCGACCAGTTGTCGGCAAACTGATCCCGGTCAGTGTTTTCCGGGCCGACAGGACTAGACTGAAGCTCCCTTTCCAGCCCCGATGGATGAATCGCCATGAACATCCTCGTCCGCCCGTCGCAAACCCCGAAAGGCCAATGCTGGCAGGTCTGCCTCGACCAGCAGGCCGTCAACTTCCGTAGCGAAAGCGAGGCCCGGCGTTTCGTCGACCGCCTCGAGGCGCGCCTGCGCGCGCCCCATGTGCTGCCCGAACTGAAGCAGCGAACGGCCTGATCCGCGCTCAGGCGGCCTGGCGCTCCAGGCGCCCGGTCTGCCAGGCGAGCAGGGTCGCGACCGCGCCGCAGACGGCGATCACCAGAGTCATGGGGATCGCCGTGCCGTCGTGGAGTACGCCGACCAGCGCCGAAGCGCCCGCCGCCACGCTGAACTGCAGGCTGCCCATCAGCGCCGAGGCGCTGCCGGCGTGCTGTCCCTGTCCGGCCATGGCGCAGGCGGAAGCGTTGGGAATGATGCAGCCGAGGCTGGCCACGCATCCGAACAGCGGAACCAGCAGCGGCCACAGCGTGGCCGGTTGCAGCGAAGCGATGCCCAGCAGGGCCAGGCCGCATGCCAGGTAGCCCCAGATGATCCGCCGCAGCCAGAACGCCGGCCCGCGATAGCGCAGCAGCCGCGCGTTGACCTGTGCCATGACGATGAAGCCCGCGGCATTGCTGCCGAACAGCCAGCCATAGTGCTCGGCGGGAATCCCGTAGAGCTGGATGAACACGTAGGGCGAACCGGCGATGTAGGCGAACATCCCGGCCATCGCCACCCCGCCGGAAAGGCCATAGGCGAGGAACAGGCGGTCGGCGAACAGCCGCCGGTACTGCCCCAGCGCGCCGGACAGCGGCGGTCGCTCGCCGTCGGCCGGGATGGTTTCCGGCAGCCACAACGCCACGCCGAGGCCGGCCAGGGCGGCGAACAGGGTCAGGCAGACGAAGATCGACTGCCAGCCCTGCCAGTCCAGCAGCAGGCCGCCGGCCACGGGGGCGAGGATCGGCGCCAGGCCCATCACCAGCATCAACTGGGAAAACGCCTTGGCGGCGCCGATCGGATCGCACAGGTCGCGCACCACTGCCCGCGAGATGACCATCCCGGCGCAGCCGCCGAGGGCCTGGACGAAGCGCGCGGCGATCAGCCACTCCAGGCTCGGCGCCAGGGCGCAGGCGGCCGAGGCCAGGGTGAAGATACTCACCCCCACCAGCAGCGGCAGGCGCCGGCCATAGCGGTCGGCCACCGGGCCGTAGAGCAACTGGCCGATGGACAGGCCGGCGAAGTAGGCGGCCAGGCTCAGCTGGACGTGCTCGACGTCGGTGGCGAAGGCCTTGGCCAGGGTCGGGAAGCTCGGCAGGTAGAAGTCGATGGCCAGTGGCCCGAAGGCGCTCAGGGCTCCCAGTATCAGCAGGATGCGCAGGTTCATGGATCGCTCGGCACGGGGCGCGTCGGCGGCAGGCAAGGCACTTTCCTGCGCGGCTCCCGGCAAGCGGGACGACGACGCCTATCATTGAATCGTCTGTGAGGGCGGGCGGCTCCAGGCCTGAAGGCCGGTACTGGCGGGAAGATGCTACGGACAGCCGGGGAGTCGCCGAAAAAGCAGCGCGCAGCATAACACCGAAGACACCCGCCGATCATGGCCGGAGACCGTGGATCCGCGGAATCCACGGCTCATGAATGAGCAGCATTAGACAAAGGTGGTGTCGAAATACTTCGAGTCCGCCCGAGCGCGGCTAAAATCGGTACACTCCCCGCCCCGTTGCCGAGACCCATTCGACTACCCAGCACAGCATGCGACGCACAAAGGAAGATTCTGAAAAAACCCGTACGGCCATCCTCCTGGCCGCCGAGGAACTGTTCCTGGAAAAAGGCGTGTCCCATACCAGCCTGGAACAGATCGCCAGGGCCGCCGGGGTGACCCGTGGCGCCGTCTACTGGCACTTCCAGAACAAGGCCCACCTGTTCAACGAGATGCTCAACCAGGTACGCCTGCCGCCGGAGCAACTCACCGAGCGCCTGTCCGGCTGCGATGGCAGCGACCCGCTGCGCTCGCTCTACGACCTCTGCCTGGAGGCCGTGCAATCGTTGCTGACGCAGGAGAAGAAGCGCCGCATCCTGACCATCCTGATGCAACGTTGCGAATTCACCGAGGAACTGCGCGAGGCGCAGGAACGCAACAACGCCTTCGTGCAGATGTTCATCGAACTCTGCGAGCAGTTGTTCGCCCGCGACGAATGCCGTGTGCGGCTGCATCCGGGCATGACCCCGAGGATCGCCTCGCGCGCCTTGCACGCGCTGATCCTGGGCCTGTTCAACGACTGGTTGCGCGACCCGCGCCTGTTCGATCCGGATACGGACGCGGAACACCTGCTGGAGCCGATGTTCCGTGGCCTGGTGCGCGACTGGGGTCAGGCCAGCTCGGCGCCGTAGCCCTCCTCGCGGATCGCCTCGAGTACCTGGGCGCTGTCGAGCCGGCTGGCGACCCGGACTTCGCCGGCGCCAAGATCCACCTGGACGTCCGCCGCCGAATCCTTCGCCTGCACCGCATGGGTGATCGCCCGTACGCAGTGGCCGCAGGTCATGCCCTGAACCTTGAAGACTTGCATGGTATTGCCTCCTGTTGGTCATCGATGGGGCGATTTTCGACCTTGACATGGTGTCAAGGTCAATCCTCGAAATATCCGGTAACCGACAAAGCGTCAAGAACGGGTAAAGGCGGAGTAAAGAGGCTTAAACCCTACAAAGCACATGGTTAACATGTTCACCTTGTTCTTCACGAGGTAGAACCATGTCCATCCGCCGCTATTCCCCGTCACAGATCGCCCTGCACTGGCTCAGCGCCGTCGCGGTCCTGCTGATCATCGCCCTGCCCTACGGCGCCGACTTCTTCGCCGGCCTGCTCGGCGGCAAGGGCAACGTCTTCACCCTGCACAAGTCGCTGGGCGTGGCGGTACTCCTGCTGACCCTGACACGCCTGGCGCTGCGCCGCGTCCAGGGTGTCCCGGATACCCTGGAGGGGAACCCGGACTGGCAGCGCGCGGCCGCCAAGGCCGGGCATTTCCTGCTGTACGCGGTGCTGATCGTCATGCCGCTCTCCGGCATGCTCGCCGGCAAGCGTCCGCTGGACCTGTTCTGGCTGGTGCAGATCGGCCCGTTCGACCTGCCGGAAGCCTTCAAGGCGTTCGCCGGCGGCACCCACGTCACCGTCCAGTACCTGCTTTTCGCGCTGATCCTCGGCCACGCCGCCGCGGCCATCTGGCACCACCGCGTGCAGAAGGACGACGTACTGCGCGCCATGCTGCCGCAACGCGGCGCCTGACCCCAGCGACGGACGGGCACGCGGATGCCCGTCCCGACTTGTCCCGGACCCCGGCTTCGGCCAAGCTTTTCCCTACGCCCCCCGCCGCCGAGGCCCGCCATGTTCCCCATCCTTCGCCCGCTGCTCCATACCGCTGCCCTGGCCTGCGCCCTCCCGGCGCTCGCCGCGGACCCGCAACCGGCCAGCGGCGGCTGGGCGCAACCCGACCCGGCGCCGATCGGCTATGCGGTGCTGAACGTTTCCCGCGAGCGGGTCGAGTCCGGCACTGCCTGCGATGTCGGCCTGTACGTCCACGACGAACTGGTCGGCAACCTGCAACCGGGCGCCAGCCTGGCCCTGAACCTGCAACCCGGCGCGGTGGACGTGCGTCTTGCGCCGAACGGTCCTGGCGACGCCTGCCGGAACGGCATGACCATCCTCGCCGGACAGACCCTGACCCTGCGCGCCGGGGAGATCCGCAACCTGCGCATTACCCTCGGTGCGGGCGGGCTCTACCTGGCGCCGGTGGCGGATGGGTACTGAGGGGTAGCGACTTGCCGTGGGGCATTCGCCATGACTCAGGGCACGAAGGTGGCGTTTCGGCACCGGGTGCACGGGGACTGCCTGGCGGGCCGTGAATGCGTGCACTGGCCCCCAGCTCCCGTCGCTACCTGCACGGCACTAAGGGGGGAAGCTGTTGCTTAGCGCTTGAGCGGGCGTCGTGCTTGCCTTGGCCTCTTGTTTCGCCTTTCCAGGCGAGTTCCTTCTGCAAGCGTCCAAAAGACTCGCCCTGCCACTCGGAGGGCATGCCAGGAGCCCGATCCGTAGGGCGAATAACCGCTTGCGGTTATCCGCCGGCTCTCCGGGGCATCGGCGGATACCGCCTGTGGCGGTATTCGCCCTACGTGACTATATCGCTCGCGATTTCTTAGCTACACGGCAGTGAGGGGGGGCGCTGTTGCTTAGCGCTTGAGCGGGCGTCTGTAGTGGTCAACCCATCCCGGACAGTGGGTTGAGTTTTTCTTCGGCCACCGCAGGTGGTAACCCGTCGTTGAATTGATGCGGCCTGATCCAGTTGTAGCGGTGCATCAAGTAATGACTGATGTCCCGTTGGGCCTCCTGCGCCGTCAGGTAACCCGTTGACGGGACCCACTCCGACTTCAGACTGCGGAACAGGCGCTCCATCGGCGAGTTATCCCAGCAATTCCCCCGACGGCTCATGCTCTGCTGCATCCGATAGCGCCAGAGCCGTTGCCGAAACAGGCGGCTGGCGTACTGGCTGCCCTGGTCTGAATGGAACAGCACCTGCTGTGGCCTGCCGCGCTGTTCGTAGGCCATGTCCAGGGCCTTGATCACCAGTTCGGCATCCGGCTTGGCCGAGAACGCCCAGCCGATCACCCGCCGGGTATGCAGATCCAGCACCGCGGCCAGGTAGTGCCAACGGCCTTGCGCCCAGACGTAGGTGATGTCGCCACACCACACCTGATTGGGATGCTCGGTCGCGAATTTGCGGTTCAGCCGATTCGGGATATCCGGCCGCTCAACCGTGGCCTGTTTGTAGGCGTGCGAGCCCGGTTGCTTGCTGACCAGGCCCAGCTCACGCATCAACCGACGCACTCGGAAACGGCCGATGGTCACGCCCTCTTCGCGCAGCATGCCCAGAATGCTGCGGCTGCCGGCCGAGCCCCGACTCTGGCTGAACAACTGGTTGACTTGGCTGCGTAGCGCCACGCGGCGAGCATCGACACGCCGCCGTCGAAGACGGTGGACGTAGTAGCAAGACCGCGCCACATCGAAAGCTGAACAGACCACTTCCACCGACTCCTGCTCACTCAACTGGTCTATCAGCGCGTACGATCGAGTTCGTCCGACATCAAGAGAGCGGTAGCCTTTTTTAATATCGCTTTCTCCCGCTCCAATCGGTTGATCCGGGCTTCCAGCTCCTGGATCTTTTGCTGCTCAGGCGTCAACGCCTTGCTCTTCGGGGTCACACCCTGGCGCTCCGCCTCGAGCTGCTTCACCCAACGGCGCAAGGCCGAATCCACCACCCCCAGCGAACGGCAGGCGTCGATATGGCTGTAGCCTTGGTCCAACACCAGGGCCGCGGCCTCTCGTTTGAACTCGGCGGAAAACGTACGTCGTTGCTTGCTCATCAGACACCTCTCTCACGGCGAGGATTCTCGCCTAAATCGGTGTCCGGGATCAGTAGACCACTACAGTCATGTTTGGTGGTCAAGCTGTTTTCTGTGCCTGCCTTGACCTCTTGTTTCGCCTTCCCAGGCGAGTTCCTTTTGCAAGCGTCCAAAAGGAACCAAAAGACTCGCCCCGGCATCCTGCCACTCGTCCCCCTCCGCAACGATTCCGCTCGGCCTCCTGACGGGGCGGGTTTGCCGCCCCACCACTTGGAGGGCAAGCCTCACTTCGTGCATGCCAGGAACCCGATCCGTAGGGCGGATAACCGCAAGCGGTTATTCACTCTACGGATCAGGGCTTCGGTATGTGGAAGTCTGGCATGCACGAGGTCATCCCCCTCCTGAAGCGCCCCTCAGCCCAATCGAATCCTTCCGCTCGCCACCAGCACCGCATGCCCGGCGATACTCACCCGCTCGCCCTCCAACCGGCACCACAGCTCGCCGCCGCGCGCCGAGCACTGCTGGGCGGTCAGCGACAGTTTGTTCAAGCGCTGGGCCCAGTAGGGAATCAGGCTGCAATGCGCGGAGCCGGTGACCGGGTCTTCGTCGACGCCCATCGCCGGGGCGAAGAAGCGCGAGACGAAATCCTTCTGCAGGCCCCGCGCGGTGACGATCACTCCACGCCAGGGCAGCCGCGCCAGGGCCGCGAAGTCGGGGCGACAGGCGCGCACCGCCTCTTCGGACTCGAGCAGCACCAGCAGCTTGTCGGTGGAGCCCAGCACGTCCACCGGCGGCAGGCCCAGGGCCTGCTCCAGCTCGACGGTGCTACCGACCTCGCTCGGATACTGCGCGGGGAAATCCAGGACCAGCCGCTCGTCCTCGCGGTTGACCCGCAGCGCACCGGAGCGCGAGATGAATTCCAGGCGCTCGCCCGGCTCGTCGTAGACCTCGAACAGTACGTGGGCCGCAGCCAGTGTGGCGTGGCCGCAGAGCGCCACCTCGACGCTCGGGGTGAACCAGCGGATCCGCCAGGCCTCTCCTTCGCGAACGACGAAGGCAGTCTCGGAGAGGTTGTGCTCGGTCGCGATCATCTGCATCAGCTCGTCCGCCAGCCAGGCGTCGAGGCGATAGACCACGGCGGGATTGCCGCTGAACGGGCGGGAAGAAAACGCGTCGACCTGGTGGAACTCGAGCTGCATGGCAGATCTCCTGGGAATGATCGCCACAGCATGCCGCCGCAGGCTCCGGGATGGGCGATACAGTGCGATCTTTTCCGATCGTAACAGTGGGACTTCGCTCTGCCTTCGACCCATTGCCCGAGCGGGCGTTTGCGGCGACCTGCCGGCGTTGTGAAGCCGCCGGCAAAAACGCCGCCTTTTTCCGCGAAACGCCGCTCAGGCCTCGCTGCGCACCCGTCGCACCGCGTTCTGCCAGCCGGCGTAGAGTTCGCCGCGGCGCTCCTCGGCCATGTGTGCGGCGAAGCGGCGCTGCAGGTGCCAGTGGCTGGCGATGTCGTCCAGGTCACGATAGAAGCCGGCCTTCAGCCCGGCCATGTAGGCCACGCCGAGGGCGGTGGTCTCGGTGACTTCCGGGCGCTCCACGGTGACGCCAAGGATGTCGGTGAGGAATTGCATCACCCAGTTGTTCACCACCATCCCGCCGTCCACCCGCAGCGCGCTGGGCGGCGTGCCGTCCTGGCGCATCGCTTCGAGCAGGTCGCGGGTCTGGTAGCAGACCGATTGCAGACCGGCGGTGACGATCTCCTTGATTCCGGTGTCGCGGGTCAGGCCGAAGATCGCGCCGCGCGCCTTCGGGTCCCAGTAGGGCGCGCCGAGGCCGGTGAAGGCCGGCACCAGGTAGACGCCGTTGGAGTCGCCGGCCTGGATCGCCAGGGCTTCGCTTTCGTGGGCGTGGTCGATCAGCTTGATGCCGTCGCGCAGCCATTGCACCGCGGCGCCGGCGACGAAGATGCTGCCCTCCACCGCGTAGCTGACCTTGCCGTCCAGACGGTAGCCGACCGTGGTGAGCAGGCGGTTCTTCGAGGTCACCGGCTGCTCGCCGGTGTTCTGGATCATGAAGCAGCCGGTGCCGTAGGTGCTCTTCACCATGCCCGGCTGGAAGCAGGCCTGGCCGATCAGCGCGGCCTGCTGGTCGCCGGCCATGCCCAGCACCGGGATCGCCGCGCCAAGCAGCGACGGCTCGCTGACGCCGAACTCCGCCGCGCAGTCGAGTACCTCCGGCAGCAGGCTGCGCGGGATCTCGAACAGCGCCAGCAATTCCTCGTCCCAGTCCTGGCTGTGGATGTTGAACAGCAGGGTGCGCGAAGCGTTGGTCGCGTCGGTGCGATGGGAGCGGCCGCCGGTCAGGCGCCAGAGCAGGAAGCAGTCGACGGTGCCGAAGCGCAGCTCGCCGCGTTCGGCGCGCTGGCGGGCGCCGGGCACGTTGTCGAGGATCCAGCGCAGCTTGGTGGCGGAGAAATACGGATCGATCAGCAGCCCGGTACGCGCGCTGACGTTCGCTTCGTGGCCGGCGGCCTTGAGTTCGGCACAGTAGTCGGCGGTACGACGATCCTGCCAGACGATGGCCGGGTGGATCAGGTCGCCGCTGGCGGCGTCCCAGACCAGCGTGGTCTCGCGCTGGTTGGTGATGCCGATGGCGGCGATGTCGGCCGCGCGCAAGCCCTTGCGGGCGAGCGCGTCGCGACAGACCTGGAGGGTGGTCAGCCAGATTTCCTCGCCGTCGTGTTCCACCCAGCCGTCCTTCGGGAAGTACTGCTTGAATTCCTGCTGGCAGCTCGCCACCGGCAAGCCCTGGGCACTGAACACGATGGCGCGGGAGCTGGTGGTGCCCTGGTCGATGGCGAGGAGATAGTGGGACATGGAAAACCTGACAGATTGAAAAGTAAGACGAATGCCGACCGCTAGGCCGGCGGGATTAGCGGCTCATTCGCGGCCGATGGCGGCGAACGAACCCTGGGTCAGCTGGGCCAGCACCTCGGCCGCCAGCTCCACTTCCAGCCCGCGCCGTCCTGCGCTGACATGGATGCTCGGGTACTGCCGCGCGCTTTCATCGATGAAGGTACGCAGGCGCTTCTTCTGCCCCAGCGGGCTGATCCCGCCCACCAGGTAGCCGGTGGCCCGCTGCGCCGCCTGCGGATCGGCCATGTCGGCCTTCTTCGCCCCCGCCGCATGGGCCAGGGCCTTCAGGTCGAGACTGCCGATCACCGGTACCACCGCCACCAGCAGCTCGCCCTTCTCCGTGGCGGCGAGCAGCGTCTTGAACACCCGCTGCGGGTCCAGGCCGAGCTTTTCCGCGGCCTCCAGGCCATAGGAAGGTGCCTTGGGGTCGTGGCTGTAGCTGAGCACCTTGTGCGCGGCGCGGGCCTTTTTCAGCAGGTCGATGGCAGGGGTCATGGTCACTCCCGGAGAAGAACGTTGGCTGAAAACCGGCGCCTACCTTAAGCCATCGCCGCCCCTGCTGCACGGGCGCCGATGCCGCGGCCCGCGTGCCTCGGTAGCGATATTCGATTGGCCGCGAAAACGAAACCGGAGGGTCGTTTTTCGGACAAACGTTCATCTTCGCGCTTTGACAGCATTCCTTTGTGAATATATTTTTTCGAAACTGAACAATTTTCACGGCTGCCCGCCATAATTACAAGAACAGACAAGAGAGGCCCCATGACCACCGCCGCCCCGACCCCGTCCCTGTTCGGCCAATGCCTGGCCGAGTTCCTCGGCACCGCCCTCCTCATCTTCTTCGGCACTGGTTGCGTCGCGGCCCTGAAGGTCGCCGGCGCCAGCTTCGGCCTATGGGAAATCAGCATCATCTGGGGGGTCGGCGTGAGCATGGCGATCTACCTCAGCGCCGGCGTCTCCGGCGCCCACCTGAACCCGGCGGTGAGCATCGCGCTATGGCTGTTCGCCGGCTTCGAGGGGCGCAAGCTGCCGTTCTACATCACCGCCCAGGTGGCCGGTGCGTTCTGCGCCGCAGCGCTGGTCTACACCCTCTACAGCAGCCTGTTCATCGAGTTCGAACAGGCGCAGAACATCGTCCGCGGCAGCCAGGACAGCCTGGCCCTGGCCTCGGTGTTCTCCACCTATCCGTACCCGGCGCTGTCGGTCGGCCAGGCGTTCCTCGTCGAAGTGGTGATCACCGCCATCCTCATGGCGGTGATCATGGCTCTTACCGACGACGGCAACGGCCTGCCGCGCGGTCCGTTGGCGCCGCTGCTGATCGGCCTGCTGATCGCCGTGATCGGCAGCGCCATGGGCCCGCTGACCGGTTTCGCGATGAACCCGGCGCGCGACTTCGGCCCCAAGCTGATGACCTACCTGGCCGGCTGGGGGCCCATCGCCTTCACCGGCGGCCGCGAGATTCCCTACTTCCTGGTGCCGATCTTCGCCCCGATCCTCGGTGCCTGCCTCGGCGCCGGCGGCTATCGTGTACTGATCGCGCGCCATCTGCCGAGCGCCGCGGCGCCCGCCGAAGCCGAGCCGGAGAAGGTTCGCGCTTCCTGACCGCCCGCTCTTTCCTGCCATAGCCACAAGGCCACAGCCATGACCGACAAGCACAACAAGAAATACGTCGTCGCCCTGGACCAGGGCACCACCAGCTCCCGCGCCATCGTCTTCGACCGCGATGCCAACGTGGTCAGCCAGGCCCAGCGCGAGTTCGCCCAGTTCTATCCGCAGGCCGGCTGGGTCGAGCACGACCCGATGGAAATCTGGGCCACGCAGAGTTCGACCCTGGTCGAGGCCCTCGCCCAGGCCAGCATCGAGCACGACCAGGTGGCCGCCATCGGCATCACCAACCAGCGCGAGACCACGGTGGTCTGGGACCGTCACAGCGGTCGGCCGATCCACAACGCCATCGTCTGGCAGTGCCGGCGCAGCGCGGCGATCTGCGCGCAGCTCAAGCGCGACGGGCTGGAAGACTACATCCGCGAAACCACCGGTCTGGTCACCGACCCGTACTTTTCCGGGACCAAGCTGAAGTGGATCCTCGACAACGTCGAAGGCGCCCGCGAACGCGCGCGCAACGGCGACCTGTTGTTCGGCACCATCGACACCTGGCTGATCTGGAAGCTCACCGAAGGCAAGGTCCACGTCACCGACTACACCAATGCCTCGCGGACCATGCTGTTCAACATCCACAGCCTCGACTGGGACGCACGGATGCTCGAGGTGCTCGACATTCCCCGCTCGATGCTGCCCGAGGTGCGCAACTCTTCGGAGGTCTACGGCAACGCCCGGATCGGCGGGGTCGGCGGCGGCGAGCTGCCGATCGCCGGGATCGCCGGCGACCAGCAGGCCGCCCTGTTCGGCCAGATGTGCGTGGAACCGGGCCAGGCGAAGAACACCTACGGCACCGGCTGCTTCCTGCTGATGCACACCGGCGACAAGGCGGTGAAGTCCACCCATGGCCTGCTCACCACCATCGCCTGCGGTCCGCGCGGCGAGGTCGGCTACGCCCTGGAGGGCGCGGTGTTCAACGGCGGCTCCACGGTGCAGTGGTTGCGCGACGAACTGAAGGTGATCAACGACTCCTTCGATTCCGAATACTTCGCCACCAAGGTCAAGGACAGCAACGGCGTCTACCTGGTACCGGCCTTCACCGGACTCGGCGCGCCCTATTGGGACCCCTATGCGCGCGGCGCAGTGTTCGGCCTGACCCGTGGAGTCAAGGCCGACCACCTGATCCGCGCCACCCTGGAATCCATCGCCTACCAGACCCGCGACGTGCTCGACGCCATGCAGCGCGATGCCGGCGAACGCCTGCGCGCTCTGCGCGTCGACGGCGGGGCGGTGGCCAACAACTTCCTCATGCAGTTCCAGGCCGACATCCTCGGCACCCGCGTGGAACGTCCGGTGATGCGCGAGACCACCGCCCTCGGCGCCGCCTACCTGGCCGGCCTGGCCTGCGGCTTCTGGAGCAGCCTCGACGAGCTGAAGAGCAAGGCGGTGATCGAGCGGGTGTTCGAGCCGGAGTGCGACGAGCCCCGGCGCGAAAAGCTCTATGCCGGCTGGAAGAAAGCAGTGGAGCGCACTCGCGGCTGGGACGACGGCGAACTGTGACGAACTGGCGCCATTCGTCCGCCGCGATGCGGCGAATGGCGTGTTCCCCGGCGCCGCTCTGGCATGCCCTGGGTAACGTTTGCGCGCGGCGGCCGGGTGCCGCCGCGGCGCCCTCTACGACTCATGCACGGCTGACAACGGCCCCCCGCGTGCGGCATTCTTGGCGACTTTCCAGGGTCCCGGCCCGGCAGCACGAGAACAACCCATGAACCTGCCCCCCCGACAGCAAAGCATCATCGAGGAGGTCCGCGAGCGCGGTTACCTGAGCATCGAGGAGATGGCGCAGATGTTCGCGGTCACCCCGCAGACCATCCGCCGCGACATCAACCAGCTCGCCGAACAGGGACTGCTGCGCCGCTACCACGGCGGTGCGGCCTACGATTCGAGCATCGAGAACACCGCCTACACCATGCGCGCCGACCAGATGCGCGACGAGAAGCAGCGCATCGCCGAAGCCGTGGCCAGCCTGGTGCCGGACAACGCCTCGCTGTTCATCAACATCGGCACCACCACCGAGGCCATCGCCCGCGCCCTGCTCAACCACCGCAATCTGAAGATCATCACCAACAACCTGCACGTGGCCGCCACCCTCAGCGCCAAGGAAGACTTCGAAGTGCTGGTCGCCGGCGGCACCGTACGCAGCGACGGCGGCATCGTCGGCCAGGCCGCGGTGGACTTCATCCAGCAGTTCCGCGTCGACTTCGCCCTGGTCGGCATCAGCGGCATCGACGAGGATGGCAGCCTGCTCGACTTCGACTACCAGGAAGTGCGCGTATCCCAGGCGATCATCGACAACGCGCGGCAAGTGTTCCTGGCCGCCGACTCGAGCAAGTTCGGGCGCAACGCGGTGGTCCGCCTGGGACCGATCTCGCTGGTCAACCGGGTCATCAGCGACAGCCCGCCGCCCGCCGCCATCGCCCGCCTGATGGCACAGCACAAGGTTCACCTGGACCTGGTCTGAGGCATTTCCCCTGCCACGGCGCCGTTCGGCGCCGTGAATGTTCGTTTCAGAAAAACCACCTGCCGCCCCCATCCATGCGCCGCGATCCTCGGCGGCCGCTTTCCCGCATGCGGAAGAGGGGCTGTTCCCGCGCGGACGGGCAAACCGGTAGCGCCCGGGCAACCCTTCGAAATTGAAAAAGCCTGGTGAATCGGGCTGGTCAATAACTGCGCAATCGACTAAGCTATTTTCGAATTCGAACAAAACTACGTTCACTTTCGACTTCAGGGCCTTTCACATGAGTCAAGCGCACACCCCCTCCGCTCCACTCGCCGAAGTCTACGATGTCGCCGTGGTCGGCGGTGGCATCAACGGTGTAGGGATCGCCGCCGACGCAGCCGGGCGCGGCCTGTCCGTGTTCCTTTGCGAACAGCACGACCTGGCCCAGCACACCTCCTCGGCCAGCAGCAAGCTGATCCACGGCGGCCTGCGCTACCTCGAACACTACGAATTCCGCCTGGTCCGCGAAGCCCTGGCCGAGCGCGAGGTCCTGCTGGCCAAGGCGCCGCACATCGTCAAGCCGCTGCGCTTCGTCCTGCCGCACCGTCCGCACCTGCGCCCGGCCTGGATGATCCGCGCCGGCCTGTTCCTCTACGATCACCTCGGCAAGCGCGAGAAGCTTCCCGCCTCGCGCGGCCTGCGCTTCACCGGCAGCAGCCCGCTGAAGGCCGAGATCCGCCGTGGCTTCGAGTACTCCGACTGCGCGGTGGACGATGCGCGCCTGGTGGTGCTCAACGCGATCTCCGCCCGCGAGCACGGCGCCCACGTCCATACCCGCACCCGCTGCGTCAGCGCCCGTCGCAGCAAGGGACTCTGGCACCTGCACCTGGAGCGCAGCGACGGCAGCCTGTATTCGATCCGCGCCCGCGCCCTGGTGAACGCCGCCGGCCCCTGGGTGGCGCGCTTCATCCAGGACGACCTGAAACAGAAGTCGCCCTACGGTATCCGCCTGATCCAGGGCAGCCACATCATCGTGCCGAAGCTGTACGAAGGCGAGCACGCCTACATCCTGCAGAACGAAGACCGCCGCATCGTCTTCGCCATCCCCTATCTGGACCGTTTCACCATGATCGGCACCACCGATCGCGAGTACCAGGGCGACCCGGCCAAGGTGGCGATCAGCGAAGAGGAAACCGCCTACCTGCTGCAAGTGGTGAACGCCCACTTCAAGCAGCAACTCGCGGCCGCCGACATCCTGCACAGCTTCGCCGGCGTGCGTCCGCTGTGCGACGACGAGTCCGACGAGCCTTCGGCGATCACCCGCGACTACACCCTGTCGCTCTCCGCCGGCAACGGCGAGCCGCCGCTGCTCTCGGTGTTCGGCGGCAAGCTGACCACCTACCGCAAGCTGGCCGAATCGGCGCTGGCGCAGCTCCAGCCGTTCTTCGCCAATCTCGGCCCGACCTGGACCGCCAAGGCACCGCTGCCGGGCGGCGAGCAGATGCAGAGCGTCGAGGCGCTCACCGAGCAACTGGCCAACCGCTACGCCTGGCTCGACCGCGAACTGGCGCTGCGCTGGGCGCGCACCTACGGCACCCGGGTGTGGCGCCTGCTGGACGGGGTCAATGGCGAAGCCGATCTTGGCGAGCACCTGGGCGGCGGCCTGTATGCCCGCGAAGTGGACTACCTGTGCAAGCACGAGTGGGCCCAGGACGCCGAGGACATCCTCTGGCGCCGCAGCAAGCTCGGCCTGTTCCTCTCGCCGAGCCAGCAGGTGCGCCTCGGCCAGTACCTGCAGAGCGAGCATCCGCATCGCCCGCGGGTGCATGCGGCCTGATCGCCAGCCAGAAACGTCGAGGCCCGCTTTTGCGGGCCTCGTTCGTTATGGAAGGGTACGGGACGATCCGGGCATAATGCGCGACGCCACCAAGCCGGTGGCGCCGCCGCAGTCGAGAATCCCGTGGACCTGATGTTCAAGGCGCTGATCGGCGCCGCCGTGGTCGTGCTCCTCGCCGTCCTGTCGAAGACCCGCAACTACTACATCGCCGGCCTGGTGCCGCTGTTTCCCACCTTCGCCCTGATTGCCCACTACATCGTCGGCAAGGGCCGTTCGCTGGACGACCTGAAGACCACCATCGTCTTCGGCATGTGGTCGATCATCCCCTACTTCGTCTATCTCGCCGCGCTCTACCTGCTGGTCGAGCGCTTCCGCCTGGAGACCTCGCTGGCCCTGGCGGCGCTGGCCTGGCTGGTGGCGGCAAGCGTGCTGGTGGGCCTCTGGGTACGCCTGCACGCCTGAGACCGCGAGCGCGGCTTCAGAGCTGGACGACGCTGGCCTGCCGATGGGCCTTCAGGTAAGGCACCACCGCCGCCAGCAACGGCTCCTTGAAGGCTTCCTGGAAGCGATGGGCGAGACCGGGGATCAGCTTCAGCTCCGAGCCACGGATATGCGCCGCCACGTGCACGCCGTGCATCACCGGCAGCAGCGGATCGGCGGTGCCATGGATCACCAGGGTCGGCACCTGCAGACGGTTCAGCAGCGGCACCCGGCTGGGTTCGGCGAGGATTGCCAGCAATTGCCGCTGCACGCCTTCCGGGTTGAACGCGCGGTCGTAGGAACGTGCGGCCTGCAACAGAAGTTGCTGGCGATCGTCGCGCACTTCCGGGCTGCCCAGCGCCGCCAGCAGGTCGGCCTGCTGCTCGACCGCCTGCTCGCGGCTGGCCGCCTCGCGCCGCGCCAGCAGGCGCAGCAGCGACTCGCTGGGCGCCGGCAGGCCTTCGGCGCCGGAGCTGGTCATCACCAGGGTCAGGCTGAGCAGGCGCTGCGGCGCCATGTCGGCGATGTGCTGGGCGATCATCCCGCCCATGCTGGCGCCGAGCACATGGGCCTGGGGGATATCCAGCGCGTCGAGCAGATGCAGGGCATCGCCGGCCATGTCGGTGAGGGTATAGGGCGCGCTGACCGGCAGGCCGAGGCGATAACGCACCACTTCGTAGGTCAGCCGCGAGCTGGGCACCGGCACGTTCCAGGCCGACAGGCCGACGTCGCGGTTGTCGTAGCGGATCACCCGGAAGCCTTGCTCGCACAGGGCGCTGACCACCTCGTCCGGCCAGTGGATCAGTTGCCCGCCCAGGCCCATCACCAGCAGCAGGGCCGGATCGCTGTCGCGGCCGATGCTCTGGTAGGCCAGGCGCACGTCGCCCAGTTCGACCGTCTCGGTAGGTACGCGTGCGTCGCAACGCGCCGCCGCAAAGGAGGAGAGGCTGCACAACAAGGCGGCCAGGAAGATGAAAGCACGCATGA
Source organism: Pseudomonas sp. B111 (assembly GCF_026428275.1). NCBI lineage: Bacteria > Pseudomonadati > Pseudomonadota > Gammaproteobacteria > Pseudomonadales > Pseudomonadaceae > Pseudomonas > Pseudomonas sp. B111. The sequence goes on along the minus strand of NZ_CP097857.1, from coordinate 761,071 downwards.
AGAAAACCCAGAACGCAAAACCCCAGTGGAGCGCGATTCTGATTAAATTTCGTCCAGCGCGCTGCCACAGTAGCGTGACAGTTTGATGAATGCCGCCAGGCGGTCGTGGCGTTGTGGCTCTGCGGCGTTGCGCCGCTGCTCCGGGCCGCCGTCCCGTGTGCCGGGCTATTCTCCCCGTCGCTCCACGATCGCGCGCTCTGCGGGATCGAGGCCATCGCTTGTCGACAGCCCCTGGCGTATGAGACAAACTCAACGAATCCGCACCGCTATCAAGTTTTGCTCATACAGAGGCCGCCATGCTCGAACTTCGCCACCTCAAGACCCTGCACGCGCTGCGCGAAGCCGACAGCCTGGTGGAAGCCGCCGAGCGCCTGCACCTTACCCAGTCGGCGCTGTCGCACCAGTTCAAGGAACTGGAAGAGCGCCTGGGCATGCAGTTGTTCGTGCGCAAGACCAAGCCGGTACGCTTCACCAGCGCCGGGCTGCGCCTGCTGCAACTGGCCGACTCGCTGCTGCCCCAACTGCGCACCGCCGAGCGCGACCTGGCGCGGCTCGCCGGCGGTACCGCCGGACGCCTGCACATGGCCATCGAATGCCACAGTTGCTTCCAGTGGCTGATGCCGACCATCGACCAGTTCCGCGACGCCTGGCCGGAAGTCGAACTGGACCTGGCCTCGGGCTTCTCCTTCGCGCCGCTGCCGGCCCTGGCCCGCGGTGACCTCGACCTGGTGGTGACCGCCGACCCGGTCGAGTTGCCCGGCATCACCTACGTGCCACTGTTCACCTACGAAGCGCTGCTGGCGGTGGCCAACCAGCATGCCCTGGCTGGCCGGCCGTACGTCGTCCCGGAGGATCTGGAGCGGGAAACCCTGATCACCTATCCGGTGGAACGCGACCGTCTCGACGTCTTCACCCGCTTCCTCGACCCCGCCGACGTGGAGCCGGCGCAGGTGCGCATAGCCGAGCTGACCGTGATGATGATGCAACTGGTGGCCTCCGGTCGCGGCGTCTGCTGCCTGCCGAACTGGGCCCTGCACGAGTACAGCTCGCGCGGCTACGTGACGGCCCGGCGCCTCGGTGAAAAGGGCCTGTACTGCACGCTCTTCGCCGCCATCCGCACGGACATGTTCGATGCGCCATTCATGCGCGACTTCCTGCTCACCGCCAAGGACACCTCCTTCGCCACCCTCGAAGGGGTCAGCGCCGCCAAGGGCTGAGCGACTCAGAACAGCGGCAGCTCATAGGTCAGGTACAGGCGGTTCTCGTCGATGTCGCGGCTGAAGGCCGAACGGTAGGTTGCGTTGCGCCAGACCAGCCCCAGTCCCTTCAGCGGACCGCCCTGCAACACATAGCGCAGGTCGCTGTCGCGTTCCCACTCGCGACTGCCGTCGGCGCCCTTCGGTTTCGCGCCGTGGCCGCTGAAATAGCGCGTCATCAGGCTCAGGCCGGGCACCCCGAGCGACGCGAAGTCGCAGTCGTAGCGCAGTTGCCAGGAGGACTCGCCAGCCTCGGCGAAGTCGTTGTACTGGCCGAAATTGACCAGGTACGGATCGGTCCCCTCCAGGTAAGGGAAACCGTGGTCGCCGCTCATCCGCTGGTAGCCCAGGCCGAAGGCCTGGCCGTTGCGCAGGCGGTAGGTGAGCGACCCGCTGAAGGAACGGTTGTCGATGCGCCCGCCGCGAGCGCCGCCGGTATCCCGGCTGAGCGCCAGGCGCAAGTCGCTCTCCAGGCTATCCGCGGCGACGCCGATGCGCCCCTTGAGACCGAGGAAATGCTGGGCGTAGACCTGCTCCAGTTCGCCATAGTGGTAGCTGCCGGTCCAGTCCGGGGTGATACGGTAGTCCAGGCCAGCCAGGTCGAAACGGTCCGCCTGCGCCGCGCCGGCGAAACGCCGGTTGCGGTTGAACAGCGCCAGGTCGCTGGTGCCCGCCTCGTTGCGCTGGCTGACCTCGGTCAGCCGTCCCAGGTTCAGGCTCAGTCCGCTCAGTTCGCCGGAAGTCAGCAGCGCGCCCTGGAACACCTGGGGGAATAGCCGCCCGTAGTTGGGCTGGATGGTCGGTAGCTTCGGCACCAGGCCGCCGACCTTCAGCTCGCTGCGCGACAGGCGCAGCTTGGCGGTCGCGTCCAGCCGCGCGTAGTCGCCCGCCGCGCTGCCATCGTCGCGAAGCGGAAGCAGGCCGGTGCCGCTACGCCCCGCGCCGGAATCGAGCCGGACGCCGAGCTTGCCCAGCAGGTCGAGACCCACGCCGAGGGTGCCCTCGGTATAGCCCGAGCGGTAGTCGAAGAGAAAGCCCTGGGCCCACTCCTCGCTTTTCGCACGCCCCACGCCATCGCGGAAGTCGCGGTTCATGTAGAAGTTGCGCAAGGCCAGGCTGGCCCGCGAGTCTTCGAGGAAGCCCTCGGCCAGGGCGGGAACGCTATCGCCGGCAAGGATCGGCAGCAGGAAAAACGCGCATTTCTTGTTGTTGTTCATACGCACTCCGGACGGGCGCCTGGGCGCCTCTTTTTCTAGGGGGAACGGTGTCTCATCGGCAGCGCTCGATCACCATCGCCACGCCCTGGCCGAGCCCGACGCACAGGCTGACCACCGCGTAGCGCCGCTCGATGCGTTGCAGCCCGCGGGCGGCGGTGAGCACCAGGCGCGCACCGGAGGCGCCGAGCGGATGGCCGAGGGCGATGGCGCCGCCATGGGGATTGACCCGCGGGTCCTCGTAGTCCAGGCCGAGCAACTTCAGGCAGGCCAGGACTTGCGGCGCGAAGGCTTCGTTGATCTCGATCAGGCCGACCTCGTCCAGGTCGATGCCGGCGCGTTGCAGCGCGCGGAGGATCGCCTGCTGCGGGCCGATGCCCATCAGCCGGGGCTCGACGCCGACGCTGGCGCTGGCGAGGATCCGCGCCAGCGGCCGGATGCCCTCGCGCTCGCCGATCGCGCGGTCGCCCAGCAGCACTACCGCCGCCCCGTCGTTGATCCCCGAGGCATTGCCGGCGGTCACTACCCCGCCGGCGAACAACGCCGGCAAGCGCGCCAGGGCCGCCAGGTCGGCCTGCGGCCGCGGATGCTCGTCGCGCTCCACCAGCCGCGTCTCGCCCTTGCGTCCGGCACGCACCTCCACCGGAAGGATCTCGCCGAGGAAAAAGCCCTCCTCCAGCGCAGCCTGGTAGCGCGCCTGGGAAGAAGCGGCGAAACGGTCGGCGTCCTCGCGGGCGATGCCGAAGGCGCGGGCCACGTTGTCGCCGGTCTCCGGCATGCTGTCGTTGCCATAGCGCTCGACCAGCCTGGGGTTGGCGAAGCGCGCGCCGATGGTGCTGTCGAAGACCTCCAGCGTGCGGCTGAAGGCGCTCTCCGCCTTGGCCATGACGAACGGCGCCCGGGACATGCTTTCGGCGCCGCCGGCCAGGTACAGCCGGCCCTCGCCGCAACTGATCGCGCGCGCCGCGTCGATCACCGCCGACAGTCCGCTGGCACACAAGCGGTTGACCGTCTGCCCGGGCAGCCGCGCCGGCAGGCCGGCTGCGAGCAGCGCGTTGCGCGCCAGGTTGCGGCTGTCTTCGCCAGCCTGGTTGGTGCAACCGAGGATCACATCCTCCAGGTCGTCGACGGCGAACCCGGAGGTTTCCGCGAGACGCGCCAGCAGCAGGCCGGCCAGGTCGTCCGGACGCACCGTCGAGAGTGCACCGGCATGCCGGCCGAAAGGCGTACGCAGGCCGGCGTAGATATAGGCATCGAGCATGGTGTGTTTCTCCGCGAAGGGATCAGGAGGCCAACGGGCTGTCCGGCTGGCGCAGGGAAAGGCCCAGTTGGGCGCGCCGGCGCAGCCAGGGACTGGGGCGATAGCGCGGGTCGCCGCTGAGCGCATGCAGGCGTTCGAGGATGCGCAGCACGCGCCCGGCGCCCATTCGGTCGCCCCACTCCAGCGGCCCCAGCGGATAGCCGAGACCGAGGCGCACCGCCAGGTCGATGTGCTCCACCGAAGCGATACCCTGCTGGGCGATGTCACAGGCGAGATTGACGATCGAGGCGAGGGTGCGCTGGACGATGAACCCGGCGCTGTCGCGAATCAGCGTGACGCCCACGCCGTCCCGTGCGAACAGGGTGCGAGCGGCCTGCTGCAGCTCCGCTCGGGTCGCCGGGCAGGCCATCAGGCAGCGGTGTCGCTCCAGGTCCGACAGCACGTCGATGGCCAGGCTGCGCGTCGGATCGACGGCGAACCGCCGCGCTGCGGCGCTGACGTCGGCGCCCAGTGGCGCAAGCAGGCACAACGCCGCCCCGGAAGGACGCTCGCCGCTCTCCACCTCGGCGCCCAGACGTTGTAGCAACGTCAGCAATGGCGCGCGGTCATGTTCGTCGTCGACGCCCAGCCACACCGGCGGCAACGCCGCGCCTGGCGCAACCGCCGGGGCGGCGACGGGCACCTGCCCAGCGCCGTCGTAGCGGTAGAAGCCCTGGCCGCTCTTGCGCCCCAGGCGGCCGGCGGCGAGCATCTCGCGCAGCAAGGGATGCGGACGATAACGCGGCTCTTCGTAGTACTGCCGGTAGATCGACTCCATCACCGGCAGGCTGACGTCCAACCCGACCAGGTCGAACAGCTCGAACGGGCCCATGCGGAAGCCGGCGCCCTCGCGCAGGACTTCGTCGATCGCCGCCACCGGCGCCACGCCCTCGCCGAGGATACGCAGCGCCTCGGTGCCGAAGGCCCGTCCGGCATGGTTGACGATGAAGCCGGGGCTGTCCGTGGCACGCACCGCCTGGTGGCCGAAGGTCGCCACCAGGGCGCACAGTCGCTCGGCGATGCCGGTGCGGGTGGCGAGACCGTCGATCACCTCCACCAGACGCATCAGCGGCACCGGATTGAAGAAGTGCAGACCGGCGACCCGGCCGGGATCGCGACAGGCCGAGGCGATCGCGGTAACCGACAGCGAGGAGGTATTGCTGGCGAGGATCGCTTCGTCGCCGACCACCTCTTCCAATTGGCGGAACAACGCCTGCTTGGCCTCCAGGTTCTCGACGATCGCCTCGATCACCAACTGGCAGCCGCGTAGGACCCGCAAGTCCTCGACCACCCGCAGATTGCCCATCGCGCGCGCGGCAGCCTCCGCCTCCAGCCGGCCCCGCTCCACCTGCCGGGCAAGGACCGTGGCGATCTGCTCGCGCGCTTGCAGCGCCGCCCCCTGGCGGCTGTCGTAGAGCAGCACCGACAGCCCGGCACAGGCAGCGAGCTGGGCGATGCCCTGGCCCATGGCACCGGTACCGACGATACCGATGAGAACGATCGGTGGCTCGCTCATTTTCCCAGGTACTCCGCTGTGCGTTTTTCCAGGAAGGCACGCATGCCCTCCTTCTGGTCGTGGCTGTCGAACAGCAACTGGAAGGCCTTGCGCTCCAGCGCCAGGGCCTGGTCCAGCGGCAGGTCGGCGCCGGCCAGGACCACTTCCTTGATCTGCGCCAGCGCCAGCGGCGGCAGGCCGGCGATCTGGCGAGCCAGTTCGAGGGCGCGATCCAATGCCTGGCCATCCGCCGCCACCTCGCTGACCAACCCTATGGCCAGGGCCTCCGGCGCCCGTACCGTGCAACCGGTAAACAGCATGCGCAGCGCCTGGAACTTGCCCACCGCTCGCACCAGGCGCTGGGTGCCGCCGGCGCCGGGCATCACGCCGACACGAACTTCCGGCTGGGCGAAGCGCGCCGAGGCACCGGCGACGATCAGGTCGCAGTGCATCGCCAACTCGCAGCCTCCGCCCAGGGCATAGCCCTCCACGGCGGCGATCAGCGGCTTGCGGCAGGTGGCGAGCGCCTGCCAGTGGCGCTCCACCCCGCGCTGCTGGATCTCCAGCGCGGACGCCTCCGCCAGTTCGTTGAGATCGGCGCCGGCGGCGAACGCCGTGCCATTTCCGGTGAGGACGATGACCCGGGTATCGGCGCACTCGTCGAGGCGCCGTACGTGCTCCGCCAGAGCCTCGCGCAGGCGCATGTTCAGGGCGTTGAGCACTGCCGGGCGGTTCAGTCGCAACAGGGCCACGCCCTGCTCCGGCCGCTCCAGCAGCACGAGTTCGGGGCTCACCGCCCCAGGGGAGGAATCCATGGCCATCTCCAATTGCCCGGGGATTGAGTTGCACGGCGCAGGCCGTGCCGTGCGGGGTTTCAGGCGCGGACGATGCCGCGCCGGACCAGCGCGTCGATCGCCTCGGCGCTCAATCCCAGTTCCGCCAGGACTTCCCGAGTGTCTCCGCCCAGCACCGGCGGCGCGGCGCGGTAGCTGGCCGGGGTGCGCGAAAGCTTCACCGGAGAGGCGATGCCGCGATAGCCCTCGAGTTCGACGACCATCCCGCGATGGCGGGTGTGCGGGTGTTCCACCACCCGATCCACCGTGGCGATCGCTCCGCAGGGCACGCCGAGACGGATCAGCCGCTCGGCCAGCTCGCGACCGTCGTGGGCCGCCAGGTAGTCCTCCAGGGCGCGCTTCAGCGCCTCGCGGTTGACCGAGCGCTTGCCGTTGTCGGCGAAGCGCGGGTCCCCCGGCAGTTCATCGGCTCCCAGGTACTCGCACAGGCGGGCGAACTGGCGGTCGTTGCCGACGGCGAGGAAGATCGGCTCGGTACCGGTGCGGTAGCTGTCGTAGGGCGCGATGTTCGGATGGGCGTTGCCGCTACGCCGGGGCGTACGTCCGGAAGCGAAGTAGTTCGGCAGGTGCGGGTGCAGCAGGGAAATACCGCAGTCGTACAGGGCGATGTCCACCGACTGCCCGCGCCCGCTGACCTGGCGCTCGTGGAGGGCGAGGAGGATGCCGGCCATGGCGTTCAGCCCGGTGACCATGTCGACGATCGGCAGGCCGATGCGCAACGCGTCGCCGCCGGCCTCGCCGTTCACGCTCATCAGTCCGGCCATCGCCTGGATCGCCGCGTCGTAGCCGGGCAGGCCGCCGAGCGGGCCGTCGGCGCCGAAGCCCGATACCGCGCAGTGGACCAGCCGCGGGAAGCGCTGGCGAAGCACCTCCTCGTAGCCGATCCCCCAGCGCGCCAGGGTGCCGGGCTTGAAGTTCTCCAGCAGTACGTCAGCGTCCTCCAGCAAGCGCAGCAGCAGCTCGATGCCCTCCGCCGTCGCCAGGTCGACGGCGATGCCCTTCTTGTTGCGGTTCACGCCCTTGAAGTAGGACGCCGTGTCGCCCTCGAAGGGTGGCCCCCAGCCACGGGTCTCGTCGCCGCCGAGGGGTTCCAGCTTGATCACCTCGGCGCCGTGGTCGGCCAGCGCCTGGGAGCAGTAGGGTCCGCCGAGGACCCGGCTGAGATCGATGATTTTCAGGCCACGCAGGGCGCCCGTCTGATTGGTCATGGCGACTCTCTGGTTGTTGTGAGCGGGAATGCGGGCAGTCAGGCCGGCAGCAATTGCATGGCTTCGGCCTGGCTCAGCGGCACCTCGCCGACCACCCTGGCCAGCAGTTCGGCCTGGTCGGTCCAGCCCTCCAGGCGCAGCGGGTCGCGCGGCAGCAGCTTGTGCCGGGCGACCAGGAAGGCCAGGGCCAGGCGGCGCTGGTCGGGTGCCTGGCGGCTGGCCTCCCAGGCCATGAAGATCGCCGTGCACAGGTGATAGAGGGCGCTGCCGGCCTGGCGCACCTGCTCATCCTGGCGGCGCTCGGCGACGTCGGCCATGGTCGCGACCACTCGCACCAGCAGTTCGTCGAAGAGGTCGCGGGCGTCCCCTGGCAGGTCGCTGTCATCCAGCAGCCGGCGCAGGTGGCGCTGCAAGGGTTCGAGCGCCTGTTCGCGGCTCACCGCACGGGCGACGTCCAGCGCCACGATGTTGCTGGTACCCTCCCAGATCGACCCCAGGTGGGCGTCGCGCACCAGGCGCGGGTCGCTCCACTCCTCGATGTAGCCGACCCCGCCGCGCACCTCCATGGCGTCGCCGGTGACCCGTCGCGCATCGCGGCAGGCGCGGAACTTGATCAGCGGAGTGAGGATCCGCACGCATTTCTGCGCCTCGACCTCGCCGCCATCGGCGCGCGGCAGCAGCGTGGCGATCTGCATGAACATCGAACGCGCCTGTTCGGTGGGCAGCATCATCTTCAGCAACTGCTTCTGCATCAGCGGCATGTCGATCAGGTGCTTGCCAAAGGCGTGCCGATGGCGGGCGACGAACAGCGCCTCGCTCAGCGCCCGGCGCATCAGCCCGGCGGCGCGCACGCCGTTGGACAGGCGCGACATGTTGACCATGTCGGCCATCTGCTGGAAGCCGCGGCCGATCTCGCCGATCAGGTAGGCGCTGGCGCCTTCCAGGCGGACTTCGCCGCTGGCCATGGAGCGGCTGCCCAGCTTGTCCTTCAGGCGGACGATGCGATAGGCGTTGCGCGTGCCGTCCTCGCGGACCTTCGGCAACAGGAACAGGGTCACGCCCTTCATTCCTTCCGGCGCGCCTTCGGGCCGGGCCAGGACCATCGCCAGGTCGGCGTCCGGGTTGGAGCAGAACCACTTGTCGCCGTAGAGCTTCCACTCGCCGCCCTGCTCCCGCGCCACGGTACGGGTCCGCGCCACGTCGGAGCCGGCGGCCTGCTCGGTCATGAACATGGCGCCCTGGAACAGCTCGTCGAAATCCCGCGAGGCGAGGGACGGCAGATAGCGCTCAACCAGTTCCGGCGCGCCGAACCTGCGCAGGGTGCGGGTCAGCGAGTCGGTCATGCTGACCGGGCAGCAAAGGCCGAACTCGGCCTGTACGAACAGGTGGGTGAGCGCATACTTCACCAGCGGCGGCGGGCCGTCCGGGCGATGGCTCATGGAAGCCAGGCCGAGTTCGGCATAGGCCACCCGTTCGAGGGCGACGTAGTCCGGATGCTTGCGAATGCTCTGCAAATCCTCGCCGCGGCGGGTGCGCGGCGCCAGCACCGGCGGGTTCTTGTCCGCCGCCAGCGCCAGCACGTCCAGCTCGCCGCCGGCACGGGCGCCGAGCCGTTCGAGGAGCGGCCGCCATTCGGCGAGCAACGCCGGCGGCAGGTATACCTCCAGCAGCCGCTCCAGGGCCGGATCGCAGGTGTAGAGATTCAGCCCACGGCTGTCGGGGATGTTCAGCGTATCTTCGCGAAGTACTTCGGGCATGGCGGTCATGGCGTGGCTCCTGCTTGTCTTGCGCCGAGACTAGGCGAGTGCTTCGATAAGCATCCAATACAAAAAAAATCATCGACGATAAGAAAAACAGATCGTAGAACCAGGTGCCTGCCATGGATCTCAGACAGCTTCGCTACTTCATCGCGGTCGCCGAGGAACTGCATTTCGGTCGCGCCGCGGCTCGCCTGTTCATCTCCCAGCCGGCGCTGAGCTTCGACATCAAGAAGCTGGAGGAACAGCTCGGAACCCAATTGCTGCTGCGCAACAACAAGTCGGTGAAGCTCACCGGCGCCGGCCAGGTCCTGCTGGTGGAAGCGCGCAACCTGCTGCTGCAGGCAGAGAAGGTGAAACGCCTGACCCAGCTATCCGCCGAGGGCGACGTCGGCCAGCTGCGCGTCGGCTTCGTCAACTCCATGCTCTACCGCGGCCTGCCCAGGGCCATGTCCCGCTTCGAACGGGAGCACCCGAACATGGAGGTGGTGCTCGGCGAAATGAACAGCGCGGAGCAGGCCCAGGCGTTGCAGCGCGGGCAGATCGACCTGGGCTTCGTGCACTGGGGCAGGCTGCCGGCGGAAATCGTCTCCGAACCCTTGATCAGCGACCCGTTCCTCTGTTGCCTGCCCGCCGGGCACCGCCTGGCTGGCCAGGCGCGTCTGGACCTCGCCGAACTGCGCGACGAAGACTTCATCCTCTTCCCGCGCCATGTCTCCCCGCACTACCACGACCTGATCATCGCCCGCTGCGTGGACGCCGGCTTCAGCCCGCGCATCCGCCACGAGGCGCGCCTGTGGCAGACCGTCGCCGCCATGGTCGGTCTCGGCATGGGCGTCGCGCTGATCCCGGAGACCCTCTGCCTGGCCTGGCGGAACGAGGTGCGCTACCTGGAGATCGAGCCGGCCGGCGCGCGTTCGGAGATCCACGCGATCCTTCCGGCCAGCGAACCTTCCCGGGCGGCGCAGGCGTTCCTGGCGACGCTGAAGAGCGGCCTGGACGACGCCTGAGCGAGGGCTGACGGAAAACGTCGATATGGAATCCCTTATCGAGCCATAAGATTAAAAGACTATTGATTTGCGGGGGTGCCACCTAGACTCCGAGGCACCCGGGTCAACACCGACGCACGCTCTCCATCCACGGAAACCAGCGTTTCCGCCCCGCCTTTCAGCGAAGGGCGGTAGGGAGCGGCGTGTCGGCGAGAACAACAATAAACAGGACTCGACCCATGCCGCGCACGCCCTCTCCCGAAGACGCCGACCTGCACAAGAAGGCCCGCAGGGCCGGTATCGCCTCCTTCATCGGCACCACCATCGAGTGGTACGACTTCTACATCTACGGCCTGGCCGCCGCCCTGGTGTTCGGCAAGGTATTCTTCCCCGCCGACATGGATCCGGGCCTGGCCACCCTGCTGTCCTTCGTCACCCTCTGGTCGGGTTTCATCGCCCGCCCGCTGGGCGGGATCATCTTCGGCCATCTCGGCGACCGCATCGGCCGCAAGACCACCCTGGTGATCACCCTGATCATGATGGGCATCGCCACGACCTGCATCGGCCTGTTGCCGGTCTATACGCAGATCGGCATCTGGGCACCGATCTCCCTGGTGGCGCTGCGTATCGTCCAGGGCATCGCGGTCGGCGGCGAGTGGGGCGGCGCGATCCTGATCGCCAGCGAAAGCGCGCCCAAGGGCAAGGGCATCCTGTACGCCGCCTTCGCCCAGCAGGGCTCGCCCACCGGCAACCTGCTGGCGACCCTGGCGTTCTTCGCCCTCAGCGCCCTGCCCGCCTCGGACTTCATTCTCTGGGGCTGGCGCGCGCCGTTCCTGCTCTCTGCGGTGCTGGTCATCGTCGGCATGGTGATCCGCCTGAAGCTGGAGGAGTCGGAAGACATGAAGCGCGTGCTGGCGCAGAAGCGCACGGTGAAGCTGCCGCTCGCCGAGGTGCTGGGCAAGCACTGGAAGATCGTCCTGCTCGGCGCCGGCGTGCTGCCGATCATCCACGTCACCTACTTCAAGAGCACCTTCGCCCTCTCCTGGGCGACCAAGACCCTCGGCTACAGCCAGGGCACCTTCCTCAGCATCATCGTGGTCGCGCTGGTGGTGCAGTTCCTCAGCCAGCCGCTGGGGGCGCTGCTCACTTCGCGCATCGACATGCGCAAGGCGGCATGCCTGATGGTGCTGCCGGAGTTCATCCTGATGCCGGCGATGTTCTTCGCCGTGGAAACCAAGGTCTACTGGATCGCCGCGGTCGGCATGTGCCTGGCCACGGTGCCGCACGCGATGTTCTACGGCGCGGTGGGCGGTATCCTCGCCCGAGCCTTCCCGGCGCGGGTGCGCTACACCGGCCTGTCGCTGGCCTACCAGCTCTGCTCGCTGCTGGTCGGCGGCGGTACGCCGGTACTGGCCCAGTGGATTCTCAACAGTACCGGCAGCATCGTCGGCGTGGCCCTGGCCTCGGCCTGCTACGCGCTGGTCTCGCTGGCCTGTACCCTGGCCCTGTTGCGGATCACCGGGTTCCACGCCAGCGACCTGTCGACCGCCGAGCGCGCCGACGCCGAGGACTTGCAGCGGCCCGTAGCGGTCGAGCGGGAACCGGTGTTGCGCGCCCCCGCCCGGCTACTGGGCGGCGATCCCGGCTAGCCGGCAGCGCCCATGCGCCGCTCATGCTCCAGCAACCAGCGCTTGCGCCACAGGCCACCGCCATAACCGGTCAGGGAACCGTCCGAACCGATGACGCGGTGGCAGGGAATCACGATGGCGATCTGGTTGGCTCCGTTGGCGCGGGCCACGGCGCGCACCGACGACGGCGAGCCGATGGACCTGGCCAGCCCGGCGTAGCTCTGCGTGCTGCCGCACGGTACCTCGCGCAGCGCCTGCCAGACCGTGCGGGTGAAGGCCGAGGCGTTCAGCGCCAACGGGGTCCGGAAGCGCACAGGAGTACCGTCGAAGTAGCCGGCGAGTTCCGCCTCGATCCTGTCGATGGGGGCGAAACGGCCGAAACCGATGCTCGATCCGCTGCTCTTCTGCAGGCGTTTCAGCTCCCCGCTCAACGCCGGGCGGTCGAAGAATTCCAGCAGGTGCAGGGCCTGCGCATCGGCCACCGCGAGCATGGCGCCGAGCGGGGTCTGCAGCCAGTCCGCCTTGAGCAGCTCGCGCCCGCGCAACTGCGACGGCGGCTCGCCCAGCAGGCGCGCGAAGGCGCTACGGAAGCCGCTGTCGGAGTCGAAGCTGGCATCCAGTTGCGCGTCGATCACCCGCGCGCCCGAGGACAGCCGCTCGGCGACCCGGCCAAGACGGCGCAGGCGAGCCATTTCCAGAAAGGTCACGCCGAACTCGCGCTTGAAGGCACGGCGCACGGTGGACGGGTCATAGCCCAGCGCCGCCAGGTCGTCTTCGAACCAGCGCCGCTGCGGTTGCCGACCGAGGCGCTGGAGCAGGTCGCTGACCAGCGGCCCCTGCGTGCCGAGCCGCTCCAGCGGCCGGCAACGCAGGCAGGGCCGGAAGCCGGCCTCGACGCAGCCCTTGATCGAATCGAAGAACAGGGTGTTCTCGCGCTTCGGCTTGCGCGCCGGGCAGGTCAGGCGGCAGAACACCCCGGTGCTCTTCACCCCGACGAAGGCGAAGCCATCGTAGGCGGGGTCGCGCGCCAACAGCGCGGCATACAGGGTGTCGTCATCGGGAAGGGGAAGGAACAACGCTGCGTCGGACATGGCCGGCTCCGGAACCAGGGAGGCGATGGATAGCCACTCTAGGCCAGGAGCCTGCGCCTTGCCGCCGCGAAACGGGCGTCGATTCTTTCTCAGCCCTCCTCGAAACGCATCTCCGGCGGCTGCTCGCGGAAACCGTGGGTGATCGCCGCCAGGTACACCGCGCCCAGCGCCAGCCAGCAGAGGCCGAGGATGATCGCCAGATGGTCGAGGCTGGCCATCAGCCACAGGTCGGCGACCAGGCCGATGCCAGGGAATACCAGGAACAACAGGGTTTCCCGTGGGCCGCGGCGCTCGGCGCCAAGGTAGTAGTGGAAGACCACCGACAGGTTGACCAGGCTGAAGGCGAGGAAGGCGCCGAAGTTGATGAACGAGGTAGAGGTGGTCACGTCCATCTGCAGCGCCAGCAGGGCCACCACGCCGCACAGGACGATGCTGTTCACCGGCGTCTCGAAGCGCTTGCCGAGACGCCCGAAGAACGGCCGCGGAAGGACGCCGTCGCGGCCCATGGCGAAGAGCAGGCGCGAGGCGCTGGCCTGGGCCGAGAGGCCGGAGGTGAACTGGCCGACGATCAGGCCGACCAGGAAGAAGGTCACGAACAGGTCGCCACCGATGTTGCGGGCGATCTCGTAGGCCGCCGAGTCCGCGCTGTCGAAGGCGAACGACGGGTGCGCCAGTTGCACGAAGTACGAGGTGACGATGAAGATCAGCCCGCCCAGCAGGGTGATCAGCAGGATCGCCCGCGGGATGTTGCGCCGCGGGTCGCGGGTTTCCTCGGTCAGGGTGCTGACCGCGTCGAAACCGAGGAACGAGTAGCAGGCGATCGCCGCACCGCTCATCACCAGCGGTACCTGCAGGTCGCCACCGAGCAACGGTTGCAGCGACCATAGCGGCTTGCCCGGGTCGCCCAGCACGTAGTGCACGCAGAGCGCGACGAAGGCGCCGAGGACCAGGAACTGCACCAGCATCAGCAGGCCATTGACGTTCTTCGCCAGGCGCAGACCGACGATGTTGATCGTCGTGGTCACGCCGATGAACGCCAGCACCCAGACCGCGTTGGGTACCGCGGGAAAGGCCGAGTGCAGGTAGGCGGCGCCGATCAGCCAGATCGCCATCGGCAGGAACAGGTAGTCGAGCAGCACCGCCCAGCCGGCGATGAAGCCAAGCCGGGAATCGATGGCCTTGCGCACGTATGTATAGGCCGAGCCGGCCACCGGGAAGGCCGCGGCCATGCGCCCGTAGCTGAGGGCGGTGAAGAGCATCGCCAGGGAAGCGGCGATGTAGGCGGCGGGGACGTGTCCCTGGGTGGTCTCGGCGAGGATGCCGAAAGTCCCGAGGACGATGATGGGGGTCATGTAGGCGATGCCGAACAGCACCACGGAACCCAGCGACAGGGTGCGCTTGAGTCTGGCCATTACTGCTTACTCCGGAATTATCGTTTGTTATGGCAGTGGCCCGCAGCCGGCCAGGCCGCGGGACGCAGGGGCCTCCCCTCACCCGGGAGACCGGCGGACGCTCGGGCGCCCATCGTTGTGCTACGGCTTTCCGGGCCGATCCTCGCCCGCTCGCTGGCGGGCGGAGGACGACGCGACGCTCCTGTCGCGCCGTGGTGAATCAGGGAATCAGCAGCTCGCGCAGGCCGTCCGGGTGCTCGCGGCGCTCGCCGGGCAGGACCAGGCGACGCTCTTCGAGGTAACGGTAGTCCCGACGCGCATCCTGCAACCGGCCGAGGTCCAGTTCGACGATCTGCCGGCATTCTTCGCGCCCGGCCTCGCAGAGCAACTGGCCATAGGGATCGACCACCGCGCTACCGCCGGCGAAGACCAGCCCGCCGTCGCCATGCCCGACGCGGTTGACCATCACCGCGTAGGCCTGGTTTTCCATGGCGCGGGCCATGATCGCGGTGCGATGGGTGGGGCCATAGGGGTCCATGTTGCCATTGGTCACGATGATCAGTTCCGCACCCAGTTGGCCGAGGGCCCGCGCGCTTTCCGGGAACTCGATGTCGAAGCACACCAGCAAGCCGACCCGGATGCCGTTCCACAGGGCGGTGGCGTAGCGGTCGCCAGGCGTGAAGATGCCGCGGTCGGAGGCCCACAGGTGGGTCTTGCGGTATTTCAGGGCGATGCGGTCGGGAGCGATCAGCAGGGTGGTGTTGTAATAGCGGCCGGCGTCCGCCTCGGCGATGCCGATCGCCACCGAAACGTTACGTTCACGGGCGACGCGCTGCACCGCGCTGACCGTCGGGCCGTCGAGCGGCTCAGCGAGGGCGGCGATGTTGTCTTCGCTGGGGAAGCCGGTCAGGTGGGTTTCCGGGAACACCACCAGTTCGGTGTCCGCCGCACAGTCGGCGATGGCCGCCAGGGCGCGTTCCAGGTTGTGCGCGGTGTCGCCATCGCGACCGGCGATCTGGACGAGTTCGACTTTCATCGGAATTCCTTGTTGTTCTCGGCGCTGTTCGGCACGCGCGCTGTTCGTATGCAGGGGCCGGCACAGTATGCTTGGCGTTCCCCGCGCCGATAATTACGTCCGAGGGTTAACCCAACAGGGGTAGAAGATGAGTTTCACCTTGCAGGACATCGCCTGGCACCGCTCCGTCGGGCAACTGGTCGAGGCGCTGGATGCGCCGGACTTCTGGATTCGCCTGGTACGCCTGCTCGAACAGTACGTTCCGTTCGACAGCTGGGTGGCCCTGCTGTTCAGCCAGGGCCGGCCACAGGTGTTCGCCGAATGCCCGGGCGCCGACGGCGGGCCGGATCCGCTGTTCCAGGACTACCTGCGAGGCCTCTACCTGCTCGACCCGTTCTACATCGCCAGCCGCGAGAACCCGTGCAGCGGCCTGTTCCGTCTGGCCGACGTGGCACCGGAATGCTTCGAGCAGACCGATTACTACCAGCGTTACTTCCGCCTCAACGTGGTGGCCGATGAAATCCAGATCAACGTCCAGCTCTCCGGCGAACGCACCCTCTGCCTGTCGCTCGGCTCGCGGCGCCGCTTCACCCCCGAGCAACTCGCCGTGCTCGGTCTGGTGCGGCCCTGGGTGGCCGGGCTGATGCGCCAGCGCCTGGCCTTCGAGGACGAAGTGTTGAACAGCCCCGCGGCGCCGGAGCCGGGCTGGCAGGGTTCGCTGGAGAAGGTCGCGGAGCAGATGGGCACGCCGCTGACGGCGCGCGAACTGGAGGTCGGCAGGCTGATGCTCAGCGGCTGCTCGAGCAAGGAGATCGCCCGCAAGCTGGCGATCTCGGCGGAAACCGTGAAGGTCCACCGCAAGCACATGTACGGCAAGCTCGGCATCAAGTCGCAGTCCGAGCTGTTCGGCCTGTTCCTCCAGGCCCAGGGCTGACGGGACGGGCGACCGTCCCGTCGCCGCTCAGCGGCGCTTGATCTTCGGCTTCGGCCGGCCCTGCACGCACTTGAAGCGCGGATTCGACTTGCAGATCACGTAGAGCCGGCCACGGCGCTTCACCACCTGGCAATCGCGATGGCGCAGCTTGGCCTGTTTCAGCGAGGCGAGGACTTTCATCAGGCCCCCTTGCCGCCGACGAAGCCGGCGAAACGCTTGTTGAACCCGGCCACGCGGCCTTCGCTCTTGGTCTTGCGCTGTTCGCCGGTGTAGACCGGGTGCGAGGCGCTGGAAACGTCCAGCGTCACGTAGGGATAGGTCTTGCCGTCGGTATGGGTATGGGTCTTGTCGGTCTCCGCGGTGGAGCCGATCAGGAAGTACACGTCGGCCGAGGTGTCATGGAACAGGACGGGACGGTATTCGGGATGGATGCCGGGTTTCATGGGGATGCCTCCTACATAATGTTATATAGTTACATATTACTCCGATAAGAATAATTCGCAACTCCGGAAAGAGTTCCCGGCGACCATTCGGCTGCTCGACCATCCAGACACAATTATTAGCTTGCTTTCTATCCCCGTTTGTTTCCCATAATCAGCGCTTGGTTAGCGCGGGGGGAACCCGTCGTAGACGCCTCGAAGAAGGTGACTACCATTTTGAACCGAAGCCTGAAGATTGGAGACATGATGAATCTGTCGCTACTCAGTCGCTATGCGTTTTTCGCCTGTATCGCCCTGTTCACCTTGCTCAGCCTGCCGTTCCTCGGCAGCACCGAATGGCTCTGGCCGTTCACCCTCCTGGGCGTGGCCCTGAGCCTGCTCGGCCTGTTCGACCTGATCCAGACGCCCCACGCGGTGCGCCGCAACTATCCGATCCTGGGCAACATCCGCTATCTGGTGGAAGGCATCCGCCCGGAGATCCGCCAGTACCTGCTGGAAGCCGACGGCGACGCCCTGCCCTTCTCCCGCGCCCAGCGCTCGCTGGTCTACTCGCGGGCGAAGAACGAAAGCTCGGAGAAGCCCTTCGGCACCCTGATCGACGTGTACACCGCAGGCTACGAATTCATCAGCCACTCGATGCGTCCGGCGCCGCTCAGCGATCCCTGCGAGTTCCGCGTCGACATCGGCGGGCCGCAATGCAGCAAGCCGTACTCCGCTTCGCTGTTCAACGTCTCGGCGATGAGTTTCGGCGCCCTCAGCGCCAACGCCATTCGCTCGCTGAACCGTGGCGCGCAGATGGGCAACTTCTACCACGACACCGGCGAGGGCAGCATCAGCCCCTATCACCGCGAGAACGGCGGCGACCTGGTCTGGGAACTGGGCAGCGGCTACTTCGGGTGCCGCACCCGCGATGGCAAGTTCGACCCTGAGCGCTTCGCCGCCCAGGCCCTCGACCCGCAGGTGAAGATGATCGAGATCAAGCTCAGCCAGGGCGCCAAGCCGGGACACGGCGGTATCCTGCCCAAGCACAAGGTCACCCCCGAGATCGCCGCCACCCGTGGCGTGCCGATGGGTGAGGATTGCGTTTCGCCGTCGCGCCACAGCGCCTTCTCCACGCCGATCGAGCTGATGCAGTTCATCGCCCAGCTGCGCGAACTGTCCGGCGGCAAGCCGGTCGGCTTCAAGTTCTGCCTGGGCCATCCATGGGAGTTCATGGGCATCGCCAAGGCCATGCTGGAGACCGGCATCCTCCCCGACTTCATCGTCGTCGACGGCAAGGAAGGCGGCACCGGCGCGGCGCCGCTGGAGTTCACCGACCATATCGGCGTGCCGCTGCGCGAAGGCCTGCTGTTCGTCCACAACACCCTGGTCGGCCTCAACCTGCGCGACAAGATCAAGGTCGGCGCCAGCGGCAAGATCGTCAGCGCCTTCGATATCGCCAGCGTCCTGGCCACCGGCGCGGATTGGGCCAACTCGGCGCGCGGCTTCATGTTCGCCATCGGCTGCATCCAGTCGCAGAGCTGCCATACCAACAAGTGCCCGACCGGCGTCGCCACCCAGGACCCGCTGCGCCAGCGCGCGCTGGTGGTGCCGGACAAGGCCGAGCGGGTGCGCAACTTCCATCGCAACACCCTCAAGGGCCTGGCCGAGATGCTCGCCGCGGCGGGCCTGGAACATCCCTCGCAGCTCGAAGCCAAGCACCTGGTGCGACGCATCACCGACACCGAAATCCGCCTGTTCTCGCAGCTGCACTACTTCCTCAAGCCGGGCGAACTGCTTTCCGGCAAGATCGAGGGCGAGTTCTACGAGCGCATGTGGAACATGGCGCGGGCCGACAGCTTCGACGCGGCGGCCTGAGCCGCCGCCCTCGCACGCAAGAAAAAGCCGGAGGCATCGCTGCCTCCGGCTTTTTCATGTCCGCGTAGATCAGCCCAGCAGGATGGTCGCCCAGGTCACGGTGATCACGGTGAGGGCCACGAACTGCGCGGCGCTGCCCATGTCCTTGGCATTCTTCGACAGAGGGTGGCGTTCCAGCGAGACGCGGTCGACGGTGGCCTCGATCGCCGAGTTGAGCAGCTCGACGATCAGCGCCAGCAGGCACACCGCGATCATCAGCGCGCGTTCGCCGCGACTGACGTCGAGGATGAAGGCCACCGGGATCAGCACCACGTTGAGCAGCACCAGTTGGCGGAAGGCGGCTTCACCGCGGAAGGCGGCGAGGAAACCTGCGAGGGAATAGCCGGTGGCGTTGAGGATACGCTTGAGGCCGGTCTGGCCTTTGAAGGGGGAAGGCGACACGTCGGGTTCTCATCGATTCGGAAGGCCGGCAGTCTAGCCGCCGGCTGGTCAAAAAAGCGTTAAGCCGTCTCTCAATGAGAAGCGGGAACCGTCTCCATTTGTTGCAGCAGCAGCGCGGCCTGGGTCCGGGTGCGCACGTTGAGCTTGCGGAAGATCGCCGTGACGTGGGCCTTCACCGTCGCCTCGGAAACGTTCAGGTCGTAGGCGATCTGCTTGTTCAGCAACCCTTCGCAGACCATGGTGAGTACCCTGAACTGTTGCGGGGTGAGGCTGGCGAGCCCGGCGCTGGCGGCCTTGGCCTCCTCGCTGAGGGCTTCGGCGGCGGCATCCTGCGGCGGCCACCAGGTGTCCCCGTCGAGCACCGCGCGCACCGCCTGCTGCAGGGTTTCCAGCGGGCTGGACTTGGGAATGAAGCCGCTGGCGCCGAACTCGCGGGAGCGCTGCACCACCGCGGCCTCCTCCTGTGCCGAGATCATCACCACCGGCACCTGCGGGTATTGCCCGCGCAACAGCACCAGGCCGGAGAAGCCATAGGCCCCCGGCATGTTGAGGTCCAGCAGGACCAGATCCCAATCGGCCTTCTCGTTCAGCCGCGCTTCCAGTTCGGCGATGCTGGCGGCTTCCACCAGGCGCACGTCGGGACCCAGCCCGAGGGTGAGGGCCTGGTGCAAAGCGCTGCGAAACAGGGGGTGATCGTCGGCGATCAGGATCTCGTAAGAAGCCATGACATGTCCTAGTTTGTTCGGCCCAGCCGAGGCGGCGCTCAGGATGCCGACCGAGGGCGGACCGGTCAAGCCGAATGAGGGATACCTCGTACACCGCGTTCGTCTTTTCAAACACCCCGGCTTGCTGGCAGAGTGGCGGACCCTCCCCGCCCCGTCGAGCGAGCCATGCGAAGCCAAGCCCTGCGTGCCGATGTCCTGATGCTGATCACCGCCATGATCTGGGGGGTGTCGTTCGTCGCCCAGCGCCTGGGGATGGACGCCATCGGACCGTTCCTCTATACCGGCCTGCGCTTCGTCCTCGGTGCCCTGGTGCTGGTGCCACTGCTGATGCTGCGCTCGCGACGCGACGGCGCGCAACCCTTCAATCGCGGACAGTTGCTCGCCGGTGTGATCCTCGGCGTCGCCCTGACCACCGGGATCAACCTGCAACAGGTCGGCCTGCTGTTCACCAGCGTGACCAACTCCGGCTTCATCACCGGGCTCTACGTGATCGTCGTGCCGTTGCTCGGCCTGCTGTTCGGCCAGCGCACCGGCGCGGGCACCTGGCTGGGGGCGTCGCTGGCGGTGCTCGGCATGGCCCTGCTGAGCATCGGCCCGGGCTTCCAGGTCGCTTCCGGCGACTGGCTGCAACTGGCCGGCGCGGTGGTCTGGGGCGCGCACGTCCTGCTGGTAGGCCTGTTCGCCAGCCGCTACGACCCGATCCGCCTGGCCTTCCTGCAGTTCGCCACCTGCGCGGCGGTCAGCCTGCTGCTGGCACTGGTCTTCGAGGAAATCCACTGGGACGCCATCGTCCAGGCCGGTCCCGCCCTGCTATACGGCGGCCTGCTCGGCGTCGGCACCGGCTTCACCCTGCAGGTGGTGGCGCAGAAGCACGCCATCGCTTCCCATGCGGCGATCATCCTGTCCCTGGAAGCGGTGTTCGCCGCCATCGCCGGCGCCCTGTTCCTCGCCGAGACCCTGCACCTGCGCGGCTATTTCGGTTGCGCGCTGATGCTGGCGGGCATGCTGGTGGCGCAGTTGTGGCCGCGCAAGCTCGCCGCCGAAGCGCGCCCGGCCTGACACTCAGCCACGGAACGGCGCCAGGGCACGGTGCGCCGGGCTGGCCTCGTCCAGCGGAATGTGCCGCTTGGCGCCCAGGTAGCGCTCGCTGAACACCTCCAGGTAGGCGCCGAGCGCCTCGCCCGCAGCCTCGTCGCCAGCAAGGTCCAGGCACAGCGCCGCCACTTCGGCGGTGCACAGGTGCTCGCCACGGGTCGAGCGACGCAGGCGATAGCGCGAGAGCTGCTCGGGCAGCAGGCTGAGCACCGGGAACGGCTCCAGGTAAGGACTCTTGCGGAACATCTTGCGCGCCTCGGTCCAGGTCGCGTCGAGCAGGATGAACAGCGGTCGCTTGCCTTCCGCCAGCGGGGCGACCTCGTTCACCACCCGCTCCGCCGCCACGTATTCGCCGGGGAACACCAGGTATGGCTGCCACTGCGGGTCGGCCAGCAACTCCAGCAAGCGCGGGTCGACCTCGGTGCGCGACCAGCCGAAGGCGAAGGTGTCGGCCACGGTATCGGCGATCAGCCAGCCGGTGTTGGTCGGTTTCAGCGCCTCGATGTCGTGCATGACCAGGCACATGCCTGCGCGCGCCTCGACCCGCGGCCGCCAGGCGCACATGCAATAGCTCGGCAGCAGCCGACAGCCTTCGCAGCGCGGCATGCGCGAACCGCGCGCGACGAAGGGTTTCAGGCTGCGCGCCAGGCGCTCCTGGCGCAAGCGGGAAACGGCATGGCTCATCGGGCAGGCTCCCGATACGGAAAGGACGGGCGAAGGAACATCGAAGACTCGAGGAAACGGGCTGGAAAGCGACCGCGAAATTCTATCAGAGCCCGCGTGGCTCCTGCTTTGTCGGACAACTTCCGAGGCCGCGAAAAAAAATTCTTCACAGGGGCCTCAGACGTCTAGTTAGAGCGGGATGCGATCCCTATAATCCGCCCCCTTTTTCGACACCGGGCAGCCGGCTCCGCCCGCTGACCTTACTGCCTCTCCAGACGAGTGACGCCCCCCTTGCTCGAGATCCGCAACGTGACCCGCCGCTTCGGCGACTTCACCGCCGTCGACAATGTCAGCCTGACGATCAACACCGGCGAATTCTTCACCCTCCTCGGCCCTTCCGGGTGCGGCAAGACCACCCTCCTGCGCATGCTCGCCGGCTTCGACCAGCCGGACAGCGGCGAGATCCGCCTCAACGGCCAGGACCTCGCCGGCGTCGAGCCGGAGAAGCGCCCGGTGCATACGGTGTTCCAGAGCTACGCGCTGTTCCCGCACATGAGCGTGGCGCAGAACATCGCCTTCCCGCTGAAGATGGCCGGAGTGGCGAAGAGCGAGATCGACGCCCGCGTCGAACAAGCCCTGAAGGACGTGCGCCTGGCGGACAAGGGCGGGCGCATGCCGACACAGCTTTCCGGCGGCCAGCGCCAGCGCGTGGCGATCGCCCGCGCGCTGGTCAACCGGCCGCGCCTGCTGCTGCTCGACGAACCGCTGTCGGCGCTGGACGCCAAGCTGCGCGAAGAAATGCAGATCGAACTGATCAACCTGCAGAAGGACGTCGGCATCACCTTCGTCTATGTCACCCATGATCAGGGCGAAGCCCTGGCGCTGTCGCACCGCATCGCGGTGATGAACCAGGGCCGGGTGGAGCAGCTGGACACCCCGGAAACCATCTACAGCTTCCCGCGCAGTCGTTTCGTCGCCGACTTCATCGGCCAGTGCAACCTGCTCGACGCCACAGTCGAGGCGGTCGACGGCGAACGCGTGCGCATCGATCTCCGGGGCCTGGGCGAGGTCCAGGCGCTGAAATCCTTCGACGCCCAGCCCGGCGAGGCCTGCGTGCTGACCCTGCGGCCGGAGAAGATCCGCCTGGCGCAGAGCGTCACCGCCGACAGCGACGAGGTGCACTTCCGCGGCCGCGTCGCCGAACTGCTCTACCTGGGCGACGTGACCCTGTACATCGTCGAGCTGGAGAACGGCGAGCGCCTGGAAACCCTGCTGCCCAACGCCACGCCCGGCCGGGCCAAGTTCTTCGAGGTGGGCGACGCGGTGGAAGCCGCCTGGCGCTTCGATGCCGGCCACCTGGTCAGGGCCTGAGACGATGAGAAAGAACCTCGGCAAGTGGCTGCTGGTCTGGCCGCCGCAAGCGTATCTGCTGTTCTTCTTCCTGGTTCCGGCGCTGATCATGCTGTTCGCCTCGTTCCGCTTTCCCGGCGACTACGGCGGCCTGGCGCCCTGGATGTACAGCGAGGACGGGCAGACCGTCTACGACCTCAGCGTGGAGAACTACACCCGGCTCACCGAGAGCTGGGTGTACCTGCAACTGTTCGTCAAATCCTTCGGCTACGCCCTGGTCACCACCCTGGCCTGCCTGCTGCTCGCCTACCCGGTGGCGACCACCCTCGCCCGGGCCCCGGCGAAGTGGCGCAACCTGCTGATCCTGCTGGTGATCCTGCCGTTCTGGAGCAACCTGCTGGTACGCGTCTACGCCTGGATGATCATCCTCTCGCCGTCCGGTGCCCTGACCCGCGGGATCAACGCCGCGCTGGACCTGTTCGGCGCGCAGCCGATCAGCCTGATGTTCACCCCGTTCGCGGTGATCCTGTGCATGGTCTACGTGCACCTGCCGTTCATGATCCTGCCGCTCTACGCCAACCTGGAGAAACACGACCCGGCCCTGCTCGACGCCGCCCAGGACCTCGGCGCCGGTCGTTGGCAACGCTTCTGGCGGGTGACCTTCCCGCTCTCGCTGCCGGGCGTGGCCGCCGGCGCGGCACTGGTATTCATCCCGGTGCTGGGAATGTTCGCCATCCCCGACCTGGTCGGCGGTACCGACGGCATCATGATCGGCAACCTGATCAAGAGCCAGTTCCTCGACTCCCGCGACTGGCCGTTCGGCAGCGCGCTGTCGATCGCCCTGACCGGCTGCATCCTGCTGCTGGTCGCCCTCGGCATGGGCGCCGCGCGCGCCCGCAAGGGAGGCGCCCATGCGTAGGCCCTACCTGCTCTGGAGCGCCACCGCGCTGGTGTACCTGTTCCTCTACGTACCGCTGGTGATCGTGGTGCTGTACTCCTTCAACGACTCGCGGCTGAACGCCGAGTGGGTGAGCTTCACCCTGGACTGGTACCGCAAGCTGTTCGGCAACCGCGACATGCTCCAGGCCGCCGCCAACTCGCTGGTCATCGCGCTGGTTTCGGCCAGCGTGGCGACCCTGCTCGGCACCCTCGCCGGGGTCGCCCTGCATCGCTTCAAGCTGCGCGTGCTGCCCCTGCTGGTGCTGACCCCGATCGCCATTCCGGAACTCCTGATGGGGGTCTCGCTGGTGATCTTCTTCATCGGCCTGAACATGAGCCTGGGCATGCTCTCGGTGACCCTCGCGCACATCACCTTCTCGGTCGGCTTCGTCGCCCTGGTGGTGCAGGCGCGCATGTCGGGCATGGACGAAAGCCTCACCGAGGCGGCCCGCGACCTCGGTGCCACGCCCTGGCAGAGCTTCCGCCTGGTGACCCTGCCGCTGATCATGCCGGGCATCGTCGCCGGCGCGCTGATGGCCTTCACCCTGTCCATCGACGACTTCGTGATCACCTTCTTCACCGCCGGCGGCGGCTTCGCCACCCTGCCGACGCAGATCTACACCATGATCAAGATCGCCGTGACGCCCGAAGTGAACGCCGTCTCCACCCTGCTGATGCTGCTCACCCTGGTGCTGATCGTGATCGCCTCGAAACTCTCCCCCAGCGCCATCAAGGGCCATTGATCCGCCGAAACCCGCGGGCCTCCCGGAGAGGCCTGCGGCCTTGCCCTGCTCCGGTTTCCGGAGCCCTGCCACCCCGTAACAAGGAACCATGATGAAAAAGCTGTTGCTCGTCGCAACCCTCATGGCAGGAGCCGCCCAGGCCACCGCCGCCGAGAAGCTGTATCTGTTCAACTGGAACGACTACATCGCCGAGGACACGCTGAAACGCTTCGAGCAGCAATGTGGCTGCGAGCTGGTGCAGGAGTTCTATTCCGGCACCGAGGAAATGATGGCCAAGCTGGCCGCCGGGGCCAGCGGCTACGACGTGATCATCCCGACCCAGAACGCGGTCGAGGCGCTGATCCGCAAGGGCGACCTGCTGGAGCTGGACAAGAGTCGCCTGGCGAACCTGAGCAACGAGGCCGCGGGCTACCTCGACAAGGATTTCGACAAGGGCAACCGCTATTCCCTGCCCTACGCCTTCACCACCACCCTGGTCGGCTACAACAAGACCGAGCTGGACAAGCTGGGCATCGACCCCGCCGACTGGTCGGTGATCTTCGACCCGGCGGTCCTGGAGAAGATCAAGGGCAGGGTCACGGTGATGGACGACCCGCAGGAACTGTTCGGCGCCGCCCTGAAGTACCTCGGTCACTCCGCCAACGACACCGACCCGCAGCACTGGAAGGAAGCCCAGGCGCTGATCCTCGCGGCCAAGCCGTACTGGGCCGCGTTCAACTCGTCGAGCTATATCAAGGAGCTGACCCTGGGCAACATCTGGGTCGCCCATGGCTACTCCAGCGACATGTACCAGGCCAGGGCCGACGCGGAGGCTGCCGGCCGCGCCTTCAAGGTCGACTTCGCCCTGCCCCGCCAAGGTGCGGTGCTGGCCATCGACAACATGGTGATCCACAAGGGCTCGAAGAACCCTGACCTGGCCTATCGCTTCATCGACTTCATGCTCGACGGTCGGAACGCTTCCGAGCTGACCAACCAGATCGGTACCGGCACGCCCAACGCCGCCGCCCTGCCCTTCATCAAGCCGGAAATCAAGACGCTCGCCGCCCTGTTCCCGGACGCCACCACCCAGGCCAGGCTGGAGCCGCTGAAGGACCTGAACTCGCGCCAGCGACGCGCCCTGAACAAGCTCTGGACAGAGATCAAGCTGCGCTGATCCGCACCGCTATCGACGAAAGGGCGACCCTCGGTCGCCCTTTTGCGTTTCCGTGCCCCGCCCCGAACGCGGTAACATGGCGCCCATTCGCCACCGTCCGTCCCGGGAATGGGCCGACGGAAACAATTCGCCCCCTCCATCGGTCGAATCCGCTTATTGCCCCAGGAGATCTTCGATGTCGCGCTTCATGGCCCTTGCCCTTTGTTTCGTCCTGCCCACCGCCGCCCATGCCGCCTCGCTCAAGGATTTCGAACTGAGCAAGATGCTGGAGAAAGTGGCCAAGGAAAGCAGCGTAGGCACTCCCCGCGCCATCAACGAAGACATCCTCGACCAGGGCTACACCGTCGAAGGCAACCAGTTGATCAATCACCTCAGCGTACGCGCCAGCCACGCCGAGCGCATGCGCTCCAACCCGGACAGCGTGCGCAGCCAGCTCGGCGATAGCGTGTGCAGCAACACCGGCTATCGCCAGTTGCTCGCCCGCGGCGCGATCCTCACCTACAGCTTCACCGAGTACAAGACCAACCAGCCGGTCGCCACCGAACGCTTCGATGCCGGCAGCTGCCGCATCCAGGGCAAGAAGTAAGCGCGCCGCGCGGTCGCCATGCTGGACAAGCAGCATCTGCTGAAGATCGCCAGAACGCCGATGCCGTTCGGCAAGTACCAGGGACGGATGCTGGTCGACCTGCCGGAGGAGTACCTGCTGTGGTTCTACAAGAAAGGCTTCCCGCCCGGTGAACTCGGGCGGCTGATGCAGTTGACCCTGGAACTGAAGATCGACGGGCTGGACGGGCTGCTCAAGCCGCTTCGTCCCCCCGCTCCGTAGGCGAATGACGTCGCCGACGCTATCCGCCGATACCCTGCCCACACCCTGCCTTCGCCAGACACCCGCCCCCGTTCGGCAGGGCGAATAACGCCACAGACGTTATCCGCCGATACGCAGCCGAACTCAGCGCAACAACGCCGGATCGCCCTTGCCGGCCACCGCCGCCGCTTCCTCCGGGGTCAGCAGCGCGGTGCGCGGCACCTCCATCAAGCGGGCGCAAGCCGCCAGCACGTTGCCCCAGCAGGCGCGGTTGGCGAACTGCATGCCCGCCTCGTCGAGGGTGCCGCCGCGGTTGCGATAGCCGAGTACCGAGGTGCGCCGGGCATCCGGCAGGATCGGCCAAAGATGACCGCGCGCCACTTCCGCGCGCATATGGGTGAGTAGCACGCGGCGCTCATGGCTATCCGGGAACAGTCGTTCCACCAACGCCTCGTCGGCCACCGCCTCGACCTCCCAGCGATCGCGCGGCGCGCGGAAGCGTCCCGGCTCCTGCAGGTAGACCAGCCGGTAGGCCTGCCCGGCCTCGGCCAGACGCTGCGCGGCGCGGCGCATCTGTTCAAGCTGGTAGCTGCCGTTGGCGATCAGCAGCAGTGGATCGGAGCCGCAGCGCTCCTCGACCAGGATCGCGCCGTCGCAGGCCAGGCGCTCGGCCTGGACGGCGTCGAACACCATCGGCCGGTCGCGCTTGGGGATCACCAGGCAGGCCAGTTGCCCCCGGCTGCGGTAGATCGTCGGTAGCAGCGCCAGGGCGCTGTTGTGATCGGCCGGGAAGAGCACCCGGACCATGTCGCTCATCTCGCCAAGCAGGGCCTCGCAGAAGGTGGTGTCCTGGTGCGACTGCTGGTTCTTGCCGTTCTCCCAGGTATGCGAAGTAGCGACCAGCGGCCAGCCCAGCCAGCCGGCCGGACGCCCGACTTCCTTCTGCTGGCGGGCGAAGATCAGGGTCTGGCGCACCGCGCCGAGCATCTTCACGCAGAACGCCTCGTAGCTGGCAACCAGGTTGAGTCCGCCCTGGTTGGCCAGGCAGGCGGACACCACCGCCTCCTCGTTGAGCGCGGTGATGACCCGACCGCTCACCGATTCCAGTTCGCTCTCCGGCTCGCTGACCCGATGCTTGAGCACCTTGAGCACGCCGCCGAGGCGGTTGCTGGCCAATTCGTCGGGATTGCCGACCCGGGCGCGCAGGTCGGGGTTGGCCTCCACCAGTTCGGTATAGAAGCGGTCCAGCGCGGCCATCGGCGAGCACGCGTCGTCGCGATAGCGAAGCGGCGGGATGATCGGTTCGATGGGATGGCGCAGGGCCAGCGGGTTGTCCCGTTCGAGGGGACGCTCGCCGCGCTGCTCGGCGAACAGCCGGCGGGCCAATTCGAGAGCCTCAGGCTCGACCCAGAGTTCATTTGCATGCTGGTTGAACAGTTGCCGGGCCTGTTCGTCGTTATGCGGATTGCCCGGCAGCGGCAGGTTGTGCGCGGCGTTGCTGCCGGCGCCATAGAAGCCGAAGCCCTTGACCGTCTCGGCGATGCCGTAGGGAATCGGCAGCGGGTAGCGGAGGATGCCGCTGTTCTTCTCCTGCACGCGCCGCTCCAGGCGCTGCTCCATCTCCCAGAGCGTACAGACGAAGGCGGCCGGGTCGCGCCCATCGAAGCTGATCGGATCGAAGCCGCAGCGGCGCAGATGCAGCTTGAAGCCCTCCAGCCCCTCATGGGTGCCCAGTTCGGTGCGCTGCTCGATGCGCCGGCCATTGGCGATCATCACCGGCAGCGCCGCCCCGCAATCCTCGGCTCGCCACCAGCGCGGAATCCAGTCGCTGCCGCGCTGTTCCTCGGCGGCACCATCGGAGAGGAACGCCACCAGGGTCTCGCCGGGCAGCGGCATGTGCGCGTACTGCAATTCGGCGAAGCCGAGGTAGCCGCCCTCGGCGATACCGCCGGCGGTATGCGGATTCACGTGGCTGCCCAGTGGCGCCGCCGGTGCGCCGTTGGGGGCCTGGGCATAGCCGTAGAAGTCCTGCAGCAAGCGGTTCAGCCCTTCCTCGCCGTCGGCATAGGCGCGCTCCTGCTCCGGGTGCAGGTTGCCGGTGAGGACGTTCAGCGCGTCGATGGCGGCCACGCAATGGCCCTGGCCCATCAGCCAGGCGCGAGTCTTGCCGGTCAGGACGTTGAGTGCCAGATAGCCGGCGTAGGCCGGGACCATGTTCAGGGCTCCGCCGGTGTGGCCCTCGGGCTGTGTCTTGAAATCCTCGGCCTGCAACGGCTGGCCGTCCAGGCGGATGCGCCGGGCGTAGGTCATGTGCACGACGATGCGCAGGGCGCTGGCGGTCAGCCGGTCGAGGGCGCGGAACAGCTGGTAGACGCTGGCCAGGTCCGGTTGCAGCCCGGCTTGGACCAATTGATGAGCGGTGCGGAACACGGCGGCGCGGGTCTCTGCGCTATGCTGGAGCGGACCATGGCCTTGCAGCCACGCGGCAAACGCCGGCTCGGCCGCCGCATGGGCAAGCAACTCGTCCTGACTGGGCAGAATCTGACTCATGGTGGGTAGCCTCCCTAGTGGTGCCTTGCAGTCTAGGCAGCACACGGCAAAGGGCGCTGACCTGCATCAAGCTCCCCGCCCCCGATTCGTTCACCCTGGCCCTGTACGAAGGTTCCATGGCATTCCACGATCCCCGAAAGGTATCGGGGTGTCGACAGAGCTCTGACGGAGGAGGCTCGATGGCATCACTGACGTTTCTAGGCGCCGCCCAGGAGGTCACTGGCTCCTGTTATCTGCTGGAAACCCTCGATGGCGTGAAGGTCCTGCTCGAATGCGGCATGCGCCAGGGGCGCCGCGAAGCCGACAACGGCAACCGCGCGCCCTTCCCCTTCGATCCCGCAAGCATCGACGCGGTGGTCATCTCCCACGCCCACCTGGACCACAGCGGCCTGCTGCCGCGCCTGGCGGCCGAGGGCTTCAAGGGCCCGATCTTCGCCACCGAGGCCACCTGCGAACTGCTGGAACTCATGCTGCTGGACTCCGCGCACATCCAGGAAAAGGACGCCGAGTGGGAGAACCGCTGGCGCAACCGGATCGGCAAGCCGAGCATCAAGCCGCTGTATACCCAGGCCGACACCGAACGCGCACTCAAGCTGCGCCGGCCGATCAGCCTCGGCAGCACAGTGGCGGTCGCTCGCGGCGTGCGGGTGACCTTTCACAACGCCGGGCACATCCTCGGCTCGTCGATCGTCGAAGTGCAGTTCCACGACCAGGTGCAACCGCGCCGCCTGGTGTTTTCCGGCGACCTCGGCAACACCTGCTCGCCGTTGATGCGCGCGCCCTCGCCGCTGAGCCGGGCCGACGTGGTGATGCTCGAATCCACCTACGGCGATCGCGATCACCGCGACAGCAACGACACCCTGGAGGAACTGGCGGCGATTCTCGACCAGGCGCATCGCGACGGCGGCAACGTGCTGATCCCGTCGTTCGCCGTCGGTCGCACCCAGGACCTGCTCTACTACCTCGGCCGCTTCTACCAGGAGGGCCGCCTGCCTCAACAGGCGGTATTCCTCGACAGCCCGATGGCCGCCCGTGCCAATGGCATCTACCTGCGCCACAGCAACGAGTTCGACGACCGCGACCGCGAGTACATTCGCGGCACCGGCACCACCCGCCTGGAGGAATGGCTGCCGGTGCTGCGCGTCACCCGCAGCGCCGACGAGTCGATGGCGATCAACCGGATCAAGAGCGGCGCGGTCATCATCGCCGGCAGCGGCATGTGCACCGGCGGCCGTATCGTCCATCACTTCAAGCACAACCTCTGGCGCCCGGAATGCCATGTGGTATTCCCCGGCTTCCAGGCGCGCGGCACCCTGGGCCGCAACATCGTCGACGGCGCCAGCGCGGTTCGCGTGTTCCACCAGCGCATCGCGGTCAAGGCGCAAATCCATACCCTCGGCGGCTTCTCCGCCCACGCCGGGCAATCACAGCTGCTCGACTGGGTCGCTCACTTCGCCCACCGTCCAGCGCTATACCTGATACATGGCGAGCGGGAAAAGATGGAAGCGCTGCAGGGCGCGATCCGCGAGCGTCTCGACTGGGATGCCGAGATACCGAAACCCGGCGAACGCATCGAGATCTGAGCCGCCGTCCGCAACTGTCACGCAGTCCGTGGCAGTATGCGGATGACCGCCTGTCCAGGGTGGTTGTAGAAGGAGTATGCGAATGCCCTACGAAGCCGATGACTATCTTTCCCGGCACTTCCAGACCAGCGGCACCGACCTGGCGCGGAAGGTCGACGAACTGGCGGCCCTTGCGGCTCCCGGCGACAGCCCCAATCTCGCGCTCTACCGCGAGATGCTCTTCACCGTGACGCGCATGGCCCAGGCCGACCGCAACCGCTGGGACGCCAAGATCATGCTGCAGACCCTGCGCGAGATGGAGCATGCCTTCAGCGTCCTCGAGCAGTTCAAGCGGCGACGCAAGGTCACCGTGTTCGGCTCGGCGCGCACGCCGGTCGAACATCCGGTCTATGCCCTGGCGCGCAAGCTGGGCGAGGAACTGGCCCGCTACGATCTGATGGTGATCACCGGCGCCGGCGGCGGCATCATGGCCGCCGCCCACGAAGGCGCCGGGCTGGAGAACAGCCTGGGCTTCAACATCACCCTGCCCTTCGAGCAGCACGCCAACCATACGGTGGACGGCAGCGGCAACCTGCTGTCGTTCCACTTCTTCTTCCTGCGCAAGCTGTTCTTCGTCAAGGAAGCCGACGCCCTGGTGCTCTGCCCCGGCGGCTTCGGCACCCTCGACGAGGCGCTGGAAGTGCTGACCCTGGTGCAGACCGGCAAGAGCCCGCTGGTGCCGATCGTGCTGCTCGACCAGCCGGGCGGCCGCTACTGGGAACACGCCCTGGAGTTCATGCAGGAACAGTTGCTGGAGAATCACTATATCCTGCCGGCCGACATGCGCCTGATGCGCCTGGTGCATTCGGCCGAAGACGCGGTGAAGGAAATCGCCCAGTTCTACCGCAACTTCCACTCCAGCCGCTGGCTGAAAGGCACGTTCGTTATTCGCCTGAACCACGCCCTGAACGAAGCCGCGCTGGCGCACCTGCACGAACACTTCGCCAGCCTCTGCCTGAGCGGCGGCTTCCAGCAGCAGGCCTACAGCGAGCAGGAACAGGACGAACCGGAGTTCCGCAACCTGACCCGCCTCGCCTTCGTGTTCAACGGGCGCGACCAGGGGCGTCTGCGGGAATTGCTGGACTACATCAACCTGCCGGAAAACTGGGACTGAAGCTGCCGCTCCGGCACGCGCTCAATCGTCGCTGCGACCGTTCAACAGGCGGCTGATCGACTCCATGGAGTAACCCCGGTACGCCAGGAAGCGGCCCTGCTGGGCCTTTTCCCTGGCGTCCTGCGGCAGGCGGGCGAACTTGCGGCGCCAGACCTCGCGCAATTGCGCACTCCAGTCGACCTCGCAGGCACCCAGCGCCCTTTCGATATCGGCGCGCGGCAGACCGCGTTGCGCCAGTTCCTCACGGATGCGCAACGGCCCATGGCCGCTACGGGCGCGACTGGCGATGAAGCTTTCGAGATAGCGGGATTCGTCGAGCAGACCTTCCTCGGCCAGGCGGTCGAGGGCAGGGTCGATCAACTCGGCAGACGCGCCACGCTGGCGCAACTTGCGGGAAAGCTCGGCGCGCCCGTGCTCACGGCGCGCCAGCAGATCCATGGCCGCCCGCCGCACGGCGACGGGCGTATCGAGCACGGTCGCCATTGGCCTCAATCGGCTTCGGCGTCAGCCACTTCTTCGGCGTCGGCCTTCACCGGACCGCTCTTGGCCAGCAGCTGGTCGCGGATGGTCTTCTCCAGCACCGAACCGATCTCCGGATTGTCTTCCAGGTACTTGGCGGCGTTCGCCTTGCCCTGGCCGATCTTGCTGCCCTGGTAGCTGTACCAGGCGCCGGACTTCTCGACCAGGCCCAATTGCACGCCCAGGTCGATGATCTCGCCGGTACGGTAGATGCCCTTGCCGTAGAGGATCTGGAACTCGGCCTGGCGGAACGGCGGGGAAACCTTGTTCTTCACCACCTTGACGCGGGTTTCGCTACCCACCACCTCGTCGCCTTCCTTCACCGCGCCGGTACGACGGATGTCCAGGCGGACCGAGGCGTAGAACTTCAGTGCGTTACCGCCGGTGGTGGTTTCCGGGTTGCCGAACATGACGCCGATCTTCATGCGGATCTGGTTGATGAAGATGACCAGGCAGTTGGCGTTCTTGATATTGCCGGTGATCTTGCGCAGCGCCTGGGACATCAGGCGTGCCTGCAGGCCGACGTGGGCGTCGCCCATCTCGCCTTCGATCTCGGCCTTGGGTACCAGCGCGGCCACGGAGTCGACGATGATCACGTCGACCGCGTTGGAGCGCACCAGCATGTCGGTGATTTCCAGGGCCTGCTCGCCGGTGTCCGGCTGGGAGACCAGCAGGTCGTCGACGTTGACGCCCAGCTTGCCGGCATAGTCGGGATCGAGCGCGTGCTCGGCGTCGACGAAGGCACAGGTGGCGCCCTGTTTCTGGGCCTCGGCGATCACCGAGAGGGTCAGGGTGGTCTTGCCCGAGGATTCCGGACCGTAGATCTCGACGATCCGGCCCTTGGGCAGGCCGCCGATGCCGAGGGCGATGTCCAGGCCCAGGGAGCCGGTGGAGATGGCCGGGATCGCCTGGCGCTCATGGTCGCCCATGCGCATGACCGCGCCTTTGCCGAATTGGCGTTCGATCTGTCCCAGGGCCGCGGCCAGGGCGCGCTTCTTGTTCTCGTCCATTGAAGTCCTCGCGAAGTCAGGGCGGCCGGACGGCCACGAACAACTGTATAAGTAGACAGTATTATTCCACAGGGCAAGTCGCTCGCCTACCCCCGACGGGAAGAATGTTCCGAACGGTTGCCCGCAGGCGCGGCTAGCCCGGGTTCTCGCCGTTGCTCATGCGCAGCAGGCCGGTCAGCGCGGTCGCCACCGTCTGCCGGCGCACGGCGTCGCGGTCGCCGTTGAACTGGCAGCGCTCACTGACCAGCCGCTCGCCGTCGGCCCAGGCCAGCCAGACCGTGCCTACCGGCTTTTCCGGCGAGCCGCCGTCGGGCCCGGCGACACCGCTCACCGCCACCGCGAAACGCGCCCCGCTGTGCCGCTGGGCGCCGCGCACCATGGCCTCGACCACTTCCCGGCTGACCGCGCCGACTGCCAGGAATAGCGACTCGGGCACCTCCAGCTGGAGGGTCTTCTGGCGGTTCGAGTAGGTCACGTAGCCAGCCTCGAACCAGCCCGAACTCCCCGGGATGCGGGTGATCGCCTCGGCGATGCCGCCACCGGTGCAGGATTCCGCCGTGCTGACCTGCTCGCCCAGGTAACGAAGGCTTTCGCCGAGGCGGGCGGCCAGTGCGGTCAGGTCGGACTCCATCAGGGTCATCACTGTTCTCCAGGGTAGAAACGGAAAGGGACTACCCTACACCATCGGCTTTTCCATTCAGAAGCAGCTTTCGGACAAGCGCAACCGCGCGAAGGCAGCGAATGCGCGAACATGCGTGCTCCATCACCGTCCAAGGAAAGGCCCCCCATGAACATCGCGCCACTCAAGGTCTCTCTGCTCTCCCTCGCCCTGCTCCTCTCCCCCGTAGCCAGCCTCCCCGCCCATGCGGCCTGCACCGCCAACCTGGCCCTGCAACCCGCCAGCAGCCTGCCCGCGCTCGGCGGGCGCCTGGTCTACCACAGCTATATGGAGTACGGGGACGGCTCCTCGAACCTCTACCTGCACGACTTCAAGAGCAAGAGCACCCGCCAGCTCAACCAGCCCGGCTGGAACATCGAGGACCCGATGAATGCGCATTTCTCCCCGGACGGCCGCTACCTGACCTTCATGGGCCGCCAGAATGGCGCCTGGCACGTGTTCGCCTGGGCCATCGGCGGTACCCAGGCGCCGAGCAACCTGACCGCGGCCATCGGCGGTCGCAACGAGGATCCGAAGTTCTCCTTCGACGGCCGCCAGGTCGTGCTCAAGCACGAGGGCGACATCCGCCTCGCCACCCTGGTCTTCAATGGCGATGGCAGCGTCGGCGTGAGCGCCTGGAAAGCCGTGACCGGCGACGGCTGGAGCACCGAGGAGTCGATGCCGTTCCTCACCCCCTCAGGCAAGTACGTGGTCTACGCGACAGGAGCCGGCGACAGCCTGCGGGTGGTGCGCAGAAACCTGGAGAACGGCCAGGTCAGCGCCCTCGCCACCCCGGCCGCGGGGGGCCGCGACTATTACCCGGTGGTACGCGACTATACCGCCTACTTCCTCTCGCGCACCCAGCCGGCCGGCAACGACCAGTTGGCCATGGTCGTACCCAACAGCCCGCCCGGCACCCCGGCGATCCTGCCGCTCAACCACTGCCAGGGCGACAATTCCGACGCCGCGCCGGTGAACGAGGACTACCTGATCTTCTCCAGCACTTCGTTCGACCCGACCTACAGCCTGCTCCTCGGCGACATCGCCGCGGCGCGGGTCTGGCGTCTCGACCCGGCGCAGATCAACCTGCCCGACGGTCGGCAGAAGCTCGGCGCCAGCTATACCGCGGCACGCTGAAAGCAGCCCGCACAGGCGCGGACCTGAGGGTCCGCGCCGGTTCCGAACGGACCCGACACAGGCCGGTGAATCGGGTTAACATTGCCCTCTTTTGCACCGTCCAAAGCCCGCTTCCGAAGGCCCGTATGACCGACCTCTCTCAGCACACGCCAATGATGCAGCAGTACTTCAAACTGAAGCATCAGCACCCCGACCAATTGATGTTCTATCGCATGGGCGACTTCTACGAGCTGTTCTACGAGGACGCGAAGAAGGCCGCCAAGCTGCTCGACATCACCCTGACCGCGCGCGGCCAGTCCGGCGGCAAGGCGATCCCGATGGCAGGCATTCCCTTCCATTCGGCGGAGGGCTACCTGGCCAAGCTGGTCAAGCTCGGCGAGTCGGTGGCGATCTGCGAGCAGATCGGCGACCCGGCCACCAGCAAGGGGCCGGTGGAGCGCCAGGTGGTGCGGATCATCACCCCCGGCACGGTGAGCGACGAGGCGCTGCTCGACGAACGCCGCGACAACCTGCTGGCGGCAATCCTCGGCGACGAGCGCCTGTTCGGCCTCGCCGTGCTGGACATCACCAGCGGCCGCTTCAGCGTCCAGGAGATAAAAGGCTGGGAAACCCTGCTGGCCGAACTGGAGCGCCTCAACCCGGCCGAGCTGCTGATTCCCGACGACTGGCCACAGGGCCTGCCGGCGGAGAAGCGCCGCGGCGTACGTCGCCGCGCGCCGTGGGACTTCGATCGCGACTCGGCGCACAAGAGCCTCTGCCAGCAATTCGGCACCCAGGACCTGAAAGGCTTCGGCTGCCAGAACCTGACCCTGGCCATCGGCGCCGCCGGCTGCCTGCTCGCCTACGCCAAGGAAACCCAGCGTACCGCCCTGCCGCACCTGCGCAGCCTGCGCCACGACCGCCTCGATGACACGGTGATCCTCGACGGTGCCAGCCGCCGCAACCTGGAGCTGGATATCAACCTCAGCGGTGGCCGCGAGAACACCCTGCAATCGGTGGTCGACCGCTGCCAGACCGCCATGGCCAGCCGCCTGATGAGCCGCTGGCTGAACCGTCCGCTGCGTGACCGCGCGGTGCTGGAAGCCCGCCAGGAGTCCATCGCCTGCCTGCTGGAACGCTATCGCTTCGAGAACCTGCAACCGCAGCTCAAGGAAATCGGCGACCTCGAACGCATCCTCGCCCGCATCGGCCTGCGCAACGCCCGCCCTCGCGACCTGGCGCGCCTGCGCGACGCGCTGGCGGCGTTGCCGGACCTGCAGAACGCCATGACCGAACTGGAAGCGCCGCACCTGCAGGCGCTGGCCACCACCATCGGCACCTATCCCGAACTCGCCGAACTGCTGGCCAAGGCGATCATCGACAACCCGCCGGCGGTGATCCGCGACGGTGGCGTGATCAAGACCGGCTATGACGCCGAGCTGGACGAGCTGCAGGCGCTGAGCGAAAACGCCGGGCAATTCCTGATGGACCTGGAAGCGCGCGAGAAGGCCCGCACCGGCCTGCCCAACCTGAAGGTCGGCTACAACCGCATCCATGGCTACTTCATCGAGCTGCCACGGGTGCAGGCCGAACAGGCGCCGGCCGACTACATCCGCCGGCAGACCCTGAAAGGCGCCGAGCGCTTCATCACGCCGGAACTGAAGGCCTTCGAGGACAAGGCGCTGTCGGCCCAGAGCCGCGCCCTGGCCCGCGAGAAGGCACTCTACGAAGAGCTGCTGGAACGCCTGATCGGCCATCTCGCTCCGCTCCAGGACAGCGCCTCGGCGCTGGCGGAGCTGGACGTGCTGGCGAATCTCGCCGAACGCGCGCTGAACCTCGACCTGAATCGCCCGCGGTTCGTCGAACACACCTGCCTGCACATCGAGCAGGGCCGCCATCCGGTGGTCGAGCAGGTGCTGGAGACACCGTTCGTGGCCAACGACCTGGCGCTGGATGCCGACACCCGGATGCTGGTGATCACCGGTCCGAACATGGGCGGTAAATCCACCTACATGCGGCAAACCGCGCTGATCGTGCTGCTTGCGCACATCGGCAGCTTCGTTCCGGCTGCGCGCTGCGAGCTGTCCCTGGTGGACCGCATCTTCACCCGCATCGGCTCGTCCGACGACCTTGCCGGCGGCCGCTCGACCTTCATGGTGGAGATGAGCGAAACCGCCAACATCCTGCACAACGCCACTGACAAGAGCCTGGTGCTGATGGATGAGGTCGGCCGCGGCACCAGCACCTTCGACGGCCTGTCGCTGGCCTGGGCAGCGGCCGAGGACCTGGCCCGGACTCGCGCCTTCACCCTGTTCGCCACCCACTACTTCGAGCTGACCGTACTGCCGGAAAGCCAGCCCGCGGTAGCCAACGTGCACCTGAACGCGACCGAGCACAATGAACGCATCGTGTTCCTGCACCATGTACTGCCGGGACCGGCGAGCCAGAGCTACGGCCTCGCCGTGGCCCAGTTGGCCGGCGTGCCGGCCCCGGTAATCCAGCGCGCCCGCGAACACCTCAAGCGCCTGGAAACCACCAGCCTGCCGCACGAGATGCCGAGCCAGCAGAGCGGCAAGCCCGCCTCGCCGATGCAGAGCGACCTGTTCGCCAGCCTGCCGCACCCGGTGATCGATGAATTGTCGAGGATCAATCCCGACGATATCAGCCCGCGGCAAGCTCTCGATCTGTTATATGCATGGAAGATGCGGGTCTGACGGACTACCGCACAAGCTGCTAGAATCGCGCGCGCTTAGCCGCCCGCCTGAGGAGAGAACTAGAAAATGACCTTCGTCGTCACCGACAACTGCATCAAGTGCAAATACACCGACTGCGTGGAAGTCTGCCCGGTAGACTGCTTCTACGAAGGACCCAACTTCCTGGTCATCCATCCGGACGAGTGCATCGACTGCGCCCTGTGCGAGCCCGAATGTCCGGCCCAGGCGATTTTCTCCGAAGACGAAGTGCCGGAGAACATGCAGGAATTCATCGAGCTGAACAGCGAGCTGGCGGAAGTCTGGCCGAACATCACCGAGAAGAAGGATGCCCTGCCCGACGCTGAGGAATGGGACGGCGTCGCCGGCAAGCTCCAGCATCTGGAGCGCTGATACGCCAAGGCCCGCAAACAGCGGGCCTTTTCTTTGGCGACGAGTAAAACGGCAGGCAAAAAAAAGGGGCGGGGTATTACCCCGCCCACTCTTCAGTCCCTCGTCATCATCCTGATGAATCGCCTCCCTGGCGACGTCCCTTCCCCGATCCTTCGGGGTTGCGTGTTCCCTGTACGCAGGAGTGATATTAGCGATTCCCTGTGCTCCCGCAACCTGCCAGAAAACCCAGCGAAGCTTCTTCGGCAGTCATTTTAGAAAAATATATTCCTTTATTTTCAATAATTTACTTAAATTCACCGAGTGTTTTTGGCAAACCTCCCGGGCATTTATCTACTTAGGCTCACACACTGTGTAAGTTAATGCTTACAAGAGCAGACACAAAAAACCCGGCGAACGCCGGGTCTTCCGTGGGCCTGAGGATTTCCGTCACTGGAACAGCGCGTCACTCGACAGGCCGTTCTTCTCCAGGATCTCCCGCAAGCGCTTCAGCGCCTCGACCTGGATCTGACGAACCCGCTCGCGGGTCAGGCCGATTTCCTGGCCGACCTCTTCCAGCGTGCTGCTTTCGTGCCCGCGCAAGCCGAAGCGGCGAATCACCACCTCACGCTGCTTGTCGGTGAGTTCCGTCAGCCACTGGTCGATGCTTTCGCTGAGATCGTCATCCTGCAGCAGCTCGCACGGATCGGTGGGGCGATCGTCGGTGAGCGTATCCAGCAGGGTCTTGTCCGAGTCCGGACCAAGAGAGACGTCCACCGAAGTCACCCGTTCGTTCAGGCCGAGCATGCGCTTGACCTCGGCGACCGGCTTCTCCAGCAGGTTGGCGATTTCTTCGGGTGAAGGTTCGTGGTCGAGCTTGTGGGTCAGTTCCCGCGCCGCACGCAGGTAGACGTTGAGCTCCTTGACCACATGGATCGGCAAGCGAATGGTCCGGGTCTGGTTCATGATGGCCCGTTCGATGGTCTGGCGGATCCACCAGGTGGCGTAGGTCGAGAACCGGAATCCGCGCTCCGGATCGAACTTCTCCACGGCGCGGATCAGGCCTAGGTTGCCTTCCTCGATCAGGTCGAGCAGGGACAGTCCGCGATTGACATAGCGCCGGGCGATCTTCACCACCAACCGCAGGTTGCTCTCGATCATCCGCTTCCGACCAGCGGGATCGCCCTTCTGCGCCAGACGAGCGAAGTGGACTTCCTCTTCGGGCGTCAACAGGGGCGAGAAACCGATTTCGTTGAGATACAGCTGCGTTGCGTCCAACGCGCGCGTGTAGTCGATGTGCTTGTGTTGTTTGGAAGAGAAGGAAGTGGTGGCTTTTGGAGTTGCCCGGGGAGAAGGCTGCTCGTCGGCAGACGACTCGTCCAGCATGATGCCGGGCTCCAGGAGGAGCACTTCATCATCGTGGTCAAACTCCGGCCCTTCTTTTTTGAGTGCCATGTCGTTATCCCTTGCATGAGTTCGACTCAAGCCCGGGCGATTCCTTTCCCGCTGGACACGCCCGGACCCGCTCACCTACATGATGTGGGCGGGCGAACTCCCGGTCAGCGACGTGGCAAATATTGCAGTGGATCGACAGGCTTACCCTGGCGGCGAATCTCGAAGTGCAGCTTCACCCGATCGGTTCCTGTGGAGCCCATCTCGGCAATCGATTGCCCTACCTTGACCTGTTGCCCTTCCCGCACCAGCAGCCTGCGGTTGTGACCGTAGGCACTCACGTAGGTCTCGTTGTGTTTGATGATGACCAACTCGCCGTAGCCCCGCAAACCACTACCGGCGTATACAACGGTCCCACCAGACGCAGCCAGGACAGGCTGGCCCAATTGACCGGCTATATCAATCCCTTTATTCAAACTTCCGTTTGAGGCAAAACGGCCGATCAGAGTACCGCTCGCAGGCCATGCCCAACCGCCCACCGCAGGCCCCGCGACGACGGGAGTCGCGCCGCTGCTGGGTGGGGTCGTGGTCGAGGCCGGAGCCGGTGCGGGCTTGACAGGTACCGA
This sequence comes from Pseudomonas sp. B111, assembly GCF_026428275.1. Lineage (NCBI taxonomy): Bacteria > Pseudomonadati > Pseudomonadota > Gammaproteobacteria > Pseudomonadales > Pseudomonadaceae > Pseudomonas > Pseudomonas sp. B111. Next base: position 721,041 of record NZ_CP097857.1, on the reverse strand, counting down.
CGTACTAACAGCGGGTGGAACCGGGGTAGGCTTGGTCGCCACGGGCGGAGCGACGACCGGCGTGTTTTTCGCGACGGACGGTTGCGCCGGTGCCCGCCCACCAAATTGGATAGCTTGACCGACCTGGATGGTATAGGGCGGCGCGATGCCATTGCGCGCGGCCAGGGCTTTCCAGTCCCAGCCGAAGCGGAAGGCAATGGAATACAGGGTGTCGCCGCGGCGCACGATGTACTGCCCGCTGGTGACCGGCGTACGCCGCGCAGCGGCAGGCGCGGAACCGTTGCGATCGACGACCTTGACCCCGCCGGGAGGCGACGACGAACAGGCGGCGAGAAGGGAACAGACGACGGCCCCGAGCAACAGGTGGCAGCCACCGTAGAGCCGAGTCCATTGCCGCAGGGTCGCTGCTAGCCTCAATCCTTCCCCCTTATCCATCTTCTTCGCTTTCGTTCAATCGGGCCGGCGACGCCGGCCGCCGGCTCAGGCGATCGGGCCGTTGAGCAGCGGGACGAAACGTACCGAGTCGAGTACCTGGCGGCTGAACCCGTCCTCGGTGCGGACGATCAGCATCAGTTGCTGGACCTCGCCGCCACCGACCGGGATCACCAGACGGCCCCCCGGCGCCAACTGGTCCAGCAACGACTGCGGGACTTCCGTGGCCGCCGCGGTGACGATGATTCCATTGTAGGGAGCCAACGCCGACCAGCCCTCCCAGCCATCGCCCCAACGAAAGACAACATTACGCAGGTTTAGCTCCGCAAGACGCTCCTTGGCCTTGTCCTGCAACGCCTGGATCCGCTCGACGGAGAAGACCCGCTCGACCAGTTGCGCCAGCACCGCGGTCTGGTAGCCGGACCCGGTACCGATCTCCATGACCTTGTCCAGCGGGCCGGCCGCCAGCAGCAACTCGGTCATCCGCGCCACCATGAACGGCTGGGAAATGGTCTGGTTGTGGCCGATCGGCAGGGCAGTGTCTTCGTAGGCGCGATGCGAGAGCGCCTCGTCGACGAACAGATGACGCGGCGTGCGGCGGATCACCTCGAGCACGTGGGCGTTGGACAGACCTTCTTCGTACAGGCGCTGGATCAGGCGCTCTCGGGTACGCTGGGAGGTCATGCCGATACCCCGGCGATGCAGGTCTTCGGACATCACGTCAGTCCTCCCAGCCACTCGTCGAGGCCGCCGAAGGCTTCGTGGAAGGTACGGTCCAGCTGCAACGGAGTGATCGACACGTAGCCTTGCATGACCGCGTGGAAATCCGTCCCCGGCCCGCCGTCCTCGGCATCGCCGGCCGCGGCGATCCAGTAGCCTTCCTTGCCGCGCGGATTGACCACCTTCACCGGTGCGGCGGCACGGGCGCGGTGCCCGAGGCGGGTCAGCTGGATACCGCGTACGCGATCCAGCGGCAGGTTCGGGATATTGACGTTGAGCACGGTACGCGGCGGCACGGCCAGGCGCTCGTGGGCGGAGACCAGCAGGCGGGCGAAGTGCATGGCGGTGGGCAGGTTGTCCGTCAACCGCGAGACCAGCGAGAAGGCGAAGGCCGGCCCCTTCAGGAAGCGCCCTTCGATGGCCGCCGCCACGGTACCGGAATAGAGGACGTCATCGCCGAGGTTGGCGCCCAGGTTGATACCCGAGACCACCATGTCCGGCAATTCCTCCAGCAAGCCGTTCAGGCCCAGGTGCACGCAGTCGGTCGGCGTGCCGTTGAGGCTGATGAATCCGTTGTCCAGGCGCTGCGGGTGCAGCGGGCGGTCCAGCGTCAGGGAACTGCTGGCGCCGCTCTTGTCCTGGTCGGGGGCGATCACTACGCAATCGGCATGATCCGCCAGCGCGTCGTAAAGCGCGGCGATACCGGGTGCGGTCACCCCGTCGTCGTTGGCAATCAGTATGCGCATGGGTTTTCCGTCTGCCCTGTCGGTACCAGGTCGAGGATTTCACGCACCACTACGGTGGCGAAACAACCGGCCGGCAGGACGAATTCCAGTTGCAGAACATCAGGTTCGGGATAATGCCACGCCAGCCCCTGGATGGGGAGCCGCAGGATGCGCCGTTCGTGCGCCATGCCCGCCTTCGCCAGCCAGCGGCAGAGCGCCGGCTCGCTCCCGGCCAGGGCCAGCTCGCGGTCGAGGACGCCGGCGCCGCTCGGCGGATCGCCCTCGCCCCAGAGCGGTCCGGTGGGGTGCAGGTCGAGGGCGGCCAGACGGGCATCGCGGCATTCTTCCTCGCCAGCGAGGAAAAAGCTGCGGCTGTCGGTGAAGGCCAGCAGGTCGCCAACCGCTGCCCGGTTCCAGCTACCCTCCGCGACCCGCTCGGCGAGCAGGCGGTTGAACAGGTAGCTGCGCCCGGCGGAAAGGAAGCGCGAACGCAGGTTGCGGTTCGCCGGCAGCAGGTCCTGTTCCGCGCAACTGCGCGCGTCGACCAGGTTGCCGCCGCCGTGGCCGAAGCGTTGCAGGCCGAAATAGTTGGGCACGCCGTCCGCGGCGATACGTTCCAAGCGCGCGTCGAGAACGGCACGCTCCGCCCGCAGCCCGGTCAGACGCAGGGTGAAGCCGTTGGCGGCATGCGCGCCTCGCTGCAACTTGCGCGAATGACGGGTGCGGCGAAGAATCCGCAGGTCCGCGCCCTCGGCTGCGCCCAGGTCGGGATCGGCCTTGCCCGGCAGGTGCAGGCTGAACCATTGCCGGGTCAGGGCCTGGCGGTCCTTCAACCCGGCGTAGCTGACGTTCTTCTGCTGCACGCCGGCGGCGCGGCCGAGGCGACGGGCCGCCTCCTCGGTGTTCAATCCGCGCTTTTCCACCCACAACCAGAGGTGCTCGCCTTCACCGCTGAGGGGAATGTCCAGCACCTCGTCGACCTGGAAGTCCTCGGCCACGGCCTTGAGCACCGCCTCGCCGCAGGCTGCCCCATGGGCGCGCGGCCCGAGCAGGTCGAGTTCGCCGAGAACGCTCATCGGGCCATCAGCAAAGCGACCGCATGTACAGCAATGCCCTCTTCGCGTCCGGTGAAACCTAGCCGCTCGGTAGTGGTGGCCTTGACGTTGACCTGGTCGACCGCGACGCCGAGGTCCTCGGCGATCGACCCGCGCATGGTTTCGATGTGCGGCGCCATCTTCGGTGCCTGGGCGACGATGGTGGCGTCGACGTTGCCGACCTTCCAGCCCTTCTCGGCGACGATGGCGACCACGTGTCGCAGCAGCGCGCGACTGTCGGCGCCCTTGAACCGCGGGTCGGTGTCCGGGAAGTGCTTGCCGATGTCGCCCAGCGCCGCCGCGCCGAGCAGCGCATCGGACAAGGCGTGCAGCAACACGTCGCCGTCGGAGTGGGCGACCAGCCCATGTTTGTGGGGAATGCGCACACCGCCGAGGGTGATGAAGTCGCCCTCGCCGAAGCGATGCACGTCGTAGCCATGGCCAATTCGCATGAAAAAACGCCCTGGTTGGAATCAGGGCGTGATTCTACCCCGGATCGGGGCAGGCTTCAGGTATCGCGGATCAACCGTTGAGAACCTGGGCATGGTGGCTCAGGTGATCCTCGATGAAACTGGCGATGAAGTAGTAGCTGTGGTCGTAGCCTGGTTGCAGACGCAGCTCCAGCGGGTGGCCGGCCTTGTCCGCCGCATTGCGTAGCGCTTCCGGCTTGAGCTGGACGGCGAGGAAGTCGTCGCGCTCGCCCTGGTCGACCAGGATCGGCAAGCGTTCGGACGCACCCTCGAGCAACGCACAGGCATCCCACTCGCGCCAGGCCGCCGGGTCCTCGCCCAGGTAGCGAGAGAACGCCTTCTGGCCCCAGGGGCAATCGCTCGGATGGCAGATCGGCGCGAAGGCCGACAGCGACAGGTAGCGCCCCGGGTTGCGCAGCGCGCAGACCAGCGCGCCATGCCCACCCATCGAGTGCCCGCTGATGCCGCGCCGCCGGGACACCGGGAAATGCGCCTCGATCAGCGCCGGCAACTCGTGCACCACGTAGTCGTGCATGCGGTAGTGCGCGGCCCAGGGCTCCTGCGTGGCGTTCAGGTAGAAGCCTGCGCCCAGGCCGAAGTCCCAGGCGCCGTCGGGATCGCCGGGGACACCGCTGCCGCGCGGGCTGGTATCCGGCGCCACCAGTACCAATCCCAGTTCGGCGGCGACCCGCTGGGCGCCGGCCTTCTGCATGAAGTTCTCGTCGGTACAGGTCAGCCCGGACAGCCAGTACAGGGCCGGCAGCGCCGCCTCCGGCTCGGCCTGGGGCGGCAGGTAGATGGCGAAGACCATCTCGCAGTTCAGGGTCCGGGAAAAATGACGGTAACGCTGGTGCCAGCCGCCGAAGGACTTCTGGCTGCCGATCAGTTCGAAGGAATCCTTCACGTGACCTCCGTGAAACGGTCGTGGCGAGCCGCAGGGCCCGCCGCGACGGCTTGTCAGTAATGAATGACGGTGCGGATGCTCTTGCCTTCGTGCATCAGCTCGAAGGCCTCGTTGATGTCCTCCAGCCCCATGGTGTGGGTGATGAAGGTATCCAGCGGGATCTCGCCCTTCTGCGCCTTCTCGACATAGCTCGGCAACTCGCTGCGCCCGCGCACCCCGCCGAACGCCGAACCGCGCCAGACGCGGCCGGTGACCAGTTGGAACGGCCGGGTGCTGATTTCCTGGCCGGCGCCGGCGACACCGATGATCACCGACTCGCCCCAGCCCTTGTGGCAGCATTCCAGCGCGGCGCGCATCAACTGCACGTTGCCGACGCACTCGAAGGAGTAGTCGACGCCGCCATCGGTCAGTTCGACGATGACGTCCTGGATCGGCTTGTCGTAGTCCTTCGGATTGATGAAGTCGGTGGCGCCCAGCTCCCTGGCGATGTCGAACTTGCCCGGGTTGATGTCGACCGCGATGATGCGCGCGGCCTTGGCCATCTTCGCCCCGATGATCGCCGCCAGGCCGATACCGCCCAGGCCGAAGATGGCAACGGTAGCGCCCTCTTCCACCTTGGCGGTATTCAGCACGGCGCCGATCCCGGTGGTGACGCCGCAACCAAGCAGGCAGACCTTATCCAGCGGCGCGTCCTTGGGAATCTTCGCCAGGGAGATTTCCGGCAGCACGGTGTATTCGGAGAAGGTCGAGCAGCCCATGTAGTGGAAGACCGGCTCGCCCTTGTAGGAGAAACGGCTGGTGCCGTCGGGCATCAGGCCCTTGCCCTGGGTGGCGCGCACGGCCTGGCAGAGGTTGGTCTTGCCGGACAGGCAGAATTTGCACTTGCCGCACTCGGCGGTGTACAGCGGGATGACATGGTCGCCCACCTGCAGGGAGGTCACGCCCTCGCCCACCGCTTCGACGATGCCGCCACCTTCGTGGCCCAGAATGCACGGGAACACCCCCTCGGAATCCTGGCCGGACAGGGTGTACGCGTCGGTATGGCAGACGCCGGTGGCGACGATGCGCACCAGTACCTCGCCCTTCTGCGGCGGCGCCACATCCACCTCGACGATTTCCAACGGCTTGTTGGGGGCGAAGGCGACGGCGGCACGGGACTTGATCATCTGGGAACTCCTGAACGATGGAAGCCGGCGGGCCGCTAAGCGACCCACTGAAACGGAAAGTGTAGAAAACCGCGTTTCAAGGAATAATCAGGCAATAATCAAAACATTATTGCCATACAGGGACAATCCAGATGAATCGCTGGGAAGGACTCGACGAATTCGTCGCTGTCGCCGAAACCGGGCAGTTCACCGCGGCAGCCGAACGCATGGGCGTTTCCTCGTCGCACATCAGCCGCCAGGTCGCCCGCCTGGAGGAGCGCCTGCAGACCCGCCTGCTCTACCGCAGCACCCGGCGAGTGTCGCTGAGCGAAGCCGGACAGACCTTCCTGCAACATTGCCAGCGCCTGCAGGACGCCCGCGACGAAGCCCTGCGCGCGGTCAGCGACCTCTCCGCGGAGCCCAAGGGCCTGCTGCGCATGACCTGCGCGGTGGCCTACGGCGAACGTTTCATCGTGCCGCTGGTGAATGCCTTCATGGCCGACTATCCGCAACTGCGGGTCGACATCGAGCTGTCCAACCGCCAACTGGACCTGCTCCACGAGGGCTTCGACCTGGCCATCCGCCTCGGCCGCCTGAGCGATTCGCGATTGGTCGCCACACGGTTGGCGCCACGCCTCATGTACCTCTGCGCCACCCCGGAATACCTGCGCCGCCACGGTACTCCGCAGTCGCCGACGGAACTCGGCCAGTTCAATTGCCTGATCGGCAGCAGCGACCTGTGGAGCTTCCTCGAGGACGGCCGGGAAACCCAGCACCGGGTCCAGGGCAACTGGCGCTGCAACAGCGGCCAGGCGGTGCTCGACGCCGCCCTGCGCGGCTTCGGCCTGTGCCAGTTGCCTGACTACTATGTGATCGAGCATCTGCGCAGCGGCCGCCTGGTCTCCCTGCTGGAAGGCCACCAGCCGCCGAATACCGCGGTATGGGCGCTGTACCCGCAGCAGCGGCACCTGTCGCCGAAAGTCCGGCAACTGGTGGACTATCTCAAGGAAGGCCTGGCGCAATCCCATCCGGGACTCGCCGGGGAGAAAAACCTGCGCTGAAGCAGTAAGGCGTTTCGCCGCTGCGATAGACTTGGCGGTTTCCCGCTCCACCCGCTATCGATTCAAGGAAGTCGCATGTCTGCCCTCAATGCGTTTCGCCAACGCTACCTGGTGAGGTTCTGGTCGCCGCTGCCGGCGCTGGTCGCCCTCGGCGTCGCCTCCGCCTACTACTTCGCGCTCACCGGCACCTTCTGGGCGGTGACCGGCGAATTCACCCGCTGGGGCGGCCACGTGCTGTCCTGGTTCGGCTACCAGCCACAGGACTGGAGCTACTTCAGGCTGATCGGCCTTCAAGGCACGCCGCTGGACCGGATCGACGGAGTGATGATCATCGGCATGTTCCTCGGCGCCCTGTGCTGCGCCCTCTGGGCCGGCAACGTCAGCCTGCGCTGGCCGACCAGCAAACGCCGCCTGCTGCAGGGCCTGGTCGGCGGTATCGTCGCCGGCTTCGGCGCGCGCCTGGCGATGGGCTGCAACCTGGCGGCGTTCTTCACCGGTATCCCGATGTTTTCCCTGCACGCCTGGGCCTTCATGTTCGCCACCGTCGGCGGCGCCTGGATCGGCGTGAAGATCAGCCTGCTGCCGTTCCTGCGCACGCCGCTGAAAGTCGGCGCCACGGCCAGCGCCCTGCCCGACGCCGAAAGCCTGGCCCGACGCACACGCCTGCAGGCCCGCCTGGGCCTGGCGGTGCTGGCGCTCGCCGCGCTGTTCGCCGCCTGGCGCTTCGAGGTATCGCTGGTGCTGGGCATGGCCTGCCTGTTCGGCCTGCTGTTCGGCGGCCTGATCGAGCGCGCGCAGATCTGCTTCACCAGCGCCGCACGGGACCTCTGGACCACCGGCCGGACCCGCGCCGCCTTCGGCATCCTGCTCGGCATGGCGGCCGCCTGCATCGGTACCTTCGCCGCGATCCGCCTGGGCGTCGCGCCGAAGATCTTCTGGATGGGCCCGAATGCGATCATCGGCGGCATTCTCTTCGGCATCGGCATCGTCCTCGCCGGCGGTTGCGAGACCGGCTGGATGTACCGCTCGATGGAGGGCCAGGTGCACTTCTGGGTGGTCGGCATCGGCAACGTCATCGGCGGAACCCTGGTGGCGATCTTTTGGGACCAGTTGGGTACCCGCCTCGCCCTGCCCTATCCCAAGCTCGACCTGCTGGAAAGCTTCGGGCCCGGCAACGGCCTGCTGTTGACCTTCGCCGGCCTGGCCCTGTGCCTGCTGCTGGTGCAACTGAACGCCTCCCGATTCACCCGACCGCGGAAACCGAACCATGAGCCAGATCGACAAACCGACCCTGTCGCTTGACCTGCGCGGCGAACATTGCCCGTACAACGCCATCGCCACCCTGGAAACCCTGGCGACCATGCAGCCGGGCGAACGCCTGGAAGTGGTCACCGACTGCTCGCAATCGGTCCACGGGATTCCCGAAGATACCCAGCGCCAGGGCTACAAATGCCTGGCGGTGGAGCAGCATGGCGCGCTGTTCCGCTTCCTCATAGAGGTGCCGCTGGAAAGCTGAACGAGCGAGCCTGCAACGACAAGAAAGCCGACCCTCGGGTCGGCTTTCTTGTGCCCGGGTTCAGTGCGGAAAACTGCGCTGCAGGCGCAGCAGGTCTTCCGGGGTGGTGATCTTCAGGTTGTCGGCGCGCCCTTCCACCAGCTTCGGCGCATAGCCGGCCCACTCCATCGCCGAAGCCTCGTCGGTGATCGCCACGCCGGCCACCAACGCATCGGCCAGCGCCCGGTGCAGGGCGCCGAGGCGGAACATCTGCGGCGTATAGGCCAGCCAGACCACCGAGCGGTCGATGGTTTCGCTGACCCGGCCGTCGCGGTCGGAGCGCTTGAGGGTGTCCCTCGCCGGCACCGCCAGCAGCCCGCCGACCGGATCTTCGGCGAGTTCTTCGAGCAGGCGGTCGAGGTCGCCGCGGGTCAGGTTCGGCCGCGCGGCGTCATGCACCAGCACCCAGTCGTCGGCCTGTGCCCCCAACTCCAGCAGGCGCAGCAAGCCGTTCAACACCGAGCCGGCGCGCTCGGCGCCCCCGGCGGCGCGCTGCACATGCCGGCTGGCGGCGCAGTCCAGCCCGGGCCAGTAGGGATCGTCCTCGGCCAGGCAGACCACCAGGCCCCTAAGCATCGGGTGTTCGAGGAAACAATCGAGGGTGCGCTCGATCACGGTGCGACCGGCAAGATCGAGATATTGCTTCGGGCGGTCGGCGCGCATGCGCGAACCCACGCCGGCGGCGGGGATCACCGTCCAGAAGGCGGGAAGGTCGGAAGTCGTCATCGGGAGAAGGGTCGTCAGCTCACTTGGCGAGCTGGTAGAGGGTTTCGCCGTCCTTGACCATGCCGAGCTCGTGCCGCGCACGCTCCTCGACGGTCTCGGTGCCTTTCTTCAGCTCGGCGACTTCGGCTTCGAGAATCCGGTTGCGCTCCAGCAGGCGCTCGTTCTCGCCATGCTGGTCGGCGATCTGCTTCTGCAGGTCGCGCTCCTGCGCCAGGCTGCCATCGCCGACCCACAGGCGATATTGCAGGCCCGCCAGCGCCAGGATCAGCACCACGAACAGCCAGTAGGGGCTACGTAACCTCAAGCCTCGAACTCCTTGAGAAGAAAAGGGGTGGCTCTTGCCACCCCTTCACCGTACCAGACTAGGCTCAGCCGCGGAATTCCGCGCGACCACGGTACGGCGCCTTGGCGCCCAGTTGCTCTTCGATGCGCAGCAACTGGTTGTACTTGGACACGCGGTCGGAGCGGCACAGCGAACCGGTCTTGATCTGACCGGCGGCGGTACCCACGGCCAGGTCGGCGATGGTCGAGTCCTCGGTTTCGCCGGAGCGGTGCGAGATCACCGCAGTATAGCCGGCGGCCTTGGCCATCTGGATGGCCTCCAGGGTCTCGGTGAGCGAACCGATCTGGTTGAACTTGATCAGGATCGAATTGCCGATGCCCTTCTCGATGCCTTCCTTGAGGATCTTGGTGTTGGTCACGAACAGGTCGTCGCCGACCAGTTGGACCTTGGCGCCGATCTTGTCGGTCAGGCCTTTCCAGCCGGCCCAGTCGGACTCGTCCATGCCGTCCTCGATGGAGATGATCGGGTAGCGCTGGGTCAGGCCGGCCAGGTAGTCGGCGAAACCGGCGGCGTCGAATACCTTGCCTTCGCCTTCCAGGTCGTACTTGCCGTCCTTGAAGAACTCGCTGGAGGCGCAGTCCAGGGCCAGGGTCACGTCGTCGCCCAGCTTGTAGCCGGCCTTCTCGACGGCCTCGGCGATGGCGGCCAGGGCATCTTCGTTGGACGACAGGTTCGGCGCGAAGCCGCCTTCGTCACCGACGGCAGTGTTCAGGCCACGGGCCTTCAGCACGGCCTTGAGGTGATGGAATATCTCGGCGCCCATGCGCAGCGCCTCGGCGAAGTTCTTCGCGCCGACCGGCTGGACCATGAATTCCTGGATATCGACGTTGTTGTCCGCATGCTCGCCGCCGTTGATGATGTTCATCATCGGCACCGGCATGGAGTACTGGCCGGGAGTGCCGTTGAGGTCGGCGATGTGCGCGTACAGCGGTACGCCCTTGGCCTGTGCGGCGGCCTTGGCGGCAGCCAGGGACACCGCGAGGATCGCGTTGGCGCCCAGCTTGGCCTTGTTCTCGGTGCCGTCCAGCTCGATCATCGCGTGGTCGAGGGCTTTCTGGTCGGCCGCGTCCTTGCCCAGCAGCAGGTCGCGGATCGGGCCGTTGATGTTGGCCACGGCTTTCAGCACGCCCTTGCCCAGGTAACGGCTCTTGTCGCCATCGCGCAGCTCGAGGGCCTCGCGGGAACCGGTGGAAGCACCGGAAGGCGCGCAGGCGCTGCCGACGATGCCGTTGTCCAGGATCACGTCCGCTTCAACGGTAGGGTTGCCGCGGGAGTCCAGGACCTCACGGCCCTTGATGTCGACGATCTTTGCCATTCTTGTTAACACTCCGAAGTGAATGAACGGGGCGGTCTGAGGAGACTAGGCAGTCTCGATTGCAGGAAAGCTCTTGATCAGCTCGTCCAGTTGCTTGAGCTGGGACAGGAAGGCTTCGAGTTTGTTCAGGCGCAGCGCGCACGGACCGTCGCACTTGGCGTGCTCGGGGTCCGGATGGGCCTCGAGGAACAGCCCGGCGAGCTTCTGGCTGAGCCCGGCCTTGGCCAGGTCGGTGACCTGGGCGCGCCGGCCGCCGGCGGAGTCCGCGCGACCGCCGGGCATCTGCAGGGCGTGGGTGACGTCGAAGAATACCGGGTACTCGAACTGCTTCATGATGCCGAAGCCGAGCATGTCGACCACCAGGTTGTTGTATCCGAAGGAGGAGCCGCGCTCGCAGAGGATCAGGCGGTCGTTACCGGCTTCCTCGCACTTGGTCAGGATGTGCTTCATCTCCTGGGGCGCGAGGAACTGGGCCTTCTTGATATTGATCACCGCGTTGGTCCTGGCCATCGCCACCACCAGGTCGGTCTGCCGCGAGAGGAAGGCCGGCAGCTGGATGATGTCGCAGACCTCGGCCACCGGCTGGGCCTGGAACGGCTCGTGGACATCGGTGATGACCGGCACCTTGAAGGTCTTCTTGATCTCTTCGAAGATCTTCATTCCCTCTTCCAGGCCCGGGCCACGGAACGAGTGGATCGAGGAACGGTTGGCCTTGTCGAAGCTGGCCTTGAACACATAGGGGATACCGAGTTTCTCGGTAACCCGTACGTATTCTTCGCAGACCTGCATGGCCAGGTCGCGCGACTCCAGCACGTTCATGCCGCCGAACAGCACGAACGGCAGGTCGTTGCCGATCTGGATATCGCCGACGCGAACGATCTTCTGTGCCATGCTCAGGCCTTCCCGGAATATTTCAGCGCGGCGTTGACGAAACCGCTGAACAGCGGGTGGCCATCACGCGGTGTGGAGGTGAATTCCGGGTGGAACTGGCAGGCAACGAACCACGGATGCTCCGGGGCCTCGACCACTTCCACCAGGGCGCCGTCGCCGGAGCGGCCGGAAATCTTCAGGCCGGCCTGTTCCAGTTGCGGCAGCAGGTTGTTGTTCACTTCGTAGCGATGGCGATGGCGCTCGACGATCACGTCCTTGGCATAGCAGTCGTGCACCAGGGTGCCGGTCTGCAGCTGGCACTCCTGGGCGCCCAGGCGCATGGTGCCGCCCAGGTCGGAAGCTTCGGTGCGGATCTCGGTGGCGCCGGTCGCGTCCTGCCATTCGGTGATCAGGCCGACCACCGGATGGCCGCTGGACTTGTCGAACTCGGTGGAGTTGGCGTCGCTCCAGCCGAGCACGTTGCGGGCGTATTCGATGACCGCGACCTGCATGCCCAGGCAGATGCCCAGGTAGGGGATCTTGTTCTCGCGGGCGTACTGCACGGTGCTGATCTTGCCTTCCACGCCGCGCAGGCCGAAGCCGCCCGGGACCAGGATGGCGTCGACGCCTTCCAGCAGGCTGGTGCCCTGCTGCTCGATGTCTTCGGAGTCGATGTAGCGCAGGTTGACCTTGGTGCGGCTCTGGATGCCGGCGTGGGTCATCGCCTCGATCAGCGACTTGTACGCGTCCAGCAGTTCCATGTATTTGCCGACCATGGCGATGGTGACTTCACGCTCGGGGTTGAGCTTGGCATCGACCACCCGGTCCCATTCGGACAGGTCGGCCTGCCCGCACTCCAGGCCGAAGCGCTCGACGACGATGTCGTCCAGGCCCTGGGCATGCAGCACCGACGGGATGCGGTAGATGGTGTCGACGTCTTCCAGGGCGATCACCGCGCGCTCCTCGACGTTGGTGAAGAGCGCGATCTTGCGCCGCGAGGAGACGTCGATCGGGTGGTCGGAACGGCAGACCAGCACGTCCGGTTGCAGGCCGATGGAGCGCAGCTCCTTGACCGAGTGCTGGGTCGGCTTGGTCTTGGTCTCGCCGGCGGTGGCGATGTACGGGACCAGGGTCAGGTGCATCAGCATCGCGCGCTTGGCGCCGATCTCGACGCGCAGCTGGCGGATCGCCTCGAGGAACGGCTGCGACTCGATGTCGCCGACGGTGCCACCGATCTCCACCAGGGCGACGTCGGCATCGCCGGCGCCCTTGATGATGCGCCGCTTGATCTCGTCGGTGATGTGCGGGATCACCTGCACGGTGGCGCCCAGGTAGTCGCCGCGGCGCTCCTTGCGCAACACGTCCATGTAGACGCGGCCGGTGGTGAAGTTGTTGTTCTGGGTCATGGTGGTACGAACGAAGCGCTCGTAATGGCCCAGGTCCAGGTCGGTCTCGGCGCCGTCCTGGGTCACGAAGACCTCACCGTGCTGGAACGGGCTCATGGTGCCCGGGTCCACGTTGATGTAAGGGTCCAGCTTGAGCATCGTGATCTTCAGGCCACGCGCTTCCAAGATCGCAGCCAGAGAAGCCGAAGCGATGCCTTTCCCCAATGAAGAAACAACACCACCCGTGACGAAGATGTAGCGCGTCATGAAAAACCCTAGAAGTCAGCGTTTAGGCGGGATCAACCGCCGGGGATTCGGAGAAGGGAGGCCAGCTCCCGCCACGGACAAATCCGTGGGCAAAGCAAACTCCTGCTGATTCCGGAGGGAATCGGCGGGAGCAGTACAAGACGGGAGCGTAGTCTACTGGAAACGGCTTACTAGCTCAAACCCGGGTCGTTCGTCGGCGGGCTCCAGGACAGTCGCCAGCCCCCCTCGCGGGGACTGTCCAGGCCAGGAATGTTGGCCACCGCGAGCAGTTCGTCGGCTCGGAAGAGCAGCGGCAAACGACCGCGCAGGAAGCTCGGTACGCCCGCTTCGTTGAGCAATCGCTTGAGGTCGCGGCGACCGCGCCCGGCCAGGGCCAGCACCTCCCCACCCCGCCGGTAGTCGACGCGCAACGGCCCCGCCGGAACCTCGCCGAGCAACGCCAGCCGACCATTGCCGGGAAGAAGCAATGGATGAGCGGGACGCTCCCAGACGAACGGTCCCGCCGCTGCACGCCAGTCCGCCGGCAACCACCAGATCCGCCCCGCGCCGCGACGCAACTCGCCGCTCTCCAGGCGCCAGATCGGGTCGGCATCGTCGCCGGCATCGCGCAACGACTCCCAGCCGGCCCAGTGGTCGCTGTCCGGCAACCGCGTCAGCTGTCCCAGCCAGGCCCGCAGCAGGTTGCGCTGGCGCGCAGCGCTGAGGCGGCGCAGAGGCTCCAGGGCGATCCGGGGCAGATCCAGCCAGTCCGGCCAATCCAGTTCCGAGGGTTGGCGGCAGGCCCGGAGGTCGATGGCGGCCAGTTCAGCCAGCAGGTCTTCGGCCTCGCGCAGATGCGCCGCGCAGCGCGCCATGCCGGCGACGGCCTGCGGCCAGTGGGAGGCGAGACGCGGCATGATCTCCCGGCGCAGGTAGTTGCGCGAGAAGCGCGGATCCTGGTTGGAAGGATCCTCCACCCAGTCCAGCCGGTGCGTCTGCGCATAGGCTTCCAGTTCGGCGCGGGAAACCCCGAGCAAGGGGCGGCACAGGCGGCCGCCGCCCAGCGGCCGGCTCGCCGGCATCGCCGCCAGGCCGCGCAGGCCCGCTCCACGCAACAGGCGGAACAGCAGGGTCTCGGCCTGGTCGTCGAGGTGCTGCGCGGTGAGCAGCACCTGTCCCTCGCCCAGGCTCGCCTGGAATGCGCGATAGCGGGCGTCGCGCGCCGCCTGCTCGATGCTGCCGCCAACGGCGACCTGCACCCGCTCGACCCGCAGCGGGATACCCAGCGACCGGCAGACCGCCTGGCAGTGCGCCGGCCAACCGTCCGCCGCAGCCTGCAAGCCATGGTGGACATGCAGCGCCGACAGCGCCGGCAAGGCTTCGCTCCGGGCCAACTGGGCGAGCAGATGCAGCAACACCGTGGAATCCAGCCCGCCGGAAAACGCCACGCACCAGCCCCCCGCTTCGCGCCAGGGCGCCAGGGCCTGTAACAGACGGGATTCGAGCGGCACCGCCGGCATGCTTGCGCTCCTCATGCGACAAGCCCGGCGAATGCCGGGCTTGTCGATCGTACCAGTGCGCCGGATGGTTTACGGCGCGCCGTAGCTCATCAGGCGGTCGTAACGACGCTCCAGCAACTCACCCATTTCCAGGCCCTGGAGCATCTTCAGTTGCGCCAGCAGTTCGCCACGGATCGATTCGGCCATGCTCGCCGGATCGCGATGGGCGCCGCCCAGCGGTTCGTCGATGACCTTGTCGACGATGCCCAGGCCTTTCAGGCGCTCGGCGGTGATGCCCATGGCCTCTGCGGCTTCCGGCGCCTTCTCGGCGGTCTTCCAGAGGATGGAGGCGCAGCCTTCCGGCGAGATCACCGAGTAGGTGGAGTATTGCAGCATGTTCAACTGGTCGCAGACACCGATGGCCAGCGCGCCGCCGGAACCGCCCTCGCCGATCACGGTGGCGATGATCGGCGTCTTCAGTCGCGCCATCACCCGCAGGTTCCAGGCGATCGCCTCGCTCTGGCCGCGTTCCTCGGCATCGATCCCCGGGTAGGCGCCGGGCGTGTCGATGAAGGTCAGGATCGGCATCTTGAAGCGTTCGGCCATTTCCATCAGGCGGCAGGCCTTGCGATAGCCTTCCGGACGCGGCATGCCGAAGTTGCGCCGGACCTTCTCACGGACTTCGCGGCCCTTCTGGTGGCCGATGACCATCACCGGGGAACCGTCGAGGCGGGCAACGCCGCCGACGATCGCCGGGTCGTCGGCGAAATGCCGGTCGCCGTGCAGTTCCTCGAAATCGCTGAACAGGTAACCGATGTAGTCGAGGGTATAGGGACGCTTGGGATGGCGCGCGAGCTGGGCGATCTGCCAACTGGACAGATTGCCGAAGATATTTTCGGTGAGCGCCTTGCTCTTGTCCTGCAGACGCGAGATTTCGTCGCTGATGTTCAGCGCATTGTCGTTGCCCACCAGGCGCAGCTCTTCGATCTTGGCTTGCAGGTCGGCGATCGGCTGTTCGAAATCAAGAAAGTTCGGGTTCATAGGCTTCCGTCGTGCGCAGATTCTAGTGGGCCGTTTCCGTTTGGCGCCCTACCTTACGGGATCGGGCGCCAGGGGTCGAGCCGGGAGCAAGGGCGATCCGCGTTTTCCCGCCGCAGAGCGCGGAACAACGGCGTTATCGCCCATCGCGATTAACGATAATTGAGGAAGACGTTGTCGCGCCCGAACTGGTCACGCAATGCCTGGATCAGATCGTCCGCCGGATCCACCCGCCAGCTCTCGCCGAACTGCAGCAGGGCCTTGGCGTCGGCGCTGGTGTAGTCCAGGGTGATCGGGCAGGAACCGCGATGGCGGTTGAACAGCTCGCCCAGCCAGCGCAGGCGGTCGCCCTTCAACAGGTCGGCGTGCAGCTTCATCCGCAGGCTCTCCGCCAGGCCGGTACGCGCTTCCTCCAGGCTCATCACGCGCTTGGCGCGCAGGCGCAGTCCGCCGGAGAAGTCGTCCTGGCTGACCTCGCCCTCGACCACCACCAGCGCATCGGTCTGCAGCAGCGACTGGGCCGCGGCGAAGGCTTCGGAGAACAGCGAGGCCTCGATCCGTCCGGAGCGGTCGTCGAGGGTGACGAAGCCCATCTTGTCGCCCTTCTTGTTCTTCATCACCCGCAGGTTGACGATCAGCCCGGCCACCGTCTGGGTATCGCGCGCCGGCTTCAGCTCGACGATGCGCTGGCGGGCGAAGCGCCGCACCTCGCCTTCGTACTCGTCGATCGGATGGCCGGTCAGGTACAGGCCGAGGGTGTCCTTCTCGCCCTTCAGGCGTTCCTTGAGGGTCAGCTCCTTGACCTTGCGGTGGTTGGCGTAGACATCCGCCTCCGGCTCGGCGAAGACTCCGCCGAACAGGTCCATGTGCCCGCTGTCGTGGCTGCGCGCGGTCTGCTCGGCGGCCTGGATCGCTTCCTCCATCGCCGCCAGCAGCACGGCGCGGTTGAGGTCGACGGTAGCCTGGTAGGCCTTTAGCTCGTCGTGGTAGTGCGGCCCCAGGCGATCCAGCGCACCGGCGCGGATCAGCGCTTCCAGGGTGCGTTTGTTGATGCGCTTGAGGTCGACGCGGTCGCAGAAGTCGAACAGGGTGTTGAACGGCCCGCCTTCGGCGCGGCATTCGGTGATCGCCTCCACCGGCCCCTCGCCGACGCCCTTGATCGCACCCAGGCCATAGACGATCCGGCCATCGTCGTCGACGGTGAAGCGGAACTCGGAGTTGTTCACGTCCGGCGCCACGATGCGCAGCTTCATGTGCCGGCATTCTTCGATCAGCGTCACCACCTTGTCGGTGTTCTGCATATCCGCGGTGAGTACCGCGGCCATGAACGGCGCCGGGAAGTGGGTCTTCAGCCAGGCGGTCTGGTAGGAGACCAGGCCGTAGGCTGCCGAGTGTGACTTGTTGAAGCCGTAGCCGGCGAATTTTTCCACCAGGTCGAAGATGTTGCCCGCGAGATCGGCATCGATGCCGTTGTTCTTGCAACCCTCGATGAAACCGCCGCGCTGCTTGGCCATTTCCTCGGGCTTCTTCTTGCCCATCGCCCGGCGCAGCATGTCCGCGCCACCGAGGGTATAGCCGGCCATGACCTGAGCGATCTGCATCACCTGTTCCTGGTACAGGATGATGCCGTAGGTGGGTTTGAGCACCGGCTCCAGGCCGGCGTACTGGTAATCGGGGTGCGGATAGGACAGCTCGGCGCGACCGTGCTTGCGGTTGATGAAGTCGTCCACCATGCCCGACTGCAGAGGACCCGGGCGGAACAGCGCCACCAGTGCGATGAGGTCTTCCAGGCAGTCCGGCTTGAGCTTCTTGATCAGCTCCTTCATGCCGCGCGATTCGAGCTGGAACACCGCAGTGGTCTCGGCCTTCTGCAGCAGCGAATAGGTCGGCTTGTCGTCCAGCGGGATGAAGTCGATGTTCACCGGCTCCAGGCCCTTCTTGGCCTGCTCGCGGTTGATGATCTCCATCGCCCACTTGATGATGGTCAGGGTCCGCAGGCCGAGGAAGTCGAACTTCACCAGGCCGGCCGCCTCCACGTCGTCCTTGTCGAACTGGGTCACCAGTCCGCCGCCTTCCTCGTCGCAGGCGATCGGCGAGAAGTCGGTCAGCTTGGTCGGCGCGATCACCACGCCACCGGCGTGCTTGCCGGTACCGCGGGTGATGCCTTCCAGCTTGAGGGCCATCTCCCAGATCTCGGCGGCTTCCTCGTCGCTCTTGAGGAAGTCGCGGAGCATTTCTTCCTGCTCGTAGGCCTTATCCAGGGTCATGCCGACTTCGAACGGAATCATCTTCGACAGCCGGTCGGCGAGACCGTAGGACTTGCCCTGGACCCGCGCCACGTCGCGTACCACCGCCTTCGCCGCCATGGTGCCGAAGGTGATGATCTGGCTCACCGCGTTGCGCCCGTAGGCGTCGGCCACGTAGTCGATCACCCGGTCGCGGCCCTCCATGCAGAAGTCGACGTCGAAGTCGGGCATGGAGATCCGTTCCGGGTTGAGGAAACGTTCGAACAGCAGGTCATAGGCCAGCGGATCGAGGTCGGTGATCTTCAGCACGTAGGCCACCAGCGAGCCGGCGCCCGAGCCCCGCCCGGGGCCTACCGGTACGCCGTTGTTCTTCGCCCACTTGATGAAGTCCATCACGATGAGGAAGTAACCGGGGAAACCCATCTGGATGATGATATCGAGTTCGAAGTTCAGGCGATCGACATAGACCTGGCGCTTGGCCTCGTAGTCCGGGGTGTCCTTCGGCAACAGCACCTCCAGGCGCTCCTCGAGACCTTCGAAGGAGGCGTGCCGCAGGTAGTCGTCGATGCCCATGCCATTGGGCGTGGGGAAGTCCGGCAGGAAGTACTTGCCCAGCTGCACCTCGATGTTGCAGCGCTTGGCGATCTCGACGGTGTTTTCCAACGCTTCCGGCAGGTCGCTGAACAGCTCGGCCATTTCCGCCGGCGACTTCAGGTATTGCTGGTCCGAATAGGTACGCGGCCGCCGCGGATCGTCGAGGGTCCGCCCCTCGCCGATGCAGACGCGGGTCTCGTGGGCCTCGAAGTCTTCCTGCTTGATGAAGCGCACGTCGTTGGTCGCCACCAGCGGCGCGTTACAGCGTGACGCCAGAGCCACCGCCGCGTGGAGGTGCTCCTCGTCGTTGACCCGGCTGGTACGTTGCACTTCGACGTAGAAGCGCTCGGGGAACACCTCCATCCACTCGCGCAACAGCGCCTCGGCCTTGGCCTCCTCGCCGTCGAGCAGCGCGTGGCCGATCTCGCCTTCCTTGGCCGCGGACAGCGCGATCAGGCCTTCCGCCGCCTCCTTGACCCAGTCGCGCTCGATGATGATCTCGCCATTGCGCTGGCCTTCGCTCCAGCCGCGGGAAATCAGCTCGGTGAGGTTGCGATAGCCCTTCGCGTTCATCGCCAGCAGGCTCAGGCGGCTGAGCGGGCCATCTTCCTCGCGGCTGGCGAGCCAGATGTCGGCCCCGCAGATCGGCTTGATGCCGGCGCCCATGGCGGTCTTGTAGAACTTCACCAGCGAGCACATGTTGCTCTGGTCGGTGACCGCCACCGCCGGCATGCCCAGCCCTGCCACTGCCTTGGCCAGGGGCTTGACCCGGACCAGGCCGTCGACCAGGGAGAATTCGGTATGCAGACGCAGGTGAACGAAGGATACGGTCATGAAGGCCCCGGAGCAGAAATAACGCAAAAACGACAAGGCCCGGATTGTACCGGGCCCGGTGGCAAAGCTACAGGTTCAAGAGCGGACGATGCGCCTCGGCTGCGCCGAGAAACGTCGCCCGCCCCGCGCTCAGGCGCGGCGGTCGTCCCAGATACCCGGTTCGAGCTTCTGCTGGACTTCGGGGAACTGGCTGGCGTCGAAGGTCGGCAGCTTGCCGGCCTTGCGCTGGGCGTTGTAGTCCTTGGCCAGCTTGATCGCGAGGTTGGACAGTAGCAGGATGGCGATCAGGTTGGTGATCGCCATCAGGCCCATCGACACGTCGGCGAGGTTCCAGACGAACGGCAGCGAAGCCAGCGCGCCGAACATCACCATCGCCAGCACGATCAGGCGGAAGATCAACAGGCCCGCCAGGTGGTTGTGCTCGAGGAATACCAGGCAGTTCTCGGCATAGAAGTAGTTGGCGACGATCGAGGTGAAGGCGAAGAACAGGATGATCACCGCCAGGAAGTAGCGGCCCCAGTCGCCGACCTGGCTGGTCAGGGCATTCTGCACCAGCATGATGCCCTCGCCTTCCTGCGGTCCGGCCAGCAGGATGATGGCGGCGGAAGCGGTGCAGATCAGCAGGGTATCGATGAACACGCCGGCCATCTGCACGTAGCCCTGGGACGCCGGGTGCGGCGGATAGGGCGTGGCCGAGGCGGCGGCGTTGGGCGCCGAGCCCATGCCTGCTTCGTTGGAGAACAAGCCGCGCTTGAAGCCGTTGAGGATCGCCGCGCCGATGCCGCCGGCGGCGGCCTCGTGCCAGCCGAAGGCACTCTTCACCACCATCTCCAGGACGCCCGGCAGTTCGCTGAGATTGAACAGGATGATGCCCACCGCCAGCAGCAGGTAGGCCACCGCCATGAAGGGTACCGCCAGCTCGGAGAAGCGCGCGATGGAGCGCAGGCCGCCGAAGATGATCAACGCGGTGAGGATCACCACGGCGATGCCGCTGATCCAGGTCGGCACGCCGAAGGCGCCCTGCATGGCACCGGTGATGGTATTGGCCTGCACCGAGTTGAAGACGAAACCGAAGGCGATGATCAGGAAGATCGAGAACAGGATGCCCATCCAGCGCGCGCCCAGGCCCTTCTCCATGTAGTAGGCCGGGCCACCACGGAACTGGCCCTTGTCGTCGCGAATCTTGAACAACTGGGCCAGGGTCGCCTCGACGAAGCCGGTCGCCATCCCCACCAGGGCGATCGCCCACATCCAGAACACTGCGCCGGGACCGCCGAGCGTGATCGCTACCGCCACGCCGGCGACGTTGCCGGTACCGACCCGCGCCGCCAGAGAGGTGCAGAGCGCCTGGAACGAGGAGATTCCCGAGTCGTCCGACTGGCGGCTGCCCTTGAGCACGCTGAAGGTATGGCCGAAGTGGCGGAACTGGATCAATCCCAGGCGCACAGTGAAGTACAGGCCGCAACCGACCAGCAGCCAGATGAGGATCTTGCCCCAGATAAGGCCGTTGAGCAGGTCGACGACCTGAGTGGCGAATTCTTGCATGGATAACTCCCCTGTTCCGCTTATGGCGGATTGTTGTCAGCCGACCTCCCGGGTAGAAGGCCGCGTGTTTCGGACACACACGGAATGACGTGCGAGCCGAAGGAAATTTCGCTGTGAATGGTACCTGGCAGGAAGGGGCAGGACTTTCCGCTATTGACGCCGCTCACCGCTTGTCACCAGGCGACGGATACGGTCAGTCACGCGACATCCGCTCAATTATTGAACAGGGACATCCAGCAATTCGCGAACCGGAGCAAACGAGCGTCGATGGATCGGCGTCGGGCCGAGACGGGAAAGCGCCTCGAGATGGACAGCGGTCGGATAGCCCTTGTGCCCAGCCATGCCATAGCCCGGATAGACCCGGTCCAGCTCGACCATTTCCCGGTCGCGACTGACCTTGGCCAGGATCGACGCCGCGGCGATTGCCGGTACCTGGCTGTCGCCCTTGACCACCGGCGCGCTGGGCACCGCCAGTTTCGGACAGCGATTGCCGTCGATCAGGGCCAGCCGCGGAGTCACGCTGAGGCCTTCGACCGCGCGCTGCATGGCGAGCATGGTGGCATGCAGAATGTTCAGCCGGTCGATCTCCTCGACCTCGGCGCGGGCGATGCACCAGGCCAGGGCCTTCTCGCGGATCTCTTCGAACAGCGCCTCGCGACGAGCTTCGCTGAGCTTCTTCGAGTCGTTCAGGCCGAGGATCGGGCGGCTCGGGTCGAGAATCACCGCGGCGGTGACCACCGGACCGCACAACGGACCGCGACCAACCTCGTCGACGCCCGCGACCAGATCCTCCACCAGATTGAAATCCAGGCCCAGTTGCATCAGCGGCGCTCCACCAGTTGCAGGACGGCTTCCGCCGCCTGTGCCGAAGCATCCTGGCGCAAGGCCCGATGGATGGCATCGAAGAATTCCACCTGCTGCGAGCCGTCGTCCAGCAGCGGCGAGAGGGTTGCGGCCAGCGCTTGCGGGGTGGCGGCGTCCTGGATCAGTTCCGGCACCAACAGGCGCCCGGCCAGCAGGTTCGGCAGGGAGATGTAAGGGCTTTTCACCAGGCGCTTGAGAATCCGGTACGTCAGCCCGGCGACCCGATAAGCCACCACCATGGGCCGCTTGTAGAGCAGCGCCTCGAGGGTCGCGGTACCGGAGGCGATCAGCACCGCATCGCAGGCGGCAAGCGCTTCATGGGAAGCGCCGTCGAGCAGCGTCAGCGGCAGAGGCTCGCGGCCCTGGAGCATCTGCTCGATCTGTTCGCGCCGTGCAGCGCTGGCGCAGGGCAGCACGAAACGCAGGCCCGGCCGTTCGACGAGCAGGCGCTGGGCGGTGTCGAGGAACAAGGCGCCGAGCTTGCCGACCTCGCCGCCGCGACTGCCCGGCATCAGCGCCACCACCTGTCCGTCCGCCGGCAATCCGAGCCGCGCGCGGGCCGCAGCGCGATCCGCCTGCAGGGGAATGGTGTTGGCCAGGGGGTGGCCGACGAAACGCACGGGCACCCCATGCTCTTCGTAGAAACGTGCTTCGAAGGGGAACAATGCCAGCATCAGGTCGCAGGCCTCGCGAATCTTCAGCACCCGCTTCTGCCGCCAGGCCCACACCGAAGGGCTGACGTAATGCACGGTGCGCAGGCCAGCCTGGCGCAGCCTGTGCTCGACGCCGAGGGTGAAGTCGGGAGCGTCGATGCCGATCATCACATCCGGCCGGGCCTCGATGAGCGTGCGGATCAGGCGCTTGCGCCGTCGCAACAACTCCGGCAGCCTGCCCAGCACTTCGACCAGGCCCATCACCGACAGGCGCTCCATGGGGAAATAGCTGGACAGCCCTTCGGCCTCCATGCGCGGCCCACCGACGCCGATGAACTCGATATCCGGGTGCCGCGCCCGCAGCGCCTGCATCAGTCCGGACCCGAGGATGTCGCCGGAGGCCTCGCCGGCGACCAGGGCTACGCGTAATCCGTCAGCCATGGCTCAGCGGGTGATGCCGCGGGTTGCGCTCTGGATGGAATCACGGAACACCGCGACCTCGGGGAACTGGGCAGCGCTTTCGGCCAGCTCGGCCAGGGCTTCCTCGACGGTATGTCCCTGGCGATAGACCACCTTGTAGGCACGCCGCAGGGCATGGATGGCCTCGCTGCTGAAGCCGCGCCGACGCATGCCTTCGAAGTTCATGCTGCGGGCTTCGGCCGGGTTGCCGAAGACCGTCACGTAGGCCGGGACGTCCTTGCCGATGGCGCTGCCCATGCCGGAAAAGCTGTGCGCGCCGATCCGGCAGTACTGGTGCACCAGGGTGTAGCCGGACAGGATCGCCCAGTCGTCCACGTGGACATGCCCGGCCAGCGCCGTGTTGTTCACCAGGATGCAATGGTTGCCGATCACGCTGTCATGGCCGATGTGCGCATAGGCCATGATCAGGTTGTGGTCGCCAATGGTGGTTTCCGCGCGATCCTGGACGGTTCCGCGATGGATGGTCACGCCTTCGCGGATCACGTTGTGGTCACCGATCACCAGGCGCGTCGGCTCGCCCTTGTATTTCAGGTCGGGAGTGTCCTCGCCGACGCTGGAAAACTGGTAGATGCGGTTGTGCTTGCCGATCTTCGTGGGGCCCTTGAGCACCACGTGCGGACCGATCACCGTCCCTTCACCGATCTCCACTTCCGCCCCGACGATGGACCACGGGCCCACCTGGACGTCAGCCGCCAGCCTGGCGCTCGGATCGATGATGGCGCGAGGATCGATCAAACTCATAGTTTGCGTTCCGCACAGATGATTTCAGCCGAGCATACCGGCTTGTCGTCGACGGTAGCGTGGCAGTCGAATTTCCAGATGCTGCGCTTCACGCTGATGAACTTGGCGTGCAGTTGCAACTGGTCGCCCGGCAGGACCGGCTGGCGGAAGCGCAGCTTGTCCGAACCGACGAAGTAGTAAAGGGTGCCGTCGGCGGGCTTCACGTCGAGCATCTTGAAACCGAGGATACCGGCCGCCTGGGCCATCGCCTCGATGATCAGCACGCCCGGCATGATCGGGTGCTCGGGGAAATGTCCGTTGAAGAACGGCTCATTGATACTGACATTCTTGTAGGCGCGAATGCGCTTGCCCTCGATGTCCAGCTCTACCACCCGATCCACCAGCAGGAAAGGATAGCGATGAGGCAGGTATTCGCGAATCTCGTTGATGTCCATCATGTTAGGGGGAGCCTGTTCAGAAAAGGGTGACGCAAAAAACGTCAATTACGCATCAGATGAAGCGTCACCGCTTGAGGTCACGGCAGCCAGGCGTTTTTCCAGCTGCTGAAGTCGACGCGCCATGTCGTCCAGTTGACGAATGCGCGCGGCGCTTTTTTTCCATTCGGCCGCCGGTTGCATGGCGGTACCGGAGGAATACGATCCCGGCTCGGTGATCGAGCGGGTCACCATGGTCATGCCGGTCACGAAAACGTTGTCGCAGATCTCGATATGGCCGACCAGGCCAACGCCGCCGGCGAGCATGCAATGCCTGCCGATCTTGGCGCTGCCGGAAATGCCGACGCAAGCGGCCATGGCGGTATGATCGCCGATCTGCACGTTGTGCGCGATCATGATCTGGTTGTCCAGCTTCACACCGTTGCCGATCAGCGTATCGGACAGTGCTCCACGGTCGATGGTGGTGTTCGCGCCGATCTCGACGTCGTCACCGATGGTCACCCCGCCGATCTGGGCGATCTTCTGCCAGACGCCCTTCTCGTTGGCGAAACCGAAACCTTCGCCGCCGATCACCGCGCCCGACTGGATACTCACCCGCGCGCCGATGGTGACGTCGTGGTAGAGCGTGACCCGCGGCGCCAGCCAGCCGCCTTCGCCGATCACGCTACGGGCGCCGATTACGCAGTGCGCGCCGATGCTGACGCCAGCGCCGATGCGGGCGCCACTCTCGATCACCGCATAGGCGCCGACACTGGCGCTCGGATCGACCTCGGCGTCCGCCGCGACGATGGCGGTGGGATGGATACCGGCGGCCGCCTTCGGCTTGCGATCGAACAGGTGCGATAGGCTGGCATAGGCCAGGTAGGGGTTGGCCACCACCAGCGCGGTACCGGCGAACCCGTCGGCGTCGGCAGCCGTCAGCAGGACGGCGCCGGCACGGCTTTCGGGCAGGTACTTGCGATACTGCGGGTTGGCCAGGAAGCTCAGCTGAGCCGGTCCGGCCTCCTGCAAGGTCGCCAGGCCCTGGATCGGCAGGTCCGCGTCGCCACGGAGTTCCGCGCCGACATGCGCGGCCAGCTGGCCCAGGGTGTAGGACAAGGTGCTCATCATCAACGCAGCTGGTTCATCCGCTCGATCACCTGGCGGGTGATGTCGTATTGCGGCTTGACGTCGACCACGGCGCCACGCTCGATGACCATGTCGTAGCCGCCTTTCTTGATGGTTTCCTCGACGGCCTGGTCCAGCTTCGGCTTGAGCTTCTTCAACATGTCGCGGTCGGCGGCGGCCTTCGACTCGTTCAGTTCCTTGGACTGGAACTGGAAGTCACGGGCCTTCTGCTTGAAGTCCAGCTCGGCCTTCTCGCGGTCGCCCTGGGACATCTTGCTGCCGTTGGAAACCAGCTTGTCCTGCAGCGCCTTGGCGTCGCGTTCGAGGTTCTTCAGCTTGTTCAGCTGGGGGCCGAACTTCTTCTCGGCATCCACGGCGTATTGCTTGGCGGCATCGGACTCGAGCAGCGCCATCTGGTAGTTGAGCACCGCGATCTTCATTTCAGCGAACGCCGAAGGAGCCGCCATGATGGCTGCGGTGATCAGGACGAACTGGGTGAACTTACGCACGATGCACTCCTGCACAAAGCATGGTTTCGTTACTCGGTACTACGTACAAATCAGAAGGTCTGGCCCAGGGAGAACTGGAAGACCTGGGTTTCCGCGTTGT
The DNA here is from genome assembly GCF_026428275.1 of Pseudomonas sp. B111. NCBI lineage: Bacteria > Pseudomonadati > Pseudomonadota > Gammaproteobacteria > Pseudomonadales > Pseudomonadaceae > Pseudomonas > Pseudomonas sp. B111. The sequence goes on along the minus strand of NZ_CP097857.1, from coordinate 695,406 downwards.
CCGGCTTCTTGATCGGCGTCGCCAGGCTGAAGCTCAGCGGGCCCAGCGCGGTGATCCAGGTCAGGCCGACGCCCACGGAACTGGCGAGGTTGTCGGTCTTGATGCCGTCGCAGTTCTGAGTGGTCTTGGTCGGGCAATCGGTATCGAAGGTGCTACCCACGTCCCAGAACAGCACGGTACGCAACTGGCGCTGGTCCTTGACGAACGGTAGCGGGAACAGCAGCTCGGCGCCGCCGGTGATCAGGATGTTACCACCGAAGGCTTCGGGATCCTGGTCTGGATCCCTGACGGTTCCAGGTCGACCACCTTCCGCCTCTCCACGGCTCGGAGTACTACGAGGCCCCAGCGTGCTGTCCTTGAAGCCCCGCACCGAGTTGAAGCCGCCGGCGTAGTAGTTCTCGTAGAACGGCAGGCGCTCGGTGGATCCGTAGCCGTCGCCATAGCCCAACTCGGTGTGGAAGCGCATGGTGTAGTTGTCGGTCAGCGGGGCGAAGACCTGCCCGCGGTAGTCGATCTTGTAGAACGACAGGTCGCTGCCCGGCAGGGTGGTTTCCAGGGTCAGGCTCTGCGAGTGACCACGGGTGGCCAGCACGCCCTTGTTCAGGGTCGATTCGGACCAGCCGATGGAAGCCTTGAAGTTGGTGAAGTTGTCGCCTTCCTTGTCGAGGAAGTCGTAGATCTCGTCCACGGTGTAGCGGCCGGTGTCGATCTGGTCGCGCTGCACGCTCAGGCCATAGGTCAGGCGCGAGGTCTCGCTGATCGGGTAGCCGATGCTCATGCCGGCGCCCAGGCTGTTCACCGAGTAGCTGGCGACGTCGACGTCGAGCTCGTCGTAGTCGGTCTTCCGATAGAAGGCGTTGTAGCCGAGGCTGACGCCGTCGACGGTCCAGTAGGGGTCGACGAAGCCGAAGTTGTAGCGGGTCTGGTATTCGCTGCGGGTCAGGCCGATGCTGACCTTGTTGCCGGTACCCAGGAAGTTGTTCTGGCTGATCGAGCCACCGAGGATCAGGCCGGCGCTCTGGGCGAAGCCGACGCTGGCGGTGATCGAGCCGGACGGTTGCTCTTCGACGCTGTAGTTGACGTCGACCTGGTCGTCGGTGCCGGGAACCGCCGGGGTCTCGACGTTGACTTCCTTGAAGTAGCCGAGGCGCTCCAGACGGGCCTTGGACTGGTCGATCAGGTAGGTGGAGGCCCAGCCGCCTTCCATCTGGCGCATTTCGCGGCGCAGCACTTCGTCTTCGGTCTTGGTGTTGCCGCGGAAGTTGATGCGGTTGACGTAGGCACGCTTGCCCGGGTCAACGACGAAGGTCACCGAGACGGTCTTGTCGTCGTCATGGGCTTCCGGCACGCCGTTGACGTTGGCGAAGGTGTAGCCCTCGTTGCCCAGGCGACGGGTGATCAGGTCGGAGGTGGTGGTCATCACCTTGCGCGAGAACACCTGGCCCTTCTGTACCAGCAGCAGGCGCTTCACTTCCTCTTCCGGCACCTTCAGGTCGCCGGTCAGCTTCACGTCGCGGATGGTGTACTTCTCACCCTCGTTGATGTTGACGGTGATGTAGACGTGCTTCTTGTCCGGGGTGATGGATACCTGGGTGGAGGCGATATCCATGTTGATGTAGCCGCGGTCCAGGTAATAGGAGCGCAGGCGCTCGAGGTCGCCGGAGAGCTTTTCGCGGGCGTACTTGTCGTCGTTCTTGAAGAACGACAGCCAGTTGGTGGTCTTCAGTTCGAACAGGTCGGTCAGGTCTTCTTCGGAGAAGACGGTGTTGCCCACCACGTTGATGTGGGAAATCGCGGCGACCGTGCCTTCGTTGATGTTGATCTTCAGCGCGACGCGGTTGCGCGGCTGCGGGATCACTTCCGCGTTGATCTCGGCCGAGTAGCGGCCCTGGGCCACGTACTGGCGTTGCAGCTCGTTGCGCACGCCTTCGAGGGTGGCGCGCTGGAAGATCTCGCCCTCGGCCAGGCCGGACTGTTTCAGGCCCTTGAGCAGGTCTTCCTTGGAAATCGCCTTGTTGCCCTCGATCTCGATGCTGGAGATCGACGGGCGCTCGACTACAGTGACTACCAGCACGTTGCCATCGCGGCCGAGCTGGATGTCCTGGAAGAAACCGGTCTTGAACAGGGAGCGGGTGGCCTGGACCAGGGCCTGGTCGTCGATGGTCTCGCCGACGTTCAGCGGCAGGGCGGCGAACACGCTACCGGCGGACACGCGCTGCAGGCCATTGACCCGGATATCGGAAACAGTGAAGGACTCGGCGTGAACCTCGGCGATCATCAGCGCTGACAGCAGCGCGGGTAGCAGAAAGCGTTTCATGGAGTCCTTTTTTTCCAACTGACAAATAGAGAATCTGCCGCAAAGGGCGGCAGATTCGAATTCAACATGACTACAGACGACTCAGATCGTTGACCAGAGCGAGCAACATCACGCCAACGACCAGACTGATGCCGATCTGCATCCCCCAAGCCTGTACCCGTTCGGATAATGGGCGCCCGCGCACCCACTCAACCAGATAGAACAGCAGATGCCCGCCATCGAGGACAGGGATCGGCAGCAGGTTGAGAACCCCCAAGCTAATGCTCAGATAGGCCAGGAAATTGAGAAAATCCCCCACGCCAGACTGGGCTGAAGCGCCCGCCACTTTAGCAATGGTTATCGGCCCGCTCAAGTTTTTTACCGAGAGCTCGCCGAGCAACATTTTCTTTATGGAGTCGAGCGTTAGCAGGCTCATGGTCCAGGTTCGGGAAAGCGCCTGACCCACCGCCTCCAGCGGTCCGTAGCTCACTTCGCGGAGCATTTCCGCCGGCCATTCGGTACCGGCGACCCCCGCCCCCATGTAGCCGCTCCGGGCCTTGCCCTCGCCGCGCACCGCCAGCTCCAGGGCAACATTTCGCACTTCGCCGTCGCGCAGCACCTTGAGCTGGACGCGCTGCCCGGGACGGGCACGGACGCTATCCACCACCTGCTGCCAGTCGTCGACGGCGATGCCATCGATGCTCTGCAAACGGTCGCCGAGCTTCAGCCCGGCGGCCTGCGCCGGCCCCTTGGGGTCGAGTTCGGCCAGCACCGGCGGCAAGGCCGGCCGCCAGGGCCGGATGCCCAGCGAGGCGATGGGATCGGGATTGTCCTCGCCCTTCAGCCAGCCATCCAGACGCACCTGGTGGGTGGAATCGACATTCGAGCCCTTTTCCTGCACCCGCACTTCCAGCGTACCGCTCTCGCCGAGACGGCGAACCAGCTGCAGGTTGACCCCGCTCCAGCCGGTGACGGGCTCGCCGTCCACCGCCAGCAGTTCCTGTCCGGCCTCCAGGCCGGCCTGGGCGGCCAGGCTCTCCGGCGCCACGGAACCGATGACCGGGCGCACCTGCTGACTACCGAGCAGGGCGACGACCCAGAAGAACAGAATCGCCAGTAGGAAATTGGCGATGGGACCAGCCGCGACGATGGCGATCCGCTGACGGACCGTCTTGCGATTGAAGGACTGTTCGAGCAGATGGGCCGGTACTTCCGCCTCGCGCTCGTCGAGCATCTTGACGTAGCCGCCCAGCGGAATGGCCGCCACCACGAACTCGGTGCCGTGCCGGTCGTGCCAGCGCACCAGCGGCGTGCCGAAGCCGACGGAGAAGCGCAGGACCTTCACCCCGCAGCGTCGCGCGACCCAGAAGTGGCCGAATTCGTGGAACGTCACCAGCACGCCCAGGGCCACCAGGGTACCGACGATCATGTAAAGCGCACTCATCTCCTACCTCCAGGCCGTCCGAAGACTAGCCGGCGTGTCGGGTCAACCATTGCCCGGCGACCGAACGGGCGCGGCGATCGGCGGCCAGGACCTGATCGAGCGATTCGACTGCGGTCACCGCCTCGCGGTTCAGCACGTCCTCGATGATAACCGCGATGTCGCTGAAGCGGATGCGCCGCTCGAGAAATGCGGCCACGGCCACCTCGTTCGCGGCATTCAGCATGGCCGGGGCGCTGCCGCCGGTTTCCGCGGCCTGGCTCGCCAGGCGCAGGCAGGGGAAGCGCTGCTCGTCGGGGCGCTGGAAATCCAGGCGACCGACGGCGAACATGTCCAGCGGCGAAACGCCGGAATCGATTCGCTCCGGCCAGGCCATGGCATAGGAAATCGGCGTGCGCATGTCCGGATTGCCGAGCTGGGCGATCACCGAGCCGTCGACGTAGTCCACCATCGAGTGGATCACGCTCTGCGGGTGGATCACCACCTCGACCTGGCTCGGCTGGGCGTCGAACAGCCAGCACGCCTCGATCAGTTCGAGCCCCTTGTTCATCATGCTGGCGGAATCGACGGAAATCTTCCGCCCCATCGACCAGTTCGGGTGCGCACAAGCCTGCTCCGGCGTCACCGAAGCGAGTTGCTCCAGCGGCGTCTCGCGGAACGGGCCGCCGGAGGCGGTCAAGAGGATCCGGCGCACGCCGACCCGCTCCAGGCCATCGGCATAATTGCGCGGCAGCGACTGGAAGATCGCGTTGTGCTCGCTGTCGATCGGCAGGAGCACCGCGCCGCTGCGCTTGACCGCCTGCATGAACAGCGCGCCGGACATCACCAGCGCTTCCTTGTTGGCCAGCAGTACGCGCTTGCCGGCCTCGACGGCCGCCAGGGTCGACGGCAGCCCGGCGGCGCCGACGATGGCCGCCATTACCATGTCCACTTCGGGCGCGCTGGCCACTTCGCACAACGCCTGCTCGCCGAACAGCACCCGGGTGCGGATACCCGCCGCGGCGAGCGAGCCCTGCAAGGCGATCGCCGCGGCCTGCTCCGGCACCACCGCATAGACGGGGCGGTGCCTGAGGCACAGCGCCTCGAGTTCGGCCAGGCGGCTGAAGCCGGTCAGGGCGAAGGCTTCGTAACGATCGGGATGACGCTGGACGACGTCCAGGGTGCTCAGGCCGATCGAGCCGGTCGCGCCGAGCACGCTGATCCGCTGCGGTCGACTCATGGCGCACCCCAGCCGGCGGCCCAGAGCAGGGCCGCGAATACCGGGATGGCTGCCGTCAGGCTGTCGATGCGATCCAGCACGCCACCGTGGCCGGGCAGCAGGTTGCTGCTGTCCTTGATTCCGGACTGGCGCTTGAACATGCTTTCGGTGAGGTCGCCAACGATCGAGACGAACACCACCAGCGCCGCGCCGAGCAGGGCCAGGAGCAGCGCGCCGAGGGACCAGTCGCGGTAGAGACCGACCGCCAGGGTGATCGCCAGGCTGGCCGCCAGGCCGCCGTAAACGCCTTCCCAGCTCTTGCCGGGGCTGACCCGCGGCGCCAGCTTGCGCTTGCCGAAGGCCTTGCCGGAGAAGTAGGCGCCGATATCCGCGCCCCAGACCAGCACCATCACGGCGATGATCAGGCCATTGGCCAGCGGCCACTGCTTGAGCAGGACCAGCCCCTGCCAGGCCGGCAACAGGATCAGCAGGCCCATGCCCAGGCGGCGCCAGCGTCCGCCCCAGTAGCCGACGCTTTCCGGGTAGGTGAGCACCAGCACGGTGGCCAGCGTCCACCAGACCAACGCCAGCAGCAGCACGGCTCCGGCAAGCTGCGGCAGATGGTAGAGAGCGACCATCAGCACGGCGACCGTCGCCGCGTAGGCAACGCGGCCGAACTGCTGTTCATAGCCGGCCAGGCGTGCCCATTCCCAGGCCCCCAGGCTCACCACCGCGCCGATGAACAGGGCGAAGAACGCCCCTTCGAGAAGGAAAAAACCACCCAGCGCGATGGGCAGGAGCACCAGCGCCGTGATGATCCGTTGTTTCAGCATGACGGACGGGCCTCGGCCTCGACTTGCTCGCTGGTCTTGCCGAAGCGGCGCTGGCGCTTGGAGAAATCCGCCAGGGCAGCCCGCATCGCCGCGTGCTTGAAGTCGGGCCAGAACAGGTCGGAGAAATACAGCTCGGCATAGGCCAGCTGCCAGAGGAGGAAATTGCTGATGCGATGCTCGCCGCCGGTGCGGATGCACAGGTCGGGCAGCGGCTGGTCGCCGGTCACCAGGCAACCCTGGAGCAGCTCGGCGGAGATATCGTCCGCCGCCAGGTGCCCGCCCTGGACCTCGCGCGCCAGGCGCTGTGCGGCCTGGACGATGTCCCACTGGCCGCCGTAGTTGGCGGCGACCTGGAGGAGGAAACGGGTATTGCCGGCAGTGGCGGCTTCCGCTTCGCGCATGGCCGCCTGCAACTCCGGATGGAAACGCGTGCGATCGCCGATGATGCGCAGGCGGATGCCGTTCTCGTCGAGCTTGCGCACCTCGCGGCGCAGGGCCACGAGAAACAGCTCCATCAGCGCGCTGACTTCGTCCGCCGGACGCTGCCAGTTCTCGCTGGAGAACGCGAACAGGGTGAGGACCTCGACCCCTGCCTCGGCGCAGACCTCGATCACCGCCCTGACGGCATCGACACCGGCCTTGTGGCCGGCGACGCCGGGCAGAAGACGCTTCTTCGCCCAGCGATTGTTACCGTCCATGATAATGGCCACGTGGCGTGGCACGCACACATCCTTCCGGGTCTTTTCCATGACGTCAGCCCGGCCTCAGACAGCCATGAGGTCCGCTTCTTTGGCTTCCAGTGCCTTCTCGATCTCACCGATGAACTTGTCGGTCAGCTTCTGCACGTCGTCGCCGGCGCGGCGCTCTTCGTCCTCGCTGATTTCCTTTTCCTTCTGCAGGTCCTTCAACTGGGCCAGCGCATCGCGACGGATGTTGCGCACGGAAACCCGCGCCTGCTCAGCCTCGGCACGCGCCTGCTTGGTGTAGCCCTTGCGGGTCTCCTCGGTCAGGGCCGGCATCGGTACGCGGATGGTGGTGCCGGCGGTGGCCGGGTTGAGCCCCAGGTCGGAGGTCATGATGGCCTTCTCGACCGCCTGGATCATGCTCTTGTCGAACACGGCCAGAGCCAGGGTACGGGAGTCTTCCACGGTGACGTTGGCGACCTGGCGCAGCGGCGTATCGGCCCCGTAATAGGAAACCATCACGCTATCCAGGATGCTCGGATGCGCGCGACCGGTACGAATCTTCGCGAAGGCATGGCCCAGCGCTTCCAGGGTCTTGCCCATGCGCTCCTGCGCTTCCTTCTTGATCTCGTTGATCATTCTCAACCCTCCTCGATCAGGGTGCCTTCGGCACCACCAACAACAATATTCAGCAATGCGCCCGGCTTGTTCATGTTGAACACCCGCAGCGGCATGTTCTGGTCACGGCACAGGCAGATGGCGGTCAGGTCCATCACGCCGAGCTTGCGGTCGAGCACTTCATCATAGGTCAGGCGCTCGAACTTCTCGGCATTCGGGTCCTTGAACGGGTCGGCAGTGTACACGCCATCGACCTTGGTAGCCTTAAGGACCACGTCGGCGTCGATCTCGATGGCGCGCAGGCAAGCCGCCGAGTCGGTGGTGAAGAACGGGTTGCCGGTACCGGCGGAGAAGATCACCACCTCGCCACCGCCGAGGTGGCGCATGGCCTTGCGGCGGTCGTAGTGGTCGGTCACACCGACCATGGAGATCGCCGACATCACCAGCGCGGGGATGTTCGAGCGCTCCAGCGCATCGCGCATCGCCAGGCCGTTCATCACGGTGGCCAGCATCCCCATGTGGTCGCCGGTCACCCGGTCCATGCCGGCCGCGGACAGCGCCGCGCCGCGGAACAGATTGCCGCCGCCGATGACCAGGCCGACCTGCACGCCGATCCCGACCAACTGGCCGATTTCCAGCGCCATGCGGTCCAGCACCTTGGGATCGATGCCGAACTCCTCCGAGCCCATCAGGGCTTCGCCGCTCAACTTTAGAAGAATGCGTTTATAGCGAGGTTGACGAGCGCTCAGTTGCTGAGCCATGACCTTTTCTCCTGCGGCGATAAAAATACGTGACGGCCGGGCCGTCGTGGGCGGAGACGACTTTGCGCCTGCGTTGCGTGCGAGCCCACCGAGCGGGCCGGCAACGCGGAAGCTGCCCCGAACGCTTCCCCATTTGACGAAGAGGCCGCACGCATCAGCGGGCAGCCTCTTCCGGGGCGACAGTCGAAACCGTCTTTGTTACTGCTTGGTGGCGGCTACTTGAGCGGCAACTTCGGCAGCGAAGTCCACTTCGGCCTTCTCGATGCCTTCGCCCACTTCGTAACGAACGAAGGAAACGATTTCGGCGCCGGCCTGCTTGGCCAGGTCGCCGACCTTCACTTCCGGGTTCTTCACGAAAGGCTGCTCGACCAGGCTCGCTTCGGCGAGGAACTTGCTGATGCGGCCCTTGACCATGTTCTCGACGATGTTCTCCGGCTTGCCGGCGATCTTGTCGGCGTTCAGCGCCAGGAAGATTTCCTTCTCTTTCGCGATCGCTTCTTCGGAAACTTCCGAAGCGCTCAGGAACTGCGGGTTGCTGGCAGCGACATGCATGGCGATGTCCTTGGCCAGTTCCGGGTTGCCGCCTTTCAGGTTGACCACGACACCGATGCGGTGGCCGTGCAGGTAGGCGCCGACCACATCGCCCTCGACGCGGGTCAGGCGGCGGATGTTGACGTTCTCGCCGGTCTTGGCGACCAGGGCCAGACGAGCTTCCTCACGCGCTTCGACCAGCGGAGCGGCGTCGGTCAGCTTCTCGTTGAAGGCCTTTTCCAGGCTCTCGGCGACGAAGCCCTTGAAGTCGTCCTGGAGGGCCAGGAAGTCGGTCTGGGAGTTGACTTCGATGATCACGGCGGCCTTGTTGTCGGCAGCGATCTTGACGGCGATCGAGCCTTCGGCGGCAATGTTGCCGGCCTTCTTGGCAGCCTTGATCGCACCGGCAGCGCGCATGTCGTCGATGGCCTTCTCGATGTCGCCGCCAGCGGCGGTCAGCGCCTTCTTGCACTCCATCATGCCCAAGCCGGTACGCTCGCGCAGTTCTTTAACCATGGCTGCAGTAATTTCTGCCATTTCGAAATCCTCTTGAGTGGTAGCTCTCAAAAAACCTTTGTGCCCGGCCTGCCGGGCAGAAACTCAAAGGTGGCAAAAAGGGGGCCTAGCCCCCTTCCTGCGCACCGTCGGACGTCTGAACGTCCCGGAATCAGCCTTCGGCGGATTCGGCCGGCGCTTCCTCGACGAACTCGTCGGCGCTGGTGGCAGCGCCCTGCTTGCCGCGGATTACCGCTTCGGCCATCGAGTTCAGGTAGAGTTGCACGGCGCGGATGGCATCATCGTTACCGGGAATTACATAGTCGACGCCTTCCGGGCTGCTGTTGGTATCGACAACGCCGATGACCGGGATGCCCAGCTTGTTGGCTTCGGTGATGGCGATGCGCTCGTGGTCGACGTCGATCACGAACAGAGCGTCCGGCAGGCCGCCCATGTCCTTGATGCCGCCCAGGCTGCGCTCGAGCTTCTCGAGGTCACGGCTGCGCATCAGGGCTTCTTTCTTGGTCAGCTTGTCGAAGGTGCCGTCCTGGGACTGGGTTTCCAGGTCGCGCAGGCGCTTGATCGACTGACGGATGGTCTTGTAGTTGGTGAGCATGCCGCCCAGCCAGCGATGGTCGACGTACGGCATGCCGCAACGAGCGGCTTCCTCGCGAACGATCTTGCCGGCGGAACGCTTGGTGCCGACGAACAGGATCTTGTTCTTGCCAGCGGCCAGGCGCTCAACGAAGGTCAGGGCCTCGTTGAACATCGGCAGGGTCTTTTCGAGGTTGATGATATGGATCTTGTTGCGCGCGCCGAAAATGAACTTGCCCATTTTCGGGTTCCAGTAACGGGTCTGGTGGCCGAAGTGCACACCGGCCTTCAGCATATCGCGCATGTTGACTTGGGACATGATAGTTCCTCGATAAGTCGGGTTAGGCCTCCACGCATCCCAATGACCAACCCTTGCGGGCACCCAGGCCATCGTGTCGATGCATGTGTGGGTTTGTGCTCCGGAAAAGGCCGCAGCCTCGGAGCGGGGCGCTTTATACCATAACCGTGGACGCAGTGAAACCCGCCGCGGATGGCCGGGCGGGAGTAGATCGGTCGGTCAGGTCTGCTAGAATCGCGTATTCCTTATTATTCATGCGTGCTTGCACGCCCGAAGAGAATTCACATGACCGTCACCATCAAGACGCCGGACGATATCGAGAAGATGCGCATCGCCGGCCGCCTGGCCGCCGAAGTGCTGGAAATGATCGGCGAACACATCAAGCCCGGCGTGACCACCGAGGAGCTGGATCGCATCTGCCACGACTATATCGTCAACGAGCAGAAGGCGATTCCCGCCCCGCTGAACTACAAGGGCTTTCCCAAGTCGATCTGCACCTCGATCAACCATGTGGTCTGCCATGGCATCCCCAACGAGAAGCCGCTGAAGGAAGGCGACATCCTCAACGTCGACATCACCGTCATCAAGGACGGCTACCACGGCGACACCAGCAAGATGTTCCTGGTCGGCAAGACCCCGGAATGGGCCGACCGCCTCTGCCAGATCACCCAGGAATGCATGTACAAGGGCATTTCCGTGGTGCGTCCGGGCGCGCACCTGGGCGATATCGGCGAAATCATCCAGAAGCACGCGGAAAAGAACGGCTTCTCGGTGGTCCGCGAATACTGCGGCCATGGCATCGGCAAGGTGTTCCACGAGGAGCCGCAGGTCCTCCACTACGGTCGTGCGGGTACCGGCATCGAGCTGAAGGAAGGCATGATCTTCACCATCGAGCCGATGATCAACCAGGGCCGCCCGGAGACCCGCCTGCTCGGCGACGGCTGGACCGCGATCACCAAGGACCGCAAGCTGTCCGCGCAATGGGAGCACACCGTGCTGGTCACCGCCGATGGCTACGAGATCCTCACCCTGCGCAACGACGAAACCTTCCCGCGCACCTCGGCAGCCTGATCCGGCCCGGCTTTTGCTGCCAGCCGTGCGCCTCGACGCCCCGTCCCATTCCGGCGGGGCCGACGCCCCGATTCGGCGCAGCGCGCGCACCAATACAGCGCAAAAACGCACCAGGACGGGGCGCTCGCGTATCGAACCCAACCGCTAGCAGATAAAGGAAGGCCGCATGCCGCAGGTGGATCCCGAATTGTTCGATCGCGGGCAGTTCCAGGCGGAACTGGCCTTGAAGTCCAGCCCGATCGCCGCCTTCAAGAAGGCCATCCGGCAATTCCGCGAAGTGCTCGACAACCGTTTCAACAGCGGCCGCGACATCCGCCGCCTGATCGAAGATCGCGCCTGGTGCGTCGACCAGATCCTGCAACAGGCCTGGCAGCGCTTCGACTGGGGAGACGACGCCGACATCGCCCTGGTCGCCGTGGGCGGCTACGGCCGCGGCGAACTCCACCCCTACTCCGACGTCGACCTGCTGATCCTCCTCGACAGCGAGGACCAGGAGAGCTTCCGCGAACCGATCGAAGGCTTCCTCACCCTGCTCTGGGACATCGGCCTGGAAGTCGGCCAGAGCGTGCGCTCGGTGCAGCAGTGCGCGGAGGAAGCACGCGCCGACCTGACGGTGATCACCACCCTCATGGAGTGCCGCACCATCTGCGGCCCTGACAGCCTGCGCCAGCGCATGCTGCAGGTTACCGGCAGCGCGCACATGTGGCCGAGCAAGGAGTTCTTCCTGGCCAAACGCCACGAACAGCAGCGCCGCCACGCCAAGTACAACGACACCGAGTACAACCTCGAGCCCAACGTCAAGGGCTCCCCCGGCGGCCTGCGCGACATCCAGACCATCCTCTGGATGGCCCGCCGCCAGTTCGGCAGCCTCAACCTGCACGCCCTGGTGCGCGAAGGCTTCCTGGTGGAAAGCGAGTGCAGCATGCTGGCTTCCAGCCAGGAGTTCCTCTGGCGGGTCCGCTATGCCCTGCACATGCTCGCCGGGCGCGCCGAGGATCGCCTGCTGTTCGATCACCAGCGCAGCATCGCCCGTCTGTTCGGCTACGAAGACAACGACGTCAAGCTGGCGGTCGAACGCTTCATGCAGAAGTACTACCGGGTGGTGATGGCGATCTCCGAGCTGAACGACCTGATCATCCAGCACTTCGAGGAAGTCATCCTGCCCTGCGAGCAGCCGGTGCAGATCCAACCGCTGAACAGTCGCTTCCAGTTGCGCGACGGCTACATCGAGGTGACGCACCCGAACGTCTTCAAGCGCACCCCGTTCGCCCTCCTGGAAATCTTCGTGCTGATGGCACAGCACCCGGAAATCAAGGGCGTGCGCGCCGACACCATTCGCCTGCTGCGCGACAGCCGACACCTGATCGACGACGAGTTCCGCCACGACATCCGCAACACCAGCCTGTTCATCGAGCTGTTCAAGAGCAGCCAGGGTATCCACCGCAACCTGCGGCGGATGAACCGCTACGGCATCCTCGGCCGCTACCTGCCGGAGTTCGGCCATATCATCGGGCAGATGCAGCACGACCTGTTCCATATCTATACGGTGGACGCCCACACCCTCAACCTGATCAAGCACCTGCGCAAGCTGAATCGGCCGGAGATGGCCGAGAAATATCCGCTGGCGAGCAAGATCATCGATCGTCTGCCCAAGCCGGAACTGATCTACATCGCTGGCCTCTACCACGACATCGCCAAGGGCCGTGGCGGCGACCACTCGGAACTCGGTGCGGTGGACGCCGAGGCCTTCTGCCAGAGCCACCAGTTGCCGCTCTGGGACACCCAACTGGTGTCCTGGCTGGTGCAGAACCACCTGGTGATGTCGACCACCGCGCAACGCAAGGACCTCTCCGACCCGCAGGTGATCTTCGATTTCGCCCAACTGGTCGGCGACCAGACCCACCTCGACTACCTGTACGTGCTCACCGTGGCCGACATCAACGCCACCAACCCGACGCTCTGGAACTCCTGGCGCGCCAGCCTGCTCCGGCAGCTCTACACCGAGACCAAGCGCGCCCTGCGCCGCGGCCTGGAGAACCCGGTGGACCGCGAGGAGCAGATCCGCCAGACGCAGACCGCGGCCCTCGACCAACTGGTACGCAACGGCATCGACCAGGACGATGCCGAGCAGTTATGGAGCCAGCTCGGCGACGACTACTTCCTGCGCCACACCGCCGGCGACGTGGCCTGGCACACCGAGGCGATCCTCCAGCACCCGGACGACGGCACGCCGCTGGTGCTGATAAAGGAAACCACCCAGCGCGAGTTCGAGAGCGGTTCGCAGATCTTCATCTACGCCGCCGACCAGCACGATTTCTTCGCGGTCACCGTGGCCGCCATGGACCAGCTCAACCTGAGCATCCAGGACGCGCGGATCATCACCTCCACCAGCCAGTTCACCCTCGATACCTATATCGTGCTCGACGCCGACGGCGACTCCATCGGCAACAACCCGGAGCGCATCGCCGAGATCCGCGAGGGGCTTATCGACGCATTGAAGAACCCCGACGACTACCCAACCATCATCCAGCGCCGGGTGCCGCGCCAGCTCAAGCACTTCGCCTTCGCCCCGCAGGTGACCATCTCCACCGACGCGCTGCGCCAGGTCTCGGTGCTCGAAGTCATCGCCCCCGACCGCCCCGGCCTGCTGGCGCGGATCGGCGGCATCTTCCTGGATTTCGACCTGTCGGTGCAGAACGCCAAGATCGCCACCCTCGGCGAGCGCGTGGAGGACGTCTTCTACATCACCGATGCGCGCAACCAGCCGCTCGCCGACCCCGACCTGTGCAAACGCCTGCAGGCCGCCCTGGTCGAGCAGCTGTCACAAGACAACGGACGGGACACCCTGCCTACCCGGATAAACTTCTGAGAAGCCTTGCCAACGCCATGAATACCGCACTCGACAACCTGCAGCCCTACCCCTTCGAGAAGCTCCGCGCCCTGCTCGGCGGCGCCCGGCCGCCCGCGACGCTGAAGCCGATCGCACTGTCCATCGGCGAGCCCAAGCACCGCTCGCCGAGCTTCGTCGCCGAAACCCTGGCGGAGAACCTGGACCAGCTTGCGGTCTACCCGACCACCCTCGGCCTGCCGGCCCTGCGCGAAGCCATCGCGCGCTGGTGCGAGCGGCGCTTCTCGGTACCGGCCGGCTGGCTGGATGCGGCGCGCCACGTACTGCCGGTGAACGGTACCCGCGAGGCGCTGTTCGCCTTCACCCAGACCGTGGTCCGCCGCAGCGAGCCCGGCGAGGCGCCCGGCCTGGTGGTCAGCCCGAACCCGTTCTACCAGATCTACGAAGGCGCGGCGCTGCTCGCCGGAGCCGTGCCGCACTACCTGCCCTGCCGCGAGGAAAACGGCTTCAACCCCGATTTCGACGCGGTCGACGAGGCGACCTGGCAGCGCTGCCAGATTCTCTTCCTCTGCTCGCCGGGCAACCCCACCGGGGCCCTGGTACCGCTGGAGACCCTGAAGAAGCTGATCGCCCTGGCCGACCGCTACGACTTCGTGATCGCCGCCGACGAGTGCTACAGCGAACTCTACTTCGACGAAAACGCCCCGCCGCCCGGCCTGCTCAACGCTTGCGCCGAGCTGGGCCGCACGGACTTCAGCCGCTGCGTGGTGTTCCACAGCCTGTCCAAGCGCTCCAACCTGCCCGGCCTGCGCTCGGGCTTCGTCGCCGGCGACGCGGAGATCCTGAAGAAATTCCTCCTCTACCGCACCTACCACGGCTGCGCCATGCCGGTGCAGACCCAGTTGGCGAGCATCGCCGCCTGGAACGACGAGGTCCATGTGCGCGCCAACCGCAGCCTCTACCGCGAGAAATTCGACGCCGTGCTGGCGATCCTCGACGGCGTGCTCGACGTACAGCGCCCGGACGGCAGTTTCTACCTGTGGGCACGCACCCCGGTGGACGACACCGTATTCACCCGCGAACTGTTCGAGCAGCAGCACGTGACGGTGGTGCCGGGTTCCTACCTGTCGCGCGAGGTGGACGGCGAGAACCCCGGCGCCAACCGCGTGCGCATGGCCCTGGTGGCACCACTGGCCGAGTGCGTCGAAGCCGCCGAGCGCATCCGCGACTACCTGCGGGCGCGCTGAAGCCTGCGCGGAGAAACGAAAAGGGATCGCCGCGGCGATCCCTTTTCGTTCACACCCAGCGGGCGAAGCGATTGGTCAGCCAGCTTTCCTGCTGGTCCAGCTCGCGCAGGATATCGCCCAGTGTCTCGTCGTCGATCTCGTTGTTACGCCGCTGCCGGTACAGTTCCAGGCGCTGCGCGCGCAACGCCTTCAGGCGCAAGGCCTTGTCGGCGATCTCCAGGGCTTGGGCCTGGTCGCGGGCCTCATCGGTGGTCGGTGCGGTATCCAGCGACTGGCGGTATTCAGCCATGATCTGCGCACGCGCCTCGGCGACCCGCGAAGTATTCGCCGCATCGTTGCCTTCCACCTGCGGCAGTTCCTCGCTCTCCAGGGCCCGGATCGCCGCCTCCGCGGTCTTGCGCCAGGCCTCGCGCCGCTCGCGCTCGTGGGCGCCATTGTTGCTCGCCGGCAGCCCGCGCAGCAGCAGCGGCAGGCCGATGGTCGCGCCGATCAGGGAAATCAGGATCACGCTGGTGGCGATGAAGATGATCAGGTCGCGCTGCGGGAAGGCGCTGCCATCCATCAGGCTCATCGGTACCGACAGCACCGCCGCCAGGGTCACCGCACCACGCACGCCGCTCAATGCACTGAGGGCGGAGAGACGGCGCAGGGAGATGCCGCTCAGCCCGGGCGGGCTCTTGCCGCGCCAGCGGTCGATGCGCAGCGACAGCTTCCAGTAGCCATAGACCCAGCCGTAGCGGATCAGCATCAGCACGGCGGTGATCGCCGCCACATAGGCCAGCAGCAGCGAGGAACGCCAGAGCAGGTCGCCGTGGTGGTTGGCCACCGACTTCATGATGTCCGGCAACTGCAGGCCGAGCAGCAGGAACACCACGCCGTTGAAGGCGAACTCCAGCATCGACCAGACGCTGCGGTTGAGCAGGCGCGTGGAAGTCTGCCGCGGCAGCAGGTCGACCCAGCTCTGCATCATGCCGGCCGCCACCGCCGAGAGAATCCCGGAGACGCCCAGGTGTTCCGCCACCATGTAGGAGGCGAACGGCAGCAACAGCATCAGTACCACGTGGGTCGCCGGGTCGTCCCAGCCACGGGAGATCATCCAGGCGCGGATGCGGCCCAGCGACCAGCTGAGGAACACCCCGATGGCCAGGCCGCCGACCGCGACCAGGAGGAAGTTGAGGCTGGCGTCTACCAGCGAGAACACGCCGGTCATCGCCGCGGCGATGGCGAACTTGAATGCCACCAGGCCAGAGGCATCGTTCATCAGCGCCTCGCCCTCCAGCAGGTGCATCAGGCGCTTGGGCAGCCGCCCCTGGGTGATCGCCGAGACCGCCAGGGCGTCCGTGGGCGACAGCACGGCGGCGAGGGCGAAGGAAGCCGCCAGGGGAATTTCCGGGATCAGCAGATGGATGAAATAGCCGGCGCCGACCACGGTGAAAAACACCAGGCCGAACGCCATCATCAGGATCGGCCAGCGCATCCGCCAGACTTCCCGCTTGGGAATGCGCCAGCCGTCGACGAACAGCAGCGGCGGAATGAACAGGAAGAGGAACAGTTCCGGGTCGAGGGCAATGTGCAGCCCGAGGGACGGCAAGGCCAGCAGGGCCCCGGCGGCGATCTGGATCAGCGGTAGCGGCAAGGGCAGCAACTGGGCGGCCAGGCGGGTGGCGCCGACGACCAGCAGCAGGGTCAGAACGGTGTACACGGTTTGCATGAGGGCGGGGATCTCCGGCTTCGTCCCTGGACGATGCGACTGCGCCGATTGCACCATCGCGATCGGTAGGCAGCTATCCGACATTCGCACAATCCGTACGGTCTTTCCTAGCCCCGCCGCTCTACCCCGCGCGTCCGCCCCCTCCGCGGCGACGACCGGGGCGCCCGGCCAAGGTTCCCGCACTAGTACATCCGAGCTATTTCATAGCGGTGCGAGACGCTCCTACACTCCCCTTCAGTCCAGGCCCGCCGCAGCGTCGGCCAGGACGACGCCCCGAAGGAGTACGGGGTGCAGCGCCCACTCAGACAAAGGAATGCCGCCATGACAAGCAAGGGACTTACTTCCGCACTGCTGCTCGCCTCGATGTTCGCCGCCACCTCCGGCTGCCTCCAGCAGAACGCACTGACCCAGGGCTACCGCACCACCCAGCCCGGGCAACCCGGTCAGGCCCAGGTCGCCTCCGCCAACACCCCTTGCACCCCCAGCGCCACCAATGACCTGATCGCTACCGGTCGCAGCCTGCTGGACATCACCACCAACCTGATCAAGACCCGCAACCAGATGAGCGACGGCGGCAGCATCATGCGCGACGTCGACGACGTGCAGAAGGTCGGCAAGGGCCATGCCGTGCTGGACAGCGTCGAGAGCATGACCGGCGGTCCGCAGCAGCCCTGCGGCTAAGCGCACCACGACGATTCATCCCGGACAGCGAGCCCCCGCACGCTGTTCTCCCCCTGAGCCTCGCCTACCCGGCGGGGCTTTTTTTGTCCTGCGCCAAACAGCCGCCGCCCCGCATCAAGGAACTCGCCCATCACCCGGCCATGCAGACCAGGCCGCTTCGAGTCCCGTTCGTCACCTGTGCAAGGCGTCTGGAACGCGGCTATTGTCCGACGATCGAAGTGATGGCAATGTAGAATTACACCTTTGGATGTAGTCGTTTCGGGTAGGTCGCGAGATGGAACGAGCTTTTTCCCCTACCGCGGAATCGCGGAGCAGCGGCCCATGAGGCGCGCCGAGATGCTGTTGCTGAAGAGCCTGGCGGAAACACTGATGGCCGACCGGGACAACCGCCACGACGACTTGCAGGCGACCATGCGGCTGGCGCACCTGAGTTCGCCGGAGATGATCCTGTACATGGTCAACCGGGTGCTCGAGCTCGAAGAGAGCATCGAGCGGATCGCCGCGGTTCTCCAGAAACTCTCTGCGGACGAGCCGATGCCCCTAGAGGAAACGCCGCCCGAACCAGCCTTCGAACCGGCCCTGCAGTCCCGCGCCACCGAGACCGCGGAAACCTAGCGGCGGGCAGGCCGCTACACCAGCACCTGGCGAGTGCTGGCGATCAGCGCATGCACCTGTCGCTCCACCTGCTCCGCCACCGGCACTTCGGGCCCCTGCCCCTCCGGGCAGGGCAGGTTCGGCGTGGTGCCGAACAGCCGGCAGATCAGCGGACGTTCCTCATAGGCCTCGCAGCCGTTCGGTCCGAGATGGACGCAGTTCCACTCGGCCAGGGCGGCGTCGTGTTCGGCCTCGCTCTTCAGCGGCAGGCGGGCCATCTCTTCCGACGAGGCGGTAACCGGCCCGCAGCAATCGTGGCAGCCGGGTTTGCAGGCGAAGCCCGGTATCTGCAGGCGTAATTGGTCTATCTGGCGACCGATGCAACTCATGGGAAATCTCCTCGGCGGGGGAAGGATTGTACAGCGCGGACCGGAGCATTCCGAAAGTACCGGTAAGGATGCTCTCCAGCGAGCCGAATCGACCTGTTCAACCTGCGCTCTCTCCGTTCCCGGCCAGGGAAACAGCCCGGCTCCCTGTCCGCCCGCCCGTCCACGGCTATCTGCCGTCACGCCGCTCCCGAGCGCGATAGCCCCGAGACCGCACAGGGGCGGAACGACGTGGCATAATCCGGCGATCACCTTTCGGCGACCTATCGGCAGGGCCCGGGAAGACCCGGGCCTCGGGAGAAGCAATGACCTACGTTCTCTACGGCATCAAAGCCTGCGACACCATGAAGAAGGCTCGGACCTGGCTCGACGAGCACAAGGTCGCCTACGACTTCCACGACTACAAGGCCGTCGGCATCGACCGCGAACACCTGCAGCGCTGGTGCGCGGAGCACGGCTGGCAGACCGTCCTCAACCGCGCCGGCACTACCTTCCGCAAGCTCGACGAAGCGCAGAAGGCCGATCTCGACGAAGCCAAGGCGATCGAGCTGATGCTGGCCCAGCCGTCGATGATCAAGCGCCCGGTGCTGGAACTGGGCAGCAGGACGCTGGTCGGCTTCAAGCCCGACGCCTACGCCGCCGCGCTGGCCTGAACGGGAGGCCGCATGAGCATCGCCTGGGCCCTGTTCGTACCCGCCTGCTTCGCCCTCAACCTGGCGCCGGGGCCGAACAACCTGCTGTCGCTGAACAACGCCGCGCGGCACGGTTTCGCCACCGCCTCGCTGGCCGGCGGCGGGCGCCTGCTGGCATTCGCCGGCATGCTCGCCCTGGCCGCCTCCGGGCTGGCGCTGGTGCTGCACACCTCGGCCTGGCTGTTCCTGGCGATCAAGCTGCTCGGCGCTGCCTACCTGTTGTGGCTTGCGGTGCAATTGTGGCGGGCCGATGCGCAGCCACTGGCGAACGAAGCCAGCCCGGCGCGTCCCAGCCTCTGGCGCCTGGGGCGCCAGGAGTTCCTGGTGGCGGCGGGTAACCCGAAAGCGATCCTGATCTTCACCGCCTTCCTGCCGCAGTTCGTCGATCCCGGCCAACCGCTGGGCGCCCAGTTCGCCCAGCTCGGCGCGGCATTCCTGCTGCTCGAATGGCTGGCCATCGCTCTTTATTCCTATGCCGGGCTCCACCTCGGCCGGCTGCTCGCCGGCCAGCGGGCCCGGCGTCTGTTCAACCGCGGTTGCGCCGCGCTGCTCGGCAGCGCGGGGCTGGGCCTGCTGCTCAGCCGCCGTCCGGCCTGACCGTTACACTCCGTTTCGAGGAAACCCACATGTCGCAATCCCTGTTCAGCCTGGCCTTCGGCGTCGGCACCCAGAACCGCCAGGAAGCCTGGCTGGAAGTGTTCTACGCGCTGCCGCTGCTCAAGCCTTCGAGCGAAATCGTCGCTGCCGTCGCACCGATCCTTGGCTACGCAGCCGGCAACCAGGCGC
Source organism: Pseudomonas sp. B111 (assembly GCF_026428275.1). Taxonomy (NCBI): domain Bacteria; kingdom Pseudomonadati; phylum Pseudomonadota; class Gammaproteobacteria; order Pseudomonadales; family Pseudomonadaceae; genus Pseudomonas; species Pseudomonas sp. B111. Next base: position 675,642 of record NZ_CP097857.1, on the reverse strand, counting down.
TGACCTTCACTTCGCAGCAGGCCTACCAGCTGGCCGACGCCCTGAAGGGTATCGACGCCGCTCAGTCGGCCCTGCTCTCGCGCCTGGCGGAAAGCCAGAAGCCGCTGGTCGCCACCCTGTTGGCGGAAGACGCCGCGCCGTCCTCCACCCCGGAGGCCTACCTCAAGCTGCACCTGCTCTCCCACCGCCTGGTCAAACCGCACGCTGTGAACCTGAGCGGCATCTTCCCGCTCCTGCCGAACGTGGCCTGGACCAACATCGGCGCGGTGGACCTGGCCGAACTGGCCGAACTGCAACTGGAAGCGCGACTGAAGGGCAAGCTGCTGGAAGTCTTCTCCGTCGACAAGTTCCCGAAGATGACCGACTACGTGGTCCCGGCCGGCGTACGCATCGCCGACACCGCCCGCGTGCGCCTGGGCGCCTACATCGGTGAAGGCACCACGGTGATGCACGAAGGTTTCGTCAACTTCAACGCCGGCACCGAAGGCCCGGGCATGATCGAAGGCCGCGTATCCGCCGGCGTGTTCGTCGGCAAGGGGTCGGACCTGGGCGGCGGCTGCTCGACCATGGGCACCCTTTCCGGTGGCGGCAACATCGTCATCAGCGTCGGCGAAGGCTGCCTGATCGGCGCCAACGCCGGCATCGGCATCCCGCTGGGCGATCGCAACATCGTCGAGGCCGGCCTGTACATCACCGCCGGCACCAAGGTCGCCCTGCTCGACGAGCAGAACGCTCTGGTGAAAGTGGTCAAGGCCCGCGACCTGGCCGGTCAGCCCGACCTGCTGTTCCGCCGCAACTCGCAGAACGGTGCGGTGGAGTGCAAGACCAACAAGACCGCCATCGAGCTGAACGAAGCGCTGCACGCGCACAACTGAGCCCAGCTCGCCTCCCCGCTCGCCCGACGGCGCTCGCCAGCGCCGCCGGGTGCGCTACCCTTTCCCCTGTAACCGTCCTCGCACAGTGTCCGCCATGTCCCTGCCGTCTCCCTGGCGCGCCGACTTTCCGGCCTTTTCCGCCTTCGCCGCGGAAGGCCTGACCTACCTCGACAGCGCCGCCACCACCCAGAAGCCACAGGCCGTACTCGACGCCCTGAACGGCTACTACCTTGGCGGCGCCGCCAACGTCCACCGCGCCCAACATGTCCCCGGCGAGCGTGCCACCCGGGCCTTCGAGGCCGCGCGCAGCCGCGTCGCCCACTGGCTGCACGCCGGCAACCCGGCCGAGGTGCTGTTCACCCGCGGTACCACAGAGGCGATCAACCTGGTGGCCTATGGGCTGGAGCGGCATTTCCGTCCTGGCGACGAACTGCTGGTCAGTGCCCTGGAACACCATGCCAACCTGCTTCCCTGGCAGCAGTTGGCCCTGCGCCGCGGCCTGGTCCTGCGCGTGTTGCCGCTGGACGAGCGCGGGGTGATCGACCTGGAGCAGGCTCGCCATATCATCGGCGAGCGTACCCGCCTGCTGGCGATCAGCCAGTTGTCCAACGTTCTCGGCACCTGGCAACCGGTGGTGGAGTTGATCCAGCTGGCCCGCGAGCGCGGTGCCTGGACCCTGGTCGACGGCGCCCAGGGCAGCGTCCACGGACGCCACGACCTGCCGGGCCTGGGCTGCGACTTCTACGCATTCTCCGGCCACAAGCTCTACGGCCCCGACGGCATCGGCGTGCTCTGGGGTCGCCCACAGGCCCTGGAGCAACTGGCGCACTGGCAGTTCGGCGGCGAGATGGTACGCCACACCGGCTTCCACGAAGCCAGCTTCCATGCCGCTCCGCTCGGCTTCGAGGCGGGCACCCCGGCGGTTTCCGCGGCGATCGGCCTGGGCGCGACCATCGACTGGCTGGCCACCCTGGACGAAGCCGAAGTCGCCGCCCACGAAGGCGCCCTCCACGCCCGCCTGCTCGCCGGCCTGCTGGCGCGCGACGGCGTCAGCCTGCTCGGCGAACCGCAGGCGGCGCTGGCCAGCTTCTGCGTCGACGGCGTGCACGCCGCAGATCTCGCCCACCTGCTCGGCGAACAGGGCATCGCGGTGCGCGCCGGCCACCATTGCGCGATGCCGCTGCTGCAACGCCTCGAGGTACCCGGCGCCCTGCGTGTCTCGCTGGGCTTGTACAACGATGCCGACGACCTGGAGCGCTTCTTCCTGGCCCTCGACCGCTCACTGGAGTTGCTGCGATGAACCCGGTTCTCCCCGAACAGGCCCAGGAGGCACTGGACGCCTTCGGTCACACCGCCAGTTGGGAACAGCGTGCGCGTCTGCTGCTGCAATGGGGCGAGCGCCTGGCGCCGCTCGCGGAACACGAACGCCAGGAAGAGCATCGCGTGCACGGTTGCGAAAGCCTGGTCTGGCTGCTCGGCGAGCAGCGCGACGGCCACTGGCGCTTCCGTGCCGACAGCGACGCGCGCCTGATCCGCGGCCTGCTGGCGGTGCTGCTGGCACGGGTCGACGGCATCGAGACTCGCGAACTGGCGCGCCTGGACCTCAACGACTGGTTCACCTGCCTGGGTCTTTCCCGCCAACTGTCGCCCTCGCGCAGCAACGGCCTGAACGCCGTGCTGCAACGCATGCGCGAACTGGCCGGCCAGACCGCCGGCTGAGCCCGCTCAGCGCGCCAGCAGTTCCGGCAGGTGCCGGGCCAGGGCGCGGTAGCGGTCCTCTTCGATCCGATAGGCCCAGTCAGGATGGGCGGCGACCTCGCCCTCGGCGAAGCCCTCGACGCTCTTCGGCAACAACCAGTATTGCTCGCCCTGGCGCCGAATCTCGCCATCCAGGCGCGCGCCGGAAAACGTCCGCAGGCTGAACACCAGGAGCAATGGCGCCTGTCTGAATCCCACCTGCGCCAGCGGCGCTACATCGGCGAAACGCAGGTCGGCGAACAGCGCCGCCGCGCCGTTGGCCGCTGCCTCATAGGCCAGCTTGCGCCCTGAGGGCAATTGCCGGACCTGCAGGTTCGGCTGCCCGGCGTCGTCGCGATAGAGATCCAGGCGCTCGCCCTTCGGATAGCGCAGTTGCAGTTCGCGCACCCGGGCGAAGGGCAGCGTGGCGATCCGCCGGTCGAGCCACTCCAGTTCGTTGTTCGGCAACGGCAGGCGCTTGTCGATCAGCCAGGCCTGCGGATCGCCCAGTCGTCGTACGAAGCTACCGCCATGCTGCGCATCCTTGCCTACCAGCAGCACCAGAGGCTCGCTGGACTGCCGCTGCAGGCTCAGGCGTAGCGCCTGCCCCTCGCCACGCTCCGCCAGGCCAAGCAGCGCGTGGTTCTTCGGGTTGGCGCTCTTCGCCTCGACCTTGCGCGCCTCTGCCAGTGCCTCGAGCAGCGCCGACAAGCGTAGCCGGTCGGCCGGATAGCCGGCCTTGGCCGGCAGGACCCACGCGCCCGCACGCCGCTCGACCCGGATATCCGGCGAACCGTCGGCAAACTGCACGTGCAGGCCACTCAGCGTCGCGCTGTCCAGTTCTGGCAGCCAGCGCTCTGCCACCGGCAAGGCAGGTACCTCGGCTGCGCGCTCGCGCTGCAGCCAGGCGAAGGTTCCGGCCAGCGCCGCCACCAGCGCCAGCAGGACGATCAGCGTATTGCGCCGCATGCGTCAATGCCCTCCCCGGGCCATGCGCCGGCGCCGCCAGAGCCAGCCGAGCAGCACGCCGACCGTGAGCAACGAGGGAACCAGGGCGATATTGACCAGCTTCAGGGTGCGGCCCAGTGCGTCGATATCGGCGTTCAACTGGTACTGCACCTCGCGCAGCTCCTTGCGGATGCGCAGCTTCTCCTGCATGTACTGGCGCACCGTGGCCTGCTGTTCGGGCGTCAGTTCGACGGCCTTCTCCGGGGCGGCGCCCTGCTGGAGGGCGGCGAGTTGCTGCTCGGTATCGGCGAGGCGCTGCTTGAGCTGGTCCTCCTTTTGCCGGAAGCTCGTCTCGGCCTCGCGCTGCAGGCGCTCGACCACCACGAACGGCCGGCTGAACCGGCCGCGGGAGCGCACGCTGATCAGCGCGTCGGTGCCCGACAGGTTGTCCAGCGCGTTGACCACCAGCGCGCCGTTGTCGGCCCAGGGCTGCGGCACGCGCTGGCCGAAGAAGTCCTGCACCTGGACCCACATGCGATCGCTGAGCAGGTCGGTATCGGCCACGACGATGACATTGATGTTGCGCGCCTCCTTCAGGCCTTCGCGATGCCCCTCGATGCCCTCCGCGAAGGCACTCTTCGCCGGCCCCTGGATACGGGCGGCGAGAGTATGCCGCCGGCCGCTCGGGCGCAGCTCGCGCATCAGATCGCCGGGGTCACGCAGCAGGCCGAAGCGCGAGGCATCGAACGGCATCGCCTGGGCCGAGCTTTGCAGCAAAGGCGTGAAGCTGGTGCTCGCTCCGGGGAGCCTTTCGAGGATGCCGGGCGTCGCCAGGGTCAGGCTTTCCAGGCCGGCAGTGGCGATGTCGTCCTGGTCCAGCGCCTCGCGCGGCAAGCTGAGCCAGGCCGGATGCCGGGCCGGACGCTGGTCCCGGCCAAGACTGATGGACATCGCATAGGCGCCGTCGCCGAGCACCTTGCCCGGCAGCAGGCGCAGCCCCCAGGCCTCGAACAGCGGCGCGAGGTCGGACGACTTGTCGCCATCCAGCGTAGCGGCGAAATCGCTGCCGCTGTCGGCCTCGCTGAAGGGGTCGACGAACGCCAGCAGCTTGCCCCCGCGCAGGACGAACTGGTCGATGGCGTATAGCGTCTGCTCGGGTAACTGCTTGGGATGCACCAGCAGCAGCACCGAGACCTCCGGCGGGATTTCCGTGGCATCGCTCTTGAGGCTGCGCAGGTCGAATTGCTGGCGGATTTCCTCCATGACCATCCACGGCGAGGTCGGCTGCCGGCTGGCCATGTCGAAGCCGCCATTGAGCGGCAGCGACGACATCAGGCCGACCACCGGCCGCTGCGGCTGGGCCAGGGTCTGCACCAGGCGGCTGATGTCGTATTCGAGGAACTCCTCCTGATCGAGCGGGAAGAAGGGTATGACCTGGACTCCGTCCAGGGCGTTGCTGCCGGCCAGGCCGAAGTACAGGTTGTCGCCGCCCTGCTGCAGGGGAATTCCTTGCAGGCCGAACTCGGTGGCCTTGTCCTCGTTCTCGGAGAACGGCTCGGGATCGATCACCTGCAGGCGAATCCTGCCGTTCGCCTCGCGCTCGTAGGCGCGCAGCAGTTCCTCGACGCGCCTGGCGTAGTTGCGCAGCGGCACCAGTTCCCGGGCACCGCTATCCGAATAGAAGAAGTACAGGTTGATCGGCTCGTCGAGGCCGGCCAGGATCCGCTTGGTGCCGGGGCTGATGGTGTAGAGCTTCTGCTCGGTCAGGTCGAGCCGCGCGCCGCTGAACAGCAGGCCGGAGACCATGTTGAAGGCCAGGAACGCCAGCGCGATCAGCAACAGCCCGGCGCCAGAGGACAACACGCGTTTCATCGACTCCCCCTCATTCGGCTTTCTTCAGGTCGACCGCCACCGCCGTGGCGGCCAGCCAGGCGACGATCAGGCTGACGAAATACAGCAGGTCGCGCAGGTCGATGACGCCCTTGCTGACGGCATCGAAGCGGGTCAGCAGGCTCAGCGAGGCCACCGCATCGAGCAACCACTGCGGCGCCCACTGGCTGAACGCATCGAGCACCAGCGGAAAGCCGCTGAGCATGAACAGGAAGCAGGCGGCCACGGCGAGGATGAAAGCGATCACCTGGTTCTTCGCCAGGGCCGACATGCACGAACCGATGGCCAGGTAGCCGCCGGCCAGCAGCCAACTGCCCAGATAGCCGGCGAGAATCGCACCGTTGTCCGGCTCGCCCAGGTAGTTCACCGTGAGCACCATGGGGAAGGTCAGCAGCAGCGCGATTCCGGCGAACGCCCAGGCGGCCAGGAACTTGCCGGCCACGGCTTCGAAGCGGGTCAGCGGCAGGGTCATCAGCAGCTCGATCGAGCCGGACTTGCGCTCCTCCGCCCACAGGCGCATGGCCAGCGCGGGAACCAGGAACAGGTAGAGCCAGGGATGGAAGGCGAAGAAGGAGGCCAGGTCGGCCTGGTTGCGTTCGTAGAAGTTGCCCAGGTAGAAGGTGAACACGCCCGCCAGGACCAGGAAGATCACGATGAACACATAGGCCAGCGGCGTGGCGAAATAACTCGCCAGCTCGCGCTTGAAGATCACCGGCAGTTGCTTCATGCCTCCGTCCCCCGGGTCAGGTTGCGGAATACCTCGTCGAGCCGGCCGCGCTCCACGTCCAGTTCGCGGATCCGCCAGCCGCGCTCGGCGACCAGCCCGCTGACCTGGGGGAAGATCACCGCGCCCGGCTGCGCCAGGACGGTCAGGCTGCCTTCGGCGGGGTTCTCCTCGATGCCCGCCACGCCCGGCAGCACCGCCAGCGCCACGGCATCCAGGGGCTCGTCGCTGTAGAGCGTCACCGCCTGGTGGTAGCGCGAGCGGCTGGCCAGCTCCAGCGGCGTGCTGTCCGCCAGCAGCCGCCCGCCGCCGATCACCAGGGCGCGGCTGCACAGCGCCGAGACTTCCTCGAGGATATGGGTGGAGATGATCACGATGCGCTCCTGCGCGAGGCCGCGGATCAGTTCGCGGACCTGGTGCTTCTGGTTCGGATCGAGCCCGTCGGTGGGCTCGTCGAGCACCAGCGCCCGCGGTTCGTGGAGGATCGCCTGGGCCAGGCCGACACGCCGGCGGAAGCCCTTGGAGAGGGTTTCGATGGTCTGCCGGCGCACCTCGTCCAGTTCCAGCAGCCCCAGTGCCCGGGCGACCCGCTCGCGCTTGCCGGCACCACGGTAGCCACGGATCTCGGCGATGAAATCGAGGAAGCCCTGCACGGTCATTTCCGCGTAGCAGGGCGAACCTTCCGGGAGGTAGCCGATCAGCCGCTGCGCCTGCAGCGTGCGGTTGCGGATGTCGAAGCCGAAGATGCTCGCGGTGCCGGCGCTGGGCGGCAGGAAGCCGGTGAGCATCTTCATGGTGGTGGACTTGCCGGCGCCGTTCGGACCGAGGAAGCCCAGTACCTCCCCCGTCTCCACCTGGAAGGACAGGTCGTCCACCGCCACCCGCGAGCCGAAGCGTTTGCCGAGGTTTCTTGTTTCGATCATGGTCCCCTACCTGTTCCGGCGGCCGCCGCCATGTCCGGCCAGGGCCGCGAAAAACGCGCAGGGACTATAGCCGAAGCGCCCCGCCGCCTGGCAATACGGGGCGTCGGGAGAACCTTGGCAAAACGTGACAGAACCCGAACGCTTGCCGAAGGTTCTACATTCGCAACCTGTTCGCCGCCGTTCGCCGTAGGACGCGTTGCGTTCTTTTGCGGCCCTCCGGGGATTGCGGCAAACTAGCCGCGCCCGTCACGCCGGGTCCCGATCAACTGCCAGTAGACACCGTATGCCCCGCTACCCTTTCCGCCGCTTTGGTTTTGGCGCCCTGCGCCGCCTGCTGTACCTCTGGGTACGCTCGGAAACCATCAACCAATCGGCCTTCACCCTGAAGATCGACCGCAGCAAGCCGGTACTCTACGTGCTGCAGCAGCCTTCGGTCAGCGATCTCGCGGTAGTGGATACCGAATGCCGCAAGGCCGGGCTGCCGCGTCCGGTGATGCCGGTAGCGGTAGGCGACGCCATCGAGCCGGCGGCGTTCTTCTACCTGACGCCCGAACCCGACTGGCTGGGCCGCCAGGACAAGCGCGGCGCCTCGCCGACCCTGGTGCGCATGCTCGCCGCGGTCGGCCAGAACGGTCTCGACGACGCGCAGATCATTCCGGTCAGCGTGTTCTGGGGACAATCGCCGGACAGCGAATCGAGCCCCTGGAAGCTGCTGTTCGCCGACAACTGGGCGGTCACCGGGCGCCTGCGCAAGCTGGCGCGCATCCTGATTCTCGGACGCAAGACCCGCGTGCAGTTCTCCGCGCCGATCCACCTGCGCGAGCTGGTGGAACAGGGCAAGGGCCACGAACGCACGCTGCGCATGGTCAACCGTATCCTCCGGGTGCACTTCCGCAACCTGAAGACCGCGGTAATCGGTCCCGACCTGTCGCACCGCCGCAACCTGGTCAAGGGCCTGCTGCGCGCGCCGCTGGTACGCCAGGCGATCAACGAGGAATGCGAGAGCGAACGGATATCCCAGGAGAAGGCCGAAGGCATCGCGCTGCGCTACGCCAATGAAATCGCCTCGGACTTCTCCTATCCGGTGATCCGCTTCCTCGAAGTCATTCTCAGCTGGTTCTGGAACAAGCTGTACGAAGGGGTCAAGGTCAACCACATCGAGCGGGTGCAGGACGTGGCCCAGGGCAACGAGATCGTCTACGTGCCCTGCCACCGCAGCCACATCGACTACCTGCTGCTCTCCTACCTGCTGTTCCGCAACGGCCTGACCCCGCCGCACATCGCCGCCGGGATCAACCTGAACATGCCGGTGATCGGCTCGATCCTGCGCCGCGGCGGAGCCTTCTTCATGCGCCGCAGCTTCAAGGGCAACCAGCTCTACACCGCGGTGTTCAACGAGTACCTGCACACCCTGTTCTCCCGCGGCTTCTCCACCGAGTACTTCGTCGAGGGTGGCCGTTCGCGCACCGGGCGCATGCTCCACCCACGCACCGGCATGCTCGCCATCACCCTGCGCAGCTTCCTCCGAGACTCGCGCCGGCCGATCGTCTTCGTACCGGTCTACATCGGCTACGAACGCGTGCTGGAAGGCCGCACCTACCTCGGCGAACTGCGCGGCGCGACCAAGAAGAAGGAGTCGATCTTCGACCTGTTCAAGGTGGTCGGCGCCCTGAAACAGCGTTTCGGCCAGGTCTGGGTGAACTTCGGCGAGCCGATCCATCTCGACCAGTTCCTCGACCGCCACCAGCCCGACTGGCAGGACCAGGACCTCGGCCCGGAATACCGCCCCGACTGGCTGCCGCAGACCACCAACCTGCTGGCCAAGGACGTCGCTCGCCACCTCAACGACGCGGCGGCGATCAACCCGGTCAACCTGGTCGCCCTGGCGCTGCTCTCCACCAGCCGCCAGGCCCTCGACGAAAGCGCCCTGGCGCGAATCCTCGACCTCTACCTGGCGCTGCTGCGCAAGGTGCCCTACTCGCCCAGCGCGACCCTGCCGGACGGCGACGGCCAGGCCCTGATCGAGTACGTGAAGAGCATGAACCTGCTGGCCGAGCAGAAGGACGCGCTGGGCCGCATCCTCTATCTCGACGAACAGAACGCGGTGCTGGCGACCTACTACCGCAACAACGTCCTCCACGTCTTCGCCCTGCCGGCGCTGATCGCCAGCTTCTTCCAGAGCAACTCGCGGATCAGCCGCGAACAGTTGCTGCGCTTCGCCCGCGCGCTCTATCCCTACCTGCAGGCGGAACTGTTCATCCGCTGGAGCCTGGACGAACTCGACGCGGTGATCGACCAGTGGCTGGCGGCCCTGGTGCAACAGGACCTGCTGCGCCAGGAGAACGACACCTTCATCCGCCCGGCGCCAAGCTCGCGGCAATACGTGCTGCTGATCCTCCTCGCTCGTTCGGTGACCCAGACCCTGCAGCGCTTCTACATGGCCATCGCCCTGCTGCTCAACGCCGGGCAGAACGCCCTGACCGCCGAGGAACTGGAGAACCTCTGCACCGTGATGGCCCAGCGCCTGTCGATCCTGCATGGCCTGAACGCCCCGGAGTTCTTCGACAAGAGCCTGTTCCGCCACTTCATCCAGACCCTTCTCGACCTGCGTGTGCTGCGCAAGGACGAGGCCGGCAAACTGAGCTACCACGAACTGCTCGGCGAACTGGCCGAAGGCGCCGCCAAGCGCGTGCTGCCGGCGGAGATCCGCCTGTCGATCCGCCAGGTGGCGCTGGAGCGTCCCGCCGAGGAAGCCGCCGCCGAAAGCAACGACGCAGCCGCCAACTGAGACCCGGCGCCCGCCCTGCGAGGGACGGGCGCCGCTCCGCTGAAATATCCTGCGACCTTTCCCTGTTCCGGCCCGGCAACCTATGCTGGTTTCCCGGGTCAGAGGCCCGCTCGTTTTTTGTTCCGTCTGAAAGGAGGCTCCCATGAAAAAACTGCCATTGCTGCTCGCCGCCAGCATCCTCGCCGGCTGCGGTACCCAGCAATCGACTTCGAACGCCAGCTTCGATGGTGAGGTCTTCTACCGCGAGCGTATCGCCCTGCCGCCCTCGGCGCGCCTGAGCGTGAGCCTGGAAGACGTGTCCCTGGCCGACGCCCCTTCGGTGCAGTTGGCCAGCCAGACCCGCGAGATCACCAGCCAGGTGCCGCTGGCGTTCCACCTGGAGTACGACCCGAAGCAGGTCAAGCCGGGCCACAGCTACGCGGTGAGCGCGCGCATCGAGCTGAACGGCCGCTTGCTGTTCATCAACACCACCCGCCACTCGGTGAAACTCGACGGCAGCGACCCGCAGCCCTATCGCGTGCAGGTCGAATCGGCGCGCTGAAGCACACCGCGGCAAGCCGCCGGTGCGAATCGGCGGTTCCCTCCAGTACACTCCACCTCCTATTCGCTACCGGTTGCCGATCCACCTCTCGACGAGCGGCCGGATACCCCGTACGTTCCACATCAAGGACGCTGTCATGTTCCGACTCACTGCCCTCTGCGCCGGCCTGCTGCTCTCGGCCAACGCCCTCGCCCTGTCCCTCACCGACCTGTCGCAGAACGACGCCTCCAGCGGCCTGAAGGACGCCCTGACCCAGGGCGCGCAGATCGCCGTCCGCCAGCTTGGCCAGCCGGGCGGCTTCAACAACAACCCGGACGTGCGCATCGAACTGCCCGGCAAGCTGGGCAAGGCGGCGAAGCTGATGAAGCAGTTCGGCATGGGCGCCCAGGTCGACCAGCTCGAGGCGAGCATGAACCGCGCCGCCGAGGCTGCCGTGCCGCAGGCCCAGGGCCTGCTGGTGGAGGCGGTGAAGAAGATGACCGTGGCCGACGCCAAGGGCATCCTCAAGGGCGGTGACGACGCCGCCACCGAATACCTGGACAAGTCCAGCCGCGAACAGCTGCGCGCGAAGTTCCTGCCGATCGTCAAGCAGGCCACCGACGAGGTCGGCCTGGTCAAGCAGTACAACGCCTTCGCCAGCCAGGCGGCGACCCTTGGGGTGGTCGATGCGAAGAGCGCCAACGTCGAGGGCTATGTCACCGAACAGACCCTCGACGGGCTCTTCGAGATGATCGCCAGGCAGGAGAAGAGCATCCGCCAGAACCCGGCGGCGGCCGCCACCGGCCTGGCCAAGAAGGTCTTCGGCGCGGCCAGGTGAGTCGACGGACGGGGCGCGATCGCCCCGTCCCCTTCTCCCGTCAGGCCCGCGCCTCGTCCTTCTTCACGCGGAACCAGGCGGCATAGAGCGCCGGCAGGAACAGCAGGGTGAGCACGGTGGCGACGATCAGCCCGCCCATGATCGCCACCGCCATCGGCCCGAAGAACACGCTGCGCGACAGCGGGATCATCGCCAGCACCGCCGCCAGCGCGGTCAGCACGATGGGCCGGAAACGCCGCACGGTAGCCTCGATGATGGCGTGCCAGCGATCCAGTCCATGGCTGATGTCCTGTTCGATCTGGTCCACCAGGATCACCGAGTTGCGCATGATCATGCCGGCCAGGGCGATGGTCCCGAGCATCGCCACGAAGCCGAACGGCTGGCGGAACAGCAGCAGGAACAGGGTCACGCCGATCAGGCCCAGCGGTGCGGTGAGGAATACCATCGCCATCCGCGAGAAGCTGCGCAACTGCACCATCAGCAGGCTCAACACCACCACGATGAACAGCGGCACGCCGGCGTTCACCGAACTCTGGCCCTTCGCCGCGTCCTCCACCGTTCCGCCCACCTCCAGCAGGTAGCCGTCCGGCAGCTCGGCGCGGATCGGTTCCAGGGTCGGGGCGATCTGCGCGACCAGGGTCGCCGGCAGCGAATCGTCGTAGATATCGGCGCGCACGGTGACCGTCGGCAGGCGGTTGCGGTGCCAGATGATCCCCTCTTCGAAACCGTATTCGAGCGTGGCGATCTGCGACAGCGCCACGCTCCGGCCATTCTCGGTCGGCACCGCCAGGCTCGGCAGCAACGACAGGTCGCGACGCTCCTGCTCGGTGCCGCGCAGGAGGATCTCGATCAGCTCGTTGTCTTCGCGGAAGAAGCTCACATGCGAACCGGTCAGCGCGCTCTGCAGGAACTGCGACAGGCTGGCGGTGCTCACCCCCAGGGCACGGGCGCGCTCCTGGTCGATGCTCAGGTACACCACCTTGCTCGGCTCTTCCCAATCCAGGTGCACATTCACCACGTGCGGGTTCTCGCGCATCCTGTCGGCGACCTTGCGCGCCAGTTCGCGAACCTGCGGGATGTCCTCGCCGGAAACCCGGAACTGCACCGGATAGCCCACCGGCGGCCCGTTCTCCAGGCGACTGATGCGGCTGCGCAGGTGCGGGAAGTCCTCGTTCATCCGCTCGATCAGCCACTTGCGCAGCGCCTCGCGGCTCTCCAGGTCCTTGGCCAGCACCACCACCTGGGCGAAGCTGGCCGCCGGCAACTGCTGGTCCAGCGGCAGGTAGAAGCGGGGCGAGCCGGTGCCGACGTAGGCCACGTAGTTGTCGATGCCGTCATGGCCCTGCAGCATTTTTTCCAGGCGCTGGACTTCCTCGCCGGTCGAGCGCAGCGAGGCGCCCTCGGCCAGCTTGATGTCCAGCAGCAGCTCCAGGCGCGCCGAGGGCGGGAAGAACTGCTGCGGCACCAGGCGGAACAGCAGCAGCGCGCCGACGAAGGCGGCGAGGGTCAGGACGATCACCGTCTTGCGGTAGCGCACGCACCACTCCACCAGACGCCGGAAGCGCTGGTAGAAGGCCGTAGCATAGGGATCGTAGCCATCGGCGCTGCCGCCGTGCTTCTCCGCGTGCAACCTGGCCAGGTCCGGCAGCAGCTTGGCCCCCAGGTAGGGAACGAAGACCACCGCGGCGAACCAGGAGACCACCAGGGCGATGGTCACCACCTGGAACAGCGAGCGGGTGTATTCGCCGGTACCGGACTGCGCGGTGGCGATCGGCAGGAAGCCGGCGGCGGTGATCAGGGTGCCGGTGAGCATCGGGAAGGCGGTACTGGTCCAGGCGAAGGCGGCCGCCTTGAGACGGTCGTAGCCCTGCTCCATCTTCACCGCCATCATCTCCACCGCGATGATCGCGTCGTCCACCAGCAATCCCAGCGCCAGCACCAGGGCGCCGAGGGAAATCTTGTGCAGGCCGATGCCGAAGTAATGCATGGCGGCGAAGGTCATCGCCAGCACCAGCGGGATCGACAGCGCCACCACCAGGCCGGTGCGCAGGCCGAGGGAGAAGAAGCTCACCAGCAGGACGATCACCAGCGCCTCGGCCAGCACCCGGATGAACTCGCCGACCCCGGTACGTACCGCCGCCGGCTGGTCGGACACCTTGCGCAGTTCCAGTCCGGCCGGCAGCGACTGCTGCAGGCGGGCGAACTCGGTTTCCAGGGCCTTGCCCAGCACCAGGATGTCGCCGCCCGGCTTCATCGCTACCGCCAGGCCGATGGCGTCCTCGTCCATGAAGCGCATGCGCGGCGCCGGCGGATCGTTGAAGCCGCGGCGAACCTCGGCCACGTCGCCGATGCGGAAGGTGCGGTCGCCGACGCGGATGGGGAAGTCGCGGATCTCCTCCACCGAATCGAAACGCCCGGAAACGCGCAATTGCACGCGGTCGCTGGCGGTCTCGAAGAACCCGGAGGAGGCTACCGCGTTCTGTTCCTCCAGCGCCTTCTGCACCGCCGCCAGGGGCAGGCCGAGGGTGGCCAGCTTGGTGTTGGACAGGTCGATCCAGATCTTCTCGTCCTGCAGGCCGATCAGTTCGACCTTGCCGACGTTCCTGATCCGCTGCAATTGCAGTTGCAGGCGGTCGGCATAGTCCTTCATCACCGCATAGTCGAAGCCCTTGCCGGTGAGCGCATAGATGTTGCCGTAGGTGGTGCCGAACTCGTCGTTGAAGAACGGGCCCTGGATGCTTTGCGGCAAGGTGGCGCGAATGTCGCTGATCTTCTTGCGGATCTGGTACCAGAGTTCGGGGATCTCGCTGGAATGGATGTCCTCGCGGGCCATGAAGGTCACCTGCGAGACGCCGGGGCGGGAGAAGGACACGATGCGATCGTAGTCGCCGGTTTCCATCAGCTTCTTCTCGATACGCTCGGTGACCTGCCGGGCCACCTCTTCGGCGCTGGCACCCGGCCAGTTGGTCTGCACCACCATGGCCTTGAAGGTGAACGGCGGGTCTTCGCTCTGCCCCAGCTTGCTGTAGGACAGCGCGCCAACCGCGCCAAGCAGGATCATCAGGTACAGGACGATCTGGCGATTCTGCAACGCCCAGGCGGAAAGGTTGAAGGACATGCGACTACTCCTTGGCCGCCAGTTTCACCGTGCGGTTGGCCCGGTCGATCGGACGCACCTGCTGCCCTTCGCGAAGCACCTGGACCCCGGTGGCCACCACCCAGTCGCCAGCCTTCAGGCCTTCGAGCACCGGCACCCGGTCCTCGGCATAGGGACCGGTGCGCACCGGCTGCCGGCGCAGGGTCGAGCTGCCCGGTTCGACCACCCAGACGAACGCCTGACCGGCCTCTGCGGTCAGCGCCGACAAGGGAACCGATAACGGCACCGCCTCGGCGGCGGCAACGTAGACCCGCGCGCTCTGGCCCAGTTCGGCCGGAGTCGCGCGGTCGTCGAAGGCCACCCGGGCGGCGAAGGTACGCGATTGCGGATCGGCCGCGGGCGAGAGTTCGCGGATATGCCCGGCAAAGCGTCTGTCGCGTTGCGACCAGAGTTCGACCGACACCGGCTGGCCGATGCGGAAACGTTCGAAGCTGTGTTCCGGCAGGCCGATCAGCACCTCGCGCTCGCCGTCGGCGGCCAGGCTGAAGACCGTCTGCCCGGCCGCCACCACCTGGCCCACCTCGACGCGCCGGCTGGCGATCACGCCATCCTGGGGCGAGCGCAGCACGGCGTAGCCGGCCTGGTTGTCGGCGACGTTGAATTCGGCGCGGATCTGCTTCAATCGCGCCTCGCCGGCGCGGTAGCTGTTCTGGATGTTCTCGAACTGGGAATGGCTGACCAGGTTGCGGTCGAGCAAGGTGCGGTAGCGCCGGTACTCGGCGCGCACGGTCTGCAGGTTGGCCTCGGCGGCACTGACCTGGGCCCGCGCCGCCTCCAGTTGCAGGCGCACGTCCTGGGGATCGAGTTCGGCCAGGGGCTGGTCCTTCTTCACCCGCTCGCCGACTTCCACCAGCCGGCGGATGACCTTGCCGCCGATGCGGAAGGCCAGCTCAGGCTCGTGGCGGGCGCGGATCTCGCCGGGAAAGGCCTGGCTCACCTCCCCCGCCGGCTGGGGCTGGACGACGATCGCCGGACGCGCCGCGGCTGGCGGCGGCGTGCCGTTGCCGCAGGCGGCGAGGAACAGGGAGGAAAGCAGGGACAGGGCGACGAGCGGGATATGGCGGTACATGTGACACCTTCCGCAAACTGCGTTCGAGTTCTTATACTGGGCGGTATAGTAAAAATACAGAACCCATCAGTCCAGTATTTCAATTGTATAAGCGCATGTCAGAACCCACCTCCTCCGTCGGTCCCGGCCGGCCCAAGGACCCGGCCAAACGGGAAGCCATTCTCGAGGCGGCCAAGCGCCTGTTCCTCTGCAACGGCTACGACGGCAGCAGCATGGAAGCCATCGCCTCGGAAGCCGGCGTTTCCAAGCTCACCGTCTACAGCCACTTCACCGACAAGGAAACCCTGTTCAGCGAAGCGGTGAAGGCCAAGTGCGCCGAGCAGCTTCCCGCCCTGTACTTCCAGCTGGCCGAAGGCGCGCCGCTGGAAAAGGTCCTGCTGAATATCGCCCGCGGCTTCCACCGGCTGATCAACAGCCACGAGGCGATCGCCCTGACCCGCCTGATGGCCGCGCAGGCCGGGCAGAACCCCAAGCTTTCCGAGCTGTTCTTCGAGGCCGGGCCGAAGCAGGTGATCGACGAAATGGAACGCCTCCTCGAGCAGGCCCGCCGCAGCGGCAAGCTGGCGTTCCCGGACGCGCGCCACGCCGCCGAACACTTCTTCATGCTGGTCAAGGGCTGCGCCAATTACCGCCTGTTGATCGGCTGCGCCGAACCGCTGGACGAGGCCGAAGGCGAGCGGCACGTGGAAGAAGTGGTGGCGCTGTTCCTGCGCGCCTTCGCCGCGGGCGGCTGACGCGGCTCAGGCGCGACGGCGGAAACGCACCCGCGCTCGCTGCGGACGCAGGGAAAACCAGCCGCGCGGCGCCAGGTCGCCGTCGTGCATGATGTCCCAGTGCTCGACCCAGTAGGCCAGCGCCGCCGCCAGATCGATCATCGCCATCGCGGTGCCGGGGCAGGCGCGGTCGCCGAGGCCGAAGGGGAAGTAGGCGCCGCGCGGCCAGCGCGCCGGTTCGAGGAAGCGCTCGGGACGGAACTCCAGCGGCGCCTCGAACCAACGGGGATCGCGCTGGGTGATCCAGCTGGAGACCATGGTCACGTCGCCGCGCTTCAGCCGCTGGCCGAACACCTCGATGTCCGCCGTCACCTGCCGCGGCGCCAGGCCGTAGGCCGGCGGGTACAGGCGCAGGCACTCCTGCAGGACCGCCCTGAGCAGCGCGCAATCGCGCAGGTCGGCGACCGAGCGGATCGCCGTCCAATTCACTCCCGCCAGCTCGGCGCGTAGCCGCGCGAGCAACTCGGGACGCTGGGCCAGCAGCAACAGGCTCCAGGTCAGGGTCACGCCGGTGGACTGGTGGGACGCCATGAGCAGGGTGCAGAGTTCATCGCGTAGGTCCGCCAGCGGCCGCGGCGAGCGCTCCGCCACCTCGCCCACCGCCTCGCGCAACTGGCCCAGCGCCCAGCGCTTGCGCGGACACAGTTTGCTCGGAAACCAGTGGCCCAGCGGCAGGCCGGTGCTCATTTCCAGCAATGCCACCCGCGACAGCAGGCGCACCGCCTTGGCGATCCGATAGGCCGACGGTTGCAGGTCGACGTCGAACAGCGCGTGACCGCTGAGGGTGACGCTGAACGCAGCCATTTCCAGGTCGAGGTCGTATTCTCGCCCCTCCTCCACCCGCTCGCCCCACTCCGCGGCCAGGCGGCGAACCTCGCTGGCCGGCGGCGGCGCCAGGTGCGGCCGTACCTCCTTGCGCCGGGCCTGGGCGGGGGCGCCCTCGCGCATCATGAAGCTGCGCCCGTTCCACTGTTTCAGCATGCACAGCGCCGGCTGCCAGCGTTGCAGGTCATCGCGGCAATCGACCATCAATTCCTGCACCGCCTGCGGATGGAACAGGCACCAGAGGCGCTGCGGGCCCATGCGGGCGACCGCGAGGTCCGGCTGCGCGACGTGCATCTTCTGCAACCAGGCCAGCGGATCGCGCTGCATCTCCAGCCAGTGGCGGGCGCCGGCACGCCCGTCGTTGGCCCAGGGCAGGTGCGCCAGGCGCCGGCGAATCGGACAATCGATGGTCTGCTGCATGCTCGCCGCCTCCCTGCGGTGTCGACACTCAGCCCTTGCCCAGGGCCTTCTTCGGGTAGATGTCGTAGCGGCTGGACTTGCCTTCCAGGCTATAGCCGGGCTTGGGCCCTTCGATGATCGGCGCCTTGCGCGGGCGCTTCACCACCACCCGGTGGCTGGCCAGGGCCAGGGCCGCCTGCAACAGCGCCGGAGCGTCGAGATCGTCGCCGACCAGCGGCCGGAACAGACGCATTTCCTTCTTCACCAATGCGCTCTTGTCGCGATGGGGAAACATCGGGTCGAGGTAGACCACCTGCGGCGCCTCGCCGTCCCAGGCGCGCATCAGGTCCGCCGAGTTGCCGCCGAGCAGACGCATCCGCGCGGCGATCGGCGCCACGTCGGGATCGCGCCCGGCGCGCTCCAGGCCATCCTCGAGCAGGGCGGCGATCAGCGGCTGGCGCTCGACCAGGGTTACCTCGCAACCCAGGCTGGCGAGGACGAACCCATCCCGGCCCAGGCCGGCCGTGGCATCCAGGACGCGCGGGCGGATGCCTGGCTGGACGCCGACTGCCTTGGCGATCATCTGCCCGCTGCCGCCGCCGAACTTGCGCCGGTGGGCGCTGGCGCCTTCGACGAAATCGACCCGCACCGGACCGGGGGAGTCCGCCCCCAGTTGCAAGACCTGCAAGCCCTGCTCGCCGACCTGCACGGCGAACTCCGCCTCGTCGTCCGCCGCCAACGGCAGGCCAAGTCGCTCCGCCCAGCGCCGCGCAGCCTCGGCGCAAGCGGCGGACAGGGCTTGGACATGCAGGCGAGGAGCGGTGGAATCGGTCATGGTCGGGCAATCGTCGTGGAAAGCGCGGATTTTGCCAGAGTTGGCCCGCGCGCGCTCACCGGCAGACCTTCCATAGGCCCATGTCGAGGTGGAAGTGATCCCGGTGGGCGGCATTGTAGTCGGGCCCCAGCACCGCATTGAAACTGGCGCAGGCGCCGTCCCGCACGCGGCGCAGGAAGCGCCCGTCGGCGCCCTGGTCGGTCCAGTCCGTGGCCAGGCGGATTCGCCTCCCGCCGGCCAGGCGGAAACCGCTGATGTCCAGGGCATTGGCCGAAGCATGCTGGCTGCGCCGGCCGTTCTCGCGGTTGTAGACGTTGCGGCAGGCGAAGCTGCCGATATGCTCGACCCGCGTCGCCGGCTGGCCATAGATATCCAGGGCTGCCGGTTGCAGCACGTGCCGCTCGAACAATGCATAGCTCACTGCCAACGGGCAACTGGCGAGGAAGCTGCTGCTCAACTCCAATGCCGCCCCACGCACGCGCAGGCTGTTGCTCAACGGGCAGGTAGCCGATGGCGGATCGTCGGCGACCCGCTGGTAGCGCAGTTGCGAGGTGGCCAGGGCGGCGTCGCAGAGGCTCCGGTCGTCGGCCAGCCGCCATAGTTTATAGCGGGTCAGCAGGTTCGGCGGTTCGCGCACGTCCAGCGGCAGCCAGGGATTCCAGCGCGCCGGCAGATCGAGCCACTGGTAGCGCAGGGCGCCGACGGCCCCCGCCAGCAGCAGCAATGGCAGCAACCAGGCCAGGCGGCGCACGGGTTCAGCGGAACAGGTCGTTGATACGGTCGAAAGGCATCGCCGCACGGGTCGCTTCCAGGTCGCGCCGCGCCAGCGCCTGCGCCGCCTCATGGAAAGCGCCGAAGGCGACCCGGGCAAGGTTCGAGCCCAGGCTCACGCGCTTGACGCCGAGGGCTTCCAGCTCGTCCAGCGACAGCTCCAGGCGCGGCGAACCGACCAGTACGTTGACCGGCTTCGGTGCCACCGCTTCGAGCACCGCGACGATCTGTTCGCGGCGGTTCAAGCCAGGCGCGTAGAGCACATCGGCGCCGGCATCGGCATAGGCGCGCAGGCGCCGCAGGGTGTCGTCGAGATCCTCGCGACCATGCAGGAAATTCTCCGCGCGGGCGCAGAGGGTGAATGGGAATGGCAACGCACGGGCCGCCTCGACCGCGGCAGCGACCCGCTCCAGCGCGGCGGAGAACTCATAGATGGGCTGTCCGGCGCGCCCGCTGGCATCCTCGATGGAACCACCGACCAGGCCGGCCTCGGCGGCCAGGCGGATGGTCGTGGCGCAGTCTTGCGGAGCATCGCCGTAGCCGTTTTCCAGGTCGGCGGCGACCGGCAGATCGGTGGCGGCGACGATCGCCCGGGCGTTTTCCAGCGCCTCGGTCCGGCTCACCGCGCCTTCCGCATCGCGCCGGCCCAGGGAGAACGCCAGGCCGGCGCTGGTAGTGGCAAGGGCGTCGAAGCCGAGGCTGGCGAGCATCTTCGCCGAACCGGCATCCCAGGGATTGGGCAGGACCAGCATGCCGGGCCCCTGGTGCAGGTCGCGGAAACGTTCGGCGCGTTGGCGTTGGCTGGTCATGGCGGCGGGCTCCGTGGCGGGGAAAGGACTCCCTAGCCTAGGCGCAGGCCGGCGGAGCGTCGAGCACCGCGCTCAGAGCAGGCCCAGTTGCTCCACTTCCGGGACCGGGATCGGCTCGGGTAGCGCCGGCAAGCCTGGCAGGCGCTGGCGCAGCAGCGCATGGAAACGCTGGGCCTGCTGGGCCGCCAGGTGATTGTCGGGGGTATGCAGGAATACATATGGAGTCAGGCCGGCCTCGATCCAGTCGGCCACCTTGTCGACCCAGGGCAAAAGGAACACCTCGTTGGCCGGCAGGTCGGGACCGCCGATGAAACGCACCTGCGGCGTATCGCTGAAGGCCGCCGGACGGATCGGCAGGCGCGGCTTCTTCGATTGGGCGTGGAGCACCGCCGGATCGTCCGAACGGCAACTGAACAGCGCCCGCGAATCCAGGCAGATGCGCTCCACGCCACGCTCGCGCAGGTGGCGGTTGAGCAGGCGCTCGTCCTCGCCTTTATCGAAGAACGCCGGGTGGCGTACTTCCACGGCAATCCGTCGCGGACTCAGCTCATCGAGGAAATACAGCAGTTCGCCCAGGCGCTGCGGGGTGAACGCCGCCGACAGTTGCAGCCACAGCGGGCTGACCCTTTCGCCAAGCGGCGCCAGCAGCTCGAGGAAGTCGCCGGCGGCCCCGAGCCGTTCGCGCAGGTCGCCTTCGTGACTGATATCGCGGGGAAACTTGGCACAGAAGCGGAACCCCGCCGGCATCGTCTCGGCCCAGCGCCGCACGGTTTCCGCCGAAGGCCGGGCATAGAAGGTGGTATTGCCCTCGACCGCGTTGAAGATGCCGCCGTAGTGTCCGAGGTAGTCGGCGGAACGCAATTCGCGCGGATAGAAGCTGCCGCGCCAGGCCGCCTCGTTCCAGGATGGACAACCGAGGAAATAAGGAAGGGAAACCACGGGAGCGCGCGGAGCCGCTCAGGCGTAGAGGTCGAGGCCGAGGACATCCTCGGCGCCGGCGTCGATGTTGAGGCTGGCGGTGGAGTTGTAGCTGGCCAGGGCCATCGCCGCATGGCTGCTTACCGGGCGCTGGAACGCCAGCAGGTCGCGGGCGCTCACCGGCAGGCTGTCGCCGCCCGCCGAACTGGCCTGGACCTTGCGCGCCTGCGGCGCCTGCTCGAAGCCCTGGCTGCCGGAAACCGGCGCCGGCTGCTCGCGCCGCGCCTCGACCTCGCGCTGCACGTCGCGATACGGCGTGACCGCGGAGCCCGGTCGGGCGCTGCGCTCCAGCGGCAACGAAGAGGAAGAAAGTCCGTCGATACGCATGATCAAAACCCGGGGAAGTCTCCACACTCTAGCCAGCCCCGAAAGGCTTGGCAATTACCGCTGCGCGGCATTTTCAGGGCGCTTTTTTCGGCGTCGCCACGTTGTCGCGCAGGTACACCGGCAGCGCCTGTTCCGCCTCCACGCCTTCGCCGCGCGCCCAGGCGAAGCCGGCCAGGCTGAGCAAGTCCTCGGCATGCGGCAGCAGGCTCGCGTCCAGCGCGGCCGGGCGCTGCGGCATGCGCTCGACGTAGCCCCAGCCGGTGCCGGCGCCGAACCAATCCGCGGCAGCGGCGTCCCACGGTACGGCGACCCGCTCGGGCGGCAGTACCGCTTCGCTGCCGGCCAGGCGCATCTCGCCCTGTTGCAACTGGTAGCAACCCCAGTAGACCTCGTCCATCCGCGCGTCGATGGCCGCGGCGACCCGCTCCGCACCCTGCTCGCGGTAGGCCCGCTGGGCCAGGATCGCCAGGTCGGAGACCGCCAGTACCGGGCGCTGCAGGGCGAAGGCCAGACCCTGGACCACGCCGATGGCGATGCGCACGCCGGTGAAGGCGCCCGGACCGCGCCCGAAGGCGATGGCGTCCACCGCGGACAGGGCGACGCCGGCCTCGTCGAGCAGGTCGCGGACCATCGGCAGCAGGCGCTGGGCGTGCAGGCGCGGGATCACCTCGTAGTGACTGAGCGCCCGCCCCTCGTGGAGCAGGGCGACGGAGCAGGCTTCGGTGGAGGTATCCAGGGCCAACAGAGTGGACATCGACGGTTCCGCGTGGTGAAAAAGACGCCGATTGTACCAGCCTTCGCCGCCCCGGAAACGCCGACGGCCCGCAAGCGGGCCGTCGGTGCTACAGCGCTGCGGATCAGCTCAGGGCCGAAAGCACTTTCGCGGTGATCTGCTCGACCGAGCCGACGCCGGCGATGCTGTGGTATTTCGGGGTGCCTTCGGCGGCCGACAGCTTCTGGTAGAAGTCGACCAGCGGCTTGGTCTGCGAATGGTAGACCGACAGGCGGTGACGCACGGTCTCTTCCTTGTCGTCCTCGCGCTGGATCAGCTCTTCGCCGGTAACGTCGTCCTTGCCGGCGACCTTCGGCGGGTTGTGCTCGGTGTGGTACACGCGGCCGGAGGCCGGGTGCACGCGACGACCGGCGATACGCGACACGATCTCCTCGTCGTCGACGGCGATCTCGACCACGTGGTCGATGGTCACGCCGGCGTCCTTCAGCGCTTCGGCCTGCGGGATGGTCCGCGGGAAGCCGTCGAACAGGAAGCCCTTGGCGCAATCGGCCTCGGTGATGCGTTCCTTGATCAGGGCGATGATGATGTCGTCGGATACCAGGCCGCCGCTGTCCATCACGCCTTTCACCTGCTGGCCGAGCGGGCTGCCGGCCTTGACTGCGGCGCGCAGCATGTCGCCGGTGGAGATCTGCGGAATGCCGAACTTCTCGGTGATGAACCGTGCCTGGGTGCCTTTGCCGGCACCGGGTGCCCCGAGCAGAATCACACGCATCGATATGCTCCTTAGAATTGGTAAGCGAAAGTCTGGATCCGCCTCGTGGGGCCAATCTCGTATTTGCAGGAAACGGCACTGTATGGCGCCGAAAAGGCTGTCCAAGATACACAGCGCCCCCCCACCGCACAAGACACCGAAAGTTGCCCCCCGCCTTCCCTCATCCGGTGTTGCGCAGTCCGGCGGCGACCCCCGCGACCGTCACCAGCAGCGCCTGCTCCAGGCCGCCGCAGGCGTCGCCCCGGCAGCGCCGCGAACGGGCCAGAAGCTCAGCCTGGAGCAGGTGCAGCGGGTCTAGATAGCTGTTGCGCACGCTGATCGACTCGCGGGTCTCGCTGGCGTGGGCGAGCAGCAGCGACTGCCCGGTCAGTCCCAGCACCACGCGCACCGCCTGCGACAATAGGTCGCGTAAACGACGCCCCAGCGGACGCAGCTCGAGCGGCACTAGACGTTCGTCGTAGAGCCGCGCGATATCCGCGTCGGCCTTGGCCAGGACCATTTCCAGCATGTCGATGCGGGTGGTGAAGAACGGCCATTGCTCGCGCATCTGCCCGAGCAGCGCGCCCTCGCCACGCTCGATAGCGTTCAGCAAGGCGGTCTCCCAGCCAAGCCATGCCGGCAGCATCAGGCGCGTCTGGGTCCAGGCGAAGATCCAGGGAATCGCCCGCAGGCTCTCCACCCCGCCTTCGCGGCGCTTGGCCGGGCGGCTGCCCAGCGGCAGACGGCCCAGTTCCTGCTCGGGCGTGGCCAGGCGGAAATACTCGACGAACTGCGGATCGTCGCGCACCACCCTGCGGTAGGCCAGCAGCGCGTCCTTCGCCAGGCGGTCCATCTGCGCGCGCCAGGCCGGCTCGGGAGCCGGCGGCGGCATCAGGGTCGCCTCCAGCACCGCGGCGAGGTAGAGATTGAGGTTCTGTTCGGCGATGTCCGGCAAGCCGAACTTGAAGCGGATCATCTCGCCCTGTTCGGTGACCCGGAAGCGCCCGGCCACCGAACCCGGTGGCTGCGACAGGATCGCCGCGTGGGCCGGCCCGCCGCCGCGGCCGACGGTGCCGCCGCGGCCATGGAAGAGCAGCAGCTCGACCTCGTGCTGGCGGCAGATCTCCACCAGTTTCTCCTGCGCCCGGTACTGCGCCCAGGCCGCCGTGAGAGTACCGGCGTCCTTGGCCGAATCGGAGTAGCCGATCATCACTTCCTGCACCCCGGAGAGCCGCGAACGGTAGCCCGGCAGCGTCAGCAGGCGCTCCATGCAGGGGCCGGCGTTGTCCAGGTCGTCGAGGGTCTCGAACAGCGGCACCACGCGCATCGGCCAGTCGACGCCGCTTTCCTTGAGCAGCAGTTGCACCGCCAGCACGTCGGACGGCTGGCCGGCCATCGAGATCACGTAGGAACCCAGCGACGCCGGTGGCGCGGCGGCGATCGCCCGGCAGGTGGCGAGCACCTCGGCGGTATCCGCCGAAGGCTGGTAGTGCGCCGGCAGCAGGGGGCGGCGGCTGTTCAGTTCCTCGAGAAGGAATTCCAGGCGGGTCTTCTCGTCCCACTCGTCGTAGCTGCCCAGCTCCAGGTACTCGGTGATCTCGCTCAGCGCGGCGGCATGGCGGGCCGAGTCCTGGCGCACGTCCAGGCGCACCAGGAACAGGCCGAAGGTGGCGGCGCGGCGCAGGCAGTCGAGCAACGCGCCATCGGCAATCACGCCCATGCCGCAGGCGTGCAGCGACTCGTGGCACAGTTGCAGCGGCTCGACCAGGTCGCGGTTGTGCTCCAGGACGCCCTCCGCGGCCGGCACCTCGCCGGCCAGGGCCTGGTGGGTCCAGTTGCGGGTCACACGCAGGCGCTCGCGCAATTGCTTGAGCAGGGCGCGATAGGGCTCGGCGCTATCGCCGACCCGCGCCAGCAACTGCGGCGAGGCCTGCTGCATGGACAGCTCGGCGGCCAGTTGGTCGATATCGCGCAGGTACAGGTCGGCGGCCATCCAGCGCGCCAGCAGCAGGACCTCGCGGGTCACGCTGGCGGTAACGTTGGGATTGCCGTCGCGGTCGCCCCCCATCCAGGACGCGAAGCGCAGCGGCGCGGCGGTCAGCGGCAGGCGTTCGCCGGTGCTGCGCAGGAGTACCTCGTCGACGTGCCGAAGGACGTTCGGCAAGGCCTGCCAGAGAGAATGCTCGATCACCGCGAAGCCCCATTTCGCCTCGTCCACCGGGGTCGGCCGGACCTTGCGGATCTCGTCGGTATGCCAGGCCTCGGCCACCAGCCGCTGCAGGCGCTGCTGGATGCGACTGCGCTCCTCCGGCAGCAGGTCGGCATGGTCCTTGGCCGCCAGCTGCGCGGTGATCGCATCGTATTTCTGGATCAGCGTGCGCCGCGCCACCTCGGTGGGATGGGCGGTCAGCACCAGTTCGATCTCCAGCCCGGCGAGCTGGCGAGCCAGTTGCCCGGGGGCATGCCCGGCGTCCTTGAGACGCCCCAGCAGCTCTTCCAGCACCAGGTTCTCGAAGGGTTCCGGCTCGTTCGGCCGGCGCCGGCGGATACGGTGGTATTGCTCGGCGATATTGGCCAGGTTGAGGAACTGGTTGAAAGCCCGTGCCACCGGCAGCAGTTCGTCTTCCTCGAGCCCGTCGAGGGTGGCGGTGAGCTGCTGGGCGCCCTCCGCGGAACCGCGGCGGGCAGCCTTGGCGCCCTTGCGGATCAGCTCGATCTTGTCGAGGAACCGCGGGCCGTACTGCTCGCGGATGGTGTCGCCGAGCAATTCGCCCAGTTGGTGGACGTCCTCGCGCAGGCGCGCATCGATTTCCGGCATGACCTGTCTCCACTGCGGGTGGGAAACCAGCTTGGCTCAGGCGCCCCCGCGCTTACAAGCCCGCAGGGTGCCAGTACGGCGCCGCCGGGCCGGAAGCGAGGCTGCCGGCGCCGATCGGGTCTAGTCTGAAGGAAGTGCCCGCACCGAGGCACGGCCCCACGAGGGCACCCCCAACACGCCCGCCACGACCGGGCTGAAGAGGTCAGCATGAAGATCCGTGAGCTTGTCCGCCATTGGGAACACACCGCCAAGGGCCGCATGGCCCGCAACCACTACAGCATCCCGCTGGACATCGAAAGCGCCGCGCGCCTCGCCGCGCTGCACGAGATGTATCCGCGGCGCAGCGTCGAGGAACTACTGGGCGAGCTGGTCGGCGCCGCCCTGGAAGAACTGGAGGCGAGCTTTCCCTACGTGAAGGGGAGTCAGGTGGTGGCCACCGACGAACAGGGCGATCCGCTCTATGAGGATGTCGGCCCTACCCCACGCTTCCTGTCGCTCTCGCGCAAGTACCTGCACGAACTGGTCGCGCAACAGGACACCTCCAGTCACTGAGCGCGACTTCAGCCATGCCGGCGGTGCACGCCGGGAACGTGCATGTGCCCGGCCTCGGCGCATTCCTCGGGGATAGGCGACAGCGGCGCGGGCTGCTCCAGTTCGCGGAGGATGCCGCAGGCCTGGCTGTTGCCGGCGACCGTACAGCGTGAGCCGAGATCCCGCAGTTGCTCGCGCAATGCCTGGAGTTCGGCGATGCGCACCTCGACGTGATGCAGGTGCTCGTCGATCAACCGGTTGGCGGTGCCGCAATCCGCCTCGGGACGGTCGCGCAACGCCAGCAGGGTACGGATTTCCTCCTGGGTCATGTCCAGCGAGCGGCAGTGACGGATGAACGACAGGCGCTCGACATGCGCCAGGGTGTATTGCCGATAGTTGCCTTCGCTACGCGCGGGCTCGGGCAACAGGCCTTCGCGCTCGTAGTAGCGGATGGTCTCCACCGGGCAACCGGTTCTCTTCGCCAGCTCACCGATCTTCATGCCAACCCTCCTCCAATCGCCGACGCGGCTACCCGAATTGGCAGTACCGCTTGACTCTGTAGTTGCTACAGGGTGTGCAATCGCACCCAACACGTCAAACGGGAATTGTTTCCATGAGCCACGAACACGCCGACACTTGCTGTCACGGTCACGGTCACGGACATGATCATGGGCACCGCCACGCGCCTCGCCCGGCGGTGGCCGCCATCGGAACCCTGGCCGGCAACGCCGAGTTGCGCTGGAGCGACCTGCGCATCGAAGCGATGGACTGCCCGACCGAGGAACGCCTGATCCGCGACGCCCTCGGTCGCCAGCCGGCAGTGGAGTCGCTGGAATTCAACCTGATGCAGCGCCTGCTGCGCGTCCAGCATCGCTTCGACAGCGTCGAGCCGCTGCAGAAGCTGATCGCCGGCCTCGGCATGCAGGCGGTGCCGCTGGATGCCGGCGAAAATACCGACGGCCCCTCGCAAGCGCCGGCGAAGCCCTGGTGGCCGCTGGCCCTGGCCGGCGCGATGGCGCTGGCCTCGGAGATCGTCGAATGGTTCGGCCTGGCGCCGGACTGGGTGGTCGCCGGCCTCGCCCTGCTGGCCATCCTCGGCGCCGGCCTGCCGACCTACCGCAAGGGCTGGATCGCACTGAAGAACCGCAACCTGAACATCAACGCCCTGATGAGTATCGCCGTGACCGGCGCCGTGCTCATCGGCCAGTGGCCGGAAGCGGCGATGGTCAGCGTGCTGTTCGCCATCGCCGAGCTGATCGAGGCGAAGTCCCTGGATCGCGCGCGCAACGCCATCCGCGGCCTGCTGCAACTGGCTCCGGAACAGGCCACGGTACTGGTCGGCGGCGAATGGAAGGAGCTGCCGGCCAAGCAAGTGGAACTGGAAGCCACCGTGCGCGTGAAGCCCGGCGAACGCATCGCCCTCGACGGCGAGGTGACCAGCGGCCGCTCCAGCGTCAACCAGGCGCCGATCACCGGCGAAAGCCTGCCGGTGGAGAAGGAGGTCGGCGAGCCGGTGTTCGCCGGCAGCATCAACGGCGAGGGCGCGCTGGAGTACCGCGTCACCCGCCGCGCCGACGACAGCACCCTGGCCCGGATCATCCACGCCGTGGAGGAAGCCCAAGGTTCCCGCGCACCGACCCAGCGTTTCGTCGACAGTTTCGCCCGCGTCTACACCCCGGTGGTATTCCTCATCGCCCTCGCCACCGCGGTGCTGCCGCCGCTGCTGTTCGGCGGCGCCTGGCTGGACTGGATCTACCGCGCCCTGGTGCTGCTGGTGATCGCCTGTCCCTGCGCGCTGGTGATCTCCACCCCGGTGACCATCGTCAGCGGCCTTTCCGCCGCGGCGCGCCTGGGCATCCTGATCAAGGGCGGGGTGTTCCTCGAACTCGGGCGCAAGCTGTCCTGGGTCGCCCTCGACAAGACCGGCACCATCACCCATGGCAAACCGCAACAGACCGACTACCTGCCGATCGCGGAGGCTGACGGGACGGATGCGCGCCTGCTCGCCGCCAGCCTGGCCGCGCGTTCCGACCACCCGGTATCGCGCGCCGTGGCCAACGCAGCGGAAGAGGACGGCCTTGCCCTGGGCGTGGTCGAGGACCTCGCCGCCCTGCCGGGACGAGGCGTCAGCGGACGCATCGACGGCGTCCTCTACCACCTCGGCAACCATCGCCTGGTGGAGGAACTGGGCCTCTGCTCGCCGGCCCTGGAAGAGCGCCTGGACGCCCTGGAGCGCCAGGGCAAGACGGTCATCGCGCTGTGCGATCCGCAGCGCGTGCGGGCCCTCTTCGCCGTCGCCGACGGGGTCAAGGACAGCAGCCGCGAGGCGATCCGCGAGCTGCACGCGCTGGACGTGAAGACCCTGATGCTCACCGGCGACAACCCGCACACCGCAGCCGCCATCGCTGCCCAGGTAGGCATCGACGCAGCTCGCGGCAACCTCCTGCCGGAGGACAAGCTGCGTGAAGTGGAAGCGCGCCAGGCCGACGGCTCGCGGGTCGGCATGGTCGGCGACGGGATCAACGACGCGCCGGCCCTGGCCCGCGCCGACATCGGCTTCGCCATGGGCGCGGCGGGCACCGACACGGCCATCGAGACCGCCGGCGTCGCGCTGATGGACGACGACTTGCGCAAGTTGCCGCAATTCGTCCGGCTGTCGCGCACCACCCACGCGATCCTGGTCCAGAACATCACCCTGGCCCTGGGCATCAAGGCGGTGTTCCTCGCCCTTACCCTGGCCGGCGAAGGCACCCTGTGGATGGCGGTATTCGCCGACATGGGCGCCAGCCTGCTGGTGGTGTTCAACGGTCTGCGACTGTTGCGCAAGCGTTTCTGAAAGGCCCCACTGGCCTCCTCCAGCCCCACTCAGGTGGGGCTTTTTTCTGCCCGAGTGTTCCGTCCTGGAGCGCTGCGGCAGTTGTGCGTTTCGTGGACTAGAGCCCTGTAGGACGGGCTTTAGTGAGCAGAGGTGGCGTTCTGCGACCACGCCGGAAGCCGACTGTTCAGTCAGAAAATTTCAGATTTTTTTTTGAACCCCTGAACCAGCGGGGGAGTCACTAAAAGTACATGGCCAATCGCCAAGCCCCTGAAACAGAGGCCTGGCAGAGGCTTGCTCAGTGAGCAGGAAGAAAAGACCGGAGGGCCGGAAACGCGCCCACGGTAATGGCCAGAGATGAAAGCCAAGGAATCAGCATCCCTGTCAGAGGAAATTTCCCATGGAGCAAAAAGCGATGAGCAAGCAACACACCGGTTCCCTGCGTGGCCTCAAGCTGGCCCTGCTGGCCGTAGGCAGCAGCCTGGTCCTGGCCGGCTGCGCCGGCAACCCGCCGACCGAGCAGTTCGCCGTGACCGAGTCCGCGGTGAATAACGCGGTAAGCGCCGGCGGCCCGGAATATGCCCCGGTCGAGATGAAGTCCGCCCAGGACAAGCTGAGCCAGGCGCGCATCGCCATGAACGACAAGGAATACGACCAGGCCAAGCGCCTGGCGCAGCAGGCCGAGTGGGACGCCCGGGTCGCCGAGCGCAAGACCCAGGCCGCCAAGGCGCAGAAAGCCGTGAAGGATGCCCAGCAGGGCGTCATGGAACTGCGTGAGGAAGGCATGCGCGATACGCAGCACTAAGCCGGATTCCGCCCTTCTTTCGTCGATTCGTGATTAAGGATGACCCCTATGCGTAAGTACATTGCCCTCCCCGCCGTATCCCTGCTGGCCCTGGCGCTGGCCGCCTGCTCCACGCCGCCGAACGCCAACCTGGAACAGGCCCGCAGCAACTTCTCCGCGCTGCAGTCGCAGCCCGACGCGACCAAGGTCGCGGCCCTGGAAACCAAGGACGCCGGCGACTGGCTGGCCAAGGCCGACAAGGCCTATCAGGATGGCGAAGACCAGCGCGACGTGGACCAATTGGCCTACCTGACCAACCAGCGCATCGAACTGGCCAAGCAGACCATCGTCCTGCGCAATGCCGAGGCGCAGTTGCAGAACGCCTCCGCCCAGCGCGCCCAGGCCCGCCTCGACGCGCGCACCGCGCAACTGGACAAGCTGCGTAGCCAACTGAATGCCAAGCAGACCTCGCGCGGCACCATGGTGACCTTCGGCGACGTTCTGTTCGATCTCGACAAGTCCGACCTGAAGCCCGGCGCCATGCGCAACATCCAGCAACTGGCCGAGTTCCTCCAGCAGAACCCGGAGCGCCAGGTGATCGTAGAGGGCTACACCGATAGCACCGGTTCCGCCAACTACAACCAGCGCCTGTCCGAGCGTCGTGCCGACTCGGTGCGCATGGCCCTGCTCAGCCGCGGCATCAGCCCGGAACGCGTAGCCACCCGTGGCTACGGTAAGGAATATCCGGTGGCCAGCAACGGCACCAGCTCCGGCCGTGCCATGAACCGTCGGGTGGAAGTCACCATTTCCAACGACGCCAAGCCGGTCGCGCCACGCTCCTCCGTCAGCGGCTGATAGGCCCTACGGAAGCCAAAAGCCCCGCCATCCGGCGGGGCTTTTTCATGGGCGTGGCCCGAGCTTTCCAGGTATCAGCGGGCCACAGGCCGCTCGCCGAGCAAGCGCTGGTAGCGCTCGGCCATCGAGCTATCGAAGGCAACCAGGACGATTTCCTCCAGGCTGCTGTGCGCCGGGCGTTGCCGGCAGACCTCTTCGACGGCGATGGCCGCGGCCTGCTCCAAGGGATAACCGTAGATGCCGCAGCTGATGGCGGGGAACGCGACGCTGGTCGCCCCGGCCTGCTCGGCCAGGGCCAGGCTGCGCCGGTAGCAGCTGGCCAGCAGCTCCGCTTCGCCGTTGTCGCCGCCGCGCCAGACCGGGCCGACGGTGTGGATCACGTGGGCCGCCGGCAGACGGAACCCGCGGGTGATCTTCGCCTCGCCGGTCTTGCAACCGTGCAGCAGGCGGCAGGCCGCCACCAGCTCGGCACCGGCGGCGCGGTGGATGGCGCCGTCGACCCCGCCCCCACCGAGCAGCGAGGAGTTCGCCGCGTTGACGATGGCATCCACCGCAAGACGGGTGATGTCCCCCTGCCAGACGCGGACCTCGGTCATTTCACTTCCTGCGGGACTTCCTGTCCGGCGCAGCGCACGGCGTGCTTCCTGTTGTCCACCAGCACGCCGGAAAGGCCCTTCTGCTCGGTGTCGAACAGCACCAGGACGCCATCGATGCACTGCGCGACCTGCTTGGCCGGCTCCAGGGACAGCTTCACATCTTCGCCGGGCAGGCTCTTCAGCATGGTGAAATCGGCCAGCAACAGGGCGTCCTGCGGCTTGGCGAAATGCAGGTAGCCGTAGTACCAGAGCACGCCGACAGTGACGAAGATGGTACCGATGCCGGTCAGGATGCAGGGGAGTACGTTACGGTCGCTCATGGATTGCCTTCGGGTTTCGCGGATTCGCGGTTCGGGATTTCGGCCAGCCGGCGCAGGCCGGTGAAGCCATGGGGATCGTCGAGGAAGCGCAGCATCACTTCCTGCCAGGTCGCTTCGGCGAAGGTCTGCACGTGGCCGCCTCGGGTCAGTTGCAGGACCTTCGGCAGCCGCGCCTGGCGGTACAGGGCGATGCCGTTCTCGAGGGGCACAATGGTATCGTCGATACTGTGAAAGAACAGCATGGGTGCGCCAGAAAGCCGCGCCACCGAATGGATGGCGCTGTCGTCGTCGGGCACCAGCCAGGACAGCGGCACCTGCAGCGGCCAGGTCAGCCAGGAACCGTCCAGCATGTGCCGGGCGATGCCGCGGTAGCTCGCCGGTACCCCGTCGAACACCAGCGCCTTGAACTGGCCCTGGCGCTGCGGATGCTCGACCAGGTAGTGGATCGCCAGCGCGCCGCCGAGACTCTGCCCCAGCAGCACGCGCTCGGTGCCCTTCACCTCCGGCGCCTGGTCGAGCCAGGCGAACGCCGCGTCGATGTCGCGGTAGACCTCCGGCAGTCCCGGCTCGCCCTCCGACTGGCCGTAGCCGCGATAGTCGAGCATCAGCACCTGGTAGCCCTCGGCGGGCAGCCACCAGGTGCCGCCGAGGTGCCAGGACAGGTTGCCGCCGTTGCCGTGCAGGTAGAGCACGGTGCCTTTCACCGGCACGCCTTTCTTCGCCGGCAGCCACCAGGCGCGCAGGCGCACGCCGTCGGCGGTGGTCAGGGTGACGTCGCGGTACTCCAGCCCGGCGCGCGCCGGGGTGATCTGCACCACCGGCTCGGGATAGAACAGCAGCGAACTGCAACCACCGAGGAACAGCGCGCCGAGTACCAGCAGCGGGATCAGCAGGCGCTTCATCCGTTGTTGGTCCTTACCTCTTCGCGGGCGCGAAAGGTGGCGTCGTAGATGCGCCCGGCCAGGCGCGAGAACGGCAGGCTCTGCAGCCAGACGGTGCCGCTGCCCTTGAGGGTGGTCAGCAGCAATCCTTCGCCGCCGAACAGCATGCTCTTCAGGCCGCCGGCCAGTTGCACGTCGTAGTCGATGCCATCGGTGAAGGCCACCAGGCAACCGGTGTCGACCCGCAGCGTCTCGCCATTCAACTGGCGGCGGATCAGCGTACCGCCGGCGTGGACGAAGACCAGGCCATCGCCCTCGAGCTTCTGCAGGATGAAGCCCTCGCCGCCGAAGAAACCGGCGCCCAGGCGCTTGGCGAAGGCGATGCCGACCCGGGTGCCATAGGCCGCGCAGAGGAACGAGTCCTTCTGGCAGAACAGGCGCCCGCCGACATCGTCCAGGTCCACCGCCACCACGCTGCCCGGATAGGGCGCGGCAAAGGCCACGTGCTGCTTGCCCTGGCCTTCGTTGGTGAAGTGGGTCATGAACACCGACTCGCCACCGAGCTTGCGCTTGCCGGCGCTCCACAGCTTGCCCAGCAGGCTGCCGTCGGAGCCGTCGCCCATCCGCGCGGTGAAGCGGATGTCGCCGGTCATGTAGTTCATCGCCCCGGCCTCGGCGATCACGGTTTCCCCGGGGTCGAGTTCGATCTCCACGGTCTGCATGGATTCGCCGAGGATGCGGTAGTCGAGTTCGTGGCTGGCCATCGCCGTTCTCCTTGCTTGCCGGCCGACCGCCCGCGCGCACCGGGAAAGACCGGCACGGCGGGGAGCGGTCAGAGAATGTTCGCGTAGTCCGCTTCGATGCGGTCCAGGCTGAGGTGGTTGAGGAAGTTCGAGAAGCACATCCAGGCCGACAGCGCGTTGAGGTCGCGGAACTGCGGCGGCAGGTATTTCGGCGGCGCCACCAGGCCCTCGTCCACCAGTTGGCGCAGGGTGCGCATGTCTTCCAGGGTGGTCTTGCCGCAGAACAGCAGGGGGATCTGTTCGAGCTTGCCCTTGCGCACGGCGAGCTGGATGTAGTTATAGATGAGGATGAAGCCCTTCAGGTAGGACAGGTCCTTGGTGAACGGCAGGCCATCCGGGGTCGAGCCACGGAAGACCCGGCTGGCGTTCTGGTAGCTGTCCTCCAGGCTGTAGCCCTGCTCGCGGTAGAAGTGGAATACGTCGAGGAAATCGGCGCCCTCCTCGGCCATGTGGATCGCCCGGGTGCGATTGGTCAGCTTGCGCAGGCGGGTCGGGTAGGAGGCGAAGGCGATCACCTCCATCAGGATCGCCAGGCCTTCCTGGGTCACGGTGGAGGACGGCGGCCCCTTGGCGAGGAAGGTGCAGATCGGCTGGCTCAGGCCGTTCAGGGTGGTGCCGACGTGCACCAGGCCCTCGTGGACCTCCAGCGCGCGCACGTCGCGCTCGTTGAACAGGGCGTCGGCGCGCACCTTGATGTAGTCGGCGCCGGCCGCCGCGTCGGCGACGATGCCGTCGGACTCGAACACGCGGATGGTGCCCTCCTCCTCGCCGAACACGGTGTTCAGCCGCGCCTGGAGGATCGGCACGACCTCCTTGGCGGTCAGGGTCTTGGGTTCGTCCTTAAGATCGCCGCGGTCGGCGATGTTGTTCAGGTAGTCGGAGAGCATCAGGCCGAGGTCGGCCAGGGTCGGATCACCGGCATGGAAGGCGTCCGAGGCCGAGCCGTAGAGTTCCTGGGAGATCAGCCCGAGGTCCGGGGTGCCGCGCGCCTCGAGCATGCGGATGACCATCCGGTATTCCTTGCACATCCGCCGCATGATCTGCCCGACCGGGTTGAACTGGCCCAACTGGCGGGTGATGTCGCGCTCGATGTTCTGGAATTCCTGCTTCTTGGCGCTGGCGTCGAAGGCCAGCGGGCGGCTGTCGTAGTAGCCGCGGTCGACCTTCGGCGCATGCTTGCCGCGGCCCTTGAGGAAGTCCTGGCGGATCCCGTCGTCCCATTTGATCGCATCCAGCACGCGGATCGGCGTCTGCGCCTCGACGATGCGATCGGACAGGGAGCGGATGATCTTCTGGTAGTCGTTCTGCGCCTTGCGCTGGCTCATCGGCAATCTCATTGGGTGACCCGCTGGAAGCGGGCGGCCTCGACGAACACGTCGGAATTGGCGGGATCGTTCAGGTAGGCGAAGACCTTCTCCAACGGGCTGCGCACCAGCGCGCCCTTGCCCTGCTCGCTGTCGACGGTCTCGCCGTCGAGCTGGCCGGCGCCGAGGTCCTCGACGATGCGCTCGACGTCGAGGTTGTAGATCACCAGCTCGTCACCGTCGGTGATCTCGAAGCCGGCGATGACGAAGTTGCCGCCCAGGCTCTTCGGCAGGCCGGCCGACAGGTACCAGCGCTTGCCCTGGTGGGAGACGGTGAAGCCGTAGTCCTCCAGGCTCTCGGTATTGTCCTTGCTGTCCACGTAGCTGAGCGCGCGGTAGACATTGCTGCCGGAACGGGTGATCTCCAGGAATTGTTCTTCCTTCCACTCGTTCTCGCGGCTCCAGGTCCCGAGCAGGTGGCTCGGCGCCGCCTCGCGCGGCGGTATCGGCTCCTTGAAGGTGACCAGGCAACCGCCCAACAGCAGGAAACTCAGGACCACCAGGCAACGCCAGGCTTTCATCACACGCTCCTTAGGAACCCTCCGCAACCTGCGACCGGCTGGCCGAGGGAAGGTTCGGGTATGAAAAACCCCGCCATGGCGGGGTTGACGCTCAGGTCACAGGCCCATGACCAGATTCAGGTACCGTCTGAGTATGGCGCGCATTTCGTCCACGGCCAGTTGCTCGACCCCGTCCACGAGGCCCTGATATTCCATCTGCAGAATAATCGACGTCAACACCTTGGCGTCCTGCTCGGGCTGCCCGGAACCGAGCACCTGGAAGAAATGCACGGCGCCGAGGGAGAGGATCCGCTGGTGGGCATCGGCCAGTTCGCGCAGGCGCGGGTTGAGCAGCGCCTCCTGGCGGAAGGCCTGTTCGGCCAGCAGGTGCTCGCGGCGCTCGGTGAGCTGGACCTGGACATACTGCACGGCCAGCTCGACGATCCGTTCCACCAGCGAGCCACGGGCGCCGGGGTCGTCGGCCAGCACCGCGGCCATCTCCTGGAGGTCGCCCTCCACGCTGCTCCAGAACGCCGACAGCGCCTCTGCGTTGCGCTCGACGAAGAGGGCGAAGGTGTCGGTGATGAGATCGTCGATGTCCTTGAAGTAGTAGGTGGTGGCCGACAACGGCACCTGGGCCTCGGCGGCCACCGCGCGGTGGCGCACGGCCCGTACGCCGTCGCGGACGATCAGGCGCATGGCGGCATCGAGAATCGCCTGGCGCCGCTGCTCGCTGCCCTGGCGGCTGGCCTTGCGGCCCTGGTAACGAACGCTTTCGGCTACCGCGCTGGCGGCCTGCGCGGCGCTGTCTCTGGGAGCTACTCGGGACACGGTGTTTCCTCCGCTCGCGGACGATGGGGCATTGTTCGGACTTTTTCGCGTGGAATCAATCGGCCGCTATCGGGGAAGCTCCGATCCCACCCGCACCTTCCGTGGTCAGCCGGCGGATCGGCGGCTATCGGCCCCTGGCCCGGCGGCCGGGACACCGCGCGGCCATGAAAAAACCGCCCGAAGGCGGCTTTTCCATGGACTGTTGCGGCGCTCAGGCCTGCGGGCGCATGTGCGGGAACAGGATCACGTCGCGGATCGACGGCGAGTTGGTCAGCAGCATCACCAGGCGGTCGATGCCGATGCCTTCGCCGGCGGTCGGCGGCATGCCGTATTCCAGGGCATTGATGAAGTCGGCGTCGTAGTGCATCGCCTCGTCGTCGCCGGCGTCCTTCTCCTTGACCTGCAACATGAAGCGCTCGGCCTGGTCCTCGGCGTCGTTCAGCTCGGAATAGGCATTGGCGATCTCGCGGCCGCCGATGAACAGCTCGAAGCGGTCAGTGACGCTCGGGTCTTCGTCGTTGCGGCGGGCCAGCGGCGAAACCTCGAAGGGGTAGCGGGTGATGAAGTGCGGCTGCTCCAGCTTGTGCTCCACCAGTTCCTCGAAAATCATCACCTGCAGCTTGCCCAGGCCTTCGTGGCCGAGGACCTTGGCGCCGGCCTTCTTGGCGATGGCCCGCGCCTTCTCGACGTCGTTGAGGTCGGCAGCGCTGATCTCCGGGTTGTACTTGAGGATCGAATCGAACACCGACAGGCGCACGAACGGCTCGCCGAAGTGGAAGACCTTGTCGCCGTAGGGCACGTCGGTGGTACCGAGTACCGCCTGGGCCAGTTCGCGGAACAGTTCCTCGGTCAGGTCCATGTTGTCTTCGTAGTCGGCGTAGGCCTGGTAGAACTCGAGCATGGTGAACTCGGGGTTGTGCCGGGTCGAGACGCCTTCGTTACGGAAGTTGCGGTTGATCTCGAAGACCTTCTCGAAACCGCCGACCACCAGGCGCTTGAGGTACAGCTCCGGGGCGATGCGCAGGAACATGGCCATGTCCAGCGCGTTGTGATGGGTCTCGAACGGCTTGGCCGCGGCACCGCCGGGGATGGTCTGCAGCATCGGGGTCTCCACTTCGAGGAAACCGCGCTCGCTGAGGAAACGGCGGATGTGGGCGATGACCTGGGAACGCACGCGGAAGGTGTGGCGGGTTTCCTCGTTGACCATCAGGTCGACGTAGCGCTGGCGGTAGCGCTGCTCGGTGTCGGTCAGGCCATGGTGCTTGTCCGGCAGCGGACGCAGCGACTTGGTCAGCAGGCGCACGCTGGTCATGTCGACGTACAGGTCGCCCTTGCCCGAGCGGGCCAGCACGCCTTCGGCGCCGATGATGTCGCCCAGGTCCCAGGTCTTGATCTCGGCCAGGGTTTCTTCCGGCAGGGTCTTGCGGTTGACGTAGACCTGCAGGCGCTCGCTGCTGTCCTGGAGGACGATGAAGGAACCGCGGTTGAGCATGATCCGACCGGCCACCTTGACCGGGATCGCTGCGGCTTCCAGCTCTTCCTTGGTCTTGTCGGCGTACTGTTTCTGCAGGTCCGCGAAGTAGGCGTCGCGGCGGAAGTCGTTGGGGAAGGCGATGGCCCGGGCTTCGCGCACGGCGGCAAGTTTTTCCTTGCGCTGGGCGATCAGCTTGTTTTCTTCCTGTTGCAGTTCGTGCTGGTCGAGTTGTTGGTCGCTCATGGTCTTGGTGGTTCCTGGTTAGGCTCTCTTGC
Source organism: Pseudomonas sp. B111 (assembly GCF_026428275.1). Taxonomy (NCBI): domain Bacteria; kingdom Pseudomonadati; phylum Pseudomonadota; class Gammaproteobacteria; order Pseudomonadales; family Pseudomonadaceae; genus Pseudomonas; species Pseudomonas sp. B111. The sequence goes on along the minus strand of NZ_CP097857.1, from coordinate 638,125 downwards.
CTGTGGAAACGGATTGCAACAGGGGCGAAAAGCGTAGCGAACGCCGGCCAGGCAAGGCGGGAAATGGCGAGGACGCGGCGTTCACGATCGTAAACGAGCAGTCCGAACCATTTTCCAACGCGGCCTGGCCAGGCGCAGCAACTTTACAGCCCCTGTTTGAGGCTGGCTTCGAGGTATTCGTCTAGATCGCCGTCGAGCACCTTGTCGCAGTCGCTGCGCTCGATACCGGTACGCAGGTCCTTGATCCGCGACTGGTCGAGCACGTAGGAGCGGATCTGGTGGCCCCAGCCGATGTCGGACTTGGAGTCCTCCAGGGCCTGGGACGCAGCGGTACGCTTCTGCATTTCCAGCTCGTACAACTTGGCCCGCAGCATCTTCATCGCGGTGTCCTTGTTGGCGTGCTGGGAGCGTTCGTTCTGGCACGCCACCACGGTATTGGTCGGCACGTGGGTGATCCGCACCGCCGAATCGGTGGTGTTCACGTGCTGACCGCCCGCGCCGGAGGAGCGGTAGGTATCGATGCGCAGGTCGGCCGGGTTGATCTCGATCTCGATGTTGTCGTCGATTTCCGGCGATACGAACACCGCGGTGAACGAGGTGTGGCGACGGTTGCCGGAGTCGAACGGACTCTTGCGCACCAGGCGGTGCACGCCGATCTCGGTGCGCAGCCAGCCGAACGCGTACTCGCCCTTGATGTGCACGGTGGCGCCCTTGATGCCGGCGACCTCGCCCTCGGACAGCTCGATGATAGTGGCGTCGAAGCCGTGCTTGTCGGCCCAGCGCAGGTACATGCGCAGCAGCATGTTGGCCCAGTCCTGGGCCTCGGTGCCGCCGGAGCCGGCCTGGATGTCCAGGTAGGCGTTGTTCGGGTCCATCTCGCCGCTGAACATGCGGCGGAATTCCAGCTTCTCGAGGATCTCGCGCAGACGCTCGACTTCGTTGGCAACGTCGTCGACGGCGCCCTCGTCGTCTTCCTCGACCGCCATGTCCAGCAGGTCGCGGGAATCGGCCAGGCCGCTGGTCAGGTCGTCCAGGGTTTCCACCACCTGCGCCAGCTGGGCGCGCTCGCGGCCGAGGTTCTGGGCGTATTCGGGGTTGTTCCAGACGTTGGGGTCTTCGAGCTCGCGGTTTACTTCGACCAGGCGATCATGCTTCTGATCGTAGTCAAAGATACCCCCGAATGGTCTGGGTGCGCTCGGAGAGGTCCTTGATGCTGTTGAGGATCGGGTTGATTTCCATGGCTGGCGCTCACTCGCGGGAAAACGTCGAAAAGCTGCGAAGTATACTGCACTTGCGCCCTGCGGGCAGTACGCCGGCCTCTATTTAATGCCGGCCGGCGACGCATGGCCGCCGCGCGCCGCTCAGCCCGCCGGGGCTGGCGGCACCGGCTGTTCCATCAGGCCAACCTGGTTGCGGCCATTGTTCTTGGCCTGGTAGAGCGCCTGGTCGGCCATCTCGATGAGAACCCGGAAGGTCTGTCCGCCGCCGCCCGGCACCAGGGTGCTGACGCCGATGCTGACGGTCAGGTACGAGCCCGGGCGTGGCTGGTCGTGGCTGATCTGCAGGCTCTCCACCGTACGCCGGACCTTTTCCGCCAGCAGCCGCGCGCCGCCCGGCGAGGTGCCCGGCAGGACCATGGCGAACTCCTCGCCGCCATAGCGCGCCGCCAGGTCCGAGGAGCGACTGCAGCCCTCGCGGATGGCCCCGGCGACCTGGCGCAGGGCCTCGTCGCCGGCGACGTGGCCGAAGGTGTCGTTGTAGCTCTTGAAATAGTCCACGTCGATCATCAGCAGCGACAGTTGCGACTGCTCGCGCAGCGAGCGGCGCCACTCCATCTCCAGGTATTCGTCGAAGTGACGACGGTTGGAGAGCCCGGTCAGGCCGTCGGAGTTCATCAGCCGCTGCAGCACCAGGTTGGTCTCCAGCAACTGCTGCTGGCTCTCGCGCAGCGCCCGATAGGCCTCGTCGCGTTGCTGCAGGGCGATGTACGAACGCGAGTGGTAGCGGATCCGCGCCACCAGCTCGATGGCGTCCGGCAGCTTGACCAGGTAGTCGTTGGCGCCGGCGGCGAACGCCGCGCTCTTCACCGTCGGCTCTTCCTTGGTCGACAGGACGATGATCGGGATGTCGCGGGTCGCCGGGTTGCCGCGGTAGGCGGCGAGCAGCGTGAGGCCGTCGACGCCGGGCATCACCAGGTCCTGGAGGATCACCGTCGGCTTGATCTGGTTGGCCACCGCCACCGCCTGCTGCGGATCGGAACAGAAGTGGAAGTCGATGCCCGCCTCGCTCGCCAGCGAGCGACGCACAGCCTCTCCGATCATGGCCTGATCATCGACAAGCAGTACCATGACCGCGCCGTCCAGAGGGGCGCCCAGGTCGGTCTTGCTCTCATGAGGGTTGTGCATGTTTCTCTCCGGGACCGGGGCCCCTCGTATCAAATTGAATGCTGTTCCACGCACCGCCACGGCGGGCGCCGGCGCCTACCCTGGCGCCTGACCGGACTCGCGCCCGGCTAATCGAATACCTCCGCCAGGCGCGGGGCGATCTTTTCCAGGGAAAGGATCTGCACCGCGGCATCGATCGCCGCCGCGGCCTTCGGCATCCCGTAGACCGCGCAACTGGCCTGGTCCTGGGCGATGGTGAGGAAGCCGCGCTCGCGCATCTGCTTGAGGCCCTGGGCGCCGTCGCGGCCCATGCCGGTCAGCAGCACGCCCACGGCGTCGCCACGCCAGTAGTTCGCCACGCTCTCGAAAAACACGTCGATGGACGGCCGGTAGACGAAAGAACGCGGTTCGGCGGTGTACACCAGCGAACCGTTGCGCAACAGGCGGATGTGATTGTTGGTCCCCGCCAGCAGGATCTGCCCCGGTATCGGCGGCTCGCCATCGCGCGCCAGGCGCACCGGCAGCTTCGATTCGCTGGCCAGCCATTCGGCCATGCCGGCGGCGAAGACCTCGTCGACATGCTGCACCAGCACCACCGCGGCATTGAAACTGGCCGGCAGTTGCTTGAGCAACACCGCGAGCGACGCCGGACCGCCAGCCGAGGCGCTGATCGCCACCAGACGCTGGCGCGCCCCGCCGGCCTTCGGCGGCACCACCTGGACCTTGCCACGGTTATCGCGCTGGCCGATCAGCCAGCCGACGTTCTGAATCTTGCGCAACAACGGCGCCGCCGCCGTTTGCGGGTTGCCGATGCCCAGCGCCGGCGTGTTCACCGCATCGAGCGCCCCATATCCCATCGCTTCGAAAACCCGGTGCACATTCTGCTCGATATCGACGGTAACAATCACGATCGCGCAAGGACTTTCCGCCATGATCCGACGAGTTGCCTCGACGCCGTCCATCACCGGCATGAGCAGGTCCATCAGCACCACGTCGGGCGTATCGGCGGCGCACTGGGTCACCGCCTCGGCACCGTTGCTGGCGACCCAGACGATCTGGTGCTGCGGCTCGAAGGCCAGCGCGCGGCGCAGCGCCTCGACGGCCAACGGCATGTCATTGACGATTCCGATCCTCAACCCTGTGCTTCTCCGATCAGGACGACGACGGCATCCAGCAAGGCCTCATCGTGGAAACTGGCCTTCGCCAGATAATAGTCGGCGCCGGCGTCGAGACCGCGCCGACGGTCCTCCTCACGATCCTTGTAGGACACCACCATCACCGGCAGCGACTGCAGGCGGCTGTCGCGACGCACCAGGGTGACCAGTTCGATACCGTCCATGCGCGGCATGTCGATATCGGTGATGAGCAGGTCGAAATGCTCCGAGCGCAGGGCGTTCCAGCCGTCCATGCCATCCACCGCCACTGCCACGTCGTAGCCGCGGCCGAGCAGGAGCTTGCGTTCCAGCTCACGCACCGTGAGCGAGTCGTCGACCACCAGGATGCGCTTGCGTTGCGCCCCGCCGGCCTGCCGTCGGCTGCGATCGATGCGCTCCAGGCGGCCGCTGCTGAGCAGCTTGCCGACCGAATGCAGGAGGTCCTCGACGTCCAGGATCAGCACCGGCGAACCGTCGTCCAGCAAGGCGCCGGCGGAAACGTCGCGCACCTTGCCCAGGCGCGGATCGAGAGGCATCACCACCAGGGTACGCTCGCCGACGAAACGCTCCACGGCGACGCCGTAGACCGCATCGCGGTCGCGCACTACCACTACCGGGATAGCCCCTTCGGTGCGGCTGCTCTCGGGCCGCTGCAGCAGTTGCGCAGCCGAGACCAGGCCGACATGGCGCCCCTCGTACCAGAAGTGCTGGCGACCTTCGAGCTGGACGATCTCCTCCGCCTCCAGCTCGCACATGCGCTCGATGTGCGCCAGCGGAAAGGCGTAGGCCTCCTCGCCGATCTCCACCACCAGGCTGCGCACCACGGACAGGGTCAGCGGCACCTCGACGTGGAACAGCGTGCCCTGCCCCTGGCGTTGCTCCATGCGCACGCCGCCACGCAACTGGCGGACCATGTGCTGCACGGCGTCCAGTCCGACGCCGCGACCGGACACCTCGGTGACCTGCTCGCGCATGCTGAAGCCGGGCAGGAAGAGAAACGCCAGGAGTTCCTCCTCGCTCAATTGCGCCGCGGTCTCGGCGGTGGCGAACTGGCGATTGAGCACGGTCTCGCGCAGGCGCTGCAGATCGATGCCGCCGCCGTCGTCGCTCAGTTCCAGGACCAGCATGCCGGCGTGGTGGCGGGCGCGGATGGTGATCCTGCCCTCGGCCGCCTTGCCGGCGGCGAGGCGGGTTTCCGGCGCCTCGATACCGTGATCGACGGCATTGCGCAGCAGGTGGGTGAGCGGCGCTTCGAGTTTTTCCAGGACATCCCGGTCGACCTGGGTGCTTTCGCCCTCGACCAGCAGGCGCACCTGCTTGCCCAGCGAGCGGCCCAGGTCGCGAACCATCCGCGCCTGGCCGCTAAGGACGTCGGCGAACGGTCGCATCCGCGAGGCCAGCGCCGCGTCGTAGAGCACCTGGGCGCGCTGGCCGCCCTGCCAGGCGAACTCGTCGAGATCGGCGATGTGCTGCACCAGCATCTGCTGGCATTCGCCGATCAGTTGCCGCGCCTCGCCGAGCATGGCCTGGGCCTGCGGGTCGAGGGCGGTTTCCTGGACCGTCTCGCGTACCACGTCGAGCGCGCGGCTAGCGCTGGACTGCAGGCGACGCAGGCGTTGCAGGGAATCGGCCAGCGGCTTGATGCGCTGGAACTCCACCAGCGACTTGCTGGAGATATCCAGCAGCCGGTCCAGGCGCTCGGCGGTGACCCGCAGGACCCGGCTGCGGCGCTCCTCGGCCTGTTCGCCGCCCGCCTGCCCGGCGGGCTCCTCGTCGTTGTCGTCGCTGGCGGCGCCTCGGGGGCCGCTTCCGGCAAGCCGGGAGTCGTCGCCGGCAGCTCCGCGCGGGCCAGCGGCAGGCCGCTGCGCACCAGGCCTTCGAGGCGCTGCACCAGGCCGTCGATCTCTTCCCGCCCGGCGCCTTCGGCCCAGCCTGCGTCGCCGGCGGGCGGGGTGCCGATACGCAGCAACAGGTCGCAGCCCTGGAGCAACGCATCGATATGTTCCGATTGCAGGAGCAGGCGTCCGTCCTGCGCCTCCACCAGGCAATCCTCCATGACGTGCGCCACGCGCACGCCGGCGTCCAGCCCGACGATCCGCGCCGCGCCTTTCAGCGAGTGCGCGGCGCGCATGCAGGCTTCCAGTTGGTCGGCCTGGGTCGGGCTGCGCTCCAGCGCCATCAGGCCGGCGTTGAGCACCTGGGTCTGGGCCTCCGCCTCGAGCCGGAACAGCTCGAGCAGCGACGCGTCTCTCATCTGGTCCGGGGTCATGCCAGGCTCCGCGCTACGGCTTGCAGGAGAGGGCCTTCGTCGAGCAGGGTGATGCTCCGCTCACGCCATTGCAGCACGCCGGCCACGTGCCGGCGCGAGGCCTGGCCGTCGGCGTGGTTGGGCGGCAGTATCCGCGCCAGCGGAATCGCATGGATGCCGTCGACTTCCTCCACCGGCGCCACCACCGGACCGCCGGCGGCGGAAATGATCAGCATGCGCGGAACCACCCGGCGCTCGCTGACCGGCGCGGCGCCGGGTTCGAGATCCAGCAGTTCGCCCAGGGAAAGACAGGCGACCAGCGCGCCGCGCACGTTGGTCACCCCTTGCAGGGCGCGCGAGCGCTGGTGCGGCAGGGAATGGATAGGGTTCATCGGCGCCACTTCCACCAGGCTGCCGGTGGCCAGACCGAACCACTCCTCGCCCAGGCGGAACACCAGGATCGAGCGCGTCTCGCCGAGGTCGCTCTGTTCGCGCTGGCTGTCCATCGTTTCGGCGCTGTCGAGCTGGTCCTGGCGCAAGGCGATGCGGTCCAGCAGAGAGGTCGCGGCGGCAGCGTAGATCTCGCAGTTGCGGCAATGGACATGCTCGGCCAGGCGTTCGCAGGACTTGTCGCCATGCACGCCAATGCGGTTCCAGCAGTCATCCACCTGTTGGGTATCGAGCAAGGTCAGGCTCGCCTCAACCATCTTTGTTCACTCCACGGGCCGCGCGTTGCTGCAGGCGCCGGGCGCCGGCATGGTCGCCGCGGGCGGCGAGCAGCGCCGCCAGGTGCGCCAGCGCCTCGGCGTGCTGCGGCTCCAGGTACAGGGCCTTGCGGTAGAAATCCTGGGCTTCCTGCTCCTGCCCGGCGACATCGCTGAGCAGCCCGAGCCAGTAGAAGACCGTGGCCGACGGCCCACGCGCGGCCAGTTGGCGCTCGCAGGCGGCGCGCGCCTCGCGGTGCTGGCCGGCATCCGCCAGGCGGGCGATTTCGTCGAACTCGCCGACGGGACTGGCGAGGGGCTGGCCGCTGGCTGGCGGAACCAGGCTGGACAGGCGTTGGCGCGGTTTCGCCGGTGGCGGCGGCGGAGGCCGAATACTCGCACGCTCCACGGCGGCGGCAACGACCGGGCGCGCTCCGTCGCTCACCGCTTTGGGCCGCGCGCCGCGGGGCGCCTCGCTGGTCCGGCGGAACACGAAAGACAGCGGCACGCCGATCGGCTGCATGCCATGCTGGCTGAGCAGGCTCGCCTCGGCTGGTCCGATGAACATCGCGCCGTCCGGCCGCAACAGGCGCTTGAGCACCTCGACCACCTCGCTCTGGGTCGGGCGGTCGAAATAGATCAGCAGGTTGCGACAGAACACGAAATCGTAGGGTGCCTCGCCCGCCAGTAGCCCGGGATCGAGCAAATTGCCGCAGCGGAAGCGCACCTTGCGGCGAACCTGCTCGGCCAACTGGTAGCCATCGGCAACCTCGCTGAAATGGCGGTCGCGAAACCCCAGTTCATCGCCGCGAAAGGAATTCCTGCCGTACACCCCGAGGCTGGCGCGCTCGATCACCCGAGCGCTGACGTCCAGGGCGTCGACCTCGAACAGGTACTCGGAGAGCCCGGCATCGAGCAAGGCCATGACGATGGAATACGGCTCCTCGCCGGTGGAACAGGGCAGGCTGAGGATCCTTAGCGCGCGTCCGCCGCCCAGGCTCGGCAGGCGCTCGAAGGCCAGCCTGGCGAGGGTGGTGAACGACTCCGGGTAGCGGAAGAACCAGGTCTCCGGCACCACCACCGCTTCGATCAGCGCCTGCACCTCGCCCGGCGAGCCGTTCAGGCGCATCCAGTATTCGTCCTCGTCGTGCAGCGCGAGGCCGCTCATGCGCTGGCGTACCGCGCGCTCGATCACCGCGCTGCCCACCGAGCTGGCATCCAGGCCGATCCTGCTCTTGAGCAGGCGTTCGAAGCGATCGTTCATGCCGCCCCCTCGCCGCACTCCGGCGGGAACAGCAGGGCGCGCACTTCGTCGGGCAGCAATGCCTCGACCCGCACCCATTGCACCAGTCCCCGTGGTCCTTCATAGACCGGGCCGAGATAGCGGGCCCCGCCGTTGTCCAGGCCATAGTCGCGGAACGCCGACGGTTCGCAGCGCAGGGTATCGGTGGCCTGTTCGAGGATCAGCCCGAGCCAGACCGGCTCCCGCTCCTGGCGGGCGCGGTATTCGACCAGCACGATGCGCGTGCTGGTGCGGGCCAGCGCCGCGCGGCCGAAGGCCATTGCGCAGAGGTCGAGCACCGGGACCAGGACGCCGCGATGGGAGAACACCCCGGCGACCCATTCCGGCGCCTCCGGAATGCGCTTCAGGCGCAGCAGCGGCAGCACTTCGACCACTTCGCGGGCATCCAGGGCATAGCGGTCGCCTTCCATGCGGAACAGCAGGAACAGCTTGCTGGTGCGTCGATGATCGCCGGTGGAGCGGGACACGGTCACAGCCTCAGACTTTGAAGCGGGATACGCCGTTGCGCAGCCCGTTCGCCACCAGGTTCAGCTCATCGATGGCGAAGCTGGCCTGGCGCAGCGACTCCACGGTCTGCCCGGTGGCCTCGCCCAGTTGCACCAGCGCCTGGTTGATCTGCTCGGCACCGGTAGCCTGGGCCTGCATACCCTCGTTGACCATCTGCACCCGCGGCGCCAGCGCCTGCACCTGCTGGATGATCTGCGACAGTTGCTCGCCGACCTGGCCGACCTCGGCGATACCGCGGCGGACCTCCTCGGAGAACTTGTCCATGCCCATCACCCCGGCCGATACCGCCGACTGGATCTCGCGCACCATCTGCTCGATGTCGTAGGTGGCGACCGCGGTCTGGTCCGCCAGCCGGCGCACCTCGGTGGCCACCACGGCGAACCCGCGGCCGTACTCGCCGGCTTTCTCCGCCTCGATGGCGGCGTTCAGCGAGAGCAGGTTGGTCTGGTCGGCGACCTTGACGATGGTGGTGACCACCTGGTTGATGTTGCCGGCCTTCTCGTTGAGGATCGCCAGCTTGGCGTTGACCAGGTCGGCCGCACCCATCACGTGGTGCATGGTTTCCTCCATGCGCGCCAGGCCCAACTGGCCGGAACCGGCCAGGGTCGAAGTCTGCTCGGCGGCACCGGAGACTTCGCTCATGGTCCGCACCAGGTCGCGCGAGGTGGCGGCGATCTCGCGAGAAGTGGCGCCGATCTCCGTGGTGGTCGCAGCGGTTTCGGTGGCGGTGGCCTGCTGCTGCTTGGAGGTCGCGGCGATCTCGGTGACCGAGGTGGTGACCTGCACCGAAGAACGCTGGGCCTGCGACACCAGGCCCTTGAGTTCCTCGGCCATGCCATTGAAACCGGTCTCGATGGCGCCGAACTCGTCGCGGCGGCCAAGGTTCAGGCGCGCGGTGAGGTCGCCGCCGGCCATCAGGTCGAGGCTGCGGACGATCTTCTGGATCGGCTGGGTGATCGCCCGCAACAGCAGGAACCCGCAGATGCCGGCTACCACCACCGCCAGCAACAGGGTCACCAGCATGCTCAGTTCGGCGTCGTCCACCGCGTTGACGATGTTCTCCGAGGCGCGATCGGCGATGTCCTTGTTCAGCTCGATCAGCTCGTTGAGGTACTTGCGACCGTCGCGCCAGTGCTCGGTCAACGGGCCGGCGACGAGCTTGCCGGCTTCTTCGAAGCGTTTCTCGCGATACAGCTCGAGCACCTTGTCGTGCTGCTCCAGGTAGGCCTTGCGCACACCCAGGAAACCGGCGAGCAGCTCGTGGTCGCGGGCCTCGTCCGGGTTCATGGTCTTCTGGTAGGAGGCGATCTGCTGGTCCAGGCGCTCCTCGCTGGCAAGGATGCTGTCAGCCTCGGCCTTGCTCAGCTCGTGGTCGTCGGTGACGCCGAACAGTTCCTGGGTCTGCAGGTAGTTGTCGGTCCACGAACTGCGTACCAGGGTGATGAAGTACATCCCCGGCATGGCGTCGTCCTGGACACGGTAGGCGCCCTTTTCCACCGTCAACATCTTCACGTACGCAGTAGCGGCCATCAGCAGCATGATCGCGATGATCACGGCGAAACTTGCCAGGATTCGCTGGCGAACAGTCCAGTTCTTCACATTTTTCCCCAAGACTCGAGTCCGGATTCGTTCCTGCCGCCACAACGGCCCGTCAATCGCGCGGACTGTATAGGCCGTCCCCGGCACCGGCAAGCAGCGCCATAGGGTTTTCCCGCTATTGTAGGCGCTGGAAAGGCGTTTTTTGACGCCAGAAGTGTGGCAGAAAGACAAAGAAAGAAAACTGGCAAGCCAGACTTTTCTGAGAAGACAGGCACATCACGGAGGGAATGTGCGCCCCGTCCCCATGCCGGGAACGGGGCGCGATGTCACCGGTGGATATCGGTATGGCGGGTTTCGCGGAGGAACAGCAAGGCGCAGACCAGGCTGCCGCCGGTGATCAGCACCGGATACCAGAGGCCGTAGAAGATGTCGCCGGTGTACACCACCAGGGCGAACGAGACCGTGGGCAGGAAGCCGCCGAACCAGCCGTTGCCGATGTGGTACGGCAGGGACAGCGAGGAATAGCGGATGCGGGTCGGGAACAGTTCGACCATCAGCGCCGCCAGCGGGCCGTAGCAGAGGGTGGAGATCAGCACCAGGGCGAAGATGATGGCGATCACCATCGGCTTGTTCACCTGGCTACCGTCGGCCTGCTGCGGGTAGCCTGCCGCCTTCACCGCGGCCGCCATCGCTTCGGCGTCGAAGCCGGCGATCTCGGTCTCGCCGACCCGTATCCTGACGTCGCTGCCGGCGGGCGCCGCCACCGTCGAGTAGGGCAGGCCGGACTTGACCAGGAAGGTCTTGACCTTGTCGCAGGGGCTGTCGAAGGTCGCCTTGCCCACCGGGTCGAACTGGAAGGTGCAGGTCGCCGGGTCGGCCACCACGCTGATCGGCGACTGCCGGCTGGCCTGGTCGATGGCCGGATTGGCGTAGTGGGTCAAGCCCTTGAACAGCGGGAAGTAGAACAGCGTGGCGAGCAGCAGGCCGGCCAGCAGCACCGGCTTGCGGCCGATGCGGTCGGACAGCCAGCCGGCGACGATGAAGAACGGCGCGCCAAGCACCAGGGCGACGATCAGCAGACCGTTGGCGGTGCCGCCATCGACCTTGAGCACCTGGGTGAGGAAGAACAGCACGTAGAACTGCGCCGTGTAGAAGGTCACCGCCTGGCCGGCATTGATGCTGAACAGCGCGGTCAGCACCACCTTCAGGTTGCCCCACTGGGTGAAGGACTCGCGCAGCGGCGCCTTGCTGACCTTGCCCTCGGCCTTCATCTTGAGGAACGCCGGCGACTCGCGCATGGACAGGCGGATCCAGGTGGAGATGCCCAGCAGGACGATGGACAGCAGGAATGGCAGGCGCCAGCCCCAGGTCTCGAACTCGTCGCCGGTCAACTGGCGGCAAGCCAGGATCACCAGCAGCGAGAGCAACAGGCCGAGGGTCGCGGTGGACTGGATCCAGCTGGTGTAGCTACCGCGCTTGTTCGCCGGGGCGTGCTCGGCGACGTAGATCGCCGCGCCGCCGTACTCGCCGCCCAGGGCCAGGCCCTGGAGCATGCGCAAGGTGACCAGGATGATCGGCGCGGCGACACCGATCGAGGCATAGGTGGGCAGCAGGCCGACGGCGAAGGTCGACAGCCCCATCAGCAGGATGGTCACCAGGAAGGTGTACTTGCGCCCGATCATGTCGCCCAGGCGGCCGAACACCAGCGCGCCGAAGGGCCGCACCAGGAAGCCGGCGGCGAAGGCCATCAGGGCGAAGATGAAGGCGGTGGTGTCGTTGACGCCGGCGAAGAACTGCTTGCTGATCACCGCCGCCAGGGCGCCGTAGAGGAAGAAGTCGTACCACTCGAAGACCGTGCCCAGCGAGGAGGCGAAGATCACCTTGCGCTCCTCCTGGGGCGTGGTCGCAGGCACTGTGTAGGAAGGGGTCGTTGCGTACTCGGTCATTGCGGCTCTCCCGCCCCTTGTGGGGGCTCTTATTGTTGTCTGCCATTTCCGTTTTCAGCGTCGACCGCTGCGGCGCCGGGCGCCACGCGATACGGGGTGTAGCGATCCTCAGGCCTCCACCGCCTCCTTGCCGCCGGTAGCCATGGCGCTTTCGACGACCTGCGGCGCGGCCTCGCGGCGGCGCTCGGCGAGAATCATCTGCGCCGCCTTCTCGGCGATCACCAGCACCGGCGAACAGGTGTTGCCGGAGGTCAGGCTGGGCATGATCGAGGCATCGGCGATACGCAGGCCGGGGATTCCGTGCACCCTCAATTGCGCATCCACCACCGCTTGCGGCCCCTGGCCCATGCGGCAGGTGCCGGCAGGGTGGAAGATGGTGGTGCCGATCTCCGCCGCGGCGCGCTGCAGATCCTCTTCGCTGCGGTATTCCGGGCCGGGCTTGTACTCCTGCGGACGGAAGGCGGCCAGCGCCGGCGCGGCGGCGATGCGGCGGGTCAGGCGTATGGCGTCGGCAGCGACCTTCAGGTCGCGCGGATCGCTCAGGTAGTTGGGCTGGATCGACGGCGCCTCGCCCGGGTCGAGCGAGCGGATGCGCACCGTTCCCCGGCTGTGCGGACGCAGGTCGCAGACCGACGCGGTGAACGCCGGGAAGGCATGCAGCGGCTCGCCGAAGCGATCCAGCGAGAGCGGCTGGACGTGGTATTCGAGGTTGGCCGAGGGCTGCTGCGGATCGGAGCGGGCGAAGGCGCCCAGTTGGCTCGGCGCCATCGACAACGGCCCGCTGCGGCTCGCCAGGTAGCGCAGGCCCATGCCCAGCTTGCCCCATAGGCTGCCGGCGATCTGGTTGAGGGTGGGAACGCCGTCGACCTTGTAGATCATGCGCAGTTGCAGGTGATCCTGGAGGTTACCGCCGATCCCGGGCAACTCGTGGACGACCCCGGCACCGAGCCGCTCCAGCAGGTCCCGCGGGCCGATCCCGGAGCGTTGCAGCAGGCACGGCGAACCGATCGCGCCAGCGCTCAGGACGATCTCGCGGCGCGCCTCGAAGCGCTGCTCGCGGCCCTGCCAACGGACCGACAGGGCCCTGGCGCGGCCGTCCTCGAGGAGCACCCGCTGGACTTCGGCATGGGTCAGAACCGTCAGGTTGGCGCGCTGGGCGATGCCGCGCAGGAAGCCTTTCGAGGCATTCCAGCGCACCCCGCCGCGCTGGTTGACCTGGAAGTAGCCGCAGCCTTCGTTGTCGCCACCGTTGAAATCCTCGACGCTGGCGATTCCGGTCTGCGCCGCCGCCTGCTGGAAGGCATCGAGCAGCTTCCAGGAGAGCCGCTGGCGTTCTACCCGCCATTCGCCGCCGGCGCCGTGCATTTCGCTGGTCCCGGCGAAATGGTCCTCCATCCTGCGGAACAGCGGCAGCAGCTCTCTCCAGCTCCAGCCCGGATTGCCTTCGGCCACCCACTGGTCGTAGTCGCGGGCCTGGCCACGCATGTAGATCATGCCATTGATCGAGGAGCATCCTCCGAGCACCTTGCCGCGCGGGTACTTCAGGGAACGACCGTTGAGCCCGGGGACCTCGTCGGTGTCGAAGCACCAGTCGGTACGCGGGTTGCCGATGCAGTAGAGGTAGCCGACGGGAATGTGGATCCAGGGATAGTTGTCCGGACCGCCGGCTTCCAGCAGCAGGACACGGTTGGCAGGGTCGGCGGAAAGCCGGTTGGCCAGCAGGCAGCCGGCAGGTCCGGCGCCGACGATGAGGTAGTCGTAGGTATCCAGTACCTCGGGCATGGCGAGCCTCGTCTTGTCGTTCTTGTGATGGGCCGTCGGACCTGCGGATGACCGGCAAGTCTCGAACGGCTTGAGGCTAGTCGTTCATTCGCGATAAAAAAACAAACGTTTCGGGGCAGCTATTGTTCGTTTTCTAACAACGCCCCCTCGGCCCGGCAGAAGGCGCTCCCCATGTTCGACTGGAATGACCTGCGTTTCTTCCTCGAGTTGCAGCGCAGCGGTCGCCTGCTGACCGCCGCCAAGCGTCTCGGCACCACTCACGCCACGGTGGCCCGGCACATCGAGAACATCGAGCGCGACCTCGGCACCCAACTGTTCGCCCAGCACACCGGCGGCTACCAGTTGACTCCGGCCGGCCAGGCGCTGCTCAAGCACGCCGAGGCGATGGAGAACACCGCGCTGCTCGCCCAGGAAGAAATGAGCCAGAGCATCTCGCCGCTGGGGCAGATCCGCATCGGCGTCACCGAAGGCCTCGGCAGCGTCTTCCTCGCTCCGCGCCTGGCGCAATTGATGCGCCACTACCCGGGCCTGGAGGTCGAGCTGGTCTCGGTGCCGCGCTTCGTCAGCATCACCAACCGCGAAGCGGACATCGCCATCTCCCTAGACCGGCCGAGCGCCGACCTGGTGATCACCCGCCTGCTGACCCGCTATCGCCTGGCGTTGTTCGCCAGCCCCGCCTACCTGGAACAGGCGCCGCCGCTACGCGACCGCGACGACCTCGGCAGGCACCAGTGGATCGGCTACGTCGACGACCTGCTGTTCAGCCAGGAACTGATGTTCCACCACAGTTTCTGCCGCCACCCGCAGGTCGTGTTCCGCAGCACCAGCGTGGTCGCCCAGCAGCAGGCGGCGCAGGCCGGCATCGGCCTGGCGATCCTGCCGCACTTCATGGGTAGCCGCGATCCGTTGCTGGTACCGGTGCTGCCCGAGGAAAGCATCCAGCGCGAGTACTGGATGAGCACCCGGCGGGAGCTGCACCGCTCGGTGCGCCTGCGGGTGGTCTGGGACTTCCTGCTGGAGCTGTGCCAGCGCGAGCGGGAGGTTCTGCTCGGCCCTTCGGCGACGCCGCCGCCATGATGGCGGCGGTTATCCGCGGAACGACGCTCCGCCGTCTCAGGCCAGGCGCTGCAGCGCCTGTCTGGCCTGGTTCTCCAGCTCCAGCTTGAACGAGGGTTCCAGGCGCAGCTGCCGCGCCAGCTCCTCGAGGTAGGAGCGCTCCATGAAGCTTTCCTCGTCGACCATCAGCAGGCTGGCCAGGTACATCTCCGCGGCGATCTCCGGGGTGCTCGCGGCACGGGCGATCTCGGCCGGGTCCAGCGGCTTGTTCAACTCGCGCTCCAGCCAGCCCTGCACCTCGCGGTCGCTGGTCAGCTTGGCCACCTCGCCTTCGATCATCTGCCGTTCGCGCTCGTCGATGTGGCCGTCGGCCTTGGCCGCACCGACGATGGCCTGGAGGATCGCGTGGCTATGCACTTCGGCCTGGGCTTCCGGCAGGCGGTCGACGGTCTGCGGCTGCGCCTGCGGCGCGGCGCCGTTCTGTTGCTGCTGCCAGTTGTTGTAGGCCTTGTAGGCGATCACCCCGAGCGCGGCGAGGCCGCCGTAGGTGATCGCCTTGCCACCGAACTTGCGCGCCTTCTTGTTTCCCAGCAGCAGGCCGATGGCGCCGGCCGCCAGGGCTCCGCCGCCGGCGCCGGAAAGCAGGCTGCCGAGCTGTCCGCCGCCGCTGGCGCCGGGCTTGCCGCCGGTCTTGTTCTGCAACATTTCCTGCCCGGACTTGAGCAATTGGTCGAGCAAACCACGGGTATTCATGAGGTACCTCCAGGACGTTCGGTAACAACCGGATTCGACCGACTCTAGCCCTTCGCGTCCGCGCTGCCCGCCGGGAGTTTGCTTCGAGATATTGCCGGCCTCCGCGGACACCGTGGCAAAGCGCGACGCATGTCACATTTTTCCAGATAGAGGCCTAGTGCCAGCAGAAAGCCCTTCGACGCGCCGGCATGGCCCTCTAAACTCCGCGCCCGCCCGCGACTGCGGGTCGGCGTCCGACGCCAGCCGCTCCGCGCGCATTCGCAACAGCAATCTGTGAACATGGCTCCCCCGAGCCACCCACTGCCTCGCAAAGGACTTCCCATGACCATCTCCCGCCGCGACTTCCTGAACGGCGTAGCCCTGACCATCGCCGCAGGCCTGACCCCCGCCGAGATCCTCCGCGCCGCCCCCGGCGGCCGCTACTATCCGCCCGCGCTCACCGGCCTGCGCGGTAGCCATCCGGGCGCCTTCGAAGTCGCACACCAGATGGGCTGGGAGAAGAAGACCTTCGATGTCGACCACCTGCCGATCGAAGAGGAATACGACCTGGTGGTGGTCGGCGGCGGCATCAGCGGCCTCGCCGCCGCCTGGTTCTATCGCGAACGGCACCCCGCGGCGCGCATCCTCGTCATCGAGAACCACGACGACTTCGGCGGCCATGCCAAGCGCAACGAATTCCAGGCCGGCGGGCGCACCATCCTCGGCTACGGCGGCAGCGAGTCGCTGCAATCGCCGAACGCCCTCTACAGCGAAGACGCCAAACACCTGCTGAAACGCCTGGGCGTCGAGTTCAAGCGCTTCGAGACAGCCTTCGACACCGACTTCTACCCCGGCCTGGGCCTGTCCCGCGCGGTGTTCTTCGACAAGGCCAGCTTCGGCGTGGACAAGCTGGTCAGCGGCGACCCGACGCCGATGGTTGCCGACGAGGTCCCCCGCGATCGTCTCAATGCCCGCTCCTGGAGCGCCTTCATCGGCGATTTCCCGCTGAGCCGCGAAGACCGGGAGGCGCTCATCGCGCTGTACGAATCACCTCGCGACTATCTTGCCGGCAAGAGCGTGGAAGAAAAGGAAACCTACCTGGCGAAGACCAGCTACCGCGACTACCTGCTCAAGAACGTCGGGCTCTCGGAAACCTCGGTGAAGTACTTCCAGGGCCGCAGCAACGACTTCTCTGCCCTCGGCGCCGACGCCCTGCCGGCGGCCGATGCATACGCCGCCGGCTTCCCCGGCTTCGACGCCCTCGGCCTGCCGCAACCCAGCGAGGAGGCCCAGGCGGAAATGGACGAGCCGTACATCTACCATTTCCCCGACGGCAACGCCTCGCTGGCTCGGCTCATGGTGCGCGACCTGATCCCCGCGGTGGCGCCGGGCCGAGGCATGGAGGACATCGTCATGGCCCGCTTCGACTACTCGAAGCTGGACCTCGCCGGGCACCCGGTGCGCCTGCGCCTGAACAGCACCGCCGTCAGCGTGCGCAACCGCGCCGGCGGCGTCGATGTCGGCTACAGCCGCGCCGGCCGCCTGCACCGGGTACGCGGCAAGCACTGCGTGATGGCCTGCTACAACATGATGGTGCCGTACCTGCTGCGCGACCTCTCCGAGGAGCAGGCCCACGCGCTGAGCCAGAACGTCAAGTTCCCGCTGGTGTACACCAAGGTATTGCTGCGCAACTGGCAGGCCTGGAAGACCCTCGGCATCCACGAGATCTACGCGCCGACCCTGCCCTACTCGCGGATCAAGCTGGACTTCCCGGTCGACCTCGGCAGCTACCGGCATCCACGCGACCCGCGGCAGCCGATCGGCGTGCACATGGTCTACGTGCCGACCACCCCGAACGCCGGCATGGACGCCCGCACCCAGGCTCGCGTAGGCCGCAGCAAGCTCTACGCGATGAGCTTCGAGCAACTGGAAAAGGACATCCGCGACCAGCTCCAGGCCATGCTCGGCCCGGCGGGCTTTGACCACCGTCGCGACATCACCGGCATCACCGTGAACCGCTGGTCGCACGGCTACTCCTACTTCATGAATACCCTCTACGACGACGAGGCGGAAAGCGAAGCGCTGATGGAACTGGCGCGAAGCAAGGTCGGCAATGTCACCATCGCCAACTCGGATGCGGCCTGGGATGCCTACGCCCATGCCGCCATCGACCAGGCGGTGCGGGCAGTCCGCGAACTGGGTTGAAGGACGGCGACGGCAGCGGAACCCGCGCTGCCGTCGCGCCCTTCCGATGTCCAGCAAGACTGACAGAAATGTACTGACAGCGATTTCAATCCCTACTCCACGAAAGCCGTTCAACGACCCTATGTTTCTCGGCCTCCCCTCGAAATAACCCAGGGAAAACACATAGGAAATTTCCTACTAGAATTCAGAAAAGTCCTGATTAAACCGACAGACACCATCGCTAGAATTCGAGCCCGTCCGGAGCTGCCTCCTGGCGGATTATCCGCCTGCCGGCGTTGCCGGTAGCCGCCGCGGAAACCTCCACCTCGATCGGGTTCGATTTCATGAAAACACGCGTCATCCTCGTCGACGACCACGCCCTCACCCTGATCGGCATGCGCTATCTGCTGAGTGCGTACGACGACCTGCGGATCGTCGCCCAGGCCCAGGACGCCGATGGCTTGCTGGCGCAGCTCGAAGCGCACCCCTGCGACCTGCTGATCACCGACCTGATGATGCCCGGCAGCCGGCAGGCCGACGGCTTGCGCCTGGTGCAGAAGGTCCGGCGGCGCTATCCGGACCTGCCGATCGTCGTCGTCACCATGCTCGGCAACCCGGCACTCGTTTCATCCCTGCTCAAGCTGGGCATTCACGGCCTGGTGAGCAAACGCGGCATGCTCGACGATCTGCCCAAGGCGATCCGCCACGCCGGCCGTCGACCATTCATCTCGGGCTCCATCGCACACCTGCTGGAAGTGGGCGAAGCCGAGCACGGCAAGCCGCTGGCCAGCCTCGAACAACTCACCCCGCGCGAAGTGGAAGTGCTGCGCCTGTACGGCAGCGGCCTGGCGGTCGGGGAAATCGCCATCCGACTGTGCCGCAGCAAGCAGACCATCAGCGCGCAAAAGAGCAGCGCCATGCGCAAGCTTGGCCTGGACAGCAATGCCGGACTTTTTCTCTACATCCGGGAAAACGGCCTGGCCTGAACAGCGCGACCGCGATATGTCCGCCTCGCCAGCCCGCGTCGCAAGGTCCGCGCAGCCGCTAGAATGTCCCGCAGCGCCGGGCGCCTTCCGTGCCCGCCTCCGCCAAAGGACTCTTTCGACATGGACCGTAACCGCCGCCTCTCCGCCCGACTCTGCCTCCTGCTGCTGGGACTCGCCAGCCAGGCCGAAGCCCGCGAACCGCAGCCCTGCGCGTCCCGACTGCTTGACGCCGTAGCCAGGCAGGTCGGCCACGATGGCTGGATAGCCCCTTCGTACGAATCTTCCGGTCCGTTCCTCGCCGTGGCCTGCAAGCCCTGGCCGGACGACCCCGCGCAGACGGTGATCGCCATGGCCTACCTGGATCCGGGCGACACCGCCGTGGAAGGCGAACGCCAGCCGCATCTGCTATTGGCCAAGGCCGACAGCCGCAGCGGCAAGCTGCTCGAACGCTACGACAGCGACTTCGAAGAAGACGCATCCGTCGCCGTCGGCAGCGACAGCCTCTGGCTGGACACCGCGCGCTACCGCCTGAGCCCGACGGTGCGCGCCTTCGGCGTGGTGTTCCATAGCGTGGCGCGTGGCGCCAGTTGTCCGGAAGCCGGCTTCGACAACCTGCTGACCCTGGTGGTGCCGGCCGGCGACGGCAAGCTGCGGCCGGTGCTCAACACTTACCTGGACCAGTGGAGGACGCTGAAAGGCTCGGTCTGCTCCGCCGAGCCCGGGTTCGAACAGGAAGTCTCGCACCTGACCCTGGAACTCGGCCGTGGACGCTCCAACGGCTTTGCCGACCTGGTCGTCACCTCGCGGGTCAGCGACGGCGAAATGGAGAACGGCAAACCCTTGCGCGCGGTGAAGCGCACGCTGCGCTACGACGGCGAGCGCTACCCGTTCGAGGAGTATTCGGACTTCTGGCATCGCCAGTGAGGGAAGGCCGTGGCCACCAGCCACGGCGAAACAGCGGAACCGCGCGCCCGCCACAAGGGGCGGACGCGCGCAGGGAACTCAGCTCTCGCTGGTTTCCTCGCTCTCTTCGGCGGGCGCCGGCTCCTGCTCCGGCTCGCCTTCGTCGCCCTGCTCGTCGTCCGACTGGCAATACGGCGTCGGGTCCTGCGGCCAGATCGCCTTGCCATTGCCGTCGAGCAACTGTTCGGCGCCGCAATCGGTGGTGGCCACGGTGAAGCGCGGCTTGCCGTTCAGGTCGTACAGTGCGCGCAGGGTTTCCGTCGCCTCGTCGCCAGTACCGCTGACTTCGTAGCCCAGGATGTAGCCCTGCTGCGGATTCACCTCCAGCTTCTGCCAGAGCGCCGGAACCAGCGTGCGTCCCTGGCGATCGAGCAACACGGTGCGGGCAGCGTTGTCCATACCGTCGAGACCTTCCAGGAAACGACCGTCATACGCAGACTGGATGCTGATCAGTTCGCCCGGCTCCAGCAGCATCTTGCCGCTGCGGTCCATCAGGCCCACCGCCGGCACCTGGCTTTCCGAACCCATGAAGCTGACGGTCTTCTGCGGCCCGCCCTTCTTCGCCACGACGAACAGGTCGTTGCCCAGCGCGCCGATCTGCGCATAACCCGGCTTCACCCACTCGCTGCCTTCGTCGAGGTTGAAGATGCCGAAGTCGGCGCTGAACAGGCCGGTGCTCACGCCGACGGCAGCCAGCCCGGGCACGTCGACGGTGTAGCCAAGCGCGGTGAGGCCGGCGCTGTCGGCCGAATCGTACTGCGGCTGCACCTTCCAGGCGCCGCTGCGATCGATCAGGCCGTACTTGCCCGACGAGCCATCTTCCATGCGCTGCTGGGCCAGCCCGCCCTGCTTGCCGAAGGCGCCGCAACCAGCGAACTGGGCGGCGATCGCCACCTTGCCCTGGTAGTCGAGGTAGCCACAGGGGCTGTCGTACTTCTCGCGGAACGCCACCAGGCCGTTGGCCGGGGTGCCCAGGTAATCGTAGCTCTGGCCGCCACCGACCACGTCGCCCTTGGCATCCACCAGTTGGGAGCCCTTGCCGATGACGCTGGCGCTCATCACGCCGTCGTGGAGGTCGCCCAGGCTCTCGTAGGCCACGGCCTTCTGTTCGCCGGTGGCGAGGTTGATGATCCACTTCTCCTCGCCACGCTCGGCGCTGATCAAGCCGCCGTGTTCGGCGACGCTGCCGTTGACCAGGGTGGTGTCGTAGAGCGCCTCGGTGAGCTGCTTGCCCTTGGCATCGAGGATGCCGCGCTTGCCATCGATCTCGTAGATGATGAATTCGTTGGCACTGTTGGGGTAGATGTCGTCGAAACGCGGCGCCTGGACTTCCTTGCCCTGGCCGTCGACCACGCCGTACTTGCCATCGCGGACGAAGCCATAGAGGTTGGGGGTGAGCAGCGACAGGGCTTCGCCGATATCGTCGCGCAACACCTTGCCGTCCTTCGCCTGGATCAGGTTCCAGCGCTCCTCGCGCGCCGCCATCAGGGTGCCCTGGTAGGCGCTGGCGACGATATTGTCGTAGTCGTTGTCGAACGGCACGAGCAGCTTGGCGTCCTGGTCGATCACCGCGCACTGGCCGTTGAGGCATAGCGGGATGCTCAGTGCAGCCATGCTCGGTGCGGCCGGTTGCGGCGCGACCGCCGCAGGCTTCGGCGCATCGTCGCCCTGGTTGCAGGCGCTGAGGAGCAAGGTGGAAACGGAGACGGCGAGGGTGTTGCGGCCGATACGCGACAGTCTTTGCATGCGGATATGTTCTCGTATGATCCCTGAGATATGTGTCCAGCCGCGATGCGCGCGACATCGCGGAACGCGGTAGCCTTCCCGGCGGAAAGGCGCGGGCATGATGCCCGTGCCGCGGACCGCCTGGCAATGCCCTGGTCCGCCGGCTCGGCGACAGGCGGCGCGCTTGCTGGCAGAATCGCGGCTTTCCGCAAACCGCGCAGGTACCGCCCCATGAACGACCGACTGCAAATCGAAGACCTCCTCCTGGGCGACGGCAAGGAGGTGGTGAAGGGTGCGCTGATCACCACCCAGTACAAGGGCACCCTGGAAGACGGCACGCTGTTCGACTCCTCCTACGAGCGCGGCCGGCCATTCCAGTGCGTGATCGGCACCGGACGAGTGATCAAGGGTTGGGACCAGGGCCTGATGGGCATGAAGGTCGGCGGCAAGCGACGGCTGTTCGTCCCTTCCCACCTGGCCTACGGCGAACGGCAGGTCGGCGCGCACATCAAGCCCCACTCCAACCTGCTGTTCGAGATCGAACTGCTGGAAGTGCTCACCCGCGACGACTGAGCCGAGGGACGGCGGCGGCCTCTGGCCGCCATGCGCAGGACGAATAGTCGCTCGACTATTCGCCCTGCACGAAGCCGGTTTCTCTTCTAATCCGCGGGGCGAGCCGCGGAACCCGTGGCAATGGCGCGAGGCAGGCCGTCCAGCACACGCAGCAGGCAGAACCCCAGGACGGCCCCCGCCGCGCCCGCGACCAGCATCAGGCCGATCGCGCCCGACCAGTCGAAACGGCTGACGATCAGGCCGATCAGCAAGGGGCCGATCACCTGCCCCAGGTAGTTGCCCTGCATTACCCAGCCGATGGCCAGTGGCGTCAGCGAAGGCGTGGGCGAGGCCAGCGGCGCGGTCGCCAGCACGGTGGTGGGAAGCATGCCGGCGACCGCCGAGAAGACGAACCCCAGCGCAATCGCCAGGAGCCCCGGCGTCGCGGCATGGAAGAACGCCGCACCGGTGACTCCCATCAGGATCGCGGTGGTCGCCAGCAAGGCGCCGGGACGTATGCCGCGGGAAAGGATGAAGCCCGCCGCGACATTGCCCAGGGCGTTCGCCGCGACGATGGCCGCGCCGATGAGTCCCGCAGTCTCCAGGGCGACACCCAGGCGCTGCATGAGGAACACGGGGAGGAACGTCATCAGGGCGAAGAACTGCAGGTTGTAGGTGGTGAAGCCGAGCGCCAGCAGGGTGATCGCCGGAACCTTGAGCAACGTGCCAAGACCGGCCGGCCTCACGCCTGCCGCCCTGCGCCCATCGTCGGCAGGGACGCTGAGCGGCAGCAGCAGCGCCGCGACCAGTACCAGCAGTGCGCTCAGTTGCCAGTCGGCGCGCCAGTCCGCGAGCAGCGGCCCGAACAGCATCGAGAGGGCGATTCCGCCTGCCATGAAGGTGCTCCACAGACCGAACACCACGCTGCGCCGCGTCTCGCTGGTGATCCTGTGCAACACGGCGGGCGCCGCCACCACCACGATGAGGAAACCGAGCCCCTCGACGAAGCGAGTGGCGAGCAACCAGGCGAAGTCCTGCATCGACGCACCGAGCAGGCTCGCTCCGCCGAGAATCGCCAGTCCGCCGGTCAGCAGCCGGCGGTCTCCCCAGCGACGCACCAGGAGGCCAGCGGCGATGCCGCCGAATACGCCGACGAACGGAAAGGCGGACATGATCCAGCTCAGCGCGGCGAGGTCGCCGCCGAAGCTCCGTTGCAGCGACGGCAGGGCGATGGTCGCCTTGCCGACATGCAGGGCGGCGGCGATGCCGGCGAAGATCACATTGGCAACTGCCAGCCATCGCGGGCTGGCCTGGGGGTGCGGACGAGCGGGAGTGGACGGGCTATCCATCGTTGCCTCCGGGCATGGAGTGGCGCCCGGCAAAGTCGCCAGACGCTCTGCGCGGATTCTGATAGCTCAAGTTAACTTGAGGTAAAGAGCCCAGGAATCAAACGATGTGTTCCATCGCCCGCACCAATGGCAATCCGGCACGCCCGCTCAGTAGAAGTGCTCGCCGTAGAGGTCCCAGGCATTGCGCCGGGCTGCCCGGCGCAGCTGCTCGGTGTAATCCCGCCGACCGACGGCGGATCGTCCCGAGGTGGCAGCGACAGCCTCGGTCTCGGTGCGGGACGGTTTGTTGCGCGGAGTGTTCAGGGACATGGCGGCGTCACCAGTTCATCCCCGTCGCCGGCCCGCTCAGCAGCGCCTTCGCCATGCCGCGCGCGGACGCCAGGTCCGGCGCCACGCTCACCGGCGGGCCGTAGACGGCCTGCAGCACCGGCGCCAGCTGCTGCAGGTCGGCGAGGTTGTCCGGCTGGCCGTTGGCACTGAGCAGGATGCCCCGGCAATGCTCGACGAAGCGCTGGCGATTTTCCTTGAGCCATAACACCAGGCGCTTGCGCGCTTGCTGGTCGCCTTCAGCTTCTTCCTGCGGGAGTGGCGGATAGACCAGGGCGAAATCGCACTCGACGGCCAGCAGCGCTTCGACCTCCTCCAACCAGCGCTCGACATCGGCCAGCTCGCGGGGCATCTCGCGGACCTGGACCAGGGGAAAGGCATCGATATCCAACAGGCTCTTAGCGGGGGCATTCATGGGGGGGACTCCTGCGGGGAGGCAAGGCGGAGGAATGAGCGGAAGTGCTTGCCAGAACAGTACTGTACGATACAGTTCTTAAATGACCAGCGTCAACCCTAACGAGAAACGCTCTCAGCAAACCGCCTGGAGGCTTGAACGGACCGTCCCGACGGCCCACCATGCGCACCTTCCGACCGCACCCCGCGAGGCCCGATACCGCCCATGAACGATGCGTCCCCCCGCCTGACCGAACGCGGCAGGCAACGCCGCCGCGCCATGCTCGACGCCGCCACCCAGGCCTTTCTCGAACACGGTTTCGAAGGCACCACCCTGGACATGGTGATTGAACGGGCCGGTGGTTCACGGGGAACCCTGTACAGCTCCTTCGGCGGCAAGGAAGGCCTGTTTGCCGCGGTGATCGCCCACATGATCGAGGAAATCTTCGACGACAGCGCCGATCAGCCGCGCCCCGCCGCCACGCTGAGCGCCACCCTCGAGCATTTCGGCCGGCGCTTCCTCACCAGCCTGCTCGATCCCCGCTGCCAGAGCCTCTATCGCCTGGTGGTGGCGGAATCTCCGCGGTTTCCGGCGATCGGCAAGTCCTTCTACGAGCAGGGGCCGCAGCAGAGCTACCTGCTGCTCAGCGAGCGACTGGTAGCGGTCGCCCCCCACATGGACGAGGAAACGCTCTACGCGGTGGCCTGCCAGTTTCTCGAGATGCTCAAGGCCGACCTGTTCCTCAAGGCCCTCAGCGTGGCCGACTTCCAGCCGACCATGGCGCTGCTGGAAACCCGCCTCAAGCTGTCGGTGGACATCATCGCCTGCTACCTGGAACACCTGTCGCAGCGCCCCGCGCAGGGCTGAGCGACGCGCCGTTCAGGCGGAGGGCGGCAGCGCCTGGCCCGGCAGATCGGTGAGGTGGATCTCGGTGACCAGGGGTTCCTGGCGCGGCAGGGTGCGATCGAGCAGGGGCGAGAAACGCGACAGCGCGCCGATCAGGTCCCACTGGGTCTCCAGGGCGGCCCCCAGCTCCGAGAGTTCGTTCAGGACCCGATGACCGACCCGTTGCAGGCGTGGCTCTTCGCTCTGGCTGAGTTCCACCGAAAGGTGCGCCAGCATGGTGGTCATGTTGTTCATGTTGCGTGTCGCCAGGACCAGGATATTGGCCAGCAGGGCGACATCGCTGTCAGGCAGGGAGGCGTGGGGAGAACCGGCGTTGGCGTGCATGCGAGCATCCTTTCTCGAAGTGCGGTCCGGAGCGAACGTCGCGGGAGAATAGCATCATATTGCCATTACGCAATATCTCCCGCGAAACGCTCAGGATGATTTCCTGATGCCAGGCAGACCGCCAAGGGCGGCAAAGGTTTCCATCAGGTGGGCCGCCGGCGCCTCGCCGCGCCGACGGCCCCGACGGCTCACTGCATTTCCAGGGATTTGCGCGGCGGCGTGCTGCGATGAGCGGCTCGCAGGTATTGCGGCGGCCAGGGCATCTGCTCGTTGCGCAGTTCGTCGGCGGCGTGCAACGGCCAGTACGGATCGCGCAGCAGTTCACGGGCAAGCAGGATCAGGTCGGCCTGGCCGGTGCGCAGGATATGCTCGGCCTGCACCGGCTCGGTGATCATGCCCACCGTGCCGCTGGCGATGCCGGCCTCCTTCTTCACCCGTTCGGCGAACTCGGTCTGGTAGCCCGGCCCTACCGGGATTTCCGCATTCGCCGCGGTACCGCCGGAAGACACGTCGATCAGGTCCACGCCCAGGTCCTTCAGCCGCCGGGCCAGCTCCACGGTCTCGTCGGGGTTCCAGCCATCCTCCACCCAGTCGGTGGCGGACAGCCGCACGAATAGCGGCAACTCTTCCGGCCAGGCCTTGCGCACCGCGGCGGTGACCTGCAGAAGCAGGCGGATGCGGTTCTCGAAGCAGCCGCCGTACTGGTCGCGACGCTGGTTCGACAGCGGCGAGAGGAACTGATGCAACAGGTAACCGTGGGCCGCATGCACCTCGGCGATCTTGAAGCCGGCAGCCAGGGAGCGCTCGGCGGCGCGTACGAAGGCCTGCACCAGCGCCTCGATCTGCGCCTCGCTCAGGGCCTCGGGGGTCGTGTGCTGGGGATCGAACGGGATCGCCGACGGCGCCACCGGTATCCAGCCGCCCTCGCCTATCGGCACGCTGCCGTGCTTGCCCAGCCACGGCCGCCAGGTACTCGCCTTGCGCCCGGCGTGGGCCAGCTGGACCCCGGCGACCGCGCCCTGGGACTCGATGAAACGGGTGATGCGATGCAACGGCTCGACATGCGCGTCGCTCCAGATGCCGAGGTCGTCGGCGGTGATGCGCCCCTCGGGCAACACCGCGGTGGCTTCGACGATCACCAGGCCGGCGCCGCCCACCGCGCGACTGCCCAGGTGCACGAGATGCCAGTCGTTGGCCAGGCCCTCCTGCGCCGAATACTGGCACATGGGCGATACGGCGATGCGGTTGGGCAAGGTGATTTGACGCAGGCTAAGAGGCTCGAACAGCAGACTCATGGCAGGACTCCCGGTCGGTCTTGGAATAAATGCTCACACCTGAACTTTAGACCGGGTTCGCGGAGGCCAGCGGCCCAAGCGACATAAAGCAGCCGTCCTCCTGGCGGAAGACGGCTTGAGCGGCCCCGGCCGGCATTCCTTCCTGGAGTGCTGGCCGGGGCCACCGAGCTTACAACGCGCTCGGGCAGGTCACGCCGACGGTGCTGAACGCCCGGGTGACGTCAGCCGCCGAGTAGTTGCGGTTCTGCGCCGAGCTAATCACTCCACAGGCACCGCTGTTGTAGTTGCTGGTGGCGGTCCAGTAGTAGCGGTTGGCGTCGACGAACACCTCGAAGGCCTTGCGGGTATCCCAGCCCGGCGAGTTGGCCAGCAGGTAGAACGCACGGTTGTACACGCCGCTGGAGTGGTGCACGTCGATACCGTTGTAGTACTGCGAGGCGTTGTCGATGGATCGCCCGTCGCGGCTGGGCTGGTCCATGTAGCGCAACGCACCGCTGCCCTTCTTGATGTCGTAGCCGATCAGGAAGTCGTTCTTGCCGCGCATGTAGAACTCGGCGGCCTCGCCGGCCATGTCGGAGAACGCCTCGTTCATTCCGCCGGATTGCCCGCGGTAGATCAGCCCGGAGTTCTGCTCGGTGAAGCCGTGGCTGACCTCGTGGGCCGCCACGTCCAGCGACACCAGCGGATAGAACATGGTGGCGCCGTCGCCGAAGAGCATCGCCGTGCCGTCCCAGTAGGCGTTCTCCACGCTGCGCCCGTAGTGCACCTTCATGTACAGCTTGTGGGTCAGCGGGCTGGTGCCGAACCAGTCCCGGTACAGGTTGAACACCACGCCGCCGAAGAAATGCGCGTCGTTCAGTGGCGAATAAGCGCCGTTGACCTGCTTGTAGGTGTTGGTCGGGCAGGCGAAGCGGAACGGCGTGGTCTTGCTGTCGTTGGTGCTGCCGTTCATGTCGACGGTGATGACGTTGCCGTCGTCCATCTCGCAGCGGTCGTTGACGATCAGCGGACCGTAGTCGCTACCGTAGGTGTACTTGCCGATCTTCTGGTTGCCACCGGGGCCGCCCGCCTCGGCGTGGGCCAGGCCTTCCCACTGATCGAGCACTTCACCGGTCTTGGCGTCGATGACGAAATGCGGCCGCGACAGTCCCTCGCCGGGAATCAGGTAGGAGACGTTGTAGACCAGTTGGGCGATGTTGTTCTCGCCCAGGCGGATCACCAGTTCCACTTTGTCATTCTCGGTCTTGCGGCCCTGGGCCTTCAGGCTCTTGGCCTGGGCCAGCACCTGCTCGGCGGATACCGCCGCGGTGGTGCTGCCCGGCAGGTCGGCGGCGATGTTGGCGACGAAATGGCCGCTGCGCCGCGCCGCCACGCTCTTGCCGGGACCCTTGACTTCGGTGATGGCTTCGCCGACCACCCGTACGCCGTTGTGGAATTGCTCGTAGCGGGTGACCTGCTTGCCGTTGGGCAGGGTCGTGCTGCGGATCGCTTTCAGTTCGTCGGCACCGCCGGCGCCGACCGCGGCTTGCAAGGTGACCGGGCCGGGCGCGCCCTGGGCAGCCTTGCTGGGGAGTTTGGACACGTCGATCAGGTCGGCGGCAAAAGCGGCCGGCGAAACACCCATGATCGCAACGAACAACAGGTCAAGCGTAGAAACCTTCTTCATCTTGTTCAGTTCTCCTGGTTTTTTCAGGCCGAAGTACTCGGCCGACGCTTACCGCCGCCTTGTGGGCTGATCGGAACAGCCGTATCAGTCCTTCGGGTAGAAGGAACTGCACTCCCCTGGCTCGGTCCCGTTTTCGACGGTGCTTTCGTGTACCAAAAAGAACCCGCGGCCAAACCTGCCAGAA
The DNA here is from genome assembly GCF_026428275.1 of Pseudomonas sp. B111. Taxonomy (NCBI): domain Bacteria; kingdom Pseudomonadati; phylum Pseudomonadota; class Gammaproteobacteria; order Pseudomonadales; family Pseudomonadaceae; genus Pseudomonas; species Pseudomonas sp. B111. The sequence continues at coordinate 609,915 of NZ_CP097857.1, read as the reverse complement.
CTGGCAGGTAGCCTTGATTTCGCCGGAAATCTGTATGTTTTCGCTGGAATAGCTAGCAGAAAAGCAGGTGGCAGCTAGGTTGCCCCCAGCCCCGGGACGCGCTCAGCGAGGGGCCATGTGGACGATCATCAGTTGCACGCTTTCCTGGCCGCGGAATTCGTTGACGTCGAGCTTGTAGGCCAGCTCGGCCCAGCGCACGGTAGGGTTGGGCCACTGCTCGCGGTCGATGTTGAAGGCAATGCCATCCAGTTGCAGCGAGCCGCATTCGCTTTTCAGCACCAGCTTCAGGTGACGCTCGCCGACGATCCGCTGCTGCACCAGCTGGAACACCCCGTGGAACATCGGCTCGGGAAAGTGCTGGCCCCAGGGACCGGCCTGGCGCAACGCGCGCGCCAGCTCCAGGTGGAACTCCTGGATGCTCAACTGGCCATCGGAGAGCAGGCGCCCGGCCAGGTCCTCCTCGGCCAGTTGGCGGCGTACTTCGGCATCGAAGGCGGCGGAGAAAGCGCCGAAGTTTTCCTGCGGCAACGATAGTCCGGCAGCCATCGCGTGGCCGCCGAACTTGCTGATCAGCCCGGGATGACGGGCGGCTACCGCGTCCAGCGCGTCGCGGATGTGGAAGCCGGGAATCGACCGTGCCGAGCCTTTCAGGCTGCCGTCGCCGGCGTCGGCGAAGGCGATGGTCGGCCGGTGGTAACGCTCCTTCAGGCGCGAGGCGAGGATTCCGATCACGCCCTGGTGCCAGTCGGCGTCGAACAGGCACAAGCCGAACGGCAGTTGCTCCAGGCTCAGCTCCTTGAGCTGCGCCAGCGCCTCGCGCTGCATACCCTGCTCGATGGCCTTGCGGTCCTGGTTCAACTGGTCGAGCTGCACCGCCATGTCGCGGGCCAGCGCTTCGTCGTCACAGAGCAGGCATTCGATGCCGAGGGACATGTCGTCGAGCCGACCCGCCGCGTTCAGGCGCGGACCGAGGATGAAACCCAGGTCGGTGGAGGTGATCCGTACCGGAGGCCGCCCGGCCACCTCCAGCAGCGCGCGCAAGCCCGGCCGGGCGCGGCCGGCGCGGATGCGCGCGAGGCCCTGGTGGACCAGGATGCGGTTGTTGGCATCGAGCGGCACCACATCGGCGACGCTGCCCAGCGCCACCAGGTCGAGCAGCTCGGCGAGGTTCGGTTCCTTCAGCCCGCGCCGGGCGAACCAGTCCAGCTCGCGCAGGCGCGCCCGCAACGCCAGCATCACATAGAAGATCACCCCGACCCCGGCCATGGCCTTGCTGGGGAATTCGCAGCCCGGCTGGTTGGGGTTGATGATCGCATCCGCCGCCGGCAGTTCCGGGCCAGGCAGGTGGTGGTCGGTGACCAGCACCTTGAGCCCCGCGGCTTTCGCCGCCTGGACGCCGTCCACGCTGGAGATGCCGTTGTCCACCGTCACCAGCAGGTCGGGACGCTTCTCCAGGGCCACGCCGACGATCTCCGGGGTCAGGCCGTAGCCGTACTCGAAGCGGTTCGGCACCAGGTAATCGACCCAGGCCGCGCCGAGCATGCGCAGGGCCAGCACGCCGACGCTGCTGGCGGTGGCGCCGTCGGCGTCGAAGTCGCCGACGATGAGAATCCGCTGGCCGCCCTCCAGGGCATCCACCAGCAGCGCCACGCCCTCCTCGATGCCTTTCAGCCGCTGGAAGGGAATCAGCCGCGCCAGGCCCTTGTCCAGCTCCTCGGCGCAACGCACGCCACGAGCTGCGTACAGGCGTGCCAGCAATGGCGGAAGGTCGCCGAGATCGGGCAGGGTTTCGGGCAGGGGGCGGGGTTCGATACGCATCAGGTCACTCGTTCGGCTCGACGGAAGGAAACGGCGGCGGCGATCAACGCTCGCCCTGCAGCCATTCCAGCTGCAACTCGTGCTGGCCGTTCTCGTCGGTGACGAACAGGGTGCCCTCGCTGATCATCACGGTCCAGTTGATCGAACGCGGCAGGTCGCGGGACAGGCTCTCCAGGGGTTCCTGGGGCACTGCCGCGACGTTGATGTTCTTCAGGCTGCGCACGCTGTCCAGCACCTTGGTCTGCCAGACCCGCAGGTTGCCATAGGCGAGCAGGCTGAAGCGCTCGCAGCGACGCGAGCACCAGGTGATGCGCTCGGCGTCCGGCTGGCCGACTTCGATCCAGTGCAGGACCCGGCCGTCCAGGCTCTTTTCCCAGAGCGCCGGTTCGTCCACGTCCGACAGGCCACGCCCGAAGGCGATCTGCTCGCCGTACCACAGCACGTAGGCCAGCAAGCGCACGGCCAGGCGCTCCTCGGTCTCGGAGGGGTGCCGGGCCACGGTCAGGCGCAACGTCTCGTAGACCCCGCGGTCCAGGTCGGTGAGGGAAATATCGGCTTTATAGGGCGTGGATTGCAGGGCCATGGGAATACCGGCGTGGGAAGCGAAAGGGCGCAAGTCTAACCTGAAACCTGCCCGCGTGCGGTCCGCCGGCCGACCGCCTGCCCTGCCTTTCTCGCGTCGCTGCCGCTCAGCGCGGGGCGTAGCGGCCCCAGAGTTCCTCGAATTCACGCCGATAGGCGCCAATCAGCACGGCGTCGTCGGTTACCAGCAGGTTCTCTTCGTTGTTGACGCTGGCGCTGCGGGTCCAGTTGAAACTGCCGTTGAGCAGCCAGGCGCCATCCACCAGGGCGAACTTGTGGTGCATGTGGAAGGGACTGTCGTCGATTCGCAGCGGCACGCCGGCCTCGCGCAGCGCATGGATGTCGCTGCCTTCGTCGAACTGCTTGTCATCGTCGCTGATGATCCGCACCGGAACACCGCGCCGATGGCAGGCCAGGATTTCCGCACTGAGCTGGTCGTCGGAGATGGTGAACACGCAGATGTCCAGGCTCTGCCTGGCCTGCCGGCACAGCTCGCGGATCTTCCGCCGACACTCCTCGCCGGGACTGAAATAGGCGCTGGCGCGGCTGCGCGGCGCCGCCGCGGTAACCTCCAGGGTGCGCACCACCTGCTCCAGCCACTTCAGGGCGGCTATCCGTTCGCCCTGCTCCTCCACGAGGACCAGCTCACGCACCAGGTCGAAGGCACGGTTGCGCAGAAAACGCACCTGGTCGGGCGCCAGCTCGCTGCCCAGTTGGCGTAGTTCGTCCCGTTCCTCGTTGCTCAGCTTCAGGTCGGCCAGGCTGTCGCGCAGTTGGCGGTCCAATCCGTCGAAGTCCATTTCCCGCTCCTCGTGTCCTCAGGGTTGATCGTTCTCCAGCGGCCTCTCGCCGCCCAGCAACCGGCCCAGTTCGTCGAGGCGGCTGGATATCTCGTTGATGCGGTTGTGCGTGCGCAGGTCGACGTCGATCTTGCGGTCCATCACCTTGATCAGCGGCAGGAAACTGTCCTGCAGGCAGGCGGCAAGGCTCTCCAGCACCTGCTGCACGCCCGGCTGCGCAGGCGCCGTCACCTCGACGTTCAGCGCCGGCGCGCCCTGGCCGAGCTGGCGCAATCCAGCCAGCAACTCGTCCCAGGGCGCCGGTTGTACCGGCTGGGGTTCGCGAGCCAGGCCACGGACGCTTTCCACCAGGTCGTTGAGCTGCGCCACCAGCCGTCCGCCGACGTCGGCGTCGCTGCCGCCCATGGACTTGTTGCGCAGGAAGTCACGCTTGATCTGCGCCCAGCGCTCGGCCTGCTCGGGGCTCTGGTTGCCGCGCAGTTCGGCGAGCTTCAGCAGGTTCTCCTCGGCTCCGGTGGTCAGCAGTTGCGACTCGCCCTGGTAGTGGTCGGCGATCAGTTGCAGCAGCTCGGCATCGTTCATCACCGCGGAGATCTTCTCCGCCATCTTGTTCATGTTGCGGTAGCTGCCCTGCAGCTTGAACGGCGGCTCGCTGCGGTACTGGTCGGCCTGGGCGGCGCTGGCGATGTACTGCTGGTTGACCTTGAGCACCACGTCGCGCACCTGCATGAGGCGTTGCAGGGTGCTGCTGATCTCGTTGATCTCGGCACCGCTGTAGCCGTGGGCCAGCTCGTTGCTGGAGAACGGCTTGCCCTCGGCCTTGGCGACGAAGCGATAGACGTCGGCCATGTCGCGGGTGGCCAGCGGCGCGAGAACCGGGTTGGAGGTCAGGGCGTTCTCGATGTAGCTGAGGGAGAACGCCTCCTGCATGCCGCTGAGGGTGTCGCCGAGGTTGTAGATGTCGGCGCGGTTGGCGAGCATGTCGGGAATGCGGAAGACCTCGCCGGACTCGGTGTAGGGGTTGCCCGCCATCACCACGCAGAACTTCCGCCCACGCATGTCGTAGGTCTTGGTCCGGCCCTTCCACACCCCTTCCACCCGGCGCGTGCCGTCGCAGAGGGAGATGAACTTCTGCAGGAACTCCGGATGGGTGTGCTGGATGTCGTCGACATAGAGCATCACGTTGTTGCCCATCTCCAGCGCCAAGTTGAGCTTCTCCAGTTCCTGCCGCGAAGTCGCGTCCGGCGCCTGCCCGGGGTCGAGCGAGCGCACCTCGTGGCCGAGGGCAGGACCGTTGATCTTCATGAAGATCAGCCCCAGGCGGTGCGCCACGTACTCCATCAGGGTGGTCTTGCCGTAGCCTGGCGGGGAGATCAGCATCAGCAGGCCCATCAGGTCGGTGCGCTTGTTCTCGCCCACCGTCCCCATCTGCTTGGCCAGGTTGTCGCCGATGACACCCAGGTAGACGTCATTGATCAGCTTGTTGCGAACGAACGAGGACAGCGGTCGCGGCTTGAACTCGGCCAGGCGCAATGCCTCGCGCTCGTGTTCGACGATCTCCTGGCGCAACGCCTGGTAGCGCCGCAGCCCCGGCAGGAATTGCTGGCGATGGCGACGCAGGCGGCCGAAGAAGTCGTCCACCGCCAGCGCCAGGCCGCGTTCGACGATGCGCGGATGCTCGCCCATCAGGCCGTCGACCTGGAAGCGCAGGTCGACCTCGGTGATCCGTCGTGGCATCTCCTCGTCCAGCAACGAGAGCGCCACCGCCTCGTCCAGGTAGGCCGCCAGCGGTTGGAACTCGGCGTCGCCACATAGTCCGCGCAGCCAGTTGCCGGCCAGTTCCCACTGGGCGGCGGGCCGCTCGCCGAGACGCTCCAGGGTCTGCCGGTAGTCGTCCCATAGACGCGCGCCTTGCAGGCGCAGCTTGAGTCCTTCCTGCAATTGCCGGGCATATTTGCTGAAGGTGAATTCGGGACGCTCGGCGGACAATTCCCAGACCAGGTACTCGGCCGCCTCGTCGATATGCTGCGGGTCCAGCGCGATAGGCTGTTCGGCGAGCAGCGCACGCATCGCCGCGGCCACTTCGCCGCGAAGGGCGAGCAGGCCGTCGTCACGACCGAACATCTGCTGGATGCCGCGGCTGCTACGTGCCCGCTCGGGCCAGCCGGCGACTTCCCGCTCCTCGCGCCGGCGGCTCCAGAACAGGCTGGCGAAGGCCCTCGCCGAGGGCGCGTAGCGTAGCAGTCCGGCGCTCTCGCGCAACGGCAGCAGGCGAACCAGGATCGCCGCCGCATCGTGGTCGTGAATACCTTTCTCGTAGCCCTCCTTGTAGCGCGGCGCGGCGAAATCGCGGATCGCCCGCGCCAGCTCGTCCGGCTGCGCCAGCAGCGCCTGCAAGCGCTCCAGGCTGAAGCCATCGCGGCCCGCGTCGGCGGCGGCGAGCACTTCGCCGGCGAGATATTCGGCGCGGTACAGCGTCTCCGATTCGGACTCCAGGTTCACCTGCCAGAACCCGCGCAACTCATCGAGCCGCGGGTCCTGCAGCGGTTCGAGGAAATCGGTGCCGGTCAGGTGCAGGTACAGCGCGTCGCCGCGCGGCATCAGGGTCAGGTCGAGTTCCTGGGTGTTGACGCTGAAGCGGTGGCGCGGGCCCAGGCGAATGACGTCGCCGCCCTCCTCGAACAGCTCGCTCTTGTCGCGCAATGCGCGGACCGCCTGGTCGCGCGCGGCCTTCAGGCGCGCCTCGACGTCGTCGGCCTTGACGCTGTCCTTCAATTCGCGAAGACGTTCGGCCAGTTCGCGCAACTTGAGGATCAGCGGGTCGGCGGCGAAGAACGCGTTCAGTTCCTCCGCCTGGGTGAAGCGCGCGGTGCGTCGTTGCAGGCTGTCGAGGATTCGCCGGGCGGCGTCGAGCAATCCCTGGGCCTTGCGCTGGCGCTCGTCGAGCAGGGTCTGCTTGTGCGCCTCGAAGGTTTCCAGCAGCTCCTCGCGCTTGGCCAGGATGTCGCCGAGGAACTGCTCATGGTCGCCGAACTGGCTTTCCAGTTCCTCCAGTTGCACCAGCAGGCGTGACAGTTGCTCGTCGCAGCGCTCGGGGTCCTGGGCCTGGGCCAGGGCGTTGGTGATGCCCTGGCCGAAGAGTTTGAACTGGGCACCGAACTGGGCCACGGTCTCGCTCGAACCGAGCCCCTTGCGCCGCTGCTCGGCGCGCGCCTTGGCCTGGTTCAGGCGGGCGTAGATCTCCGAGATCGACTCGATGATGCGGGTCCGCTGGGTCGCGTCGTCGATGCGCAGCGAAGCCATCAGCGAGGACAGCATGTCGAGGTCGCCAGCCATCGCCTCCAGGGCCGCCAGCGGCTCGCCGAGCTGGGCCACGGTCTCGGCTTTCTGCGCCTCGCCATCGAGGCTCTGCAGGCGCTCCAGCAAGGGCTGCAGGGCCTGTTCGCTGGCGAGGAAGGTCGCAGTGGCGGCGGCCACCCGCTCGTGGGCCGCGAGCAGTTCGGCCTCCATGGCGTCGAGTCGCGCCACGTCGATGTAGCGGTACTCGCGGATGGTCAGCAGCAAGCCACGCTGGGCGGTGATGCCGTTGAGCCCGTCGACGAACTGCTGCACCCGGTCCCAGCCGTCGGGCAGCAAGCCGGAGAGCAGCGCCTTGTGCCGCTCCTCCGCGTCGACCATCGCCTGGGCCGACTGGCGGCGGATACTCTCGACCTTCTCGTATTCGTCGAGCACCAGCTCGGCGGTCGCCGCCACTTCGCGCAACAGCGGCGCCAAGCCGTCCAGTTGGTCGCTGCCGAGCCAGTGGTAGACGTCGAACAGGCGCTGGGTGTTCTGGCACAGCAGCGAGTAGCGCTGGATCGAAACTGCCGGAGTCTCGATCTCCCGGCACAGGTCGTAGAGGTCGGAGACGCCGCGCACCAGCTCGGCATTGCCGATCCGCCCGAGGAAACCGCTACGCGCCGGTTGGCGGGCCGCGTACTCCTCGGTGCAGAACGGCGTCTGCCAGACCTGCATCGGATGGATGCGGGTCGGTTCCTCGCCTTCGGCGGCGAAGATCACCATGCGTCCGTCCTCCAGGCGCGCGTAGCCGTGGCCGAACAGCGGATTCTGCAACTGGCGGTTGATCAGGTTGTAGGTGAGCAGCACGTTCCGCCCCTGCTCGGGATGGTAGAAAACGTACTGCACGTCCTCGCCGTTGGGCGAGCGTACCGAGCGCTTGAAGCGCATGCCTTCCATGGATTGCTCGAAGGTGCGGTACTCGCCGTTCTGCAGGTAGTAGCCGCCGGGGAAGATGATCCCGTGGTCCTCCGGCAACTGGATGCAGGCCAGGCCGATGGCGTCGATGCGCTCGACCTTGCCGGTCAGGCTGTTGAACACCAGGTAGCGCCACTGCTCTTCGCGATAGGGCAGGACCTTGAGCAGCAGCAGGCTGCCGAGGCGGGCGAATTCAACCTGCGCGTCGTCCAGCGACTGGGTCTTGTCCATCACCTCTTCGCGATAGATGCCCAGGCCGACCTCGGTGTTGTTCTCGACCTTGATGGTCAGGTCGCCACCGATGGTCTCGACGAACAGGGTGTCGAGGATGTTCAGGTGCGGGAAACGGCCCTCCACCACCATCTCGCGGGTAGCCCGCTGCCATTCGAAGTCGAACGGTGCCGGCAAGGCGATGTCGCGCTCGCCGCGGTTGTCGATGTAGCGGACTTCGCTGCCGTCGCTGGAGATCGACCAGCGGAACACGCGGATGTCGGTGATCCGCTCGCCGATCTGGAAGCTGGCCAGCAGCTTGCCGTCGCGGATCGCCAATTGCAGCAGGCGGGTGTTCTTGTAGTAGGTGTAAAGCTCGTTGAAGTCGTTGACGAAGCCCGGCGCGGCGAGAAAGCTGTCCCCCAGTGGCACAGGCTCCGCCTCGTAGCCTTCGCTGCCCTCCACCAGGCGGTAGAGGGAGAACACGTCGGCCACGCCGGTTTCCTTGCGCAGGCCGATGAACACGTTGTAGCCGAACAGCAGGCAATCGCCGACCTGGACGATATCGCGGGCGATGCAGTTGTTCTCGGTACGGATGCGGACCCGGCCGATCACATCCATCTGGCTGTCGCCGAACTCCTCCAGGCGACTGGCGTTGAGCCTTTCGGCGGTCTGCCGCAGGCGCTGGCCCTGCTCCAGCAGGCGCTTGTGCAGCACCTCGTAGGCGCCGCCCTCGGCAACGGCCTTGTCCAATACGTCCTGCGCGGGAGTTGCGGCTTGAGTGTCCGACATCCTGGTCTTCCTGGGTCTACGGCGGTCATCGATGGAAACCGGCCCGAGCGGCCTGCCCCGGGCGCAGCCAACAGGCCACGCCAGGGGCTGCGCCGCTCAGGGCGCGGGCGGAACGCCTCCGCAGTTGGCGGAGGAGGCTGCGGGTCGACTCAGACTTCCGCCGCCGGCTCGTTCTCGTGGCCGCTCTTGCGTTCCGGCACTACCGCAGCGGCTGCGCCACGGCCGTTGAGCAGGCGGGCGAGGACGTCCTGCACCACCGGGCTCTTGCCGACCACACCTTCGATGGCCTTGCCCACCGACAGCGACTTGGCGAAGGAGTTGAAGAAGTCGCCCTCGCCGCCGACGATCTCGATGTTCGCCTTGCCCAGCGCGGTGGCGAGCACCTCGGCCTGGTCCTTGGCGATGTCCTTGTTCGCGGCGATGGCCGCCATGGCCTCCTCGAAGCTCTTCTCCAGCTGCATGCGGAACTCTTCGTGCTGGCGAGCGCTGTCGCTGAGGGCATCCAGGGCGCCGAACTTCTTGCCAAGCCCCTCGGCCTCGGCATTCAGGCGCTGCAGCAGTACTTCCGCTTCCGCGCTGCCCTGGTCCTTGGTGGCCTTGGCCTTGGCCGCGCCGAGCTGCTCCTCGCCGCGCGCCTGGGCGCCGAGCTTCTCGGCCAGCACCTTGGCTTCGGCCAGGCCGTCCTTCTCCTTGGCTGCGGCCTGCGCCTCGAGCACCCGGGCGTCGGCCAGGCCGCGCTCCTCGTCGCCCCTGGCTTCGGCGATCAGTTGTTCGGCACGTACCCGCGCCGCTGCCAAGCCATCCTTTTCCTTCGCCGCAGCGGTGACTTCCAGCACCCGCGCGTCGGCCAGGCCCGGCGCTGCGCGCTCGGCCTCGATGCCCTCGGCCAGACGCTTCTTCGCCTCGGCCTGCTTCGACGCCGCTTCCAGCTCGGCCTGCGCCATGGTGTTGATTTCCACCGCCTTGTGCTTGGAACGGGCCTCGTCGGCTTCCGCCTGCTTGACCTGGCGTACCAGCTCCTGCTCGGCTTCCGCCTGGGCCTGCAGCAGGATCACCTGCTTGACCCGCTCGGCCTCGGAAACCTCGCGCACCTCCTTGATCCGCTCCTCCTCCTGGGCCACGGTCTTTTCCACCGCGACGCGCTCGCGAATCACATTGGCGATGTTCTTGCGCTGCTCTTCCAGCGCCTTTTCCTTCTCGATCTTCTGCAGCTCCACCTCACGCTCGCGGGCGACGATCTCCAGGTCCTTGGCGCGGGTGACCTTCTCCACCTCGATGACCACCGCGCGCTGGCGGTTCTGCTGCGCCACCTCGACCTCGCGCTGGTGGTTCTCGGTGCGCACGTCGATTTCCTGCTGCGCCTGGATCCGCGCCTGCTCGGCCTTCAGCCGCTCTTCTTCCTTGACCCGCGCGGTTTCCGCTTCCTCGCGGGCACGGATGGTCTCGATCTCGCGCTTCTGCCGGGCCTCGGCGTCAGCCTGCTGGCGCTCCAGGGCCAGGGCCGCCTCGCGGGTCTCGACGTTCTTCTTCTTGATCGCCAGCTCTTCGTTGCGCTCCAGTTCGTTGGTGATGACGTTCTGGGTGGCGGTCAGCTCGGTGATCTTGCGGATGCCCTCGGCATCGAGGATGTTGCTCGGGTCCAGCGAGTTCTTCGCGGTCTGCTCCAGGTAGTCGATGGCGACGTCTTCCAGGACGTAGCCGTTCAGGTCGTTGCCGATCACCTCGATGATGCGGTCACGGAAGTCCTGGCGATTCTCGAACAGCTGGACGAAGTCGAACTGCTTGCCGACGGTCTTCAGCGCCTCGGAGAACTTGGCATTGAACAGCTCGTTCACCGCCGAACGGTCGGAAGCACGGTCGACGCCGATGGCCTTGGCCACCTTGAGCACGTCGTCCTGGGTCTCGTTGACCCGCAGGTAGAAGGCAACGGTGATGTCCGCGCGCATGTTGTCGCGGCAGATCAGGCCGTCCTTGCCGCGCCGGTCGACCTCCAGGGTGATCAGCGAGATACGCATGAACTCCTTCAGGTGGATCACCGGATAGACCAGCGCACCGGTGAAATGCACCTTGGGCGTCGACGACATGTCGTTGACGATCAGCGCGGTGCCTTGCGGGACCTTGATGTAGAAGGCCTTGAACAGGGCCAGCAGGCCCACGACCAGCAGAACGACCAGGCCCACTCCCAGCAGGAGGGGCATCAGCGACGTCATATCCATAGCAGCAGTTCTCCTTGATTCTCACCGAGCCCGGGTCAGATACCGCGGAACTCTTCCTCGGTAACGACCCGATAGGCGTGCTCCGCCTCCAGGTACTCCAGCAGCACGACGCGATCGCCGCGCTTGAAGCCTTTGTTTTCTTCCGCACGAACTTTCAGGATCAGCCCGGCGCCGCCGTCTTCCAGCAACGCCTCGCCATGTTGCAGGGTGACCCGCCCGCTGCGCACCACCGCGACCTGGCCCAGCACCGACTTGCTGCTGGTGCTTTCCAGCTTGCGGAACAGCGGCCGCAACGGCCGGCACAGCGTGGCCGCCAGCGGCGCCGCCAGGAACAGCGCGCCCACCGCCACCACGGCGCCCAACGGGTAGCGCAGCCAGCCGAGCGACAATGCGCTGAGCAGCCACAACTGGACGAAGTAACAGAGGAACCAGGCGAAGAAGGACAGCAGGGTCAGCACCAGGGTGACCGGTACGCCGTTGAGTTTCAGCTTCGCCAGCAGCGCGGCGAGGCCTTCGGCCTGGCCGGCGCCATCGACGACCGACTCGGCGTCGAGATCGAGCACATCGATCTCGACCATGCCCAGGGCGACGATGCCCCAGTAGATGATCGCGAGGATCAGAAGAAAGCTGAACAGCACGGTCGGAAACGACAGCGCCGTCTGCAGGAAACCTTCCATTGTCGCTCTATCCCTGAAAAACGGGCCCGGACGCCTTCGCCGGGCCGCGGGCCTATCAGGCCTTGCCCTTTTCCTTCAGGCGCGCCAGCACGCCATCCACGCTGTTGCCCGAGGCCTTGATCCCGGCCGCGCGCAGCTTGGCGTCCAGCGCATCGTCCGGCGCCGCCGCGCTGGCCAGTTCGGCCGCGGCATCCATGGTCGCCGCGCGTTCGGCCTGGCGCTGCTTGATCCGCTCCAGGGAGTCCACCGCGGTCTGCAGCTTGCTCTTCGAGTTGCCGTAGCGCTGGGCAACGGCCATCTGCGCCTTCTGCACGCTCTCGGTGGCCTTGACCGTATCCACCTGTTGCTTGAGCTGGCGGATGTTGCCTTCGGCCTGGCTCACCGACTTGCGCAACTGGGCTACGCTGGCGGCGAATTCCGCGACCTGGGCACGCTCGCCCTCAAGCTGGTTCTCCAGGGTCGCGATCTTCTCCGCGACCTCCCGGGCCAGCTCCTCGTTGCCGGCCTCCAGTGCCTTGATCGCGTATTGCTCGTACTCGGCGACCTGGGCCGCGCCCTTCTCGACGCGCTCCTGGGCCAGGCGGTGGCGGGCCATGATCGAGGCCAGCGCTTCCCGCGACTTGCGCAGTTCGACGTCGGCGTCGCGGATCTCCTGGTCGAGGATGCGCAGCGCCTGGCTGTCGACGATCGCCTCGCCAACCTCGTTGGCTCCGCCGCGCAGGGCGCTCAGCAGCTTGCTCCATACCGTCATGATGGTGTCCTCCCTCAGGCCCGGGCTTTCAGGTAGCCGGCGTAGACTTCCGTGGCGCGGATCACGTTGCCGGCCAGGGTTTCGATTTCGTGCAGCACGCTGGCCAGCGACGAAGTCGTGCTCAACGCGCCGAACATGCTGTAGCAGCGCTCCTCGCCCGGCAGGTTGAGCAGGCCGATGCTCGACAGCGGGAACAGTTGCCGGCTGAGCAGGACCTCTTCGTTGAAGGCGGTCGCGTCGGTAACGTCGCTTTCCGGCCAGAGCAGCGCCTCGACGATGATCTGCTCGCCCTGGGGCGCGACGAACACCGGCAGGTCGCCGTATTCGCGCATGATCACGTAGAGACTCGCTTCCGCCCCCTCGATCAGCTCGATCTGGGCCTCGCCGCTGCTGAACAGCTCGGTGCCGCTCAGTGCCTCGGCCAGCGAGCGAGCGTTCCATACCCGGGCTTCCGTCATGTCTTCCTCCTTCTCCAAATGAGCCGCTCCGGCAGCCGGGCGACGCAGCATCCGCTCGATGCCGGCGAGCGCCGCGGCGTTCTCCGGCAAGATCCAGACTTCCTTCTTCACCAGGCCCTGCTCGCGCAGGCGCTGGCGAAAGACACGCTGATAATGGGCTGATGATTTCCGTTGCATGGACTCACACTACGAGATCACATGTAAGATTTCAACAGCTCACATGTAATAAAATCCAACGCACGCGCATATCTACGCCGGGCCGGCCGGAGCATGGAAAAGAAACACGGGGAGGAAAGAGAGAAAGAAATGGCACGAGGGGCCTCCCTGGCTCGGTGTCTGGCGCGCTACATCCTGTATCGACTCCCGCATTAAACCCTCTATGCAAAAGGAATTGAAGGACCGCCGGGCATATCGGGAAAAAACGGGAAACGTCTCACCCTACCGTGGCACCCGCCCGCACCGCCGGCAAATGCTCTAGGCTATGCGCACACTGCAGCCTGACGGACACCGCATGGAACATTCGCCCAAACCGCTGGCCGGCCTGAAGGTGGTCGAGCTCGGCACCCTGATCGCCGGCCCTTTCGCCTCGCGGATCTGCGCCGAGTTCGGCGCCGAAGTGATCAAGATCGAGTCGCCCGACGGCGGCGATCCACTGCGCAAGTGGCGCAAGCTCTACGAAGGCACCTCGCTGTGGTGGTTCGTTCAGGCACGCAACAAGAAATCCCTGACCCTCAATCTCAAGCACGCCGAAGGCCAGGCGATCCTGAAACGCCTGCTCGGCGATGCCGACATCCTGATCGAGAACTTCCGCCCCGGCGTACTGGAAAAGCTCGGCCTGGGCTGGGATGTCCTCCACGCGCTGAACCCGCGCCTGGTGATGGTGCGCCTGTCGGGCTTCGGCCAGACCGGCCCCTACAAGGACCAGCCGGGCTTCGGCGCGGTCGGCGAGTCGATGGGCGGACTGCGCTACATTACCGGCTTCGAGGACCGCCCGCCGGTTCGCACCGGGATTTCCATCGGCGACTCGATCGCCGCCCTGTGGGGCGTGATCGGCGCGCTGATGGCGCTGCGACACCGCGAGGTCAACGGCGGAGAGGGTCAGATGGTCGACGTCGCCCTCTACGAGGCGATCTTCGCCATGATGGAAAGCATGGTTCCGGAATTCGACGTGTTCGGTTTCATCCGCGAGCGCACCGGCAACATCATGCCGGGCATCACCCCCTCCTCCATCCACACCAGCGCCGATGGCCGCCACGTACAGATCGGCGCCAACGGCGACGCGATCTTCCGCCGCTTCATGCAGGCCATCGGCCGCGACGACCTGGCCAGCGACCCGCGACTGGCCAGCAACGACGGGCGCGATGCGCGCCGCGACGAACTCTATGGGGTTATCGACCGCTGGGTCGCCTCGCAGCCCCTGGAGGAAGTGCTGGCGGTGCTGGCGCGAGCCGAAGTCCCGGCCAGCCGCATCTACTCCGCCGAAGACATGTTCCGCGATCCGCAATTCCTTGCCCGCGAGATGTTCCTCTCGGCACGCTTGCCGGACGGTAAGCCATTCCGCATGCCTGGCATCGTGCCCAAGCTGTCCGCCACGCCAGGCTCGGCGGATTGGGTAGGCCCGGAACTGGGCGAGCATACCGATGCCCTGCTCGCCGAGCTGGGCTACGACAGCGAGGGCATCGCCGCCCTGCGCCGGGAAGGCGCCATCTGAACGGTACGCGGAGCCCTTCATCGGTGCTCCGCGGACAGGGCGGCCCCCTCTCCCCCTATCCAGCAAGGGAGAAGGGGTTATCCGCACGCTTCCACGAGCATGGCGCCATCCGGCAAGAGCCGCTGCACCGACGCGCGCCTTCGGCCTGACCGCCCGATGCGCAACGCGCCGTCGAACGAGACGGCGCTAGCGCGACGAATACAGCAGCACGTGATCCCGCTCGCGGAAGGTCGCCAGCACGTCTTCCTCCATCCGCCCGACCAGCACCTGCAATTCCCGGCGAATGGTCTGCACGGCATCCTCGAGATAGCTTTCGTCGTTCAACTGCACCTTGGCGATGACCCGCTGCAACAGGGTTTCCCCCTGCGGATCGACCAGCGTGACCACCCTTCCGCCATCGGGCCGGGGCTGGCTGAGGGTGAAGGGATGGGGAGCGAAGGCATCGGCCAGTCGTTGCTTCAGGCTGTCCAAATCAGGTCTCCTGTTTCGACGATAAGACTCGTCAAAGACCGAAAAAACGCGAATAGGGTTCGTCGATGCAAGCATTTACCGGACTAACGGCAGCATCTGGCGAAAGGCCACGAGCCGGCGCAAATAGCCATTCGAGCTGAGCCAGGCCAACGCAACGATCAGCCCGCTATAAGGAAAGCACCGGGAAAAACTCCAACCATCCCACCCTCGCGCAACGCCTTCACCTGCTTGAAATTGCAGTATCCGGCGCGTCCGTCAGGCAGTAACAACGAGACTTCCCCCCGCGTGTCGAACAGCGAGGATCTCATGACTGCCTTCGCATCCCCCCGCGGCGCCTGGCGCGCCTTCATCCTCGCGCTGGCATTCGCCGCCGGCACGGCACAGGGCTCACTGCTGTTCGGCGCCGTCGGCCTGGCCAACGACCAGTACGCGCGTCCGGTCGCCGACACCGAGATCGCCAGCACCGCCGTGCTCGCCGATTGTCGTGGCTTCGTCGGGACCATCGCCAGGATCGTCCTGCTGGACGGCTCGATCCGCTGCAACGAGGCTTTCCCCTATGGCTTCGCCAGCCCGATCAGTACCAGCGTCTACTATCCGGCGGACATCGCCGCGTCCGACGCCAAGCTTCCGGTCATCACCTTCGTCGGCGGCATACTTTCCAACGCCGGCAACTATCACGAACTGATGAAACTGTGGGCCAGCCACGGCTTCATCGTGGTGATCTCTTCCGACTTCATCAACTCCTTCCCGCTGATGCACGCCCTCGGCATCCTCGAGGTCGCGAAACTGGACAAGGACCCGGCCTCAGCCCTGCATGGCAGGGCCGACTTTTCCCGGACGCTGGTCGCCGGGCACTCCGCCGGCGGCCAGGCCACGCTGCAGAGCGCCAGCCTCTCTGCACAAGCCCTGCAACTCATCGAACCACGGTTGAAGCTGGTCGGCGCCCTGCCGATCGAGCCAGGCCCCCTGGCCATCGGTTCCACGGTAAAGACCCCGACCCTGCTGCTGACCGGACTGGCCGATGTGGTCGTGCCGCCGCTCAGTTGGCCGATCCTCTGGCAGGGCCCGTTGATCCGCGACGCGCCCGCCTGGGGCGCCACGGCCACCACGGCGACCCACTTCAGCCCGCTGCGACAGATCGAGTACAACGAGTTCGCCGGCATCAGCGTCGCCTGGGCGCTGTACCAGGGAAAGAACGATGCCCAGGCCCGCGACTATTTCGTCGGGCGCTACTACAAGCTGGCCAGCGACATCCAGTTCAACGATCCACTGAGGCTGCTCCGCCCCTCGCGCAACAAACTCGCCGCTGCCCTTTGAGAAGACATGAAAAAGCCCGCCATCAAGGCGGGCTTCTTCCTTTCACGACAGGCTCAGAGCGGCTTGCCGCAATTGCCGTGCTGGCTGACGAAGGCCTGCACCTTGGCCAGCTCGTTCGGCAATACGGTGCAGCGCTCCTCGCGCTCGAACAGGTCGGCGAGGTGCGCAGGCAGCGCCGGCGCCTGGCCGATGCCGGCCTTCTCCACCGCTTCGGGGAACTTGACCGGGTGCGCAGTGCCCAGGGTCACCATCGGCACGCTCAGGCTGCGCCGGCATTCGCGGGCGGCACGCACGCCAATGGCGGTGTGCGGGTCGAGCAACTCGCCACAGGAGCGGTATACCTCGGCGATGGTCTCGCAGGTCTGCTCGTCGCTGACCGCCAGGGAGTCGAACAGCTTGCGCGCCTCGGTCCAGCGCTGGTCTTCCACCGACAGCTTGCCGCTGGCCTTGAAGGCATCCAGCAGTTCGGCGACGGCCTTGCCGTTGCGGCCGTGCAGGTCGAACAGCAGGCGTTCGAAGTTGGACGAGACCATGATATCCATCGACGGCGACAGCGAGGGATGCAGGGTGTCCTTGTCGTAGCGGTTGCCGCTCATGAAGCGGTGCAGGATGTCGTTGCGGTTGGTCGCGACGATCAGTTGGCTGACCGGCAGGCCCATGTTGCGCGCCAGGTAGCCGGCGAAGATGTCGCCGAAGTTGCCGGTCGGCACCGAGAACGCCACCGAGCGATGCGGCGCGCCGAGCTGCAGCGCGGCATGGAAGTAGTAGACGATCTGGGCCATGATCCGCGCCCAGTTGATCGAGTTCACCGCTACCAGGCGGGTACCCTTGAGGAAGCCCTGGTCGGCGAAGCTGGCCTTGACCATCTCCTGGCAGTCGTCGAAGTTGCCTTCGATGGCGATGTTGTGGATGTTGTCGCCGAGGATGGTGGTCATCTGCCGGCGCTGCACCTCGGACACGCGGTTGTGCGGGTGCATGATGAAGATGTCGACGTTGTCGCAACGGCGGCAGCCTTCGATGGCCGCGGAGCCGGTATCGCCGGAGGTGGCCCCCATGATCACCACGCGCTCGCCGCGCTTGGCCAGCACATGGTCGAGCAGGCGGCCGAGCAGTTGCAGGGCGAAGTCCTTGAAGGCCAAGGTCGGGCCGTGGAACAGCTCCAGCACCCATTCGTTGCCGTTCAACTGGCGCAGCGGCGCCACTGCGTCATGGGCGAAGACGCCATAGGTTTCCTCGAGGATCTTCTTGAAGTCGGCATCGGCGATGCTGCCGGCGACGAACGGGCGCATCACCCGGAAGGCCAGCTCGTGGTAGGGCAGGCCGACCCAGGAGGCGATCTCCTCGAGGGTGAAACGCGGCAGGTTTTCCGGGACGTAGAGGCCGCCGTCGCTGGCCAGGCCGGCGAGGAGGACATCTTCGAAGTTCAGGGCGGGCGCTTGGCCGCGGGTGCTGATGTAACGCATGTTCAAAACCTTCGCTGTTGACGCGGGCCCGCGAACGGCGCCCGGCGTTCGATCAATTCAGTTGTTCGACACGGATGCGGACCACCGGCCCGGACACGCCTTCCAGCGCTTCCAGGGCGGCGATGGCATCGTTGATGCGTTGTTCGATGACCCGGTGGGTAACCAGGATCATCGGCACCAGGCCGTCCTGTTCCTCGGCCTCCTTCTGCATGATCGATTCGATGTTGATGCCGCGCTCGGACAGGATGGTGGCCACCTGGGCCAGTACGCCCGGGTGGTCCTTGGCCTGGATGCGCAGGTAGTAGGCGCTTTCGCAGGCTTCGATCGGCAGGATCGGGTGGTCGGACAGCGCGTCCGGCTGGAATGCCAGGTGCGGTACGCGGTTCTCCGGATCGGAGGTCATGGCGCGGACCACGTCGACGAGGTCGGCCACCACCGAGGAAGCGGTCGGCTCCATGCCGGCACCGGCGCCGTAGTAGAGGGTCGAGCCGACGGCGTCGCCGTTGACCATCACCGCGTTCATCACGCCGTTGACGTTGGCGATCAGGCGATCCGAGGGAATCAGGGTCGGGTGCACGCGCAGCTCGAAGCCGCTCTCGGTGCGACGCGCCACGCCCAGGTGCTTGATGCGATAGCCGAGGGCGTCGGCGTAGTTGACGTCGGCGCTGGTCAGTTTCGAGATGCCTTCGGTGTAGGCCTTGTCGAACTGCAGCGGAATGCCGAAGGCGATCGAGGCGAGGATGGTCAGCTTGTGGGCGGCGTCGATGCCTTCCACGTCGAAGGTCGGGTCGGCCTCGGCATAGCCCAGGGCCTGAGCCTCGGCGAGCACGTCGGGGAAGGTACGGCCCTTCTCGCGCATTTCGCTGAGGATGAAGTTGCCGGTACCGTTGATGATCCCGGCCAGCCAGTTGATGCGGTTGGCCGACAGCCCCTCGCGGATCGCCTTGATCACCGGGATGCCGCCGGCGACAGCGGCCTCGAAGGCGACGATCACGCCCTTCTCGCGGGCCTTGGCGAAGATCTCGTTGCCGTGCACGGCGATCAGCGCCTTGTTCGCGGTGACCACGTGCTTGCCGTTCTCGATGGCCTTGAGCACCAGCTCGTGGGCCAGGGTGTAGCCGCCGATCAACTCGACGACCACGTCGATCTCGGGATTGCACGCTACGTCGAAGATATCGGCGGTGATGGGGGTCGCACCGGTATCGCACTTCGGGTTCGGCCGGCGGGCGGCGATCTGCGCAACCTCGATACCGCGCCCGGCACGGCGGGCAATCTCCTCGGCGTTGCGTTTGAGTACATTGAAGGTACCGCCACCGACGGTCCCCAACCCACAGATGCCTACTTTGACCGGTTTCACGCTGGAACTCCCCATCTCACCTACGACGGCCGGACGCGCCGGCCTGCTATGGTTCCCCGATCGAATCGAGGTTGACGCGACCACTGTACGGGCCACGACACATCCTGGCGATGGATTCCGCCAGCGGGCGACGGAAATCGCCAATGATGAAAACAAAAGAGCCGCACATTACGAAGCGGCTCTTTATTAGTCAATTGTTCGGCAGACCCGGCGCTATTTGGCCTCCAGCGCCAGCTTGGCCAACTGCTTGGCCGGCTGGTAGCCGGGAAGCAACTGGCCGTTGGCGAGGACGATCGCCGGCGTTCCCTGCACCCCGACCATCTGGCCCATCTGGAACTGCTTGTCGACCGGGTTCTTGCACTCGGAAGACTTGATCTCCTTGCCGTTCATCATGGCGTCCATCGCCTTGGTCGGCTCCTTCGCACACCAGACCGCCTGCAGTTGCTTGTCGCCCGCCGACTGCGGCCCCTGGCGCGGGAACGCCATGTAGCGCACCTCGATCCCCTGCTCGGTCAGGTCCGGCACCTCGGCATGCAGCTTCTGGCAGTACGGGCAGGTGGTATCGGTGAACACCGTGATGTGCGCCTTGGCCTGGCCCTTGGCCGGATACACCACCATCTCGCTGGCGGGCACGCCGTTGATCGCCTTGGCGATCGCCTGGCTCTCGGCCTTCTCGGTCAGGTTGACCGGCTTGCCGTCCTTCACCTGGTAGAGGTAGCCCTGCATGACGAACTGGCCGTCGGCGCTGGCGTAGAGCACCCGACCGCCCTTCAGCTGCACCTGGTAGAGCCCCTGCAGCGGGCTGCTGGCGATGGAGTCGATGGGCAGGTCCGGTTGCAGGGCCTGCAGGGTCTTGCGGATGTTCTGATCGGCATTGTCTGCCAGGGCCAGGGTACTCATCAGGCCGAGGGCGGCAGCAGCCAGAAAACGGGTCACGCGCATGTGTCACTCCTGTCGTGCGGTCGGCGAAGCCTACCATAGACCGCTATCCCGACGGGCCCGACGCTTGTCGCAGAACGCTACGAAAGCGCCTCTTTTCGGATAGGTACGGATTTTTCGGACAAAGCGTCAGCCTCGCGGGTGGTGGCGTGCGTGCAGATCCTGGAGGCGGGCCCGGGCGATATGGGTATAGATCTGGGTGGTCGACAGGTCGCTGTGGCCGAGCAGCATCTGCACCACCCGCAGGTCGGCGCCATGGTTGAGCAGGTGGGTGGCGAAGGCGTGACGCAGGGTGTGCGGCGAAATCGACGTGCCGATCGCCGCCACCTGCGCGTGATGCTTGATGCGATGCCAGAAGGTCTGGCGGGTCATCTGTTCGCCGCGCAGGCTGGGGAACAGCACGTCGCTGGGCCGCCCGCCGAGCAGGTCGCCGCGGGCCTCGCGCAGGTAGCGTTCGAGCCAGCCGATGGCTTCCTCGCCGAGCGGCACCAGGCGCTCCTTGCTGCCCTTGCCGAAGACCTTGACCACGCCCTGGCGCAGGTTGACCTGCTCCAGGGTCAGGCCGACCAGTTCGCTGACCCGCAGGCCGCAGGCATACAGCACTTCGAGCATGGTGCGATCGCGCAGGCCCAGCGGGTCGTCGACTTCCGGCGCCGCCAGCAATGCCTCGACGTCCGCTTCGGAGAGGGATTTCGGCAACGGCTTGCCCAGTTGCGGCAGGTCCACCTGCAAGGTGGGATCCTCGGCGATCAGGCCATCGCGCAGGCAATAGCGGTAGAAGCCACGCAGGCCGGAGAGGAAGCGCGCGGTCGAGCGAGCCTTGTAGCCCTGTTCCAGGCGCCAGGCCAGGTGATCGAGGATGGCGTCGCGGCCGATGCCCTCCAGGCGCAGCCCGCGGCCATCGAGCCAGGCGTTGAACTGCTGGAGGTCGTTGCGATAAGCCTCGCGGGTGTTGTCGGCAAGGCCTTTTTCCAGCCACAGGGCATCGAGGAAACGGTCGATCAGGGGATGTTCGAGGGTACTCATGGATGAAGGCTGCGAACCAAATGAAAGCGCGACTAGTCTTTCATAGCCTGGGCGCTATCGCGAGCGTTGGCCGTCATCGCCACGTAATGGTTAGTCAGGCCGGTCGACAGGAGGTCGGCCGGCTTCCCGTGCCCGCGGGAAAAAGCGGAGCCATGTGGCTCGATGGTTCGCCCCGGCTCAGGACGAGCGGAGCGACGCTGACAAGGAATCCTCGATGGACCAGAACGCTATCCTGCTCGCCCTCGGCGGCATCGGTGCCGCCGCCCTGCTCAGTCAATGGCTGGCCTGGCGCCTGCGCCTGCCAGCCATTCTTTTCCTGCTGCTGTCCGGGATCGTCGCCGGCCCCCTCCTCGGCTGGCTCGATCCGGACGAGATGTTCGGCCCCCTGCTGTTCCCACTGGTATCCCTGGCAGTGGCGCTGATCCTCTTCGAGGGCAGCCTGACCCTGCATTTCAGCGAATGGAAGGAAATCGGCACCGTGGTGCACCGAATGGTGACCATCGGCGCGCTCTCGACCTGGGGCGTGATCGCCCTGGCCGCCCACTACCTGCTCGACTTCAGCTGGGAAATGGCCCTGCTGTTCGGCACCCTGACCCTGGTCACCGGGCCCACGGTGATCGTCCCGATGCTGCGGGTGGTCCGGCCCAAGGCCGCGGTGGCGAACATCCTGCGCTGGGAAGGCATCGTCATCGATCCCATCGGCGCCCTGCTGGCGGTAGTGGTGTACAGCTTCATCATCTCCAGCGGCGAAGGCGACGGCTGGCTGCACAGCCTGCAGACCTTCGGCGGGGTGATCCTCTGCGGCAGCCTGTTCGGCATCCTCGGCGGCTGGGCGCTGGGCATCGTCCTGCGCCGCCACTGGCTGCCGGACTACCTGCACAACCTGGCGACGCTGGCCGCGGTGCTGGGCGTGTTCATCGCCTCGAACCAGGTGATGCACGAATCCGGACTGCTCGCCGTCACCCTGATGGGCATGGGCCTGGCCAACATGAAGGGCGTCGACGTACGGCAGATCCTGCACTTCAAGGAAAACCTCAGCGTCCTGCTGATTTCCGGCCTGTTCATCCTCCTGGCCGCACGCCTGGACATCAATGCCCTGCTCGGCCTGGGCCCGGCGGCGCTGCTGGTGTTGCTGCTGATCCAGTTCGTCGCCCGTCCGCTGAACGTGGCGCTGTCGACCTGGGGTTCGCCGCTGAGCTGGCGCGAGCGCGCCCTGCTCAGCTGGATCGCCCCGCGCGGGATCGTCGCCGCGGCGGTCTCGGCGATCTTCGCCATCCGCCTGGGCGCCGAAGGCCATGCCCAGGCGGCGCTGCTGGTGCCGCTGACCTTCCTGGTGATCATCGGCACGGTGGTCCTGCAAAGCGCCACCGCCCGCCCCCTGGCGCGCCTGCTGAAGGTCGCCGAGCCCTCGCCCAGCGGCTACCTGATCGTCGGCGCCAATCCGGTCGGGCGCGCCATCGGCAAGACCCTGAAGAGCCTCGGCAGCCGCGTGCTGCTGACTGATTCGAGCTGGGAAAACATCCGCGCCGCCCGCATGGACAACCTGCCCACCTATTTCGGCAACCCCACCTCGCAGCACGCCGAAGCCCACCTCGACCTGGTCGGCATCGGGCATTTGCTGGGGGTTTCTCCGGCCGGCGAGTTGAACACCCTGGCGGCCATGCGCTTCCGCCACGAGTTCGGCCATCGCCAGCTGTTCGGCCTGCCGACCAGCCAGGAAGCCAAGCGTACCGACAAGCACCGCTCCAGCGACGAACACCGTGGCCGCCCGCTTGGCCAGCGACCGCTGACCTACGCGCAGTTCGCCAGCCTGCTGTCGCGCGGCGCCGAAATCCGCACCACCCTGCTCACCGACACCTTCGGCTGGAACGACTACCAGGCGCTGCACGGCGAGTCCGCGATCCTGCTGTTCGCCCGCGATCCGAACGGCAGGATGCACGTCGCCACGCCACAGTCCACGCTGGCGCCGGGCACCGGCTGGACGCTGCTGTCGCTGATCGAGGCGGAACCGTCAGTCAGCAAGTCGCAGGCCACGGAAATCGCCGACTAGACTTCAACGAACCGACGAAAGACCGTCGTCACCCTATCCAAGGTTGGGTGACAAACGAAGCCCACGAAGAGGATGATTGCATCTAGCCATCATCCTCTTTTTTTCATCAGGCCATGACCATGTCCAATCAACAACATTCCCGCCTGGGCCAGATCCTGATCAACAAGGGGCTGATTAGCGCCGCCCAACTGGACGCCGCGATCCAGGCGCAGTTGAGCAACCACAAGCGCCTGGGCGAAACCCTGATCGAGCAGGGCCTGCTGAGCGAACGGCAACTGAAGAAGGCGCTGAAGAAGCAGACCAACCTGCGCCTGGCCGCGACCCTGGTCGCCGCCCTGCTCAGTCCGTTCCAGATGGCCAGCGCCGACATCCAGCGTATGCAGCCGCCAGCGGCCATGAGCCGCCAGGAGTTGCCGAAGAACCTGCGTCCGCTGACCGACGTTGAGATGAGCAACGTCAACGCCCAGGGCCTCAACGAAAGCCTCGAGGGCCTGTTCCTGAAGGCCGAGGGCGGCGACGGCCTGGCCGCGGTGAAGCAACTGGCGAAGCTGGTGATGCCGGTGCTCGACAGCCTGGAGGCGGAAACCTCGATGAGCGACGTTCGCTACGAAACCGGCAAGACGCAAAGCACGCTCAACCCCGACGGCTCGGTCAACCTGCGCCTGCCGAGCAGTATCGGCGAGGTGCGCTTCGACAATATCCGCATTGCCGGCGCGCCGCGCGAGCAGACGTTCGGCAGTGTCAGCCTGCAACAGATCGACCTGTCCCAGGCTTCCCTGAAGATCAGCCTGCGGCCCTGATCCCAACCCAGGGCCGGATCGTCCGGGGATATGGAAAAGGCACCCGTGGGTGCCTTCTTTCCGCCTGGCTCAAGCCGCCTGGCTGGCCGGGAACCCCGGCAGGACCGGAACCGGCCGCTTTTCGTCGTCGATGGCGACGAAGCTGAACAGGCCGTGTATGGCCTTCTCGCGACCGTCGGCGTACATGCTTTCCAGGTACACCTCGACCTCCACCTTGAGGCTGGTGTTGCCGACCTTGACCACCCGGCCGACCAGTTCGACGATCGAGCCCGCCGGGATCGGGTGGTTGAAGTCGATGCGATCGGTGGAGACGGTCACCAGCGGCAGGCGGCAGAAACGGGTCGCGGTGATGAACGAGACCTCGTCCATCCAGGCCAGCGCAGTTCCGCCGAACAGGGTGTTGTGGTGATTGGTGGTGGGCGGGAATACCGCCTTGGTCACACGGGTTTCGGAAAGCTCGGTGCGACGCAGGATTTCTTGCTCTCTGGGGGTCATGCCACGAATACCGGATGGAGTGGCTGCCTGGGTGCCGCGGATGTTGTACTGGTTATGCGCTGCCGTGGGCAGTAGGAAGCGCCGCCGGAAAGGCGAACGCCAGACATGAAAAAAGCAGCCCTCGGGCTGCTTTTCTCGGAGAAGAACCGGATTAGACCAGTTTTTCCTTGATGCGCGCGGCCTTGCCGGACAGGGCGCGGAGGTAGTACAGCTTGGCCTTGCGCACGTCGCCGCGACGCTTGACGCTCAGGCTGTCGACGATCGGGCTGTAGGTCTGGAAGGTACGTTCCACGCCCACGCCGTTGGAGATCTTGCGCACGGTGAAGGCGCTGTTCAGGCCACGGTTGCGTTTGGCGATGACGACGCCTTCGAAGGCCTGCAGACGCTGACGGTCGCCTTCCTTCACCTTGACCTGGACGATCACGGTGTCGCCGGGGGCGAACGCCGGGATCTCTTTGTTCATCTGTTCAGCTTCGATCTGCTGAATGATCTTGTTGGTCATGCTGTGCTCCTAAGACCGGCAATCGGCCAGCCATCGATACGTTAACTATCGTCCCGCTGACGGATGTATTCCGCCAGCAGCTTCTGCTCTTCTCCAGAAAGCGAGCGGCTATCCAGAAGATCGGCGCGTCGTTCCCAGGTCCGCCCAAGGGCCTGCTGCAAACGCCAACGCCGGATGTGTTCATGGTTGCCACTGAGCAACACTTCAGGAACACGTTTGTCCGCGTACACCTCGGGTCGGGTGTAGTGCGGGCAGTCGAGCAGGCCATCCGTGAAGGAGTCCTCCTCGGCGGAATCTGCATGACCCAATGCACCGGGCAGCAACCGCGTCACTGCATCGACCAGCACCATGGCCGGCAACTCACCGCCGGACAGGACATAATCGCCGATCGACCATTCTTCATCGACGTGCTCTTCGATGAAGCGCTCGTCGATGCCTTCGTAGCGCCCGGCGATGAGGATCAACGCTTCCTCTTCGGCCAGTTCGCGTACGCCCGCCTGCGTCAGCTGGCGGCCTTGCGGCGAAAGGTAGATCACCTTCGCCTTCCTGCCCCCGGCGGCTTGCCTGGCATCCGCCAGCGCGCCCTCCAGAGGCTTGATCTTCATCACCATGCCAGGGCCACCGCCGAAGGGCCGGTCGTCCACCGTCTGGTGGCGGTCCTCGGTGTAGTCCCGTGGATTCCAGCAGGTCAGCGTGAGCAGCCCCTGCTTTACCGCACGGCTGGTGATGCCATAGTCACTGATCGCGCGGAACATCTCCGGAAAGATGCTGACGACGCCCACCCACAAACGCTTGTCCATGGATGATCAGAAGTCCGCGTCCCAGTCCACCCGCATCTCGCCAGCGGCCAGGTCGATCGACAGCACGCACTGCCCGGTGTAGGGCAACAGGCGCTCGCGGTCGTCCAGGCTGCCCGCGCAGGGCTTGACCACCATGACATCGTTGGCACCGGTTTCCAGCAGATGGTCGATCACGCCGAGCAACTGCCCGCCCTGGTCGATCACCTTCAGGCCTTCCAACTGGTGCCAGTAGTACTCACCTTCCTCGAGAGAGGGCAACTCGCTACGCGGGATGCAGATCTCGTAACCGGTGAAGGTGCGGGCCTCTTCGCGATCGTCGAGCCCCTTGAGCTTGGCGGCCAGGACCTTGCCATGCAGGCGCCCCCTGACCAGCTCGGCCTGCCGAATCTCGCCGTCGCGCCGGAGCGTCCAGCGGCGATAGTCCAGCAGGTTGTCCAACGGGTCGGTAAAGGAATACACCTTCACCTCACCGCGGATGCCGTACACCGAAACGATCTTGCCGATCACGACCAGGTCGTCGGCGGGTGTCGGCATTTCACTCATGACGGCTTAGGCGTTTGCCTTGGCAGCGTCCTTGAGCAGCTGAGCAACGCGCTCAGACGGCTGTGCACCCTGGGCGAGCCAGTAGGTAGCACGCTCCTGGTCGACGGACAGACGCACTTCGCCACCAGTCGCAACCGGGTTGAAGAAACCGATGCGCTCGACGAAGCGACCATCGCGCGCATTGCGGCTGTTGGTCACGGTCAGGTGGTAGAAGGGGCGCTTTTTGGAGCCGCCACGAGCAAGACGGATGGTTACCATGTGAACTTCGTTCCTGTAGTCGGTGCTTGCAAAATGAATGCACGCTGGGCCCACGGCCCGAAAGGCCGCATATTCTAAGGATTATCGGGGAATTTGCAAATCTCTTTTTCGGCCACCCATCGACCGGCGCGGAGAGCGCGAGAAGCGCGCGGTCCGCCCGCCGGCCGACGGCGCGGAACCGCCGGCGTGGCCAGCGGCCGCGCGTCCGATCAAAGCTTGGGCATGCCCCCCGGGAACATGCTGCCCATGCCTCGCATCATCTTGGCCATGCCGCCCTTGGCGGTGACCTTCTTCATCATCTTCTGCATCTGCTTGTGCTGCTTGATCAGCCGGCCAACGTCCTGCACCTGGGTACCGGAGCCAAGGGCGATGCGGCGCTTGCGCGAGCCGCTGATCATTTCCGGATCGCGCCGTTCGCCGGGCGTCATCGAGTTGATGATCGCCTCCATCTGCTTGAACTGTTTCTCCGCAGCGCCCTGGGCATTGCCCATCTGCGCCAGGTTGACCCCGCCGAGCATCGGCAGCTTGTCCATGAGCCCGCCGAGGCCGCCCATGTTCTTCATCTGTTGCAACTGGTCGCGGAAGTCTTCCAGGTCGAAGCCCTTGCCCTTCTTGATCTTCTTCGCCAGCTTCTCGGCCTTGTCGCGGTCGAGGTTCTGCTCGGCCTGTTCGATCAGGCTGAGCACGTCGCCCATGCCGAGGATGCGCGAGGCCACGCGGTCGGGATGGAACGGATCGAGCGCTTCGCTCTTCTCGCCCATGCCGAGGAACTTGATCGGCTTGCCGGTGATCGCCCGCACCGAGAGCGCGGCACCGCCACGCGCGTCGCCGTCGACCTTGGTCAGGACCACGCCGGTCAGCGGCAAGGCGTCATTGAAGGCCTTGGCGGTGTTGGCGGCGTCCTGGCCGGTCATGGCATCGACCACGAACAGGGTTTCCGCCGGCTTGATCGCCGCGTGCACCTGCTTGATCTCGTCCATCATGTCGGCATCGATGTGCAGGCGGCCTGCGGTATCGACGATCACCACGTCGATGAACTTCAGCCTCGCCTCGCGGATCGCCGCCTCGGCGATGGCCACCGGCTTCTGGCTGACGTCGGAAGGGAAGAAGGTTACGCCGACCTCGCCCGCCAGGGTTTCCAGCTGCTTGATCGCGGCGGGACGGTAGACGTCGGCGGAAACCACCATCACCGACTTCTTCTTGCGTTCCTTAAGGAAGCGCGCCAGCTTGCCCGCGGTGGTGGTCTTGCCCGCGCCCTGCAGGCCGGCCATCAGGATCACCGCCGGCGGCGCGACGCTCAGCGCCAGGTCCTCGTTGGCCGCCCCCATCAGTTCCTCGAGTTCGGCGCGGACGATCTTCACGAACGCCTGTCCCGGGGTCAGGCTCTTCGAGACCTCGGTGCCGACGGCGCGCTCCTTGACCTTGTTGACGAAGTCCTTGACCACCGGCAGGGCCACGTCGGCCTCGAGCAGGGCCATGCGCACTTCGCGCAGAGTGTCCTTGATGTTGTCCTCGGTCAGCTTGGCCTTGCCGGTGACATGGCGAAGCGTCTGCGAGAGGCGGTCTGTAAGGTTTTCGAACATGCGCGATCCTTCCACGGGGGTTGCGGCAAGCGGCGGATTATAACCAAGAGCGCGTCGCGGGACACGCGATGAAAGACGGAGTGTGTGTCCGGCGACGACCGGAGGCCAGCCTCAAGTCCTTGATTTGCCGATGCGTTCCGTCTTTGCCGAAGCGACTGCCGGGCCAGGAGGTCACGGCGCCCGCGGCAGGCGGCCCGCCAACCCGGCCACAGGTACGAGAGAACTGTTCGCAACGGCTTTCTCGCGACGCTCGATCTATGCCAAACTCCCTTCCTTTCGGGCCCGCGATTACAAGGACTTATGCATCCCCTGCTGCCCAGCCTCATCGCTGCTGTTCTCTATCTCGGCACCGCCGCCTACCAGGGTGCCTGTGTGTCCAAGCGCACCGCGCCGGGCAAACCCCTGCTGCTCCTGTTCGGACTCCTGGCACTGGTCGCCCACGCCTTCAGCCTCTACCAGCAATTGCTGACCCCGGCCGGCCTGGTGCTGGACTTCTTCAACGCCGCCAGCCTGATCGCCGCCGCGGTAATCCTCCTGACCCTGCTGGCGACCTTGCGGATACCGGTGGAGAACCTGCTCCTCCTTCTATTCCCGCTGGGCGCCCTCACCACCCTGCTGGCGGTACTCATCCCCCACGGCACCGTCGAGCCGATCAACGAACAACCAGGCATCCTGGCCCACATCCTGCTCTCGATCCTGGCCTACGGCCTGCTCACCATCGCGGTGTTCCAGGCGCTCTTGCTACTGCTCCAGGATTACCGCCTCAAGCACAAGCATCCGTCCGGGCTGATCCGCAACTTCCCGCCCCTGCAAACCATGGAAAGCCTGCTGTTCGGCTTCCTCTGGGGCGGCTGGTCGCTGCTTTCGCTGTCGCTGCTGTCCGGATGGCTGTTCGTCGACAACCTGTTCGCCCAGCACCTGGCGCACAAGACCATCCTGTCCTGCTTCGCCTGGGTGGTCTTCGCCGTGCTCCTCTGGGGTCGCCACCAGCTCGGCTGGCGGGGCCACAAGGCGATCCGCTGGACCCTGGCCGGTTTCTGCCTGTTGATGTTGGCGTACTTCGGCAGCAAGCTGGTGCGGGAATTCATCCTGCACATCTGATGGGCCTCCTTCATGGATGAACTGCACCCCGGGTACCTGGTCGGCCTGCTGGTTCTCCTGGTCGCCTGCTCGGCGTTCTTCTCCTGCGTCGAGACCGCCCTGCTCAACCTCGACCGTTACCGCCTGCGCCTACAGGCCAAGCAAGGCCTGCGCGGGGCCCGGCGCAGCAGTTGGCTGCTGCTGCACGACGACCGCCTGCGCGGCACCCTGTTGTTCGGCCGCACCCTGGTCAACGTCAGCGCCGCCGCCCTGGCCAGTTGGGCCGCGCTGCACCACTGGGGCGTCATCGGCCTGGCCGTCGCCATCCCTGGCATGACCCTGCTCCTGCTGCTGTTCGGCGCCCTGCTGCCGCGCCGCTACGGCGCCCTTCGCTCGGAACGCGTCGCCCTGCCGCTCAGCCTGCCGCTCCTGATCCTGCAGCGCCTGTGCTGGCCCCTGCTGTGGCTGCTGACCCTGCTGAGCAACGCGCTGCTGCGCCTGCTCGGCGTCGCCGCGGCGGAACAGGACGACAGCGGACGCAGCCGCGACGAAGAGGCCCTGCATCCGGCCGACAATCCCCAGGCCAGCGAGGTCAACCGGCATGACATGCTGCTCGGCCTGCTGGACCTGGAGAAGGTCACGGTCAACGACCTGATGATCCCGCGCAACGAAATCGAAGGCATCGACCTCGACGACGAACTCGAGGTCATCGTCGAGCAGTTGCGCACCACCAGCCACACCCGCCTGCCGGTCTACCGCGACGACGTCAACCAGATCGAAGGGGTCGTGCACATGCGCCAGATCGCGCGCCTGCTGACCCAGGGCCGCCTGACCAAGGAGAATCTCCGCCAGGCCTGCATGGAGCCGTATTTCGTGCCGGAAAGCACGCCGCTGTCGACCCAGCTGGTGAACTTCCAGAAGGAGAAGCGCCGTATCGGCGTGGTGGTCGACGAATATGGCGAGGTGATCGGCATCGTCACGCTGGAGGACATCCTCGAAGAGATCGTCGGCGACTTCAACGACCTCGACAGCCTCGACAACCCGGATATCCAGGCCCAGGAAGACGGCAGCTTCGTCATCGACGGCAGCGCCAACCTGCGCGAGCTGAACAAGTCGCTTGGCTGGCAATTGCCCTGCGACGGCCCGAAGACTCTCAACGGCCTGGTCACCGAAGCCCTGGAGCAGATCCCCGATTGCGCGGTGTGCCTGCGCATCGGCCCCTACTGCCTGGAAATCCAGCAGTCGGCGGAAAACCGTGTGAAAAGCGTGCGCGCCTGGCATCCCCGCGCGCTGACCCCGCTGGTCGAAAGCGACGCCAGCGTCTAATCCGGGATTGCCGAACCCGCCCTGCGGCGCTCTATAATCGACCCCAGCTTATCCAGCCCTGCCGCCGGTTCCGCCGCTACCCGCAGCCCGAGCCCCGGCCAGTCACCCGCCAGTCCCGCCTGCCCGCCCGGCCCCGATGCCGACGGTACCAGCCGGCGCACGGCGCGCAGCCCCATCCTCCCTGCGCGACCGATCTCGTCCGCCCCACCCGGGCGCCGCGCCGCCGCATCGGCGCACTGGCCATAACCATCCGGCCGCACGGAAGCACTCCGTCGTGCCCCGACTGCCAGGGACCTTCCCACCATGACCGCCGCCACCCTCGCCGCCGACGCCGCTCCGGAACCGGCCAACTCGACCACCCGGGTCGCAGTCGCCAGCTTCATCGGCACCGCCATCGAGTTCTACGATTTCTACGTCTATGCCACTGCCGCCGCCCTGGTGATCGGTCCGGTATTCTTCCCGCAGACATCCGGCACCGCGCAGATGCTCAGCGCCTTCCTCACCTTCGGCATCGCCTTCCTCGCCCGTCCGCTGGGCTCGGCGCTGTTCGGCCACTTCGGCGACCGCATCGGGCGCAAGTCGACCCTGGTCGCCTCGCTGCTGCTGATGGGGGTATCCACTACCCTGATCGGCGTCCTCCCCGGCTACGACAGCATCGGCTACTGGGCGCCGTTGCTGCTCTGCGTGCTGCGCTTCGGCCAGGGCCTCGGCCTCGGCGGCGAGTGGGGCGGCGCCGCGCTGCTGGCCACGGAGAACGCGCCGGCCGGCAAGCGCGCCTGGTTCGGCATGTTTCCCCAGCTCGGCCCGTCGATCGGCTTCCTCGCCGCCAACGGCCTGTTCCTGGCCCTGGCGATGCTGCTCAGCGAGGAGCAGTTCCGTGACTGGGGCTGGCGGATCCCGTTCCTGCTCAGCGCGGCGCTGGTCGTGGTCGGCCTCTACGTACGCCTGAAGCTGGCGGAAACCCCGGTGTTCGCCAAGGCCATGGCCAAGCACGAGAGGGTCCGCCTGCCGATCGCCGAGCTGTTCGCCCAGCACTGGCGGCCGACCCTGCTCGGCGCCCTGGCGATGGTGGTGTGTTATGCGCTGTTCTATATCTCCACGGTGTTCTCGCTGAGCTACGGGGTGGCCAGCCTCGGCTTCAGCCGCGAGGAGTTCCTTGGTCTGCTGTGCCTCGCGGTGCTCTTCATGGCCGCCGCCACGCCGCTGTCGGCCTGGCTCAGCGACCGCTTCGGACGCAAGCCGGTACTGCTGCTCGGCAGCCTGGCGGCGATCGCCTCCGGCTTCGCCATGGAGCCGCTGCTCAGCCAGGGCTCGACGTTCAGCGTCGCCCTGTTCCTCTGCATCGAGCTGTTCCTGATGGGGGTCACCTTCGCCCCGATGGGCGCGCTGCTGCCGGAAATATTCCCCACCCACGTGCGCTACACCGGCGCGTCGGCGGCCTACAACCTGGGCGGCATTCTCGGCGCCTCGGTGGCGCCCTATATCGCCCAGAAGCTGGTCGGCATCGGCGGCCTGGGCTGGGTCGGCGGCTACGTCTCCGCAGCGGCGCTGCTCAGCCTGCTGGCGGTGCTGTGCCTGAAGGAAACCCGCGACAACGACCTCGGCGCAGTGTCCTGAGTCTCGCTCAGGCTACCGCGGCGCCGCCCTTCTCCCTCGCCGCCAACCAGTCGGCGAGGGCCCCGGCCCAGACCTGGTAGCCCAGCTGCGACGGATGAAAGCCGTCGATGGCCAGGTAGTCCGGAAGCAGGTCCAGCGAGATCGGACAGTAGCCGGCGCCGGTCGCGCCAGCGAGATCGCGCAGCGCCTCGTCGAGCAGCTGCCCGCGCCATCCCAGCAGGGCCCGCAGCAACCCGGGCAAGGCGGAAAAATGCCGCAGCGGCGGCACCGCGGTGCAAGTCACCTGCGCGCCGGCCGCCTGGAAGCCGTCGATCAGGGCCGCGCAGTCGGCACGCCAGCGTTCGAGGGAGCGCAGGCTGGTGGTGTCATTGACGCCGAAGACCAGGATCACCTGGTCGAAGAAACGTCCCGCCACCTGCGGTAGCAGGCGTTCGCGCGCCTCGCCGCTGGTGATGCCGTTCTCGCCCAGCGCCTGCCAGGCCACCGGGCGGCGCAGACGCTCGCCCAGCGCCGCGGCCAGGCGGCCGGCCAGGGCGTAGTCCAGGCAACTGGCGCCGACCCCGGCCACTGTCGACTCACCGAACAACAGCAAGCGCAGCGGCTCTTCGGCACCGGACCCACCGACCAGCCCTTCGCGAGGTCCCGCCGCGGGCGCCAGGCGCAAGGCTCGGCGGCGGGTGCGGATAGCCAGCGGCACCGCCAGCGGCAGCAACGGCAGAGCCGCCGCCCACCAGGCCAGCGTTGCCAGCCGGCGCATCTCAGAGTTCGACGCGAACCGCCTGGGCGGCCCGGGTCGCCTTGGCGCGAGCGGCGTCGATCGACTCGTCGCGCGCCAGGGCCACGCCCATCCGCCGCTGGCCATCCACTTCCGGCTTGCCGAACAGGCGTAGCGCCGTATCCGCCTCGCTCAGCGCGGCGCCGAGGTTGGCGAAAGCGACCTGCCGGGACTTGCCTTCCACCAGGATCACCGCCGAGGCCGACGGGCCAAGCTGGCGGATCACCGGGATCGGCAGGCCGAGGATCGCCCGCGCGTGCAGCGCGAACTCGGAAAGATCCTGGGAAATCAGGGTCACCAGGCCGGTATCGTGCGGTCGCGGCGACACCTCGCTGAACCACACCTGGTCGCCCTTGACGAACAGTTCGACGCCGAACAGCCCGCGTCCGCCGAGGGCCTCGGTCACTGCCCGGGCGACCCGCTCGGACTCGGCCAGGGCCTGCGCGCTCATCGCCTGCGGCTGCCAGGACTCGTGGTAGTCGCCCTTGACCTGGCGGTGACCGATCGGCGCGCAGAAAGTGGTGCCGTCGACGTGGCGCACGGTGAGCAGGGTGATTTCGTAGTCGAAATCGATGAAGCCCTCGACGATCACCCGGCCCTTGCCGGCGCGCCCGCCTTCCTGGGCATAGTCCCAGGCCGCCTGCAGGTCGTCGGGGCCTTTCAGGACGCTCTGGCCCTTGCCAGACGAACTCATGATCGGCTTCACCACGCAGGGGTAGCCGA
The DNA here is from genome assembly GCF_026428275.1 of Pseudomonas sp. B111. NCBI lineage: Bacteria > Pseudomonadati > Pseudomonadota > Gammaproteobacteria > Pseudomonadales > Pseudomonadaceae > Pseudomonas > Pseudomonas sp. B111. Next base: position 576,521 of record NZ_CP097857.1, on the reverse strand, counting down.
CGCGCTCGACGCCACGGCGGTAGTCCTCGAAGGTATCGGCGAAGTGATAGGGCGAGGTCGGCAGGCCGAGTTCCTCGGCAGCCAGCCGGCGGATACCCTCGCGGTTCATGGTCAGTTGCGCGGCGCGGGCGGTGGGCACCACGGTGTAGCCTTCGGCCTCCAGCTCGACCAGGGTGGCGGTGGCGATGGCCTCGATCTCGGGCACGATGTAGTGCGGCTTCTCCTGCTCGATCACCGCGCGCAGGGCGGCGCCGTCGAGCATGCTGATCACGTGGCTGCGATGCGCCACCTGCATGGCCGGCGCGTTGCCATAGCGATCGACGGCGATCACTTCGCAACCCAGGCGTTGCAGCTCGATGGCGACTTCCTTGCCCAGCTCGCCGGAGCCACAGAGAAGGACGCGGGTCGCGCTCGGCGACAGGGGGGTACCGATACGGGTCATGGAAGAACCTCGGAAATGAAAGAAAACGGAATCCGCTTCAGGCGGAACCGCTGACCAGCCCTTGCGCCTTGGCGCGCTCGAAACAGCGACCGAGCACCTCGCGGCGCTCGTCGTTGCTCATCAGGCCCCAGCGGGTGATCTCGGCCGCCGTGCGCTGGCAGCCGATGCAGATGTCCTGCTCGTCCAGCGCGCAGACATGCACGCAGGGCGAAGCCACCGGTCGCTCGTTCACGCCGGGTCCTCGACGAGGTCGCGGGCGTAACGGCGGGCATTGTGCACATAGTGGGCGGCGCTGGCCTCGAGCATCTTCTTCTGCGGCTCGCTCAGCTCGCGCACTACCTTGCCCGGCGAGCCCATCACCAGCGAGCCGTCGGGAATCTCCTTGCCCTCGGGAATCAGCGCGTTGGCGCCGATGATGCAGTACTTGCCGATCTTCGCCCCATTGAGGATCACCGCGTTGATCCCCACCAGGCTGTAGTCGCCCACGCTGCAACCATGCAGCATGGCGTTGTGGCCGACGGTGACGCCCTTGCCGAGGGTCAGCGGATAGCCCATGTCGGTGTGCATCACCGAGCCGTCCTGGACGTTGCTGTTCTCGCCGATATGGATCAGCTCGTTGTCGCCGCGCAGCACCGCGCCAAACCAGACGCTGGCGCCGGCATCCAGGCGAACCTTGCCGATCACCGCTGCGCTGGGCGCGATCCAGCTGTCGGGATGGGTTTCGACGCGGGCATCGCCCAGGCGGTATTTCATCGCGATCTCCTCATGGCCGGGGTCTGCGCCCCGTCGGTCAACTCAGTTTGATGAACGAAGCCGGCGGCGTGTGCAGGTCGATGGGGTCGTCGTACAGCAGGTTGACCAGCTCCACCACCATGATGGCCGTCAGGCCCCAGATCTTGAACTCGCCGAAGCGATAGCTGGGCACGTACCAGCTGCGGCCGAAGTAGTCGATACGGTGGGTAACCTCGCGCGGGTCGTCGCGAAAGAAACTCAGCGGCACGTTGAACACCGCGGCGATCTCGCCGTCGTTGGGCTGGTACTCGACGAAGTCGGGAATGAAGGCGACATAGGGAGTGACCTCGATACCATGCCGCGAGACCAGGGTGCTCAGCGGCCCGACCACTTCCACCAGGCCCGGCGGCAAGGCGATCTCCTCCTCCGCCTCGCGCAGGGCGGTGCGCACCAGGTCGGCGTCTTCCGGGTCGCGCCGCCCGCCGGGGAAGGCGACCTCGCCGCCATGGGTGGACAAACCGGCGGCGCGCAGGGTCAGCACCAGCTCCGGATCGTCGCTGCGGGTGATGGGCACCAGCACGGCCGCTTGGGGGAAGCGCTGGTCGGTATCCAGTTGGCGGGGGCGGTGCGCCTCGATGCGTTGGCGCAGCTCGTCGAGCGTGCAGTTCATACTGCCGGGGTTTCCGAGGTCTTGTCGTTTCCCCGAGATCATGGCACGAAAGCCCCGGCCAGCCCACCCCTCCCGCACGGGGCCTTGTCGCCTCCCGGCCAGCCGAGCAAGATAGGCCTTTCCCCGAAGAAGAACCTGGCATGAAATTCTGCAGCCTGTGCGGCGCCACGGTGGTCCAGCGCATCCCGGACGGCGACAACCGCCTGCGCTACGTCTGCGACGCCTGCCACACCGTGCACTACCAGAACCCGCGTATCGTCGCCGGCAGCCTGCCGGTGTGGGACGGCCAGGTCCTGCTCTGCCGTCGCGCCATTGCGCCGCGCCTGGGCTACTGGACGCTGCCGGCCGGCTTCATGGAGAACGGCGAGACCCTCGCCCAGGCGGCGGCCCGCGAGACAGAGGAAGAAGCCAACGCGCGGATCGGCGACCTGCAGCTCTATACCCTTTTCGACCTGCCGCACATCAGCCAGGTCTACCTGTTCTTCCGCGCCGAGCTGCTCGACCTGGATTTCTCCGCCGGCGATGAAAGCCTGGAGGTGCGGCTTTTCGACGAAGCGGAGATTCCCTGGTCGGAGCTGGCTTTTCCGACCATCGGCCGTACCTTAGAATGCTACTTCAGCGACCGCCGCGAAGGCTGCTTCCCGGTGCGCAACGAAGCCATTGCACCTATGCTGGCTTCCTATAAGAAAGACTGAACGCCAAACACTCGAACACCGCCGCCGTTGCGGCTCAAGGGAACATCGGGGATTTCACTTCCATGCGCTGGTTGCTTGCTTTGCTGTGCTTGACCTTCGCCAGTCTGACCCAGGCCAATGCCGCGCCGAGCCTGGAAGGCAAGGTGGACAAGGTCCTGGTGCTCAAGTCCGAGCGAAAACTGCTGCTCCTCAACAAAGGCAACGTCCTGAAAAGCTACCGTGTCTCGCTGGGCAAGCGCCCGACCGGCCCGAAGCTGGCCGAAGGCGACAACCGCACCCCGGAAGGCTTCTACTGGATCGACTGGCGCAAGACCAGCAACAACTACAACCTCTCCATGCACATTTCCTACCCCAACGCCCGCGACGTGGCCAAGGCCCGGGAAAAGGGCCTGCCGGCCGGTGGCATGATCATGATCCACGGCACCCCGCTGGATGACGAATACCCGGAGTGGTACTTCTCCACCCTGGACTGGACCAATGGCTGTATCGCCATGAACAACACCGACATGCGCGAAGTCTGGAGCGTGGTGAAAGACGGCACGCTGATCGAGATCCGCCCCTGACAGAACCAGGCTGATACCACTCGTCAGCCGTCAGCCACGCCAGGAACGCCGCCGCGAGATTTTCCGGCGGCGTTTTCTTTTATCCGTCAAACCCTTGCATCCCTTACTCAGGCCGAGTCAATCGACGGGACGGCCGGCTGACGCGTGCGCGACGCACAACTGGCATTGACGTGGTATTCAAGTGGTATTAATTTTCCCAGCATTACCGGGCGACAACAACACAATCCGCATCGGAACCTCTCATGAAGACAGCCCACGACCTGCTCCTGGCCCTGCGTCCCGACGAGGCGCAACCCACCCCCCTCTATCTGCAGCTGGCGCGCAATCTCGAGAGCGCGATCCATGCCGGCCAGTGGAAAGCGGAGGAAGCGCTGCCCTCCGAACGCAACCTCAGCGAAACCTTGAACATTTCCCGCGTCACCGCGCGCAAGGCCCTCGAAGTACTCTTCGAGCAGGGGCTGATCCGCCGCAACCAGGGCTCCGGCACCTTCATTACGCCGCGTCTCGAACAACCGCTGTCGCGTCTCTCCAGCTTCAGCGAGATGCTCCGCCTGAAAGGCTTCACCCCCGGCTCCACCTGGTTGGAGCGCGGCATCGCCCTGCCCACCCACGACGAACTGATCCGCCTCGGCCTCTCGCCGACCGAAAAGGTCGCGCGCATGAAGCGCCTGCGCAAGGCCGACGGCACGGTGATGGCGATCGAGAACAGCACCCTGCCGGCACGCCTGCTGCCGGATCCGACAGCGGTCGGCGATTCCCTCTACGAATACCTGGACGGCATCGGTCGCCCGGTGGTCCGCGCCCTCCAGCACGTGCGCGCGATCAACGCGTCCGCGTCCGATGCCGCGTTGGTCGGCATCGCGCCGGGCACCGCGATGCTGCTGATGACCCGGATCGGCTACCTCGAGGACAACACCCCGATCGAGCTGACCGACACCTACTGCCGCAACGACTACTACGACTTCGTCGCCGAACTGCGACGCTGACCGACACGGAGCCGCCATGCTCGAAGGCAACATTCTCACCCCGCAAGGCTGGGTCCTCGGCCGCCTGCACATCCAGGACGGACGTATCCAGCGGATCGAAGGCGAGCCCTGCGATCCGGCCGGCAACGCCGATCCATACCTGCTGCCAGGCTTCATCGACCTGCATGTGCACGGCGGCGGCGGCCGCGACATCATGGAAGGCGGCGACGCCTTCGCCACCATCGCCCGCACCCACCGGCGCTTCGGCACGACCTCGCTGCTGGCCACCACCATGACCGCACCGCGCGAGGAGATCGCCGACATCCTCAGCCAGCTCGGCGATTACTGCCGCCGCTCGCTGGAGGGCGGTTCACGGATACTCGGCGTGCACCTGGAAGGCCCCTACATCAACTCCGGCAAGCTCGGCGCGCAGCCCAACTTCGCCCATGCCGCGGTGCTCGAGGAAGTCGAGGACTACCTGCGCCGCGCGCCGATCCGGGTGATCACCATCGCCCCCGAGATCGCCGGACACCGGCCGCTGATCCGCGCCCTCGCCGAGCGCGGCGTACGCCTGCAGATCGGCCATACCCTGGGCAGCTACGAGGATGGCGTGGCCGCACTGGAAGCCGGCGCCAGCAGCTTCACCCACCTCTACAACGCGATGACCGGCCTGCACCACCGCGAACCGGGTATCGTCGGCGCGGCCCTGGCCCACGCACGCTACGCCGAGCTGATCCCCGACCTGCTGCATGTCCATCCCGGCGCCATCAGGGTGGCCCTGCGTTCGATCCCGTGCCTGTACTGCGTGACCGACTCCACCGCCGCCGCCGGCATGCCCGACGGCCAGTACAAGCTCGGCAGCCACACGGTGACCAAGTGCCTGGGCGGCGTGCGCCTGCCCGACGGCACCCTGGCCGGCAGCACCCTGACCATGGACCAGGCGCTGCGCAACCTGGTGAAGATCGGCCTGCCCCTGGCCGAAGCCTCGCAACGCCTTTCGCAATTCCCCGCCGATTACCTCGGCCTCGCCGAGCGCGGCCGCCTGGCGCCCGCAGCCTGGGCCGATGTGGTGCGCCTGGATCGCTCCCTGGAACTCGACGCCGTGATGGTGGAAGGAGAACTCGAATGACTTCGCTGATGCTCGAGGAAGCGCTCTCCGCCGCCGCGGTGGCGAGCCGTCAACTGGCCGTGCTCGACGCCTGCCTGCCGGCGCTTGGCCAGCGTCTGCGGGAGGTCGATCCGAACCTGGCACTGACTGTCGCGCGCGGCAGCTCCGACCATGCCGCCAGCTACTTCGCCTACCTGGCCATGCAGCACGCCGGCTTGCCGGTGGCCTCGCTGCCCATGTCGGTGGTGACCCTGAACCGCTCGCCGCTGCGTGTCGCCGGGCAGGCCGTCTTCGCTTTCTCGCAGTCCGGGCAGAGCCCCGATCTCGTGGACAGCCTGCGCATCCTGCGCGAACGCGGCGCCCTGGGCATCGCCCTGGTGAATGCCGAGGATTCGCCGCTGGAAGCCGCCAGCGAATTCGTCGTGCCGCTCTGCGCCGGCAGCGAGCGCAGCGTCGCAGCGACCAAGAGCTTCATCGCCACGCTCAGCGCCAGCGCCCGCCTGCTCGCCCACTGGCAGCGCGACAATGCCCTGCTGGCCGCAGGCCAGGGCCTGGCGGCCGGGCTGGAGCAGGCCGCCAGGCTCGACTGGTCGCCGGCCATCGAGGCCCTGCGCGACTGCCAGCGGCTGATGGTGATCGGTCGCGGCGCCGGCTACGCCATCGCCCAGGAGGCCGCGCTGAAATTCAAGGAAACCTCGGCGATCCAGGCCGAGGCCTTCAGCAGCGCCGAGGTCCGCCATGGACCGATGGCGCTGGTCGAGGAGCGCTATCCGCTGCTGGTGTTCGCTCCCCGCGGCCCGGAGCAGGAAGGCCTGCTGGCGCTCGCCGAGGATATGCGCCAGCGCGGTGCACAGGTATTGCTCGCCGCCCCGGACGACATCGCCGAACGCGACCTGCCGCTGCAGCGCGCCGCGCATCCGGCGCTCGATCCGATCCTGGCGATCCAGAGTTTCTACGTCATGGCCGCCGGCCTGGCCGAAGCCCGCGGCATGGACCCGGACCAGCCACGGCACCTGAGCAAAGTCACCCGAACCCACTGAGCCTGAGCGCGCGCCCATGAACAACAAGAATCTCGCCCTCAAAGCGCCCCTGAGCGGCCCCGTGATGCCGCTCAACCGAGTACCCGACCCGGTGTTTTCCAGCGGCACCCTGGGCGAAGGCATCGCCATCGACCCGCTCAACGACTGCCTGCACGCGCCCTGCGCCGGGCTGGTCAGCCACCTGGCGCGAACCCGCCACGCGCTCAGCCTGCGCGCCGACAACGGTGCCGAGTTGCTGCTGCACGTCGGCCTCGACACCGTACAGCTGCAAGGCGAGGGCTTCGAAGCGCTGGTCGAGGAAGGTGCGCGGGTGATCGAGGGCCAGCCGCTGCTGCGCTTCGACCTGGACCGCGTCGCCCGCGGCAGCCGCAGTCTGATCACGGTGATGATCCTGACCAACGGCGACGGCTTCCAGGTACGCCCGCTGACCACCAACCCGGTGGAGGTCGGCGCGCCGCTCCTGCAACTGAGTCCGGAGAAGGCCGAGCAACGTCCGGCCAATCCCGCGCCTGGCGAAGGCTCCGCGCAGCGCCAGGTTCGCGGGCGGGCGCGGGTCGCCCATCATGGCGGTCTGCACGCACGCCCGGCAGCGCTGCTACGCAAGACCGCGCAGGGCTTTTCCAGCCAGGCCGAACTGCACTTCGCCGGGCAGGTGGCCAGCGTCGACAGCCTGGTCGGCATCATGGGCCTGGGGGTCGCCGAACAGGACGAGGTAGAGGTGATCTGTCGCGGCGAAGACAGCGAGGCGGCCCTCGGCGCCCTGCTCGCGGCCCTCGCCAGCGCCACCGCGGGGGCTCCGAAGGAGGCTCCGCGCGCCATCGCCCCGGGCGAGGCGGCGCGACCTGCGGCTGTCGCCGGTACCCTGGCCGGCGTCTGCGCTTCGCCCGGCCTGGCCAGCGGTCCCCTGGCGCGGCTCGGCGCCATCAGCCTGCCGGCGGATGACGGCCGGCATCGTCCCGAGGAACAGCACCTCGCCCTGGACCAGGCCCTGCAACGGGTGCGCGACGACGTACAGGGGAGCCTGCAGCAGGCCAGGCTCGGCGGCGACGAGAACGAAGCGGCGATCTTTTCCGCGCATCTCGCGCTGCTGGAAGACCCGGGTCTGCTGGACGCCGCCGACATGCTGATCGACCAGGGCGTCGGCGCCGCCCACGCCTGGCACCGGGCGATCCAGGCCCAGTGCGAGATTCTCCAGGCGCTGGGCAACCTGCTGCTGGCCGAGCGCGCCAACGACCTGCGCGACCTGGAAAAACGCGTGCTGCGGGTACTGCTCGGCGACACCGCGCCGTTGCGGGTGCCTGCTGGCGCCATCGTCGCCGCCCGGGAGATCACCCCCTCCGACCTCGCGCCGCTGGTGGATGCCGGCGCGGCTGGCCTGTGCATGGCCGAAGGCGGCGCCACCTCCCACGTGGCCATCCTCGCCCGCAGCAAGGGCCTGCCGTGCCTGGTGGCGCTCGGCGCCGGGCTGCTGGAGCTGGAGGAAGGCCGGCAGGTGGTGCTGGACGCCGGCCAGGGGCGGCTGGAACTCAGCCCCGACGCTCGACGCCTGGAGCAGGTCGCCTTGCAAGTGGCGCAGCGCGAGGAACAACGCCGCCGCCAGCAGGCCGATGCGCAGCGCGAGGCGCTCACCCGCGACGGCCGGCGCATCGAGATCGGCGCCAACGTCGCCTCGCCGCGCGAGGCTGCCGAAGCCTTCGCCAACGGCGCCGACGGGGTCGGCCTGCTACGCACCGAGTTTCTCTTCCTCGAGCGCCGCGCCGCGCCCGACGAAGAGGAACAGCGCAACGCCTACCAGGAGGTCCTGGACGCCATGGGCCAGCGCAAGGTGATCATCCGCACCATCGATGTCGGCGGCGACAAGCACCTCGACTACCTGCCGCTGCCGGTGGAAGAAAACCCAGCGCTGGGCCTGCGCGGCATCCGCCTCGGCCAGGCGCGCCCGGAACTGCTCGACCAGCAGTTGCGCGCGCTGCTCAGGGTCGAACCGCTGGAACGCTGCCGGATACTGCTGCCGATGGTCAGCGAGGTCGACGAACTGCGCGCCATCCGTGGCCGCCTCGGCGAGCTGGCCACGCAGTTGGGGATCGAGCGCCTGCCCGAACTCGGGGTGATGATCGAGGTGCCCTCCGCCGCCCTGCTCGCCGATCAACTGGCCGAACACGCCGACTTCCTCTCCATCGGCACCAACGACCTGTCGCAGTACGCCCTGGCCATGGACCGTTGCCACGCCGGCCTGGCCGACCGCATCGACGCCCTGCACCCGGCGCTGCTGCGACTGATCGCCCAGACCTGCGCCGGAGCAGCCCGTCACGGCCGCTGGGTCGGCGTCTGCGGTGCGCTGGCCTCGGACCCGCTGGCGACACCGGTCCTGGTCGGCCTCGGGGTCGAGGAATTGTCCGTCGGCCCGAACCTGGTCGGCGAGATCAAGACCCGGGTGCGCCAGCTCGACGCCGCCGAATGCCGCCGCCACGCCCAGGCGCTGCTGGACCTGGGCAGCGCCCGGGCGGTGCGCGACGCCTGCCTGCAACACTGGCCGCTGGCCTGACAAGAACAATCGGAGACCACCGCCATGCCCCCGTTCCTGATCGAAAGCCTGCAACGCCTGGGCCGCGCCCTGATGCTGCCGATCGCGATCCTGCCGATCGCCGGCCTGCTGCTGCGCCTGGGCGACGTCGACCTGCTCGACATTCCGCTGGTCCACGACGCCGGCAAGGCGATCTTCGCCAACCTGGCGCTGATATTCGCCATCGGCATCGCCGTCGGTTTCGCTCGCGACAACAACGGCACCGCCGGCCTGGCCGGCGCCATCGGCTACCTGGTGATGATCTCGGTACTCAAGGTGATCGATCCGGGCATCGACATGGGCGTGCTCTCCGGCATCATCAGCGGCCTGGTGGCTGGCGCCCTGTATAACCGCTTCAAGGACGTGAAGCTGCCGGAATACCTGGCGTTTTTCGGCGGCCGCCGCTTCGTGCCGATCGCCACCGGGATCAGCGCGGTCTGCCTGGGCCTGCTGTTCGGGGTGATCTGGCCACCGCTGCAACAGGGCATCAACGGCCTCGGCCAGCTCATGCTGGAAAGCGGCAGCTTCGGCGCCTTCGCCTTCGGCGTGCTGAACCGCCTGCTGATCGTCACCGGGTTGCACCACATCCTCAACAACCTGGTGTGGTTCGTCTTCGGCAGCTTCACCGATCCGGAAACCGGGCGCGTCGTCACCGGCGACCTGGCGCGCTATTTCGCCGGCGACCCGAAGGGCGGCCAGTTCATGGCCGGGATGTTCCCGGTGATGATGTTCGGCCTGCCCGCCGCCTGCCTGGCGATGTACCGCAACGCCCGTCCGGAGCGGCGCAAGCTGATCGGCGGACTGCTCCTGTCGATGGCCTTGACCGCCTTCCTCACCGGCGTCACCGAGCCGGTGGAGTTCGCCTTCATGTTCCTCGCGCCGCTGCTCTACCTGCTGCATGCGCTGCTCACCGGCCTGTCCATGGCCCTCACCGACCTGCTCGACATCCGCCTCGGCTTCACCTTCTCCGGTGGCGCCATCGACCTCGCCCTGGGCTGGGGCCGTTCCACCCACGGCTGGATGCTCTGGCCGCTGGGCCTGCTCTATGCCGGCATCTATTACCTGGTGTTCGACTTCTGCATCCGCCGCTTCAACCTGAAGACCCCGGGCCGCGAAGACGACGCGAGCAGCGAATCGGGCGACAACACCGAAGCCGAGCGCGCCCCGGCATTCATCCGCGCCCTGGGTGGCGCAGCCAACCTCGAAGTGGTGGACGCCTGCACCACGCGCCTGCGTCTGCGCCTGGTCGACCGCGACAAGGCCTCGGACGCCCAACTCAAGGCCCTCGGTGCGATGGCCGTGGTACGTCCGGGCAAGGCCGGCAGCCTGCAGGTGGTGGTCGGCCCACAGGCCGACAGCATCGCCGACGAGATCCGCCGCGCCCTGCCCTTCGATACGCAACCGGGCGAAGCCGTACCGCCGCTGGGCAGTCCGAACACAGCCGAAGAGGTGGTGTCGATGCAGGCCACCGTCGACGCCGCCGAAGCCCAGGCCTGGCTCGGCGCCCTCGGCGGCGCCGGCAACCTGCGCGAGGTACGGGACGTCGCACTGACCCGCCTGCGGGTCAGCGTGGCGGACGAACGCAAGCTGGCCACCGAGCAACTGCGTCGTCTCGGCGGACAGGGCGTCAGTTCCCTCGCCGGCGGCATCTGCCATATCCTGGTGGGCCCCCGCGCCGCGGCCTTGAGCCAGGCCCTGCAACCGCTGCTGCGGCGCTGACGGCAGGAGGGCTGGACCTCGGCCAATCGGCGGATAACCGCCAAGCGATTATCCGCCCTACGCCACAGCTCCCACGCTCGGGTTCGATAATCGCGAGACGGTTGTTCGCGCCACGCCACAGCCCCGGGTCGGGCTCTCCCCGTGAGGCGGATAACGAAAAGGGCGGCCACTGGCCGCCCTTCTTGCTTGTCCGAGGAAAACTCAGAAGACCATGTCGGTCAGGCGCCAGACCTCGTAGGCCGGGGTCTCATAGGGATGCGCCGCCTTCAGCGCCTTGACGCTGGCGTGGATGAGCTCGTCGGCCACCACCAGCTCCACTTTCCACTCCGCCACGTGCTCGACCTGGCCGACCTGGCCCAGGTAGGGTTGGCTACCGTCCAGGGGCCGGAACTGGCCCTGGCCAAGGGACTGCCAGCAGCAACTGTCGTACGCCCCGATGCGCCCGCCACCCGCGGCAAACACCGCTTGCTTGACGACATCCAGATGGCTCTCAGGCACATAGAAACACAGCTTGTACATCGTTTTCTCCGCACGAATCGAATGCTGCACGAGGCGGTCGGTGGTTGTGCGACTGCCGACGCCAAATAATGGCACTTTGCCTTGACATGATGAATATTTGACGCTGTCTTTACGACAGATAAGCGCAACATTTGTTCGCCCGTCACAACACCTTCGTGCGGGCGTTCACAGATTTACGTTCAGCCGCGGAAACGCCGCCACCTGGCCTTCAGCCCGGAGGCGGAAGGCGCATGGCTACCGTCGCAATACGGCAGGTCGGCAGAGCGCCCGCAGCGGCACAACAGCAACAGGCGCTCGCGGGTCGCGTGGAGCGTCAGGCCGTTGCGGCAGTCGGCGGGACAATCGGGAAGCGAAGCCGAAGCCCCGCAGGTACAGAGCCGCAAGGTGTCGCCGGGAGAGACCCGGCGAACCTCGGGAAGAAGGTCGGGCGACGAGTTGGAGTCCGCATCGCCCGCCATGCCGGATCAGTCCACCCAGACCCGGGCGTTGCGGAACATGCGCAGCCAGCCGCCGTCTTCCTGCCAGTCGTCCGGACGCCAGGAATTCTGCACGGCGCGGAACACCCGCTCGGGGTGCGGCATCATGATGGTGACCCGGCCGTCGCGGCTGCTCAGCCCGGTGATGCCGCGCGGCGACCCGTTGGGGTTGGCCGGGTAGGCTTCGGTGACCTTGCCGTGGTTGTCGACGAAACGCAGCGACACGCAGCCGGAAAGGTCGGCCTCGAGCAACGCTTCCTCCGACTCGAACTCCGCATGGCCTTCGCCATGGGCGATGGCGATCGGCAGGCGCGAACCGGCCATGCCCTGCAGGAAGATCGACGACGACTCCTGCACCTGGACCATCGCCACCCGCGCCTCGAACTGCTCGGAACGGTTGCGCACGAAGTGCGGCCAGAACTCGGTGCCGGGAATCAGCTCGTGCAGGTTGGACATCATCTGGCAGCCGTTGCAGACGCCGAGGGCGAAGCTGTCCTTGCGCGCGAAGAAGGCCTGGAAGCCGTCGCGGGCGCGGGCGTTGAAGAGGATCGACTTGGCCCAGCCCTCGCCGGCGCCGAGCACGTCGCCGTAGGAGAAGCCACCGCAGGCCACCAGGCCCTTGAAGGCGTCCAGGTCGACCCGCCCGGCGAGGATGTCGCTCATGTGCACGTCGATCGCGGCGAAGCCAGCGCGGTCGAACGCCGCGGCCATCTCCACCTGGCCGTTGACGCCCTGCTCGCGGAGGATCGCCACTTTCGGCCGCACGCCCTTCTTGATGTAGGGCGCGGCGATGTCGTCGTTGACGTCGTAGCTGAGCTTGATCGACAGCCCGGGGTTGTCTTCGTCCAGCAACGCGTCGAACTCCTGCTCGGCGCAGTCGGCGTTGTCGCGCAGACGCTGGATCTGGTAGCTGGTCTCGCTCCAGATGCGTTGCAGGATGCGGCGCTGGGCGCTGTAGACGGTCTCGCCGTTGTAGTTCAGGTTGATCTCGTAGCCGTTGACCGGCTGGCCGATCACCGCCACGCAGTCGTCGAGACCGGCGGCGCTGAACTGCGCGAGGACTTCCGGAGTGGCGCCCTCGCGAACCTGGATCACCGCGCCCAGTTCCTCGCTGAACAACACGGCCGCCAGCTCTTCGCGGCTATCGGCCAGGGCATCGAGGTTCAGCTCGACGCCGCAGTGACCGGCGAAGGCCATCTCCAGCACGCTGGTGATCAGGCCGCCGTCGGAACGGTCGTGGTAGGCGAGGATATGGCCGTCGGCATTGAGCCCCTGGATCACCGCGAAGAAGGCTTTCAGGTCCTCGGCGTCGTCGACGTCCGGCACGGCGCGGCCGAGCTTGCCGTGGACCTGGGCCAGGATCGAGCCGCCGAGACGGTTCTTGCCGCGGCCGAGATCGATCAGGATCAGGTCGGTCTCGCCCTTGTCCAGGCGCAGTTGCGGGGTCAGGCTCTGGCGCACGTCGGCGACCGGAGCGAAGCCGGTGACGATCAGCGAGACCGGAGAAGTGACGCTCTTGTCCTCGCCATTGTCCTGCCAGCGGGTCTTCATGGACATCGAGTCCTTGCCCACCGGGATGGTGATGCCCAGTTCCGGACACAGTTCCATGCCCACGGCCTTGACCGTGTCATACAGGCGCGCGTCCTCGCCGGGGTGGCCGGCGGCGGCCATCCAATTGGCGGAAAGCTTGATGTCGGATAGCTTGCCGATACGCGCGGCAGCCAGGTTGGTGACCGTCTCGCCGATGGCCATGCGTCCGGAAGCCGGGGCGTCCAGCAGCGCCAGCGGGGTGCGCTCGCCCATCGCCATGGCCTCGCCGGTGTAGACGTCGAAGCTGGTGGCGGTGACGGCGCAGTCGGCCACCGGCACCTGCCAGGGCCCGACCATCTGGTCGCGGGCCACCAGCCCGGTGATGGTGCGGTCGCCGATGGTGATCAGGAAGCTCTTGCTGGCCACGGCGGGATGGCGCAGGACGCGCTCGACGCTTTCCTGCAGCTCCAGCCCGGCGGCGTCGAAATCGTCACCCAGCTCGGCCTCGCGGGTGACCGCGCGGTGCATGCGCGGCGCCTTGCCGAGCAGGACTTCCAGCGGCATGTCCACCGGCTTGTTGTCGAAATGGCTGTCGGCGACGGTCAGCTGGCGCTGCTCGATGGCCTCGCCGACCACCGCGAACGGGCAGCGCTCGCGCTCGCAGATGGCCTTGAAGGTCTCGAAGTCGGCGGCGTCCACCGACAGCACGTAGCGCTCCTGCGACTCGTTGCACCAGATTTCCAGCGGGCTCATGCCCGGCTCGTCGTTGGGCACCGCGCGCAGCTCGAAGCGACCGCCGCGGCCGCCGTCGTTGATCAGTTCCGGCAGGGCGTTGGACAGGCCGCCGGCACCGACGTCATGGATGAAGCTGATCGGGTTGCGCTCGCCGAGCTGCCAGCAGCGGTCGATCACTTCCTGGCAACGCCGCTCCATTTCCGGGTTGTCGCGCTGCACCGAGGCGAAGTCGAGGTCGGCGGAGCTGGCGCCGGTGGCCATCGAAGAGGCGGCGCCGCCGCCCAGGCCGATCAGCATGGCCGGGCCGCCAAGGACGATGAGCTTGGCGCCGACGCTGATCTCGCCCTTCTGCACGTGTTCGTCGCGAATGTTACCCATGCCGCCGGCGAGCATGATCGGCTTGTGGTAGCCGCGCACTTCCTCGCCGTGAGGGGTAGCGATCTTCTGCTCGAAAGTACGGAAGTAGCCGGTCAGCGCCGGACGGCCGAACTCGTTGTTGAACGCGGCGCCGCCCAGCGGGCCCTCGACCATGATGTCCAGCGCGGTGACGATGCGCTCGGGCTTGCCGTAGGGCACTTCCCAGGGCTGCTCGAAACCGGGGATCTGCAGGTTGGACACGGTGAAGCCGGTCAGGCCGGCCTTCGGCTTGGCGCCGCGGCCGGTGGCGCCCTCGTCGCGGATCTCGCCGCCGGAACCGGTGGAGGCACCGGGGAACGGCGCGATGGCGGTCGGGTGGTTGTGGGTCTCCACCTTCATCAGGATCTGCACCGGCTCGCGGCTGGCGGCGTATTCGCGGGTCTGCGGATCGGGGAAGAAACGCCCGGCGACATGGCCGACGATGACCGCGGCGTTGTCCTTGTATGCGGACAGCACGCCTTCGCGGTTCATCTCGTAGGTGTTCTTGATCATGCCGAACAGGCTCTTGTCCTGGGCCTGCCCGTCGATGTCCCAACTGGCATTGAAGATCTTGTGCCGGCAATGCTCGGAGTTGGCCTGGGCGAACATCATCAGCTCGACGTCGTGCGGGTTGCGCCCCAGTTCGCCGAAGCTCTTCAGCAGGTAGTCGATCTCGTCCTCGGCCAGGGCCAGGCCCAGCTCGACGTTGGCCTTCTCCAGCGCGGCGCGACCGCCGCCAAGCACGTCGACGGCGGTGAGCGGGCGGGGCTGCGCATGGCTGAACAGCTCGGCGGCGCCTTCCAGGCGGTCCAGCACCAGTTGGGTCATGCGGTCATGCAGGCGGGCGGCGACCTGCTGGGCATCGCTCTCGGACAGTTCGCCCTGCACATAGTAGGCAATGCCGCGCTCCAGCCGGTCGATCTTCGCCAGGCCGCAGTTGCGGGCGATGTCGGAGGCCTTGCTCGACCACGGCGAGATGGTGCCGAAGCGCGGGACCACCAAGAACAGCCGGCCACTGGGCTCCTGCACCGGCACGCTCGGGCCGTATTTCAGCAGCCGCGCCAGCACCTGCTCCTCGTCGGCGGTGAGCGCGCCGGTGACGTCGGCGAAATGCGCGAACTCAGCGTACAGCCCGGTAACGGCAGGTACGTGCTGGGTCAGTTGCTCGAGCAGTTTGCCGTGGCGGAAAGCGGAAAGGGCGGGAGCGCCGCGCAGGATCAGCATTGTCGGAACAGCCTCTGGAGACGGGAAGGTGTGGGGGCCGGCCGGGCCGGCCCGCAGAGGCCGTGCATTCTACCGTAAAGCACCGTCCGGCGGCACCCGCGCCGATGGCTATCGCATAGCCCTCCATCGGATCCGCGGCGGCCCGCTTCGAAGCACTTCGAGAACGGCGCCGCAGCGCTCTGCGACGGGGCAAGCGAAACGGCGGACGAACGGTATCCCGGCGCTAGCAGAGAAGGTCCCGGCTGTCGAGATATGGCGCCGTCTCGCCTTTGCGTATACTGCGCCGATGTTTGCCCTGACCGCGTACCGCTTACGTTGCGCCGCCTGGCTGTTGGCGACCGGCATCTTTCTGCTGCTTGCGGGCTGTAGCGAGGCGAAAGCCCCTACCGCCCTGGAGCGCGTGCAGAAGGAGGGCGTACTGCGCGTGATCACCCGCAACAGCCCGGCCACCTACTTCCAGGACCGCAACGGCGAAACCGGCTTCGAATACGAACTGGCCAAGCGCTTCGCCGAGCGTCTCGGCGTCGAGCTGAAGATCGAGACCGCCGACAACCTCGACGACCTCTATGCCCAGCTTTCCCGCGAGGGCGGCCCGGCGCTCGCCGCGGCCGGCCTGACCCCGGGACGCGAAGACGACGCCAGCGTGCGCTACTCGCACACCTACCTCGACGTCACCCCGCAGATCATCTACCGCAACGGCCAGCAGCGCCCGACCCGCCCGGAAGACCTGGTCGGCAAGCGCATCATGGTGCTCAAGGGCAGCAGCCACGCGGAGCAGCTCGCCGAGCTGAAGAAGCAGTATCCCGAACTGAAGTACGAAGAATCCGATGCTGTCGAAGTGGTCGACCTGTTGCGCATGGTCGACGTCGGCGACATCGACCTGACCCTGGTCGACTCCAACGAACTGGCGATGAACCAGGTGTACTTCCCCAACGTCCGCGTCGCCTTCGATTTCGGCGAAGCCCGCGGGCTGGCCTGGGCCTTGCCGGGCGGCGACGACGACAGCCTGATGAACGAGGTCAACGCGTTCCTCGACCAGGCCAAGAAGGAAGGCCTGCTGCAACGCCTGAAGGACCGTTACTACGGGCATGTCGACGTACTCGGCTACGTCGGCGCCTACACCTTCGCCCAGCACCTGCAGCAACGCCTGCCGCGCTACGAAAGCCACTTCAAGCAGAGCGGCAAGCAGTTGGATACCGACTGGCGCCTGCTCGCCGCCATCGGCTACCAGGAATCGCTGTGGCAGCCCGGCGCCACCTCCAAGACCGGCGTGCGCGGCCTGATGATGCTGACCAACCGGACCGCCCAGGCGATGGGGGTGTCCAACCGGCTCGACCCGAAGCAGAGCATCCAGGGCGGCAGCAAGTATTTCGTGCAGATCCGCAGCGAACTGCCCGAGAGCATCAAGGAACCGGACCGCAGCTGGTTCGCCCTGGCCGCCTACAACATCGGCGGCGCGCACCTGGAAGACGCGCGCAAGATGGCCGAGAAGGAAGGCCTCAACCCGAACAAGTGGCTGGACGTGAAGAAGATGCTGCCGCGCCTGGCGCAGAAGCAGTGGTACGCCAAGACCCGCTACGGCTATGCGCGCGGCGGCGAGACCGTGCACTTCGTACAGAACGTGCGGCGCTACTACGACATCCTCACCTGGGTGACCCAGCCGCAGATGGAAGGCAGCCAGATCGCCGAGAGCGGGTTGCACCTGCCCGGCGTGAACAAGACGCGCCCGGAAGAAGACAGCGGCGACGAGAAACTCTAGCCGCCCCCTCCCCTCAGGATCCTCCGTCGCTTGCCAGCCAGGCGGCGTGCTCGCGCACATCGGTCGGCCAGCCGGCGATCCGCTCGGCGAAGCCCTCGCGATCCCCGGCGAACAGCGCCCGCGTCGCCTCCTCGAAGCCCGGCAGGTCGCCGGCCATCGCACTCATGAAATGGTAGGCGCGCTCCTGCGCCTGCCGCGCACGCCCGGACTGGCTGCGGCGCGCCTCCTCGACCAGCTTGCGCAGCGCCACCGAGGCGCCCCCGGGCTGCGCGGCGAGCCATTCCCAGTGGCGCGGCAACAAGGTCACCTCGCGCGCCACCACGCCCAGCTTCGGCCGCCCGCGCCCGCGCGGCGCGGCCTCCTCCGCCGGTTGCCGCTCGCCTGCGCCGACCAGGCGCGCCAGCAGGTCCTCGCTGGAACCGCGGATATCGAGATCGACGGAGCGCCCAGTGGCATTGTCGAACACCAGCAGCGGCCCGGCAGCACCGCCGGCGACCGCTTGCTTCAAGGCCAGCGCAACCTCCGGCAGCGCCGCCGTCAGCAGCCGGCGCGTGCCGTCGAAGCAGGTGAAGGACTGGATGTATGGATCATTGGCCATGACAGGCTCCCATGGATGGAACGCCCGAATAATACCCGGATATAAATAGAGCGACAATATTATCCGGATAAAATAAATCCCATGAAAAAGGCCGCCTAATGGCGGCCTCTTCCGGCAGCGATGACCTACCAGCCGGCCGGCAGCAGGTTCATGGCGCTGCAAATGGCGTAGGCGGCGCTGGCCAGGTAGATCGTCACGATCACCGCCTGGATCGCCGGATGGGCGATCCAGCCGCATTTCCAGGCCGGCTCGAAGTCGCCGTTCCTGCGCGCCGAGCGCAGCATCAGGATCGGCATGATCGAGAGAATCACCCCGCTGAAGGCCCCGGCGAAGTACAGCGCGTTGACGAAGCCGACCAGCCCGCTGTAGGCCAGGACGAACGGCGGCAGTGCGACGATCGCCAGCACCAGCAGGCGGGTCTTCGGCCGGTTCTCCGGACCGAGCTTGTGGAACTTGTCGAAGATGTTGGTCAGGAAGCTACCGCCCAGGCCCCAGTAGGACGTCAGCATGGCGCACAGGGCGAAGGTGTTGGCGGTGAAGAAGGCCCATTCGCCGAGCGCCTTGCCCCAGGCCAGGGTGGCGACTTCGGACTGGTTCTCCAGGCCGGTCAGGGCGATCACCGAGAGCGGCACGATGCTGAGCAGGACGAAGGTGGTCAGCATCCCGGTGATCACCGCCTTCGGCAGGCGCTCCGGGGCGTGGCTGAAACCACGGGCCATCTCCGGGACGATGTACTGGGCGGAGAAGCAGAACACCGCGATGTTGAATACCGGGACCATGTAGATCCAGTCGCCTTCGAGCAGGCGAGCGAACTCGGTATTGTCGTTGAGCAGGGTGGCCGCCACCAGGATCAGGATCATGCTGACCATGCCGATGCTGATGAACTTCTCGCCCTTGCCGATGGCGCTCAGTCCCAGGTACAGCACGCCGGCGGCCGGAATGAAGAACAGCACGCTGCCCAGGGCCGGGCTGATGCCGAAGAAGGCGCTGAGGATCTTGCCGCTGCCGCTCATATAGGCGATCAGTGCGCCGATGCTGTTGACCGCCACGGACAGGAAAATCGCCCAGGCGCCGAAGGAGCCGACATAGCGCTGGGCAAGGCCGCTCAACTGGTTGTGGGTGCGCGTGCGCAGGGCGGTTTCCGAGACGTAGAGCATGGAAATGGTGGTGAACAGGCCGGCCACCGCCAGCCAGAGCAGCAATGGCATGAAGCCGGCCTTGCGGCTGGCGTAGGCCATGGACAGCACGCCTGCGCCGATGTTGGTTCCGACGATCATCGCCACCGCCTCGAGGAACGTCAGGCGCTTGACCTCCAGTCCCGAGGAATCGACGGCTTCCGCCCCGGCGTGATCCTGATACTGCTGGACCCGGGTATCACTCATGACAACAACTCCCTGCATTTCGAATTGGCATTGTGCGGGAGGCGGCCAGGACCGCCGTACCGATGGCCTTCTTCGAGGACAATGCAGGGCCGGGAATCGCGGACGCCTCCGGACCGGCCGCGCTTTTCGGCTGCGCGGTCCGGCGGGGGTATCCGCAGGCGGGCTCGCTCTCACCTGAAGCCATTGCCTGCGGGCCGCTTGCTCAAGCGGCCGTGCAAAATATCACACAATTCGACGAAGGAAGCGCGCGGCGACTACGACTTTACGCCTATGCCGATCGTCCGAAATATCCGGATAAATAATTGATGCAGATGGCTTTTGAAGGAGAGGAAGGCGCCATGGCGTGCTTTAACGTTTCAGCCGGAGCGTTCGAAAAGAGAAACATCCGTCAGTCTTCGCGAGACTTCTTCGCCGCTTCGCGCCGCGCGCGGAAGAACGCCGAGAGCGCCTGGCTGCATTCTTCCGCCAGCACGCCGCCCTCGACCATGACCCTATGGTTGAGATGTTCCTGCTCGAAGAATCGCCCACGGCTTTCCACTGCGCCCGACTTGGGCTCGACCGTGCCGTACACCAGGCGCTGGATGCGGGCGTGCACCAGCAGTCCGGAACACATGCTGCAGGGTTCCAGGGTCACATACAGGGTGCTGCCTGGCAGCCGGTAGTTGCCCGCCTCCGCCGCTGCCATGCGGATCGCCAGCATTTCGGCGTGGGCACTGGGATCGTGGCTGCTGATCGGCCGGTTGAAGCCCCGCCCGATGATCTCGCCCTCGCGCACCAGGACCGCGCCCACCGGCACTTCGCCGAGGGCCGCGGCCTTTTCCGCCTCTGCCAGGGCCTCGCGCATGAAATGCGGGTCCCGGCTGCGATCGATGATCGGACGCACGCCTTTTACCGTCGGGTAGCCCTTGCCGTTGCTGATCAGCTTAGTCACCCGCACCAGGCCTCGCCGACCGCGATGGTCCCCATCAGGCCGGTCTCCATATGGTCGATGACGTGGCAGTGGAACATCCACAGGCCCGGATTGTCCGCCACCAGCGCGACGCGGGCGGTCTCGTTCTTGCCCAGCAGGTAGGTGTCGGTGAAGTACGGGATGATCTCCCGGCGATCCGAATCCAGCACCTTGAAGGCCATCCCATGCAGGTGGATCGGGTGCTGGTACTGCGCCATGTTGCGCAGCTCGAAGATGTAGCTCTGGCCTTCCTTGAGCTTGGCCAGCGGCGGCGCGTTGTGCTTGTGCTCCTCGCCGCCTTCCCAGGCCTTGCCGTTGATCTGCCAGAACGACGGATAGGGATTCTTGCCGCTGGTATCGGACATCGCCCCGACCCACTCGAAACGGAAACCGATCTTCTCGGCATTGGCCAGGTCCGGTTCGCTCACCGGATTCGCCGGCAACGGCTTCGGCCAGTCGCCGGCAGGAGCCTCGGCGCTGGCCACACTGCGGATCGTCGCCAGGCGTACCGGCCCGTCGCGCAGGGACAGCTCGGTGCCCGCTTCCGGCACCTTCAGCGCCAGCTCCAGGCGCATCCCGGGGCCGATCCAGTACTGCCCCTCGAATCCGCGCGGTTCCACCGGATGGCCATCGATGGCATAGATCCTCGCCTCGCCGTTGGGCAGGTTGAGACGGTAGGTGACGGTGTTGTCGACGTTCAGCAGGCGCACCCGGACGATCTGCCCGGCCGGCAGGTCGATGGTCGGCACATGCTTGCCGTTGATCGTCGAATAGCGCCCGCGGGTGCCTTCTCGCGCGGCCTGGCGCGGCACGCTGAAGGGGGTGAAGGCGCCCTGCTCGTCCACGTGCCAGGTCTTCAGGCAGAGAACCTTCTCGTGGCGGAACCCGGTGGGTTCGCGCTCCTCGATGATCAGCGGGCCGACCAGTCCGCGGCCGAGCTGCTCGCTGCTCATCAGGTGCGGGTGGTACCAGTAGCTGCCGGCGTCCTGGGTCTTGAACTGGTAGATGAAGCTCTCGCCCGGCTGCACCGGCGGCTGGGAAATGTACGGTACGCCGTCCATCTCGATCGGCAGGCGGATGCCGTGCCAGTGGATGGTGGTCGGTTCGTCCAGCCTGTTGGTGAAGCGCACCCGCAACCACTCGCCCTGCTTCGCCCGCAACTCCACGCCGGGGCACTGGCCGCCATAGGCCAGCGCCGGACTGCTGAAGCCCGGGACGATCTCCAGATCCAGCGGCGCGGCGATCAGTTCGTAGTCGTACTCCTGCGCCACCTGCGGACGCGCCAGCCAGAGGCGCGCGCCGCCGGCGCCGAGGCCGACCACCGCCAGCCCGGCGAGGCCGCCGAGCACTTGTCTACGGGTAAATGTCATGGAGCCTTCACCTTCGCGGGTACTGCGGCTGGGAAATGATAGATTTTCTCATTTCCCAGCCGCGAAGGCGAGCCATCGCTCCGTGCAACTGCCTCTTTGCTGATCCGGAGCAAACGAAAAGGGCAGCCGAAGCTGCCCTTTCCTCTCATCGGCGCGAGCCGATCATTCCCACTCGATAGTCGCCGGTGGCTTGCTCGACACGTCGTAGGTGACCCGGGAGATACCGGCGATCTCGTTGATGATGCGGTTCGAGACCTTCTCCAGCAGTTCATAGGGCAGGTGCGCCCAGCGTGCGGTCATGAAGTCGATGGTCTCCACCGCGCGCAGGGCGACGACCCAGGCGTAGCGACGGCCGTCGCCGACCACGCCGACCGATTTCACCGGCTGGAACACCACGAACGCCTGGCTGGTCTTGTGGTACCAGTCGAAGGCGCGCAGTTCCTCGATGAAGATGTGGTCGGCCTGGCGCAGCAGGTCGGCGTACTCCTTCTTCACCTCGCCGAGGATGCGCACGCCCAGGCCCGGGCCGGGGAACGGGTGGCGGTAGACCATGTCGTAGGGCAGGCCCAGCTCCAGGCCGATCTTGCGCACTTCGTCCTTGAACAGTTCGCGCAGCGGCTCGACCAGTTCGAACTGCATGTCCTCCGGCAGGCCGCCGACGTTGTGGTGCGACTTGATCACGTGGGCCTTGCCGGTCTTGGCGCCGGCCGACTCGATCACGTCGGGGTAGATGGTGCCCTGGGCGAGGAACTTCACGTCCTGCAGCTTGGTGGCTTCTTCGTCGAAGACTTCGATGAAGGTGCGGCCGATGATCTTGCGCTTCTCTTCCGGATCGGCGACGCCGGCCAGGCGGCCGAGGAACTTGTCCTCGGCGTTGGCGCGGATCACCTTCACGCCCATGTTCTCGGCGAACATGGCCATCACCTGGTCGCCTTCGTGCAGGCGCAGCAGGCCGTTGTCGACGAACACGCAGGTCAGTTGGTCGCCGATGGCCTTGTGCAGCAGCGCGGCGACCACCGAGGAGTCCACGCCGCCGGAGAGGCCGAGCAGGACCTTGGAGGAACCGACCTGGGCGCGCACGGTGGCGATGGCGTCGTCGACGATGTTCGACGGGGTCCACAGCGCGGCGCAACCACAGATGTCGAGGACGAAGCGCGAGAGAATGCGCAGGCCCTGCTTGGTGTGGGTGACTTCCGGGTGGAATTGCACGCCGTAGTAGGCGCGGGCATCGTCGGCCATGGCGGCGATCGGGCAGCTCGGGGTGCTGGCCAGGATGTGGAAGCCGGCCGGCATCTCGGTGACCTTGTCGCCGTGGCTCATCCACACGTCGAGGCCGAGCACGCCGTCGTCGTCCACGTGGTCCTCGATGCCGTCCAGCAGGCGCGCCTTGCCGACCACGTCGACGCGGGCGTAGCCGAACTCGCGCAGGTCGGAGCCCTGCACCTTGCCGCCCATCTGCTCGGCCATGGTCTGCATGCCGTAGCAGATGCCGAACAGCGGCACCTTCAGGTCGAACACCGCCTGCGGCGCGCGCGGGCTGTCGGCTTCGTGTACCGACTCGGGACCGCCGGCGAGGATGATGCCGCGCGGCGCGAAGGCGATGATCGCCTCGTTGCTCATGTCGAAGGGATGGATTTCGCAATACACGCCGATCTCGCGCACGCGGCGGGCGATCAGCTGGGTGTACTGGGAGCCGAAATCGAGGATCAGGATACGGTGGGCGTGAATGTCTTGGGACATGGCCATCTCTCGCTACGGAATTCGAAAACGACACGGGGCTGAATCGAACAGCCCCGTGCAGCACTCATTTCAATAGGCCTCAACCAACCCGGTAGTTGGGGGCTTCCTTGGTGATCTGGACGTCGTGGACATGGGACTCGGCCATGCCCGCGCCGGTGATCCGGACGAACTGCGGCTGCGTGCGCATCTGCTGGATGTCGGCGCTGCCGGTGTAGCCCATGGCGGCGCGCAGGCCGCCCATCAGCTGGTGGACGATGGCGGACAGGGCACCCTTGTACGGCACGCGACCCTCGATGCCTTCCGGCACCAGCTTCTCGGCGCCGGCGGAGGCGTCCTGGAAGTAGCGGTCGGACGAGCCCTGGGAGCCGGACATGGCGCCCAGCGAACCCATGCCGCGGTAGGACTTGTAGGAACGGCCCTGGAACAGCTCGATCTCGCCCGGCGCTTCCTCGGTACCGGCGAACATCGAGCCCATCATCACGCAGTAGGCGCCGGCGACCATGGCCTTGGCCAGGTCGCCGGAGAAGCGGATGCCGCCGTCGGCGATCAGCGGTACGCCGGTGCCCTCGAGGGCGGCGGCGACGTTGGCGATGGCGGAGATCTGCGGCACGCCGACACCGGCGACGATGCGGGTGGTGCAGATCGAGCCCGGGCCGATGCCGACCTTGACCGCGTCGGCGCCAGCCTCGGCGAGGGCCTTGGCGGCCTCGGCGGTGGCGATGTTGCCGCCGATCACCTGGACGTCCGGGAAGGTCTGCTTGACCCAGCGCACGCGCTCGATCACGCCCTTGGAGTGGCCGTGAGCGGTGTCCACCACCACCACGTCGACCCCGGCGGCGACCAGCGCGGCGACGCGCTCGCCGGTATCGGCGCCGGTGCCGACGGCGGCACCGACGCGCAGGCGGCCCTGCTCGTCCTTGGACGCCAGCGGGTAGGTCTTGGCCTTCTCGATGTCACGGAAGGTCACCAGGCCACGCAGGTAGAAGTTCTCGTCGACTACCAGCATCTTCTCGATGCGGTTCTCGTAGAGCTTGGCCTTCATCTCTTCCAGCGGGGTGCCTTCGCGGGCGGTGACCAGCTTGTCCTTCGGGGTCATGATCGCGGCGACGGTATCGCCGGCGTTCGGCTTCACCCGCAGGTCGCGACCGGTGACGATACCGACCAGCTCGCCCTGCTCCACCACCGGGAAGCCGGAGAAGCCGTACTCGCGGGCCATCTGCAGCAGTTCGATGATCTTGGTCGAGGGGGTCACGGTGACCGGGTCGCGGACGATGGCCGTTTCGTGCTTCTTGACCTTGCGGACTTCCGCGGCCTGCTGCTCGATGCCCATGTTCTTGTGGATGATGCCGATGCCGCCTTCCTGGGCCATGGCGATGGCCAGGCGGGCTTCGGTCACGGTATCCATCGCGGCGGATACCAGCGGGATGTTCAGTTCGATGCCGCGGGTCAGGCGAGTTTTCAAACTCACGTCCTTGGGCAGGACTTCGGAATAACCGGGGATCAGAAGGACGTCGTCGAAAGTCAGGGCTTCTTGACTGATTCGCAGCATGGCGGGCGCTCCCAGACGGGAAAAATGGAAGCGCGACATTATACCCAGCCACGCGCTTCCGCTCAACGCAGTTGATCGCCGAAAACGGCGAATGGGCAAATATCTTGCAAGGCGCCCGCCAGGCCCCGTTCCGCCTGTCCTATCCCGCATTTGCAGGATGGCAGCGCGGCGGCGGATGGCCGGATACTGCGTACGTCACCCAGCGACCGCCCAGGCGGCGGGACGCCGATTCCAAGAACTATAAAAGTGGGACGGGGGAGAGAATGAAAGGGAGCACTGACCCGCATTCGTCATCCGCAGCCTTGCTCGCGGCGTTCGGCGCCGCCGTGCTGGACATCAACCGGCTGGCGCGCGACAAGACCCTGGAGCGTTTCCATCGCACCGCGCTGGAACGTCTGCAGCAACTGGTGCCGTTCCAGCGTGCCTGGTGGGGCCGCGCGGCGCTGATCGACGGCGTGCCGGTGGAGCACAGCGCACACCTGTTCAACCTCGAAGAGCACTATGTCGAGGACTGGAAATCGATCAGCCACGACGACATCACCGTCGGCCTGGTACACGCCCGCCCGGGCACCGCCGTGGCCGTCGACATGCAGGCCACCGCCGGGCTGCGCTGGCTTGGCGCGCGTCACGACATCGGTGAGCTGCTCTGCGTGATCCACGTCGATCCGATCACCCGACTCAGCGACCATGTCGCCCTCTATCGCACGCCTGGCAGCCCGCCCTTCGCGGACCAGGAGAAGCTGCTCCTCGGGCAACTCTCGGCGCACCTGGCCGCGGCCGTCTCGGCCAACCAGATCCGTACCCTGGTGGCCCTGCGCGAATCCCTCGAACGCCAGGCTCTGGCCATGGCGGTATGCGACCGCTACGGCGTGCTGCATTGCGCCGAACGCGGCTTCGTCGACCTGCTGCTCGGCGCCTGGCCGGGCTGGACCGGTCCGCAGTTGCCGGAGGAAACCAGCCCGCAGGGCTATCGCGATGCGCGCCTGGTGATCGACTCGCGGCAGGTCGGCGACCTCTACCTGCTCACCGCGCGGCAACCGAGCGCGATCGAACAGTTGAGCAATCGCGAAGGCGACGTCGCCCTGCTGTTCAGCGAAGGCAAGACCTACAAGCAGATCGCCCGCGACCTCGGCCTGGCGCCGAACACCGTGCGCCATCACATACGCACCATCTATTCCAAGCTCGGCGTCAACGACAAGGCGAGCATCGCCCACCTGCTGCACCAGTTCCCGCCTGGCTGACAGCCCTCCACCCCTGCCATCACCGCTTCGACCGCCCCGCCAAGGGCGGCATGGGCGCCCTTTCGCCTGCGAAAAGGCGCAACCACCACCGGCGCGACGAACGCCGGGCACACAACGACCGGGGAGACCGTCACATGACCCACCGCACCGCCTCGATGGCCGTACCGACCGCCAGCGCCCTCGCGCTGCTCGGCATCCAGCTCCTGCTGGGCGCCGAGGCCGGCGCCGCCGACCTCAACGCCCGCGACTTCTTCGGCGCCCCGGCGGGCACCACGCTCGGCGTGCTCTACCTGCCGGCGACCCGCGCCCATGAGTTCCACGGGCCGGCCGATCGCAACGGCAAGGCCGAACTGAAGACCAACGCGGTGGCCTACCGCCAGGTGTTCTTCAGCGACATCTGCGGCACTCTCTGCACGCCGCAGTTCATCATTCCCTTCGTCGACATCGATGCGCGCCTGCCCGGCAGCGTCGGGCATACCGGCGAGACCGGTTTCGGCGATCCCCAGGTCGGCGGCACCCTGTTCTTCATCAACGACCCGGAACGGCGCCGCTACAGCGGCCTGCTGACCCTGATCACCCTGCCGCTGGGCGAGTACCACGCGAAGAACCCCGATGTCTCGCCCGGCGCCAACCGCTGGGGCGCCACCTTCGTCTACAACTACACCCAGGGCATCGGCCGCGACTGGGTGCTGGAAGCCAACCTGGAAGCGCAGTTCTACGCGAAGAACGACGACTACTTCGGCAGCGACCTGGAACAGAAACCGCTCTATCGCCTGCAGGCCTTCGCCTCCTACGACTTCAGCCAGAGCACCTACGGCGCCCTCAAGCTGGTGCACGCCGATGGCGGCGAACTGAAGCTGCAGGGCCATACCCTCGACGAC
This sequence comes from Pseudomonas sp. B111, assembly GCF_026428275.1. Classification (NCBI taxonomy): domain Bacteria; kingdom Pseudomonadati; phylum Pseudomonadota; class Gammaproteobacteria; order Pseudomonadales; family Pseudomonadaceae; genus Pseudomonas; species Pseudomonas sp. B111. The sequence goes on along the minus strand of NZ_CP097857.1, from coordinate 549,675 downwards.
ACCCACCAGCGCTACACCCAACTCGGCTTCGAGCTAGGCCACTGGCTGGACCGGCGCAACAGCCTGATGTTCGGTCTCTCGCGCAACGTCGCCACCGACAATGCGTTCCATGGCAGCCAGGCCCTGTTGCGCCTGGTCCATGTGTTCTGAGGGGGCGCAGCCATGAACGCTTCCGACAAGACTCTCGCCAGCGCCTCTCCGGCGTCCGGCAACCTCGCGCTGCTCGCGGCCATCGTGGTGTTCGCCGCGATCACCCCGACCATCCTGATGACCGCCCCCGCCGTCGCCGCGCAACTGGCGGCCCAGTGGCAACTGAGCCCGGCGCGGGTCGGCGACCTGTTTTCGGTGGAGCTAGGCGCCATGAGCCTGGCGACGCTGCCGGCTTTCCATTGGCTGAAACGCGTCGATTGGCGCCACGCGGCGCTGCTCGCCGGCCTGCTGTTCATCGCCGCCAACCTGGCCTCGGCGCTGGCCGGCAGCTACCCGCTGCTGCTCGCCCTGCGTTTCTGCAGCGCCCTCGCCGGCGGCTCGCTGATGATCCTCTGCCTGTCCAGCGCCGCCAGCACCGCCACCCCGAGCCGGGTCTACGGGCTCTGGGTGATGGGCCAACTGGTGGTCGGCGCCGTCGGCCTGGCACTGCTGCCGGCGCTGTTCGAACGCTTCGGCCTGGCCGCCTGCTACCTGTTGCTGGCCGGCCTGATGGGCCTCGCCCTGCCGTTGTCGCGGGCCTTCCCCAGCGGCAGCCCGCCGGCGGAAGCCCGCGCCAGTACCGGCGCGGTTCACTCGCGACTGCGGGTCGGGCTGGGCATCCTCGCCGTGCTCACCTTCTATATCAGCCTCAGCGGCGTCTGGACCTTCATCGGCGCCATCGCCGAAGGCGCGGGGATCGGTGCCGGCGCCAGCGGCGAGGTACTCGCCGTCGCCACCCTGATGGGCATCGCCGGGGCGGCCTGCGCCTCCTTCATCGGCAACCGCCTGCCGCGCGACCTGATGCTGCTCGGCGGCTACCTGGCGATGGCCGCGGCGATCCTCCTGCTGATCGGCCAGCCGCCGCTGGCGCGCTTCGCCCTGGCCACGCTGCTGTTCAAGTTCACCTGGACCTTCGCCCTGCCGTTCATCCTCGCCTGCCTCGCCGACCTGGACCGCTCCGGCCGCCTGATGAACGCCTCCAACCTGGTCATCGGCGGCGGGCTGGCCATCGGCCCGGCGCTGGCCGGACGACTCATCGAAAGCAGCGGCGGTTTCCTCCCGCTGCTGCCGATCGCCGCCGGCCTGGCCGGCCTCTCGCTGCTACTGGCCCTGGCCTGCCGGCCACGCTGAAACCCTTTCCCGAACCACGGATACCCGCCATGACCCGACGTACCGCTTTCTTCTTCGACGAACTCTGCCTCTGGCACGCCGCCGGCCCGCACGCGCTGACCCTGCCGGTCGGCGGCTGGGTGCAACCGCCTGCCGCCGCCGGACACGCCGAATCACCGGAAACCAAGCGCCGGCTGAAAAGCCTGCTCGACGTGTCCGGCCTGACCGCCCACCTGCAACTGCGCAGCGCACCGCCGGCGAGCGACGAGGACCTGCTGCGCGTGCATCCGGCGCACTATCTGGAACGCTTCAAGGCGTTGAGCGACGCCGGCGGCGGCAGCCTCGGCCAGGACGCGCCGATCGGCCCGGGCAGCTACGAGATCGCCCGGCTCTCCGCCGGCCTGGCCATCGCCGCGCTGGACGCGGTGCTCGCCGGCGAGGCGGACAACGCCTACTCGCTGTCGCGGCCGCCAGGTCATCACTGCCTGCCGGACCAGGCGATGGGCTTCTGTTTCTTCGCCAACATCGCCGTGGCCATCGAGGCGGCCAAGGCGCGCCACGGCGTCGAGCGGGTCGCGGTGCTGGACTGGGACGTGCACCACGGTAACGGCACCCAGGCGATCTACTACCGGCGCGACGACGTGTTGAGCATTTCCCTGCATCAGGACGGCTGCTTCCCGCCTGGCTACAGCGGCGCCGAAGACATCGGCGAGGATCGCGGTCGTGGCTTCAACCTCAACGTGCCGCTGCTTCCCGGCGGCGGTCACGACGCCTACATGCAGGCCATGCAACGCATCGTGTTGCCGGCGCTGGAGCGCTTCCGCCCGCAATTGATCGTGGTCGCCAGTGGCTTCGACGCCAACGCGGTGGACCCGCTGGCACGCATGCAACTGCATAGCGACAGCTTCCGGGCGATGACCGCGATGGTTCGCGACGCGGCCGAGCGGCATGCCGGCGGACGCCTGGTGGTGGTCCACGAAGGCGGCTACTCGGAAGCCTACGTGCCGTTCTGCGGCTTGGCTGTGATCGAAGAACTCAGCGGCGTGCGCAGCGCGGTGCGCGACCCGCTGCGCGACTTCATCGAGTTGCAGCAGCCCAACGCGGCGTTCCGCGACTTCCAGCGCCAGCGCCTCGAAGAGCTGGCCGCACAGTTCGGCCTGTGCCCGGCGCAGCCGCTTCAAGCGGCCAGGTAGCGCCCGACCAGCGCCAGGCCGCTGCACAGCACCAGCCAGGTGACCAGGCGGACGAAGGCTTCACGCGACAGACGCAGGGTCACCCGACGGCCGATCCACAGGCCCAGCGCCATGCCCGGCAGCAGGCAGGCGGCGAGCAGCCAGGGCTCGCGCGCGGCATACAGCCCGGCGAGCAGGAACAGCCCCAGGCGGACGAAGGTGCTACAACCGATCAGCGCGCTCTGGGTGGCGCGCATCTGCTCCTTGCTCGCCAGGCGTCCGTTCAGGTACAGCGAATAAAGGAAGCCGCCGCTGCCGAACAACGCGCCGAACAGCCCGCCGAAGACACCGAAGGGCAACGCCCAGGTCGCCCGCCAGCGCGGCTGGCCGCGTGGCTGGAGGAACAGCGCGTAGAGCGCATAGAAACTGACGAACACGCCGAGGGCCAGCATCAGCAGCTCCGCGCGTAGCGCCAGAAGTCCGTACGCCCCGAGCGCACAGCCCAGCAACATGCAGGGCAGCAGACGCTTGAGCTCAGTGACGGCGATCTGCCGCCGCGCCGGCAGCCAGTTGCCGAACGACGCGCTGAAATCCAGCAGGACCAGCAGCGGAATGATCTGCGACAGCGGCAGCACCCCGGCCAGCAACGGGCCGGCGACCAGCGCGGTGCCGAAGCCGGCGATGCCGAACACCACATAGGCGAGGACGATGGCCAGTTCAACCAGCAGCCATTGCCATAGGCTGAACGGCAGGGCGGCGAACAGGACTGACGGATCGAGCGAGGACATGGCGACTCCCGGAACGACGACCTGCGCACTCTAGCGAGCGCAACGGCGCGCCAGCCAATACAATCCGAGCCCTGTAGCCATCTCGAAAAGGCATGGGGAATCTTCCGATGATCTCTTTGCGGCAACTCCATTACTTCGTCGAAATCGTCGAGTCCGGCGGCTTCAGCCGTGCCGCCGAACGCCTGTTCGTCGCCCAGTCGGCGCTCAGCCGGCAGGTGCGCGAACTGGAGGACAGCATCGGCACCCCACTGCTCCGCCGCGGTCCGCGCCAGGTCGAGCTGACGCCGGCCGGTCGCGCCTTCCTGCCACGCGCGCAGCGCCTGCTCGGCGACCTGGAGGCCGCCCGGCGCCTGGCTCGCGAGGTCGGTGAAGGCGGCCATGGCCTGCTGCGCCTGGGGCACTCCAGCTCGGTGCCGCTGGTGGGCGGCCTGCAAGCGGCGCTGCGCGGCTACCTCGCGGCGCAGAGCGGCGTCCGCCTGGAACTGACCCAGCAATCCTCCGAGCAGCAACTCGCCGATCTCGCCGAAGGACGCCTGGACCTTGGCCTGCTGCGCCTGCCGGTGCTGCGCCAGCATCCCCGGCTGCACCTGCGCGCCCTGTACCGCGAGCCGTTGCTCCTGGCTCTCGCCGCCGACCATCCGCTGGCCCGCCGTGAAGCCCCCGTGGCCCTGGCCGCCCTGGCCGGAGAAACCTTCGTCTCCATTCCCCACCTGCAACGCGGCGGCCTCAGCTATCGCGCCGCCGAACTCTGCCTCGGCGCCGGTTTCTACCCACGCCCGGCGCGCGCGCTGTCGCGCAAGACCAGCCAGTTGCAACTGATCGAGGCCGGCTTCGGCGTCGCCCTGGTGCCCGCCTCGATGCGCGCCATCGCACCGCCCGCCGTGCGCTTCATGTCTCTGGCCGAGGCCGAGGCATACAGCGAGGTGGCGCTGGCCTGGCGACGCGACGATAGCCCCCTGGTGGAAGGCTTCGTCGAATATTTCCTGGAGAATCTGCCGAACGAAGCCAAGGATTGATCGCACATCCCGGTGCGCCGCCTTATCATGCCGCCCATGCGTAACGATCCCTTCCAACGGCTCGGCCTCGATCGCGAGGTGCTGACCGTCAGCCAACTGAACCAGCGCGCCCGCCTGCTGCTGGAAGACGTGTTCCCGCAGATCTGGGTCGAGGGCGAGCTGTCCAACCTCGCCCGGCCGGCCTCCGGTCATGTCTACTTCACCCTCAAGGACAGCAACGCGCAGATCCGCTGCGCGCTGTTCCGGCAGAACGCCCTGCGCGTACGCCAGGCCTTGCGCGACGGGCTGGCGGTAAAGGTGCGCGGGAAGATCTCGCTGTTCGAGGGACGCGGCGACTACCAGCTGATCGCCGATACCGTCGAGCCGGCCGGCGACGGCGCCCTGCGCCTGGCCTTCGAGGCATTGAAGGAAAAACTCGCCGGCGAAGGCCTGTTCGCCAGCGAACGCAAGCGTCCGCTGCCCGCCCATCCGCGCCGCATCGGTATCGTCAGTTCGCCCAGCGGGGCGGTGATCCGCGACATCATCAGCGTGTTTCGCCGCCGCGCACCGCAGGTCGAGCTGACCCTGGTGCCCACCGCAGTGCAGGGCCGCGAGGCCGTCGCGCAGATCGTCCGCGCGCTGCAACTGGCCGACCGGCAAGGCTTCGACGCGCTGATCCTGGCCCGGGGCGGCGGTTCCCTGGAAGACCTCTGGTGCTTCAACGAAGAAGCGGTGGCGCGCGCCGTGGCGGCCTGCGCCACGCCGATCGTCAGCGCGGTCGGCCACGAGACCGACGTATCGATCAGCGACTTCGTCGCCGACGTGCGCGCCCCGACGCCTTCGGCCGCCGCCGAACTGCTGGCGCCCAACGCCGGCGACCTGCAGCAGCGTCTCGACGGCCTGCGCCGGCGCCTGGTGCTGCGCATGCGCGACCAGTTGCTGCGCGAACGCCTGCGCCTGGAAGGCGTCGCCCGCCGCCTGCGCCATCCCGGAGAACGCCTGCGCCAGCAGGCGCAGCGCCTGGACGACCTGGACATGCGCCTGCGCCGTGCCTTCGAGCGCCAGCTGGCGGTCCGCCACGAACGCCTGGTCCGCCTGGAGACGCGTCTCGCCGCACAGCATCCGGGCCGCACCCTGGCGCTGCTCCGGCAGAAGCTCGACAGCCTCGCCGCGCGCCTGCCGCGCGCCGCCCGCGAGGTACTGAAGGATCGTCGTCAGCGCCTCGAAGGACTGGCGCAGACGCTCAACGTGGTCAGCCCGCTGGCGACCCTGGGCCGCGGCTACAGCATCCTCCTCGACGAGCGTGGCCGGGCGATCCGCGATGCCGGCCAGACCCAGCCGGGACAGCGCCTGAAGGCGCGCCTGGCGGAAGGCGAACTGGAGGTGCGGGTCGAGGACAACCACCGGACGCCGGTGACCCTGTCGCTGCTGGACTGAGCCGCGATGATCCGCCTCAGCCAGCGCGCCCTGGCCTACCTCAACGAGGTGATCCACCACGGTTCTCTTCGCCGCGCCGCCCAGCACCTGAACATCGACCCCTCGGCCATCAGCCGGCAGCTCGCCAGCCTGGAGGAACATCTCGGCGTGCGCCTCCTGCAACGCACCCCGCAAGGCGTGGCGCCTACCGAGGCCGGCGAGCTGCTGGTGGCGCACTACCGCCAGCAACGGGCCAACGAAGAGGGCGTGCTGTCGCGTCTGTCGGCCCTGCAGGGGCTGCGCCAGGGCAAGGTGCGCCTGGCGGTCGGCGAGGGCTTCATCGCCGACCTGATCTCCCAGCCATTGCAGAGTTTCATCCTGCGCTACCCCGGCATCGAGCTGGAGGTCCGCATGGCCGGGGCCAACGAAGGCGTGGCGCTGGTCAAGGAAGACGCCGTCGACCTGGCCCTGGTCTACGCCCCGGTCGAGGACGGCGAACTGGACGTGCACGTCGACACCCGCCAGCCCCTCGACCTGATCATCCCCGCCAACCATGCCCTCGCCGGACACCGCGGCGCGGTGCCGATGCGCGCGCTGCGCAACGAGTCGCTGGCGTTGATCCACAACAGCACCGGCATGGGCCAACTGGCGGTGATCGCCGCCCAACTGGAGCGCATCGAGCTAAGGCCGAAGCTGCGCACCAACTCGGTGGCGGTGCTGACCAATTTCGTCAAGTCCGGCATCGGCGTGGCCTTCATGCCGGAGTTGACGGTCAGCCACGAGATCGAGGCCGGGCATATCCGTTGCCTGCCGCTGGCCCACCCGGCGCTGCGCGACGCCCGCGCGCGGATCGTCAGCCACAAGGGCCGCGAGCTGACCGTGGCGGCGATCGCCTGCCTGGAACACCTGCGCCGTGGCATGCGCTTCTTCAGTGGCGACGCGCCCGGGCTCTCGCAGCGCTGAGGCGTTGTCTTTTTCGCATCACGTCCGGTCTTGAATAGTCAACGAGACAACGGCTAGCGTTGCTTCGCTTTCGTGCGAGCACCCGGCCCCGCGCCCCGACAAGAAGTGCCGCCGATCCCTCGACCGTTCGGACTGCCATAAGGAAAACAACATGCACACGAATCCGCGCCGCGGCCTCGCCCGCCGCTTCGCCGCCGGACTGCTGGCCGCCGCCCTGGGCCTGGGCGGCAGCCTCGCCCAGGCCGCCACCACCCTCAACCTGAGCTATAACGGCGCCGCCGACAGCGAGAAGAACCTGGTGCACCTGTTCGCCAGCAACCTCAAGCGCCTGGCCGAGGAAAAGAGCGGCGGCGAACTGCAGTTCAAGCTCTACCCCAACAGCATGCTCGGCGAAGAGGAGCAGCGCATGGAACAGGTGATGACCGGCCCCGGCCTGAACATCGCCTCGTTCGCCGGGATCGCCCCGCTGTTCCCGGAGATCTACGTCAGCGCCACGCCCTTCATGTTCAAGGACGCCGCCGCGGCCCACGCCTTCTTCGACAGCGGCAGCTACTGGCAGGCCGCCCGCGAGGCCTTCCGCGAGCGCACCGGCACCGAGCTGCTGGCGGTGGTCGAGGAAGGCGGCTTCCTCAACTTCACCAACGGCAAGAAGCCGATCCACGGCCCGGCGGACTTCCAGGGCCTGCGCTTCCGCGCCATGGATCCCAGCCAGGTGGCGCTCTACGAAGCCTTCGGCGCCTCCGGCACGCCGATCCCCTGGACCGAGTTGTACATGGGCCTGCGCACCGGCGTCGCCGACGGCCAGATGAACCCGACCTCCTACATCATCCTCGGCAGCCTCTACCAGGTGCAGAAGTACCTGACCCTGGCCAACATCCAATACTCCGACCAGTTCCTGGTGGCCAACGGCGATCTGCTCGCCAGCCTCCCGGCGAAGGCGCGCCAGGCCCTGCTCGACGCCGCAGCCGAAGCCACCCGGCTGAACCGCGAGGCGGTCGCCGCCCAGCAGGAGCACGACCTGGCGTTCCTCAAGGAAAAGGGCATGCAGATCATCCAGCCGTCCGCCGATGACCTCGCCGCCTTCCGCGAGAAAGGCCAGCCGTCCTACCTGGCCTGGCTGAAGACCCAGGACATCGAGCCGCGCTGGACCGAGATGGCCTTCCGCGACGCCGGTCTCGCCACCGCCCCCTGACCTTCGCGCGTTGCCCCCCGACGGCCGCTGCCGTCGGTCGGGCGCGCCTGTCCGACTTCCGGAGTACCTCCCATGCCGTCATTGCTCAAGGGCATGCGCGCCGCGTTGCTGAACCTCGCCACGCTGCTGTTGCTGCTCGACCTGGTCCTGCTCATCTACGGCGTGTTCGCCCGCTACCTGCTCGGCAGCTCGCCGATCTGGATGGACGAACTGGCCCGCTACCTCATCATCGGCGCAGTAATGCTGGCGCTCGGCGCGGTATGGATGGAAGGCGGGCACATGCGCGTCAACCTGCTGGAACAACGCCTGCCGCCGCGCCTGGCGCAGGTCCTCAGGCTCTACCAGTGGCTGCTGGCGCTGGCCTTCTTCGCCTTCGCCGCCTGGGTCAGCACCCGCTACGCGCTGAACGCCGGGCGCTTCCGCAGCCTCGGCCTAGGCGTCAGCCGCACCTGGCCGTTGCTCAGCCTGCCGCTCGGCTTCGGCCTGCTGACCCTCATGCTGTTGCTCCAGGGCCCCTGGCCGCGGCAGCCGGCCAGCACCACCGTCGAGGGAGGGTCGCAGGCATGATGGCCATCGCCATGATCGCAGCCTTCGTGGTCAACCTCCTGCTCGGCCTGCCGCTGTTCCTCTGCCTGCTGCTCACCGCGCTGGTGGGGTTCCTCTTCGTCGACCCGGCGCTGTTCGCCAACACCCTGCCGCAGCGCTTCTTCGGCGGCATGGACATCTTCTCGCTGATGGCGATCCCGCTGTTCGTGCTGGCCGGCAACCTGATGAACCATTCCGGCATGACCCCGCGCCTGATGCGCCTGGCCAACGCCCTGGTCGGCCACTTCCGCGGCGGCCTCGGCCACGTCAACGTGGTCGCCGGGGTGTTCTTCGCCGGGGTCAACGGGTCCGCCGCGGCCGACGCTTCGGCACTCAGCACCCTGCTGGTGCCGGCCATGGAAAAGGAAGGCTACTCGCGGCGCTTCGCCGCCGGGCTGACCGCGGGCAGCTCGCTGATCGGTCCGATCATCCCGCCGAGCATCTTCATGATCCTCTACTCCTCGCTGACCAACACCTCGGTGGGCGAGCTGTTCCTCGCCGGGGTGATTCCCGGCCTGCTGCTGGCCGCCGCCTTCATGCTGCTGAACGCGGTGTACGCCTACCGCAACGGGCTGCAGGCGCGCCATGCGGCACCGGCCTGGGGCGAGATCCTGGCGGCGCTGTCCGGCGCCCTGACCGCGCTGATCGCGCCGGTGATCATCGTCGCCGGAATCGTCCTGGGCCTGGTCACGCCCACCGAGTCGGGCGCCCTGATCGCCCTCTACGTGGCGCTGGTCGGCCTGCTCCAGCGCCAACTGAGCCTGGTCGGGCTGTGGAACTCGCTACGCGAGACGGTACGCCTGACCGCCAGCATCTACGTGATCATCGCCGCCGCTTCGGTGGTCAACTGGTTGCTCAACTACGCCCAGGTCGCCAGCGAGTTCGCCCAGTTGCTGGAGCCGTTCGGCCACTCGCCGACCCTGATGCTGTTCATCATCAGCGCGGTGATCTTCGTCTGCGGCATGCTCATGGAAGAAGTCTCGGTACTGATGCTGCTGACGCCGATAGTCGCTCCGGTGGCGCTGGCCGCCGGCGTGGATCCGGTGCACCTGGGGCTGATCTTCACCCTGAACATCACCATCGCCCTGATCACCCCGCCAATGGGCGCCTGCCTGTTCATCGTGGCGACCATCAGCCGCCTCGATATCCTGGAAATGTTCAAGGGTATCTGGCCGTTCATCCTGCTGGCCCTGGGGGTACTCTCGCTGCTGATCCTGTTCCCCTCCCTGACCCTGTGGCTGCCACGCCTGCTCAATTGACACCATGACCGACTTCACCCAAGCCATCCCCGTTCTCCCGGAGCCCGACTGGCACGCCGTGGCCGGCATCCCCATCGTCGATGCCGGCACGCCGCTGGAGGCGCTCGGGCTGAGCCGTGACTTCAGCGTCTGGCCGGCCTACCACAAGCTCGGCATTCCTCACGCGATCCCGGAGTGCCACGCTCGCGGCGAGGTCTTCGAGCGTCTCCTGCGGGTCGCCGCCGCCCTCCCCGGCGGCGTGCGCCTGGTGGTGCTGGACGCCTGGCGGCCGTTCGCCGTGCAGCAGTATCTCTACGACAGCCTGTCCAGCGCCCTGGCCGCGCACTACCCACGGGCCGGCGAAGCCGAGCTGGAACGGCTCACCCGCCAGTTCGTCTCGCCGCCGAGCAGCAGCCGCGAGGCGCCCAGCCCGCATCTCACCGGCGGCGCGGTGGACGTCACCCTGTGCGACGCCCAGGGCCGCTGGCTGGACATGGGCAGCGCCTTCGACGAAGCCGTGCCGGCCTCCTACACCGCCTACTTCGAACGCCTGGCGGAGCCCGACGCGCGCCAGCGACGCGTCCGCGATCATCGTCGCCTGCTCTATCACGCGATGCTCGACGCCGGTTTCAGCAACCTGCCCAGCGAATGGTGGCACTACGATTTCGGCGACCAGCTCTGGGCCTGGCACACCGGCGCGACGCAGGCGCTGTTCGGCCCGGTGCAGTTGCAGGCGATGGACGCGCTCTGGCGCCAGCAGTTGCAGAAGCGCTCTCCAGCGGACTAGGAGGCGAAGGCGCGCCGGTAGCCCAGCGGCGGCAGGCCGAACGCGGCGGAGAACTGCTGGCGCAACGACACCGCCGAACCGAAGCCGGCCAGCCCGGCGATCGCCTGCACCGAATGCTCGGTGGTTTCCAGCAGGCGCTGGGCCAGGGCCAGGCGTTCGGCCTGCAGCCACTGGCTGACGGTGGTGCCGGTGAGCTGGCGGAAATGCCGGGTGAAGGTCCGCCGGCTCATCAGCACCCGCTGTGCCAGGCTGTCCAGGCTGTGCGCCTGGTCGAGGTTCTGCCGCAGCCACACCAGCAGCTCGCCGAGACGGCCGTCCTGGGCGCTGTCCGGCAGCGGCTGCTCGATGAACTGGGCCTGGCCGCCCTGCCGATGCGGCGCCACCACCAGGCGCCGGGCCAGGTGATTGGTAGTCTGCGCGCCGAGCCGCTGGCGCACCAGGTGCAGGCAGCAGTCGATGCCGGCGACGGTGCCTGCCGAGGTCAGCAGGCCGTCGTCCTCGATGTACAGCACGTCGGGCTCCACCCGCACCGCAGGGAAGCGCCCAGCGAAATCCTCCGCCCACATCCAGTGGGTGGTGGCGCGGCGACCGTCGAGCAACCCAGCCTCGGCCAGCACGAAGGCCCCCAGGCACAAGCCCACCAGTTGCGCACCGCGTGCACGGGCCGCGATCAACGCATCCAGCAGCGCTTGTGGCGGACGCTCGTGTGGATCGCGCCAGCTCGGCACGATCACGGTCTGCGCCTCGGCCAGCGCTTCCAGCCCGGCCTCGGCCTCGATGGTGAACCCCACCGTGGTTCGCAGCCGGCCCGGCTCGGCGGCGCAGACACGCAGGTCGAAGGCCTGCGCGCAGGGGTCGTAGCACTCCTGGCCGAACACCAGGCAGGGCACCGACAGGTGGAACGGACTGATGCGGTCGAAGGCCACCACGGCCACGGACTGGCGGGACATGCGCACCTCGGTGGGTATGAGCGGGTTGGCCCGATTCTAGCGAAAGTTGTCTCTCAGGCCACTCACTCGCTACGCCGCGCCGGGACCAGAATCCGCCTCACCCACTCAGGAGGAAACGCCATGTCCGCACGTCAACCCAAACGCGCCTTGCTGGTCATCGACGTACAGAACGAATACGTCAGCGGCAACCTGCGTATCGAATTTCCCGCCATCCAATCGTCGCTGGAACGTATCGGCGCCGCCATGGATGCCGCCCACGCGGCGGGCATCCCGATCGTCGTGGTGCAGCACCTGGCGCCGGCGGACTCGCCGTTGTTCGCGCGCGGCAGCCGGCAGGCCGAGCTGCACGAGGTGGTCGCCTCGCGGCCCTACCAGCACAAGGTGGAAAAGCAACTGGCCAGTTCCTTCGTCGGCACCGGGCTGGCCGACTGGCTGCGCGAACGCGACATCGACACCCTCGCCGTGGTCGGCTACATGACCCAGCACTGCGACGACTCGACCATCCGCCAGGCGATCCACGAAGGCTGGCAAGTGGAATACCTGCACGACGCCAGCGGCTCGGTGCCCTACCGCAACCGCGCCGGCCAGGCCAGCGCGGAAGAGATCCACCGGATCTTCGGCATCGTCCTGCAGTCCTCCTTCGCCGCCGTGCTCAGCACCGAGGAATGGCTGGAAAGCCTCGCCGGCCGGCACGTTCCGGAACGCGACAACATCTACGACTCCAACCAGCGGGCCCTGGCCAACCGCTGAAACGGCGCCGCCCCGTACGCGGGGCGGCGAGCGCTCAACCGACCAGCGAGCCACGCGCCGGCAACGGCTTCCAGCCCGGAAACTCGCGCAGCCGCGGGTCAGGCACCGCGCAATAGGCGAATGTCCAGTTCGGCGCCGGCAGGTCCAGGCGCTCCAGCGGCACGCGCGTGCCGGCGCCGGCCTGCGGCGCCTTCCAGTCCTGGGTGATGTGCGCACCGCCCTGGCTGGCCAGGAGGATGCCGCGGTTGGCGCTGGTGTCGTCCACCGTCCAACGCGCGGCGGAGGCGTCCATCAGCACCTCCAGATGCTCGTCGGTCACCTTGGCGCCGAACGGCGACTGCAACAGCCAGCAGTACAGGCGCAGGTGCATCGCCCAGTTCCAGGCGGCCTTCTGCTCGGCCGCCCATTGCAGGAAACCGCGGAGGATGGTCAGGCCATCCGGCGGATCGATCTTCAGCAGTTCCGGGCAAAGGTCGTAGAGATGGTGCCAGGCGCTGCTCAGGCGCTTGTTGAGCTGGTCCGGACGCAGGGTGGAGTTCTTCGGCGGCAGGCTGGGAGCCACCACCAGGCCGGTCTGCGCCGGCAAGGGATATCTGTTGCTGTTCATGCTCTGAACCTCGCACGCAAAGGCGGGGCGCCGGGCGCCCCTGCTCGACACGGCGCTCAGTGGCCGTGCTGCTCGTGCCCGCCCTGTTCGGCCGGCGCCTTGGACTCGACGACGATTTCCACCGGCACGTCGCCGGCCTTGCGGAAATGCAGCGTCAGCGGGAAGCGCTCGCCGGCCACCAGTGGCTGCTTCAGGCCCATCAGCATCAGGTGGTAGCCGCCGGGAGCGAAGCGCAGGTCCTTGCCTGGTGCGACGTCGACGCTGTCGACTTTCTGCATGCTCATCATGCCGTTCTTGTGCACATGCTCGTGCACCTCGGCGGAAGCCGCGCGCGGCGTGTCAGCGCCAAGCAGGGTGTCGTTTTCCTTACCGTGGTTCTGCACCACGAAGTAGGCCGCGCCGTTCGGCGAGGTCGGCGGCAGGGCCAGCGCCCAGGGATGCTCGATGTGCAGTTGGCCGGCGCTGTACTCGTGGGCCTGGGCGAAAGCGGAAACGGCCAGCAGGGCCGCGGCAGCGAAGAAGGATGTGCGCATGGTGACTCTCCAGTAGCGTATGACCGGTCTTTTTCCGTCGGACCGGCGATTCCATGGGGGAAGCTAGGGTATTGCGCCGCGACCTGCCCCGACCCGAAGGTCCAGGTTGTCGAAGGCGCGGGGGAGGAGTCAGGCGACAGGAGAGGCGCGCGGATTGGCGAGGCGCCAATAGCGCAGGGGAGGCAGGTCGGTGGCGGAGAAAGCGTTACGGGCCGGGCTGGCCAGCGGCGCCAGCGGCAATGCCGGCCAGGAGGCGACCAGTCCGGGCGTGCCGGCGGCGCCGGCGCAGCAGCAGAGGTGCGGGGCCAGGCTCTCGTGGTCGTCGGGAAGATCGATGTCCTTGAGCGCGGCGCTCAGCTTCAGGCGCAGCAGCGAATCGGACGAGGTGCTGCAGAAGCCCCCGAGCAGCAACGAGGCGCGCTCCTGCGTCGTCAGCGCCTGCGAAAGCGGCACCACGAACAGGTTCATCAGCACGGCCAGGCTGGCCAGCCAGGCCACGGGGCGCCGTGACAGGGGCATCGTCGGTTCTCCGGAGAATGGGCCCTTTATGCCTGAGCGCGGGGCAAAAGTAAAAACGCCGGGCGCGACAGAGTGCCGCAGGTGAAAACGTTTGCAACCCTTGCGGGCTTTCCCCCGCCGCGCTCTTCCGCCAGCATAGACGGCTTTGACGCCCGACGAGTCGAGAAGCCGATGCCCCGCACCCTAGCCTTCGTTTCCACGCTGTTGCTCGCCGCTTTCTGCGCCCTGCCCGCCCAGGCCGACAGCTTCATCATGCGCCTGCTGAACAAGCCGGTGCCCGGCGGGGTGGCGGTGGTCGACCTCGGCGAGGAAGGCCCGCCGCCGCGGGCCTTCTACCAGGGCAAGCCGGTGCTGGTGGTGCGCGAGGAAGGCCGCCGCTGGATCGCCGTGGTCGGCATCCCGCTGAGCACCAAGCCAGGCCCGCAGAAGCTGGAAGTGCGGGCGGCGACCGGCAACCACGAGGAACGCTTCAGCGTCGGCAGCAAGCACTACCGCGAGCAGCGCATCACCCTGAAGAACAAGCGCCAGGTCAATCCGCTACCGGAAGACCTCAAGCGCATCGAGCGCGAACTCGCCGAGCAGACCGCCGCCTACCGCCGCTTCAGTCCCGGCCTGCCCAGCAACCTGATGCTCGACAAGCCGGTCGACGGTCCGCTCTCCAGCCCCTTCGGCCTGCGCCGCTTCTTCAACGGCGAAGAGCGCAACCCGCATTCCGGTCTAGACTTCGCGGTACCGGCCGGTACGCCGATCAAGGCGCCGGCGGCCGGCAAGGTGATCCTCATCGGCGACTACTTCTTCAATGGCAAGACGGTGTTCGTCGACCATGGCCAGGGCTTCATCAGCATGTTCTGCCACCTGTCGAAGATCGACGTGAAGCTCGGCCAGCAGGTGCCGCGCGGCGGCGTACTCGGCAAGGTCGGCGCCACCGGCAGGGCCACCGGACCGCACATGCACTGGAACGTCAGCCTGAACGACGCGCGGGTCGACCCGGCGATCTTCATCGGTGCCTTCCAGCCCTGAGAAGTGAGCAACGCGGCGCCGGCTGAGGTCAGAAGGAACAGGGGGCGCGTCGATGCGCCCCTTTCATGACCAAGGGAGACACCGCATGACTCACCCGCTTCGCCTGCTCTGGCTGTGCTCGGCACTGTTCGTGGTCCTCGGCCTGGGCTTCGTCTTCTTCCCCGGCCCGCTCGCCTCCCTGCTCACCAGCGGCGAACCGCTCACCCCCGCCGCCCTCACCGACCTGCGCGCCAGCTACGGCGGCACCAGCTTCGGCATCGGCCTGCTGCTCGGCTATGCCGCCCTGCGCCCCCGCTACCTGGTGCTCGGCCTGCTCGCCGCCCTGGCGGTGATCGCCAGCGGCGGCGCGGCGCGTCTCTACGGTGTGCTGATCGACGCCTCGCCGGCGCTAACCACCTTCCTCTGGCTCGGCGCCGAGGCGCTGCTCTGCGTGCTGTTGCTGGCGGCACTCTGGAAGACCCGCCAGCTCGACCTCGACTGAGCGCCGGGCAGCAGGTCTCAAGCCAGGACCCGGCGAACCGCCGGCAGCCGCGACAGCACCAGCCAGTCCAGCGCCCAGACCAGCAGGAGCGAGGCCCCCACCAACGGGAAGGCCACGCCCAGCGCCAGCATGATGGCGATGCCGGTCTTCCAGCGCGGCATCTCGTGGCGCAGCGGCGGCACGCCAAGGCGTCCGGCCGGCTTGCGCTTCCACCAGATCCACAGGCCGCTCGCCGAGCTGAGCAGGATCGCCAGGCAGACCGCGAGCATCAGCAACTGGTTGCCCAGGCCGAAGAGCTTGCCTTCGTGCAACACGACGCCCATCTGCACGCTCCTCGCCACCGCGTTGTAGTCCTGCCAACGCACGTCGGCGAGAACCTTGCCGCTGTACTGGTCGATGTGCAGGGTGGCGTCGTGGCGCGGATCGTCGGGGAACACGGAAATCGTGTAGACCCCCTCCATCCCGCTCGGCAGGGCGATCCCGTAGCCCGCCGCCACGCCGCGCTCGCGGGCGATATCCACCACCCTTTGCAGAGGGATGCCCGCCGGCATCGGCATGTCCATCGGCATCGCGTGCCCGGCCTGGGCGGAATGCCCGCGATGCTCGGCATGGGCGTCGGCCGCCGGCGGCTGCGAGCGCGGCAGCGGAGTGTTCTCCAGCGGCCAGGGCACCTGCTGGCGCGACGCGCTGTTGAGGCTACCGGCCTGCATGTCGGAGGTCGGCACATCGTTCCACATCGCCGCCGGGAAACGGTTCCAGACATCGGCGAACTGCTTGCCCCAGTAGCCGGTCCAGGTCATCCCGCTGAGCAGCATGAACAGCAACAGCAGGCTGCCCCAGAAACCGGCGAGCACATGTAGCTCGCGCCACAGCGGTCGTCCGCGCAGGTGCAGGCGCGGCCAGAACAGCGCGCTCGCCGCCCGCCCGCGCGGCCACCATAGGTAGAGACCGGAGACCACCAGGACGATGCCCCAGCCGGCGGCCAGCTCGATCAGCCGGTCGCCGACGGTCCCGACCATCAGCTCGCCATGCAGTGCCCGGGCCACCGCCTGGAGATTCAGCTGCGCATCCTGGCGGCCGAGTTCGCGCCCGCTGTAGGGATCGACGAAGAGGTTCCATTGCCTGCCCTCTTCGCCAATCACGAATTGCGCGCTGCGCCCCGCCTCGCTCGGCGGCAGGTACTGGCTGACGGCGGCCTGCGGGTGCGCCTGGCGCACCCCGGCGAGCAACTGGTCGGCGCTGCGCATCTGCGCACCGGCCTCGACCCGCAGCAGTTGCGGATAGAGCAGCGCATCCAGTTGCGGCTTGAACAGGTAGACGATTCCGGTCAGTGCCAGCAGGATCATGAAGGGCGCGACGAACAGGCCGGCGTAGAAATGCCAGCGCCAGGCCAGCGCGTAGAAGTCACGGCCGTTCTTTTCGTTCGATTGCATGGATCACCTCATCGGAGCGCACGTAGGCAAGGCGGGCCCCGCTGGACGGGGCCTCGTTCAAGGTTCAGAAGCTGAAGTCGACCTTGGTCCAGAAGGTCCGGCCCGGCTCGGGAACCGTTTCGTTGGCGGAGAAACCGAAGCCGGCGTCGCCGGCCTTGTTCAGGTGCTCGGTGTAATCCTTGTCGAACAGGTTATCGACACCGGCGCTCAGCTTGACGTTGCGAGTCACCCGGTAGGCGCCGTTGAGCGAGAAGACGCCGAAGCCGGCGCTCTTGTCGAAGTCCTTGCCGACCACGTTGCCCTGGTCCCTGGCGATGCGATTCTGCGGCGCGACCACCCGCCACAGGCTGCCGGCACTCCAGTCGCCTTCCTCGTAGGTCAGGCCGAAGCGCGCTTCCAGCGGCGGGATCTGCGGCAGCGCGCGGTCGTCCGAGCTGTTCTTGCCCCAGGCATAGGCCAGGCTGGCGTCGGTCTTCCAGTTGCCGGTGAGCTGGTAGGAAGCGCCCAGCTCGCCGCCCATGATCCGCGCGTCGACGTTGGTCGCCTGGGTCGAGGAGCCCATCATGCCCTCGCGATAGCTGAACAGGATGAAGTCCTGGACCACCCCGACGTAGCCGGAGGCCCAGGCCTGCAGCTTGTCGCCGTTGTACTGGAGGCCGAAGTCGAGCTGGGTGGTCTTTTCCGGCTTGATCTTGTCGAAGGCGTTGACCGACCCGTTCGGCCCGCGCTTGGGCGAGAACAGCTCCCAGTAGTCGGGAAAGCGCTCGGCATGGCCGAGGCCGGCGTAGAGGGTGGTCGGCGAGTCGGCGAGGTCGTGCTCGTAGCGCACGAAGCCGCTGGGCAGGGTATCGGCGCGGGTGTCGTTGGCCGTCGGGTTGGCCATGGCGTGGCCCATGTGCCCGGACTTCAGGGTCTGCCGGTAGTCCTTGACCGAGGCGCGGTCCAGGCGCAACCCGCCGATCAGCCGGTCGCGCTCGGCGGCGAACCAGGTCAGTTCGCCGAAGGCCCCGTAGTTGTGGAACACCGCGTCCTTGCTCCAGGGGAACTGGTCGGCGTCGGTGTAGTAGTCGGTCATCATGTCGTACTTGGAGCCGCGCGCGCGGTGCTCGTTGCGCATGGCGTCGACCCCGGTGACCAGCTTGAAGTCGTCCCAGCGCCAGGTGGCCGCCAGGCGACCGCCGAGGGTGCGTCGGTCCACCTGGGACGCCATCGGCATGGGCATCATGCTGGAGGGGTCGGGAGTGCGCAGGCGGAAGTTGTCCATGATGTGGTCGGCGTAGTTGTAGTAGACCTGCGCCTCGACCTTCTCCAGCACATCGCTGACGTTCGATTTGACGAAGCGCAGGCCCAGGCTCTCGCGCTTGAACTGCGAGCCGTCCATGCCGCGCCCGGCGTAACGTGCCTCGCCGTCGCCCTTGCCGGCGGTGAGTTCGATCAGGGTGTCCTCGTCGGGGGTCCAGCCGACCGCGACGTCGCCGTTCCACTTCTTCCAGCGCGACGGCACGGTATTCCCGGCGCCGTCCTCGTAATCGTCGGACTGCGCGTGGTTGCCGGTGAAGCGCAGGTAGCCGAGCCGGTTGCCGGCGGCGGCGTCCAGCACCTTGTCGAAGCGGCCATTGGAGCCGGCCAGCAGGCTGGCGTTGACCCGCGAGCCGAGTTCGCCGAAGCGCTCCGGCTCACGCTCGAAGAGGATCGTCCCGGCCGACGCGCCCGGCCCCCAGAGCACCGTCTGCGGGCCCTTGATCACGGTGAGCTTGTCGTAGGTTTCCGGCGAGATGTAGGAGGTCGGCGCGTCCATCCGGTTCGGACAGGCACCGAGCATCATGCCGCCGTTGGTGAGGATGTTCAGGCGCGAACCGAACATCCCGCGCAGCACCGGGTCGCCGTTGCTGCCGCCGTTGCGGATCACCGCGAAGCCGGGAATGGTCTTCAGGTAGTCGGCCCCATCGCTGGCCGGCACCGGTTGGCGCGGCTCCTTGGGATTGGTGACGATGGTCAGCGGCGAACTCTGGGCGACTCCGGTGACCACGCTCGGCGCCAGCTCCACGGCGTGATCCTGGTGCTGGGAGTGCTCCTCGGCCAGGAGCGCCGACGGAGACAGGGCCAGGCCGCACAGTGCGGCGAAGGCTCCCGCCCAGCGGCGGCGTTGTGCGAGACGGGCAGGGTCGAAGCTGAAAGCGGCGGTCGGGCAGGCGTTGCCGGCCGCTCGTTGTTGAGTAGACATACGTTTTTCCATGATCTATGTGACTTCCGCCCCGCCCCAAGGCGAGCAGGCACCCGGCCAGGCTCGCGTCACCGGCGCGGCGAAGACGCGCCGGTGCCCCCAGGAAGCGGCGGCTATCGGATTGAAAGAGGTCAGGCGATCAGGAACGGCGGCGCACGGGTACGGGCGCCGGGAAACACCGGCGAGGCGACGAACGCCTCGTTCAGGAAAGCGACGGCGGGCGCCGTCGCGAAGGGAACGGAGAACAGCGCCAGGCAGGCGTCTTCGGTGAGCGGCGGGCTGTGGAACAACAGGCTGCAATAACCGCACTTCTCCCAGAGCACGTCGCTGGCCAGGCGATTGCCTTCCTCGCCGCCCATCCCCGGCATGCCGGCATGGACGACGGAGCGCTGGGCATCGGAACAGCCGGCATGGGCCATGTCGCCATGGTCCATGTTCTCGTGGGACATGCCTTCGTGGCCCATCCCCACGCCCATCGGCATCGGGTGGTCCATCGGCATCGACTGGGAGATCAACGGCCCGACGAAGATCATCAGCATGGCGAACAGAGCCAGCCATGCACCGATGCCTTGTCGTTTCAGAGTGGTCGCCACCTGCGACTCCCGCCGTCTTGAATGAAGACCACCGCGTAGCGGGCCGGATGGCCGCTCGCGCCGGGTCATGCCGAAAAGAAGAATGCGCCTGTCGTTATACGCCCCAGGCACGGGGAACGAAATGATCGCACAAGGGCGGCTGGCTCTTCTGCGGCATGGGGCCGCAGAATTTTCCGTTGCGGAGAGCGTGCCGGCGGCGCAATCGAGGACAAGCTTTCACCGCCGGGAAAGAATAAAAACCCACAAAAGCCGCACAAATGGGAAATTCTACTAATTTTCCTTTAATGCTTGCCATTCAAATGCAGTCTCACTAGTGTGGTACGCATGAAAACACCACACACCCTCATCCTGCTCCGCCAACACGCCTGCCTGTGCCTGGTCAGCCCGCGACTGCGTGGCTGAGCGACGCTTCTCTTCATCTCGTCACTGCGTTCGCCTGGCCCCGCCGGCCCAGGAACCGACTCCAAAGGATTAGCCCCATGAGCATGTTGAAAGACCCTTCGCAGAAATACCGCCCATTCCCGGCCATCAATCTGCCCGACCGCACCTGGCCGTCGAAGACCATCACCGAGGTGCCGATCTGGTGCAGTTCCGACCTGCGCGACGGCAACCAGTCGCTGATCGAACCGATGGACGCGGCGAAGAAGATGCGGTTCTTCAAGACCCTGGTGCAGGTCGGCCTGAAGCAGATCGAAGTGGCCTTCCCGTCGGCTTCCGATACCGACTTCAACTTCGTCCGCGAGTTGATCGAAGGCAACCACATCCCGGACGACGTCACCATCCAGGTGCTGACCCAGGCCCGCGAAGACCTGATCACCCGCACCTTCGAATCCCTGCGCGGGGCGAAGAAGGCCATCGTCCACGTCTACAACGCCACCGCCCCGTCGTTCCGCCGCATCGTCTTCAATCAGGACAAGCAGGGCGTCGTGGACATCGCCACCAACGCCGCGAAACTGATCAAGAAGCTGGCCGCCGAGCAACCGGATACCCAGTGGTCGTTCCAGTACTCGCCGGAAATCTTCAGCTCTACCGAGCTGGAGTTCTCGGTGGAGGTCTGCAACGCGGTGATCGACGTCTGGCAACCGACCCCGGACAACAAGATCATCCTCAACCTGCCGGCCACCGTGGAGTGCGCCACGCCGAACGTCTACGCCGACCAGATCGAATGGTTCGGCCGCCACGTCGACAAGCGTGACAGCGTGATCATCAGCCTGCACACCCACAACGATCGCGGCACCGGCGTGGCCGCCACCGAGCTGGGCCTGATGGCCGGCGCCGACCGCGTCGAAGGTTGCCTGTTCGGCAACGGCGAGCGCACCGGCAACGTCGACCTGGTGACCCTGGCCTTGAACATGTACACCCAGGGCCTGCATCCGCAACTGGACTTCTCCGACATCGACGCGGTGCGCAAGGTGGTCGAAGAGTGCAACCAGTTGCCGGTCCACCCGCGCCATCCATATGTCGGGGACCTGGTCCATACCGCTTTCTCCGGCTCGCACCAGGATGCCATTCGCAAGGGCTTCGCCCAGCAGAAGGAAGACGCGATCTGGGAAGTGCCGTACCTGCCGATCGATCCGGCCGACATCGGCCGCGACTACGAAGCGGTGATCCGGGTCAACAGCCAGTCCGGCAAGGGCGGCATCACCTTCCTGCTCGAACAGGAGTACGGCATCAGCCTGCCGCGGCGCATGCAGATCGAGTTCAGCCAGGTAGTGCAAGGCGAGACCGACCGTCTCGGCCTGGAAATGACCGCACAACAGATCTACTCGCTGCTGGAAAACGAATACCTCAAGGCGACCTCGCCCTACGTCCTCGCCAGCCATCGCCTGCAGGAAGAGAACGGCACCAGCGCCGTCGACCTGGAAGTCTCCTTCGACGGCGAGAAGCAACACTGGCGCGGGATCGGCAAGGGACCGCTGGAAGCCTTGGTGGCCGCCCTGCCGGTCAAGGCGGAAATCATGGACTACCATGAGCACGCCATCGGCGCCGGCGCCAATGCCAAGGCCGCGGCCTATATCGAGATCCGCCTGGAGGGCCAGCGCCCGCTGCACGGCATCGGCATCGACGAGAACATCACCACCGCCAGCTTCCGCGCCCTGTTCAGCGCGCTGAACCGCGCGGTGACCCAGGCCGAGGCCAAGGCGGCCTGACCGGCACGGAAGGGAAAAAAGGGAGCCAGGCGGCTCCCTTTTTTCATGGGCATCTTTCAGCTGAGTCGCTTCACTCATCCTCGCCGCTGGCGCTGACCGCTCCCAGGCAACGGAGCTGGTACGCCCCCTCCCCTGTGGTCAGGCGCCAGGACTCGCCATCGGCCTGGGGCTCGGCTTCCATCACCGCGTTGTAGGAAAAACGCCACTCGCGACGGGTGCGTCCATCCAGGCTTTCCACCGCCAGCACCCAGTCTTCGCTGGCGAACGGCTGGTCGGCTTCCGCCGCCAGGTCCGCCTGGTCCAGCAGGTTCTCGTTGAGTTCGAAGCGCCAGGCGTGCAGACCGTCGATCTCGAGCATGTCGGCGGTTTCCAGTTCATCGAGCAGGTAGCGTTGTGTAGTCATGGCCAGTCATCGCGGATAAAGAACTCATGATAAGGCAAAGCGCGGGCTGCCCCTCACACCACCAGCATCACCACCGGGATCGCTACCGACAGAACCACCAACATGAACAGCAGGCCGATCCCCGCCGCCCGCCAGTTGGAAATGAACGCTCCGCCCGCTGCCTTGTGGCTGTCCAGGGCCGGACCGAAGGCTGATTTGGCGTAGTAGACCATGCCGAATATCTGCGCCACCGTGAAGCCGATCGAGGGGATGTTCTCCGGCAGTATCGCGCCCAGGACCGGCAGCAGGACAAACAGGCAGAGGCCGACCAGCCAGGTTTTCCCGACTTCCTGCGCCCGTCCCAGGCGACGGAGATTCACCGCCGCGAGGAAGGCACCGGCCAGGGGCGTGCCGATGAAGGTACCCAGACCGATCGCGGAAAGCCTGTACAGCGGCTCGCCATGGGTGGCGTCAGGCTCGTCCAGGCGGGCCTCCGGTGGGCGGAACGGATTCTCGGTGTCGCTGTTCATGCGTGTGCTCCCTGCGGATCTTTACTGAAGCTTTACCAGGGCCGGCATTGGAAAATCCCGGCAACCGGCAGAGTCTATAGGACGCCGCGCGCCGGCTGAACATTCCGCGCCCGCCGGGAGTCACAGCAAGACGTGCGAACGAAAGCGCCCACACAGGACCGCACTCAGGAGGGATGACGCATGACCACACGCAAACTCGGCAACTCCGGCCTGGAGATACCGGCACTGGTATTTGGCGGCAACGTCTTCGGCTGGACTGCCGACGAAAGCACCTCCTTCAGGCTGCTGGACGCCCTGCTCGACGCCGGCCTGAACTGCATCGACACCGCCGACGTCTATTCGCGCTGGGTTCCCGGGCACCAGGGCGGCGAGTCGGAAACCCTCATCGGCAAGTGGCTGAAACGCACCGGCAAACGCGACCGCATGGTGATCGCCAGCAAGGTCGGGATGGACATGGGCAATGGCCACAAAGGCCTATCCGCCGCCTATATCGAGCAGGCCCTGGAGCGCTCGCTACGACGCCTGCAGACCGACTACCTGGACCTCTACCAGTCGCACACCGACGATCCCCACACCGACCTGGAGGAAACCCTTTCCACCTATGGCGAACTGATCAAGAAAGGCAAGGTACGGGTCATCGGCGCCTCCAACTACGACGCCCGGCGCCTCCTCGAAGCGCGCCAGGTCAGCGCCCGGCTTAACCTGCCGAGCTACCAGAGCCTGCAACCCGAATACAACCTGTACGATCGCGCCGACTACGAGACCAACCTGGAGCCGACGGTGGAAGAACTCGGTATCGGGGTGATCAGCTACTACTCGCTGGCCAGCGGCTTCCTCAGCGGCAAGTACCGCAACCAGGCCGACACCGCCGGGCGAGCCCGAGGAGAGAAGGTGAAGGGTTATCTCAACGAGCGCGGCGTGGCCATCCTCGCGGCGCTCGACGAAGTGGCCGAGCAGTACAACGCCAACCCGACCCAGGTCGCCCTGGCCTGGCTCATCGCTCGCCCGACGGTGACCGCGCCGATCGCCAGCGCCACCAGCCTGGAACAGCTCGACGACCTGATCGCCGCCACCCACCTGAAGCTCGACGAACAGGCGATCCACCGCCTGGACAGCGCCAGCGCCTATTGACCGACCTGCCGTCGGCGGGCGGCCTCGCCCCGTTGCGTAGAGCGGATAACCGTATCGCGGCTATCCGCCCCGCATCGACGGGAAAGCCTTAGCTGAAGCGCGCCAGCAGCGAACCGATGTCCAGGTCGCCCTGCGGCGCCTGGCCGTCCGGCGTCAGCTTGTTGACCAGTTCCGGCAGCAGGCTGCTCAGGTGTTCGGCCGCCTCGCCCTGGCTGACTCCGGCGGAGTCCGCCAGTTGCTGCAATTGACCGTCGCCGAAGACCCGGGAAATGTCCGCCGCCGACACCGACTGGTTCGGCCCAGCGCCGATCCAGGAATTCAGGGCATCGCCCAGGCCTGCGTTCTGGAGCATCTGGAACAATCCGCCGAGTCCGCCCAGGGAGCCGGCCTCCACGCCCGGCGCCGCCTGCCCGGCACCGCCCGCGGCGCCACCGAGCAGATCGCCGAGAACGCCACCCAGCCCGCCGCTCGCAGCCCCGCCGCCAGCGCCACCAAGGATGCTGCCCAGCGAACCGAGCAGACCACCGCCATCGCCACCGCCCTGTGCCGCACCGCCCTGGCGCGACATCAGCATGGTCACCAGCCCGATCAACAGGGCCACTTTCGGATCGCGAGCACCTCCCTGTCCTTCAGAGCCACCCAGCGCCGAACCGAGAATCGAATCGAGCAGTCCCATTGGTCTTCCTCCTGATCTGATGCCCACGGCGCGGCGCCGCGGGATACGGGTAACTCCATTCCCGGCACTGCGCCATCATGCGCAGCGCCGGGTCATGGCCTCGGACATCGACCGGAAGCGGACGTTCCGGCACTCAAGGATGGATTTCGAAGCGATCCGCGTCCATGTAGGCCGGGAAACGCTGGCGATAGGCCGCCAGTGCCGCCGCGTCCAGCCGGACGCGGAACACGCCGTCGGCGTCCGCCGCGTTGAACAGGCTGTCGCCCTGGAAGTCCAGGACCTGGCTATCCCCAGCGTAGCGCAAGGCGTTGCCGTCTTCGCCGATGCGGTTCACCGCCACCACGTAGCAAAGGTTCTCGATCGCCCGCGCCGGCAGCAGGCGGTTCCAGTGCTGTCGACGAGGCGCGGGCCAGTTGGCGGTGTAGAGCAACAGGTCGGTGTCGTGCGGGTCGCGGCTCCACACCGGGAAACGCAGGTCGTAGCAGATCAACGGGCGCACCCGCCAGCCCTTGAGTTCGAACAGTTCCTGGCGTTCGCCGGGACTGTAGTGCTCGTGCTCGCCGGCCATGCGGAACAGATGGCGCTTGTCGTAGTGCAGCATCTCGCCGTCCGGACGCGCCCAGAGCAGGCGGTTGCGATGGCTGCCGTCGGCGAGCTGGACGATCAGGCTGCCGGTGACCACCGCACCAAGGCGCCGGGCCTGCTCCAGCAGCCAGGCATGGGTCGGCCCCAGCTCGGGCTCGGCCTGCTCGGCCGAAGCCATGCTGAAACCCGTGGTGAACATCTCCGGGAGGACCACCAGGTCGGCGCCGGCGGCGCTCTCCAGCAGGGCGGCGAAATGCTCGCGGTTGGCCTGGGCGTCGTGCCAGGCCAGGGAGGATTGGACCAGGGCGATGTCCAGGTCCGGCAGAACCGTCAGATCGCGCATAGCTTTTCCGCTGCCTGACGCAGCGTCTCCTCGCGTTTGGCGTAACAGAACCGGACCAGCCGCATGGCGTCCGGCGCCTTTTCATAAAACACCGAAACCGGGATCGCCGCCACTCCGTGTTCGCGGGTCAGCCACTCGGCCATGGCCACGTCGTCCAGGTCCGGACGGACGGCCGAATAGTCCACGCACTGGAAGTAGGTGCCCGGCGCACGGGTGAAACGGAAGCGAGAGTCCAACAGCAGGTCGCAGAACAGGTCGCGCTTGGCCTGGTAGAAACCGGGCAATTGCCGCAAATGTTCGGGATGGCCGGCCATGTAGTCCGCCAATGCCCATTGCAGCGGCGTGACGCCACAGAAGTTGACGTACTGGTGAACCTTGCGCAGCTCCGCGCTGAGCGCCGGCGGCGCGACCACGTAGCCGGTCTTCCAGCCGGTGACGTGGTAGGTCTTGCCGAACGAGCTGACCACGAAGGAGCGCGGATACAACTCGTCGTGGGACAGCACGCTGGTATGGGCGACACCGTCGAACACCAGGTGCTCGTAAACCTCGTCGCTGATCAGGTAGATATCCCGGTCGCGAATCAGCGCGGCCAGGCGGTCCAGTTCCTCGCGGTTGATCAGCGCGCCGCTGGGGTTGTGCGGGGTATTGATGATGACCAGCCGGGTACGCGGCCCGATGGCCTCGGCCATGCGCTGCCAGTCGATGGAGAAGTCCGGCAGCGCCAGCGGCACGTGCACGCAACGCCCGCCGGCGAGTTGCACGGAGGGTTCGTAGCTGTCGTAGGACGGGTCGAGTACCACCACTTCGTCGCCCGGATGGACCAGCGCCTGGATCGCGCTGAAGATCGCCTCGGTCGCCCCCGGCGTGATGGTCACCTCGCTGTCGGCGCTCACCCGGCGTCCATAGAACTGCTCGATCTTCTTCGCCACCTGCTCGCGCAGGGCCGGCAAGCCGGTCATCGGCGCGTACTGGTTGTGCCCGGCGGCGATATGCCGGCCTACCGCCTCGCGCAGCTCCGGCGGACCGTCGAAATCGGGAAAGCCCTGGGAGAGGTTGATCGCGCCACACTCGGCGGCCAGTTGCGACATGCGGGTGAAGATGGTGGTGCCGACATTCGGCAGCTTGCTCTGAATCATCGGGACTTCCTGCAGAGACTCGCCGGACGACAGCCCGGCCAGACGGGTGGCAGGGCAGGATAGCCGATCCGGGAGCGACGCTGCAGGGGCACGCCTTAGAAAAAACCGTGGCCGCTTCAGGTCAGAGGGGAATATGCGCCAGGCGATGGCGCAGGACGAACAACCGCCTCGCGATCATTCGTCGCCACGACAGGGAATCGGCGGTCAACGCCGGCGGCCTGGCTCTACAGCCGCGGCCAATGAAAAAGGCCCGACAGGGATACCCGCCGGGCCTTTCGACGAAGGAAACGCCACCCTCAGCGGCGCTTGTCCTTCTTCTTCTTCTCGGCTTTCTTGTGGTGCGACATCAGCCGGCGCTTCTTGTTGACCTGGCGCGCGGTCAGCGAGTTCTTCTTGCCCTCGTAGGGGTTCTCGCCGCCCTTGTACTCGATGCGGATCGGCGTACCGACCAACTTCAATACCCGCCGGTAGGTCTTCTCCAGGTAGCGGGTATAGGCCTTCGGCACCGCGTCCACCTGGTTGCCGTGGATCACGATCAGCGGCGGGTTGGCGCCGCCCAGGTGGGCGTAGCGCAGCTTGATCCGGCGACCGTTGACCATCGGCGGCTGGTGCACCTGCACGGCGTCCTCGAGGATGCTGGTCAGGCGGCTGGTCGGCCAGCGGGTCACCGCCGAACGGAAGGACTCCTGTACCGACTTGTAGAGATGGCCGACGCCGGTGCCATGCAGGGCCGAAATGAAATGGATGTCGGCGAAGTCGACGAACAGCAGGCGCCGCTCCAGTTCGGTCTTCACGTAGTCACGCTCGGCCGCCTCCATGCCATCCCACTTGTTCAGGGCGATGACCAGGGCACGGCCGGTCTCGAGGACGAAGCCGAGCAGGTTGAGGTCGTGCTCGACCACCCCTTCGCGGGCGTCCATGACGAAGATCACCACGTTGGCGTCCTGGATCGCCTGGAGGGTCTTCACCACCGAGAACTTTTCCACCGCCTCGAAGATCTTGCCGCGACGCCGCACGCCAGCGGTGTCGATCAGGGTGTACTTCTCCTCGTTGCGCTCGAACGGGATGTAGATGCTGTCGCGGGTGGTGCCGGCCTGGTCGTAGACGATCACCCGCTCTTCGCCGAGCATGCGGTTGACCAGGGTCGACTTGCCCACGTTGGGCCGGCCGATGATGGCGATCTTGATCCCGTCCTTCTCGCTGGGACCGGGAATCCGGGTCGGTTCCTCGCCTTCGGCGACCTCTTCGCTCGCCGGCTCGCCCTCACCTTCTTCCTCCGCGTTGTCCTTGGGGAAGATCCCCAGGGCTTCCTGCAGCATATGGTTGATGCCGCGACCGTGGGCGGCGGCGATCGGCAGCGCATCGCCCAGGCCCAGCGGGCTGAACTCGGCACGAGCGAGATCGGGATCGATGGTGTCGACCTTGTTGGCGATCAGGAAGCTGCGCTTGTTCCGCTTGCGCAGGTGCTCCGCGATCATCTGGTCGGCGGCGGTCATGCCGGCGCGCGAATCGACCAGGAACAGGACGGCATCCGCCTCCTCGATGGCCTGCAACGATTGCTCGGCCATTTTCGCATCGATGCCTTCCTCATCGCCGGAGATGCCTCCGGTATCGATGACGATATAGGTGCGGCCCTGCCAGCGCGCCTCGCCGTACTGGCGATCGCGGGTCAGGCCTGCGTACTCCGCCACGATGGCGTCGCGCGACTTGGTCAGGCGGTTGAACAGAGTGGACTTGCCGACGTTCGGGCGACCCACCAGGGCAATAACGGGAACCATGCGGCTCTCCACGAGAATTCAGAAAACACAAAGGCCGCTGACGTCGGACGGCAGCGGCCGGACACTTGAAACCCAGTCTAGCGGATGGTGTAGGCGACGAGCTTGCCACCGTTGCCGAACACGTACATCCAGCTCCCGACCACCAGCGGACGAACCCGCACGCCATCGCTGTCGACCCGCTCGCGACCGACGAAGCGACCGTCCACCTGGCTCAGCAGGTGCACGTAGCCTTCCAGGTCGCCGACCACCACGTTGCTGGAGAACACCGCCGGAGCCGACAGTTGGCGACGCGCCAGGGCGTCGTTGTTCCACAGCGAAGAGGCGCCGCGCGAATCCAGGCCTTCCACCGAACCGCTGGCCTGGCTGACGTAGATATTGCCGAAGCCTTCGGCGACGCCGACGTAGCTCGACGCTTCGCGCTGCCAGAGCAGGCGGCCGCTGTTCACGTCCAGCGCCGCGGCACGGCCCTGGTAGCTGACCACGTAGAGGGTGTCGCCGGACAGCAGGAGGCCGCCGTCGATGTCCACCACGCGATCCAGTTCGGAACGCCCCTGGGGAATCGCTACCCGCTGCTCCCAGATCGGCAGGCCGCGCTGTACGTCGACCGCCACCACCTTGCCGCTGGCCAGGCCAGCCAGGGCCATGTTGCCGGCGATCAGCGGCGCGCCGGTGCCGCGCAGGGTCAGCACCGGCACGGTGCTTTCGTAGATCCAGCGCTGGTCGCCGCTGGCCGCATCGAGGCCGATCAGCTTGTCGTCCTGGGTCTGCACCACCACCACGTCGCCGTTGGTGGCCGGCGCCGACAGCACTTCGCTGTTGACTCGCTTGGTCCACTTCTTCTTGCCGGTGGCTTCGTCGAGGGCGATCACGTCACCGCGCAGGGTACCCACCAGCACCAGGCCGTAGCCAACGCCGACACCGCCGGAAACCGGACGTTCCAGGTCCTTCTTCCAGAGCACGTCGCCGGTCTCGCGCTGGATCGCCATCACCCGCCCTTCGGCGGACGCGGCGTAGATGGTGGAACCATCGACGGCCGGTTCGAGCAGGTTGTACAGGTCGCCCTGGCCATCACCGACCGAGCGGCTCCACTGCTTGCTCAACACGACTTCCTCTTTGAAGTCGGTCAGTTCGGCGGGCGGGAGTTCCTTCTTGCTGTTGCTGCTGCAACCCACGACCGCCAGGGCCAGGGCGAGCAGCGCCGCGTGTTTCCATTGCACCATCTCAGGCCTCTCCCTTGGACAGGTCGTCGAGCTTGATCTGCAGGGCATCGCCGGCACCGTCTTCGGGCAGCGACTGCTTGGCTTTCTCGTAGGCCGCGCGGGCCTCGTCGGTGCGCTTGAGCTGCACCAGCAGGTCGCCCTTGAGCTCCTCGCGGGTCGAGACGTAGGCCTTGTCGGCATCGCCTTCGAGCAGCTTCAGGCCTTCCTCGACCTTGCCCTGGGCCGCCAGGACCCGGGCCAGGCGCTGCCGCGCCAGTTCGCCGAGGGTGGCGTCGGCCGGCTTGTCCATGACCGCCTTCAGCTCGGCAACGGCGTCATCCAGCTTGCCGCTGTCGACCGCGACCTTGGCCACGAACAGGCTGCCGTACTGGGCATAATGGGTGCCGCCGAACTCGCTCTTCAGCTTGCCGGCCAGCTCCGCCACCTTCGCTGGATCCGGCTGGCCGGCCGGATTCAGCGCGGTTTCGATCAGTTGCTGGTAGACGATCGAGGCGCCCTGCGCCTGGTTGGTCTGGTACTTCTGCCAGGCCTGCCAGCCGAATACCACTGCCAGCGCGAGGATGCCGCCGGTGACCAGGGGCTTGCCGTTGCGCTGCCACCAGTCCTTGATCTGCGCCAGGTCTTCGTCTTCGGTACGCGATGTCACCCCAATCACTCCTATTCTTTATGTTCTCAAGCCTGTGCCAGACAGGCTGCCAGGTGCTCGGGCAGAGCATCCCAGGCAATGCTTTGTTGCTCGCCCTCGTCACGCAGGGGCTTGAAACCTACCACGCGATTGGCCACCTCGTCCTCCCCGAGGATCAGGGCAAAGCGCGCGCCGCTCTTGTCGGCCTTCTTGAACTGGCTCTTGAAGCTGCCGGCGCCGGCGTTGACCAGCAGGCGTATGCCGGGAATGGCGCTGCGCAACTGTTCGGCCAGGGTCAGGGCGGCCAGCTCGGCCGGTTCGCCGAAGGCGCAGACGTAGAGGTCGGCCGGACGGTTCAGTTCGGCGGGGATCACCCCCAAGGTTTCCAGCAGCAGCACCAGGCGTTCCACGCCCATGGCGAAACCGACGCCCGGGGTCGGCTTGCCGCCGAACTGGCTGACCAGCCCGTCGTAGCGGCCACCGCCGCAAACGGTGCCCTGGGCGCCAAGCTTGTCGGTGACCCACTCGAAAGCCGTGCGGCAGTAATAGTCCAGGCCGCGCACCAGCTTCTGGTTGATTTCGTAGCGCAGTCCGACAGCATCCAGGCGGGCCTTGAGACCCTCGAAGTGGGCGATCGATTCTTCGTCGAGATAGTCGTGCAGGGTCGGCGCGCCGACCAGCAACGCCTGGGTGCTCTCCACCTTGCTGTCGAGGATTCGCAGCGGATTGGTGGTCATGCGCCGCTGGCTGTCTTCGTCGAGTTGCTCGAAGCGCTCCTGCAGATAGGCCACCAGGGCCTCGCGATAGCGTGCGCGGGCCTCGCTGGAGCCGAGGGTGTTGAGCTGCAGGGTCACCGCGTCGGCCATGCCGAGCTTCTGCCACAGGCGCCAGGTGAGGATGATCAACTCGGCGTCGATGTCCGGACCGGGCAGGTTGAAGACTTCCACGCCGATCTGGTGGAACTGCCGGTAGCGACCTTTCTGCGGTTTCTCGTAACGGAACATCGGCCCGGTGTACCAGAGCTTCTGCACCTGGCCACCGCCGCTCAGGCCGTGCTCCAGCACGGCGCGCACGCAACCGGCGGTACCTTCCGGACGCATGGTCAGGGATTCGCCGTTGCGGTCGAGGAAGGTGTACATCTCCTTGTCGACCACGTCGGTGCCTTCGCCGATGCCGCGGGCGAAGAGTTCGGTGAACTCGAGGATGGGCAGGCGGATCTCGCTGTAGCCGTAGCCGTCCAGCAGGCCGGCGAAGGTGCGTTCCAGATAGCGCCAGGCCGGAGTCTGCTCCGGCAGGATGTCGTTCATGCCACGAATGGCTTGCAGGGACTTGCTCACGTAGGGTCCTTAAACGGGTCAGCCGCGGGCGATCAGGCTCGCATCGGCTTCGGCCTTCTCGGCCGCCTTCTGGCGGATCAGCCGTTCCAGCTCGTCCACCAGGTTGTCGTTGGTCAGTTTCTGCGACGGCTTGCCGTCGATATACACCAGGTTCGGAGTGCCGCCGGTGAGGCCGACATGGGCCTCCTTGGCTTCGCCCGGACCGTTGACGACGCAACCGATCACGGCCACGTCCATCGGTACCAGCAGGTCCTCCAGGCGCCCTTCCAGCTCGTTCATGGTCTTCACCACGTCGAAGTTCTGCCGCGAACAGCTCGGGCAGGCGATGAAGTTGATGCCACGGGAGCGCAGGTGCAGGGACTTGAGGATGTCGAAACC
Organism: Pseudomonas sp. B111; assembly: GCF_026428275.1. NCBI lineage: Bacteria > Pseudomonadati > Pseudomonadota > Gammaproteobacteria > Pseudomonadales > Pseudomonadaceae > Pseudomonas > Pseudomonas sp. B111. The sequence goes on along the minus strand of NZ_CP097857.1, from coordinate 517,859 downwards.
GACCTTGATCTCCTCGACCGGATCGGCAGCCAGGGAAATCCGGATGGTGTCGCCGATTCCCTCGGCCAGGAGCATGCCCAGCCCCACCGCCGACTTCACCGTGCCGGAGCGCAGGCCGCCGGCCTCGGTGATGCCCAGGTGCAGGGGCTGCTCGATCTGCCTGGCCAGCAGGCGATAGGCGGCGACGGCCATGAAGACGTCGGAGGCCTTGACGCTGACCTTGAAGTTCTGGAAGTCCAGCTTGTCGAGATGATCGACGTGGCGCATGGCCGATTCGAGCAGGGCTTCCGGGGTCGGTTCGCCGTATTTCTTCTGCAGGTCCTTTTCCAGCGAACCGGCATTGACGCCGATACGGATCGGGATGTTGCGCTCGCGCGCGGCGTCGACCACGGCCTTGACCCGGTCCTCGCGACCGATGTTGCCCGGATTGATGCGCAGGCAGTCCACTCCCAGCTCGGCGACGCGCAGGGCGATGCGATAGTCGAAGTGGATGTCGGCGACCAGCGGCACGTTGACCTGCTGCTTGATCTTGCCGAACGCCTCGGCGGCGTCCATGTCGGGGACGGAAACCCGCACGATGTCCGCGCCGGCATCTTCCAGGCGGCGGATCTGCGCGACGGTGGCAGCGACGTCGCAGGTCTCGGTGTTGGTCATGCTCTGCACGGCGATCGGCGCATCGCCGCCCACCGGAACGTTGCCGACCCAGATTTTCCGAGACTTGCGGCGAATGATCGGAGAAGCGCTATGAATGCTCATTGTCCTACCTTCAGACGGGCCGTTTCGCCGCGGACGAAGGGGGTCACGTCCACCGGCTGGCCGTTGTAGCTGACCTGGGCGCCGCGAGCGAAACCGAGGCGCAGCTCCAGCGGGGCCTTGCCGGCCAGTTCCAGGCTGTCGCCCTTGCGCTTCAGCGCGCTGACCAGGACCTTGCCGTTGGCGTCGGTGACCTGGGTCCAGCAATCGGCGACGAACTGTACCTTGACCACCCCCTGGCCCTCGCCGGCCACCACGGGCGCGGCGGCAGGTTCGCTCGGCGCTGGCGGGGCGGCCGGACTGGCCGTCGCCGGAACGGCTGGAGCAGTACCGGGAGCGGGAGCCGTGCCGGCAGGCGCGGCGGTAACGGGCTGCTGGGGCGCGGCGGGGGTGCCCTGGGCCGGAGCGGCGGGAACCTGCGCGCCCTCGCTCGCCACCGGCGGCGAACCCTCGGCCTGGGCGGCGACTTCCGGAGAAACCTCGGCGGGCGCTTGCTCGCCTTCCTTCTGCGCTTCGATCACCGCCTGGTCTTCAGGCTCGTCCAGGGTATGGATCTCGGTGGTGCCGTCGGCGCTTTCCACTTCGACATGCTCGAGGCTCAGACCGGCGGTTTCCGGCGTGCGCGCGGAATGCTCCTGCCACCAGAAGTAGCCGAAGCCGATCAGCAGGGCGAGCAGTAACAGACTGACGATACGCAGCACGTTGCGCGACAGGCGCACCGGCTCGGCGACCCGTCCCAGGCTCTGTACGGTGCTGCCGCTGGCATTGGTGCCGGTGAAATGGTCGAAGCTGTTGACCAGCTCGGCCTGGTCGAGGCCCATGAGCTTGGCGTAGGCGCGGATGTAGCCGCGCGAGAAGGTGTGCCCCGGCAGCTTGTCGAAAGCGCCGTTTTCCAGCTGACGCAGCGAATTCTCGGTCAGGTTCAGTTGCCCGGCCACCTGCGACAACGACAAGCCCTTCTGCTCGCGCGCCTGGCGCAGGGTTTCCCCGGGGTTCTGACGGGAAGCGGTGGCTACGACTTCGGGCTGCGGCGCTTTCATCATTTTTCCGCCTGGAATTCCTGATATTCGGGAGAGCCTGGGTACAGGCGTTTCAACTGCAGGCCATAGCTGGCGGCCGTGTCGCGGTCCTCGAAGACCTTCGCGAGACGAATGCCCAGCAACAGGCTGCGGGCGTTCTGCCCGCCGCCCTGGGCAAAGAGATCATAGTACTGGCGAGCCGGCACGTACTCGCGCTCCTTGTAGAGCAGGTCGGCCATCTCCAGCGCGACGCTGGGCTGGTTACGGTTCAGACGCAGGGATTTCTCGAAGTACTCCTTGGCCTGGGCCGGTTTCTTCATTTGCAGCGAAACCAGGCCGAGGTTCTCGAAGACCCGCGAGCGCTCGGGATAGAGGGTGTCCTGGCTGGCCTCCAGGAGACGCTGGTAGGCCTCCTCGTAGCGCTTCTGCTCGTAGAGGAAACCGCCGTAGTTGTTCAGTACCCGGGCATTGCGGCTATCGCTGGCGAGCGCCTTGCGGTACTCCTCGTCGGCCAGCTTGGGCTCCATCTCGGTCTGGAACACCACCGCCAGCGCGGCATGCGCGTCGGCGCTGGAAGGGTCGATCTCGAGGGCCTTGCGCAGCGGCACCTTGGCCTGCTCGGTGTTCCCCCGCTGGAGATAGCCGAGGCCGAGCTGGATATAGGCATCGCGCGCCTCGTCACGGCCCTTGTCGGTTTTCAGGGGATTCTGATCTCCGCTCGTCACGCAGCCTGTCAGCCCAACTGCCAACAGGAACACCAGCGCGGCGCGTACAGTCATCGGAACCCTCCTCTCACTCAATTTCGATTCGCCGCCGACTCGGACTCGGCCAGTTGGCGCACGGCAATATAACGTTCGCTCCGGCGGGTACGATCCATGACCTGGCCGACCAGCTGGCCACAGGCTGCGTCGATGTCGTCGCCGCGGGTGGTACGCACGGTCACGTTGAAGCCGCCCTTGTGCAACATGTCCTGGAAACGCCGGATGGCATTGTTGCTCGGGCGCTCGTAGCCGGAGTGCGGGAATGGATTAAACGGAATCAGGTTGATCTTGCAAGGCGTGTCTTTCAGCAATGCGATCATCTGCTCAGCATGCTCGGGCTGATCGTTGACATCCTTGAGCAGGGTGTACTCGACGGTCAGCACGCGCTTCTCGCCGAGCCGGGAAATATACCGGCGGCAGGCATCCAGCAGCATGCCCAGCGGATACTTCTTGTTGATCGGCACCAGCTTGTTGCGCAACTCGTCGTTCGGTGCGTGCAGCGACAGGGCCAGGGACACGTCGATCACCTCGCCGAGCTTGTCGATCATCGGCACCACGCCGGAGGTGGACAGGGTCACCTTGCGCTTGGAAATACCGTAGCCGAGGTCGTCCATCATGATGTTCATGGCGGCGACCACGTTGTCGAAGTTCAGCAGCGGCTCGCCCATGCCCATCATCACGACATTGGTGATGGCGCGGTCGATCTTGGCCGGAACGGTACCGAACGACTTGTTGGCGATCCACACCTGGCCGATCACCTCGGCGGCGGTGAGGTCGCTGTTGAAACCCTGCTTGCCGGTGGAGCAGAAACTGCAATCCAGGGCGCAGCCCGCCTGGGAGGACACGCACAGGGTGCCGCGTCCGCCCTGGGGGATGTACACGGTCTCGACGCAACTGCCGGACGCCACCCGGACCACCCACTTGCGGGTGCCGTCGGCGGAGATGTCCTGGCTGACGATCTCGGGACCGCGTATCTCGGCTGAGGCCTTGAGCTTTTCGCGCAAGGCCTTGCCGACGTTGGTCATGGCGTCGAAATCGTCGACGCCAAAGTGGTGAATCCACTTCATGACCTGGCCGGCCCGGAAACGCTTCTCGCCGATGGACTCGAAGAACTGTTCCAGCTGCGGCTGGGTCAGGCCCAGCAGGTTCACCTTGCCGGCGGTGGTCGTTGTCATGGCTTCACCCTCACCCACGCTCGATCAGCGAATGCGCTCGCAGACTTCGGTAGCCGCGAAGAAGTAGGCGATCTCGCGAGCGGCGGAAGCTTCGGAATCGGAACCGTGGACGGCGTTCTCGTCGATGGAGACGGCGAAGTCGGCGCGGATGGTACCGGCGTCGGCTTTCTTCGGATCGGTGGCGCCCATCAGCTCGCGGTTCTTGGCGATGGCGTCCTCGCCTTCCAGGACCTGGACTACAACCGGACCGGAAGTCATGAAGGAAACCAGGTCCTTGAAGAACGGACGCTCTTTGTGCTCGGCATAGAAGCCGCCGGCTTCACGCTCGGACAGCTGAACCATTTTAGCGGCGACGACGCGCAGGCCGGCTTTCTCGAAGCGGGTCAGGATTTCGCCGATCACGTTCTTGGAAACGGCGTCCGGCTTGATGATGGACAGGGTGCGTTGCAGTGCCATTGGTAAAACTCCGAAACAAGGTTGTCTAGCATGGGCGGCCCCGCCAGCGGGGCGGGACGCCGTGATTCGTTCAGGACGCTGACGAAAACGGCCCGAAAGGGCCGGAATCAGCGTGGCTGCGCCTGGCATCGGGCCCGGCGCGCCTAGCCTGGAATGCGCCCGCGGGCGATTTCAGGCCTTACCTAAAATAAAACCCGCGAATTATACGCGGGTTCCCGGCAAATGCGTAGGGCGGGCCTATGGCTAGTCCCGTTCCTCGATCCAGGCGGCCTGGATGGCCTCCAGGACTTTCTCCCCGCTACGCTGAGGATCGTCGGAGAACTCTGGAAGTTCCACCACCCAGCGCCGCAGATCGACGAAGTTGACGTATCGCGGATCGACCTCCGGCTTGCTTTCGTCGAGCTGGATGGCGATTTCCAGCACATCGGTCCATTTCAGGCTCATTGCACGCTCCTCTCTACCGCCGGGCTCAGTGGCCTTCCGACACCTGGTTGATGGTGTACTTGGGAATCTCGACCACCAGGTCTTCGTCGGCCACCACTGCCTGGCAGGATAGCCGCGAATCGGGCTCCAGACCCCAGGCCTTGTCCAGCATGTCGTCTTCGAGTTCGTCGGACGGCTCCATGGAGTCGAGGCCTTCGCGGACGATTACGTGGCAGGTCGTGCAGGCGCAGGATTTCTCACAGGCATGCTCGATCTCGATGCCATTGCGCAACGCGGCATCCAGTATGGTTTCGCCGGGCTTCGCCTCGAATACCGCCCCCTCGGGGCAGTGGTCGGCATGGGGCAGAATCACGATCTGCGGCATCTTCGCTTATTCCTCGATTTCGTTGAGCCGGCGGCCGGAGAGCGCGGCCTTGACGGTCGCGTCCATCCGCCGTGCGGCGAAAGCGTCGGTCACCTGGGACAGGCGCTTGATCTGGTTCTCGATGGCCGCGGTGTCGCTACCACCGGCCAGTTCACGCAAGGTGTCCATCTGCGCCGCGATGGCCAGGCGCTCCTCTTCGTCCAGGAGCCGCTCGCCGTCGACGTCCAGCGCCGACTGCACGGCCTCCAGCAGCCGCTGCGCCTCGACCTGCTGTTCGCGCAGGGCGCGGGCAGCCTTGTCGTCGCCGGCGTAGTCGAAGGAGTCCTTGAGCATCCGCGCGATCTCGCCGTCGGTCAGCCCATAGGACGGCTTGACCTGGATGCTGGCCTCGACGCCGGAACTCAGTTCGCGTGCGGACACGCCGAGCAAGCCGTCGGCGTCGACCTGGAAGGTCACCCGGATTTTCGCCGCGCCCGCCACCATCGGCGGAATGCCGCGCAGCTCGAAGCGCGCCAGCGAACGACAATCCTTCACCAGCTCGCGCTCGCCCTGCAGCACGTGGATCATCATGGCCGTCTGGCCGTCCTTGTAGGTGGTGAACTCCTGGGCGCGCGCCACCGGGATGGTGGTATTGCGCGGAATCACCTTCTCCATCAGCCCGCCCATGGTTTCCAGGCCGAGCGACAGCGGAATGACGTCCAGCAGCAGCAATTCCTCGCCGCGCTTGTTGCCGGCCAGGGCATCGGCCTGGATGGCCGCGCCGATGGCGACCACCTGGTCCGGATCGATATCGGTCAGCGGCTCGCAGCCGAACAACTCGCCAACCGCCGTGCGCACACGGGGCACGCGGGTCGAGCCACCGACCATCACCACAGAGCGGATTTCTTCCAGATCGACACCGGAGTCGCGCACCGCTCGGCGGCAGGACTTCAGGCTGCGAGCGACGAACGGCTCGATCAACTCGTCGAGCGTCGCCCGGCTCAGCTCGCCGCTCCAGTCGCCATAGGCGACCCGGACCGACGCCTCATCGGTAAGACGCTCCTTGGCCGCACAGGCGATTTGCAGCAACTGCCGCTGGCTGCCCGGGTCCAGATCGGCAGAAAGGCCAGCCTGCTCGATCACCCAGCCAGCGATGGCATGGTCGAAGTCGTCGCCGCCCAGGGCCGTATCGCCGCCGGTGGCCAGGACTTCGAAGACACCGCGGGTCAGGCGCAGGATGGAAATGTCGAAGGTTCCACCACCCAGGTCATAGATGGCCACCAAGCCTTCCGCGCCCTTGTCCAGGCCGTAGGCCACGGCGGCGGCGGTCGGCTCGTTGAGCAGGCGCAGGACGTTCAGCCCTGCCAGGCGCGCGGCATCCTTGGTAGCCTGGCGCTGGGCGTCGTCGAAATAAGCCGGCACAGTGATCACCGCACCCACCAGCTCGCCACCGAGGGTGGTTTCGGCGCGCTGGCGCAGCTCACGCAGGATGTCCGCCGAGACTTCCACAGGACTCTTCAGCCCCTGTACGGTCTCGATGAAGGGCATGTGCGACTCGCCCTGGCGGAAGCGGTAGGGCAATTGCTCGCCCAGTTGCTTGACGTCCTCCAGGCCGCGCCCCATCAGACGCTTGACCGAAATGATGGTATTGAAGGGATCCTTCGCGGCGGCCGCGCGGGCGCTCTCACCCACTTCCGCCCGCTCGGCGTGATAACGCACCGCGGAAGGCAGGATCAGGCGCCCCTGCGCATCCGGCAAGGGCTCGGCGACGCCGCTACGCACCGCGGCGACCAGCGAATTGGTGGTACCCAGGTCGATCCCAACCGCCAGGCGACGCTCATGGGGCTTGGGACTCTGACCGGGCTCGGCGATCTGCAGTAGGGCCATGCTCTGTCTTAACTATGGGGTGCGACCCGGGGGCCGCAGGGATTAATCGTCGAGTCGCTCTTCCAGCTGGCGCACTTCCTGCGCGAGCTTGTCGAGGAACTGCATGCGACGGACCAGGCGTTCGGCCTCTTCGCGGCGCTGCGCATCGTCCCAGCACGCGGCGAACTCGCGCTCCAGCTCGGCCTGGGCGGCCTTGAGCCGACGCTTGAAGGTCGCCACGCCGGCCAGGTCGGCGCTGTCCTGCAACTCCTCCAGTTCCTCGCGCAGCTGCATCTGCTGCAGGAGAAACTCCGGATCCTGCACCGTAGCCTCCAAGGGCAACTCGTGACCACTCAGGGTCAACAGGTACAGGGCCCGGCGCGGAGCGCTCTTCAGGGTCTGGTAGGCCTCGTTCAGTTGCGCCGCGCGCTCCAGGGCGAGACGCTGCTCGCGCTCGGGAGCGTCGGCGAAACGGTCAGGATGGACGCTGCGCACCAACTCGCGATAGCGCTGGCCGAGCTCGTCGAGATCGACCAGGAAAGCCGGTTGCAGGTCGAACTGGGCGAAATGACAGGGTTTACCCACGCCGGCCTCAGACGTTGAAGCTTTCGCCGCAGCCGCATTCGCCACGAACGTTGGGATTGTTGAACTTGAAGCCTTCGTTGAGCCCTTCGCGAGTGAAGTCCAGCTCGGTGCCATCGAGATAGACCAGGCTTTTCGGGTCGATGATGACCTTCACGCCATGGCTCTCGAAGACCAGGTCCTCGGCCGCCAGTTCATCGACGAATTCGAGGACATAGGCAAGCCCGGAACAGCCAGTGGTGCGCACGCCAAGACGGATACCCTCGCCCTTGCCGCGCCCCTCGAGGGAGCGCTGCACGTGTTTGGCGGCGGCTTCGGTCATGCTGATGGCCATTGCAACTCCTTACTCGTCACGAGCGGCTTAGAGCAAACCCTTCTTCTGCTTGTAGTCGCGAACGGCGGCCTTGATGGCGTCTTCGGCGAGAACGGAGCAGTGGATCTTCACCGGCGGCAGGGCCAGCTCTTCGGCGATGGTGGTGTTCTTGATGGTTTCCGCCTCGTCCAGGGTCTTGCCCTTCATCCACTCGGTGGCGAGGGAGCTGGAGGCGATCGCGGAACCGCAACCGTAGGTCTTGAACTTGGCGTCTTCGATCACGCCCTGCTCGTTGACCTTGATCTGCAGGCGCATCACGTCGCCGCAGGCCGGCGCGCCGACCATGCCGGTGCCGACGTTGGGATCGGCAGCGTCGAGCTTGCCGACGTTGCGCGGGTTTTCGTAGTGGTCGATGACCTTTTCGCTATATGCCATGGCTAATCCTCACGTTTTTCCGGGGCACGAGGCGCTCAGTGCGCCTGCCATTCGACCTGGGACAGGTCGACGCCCTCTTTGTACATATCCCACAGCGGCGACAGTTCGCGCAGCTTGGAAACGGCCTCGACCACCTTCTTCGCGGCATAGTCGATCTCTTCCTCGGTGGTGAAGCGACCGAAGGTGAAGCGGATGGAGCTATGCGCCAGTTCGTCGTTGCGGCCCAGGGCGCGCAATACGTAGGACGGTTCCAGGGACGCCGAGGTACAGGCCGAACCGGAGGAGACCGCGAGGTCCTTGAGCGCCATGATCAGCGACTCGCCCTCGACGTAGTTGAAGCTGACGTTGAGGTTGTGCGGGACGCGGGAGGTCATGCTGCCGTTGATGTAGAGCTCTTCCAGGCCATCGATCTGCGCGAAGAAGCGGTCGCGGAGCGCCAGCACGCGGGCGTTCTCCTGGGCCATTTCTTCCTTGGCGATGCGGAACGCCTCGCCCATGCCGACGATCTGGTGGGTGGCCAGGGTGCCGGAGCGCATGCCGCGCTCGTGGCCGCCGCCGTGCATCTGGCCCTCGATGCGGACGCGCGGCTTGCGCCGGACATAAAGCGCGCCAATGCCTTTCGGGCCGTAGGTCTTGTGCGCGGAGAAGGACATCAGGTCGACCTTGAGCTTGTCCAGGTCGATCTCGACCTTGCCGGTCGACTGTGCGGCGTCGACGTGGAACAGCACGCCGCGGGAGCGGGTCAGCTCGCCGATGGCGGCGATGTCGTTGACGGTGCCGATCTCGTTGTTCACGTGCATGACCGAGACCAGGATGGTGTCGTCACGCAGCGCCGCCTCGACCAGTGCCGGAGTGATCAGGCCATCTTCGCCCGGCTCCAGGTAGGTCACTTCGAAACCTTCGCGCTCCAGTTGGCGGCAGGTGTCGAGGACCGCCTTGTGCTCGATCTTCGAGGTGATGATGTGCTTGCCCTTGCCCGAGTAGAAGTGCGCGACGCCCTTGATCGCCAGGTTGTCGGACTCGGTGGCGCCGGAGGTCCAGACGATCTCGCGGGGATCGGCGTTGACCAGTTCGGCCACCTGGCGACGGGCGTTCTCCACGGCCTCCTCGGCTTTCCAGCCGAACACGTGGGAACGCGAAGCCGGGTTGCCGAAGTTGCCGTCCATCAGCAGGCATTCGCTCATTTTCTGGGCGACGCGGGGATCGACGGGAGTGGTCGCGGAGTAATCGAGGTAGATCGGCAATTTCATCAGGTAACTCCTACAGGCTGGCGCCCTGCTCAGTCGATGGCGGACGCTTCAATCTTGTCGAGACGAGGCGTCTTGCCTGAGCAACGGCGTTCGTCCTGGCGCAGCGCGACCTCCTGGACCTCCTGGCGGCTGACCAGATCGGCCAGGCTGATGCCGCTGAGGAACTCATGGATCTGCAAACTGAGGTCGCACCACAGGTGGTGGGTCAGACAGGTATCGCCGGAGTGGCAATCGCCCTGCCCCTGGCAGCGGGTCGCGTCGACGGATTCGTTGACCGCGTCGATCACCTGCGCCACATGGATGCCCGACATATGGCGGGACAGCTGGTAGCCGCCGCCCGGGCCGCGCACGCTGGTCACCAGGTTGCCACGGCGCAACTTGGCGAACAGCTGTTCGAGATAGGACAGGGAAATGCCTTGGCGTTCGGAGATATCGGCCAGCGAGACCGGACCTTGCTGAGCATGCAGCGCCAGGTCGAGCATGGCGGTTACGGCGTAGCGGCCTTTGGTGGTCAGACGCATGGGCTTTTCCCATCGGGATCATTCGGGGTTGACGCGGATTATGCTCTTATCCGAGTAATTAGGTCAACTATAAGACCGATCAAATTACTCAGGATTAGGCAAATTCAGGGCGCTACATGCTAGCAGAAAGCCGCCGGCCGCGCATTACGCGGCCGGATTGCCATCCTCATCCTTGACCCCGGCGAAATCCTCCTCGCGCAATACCGGCAGATCCTTCGCGCAGTAGTCGCTCCCCAGGGCGGTGAGCGCCTGGCACATGCCCTCGAGCCGGCCGTCGACGGCCTGCAGGTGATCGAGCAACTGACCAATGGCACGCGCCACCGGGTCCGGCATGTCCTGGCTGACTCCGTAGGCATCGAAGCCGAGTTTCTCCGCCATCGCCTGGCGCTTGGCCTGCTGCTCGGTATCCTCGCGCATGATGATCCGCCCGGGAATGCCGACCACGGTGGCACCCGGCGGGACTTCCTTGGTCACCACGGCATTGGAGCCGACCTTGGCGCCCTCGCCGACGGTGAACGGGCCGAGCACCTTGGCACCGGCACCGACCACCACGTTGTTGCCGAGGGTGGGGTGGCGCTTGCCCTTGTTCCAGGTGGTACCGCCCAGGGTGACGCCCTGGTAGAGGGTGACGTCGTCGCCGATCTCGGCGGTTTCGCCGATGACGATGCCCATGCCGTGGTCGATGAAGAAGCGCCGGCCGATCCTGGCCCCCGGGTGGATCTCGATGCCGGTCATCCAGCGGCCGAAATTGGACACCAGGCGCGCCAGCCACTTCCAGCCGGACGTCCACAAGCCGTGGGCCAGCCGATGCAGCCAGACGGCGTGCAGGCCCGGATAACAGGTGAGGACCTCGAGTGCGTTGCGAGCCGCCGGATCACGGTGGAATACGCTTTGGATATCTTCACGCACACGTTCGAACATCAGTCGTCACTCCGCTTGTAGGACAGGCCTCGGGCCACCTTCTGGGTTTCGGTCAGGATCCCGCGCAGGATATTCATTTCCAGCTTGCTGATCGCGCTGCGCCCATACAGGCGCCGCAACCGCGACATCAGGTGGCGCGGCTTCTCCGGATCGAGGAAGCCGATATCGATCAGCGTCCTCTCCAGATGCGCGTAATAGAGTTCCAGCTCGTCGGCCGTCACCAGCTCGGTGTTGAGCATCGAGGTGGACTCGAACTTTTCCATCTTGGTCGGCTTGCCCTGGGCCGCCAGCCACGCCATGCGCACCTCGTAGGTGAGCACCTGGACCGCGGCCGCCAGGTTCAGCGAGCCGAACTCGGGATCTGAGGGGATATGCACATGGAACTGGCAGCGCTGCAATTCTTCGTTGGTCAAACCCGCATATTCGCGCCCGAATACCAGGGCCACCTCGCCATTCGCCTCCAGGTGCTCCAGGCAGGTCGTCGCGCACTCGCGCGGATCCAGCAGCGGCCAGGGAATCCGCCGGTCGCGGGCGCTGGTGCCGAGCACCACGCTGCAGCCGCTCAGGGCCTCTTCCAGGGTGTCCACCACCCTTGCGGCGTCGAGGATGTCGGTGGCGCCGGAAGCCCGCGCCACCGCGTCGCCGTGGGGAAAGCTTTCCGGCTGCACCAGCACCAGTTGCGACAGGCCCATGTTCTTCATGGCACGGGCCGCCCCGCCGATGTTGCCGGGATGACTGGTGTTGACCAACACCACACGAATACGGTCGAGCAACGCCGATGCTCTCCAACGCCAAGTTACTGAAGGGTGTGAAATCCTACAGCAGAGGTCAGCTTTATACCATGCGGCCGACAGGTCGCCCTTCAAACGCCATCGGTTTCTGCTAGAATGGCCGGCTTTCTTTAACGACCCAGGTGACCTCTCCATGCAGCCTATGCTGAATATCGCCCTGCGCGCCGCTCGCAGCGCCGGTGAACTGATTTTCCGCTCCATCGAACGCCTGGATGTCATCTCGGTCAACGAGAAGGATGCCAAGGACTACGTGACCGAAGTCGATCGCGCCGCCGAGCAGACCATCGTCGCCGCGCTGCGCAAGGCCTATCCGACTCACGCGATCATGGGCGAGGAAGGCGGCTTCATCGAAGGCAGCGGCGAGGGTGCCGATTACCTCTGGGTGATCGATCCGCTGGACGGCACCACCAACTTCATCCATGGCGTACCGCACTTTGCCGTGAGCATCGCCTGCAAGTACAAGGGCCGCCTGGAGCACGCCGTGGTCCTCGACCCGGTGCGCCAGGAAGAATTCACCGCCAGCCGCGGTCGCGGCGCCGCCCTCAACGGTCGCCGCCTGCGCGTCAGCGGCCGCAAGAGCCTGGAAGGCGCCCTGCTCGGCACCGGGTTCCCGTTCCGCGACAACCAGATCGACAATCTCGACAACTACCTGAACATGTTCCGCAGCCTGGTCGGCCAGACCGCCGGCATCCGCCGCGCCGGCGCCGCCAGTCTGGACCTGGCCTACGTCGCCGCCGGACGCTACGACGCCTTCTGGGAATTCGGCCTCTCCGAATGGGACATGGCGGCAGGCGCCCTGCTGGTACAGGAAGCCGGCGGCCTGGTGAGCGACTTCACCGGCAGCCACGAATTCCTCGAGAAGGGTCACATCGTCGCCGGCAACACCAAATGCTTCAAGGCACTGCTGACCACCATCCAGCCGCACCTGCCGCCGTCGCTGAAGCGCTGATCCGCCGCTGACGAAGAACCCGGCCTGGCGCCGGGTTTTTCATCTCCATGAAAATGCACAAGGGCGCCCGCGGGCGCCCTTGTGCATCATTGCGACAGTCAGGCTCAGCGCAGCGTTTCGCCCTGGCTGAGGATCAGCCGGCCATTCTTGTCGACCGGGATCTGGCTGCCCGGATCGCGCTCCATGCGGATCTGCCCGGCCTTGCCGTCGAGCATGTACTTCACGTCATAGCCGACGACCTTCTCGCTGCTGTCGTGCACGGTGCTGCAGCGGGTTTCGGTTGTGGTGTAGGTGTCACGCTCCTGCATGCCTTCCTGCACCTTGTTGCCGGCGTAGCCGCCGCCGACGGCGCCGGCCACGGTGGCGATCTTCTTGCCGGTACCGCCGCCGATCTGGTTGCCCAGCAAGCCGCCGACCACCGCACCGATGGCGGTACCGGCGATCTGGTGCTGGTCCTTGACCGGACGCTGGCGGGTCACGGCCACGTCCTTGCAGACCTGGCGCGGCGTCTTGATGGTTTCCTTGACCGGCTGGACAGCGACGACCTCGGCGTAGTCGGGACCGCGATCCACCAGGCTATAGGTGGCTACCGCGCCACCTGCGGTCACGCCTACGGCACCCAGAACGGCCCCGACGAGCATCGACTTGTTCACATGTACCTCCTGGCTTTCATCCAATGCGGGCTATGTTCGCCCTTTGCCTTGCCTAGGACTGGGCAAAAACCACCAAGTTCCAGGCTCCCGACAAACGTTTCGTTGGCGCAGATACGAAAACTCCCGCCAAAAGCGGGAGTCCTCGAGTGACCGGCAGGCGCCGGAGTGCCGAACCAGAGCGCCTCAGGGGCGATCGTCGACGGTGTCCTTGGCCTGCGGCGGGATCAGGTCCTCGCTGGTCAGGTTCAGCCAGATCAAGACCACGTTGGCGATGTAGATCGACGAGTAGGTACCCGCCATTACACCGACGAACAGGGCGATGGAGAAACCGAACAGGTTGTCGCCGCCGAAGAACAGCAGCGCGGCGATGGCCAGCAGCGTGGAGACCGAGGTGGCGATGGTGCGCAACAGGGTCTGGCTGGTGGAGATGTTCAGGTTCTCGATCAGACTGGCCTTGCGCAGCACGCGGAAGTTCTCGCGCACCCGGTCGAAGATCACGATGGTGTCGTTCAGCGAGTAACCGACCACCGCCAGCACAGCGGCGAGGACGGTCAGGTCGAAGGTCACCTGGAAGAACGACAGCACGCCCATCACGATGATCGCATCGTGCACCAGCGAGAGGATCGCCCCGAGGGCGAACTTCCACTGGAAGCGGAAGCCGACGTACAGCAGGATGCCGCCCAGCGCCAGGAGCATACCGAGGCCGCCCTGGTCGCGCAGTTCTTCACCCACCTGCGGGCCGACGTACTCGACCCGCTTCAGGTTCGCCGGGTTGCCGGTATCGGCCTGCTGCAAGGCGGTAGCGACCTTCTTGCCCAGTTCCGGGTCCTCGCTGGGCATCCGCACCAGCACGTCGCGGGCGTCGCCGAAGCTCTGCACCACGGCGTCCTCGTAGCCGGCGCCGACCAGTTGACCACGCACCTTGCCGAGATCGGCCGGTTGTTCGTAGGTCAGCTCGATCAGCGTACCGCCGGTGAAGTCGAGGCCGAAGTTGATGCCCTTGGTGAACCAGCTGCCCAGGGCGATGACGGTCAGGATCAGGGTGACGGCAAACGCGATGTTGCGGATGCCCATGAAGTTGATGGTACCGATCTTGATATTCATCTCAGTCCCCTTAGATCCACAGCTTCTTGAAGTCACGCCCGCCGAAGATCAGGTTGACCATTGCGCGGGTGACCATGATGGCCGTGAACATCGAGGTGATGATGCCGAGCGACATGGTCACGGCAAATCCTTTCACCGGGCCGGTGCCCATGGCGTAGAGGATGCCGCCGACCAGCAGCGAGGTCAGGTTGGCGTCGAGGATCGCGGTGAAGGCACGGTTGAAGCCTTCGTGGATCGCCCTCTGGACCGACATGCCATTGGCCAGCTCCTCGCGTATCCGCGAGAAGATCAGCACGTTGGCGTCCACCGCCATGCCCATGGTCAGCACGATACCGGCGATGCCCGGCAGGGTCAGGGTCGCGCCGAGGATCGACATCAGCGCTACCAGCATGACCATGTTGAAGGCCAGCGCAACGGTGGCGATCACGCCGAAGAAACGGTAGATGACGATGATGAACAGCGATACGAAGAGCATGCCCCAGAGCGACGCATCGACACCCTTGGCGATGTTGTCCGCCCCCAGGCTCGGGCCGATGGTGCGTTCTTCGGCGAAGTACATCGGTGCAGCCAGGCCGCCGGCACGCAGCAGCAGGGCCAGTTCGGAGGACTCGCCCGGGCCATCGAGGCCGGTGATGCGGAACTGGTTGCCCAGCGGCGACTGGATGGTCGCCAGACTGATGATCTGCTTCTCTTCCTTGAACGCCGGAACCGCGACCTCCTTCTCGACGCCATCGACCATCTGCTTGGTGTAGCGGGTCACCGGCTTCTGCTCGATGAACACCACCGCCATGCTGCGGCCGACGTTGTTGCGGGTGGCGCGGTTCATCAGCTCGCCGCCGTGGCCATCCAGGCGGATGTTCACCTGCGGGCGGCCGTTCTCGTCGAAACTGGCGCTGGCGTCGGTGACCTGGTCGCCGGTGATGATCACCCCGCGCTCCAGCGGCACCGGCGGACGGCGCGGCTCGCGGAACTCGAAGGTCTCGGTGGCGGACTTCAGGGCGTCCGGCTCGGCGGCCAGGCGGAATTCGAGGTTAGCGGTCTTGCCGAGGATTCGCTTGGCTTCCGCCGTGTCCTGCACGCCCGGCAGCTCGACCACGATGCGATTGGCGCCCTGGCGCTGCACCAGCGGCTCGGATACGCCCAGCTCGTTGACCCGGTTGCGGACGGTGGTGAGGTTCTGCTTGATGGAGTATTCGCGGATTTCCGCCAGTTTGGCCTGGGTCAGGGCGACACGCAGGACCTGCAGGCCGTTGCGCTCTTCGGGCACGACCTCGAAATCGCGGAAGTCCTTGGCGATCAGGCTGCGCGCCTTGTCCAGGGATTCGCTGTCGGTGAAGCCGAGCTGGATCGCGCGATCCTGGATCGGCAGGCTGCGGTAGCGCACGCGCTCCTTGCGCAGCAGGCTCTTCACTTCGCTTTCATAGACCTTCAGGCGGGCATCGACCGCCTTGTCCATGTCCACTTCCAGCAGGAAGTGCACGCCGCCGGACAGGTCCAGGCCAAGCTTCATCGGGCTGCCGCCCAGCTTGCGCAGCCACTCGGGAGTGGTCTGGGCCAGGTTCAGCGCCACCACATAATCGTCGCCCAGGGTCCGGCGCACCACTTCCTTGGCGGGAAGCTGGTCGTCCTGCTTGACCAGGCGGATCAGGCCGCCCTTCTTCGACAGGCTGTCGGCCTTCACCGCGATACCGGCGTCGGATAGCGCCTTGGCAGCGCGGTCGACGTCGGCCTGGGTGACCTGCAGCGCCGTGCTGGCGCCGCTGATCTGCACCGCCGGGTCGTCCGGGTAGAGGTTGGGTGCGGAATAGATGAACCCGACGGCGAGGACCGCCAGGATCAGCAGATATTTCCACAGAGGATACTTGTTGAGCATGACACCGCCCGTTATGACGCGGGGCGCCTTGCGCGCCCCGTCATGTGTTTAGGTGAAAATCAGATCGCCTTCAGGGTGCCTTTCGGCAGGGTCGCGGCAATCGCGGCCTTCTGGAACTTCAGCTCGACGTTGTCGGAGACCTCGACCACGACGAAATCGTCGGCGACCTTGGTCACCTTGCCGGCGATACCGCCGGAAGTGACGACTTCGTCACCTTTCTGCAGGTTGCCCAGCAGGTTCTTGTGTTCCTTGGCGCGCTTGGCCTGGGGACGCCAAATCATCAGGTAGAAGATGACCAGGAAACCGACCAGGAAGACCCACTCGAAACCGGTGCCGGCCGGGCCAGCGGCTGCCGGAGCGGCTGCGTCGGCGTAGGCAGCGGGAATTAGAAAGCTCATGTAGCACTCCTGTCACAAAGCAATAGAGTTGGATAAAGGAAAGTCAGGCATCCAGCGGCGGCGTGGGAAGGCCGCGCTTGGCATAGAAGGCATCGACAAAGGCGGCCAATGTACCCTGTTGGATTGCCTCGCGCAAACCAGCCATAACCCGCTGATAATGCCGCAAGTTGTGGATGGTATTGAGCATGCTACCGAGCATTTCCCCGCACTTGTCCAAGTGGTGCAGATAGGCGCGGGAAAAATGTTTGCAGGTGTAACAGTCGCAGGTCGGGTCGAGCGTGGAGTCGTCGTGCTTGTGTACCGAGTTGCGGATCTTGATCACCCCGCTGTCGACGAACAGGTGGCCGTTGCGCGCATTGCGCGTCGGCATCACGCAGTCGAACATGTCCACGCCGCGGCGCACGCCTTCCACCAGGTCTTCCGGCTTGCCCACGCCCATCAGGTAGCGCGGCTTGTCGGCCGGCATCTGCGGCGGCAGGAAATCGAGCACGCGGATCATCTCTTCCTTCGGCTCGCCCACCGACAAACCACCGATGGCCAGGCCGTCGAAGCCGATCTCCTGCAGGCCATCCAGCGAGCGCAGGCGCAGGTCCTCGTGCATACCGCCCTGGACGATGCCGAACAGCGCCGACGGGCTATCGCCATGGGCGATCTTCGAACGCTTGGCCCAGCGCAGCGACAGCTCCATGGAGCGCTTGGCGACGTCATGGTCGGCCGGGTAAGGCGTGCATTCGTCGAAGATCATCACGATGTCCGAGCCCAGGGCGCGTTGCACCGCCATGGACTCCTCCGGCCCCATGAAGACCTTGGCGCCGTCCACCGGCGAGGCGAAGGTCACGCCCTCCTCCTTGATCTTGCGCATGGCTCCCAGGCTGAACACCTGGAAACCGCCGGAATCGGTGAGGATCGGGCCTTTCCACTGCATGAAGTCGTGTAGGTCGCCGTGGCGCTGGATCACCTCGGTGCCCGGGCGCAACCAGAGATGGAAGGTGTTGCCGAGGATGATCTGCGCGCCGATGTCCTCGATGTCGCGCGGCAACATGCCCTTCACCGTGCCGTAGGTGCCCACCGGCATGAAGGCCGGGGTCTCGACCACGCCGCGGGGGAAGGTCAGGCGGCCGCGACGGGCCTTGCCGTCGGTCGCCAGCAGCTCGAAGTTCATGAAGCTCATGGATCAGTCCTCGGGTCCGCGGGGCGCGGGATTGCGGGTGATGAACATGGCATCACCGTAACTGAAGAAGCGATAGCCCTGCGCCACCGCCGCGTCGTAGGCGGCCATGGTCTCCGGGTAGCCGGCGAAGGCCGAGACCAGCATCAGCAGGGTGGATTCGGGCAGGTGGAAGTTGGTGACCAGGGCATCGACCACATGGAACGGCCGGCCCGGGTAGATGAAGATGTCGGTGTCGCCGCTGAAGGGCTTCAGCTCACCGTCGCGTGCCGCGCTTTCCAGCGAGCGCACGCTGGTGGTGCCGACGGCGACTACCCGGCCGCCGCGGGCCCGGCAGGCGGAAACCGCGTCCACCACGTCCTGGCCGACCTCCAGCCATTCGCGGTGCATCACATGGTCCTCGATGCGCTCGACACGCACCGGCTGGAAGGTACCGGCGCCGACATGCAGGGTAACGAAGGCGGTATCCACCCCCTTCGCGCGGATCGCCTCGAGCAGCGCCTCATCGAAGTGCAGGCCGGCGGTCGGGGCCGCCACCGCACCGGCGCGCTGGGCGTAGACGGTCTGGTAGCGCTCGCGGTCGGCCGCATCGTCCGGTCGGTCGATATAGGGAGGCAACGGCATGTGCCCGACCCGCTCCAGCAAAGGCAGCACAGGCTCGGCGAAAGCGAGTTCGAACAGAGCGTCGTGGCGTTGCAGCATCTCCGCGCTGCCACCGCCTTCGACGAGGATCCGCGTACCGGGCTTGGGCGCCTTGCTGGCGCGTATGTGGGCAAGCACCCGGTGCTGGTCGAGCACGCGCTCGACCAGGACTTCCAGCTTGCCACCGGACTCCTTCTGGCCGAACAGGCGCGCCGGGATCACCCGGGTATTGTTGAACACCATCAGGTCGCCCGGACGCAGGTAGTCCAGGAGATCGGCGAATTGTCTGTGGGCGAGGGTTCCCGTCGGGCCATCCAGCGCCAACAGGCGGCTTGCGCGGCGTTCAGGCAGGGGATGACGGGCGATCAGGGCCTCGGGCAAGTCGAAATGAAAATCGGCGACACGCATGGGGAGACTCTCGAAAGGCCGCGTAGCTTACCGGAAATGTGTTTTCCCCGCCACGAACCCGATTGACCAACGGTAGGCGCCTCCCTATACTGCGCCGCCATTGCCTCGGTGGCGGAATCGGTAGACGCGGCGGATTCAAAATCCGTTTCTGGCGACAGAGTGAGAGTTCGAGTCTCTCCCGAGGCACCACCACATTGTTTCTAGGACTTCCCAAGAAATCCCGAAACCCACGAAGAACCGGCCCTCTGGCCGGTTTTTTGTTGCCTGCGATTCCCAACCAAACCCTTGTAAGCCCATCGATTTGGGGGCATATATGGGGGGATCTGAGTTCGGTCAAGGACGATTCCCCCAGAATGAGCGCAACCCTCGACGACTCGGGCTTCTCAGCCCTGCAGCCCAAAGACCGTCCCTACAAGGTAAGTGCCGGCGCCAGCCTCTTCCTGAAGGTGAATCCCCACGGTTCGAAACTGTGGCGACTCAAATACCTAGTGAGAGGGACTGAGAAAGGGTTGGCGCTCGGCACCTATCCAACGATGTAGTGGTCAACCCATCCCGGACAGTGGGTTGAGTTTTTCTTCGGCCACCGCAGGCGGTAGCCCGTCGTTGAATTGATGCGGCCTGATCCAGTTGTAGCGGTGCATCAGGTAATGACTGATGTCCCGTTGGGCCTCCCGCGCCATCAGGTAATCCGTTGACGGGACCCGATCCGACTTCAGACTGCGGAACAGGCGCTCCATCGGCGAGTTATCCCAGCAATGCCCCGGCGGCTCATGCTCTGCTGCATCCGATAGCGCCAGAGCCGTTGCCGAAACAGGCGGCTGGCGTACTGGCTGCCTTGGTCTGAATGGAACAGCACCTGCTGTGGCTTGCCGCGCTGTTCGTAGGCCATGTCCAGGGCCTTGATCACCAGCTCGGCATCCGGCTTGGCCGAGAACACCCAGCCGATCACCCGCCGGGTATGCAGATCCAGCACCGCGGCCAGGTAGTGCCAACGGCCTTACGCCCAGACGTAGGTGATGTCGCCACACCACACCTGATTGGGATGCTCGGTCGCGAATTCGCGGTTCAGCCGATTCGGGATATCCGGCCGCTCAACCGTGGCCTGTTTGTAGGCGTGCGAGCCCGGTTGCTTGCTGACCAAGCCCAGCTCACGCATCGACCGACGTACCCGGAAACGACCGATGGTCACGCCCTCTTCGCGCAGCATGCCCAGGATGCTGCGGCTGCCGGCCGAGCCCCGACTCTGGCTGAACAACTGGTTGACCTGGCTGCGTAGCGCCACGCGGCGCGCATCGACCCGACGACGTCGAAGACGGTGGACGTAGTAGCAAGACCGCGCCACATCGAAAGCTGAACAGACCACCTCCACCGACTCCTGCTTACTCAACTGCTCTATCAGCGCGTACGATCGAGTTCGTCCGACATCAAGAGAGCGGTAGCCTTTTTTAGAATCGCTTTCTCCCGCTCCAGCCGGTTGATCCGAGCCTCCAGCTCCTGGATCTTCTGCTGTTCGGGGGTGAGCGCCTTGCTCTTCGGGGTCACGCCATCGCGCTCCTGCTGGAGCTGTTTCACCCAACAGCGCAAGGCCGAATCCACCACCCCCAGCGAACGGCAGGCGTCGATATGGCTGTAGCCATGGTCCAACACCAGTGCCGCGGCCTCTCGTTTGAACTCGGCGGAAAACGTACGTCGTTGCTTGCTCATCAGACACCTCTTTCACGGCGAGGATTCTCGCCTAAATCGGTGTCCGGGATCAGTAGACCACCACAACCGCCCCTCATCGATACAGCAGTCAGCCCGAAGCTATTTCACCCAGATATCCTCTATTGACCGCCCTAGACACGAAAGACCCTACAAGCTAACGTCCAAATTCCTACAGCAATACTCGTGAATCTCTCCTCATGGACGTCTTGAAGCATCTGCAGACGGAGCTAGCCAAGTTCGCCTCCGAACGTGACTGGAACCAATTCCACACCCCCAAGAATCTCGCTATGGCGCTATCTGGCGAAGCGGGCGAGTTACTTGAACGCTTCCAATGGCTGACCCCAGAGCAAAGCGAGCGGGTAGCTTTGTCGAGTGAAGCCTTGGAAGGCATCGAAGAAGAGATGGCCGATGTATTGCTTTACCTAATTCGGCTAGCTGATCGCCTCAATATAAACTTGGCAACTGCCGCCCAAACTAAGCTTAAAAGGAACGCGGAGAAGTACCCCATCGACCAAGCCAAGGGAAACGCAGTCAAGTACTCGAGGAGAAGCAAATGACTGCCCGAGTAGTCTACCAACCCTGCTCGGACGATACTGCACGCAAGAATCTACAGACCACCATTCTCAACCCAGTGCAGCTCAGTGAAGTCGAAGACTTGCTAGAGCCAGAGTTGCGAGCTGAGCTGCATTCCGCATACCCCGACGGCAAGCTTTTCATCTGGGGACTTGCATCACCTAGAACAAGAAATGCCTGGCTTACCATGGAGCCAGGTGACACCGTCATCTTCAACACTAAAGCAGTCGTCACAGTCAGTGCCTGCTTTACTCATCGTACGCATAATCGCGATCTTGCCTTGAAGCTATGGGGTTGGGCAGATGCCTCATCTGGCATCACATGGGAAAACATCTACTTCGTAACTGATGTACGCCACCACGCAATTCGCTTCAAATCCATACAAGCGCATATCGGCAGCCAACATGACCGCTCCTTCTATCGATACAACGAGGAGCAGAGCGCAGCGATCCTTGAAGGTTTTGCAGAGCTTGACCACGACTACGGCGACAACGACGTCACCTTGGAGGATGCCCGTTATGACATCCAAAACCAACCTACTGACGGAGTCGCGAACCGTGCCACTCGATTAGAACATAAGTACATCGTACGGCACTTATTCCAAAACAAACTCACCAGTACCTGTTGCATTTGCCTTAAGGAATACCCTCGGCATTTGCTGGTAGCGGCACATATCAAGAGGCGGTCTGCTTGTAGCTCAGACGAGAAGCTCGACATCGAAAATATTGCAGCCCCCATGTGCCGGCTTGGTTGTGATCCATTGTTCGAGCATGGCTACATTTCTGTGAGAAACGGAGAAGTCGTCATGCATCCTTCTCGCGAAATGACCGAGGCTACAGCTAGCTATGTCAATAGCGTGCTGGGCAAGCAAGTGTCGGTATGGAACAAAAAGAACAGAAAGTACTTTGACTGGCATCTCAATGCTCATGGGTTTGAACCTGCAGAGCTGGCAAACATAAATTGACGGCGTGACACTGCTGATCAAAGGAGCACAGTCAGGCGCTGATGGCAACTATGATTGCTCTAACGCCTTCAAAAAGGCCTCGCAGGAGAAAAGTCGGAGTGCAATTTCTTTTGGGGCATTATTGGGGGCATCAAAAAGAGCGCAAGGAAACACAGTTCTAAAGAATCAGCATCTTCGGCCATAAGTTCGGTTCCCTCCCGAGCACCATCCTGACTTCCCAAGCGTTTCCAGGGGGAGCACAGGACAGCAGAGAAACCGGCCTTCGCGCCGGTTTTTTGTTGTCTGCGATCTGATCCGGCCTGCAAATAAAAAAAGGCAGCGCTGGAGTCGAGACGCTGCCTTTACCCGAACTGCTGTCTTCCCAGCTCGGCGAAAAAAATCTACCACAGCCGAAGCAAAAAAATAGCCCCGCGGATGCGAGGCATTTTGTCGTGCCAGAGGCGATGCAGGGCTTGCACCTGCTCGACCTGCGGGCCTTTTGTCTCATCCGTAACGAAGAAGCTGAGAGGCTGCCCCCGCCGAGGGACTGGTAGCCGCTAGCCTCGATCTGCCGGAAGTGCGACGACGGAAGCCCCCTGCCCTTCCTGCACAGTCAGGCTGGAAAGCAGACTCTCCAGCGGCATCGGCCGGCCGATCAGGTAGCCCTGCAGGTAATCCACCCCGCGGGCGGCCAGGTAGTCACGCTGCTCGGGGGTCTCCACGCCTTCGGCGACGATATCCAGGTCGAGCTTGGCGGACAGCTCGACGATGCTGTCGAGAATATGCCCGGAAAGAGTATCGATGCCGATGCGGGCGACGAAGCTCTGGTCGATCTTCAGGCAGTCCACCTGGAACTTGCGCAGGTAGGCCAGGCTGGAATGTCCAGTGCCGAAATCGTCGATGGCGATCTTCACTCCCAGGGCATGCAATTCGTCGAACAGGCGGTCGGTGACTTCGCTCGACTCGATCAGCTCGCGCTCGGTCAGTTCCAGGACCAGGGTGATGTGCCCGGGCGGAAACGCCGCCAACAGCTCGCGACAGTCGTCCACCAAGGCCAGTTCGTGGCAATGGGTGGCACTGATGTTGAAACCGATGTGGAAGCCTGGCTCCAGCTTCCCGGCATGCCCGCCCAGGTCTTCCGCGACCTGGCGCATCAGCGCGCGCGTCATCGGTACGATCAGTCCCGAGCGCTCGGCGAAAGGTATGAACAGGTCGGGCCGGATCAGTCCCTCGCGCGGATGACGCCAGCGCATGAGCACCTCGACGCCTATCCAGCGTCCGCCCTGGCCGGGACTCAGCGGCTGGTAGTAGGGAATGAACTCGTTGGCCTCCAGGGCCCGGCGCAGTTCGCTGCTGGGCGAGGCGACCCGCCTGGATAGCCAGTAGCACAGAGTGCCGGCCAGCAGTCCGAAGAACAGTAGCAGGCCGAACATCGCCGGGTTCTGCGAGCGGATCGATCGCCATTCCTCGCCCTCGGGGAAGCCCGACAGCACCCGCAACGGATAACGCTGCGAAGCGAGCGATACGGCGGCGACCTCATAGGTGGGCGGCGCGTCGCGGTGGGTGCGGCCCTCGGCATCCAGCCAATTGGGACCGACCACCAGCACCTGTCGGCTACGTCGGTCGACGAGGTCCAGCACGTAGCTCAAGTAGCGCCCGTCGATCGCCGCCAATACCCCGCGCTTGCCGTCGGAGTCCCGCAGGACCAGCAGCGCGGCGTCCGGCGTGACCTGGTTGCCGGGCATCAGCAAGAGGCGTCCGTCGACATAGTTCTCGATCCGCACCGGCTCGTCGAAGCCGCCGAACAACGACGTGCAATAGATCGTATTGTCGCGCGTCAAATTGACCGAGCGTACGAACGGCATGATCGCCACTTGCTCGCGCAGCGCCAGTTCGGCCTCGGGACAGGGGCGCCCCGCCACCGGCATGACCTTGCGCGCCGCCAGCGCAGCGTTGTCGAGCATCCGTTCGAACTGCCGCACCGCATTCCCGGCTGCCTGCTCGGACGTCTCCTGGAGGCTTCGCTCGGCCTGCCAGTAGAGGATGAGCAGCCCCAGGACGATCGGCATCACCCCGACCAGCACGGACAACGACAGCCGGAGCGCCTTTCTCCTGGCTCGCTTCACCGGAATCGGCATAGAAAAGACTCGTAATGATTGGGGTCTGCGCAAAGACTAGAACAGCCGGGGAAAAGCGTTGCCCGGGTGGGCGGCGCAAGCTGCGGATGGACGTATAATCCCCGGCTTTGCCCCGCACGGAACACGCCGATGCCGAAACACATGCTTTCTCCCCAGGGCGACTATGCCCCTGCCGGTCTGGTCCGCCGCCTGGCGGCGATGTTCTATGACTTCCTGCTCTGCGTGGCGCTGATGATGGTGGTCACCCTGGTCTACCAGCAAGGCATCCTTCGACTGATCTACGGCAGCGAGCATCTGCGCGAACTGGCCGACCGCGGCGCGCTGATCGGCGACCCGCTGCTCTCGACCCTGCTGGTGTTCGCCCTGTTCGGCTTCTTCGCCAAATTCTGGACCCACAACGGCCAGACCCTGGGCATGCAGGTCTGGGGACTGCGCGTGCAGAACCGCGACGGCAGCGCCATCAGCCTGCTCCAGGCGCTGCTGCGCTTCATGATCGCCATCGCCTCCTGGCTGTGCCTCGGCCTCGGCTTCCTCTGGATGCTCTGGGACAAGGACAAGCGTACCTGGCACGACCGCTATTCGGAGAGCCAGGTGGTCAGGCTGCCGAAGAACACTCACAAGAAGTGAGCGAAACAGGTCCGCAGAACGCGCTGTTTTGGCCTTTGTCGCGCCGGCGGCCAGGCTACAGCCCGACGCGACAAGGAAGCACAAAGGCCACCCGTGGGTGGCCTTTTTTCATACCCGGCCTGCCGGGCCTGTCAGCCCGCCCGGCGTAGCAGCCAGACACCCGCCAGTGCGCAGATCGAGGCGGGGATCACCACCGCCAGCAGCGGCGGGAAGTCGAACACCAGGCTGGAGGGTCCGAGCAGGTCCTGGGCGATGCGGAAGACGAAGCCCACCAGCACGCCGGTGAAGATCCGCTGGCCCAGGGTCACCGAGCGCAACGGACCGAAGATGAAGGAAATCGCCATCAGCACCAGCGCGGCGGTCACCAGCGGTTGCAGGACCTTGGTCCAGAACGCCAGCCAGTAGCGGTTGTTGTTCAGGCCCTGGTCGGCGAGATAGTGGATGTACTGCCAGAGACCGCTGATAGACAGCGCCTCGGGCTCCATCACCACAGTGTTCAGCAGTTGCGGGCTGAGCTGGGCATCCCAGCGTTCGGTCGGCAGCTTGACCACCTCGGAACGCTTTTCCCTCGGATGCAGCAAGGTGGTGGTGACCTCTTCCAGTTGCCAGTGATCGGTCTCGAAGCGCGCGCGCTTGGCGAAACTGGCCGATTCCAGGCCACGCTGCTCGTCGAAGCGGTAGCGGGTCACGCCGTACAGCACGCCATTGGGCTGCACCGCGTTGATGTGGATGTACTCGCGCCCCTGGCGATGCCACAGACCGCGCTTGGAGCTTTGCGAATCGCCGCCGCCCTGGGCCAGGGCACGGCCGCTCTGGGCGATGTTCTCGGTCCAGGGCGCGACGTACTCGCCAACCAGGATGCCGGCCAGCATCAGCACCAGCATCGGTTTCATCACCGCCCAGACGATCCGCGACAGGGATACCCCGGCCGCGCGCATGATGGTCAGTTCGCTGTTGCTGGCCAGGGTGCCGAGGCCGACCAGGCAGCCGATCAGCGCCGCCATCGGCAGCATGTCGTAGGCGCGCCGTGGCGCGGTGAGGAAGATGAAGCGCAGGGCGTCGCCGATGCCGTAGCTGGCGCTGATGTCGTTGAGTTCGTCGATGAAGGCGAACAGCAGCGCCAGGCCGAGGATCACCCCGAGCACCGCGAGGATCGCGACGAAGACGGTGACACCGATGTAACGATCGAGCTTAACCATGCGCCACCTCGCGACCGGCACGGGAGGACGCCAGCTTCAGGCGCAAGGGTTCCCAATAGAACAGAAGAAGACCGATTGCCAGGAATAGTCCGTGGACCCACCACAGGCCGATGGCCATGGGGATCTTGCCTTTGTCCAACTGGCCACGGACAGCGATCAGCAGGGCCAGGTAGCCCATATAAAGGAGGATCGCCGGCAGCAGCTTGAGGAAGCGCCCCTGCCGTGGGTTGACCCGCGACAGCGGCACCGCCAGCAGGGTCACCACGAATACCAGCAGCGGTGTCGACAGGCGCCACTGCAATTCGGCCTGGTAGCGTGGGTTGTCGCTGCCGAACAGATCGGCGGTGGGCACCGCGTCGCGCTCGCTCACCTCGCTGCTGGCCTCGGGCTTGGGCAGCATCACGCCATAGGTGTCGTACTGGATCGCCCGGTAGTTGGCCTGCCCGGGATTGCCGTCGTAGCGGTAGCCGTTGTGCAGGATCAGGTAACGGCTGCCATCCGCCTGGATGTTCTGGGTGCCCTTCTCCGCCACCAGGATGGAGATGCCGCGTTCCTGGTTGCTGCTGTTGAGGTCCTTCTGCGAGATGAAGATGCCGGCCAGTTCGCCGCGATCCTTCGACAGTTCCTCGGTGTAGGTCACCCGGGTACCGTCGCGCATTGCCTGGAAACGGCCCGGGACCAGGGTGTCGAACTCGGTCAGGGTATCCTGCTTGTTCAACAGCAGGGCGAACTGGTTGATGCCCTGGGGCGCCAGGAACAGGCTCAGCCAGGCCACCAGGATCGCCACCAGCAGCGCCGGGGCCATGGTGTAGCCGAGCAGGCGCTTCTGGCTCATGCCGGTCGCCGAGAGCACGGTCATCTCGCTTTCCAGATAGAGCCGCCCGTAGGCCAGCAGGATGCCGAGGAACAGGCCAAGCGGCAGAATCAGCTGCAGGAAGCCGGGAATCCGGAACGCCATGATCAGGAACAGCGAACCGGGGTCGAGCAACCCCTGCGCCGCTTGCGCCAGGTACTTGATGAAACGGCCACTCATGATGATCACCAGCAGCACGGCGCTGACGGCGCTCATGGTGACCAGCACTTCACGGGACAAATAACGGAAAACGATCAATCCGGACACTCCTGGGTTGCCAGGCTCTGACGGGGCCCGTCGGCCCCGTCATCACGCGTTTCCGGCCATGGCGGCATGGCGCGGAGAAAATAGCCGGCATTATCCTGCGATTCGGCGGGCCTGTCACTGCGCAGGCCGAACCAAGAGCCCGATAGACCGTCGAGGCGAACGCTCGTTCAGCGCTTGCCGATTTATTCGACGACCGTCGCTGATTGCTCGCCGCCCTCTCCGAGATGACGGACGAACCAGTCTGCCGCGGCCTGGCTGGTGGCGTCGAAATGCTCGATGTACGGCGTGAAATGGCCGCCGGCGAGCATCAGCAGCCGCTTGGGCGGCAATGCCCGCTGGTAGGCCTCCAGGCAAAGGTCCGTGGGCGTGAGCAGGTCCCGATCGGCGACGATCATCAGCAGCGGCGTGGGGCTGATCCGCCCAATGTGAATGCCCGGCTCGTTCTCTCGCGCCAGCTCGGCGCTACGCAGGGTCACCCGGTTGCACCAGCTCGGCGCCAGCGCCGCGCTGTCGGTGAAGAACCGGTGGGCGTCCGCGCCGGCCATCGCGCAAGGCTCGTCGGGGCCCGCGGCGACCGCCGGCAACAGCGCTGGCGGCAAGCCCTCGAAGCGCCGCTGGCGGTCCGCGTCGAAGCTTGCCAGCAATGCCGGCAACTGCTCGGCGCGGGTCCGGCGCAACGCCGAGGCATGGCCGCTGACGGTCGGCACCTGCGCCACCACGTATTTCACCCGCCGATCCAGTGCGGCCACTTCCAGCACATGTCCGCCGCTGTAGCTGGTTCCCCAGATGCCGATGCGGCTGGCGTCGACCCGGGCCTGGGCGCCCAACCAGGTGATCGCGTCGCGATAGCCACGGCGCTGCATCACCGGATCGATTTCCTGACGCGGTTCGCCGTCGCTGTCGCCGAAGTTCGGATGATCGTAGAGGAGCACGACGAAGCCGGCGGCGGCGAATACCTCGGCGTAACGGTCCAGGTACTGCTCCTTCACCCCGGAAAAACCGTGCGTCATGACGATCGCCGGCCGCTCGGCACGCGCCTCCGGCAAATACAGCCAGCCGCGCAGGGCGACACCCTCGGAGCGGAATTCCACGTTCAGTCGTTGCATGCTTGCCTCCCGGGGCAGTCGTCTGGAAACGGGCCCAGCATAGGAATCCTGCCGCGTCGGCGCCGCCCGCCAACGGACGAAGGCTACGCCGAATCGGACAAGGCGAAGTAGCGGCTCGGCGTGCTCCCGGTCAGGCGTCGGAACATGGCACTGAATGCGCTGGGCGTCTGGTAGCCGAGATCCACGGCGATCCGCGCCACCGCTTCGCCAGCCGCCAGGCGTGGCAGGGCGGCGGCTAGGCGCACCTGGTGGCGCCAATGGACGAAGGTCACTCCCAGCTCGGAGAGAAACAGCCGTGCCAGGGTCCGCGAGGACGCCCCCACGTAGCGCGCCCACTCCTCCAGCCCGCGAGGGTCGGCCGGGTTCTCCAGCAGCGCCTGGCAGATTCTTCCCAGGCGTCGGTCCGCGGGGTCGGGCAAGGCCAGGGGCTGTTCCCGCGACCACTCCAGTTCGTCCAGCAGCACCGCCATCAACCGCCCCTCCCGGCCGCGCTCGTCGTACAACAACGGCAGGCCGGCGGCGCGCACGATCAACTCGCGCAACAATGGGCTGACCATCACTCCGCGCGGCACCCGGGGGAATTCCGGCGGGCAGGACTGCGGCCGGACATAGACGGTGTGCAAGCGGACCTCGCCGCGCGCCAGCATCGCGTGCGCCATCCCCGCCGGCATCCATACCGCGCGCTGCGGCGGGACCAGCCATAGCGTGCGACCGACATGCAGTTCGATCACGCCCGACAGGGCATGGATCAACTGCGCCCGCTCGTGCCGATGCTCGGCGACCACGAAACCCGCCGGGAAGGTCTTGGCCATGACCCCGAGCGGCCGGCCGACTCGCTGGTAATCGCGCGGATCGGTACTCCGGGCGGGATCCGCGACTGGTTTGCTGGCGGGCACGGTGCGACTCCTGCGGAACGAAACGTTCATTATAGGGACGCGGCATGGCCGCGGGTTCCCGTGCGTACACAGTCGTGCCAGACACGCCGCAGTTATGCGACCATGTGCGGCAACGGCCGGGAGGCACCGCCAACCCGGCTCCGGCGCTGTAGAACCTCGGTTGCCATCCTCGGCATGGAACGACCCCCGCCGCAACGACTAAGCTGTCGCTGCCTGCGTCACCGCCCCGGCGGCGACCGTCAGTCCTCGGGACGAATCGTGCTCGGAACAATCGCTTACCGCTAACGGATGCCGCCCCTTGCGCCATCCCGACTGTCTGTATTGGGGACCTCTTCCATGGAATTCCTTGTTAAAAGCGTACGCCCGGAAACCCTGAAAACCGCCACCCTGGTGCTCGCCGTAGGCGAAGGCCGCAAGCTCGGCGCCAGCGCCAAGGCGGTCGACGACGCCACCGGCGGCGCCATCAGCGCAGTGCTCAAGCGTGGCGACCTGGCCGGCAAGGTCGGCCAGACCCTGCTCCTGCAGAGCCTGCCCAATCTCAAGGCCGAGCGCGTGCTGCTGGTCGGCGCCGGCAAGGAGCGCGAACTGGGCGACCGCCAGTACCGCAAGCTGGCCTCCGCCGTGCTGTCGACCCTCAAGGGCCTGGCCGGCGCCGATGCCGCGCTGGCCCTCGGCGATCTCGCGGTGAAAGGCCGCGATGCCCACGCGAAGGCGCGTCTGCTGGTGGAAACCCTGGCCGATGGCCTGTACGTGTTCGATCGCTACAAGAGCCAGAAAGCCGAGCCGCTGAAACTGAAGAAGCTGACCCTGCTCGCCGACAAGGCCGACAGCGCCGCCGTCGAGCAAGGCAGCAA
This sequence comes from Pseudomonas sp. B111, assembly GCF_026428275.1. Lineage (NCBI taxonomy): Bacteria > Pseudomonadati > Pseudomonadota > Gammaproteobacteria > Pseudomonadales > Pseudomonadaceae > Pseudomonas > Pseudomonas sp. B111. Next base: position 487,874 of record NZ_CP097857.1, on the reverse strand, counting down.
GGAAGCCCAGGCCATCGCCAATGGCATGGCCCTGACCCGTGATCTCGGCAACCTGCCGCCGAACGTCTGCCATCCGACGTTCCTCGGCGAGCAGGCCAAGGGCCTGGCCAAGGAGTTCAAGGGCCTGAAGGTCGAGGTCCTCGACGAGAAGAAACTGCGCGAGCTGGGCATGGGCTCGTTCCTCGCCGTCGCCCAGGGCAGCGACCAGCCGCCGCGGCTGATCGTCCTGCAATACAACGGCGCGAAGAAGGACCAGGCCCCGCACGTGCTGGTCGGCAAGGGCATCACCTTCGACACCGGCGGCATCAGCCTCAAGCCGGGCCAGGGCATGGACGAGATGAAGTTCGACATGTGCGGCGCCGCCAGCGTCTTCGGCACCTTCCGCGCGGTGCTCGAACTGCAGTTGCCGATCAACCTGGTCGGCCTGCTCGCCTGCGCCGAGAACATGCCCAGCGGCGGAGCCACCCGTCCGGGCGACATCGTCACCACCATGAGCGGGCAGACCGTCGAGATCCTCAACACCGACGCCGAAGGGCGCCTGGTGCTGTGCGACGCACTGACCTACGCCGAGCGCTTCAAGCCTCAGTCGGTGATCGACATCGCCACCCTCACCGGCGCCTGCATCGTCGCCCTGGGCAGCAACACCTCGGGCCTTATGGGCAACAACGAAGCGCTGGTCAGGCAACTGCTCAAGGCCGGCGAGTTCGCCGACGACCGCGCCTGGCAATTGCCGCTGTTCGACGAATACCAGGAACAGCTGGACAGCCCGTTCGCCGACATCGCCAACATCGGCGGGCCGAAGGCCGGCACCATCACCGCCGGCTGCTTCCTCTCGCGCTTCGCCAAGAAATACCACTGGGCGCACCTGGACATCGCCGGCACTGCCTGGATCAGCGGCGGCAAGGACAAAGGCGCCACCGGCCGCCCGGTTCCGTTGTTGACCCAGTACCTGCTGGAACGGGCCAAGTGACCCGGGTCGATTTCTACGTGATCCCCAGCGCCGATCCGTCGGCGCGCCTGCAGGTCGCCTGCCGCCTGGCCGAGAAGGCCTGGCGGCAGGGCATGCGGGTCTACCTGCATTGCGCCGACGAGGCGCAGCGCAGCGAATTGGACGGCCGCCTGTGGAGCTTCCGCGGCGAGGCTTTCATTCCTCACAGCCTGGCCGAGGAAGACGCCGAGGCGCCCGTCGTCCTGGGCCTGGGCGAGACCCCGGGGAACCATCGCGACCTGCTGATCAACCTGACCCTCGAGGCCCCCGGCTTCGTCGCGAACTTTTCGCGGGTGGCCGAACTGGTGGTCGAGGAGCCGGCGATCCGCCAGGCGGCACGGGATAAATTCCGCTTCTACCGGGAGCAGGGCTATCCTCTACAGGACCATCGCCTGCCGCGTATCTGAAGTGCACGACCATGGACAGCCACAAACCGACACAACCCCCGGAGCAGTTGCTCGATGACCTGGAGTCGATCCACGACCTGCTCTACGAACGGAACGAGCCGCCCTTGCTGACCGAATCCTTCGAGCCGGACAACATTCCCCTGCTCTCCGACGTCGTCTCCCCCGGTACCGCCCCGCGCGCGCCAGAGCCGCAGGCCGCGGCAGCCACCACGGCAGGGCTGGCGCCCGCCGAACAGGAGCGCCTGGACGACGAGTTGCGAGCGTCCGCCGAACTGATCCTGCAGGAAGTCATCGACGACTTCGCCCCGCAGATCGAAGCCGAACTGCGCCGCCGCCTGCAAGCCCGCCTGGGTCGCCTGCTCGGCCAACGCAACGGCTGATCCGGACGCGGCGGGCGCCCGCCGCGGCCCGCGGCCTTACCCCCGGGCCGCCATCCCCGCTATACTCCCGGACTTTCTTCGCATTTTCCCCAGCCATATTCAGCTTTGGTCCCCTTTCGCATGGACAAGACTTACCAGCCGCACGCCATCGAGACTTCCTGGTACGAGACCTGGGAGTCCAACGACTACTTCGCTCCGAGCGGCGAAGGCCAGCCCTACACCATCATGATCCCGCCGCCGAACGTGACCGGCAGCCTGCACATGGGCCATGGCTTCAACAACGCGATCATGGACGCGCTGATCCGCTACCGCCGCATGCAGGGCCGCAACACCCTGTGGCAACCGGGCACCGATCACGCCGGCATCGCCACCCAGATGGTGGTCGAGCGCCAGCTTGGCGCCCAGGGCGTGAGCCGCCACGACCTCGGCCGGGAGAAGTTCCTGGAGAAGGTCTGGGAATGGAAGGAACAGTCCGGCGGCAACATCACCCGGCAGATTCGTCGCCTGGGCTCCTCGGTGGACTGGTCGCGCGAGCGTTTCACCATGGACGACGGCCTCTCCGAAGCGGTCAAGGAAGCCTTCGTGCGCCTGCATGAAGACGGCCTGATCTACCGCGGCAAACGCCTGGTGAACTGGGACACCAAGCTGCACACCGCGATTTCCGACCTGGAAGTGGAAAACCACGACGAGAAGGGCCACCTCTGGCACCTGCGCTACCCGCTGGTGAACGGCGCGAAGACCAGCGAAGGCCTGGATTACCTGGTGGTCGCCACCACCCGTCCGGAAACCCTGCTGGGCGACGCCGCGGTCGCGGTGCACCCGGAAGACGAGCGCTACGCCAAGCTGATCGGCCAGTTCGCCGAACTGCCGATCGTCGGCCGGCACATCCCGATCATCGCCGACGAGTACGTCGACCGCGAATTCGGCACCGGCTGCGTGAAGATCACCCCGGCCCACGACTTCAACGACTACGAAGTGGGCAAGCGCCACGACCTGCCGCTGATCAACATCTTCGACAAGAACGCCGCGGTGCTGGCCCAGGCCCAGGTGTTCCACCTCGACGGCAGCGTCAACCCGAACCTCGACCCCAGCCTGCCGCAGAGCTACGCCGGCATGGACCGCTTCGCCGCGCGCAAGGCCATCGTCGCCGAGTTCGAGGCCATGGGCCTGCTCGAGAAGGTCGACGATCACGCGCTGAAAGTACCGAAGGGCGACCGCTCCGGCACCGTCATCGAGCCCTGGCTGACCGACCAGTGGTACGTCAGCACCAAGCCGCTGGCCGAAGACGCCATCGCCGCCGTGGAAGACGGCCGTATCCAGTTCGTGCCCAAGCAGTACGAGAACATGTACTTCTCCTGGATGCGCGACATCCAGGACTGGTGCATCAGCCGCCAGCTCTGGTGGGGCCACCGCATCCCGGCCTGGTACGACGAGGCCGGCAACGTCTACGTCGGCCGCGACGAGGTCGAGGTGCGCACCAAGCACAAGCTCGGCAACGAGGTCGAGTTGCGCCAGGACGAAGACGTTCTCGACACCTGGTTCAGCTCCGGCCTGTGGACCTTCTCCACCCTCGGCTGGCCGCAGCAGACCGAGTTCCTCAAGACCTTCCACCCCACCGACGTGCTGGTCACCGGCTTCGACATCATCTTCTTCTGGGTCGCGCGGATGATCATGCTCACCATGCACCTGGTGAAGAACCCCGACGGCACCCCGCAGATCCCGTTCAAGACCGTCTATGTCCACGGCCTGGTGCGCGACGGCCAGGGCCAGAAGATGTCCAAGTCCAAGGGCAACGTGCTCGACCCGCTGGACATCGTCGACGGCATCGACCTCGATACCCTGCTGCAAAAGCGCACCAGCGGCATGATGCAGCCGAAGCTGGCGGAGAAGATCGCCAAGCAGACCCGCGCCGAATTCCCCGAAGGCATCGCCAGCTACGGCACCGACGCCCTGCGCTTCACCTTCTGCTCGCTGGCCTCCACCGGCCGCGACATCAAGTTCGACATGGGCCGCGTCGAAGGCTTCCGCAACTTCTGCAACAAGATCTGGAACGCCGCCAACTTCGTCATCGAGAACACCGATGGCCAGGACACCGGGGTCAACGGCGAGCCGGTCGAGCTGTCCTCCGTCGACCGCTGGATCATCTCCCAGTTGCAGCGCACCGAGCAGGAAGTCACCCGCCAGCTCGACGCCTTCCGCTTCGACCTGGCCGCCCAGGCCCTCTATGAGTTCATCTGGGACGAGTACTGCGCCTGGTACCTGGAGCTGGTCAAGCCGGTGCTGTGGGACGAGAACGCCCCCATCGAGCGCCAGCGCGGCACTCGTCGCACCCTGATCCGCGTGCTGGAGACGGCCCTGCGCCTAGCGCACCCGTTCATGCCGTTCATCACCGAGGAAATCTGGCAACGCATCAAGGGCCAGGCCGGCAAGGAAGGCCCGACCCTGATGCTGCAACCCTGGCCGGTGGCCGACGAAGGCAGGATCGACGCCGCCGCCGAAGGCGACATCGAGTGGGTCAAGGCGCTGATGCTCGGAGTACGGCAGATCCGCGGCGAGATGAACATCTCCATGGCCAAGCGCATCGACATCATCCTCAGGAACGCCTCGCCCAGCGACCACCGCCGCCTGGCCGACAACGAGCCGCTGCTGATGAAACTGGCCAAGCTGGAAAGCATCCGCGTGCTGGAAGCCGGCGAGGAAGCGCCGATGTCCGCCACCGCCCTGGTCGGCGACATGGAAGTATTGGTGCCGATGGCCGGCCTGATCGACAAGAGCGCCGAACTGGGGCGCCTGGACAAGGAGATCCAGCGCCTGGAAGGCGAGGTCAAGCGCGTCGGCGGCAAGCTGTCCAACGAAGGCTTCGTCGCCAAGGCCCCGGCCGACGTGATCGAGAAGGAACGCGCCAAGCTCGCCGAGGCCGAACAGGCCCTGGCCAAGCTGGCCGAGCAACGGCAGAAGATCGCCGCGCTCTAAGCACTCTCGCCAAGGTACGGGGCTGCGGCCTCGTACCTTTCTCCCCTCAGGCGCCGCTGTCTATCTGCGCCGAAGTGATCTGGCATACCGCGTTCACCGTGGCGCTGGCCGAATAGGCGATCTCCGGCAGTTTGTTCTGTGTGGCCTGGGCGCTCAGCATCAGCGACAGCATGGCCTTGCCGGCATCGGTATTCATCGGCGGCAGGCGCATCAGGCCAAAGCCGCAATCCGCCGCTCCCGGCTTGCTGACGATGAAGCCCCAGCCTCCACCCGGAGAATTCGCGTCCACCATGAAGCCCACGCGCATGATGGTGACGTTGTTGACTTTCTTGGCGATGGCGTGGGCTGATATTGATGTGAATAGCAGCCATAACAAAAAAAACAATAACACCTTAAAAAACAAGAAACCATTAACAACACTCACTGCAAAACGTCAAAACCCCACTCTATAAACTGACTAAAGCAACCATGCCTTTAGAAAAATAAATATCCAATTAGTTACCCACCTGTTTTTCTCAATACTGAAAAAGCTTTATGCCTATTTTTTTGAGAGGCGCTCCGCCCCTCAACCACCCCCTCCAAGCGTGCTAGTAGTACATCACTGACTTCTACTCCTCCTTGCTCTATCCAAGAAAGTGCCAAACCAATCCAGTAGTCAGACTCACTATCCAGTCCCGCCAAAACAACATTTAAGTAACAAAATCCCCCCTCAAGCTTTTCCCTAACCTCTTCGTAAGGTTTCTCCAATAAAACCAGAACCCTCCAAAAACTCTCTTCCTCCTGGAGAAAAAAGACCTGATCCCCCATGGACAAATACCACAACCCTTCGGAATTACACCGTAGCGCCATACCAACTTTAATATAATATTCAAAATCAGCCATCACATTCCTCTCTGGCGCTCAACCTTTACACTATATTTACTCATCACATCAACAAATACCTTGCGATTTTCTTCTGACTATCCCAGTAACGCCTAATATGCTAACTGGTGAAGATTCACACCATCTTGACCATGCCAAGATTTTACGACGCGACAAAACCAGCAAGACCAAAGGTATAAAATCTTTACTTACGACCTCAGCCTATTTATAACTCTCGCACATTAAAACTCAAGCTTTCAAAAGATTAAAAATACCCCAAAACCTAGAGAACCTTTCCTACAGAACACCATAAACAGCAGCTCCACTCTTAATTTATATCAAGAAAAGCCACTCAGAAAGACTTCAACACTTACTTCTCCCGCTCTTCGACCCAATCGAGCACGGCTAATTACTTCAGTATCCGCTGGACTCTCGGAGGGAATATAAATTTCAAAACATCCTGATGCGCTTCCATTAACCATTCCCCTCTCCCAGCATCCAAGAGACATCGCTTTCACTTAATCCAATACCGCTTAAAAATCCGAAAAGAGCCTCAGAGTCAAACTCCCCATCACGCATGAAAACGCCCCTCACCAGGGTAATTGAAATATCTCAACAAAAGGAAATACTTACCGACATATCTATAAACAGCAAAATGAAATTCATCCAAACCATCCTCACTCAATTCAAACTCATCACAGATACCAACCATTTCATCCAGGGACCTACTTATAACGGCAACAGGAGAACTACTTCTCCCAGCCCAGCCGCTCAAACCAACTCTCTCAGACAACATAAGCCTCCCTATAAACTTGCACACCCTCATAAATAACCACTTAAACAACCGCACCAATTTCTCAAGTTAGAGAAAATCAAAATATTTCCTTAACCACCCCCGTCCCGACGACTCGATCAAGCTCCCTGACTTCAAAATCATCCCCAACCTTTATTTCATTACCGAAAAACTCCCAGCTAGCAAACTTTATCCTAGTCACAATAGCCTCCCCCGGATAGTGAGCTTTATCGTCAGAATAGGTGTGAACCCCGCTAGCAAGGTATTCCACCTGATGAAATTTATGATGCGGGGAGTATCCACTCACAACACCTTTTACCTTAGGCCTAGGCACTTCCTCAGACAACTCTACCAAAGCTAAAATATCGTACATTTTCATAAACCACCGAGAATTCATGATTAATTGGTCTTATACTTCCATTCAGTAAATCCATACCCCCACTTTGACGGCTACTACTCCACTTTCTAAAAAATGGATGGAGCCCTATCAACTCTCCCCCCATATTTCTAACAGCCTTGATAGAAACCGCCCGATCACCGGGTCATAAAAGCGCCCGTTCATACGAACGAGTCCGGACTCCTCCAGTTGCTCATGGCCGGTGAAAAGGCGGTCGCGGAGGCTTGGCTGCCGTCGCCGAATTGAACCATTGGAGCGGTTAACCCTCCTATCCCCCCACTAACAGCGCCTTGCATCCTCTCCCTCAAGTGCCGCTGTCTATCTGCGCCGAAGTGATCTGGCATACCTCGTTCACCGTGGCGCTGGCCGAATAGGCGATCTCCGGCAGTTTGTTCTGTGTGGCCTGGGCGCTCAGCATCAGCGACAGCATGGCCTTGCCGGCATCGGTATTCATCGGCGGCAGGCGCATCAGGCCAAAGCCGCAATCCGCCGCTCCCGGCTTGCTGACGATGAAGCCCCAGCCTCCACCCGGAGAATTCGCGTCCACCATGAAGCCCACGCGCATGATGGTGACGTTGTTGACTTTTTTATCGATGGCGTGGGCTGACATTGATGTGAATAGCAGCCATAGCAATACAACCACTCTCTTGCCCATATAACCTTCTAAATGTCATTTTTCAACGATATACAAAGCATTTCTTCACCACCCCACTAAAAAAATCAGTACTCTGGCCATAGAAACCGTCTTAAATCTAGAAACAGAAAACACCAACAAAAAGTTTCAAACCAGCCATAACAAAAAAAACACAATAACAACACTCACTGCAAAAACTTAAAAACCCGCTCTATCAACCAACTAAAGCAACTATGCTTTTAGAAAAACCAATACCCAAGTAGTTACCCACCTATTTTTCTCAATACTGAAAAAGCTTTATGCCTGTTTTTTTGATTGGCGCTCCGCCCCTCAACCACCCCCTTCAAGCGTGCTAGTAGTACATCACTGGCTTCTGCTCCTCCTTGCTCTATCCAAGAAAGTGCCAAACCAATCCAGTAGTCAGACTCACTATCTAGTCCCGCCAAAACAACATTTAAGTAACAAAATCCCCCCCAAGCTTTTCCCTAACCTCTTCGTAAGGTTTCTCCAATAAAACCAGAACCCTCCAAAAACTCTCTTCCTCCTGGAGAAAAAAACCTGATCCCCCACGGACAAATACCACAACCCTTCTGAATTACACCGTAGCGCCATATCACCTTTAATATAATATTCAAAATCAGCCATCACATCCCTCTCTGGTGCTCAACCTTCACGTCATACTTCCTGACTGAACCCAAAAAACTTATGCTTTTTCTGACCGACCTCCCCATAACCTTCCAGCCCCTCATTGACAAAGAACCCTAGCTTGGCCCCTAAAGCCTGAAAAACTTTCAGAAAAATCTTATCAATAGATTGGAACAGACCTAATAACCGCAAGACTCTATAAATCTAAAAATGGCCAGCTACAAGCCCCACATATACCTCCTGGGCTTTATAGCCAACTTCCAAATCAACAGCCATCACCGCTTCCGAATACATCTGTGGAGGGCAATAATCATGCTCTTCAATATAATGAAGTATCAACGAAGGAGATGCAAAATATGCTCCTTTCTCAACTCCAGGAATCCATATTTCAGTAAAACCCAAACCAACATCTCCCACGAACAAATCCCGACATCCAGCGACTACACACTCATGTGCGCTCATTACTCTATTAACGTGGAAATCAACCGCTCCCTCCGACATAATTATCAACTTCAATTTATCAAGCAATCCAGAACTTACCCGCCCCCTGGAGTACTGCTGCCCTATTCCTAACCAACCTATGTTTCTTACACTACCTAACGGCCTCAAAAGAAAATACGAATAAAAAGACATGTCTGGGAAATACATAAATCACCTACCTCGCAAATGTTGTACAAGCAGCCCACTGCACGCATCCCATCCCAGGCTGTAATAGTTTTTCCAAGGGGGTACTGAACTCAACAGTCGTTGAGTTTCCATAGATATGCAATGCTGGACCTCTAGCAGTTTGAGCACTTAGAGTATAGTTAGGAATCTCAGCACGCGGCAAATAAGTAGCCATGCCTTCAATATCACCTGCAAGTCTCGGATTAATTTTTGCAGTCTGCGCCAAACCAGCCCAATCACCCAATTCAATAAATCGACCGGTTTCATCCACAATATTAATTCCAGGCCTTGGAAGAGTTATGTACGTCCCATCAGGCACCCAAAAATCCCCGCTACCGAAAACATATTTACCGTGCCCTGCGAACGCTTTCCCACTACCCCTAGAAAGTATACCAGCAGCATATTTATGGCCACCACGCCCTCCTAGCCCGCGCTCCGCTCCCGAGACGGCCCCGAACATAAAGTCAAAACCTACAGAAACTCTTGCGCGCCCGACAGGAAGAAAGACACTGCCAACATCAAACAAGCCACCGCCAGCACGCTGATCGATATTTTTATAAGATATTAACTCACTAAACCCTTCACCCCAAATAGCTTGAGAAGCCCAGTTATTCGAAAGATATTGAACACCTCCGGCAACTGGATTGACCCATGACATAGACTGAGAAAAGGATAGCCCTCCTTTTAAAATGCCCAGGCCAAATTCGAAGCCACTTTCCGGACCATTCCCCATCCACAAGTTGCTCAAGAACAACCAACTATTATCAATAACTGGCGAGTACCAACTTTTGGACGAAGAAATCTCCTCCAACGCATACCCCCGTCGGATCCACACTGGCGATCGGATTATTCCAGCCATAGGAGTAACGGTTGTAGGCCTGCGCCGCTATAGACACGGAAGTTTGCCGAACGCCAGCCAGCGGCGGTCGCGTCCCCGACCATGAGACAGATCGCCACGGCGACGATCCACGCACTCCAACGCCCCACCATGCATCCCCCAGAGCCCACCCCCATGGCAGGCACGCAGACCGGGCGCAAAGCACCGCTCCCAGGCAGGCGGTGCGGTACGCGTCCTTGCAACTCGGGAGACGTGTACCACAAGGCCATCAATTGGCCACATATCTTTGGTTGGGCTCGAAACCGATGACCTTCTGTTCGGAGGCCACGCGGGGCCTCATCGAATTTTCGCAAAGGGCAGGCACTCCCCCTTGCCCGCCCCCCAGCGGTAATCCCGCCGCAAGAAAAAACATCAAACCTGCTGACGACTTGCGCGAAAAATGCGATGTTTCGGCCACGCTGTACCCGCACCGCCCAATCAGAACAATTCGCTACAGCGCGCCAATACAATCAGGAGATCGCCGCATGATGCAGGCCTATAAGAATAAATGGTTGCCCCTCAGTGCCCTGGCCCTTGGCATGGCCCTGTCCTTCGGCGCCAACGCCGACGAGCAGAAGTCGGTGGCCGTGACCGCCATCGTCGAGCACCCGGCGCTGGACGCCGCTCGCGACGGGGTCAAGGAGGCCCTCCAGGAGGCCGGCTACGAAGACGGCAAGAACCTCAAGTGGCAGTACCAGAGCGCCCAGGGCAACACCGGCACCGCCGCGCAGATCGCCCGCAAGTTCATCGGCGACAAGCCCGACGTGATCGTCGGCATCGCCACTCCGTCGGCCCAGGCGCTGGTGGCCGCGACCAAGAGCATCCCGATCGTCTTCAGCACCGTCACCGACCCGGTCGGCGCGCACCTGACGCCGAGCTGGGAAGCCTCCGGCACCAACGTCACCGGGGTTTCCGACATGCTCGCGCTGGACAAGCAGATCGAGCTGATCAAGAAAGTGGTGCCGGGCGCCAAGCGCATCGGCATGGTCTACAACCCGGGCGAAGCCAACTCCGTGGTGGTGGTCAAGGAGCTGAAGGAGCTGCTGCCGAAGATGGGCCTGAGCCTGGTCGAAGCCTCGGCCCCGCGTTCGGTGGACGTCAGCTCGGCGGCGCGCAGCCTGGTCGGCAAGGTCGACGCGATCTACACCAACACCGACAACAACGTGGTGTCCGCCTACGAGGCGCTGGTCAAGGTCGGCAACGACGCGAAGATCCCGCTGATCGCCTCCGACACCGACAGCGTCAAGCGCGGCGCCATCGCCGCCCTCGGCATCAACTACAAGGAGATGGGCAAGCAGACCGGCCGCATGGTGGTGCGCATCCTCAAGGGCGAGAAGCCGGGCGAGATCAAGCCGGAGACCAGCGACAACCTGCAGCTGTTCGTCAATCCCGGGGCCGCGCAGAAGCAGGGCGTGACCCTGTCCGACGAACTGCTCAAGTCGGCCGCGGAAGTCATCAAGTAAAAAAAGCGGCCGCCGGCCGCGGGCGTCCCGCCCGTGGCCGGACGGCACGATAATCCTGCCTTCACGCACTCGGTTACGAAGTCATGTCTCTGTTTTCCCTGTTCGGTGCCCTGGAGATCGGCCTGATCTTCAGCCTCGTGGCACTCGGCGTGTTCATCTCCTTCCGCCTGCTGCGCTTCCCCGACCTCACGGTGGACGGCAGCTTCCCGCTCGGCGGCGCGGTCTGCGCGACCCTCATCGCCCTTGGCTGGGACCCGTACAGCGCGACCCTGGCGGCCACCGCAGCCGGCGCACTGGCCGGGCTGGCCACCGGCCTGCTCAACGTCAAGCTGAAGATCATGGACCTGCTCGCCAGCATCCTGATGATGATCGCGCTCTACTCGATCAACCTGCGCATCATGGGCAAGCCCAACGTACCGCTGATCGCCGAGCCGACATTGTTCACCCTGCTGCAGCCGGAATGGCTCAGCGACTACGTGTTCCGCCCGCTGCTGCTGGTGTTCATCGTGATCGCCGCGAAGCTGCTGCTGGACTGGTTCTTCACCACCCAGAAAGGCCTGGCGATCCGCGCCACCGGCTCCAACCCGCGGATGGCCCGTGCCCAGGGGGTCAACACCGGCGGCATGATCCTGCTCGGCATGGCCATCTCCAACGCGCTGGTGGCGCTGGCCGGCGCGCTGTTCGCGCAGACCCAGGGCGGCGCCGATATCTCCATGGGTATCGGCACCATCGTCATCGGCCTGGCCGCGGTGATCGTCGGCGAGAGCATCCTGCCCTCGCGCCGGCTGATCCTGGCGACCCTCGCGGTGATCCTCGGTGCCATCGTCTACCGCTTCTTCATCGCCCTGGCGCTGAACAGCGATTTCATCGGCTTGCAGGCCCAGGACCTGAACCTGGTCACCGCGGTGCTGGTCACCGTCGCCCTGGTGATTCCGATGATGAAGAAACGCCTGCTCGGCAAGAAGGGAGCCTGACCATGCTCAGCGCGAAGAACCTGAAGATCACCTTCAACCCCGGCACCCCCATCGAGACCCGCGCCCTGCGCGGCCTGTCGCTGGACATCCCGGCCGGCCAGTTCGTCACCGTGATCGGCTCCAACGGCGCCGGCAAGTCGACCTTCCTCAACGCAGTCTCCGGCGACCTGCCGATCGACAGCGGGCAGATCCTGATCGACGACGAAGACGTCACCCGCAAGCCGGTCTGGGCCCGCGCCAACCGCGTCGCGCGAGTGTTCCAGGACCCCATGGCGGGTACCTGCGAGGACCTCACCATCGAGGAGAACATGGCCCTGGCGCAGCGTCGCGGTGCCGGTCGCGGTCTCGGCAGGGCGGTGCAGGCATCGATGCGCGACGGTTTCCGGGAAAGCCTGGCGACCCTCGGCCTCGGCCTGGAGAACCGCCTCGGCGACCGCATCGGCCTGCTCTCCGGCGGCCAGCGCCAGGCCGTCAGCCTGCTGATGGCGGCGCTGCAGCCGTCGCGCATCCTGTTGCTCGACGAACACACCGCGGCGCTCGACCCGCGCACCGCCGACTTCGTCCTGCATCTCACCGCACGGATCGTCGCCGAGAAGAAACTCACCACCATGATGGTCACCCACAGCATGCGCCAGGCGCTGGACGTGGGCGAGCGCACGGTGATGCTGCACCAGGGCCAGGTGGTGCTGGACGTCTCCGGCGAGCAACGCAAGGGCCTCGACGTACCGGACCTGCTGGCGATGTTCGAGAAGGTGCGCGGCGAGAAGCTCGCCGACGACGCCCTCCTCCTCGGCTGACAGGGCCGCTGCGCCTCTCCGCGGCGAAGCGGGGAGGCGCCGTCGACCTGCAGCAGATCAAGGCGCGATCCGCGTCCGTCTGCCACACTCGCAGGCATCCTCCCGCTCAGATGCCCGCATGAACCTCGAACTGCTCTGGGTGGTCGGCCTGCTCGCCACCACCGTCGCCCTCTTCATCCACAACCGCCTGCGCCTGGACGTGATCGCCCTACTGGTGATCATGGCCTTCAGCGTCAGCGGAACCCTTACCCTCAACGAAGCCCTGGCCGGCTTCAGCGATCCCAGCGTGATACTGATCGCCGCGCTGTTCGTGATCGGCGAAGGCCTGGTGCGTACCGGGGTGGCCTACCAGGTCGGCGACTGGCTGATCGCCCGCGCCGGCAGCAGCGAAGCGCGCCTGCTGGTACTGCTGATGCTGGCGGTGGCCGGGCTGGGCTCGGTGATGAGTTCCACCGGGGTGGTGGCGATCTTCATCCCGGTGGTCCTGAGCATCGCCGCCAAGCTGAAGATCCCTCCGGGCCGGCTGATGATGCCGCTGGCCTTCGCCGGACTGATCAGCGGCATGATGACCCTGGTCGCCACACCGCCGAACATGGTGGTCAACAGCGAGCTGGCGCGCGAGGGTCATGCCGGCTTCGGCTTCTTCGCCTTCACCCCGATAGGCCTGATGGTGCTCGCCATCGGCGTGGCCTACATGCTGCTCACGCGCAACTGGCTGAACGCCGCCAGCCCGGCGGAAGTCGGCGCGCCGAGGGCACGGCGGACCCTGCGCGACCTGATCCGCGACTATCGCCTGGCCGGCCGCGAGCGGCGCCTGCAGGTCCAGCTCGGCTCGCCGTTGATCGGCAGCACCCTGGAAGAACTGCAACTGCGCACCCGCCTGGGCGCCAACGTGGTCGGCCTGGAGCGGGTGCGCAAGTTCCACAGCGAGGTGGTCAAGGTCGGCGGCAGCACCGAGCTGAAGGCGGGCGACGTGTTGCTGCTGGACGTCTTCGCCCCTCCGGAGGACATGGACCGGCGCTGCGCCGAGCTGAACCTGGTGCGCCTGCCGTTCCGCGCCAGCTACTTCATCGACCAGTCGCGGGAGGTCGGCATGGCCGAGGTGACTCTGCCGCCGGACTCCACCCTGCTCGGCAAGAGCGTCCTGGAGCTGGGCTTCCGTTCGCAGTACGGGCTCAACGTGGTCGGCCTGCGTCGCGACCACGAAGCGCTCACCGACGGCATGCTGGAAGAGAAGCTGCGCCTGGGCGATACCCTGCTGGTGATCGGCGCCTGGAAGGCGATCCGCCAGTTGCAGGGACGCAACCGCGATTTCCTGGTGCTCAGCCTGCCGGCGGAGATCGACGAGGTGGCGCCGGCCCTGAGCAAGGCGCCGCACGCCCTGCTCAGCCTGGCCGTGATGGTGGCGCTGATGGTCAGCGGGGTGGTGCCCAACGTGGTCGCGGCACTGGTCGGCTGCCTGTTGATGGGCCTGTTCCGTTGCATCGACATGGACGGCGCCTACCGCGCCATCCATTGGCAAAGCCTGGTCCTGATCGTCGGCATGCTGCCCTTCGCCCTGGCCCTGCAGAAGACCGGCGGTATCGACCTGGTGGTCTCGCTGCTGGTCGACGCCCTCGGCGACGCCGGCCCGCGCGTGCTGCTGGCCAGCCTGTTCCTGCTCACCGCGGCCATCGGCCTGTTCATTTCCAACACCGCTACCGCGGTGCTGATGGCGCCGATCGCCATCGCCACCGCCAACCAGATCGGCGCCTCGCCCTACCCCTTCGCCATGGTGGTGGCGGTGGCGGCCTCGGCAGCCTTCATGACGCCGATTTCCTCGCCGGTGAACACCCTGGTGCTGGGCCCTGGCCAATACCGCTTCGGCGACTTCGTCCGGATCGGCGTGCCATTTACCCTGCTGGTGATGTTCGTCTGCGTGCTGGTGATTCCGTGGCTGTTTCCATTGTGACCGGGCCAGGAGCGCGCCGCTCGGCAGAAACACTGGCCAGCCTCCGGCGGATGTGAATAATGCCCGCCTCGCCGTCACGGAAACCGAGAACATGCCCCGCCCGACCAGCCCGCATCCCGACGCCGAGCGCAAGAGCGCCAGCCCGCTGCACCCGCGCAATCGCCACCTGGGACGCTACGACTTTCCGCGCCTGATCGCCGGCAGCCCGGAACTGGAGCGCTTCGTCATCCTCAATCCGTACGGCAGGCAGAGCATCGACTTCGCTGATCCGGCGGCGGTGAAAGCCTTCAACCGCGCGCTGCTGCAACAGTTCTACGACGTACGCGAGTGGGATATACCCGATGGTTACCTGTGCCCGCCCATTCCCGGTCGCGCCGACTACCTGCACTACCTGGCCGACCTGCTCGGCGCCAGCCACGATGGCCTGATTCCACGCGGTCCCGGCCTGCGTGCGCTGGACGTCGGAACCGGAGCCAACTGCATCTACCCGCTGCTCGGCCACCACGAATACGGCTGGCGCTTCGTCGGCGCCGACATCGACCCGCAATCGCTGGCCTCGGCCGCTGCGATCCTCGCCGCCAACCCACGCTTCGCCGCTGCCATCGAGTTGCGCCGGCAGCCTGATCGCAGGCAGATATTCCAGGGCCTGATCGGTGTCGACGAGCGCTTCGACATGACCCTCTGCAACCCACCCTTCCACGCCTCGCTGGACGAAGCCACGCGCGGCAGCCGGCGCAAGTGGAAGAACCTCGGCAAGCTCGACCCGACCCGTACCCTGCCGCGACTGAACTTCGGCGGCCAGGGCGCCGAGCTGTACTGCGAGGGCGGCGAAGCGGCCTTCCTGGCCGGCATGGCCGAGGAAAGCCGGGCGTTCGCCACGCAGGTGTTCTGGTTCACCACCCTGGTATCCAAGGCGAGCAACCTGCCGAACCTCCAGGAGCGCCTGAAGACGTTGGGCGCCAGCGATATCCGCGTGGTGGACATGGCCCAGGGACAGAAGCAGAGCCGCTTCGTCGCCTGGACCTACCTCGACAAGAAGCAGCGCCGGGCCTGGCGCAAGGAGCGCTGGACAGCAGCCCTCCTGGAACCACTGGGCGAATAGCCAGCACGCCTCGCCACTCGGCTCCGCTGCCGAGCCCAAAAACGGACACCCCATCGCCTATCAGGATCGGCCACCGTTTTTCCACTGGAATCGGCAGCGGCAAAACCTAAAAAAAGAGAACCACGATTAACAGTCTCTCCGTGCTGGCACTGCTCTAATGGCTGCCTCCAGTGACTCGGAACACGCCATGAATCCACTCTACCGCGCCACCATCCACCAGCTTTTTCTCGCTCTCGATCTCCCGACGCCCAATGACGAGGAGAGCGTACTCAGCCTGCAGGTGGGCCCGCATCTCTGCCATCTGGCAGAACATCCGACCGATCACCTGTTGATGTTCACCCGCCTGGAAGGACAAGGAGACGCTACGGCCAGCGAGCAGAACCTGTTCAGCCAGGACCCTTGCAAGCCGATCCTGGGCCGCGACCCCGAAAGCGGCGAACGGCTGCTCTGGAACCGCCAGCCCTTGCAGTTGCTGGACAGGGCCCAGATCCACCATCAACTCGAACAACTGGTCGCCGCCGCCGAAGAGCTGCGCTGAGCCCAGTCGGGCGAAAGGAGCCGATGCCGCAGGTTCTGCTTTCCTCGAAGAACCCCGGGGCTGAACTCCAGTGACCATGCCGAGCCAGCCGGAGCACCTGTCCTCGAGGCAGCCGGCTGCCACTGCCCGGGGGCAGTTCCAGCTGCGTCAGCCCATGCAGCGCGTGCGAACAGAGGGGAGCCGAGGGACCGGGTGGCAGGAGCGAGATGCGACTTCGCGCTATCGACGGGCGTCCGGCTCGCTCCACCGTCGCCGTCCTCGCGCCCTGCTCCCTCGTACCGGCAGTCCCCGTCAGCTCCAGCGGACGTTGAGCACGAAGAAGTTCGCCAGCACCCAGACCACCAGCAGCAGGTGGGTCAGTTGCAATCCCTCCTGGCGGATCCAGTAGCCGAACCAGAGCCCGCCCAGCAGCATGCCGAAGAGGAAGCCGAGGGCCGCGCTCAGGGCCAGGTTGAGCCAGGGCCGGGCCGTCTCCAGGCCGGCGCCGAACAGCAGTTCGTAACAGCCGGTCCAGGCCGTGACGACGGCAGCGACCTGCAGCGCGACGATGATCGACAAGGCCAGGCGGTGCATGAGCGGCGAGCGCACCGCCCGCGCCAGCAAGGGCATGTCGATCGCGGGCGGCTGGGCCAGGGGAGCCATCGACATGGTCACGCCGATCGCCCCCACCGAGCTGGCGAAGGCCTGCAGGTTGTTGATCAGGGCGAGGCTCAGCCACAGGGCGAAGCCGAGGCAGCAGGTGAGCTGGAAGATCATCAATGAAGTCTGGGTGTCCATTCCGGGTCCTTTGCAGAGTACGGGCGGTCGTCGCTCGACGCCCTTCCGGCGCCAACGAGCGCAGGGCCTGCGCTGATCGGGAGGAACGGCGGGAACGCCGGATGGCACTCTAGGACCTGAAGCTAACTTGAGGTCAACAGCGACGGCAGGTCTCCGTCGTCCCGGATTGACAAATCGGAAATTCCCGATATCCTCGCCGCCATGGACCTGCTCGAAACATTCAAAGCCCTGTCGAACCGGACACGCCTGGAAATCCTGAAAGGCCTGAAGGACCCGGCGAAGAACTTTCCTCCGCAGGACGAGGGCGACGTCGACACCGTGGGCGTCTGCGTCAGCAGTATCCAGGAGGGCGTCGGCCTGTCGCAGTCGACCGTGTCCGATTACCTGGCGATCCTGCAACGGGCGGGCCTGGTCGAAGTCAGGCGGATCGGCCAATGGACCTACTACAAGCGCAACGAAGCGAATATCCGTGCCCTCGTCGAGCTGATCGGCGCGGAACTGTAGTTCTTTCTACACCACAATATATCGAAAATTCCCGATATCCCTTTTTACCGAAACGAGGATATGCAATGAAAGCGTTGATACTCAAGGCGTTTGGCGGTCCGGAATCCTTCGAGCTGCGCGAAGTGCCCAAACCGGTGCCGCAGGCGGGACAGGTATTGGTGCGGGTCCATGCGACCTCGATCAATCCGCTGGACTACCAGGTCCGTCGCGGCGACTACCCCGACCTGGTAGCGCTTCCGGCCATCACCGGGCATGACGTGTCCGGCGTCGTCGAAGCGGTAGGGCCGGGAGTGACCGCCGTCGCACCGGGAGACGAGGTCTGGTACACCCCGCAGATCTTCGAAGGCCAGGGCAGCTATGCCGAGTACCACCTGGCAGCGGAAGGCATCATCGGCAGGAAGCCCGCCGCGCTGAGCCACCTGGAGGCGGCGAGCCTCAGCCTGGTCGGCGGCACGGCCTGGGAAGCGCTGGTCGCACGCGCGGCGCTGAGGGTCGGCGAAAGCATCCTGGTGCACGGCGGCGCCGGCGGCGTCGGGCATGTCGCGATCCAGTTGGCGAAGGCCATGGGAGCCCGGGTCTTCACCACAGTGCGCGAGGTCAACTTCGAGTTCGCCCGCCAGATGGGCGCCGATGTGCTCATCGACTACCAGAAGCAGGACTACGTCGAGGCCATCCTGCGGGAAACCGGAGGCCGCGGCGTCGACGTGGTGTTCGACAGCATCGGCGGCGACACCCTGTCGCGCAGCCCCGAGGTGCTCGCGCAGCTCGGCCGCGTGGTCAGCATCGTCGACCTCGCCCAGCCGCAGAACCTCCTCCAGGCCTGGGGCAGGAACGCGAGCTATCACTTCGTCTTCACCCGGCAGAACCGCGGCAAGCTCGACGAGTTGAGCGCCCTGGTCGAGCGCGGCCGGTTGCGCCCGCATGTCGGCGCCGTCTATTCGCTTGCCGACATCCCCCTCGCCCACGCCCGCCTGGAGAGTCGCGACAATGGCATCCGGGGAAAAATCGCGATCGCGGTCGATCCGTCGGTCGATCCCGCACAGGCGTTCGCCCGCTGACGCCACGGCGCGGAACGGGCCCCGATCGCGGCCCGCCCCGGCATGTGCCCGGTACCGACCCGCAGCGCCCAGGTCGGGGCGACCAGCCGACGAACCGGGGCCGGGCGCAGGCGGAAACGAGCCGTTCGAGGGGCGCCAGCCTGGCCCCTCGCGGGCTCAGACCGGCGGCGTCTCGAGGAACACCGGCAACCCCTCCGCATAATCCGAATAGCTTGCCAGTTCCGGGTATTCGCTGGCGGCGACCCGCTCC
Organism: Pseudomonas sp. B111; assembly: GCF_026428275.1. Lineage (NCBI taxonomy): Bacteria > Pseudomonadati > Pseudomonadota > Gammaproteobacteria > Pseudomonadales > Pseudomonadaceae > Pseudomonas > Pseudomonas sp. B111. The sequence goes on along the minus strand of NZ_CP097857.1, from coordinate 468,839 downwards.
GCGACCACCAGTTGGCTGAAGCGCCAGGCCACCGCGACGGTCACCCCGACCAGGTCGATGCCGCCGTCGCGTGCCAGCGGCTCCTGGCGCAGCGCTGCCTCCAGCCAGTCGTAGGCCGCCAGCAACTGCCCCTCCACCCGCTCCAGCCAGGGGCCATGGCGGCGTTCCTCGGGACGCAGGTTCAGTTCGTAGTAGATCTGCACGGATTTCTCGCAGGCCACCAGCGCCGCGCCGATCAGACTCAGCGCCCGTGCACGGGCCTGCGGCCGTTGCGGCAGCAGACTGCGTTCGCGGCCGGCCAGGCACTCCAGGTAATCGAGGATCAGGCTGGAGTCCATCAGCACGGTGCCATCGTCCAGCACCAGCGTGGGCGCCTTGACCATCGGGTTGAACAGGCTGAACGCCTCGAAATTGCGAAACACCGACAGCGGCCGGTGCTCGTAGGGCAGGTCCAGCAGGCGCAGGGCGATGGCGACCCGGCGCACAAAAGGCGAATCCAGCATACCGATCAGTTGCATCGCGGCATCCTTTGTCGATGATTAAGCGCCGCTAAGAGGGTGGCGCCTGGGGAAATCACTCTAGTCGTTGCACAACGCGAAAAATATCGAGATAAATTCAGCGAACTCTTTAGAAAAACTTACATGAGCGACCTCCCTCCCCTCACCGCGCTGCGCAGCTTCGAAGCGGTCGCCCGGCTCGGCAGCATCAGCCAGGCCGCCAGCGAGCTGCACGTCACCCACTCGGCGATCAGCCAGCAGATCAAGCTGCTGGAAAACCTCCTCGGCCTGGCCCTGTTCGTCCGCGAGGGGCGCGGCCTGCGCCTGAGCGAGAACGGCCGGTTCTACGCCCTGCAGGTACGCGCCTCGCTGGGCGAGATCGCCGACGCCACGCGGGTGGTGCGGGCGCGTCCGCGGGAGGGCGAGCTGGTGGTCACGGTGATGCCGTCCTTCGGCCTGAACTGGCTGCTGCCGCGCCTGCCGCGCTTTCGCGAGCGCCATCCGCACTGTCGCGTGCGGCTGGTGGCCAGTCTCGACGTGCAGAACCTGCGCCAGGGCCTGGCCGACCTCGGCGTACGCATCGGCAAGGGCGACTGGGAAGGGGTCGGTCGGGAACGCCTGTTCGACGACGAGTTGCTGATGGTCGCCGCGCCCGACTTCAACGGCGGCCGCCTGCCGCGCACGCCGAGCGAGATCGTCGCCTGCCCTACCCTGCGCTCCACCGAATCCTGGGCGCTCTGGTGCCAGCGCGCCGGCGTGGCGGAACCGCAGCACGGACTGCTGATCAACGACTCGAACCTGCTGCTGGAAGCCGTGCGCCTGGGCCAGGGCATCGCCCTGGAGCGTCGCAGCCTGGTCGCCGGCGCCCTCGCCGAGGGCCGCCTGGTGCAACTGGGCGACATCCGCGTGCCCTACCCCTATCCCTACTGGCTGGTCTGGCCGCAGCGCGAGCCGCCGAGCGACCGCCACCAGGCCTTCGCCGACTGGCTGCGCGAGGAGGCCCGGCGCTACCAGGCCGAGCAACCGCCGCTCAGCGAATGAAGTTGCGGCTGATCTCGCGGAAGCGGTCGCTGCCGGCGCGTTCCATCCATTCGAAGGCGACCATCTCCCGCGACACGATCATCGCCCCGGCCTGGCGCATCCGCTCCACGGCCAGCGCCTTGTCGCTCGGCCGCCGCGAGCCGATCGCCTCCTCCACGACGAACACTTCGCGACCACGGCCAAGCAGGTCGAGCACGGTCTGCAGCACGCAGACATGCGCCTCGCTGCCGCAAACCACGAACTGCCGGCGGTCGCCGCCGGGCGCGCGCAGCAGGGCGCCGTCGGCGGCGGCCGAGAAGTCCAGCTTCTCGAGGATCTGCGAGGGCTCCAGCTCATCGCGCAGGGCCGCCACCGTCGGCCCCAGGCCCTTGCTGTACTGCTCGCTGGCCAGCACCGGCACGTCCAGTGCGCGGGCCACGCGCAACAACCACTGGCTGTACTCGACCAGCGCCGGGCCGTCGTCGATGGCCGGCAGCAGGCGTTCCTGGATATCGACCACCAGCAGGGTCGAGGTTGCGGCGCGGATCAGCATGGCGTCCTCCTTCGGTTCGACGTCTCGGTTCGTCTGGCTTAGGCTTGCACGGCACGGGCGCCATGGACAGCGCGTCCTCCCACAACCCTAGCAGGAGCCTGCGATGAATATCAGCCTGCATTTCGAATCGCGCCTGCAGGCCAGCCCCGAACAGCTCTGGCGGTGGATCACCTCGGTGGACGGGATACTCCGCGAGATACGCCCGTTGCTGAGCATGAGCGTACCGCCCGGTATCCGCAGCCTCGAAGACCTGGAGGTGGTGCCCCGGCGCCCGCTGTTCCGCAGCCACATGCGCCTGTTCGGCTTGCTGCCGCTGGGCACTTCGCAACTGACCCTGCTGGAGCTGACGCCCGGCCGCGGCTTCATCGAACAGTCGCCGATGACCGGCATGCGCCTCTGGCGCCACGAGCGACGCATCCTGCCGGCACCGGGCGAGGCCGGGGAATGCCTGCTGGTCGACCAGTTGACCGTACGCCCGCTATTCGCCGCCGGGCTGGTACGCTGGTTCCTCACCCGCATCTTCCGGCATCGCCACCGGGTGCTCTGCCGGCAGTTCCGCACGGACCGCCGGTGACCCTCGGCTACGCTGAGGAGTGCGCCCGCCCGCATCCGCCATACCCTTCTGGAGAGCAGCACAAGGACCGCTCATGAATCGCATCAAGCACCTGCTCAAGGACCTCGCCATCCTGATCCGCGCCAACCTCTGGCTGATCCCGGTGATCGCCGCCCTGGTCGCCGCGGTGTTCTATTTCGTCGCCCCGCCGCCGCCGATGAGCGCGACCATGGCCACCGGCGCCGAGGGCGGCGGCTACGCCGTGTTCGCCGGCAAGCTCCGGGAAAAGCTCAAGGAGCAGGGCTTCGAACTGAAGCTGGTGCCCAGCGCCGGCTCGCGCGACAACCTGGAGCGCCTGCTCGGCACCGGCGAGGTCGACATCGCCCTGGTCCAGAGCGGCCAGGAGCGCCAGCTCGAAGCCGGGCAGGCGCGCCAGTTGCAGACCCTCGGCGCGGTCTACCAGGAGCCGCTCTGGCTGTTCCACCGCAGCAACGTGCACATCGACCAGCTCAGCGACCTGCTGCACCTGCGCCTGGCCATCGGCAGCGACGGCAGCGGCACCCGCGCCGCCACCGAGGCGATCCTGCAGGCCAACGACATCGCCCCGGGACACTATCCGATCACCTGGGAAGCCCGCGGCGGCAACGCGGTGGTCGACGACCTGCTGGCCGGCAAGCTGGACGCGGCGTTCATCGTCGGCCCGGCGGAGAACCCGGCGATCCAGAAATTGGCCGACAGCGACCAGCTTCGCCTGGTCAACTTCCGCCGCAGCGCCGCCTACGAGGCGCGCCTGCCGTTCCTCAAGCGGGTCGAGGTCGGCGAAGGCCTGCTCAACCTGCCGCGCAACGTGCCGGAACGAAACATCAGCACCCTGTCGCCGGTGGCCACCCTGGTGATCAACGAGCGCTTCCACCCGGCGCTGATCCCGCTGGTGCTGGAAGCCGCCCGCGAGGTGATGAAGGACGGCAGCCTGCTCGACAAGCCCGGCGCCTTCCCCAGCGCCGAGCCGCGCACCCTGCGCCTGCACGAGGACGCCGAGCGCTACTACAAGAGCGGCCTGCCGCTGCTGCAGCGCTACCTGCCGTTCCGCATCGCCTCCCTGGCGGACCGCTACATCATCCTGCTGATCCCGTTCATCGCCATCCTCATCCCGCTGATGAAGTCCATCGGCCCGCTGTATCGCTGGCGCATCCGCGCGCGCATCTACCGCTGGTACCGCTACATCCGCGACATCGACCGCAAGCTCGACAGCGGCACCGACGCCGAGCAACTGAGAAGCGAGATCGAGCGGCTGGAGAAACTGGAGAGCGAGCTGAACACCGTGGAGGTGCCGCTCTCCTACTACCACGAGCTGTACGAGCTGCACCTGCACCTGAACTTCGTGATCAAGCGCCTGCACGGTCTGCAGGAACGCCAGGCGACGCAGGCAGAAGCCGGCAACCTCGGGTAAACTGGCCGATCCGCGGGCGCGCCAGCGGCGTGTCCCGCAGCATCGCGGAAACCTGCGCGGCGCCGCCGATTACCTGAAAGGTCGAACCTGACATGCCGATCCATCACGCCATCGTCCACCTGATCGAGAAGAAGCCCGACGGCACCCCGGCCGTGCTCCACGCGCGCGACGCCGAGCTGGGCGACTCCCAGGCCATCGAGAACCTGCTGGCCGACCTCAACGAAAGCTACAACGCCAAGAACAAGGCCTGGGGCTTCTTCCAGGGCGAGTCCGGGGCCTACCCGTTCAGCGGCTGGCTCGGCGAGTACCTGGAGGGCGACCGCGACTTCGTCGGCTTCAGCCGCGAAGCGGTCGAGCACCTGCAAAAGCTGATGGAGGAGTCCAATCTCTCCACCGGCGGCCACGTCCTGTTCGCCCACTACCAGCAAGGCATGACCGACTACCTGGCGATCGCCCTGCTGCACCACAGCGAAGGCGTGGCGGTGAACGAGTCGCTGGAGGTCACCCCGTCGCGCCACCTGGACCTCGGCCAGTTGCACCTGGCCGCGCGGATCAACATTTCCGAATGGCGCAACAACAAGCAGTCGAAGCAGTACATCTCGTTCATCAAGGGCAAGGGCGGGAAGAAGGTCTCCGACTATTTCCGCGACTTCATCGGCTGCCAGGAAGGGGTGGATTCGCCGAGCGAGACGCGCACCCTGCTGAAAGCCTTCAGCGATTTCGTGGAAAGCGAGGACATGGCCGAGGAACAGGCCCGCGAGAAGACCGAGACGCTGGTCGACTACGCCACCTCCCAGGCGCGCATCGGCGAGCCGATGACCCTCGACGCGCTTTCGGAACTGATGGACGACCAGCAACCGCGGGCGTTCTACGACTACATCCGTAACAAGGACTACGGCCTGTCGCCGGAAATCCCGGCGGACAAGCGCACCCTCAACCAGTTCCGCCGCTTCACCGGCCGCGCCGAAGGCCTGTCGATCAGCTTCGAGGCGCACCTGCTGGGCTCCAAGGTGGAATACGACGAAGAGCGCGACATGCTGATCATCCGCCAGTTGCCGACCCAGTTGAAGGACCAGCTCAAGCGGCGCAAGGACTGACCCGCGCCGCCCCGGAGCGCCGCCGGCGCTCCCTTTCCCTCCTCAGCCGCAGGCCCAGTCGAAGCGCATGTCGCGGAAATCGAGCTGGGCGTTGCCGCCGCCGAAGTTGTAGCCGCCCAGGTATTCCTCGAACTCTACGTAGAAGGGACTCATTTCCGGCACGCCCTGCACCGGACGCATGGTGCCGCCGATATGGTTCGGCAGGTGCCCTTCCACCCAGGGATGCTCGCGGTAGTTGTCGCGCTCGATCTTGCCGTCCAGCCAATAGTGCGGCAGTTGGTAACCGCCGTCGCCGTATTCGCTGGGCACCACCCCGGCGTTGGGGTCTTGCGCCCGCGCCGTCCAGCGCAGCGGGTAGCGCTGCTGGTGGCCGGCCGCCGGGCGACCACCGAGGGCGCGCAGCAGGTAGTAGTCGTCCTCCGCCCAGTCCGGCACGAAGCTGGCCGCCGAACCAGCCTCCAGCCACTGCGGCGGCTCGGTCTGCGCCAACAGCGGGTTGCCCGCCGGCAGCGCCGGCGGCTGGCAGGGCGCGCCGCTGAATTCAGCGGCGTCGAGCAGGATCAACGCATAGGCGCCGCCAAGGATGTCCTCCATCCGATGCAGACGCGGATGGCTATTGCGCCCGGCCTCCCAGAACGGCCGCAGTTCCGCGTCGGCCGGCGGTTGCGCGGGCGGATCGATGAGCATCTCGCGAATGCCGTCGACGCTGGTCGGTCCACCGTCGTTCTGGTCCGGGGCGAGGGAGAAGAAGCTCAGCGCGACGATCTCCGGGCCATGCACCCGGTAGTCCTCCGGCAGCAGCAGGGTGAAGCCGTGCATCAGCGGATAGCCGGTGTCCGGATCCAGCGGCCACTGCTCCGGACGGATGCCCGGCGGCAGGCCGAAGCACCAGCCGTGGTTGGCTTCGCCGGCGTGCGCGGCGTCGTTGACGATTTCGATGTCGTAGGCGTTCATGGCCACTCCCTGGTCGGTTTTTCCTGTTCCCGGCCACGCCGGCCGGGTGTCGCAGTGTAAAACGGAGTCCCCCGCAGGCGAAGGACTTTCAGCCCAGGCCCACGCCGAGCGCGGTACCCAACCCATAGGTGAAGGCCGCGGCAAGGGTACCGACCAGCACCTGGCGCAACGCCGAGAACGCCAGCGGCCGCCCGGTGAAACGGGCGGTGACCGCGCCGCTGAACAGCAGCGCAAGCAGACTGGACAGCAGGCTTGCGACCAGCGCCGCGGCGCCGTCGAGGAACAGGAACGGCGCCACCGGCACCAGGGCGCCAAGGGAAAACAGCAGGAACGACGTGCCCGCCGCGTTCCACGGGTTGCCGCCCAGCTCCGTCGGATCGATGCCGAGGGCCTCGCGGGACAAGGTGTCCAGCGCGCCACGACCGTCGTTCATCAGTTGCAGGGCCACGCGCCGGGCGGATACCTCGCTCAGCCCCTTGGCGGTGAAGATATCGATCAGTTCCTGGGTCTCGGTGTCCGGGCAGAGCCTGAGCAAGCGTTCTTCCTCGGTGATGCGCTTGCTCGCCATCTCGCGGGCGTTGGTCACCGACAGCCACTCGCCGAGGGCCATCGAGCAGGCCCCGGACACCAGTCCGGCCATCCCGGTGAGGACGATGGACGAATGCGCCATGCTCGCACCCGCCACGCCCATCACCAGGCACAGGTTCGACACCAGGCCATCGTTGGCGCCGAGCACCGCGGCGCGCAGCTTGGTGCCAGCGTCGCGGTCCGGCCTCGCCTCGGGCAACGCGCACTGCGGCGGATCGGCGTCCGGGCGCGGCGGCGGGGTCTCCGCCGGCATGCCTCAACGCGCCTCGATGCGAAAGCCCAGGCGCGGGAAATGCACATGCACGGTACCCGCCCGCGGGTCTTCGCGGCGCAGGATGAGTTCCTCGCTGCCGGCGAAGAGCAGTTCGCCCTGTAGCGCGTCGACACCGTAGTCGGTGGCGGCGATGGCGACCGCCTGGCCGGGCAGGAAACCGTTGGGGTCGCTGAAGGATTCGTCCGGCAATGCCGCGGGCTGGCTGCCGCGAGCCACCTCCAGGGCTTCCTCCGCACTCATCTCGGCTGGCGCGCCGTGGCCGAAGCCGAGCACCCGGCCCAGCCAGGCCTGCACCTGCGGGTAGTCGTCGACCAGCGGCGCGGTGACCGGCGTGCCCTTGAGGAACCACAGGCAGTGCGCCACGGCGAAGTCGGCGACGGACGCTTCGCCGAACAGGAAGTCGCCGTCCTCGCGCGACAACTGGCGCTCCAGTCGCGCCATGAACGCCGGCCACTGGTGGCGCGCCTGTTCCAGCGGCAGGCGGCCGGCGCTGCCGCCGCTGAACAGTTGGCTGCGATCGGCCATGAAGGCCTTGAGGAATTCCGGCGGCAGCTTGCCGAAACGCACGGCGATGGACTCCGGGGCGAACGCCAGGCTTACCGCGTGCTGGAACAGCACCGCGTCGGCCCACTGGGCGAAGCTCGCGGCGACCATCTCCTGGCCTTCGGGGAACAGCGCCGGGACCGCCTTTTCCTGCTCCAGGCGACGGGCGATCAACGCGGTATCGCAATACACATCGGCGCCAACCTGCAACACCGGGGTCTTCCGATAGCCGCCGGTCAGCGCCACCAGGTCCGGCTTGGGCATCACCGGCGGAATCATCACCGAGCGCCAGGACAGTTGCTTGAAACCGAGCAGCAGGCGCGCCTTCTCGGCGAAGGGCGAAGTGGGATAGTGATGCAGGATCAGCTCTGACATGGGCGCCTCCGGGCGGATGTGAGGCACCAGCTTAGCGCGGCAGGGAAAACACGCCTATGACAATCCGGGACATGAAGGGCACCCCATCGCCTGGCCCGATGGGCCTGGCGATGGGCGCGCTCAATCCAGCCGGCACCCCTGGCGGGTGATGGTCATCCGCCGGTACGCCGCACGCGGCGCCTCGCGCGTCTCCAGGGCGGCGAGGAACTCCCGGGGACGGTCCAGCGGCAGGCCGGTGAGGAAGGCGCTATCCAGCTCCCACCAGCGCGAGGCGAGCAGACCCTCGATGATCTCCGGCGGATGCCGGTAGCGGATCACCTGCGCCGGGGTGCCGGCGACGATGGCGTAGGGCGGCACGTCGCGAGTGACCACGGCGCGCGTGGCGATGATCGCCCCAGTCCCGACCTTGACCCCTTCCATCACCATCGCGCTGTGCCCGATCCAGACGTCGTGGCCGATTTCCGCGTAGCTCAGCGCCGGCTCGTAGCGCAGCGCGGTGCCGGTGTGCTGGAAGGGGTGGCTGCTCACCCAGTCGCTGGGATGGGTATGTTTTTCCTGGCCGATGAAGCAGTCCGAGCCGATCGAGCAGAAACGCCCGATGGACGCCACCAGGGACAGGTCGGTGCCGCTGCGCACATAGCTGTAGGCGCCGATCTCCAGCCTCGGCGGGACGATGCGCAGGTGGCCGAGTTCGACCTGCTCCTCGAGCACCAGCGTGGTGCGCTTGCCGACACTGGCCGGGCCGCCGGCCAGCTTGCAGCCGCGGCGGCGGATCCAGCGTTTCCACCAATGATTCTTCAGATAACCCACGAATACCCCATGACCGCAGATGAACGTCCTAGATTGCCGGCTCACCGACCTCGCGCAACACCGGTACGCCGACCAACAGGCGCTCCTTGGCGCGCTTGCTCAGGGCCTTGATCGCCCGCTCGCGGCGCAGGGCGTCGCCCTTGCTGGCGCAGGCCTCGACGTAGACCAGCGCGCGGGCGGGGCTGGAATGGAAGAACCGCGCGCCCTTGCCGCTGCAATGAGTGTCGAAGCGGCGCAGCGGATCGTCGCTGATGCCGCAGTACAACGCGCCGTTTTCCGCCCTCACCAGGTAGACCGACCAACACTTCCCGATCGCCGCCGTGGCGGCCGTCGCCTCACTCACTCCAGACCCGCTCCCGCATCCGCTCGCAATACGCCACCAGGCGCGGATAGCCTCGCGCCACATGGCTGAGCGGGGTATCCAGGGTCGCCTCGATGAGGTTGGCGAGGATACCGTAAGCGGCGGCATCGGCGCTGCACGGATGTTCGCCGCCGTAGTACGGGACCTGGCCGAGCAGGCCGTCGAGGGCATCGAGGTCGTCGCGGGCGAAGGCCAGCAGTTCGTCCCTGCCGTGGACCCCGAGTCCCTGCGCCCTGAGGGTAGCGCGGACCTTGCGGCGCATGGCCCAGGCCACCGCGTCGCGCACGCCGAATGGCAGCGAGCCGAAGAACACCGGCTTGAGCACGCGCCAGCTGTCCTCGTCGAACCAGCGGAAATACAGCATCAGGTAGTACAGGTGTTCGTCGCACAGGCGCGTGATCGCCCGTGCCCAGCCCTTGCCTCGGGCGTCCAGGCCAGCGTCGAGAGTGACCCCGTAGCGCTCGCCGAGGGTACGGATGACGATCTCGCTGTCGCCGATCGCCTCGCCCTCGATACGCACGTAGGGCAGCTTGCCCTTGGGCGCCTTGCGCGGGTCGCTGACGACCTTCACCTGGTACTCCAGGCCGGCCAGGCGCAACCAGGTTTCCAGTTTCAGGCAGTAGGGACTGGCATTGGGTACGTTGAATGCGGCGGGAAACTGGAAGAGCGTGATCATCGCGGCGTCCTGCGGGTTGTCCGCGGCGAGCTTAGGAGATTATCCGCGCTTCGGCCACCGACAGCCTCAGCCGGCCGCCGGATGGGCAGCCTGGTAGGCGGCCAGGCCCTTGCGCGCCTGCCCGCGGATCGCCCGCTGCACCGGCGGCGCCCAGCCCAGCAGCAGGCCCTTGGCGCCAAGCGCCTGGCGGCTCCAGCGCCACAGATCGAACTGGTCGCGATGCTCGACGATCAAACCGTCGGCGAAGCGGAAACGGGCCTCGATGCGATTCTCCACCCTGCGCCCGGTCTGGGTGAACAGGTAGTGGGCCACCCATTGCGCACGCCCCTCGTTCTGGTCGGCGCGGACGTTCGCGTAGTCCAGGCGGAAGTCCCGCGCCCGGCTGGTCAGCAGGCGCCACATGTCGCCCACCTCGCGCCCACGCAGTTCGCCGAAGGCCGGGTCGTGGAAGGTCGCCTGGGGGGCGTAGCAGGCCGCCATGGCCTCGCCGTCGAGGCGCTGGAAGGCCTGGTAGAAGCGCTCGATCAGTTCGGCGTTGGGGTGGGCCATGCGGGGTTCCTTGCGATGAGAGGGACTTGCCAGGCGTCCCCAGGCGGGAACGCCGTCGCGCCGGGTCGTTTCAGCCGAACCACTCGCGGGCGCTGCGCCAGAGGCAGATACCGACGAAATAGGCCGAGGCGGCGAACCACAGGCCGAGCAGGATCGGCAGATCGGCCGGCTGCTGGACGATCAGCAGACCGCTGCTGATCAGCCAGACGAAGGTCACCGCGATGTTCAACGGCATGAACTGGCGCACGCGGAACGGGTGGAGGAACTTCATCCGGGTCAGGGTCAGGGCGGCCAGCACCAGCACCGTGACGAGGTTGACCCAGGGGTGCAGGTCGAGCACGTAGAAGTACACCGCCACCACGTTCCAGGCGGCCGGGAAGCCAACGAAGTAGTTGTCGGTGCTCTTCATGTTGACGTTGCAGAAACAGAACAGCGACGAAACCAGAATCACGCCCACCGCCAGCAGTTCGAAATGCTCCGGCAGGGGGATGTAGCGGTAGATGAAGATGGCCGGGATGAACACGTAGGTCAGGTAGTCGATCACCAGGTCGAGCACCGAGCCGTCGAAATGCGGCAGCATTTCCTTGACTTCGTACTTGCGCGCCAGGGTGCCGTCGAGGCCGTCCACCAGTAGGGCCAGGCCAAGCCAGAGCAGGCAGGCCTGGGGTTTGTTGTCGACCAGCGCGAGCAGGGCCAGCAAGGCCAGGATCACGCCGCTGGCGGTGACGGCGTGGACGCCCCAGGCCTTGGCTTTGTTGATGGGAGTCATCGATAGGTTCACGGGCAATTCTCTTGTTCGGTGTTCGGCATGACGCGTCGCTCTATAGTGCACCGGCACCGGTGCGTCTGTCTGTTATCGGATTGTCGGTGCTGGCGAGAGTTCAGCCAGCCCCCCGCCGGTCAGCGGATCGGCGGCGCATAGTGCAGGCCGCCGAGATTCCATTGCGCGTTGAGGCCGCGCGGCATCTTCAGCGGGCTGCCGTCGCCGACGTTGCGGGCGAAGATCTCGCCATAGTTGCCGACCTGGCGCACCATCTGCACCACCCAGTCGCGCGGCAGTTGCAAGTCCTTGCCGGCGTCGCCCTCGCTGCCGAGCAGGCGGGCGACGTCCGGGTTGCGGCTGTCCCTGGCCTGGCGCTCGACGTTGCTCGAGGTGACCCCCAGCTCCTCCGCGTTGAGCAGGCCGTACAGGGTCCAGCGGACGATGTTGAACCAGGCTTCGTCGCCCTGCCGCACGGCCGGGCCGAGCGGCTCCTTGGAGATCACTTCCGGCAGCACCACGTACTGGTCCGGCTTGGCCAGCTTCAGGCGCTGGGCGTAGAGCTGCGACTGGTCGGAGCTGAGCACGTCGCACTGCCCCGCCTCCAGGGCACGGGCGCTCTTCTCGTAGCTGTCGTCGAGCACCGCCTTGTAGCGGATGCCGTGGGCCCGGAAGTAGTCCGCCACGTTCAGCTCGTTGGTGGTGCCGGACTGGATGCACACCGTCGTGTCCTTCAGTTCGCGGGCGCTGGACACGCCGAGCTTGCGATTGACCAGGAAGCCCTGGCCGTCGAAATAGGTGACGCCGGTGAAGTGGATGCCCAGCGCGGTATCCCGCGAGCTGGTCCATGAGGTGTTGCGCGACAGCAGGTCGACCGTGCCGGACTGCAACGCCGAAAACCGCTCGGTGGCGGACAGCGGGGTGAAGCGCACCTTCCCGGCGTCGCCGAACAGTGCGGCGGCCAGCGCCCGGCAGATGTCGACGTCGAGCCCCTTGAAACGGCCCTTGGCGTCGGCGTAGGAGAACCCCGGCAGGCCGTCGCTGACGCCGCACTGCACGTAGCCCTTGCGCTTCACCGCATCCAGCGTCGCACCGGCCTCGGCCGTGGCGCTGGCGCCGAGGCAGACGGCGGCCAGCAGCAGCCAGGTACCTTTCATTATTGTCATCTGTTCGCCACTCCCTTCGCCGCCCCTGGGTGAACCGCCGGCCCCGCGCCGGTCGCTTCCCGGGCCGGTCGCCGCACTGTAACCGCAAGCGCCGCGGCACCGGCAGGGGCAGCCGGCGGTGCGACGGCGGCGGGCGACGAACGGCGTGCCCGGCGCACTTCCCTTAGCAAAGCGCATCCGCGGGAAATTGGCGAATGCATGATCTGCGACAATCTGGCCGACTTGCGAGCGGGAAAGCGCCTGTTGTCGAATGGTCCTCCCATTCCGAACGCATATGCCCCCTGCCTGGAGCCGTTATGAGCGAACCCCTGATCCTCGATGCCCCGAATGCCGACGCCTGCATCATCTGGCTGCACGGCCTGGGCGCCGACCGTACCGACTTCAAGCCGGTGGCCGAAGCCCTGCAGGTGGTCCTGCCGAGCACCCGCTTCATCCTCCCCCAGGCGCCGAGCCAGGCGGTGACGGTCAATGGCGGTTGGGTCATGCCGAGCTGGTACGACATCCTTGCCTTCAGTCCGGCGCGGGCGATCGACGAAGACCAGTTGAACGCCTCCGCCGACCAGGTCATCGCCCTCATCGATGAACAGCGCGCCAAGGGCATCGCCGCCGAGCGGATCATCCTCGCCGGTTTCTCCCAGGGCGGCGCGGTGGTCCTGCATACCGCCTTCCGCCGCTACGCCCAGCCGCTCGGCGGGGTGCTGGCGCTATCCACCTACGCGCCGACCTTCGACGACCTGGCGCTGGACGAGCGCCACAAGCGGATTCCGGTCCTGCACCTGCATGGCAGCCAGGACGACGTGGTCGACCCGGCGCTCGGCCGCGCGGCCCATGACGCCTTGCAGGCGCAGGGCGTGGAGGTGGACTGGCACGACTACCCGATGGGCCACGAGGTGTCCCTGGAGGAAATCCACGACATCGGCGCCTGGCTGCGCAAGCGCCTCTGACGCGCGCAGCTTCTCTCAGACGGCGTGCAGCCGGTAGTTCAGCGCGTAGCCGCCGAGCAGCTCTTCCAGCGCCGCCCGGCGTCTTTCGTCGAGCGCGGGAACGTGCAGGTGGGCGAGCTGGCCGTGGCGCTCGTCGGCGACCACCTCCACGCGGATATCCTCGGCGATCCTCCGGCTTTCCTCCTCCAGCACCCGGCGGATCGCGTCCAGGCGCAGCGCCGGCTTGAAGGTCTTGCCCACCGCGGTGACCGGCATGCTCTCGATCAGCCAGACATCCTTGGGCACCGCCGCGCGCTCCGGTACGTGGCGGCTGGCGTGTTCCAGCAGCTCTTCCTCGCTGGCGCTGGCGCCGGGCTTGAGCTGGATATACACCACCGGCAGCTCGCCGGCCTTGGCGTCCGGCTTGCCCACCGCCGCCGCCAGGGCCACGGCCGGATGCCGGTGCAGCGCTTCTTCGATCATCTGTGGGTCGATGTTGTGGCCACCGCGAATGATCAGGTCCTTGCTGCGCCCGGTGAGCCAGATGTAGCCGTCCTCGTCGATACGACCGAGGTCGCCGGTATTGAACCAGCCATCGCCGACCCAGATATCGCGGTTCCGGTCCTGTTGCAGGTAGCCCTTGAACACCGTCGGGCCCTTCAGGCAGAGGTTGCCCACCTCGTTCGGCGCGGCATCGCGCAGGTAATTGCCCTCGCCGTCGAGCACCGCGACCTTCACCTGGCAGTACGGCAGGCGCAGGCCGATCGAACCCGGCCGGCGCTCGCCGCCACGCGGGTTGCAACTGGTGCCGCAGGTGCCTTCGGTGAGGCCGTAGCCTTCGATCACCTTGAGCCCGGTACGCGCCTCGAACTGGCGGATCAGCTCCACCGGCATCGGCGCCGCGCCGCACAGGGCGAAACGCAGGCTGGACAGGTCGCGGCCATCGCTGGGGACCTGCAGCAACGCCGCGTAGATGGTCGGCACGCCACTGAAGCTGGTGACCCGGTAGCGCTCCACCAGCTTCCAGAAGTCCTGGATCAGGGTCGGATTGCGGTAGCCCTGGGGCCCGGCCAGGAGCACCTGGGCGCCGCGATGGAAGGGCGCCAGGCCGGTAACCATCACGCCGTTGACGTGGAACAGCGGCAGGCCGCAGAGCAGCACGTCGTCCACCCCGTAGTCGGCGTTCAGGCCCATGATCTCGGCCATCGCCACCTCGTTGAAGTGGCTGTGCGGCGCCAGCTTCGGCGTGCCGGTGGTGCCGCCGGTATGGAAATAGGAAGCGACGTCGTCCGGATGGATCGCCCGTCCGCTCTCCAGGCGGTCTGCCGGGCAGTCGGCGATCAGCGTATCGAAGTCCAGCACGCCCTCCGGCAGCGGCCCGCGCTGGGCCTTGAGCGCCTCGCGCTGCGGCGCCGGCAACAGGTTGGCCGGATCGACCACGACGATCGCGTACAGCCCCGGCAGCTGCGCGCGCAGGCCGGCGACCTTCTGCCACAGGTCGGTGCCGGGGAACGGCGCCAGGGTCACCAGCACCCGGGTGTTGGAGGCGCGGATCAGCTCGGCGATGTGCTCCGGCTCCAGCAGCGGGTTGATCGCATTGACGATCCCGGCGGCCTCGCCGCCCCAGATCACGTAGTGGGTCTGCGGCAGGTTGGGCAGCAGGAAGGACACCGCCTGGTGGCTTTCCAGGCCCAGCCGGTGCAAGGCGTTGGCGGTCTGGGTGACGCGGGCGAACAGCTCGGCATAGCTGATCCGCAACGGTTCTTCGGCGGCGCTGCCATGCAGCAGGCAGCTCAGGGCGATACGCTGGCCGTGGCGCTGGGCCGAGCGTTGCAACAGTTCGTAGGTGCTGGACGGCAGGTCGCGCTGTTCCAGCGGCACGCGTTCCAGGGCTTCGATATCGCTCAGCCCGGCGATCGATGGGGACGGATTCATGGTTTTCTTGTTCTTCCGTTGGTGAGTGGGCGGACACTCGCCGGATCGCTCCGGCACCGTCCCGAAGATGCCACCCCCGTCGTCGCCCTACCGTTGTCTTTTTGTAGCGCGCCGCCGGTCGCACGCACGAACCCTCCCGGAGGCTGCCCCGGGAGCTTCGCGCAGCCGCCTCCAGGCCCCGTCCGGCCAGGCCTGGAAGGCGCCGGCCAAGCATGGATTTCTCCCCGCTGGCAACATGCTTTACACTGGCGCCCGTTCATTCCTTAACCACTACGAGATCGCCGTGCTCAAAGCACTCAAGAAAATCTTCGGCAAGGCCGACGGAACCCAGCCGCAGAGCGGTTCCTCCCCGGTCCCGCAAGGCCCTGCCGGCGCTACCGCGAAAGGTACCGCCCCCACCGGCGAAAAGCCGACCGAGAAACGCCCACGCAAACCGCGCGCCCCTCGCGCCGACAACGAGTCCGGCGCCCCGCGCGCCGTTGAAAAGGCCGAGAAAGGCGAAAAGCCCGCCAAACCCGCCGCCAAAGAAGGCCGGGACGCCAAGCCGCGCAGCGACAAGCCGCGCCGCGAACGCAAGCCGAAGCCGGTGGACAACTGGAAGCTGGAAGACTTCGTG
Source organism: Pseudomonas sp. B111 (assembly GCF_026428275.1). NCBI lineage: Bacteria > Pseudomonadati > Pseudomonadota > Gammaproteobacteria > Pseudomonadales > Pseudomonadaceae > Pseudomonas > Pseudomonas sp. B111. Next base: position 453,139 of record NZ_CP097857.1, on the reverse strand, counting down.
GTCGAACCGCAGGAAGGCAAGACCCGCTTCCACGACTTCAACCTCGCCCCGAGCCTGATGCACGCCATCCATGACCTCGGCTTCCCCTACTGCACGCCGATCCAGGCGCAGGTACTGGGCTTCACCCTGCGCGGCCAGGACGCCATCGGCCGCGCCCAGACCGGTACCGGCAAGACCGCCGCGTTCCTCATCTCGATCATCACCCAGTTGCTGCAGACCCCGCCGCCGAAAGAGCGCTACATGGGCGAGCCGCGCGCGCTGATCATCGCCCCGACCCGCGAACTGGTGGTACAGATCGCCAAAGACGCCGCGGCGCTGACCAAGTACACCGGGCTGAACGTGATGACCTTCGTCGGCGGCATGGACTTCGACAAGCAACTCAAGCAGCTGGAAGCGCGCTTCTGCGACATCCTGGTAGCCACCCCCGGCCGTCTGCTGGACTTCAACCAGCGTGGCGAGGTGCACCTGGACATGGTCGAGGTGATGGTCCTCGACGAAGCCGACCGCATGCTCGACATGGGCTTCATCCCGCAGGTCCGGCAGATCATCCGGCAGACCCCGCACAAGGGCGAACGCCAGACCCTGCTGTTCTCGGCGACCTTCACCGACGACGTGATGAACCTCGCCAAGCAGTGGACCGTCGATCCGGCGATCGTCGAGATCGAGCCGGAGAACGTCGCCAGCGACACCGTCGAGCAGCATGTCTACGCCGTGGCCGGTAGCGACAAGTACAAGCTGCTGTACAACCTGGTGGCACAGAACAACTGGGAACGGGTGATGGTCTTCGCCAACCGCAAGGACGAAGTCCGCCGCATCGAGGAACGCCTGACCAAGGACGGCATCAGCGCCGCCCAGATGTCCGGCGACGTACCGCAGCACAAGCGCATCCGCACCCTGGAAGGCTTCCGCGAAGGCAAGATCCGCGTCCTGGTGGCAACCGACGTGGCCGGCCGCGGCATCCACATCGACGGCATCAGCCATGTGATCAACTTCACCCTGCCGGAAGACCCGGACGACTACGTGCACCGTATCGGTCGTACCGGCCGCGCCGGCGCCTCGGGTACCTCGATCAGCTTCGCTGGCGAGGACGATGCCTTCGCCCTGCCGCCGATCGAAGAACTGCTGGGCCGCAAGATCACCTGCGAGATGCCGCCGGCCGAACTGCTCAAGCCGGTACCGCGCAAGCACTGAACGCAGGCGTGGAGAAAAAAGGCGAAGCCATCCGGCTTCGCCTTTTTCGTTTCTGCGACACGCAGGTGCCGCCGTCGGTCATCGAGGCGGGTCGGCGCTTGCCCGGCAATACCTTAAAGTCCAGAATGGACAAATTGTTTACATCCATTCCGGAGATCGCATGAGCGCCGCCACTCCCCTGATCGTCCAGCAGGCCGAAGCCGAGCAACTGCTCGCCCGTATCGACGTCCTCCAGGCCATGCGCCAGCTGTTCCTCGACCTGGCCGCCGGCCAGGCGCTCCAGCCGGCCCAGCAACTGGTGGAGTTCCCCGCCGGTCGCGGCGACTTCATCAACTACCTCGGCGTGCTCGCCCAGGAACAGGTCTACGGGGTCAAGACTTCGCCCTACATCGTCCGCGAACAGGGCCCGTTGGTCACCGCCTGGACCCTGCTGATGTCGATGCAGACCGGCCAGCCCTTGCTGCTCTGCGATGCCGCCCGGCTGACCACCGCGCGCACCGCCGCCACCACCGCGGTGGCGGTGGATGCCCTGGCTCCGGCCGAGGCCGGCCGCCTGGCGCTGATCGGCAGCGGACCGGTGGCCCATGCCCACCTGCAATACGTGAAGGGCCTGCGTGACTGGCAGGGCGTGCGAGTCCATTCGCCGTGCCTGGACGAGCGCCGCCTGCAAAGCCTGCGCGCCATCGACCCGCGCGCCGAAGCCGCCGGCAGTCTGGAGGAAGCGCTGGACGAAGCCGATGTGATCCTGCTCTGCACTTCCTCGGCCCGAGCGGTGATCGACCCGCGCCAACTCGAGCGCCCGGCGCTGGTCACCTCGATCAGCACCAACGCGCCCCGCGCCCATGAGGTACCGGCGGAAAGCCTGGCGGCCATGGACGTCTATTGCGACTACCGGCACACCACCCCAGGCTCCGCCGGCGAGATGCTGATCGCCGCCGAACAGCATGGCTGGAGCCCCGAGGCGATCCGCGGCGACCTCGCCGAGCTGCTCAGCGGCCAGGCGCCACGTCCGGAATACCGGCGCCCGGCGTTCTTCCGCTCGATCGGCCTGGGCCTGGAAGACGTAGCCCTGGCCAACGCCCTCTACCGCCTGCGCCAGGCAGGCTGATCGCGCGATGCAGGAGAGCAGCATGATCGAAGCGGATTACCTCGTCATCGGTGCCGGCATCGCCGGCGCATCCACCGGCTACTGGCTGTCGGCCCACGGCCGGGTCGTGGTGCTGGAGCGCGAGGCGCAGCCCGGCTACCACTCCACCGGCCGCTCCGCCGCGCACTACACGGTGGCCTACGGCACACCCCAGGTGCGCGCGCTCACCGCCGCCAGCCGGGCCTTCTTCGACAACCCGCCGGCCGGCTTCTGCGAGCATCCGCTGCTCAGCCCGCGTCCGGAAATGGTGGTCGACTTCAGCGACGATCCGGAAGAACTCCGCCGTCAATACGAAAGCGGCAAGGCGCTGGTGCCGCAGATGCGCCTGCTGGACGCGGAACAGGCCTGCTCGATCGTGCCGGTGCTGCGTCGCGACAAGGTCTTCGGCGCCACCTACGACCCCACCGGCGCCGACATCGATACCGACGCCCTGCACCAGGGCTACCTGCGCGGCATCCGCCGCAACCAGGGGCAGGTCCTGTGCAACCACGAAGCGCTGGAGATCCGCCGGGTCGACGGCGCCTGGGAAGTCCGCTGCGCCGCCGGCAGCTACCGCGCGGCGGTGCTGGTCAACGCCGCGGGCGCCTGGTGCGACACCATCGCCGGGCTGGCCGGCGTCCGCCCGCTGGGCCTGCAACCCAAGCGCCGCTCGGCCTTCATCTTCGCCCCGCCGCCGGGCATCGACTGCCACGACTGGCCGATGCTGGTCAGCCTCGACGAATCCTTCTACCTGAAGCCGGACGCTGGCATGCTGCTCGGCTCGCCGGCCAACGCCGATCCGGTCGAGGCCCACGACGTGCAGCCCGAGCAACTGGATATCGCCACCGGCATGTACCTGATCGAAGAAGCCACCACCCTCACCATTCGCCGTCCGGAACACACCTGGGCAGGGCTGCGCTCGTTCGTCGCCGACGGCGACCTGGTGGCCGGCTACGCCGCCGATGCGGAAGGCTTCTTCTGGGTCGCCGCCCAGGGCGGCTACGGTATCCAGACCTCGGCGGCGATGGGCGAGGCCAGCGCCGCGCTGATCCGCCACCAGCCGCTGCCGGCGCACCTGCGCGAGCACGGCCTGGACGAGGCGATGCTGTCGCCGCGCCGCCTGTCTCCCTGATGACCCGGCGGCGGGTTTGCGGCACACTCGCCTCGCCCGCCGTCCCACGAGAGTTCCTGCGCATGAGCCCGAGCCAAGACCCCAGCCTGGAGAACTACCGGGCGATCGCCGACGGCATCGCCACCCTGTTCTTCCCCCACGCCGAAGTGGTCCTGCACGACCTGCGCAGCCAGCGGGTCGACTACATCGCCAACAACCTGTCCAAGCGCGAGGTCGGCGACGACTCGGCGCTGGAAGACATGCTCGAAGGCGATAGCGACGAGCGCAACATCGGTCCCTACGAGAAGCTCAACTGGGACGGGCAGAAGATCCGCTCGGTCAGCACCGTGCTGCGCGACGCCACCGGCCAGCCGCTGGCGGTGCTGTGCATCAACCTGAACATCAGCCTGTTCGAGAGCGCCAAGGCGGCGCTCGACCTGTTCCTCTCGCCGAGCAAGCTGATCCCGCAACCGGACGCGCTGTTCCGCGACGACTGGCAGGAGCGCATCAACACCTTCCTGCACGGCTGGCTGCGGCAGCGCCAGCTCGGCTTGAACCTGCTGACCCGCGAGCACAAGCGCGAACTGGTCCTGGCCCTGCACGCCGAGGGCGCGTTCAAGGGCAAGAGCGCCGCCAACTATGTGGCCAACGTGCTGAACATGGGCCGGGCGACGGTCTACAAGCACCTCAAGGAGCTGAAGGAAGGCGGCGACTGACGGCAGCCGCCGCCGGCGAGCGGTCAGTCGCCGTAGATGTCGCTCTTGAAGTACTTGCCCTCGATGCGCTTGTAGGTCCCGTCGGCACGAATCGCGTCGATCGCCGCGTTGAGCTTGCCGACCAGCTCGGCGTCCCCCTTGCGCAGCGCGATCCCGGCGCCCTCGCCGAAGTATTTCGGGTCCTTGAACTCCGGCCCGACGAAGGCGTAGCCCTTGCCGCGCGGGGTATCGAGGAAGCCGGTCTGCAACGGGATGGAGTCGGCGAAGGTGGCGTCGAGGCGGCCGGCCACCAGGTCCAGGTAGATCTCGTCCTGGCTGGTGTAGCGCACCACTTCGGCACCGACCTTGGCCAGCACCGCACTGGCGAAGCGGTCGGCGGTAGCGCCGCGCTGCACGCCGATGCGCTTGCCGGCCAACTGGCTGAAGCTGTCGTCGAGCTGGGCGCCTTCCTTCATCACCAGGCGGCCCGGCGTGAAGTAGTACTTGTGGGTGAAGTCCACCGAGCGCCGGCGCTCCTCGGTGATGGTGATGGAGGACAGCGCGGCGTCTATCTTGCGAACTTTCAGCGAGGGAATCAGGCCGTCGTACTCCTGCTCGATCCACTGGCACTTCACCTGCATCTGCGCGCACAGCGCGTTGCCGATGTCGTAGTCGAAGCCGGCCAGTTCGCCTTCGGCGGTCTTGAAGGAAAACGGCGGGTAGGCGGCCTCGATGCCGATTCGCAGGTTGCCATCGGCGGCGACGGCGGATCCGCTGGCGAGCACGCCGAGCAGCAGGCCTCCCAGCAGGTTCTTGGTGTTCAGCGACTTGATCATGGACGACTCCAGGGGTGACGAAGGTGCGCCCGCGGCCCGGGCGGGAAACAGACGGTGATCCGCTTTTATACTTTTCGTCCAATCTGGACCAAAAAGTATACATCGTCAATCGCCGTCCCTCCTCCGCTACCCCTCCTTACCTCCTTCGAGGAATAGGCCCGCCGGCCCGCGGGACTTAGTCTTGAGCCATACACAGCCACCCGCGAGGTGTTCCGCTACGCAGACATCACCCCCTTGCTCCATTTCAGCTATCACGGTTAAGGCTCTATTTACGCCTGGATCCCCGCGTCACGCTCATGCCGCGGGGATTTTTTCGTCCCGCCGCCGCCCTTCCGAATTCGCTATATAGATAAATAATTCCGAATTGCTCTTAATGGGTATTTACCCTGATGAATATTTCATAGATCGTTATGTAAAAAAATACATAACGAGATCGCCGCTACCATGCAAAACCTTCTTTCCAACCGGCTGGTCCCCAGCCTGGCACTGTCCCTGGTGGGCGCTGCCACTGCCCAGGCGGAGACGCCGATCGCGCTTCCCGACATGGAAGTCAGCACCTGGGGCAATTCCCTCAGCCCGCCGGACAGCGTCGCCCGCGAAGACTTCCAGCGCTTCGACCGCCGCGACGTCGGCGAGGCGCTGAACACCCTCCCCGGTGTCTACCTGCAAGGCGGCGGCAACCGCAACGAACGCCAGGTCAGCGTACGCGGCTTCGACTCGCGCCAGGTGCCGCTGTTCATCGACGGCGTGCCGGTCTACGTGCCCTACGACGGCAACATCGACCTCGGCCGCTTCCTCACCTCGGACCTGGCCGGCATCGAAGTGTCCAAGGGCTACGCCTCGCTGTTGCAGGGGCCGAACATGCTCGGCGGGGCGATCAACCTGGCGACCCGTCGCCCGACCCGCCCCTTCGAGGCCGGCTCCGGCCTCAGCCAGGGCTGGGCGCGCGACGCAGGGCGGGTCGGCCGGGCGGCGGATTTCTCCCTCGGCGGCAAGGGCCGCCAGGGCTTCTTCCAGGCCAGCGGCGCCTGGCTCGACCGCGACGCCCGCGCCCTCCCCGGCGGCCTGCGCGACAGCGACGACCTGGGTAGCCACGGCGAACGCGCCAACTCGGCCAGCCGCGACGCCCGCGGCACCCTGAAGCTGGGCCTGACGCCCAATGCCAGTGACGAATACGTGCTGACCTACTTCAAGCAGGACGGCGACAAGCAGTCGCCACCCTACGCCGGCAGCGATCCGTCGTTCCAGAGTTGCTACTGGCGCTGGCCGGACTGGAACAAGGAAGGCCTGTACTTCAACTCCAGCACCCAGCTCGGCGAACGCACGCGCCTGCGTACGCGCCTCTACCGCGACACCTTCCAGAACACCCTGGAGCAGTACAACAGTCGCGCCGACCTGGAGGCCCGCAAGGGCAGTCGCAGCCAGTACGACGACTGGTCCGACGGCGCCGGGGTGGAACTCAGCCAGGGCCTGCGCGAGGACGACAGCCTGGCCTTCGCCCTGCACTGGAAGCAGGACGTCCACCGCGAACGCCAGGACCGCGGGCCCTGGGGACGCTTCGAAGACCGCACCTGGTCGCTCTCCAGCGAATACCAGTGGGCCCTCGACGCGGCCACGCGGATGATCTTCGGAGTCAGCTACGACTGGCGGGAAAGCCTGGAGGCACGGGAGTACAAGACCGACCGCCAGGGCCGGACCAGCGAGAAGGATTACCCGGACAACGACGCCGAGGCGTTCAACTGGCAATGGAGCCTGGTGCATCCGCTCGACGAAGCCAGCGAAGTCCAGCTGAACCTGGCCGACCGTAGCCGCTTCGCCACCCTCAAGGACCGCTACACCACCTTCCGCCCCGCCGTCGGCCAGACCGTGCTGGTCAACCCCGACCTCGACCCGGAGCGCGCGCGCCTGGTCGAACTGCGCTATCGCCGCGCCTTCGGCCAGGACACCACGCTGGACCTCGCGCTGTTCCACAACCGGGTGCGCGATGCCATCCAGGCCACCGACCTCGGGCCGAACCTGGCGCAGAACCGCAATGTCGGCGAGATCGTCTACCAGGGCCTCGACCTGGGCCTGCGCGGCAGGCCTGCGCAGCGCCTGGAGCTGGGCGCCAACTACAGCTGGATCGACAGCGACTGGCGCAGCAGCGAGGCCGGCGTGGTCACCGGCCTGCCGCGCCACAAACTGTTCGCCTGGGCCGACTGGCAAGCCCTGGAGCCGCTGCACCTGGTGCTCAGCGGCGAAGCCCGTTCCCGGACCTACAGCGATACCGGCGGCAGCCGGCGCGCCGCCGGCTTCGCGCTGCTCAACCTGCATGGCGAATACCAGGCCAGCCGCGAACTGGCCCTGAGCCTGGCGCTGAACAACCTGGCGGATCGCCGATACGCCTACAACGAAGGATTCATCGAAGAAGGACGCACCCTATGGCTCGGCATGAAATACCGCTATTGAAACGCCTCGCACTGGCCGCCCTGTGCACGGCCCTGCCCGCCCTCGGCGTCGCCGCGGACGCCTCGCTGCACGTGTACGGCGCGGTGCAGCGCGAGCTGCGCCTCGACCTCGCCGCGCTACGCCAGCTACCGGCGCAAGACAGCGGCAAGCTGGCGATGGTCTGCCAGTCTGGCGCCCAGGTCGGCGCCGAGCGCGAGTACCGGGGGGTGCGCCTGAGCGACGTGCTGGACCAGGCCGGGCTGGACATGCCCGGCCACCAGGACGCGCGGCGCAGCTATGTGGTCGCGCGCAGTTCCAGGGACGGTTATGCCGTGGTGTTTTCCTGGGGCGAGCTGTACAACAGCGAGGCCGGCGACGATATCCTGGTGGCCTACCAGAAGAACGGCCTCGCCCTGGATCCTGGCGAAGGCCCGCTGGCGCTGGTCTCGACAAGCGATCTGCGCAGCGGCCCGCGCCACGTCAAGTGGCTCGACGGCCTCGAGGTGGTGCGCCTGCCACGAGGCCCGCTGGCTACGCCCTGAGTCGCCTCAGCCGCCGCTCATGTTCATGAAGCGCAGCACCTGCACCTCGCCGGCGGCGCTGAATTCATGGCGCGCCGGCTTGCGCTGGAGCGCCTCGCCGATCGCTTCCAGCAACGGCCCGTCGTGCAGCGGGTGGCGGCGCAGCAGCGCGCGCAGGTCGAGCGAATGCTCGTGGCCGAGGCACAGCAGCAGGCGGCCCTCGACGGTCAGGCGCAGGCGGTTGCAGGTGGCGCAGAAGTTGTGCGAGTGCGGCGAGATGAAGCCGATGCGTGTCTGCGGATGCTCGACCAGGCGCACGTAGCGCGCCGGCCCGCCGCTCTGCTCGGCGCTGTCGAGCAAGGCGTGGCGCTGGGCGATCAGCGCGCGTACTTCGTCGCTGGAGCAGAAGCTCTCGCCACGTTCGCGGCCGACCTGGCCAAGCGGCATCTCCTCGATGAAGCTGATATCCAGGCCGCGGGCGATGGCGAAGTCCACCAGCGCCGGCACCTCATCGGCGTTGCGCCCCTTCATCACCACCGCGTTCAGCTTGATCCGGCGGAAACCGGCGGCCTGGGCGGCGTCGATGCCGGCCAGCACCTTGTCCAGCTCGCCGTTGCGGGTGATCGCCCGGAAGCGCAGCGGATCGAGGGTGTCGAGGCTGATGTTGAGACGCGACAGGCCGGCGTCGTACAACGGCCGGGCGTAGCGCACCAGTTGCGAGCCGTTGCTGGTCATGCACAGTTCGCGCAACCCCGGCAGTGCCGCCAGGCGCTCGCACAGGCCGACGATGCCGGGCCGCACCAGCGGCTCGCCGCCGGTCAGGCGCAGCTTGCGCACGCCGCCGGCGACGAACAGCCGGGCGACCCGCTCGATCTCCTCCAGGGTCAGCACCTGCTGGCGCGGCAGGAAGCGCATGTCCTCGGCCATGCAGTAGACACAGCGGAAGTCGCAACGGTCGGTGACCGACAGGCGCAGGTAGTCGATCTGTCGGCCTTGGCCATCGATCCAGTCGGTCATGTCCTGGGTACTCCGATTGATGTGCGGGAGGAAGAGGGAAACAACGGCGCCGAAACCTATTGCACCAGCGCCCCATCCGCGCCCTCGAAGGCGAAGCCCTCGATGCAGGCGTCTCCCGCCAGCACGCCGATGTACTGCCCCACGGCCCGCTGCAACACTTGCGCTTGCAGGTGCGCGGCGATTTGCGCGCGGGCCGCGTCGAAGTCGAGCGGCTCGCCGCCCTCGCGCCCCAGCAGTTCCACCACATGCAGGCCATAGCGGCTTTCCAGCGGATGCTCCAGCAGCCCGGGCGCGCGGCGCAGCAGGCGCTTCTCGAATTCGGGGACGGTCTGCCCCGGCTCGATCCAGCCGAGGTCGCCGCCCGCCTCCTTCGACGGACAGGCGGAGAAACGCCGGGCCAGGTCGACGAAGCGCTCGGGATGCCCGCGCAACTCGTCGAGCAGCTCCGCGGCCTGCTTGCGCGCCGTCTCGCGGCCTTCCAGGTCGTCCGGCGCGCAGGCCAGCAGCACATGGCGCAATTGCAGGCGCCAGGGGCCGAGCAGGCGTCCCGGATTGGCCGCGTACCAGGTCCGGCAGGCGTCTTCGTCGGCTTCCGGGACCTGCACCTCTTCCTCCAGCAATTGGCGGATGCGCGCTTCCTCCGGCGTCTCGCCGTCTTCGCAGCGGGCCTCGATGCCCAGCGCGTCGGCCCGTTGCAGGAGCAACTGGCGGACGATCAGCGCACGGCAGGCGGCCTCCAGCGCCAGCGCGTAGCTGTCCGCCGGGTGGTATTGCAGTTCGCGGGCCAGCAGGTCTTCGCCGATGGCCACGCCGTTGACCTTCAGTTGCGGCAGTTCGACCTTCTCGACGCGTTCTTCGTAGTGGGAGCAACTCATGATCGATCACCTCGGTTCGGCGGGCCGGCGCCGGATGCGCCGGCCGCCCAGGGTTCAGGCAGGACGTTTCTGGCGCACGATCTGGTAGCGCCGGCCCAGGTACCACACCGGCGCGCTGACGATGTGCACCAGGCGGGTGAAGGGGAACAGCACGAACAGGGTCAGGCCCAGGCCGACGTGCAGCTTGTAGACCAGGCCCACCGGCGCGATGGCTTCGGCCGCCGCCAGCGGACGCAGGGTGACGATGGCCTGGGCCCAGTCGGCGAGCATCACCATCACCGAGCCATCCATGTGATGGGTCGAGGCGACGATGGTGGAGAGGCCGAGGATCAGCTGGGCGTAGAGCACCAGCAGGATCATCAGGTCAGAGGCGTTGCCGGTGGCGCGCACCCGCGCGTCGGTCAGGCGGCGCAGGATCAGTCCGCTCAGGCCGATGAAGCAGAGCACGCCGAAGAAGCCGCCGGAGACCATCGCCAGCAGTTGCTTGTTCTCGGTGCTGATCAGGTGGTGGTAGACCGAGGCCGGGGTCAGCAGGCCGACGAAGTGGCCGGCGAGGATGAACAGCACGCCGACGTGGAACAGGTTGCTGTATACCCGCATGCCCTTCTTGCTGAGCATCTGGCTGGAACCGGCCTTCCAGGTGTACTGCGAGAGGTCGAAGCGCGCCCAGCTGCCGACCAGGCAGATCAGCAGCGCGACATAGGGATAGATCCCGAAGAACAGAAGATTGGTCGACATGCTCAGACTCCTTCGCGGGCCGCGCGGTACTGCATCTGCGGTACCGGCTGGGCGACCCATTGCAATGGTTGTTCGGTGGACGCCGTCGGACGGCGGCCGCTGCTCGACGGGCAACCGCCGGCAGGGTCGGTGAAGCTCACCGGGGTTTCCTCCCAGGCCCGGTCGATGGCCTCCAGGCTGTCGTCGCGCTGTTCCTGGGCCTGGTCGCGACGCAACGCGCCGAGGTCCGGGCGCTCGCCGCCGAGTTCCAGCAACGCCTCGAAGATCGCCGCGTAGGCGCTGCCACGTTCCTCCAGGCGCAGCGCCAGCAGGCCGAGGATGTGCGCCACTTCGGCGAGCCCTTCGCTGGCCGCCGCGAACGGCAGCAGCGACAGGTATTCGAGGTACAGCGGCAGGTAGTCCGGCAGCTCCGGTACGTCGATCTGCAGGCCGGCCCCGGTATAGCGGTCGAGCAGGTCGACCATCGCCTGGCCACGGTCGCGGCTCTCGCCGTGGACGTGCTCGAAGAGCAGCAGCGAGACCGAGCGGCCGCGCTCGAAGAGACCGTCGTAGCGCGCCTGGACGTCCAGCAGGTCGCCCTGGCAGAGCTCGTTGAGCAGCGCCGCGAGGCCGTCGCGCAGCGCTTCCGGCAGTTCGCAGGTGCGGATCAGCGCATGCAGGCCGAGGCTCTCCTCGCGCAGCTCGGCGCGTGGATAGTCGAGCAGCAGGGCGAGCAGGCGGAACAGTTGGCTGTGATCGTTCATGGCGCTCACTCCTGGATCTGCACGACCTGGATCACGTCGCGGCGGTTGGTCGGCTTGCCGCCGAACAGGTTGACGGCGGAGTTGCTGCCGCCGGAACAGCCGTTGCCGAAGCTGAAGCCGCAGCCGGAACGCTCGGCGAAGGCATCGGAAAGCGCTTCCTCGCGGTGCGCGCTGGGGATCACGAAGCGATCCTCGTAGTTGGCGATGGCCAGGTAGCGGTACATCTCCTCCACCTGCTCCACGCTCAACCCGACCTTGGCCAGCACCTCCAGGTCCTGGCGGCCTTCGACGTGCTCGGCGCGCTTGTAGGCGCGCATCGCCAGCAGGCGCTTGAGCGCCAGCAGCACCGGCGCGGTGTCGCCGGCGGTGAGCAGGTTGGCCAGGTACTGCACGGGGATGCGCAGCGACTCGACGTCCGGGATCACCCCGTCGCTGCCGATGTGCCCCTCGGCGGCGGCGTTCTGGATCGGCGACAGCGGCGGCACGTACCAGACCATCGGCAGCGTGCGGTATTCCGGGTGCAGCGGCAGGGCCAGCTTCCAGTCCATCGCCAGCTTGTACACCGGCGACTTCTGCGCCGCCTCGATGACGCTGTCGGCCACCCCGTCCTTGCGCGCCTGGGCGATCACCGCCGGGTCGAACGGATCGAGGAAGATCTCCAGTTGCTTCTCGTACAGCTCGCGCTCGTTCTCGCAACTGGCCACTTCGTGGATGCGGTCGGCGTCGTAGAGCAGCACGCCGAGGTAGCGGATGCGCCCGACGCAGGTCTCCGAGCAGACGGTGGGCTGGCCGGCCTCGATGCGCGGGTAGCAGAAGATGCACTTCTCGGACTTGCCGCTCTTCCAGTTGAAGTAGATCTTCTTGTACGGGCAGCCGGAGATGCACATCCGCCAGCCGCGGCACTTGTCCTGGTCGATCAGGACGATGCCGTCCTCCTCGCGCTTGTAGATCGCCCCGCTCGGGCAGGACGCCACGCACGCCGGGTTCAGGCAGTGCTCGCAGAGGCGCGGCAGGTACATCATGAAGGTGTTCTCGTACTCACCGTAGATGTCCGCCTGGACCTGGTCGAAGTTCTTGTCCTTGCGCCGCTTGGCGAACTCGGTGCCGAGGATCTCCTCCCAGTTCGGGCCCCACTCGATCTTCTCCATGCGCTGCCCGGAGACCAGCGAGCGCGGGCGCGCCACCGGCTGGTGTTCGGCCTTGGGCGCGGTATGCAGGTGCTGGTAGTCGAAGTCGAACGGTTCGTAGTAGTCGTCGATCTCGGGCAGGTCCGGGTTGGCGAAGATGTTCGCCAGCACGCGGAACTTGCCGCCGATGCGCGGGCGGATCGAACCGTCCGCCGCGCGCACCCAGCCGCCCTTCCACTTCTCCTGGTTTTCCCATTCCTTCGGGTAGCCGATCCCGGGCTTGGTCTCGACGTTGTTGAACCAGGCGTACTCCATGCCTTCGCGGCTGGTCCAGACGTTCTTGCAGGTGATCGAGCAGGTGTGGCAACCAATGCACTTGTCGAGGTTCAGCACCATGCCGACTTGCGAACGAATTTTCATGGCGTCTCTCCTCAAATGTCCTGGGGCAGCGGTTGCGGCAGGGCGTCGCCGCCGAGTCCGCCGTGGCGGGGTTCGTCCAGCCAGTCGACCTTGCTCATCTTGCGCACCACGACGAACTCGTCGCGGTTGCAGCCGACCGTGCCGTAGTAGTTGAAGCCCCAGGCCTGCTGGGCGTAGCCGCCGATCATGTGGGTCGGCTTGAGCACCACGCGGGTCACCGAGTTGTGGTGGCCGCCACGGGTGCCGGTGGTCTCGCTGCCGGGTACGTTCACGATGCGTTCCTGGGCGTGGTACATCATCACCATGCCGTCCTTGACCCGTTGGCTGACCACCGCGCGGCAGGTCGCCGCGCCGTTGGCGTTGAACACCTCGACCCAGTCGTTATCGACGATCCCGGCCTTGGCCGCGTCGTGCTCGCTGAGCCAGATGATCGGACCGCCGCGCGACAGGGTGAGCATCAGCAGGTTGTCGCTGTAGGTGGAGTGGATGCCCCATTTCTGGTGTGGGGTGATCCAGTTCAGGGTGATCTCCGGGTTGCCGTTGGGCTTCCTGTTCAACAGCTTCTCGGTGGTCCGGGTGTTGACCGGCGGCCGGTAGCTGACGAAGCCTTCGCCGAACGCCTGCATCCACGGGTGGTCCTGGTAGAACTGCTGGCGACCGGTGATGGTGCGCCACGGGATCAGCTCGTGGACGTTGGTGTAGCCGGCGTTGTAGCTGACGTGCTCGTCCTCGAGGCCGGACCAGGTCGGGCTGGAGATGATCTTGCGCGGCTGCACCTGGATGTCGCGGAAGCGGATCTTCTCGTCTTCCTTGGGCAGCGCCAGGTGGGCGTGCTCGCGGCCGGTGATCTTCGACAGCGCTTCCCAGGCCTTGACCGCGACCTGGCCGTTGGTTTCCGGAGCCAGGGCGAGGACCACCTCGGCGGCGTCGATGGCGCTGTCGATGCGCGGCCGGCCCTGGCTGACGCCGCTCTCGACGACGCGATGGTTGAGGTCGCCGACCAGCTTCACTTCCTTCTCGGTGTTCCAGCCGATGCCCTTGCCGCCGTTACCCAGCTTGTCCAGCAGCGGACCGAGCGAGGTGAACTTGCGGTAGACGTTCGGGTAGTCGCGCTCGACCAGGTGCAGCGTCGGCAGGTTGCGTCCCGGCATCGGCTCGCACTCGCCCTTCTTCCAGTCATGGCCGTCGCCGCCGAACGGCTGCGCCAGCTCGGTGGGGGTGTCGTGCAGCAGCGGCACCGTGACCAGGTCCTGCTCCACGCCGAGGTGGCCTTCGGCGACGGCGGAGAACTTCTTGGCGATGGCCTTGTAGATCTCCCAGTCGCTCTTGGCTTCCCAGGCCGGATCGGTGGCCGCCGACAGCGGATGGATGAAGGGGTGCATGTCGGAGGTGTTGAGGTCGTCCTTCTCGTACCAGGTAGCGGTCGGCAGGACGATGTCCGAGTACATGCAGGTGGAGGACATGCGGAAGTCCAGGGTGGTGACCAGGTCGAGCTTGCCCTCGGCACCGTCGTCGACCCAGTCGACCTCGGTGGGACGCGGACCGCCGGCCTTGCCGAGGTCATCGTTCATCACCCCGTTCTTCGCCCCGAGCAGGTACTTGAGCATGTACTCGTGGCCCTTGCCGGAGGAGCCCAGCAGGTTGGAGCGCCAGATGAACATGTTGCGCGGGAAGTTCTGCGGATCGTCCGGCGATTCGCTGGCGAAGCGCAGGCCGCCGCTCTTCAGTTCGCGCACCACGTAGTCGGCGACCGGCAGGCCGGCGGCCTCGGCCTCGGCGGCGATGCGCAGCGGGTTGCGGTTCAGTTGCGGCGCCGACGGCAGCCAGCCGAGGCGTTCGGCCTGGATGTTGTAGTCCAGGGCGTGTTCGGCGAAGCGGCTGGCGTCGGCCAGCGGCGACAGCACCTCGTGCATCGACAGCTTCTCGTGGCGCCATTGCGAGCTGTGCAGGTAGAAGAAGCTGGTGCCGTTCATCTGCCGCGGCGGCCGGCTCCAGTCCAGGCCGAAGGCCAGCGGCGCCCAGCCGGTCTGCGGGCGCAGCTTCTCCTGGCCGACATAGTGCGCCCAGCCGCCGCCGCTCTGGCCGATGCAGCCGCACATCATCAGCATGTTGATGACCGCGCGGTAGTTCATGTCCATGTGGTACCAGTGGTTCATCGCCGCGCCGATGATCACCATCGCCTTGCCGCGGGTCTTGTCGGCGCTGTCGGCGAACTCGCGGGCGACCTGCGTCGCGCGCGCCGCCGGAACGCCGGTGATGCGCTCCTGCCAGGCCGGGGTATAGGGCGTGTCGGCGTCCTCGTAGGAGGTCGCCACGTTGTCGCCGCCCAGGCCGCGGTCGATGCTGTAGTTGGCCATCTGCAGGTCGTAGACGGTGGCCACCCGCAGGCGCTTGCCGTCCGCCGCGACGATCTCGCGGAACGGCACCCGGCGCAGCAGTACCTCGTCGTTGGCGACGCCCTTGAAGTGCGGGTGCTCCTGCCCGGCGAAATACGGGAAGGCCACCTCGCAGGCATGTTCCGGGCCATCGAGCAGCGACAGTTGCAGGCGCGTCTGGTCACCGCTCCTGCCGTCCAGCTCGGCGATGTTCCACTTGCCTGACTCGCCCCAGCGATAGCCGATGGCGCCGGTGGGCGAGACCAGCCCGCCGCTGCGCTCGTCGTAGGCGATGGTCTTCCACTCGGGGTTGTTGTCCTGGCCGAGGTTGTCCGCCAGGTCGGCGGCGCGCAGGTAGCGGGTCGGCTTGAACGCGCCGCCGGCGTGTTCTTCCAGCAACACCAGCATCGGCATGTCGGTGTACTGGCGGCAGTAGTCGACGAAGTAGGCGCTCGGCCGGTCGAGGTGGAATTCCTTCAGGATCACGTGACCGAAGGCCATGCCCAGCGCGGCGTCGGTGCCCTGCTTGGGGTTGAGCCAGAGGTCGGTGAGCTTGGCCACCTCGGAATAGTCCGGGGTGATGGAGACGGTCTTGGTTCCCTTGTAGCGCACCTCGGTGAAGAAGTGCGCGTCCGGGGTCCGCGTCTGCGGCACGTTGGAGCCCCAGGCGATGATGTAGCTGGAGTTGTACCAGTCGGCCGACTCCGGCACGTCGGTCTGCTCGCCCCAGATCTGCGGGCTGGCCGGCGGCAGGTCGCAGTACCAGTCGTAGAAGCTCAGGCAGACCCCGCCGATCAGCGACAGGTAGCGGGCGCCGGCGGCGTAGCTGACCATCGACATGGCCGGGATCGGCGAGAAGCCGATCACCCGGTCCGGACCGTAGGTCTTGGCGGTGTAGACGTTGGCCGCGGCGATGATCTCGGTGACCTCGTCCCAGCTGGAACGGACGAAGCCGCCCAGGCCGCGCTGGCTCTTGTAGCTCTTCGCCTTGGCGGCGTCCTCGACGATGCTGGCCCAGGCGTTCACCGGGTCGCCGTGCTGCGCCCGCGCCTCGCGCCAGAGCTTGAGCAACGGCTTGCGCACCTTCGGGTACTTCAGGCGGTTGGCGCTGTAGATGTACCAGGAATAGCTGGCCCCGCGCGGGCAGCCGCGCGGCTCGTGGTTGGGCAGGTCCGGACGGGTGCGCGGGTAGTCGGTCTGCTGGGTTTCCCAGGTGATCAGGCCGTTCTTCACGTAGATCTTCCAGGAGCAGGAGCCGGTGCAGTTCACCCCGTGGGTGGAGCGCACGATCTTGTCGTGCTGCCAGCGCTGCCGGTAGGCACCTTCCCAGGCGCGGCTCTCGTTGCTGGTCTCGCCGTGGCCATCGGCGAATTCGCCCTGCTTCTTCTTGAAGAACTGCAGGCGGTCGAGCAGGTGACTCATCTTGATCTCCTCACCCGGTCTGTGCCGGGCGTTACAACGCTAATCAGGGGTTGCCGCGGGCTGCTGCCGACGGACTCAACAGGGACTCTCCGCACCCTTGCGCGCGTACCACCACCAGGTGGCGACGATGCAGCTCAGGTAGTAGGCGATGAACACGTAGAGGGCGCCCTCGGCGCTGCCGGTCATGTGCAGCGAGGTGCCGAACGCCTTCGGGATGAAGAACCCACCGAAGGCGCCGATGGCGGCGGAGAAGCCGATCACCGCGGCCGACTCCATGCTCGCGTTGCGCGCCGCGCCGGCTTCGTCGGCCTGGCCGTCGCGCACCCGCCGGGCCCACTCGTTGCGGAAGATCACCGGGATCATGCGGAAGGTGGAACCGTTGCCGATGCCGGCGAAGAAGAACAGCAGGATGAAGGCGCCAAGGAAGCCGAAGAAGTTGCCCTGGCCGCCGTCGCCCGGCAGGAAGGCGATCACCGTGAACACCCCGCCGATCATCAGTGCGTAGTTCCACAGGGTGATCCGCGCGCCGCCGAACTTGTCCGCCAGCCAGCCGCCCAGGGGCCGGCTGAGGGCGCCCACCAGCGGACCGAGGAAGGCGTATTGCAGCGGGTTGATGTCGGGGAACTGGGTCTTGCTGAGCATCGCGAAGCCGGCCGAGAAGCCGATGAACGAGCCGAAGGTGGCCACGTACAGCCAGCACATCAGCCAGTTGTGCTTGCGCTTGAAGATCACCGCCTGGTCGCGGAACGAGGCCTTGGCGTCGGCGATGTCGTTCATCCCGAACCAGGCCGCGACCGATACCACGGCGATGAACGGCACCCAGATCCAGCCGGCGTTCTGCAGCCACAGGCGACCGCCGTCGCCGAGCTGCTGCGGCTCGCCACCGAAGGCGCCGAACAGGCCGCCGGCCACCGCCAGCGGCACGGCGAACTGCATCACCGAGACGCCGAGGTTGCCGAGCCCGGCATTCAGGCCGAGGGCGGTGCCCTGCTGGCTCTTCGGATAGAAGAAGCTGATGTTGGACATGCTCGAGGCGAAGTTGCCGCCGCCGAAGCCGCAGAGCAGCGCGATCAGGGCGAACACCCAGTACGGGGTACTCGGGTCCTGCACGGCGAAGCCCAGCCAGATGCACGGGATCAGCATCGAGGCGGTGCTCAGGGCGGTCCAGCGACGGCCGCCGAAGATCGGCACCATGAACGAATAGAACACCCGCAGGGTGGCGCCGGAGATCGACGGCA
Source organism: Pseudomonas sp. B111 (assembly GCF_026428275.1). Taxonomy (NCBI): domain Bacteria; kingdom Pseudomonadati; phylum Pseudomonadota; class Gammaproteobacteria; order Pseudomonadales; family Pseudomonadaceae; genus Pseudomonas; species Pseudomonas sp. B111. Next base: position 435,277 of record NZ_CP097857.1, on the reverse strand, counting down.
GCGCCGCGAGCAGGAACAGCTGGTCGTTGCTGAAGGCGAAGCCGGCGCTGTTCAGGCGCACGGTCACCGTGCTCCAGATCATCCACACGGCGAAGGCGAGCAGCAGCGCGGGGATCGAGATCCACAGGTTGCGGCTGGCGATGCGCTTGCCGTTGCGCGCCCAGAACTCGGGGTCCTCGGGGCGCCAGTCGAGCAGCAGCGGTCCCCGTGCGGCTTTCAGTTGGGTATTGGCGATCATGCCCATGACGGCATTACCTCAGGAGTGGGTGGGAAGGGTGGGAGGAAGGTCGACGTCGGCCGAGACGGCCTGGCCGTCGATGCGGCGTTGCTGCTTGATCGCGTAGTGCATCCAGACCATGCAGACCACGGTCAGGCCGAACAGCAACATGAAGCAGGAGGAGCGCACGCCGATGTGGTCGGCGGCGTAGCCGAACAGGATCGGCAGGCAGAAGCCGCCGAGGCCGCCGATCACCCCGACCATGCCGCCGACGGTGCCCATGTTGCTCGGGTAGTAGTCGTGGATGATCCGGTACACGCTGGCCTTGCCGAAGCCCTGGGCGATGCCGACGACGAACACCAGGAAGGTGAACAGCCAGACGTTCAGGCCGATGCCCAGGCTGAGGTCGCCCTGGATGCCGTGGATGGTCATGGTGGTCTGCGGGTAGGAGAGGAAGAACAGGCACACCAGGCAGACCCAGAACACGCCCCAATTCACCGAGCGCGCGCCGTAGTGGTCGCTGAACCAGCCACCGAGGGCGCGGATCAGGCCGGACGGCAGGGTGAACAGCATGGTGATGAAGGACGCGGTCTTCAGGTCCAGGCCGTATTCGGCGATGTAGTACTTCGGCAGCCACAGGGCCAGGGCGACGAAGCCGCCGAAGACGAAGAAGTAGTACAGACCGAAGCGCCAGACGCGCAGCTCGGCGAGCGGCGCCAGTTGCTTGGCCAGGGTCGGCCGCTGGCTGGCCTCGGCGGCACCCTTGAGGTGCGCCGGATCGGTCCAGGTGAACAGCCAGAACAGCACGGCGGTGACCAGCATGGCCACCGAGTAGACCTGCGGCACCATGCGCCAGCCGAAGGCGACCACGATCATCGGCGCCACCAGGTTGGTGATCGCCGCGCCGGCGTTGCCGGCGCCGAAGATGCCCATCGCGGTGCCCTGGCGCTCCTTCTCGAACCAGGCCGAGGTGTAGGCGATGCCGACCGCGAAGGAGCCGCCGGCCAGGCCGACGAACAGGCCGAGCACCAGGTAGTGCCAGTACTGGCTGGCGAAGGCCAGGCCGTAGATCGGGATGGCCACCAGCAGCATGTGGATGAAGAACACGATGCGGCCGCCGAAGCGGTCGGTGATCAGGCCCAGCGGCAGGCGCACCAGGGAGCCGGTGAGGATCGGCAGGGCGACCATCAGGCCGAACTGGGATTCGCTCAGGCCGAGCTCGTCCTTGATGCGGATGCCGATGATCGAAAACATCGTCCACACGGCGAAATTCACCGCGAAGGACAAGGTACTCATGCCGAGGACGGAGTACTGTTTCTGACGTAGGGAAGCCATGGCTAAACTCTCTGCACGGACAGCGTTCAGCGAGAGCCTAGGGAAGGTGTTCCTATGCAAATTTGATAGGAATCAATGAAATACCGGCCGTTCCGTGCCTAGATGCGCGCCCCTACCTCGAAAGAGGTATGGTCTGAATTATTGCGCAACCCACTGTTTTAAAAGGCTTTTCACATGAGCAAGGCGACCGCGCCGGACGCTGACCAGCGGGACAGATTCTTTGGAGGTAGTGACAGGGCCGGAAAGCCGATCCTGCGCCGCTCCCTGGTAGTCCGCTTCGGCTGCTACCTCACCCTGCTGGTATCGCTGGCGCTGATCGGGATGTTCAGCGCCCTGCTCTTCGCCGACTACACGCACCAGGACGCCGCGGTGATCAACCACGCCGGCTCGTTGCGCATGCTCACCTACCGGGTCGCCCTGGAGCCCAGCCTGGAAGGCCGCCAGGCGCTGCTCGGGACCCTCGGCGAACGCCTCGACAGCGGCGACATCCGCCGCCTGCTGCAACGCCAGGACGCCGACGACCCGATCCGCCAGCTGCACCAGGAGCTGCGCGAGGGCCTGGCGCGCCTGGACCCGCGCGCGCTGCCCGGACGCGCCGTGCTGGACGCCTACGTCGGCGACATCGACCGTTTCGTCGGCATCCTCCAGGCCAAGGCCGAGCGCCGCTCGCAACTGCTCAGCACGGTGCAGGGCCTGTGCCTGTTCCTCAGCCTGCTGGTGGTGTTCGTCACCCTCTACGACCTCAGCTACCACGTCATCGGCCCGCTGCGCGAACTCACCAGCACCGCCCGCCGCCTGGGCCGCGGCGAGCTGGACGCGCGGGTCACCTACAGCGGCGAGGACGAACTGGCGCAACTGGGCGAGCGCTTCAACCAGATGGCCGGCGAGCTGAAGAGCATCTACGGCGACCTGGAAGAGCGCGTGGAGGACAAGACCCGCGCCCTCTCGCAGAGCCACCAGCGCCTCGAACTGCTCTACGCCAGCGCCCGCCGGCTGGGCGAGAACCCCTACGACAGCCGCACCCTGCAACCGCTGCTGAACCAGTTGGAGAAAGTGCTAGACGCCGGCCGCGTGACCCTCTGCCTGAACAAGGACGGGGTCGAGCGCGCCTACAGTTCGCTGACCACCACCGAGCGCCCGGCGGACTTCTGCCTGCAGGGCGACTGCGGTAGCTGCCGCGAGCAGGCCAGCGCCTGCGACCAACCCTCGTCCCTGGCCCAGCCATTGCTGATGCAGCCCCTGTCCATCGCCGGCCACCGTTTCGGCGAACTGTTCATCGAAAGCCGCAGCGGCCGCCTGGAGAACTGGCAGCAGCAACTGATCGAGACCTTCTGCGACAACATCGCCCGCACCTTCGCCCTGTCCCTGCAACAGGAACAGGAAAGCCGCCTGGCCCTGTTCGCCGAGCGCGGCACCATCGCCCGTGAACTGCACGACTCGCTGGCACAGTCGCTGTCCTACCTGAAGATCCAGGTCAGCCGCCTGGGCACCCTGCTCAAGCGCGAGGCGCCGGCGGAGAAGATCGAGGACACCCTCGACGAACTGCGCGAAGGCCTCAACGGCGCCTACCGGCAACTGCGCGAACTGCTCACCACCTTCCGCCTCAGCCTCGACGAGCCGAGCCTGGAAGCCGCGCTGGGGAACGCCGTGGCCGAGTTCGGCGAGCGCGGCGAGGTGGCGATCGAACTGGACAACCGCCTGCAACACGTGCCGCTGAGCCCCAACGAGGAAATCCACGTCCTGCAGATCGTCCGCGAGGCGCTCTCCAACGTGGTTCGCCATTCGCAGGCGCAACGGGCCTGGGTGCGCCTGAGCAGCCAGGCCGACGGCCAGGTGAGCATCGCCGTCGAGGACGATGGCGTCGGCTTTGATCCGCAGCAGAACCGCAGCGGCCACTATGGGCTTACCATCATGCAGGAGCGCGGCCAGACCCTCGGCAGCCAGTTACGCTTCGAAGCGCGCGCGCCCCACGGCACGCGAGTGCTCTTCAGCTTCGTGCCGACCGCCCTGCAACCCTCCGCCGCCAAGGAGCCGACCCCATGACGGACATGCCAGCCACCGCCGACGAACCGGTTCGCCTGCTGCTGGTGGACGACCATCCGATGATGCGCAAGGGCGTCGCCCAGTTGCTCGAACTGGAAGACGACCTCAGCGTGGTCGGCGAGGCCGGCAGCGGCGAGGAAGCCCTGCACCTGGCCGCCGAGCTGGACCCGGACATGATCCTGCTGGACCTGAACATGAAGGGCATGAACGGCCTGGACACCCTGCGCGCGTTGCGCGAGGCCGGAGTCGACGCACGCATCGTGGTGTTCACCGTGTCCGACGACAAGGGCGACGTGGTCAACGTCCTGCGCGCCGGCGCCGACGGCTACCTGCTCAAGGACATGGAGCCGGAGCGCCTGCTCGAGCACATCCGCCAGGCCGCCACCGGACAGATGACCCTCAGCCCGCAGTTGACCCAGATCCTCGCCCAGGCCCTGCGGGGCGACGACCGCTCGAAGAGCCTCGACGAGCTGACCGAGCGCGAACGGCAGATCCTCCGCCAGATCGCCCACGGCTACAGCAACAAGATGATCGCGCGAAAGCTGGACATCACCGAAGGCACGGTGAAGGTCCATGTCAAGCGGGTGCTGCACAAGCTCGGCATGCGTTCGCGGGTCGAGGCCGCGGTGTGGGCGGTGGAGAACGACCTGGTGTAAGCCGCGCGCGGGCTTGATTCCGGTCAAGAAATCCACCGCGGCGCTGCGTCGATACTGGCGGCTTCCTTCCACGAGGCGCCCGTCATGATGTTCGAACGCAGCCCCGACGATCCCCTTCCCCTGGTCTACGCCTGCTCCGGCTGCTCCAACGTGGCGCAACTGGCCAACGATCTCGCGCTGCGCCTGGATCGCGCCCGGCTGGCGGAGATGTCCTGCATCGCCGGAGTCGGCGGCGACGTCCCGCTGCTGGTCCGCCGGGCCCGCTCCGGGCGACCGATCCTAGCCCTCGACGGATGCCCGCTGCATTGCGTGAAAGGCTGCCTGGCGCGCCACGAGGTAGTCCCGACCCTGCACCTGACCCTCAGCGAACACGGCCTGAAGAAGCGCTACGGCGAGGACTGCGAGGCGCAGGACGCCGAGCGCCTGTTCGTCGAGCTGGAGCGTCTGCTGACGCCGGGCGGCAAGCGCCGCTGCGAATGACGGCGAGGCCGGGGGCGGCGGCGATCCCCAGCCTGCCGCCCGCCTTTCGGCCTCCCTCGCGCATATCGCGGCTCCTCCGCCGCGTAAGCGTGCCCGTACCGCCTGCGATACGCAGCAGTGCGCTAGGATGTCCCCTCGGCTTCGAAGAAAGGACATTTCAATGCTGATCGGTGCGCTGCTGGTTCTCACCTGGGTCATCCTCCTCGTCCGATACCCGGCCAAGGCCCTGCCGGTCTCCCTGGCGGCTCTCGCCGGGCTGGGCCTGGTGGCGGCCTGGGTGATCTGGCAGGACAACGACGAAAGCCGCCACCTGCAACGCCAGGAACTGCGCCTGAGCTATGCGCCGGAACGCTGTCCGGTGGACCGGCCGCTGGCGGTCGAGCTGAAGAACGGCAGCGACCGTCCGTTGCTGGAGCTACGCTGGAGGATCGCCGCCTACCGCCCCGGCGACAGCGTCAACCTGGCCGACACCAGCTTCGACAGCCCGCGCTACCGGGCGCCGAACGCCCTGCTCGGCGGCGACAGCTGGCACGACTGCCTGCCGCTGCCGCCGCTGCGTCCGGGCTATCGCGCCAGCACCCTGGAATTCCGCGCCGAACGCCTGGACGGGCGTTTCGGCAACTGACCGAGGGAGGACCCGATGGAAACCCGCCGTCTGTTCGACCAGGGCTCCGCTGCCTACGCCAGCGCCCGCCCGCGTTATCCCGATGCGCTCTACCGCCATCTCGCCGGGCTCTGCGGCCAGCGCCGGCGCGCCTGGGACTGCGCCACCGGTACCGGCCAGGCCGCGCTCGGCCTGGCGCAGCACTTCGGCGAAGTCCTCGCCAGCGACACCAGCGCGCAGCAGATCGAACACGCCGTTGTCCATCCGGGTATCCGCTACAGCGTGCAGGACGCCGAAGCCACCGACTATCCCGACGCCGCCTTCGACCTGGTCTGCGTAGCCCAGGCCTGGCACTGGTTCGACCACTCGCGCTTCAACCGCGAGCTGCTGCGCGTGCTGCGTCCCGGCGGCGTGTTCGCCGCCTGGGGCTACGGCTGGTTCAGCATCGACGCGCAGATCGATGCCGCCATCGACGAGGAATACCTGCGCCCGATCGGCCCGTACTGGGCGCAACAGAACCGCCTGCTGTGGAACGCCTACCGGGATGTCGAGCTGCCGCTGGGCGAACTCCCCGCGCCGGCCTTCGTCATCGAGCAACAATGGAGCCTGGCCCGGTTGTTCGACTACATGGCCACCTAGTCGGCCAGCCGCCTGTGCCGCGAGGCGCAGGGCAACGCTTTCGTGCGCCAGGCCCTGCAACGGGTCGCCGCGCTCTGGGGCGAGCCGACCTCGACACGCAGGGTTCGCATGCCGCTGGCGCTGCGGATCGCGCGCAAGGACGCCTGACCGAGCCTTCGGGCGGTTTTCCGCGGCCGGCGAATCCAGTACGGTAGGCCGCCCTCCTTCCAACTCCCAGCCAAGGAACGCCGCCCCATGAGCCAACCCGTCGCCTTCGTCACCGGCTGCTCCAGCGGCATCGGCCGCGCCCTCGCCGACGCCTTCCAGCGCGCCGGCTACCGGGTCTGGGCCAGCGCACGCAAGGAAGACGACGTGCGCGCCCTGGCCGAGGCCGGCTTCCAGGCGGTGCAACTGGACGTCAACGACGCCGCCGCGCTGGCCCGTCTGGCCGAGGAGCTGGAAGTCGAAGCCGCCGGCCTCGACGTCCTGGTCAACAACGCCGGCTACGGCGCCATGGGTCCGCTGCTGGACGGCGGCGTCGACGCCATGCGCCGGCAGTTCGAGACCAACGTGTTCGCCGTGGTCGGCGTGACCCGCGCGCTGTTCCCGCTGCTGAGGCGCAAGTCCGGCCTGGTGGTGAACGTCGGCAGCGTCTCCGGCGTGCTGGTCACGCCCTTCGCCGGCGCCTACTGCGCCTCCAAGGCCGCGGTGCATGCGCTGAGCGATGCCCTGCGCCTGGAACTGGCACCGTTCGGCGTCGAGGTGCTGGAAGTGCAGCCGGGCGCCATCGCCTCGAACTTCGGCGCCAGCGCCAGCCGCGAGATGGACAGCGTGGTCGACGAACGCTCGCCCTGGTGGCCGTTGCGCCGGCAGATCCAGGCGCGCGCCGCGGCATCCCAGGACAATCCCACGCCCGCCGAAGACTTCGCCCGCCAGTTGCTCGCCGCCGTGCAGCGCCGTCCGCGCCCGCCGCTGGTGCGCATCGGCAATGGCAGCCGGGCCCTGCCGGCGCTGGCCCGCTGGATGCCGCGCGGCCTGCTGGAGCGGCTGCTGAAGAAGCGCTTCGGCCTCGACACGCGCCTCTGAAACCGCCAGGAGATACCGCCATGGGCGACCGCCTTGCCGTACCCATCCGTTACTACGCCCTGGCCGGGATCGCCGCGGCGATCCTGCTCAACGTGCTGCTGCGCGGGGTGGTCCGCTTCGGCGGCCTGCCGGCCAGCCTGCTGATCGCCGCGCTGGTCGCCGGCGGCCTGGCCTGGTGGTTCGCCCGCGCGCAGCGGCGCTGGCCGACCTGGGGCGAGCGCTTGCGCCTGGTCGCCCTGTATGGCGGAGTGCTCGGGATCCTTTACCTGCTACTGGTCGGCCTCGCCTCGCTGAAAGGCGATCCCAGCCCGGCGGCACTGCTCATCGTGGTGCTGCACTACCTGTGCTATCCGGCGCTGTTGCTGGTGTTCTTCTCCGGCAGGGTCTATGGATTCTTCCTGCGCTGACAGGTGAGGCTGCCTCAACGAATTCTTCACATTCTCTTCAGCTCGGCTTGACCCGCCCTCGCCTAGTGTTGGCCACCCACCGCACGAGGCCGACATGCACCGTTCACCGCTCGCCTGGCTCCGCCTGCTCCTAGCCGCCGTGCTCGGCGCCTTCCTGCTCGGCGGCCCGCTGCATGCCGCCGAGACTGCCGCCACGCGTTCGCCAGCCTGGGCGCAAGCGGTCGACCCGTCGATCAACCTCTACCGCATGAGCCCCACCCTCTATCGCAGCGCGCTGCCCAACGCACAGAGCGTCGCGCTGCTGCAACGCCTGCAGGTGAAGACGGTGGTCAGCTTCATCAAGGACGACGACCGCGCCTGGCTGGGCCAGGCTCCGGTGCGGGTGCTCAGCCTGCCAACCCACGCCGACCGGGTCGACGACGCCGAGGTGCTCAGCGTCCTCCGCCAGTTGCAGGCCGCCGAGCGCGAAGGCTCGGTACTGATGCACTGCAAGCACGGCAACAACCGCACCGGACTGTTCGCCGCCATGTACCGCATCGTCGTGCAGGGCTGGGACAAGCAGGCCGCGCTGGAGGAAATGCAGCACGGCGGTTTCGGCGACGAGGACGACATGCGCGACGCCAGCGCCTATGTGCGCGGCGCCGACGTCGACGGCCTGCGCCTGGCGATGGCCAACGGCGAATGCAGCCCATCGCGCTTCGCCCTCTGCCATGTGCGCGAGTGGATGGCCCAGGCGCTCGACCGGCCGTAAACACGCGCAGGGCCGAAAGGCTTGGTCCCGTCACGCAAGTTTGGCACCCTTGGGGCTCGCCGCCGCACGCGGCGGCCCACTTCGACAGCCGCGACGAGACTCCCATGAGCGATGCCCCGACCTCCCCGCGCTTCAGCGCCGCCACCAGCACCCGCCTGCTCGACCATGCGCAACTGGAAGCGCTCTGCGCCGACTATGACGGCTTCCTTCTCGATCTCTGGGGCGTAGTGATGGACGGCGCCGAGGCGTTCCCCGGCGCCCTCGCCTGGCTCGCCCGGCGGCACGCCGAAGGCCGCCCGGTCTGGTTCCTCAGCAACTCGTCCAGCAGCGTGGTGGAAATGAGCGCCGGGCTCGAGCGCCTGGGCATCCAGCGCGACTGGTTCGCCGGCATCACCACCTCCGGCCAGTTGACCATCGACGCCCTGCTGCAAACCGCCGACTACCGGCGTGGCGGCATCTACCTGGCCGGCGTCGGCCTGGCCCAGCAGAGCTGGCCGGCGGAAATCCGCGAGCGCTTCGTCGAGGACATCGCCCAGGCGGCGCTGATCGTCGGCGTCGGCAGCTTTCCCCAGGAAGAACTGGAACAGCGCTTCGCGCCCCTGCGCGGCGCCACCGACCTGCCGTTCCTCTGCGCCAACCCGGACCGCGTGGTGGTTTCCGGCGGCCGCACGGTATACGGCGCGGGCATGCTCGCCGAGCTGTTCAGCGAGGAAGGCGGCCAGGTCAGTTGGTACGGCAAGCCCGACCCGGCGGCCTTCCGCATCGCCCAGCGGCAACTGGAAGCGCGCGGCGCGCGGCACATCCTGTTCGTCGGCGACTCGCTGGTGACCGACGTCCCCGGCGCCCTCGCCGCGCGCATCGATACCCTCTGGCTGGGCGCCACCGGCATCCACCGCGAAGCCCTGGGCGCCGAGTTCAACGGGGCGCTCGACGAGGAACGGGTCAGGTCGCTGCTGCACGGCTATCCGATCCGACCGCACTTTGCCGCGCCAGGGCTGGTCTGACCCCTCAAAGGTCGGAAAAAGGATGCGCGCATGCATTGGCTGGACTACCTGCAATGGCCCGCCATGCTGGTCACGGTGGTGGCCGCCTGGCTGGTGGCGTCGGCGCACCGGCGACGACGCAAGGTCGGCTTCTGGGTGTTCCTCGCCAGCAACCTGCTGTGGATCGCCTGGGGCCTGTACGCCCAGGCCTATGCGCTGATCCTGCTGCAGGTCTGCCTGGCGGCGATGAACCTGCGCGGCACCCATCGCAACGAAGCGCCACAGGACAGCGCCTGATGGCCGCCAACGAAAACGCCCGCCATGACGGCGGGCGCTCGCCTTGCGAAGGCCGCGCTCAGTGCGCCCCCTCGCTTTTCTCCAGCGGCTGGCCGGCGTAGATACGACGCACCAGCGGGCCGATGGAAAGCCCCTGGAGCAGGATCGATACCAGCACCACGATGTAGGTCAGGCTGAGGATCAGGTCGCGCTCCGGCCCCAGCGGCAGGGACAGCGCCAGCGCCACCGAGACGCCGCCGCGCAGCCCGCCCCAGACCAGGATGCGGATGGTGCCCGCCGGTACCTGCCGGTTGGCGCCACGGAAACGGCGCAGGACCAGGATCGCCGGACCCACCGTGAGCAGGCGCGAGACCAGCACCGCGCCGCCGAGGGCGAAGGCCGCCGCCACGTGCAGCCAGGAGAACGGCAACAGCAGCAGCTCCAGGCCGATCAGGGCGAACAGCAGGGCGTTGAGGATCTCGTCGATCAGCTCCCAGAACTTGTCCACGTAGCGCCGGGTCTCGTCCGACATCGCGTAGTGGCGTCCGTGGTTGCCGATGATCAGCCCGGCCACCACCATCGCGATCGGCGCCGATACGTGCAGGCGCGCGGCCAGCGCGGCGCCGCCGATGACCAGGGCGAGGGTCAGCATGACCTCCACCTGGTACTGGTCGATGCCGCGCATCATCACGAACACGCCGTAGCCGAGCACCGCGCCGAAAAGCACGCCGCCGATGGCTTCCTGGACGAAGAGGATCGCCGTGGCACTGACCGTGGGCGCCTCGCCGAGCTGGAGGATGCCGAGGATGATGGCGAACACCACCACCGCGGTGCCGTCGTTGAACAGCGACTCGCCGACGATGGTGGTCGCCAGCGGTTTCGGCGCGCCGGCGGACTTGAGGATGCCGAGCACGGCGATGGGGTCGGTCGGCGAGATCAGCGCGCCGAACAGCAGGCAGTAGATGAAATCCACCTGCCAGCCGAACAGCGGGAAGGTGTAGTAGGCCAGGCCACCGATGACGAAGGTGGCGATCAGCACCCCGGCGGTGGCCAGCAGGCCGATCGGCCACTTGTAGCTGCGCAGGTCGGAGAGGTCGACGTGCAGTGCGCCGGCGAACAGCAGCGCGGGCAGGAACCAGGTCATCAGCACTTCGGAGAAGTCGATGCGGCGGATGATTTCCTGCATCTCCACCTCGAGGATCGGATAGCCCAGTTCCGACAGCCCCTGGACGATCAGCGAGAACACCAGCGCCGTGGCCATCACGCCGATAGTCGGCGGCAGGCGGATGAAGCGGTAGTTGACGTAGGTGAGCAAGGTGGTCAAGGCAATGAATGCCGCGACGAGATCGAGCATGACGCGGGGTACTCCCTTAGCAGAAGGTAAAACACCTACCCCAAAAGGCCGATCCGTGAACCGTGGGGTGCGAATGTCTGGAAAAGCCCGAGAAAATTTCGGAACCCGCATCATAACCGCAGAAAAGCCCTGGGCGTCGATCGCACCGATACGGTGCATGGCGCGCCGCCGACGCGGCAACGCCCTTCTCGCCCGCTCCCCCGGGAAAATTTCTTCGTTCGCCGCCAGCCCAGGCGAGACGGCGGCTGCGGCCGCTTGCCCAGGCCCGGTCATGGCACAAGCATGGCCGTTTCGTTGAACCTCCGCGAACGACGAACGGTCAACCCTTTCAGGGCCGGCAATTCGGTGCCCATCCGAAGCCTTTGATTTCCGGCCTGTTTCCGCGCTTCGACGAAGCGCCCGACAGCGTAGCCAACGCTCATTCCGAAGGGAGTCCCGACCATGGTGAAAACCTGTGGCAAGGCCCTGCTCGGCCTCTGCGCCGCAGCCGCCGTACTGGCCTTGCTGATCCACTGGATCACCCCCGCGACCATCCTCCACTACCGCGAGGACCTGCTGTTCTACTTGCAGGCCCACCTGGTGCTGGTCTTCAGTTCGATGGCGGCCGCCCTGCTGGTCGGCGTGCCGGCCGGCATCCTGCTCAGCCGTCCCGGCATGCAGGCCCAGGCCGAACGCCTGATGCAGGTCTTCAACGTCGGCAACACCATCCCGCCGCTGGCGGTGCTGGCCATCGCCCTGGCGATCATCGGCATCGGCAACGGCCCGGCGATCCTCGCCTTGTTCCTCGCCTCGCTGCTGCCGATCGTGCGCAACACCTACGAGGGTCTGCGCAATGTCTCGCCGGCGCTGAAGGAAGCCGCCACCGGCATCGGCATGACGCCCAACCAGGTGCTGCTGCGGGTGGAACTGCCGAACGCGGTGCCGATCATCGTCGGCGGCGTGCGCGTGGCCCTGGCGCTGAACGTCGGCTCCGCGCCGCTGGCGTTCCTGATCGGCGCCAACAGCCTGGGCAGCCTGATCTTCCCCGGCATCTACCTGAACAACCACCAGCAACTGCTGCTCGGCGCCGCCTGCACGGCGCTCCTCGCCCTGCTGCTGGACGCCCTGGTGGTGCTGTTCAGCCGCATGTTCCTGGAACGCGGCCTGACCGCCAAGGAGGCCTGATGAACCGACTGATCCGCTCACTCTGCCTGGCCTGCGCCGGCCTGCTCGCCGCCGGCCTGGCGCAGGCGGAAACCCTGCGCATCGGCGGCAAGACCTTCACCGAGCAGCGCATCCTCACCGCCATCACCGCGCAGTTCCTGCAGAAGCGCGGCTACGACGTGACGGTCACCACCGGGCTGGGCAGCACCCTGGCCCGCGCCGCCCAGGAAAGCGGCCAACTGGATATCGTCTGGGAGTACACCGGCTCGTCGCTGATCGTCTACAACCACATCGACGAGAAGCTCGACGCCGCGGCTTCCTACCGCCGGGTCAAGCAACTCGACGAAGCCCAGGGCCTGGTCTGGCTGAAGCCGACCCGCTTCAACAACACCTATGCCCTGGCCATGCCCGAGGAACAGGCCGAGCGCCTGGGCATCCAGAGCGTCAGCGATCTCGCGCGGGTGCTCGCCGAACAGCAGGAGGCCGAGCCCGGGAGCACCCACCTGTTCGCCATGGACCCGGAGTTCGCCGGCCGCCCCGACGGCCTCGGCCCCATGAGCGAGCTGTACGGCCTGCACTTCACCCGCAACGACATCCGCCAGATGGACGCCGGGCTGGTCTACACCGCGCTGAAGAACCGCCAGGTGTTCCTCGGCCTCGTCTACACCACCGACGGCCGCCTGAAGGATTTCAAGCTGCGCGTGCTGAAGGACGACAAGCAGTACTTCCCCTTCTACAACGCCGCCCCGGTGGTGCGTAAGGAGGTCATGCAGCGCCATCCGGAGTTCGCCACGCTGTTCGATCCGATCATCGAGCGGCTCGACGACGCCACCATGCAGGCGCTCAACGCGCGGGTCGATATCGAGCAGCAGACGCCACAGAAGGTCGCCGCCGACTTCCTCCGCGAACACCGCCTGCTCGACGACGGCCAGGGAGGTAGCCAGTAATGGACTTCTTCAGCGTGCTTTCCCATCTCGACTGGTCCCAGGTCGGCCAGCTCACCCTCCAGCACCTGCTGCTGGTACTGGTCGCCGTAGGCCTGGCGATCCTCGTCGGCGTGCCGCTGGGCGTGCTGATGACCCGCTTCACGTGGCTGGCCGGCCCGTTGCAGGGCGCCGCCACGGTGATGCTGACCATCCCCTCGATCGCCCTGTTCGGCCTGCTGATGCCGGTCTACTCGGTATTCGGCCAGGGCCTCGGGCCGCTGCCGGCGATCACCGCGGTGTTCCTCTATTCGCTGCTGCCGATCCTGCGCAACACCTACCTCGCCCTGACCGGCGTCGAAGCGGGCATCCGCGAGGCCGGCAAGGGCATCGGCATGACATTCTGGCAACGCCTGCGGATGGTCGACATTCCCCTCGCGGTGCCGGTGATCCTCGCCGGCGTACGCACCGCCGTGGTGATGAACATCGGCGTGATGACCATCGCCGCGGTGATCGGCGCCGGCGGCCTGGGCGTGCTGATCCTCACTTCCATCAGCCAGAGCAACATGCCGATGCTGGTGGTCGGCGCGGTACTGGTCAGCCTCCTGGCCATCGTCGCCGACCTGCTGCTGCAATGGCTGCAACGCATCCTCACCCCCAAGGGACTGCGCGCCAGCGCGCACTGACAGGAGCCGAACATGATCGAACTGGACAAGCTCAGCAAGACCTTCACCCAGAAGAACGGCAAGGAGTTCCGCGCCGTCGATTCCGTCAGCCTGACCGTGGAGAAAGGCGAGATCTGCGTCTTCCTCGGCCCCTCCGGCTGCGGCAAGACCACCACCCTGAAGATGATCAACCGGATCATCCCGCCGACCTCCGGCCGCGTACTGATCGACGGCCAGGACACCGCGGACCTCGACGAAGTCACCCTGCGCCGCCACATCGGCTACGTGATCCAGCAGATCGGCCTGTTCCCGAACATGACCATCGAGGAAAACATCATGGTCGTGCCGCGCCTGCTCGGCTGGGACAAGGCGCGCTGCAAGGAGAAGGCCCGCGAGCTGATGAGCATGGTCAAGCTGGAGCCCAAGCAGTACCTGCAACGCTACCCGCGCGAACTCTCCGGCGGCCAGCAGCAGCGCGTCGGGGTGATCCGCGCGCTGGCGGCGGACGCGCCGCTGCTGCTGATGGACGAGCCGTTCGGCGCGGTCGATCCGATCAACCGCGAGTCGATCCAGAACGAGTTCTTCGAGATGCAGCGCAAGCTCGGCATGACCGTGATCATGGTCAGCCACGACATCGACGAAGCCATCAAGCTGGGCGACAAGGTGGCGGTGTTCAAGAGCGGCCGGCTGCTCCAGTACGACCACCCGGATACCCTGCTGGCGCACCCGGCGGACGAGTTCGTCAGCGCCTTCACCGGCCAGGACAGCACGCTCAAGCGCCTGCTCCTGGTGCGCGCCGAGGACGCCGCCGACAGCAGCCTGGTCACCGCCCGGCCGCAAACCCCGGTGGCCGAGGCGCTGGAACTGATGGACGAGAACGACCGGCGCTACCTGATCGTGGTGGATGACCAGGGCAAAGGCCTGGGCTACGTGCGACGCAAGGACCTGCGCCGCCAGGAAGGCACCTGCGAACCGTTCGTCACCCCGTTCCGGGTCACCGCCAGCCACGACGAGCACCTGCGCATCCTGTTGTCGCGGATGTACGAGTTCAACAGCTCCTGGCTGCCGGTGCTCGACCCCGACCAGCAGTTCCTCGGCGAGGTCACCCAGGAGTCCATCGCCGACTACCTCAGCTCCGGCCGCTCGCGCGGCGGCAAGGGCCTGATCGTGTCGCCGGCCGAACAGGTCGGAGCCTAGGCCGCCGGGTGGATATTCACCGCCGGCAGCCGCCAACCGCAGCGTATTCCTGGCGAGTGGCGCCCTCTTCCGCCCCGCCGAAACGAAAAAGCCCGGCATCCGCCGGGCTTCTCCATGCCTCTTCCACTCAACCGGCCCGCCCCGGCGCCTGCGCCGCCGAGGCCTGGTCGTCGCGCCCTTGTGGCTTGACGATCACCGTGCAGGTGATCCCCGCCGAGAGCAGCACGCCGTCCGGCACTTCGTCGATGTGTACCCGCACCGGCACGCGCTGGGCCAGGCGCACCCAGTTGAAAGTGGGGTTGACGTCGGCGGTCAGCTCGCGGCTTTCCGGGTTGTCGCGGTCGTAGATACCGCGGGCGATGCTTTCCACGTGGCCCTTGAGGTGTTCGCCGCTCATCAGCTGCATGTCCACCGGGTCGCCTTCGCGGATGTACGGCAGCTTGGTTTCCTCGAAGTAGCCGTAGACCCAGTAGGAGTTCTTGTCGATCACCGCCATCTTCGCCTCGCCGACCCGCGCGTAGTCGCCACGGTGCACGTTGAGGTTGGTGACGTAGCCGTCGACCTGCGCCACCACCCGGGTGCGCTCCAGGTTCAGGCGCGCGGCGTCGAGCTGGGCCTTGGCCTGCTCGTAGTCGGCCATCGCCGCGGCGGCGGTGTTGTGGGCGTCGTCGCGGCTTTCGCGGGAGACCACCATCTCATCCATTTCCGCGCGCCGCCGGGCGTTCAGCTGGCGCATCTCCAGGGTCGCCTTGCGCGAGGCGACCAGCGACTCGGCCTGCTTCACCGCGATGCGGTAGTGGTCGGGGTCGATCTGCATCAGCAGGTCGCCTTTCTTCACCAACTGGTTGTCGCGCACCGGGACGTCGACGACGATCCCGGAAACGTCGGCGGCGACATTGATCACGTCGGCGCGCACGCGACCGTCGCGGGTCCAGGGGGTGTCCATGTAGTTGACCCACAGGGTCCGCCCGATGAATACGGCGACCAGCAGGATCAGCAGGGTCGCCAGCAGGCTGATTACGGATTTCAAGGTCATGGTCGGCTCACGATAACGAAGAGGTGCGCTACCGCCTCAGCGGTAGATGGTCAGGGACAGGCCGCCGTACAGGCAGGCGAACAGGCTGACCCGGAACAGCGCCGGGTGCCAGGTGAAGCGATACAGGCCAACCGAGGCGAAGATCCGGTCGAGGCCCCAGGTGAGCGCCGCGGCGATCACGAACAACAGCGTCAGGGTCGGCATGTAGACCCCATGGATGGCGATTTCACGAGGCATGGACGGTACCTTGGCCGCTCGTCCGACCGGCCAGTTCGGTCAGCGGCGAGGTCGGCGCGAGCAGGGAAGAACGGATGAAGTGCAGGTAGCTGCGCACCCGCCGTAGCGGCGAGCTGTCGAAGTGCGGCGCGCAGGGTTCGTCGGTGTGCCTGGCCGCGTGGATGGCCTGGTCGACGGCCGCCAGGGCGCGCTCCAGGTTCTCCGCGCCGGGGCGCACGAACAGCCGGATCAGGGCCCGCCCCATGGCGCGGATCGCCTGGCGCCAGGGCATGGCCTCGGCGTAGCAGGGTTCGTCCGGCAGGCGCTCCTGCTCGCGACGCAGCTCGATGATCGCGTGGCCGACCTCGAGCACCAGGAACATCCAGCGCAGCAGGCCGCGCTGCACGTCCGGGCGCCCGGCGGCGACGCCATAGGCCTGGTTCAGCAGGTCGCGGGTACCGCTTTCGAAGGCCGAGCCAAGCCCCCTGCTCCTGCCGCTGATGGCGAACACCACGCGCATCCGCAGGTCGCGCTCGAGGCGCTTCCACAGCCAGGCGCTGTTGGGCGGCAGAATGACCGCGGCGGCCGCGGCCGAGAGCAGCATCGAGAGGATCAGGGCGATGTACTCGTTGATCACGTGGGCCGGGTCGTAGACGGTCAGGTTCGCCGGCACCGAACCGAAGCAGAAGAACACCAGCAGGCCGAGACCGTAGCCGGCCCACTGCGGCCGCGAGGAGATGAACGCGCCGAGGGCGAACACCGGCGCCAGCACCAGGCACAGCAGCGGGAAACCGTCGATGTGCGGGTAGACGAAGAACATCTCGCTGAAGCCGAGCAGCGCCGCCGCCATGGTGCCGAGGGCCATCTGCATGGCGACCTTCTTCGGGTTCGGCGCCGCCGAGGCCAACGCCGAGACCGCCACCGCGTTGAGGGCGAAGGTGCCGCCGCTGGGCCAGGTGCTGTAGATCCAGAAACAGCCGAACAGCAGGATCATCAACCCGGTGCGCATCCCCGCCACTGCCGCCGCCACCGCGTTGGCCTTGGCGGTGAAGGCGTCCTTCCACTGCTCGCGCTCGTGGCGGTGGGCGGCCAGCGAGGCATGGGTCAGGGCGTAGTCGTGCATCTCCTCGGCGAAACGGTAGAGCAGCTCGGCGGCGGTATTGAAGTCCAGCCGCGCCTCTTCGCCCGGCTCCCGCGCCAGCAGCTCGCCGCGCGCCTGGCGGATACGCGCCATCAGGCGTTCGCGGCAGTCGGCGAGGCGCTGGGCGAAGCGCTCGGCGTCATGGTCGGTGACGGCGCGGCCACGGATCTCCTCGAGCAGCCCGGTGATTTCCTCCAGGCACGGCTCGAACGCATCCAGCACCTGGGTGGAGCCCTGTGCGCGCAGGCGTTCGAGCAGTTGGTGGAGGGCGTGGAAACGGGTATTCATGGCCATGAACTCGCTGCTCAGGCGAATCAGCCGGCCATTGCGCAGGCGCATGTGCGGATCCTCGAAGGCGCTCGCCGCGCGCATCGTCTCCAGGCCCACGGCCTGGGCGGCGAAGGCCACGTTGCTGCTTTCGAAGCGCTCGCGCCCGCCGACCCCGCGCAGGCTGTCGAGGACGAACGCGGCGAACAGGCCGAAGCGCACGTACAGCGCATTGCGCATCGCCGCGCTGGTGGTCTGCGGCATGATCACCGCGCTGACCACGCCCGAGCAGAGAATCGCCAGGCTGATTTCCAGGACCCGCCAGATCGCCTGCATGAAGGCGCCTTCCGGATGGCTGGTGGCGGGGATGCCGATCAGCGTCGCGGTGTAGCCGGCGAGCACGCAGGCGTAGGAGCGGAAGTCACGGTAGCGGGCGGCCCCGGCGGTGCAGAGGCCGATCCAGATCGCCGAGCTGAGCAGGAACAGCACCCGCTCCTGGGCGAACAGGGCGATCAGGGTGACCATCACGCTGAGGCCGACCAGGGTGCCGAGGATGCGGTAGAAGCTCTTGGCGAACACCTGGCCGCTCTGCGGCTGCATGACGATGAACACGGTGATGGTCGCCGTGCTCGGTTGCGGCAACTCCAGGCGCATCGCCAGCCAGAGGGTCAGGAAGGCCGCGCAGAGCACCTTGAACACGTAGATCCAGGTCGCCCCGTCGCTGCGCGCCCACTCGGCCAGCGCGCGCCGCCACTCGTCGCGGCTGGGCAGGGCGAAACCAGCGGAGCGGCCACTCATCGCGAAGATACCGCTCTGACCGGGACGTTCTCCGGCGCCAGCTTCCGCTGCGCCGGCGTATCGGCGCCGGCCCCGACGCCGCCGCCGAGGGCGGTGAGCAGGCTGGCGTGGGCGGCCAGCCGGGCGGCCTGCACCTGCTCCTGGACCAGTTGCTGCTGGAACAGCCGGGTCTGCGCGTTGAGCACGTTGAGGTAATCGGTGAGGCCGCGCTGGTAGGCCAGGGTGGCGATATCGTAGGTCTTCTGCGCGGAAGCCACCGATTGCGCGGCGAAGTCCTTCTGGATGTCCACCGAATGCAGGCGGATCAACTGGTCGGAAATGTTCTTCAGCGCATCCACCAGGGTCTGGTTGTATTGCTCCACCGCCGCGTCGTAGCCGGCCGCCGCCTCGCCCAACTGCGAACGCAGGCGGCCGCCGTCGAAGATCGGCAGGGTCACCGCCGGGCCGGCGCTGTAGGTGTACTTGGCGCTGCGGAAGAACTCCAGCATGCCGCCGCCGACGGCACTGAAGCCGACCGAGGCCATCAGGTCGACGTTGGGGTAGAAGTCGGCGCGCGCCACGTCCACGCCCTTGGCCAGGGCGGCGACCTGCCAGCGGCGGGCGACCACATCCGGGCGGCGACCGAGCAGTTCGGCCGGCAAGGCGCTGGGCAGGCTCGGCTGCGCCGCCAGGTTCAGGCTTGGCCGGCGGATCGTGCGGCCCTCGCCCGGGCCCTTGCCGGCCAGGGCGGCGAGCAGGTTGCGGGTGAGCTGGATTTCTTCGTCGATCACCTCGATGCGGCGCTCGGTCTCGGGCAGCGGCACTTCCGCCTGGCTGACCTCGAAATGCGTGCCGATGCCGCCGCGCAGGCGACGCTGGGCCAGGGCGAGGATGTCGCGCTGCTGTTGCAGCATGGCCTTGGCGATGTCCATCTCGGCGTACTGCAACGAGAGCTGGACGTAGGCGCGCACGATGTTGCCCTCCAGCTCGAGCTGCGCCTGGCGCGCCTCGGCGGCGGCCATGTGGGCCAGGTCGACGGCGCGCTCGCTGTCGCTGCGGTCGCGCCCCCAGAGATCGAGCTTGTAGTTCAGGCCGATCTCGGTGGAGTTGTTCCAGGAAGTGGTCCGCGCCAGGTCGCCGGGGCCGTAGAAATAGTCGTCCGGCC
Organism: Pseudomonas sp. B111; assembly: GCF_026428275.1. Classification (NCBI taxonomy): domain Bacteria; kingdom Pseudomonadati; phylum Pseudomonadota; class Gammaproteobacteria; order Pseudomonadales; family Pseudomonadaceae; genus Pseudomonas; species Pseudomonas sp. B111. Next base: position 415,937 of record NZ_CP097857.1, on the reverse strand, counting down.
AGCGGTGGCGGACCAGCGAGCCCTTGCCCTCGATCTGCGGCGACTCGATGGACTCCACCAGCCCGGCCATGGACTTCGCCTGGCGTACCCGCGCATGGGCTACCGCCAGGCCTGGATTGCCGTCCAGCGCCTTCTCGATCCAGGCGTCCAGCTGCGGATCGGCATACACCTTCCACCACTGCGCCTGCGGCCAGCCGGCCTCGCGGGCGGCAGCCTGGATCGCATGGTCGGTGGCCAGGGCGTTGGCGTCGAGCGTGGCGGCCTGGGGGGCGATATCGCCTGTACTGACACAACCGGATATTGCGGAGAAAACGACGAGAAAACCGACGAAGGAGCCGACCAAGGTCAGTTCCTTCCTGAGAGCACGCGGCACGTTGTCTGATCCTGGAGGGGCGAAGCACGGAATTTGAACGGTACGGGCGCCGTTCAACCCGCTCGAGCGTTCGTGCGCTCGGGGGCCGATGAATTTTAAGAGGCTGGCGGCTGCTGATAAGCTGGCTCAAGTGCGATTGTTTATTGCGTAATGTGAAATAATCCGCCCTCGCAACAATCTGACACACTTCTGCGCGTGCCTAGGAGGCCCCGTCGATGGACACCCTGCAAAACATGCGAGCCTTCGTCTGCGTGGCGGAAACCGGCAGCTTCACCGCGGCGTCCCAGCAGCTCAACACCACCACCGCCTATGTCTCGCGGGCGGTGGCCAACCTCGAGACGCACCTGCGCACCCGCCTGCTCAACCGTACCACTCGTCGCATCGCCCTCACCGAGGCCGGCCAGCGCTACCTGCTGCGCTGCGAGCAGATCCTCGCCTACGTCGAGGAAGCCGAGGCCGAAGCCAGCGACGCCCATGCCCGCCCCGCCGGCAAGCTGAAGCTGCATTCGATGACCGGCATCGGCCAGCACTACGTGATCCGCGCCATCGCCGGCTACCGCCAGCAGTACCGCGACGTGACCTTCGACCTGACCATGGCCAACCGCGTGCCGGACCTGCTCGACGAGGGCTTCGACGTGGCCATCGTGGTGGCCTCCGAGCTACCCGATTCCGGCTTCATTTCCCAGCGCATCGGCGAGACCTACAGCATTCTTTGCGCCTCGCCGGAGTACCTGCGCCTGAACGGCACGCCGAGCGAGCCTTCGGAGCTGGCCAGCCACGACTGCCTGCGCCTGGTCAGCCCAGTGGTGCCGCTGGATCGCTGGCTGTTCGACGGTCCCAACGGCCAGGAAATGGTCTCCATCGGCGCCTCGCCGTTCCAGGTCAATGTCGGCGACGCCATGACCGAGGCAATCCGCTCCGGGCTGGGCATCGGCATCCTGCCGGTGTATTCGGCCATCGAGGACCTGGGCAAGGGCACCCTGGTGCGGGTACTGCCGCAACACCGCCTGCAACAGCTCAACGTCTATGCGCTGTACCCTTCGCGGCAGTATCTCGACGCGAAGATCAAGACCTGGGTGGAATACCTCAAGGAAAGCCTGCCCGGCCTGCTCCAGCGCGACGAAGCGGCGCTGGTGGAGCTGGGCCTGGAACTCGGAAGACCCTCCTGAGCCGATAATCGCCCGCCCAGTGGCGGGCCCCTGCCCGCCGCTTCGATGGCGGTGGTATGGTCGGCGCTTTCGCTCCCGCTTGCAGAGTCCCGTCATGAAAAAGAACGTCTTCGTCTTCAGTCGCCTCGCCCCCGAGCATCTCGAACGCCTGCAACGCCAGTTCAACGTCCGCGTGCTCGAACCGAAACAGGGCGACATCGACGCCCAGTACGCCGCCGCCCTGCCCGATACCCACGGCATGATCGGCGTCGGCCGGCCGCTCGGCGCCAGGCAACTGGAACAGGCGAAGCAGCTGGAAGTCATCTCCAGCGTCTCGGTCGGCTACGACAACTATGACCTGGACTACCTGAACCGCCGCGGCATCGCCCTCACCAACACGCCCGACGTCCTCACCGAGACCACCGCCGACCTCGGCTTCGCCCTGCTGATCAGCGCCGCGCGACGGGTCGCCGAACTGGACGCCTGGGTCAAGGCCGGGAACTGGAAGCGCACCGTCGATGCCCCGCAGTTCGGCACCGATGTGCATGGCAAGAAACTCGGCATCCTCGGCCTCGGCCGGATCGGCGCGGCCATCGCCCGGCGCGGCCGTTTCGGCTTCGGCATGCAGGTGCTCTACCACGGCAACAACCGCAAGCCGGAACTGGAACAGGAACTCGGCGCGCGCTTCCTCGGCTTCGACGAACTGCTCGGCGAGGCCGACTTCGTCTGCGTGGTGGTGCCGCTGGGAGCGCAGACCCGGCGGTTGATCGGCGCGCGCGAACTGGGCCTGATGAAGCCCTCGGCGATCCTGGTCAACGTCGCCCGCGGCCAGGTGGTCGACGAGGCCGCGCTGGTCGCCGCCCTGCGGGAGAAACGCATCCTCGGCGCCGGCCTGGATGTCTACGAGAAGGAACCGCTGGCCGAATCGCCGCTGTTCGCCCTGGACAACGTGGTGACCCTGCCGCACATCGGCTCGGCCACCCACGAGACCCGCCGGGCCATGGCCGAGCGGGCGCTGCAGAACTTCGAGGCGGCCTTGCGCGGCGAGCGGCCGCTGGACCTGGTCAATCCGCAGGTGTGGCGACGCGGCTGAGCGCGCCTCCCTCTCCGCTAGGTCGAGCGCGCCGGCCCGGCCAGCGCCGGCGCCTTCGGCTTGCGGAACACCAAGACGTTGCCGAGCATCACCAGGACCAGCCCGGCCAGCGCCGGAGCGGTCCAGCGGTAGCCCTCGGCGAAGGCCGAGATGTTCAGCGCCACCACCGGGAACAGCACGGTGCAGTAGGCGGCGCGATCCGGGCCCATGCGCCCGACCAGGGTCAGGTAGGCGGTGAAGCCGATCACCGAGCCGGGGATCGCCAGGTACAGCAGCGAGCCGACGTAGCGCGCGCTCCAGTCGAAATTCAGCGGCACGCCCTGGAACAGGCACAGCGCCAGGAGGATCAGGGTGCCGTAGAGCATGCTCCAGGCATTGCCGGTGAGCGGGCGGATGCCGGCCTTCTGTTGCAGGCTGGAAAGCATGTTGCCGGTGGAGAAGCACAGCGTGCCTAGCAGGGCCAGGCCGAGGCCGTAGAAGGTTTCCGGGGTGGCCTGGTGACCCACCAATTCCGGCCAGAACAGCAGCCCCAGGCCGAGCAGGCCGAGACCGCCACCGGCCATCACGTTCGACGCGATGCGCTGGCCGAACCACAGGCGGGCGTTCAGCGCATTCCACAGGGTGGCGGTGGAGAACACCACGGCCACCAGGCCGCTGGGAATCCACTGGCTGGCGGTATAGAAGCAGATGAAATTCAGGCAGAACAGGCATACGCCCTGGGCCATGCACAGGCGTTGGCCCCGTGCGTCCAGCCTTTGCAGGCGGCGGCCGAGCAGCAGCACGGCGAACAGCACCAGCGCCGCCAGGGCGAAGCGGTAGGCGATCGACAGGGTGATCGCCACCGGGCCCATCTGCAGCTTGATGGCGATCCAGGTGGTGCCCCAGATGAGCACGGTGAGCAGGTACAGCGAAAGATTCATGGCGACTCCGCAACGACAGGATGCCGTCAGTCTGCGGGCGAGGCCGGGCGCGACCATTGTCCATTCTTGCGCTTTTCATCCGCCGCCTCTCGCGGCAGCGTCCGGGCGCGGGTAGCATGGCCGGCATGCACCAACCCAGCGATTTCCAGGTATTCCGCACCCTCGACCGGACCTCCAATGCGCGCCTGCTGCGCAGCAGCACGCTCAGCGACGGCCTGGCGCTCGCCCATTGGTACCGCGACGAAGCGGAGATCCTCGGCTACAGCGACCCCGGCCATCACACCCTGTCGCTCTACCTGCAGGGCGGCTGGCAGACCTTCCGCCGCGATCGTCCCGGGCTCTATGGCGGCCCCGATCGCTTCTGCGTGATGCCGGCCGAACACCACTCCGACTGGGCGGTGACACGCGGCCTGGGCTTCATGCACCTGTACATCAGCCCGGAACGCCTGGCCGGCGCGGCGGTACGCACCCTCGATTGCGAACCGCGCAGCCTGCAACTGGAGGAGCGCACCTACATCCAGGACGAGCCGCTGGCCGCCCTGTGCCGGACCCTGGAACGACAGGACTGGAACGAACCCGGCGAGCGCCTGCTATGCACCAGCCTCGCCCACCAGGCGGTGGACCACCTGCTGCTCACCGGGTGCGGCAGGCGTACCGACGTACGCTGGCAGGGCGGGCTGGCCGCGCACGTGCGGCGGCGCCTGGCCGACTACATCGAAAGCCACCTGGAGCAGCCGCTGGAACTGGGGTCGCTGGCGGAGCTGGCGGCGCTCTCCGAGTACCACTTCGCGCGCATGTTCCGCGTCTCCTTCGGCCTGCCGCCGCACCGCTACGTGCTGGAACGACGCCTGGCGCGGGCCCGCGACCTGCTGGCGTACTCCGCGCAGTCGCTCCAGGAGGTCTCGCTGGCCTGCGGCTTCGCCAGTCCGAGCCATTTCAACCGGCGCTTCCGCGAAGCCCATGGCGCCACCCCGGGGCAGTACCGCGCCGCCCTGAAAGCCTCCTGAAAGCCAGGCGCCGACAGCCTGCGGTTGTAGGCAGGCATTCCCGCAGCATAAAATGATAACTATTATCATTCGTTAATCCTTCTGCTCCGGGAATGTCCAGGTGTCGAGCGCCGACCTCGCCCACGCGGCCGCGTTGCATACCCTCTACAGCGACCACCACCACTGGCTCACGGGCTGGCTGCGGCGCCGCCTCGGCTGCCCGCAGAACGCCGCCGACCTGGCCCAGGACACCTTCGTCAAGGTCCTGGTTTCGCGCCAGGCCGCGCGCATCGACGAACCGCGCGCCTTCCTCACCACCATCGCCCGCCGCGTGCTGTGCAACCACTACCGCCGCCAGGACGTCGAGCGCGCCTACCTGGAAGCCCTGGCCAGCCTCCCCGAGCGGGAAGTCCCCAGCGAAGAGACCCGCGCCATCGTCCTGGAGACCCTGGTCGAGCTGGACCGTCTGCTCGACGGTCTGCCGCCGCTGGCCAAGGAGACCTTCCTGCTGGCCCAGCTCGACGGCCTGGGCTACGCCGAGATCGCCACGCAGCTGGGCATCTCCCTGAGCAGCGTCAAGCGCTACATGCTCAAGGCTGCGCAACGCTGCTACTTCGCCGAGCTGCCATGAGCCTGCCCGCCGCACCCAAGGTGCCGCCGCAGGTGGCCGAACAGGCCGTGCGCTGGCTGGTCGAGCTGCAGGGCGGCGCCGACGACGAACGCCTGCGCCAGGCCTGGCAGCGCTGGCGCCAGGCGGCCCCGGAACACGAGCAGGCCTGGCGCCACATCGAGGCGGTCAACCAGCGCCTGGCCGGGATAGGCACGCCACTGGCCCTGGCCGCCATCAACGCACCGCATTCGCCGCAACGCCGGCGCGCGCTGAAGACCCTGCTGCTGGTCCTGGCCGCCGGCGGCAGCGCCTGGGGCCTGCGCGAGAGCGGCAGCCTGCAGCGCTGGAGCGCCGACTATGCCACCGGCGTCGGCGAACGCCGGCGCCTGGCCCTGGCCGACGGCAGTCGCCTCGAGCTGAACAGCGACACGGCGGTGGATGTACGCTTCGATGCCGGCGAACGGCGCCTGCTCCTGCTGCGCGGGGAAATCCAGCTCAGCACCGGCCAGGACCCGCGCCCGCTGCACGTGTACAGCGCGGAAGGCCGGCTGCGACCGGTGGGCACCCGGTTCGACGTGCGCCAGTTCGCCGGACGCACCCGCGTCGCCGTCCACGAAGGCGCGGTGCAGGTGGAGAACCACGCCGGCCAAGGCCTGCTGCTGCCCAGCGGCCGGCAGTTGGACTTCGACCGCGAGCGACTCGGCGTTCCGCAGCCGTTGCCGGTCGGCAGCGGCGCCTGGACCGACGGCATGCTGGTGGCCGCCGGCATGCGCCTGGACGAATTCCTCGCCGAAGTCGCGCGCTACCGCCCCGGCCGGCTGGGCTGCGACCCGCGCATCGGCGGCCTGCGGATTTCCGGCAGCTATCCGCTGGACGATAGCGAGCGGATCCTCGCCACCCTGCCGGCGGTGCTGCCTGTGGAGGTACGGCGCGTCACCCGCTACTGGGTCGGCGTGCACCCGCGCGAATGAGCGGAAAGATATTTCCGCGTACCTGAGCCTTTTTCCCCACCTCGCGTGACAGAGGAGGAAAGCCAACCTCGAAAGATCCACTGGAGTGTCCCTCATGTCCCCGTCACGCGCCCTGTCGCCGCTCAGCCGCGCCCTGCTCCTCGCCTGCCTCGGCGGTCCCGTCCTGGTTTCCGCCGGCAGCGCCTGCGCCGCCGAGATCCGCACCGATGCCCGCCAGTACTACCGCCTGCCTGCCGAGCCGCTGGAGCAGGCGCTGAACCACCTAGGCCGCCAGGCCGGCGTGCTGATCGCCTTCAGCCCGGAACAGACCGCCGCGCGACGCAGCCAGGCGCTGGACGGCGAGTACACCCTGGAGGAAGCCCTGGCCGCCCTGCTCGCCGGCTCCGGCCTGGAGGCGCGCGCCCGCGGCGACGGCGCCTATACCCTGGAGGCGCTGCCGGTGGAAGACCCGGCCAACCTGCAGGCGCTCACCGTGGTCGGCGACTGGCTGGCCGACGCCAGCGCCGCCGACGTCTTCGAGCATCCCGGTGCGCGCGACGTGGTCCGCCGCGAGCAGTTCCAGGCCCAAGGCGCGGCCAGCACCCGCGAAGTGCTGGAGCGCATTCCCGGGGTCAGCGCGCCGCTCAACAACGGCACCGGCAGCCACGACCTGGCATTGAACTTCGGCATTCGCGGCCTCAACCCGCGCCTGGCGTCGCGCTCGACGGTGCTGATGGACGGCATCCCGGTGCCCTTCGCTCCCTACGGCCAGCCACAGTTGTCGCTGGCGCCGGTGTCCATCGGCAACATGGACGCGGTGGACGTGGTCCGCGGCGGCGGCGCGGTGCGCTACGGGCCGCAGAACGTCGGTGGCATCGTCAACTTCGTGACCCGGGCGATCCCCGAGGACTTCGCCACCAAGCTCGACGTGCACAGCGAACTCAGCCCCAGCTCCAGCCAGGACGGCCTGAAGACCACCCACAACGTGCTGATCGGCGGCACCGGCACCAACGGCCTCGGCGGCGCCCTGCTCTACTCCGGCACCCGCGGCGGCGATTGGCGCGAGCACAGCGATACGCGGATCGACGACCTGATTCTCAAGGGCCGCTTCCAGCCCAGCGACGAACACGCGTTTTCGGCGATGACCCAGTACTACGACGGCGAGGCCGACATGCCCGGCGGCCTCAGCGCCGCGGCCTACCGCGACGATCCGTACCAGTCGACCCGTCCCTACGACAAGTTCTGGGGCCGCCGTACCCTGGCCAGCGCCAGCTACGAATACACCCCCAACGCCAGCCAGAAGCTCAACGTCACCGGCTTCTTCACCAAGACCCTGCGCAGCGGCTACCTCGACCAGGGCCGCAACCTCACCCTGTCGCCGCGCGAATACTGGGTGCGAGGCCTGGAAACCCGCTTCAGCCAGGGCTTCGAGCTGGGCGAAAGTCGCCACGAAGTGGGCATCGGCCACCGCTACGTCAACGAAGCCAGCCACGAGCTGCGCTACTGGACCCGCGCCGACAGCGGCCAGCTACCCAGCACCGGCAGCCGCAACGACCGCGACACCCGCGGCAGCACCGAAGCCAACGCGTTCTACATCGACGATCGCATCGACATCGGCAACTGGACCATCACCCCTGGCATCCGCTACGAGAAGATCGACTCCGAACAGAAGAACCTGCTGAAGAACAGCAAGGACAGCGGCCGCTACAACGCCTCGCTGCCGGCGCTCAACGTGATCTACCACCTCACGCCGAGCTGGAACCTCTACGCCAACACCGAGGGCTCGTTCGGCACCGTGCAGTACAGCCAGATGGGCAAGGCAGTGCAGAGCGGCGACATCGAACCGGAGAAGGCCCGCACCTGGGAACTCGGCAGCCGCTACGACGACGGCATCCTGCGCGCCGAACTGGGCGCCTTCCTGATCAACTTCGACAACCAGTACGAGAGCAACCAGCAGACCGACAGCGTGACCGCCCGCGGCAAGACCCGGCACAAGGGCATCGAGGCGGCGATCGCCTACGACCTGGCCGATCTCGACCCGCTGCTCTCCGGCTTCGACGTCTATGCCAGCTACGCCTACGTCGACGCGAGCATTCGCGAGGACGGGCCGAACAAGGGCAACCAGGTGCCGTTCTCCTCGAAGCACAAGGGCACCCTTGGCGCCAACTACCGCACCGGTGCCTGGAGCTACAACCTCGACGGCAGCTTCCAGACCAGCCAGTACGCCGACAACGCCAACACCGAGAGCGAAAGCGCCGACGGCAGCACCGGGCGGATCGCCGGCTGGATGGTCTGGAGCGCGCGCGGCACCTACGACTTCGGCCCGCAACTGAACGACCTCAAGCTCGGCCTGGGGGTGAAGAACCTGTTCGATCGCCGCTACTACACCCGCTCGTTCGACGACAACAACAAGGGCCTCTACGTCGGCCAGCCGCGCACCCTGTACGTACAGGCCTCGGTCGGTTTCTGAAGGAAGACTGCGGGAGCGCATGGCGCAACGGCGGACGATCGCCAGCGATCATCCGCCCTTCCCGCCGCCGGGCCTGGTCCCCCTCAGGCCCGGCGTCACTTCCAGTTCGGATCGCTCTCCAACTGTTTCATCAGCAGCTCGCGGACCTGCCTGGAGGGTTCGCCGTACCAGCGATAGGTGGCGTACTTGCTCGGCGTCTGCATGACTTCGGCGGGCTCGTCCGGCAGGCTCACCTGCAGCCCGTAGGCGGCACTCTTGTCGCCACGGAACGCCACCAGCAGGCGGTTGTTGCCGCAATCGTGGGGTTTGCAACTGTTGGCCAGGACGTAGGGCTGGCCCTCCAGGCTCAGGCTGGTGGACGGGGAACTCGGGCCGCTGGCGTCGGAAACCCATTTCGGCACGTCGCTCTCGCCCTTGAACATGGCATGCCAGGTGGCCTTGTAGCCGGGCTGGCCGAGCAGTTCGAACAGCCGCGGCTGCTCCTCGGCCTGCGCCGGCGCCCAGTGCAGCGCCGCGCCCAGCAACGCCAGGGAGAGCAGTCTGGATACTCCGTTCATGGTGATTTCCTTCGATCGGGTGAAATGAAAGCAGTCTATCCGGCGGTGGCCGCCGCTGGCTGCTTGGAACGGCACGACTGCGACAAGTTCGCTGTCCACCGGCAATTCCATCGATCGCCGGATGACAGGCATCCCGACGCGCCGCGTTTTACCGCTATAATCCCGCGTTTTTCCGGGCCGTCCCGCGCCCACGCCAACGGATTCCAGCAGGCACGCATCCATGACCACTCAGGCCGCCGAAGTCGCGAAGCGCCGTACCTTCGCGATCATTTCCCACCCCGACGCCGGTAAGACCACCATCACCGAGAAGCTCCTGCTGATGGGCAAGGCGATCGCCGTCGCCGGTACCGTGAAGTCGCGCAAGTCCGACCGCCACGCCACGTCCGACTGGATGGAGATGGAAAAGCAGCGCGGCATCTCCATCACCACCTCGGTGATGCAGTTCCCCTACCGCGAGCACATGATCAACCTGCTCGACACCCCCGGCCACGAAGACTTCTCCGAAGACACCTACCGCACCCTGACCGCGGTGGACTCGGCGCTGATGGTGCTCGACGGCGGCAAGGGCGTCGAACCGCGGACCATCGCCCTGATGGAAGTCTGCCGGCTGCGTGACACGCCCATCGTCAGCTTCATCAACAAGCTCGACCGCGACATCCGCGACCCCATCGAGCTGCTCGACGAGATCGAGGCGGTGCTGAAGATCAAGGCCGCGCCGATCACCTGGCCGATCGGCTGCTACAAGGACTTCAAGGGCGTCTACCACCTGGCCGACGACAGGATCATCGTCTACGTCCCGGGCCACGGCCACGAGCGCATCGAGACCAAGGTCATCGAAAAGCTCGACTCCGACGAAGCCCGCGCCCACCTCGGCGATCTCTACGACAATTTCGTCGAGGAGCTGGAGCTGGTGCAGGGCGCCTGCCACGAATTCGACAAGGACGCCTTCCTCAAGGGCGAGATGACCCCGGTGTTCTTCGGCACCGCGCTGGGCAACTTCGGCGTCGACCAGGTCCTCGACTGCATCGTCGACTGGGCGCCGCAGCCGCTGTCGCGCGCCACCCACGAACGCAGCGTGGAGCCGACCGAGGAGAAGTTCTCCGGCTTCGTGTTCAAGATCCAGGCGAACATGGATCCCAAGCACCGCGACCGCATCGCCTTCATGCGCATCTGCTCGGGCAAGTACGAGAAAGGCATGAAGATGCGCCACGTGCGCCTGGGCAAGGACGTGAAGATCGCCGACGCGCTGACCTTCTTCTCCTCCGAGCGCGAGCAACTGGAAGAGGCCTATGCCGGCGACATCATCGGCCTGCACAACCACGGCACCATCCAGATCGGCGACACCTTCAGCGAAGGCGAGAACTTCGGTTTCACCGGCATCCCGCACTTCGCCCCGGAACTGTTCCGCCGCGTGCGCCTGAAAGACCCGCTGAAGTCCAAGCAGTTGCGCCAGGGCCTGCAGGAACTGGCCGAGGAAGGTGCGACCCAGGTGTTCTTCCCCGAGCGCAACAACGACATCATCCTCGGTGCGGTGGGCGTGCTGCAGTTCGACGTGGTCGCCAGCCGCCTGAAGGAGGAATACAAGGTCGAGTGCGCCTACGAGGCGATCAACGTCTGGTCGGCACGCTGGATCGAGTGCGACGACGAGAAGAAGCTCAAGGAGTTCAAGGACAAGGCCTTCGAGAACCTCTCCGTGGACGGCGGCGGGCACCTCACCTACCTGGCGCCGACCCGCGTCAACCTCAGCCTGATGGAAGAACGCTGGCCGGACATCCGCTTCCGCGCGACGCGCGAGCATCACTGATCGCACGGGAGGAGCCAGGAACAGCCTCCCTGGCTCCTCCCCCGGCGGTCTCGGCGCAGGGCGGATAACCCTATCGCGGCTATCCGTCGCTCCAGCGCGGTATCGGCGGACAGCCCCTGCGCAGGCAAAGCGAACGCGACGCTGCGCGAAACGCCTCCTTCCCTCCTCCCAGGCTCCCCTCCCCATCGCGCCATCGCTCCGTACGCCTGCGCCTTTCGCAGGCGGGTGACGAGACTTCCAGGTAGGAAATCCCTTCAAGCGCAACCAGGCAAGGACGCGGTTGCCCAAGCCGTTTCCGAAGGTGCCTCCTGAGCAGTTCAGATAGGTTGTCCGCCCCCGAGTGGCACGGCAGAGTGCCAGGGTTTATCTCATAGGGACTTGAGCATGAGCGGCAAACCCGCTGCGCGCCTGGGCGATCCGACCGCGTGTCCGCTGCCGGGCCACGGCAGCAACCCGATCGTCGGCGGCTCGCCCGACGTCTTCTTCGACCATCGGTCCGCCGCCCGCCAGGGCGACGCCACCGCCTGCGGCGCCACCCTCAGCGCCAACGTCATCGCCAACGTACTGATCAACGGCAAGCCCGCCACCGTGGTAGGTAGCGTCGGCACCCACGGCAACCTGGTGGTCGGCGGCGCGGGCACGGTGCTGATCGGCAACAGCGGCGGCGGCGCACCCGCTCTCGCCCTCGCCCCACCGAAGCTGTGCCTGCAATGCCTGCTGCTGGCGGCACGCCGCAACCAGGCCCTGGTGCCCCTGGAAAGCCTCGGCGGCGCACCGTGAGCCGGCTCCAGCCGGCGCTCGCGGCGCCTACGCCGGACAGCCGTCTGTTCGCCCTGGCGGACGGCGCCCGCTACCTGACCCTGGACACCCGCCTGGAAAAGGCCGCGGGGGAAATCCGCTCGCGCTGGCTGCTGGCCGGGAGCGAGCTGGACGAAATCGCCCATGCCGGGCCGGTCCTGATCGAATTCATGGACAGCGCCTCGCTTTCGTCATCGGGCGAATTCCTCGGCTGGCTGCGCGACTGGGACCGCCGCTCGCCCATGACCTCCTGGCTGTGGAGCCGGGCGTCCTTCGAAAACCTCGCGAAACACTTCGCCGGGCTGCTCTTCACCCGCATGCCCGACGGCCGCCGGGCGCTGTTGCGCTACTACAGCCCGGAAGTGCGCCGGGCGCTGGAGCAGGTCATGACCGCGCGGCAATGGACGCAAGTGATGGCGCCGCTGGAGCGTTGGCAGGTCTGGCAGCCCCTGCAGGGCGGCTATCTCGTCTATGACCGGGAAACGGAGCGGACCGCCGATGCTTGAACTGGATGCCGGCCAACTGGATCGCCTGCAGCGGGTCCGCGACGACGAAGTCATCGAGCGGGTCCTGCTGGAGGTACGCCGGGAGGCTCCCGCCTGGCTCGAACGACGCGGCCTGCTGCCCGCCATCCGGCAACTCGGCGAGCTGCGCGCGACGGCGCTGGAGCTGGGTATCGAAGAGCCCGGGACGATCGAACGCTTTCTCCTGCACGGCCTGGCCTTCCCCGCTTTCCAGGACACGCCGGCGTTTCTCGCGCACATGCGCCGGCCGCTGGCTGACAGCCCGGAACAACGCTTCCAGGACTACGAACGGATCGTCGAGTTTCGCCTGGCCAGCCAGAAATGGCGCGCGTACGAAACCTCGGGGAGACCGGCATGAGCGGCATAGGCGCGCTTTTCCGACCGCTGCCCCGCATGGGCCCGCGGCTGCCCTTCGAGCTACCCGCGCCGCCCCGGCCGCACTTGCCGATGCCGGCGCCGCGCCCGCTGCCGCGACCGGCCCCCGGCGCGCTGCCCAGGCCGGTACCGCGTCCGATGCCGGTGCCGCAGACCCTGCCCAGGACCGAGACCGGCACGCTGAGCCGCGACCGGACCCGGGAAGCCGAGCGCGATTGCAGCAAGAGCCAGGGCCGCGACAAGGACTGCGTGGAGTGCCCGCCGTCCCGGGGCGAAATGGCCATCGCCAATAACGGCAAGGGCCACAGCATGTCGGACCTGTCCGCGCGCTACCAGCAGTGGGTGACCAATTTCCCGTTTCCCCACGAATGGTTCTGGAGCGGCACCTGGTGGGACGGCTTCGACGAGCCGCGCTGCACCCTGCTGGAGGCGAAGGCCAACTACGCCTTCCTGTTCGTCCCGCTGCTCGGCGTGCCCAGGCCCTGGGCGCGGGCCAAGGTGAAGTCGGACCTGCTGCAGAAGGCCGAGGTCCACAGCGACAAGGCCCGACCGACCCCGCCGGTGTTCGTCGAATGGCACTTCCTGCAGCGGATCGTCTACGAGTACTGCGCCGCGGAGTACCTGCGCATGGGACTGGCCAACCTGAAGGCATTCTGGAATCCGATGCCGGGAACGGACGAGCACGACGACTACCAGGAAACCCGCGCGAAGGAACAGGAAGAGATGAAAAGGTTTTGCGAAGAGAACCCGGGGTATTGCGCATGACGGACGCCAAGGCTTTCAGGCGCTACATATTCGAGCTGTACTTCGATCCGGCACGGCTCCTCGAACTGGACGACGACCAGCACCTGCAACGGATAGAGCGCTTCCTCGATGCCCTCGCGCCCCTCCATCCGGTGCTGGAGAACTGGTACCTGTGCGGCGACTCCCTGCGCGATGCCCTCAGCCACAACGTCACCGAGCACCGCCAGGATCTCGCCAAGGCCCTGTCGCGTGACCGACGCACCCGGGCGGTGGAACTGGTGCTATGGAACGGCGAGGAGGATCCGCTCAAGGGCGGGTTGTCGCTGGACTACGAGGCCAGCGGCAGGGCCGTCTCGTCCAGGCTCCAGTTGGAAGATGCCGGCAGCCTGCTGCAAGTGTTCGACGCACCGGCTTCCTCCTTCGTCGCGATCTTCCTCGCGGCGCTGGAAATCTGGCCCGAAACGACCTGGGGCATGCTCGCTCCGCATACGTATTTCGTACACCAGCGGACCTTCCCGGACCGCCGCAGCATCGGCTGGATCGGCTTCTGCCCGCATCCGCTAAGGGCCACGGACTTCCCGGCGGCTACGGAGCTGGTCGACATTCCCAGCCGTGGCACCCTGCTGCTGAACGGCCGCGAACCGATGGACGAAACCCGTCGCGAACATTTCGAGCGCGTCGGTGAAGCGGACATCAAGCTGATGGAACTGGGCTACCTGCCGCCGCTGCGCGGTTGACGACGTACGAAGCAAAAGCGCCTGCGTTCCGTAGGGCGAATACGCCACCGGCGTTATCCGCCGGCATCCGCCGCAACGGCGGATAACCGCAGGCGGTTATTCGCCCTACCAGGCCCACGTGCCACACTGGAAGGCCACCCTGGAGGGGGCTCCGTTCCGTGGGGCGAATAACGCCACCGGCGTTATCCGCCGATATCCCGTCACAACGGCGGATAACCGCAAGCAGTTATTCGCCCTACCAGGCCCATGTGCCATGCAGAAAGGCCACCCTCGGGTGGCCTTTCTGCATGGCGACCAACGCCACGGGCGCTATCCGCTGCCTACCTGCGGTGCTTCTTCATCGCCACCCGGCGCAGGTCGATACCGATCACCACCGGGTCGTGGTCGGAGGCCCGGTACGGCTCGGCGTTGTACAGGCTGTCCTGCTGCCGAGGGGTCTTGAACTCGACGTTGTAGTCCAGCACCCGGGGCTCGTCGGCGTTGATGTGCCACTCCACCGCGCCGCGTACCTGGCGCGCCAGGCTGGCGTTGGCGAGGGCGTGGTCAAGGTAGCCGGACTGCCCGGAGAACACGTAGGAGTAGCCCTTTCCTGCGCCCGCCTGACGCGCCACCAGGTCGGTGTAGCCGGCGCCGCGGATGACGTTCACCGGGTCTTCCTTGGCATAGGAATTGAGGTCGCCGATGATCAGGCGGTCAGGTTCCTTGGCGCCCGTCGGATCGCCCGCCAGCCAGTCCACCAGGGCCTGGGCGGCGCGCGCCCGGGTCAGGTTGCAGTTGCCCTGGCCGTCGCCGGTGTCCGGGTCGCCGTCGCAGGCCGAGCCCTTCGACTTCAGGTGGTTCACCGCGATGGTCAGGCGTTCGCCGCCATTGATCTCCTGGAAGGTCTGGGCCAGGGTCGGACGGTTGCGGGTATCGTCGAACTCCGGGTTCACCGAACTGTCGAGCACCGCCGCGGATCGATAGGTGCGGACCTTGTCGCCGCGATAGATCAGCCCCACGGCAATTTCGTCGCTGCCCAGCTTCGCCCGGTTCGGGTTGACGAAGGCATAGCGCTGGCCCTGGGGCAGGCTGGCGTTGAGGCCGTTGACCAGGTCGGCGATGGCGCTGAACTCGCCGTAGCCGTCGTTCTCGATCTCCATCAGGCCGACGATGTCCGCCTTCGAGGCGAGGATCGCCGCGACGATCTTCGCTTTCTGCCGTTGGAACTCCTCGGCCGTGTTGGCTCCGCGCGAGGTGGGGAAACCGCCGCCCTTGCCATCGCCGTTGAAGTAGTTGAGCACGTTGAAGCTGGCCACCCGCAGGCGCCCTTCCACCGCCGGCTGGGCCGGACGCGGATTGGCCGCCTCGAAGGTCGGCGTCTGCAACGGCTGGATACGGTAGCTGCCGGCCGAGTAGTCGAGCACGCCGTCGATGGCGCTGGTGCGGTCGCCGACGCGCAGGCTGTTGTAGGCGCTCAGTTCCGGCGCCGGGTAGCGGATCGGGTCGGGGTTCTGCCCGCTGCGGCCGTCGTCGAGGAGAATCCGGTCGAGGTCGTTGCGCGCCTGCATGGCCTTGGCCTGTTCGCCGGGAGCCACCACGTTGGTCGGAGTCATCTGGCGGCCGCCGGAGGACAGCAGGACCTCGCCGTAGCGGCCGAGGTTGTAGACCTCGTTGACGGTCAGCGTCTGGCGGAGCTGCACGCGCATGCCTTCGTAGCGCTCCAGCGCATCGGCGCTGGCCAGCGGCAGGCTGATGCCGGCCGGCGTCGGCAAGGCCACGCCGCTCGCCAGGACGCTGACCTGCAGCGGCCCGACCAGTTCGGTGAGGCCGTTGAACTCGCGGACCTGGCCGGTCACCCGGACGCGGTCGCCGAGCTTGACGTCGCTGCCGTTGCCGCCGTCGTAGACGAAGATGCCTTCGGAGGTCGCCGGGTCGCCGTCCACCGTGGCATCTTCCTGCTGCACGTAGAAGCCCTTCAGCTCGCTGGCGTTCTGGAAGTCGCCGACCACCACGCCCTCGATGGCGACCCGCTGGTTCACCAGCGGACTTTCGGCGCCGGCGCCCTGCACCTCGTGGATCGGTCGCAGGCCGGCCTCCTCGCCGCCGCCGGGCTCGCCAGCGCCATGCTGGCCGAGGTTGGCGAAGGTGTCGCGCGGGTAGCCCAGCCATTGCGCCGCCGGGTCGAAGGCGTCGCTGGGATCGCTGTCGCCGTCGCGGATGTCGGCCTTGCGCACCAGGCTCCGGTCGAGGGTCTGCACATCGCCGCTGCCCCAGGTCGTGCCGGGGTTGAAGCCGACCTGGCCGAGGCTGTCGAGGATCTCGCCGCTGCGCCGGCGCAGCAGCACCGCATCGTTGCCATTGAACCAGCTGCCCTCCACCCGCTGGCTGGCCAGCGCCAGCAACGCCGGGTCGGCCACGCCGTTGGCGAGGACGAAGGTCTTGCCCGGCGCCAGGCTACCGCTCAGGTCGATGCTGCGGCCCGCCGCGCTGGCGCCGTTGAAATAGAACTCGACGCGGTAGGCGGAGAGGTCGAGGACCTGGCTGCCGCTGTTGTAGAACTCCAGCGCCTTGTTGTTGCCGCTGCCTTCGACATACTCGGAGATGATCAGCTCGGCGGCGTTGGCCACCGGCAGGCCCAGCAGGGCCAGGCCGCCCAGCAGGGCGGCGTTACGCAAGGGGTGCATCGGGATACTCCTTTATCGGAATGGGGTCGCCGCGGCTCAAGCGCCGTCGGGCTGCAGTTCCTGGGAAAACACCGGCTCGCCGTCGAGGTCGCGCAGGGTGACGGTGAGCGCGCGGCTTTGCGCATCGATCTCCACCTCGCCGAAGAACTGGTAGCCGGCGAAAGGGGAGCTGTTCTGGACCAGCGGGGCCTTCTGGAACATCACCTGCGGGCCGAACGTGCCATCCAGCGCGTTGGGTCCGAAACTACCGGCATTGAGAGGCCCGGCGACGAACTCCCAGAACGGCGCGAAGTCCTTGAACGCGGCGCGCTCCGGGCTGTAGTGGTGGGCTGCGCAGTAATGCACGTCGGCGGTCAGCCAGACGGTGTTGCGCACCCCGGCGCGCTGGACGAAGCGCAGCAGGTCGGCGATCTCCAGCTCGCGGCCGATGGCGGCACCGTCGTTGCCGTTGGCGATGGCCTCCCAGCGGTCGCGACCCTGGGCGTCCTTACCATCGGGCACGCAGAGGCCGATCGGCATGTCGGCGGCGATCACCTTCCACTGCGCGCGCGAACCGCGCAACTCACGCTTGAGCCATTGCAACTGTTCACGGCCGAGGAAATCGGTGGCGGCGCTGCGCCGCGCCTGCAGGTTGGCGCTGTTGCCGCCGCGGTAGCTGCGCATGTCGAGGACGAACACGTCGAGCAAAGGGCCGTAGGCGACCTTGCGGTAGATCCGCCCGTCGCGCCCCTGGCGCTGGAAGCGCAGCGGCGCGTATTCGAGGAACGCCTGGCGCGCGCGGGCCGCCAGCACGTCGATGTCCTTCACCTGGTAGCGCTCGTCGAGCTGCTTGCTGGAGGACCAGTTGTTGGTGGTCTCGTGGTCGTCCCATTGCCAGATCTGCGGCACCTCGGCGTTGAAGCGGCGCAGGTTGTCGTCGAGCAGGTTGTAGCGGTAGTTGCCGCGGAACTCGTCGAGGGTCTCGGCGACCTTGCTCTTGGCCTCGGTCACCCGGTTGCGCCAGATGCGCCCGCTCTCGGTCTCGATGCGTTCGGGGATCGGCCCATCGGCATAGATGGTATCGCCGCTGTGCAGGAAGAAATCCGGCTGGCGCCGGCGCATGGCTTCGTAGATACGCATGCCGCCGATATCCGGATTGATCCCGAAACCTTGCCCGCAGGTGTCGCCGCTCCAGACGAAACGGATATTGCGCGCCTCGCTCGGCGCACTGCGCAGGTGGCCGAACCAGGGCTTGCTCAGGCTGCCGTCGCGGGCATCCTCGAAGCGCACCCGGTAGAAGATCGACTGGTCGGCTGGCAGGCCACGCAGGTCGATGCGCGCGGTGTAGTCGAGGCGCTCGTCGGTGACCGGCGAGACCAGCCGGCGCGGCTCGCTGAAGACGCTACGGGTGTCCCATTCGACGATCATCCGCGCCGGGCGGTCGGTGCGGCTCCAGACCAGCGCGCGGTCGCCCTGCACGTCGCCGGATTGCACGCCATCGGTCAGCTTCGGCCGCGCCTTGGGCGAGGCGATCACCGCCGGCGCGCCCAGCGCCGGCAACAGCAGTCCAGCGCCCAGGCCTTGCACGACGCGGCGGCGCTTGAGGTCCATCCCACTCATACCGGAGTTCTCCGCAGGCTTCACGAAGGTCCGGTTTACCGGGGCAAGTTGACAGGGGCGTTACGGGGACAGACAGGCTATCCGTTTTGGTCAGGGGGAACGCCCGGTACGGGTATTCCGGGCGTTGCCTTGCTGAAAAGAGCCTCAGTGAATTTCAGGCTTCAGGGAATACACCCAATCGGAGGGGCGCGCCCAGCGACATTGGCGTCGCTATACGCCCCTTTCCACCGACCTCAGCCGCCCCGCGCACCCTGGACCGCCTGGGGCGCCTCGCCGCGCTCCTCCTGCACGGCCCGCCCGGCCCGTTCCACGGCGTTCCACAACCAGGGCGGCAGGTGCTCCGGGTCGAGGCTGTCGAGGAGGTTCTTGACCGCCAGGCCCAGCTCGGTGTCACCCTCGATCACCAGGCGGCGGCGGAAGAACAGGGTATCCGGGTCCTCATGCCGGCTGGCCAGCAGCAGGAAGTCGCGCCAGTCGCCACGGATGGTCACGCTGGCCCGTGGCCGTTCGACCAGGCGCAGGCCGCCGGGCACCCGGGTGACGCACCAGCCGACGCCGAGGTCCCTGACTTCCAGGCGCAGCCAGCGACCTTCCAGCAGGTCGAAGGCGCCCTCCTCCAGCGGCTGGGCGAACAGCCGGTTGGCGACCCGTTGCAGGACCAGGTGCTGGAGCCCGCGCGGAACCTTCGCCGCCAGCGGCAACAGGCGTCCGGCGACGCCGAGGAGCAGGCGTTGGCGGTTCAGCATAGCCCCGCCTCCTCTGCCCGCAGCATCCCCGGCCGGCCGTGCCAGTAGCCGTTGCAGCCTTCCACCGCGAGTGGCGGAGCGGCGCCCTTGCGTACCCGGTCGAAGGCCGCGATCACCTCGGCCATGCCCTGCGCCCGAGGGCTCAGGCGTAGCAGGTCGGCGCCGCTATGTTCCAGCGAGCGGTAGTCGGCCAGCAGGTTGCTGACCTTGCCGGACATGGTCTGGATGCCGTTGAGGGTGAACAGCGCCTCGCCCTCCTGGCTGAGCAGCGGGATACCTTCGGGATACTGCTGGCAGCAGAACTGGCAGTCGTCCTTGGGCCGGTTCTCCGCCCGCGCGGTGAAGCAGCGCGCCGAGTAGGCCAGCGGCAGGTGACCGTAGGCGAAGACCTCGGTCTGCAATTGCTCCAGGCCCAGCTGCGCAGCCTGGTCGAGCACCCCGCGCAGCAGCTTGCCGGAGACTTCCACCGGCGGAATCCAGCGGCGCATGCCCCAGGAATACAGTTCGGCCAGGGCATGACCGTTGTAGAGGTTCAGCGCCGGACCGCCGACAAAGGGCACGCCGCGCTGGCTGAGGTAATAGACGGCGGCCATGTCGTTGGCCTCGACCCGGAGTTCGCCGTTCTCGCATAGCCGGCGCAGGCTGGACAGCTCCGAAGCGGCCTCGATCAGCGCCAGCCCGGAGAGCACCAGCTCGGCACGGGTCGCCTGCGCCAGCTCGCGGGCCAGCGCCTGCCAATCGTTCAGGGACAGCGCCCGGCGCTTGGCGCAGACGGTCTCGCCGAGGTAGATGACGTCGAGCGGCTGGCCGGCCATCTCGGCGTAGAAATCGAATATCTGCCGCTTGTCCCAGTAGAACAGCAGCGGTCCCAGGCTCAGTTTCATCGCGGCGGTCCTCACTGCCAGGAACGGTGATAGGCGCCCAGGGTGGTCTGGTGCCCTTCGGAAAGTCCGGCCAGCGCGCGCTGCCATTGCGGCTGCACGCTATAGGCGCCCGGCGCGCTGGCGTAGCTGTCCAGCGCCTGGCGCCAGACCCGGGTGACCTGCTCGACGTAGGCCGGGCTGCGCTGGCGGCCTTCGATCTTCACCGCCGCCACGCCGATTTCCGCCAGTTGCGGGACCAGGTCCAGGGTGTTCAGGCTGGTCGGTTCCTCCAGCGCATGGAAGCGCTGGCCATTGACCAGGAAACGGCCCTTGCAGAGGGTCGGGTAGCCGGCCGCCTCGCCGGCGGCGTAGCGGTCGATGAGTACTTCGTTGAGGCGCGAGGTCAATCCCTCCGGTTCCTCGCTCCAGCGCACCGCCCTGGCCGGCGAACAGACGCCGCAGAGGTTCGGCGACTCGCCGGTGACGTAGGAGGACAGGTGGCAGCGGCCCTCGGCCATGATGCACAGGCTGCCGAAGGCGAACACCTCCACCGGCACCGGACTGCCGGCCGCCACCTGGCGTACCTGCGCCAGCGATAGCACGCGGGGCAGGACCGCGCGACGGATGCCGTAGCGTTCGTGATAGAGGGCCAGGGCCGCGGCATTGGTTGCCGAGCCCTGCACCGACAGATGCAGATTGAGCAGCGGATAACGTTTCGCGGCATAGCCGAGCACCGCCACGTCGGCGGCGATCAACGCATCGACGCCGAGATCGGCGGCCTGGTCCACCGCGCGCTGCCAGCGCTCCCAGCCCTGCGCGCTGGAATAGGTGTTGACCGCTACGTAGAGCTGCCGCCCGGCCTCGTGGACCCGTCGCAGGCCTTCCTGCAACTGGCGTTCGTCAAGGTTGAGGCCGGCGAAGTGGCGGGCGTTGGTGTCGTCGCGGAAACCGACGTAGATGGCGTCGGCGCCCTGTCGCAGGGCCGACTTCAAGGCGGGCAGGCTGCCCGCCGGACAGACCAGTTGCATGGGGTTGCTCCTCTGGCGAAAAACGCGCTCCGCGGCAGTGGGCAACCCCGGGGCACAAGCGCCACACTCTAGAAAGACGCTCCCGGTCGGCGCTTGACCGGGATCAAGAAGGCCTCAGGCCATCAGTGCGGAGAACGGCAGAAAGTCGATCGCATCACCCACGCCCAGGGTGGCGCCGCGCTCGATCACCGCCAGCCCGTCCGCCCAACTGGCGGCAAGCAGCATCGCCGAGCCCTGCTGGGGGTGGATTTCCACCCGCCCCCGTTCATCGAGCCGCGCCCGCAGGTACTGGCGACGCGCCCGCGGTTGCGGCCAGTCGAAGGCCGCCGGCAGCGCCAGCGGCCGCGGCACTACGTCGAACAGTCCCTGCTGGCGAAGCAGGAACGGACGCGCCACCAGCAATGCGGTGACCAGCGCCGCTGCAGGGTTGCCGGGCAGCCCCAGCCAGGGCTTGCCGGCCACGGAGCCGAAGGCGAACGGCTTACCCGGCTGGATCGCCAGGCGCCACAGGTTGACCTCGCCAAGCTCGGCGATGGCGCGCTTGAGGTGGTCTTCCTCGCCTACCGAGACACCGCCGCTGGTGACCAGCGCGTCCCATTCGGAGGCCGCCAGGCTGAGCGCATCGCGGCTGGCCACCAGTTCGTCGGCGAGCACTTCCTCGTCGTGCACCTCGAAGCCGAGACCGCGCAGCAAGGCGCCGATGCAGTAACGGTTGGCGTTGTAGATCTGCCCGGCCAACAGTGTCTGGCCGGGCTCGCGCAATTCGTCGCCGCTGCTCAGCAGGCCGATGCGCAAGCGCCGACGCACCGAGACCGTGGCGACGCCGAGACTCGCCAGCAGGCCGAGTTCCTGCGGGCGCAAGCGCTGTCCGGCACGCAGCACCGGCGCGCCGCGGCGCAACTCCTCGCCGCGCCGGCGCACATGCTGGCCGGCGCTCACCGGCGGCAACTGCACGCGCTCGCCGTCGACCACGCAGAGTTCCTGCGGCACCACGCAGTCGGCGCCGGTCGGCAGCGGCGCGCCGGTGAAGATCCGCGCCGCCTGGCCCAGCGGCAGGCTCATGCCGCGGGTGTCGCCGGCGGCGATCCGCGCGCCGACCGTCAGGCTGCCGCCGCTGCGCGGCAGGTCGGCGGAGCACAAGGCGTAGCCGTCCATCGCACTGTTGTCCCAATGCGGCAGGTCCATCGGCGCCAGCAGGTCCTCGCCGAGCACTCGTCCCAGCGCCCGCTCCAGGGCCAGGCTCTCGCAGGCTGGCGGGCGCGGCGCGCGCGCCAGCAGTTCGGCCAGCGCCTCGTCAAGCGGGCGCAGTTGGCCGCCATCGCAGGCGCAAGCGCTCACGAGCGGCACCCGCAGCCGGCCACCGGCGCCACGGCTGGCGGGGTCTTCAGGTGCGGGACGAAATTGCACGGGCGGGTGCGGCTGTCCAGTTGCGCCAGGAGAATCTCGTTCCAGGCGGTGCGACAGGCGCCCGGCGAGCCGGGCAGGCAGCACACCAGGGTACCGTTGCTGAGCCCGGCCAGCGCCCGCGACTGGATGGTGGAAGTGCCGATCTCGCGCTGCGAGACCTGCCGGAACAGTTCGCCGAAGCCCTCGACCTCGCGCTCGAACAGCGGCCCGACCGCCTGCGGGGTGTTGTCCCGCGCGGTGAAACCGGTGCCGCCGGTGATCAGGCCGACCTGTACCTCGGGGTCGGCGATCCAGGCCGAGACCACCGCGCGGATCTGGTAGATGTCATCGGACTTCAGGCTCCGCTGGTGCAGGCGATGACCGGCGGCCAGCAGCGCGTCGGCGAGGGTCTGGCCGGAAGTATCGGTTTCCAGGGTACGGGTGTCGCTGACGGTGAGGATGGCGATGTTCAGCGGCTGGAAGGTGGAGGTGGCCAGGTGGCTCATGGAAGGGGTCCTAGGAACGGGCGATGCCTCAGCCTGAACCGCGGGCCCCCGGCTGGCTATTCCTCCGAAGAGGTAAGCCGGCGGCGCGAGGAGGTAGACGTCACTCCTCCCAGCGCTGCGCGGCGGCCTGGTCGCTGCAGCGGCCTTCGACCCAGCGCGGGCCTTCGGCGGTGTCTTCCTTCTTCCAGAACGGCGCGCGGGTCTTCAGGTAGTCCATGACGAAGTTGCAGGCGTCGAACGCCGCCTGCCGGTGGGCGCTGGCGCAACCGACGAAGACGATCGGCTCGCCCGGCTCCAGGCGGCCGATGCGGTGGAGGATCTCCAGGCGCAGCAGCGGCCAGCGCTGCCCGGCCTCGGCGGCGATCTTGCCGAGGGCCTTCTCGGTCATGCCCGGATAATGTTCGAGGAACATCCCGCCGACCTCGCGACCGTCGTTGAAGTCGCGCACGTAGCCGACGAAGCCGACCACCGCGCCGATGCCGACGTTCTGCGCATGCAGGGCGTTAAGCTCCTGCCCCGGATCGAAAGCGGCCTGCTGGACGCGGATGGCCATGGGTTCAACCTCCGGTGACGGTGGGGAAGAAGGCGACTTCGTCGCCGTCCTGCAACGGCTCGTCGAGGCCGCACAGTTCCTGATTGCGCGCGCACATCAGGTTCTGCTCGCCGAGGGTACGCTCCCAGGCCCCGCCGCGCTCCACCAGGAGCTGGCGCAAGGCGCCGAGGGTCGCCAGCCCGGCGTCCCAGTTCAACTGCTCGCCGTCGATGCCGAGGGCTTCGCGGTAACGGGCGAAATACTGCACGCGGATCATGCCTGCCCTTCCTCCTCTTTGCGGTAGTGGCCGCTCTTGCCGCCGAGCTTCTCCAGCAACTGGACCTGCTCGATGACCATCCCGCGGTCCACCGCCTTGCACATGTCGTAGATGGTCAGGGCCGCGACGCTGGCGGCGGTGAGCGCCTCCATCTCCACGCCGGTCTGCCCGGCCAGCCGGCAACGCGCGCGGATGCGCACGGCGTCCGGCGCCTCGGCCTGCAGTTCGAGCTTGACGCTGGTGAGCAGCAGCGGATGGCACAGCGGGATCAGTTCGTGGGTGCGCTTGGCCGCCTGGATGCCGGCGATCCGCGCCACGGCGAAGACGTCGCCCTTGGGATGGCCGCCGTCCTGGATCAGTTGCAGGGTTTCCGGGCGCATGCGCACCACGGCCTCGGCCGTGGCTTCACGGGAGGTCACGGCCTTTTCCGTGACGTCGACCATGTTGGCGCGGCCCTGGGAATCGAGATGGGTCAGCACGTGGGTGCTCCTGATGGAAGGTACTGGCCAGTCATTGTAAGCCCTGGGACGCGAGCGGGGATGGTTTGGCCGGATTCTGAAGGGGAATGATTGTATACAGAAAGAGGTATGCCCTCGTTGGCGAATGACCACCCGGTGAAATTTTCCTGACAGCCCTGCCGGTCCGTGACGATCGGACTAAGATCGCAACAGGCTTCCCGCTCCGGAGAACGGAAAGATGACGGACCGACTGCGCGTACTCTTCGTCTGTATCGCCAATGACGCCCGCTCCCTGATCGCCGAGGCCATCCTGCGGCACACCGACGGCGAACATTTCGCCGCGTTCAGCGCCGGCGTGCGCCCCGCTGGCGTCGACCCGCGCACCCTGAGCGTGCTCGAACACGCCGGCATCCCGACCCAAGGGTTGAGTAGCAAGCCGCTGGAGACCTTCGCCGGGGAGTCCTTCGACTATCTCATCGACCTCTGCGACAAAGACACCGACGAACTCGCACAGTTGCCGCACTCCGCCCAGACCCTCGCCTGGAGCTGCAGCGACCCGACCCTCCAGGAAGGCCTGGAAGGATTCAGCCATGTCCTGCAGGAGCTGAACGACCGGGTCCGGCTGTTCCTGGCAGTGAAGAACCGCCCCCATGGGGAACGCTCCTGAGCCGCGCCACCAGCGACGCCCCAGTCGCCGTGCCTCCCGGCGACCTGCCAGTCCTGACAGGTAGATGAAGGTTTGATGACGACGTCGAGAAAGCTCGACTAGCGTTGGTCAATACCTATACCGCGCCGGGAGCGCTGGACAGGGCCCACAGGGAGGTGCCCCATGCAACTGCGAATGCCCCCTTCGACCAAGGGCGGATGGATCGTCCAGGTCGGCGCCTATCGCATCCCCTTCCATACCGAACGGGAAGGTCGGGAATATCTGCGCAAACTGCGCGAGCGGATCGAAGCCCCCCACGCGCTGCCCGGTTCGCCCAAGCCCCGGATAATCCGCCAGGCCAGGTAGCCGACCCGCTCAGGTGCGGCCGATGGCTTTCCCCAGCAACCTGGCAAGGCGCCGAACGGATTCCTCGGCCCGGTCCAGGGCGGCGGCCTCGGACCTGCGCCATTCCGCGCTCAGGGGGCGCAGGTCGGCCTGCTCATCGGCCCTGAGGCACCATTGCTGGTGGTCGTGCCAATCCCCCAGCATGGTCTGTAGCGTTTTCAGCGTGTCGAGCACCTTTCCCGGCAGGGGGCAGAGGTCCGGGTAGGCCTCCTGCGAATAACGTGCGCGCTTCACCAACAGGCGGATGTCGTGAAGATCGTGTCCGGGATCGTCGAGCGCCGCCAGCAGCTTGCGCAACTGGTGCCTGATTCGCTTGCTCGCCTCCGCCTCGAGATCGTCGAGGCGACCTTCCGTCATCGCCCGCCGGACACCTTCCGGCCAGGCGTCCAGCGCGTCCAGCAAATCCTTGATCTGTGGACTGCTCCCTGCCTGCCGATACCAGCGGAGCACCGCCTGCCTGCGCAGCGAAGCCGGAATCAGCAGGCCATGGCGCTCCAGCTCGGCCGCCATCACTTCCATGTCGCGGATCGGATTGGTGGCCTGCCCGAGGGCTTTCGCCGCGCGATCCAGGTCCTCGGCCAGAGCCCCCAGGCGCAACGGTTTCAACAGGCTGCGCAGGCGCCTGGCGGCGACGCGCAGATCGTGCAACGCTTCCGGGTCGGTGCCCTCGACGATCCTGGCATAGGCATGCATGACCTCGACTTCGAGGCCGGAAACGGTGCGAATCACGGATGCGGCGAAAGCCATGCGGCGGACTCCCGGAACTGGGGCCCGAAGTCTAGGACATGTGCAGATCCGTGAACGCCAGCCGCTGCGCCCGGCTCGCGGCCGGGCGCAGCGCAACGCCTGCGACGCCGCGTGGTTACATATGCGCCTCGGCGTACTCCGCCAGCACCGAGCGCGGCACCCCTTGCAGGGTCACGTGCACGCCGTGGGGGAAGTCCTTGAAGCGTTCGGTGAGGTAGGTCAGGCCGGAGCTGGTGGCGGACAGGTAGGGCGTGTCGATCTGCGCCAGGTTGCCCAGGCAGATCACCTTCGAACCGCTGCCGGCGCGGGTGATGATGGTCTTCATCTGGTGCGGCGTGAGGTTCTGGCATTCGTCGATGAGGATCAGGCTCTGCTGGAAGCTGCGCCCGCGGATGTAGTTCAGCGACTTGAACTGCAACGGCACCTTGCTGAGGATGTAGTCGACGCTGCCATGGGTGCATTCGTCGTCCATGTGCAGCGCTTCGAGGTTGTCGGTGATGGCGCCGAGCCAGGGCTCCATCTTTTCCGCCTCGGTGCCGGGCAGGAAGCCAATGTCCTCGTCCAGGCCCTGCACGCTGCGGGTGGCGATGATGCGCCGGTAGCGCTTGCTGACCATGGTCTGCTCGATGGCCGCGGCGAGCGCCAGGATGGTCTTGCCGGAACCGGCGGCACCGGACAGGTTGACCAGGTGGATGTCCGGGTCGAGCAGCGCGTACAACGCCAGCGACTGGTACACGTCGCGTGGCCGCAGGCCCCAGGCTTCCTGGTGCAGGAGCGGCTCCTGGTGCAGGTCGAGGATGGTCAGCTCGTCCTGCTGGATGCCCTTGATCCAGCCGACGAAGCCCTGTTCGTCGACGATGAACTCGTTGATGTGCACCGCCGGCAGGTTGTCGGTGAGCTGCACGCGATGCCAGGTACGGCCGTGGTCCTGGCGGGTCTCGACCTTGCTCACGCGGTCCCAGAAAGAGCCGGCGAGGGAATGGTAGCCGCGCGACAGCAGGGCCACGTCGTCGATCAGCTGGTCGGTGTGGTAGTCCTCCGCGTCCACCCCGCAGGCGCGCGCCTTCAGGCGCATGTTGATGTCCTTGGTCACCAGCACCACGCGCACGCCGCTGTGGCGGCTCTTCAGCTCGACCAACTGGTTGATGATCTTGTTGTCGTTGAGGTGCTCCGGCAGCCAGGTGATGGGCTCGGCACGCTTGCTCATGAGGATCGACAGGCTGCCGCTGGGGCCGTTCTTGCCACGCTGGATCGGTACCCCTCCCTCGACCTGCTCGGGCGTGGCCTCGCCGAGTACCTGGTCGATCAGGCGGATGGCCTGGCGGCACTCGGCGGCGATGGTGTGCTTTCCGGTCTTCAGCTTGTCCAGCTCTTCAAGCACCGTCATCGGGATCGCGACGCGGTGTTCCTGGAAGTTCAACAGGGCATTCGGATCGTGGATCAGGACATTGGTATCGAGGACGTACAGGGTGGGCTGGGTGGGGCGGGAACGTCCGTGGTCATCCATACGCGATCACCTTCTGCTAAGGGCCTGGCGACGGAATGCCGGGTCGGCGCTCCGCCGGGGGGCGAGCCGCCTTCTCTCTTCCGGTGGGGAGAGCCTGACAGCAGAGGTGAGGGCCGGGGCCGCCACCTGTGCTGCAGGGTTCGGCGGTCTACGGTTCCACAAATACCGCAAAAAATATGACGGTAAAAAGTACTTTTCGTCATCAGCAGGTTTTTTTTCCGCAAGCGACGAAATACCTTGGCGCAGCCCTTCGCGAGGTCTAGTGTTATCGGTCCCACCCCTGTGAAAACCCTGCGCTTTTCCGTGCCGCAACGGTTTTCCAGCGCCATTCCCCCTCCCCCCTGCTCCTGCGACATAAAGCCGCCACTGCGCCCTGCGCCGCCTTCCTGTATGAATCCGGGGCTTGACCTTGACACGATGTCAAGGCTGAACCTGGCGACAGATCTCACCGGCGCCTCCCAGGGCGTCTGCGGTGCCACTTCTGTCCATTCCAAGGAGGACTCATGAACAGCGCCACGCTAACCGAGCTCGATCTGCCGGTCAGCGGCATGACTTGCGCGTCCTGCGCCGGCCGTGTCGAACGAGCCCTGAAGAAAGTGCCCGGGGTCGCGGCCGCCTCGGTCAACCTGGCCAGCGAGCAGGCCCGCGTGCAGGCCCCGGCGGACAGCCTGCCGGCCCTGGTGGCGGCGGTCGAGCAGGCCGGCTACCAGGTTCCGGCGCGCAGCCTGGAACTGTCCATCGAGGGCATGACCTGCGCCAGTTGCGTCGGCCGGGTCGAGCGGGCGCTGAAGAAGGTGCCCGGCGTACGCGAGGTCAGCGTCAACCTGGCCAGCGAGCGCGCCCACCTCGAGCTGCTCGGCGCCGTGGACAGCCAGGCCTTGCTGCAGGCGGTGGAACAGGCCGGCTACAAGGCCCGCCTGCTCGACGCGGGGCAACCACGCCAGGACGATGCCGAGCGCCGCCTGCGCCGCGAACGCTGGTGGGTGATCGCCGCGCTGTTGCTGGCGTTGCCGCTGGTGCTGCCGATGCTGGTGGAATGGGCCGGCCTGCACTGGATGCTGCCGCCGTGGGCGCAGTTCCTCCTGGCGACCCCGGTGCAGTTCGTCATCGGCGCGCGCTTCTATGTCTCCGCCTGGCGCGCGGTGAAAGCCGGCGCCGGCAACATGGACCTGCTGGTCGCCCTCGGCACCAGCGCCGGCTACGGCCTCAGCGTCTACCTCTGGCTGACCGCCCCGCCCGGCCACATGCCGCACCTCTACTTCGAAGCCTCGACCGTGGTGATCGCCCTGATCCTCCTCGGCAAGTACCTGGAAAGCCGCGCCAAGCGCCAGACCGCCAGCGCCATCCGCGCCCTCGAGGCGTTGCGCCCGGAGCGCGCGGTGCGCCTGCGCGACGGTCGCGAGGAAGAGGTGGCGATCGCCGAGTTGCGCCTCGGCGACGAGGTGGTGGTGCGTCCCGGCGAACGCTTCCCGGTGGACGGCGAGGTGCTCGACGGCAGCAGCCACGCCGACGAGGCGCTGATCACCGGCGAGAGCCTGCCGGTGCCCAAGGCTCCCGGCGACAAGGTCACCGGCGGCGCGATCAACGGCGAAGGCCGCCTGCTCCTACGCACCACCGCGCTCGGCGGGGAAACGGTGCTGGCGAAGATCATCCGCCTGGTGGAAGACGCCCAGGCCGCCAAGGCGCCGATCCAGAAGCTGGTGGACAAGGTCAGCCAGGTCTTCGTCCCGGTGGTGATCCTCATCGCGCTGGTCACCCTCGGCGCCTGGCTGGTCGCCGGGGTCGGCCTGGAGCAGGCCCTGGTGAACGCCGTGGCGGTGCTGGTGATCGCCTGCCCCTGCGCCCTCGGCCTGGCTACCCCGACCGCGATCATGGCCGGCACCGGCGTGGCCGCACGCCACGGCATCCTGATCAAGGACGCCGAGTCCCTGGAAGTCGCCCATGCGGTCACCAGCGTGGCCTTCGACAAGACCGGCACCCTGACCTCCGGGCGACCGCAGATCATCCACCTCGGCGGCGACGATCAGGAGCAGTTGCTCAGGCTCGCC
The DNA here is from genome assembly GCF_026428275.1 of Pseudomonas sp. B111. NCBI lineage: Bacteria > Pseudomonadati > Pseudomonadota > Gammaproteobacteria > Pseudomonadales > Pseudomonadaceae > Pseudomonas > Pseudomonas sp. B111. Next base: position 386,437 of record NZ_CP097857.1, on the reverse strand, counting down.
GGCGCCCTGCAACGCGGCAGCGAGCACCCGCTGGCCAAGGCCGTGCTCGAGCGCTGCGCCGAGCGCGACCTGGAGGTTCCGCCGGTGAACGCCAGCCAGGCCCTCAGCGGTCGCGGCATCCAGGGCGAGGTCGAGGGTCGCCGGCTGGCCCTGGGCAACCGCCGCCTGCTCGACGAGCAGGAACTCAAGCCCGGCGCGCTGGCGAGTGCCGCCGCGGACTGGGAGGCCGAGGGCCGCACCCTGTCCTGGCTGCTGGAACTGGCTCCGGAGAAACGCGTGCTCGGCCTGTTCGCCTTCGGCGACAGCCTCAAGGACGGCGCCGCCGAAGCGGTGGAGGCCCTGCGCGAACGGGATATCCACAGCCACCTGATCACCGGCGACAACCGCGGCAGCGCGGCGGTGGTGGCCAAGGCCCTGGGCATCGACGACGTACACGCGGAAGTGCTGCCGGCGGACAAGGCCGCCACGGTCGCCGAGCTGAAAGGCCGGGGCCGGGTGGTGGCGATGGTCGGCGACGGCATCAACGACGCCCCGGCGCTGGCCGCCGCCGACGTCGGCATCGCCATGGGTGGCGGCACCGACGTGGCCATGCACGCCGCCGGCATCACCCTGATGCGCGGCGACCCGCGCCTGGTGCCGGCGGCGCTGGACATCTCGCGGCGGACCTACGCGAAGATCCGCCAGAACCTGTTCTGGGCCTTCATCTACAACGTGATCGGCATCCCGCTGGCGGCCTTCGGCCTGCTCAACCCGATGGTGGCGGGCGCGGCGATGGCCTTCTCCAGCGTCAGCGTAGTCGGCAACGCCCTGCTCCTGCGACGCTGGAAGCCCTGAGCCAGCACGCCAGGCACATGGGGTGGCGCGCCTAGCGCAACAACCCCATGTGCTTGGCCCGCGCCACCGCCTGGGTGCGACGCTCGACGCCGAGCTTGTCGTTGATATGGCGGGCGTGGCTCTTCACCGTATGCAGCGAGATGAACAGCCGCTCGCTGATCTCCTGGTTGGACAACCCCTGGGCGATCAGCTCCAGCACCGCCAGTTCGCGCCCGCTGAGCACCTCGCCCGCACTGCCCGCGGGCTCGGCGGGCGGCTCCGGCAACAGCGCGCGCATGCGCTGGGCGCCGGGACAGGCAGGGAAGCGCTGCAACTGTTCGCGCAACCATTCCGGCTGCTGCACGAGCAATTCGTGGAGCGGCAGCAAGGCTCCGCCGACTGCGCCCTCCATGGCTTGTTGCAGGGTCGCCAGCGCCTCGCGCTCGCGGCCCTGCTCCAGGTGCAGCGCGGCCAGTTGGCCGAGGGCCAGGCGAGCCGGCAGCAATGCGCCGTTCTCCCGCGTCGAGCGGGCCAGCCGATCCAGACGCCGGGCGGCCTCCTCCGGGCGTCCTTCGCGGCGCTCCAGGCCGGCCTGGAGCAACTCCACATGCAGCGGCAGCAGCGGACTGCATTCCGGCGGCGTGGCCGCCTGCCCGCCGTAGGTGCCGCCCAGGCGCTGTAGCCAGACGCCGGCCAGTTCGGTCTGGCCCTGGGCCAGCCAGAGTTCGCACTTGATCAGGGTGATCGCCGCCAGGTAGTAGATCGGCGGGATATCCCAGGCATGCATCAGCCGCTCGACGTCGCCAAGCCGGGCGAACGCCGCCGCGTAGTTGCCCAGGCGCCCTTCCAGGCTGGCCAGGACGCAATAGCCGATCACCAGGCTGACATCCCGGCAACTGCGGGTTTCCTCGATTCCCTGCTTGATCCATTTGCGCGCTTCGTCCGGCTGCAGCGCCAGGCTGCGCAGGTAGCCGCGGTACAGCAGGAGCCGCCCGCGCACCGCGTAGCGGCGTTGCGCCGGCAGGTGCTGGAGGCGTTCCAGGCCCTGGCGCACCTCCTCCTCGGCGCGCGCCACCTCGCCGCGCGCCTGGAGGACGCGGGCGCGGTCGTAATGGACCAGCGCCTCGAACAGCGGGTTGCCGTAGCGCTGGGCGAACTCCAGGGCGTCGCGGTTGTAGTTGCGCGCCTGCCAGAAGTCGCCACGGGTCACCGCCAGGTTGCTCAGCGTCGACAGGCATTGCAGGCGAGTGCCGTAGCGCTCCCCGGCGAGGTCCTGCAAGGCCTCGCGGCAGTGCGCCTCGGCCTTGTCGATGTCGCCGCGGCCGCGCGCGATCACCCCGCTCAGGGCCTGCCACTGGGCCAGCAGGTCGCGCTGCGCAGACTCGTCCGGCGCCGGCAGGAAACGCGCCAGTTGGCCAGCCAGCTCTTCCGCGGCATCCAGCTGGCAGGCCAGCGCCAGCGCCCAGCCGTACAGCAGGATCAGGCGCGGCGTGCTCGCCAGGAGACTGTCCGGCAGGTCCATCTTCCAGCGCAGCAGGGTGGCGATGTTCTGCTCCGCCAGCAGTTGCTCTTCCGACAGGTTCTGCACCAGGCTCGCCGCCACGTCCGGCTGGCCGGCGCGCAGCGCCTGCTCCACCGCCTGGTCGAGCAGGCCATGGCGGCTGAACCAGCCGCAGGCGCGCAGGTGCAGGGAGCCGGCGGACGGACCGAAGTCGGGCAAGGGACGCGCCAGCAGCAGGTCGGAGAACAGGTGGTGGTAGCGGAACCACTGGCCGTTTTCGTCCAGCGGCACGAGGAAGACCTGGTGCTGCTGCAGGTGGTCGAGGATCGCCGCGCTGTCGCCGGCCTCGCGCACGGTATCGCAGAGTTCGGCGCAGAAGCGCTCGAAGCGTGCGGTCTGGGCGAGGAACGCCTGGACCTCGGACGGCTGCCGCTCGATCACCTCCTCCAGCAGGTAGTCGCGGATCAGCTCGTCGGCGCCGTGTACCCCGGGGCTGACCTGCGCCTCTGGATCGCCGCGCGCCAGCAGCCAGAGGCGCAGCCCGGCGACCCAGCCTTCGCTGCGCTCGAGCAGCGCGTCCAGCGCGTCCTCGTCGAGTTCGAGGCCGCTGGCGGCCATCAGCGCCCCGCTCTCCTCGGCGGTCAGGCGCAGGTCCTGTTCGCTGAGTTCGAGCAATTGCCGCGACAGGCGCAGGCGCGCCAGGTGCCAGTCCGGCCGCTGCCGGCTGGTGACCAGCAGCACCAGGCCTTCGGGCAGGTGGTTGAGGAGGAATTGCAGGCAGCGGTCGAGCACCGCGCCCTGGGCCAGGTGGTAGTCGTCCAGCACCAGCAGCAGGGGACGCTGCGGGTCCAGGCAGGGGCCGAGTTCGTCGAGCAGGTCGTCGAGCCAGGTCTCGAAGGCGAACGGCTGGTGGCGCTGGCGCATCTTCAGCAGGCCAAGGGCCTCTTCGCCCAGGGTCGGGTGGTACTGTCGCAAGCCATCGAGCAGGCGTTCGAGGAAACGTCCGGGATCGCTCTCGCGGCTGCTCAGTCCCAGCCAGAGGCTCTGCCAGCGCGGGTCGAGGCTTTCGCAGAACTCGATGGCCAGGGAACTCTTGCCGAATCCGGCGGGCGCGGCGATCAGCAGCAGGCGACCGTCCAGTCCGTCGCGCAGTCGACGGCAAAGACGCGGGCGCGCCACATGGGCCGACGGCAGCGGGGGGCGGAAAAAGCGGTTGGCCGTCGGCAGGACGGCGGATGGAGTGCCCGAGAAGGTACGCGAGAAGTCAGTCATCACCCGGTTTCTTGGTTTATGTATGGGGCGTGAACGCTCCGGAGACTAACCACAAGTGATGGCTATTTGAAGCACTATCCATCGGCTCGGACGAAATAGCGCACCGGCGCTTCAGCTCGATAACCAAGGAAAGACCGGTTTCCCGGCGCGGTCCAGGCGCGGCAAACGTTTCCCGGCCACACAGGTGCCCGCCGGGAGGATGGCGACGACGGAATCCGCGGGCGAGGCGGTAAAACACTTTGTAATGAATTGACGGCCGGAGCGGCACGCCGCCCGCGAAAACGAAGAAACCGGCACAAGGCCGGTTTCTTCGTGGCTAGGAACGCCGTTTCTCAGCGCACCCCTTCCTGGCGCAACGCCGCCGGGGTGTAGTCGCTTTCCGAAGCGCTGTAGTTGAAGTCGTAGGCCTGTTTCTCCTCGTTCTTCATGCCCAGCGCCAGATAGCGGCCGGAGAGCAGGTCGTAGAGGGTTTCCACCGCGTACCAGGGCACCTGCTTGTCGTAGTACTGCTCGGCATGCGCCTCGGCCACGCGCCACAGGGTGCCGCGACCGTCGTAATGGTCGATCTCGGCGGCCTGCCAGGTGTCCTCGTCGATGTAGAAGTCACGCTTGGCGTAGATGTGCCGCTCGCCCGGCTTCAGGGTCGCGACCACATGCCAGACGCGGTGCAGCTCGTAGCGGGTCAGGTCCTGGTTGATGTGGCCGGCCTTGACGATTTCGCTGTACTTGATCTTCGGATCGTCGAGCTTGTAGCTGTTGTAGGGAATGTAGATTTCCTTCTTGCCTTCCAGCTTCCAGTCGTAGCGGTCCGGCGCACCGTTGTACATGTCGAAGTTGTCCGAGGTGCGCAGGCCGTCGGCGGCGGTGCCGGGACCGTCGTAGGACACCTGCGGAGCCCGCCGCACGCGGCGCTGGCCGGCGTTGTAGAGCCACGCCAGGCGCGGCTCCTTGACCTGGTTGAGGGTTTCGTGGACCAGCAGCACGTTACCGGCCAGGCGCGAGGGCGCGGTGACCCGCTGCTTGAAGTAGAACAGCACGTTGCTCGGCTTGTTCGGGTTGTAGTCCTTCAGGTTGGTACGGAAGGTGAAGGCATCCTGGAAGTAGACCAGCTGGTAGGAGCCGTTGACCTGCGGAGTGGCCTGGGTCACCAGGCGCCGGACGCTGCCGCCGCGATAGCGGGTGATGTGGTTCCAGATCACCTCCAGGCCGTTCTGCGGGATCGGGAACGGGTTGGCGGTATCGAAGTTCTCCAGGCCGTTGCCGCCTTCCACCAGCTTGGTGGTGGTGGCGTTGCGCTTGGCCGCCTCCTGCACCGCCGCCGGGACGGTGGCGCTGCGGTGGGTCTTGTATACCGGGATCTTGTAGGTATCCGGGTAGCGCTTGAACATGGCCAGTTGGCCGGGAGTCAGCTTGTCCTTGTACTGGTCGACGTTCTGCGCGGTGATGGTGAACAGCGGTTGCTCGCTGGCATAGGGGTTGGCGAGGAAGCCACGGCTGTCGACGCTGCCGGCGTTGGTCGCCAGGCCGCCGTCCCAGGCGGGGATGCTGCCGTCGGCGTTGCCGGCCTTCTCCGCCCCCAACGGAGTCAGGCTGGTGCCGAGCTTGGCCGCCTCGTCGGCGGATACCGCCGCCATCACCTGGGTGGCCAGCAGGCTCAGGGCCAGTACACCGGTATGCAGAAGAATCTTCGTTGTTTTCATTCGCTCGTCGTCCTCGTTAAGTCCTGCTCGCCGGCCCGGTTCGCACCGGGCCGGCGTACATCAGAAGTTCATGCCGAAGCTGAGCGCGACGAAGTCGCGATCGTCCACGGTGGTGTACTTGCCGTCGAAGAAGTTGGTGTAGGAGAGGCTCGCGGTGTAGGTGTTCTGGTACTCCGCGTCCACCCCCAGGCTGACCGCCTTGCGGCCTTCCTCGAAGTTGGCGCCGGGGCCGGGCGAATAGCCATCGACGTCGTGCGACCAGGCCACACTGGGCTTGAGGTTCACGCCCATGAACACGTCGTTGTAGTCCCAGATCGCACGGGCGCGATAACCCCAGGCGTCGGTCGTGGTGTAGCCGTCTTTTTCACAATAGCGAGTGACGTTATTGGCGTTCGGATTTCCCGTCACACTTGCGGCTAAGCCTGAACAAGTGCTCAGGCCATTTAACGTTCCCTCCATCGGGCCGGAGCCAAATGACGGATCACGCCCGTAACGAACGACGGAACTGCTTTCCAGCCCGCCGACATGGGTCCAGCCGATCTCACCTACCACTGTCAAGCGCTCGGCACCCATGACCTGGTCAAAGAAGTGCGTCAGGGTGGTCTGCAGTTGGGTGATTTCCTTGCGCCGATAGCCATGCATGTCCTCACCCGGCCGACCGTTCAGCAGCGATGCGTTCTCATAAGGCCGGCTACCACCGATATTCACGGGGTCCAGAGCGGAGTAGAGAATATCGGTGGTGTTCAGTTGTACGGGAGCATTCGGACGATAGCTGACCTCACCGCTCCAGGCGGTACCATTGGGCAGCGTGGTTGAGAAACTCAGCCCGAACATGCGAATGTCTTCTGGATACTCGATGAAGTAATTGGAGTTGCCCGCAGTGGCTGCCGCCGCTGCCTGAGCAGCCAGGCTGGGACTGATAGCAGCGATATTGGTCGCAAAGTTGTTGATGGCCGCCATCTTCGCGGCGGACGGTCCCTGACCACTAAAGATCGGCAGGCGGCTGTGGTAATTCATGTAGTAGGCGCCGAACTCGGTGTTCAGTTCGTCGGCGAAGTAGCGCAGGGCGAAGCCGTACTGGCCACTGTCACGAGCGTCACGATCCGGACCACGCTGCACTACGATCCCTTCGTTCCAGGGAGACGGAGTGATTCCCAGACCTGCTCCGGACAACAGGCTGTTGAGCAGATTGATGGACGCCTTGTTGTTGGTCAGCACCGCCAGGTTCTGGTCGCAGCCATCGGCCACCACGTCTGGCTGGGAGAAGAAGGTGCCGCAGTTGTCGACCACCGTCTGGTCCCACTCGATCTGGTAGAAGCCTTCGGCGGACAGGTTGTCGGTGAGGTTCTGCGACAGGTAGAACATGTTCACCGGGATCAGGCCTTCCTTGATCTCCGAGCCGGGCCGGCGGAAGGCGGTGACGTCGATCGGGTTGATGGCGCTGATGCCGTTCTGGATGAAGGTGCTCTCGCCCCAGTTCACCACCTGCTTGCCCAGGCGCACGCTGCCCGGCAGGTCACCGATGGCATAGTTGTGGTAGATGAAGGCGTCGAGCAGTTCGGCGCCGGAGGACTTGGCCAGGGTCTTGCGGCCGCTGTCGTCGATGTCCTTGAACTCGCGGTGCTCGTCCTTCAGTTCGAAGTCGTACCAGTACTTGCCGCGCAGGAACACACCGGTATCGCCGTACTTCAGCTCGAGGTCATGGATGCCCTTGAAGACCTTCGAGAACGTTTCCCCACGCTTGAAGTTCAAGTGGCTGTCGTCGGAGGTCTGGGAAAGTCCCTTGCCGCCGTTGTTCACACCGATCAGGTTCTTGTTCGGCTTGGCGGTCGACCAGCTGGCCCCGACCGACAACGCCGAGTCGAAGGAACCTTCGATTTCCCCGATGTTGAAGGTCACCCCAAAGGCCGGAGCCGCCAGCGAGGAAGCCAGGCTGACGGCCAACGGCAACCGGGCCCGACGCGAGAACGGATTACGGGTTGTCATCGACGCTACTCCATGTGTGTTTTTTGTTATGAGTGCGTGGACTATAGCTAGCGCTGCCTGCCGCTTGATCCCTCGAAAGTGTGATTTGCGCGGCGCAACCACTCTGGCTCGCGCCTTTGCGGCGGATGGAGAATGACCGGGCGGTCGCGAAAACGCGGAGACCAAGCGTTTGCTTGGCCTCCGGGCGTTTCAGCGGTGTAGGAAAGCCCCGTCAGACGGTCGACAGGAAGGCGCTGCCGGCTTCCTGCCACTGGGCGATCTCGATACGGATGCGCTTCTTGTCCAGCTTGCCGACGCTGGTCTTGGGAATATCGGTAACAACCGCGATCTGCGAGGGGATCGCCCACTTGTTGATGTTGCCCTGCTCGACGAAAGGCTTGAGGTGCTCCTTCAGGCCACGGGCGTCCAGTTGCTGGCCCTCGCGCACCACCAGCAGGGCGAACGGGCGCTCGCCCCATTGCGGATCGGGCACCCCGACCACCGCCACTTCGCGTACCGCCGGATGGCGGCTGATCAGGTCTTCCAGCTCCAGGGAGGACAGCCACTCGCCGCCGGTCTTGATCACGTCCTTGATGCGGTCGCGGATCTCGATGAAGCCCATGCCGTCCAGGGTCGCCACGTCGCCGGTATGCATCCAGCCGCCGCGCCACAACTCCTCGCCGCGCTCGGGTTCGCGGAAATACCCCTGGGTCAGCCATGGCGCGCGCAACACCAGCTCGCCCTGGGACTCGCCGTCAGCCGGGAGGAAGCGGCCCTGTTCGTCCATGATCGCCGCATCCACCAGCGGCACCGGCACGCCGGCCTTGATCCGGTAGGTGGTGCGCTCGTCCTCGCTTCCGGCCAGCAGTTCGTCGTTGAGGTAGGCGCAGGAAATCAGCGGACAGGTCTCCGACATGCCGTAGGCGGCGGTCAGCTGGATGCCGCGCGCCTTGGCCGCCTCGTAGAGCGAGCGGTTCAGCGCGCTCCCGCCGATGATCACCTTCCAGCCCTTGAAGTCCACGCCCTGGGCGGCCCTGGCGTTCATCACCATCTGCAGGATGGTCGGCACGCAGTGGGAGAAGGTGACCTTCTCGCGCTTCCACAGTTCGACCAGCAGTTCCGGATCGTAACGCCCGGGATAGACCTGCTTGACCCCGAGCATGGTCGCCACGTACGGAGTGCCCCAGGCGTGGACATGGAACATCGGGGTGATCGGCATGTACACGTCGCTGGTACCGAGCAGGCGGATGCTGTCCAGGCTGCCGATGGTCGAAGCCATCGCCAGGGTGTGCAGGACCAGTTGCCGGTGGCTGAAATACACACCTTTCGGATTGCCGGTGGTGCCGGTGGTGTAGAAGGTGGTGGCGATGGAGTTCTCGTCGAAATCGGGGAAGTCGTAGCGCGGGCTGGCCGCGGCCAGCAGCGACTCGTATTCGCCGACCAGGCCGGGCAGTTCCGCGCTCTTCTCCGTGCCGTCGGTGAGCAGGATGGTCCGCTCCACCGTGGCCAGTTGCCCCGCCACCGCCTGGTAGAGCGGGACGAACTCGCTGTTCACCAGCACGAAGCGATCCTCGGCGTGGTTCATGGTGTAGAGGATCTGCTCCGGGGAGAGGCGGATATTGATGGTATGCAGCACCGCCCCGATCATCGGGATGGCGAACATGCATTCCAGGTAGCGATGGCTGTCCCAGTCCATCACCGCCACCGTGTCGCCGGCCTTCACCCCGGCCTCGCTGAGTACGTTGGCCAGGCGCGCGACGCGCTCGTTGAAGGTGGCGTAGCTGTAGCGCACCTGGTCGCGGTAGACGATTTCATGACTCTTTTCGTAACGACGGCCGGAAAGCATCAGGCTCTTGATCAGCAACGGATACTGATAAGCGCCGGCGGCGGCCGGGATGAGACGGGTCTTCAGCATGGGGCGTACACCTGGGAGCGGGTTCGTTGTCAGGATGAGGCCGACTCTAGAGCCGTCGGCGGGCTTTGTTCATCAGTCAAAAGAGTGATTTGCCCCGTGACCTTTCGGAGCCTCCCGGTCACAAGATAGAATCCGCCCACTGAATCGTTCAGACCCTATCCAGAACAAGAGGTAACGTTCCATGTCCGATATCGTCATCGTCGCCGGCGCCCGTACTCCCATGGGCGGCTTCCAGGGCAGCCTGGCCGGCGTTTCCGCGGTCGACCTGGGTGCCGTCGTGATCCGCGAAGCGGTGCAGCGCGCCGGCATCGCCGCCGAGGACGTACAGGAAGTGATCATGGGTTGCGTCCTGCCCGCCGGCCTGAAGCAGGGCCCGGCCCGCCAGGCCGCGCTGGCGGCCGGCCTGCCCGCCGCCACCGGCTGCACCACCATCAACAAGCTGTGCGGCTCGGGGATGAAGGCGGTGATGCTGGCCCACGACCTGCTCAAGGCTGGCACCAACCAGGTGATGGTCGCCGGTGGCATGGAAAGCATGTCCAACGCGCCCTATGTCCTGGAGAAAGCCCGCAGCGGCCTGCGCATGGGCCACGGCGAGATCAAGGACCACATGTTCCTCGACGGCCTGGAGGACGCCCGTACCGGCCGTTTGATGGGTTCGTTCGCCCAGGAGACCGCCGACAAGTACGGCGTGACCCGCGAGGAGATGGACGCCTATGCCATCGAATCGCTCAAGCGCGCCCAGGCCGCCATCGCCGATGGCTCGCTGGCGGCGGAAATCGTCCCGGTCACCGTCACCAGCCGCAAGGGCGAGAGCGTGGTGAAGGACGACGAGCAACCGCTGACCGCCAACCTGGAGAAGATCCCCAGCCTCAGGCCGGCGTTCCGCAAGGACGGTACCATCACCGCCGCCAATGCCAGCTCGATCTCCGACGGCGCCTCCGCGCTGGTCCTGATGACCGCCGAGGAAGCCCAGCGCCGTGGCCTGAAGCCGCTGGCGCGAATCGTCGGCCATGCCACCCAGAGCCAGGACCCGAGCGAGTTCACCCTGGCGCCGATCGGCGCGATGACCAACCTGTTCGCCAGGACCGGCTGGAGCAAGGACGACGTCGACCTGTTCGAGATCAACGAAGCCTTCGCCATGGTCACCATGCTCGCCATGCGCGAACACGGCCTCGATCATGCCAAGGTCAATGTCTATGGCGGCGCCTGCGCCCAGGGCCATCCGGTCGGTTCCACCGGCTCGCGGATCATCCTCACCCTGATCAACGCCCTGCGCCAGAAAGGCGGCAAGCGCGGCGTCGCCTCGCTGTGCATCGGCGGCGGCGAAGCCACCGCCGTGGCGCTCGAACTGCTCTGATACGGCGTTGAGCCATCGGCGCCCGGCCGGCTCGCACTGTCCGGGCGCCCTCTTCCTCAGGTGCCCACCGCGGCGCTGCGCGCCGGACGCGGAAACACCAGCGCCGCGGCGAAGGTCAGCGCGGCGAAGCCCGCCAGCACCAGGTACAACCCCAGCAGCCCCTGCCGTGGCTCCAGGTAGGCGATCATCGGGATCGCCGCCGCGCTGGCGCCGAACGACAGGAAATAGCGCAGGGCGAAGACCCGCGCCTGCCACTGCGGCGCGACGAAGTGGGCGACCATCGCGTCGTTCACCGTCACCTGGCCGAACACCGCGAACATGAACAGCGCGCCGAACAGCACCACCGCGCTGCCGTGGCCGTAGGCCAGGGCCAGCAGCAGCGGCACCTGGCAGAAGGTGAGGAAGACGAACGGCAACTTCAGGTTCAGGCGATCGATCAGGCGGCCCATGATCAGTTGCGCCACCGCGCCGAAGGCATAGGCCAGGCTGACCACCACGCCGAGGGTCTGCAGCGACGCCAGCAAGTCGCTCAGGCGCTCCTGGAACAGCTTCGGGTAGGTCACGGTGCTGGCGTTGAACACCACCCCGCCGGTGGCGGTGACCAGCGCCAGCACGCCGAACACCCGGCGCATCGACAGACCCTCGCTGTCCTCGCCACGCGCCGCGGCCTTGGCCGACAGGTGCGGCGATGGCTCCTCGCGCACGCAGAAGAAAAATCCGATGCCGAGCAGGATGGCCACCCCGCCGGGCAGGATGAACGCCGCGCGCCAGCCGAAGTGCGCGGTGAGAAAGCCGGTAAGCAGCGCGGCGAAGGCGACCCCGAGGTTACCCCACATGCCGTTGATGCCGATCTCGCGGCCGCGGTTCTCCGCGTGTGCCACCAGCATCGCGGTGCCGACCGGGTGGTAGATCGCGGCGAATACCCCGATCAGGGTCAGCCCGGTCACCAGCATCGGTACGCTGCCGGCCAGCCCGGTGAGCAGCGCGGCGGCGCCGATGCCGAAGAAGAACAGCAGCATCATCCGCCGCCGGCTCCAGGTATCGCCCAGCCAGCCGGCCGGCAGCGAACAGGCGCCGAAGGCGATGAAACCGCCCAGCGACAGGCCGATCAGACCGGCGTAGTCGAGGTCGAAGCTGCCGGCCATGCCGAGCACGGCGGCGGGGAAGATCAGCATGAACATGTGGTCGATGACATGCGCGGCGTTGATGAAGCGGATAACGGTTCGAGGTCGGTTCATGGCGTGCGGTCTGAATGGTCGGTGAGGAATGGGCGTCATGACCCGGGCATGATAGGTTGACCGAAAAGCGCAGACAGGACAGCGAGGTCATCGAAACGGACATGCTGATCGAGCACCGCCCGGACGGCCTGCTGGCCGCCATCTCCCTCGACTTCCCCGACAGCCATCACCTGGGGCGGCATTTCCACCCGCAGGCGCAGTTCCTCTACGCCGCTCGCGGCCTGATGCGCCTGGCCACCCACCACGGCGCCTGGGTGATCCCGCCGACCCGCGCGGTATGGATTCCGCCCCGGGTGGAGCACGAGATATTCATGTCCGGCGAGGTGCACATGCGCACCCTGTTCATCGAGCAACCCGAAACGCCGACACCGCTAAGCGACTGTTGCGTACTGGCGGTGACGCCGCTGCTGCGGGAAATGATCCTGCGCGCCATCCACCTCGAGAGCCAGCCGCGCCTGGACGACTTCCGCCAGCGCCTGCAAGGGCTGATCCTCAGCGAGATCGCCAACCTCGAACGGATGCCGCTGTACCTGCCGATGCCCCGCGACCGCCGCTTGCAGGCGATCTGCCAGGCATTGCTGAAACAGCCGGAACTGGGGCTGACCCTCGATGACTGGGGCCTGCGGGTCGGCGCCAGCTCGCGCACCCTGGCGCGGCTGTTCGCCCAGGAATTGCAGATGAGCTTCCATGAGTGGCGCCAGCAACTGCGCCTGACCGAAGCCCTGCCGCGCCTGCTGGCCGGCGACAGCGTGCAGGTGGTCGCCCGCGACCTCGGCTATGGCAGTACGCGGGCCTTCAGCAGCATGTTCCGCCGCCTGCTCGGCGAAACCCCGCGCGACTACCTGGGGCGACTGGAGCAACTGGCACGGGTCAGGGGCCGCGAGGACTGATGCCCCACGGCGCAACGCCAAGCCATGGCAATTCGGCGGATAACGCCTGCGTCGTTATCCGCCCTACCAAGGCGCCGCTAGGGCGCATCCGCCGCCAAGGCTCCCGTAGGGCGCATAACCGCAGCGCGGTTATCCGCCATGGTGCAAGGCGGGAACGCGAGGATTGACGCCCTACGGCGCAACACCGAGCACTGGCGGATCGGCGGACAAAAAGAAGCCCTCCAGCGGAGGGCTCTCGGAAAAGGGCGCCGGAGCGCCCGGATGGGATCGTCGATCAGTGCGGGACGCCCAGCCCCGCCGCGCTCATGAACAGGCGCATCAGCCAGGCGGCGACGCCCAGGGCCAGCACGCTGGCGGTCCAGATACCCGCCAGCCAGGCCAGGCGTCGCCAGAGCGGTGGCTTGGCCGCGCTATCTCGTTCGGGATGACTCGGCGTACGGACCATATGCGGCGCCTCCTCAGTGATAGCCATCGCCGTGCTTCACCTTGCCGCGGAACACGTAGTAGCTCCAGGCGGTGTAGCCGAGGATGAAGGGAATGATGAACAGCGCGCCGACCAGCATGAAGCCCTGGCTCTGCGGCGGCGCCGAGGCCTCCCAGATGCTCACCGCCGGCGGGATGATGTTCGGCCACAGGCTGATCCCCAGGCCGCTGTAGCCGAGGAAGATCAACACCAGGGTGAGCACGAACGGCTTCACGTGGTCGTTGTTGGCCACCGAGCGCAGCAGCGCATAGAAGGTCACCAGGACCAGGATCGGCACCGGCAGGAACCAGAACAGGTTCGGCAGGCTGAACCAGCGTGCGGCGATCTCGGCATGGGCCAGCGGCGTCCACAGGCTGACCACCCCGATGATCGCCAGCAGCACCAGCGCCAGCGGGCGCGCCAGGTCGTGCATGCGCTCCTGCAGGCGGCCTTCGGTCTTCATGATCAGCCAGGTGCAGCCGAGCAGGGTGTAGGCGACGATCAGGGCCAGGCCGCAGAACAGCGGGAACGGCGCGATCCAGTCCAGCGAACCGCCGGCGAAGCTGCGGTTCTCCACCGGGATGCCTTCGATGAAGGCGCCCAGCGCCACGCCCTGGAAGAAGGTCGCCACCAGCGAACCGCCGATGAACGCCTTGTCCCAGATGTGCTGCTTGGCCGGCTTGGCCTTGAAGCGGAACTCGAAGGCGACGCCGCGGAAGATCAGCCCGACGAGCATGAAGATCAACGGCAGGTAGAGCGCCGACAGGACCACCGCGTAGGCCAGCGGGAAGGCCCCGAACAGCGCCGCGCCGCCCAGCACCAGCCAGGTCTCGTTGCCGTCCCAGACTGGCGCCACGGTGTTCATCATCACATCGCGGTCGCCGCTGTCCTTGAAGAACGGATAGAGCATGCCGATGCCCAGGTCGAAGCCGTCCATCACCACGTACATCATGATGCCGAAGATGATGATGACCGCCCAGATGAGGGGAAGATCGATACCCATGTCTCAGTTCCTCTTGTCCTGGTCGCGGTCGGCCGCTTGCGCGTGGCCGTCGTGCTCTTCGTCGAAACCTTCGCCGGCGGCCGACAACGGCCGCGCCGGCGTGCGCTTCTGCCCGGCGCCTCCCGGGTTGGTCTCGCGTCCCTCATGGGTGACCGGGCCCTTGCGCACCAGGCGCATCATGTAGCCGATGCCGACGCCGAACAGCGAGAAGTACACCACCACGAAGGTCAGCAGGGTCAGGCTCATCTGCGTCACGCTCTGTGCCGAGGAGGCGTCGGCGGTGCGCATCAGCCCGTAGACCACCCAGGGCTGGCGGCCCATCTCGGTGGTGAACCAGCCGGCGAGGATCGCGATCAGGCCGGACGGTCCCATCAGCAGGGTCAGGCGCAGGAAGGCCTTCGAGTTGAACAGCTTGTCCTGGCCGCGCCAGCGCAGCCACAGGCTCCAGACGCCGACCAGGATCATCAGCATGCCGAGGCCGGCCATGATCCGGAACGACCAGAACACCACGGTGGAGTTCGGCCGGTCTTCCGGCGGGAAGTCCTTCAGCGCCGGGATCGGCTCGGTCAGGCTGTGCTTGAGGATGAGGCTGCCGAGCACCGGGATCTCCACCTTGAAGCGGGTTTCCTCGCGCTGCATGTCCGGCCAGCCGAACAGGATCAGCGGGGTCGGCTCGCCGCTGCTGTTGTCCCAGTGGCCTTCCATCGCGGCGATCTTCGCCGGCTGGTGCTCCAGGGTGTTGAGGCCATGGGCGTCGCCGATCAGCGCCTGTACCGGGGCGACGATCAGCGCCATCCACATGGCCATCGAGAGCATCTTGCGGATCGCCGGGTTGTCGCGCCCGCGCAGCAGGTGCCAGGCGGCCGAGGCGCCGACGAAGAAGGCGGTGGCGAGGAACGCGGCGACCGACATGTGCAGCAGGCGGTAGGGGAACGACGGGTTGAAGATCACCGCCACCCAGTCCACCGGGATCACCCGGCCGTCGACGATCTCGAAGCCCTGCGGGGTCTGCATCCAGCTGTTGGAAGCGAGGATCCAGAACGTCGAGATCAGCGTGCCGATCGCCACCATCACCGTGGCGAAGAAATGCAGGCCCGGTCCCACGCGGTTCCAGCCGAACAGCATGACGCCGAGGAAACCGGCCTCGAGGAAGAACGCGGTGAGCACCTCGTAGGTCAGCAGCGGACCGGTGATGGACCCGGCGAAGTCGGAGAAATGGCTCCAGTTGGTGCCGAACTGGTACGCCATGACCAGCCCGGACACCACGCCCATGCCGAAGTTGACCGCGAAAATCTTCGACCAGAAATGATAGAGGTCGCGGTAGACCTCTTCGTTCGTTTTCAGCCAGAGGCCTTCCAGTACGGCCAGGTAGCTGGCCAACCCGATGGTGATCGCCGGGAAGATGATGTGGAAGGACACGGTGAACGCGAACTGGATGCGGGCAAGGTCGATAGCCTCCAATCCGAACATGGCAACTCCTCTTCAGGTTCTCGGCCCTTCCGGCTTACGTGCGGATTCGGCCGTGCTTCCTCACGCGCAACGCTACGCAAGGTTTTGGAACACATCCTTCAGCTATCGTTCTTGTCATTGGAAAGCGACCGCAGCCCTGGATGGCAGGAATGCGGGAAGGGTCGCAAGCAGATTCCCGGACCACCCGCCTTGATGCAGAGCAATTCGGTACGAAAATCTTACCCGTTAGCCTAGACCGTCCTGCTGTGGTCGGTTGTCGCGAGACAAATTGCCTCAGCTCTCGCATATTCATTAATAGAATATAAAAATAAATAAATAATATTTTTATGGAATAAAAAGAGTCGCTACTCTCCCCTTCAAGCCGCCCCTCGCGTGTTGGCGCCCCTCCTTCACCGCCCTGCGCGCAGCGGCGGACATCGCCCTACAAGGATCGAAGAATGAAAAAACTGCTCCTGCTGACTGCCCTGGCCTCCGTCATCAGCGTTTCCGCCAGCGCCGCGGAAAAGCTCATCGTCGCCGCCACGCCGATCCCCCATGCGGAAATCCTTGAGCTGATCAAGCCGACCCTGGCGAAGGAAGGCGTCGACCTGCAGATCAAGGTGTTCACCGACTACGTGCAGCCCAACGTGCAGGTCGCCGAGAAGCGCCTGGACGCCAACTACTTCCAGACCCTGCCGTACCTGGAGAACTTCAACAAAGGCAAGGGCACCAACCTGGTCACCGTGGTCGGCGTACACGTCGAACCCTTCGGTGGCTATTCGAGGAAATACAAGTCGCTGGCCGAGCTGCCCGACGGCGCCACCGTCGCCATCCCCAACGAAGGCAGCAACAGCGGGCGCGCCCTGCTGCTGTTGCAGAAGGCCGGCCTGCTCAAGCTGAAGGACCCGAACAACGCCCTGGCCACGCCCAAGGACATCGCCGAGAACCCGAAGAACCTGAAGTTCAAGGAACTCGAATCGGCCCTGTTGCCGCGCGTGCTGGACCAGGTCGACCTGGACCTTATCAACACCAACTACGCGCTGGAGGCCAAGCTCAACCCGGCCAAGGACGCGCTGGTCCTGGAAGACCGCGACTCGCCCTATGTGAACTACCTGGTGGCGCGTCCGGACAACAAGGACAGCGACGCCCTGAAGAAGCTTTCCGCCGCGCTGACCAGCCCGGAAGTGAAAGCCTTCATCGAGAAGAAATATGCCGGCGCGGTGGTCCCGGCCTTCTGACCCCAGCCCGTCCCGACTCCCACGCTGGGCGCCGTTGCAGCGCCCCTTGTTCACGCCGGTGTCGCATGGCTTGCACCGGCGTTTCTTTTTCCGCAACGGCCCCCGCCCGCAGCCGTCCCGGTCCGTCGTCGCGGCGCAGGCGCTGGAGGCGCCCCGTGCCGTCAAGGAGTTACCCATGAGCGAGAAACCACGCCCCGCGCCGTTGACCTTCCCCGACGCCGACCGCAGTCCGCTGAGCATCCGCGCCAAGGCCCTGGTGTTCTTCGACCCACGCTCGCACCGGGTCCGCGAAGAACTCGAGCGCCTCGCGCCGCAGGGCCAGCCGGTGCTGATCGAAGGCGAGACCGGCACCGGCAAGGAGCTGCTCGCCCGGCAGATCCACCGCCACAGCGAACGCGCCGGTCTGTTCGTCGCGGTCAGTTGCAGCGCCCTCAGTCGCAACCACGCCGAAGCCGAGCTGTTCGGCTACGCCCCCGGCGCCCACAACGGCCCGGTCGGCAGCCGCGCCGGCTGGTTCGGTTCGGCCAATGGCGGCACCCTGTACCTGGACGAGATCGGCGACCTGCCGCTGACGTTGCAGGCCAGGCTGCTACAGACGCTGGAGGAACGCGAGGTGCTGCGGGTCGGCGCGCAGCAGCCGATTCCCCATGACGTGCGCCTGGTCACCGCCACCAGCGTCGACCTGGACCAGGCGGTGCGCGCCGGCAAGTTCCTGGCCGGCCTGCAGCAGTACCTGCACGACGGCCGCCTGAGCCTGCCGCCATTGCGCGAACGTCCGGGAGACATCCTGCCGCTGGCGGAATACTTCATCGGCGTCTATGCCCAGCGCCTGGACCTGCCGGTGCCGGCCATCGGCGTGGAAACCCAGCGGGTCCTCGAGAGCTATCCCTGGCCAGGCAACATCCGCGAGCTGGAAAACGTCGTCCACTTCGCCCTGCTGGTCAGCGACAAGGAAGAAATCCTGCCGCAGCATCTGAATTTTGGCGGGGCAACGCCAGACCCATCGCTGGCCGGTCTGCGGCGCCTGCTCGGCCAAGCCGGAGCGCCGTCGCTGGAGCAGGTACAGGCCCTGCTCCTGCAACTGGCCACCGAGCAGGCAGGCGGCGACGAGGAGGCGGGAAGGCGGCGCCTGGGACTGGCGGCGAACTGAAGGAATCCTTCGGCGAACGTGCGGGAAAAGCGCGGCGCCGAAGGCTTCCATACGTCCGAAGGATTGGCTCCCGAGCCCTTGATCGTGTTTATATTGAACGCTTGATCAAATTAAGGACGAGGAGACCAGCCTGTTTTGACTGACGCACAATCGCCCTCCGCCACCCCCTCCACCCCCACGCCCATCCGCATGAATCCCCCGGTGTTCTACGGTGCGGCGATCCTGATCCTGCTGTTCGCCGCGGTGGTCATCGGCTTCCCCCAGCGCGCCGGCGAATGGCTGCTGGCCGCACAGACCTGGGCCTCGCAGACCGTCGGTTGGTACTACCTGCTGGCGATGACGCTGTACCTGATCTTCGTGGTGGTCACCGCGCTTTCCGGCTACGGCAAGATCAAGCTCGGTGCCGACCACGACGAGCCGGAATTCAGCTACCTGTCCTGGGCCGGCATGCTGTTCGCCGCCGGCATCAGCATCACCCTGTTCTTCTTCTGCGTATCCGAGCCGTTGACCCACTTCCTCCAGCCGCCGCAAGGCGAGGCCGGTACCCAGGAAGCCGCGCGGCAGGCCATGGAACTGCTGTTCCTGCACTGGGGCCTGCACGGCTGGGGCGTGTTCGCCCTGGTGGCGATGGCCCTGGCCTACTTCGCCTACCGCCACAACCTGCCACTGGCCCTGCGCTCGGCGCTCTACCCGTTGATCGGCAAGCGCATCAACGGGCCGATCGGCTACACGGTGGACTGCTTCGGCATCATCGCCACGGTGTTCGGCCTCGGCGCCGACATGGGCTTCGGCGTGCTCCAGCTCAACTCCGGGCTGGACTACCTGTACGCCATCCCGCATACCCACCCGGTGCAGATGGCGCTCATCGTGCTGATGATGGGCGCGGCGATCTCGGTGGCGGTCTCCGGGGTCGACAAGGGCATCCGCATCCTCTCCGACATCAACATGCTGCTGGCCTGCAGCCTGCTGCTGTTCGTGCTGTTCGCCGGTCCGACCCAGCACCTGCTCAACACCCTGGTGCAGAACGTCGGCGACTACCTCGGCCACCTGCCGGGCAAGAGCTTCGACCTCTACGCCTACGGCGGTCCCAGCGACTGGCTGGGCTCGTGGACGGTGTTCTACTGGGCCTGGTGGATCGCCTGGGCGCCCTTCGTTGGCCTGTTCATCGCGCGCATCTCGCGCGGCCGGACGATCCGCGAATTCGTCTTCGGCGTGCTGTTCATCCCGCTCGGCTTCACCCTGGCGTGGATGTCGATCTTCGGCAACAGCGCCCTGGAGCAGGCCCTCGGCGGCGCCAGCGAACTCGGCCGGGTGGCCATCGAGCAGCCGTCGATGGCCCTCTACCAGATGCTCCAGAACTACCCCTGGAGCCGCGCGGTGATCACCGTCACTGTGCTGGTCAGCTTCGTCTTCTTCGTCACCTCGGCGGACTCCGGCACCGTGGTCCTCTCCACCCTCTCCGCCCACGGCGGCAGCGCCGACGACGACGGACCGAAGTGGCTGCGGGTGTTCTGGGGCTCGGTCACCGCGCTGGTCACCGGCGGGCTGCTGTTCGCCGGCAGCATCGACGCGCTGAAGTCGGCGGTGGTGCTGACCTCCCTGCCCTTCTCGCTGATCCTGCTATTGATGATGTGGGGCCTGCACAAGGCCTTCTACATGGAGTCGCAGCGCCAGCGGGCGCGGAGCCACTCCCTGGCGCCGCTGATGAGCGGCAACGGCAAGCGCTCCGGCGGCTGGAAGCGACGCCTGTCGCAGGCCGTGCACTTCCCCTCGCGGGACGAGGTGTACCGCTTCATGAACGACGTGGTGCGCCCGGCGATCAGCGAGGTTTCCGAGGTGTTCCGCGAGAAGGGCCTGGCGGTGGACGCCCAGCTCGACCCGGGCAACGCCTCGCTGAGCCTGGAGATCGGTCATGGCGAGCAGCATCGGTTCCTCTATCAGGTGCTGATGCGCGGCTACTTCACGCCGTCCTTCGCGCGTGCCGGCATGGGCGGCCTGCACCTGAAGAATCGCCGCTACTTCCGTGCCGAGGTGCATCTCGCCGAAGGTAGCCAGGACTACGATCTGATGGGCTACACCAAGGAGCAGATCATCAACGACATGCTCGACCAGTACGAGCGGCACCTGCAGTTCCTGCACCTGGTGCGTTGAGCGCAGGAAAAGGGGGCGCGCAGGGCGCCCCTTCCCTCATCTTCCGTCCCTGACCGCGGGGAATGACGCTAGCGGCAACATCCCATCCCCGTGCAGCTGCGAATCCCTCAGCGCGCCAGCACTCGCCGGTAGAACAGCACGCAGATCGCGACGAATACCACCAGTCCCAGCCATTGGGCGATGCCCGCGAAGCCGGCGCCGGCCAGCGCCAGCGGCGCGTCCTCGCCGGTGGCGCCGATCACCCCGGCGAGCAGGATGCCCATCAGGCTCTCGCCGACGATCAGCCCCGAGGCCAGCAGCACGCCGCGTCGCTTCGGCTCTTCGGCATAGGTCTCTTCGTCGACCCCGGCTGCCGCCGCGCGCTTCTTCAGGGCATTTTCCAGTAGCCAGGAAATCAGCGCGCCGACCACCAGGGTCATGCCGATGGTCGGCGGCAGGTAGATCCCCAGGCCCACCGCCAGCACCGGCAGGCAGGCCTTGCCGGTACGGCGCAGGAGCAGGTCGACGAGGATCAGGGCGATGCCCAGGGCGACGCCGATGAGAATCATGTTCCAGTTCAGCGCGTCGTGGAAAATCCCGCTGGCGATCGCCGTCATCAGGGTCGCCTGCGGCGCGGCCAGGGCCTGGCCGGGGTCCATTCCCTCGCGCGGCAGGGCCCCGGTGAAGCCGTAGGCGCTGTAGAGCAGTTCCAGCACCGGGGGGATCACCAGCGCGCCGACGATGCAGCCGACGATCAGCGCGACCTGCTGGCGCCAGGGCGTGGCGCCGACCAGGTAGCCGGTCTTGAGGTCCTGCAGGTTGTCGTTGGAGATCGCCGCGATGGCCAGCACCACCGAGGTGGTAAACAGCGCCAGGGCGATCGCCAGCTTGCCGTTCTCGCGGTCCAGCAGGCCGCCCTCGATGCTGCCGAAGCCGAGTATCAGCAACGACACCAGGATGACCGCGATGATTCCGATCCCCGAGATCGGACTGCTCGACGAACCGACCAGGCCGGCCATGTAGCCGCAGGCGGCGGCGATCAGGAAGCCGAAGAAGAAGGCGAACACCACGCATACCGCCACCAGACTCCAGAACTGCGGGCTGGCCATGTCCGGCGCGGCGGCACCGAGGAAGTGGCTGAAGACCACGAACAGCGAGACCAGCAGTATCCCGGCGATCAGCAGGATCCACTTGGCCGGCATGTCCAGCTCGGTGCGCAGGCTGTTCGCCTGGCTATTGCCGCGCACTGCCCCGAGGGAGGCCCAGACGCCCCGTACCATCGGCTTGAACAGGGTCGCCAGGGTCCACAGCGCGGCCACGCCGATGGTGCCGGCGCCGAGGAAGCGCACCTGCGAACTCCACAGTTGGGTGGCCAGGTCCGACAGGCTCTGGCCGTCGGCCGGCACGCTGTTGACGGTCAGCAGCGGCACCGCGACGCCCCAGGAGATCAGCACGCCGATGAGGATCGCGATGCCGGCGGTGATGCCCATCAGGTAGCCGGCACCGACCAGCGCCAGGGAAAAACCGGTGGAAAGGCGGAACGCCGCCTGCCCGGCACTGAGCCAGACGCTGAAGCCTTCGGCGAGAACCTTGAAGCCGCTGCTCCAGAGGCTGAACAGCGCCGCCACCAGGCCGCCGCCGAGGATGTCGTAGAGCCCCGGCGCGTTACCGGCGGCACGCGGCGCGCGGGCGTCTTCCTCGTCCTCGGCGCCGTCGCTGCCGACCCGGAGGATTTCCGCCGCCGCCACCCCTTCCGGATACGGCAGTTCGCTCTGCACCACCATCACCCGGCGCAGCGGAATGGTATAGAGCACCCCGAGAATGCCGCCGATGGAGCAGATCGCCGCGGTCTGCCAGAACGGGAAGCCACTCCAGTAGCCGATCATCAGCAGGCCGGGAAGGATGAAGATGATCGAGGACAGGGTGCCGGCCGCCGAGGCCTGGGTCTGCACCATGTTGTTCTCGAGGATGTTGGCGCCGGAGAAGTAGCGCAGGACGGCCATCGAGATCACCGCCGCCGGGATCGACGAGGCGAAGGTCAGGCCGACCTTCAGACCGAGGTAGACGTTGGAGGCGGTGAAGACCACGGTGATCAGCGCACCGAGGATCAGGCCACGCAGGGTGAGCTCTGGCAGGGTCAGCTCATCCGGGATGCGTTCTTGCATGGATGAAAACTCTCGAAACAATTGGACCCGCCAAGCTTAGGCGAGAGCGGCACGCCGGGACACGACAGCGAATGTCGCAGAGGCGACCTTTTCGAGAGGAAAAGCTGGCGGAACGGACAGTTGCCGGCGCGGGCCGCCGGAGCAAGCCCGCGCGCGGTGGCGTCAGACGGGCTTGTCGCCGAGGATGGTGGCGCGATGCATGACCCGCCGCTGGGGCCGGTAGTCGTCCACCGCGTAGTGCTGCGTCACGCGGTTGTCCCAGAACGCCACGTCGTTTTCCTGCCAGCGCCAGCGCACGGTGAATTCAGGTCGCGTGGCATGGGCGAAGAGGAACGTCAGCAGCGCATCGCTCTCGGCCGGCTCCAGTTCGTTGATGCGGGTGGTGAAGCCATCGCTGACGAACAGGCCCTTGCGCCCGGTGAGCGGATGGGTGCGCACCACCGGATGCGAGCGCGGCGGATTCTTCAGGCGGGCCTCCTCCAGGCGCGCCAGGTCAGCCTCGGTGACGCCGAAGCGCTCGCGGGGGAAGGACTTGCCGATGTCGTGGGTCGCCGTGAGGCCGTCCAGCAGACGCCGCAGCGGCGCCGACAGCGCCTCGTAGGCCGCCGTGCTGCTCGCCCAGAGGGTGTCGCCGCCGTACGGCGGCAATTGCTTGGCGGCGAGCACGGCTCCCAGCGCCGGGGTCTCGAGGAAGGTCACGTCGGTGTGCCAGATGGCATTGTCGCGCACGTCGGTGACCGCGGTGTCGAGGACGATGACCTCCGGCTGCTCCGGCACGCTGGGGTAGATCGGATGGATGTGCAGGTCGCCGAAGCGGGCGGCGAAGCGCGCCTGGCTCCTGGGTTCCAGCGACTGGTCGCGGAAGAACAGCACCTGGTGTTCGAGCAGGGCCTGCTCGATGGCCCGCTGGCCGGTGTCGTCCAGCGGCGCGCCGAGGTCGATGCCGGAAACGATGGCGCCCAGGGCCGGGCTGATGGGTTGGATGGTCAGGCTCATGTCGTGCTACTCGTCGGGCAGGTTGCGGGCGCGTCCTATGCGCCCTCGCTCCGGCCTTCGCCGCGAGGGTGAAGGCCGGTTCGGGAATGACTCGGGACTCTCGCGTTCAGCCCCAGGCGGCGAAGCGCCGCTGGACCCAGCGCAGCCCCAGTTCGAAGGCCAGGGCGATGGCGGCGATCAGCAGGATGCCGACCACCACCACGTCAGTGGCGAGGAATTGCGCGGCGGACTGGACCATGAAGCCGAGGCCGCGATTGGCCGCGATCAGTTCGGCAGCGACCAGGGTCGACCAGCCGACGCCGAGGGCGATGCGCAGGCCGGTGAGGACCTCCGGCAAGGCGCTCGGCAGGATCACGTAGCGCACCACCTGCCAGCGGCTGGCTCCCAGGCAGCGCACCGCCTGCACCCGCGATCGGTCGACGCGACGCACGCCGGCGGCGGTAGCGATGAGCAGCGGCGCGAACAGCGCCAGGTAGATCAGCAGCACCTTGCTCAGCTCGCCGATGCCGAACCAGATGACGATCAGCGGCAGGTAGGCCAGCGGCGGGATCGGCCGGTAGAACTCCACCAGCGGATCGAGGGCGGCGCCGGCCAGGGGATTGAGGCCCATCAGCACGCCCAGCGGGATCGCCGTCAGCACCGCGGCGCCGAGCGCCAGGAGCACCCGCAGCAGGCTGGTGCCGACGTGTTGCAGCAGGCTGGCATCGAGGTAGCCCTCCTGCCATAGCCGTTGCAGGGCTTCGAAGAGCTGTTCGGGCGCCGGCAGGAACAGCACGTCGACCCAGCCGAAACGGGTCGCCGCCCACCACAGCAGGGCCAGGGCCAGCACACTGGCGCCGGCGGCCCAGCGCCGACGGTCGCCGGGCAGGCGCCGCTTGCGCGGGACAGGCTTGGCGGCGGCGAGTTCGAGGGTATCAGTGGGCATGTTCGGCCTCCGCGACATCGAGGAATTCGTCCAGCAACGCCTGGCGCAAACGGCCGAACTCGGGATCGGCCTTGATCGAGCGCACCGTTTCACCGGCGGCGTAGCGCCGCGCGAAGTCCACCGGCAGGCGCTTGACGATGCGCGCCGGCGGGCCGTCCATCACCACCAGGTCGGTAGCCAGGAACAGGGCCTCGTCGACGCTGTGGGTGATCAGGAAGAGGCCCTTGCCGGTCTGCTTCCACAGGTCCAGCAGGAGCACCTGCATGCGTTCGCGGGTCAGCGCGTCGAGCGCGCCGAACGGCTCGTCGAGCAGCAGGAAGTCCGGCTCGACCGCCAGCGCGCGTGCCAGCCCGAGGCGTTGCCGCTGGCCGCCGGAGAGCTGGGCGACGGACTGCTCGGCGTACTCCTGGAGGCCCACCAGTTGCAGGACCTGGCGCGCCCGCGCGGTGCGCTCGGCCTTGCCCAGGCCACGAATGCGCAGGCCCAGGGCGACGTTGTCGAGGGCGTTGAGCCAGGGCATCAGGGCGTCGTCCTGGAACACCACGCCGCGCTCGCCGCCAGGCCCTTCGAGTGTCCGGCCGTCGATCTGCACGCGTCCCTGGTCCGGCGTCTGGAAACCGGCGAGGATGTTCAACAGTGTCGACTTGCCGCAGCCCGACGGGCCCAGCACCACCAGCGACTCGCCCTTGGCCAGGCCCAGGCTGAGATCGCGGAGGATGGCGCGGCGCTGGCCGCGCTGTTCGAATGAGAGGCTGATCGCCTCGGCCGTCAGACGGCTCATGTGTTCTGCCCTCCGTAGGGTAAGAAAGCCTCCGCTTCGACAGGCCGGAGCGGAGTCGCGGAATTCAGCGCTGGCCGACCTGGACCTGCTCCGCCTGGCGCACGAAGTCGGCGCTGACGTAGGGCGAGTAGTCGCCGAGGACGGCCGGCACGCGCTTCTGTTCCTTGAGGAATTCGGCAGTGCCGGCGATAGCCTTGGCGGTGCCGCCGCCGAGCAGGTCGGCGGACAGTTGCGCCTGGCTTTCCGGGAAGGTCGAGCCGGCCAGCAGTTCGGGGACGTCCCTGGGATCGGCGCCGGTCAGCCGGGCGATCTTCTTCACCGGCTCGGAGTCGGCGGTCCATTCGGCCTTGTGCGCGTTGTAGTCGGCGAAGGAATCGAGGCTGACGCGGGCGAAGCGGGCGACGATTTCAGGATGCTTCTCGGCGAAGTCCTTGCGCGCCACCCACACCTCGAAGGTCGGCGCACCCCACTGGCCGACTTCGGCGGCGTCGGTGAGGACCTTGCCGCTTTTCTTGATCTCGCCCAGCGCCGGCGACCAGACGAAGGCCCCGTCGATGTCGCCGCGACGCCAGGCGGCAGCGATCTCGGCCGGGTTGAGGTTGACGATCTTCACCTTGGACGGATCGATCTGCCAGTGCTTGAGGGCGCCGAGCAGGCTGTAGTGGGAGGTTGAAACGAACGGGGTAGCGATGGTCTTGCCGACCAGGTCCTCGGGTTTCCCGATCCCGCTTCCATTGCGCACCACCAGCGCCTCGGCGGCGTTGATCTGCGCGGAAACGATGAAGGCGACGATCGGCAGCTTCCGCGAGGTCGCCGCTGCCAGCGGGCTGGACCCGATGTTGCCGAGTTGCAGGTCTCCGGAGGCGAGCGCGGCGATCACTTCCGGACCGCTGTTGAAGCGGCGCCAGTCGATCTTCTCGCCGATGGCTTTCTCGTACAGGCCATCGGCCTGGGGCACCTTGGTCGGGTCGATGCCGGTCTGGTAGCCGACCGTGATGTCGGCGGCCTGGGCGGCGACGGAAAGGCTGGCAAAGGCCAGGGCTGCCACCAGGCGGTGCAGGGAATTCGGGCGTTTCATCGGGCGAACCTCGGAGGCAACGGTGCCGCGCTCCGGAGGAGAACGGACCAGGGACGGGCAATGGGTGGCGACAGCGAGTCCGGTGGTCCGGTGCGATGCAGATTACAGATATAAAAAACTCGATATAAATAATATTTTGGAATTAGTTTATGAGCGCGAATGCGCACCCGGATGCCCTTCCGCCCTTGCTCCATGCAACCCCGTCCCTACAGGGCAGCGCCCAGCAGACGGGCTTCCAGGGCCTGTCGGCGCAGGCAGGCGAGCAGCCCGGCGCGGGCCACCGCCTCCGCCTCGCTCGCCAGCAGCGACGCCGCCGCGCTTTCGCGGAATGTCAGCGCGCCGCCGCGGGCGAATGCCGCCTGGAAGGACTCCGCCGCCAGTTCGACAAGACGCAGCGCGAGGGCGAGGAGACGCGGCGCCTCTCCCTGCCCCGCCACGTCGCCCGGCACCCGCGCAGCCTGGCCCAGGTCGAGGTTGGCCTGTGCCAATCGGGTCAAGCCTTCGCGCAGTTGCCCGCACGGGGTCGGCGGCAGGCCGGGCGGCACCAGGATGTCCTCGGGATGCAGCCGCAGCCGCTGGTAATGCAGCCGCTGCCCGGCGGGCAGGAACAGCCCCGAGCCATCGGCGAGGCCGGAGATGTCGATGCCTGCCCGCCCCGTTTCGGCGACAGCGATCAGGTGAGCGCGGGAGGGCGCGTGCCAGGCTGAGATCAGCAAGCGATCCACGTCTTCCACGGCGAAGCAATCGCTACCCCGTCCACCCACCAGGAAACCGCCCCGCCAGTGCTCCTGCGCTTCGGGCTGGGCGCGCCGCAGATCGACCGCCTCGCTCCACAGCCAGCGGCGCTCGACGCTGGCCGGCAACAGGCGGCACTGCTGTTCAGGACTACCCAGCAGGCGAATGGAAGCGATCTGCAGATGATGCAGGGCCAGGCGCCGTGCCAGCTCGAGTTCCTGCTCGGCCAGGTGGCGGACGCCAGCGAAGATTTCCCCCCAGTCCCGCTCCATGCCGGCGAACACGCGCGGCACTGCCAGCGCCAGCAGTCCACTGTCGCGCAGGCTTGCCGCCCAACCGGCCATGGGTCGCGGTGTCCTGGGGTCGGGCGAGTGGAGCCGGGCTTCGCTCATGCGGCACCTCGAACGGGGAGCGAGGGCCAGGCGTTGGCGCGAGGTAAGCAGGCTCTGGTGATGGAAAGGGACGGGATGTCCTGCTTATAACCCTAATGGATGAAACCCTAACTCATAAATAACCAATAATCCTTAACTAAGAACCGGAGGCATGCGCCCCTGGCAGAACCATGAGGATGCGTCGGGCAACCGACGCCGGCATCATTCCGGACAGCCGCGAAAACCTCTGTAACGGCTCTGTCATGCGCGTCGTGCGAGGAAACAAATAAGCGGAGAAAAGGGAACCTTATTCGCGCCAAGCTGTTTAAAATCACGCCCGTTTCTGTGCGAGGCCCCTCGCGCAGTCTTTTACCAAGGAGCTACACCACCATGGCACTGACCAAAGACCAACTGATCCAGGACATCGCCGAAGCCATCGACGCGCAGAAGACCACCGTTCGCAGCGCGCTCGACCAGCTCGCCGAGATCGTCAAGGACGCCCTGGAGAACGATGGCGAAATCACCCTGCCGGGTATCGGCAAGCTGAAGGTCTCCGAGCGTCCCGCGCGCACCGGCCGCAACCCGCAGACCGGCAAGGCGATCGAGATCGCTGCCAAGCGTGTAGCCAAGTTCGTTCCGGCCAAGGCGCTGACCGACGCGATCAACGGCTGATAACGGCCGCCGCATCCCGCACGGATGCGCAGGAAAAAAGCGCAGGAGCCTGGCCTCCTGCGCTTTTTTCGTTTTCGGGGAGCCGCTGGCGCTGCCGCCCTCGAGGTTTTCCGCCGGATATTCCTACGGCGTTTGCAGTTGCTCGAGCAACGCATGGCAATCGGCAGCGTGCCAGTCGGCCAGCTCCGGCCAGGGGTTTTCCGGCAGGTTGACCAGCACCGTGCGACTACCCGCGGCGCGTCCGCAGTCGAGGTCGAAACGGTAGTCGCCGACCATCACCAGCTCCGCCGGCGTCACGTTCCAGCGTCGGGCGATGCGCAGCAAGCCATCAGGGTCCGGCTTGGGCCGCGCCTCGCCGCGCCCGAGGATGTGCTCGGTGGGGAAGCAGCCGCCCAGGCCGATCGCTTCGAGGGTGATCAGCGCCAACTGGTGGTCGTTGCGGGTCAGGATGCCCAGGCGCACGCCGCGCCGCTGCAACTCGCGCACCAGTTCCAGTGCGCCCGGCGCCGGCCGCGCGGCCTCGGCCAGGGCGCGCTCGTGTTCGAGCAGCCAGGCGTGCTTGGCCGCCGCCTCGGCCTCGGGCAGGGCGGCGAGGTGCAGCAGGATGTCGTCCTGCTCGGGGATGTCCAGCGCTCGGCGGATCGCCGGGAAGTCGTGCACGGCCCGGGTCAGGGTGCCGTCCATGTCGAACACCCAGTGGCGGATGTCGGCCAGCCTCACGCCCAGTCCTCACGCTTGCGGATCAGGCCTTCCTGGCTCGACGAGGCGACCAGCTGGCCGCTCTGGTTGAAGATGCTGCCGCGCACGAAACCGCGTGCGTTGCCGGCCCAGGGGCTGTCGATGGCGTAGAGCAGCCACTCGTCCGCGCGCAGGTCGCGGTGGAACCACAGGGCGTGGTCGAGGCTGGCGACCTGCATGGTCTTCTGCCACACCGAAACGGCATGGGGCTGCATCGAGGTGGTAAGGAAACCGAAATCCGAGGCGTAGGCCAGCAGGTACTTGTGCAGCGCCGGGACGTCCGGCAGCTTGCCGTCGGCACGGAACCAGAGGTACTTCACCGGTTCGTCGGGCTGCGGGTCGTAGGGGTCGTGCTGGGTGACCGGACGAATCTCGATGGGCTTCGGATACAGCAGCTTGTCGCGGATGCGCTCGGGAATCCGCTCGGCGCGCTGGCGGGTCAGCTCCAGCTCCGAAGGCAAGTTATCCGGGCCGACCACCTCGGGCATCTCGATCTGGTGGTGGAAACCTTCCTCGTCGTACTGGAAGGAGCTGCTCAGGGTGAAGATCGGCTGGCCTTTCTGGATCGCGGTGACCCGGCGGGTGCTGAAGCTGCCGCCGTCGCGCACCCGGTCCACCTGGTAGACCACCGGCATGCTGGCGTCACCGGGACGCAGGAAGTAGCCGTGCATGGAGTGTACGTGGCGATCGTCCTCCACCGTCTGGCTGGCCGCCGACAGTGCCTGGCCCAGGACCTGGCCGCCATAGAGCTGGCGGAAGCCGAGATCCTGGCTCATGCCCCGGAACAGGTTCTCCTCGATGGGTTCCAGGCTCAGCAAAGCCACCAGGTTGTCCAGTATCTGGGTCATGGGGTGTTTCCTCGAATTCGGGCTGTCGACGGGCTAGTCGCGGCGCAAGGCCGGGTACGCGGGCATGTTGCAAAGACGAGTGTCCCACACCGCGCGGCCGAGGGTGAAATGGTAGAGACTGGCCATGGACTCATCCGTTAGTCCAAGCAGCTCATGCACCAGGGGGTCGTAGTAGCAGCCGATACCCGTCCCAGACAGCCCAGCGGCCTCCGCCTCGAGGTAGAGCAACTGGCCGAGCTGCCCGCATTCCCAGTACAGCCGCGGATAGCACCAGGGGCCTTCTTCGAGCGCCGCGCCGAGATGGGCGAGCATGGCGAGCGCGACGCAGCCGTCGCCGGCGATGTCCTGCTGGCAGGAGAGATACGCCGACAGCGCGCGCGCATCGCCTTCCTGCAACAGGTACAGCGGCAACTCCGGATCGACGCGCTGCCAGAGGAAGTCCTCGCGCATCGGCGGCCGCCGCAGGCCGCTGCGATCCAGCCAGTACAACCCCGGCACCAGGCCCCGGACGCGATGGACGAACAGCAGTAGATCGACCCGCGCGGCCTCGCCGGTGACCGCGAAAGGCACCGGCGAGCGCTCCGGCAGCAGCCTGCGCAGCCAGGCCCGCAGCAGTTCGACATCGATGCCGGCGCGCCCGTCCATGCGCTGCGCGCTACGCCGCCGATGCAGCAGCGGTCGCAGCGGCAGGCCGGGGTTGTCGTTGCCGGGCTCGCCCGGTGCGACCCTCCACGGGCGTGCCGGCAGGCGCGGCGCCCGGCATAGCCCATGTATCCGCTGCAACTCCGGCCAGTCCCGGTACTCCCGCGACAGCCGGTTCGGTGCGCCGACCAACGGCAGGGCCGCCAGCCCTTTGCACAGGCGCGGCGAAAGGGAAGGCTCCTGCGTGAGCGCCGGCCCGATCCAGAACAGTGCGTCGACGCTCTCGCCCTCGGCGAAGCCGTCCCGGTCAAGGCCGAACAGGCCGTCCAGTGCGCTTTCGGCGACGCCGCGCAGCAGGCGCATCTCCCAGCCCTGGATCGCCGCGGCGATCGAGAGGCAGGCCAGCGCGTGGCCGAGGTCATGCTGGCAGTAGCGATAGGCTCGCTCACCGTATTTCCAGGCCTCGCGCCAGGGCACGCTGGTCAATGCCAGGAGGCAGCCGCCGGCCGGCAAGCAGTCATCCAGCAGCGAAGCCAGCGGCGCCGGCAGTTCGCCGCGCACCTCCAGGGCATGCTTGTCGGGACGGTAATGGGCGAGCAGCGGCGCCGGCTCCAGGGTACCGCCGGGAAGCAGCAGGTAGGCTTCGGTGGGATGCAGGTTGCCGCTCGACGGATTGACCCGCAGCGCCCAGCGAGTGCCGCCGGCCTCCTTCCAGGCCGACAGCGCCAATCCGTCGTAGAGCATCTGCGAGAGGCTGCGGCGATCGAGCCGAGAGGGCGCGGCCGCCGGCCCGGAAAACACCCCGTCGTAGGGTGGCGACTCCTCCAGCGGCCGATGCAGCAGTTCGATTTGCCGGCAGCCCCGGTACTGGCGGAACGGCGCCGGCTGGGTCGCCCAGTCCAGTCCGCCGGGACCGGGTGCGTAGCGCTCCGGGCGATGCATGCTGAGGCGATGGTAGGAGAGTACCTCGCCGCCGCCGTCGCCCATGTTCACCGCTCCGCCCAGCGGGCCGCGTCGACGCGATAGAGGATATGCCGGCGCATCGGGTGATCCGCTGCCAGGAGTGGGTGGTCGAAATCCTCGGCCGGATCGCGACGCATGCCCAGGCGCTCCATCAAGCCCCAGGAGCGGCGGTTGGGCGGTGTGGTGAAGGCCACCACCTCGGGCAGGCGCAGCCGCTCGAAGGCGAAGTCCAAGGCGGTTTCCGCCGCTTCGCGGGCGAATCCACGGCCCCAGTAGGCGGGCGCCAGGCGCCAGCCGATCTCCACGGTCGGGGCGAAGTGCACGTCCATGGTCACGTCGAACAGGCCGGTGAATCCGATGAACGCCGCCTCACCCGGTAGCTCCAGGGCCCAGGGCCCGTAGCCACGCTCGGCAAAATGCGCCTGGACGCGATCGACCAAGGCGTCGCTCTGCGCGCGGTCGAGCACACTGGGGAAGAACTCCATTACCTGCGGGTCGGCGCACATCTCGGCGAACGCCTCGCGGTCGCTGTCGCGCCAGGCGCGCAGCAGCAGGCGCGGGCCATGCAGTTCGGAAATGGCGGAAGGGGGAAGGTTCGCGTTCATGGGAGGCCTTTTCGGAAACGGCCGACTCATCTGCGAAGCCAGTCCTCGCGCGTCAACCGGTACAGCACATGATGCCGCAAGCGGTGGCCGGGGGGCAGGTCGGGATGCTCGAAGTCGTCGGTGGGATCGCGATGCATCCCCAGGCGCTCCATCAGTCCCAGGGAGTTCTCGTTGGCCGGTACGGTGAAAGCCACCACCTGGTCCAGGCCAAGGGTATCGAAGGCGTAGCTCAGCGCCGCCTCGGCCGCCTCGTGGGCGAAGCCCTCCGCCCAATGCTCGGCGGCGAGACGCCAGCCGATGGCCACCGCGGGTACGAAGGGCGCATCGAAGTCCACGACCTCCAGCCCCACGTAGCCGATGAAAGGATCGCCGCCCTTGACCTGCAGCGCCCACCAGCCAAAACCGTGCTCGGCGAAGTGCGCGTCGATGCGGCGCAGCAACGCGTCGCTCTGGGCGCGATCCAGGCAGGACGGAAAGAACTCCATCACCCGCGGGTCGGCATTCAGCTCGGCGAACCTGGCTCGGTCCTGCACCAGCCAGGGCCGCAGGATCAGACGGTGGGTATACAGCCGTGGCGAGCGCAGATGCTCGATGCTCAGGCTGGTCAGGTCGGCCATCGCTTGGTTCCTTTCGTTCAACGCACTCCAGAAGGACTATCTGACCGCAGGAATCGGCTGGGGTGCCCGCGAGGGCGGTATTCCGATCTTTGGTCAGGCTTCGCGGAAAAGGCTACCCAACCGGAGTGTAGTCTTTTCCGCGCCTGGACATGCCCGATCCTCGGGCAAAGCGATGACGATTGGTTTACCGCCCGGGCAAAGGGCGCAAGCCACGTCAATCCGTGCACTCTTCCACCAGACTCTCGTCCAGGGCGAGGATCGCCAGTTTCACCCCAACGGCGCACTCCTCCACCCAGGCGAACGAGGCGTTCGGGCTGAGGCAGGCATCCTCGAGGCGCCGGCAGCTTTCCACCAGTTGCTCGCCACGCACCACCCTCGCCGCGCCCTTGATCCGATGCGCCAGCTCGGCCAGTTCGCCGGTCTCCTGGCGTTGCACCAGTCCCTCGAGGGTCTCCAGGTCCTTGCGGTTGCTGGTCAGCAGTTCATCGAGCAGCCGCCTGAGCATCGTCGGCTCGCCGCCGGTCAGCGCATGCAGAGAATCCAGGTCGTAGAGACGGGGGTCCGACGGTATCGCGACGGGTTCGGCGTCGATGGTGACGGGCAGGTCGTCGTCGGCAAAGCCCAGGGCCAGAAGACGCTCCTCGAGAACATCGAGACCGATGGGCTTGATCAGGCATTCGTTCATTCCAGCCTGGATGCAGCGCTCGATCTCCTCCGGCTGGGCGTCCGCGGTGAGGCCGATGATGACCACCGGTTCCTCGCCATTCTCGCGCTCCTCCTGGCGGATCGAGCGGGCGAGGTCGGAGCCGCTCATCAGCGGCATGTGACAGTCGGTGATGACCATGTCGAACGGTTGCCCATGCCACAGGTTGAGAGCGCTCAGGCCGTTTTCCGCCTCCTCTACGTCGTGGCCGAGGAAGCTCAGCTGTTGATGGAGGATCTGCCGGTTGACCGCATGGTCGTCCACCACCAGCACCTGCAACCGCCGCGCCTGGCGACTGCCGAGCGGGATCGCCCGCACGTTCTCGACGATCGGTTCCAGCACCTGCAGGCGCAGCTCGACGTCGATCCGCGTCCCCTGCCCCAGCTCGCTGCTCATCACCAGGCGCCCTCCCATCATTTCGCACAGCGAGCGCGAGATCACCAGGCCGAGCCCGGTGCCCTCGGTGTTCTGCAGGTTGCGGTTGACCTGGGCGAAAGGCCGGAACAATTGCTGCTGGTCGCCCAGGGAAATACCGATGCCGGTGTCTTCCACACAGAGATTGACCTGCAACAGCGACGGCTCCACCTGGCGGCCATCGATGCGGATGCGGATCGAGCCCTCGTCGGTGAACTTGATCGCGTTGCTGACCAGGTTGGAGAGGATCTGCTTGAAGCGCATGGCATCCAGCAGTACGTCGCCGTTGATACTCGAATCGATCTCCAGCACCAGGCTCAGGCGCTTTTGCCGGGCCAGGCCTTCGAACACCCGTGCCACCGATTCCACCAGCTCGCGCAGGTTGGCCCGTTTCGGCGACAGGCTGAGGCGACCGGACTCGATGCGGGCGATGTCGAGAATATCGCCGATCAGCTCCAGCAGGCTCTTCGCCGAGGCATAGGCGATCTCGATGCTGGAACGGTCCACCCGACCGGTCTCGGCACGCTTGAGCGCCAGTTCGAGGATGCCGATCACCGCATTCATCGGCGTGCGTATCTCGTGGCTCATGGTCGCCAGGAAGGTGGTCTTGGCCCGGCTCGCTTCGTCGGCCAGGTTCTTCGCCTCTTCCAGCTCATCGATCAACTGGCGGTGCTCGGTGATGTCCAGCCAGCCACAGATGACACCGCGGATGGTCCCGCTGGAATCGCGGAACGGCTGGATCCAGTGGTCGATCCAGCGCTCCCGGCCGCCCAGCGCCACCGGGTAGACCGCCTCGATGGTCCTGCCCTCGCGCATGGCCATCAGGTAGCTGCGATGGAACTCCGGAGCGGTCTCGAAGTTTTCCATGGGCAGCTCGAGCACGGTGCGGTTCATCACCTCATCGGAACTCAGGCCGACGCTCTGCAAGTAGCTGCGGTTGCAAGACAGCATCCGTCCGTTGACATCGCGCACATACAGCGGCGGGGGCATGCAGTCGGTCAGGGCCTCGACGAACCGCAACTGGTCGCTGAGCGCCTGTTCGACCCGCGCGCGCGCCCTGATCTGCCGGCGCTGATAAGTGACCCAGCCCAGGCAGAACAGCAGCAAGGCCGCTGCGATCGCCAGGATCTCGGTGATCACCAGAATGTAGTCGACCCAGGTCTGGCCACTCATCCCCGGCGGCGAGCGCCAGCGATTGACGATATCGCTCAGGTCGTCCGGCGAGATGCTCAGCAAGGCCTTGTCGAGAATCGACTGGAGTTCGGCGTCGCCACGGCGAACGGCAAAGTGGGCGGTGGCCGCGCCGATGGGGACCAAATCGGCGATCCCCAGCCTCTCGCGGAACAACCGGACGATGTAGTAGCGAGCGGTGACCAGCGGCACCACCGCCGCGTCGGCCCGCCCTTCGTAGACCAGGTTCATGGCATCCAGCGCGACGCCGACCTCCACCATCGAGGCCTGCGGATAGCGCTCGCGCACCTGTTGCATGCCCACATGGCCGGCGGGAATCGCTATGCGCTTGCCGTCGAGGCTTCCGGGGCTCTCCGCGCGTCCCTTGTCGTCCGCCCGGGTGACGAGGACGTACGAGGTGGACAGGAACGAGCGGGTGAAACGCAGCATTTCCTCGCGCTTGCTGCTGCGGCTCATGATCGCCAGGTCCGCCTCCTTCCTGGCCAATACGCCGATCTGCTCGGGGAAGCCGCCACTGCGAGGCGTGACCTGGAAATGCAGGCCGGTGCGGCGGGAAATCATGTCCAGCAGGTCGGAGGCGATGCCCGAGAAGGTCTCGTCGGAATTGAAGAAGGCCAGCGGCGCCAGGTCGTCGTTGATGACCAACCGCACCACCGGGTGGCGAGCGATCCAGCGACTCTCCTGCGGCGTCAGCGCGATACGCTGGCCCGTTGGCAGGGAACCGCTGCCGACCCAGCGCCTGGCGATGCTTTCGAGACGGTCCTGGTTGATCGCGCCGATGGCCGAGTTGACGACGCGCAACAGGTTCGTATCGCCGCGACGAAGGAGGAAGCCGTAGCCCCCTTCCAGGCGGGCATCGGCAAACCGCTCGAACCTCACGTAGCCGTAATAGGACCGATTGATCCGGTGGTAGGCGCTGAGCACATCGTCGAGATACAGGTCGGTATGTCCGAAAGCCACCGCGGCAACGGCCTCGTCATGGCTGCCGAAGACCACGAAACGCGCCCGCGGGAAACGCTGGCGCAATTCCCCGACATGCTCCCGGGCCACCGCCACGCTGAGTCCGGCGAGATCCTCCGGCGAGTTGCGCTTTTCCCCCATCCGCTTGAACACCGCCAATCGGTCACGGGCGTAGGGTTGGCTGAGCACCAGGGAAGAATCGCCCGCCGAGCTGTAATGGCTGCCAAGCAGGTCGATCTTTCCGGCAGCGAGCGCCGCCACGGCATCCGCATGGGTATCGAAGCTCACGACCTTGATGCGCATGCCGAGCAACTGCCCGACCAGCGTGGCGACGTCCGCCGTTATGCCTTCGTAGTTCTCGTCGTCGAGCCGGACGTTGAAGGGCGAGGTCTCGTCCAGCGCCGCGCCGAGCCTCAGGTGACCCTTGTGGCGCAGCCAGGCCCAGTCGTCCTCGGCGATCGCCATGTCCTCGTGCTCGATGCGCAACTGGCTGAACAGCGTCAGGGACGGATGCGCTTCGACGGCGAACAGGCGTCCGCCCGACAGCAGCAGGCAGAAGAACAGCAGGAATAGTTTTGATCGCATGAAAGGTCTGTGCGGCAGGGCCGGCAGTTGTATGGAAAGGAAACGCGTCCGGCGCGAGGCCCGGCGTTCGGCTAGCGGCAGCCGAGGCCAGGGCGGCGGCGTCAGGATCCGGAGCAATAGTCGAGAAAGTGCTGTTCCGGCATCGGCCGGGCGAACAGGTAGCCCTGGGCTATGGAGCAACCGAGTTCGATCAGGCGTACCCGTTGTTCGTCGCTCTCCACCCCTTCCACCACCAGGGAAATTCCCAGCGCCTGCGCCAACGCCACGACACTGCTGATGACGGCGCAACTCCTGGGCTGGGTCTTCATCTTCTGGACGAAGGTTCTGTCCAGCTTGATCTGGCTGAAGGGAAACTCGCAGAGCCGGTCGAGGGACGAATAGCCGGCGCCGAAATCGTCCATCGCCAGGCCGCAGCCCATGATCCGCAGACGCACGAGGTTCTCCAGGCTGCTGGCAGGAGCGCTGATCAACCCGGTCTCGGTGATCTCGAACATCACCGAACTGGGCGGCAGGTGGAACTCGGTCAGCAACGCCGAGATGTTCTCGGCCAGCGCACGCGAACCCAGTTGCGAAGGATGGACGTTGAACGCCAGGTTGATCGGCTGCCCCAACTGCGCCAGCTTCCTGCGCGTCGCCAGACCCTGGCTGAACAGTTGCCAGAACAGTTTGTCGACCAGGTTGTAGGTTTCCATCACATAGAGGAAATGCGACGGCGGCAGTACGCCGAGATGCGGGTGGTTCCAGCGTGCCAGGACCTCGGCGCCGATCAGGCCGCCGCCATCCAGGGCCACCTTGGGCTGGTAGTAGGCTTCGAACTCGCCGTTGTCGAGGCCGCGCACCACGTCCGCCACGGAGGGCAGCTCGGCGACTTCGATCTGTCGCGGCAGGTCCTGGCGACGAGCGTTGTAGCGGGTCAACAGGGCGGTGATCCGCTCCAGGCTGAATGGCTTGCCGAGGTCGCCGAGAAAATTGAGGCCCAGGCACTCGATCATCGAAATGGTGGCCTGGCGCAGGATGGGATCCACCTCGCTGCTGAGGATCACCGAATGAACCTTGCCGCTCAGGCTTGCGTGGCGAAGGAACGCCAGGCCGTCCATGCCGCTCATCTGCAGGTCGCAGATGGCGATGTCGACGTGTCCGCAGGACTCCAGGATCGCCACCGCCTCCTTGCCGTCCGCCGCTTCGAGGATCGATCCGGGCACCACTTTCTTCAGGGCTGTGACGGCTACCAGGCGCTGAAAAGGCTCATCCTCCAACACCAGAACATTCAAATCATTCATCACGGTCCACACAGGGTTTCCAGGAAATACCGGCGATATACTGCTGTGTTTCCCTTACTAGACCTATGGGACAAGTCCCCATGTTTTGTGGGAATTTTCCTACTGATTTGGAGGTTCGGTTGGATTAGCATGGTTCCACATGAAAAACCGAATCGCCCCGCCTCAACAGGCTATTCTGGACGGCGATCTCGGTCTAGCGCCCAACATGGATGACCACCGGCGGCAGCGCCCGGGAAATCGAATCCCGACCCTGCCCCGGTCCCTCAAGGTAAATCGAATTTATGCATACCGTCCTGATCGTCGACGACCACCCCGTCATCCGCCTCGCCGTGCGCGTCCTGCTGGAAAAGCATGGTTTGCAGGTGGTGGCCGAGACGGACAATGGCGTGGATGCCATACAGTTGGTCCGGGAGCACGAACCGGACGTGGTGATTCTCGACATCGGCATTCCCAAGCTCGACGGCCTGACCGTGATCTCGCGGATCAAGTCCCTGGAACTGCGCACCCAGGTGCTGGTACTCACTTCACAATCCGCAGAGGCGTTCTGCAAGCGCTGCATCCAGGTCGGCGCCCGTGGGTTCGTCAACAAGGAAGAAGACCTGAACAACCTGATCAACGCCCTGAACGCCGTGATCGCTGGCTACACGTTCTTTCCTTCGCTCACGTTCGATACCCTCGGCACCCCGCCGGAGCGCATTTCCGAAAGCGAGCTTATCGGCCTGCTCTCCGACCGCGAGATGATCGTCCTCCAGCATCTCGCCATGGGCTATTCGAACAAGGCCATCGGCGAGAAGCTGTTCCTCAGCAACAAGACCGTCAGCACCTACAAGACCCGCCTGCTGCAGAAGCTCGGCCTGGGTTCGCTGGTCGACCTCGCGGAGTTCGCCAAGCGCAATTCGCTGATCCACTGACCTGGCGCTTCGCTGTCGAAGCCCAGGCCCAGGGCACCTTCGGGCAAGCGCGACCGGAAGCCGCTCCTGCCACGCGACGAGCGTCAGCGGATTTCCACAAAGCATGTGGAACCGCCTGTGGATAAGGTGCGAAAAACGCTTCGCGCAGCGCATCGTGCCTGGCCTTGCGACGGTTGATCAGTTCCTGACCAGGCGCACGGCGAGCGGACCAGGTGGCATCGACAAGGCTCGGAGGCGGTCTTCGCCTCGGTTACACTGCACGCCGGTTTCCCCAGGTCTCGCTCGTCGTCCACATGCCCAGTCAAGCATCCTCCCCTTCCCCCCAGGTCGCCATCGTCGGCGGCGGTCCCGCAGGCCTGATGGCCGCAGAGGTCCTGAGCCAGGCGGGCGTACGTACGGAAGTGTTCGACGCCATGCCCTCGGTCGGCCGGAAATTCCTCCTCGCGGGCGTCGGCGGCATGAACATCACCCATGCCGAGGCCAGGGAACAATTCCTCGGCCGCTATGGCAGGCGCCAGAAGGAAATCGCCGCACTGCTCGGCGAATTCGACGCGGATGCGTTGCGCGCCTGGATCCACGGCCTGGGTATCGACACCTTCGTCGGCAGTTCCGGCCGGGTGTTCCCCTCCGACATGAAGGCCGCGCCGTTGCTCCGTGCCTGGCTCAAGCGCCTGCGCGAGCAAGGCGTGCTCATCCACACCCGCTGCCGTTGGCTGGGCTGGAACGCGGACGGTACGCTGGACATCCAGAGCGCCGCCGAGCGCCTGTCGATACGGGCCGACGCCGTGATCCTGGCGCTCGGTGGCGGCAGTTGGCAGCGCCTGGGCTCCGACGGCGCCTGGGTGCCCCTGCTGCGGGCCCGCGGCGTCGAGGTCGAGCCCCTGCGGCCAAGCAATTGCGGTTTCGAGATCGGCGGCTGGAGCGAGCTGTTTCGCGACAAGTTCTCCGGCGCTCCGGTCAAACCGGTGGCCATGGGACTGGCGGGCGAAACGCCGCGCCAGGGCGAATTCGTCGTGACCCGCGACGGTATCGAGGGCAGCCTGGTCTATGCCCTCTCCGCCGCCATCCGCGAACGGATCGAGGCACAGGGATCGGCCGAAGTATGGCTGGACCTGTTGCCGAACAGGCGTCGCGAGCAGATCGAGGCAGCCCTGGCTCGCCCGCGCGGCTCCAGGTCGATGGCCAATCACCTGCGCAGCCAGTTGGGCATCGATGGGGTTCGGGCCGGCCTACTGCGTGAACTCACCCCCGCCGCCACCTATGCCGAGCCGGCCCGCCTGGCGGCGGCGATCAAGCGCCTGCCGCTGACGCTGCTGCGCCCGCGTCCGCTGGACGAGGCGATCAGCAGCGCCGGCGGCGTGCGCTTCGAGGCGCTCGACCGCAACCTGATGCTCGCTGGCTTGCCCGGCGTGTTCTGCGCCGGGGAAATGCTCGACTGGGAGGCGCCCACCGGCGGCTACCTGTTGACCGCCTGCTTCGCCAGCGGACGCGTGGCCGGACTCGGCGCGCTGGCCTGGTTGCGCGGCAGGCGCTAGAGACCGGTACGCCAGCGCCTCGCTATTTGCCGGACGGCCGCTTCTTCGGCTTGCCCGCCGCGCCCGCGCCGAAGCCCGGCGCCTTGCGCACCGCCTTGACCGTCGGCGCGCTGCTGTCGAACCAACTGCCCAAGTGGATCTTGCCGGGCTTGCCGACGCTCTCCGCGGCCTTGGGTTTCTTCGGCTTCTTCGGTTTCTTCAGCACCACGCCGCCCGGTGCGGTCTGCGGCACCCGGTGTTCCGGCGCGAAGTCGGGCTCCTCGCGGCGCTGCAGGGTCTGCCCGATCAGTGTCTCGATCGCCGCCAGCAGCTCCACTTCGTCGGCGCAGACCAGCGACACCGCCTGGCCGGAGGCACCGGCACGGCCGGTACGGCCGATGCGATGCACGTAGTCCTCGGCGACGATCGGCAGGTCGAAGTTGACCACCAGCGGCATTTCCTCGATATCCAGGCCACGCGCGGCCACGTCGGTGGCTACCAGCAGGTCTACCTCGCCGGCCTTGAACCGCTGCAAGGCGCGCAGCCGCGCCGGCTGCGGCTTGTCGCCATGGATCGAGTCGGCGGCGATACCCTGCCGCTGCAACAGTCCGACCAGTTCCTCGACGCTCTTGCGGGTCTTGGCGAAGACCAGCGCCTGGCGCCAGCGATTGGCCTGCAACAGGTGGCAGAACAGCTCGGCCTTGCGCTTCTTGTCCACCGGCACCAGCCATTGCCTGACGCTCTTCGCCGCGGTATTGCGCGGACTGACCTCGATGGACAGCGGGTCGCGCAGCAGTTCACGGGCCAGCGTGCGGATGGCGTCGGAGAAGGTCGCGGAAAACAGCAGGGTCTGGCGCTTGCGCGGCAGCGCGGCGAACAGCTCGTCCAGCTCGCGGGCGAAACCGAGGTCGAGCATGCGATCGGCTTCGTCCAGCACCAGCGCCTGGAGCTGGGCGAACTTCACCGCGTTCTGCCGATACAGGTCGAGCAGCCGCCCGGGAGTGGCGACGAGGATATCCACCCCCTTGCGCAGCTTCATCATCTGCGGGTTGATGCTGACCCCACCGTAGGCCACCGCG
This sequence comes from Pseudomonas sp. B111, assembly GCF_026428275.1. Lineage (NCBI taxonomy): Bacteria > Pseudomonadati > Pseudomonadota > Gammaproteobacteria > Pseudomonadales > Pseudomonadaceae > Pseudomonas > Pseudomonas sp. B111. The sequence continues at coordinate 345,580 of NZ_CP097857.1, read as the reverse complement.
GTACGCAGCGGCAGGTGCTGGCCGTAGTCGCGAATACTGGCGTGGACCTGCTCGGCCAGTTCGCGGGTCGGAACCAGGACCAGTGCGCGCACCGAGTTGGCAGCGACCTGCGGCCCCTCCAGGGTCAGCCGCTGCAGCAACGGCAGGGCGAAACCGGCGGTCTTGCCGGTGCCAGTCTGTGCTGCGGCGAGCAGGTCGCGGCCCTTGAGCGCCGGAGGTATGGCCTGGGCCTGGATCGGCGTAGGCGTGCCGTGGCCGAGCCCTTCGAGGGCCTTGAGCAGGGGGTCGAGCAGACCGAGGGAAGCGAACGTCATGAGCGGCTCGGAAAAAAGGAAACGGACGGCATTCTAGCGGATTCGCCGTCTCCCATCGTCCTCTGGCGCGCGGCCGGTCAGCCCTTGAGCAGCAGTCCGCCCTCGATCGGCACGTAGCGCGACGCTGCGCGGATCAGCGCGTTGGCGGTCAGGCCAGGCACCCCGTAGGCCGTAGCCACGACGCCGTGGGCGCGGATGACCTTCTCCAGCAGCAGATCGAAGTCGCCGTCACCGGACAGCAGCACCACTTCGTCCACCCGCGGCGCGGCATCCAGTACGTCGATGGTGATGCCGACATCCCAGTCACCCTTGGCCGAGCCGTCGGCACGCTGGATGTAGGGCTTCAGCTTCACCGTGAAACCGAGGTTGCGCAGAATCTGCTGGAACTGCTGCTGACGCGGGTCGCCGCGGTCGATGGCGTAGGCATAGGCCTCGACGATGCTCCCGCCGCGAGCGATGTCTGCCCACAGGGCGGCGTAGTTGAGATGGCAGCCGTAGGCCTGGCGCACGGTGTAGTAGAGGTTCTGCACATCGGCGAAGACAGCGATCTTCTTCGCCGCGGGCGACTCGGGACGACTCAAGGGGAACTCCGGAACGACGGCAGTGGGCCACTATTATCGCAGCCCACGGCCCGCAACCCTAACGGTCAGGTGAACAAATCGTCGTCGCCGAGGAAGCTGGAGTCGTCGTTGAAGTCGCTATCGCTGAAATCGCCATCGGCGAAACCGCCGTCGGTGGGATAGTCGCTATCGGCGAAACGCTCGGTCGCCGGCTCGGGATCGGCAAACTGACTGGCGTCGAGGTTATCCACCGGGACGTCCTGGATCACCTCGACGATTTCCTGCGGTTGGCTGTGGCGGAACATGCCGGTGAGCAGGTCGGCCACCAGCATCCCGCCAGCGACCCCGGCGGCCGTCTGCAACGCGCCGCCGAGAAAACCGCTGGCCCGCGAAGGCGCGGCCGCCGCGGCGGGCGCCATACCCGGACGCATGTCGCCGGCCCCCGCCGCCGGATTGGAGAAACGCGTCTCGCCCCAGCCCGCCGGGCGCCCCGGTTGGCTCGGCGCCGGCTCGTCGCGCGCGCCGCCACCGAACAGGCCGGAGAGGAAGCCGCCGCTGCTCGGACGGCTCTGCTGCAACTGGGCGACCTGCGCCTCGAGTTCCTTCACCCGTTGGTCGAGGCGCTTCAGCGCGGCTTCCTGGATCAGCACCACCTGCGCCATGTAGTACGGCGCCGCCGGCTGCCGCACCAGGTGCTGGTTGATCTGCGCCTCGGCCTCGGCGTCACGCGGAGCGGACTGCCCCTCGGCCTCGCGCAGGCGGCTGAACAGGCCGTCGATCAGGGTTTTCTCATCGGATTTCATCGCACGCCTCGACTGCATTTCGAGAAGGAAGGATGGATTGCACCAAAGGGAAATATTGGAGCACCCTGCACGATCTCAAGTTCCTCCGGTGAATTCCCGATGAATGACCACGCCCAGCGCTCCGCACGGCCCCAGGTCGCCCTGCTGATCGTCGACCTGCAACGCGGCATGCAGCGCGACGACCTGCCGCCGCGCAACAATCCCGGCGCCGAGGCGCGCATCGTCGAACTGCTTGCCGCCTGGCGCGCCGCCGGCTGGCCGGTGGTGCACGTCCGGCACATTTCCCGGCAGCCCGGCTCGCCCTTCGCGCCCGGCCAGCCCGGCGTGGAGTTCCAGCCAGCGCTGGCGCCGCGCGACGACGAGGCGGTGTTCGAGAAGAACGTTCCCGACGCCTTCATCAACAGCGGCCTGCAACGCTGGCTCCATGTCCGCGACATCCGCCAGGTGGCGCTCGTCGGGGTAGCCACGGAGAACTCGGTGGAAGCCAGCGCACGCAGCGCCGGCAACCTCGGCTTCCAGACCTGGGTAGTGGCCGACGCCTGCTTCACCTTCGCCAAGCCCGATTTCCATGGCACCCCGCGCAGCGCCGACGAGGTACATGCGATGGCGTTGGCCAACCTGCACGGCGAGTACGCCGTGGTACTGCGCGCCGCCGAACTGTTGCAGCGCTTGCCGGCCTGACTGTCTGCCGGGCAACAGCGGGACAACAGGGCTGTCCGGCAGAAGACATGCCGGTTCCGCCATATCCCCCATAAGCCATTGATTCGAAAACATGAATCCGGGATGGCACGGTTCCTTCATAGACACCGGACCACGCCCCTACCCGGAGATACCCCCGATGAGCCAAGAGCAACAGCCGATCCGCTTCGCCTACTGGGTCCCCAACGTCAGCGGCGGCCTGGTGGTGAGCAAGATCGAGCAACGCACCAGCTGGGACATCGACTACAACCGCAAGCTGGCCCAGTTGGCGGAACGCAACGGCTTCGACTACGCCCTCTCGCAGATCCGCTTCACCGCCGGCTACGGCGCCGAGTACCAGCACGAGTCGGTGGCCATCAGCCACGCCCTGCTGGCGGCCACCGAGAAGCTCAAGGTGATCGCGGCGATCCTGCCTGGCCCCTGGCATCCGGCGGTGGTGGCCAAGCAACTGGCAACGATCGACCAACTGACCAATGGCCGGGTCGCGGTGAACATCGTCAGCGGCTGGTTCAAGGGAGAGTTCACCGGCATCGGCGAACCCTGGCTGGAGCACGACGAACGCTATCGGCGCTCCGAAGAGTTCATCCGCGTGCTGAAAGGCATCTGGACCGAGGAAAACTTCACCTTCAAGGGCGATTTCTATCGTTTCCACGACTACACCCTGAAACCCAAGCCGATCCAGCAGCCGCACCCGGAAATCTTCCAGGGCGGCAGCTCGCGGGCGGCGCGGGACATGGCCTCGCGCGTGTCCGACTGGTACTTCACCAACGGCAACAGCATCGACGGCATCCGCGCCCAGGTCGAGGACATCCGCGCCAAGGCGGCGGCCAACGGCCATTCGGTCAAGGTCGGAGTGAACGCCTTCATCATTGCCCGCGACACCGAGGAGGAAGCGCGGGCGGTGCTCGACGAGATCATCGCCAAGGCCGACTACGAGGCGGTGAACGCCTTCGGCGACGCGGTGAAACAGGCCGGCAAGGCCTCGCCGGAGGGCGATGGCAACTGGGCCAAATCCACCTTCGAAGACCTGGTGCAGTACAACGACGGCTTCAAGACCAACCTGATCGGCACGCCACGGCAGATCGCCGAGCGCATCGTCGCGCTGAAGGCGGCCGGGGTCGACCTGGTGCTGTCGGCCTTCCTGCACTTCCACGAAGAAGTGGAGTATTTCGGCAAGCACGTGTTGCCGCTGGTCCGCGAACTGGAGCAGGCCCAGGCTCGCGAAGCGGCCTGAACGGCAACGGCGGCCGCCAGGCGTTGGCCTCGGCGGCCGGCTGGGTTAGAGTCGCGGGCTCGTATCCGATCTGCCGACCCGCGATGAATCCTCTGCTGCCGCTGCGTGACGCCTGGTTCTTCTTCACCCGCCACCTGCCCACCCTGGTGCCGCTCTGCCTGCCCTGGATATTCCTCGAAAGCCTGCTCCAGCAGCAGATCGACGAGGCCGTCGGCCCCCAGCAGATGGGCGCCTGGAGCCTGGTCGCCGGACTGCTCTTCTACCCGCTCTACACCGCAGCCCTGATCCTGTTCATGGACGCGCGCGGGCGCGACGAGCGGCCTCGCGTCGGCCAGCTGTGGAGCGCCGCGCTGCGCCTGTGGCCAGCCTTCGCGCTACTCGCGGCGCTGACTTCGCTGCTGATCGTGCTCGGCCTGTCGCTGCTGATCCTGCCGGGCATCTTCGTCATGGTGAAGCTGTCCTTCGCCGAATTCTGTCTGGTGCTGCGCGGCCGTAGTCCGCTGCAGGCGCTGCGGGAAAGCTTCGAGTTCACCCGTGGACGATTCTTCCTGATCCTCGCCTGTTCGCTGGTGATCCTGCTGCCGGTCTGGAGCCTGGAAGCCTGGCTCGCCGATTCGGCCGGCGACGCCGTCGTGCTGCGGGTCGCCCTGCATACGCTCAGCGGGTTCTTCCAGCTGCTGTTGACCATCGTCGCCTTCCGCATCTACAGCCTCGGTCCGGCGCCACGCAACGGGATGTGAACGGCGCCGCGCGCCGATTCGCCGCGCTGGCCTATGCTTGACGAGCCCTGCCTCGAGGAACGGACCATGAGCGACGAATCGGCCAACCCCAGCTGCATTTCCCACCTGTCCATCGGCACCAACGACTTTCCCCGTGCCCGAGCCTTCTACGACACGGTGATGGCCGCCCTCGGCTGCAAGGTGATCCTCGAATACCCCGGCGCCGTAGCCTACGGCAAGCTCTATCCGGAGTTCTGGGTGCAGGCGCCAATCGACGGCCGTCCCGCCAGCGTCGGCAACGGCAGCCACGTCGGCTTCTTCGCCGACAGCAAGGCCCAGGTCGACGCCTTCCACGCCGCGGCCCTGGCCGCCGGCGCACGCGACGAGGGCGCGCCGGGCCCGCGTCCGCTGTACGGCGAGCCCTACTACGGGTGTTTCATCCGCGACCTCGACGGGCACAAGGTCGAGGCCTCCTACTGGGACATGAGCCAGGGCTTCGACGCCCACGACCACGCCCACTGAGCACCGTCAGGGTTGCGGCTTGAGTCCCGACAGGCGCGGCACCAGCAGCTTTTCGAAGAGACGCGGAAAGAAGCGCGCCAGCAGCCGCGCCCGCCAGTTGACGTTGGACAGCACCAGCAGGCGCCGGCGCCGCGCGGCGCCCTGGAAGATCGCCTCGGCGACCTCCACCGGCGATGCCACCTGGCTGCCCAGCACTTGCACCGGCTGGCGAGTCACCGAGCCATCGCCAACCAGCGCATTCTTGCGCAGGTCGGTGGCGGTGAATCCCGGGCAGGCCAGGGTCACGCTGACGCCGGTGCCTTCCAGCTCCATCCGCAGGGTGTCGAACAGACCGTGCAAGGCATGCTTGCTGGCGTTGTAGGCGCTGCGGTAGAGCAACGGGGCGAAACCGGTCAGCGAACCGAGCACGACGATCTGCCCGCGCCGTTCGAGCAGGCTCGGCAGCGCCGCGCGGGTGCAATGCACGGCGCCGAAGAAGTTCACCGCCATGACCTTGCGGAAAACCCCCAGGCCGGTTTCGGCGAAGGTACCGCGGTGGGTGATGCCGGCGTTGTTGACCAGCACGTCGATGCCGCCGAAGCGCTCCACCGCCAGCGCCACGGCACGCTCCACCGCATCGGCGTCGGCGACGTCGCAGCGCAGGCCGAGCGCCTCGCCGCCGAGGTGGTCGCGCAGGTGCTGGACCAGGCTGTCCAGCGCCGCCTGGTCGAGGTCGAGGATCGCCAGTCGCGCACCGGCCCGGGCGAAACGCAGCGCCAGCGCGCGACCGATGCCGGAACAACCACCACTGACCAGCACCACCTTGTGGCGGTAGGCCTGGCTGCTGAATACCTTGCGCGGCATGCGATACCCTCCCGCTCGAAAAAACGCGAACCCTTGCGTCAATTCGACCGGCAAGGGTGAAATGCGCGGCGGCAAGCTCTATGCTCTGGTCCTTTCCAGCATAGTCTCGATTGCGATGTCACTGCCCCGTCTACGCAACCTGCTGTTCGTCGGCCTGCTCCTGCTGGTCGGCGGTGCCCTGCTCGCCAGCTACCTGCTGAGCTGGCAACCCGCCGATCGCGAAGCCGCGCCCCTGCATTGCCAGGGCGCCGCGCCGGCGCTGAAGCCGGGGCAGGCCCTGAAGGTGATGACCTGGAACATCCAGTACCTGGCCGGCAAGCGCTACGTCTTCTGGGACGACCTGCCGGATGCCACCGGCCCGGACCAGCGTCCCACCGCCGAAGACCTGGCGTTCACCCTCGACGAGGTGGTCCGGGTGATCCGCGACGAGCAGCCGGACCTGGTCCTGCTCCAGGAGATCGACGACGGCTCCAGCGCCACCGACGATCAGGACCAACTGGCGCTGATCCAGGAGCGCATCAACGATCTCTACCATTGCAGCGCCCAGGCCTACGAGTGGAAGTCGGCCTTCGTGCCGACGCCGCACATCTTCGGCAGCGTCGGCCGCAAGCAGGCCACCCTGAGCCGCTATCGCATCGATAGCGCCGAGCGGCGCCAGTTGCCGCCACGCGACGGCGGGCTGTTCGACCGCCTGTTCGGGCCGCGCCCGGCGATCCTGGTCAGCCACCTGCCGATCGACGGCGGCGGCGAGCTGGCCGTACTCAACGCCCGTTTCGACCGCCCGCAGGCGAACGACGACACCCTCGAGCGCCAGGTCGGGACCACCCGTACGCTGCTCGACGAACTGCAGGCCAGGCGCACGCCCTGGCTGCTCGGCGGCGACCTCAACCTGCTGCCGCCCGGCCAGTATCCCTACCTGCTGGCGCCGCTGCGCGCGCCCTACCGGGAAGACAGCGAACTGGCCATCCTGAGCGGGCGCTTTCCGATGGTGCCGTCGCTGGAAGAGGCCAGTGGCGTCGACCAGGTTCGCTGGTACACGCACTTCCCCAACGACCCACGGGTCCAGGGGCCGGATCGGACCCTCGACTACCTGTTCCACAGCCCCTCGCTGACCCGTCTCGATGCCCGGGTCCGGCGCAGCGATACGCTGCAGATCTCCAACCACCTGCCGCTCGCCGCGCGCTTCCTGCTGCCCCATTGACCGGGCGCGCGCCGGGCTGGACAAGCGGCCCGGCGCGCCGCATGCTTCGCCCCCATTCATAACAACAAAAAACGGCAAGGCCGCACACCATGCCCCTACGCACCATAACGCCCCTGCTCGCGCTGCTGGCGTTCGCCCTGCTGGCCGCCCCGCAGCTCCATGCGCAGGACGCAAGGCCGTCGTTGAACGTCGGCTACTACGAATTCCCCCCCTACATCTATACCGCCCGGGATGGCCACGCCGCCGGTTCCGGCGCCCGCCTGGTCCGCCTGCTGCTGGAGCGGGCCGGCTATCGTCCGGCGTTCCGCGCCCTGCCCAGCGCGCGCCTGTACCTGGGGCTGCAGGATGGCAGCGTGGCGCTGTGGGCCGGCGCGGCCAAGCCGGAGCTGGCCGCCGACACCCTCCAGGCGCGGCGCGTGCTCGGCCACGTCAGCCTGAACCTGTACTACCCGGCGCACCAGCCGGCACCGCGGGTTCCCCAGGACCTGGCCGGACGCCGGCTGATCCTGATCAGCGGCTACAGCTACTGGAAACCGGTCACCGACTTCATCCAGGACCCCAACCTGCACCTGCGCCTGTACCGCACCGGCACCCACCACGCCGCCTTGCGCATGCTCGAACTCGGGCGCGGCGACTACCTGCTCGACTACCAGGCGCCGGTGGAAGCGGCCAGCCGCCAGGCGTTGGCAAGCCAGGAACTGTACCGCCTGCCGCTGCGGATGATCGTCTCGCGCCACATTCCCGGCGCCGAAGCGCTGCGCGACCGCCTGGACCAGGCCTACGACCAGTTGCGGAGCGACGGCGCCGACCTGTCCCTGCTGTGAACCGACCCCGGAGGAGGAGCCCGATGCATACCGCCATCCCCTGCTGCACGATCAACGGCGAACAGCCCGCCCTGCGCGGACAGGTCTGCCAGTCGCTGCTGATCCAGGAATGGTGGTGGGAAGGCCGTCCGGCCGATCCGGTGAACGTGGTCTACCTGCAGTTCGAGCAACGCTGGTATCGCCTCTACTTCGAGGGCGAGACGGTGTTCTGGCGCAGCGGCGAAGCGCCGCGGCCCTGCGAGAACGACGAAGGCCCGGGCGAGTACCGCCTGCACGACCTCGGCCGGCAGCGCGGCCTGGTCGGCGTGCGCCTGCTGGCCCTGGAGTTCGTCCTCAACGGCCCGACCCTGGATAGCCACTTCGACTTCGCCGACGGCCAGCGCCTGAGTTTCCGGCACTTCCTCGACGACGACCTGACCCGGGTGCTCTGAGCGCCGTCGACTACTTGCGTGGCTTGGCCCGGGCAGTGGCCTCGGCCACCAGCGGGTCGTCCGGCCAATAGTGCTTCGGATAGCGCCCCTTCAGATCCTTCCTGACTTCCGCATAGGTGCTGCGCCAGAAGTTCGCCAGGTCCTGGGTCACCTGCACCGGGCGATGCGCGGGAGACAGCAGGTGCAGCTTCACTGCCAGGCGGCCCTGGGCGATGCGCGGAGTGTCGCCGAGGCCGAACAGTTCCTGCAGGCGCACCGCGAGGATCGGCGGGGTTTCGCTGTAGTCCAGGCGGATGCGCGAGCCGGAGGGGACTTCCAGGGTTTTCGGTGCCCACTCCTCGAGACGCTGCGGTAATGGCCAGGGCAACAGCCCGGCGAGGATCGAAGCCAGGTCGAGGTTGGCGAAGTGAGCCAGGCGGGTGACCTTGCCGAGGTAGGCCGGCAACCATTCCTCCAGCCGTTCCAGCAACGCCGCGTCGCTGACGTCCGGCCACTCGCTCTCACCCTTGTCTTCCAGGTCCAGCCGGCGCAGCAAGCCGATACGCGCCTGCCACTGGCGCAGTTCCGGGGTCCAGGGCAACAACTCCAGGCCCTTGCGCCGGACCAGGCCGAGCAGCGCCTGGCTGCGCGCCGCTTCGTCGAGGCCGGGTAGCGCCTCGCTGGACAGCACCAGTTCGCCGACCCGGCGCTGGCGCTCGGCGCGCAGCACGCCTTCGCGCTCGTCCCACTGCAGTTCGTCGCGCTGGCTGACCTGCTCCGCCAGGACCGTATCGAACAACCTCGGATCAAGTTCGGCGGCCAGGTAGATCCGCTCTTCGCGCTGGCCCTGGCGGCTGCCCAGATCGGCGATCACCAGCCAGGGCTGCTTCATCAGGCTGTCCGGTTCGCCGAACTGCGCAGCGCGTCCATTGGCTAGCCGGTAGTCGCCGCCGCCGGCGCGGCGCTGGCGAGCGATGCGGTCGGGATAGGCGAAGGCCAGCAGGCAACCCAGCCAGCGCGGATGGCCGGGATCGACGACCGCCTCGCTGGCGGCGCCGCGCAGATAGCCGCGGAACTGCCGGGCCAGTTGCCGGGCGCGCTGTACCGCGCCGCGCGAAGCGCCGGCGCGGGCCTCGCCGGCGAGCAGAGAGAGACGGCTGTGCAGGTCGGCGCCGCCGCCACGCTGTATGTCACGTTCGCCGAGCAGCGCCGCTACGTCGCAAGCCAGTTCGCCAAGGCCGAGGGCCTGGCCGCGCAGCAGCAGGTGGGCAATGCGCGGATGGGTCGGCAATGCGGCCATCGCCTGGCCATGGGCACTCAACGCGCCGCTGGCGTTCAGCGCCCCCAGCCGCCCGAGCAGCTCGCGGGCCTGGGCGTAGGCCGCCGCGGGCGGCGCGTCGAGCCAGGCCAGCTCCTCCGGCGCCACGCCCCAGCGCGCCAGTTGCAGGGCCAGCCCGGCCAGATCGGCCTGGAGGATTTCCGCCGTGCCGTAGGCAGGCAACTGCTCATGCTGGCTCTCCGACCACAAGCGGTAGCATACGCCCGGTTCCAGGCGCCCTGCGCGGCCGGCACGCTGGGTAGCGGAGGCGCGGGAGATGCGCTGGGTCTCCAGGCGGGTCATGCCGCTACCCGGATCGAAGCGCGGCACCCGCGCCAGGCCGGCGTCGATCACCACCCGTACGCCGTCGATGGTCAGGCTGGTCTCGGCGATGTTGGTCGCCAGCACCACCTTGCGCGTGCCCCGCGACGCCGGCTCGATGGCGGCGCGCTGGGCGGCGAGGTCGAGCTCGCCATGCAGCGGGCAGAGCAGCACCTCGGGGCGACCGCCAAGGGCCTCGCGCAAGCCTTCGTGAACGCGGCGGATCTCGGCCTGGCCGGGAAGAAAGACCAGCACGCTGCCGCTTTCCTCCGCCAGCGCCTGGAGCACCGCCTGCTGCACCCGCGGCTCGATGAACTCGCCGGGTTGCGCCGGCCGTCCCCAGCGGATATCCACCGGGAACATGCGGCCCTCGCTGCGCACCACCGGCGCTTCGCCGAGCAGCGCCGCAAGACGCTCGCCCTCCAGGGTCGCCGACATCACCAGCACTTTCAGCGGCGGCTCGTCGCGCAACAGTTCGCGGCCATTGAGAGTCAGCGCCAGGGCCAGGTCGGCATCCAGGCTGCGCTCGTGGAATTCGTCGAAGATCACCAGGCCGACACCGTCCAGCGCCGGGTCGTCTTGCAGGCGACGGGCAAGGATACCCTCGGTGACCACTTCGATGCGGGTCTTCGGGCCGACCCTGCTCTCCAGGCGGATCCGGTAGCCGACGGTCTCGCCGACCTTTTCGCCCAGCTCGGCGGCCAGCCGCTCGGCCGCGGCCCGCGCCGCCAGGCGTCGCGGTTCGAGCATGAGGATGCGTTGGCCGGCGAGCCAGGGCTCGTCGAGCAGGGCCAGCGGCACCCGGGTGGTCTTGCCGGCACCCGGCGGGGCTTCCAGGACGGCCTGGTGTTGTGCGCCAAGGGCCTGGCGCAGGGCGGGAACAACGGCGTCGATGGGTAGGGAAATCATGCTGGCTCCGGACTGACCGACGAAGTATACCGGCGAACCGGCAGGCGCTTTCGACGGTCTTATCGTCATCGTCGCGGCAGAAGATTGCCGAACGCTGGTCGATTGCTATAGTTCGCCGTCATGTTCACCCGGAGGTCATACATGCGCCTTGCCACCCGCGTTTCCTGTGCCGTTCTCAGTGCAGCCCTGCTGAGCCAGTTGTCGGCCTGCGGTACGCTGTTCTACCCCGAGCGACGCGGCCAGATCGACGGTCGCATCGATCCGGCCATCGTCGCCTTCGACGCCATCGGCCTGCTGTTCTATATCATCCCCGGCCTGATCGCCTTCGGCGTCGACTTCGCCACCGGCGCCATCTACCTGCCCGACGCCAAGTACTCGGTCGCCCCGGAAGTGCTCAAGGATGCCGTCGGCGCGGACGGCAAGGTCGACAACCGCAAGCTCAAGGCCATCCTCGAACGCGAGATCGGCCGTGAACTGCCGCTCGACGACCCGCGCCTGATCCGCCACAGCGGCAGCGTCGAGCAACTGGCGGCCTATGGCCTGAAGCCGGCCGCCTGATCCGCCCTCCGAGCGCGACCGTGCGTCAGTGCCCGGTCGCCGCCCGGTTGGTTTACAGTGGCGCCGTCCCTCCTGACAGAAGCGCCCCATGAGTCCCGATTCCCCCCACGCCCGCCTGCTGCGCCTGGCCACCCTGGCCTCGCTCGGTGTCGCCGTCACCCTGGTCATCGGCAAGGCCATTGCCTGGTGGCTGAGCGGTTCGGTGAGCCTGCTCGCCGGCCTCACCGACTCCCTGCTGGACAGTGCCGCCTCGCTGCTCAACCTGCTGGCGGTGCACTATTCGCTACGCCCGGCCGACGACGACCACCGCTACGGCCACGGCAAGGCCGAGGCCCTGGCCGGCCTGGCCCAGGCCATGTTCATCGGTGCCAGCGCGGTGCTGGTGGCTATCCAGGCGGTCGAGCAATTGCGCGACCCGCAGCCCCTCGGCGCGGCCACCTGGGGCATCGCGGTGATGCTGCTGTCGCTGCTGCTCACGGCCCTTCTCCTGGCCTTCCAGACCCACGTCATCCGCCGCACCGGTTCCACCGCGATACGCGCCGACTCGCTGCACTACCGCTCGGACCTGCTGCTCAACGCCAGCATCCTCGTGGCACTGCTCCTGGCCCGCTACGGCTGGCCACAGAGCGACGGCCTGTTCGGCCTGGGCATCGCCCTGTACATCCTCTGGAGCGCCCTGCAGATCGCTCGCGAGTCGGTGTCGATCCTGATGGACCGGGAACTGCCCACCGACATCAGCGAGCGCATGCGCGAACTCGCCTGCAGCGTGCCGGGAGTGCTCGGCGCGCACGATGTGCGCACGCGGATTTCCGGCAACCACTGGTTCGTCCAGTTGCACCTCGAACTGCCCGGCGAGCTGAGCCTGTCGGTGGCCCACGCCCTGACCGACCGCGCAGTGCTGGCGATCAAGCGCGAATACCCGAAGGCCGAGGTGCTGATCCATGCCGACCCGCAGGAAGTGGTCGGCAAGGAAACCGTCAGTTGACGCTGTAGCCGCGCCCGCTCAGGCAGGCGGCCATGGCCCGGCGGTAGCCGTTGGCGACCTCGGCGGCCGGCGCGTAGGTCGCCCCCGCCGGGTCGAAGCCGCTCTCGACCACCGCCCAGCGGTGGCACTCGTAGCGGTCGCGGCTCTGCTGGTCGGGCCCCTGGCCGCGCGCGGGGTAGGCCACCACGTCGTAGCCGGCGGCCGGCCCGCTGACCGGATAAACGGGTCCCGCTGCCCGCGGCGGCGGGCTGACCACTTCGTACTCGCGGGTGTCGGCATGCCACAGGTAGTAAGTGCCGGCGGCAAGGAAGTACAGCACGCTGCCCAGCCAGACCTGCTCCGCATAGGGCGGCAGGCTGCGGACGCGCACCCCGCGGGGCGGCACGACCAGCACATAGCGCGGGCCGTCGGGTCGGTACCAGTAGCCGTCGTCGAAGAAATACTCGCCGCCGCGATAGGGCACCCGCAGGTGTCCGCGCGGCAAGGCCTCCACCACCCGGCCCGGACGCCAGTCGGGATGCGGTCCCCAACTGCCGCCATGCGCTTCGCCGCGGCCAGGTCCCGGTTGTCCGTGGGCAACACTGCGCTCGCCGCCGGGTCCGCCGCGCCCCCCTCGGCCGTCGTCGGCCTGCGCCTGGACGCACAGGCTCAGCGAGAGAGCGCCCACCCCGAGCATTCGCCACCATCCACCGTTCATCGTCTGCCTCGCCCCGGGCCTGGTCGCCCGGCCACGTTCGAATGATCCCGGGAACGACTTTCCGCCGTTTTCCGCCAAGGGTGGGTAAACGCCGGGTAAAGAATGGGTAAAAGCGCGGCACGGGCCGGATCGCGGGCAAAGAAAAAGGGAGGCCCGTCGACCTCCCTTCTGGGGTAACTGTCCTGGCTCGGCGCTGTTGGCGACGGCTCACCTCACTCCACCTTCTGGGCGGTGTGCAACCCGGAGGCCGGCGCAACCTTGTAGGTCGGCGGCCACGGCTGGCCTGATTGGGCGAGCCGTGATGGACGAGATGTCCGGGTCGTGAATCTGGGTAAAAGAATACGTCGCCAGGCGCGACCAATGATTGCTAATATTGCTCACCATAACCTTGATTGCGCAATAAATCACTCAAATTCACCTTGCCAATGGCAATCAACCTGAAAGAAATCCTCGCCATGAACAAACTCGATCGCTACGACCTGCGTATCCTCGAAGAACTCCAGCGCGACGCACGCATCTCCAACCAGGAACTGGCAGAACGGATAGGCCTGTCGCCATCGCCCTGTTCGCGACGGGTCAAGCAGCTCGAGGACGACGGCTACATCGTCCGCCAGGTAGCCTTGCTGGACCGCAAGAAGCTCGGCCTGAGCCTCACCGCCTTCGTCCTCATAGGCATGGACCGACACACCCCGGAACGCTTCGAACATTTCCAGGAAGTCATCGGCAAATGCCCGGAAGTGCTGGAGTGCAGCCTGGTCACCGGGATGGACGCGGACTACCAGTTGAAGGTCGTGGTGCCGGACATGGACCATTACCAGAAGCTCCTGCTGGGTACCCTGACGCGCATCGAGGGGGTCTCCAGCGTGCGCTCCAGCTTCGTCCTCAACCAGGTGCTGGCGAGTACCGAACTGCCGCTGGAGCACCTGCGCGATTGATCGTAGCGAGACCTGGGACATGACACGGAACAGGCGGCATGCCGTATAATCGGCAACCTGTTTCAGTTGTCATGCCCGCGTGGCCCCCGCATATAAAGAGCAGCCTGCTCGTAGAACGATAAACGCCTTGCCCGCCCCCCATGGCACGCTCCGTCCGACCGCGAGCCGGACTTCGTTTGCTTGAAAATCCGGAGGTTGCCAATGGATCCCGAACTGTTCGAAGAGTGGATGATGACCGGTCTGGTGACCGTGCTTATCCTGTTCATGGCTTTCATCGTGTGGGACCTGGCGAAGAAGTCGAAAGCCGGCAAGTTCGGAACCCTGATCCTGTTCTTCGCCCTCGGCCTGGGCGTACTGGGCTTCATCATCAAGGGCCTGGTCATCGGCAGCCTCGAAGGCGCGGGCATGTAACCCCGGCGCCACGCGCGTCATCCAACCACTCGTAATCATCCGCCGGCCCCGGCCAACGGGGCCGGCTCGCCTTGCCATTGCCTAGAACAAGGGAGTCGCCATGAACGCCGCCGACCGCGTCATGCAGAGTTATGGACGCTGCTGTGCCAGCACCGGATTCTTCGATGATTTCTACCGGCATTTCCTTGCCAGTTCCCCGCAGATTCGCGCCAAGTTCGCCACCACCGACATGACTGCGCAGAAACACCTGCTGCGTGCCGGGATCATGAACCTGGTGATGTACGCCCGCGGCATGTCCGACAGCAAGCTGCGCGCACTCGGCGCCAGCCATTCGCGCGCCGCGCTGGATATCCGCCCGGAACTCTACGACCTGTGGCTGGACGCCCTGCTGATGGCGGTCGCCGAGCACGACCGCGACTGCGACGCCGAGACCCGCGACGCCTGGCGCGACGTGATGGGTCGCGGCATCGCCGTGATCAAGTCGTACTACTGATCGTTCCGCGCCCGCTGGACGACGCCCCTCTCGTCAGTCCAGCCGCGCCGGCACTTCCCGCCATTCCCCGAGGCCCAGGCCGTCCAGGCTCCAGGGGCCGATCCGCACCCGCACCAGCCGCAGCGTCGGCAAGCCCACCGCCGCCGTCATCCGCCGTACCTGGCGATTGCGCCCCTCGCGAATCACCAGTTCCAGCCAGTGGGTCGGCACCGACTTGCGAAAACGCACCGGCGGCACCCGCTCCCACAACGTCGGCTCATCCAGCAGACGCGCCTCGGCGGGCAGCGTCGGGCCGTCGTTGAGCGTCACGCCCTCGCGCAGGCGCCGCAATTGCTCCTCGTCCGGCGTGCCTTCGACCTGCACCCAGTAGGTCTTCGGCAGCTTGTGCCGGGGGTCGGCGATGCGCGCCTGCAGGCGACCGTCGTTGGTCAGCAGCAACAGGCCCTCGCTGTCGCGGTCCAGGCGCCCGGCCGGATACACGCCCGGCACCGGGATGAAGTCCTTGAGGGTCGAACGCCCTTGCTCGTCGTTGAACTGGGTCAGTACGTCGAACGGCTTGTTGAACAGCAGCAGCTTCGGCTCGCTCGGCGGCGCCTTGGCCACCCGGCGTGGCGCAGGGCGGACGGGATGACGCGGGGAAGGACGCGGGGGACGGGACATGACTGGAAACGAGTTGGCTTGATCGGGGTACCGGGCGGCATGCTAGGTTGTCCGAGAGCCTGACCGCAAGAGCATCCCCTCATGCCCTCCCTGCGTCCCACCTGGCTGATCAGCCTGCTGACCCTGGCCGGCTGCGCTGGCAGCGCCTATCAGGGTCCGCCTTCGGACCATTTCGACGGCGAACGTTTCCGCAATATCCAGCCGACCGCGCACAAGAGCCTGCGCGACCTGCTCAAGTGGCAGTGGAACCGCCCGCCGCAACGCCCGTGGGTCGCCCTGCCGCCGACGGCAACGCCGCCAAGGGTGAACGAGCGCGCCCGCGGCGAAGAACTGCGGGTCACCTACATCAACCACGCCACCCTGCTGATCCAGCACCGCGGCCTGAACATCCTCACCGACCCGGTCTGGTCGCAACGGGTCAGCCCGCTCGCCTTCATCGGCCCGAAGCGCCACCATCCGCCCGGGTTGACGCTCGACCAGTTGCCACCGATCGACCTGGTGCTTGTGAGCCACAACCACTACGACCACCTCGACCTGGAAACCCTGCGCCAGCTCCACCGGCGCTGGCCGACGGCCAAGGTGGTCAGCGGCCTGGGCAACGCCGGGCTGATCCGCCAGACAGGTTTCGCCGACGTCGTGGAGATCGACTGGTGGCAGGCCGTGCCGCTGGGCGCTGGCCTGACGCTGCATGGCGTACCGGTGCAGCACTGGTCGTCGCGCACCCGCAGCGACACCAACCGCACGCTCTGGCTCGGCTTCGTCATCGACTCGCCGGACGGCCCGCTGCTGTTTCCCGGCGATACCGGGCTCGGCCCGGAGTTCGGGCTGATCCACCAGCGCTTCGGGGCGATGCGTTTCGCCGCCCTGCCGATCGGCGCCTACGAGCCGCGCTGGTTCATGCGCGACCACCACATGAATCCCGACGACGCGGTGCAGGCCCATCGCACGCTGCAGGCGCAGACCAGCATGGCCATCCACTTCGGTACCTTCAATCTCACCGACGAACAGCAGGACGACCCGCCCAAGGCGCTCCAGGCGGCGCTGCGCAGCCAAGGCGTGGACCCGGCGACCTTCGGCACGCCGAAACCCGGCGAGCAGTGGCGCGTCGCACCGCGCAACGTCGCTCAGGAGGCCGAGGCCACCAGGCGGGAGCAGCAGTTGCGGTAGCGCTTGCCGCTGCCGCACGGACAAGCCTGGTCGCCCCGGCCGCCCAGGGCCAGCCAGCTTTCCAGGCGCGCGGCCATCCCGGCCAGGCGCTCGCGGGCCTCGTCGTCCAGGCCGGCGCGGGCCAGTTGGCGCCGCAGGCCGAGGTAGTCTTCCAGCAGGACATCGCGGCTGAGCGCCTGGTACTGGTCGGCCAGCGGCACGCCTTCGTAGCGCCGCTGCGGGTCGGCCAGGAAAGCGATGGCGCCCGCCTGCGGCAGGACATTCCACAGGTTGCCGCGCGGATCGCGCCAGCAAGCGCTGAAACGCGCGCGCAGGGCCAGGCCGCGCCATTCTTCCAGGATCCAGCCGTCGACCCGCTCGCCGCCGAGGGCGTCGACCGCCCGACCGACCGAGAACCACGGTTCGCCGGCCAGGCTTTCCGGCATCGGCAACGGCGCTGCCACTTCCGGCGCGGCATCGGGCACCAGGCGGCGGGCGAAGCGACGGAGCGGGTTGCTGAGATGAGTGGGGGCGCTGAACGGCATGGGGCTCACATCGATGGCAGGCGTGGTCGTTCCGACTGGCAGAAGGCGCCGCGGTTCCACGCAGGGCGAAGGGCCGTCATTGTAGGGCCTCGGCGCCGCGAGGCGTAGAAGCGAACCCCGGTTTCCGCGCGGAAACCGGGGCGCGTCCGATCAACGGAACGGCGGCTCGTCGAAACTCCGCAGCTTGCGCGAGTGCAGCGAGTTGAGCTGGCTGCGCAACAGGTCGAGGGCGGCGATGCCGATCCGCAGGTGCTGGTTCACCGCGCGCTCGTAGAAGGCGTTGGCCGAGCCGGGCAGCTTGATCTCGCTGTGCAGCGGCTTGTCCGAGACGCACAGCAGCGTGCCGTAGGGCACCCGCAGGCGATAGCCCTGGGCGGCGATGGTGCCGCTCTCCATGTCCACCGCGATGGCCCGCGCCAGGTTGATCAGCGGCCGCTCCTGGGCCCAGCGCAGCTCCCAGTTGCGGTCGTCGTAGGTGAGCACGGTGCCGGTGCGCAGGCGTCGCTTGAGCGACTCGCCGCGCTCGCCGGTGACTTCGGCGGCGGCTTCCTGCAAGGCGACCTGGACCTCGGCCAGCGCCGGGATCGGGATGTGCGGCGGCAGCGCGCGGTCGAGGATGCCGTCGCGGCGCATGTAGGCGTGCGCCAGCACGTAGTCGCCGATGGTCTGCGACTGCCGCAGGCCGCCGCAGTGGCCGATCATCAGCCAGCAATGCGGACGCAGCACCGCCAGGTGGTCGGTGATGTTCTTCGCGTTGGACGGGCCGACCCCGATGTTGACCAGGGTGATGCCGTCGCCATCGGCGGCGATCAGGTGGTAGGCCGGCATCTGGTAGCGGTGCCAGACCACCCCGGCGACGATGGCGTTGGCCTCGCCTTCGTCCATCCCGCGCTCGATGATCACGTTGCCCGGCAGGACCATGCGCACGAAGCGCGGGTCCTCGCGCAGGCGGGTCAGGCCGAGGCGGATGAACTGGTCGACGTAGCGGTGGTAGTTGGTCAGCAGGATCCACGGCTGCACGTGGCGCCAGTCGCTGCCGGTGTAGTGCACCAGGCGGCGCAGGGAGAAGTCCACCCGCGCGGCGTCGAACAGCGCCAGCGGCAACTGGTCGGCGCGTTCCCATTCGTAGAGGCCGTCGGCGATGTCGTCGGAAGCGGCGGACAGGTCGGTGCTGGGGAACACCCGCGCCAGCTCGGCGGCGGTCACCCCGGAGCCGGCCAGCTCATCGCCCTGCTCGACCACGTAGGGATAGGGGATGTCCTGTTGGCTCGGGCCGACCTGCACCTGCACGGTGAAATCGTCCATCAGCGGACGCAACTGTTCCAGCAGGTACTTGCGGAAGGCGTCGGGGTGGGTGACGGTGACGCTGTATTCGCCCGGCACCTGGACCTTGGCGTAGGCGCGGGTGGTGGACGGCACCTCGCCCTGGCAGCGGTAGCCGATGCGCAGTTGCGGGTAGTGGAAGTTCTGCCGCTCGGCCTCGCTCGGCTCGATGCGCTCCTTGATGTAGCGCTTGAGCGCCTGGCTCAGCGCCGCGGTGGCCTGGCGGTGCAGCTCGGCAAGACGGTCGACGGCCTCCTCGGCCGTGCGGGCGACGACGAATCCGTCGTCGGAATCGATACTCATGGTGGGCTTCCTGTCGGTTCGCATGGAAAACATCTTGCCTGTACCGACAGGAAAACACAGCGCTTTTCTCCCGTTACCTCATTCGGCCAGCGCCACCACCGCCATGGTCACGGTGGCCTTGCTGAACAGGCGCCGCCGACCGTCCCGCTCGGCGAACACCTCGGCCTCGACCACCGTCACCTGGCGCCCGGCCTTGAGCACCTCGGCGCGACACAACAGGCGCTGGCAAAGCGCCGGGCGCAACAGGTTGAGCTTGAACTCCAGGGTCAGTACCGTCTGCCCCTCCTCCACCAGGGTCGCGGCGGCGGCCCCGGCGGCATGGTCGGCCAGGGTCGCCTGGACCCCGGCATGGATGAAGCCGTTCTGCTGGGCGTGGCGGGGCAGGATGTCCAGCCCCGCTTCGACCCAACCCGGCCCGCAGTCAAGCGGACGGATGCCGAGGTCGCCGACGAAACTGGCCGCGGCGAAGCCCTGCTCGACCAGCTCCCGGTAGCGCGGATGCGCCTGCACCGCGGCGCGCCTCAGGCCAGGTGCGGGGTGGCGCGAGCCAACAGCGCCTCGACCTCGACGCCGCGCGGGAGGGTACCGTAGACCCGCCCGCCGTCCCCCAGGCGACTGCCGATGAAGGCGTCGGACACCGCGGAGTTGCCGGCTTCCAGCAACAGCTTGGCCTGCAGGGCGATCGCCACGTCCTCGGTGAGCTGGCGGGCGCGGTACTGGATGTCGGCGGTGTCGGAGAAGGCCGCCTTGAGGTTGCCGATGTGCGCGGCGAGACGGGCGTCGCCATGGCCGTCGCCCAGTTCGGCGAACAACGCGTCGAGCACCCCCGGCTCCTTCGACAGGGCACGCAGCACGTCCAGGCACTGCACGTTGCCGGAACCTTCCCAGATCGAGTTCACCGGGGCCTCGCGGTACAGCCGCGGCAGGATGGTTTCCTCGACGTAGCCGGCACCGCCCATGCATTCGGAGGCTTCGTTGATCATCGCCGGGGCACGCTTGCAGATCCAGTACTTGCCCACCGCGGTGACCAGGCGGGCGAACTTCTCCTCCTGCTCGTCGTGGGCACGGTCCAGGGCATGCCCCATGCGCAGGGTCAGGGCCAGCGCCGCCTCGCTTTCCAGGGCCAGGTCGGCGAGCACGTTCTGCATCAGCGGTTGCTCGGCCAGCACCCGCCCGCCGACCTTGCGGTAGGTACAGTGGTGGGCAGCCTGGGTCAACGCCTGACGCATCAGTGCGCTGGAGCCGATCATGCAGTCGAAGCGGGTCATGGCGACCATCTCGATGATGGTCGGCACACCACGGCCCTCCTCGCCGACCATCCAGGCCAGGGCGCCGCGATACTCGATTTCGCTGGAGGCGTTCGACCAGTTGCCCAGCTTGTCCTTCAGGCGCTGGATGTAGAACTGGTTGCGGCTGCCGTCCGGCCGGTGGCGCGGCAGCAGGAAGCAGGTCAGGCCCTTGTCGGTGTAGGCCAGGGTGAGGAAGGCGTCGCACATCGGCGCCGAGCAGAACCACTTGTGCCCGACCAGTTCGTAGGCCTGCCCCGGCCCGGGAATCCCCACCGGGTAGGCCCGCGTGGTATTGGCGCGGACGTCGGTGCCGCCCTGCTTCTCGGTCATCGCCATGCCGATGGTGACGCCCGCCTTCTGCTCCATCGGCACGTTGCGCGGGTCGTACTCGCGGGAGAGGATCTTCGGCAGCCATTTCTCGGCCAGATCCGCCTGCAGGCGAATCGCCGGCACGCTGGCGTAGGTCATGGTCAACGGGCAACCGGTGCCGGCCTCCGCCTGGCTGTGCAGGTAGGACAGCCCGGCCCGCGCCACCTGGGCGCCGGGGCGCGGGTCGGTCCAGGGCAGCGAGGGCAGTTCGTGTTCGATGGCGGCGCGCATCAGCTCGTGGTAGGCGGGGTGGAACTCCACCAGGTCGACGCGGTTGCCGTAGCGGTCGTGGCTATGGAACTCCGGCTTGTGCTGGTTGGCCAGGAAGCCGGCCGCCATCAGCGGGCCGCCGGCCAGCTCGCCGTAGCGCTGCAGGCGCTCCTCGGCCCAGCCGCCCTGGTAGCGACGCACCCACTCCTGGAGAGGCAGGTCGAGGCGGTAGAGGTTGGCGCCATCCAGCGACGGTACCTGGTTGGTCACTTCGTGGGTTTCGGCGTACTGGTGCAGGTTCATGAGGGTTCCTCGCAGACAGGCGCGCCCACCGCGCGCAGGCAGAAGTTCACCAGAGCCGTACTCACCGGCTCCAGACTCGGTTCCGGCTGGCCGCTGTCGCGAGCGGCGCGCGCCGGGGGAGACAAGGGGCCGACCAGCGCCTCGGCGATGGCCCCGACCAGGCAGGCCGCGGCAAGCGGCACCAGGGAAAGCTGGAATGCGCCACTGCGCCGGCCCTCCTCGAGCAGTTCGACGAACAGCGCGGCGTAGGCCTCGCGATAGCGCAGGCGCTGCTCGTCGACTTCAGGATCCACCGGCTCGGCGATCAGGGCGAAGGCCAGCCGCTGGCTGCTCCAGGCGCGCGCGGCAAAGCGCCGCAAGCCCTCGGCCAGGCGCCAGGCGGGCGCGCCGGGACCGCGCAGGACGACGGCCAGGGCATCGACCTCACGCTGGCTGGCGCGGCGGAAGATTTCCGCCGCCAGCTCGCCCTTGCCCCGGAAGTGGCGGTACAGGCTGCCGGTGGCGATCCCCGCGTCGTCGGCCAGGGCCTGCATGGTCAGCGCGGCGAAACCGCCCTCCGCGACACGCCGCAGGCCTAGCTGGAGGATGCGCTCGCGCAGCGCGGAATCGCGTTGCAGGCGGCGTTCGGTGACACGATAGACCATGACTGAATCCGGATTCACTTTTTCCCAGTGAATCACGCTTCAGGCTTTGCCTAAAGAGACATACAGGTCGCGCAAGCCGGCATTTCAGCCAGCCGCGGAAAGGCTTCAGGCGGACTTGGTGACGATCGGCTGGCACAGCAGCCAATCGTGCAGCAGGGTCTGCAACTCTTCGAACTTGACCGGCTTGGCCATGTAGTCGCTCATGCCCGCCGCCAGGCAGCGCTCGCGATCGCCGCTGTGGCTGTGGGCGGTCAACGCCAGCACCGGCAGTTCCGCGCAGCCGGGCAGCGCGCGGATCGCCCGACAGGTGGCGAAGCCGTCCATCACCGGCATCTGGCAGTCGAGCAGTACGCCGTCCGGCCGCTCGCGCGCCAGCAACTCCAGGGCCTCGCTGCCGTTGTCGGCGGTGCGCACCCGGTAGCCGAGCTTGAGCAGCATGCCGCGAGTCACCAACTGGTTGATGGCGTTGTCCTCCACCACCAGCACCGTGCACTCCTCGGGACGCCGCACCGCCTGCCCGCCGGCGCGCCGCGGCGGCGGCGCCAGGCCCTGGGCCGGCTGGGTCAGTTGCAGGCGCAGGAGGAAGCGGCTGCCCTGTCCCGGCCGGGACTCGTGGGTCAGCTCGCCGCCAAGCAGTTCCACCAGCTTGCGGCACAGCGCCAGGCCGATGCCGAGGCCTCCGTAGCCACGGGTCAACGAGCTGTCGGCCTGGACGAAACGCTGGTAGAGGTCGCTGCCGGCGGCCATGTCGAAACCGATGCCGGTGTCGATCACTTCCACCCGCAGCGCCACCCCGTCATGGGTACGCCCGGCGGCGACGCGCAGGGTCACGCTGCCCCTGGCGGTGAACTTGATCGCGTTGTCGACCAGGTAGCCCAGCGCCTGGGCCAGCTTGCCGGCATCGCCTTCGAGGGTGTCCGGCAGGCTGTCGTCCAGTTGCAGGGCGAAGCGCAGGCCCTTCTCCTCGGCGCGCGGCGCGTACTGCGCGCGCAGGCTGTCGAACAGGCCGCGCAGGCTGAACGGCTCGCGGCGCGGGTAGAGCTTGCCGGCCTGCAGTTCGATGAGGGCGAGGATGTCGTTGACCATCCGCATCATGTCCCGCGCCGAACCGGCGGCGGTGCGCTGGTACTCGGCGAGTTCGACGTCCATCGGCACCGTCTGCATCAGCTCCAGCGAACCGATCACCCCGCTCATCGGGGTGCGCAGTTCGTGGGTGACGGTGGCGAGGAACTCGTCCTTCAGGCGGTTGCTGTTGGCCAGTTCCTGGTTCAGCGCTTCCAGCTTGCGGCTGGACTCCTGGAGGATTCGCGCGCGCTCCTCCTTCATCGCGTTGATCCGGTCGGCCAGCGCCAGCGACAGCAAGCCCACCTCCAGCGCCGAACCGATCTGGCTGGCATACATGGTGAGGAACATGTTCGGCAGGTAGCCGAGGACCATCAGGGTATTGACGATGCCGCCGAGAAGGAAGGCGGTCCAGGCGATGATGAAATAGCGCGCCACGCGCATGCCGCGCAGCCAGGCGAGGATGCCGGCGGCGAAGATCAGGCCGGTGAAGGCCAGCGCCAGGTAGGTGGCCAGGCGTAGAGCCACGGCGTAGCTCATGGTCAGCGCCATCAGCATGACCAGCGCGCCGACCGCCATCAGCGCCAGCAGGCCGCGGTCGACCCACACGCTGTGGTCGCGGGTATGCAGGAAGCTGCGCGCGAACTGGCAGCCGAACAGCGCCGCCGAACCGATCAGGAATGGCGTGGCGGCGTTCGCCCACCAGGGGCTGTCGGGCCAGAAGTACTCGATGCCGGCGCCGTTCACCGAGACCTGGTACAGCCCGAAGGAAGCGATATAGAGGATGTAGTAGAGATAGCTGGTATCGCGGACGCTGAGGAAGATGAACAGGTTGTAGATCAGCATCACCAGCAGCACGCCATAGATGATGCCGAGCACATAGATGCGTTCGGGCTGCTCCTCCAGGTAGGCCTTGGGCGACCACAGGGTCAGCGGCGCCTGGATCGATCCCTGGCTTTCCAGCCGCAGGTAGACACGCTGCGGCTTGTTCGGCTCGAGGCCGAGTTCGAACAGGTAGTTGTTCTGCCGGATCGGCCGACTGGCGAACGGCAATGTGTCGCCGGTGCGCTGGGCAAGGCGGTAGCCGCCCTGGCCATCGGGCAGGTAGAGGTCGAGCTTGTCCAGCGGCGGATAAGCCAGCTCCAGCAGCCAGGTGCGCGGATCGCTGGAGGCGACCGGCCGGTAGTCCAGGTCCAGGCGCAACCAGAACACCGAGCGCGAATAGCCGGCATTGAGCACGTCCTTGTCATGGCGGCGGAAGCTGCTGTCGATGGCCCGCGAGGTGATGTCGTTGATATCGGCGCTACCGCGCACGTCCTCGAACACGTCGATGGACTGCCCCAGCGGCAGGCGCTCGACCTGCTCGTTGAAGCTCACCGCACCCGCCAGGCACGGCAACGCAAGAAGAAAGAGAATCAGCCAGTGCCGCATGATGCCCCGCAGTGCTCCTCGAACGGACCGGGAGCCCCACCTCCCTCGTCATGGTCCGCCCTTGGCGAGCGTTGTATGAATATTCGCCGAACTTTAGCACACGCCACGTCACGTCAGGCCCGGGACGTGTCACGCAGGGCCCGGGCGCGGCGCCCGAAAGGTCGTCCGCGCAGCCGCCACGGAGCGCTTTTAGTGGTAAGCTCACGCGCCATGAAAACACCGACTTCCCGCCCCGTAGTGCTCTGCCTGTCCGGTCACGACCCCAGTGGTGGCGCCGGACTGCAAGCCGACATCGAAGCCCTGCTCGCCCAGGGCTGCCACGCCGCCCCGGCAGTCACCGCGCTGACCGTGCAGGACACCGTCAACGTCAGCGACTTCCGCGTCCTCGACCGCGAGTGGGTGCTGGCCCAGGCCAACGCCGTACTCGCCGACCTGCCCGTCGCGGCGGTCAAGCTGGGTATGCTCGGTTCGCTGGAGATGGTCGACACGGTGGCCGAGATCCTCGCCGCCCACTCGCACCTGCCGGTGGTCTGCGATCCGGTGCTGCGCGCCGGCGGCGGCGGTGCGCTGGGCAAGGGCGACGTCGGCTTCGCCATGCGCGAGCGGCTGCTGCCGCGCGCCACCATCGCCACGCCGAACCTGCCGGAAGCGCGCCTGCTCGCCGACCTGCCCGAGGGCAGCGCCGACCAGTGCGCCGAGCGCCTGCTGGAACACTGCGAGCACCTATTGATCACCGGCGGACACGGCGACGAAAGCGAAGTGCACAATCGCCTGTACAGCCGCGACGGCAGCCACCGCACCTTCACCTGCCAGCGCCTGCCCGGCAGCTACCATGGCTCCGGCTGCACCCTGGCCAGCGCCCTGGCCGGTCGCATCGCCCTCGGCGAAGCGCTGCACGGCGCCGTACAGAGCGCCCTCGACTACACCTGGCGGACCCTGCGCGACGCCGAGAGTCCGGGCCACGGCCAATACGTGCCGCGCCGCCTGCCCACCGACTTCTGTCACTGAGAGCCAGCCGATGAAACTGCGCGGCCTGTACGCCATCACCGATAGCCAGCTACTGGACGACGGCCGCCTGCTGCCCTACGTCGAAGCCGCGCTACGCGGCGGCGCGCGCCTGCTGCAATACCGCGACAAATCCAGCGACCAGGCGCGGCGCCTGCGCGAGGCGGAAAGCCTGCGCGAACTCTGCGAACGCTACGGCGCGCAGCTGATCGTCAACGACGACGCCGAACTCGCCGCGCGCCTGGGCGTCGGCCTGCACCTCGGCCAGACCGACGGTTCGCTGTCGGCGGCGCGCGCCCTGCTCGGCCGCCAGGCGATCATCGGCGCCACCTGCCACGCCCGGCTGGAGCTGGCCGAGCAGGCGGTGGCCGAGGGCGCCAGCTACGTCGCCTTCGGCCGCTTCTTCAATTCCAGCACCAAACCCGGCGCCCCCGCCGCCAGCGTCGAACTGCTCGACCAGGCCCGGCCGCGCCTGCACCTGCCGATCACCGCCATCGGCGGCATCAGCCTCGACACCGCGCCCGGCCTGATCGCCCGCGGCGTCGATCTGGTCGCCGTGATCCATGCGCTGTTCGCCGCCGCGTCCGCCGCCGAGGTGGAACGCCGCGCCCGCGCCTTCAGCGCCCTGTTCGAACCTGCCTGACGCCTCCGCGCCTCGCCCGAGAGATAGAGAGCTAGCCATGTCCCGTTCCGAAACGCTGTTCAACAACGCCCAGAAACACATTCCCGGCGGGGTCAACTCCCCGGTGCGCGCCTTCAAGAGCGTCGGCGGCACCCCACTGTTCTTCAAGCACGCCGAAGGCGCCTATGTACTGGACGAGGACGACAAGCGCTACGTGGACTATGTCGGCTCCTGGGGCCCGATGATCCTCGGCCACAGCCATCCGGACGTGCTCGACGCGGTGCGCCGGCAGCTCGACCACGGTCTGTCCTATGGCGCGCCGACCGCGCTGGAAGTGGAAATGGCCGACCTGGTCTGCTCCATGGTGCCGTCGATGGAGATGGTGCGCATGGTCAGCTCCGGCACCGAGGCGACCATGAGCGCCATCCGTCTGGCCCGCGGCTACACCGGGCGCGACAGCATCATCAAGTTCGAAGGCTGCTACCACGGCCACTCCGACAGCCTGCTGGTGAAGGCCGGCTCCGGCGCCCTGACCTTCGGCGTGCCGAACTCCCCGGGCGTTCCGGCGGCCTTCGCCAAGCACACCCTGACCCTGCCGTTCAACGACATCGAGGCGGTGCGCAAGACCCTGGGCGAAGTCGGCAAGGAGGTCGCCTGCATCATCGTCGAGCCGGTTGCCGGCAACATGAACTGCGTGCCGCCGGCGCCGGGCTTCCTCGAAGGCCTGCGCGAAGCCTGCGACGAACACGGCGTGGTGCTGATCTTCGACGAAGTGATGACCGGCTTCCGTGTCGCCCTCGGCGGCGCTCAGGCCTACTACGGGGTCACCCCGGACCTGTCGACCTTCGGCAAGATCATCGGCGGCGGCATGCCGGTGGGCGCCTTCGGCGGCAAGCGCGAGATCATGCAGCAGATTTCCCCGCTGGGCCCGGTCTACCAGGCCGGCACGCTCTCGGGCAACCCGCTGGCGATGGCCGCCGGGCTGACCACCCTGCGCCTGATCAGCCGCCCCGGTTTCCACGACGAACTGACCGCCTACACCACGCGCATGCTCGACGGCCTGCAACAGCGCGCGGACGCCGCCGGCATCCCCTTCGTCACCACCCAGGCGGGCGGCATGTTCGGCCTGTACTTCAGCGGCGCCGACGCCATCGTCACCTTCGAGGACGTGATGGCCAGCGACGTCGAACGCTTCAAGCGCTTCTTCCACCTGATGCTCGACGGCGGCGTGTACCTTGCGCCTAGCGCCTTCGAGGCCGGCTTCACCTCCATCGCCCATGGCGACAAGGAGCTGGAAATCACGCTGAACGCCGCCGAAAAAGCCTTCGCCGCGCTGAAATGACCCTCTTCGCGGCGCCCTTCCCGGGCGCCGCCCTCCACCCCGCCGGAACGCCTTCCTAGCCGAAATGCATAAACGCGCCGACAAAGTTCCCGAAAAGACAGTAAAGACTTTGTAAGGAGACGTCGGCTTATTTCATAATGTGAGGGTCAGCGCATTTCGTTGGCCGGGCAGCCCTTGCCCGCCCCGATCCAGGAGGTGTCTTCCCCTCATGTTCCGTACCGGCCGCACCCTCGCCCTGGGTTGCCTGTTGATCCTCCAGCCGCTGCTCGCGCAGGCGGGAGGCAACTCGTTGCTGATTCCAGCGACCGGCCGCTGCGCGCTGAACACCGTTCCCGAAGAATTGCAACAGGCGCTCGCCGCCTGCCAGCAGGTCGCCAATGGCGGCGACGCCGAGGCGCAATACGAACTGGGCGAATTCTTCTACGACGGCGAGCGCATCCCGCGCGACCTCCAGGCCGCCCTCAACTGGTTCGAGAAAGCTTCTCTACAGGGCCATGCCCAGGCCCAGTACCACCTCGGCACCATGTTCTTCCGTGGCGAAGGGGTTCCGGCGAACAACGTACAGGCCTACATCGTGCTGAAGATGGCAGCGGTGAACGGCGCCGAGGACGCCCTGGACAGCGCCGACCTGGTAGCCGAGCAGATGAACCGCGACGAACTGGACATCGCCACCCGGGTGCTGGGGCAGATCTTCCGCAACTACCTGATCGAACTGCAGACTGCCGGCGGCGTCACGCCCTTCGCGCCGCTGCCCTGACGTCCCTTTCGCGAATCAGTCGCTCTTGCCGGGCATCGGCATGGGGAACGGCATGACGTTGCCCGCGCCCTTGGCCTCGCTGATCTTCGGCGTACCCAGGCGCTCGACCTCGTCGATGCGGACGATCGCGTGCATCGGCACGAAGCTGCGCAGAACGCCTTCGAACTGCGCCTTGAGCTTCTCCTCGCTGGGGTCCACCACCACCTGGGTGCGCTCGCCGAAGACGAACTCCTCGATTTCCAGGAAGCCCCACAGATCGCTCTGGTAGATCTGCTTGGCATACATCTCGAAGACCTGGCCCTGGTTGAGGAAAATCACCTTGTAGATGGGGTTTTCGCGCTTGTTCATGGCGGGGAAAGCAATGCCGGAAAATGAAGGGCGCGAATCATAGCACAGCCTTTCGGCCAGCAACGCTAGGAACCGGGGGCCCCGCCCTCTATAATGCGCGGTCCTTTTCGAACTGTCCGACGAAGCGCATGGCCAAGAAGCTTTTCATCGAAACCCACGGCTGCCAGATGAACGAGTACGACTCGTCGCGAATGGCGGACCTGCTCGGTGAACACCAAGCCCTCGAGGTGACCGAAAACGCCGCCGAGGCCGACGTCATCCTGCTCAATACCTGCTCGATCCGCGAGAAGGCCCAGGAAAAGGTGTTTTCCAAGCTCGGCATGTGGCGCGAGCTGAAGCAGCAGAATCCCGACCTGGTGATCGGCGTCGGCGGCTGCGTGGCCAGCCAGGAAGGCGCCGCGATCCGTGAGCGCGCGCCCTATGTCGACGTGGTCTTCGGCCCGCAGACCCTGCACCGCCTGCCGGAAATGATCGACGCCGCGCGCAGCACGCGCAAGCCGCAGGTCGACGTGTCCTTCCCGGAAATCGAGAAATTCGACCGCCTGCCGGAACCGCGGGTCGATGGCCCCACCGCCTTCGTCTCGGTGATGGAAGGCTGCAGCAAGTACTGCAGCTTCTGCGTGGTGCCCTACACCCGCGGCGAGGAAGTCAGCCGACCATTCGACGACGTGATCGCCGAAGTGATCCACCTGGCCGAGAACGGCGTCCGCGAAGTCACCCTGCTGGGACAGAACGTCAACGGCTTCCGCGGCCTGACCCACGATGGCCGCCTGGCCGACTTCGCCGAACTGCTGCGGGTGGTCGCCGCCGTCGACGGTATCGAACGCATCCGCTATACCACCTCGCACCCGCTGGAATTCTCCGACGCGCTGATCCAGGCCCACGCCGAGGTGCCGGAGCTGGTGAAATTCATCCACCTGCCGGTGCAGTCGGGCTCCGACCGCGTGCTGGCGGCGATGAAGCGCAACCATACCGTGCTGGAATACAAGTCGCGTATCCGCAAGCTGAAGGCCGCGGTACCGGACATCTGCATCAGCTCCGACTTCATCGTCGGTTTCCCCGGCGAAACCGAGAAGGACTTCGAGCAGACCATGAAGCTGGTGGAGGACGTCGGCTTCGACTTCTCCTTCTCCTTCATCTACAGCGCGCGGCCCGGCACGCCCGCCGCCGACCTCGCCGACGACCTGCCGGAAGAAGTGAAGAAACAGCGCCTGCAGATCCTCCAGAGCCGCATCCACCAGCAAGGCTACGAGATCAGCCGGCGCATGGTCGGCAGCACCCAGCGGATCCTGGTCACCGACTTCTCGAAGAAGGACCCGGGCATGCTCCAGGGGCGTACCGAGAACAACCGGATCGTCAACTTCCGCTGCGACAATCCACGCCTGATCGGCCAGTTCGCCCAGGTGCACATCGACGACGCGCTGCCGCACTCGCTGCGCGGCACCCTGATCGACAGCACCCTGCATTGAGGCCGACGACCGTACGGCGGGCTCGCTGAACCTTCCCGCCGCCACGGTGCACCAACGTTTCAGCGGGAACCGGGAAAGCGCCGCCGCGATACGGCAACTTTGCGCGACGATATCCAGCGGTTATTCTCTTCCCTATCAATCAGCCACTGGCGAGTACGACAGAACACCTTGAACGCCCCCCAGGAACTTCATCGCTTTATCCTCGAGCCGTTCGACGCCCGCAGCTTCGCGACACTTTGCGGGCAGTTCGACGAGCATCTCCACCAGATCGAGAAACGCCTCGACATCGAGATCCGCAACCGCGGCAACCAGTTCGAACTGGCCGGCGAACCGCGCCGGACCAAGGTCGCCGAACGCCTGCTGCAGCGTCTCTACCGCGAGGCGCAGAACGGCACCGATCTCACTCCCGACACCGTGCACCTGTACCTGCAGGAGTCCGGCCTGGAAGACCTCGAGGAATTGCAGAGCGCGCCGCAGGTCACCCTGAAGTCGCGCAAGGCGCACATCCGCCCGCGCGGCGCCAACCAGCAGCGCTACGTCAAGGCGATCCTCGACCACGACATCAACTTCGGCATCGGTCCGGCTGGCACCGGCAAGACCTACCTCGCCGTGGCCTGCGCCGTCGACGCCCTGGAGCGCGAGCAGATCCGCCGCATCCTGCTGGTGCGCCCGGCGGTCGAGGCCGGCGAGAAGCTCGGTTTTCTTCCCGGCGACCTGTCGCAGAAGATCGACCCCTACCTGCGCCCGCTCTACGACGCGCTCTACGAGATGCTCGGCTTCGAACACGTGGCCAAGCTGATCGAGCGCAACGTCATCGAGGTCGCGCCGCTGGCCTACATGCGCGGGCGCACGCTGAACAACAGCTTCATCATCCTCGACGAGAGCCAGAACACCACAGTCGAGCAGATGAAGATGTTCCTCACCCGGATCGGCTTCGGCTCCACCGCGGTGATCACCGGCGACGTCACCCAGGTCGACCTGCCCCGCGGCACCCGCTCCGGCCTCAAGCACGTGATCGAGGTCCTGCAGGACGTCCCCGGCATCAGCTTCACCCATTTCAAGCCCAAGGATGTGGTCCGCCACCCGCTGGTGCAGCGTATCGTCGAAGCCTACGAGCGCCATGAGAACCGCCAGCAAGGCCAGGTGCGGCCGGTCGAGGGAACGGGCAAGGGCGGTCACGATGCCGCTTGAGCTCGACCTGCAGGTCGCCAGCGCCGCCCCGGACCTGCCCTCCGAAGCACAGTTCCGCGCCTGGTGCGAACTGGCCCTGCGCCAGCGTCCGGAGTCGGAGCTGACCATCCGCCTGGTGGACGAGGCCGAAGGCCTGGAACTGAACAGCACCTACCGGCACAAGGACTACGCGACCAACGTGCTGTCCTTCCCCGCCGATGTCCCGGACGAGCTTCTCGATATCCCGCTGCTCGGCGACCTGGTGATCTGCGCCCCGGTGGTCGCCCGCGAAGCCCTGGAACAGCGCAAGCCGTTGCAGGCCCACTGGGCCCACCTGGTGATCCACGGCTGCCTGCACCTGCTCGGCTACGACCACATCGACGACGCCGAAGCGGAAGAAATGGAAACACTGGAACGTGAATTGCTGGCGGAACTGGGTCATCCCGATCCGTACGCCTGCGACGACGAAGAGCCACCGAGCAAGGAAAAATGAGCGAAGACCGATCGAGCAACGGGCACAAGTCCTGGCTGGACAAGATCACCCAGGCTTTTGCCCACGAGCCGAGAAACCGCCAGGAGCTACTCGAGCTGCTGCGCGATGCCCACGACAACAAGCTGCTGGACAGCGAGGCGCTGTCCATCGTCGAGGGGGCGATCCAGGTCGCCGACCTGCAGGTGCGCGACATCATGGTGCCGCGCTCGCAGATGATGAGCATCCGCTCGACCCAGACGCCGAAGGAATTCCTTCCGGCCATCATCGA
This sequence comes from Pseudomonas sp. B111, assembly GCF_026428275.1. Taxonomy (NCBI): domain Bacteria; kingdom Pseudomonadati; phylum Pseudomonadota; class Gammaproteobacteria; order Pseudomonadales; family Pseudomonadaceae; genus Pseudomonas; species Pseudomonas sp. B111. The sequence goes on along the minus strand of NZ_CP097857.1, from coordinate 314,065 downwards.
AGCCGCCCACTCGCGCTACCCGGTGGTCGGCGAAAGCCTCGACGACGTCATGGGCGTACTGCTGGCCAAGGACCTCCTGCCACTGATCCTGCACAACGACGAGCGTCCCTTCGACATCAAGGAACTGCTGCGTCCGGCCACCTTCGTCCCCGAATCCAAGCGCCTCAACGTGCTGCTCCGCGAATTCCGCGCCAACCGCAACCACATGGCCATCGTCATCGACGAATACGGCGGCGTGGCCGGCCTGGTGACCATCGAGGACGTGCTGGAACAGATCGTCGGTGATATCGAGGACGAGCACGACGTCGAGGAGGACAGCTACATCAAGCCGCTGCCCAGCGGCGATTTCATCGTCAAGGCGCTGACCCCCGTGGACGCCTTCAACGACTTCTTCGGCTCGGAATTCTCCGACGAGGAATTCGATACCGTGGGCGGCCTGGTGATGAGCGCCTTCGGCCACCTGCCCAAGCGCAACGAAGTGGTCGAGCTGGGCGAGTTCCGTTTCCGCGTACTCAACGCCGACAGCCGCCGCGTCCATCTGCTGCGCCTGTCTCCCCTGCAGAACTGAGCGCGCCCCCTCCGCCGCGGCGGAGGGGGCATCTTCCCGCGCCGTCCTTCTGGCGTCTCGCCAGCCCCTCCTTTACTCTTGCGCCTTGCGCCAGACTCCCCTGTCGCCGCGGACGTTGCCGTCCGGCAGCCGAAGGCGGCCCCGGTCTGCGCAGTCGGACATTGAACAGGCTCTAAGGACATTCGATGCGTTGGATTTCTCGTCCCGGCTGGCCCGGACACCTGCTGGCACTCGCCGCAGGCGCGCTCACACCCCTGGCCCTGGCGCCCTTCGACTACTGGCCGCTGGCGATCCTCTCGATCGCCCTGCTCTATCTCGGCTTGCGCGGCCTTCCCGGCAAGTCCGCCCTGTGGCGCGGCTGGTGGTACGGTTTCGGCGCGTTCGGCGCCGGCACCAGCTGGATCTACGTCAGTATCCATGACTACGGCGCCGCCTCGGTGCCGCTAGCAAGCTTCCTCATGCTCGGCTTCACCGCCGGCGTCGCCTTCTTCTTCGCCCTGCCGGCCTGGCTGTGGGCGCGCTGCCTGCGCCGCGACAACGCGCCGCTGGGCGACGCCCTGGCGTTCGCCGCCCTGTGGCTGGCACTGGAGCTGTTCCGCAGTTGGTTCCTTACCGGTTTCCCCTGGCTCTACGCCGGCTATAGCCAGTTGCAGGGACCGCTGGCCGGGCTGGTGCCGGTGGGCGGCGTATGGCTGTCCTCCTTCGTCATCGCCCTCAGCGCGGCCCTGCTGGTGAACCTGCCGCGCCTCTTCCCGCACGGTGCCAGCCTGCTTCTGGGGCTGGTCCTGCTGCTCGGCCCGTGGGCGGCCGGCCTCTATCTCAAGGGCCACGCCTGGACCCATTCGGCCGGCGAACCGCTGAAGGTCGTGGCGATCCAGGGCAACATCGCCCAGGAGCTGAAATGGGACCCGAATCAGGTCCGCGCGCAACTCGACCTCTACCGCGACCTGAGCCTGCCGCAGCAGGACGTCGACCTGATCGTCTGGCCGGAAACCGCGGTGCCGATTCTCCAGGACATGGCCAGCGGCTACCTCGGCGCCATGGGCCAGGTCGCCGACGAGAAGAACGCCGCGCTGATCACCGGGGTCCCGGTGCGCGAACGTCTCGCCGACGGCAAGAGTCGCTACTTCAACGGCATCACCGTGGTCGGCGAAGGCGCAGGCACCTACCTCAAGCAGAAGCTGGTGCCGTTCGGCGAGTACGTGCCGCTGCAGGACCTGCTGCGCGGCCTGATCGCCTTCTTCGACCTGCCGATGTCCGACTTCGCTCGCGGCCCGGCCGACCAGCCGCTGCTCAAGGCCAAGGGCTACGAGATCGCCCCGTACATCTGCTACGAAGTGGTCTACCCGGAGTTCGCCGCCGCGCTCGCGGCGCAGAGCCAGGTGTTGCTGACAGTGAGCAACGACACCTGGTTCGGCACTTCCATAGGCCCGTTGCAGCACCTGCAGATGGCGCAGATGCGCGCCCTGGAAAGCGGTCGCTGGATGATCCGCGCGACCAACAACGGCGTCACCGGCCTGATCGATCCCTATGGCCGGATCGTCCGGCAGATCCCGCAGTTCCAGCAGGGCATCCTGCGCGGCGAGGTGATTCCCATGCAGGGCCTGACGCCCTATCTGCAATACCGCGTCTGGCCGCTGGCCGGGTTGGCCGGCGTGCTGCTGCTATGGGCTCTGCTCGGCCGCCAGTTGCGTCCGCAGGAGCGACGCCTGTTCGGCTGAAACCAGCCCCTCCTGGAAAGACCGGCGCCCCCGCGGCGCCGGTTGCGTCTCAGCGGTAGAACAGGCGATAGCCGACCAGGCCGATCGCCTCGTTCAGCAGCATGCCGCTCTGCCAGAAGGCCTGCGCTTCCGGCAGCCAGCCGCCGAAGGGCCGCAGGTTGGCCCCGCCGAGGAAGCCGACCGGCGCCGGGATCACCTCGAACCCCTGGCGCTCGAAGCTCCAGCGTGCCCGCTGCATGTGCCAGGCCTGGGTCACCAGCACCACCCGGCGCACGCCGGCCTCGCGCAACTGCGGGGCGCTCAGGGTGGCGTTTTCCCAGGTGGTACGGCTGAGACCTTCCTGCCAGCGCGTCGGCACGCCGAAGTCCTGCAGCAGGGCATTGGCCATCAGCGCCGCCTCGCTGGGCGGGCGTCCGTAATGCAACCCGCCGCTGATCAGTACCGGCAGCGCCGAGGTCTTGGCCAGCCGCGCGGCATAGCGCAGCCGCTCGGCCGCCAGCAGGCTCGGCGCATCGTCGCCCCAGGCCGGGTCGTTGGTCTGCCGGCCGGCACCGAGGATGACGATGGCGTCGGCGCGCTGCGCCAGGCCCGGTAGATCCTCCGCCAGCAAGGCCGGTTCGCTTTCGAGCCAGCGCCCCATCCACTCCACGCTGAGCGGCATGCTCATCAGCCACAGACCGAAGAACCCGCAGACACCGCACAGCCGCGCCAGCCTCGGTCGGCTGGTGCGCCACCAGAAAGCGAAAAACAGCAGCAGCAACAGGCCGCCCGGCGGCAGCAGCAGTTGCTTGAAGAAATAACGGATCGGCATCGCCCCCTCCCTGTCGGAAGAGGCAATCTAAAGGATTGCGCGACGCCTGGCGAAACTTCCCGGAAGGAGACCCTAGCGGCCGTTGCCCGAACGGAACAGTTGCGAGCCGCAATGGCCGCACGGCAACACGCCATGCCCCTTGCTCCACTGCACCGGCGCACCGCAGAGCGCACAGAGCAGTTGCCGCTGTTTCAACGAGACGTGCCGACGCGGCGCCGGCGGTTGCGGCCGGGGCGGCCGGGGTGTCCTGCCGGGCTGGCGCTCGAGCAGCGCCAGCTCCTCGGCGGCCGCATGCCAGCCGCGCAACCAGTGCAGGTCCTGGTCGAGATAGGCGCGTATCAGCCCCATCTCCGCTTCGCTCAAACCACGCAACTCAAGCTCCGTGGGATGCTCGTCACGCAGGCGCTCGGCCGTATCCGCTTCATCCAGAGCCAGGGCGAGACGCTGCAGCAGCCTCTCGTACAGCCCACCTCCCGTCACACTCGCGCGTTGCAGCTCAGCCATCGAACACCTCTGAAGGTACCACTGGGCAGCCAGCCATCGACCGTCCATAGGGCAAGCTTAGCGTTCCCGTTCGGCTGAACCGCCCCCGGCGACAAACGGCGCGGGCTATCGACAGGAGTGGGGGTCATGTATGCTACGAGGCTTTCGAACAGTCACGTCTAAGTAGCGCCATGCACGAGCAATATCAGCCACTCGAGATCGAAACCCAGGCCCAGAACTACTGGAAAGAACACCAGTCCTTCCTCGTCAGGGAGCTACCCGACAAGGAGAAGTTCTACTGCCTGTCGATGTTCCCGTATCCGAGCGGCAAGCTGCACATGGGCCACGTGCGCAACTACACCATCGGCGACGTGATCAGCCGCTACCACCGCATGCAGGGCCGCAACGTGCTGCAGCCGATGGGCTGGGACGCGTTCGGCATGCCGGCGGAAAACGCCGCGATGAAGAACAACGTCGCCCCGGCGGCCTGGACCTACGACAACATCGCCTACATGAAGTCGCAGCTGGACAGCCTCGGCCTGGCGATCGACTGGAGCCGCGAGGTCACCACCTGCAAGCCGGACTACTACCGCTGGGAGCAGTGGCTGTTCACCCGCCTGTTCGAAAAAGGGGTGATCTACCGCAAGAACGGCACGGTCAACTGGGACCCGGTCGACCAAACCGTACTCGCCAACGAGCAGGTGATCGACGGGCGCGGCTGGCGCTCCGGCGCGCTGATCGAGAAGCGCGAGATCCCGATGTACTACTTCAAGATCACCGCCTACGCCGAGGAACTGCTGGAGAGCCTCGACAACCTGCCCGGCTGGCCGGAGCAGGTGAAGACCATGCAGCGCAACTGGATCGGCAAGTCGCGCGGGATGGAGATCGGCTTCCCCTACGACCAGGCCTCCATCGGCCACGCCGGCCAACTGAAGGTGTTCACCACCCGTCCGGACACCCTGATGGGCGCCACCTACGTCGCCGTCGCCGCCGAACACCCGCTGGCCACCCAGGCAGCGCAGAACGACCCGCAGTTGCAGGCGTTCATCGACGAATGCAAGCGCGGCGGCGTCGCCGAGGCCGACATCGCCACCCAGGAGAAGAAAGGCATGGCCACTTCCCTGTTCGTCGAACACCCGCTGACCGGCGACAAGCTGCCGGTATGGGTCGCCAACTACGTGCTGATGAACTACGGCGAAGGCGCGGTGATGGCGGTGCCCGGCCATGACGAGCGCGACTTCGAGTTCGCCAACAAGTACGGCCTGCCGATCCGCCAGGTGATCGCCAAGGTCGAGGGCGACGACGACTTCGAGTCCAGCGTCTGGAAGGAGTGGTACGGCGCCAAGGACGAGTCCGTGCTCACCGTCAACTCCGGCAAGTACGACAACCTCGGCTACCAGGCCGCCTTCGACGCCATCGGCGCCGACCTCGAGGCCAAGGGCCTGGGCCAGGCGCGCACCCAGTTCCGCCTGCGCGACTGGGGCATCAGCCGCCAGCGCTACTGGGGCTGCCCGATCCCGATCATCCACTGCGAGGCTTGCGGCGACGTCCCGGTGCCAGCCGACCAGTTGCCGGTGGTGCTGCCGGAAGACGTGGTACCGGACGGCTCCGGTTCGCCGCTGGCGAAGATGCCGGAATTCTACGAATGCAGCTGCCCGAAATGCGGCCAGCCGGCCAAGCGCGAAACCGACACCATGGACACCTTCGTCGAGTCGTCCTGGTATTTCGCCCGCTACGCCTGCCCGCAGTTCGAAGGCGGCATGCTGGACAAGAAGGCGGCCGACTACTGGCTGCCGGTCGACCAGTACATCGGCGGCATCGAGCACGCCATCCTGCACCTGCTCTATGCGCGCTTCTTCCACAAGCTGATGCGCGACGAGGGCCTGGTCGGCAGCGACGAGCCGTTCAAGAACCTGCTGACCCAGGGCATGGTGGTCGCCGATACCTACTACCGGACCACCGCCAACGGCGGCAAGGACTGGTTCAACCCGGCCGACGTCGAGGTCGAGCGTGACGCCAAGGCCAAGGTCGTCGGCGCGCGCCTGAAGAGCGACGGCCAGCCGGTCGAGATCGGCGGCACCGAGAAGATGTCGAAGTCGAAGAACAACGGCGTCGACCCGCAATCGATGATCGACCAGTACGGTGCCGATACCTGCCGCCTGTTCATGATGTTCGCCTCGCCGCCGGACATGAGCCTGGAGTGGTCGGACGCCGGCGTCGAGGGCGCCAACCGCTTCCTCCGCCGCGTCTGGCGCCTGGCTCACGCCCATGTCAGCGCCGGCCTCCCCGGCGCGCTGGACGTCGCCGCCCTGAGCGACGCGCAGAAGCAGGTCCGCCGCGCCATCCACCTGGCGATCAGGCAGGCCAGCCAGGATGTCGGCCAGCACCACAAGTTCAACACCGCCATCGCCGCGGTGATGACCCTGATGAACGTGCTGGAGAAGGCGCCGAACCAGGACGCCCAGGACCGCGCCCTGATCCAGGAAGGCCTGGAAACCGTGGTCCTGCTGCTGGCGCCCATCACTCCGCACATCTGCCACGTGCTCTGGGGCCAGCTCGGCCATGCCGAAGCGGTGATCGATGCGCGCTGGCCGAGCGTCGACGAGAGCGCACTGGTGCAGGACACCCTGCAACTGGTGGTGCAGGTCAACGGCAAGCTGCGCGGGCACATCGACGTGGCCGCCAGCGCCAGCCGCGAGGATGTCGAGGCCGCCGCGCGCGCCAACGAGAACGTGCTGCGTTTCACCGAAGGCCTGAGCATCCGCAAGGTCATCGTGGTACCGGGCAAACTGGTCAACATCGTCGCCAACTGATACGCGATTCCATTGGACGCCCCCGGCCATCCGGGGGCGCTGATCAACAGGAGTGAGGGAAGCTTGATGAAACGTATCCTGACCAGCGCCGCGCTGATCGGTATGACCACCCTGCTGGCCGCCTGCGGCTTCCAACTGCGCGGCCTGGGCGATGCGCAATTCGCGCTCAAGGAAATCGACGTGTCCGCGCGCAACGCCTACGGCCCGACCGTGCGCGAACTGAAGGAAACCCTGGAAAACAGCGGCGTGAAGGTCACCAGCAACGCGCCCTACCACCTGGTGCTGGTCCGCGAGGACAACCAGCAGCGCACCGTCAGCTACACCGGTTCCGCGCGCGGCGCGGAGTTCGAGCTGACCAACACGATCAACTACGAGATCGTCGGCGCCAACGACCTGGTCCTGATGAGCAACCAGGTACAGGTGCAGAAGGTCTACGTGCACGACGAAAACAACCTGATCGGTTCCGACCAGGAAGCCGCGCAGCTGCGCAGCGAGATGCGGCGGGACCTGATCCAGCAGTTGTCCATGCGCCTCCAGGCGCTGACCCCGGCGCAACTCGACGAAGCCCAGCGCCAGGCAGAAGCCAAGGCCAAGGCGGAAGCCGAAGCCCTGCGCGCCGCCGACGAGGCGGAGCGCCAGCGCCGCGCCGCCGAGCCGCAGCAGTCGCCGATCGAGTTCCCCACCCCGTGATGCCCCGGGGCCGGTTTCGCCGGCCCCGTCTTCTCCTATGAAGCTGACTCCCGCGCAACTCGCCAAGCACCTCCAGGGCCCCCTGGCGCCCGTCTATGTCGTCAGCGGCGATGAACCGCTGCTCTGCCAGGAAGCCTGCGATGCCATTCGCCAGGCCTGCCGCGAGCGCGACTTCGGCGAGCGCCAGGTATTCAATGCCGAAGCCAACTTCGATTGGGGCCTGCTGCTGGAGGCCGGCGCCAGCCTGTCGCTGTTCGCCGAGAAGCGCCTGATCGAACTGCGCCTGCCCTCCGGCAAGCCCGGCGACAAAGGCGCGGCGATTCTCCAGGAATACCTGCAACGGCCGCCGGAAGACACCGTGCTCCTGCTCAGCCTGCCCAAGCTCGATGGCAGCACGCAGAAGACCAAGTGGGCCAAGGCCCTGATCGATGGCAACGCCGCGCAGTTCATCCAGGTCTGGCCGGTCGACGTCCACCAGTTGCCGCAGTGGATTCGCCAGCGCCTGTCCCAGGCCGGCCTGTCCGCCAGCCCCGAAGCCCTGGAGCTGATCGCCGCGCGCGTGGAAGGCAACCTGCTCGCCGCCGCCCAGGAAATCGAAAAGCTCAAGCTGCTCGCCGAGGGCAACCAGATCGACGCCGCCACCGTACAGGCCGCGGTCGCCGACAGCGCACGCTTCGATGTCTTCGGCCTGATCGACGCGGCCCTTGGCGGTGAAGCGGCCCACGCTCTGCGCATCCTGGAAGGACTGCGCGGCGAAGGCATCGAGCCGCCGGTGATCCTCTGGGGCCTGGCCCGCGAGATCCGCCTGCTGGCTGGTCTGTCCCAGCAATACGGCCAGGGCATCCCGCTGGAGAAAGCCTTCGCCCAGGCGCGTCCGCCGGTCTGGGACAAGCGCCGTCCGCTGCTGACCCGTGCCCTGCAACGCCACTCCAGCAGCCGCTGGAACCAGATGCTGCGGGATGCCCAGTTGATCGACGCGCAGATCAAGGGACAGGCACCCGGCAGCCCCTGGAGCGGTCTCTCGCTTCTCGCCCTGAGCCTCGCCGGCCAGCGTCTCGGCCTGCCGGCAGCCTGAAGGCGCAACCGGCACTGGACAATCCGCGGCGACAGGCAGATGATGCGCGCGCTGGCGAGCGCCAGCCCGATCACCTTCGAGGACCTCTGCCATGGCAAAGAAAAGCAAGCGGCCGAACAAGGCCAAATCCCTGGTCGCCCAGCCACTGTTCCGCAGCCGCCAGGAACAGGCGAAGAAAGGCAAAGGCAGCTACCGCCGCGAAGCCTCCCGTAACTGGGAGGCTTCTTTCGTTATGGCGGCCTGAAACAGCCGCTGGTCCATCCTCCCGCAACGCCCTCCTCACCCACGCGCCCCGCCTACCCCGCCCGAAGCCCGTCGACAAGACCAACCCCACCGCCAGCCTGCCGCCCATGGGCACACTATCGTCGGCGCGCAAGCCCTGGCCCATCGGGTTGGGCGAAAAACCAATGGTTCCTCCATCATGATCCGCGGCCTCGACAACCCGCGCGGCCGACTGGCAGTCCCCTGGCCACGGCAGCGCGAGAGCCAGGTTCGGGTATTCGATGCCGGCGCCGAAGCGGATAGCGATGTCGTGCAGAACGAAGGCCAGGAAGCAGAAGTCGAATGCCTCGGGCATGCCCTGCGTCCCGCCTCCGATCCCGGACCGGGGCGCCGCGAGGCTTCGACAGGCGGCGGAGCGGTACGGACGAAACCATTGGCCGCCCGACAGTGACCGAACATATGGCGAACGATATCCACCGCGCCGATGGAACCACATTGGCGAACCCGGGGCCCCGCCGGCGCGTCCAACGACGGCAGACGCGTTCTGGCCGGCGTGCTAAGGTGGCCCGTCCCGAGGACCCTGCTGAGGAGAGCAATGCGTAACCCCGAACGATCCGCCCTGCTGAAGGTGAGCGGGCTGCTGGGCAGCACCGTCGTCGCCATGGGGCTTGGCCTCTCCAGTGCCTGCGCGCAGAAGAACCCGATAATCGAATACAACCAGCCTTCCGCTCCCCTGCAGACCAAGGCGCCCTTCACCGGCGCCGGCCCGGCCGCCTCGGTGTCCGCTGGCGCGCCGAGCGAGGCCCAGCCTGGGCAGAGCTTCGAACAGTGGCGCGACGCCTTCCGTCAACAGGCGCTGGCCGGTGGAATCGATGCGCAGACCTTCGATCGCGCCTTCGCCGGGGTCGAGCCCGATCCCGCCGTGGTCGAAGCCGACCGCAGCCAGCCGGAATTCACCCGGCCGGTATGGAAATACCTGGAAGGCGCCCTCGATCCGCTGCGCGTTCGCCAGGGCCAGGCGCGCCTGGCGCAGCACGCGCGCATCCTCGGCGAAGTCGACGCGCGCTATGCGGTGGATGCGGATGCGGTGGTGGCGATCTGGGGCATGGAGAGCAACTACGGCTCGCACATGGGCAACAAGAACGTGATCCGCTCCCTGGCGACCCTCGCCTATGAAGGACGCCGCCCGGAATTCGCCCACGCCCAGTTGCTCGCCGCCCTGAAGATCCTCCAGCACGGCGACGTTCCGGCCTCCTTCATGATCGGCTCCTGGGCCGGCGCCATGGGCCAGACCCAGTTCATCCCGACCACCTACAACCAGTATGCCGTGGACTTCGACGGCGACGGCAAGCGTGACATCTGGGGCTCGCCCGGCGACGCCCTGGCCTCCACCGCCAACTACCTGAAAGCCTCCGGCTGGATCGCCGGACAACCCTGGGGGTTCGAAGTCCGCCTGCCGGCAGGCTTCGACTATTCCCTGGCGGAACTCACCATCCGCAAGCCCCTGGGCGAGTGGCAAGGGATGGGCGTACAAGGTGTCAACGGCGGCCCCCTGCCCTCCGGGCTCTCCGGCGAACAGGCCTCGCTGCTGCTGCCGGCCGGGCACCGCGGCCCGGCCTTCCTGGTGCTGCACAACTTCCGCGCCATCCTCAAGTACAACAACTCCAGTGCCTATGCCCTGGCCGTCGGCCTGCTCGCCGACAGCTTCAAGGGCGGCGGCCGGATAGTCGGCGCCTGGCCGCTGGAGGATGTTCCGCTGAGCCGCTCGCAGCGCATCGAGCTGCAACGGCAACTGGCCGCCCGCGGACACGATCCGGGCGCGGTGGACGGCATCATCGGCGCCAATACGCGCAAGGCGATCCGCGCCTGCCAGCAGGAGTTCGGCTGGCCGGCGGACGGCTATCCGACCCCGGCGCTGCTCGACCGCCTGCGGACGCCATAGGGCCGCCGGCGGAGCTTACGACCCCACGTCCGCCGCGACCGCTCGCGGCACACCGGTTCGTAGGGCGGATAACGCCATGGGCGTTATCCGCCGCTGCGGCGTCCAGGACCTAGTCATCCGCGCAGAACCGCAGGATCGCGTCCGCCACCTGATTGGCCGCCTCACGCTGCGGAAAATGGCCGACGCCCTCCAGCACCAGCCGCTGGTAACGCCCGCTGAAGTAGTGCTCGCGTCCGCGGGAGCCGTCGGGGTGGGTACAGGCATCCGCGCCGCCGTGCAGCACCAGGGTCGGCAGCGCCAGGCGCGGTGCCGGGAGCAAGCGCTGTTCCGCCGACCCGTAGCGCGGCTCCCCCGCGACGAAACCCCAGCGATGCCGGTAATAGTGCAGCACCACGGCGACCCAGTCCGGCCCGGAGAAGGCCTGGGCGGCCTCCTGGAAATCGCGCTCGGCATACCATCCCGGCGGCGACCAGGTGTCCCACATCTGCCGGGCGAACGCCTCGCCCTCCTCGCGCAGCGCACGCTCGCCGCGTGGCGTGGCCATGAACCACTGGTACCAGAAGCTACGAGCCTGCGGCAGGGAAAGAACTTGCTGCGGATCGTTACTGGCGTACCCCACCGAGAGCATCACCAGGTGCGAGGCGAAGCCCTCGCGCAGTCCGCAGGCACTGGCCACCGCGCGGGCACCCCAGTCATGGCCGACCAGCAGGGGACGTTGCAATGCCAGGCCGTCGACGAATGCCAGCAGATCGCAAGCCAGAGCCGCCAGTTGCCCGCTGCGCGGAGTAGACGCATCGCGGAAGCGGGTCGGGGCGAATCCCCGGAGGGCTGGTGCCAGCACCCGATAGCCGGCGTCCGCCAGGGACTCCGCCAGGTCTTTCCAGGCATGCGGGCTGTCCGGCCAACCGTGCAACAAGACGGCGCTGCGCGCCCCCTGCGGATTCCACTCCAGGTAGGCGATATCCAGGACATCGGTGGAAACGAAGGCATAGCGGCTCATCGGACCTCTCCAAGAGAAAGCGAAGGGACATCCTAGGACGCTTGCCAAGGGTGATTCATGAATAGTTAGCGTCTACTATTCATGAAACGAGATGAATGGAAGACCTCATGGAGCTTGCCGTCCCCACCTCCCAATCCCTGGATATCGTGTTGTTGCGTACCTTTCTCGAAGTGGTCGACAGTGGCGGCTTCGCCCTCGCCGCGGACAATCTCGCGCTCACTCCCTCCGCAGTCAGCGGGCATATCAAGCGCCTGGAACAGACAGCCGGCGTCAGCCTGCTCAGCCGCACCACCCGCCGCCTGGAGCTGACCCAGGCGGGCGAGACGCTCTACGCCTATGCCCGCAACATCGTCGAGCTGGAGCGCGAGGCCCGCGCCAGGCTGCACGGCACGCCGATCCGCGACCGCCTGCGCATCGGCGCTTCGGAGGACTTCGCCAGCGCCTGGCTGCCACGCGTCCTGCAACGCTTTCGCCGCTGGCACCCCGAAGCATCCATCGAACTCAAGGTCGGTATCACCACCGACCTGCTCCGCCAGCAGGCCCAGGGGCGCACCGACGTGGTGTTCGGCAAGCAGTGCCGGCGGGTCGGAGACGACGGCGAACTGCTCTGGGAGGAACCGCTGGTCTGGGCCGCGGCGACCGCGATCGAGCTGCCCGTGGGCGAACCGCTGCCGCTGGCGCTGTTCCCCGAACCCTGCGTCTACCGCGAAGCGGCGATTACAGCCCTCGGCGCCGCTGCGCGTCCCTGGCGCCTGGTGTTCGAGAGCGCCAGCATGGCCGGCTGCCTGTCCGCCGCGCTGGCCGGTTTCGCCGTGACGGTGGTGGCGCGCAGCCAGATGCGCGAGGGGCTGCGCGAACTGGGCCCGGAACAGGGTTTTCCGACGCTGCCGGAGGCGCGTTTCTACGCCTTCTCGCGCCAACCCAGCCTGGCGGCCGAGGCACTGATCGAGGCGGTGCGGCAGCTCGGCCAGCGCAGTCGCTTCGTTACCGCACAGGGATGAGAGCAAACGGCATTCACCTACGCGCCGGCGGATAACCGCAAGCGGTTATTCGTCCTACGTCCGAAGAGGCTTGGTGGCTGCCCAAAGAAAAACGCCGCGTCCCTGTGCAGGGACGCGGCGTCGGAGGCATTGGCGCGGCGTCGATCAGCCGATCTTGTTGCCGTGCGCCTGCTGGTCGGCATGGTAGGACGAACGCACCAGCGGACCGGACGCGACGTTCTTGAAGCCCATCTTCTCGCCTTCCTCGGCGAACCAGGCGAAGGTGTCCGGATGCACGAAGCGCTGCACCGGCAGGTGGTTGCGCGACGGCTGCAGGTACTGGCCGAGGGTCAGCATGTCGATGTCGTGCTCGCGCATCCGCTGCATGACCTCGATGACCTCGTCGTCGGTCTCGCCCAGGCCGAGCATCAGACCGGACTTGGTCGGTACGTGCGGAACCATCTGCTTGAACTTCTGCAGCAGGTCCAGCGACCACTCGAAGTCCGAGCCCGGCCGCGAGGAGCGGTACAGGCGCGGCACCGTCTCCAGGTTGTGGTTGAACACGTCCGGCGGCTCGTTGGCGGTGATCTCCAGGGCGATGTCCATGCGACCGCGATAGTCGGGCACCAGGGTTTCCAGCTGGATCCCCGGCGACAGCTTGCGGATCTCGCGCAGGCAGTCGGCGAAGTGCTGGGCACCGCCGTCGCGCAGGTCGTCGCGGTCCACCGAGGTGATCACCACGTACTTCAGCCGCAGGTCGGCGATGGCGATGGCCAGGTTGGTCGGCTCGTCGACGTCCAGCGGCTTCGGCCGGCCATGGCCGACGTCGCAGAACGGGCAGCGCCGGGTGCAGATGTCACCCATGATCATGAAGGTCGCGGTGCCGCCGGAGAAGCACTCGCCCAGGTTCGGGCAGGACGCCTCTTCGCAGACGCTGTGCAGCTTGTGCTTGCGCAGCAGTTGCTTGATGCGGTCGACCTCGGGGGAAACCGGGATGCGCACGCGGATCCAGTCGGGTTTCTTCGGCAGTTCCTCGGTGGGAATGATCTTCACCGGAATCCGCGCGACCTTTTCCGCGCCGCGCAGCTTCACGCCGACTTCCACCTTGCCCGGCTTGGCTTCTCCGGACTTCTCCACAACAGTGCTCATGTCAGTTCGATCCCGCCCGTAAGGGTCTTCTGTTCAGCGTAGCCAAGGCGTGAGACGAGCTCAGCGCGCAATCGGGTACACACCTCGGCAAAATCCACCGGCCCAACCAGGTCGCGCAGTTGGGTCATGGGCATCCCGGCGTAGCCGCAGGGATTGATTCGTTGGAACGGTCGCAGGTCCATGTCCAGGTTCAGCGCCAGGCCATGGAAGGAACAGCCGTTACGGATGCGCAGGCCGAGGGAGGCGATCTTCGCCCCGTCGACGTAGACACCCGGCGCGTCCGGCTTGGCCACGGCCTGCACGTCATAGGACGCCAGCAGGCCGATCAGGCTCTGCTCGATCCGGCTGACCAGCTCGCGCACGCCCAGTCCCAGGCGGCGGACATCGAGCAGCAGGTAGGTGACCAACTGGCCGGGGCCGTGGTAGGTCACCTGGCCGCCGCGATCCACCTGGATCACCGGGATGTCGCCGGGGAACAGCACATGCTCGGCCTTGCCGGCCTGCCCCTGGGTGAAGACCGCAGGGTGCTGCAACAGCCAGGCTTCGTCCATTACCGATTTGTCGCGTTCGGCAACGAAGCGCTGCATGGCATGCCAGGTCGGTTCGTAGGGAACCTCGCCGAGCTCACGGAAGCCCAGCTCGAGTCCCATCAGAGCACCATGTGCACGCGTCCGGTCGCGCGCAGGTCGTTATGGATGGCTTGCAGTTGGTCGACATCGGTGGCGGTGATCAGCACCTGCACCGAGAGGAAGCGCCCCTTGCTGCTGTCGCGGACCACCAGGGTCTCGACGTCGAGATCCGGCGCGTGGCGCCGGATGATTTCCACGACCAGGTCGGAGAAACCTTCGCCAGCGTCGCCGATCACCTTGATCGGATAGCGCTCGCAGGGGAATTCGATTTTCGGGGGTTGAACGTCAGGGGTATCGGTCATGGCGGCGGCGGACCCGTGGTCCGCGGGGACGGGCGCCCGCTGGCCTCGTGAGCGGGCGGGCGCCGGTCGGTCAGTTGAACAAACCGTAGAAGAACAGGCGGATGCTATCCCACAGGCGGCGGAAGAAACCACCCTCCTCGACGGCGTTGAGGGCGACCAGGTCGGCGCTGCGGATGACCTTGTCGTCCAGCTTCACTTCCACCTTGCCGATCACCTGGCCCTGCTGGATCGGCGCCATCAGCTGCGGCTCCAGGACCATGCTGGCCTGCAGCTTCTGCATCTGGCCGCGCGGCAGGGTCATGGTCAGGTCTTCGGCGAGGCCGGCTTTCACTTCATGCTCGGAACCCTTCCAGACCAGGCCCTTGGTCAGCTCGGTGCCCTTCTTGTAGAAGTTGCGGCTTTCGAAGAAGCGGAAGCCATAGGTCAGCAGCTTCTGGGTCTCGGCGGCGCGGGCCTGCTCGCTGTTGGTGCCGAACACCACGGCGATCATGCGCTGGCCGTCGCGTACCGCGGAAGCCACCAGGCAGTAGCCGGCTTCGTCGGTGTGGCCGGTCTTCAGGCCGTCGACGGTCTTGTCGCGCCACAGCAGCAGGTTGCGGTTCGGCTGCTTGATGTTGTTCCAGAGGAATTCCTTCTGCGCGTAGATCGCGTAGTGGCTCGGCTCGCCGTAGATGATCGCGCGGGCCAGCACCGCCATGTCGCGGGCGGAGGAATAGTGGTCCGGGTTGGGCAGGCCGGTGGCGTCCATGAAGTGGGAGTTGGTCAGGCCCAGCTTCTGCGCGGTGGTGTTCATCATGTCGGCGAAGGCGTCTTCGCTGCCGGCGATATGCTCGGCCAGGGCGACGCTGGCGTCGTTGCCGGACTGGATGATGATGCCATGCAGCAGGTCGCTCACCGATACCTGGCTGCCGACCTTGATGAACATCCGCGAACCGCCGGTGCGCCAGGCATGTTCGCTGACGGTGACCAGGTCGTTCTCGCCGATGCGGCCGGCCTCGATCTCCTTGGTGGCGATGTAGGCGGTCATCAGTTTGGTCAGGCTGGCCGGCGGCAGGCGCTGGTCGCCGTTGTTCTCGACCAGAACCTGGCCGCTCTCGCCGTCCATCAGGACGTACGACTTGGCGGCCAGTTGCGGCGGCGCCGGAACCATGGATTCAGCAGCCCAGCCAGCCGTAGGGGCGATGAACAGGACAAGCAGTGACAAGCGTTTCGCGATAGTGGTGATGTTCATCCGTCTCTCTGGTTCTACCAATGGTCAAACAATCCCTTGCGGGAATTCCCTGCGTGAGTAGGCGCTCAGTCGGGGCGTACCAGCGTCGGCTGGCCAAGGTTGGCCACGCGGATGCTGTCCTGGGTGCGGCTAACCTCGTCCGCCGAACCGATCGGTCCCAGCCGCACCCGGTGCAGAATCTGCTGGTTGCGTACGACCGAGCTGATAAACACCGGCGCAGCCGTCACGCCGCTCAGCTTGGCCTTCAGCAGCTCCGCTGCATCCGGGTTGGCGAAGGCGCCCACCTGGAGATACAGGCCATCGGCTGGTAATGAAGCGTTTTTTTTTGAGTCGATCTGCACCGGCAGCACGGCGGCCGCGTGCTGCGCCGGCGGCGGGGTGTAGGTCTCGATCGGCTGGGCCATCGCCACCGCCTGAGTTTGCGTCGCAGCGGGGGCCTGGGCCACCGCCTGCTTGGGCTGCGCCAGGACCATCGGCGCCGGCCGGCCACGCTGGGCCCACCACTGCACCGGGTCGATGCCTTCGACCTTGACCCGCGCGGTGCCGGTCTCGGCATAGCCGAGCTTCTTCGCCGCGGCGAAGGACAGGTCGATGACCCGGTCGGAATAGAACGGGCCGCGGTCGTTGACGCGGACGATCACGCTCTTGCCGTTGTCCAGGTTGGTCACCCGCACGTAGCTCGGCAACGGCAGGGTCTTGTGCGCGGCGGTCATGCCGTAGAGGTCGTAGGTCTCGCCGTTGGCGGTGGCCTGGCCGTGGAACTTGGTGCCGTACCAGGACGCGGTGCCGACCATCCGGTAGGCCCGCGCATCGTTCATCGGGTAGTAGGTCTTGCCCAGCACGGTGTAGGGGTTGGCCTTCACCGAACCGTTGTGCGGCATCGGCACCGCATCGGGGATCCGCGACACGTCGACGTCCCACCAGGGGGCGCCGTCGCGATGCGGACGGGAATAGTCGCCCGGCCCGGAAATGCCCGCCTGCCTGGCCGGCTGCTGGGGCGCCTTGCTGGAGCAACTGCTCAACAGCACGGCCGCCAGCCCGAGGCCGCAGACGGCGGGCAGGATCAGGGAGGAGCGGACACGCTTGCTCAATGGGCACCTCGCGCGCGGGCAATCTCGCCCGCCAGCTGATAAACCGCCATGGCATACATGGCGCTGCGATTATAGCGGGTGATCACGTAGAAGTTCGGCAAACCGACCCAATACTCGATGCCCTTGTCGCCGACGAAACGCATCGCCGTGACCTTCTGGTCGTCGCGCAGCGCATCGTGGGTGCGCCAGCCGCGGGCACGCAGCTCGCCCAGGCTCATGGTCGGGTCGACGCCCCTGGTCACCGCGCTCTCGGCGCTCTCGTCGTTGATCTCGGCCACCGAGACCACCGGCTCGCCGGTGACCCAGCCGTGCTGCTTGAAGTAACTGGCGACGCTACCGATGGCGTCGGTCGGGTCGCTCCAGATATTGATGTGGCCATCGCCGTCGAAGTCCACCGCGTAGGCGCGGAAGCTGCTCGGCATAAATTGCGGCAGGCCCATGGCGCCGGCGTAGGAGCCGGTCAGGCTGAGCGGGTCGACCTGCTGTTCGCGGGCGAGCAGGAGGAACTCGCGCAACTCCTTGCGGAAGAAGTCGGCCCGCGGCGGGTAGTCGAAGCCGAGGGTGGACAGCGCGTCCATCACCCGGTAGCTGCCGGTGTTGCGGCCGAAGAAGGTTTCCACGCCGATGATCGAGACGATGATCTCGGCCGGCACGCCGTATTCCTTCTCCGCCCGCGCCAGGTCTTCGGCATGCTTGTTCCAGAAGTCGACACCACGACTGATGCGCGCGTCGCTGATGAAGATCGGCCGGTATTCCTTCCACTGCTTGACCCGCTCGGCCGGGCGCGAGATCGCATCGAGGATCGACTGCTTGCGGTTCACGTCGCGGAACAGCCCCATCAGCTGCTCTCCGGCGAAGCCGTAGTCGCGGGTCATTTCGCTGACGAACTCGGCCACTTGCGGCGAGCCGTCGTAGTCCCCCGCCTGGGCCGCCCCGGACAGGCCAATGACGCCGGCTACGCCGACCCATTGGACGCCCCTGGCCGCCCATGTACGCAGTACTTGCATTGCGTTCTTCACTCTTGGTCTCAAACCTGGGCGATCCACTTCCGATGGGTATGGATCGACATCAGAACCCCGAACCCTGACAACAGGGTAACCAGCGAAGTTCCGCCATAACTAATGAAAGGCAGCGGTACCCCCACCACCGGCAACAACCCGCTCACCATACCGATATTCACGAAGACATAAACGAAAAACGTCATGGTGATGCCACCGGCCAGCAGTTTGCCGTAGAGCGTCTGCGCCTGGGCGGTGATCACCAGGCCACGACTGATCAGCAGCAGGTAGAGCACCAGCAGCAGGCAGACGCCGACCAGGCCGAACTCCTCGCCGAGGACCGCAATGATAAAGTCGGTGTGGCTTTCCGGCAAAAAATCCAGGTGCGACTGGGTGCCCAGCAGCCAGCCCTTGCCGAATACCCCGCCGGAACCGATGGCCGCCTTAGACTGGATGATGTTCCAGCCGGTGCCCAGCGGGTCGCTTTCCGGGTCGAGGAAGGTCAGCACCCGCTGTTTCTGGTAGTCGTGCATGATGAAGAACCACATCGCCACTGCGATCGGCACCGCCGCCGACACCGCGCCGACGATCCAGCGCCAGCGCAGGCCGCCGACGAACAGCACGAAGCCGCCGGAAGCGAGGATCAGCATGGCGGTGCCGAGGTCGGGCTGTTTCAGGATCAGCACGAACGGGGTGATGATGATCGCCAGGCTGATCACCATGTGCTTGAGCCCCGGCGGCAGGTTGCGCTTGGACAGGTACCAGGCCACCGTCATCGGCATCAGCAGCTTCATGAACTCCGAGGGCTGGAAGCGGATCACCCCGGGGATGTTGATCCAGCGCGTCGCCCCCTTGGCGTCGTGGCCGATCACGTCGACCACCACCAGCAGCGCGACCCCCACCAGGTAGCCCAGCGGCACCCAGCGGGCCATGAAGCGCGGCTCGATCTGGGCGATGACCACCATCATGCCCAGTCCCAGGCCGAACGAGGTGGCCTGCTTCATCAGCATGTCCCAGCTCTTGCCGCTCGCCGAATAGAGGACGAACAGGCCGGTGGCGCCGAGGATCAGCAACAGCAGCAGGAGAATCCCGTCGATGTGCAGGCGCTGCAACAGGCTGGCGCGCCGGCGCATCACGTCTTCGTTGGACAGGGTGCGGTCGAAGTTACTGTTCAAGGGCGGGCGCCTCCGGCTCGGCTGCCGTGGGTTCGGGCTTGGCCACCGCCGCCGCGAGCGGCGCGACGGGTTCCGCGTATTCGGCCTTGAGCTTGCCGTGCTCGTCGAGCAGCCAGGCGTCCATCACCTGCTTGACCACCGGGGCGGCGACGCCGGAGCCGGACTCGCCGTTCTCCACCATCACCGCCACCGCGATCTGCGGGTTGTTGGCCGGCGCGAAGCCGACGAACAGGGCGTGGTCGCGGTGCCGCTCGAGCAGCTTGGAGCGGTCGTAGCGCTCGTTCTGCTTGATCGCCACCACCTGGGCGGTACCGCTCTTGCCGGCGATCAGGTAGGCCGAGGTGGCGCCGACCTTGCGCGCCGTGCCGCGGGCGCCATGCACCACCTGCTGCATGCCGTAGTCGACGCGGTCCCAGTTGGCCGGGTCGCGCAGCACGATGTCGGGCATCGGGTCGGGGTCGACCGGCGGCTGGCCGTCGATGGTCTTGGCCAGGTGCGGGCGGATCCAGTGGCCCTTGTTGGCCAGCAGCGCGGTCATCTGCGCCAACTGGATCGGCGTCGCCTGCATGTAGCCCTGGCCGATGCCGAGGATCAGGGTCTCCCCCGGGTACCAGACCTGGCGGCGGGTCTTGCGCTTCCATTCGCGCGAGGGCATCAGCCCGTCGGCTTCGCCGAACATGTCCAGGGCGACTTTCTGGCCGAAACCGAAGCGACTCATGAAGGCGTGCAGGCGGTCGATCCCCAGCTTGTGCGCGAGGTCGTAGAAATAGGTGTCGTTGGACCGGTAGATCGCCGACTCCAGGCTCACCCAGCCATCGCCGTAGCGGTTCCAGTTACGGTACTTGTGGTCGTAGTTGGGCAACTGGTAGTAGCCGGGGTCGAAGACCCGCGAGGTCGGCGTGACCACCCCGGCGTCGAGGCCGGCCAGTGCCACCGCCGGCTTCACCGTCGAGCCCGGCGGATAGAGCCCGCGCAGGACGCGGTTGTACAGCGGTCGGTCGATGGAGTCGCGCAGCTCGGCATAGGCCTTGAAGCTGATGCCGGTGACGAACAGGTTGGGGTCGTAGCTCGGCTGGCTGACCATCGCCAGCACGTCGCCGGTGGACGGCTGGATCGCCACGATGGCGCCCCGCCGCCCGGCCAGGGCGTTCTCGGCGGCCTCCTGCAGGCGGCTGTCGATGCTCAGGACGATGTCCTTGCCGGGAATCGGGTCGGTGCGCTTGAGCACCCGCAGCACCCGCCCGCGGGCGTTGGTCTCGACTTCCTCGTAGCCAACCGTGCCATGCAGCTCGCTCTCATAGAAGCGCTCGATGCCGGTCTTGCCGATATGGTGGGTGCCGCTGTAGTTGATCGGGTCGAGGTTCTTCAGTTCCTGCTCGTTGATCCGCCCGACGTACCCGACCGAATGGGCGAAGTGCTCCTTCAGCGGGTAGTGGCGGACGAACTGGGTCGCCACGTCGACGCCCGGCAGGCGGAACTGGTTCACCGCGATGCGGGCGATCTGTTCCTCGTTGAGTTCGAACATGATGGGAACCGGCTCGAACGGACGCCGCCCCTGCTTCATGCGCTTCTCGAAGATGGCCCGGTCGTCCTCGGTCAGGCCGAGGATCTCCACCAGCGTGTCGAGGGTCTTCTGCAGGTCCTCGGTGCGTTCGCGGGTGATGGTCAGGCTGAAGCTCGGCCGGTTGTCGGCGATGATCACGCCGTTGCGGTCGAAGATGATCCCGCGGGTCGGCGGGATCGGCTGCACATGGACCCGGTTGTTCTCCGACAGCGTCGAATGGTACTCGTACTGGGTCACCTGCAGGTGGTACATGCGCGCCACCAGCACCAGGGTCAGCAAGACCACCGCCACCGCCCCGACGATGACGCGCCGACGCACCAGGCGGGCGTCTTTCTCGTGGTCTTTCAGGTGGATCGGCTGCGGCATCGGGACTGGGGACTATTTGTGGTAGGGGTGCCCGGACAATACGGTCCAGGCCCGGTAGATCTGCTCGCCGACCAGGATCCGCACCAACGGGTGCGGCAGCGTCAACGGCGACAGCGACCAGCGCTGCTCGCTGCGCGCGCAGACCTCCGGCGCCAGCCCTTCCGGGCCGCCGACCATGAGATTCACGGTGCGTGCGTCGAGACGCCAGCGATCCAGTTCGCGAGCCAGTTGCTCGGTGCTCCAGGGCCGACCTTCGACCTCCAGGGTCACTACCCGTTCCCCCGGCTGCACGCGCGCCAGCATGGCCTCGCCTTCCTGACGGATCAGGCGCGCCACGTCGGCGTTCTTGCCGCGGGTGTTGAGCGGGATCTCCACCAGTTCGAGGGACAGCTCGGCCGGCAGGCGCTTGACGTATTCCTGCCAGCCTTCCTCGACCCAGCGAGGCATGCGCGAGCCAACCGCGATCAGGCGCAACCGCATGCCGGCGTCACTCTTCCGGCTGGTGCTGGGCGCGGCTCTGCTCGGCGCCCTGCCACAGGCGCTCCAGGTCGTAGAACTGGCGGGTCGCCGGGAGCATCACGTGGACCACCACGTCGCCCAGGTCGAGCAGCGCCCATTCGCCGGACTCCAGGCCTTCGCTGCCCAGGGGCTTGACGCCGTTTTCCTTGGCCTTGGTCAGGACGTTGTCGGCCAGCGACTTGACCTGGCGGCTGGAACTGCCGCAGGCGATCACCATGTAGTCGGTGACGCTGGTCTTGTCCCGCACATCGAGGGTCACGATGTCCTGGGCCTTGAGATCTTCCAGGGCATCGATGGCCACTTGGACGAGTTGTTCGGTTTGCATTGAGTCGGTCTCTGTTTCTTTATCAGTGTGGCGCACGATACAGGTGGTGCGCCTCGATGTAGTTCAATACTGCGTCCGGCACCAGGAAACGCACGGAGCGCCCGGCACCCAGCAGCGCACGGATCTGGGTGGCGGACACCGCCAGCGGCGTCTGCCAAACGAAGGTGATCTGCCCGCCCGGCCCTTTCAGGGCCTGCGGGTCGGCCACGCTCCGCGCCGCCAGCAGGTCGCGCAGCGACTCCGGCGGCTCGCTGTCGGCATCCGGACGCTGCAACACGACGATGTGGCAGTGATCCAGCAACGCCTCCCAGCGGTGCCACGTCGGCAAGCCGCAGAAGGCATCCCAGCCGATCAGCATGAACAACTGGTCGTCGGCCGCCAGCTCCGCCCGCACCGACTCCAGGGTGTCGATGGTGTAGGACGGCTTGTCGCGCTTCAGTTCGCGGGGATCGACCGTCAATCGCTCGACTCCCGCCACCGCCCGCTCGACCATCGCCAACCGCTGCGCGGCCGACACCTGCGGGGTTTCCCGGTGCGGCGGCCGCGCATTGGGCAGCAGGCGCAGTTCGTCGAGGGCGAACTGCTCGGCCATTTCCACGGCGCTGCGCATATGTCCGATATGCACGGGGTCGAAAGTGCCGCCGAACAGGCCGATACGTTTGCCCATCAGGTGCGCACGTGACCGTCGCCGAAGACGACGTACTTCTCGCTGGTCAGGCCTTCCAGGCCGACCGGGCCGCGGGCGTGCAGCTTGTCGGTGGAAATCCCGATCTCGGCGCCGAGGCCGTACTCGAAGCCGTCGGCGAAGCGGGTCGAGGCGTTGACCATCACCGAAGCGGAATCCACTTCGGCGAGGAAACGCCGCGCATCGCTGAAGTTCTCGGTAATGATCGCGTCGGTGTGCTGCGAGCCGTAGGTGTTGATGTGCTCGATCGCCGCGTCCAGCCCGTCAACGATGCGGATCGACAGGATCGGCGCGTTGTACTCGGTACGCCAGTCCTCCTCGGTAGCCTCCAGCACGTCTGCGCCGAGCAGCGCGCGGGTCGCGGCGTCGCCGCGCAGTTCCACGCCCTTCTCGCGGTAGATCGTGGCCAGCGGCGGCAGCACCTGCTCGGCGATGCCGGCATGCACCAGCAGCGTCTCCATGGTGTTGCACGGTGCATAGCGCTGGGTCTTGGCGTTGTCGGCGACGCGAATCGCCTTGTCCAGGTCGGCGGCGACATCGATGTAGACGTGGCAGATGCCGTCCAGGTGCTTGATCACCGGCACCTTGGCCTCGCGGCTGATGCGCTCGATCAGGCCCTTGCCGCCGCGCGGGACGATCACGTCGACGTATTCGGGCATGCTGATCAGCGCGCCGACCGCGGCGCGGTCGGTGGTTTCCACCACCTGCACGGCGGCGGCCGGCAGGCCGGCCTCGGCCAGGCCCTGCTGGATGCAGCGGGCGATCGCCTGGTTGGAGTGGATCGCCTCGGAGCCGCCGCGCAGGATGGTCGCGTTGCCGGACTTCAGGCACAGGCTGGCGGCGTCGATGGTCACGTTCGGCCGCGACTCGTAGATGATCCCGACCACGCCCAGCGGCACGCGCATCTTGCCGATCTGGATGCCCGAGGGCACATAGCGCATGTCGCGGATCTCGCCGATCGGGTCGGGCAGCGTGGCGACCTGGCGCAGGCCCTCGATCATGTCGTCGATGCGCGCCGGGGTCAGCGCCAGGCGGTCCAGCATCGCCGGCTCCAGGCCATTGGCGCGGCCGGCGGCGAGGTCCTGCTCGTTGGCGTGGGACAACTCCGCGCGGGCGGCGTCCAGCGCATCGGCCGCGGCCAGCAGGGCGCGGTTCTTCTGCGCGGTGGCGGCGCGCGCGAGCAACCGCGAGGCGGCGCGGGCATCGCGGCCCAGGCGGCTCATATAGTCGAGGACGGACTCGGTCATGGTCTCGGCATCTGGCGTCAGGGAAATGCGCGATTATAGCGAGCCAGCCCCGGCGCGCCCAGCCGCAACAGCCGGTCGGTAGACAGTGCGTTCCGCGGCCCCCGGCGGTAACGCGGCGGCCCCGCTGCGCCTGGGCCTATGCGCGAGACGGTGACACCCGGGCGCAGGCGCCGGCCGAAGGATAGGTAAACAAAATTGCTACCTCTGTTTACCTTCGAAGCGAGCCTGGCCGCTGCCACCCACCGGCACCCGCTCGGCAGAACAACAATAACGACGCACACACCGCGGGGCCTCACCATGCGCTACCGTACCGACTACTGCGCACAGTCGCTGAGCAGCGAACCGGATATCCTCTTTCTAGACGGCTGGCAACTGCGCTACCAGGCCTTCGCCGCCCGCGCCGACGACCCGCGCCCGCCGGTGCTCCTGCTGGGCGGCGCCTTCCAGAGCTTCCGCTCGTTCGCCGGCGAGGTCAGCGAACTGCTCGCCGAGCACCCGGTGATCCTGCTCGACCTGCCGAGCCAGGGCGGCAACCTGCAACTGGCGGCGGAACTGAGCCTGGAAGACCTCGCCGACCTGATCGCGGCCTTCGCCGAACGGCTCGGCCTGCCGCCGTTGATGCCCATCGGCCTGTCCTACGGCTCGGCCCTGGCCGCGCTGTTCGCCGCCCGCCATCCGCGCCGCTGCGCGCGCCTGCTACTGGCCGGCATCACCGCATTCGGCCGCCCCGGTGCGCGGCTGCTGCTGGAAGAAGCCCTGGCCCGGCTCGACGAGGGCGACCAGAGCGCCTTCGCCCACGGCGTACTGACCGGCCTGATCAACCCGCTACAGCTGGAACGTACCGGCGTCTCCCCGGTGTTTCGCAAGGCCATGCTGCGCCAGTTGCAACGCCTGACCGCGGCGGAGATCGAACGCTACCGGCAGAATAGCCGGCGCCTGCTGGCCTTCGGCGGCTTCGAGCGGCACCCGACCTGCCCGACCCTGGTGCTCGCCGGCGAGTACGACCATTTCACCCAGCCCTGGGAACATGCGGTGTTCGCCCATGCCTGCGGGAACGCCGAGTTCGCCCTGATCCACGACGCCGACCATCTTGCCCAGTTCGAACGACGCGAGGCCTGCGCCCGGCTCTACGGCCCGTTCCTGCGCGACGAGGCGCTGCCGGAGCGCGCCGAGGGCAGCACGCGGATCCCGCGCACGCGCCTGCTCGGCCTGGAGCGACGCTTCGAGGTCCGCCATCGGCCAGCCCAGGGGCACGCTCGGCTGGAACATCCGCAGCTCGGCGTCTATGCGGCGGAACTGGTGGAACTCGGCTATTTCGGCGGGCGGCTGCACGCCGAGCTGCCCGAATCCCGCCCGCAACGCGGCTGGCGGTTGTGCTACGACGGCCTGGCGGACTTGGACATCCTGCCCCTGCGTTCGACCGCCGGCGGCTTCGCCTTCATCTTCCCGCACTCCGATCCGGCGGCCAGCGCCGGACTGGCCGACCTCCTCGCCGCCTGGCAGCGAGCGGAGGTCGCCTGAGAGGCGGCTATGCCGTGCGGCTTTCGATCACCCGCACCAGGCTCGGCAGGCGTCCCTGCGGCAAGCCCAGGGCGGCGCCTTCGCGCTGCGGGTCGAGCACCAGGGTGGAGGCAAAGCCGCAGCGGGCGAAGGCCGCCTCGATTTCCGCGGCATTGCGGTAGTGCAACGGATAGCTTCCCCGCGTCAGCCGCCCGATGATCCCCACTCCCCAGCGGATCTGCCGGTAGCGCGGGTGCTCGCGGAGATCGGGATAGAGGTCGGTCAGGTAGGTGCCCTGGGGAAAGCGTTTAAGTTCGGTCGCCAGGCGACTCCAGAAGGCCTCGATCACCGGACGCTGGAAATAGTTCACCAGCCCCTCGGTGATCACCACCAGCGGGCGCTCGCGGTCGAGCCCGGCGAACAGCGCGGCGAGGCTGCGCTCGCCGTCCTCGGCGAGGATATCCACAGCCGCCACCGCGTGCTCCGGGCCCAGCCAACCCTGCTCGCGGAGCAGCGCCGCCTTGCGCGCGGCCATCGGCGGCAGGTCGGCCTCCAGGTAGCGCAACTGTGGATAGCGTTGCCGGAAGCGTCGCCCGCGCGGCGAGAGCCCGCAGGCCATTTCCACCACCTGGACCACTCCCTCGCGTTCGACGGCCTGGGTCAGGCGCGCGTCGATCATGAGGTGTCTTTGTAACAGGAAATCCTCGATGTTCAGCCCGAAACCGAGCTGCGCGCCCCAGTTGATCGGCGCGACGAAGCCGTGTACCCAGCGGCCGAAGACGGTGGCGAAGGCCGGTTCGGCGAGTCGATGGCGGAACCAGACGTAGCCGGTGTAATGGGCGCTGGGCGTGATGTGGGCACTGTCGACACGCTCTCGTTCAACCATGATTCAGGCTCTTGTTGTTATCATTCGCCAGCCTATGACTGCCATGGTCCCAGCGACAATCCCATGTCCCGCGATCCCATCCTTAGTTTGCCCTGGCCCGACGCCCGGCCACTCCCCGACACCTTCTTCGACCGCGATGCGTTGCTGGTCGCCCGCGAGCTGCTGGGCAAGGTGATCCGCCATCGCCAGGGCAATCTCTGGCTGGCGGCGCGAATCATCGAGACCGAGGCCTACTACCTGGAGGAGAAAGGCAGCCATGCCTCGCTCGGCTACACCGAGAAGCGCAAGGCACTGTTCCTCGACGGCGGGCACATCTATATGTATTACGCGCGCGGCGGCGACTCGCTGAACTTCAGCGCCGGCGGGCCGGGCAATGCGGTGCTGATCAAGTCCGGCCATCCCTGGCTGGATCGCATCAGCGACCACGCGGCGCTGGAGCGGATGCAGAGCCTGAACCCGGACAGCCAGGGCCGGCCCCGCGAGATCGGCCGCCTGTGCGCCGGCCAGACCCTGCTGTGCAAGGCCATGGGGCTGAAGGTGCCGGAGTGGGACGCACAGCGCTTCGATCCGCAGCGACTGTTCGTCGACGATGTCGGCGAGCGCCCCAGCCAGGTGATCCAGGCCGCTCGGCTGGGCATTCCGAAGGGGCGCGACGAACACCTGCCGTACCGTTTCGTCGATGCCGCCTTCGCCGCCTTCTGCACCCGCAACCCACTGCGCCGCGGCCAGGTCGCCGGGCGCGACTATCATCTACTCGGACACCAGGACCCGCACCTGCAATGAGTCTCGACAGCTTCAACGCCTGGATGGCCGCCAACCCCGAGTGGCTGGGGCTGGCCATCTTCCTCATCGCCTTCCTCGAATGCGCGGCCATCGTCGGCATCGTCCTGCCCGGCGTGGTGCTGCTGTTCGGCGTCGCGGTGATCGCCGGCAGCGGCGCCCTCAGCCTCGGCGAAACCCTGATGCTGGCCTACGCCGGCGGGGTGCTGGGCGACCTCAGCTCGTACTGGATCGGCCGCCGCTTCCACCAGAACATCCGCCGCCTGCCCGGCCTGCGCAGCCATCCGCAGTGGATCACCGCCGCCGAGGTGTACTTCGAGCGCTACGGTATCGCCAGCCTGCTGGTCGGCCGCTTCATCGGCGCCCTGCGACCGATGCTGCCGATGGTCGCCGGCATGCTCGACATGCCGTTCGGCCGTTTTCTCGGCGTTTCGCTGATTGCCGCCGCCGGCTGGGCGGTCGCCTACCTGTTGCCCGGCTGGGCCACCGGCGCAGCCCTGCGCCTGCCGTTGCCGGAAGGCTTCTGGAGCGAAGCCGGGATCGTCGCGGCCTGCCTGGCGGTGCTGGTCGGCGTGGTAGTCCAGGCCAGCCTGCGACGCAAACGCTGGGCAACCGCTGTGGCGGCCGCGCTGAGCCTGGTCCTGCTGCTGGCGATGACCGTCGCCTGGCCGTACCTCCAGGACCTCGACCAGGGCCTGATGACGCTGGTCCAGGAGCACCGCAACGCCGACCTGAACCCGGTGATGGTGGTGGTCACCCGGCTCGGCGATTTCCGCACCCAGTTCATCGCCGGCGCGCTGCTCGGCGGTATCCTCCTGCTGACCCGGCAATGGCGTCCGGCCATCTTCGCCATCGGCACCCTGGTGGGTACCGCGCTGGCCAACCAGACCCTGAAGACCCTGTTCGCCCGCGCCCGCCCGGAAGTGCTGGCCGAACCGCTGAGCAGCTTCAGCTTCCCCAGCGGACACAGCTCGGCGTCCTTCGCCTTCTTCCTCACCCTGGGCGTCCTCGCCAGCCGCCAGCAACCGCCGCGCTGGCGCCTGACCTGGGTACTGCTGGCGGTGATCCCGTCGCTGAGCATCGCCCTGTCGCGGGTCTACCTTGGCGTGCACTGGCCGTCGGACATCGTCGCCGGCGCCCTGCTCGCCACTACGGTCTGCGCCGCCAGCCTGTGGCTGAGCCAGCGCCGCGAGTCGCTGCCGGCGCTGCCGCAACGGGTCTGGTGGCTGCTGTTGCCGGTCTGCGTGGCGACCCTGGCGATCGCCGCCGGCTGGGCCCTGCCGGAAGCCATTGCGCGCTACCGGCCGCTGTGAGGGTTGGCGCTCAGTCGATACCCAACTCGCCCTGCAGGTGCTCCAGCAGCACCTGGATCCGCGCCAGTTGCATCTGCGCGTCGGGCAGGGCGAGCAGTTCGAGCTTGCGTTCGGTATCGAACGGCAGCAGGTAGGCCAACTGGTTGGCCAGGTCCTGCTGGCCGCCGGGCTCGCCGCCCATCTCCAGCGCGGCCACCATCGGATGCTCGGCCAGCACGCTGAGCAACGCGGCGAGATCGTTGTGTTCGTAGGTCAGGGGTTGCTCCGGCAGGTCTTCGAACCACTCGATCTCGCCGATGCTGAGCTGGTCGGCCTGGACCTCCACCGACAGCACCTGGAAACGCCGACCGCCCTCCACGCGGATGCCCAGCAGGCCGTTCGGGCGCTGCTGCCAGTCGCGGACCGAGGCCTCGCAGCCGACCATCGCCAGGCGGCTCGGCGCTTCGCCGACCTCCCGCCCTTCGCCGATGGTCACCACGCCGAAACCGGTGCCCTGCTTCATGCAGCGGCTGATCATGTCCAGGTAGCGCGCCTCGAAGATCTGCAGGTCCAGGCGGCAACCGGGGAACAGCACGGCGTTGAGGGGAAACAACGGCAACTTCATCGCGACTCCTCGGGCATCGTCAGGCAACCAGCGCTACCGCCAACGGTAGCAGCACTGCGGTGGCAACGCCCATCAGGCTCATCGCCAGGGCGGCGAAGGCACCACACTCCTCGCCTTCCTGCAAGGCCCGCGACGTGCCCACCGCGTGGGCCGTCATGCCCAGCGCCATGCCCTGCGCGGCGGGGTGCCGGACGCCGATGGCGCGCAGCAGCTCCGGCCCGAGGATCGCCCCGAGCACCCCGGTGATCAGTACGAACACGGCGGCCAGCGCCGCCACGCCGCCGATCTGGCTGGCCACCAGCATGGCGATCGGCGAGGTCACCGACTTCGGCGCCATGCTCATCAGCATCCGCGGCTCGGCACCGAACAACCAGCCGAATGCGATGCCCAGCACCGTCGCCAGCGTACCGGCGACCACCAGGGTCAGCAGGGTCGGCCAGAACAATTGGCGGATACGCCGCAGGTTGAGGAACAGCGGCACCGCCAGGGCCACCGTGGCGGGGCCGAGGAGAATGGTCAGGACCTTGGCGCTGGCACTGTATTCGTCGTAGTCGATGCCGCAAAGCAGCAGTACGCCGATCACCACCAGCATCGACACCAGCACCGGCTGCAGGAACACCCAGCGGGTCCGTTCATAGGCGGCCAGGGCCAACTGGTAGGCGCCCAGGGTCACGCCGACGCCGAACAGCGGATGGTGGATCACCGCCTCGAGGGCGGCCTGCCAGGCCATCAGGACTCCTCCCGGCGACGTTGCTGGCGATCGATGAGCTTCTGCATCATCCAGCCGGCGAACAGGAACGACAGCAGCAGCGACAGTACCAGCGCGCCGACGATGGCCCAGAAGTCGGCGGCGATCTCCCGCGCATAGGCCATCACCCCGACCGCCGCCGGCACCAGCAGCAGCGGCAGGTAGCGCAGCAACGAGCCGGCCGCCTCGTTGACCGGCTTGCCGACCTCGCCACGCGCCAGGAAATAACCGAACAGCAGCACCAGGCCGATGATCGGACCGGGCAGCATGGGCAACAACAGAACGTTCAGACCTGTGCCGAGCAACTGGAACAGCACCAGCCAGGTCAGACCACGAAGCAACATGGGCACCTCCAGCAAGGGCCGACCATTATGCCCAGCCCGCCGGGACATTGGCACGCTCCTCGCCTATCCATCAGTCGCAGTCGCGGCACCGCATGACGCGATATTCGCCAGGCCGATGGTTTCTTGACCCGGTCGCCAACGCGTGCTGATCTTCCTGCACCATGAGAACAACAGCCATCCTCCCGGAGGACTTATGCCATTCGTACCCGTAGCAGCGCTCAAGGACTATGTCGGCAAGGATCTCGGCCATTCCGAATGGCTCACCATCGACCAGGAGCGGGTCGACCAGTTCGCCGAATGCACCGGCGACCACCAGTTCATCCACGTCGATCCGGAGAAGGCGGCGAAGACGCCCTTCGGCGGCACCATCGCCCACGGTTTCCTGTCCCTGTCGCTGATCCCGAAGCTGATGGAAGGCCTGCTGGTGCTTCCCGAAGGACTGAAGATGGCGGTCAACTACGGCCTCGATACGGTGCGCTTCATCCAGCCGGTGCGGGTCGGCTCGCGGGTCCGCCTGGGCCTGACCCTGCTCGACGTCAACGAGAAGAATCCCGGCCAGTGGCTGATCAAGGCGCGCGCCACCCTGGAGATCGAAGGCCAGGAGAAACCCGCCTACATCGCCGAGACCCTCAGCCTCTGCTTCGTCTGAGCCCGCCCCAGCGAGCGCTGCCGTTCGCTTGACGGCCAGGCGCCTTCGCGCCCCTCTCCCCCCTTCCAAAAGCCCCCGCTCGCGGGGGCGCTCTGGGCCGGCAGGGAAATACCCTACTGCCAGGCAACGATTTTTCCGCCACACTGTCTCCCCTTCACCCTCGGACCGAACCACTCATCGGGAACGCCGCATGCTTCGCCCCGCCAGGTCTCTCTCGCTCTGCTCCGCCCTGGTCATCCTGCTCGCCGCCTGCGGCGAGGGCGAACCGCTGCTCCCGGCCGATGCGCGCCTGCCGGACGGCGCGCGCTATCGCGGCGAGCTGGTGGACGGGCGCCTGGAAGGCCAGGGCCGGCTGGACTACGACAACGGCGCCTGGTACGCCGGCCGCTTCGAGCATGGCCTGCTGCACGGCCATGGCACCTGGCAGGGCGCCGACGGCAGCCGCTACAGCGGTGGCTTCGCGGCCGGCCTGTTCGACGGTCAGGGACGCCTGGCGATGGCCGATGGCAGCGTCTACCAGGGCGGCTTCCGCCAGGGCCTGTTCGATGGCGAAGGCAGCCTGGAACAACAGGGCACTCGCTACCGCGGCGGTTTCCGCAAGGGCCTGTACAGCGGCCAGGGCACGCTGGACGGCAGCGATGGCAGCCGCTACCAGGGCAGCTTCCGCCAGGGCCGCCTGGAAGGCGAAGGCAGCTTCAGCGACAGCCAGGGCAACCAGTACGCCGGTACCTTCCGCGACGGGCAACTGAACGGCAAGGGGCGCTGGAGCGGGCCCGATGGCGACCGCTACGTCGGCCAGTTCAAGGACAACCAGTTCCATGGCCAGGGGCGCTACGAAAGCGCCAGCGGCGATGTCTGGATCGGCCGCTTCAGCGAAGGCGCGCTGAACGGCCCCGGCGAGCTTCTCGGCGCCGACGGCAGCCGCTACCGCGGCGGTTTCCAGTTCTGGCGCTTCCATGGCCAGGGCCTGCTCGAACAACTGGACGGCACCCGCTACGAAGGCGGCTTCGCCGCCGGCGCCTATGCCGGCCAAGGCACCCTGGACCGCGCCGACGGCAGCCGTGAGCAGGGACTCTGGGCCGACGGCAAGCGCATCCGCGACGCCGCCGGCAAGGCCCTGCCCGACACTCTGGAAATCGGCCTGTTGGCCCAGGGTCGCCTGCTCGACGAAGAACTGCGCAAGATCCCGGCCTCGACGCCGGCCAGCGAACTCTATGCCCTGAGCCTGGGCGGCGATGGCCGCCAGGGCGTGTTCCTGCGCGAGGCCGATTACGCCGGCGACCTGCTCGGCCAGCGTTTCGCCGCTCGTGGCGTGATTCGCCTGGTCAACCACCGCGACCACTTCGGCGACCGCCCGCTGGCTACCCGGGAAAGCCTGTCCCGCGCCGTGCGCACCCTGGCCGAACGCAGCGGGCCGGAAGACCTGGTCTTCATCTACCTGACCAGCCACGGCTCCAGCGACCACCAGTTGGCCCTGGACATGCCCGGCCTGAACCTCGGCGACCTGCCGGCCGCGGAACTGGCCGAACTGCTCGCGCCGCTGCGCCAGCGCGACAAGGTGCTGGTGGTATCGGCCTGCTACAGCGGAGGCTTCATCCCGCCGCTGAAGGACGAACGTACCCTGATCCTGACCGCCGCGCGTGCCGACCGGGTATCGTTCGGCTGTTCCGACGACGCCGACTTCACCTATTTCGGCCGCGCCTTGCTGGCCAATGCGCTGAACCGCACCGACGATCTGTCCAAAGCGTTCGAACTGGCGAAAGAGGAAGTGCGTCAAAGGGAGAAGGAGGAAGGTTTCGAAGCTTCGGAACCGCAAGCCTGGTTACCGGAACGCGTGCTCGCGCACTGGCGGACGCTGCGGGGGCAGCAAGCCGAGCGCGCGCTCGCGTCCCGGGAAGGAAAAACCGGCGAGGGCGCGGCGGGCAAATAGATACGCCGCGCACTACGCTCATTGGTGTGGAAGGGGAGAAACACACATGCACTCGACGCCCAAGCGCGTTCTGCTCGCCGGCGCGACCGGTCTTACCGGCGAGCACCTGTTGGATCGGATATTGAGCGAGCCGACCCTGGCCAAGGTCATCGCCCCTGCCCGCAAGGCGCTGGCCGAGCATCCGCGGCTGGACAACCCGGTCGGCCCGCTGGCCGAGCTGCTGCCGCAACTCAACGGCAGCATCGATACCGCCTTCTGCTGCCTCGGCACCACGATCAAGGAAGCCGGCTCGGAGGAGGCCTTCCGCGCGGTCGATTTCGACCTGCCGCTGGCGGTGGGCAAGCGCGCGCTGGAGATGGGCGCCCGGCATTACCTGGTGGTCAGCGCCCTGGGCGCCGACGCCAAGTCGTCGATCTTCTACAACCGGGTCAAGGGCGAACTGGAGCAGGCCCTGCAGGAACAGGGCTGGCCACAGCTGACCATCGCCCGGCCATCGCTGCTGTTCGGCCCGCGCGAGGAATTCCGCCTGGCCGAGATCCTCGCCGCGCCGATCGCCCGCATCCTTCCCGGCAAGTACCACGGCATCGAGGCCTGCGACCTGGCCCGCGCGCTCTGGCGCCTGGCGCTGGAGGAAGGCAAGGGCGTGCGCATCGTCGAGTCCGACGAACTGCGCAAGCTGGGGAAATGAGCCGCGGGCGGGTCCCGCCCTACATGCCGCCGCTGACGCCGAGGTTGAGGCCGATGGCGGTGGCCAGCGAGAACGGCAGCAACAGGGTGTCCAGCAGCGCGCTGCCCGGCAGGTCGAGCCCCGGATGGGCCGGCGCCTCCGCGCCGAAGCGTTCCATTGGGCAGCAGCCGCCGTGCAGGCTGTACCAGTCCAGCCGGGTGCCGGCGTAGACCACCGGCGCCCCTGGCTTGGCCGCATCCAGGGTGCGCACGGTGGCGCAACCGCCCAACTGCACCGCCAGGACCAGTAGCAGCACCCTACTCGTCGCTGACAAGGTGCTGTTCCCCCCAGCGCGGCAGCATGTCCTGGGGAATCCCCAGGGTGTTGAGGATTCGCGCGACGACGAAGTCCACCAGGTCCTCCACCGATTGCGGCTGGTGGTAGAAGCCCGGCGCCGCCGGCAGGATCACCGCGCCGAGGTTGGACAGCTTGAGCATGTTTTCCAGGTGGATACTGGAGAACGGCGCCTCGCGCGGCACCAGCACCAGCGGCCGGCGCTCCTTCAGGGCGACATCGGCGGCGCGCTCGATGAGGTTGTTGCAGGCCCCCGTGGCGACCGCCGACAGGGTGCCGGTGGAACACGGGCAGATCACCATGGCATTGGGCGCGCTGGAGCCGGAGGCCGGCGGCGCCATCCAGTCGTTCTGGCCGAACACGCGGATCTGTCCGGCGGCGGCACCGCAATATTCGGTGAGGAAGGCCTGCATCGCCTGCGGCTTGGCCGGCAGGGCCACGTCGGTCTCGGTGGCCATCACCAGTTGCGCGGCCTTGGAGATCAGGAAGTGCACCTCGCGCTCTTCCTGCACCAGGCAATCGAGCAAGCGCAGGCCGTACTGGGCGCCGGAGGCGCCGGTCATCGCCAGGGTAATGCGTTCCGGACCGCTCATTGCGCCCCTCACTCGGCCAGCGCCGCGGCCAGCTTGCCGTGCAAGCCGCCGAAGCCGCCGTTGCTCATGATCACCACTTGCGCGCCGGGCCTGGCCTGCTGGCGCACCTGCTCTATGATCGCCTCCAGGGTATCGCAGACCTGCGACGGTATCGCGCATTGCGCGGCGGTGGCGGCCAGGTCCCAGCCCAGGTTCGGCGGCGCGTACCAGAGCACCTGGTCGGCCTGGCGCACACTGTCCGGCAGGCCGTCGCGATGAGCGCCGAGCTTCATCGAGTTGGAACGCGGCTCGACGATGGCGATCACCTGGGTATCGGCGCCAACCTGCTTGCGCAGGCCGTCGAGGGTGGTGGCGATGGCGGTCGGATGGTGGGCGAAGTCGTCGTAGAGGGTCACGCCCCGGACCTCCGCGACCTTCTCCATGCGCCGCTTGACGTTGCGGAACTCGCTGAGTGCCGCCGCGCCCTGGCTGGGCACCACGCCGACATGGCGCGCCGCCGCCAGGCTGGCGAGGGCGTTGGCGACGTTGTGCAGGCCGGTCAGCGGCCAGTCCACCTCGCCCTGGACGATGCCGTCGAACAGCACCTCGAAGCGCGAGCCGTCCTCGGCGAGCAGGCGCGCCTGCCACTGGCCGCCTTCGCCGGTGGTCTGCACCGGGGTCCAGCAGCCCATCCCGAGTACGCGCTCCAGGGCTTTCTCGGCGCTCGGGCGAATGATCAGGCCCTCGCCCGGCACGGTGCGCACCAGATGGTGGAACTGCCGCTCGATGGCCGCGAGGTCGGGGAAGATATCCGCGTGGTCGAATTCCAGGTTGTTCAGGATCGCCGTGCGCGGGCGGTAATGAACGAACTTCGAGCGCTTGTCGAAGAAGGCGCTGTCGTACTCGTCGGCCTCGACCACGAAGAACGGCGTACCGCCCAGGCGCGCCGAAACCCCGAAGTTCTGCGGCACCCCGCCGATCAGGAAGCCCGGGCTCATGCCGGCGTGCTCCAGGACCCAGGCGAGCATGCTGGTGGTGGTGGTCTTACCGTGGGTACCGGCCACCGCCAGCACCCAGCGTCCTTGCAGCACGTGGTCGGCCAGCCACTGCGGGCCGGAAACGTAGGGCAGGCCCTTGTTCAGGACATGCTCCACCGCCGGATTGCCGCGCGACAGGGCGTTGCCGATCACTACCAGGTCCGGCGCCGGCTCCAGGTGGGCCGGATCGTAGCCCTGCATCAGCTCGATGCCCTGGGCTTGCAGCTGGGTGCTCATGGGGGGGTAGACGTTGGCGTCGGAACCGGTCACCCGGTGGCCCAGTTCCTTGGCCAGCACGGCCAGCGAGCCCATGAAGGTCCCGCAGATGCCGAGTACGTGGATGTGCATGCAGACTCCTGCAGATCAAGCCGTCGAAGGCGCTGTGAATGGGCGGCAGATTAGCACAGCGGAGGCGCCGGCCGCCCGGCGTCGCGGCATCAGACGACGCGGCGTCGGCGGGGTTCCCGCCGGCCTCGCGGCGGCCCGCCTGGAGACGTCCCGCCCGTCAGGCCTGGCCGCGCACCAGGCCGTGCCGGCGCAGCTTGCGATACAGGGTGTTGCGGCTGATCCCCAGTTGCTCGGCCACCCGGCTCACGTGCCAGCGCTGGCCGTCCAGCGCCGCCAGCAACGCGGCTCGCTCGGCGTCGTCCAGGCTGTTGCCCGCGGCCGGGGCGGGCGCCGCTGCGGCGGGCGGCAGCGCCGCCAGGGCCTGGCGGATATCCGCGGGCAGGTCGCGCAGGCCGACCCGGCCGTCCTCGCAGAGTGCCACCAGGGTCCGTAGCACCGTGCGCATCTGCCGGACGTTGCCCGGCCAGCGGTAGGCCAGCAGGCCCTGGCGAACCTCGCCGTCGAGCTGGATGCGCTGGCCCCTGGCTTCCTCGGCCAGCAGGTAGTCCAGCAGCTCCTCGCGGTCGCTGCGCTCGCGCAGCGGCGGCAGGCTCACGACCATGCCATTGAGGCGGTAGTAGAGATCCTCGCGGAAGCGTCCATCGGCGACCAGCTCGGCCAGGTCGCGGTGGGTAGCGCTGATCAGGCGCACGTCGACATCCTCCGGCTCGCCGCCCAGCGGTACTACCCGGCGCTCTTCCAGCACCCGCAGCAGGCGGGTCTGCAAGGCCAGCGGCATGTCGCCGATCTCGTCGAGGAACAGGGTGCCGCCGTCGGCCTGCTGCAACTTGCCGCGCATGCCCTCCTTGCGCGCGCCGGTGAAGCTGCCGCCGCGATAACCGAACAGTTCGCTCTCGATCAAGGTTTCCGGGATCGCCGCGCAGTTCAGCGCGACGAACGCCTGTTCCGCGCGTGGGCCGGCCAGGTGCACGGCCTTGGCGAAGGCCTCCTTGCCGGAACCGGTCTCGCCGTTGAGCAGCAGCGGCACGTCGCGCGCGTAGACCTTCAGCGCCCGGCGGAAATCGGCGGCCAGCTCGGCGTCGCCCAGGCACAGGCCGGGCGCGGCAGGCGCCGGCTTCGCTGCCGTGGGCACCGCCAGGCCCTGGGGTATCGCCCGCGGCGCGCCGCGCAGCATGGCGTACAGGGTCCGTCCCTCGCGGGTGCGCAGCGGCCAGCTGGCGCTGGGTTGCGGCGAGGCGCGACCGAGCAGGTCGTCGAGACGGCAATCGAAGAAGGTCTCCACCGGCTGGCCGAGCAGGCGCTGGCGCGGACAACCGAGCAGGTTCAGCGCGCTCTGGTTCACCGCGCGGATCCGCCCGTCTTCCTCGAAGGCCAGCAGCCCTTCGCTGAACAGGCCGACATAGTCGCCCTGGACATGGAAGCGCAGCAGCCAGGAGCCCTCGAAGCGACGGAGGAAATAGCAGCCCTCGATGATCTTCGCCGACAGGTTGACCAGCGCCATGGTGTGGAACTGGCTCTGCCGCGAGACTTCCTGGCGCGCCGAAGACACGTCGAGCACCGCCATCAGCTCGCCCTGCGGATCGAACACCGGGCTCGCCGAGCAGGTCAGGCCGGTGTGGCGGCTACGGAAGTGCTCTTCCTGCTGGATGGTCAGGGCCTGCCGCTCGACCACGCAGGTGCCGATGCCGTTGGTGCCTTCGCAGGGCTCGCTCCAGTCGGCGCCGAGCCAGAGGCCGGCGTGTTCGAAGGTCTGGCGCTGGGCGTCGGCGTTGACGCAATTGAGGATCACCCCGCGGGCATCGGTGAGCAGTACCGCATGGTCGTTGCCGGAAAGCTGCTGGTAGAGGCTGTGCATCTCGCCATCGGCGATCTCCAGCACCTGTTGCAGGCGCTCGCGGCGTTCGAGCATGCGCGCGTGCTCCAGCACCATCGGCGCCATCGGCTGGCCGGGATCGAGATGGTGCTGTTCCAGGCAGCGCAGCCAGGAGCGGGCGATGGACGGATCGGTCGCAGGGCCGCCCGGCGGGATCTTGCCCTGGGCGACGGTCAGCACTTGCCGCGCGTGGCGGCTCATGGAACTGGCAGGCATTGTTATGGTTCTCCGCGAGGGACGGGCCGTCTCTTGCCTGGGCGCGGTGGATCGGTCCGCGACTCTCCGGACGGCTATCGGTGCAGCATCCAACAGGCCGGGGCGCAATGCAACGACGGACTGACCGATGAGTCATGCGCTGCGCCGAAAACGGTACAGAGTGTCACTCACGAGCGTCCCGCCCGCGTGACAG
Organism: Pseudomonas sp. B111; assembly: GCF_026428275.1. Lineage (NCBI taxonomy): Bacteria > Pseudomonadati > Pseudomonadota > Gammaproteobacteria > Pseudomonadales > Pseudomonadaceae > Pseudomonas > Pseudomonas sp. B111. The sequence continues at coordinate 276,465 of NZ_CP097857.1, read as the reverse complement.
GGAGCGTTCGCAAGCCCCCCTGCGAAACCTCCAGGACGCTCTACTTCGGGCCTTTCGCCACTCTGGCCCGGCCCTTGCTCCAGGCTTACGACAAGCGCGACAGCGCGTCCTCCCCTAATAAGCACAAGAGCCAGGAGATACCATCATGCGTTACGCTCATCCCGGTAGCGAAGGCGCCATCGTTTCCTTCAAGGCCCGCTACGGCAACTACATCGGCGGCGAGTTCGTGCCTCCGGTCAAGGGCCAGTACTTCACCAACACCTCGCCGGTGAACGGCCAGCCGATCGCCGAGTTCCCCCGTTCCACCGCCGAGGACATCGACAAGGCCCTCGACGCCGCCCACGCCGCCGCCGACGCCTGGGGCCGCACCTCGGTGCAGGAGCGTTCGAACATCCTGCTGAAGATCGCCGACCGCATCGAGCAGAACCTGGAACTGCTCGCCGTCACCGAGACCTGGGACAACGGCAAGGCCGTGCGCGAGACCCTCAACGCCGACATCCCCCTGGCCGCCGACCACTTCCGCTACTTCGCCGGCTGCATTCGCGCCCAGGAAGGCTCCGCCGCCGAGATCAACGACAGCACCGTGGCCTACCACATCCATGAGCCGCTGGGCGTGGTCGGGCAGATCATCCCGTGGAACTTCCCGCTGCTGATGGCCGCCTGGAAGCTGGCCCCGGCACTGGCCGCCGGCAACTGCGTGGTGCTCAAGCCGGCCGAGCAGACCCCGCTGGGCATCTGCGTGCTGCTGGAACTCATCGGCGACCTGCTGCCGCCGGGCGTGCTCAACGTCGTCCAGGGCTTCGGCAGGGAGGCCGGCGAGGCCCTGGCCACCAGCAAGCGCATCGCCAAGATCGCCTTCACCGGTTCCACCCCGGTCGGCTCGCACATCCTCAAGTGTGCGGCGGAGAACATCATTCCCTCCACCGTCGAGCTGGGCGGCAAGAGCCCGAACATCTATTTCGAAGACATCATGCAGGCCGAGCCGGCGTTCATCGAGAAGGCCGCCGAGGGCCTGGTGCTGGCCTTCTTCAACCAGGGCGAGGTGTGCACCTGCCCGTCCCGCGCGCTGGTCCAGGAGTCGATCTACCCGGCGTTCATGGAGGAGGTGCTGAAAAAGGTCAGGGCGATCAAGCGCGGCGACCCGCTGGACACCGAGACCATGGTCGGCGCCCAGGCCTCCCAGCAGCAGTACGAGAAGATCCTCTCCTACCTCGACATCGCCCAGCAGGAAGGCGCCGAAGTGCTCACCGGCGGCAGCGTCGAGAAGCTCGAAGGCAACCTGGCCAGCGGCTACTACATCCAGCCGACCCTGCTCAAGGGGCACAACGGCATGCGCGTGTTCCAGGAGGAAATCTTCGGCCCGGTGGTCGGCGTCACCACCTTCAAGGACGAAGCCGAGGCCCTGGCCATCGCCAACGACACCGAGTACGGCCTCGGCGCCGGCCTCTGGACCCGCGACATCAACCGCGCCTACCGCATGGGCCGCGGGATCAAGGCCGGTCGCGTGTGGACCAACTGCTACCACCTGTACCCGGCCCACGCCGCGTTCGGCGGCTACAAGAAGTCCGGCGTCGGTCGCGAGACGCACAAGATGATGCTCGACCACTACCAGCAGACCAAGAACCTGCTGGTGAGTTACGACATCAACCCGCTGGGCTTCTTCTAGTAGGACCCCGGAGCGGCCGCGACCGCTCTTTCCCGGAGCGGTCGCGCCGGCTCGTGAAACACGCCGCCGAGGCTGACGGCGGCGCCCCTTCCACCTCCTCGCCAGGCCGATTGCAGAGCGGCTGGCATAGCTATTGCCTGCGTTCACCACGTACAGCACACCACCGGGAAAACCGGGGTCGATAACAACAAGATTGAGGTGAAAAACCCATGTCCCTCGAACAAACCGGCCATGCGCCCGCAACTTCCGGGGTCGACTTCGAAAGCGTCGACGCTGACTACTTCCAACACCGTCAACTGAAGAAAGGCGCCGCCGGCTGGGTCCTGCTGGTCGGGCTCGGCGTCGCCTACGTGATCTCCGGCGACTACGCCGGCTGGAACTTCGGCCTGGCCCAGGGCGGCTGGGGCGGGATGTTCCTCGCCACCCTGCTGATGGCCACCATGTACCTGTGCATGTGCTTCTCGCTCGCCGAGCTGTCTTCGATGATCCCTACCGCCGGCGGCGGCTACGGCTTCGCCCGCAGCGCCTTCGGGCCCTGGGGCGGCTTCCTCACCGGCACCGCGATCCTCATCGAATACGCCATCGCCCCGGCGGCCATCGCCTGCTTCATCGGCGCCTACTGCGAGTCGCTGTTCGGCGTCGGCGGCTGGCTGATCTACCTGGTGTTCTACATCGTGTTCATCGGCATCCACATCCTCGGCGCCGGCGAGGCGCTGAAGCTGATGTTCGTCATCACCGCGGTGGCGGCCATCGCCCTTGGCGTGTTCATTGTCGCGATGGTTCCGCACTTCGACTCGGCCAACCTGTTCAACATCCCGCAGACCGCGGCGACCGGCGCCAGCAGCTTCCTGCCGTTCGGCTATGTCGGGGTCTGGGCGGCGATCCCCTACGCGATCTGGTTCTTCCTCGCCGTCGAAGGCGTGCCGCTGGCCGCCGAGGAAACCAAGAACCCCAAGCGCGACCTGCCGCGCGGACTGATCGGCGCCATGTTGGTGCTTCTCGCCTTCGCCGCACTGATTCTGGTCGTCGGTCCCGGGGCTGCCGGAGCCAAGGAGCTGATGGGCTCGGGCAATCCCCTGGTGGAAGCGCTGGAGTCGGCCTACAAGGGTTCGACCTGGATGAGCCAGTTCGTCAACCTGGTCGGCCTGGCCGGGCTGATCGCCAGCTTCTTCTCGATCATCTATGCCTACTCGCGGCAGATCTTCGCCCTCTCCCGCGCCGGCTACCTGCCGCGCAGCCTCTCGCTGACCAACCGCAAGAAGGCGCCGGTACTGGCCCTGGTGGTGCCGGGGGTGATCGGCTTCGGCCTGTCGCTGACCGGCCAGGGCGACCTGCTGATCCTGGTCGCGGTGTTCGGCGCGACCATCTCCTACGTGCTGATGATGGCCGCGCACATCACCCTGCGCATCCGCCGCCCGGACATGCAGCGCCCCTACCGCACCCCTGGCGGCATCCTCACCTCCGGCGTAGCCCTGGCGCTGGCCTGCGTCGCGGTGGTCGCCGGCTTCCTGGTCGACCCGCGGGTCGTGGTCGGCGCGGTGGCGATCTACGCTGTACTGATCGGCTACTTCGCCCTGTACAGTCGGCATCACCTGGTGTCCGGCACCCCGGAAGAGGAGTTCGCCGCGATCCAGGCGGCGGAACAGGACCTGCGCTGAGAGCGACAACGACAAAGCCCGGCCCGCCGCATGGCGAGGCCGGGCACTGGAGACACACATGGCACGTTTCACCCATAGCGTCGGCGGCGAGACCTACCGCTTCGACAGCCTCAAGGACGTGATGGCCAAGGCCAGCCCCGCGCGCTCCGGCGATTTCCTCGCCGGCGTCGCGGCGAGCAACGACGGCGAGCGGGTCGCCGCGCAGATGGCCCTGGCCGACATCCCGCTCAAACACTTCCTCGACGAGGCGCTGATTCCCTACGAGGACGACGAGGTCACCCGCCTGATCATCGACACCCACCAGCGCGACGCCTTCGCCCCGGTGTCCCATCTCACCGTCGGCGGCTTCCGCGACTGGCTGCTCGGCGACGCCGCCGACGAGGCCAGCCTGCGCGCCCTGGCTCCGGGCCTGACGCCGGAAATGGCAGCGGCGGTATCGAAGATCATGCGTGTCCAGGACCTGGTCCTGGTGGCGCAGAAGATCCGCGTGGTCACCCGCTTCCGCAACACCCTCGGCCTTCGCGGCCGACTCTCCACCCGCCTGCAACCGAACCACCCGACCGACGACCCGGCCGGAATCGCCGCGAGCATCCTCGACGGCCTGCTGTTCGGCAATGGCGACGCGATGCTCGGGATCAATCCTGCCACCGACAGCATGGCCTCGATCTGCGCCCTGCTGGAGATGCTCGACGCGATCATCCAGCGCTACGAGATTCCCACCCAGGCCTGCGTGCTGACCCACGTCACCAGCTCCATCGAGGCGATCAACCGCGGCGTGCCGCTGGACCTGGTGTTCCAGTCGATCGCCGGCACCGAGGCGGCCAATGCCAGCTTCGGCATCAGCCTGAAGATCCTCCAGGAAGGCTACGAGGCCGGGCTCAGCCAGAAGCGCGGCACCCTCGGCAACAACCTGATGTACTTCGAGACCGGCCAGGGCAGCGCGCTCTCGGCCAACGCCCATCACGGCGTCGACCAGCAGACCTGCGAGACCCGCGCCTATGCGGTGGCTCGTCACTTCAAGCCGTTCCTGGTGAACACCGTGGTCGGCTTCATCGGTCCCGAGTACCTATACAACGGCAAGCAGATCATCCGCGCCGGCCTGGAAGACCACTTCTGCGGCAAGCTGCTCGGCGTGCCGATGGGTTGCGACATCTGCTACACCAACCATGCCGAGGCCGACCAGGACGACATGGACATGCTCCTGACCCTGCTGGGCGTCGCCGGGATCAACTTCATCATGGGCATTCCCGGCTCCGACGACGTGATGCTCAACTACCAGACCACCTCCTTCCACGACGCCCTCTATGCGCGCCAGACGCTGGGCCTGAAGCCGGCGCCGGAATTCGAGGACTGGTTGCAGCGGATGGGAATCTTCACCCAGGCCGACGGGCGCATCCGCTTCGGCGACGAGCTACCGCCGGCGTTCCGCCAGGCCCTGGCGCAACTGGCCTGAGGAGATGCCGATGAACGACAAGCACCTGCCCGACGCCAGCGCCGAGAACCCCTGGCTGCCGCTGCGCCAGCTGACCCCCGCGCGGATCGCCCTGGGCCGCACCGGCACCAGCCTGCCGACCCGCCCGCAACTGGACTTCCAGTACGCCCACGCCCAGGCGCGCGACGCCGTGCACCTGCCCTTCGACCATGCGGCCATCAGCGACGGCCTGCGCCAGCGCGGCCGCGACAGCCTGCTGCTGCACAGCGCCGCCGCCGACCGCCACGTCTACCTGCAACGCCCGGACCTCGGCCGGCGCCTCGACGAGGCCTCGGTGCAACGCCTGCGCGAACACGCCGCCGGCTACGACGGGCAGATCGACCTGGCCATCGTGGTCGCCGACGGCCTCTCCGCGCTGGCCGTGCAGCGTCACACCCTGCCCTTCCTCGAACGCCTGGAGGAACAGGCGCTGGCCGAAGGCTGGTCGCTGTCGCCGGTGGTCCTGGTGGAACAGGGACGGGTGGCGGTGGCCGACGAGATCGGTGAATTGCTGCGGGCGAAGATGAGCGTGATCCTGATCGGCGAGCGTCCCGGCCTCAGCTCGCCGGACAGCCTCGGCCTGTACTTCACCTGGGCCCCGCGGGTCGGCCTCACCGACGCCTATCGCAACTGCATCTCCAACGTCCGCCTGGAAGGCCTCAGCTACGGCATGGCCGCGCACCGCCTGCTCTACCTGATGCGCGAGGCCTGCCGGCGGCAGCTTTCCGGGGTCAACCTGAAGGACGAGGCGGAGGTCCAGGCTCTGGAAGGCGAGGCTCCGCGCACCGGCAACTTCCTCCTGGCGAGGGACTGAGCCTCCCGGCCGAAGGATGGGCCGGCGCGCGACGCCCCTCCTTCGACCGATTCAAACGTTCGCTTGGATTGCGCTTTCCAGGGAGATTGGGCAGCATCGAAGCGTTGCTGGCATGCAGCCTGCATCGTCCCGGCAGCCCCTTCCCGCAATGCGAGGCCCGTCATGCGAATCGTGCAAGCCACCCTCGAACACCTCGACCTGCTGGCGCCGCTGTTCGTCAAGTACCGCGAATTCTACGGCATGCTCTCCTACCCCGAGTCCTCGCGGAAATTCCTCGAGAAACGCCTGCGCCGCAAGGAGTCGGTGATCTACCTGGCGCTGGCCGACGAAGAAGACCGGCTGCTCGGTTTCTGCCAGCTCTATCCGAGCTTCTCCTCGCTGTCGCTCAAGCGCGTCTGGATCCTCAACGACATCTACGTCGCCGAAGAGGCGCGCCGGCAACTGGTCGCCGACCACCTGCTGCAACACGCCAAGCAGATGGCCCGGGAAACCCATGCGGTGCGCATGCGTGTCTCTACCAGCGTCGACAACGAGGTAGCGCAGAAAGTCTACGAGTCGATCGGCTTCCGCGAAGACCAGGAGTTCAAGAACTACACCCTGCCGATCAGCGACGAACTAAGCTGAAGACAAAGGCACGGCACTTCCCAACCGATCGCTCAGAGCAGAGGCATCCATGGGTTCGCGCACCTGGCACTGGCCCGGCGTCCTGCTCGGCCTGCTCCTCGCCACGGCCGGCGCGCAGGCCGACACCCTGCGCGTGGCGACCCTCGACTGGGCGCCCTACGTCGGCCCCGACCTGCCGGGCAAGGGCCTCGCCAGCCGCATCCTCGACGAAGCCCTGGCCCTCGACGGGCACCGCGCCGAACTGGTGTTCCTGCCCTGGCAACGTGCCCTGAAAGAAGCCGCCGAAGGGCGCTTCGACGCCCTCATGCCGGCCTACCTGTCGCCCGAGCGGCGCGAACTGTTCCACGCCACCATCCCCCTGCTCGACTCGCAACTGGGCTTCTTCCGCCAGCGCGAGCGCCTGCTGCCGGTCAATCCCGCGCATCTGGAAAGCCTGCGTCCGTACCGCATCGGCGTGGTCCGCGGCTACGTCAACCGAGAGGATTTCGACGCCGACCGCAGCCTGACCAAGGACGCGGTAACCAACGACTGGCAGAACCTCGAGAAGCTCCTGCGCGGGCGTATCGACCTGGCCGTGGTCGATCGCTACACCGGCTACCACCTGCTGGCGCGCAACGTGCCGGCGCTGAAGGATCGCCTGGTGTTCATCGAACCGCCGCTGGAGGTCAAGCCGCTCTATGTACTGGTGCCGAAAAGACACGCCCGCGGCGCCGCCCTTGCCGCCAGCCTCGACCGCAACCTGCGCCTGATGCGTCGCAGCGGCCGGCTGGAACAACTGATCGCCGAAGCGCACCTCGAACGCAGCGGACAGACCCGCACGCTGGCCGTCGATCCGTTAACCGGCCAGGCCGACCAGCAGCGCAGCCCCGGCCAGGAGCAGGACCAGGGCCAGCACGCCCCGTTGCAACCGGCGTGGCGCAAAGACCCGCTGGGGATGCGCTAGCGGCTTCTGCAAGGCCAGCCAGAATTCCGACAACGCTTCGAAGCGCGCCTCCGGACGCGGCGCCAGGGCCCGCGCCAATACCCCGTCCCAGCCGACCGGCAGGTCCGCCTGACGCTCGCCCAGCGGCTCGTAGCGGCATCCGCCGTCGCTCTCCGGGCAAGCGATCGACGGCCAGCGACCGCAGAGCAGCCAATAGAACAGCGCCGCCAGGGCAAACTGGTCGGCCCGGCCATTGAGCGCCTCGCCGCGACGCAACTCCGGCGCCAGCGGCACGCTGTCCGCAGGCAGCGCCTGGCGCGCCACGCCCGGCAGGATCGCCGCTGCCTCGGGGAGGAACAGCAGGCGCCCGCCCTCGTCCAGCAGGATCTGCCGCGGCGCCAGCCACAAGCCCTGTACACCGCGCCGCTGCAAGGCGCGAACCGCATCGATAAGTTGTTCCAGGAGGACCAGCGCGCATTGCGGTTCCAGCGGCAGGTGCGCTGGCGCCCAATCCAGCAGGCTGCGCATCGGCCAGCGCGGCGGAGCGAACAACTGGAAGGCATGACGACGCAACCGGGGCGACGACAATACTCGCGGCAGGCTCTCCGCACGGCAGCGCCGCAGTGCCCATTCGCGCTGCCAGAACGCTTCGTCGGCATCGGCCGCCGCGAGCAGCAGCAACGCCTCGCGTCCTTGCTCGTCGCAGGCGCGGAACAGCCGCCCGGGCGGGCCGAACGCGCAAGCCGCCTGCAAGGTCCAGCCATCCACGCAGTCGCCGGGGCACGCCGCGCCCAGCGCTGGCCAGCCGGTATGCCGTGGCGCCGCTGGGGCGCGCTCGAGCGCCCCCGGCAAGACCAGCGCCACCGCCCCCGGCGCATGCAGCAACGGCTGCAGCACGCCCTCCAGGCGCCCCGTGGTCAGCCCGGCACAACGTTCTCCGAGGGCGCGCAGGTCGGCCACTTCGAGCAACGGCTGGGGCGCCAGCACCAAGGGCTCGCCGGCCACCTGGGTCAGGTTGTGCTGGACCAGCGCCAGCTCCGCGCTGCTACCCAGCGGCTGGCCGCTCCCTCCCATGCGCTGCAGGCTGCCCTGGCGATAACGCAGCAGGCCGACGGCGCCGCACTGGAGAAAGTGCACGCCCCCGGCATGGACCAGCAGCAACCCCGCCGCCAGCTCGAGCACGCCCGGCTCGCCTTCGCGGCGCCGGCGATACAGCTGCATGTTCAGCGAAGCCAGGACCTGCCGCGCCGCCTGCGCTTCCGGCCAACCCTCGGGGGTACAGGCGTAGTCGGCGAACAGTGCGTCGAGATGGCCTTCGATGGCCTGCACCACGTTGGCGCAACCGCGTCCCCAGAGCAGCGCCAGGAGAAACGCCGGAGCCCGTCCGGGGCGAGGCGCGAGCCATTCGGCGCGAACCCGCGCGGCCTGCCCCGGCAAGTCGCGCCCGGCGCCCAGGGCGAGACTGAGCGGTGGCTGGGCAAAAGGCTGGAGTGTCATCGCACGCCCTTCCCTGCTAGAAATTTCTCCTGTTCTTGCAGACTTTATGCCGACCAATTTCGGAAAAATTACCGAAACATCCTGCAATCAGTGGTTTTGCCGGGATCGCGACAAACAGCCCCCCACCCATCCGGACGCCCCCCTATAATGGCGGCCCTCTGCCGCTCAACGCGTTGTCTCCGCAGGTTGCTCAATGGACTTCAACCCAATCGATCTGATTCTCCACCTGGATACCTACCTGGCCATGCTGGTCAGCAACTATGGCGTCTGGATCTACGCCATCCTGTTCCTGGTGATCTTCTGTGAAACCGGCCTGGTAGTGACTCCGTTCCTCCCCGGCGACTCGCTGCTGTTCATCGCCGGCGCCATCTGCGCCACCGGCGGCATGGACCCATGGCTGCTCGGCGGGCTGCTGATGGTCGCGGCGATCACCGGCGACAGCACCAACTACGTGATCGGCCGGACCCTCGGCAAGCGGCTGTTCAGCAACCCGGACTCGAAGGTATTCCGCCGCGACTACCTCGACCGCACCCATGAGTTCTACGAACGCCACGGCGGCAAGACCGTGACCCTGGCGCGCTTCCTGCCCATCGTGCGGACCTTCGCGCCCTTCGTCGCCGGCATGGCGAAGATGCACTATCCGCGCTTCGTCATGTTCAGCGTGGTCGGCACCGTGGCCTGGGTCGGCGGCCTGGTGACCCTGGGCTACTTCTTCGGCAACGTGCCGTTCATCAAGAAGAACCTGTCGCTGCTGGTGATCGGCATCATCCTGCTGTCGCTGCTGCCGATGATCCTCGGCTTCATTCGCCATCGCCTGCAGGCGAGCGCCGCCAAACAGGCCAAGGCCCAGAGCGACTGAGCATGTGGTCGTTCCGCGCCTGGCGGCGCCGGCGCCTGCTGGCGCGCCACCCGGTGGCCGAAGAGCTCTGGCAGCGGGTACGCCGGCACCTGCCGATCCTCGACGGCCTGGACGCCGACGAGGACCGCCGCCTGCGCGAGCGGGCCGTGCTGTTTCTCGCCGACAAGCACCTGACCGCACTCGCCGGCGTCGATCTCGACGACTTCGGCCGCCTGCTGCTGGCGGCGCAGGCGCAACTGCCGCTGTTGCACCTGCCGGAGCTGAACTGGTACCAGGGCTTCCACGAGCTGGTGCTGTATCCCGACGATTTCGTCAGCCCGCAGAAACACCGCGACGCCAGCGGCGTAGTCCATGAGTTCGACGACGAACGCAGCGGCGAGACCTCCCTGCAAGGGCCGGTGGTCCTGGCCTGGCCCGGCGTCGTCGGCGGGGGTGGCTGGGATGCCTACAACCTGGTGATCCACGAACTGGCGCACAAGCTGGACATGCTCAACGGCGACGCCAACGGCCTGCCGCCGCTGCACGCCGGCATGCGCATCGGCGACTGGGCGAGCGCCATGCAGGCCGCCTACGACGAGATGAACGCCCTGCTCGACCGCGATCCCGACGCGCAGACCGCCATCGATCCCTATGCGGCGGAAGATCCGGCGGAGTTCTTCGCCGTTACCAGCGAGTATTTCTTCACCGCTCCGGATCTCCTCCACGAGGCCTATCCGGCGGTATACCGGCAGCTCCAGTTGTTCTACCGCCAGGACCCACTGCAACGCCTGCGCCGCCTGCAGGCCGAGCATCCGGACTACCGCGAGGCGGCGGGCGACACGACTAACGGCTGAATGCCGGTACATGGCATCGACAACCGAATATGCCTATAATCGCGGCCTCTTTTTTGGCCAGAAACCTCTGGAGTCACCCATGAGCTACAGCAAGATCCCGGCCGGCAAGGACCTGCCGAACGACATCTACGTCGCTATCGAGATTCCGGCCAACCATGCGCCGATCAAGTACGAGATCGACAAGGACACCGACTGCCTGTTCGTCGACCGTTTCATGGCCACCCCGATGTTCTACCCGGCCAACTACGGCTTCATCCCGAACACCCTGGCCGACGACGGTGACCCGCTGGACGTGCTGGTGGTGACCCCCTATCCGGTCGCTCCCGGTTCGGTGATCCGCGCGCGTCCGGTTGGCGTCCTGCACATGACCGACGAGGCAGGCGGCGACGCCAAGCTGATCGCCGTGCCGCACGACAAGCTGAGCGTCCTGTACAAGGACGTGAAGGAATACACCGACCTGCCGGCCCTGCTGCTGGAGCAGATCAAGCACTTCTTCGAGAACTACAAGGATCTCGAGAAAGGCAAGTGGGTCAAGGTCGAAGGCTGGGGCAACGCCGACGCCGCCCGCGCCGAGATCACCAAGGCCGTGGCCGCGTTCCAGAAGTAAGCGCGCCTCGCCGAAAAGAAGCCCCGCAGCCGCGGGGCTTTTTCATTCTCCCTCGCCGACCGCCAAGGTCGGTCTCGCCACCCCGCTCCGCTCAGTCGACCGTCGCCACGCTCTCCAACCGATATCCGTAGCCGTAGATGGTCAGCAACTGCCAACCACGCTCGGCGGTCAGGCCAAGCTTGTTGCGCAGGCGATAGATGTGGGTATCCAGCGGCCGCGAGGACAACACTTCCTCGTGGGGCCAGAAGCGCTCGTAGAGATATTCCCGCGATAACGGCCGTCCCAGGTTGGCGAACAGGCAGCGGGCCAGGCGGTATTCGCGCTCGGTCAGGCTGATCGGCGCGCCGGCCCGGGTCACGGTCAGCTCGGCATCGTCGAAACTGAGGTCGTTGAAAGTCTGCACCTCATGCTGCGCGGGACGCGTTCCCCCGTGGCGACGCAACACGGCGGCTACCCGCGCCTTCAGTTCGTTGGGCCGGAACGGCTTGCTGACATAGTCGTCGGCGCCGCTGTTCAACGCCTGCACGATGTCCTGTTCGGCGTCACGGCTGGTCAGCATGATCGCCGGCGGCGGCGCATCCAGATGCTCGCGGCTCCAGCGCAGCAATTGCAGGCCGCTGAGGTCCGGCAACTGCCAGTCGAGGATCAGCAGGTCGAAGGTTTCCCGCTTGAGCTGCTTGAGCAGGTCCTCGCCACGGGCGAAACGGTGCACCGTCCAGGCCTGTTCGCCCTGCGCGGGTATCTGCTGCAAGGTCTGCTCGACCCGGTCCAGTTCGGCCGACTCGTCGTCCAGTATCGCGACACGCATAAAAGCTGGTCCTGTTCAATCGGGCTAACGCCCCTTTTTCGCTCCAGGAACGGCGAATTACGTACAAATCTGAAGAATTGTGACGAATCTCTCTGGTCGCGACCAGCCCTTGATAGCCTGATTCCAAATAGCCATTAAGCGGGACGAAGAGCCCGCGAGCCAGCGCCAGCCTGACCTATCAAGGAGTCGTAGCCATGGGTTTCCGGCCAGTTAGCCAACGTTTGCGTGACATCAACCTGCAGGCCCTCGGCAAGTTTTCCTGCCTTGCCCTGGTCCTCGGCCTGGAATCGGTAAGCCATCCGGCCGGCCCGGTCCAGGCCCCGTCGTTCAGCCAGGGCACCGCCAGCCCGTCCTTCGCCACTCCGCTCGGCCTCGAGGGCCCGGCCCGCGCCAGGGCCGAGATGTGGAACGTCGGCCTGTCCGGCGCCGTCAGCGTGCGTGACGAGTTGCGCTGGGTGTTTTGAACGCGACGAATCTGAAATAGCGCGGAAGAATCTGAAGAAATATGGCAAATCTCACAGCAGACAAATCGCGCTTGGTAGATTTCCAACCGCTGAGTAGGCCAAGGAGCAAATGGATTGCTCCGACACAGGGATGTGTAAACCCGCTCCGGCGGGCCGTGGGACGAGACCACTCGAACCACAGTCAGGGGTCGGTGACGGACGATCGCCCCAGGCAACCGAGCCAATCCCCCCAGGGCTGGCTTCGACACACGGATGTGTCATCTCCCCTTCCTTGTTCGAATCATCCCCTCCCGCTATCCGGACGCCTCGATCCGCGTCCCATCCTGGATCTGAAAAGGACCTCATCATGAAGCAATACGGAGCAGAGTTCTTCGGCACCTTCTGGCTGGTATTGGGCGGCTGCGGCAGCGCAGTGCTCGCCGCCGGCGTACCGGAGCTGGGAATCGGCTACCTCGGCGTGGCCCTGGCGTTCGGCCTCAGCGTGCTGACCATGGCCTATGCCATCGGCCCGATCTCCGGCGCCCACCTGAACCCCGCGGTATCGGTAGGCCTGTGGGTCGGCGGGCGCTTCCCGGCCAGCCAACTGCTGCCCTATGTCGTCGCCCAGGTCCTCGGTGGCCTCGCCGCCGGCGGCGTGCTGTACCTGATCGCCAGCGGCAAGGCCGGCTTCGACCTGGCCGCCGGCTTCGCCTCCAACGGCTACGGCGAACACTCGCCGGGCGGCTACTCGTTGCAAGCCGCGCTGGTCAGCGAAGTGGTACTTACCGGCATGTTCCTGCTGATCATCCTCGGCGCCACCTCCAAGCGCGCGCCGCAGGGCTTCGCGCCGATCGCCATCGGCCTGACCCTGACCCTGATCCACCTGATCAGCATCCCGGTCACCAACACCTCGGTGAACCCGGCGCGCAGCACCGCGGTCGCCCTGTACGTCGGCGACTGGGCGGTTTCCCAGCTGTGGCTGTTCTGGGTCGCGCCGATTCTCGGTGCGGTACTCGGCGCCCTGGCCTATCGCCTGATCGGCGACAAGAACGACTGAACCGAAGCGCCTGGCCCAACCGCCAGGCGCTGCGGCCGAGGAAACGACAAGGGAGCCTGCGGGCTCCCGATGTCGTTGCAAGGATTGCGAAACCGGCGCCCGATCAGGCAGATTGCAGCCTGACCGGACCGCCAGCGATACCTGACCCGCCGCCCAGTGAAGCCTATGACAGCCCTCGCCCTTACTTCCCGATCCCTCTTTCCGGCTTGCGCCGCCCTGGCGCTGGGCGGACTGTTGACGCTGCTCGCCGGCTCCGTCGCGGCCGCGCCGGCCAAGACGAAACGGCCACCGTTCATCGAGCAGGGCGAAACGTGCCTGCCCCAGCCGCTCCCCGCCAGCGTGCTCTATCTCGCCGGCGACGCCTGGAAGCTCGACGCCAAGGGCAACCAGACCCCCCTGGAAGAAGGCATGGACATCGACGAACTGGAAGGCGTCAAGACCTCTCCGACCGCCTTCGTCAGCCTGCTGCTCGGCGACGGCAGCCGCATCGTCCTGCCCTCCAGTTCGGAAGTCACCTTGCACCTCGACGAGGACACCGGCATTCCGCAGATCGCCCTGCGCGCGGGGCAGGTCGAGTCCTATGTCCTGAAGAGAAAGAGCGATCACGACCGCTTCCAGGTGCTGACCCCGGTCGGCGTACTGGGCGTGCGCGGTACCCACTTCCGCGCCCGCACCGAAGACGGCCAGGCGCTGACCGAAGTGCTCGACGGGCGCGTCGCGGTGAACCGCGAGCTGACCAGCGACGACCTGCCGCTCAACGGCAGGCGCCCGGCCCGCAAGGCGGCGCAGGCCGAGCCGGACGAGGACGTGCTGGTCGACGCCCGCCGCGGCCTGAAGGTCAAGCCGCAGGGCAAGCTGACGCCGGTGGACCTGCTACCCGCCCCGCAATTGCGCGGCCAGGGCGGCGAGCACGGCGAGTCGCCGGTTTGGAAGCTCTATCTTGCCCCGCTGCACGGCGCCAAGCGCTACCGTGCCCAGGTGGCCAGCGATCCGGACTTCCTGCGCATCCAGCAGGAGCGTTTCTCGAGCACTCCGGAAGTCAGTTTCAGCGGACTCAAGGCGGCCTTCTACCACGTCCGTCTCTCGGCCTTCGACAACGACGGCCTGGAGGGCGAGACCAGCGTCTACGACATTCTCTACTACCCGCGAGGCGGCAGTGCCCGATAGGGCGCCGGGGCCTCGCCGATGAAAGCGCTCGACCGCCAGGACGAGCCCAGCCAGGCGCAGCGGCTGTTCCGCGGCCTAGTGCGCGAATGGCTGCTGGTCAGCCTGCTGCTCCTTCCGCTCACCGCCCTGCTTTCGCTGAGCAGCGGCCTGCCGCTGAACAACCTGCTCTACGACCGCCTGCGCAACCTCGCCCCGCTGGCCGTCGATCCGCGCATCCTCGTCGTCGCCATCGACGACCGTAGCCTGGAAAGCCTCGGTCGCTGGCCCTGGCCGCGCAGCGTCCACGCCGAGCTGCTGGATCGCCTGGCCGCCGCCGGCGCACGCAGCGTACTGCTCGACGTGATCTTCAGCGAACCCTCCTCCAATCCGGACAGCGACCGCCAGTTGGCAAGATCGCTGTGCCGGGCCGGCAACGTCCTCCTGCCACTGCTGCGCGAAAGCGTGCCGCGCTACGGCGAACCGCCACGGGAGATACCGCCGACCGCGCCGCTGGCCGGCTGCGCCGCCGGCATCGGGCATATCAACGTCGAAGCGGACAGCGACGGCACGGTGCGCAGCGTCTACCTGCGCGAAGGACCGCTCGGCCAGCCGCGCCCGCTGCTCGCCTGGCAAGCATTCGCCGATGCCGGCGCCATGCCCATGCCCGGCCTCGACGACATGCGCAACCTGCCCGGCTGGCAGCGTGACCACGCCATCCGCATTCCCTTCATCGGTGCCGACGCGGGCTTCCCCAGCGTGCCCTACGTCAGCGTGTTGCGCGGCGAGGTGCCAGACAGCCTGCTGCGCGACCGCCTGGTCCTGGTCGGCGCCACCGCGCCGGGCCTCGGCGACCGCTATGTCACCCCGCTGTCGGCCAGCCTCGGCACCACGCCGGGGGTGGAGATCCAGGCCAACATCCTCAACGGGCTGTTGCAGCAGCGCACCGCCGTCGACCTGCAACCCTGGCTCGCCGCCCTGCTCTCCGCCGCCAGCGTAGCGCTGCTGCTCGGCCTGATGCTGTTCCGCTCGCGCCACGCCTTGCTCCTCACCCTGGCCTGCGCGGTCCTGGCCCTGGGTCTTTCCTGGGCGCTGCTGCTCAACGGCTGGTGGTGGTCGCCGCTGGCCAGCCTGGTCGGCCTGCTGCTGGCCTACCTGATCTGGAGCTGGCGCCGGCTGAACGCGGTGCTCGCCTACTTCGGCTGGGAACTGGCGCGCCTCGACCGCGAGCCCAAGGTGCTGCCCGAGCGGGCCAGCCCCCCGCGCGCCGGCAACGATCCATTGCAGAACCGCATCGCCGCCCTGGAGCAGGCGGTCAGCCGCACCCGCGACAGCCGGCGGTTCATGGCCGACGGCCTGGAAGGCCTGCCGGTGGCGACCCTGATCTGCGACCCGCAGGGGCAGATCCTGCTGGCCAACCGCAAGGCACGCGACCTGTTCGGCGGCGAGCTGCGCGGCGCCGAACTGCGCCAGCGCCTGGCCGAACTCGGCCATCCGAGCCTCGCCGGTGGCGCCCGCCCAACGCTGGAAACCCTGGAAGCCATCGAGTTCCGCGACCACCGGGAACGCGACCTGCGCCTCGACCTGGCGCGCCTGCTGCCGGTCGAAAGCGAAACCGCCATCGGCTGGCTGGTGAGCCTGATCGACCTGAGCGCCGAACGCGATGCCGAGCGCCAGCGCGCCACCCTCCTGCGCTTCCTCTCCCATGACCTGCGCGCGCCGCACTCGGCGATCCTCGCCCTGCTCGACGTCCGCCCCGCCGAGGACGAAGCCGGCCAGCAGGTCTACCGACAGATAGAGCAGCAGGTCCGTCGCGCCCTGGGCCTGACCGACGCCTTCGTGCAACTGGCCAAGGCCGAATCCGACGCCTACCGCTTCGAAGCGTGCATGTTCACCATGTTGGCGATGGACGCCGCCGACCAGCTCTGGCCCCTCGCGCAACAGAAGGACATCGACCTGCGGCGCGACTGGGACGACGAGCAGGAACCGATGGTCTGGGCCGACCCCGGCCTGCTCACGCGCGCGCTGTTCAACCTGCTGGAGAATGCGGTCAAGTACAGCCCGGCGGGGACCGTCGTCAGCCTGAGCATCCGCCTCGAAGGCGACTGGCTGAGCTGCCGGATCGTCGACCAGGGCAAAGGTATCGCGGTCGCCGAACTACCGCGCCTGTTCAGCCAGTACCAGCGCTTCGCTTCCGCCGAAGGCAGCGCCGGCCTGGGCCTGGGGCTGGCCATGGTCAAGACGGTGATCGACCGGCACGGCGGCAGGATCGGCTGCCAGAGCCAGGTTGGCCAGGGCACCACTTTCGAGATTCGCCTTCCGCTGCTGAAAGGCGAGGAATAACCGCTACTGGCGGAAGTCGGGTCTTCCTCCAACTTGCATTGGTCTCGAAGTCCGGAAGATCCAGGCGGCCGGGCTATTCCGCTTCCCGTCTATCGAAACGGCAACTGCCTTCCCTCATGAAACTCCGCAGGGGGAATCGACGCGTCCCCAACCTAGGTGCCATCCGCGTTCCCGCAGCGGAACCAAGGCGCTGCGCCAGCTACAGGGCTGCCCTGGAAGTCTCGATAACTTCCATCTTTTAACGATAGTTCGTAGGAAGTTTCCCAACAATATAAGTAACTAATCTCAAAAAGAGCCCACTGGAAAAACCAGCCAATAACTCCCGGTAATCTACCGCGCTCATGCGATCCCCTACGCATAACAGCAAACGGCTCAACTTCCAGTGAAACCATGATCGACATAGACAGACTGAGCAAACGCTTTTCCGGCCGGACGGTGGTAAACGACTTGAGCTTCCGCATCGACCGGGGAGAGATCGTCGGTCTCCTCGGCCCAAACGGAGCGGGCAAGTCGACCACCCTGAAGATGCTTTCCGGCTTCCTCGCGCCGAGCGCCGGCAGCATACGCATCTTCGGCTTCGACATGCAGGACAAGGCGCGCCAGGCGCAGAAGCTGATTGGCTACCTGCCGGAGAACGCTCCCAGCTACGGAGAAATGACGGTCGAGGGCTTTCTCGCCTTCGTCGCGTCCATCCGCGACTACAGCGGACGGGAAAAACGTCGGCGCATCGACAGCGCCATGGACTGCATGGAGCTGCGGGATGAGCGCAGGAGCATCATCGAAACCCTGTCCAAGGGCTTCAAGCGTCGCGTCGCGCTGGCCCAGGCGATCCTCCACGATCCCGAGCTGCTCCTGCTCGACGAGCCCACCGACGGCCTCGACCCGAACCAGAAGCACCAGGTCCGGCAACTGGTGAAGAACCTCTCGGAAAGCAAGATCGTGGTGATTTCCACGCACATCCTCGAGGAAGTCTCGTTCATGTGCAGCCGCGCCCTGGTGATCAACGGCGGCCGCCTGCTGGCCGACAACACCCCTGGCGAACTCAGGACCCGCAGCCGCTACCACCATGCCGTCAGCCTCAGCATCGAAGCACCGGTAGACCCGCTGGCCATCGCCATGCTCCCCGGCGTCGCCGGTATCGAAGGACGCCCCGACCGGGCCGGCACCCTGACCATCCTGGCCCGCCCCGGCGCGCAGATCCTTCCCGCGCTCAACCGCCTGATCCACGGCAACGGCTGGCGGGTATCCGGGTTGCGTACCGAACACGGCCAACTGGAAGAAGTGTTCCGCCAACTGACCCGAGAAACCCCCGCATGACCGCCATCGGCACCATTTTCAGACGCGAGCTGGGCAGCTACTTCGCCACGCCGCTCGCCTATGTGTTCACCCTGGTATTCCTCGTCCTCTCCGGCGTGGCCACCTTCTACCTGGGCGATTTCTTCGAGCGCGGCCAGGCCGACCTGGCGCCGTTCTTTTCCAGCCTGCCCTGGCTCTACCTCCTGCTGATCCCCGCGCTGGCCATGCGCCTGTGGGCCGAGGAGCGCAAGTCCGGCTCCATCGAGATGCTGATGACCCTGCCCGTCTCCCGCGCCACCCTGGTCACCGGCAAGTTCCTGGCGGCCTGGTTCTGCGCCGGGCTGGCGTTGCTGCTGACCTTCCCGATGCCGCTGACGGTGAACTACCTCGGCTCGCCCGACAACGGCGCGATCATCGCCGGCTACCTGGCCGGCTGGCTGCTGTCCGGCGGCTACCTGGCCATCGGATCCTGCATGTCGGCGCTGGCGAAGAATCAGATCATCGCCTTTGCCCTGACCGTTCTCGTCTGCCTGCTGTTCGTCGGCGCCGGCACTCCCCACGTGCAACAGGCGCTCTCCGGCTGGCTTCCGCAATGGTTGCTGGACGGCATTGCCTCGCTGAGCGTGCTGGTCCGTTTCGAGGCGCTCGGCCGGGGCGTGCTCGACGTCCGCGACCTGGCCTACTTCTTCAGCCTGATCGTCGCCTGGCTGGTCGCCACCACCATCATCATCGACCTGAAAAAGGCGGCGTAGGAAACACCCATGAAACGAACCCTGTACTCGGGCGTCGGCCTGCTGCTGGTCGGCCTGCTGTTCCTCGCTTTCAACCTGCTGTCCAGCCTGCTGCTGCGCGACCAGCAGTTCGACCTCACCCAGCAGAAGCTCTACACCTTCAGCGCCGGCACCCAGGAAGTCCTCGACAGTCTCGACGAACCGCTCAACCTCTACCTGTTCTTTTCGAAAAGCCGCGCCAGTGACCTACCCGCCCTGCGCAACTACGCCCGCCGCGTCGAGGAAGTGCTGGACCTCTATGCACGGCGGAGCCATGGCAATGTCCGATTGTTCGTGATCGATCCCCTGCCATTCTCCGACGACGAGGACCGTGCCGCGCGCTTCGGCCTGCAGGCGCCGCCCATCGGCCCGAATGGCGAAGCCATCTACTTTGGCCTGGCGGCCACCAACCCGACCGACGGCCTCCAGGTGATCCCGTTCTTCTCGCCGGAAGAAGAGCCGCTTCTGGAATACGATCTCAGCCGCCTGGTCCAGGCGCTCGCGCAACGGGAGCGCACGGTAGTCGGCCTGATGAGTTCGCTGCCGATGACCGGGCAGGCGCCCACCGACGGGCAGTCGGGCAGCAGGCCCTGGGCGATGATGGACAAGCTCTACCAACAGTTCGACATCCGCACCCTGGGGCTCGCTTCGACGGAAATCCCCGCCGAAGTCTCGGTGTTGATGCTGGTGCACCCCAAGCAATTGTCCGAACAGACCCAATACGCCATCGACCAGTTCGTCCTGCGCGGCGGCAAGCTGCTGGCCTTCGTCGACCCTCTGAGTCTCGCCGATGCGGACGGCGGGAAAAGCTCCGACCTGGCCCCGTTGCTGCGCTCCTGGGGCGTCCAGTTGCGGCCAGATACCCTGCTGGCGGATGCCTCGTTCGCCATGATCAAGCCCAACGCCGAACGTCGCCCGGAGCGCAATCCGACCTGGCTACACCTCCCCGGCGACACGTTCCCCCACGACAACGTGCTGACCACCGGCCTGGAAAGCCTCAACCTCGCCAGCGTCGGCCTGCTCGAACCTCTCGGCGGAGCCTCGACGCGCTTCATTCCGTTGCTGCACAGCTCGGCGCACAGCATGCCGCTGTCGCTGGAACGCTTCCGCCAATCCTCGACGGAGCAGCTCAACGCCACCCTGGTCCCGACCGGGGAACGCTACGTGCTGGCCGCCAAGGTCGAGGGGCCGGCGACGAGTGCCTTCCCTGCGGACCGCGGGAAGCAAGGCGAAGGCCTGAGCGACAGCGCGAACATCCATGTGCTGTTGGTCGCCGATACGGACCTGCTGAGCAATCCGCTCTGGCTCCAGGAACAGCCCGGCCACAACGAGCCGCAGGTATGGGCGGACAACGACCTGTTCGTCGGCAATGCCCTCGACTACCTCTCCGGTTCGGACGCGCTGATCGACCTACGCTCGCGAGGCCATACGAAGCGCCCGTTCACCCGCGTGGAAGCGCTCCGCCGCGAGGCCGGGATGCGCGCCCAGGAACAGCTCAACGCGCTGCAGCAGAGCCTCAACGATACCGACAAGAACCTGCGGGCCCTGCAGCAATCGATGGACGACGGCGGCCAGGAGGTGACTCCGGAAATGGAAGCGACGCTGCGCCGCTTCATCGATGACAAATTGCGCATCCGCCAGCAACTGCGTCAATTGCAGTTCCAACTGAATGCCGATGTCGAGCGCCTGGCGGAACAGGTGAAACTGGCCAATACGGTCCTGCTGCCGGCGCTCCTCACCCTGCTCCTCCTGCTGCATTGGAGCTGGCGCAGCATGCGCCGGAGGAGGGGCTGACATGCGCCTGGGTAGCATAGCGGGACTCGCTCTCGCCCTGGCGCTGTTCGCCGGAACCTTGGGCTGGCTCCACGAACGGCAGCAACCGCCCGCGCAACCGCCTGCGAGCCGCGCCTGGCTGCCAGGGCTGAAACCGCACCAGGTGATCGCGCTGTGCATCGCCACCCCCGGCCAACCGACGATCCGCGCCAGGCGCGATGGCAAGGACTGGACGCTCGCCAGCAAGGACGGCTATCCCGCCTCGGGGGAAACCATCCGGCAGCTGTTGCGCAGCCTGGCCGACGCGCGCCTGCTGGAGGAAAAGAGCGCCTCGCCGGAAAACCGCGAGCGCATGGGACTCTCCGACCAGGGCAAGGGCCAGGCCAGCCGGATCACCCTGGAGCGCGGCGACGCGCCGCCGCTGGTTCTGTTGCTGGGCAAGCGCACCTCGCAGGGCGGGCAGTTGGTCAGGCAGGCCGACGATGAGCGGGCCTGGCTGATCGACCGAACGGTCGGCCTGCCGGTCAACGACCTGGCCCTGCTCGACCCTCGGTTGACCGACCTGCCATTCGAACAGTTGCGCGAGCTGACCCTGTCCTATGGCAACGGTGTACGGCTGAACATTTCCCGAGCCAGCGAAAAGGACGATGGCATCCGCCTGCGACAGTTCCCATCCAGGCCACAGTTGATGGGCGAGGCGGAAGCCGAGCAGGCCGCACGCCTGTTCGCTGCGCTCAGGCTGCTGGAGGTCGCGCCGGCCAAGGCCTCGCGGCAAAAACCGCTGCTGACCTTCACGCTCAAGAGTTTCGCCGGCGGCACGCTGCAGGGCCAGCTTCTGGAACTGGAGCGCCAGTACTGGTTGCAACTGACCGACAGCAAGGGCTTCGCCGACGGGCAGGTCTCAGCCGTCAAGGGTTGGCGCTACCGCGTGGAGGGTCTGAGTCCGGATACCGCTCCCGCGCCCCAGCTACCCAAGGCATCGCCGGTGAAGAAAAGCAAGCCGGCCAAGCCCTCGTCGCCCAAGTGCTGAGCGCTCTCGCCAGGCGCCGCTCGCAGCCGGCGAAATAGAGCCCCGCGGGATGCTGGGCAGGACCGGCCGAGTTTGCTAGAGTAGCGCCTCCTTCACGAGCCCTCGGCTCGTCGATGCAGAATTCCTAAGGCAGGCGCGGCTTATCAGAAGTAAGCCAACCCCACCCCAGAAAAGCCGGCCACAAGCCGGCTTTTTTAATGCCTCCGCACAACCCCAGCCAATCACCGTTCTCTAGGCCTCCAGAAGCTTGTGGAACAGCCCGGCAAGTGTCGCCTGGCGCTCGAAGCCGATACCAGGCGATTGTGGCAACCCCGCCAGTCCCGAGGAAAACGGCAGGGCACCGGCGAAATCGTCGAATGGCCGGAAAGCCGACGGCGTAGCCTCGGCCCAGCCCAGGCGCAGGGCCGCCACCAGGTGCAGGCTGAACAGGTAGCCGGCGTGCGGGCGGAAGGCCGCGCGCGGCCAACCCCGGGCGCACAGGTGGTCGAGTATCGCCAGGTAGCCCGGCAGGCCATAGCAATGCACGGGGTCGAAGACCAGCACGTCACGCTCCCGCCGCAAGCCGCCATAGAGGTCCAGCAAGCGAGCTTCGGCCAGGGAGAACAAGGCCTCGCCGGCACCGATGGGCCCCGGATAGATATCCGCCACTTCGGCCTGGGTAGGGAAATCGTGGGGGTCGCAGATGTCCTCGAACCACCACAACCCCAGCGGCGCCAGGGCTTTCGCTGCGTCGACCGCGCCCCCCGCGTCGTAGCGGTTCATCGCGTCGACCGCCAGCCGCGAAGCGTCGCCGAGAACCCGCAGCGCCCTGTCGATACGGCGCCGGTCCTGGTCCAGCCCGGCCGCGCCGATCTTGATCTTGGCGTGGGTGTAGCCGAGATCGACGAAGCGCCGCAGTTCCTCTTCCAGGCGTCCCAGGTCGTCGTGCGGATAGGGGTAGCCGCCGCCGGCGTAGACCGGTACGCGCTGCGGATAGTCTTCCGCCAGCCCCAGGCGTCGCGCCAGGAAGCGATGCAGCGGCAGGCCGGCGGCCTTGGCCGCGGCATCCCACAGGGCCATGTCCAGGGCGCCCACCGCGACGCAGCGTTCGCCGTGGCCGCCGGGCTTCTCGTCGCGCATCATCAGGTCCCAGGCACGCAACGGATCGATGCCACTGCCGTCGTCGCTCGCCAGGCTGTCCGCCGGAGCCCCCAGCAGGCGCGGGGCGAAACGCTCGCGGATCAGCCCGCCCTGGGCGTAGCGCCCTACCGAGGCGTGGCCGTAGCCGACCACACGCCGACCGTCACGCACGGCATCGGTGAGCACCGCCACCAGGCTGGTGCTCAAACCACCGGTGGCAGCCGCCACGCCGGCGTAACGGGAAAGGGGAATACTGCGTTCCCGGACCTCCTGGATGCGCATCGCCTGTCGGCTCCTCCTCGCTGGACCTCTCTCCACCTTAGCCAAGGCCGCCGCCATGGTCGTCCCGATCGGTCGTAGCGACCTTCCGCCGATTTGCCCGGCCCCCGCCCCTCTGCTAGTGTCGCGGGGTTTTGTACACCTCGCCGAGACTCCCCCGATGGCCCGCAAGAAAACCCTCGATTTCGAACAGTCCCTCACCGAGCTGCAAACCCTGGTGGAACGCCTGGAAAGCGGCGAGCTGTCGCTGGAAGAGTCGCTGGGCGCCTTCGAGCAGGGCATCCGCCTGACCCGCGAATGCCAGACGTCGCTGAGCCAGGCCGAACAGAAGGTACAGATCCTCCTCGAACGCGACGGCGAACTCAGCGAAGCGCCGTTCGATGCGGAAGGCGACGAGGCATGATCGCGGCCTACCAGGCGCGCTGCCAGGCGCGCGTCGATGCCGCCCTGGACGCCCTGTTCGTCGCTCCCCGCGAAGAACTGCAACGCCTCTACGAGGCCATGCGCTACAGCGTGATGAACGGTGGCAAGCGGGTTCGCCCGCTGCTCGCCTACGCCGCCTGCGAGGCCCTCGGCGGTGCGCCGCAGTGCGCCGACGCCGCGGCCTGCGCGGTGGAGCTGATCCATGCCTACTCGCTGGTCCACGACGACCTGCCGGCAATGGACGACGACGACCTGCGCCGTGGCCAGCCGACCACCCACCGGGCCTTCGACGAGGCCACCGCGATCCTCGCCGCCGACGGCTTGCAGGCGCTGGCCTTCGAAGTGCTCGCCGACACCCGGCGCAATCCGCAGGAACATGCCGTCTGTCTGGAAATGCTCACCCGCCTGGCGCGCGCCGCAGGCTCCGCCGGCATGGTCGGCGGCCAGGCGATCGACCTCGGCTCGGTCGGCGTGGCCCTCGACCAGGCGGCCCTGGAAGTCATGCACCGGCACAAGACCGGCGCGCTGATCGAAGCCAGCGTGCGCCTCGGCGCCCTCGCCAGCGGTCGCGCCGAGCCCGCCGCGCTGGCCGCCCTGGAGCGCTACGCCGAGGCGATCGGCCTGGCCTTCCAGGTGCAGGACGACATCCTCGACGTGGAAAGCGACACCGCCACCCTCGGCAAGACCCAGGGCAAGGACCAGGCGCACAACAAGCCGACCTATCCCGCCCTGCTCGGCCTGGAGGCCGCCAAAGGCTATGCCCTGGAGCTGCGCGACCAGGCCCTGGCCGCCCTCGACGGTTTTCCGCCGAGCGCCGACCCGCTGCGCCAACTGGCCCGCTACATCGTCGAGCGACGCAACTGACCGACGGGTCGTCGGAAGTCCCCGGCAAAGGTAGGGGCTCCCTTGCTTGGGCGCGGCCGGTGCATCAGGTAAACTGCTGGCCTCTCCGGATTGCATAACGACAGCCTGATGCCCAAGACGCTCCATGAGATTCCCCGCGAGCGCCCCGCCACGCCCCTGCTCGACCGCGCCTCTTCGCCGGCCGAACTGCGCCGGCTGGGCGAGGCGGACCTGGAAACCCTGGCCGACGAGCTGCGCCAGTACCTGCTGTATACCGTCGGCCAGACCGGCGGTCATTTCGGCGCCGGCCTCGGCGTGGTCGAGCTGACCATCGCCCTGCATTACGTCTTCGACACTCCGGACGACCGCCTGGTCTGGGACGTCGGCCACCAGGCCTATCCGCACAAGATCCTCACCGAACGCCGCGAGCTGATGGGCACCCTGCGCCAGAAGAACGGCCTGGCGGCCTTCCCGCGCCGCGCAGAGAGCGAGTACGACACCTTCGGCGTCGGCCACTCCAGCACCTCCATCAGCGCCGCCCTGGGCATGGCCATCGCCGCCCGCCTGCAAGGCAAGGAGCGCAAGTCGGTGGCCGTGATCGGCGACGGTGCGTTGACCGCCGGCATGGCCTTCGAGGCACTCAACCACGCCTCGGAAGTCGACGCCGACATGCTGGTGATCCTCAACGACAACGACATGTCGATCTCGCACAACGTCGGCGGGCTCTCCAACTACCTGGCGAAGATCCTCTCCAGCCGCACCTATAGCAGCATGCGCGAGGGCAGCAAGAAGGTGCTCTCGCGCCTGCCCGGGGCCTGGGAGATCGCCCGGCGCACCGAGGAATACGCCAAGGGCATGCTGGTCCCCGGCACCCTGTTCGAGGAACTCGGCTGGAACTACATCGGCCCGATCGACGGCCACGACCTGCCGACCCTGGTGGCTACCCTGCGCAACATGCGCGACATGAAGGGCCCGCAGTTCCTCCATGTGGTGACCAAGAAAGGCAAGGGCTTCGCCCCGGCCGAACTGGATCCGATCGGCTACCACGCGATCACCAAACTGGAAGCTCCCGGCAGTGCGCCGAAGAAGACCGGCGGACCCAAGTATTCCAGCGTCTTCGGCCAGTGGCTGTGCGACATGGCCGCCCAGGACGCGCGCCTGCTCGGCATCACCCCGGCGATGAAGGAAGGTTCCGACCTGGTGGCCTTCAGCGAACGCTACCCGGAACGCTACTTCGACGTCGCCATCGCCGAACAGCATGCCGTGACCCTGGCCGCCGGCATGGCCTGCGAGGGCATGAAGCCGGTGGTGGCGATCTACTCGACCTTCCTCCAGCGCGCCTACGACCAGTTGATCCATGACGTCGCCGTGCAGCACCTCGACGTGCTGTTCGCCATCGACCGCGCCGGCCTGGTCGGCGAGGACGGCCCGACCCACGCCGGCAGCTTCGACATCTCCTACCTGCGCTGCATCCCCGGCATGCTGGTGATGACCCCCAGCGACGAGGACGAGCTGCGCAAGCTGCTCACCACCGGCTATCTGTTCGATGGCCCGGCCGCGGTGCGCTATCCACGCGGCAGCGGCCCCAACCATCCGATCGATCCGGACCTGCAACCGGTGGAGATCGGCAAGGGCGTGGTCCGTCGGCGCGGCGGCAGGGTCGCACTGCTGGTCTTCGGCGTGCAGTTGGCGGAGGCGATGAAGGTCGCCGAAAGCCTCGACGCCACGGTCGTCGACATGCGTTTCGTCAAACCCCTCGACGAAGCCCTGGTACGCGAATTGGCGGGCAGCCACGAACTGCTGGTGACCATCGAGGAAAACGCCGTGATGGGCGGCGCCGGCTCGGCGGTCGGCGAGTTCCTCGCCAGCGAGGGCCTCGAAGTCCCGCTGCTGCAACTGGGCCTGCCCGACTACTACGTCGAACACGCCAAGCCCAGCGAGATGCTCGCCGAATGCGGCCTGGATGCCGCGGGCATCGAAAAGGCAGTACGCCAGCGTCTCGACCGGCAGTAGCGCCAAACCCAGCAACAACGGCGGATAACCGCGTTGCGGTTATTCGCCCTACCCCCCAATTGCCCGTAGGACGAATAACGCCACCGGCGTTATCCGCCGATACAGCGCGATACCGGCAAGCATTCAGCGCGCCCCGGCGAGCGAGCGGCAGAGTTTCTCGGTCGCCGCCAGCATGGCGAAGCTCGGCCGCTCGAGGTTCTTGTCTTCGATCCGGTACAGCTGTCCGCGCCGCGTCGCCGCCAGCGCCGGCCATTGCCGCCAGAGTTCGAGCTGGGCGTGACTGCCGGCGACGATGACCGCCGGGTCGCGCGCCAGAACCGCCTCGACGCTGACCTGCGGCGCCGGCTGCGGCAGGTCGCCGAACAGGTTCTCGGCGCCGCAGACGCGCAGCGCATCGCTGATCACCTGGCGTCCGCCAATGGTGTACAGCGGCCGGTCCCAGACCTGGTAGAACACCTTCAGCGGCTTGTCCCGCCGGTAGCGCTCGGCCAGGCGCCGCATGCCTTCGCGGAACCTGGCCGACAACCGCTGGCCGGCCTCGGCCTCGCCCAATGCCTCGCCCAGCGCAGCCAGTTGCAGGGCCAGTTCGTCGAGGCTGTGCGGTTCGGCGATGAAGAGGGCGATGCCGAAGTCCCGCAGACGCTGCAACTGCGCCTCGGGCACGCTGCCGGGCCAGACCAGGATCAGATCGGGCTGCAGTTCCAGCAGGCGTTCGAGATTGACCTGGCCGTAGCGGCCGACGGAAGGCAGGTCGCCAATCGCCGCCGGACGCTCGCCGCCATCCAGCACGCCGACCAGGCGGCGCGCGGCGCCGAGTTCGAGGACGCTGTCGGTCAGCGAAGGCGCCAGGCTGACCACCCGCTGCGCCGCCCCGGCGGAAAGGCTGAGGAGCAGGCAGGCGAGCAGCCAGAACGAGCGCATCAACCGAGTTGACGCGGAATACGGTAGAGCCAGAACAGCACCAGGCTGGTGACCCCGAGCAGGATCAGCGCAACGCCGTTGAGCCCAGCGAACACACCCGGCACGCCGATCCAGGCCGGCAGGCTGGCGCCGAACAGGGCCTTGCGGCGCACCTGCGCCAGACGGGTCCAGGCGGCGGCTTCCTCCGCCGTATCCAGCGCTTTCTGGGTGGCGATGAGACCACGCTTGTAGGCACCGAACAGCGGCAGGTTGACGAACATCGACAGCAGCGCGGCGATGAACAGCGGCATCGCCAGGCCATGGGGAAGGGGTTGCAGTTCGCCGAGGAAGAACTCGACCAGGATCAGCGGCAACAGCGCCAACGCCAGTTGCAACCACCAGGCACGTCCCAGCGCGCCGCGGGCTTGCTGGCGACTCACGTGGTTTCCGCCTCGCCCTGGTGCAGGCTGCCGAGCATGTGCCCGAGCTTGCCGGCCTTGGTCGCCAGGTAGCGCCTGTTGTGCTTGTTCAGGCCCTTTTGCAGCGGCACGCGCTCCGCCACGGTGATGGCGTAGCTTTCCAGCGCCTTGACCTTGCGCGGATTGTTGGTCATCAGGCGCAGGGAGGAGACGCCCAGGTGCGCGAGCATCGGCTGGCACATGGCGTAGTCGCGCTGGTCGGCGCCAAAACCCAGTTGCAGGTTCGCCTCGACGGTGTCGGCACCGCCATCCTGCAATTCATAGGCACGGATCTTGTTCAGCAGGCCGATACCGCGACCTTCCTGGCGCAGGTAGAGGAGCACGCCGCGGCCCTCCTCGGCGATGGCGGCAAGCGCGCCTTCCAGCTGGAAACCGCAATCGCAGCGCAGGCTGAACAGCGCGTCGCCGGTCAGGCATTCGGAATGCAGGCGGCCAAGCACCGGCGCGCCATCGGCGATGTCGCCCATGCTCAGGGCTACATGTTCCTTGCCGCTCTCCTCGTCGAGGAAGCCATGCATGGTGAATTCGCCGAAGGGAGTCGGCAGTTTGGAGGCGGCGACGAACACGACGGACACCGGGGAACTCCTAGGGAAACGGAAGTCCGCCATTGTACCAGCAGCGTCCGGCGCCCGGTCAGCTCGAAATGCCGCAAATACCTATCGAGATGGACGATGAATAGAACCCCGGGTTATGAGCGAGCGACATTCAATGCTTGGCCTCGATAAGCAGCATTCCCTGTTCCTCGCGCCAACGCACCCGGTTGAGGAAACTCATGCCGAGCAGGGCTTCGGTCGGATAGCCACCCTCGATCACCGCCGCCTCGACACCCAGCAACTCGATACCGCCGATCTTCACCCGGTCCAGGGTCACCCGCCAGCCGCGCGAGGTGCCGCTGGCGGTGGAGGCGACCATCGGCTTGCCGTCCACCCGGTAATCGATACCCAGGCGGCGCGCCTCGTTCTCGTTCATGGCGATGCTGGTGGCGCCGGTATCCACCAGGAACTGCATGTTCTGCCCGTTCACCGAGCCAGCCACCCAATAGTGCCCGCCCGTACCGCGGGCGATGCTGAAGCTTTGCCGCTGCGGCGCCGAATAGCCCGCCTCGTTGTATTCGCGGCTCAGTTCGTAGGTGCGCTCGACGCCGTCGATCCGCAGCACCGCCTTGCGGCTGTCGGCGCTGACCACCTGGACGCCCTGCGGGCCGGTCTGGCCGACCCTGACCAGCTTGCGCTGGCCATCGACGTTGAGTACCGCCGCGCCGGGGAACAGGCCGACCACGAACACCTGGGGCGCGGCCAGCGAGGACAACGCGAGAACGCTGGAAAACAGGGCGACGCACAGCCGCAGCATGATCACTCCTTGGGTGGCAGGATTGCCTTCAACGGCGCATAGGGCCAGTTCCAGCGGGCGAAGATCCGCTCCAGCTCGCCGCTGGCATGCAACTGCCGCATGCGCCGGTCGAACAGCGCCAGCAGCTCACGGCCCCTGGGGGAATCGGAGAAGCCAAGATACAGCGGCAACCGAGTGACGTCGGTGATGCGGTACTCAGCCGCCAGCGCTCCGGCCCCTGCGAGCATTTCCTCCAGTTCCGGACGCGAATCGATGAAATAGTCGACCCGGTGGTTGAGCAGCATCGGCAGCGCCGAGGTGCGGCGCTGCAACTCGCTGTGCGGGGTCAGGGTAGGGAAATAGCGGGCGAAGGCGTAGCCACGCATCCATGACAGGCGGAACCGGCTCAGGCCCTCCAGCGGCGGCGGCGGATTGTCCTTCAGGGAAAGCACGGCGATCGGATCGACGTCATAGGGCCAGCGAGGGTAAAGCGCTTCGTCGATTTCCCCGCGGTAGGCGCCGACCCAGGCGTCGGCCTCGCCGCGCAGGACCAGGCCGACCGCCCGGGTATAGGGCTCGTTGGCGATCCGCAGGCGTACCCCGGCCGGCTCGTAGACGGCCCGCAGCAGGTCCCAGGCCACCCCGCGACCGTCCTCCTGGGTGTAGCGCGTCCAGGTTTCGCTGACCACGCGGATCTCGCCCACGGAGGGTTCGGCGGAAGCGACGCCGGGCAGCAGCCACAGGCAGCAGAACAGGACGAGCAGACGCATGGGAGGCCTCAGACCAGCCAGTGTACCCATCCCCAGACTAGACCCTGCATGACCAGCCAGGCGAATACCCCGGCCAGGACGTCGTCGAGCATGATCCCGACGCCGCCGTGCACGTTGCGGTCCACCCAACTGATCGGCCAGGGTTTGAGAATATCCACGATGCGGAACACGACGAAGCCGATCAGCAGCCACCACCAGCCCTCCGGCACCAGCCAGAGGGTTATCCACATGCCGACCATCTCGTCCCAGACGATGCCTTCGTGGTCGTGCACGCGCAGGTCGTCGGCGACCTTGCCGCACAGCCAGAAGCCGAACAGCATGGTCACTCCCAGCATCAGCCAGTAGCCCCAGTCCGGCAGCATCTGCCACAGCGGGATGAACGGGATGGCCACCAGCGACCCCCAGGTGCCCGGCGCCTTGGGCAGGGTGCCGGAGCCGAAGCCGAAGGCGAGGAAATGCCAGGGATTGCGCCAGACCGACGGCGGCACCGGCTGCGCCGGCGTCTGATCAGGATGCTCAGTCACGTTGGGTTCCGAAATGTTGGTAGCCGGCCACGGCCGGTATGAGTTCCTTTCCGTCGGCGTCGAGCAGGTGCACCCCCTGCCCCGCCTCGACCCGGCCGATGACGGCCATGGCCGGCCACGCGGCGCGAATCTCGCCAAGGTACGCAGACGGCAGGGTGAAGGCCAGCACGTAGTCGTCGCCGGCGGCCAGTTGCTGGCGCAAGGCTTCCTCGCCGGCGAGCAGGCCGCTCAACGCGGCGCTTGCCTGCAAGCGCTGGCATTCGACCAGCAGGGCGACGCCGGAAGCGCGGGCGATATGCCCGCAGTCGGCGAGCAGCCCGTCGGAGATGTCCAGGGCGGCGCTGGCCTTGCCGCGCAGGGCGAGGCCCAGACCGAATTGCGGGGCCGGCGTCCAGTAGCGCGCCAGCAGCGGTTCGGCCACCTCGGCGGGCGCCGATCTTCGCTCCAGCACCAGTTCCAGCGCCGCTCCAGCCTCGCCGAGCGGGCCCCCGACGCAGAGCAGGTCGCCCGGGCGCGCACCGGCGCGGGTCAGCGCCTGGCCGGCCGGCACCCTGCCGAATACGGTCAGGGTCATGCTCAGCGGGCCGCGCGTGGTGTCGCCGCCGACCAGGGCCAGGCCGCACTGCCGGGCCATGGCGTCGAGGCCGCGGGCGAAGCCCTGCAACCACTCGGCGTCGGCCTGCGGCAAGGTCAGGGCCAGGGTGAAGGCCAGGGGCGCGGCGCCCATCGCCGCCAGGTCGCTGGCGGAGACCGCCAGGGCGCGCTGGGCAAGAAGGAAAGGGTCGCAACCGGCGGGAAAATGCACACCTTCCACCAGGGTGTCGGTGGAGACCGCCAGCTGTTCGCCGGCAGGCGGCGCCAGCAGGGCACAGTCGTCGCCGATGCCGAGGGCCACCTCCGTCGCCGGCGCCGCGCAGGCGGCCGCGGCGAAGAAGCGGCGGATCAGCTCGAACTCACCCATGACGCCGCCGGCGCGGGATCAGCGCTTGCCGCCGCGCAGCTCGGCGGCGCGCAGGCGCGGCGCCAGCTTGTCGAGCACGCCGTTGACGAACTTGTGGCCGTCGGTGGCGCCGAAGGTCTTGGCCAGCTCGATGCCCTCGTTGATCACTACCTTGTAGGGCACGTCGATGCGGTTGCGCAGCTCGTAGGTGGACAGCCGCAGGATGGCCAGCTCGACCGGGTCGATCTCGGCCAGCGGGCGGTCCAGGCAGGGCTCGAAGGTGGAGTCCAGCTCGCTCTTCTGTCGCGGCACGCCGTGCAGGATCTCGTGGAAGTAGGCGCCGTCGACCTCGGAGAAGTCGTTGTCGGTGCGGAACTGCGCCTCGATCTCGTGCAGGGGCTGGCCGGCGATCTGCCAGGAGTACAGGGCCTGGACGGCCAGGCTGCGGGCCTTGCGGCGAGCGGCGGTCTTGCCTTTCGGCGGCTTGGCTGCCGGGTTGCCGCTGTCTTGATTGCTCACTTGGCCTCCAACTGCGCCAGCAGGCTGACCATTTCCAGGGCCGACAGCGCGGCTTCGGCGCCCTTGTTGCCGGCCTTGGTGCCGGAGCGCTCGATGGCCTGCTCGATGGAGTCGACGGTGAGGACGCCGAAGGCGACCGGGATGCCGAACTGCAGGGACACCTGGGCCAGGCCCTTGGTGCACTCGCCGGCCACGTATTCGAAGTGCGGGGTGCCGCCACGGATCACCGCGCCGAGGGCGATGATGGCGTCGAAGCCGCCTTGCTGGGCGACCTTCTGGGTCACCAGCGGGATCTCGAAGGCACCCGGGGCGCGGATGATGGTGATCTCGCTTTCAGCCACGCCGTGGCGGACCAGGGCGTCGACGGCGCCGCTGACCAGGCTTTCCACGACGAAGCTGTTGAAGCGGCCGACCACCAGGGCGTAGCGGCCTTTGGGAGCAATGAAGGTACCTTCGATGGTCTTCAGGGTCATGAGCAGGTCTCATCTGTTAAAGAGCCGGGGCGCCGTTGCGCCCCGAGCGAAAAGGGTCGAAAGGTCGGTCCAGCATAGCGCCCGCCGCGATCTTGCACGCGGCGGGCGGGACAGGCCTTATTCGGCGGGCAGGTATTCTACAACTTCCAGGTCGAAACCGGATATCGCATTGAAGCGCATCGGCGCACTCAGCAGGCGCATCTTGCGCACGCCGAGGTCACGCAGGATCTGCGAGCCGGCACCGACGGTGCTGTAGGTGGTGGTGGCCTTGGGCGCCGGGGCCGGCGCCGAAGCGATCTCGCGGACATGGGCGAGCAGGTCGTCGCCGCCGATCTGGTGGCCGAGCAGCAGCACCACGCCGCTGCCCGCCTCGGCGACCTTGGTCATCGCCGCGCGCAGGCTCCAGCGGCCCGGCTGGTTGACCTGCAGCAGGTCGCGCAGCGGGTCCATGTTGTGCACGCGGACCAGGGTCGGCTCTTCCGCGCAGACCTTGCCGAGGGTCAGCGCCAGGTGCACGTCGCCCTCCACCGAGTCGCGGTAGGTGATCAGGTTGAAGTGGCCCAGTTCGCTGTCCAGCGGCTGCTCGGCGATGCGCTCGACGGTGCGCTCGTGGATCAGCCGGTAGTGGATCAGGTCGGCGATGGTGCCGATCTTGATCCCGTGCTCGGCGGCGAACGCCTCCAGTTCGGGCCGGCGAGCCATGCTGCCGTCGTCGTTCATCACCTCGCAGATCACCCCGGACGGTTCGAACCCGGCCATCCGCGCCAGGTCGCAGGCCGCCTCGGTGTGCCCGGCGCGAGCCAGGGTACCGCCTGGCTGGGCCATCAGCGGGAAGATGTGGCCGGGGCTGACGATGTCGGCGGCCACGGCGTTCTTCGCCGCCGCAGCCTGCACGGTGCGGGCGCGGTCCGCGGCGGAGATGCCGGTGGTGACGCCCTCGGCGGCCTCGATGGAGACAGTGAACTTGGTGCCGAAGCCGGAGCCGTTGCGCTGCACCATCAGCGGCAGGCCGAGGCGCTCGCAACGCTCGCGGGTCATCGGCATGCAGACCAGGCCGCGGGCATGCTTGACCATGAAGTTGATGTCTTCGGTGCGGACGCATTCGGCGGCCATGATCAGGTCGCCTTCGTTCTCGCGGTCCTCGTCATCCATCAGGATGACCATCTTGCCTTGGCGGATGTCTTCGATCAGTTCGTCGATCGTGTTGAGTGCCATGGGCACCCCCTTATGCAATTCGTGGGTTACTTGAGAAAACCGTTCTCGGCGAGAAACGCTTCGCTGATGCCGGAGGCGCTGGGCTCGGCGGCCTTGTCGCCAAGCAGCAGGCGCTCCAGGTAACGGGCCAGCAGGTCGACCTCGAGGTTGACCCGGCGTCCGGGCTGGTACTCGGCCATGATGGTTTCGCTGAGCGTATGCGGGACGATGGTCAGCTCGAACTCCGCGCCGTTCACCGCGTTCACCGTGAGGCTGGTGCCGTCGACGGTGATCGAGCCCTTGTGCGCGATGTACCTGGCCAGTTCGCGCGGGGCACGCACGGTGAACTGGATGGCGCGGGCGTTCTCCTCGCGCTTGAGCACCTCGCCGACGCCGTCGACGTGGCCGCTCACCAGGTGTCCGCCGAGGCGGGTGGTCGGCGTCAGGGCCTTTTCCAGGTTCACCCGGCTGCCCACCTTCAGGTGCTGGAAGGCGGTGCGCGCCAGGCTCTCGCGGCTGACGTCGGCCCAGAAGCCATCGCCGGGCAGTTCCACCGCGGTCAGGCAGACGCCGTTGACCGCGATGCTGTCGCCGAGCTTGACGTCGCCCAGGTCGAGCTTGCCGGTGGCGATGTAGACCCGCAGGTCGCCGCCCTTGGGCGTCATCGCGCGGACGCTGCCGATCGATTCGATTATGCCGGTGAACATGCGACCTCCCGTTTTTCCGCCGCACAGGCGCGCAGCATGGCCGGCGCGACGCCGAGCGGCCTGCGTGCCATAGCGCGGGTATTCCAAGATGAAGACATATGACGAACTCCTGTTTCGTGAAAAACAGGGCTTTTTGGATCGAAGGGGATCTTGCGGGCGCACAGGGTACGCCCAGGCAGGCAATCCCGTTCTCTCTTTATCCGGACTATGACCGTCGGCCCCGGAATCGCACCGGGTCTGCTGACCTTGTCGTCCGGCGGTGGCCGGTCCGGCAAGCGCTCGCGGGCTAGGCGCCTTGCGCGCCATTACCGCCGGTGGGGACTTTCACCCCGCCCTGAGAACGTTACGGCCACCAAGATGGCCGTGTGGCGTTTTACCACAGTTGCGCCGCTTGTGCATCGTCCGCCGCGTCGCCGCGCAGCGAAGTTCAGGCGTCCCGCGGATGGGGCCGCGCGGTGACCAGCCAGTCGTCGCCCACCGCGCGGATGTCGTCGATCCGCAACTGCGCCGCATCGGCCATCCGCGCCAGCGGCCAATCGAGCAAAGGACGGGCGCTGGAGCCGAGGAACTTCGGCGCGACGAACAGCCGGTACTCATCTACCAGCCCCAGCCGGGCGAAGGCGCCGGCCAGGCGGGGGCCGGCCTCCACCAGCACTTCGTTGGCGCCGCGCGCCGCCAGTTCCACGAGCAGCTTGTGCAGGTCGACATGCCCCTCGGCGGAGGGCAGCGCCAGCAGTTCGTGACCGGCGTCCTGGAAGCGTTCGCGCGCCGAGGCGGCGGCGCAGGTCGCCACCAGTGCCGGACCGGCCTGGTAGAACGCCGATTCCAGCGGCACCCGCAGGCGCCCGTCGACCAGCACCCGCAACGGCTGGCGAGCCGCGGCGAGCGCGGTAAGCTCGGCGTTCAGGCCCAGTTCGTCGGGGCGAACGTTGAGCCGCGCATCGTCCGCCAGCAGCGTATCGGCGCCGGACAGCACCACGCTGGAGCGAGCGCGCAAGCGCTGCACCGCCGAACGCGCGGCGGGGCCGGTGATCCACTGGCTTTCCCCGCTGGCCATGGCGGTGCGCCCGTCCAGGCTCATCGCCAGCTTGACCCGGACGAACGGCAGGCCATGCTCCATGCGCTTGATGAAACCGATGTTGAGTTCCCGCGCCTCGGCCTCGAGGACCCCGCTCTGCACCGCGATACCGGCCTGCATCAGACGCAGCAGGCCGCGACCGGCGACCTCGGGGTTGGGATCCTGCATCGCCGCGACCACCCGCGCCACCCCGGCACCCACCAGCGCGTCGGCGCACGGCGGGGTGCGGCCGAAATGACTGCAGGGCTCGAGGGTCACGTAGGCGGTGGCGCCGCGTGCATTCTCGCCGGCCTGGCGCAGGGCATGGACCTCGGCGTGCGGCTCGCCGGCGCGGACGTGCCAGCCCTCGCCGACCACCTGGCCGTCCTTGACCAGCACGCAGCCGACGCGCGGATTCGGATGGGTGGAGTACAGCCCCTGGCGCGCCAGTTCCAGGGCGCGGGCCATGTACAGCGGGTCGGCGGCGTTCATTCCTTGGCCGGCTCGCGGGCGAGGCGTTCGATCTCCTCGCGGAATTCGTTGAGGTCCTGGAAGCGCCGGTAGACCGAGGCGAAGCGGATGTAGGCGACTTCGTCGAGCTTCTGCAGCTCGGCCATCACCAGTTCGCCCAGCACCCGCGACTTGATCTCGCGCTCGCCGGTGGCGCGCAACTGATGCTTGATGTGGCCGATGGCCGCTTCCAGGCGCTCGACGCTGACCGGACGCTTCTCCAGGGCACGCTGCATGCCGGCGCGCAGCTTGTCCTCGTCGAACGGCTGGCGGCTGCCGTCCTGCTTGATCAGGCGCGGCATGACCAGCTCGGCGGTCTCGAAGGTGGTGAAGCGTTCGCCGCAGGCCAGGCACTCGCGGCGCCGGCGCACCTGATCGCCCTCGGCGACCAGTCGCGAGTCAATCACTTTGGTGTCATGGGCACCGCAGAAGGGACAATGCATGGTGCTGATACAGGCGTAGCTGAAGGAAGCCGCATGGTAGCGCATCCGCGCCCGACCGAGCACCCGCAGAATCGACCGGCGCCGGCACGATGGGAGAGGCGGGAAGAATCGGACATTGCGGCCTACGCGAAGCGCGACAAGAATCACACTTTGCGCTATACAAGCGCCGCCCGGATTCCACCGCTATGGAGCAGCCCATGACCCTGCGCTCGATCGCCCTGCTGGCCGTCCTTCTCCTCGCCGCTTGTTCCAGCGACAAGCCGAAGCCTGCGCCAACGCCGCAAGCTTCGCGCAGCGTGACCATGGTCGAGCCGGTGCTGCCGGCCCACCTGCGCGAGCTGAGCGGAACGCTGAGCAGCATCCAGGGCAGCCTGCCACGCGGCAGCGAGGTGCAGATGGCACTGCTGGTGATCGACGAGCGCGACCGTCCACAGCGGCTGCTGGCCAGCGAGACGGTGCTGGCCACCGGCGAACTCATGCCCTTCCGCCTGCCGTTCAACCCCGAATCCTTCCCGCCGGCCGGTGGCGCTCTGCGCGTCGAACTGCACGCGCGGGTGATCCAGTCCGGCCAGTTGGCCTGGCGCCTGCATCCGTTGCGGATCGCCCAGCCGACCACCCAGTCCCTCGGCGAACTGCGCCTGGTACGCGCGCCGTGACGGCACCGCAAGCCCTGACCCAGGCGCTGGGCGAGCTGCTCGGCGACGCCCGGCTCAGCGCCACCGCGCTGCCCGGCACCGACCTGCGCCTGTGGCTGATCGACGCGCAGAACATGGACCGCCAGTTCAGCCCGGAGGAAACCCGCCGCATCCTCGAAGAGCCGCCGTACTGGTGCTTCTGCTGGGCCAGCGGGCTGGTCCTGGCGCGCTGGCTGGCGGAGCGCCCGCAGTGGGTCCGCGACAAGCGCGTGCTGGACTTCGGTAGCGGCTCCGGGGTGGCGGCGATCGCCGCGGCCCGAGCCGGCGCCGCCGAGGTGGTGGCTTGCGACCTGGATCCCCTGGCGCTGGCAGCGAGCCGGGCGAACGCCGAACTGAACGGAGTGGAGCTGAGCTATTCGGCGGACTTCTTCGCCGAGGACGATCGCTTCGACCTGATCCTGGTGGCCGACGTGCTCTACGACCGCGCCAACCTGCCGCTGCTCGACCAGTTCCTCAGCCGCGGCCGCCAGGCGCTGGTCGCCGACTCGCGGGTCCGTGACTTCCGTCATCCGCTGTACCGGCGCCTGGACGTGCTCGACGCCTGTACCTGGCCGGACCTCGCCGAGCCCGCCGAATTCCGCCTGGTCAGCCTGTATCACGCCGAACGCGGGCAAGCCTGAGGCACGGGCTTGTTTGCGCGCGGCGCGCCCCCACTTATAGTGGTCACCACCTTGCGTTTCCGAGAATCGACATGAGCGATACGCCCTACATCTTCGACGTCACCGGCGCCAACTTCGAGCAGTTGGTCATCGAGAACTCGTTCCACAAGCCGGTCCTGGTGGACTTCTGGGCCGACTGGTGCGCCCCGTGCAAGGCGCTGATGCCGCTGCTGGCGCAGATCGCCGAGTCCTACCAGGGCGAATTGCTGCTGGCCAAGGTCAACTGCGACGTCGAGCAGGACATCGTGATGCGCTTCGGCATCCGCAGCCTGCCGACCGTGGTCCTGTTCAAGGATGGCCAGCCGGTCGACGGTTTCGCCGGCGCCCAGCCCGAATCGCAGATCCGCGCCCTGCTGGAACCCCATGTGAAAGCACCGGCGCTGCCCGACGAAGACCCGCTGGAAGTGGCCCAGGCGCTGTTCGCCGAAGGCCGCATCGGCGACGCCGAAGCGACCCTGAAAGCCCTGCTGGCGGAGAACAACGACAACCCCGCGGCGCTGATCCTCTACGCCCGCTGCCTGGCCGAGCGCGGCGAACTGGAAGAGGCGCAGGCCATCCTCGACGCGGTGAAGAGCGACGAGCACAAGCAGGCCCTGGCCGGCGCCCGCGCGCAACTGACCTTCCTGCGCCAGGCTGCCGACCTGCCCGACAGTGCAGAACTGAAGAGCCGTCTGGCCGCCGATGCCGGCGACGACGAGGCGGCCTACCAGTTGGCCGTCCAGCAGCTCGCCCGGCAGCAGTACGAGGCGGCTCTGGACGGACTGCTCAAGCTGTTCCTGCGCAACCGAGACTACCAGGACGACCTGCCGCGCAAGACCCTGGTGCAGGTCTTCGACCTGCTTGGCAACGACCACCCGCTGGTCACCGCCTACCGCCGCAAGCTGTACCAGGCGCTCTACTGAGTCGCCGAGCCCCGTCCGCGGGGCTCAGTCCTCCAGCCAGACGAACACCTGGGTGCCGTCGACCACCTCGACCTTGACCCGGGCGTCGTGCCGCAGGCGCACCAGCAGTTGCTTGGCGGCGCCGGCATTGCCGCTGAACCCCTCCAACTCCGCCAGCAACTGTGGCCCCTCGATCCGCCCGCTGCCGCGCAGCAGGTCCTGGGCGGTCTGCCACAGGCGATCCACCGGCGCTGCCGGCGCCGGCGCCCTGGCCGCCGCGGCCTGCGGCTCGCCCAGCGGCGGCGGGGGCACGTGTTGCGCCAGCTGGCGCCAATCCTCGGCGTCCAGTTCCAGGGTCAGGTCCACCGGCCAGTCGCCGATGCTTCCGCGAATCCGCACCATCTCGTTTCTCCACAAGCGAATCGCGCCATGCTCCCACGTCGGCGCGTAGGGGCCAAATCGGCCAGGCTAGGCAGGCGGAAAAATTCGTTATAACGTAACAAACTCTTTTCCTTCCTTGCCGGAGTCCCGTTCATGCGCCCACTGCTGTTAGCCCTCGTCTTGCTGCCGTTCGCCGCCCAGGCCCATGACGACCACGACCATGACCACGCCCACGGCAGCCTGGGCAAGCACGAGCACGGCGTCGCCCAGTTGAACGTGGCGCTGGACGGCAAGACCCTCGAACTGGAGCTGGACAGCCCGGCGATGAACCTGGTCGGTTTCGAACACGCCGCCAGCACCGACGCGGACAAGGCCGCCGTGGCCAAGGCCCGCGCGCAACTGGAAAAACCGCTGGAGCTGTTCGCCCTGCCGGTCACCGCCGGCTGCTCGGTGGCCAACCAGGAACTGCGGAGTCCGCTGTTCGGCGACAAGGCGCCGGCCCACGCGCACAAGGAGAAGGCAGGCCACGAACATGAACACGAACACGAACACGAACACGGTCATGCCGATATCCACGCCCATTACCAGCTCAGTTGCGAGAAGCCCGAGCTGCTCAAGCTGCTGACCCTCGCCGAGTTCTTCAAGCGCTTCCCCGCCACCCAGAAAATTCAGGTACAACTGATCGGTCCCGACGGCCAGAAAGGCGCCGACCTGGCCCCGGCCAGCGCCGAGCTGAAGCTGTAGGATCGTTCCGGAAGCGCCGCGAGGGATTCGGCGCGGCGCCCCTCCATCCATTCTCGAGGCTCCGGCGGAGCGTTCCGCCCCTACCCCCATGAGCGCACTGATCACCCTGACCAACCTCGGCTTCGCCTGGCCCGGCCAGGCGGAGTTGCTGGACATTCCCAGCTTCCATCTCGAACGCGGCGAGAGCCTGTTCCTCAAGGGGCCTTCCGGCAGCGGCAAGACCACCCTGCTCGGCCTCCTCGGCGGCGTGCAGAAGCCCGGCCGCGGCAGCATCCGCCTGCTCGGCGAGGACCTGGAAAAGCTGTCCGCCGCGCGCCGCGACCATTTCCGCGTCGACCACACCGGCTACATCTTCCAGCAGTTCAACCTGCTGCCATTCCTCTCGGTACGCGAGAACGTCGAGCTGCCCTGTCACTTTTCCGCGTTGCGCCGTCAGCGCGCCCGCGAACGCCACGGTAGCCCGGCGCAGGCCGCCAGCCATCTGCTCGGCCAGCTCGGCCTCGGCGGCGAACTGCACGAACGCCGCGCCGACAGCCTGTCCATCGGCCAGCAGCAGCGGGTCGCCGCCGCCCGCGCGCTGATCGGCCAGCCGGAGCTGGTGATCGCCGACGAGCCGACCTCGGCGCTCGACGCCGACAGCCGCGAGGCGTTTCTCCAGTTGCTCTTCGCCGAATGCCGCGAGGCCGGCGCCAGCCTGCTGTTCGTCAGCCACGACCAGAGCCTGGCCGGGCTGTTCGACCGCAGCCTGTCCCTTTCCGATCTCAACCGCGCCGCCCGGCCGGCAGGACTCTGAGCATGTATCTCTTCCGACTGGCACTGGCCAGCCTGGCCAACCGCCGCTTCACCGCCCTGCTGACGATCTTCGCCATCGCCCTCTCCGCCTGCCTGCTGCTGGCGGTGGAGCGGGTCCGCACCGAGGCCAAGGCCAGCTTCGCCAGTACCATCTCCGGAACCGACCTGATCGTCGGCGCGCGCTCCGGCTCGGTGAACCTGCTGCTCTACTCGGTATTCCGCATCGGCAACGCGACCAACAACATCCGCTGGGACAGCTACCGGCACTTCGCCGAAAACCCGCGGGTGAAGTGGGCGATCCCGATCTCCCTCGGCGACTCGCACCGCGGCTACCGGGTAATGGGTACCGATGCCGGCTATTTCGAGCACTACCGCTACGGCCGCGGCCAGGAACTGCAACTGGCCGAGGGCCGCGCCTTCGGCCAGGACCTGTTCGACGTGGTGCTCGGCGCCGAGGTGGCCGAAGCCCTGCACTACAGGCTCGGCGAGAAGATCGTGCTGGCCCATGGGGTGAGCACGGTGAGCCTGGTCAAGCACGACGACAAGCCGTTCACCGTGGTCGGCATCCTCCAGCGCACCGGTACCCCGGTGGACCGCACCCTGCACATATCCCTCGCCGGCATGGAGGCGCTGCACGTCGACTGGCGCAACGGGGTGCCGGCGATGGGTGCCGGGCGCGTCAGCGCCGAACAGGCGCGGCACATGGACCTGCAACCACAGGCGATCACCGCGTTCCTGGTCGGCCTGAAGAGCAAGGTGGCGACCTTCGCCCTGCAACGCGAGGTCAACGACTATCCCGGCGAACCGCTGATGGCGATCCTCCCCGGTGTCGCCCTGCAGGAACTGTGGGGCCTGATGGGCACCGCCGAGAAGGCACTGTTCGTGGTCTCGCTGTTCGTCGTTCTCACCGGCCTGATCGGCATGCTCACGGCGATCCTCACCAGCCTCAACGAGCGCCGCCGGGAGATGGCCATCCTGCGCTCGGTGGGCGCGCGCCCCTGGCACATCTTCGGCCTGCTGCTGGCCGAGGCCTTCAGCCTGGCGCTGGCCGGCGTCGCCCTCGGCCTCGGCCTGCTCTACCTCGGCATCGCCGCCAGCCAGGGCTACGTCCAGGCCAACTACGGCATCTACCTGCCGCTGGCCTGGCCGAGCGACTATGAGTGGAGCCTGCTCGGGGCTATCCTGGCGGCCGCCGTGCTGATCGGCTGCGTGCCGGCCTGGCGCGCCTACCGCCAGTCCCTGGCCGATGGCCTGTCGATCCGCCTATGACCCGGAGATATTCCCCGATGCTGCGCTCCCTGACCGTCCTCCTGCTGGCTTTCGCCCTGCTCCTGGGCAGTGCCGTGGCGCGCGCCGCGCCGCGCGAACTGACCTGGTCGCAACTGATCCCGGCCGGCGCCCCGCCCGCCCCGGCGCCGCTGCCGATCCACGACCTCGCCAACGCCCTCAGCGAAGCCGGCCCGGCGGCCAGCCAGCAGAGCCCCAACGCCCCGGTGGTGAAGGCACTGGACGGCATCGAGGCCAAGCTGCCGGGCTACATCGTGCCGCTGGAAATCAGCGAGGCCGGGCTGGTCACCGAGTTCCTCCTGGTGCCCTACTACGGCGCCTGCATCCACGTACCGCCGCCGCCGTCGAACCAGATCGTCTACGTGAAGACCGCCAAGGGCGTGCAGATGGACGAGTTGTACCAGCCGTTCTGGGTCGAGGGCACCTTCAAGGTGGAGAACGCCAGCAGCGAGCTGGCGGCGGCCGGCTACCGCATGCAGGCGAGCAAGGTGACGCCCTACGAATACGAAGGTAGCTGAACGACATGCGACAATCCGCCGCGCCGTTTACGTTGCGGCGGTCACATTTGCTCCTAGGATTGATTGAGCTGTGTCAAGGAAGGCAACTGTTAGCTGGCTGACCATTAGCAGCACCAACACTTTCTAATACAAGGAATGGAGCTCATCATGCGTAAGTCCTGGCTTACCGCTTCCCTGCTGGCCCTCACCGTCGCCTCCCCGTTCGCCGCTGCGGATATTCAAGGACACAAGGCCGGTGACTTCATCATCCGTGGCGGCTTCGCCACCGTCGATCCCGACGACAGCAGTTCCGACATCAAGCTGGACGGCGCCAAGCAGCGCGGTACCAAGGCGACCGTCGACAGCGACACCCAGCTCGGCCTGACCTTCACCTACATGTTCGCCGACAAGTGGGGCGTGGAACTGGTCGCCGCCACTCCGTTCAACCACCAGGTCGACGTCAAGGGCCTCGGCCCGGGCCTGGACGGCAAGCTGGCCAACATCAAGCAACTGCCGCCGACCCTGCTGCTCCAGTACTACCCCATGGGCGGTACCAACAGCGCCTTCCAGCCCTACGGCGGCCTGGGCGTGAACTACACCACCTTCTTCGACGAAGACCTCGCCAGCAACCGCAAGGCGCAGGGTTTCAGCAGCATGAAGCTGCAGGACTCCTGGGGCCTGGCCGGCGAACTGGGCTTCGACTACATGCTCAACGAGCACGCGCTGTTCAACATGGCCGTCTGGTACATGGACATCGACACCAAGGCCAGCATCAACGGCCCGAGCGCCCTGGGCGTGAACAAGACCAAGGTCGACGTGGACGTCGATCCGTGGGTCTACATGATCGGTTT
Organism: Pseudomonas sp. B111; assembly: GCF_026428275.1. Taxonomy (NCBI): domain Bacteria; kingdom Pseudomonadati; phylum Pseudomonadota; class Gammaproteobacteria; order Pseudomonadales; family Pseudomonadaceae; genus Pseudomonas; species Pseudomonas sp. B111. The sequence goes on along the minus strand of NZ_CP097857.1, from coordinate 233,542 downwards.
CGGCTACAAGTTCTGAGTCGTAGACTGTCGCGGGGCTTGCGCCCCCAACGGAAAAAGGCGCCTTCGGGCGCCTTTTTTCATCCTGCGGAAACGGACCCCATGTACCTCTGGTTGAAGACCCTGCACATCACCTTCGCCCTCAGCAGCGCCGCCCTGTTCGTCTGGCGCCTGGCCTGGAACTGGTCGGGGCGCAAGGCCAGCGGCATCCGCCGCTGGGGACCGCATCTGGTGGACACCCTGCTGCTGCTCAGCGCGCTCGGCCTGGTGCACCTGGCGATGCCCTGGCCGCTGCCGCTCTGGCTGCTGGCGAAGCTGGGGCTGTTGCTGGGCTACATCGTCTGCGCGGCGTTCGCCCTGCGGATGGCGCGGGGCCCCGGCAAGGGCCTGCTCAGCGTCCTCAGCCTTGCCCTGCTGGGCGGGATCTTCTACCTGGCGCTGAACAAGCCCTGGTGGTGATCAGCGGCCGAGCAGGCGCGCCAGGCCCACGCCCATCGGCGTCGGCTGGTCGAAGCGGAAACGCCGCAGCAGGCGCTCGTTGTTCGCCCGCGAATGCCTGATGTCACCGGCTCGCGCGTCGGCGTGGGTCACCGGCGGCAGGCCACCGAGCACCTGGCCGATCTCCGCCAGCAACTGCTTCAGGCTGATGCTGCGATTCAGGCCGACGTTCACCGCCCCGGGCTCCACCGCCGTCGCCTCCAGCGCCTGGACCAGGAAATCGACCAGGTCGGCGACGTAGATGAAGTCGCGGGTCTGCTCGCCGTCGCCGAACACGGTGATCGGCGTCCCCTTCAGGGCGCGCTCGGTGAATATGCTGATCACCCCGGAATAGGGCGAGGACGGGTCCTGGCGCGGCCCGTAGACGTTGAAGAAGCGGAAGATCGCCGGCTCCAGCCCATGCTGGCGGCGATAGAAATCGAGGTAGTACTCGCTGGCCAGCTTGTCCGACGCGTAGGGCGTCAGCGGCGACTTCGGGGTGTCTTCGTCGATCGCCGTGCCTTCGCCGTTCTGCCCGTAGACCGCTGCGCTGGAAGCGAACACCACGCGCTTCACGCCCTGCTCGCGCATCGCTTCGCAGAGGTTCAGGGTGGCGATGAAATTGCTCTGGTGGGTGGCGACCGGGTCGTCCACCGAGGCCTGTACCGAGGCGACCGCGGCCAGGTGGGCGACCGCCGCGCAGCCCTTCAGGGCGGCCTCCAGGGTCGCCGCGTCGGCGGCGTCGCCCTCGACCAGTTCGACCCGCTCGTCGTCCAGGGGCAGGTTGTCGCGCTTGCCGGTGGACAGGTTGTCCAGCACACGCACGCGGTAGCCGCGCGCCAGCAGCGCGTCGGTCAGGTGGGAGCCGATGAAACCGGCGCCGCCGGTGATCAGGATGGGGCGTTCAAACATGCCTGTAGTACCTGTCCAATAGAGCCGGCAAACCTGCGCGCCAGGCGCGCGGCTTGATGCCGAAGGTGTGGAGGATCTTCTTGCAGACCATCACCGCGTGCTGCGGTTCGTCGAGCGCGTCCGGGCGCGCGGCATGGGCCTCCGCCGAAGGCTCCTGGATCAGGTTGGAGCGATAGGTACGCGCCTCGTTGAGGATCACCTGTCCCAGCGCCAGGGTGGTGGTCGCTTCCAGTCCGCCGTAGTGGTAGGTGCCCCACAGCGGCGCCTGGCAGTCGAGCTGCTTGAGCACCGAGAGCACCACCCGCGCGGCGTCGTCCACCGGCGTCGGGTTGCCGCGCCGGTCGTCGGCGAGGAACAGCGGCTGCGGTTGTTCGGCGCGGCTGAGGAAACGTCCCAGCAAGCCGTTCGGGCTTTCGTCCAGCAGCCAGCCGAAGCGGATCAGCACATGTCGCGGGCAGGCCGCGCGCACGCTCTGCTCCATGCGCCAGAGCGCCTGGCCACGCAGGCCCAGCGGAAGGGTCTCGTCCTTCTCGCTGTAGGCGGTGGCGCGGGCGCCGTCGAAGACCCGGTAGCTGGACGGCTGGACCAGCAGGATCTCGTAGTGCTGGCAGAGCTCCGCGAGGCGCTCGACGGCGCGCTCCTGGGCGCCCAGGCGCTCCGCCTCGACCTGCTCGGCCTGGAACCAGTCGTGGTAGAAGGCGAGGTTGATCACCGCGTCGGGGCGCGTTTCGTCCAGCAGGGTGGTGAGGCTGGCTGCATCCCAGCCCTGCTCGGGTGGTCTGGGCGCGAGGAAACCGATGTCTTCCTCCGCCCCTAGGCGGATCAGCGCCTGTCCAAGGGCATTACCGCCGCCCAAAAGCATCAGGCGCATTCGCATGGTGTAGGGGGGCACTCGAAATCTGATAGTGAATAGCGACGCGGCGCACGCCCCAAGGCAATGACATCCTGCGCCTCGCTGGCGACATGAAAGGTGCGGGCATCGGGTGCTGCTTGTCGCGGCAGGTACCCCGGACAGCGCCGCCGTTATTTTCATGCAACCTGACACGCCGCATTCTTGCTGTGCCTCCGGTGAAGCGTCAAGCATTCACCGGGCCAGCTCCGCCTGCGGCGCGGATCGGCGGGACGAATGGCAGCGCGCGGCGGCGTCAGGCCGGTAGCGCGCCGGCCCGATAGTCCTTGGGCGAAACCTCGAACTGCTTCTTGAACGCCCGGCTGAAATGCGCCGAGTCGCTGAAACCCCACTTGAAGGCGATGGAGGTGATCGATTCGCCGCGCAGCCGGGGGTTGCCGAGGTCGGCGGCGCTGCGACTGAGGCGCTGGCGGAGAATGTAGCGGCAGACGCTGTCGCCCTGCTCCTCGAACAACCGGTACAACTGGCGCACCGAGATGCGCAGGCGGCCGGCGAGCATGTCCGGACTCAGGCGCGGCTCCTGCAGGGATTGCTCGATCAGACGCTCCGCGTGCCGGCGCAGACTGTAGCCATAGAGCCCGGCCAGCGGTCCCTCCAATTCCTCGCCGGCGTGCTGTAGCGCCGGCCCGAGCAGGGCGATCAGCGCCTCCTGCAACGCCCCGCCTTCGTCCGCCACCGCCCACGGTTGCAGTTCTCCGGCGCACACCTGCTGCACCAGCAGTGCCGAGCAGGCGACCGCTGGCGCAGTTCGGCGAGAGTTTGCCGAAGGCCCGCTGGCTGGGCGGCAGGTGCCGGCATACCTGGTCGCGGGAGAGATGGAACGAGGTGTGTTCGATGAGTCCGTGGGGAATGATCTCGCAGCCGCCCGCGGAGTCCATCAGCGCCATTTCCCCTGGCGCCAGCTCTATGCTGTCCCCACCCTGGCGCAGTTGCGCATGGCCGCTGCGCTGGACGACCAGGAAGCAGTGGCGGTCGTCGTCATGATCGGCATGGGTGGCCTGGCGGGCGATGCGCCCTGCGTTGGTGCGGATCTGCGCCAGCTCCAGGCCGCCGAGGTCCTGCCGCGAGATATCGCCGATGAACAGCGTCCGGTTCAGCGCGGGCTGCGACTCGAAGCGCCCGCAGACCTGGCGCAACGTCTGGTTCCAGGCTTCGAAGCTGTTGTGTGCGGAAGACAGGGTATGCACCGGGCACCTCCTGACGGCAACGGCCATCGTTATTGTTGTATGGCGCGGCAATTACCGAGCCACGCAGCGCTGCCGATATGATTAACATGTTATCGATATACCCACAAGCTAGCGCAAATGGACCGGCGGATACGCATCCGGGAGAGCCGGCAAGGGCCGTTCAGGCGGGAGAAAGCAGGCGTTGCAATTGGGCGAAGGCGCCCAGCAGGGCCAGGCGCTGCTCGGCGACCAGAGGGATGTAGCGGCGATAGGCGGGGAAGCGGTTGACCACCTCGCACGCCCCCAGGTGTTCCAGGCTCACGGTCCAGCCCCTGTCGTCGCGGCAGAGGCGCAAGCTCCGGAAGTCCAGCGGCATGAGTTGCTCCAGCAAGGCCCGGTCGCCCCCCTGCAAGGCCTCCCGCAACGGCTCGAGCCCGCTCCCGCTGCGCACCTTGCAAAGGATGCCGCGACGCCGCAAGCAACCGGCGTGACGCAGCTCCAGGCTGGCCGGCGGCCCCCCGGGCGCCGCCACGAACAGGCTGAACTCGGTGCTGACGATATGCATGAACAGGTGCGCCTGGACCCGCTCGCGAACCTCGAGGCTCAGCTCTTTCGTACGCAGCAACAGCCTGCCGTCCTGCGCCTCGCCGTCGCACGCAGCCAGGTTGCGCCGCACCAGGGCCAGGGTGGCTCCGGGGCGATAGGCGGCTGGCCGCCAGTCGCGCCAGTGGCGCTCATACCAGCGCGCCCAGGCGGACATGCGCCTTCTCCCGCTGCTGCTGGTCCTCTTCGGCGAATTCCTTCTCCAGCACCTCTTCCACCGCCAGCGGACGGAACGGATTCACCCGCTGTACGCACAGGGTCCAGAACAGGGCGTAGGCGGCCGCCAGGCCGAGCATCAGGGCGAACGGCAGGTAGATGTCGGCGGGGTTCATACCCGGCGGCGTGATGTAGAACATCCCCAGCAGGATTCCGGCGCTGGAGAACAGCTGCGGCAACGGGAACAGCGGCGAGCGGTAGGCGCGCGGCAGGTCCGGGCGACGGATGCGCAGCAGCACCACGGAGAGGGTCACCAGCAGGTAGGCGGTGCCCCAGGCGCAGACCGCCGCCAGGACCAGGTGGATGATCCCTTCGCTGTCGCCGCCCAGCCACCAGGCGTGCAGGCAGGGAATCGCCGCTGCCACGGCGATGCACAGCAACGGTGTCTTGAAGCGCGGGTGCAGGTAGGTGAAGGCCTTCGGCAAGGCGCCATCCAGCGCCATCCCGTAGAGAATCCGCGGCAGGCCGGCCATCAGGGTGTTGATGGTGGCGGCCCCGGCGAACAGCAGGCCCACGCCCAGCCAGATGCGTCCGAACGGTCCCATCACCTGCTCGGCGAATCGCGGGATCGCCATCGGCGTCTCCAGCAGGTGCAGGCCGCCGCCGAGGTCGAGGTTTTCCACCTGCCGGCGCATCGCCGCGCCATAGAGGAACATGCAGCAGGCCACCCCGACCAACCCCAGGGCCATCGCCCGCGGCAGGGTCCGCGAAGCGTGGCGCACCTCCGGCGCCAGCGGCGTGACGAATTCGCAACCGACGAACATGAACATCGCCATGCCCACCAGCGACAGCAGGGTCGGCAGGTCGTCGCCGACCATCGAGGCCCCGAACCAGCCCTGCAACTCCACCGCGGGCAGGCGCAGCAGACCGGCCACGGCGAAGATCATCAGGGTGCTCCACATGCCGAAGGTGAGGATCACTTCGGCGCGACCGAAGGCGGTGATCCCCAGCGCATTCAGCAGGCCGAAGCAGAGCACCATGCCGACACCCACCAGCCAGGCGCCGCCGCCCGGCTCGGTGAGGGTATTCAGCGACTCGAAGTTGACCAGCGCCATGGTGCCGCTGAGCATGGTTTCGGCGGTGCCGGCGAACACATGGACGATCAGGTAGGCCGACAGCGTGCCGGTGATCGCGAAGAAGCGCCCGAGGCCGCACGACAGGTAGTCGTAGACCGAGCCACGGGTCGGCAGCAGGCAGGCGGCCTCGGCGAAGGTGGTGGACTGCGCCAGCATCAGCAGCAGCGCCACCAGCATCGCCACGGCGAAGGTTCCGCCGCCCAGGCCGAAGCCGGTGGTGGCGGTGAGGATCACCGGGCTGGCCATGATCAACCCGACCGAACTGGCCAGGGCGGTGGGGAAACCAACCCGCCCGCGGAGCAGGTGCTGGGTGAGTCTGGAGTTGGACATCGACGTATCCTCGACGGCAGCGTTGCTGTTGTTGTTCTTGCGTCAGGCCCTGCCAGGGCGCGCCAGGCGCCCTGCGGGACGCGCCGGCGTCCCGTACGCTCCGCCGGCAGGCGAAGCGTGTCGAACAAAAGGCTGCCGCGGAGGGCAGCGAAAGAGCCGAACGAATCGGCTCACCCCGATTTCATCGATATCAGTAGGCGATGCACACCGACTTGTTCTCGGTGTACGCCTCGATCGCCGCATGGCCCATCTCGCGACCGATGCCGGACTGCTTGAAGCCGCCGAACGGCATCGACGGGTCGAGCAGGTTGTGGGCGTTCACCCATACCGTGCCGGCCTTGATCCTGGGCACCAGGCCCATGACCTGGCGCAGGTCGTTGGACCAGATGCTCGCACCGAGCCCGTAGATGCTGTCGTTGGCCAGACGCACCGCTTCGTCGAGATCGTCGAAGGGCGTCGCCACCAGCACCGGCCCGAAGATTTCCTCGCGCACCACCTGCATCCCCGGGGTGACGTCGGCAAGGATCGTCGGCTGCACGTAGAACCCCGCCTCGCCCTGGCGCGCCCCGCCGCAGACCACGCTGGCGCCCTCAGCCACCCCGCTTTCGATCATCCCCAGCACCCGCTCCTGCTGCCTGGCCGAGACCAGCGGGTTGATCTGCGTGGTCGGATCCAGGCCGGGGCCGATGCTCAGGTCGCCGGCGATGGCCGCCAGGCGCTCCAGCACCTGGTCGAAACGCTTGCGCTGCACATAGAGGCGCGAGCCAGCGGTGCAGACCTGCCCCTGGTTGAAGAAGATCGCGCCGGCGGAACCGGCGGCAGCCATGTCCAGGCTGGTGTCATCGAGGATGATCACCGGGGATTTGCCGCCGAGTTCGAGGGAAAAACGCGTCATGTTCTCCACCGCCGCATGCCCGATCAGCTTGCCCACCGGGGTCGAGCCGGTGAACGCCAGCTTGTCGATGCCCGGGTGCGCCGCCAGTGCCGCGCCGGCCTCGGCGCCCGTGCCGGTGACGATGTTCACCACCCCTGGTGGAATCCCCGCCTCCAGGCACAACTGGCCGAGGCGCAAGGCGGTCAGCGGGGTTTCGTCGGCCGGCTTGAGGACTACGGTGCAGCCGCAGGCCAGGGCCGGGACGATCTTCCAGATCGCCATCAGCAAGGGGAAATTCCACGGCACGATGGCTCCGACCACGCCCACCGGCTCCGGCACCGTGTAGGCCCGGTAGCGCGCGCCTGGGACCGCGGCGATCGACAGGTCTAGGCTGCGGCCCTCGATCTTGGTCGCCCAGCCGGCCATGTAGCGGATGAACTCGACCGAGGCGCCGACCTCCAGGGCCCGCGACAGGTTGATCGACTTACCGTTGTTCAGGGTCTCCAGCTGCGCCAGTTGCTCGCCATGCGCCTCGATCCGTTCCGCCAGTCGCAGCAGCAGGCGCTCGCGATCGGCCGGGCGCTGGCCTGCCCAGTTGCCTTCGAACGCACGCCGCGCGGCGGCGACCGCCCGATCGACGTCTTCGGCGCCGGCGCGGGCCACGCGCGCCAGCTCGGCACCGGTCGCCGGGTCGTACAGCGGCATGTCGGCGCCGGAACGCGCCGGCCCGGACTCGCCGTCGATCAGCAGGCCATGGGGACTGCGCAAGAAGGCGCTGACGGACGGGTCGATGGCAATACTCATGTGTGCTCCTCGGCTTGGCGACGGCGCTGCGTCATGCATGCGCCTACTACCCGGGAATACTCTGGACCCGCCGCTCCCCCGCTCGCTTGCTCCAGCCTGCCGGGTTTCTTGCCGCTGCCTGCCAAGCCAGGCAGAGAGAGACAAGACGGCGCGCCGGGGCATGGACATTCTGCCCGGCAGGCGGGACAGTGGACGTCCCGCCGCCTCGTCCCACGGGAGTCCCGCGCCATGCCTTCGACCCTGTCGCCCGACCTCGGCCCGCGCTGCATGCAGGCCTTCACCCAGGTGGTGCCGGCCAGCCTGTGCGTGTTCTATCGCATCGACGAGGATTGCCGCGCACACGATTTCCAGCTCCTGCGGATGCCGGCCGGCATGCACCGCGACTACCTGCGCCACTACCGCGACTACGATCCGCTGCAGCCGCGCCACTGCCTGGCCAGCGCTTCGCCGGTGGTGCCGCTGCGCCAGGGCATCGCCCGCCAGCCCGCGGAGGACAGCGCGCTATACCAGGGCTTCCTGCGACGCCACGGGATCTGCGACGTGGTCGAGGTGCTGGCGCATGCGCATCAGCGTCCGGTCGCGGCCCTGTCGTTGCTGCGCGACGCCCGCCTAGGGGCCTTCTCCGACCAGGAGCTGCGACAGTTGCGCGCCCTGCATGGCCTGATGGAGCTGGCGGCGCAGGCATGCGCCACGCCAACGGCCAGCGCCGAGCGCCTGCAAGGCCTGACACCGAGGGAACGGGAGATCGCCCTGCTGCTGCGCGACGGCGTCAGCAACAAATGCCTGGCGCAGTGCCTCGGACTCGGCCTGCCGACGGTGAAGACCCACCTGCTCAACCTGTTCCGCAAGACCGGCGCGCGCAGCCGCACCGAGCTGGTGAAGCGACTCTTCCTCTAGCCGCGCGCGGCCTGGGGGCTGCGCGCCTCCAGCCAGAAGAGGAACTGCCGCACCGCCAGCGGCTCGCCGCTCTCGTGCAGGCCGCGCAGGCGCTCGCGGTGGCGCCTGAAGGAAAAACCGGGAAATACCCAGGGCAGGTTCAACAGGTACCAGGCCAGGGCGCCGACATCGGCGAAGTGCAACACCTCCCAACCTTCGCCGCCTGCCACCGGCGGCAACTCCGCGGCCTCCAGCTGGGCCCGGGCGAAACCCAGGTTCCAGTGCGGCGCCTCCGGCGTCGGCGCCGGTTCGCCGAGCAACGCATAGAACTCGCGGTTGAAGTCGCCGGCCACCTGCTGGGTGAGGAAACAGCCGCCGGGCGCCAGCACCCGCCGGACCTCCGATGGCAGATAGGACTCGTGGCGGTTGCCGACCAGGTCGAAGGTGCCATCGGCGAACGGCAACGCCCCGCCGCCATCGCCCTCCCGGCCCTGGCGATGGTTGTCCGGCGCGCCCTCCACCTCGACCACGCGGATGCCCAGGGGCTCCAGGCGCCCCCGGGCAATCTCCAGGTTGGGCGCCCAGCCCTCGGTAGCCACGGTGAGCGGCGGACGATACGGCAGCCGGCTCAACCATTCGCCGCCGCCGGTGCCCATGTCCAGCAGGCTGGCGGCGGCCCGGCAGCGCTCCAGCATGCGCCCCGGGAAATCCCATGGCGGCGGTTCCAGGCGGATGCGTCCGCCATAGTCGTATTCCCAGCCGCGCATCGGTGTGCGGCCGGCTTCCACCAGCAGCGCGTCGAATTCGTCGCCCGTCGCCATTTCGCCGTTCTCCCAGAGACCGCCCGCTACCATCCCCGAGTCTCCTCGCCAAGGCAAGCCCATGGAGAATGTAAAGCTTGCTTGACAAAGAAGAGCATCCCGGCCAATGTAAAGCCCCCTTTACATGGACGGTTCAACCATGACCCACAAACGTTTCTTCCTCGAACTGCTTCTCGCGCTGGTCGCCTATGCCGCTGCCGTTCTGATCAGCGGCCAGTTGCTGGCAGGCACGGAACCGGGCGCCGGCCGGGTCTTCCTCGCCCTGCTGCCGGTGCCACCGATGGTCGCCCTGGCGCTGGTGGTGATCCGTTACCTGCGGCGCCTCGACGAAATGGCCCGGCGCATCCATCTCGAAGCCCTCGCCCTGGCCTTCGTCGGCACCGCCCTGCTCACCTTCGCCTACGGTTTCCTCGAAACCACCGGCTTTCCGAAACTCTCGATGTTCTTCGTCTGGCCCCTGATGGGCGCGTTCTGGGCCATCGGCTGCGTCCTGGGACTGAGGCGCTACGCATGAGGAACCGGGTTCGCGAGTTGCGCGCGGAGCGCGGCTGGTCACAGGCGGAGCTGGCCGGAAAGCTGGAGGTATCGCGGCAGACGGTGAACGCCATCGAAACCGGCCGCTACGACCCAAGCCTGCCCTTGGCCTTCAAGCTCGCCCGGGTGTTCGGACTGGCGATAGAAGCGATCTTCGACGACCGGGAAGGCCAGCTGGACTGAGTCCGGTCCCGCTGCCGAAAATGTCCGGGGCGCCCCCTGGCGACCCCGGCGGCGAGCCCCCCTTACCCTGTACCAAATGGCAGTTGCCGCATTTCCCCTCGGGGCTAGCCTTGGACCAGGCCTATCGCCAGCCTTCCCCCTGGTCCCCGCTCGATACGCTGAAAAACCACGGATAACGTCTTTTCAACCGGCAAGACAGGAGTCTCAGCCATGTCGAAAGATTCTGTTCTTGGCTTATTCAGGCAACACGCAGATACCCATCCCGAACGCCCCGCCCTCGTCGATCACGAGCGCTCGTTCAGCTACCGCGAACTCGACCGACTCAGCGACCGGCTGGCCGCCCACCTGGCCAGGCGCGGCGTCGCCCGCGGCGAGCGGCTGCCCCTGCTGGCCGAACGCTCGGCCGAACTGGTCATCGCCATCCTGGCGGCCGCCAAGTGCGCAGCGGCCTACGTACCGGTGGACCGTCGGCAACCCGACAGGCGCAAGCAGGAAATCCTCCGCCAGTGCCAGGCCCCCGTGGCCCTCGCCACCCAGGCCGAGGACCTCCCGGGGCAACCGGTGGAGGTCATCGCACAGGTGCTCGCGACGAGCGCGGCGGGTGCCGCGCCGAGGCCGGCGCTCGACGGCGCCGAAGCGCTGTATGTGATCTTCACCTCGGGCACCACCGGCGAACCCAAGGGCGTGGTGATCGAGAGCCGCTCCCTGAGCAACCTCGTGGACTGGCACAACCGGCGCTTCGAGATGGACCAACGGAGCCGCACCACCCTGATGGCCGGCGTCGGCTTCGACGTTTGCCAATGGGAAATCTGGTCCACCCTGTGCGCAGGCGCCTGTCTCCACCTGGTGCCCGACGAGGTGCGCCCGGACCCGGCGGCGCTGCTGGCATTCTTCGCCGAGCAGCGGATCAGCCATGCCTTCGCGCCTACCGTGATGGTCCCTGCGCTGGTGGAGCAACCCGCTCCGCCGTCGCTGGCGCTGCGCTACCTGTTCTGCGCCGGGGAAAAACTGCCGCCGGTCGCAACCGGCGGGCTGCCCTATACCGTGGTGGATTACTACGGCCCGACCGAAGCCACGGTCTTCGCCACCTGCCGCATCGTCGACGCCGAAGCTCATCGGCGGCCCGCCTCGATCGGCACGCCCATCGACGGTTGCGAGGCATTCATTCTCGACGCCAACGACCGGCCTTGCCATGGCGACCGGCCCGGCGAGCTGAACCTGGCGGGCGTCTGCCTGGCGCGCGAATACCTGCGCGACCCGGACATGACCGCCAGGCGCTTCCACTACTCGCAGGCACTGCGGCGCCGGCTCTATCGTACCGGCGACAAGGCCCGCTGGCTGGCCGACGGCAGCCTGCAGTTCCTCGGTCGGCTGGACGATCAGGTGAAGATCCGCGGCCACCGCGTCGAACTCGGCGACGTCGAAGCCGCGCTGCTGCGCCAGCCGGCGATCCATGGCGCGGTGGTGCTGGCGCATGCCGACCCACGCTGCGGTAGCCAGCAATTGAGCGCCTTCGTGGTCCCCCGCCAGCGGGGCGGCGATGCCAGGGCCGTGCTCGCCGCCATCAAGACCGCCCTGCGCCAGGAACTGCCCGACTACATGCTGCCCAGCCGCTATCTGTCGCTGGACAGCCTGCCGACCACGGTCAACGGCAAGATCGACCGCCAGGCCCTGCGTCGACGCCTGGAGGAACAATGCCAGGAACGACTCGACGAGCAACGCTTCGGCACTCCCGGCGAACTGCAAGTGGCTCTGGCCTGGCAGGAAGTGCTGGGGCATACCGACTTCGGCCTGGACGACAGCTTCTTCGAGGTCGGCGGCCATTCCCTGCTGGCCGCCGCCCTGGTGCGCGAACTGAGCCGACGCTTCGGCAACCGTGCCTACATCCACGACATCTACCGCACCCCGAGCGTGCGCCAACTGGCGGCCAGCCTGGCGCGGCGCGCCGGCGAAGCGCCGCCGGCGCTGGACAGCGAACCGGCCCAGGAGCTGCAACGGGACGTGCGCCTGCCCGCCGACGTGGATTTCAGCCGGCCCATGGACACCGCCCAATTGCTCGCGCCACGGCACATCCTGCTCACCGGCGCCAGCGGGCTGATGGGCGCCCACCTGCTCGCCGAGCTGCTGGCCAGCCGCGAGGCCGACCTGCATTGTCCGGTCCGTGCGCAAAACGACGCCCACGCCCTCGAACGCCTGCGCCAGGCCGCCCGGCAGCACCGCATCGAACTCGCCGAGTCGGACTGGCGACGGGTCAGGGCCTACGCCGCCGACCTCGCAGAACCAGGTTTCGGACTACCGGCGGAAACCTACCGCGAGCTGGCCGGCAGCGTCGACCAGGTCTTCCATTCCGCCAGCGCGGTGAACTTCATCCAGCCATACAGCTACATGAAGCGCGACAACGTCGAGGGGCTCGGCCAGGTCCTGCGCTTCTGCGCCAGCGGCCGCTGCAAGCCGCTGATGCTGCTGTCGAGCATCTCGGTGTACAGCTGGGGCCACCTGCATACCGGCAAGCGCCTGATGCGCGAGGACGACGACATCGACCAGAACCTGCCGGCGGTGGTCACCGACATGGGCTACGTGCGCAGCAAATGGGTGATGGAAAAGATCGCCGACCTCGCCGCCGAACGCGGCCTGCCGCTGATGACCTTCCGCCTCGGCTACGCCACCTGCCACAGCCGTACCGGCGCCCATGCCGACTACCAGTGGTGGAGCCGGCTGGCGCGGACCTGCCTGGAGTACCGGGCCGTGCCGCTCCTGCGCGAGCTGCGCGAGGGCCTGACCACGGTGGACTACATGGTAGAGGCGATCAGCGTCATCGCCCGCCAGCCTTCGGCGCTGGGCAAGAAATTCAACCTGGTGCCGAGCATTCCGCGCTGCCTGACCCTGGACGAGTTCTTCGACCGTCTCGGGCGACGCGCCGGGCGTCCCCTCCGGCAGATGCCGTTCGACGACTGGGTAAGTCTCTGGGAAGACAATCGCGACGCCCCGCTCTATCCCCTGCTGAGTATGTTCCGCGACAACATGTACGCCGGCCGCAGCACCGTCGAGTTGTACCAGGATACCTATCTCTGGGACTGCACCAACGTCGAGGAACACCTGCGCGGGAGCGCCGTGCGCGAGCCGGAGTTCGACGACCGCCTGCTCGACCTGTACCTCGCCGGCCTGGGCGGCAGCGCCATGCGGTAAGGTCGAGGCCGCCGCGGCCGGTCGCCGCGGCGGTTACCGCAGCGGGACGCGCTTGGGTATCCTGTCCGCTTTATCGCCCGGAGAACCTCATGCACAACGTTCTGATCGTCGGCGCCTCGCGCGGCATCGGCCTGGGACTGGCGGATGCCTTCCTGCAACGCGGCGCACAGGTATTCGCCGTCGCCCGGCGACCGCAAGGCTCTCCCGGGCTACAGGCACTGGCGGAGCGGGCCGGGGAGCGCTTGCAAGCGGTGACCGGCGACCTCAACCAACACGATTGCGCCGAACGCATTGGCGAGATGCTGGGCGAGCGGCGGATCGATCGCCTGATCGTCAACGCCGGCATCTACGGCCCGCAGCAACAGGATGTGGCGGAAATCGACGCCGAGCAGACCGCCCAGCTGTTCCTGACCAACGCCATCGCGCCGCTGCGCCTGGCCAGGGCACTGTCCGGGCGGGTTAGCCGGGGTGGCGTGGTGGCGTTCATGAGTTCGCAGATGGCCAGCCTGGCGCTGGGCCTGTCGGCCACGATGCCGCTCTACGGCGCCAGCAAGGCGGCGCTGAACAGCCTGGTACGCAGCTGGGAGGGCGAGTTCGAGGAGTTGCCGTTCAGCCTGTTGCTCCTGCATCCCGGCTGGGTGCGTACCGAAATGGGCGGCGACAGCGCGCCGCTGAGCGTCGAGGAAAGCGCCGCCGGACTGGTCGCGGCGGTGGAGGATGCCGCGGGCGTGAATGCCTGTCGCTTCGTCGATTATCGGAACCAGCCGCTGCCCTGGTGAAGCGGGCCGATCCGTCAGGGCATCCGGCAATAGCCCTCGGCCGCATACCTGATGAGGTCGGCATCGCGCTTGATGCCGAGCTTCTTCATGGCACTGACCTTCTGCGTACTGATGGTCTGCACGCTGCGATGCGAGCGCTCGGCGATTTCGGTGATGGTCAGTCCGGAGCCGAACAGACGGACGATTTCCGCCTCCCGGGGCGTCAGCCGTTCGTTGTGCGAGGAAAGCACCTGGTTGACGAAGATGTCCCTGATCGACGGCGAGAAATACTGGTTTCGCGAATAGGCCGCGCTCACCGCCGCCAGCAGGTGACTGGTCGAGTCGGACTTGCTGAGGATGCAATTGATACCCTGCTTGAGAATGGCCCGGATAAGGCCCGGATTGTTCAGCATGGTAAAGACAACCAATTGCAGATGCGGATAACGTCGCCGCAGCAATGACAACAATGCCAGTCCATCGCCATATTTCCCGCCCGGCATCGTATAGTCGACGATAACGACATCGCAGTCGCCTTCGTCGAGCCGGCCGATCAACTCGGTAGAATTGGAAACTTGACCGAGCATCTCCAAAGAACCGCACTGACTCAGTTCGTAGGAAATACCCAGCGAAATGGCGGGATGATCATCCGCAACCATTACGCGAATGCGATGTAGGGACATCCTTGCGTCTCCTTAAGCGGTACACGGCAGGCGAAAGCGTTACCAGGAAACCTGTGGTCTCGGTCATGCCTGCCGCAGGCAGGCGGCCGCCGCTCGGCCGGCAAGGAGGAAAGCGCGGTCCGGAATCCGCCGACGCCACTGCCCCGGTTCAAAGTGAACATGTGTATTTTCTAGTGAAACCGACGATATTTAATATAGTAAAACTACTATTTTTTCGCCTCGCAAACTAACAACAAAGACACTTGAAACAGCCCCCGAAAAACGTCTACGTAGACACTTATGAAAAGCGATGAAATACGAAACGGACAAGCCAGAGCAGCAAAAAGTTTGAAAAAAGAGTTCCGCGACAAGCTGAAACTATCGCCTGAAAAATAGCGTTCGTTTATTTGCGCGAAATCCTACCGAGGAAACTTGCATATCCCTCAGAAAGCCTTCGCCCATACGCAATATCGGTATTCCGCGTGCGGGAATGGCATGTGCGCACGAGACCCAGGACGAGCAGCGGAGCGATATGCAGAGCGCCTTCGGCGATCTGCAACCACTGGAGGTGAGGGGCCGAGCCTTCGCGAGGGCTGGCGCGAAAGCGGCCGACGGCGCTTCCCGAGGCGGGGCGGGAAACGCCGGGGAAAGAGCGGCGGCGCCGCTCAGGGGAAGGTAAACGTGAACTCGGCGGCGCCGTCGGCGACCCCGGCCTTCAATTCGCCCTCCGCGCCGATACGGATGTAGGCGGCACTCAGCGGGAGGTCGGCGCTGTCGCCAACACGCCGCATCGGGTAGGGCGTGCCGTCGAAACGTATCCGCTGCTGGTCCAGGCCGTTCTTCACGACGATGCCGAACCCCGCCGCGCCGCCGCTCTTCAAGCTGAGGATCGTCGGGTCCGCTTGCTGCGCCGAGACATACTTGTCGCGGAAAGCGATTTCCGGCTTGGCCAGCGCCGCACACTCGCTGAGAGAAATATCGAAGGAACGCTCCGTGGAGGTGTCGTTGACCCGCGGGAAGTTCTTCAACGCGACGCTACCCAGTTTGACGTTGATTTCCCGTCCCACCTCGACCTTGCATTTCTTCGGGATCGGCGGCGGCGGGGGACCGCCGCCGATCCCGATGGAGGCCGGGCCGATCAGCGAATAGGGCTTTCGGCAAACCCCGGTGGGGTAGTTGTCCGCAGGCACCGCCAGGACGCTGCCGATGGACGCTTCGCCCTTCAGCCTGTCCACCGCCCAGAGATTCAGGGTGGCGCTGCCGGATACGCTGGTTACCTTCAGGTCGCCGGCAGGCAACTCGCCGGGGTCGACCGTCAGGACCAGTTCCTGTAGGTAGTCGCTGGTCGTGCTTCCGGAAAAGCTCGTGACTCGCTTGTCCAGCGCATGGGGCTGGTTGTCGACCGGAATCACCCGCTTGACGCCGTCCTGGGCATCCACCGAGATCCGATAGCCGATGCCTTTGACGTCGGACGCCACCGTGCCGTAGGGCCCCGGATAGCCCACCCCGGACCAGTTCCCCCCGAGGACCAGCTCATGCGCCTCCTGGGAAGCCTGGGGCTTGTAGCTCAGGAACAGGCTCACCGGCCTGGCGAACAGCACCGTGCCTTTCGCCGTGCCGCTGGTCAGCTCGTTCACCACACGCCAGGGCAAGCCTTTGCCATTGCCGAACGAGCAGTTCAGGGCGACCTCGTTCAGGGCCCAGGCCTGGCCGCCGGTCAGGCAGCAGAGGCCGAGAACGAGCGCCTGCCGAGCCTGCGCGCCAGGCCGGCGGCGCAGGGAAACGCGGCCGGGAAATAACCTCATGCTCATGAAACTCTCCAAGATTGCGCCTGCGGAAGAGGGCCACACTCCAGGCGAGAGCGGCCCCGGCCGGGAAGGGAGGTCCGCCTGGGACCTCCCCTGCCGGCCTTACCAGATGTTGCCGTAGTCGATACCGGCAGGCGGCAGGAGCGCCGCCTCGCCGATCACGTAGTTGCCGCCCAGGACCCCATGGTTCTCGCCGACCTGCGCACCGTAGATCTGGCCGTAATGGGACTGAGGCTTGAAGTCGATCTTGCCGCTGACGCCGGAGTACTCGATCGATCCCAGGTTGACGCCGGCCAGCCCGCCCATGGAGACGTAGTAGTCGCCACTGACGGTGCCTTCCGACATGGACGAAACGATGCGTCCCTGGATCTGGTTCTCGCCGACCAGGCCGCCGATGCGGCTGCGCCCGCTGCCGTTGACGGTACTGCTGCTGCGCGCCGACAGGATCGAACCGGCGTTGCTGCCGACCAGGCCGCCAACCGACGCACTCGCAGCGGCGCTGACCCTGCCGCTGGCATCCACGTTGACCAGTTCGCCGCCGTTGTGGCCGACGAGCCCGCCCACCAGACTGTTGAACCCGCCGCTCACGTCGCCGCGCGAGATCGCATGGGCGACGGAACCGCCGAGGTTGTGTCCAATCAGCCCGCCGACGCGACTGTTGCTGCCGCCGCTGACCTTGCCCGTCGCCTCGGCGGTCTCGATGGCGCTCTGGCTGTTGTTGCCGACCAGCCCGCCCAGATCCGCGCCCCCCTGGTCCATGACGCTGCCGCTGGCTTTCAGGTTTCCGAGCATGCCGTTGCCTTCTGCCTTGCCGATCAACCCTCCGGTCGCCAGGCCGCCCTTGCTGTACACCGACCCGCTCGCCTGCGAGCGGAATATCTCGCCGCCGGAACTCAGGCCGACCAGCCCGCCGGTATACCCCGCGCCGCCGGCCTCCACCTGGCCGCTGGCGCTACTATCGGAGACGTGGCCGAACATGTTGTAGCCGACCAGGCCGCCGACGTTCAGGCCGGGCCGGTAGGTCTCGACCTTCCCCTGGCTGCCGGACGCCCTGATCGTGGCCTTCGCATTCAGTCCGACCAGGCCGCCGACGCCGCCCAGGCTGTTGCGCTCGGTGGACTGTGCAGCCACATGGACGTTGCTGTGGGCGTTCTCGATGACCGCCTCCGGCCCCCAGGCGGTGGTGAAGTTCTCCCCCACCAGACCGCCGACCGCCGTGCTCGCCGCATAAGCGGTGACGCCGCCGCTGACGGATGCGTTCGTGATCTGCCCGTTGATATTGCGCCCGACCAGGCCGCCCAGTGCGTTGGAGCGCAGTCGGCTGCCGACGACCGAGACCCCGCTGGCGCTGACGTTGGCGATACGCCCGCTGTTGATCCCGACCAAGGCGCCGAGCGAAGACGGACCGGAGCCGTAGGTGTTATCGGATACCCGCAGGTTGTTCAGTTTCAGGTTGCTCAGGGTGCCCAAGGAGCGGGCGAACAGCCCGACATTCGGCCCGGTGTTGCTGATCGAGAGATTGCCGATGCTGTTGCCGAGACCGTCCAGGGTGCCGCTGAAGACGCCGGCGGGCCCGCCGATGGACTGCAGTGCCGTGCAGTAATAGCTGCCGCCCAGGATATTGCCGCCGAGCACGTACAGGCCGTCCAGGTTCTTGTTGATCGCCTGCAACTGCGCCAGGTTCTGCACCACCGTGTAGTAATAGCCGCCGGAGACGTAGGTCGCGTTGGCCCCGGCCAGGGAGACCGACGCCGTGCCGTTCACCCGGTGGCCTTCGCCGGCATCCATGGCCAGCGCGCTGCCAGCCCCGCCGAGAACGATCTTGTCATTGATATCGATAGCGCCTTCGGCCTTCAGCTCCAGCCCAGCCTTGGCGCCACTGGCATTCAGCCTGCCATTCAGCGTCAGGTCGGCCGCGGAGCCCAGCCCCAGCCGGTTGCCCGATGCCCAGCTCACCGAGCCGTCGAGGTCCAGGTCGCCCTTGGTCGAAACCAGTTCGATATTGGTGCTCGCCAGGTTCCGCGACAGGGTGTCGGCATGAACGGTGACGCCATCCGACACCGCCGATGGGCGCACGTCGATCTTGTCGGCAGCAATCTTCCAGGTGCCGTTGAGGCCATTGCTGGCGAGCGTGTTCACCTGGGTGCCCAGGGCCACCTCCACCGCCTGCCCCCGGACCTCGACCGTCCCGCCGTGCCCCGGTCCGTTCAACGCATTGGCGGACAAGGCGCCTCCCACCATGACCTTGCCGTCCGGGCCGCCATCGAGCACGATCCGCCCGTTCTTGCCGCGCAGCGAGCGGGCCTCGATGGCACCCTGGGTGTTCACCACCGTGTTGAGCAGCGCATTGGCGGTCCTGGCCACCATCAGGACTCGCCCCCCGTCGGCCTTGAGCAGACCGCCGTTGCTTGCCAGCGCATTGGCGACCCCGGCGTCGACGCGGATGTCGAGCAGCTTGTTGCCGTCGAAATTCAGCGTCAGGTCGCTGCCCGCACCGAGCCCGACACCGCCCATCTGCGCCAGGACCGTCCCACGGTTGTCGACCTGCGCGCCCAGCAGGGCGATGCTGCCGCCTTCCGCCGCGGTGATGGCGCCTCCCTGGTTGAGGACACCGTTGGTAGAGGGACCCGTGAAACGGTATCTGGAGGAGTTGCCGTTGAACTCGGCATCCGTGATGTCCAGCGTGGAAGCCACCAGGCCGCCGACATTGACCTGGGCGCCGCGACCGAAGAGCACGCCGTTGGGGTTGACCAGGAAGACCTGGCCGTTGGCATCGATCCGGCCCTGGATATCGCTGGCCTTGGTGCCGATCACCCGATTCAGGGCAATCGAGCTACTGCTCGGCTGGTTGAAGATCACCCGCTCGCCGGCGGCAACGCTGAAGGAGTCCCAGTTGGCGATCAGCTTGTCGACCTTCTGGTTGACCGACAGGCTGTTGCCGCCCGACAGGTGTATCTCCCCGTTCGCGCTCCCGCCGACCACCGTTCCCCCGCTTGGCAGCGCATAGGCCGGAGCCAGGGCCGTGGCGCCCAGCAGGGCCAGGGCGGAGGCGATCGCCGCCTTGGCGCCGGCGGGCTTGCCGCGCCTGCGACTGCCTTCGCTGACGACGTTCCAGCAGCCCTGGGATACGTTCCAGACCAGTGCATAGCATTTGTTCATGTGCTTCCTTCCTCCAGTGAAACCCCGCGACCTATTCGCAGGGCCGTGCTACGGCAGGAGCCCAACTCCCCGGGCCCTGCCGAACTCCTACGGGTATCTCTCTGCCGGCGCGTCACCGCGCTCGATCTGGCCGTCATCCCCCACCGCATCGAAATGGACCCGCGCCGCCTCGCCGGGCACGGCCGGCAGACTCAACGGGGTAACGGCGAAAGGCGGCAAGGTGACGCTGCCGAGGGACATGGCGAGGTCGCCCTCGCCCAGCTCCAGGCGCACCAGGGAAACGTGATAGGGACTGCGGTTGTCCGCCTCCAGCAGCGCCCGCTGCCCCGGCCGTACCGCCGGACGCAGGCGCCAGACGACCTGGCGCGCGGCGGCTCGCGGATCGCCGGCCAGACCCTGCGGACGGAACAGGAGCTTCATCCGCAGGCGGTAGCTCACCAGCAGCAGGTTGCCGCTGCCGTCCTCCCGCCCCGGCACCTCCAGCAGGTTGACCCAGAACAGCGATTCCCGGTCGTCCGGCAGCGGCTCGCCGGTATGGCGAAGCTGGAGCGCCTGGGTCTCCTGCGGGTCCATACGCAACAGCGGCGGCGACAGGATGAACGGCACCGTGACAGCGCTCGGGTCCGCCGTCTCGTCGCCGCGATCGAGCCAGGCCTGGACCAGGGCCGGGCGCGTCCCGACGTTACCGACGCGAATCGTCAGCGCGGAAACGCCCGCCGGATAGATGAAACGGGTCCCGATCACGGACAGCGAGGCGGAGGCATCGGCCACCAGCGCCACCAGCAGGACCCAGGCCGTGCCGCATCGTCCCAGGCCGACGCCGGTCACAGCGTGCGCTCCCGGTCGGCGGCCGACGCCGGGCGACATGCCAGTTGCAGGACGGGAGGCGTCGTCTCGCGCGGGCCCAGCGCATAGTCGACCAGGCACTGCTGCTGCGGCTCGTTGCCCCAGCGCACCCGAACCGAGCCGCGATCCTGCTCGACCCGCAGCACCAGGCGGCTGCCCTGGCCGACGGCGCCCACCGGCTGCCCGCTGTGGACATCGAGCACTTCCGCGGCGAACGGCAGGGGCTCGCCGCTGGGCATCCGGCTATCCACCAGCAAGGGCCTTGCCACCCGCGTCGGATAGTCGAGGCGCACCACCGCTCCGGCGGTGGGCGCCACGTTGCGCGAACTGGACCTCAGTTCGATCTCGTCGGCCATGCCGTTGGGGTCGAGGTCGACGCTGTTCAACTGGTAGGGCAGCAGGTTGGGAATCACCGCATAGCCGTGGCGGTCGATCCGGCTTCCCGAGTAGCCGGCAGCCGCGCCCCTGGCGTTTGGCGCGTGGACCAGGCCGATCGTCTCGCCCAGGGTTTGTGCCGCGGTGATCCCGCCGCTGTGCGCGACCAGGCCCCCCGCGGCCTTGACCGACAACTGCCGATAGCCCGGTCCCTGCGAGAGGCTGGAGCCGAGTTCGACCTGCGGCAGTCGATAGTCGAGGCTGGCGCTCTTCGAGGTCTGCCGGCTGTCGCGGTCATGGGAGGCCGACAGCGAGTAGGAGGCCTCGCCACGCTTGCCCAGCATGCCGGAAACCCCGCTGGTGAGCTGGGTTCCGCTGTTGCTGTCGCGGGTCAGGTAGCTGCTCAGGGTCGGCGACCCGCGTCCCGCGCCGCCCAGCGGAATGGACAGGTTCAGGCTGAACAGCGTGCTGGTCTCGCCGCGCCTGTCACCGCTGGAAAAGCCTTCGTAGTGGCTGCGCAGGCGTTGCGCGGAAATGGAGTAACTGACGTCGCGCCACTGGTTGCTGTAGCCGACGGAGAAGTTGACCGCCCGCCCGCCGCCGCTCCAGTAGCGCTGCGAGGAGCCGTTCAGGTACAGGTTGCCGCCGTTGCCCAGTTGCTGGCTGATGTTGGCGTCGAGACGGTTGCGCAAGCGCGAGAACGACTCCAGCGGCTCGCCTCGCTCTACCCGGTCCTGCATGAAGGCCGCGTCGCGCAGGCCGAGATAGCCACCGGTGGAGTAACGATAGGCGAGCAGCGAAAAGTTGGTGCCGGTGTTCGGCAGGTTCTTGCTGTAGGCGAGACGGTAGCTGGAGCCGCTAAGGCGGTCGTCGCCGGGAACCTCGGTACGCGCCAGCGTCACGTCACCGGAGAATCCGCCCACCGGCGTGTTCAGCGCCGCGCCCATCAACCCGGACATGTAGCTGCCGGTGAAGGCCCCGCCCGCGTATGCGGTGACGTCGTTGCCCAGGCCGCGCTGGTAGACGCCCTGCAGCATGTTCGGCCGACGCTCCAGGCTGGGATCGTTGAGCCGCCCGGCCGTCAGGCTGTAGCGCGTGGTCCCGGGGCGCAGCAGTTGTACGGTGGTGGCGAACGGCACGATGAAACTGCGGACTTCCCCGCTGGCTTCGGTCACCCGCACTTCCAGGTCCCCGCCATAGCTGGCGGTCTGCAGTTCGTCGAGAGCGAACGCCCCGGGTGCCACCGTGGTTTCGTAGATGAGGTAGCCGCGCTGGTAGACCGATACCCGCGCATTGGTACTGGCGGTCCCACGGACCACCGGAGCGTAGTAGCGCAGCGAATCCGGCAGCATCCGGTCATCGCTGGAAAGCTGCACGCCACGGAAGGACACCGCATCGAAGAACTCGCTGCTGGTGGAGTTTTCTCCCAGCAACAACTGCGCACGCCAGGCCGGCAGGTCGGTCTGCACATAGGTGGCGCTGCGCTGGTAGTGGCTGCCCATGCGGCGCGACCAGGTGGCCGTGCCGTTGTGGCGCAGGCGCGCCCGCCCGAAATTGAAGCCGGCGTTCATCCCGGCATAGCCGCTGGTGGCGCTCCTGCCGTGGTTTTCCCTGACGTGGAGATTGCTGTTGTAGTTGAGCAAGGCGGCGGAAATGCCGCTGTCCCAGCTCGCCGGATCGACATAGGTCTTCGACGAATCCAGGCTCAGGTAATAGCTGGGCACCGAGACATAGACCGACTGCTCGGCGATATCGAGCTTGACCCGGGCCCCCGGCACATAGCGCTCGAGCGGGTCGCAGTGCAAACCTTCGGGCAGAGGATCGCGAGCCGAGGAACGATCCTGGCCACGCGCGCTCTTCTCCAGGTCGATGCCCGCCCGCTCCAGCAGGCCCCGGTCGTAGCAGAAGACCGCGCTTTCCCGCCCCGGCTGGCGGCGCAGCTCGACTTCCTCGACACCGCGCCATCGGCTGTTGAGCAGCAGGTCGAGGCGATAGCGGCCTGGCTCGATGACGTCGCCGCGCTCGAAACGCGACGTATCGATCGAGCGTCCGCCCGGCCCCAGGGCCAGCATCTGCGCGTCGAAGACGATCCGCCGCGACGGTGCGTCCAACCCGCCGGCCGGTGACGCAACGGCCACCGCGGGCGCCTGCGGCTGTTTCGCCGGTGCTCCCGCCCTGGCCTCCTTCGCTTTCGCCCCGGCTACGCCGGCGGCGCCGACGGAGGACCAGGACTGGCAGGAGGACAGCGAAGGAAACAGTGCCAGCAGACAGGCGAATCGCAGGGAACGAACGGCGATCCCTCCCTGTATCGCCATTCGCAACAGGGCGACCTGCCCACCGTAAGCGGGAGCGGACAAGCACCTATGAAGAGAAACTTTGGGCATATGTAATCCCTGCAGCGATTTTAAAATCGCCACTCATATGTCGGGCCGTAAGTAAAAAGCGGGGAAACGGAGGGGTTATTTGCCGAGTGCCCTATCGAGGGTATTGCGGCCACCGTAATCGTTGATGACTTCGTATCTGACGGAAGCGGCTTCCATGTTCTTCGGATTTCCCTGCCAGTCGAACTCCTTCGTCGAGAATGGCGCGACCATTCCCTTTCCCACGGACATGACACGGCCATCGACAATCAATTCGACGCTGGCGAACGAAACGTAGTAAGGCGTCGGATTATTTACCTGTACTACGGTCTTTTTTCCTGCTCCCCCTGACTCCAGAAACTTCCATTGAAGTTTCCCGGCAGCCGAATCGACACTCTTCAACTGGCTGGGTCGAAAGAAGAGTTTGAAGCGCGAACGAAAGGAAAACTGCAATGCATTGTTTTCGTCTTCGTCCCTGGGCGGAACTTCCAGGATATTCAGCCAGAACAGCGATTCGCGATCCGTCGGCAACGGGGCCTTCAGGTAGGCGATGCGCAATACGGCGCCGCCATTGGGATCCACTCGCGTCACGGCCGGCGTGACGCTGAAGGGGACCTGCAGTTCCTCGGGGGGAACGTCCTGCCGGCCATCGTCGATCCAGGCTTGCGCCAGCACGGGAGTGCCGGACGTATTGCTGACCCGCAAGGTGACCTCGCGCTCGCTGGCCGGAAAGACGACGCGAGTGCCCTGTGCGATCAGCCCGGCATGAGCCGTTCCGGCGCACAGGGCGATGGCCACGGCGCTTGCCGCCACGAAAGAATGAAAACGATGCATTAGCGGCGCCATGGCCTCACCTCTTCGTCCGTCGACCGCCGCTTACTCGTACGCCAGGAGGTAGCGGATATGGGACAGGCCGGTACCCGCGATCACGGTCTTCTCGGTGGACACATAGGAGGCCTTGTACTTCAGGGTCGCCGTGTTCTTGTCGATGGTTGCCTTCTGCGGGGCGGCCTCGACCAAGCCCAGCGGGATCTTCGTGGTGTTGGCCGCCGAATTGTTGAAGATCTGGATCTGCACGCCCTTGGCTTTCGACGGCCCCATCAGCATCAGGTTGCCGCTGATACGGTCGACGTTGGTGACCGTATCGAAGGCGATGGAAACCTTCTTGTCATTGGTGCAGCCGGCACCGGAGAGGACCAGATCGAACTCCTGGAAAGTGGAGTTGGTTCCGACGGCGGTGAAATGGGTCGGCGCCACGATACCCAGGTCGACGTTGGTGACGTTGCCCGCACCCGGCGCCTGGCCGTTGATATCGCACGCGACGTCGGTGATGTTGCCCGAGAAGTTGACGATCCCATCGACCGCATGGGCCACGGGGGACATCAGCGCGAGAAGGGTGCCCGACGCAACGAGGGGCGCAAGAATTGCACGTTTGAACTTGTTCATCTGATTTCCTTTGGAGTTGTGGAACATCCTGGCTGCTCCCTGGAGAGCCGATGCAGTACGAACCGGCCAAGGTAGCCAAGCCTTTGCGCGCAACCGGGACGGCCGCCTAGAGCGCCTCCGACCATTACGCGACAGCCGAAGATTGCGCCCTGATAAACGCAGACCCAAATACTAGAAAGAAAGACAGGATTTAAAAATAATAATCATACGAAAACATATGTAGTCCATTTCCGATAACAGCCAATAGGTACATAAGAATACATTCAGAAAATACTTATAGAAGAACAGGAACCCATTAACTAAAAAACCAAAAAGAAGAAACGAAAACCCATCTAATACTTCATCTTCGATAACTTTCCCTTCGCCGCTCCGTGCTATTTCCGTGGCATATCGACCTATCAACCATCCGGTCGATATCGGGATACTCGAAGACAGGCCAGCATGGGTTTCCCACGACGAGGAGAACCCTATGTCCGCCCACTCGCATTCCGGATGGATCACCGTCGGCGCCCTGGCCGACGGCTTCGCTCCGGACAACCACGTCCTTCCCGCCTGCGGCGATCTCGCCGGGCTCGAACGGGTCCTGCACTTCGCCAACGGCTGGGTCATCGAACATGCCTTCGACTCGCAGCGCCTGCGCTGGCGCCTGGCCGACGGCAGTGCCAGCGGCGAGTCGGACTACCGCGCCAGTTCACTGCGGGAGAACCTTTACCTGGTGGATTTCCTCAAGCAGGAAAACGGCCGGCCGGTCTCGGTCAGCCTGGTGCTGGACTTCGACAACCAGGCGTTCACCGCGGTGCTCGGCCATCTGCCCGACCGCACGGCCTGCGAACAGGGTCTGTTCTCCCGGGCCCTGGCCGGCCGGGAACTGACCGGCGTCGAGGCCGAGTTCCTGCATGGCAGCCTCGACCGCCCGTGGCAGCCCGGCGCCTGCCCGCACGTCCCCAGCGACGAGTTGGTCGGCCTGCGCAACCGCTACGTCTACAGCGCCAGCGAGGCCTACGAACACGTCTACCTCAATCCCGACTTCTACACCTGGCAATGCCTGCGCGGCGCCGAGCGAGGGCTGGCCGATACCGACCGCTGCCACTGCTACCGACTGGCCGAACGCCTGTACCTGTTCGTCTGGCGCGAGAAGATCGTGCCGACCCTCGGCGTGCTGCTGATCGACCTGGAAGCCGGGCGCACCGACGGCAAGATCTTCGGCTACCAGGACGACGACTTCGCCACCCCGGTTAACTTCCCGGTCGGCGCCCTGGCCCAGGTGCTCAACCAGACCCGCCACGACCTGTGAGGACGCCCATGGACACCACCTTCGGCCTCGACCTGGCCCGCGTCGAAGCGCTGTTCAAGCGCGAGCTGCGACGCTTCGACGAACTGCATCCGCGCTCCGCCCAGGCCTACCGGGAAAACCGCCGCCACTGGCTGTACGGCGCACCGTTGCACTGGATGCAACAGTGGCCGGGCAACTGCCCGCTGCTGGTGAAGGAGGCCCAGGGCGCGCGCGTCACCGACATCGACGGCCAGCAGTACGTCGACTTCGCCCTCGGCGATAGCGGCGCCATGTTCGGCCACGCCCAACCGGCGGTGGCCGACGCCATCGCCCGCCAGGCGCGGCGCGGCTCGACCCTGATGCTGCCGACCGAGGACAGCCTGTGGGTCGGCGCCGAACTGGCGCGGCGCTTCGGCCTGCCCTATTGGCAGGTGACCACCTCGGCCACCGACGCCAACCGTTTCGTCCTGCGCCTGTGCCGGATGCTCAGCGGACGTGACAAGGTGGTGGTGTTCAACTGCAACTACCACGGCAGCGTCGACGAATCGCAGGTGGAATTCGACGCCGCCGGGCGCATGGTTCCGCGCGCGGGCGTTCACCCCAATGGCGTACGCCACGACGCCACCACCCGCCTGGTGGAGTTCAACGACCTCGACGCGCTGGAGGCCGCCCTCGCCCATGGCGACGTCGCCGCGGTGCTCACCGAACCCTTCATGACCAACGTCGGCATGGTCCCGCCGGCCGAAGGCTTCCACGCCGGCCTGCGCGAACTGACCCGCCGCCACGACGTGGCGCTGATCATCGACGAGACCCACACCATCTCCTGCGGTCCCGCCGGCTATAGCGGCGCGCATGGCCTCGAGCCGGACTTCTTCGTCCTCGGCAAATGCATCGCCGGCGGCATTCCCAGCGCCGTCTGGGGATGCAGCCAGGCGCAGGCGGAGCGGATCTGGGCGGTACTGCCGCACTTCCGACCGGGGCAGGCGATCAACCATTTCGGCTTTGGCGGCACCCTGGCCGGCAACGCGCTGCAACTGGCGGCGATGCGCGCGACCTTCGCCGAAGTGATGACGGAGGACGCCTATCGGCACATGTTCCAGCTCGCCGCGCAGCTCGAGGCGGGCGTCCGCGCGACGCTAGAGGAACTGCGCCTGCCCTGGCACGTGACGCGCATCGGCGCGCGCGTCGAGTACCTGTTCATGACCCACGCCCCGCGCAACGGCGGCGAGGCCCACCACGCACGCAACGGCCTGGTCGAGGCCTGCCTGCACCTCTACCTGCTCAACCGCGGCGTGCTCTTGACGCCATTCCACAGCATGGCGCTGACCTGCCCGGCGACCCGCGCGGAGGACGTCGAACTGCACGACCGCCTGCTCCGCGATTGCCTGGGCGAACTGCTGGAGCGCCCATCGTGAGGCGCTTGGAGAACCGCGTCGCACTGGTCACCGGCGCCGGCCAGGGCATCGGCCGGGCCATCGCCGAATGCTTCGCCGCCGAAGGCGCCAGGGTTCTGCTGGCGACGCGTACCGCCAGCCGCGGCCAGGCCGTCCTGGAGGCGATCCGCCTGGGCGGAGGCACGGCCGAACTGCTGGCCGTCGACCTGAGCGAGCACGACGCCGCGAGACGAGCGGTGAGCGCGACCCTGGAGCGCTTCGGCCAGTTGGACATCCTCCTGCACAACGCCGCTGCCTTTCCCCAGTGCGCCCTCGCGGAACTGGACGAAGGCACCCTGGAACGGACCCTGGCGGTGAACCTGAAAAGCTGCTTCAGGCTGACCCAGGCCGCCCTTCCCGCCCTGCGCCGCAGCGTGGCCGGGCGCGTCCTGGTGACCTCCTCGGTGACCGGCCCGCGCACGGCGATCCCTGGACTCTCGCACTATGCGGCAAGCAAGGCCGGGGTCAACGGTTTCATCCGCGCCGCCGCGCTGGAGCTGGCCGGCGACGGCATCACCGTCAACGGCGTCGAGCCCGGCCTGGTCGCGACTCCGGCGCTGGGCAGCCTCGGCGACGCCGCCGCGCTGGCCGCGCACATCCCCCTCGGGCGTGTCGGCCAGCCGCTGGACATCGCCCACGCCATGCTCTTCCTCGCATCCGACGAGGCGAGCTACATCACCGGGCAGACCCTGGTTGTGGATGGCGGCGCGTTGCTGCCGGAGAACGGCGGGCTGGCCTGAAGCCGCTGGCGTTCGCCCTCTCCCTCCAGAGAGAGCGCCTTCCGACGTATCCGGCAAACCCTTCCGCCGGCTCCGGTAGGGCGCTCGCCCTGTCCCACGGACAAGGGCCGGCCATTTGCCGGGCGATTATCGAAAGCCCCTGCAAAATGGATGAATAAGAATGACTCTCAGCAGGTTAGTATCGGAAATCCCCAACCGAGAGGATTCGCTTCATGTTCCGCTCCACCTCCCATGTCCGTACCGAATCGGCCGCACGCTACGTCAATCGCCTGTGCAAGCACTGGGGCCACAAGTTCGAAGTCGAACTCACTCCCGAGCGCGGCTTCATCGACTTCGGCGACTCCAACTGCGAGCTGCTCGCCCACCCCGACCATGTCCTGATGATTCTCAACAGCCCCGACGAGGACAGCCTCGCCCACATGCAGAACGTGGTCGCCGATCACCTGCAACGCATGGCCAACAGCGAAAGCCTGGAGATTGCCTGGCAGCCCGCCGAAAGCTGAACGCGCCGCCACCCGGCCGCCCTTCGCGGCCGGGCGCCGGGCGTCACGCGGGGCCATGGAAAGTGCAATTCATTCCCCGGAAAAGCCATTCAGCTCGCTCCGCCCCCGTCCCATCATCCCCTCCAGGCGCTCTCGCGCAGATAACAACAATGACTGGAGACGATGATGAAACCCGAAGATTTCCGTGCCTCTGCCACCCGTCCGTTCACCGGCGAGGAGTACCTCGCCAGCCTGCGCGACGACCGTGAGATCTACATCTACGGCGACCGCGTCAAGGACGTCACCAGCCACCCCGCCTTCCGCAACGCGGCTGCCTCCATGGCCCGGCTCTACGACGCCCTGCACGATCCGCAGAGCAAGGAAAAGCTCTGCTGGGAGACCGATACCGGCAACGGCGGCTATACCCACAAGTTCTTCCGCTACGCGCGCAGCGCCGACGAACTGCGCCAGCAGCGCGACGCCATCGCCGAGTGGTCGCGGCTGACCTACGGCTGGATGGGCCGCACCCCGGACTACAAGGCCGCCTTCGGCAGCGCCCTCGGCGCCAACCCGGGCTTCTACGGGCGTTTCGAGGACAACGCGAAAACCTGGTACAAGCGCATCCAGGAAGCCTGCCTGTACCTCAACCATGCCATCGTCAACCCGCCGATCGACCGCGACAAGCCGGTGGACCAGGTCAAGGACGTGTTCATCTCGGTGGACGAGGAAGTCGACGGCGGCATCGTCGTCAGCGGCGCCAAGGTGGTCGCCACGAATTCCGCGCTGACCCACTACAACTTCGTCGGCCAGGGTTCGGCGCAACTGCTCGGCGACAACACCGACTTCGCCCTGATGTTCATCGCGCCGATGAACACCCCCGGCATGAAGCTGATCTGCCGCCCCTCCTACGAACTGGTGGCGGGTATCGCCGGATCGCCGTTCGACTACCCGCTGTCCAGCCGTTTCGACGAGAACGACGCGATCCTGGTGATGGACAAGGTGTTCATCCCCTGGGAGAACGTACTGATCTACCGCGACTTCGAGCGCTGCAAGCAGTGGTTCCCCCAGGGTGGCTTCGGCCGGCTGTTCCCGATGCAGGGCTGCACCCGCCTGGCGGTCAAGCTCGACTTCATCACCGGCGCCCTCTACAAGGCCCTGCAAT
The DNA here is from genome assembly GCF_026428275.1 of Pseudomonas sp. B111. NCBI lineage: Bacteria > Pseudomonadati > Pseudomonadota > Gammaproteobacteria > Pseudomonadales > Pseudomonadaceae > Pseudomonas > Pseudomonas sp. B111. The sequence continues at coordinate 204,076 of NZ_CP097857.1, read as the reverse complement.
GCACCGGCTCCCTGGAGTTCCGCGGCGTGCAGGCGCAGGTCGGCGAAGTGGTGGCCTGGCGCAACCTGTTCTGGTCGCTGACCGACGCCATGTACGGCAACGCCAGCGAATGGCACGGCGGCGCCTTCCTGCCCAGCGCCGAGGCCCTGCAGGCCTACCGTGTGCTGGCGCCGCAGGCCTACCCGGAGATCAAGAAGACCATCGAGCAGGTGGTCGCCAGCGGCCTGATCTACCTGCCCTCCGGCGTTCGCGACCTGCACAATCCGCAACTCGACAAGTACCTCTCCACCTATTGCCGCGGCTCCGGCGGCATGGGCCACCGGGAGCGGATCAAGATCCTCAAGCTGCTCTGGGACGCCATCGGCAGCGAGTTCGGCGGCCGCCACGAGCTGTACGAGATCAACTACGCCGGCAGCCAGGACGAGATCCGCATGCAGGCCCTGCGCCAGGCGATTGGCAGCGGGGCGATGAAGGGCATGCTCGGCATGGTCGAGCGGTGCATGGGCGACTACGACGAGAACGGCTGGACCGTGCCGCACCTGCACAACCCGGACGACATCAACGTACTCGATCGCATCCGCCAATGACGCCCGCGTCGCGTCCGGAGGTTATTCCCATGTCCCAGCTCGAACCCAGGCAGCAAGCCTTCCGCAACGCCATGGCGCATCTTTCGGCGGCGGTCAACGTGATCACCAGCAACGGCCCGGCCGGACGCTGCGGGATCACCGCCACCGCGGTCTGCTCGGTCACCGACAGCCCGCCGACGCTGATGCTCTGCATCAACCGCAACAGCGAGATGAACACGGTGTTCAAGGCCAACGGTCGACTCTGCGTGAACGTCCTCAGCGGCGAGCACGAAGAGGTGGCCCGCCACTTCGCCGGCATGACCGAGGTCCCGATGGAGCGCCGCTTCGCCCTCCATGACTGGCGCGAGGGCCTCGCCGGGTTGCCGGTGCTGCACGGCGCCCTGGCCAACCTGCAGGGACGCATCGCCGAGGTCCAGGAGATCGGCACCCACTCGGTGCTGTTGCTGGAACTGGAGGACATCCAGGTCCTCGAACAGGGCGACGGCCTGGTCTACTTCAGCCGCAGCTTCCATCGCCTGCAATGCCCCCGGCGGGCGGCCTGAACGGCGCCTCCAGGAATCCTCCGCCAGCGTTTCGCAGCCGCCGCCGAGAACCCGGCCAGGCCCTCAGCGGCGGTGCGCCGGTGGGATCGAGTAGGTGCCGACCACATGGGCGACCGGTTCCGCGTCGCCTTCGGAGAACAGCGAGACCTCGCCCATCGCCAGGGTCTTGCCGACCTTCATCAGGCGGCACTCGGCGACCACCCGGCGGTCCGCCGCCGGACGCCGCAGGAAGTTGATGGTCAGGCTGGTGGTCACCGCCAGCGGGACGATGCCGATCTCGCCCAGTACCGCCACGTACAGCGCGACATCGGCGATGGCCATCAGGGTCGGCCCGGAGACCGTGCCGCCGGGGCGCAGGTCGCTGGCGTCGACCGCCTGCCAGACCGTGGCGCTACGCTCGCCGACGGCTTCGACCACGACCCGGGTCTGGGGAAATTCGCGCTGGATGAAACGGGCGATCTGCTCTTTCTTGTCGGTCACGGAACGGGTCCTTGGCAGTAGGAGGAGGAAAGGTACGGTAGTCGGGTCTAACGGCCACGCGCCTCGCTCGGCGTCATCCCGTAGCGCGCCTTGAAGGCCCGGGCGAAATGCGCCTGGCTGGAGAAGCCGTGGCGATAGGCGACCTCGGCGACATCCAGGCGCCGGCCCTGGGGCGAAGCGAGCAACTGGCGGGCCCGCTCCAGGCGCCGCTCCTGCAGGTAGCGCCCGGGCGAGCTGCCTTCCTGGGCGAACAGCCGCGCCAGGTGCCGGCTGGAGACGCCAGTGGCGGCGGCCACCCGCTCGCAGCTCAGGGCGGGTTCGTCGAGGTGCTGCTGGATGTACTGCTTGGCCGCCAGCAGGTAGGACGCGCCCAGGGCGCTGGCACGGTGCTCGCCGGCATGGTCGCTGATGATGCTCGCCAGCAGGTCGTAGGCTTCCTCCTGGTAGCGCTCGGCATCCTCGCCATGGGGGCTGTCGAGGAAATCCCGGGTACGCTCGCCGAGGGTCCGCACCAGCAGGCGCTGCACCGGGCTTTCCGCGCCGATCTTCAGCGGTCCCTTGAAGTCGCGCAGGCAGCGCTCGGCGAAATCGTCCTGGGGAATGTCGAAGATGAACTGCCGCATCGGTCCGGAAAAACCGAACAGGTAGGGCTTGTCGGTCCGGTAGATCACCAGCTCGCCCGGTTGCAGGAGGTTGCAGCCGTTGTCCTGGTAGAAGAACGACTGGCTGCCCTGCACCAGGGAGACGAAGATCGACTCCTTGGGCACTGCGCGGATCATCGAGCGGTCGCGCTCCACCACGTGCTCGTTGCCGCCGATGCGGGCCAGCCGCAGGCGTTCGAGGCAGAGGTTGTCCTGGGTCGCGGCGAAGCCGGCCTGGGAATACGACGAACATTTCAGGCCAACCAGGATGGAAGCGTTGTAGTCCTCCCAGAACGCCAGCCGCTGCTCCAGGGGAATGTCCTGGGTGCTGGCCCGCCGGGTTTCGAGCAAGGCATGTGCGGGCATTTTTATTCTTCTCGTCGAACGCTGCGTGGACCTCCCGGACCTCAGGCAAGGCCTCCGGGGCCAGGCGCCGGGCCGCTCCGCCAACCTGTCGCGGTCGGTCGGCGAGGCGCCTGGCACCCCGTCATTAACATCTGAATCCTTTCCTCCGTCAATCGCCCCCCAGCCGGCTCCGACGCTGGGCAGGCCAGCTTGGCGGCGCGCCGCGGGTCACGCCAGGCCATGTCCGAAAAGCGCAAGTTTCCTGGCCGCCAGGGTCAAACCCGGAGGCCCGCCCATGGCTAGAGTCGGCCCGACGATAACAACGACAGAGGCCGCCCCATGCCCGAACTCGCCACCCGTGAATTCTGGAAAGACCTGCAACCGATTCCCGACTGCTTCAAGCCGGACGCCAAGCCCGAGGTCTACCTGCGCAACGCGCCGACCGAGGACGAGCGCCTCTACGTGCCCTTCACCGAGACCGTGAAGTCGCGTCCGCTGTGGATCTCGCCAAGCGAAAACCGCTGGTGCGACATCCTGATGGCGACGAGCGCCGGCCTGGTCAACCGCCACTACCACCCGCACGAGGTGTTCGCCTACACCATCAGCGGCAAGTGGGGCTACCTGGAACACGACTGGACCGCCACCGCCGGCGACTTCGTCTACGAGACGCCCGGCGAGGGCCACACCCTGGTGGCCTACGAGCACGAGCAGCCGATGCGTGCGTTCTTCATCGTCAAGGGGCCGCTGGTCTGGCTCGACGAGAAGGGCAACGCGGACGGCATCTTCGACGTCCACGACTACATCGCGATGTGCCGCGCGCACTACGACAAGATCGGCGTCGGCGCCGCCTACATCGACTCCCTGTTCCGCTGACCCCGGGCGCGCGCCGCCCTGGCGGATGCGCGCCTCCCCGCCGGCCGGCCCGCCCGGCCTGGAGACCGACATGGCGCATAACAACAATTCCGCCAGTTACGAAAACGTCCTGCTCTGCGTGCTGTTCCTGACCTTCGGCTTCGTCTTCTTCGACCGCCTGGCGCTGTCCTTCCTGTTTCCCTTCATGGAACAGGAGCTGCAACTGAGCAACAGCCACCTGGGCATGCTCTCCTCGGTGCTGGCCCTGGCCTGGGCGGTATCCGGCGCGCTGGTCGGCGCCTGGTCCGACCGCCGCGGGCAGCGCAAGCCGCTGCTGATCGTGGCGGTGATCCTGTTCTCGCTGTGCTCGGCGCTGTCCGGGCTGGTCGGCGGCTTCCTCAGCCTGCTGCTGTTCCGCGGCATCATGGGCCTGGCCGAGGGGCCGATCCTGCCGCTCTCGCAATCGCTGATGGTCGAGGCCTCCTCGCCGCATCGCCGCGGCCTCAACATGGGCCTGCTACAGGGCTCGGCGGCCGGCCTGCTCGGCGCGGTGGTCGGCCCGCCGCTGCTGGTGGCCCTGGCCGAAGCCCTCGGCTGGCGTCACGCCTTCATCGTCTCGTTGCTGCCGGGCCTGCTGATCGCCTGGTTGATCTGGCGCCATGTGCGTCCCGACCCGCCCCGCGCGCAGCGCCCGGCGCCGCGCGCAGAAGAAGCGAAAGGCAAGCGCCTGGCACTGCTGAAGAGCCGCAACATCCTGCTCTGCACCCTGATCAGTTGCGTATTCGTCACCTGGTTCATCGTGCTGATTTCCTTTACCCCGACCTTCCTGGTCAACGCCCGCGGCTTCAGCCCGGCGACCATGGGCAGGCTGATGAGCTGCCTGGGCGTCGCCTGGGTGGTCTGGGGCTTCGCCGTACCGGCGATATCCGATCGCATCGGCCGTCGGCCGACCCTGGTGGCGTTCTCCCTGCTCGCCGCGTGTTGCCCGCTGGCGCTGCTCTATGCGCCGAACGCGACCAGCCTCGGCCTGCTGTTGCTGCTGACCTACACCGGGCTCGGCTGCTTCACCCTGTTCATGGCGACCATCCCGGCGGAGACCGTCTCGCGCAGCGTCATCGCCACCGCCCTCGGCCTGATCATGGGCCTCGGCGAACTGGTCGGCGGTTTCCTCGCGCCGACCGTGGCCGGCTTCGCCGCCGACCGCTTCGGCCTGTCCATCGTCATGTGGATGTCCTGCGGCGGCGCCCTGCTCGCCGCGTTCCTCTCGTTGTTCCTGCGCGAAACCGCGCCCGCCGTGCTGGCGCGCCAGCGCAGCGCGCCTACTTCCGTCCTGCAAGGAAACCAACCATGAAAGCACTGCGCTGGCACGCCGCCCGCGACCTCCGCCTGAGCGAACTGGAACGCCAGGCGCCGCGGCCCGGCGAAGTCGAACTGGAAGTCGCCTACTGCGGCATCTGCGGCAGCGACCTGCACGAATACCAGAGCGGCCCGCACTCGATTCCCCAGGCCGAGGCGCACCCGCTGTCCGGTTGCCGCGCGCCGCTGACCCTCGGCCATGAGTTCTGCGGCGTGGTCGCCGCGCTCGGCCCTGGCGTGGAGGGACTGCGCATCGGCGACCGCGTCGCGGTGGAGCCGGAATACCGCTGCGGCGAATGCCGCTACTGCCGGGAAGGCCGCTACAACCTCTGCGAGTCGATGGGCTTCATCGGCCTGATGGGCGACGGCGGCTTCGCCGAGCGCGCGCGGGTGCCGGCCTACATGCTGCACCGCCTGCCGGACGCGGTGGGCTTCCGCCAGGCCGCCGTGCTCGAACCGGCCGCCGTGGCCCTGCACGCGCTGCGCCGCAGCAGCCTGGCGCCGGGCCAGCGCTGCGCGGTGTTCGGGCTCGGCCCGATCGGCCTGCTGCTGGTGATGCTCGCCCGCCTGCGCGGAATCGAGGACATCGTCGCGATCGACGTCAGTCCCGAGCGCCTCGCCCTGGCCGGCGAATTCGGCGCCAGCCGGGCGCTCGACGCCCGTGACGGCGACACGGCGGCGCGCCTGCGCGAAGGCGGCGCGCTCGATTGCGCCTTCGAGGCCGCCGGCAGCCAGGCCAGCCTCGACGCCGCCCTGGCCAGCCTGCGCAAGGGTGGCGAGCTGGTGCTGGTGAGCCTGATGGGCGAGGTCAGGCTGGACGCCTTCGACCTGGTCAACCGCGAACTGCGCCTGCTCGGCAGCGTCGGCTACCGCGACGCCTTCCCAGAGCTGATTGCCCTGCTCGCCGATGGCCGCCTCGACCTGGCCCGCGCAGTGACCCGCAGCGTGCCCCTGGAGCAGGCCGTCGAGCACGGTTTCGAGGCCCTGCTGCGCGACAAGTCGCAGCTCAAGGTGCTGGTCAATCCAAACCCGGCCCTGGCCGACGCCTGAAGGAACGATCACCGATGGTTTTCCAACACGATATCTACGCCGGCCAGCAGGTACTGGTCACTGGCGGCAGCTCCGGCATCGGCGCGGCCATCGCCATGCAGTTCGCCGAACTCGGCGCCGAAGTCGTCGCCCTCGGCCTGGACGCCGACGGCGTGCACGCACCGCGTCATCCGCGGATTCGCCGGGAAGAACTGGACATCACCGACAGCCAGCGCCTGCAACGGCTGTTCGAAGCGCTGCCGCGCCTGGATGTGCTGGTGAACAACGCCGGCATCAGCCGCGACCGCGAGGAATACGACCTGGCGACCTTCGAACGGGTGCTGCGCCTCAACCTGAGCGCCGCCATGCTCGCCAGCCAACTGGCCCGTCCGCTGCTGGCGCAGCGCGGCGGCAGCATCCTCAACATCGCCTCGATGTACAGCACCTTCGGTTCCGCCGACCGCCCGGCCTACAGCGCCAGCAAGGGCGCCATCGTCCAGCTCACCCGTTCCCTGGCCTGCGAGTATGCCGCCGAGCGCATCCGGGTCAACGCCATCGCCCCCGGCTGGATCGACACGCCGCTGGGCGCCGGGCTCAAGGCCGACGTCGAGGCCTCCCGCCGGATCATGCAGCGCACGCCGCTGGCGCGCTGGGGCGAGGCGCCCGAGGTGGCCAGCGCCGCGGCCTTCCTCTGCGGTCCCGGCGCCAGCTTCGTCACCGGCGCCGTGCTGGCGGTGGACGGCGGCTATCTCTGCGCCTGAGCCGCCTTCGCTCCGGATGCACCTGTCCGCTTGGGGCGGACAGCGATTCGCACGACAGAACAACAACAAGACGAGTGCCTTGCCATGAAAACCCTCCGCACCTTGCCGGCGATGCTCTGCGCCGGTTTCCTCGGTCTCTCCGCGCAGGCCGCCGAAGACAGCCGCAGCGGCCCGCTGGCCGGGTTCGGCGAACGACTCCAGCGCCACGGCGTGAAGACCCACGCGCAGTTCTGGAGCCTGTCGCTGAAGAACCTCGACACCGGCCCGCGCCAGCACAGCTTCGGCAACAGCGGCGACCTGTTCCTCGGCGCCGACCTCGACCTCGCCACCCTCGCCGGCCTGGACGGCGCCTCGCTGCACATCGAGGAAACCCTGTTCATCCTCGACCGCGGCACCGGTCAGCCCACCGGGCCGAGCTGGCAGGGCGCGGTGGGCAGCTACTTCGGCGGCGCGCCGCTGCACAACGACATCGGCGCCAACCAGCTGAGCCTGCTCACCTGGCAGCAGCAGTGGCTGGGCGGACGCCTCGACAGCCATCTCGGACGCACCAATGCGCGGCGCTATTTCCTGATCTACAACTGCGAGACCGTGGTCACCTGCAATGACCCGATCATCGACGCCTCCACCGGCATCCTGCCGCCGCCCTACGGCGCCTGGGGCGGCTACCTGAAGTACCGGGCGACCCCGACCCTGTACCTGCACGCCGGGGCCTTCGAGTCCAACCCGGTGGATTACCTGAAGAAGCGCCATGGCCTCGATTTCGGCACCGACGACGCCAGCGGCACCAGCCTGCTGCTGGGGATCGGCGACAAGCGCGAGGAAAGCCTCGATCCCTACCGCTCGCACTATGAACTCAACGCCTACCTGAACACCGCTAACCAGGTCGACCCGCTCACCGGCGCCAGCGACCACGGCAGCGCCGGCGGCTTCTTCAAGTTCCAGCAGCTGTTCTGGCGCGCCGACGGCGGCCGCCTCGATTCGCCGAGGGCGCTGGGGCTGTTCGGCTCGCTGTCGGTCTCGGCCGACGACAAGCAGCCGTTCCGTCATTTCGCCGAGCTGGGCCTGACCTACCATGCGCCCTTCGACCGCACGCGGGACAAGCTCAACCTCAAGGCCAGCTACCTGCGCCTGAACGATCACCAGTTGGAGTTCCAGCGCCAGGCGCGGATCGCCGCTGGCGGCGATGCGAAACTCGGCCAGCGCGACGTGTACGCCCTGGAAACCAATGCGCACATCGCACTGACCCCGCACATCGCGCTGGAGCCGTCGGTGCAGTACATCTTCAACCCGGACAACTACTACAACCCCGGCGCTCGCGAACTGAGTGGAGACGGTTTCGTCGTCGGCCTGCAACTGATGGTCGACATGGGCTCGCTGCTGGGGCTTTAGCGCGCCACCTGGCAGCCTCGGTCAACCCCGCCGGCAGGCTGGTACAAGCGGCCGGGCGCGCTTCCCCGTCCAATGGAGTAGCGTCGCGCCCATAGGCGCGGGGCGAAAAAGAACGCCGGGCGAGGCCCGGCAGCACACCCAGAAAGGTGCCGACATGACTTCCACTGCCCGCCGCTCGTTCGACTACATCGTGGTCGGCGCCGGCTCCGCCGGTTGCGTCCTGGCCAACCGTCTTTCCGCCGATCCCGCCGTCTCGGTCTGCCTGGTCGAGGCCGGCCCCAGCGACCGCACGCCGCTCCCCGCCGCCTACATCCGCACGCCGGCCGGGATCATCCGCCTGATCGCCAACCCGAAGTGGAACTGGATGCATCGCTTCGCCGCCCAGCCCGGCACCGCCAACCAGCCGATCGCCTGCCCGCGCGGCAAGGTCTGGGGCGGCTCCAGCGCGATCAACGGGATGATCTACATCCGCGGCGACCGCCACGACTACGACCGCTGGGCATCCCTCGGCAACCGTGGCTGGAGCTACGACGAGCTGCTCCCCTACTTTCGCCGCTCGGAACATTTCGAGCCGGGCGAATCGCCCTGGCACGGCCGCGGCGGCGAGTTGAACGTCGCCGCGCAGCGCAGCCCGGGGCCGATCAACCAGGTGTTCTTCCAGGCCGCCGAGGAAATGGGCTGGCCGTACAACGCCGACTTCAACGGCGAGCGCCAGGAAGGCATCGGCCCGTTCCACGTCACCCAGGTCAACGGCGAACGCTGTAGCGCGGCGCGCGCCTTCCTGCACCCGGCCCTGGCGCGGCCCAACCTCACCGTGCTCAGCTCGGCGCTGACCCTGCGCGTGCTGCTGGAAGGTACCCGCGCCACCGGCGTGGAGATCAGCCAGGCTGGCGAGGTCGTGCAATTGCAGGCACGCCGCGAAGTGATCCTCAGCGCCGGCTCGATCAACTCGCCGCAGCTCCTGTTGCTCTCCGGCATCGGCCCGGCGGCGGAACTGGCGCGCCACGGCATCGTCCAGCGCCATGAGTTGCCTGGGGTCGGCGAGAACCTGCAGGACCACCAGGACATCGTGCTGATGTACCGCACCGAGGCTAAGCTCGGCTACGGCCTGGGTTTCTCGCCGAAGGGCTGGCTGCCGCTGCTGCGCTCGCCCTGGCAGTACCTGTTCGGCCGGCGCGGGGCGCTGACCTCGAACACCGTCGAGTCCGGTGGCTTCCTCCGCCTCGACCCGCAGGCAGAGACCCCGGAGCTGGGTCTGATCGTCGCCCCCGCGCTGAAGAACCAGCCGCAGCGCCTGGTCCCCTTCGGCCACGGGGTCAGCCTGCACGTCGCGGTGATGCACCCGCAGAGCCGCGGGCGGGTCCGCCTGAACTCGCCGGACCCGCACGACCGGCCGCTGATCGAAGCCAACTTCCTCAGCCACCCTGCCGACCTCGATACCCTGGTCCAGGGTTTCCAACTGGTCCGCAAACTGGCCGCCAGCCGCAGCTTCGCCCGTCACCTCAAGGGCGAGCTGGTACCGGGCCCGCAGGTTTCCAGCCGCGGCCAGATCGAGGCCTGGATCCGCGCCAACCTGGGCACCGTGTTCCATCCGGTGGGCACCTGCAAGATGGGCCACGACCAGCTCGCGGTGGTCGACGACCAGTTGCGCGTGCACGGCCTGCAAGGCCTGCGGGTGGCCGATGCGTCGATCATGCCGACGCTGATCACCGGCAATACCAACGCCCCGGCGATCATGATCGGCGAGAAGGCCGCCGACCTGATCCTCGGCAAGCCGGCGCCCCATGCGCCGACGGAACAGCGGCGGGATGCGCCGGAGCTGGTAGAGGCCTGAGCCTCCGGCACTCTGCTCAGAACTGCACGCCCCGGGTCAACCCGCCGTCCACCAGCAGGTTGGTTCCGGTGGTGAAGCTGGCCGCCGGGCTGGCCAGGAACAGCACCGCCCGCGCCACCTCGTCGGGTCGCGCCATGCGCCCCATGGGATTGGCGGCGAGACAACGGGCGAAGGTTTCCGGGCTATCCCGTTCGATCGCGCCCCATACGCCATCTTCGAAATAGACGTTGCCCGGCGACACCGTATTGACCCGAATGCCGTCCTCCGCATGGCGGCTGGCAAGCGTCTTCCCGTAGTGGACCAGGGCCGCCTTGAGCACGCCATAGGGCTCGGCGAACATGTCCACCTCGCGGCCGGAAACACTGGAGATCAGCACCACCGAGGCAGCCTCGGAGCGTTTCAACCACGGCAGGGCGGCAGCGACCATGCCCACGCTGCCCAGCAGGTCGGTCTCGAAAGCGCGCCGCCAGGTGTCCAGGTCTCCGCCACCGGCCAGCGCGCTGACGTTGGGCACAACGATGTCGATGCCGCCCAAGTGCAGCGCCGAGCGCGTTACCCAACCGCGCACCTGCTGCGGGTCGGTGATGTCCACAGACATGCCAAAGGCACGCTCGCCGAAGCAATCCGCTGCTTCGGCCACGCCCGCCTCACCACGGGCGCAGAAGGCCACCTCGGCCCCTTCGGCGAGAAAATGTTCGACGATGGCGCGGCCGATACCGCGCGAACCGCCACTAACCAGCACCCTGCGCTGTGCGAGTTGCAGATCCATGTAATCTCTCCATGAGCGGACGCGATAGGCCCGCAAGCCGGGAAGGAACGCCGGGATCCGATCACCGGACGTAAGGACGGGCGAACGGTAGCGAACGACAAGGTATTCTGGAAATCGAAAAATATTCAGCCAACGATTCGCAAAGCGAGAATACCCAGGTGCAATTGTCTCAGCTCCGCGCCTTCTGCGCCGTGGCCCACACCGGCTCGATCAACGCCGCGGCGAAGGCGCTGAACCGTGTCCCGTCGAGTCTCTCCGTACGCATCCGCCAGCTTGAGGAAGACCTCGGCTGCCAGCTGTTCCTGCGCGAGCACCAGCGTCTGCGCCTGTCGCCGGACGGTCGGCGTCTGCTGGAGCATGCCCGGCGAATCCTCGATCTCAGCGACAGTACCCGGGCCATGATGCGCAACGAAGAGAGCGGCGGCCGCCTGGTGGTAGGTGCCCTCGACGTGGTTCTGGTCGCCTTCATGCCATGCCTGATCGGGCGGTTCCGCCAACGCCACCGCGCGATCGAACTGGACATCCGCAGCGAAGCCTCGGAAGCCTTGGTGCAGCAGGTCTCGGATGGAGTGCTAGACCTGGCCCTGAGCGATGGTCCCGTGCGCTCTCAGACCCTGGAAAGTAGCCTGGCCTTCGTCGACGAAATGGTGCTGGTTACCGAGCTGGATCATCCACCGATCACCAGTCCGCGCGACCTGCGTTGCGCCGAACTGTATGGGTTCCGTCACGACTGCTCGTTCCGCTTCCGCATGGATCGCTGGCTGGAGGAAGCCGACTGCCTGCAACAACTGCCAGTGCTGGAAATCGAGTCCTACCACACCATGCTCGCCTGCGTCAGCGCAGGCATGGGTGCCGCCTGGGTGCTGCGCTCCGTGCTTGCGACGCTACCTGGCAACCACCAGGTCCGCGCGCATCCGTTGCGCGACTATGGCACCACCGAGATCCATTTCATCTGGCACAGCGGCCATCTCACGCCCAACGCGCAACGCTTGATGGCTGTACACCAGGACGCGCTCGTCGAGCGCCGCGACTGAGATTTGGCCCGTGCTATCGCCGCCGTAGGTTTCCACCGCCGTCTCCGCCAGCGCGAGGACCTGGCTGGCGCCGGTTTGGATAGGGCCACTTCGCCAGGGCGATGTATCGGGGCTGTACCGTCGGCGGAGGGATTTGTATGCCGGGAGTACGCGGATACAGAACGATACGCAGCCAAGCGAAGGTCACGCCGACGAACTGACGGGCATCTCTCACTCCCGCCGGCCCATCTCGGCTACCGTTAGGAGACAGCCACCTGGCCCAGTCTCGAGGTCGAGCCCATCGTGCTGAAACGCATTCCGGTAACCCAGCTTCGCCTCGGTATGTTCGTCCAGAGCCTTTGCGGCTCGTGGCTGGACCACCCGTTCTGGAAAAGAGGCGGCTTCCTGCTCGACAACCAGTCCGACCTGCAGCGCCTGCGCGAAAGCGCCGTGAAGGAGGTCTGGATCGACGCCGGCAAGGGCCTCGACCTCCCGGAGGAAGCGGCGGTCTCGGCCGCTGCGGTCCTGCCGGTCACCATGCCGGCCGACCCTTCGCCGGCGCGGGTCGCCCTGGAGGAGGAAATCCGCCACGCCGCCCTGCTCTGCGGCCGCGCCAAGGCCGCCGTGGTCAGCATGTTCCACGACGCGCGCATGGGCCAGGCCATCGACACCGCGCATGCATCGGACCTGGTGGACGAAATCTCCGCCTCGGTGCTGCGCCATCCCAACGCGCTGGTCAGCCTGGTACGGCTGAAGACCTCGGATGAATACACCTACATGCATTCGGTGGCGGTCTGCGCGCTGATGATCGCCCTCGCCCGCCAGCTCGAACTGTCCGACCCGCTGGTGCACGAGGCGGGGTTGGCGGGACTGCTGCACGACATCGGCAAGATGGCGGTACCCGATCCGATCCTGAACAAGCCCGGCAAGCTCACCGAGCAGGAATTCGGCCTGGTCCGCCGGCATCCGCAGAACGGCGCGCGGATGCTGCTCGATTGCCGCCAGGTCAGCGCCCTGGTGGTGGATGTCTGCCTGCACCATCACGAGCGCATCGACGGCACCGGCTACCCCTTCGGCCTGGCGCAGGAGCAGATCAGCCTGCTGGCGCGGATGGGCACGGTGTGCGACGTCTACGACGCGATCACCTCCGACCGTCCCTACAAGAAGGGCTGGAACGCCGCCGAGGCGATCCGGCGCATGGCCGAATGGAACGGGCACTTCGACCCGCAGGTGTTCCGCGCCTTCGTCAAGGCAGTGGGCATCTACCCGGTCGGCGCGCTGGTCAGGCTGGAAAGCGGGCGCCTCGGCGTGGTCCTCGAGCAACACGGCCGCTCGCTGCTGACGCCACGGGTCAAGGTATTCTTCTCGGCCCGCTCGAAAGTGCCGATCCCGCAGCAGGTGATAGACCTGGGTAGGGCCGGACAGACCGACCGAATCGTCGGCTTCGAGCCGGCGGAGGCCTGGAACTTCCGCAATCTCGACGAGATGTGGACGGGACTGCCGAGCAACGGCGGATCGTATTTCGACGCGGGAACCGGAAAGCCGTAGACGCCTTCCGCCGACGAGCCGAGCACCGCTCCCGTAGGGCGCATAACGCGAAGCGTTATCCGCCGTTTCGCCGCAACCGGCACCTGCTCCAGGTTGCTTTAAGCGCACCATCGTCGATACTGCTGGCAATCCACCGACAGTTTTCAAGAGGCCATATGAGTCCGCTCCTGGAGACAATCGAAGAGCGCAGCAGAAATGGCTGTGCTCCATCCAAAGCGCTGCTTGCCCTGTGGTCCGCAGGCGCCGACCTGAGGGTTTCCCCGAGGAAGGCTGGCCGCCTATGCGAACTTGCCGTCGTTGCCGCAGCAGGGAAAGCAGGCATGCTCGAGAGCGAGATCGTTGCGGCACGCCGGGCCTATGCCGCCAGCCTGGGAGTGACGCTTAGCGGAGCGATCAGCAACACCGACGAGCCGGTCCATATCCACCACGCCGTCAGCAATTCCAATCACAACCCCAACGCCTCAAACCGTATCAACCTTGGGAGAGCCCGAGCGTATAAAGAAAGGCGCGAGGAAGGTGATTACTTCTTCATCGACACTTGAATCGCCTGCATAACCGTTATCTCCCCCGCGCCTCAACGGCAGCCCTCTCCAGCAACCACTCCCTGAACGCCAGCATCGCGCTGGTCTCCCCCCGCGACTGCAAGCGCGTCAGCCAGTAGCTGCCGGTACTCACTTCGGTGGCGAACGGACGCCGGATGCTCTCGCTGGCCAGTTGCCGGGCGAACATCGCCGCCGGCGCCAGGGCCACGCCGACACCCTGGCGGGCCGCCTCGAGCATGGCCAGCGAGGTGTCGAAGACGATGCTCCGGGTCAGCGGCGCGTGCGCCGGCAGTCCGGCCGCCTGGAACCACAGCGGCCACTCGTCGGCGCGGTAGGAGCGCAGCAGGGTGTGCTGCAGCAGGTCGGCGGGACTGTGCAACTGGGCGGCGACCTCCGGGCAGCAGAGCACCGTCAGCGGCGCCTCGAACAACGCCAGCGCCTCGGTGCCGTGCCAGGCGCCGCCGCCGAAGCGGATCGCGTAGTCGAGCCCCTCGGCGGCGATGTCGACGCGGTTGTTGTGGGTGGACAGGCGCAGGTCGATGAAGGGATGGCGCGCCTGGAAGTCCGCCAGCCGCGGCAGCAGCCAACCGACCGTGAAGGTTCCGACCGCGCCGACGGTGAGCACGTCCCGGTAGTGGCCACCCTCGAAGCGTTCCAGCAGGCCGGCGATGCGGTCGAAGGAGTCACACAGCACCGGCAGCAGGCTCTCGCCCTCGTGGGTCAGCATCAGGCCGCGCGGCAGACGCTTGAACAGGGCCACGCCGAGACGCTCCTCGAGGCTCTTCACCTGGTGGCTGACCGCCGCCTGGGTCACGCACAGCTCGATGGCCGCGCGGGTGAAGCTCAGGTGCCGGGCCGAAGCTTCGAAGGCGCGCAGGGCGTTCAGCGGCAAATGGGGTCGAACCAATCTCTGCTCCAAATTTTTCTAATGGCTGCCGCGAGTATTCGTCGTTTGCCGCAAATCCTGCGCAAGCCTAGATTTTCCCCGCCCGCCGATCAAGGAGCGCTCCCGGGGCGGTTTCTCATGCAGCCAACGACAAAGGACGCCAATCCTCATGCGCGATACCAGATTCCCCTGCCTGTGCGGCATCGCCGCTTCCACACTGCTGTTCGCCACCACCCCGGCCATTGCCGATGAGGCCCCGGCGGATCGCCTGAAGGCACTGGTCGACGCCGCCGTACAACCGGTGATGAAGGCCAATGACATTCCGGGCCTGGCCGTAGCCATCAGCCTGAAAGGAGAACCGCATTACTTCAGCTATGGGCTGGCCTCGAAAGAGGACGGCCGCCGGGTGACGCCGGAGACCCTGTTCGAGATCGGCTCGGTGAGCAAGACCTTCACCGCCACCCTCGCCGGCTATGCCCTGGCCCAGGACAAGATGCGCCTCGACGACCGCGCCAGCCAGCACTGGCCGGCGCTGCAGGGCAGCCGCTTCGACGGCATCAGCCTGCTCGACCTCGCGACCTATACCGCCGGCGGCTTGCCGCTGCAGTTCCCCGACTCGGTGCAGAAGGACCAGGCACAGATCCGCGACTACTACCGCCAGTGGCAGCCGACCTACGCGCCGGGCAGTCAGCGCCTCTATTCCAACCCGAGCATCGGCCTGTTCGGCTATCTCGCCGCGCGCAGCCTGGGCCAGCCGTTCGAACGGCTTATGGAGCAGCAATTGTTCCCGGCACTGGGCCTCGAACAGACCCACCTCGACGTGCCCGAGGCGGCGCTGGCGCAGTACGCCCAGGGCTACGGCAAGGACGACCGCCCGCTACGGGTCGGTCCCGGCCCGCTGGATGCCGAAGGCTACGGGGTGAAGACCAGCGCCGCCGACCTGCTGCGCTTCGTCGATGCCAACCTGCATCCGGAGCGCCTGGACAGGCCCTGGGCGCAGGCGCTCGATGCCACCCATCGCGGTTACTACAAGGTCGGCGACATGACCCAGGGCCTGGGCTGGGAAGCCTACGACTGGCCGATCACCCTGAAGCGCCTGCAGGCCGGCAACTCGACGCCGATGGCGCTGCAACCACACAGGATCGCCAGGCTGCCCGCGCCACAGGCGCTGGAGGGCCAGCGCCTGCTGAACAAGACCGGCTCCACCAACGGCTTCGGCGCCTACGTGGCGTTCGTCCCGGGCCGCGACCTGGGCCTGGTGATCCTGGCCAACCGCAACTATCCCAATGCCGAGCGGGTGAAGATCGCCTACGCCATCCTCAGCGGCCTGGAGCAGCAGGCCAAGGTGCCGCTGAAGCGCTGAGGCGCGCTCGCGAGGGCGACGGAGCGTAGCGGCGCGGGACGCCGGTCCTGGCTATGATGGTGCCATGAGCGCTTCCCCGCCCCTCCGCCAGCCCTGCCCGCCCGGCGCCTGCGTCTGCGAACGCGAGCGCCTGGAGGCGCCCGGCGCGGACCGTCGCATCCTCCTCCTGACCCGCCAGGAAGAGCAGCGCCTGGCCGCTCGCCTGGAAGCCCTGCGCAGCCTGGAAGACCTGGAACACCTGCTGCGGCGCATGGAGGAACAACTGGGCATCCGCCTGCGGATCGCCCCGGCCTTCGGCGAGGTGCGCAGCATGCGCGGCATCCGCATGCGCTTCGAGGAGCAGCCGGGGCTCTGCCGCAAGACCCGCCAGGCGATTCCCGCCGCCATCCGCCGCGGCCTGGAGAAGCGCCCGGAAGTCGCCTACGCCCTGCTCAACGCCCACGACCTGCTGCGCGACGCCTGAAGGCACTGAACGACAGGAAGAGGATGTCGCTCAAGACCTGGGCGGGCCTCAGGAGTATCGGCGGATAACGCCCATGGCGCTATTCGCCCTACAGGCCGCAGCGGATGCAGGCGAGCCCCGGGTCCGCCTGAATTCTTGGCGGGACAGGCCACCGCGCCGGGGTTCAGCTCGCCGACTCCGCCTGCACGTCGCCGAACATCGCCTGCAGGCGGAGCAGGCAGGCATCGCACAGGGTGCGCAGTTCGTCGAGGCGGATGCCGGCGAGGATTTCCATGCCACGCAGCGGATCGGCGCGGCGCAGGGCCTGCTCCAGCTCGCTGGCACGGCCGGCCAGGGCGCTGGCGCCAACGGTGGACGCGCTGCCCTTGATGGTATGCAGGGTCGCGGCGCTGCCCTGAACATCGCCCTCGCCGAGCTGGCGTTCGAGCTGGGCGAAGAGGTCCTGCATATCCGGAACGAAGCGCCGCAACACCTGGACGATCAGCTCCAGGCTGCCGCCGAAACGCCCGACGATATCGCCCCGCGCCTCGACCAGTTCGCCCGCGTCCGCTGTCGTTGCCGGCGCGCCCCTGTCGCCGCTCCTGCCGAGATGACCGAGCAGACAAAGCACCAGGCGCTCCTTGTCGATCGGCTTCGCCACATGGTCGTTCATGCCCGCCGCCAGGCAGGCTTCGCGGTCGGCCAGCGAGGCGTTGGCGGTCATGGCCAGGATCGGCAGCCCGGCGAAGCGCCCGTCGGCGCGGATTCGCCGGGTCGCCTCGAGACCATCGATATCCGGCATCTGCATGTCCATCAGCACCGCGTCGAACGGCACGCTCGCCTCCAGCACCTGCTGAACGCCCGCCAGCCCACCGTCGGCGAGGGCCACCCGGGCGCCCTCGCTGCTCAACAGCTCGGCGGCGACCTGGCGGTTCAGCGCGTTGTCCTCCACTACCAGCAGACGCACGCCCCGCAAGCGCTGGGTGCGCTCCACCGGGCGCGGCGGCGGGTTGGCCGGGGCGCCCTGTTCACCGTGCAGGGCATGCAGCACCGAGTCGGCCAGTTGCTTGGGCGTGACCGGCTTGGTGAGAAAATCGACGAAGGGCGGCGCGCTGTGGTCGCGCGCATCGGCCAGCACCTCGCGGCCATAGGCGGTGATCATGATCACCATGGGCGGCGGCAGGTCGCCCTGCAACTGGCGGATCAGTTGCGCCGCGCTGAGGCCGTCGAGATCGGGCATGCGCCAATCCATCAGCACCACGTCGTAGCGACGGCCTTCGGCCATCGCCGCCTGGACCCGTGCCACCGCCTCGCTGCCGCTGCCGACGCAGTCGGCGCGCCAGCCGAGGGCGCCGACCGTGCGTTCGAGCAGCTCGCCGGCCACCAGGTTGTCGTCCGCCACCAGCAGCCGCAGCGGTTCGCCGGCCCCGGGGCAGGCCGCACGCAGCGGTTGGTCGTGGGCGACGTCGAGGTCCAGGTCGAACCAGAACCGGCTACCGCTGCCCGGCGCGCTCTCGACCCGCAACTCGCCGCCCATCAGGTCGACCAGGCGCTTGCAGATGAACAGGCCGAGGCCGGTGCCGCCGAAGCGTCGCGAGGTGGACGCCTCGGCCTGGGTGAAACCTTCGAAGATGCGCTGCTGCTGTTCCGCGCTGATGCCGATGCCGGTGTCCGCCACCAGCACCCGCAGGCGCACCAGGTGGGCGTCGTGCGCCAGACGCCGCAAGCTCACCAGGACGTGCCCGCGGGCGGTGAACTTCAGTGCGTTGCCGGCCAGGTTGATGAGGATCTGCTGCAGGCGCAGGCGGTCGCCGACCACCGCGCTGGGCAGCTCGGGATCGATGTCGAAGATCACCTCGACGTCCTTGTCGCCCTGGTTGCCGGAGAGCACCACGGCCAGGTCCTGCATCAGCGGCTCCAGCTCGAAGGGGAGCATTTCCAGGACCAGCTTGCCGGCCTCGATCTTCGAGTAGTCGAGGATGTCGTTGAGCAGGCCGAGTAACGAGGTGGCCGCCGAGCTGGCCTTGTCCAGGTAGTCGCGCTGGCGTTCGTTGAGATCGGTCTGCCGGGCCAGTTGCAGCATGCCCAGCACGGCATTCATCGGCGTGCGGATCTCGTGGCTCATGTTCGCCAGGAACGACGACTTCGCCGCGCTGGCGGCGTCCGCCTGCTCCTTGGCCTCGCGCAGGCGCGCCTGCAGTTGCTGGTCGCTGGTGATATCGATATTGATCCCGGTGACCTGCAGCGGGTTGCCGTCGGCGTCGCGCTCGACCTGCGCGCCGGCCTGGATGAAGCGGATGCCGCCGTCGGGCAGCACCACGCGGAAGATCACATCGTAGTTGCCGCGCCCCTCCACCGCCGCGCGCAGGCTGGCCTCGGTGCGCTCGAGGTCTTCCGGATGCAGGCGGCTGCGCCAATGCTCGTAGACCAGGCCGCCGTCGCGCAACGCCAGCGGCTGGCCATACAGCTCGCACATGCGCTCGTTCCACTGCAGGCTGTCGTCGGCCAGGTTCCAGCGCCAGATGCCCAGGCGCGCCACGTCGGCGGCCATTTGCAACTGGTCGCGCGCCGCGGCCATCTCGCGCTCGGCGTTGCGCCATTCGGTGACATCGACGGCGATGCCCAGGTAGCCGTTGATCGCCCCAGCCTCGTCGCGCAGGACGGTAACCGAAAGCGTCACGCTGAGCGGCGAGCCGTCCTTGCGCAGATAGGTCCATTCGCGGGTCTCGGCGCCCTCCTGCTCGGCCCGCGCCACCAGCACGCGGAAACCCTCCTCGCCCAGCTCCTGGCCGCGGGCGAGCAACTCCCGCTCGCTGTGCAGCAGGGTCGGCGAGGCCTTGCCGACCACCTCGTCGGCGCGGTAGCCGAGCATCCGCTCGGCACCGAGATTGAAGCCGCTGATGATGCCGTCGCGGTCGAGGGTGATGATCGACACCTCGGACGCCGCCTGCAGCACGCTGCCGAGCAGTACGTTCAACCGACGCAGTTCGGCGGTACGCTCGGCGATCTGGTGCTCCAGGCCGGTATTGAGTTCGCGGATGCGGGCCTCGGCGGCCTTCTTCGCGGAGATGTCGCGTACCGTCTTCGAGGCGCCGACCACGCCGCCGTCCGGACCGAGGATCGGCGAGACGGTCACCGCCACGTCGAGCAGGTGGCCGTCCTGGTGCCGGCGCACGGTATCGAAGCTGACCACCTGTTCTTTACGGGCGATGCGGGCGAGGATGTCGAGTTCCTCGTTCTCCTTGGATGGCGGCACCAGCAGGTCCACCACCCGCCGCCCGACCGCCTGCTCCTCGCGGTAGCCGAACAACGCCTCGGCCCCGCGATTCCAGTCGCTGATGACGCCGTCGAGGCCGACGCCGATGATGCCGTCCGCCGAATTGCCGACGATCGCCGCCAGCCGCGCCTGGGTCGCCGCCTCCCGATGCCGGCGCTGGCGGCCGAGGGCGCTGGCGTTGACCAGCGCCGCCAGCAACAGGCTGACCAGGCTGCCGGCCAGGAACAGGATGCGCGGCGAAGGCTGGTGCAGGCGCTGGACGAACAGCGGCAGTGCGCTGAACGCCATCTGCCAGTGCCGACCGTAGATCTCCCGCCGCAGCATGTGGCCGAACAGGCGTTGAGCCGGCGCCGCGGCGCCGTTGACGAAGAAGGGCACGGCAGCGCCGTCGCCGGTGACGTCGCTGAGTTCGAGGTGGATCGCCGCGTTGTCGATGGGCAACCCGGCCAGCACCTCGCCGGTCAGCAGCGGCGCATAGCTCCAGCCGAAGCCTTCGAGTTCGCGCTGGGGCCCCGGCGGTGGAGTGATGCCGCTGCGGTAGATCGGCATCAGGATGAGGAACGATTGCTGGCGCAAGCCGCTGGCCTGGACCAGGGTGATCGGCCCCGTCAGGCGCACCTGCCCGGTCTCCAGGGCGGCGCGGGCGGCCTCCCGGCGATTGGCTTCCGAGGCGATGTCCAGGCCCAGCGCCTGGCCGTTGCGCGCCACCGGCTCGATGTACTGAATGACGTAGCGCTCGCCATCGTGCGGAGTCAGTTGCTGGATGCGGAACTCCGGCTGGCCGTCGGCCCGCGCCTGGCGCAGGAACCCGGCCTCGTCGGCGGCCGCCACCCGGCGGATGAAGCCGAAGCCGCGGGCGCCGGGAAACTCGCGATCGATGTCGCGGGTCAGGCTGTAGCGGCGGAACAGTTCGCGGTCGATGTGCGCCTCGCCCGCCGTCAGCAAGGCACCGCGCACCCCACGCAAGCCATACTGGTAGAGTTCCACGCGGCGGGTCACCGCCTCGGCCAGCAGTTCCGCCTCGCGTTCCAGCGCCATCCGCGCCTGTTGCTCGTTGACCAGCGCCAGCCCCCAGGCGCCCAGCCCGGACAGCAGCAGTCCGAGCGCCAGTGTCGCGCCCGCCCAGCGGCTCAGCCTGAACTTGCTCTGTTGTACGTTCACCCGATATTCCGTCCCTGCGCCGGCCCGGCGCGGGGCAATCCCGCACTCCCTGCGCCTTTTCGTCACAGAAGACTAGATCAAGCGGGCGGATTCCTCCGCCGAATCATCCGACCCCAGGTATGACCGCTCACAACGACGTGCTTTTCAGCGCCTCCGCGTAGCGCAGTGCGGCGAACAGGGCGAGCAGCAGGCCGGCCAGCGCCAGCGCGGCGCCGACGTTGCCGATCGAGGCCAGGCCCATGCGTTCGCTGACCACGCTGCCGAGCAGCGCGCCGGCGCCGATGCCGACGTTGTACAGGCCGGAGAACAGCGCCATGGCCACGTCGGTGGCGTCCGAGGCGAGGCGCAGGACGCGGGACTGCTGGGCCAGGCCGAAGCACATGATCGACATGCCCCAGAGCAGGCTGAGCGCCATCAGCCAGGTCGGCTGCGCGGACAGCGGCAACAGCAGCGCCAGGCTGCTGCCCAAGGCGAGGATCGCGGCCAGCAGGAAGCCTCGCGGGAAAGCCTCGCTGTAGCGGCTGAAGAGGATCGAACCGAAGATCCCGGCGCCGCCGAACAACAGCAGCAGCAGGGTGGTCGCCTCGCCGCTCATCTGCGCCACCTGCTTGGCGAAGGGCTCGATGTAGCTGTAGGCGGTGAACTGGGCGCTGATCACCACCACGGTCAGCACGTACAGGCAAACCAGCGCCGGGCGTCGGAACAGCATCGGCAGGCTGCGCAGGGAACCGGAGTTCTGGCTTGGCAGCAGCGGCAGGGAGCGCGCCAGGTAGAGCAGGGTCAGCACCGAGAGTCCGGCGATGGCCATGAAGGTGGTACGCCAGCCCAGGGCCTCGCCGACCACCCGCCCCAGCGGGATGCCCAGGACCATCGCCAGGGTGGTGCCGGTGGCCAGCAGCCCTAGCGCCTTGGCCTGCTGTCCCGGCGGCGCCACGCGCACCGCCAGCGAAGCGGTGATGGCCCAGAACACCGCGTGGGCGAAGGCAATGCCGATCCGGCTGAGCATCAGCACCTGGAAGCTCCAGGCCAGCCCGGACAGCACGTGACTAGCGATGAACAGCAGGAATACCCCGACCAGCAGCTTGCGCCGCTCGATATTGCGGGTCAGCAGCATCATCGGCAACGAGGCCAGCGACACCACCCAGGCATAGATGGTCAACATCAGGCCGACCTGCGAGGTGGGCATCTCGAAGCTGTGGCCGATGTCGCTGAGCAGGCCGACCGGGACAAACTCCGTGGTGTTGAAGATGAAGGCGGCCAGGGCCAGGGCGATCACGCTCAGCCAGCTGCCGCTGCGGGTTTCGGAGGTGCTGTCCATGGGGCGTTCGGTTCCGGAGCAGGGGGCGGACGGGCAGGTCCCGCGACCCTCGCCACGCACGACGGAAAACGCCCCGGACGCAAGGGTCCGGGGCGGCGATGTGCGTTGGATGGTCGTTATAGGTATTGGAGGGAACTGCCGAATCCCGCGATTCTACGCCGGGACGCCGTGCGCTGCACGCCCGCCCGGCGCTCCGGCGACCTTCCCGGAGCGATGGGACGGCTCCGGCAGCATCAGGCAGGCCATCATCTCGCCCCAGGGCGCGAGGCCCTGTTCGACGAAGCCGGCGTCCCGATAAAGCTGGCGAGCCACGTCGTTGTCGACGGCGTAGGCGACCATCAGGCGATCGCTGCGCCGCCTCGTCCGGCGCACGCTGGCGATGATCCGTTGCAGGGCGGCGCGGCCATGCCCCTTGCCCTGGTAGCGGCGGTCGATCATCAGGCGGTAGAGCCAGTAGTGGCCGTCGTCGGCGTCGGGGCCGTAGAGGGCGAAGCCGACCATGCGCCCGCCGTGGTGGATGCCGACCGCGCGGAACCCCGGCAGGAAGCGGCTCTGGGCCAGCGAATAGAGGTTGGAAGCGACGAAGTGCGCCTGGTGGCGGGCGACCTTCAGGTCAATGCAGGTTTCCCAGTCGTCGCGGGTGATGGTTCTGAGTTCGATCATGGATGACAGGCTCTTGGAAAAAGGAGGAAAGAAAGTCGCTAGGTACGCTGCTGGACTGTTCATACGACATGCTTCGTTCCTCCCTTCGACTGGCCGAGCATCCGGCGGAAACGCAACGATATCAGGAGAAGAGTCGATTATCCCAGCCGATGCCGGATTTTTTCGCCCATGGCTAGTGGCAGGATTTCCCCGGTGCCAGGCCGGCGACAGATAAATTCGAGATTTTCCTTGTCAGATCAGTCAGGTTCTCGCTATTACATTTAACCAAGACCCTGGAGCCAAGCCCCAGCGCACGGTTGCCTCGTCGCCCCACTCCGACGGCTGATCGCCCTCTCCCCCGGCACGCAACCTGCCCGGCGCTCCCTTATCCGGATGCGGCGGTTCTTCTACGCCGCCGCGTCCCCTGCATGGAATCGCACATGTCCCATCGCCCTGTGATCAACGCCTCGGTCAGTCCGAAAGGCACGCTGGAAACCCTCTCCCAACGCGAAGTGCAACAACTGAGCGAAACCGCCAACGGCAAGACCTACCAACTGTTCCGCCAGTGCGCCCTGGCGATCCTCAATACCGGCGCCCACAGCGACAACGCCAAGACCATCCTCGACGCCTACAAGGACTTCGAGGTGCGTATCCACCAGCAGGACCGCGGCGTGCGCCTGGAACTGATCAACGCGCCGGCCGACGCCTTCGTCGATGGCGAGATGATCGCCAGCACCCGCGAGATGCTGTTCAGCGCCCTGCGCGACATCGTCTACACCCAGAGCGGGCTGGACAGCCAGCACGTCGACCTGGACAGCTCCCAGGGCCTCACCGACTACGTCTTCCAGCTGCTGCGCAACGCCCGTACGCTGCGCCCCGGCGTCGAGCCGAAGATCGTCGTGTGCTGGGGCGGCCACTCGATCAGCAGCGAGGAATACAAGTACACCAAGAGGGTCGGCCACGAACTCGGCCTGCGCAGCCTGGATGTCTGCACCGGCTGCGGACCGGGGGTGATGAAGGGGCCGATGAAGGGCGCCACCATCAGCCACGCCAAGCAGCGCATCGTCGGCGGCCGCTACCTGGGCCTGACCGAGCCGGGGATCATCGCCGCCGAGGCGCCGAACCCGATCGTCAACGAACTAGTGATCCTGCCGGACATCGAGAAGCGCCTGGAAGCCTTCGTCCGCGTCGGCCACGGGGTCATCATCTTCCCCGGCGGCGCCGGGACCGCGGAGGAGTTCCTCTACCTGCTGGGCATCCTCATGCACCCGGACAACCAGGACCTGCCCTTCCCGGTCATCCTCACCGGTCCCCGCAGCGCCGAAGCCTACCTGCAGCAGCTCCATGAATTCGTCGGGGCGACCCTCGGCCATGCGGCGCAGCGCCACTACCGGATCGTCATCGACGACCCGGCCGAGGTGGCCAAGCAGATGGCCCAGGGCCTGAAGGAAGTGAAGCAGTTCCGCCGCGAGCGCAACGACGCCTTCCACTTCAACTGGATGCTGAAGATCGATGAAAGCTTCCAGCGCCCGTTCGAGCCGACCCACGAGAACATGGCCAGCCTCCAGCTCAGCCGCAGCCTGCCGCCCCACGAGTTGGCGGCCAACCTGCGCCGCGCGTTTTCCGGGATCGTCGCCGGCAACGTCAAGGACAACGGCATCCGCATGATCGAGCAATACGGGCCCTACGAGATCCACGGCGACCCGGCGGTGATGCTGCCGCTGGACCGCCTGCTGCAGGCCTTCGTCAAGCAGCACCGGATGAAGCTGCCCGGCGGCGCGGCCTACGTCCCCTGCTACCGGGTGGTGCAGACCGAGGCGGCCTGAGCGCGCCCGCTCCGGCATCCCTGCGCCGCGCGCGGGGATGCCCATTTATTCCGAGCCGGGCGTACGGCTTCCTGCTACTCTTTTCCGTTCATGCCTCGAATCGCTGGCCCTGACCTCATGTCCCCATCTCCATCGCCAGCCCTCGCCGCACTCCGCGACGCCACCCGTGACCTGCACGCAGAACTGGACCGCCGTTCGCCGTTGGGCGACGACGATCTCGACGACCGCGCCTACCTCGACCATGCCGGACGCATCCTTGGCTGGCTGGAGCCTCTGGAGCGCGCGCTGCGCGACAACCGCAGCGGCTGGCCGGCGGCGCTGCGGGCCGACGCGCGGCTGGTCAAGAGCGCCTGGCTGGAAAGCGACCTGCTGGCCGGCGGCATGAGCCGCGCGCAGGTGGAGGCGCTACCGCGCTGCGCCGACCTGCCGAATGCGACACGGGCCGCGGAGGTCTTCGGGGTGGCCTACGTGATGGAAGGCGCGACGCTGGGCGGCGCGTATCTCTACAAACGACTAGCTCCACGCCTGCCCGGTCTGCCGCTACAGTGGTTGCGGGGCTACGGCCAGGCAACCGGGGTGCGCTGGCAGGAGTTTCTCGAACAGCTCGCCCGGCAGATCGACAGCCCCGAAGCCATCGGCCTTGCGCAGGATGCGGCACAGGCTACATTCCTTTCGTTTCGTCGATGGGTTCTCGACGAAGCCTGACTGCCTGGAGACCAGGCTGGACGATAGATGACGAGCATCACCCCGGTTACCCTGGCGAACTGCGAGGACGAACCCATCCACGTGCCTGGCGCGATCCAGCCGCACGGGGCGCTGATCGCCCTGCGCGCGGACGGCATGGTCCTCGCGGCAAGCGAGAACATCCAGGCGCTACTGGGTTTCGTCGCCTCGCCGGGTTCCTACCTGACGCAGGAGCAGGTGGGGCCGGAGGTCCTGCGCATGCTCGAAGAGGGACTGACCGGCAACGGCCCATGGTCGAACAGCGTCGAGACGCGGATCGGCGAACACCTGTTCGACGTGATCGGCCACAGCTACAAGGAAGTGTTCTACCTGGAGTTCGAGATCCGCACCGCGGACACGCTGTCGATCACCTCCTTCACCCTCAACGCCCAGCGCATCATCGCCCAGGTCCAGTTGCACAACGACACCGCCAGCCTGCTCAGCAACGTCACCGACGAACTGCGCCGGATGACCGGCTACGACCGGGTGATGGCCTACCGTTTCCGTCATGACGACTCCGGCGAGGTGGTCGCCGAGAGCCGTCGCGAAGACCTCGAAAGCTACCTGGGGCAACGCTACCCGGCCTCGGACATCCCGGCCCAGGCGCGTCGCCTGTACATCCAGAACCCGATCAGGCTGATCGCCGACGTGGCCTATACGCCGATGCGCGTGTTTCCCGCGCTGAACCCGGAGACCAACGAATCGTTCGATCTCAGCTACAGCGTGCTGCGCAGCGTTTCGCCGATCCACTGCGAATACCTGACCAACATGGGCGTGCGCGCCTCGATGAGCATCTCCATCGTGGTCGGCGGCAAGCTCTGGGGACTGTTCTCCTGCCATCACATGTCGCCCAAACTGATTCCCTACCCGGTGCGCATGTCGTTCCAGATCTTCTCCCAGGTCTGCAGCGCCATCGTCGAGCGCCTGGAGCAGGGGCGTATCGCCGAACTGCTGCGCGTGTCCACCGAGCGCAGGCTGGCCCTGGCTCGCCGCGCGCGGGACGCCGACGACCTGTTCGGCGCACTGGCCCACCCGGACGATGGCATCGCCGCACTGATTCCCTGCGACGGCGCCCTGGTCATGCTCGGCGGCCGCACCCTGAGCATCCGCGGCGACTTCGAGCGCCAGGCCGGGAATGTCCTGCAACGCCTGCAGCGCGACCCGGAACGGGACATCTACCACACCGACAACTGGCCGCAGCCCAGCGAGGACTCACCGGACGGCGGCGACTGCTGCGGTGTGCTGGCGATCCGTTTCCACCGCCAGGAATCGGGCTGGATCTTCTGGTTCCGCCACGAGGAAGTGCACCGCATCCGCTGGGGCGGCAAGCCGGAAAAGCTGTTGACCATCGGCCCCTCCGGCCCGCGGCTGACCCCGCGCGGCTCGTTCGAGGCCTGGGAGGAAGTGGTCCGCGGCCACTCCACGCCCTGGAGCGAAACCGACCTGGCGATCGCCGAAAAGCTGCGCCTGGACCTGATGGAACTGTGCCTCAACCATGCGGCCGAGGTCGACCGCATGCGCCAGCGCCTGATCGCGGTGCTCGGCCACGACCTGCGCAACCCGTTGCAGTCGATCTCCATGGCGGCGGCCCTGCTGTCCTCCAGCGACACCCGCACCACCGAACTGCGCCAACACATTTCCGCGTCCAGCAGCCGCATGGAACGGCTGGTCAGCCAGATCCTCGACATGAGCCGCCTGCAATCGGGCATCGGCCTCACCGTGAACCCGGTCGACACCGACGTCTCGCAACTGGTGCAGCAGATCGTCTGCGAAACCGACGTCGCCTATCCCGGCCTGGTGATCGAGATCGCCATCGACCCGCAGGTTCGTGCCGTGGTCGACCCGGACCGCTACGCCCAGGTCGCCGCCAACCTGCTGAGCAACGCCCGTCATCACGGCCTGCCCGGCCGGCCGGTGCTGGTCACCCTGACCCGCCAGGGCGACGAGGTGTGCCTGAGCGTGCTCAACGAAACCAGCGGCCTCTCCGAAGCGCAGCTGGCCAACCTGTTCGAACCGTTCAAGCGCGAGTCGGCGGACAACCAGCGCAACCGCAACGGCCTCGGTATCGGCCTGTACATCTCCCAGGCCATCGCCCAGGCCCACCAGGGACGTATCGACGTGGACTGCCGCGACGACGTCATCACCTTCTGCCTGCGCCTGCCGGTGCGCCAGGCGGAGACCGGCTCCTCGTCCTGACGACGAGGACCGTGCACAATGCAACGCTTGCAGGTATCTTCGGCAGCCATCGCCGTCTGACAGGATCGCCCCGTTCCATGCCCCGCCTCCGCCTCCGGACCGTCCTCGCCTGCCTCGCCGTGTTCTGCGCGACTCCCGCACTGGCCAGGGTCGAAGTGCATTCGCTGCAACACAAGAGCATGGGGCGGGTGCTGACGGTCCGCGTCTCGGAGGAGATCGCGCCGGGCGACTACGAGACGCTGCTCAAGGGTTTGCGCAACAATCCGGGAACCTATTCGCGTAAGCTGCTCCTGCTGAACAGCATCGGCGGCAGCGTGCCGGAGGCGATCCGCATGGGCCGCCTGCTGCGCGAATCCGGCTTCGACGCGCTGGTGCCGTCGAGCAGCGTCTGCCAGGGCACCTGCGTCTACCTGCTGGCGGCCGGCAAGCGCAAGACCGTACGCGGCTACGTCGGCCTGCACCGTCCCTACTACGCCCACGGCGACTCGCTGCACTCGCGCTCGGCCAACGGCATGCGCTACGACTCCGCCGCCTACTTCCGCGAAATGGATATCCCCAGCACCTTGGTACAGGCCATGCAAAGCACCGATCCCAAACGGATGCGCGTGCTTTCGGCGAAGGAACTGGCGCAGTACCGGCTGAACTGAGCCGGCGACTCTACGGAGCAGTCAAGAAAAGACGCGATGGCGGGTGCCGTCGTACCCCGTTTCCGTGCAAAGACAGGCCGAATCCGCACCGGATCCGAACCGGCCCTACTCTAGAAGAACTCGTCCAATAGCCTGAAGTACGCCAGCCGTTCGCCGTCGATATCGCCGCCGTATTCGACGAGGAAGGCCTCGGCCCAGGCCGCGCCGAGTTCGGCCTCGATGTCCCGCGCGGCCAGGGCCAGGTCCTGGTGCCGGTCGGCGACGCCGAGCCGCCCGCAATCGATGAAGCCGCTGAAGCGCCGCCCCTCCGCCAGCAGATTTGGCAGGCAGGCGTCGCCATGGGCGACCACCAGGTCTTCGACCGCCGGACGCCGGTCGAGCAGCAGGCGGTACAGCTCCGTGGCGCTGCGACCGCGATGGTCGTCGTCGAAGTCCGCCTCGTCCACCAGCCCGGCCTCGACCCGCTGGCGCACGGTGTCCAGACGCCGTTCCAGGCGATGGTCGAAGGGACAGGCGGCCGGATCGAGATCGTGCAGCCGGCGCAGGGCGGCGGCCACCAGGCGCACCAGGCGCTCGGGCTCCAGCTCGCCGCGCTGCGCCAGCGCGGACAGCGTGTCCCCCGGCACTGCGCTCATCAGCAGCCATTGCCGGCCGTCGCTCTGGGTTTCGTTCAGCACCTGCGGGCAATCGATGCCGGCACCGTGCAGCCAGCGCAGGCGGGCGATTTCGGCGGGCAGCTCGGCATGTGCGGACAGCACTTCCTGCTTGACGAACAGGGTCGGCCGCCGCGCAGCCTCCAGGCGGTGGACCGTGGCCGCGGAACATCCTTCGCCCTGCCCTCGCCAGCGGTAGCCGGCAAGGTAGTCGGCCCAGGTTGAGGGAGCCTGCGGCGGCATGGAGGTGGCTGCATCATGCATGGAGAAACGCTTCCTGTTCGAGTGGGAGCGCGAGTATACCCGCCCACCCGCTCAGCGACGGGACTCCCCGTCGGCCTGTCGCTGGCGGTAAGCGCTGGGGGTGAGCCCCGCGTAACGCACGAAGAAACGACTGAAGTAGGCCGGGTCCTTGAAGCCGAGCTGGTAGCAGATCTCGTTCACCGAGCCGCCGGTGAACAGCAGCAGGCGCTTGGACTCCTGCATAAGCCGTTCGTACACCAGGCGCTTCGACGGCAGGTCGGCGATGCGCCGGCAGACGTCGTTGAGGCGCGCCTCGGTGACGCCGATCCGGCTGGCGTAGAGCGACAGCGGCCAGTGCTCGGCATAGCGCTCCTCGATCAGCGCGTTGAAGCGCTGGAAGATCTGCAGGTCTTCGTGGCGCATCGGCCGCGCAGCCACCGAATTGGCCGAGAGACGCAGCAGGCTGATCATGACCAGGCGGGTCAGCGCCAGCAGCGTCTGCTGGCGGCCGGGACGGCTGGCCATCGACTCGCTGCGCAACTGCTCGAAGAGCAGCGCCAGGCGCGCCGCCTCCTCGGCCGCGCCGCCCTCCAGGTTGCCCAGCGCCACGCAGGCCGGCGCCACCTGCGGGCCGGGCGCCAGGCCCGGCTCGGCCTCGGTGAGGCTCCACACCAGTTGCTGGCGCACGGTCAGCACATGGCCATCGGCGTCCGCCTCGGTGACGAAGGCGTGCGGCACGGTCGGCGGGGTGAGGAAGAACATCGGCCCCGACTCCAGGTACTGGCGCTCGTCGAGATAGACCCGCACCGCGCCGTTCTTCACGTAGTGCACCTGGAAGAAACGGTCGTGCCGGTGCGCCGGCATGTTACGGCCGAAGAATCCGGCCAGGTTGCCCAGCGCATCGTAGTGCACCTCGGCGTCGGCATAGCGCTGGTCGTAGACCTGCCCAATGTTGATGTTGGGGATCGGCTGGCGCTCTGGCATGGCGATCTTCTCTTTGTTGTTCTTCCCGGCTGCGCACGCAAGCCGTCGCGGGCATCCGTATACCGCAGACGGCGCCTCTTGCCACCTCCCCGGGACGAATGGCGCAGCAGCCGGGGTTGACGATCATTAACATGTTAAATATAACGTTAACACATTAACGAGTTTTCGCCAGGACGGCCCCCTCGCCGTTCGCTTATCGCGCCAGGAGACACCACCACAATGAGCCGCGCACTGAATGACGTCGCCGCCGGCACCCTGTTCGGCGTCGCGCTGAACTACAAGGGCCTGCTCGACAGCCGCCTGCCGGAGTTCCAGCAGCCGCCCTACCAGAAGCCGCCGGTGAAGCCGGTGTTGTTCATCAAGACACCGAATACCCGCAACGAGCACGACGCCCCGGTGCTCTTCCCGCGCGGCGTCGAGCGCCTGCAACCGGGTCCGGCGCTGGGCGTGGTGATCGCTCGCGACGCCAGCCGGGTGAAGGAGGAAGAGGCCATGGCGCATGTCGCCGGCTACGTGATCGTCAACGAGTTCAGCCTGCCGGAAGACAGCTACTACCGCCCGGCGGTGAAAGCCAAGTGCCGCGACGGCTTCTGCCCGTTCGGTCCGCAACTGGTGCCGACGCAGGAGATCGCCGATCCCCATGCGCTGGAGCTGAAGCTG
Organism: Pseudomonas sp. B111; assembly: GCF_026428275.1. Classification (NCBI taxonomy): domain Bacteria; kingdom Pseudomonadati; phylum Pseudomonadota; class Gammaproteobacteria; order Pseudomonadales; family Pseudomonadaceae; genus Pseudomonas; species Pseudomonas sp. B111. Next base: position 173,367 of record NZ_CP097857.1, on the reverse strand, counting down.
TACGTCAACGGCGAACTGCGCCAGCGCAACAACACCGCCAACCTGGTGCGCGACATCCCGCGGCTGATCGCCGAGATCAGCGAGTTCATGACCCTGCACGCCGGCGACGTGCTGATCACCGGCACCCCCGAAGGGCGCGTCGACGTGCATCCCGGCGACCGCGTCGAGGTCGAGATCGACGGCCTCGGCCGCCTCGCCAACAGCATCGTCGCGGAATGAGGAACCGACCATGAAACACGCACGCATCCGCTACCAGGGCCGGGTTCACCAGGTCACCGTGGAAGACGCCAACGCCGTCCGCCTGGCCGACGGCACCCTGCTCGCCGAGGACCGGGTGGAGTGGCTGCCGCCGGCCACCGGGAGCATGTTCGCCCTCGGCCTGAACTACGCCGACCATGCCGCCGAACTGTCGTTCAAGGCGCCCAGCGAACCGCTGGCGTTCATCAAGTCGCCGGGCACCTACACCGGCCACCGCCAGGTCAGCTGGCGTCCGGACAACGTCGACTACATGCACTACGAGTGCGAACTGGTGGCAGTGATCGGCAAGCCGGCGCGCAACGTCCGCCGCGAGGACGCCCTCGGCTACCTGGCCGGCTACACGGTGTGCAACGACTACGCGATCCGCGACTACCTGGAGAACTACTACCGGCCCAACCTGCGGGTGAAGAACCGCGACGCCACCACCCCGGTGGGGCCGTGGATCGTCGACGCGGCCGAGGTTCCCGAGCCGAACCGGCTGACCCTGCGCACCTGGGTCAACGGCGAGCTGCGCCAGGAAGGCAGCACCGCGGACATGATCTTCGACATCCCCTACCTGATCGAATACTTCTCCAGCTTCATGACCCTGCAGCCGGGCGACATGATCGCCACCGGCACCCCGGAAGGCCTGTCCGACGTGGTCCCCGGCGACGAAGTGGTGGTGGAGGTGGAAGGCGTCGGTCGCCTGGTCAACCGAATCGTCAGCGAGGCCGAATTCTTCCGCGCCCGCGCACAGGAGCACGCAGAATGATCAAACACTGGATCAATGGCCGCGAGGTCGAAAGCAAGGACGTCTTCGAGAACTACAACCCGGCCACCGGCGAGCTGATCGGCGAGGTCGCCAGCGGCGGCGCGGCGGAAATCGACGCGGCGGTGGCGGCGGCCCGGGAAGCCTTCCCGAAATGGGCCAATACCCCGGCCAAGGAGCGCGCGCGCCTGATGCGCCGGCTCGGCGAGCTGATCGACCGGAACGTGCCGCACCTGGCGGAACTTGAGACCCTCGACACCGGCCTGCCGATCCACCAGACGAAGAACGTGCTGATCCCGCGCGCCTCGCACAACTTCGAGTTCTTCGCCGAAGTCTGCACGCGGATGAACGGGCACAGCTATCCGGTCGACGACCAGATGCTCAACTACACCCTGTACCAGCCGGTGGGCGTCTGTGGCCTGGTCTCGCCGTGGAACGTACCGTTCATGACCGCCACCTGGAAGACCGCGCCGTGCCTGGCGCTGGGCAACACGGCGGTGCTGAAGATGTCCGAGCTGTCGCCGCTGACCGCCAACGAGCTGGGCCGCCTGGTGCACGAGGCGGGCATTCCGCCGGGGGTGTTCAACGTGGTCCAGGGCTACGGCGCCAGCGCCGGTGACGCGCTGGTCCGCCACCGCGACGTGCGCGCGGTGTCCTTCACCGGCGGCACCGCCACGGGGCGACGAATCATGGAGGCGGCCGGGATCAAGAAGTACTCGATGGAACTGGGCGGCAAGTCGCCGGTGCTGGTCTTCGAAGACGCCGACCTCGAGCGGGCGCTGGACGCCGCGCTGTTCACCATCTTCTCGCTGAACGGCGAGCGCTGCACCGCCGGCAGTCGCATCTTCGTCCAGGAAAGCGTCTACCCGCAGTTCGTCGCCGAGTTCGCCGCGCGCGCCAGGCGCCTGATCGTCGGCGATCCGCAGGACCCGAAGACCCAGGTCGGCTCGATGATCACCCAGGCCCACTACGACAAGGTCACCGGCTACATCCGCATCGGCCTCGAGGAAGGCGCCACCCTGGTGGCCGGCGGCCTGGAGCGTCCGACCGGCCTGCCGGCGCACCTGAGCAAGGGGCAGTTCATCCAGCCCACGGTGTTCGCCGACGTGGACAACCGCATGCGCATCGCCCAGGAGGAGATCTTCGGCCCGGTGGTCTGCCTGATCCCGTTCAAGGACGAAGCCGAGGCGCTGCGCCTGGCCAACGACGTGGAATACGGCCTGGCCTCCTACATCTGGACCCAGGACATCGGCAAGGCCCATCGCCTGGCACGCGGCATCGAGGCCGGGATGGTCTTCATCAACAGCCAGAACGTGCGTGACCTGCGCCAGCCGTTCGGCGGGGTGAAGGCCTCGGGCACCGGACGCGAAGGCGGGGAATACAGCTTCGAGGTATTCGCCGAGATCAAGAACGTGTGTATATCCATGGGCAGCCATCACATCCCCCGCTGGGGCGTGTAGGGCGCGCTCGTGCAGAGCGGCCGCCCGAGGCCGCCAGCAGCGCCGGCGTGCAGACACAATCAGAAGAATCCGGGCCAGCCGCCAACGGCCGCGCCCGCTGCCAGGCCCAACGGGCCACCAGGAGAATCGTCATGGGCAAAGTCGCTCTGGCTGCCAAGATCACCCACGTACCCTCGCTGTACCTGTCCGAGCTGCCCGGCCCGCGCCACGGCTGCCGCCAGCCGGCGATCGACGGGCACCGCGAGATCGGCCGGCGCTGCCGCGAACTGGGGGTCGACACCATCGTGGTGTTCGACACCCACTGGCTGGTCAACGCCGGCTACCACATCAACTGCGCGCCGCACTTCGAGGGGCTCTACACCAGCAACGAGCTGCCGCACTTCATCGCCAACATGGAGTACGGCTTCCCCGGCAACCCGGAGCTGGGCCGCATCCTCGCCGAGGGCTGCAACGCGCTCGGCGTGGAGACCCTGGCCCACGACGCCACCACCCTCGGCCCGGAGTACGGCACCCTGGTACCGATGCGCTACATGAACCAGGACCGCCACTTCAAGGTGGTCTCGGTCTCCGCCCTGTGCACCGTGCATTACCTGAACGACAGCGCGCGCCTGGGCTGGGCCATGCGCAAGGCGGTGGAAGAGCACTACGACGGCACGGTGGCGTTCCTCGCCAGCGGCTCGCTGTCCCACCGCTTCGCCCAGAACGGCCAGGCGCCGGACTTCTCCGACCGCATCTGGAGCCCGTTCCTCGAGGTCCTCGACCATGAAGTCGTGCAGATGTGGCAGGAAGGCCGCTGGGCGGAATTCTGCGGGATGCTCCCGGAGTACGCCTCCAAGGGCCATGGCGAAGGCTTCATGCACGACACCGCGATGCTCCTCGGCGCCCTCGGCTGGTCGGCCTACGACGGCAAGGCGGAGGTGGTGACGCCCTACTTCGGCTCCTCCGGCACCGGGCAGATCAACGCGGTATTCCCGGTCACCGCCCAGGACGGCTCGGCGATCCCCGCCGCCCAAGCCGGCAACCCGGCCGGCGCCAGTTGCGCCAGCCGCCTCTGAGGACGCCACCATGCCGCACTTCATCGCCGAATACACCGACAACATCGAAGCCGAAGCCGACCTGCCCGGCCTGTTCGAGAAGGTCCACGCCTGCCTTGGCGCCAGCGGCGTTTTCCCGCTCGGCGGCATCCGCAGCCGCGGCGTGCGCCTGGACACCTGGCGCATGGCCGACGGCAAGCACGACTACGCCTTCGTCCACATGACCCTGAAAGTCGGCGCCGGTCGCGACCTGGAGACTCGCCGGCAAGTCGCCGAGGCACTTTTCGAGGTGATCACCGCGCACTTCGCCGAGCTCCAGGCGCGACGCCTGCTGGCGCTGTCCTTCGAACTCACCGAACTGGACGCGGAGCTGAACTACAAGCGCAACAACGTGCATGAATTCCTGAACAACCCGGCGGACTGACCGGCCCGCCATAACGCTGCACTCACCCAGCTCGCCTCCCGGCCACCGACAGGTCGCCGGGACGTCCGGGCGCTCACAAAAAGTACAAGATCATGAGCACAGCCAGCACCCTGAACAGCACCACCCTGCCTCTCAGCGACAGCACCCACGACCGCGTCACCTGGCGGCTGATGCCGCTGCTGCTGGTGTGCTACGTCTTCGCCCATCTGGACCGCATCAACATCGGTTTCGCCAAATTGCAGATGAGCGCCGACCTGCACTTCAGCGACACCGTCTACGGTCTCGGCGCCGGGCTATTCTTCATCGCCTATGCGCTGTTCGGCCTGCCCAGCAACCTGATGCTGGAACGGATCGGCCCGCGCCGCTGGATCGCCTGCCTGATGCTGGTCTGGGGCTGTCTCTCCACCGCCATGCTGCTGGTGGAGACCGCACGCGGCTTCTACCTGCTGCGCTTTCTTCTGGGGGTCGCCGAGGCCGGCTTCTTCCCCGGTATCCTGGTCTACCTGAACCGTTGGTTCCCGGCGCGCCGACGCGGGCAGATCACCGCCCTGTTCGCCATCGCCGTGCCCATGGCCGGGGTGATCGGCGGACCGCTTTCGGGCTGGATCCTAGAAGGCTTCCATGACGCCCTCGGACTGCGCGGCTGGCAGTGGATGTTCCTGATCGAAGGCCTGCCGGTTGTGTTGCTCGGCGTGGTGGTCTGGTGCTCGCTGCCGGAAAGCTTCGAACGGGTGACGTGGCTCAGCGACGAACAGAAGCACCTGCTGCGCGAGGAACTGGCCGGCGAGGAGCAGCGCAAGACCATCACCTCCTTCTCCGGCATCTTCAGCAATCCGCAGGTGTGGCTGCTGGTGGCGATCTATTTCGCGGTGATGCTGGCGGTGAACACCATCGCGTTCTGGATGCCGAGCCTGATCCACGGCGCCGGCATCGCCCAGGACAGCCGCATCGGCATGCTCAGCGCGGTGCCCTATCTCGCCGGCTGCGCCTTCATGATCTTCATCGGCCGTTCCTCCGACCGCCTGCGCGAGCGCCGCTGGCACCTCGGCATTCCGTTGCTGATGGCCGCCGCCGGGCTCAGCCTGGCGGCCCTGGCGCCGACCAGCGCCTGGCTGGTGATGGGCGGCCTGGTGATCGCCGGGATGGGCGCCAGCGCCGCCCTGCCGATGTTCTGGCAATTGCCGCCAGCCTTCCTTTCCAGCGCCACCCTGGCCGCCGGAATCGCCCTGATCAGTTCCTTCGGCAGCATCGCCGCCTTCCTCGCGCCCTACCTGATCGGCTGGATGCGCGACACCACCCAGAGCGCCAGCCTGGCCCTGTACCTGCTGGCCATCCTCATCGCCCTCGGCGCCGGCCTGGTCCTGCGGACCCCCGCCGCCGTGGTCAACCCACGCTGAACCGAGAGACCCCGACCATGCTCGATCCCCGCCTGATCCAGGAAGCCGCCAACCGCCTCGACGCCGCCGAACGCTCGCGCCAGCAGGTAAGGCAGTTCTCCCTCGACTACCCGGACATCGCCATCGAGGACGCCTACGCCATCCAGCGCGCCTGGGTCGAGCGCAAGATCGCCGACGGGCGCGTGCTCAAGGGCCACAAGATCGGCCTGACCTCGCGCGCCATGCAGGTCTCGTCGAACATCAGCGAACCGGACTACGGCGCCTTGCTCGACGACATGTTCTTCGAGGAAGGCAGCGACATCCCCTTCCAGCGCTTCATCGTGCCGCGGGTCGAGGTGGAGCTGGCGTTCATCCTCGGCAAGCCGCTGAAGGGACCGGGCTGCACCCTGTTCGACGTGCTCGAGGCCACCGAGTGGGTGATCCCGGCGCTGGAGATCATCGATGCGCGCATCCAGCAGGTCGACCCGCAAACGAAAGTCACGCGCAAGGTCTTCGACACCATCTCCGACAACGCCGCCAACGCCGGCGTGGTGATGGGCGGCCGGGCCGTGCGGCCAGGTGATATCGACCTGCGACGGGTACCGGCGATCCTCTACCGCAATGGCGTGATCGAGGAGTCTGGCGTCTCCGCCGCGGTGCTCAACCACCCGGCCAAGGGCGTCGCCTGGCTGGCCAACAAGCTGGCGCCCTACGGCGTCTGCCTGGAGGCCGGCCAGGTGATCCTCGGCGGCTCCTTCACCCGCCCGGTGGCGGCCGCGCCGGGGGACACCTTCCACGTCGACTACGACCTGCTCGGCAGCATCTCCTGCCGTTTCGTCTGAGGAGGTATTTCCATGGACCTGCCCGTCAATCGCTTCAAGCAACGCCTGCGCAGCGGCGAGGCGCAGATCGGCCTGTGGCTCGGCCTGGCCGATCCCTACTGCGCGGAGCTGGCCGCCAACGCCGGCTTCGACTGGCTGCTGCTGGACGGCGAGCACGCGCCCAACGACCTGCGCAGCCTGCTCGGCCAGTTGCAGGCGCTGGCGCCCTACCCCGGCCAGCCGGTGATCCGCCCGGTGCAGGGCGACACCGCGCTGATCAAGCAATTGCTCGACATCGGCGCACAGACCCTGCTGGTACCGATGGTCGACAGCGCCGCCCAGGCCGAAGGCCTGGTGCGCGCCGTGCGCTATCCGCCGGCGGGCGTGCGCGGGGTCGGCAGTGCGCTGGCCCGGGCCTCGCGCTGGAACAGCGTGGCGGAATACCTGGACCACGCCGACGAGCAGATGTGCCTGCTGGTCCAGGTGGAAAACCTGGAGGGCCTGGCCAACCTCGACGCGATCGCCGCTGTCGAGGGTGTCGACGGCGTGTTCATCGGTCCGGCCGACCTCAGCGCAGCCATGGGCCATCGCGGCAATCCCGGCCATCCCGAGGTGCAGGCGGCCATCGAGGACGCCATCCGCCGCATCCGCGCGGCCGGCAAGGCCGCCGGCATCCTCTCCGCCGACGAGGCGCTGGCGCGGCGCTACCTGGAGCTGGGCTGCGCGTTCGTCGCGGTGGGCGTGGACACCAGCCTGCTGATGCGTTCGCTGCGCGAGCTGGCGGGGCGCTTCAAGGGCGGCGCGACGGCGCCGTCCGCCAGTTCCTCGATCTACGGCTGAGGGGCGCGCCTCGCTCCCGCTGCGGGAGAGGGGCCAGGTCGGCGTTGCGGCAGGTATCGGCGTCGGTCCGGGGGCGTATGCCTAGCGTCGGCGGAACAACGGTCGCGGCTCGATCGCCGAGCGGCCGTAGAGCACGCTCAAACCCGCCAGCCCCTTGAGCGCGTCCTCGACGTTCTTGTCCTCGCGCACCGCGAAGGCATCGAAGCCGCACTGGCGCATATGGCTGAGCTGGTCGCGCAACACGTCGCCCACTGCGCGCAACTCGCCGCTCCAGCCCAGGCGCACGCGCAGCAGGTAGGCCAGGCTGTAGCCACGCCCATCGCGGAAGCTGGGGAAGTCGACGGCGATCAGCGGCAGCTCGGCGAAGTGCGGCAGCAAGGCCTCCACCTCATCGTCCGGCGCCAGCCAGGGCGCGGCGGCTCCGGCCTCGCCGCGGCGCTCCAGCCAGGCCGCCAGAGGCAGCAGCAACGGCCCCGGCGGCAACGCGTCGGGCAACTCGCGCAGGAGTTGCCAGGGATCGTCGCGGCAGACCTCGGCGACGCCATCGCGCAAACGGATCAGGTTGTTCATGCCGGTTCCTCCATCCTGGCGTAGACCCGGGCCTTGAACGGCTCCAGGCCGACCCGGTTGAAGGTGTCGATGAAACGTTCCGGGCCGACCCGCAGGTCGGTGAAGGTTTCGACGATCCGTTCGATCACCGCCGGCACCTCGGCGGCGCTGAACGATGGCCCGATCACCTTGCCCAGCGCGCTGTCCTTGCCCTGGGCGCCGCCGAGGGTGACCTGGTACCACTCGCTGCCGTTCTTGTCGACGCCGAGGATGCCGATGTTGCCGATGTGGTGGTGGCCGCAGGCGTTCATGCAGCCGGAGATGTTCAGGCTCAGCTCGCCGATGTCGTGCAGGTGGTCGAGGTCCTCGAAGCGCTGCTGGATGCCCTGGGCGATGGGGATCGACTTGGCGTTGGCCAGCGCGCAGTAGTCGCCGCCGGGACAGGCGATGATGTCGCTGAGCAGGCCCTGGTTAGGCGTGCCGAGGCCGGCTGCGCAGGCCTCGCGCCACAGCGCGTGGAGGTTCTCCAGGCGCACGTCGGGGAGCACCAGGTTCTGTTCGTGGGCCACGCGGATCTCGCCGAAACCGTAGCGCTCGGCCCAGTCGGCGACGCGTTCCATCTGCTCCGCGGTGACGTCGCCCGGCGGCGCGCTGGCGCCGGGCTTGGTCGACAGCACCACCGAGGCGTAGCCCGGCACCTTGTGCGCCTGGACGTTGCGCGAGGCCCAGCGGGCGAAGGCCGGATCGACCGCACGGGCGCTGCCGTAGGCCAGCTCGCCGCCGGCCGGCGGCAGGTAGCGCGGCAATACGAAGCGCTCGGCGACCCGCTGGCACTCCTCGGCAGTCAGTTGTGCCGGGCCGTCGCGCAGGTGCTGCCACTCTTCCTCCACCTCGCGGGCGAAAGCCTCGATGCCCAGCGCCTTGACCAGGATCTTGATCCGCGCCTTGTACTTGTTGTCGCGCCGGCCGTGGCGGTTGTAGACCCGCAGGATCGCCTCGACGTAGGACAGCAGGTGCTGCCAGGGCAGGTCGTCGCGGATCACCTGGCCGAGCATCGGCGTGCGTCCCAGGCCACCGCCGACCAAGACCCGCAGGCGCAACCCGCCGGCGTCGGGGTGGCGGTAAAGGTACAGGCCGATGTCGTGCATCTGCACCGCGGCGCGGTCTTCCACCGCCGAACTGAGGGCGATCTTGAACTTGCGCGGGAGGAACAGGAACTCCGGGTTCACCGTCGACCACTGGCGCAGGATCTCGGCCAGCGGCCGGGGGTCGGTCCATTCGTCCGCGGCGACCCCGGCGAAGGCTTCGGTGGTGATGTTGCGCACGCAGTTGCCGGAGGTCTGGATCGCATGCATCTGCGCGCCGGCGAGGTGTTCGAGGATGTCGCCGACCTGCTCCAGTTCGATCCAGTTGAACTGGATGTTCTGCCGCGTGGTGAAGTGCCCGTAGCCGCGGTCGTAGTGCCGGGCGACATGCGCCAGCGCGCGCAGTTGCGGCGACGAGAGGGTGCCGTAGGGAATCGCCACGCGCAGCATGTAGGCGTGCTTCTGCAGGTACAGGCCGTTCTGCAGGCGCAGCGGGAGGAACTCCTCCTCGCTCAGTTCGCCGTCGAGGCGGCGGGCGATCTGGTCGCGGAACTGCGCCACCCGCTCGCTCACCAGCGCCTGGTCGTATTCGTCGTACTGGTACATCGCAAAGCCCTCATCGACAGGGTTTCTCCACCGATGACGGGCAGGGTGGGTGGCGAAGAAACCGGGGACCGGCTGCGCCCCTGTTTCTGGCGACAGGATGGGCCGGTGTTCACTGGCACCCACTATCGCCCGCGTACAGACAGCGAAACAGCGGCAGATTCCGCCGAAAAAAACACATCAGATGGCCGACGACGGCGAATTCGCGCCGCCTGCGACCGGTTGCCACGGGGTGCATATCTGTACTGCCGGAGGACGCCCGGTAACCCGCGGCAATGCTGGGCCGCTGCTTTCCGGAGGCATCTGATATGGTTTTTCCCGCTCGATCTGCCGCTGTTTCGCCCATCAGCCGGTTCCTATAGTCGCAACCGCCTCTCCAGCCTGATGGGCCTACGAAAAATGAGCGAAAGAATTCCCGCTATCCAGGTCGAGCCCGCCGTACCGGCCGCTCCGTCGAAACAGCCGCCCGCGCCCGGCAAGCTGCCGTCGGCGGTGAACGGCCCGATCTACACCCGCAGCTTCACCGGTCTGTTCCGCAACTTCCGCCGCCTCGGCGGCGGCCTGCTGTTCCTGCTGTTCTTCGGCACCCTGTGGCTGAACTGGAACGGCCGCCAGGCGGTGCTCTGGGACCTGCCCGAGCGCAAGTTCTACATTTTCGGCGCGACCTTCTGGCCGCAGGACTTCATCCTGCTTTCGGCGCTGCTGATCATCGCCGCCTTCGGCCTGTTCTTCATCACCGTGTTCGCCGGCCGCGTCTGGTGCGGCTATACCTGCCCGCAGAGCGTATGGACCTGGGTGTTCATGTGGTGCGAGAAGGTCACCGAGGGCGACCGCAACGCGCGGATCAAGCTCGACCAGGGTCCGGCGAGCGCCGCCAAGCTCTTGCGCAAGACGGCCAAGCACGCGCTGTGGCTGGGTGTGAGCCTGGTCACGGCGGTCACCTTCATCGGCTACTTCACTCCGGTGCGACCGCTGGTGGCCGACCTGTTCAGCTTCCAGCTGGACCTGGAAAGCCTGTTCTGGGTGCTGTTCTTCACCGCCGCCACCTATGTCAACGCCGGCTGGCTGCGCGAGCAGGTGTGCATCCACATGTGCCCCTACTCGCGCTTCCAGAGCGTGATGTTCGACAAGGACACCCTGATCGTGTCCTACGACGCCGCCCGCGGCGAATCCCGCGGCGCCCGCAAGAAAGGCAGCGATCCGCGCGCCCAGGGGCTCGGCGACTGCATCGATTGCCAGCAGTGCGTGCAGGTCTGCCCCACCGGCATCGACATCCGCGACGGCCTGCAGATCGCCTGCATCGGCTGCGCCGCCTGCGTCGACGCCTGCGACTCGATCATGGACAAGATGGGCTATGAACGCGGCCTGGTGCGCTACACCTCGGAACGCGCCCTGGAAGGTGGCCAGACCCGTTTCCTGCGTCCACGCCTGGTCGGCTACGCGGCGGTGATGCTGGCGATGATCGGCGCCTTCGTCGTCGCCCTGGATGCCCGCCCGCTGGCCTCGCTGGACGTGACCCGCGACCGTGGGCTGTTCCGCGAGAACGCCGCCGGGCAGATCGAGAACATCTACACCCTCAAGGTCATCAACAAGACCCAGCAGCCGCAGCGCTATCGCCTGCAACTCGACGACGCACCGGAGTTCCGCCTGCAGGGCGAGCACACCCTGAGCCTGAAGCCCGGCGAGATCCTCGACTTCCCGGTGTCGGTGGCCTCTATCGCCGAACGCGCCAGGGCCGGCTCGCAACCGCTGGCGTTCAGCCTGCGCGGCATCGACGACCCGAGCCTGGCGGTCGGCAGCACCAGCACCTTCGTTTCGCCGGCGCGCTGAGGAGGCCGCGATGAGGCATGACAACACGGTCCCGGCGCGCATAGAGTGGGCGCCAGCGGCCGTGCCCACGGCCAGCCAGGACAGCGGCCAGGACAAGATGAAGCGCTACGAGAAATTCGCCGACGAGATTGCCGAGCTGATCCGCACCGGCGTCCTCGCCCCCGGGCAGAAGGTGCCCTCGGTACGGCACGCCAGCCGTACCTACGGGGTCAGCGCTTCCACCGTGTTCCAGGCCTACTACCTGCTGGAAAGCCGTGGGCTGATCATGGCCCGCGCACGCTCCGGCTACTTCGTCTGCCAGCACGTGCAGCGGCCGCTGCCGGAGCCGGAGATCAGCCCGCGCCAGGCCGACGCCACCGAGGTCGACGTCAGCGAGCTGGTGTTCTCCGTACTCAGTTCGATCAAGGACCCGGACACCGTGCCCTTCGGCTCGGCGTTCCCCAGCCCGCAACTGTTTCCCCTGCCGCGCCTGGCGCGCTCGATGGCCCATGCGGTGCGCGACATGGATCCGCAGTCGGTGGTCGCCGACATGACGCCGGGCAACCATGGCCTGCGCCGGCAGATCGCCCTGCGCTACATGGTCGGCGGCCTGCTGCTGCCGGTGGAAGAACTGGTCATCAGCAACGGCGCGCTGGAGGCACTCAACCTCTGCCTGCAGGTGGTCACCCGTCCCGGCGACCTGGTGGCCATCGAGGCGCCGGCGTTCTACGCCACCCTGCAGGTGCTGGAACGGTTGAAGCTGAAGGCGGTGGAAATCCCCGTGCATCCGCGCGAAGGCATCGACCTGGAAGTGCTCGCCGACAGCCTGGAGCGCCTGCCGATCAAGGCCTGCTGGTTCATGAGCAACTTCCAGAACCCGATGGGCGCGAGCATGGACGACGAGAAGAAACGCGCCCTCGCCGAGCTGCTGGCGCGCCACCAGGTGCCGATGATCGAGGACGACGTGTACGCCGAACTGTACTTCGGCCAGCAGGCGCCGAAACCGGTCAAGGCCTACGACCAGGAAGGCCTGGTGATGCACTGCAGTTCCTTCTCCAAGAGCCTGGCGCCGGGCTACCGGGTCGGCTGGGTGGCCGGCGGACGCTACGCCGAGCAGATCGAGCGACTGAAGCTGATGACCAGCCTGTCGGCGTCGATCCCGGCCCAGGCGGCCATCGCCGACTATCTCCAGCACGGCGGCTACGACCGCCACCTGCGCAAGCTGCGCTACGCCCTGGAGACCCAGCAGAACGCCATGCTCGCGGCGGTGGCGCGTTACTTCCCCGAGCAGACCCGGGTCAGCCGTCCCAGCGGCGGCTACTTCCTCTGGCTGGAGTTGCCCGAGGCGGTCGACTCGCTGCGCCTGTTCCAACTGGCCCTGGCCCAGGGCATCAGCCTCGCCCCGGGGCCGATCTTCTCCGCCACCCGCCGCTTCGCCCATTGCGCCCGGCTCAACTACGGGCACCCGTGGAGCGCGCGGCAGGAGAAGGCGATGGAGACCCTCGGGCGGATCGCCCAGTCGCTGGCGGGTTGACGCCCCGCAGACGGAAAGCCACCCCGGCGTAGGGCGGATAACCGCGCGCGGTCATCCGCCATGATCGGCTCGCGTCCCCCATCCCGGTATGCGCCGCCGCCCTGCACGAACGCCTTCCCCTGCCCCATCTGATACCCAAATTCCATATCGACCTGAAGCTGTTTTACCCCCGCCCCAGCCCTTAGATTGCAGGCTCCGGCTGGCGCCCCGTCTCCCCCCTCGACGGCGGTCGCCGGCTGTTCATTTCTTTCGGGACTGTACAGATGAACAAAGCAACGACGGAACCTGCCTACAACTACAAGGTGGTTCGCCAGTTCGCCATCATGACCGTGGTATGGGGCGTGATCGGCATGGGGTTGGGCGTACTGATCGCCTCGCAACTGGTCTGGCCCCAGATGAACTTCGACCTGCCCTGGACCAGCTTCGGCCGCCTGCGGCCGCTGCATACCAACCTGGTGATCTTCGCCTTCGGCGGCTGCGCGCTGTTCGCCACCAGCTACTACACGGTGCAGCGCACCTGCCAGGTACGCCTGTTCTCCGACACCCTGGCCGCCTTCACCTTCTGGGGCTGGCAGGCGGTGGCGGTGATCCTGCTGGTCAGCCTGCCGCTGGGCAACACCACCACCAAGGAATACGCCGAGATCGAGTTCACCGGCGCGATCTGGCTGGCGATCGTCTGGGTCGCCTACGCGGTGGTGTTCTTCGGCACCCTGATCAAGCGCAAGGTCAAGCACATCTATGTCGGCAACTGGTTCTTCGGCTCGTTCATCCTGACCACCGCGATGCTGCACATCGTCAACCATATGTCGCTGCCGGTGAGCTGGTTCAAGTCCTACTCGATGTACTCCGGCGCCACCGATGCCATGGTCCAGTGGTGGTACGGGCACAACGCCGTAGGCTTCTTCCTGACCACCGGCTTCCTCGGCATGATGTACTACTTCGTGCCCAAGCAAGCCGGGCGCCCGGTCTACTCCTACCGGCTGTCCATCGTCCACTTCTGGGCGCTGATCACCCTGTACATCTGGGCCGGCCCGCACCACCTGCACTACACCGCGCTGCCGGACTGGGCGCAGTCGCTGGGCATGGTGATGTCGCTGATCCTCCTGGCGCCGAGCTGGGGCGGCATGATCAACGGCATGATGACCCTCTCCGGGGCCTGGCATAAGCTGCGCGACGACCCGATCCTGCGCTTCCTGGTGGTGTCCCTGGCGTTCTACGGCATGTCCACCTTCGAAGGCCCGATGATGGCGATCAAGACCGTCAACGCCCTTTCCCACTACACCGACTGGACCATCGGCCACGTCCACGCCGGCGCCCTCGGCTGGGTCGCGATGATCACCATCGGCTCGCTCTACCACCTGATTCCCAAGGTCTACGGGGTCGAGAAGATGCACAGCGTCGGCCTGATCAACGCGCACTTCTGGCTGGCCACCATCGGCACCGTGCTGTACATCGCCTCGCTGTGGGTCAACGGCATCACCCAGGGCCTGATGTGGCGCGCGGTCAACGAGGACGGCACGCTGACCTACTCCTTCGTCGAGTCGCTGGTGGCCAGCCATCCGGGCTTCATCGTGCGCCTGGTCGGTGGCGGGTTCTTCCTCACCGGCATGCTGCTGATGAGCTACAACACCTGGCGCACGGTACGCCAGGCGCGCCCGGAAGGAATCCTCGCGGCGGCCCGCATGGCCTGAGCCGCGACAGCGCGTCCCTTCCCTTCCCGAGCCTCGCCCGCCACGCTGCGGGCAAGGCTCGACAGCCGACGAGGAGAATCATCATGGAATTCAGCTGGAGCGAGATCCTGCTGGAGCTGCTGGCGGTCGCCGTGCTGTTCTTCGGCGTGCATTGGAGCCTGCGCCACGCCAAGACCCTGGACCAGGCGAGCATGCTGCCGTTCGCCGACGACGAGGAGGTGGCCCGCCGGGTCGAGCGGGAAACCGGCAGGAGCCGCACCGGCTGCGGCTGTCCCGGTCGCTGCCAGGGCGACTGCCGGCACTGGGACAAGAATTGGCCGGCATGACGCCGGCCAGTCGCTTCAGGGCTTTATCTTCTTCAGCTCGTTGAGCAGTTCCAGCAACTGCGCGAGCTTTTCCTCGCCGAACCGCTCCTGGATGCGCTGGTAGTTCTTCTCCATGTCGCCGCTCATGGAGACGAAGCACTGCTGGCCCTTTTCCGTCAGGTTCACGTAGACCCGCCGCTGGTCCTTGGGCGCCTTCCAGCGCCGGACGATGCCGTCGCGCTCCAGGCGCGCCAGCACGCCGGTCATGCTCGGGCGCAGGATGCAGGCCTGGTTGGCCAACTGGTAGCTCTCCATCTCGCCCTGCTGGCGCAGGATGCGGATCACCCGCCACTGCTGCTCGGTGAGGCCGTGCTGGTTGAGGGAGGGACGGAAGAAACTCATCGCGGCTTCGCGAGCCTGCAACAGGGTCAGGGTCAGGGAGGGTCTTGGCGTTGACATAGGGTCCGAGCTTGGATGACTGGTTTCGAAAGTGCAGAAGAGTAGCGGAAAAAACACAGGCTGCATGCGGGTATGCAGAAGGAAATCAACGGTTTCCGCCGTGCAGGGCCAAGCCCAGTGCGAGCAGGCTGCCGACGCCGCAGACGGCCATCACCAGCGCCATCGGCAGCACGCCGGGCAGCGCCAGCCAGCCGACCGCCAGGCTGGCCAGGCAGCCGAGGCCGAACTGCCCGGACACCGCCACCGCCGAAGCCGCCCCGGCCTGTCCGGGATACAACGCCAGCAGGCTGGCGATGCAGTTGGCGCCGAGCAGGCCGGTGACGCTGACGAAGCACAGCAACCCGGGCACCAGCGCCCACAACCCGCCCCGCTCGCCGAGCGCCGCATAGCCGAGGAGGAACAGCCCGGACACGCAGGCCAGCAGGCTGCCGGCCCGCAGCAGCGGCCGCGGACCGTGGCGGCGCACCAGGCGCGCGCTGCACCAGGTGGCGAGCATCACGCCGAGGATGTTCAGGCCGAAGAACCAGCCGAAGCGCTCCGCGCGCACGCCGAAATGCTCGATGAACACGAAGGGCGCGGCGCTGATGTAGGCGAACATCCCGGCGAACGCCAGCCCCATGCACAGCACGTAGCCCAGCGCGCGACGGTCGCCGAGCAGCCGCCCATAGGCGAGAAAGGCCTGGGCCAGGCTGCCGCCGCGGCGCTCCGGCGGGTGGCTTTCGGCGACCCGCCAGACCGCCAGCAGGCAGAGCCCGGCGAACAGCGCCAGGACCACGAACAACGCGCGCCAGCCGGCCCAGAGCATCAGGTAGCCGCCGAGCAGCGGCGCGGCCAGCGGTGCCAGCATGGTCACCATGTGCATCAATGCCAGCATCCGGGCGGCCTCGCCCAACGGATAGAGGTCGCGCACCATGGCCCGCGCCAGCACCGACGCGGCGCCGCCGCCGAGGGCCTGGAGCACCCTCAGCAGGACCAGTTGCCCCGCGCTGTCGGCCAGCGCGCAGGCCAGGCTGCTGAACAGGTACAAGGCGATACCGGCCAGCAGCACCGGGCGCCGGCCGAAACGGTCGGACAAGGGGCCGTAGAACAGCATGCCGACGCAGAAGCCGACCAGGAAGCCGCTGATGCTCCGCTGCACCTGGGCATCGCTGGCGCCGAGATCGGCGGCGATCGCCGGCAGGCTCGGCAAATACATGTCGATCGACAGCGGGCCGAACGCCACCAGCGCCGACAACAGCAGCAACAGGCGTCGTTCGCCGCTTCCGAGCTGAATCCTCGATGCACTCGCAGGCACGTTCGCCCTCCTCTTCTTCGCCTTTCGGTCCAGACGACACCGCCGTGCACGCGGATGCAAGTTCGCCGTCCGGGAAATCCCCACGACGCGACCTCGTTCACCCTGGCAGCGCGCGGGCCTGGCTCCTTTCGCGGGCCGACAACGTTAACAGATTAACAAAATGCGCAGAAGGCGAAAGATTCCAGGTCGGTTTCGCTCTCCAGCGCCGTACCCTCCATGATCGGCAAGCATGGAAAGGGACAGAAGCTAGCGAAGCTTCCAGGAGGATCGCCAACACTTCATTAACAAGTTAACAATATGCTAAAACTCACCGTGCAATCGGCGTCACCCATACCTACAAGAACAACAACCAAGGGAAGAATCGATGATCACGGCATGCCCCCGCCCGTGCGCCTGGCGCAGCTATGCGCTTGGCCTCGGCCTCCTGCCCCTCGCCGCGCAAGCGGAATTCCTCGCGGACAGCAGCGCCCACCTCGACCTCCGCAACTTCTACCAGTTGCGCGACTACCGCCAGCACGATGCGCCCCAATCGCAGGCCGGCAACTGGTCGCAGGGCTTCGTCCTGCGCCTGCAATCCGGTTTCACCGACGGCCCGCTCGGCTTCGGCCTGGATGCTACCGGGCTGCTCGGCGTCAAGCTCGACTCGGGACGCGGGCGTAGCAACGATGGCACGCTGCCGTTCGGAGCGAATTCGAAGGAGCCGGTGGACGACTACAGTCACCTCGGCCTGACCGCCAAGCTGCGCTATTCGCAGACCCAGCTACAGGTCGGCATCCTCATGCCGCAACTGCCGGTGGCGTTCCGCGACGACGTGCGCCTGTTGCCGCAGACCTTCGACGGCGCGCTGCTGACCTCCAGCGAGATCGAGGGTCTCACCCTCACCGCGGGGCAATTGTGGAAGTCGCGCACCCGCGAGTCGGCCGGCAGCGACGACATGTACATCATGGGCCGCGACAAGGCCCACGCCAGCGACGAGTTCAATCTCGCCGGCGCGACCTACGCCTTCACCCCTCGGCTCAGCGCCAGCTATTACTACGGCCAGCTCAAGGACATCTACCAGCAGCACTATCTCGGCCTGCTGCACACCCTGCCGCTGGGCGAAGGGCTGTCGCTGCGCAGCGACCTACGCTACTTCGACAGCGGCGAAGACGGCGCGGCGATCTCCGGGCCGGTGGACAATCGCAACCTCAACGCCATGCTCACCCTGCGCGCCGGCGCCCACGCCTTCGGCATCGGTGTCCAGAAGATGATCGGCAACGACGCCTTTCCGGTGCTCAACGGCTACACCACGCCCTACGTGGCCAACCTCATGGCCTACCAGACCTTCACCCGACCGCAGGAGAAATCCTGGCAACTGCGCTACGACTACGACTTCGCCGGCCTCGGCCTGCCCGGCCTGAACCTCATGACCCGCTATGTACAGGGCCGCGACATCGACCGCGGCGCCGGCCGCGCCGACGACAGCGAATGGGAGCGCAACACCGACCTGTCCTACGTGATCCAGAGCGGACCGCTGAAGAGCGTCGCCTTGAAATGGCGCAACATCACCTACCGCAGCCGCTACGGTGCGGACCTGGACGAGAACCGCTTCATCGTCAATTACACGCTGAAGCTCTGGTGAAGCGCGGCCCCTTGGGGCCGCAGGCACCTCAATCCTCGAGTCGCAGTTGCAAATGCTGCTTCTTGCCCAGGCTCAGGCGCAGCCCGTCGACCTCGCCCGCCAGCGGCGCGTCCGGATCGCTGACCGGCGTGCCGTCCAGGCGCAGGCCGCCGCCGGCGGCGAGGCGGCGGACCGCGCTGCGGGAGGGCTGGATCGCGTGTTCCAGCAGCAGGTCGGTCAGCGACAGTCCCTGCGCCAGGCGCGCGCGGGATAGCTTCATCACCGGCAGGCCGCTATCCCGCGTACCGTCGGCGAACACCCCGCGCGCGGCATCGGCGGCGGATCGCGCGGCGTGCTCGCCGTGCGCCAGGGCGGTGGCGGCATTGGCCAGGACCACCTTCGCTTCGTTCAGCTCGGCGCCCTGCAAGGCGCCCAGGCGGCGCACCTCATCCATCGGCAGTTCGCTGAACAGGGCGAGGAAGCGACCGACGTCGCGATCGTCGCAGTTGCGCCAGAACTGCCAGAAGTCGAACGGCGCCAGGCGCTCGGCGTTGAGCCATACCGCACCCTGCGCCGACTTGCCCATCTTGCGCCCGTCGCTGGTGGCCAGCAGCGGCATGGTCAGGCCGAACAGTTGGGCGCCGCCCTGGCGTCGCGACAGCTCCACGCCGTTGATGATGTTCGCCCACTGGTCGGCGCCGCCGAGTTGCAGGGTGCAGCCGCGCCGGCGCGACAGTTCGACGAAGTCGTAGGCCTGCAGCAGGGTGTAGCCGAACTCGAGGAACGACAGCGAATGCTCGCGGTCCAGGCGCTGCCTGATGGCGTCGAAGGTCAGCAAGCGGTTGATCGAGAAGTGCCGGCCGACCCGGTCGAGGAACTCCAGGTAGCCGACGCCGTCCAGCCATTCGGCGTTGTTCACCAGGCTGTCGTCGTGCAGTTCGACGTAGCGCGAGAAGACCCGGGCGATGCCGTCGATGTTGGCCTGGATCTGCGTCTCGGTGAGGATCGGCCGGCTCGAATCGCGGAAGCTCGGATCGCCGATCCGGGTGGTCGCGCCACCGATCAGCAGCAACGGACGGTGCCCGGCCTTTTGTAGCCAGCGCATCAGCATCAGGCCCTGCAGGTGCCCGACGTGCAGGCTGTCGGCGGTGGCGTCAAAGCCCAGGTAGGCGGTTGCCGGACCGGCGGCCAGGTGCGCGGCGAGGCCGTCGCGGTCGGTGCACTGGTGGACGAAGCCACGCTCTTCGAGCAGGGCGATCAGGTCTTGCTGATGGGTCGGGACGGACACGGGTATCTCCTTTGGCACGGTGGATGCCCGAGGAGACAGGTTGGGAGGGAGTTCACCGGACCGCCGCCTCGGGCGGTTCGGGAATGCAGCGACGCATCTACCGCCTCAATGAGGGAGCAGATAGGCGTAATAGCGCTTGAAGGTCAGGGCTGCACGATTCATGCGCGGCACTCTACGCGCCTGTGCCGGGCTGTCAAGGCTGGAAAGCGCCTCGACACGAACCGAGGCACTTCCTCGCAACAGAAGCGCAGCCTGGGAAAGTTTGCCCGCCAGTTATCCGCACAAATTTATGACGCCGGTTTCTCTACTTTGAAAAACAACGCCCGACCGGACGTGTACTTCAATAACTCGACCGGAAGAAACCTATCAGCAAGGCAGTTGAATTTTTTCCGAAAGCAATAATTCGATACTTTTCTGGATTGACGCATCATCTCGTAAAAATAGCGAACCGCTTCCCAGCACCCACGAATATCAATGGATCAGCAATATCCAGATGCTTATCGCGGCATTCGAAAAAACATCGACCAATTCCACTGACAAAATATCGGCGTCATTTGCCTAACATGGATATTCCAAGTTCACCCTATCAACTTCCCAGATTGACACTCTCGCCGGCAGATCAGTAATTTTCAGCGACCAGCCGGCAAAGTACTTTTCCAGAGCGGCTGGCAACCGATAGTCACTCTACCTTCGCAAACCGATGTTTATGCGAGAGGGCCGGCTATCGCTCAAAACTTGATTGATGAAGGAATAGCGCCATGCAACTCGCCACACTTCAGGAACTGAGCTTCGATGAAATCGACCAGGTATCGGGCGCCGGACTCTTCAGCTTCGTCGGCGATGCCATCGTCGATGTGGTCAAGGTGTCCAACGACCTGCTCAACACGTCGGTCATCTCTTCGGTCGGCAAGGTGTTCAACGCCGTCGGCCTGACCCCCATCCATCAACTGGCCGACACCCTCGGCTACGGCGTGTTCAAGGGCGTCGCCGCGGTCGGCGGCCTGCTCGGCGGCGATACCAGCCGTATCGATTACCACTACGACACCGAGTGGACCTGATCCCAGGACCTCGGCCCGCTCCCGTCGCGGAGCGGGCCTCCCCCGTCGCCGGAGGCCTGGGCGCCCCCGGCGGCGACCAAGGACCCGGCAACCGGGAAGGGGCGACCAGCGCCCCGATCAGGAGAACCGCCATGCACGACCCCATCCAGCAAGCCGACGCCTTCGTCGACGATCCCGACCAGGAGTCCGGCGGCCTGTCGCGCCGCAGCTTCCTCGGCAAGAGTGCCACGCTCGGCGCGGTCGGCCTGGTGGCCGGCTGGACCCCGGCCTTCGTCATCCAGCCCGCCGAAGCCGCCGCCAGCAGCTGTCCGGCGCCGGCAGGCTTTCCGGCCGGTCTCGAACTTTATCGGCGGGCGTTCCGCAACTGGTCGGGGGAAATCGCCGCCGACGACCTCTGGAGTTGCGCCCCGCGCACCAACGAAGAGGTTCTCGCGGTGGTCAACTGGGCCTGGCAGAACGGCTTCAAGGTGCGCCCGCGCGGCATGGGCCACAACTGGTCCCCGCTGCTGCTGAAAGGCGGCGAGAACTGCGAGAGCCGCATCGTGCTGGTGGAAACCAGCCGTTACCTGACCCGCGTACGGATCGACGCCCAGGGCGAGTTCGGCCTGTTCAGCGCGCAGACCGGCGTCACCATGGAAGCCCTGTTGAAACAACTGGAGCGGGTCAAGCTCGGCTTCGTCGCCACGCCGGCGCCGGGCGACCTGACCCTCGGCGGTGTGCTCGCCATCGACGGCCACGGCACCGGCATCCCGGCGCAGGGCGAAAGCCGCCTGCCGGGGCAGAGCTACGGCTCCCTGAGCAACAGCATCGTGGCGTTGACCGCGGTGGTCTGGGACGGCGCCGCCGGACAATACGTGCTGAAGACCTTCCGCCGCGACGATCCGGCCTGCGCGCCGTTCCTCGTCCACCTCGGACGCGCCTTCATCGTCGAGGCGACCCTCCAGGCCGGGGTCAACAAGCGCATGCGCTGCCAGAGCTACGTGAACATCCCGGCGAGCGAGATGTTCGCCGCGGCCGGCAGCGGCGGAAGGACCTTCGACAGCTTCCTGCAAAAGAGCGGACGCGCCGAGGCCATCTGGTTCCCCTTCACCGACAAGCCCTGGCTGAAGGTCTGGACGCCGACCCCGCGCTGCCCGTTCGGTGCCCGCGCGGTCAACGGCCCGTTCAACTACCCCTTCTCCGACAACATTCCCAAGGCGCTGTCCGACCTGCTGGCGGCGATCAATACCGGCCACCCGGAACTCACCCCGCTGCTCGGCAAGCTGCAGTACGACCTGGTAGTGGGCGGCATGGCGCTGACCCTGGGCTACGACCTTTGGGGCTGGAGCAAGGACCTGCTGCTGTACATCAAGCCCAGCACCCTGCGCGTCACCGCCAACGGCTACGCGGTGCTGACCCGGCGTCGCGACGTGCAGCGGGTGATCAACGAGTTCTACCTGCAGTACCAGACGATGGTCGCCGCCTACCGCGCCAACGGCCACTACCCCATGAACGGCCCGGTGGAGATTCGCGTCAGCGGGCTCGACCAGCCCGGCGAGTCGATCGTTCCCGGCGCCCAGGTGCCCAGCCTGTCGGCGATCCGTCCGCGCCCCGACCAGCCGGAGTGGGACACGGCGATCTGGCTGGACATCCTCAGCCTGCCCGGCACTCCGCAGGCCAACGCCTTCTACCACGAGTTCGAGGCCTGGCTGTTCGACCACTTCAGCGGCGACTACGCCTCGCTGCGGGTGGAGTGGAGCAAGGGCTGGGGCTACAGCCCCACCGCCGCCTGGGCCGAGCCGACGGTGGTCGACCAGTTGGTGGCGCAGTCGCTACGCCAAGGCCTGGTCGCAGACAACGATTGGGACGCCGCGGCGCGCCAGTTGAACGAAGCCGATCCGCATCGGCTGTTCAGCTCGCCGCTGCTCGACCGGCTGATGCCATGAAATGCCGCTATGCGAGGCCGTACTGACTCGGACGAAGAGCGGTTCGCCGGAGCCGATATGAATGAGCCCTCGATACGGCGTTGACTTGTTCAACAGGTCTTATCGAGGTGTCGCACGAACCGGCCTTAATCATTCGCAAAGTTTACCCGGAGTGGCAAACCTTCATCCGCCGAACATTGAAACTCATTGTCAAACGAATTATCGAGCCCATGAAAAACCGCTAATCCTGGCAGTTCATTCCACTCTTTCGGATTAGTACCATCGAATGGCTTTCCAGACTCATGGGAAGCCTAAAGGAGATATATGAAATGAAAGAACTCAATGACATTGAAGTCACCTGCGTTTCGGGTGGAACTCTTTCCGGCATGATCGTAGGCGCCGTCGACGGCGCCGCGACGGGCATGGCAATCGGTGGGAAATGGGGCGGTGCCGGCGGCTTCGGCTTCGGCGCACTTTCCCAGTTGGTCGGCCTGGTCGTGCCAACCGCGATGGGCGCTATTGCCGGGGGCACGGTCGGTCTCTTCACCAATGCAGAGACGGCTGTCGGTTACTTGGGCCAATACCGGGAAAACTTCGGTCCCGGTGATGTAGGCCGCACCACCATCTAATTAGAAAAGTCGCACTCCGGCACTTCATGCGTTTGAACTTTCGCAAGGGTGTCGGAGTGTCATGCAAGTATTATTCGAATCCAGGATCCAGCCACCATGTTTCGCCAGGAAGCCCTCGACGCCCAGCATGCCGGCGGCCTGGGCGAGATCGTGCTGATCCGCCCGGTCTCCTTCACTTTTCTCACCCTGCTGGCCGCGGCGATGGCGCTGCTGGTGGTGGGCTTCTTCCTGTTCGGCAGCTACACCAAGCGCAGCACCGTCAGCGGCCAATTGGTGCCCGCCAGCGGCCAGGTCAAGGTGCACGCGCCGCAGGCCGGCATCGTGCTGCGCAAGTTCGTCCAGGAAGGCCAGGCGGTACGACGCGGCGAGCGCCTGATGGTGCTTTCCAGCGAACGCTACGGCAGCGATGCCGGGCCGGTGCAGGCCGGCATCAGCAGGCGCCTGGAACAACGCCGCGACTCCCTGCGCGACGAACTGGAAAAGCTTCGCCGCCTGCAAGACGACGAGCGCGACAGCCTGACCAGCAAGGTCGCCAGCCTGCAGCGCGAACTGACCACCCTCGCCGCCCAGACCGACAGCCAGCAACGCCTGCTGGCGCTGGCCAGCGACGCCGCCGCGCGCTACCAGGGGCTGATGGACAAGGGCTACATCTCCATGGACCAGTTGCAGCAGCGCCAGGCCGAACTCCTCGGCCAGCGCCAGACCCTGCAAGGCCTGGAGCGCGAACGCACGTCGCTGCGGCAGCAGTTGACCGAGCGCCGCAACGAACTCGCCGGGCTTTCCGCGCGCCAGGCCAACCAGCTCGCGGAAACCCGCCGCCAGCTCAGCGCGGTGGAGCAGGACCTGGCCGAAAGCGAAGCCAAGCGCACCTTGCTGGTCACCGCGCCGGAGAGCGGCATCGCCACCGCCGTGCTCGCCGAAGCCGGGCAGACCGTCGACAGCTCGCGTCCGCTGCTGAGCATCGTTCCCGCCGACACCCCGTTGCAGGCCGAACTCTACGCGCCGAGCAAGTCCATCGGTTTCATCCGGCCGGGCGACGCGGTGCTGATCCGCTACCAGGCCTATCCGTACCAGAAGTTCGGCCAGTACCACGGCAAGGTGCAGTCGATCTCCCGCGCCAGCGTCTCCTATGCCGAGCTTTCCAGCATGGTCGGCGGCGTACCGGGGCTCGGCCAGGATGGCGAGCAGCTGTACCGGCTGCGGGTAACCCTCGACGACCAGGCGGTGACCGCCTACGGCCAGCCGCGTCCGCTGCAGAGCGGCATGCTGCTGGACGCCGACATCCTCCAGGACACCCGGCGCCTCTACGAATGGGTGCTGGAACCGCTCTACAGCCTGACCGGCAAACTCTAGGAACGACCCATGGCCTTTCTCGACGCTCTCGCCCTGCGCCTGGGCCGCCGCCTGCCGCTGGTGCTGCAGACCGAAGCCACCGAATGCGGCCTGGCCTGCCTGGCGATGATCGCCGGCTACCACGGCCACCATACCGGCCTGATGGAACTGCGCCGGCGCTTCTCCGTGTCGCTCAAGGGCATCTCCCTCAAGCAACTGATCCAGACCGCCCACCGCCTCGGCCTGGGCACCCGCGCGGTGAAGCTCGACCTCGGCGACCTCGGCAAGCTCAAGCTGCCCTGCGTGCTGCACTGGAACTTCAACCACTTCGTCGTGCTCAAGGCGGTCGACGGGCGCGGCGCGGTGCTCCACGACCCCGCCCACGGCCAGCGCCGGCTGGGCCTGGAGGAAGTCTCGCGGAGCTTCACCGGGGTAGCCCTGGAACTCTGGCCGGAGAGCGGCTTCGAGAAACAGGAGGCGCCGCCGCGGATCAAGCTGCTGGGCATGCTCGGCAAGGTCACCGGGCTGTACCGCTCGCTGGCCCAGGTGCTGCTGCTCGCCGGCGCGCTGGAAGTGTTCTCGCTGATCAGTCCGTTCTTCCTGCAATGGACCATCGACAACGTCATCGTCAGCGAAGACCGTGACCTGCTCAGCACCCTGGCCATCGGCTTCGGCCTGTTGCTGCTGATGCAGCAGGCGGTCAGCGGGGTGCGCGCCTGGGTGATGATGCACATGAGCACCCTGCTCGGCGTGCAGTGGCAGGCCAACGTCTTCAGTCACCTGCTGCGGCTGCCCGCGCAGTATTTCGAGAAGCGCCACCTGGGCGACGTGGTGTCGCGCTTCGGCGCGGTGAACAGCATCCAGCAGACCCTCACCGCGGCCTTCCTCTCGGCGGTGCTGGACGGCCTGATGACCGTCGCCACCCTCGGCATGATGCTGCTCTACAGTCCGCCACTGGCGGCCATCGCCATCGCCGCCATGAGCCTCTACGCCCTCGGCCGCTGGATCTGGTACCGGCCGTTGCGCAACGCCACCGAGGAGCAGATCGTCCACGCCGCGCGCCAGCAGAGCCACTTCCTCGAGACGGTGCGCGGCATCCGCCCGCTGAAGCTGTTCCAGCGCCAGGACGAGCGCCGCTCGGTATGGCTCGGCCTGCTGGTGGAACAGATCAACGCCGGCCTGCGTACGCAGAAGCTGCAACTGTTCTACCAGCAGCTCAACGGCCTGCTGTTCGGCGTGGAGAACCTGCTGGTGATCTGGCTCGGCGCGACCATGGTGATGGACGGCCAGTTCAGCGTCGGCATCCTGATGGCCTTCAACGCCTACAAGTCGCAGTTCGACAGCCGCGTCGGCAGCCTGATCGACAAGTTCTTCGAGCTGCGCATGCTCCAGTTGCAGGGCGAGCGCCTGGCCGACATCGTCCTCCAGGCCCCGGAGGTCAGCCACGGCGACATCCTCCCGGAGAACCTCCGCGAGCGCGAGGCGAGCATCGAGATCCAGGGCCTGCGCTACCGCTACGCGGAACAGGAGCCCTGGGTCCTCGACGGCCTCGACCTGCGCATCGCCGGCGGCGAGTCGGTGGCCATCGTCGGCCCCTCGGGCTGCGGCAAGAGCACCCTGCTCAACGTCCTGCTGGGCATCCTCCCGCCAGTGGAGGGACAGATCCGCATGGCCGGCCTGGACCTTGCGCAACTGGGCCTGGACGGCCTGCGCGAACTGGTCGGCACGGTGCTGCAGGACGACGTGCTGTTCGCCGGTTCGCTCAGCGACAACATCAGTTTCTTCGACCCGCAGCCGGACATGCCCTGGCTGCTGCAGTGCGCGCAGATGGCTGCCATCCACGATGACATCCAGGCCATGCCGATGGGCTACAACACCCTGGTCGGCGACATGGGCACGGTGCTCTCCGGCGGCCAGAAGCAGCGGGTGATGCTGGCCCGGGCGCTGTACAAGAAGCCGCGCATCCTGTTCCTCGACGAAGCCACCAGCCACCTCGACGTACACTGCGAACAGCGGGTCAACGCCGCCATTCGCGCGCTGCGCATCACCCGCATCATGGTCGCCCATCGGCCCGAGACCATCGCCTCGGCGGACCGCGTGATAGTCCTCGGCCAGGGCAAGGTAAGCCTCGACGAAAGCACCGCGCGCCTGGCCGAACGCCAGGCCGCCGCGGCGCGGGAGCAGGCCTGATGCGTGCCCTCGCCGGCCTGTTGTGCGGCCTGCTCGGCCTGGTTCCCGGCGCCGCCGCCTACGAGCCGGACGTGTTCGGCACCGCCGGCCAGGTCGCCGGCCAGGCGGTCTACGACCTCGGCGGCAGCGGTTTGCCCTGCCGCGGCGGGCCGCCACCGACCGAGCTGAGCCTGGAGGAAGCCATCGAGCGGATCCTCTGCCACGACCCGCAGACCCGCCTCGCCTGGGCCAATGCCAAGGCCCAGGCGGCCCAGGTCGGGATCGGCAAGTCCGCCTACCTGCCGCGCCTGGACGGCCGTCTCGACGCCAGTCGCGGCTACAGCGACATGGATTATCGCGATGCCCCCTACCTCTCCGGCGACGGCCATCGCCACCGGCGCGGCGCCAGCCTCCAATTGAGCTGGGTGCTGTTCGACTTCGGCCGCCGCAGCGCCGCCCTGCGCAACGCCCAGCAGTTGCTGCTGGCAGCCAACGCCAGCCAGGACGCGACCCTGCAGAACACCTTCGCCCTCGCCGCCCAGGCCTACTACGACGCCCTCGCCGCCCAGCGCAGCCTGGCCGCCTCGCGGCAGGTCGCGGAGCTGGCGGCGCAGAACCTGGAAGCCGCCGACGCCAAGTACCGGGCCGGCGCCGCCGCCCTTTCCGATCGCCTGCAGGCGCAGACCGCGCTGTCCCAGGCGAGCCTCGCCCAGGTCCGCGACGAAGGCGCCCTGAGCAACGCCCTCGGCGTCATCGCCCTGCGCATGGGCCTGGCGCCGGATACCCCGCTGCGCCTCTCCGGCGAGCTGGAGGCGCAACCCGACACCGGCTTCGTCAAGGCCATCGACGAGATGCTCGCCGAAGCCCGCCGCGAGCATCCGGCACTGCTCGCCGCCCAGGCGCGGCTGAAGGCCGCCGCCGCCTCGGTGGAGGAAAGCCGCGCCGCCGGCCGGCCGAGCCTGGCGCTGAGCGCCAACCTGGCACGCAGCCATAGCGACCAGGCGATGGCCTTCAACGGCGATACCCGCGAACGCGACCGCAGCATCGGCCTGCAACTGAACATCCCGTTGTTCGAAGGCTTCGAACGCACCTACCAGGTCCGCAACGCCCTGGCCCGCCGCGAGGCCAGCGAAGCGGAGCTGGCCGACACCGAGCAGCAGGTTTCGCTGGAGGTGTGGAACAACTACCAGTCGCTCAGCGTCGAGACCCGCAGCCTGGCGCGCACCCGCGAACTGGTCGAACAGTCGCGGCAAAGCCTGGAGGTGGTGCAGGGCCGCTACCGCTCAGGGGTCGGCAGCATGATTGAGCTGCTCAACGCCCTGACCGCCTACGCCAGCGCCGAGGACCAGCACATCCGTGCCCTCGGCAACTGGCAGACCTCGCGCCTGCGACTGGCGGCCAGCCTCGGTCGCCTGGGCTTCTGGAGCCTGCGCTGAAAAGCCCGGGAAGCGCCGCTGCCCTCTACCTCTCGCGCTTGTCCGGCTGGCCGCCATCGCGCAGGATGCACCCAGCCCCCGCGACGAGAGACCGCATGATCGACGACATCCGCTACCTGATCGTATTCGCCAAGATCGCCGAGACCGGCTCCGTCTCCGGCGGCGCCGAGGCGCTGGGCCTGAGCGCCGCGACCGCCAGCCTGCACCTGTCCAGGCTGGAACGGAACCTGGGCCGTGCGCTGCTCTACCGCAACAGCCGCAAGCTGTCGCTGACCCAGGACGGCACGCAGTTGCTGGACACCGCCCGCTCCATGCTGGAACTCTACGAGAAGGGCTTCATCGAGTTCCGCCAGCGCGCCGTCTCGACCCGCAACAGCCTGCGCATCTCGATGCCCGCGGTGTTCGTCAACGGCGACTTCACCCGTCACCTGGCAGCCTTCATCGAGGAGCATCCCGACCTCGACCTCGGCATCGCCTGCGACGACAGCCGCCACGACATCATCGGCGACGGCATCGACATCGCCTTCCGCATCGGCGACCTGCCGGACAGCTCGCTGAAGGCCCGTCACCTGTTCCTGCTGCCGCGCCAGGTAGTGGCGGCGCCGGCATTCCTGGCCCGGCACGCGCCGCTGGAACACCCGCGCGACCTGCAGCGGCTGGAATGGATCGGGCTCGGCATGCGCCCCGACAGCCGGCTATTCCGTCATGCGCGGGACGACGAGGAGGTACGCGTCGACTACACCCCGCGGGTGCGCGTCGACAGCGTCGAAGCCTCCTGCCGCCTGGCCCGCCTCGGCGTCGGCCTGGCCGCGCCGCCGACCTACCTGAGCGACGAGCCGATCCGTCGCGGCGAGTTGCGCGCGGTGCTGCCGGAATGGCGCCTGGAGCCGTTGAAGGTGTATGCGGTGTGGCCGCCCAACGTACCCGCCAGCAGCATCGCCTATACCCTCATCAATCGCCTCTACGAGGCCTTCAATCCGGGCTAGCGGCGAGCTGCAGGTAGAGCATGTAGCCGGCGGTCAGCACCAGGGTGCCGCCCATCGCCCGATTGAACAGGCGCACCCGCCGGGGGCTGTCGAGCAGCAGCGCCACGCGGTCACCGAGCAGCGCCCAGGCGGCCAGCGAGAGGTAGCAGACCACCAGGTAGATGGCCATGAAGACCAGCAGCGGCGCGTGCGTGCTCGGGCTGGCGAACAAGGCCACGCCGGAAGCGCAGGCGATCCAGGCCTTGGGATTGAGCCATTGCAGGAGCACGCCCTGGAAGAACCCGGGGACCCCGTTTTCCTCCAGGGCCAGGCGTGGATCCGCGGTGGCGATGCGGTAGCCCACATGAGCGACGAACGCCGCGCCGGCCATCCCCAGGTAGTCGAAGAAGCGCGGGTAGGCCTCGATCGCGCGGACGAACCAGAAGCCGACGAAGGCCAGCAGCAGGACGAAGCCGAGGGTGGCGCCGGTGACGAACGGCAGGGTCCGGCGGAAACCATGGTTGGCGCCGGAAGCGACGATGGTCAGGTTCACCGGACCGGGGGAAATCGACAGGCTCAGGGAGAACGCGCCCATGGCGAGCAGCAGGGCTAGCGGCATGGGTCGAACTCCCTGGTCGGGTTGCGGGCTGGCTGGTGCGGGGCGGGCATGGGTTTCCTCCGTAGGCTCCTGGCGGGGCGCGACCGAACGGGTTGCGCCGCTGCCCGGAACGCTACAGGGAAAGCCCACCGGCATTAACGGGGCAAGGCTCACGGCTGGTTTTGATTTTCCGCGCTTGACGACTGCGCCGGCCGCCGGCGCACCTCAGTCGTCCGCCTGGCCCGGCATGCGGATGCCATGCCGGCGCACCCGCCGATACAGGGTCGCTCGCGAGATACCCAGTTCCCGCGCCGCGGCCATGGGTTTCCAGCGATGCCGCACGAGGGCGTCGAGCAGGGCGTCGCGCTCCGGACCGCCGCCGCTCTCGCACGCACTGGCCGGTGTCCGGCCTTCGCCACGCAGCTCTGCCGGAAGGTCGGCGAGTTGCAGGGTGGCGCCGCCGCACAGCGCGCAGGCGTAGCGCAACACATGCCGCAACTGGCGGACATTGCCCGGCCAGCGATAGCCGAGCAGGCATTCCAGGGCTGCCTCGCCGAGTTCGATGCGTACGCCGCAGTGCGCGGTTTCCTCGTCGAGGATGCGCCGGATCAGCGCCAGCCGGTCGCTGCGTTCGCGTAGCGGCGGCAGTTCGAAGCGGGCGCCGCCGAGGCGGAAGTAGAGATCCTCGCGGAAGCCGCCGGCCGCCACCAGCGCCGCCAGGTCGCGGTGGGTGGCGCAGATCACCTGGATATCCACAGCCTGCCGGCGCGCAGCCCCCAGCGGCGCCACCTCGCCCTCGGCCAGCACGCGCAGCAGGCGGGTCTGCAGGCCCAGCGGCATGTCACCGATCTCGTCGAGGAACAGGGTACCGCCATCGGCCTGCTGCAGCAGGCCGCGCATCCCTTTCGCCGCCGCGCCGGTAAAGGCTCCGCCAACGTAGCCGAACAGCTCGCTCTCGATCAGGCTTTCGGGAATCGCCGCGCAGTTGAGCGCGACGAAGGGTTTGTCGCGACGGGCGCTGGCCTGGTGCAACTGGCGGGCGAAAACCTCCTTGCCGGCGCCGGTCTCGCCCTGGATCAGCACCGGCAGGTTGCGGTCCTTGACCCGCACCGCCAGGCGCAGGCTTTCGGCGATGCGCGGGTCGAGCGCAGCGTCGTCGGGCACCTCGCGCTCCAGCCGCCGCGCCTTGGCCCGCGGCGCGCTGAGACGCACGTGCAGTTCGCCGGCCTGGCCGCGCAGCAGGCACGGCGCCTGGTCGGTGGCGGCGTGCAGGGCGTCGAGGTCGAACACCTCGCCGATGTGGCTCGGCACCTGCCCCAGGCGCTGCCGCAGGTAGTGCCGCGCCGCCGGGTTCAACGCCAGCAGGCGCCCATCGGCGTCCCAGGCGAACAGGTAGTCCGGCTGGCTGTCGACGTAGCCCGGCGCACGGTGCGCGCGCAGCACCCAATGGCCCTGGGCGCTGTGCATGAAGAAGGCGTTCTCGATCTCCCGCGCGCTCTGCGCCACCATCTGCCGGATCAGATGCTGGCTACGGCGGTCGTCCGGCGATTGCACGGCGGAAACGTCGAGCACACCGAGCAACTCGCCCTGCGGATCGAAGACCGGCGCCGCGGAACAGGTCAGGTCGATGAAGGCGGCGCGGAAGTGATCGCGCTTGTGCACCGTCACCGCAGTCCTGTCGGTGAGTACGGCGGCCACCCCGCAGGTGCCCTCCTCGCCTTCCGACCAGCAGGTGCCGAGGTACAGCCCGGCCTTGCGGCAGTCGTTGCGGATGGTCGACTCGACACGGTAGTCGATGGTCCGCCCCTGGGCATCGGTGAGCAGTACGCAGTAGTCGGCATCGCGCACCCGTCCATGCAGTCGCGCCACCTCTTCGCTGGCGATGCGCAGGAACAGTTCGGAACGCTCGCGACATTCGTCGAGGAGGGTCTGCGAGAGAATCCGCGGCCCTTGCAGGGACCCCGGGTCGAGACGGTGCTGCTCCATGGAGCGGCGCCAGGAGTCGAGGATCGGCGTCGGCACCGGCGCCTGCGGCAGGCGCGCGGCGTTCCTCAGGACACGGCTGACACAGTCCACATGGTCCTTCGAGTGTGCGGAAAGCATGGGGCCTCCGTTGCTCGGCATCTTGTTGTTGTGCCGCCCATTAAGCGCCCATCGGCGACCCTCGACAAGCGCCGGGCCGCCACAGCCGACGACTGAGACGGAGCGTCTCAGCGTCTCGCCGGGAACCCGTGCGCGATGACATGGGTTGTCTCGCCGGACGTCGCCCCGGCGGTCGCCGGCCTTCCCATGCCGGCGCTCTACGACGGGCCTTCCGGCCGCCACGCCGCAACCTGGCATCGGCCTTGCTCCAGCCACGGCGACGGCAGGGCGGACTGTCCGCTCCTCCCAACGCCCTGCCGCATACACCTACAAGAACAATCAGAGGTGAAGCATGCACGCTACGTCGTCCGACGATTTCTCCCTGTCTTCCCGGGTCGCGCTGGTGACCGGCGCCGGACGCGGCATCGGCCGGGGCATCGCCCTCGCCCTGGCGCGCGCCGGCGCCGACGTGGCGGTGGCCGACCTCGATCCGCAGGTCGCCGAGGAAACCGCCGCCGCGATCCGCAGCCTCGGTCGCCGCAGCCTGGCCCTTGGGGTCGACGTCAGCGACGGCGACAGCGTCCGGGCGATGGTCGAGCGGGTCGCCACGGAGTTCGGCCGGCTCGACGTGGCGGTGAACAATGCCGGGGTGATCAGCATCCGCAAGGTCGCCGAACTCAGCCTCGCCGACTGGGACCGGGTGATGAACGTCAACGCCCGCGGCGTGTTCCTCTGCTGCCAGGCCGAACTGCCGCTGATGCAGGCGCAGCGCTGGGGGCGGATCGTCAACCTGTCATCGATCGCCGGCAAGGTCGGTCTCCCAGACCTCGCCCACTACTGTGCCTCGAAGTTTGCCGTGATCGGTTTCAGCAATGCCCTGGCCAAGGAGGTCGCGCGCGACGGGGTGACGGTCAACGCGCTCTGCCCGGGAATCGTCGGCACCGGAATGTGGCGCGGCGAGGACGGCTTGTCGGGCCGCTGGCGGCAGGCCAGCGAAAGCGAGGCGCAGTCCTGGGAACGCCACCAGGCCAGCCTGCTGCCCCAGGGTGAGGCGCAGACCGTCGAAGACATGGGCCAGCTCGTCGTCTACCTGGCCTGCGCGCCGCACGTCACCGGCCAGGCCATCGCCGTCGACGGCGGATTCTCGCTATGAACCCGCCCTCGCCGATCGTCGGCATCATCGCCAACCCGGCCTCCGGTCGCGACCTGCGTCGCCTCACCGCCCATGCCGGGCTGCACTCCAGCACCGACAAGGCATCGGTGGTGCAACGCCTGCTCGCCGCCTTCGGCGCCACCGGCATCCGCCATGCGTTGCTGCCGCCGGACATGACCGGCATCGCCGCCGCCGTGCTCCGGGCCAGCCAGACCCGCCAGGCCCGCGACGGCCACTGGCCGTTCCTGGAGTTCCTCGACATGCCGCTGCGCCAGAGCGTCGAGGATACCCGCCTGGCGGCGCGGCGCATGGTCGAGCGCGGCGTGGCGCTGATCGCCGTGCTCGGCGGCGACGGCACGCACAAGGCAGTGGCCGCCGAGGTCGGCGACGTCCCCCTGCTGGCGCTGTCCACCGGGACCAACAACGCCTTCCCGGAGCTGCGCGAAGCCACCGGCGCGGGGCTCGCCGGCGGCCTCTGCGCCAGCAACCGGGTGCCGCCGGAGATCGGCCTGCGACGCAACAAGCGCCTGCTGGTGCGCGAGCCGCGCCGCGGGCTCTGCGAGTGGGCGCTGGTGGACGTCGCGGTGTCGCCGCAGCCGTTCATCGGCGCCCGCGCCATCAGTCGCGCCGAAGACCTCGCCGAAGTCTTCGTCAGCTTCGCCGAACCCCACGCCATCGGCCTTTCGGCGCTTTGCGGACTGTGGTCGCCGGTGAGCCGCGAGGAGCCCCACGGCGCCTGGATGCGCCTGCATCCGGACGCCCGCGAGAGCCTGCTGGTGCCGCTGGCGCCGGGCCTGCTGGTGGGCTGCGGGGTCTCTGCCGCCGGCTACCTGCAACCCGGCGTGGCCCACGCGCCGAGCCTGTCCAGCGGGACCCTGGCGCTGGACGGAGAGCGCGAGATCGAGTTCAGCGCCACCGACCGCCCGAGCATCACCCTCGACCCTTCCGGCCCGTTCAGCGTCGATGTGCCGGCCACCCTCGCCTACGCCGCCCGCCATCGCCTGCTGGCCGGCCAGCGAACCCCGATGACCCCGTGAAGACAACCTGGAGAACAACAAGATGTCCACTCTGAGCACCGACCAACTGCTCCATGCCTACCGCGTGATGCGCACCATCCGCGCCTTCGAGGAACGCCTGCACGTCGAGTTCGCCACGGGCGAGATACCCGGCTTCGTCCACCTCTACGCCGGCGAGGAAGCCTCCGCCGCCGGCGTGATGGCGCACCTGCGCGACGACGACTGCATCGCCTCCACCCATCGCGGCCACGGCCACTGCATCGCCAAGGGCGTAGACGTGCACGGCATGATGGCGGAGATCTATGGCAAGAAGACCGGGGTCTGCCAGGGCAAGGGCGGCTCCATGCATATCGCCGACCTGGAGAAAGGCATGCTCGGCGCCAACGGAATCGTCGGCGCCGGCGCGCCGCTGGCCGCCGGCGCCGCGCTGGCGGCCAAGCTGAAAGGCAGCGATGCGGTGGCGGTGGCCTTCTTCGGCGATGGCGGCTCCAACGAAGGCGCGGTGTTCGAGGCGATGAACCTGGCCGCGGTGTGGAACCTGCCGTGCCTGTTCGTCGCCGAGAACAACGGCTATGCCGAGGCCACCGCGGCCAACTGGTCGGTGGCCTGCGACCACATCGCCGACCGCGCCGCCGGTTTCGGCATGCCCGGGGTGACCGTCGACGGCTTCGACTTCTTCGCCGTCCACGAGGCTGCCGGCGCCGCCATCGAGCGCGCCCGCGCCGGCGAGGGGCCGTCGCTGATCGAAGTCAAGCTGACCCGCTACTACGGACACTTCGAGGGCGACGCACAGACCTACCGCGATCCCGACGAAGTAAAGCACTACCGGGAAACCCGCGACTGCCTCAAGCAGTTCCGCGAACGCACCTGCCACGCCGGCCTGCTCTCCGCCAGCGACCTGGACGCCATCGACGCCGAGGTCGAGGCGCGCATCGAGGATGCCGTGCAGCGCGCGAAGAACGATCCCAAGCCGGAGCCGGACGACCTGCTGCGCGACGTCTACGTGTCCTATCCCTGAGCCGCCCGAAAACAAGAACGAGGAGAACCATCATGGCGAGAAAGATCAGCTACCAGCAGGCCATCAACGAGGCGCTGGCCCAGGAAATGCGCCGCGACCCGAGCGTCTTCATCATGGGCGAAGACAATGCCGGCGGCGCCGGCGCGCCCGGCGAGGACGACGCCTGGGGCGGCGTGCTGGGGGTCACCAAGGGCCTCTACCACCAGTTCCCCGGCCGCGTGCTGGATACCCCGTTGTCAGAGATCGGCTATGTCGGCGCCGCGGTCGGCGCCGCCACCCGCGGCATGCGCCCGGTGTGCGAACTGATGTTCGTCGACTTCGCCGGTTGCTGCCTGGACCAGATCCTCAACCAGGCCGCCAAGTTCCGCTACATGTTCGGCGGCAAGGCGGTCACCCCGCTGGTGATCCGTACCATGGTCGGCGCCGGCCTGCGCGCCGCCGCCCAACATTCGCAGATGCTCACTTCGCTATGGACCCACATCCCCGGCCTCAAGGTGGTCTGCCCGTCGTCGCCCTACGACGCCAAGGGCCTGCTGGTCCAGGCGATCCGCGACAACGACCCGGTGATCTTCTGCGAGCACAAGCTGCTCTATTCGATGCAGGGCGAGGTACCCGAGGAGCTGTACAGCGTACCCTTCGGCGAGGCGAACTTCCTCCGCGACGGCGACGACGTCACCCTGGTGACCTACGGCCGCATGGTCCACCTGGCGCTGGACGCCGCCGCCAGCCTGGCGCGCCAGGGCATCTCCTGCGAAGTACTGGACCTGCGCAGCACCAGCCCGCTGGACGAGGACAGCATTCTCGAAAGCGTGGAAAAGACCGGCCGCCTGGTGGTGGTCGACGAAGCCAACCCACGCTGCTCGATGGCCACCGACATCGCCGCGCTGGTCGCCGAACGGGTCTTCTCCGCGCTGCGCGCGCCGATCCGCCGGGTCACCGCGCCCCATACGCCGGTGCCTTTCTCCGACGCCCTGGAAGACCTCTACATCCCCGACGCGGCGAAGATCGAGGCAGCCGTGCGCCAGGCCCTGGAAGGGAGGGACGCGGCATGAGCCGGATCCATACACTGACCATGCCCAAGTGGGGCCTGTCGATGACCGAGGGTCGGGTGGACGCCTGGCTCAAGGAAGAGGGCGCGCATATCGAGAAAGGCGACGAGGTGCTCGACGTGGAGACCGACAAGATCTCCAGCAGCGTCGAGGCGCCCTTCTCGGGCGTGCTGCGGCGCAAGGTGGCGCGCGAGGACGAGACCCTGGCGGTCGGCGCGCTGCTCGGCGTGGTGGTCGAGGGCGAGGCGAGCGACGAGGAGATCGACGCACTGGTGCAACGCTTCCAGGCCGAATTCGTACCCGCCGACGAGGACGCTGGGGATAGCGGACCGGCACCGCGGAAAGTCGAGCTGGACGGGCGCCTCCTGCGCTATTTCGACCGCGGCGAGGGCGATCCGGCGCTACTGCTGATCCACGGTTTCGGTGGCGACCTGAACAACTGGTTGTTCAACCACGAGGCGCTGGCCGCCGAGCGGCGGGTGATCGCTCTAGACCTGCCGGGCCACGGCGAGTCCGGCAAGGCCCTGGTGCGCGGCGACCTCGATGAACTCAGCGGCAGCGTGCTGGCCCTGCTCGACCACCTCGACCTGGAACAGGTACACCTGGCCGGTCACTCCATGGGGGGAGCGGTGGCGCTGAACTGCGCGCGCCTGGCGCCGCAGCGGGTGCTGTCGCTGAGCCTGATCGGCAGCGCCGGCCTCGGCGAGGAGATCAACGGCGACTACCTGCGCGGCTTCGTCGAGGCGGCCAACCGCAACGCGTTGAAGCCGCAACTGGTGCAGTTGTTCTCCGACCCCGCGCTGGTCACCCGGCAGATGCTCGAGGACATGCTCCGCTACAAGCGCCTGGAAGGCGTCGATGCGGCCCTGCGCCAGTTGCTGGACAACCTGTTCGCCGACGGTCGCCAGCGCAACGACCTGCGTGCCGTGGCGAGCGAGGGCCGCCAGCCGGTCCTGGCGATCTGGGGCAGCGATGACGCGATCATCCCGGCGCGGCATGCCGAGGGCCTGCCAGCCCAGGTGGAGATCATTCCCGGACAGGCGCACATGGTGCAGATGGAAGCCGCCGAGCAGGTCAACCGCCTGCTGCTCGACTTCCTCCGCCAGCATTGAGGAGACGACCGACATGAACAGTTCCCCGCAAGCCAACGCGGCGATGCGCGCCGCCGTCTGGCACGGCCGCCACGATATCCGCGTGGAAGACGTGCCGCTCCCGGCCGAGCCGCCGCCCGGCTGGGTGCAGATCCGCGTGCACTGGTGCGGCATCTGCGGCTCCGACCTGCACGAATACCTGGCCGGCCCGGTATTCATCCCCGTGGAGGCGCCGCACCCGCTCACCGGCCTCAAGGACCAATGCATCCTCGGCCACGAGTTCAGCGGCGAAATCGTCCGCCTCGGCAACGGCGTGACCGGCTTCGCCGTCGGCCAGGCGGTCGCCGCAGACGCCTGCCAGCATTGCGGCACCTGCTACTACTGCCGGCATGGGCTGTACAACATCTGCGAGAACCTGGCCTTCACCGGGCTGATGAACAACGGCGCCTTCGCCGAATACGTCAACGTACCGGCCAACCTGCTCTACGCCCTGCCGGCCGGATTTCCCAGCGAGGCCGGCGCGCTGATCGAGCCGCTGGCGGTGGGCATGCACGCGGTGAAGAAGGCCGGCAGCCTGCTCGGGCAGAACGTGGTGGTGGTCGGCGCCGGCACCATCGGCCTGTGCACCATCATGTGCGCGCGCGCCGCCGGCGCGGCACAGGTGATCGCCCTGGAGATGTCCTCGGCGCGCAAGGCCAAGGCCCTGGAGGTCGGCGCCAGCCAGGTGCTCGACCCCTCGCGGTGCGACGCCCTAGGCGAAATCCGCGCCCTCACCGGCGGGCTTGGCGCCGACGTCAGCTTCGAATGCATCGGCAACAAGCACACCGCCAAGCTGGCCATCGATGCCATCCGCAAGGCCGGCAAATGCGTGCTTGTGGGAATCTTCGAGGAGCCCAGTGAATTCAATTTCTTCGAGCTGGTTTCCACCGAGAAGCAGTTGCTCGGGGCCCTCGCCTACAACGGCGAGTTCGCCGACGTGATCGCCTTCATAGCCGACGGCCGCCTCGACATCGCACCGCTGGTGACCGGTCGCATCGGCCTGGAAGAAATCGTCGAGCGCGGTTTCGAAGAGTTGGTGAACAACAAGGAGCACAACGTGAAGATCATCGTCTCGCCGGGCGGCTGACGCTTCAGCCCTTGTCGCGCTTGCGACACAGCCCCGCGGCCGGCGGGGCTTCCTTTACGAAACGCAGAGACGCGGGCGGAGGCTCAGAACCACTTGTCGTTGCGCTTGCGCCGCACCCTCAGCAGCGACGGCAGGATCAGCCCGGCGAACAGGCCGGCGCCGGCGATGCTGCCGCCGTAGACCATGTAGCGCATCAGCACCTGCTTGTTCTCGTCGCCCAGTTGCGCCTGCACCGCACGCAGGTCGGAGCGGGCCTTGCCGAGCTCGGCGTCCAGGTTGCTGCGCGCCGCCTGCAATTCGTCGATCAACTTCTTGCGCGTGTCGAGGGTTTCCTGCATGCCCTGCACGCGGGTCTTCCAGGTGTCGTTGATGCCGTCCAGCTCGGCGGTCAGGGCGGCCACCTTCTGTTCCAGTTGCGGCAGGCGCTCGGCCTGGCCGGGAACCTCCTGCAAGTCGCGGCTGGGAATCCACACGGTGCTGCCGTTCTCGCCGCGCACCTGGCTGTAGTTGCCCTGGGTGCCAAGCAGCTCGACCTTCTGCCCGGAGGTGAGGGTGCCGACGATGCGATAGCCATCGGTGGGGCCGCTGCGCACGAAAGTGGTCAGGCTGTCGCTCACCCAGCGCGCGTTGCCGGTCGCCTCCTCGGCCTGCGCCGGGGCGCCGGCCGCCAGCAGGCCGCCGAGCAGGCAGGCTCCGATGACGCGGTTCTGGAACGGGGAAAGAGCGGCGGGGATGCGACGGGATAGGGACATGGCAATCTTCACATGGCGAGAGAACGAAACCCGCAAAGGGGAGCGAAAAAGCCGGCCAGTCGAATTGTTATGGACAAGCGCGCGACCGGGGCGGGGCTACCGCATGGCCAAGGGCCATGCGCCCGGCCCGGTTGGGCCGACGGCTGACAGACAGCGCTCGGGGCGATTGAGTTCACTCGTTTCCGCAGGAATGGATGGATGGTTGTAACAGCAGAATGCCAGGCCTGCCGACGGCCAGCGCTGCCCAGGCTGCGACCTGTCCGGATGATCCCCGGGGTACGACGGTATCTACGCCAAGGCAGAGGCTCCCTCGCCTGTACCACGCCCCACCGGTCGGATGGCGTGCTGCGATACAGCGGGCCCGTCAGGCGGCCAACCGCAGGCGGTCACTCGCTCGCCATCGCCGCCAGGTCGCGGCCGTCGCCGGCCCTTTCCATCATTCCTCTGCCAGGTGCCCGGCGAAGGTAGTGGCGCTGTAGCGCTCGCGGAACAGCCCCTTCTCCACCAGGCGCGGCACCACCTGTTCGAGGAACAGCCGCAGCGAGCCGACCGAGCCTCCCGGCGCGGCGATGAAACCGTCCATGGCGCCGGCGGCGGCCCAGTCGACGATCTGCTCGACGGCATCGTCCACCGTACCGATGACCTGCCAGTGCGCCGCGGAAACCACCTCGGGGCGCAGCAGCAACTGGTCCAGGCGTAACGTCTCGCGCTCGATCAGGCGCCGCAGCAGGTCGGTGTGGGTGCGGCTGCCGGGGTTGGCCACCGGCGGCGGCAGGTCGGCCGCGGAAATCGGCCGGTCCAGCGGCCAGTCGCTGAGGTCGAGGCCGAGCATCTGCCTGATCGTGGCGAACTTGCGCGCGCGGTCCAGGCGCGCGTGGGTCTGCATGAAGATTTCCCGCGCCTCCTCACGGCTCTCCGCCAGGTACAGGCTGAAGCCCGGCAGCAGGCGCACGTCGCGCGGCGAGCGACCGTGGCGTTCGGCGCGGCGGGAAAGGTCGCGGCGCAGTTCCAGGGCAGCCTCCTTGTCCGGGGTCGGCGCGAACACCAGGTCGGCCACCGAGGCGGCGAAGTCGCGCCCGCTCTCGGAGGCGCCGGCCTGCACCAGGGGAATCCGCGCCTCGCCGAAGGCCGGCAGGTTGAGCGGTCCCTTGACCTTGAGGAATTCGCCGTCGTGGTCGACCGGGCGCACCCGGGAAACGTCGGCGTAGCGGCCGCTCTCGCGGTCGACCAGGAGTGCCTCGCGGGGGAAGCTGTCCCACAGGTCGTGCACCAGCCGGGTGAACTCGGCGGCGCGCGCGTAGCGCTGCTCCGCATCGGGCATCGCGTCCAGGCCGAAGTTCTCGTGGCCCTGCAGCGCGGTGACGATGTTCCAGCCGGCGCGGCCGTTGCTGATCCAGTGCAGCGATTGCAGCTGCCGGGCCACCACGTAGGGCGGATAGAACGTGGTGGAGACCGTCGACACCAGGCCGATCCGCGAGGTTTCGCGGGCGACCGCGGCAAGCAGTACGGTGGGATCCAGGCTGGCGAAGCCGGAGCCGGTCTCCAGCACGTCTAGTGGCAGGCTGCTGACGTCCGGGCGAAACACGAAGTCGAGGTGGGCGGCTTCGGAGCGCCTGGCGATGTCGACGGCGAAATCGCTGCCGAAGATGCCTTCGATGTTGCTGTCGGGGCGCCGCCAGGCATCGCCGCTGAGCCAGGTGGGGGCCAGCGACATGCCGATGTGCAGGCGTTTCGGGGTACTCATCGTGCCAATCTCCTGTATGGGCTCTGGGGCTGGGCCGGCCCTGCGCGGGGCCGGCTTCTCGGGGCGCCTAGAAGGTGCCCTTGATGCCGATGCCGAGGGTCCGCGGCTGCGTCATGCTCGCCTCGATGCCACCGATCCCCCGGTTTTCCTGCATGTAGGTGGGCGAGCGGTCGTCGAACACGTTCTTCACGTAGCCATAGAGCTGCACCTGGTCGTTGAAGCGGTAGCTGGCGCGGGCGTCGGTGAGGGTGTAGGCCTTGATCGAGTAGGCCTTGGTGTTGGCGGTGTCCGAGTAGTAGCCGTCCAGGTAGCGCACCTGGGCGTTCAGGTTGAGGCGCTCGGTGACGTCCCAGCTCGGTCCGAAGCTGAGGGTATAGCCCGGCGAGCGGGCGAACTCGTTGTGCTCGTAGCCGGTATTGCCGGACATCTCGTCGATCCGGGTGCGTAGCACGCCGGCGCTGGCCTTCAGCCGCAGGTCGTCGCGTAGGCGGTAGTCGAGGTCCAGCTCCATGCCGTAGGCGTGGGCCTTCTCGGCGTTGATGGTGTACGACTGCGCCACCCCCGGCGAAACCACCACCGGGATGTTGTACTGGGCGTCCTTGAAATCCATGAAGAACAGGTTGCCGTTCAGCAGCAGGCGGCCGTCGAGCAGGCTGGCGCGGGTGAACAGTTCGTAGTTCCAGATGGTTTCTTCCTTGAAGTAGGCCCAGTTGCGGGTGGTCAGGTTGAGCGACACGCCGCCGGGGTTGTAGCCGCGGCTGACCAGGCCGCCGACGGTCCAGTCCGGGGTCGCGGCGAAGGCCAGGGAGACTTTCGGCAGGAAGGCCGAGAAGGTCTTCTGGTAGTCCAGCGGACGCGGCGCCAGCACCGAGTTGCCGCTGCGCTCGATGCGATCCTCCTGGTAGCGCAGGCCGGTGGTCAGGGTCCAGCGGTCGCTCAGGCGGTAGTTCAGCTCGCCGAACACACCGAGGTTCTTCTTCGTGTCGTCGAAGGCCGACAGCCCGCGCAGGTGCAGCGTCTCGTCGGTGCGGGTACGGGCGTAGTAGACCCCGCCCATGCCGCTGACCCGGTCCTCCTGCTCGCCGAAGCTGATCCGCGATTCGTTGGAGGCGTTCTTCTGGCGGATGTCGGCGTCGCCCTCGCCGCCCGCGCCGGTGGTGCGGTGCACCGAGGACAGCGAGTACTGCGCCTGGTTGAACAGGCGGATGCCATTGTCGAGGTCATAGGCGACGTCGAGGATGCTGGTGTTGGTGTCCTGCTCCCAGCTGGGCATGGTGGTCGAGCGATGGTCGAGCTTGTCGAACGGGCGGGTCGCCGCTTCCTGGGTCGGGCGGTTGCTGTCGTTGTGGGAGAAGGTGAACTTGCTCTCCAGGCCCGGAATTCCGCTGGGCAGCCAGAGCAGCTTGGCGCGCGCGTTGAGGGCGCGGAAGTCCTGGTCGGTGCCGCTGTCCTGGAACTTCGGGTTGTCGTAGTCGATGAAGGTGTCGCGGCCCGCGTAGTCCACCGCCAGGCGCCCGGCGAAGTCCTGCGCCAGCGGGCCGGACACTGCGATCGAGCTGCGCCGCGAATGGTAGCTGCCGATCTCCGCCTGGTAGGCAGCCTCGGGGCTGAAGGTCGGGTCCTTGGTGTTGACGATGATCGCCCCGGCGATGGCGTTGGCGCCCTGGGAGGTGGTCTGCGGGCCGCGGAACACCTCGATGCTGTCGACGTCCCAGACCGAGGTCGCGCCGAAGAACATCTCGTTGTAGTTCAGGTAGTGGCCATCGAGGTTGATCGTCGCCCGCGGCACTGTGCCGCCCCAGAACACGTTCTGCCCGTTGTTCGGGCCCTGGGTGTCCTGGCCGCGGATGATCGGCGCGCCCACCGAGTCGGTGTAGACCACGTTGGGACTGCCATTGATCACCTCGGCGACCGAGGCGTTGCCGGTCTGCTTGCGGTCGATGTCGCGGGCGCTGGTGAGCGATACCGAGGACGCCGTGTCCTTCAGCGAGCGTTCACGTTTCTCGCCGGTCACGACCAGCGCCTCGAGGGGGGCGGGTTCGTCCTCGGCGGGCGGGTTTTCCCGGGCCAGTGCCGATGGCGAGGCGAGCAGGGTGGACAGCGTGACGACGCCGATTCCCCGGTTGAGCGTGCGGTGCGTGCGGGCGTTCAAGGATCTTCTCCAAATGGGAATGACTCTCTTTTACATTCAGGCTATCACGCCACCAGAGCATTCCTCAATGGGGAATAGATTCCTCATTGCGAAATATGAAATCTCCTACGCCCGTCCCTTCCGCGGCGCCCCACCGCCCCGGGGAATCGGTATCATGGGCGCCGCCCGCGCCACCGCAGCGCGGACCGAAGCCTATGGATCAACCGTGGTGAGGAGACCGAGCCGTTGAATACTTCGCAGCCCCCGGCGGACGAGATGCCGGACGCCCCGGGCGAAAAGCGCTCCGGCACCATCCAGTCGGTGTCCATCGCGGCGCGCTTCCTGAAGACCCTGGCCAACGCCGAAGGCGAGCTGGCCCTCGGCGAAGTGGCCCGGCGCACCGGCACCGGCGGCTCCACCGCGCACCGCTACCTGCAGAGCCTGGTGAAGGAAGGCCTGGCCCGCCAGGACCCGCTCAGCGGTCTCTACGACCTCGGGCCGGCGGCGCTG
The DNA here is from genome assembly GCF_026428275.1 of Pseudomonas sp. B111. NCBI lineage: Bacteria > Pseudomonadati > Pseudomonadota > Gammaproteobacteria > Pseudomonadales > Pseudomonadaceae > Pseudomonas > Pseudomonas sp. B111. The sequence continues at coordinate 130,426 of NZ_CP097857.1, read as the reverse complement.
AGCATCGGCATAGGCGCGCTGAAGCGGATCGACGCGGTGGATATCGCCGCCCGCCACATGAAGGCCCTGGCCCAACGGCATGCCGCCAGCGGCGGGGTGGCGATCTGGACCGAGCGCGGCCCGACCCTGGTGCGCTGGTACCGCAGCGCCTATTTCTCGATCAACCCGCTGGCCCTGGGCGATATCCTGCCCATCGACAACACCGCCTGCGGCCTGGTGTTCCAGGCCTTCCTGCCGAAGGCCGTGGTCGACGCCGCGCGCAAGCAGCAACCGACGCACTTCCGCGGCAGCCCGCCGAGCCGCGCGCTGCTCGACGAGGTGCGCGAGCGCTGCTGGGCCGAACTGACCAGCCACCTGCTGTCGAACGTCACCGGCCAGGCGGCGCCGGTGTTCGACGCCCAGCTGGAGATCGTCTGCGCGATGACCACGGTGACCGATCTCGGCCAGTTGCAGTCGGCGGAAGACCGCGACGCGCTGTTCCACGAGGCGCTGCAGGTCAACCAGTCCACCGGCGGCCTGGTCCTCCATCCCGGCATGCGGCCGCCGCCGCGCTGAGCCACCTCAGCCCGGCGCGTCGGCGGCGATCCCGCGCGGCACCAGCAGCGGCGTGCCGCTGACCGGGTCGGCGATGATCAACGAGCGCAAGCCGAACACCTCCTCCACCAGACGCTCGGTGAAGATATGCGCCGGCGCGCCCTCGGCGAGGATCGCGCCGTCACGCATGGCGATCAGGTGCGAGGCATAGCGGCAGGCCTGGTTGAGGTCGTGCAGCACGGCGACGATGGTGCGCCCCTGGCGATTCAGCTCGGCGAGCAGTTCGAGCAATTCGATCTGGTGGACGATATCCAGGTAGGTGGTCGGCTCGTCGAGCAGCAGCAACGGGGTTTCCTGCGCCAGCACCATGGCGATCCACACGCGTTGCCGCTGGCCGCCGGAGAGCGCGTCGAGCGGTCGCTCGGCCAGGCCGTCGACCCGCGTGGCGCGTAACGCCGCCGCTACCGCGCGCTCATCCGCCGGCGACCACTGGCGCAGGAACGACTGGTGCGGATAGCGCCCGCGCGCCACCAGCTCGGCCACCGTGATGCCATCCGGCGCCAGCGCGCTCTGCGGCAGCAGGCCGAGACGCCGCGCCACTTCCCGTCCCGGCAGGCTGTGGATATCCCTGCCGTCCAGCACCACCCGGCCCTCGGCCGGCGCCAACAGGCGCGACAATGCCGCCAGCAGGGTCGACTTGCCGCAGGCGTTGGGCCCGACGATCACACTGAACGAACCCTCGGGGATGGCCAGCGAGAGATTCCGCGAAACGGTCCGCGCGTCGCGGCGCAAGGTCACGGCGTCCGCGTGCAGGCGATGGGTCATGGGAGGTTCCTGGATAAGAATGGCTCGAATATGTGGAATCGATTCTACATTATGGAATAGACTGCATGAGAAGCATTATCATATGAATCCGTCCGCCCGGCTTCCCCTACAGCGAAAACAGCCTTCATGCCGACCCGCCGCCGCTCCGCCCTGCCGTTACTCGCCCTCGCCCTGAGCCTGTTCGCCACCCTCGCCGCGGCCGGGGAGCCGAAGCCGGCGCGGATCGTCTCCACCACCCCGAGCGTCACCGGCATCCTGCTGGCGATGGACGCACCGCTGGTGGCCAGCGCCGCCACCACGCCAAATCGCCTGACCGACGCCAAGGGCTTCTTCTCGCAATGGGCGAAGGTCGCCGACCAACGTGGCGTCGAGGTGCTCTACCGCAACCTGCGCTTCGACATCGAAGCGGTGATCGCCCAGGATCCGGACCTGCTGGTCGCCTCCGCCACCGGCGCCGACAGCGCCGCGCCATACCGTGCGGAGCTGGAGGCGCAGGGCGTACCGACGCTGGTGGTCGACTACTCGAAACACAGCTGGCAGGAACTGGCTACCGAGCTGGGCCGGCACACCGGCCTGGAACGCCAGGCGCAGGCCGCCATCCAGCGCTTCGACGCCTACACCGCCGAAGTCGCCGCGGCCATCGCGCCGCCGCAGGGCCCGGTCAGCGTGGTCGGCTACAACATCGCCGGCAGCTATTCCATCGGCCGCCAGGCCAGCCCCCAGGCACGCCTGCTCGAAGCCCTCGGCTTCCAGGTGGCGGAACTGCCGGAGGCGCTGGCGGGCAAGGTGACGCGCGCCTCGGACTTCCAGTTCATCTCGCGGGAAAACCTGCCCGCCGCCATCGCCGGCGACAGCGTGTTCCTGCTCGGCGCCAGCGACGACGACGTGCAGGCGTTCCTCGCCGACCCGGTGCTGGCCAACCTGTCGGCGGTGCGCGAAAAGCGCGTGTACGCTCTGGGCCCCAGTTCCTTCCGCATCGACTACTACTCGGGGCGGCAGATGATCGACAACGTCGCCCGCCATTTCCGCTGAGCCATGCGCCCGTTCGCCGGAAGTCCGCTTATGCAAGCGTCCCCGATGCGCCGCCGGCGCCTGCGCGCCTGGGGCCTGCTCGCCGGCGCGCTGCTGCTCGCGCTGGCGGCCCTGGCCAGCCTGGCGCTGGGCTCGCGGCCGGTGCCCCTGGCGGTCACCCTGGATGCCCTGCAAGCCGTCGATCCGCACGATGATCGCCACCTGGTGGTACGCGAACTGCGCCTGCCGCGCACCCTGGTGGCGCTGCTGGCCGGTGCAGCACTGGGAGTGGCCGGCGCGCTGATGCAGGCGCTGACGCGCAATCCGCTGGCCGAACCCGGCCTGCTGGGAATCAACGCCGGCGCGGCGCTGGCGGTGATCGTCGGGGTCGCGCTGTTCGACCTGGCGAGCATGGGCCAGTACCTCGGTTGCGCCTTCCTCGGCGCCGGCCTGGCCGGCATCGCCGTATTCCTTCTCGGCCAGGCCCGCGAGACCGGCACCAACCCGGTGCGCCTGGTGCTGGCGGGTGCCGGCTTGTCGGTGATGCTCGCCTCGCTGACCGGGATCATCGTGCTGAACGCCCCGCCGGAAGTCTTCGACCGCTTCCGCCACTGGGCCGCCGGCTCGCTTTCCGGCAGCGGCTTCGCCCTGCTCGGATGGCCGGGCCTGGCCATCGGCGCCGGGCTGGCCGCCGCCTTCGCCCTCGCCGCCAGGCTCAATGCCCTGGCCCTGGGCCAGGAGATCGGCCGGGCGCTCGGCGTCGACCTGCGCCTGACCTGGCTGCTCGCCTGCCTGGCGGTGATGCTGCTGGCCGGCGCGGCCACCGCCCTGGCCGGGCCGATCGCCTTCGTCGGGCTGGTCGCCCCACACCTCGCGCGACTGCTGGCCGGACCGGACCAGCGCTGGATCCTGCCTTTCTCGGCGCTGATCGCCGCCGGCCTGCTGCTCGGCGCCGACATCCTCGGGCGGCTGCTGGCGGCGCCGGCGGAGATCGCCGCCGGAATCGTCGCGTTGCTGCTCGGCGGGCCGGCCTTCATCGTCCTGGTCAGGCGCTTCCGCCTGAGCCGCCTGTGAACGGTCTCCACGCCCTGCGCCTGGGTTCCCTGTCGCTGCGTTGGCGGCCACGGGCGGCGCTGGCCTGCCTGGTCCTCGCGGGGGTCGGGCTGGCGCTGGCGGCGGCGCTGCTGGGGACCGGCAGCCTGGCGCTGGGCCCGGCAGAGGTGTTCGCCAGCCTACTCGGCCAGGGCCAGGACCCCACCGCCCAGCGCATCGTCCAGCGCGTGCGCCTGCCACGGGTGCTCACCGCCTGCCTGGTCGGCGCCGCGCTGGGCATGGCCGGGGCGATCTTCCAGTCGATCTCGCGCAATCCGCTGGGCTCGCCCGACGTCATCGGTTTCACCACCGGCGCCGCCAGCGGCGCCATCGTGCAGATCATCCTGTTCGATGCCGGCCCGCTGGCCACCTCGCTGGCGGCGCTGGCCGCCGGCCTCTGCACGGCGCTGGCGGTGGTGCTGCTGGCGCGCCGGGGCGCCACCGCCGGCGGCTACCGCCTGGTGCTGGTGGGCATCGGTGTCGGCGCCAGCCTGTCGGGCCTGAACAGCCTGCTGCTGGTCACCGGCAACCTCGACCAGGCGATGTACGCCCAGCTCTGGCTGGCCGGCTCGCTGAACACCCGGACCTGGTCGCACGTCGTCCCGGCAGCGCTGGGCCTGCTCGCCAGCGTGCCGCTGGCGCTGTACCACGGTCGTCGCCTGGAAGTGCTGGAGCTGGGCGATGCCAGCGCCGCCCAGCTCGGCGTGGCGGTGGAGCGCGTGCGCTTGCAGATGGTCCTGGTCGCCGTCGGCATGACCGCCATCGCCACCGCCGCGGCCGGCCCCATCGCCTTCATCGCCCTGGCCGGCCCGCAACTGGCCCGGCGCCTGACCCGCTCGGCCGGGGTGCCGTTGCTGTCCGGCGCATTGATGGGCGCGGTCCTGCTGCTGGCCGCCGACCTGCTCGGCCAGCGCCTGGCATACGTCGCCAACCTGCCGATCGGCCTGATGACCGGCCTGCTCGGCGGTTTCTACCTGCTCTGGCTACTGCTGCGCAGCCGCCGGATCTGAGCCCTGGCCTCAACGACCGCCCAGGCTGCCGTTGCCGCGCCCCCGCCAGGGAAGCCGCGAACGCCGGCCAGGATGTACACTGCATCCCCTGTATCGACCCGGCCGCCTCGCGGCCCCCGTCGCATCGAGCAGAGAACAAGAGGAACGATGATGAGCGTCGCTAACGGTCTCCCCGTCTCCATTCGCCAGGCGGTGACAGCATGATCGAGGTCACCGAGGTTTCCATCGCCGAGCTGCGTGACGCGCTCGAGTCCGGTCGTACCACGGCGGTCGAACTGGTCCAGGCCTACCTGGCGCGGATCGACGCCTACGATGCACCCGGCACGCCCACCGCGCTGAACGCGGTGGTGGTGCGCAATCCCGATGCGCTGGCCGAAGCGCAGGCCTCCGACGCCCGCCGGGCGCGTGGCGAGACCCTCGGTCCGCTGGACGGCATTCCCTACACCGCCAAGGACAGCTACCTGGTCAAGGGCCTCACCGCGGCTTCCGGCAGCCCGGCGTTCAAGGACCTGGTGGCCCAGCGCGATGCCTTCACCGTCGAGCGCCTGCGCGCCGCCGGGGCGATCTGCCTGGGCAAGACCAACATGCCGCCCATGGCCAACGGCGGCATGCAGCGCGGCGTCTACGGCCGCGCGGAGAGCCCGTACAATGCCGCCTACCTCACCGCGCCCTTCGCCTCGGGGTCCTCCAATGGCGCCGGCACCGCCACCGCGGCCAGCTTCGCCGCCTTCGGCCTGGCCGAGGAAACCTGGTCGAGCGGGCGCGGCCCGGCGTCGAACAACGGCCTGTGCGCCTACACCCCTTCGCGCGGGGTGATCTCGGTGCGCGGCAACTGGCCGCTGACGCCGACCATGGACGTGGTGGTGCCCTATGCGCGGAGCATGGCCGACCTGCTGGAAATCCTCGACGTAGTGGTCGCCGACGATCCCGATACCCGCGGCGACCTCTGGCGCATGCAGCCCTGGGTGCCGATCCCCAAGGCCTCCGAGGTACGCCCGGCGAGCTACCCGGCCCTGGCCGCAGGCGCCGAGGCCCTGGCCGGCAAGCGCTTCGGCGTGCCGCGCATGTTCATCAACGCCGACCCCGATGCGGGCACCAGCGAGTCCCCCGGGATCGGCGGCCCGACCGGCCAGCGCATCCATACCCGGCCCTCGGTCATCGCCCTCTGGGAACAGGCGCGCAAGGCCCTGGAAGCCGCCGGCGCCGAAGTGATCGAGGTGGACTTCCCGCTGGTGTCGAACTGCGAGGGCGACCGACCCGGCGCGCCCACCGTGTTCAACCGCGGCCTGGTGTCGAAGGAATTCCTCCACGACGAGCTGTGGGAACTCTCGGCCTGGGGCTTCGACGACTTCCTGCGCGCCAATGGCGATCCGAAGCTGAACCGCCTGGCGGACGTCGACGGCCCGCAGATCTTCCCCCACGACCCCGGCACCCTGCCCAACCGCGAGGGCGACCTGGCCGCCGGCATGGACGAATACGTGCGGATGGCCGAGCGCGGCATCAAGCCCTGGGACCGGATCGCGACCCTCCCCGATGGCCTGCGCGGCCTCGAGGAAACCCGGCGGATCGACCTCGAGGAGTGGATGCGACGCCTGCGCCTGGACGCCGTGCTCTTCCCCACCGTCGCCGACGTCGGCCCGGCGGACGCCGACGTCAACCCGGCCTCGGCCGACATCGCCTGGAGCAACGGTGTCTGGGTCGCCAACGGCAACCTCGCCATCCGCCACCTCGGCGTGCCGACGGTCACCGTACCGATGGGGGTGATGGCCGACATCGGCATGCCGGTGGGCCTGACCTTCGCCGGCCGCGCCTACGACGACTCGGCGCTGCTGCGCTTCGCCGCGGCCTTCGAGTCGACCGGCTCGCGGCGTATCGTGCCGCCGCGTACTCCACCGCTGGCAAGCAAGTGAAAGGCGCGGGCGGAAGGCTTCGCGTCTTGCGCCCGCGCTGTTCCGTTCAAGGGAGTTATCGATGCAGCGACTCTTCGTCTACGGCAGCCTCGGCCCCGGCCGTCCCAACGAACACCTGATGCAGAAGATCGGCGGGCAATGGCAGGCGGCCAGCCTCCGCGGTCGCCTGCTGGAAAAGGGCTGGGGCGCCGGGATGGGCTTTCCGGGCCTGGCGATCGACGCCGACGGCGAGGAAATCCACGGCCATGTGTTCGTCTCCGACCGCCTCGCCGAGCACTGGCCCGCGCTGGATGAATTCGAAGGCACCGAATACCGGCGCGTGGCGACCCGGGTAACGCTGGCCGACGGCGCCCAGGTCGATGCCTACGTCTACGCCCTGCGCGACTGAGCGCTTGCCGGCGGCCTAGGGATTCGCACGCAAACCGCGCAGGGTCTTCGCGAGGACCCCGACCGCCGCCTCCAGCTCATCCGTGGTGTAGGCGGCGAAGCCCATCAGGAAACCCGCTCGCGGTGGCGCGGCGAGATGCAGGGCGCTGAGCCCGACCAGCTCGACACCGGCGCGGTATGCCGCCGCGATGGCGCGCGTTTCGTCGATTTCCGCGCAGAGCAGCCCGGGCATCTGTAGCCCGCCGGCCGGCACGCGCGGCTCGACCAGGCCGCCTAGACGCTTGCCTACCCGCTCCGCGAGGAATCCCAGGCGCTCGCCGTAGAGGTTGCGCATGCCGCGCACGTAGGCGCCGAAGTGGCCGCCGGCGATGAAGCGCGCCAGGGTCAGTTGCGCCAGCGAGGCGTTGTGCCCGTCCTGCAGGGAGCGGGCGACGGTCATCGGTGCCACCAGCGCCGGCGGCAGGACCATGTAGCCGATGCGCAGGCCGGGAAACAGCGACTTGGTGAACGTGCCGATGTAGAGCGTCCGCTCGTGGACGTCCAGGCCTTGCACGCAGGCGGTGGGCCGGCCGGCGTAGTGGAACTCGCTGTCGTAGTCGTCCTCGATGATCCATGCCTGCTGCCGCTGCGCCCATTCGATCAGCGCCAGGCGACGCTCCAGCGACAGGGTCACGCCGGTCGGGTAATGGTGCGACGGGGTCAGGCACAGCGCCCGCGCCGCCTGCGGCTGGGCGAGGATCGGCTCGGGCCGCAGGCCCTGTTCGTCGACCGGGACCGGCAGGCACTCCAGGCCGGCGGCCTCGAAGGCCTTGCGCGCGCCGTAGTAGGCCGGGTCCTCGACGAATATCCGCTCGCCGGCGTCGAGCAGCACGCTGGCGCAAAGACCCAGCGCCTGTTGCGAACTGGTCAGCACCAGTACCCGGTCGGCCGTGGCGCGTGCGCCACGCTCCAGGTTGACGTAGTCGGCGATCGCCTGGCGCAGCGGTTCGGCGCCCTGCGGGTCGCCGTGGGTCAGGGCGCGCGCGCCATATTCCTTGAGGACCTGGCGCTGCAGGCGCTCCCAGGTCGCCAGGGGAAAGGTGCGGGTCTCCGGCACGCCGGGAGCGAAGGGGCGCGGGACGAGCTGCTCGCGAACCCCGCCGCCAGCCTGCATCGCCTCGCCACGCCGGCTCAGTCGCGGCGCGCCGCCGACCCGCCGTGGAGCGCCCGCGCCGCGCCGGCCGGGGGACAGCCGGGTAGCCGCGGCCACCACGCTGCCGCTGCCGACCCGACGCTCGATGAAGCCCTCGGCATGCAGGTGCGAATAGGCCGCTTCGACGGTGTCGCGGGATACCCCCGACGACTGCGCCAGCGCCCGCGAGGCCGGCAACGGATTGCCCGGCGCCAGGGCACCGTCGAGGATCAGTTGGCGGATCGCGCGCTGGATTCGCGCATGCAGCGGCAGGGCCTGGAGCTGTGGATGGAGGAGTCGCGCCTTGACCGATTCGAGCAGTGATTGCCTGAACAAATGGTCTGCCCTCGATCATCTAATTGGTGGGATATGGCAAGCCATTAGGCGGCTATAAAAACACCCGGGTCAAGACCCTCGGTCCCGGCCTCCGCCGGATCGCCCCATCAAGCCAAAGAAGGAAGCACTGGATGCAATCCCTGCACACACTGGTATCGGTACGCCCCGTGGCACACGAGGACTTCGAGCAGTGGCTCGAACACTGGAAGGCCTACCAGGCGTTCTATGAAGTCGAACTCTCGGCACAGACCACCGAGGCCACCTGGCGGCGCTTCTTCGACGAGGGCGAACCGATGCACTGCGCGGTGGCCAGCGACGGTCGCCGCCTGCATGGCATCGTCAACTTCCTCTACCACCGCTCGACCTGGGCGGCACAGGACGTCTGCTACCTGGAAGACCTCTATGTCTCGCCCGACGTGCGCGGCCAGCAGATCGGCAAGCAGTTGATCGAGTACGTCCGCCGGCAGGCCGAGGAACGTCGCTGCGCGCGGCTCTACTGGCATACCCAGGAAAGCAACCACAGGGCGCAGCGCCTGTACGACTGGGTGGCGGACAAGCCGGGCGTGATCGAATACCGCATCGAGCTCTGAACCGACCGCGCGACCGGAGCCTCCGCGCGGCGGACCCTCGACGCGGTTCTCAGTCCCAGGCCGGCGCCAGGCCCTGCGGACTGACCTCGCGGCCGTTACGCTCGAGGCCGGCGATGCGCGCCATGTCCTCGGCGTCCAGGCGCAGGTCGCGCGCCAGCAGGTTGCTGGCGAGGTTCTCGCGGCGGGTCGAGGACGGGATCACCGCGTAGCCCAGTTGCATCGCCCAGGCCAGCGCCACCTGGGCGACCGTGGCCCGGTGCCTGGCGGCTATCCCGGCCAGCGTCGGGTCCTTCAGCACCTTGCCGTAGGCCAGGGTCATGTACGAGGTGACCGCGATGCCCTGCTCCTCGAGGAAGGCGGTCAGCGCGCGGTTCTGCAAGTAAGGGCTGAGTTCGATCTGGTTGGTGGATATCTCGCCCGCACCGACCGCGGCGATGGCCTGGCGGGTCAGCTCGATGTTGAAGTTGGAGACGCCGATCCGCCGGGTCAGGCCCAGGGACTTGGCTTCCGCCAGCGCCGCCATGTACTCCGCCAGCTCGACGCCGTTGCCGGGTGCCGGCCAATGGATCAGGACCAGGTCCAACCGGTCGGTGCGCAGTTTCTCCAGACTCTCGCGCAGGCTGGCGAGCAGCTTTTCGCGGGCGTAGTTGTCGACCCAGACCTTGGTGGTGAGGAACAGCTCGGAACGCGGTACGCCGCTCTCGGCGATCGCCCGGCCGATATCCGCCTCGTTGCCGTAGATCTGCGCGGTATCGATGGCGCGATAACCCAGCTCGAGGGCGCTGCGCACCGAGTCGACGACGACCTGGCCGGTGAGGCGGAAGGTGCCGAGACCGAAGGACGGGAGGGGGTGGATGGTGGAAGACATGGCTGCGCTCCGTGGGCGGGATGACTCGAAGGAAGCGCAGTGTGGCGGCTTACATCTCTTCGATTAAGACCCGAATCGAGCAAATTCATTTGCGCTGGAATCACGAATCCAGGCGGCCTTCACGGGAGGTATCCAGCGGAAATCCCCGTCAGCCGCTGGCAGGACGCAGTTCATCGGATTTCTACGAATACTACTGATAACGATAATCTCTATCATTTACTCCATTTTTACATTTACATACACTTGCCCCGCCGCGAATTCCTACGCCGGTTTCCCACATAAACAAGAAACGCAGCCGGTCGCGCCAACGGCCTGCCTGCGCCGCCATCCAGGACACTGCAGATGAAACACGTCGTTTCCAGTGCGTTATTGCTCGGTCTCTCCTCGCTTTCCCTGGCCGCCCAGGCCGCTCCCATCGCCCTTGACCTTCCCGCTCAGCCCCTGGCCGCATCCCTCGAGCAATTGCAGGGCGCCAGCGGCCTGCGCATCCGTTTCGACCGCGCGACCGTGGCCGACCGGCGCGCACCGGCCCTACGCGGCACGCTGGAGCCGAGCGAGGCACTGCAGCGTCTGCTCGCAGGTTCCGGACTGAGCGGGGAGGTACGGGGCGGCGACGCCTGGGTCGAGGCCGCGCCGACAGGTGCCGGCATCGCCCCCGGCGACAGCGTCGACCTCGGCGCGCTCAGCGTGGTCGCCACCCAGGACCCGGCCACCGCCGCCATCACCGAAGACAGCGGCTCCTACACCACCCGGGCGATGCGCACCTCGACCAAGCTGGCGATGTCGATCCGCGAGACCCCTCAGTCGGTCAGCGTGGTCACCCGCCAGCGCATGGACGACCAGGGCATGCGCGACCTCAACGACGCGGTGAAGGGCGTCACCGGCCTCACCGTGCAACAGTACGGGCCGGCCCGGGTGAAGTACGCGGCGCGCGGCTTCGACGTCGACAACATCATGTACGACGGCCTGCCGACGAGCATTTCCACCTATACCCAGGACGTCATTTCCGCCGCCGACCTGGCCATGTTCGACCGCGTCGAAGTGGTGCGCGGTGCCACCGGCCTGATGCAGGGCGCAGGCAACCCGGCGGCGGCGATCAACATGGTGCGCAAGCGTCCGACCCAGGACTTCCGCGCCTCCCTGCAAGGCAGCGTCGGCTCCTGGGACCGCTATCGCAGCGAGGCCGACGTTTCCGGTCCGCTGAACAGCGAAGGAACCCTGCGCGGCCGCGCGGTGGTCGCCTACCAGAAAGGCAACAGTTTCCAGGACCACGTCAGCAGCGAACGCGGCGTGTTCTACGGGATCGCCGAAGCCGACCTGAGCCCGGACACCACCTTCGCCATCGGCGCCTCGAACCAGAACGACAACCGCAACGACAACTGGGTAGGCCTGCCCAGCCCGCTGGGCGGCCGCCACCTGGACCTCAAGCGCTCGTCCTACTACGGCGCCGACTGGTCCTACTGGGATACCGACACCACCCACCTGTTCAGCGACCTGACCCACCGCTTCGCCAACGGTTGGCAGATGAAGCTGGCCGCCGACAAGCTGTGGGCGCGAATCAACATGCTCGGGCTGTACAACGACTGCTACTACTCGACCACCGGCTGCGCCAGCATGACCCAGAACCCCGGCGACTACAGCTACACCGACGACCACGACAGCTATGACGCCTATGCCAACGGTCCCTTCCAGTTGCTCGGCCGCGAGCACGAGCTGGTGGTCGGCGCCAGCTATCGCCAGGAACGCTTCGACGGCCACGGCGGCTGGGGCAGCCTGTTCAACAAGGACGGCACCCCGACCGGGCCGATGGACCCGACCCAGTGGGACCCGAGTTCAACCCTCAAGCCGAGGCTGAACACCAGCCTGTGGGGCATGAAGCTCGACCAGGAACAGAAAGGCGCCTACCTCACCACCCGGTTGAACCTCGCCGACCCGCTGAAAGTGATCCTCGGCGGGCGCCTGGACTGGTACAAGGCCGACGCCGATACCGACAGCTACAAGGTCACCCGCAACGTCACCCGCTATGCCGGGGTGATCTACGACCTGAACCAGACCTACTCGGTCTACGCCAGCTATACCGACATCTTCAAGCCGCAGAGCAACTTCGACGCCGGCGGCGGCCTGCTCGACCCGATCACCGGCAAGAACTACGAGATCGGCCTGAAGGGCGAACACTTCGGCGGCGCGCTCAATTCGCAGATCGCGCTGTTCCAGATCGACCAGGAAAACCGCGCCACCGAGGACGTCGGCGGCCCCTCGCCATGCCCCTTCAGCCCCACCTCGCGCTATTGCTCGCGCGCTTCGGGCAAGGTCCGCAGCCAGGGCGTAGACCTGGAGCTGAGCGGTGCGCTGAGCGACGACTGGCAGATGATGGCCGGCTATACCTACGTCGACGCCAAGTACAAGCACGACAGCAACAAGGCCAACGAGGGCAAGCCATTCGACGCGGCCAAGCCACGCCACCTGTTCAAGCTCGCCACCAGCTACACGCTACCCGGCGAACTGCACAAATGGCGCGTCGGCGGCGACCTGGCCACCCAGAGCAAGACCGAGGACAGCAGCACCGGTTTCCAGCAGGGCGGCTACACCGTGGTCAACGCCATGCTCGGCTACAAGGTCAACGAACGGATCGACACGCGGCTGAACTTCAACAACCTGTTCGACAAGTACTATTACAGCGGCATCGACTTCGGCAACCTCAACTACGGCGAGCCGCGCAACCTGATGTTCACGGTGAAGTACTCGCTCTGATCCCGGACCGCCGGCGTGCCTCCGCAGGCGCGGCGGCGGTGTCCGAACGGCCCTTCCAGGCGCCTCAGCAGGGCCGATAGCGGCGCTCGAACTCGCTCGCCAACTGCTCCAGCGTGACGCTCCCCAGGCGCTCCAGGAGCAACGCCTGCGCCGCCTCGAACGCCTCGCCGAGCGCTTCGTTGACCGCCTGCTCGACCAGGCATTCCGGATGATCGGTAGACAGGCCGATGGCGAAGATCGAGGACGCTCCCAGCGCCTGGTGGATATCCAGCAAGGTGATGTCCGCCAACGGCTTGGCCAGCCGCCAACCGCCGCGATGGCCCTTCTCCGAACTCACGTAGCCTTCGTTCTTCAGCAGCGCCATGGTCCGTCGCACCACCACCGGGTTGGTGCCGAGCATCTGCGCGATGGCTTCGGAAGTCGCCGGCCCTTCGTGGCGGGCCATATGGATCAGCACATGGAGCATGCGCGAGAGGCGGGTGTCGTTTCTCATGAACGGCGGGCTCGTGACGGAAAGACCATGAGTATGTCTCGCTACAGAAAAAGTTACGAGAGCGTTGACAAGCGCATCTCATGAAACTTACGTTGTTGCGTGACTATCCGAATGGGAGATACGCCATGACTTTCGACGTGATCATCGTGGGCGGCAGCTACGCCGGCATCTCCGCGGGCATGCAACTGGCGCGGGCGCGGCGCAGGGTGCTGGTGATGGATACGGGACTGCGACGCAACCGCTTCGCCCGGGCCTCCCACGGCTTTCTCGGCCAGGACGGCCGCGATCCGGCGGCCATCGCCGATGACGCCCGCGCCCAGTTGCTGGCCTATCCCAGCGTCGAGTGGCTGTCCGAAGCCGCCGTCGCGGCGAAGAAGGAGGCGGACGGTTTCGTGGTGAAGGCCGCCAACGGAGAACGCTTCACCGCGCGCCGGCTGATCCTCGCCAGCGGGGTCGCCGACGAGCTGCCGGAGATCCCCGGTCTTGCCGAGCGCTGGGGACGGCACGTGTTCCATTGCCCGTATTGCCACGGCTACGAACTGGACGGCGGGCCGATTGGCGTACTGGCGGCCTCACCGCTGGCCATCCACCACGCCCTGATGTTGCCCGACTGGGGAGCGACCACCTTTTTCCTCAACGGCGTCTTCGAACCGGATGCCGAGCAAATGTCCAGGCTGGACCGGCGCGGCGTGACGATCGAGCGCGAAGCCGTGGTCGCGCTGGGCGGCGCGCGCGCCGACGTGACCCTGGCCAGTGGCCGCACGATTACGCTCGCGGGGTTGTTCACCCAGCCGCGTACGCGCATGGCCAGCCCGCTGGCGGCGTTGCTCGGCTGCGAGTTCGAGGACGGCCCGAGCGGGCCGTTCATCAGGACCGACGGCATGCGCGAAACCAGCGTTCCCGGCGTCTTCGCCTGCGGCGACGCGGCGCTGGCGGCCGGCAACGTCGCCATCGCGGTGGGCGACGGCGCGCGCACCGGTGGCGCGGCGCATCATTCGCTGCTGTTCCGCTGACGCCGGAGGCTGACAGGCCAAGGATCCGGCCCACCGCCCGGCAAATCTTTCGAACTCCCCGGCGTTCCGGCTTTCCACTCTCCTGCATGTCACGCCACGGCGCCCGCCACGGGCGCCCCAGCAGAGGAGAAAACCATGAGCGCGAAGCTGCAAGGCAAGAACGTCCTGGTCATCACCGCCAACACCGGCATCGAGCGCGACGAGCTGCTCGAACCGCTGAAGACCCTGAAGCAACAGGGCGCCACGGTCACCCACGCGACCATCGAGGGCGGCGAAGCGCAGACCTGGGTGCACGACAGCGAGAAGGACCTGATCGTCAATTCCGACGCCAGGCTGCAAGGCCTGCGCGCCGAGGACTACGACTTGCTGCTGGTCCCCGGCGGCACGGTGAATGCCGACACCCTGCGCCAGGACAGCGAGGCCCGGCGCCTGGTCAGGGAATTCAGCGACGCAGGCAAGACGGTCGCCGCCATCTGCCACGGCCCCTGGCTGCTGATCGACGCCGGTGTCGCCCGCGGCAAGACCCTGACCTCCTATTCCAGCGTGCGTATCGACCTGACCAACGCCGGCGCGGACTGGGTCGACACGCGGGTGAAAGTCTGCCCGGCGAACGGCTGGACCCTGATCACCTCGCGCAACCCGGGTGACTTGCAGGCGTTCAACGAAGCCATCGGCGAAGCCCTGCAGGCGGCCGCCTGATCGTCATTCGCGGAGGCGACCGGTGGACACCCTGAAGATCGCCACCTTCAACGTCAACGGCATCCAGACCCGGCTGGCCGCGCTGCTGGCCTGGCTGGAGCGGGAAGCGCCGGACATCGTCTGCCTGCAGGAACTGAAAACGCCCGACGCGCGCTTCCCCGCCGCGGCGCTGGAGAAGGCCGGATACGGCGCGATCTGGCAGGGCCAGTCGGCGTGGAACGGCGTCGCCATCCTCGCCCGCGACAGCCAGCCGCTGGAGGTACGCCGCGGCCTGCCGGGCAACGCCAGCGATCCCCACAGCCGCTACCTCGAAGCGGCCGTCGACGGCCTGCTGGTGGCCAGTCTTTACCTGCCCAATGGCAATCCCCAGCCGGGACCGAAGTTCGACTACAAGCTGGCCTGGTTCGAGCACCTCATCCGCCACGCCGCCGAACTGATGGAGAGCGGTCATCCGGTGGTGCTGGCCGGCGACTTCAACGTGGTGCCCAGCGACTTCGATATCTACGACACCCGCTCCTGGAAAAAGGACGCCCTGCTCCAGCCGGCGTCCCGCGAGTGCTTTGAGCGCCTCCTGCGGCAGGGCTGGGTGGACGCGCTACGCCAGCGTTTCCCCGACCGGCGCATCTATACCTTCTGGGACTACTTCCGCCAGCACTGGCAACGCGACGCCGGGCTGCGCATCGACCACCTGCTGCTCAGCGCCAGCCTGGCGGACCACCTGGAAGACGCCGGGGTGGATCGCTGGGTGCGCGGCGAGGAGCACGCCAGCGACCACGCGCCGGCCTGGGTAAGCCTGCGGCGTCCCTCAGAGCCCCGGCGCTAGCCGAGCTGGCCCCGGCACTGCGCATCGGCTCTCACCGCCCCGCCGGCAACCTCGCCACCACCTTGATCTCGAAGCTGAAGCCATACAGCCAGTTCACCCCCACCGCCGTCAGCGTGGGGTGCGGCGCCTCGCCCCAGTACTCCGGGACGATCTTCCAGATGCGCTCGAAGTTGGCCTCGGCGTCGACCATGAACACGGTGACGTCGAGCACAGCGTCGAACCCGCAACCGGCCGCGGCGAGCACCGCATTCAGATTGTCGAAGGCGCGGCGGACCTGGGTCTCCAGCTCGGGTTCGGGAGAGCCGTCGTCGCGGCTGCCGACCTGGCCGGAGACGAACAGCAGGCCGTCGCTGCGGACCGCCGGGGAATAGCGGTTGCGCTCGTAGAGGGCCTGGCGGCCGGCGGGGAAAACCACGTCGCGTACAGTCATGCGATACCTCCATCCTGGGGCTCCCGGCCCCGTCATCGTCGATGGAAGAACGGTAAGGTCGTGCGCGCCGTGGATAAACGCGCAACCCTGGCCATGACTGTTTGTAGAATCCAAACAATCCCCGACGACCCGGAGCCCCGATGGACCGTTTCGATGCGATGCAGGCCTTTGCCCGTGTGGTGGAGACCGGCAGCTTCACCAAGGCGGCGGAGACGCTGCACATGAGCCGCACCAGCGTCACCCAGTTGGTCCAGCAACTGGAAGCGCGGCTGCGGGTACGCCTGCTCAATCGCACCACGCGCAAGCTCAACCTGACCGCCGACGGCGCCGCCTACTACGAGCGGGTGATACGCCTGCTGGCGGAACTGGACGATGCCGAGACCAGCCTCTCCAGCGCCGCCCTGGCGCCCCGCGGGCGTCTCCGGATCGACGTGCCGAGCCCGCTGGCGCGGCTGCTGCTGATCCCGGCGTTGCCCGAGTTCCATGCGCGCTATCCGGATATCCAGATCGACCTGGGCGTGAGCGATCGGCTCGTCGACCTGATCGACGAGAATGTCGATTGCGTCATCCGCGGCGGCGAACTGCGCGACCAGTCGCTGATGGCGCGGCGGGTCGGCGACCTGCAACTGGGGGTCTACGCGGCACCGGCCTACTTGCAGCGCGCCGGCGTGCCGAGCCACCCGCGCGAACTGGAGGACAGCCACCAGCGCATCGTCGGCTTCCTCTGGGCGCGCACCGGCAAGGCCCTGCCCTACGCCATGCACAGGGGCGAGGAAAGCCTGCGGGTGGCGGGCCGCCATGTGCTGGCGGTGGACGACGGCAACGCCTACCTGGCGGCCGGGCTGGCCGGCCTGGGCATCCTCTGGCTGCCGCACTACATGGCGCGTGAGCCCCTCGCCCGCGGCGAGCTGCTGCCGCTGTTCGAGGACTGGAGCCTGGAGCCGATGCCGCTGTACCTGGCGTTCCCGCCGAACCGCCACGTCAGCGGCAAGCTGCGGGTGTTCATCGAGTGGGTCGCCGAACTGATCGCGCGGCATGCGCCGCCGTTGCATCCGCCGCTCTGAAACAAAGACGGAGGCGTATCCTGGAAAACCCTGGAGTAATGGTAAGCGGCCAGGGCTCTATATATGCCCCGCGATTATAAAGATGACTGATACGACCATAAGCCGGATATCCTGGAATTCAACCAAGCCGACATCGGAACGGTTTCCGAGCGATGAATGAAAGATTCACTCAGCCTTATATTCAGGACTGGTCAAACCGGATAACTTGAAAATCCGGATTTCGTTAACCCGATCACATCGATAGATGCACCAGCAAAGCACTCGCGCACTACACCCTGCACCTCTCTGAAGCAAGCCGAAGGCTCTATAGCGGCACTCCAGACCAAACTTTAGTTGGTAGAGAGAGCACTCCAACATCAATGACAAGTGAGGGGAATAGCTATCTATTCTGCTATCCATAAACGCTTCTTCATATTTAATAGCTAGCAGAAACGAATATAAAAAATATTTGAACGACTCCGTCACCCCTGCATATCTTTCGCCACGCGAACGATTAAGGAAGTTTCCCTCCCCAAACTGAAGGAGTCGATTCATGCATAAGAGAACGTACCTGAATGCATGCCTGGTTCTCGCGCTGGCTGCGGGCGCGAGCCAGGCCTCGGCCGCGCCCGGTGCGAGCGAAATGGCTGGCGACGTCGCCGTGCTCCAGGCTTCTCCGGCGAGCACCGGCCACGCCCGCTTCGCCAACCCCAACGCGGCGACCTCGGCGGCCGGCATTCACTTCGCCGCGCCCCCCGCCCGCCGCGTGGCCCGCGCCGCGCCGCTGGCGCCGAAACCGGGTACGCCGCTGCAAGTAGGCGTGGGCCTGAAGACGGCGACTCCGGAAATCGACCTGGCAACCCTCGAATGGATCGACACCCCGGACGGGCGCCACACCGCGCGCTTCCCGATCAGCGCCGCGGGGGCCGCCAGCCTACGCGCCGCGATTCGCCTGGAAACCCGCAGCGGCTCGCTGCCCGACGACGTGCTGCTGCACTTCGCCGGCGCCGGCAAGGAAATCTTCGAGGCCAGCGGCAAGGACCTCTCGCTCAACCGTCCCTACTGGAGCCCGGTCATCGAGGGCGATACCCTGACCGTCGAACTGGTGCTGCCGGCCAACCTGCAACCGGGCGACCTGCGCCTGTCGGTACCCCAGGTATCGTATTTCGCCGACTCCCTGTACAAGGCCGGCTACCGCGACGGCTTCGGCGCCAGCGGCAGCTGCGAGGTGGATGCGGTCTGCGCGACCCAGAGCGGCACGCGGGCCTACGACAACGCCACCGCCGCGGTGGCGAAGATGGTCTTCACCAGCTCGGCGGACGGCGGCAGCTACATCTGCACCGGCACCCTGCTGAACAACGGCAACTCGCCCAAGCGCCAGCTGTTCTGGTCGGCCGCGCACTGCATCGAGGACCAGGCCACCGCCGCGACGCTGCAGACCATCTGGTTCTACAACACCACCCAGTGCTACGGCGACGCCTCGACCATCAACCAGAGCGTCACCGTGCTGACCGGCGGGGCGAATATCCTGCACCGCGACGCGAAGCGCGACACCCTGCTGCTGGAACTCAAGCGTACTCCGCCGGCCGGCGTGTTCTACCAGGGCTGGAGCGCCACGCCGATCGCCAACGGCTCGCTCGGCCATGACATCCACCATCCGCGCGGCGACGCCAAGAAGTACTCGCAGGGCAACGTCTCGGCAGTGGGCGTCACCTACGACGGGCATACCGCCCTGACCCGCGTCGACTGGCCGTCGGCGGTGGTCGAAGGCGGCTCGTCCGGCTCGGGCCTGCTGACCGTCGCCGGCGACGGTTCCTACCAGCTACGCGGTGGCCTGTACGGCGGCCCCTCGTACTGCGGCGCGCCCACCTCTCAGCGCAATGACTACTTCTCCGATTTCAGCGGCGTCTATTCGCAGATATCCCGCTACTTCGCGCCCTGAGGCCAGCCAGGCTATCGATCGCGCACCGGCGAATAACCGCGCAGCGGTTATTCGCCCTACGCCTGGATCGGCGCGTGAAAGTGCAGCTTCTTTCATCGGTCCGGAACAGGTGCCAACGGCATTATCCGCCGTTTATCCCGCGCAGCGGTTATTCGCCCCACACCCGGATTGGCGCGTGGAAGTGCGGCTTCCTTCATCGGTCCGGGACAGGTAGGGCGCATAACGCCAACGGCGTTATCCGCCGTTTATCCCGTGCAGCGGTTTTCGCCCCACGCCTGGATCGGCGCGTGGAAGAGGGGCGTTATGCGCCGCCGCACGTTCAGTCCTGGCGGCTGGTGACTTCCAGCAGGTGGTAGCCGAACTGGGTCTTCACCGGGCCCTGGACCACGTTCAACGGCGCGCTGAAGACCACCTGGTCGAACTCGCGGACCATCTGGCCGGGGCCGAACGAGCCCAGGTTGCCGCCGTCGCGGCCGGAGGGGCAGGTGGAATGCTCGCGGGCGACTTCGGCGAAATCCGCACCACCTTCGATGGCGGTTTTCAGTTCGTTGCACTTGGCTTCGCTGGAAACCAGGATGTGGCGGGCAGTGGCTCGGGCCATGGGGAAATACTCCTAGGGTGAAACGGCAGAGCCTAGCAGACATCGACGCCAGCACCGACAGCCCACGACCAGAGGAGGCACTCGACAAGCATGGCGCGGGCTGCTTGACTCGCCGCCTTTGCGAATCCGGGAACGCCTTCCGATGAGCCAGACTTTCCACGGCAGTTGCCTGTGCGGCGCGCTGCGCTACCGCCTGTCGTCGCCCCCGCGGGCGCTCTCCCACTGTCATTGCAGCCAGTGCCGCAAGGCCCATGGGGCGGCATTCGCCAGTTATGGCAGCGTCCCCGTCGCGGACCTGCACATCGACCGCGGCGCCGACCTGCTCGTCGCGTTCAGCTCCTCCCCCGCCGTGCTCCGGCGCTTCTGCTCGCGCTGCGGCTCGCCGCTGTTCTGGTCGAGGAGCGAAGGCAAGTTCGCCGACTGGGTATCGGTCGCCCTCGGCAGCCTGGACACGCCCTTCCCAGCGGCGAAACAGAAGCATGTCCAGGTCGCGTCGATGGCCTGCTGGTACCGGATAGCCGACGACTGGCCGCGGTTCGACTGAAGTCCGCCCGCGATCCGCCGGCCGGTGCCTGTTTTTTCGCCGGCAAAGCCCGGGCCTGGGGTACCATGCCGCGCCCTTCGCCGCCGGTCCTTGCCGCCCATGTCCGCCACTGCGCTGTACACCGACCTGTCCCACTATTACGACCTGATGTGCGCCGACATCGACTACCAGGCGCAGAGCCACTGCGTGCGTCGCCTGCACCAGTTGTTCGGCAACCAGGGCCGGCGGCACCTGGACCTGGCCTGCGGTACCGGCCCTCACGTGAGGCACTTCCTCGATTTCGGCTATCGCAGCGCCGGCCTGGACATCAACCAGCCGATGCTCGACCTCGCCCGACAGCGCTGCCCCGAAGCGCACTTCAGCCGGCAGGACATGGCCGGCTTCCAGGTGGACGAGCCGCTGGACCTGATCACCTGTTTCCTCTATTCGATCCACTACAACGCAGGGCTGGAGCGCTTGCGCGCATGCCTGGCCAGCGTGCATGGCGCACTGGCGGATGGCGGCGTGTTCTGTTTCAACACGGTGGACAAGGGGCAGATCGACAATCGCTCGTTCGTCCGCCATTCCGTGGAGCATCGAGGCAGCCGCTTCACCTTCGGTTCCGGCTGGTACTACAGCGGCGAGGGCGAGCGCCAGGCGCTGCGCCTCGGTATCGAGAAAACCACGGACGGAACGACCCAGACCTGGGAGGACGAACACCCCATGGTCGCCCTCAGCTTCGCCGAGCTGCAGCACCTGTTGCAGACGCATTTCGAGGTGCAGGTCTTCGAACACGACTACGAACGGATCACGCCCTGGGCCGGCAGCTCCGGGAATGCCCTGTTCGTCTGCGTGAAGCGCTAGCCTCCGGATATCCTGGCGCAAACGTGACGATCAGGCTGGCACGGGCGGGGCAGCGTTTCACAGGGGGCTGCGGAGGATTCTTCGTCGCTTTCGGCACGCTGCGTCCGACCCGCTAGAGGCCTGCCTGGCCGACGATCCGTGCGCGCCTTCTCGGCTAGACCAAGGTCGCAAAGACCCCGCCGACCATCTGTGACACCTTCGCGCGCTTTTTTACCCCCCGCTGTCGAGAGTCACCGCATGTCCGCCCCGTTTTCCCCCCGTTCGCCCCGCACCCTTCGCGGCCTGGGCGCCCTCGCCCTGTGCGGCGGATTCGTCGCCCCGGCCCCTGCCGCCTTCCTCGAGGACGGCAGCGCGCGCCTGGAAGCGCGCACCGTCTACTTCAACCGCGACTTCCGCGACGGCAGCTCGGCCAACCCCCAGGGCGCCTCCAAGCGCGAGGAAGCCGCGCAGGGCTTCATCCTCGACCTGCGCTCGGGCTATACCGAGGGCGCGCTGGGCTTCGGCGTGGATACCCTGGCGATGCTCGGGATCAAGCTCGACTCCAGCCCCGCGGACAGCAACAGCGGCCTGCTGCCTTCCAGCGGCCACGATCCGCGTCGCTCGGTCGACCAGTACGCCAAGGCCGGCGTAGCCGGCAAGATGCGCTTCTCGCAGACACAGTTCGGGTACGGGGCGATGCTGCCGGACATGCCGTTGCTGAAATACAACGACGGACGCCTGCTGCCGACCCTGTTCCACGGCGCCCAGCTGACCAGCGAGGAGATCGCCGGGCTCAGGCTCTCCGCCACCCGCCTGGAGCGCTACACCGCGCGGGACTCCAGCGATGCCCAGGACATCCGCCTGCACTGCAAGAACAAACGCTACGCCTGCGACACCACCGGCAACCGCTTCGACGCCTACCAACTCGACTATCAGGTCAACGACGGCCTGCTGTTGCAATACGCCCAGGGCGGCCTGCGCAACGTCTATCGCCAGCGCTACCTCGGTGCCGTGGGCAAGCGGCAGCTCGGCGCCGGCAAGCTGAGCGCCGACCTGCGCTGGTTCGACAGCGAGGACGCCGGCGCGGCCCGCGCCGGCAAGATCGACAACCGCGCCCTCAGCCTGCTGCTCGCCTACGCCGAGGGCGGCCACACGCTCAGCGCCGGCTGGCAGCGGATGAACGGCGCCAGCTCTATGCCCTACCTCGACGGCAGCAATCCGTACCTGGCCAACTACCTGCAGGTGAACGACTTCGCCAACCCCGAGGAACGCTCCTGGCAACTGCGCTACGACTTCGACCTGCGCAGCGTCGGCGTGCCCGGCCTGAGCTTCATGACCCGCTACGTCAACGGCGACCATATCCGCCTGGCCAACGGCGACGAGGGCAAGGAATGGGAGCGCGACATCGAGCTGAAGTACGTGGTGCAGAGCGGCCGCTTCAAGGACCTCAGCCTGCGCCTGCGCAACGCCACCTACCGCACCGACTTCGAGCGCTCGGCGCGCGACGTGGACGAGGTGCGCCTGATCGCCAGCTACAACCTGTCGCTGTTCTGAGCCGTCGCGCCGGAACGCACACCGGCGCGACGCTCCGGCGGTTCAGACCGCCAGGGCGCGTTCGCGCAGCTCGACGTTGAGGATGCGGTCGTTCTCCGAGTAATCCACCGGGCAATCGATCACATGCACCCCGGGCGTGCCCAGGCAGCGCTCCAGCAACGGCAGGAAGCCCTCGGCACTGTCGACCCGGTGGCCGTGGGCGCCGTAGGCCTCGGCATAGCGCACGAAGTCCGGGTTGCCGTAGTCCAGCCCGAAGTCGGCGAAGCCCATGTTCGATTGCTTCCAGCGGATCATCCCGTAGCCGTTGTCGCGCAGGATGATCACCGTCAGGTTCATCTTCAGCCGCACCGCGGTTTCCAGTTCCTGGCTGTTCATCATGAAGCCGCCATCGCCGCACACCGCGACGATCGGCCGGTCCGGGTAGACCAGGTGCGCGGCCATCGCCGAGGGCAGGCCGGCGCCCATGGTGGCGAGGGCGTTGTCCAGCAGCACGGTGTTGGGCATGTGCGCCTTGTAGTTGCGGGCGAACCAGATCTTGTACATGCCGTTGTCCAGGGCGACTATGCCCTGCGACGGCAACGCCCGGCGCACGTCGGCCACCAGGCGCTGCGGATAGAGCGGGAAGCGCGGGTCGTCGGCGCCTTCGGCGACCTGCGCCTCGTTGGCCTCGCGGATCGCCAGCAGGCGGGTGAAGTCCCAGTGCGCGGTATCGTCCAGCGCCTCGCCGATCTGCCAGATGGCGTTGGCGATGTCGCCCACCACTTCGATCTGCGGGAAATACACCGGGTCCACCTCGGCGGAACGGAAGTTCACGTGGATCACCTCGGTACCGCCGCGAACCATGAAGAACGGCGGCTTCTCGATCACGTCGTGGCCGACGTTGACGATCAGGTCGGCCGCCTCCACCGCGCGATGCACGAAGTCGCCGGCGGACAGCGCGGCGTTGCCGAGGAAGCGCGGGTGACGCTCGTCGACCACGCCCTTGCCCATCTGGGTGGTGACGAAGGGAATGCCGGTCTTGTCGATCAGTTGCTTGAGGACCTTGGCGGTCATCTTGCGGTTGGCCCCGGCGCCGATCACCAGGATCGGGCTGCGCGCGGCGCGCAGCTTCTCCACCGCGGCGCAGATCGCCTTGTATTCCGCCAGCGGCCGGCGGCTCAGGCTCGGCGGGATGGGCAGGCTGTCGGTCTGCTCGGCGGCGATGTCCTCCGGCAGCTCCAGGTGCACCGCGCCGGGCTTCTCTTCCTCGGCCAGGCGGAACGCCTCGCGGACCCGCGAGGGAATGTTGTCGGCGGAGGCCAGTTGGTGGGTGTACTTGGTCAGCGGCTGCATCATGCCGACCACGTCGAGGATCTGGAAGCGGCCCTGCTTGGACTTCTTGATCGGCTTCTGCCCGGTGATCATCAGCATCGGCATGCCGCCCAGGTAGGCGTAGGCGCCGGCGGTGACCAGGTTGGTGGCGCCCGGGCCGAGGGTCGACAGGCTGACCCCGGTCTTGCCGGTGAGGCGCCCGTAGGTGGCGGCCATGAAACCGGCCGACTGCTCGTGACGGGTGAGCACCAGCCGGATCTGCGACTTGCGCAGGGACTCCAGCAGGTCGAGATTCTCCTCGCCGGGAATTCCGAAGACGTACTGCACGCCCTCGTTTTCCAGGCATTGCACAACCACATCGGCTGCCTTGGCCATCTGCGTTCTACCTCGGGTGGTGGCGGTTCTGACCGCTCGAACACTGCGCCCCTCGCGCCTCGCTGTCCAGCCCCGACCGGCCGGCGGAAGGCTCTGGCGCCGGCTTCGCCGGCAAGCGAACGCCGCTCCCGCCATTAGCGCAGCTGAACCCGACCACCCGATCATCAGCACAGCTAATAATTCATTCGCTGATTTCATGGTGAGGGCGGAGCCCGGATGGTAGAAATCCACCTACCGCTTTACGCGCCGCGCCCCTCCATCTCACCGAACCCTGAAGACGACCATGCCCGAGCACGCCCCGATCCTCCCCGTCATCGCCGCCGAGGTGGCCGCCCTCGCCCCCGGTTTCCGCGCCCTGAGCCTCACCGTCGAGGCGGCGCCGATCGTTCGTCCGGAAATCGCCGGCCGCGCCGTGGAGCGCGCCTGCCAGGCGCTGGCGCGTGGCGAACCGGACTGGGCCGAGGCGCACCTGGCAGCCTGGGCCGAGGCGTTCCGCCGCTTCGGCGCCAAGCCGCAGCGTACCCCCTGCTCCGCCGAAGCCCTGCGCAAACGCGCGCTGCGCGACGGCGGGCTGCCGAGCATCGACCCGGTGGTGGACCTGTACAACGCCATCAGCGTGCAATTCGCCATTCCGGTAGGCGGCGAGAATCTCGCCGCCTATGCCGGCCCGCCGCGCCTGGTGGTCGCCGACGGCAGCGAGACCTTCGACACCCTGAAGAACGGCGAGGCGGTCGACGAATCCCCCGACCCCGGCGAGGTGGTCTGGCGCGACGACCTCGGCGTCACCTGCCGCCGCTGGAACTGGCGCCAGGGCGTGCGCACCCGCCTGGATGCCAGCGCCCGGCGCATGTGGTTCATCCTCGAGAGCCTGCCGGAAATGCCGCTGGCGGCCCTGCACGAAGCGGGCGGCCTGCTGCTCGACGAATTGCGCCTGATGATGCCCGGCATGCGCGCCGACTCGCGCCTGCTGTGCGTGGCGACGGTACCCGCCGACAGCGTATAAGGACCCAGTCCCCGAGGAGAACAGAACATGTACCTGCCTTCGCATTTCGAAGAGTCCGACCCGCAGGCGCTGCACGCGCTGATCCGGGACTATCCGCTGGGCCTGCTGGTCAGCCACGGCGAAGCGGGCCTGGACGCCAACCACCTGCCGTTCGAGCTGAGCCCGGCAAAGGGCGCGCAAGGCACCCTGGAAGCCCATGTCGCGCGCAACAACCCGGTTTGGAGCGAGCTGCGCGACGGCGACGAGGTGCTGGTGGTGTTCCGCGCCGGCGATGCCTACATCTCGCCGCAGTGGTACCCGAGCAAGCAGGAGCACCACCGCCAGGTGCCGACCTGGAACTACCGGGTGGTCCACGCCCACGGCCGGGTGCGGATCCGCGACGACGAACGCTATGTGCGCGGACTGGTGGCCCGCCTGACCCGCACCCACGAGGCGACCCAGGAAACGCCCTGGAAAATGACCGACGGCCCCGCCGACTACATCGACGAGATGCTCCGGCTGATCGTCGGCATCGAAATCGAGATCACCCGCCTGGTCGGCAAGTTCAAGCTCAGCCAGAACAAGGAAGCCCGCGATATCCGCGGCGCCAGCGCAGCGCTGCTGGCCCGCGGCGAACAGGCGATCGGCGCGGCCATGGACGATTGCGCCGCCCGGCGCGACGGCTGAGGCTCAGGCCTCGCCCGGCTGCGGCCGGTGGTGGACGAACTCGACCACC
This sequence comes from Pseudomonas sp. B111, assembly GCF_026428275.1. Taxonomy (NCBI): domain Bacteria; kingdom Pseudomonadati; phylum Pseudomonadota; class Gammaproteobacteria; order Pseudomonadales; family Pseudomonadaceae; genus Pseudomonas; species Pseudomonas sp. B111. The sequence continues at coordinate 104,573 of NZ_CP097857.1, read as the reverse complement.
GTGCCGTCCGGCAGCAGCGCATTGAAGCAGGCACCGGTGGGCGCGCGCGCCGGCCCGAAGATGATCTGCGCGCCGGCAGCCAGCAAGCGCCGGTGATAGGGCTCGATGTCGTCCACCAGCAGGGTGCCAGTGGTGCTGCGGAACGGCGCCAGCGCCTCGTCGCTGCCCTCCAGCAGGAGGAAGGCGCCGACTGCGGCGAGTGTCAGGCGTTTCTCGGGAAAGTCGAAGCGCATGTCGTGGGCGACGCCCTGCAGGTCTTCGTAGAAAGCGATGGCCGCATCGATGCTGCCCGGTTCCAGGTAGACACGGATGAACACCCGCGGCTCGGCGAAACCGGACGAGTCGTTGACGCGACGCCAGAGAAAAGGCTGGGACATGGCGCAGGACCTCCGCAGGTCAGGGCGAAAGGTCCGTTCTAGCATGCCGGCCGCGTCCGGCGAAACGCCCTCATTTCGTCGAGCGGACGTTGCCGTAGCGCACTTCTTTCGACGGCGGGTAGCCGTAGAAGGCGGTGTAGCACTTGCTGAAGTGGCTGGGCGAGACGAAGCCGCAGGCGACCAGGACCTCCAGCATGGTCAGGTCGGAATGTTGCAGCAGGCGCCGGCACTCGGTGATCCGCAACTCCAGGTAGTAGCGCACCGGCGTGGTTCCGAGCTGCTGCTGGAACAGCCGCTCGATCTGCCGCCGCGAGCGCCCCACGTAGTGGGCGAGCTGCTCCTGGCTGAGCGGTTCCTCGATATTCGCCGCCATCAGGTTGATCACTTCGCGCAGCGGCTCGCTCATCTTCTCGTGCAGGGCCGGGCGCACCCGTCGGTAGCGCGACTCCTCGAAGGCGAGGATATCCACCACCGCCTCCACCAGGTCGCGCCCGTGGCGCCGGGCGATCCACTCCAGCGCCAGGTTGAAGGCGCCGGTGGGGCTGGCCGCGGTCAGGCGGTCGCGGTCGACCATGTAGCTGTCGCTGGTCACCTGGCTGTTGCGGGCGATCTCGGCGAGGGCGGCGCGGTGCTCGGGATGGATGCAGCAGCGGTAGCCATCCAGCAGGCCGGCGTCGCCGAGGAACCAGGCACCGTTCCACAGCCCGGCCAGGGCGACGCCGCGCGACGCCACGTCCTGCAACGCTTCCCGCAGCGCGGCGGACGAGCGCAGGGGCGTGCGCAAACCGCCGCAGACCACCAGCAGGTCGAGTCCTTGCCGCGCCGCCGAGGCGAGCGCCAGGTCCGGGCAGATCAGCAACCCGAGGTCGCTGGTCACCGGCTCGCCGCTCAGGCTGAAGTTGCTCACCGCGAAGGACTCGCTGCGGATCAGGTTGGCGGTCACCAGGGTGTCCAGCGCCTGGGTGAAGGCCGGCAGGGAAAAGTGTTCGAGCAGCAGGAAGCCCACCCGTGCCCGTGCCGAGCCCCCCTCCCCGGCCCCGGTGAACCTGAGGTTCTGCCCTTGCAGGGCGGCGCTGAAACGCCTTCTTTCCATCGATTCGTGCCTCTTGTTCTTCTTGTTCCCGGCCAGCGGGCCGCGACGCCTGCCGTCGCGGCGAAAACCCCGGGCGCTCCATCATATGCGCAAGCCATGTGACTTGGCGCCTTCCTGGCGCGCCGGGGGAATATGCTCAAATACGCCCTCGGGGGGCTGCCCCTTTCGCACGCCACGGCGTCAGCGGAAACAGCGCGGACGAACGGTACGGAAACGCCCCGAAAAACCTGTAGACATATTGTCTAACAGAATCCTATAGTCATTATACAAACTGTAGACACAGCCCATGACAAGTAGAAAGGCCTCCATGAAAGCCCAACCCGACGTCGACTCGAACAGCGCCGATGCCCCCTTCGACCGCAAGGCGGTGCTGGGCGATGCGCTGCGCCGGCGGATCCTGAGCATGGAACTGGCGCCCGGCGCGGTCGTCGACGAACTCGCCCTGTGCGACGAGTTCGGCCTCTCGCGCCCGCCGGTGCGCGAACTGCTGCGGCAGATCGCCGCCGAGGGCTACATCGAACTGGAAGCCAACCGTGCGCCGCGCGTCGCGGCCATGAGCCACGACTCGCTGCACGCCTTCTTTCTCGCCGCGCCGCTGATCTACATCGCCACCACACAACTGGCGGCCACCCATGCCAGCGAAGCGGAGATCGAGACGCTCAAGGCGATCCAGGAAGATTTCCGCAAGGCCATCGAAGAGAAGCATGTGGAAAACCGCGTCATCCACAACGACGCCTTCCACCTGGAGATCGGCAGGATGGCCCACAACGACTACCTCATGCCCAGCCTGCGCCGCTTGCTGATCGACCATGCGCGGCTGGGCAAGATCTTCTACCGCCATCCGACCACCGACGACATGCAACGCGACCTGGAACTCGCCTGCGACCAGCACGACCAGATCGTCGATGCCATCCAGCGGCGCGATCCGGATGCGGCGGCGGACATCGTCCGTGCGCATTTCGAGCTGTCGCGCCGGCGCATGGCCGAGTACGCGGCGCCGGCCGGAGTGGAGGTGGCGCTGGTCTACGAGGGTTAGCGAGCCCCCCGCGCCACGGCCCCGCCCGAGAAGCGGAGGCGGTCACGCAGGGGATGGTTACCGGGTTCCAATAACAAGAGTCAGGTCCCTGCGATGACGAAAGTAACCCACCTTCCGGCCGACGACCGTTCCTGCGGCTGGTATCACCTCAGCCCGCCGCGGCGGCCGAAGCCGGCCCACTACGGCAGGAGCGCCGCCCGTTGGGTGGTGGTCGGCGCCGGCTTCACCGGCCTCGCCGCCGCGCGCCAGCTGGCGCTGCATTTTCCCGACGAGGAGATCGTCCTGGTCGAGGCCCAGGAAGTCGGCTTCGGTACCGCCGGGCGCAACGCCGGCTTCGCCATCGACCTGCCCCACGACATCGGCGCCGACGACTACATCGGCGACATAGCGACCGCCCGGATCGGCCTGAAGCTCAATCTCGCCGGCCAGTCGCTGCTCCGCGAACAGGTGCAGCGCCATGCCATCGACTGCCAGATGAAGGCCTGCGGCAAGTACCAGGCGGCCGTCGAGGCGCGCGGCGTGGCTGTGCTCGACGCCTACCGGCGCGGCCTCGATCGGCTCGGCCAGGCCTACGAGGTGATCGAGGCGGACGACCTCCCGGGACACATCGGCACCGCTTTCTATCGCAAGGCCCTGTTCACCCCCGGTACCCTGCTGGTGCAGCCCTCGGCCCTGGTCAAGGGCCTGGCCGACAGCCTGCCGGGCAACGTCAGCCTCTACGAACACACACCGATCACCGCCGTGGAATATGGCGACAGGACCCTGCTGAGCCATCCCCACGGCAGCATCCTGGCCGACCGCCTGGTCCTCGCCAACAACGCCTTCGGCATGAGCTTCGGCTTCCTCCAGGGGCGGATGCTGCCGATCTTCACCTACGCCAGCCTGACCCGGCCGCTCGATGCCGAGGAGCAGGCCAGCCTCGGCGGGCGCCCCTACTGGGGCCTGATCCCGGCCGACCCTTACGGCACCACGGTGAGGCGTACCCCGGACAACCGCCTGCTGATCCGCAACAGCTTCAGTTTCAACCCTGACGGACGCAGCGCCGGGAAGTACCTTGAGCGCTTCGCCGTACGCCATCGCGCCTCGTTCCGCCAGCGCTTCCCGATGCTCCCGGAAGTCGGCTTCGACTACACCTGGGGCGGCTCGCTGGCGCTGTCGAGGAACCACATGGGGCACTTCGGCGAGCTGGCGCCCAACGTCTATGGCGCCCTGTGCTGCAACGGCCTGGGGGTAACCCGCGGGACCGTCACCGGGAAGCTGCTGGCCGACTGGCTGGCGGGCGAACGCAACGAGCTGATCGACTTCCTGCTGCGCGCGCCCGGTCCCAGCGGCAATCCACCCGAACCACTCCTTTCCCTTGGCGTGAACCTCAACCTGAGGTGGGGGCAGTATCGAGCAGGTAGAGAAAGCTAGGCATCCCTAGGAACGCGCCCGCGGGCGCCGACTTCGATTCAGACGGCCATTGAAGACCGGAGCTGGAGAGCGTTCCAGCCTCGCGGATTCGCTCGGCCCGAATTCACCGGCAGCGGTTAGAACCAGGAGACAATAATGACAAATCCTACGACCTCGATCGAAGACGTACCCCTCAACGCCTTCCACCGGCTGTTGACCCTGCGCTCCGGCGGCGGCTCCTTCGTCGACGGCTACGTGCTGAGCATCATCGGGGTGGCGATGCTGCAGATGACCGCGGCATTGCAACTGAGCAGTTTCTGGCAGGGCATGATCGCCGCCTCGGCGCTGGTCGGCATCTTCTTCGGCGGTTTCCTCGGCGGCTGGCTGACCGACCGCCTGGGCCGCCGCAGGCTGTTCTTCGTCGGCCCCAGCCTGTTCGTCCTCGCTTCCCTGGCGCAGTACGGGGTCGACTCGGCGGCGGCGCTGTTCGTCCTGCGCTTCCTGATCGGCGTGGCGGTGGGCATCGAGTACCCGGTCGCCACCGCCTTGCTGGTGGAGTTCCTGCCGAAGAAGTATCGCGGACCGCGCCTGGCCACCCTGACCATCCTCTGGTTCGCCGGCGCCGCCTTCGCCTACCTGGTCGGCGACCTGATCCTGCGCAGCGGCGGCGAGGACGCCTGGCGCCTGGTACTGGCCAGCACCGCGGCGATCGGCGCCGTGCTGTTCCTGCTACGCATCGGTACCCCCGAGTCGCCGCGCTGGCTGCTGAGCAAGGGCCGCGACGCGGACGCAGAACGGGTCATCCGCCAGGTCTACGGCGAAGCCTTCTCGCTGGCGAACCTGCCCGAACAGGCGCTGGAACGGAAGGTCACCATCTGGCACCTGCTCTACGCCGGCTACGGCAAGCGCATGCTCTTCGTCACCCTGTTCTGGACCTGCTCGGTGATCCCCGTGTTCGCCGTCTACGCCTTCGCGCCCAAGGTGCTGCTGGCGCTGAACCTGAAGGGCGACTGGGCCTCCTACGGTTCGGTGGCGATCACCCTGCTGTTCGTCATCGGCTGCATCATCGCCACCCGCCTGATCAACCGCATCGGCCGGCGCTGCATGCTGCTGCACAGCTTCCTCTGGTCCGGCCTGGCGCTGCTCGGGCTGGGCGTCTTCCACGCCGGCTCGGAGGCGACCATCCTCGGGCTGTTCGGTGCCTACGCGCTGTTCATCGGCGGCGCCCAGGTGCTGCAACTGGTCTACCCGAACGAACTGTTCCCCACCGAGATCCGCGCCTTCGCGGTCGGCGTCGGCACCTCGTTATCGCGCGTCGGCGCCGCGGTGGGCACCTACCTGGTGCCGCTTTCCCTGGAAACCCTGGGTACCGCCCAGACCATGTACGCCGCCGCGCTGGTGACCCTGCTCGGGCTGCTCGTGACCTGGGCCCTGGCGCCGGAAACCCGTTCGCTGAACCTGCAGCAGGCGGCTTCGCTCACCTGAACCACCCGCCGCGGCAGCGTCCGCCGGGTGCGCCGCGGCCCAGCGTCCCACAGGAGGAAACCCCGTGAAATTCGAAGGTATCTATACCCCCGCCATCACCCCGCTGAGCGCCGACGGCAGCATCGACACCCAGGCCTTCGCCGAGGTCCTGGAGTTTCTCGTCGAGTCGAAGGTGCACGGCATCGTGATCGGCGGCTCCACCGGCGAGTACTACGCGCACACCGCCGAGGAACGCCTGGCCCTCGCCGCCCACGCCAGCGAAGTCATCGCCGGGCGCCTGCCGCTGGTGGTGGGAACCGGCGCGATCCGCACCGAGGACTCGCTGGCCTACGCCGAAGCCGCCCGCGCCATCGGCGCCGACGCCATCCTGGTCGGCTCGCCGCCCTACGCGCTGCCGACCTCGCGGGAGATCGCCGAGCACGTGCTGGCGGTGGACCGCGCCGCCGGCCTGCCGATCATGCTCTACAACTATCCGGCGCGGATGGGCGTGGAGATGGACGAGGCGTTCTTCGCCGCCGTCGCCGGCTGCCGCAACATCGTCGCGATCAAGGAAAGCTCCGGCTCCACCGCGCAATTGCACCGCCTGGCCTGCCGCCACCCGCGGATCGCCTTGTCCTGCGGCTGGGACGACCAGGCCCTGGAGTTCTTCGCCTGGGGCGCGCGCAGTTGGGTCTGCGCCGGCTCCAACTTCATCCCTGGCGAACACCTCGCCCTGTACCAGGCCTGCGTGGTCGAGAACGACTTCGCCAAGGGCCGGCGCATCATGGCGGCGATGATGCCGCTGATGGACTTTCTCGAAAGCGGTCACTTCGTCCAGTCGATCAAGCACGGCTGCGAGCTGGCCGGCCTGCGCGCCGGCGGCGTACGTGCGCCGCTGAAGGCGCTGGACGAGGCCGGCAAGGCGGCACTGGCGGAGATCGTCGCCAGGCTCAAGGGCGAGGTCGCGCGGATCGTCGAGGGTGGCCGCCATGACTGAGCTGCTGAGCCGGGAGGAATACGCGGCCATCGCCGCGACGCTGGACCTTCCCCAGCGCGCCTTCATCGACGGAGGGTTCCGCGATGCCTGCGGCGGCCGCACCTTCGCCTCGACCAACCCGGCCACCGGCGAGCTGCTGGCGCAGGTCGCCGCCTGCGACGCGGAGGACGTCGGGCACGCCGTGGCCAGCGCGCGGCGGGCGTTCGAGGACGGCCGCTGGCGCTCGCGCACGCCCGCCGAGCGCAAGGCGGCGCTGCTGCGCCTGGCCGAGCTGCTGGAAGAGCACCTGCTGGAACTGGCGGTGATGGAGAGCCTCGACAGCGGCAAGCCGATCCGCGAATGCCAGCACACCGACCTGCCGGAAACCATCAATACCCTGCGCTGGCATGCCGAACTGATCGACAAGATCTACGACAGCACCGCCCCGGTCGGTTCGGCGGCGCTGGCCATGGTGGTGCGCGAGCCGATCGGCGTGGTCGGCCTGGTGCTGCCGTGGAACTTCCCGCTGCTGATGCTCGCCTGGAAGATCGGCCCGGCGCTGGCGGCAGGCTGCTCCGTAGTGGTCAAGCCGGCCCCCGAGACCAGCCTGACCGCCCTGCGCGTCGCCGAACTGGCCAGCCAGGCGGGGATCCCCGCCGGAGTGTTCAACGTGGTCCCCGGCGGCGGCCGCGAGGCCGGCGAACCGCTGGGCCGCCACCCGGACGTGGCGATGGTCAGCTTCACCGGCTCCACCGCGACCGGCCGCCTGTTCCTCAAGTACGCCGCCGAGTCCAACCTCAAGCGGGTGGTACTGGAGTGCGGCGGCAAGAACCCGGCGGTGGTGATGAACGATGTCGAGGACCTCGACCTGGTGGCGCAACACGTGGTCAACGGCGCGTTCTGGAACATGGGCGAGAACTGCTCGGCGTCCTCGCGGCTGATCGTCCACGCCGAGGTCCGCGAGGCACTGCTCGAACGCATCGGCGCGCAGCTCCGCGAGTGGCGCATGGGCGACCCGCTGGATCCGCGTAATCGCCTCGGCGCGCTGGTCAGCCCGGCGCACTTCGAGAAGGTCCGCGCGTACCTCGACCAGGCCAGGACGGAGCGGTTGGCGGTGCGCTTCGGCGGCGCCACCGAGGCTGGCATCTTCGTCGAGCCGACCGTGGTCGATAGCGTCTCGCCGCACAGCCGGCTGTTCCGCGAGGAAATCTTCGGCCCGCTGCTCTCGGTCACCTCTTTTGACGACATCGACGAAGCCATCGCCCTGGCCAACGACACCGTCTACGGCCTCGCCGCCTCGGCCTACACCGGCAGCCTGCGCCACGCACTGCGCCTGTCGCGGGAGATCCGCGCGGGGATCGTCACCGTCAACTGCTTCGGCGAGGGCGACGCCTCGACGCCCTTCGGCGGCTACAAGGAGTCAGGCTTCGGCGGTCGCGACAAGTCGGTCTGGGCACACGACCAGTACACAGAGCTGAAGACCATCTGGATCGACGCTTCCTGAAGCTGTCCGGCCCGCAAGGGCCGGCACTCCCGCCTGGCGGCGAGACCGGACAACCGGGCCGGACAGGCGACCAAGTGCAGACAACACCCATTCTGCATAACGTTCCGTCGCTATGCTGCTGCCTCCACCCTTCCCTTTTCCGCCAGGAACGACACGGAGACTCATCCATGACGGACAACCATATCGATGTACTGATCAACGGCTGCGGCATCGGCGGGGCGATGCTCGCCTACCTGCTCGGCCGCCAGGGCCACCGCGTGGTGGTAGTGGAGCAGGCACGGCGCGAACGCGCGATCAACGGCGCCGACCTGCTCAAGCCGGCCGGCATCCGGGTGGTCGAGGCGGCCGGGTTGTTGGCCGAGGTGACCCGTCGCGGCGGGCGGGTCCGCCATGAGCTGGAGGTCTATCACGACGGCGAGCTGCTTCGCTATTTCAACTATTCCAGCGTCGACGCGCGCGGCTATTTCATCCTCATGCCCTGCGAGTCGCTGCGCCGCCTGGTACTGGAAAAGATCGACGGCGAAGCGACCGTCGAGATGCTGTTCGAGACCCGCATCGAAGCGGTGCAGCGCGACGAGCGCCACGCGATCGACCAGGTGCGCCTGAACGACGGCCGCGTGCTGCGTCCGCGGGTGGTGGTGGGCGCCGACGGTATCGCCTCCTACGTGCGCCGCCGGCTGCTCGATATCGAGGTGGAACGCCGCCCCTACCCGTCGCCGATGCTGGTCGGCACCTTCGCCCTGGCGCCCTGCGTGGCCGAGCGCAACCGCCTGTACGTGGACGCGCAGGGCGGGCTGGCCTATTTCTACCCGATCGGTTTCGACCGCGCGCGACTGGTGGTGAGCTTCCCCAGGGAAGAGTCGCGCGAGCTGATGGCCGACACCTGCGGCGAGTCGCTGCGCCGGCGCCTGCAACGCTTCGTCGGCGACGAGAGCGCCGAGGCGATCGCCGCCGTCACCGGCACTTCGCGCTTCAAGGGCATCCCCATCGGCTACCTGAACCTGGATCGTTACTGGGCGGACAACGTGGCGATGCTCGGCGACGCCATCCACAACGTGCATCCGATCACCGGCCAGGGCATGAACCTGGCCATCGAGGACGCCAGCGCCCTGGCCGACGCCCTCGACCTGGCCTTGCGCGACGCCTGCGCGCTGGAGGATGCCCTGGCCGGCTACCAGGCCGAACGCTTCCCGGTGAACCAGGCGATCGTCTCCTATGGCCATGCGCTGGCCACCAGCCTGGAGGATCGCCAGCGCTTCGCCGGGGTCTTCGACACCGCCCTGCAGGGCAGCAGCCGGGCGCCGGAAGCGCTGGGCGGCGAGCGTTCCTATCAGCCGGTGCGGTCGCCGTCCCTGGAGGCTCCGCGCGGCTGAGCCCTCAGGCGTCCTCGCGCAAGCGCAGCGGGTCCACCAGCCCGGCGGCGATGGCCATGCCCACCAGCTCCGGCAGGGTCTGGGCCTGCATGCGCTTCATCACCCGCGCGCGGTAGAGGTCGACGGTCTTCACGCTGACTTCCAGTTGCTCGGCCACCTCGCGGCTGGTATAGCCGCGCACCAGCGGCAAGAGCACGTCGCGCTCGCGCGGGGTGAGGCTGTCCAGGCGTTCGCGCAACCCGGCGTCGAGATCGCGGTGGCGGCGCCGACGGGCGTGGCGATCGAGGGCCTGCTGCACGCTGTCGAGCAGCAATTGTTCGTTGTAGGGTTTCTCGATGAAATCCACCGCCCCGGCCTTGAAGGCGCGCACCACGATGGGCACGTCGGCATGGCCGCTGACGAAGATCACCGGCAGGTCGATGCCGCGCGCCAGCAGTTCGTCCTGCACGTTCAGCCCGCCCATGCCGGGCATCCGCACGTCGAGCAGGACGCAGGCATGGCGGCCGCCCTCGCAGGCGTCGAGGAAGTCCCGGCCCTGGGTGAAGGGCCGTGCCTTGAGGCCGACCGATTCCAGCAGCCAGACCGTCGATTCGAGCATGCCCTGGTCGTCGTCGACCACGTAGACCAGCGCTTCGTCAGGCATAGCCATCCTTAACCTCCCGTGGCGCCGGCGGCGAGCGGCAGCCGGCAGTTCATGAGCAACCCGCCATCCGCCGGCAGCTCGGCTTCGAGGGTGCCGCCGAAGCCCTCGACGATGCTGCGGCTCATCGACAGGCCCAGGCCCAGCCCTTCCGGCTTGCTGGTGTGGAACGGCGTGAAAATGTGTTCCAGCTGATCCGCCGGCACTCCCGGTCCCTGGTCGCGAACCCACAGGCAGAGCAGCCCGCCGGGCTCGACGCGGCTACCGATGACGACCCGCGACGGCGAGCCGGGATGCGCCTCGCGGTTGGCTTCGATGGCGTTGCGCAGCAGATTGAGGAACACCTGTTCGAGCAGCACGCGGTCGGCATACAGCGGCGGCGGATTGTCGGTCATCGCTTCTTCCACCGCCACTTGCCAGTGCCCGGCTTCCCACGCGCAGAGGCCGATGGCCTCGCGTGCCACCTGGTTGAGGTCGAGCGCCTGCAGGCGCCGCTGGCCCTTGCGCAGGAAGGCGCGCAGGCGCTTGATCACCTCCGCCGCGTGGCCGGCGTGCTCGCCGATCCGCGCCAGCCCCTCGGCCACCCGCCCGGCGGCCTCGGGCTGGCTGCCGAGGACGGCCAGGTAACGCTGGCTGGCGCTGGCGTAGTTCATCACCGCCGCCAGCGGCTGGTTGATCTCGTGGGCGATGCCCGAGGCCAGTTCGCCGAGAGTGACCAGCCGCGCAGTGTGCGCCAGTTCGTCCTGGTGACGGCGCTGCTGGGCCTCGCGCAGTTCGCGTTCGGTCATGTCGCGGGCCACCAGCGAGTAATAGCGCTCCTCGCCGCGGCCGCGATGGGCCAGCAACACCAGCGAGACTGGCAGCGACGGACGCCCGTCCTGCGGTTGCAGGCGCCCCTCGCGGCTCCACACGCCGCCATCGCGCGCCTGTCGCCAACCCTCTTCGGCCAGCCGCGCCGGAGTGTCGCCGGCCAGCAGGTGTTCCAGCGCCGGCGCCTCCTGCCCGTCGGCGATGCCGAGGGCGGCGCGTGCCGAAGGATTGAGGTAGGTGACGCGGCCGCCATGCTCGACGAACAGCACCAGGTCGGTGTTCGCCTCGACCACTTCGGCCAGGCGCCGGCGGTTCTCCTCCGCCTCGACCCGCCGGGTGACATCGCGGGACACGCTGACCACCTCCACCACCGCCCCGGTGTAGGTCTCGCGGATCGCCCGGCTGGCGGTCTCGAACCAGCGGTAGCGGCCGTCGCGGTGGCGGATACGGTAGGTGATGGTCAGGTAGCCGTCCTGCTCCAGCGCTTCGCGCGCGCGCAGCGCCACCTGGCCGCGGTCCTGGGGGTGGAACAACGCCTGCGCCGGACGCCCGCGCAGTTCCTCCGGCCAGTAGCCGAGCAGGGTCCAGGAGGCCGGCGAGGCGTCGAGGAAAATGCCGTCGAGGGTATGCCGGGAAATCAGGTCGGTGGTGTTCTCGGTGATCAGCCGGTACAGCCGGCTGGCCCGCGCCGCCTCGCGCTCGCCGCGCAGGCTGGCGGTGGCGTCGCGGCAGCGCGCCAGCACCCGGGCCTCGGCGCTGTCGGGAATGAACTGCCAGAGCAGGATGCGTCCGTCGCACTCCGCCTCCACCTCGCCGAGGGCCCGCGCCTGCCCCAGGCTGGCGCGCACCAGTTGCCCATGGTTGGCCGGGAGGAAGGCGCGCCAGGCCTCGCGCGGCCGCTCGCCAAGCAAGGCAAGGAAGGCCTGGTTGAATTCCACTGCCTGCGCCTCGCCGTCGAGCAGCAGCGCGGGCTGCGGGTCGGCGGCGAGGAACGGCGCGGCGCGGGTGACGCCACGGGCGGCGGCGAGCAACGGTGCGAGGAGCAGGCCGAGCCAGTCCAGCGCGGCGCTCTGCGGCGTATCGCTGGCCACCAGCAGCAGGCCTTCGTCGCCGGCCTGCAGGTCGAGGGCGAAGGCCATGCCATGCTCCACGCCGGCACGCCGCAAGCGCGCGCCGAGCCAGGACGCGGAACGCCGCAATTCGTCCAGCGCCAGCCGGCCGTCGCGCGCCAGGCGCTCGCGCAACGCCAGGTCGCTGGCCCGGTTCGGCTCGCCGGCGCCCGGCGGCAGCGCCGGCGACGGCGGCACCGGGGTATAGGTCTGCGCCTGCGGCTGCCAGGCCAGGTACCAGGCCTGGCGCGTGCCCGGATGTTCGAGCAGCAAGCGGCGCAGTGCACCGACCCGCTCGACCAGCGGCGCGCCCTCGCGCAGCAGGCGCAGGAGGCTGTTGAGGGCAGGCGAAGCGGGAAGCGGACTCATGGGCGGAAGATGATCCTGGGAACTTATATGGTATTTATACTATAAGCTTATGGTTTAACTTCCATATATTTTTCATCGTTGCTATAAATCGCCCCAACCCAAGGAGCGCTTCGCCTGGTCCTTGGAAGCTGTTCACGATCTGCCGAGCCAGAGAAACCAGCCGTTTTCGACGCAGTCTCTCCGCGCGCGGCAGATCGTGACCCTTACCCAGAACAGAGCTAACAATCAGCCACGGGGTACTCTTCATGTCGATCTTCGAACAGGGTCTCGCGCCCGCCGCCGTCAACCACATCGCCCTGACGCCGCTGAGCTTCATCGAGCGCACCGCCAGCGTCTATCCGCACTACCCCGCGGTGATCCACGGCAACATCCGCCGCGACTGGGCGCAGACCTACCAACGCTGCCGACGCCTGGCCTCGGCCCTGGCCGGGCGCGGCATCGGCCAGGGCGACACGGTGGCGGTGATGCTGCCGAACATCCCCGAGATGCTCGAGGCGCACTATGGCGTGCCGATGATCGGCGCGGTGCTGAACACCCTCAACGTACGCCTCGACGCCGAAGCCATCGCCTTCATGCTGCAACACGGCGAAGCCAAGGTGCTGATCACCGACTACGAATTCCACGAGGTGATCCATGCCGCCATCGGCATGCTCGACCACCCGCCGCTGGTGGTCGACGTCAACGACCCCGAATATGGCGAAGGCCGCCCGGTTGGCGAACTGGACTACGAGGCGCTGCTCGCCGAGGGCGACCCGCAGTTCGCCTGGGAATGGCCCCGGGACGAGTGGCAGGCGATCTCGCTGAACTACACCTCGGGCACCACCGGCAACCCCAAGGGCGTGGTCTACCATCACCGCGGCGCCTACCTGAACGCGCTGGGCAACCAGATGACCTGGTCCATGGGCCAGCACCCGGTGTACCTCTGGACCCTGCCGATGTTCCACTGCAACGGCTGGTGCTATCCGTGGACGGTGACCGCGTTGGCCGGCGTCCACGTCTGCCTGCGGCGGGTCGATCCGCAAAAGGTCCTCACCCTGATCCGCGAGCACCAGGTCAGCCACCTGTGCGGCGCGCCCATCGTGCTCAACGCCCTGATCAACATGCCCGACTCGGCCAAGGCCGCCATCGACCACCCGGTGCATGCCATGGTCGCCGGCGCCGCGCCACCGGCCAAGGTGATCGGCGCGGTGGAAGAGATGGGCATCCGCGTCACCCATGTCTACGGCCTCACCGAGGTCTACGGCCCGGTCACGGTCTGCGCCTGGCACGGCGAGTGGGACGACCTGCCGCTGGAGCGACGCGCCGCGATCAAGTCGCGCCAGGGCGTGCGCTACCCGACCCTCGAAGGGGTGATGGTGGCCGACCCGAAGACCCTCGAGCCGGTGCCGCGCGACGGCCAGTCCATCGGCGAGATCTTCATGCGCGGCAATACCGTGATGAAGGGCTACCTGAAGAACCCCAGCGCCACCGAGGAAGCCTTCGCCGGCGGCTGGTTCCATACCGGCGACCTGGCGGTCTGCCATCCGGACGGCTACATCGAGATCCGCGACCGGCTCAAGGACATCATCATCTCCGGCGGCGAAAACATCTCCACCATCGAATTGGAGGGCGTGCTCTACCGCCACCCGGCGGTGCTGGAGGCGGCGGTGGTGGCGCGGCCCGACGAAAAGTGGGGGGAAACGCCCTGTGCGTTCATTACCCTGAAGAGCGATCATCAGGGGCTCGCCGAGAGCGAGATCGTCGCGTTCTGTCGCGAACACCTGGCCGCGTTCAAGATTCCGCGTACCGTGGTGTTCTCGGAACTGCCGAAGACCTCCACCGGCAAGATCCAGAAATACGTGCTGCGCGAGTGGGCCGCCGCCCTCTGAGCGCCGCCAGCCGAATTGCCCGTGCAGCGGCCGTGCCACGGCGGCCGTAGGCAGGATGCGCACGGGCAACCCTGTACCTGCGGCCGTCCCGCCGGCCGTTCACCGACGAGGTGTGCAATGCCTGAATACAACGCCCCGCTGCGCGACATGCGCTTCCTGCTCAACGACGTGTTCGACGCCCCCTCCCTGTGGCAGCGCCTGCCGCGACTGGCCGAGCGGATCGACGCCGACACCGCCGACGCCATCCTCGAGGAAGCGGCCAAGGTCACCGGCGGCCTGCTCGCGCCGCTCAACCGCAGTGGCGACGAAGAAGGCGCGCAGTGGCAGGACGGCGCCGTGCGCACCCCGGCCGGCTTCCGCGAGGCCTACGCGACCTACGCCGAGGGCGGCTGGGTCGGCCTCACCGGCAATCCGGCCCATGGCGGCATGGGCATGCCGAAGATGCTGGCAGTGCAGTTCGAGGAGATGATGTACGCGGCCAACGCCAGCTTCAGCCTCTACTCGACCCTTTCCGCCGGCGCCTGCCTGGCCCTCGATGCGCACGGCAGCGAGGAGCTGAAGAACAGGTACCTGCCGAACATGTACGCCGGCACCTGGGCCGGCTCCATGTGTCTGACCGAACCGCATGCCGGCACCGACCTGGGCATCATCCGCACCAAGGCCGAGCCGCAGGCCGACGGTTCCTACAGGATCAGCGGGACGAAGATCTTCATCACCGGCGGCGAACAGGACCTCACCGAGAACATCATTCACCTGGTGCTGGCCAAGCTGCCCGACGCGCCGGCCGGTTCGCGCGGCATCTCGCTGTTCCTGGTGCCGAAGTTCCTGGTCGGCGACGACGGCGCGCTCGGCGCACGCAACGCGGTGCACTGCGGCTCCATCGAGCACAAGATGGGGATCAAGGCCTCGGCCACCTGCGTGATGAACTTCGACGGCGCCAGTGGCTGGCTGGTCGGCGAAGTCAACAAGGGCCTGGCGGCGATGTTCACCATGATGAACTACGAGCGCCTGTCCATCGGCATCCAGGGCATCGGCTGCGCCGAGATGTCCTACCAGAGCGCCGTCGCCTACGCCCGCGAGCGCCTGCAAAGCCGCGCGCCGACCGGCCCGGTGGCCAGGGACAAGGCCGCCGACCCGATCATCGTGCACCCCGACGTGCGCCGCATGCTGCTCACCATGAAGGCGCTGACCGAGGGCGGCCGCGCCTTTTCCACCTATGTCGGGCAGCAGCTCGACCTGGCCAAGTACGCCGAGGACCAGGAAGAACGCAGCCAGGCCGAAGCCCTGGTGGCCCTGTTGACCCCGGTGGCCAAGGCCTTCTTCACCGATACCGGCCTGGAGAGCTGCGTGCTCGGCCAGCAGGTGTTCGGCGGCCACGGCTACATCCGCGAATGGGGCCAGGAGCAACTGGTGCGCGACGTACGCATCGCGCAGATCTACGAAGGCACCAACGGCATCCAGGCGCTCGACCTGATGGGCCGCAAGGTGGTCGCCAACGGCGGGCTGTTCCTCTCCATCTTCAGCCGCGAGGTGCGAGCCTTCGCCGCCGGCGCCAACGCCGAACTGGCGGAGTTCGTCACCCCGCTGCTGACCGCCCTGGACCTGCTGGACAACCTCACCCAGGGCATCGTCGCCCGCGCCGGCAACGACCCGCGCGAGATCGGCGCAGCTTCGGTGGAATACCTGCATCTGTTCGGCTATACCGCCTACGCCTACCTCTGGGCGCGCATGGCCGCCGCCGCGCGGCGCCAGCGCGAGGCCGACCCGGCGTTCCACGACGGCAAGCTGGCCACCGCGCGCTTCTACTTCGCCCGCATCCTGCCCCGCGTGCACTCCCTCGCCGCCGCCGTCGAAGCCGGCAGCGAAAGCCTGTACGGCCTGGAGGCGGAACAGTTCTGAAGCTTCCGTCGAGCGTTGTCGCGCGGCCCGTGGGCCGCGTGTTTTTTCCGGGACAGCATGCAACGCGCTGTCCGCCGACAGCCCGCGATAACGGCGGATAACCGCGAAGCGGTTATTCGCCCTCCGACGCCCGGGAAGCCGGCCAGGCATTCCTGAAAAACGACGCAACCGCCGGTTATTCGCTAGACCAGGAACAAGGACATATCCATGCGAACCCTCACCACCCTCCTCGGCAACAGCCAGAAACTCGACGGCGGCGCCATGTTCGGCAATGCCCCGCGCGCGCTCTGGTCACGCTGGATGCAGCCCGATGCGGAGAACCGCATCGACCTCGGCTGCCGCGCCCTGCTGGTGCGCGACGGCGAGCGCAACGTACTGGTGGAGACCGGCATCGGCGCGTTCTTCCCGCCCGCCCTGCGCCAGCGCTACGGCGTCCAGGAAGAGCGCCACGTACTGCTCGACAGCCTCGCCGCGGTCGGCCTGGACGACGCCGACATCGACGTGGTGCTGCTCACCCACCTGCACTTCGACCACGCCGGCGGCCTGCTCGCCGCCTGGGAAGAAGGCCAGCCGGCGCGCCTGCTGTTCCCCAACGCGCATTTCGTCAGCGGCCGCCGCCACTGGCAGCGCGCGCGCCAGCCGCACCCGCGCGACCGCGCCTCGTTCGTGCCGGAACTGCTCGACCTGCTGCAGGCCAGCGGACGCCTGGAGCTGCTCGACGACGGCGAGCGCTCGGCGCATCTGGGCGAGGGCTGGCGTTTCCATTTCAGCGAAGGCCATACCCCGGGCCAGATGCTCCCGGAGATCGCCATGCCCGACGGCCCGGTGGTATTCAGCGGCGACCTGATCCCCGGCGCACCCTGGGTACACCTGCCGCTGACCATGGGCTACGACCGCTTCCCGGAAGGCCTGATCGAGGAAAAGGAACGCCTGCTGGACAGCCTCATCGCCCGCAACGGCCGACTGGTCTTCACCCATGATCCGTGCGTCGCCATGGGCCGGGTGCGACGCGACGAACAGGAGCGCTACAGCCTCTACGACACCCTCGAGCGGGTCGAGAACCTCGAGGCCTGAGCGAAAGGCGCGGCCCGCCCCGGCGGCGGGCCGCGGGAATCAGGAACGCGCCTTGCGCGCGCCCTTGCAGCGCTCGATGCCGAGCCGGCAGATCCGCTCGCAGAGTTCGGCGAAACCGATCCCGGCCGCCGCCGCGGCCTGCGGCAGCAGGCTGGTGGCGGTCATTCCCGGCAGGGTATTGACCTCCAGGCACCAGAGCCGGCCCTGTTCGTCGAGGCGGAAGTCGGTGCGGCTGTAGCCGCTCAGCTTCAGCGCCCGGTGTACCTTCAGCGCCAGACGCTGGGCCTCGGCGGCGATCGCCGGCGGCAGGTCGGCGGGAAACACCTCGCGCACCGCGCCGGCCTGGTACTTGTGCTCGTAGTCGAAGACCTCCTGGCCGCCGAGGAGAATCTCGCCCACCGGCAGCGCCTGGTCGTCGAGCACCCCGACGGTGACCTCGCGGCCGGCGACGAAGCGCTCCAGCATCACCTCGTCGCCATAGCGCCCGGCCAGCTCGATAGCCGGCTGCAATTCGGCCTGGGAATGCACGATGGACAGCCCCACAGTGGAGCCCTGGCTGTTCGGCTTGACCACCAGGGGGAAGCCCAGTTGCTCGCGCACCGCCTCTTCCGAGGCCGGCGCCATCAGCCAACTGGCGGTCTCCACCCCGGCGGCGAGGAACAGGCGCTTGGCCACGTCCTTGTCCATCGCCATGGCGCTGGCCAGGTGGCCGCTGCCGGTATAGGCGAAACCACCGGCATCCAGCAGCGCCTGCAGGGTGCCGTCCTCGCCGGTGCCGCCGTGCAGGGCGAGAAAGAACACGTCGACCCCAGCCAGTTCGCCGGCGCTCAGCAGGCTCTGCTTGCCGCTGCGGATGATCGCCAGCGAGTCGGAGTCCGGCGGGACCTCCTTGACCTTGCTCGCCAGCAGGCGGCGCTCTTCCTCCGCGCCGAGCAGGCCGCTGGCGGTATCCACCGCCAGCACCTGGTGGCCGGCGCTGCGCAACGCCTGGATCACCTGCGCGCCGCTGGCGATGGAGACGTCCCGTTCCTCACTGCTGCCGCCGAAGAGAACGGCGACCTTCAACTTGTCCTGTCCCATGTTCCACCTGTCGTTCCAGTGCTGGAGGCAGAAAAGCACAACACAGGGGTAACTGAACAGAGACAGTCATCGTCGCGCGCAGCGAACGGCCTCCCTCAGCCGCGCAGTTCCTCGACCAGCGTGCGCAGCAGTTCGGCGGCCGGCAGCTCCCGCGCCAGCGCCGCGCCCTGGCCGGCCCACTGGGCGGCGAAATCATGGTTGCCGCGAGCCAGAGCGGCGGTCTGCAACGCTTTGGTCGCGTCGTAGACGAACGGATAGTCCGGCAAGGGCGGCACTCCAGGCGCGGCGGCATCGAAGAACATCCGGTTGGGCAGGCCGCGGGCGCTGCGCCCGGACAGGGTCACGGTCAGCGCGGTGCGCGCCGCGCGCGGCCCCTTCAGCGCCTCGCGGTAGGCGGCGTTGGCCGAGGACTCCGGACAGAGGACGAAGGCGGTGCCCATCTGCACGGCGCTCGCGCCCAGCTCCAGGGCGGCGCGGATGCCCCGTCCGTCCATGATCCCGCCGGCAGCGACCACCGGTAGCGAACCGCGCGCCGCCAGCAGGCGGACCAGCGCCAGGGTGCCGATGGCGGCGTCGCCGCGCTCCGGCTCGAACACCCCGCGATGGCCACCGGCCTCGATGCCCTGGGCGACCACCGCATCGGCGCCGGCGGCCTCCACCAGGGCCGCTTCCTCCGGCGTGGTGGCACTGACCAGTACGCGGATGCCCGCCGCCTGCAACGCGCGAACCTGCTCGCGGGGCGGCGCGCCGAAATGGAAGCTGACCGCCGCCGGCCGCTCTTCCAGCAGCATCGGCAGCAGGGTCGGGTCTTCGAGGAAGCTCAGGTAGATGTTGTTCAGGCGCGCCGGCGGCTCGGCGCCGAACTCGGCGAACAGCGGCTTCAGGTAGTCCAGCCAGGCGCGCTCGCGGGCCGGGTCGGCCTGACCCGGGCGGTGGCAGAACAGGTTGACATTGAACGGCTTGTCGGTCAGCCCGCGCACCTCGCGGATCAGCGCCCGGCCTTTCTCGGCGGCGCTACCGGTGATGGCGATCGAACCGAGCCCGCCAGCGTTGGATACGGCGGCGGCCAGCGCCGGCGTGGAGACGCCGAGCATGGGTGCCTGGACGATCGGCTGCTGGATGCCGAGCAGGCGCGTGAAGCGGTCAGTCATGGCGATTCCCTCTCCCGGTCGGACGACACCGCGTCGGCCGACGCTTGACCAATATATCTTCATAAAAGAATATTTTTAACAAATCATTCTCATAAAGAGATAAATCGATGGACCTTTCCTCCCTCGAAATCTTCCGCGCGGTCGCCCGCGAAGCCAGCGTCACCCGCGCCGCTCAGCAGTTGCAGCGAGCGCAGTCGAACGTCACCACGCGGATCCGCCAGCTCGAGGAGGACCTGGGCGTCGAACTGTTCCTGCGCGACGGCAAGCGCATGAGCCTGACCGAACGCGGCAGCGAATTTCTCGCCTACGCCGAGCAGTTGCTGGCTCTCGCCGACGAGGCGCGCCAGTCGATGCATCCCGCCGAGCCCGGCGGGCGCCTGCGCCTGGGCAGCATGGAAAGCACCGCGGCCAGCCGCCTGCCGGCGCTGCTGGCGAGCTATCACAAGGCCTGTCCGCGGGTCGCCCTGGAAGTCTCCACCGGCACCAGTCGCGCGTTGTTCGATGGGGTGCGGGCGCGGCGCCTGGATTGCGCGCTGGTGGCCGCCGGCCCGGGCTGGGCCGACGAACTCGATGGCAGCGGCCTGCGCGGCGAGCCGCTGTTCCGCGAGGACCTGCTGATGATCCTGCCGGCCGAACACCCGCCGGTCCACGACGTCGCCGAGGTGCGCCTGCGCACCCTGGCCGGCTTCGCCCGTGGCTGCACCTACCGGCAACTGGCCGAGGACAGCCTGGGCGCGCCGCTGACGGTGCAGGAAGTCGGCTCCTACCATGCGATCCTCGCCTGCGTCGCCGCCGGCGCCTGTGTCGGCGTGCTGCCGCGCTCGGTGCTGCAACTGCTCGGCACGCCGCCGCTGCGCAGCCTGCCCTTTGCCGAAGTAGACACCTGGCTGGTCTGGCGCGAAGGCTACGCGACCGCCGCCTTCGAACGCTGGCGCGGCGTGCTGGGCCAGGCCGGCGACTGAGCGGCCAGGGGCGAACCCAACGGCCTGGCTCCGGTCCAACCCCGAGCCATCAGAACAATAGCGAGCCAAGGAGTTGCCCATGAGAAGACTGCCCACCCTCTGCCTGCTGGCCCTCGCGCCGCTCACCGGCATGGCGCCCCAGGCCCAGGCCGCCAGCCTCTACAACCTGCTGGTGGGGACCTATACCGAAGGCTCCAGCGAGGGCATCCAGGTCTACCGCTTCGACGGCGCCGACGGCTCGGTGAAAGGCCCGCTGCGCGTGGCCCATACCAGCAACCCCTCGTACCTGACCGTCGCCCCGGACCAACGCACTCTGTTCGTGGTCAACGAGAACGGACGGGGCGGCAAGGGCGACACCGTCGGTCGCGCCACGTCCTACCGTTTCGATCCGATCAGCGGCCGCCTGCAACAGATCAGCCAGGTCCAGACCCTCGGCGATCATCCGACCTACAGCAGCCTCAGCCACGACGGTCGCTACCTGTTCGTCGCCAACTACTCGGTACAGCCGGAAGGTTCGGTGGCGGTACTGCCGGTGCGCGCGGACGGCTCGCTGGCACCGGTGGTGCAGGTGGAGTCGCACCAGGCCAGCAAGGTGCATCCGCGCCAGGTTTCCGGTCATGTGCACTCGGTGGTGTCCTCGCCCGACGGCCAGTACCTGTTCGCCCCCGACCTCGGCGCCGACAAGGTATTCGTCTACCGCTACGCCCCGGAACAGGCCGAACGTCCGCTGCAGGCGGCCGATCCGGCATTCGTCCCGACCCCGCCCGGCAGCGGCCCGCGCCATCTGATCTTCAGCGCCGACGGGCGTTTCGCCTACCTGACCCTGGAACTGAGCGGCCAGGTGATGGTGTTCGCCCATGAGGGCAATGGCCGCCTGCGCCAGTTGCAGACCCACGACCTGGCGCCTGCCGGCTTCCAGGGCAAGGTCGGCGCCGGCGCCCTGCACCTGTCCGCCGACGGCCGCTTCCTCGGCGTACTCAATCGCGGCGACGACAACCAACTGGTGACCTTCGCCGTCGACCCGGCCAGCGGCCAGTTGCGTTTCGTCGAACGGCGCTCGGTGGAAGGCACCGAACCGCGCGAATTCGCCTTCTCGCCCGGCGGGCGCTTCGTCCTCGTGGCCAACCAGAACAGCGACCAGTTGCGGGTGTTCGCCCGCGATCCGCAGAGCGGCCAGGTGGGCAAGACGCTGCAAAGCGTCGAGGTGGGGTCACCGAGCGATCTGCGCTTCGTGGCGGTGCCGTGACCTTGCGCTCGGCCATCCGCCGATACGCCGCTGGGCCGGCGGATCGGCGCTAAGCGGTCATCCGCACTACGGAGCCAGAGCCGAAGCCCGCCCTGGCTCCGAGGCCCACAGGCATGGAGCTTCCGCCCACATACGGCAAGTCCTGTAGGGCGAATAACGCCAGGGGCGTTATCCGCCGCTGTCCCGAAGAACCGGCGGATAACCGCAAGCGGTTATTCGCCCTACGGAACCAGGATCCGCCACGTAGAGGTTTGTCATGCTTACCCTCCAGACGATGGGGTAGCTAACTCGCCCCGGCAGGAGGTCGAATCGTCGCGCAGCGGGTCGAGCGACAGTGATGCCGCGAAGGCGTCTCGCTCCAGGGGAACCGTCGCGACGGGTTGCCCGCAAGCTACACCCAGCCCCTCCCCCAATAGTCCCCGCGACCAATCGTCAGCCCCTCATCCCACCGTCCCGCGACACCAACGAATCCACCTGAGACCCACGTCCAGCAAGGCCTACAGTGCTAATCACAGACGCCCTTGACCTCAACTTAACTTGAGGTTTTATAGTCCCCGCTGCGGTCATACCGCCCCGTTTCCCCAGGACCACGAACCGCCCCCACGGCCGCTTCGCGGCGCCGGATGGCGACCAGCACAAGGAACGACCCATGCAGCGCTTCATCGATAACTCGCTCGAAAGCAACTGGCTCTGGCTGACCGCCCGGATCTGCCTGGCCCTGATGTTCGTCGCCTCGGGACTGGCGAAGCTGTTCGACTATCAGGCCAGCCTGGAGGAAATGCGCGCCGCCGGCCTGGAGCCGGCCTGGCTGTTCAACATCGCCACCGCCGTGACCCTGCTGGCCGGCTCCGCACTGGTCCTGCTGGACCGCAAGCTATGGCTCGGCGCCGGGGCGCTGGCGGTGTTCCTGCTGCTGACCATCCTCATCGTCCACACCTTCTGGAGCAAGACCGGCGTCGAAGCCAAGCTGGCGATGTTCTTCGCCCTCGAGCACATCGCGGTGATCGGCGGCCTGATCGCCACGGCCATCGCCAGCGCGCAACGCCAGCGGCTGCGCCAGGACGTCTCCGTGGCCGCCACCTACCAGAAGGCCTGAGGCGATCATGCAGAAACCCGTCCTGATCGCCAGTGCCGCGCTCATCTGCGCGGCGGTTATCGGCATCGCCGTCTACGCCACCGGCTCGGCGAAGAAAGACGCCGGCGGTTTCGCCGGCTACCCGCCGGTGAAGGTCGCCCTCGCCTCGGTGGAGCGGCGGGTGGTGCCGCGCGTCTTCGATGGCGTCGGCGAGCTGGAGGCCGGTCGCCAGGTCCAGGTGGCCGCCGAAGCGGCAGGACGGATCACCCGCATCGCCTTCGAATCGGGCCAGCAGGTGCAGCAAGGGCAGTTGCTGGTGCAACTCAACGACGCGGTGGAACAGGCCGAGCTGATCCGTCTCAAGGCGCAGTTGCGCAATGCCGAGATCCTCCATGCCCGTGCGCGCAAGCTGGTAGAGCGCAACGTCGCCTCGCAGGAACAGCTGGACAACGCCGTCGCCGCCCGCGACATGGCGCTCGGCGCGGTGCGCCAGACCCAGGCGCTGATCGACCAGAAGGCGATCCGCGCGCCCTTCTCCGGCCAGCTCGGCATCCGCCGCGTGCACCTCGGCCAGTACCTCGGCGTCGCCGAGCCGGTGGCCAGCCTGGTGGATGCGCGGACCCTGAAAAGCAATTTCTCCCTGGACGAAAGCACCAGCCCCGAGCTGAAGCTCGGCCAGACCCTCGAGGTCCTGGTCGACGCCTATCCGGGGCGCAGCTTCCCGGCGCGCATCAGCGCCATCGACCCGCTGATCGGCAAGTCGCGCACGGTGCAGGTCCAGGCCTTGCTGGACAACCCCGAAGGCCTCCTCGCCGCCGGCATGTTCGCCAGCATCCGGGTCTCGCGCAAAGCCGACGCGCCGTCGCTGAGCGTGCCGGAAACCGCGGTCACCTATACCGCCTACGGCGACACCGTGTTCGTCGCCCACCAGGAAGGCGACCGGCCGCTCAGCGCCAAGCGCGTCTCGGTGCGGATCGGCGAGCGCTGGGACGGTCGCGTGGAAATCCTCCAGGGCCTCGCCGAGGGCGACCGGGTAGTGACTTCCGGGCAGATCAACCTGAGCGACGGGATGGCCGTGGAACCGGTCAAGGAAGACACCCTGAGCAGTGCCGCGCCCCCCGTGCCGGTCGCCGGCCGCTGAAGGAACCCCGCGATGACCTTTACCGACCTGTTCGTCCGCCGGCCGGTGCTGGCGCTGGTGGTCAGCACGCTGATCCTGCTGCTCGGCCTGTTCTCCCTGGGCAAGCTGCCGATCCGCCAGTACCCGCTGCTGGAAAGCTCGACCATCACCGTCACCACCGAGTACCCCGGCGCCTCCGCCGATCTCATGCAGGGCTTCGTCACCCAGCCGATCGCCCAGGCGGTGTCGTCAGTGGAGGGCATCGACTACCTTTCCTCGACCTCGGTGCAGGGGCGTAGCGTGGTGACCATCCGCATGCTGCTCAACCGCGATTCGACCCAGGCGATGACCGAGACCATGGCCAAGGTCAACTCGGTGCGCTACAAGCTGCCCGAGCGTGCCTACGACTCGGTGATCGAACGCTCTTCCGGCGAGACCACCGCGGTAGCCTACGTTGGCTTTTCCAGCAAAACCCTGCCGATCCCGGCGTTGACCGATTACCTGTCGCGGGTGGTCGAGCCGATGTTCTCTTCCATCGACGGCGTGGCCAAGGTCCAGACCTTTGGCGGCCAGCGCCTGGCCATGCGCCTCTGGCTCGACGCCGACCGCCTCGCCGGGCGCGGCCTGACCGCCTCCGACGTGGCCGAGGCGATCCGCCGCAACAACTACCAGGCGGCGCCGGGGATGGTGAAGGGGCAGTACGTGCTGTCCAACGTGCGGGTCAACACCGACCTGACCAACGTCGACGACTTCCGCGAGATGGTCATCCGCAACGATGGCAACGGCCTGGTGCGCCTGCGCGACGTCGGTACCGTCGAACTGGGCGCCGCGGCCACCGAGACCAGCGCACTGATGGACGGCGACCCGGCGGTGCACCTGGGGTTGTTCCCGACGCCCACCGGCAACCCGCTGGTGATCGTCGACGGCATCCGCAAGCTGCTGCCGGAGATCCAGAAGACCCTGCCGCCGGATGTCCGCGTCGACCTCGCCTACGAGACTTCGCGCTTCATCCAGGCCTCCATCGACGAGGTGGTGCGGACCCTGGTGGAAGCGCTGCTGATCGTGGTGCTGGTGATCTACCTCTGCCTCGGCTCGCTGCGCAGCGTGCTGATCCCGGTGGCGACCATTCCCCTGTCGATGCTCGGCGCCGCCGCGCTGATGCTGGCCTTCGGCTTCAGCGTCAACCTGCTGACCCTGCTGGCGATGGTGCTGGCCATCGGGCTGGTGGTGGACGACGCCATCGTGGTGGTGGAGAACGTCCACCGCCACATCGAGGAAGGCAAGTCGCCGGTGGCGGCGGCGCTGATCGGCGCCCGCGAAGTGGCCGGCCCGGTGATCGCCATGACCATCACCCTGGCCGCCGTGTACACCCCCATCGGCCTGATGGGCGGCCTCACCGGCGCGCTGTTCCGCGAGTTCGCCCTGACCCTGGCGGGCGCGGTGATCGTGTCCGGGGTGGTGGCGCTGACCCTGTCGCCGGTGATGAGTTCGCTGCTGCTCCAGGCACACCAGAACGAGGGGCGCATGGGCCGCGCCGCCGAGTGGTTCTTCGGCGGCCTGACGCGGCGCTACGGGCAGGTCCTGGAGTTCTCCCTGGGCCACCGCTGGCTGACCGGCGGCCTGGCATTGCTGGTGTGCATCAGCCTGCCGCTGCTGTATTCAATGCCCAAGCGCGAACTGGCGCCGACCGAGGACCAGGCCGCGGTGCTCACCGCGATCAAGGCGCCGCAGCACGCCAACCTCGACTACGTCGAACTGTTCGCGCGCAAGCTCGACCAGGTCTACACCAGCATCCCGGAAACCGTGAGCACCTGGATCATCAACGGCACCGACGGACCGGCGGCGAGCTTCGGCGGGATCAACCTGGCGGCCTGGGAAAAACGCGAGCGCGACGCCTCGGCGATCCAGTCCGAGCTGCAAGGCAAGGTCGGCGACGTCGAGGGCAGCAGCATCTTCGCCTTCCAGTTGGCCGCCCTGCCCGGCTCCACCGGCGGCCTGCCGGTGCAGATGGTGCTGCGCAGCCCGCAGGACTATCCGGTGCTCTACCGGACCATGGAAGAGATCAAGCAGAAGGCCCGACAGAGCGGGCTGTTCGTAGTGGTCGACAGCGACCTCGACTACAACAACCCGGTGGTCCAGGTCCGCATCGACCGCGCCAAGGCCAACAGCCTGGGCATCCGCATGCAGGACATCGGCGAGTCGCTGGCGGTGCTGGTGGGCGAGAACTACGTCAACCGCTTCGGCATGGAGGGCCGCTCCTACGACGTGATCCCACAGAGCCTGCGCGACCAGCGTTTCACTCCGCAAGCGCTGGCACGACAGTTCGTGCGCACCCAGGACGGCAACCTGGTGCCGCTGTCGACGGTGGTCCGGGTGGAGCTTCAGGTCGAACCGAACAAGCTGATCCAGTTCGACCAGCAGAACGCCGCGACCCTCCAGGCGATCCCCGCGCCCGGCGTCTCCATGGGCCAGGCGGTGGCCTTCCTCGACGACGTGGCGCGCGGCCTGCCGGCCGGCTTCAGCCACGACTGGCAATCCGACTCGCGGCAATACACCCAGGAAGGCAACACCCTGGTGTTCGCCTTCCTCGCCGCCCTGGTGGTGATCTACCTGGTGCTCGCCGCGCAGTACGAGAGCCTGGCCGACCCGCTGATCATCCTGATCACCGTGCCGCTGTCGATCTGCGGCGCGCTGCTGCCGCTGGCGCTGGGCTACGCGACGATGAACATCTATACGCAGATCGGCCTGGTCACCCTGATCGGCCTGATCAGCAAGCACGGCATCCTCATGGTCGAGTTCGCCAACGAACTGCAACTCCACGAGCGCCTCGACCGCCGCGCGGCGATCCTGCGCGCCGCGCAGATCCGCCTGCGGCCGGTGCTGATGACCACTGCGGCAATGGTCTTCGGCCTGGTGCCGCTGCTCTTCGCCAGCGGCGCCGGCGCCGCCAGCCGCTTCGGCCTGGGCGTGGTGATCGTCTCCGGGATGCTGGTCGGCACCCTCTTCACCCTGTTCGTGCTGCCCACCGTCTATACCCTGCTGGCGCGCAACCACGCGGAAGTCGACAAGAGCCCGCGCAGCCGGCAACTGGCCGAGGCCGATCTGCTGGTGAACAAGGCATGAAGCGCTCCTACCCGAACCTTTCGCGCTTGGCGCTGGCCCTGGCGGTCGGCACCGGCCTGGCCGCCTGCAGCGTCGGCCCCGACTACCAGCGTCCGCAGTCGCCGCCGCCACGCGTCGCCAGCGAGCACCTCGGCGAATTCTCCGGCGAGCGGCGGGAAGCACCCTGGTGGAGCTTCTTCGACGATCCGCAACTGGTGCGCCTGGTCGACCAGGCACTGGCGCGCAACCACGACATCCGCGAGGCCCGCGCCAACCTGCGCAGCGCCCGCGCGCTGTTCGACGACCGCTGGCTCGACCAGTTGCCGCAGGTCACCAGCCAGGCCGGCTACAACCGCAGCATCGAACAACAGCTGGACTACGACGGCGAGCCGCGCCGGCGCCTGGCGGAGAGCTACCGCGCCGGCTTCGACGCGCAGTGGGAAATCGACCTGTTCGGCCGCCTCGGCCGACTTTCCGACGCCGCCCTGGCCCGCGCCGAAGCGGCCGACGCCGACCTCCGGCTGGTACGCCTGAGCATCGCCGCCGACACCGCCCGCGCCTACTTCGAGATCCAGGGCTACCAGCGCCGACTGGACGTGGCGCGCGCCCAGGTGCGCAGTTGGCGCGACACCCTGGAGCTGACCCGCAGCAGCCTGCAACTGGGCAGCGGGCTGCCGGAGGACGTGGAGAACGCCCAGGCCAACCTGCTGCGCAGCGAAGCGGCGATTCCGCCACTGACGACCGCGCTGGAGAGCGCCCGCTATCGCCTCGACGTGCTGCGCGGCGAGGCGCCGGGCAGCGGCGCGCCGATCCTCGACGGCAGCGGCGCCGCGCCATTGGCGAAGAACCTGCCGCTGGGCGACGTCGACCGCCTGATCCTCCAGCGCCCCGACGTAGTCAGCGCCGAGCGGCAACTGGCAGCGAGCACCGAAGACGTCGGCGCGGCCACCGCCGAACTCTATCCGCGCCTCGACCTGGGCGGCTTCATCGGTTTCTTCGCCCTGCGCAGCGGCGACCTCGGCAGTGCCTCGCGCGCCTTCGAACTGGCGCCCAGCGTCAGTTGGCCGGCGTTCCGCCTGGGCAACGTACGGGCCCGCCTGCGCGCCGTCGAGGCGCAGTCCGACGCCGCGCTGGCGCGCTACCAGCGCTCCCTGCTGCTGGCCCAGGAGGACGTCGGCAACGCGCTCAACCAACTGGCCGAACACCAGCGTCGGCTGGTCGCCCTGTTCCAGTCCGCGACCCATGGCGCGAACGCCCTGGAGATCGCCAACGAACGCTACCGCGCCGGCGCCGGCAGCTACCTGGCGGTGCTGGAGAACCAGCGCGCGCTGTACCAGATCCGCGAGGAACTGGCGCAGGCGGAGACCGCCTCGTTCGTCAACGTCATCGCCCTCTACAAGGCGCTCGGCTGGGGCAGCGGCGACCTGGCGCCGGGCGCCGGCCAACTGGCCGCCGGCGAAACCGCCGGGGCCAACCGTTGAGAGTTCCGATTCAGGCCCTGGCAGCGACGATCATGCGGGTTTCCATCGGCAGGTCGACGATCCGCTCCACCGCGAAGCCGCCGCGCCCGAGCAGGTCGACCACCTCCTCGGTGGTGCGGTGGCGGCCAGCGCAGGCCATGAACAGGTGCACGTCCCAGAGCACCGACATCGGCGACGGCTCGCTGGCCGAGATGGTCCGCTCGATCACCACCACCCGGCCGTCGCCGGCCATCGCCTCGCGGCAATTGCCGAGCAACCTCAGGCTGGCGGCTTCGTCCAGATCGCCGATGATCCGCGACAGCAGGTAGATATCGCCGTTGGACGGCACCTCTTGCAGCATGTCGCCGCCCACCAGGCTGACGCGCTCCCCTGCCAACAGGCTGGAGAGGTTGTCGCGGGCCACGCCGAGGGAACCCTCGCGGTCGAGCATCACGCCCCGGGCGCTGGGCTCGGCCTGCAGGATGGCCTTGGTCAATTCGCCGGAACCGCCACCGACGTCGACGAAGCTACGCCCGCGGAAATCCAGGAGCCTGGGGATCTCGTGGAAGGCCAGGTTGCTCGCCTTCATCGCCAACAGGAAGCGCCGGCCGGCATCCGGGTAGCGCTTGAGGTAGCTGTAGAAGTCTTCGCCGAAGGCCAGCTCGAAGCCTGGGGTACCGCTGAGCAGTGCCTCGCAGGCGGGCGTCCAGGCGGCGTGGAACTCCTCGCCGTAGAACAGCACCATGTCGCGGAAGGAGCCCTCGACATCCCTCAGCAGGTGGCTGGTGGGGGTATTGGCGTAGCCGTCGCGGGTATCGCCCTGAAAGATCTCGAAGGCCACCAGCAGGCGCATCAGTCGATGGATGCGCTCGGCATCGGAACCGACCGCGGCGGCCAGCGTCTCGTCGCTGTCGATCCCGCTCTCGATCAGATCGGCCAGCCCGAGGCGCGTAGCGACGTAGACGCAACGGGACTTCCATTCCCCGGTAACAACTTGTATCAAATTACGCGCAGCAGCAAGATTCGAATTATTCATCTTTTATTCTCTCTCGTTACACATTTCCGTAACCCGAGAAGTACCCAAGCGCTCTATTTCGCACTTCTTGCCCGCTCGGCGAGAAATACCGCAGAACACCCCGGTTCATTCGGAACTTTGAGAAAAAATGCGCTCATCCCCCGGATCAGCGCTGCCTGGATCTCGTTGCGGAAACAACCCTGGAACTTTCCAACTGCCTGTTCCAGAGCCTTTTCCTGCGTACCGAAAGAATAAAATTACAACTTGGCTACAACCTCCGGCATTGCAGGAAGCATCAGCTTAGCAATCCCGCATACCCTGTCTGGCACCTACCAGATCTTGTAGTTGAGCCGGTACGAGCGTTCTGTGTTTTATGCAATCCACATCAGCGACCAGGGATGCTGGCTATTTGAAACACTTCACGGAATGACGCTGAAAGTCTTCGCGACCTCGTCTGTCGCACCTTAACGAAAGCATTGCGAATCCATTACCGACAGGTTTCCAAAAGAAACCCTGGATGAAACTCCTATTGCCTTTCGAAAACTGGAAACGACAGGCGAACATATGTAACGCGAAATTTCACCCTACGTATAAACAATGCGCCCAGCGAATATCGCTCCCTTACCGAGCGACGAACTCCTGCGCGCCAGCGAATAACCGATGCCGCGAGGGAAAAGTTTCTCCGGCATACCTGGAGAGCCCTCTCGGAGGCGGCGCATGAACGGTCAGCGGTACAGGGAAACACCCCTCGACATCGAGCGTCTGCGGCGCCTGAATCGCGCCACGGTGGAGCGCTACATGGCAATGAAGGGGGCCGAACGGTTACAGCGGCACAGCCTGTTCGTCGAGGACGGCTGCGCCGGTAACTGGACCACGGAAAGCGGTGAACCCCTGGTCTTCCGGGGCCATGAGAGCCTCAGGCGGCTCGCCGAGTGGCTCGAGCGCTGCTTCCCCGACTGGGAGTGGCACAACGTGCGGATCTTCGAGACCGAGGATCCGAACCACTTCTGGGTCGAGTGCGACGGGCGCGGCAAGGCGCTGGTCCCGGGGTATCCGCAGGGCTATTGCGAGAACCACTACATCCATTCCTTCGAACTCGAGAACGGCCGGATAAAACGCAATCGCGAGTTCATGAACCCGATGCAGAAATTGCGTGCATTGGGAATAGCCGTTCCGCAAATAAAACGTGACGGTATTCCCACTTGAATGACATCTACCGCCAAGGAGCATTGACGATGCCTGACACGACAAATCCAATCGGTTTCACCGATGCCAACGAACTTCGCGAAAAGAATCGCGCCACCGTCGAGAAGTACATGAATACCAAAGGCCAGGATCGCCTGCGCCGCCATGAACTTTTCGTCGAGGACGGCTGTGGCGGTTTATGGACCACCGATACCGGCTCGCCCATCGTCATTCGTGGCAAAGACAAACTTGCGGAACATGCCGTCTGGTCATTGAAGTGCTTTCCCGATTGGGAGTGGTACAACATAAATATATTCGGAACCGACGACCCCAATCATTTCTGGGTCGAATGCGACGGTCACGGCAAGATTCTTTTCCCCGGATATCCCGAAGGTTATTACGAAAACCACTTCCTGCATTCCTTCGAGCTGGACGACGGCAAGATCAAGCGCAACCGCGAATTCATGAACGTCTTCCAGCAATTGCGCGCCCTGAGCATTCCGGTCCCGCAGATCAAACGCGAAGGCATTCCCACCTGAGGCCATCCTGGAAGGGGTGAACTATGGACGATCTATTGCAACGCGTACGGCGCTGCGAAGCGCTGCAGCAACCCGAATGGGGCGATCCGTCGCGCCTGCGCGACGTGCAGGCGTACCTGCGCGGCAGTCCGGCGCTGATCCGCGCCGGCGACATCCTGGCCCTGCGCGCGACCCTGGCGCGGGTCGCCCGCGGCGAGGCGCTGGTGGTGCAGTGCGGCGACTGCGCCGAGGACATGGACGACCACCATGCCGAGAACGTGGCGCGCAAGGCCGCCGTGCTGGAACTGCTGGCCGGCGCCCTGCGCCTGGCCGGCCGGCGGCCGGTGATCCGCGTCGGGCGCATCGCCGGGCAGTACGCCAAGCCGCGTTCCAAGCCGCACGAGCAGGTCGGCGAGCAGACCCTGCCGGTCTATCGTGGCGACATGGTCAACGGCCGCGAGGCCCATGCCGAGCAGCGCCGGGCCGATCCGCAGCGGATCCTCAAGGGCTACGCGGCGGCGCGCAACATCATGCGCCACCTGGGCTGGGACGCCGCGTCCGGGCAGGAGGCGAATGCCTCGCCGGTCTGGACCAGCCACGAGATGCTGCTGCTCGACTACGAGCTGTCGATGCTGCGCGAGGACGAGCAGCGCCGGGTCTACCTCGGTTCGACCCACTGGCCGTGGATCGGCGAGCGCACCCGCCAGGTCGACGGCGCCCATGTGGCGCTGCTGGCCGAGGTGCTCAACCCGGTGGCCTGCAAGGTCGGTCCGGAGATCGGCCGCGACCAGTTGCTGGCGCTCTGCGAGCGCCTCGACCCGCGCCGCGAGCCGGGGCGCCTGACGCTGATCGCGCGGATGGGCGCGCAGAAGGTCGGCGAGCGCCTGCCACCGCTGGTGGAGGCGGTGCGCGCGGCCGGGCACCCGGTGATCTGGCTGAGCGACCCGATGCACGGCAACACCATCGTCGCGCCCTGCGGCAACAAGACCCGCCTGGTGCGCAGCATCGCCGAGGAGGTGGCGGCGTTCCGCCTGGCGGTGTCCGGCTCCGGCGGCGTGGCCGCCGGGCTGCACCTGGAAACCACCCCGGACGACGTCACCGAGTGCGTCGCCGATTCCAGCGGCCTGCACCAGGTCAGCCGGCACTACACCAGCCTCTGCGATCCGCGGCTGAACCCCTGGCAGGCGCTCAGCGCGGTGATGGCCTGGTCCGGCGCAGAAGCGATCCCGAGCGCAACCTTCCCCCTGGAGACCGTGGCATGAGCGGCATTCCCGAAATCACCGCCTATCCCTTGCCGACCGCCCAGCAGCTGCCGGCCAACCTGGCGCGCTGGAGCCTGGAGCCGCGGCGCGCGGTGCTGCTGGTGCACGACATGCAGCGCTACTTCCTGCGCCCGCTGCCCGAGAGCCTGCGTGCCGGGCTGGTGGCCAACGCCGCGCGGCTGCGCCGCTGGTGCGTCGAGCAGGGCGTGCAGATCGCCTACACCGCCCAGCCGGGCAGCATGACCGAGGAGCAGCGCGGCCTGCTCAAGGACTTCTGGGGGCCGGGCATGCGCGCCAGTCCGGCCGACCGCGAAGTGGTCGAGGAGCTGGCGCCGGGGCCGGACGACTGGCTGCTGACCAAGTGGCGCTACAGCGCCTTCTTCCACTCCGACCTGCTCCAGCGGATGCGCGCCGCCGGCCGCGACCAGTTGGTGCTGTGCGGCGTATACGCCCACGTCGGGGTGCTGATCTCCACGGTCGACGCCTACTCCAACGACATCCAGCCGTTCCTGGTGGCCGACGCCATCGCCGACTTCAGCGAGGCGCACCACCGCATGGCCCTGGAGTACGCCGCCAGCCGCTGCGCGATGGTGGTCACCACCGACGAGGTGCTGGAATGAACGCCCTGCCCACATCGCTGTTGCAGCGCCTGCTCGAACGGCCGGCGCCGTTCGCCTTGCTCTACCGCCCGGAAAGCAATGGCCCGGGCCTGCTCGACGTGATTCGCGGCGAGACGCTCGAACTGCACGGCCTGGCCGACCTGCCACTGGACGAGCCCGGCCCGGGCCTGCCGCGCCATGACCTGCTGGCGCTGATTCCCTACCGGCAGATCGCCGAGCGCGGCTTCGAGGCGCTCGACGACGGCACGCCGCTGCTGGCGCTGAAGGTCCTGGAGCAGGAACTGCTGCCGCTGGAGCAGGCCCTGGCGCTGCTGCCGAACCAGGCGCTGGAACTGAGCGAGGAAGCTTTCGACCTCGACGACGAGGCCTACGCCGAAGTGGTCGGGCGGGTCATCGCCGACGAGATCGGTCGCGGCGAAGGCGCCAACTTCGTGATCAAGCGGCGCTTCCAGGCGCGCATCGACGGCTACGCCACGGCCAGCGCGCTGAGTTTCTTCCGCCAGTTGCTGCTGCGCGAGAAGGGCGCCTACTGGACCTTCATCGTCCACACCGGCGAACGCACCCTGGTCGGCGCCTCGCCCGAGCGGCACATCAGCGTGCGCGACGGCCTGGCGGTGATGAACCCGATCAGCGGCACCTACCGCTACCCGCCGGCCGGGCCGAACCTGGCCGAGGTCATGGAATTCCTCGACAACCGCAAGGAAGCCGACGAGCTGTACATGGTGGTGGACGAGGAGCTGAAGATGATGGCGCGGATCTGCGAGGACGGCGGCCGGGTGCTCGGTCCCTACCTCAAGGAGATGGCGCACTTGGCGCACACCGAGTACTTCATCGAGGGCCAGACCAACCGCGACGTGCGCGAGGTGCTGCGCGAGACGCTGTTCGCCCCGACCGTCACCGGCAGCCCGCTGGAAAGCGCCTGCCGGGTGATCCGCCGCTACGAGCCGCAGGGTCGCGGCTACTACAGCGGGGTGGCGGCGCTGATCGGCGGCGACGGCCAGGGCGGGCGCACGCTGGACTCGGCGATCCTGATCCGCACCGCCGAGATCGAGGGCGACGGCCGCCTGCGCATCGGCGTCGGCTCGACCATCGTGCGCCACTCCGATCCCCTGGGCGAGGCGGCGGAAAGCCGGGCCAAGGCTTCCGGGCTGATCGCCGCGCTGAAGAGCCAGGCGCCGCAGCGCCTGGGCTCGCACCCGCACGTGGTGGCGGCGCTGGCCAGCCGCAACGCGCCGATCGCCGACTTCTGGCTGCGCGGCGCCAGCGAGCGCCAGCAGTTGCAGGCCGACCTGTCCGGACGCGAGGTGCTGATCGTCGATGCCGAGGACACCTTCACCTCGATGATCGCCAAGCAGCTCAAGTCGCTGGGCCTGACGGTGACCGTGCGCGGCTTCCAGGAGCCGTACTCGTTCGACGGCTACGACCTGGTGATCATGGGCCCCGGCCCGGGCAACCCCACCGAGATCGGCCAGCCGAAGATCGGCCACCTGCACCTGGCCATCCGTTCGCTGCTCAGCGAGCGCCGGCCGTTCCTCGCCGTGTGCCTGAGCCACCAGGTGCTGAGCCTGTGCCTGGGCCTGGACCTGCAACGCCGGCAGGAACCCAACCAGGGCGTGCAGAAACAGATCGACCTGTTCGGCGCCGCCGAGCGCGTCGGCTTCTACAACACCTTCGCCGCGCGCGCCCTGCAGGACCGCATCGAGATCCCCGAGGTCGGCCCGATCGAGATCAGCCGCGACCGCGAGACCGGCGAGGTCCACGCCCTGCGCGGGCCGCGC
This sequence comes from Pseudomonas sp. B111, assembly GCF_026428275.1. Classification (NCBI taxonomy): domain Bacteria; kingdom Pseudomonadati; phylum Pseudomonadota; class Gammaproteobacteria; order Pseudomonadales; family Pseudomonadaceae; genus Pseudomonas; species Pseudomonas sp. B111. Next base: position 70,015 of record NZ_CP097857.1, on the reverse strand, counting down.
TTCGCCTCCATGCAATTCCACCCCGAATCGGTGCTGACCCGCGAGGGTCCGCGCATCATCGCCGACCTGCTGCGCCACGCGCTGGTCGAGCGGCGGCCCTGAGCCAGGAGAGCCCATGCACAGATATGTCGTGATAGACGCCTTCGCCAGCGAACCGCTGCAAGGCAACCCGGTGGCGGTGTTCTTCGACTGCGACGACCTCAGCGGCGAGCGCATGCAGCGCATGGCGCGGGAGATGAACCTGTCGGAGAGCACCTTCGTGCTCCGCCCGCAACAGGACGGCGACGCGCGCATCCGCATCTTCACCCCGGTCAACGAACTGCCGTTCGCCGGCCACCCGCTGCTGGGCACCGCCATCGCCCTGGGCGCCGAGACCGACAAGGACAGGCTGTTCCTGGAGACCAGGATGGGCACCGTGCCCTTCGCCCTGGAGCGCCAGGACGGCAAGGTGGTGGCCTGCAGCATGCAGCAGCCGATCCCCACCTGGGAGCACTTCAGCCGCCCGGCCGAGCTGCTCGCCGCCCTCGGCCTGAAGGGCTCGACCTTTCCCATCGAGGTCTACCGCAACGGCCCGCGCCACGTCTTCGTCGGCCTGGAGAGCGTCGCCGCGCTGTCCGCGCTGCACCCCGACCACCGCGCGCTGTGCGACTTCCCGGACCTGGCGGTGAACTGCTTCGCCGGCGCCGGGCGGCACTGGCGCAGCCGCATGTTCTCGCCGGCCTACGGCGTGGTCGAGGACGCCGCCACCGGTTCCGCCGCCGGGCCGCTGGCGATCCACCTGGCGCGCCACCGGCAGATCCCCTACGGGCAGCAGATCGAGATCCTCCAGGGCGTCGAGATCGGCCGGCCGTCGCGCATGTACGCCCGCGCCGAGGGTGCCGGCGAGCGGGTCTCGACGGTGGAAGTGTCGGGCAACGGCGCGGCCTTCGCCGAAGGCCGGGCCTACCTGTGAACGGGCAGAACGGAGGAACGCCATGATGGGCGTCAACGCGAACATTTCCGAGTCCCTCACCGGGACCATCGAAGCCCCTTTCCCGGAGTTCGAGGCGCCGCCGGCGAACCCCATGGAGGTGCTGCGCAACTGGCTGGAACGCGCCCGCCGCTACGGCGTGCGCGAGCCGCGGGCACTGGCCCTGGCCACGGTCGACGGGCAGGGCCGGCCGTCGACGCGGATCGTGGTGATCGCCGAGCTGGGCGAGCGCGGGGTGGTGTTCGCCACCCACGCCGATAGCCAGAAGGGCCGCGAACTGGCGCAGAACCCCTGGGCCTCGGGGGTGCTGTACTGGCGCGAGAGCAGCCAGCAGATCATCCTCAACGGCCACGCCGAACGCCTGCCCGACGAGCGTGCCGACGCCCAGTGGCTGAGCCGCCCGTACCAGACCCACCCGATGTCGATCGCCTCGCGGCAGAGCGAAACCCTCGCCGACATCCACGCCCTGCGCGCCGAAGCCCGGCGCCTGGCGGAAACCGACGGCCCGCTGCCGCGCCCGCCGGGCTACTGCCTGTTCGAACTGTGCCTGGAGTCGGTGGAGTTCTGGGGCAACGGCACCGAGCGGCTGCACGAGCGCCTGCGCTACGACCGCGACGAAGGAGGCTGGAAGCACCGCTACCTGCAACCGTGACGACACCGCTGCGCCGGCGTTTCATGGCGGATATGCGTCCCGCGGCCCCGTAGTCGGGCCGTAGGGCGAATAACGCCACCGGCGTTATCCGCCGCTGCGCCGACGTTTCATCGCGGTAAACGGTCATCCGTCCCAGCCGAACCCCCATCGATTCGAACACTCGAGAAAAGGAAGCACCCATGAGCGAACCCATCGATATCCTCATTGCCGGCGCCGGCATCGGCGGCCTCAGTTGCGCCCTGGCCCTGCACCAGGCCGGCATCGGCAAGGTCACGCTGCTGGAAAGCAGCAGCGAGATACGCCCCCTTGGCGTCGGCATCAATATCCAGCCGGCGGCGGTCGAGGCCCTCGCCGAACTGGGCCTCGGCCCGGCGCTGGCGGCCACCGCCATCCCCACCCACGAGCTGCGCTACATCGACCAGAGCGGCGCCACGGTATGGTCCGAGCCGCGCGGGGTGGAAGCCGGCAACGCCTATCCGCAGTACTCGATCCATCGCGGCGAACTGCAGATGATCCTGCTCGCCGCGGTGCGCGAGCGTCTCGGCCAACAGGCGGTACGCACCGGTCTCGGCGTGGAGCGCATCGAAGAGCGCGACGGCCGCGTACTGATCGGCGCCCGCGACGGACACGGCAAGCCCCTGGCGCTCGGTGCCGATGTGCTGGTCGGCGCCGACGGCATCCATTCGGCGGTCCGCGTGCACCTGCATCCCGACCAGGGGCCGCTGTCCCACGGTGGGATCACCATGTGGCGCGGCGTCACCGAGTTCGACCGCTTCCTCGACGGCAAGACCATGATCGTCGCCAACGACGAGCACTGGTCGCGCCTGGTCGCCTATCCGATCTCGGCGCGCCACGCGGCCGAAGGCAAGTCGCTGGTGAACTGGGTGTGCATGGTGCCGAGCGCCGCCGTCGGCCAGCTCGACAACGAGGCCGACTGGAACCGCAACGGACGCCTGGAAGACGTGTTGCCGTTCTTCGCCGACTGGGACCTGGGCTGGTTCGACATCCGCGACCTGCTGACCCGCAACCAGTTGATCCTGCAGTACCCGATGGTCGACCGCGATCCGCTGCCGCACTGGGGCCGGGGACGCATCACGCTGCTCGGCGACGCCGCCCACCTGATGTATCCGATGGGCGCCAACGGCGCTTCGCAGGCGATCCTCGACGGCATCGAGCTGGCCGCCGCGCTGGCGCGCAACGCCGACGTGGCCGCAGCCCTGCGCGAATACGAAGAAGCGCGGCGGCCGACCGCCAACAAGATCATCCTGGCCAACCGCGAACGGGAAAAAGAGGAATGGGCCGCGGCTTCGCGACCGAAGACCGAGAAGAGCGCGGCGCTGGAAGCGATCACCGGCAGCTACCGCAACCAAGTGGAACGGCCACGCTAGCAATACCGGGCAGGCCACCGCGCCTGCCCTCTCCCGCCTCTCCCGTCCGCGGGAGAGGCGGCATCCGTGCGGGTGCCGGGCGCTGCGCGCCTATCGGCAACGCCTCAGGCCTCTTCCGCCCGCCCCTTCCACTCCCCGCGCCCCTCGCCGGCCTGCAGGCGCAGGGCGAGCAGCAGGGCCAGCACCGCCAGGGCGCTGCCGGTGAGGAAACCGCCGGCATAGCCGATCTGCGCGGTGAGGCTGACCAGGAACGAAGACGCCAGCATCTCGCCGAGGTCTCGGGTGCTCTGCACCGCGGTGACATCGGTGCCGGCCTGGCCGCCCTGGCCGGCGAAGCGCATCGCCGCGGTGAGGATCGCCACCGAGGTGATGCCGGTAGCCAGCGAGCCGATCAGCACGCAGGTCCACGCCAATCCTTCGCTCAGTGCCAACCAGCGACCGGCCTGCAGATACCAGAGCAGCGCCGAACAACCGGCGAGCACCACGCCAAGGGCGAAACCGCGCCACAGGCCGATCCGCCTGACCAGCCAGGCGCCGCCGCCGCAGCCGAGGAATACCGTGACCAGGCCACCGCTCATGCCCAGCCGGCCGATGTCCTGCAAGGCCCAGCCGGCATCGCTGAGGTACAGCTTGGACAGGCCGAAGCCGGATACCGCGGTCATCGCCGACAGCAGTGCCAGCGCCAGCAGCGAAGGCGCCAGCGGCCGACGCAGGAAGCGCAGCAGGCTGGCCTTGGCGGCCGGTGCCGGGGGGAGTTCGTGGGGGTCGCCGCGCCCCAGGGCGAGCACGCAGCACAGGCTTGCCAGCGGCACGCAGGCCATGACCAGGAACGCCGTGCGCTGGCCGAAATGCCCGGCGAGGATCAGGCTGCCGGCGCCGCCGCCGAAGAAGCCGATCATCACCCCGGCGATCTGTACCGCGTTGACCTTGGCCAGCAGCTCGCCGCTGAAGTGCTCCGCCGCCATGCCGTCGGTGGCGATGTCCTGGGTCGCGCTGGCCAGCGAAGCCAGCGCCAGCAGGCCGACCGCCCAACCGGCGCTGGCCACGCCGAGGCCGAGCGTCGCCAGGCCGAGCAGGCAGGCGAGGACGATGCATTGCATCGGCAGGATCCAGCTACGCCGCCGGCCGAGACGGCGCGACCAATGGTTGTCAACCCAGGGCGCCCAGAGGAACTTGACCACCCAGGGCAGCCCCACCAGGGGCAGGAACGCCAGCGCCTGCAATGGCGCGCCATCCTGGCGCAGTAGGGTGGGCAGGGCGTCCATGGCCAGGCCGATGGGAATGCCCTGGGACAGGTAGAGCAACGCCAGGGTGATGACCAGGCGGCGGTGGCGATACAGCTCAAGCATGGTGGTCTCCGGTGACACGGGGGTGGGCGGGTGGCGCGGCGGCGCGCGCCTGCATCCAGGCGTGCCGGATGAGCGGCGCGCCGCAGAGGATCAAGGTGAGGTCGGAGCCCAGGGCCGGCAGCCGGCCGCGCATGAGCCAGGGCGCCAGGTGCGCGACGGCGGCCGCCAGGCAGGCCAACCCGGCGACGCCGAGCAACCCGCGCGCCAGCGGCCAGTCGCCCGGCAGCAGCAACGCCGCCAGGCCAGCGGCGGCCCACAGGACAAGGAACAGCCGCCCCGGCCAGGGTCCGGCGAGTAGCTCCGAGGGGGCGAGTTGCAGCCCCAGCAGGAGCAACGCGGCCGCCGCCACCAGGCCGGCACAGAAACCCTGGCTCAGGCGCTGCAAGAGCCGTACGCGGGCGTCCGGCGCCGAGGCGCGTCGTTGCAGCCACAGGTACAGGCCGCTGGCGCAGAGCAGGCAGGCGCCGAGGCCCATCGCCAGGTGCAGGCCGCGCAACGCGGCGGACCAGCCCGGCCCGAGCCACTGGTACTGGGCGAAATGCAACGGCTGCACGGCGATGAAGGCGCGCAGCCAGAACCCGCGCTGCGCCGAGCTGCGCTCGCCGAGCAGGGCGCCGTCGGCCAGCCGATAGCGGTGCCGCTCGAAGTTCGCGGTACTCGGCAGGCCACGCTGGATACCGGCGATCTCCACGCTGCCGGCGACATCCCCGGCATGGCTGAGGCTCAAACGCTGGGCAACGAAGCCGGGCGCCCGCACGGCATCGCCGGCAAGCAGGCGGTCGAGATCGATGCGGGACGCCAATGGCCGCCCCTCGGCGGCGGGCGGCGGCGGTCCCATCAACTCGACGAACACCCGGTTCGGTTCCTGCGGGTAGGCCACCGGCGCCAGCAGCAGGGTCCCGAGAGCGCCCAGCCCGCTGAGCGCGCCGGTGAAACCGAACAACAGCAGCCAGGGCAGTCCCCAGATGCCGATCAGGCCATGCAGGTCGAACAGCGCCAGGCGCAGCCCGCGATCCCGCCGCCAACGCCGCAGGTCGCGCCAGCGGCGGCTGTGCAGCAGCACGCCGGCCAGGCACAGCAGCAACAGCGATACACCGAACAGGCTGACCAGCACCCGCCCGGGGAAGCCGACGAACAGGCTCTTGTGCAGGTTCAGCAGGAGGTCCAGCGCCGGCGTCGGTGGCAGCACCCGGCCGCTGGCCGGGTCGAGGTCCAGCCGGCAGTCCAGGCGCGCATCGCAGACGCTGAAGGCGGCATGGCCGGGAGCGGGCAGCAGCAGGGTCGTATCGCCGATGTCGACGCCTTCCTCGCCCGCCCGTTCGAGCAGGCGCTCCAGCGCAAGGGCTTCTCCTCCCGCCTGCGCCGGGGCCCGCAGCCACTCGCGCAGGTCGTCGTGGCCAAGACTCCAGGCGCCACTGAACAGCACCACGAACAGCAGCACGCCGAACAGCGCGCCGGCGCCACCGTGCAGCGAGAGCAGGAGAGGACGCGCCGCCACTTCAACCGCGCCCCGCCAGCAGCCACAACGCCAGGCCCAGTGCCAGCAGGCTACCGCCCAGGCGCCAGGCGAAGTTGCCCGGATCACGCGCCAGCAACCCGCCGACAAGCAGCAACAAGCCCACCCCGAGCGCGCCGAAGAGCCCGGCGTAGAGACGCTCGAGCGGGTCGTCCAGGGGCAGCCCGCGAGTCAACAGATAGCCGCTGGCGGTCGCCGCCGCCAGGCTGCCGGCGAGCGCCAGCGGAACCCGCCAGGCCCAGCCGAAGCCCGGCCGGCGCGGCATCAGAACGCGCCCCGCAGGCTGACGTTGAAGCTGCGCGGTTCGCCGTAGCGGTTGTTCCAGTTGGGGTTGGACAGGCTCTGGTAGTAGGTCCGGTCGAACAGGTTGTTGACGTTGACCGCCGCCGTCCAGTGCTCGTCGATCTTGTAGCCCAGGCGCATGTTGACCAGTGCGTAGCCGCCCTGGCGCATGCTCACGCCACGGTAGTCGACGCTGTAGTCGCTCTGCGCCTGGAGTCCGCCGCCGACGCTCCAGCGCCGATCCTGCCAGGGCAGGTCGTAGTTGCTCCACAGGCGCAGCAGGTGCCTCGGGGTGAAGGTGGAGTAGCGCGTCCCCGAGTCGTTCTGGCTGTCCTTGAGGTACTCGGTGCTGGTGTAGGTGTAGCCGGCCGAGAGACTCCAGTAGGGCGTCAGGTAGCCGGTGCCTTCCAGCTCGAAGCCCTGGCTGCGCACCTTGCCGCCGCTGATGTAGAACGGATTGTTGGGCGGCCCCGGATGGTCCGGGTCTTCCTGCGGATTGTTCTCCAGGTCGATGCGGAACGCCGCCAGCGACAGGTTCAGGCGGCCGTCGGCCAGTTCGCCCTTGATCCCGGTTTCGTAGGTCTTGCCTTCCACCGGGCTCAGCGGCTCGCTGTTCCAGGTCTGGCGATCCGCCTGCGGCTGGTAGACCTCGGCGTAGCTGACATACCACGACCAGTCCCTGGCGAAGTCCCAGATCAGCCCGCCGTAGGGCGTGAACTGGCGACCGGGCTTGAAGCGGGTGGCCGGGGTGTCCTGGTCCCACCAGCTTTCGCGGCCGCCGACCACCAGGGTCAGCGGCTCGGCGAGCTTGATCCGGCCCAGGGCATAGAGGCCTTTCTGGGTGGTGGTGGTGGTGCCCGGCGAAGTGTACTGGCCGATCTGCGGGCGCGGCACGCCGTGCGGGTCCCAGCGGTAGACATTGACCGGGGTGTTCGGCAGGTTGAGGAAGCGTGCGGTGTCCTGGCGGGTCTCGCCCTGGGCGTAGGTGACCCCACCGAGCAGTTCGTGGGTCAGGCCGAACAGTCGCACCGGCCCATTGAGGTTGGCGTCGAGGCTGCGCTGGATGCTCTTGAACTTGTAGGCGGCGCCCATCAGCTGGCCACCGTCGCCGGTCTGCGGGTCGATGGCGCCGAAGGAGCCGGCGTAACGCAGGCGCGAATCGGCTTCCTGGTATTCGGCGCTGACCTTGCCTTTCCAGCCGCCGCCCAGTTGCTGTTCGAGGGAGCCGAAGGCGCGGTAGGTGTCCCACTTGAAGCGGTCCCAGTCGACATCGAGGTAGGTGTCGCGGGACAGCCCGAGATTGGACCCATCCTTGGCCATCGGTACCCCGGCCATGTTGGTGATCGAGTCGATGTGCTGGTATTGCGCACCGACGGTGAGCAGGGTGTCGGGGCTCAGGTCGAACTCGGTCACCCCGTAGAGCAGGCGGGTGCCCTGGTCGGCCACGTCGTAGAAGTAGTCGCGGTCCTCGTAGGCGGCCACCGCTCGGCCGCGCACGTTGCCGCTGGCGCTCAGCGGGCCGCCGACGTCGACCTCGGCGCGGTAGCGGTCCCAGCGCCCGGCGCTGAGGGTGGTGCTGGCGGCGAATTCGCGCTGCGGCCGCTTGCGCACCAGGTTGACGGTGGCCGCCGGGTTGCCGGTGCCATGCAGCAGTCCGTTGGAGCCGCGAAGGATCTCGACCCGCTCGTAGATCGCCATGTCCTGCGGCGAACTGGCAGTATTGCCAAGCAGCGCCGGCACCCCGTCCAGCTCGAAGGAGTCGACCTTGAAGCCGCGCACGTAGTAGGCGGTGGTCAGCAGCTGGAACGGCTGCACGGTGACCCCGGTGGCCTGCTGCATGGCTTCGTCGAGGCTGAACAGATTCTGCTGTTCGAGGCGCTCATGGTCGATGACGCTGGCGGACTGCGGCAGCTCGCGCGGCTTGAGCGGCACCTTGCCCAGGGTAGTCACCCCCGGCGGCTGGGTGGCAGACGTGCTTTCTCCGCTGATCACCATGTCCGGCAGTTCCGTCTCGCCGTCCTTGCGCGCGTCGGCCACGGCCGCCGCCAGCGGACTCAGCGCCAGCAGCAGCCCCAGGCACAACGGGGTGTGCCGATTGCGGGCGATGCCCTGGCGTCCCTTGATCACCTTCGTCTCCGTTTTCATCGTTCGAACAGCCTCGGGGGATATACGATTTGATAATGCTTATCATTATGAAGAAATCGTCTCCGGGGCTTTTTCGATTGCCGGTCTTTCTCTATCGATCCACGACCGTCGCGGAACTTTCCTCGCCCGCCAGCCCGACGAAACCGGCATACCAGTCGTCCCGGACGAGCAGATCGGCGTGACGTCCGCTGAGGCGCAGGCGCCCCTCCTCCAGCAGCAGTACCTGGTCGGCCTGACGCGCCAGCGCCGGGCGGTGGGTCACTACCAGCAGGGTGCGCTGGCCGCGCAACCCGAGCAGGCTGCGCAGCACCTGCGCCTCGCTGGCGGCGTCGAGGCTGGCGGTGGGCTCGTCGAGCAGCAGCAACGGCGCCGTCGAGAGCAGCCCGCGAGCCAGGCACAGGCGTTGCCGCTGGCCGCCGGAAAGCAGTGCGCCGCCGGGGCCGACGTCGCTGTCCCAGCCCTGCGGCCAGGCCTCGATCTCTTCCAGCAGGCCAACCGCCCGCGCCGCCTCGCGCAGCGCTTCGAGATCGGCGTCCGCTCGCGCCATGCGCAGGTTCCAGGCAACGCTGCCGCGGAACAGGCCGTTGTCCTGGAACACCAGGTTGCGACTGGCGGCGAGGGTCGTTTCGCTCAACCGGCGGATATCCACGCCACCCAGCAGGACACGCCCGGCATCGACGTCGTAGAGCCGCCCGAGCAGCGCCAGCAGGCTGCTCTTGCCGGCCCCGGAGGGTCCGACGAGGACGTTCAGCGAACCCGGCTCCAGCCTCAGGGAAATGTCCTCGAGCAAGGCGCGGCCATCTTCCAGGCGCAATTCCACGGCCTCGGCCGCCAGGCTGGCGTCGTGCGGCCGCTCGCCCGGCTCGGGGCTGTGCAGCGGAGCCAGGGCGAAAACCCGCAGCAGGGTGTCCAGCGCCTGCCAGGCGCCGCGCAACGCCTGGTCGAGATGGGTGAGCTGGGCCAGCGGCTCGATGAAGCGCACCAGCAGCACCAGCACGGCCACCAGCCGCGCGCCGTCCAGCCATTGCCGCTCCACCGCCCAGGCGCCGCCGAGCAGGGCGAAGGCGAACGCCGCCTGCACCGCCAGGGCAAAGCCGAGGCCGCTGGGCAGGCTGCGCCGCAACAGTTCCAGGGTGCTGCGGTGGAGACTGCGCAAGGCCTCTTCCAGCCCCTGGCGGGCGACGCTTTCGCGCTGCGCCGCGCGCAGCAGCGGCTGGCGTTCGGCGAACGCCTGCAACTGCCGTGCGGCGTCGCGCTCGGCGGCCAGCCGGGCATCCTCCGCCGCCAGATTGCGCCGCCCGCTCCAGCGCAACAGCGCGGCGAGGACGGCACCGGCGACGAGCAGGCCGAGGGCGATGGACGGGTCGATCAGGAACAGCCCGAGGATCACCCCGAGCGGCGTCACCATCGCGGCGATCAGCGGCCCCAGCAGGTGCGCCGGAATGCCCATCGCCTGCATCACCGGGCCGCGCAGCAGGCCTTCGGCCGGCGCGACCCGGCGCAGCGCCGGCGGCGCCAGGCGCGGCAAGCGCGCCACCAGGCTGCGCACCAGTCCAGCCGCCAGCGAGCCGCCGGCGGCGAAACCGCGACGCAGGGCCAGGTACTGCAACAGCGCCTGCGCCAGGCTCAAGCCGAGCAACGCGGCGACCCAGCGCCAGGGCAACGCGCCTTCGGCGAACCAGGCCTCGACCAACGGCACCAGCAATACGCCGCAAGCGGCGTCCAGCAGCGCCGCCAGGACCGCCCAAGCGCTTGCCCGGCGCAACGCGGCACGGCAGTCTTCGGGCAGCGCACGCATTCGTTCGAACAGGGTCATGCCGCCACCTCCGCGCTGTTCTGTTCACGCCACAAGCGCGCATAGGCGCCGTCCGCCGCCAACAGCGCCGCGTGCTCGCCGCGTTCGACCAGACGGCCAGCGACCAGCACCAGGATCAGGTCGGCATCGCTGACTTCGGCCAGACGATGGGCGACGATCACCCGGGTCCGGCCGCCGCCACGCTCGCGCAGGTTGTGCAGGACCTGCCGGGCGGTCTGCGGATCCAGCGCCGAGGTCGGCTCGTCGAGCAGCAACAGGCGCGCCGGCGATAGCAGCGCACGGGCCAGGGCCAGTCGTTGCAGTTCGCCGCCGGACAGTTGCAGGTCGCGTCCCGGCACGCTGTCGTAGCCACGCGGCAGGGCCATGATGCGCTCGTCGAGGCAGGCGTCACGGGCCGCCTGGCGAATCTCCGGGAGATCGGCATCGGGGCGGAACAGGGCGATATTGTCGGCCAGGGATATCTCCAGCGCCGCCGCCTGCTGGCCGACCAGCGCGATATGCCGATGGCGCACGGCATCGGGCATGTCCTTCAGTGCCAGGCCGCCAATCTCCAGTTCGCCGCGCTGCGCGTCCATGTAGCGCGCCAGCAGGTGCAGCAGGGTGCTCTTGCCGGAGCCCGAGGGACCGACCAGGGCCACCAGGTTGCCATCCTTCAGCTCCAGATCGATATCGGCCAGGACCTCCACGCCCTCGTAGGCATGGCCCAGGCCGTGCAGCGCCACCGCGCCATCGACCGGCTCGCGGGTCGAGCGGCCCTCGGCCAACGGCGCCTGGTCGAATACCTGCTGCAGGCGCTCGGCGGCGGCGCGCGCGCCCAGCAGCGCGTCGCCGCCGTGGCCGAGCGCCTGCACCGGGGCGGCCAGGGCCCGCAGCAGGAGCAGGAAGGCACAGGCCTGGCCGAGCGCCAGCGGCACGCCGAGGGCATCCAGGACCAGCGCGCCGAGCAGGACCCAGGCCAGCAGCCAGGGCGTCGACAACTGCACGTAGACCAGCGCGGCGAGGTGGCCGACCCGCTTCACCCAGGCGCCGAACGCTTCGCCGAAGGCCGCCGCCGACGCCTCGGCGCCCTGTTGTATGCCGGCGCCGGGGTACTGTCGGGCCAGCAGCAGGTTGTGGGCGAATTCGCCATAGTCCGCCGAGAGCCTTTCCAGCGCGGCGTTGCGCCGCAGCACCAGGTCGCGGTAGCGCGCCGAGCGCAGCAGCAGGAAGCCGGCGGCGGCCAGCACCAGCGGCAGCAGGCAGAACAGCAGCAGCCAGGGGTGCAGCCAGGCCAGCCAGAGCAACGCGACGAGCGGCACCACCAACAGGTTGCTGAGATCGTTGGGAGCGTGCGCGATCAGTTGGTGCAGGGCCCGCACGTCCTGCTCCACGAGGCGCGCCACGCCGTCCGGGCCCTGGCGACCGAACCAGTCCAGCGGCAGCCGTTGCAGGTGCGCCAGCAGGCGCAGGCGCAGGTCGTTGCAGAGGTCCGCGTCGACCCGGTGGGCCAGGTGCGCGGCCAGCGCCTGGCAGCCCAGCCAGGCCAGCACCGCCAGCAGCACCAGGGCCAGCAGGGCCGGCTGCGCCTGGCCGCGCGCCAGCGGCTCGGCGAGCCAGGCGAGAAGCATCCAGGGCAACAGCGAGCAGAGCCCGGCCAGGGCCTGCAACCCCATGGCCGCCGCCAGCCGCCAGCGATAGGTGCGCAGCAGGCGCCACAGCACCGGGGTCACGAGGCTTGCTCCAGCACCTGTTCCAGGCTCGCCGGCGCCAGCGACGCCGGCGGCGCCTCGGGGAAGCCAAGGCGCTCGCCGATCCGCTGCCACAGGGCGGCGACCTCCAGGCTGCGCTGGTTGCGCCGGCGCACCTCGTCGCCGTCGGCGAGCAGCGCCAGCGCCTCGGCCGCCGCCGCCGGCCACAGGCGCTGGTGCACCTGGGCCCAGTTGCACGGTTCGGCATACCAGAGCTGGGCGCTGGGCAGCGGTTCGCCGGCTATCTCGTCGAACAGCGCGAACAGGCCGTCGTCATCCTCTGCCGGTACCGCCACCGCAGGCGTCCACAGCAACGGGCCATGGGGGCTGAGCAGGCTCAGCGTGCCGCGATCGGTGGTCAGGCTGACGCGCTGCAACAAGGTCATGCGCCCGTCGTCGGCGGCCGCCAGTTCGTTGAGCACGTGCAGGCTCAACGGCACTTCCGCCAACACCAGGGACAGCCCGCGCATCGCCGACAGGTCGTTCGAGGGCGACTCCAGCGACCAGGGGCCGACGCCCTCCAGCAACGCGGCGAGGATGTCCAGGGTGGCGAAACCGACCTGCACCCCGCAGGCCGCGTCCAGGTGGCGGATGCCGCGCCGGTGGTGCAACTGGCGGCCCAGTTCGATGAAACGCGCCACCGCCGGCAACTGCGGATAGAAGGTGTTGAGCAGGCAGCGCCGGCCCAGGCGCTCGGCGCTGCGCAGCAGGTCCTGCCATTCGCGCGGCAGCAACGGATGCTCGATCAGCACGTCGATGCCACGCGCCATCAGCGCCTCGGCCAGCGCCGGGCCCTGCTCGCCGCGTGCCGCGCCGCCGACCGCGACGCAGGCCAGGCGGACATCGTCGGGCAACGCCTCGACCTCGCACCAGATCTCCACCCCGAGGCGCTCGGCCAACGCCCGCGAACGCCGGCTGCCCTGGCCAAGGATCCCGCGCAGGACGAAGCGCGGATCGGCGGCGACGCCGGCGGCATAGAACTGGCCGAACCGGGAACCGGCGACCACCACGGAACGGACGTCGCTCATCGGCTCGCCTCCTCTGGCATGGGTTTCGACAGGGATTGCGCCAGGGCTTCGCCCAGGCAGTCGAAGTGCCCGCCGGGCACCTCGTGGATGCCGCACGCGCCGAGCGCGGCGGCCCGCCATTGGGTCTCCAGGGCCTCGGCGTAGCACGGCACCAATGGGTTGCCGGCGTCCGGCACGAACAGCCGCAGCGCGCCGACGTAGGGCTCCGGCGCCGCGGCCTGGCTGGCACGCACCGAGTGGCAGAACAGTCGGTAGAGGGTGTCGCGTTCGACGCTGGCGGCGTCGGCGCTACCGCTGGCCGCCTGTAGCACGCGGCCGCGCAGGGCGACGAGATCGGCCAGGCCCGGTAGCTCCGCCAGCGCCTCGGCGCCCAGGCGCTCCGGTGTCTGCGCGAGCGCCGCCTGCACCGCCTGGCCGAGACGTTCCGGCGCGGGGAAGCCGAGCGCCGCGGTATCCAGTCCGAGGGTCGCGGCGAAGCTGAACAACAGTAGGCGCTCGTCGTCCACCCGGTAGGGAATCCGGTAGCTGGAGACGATATCCAGCTGGCGCACGCGCACCCCGCGCTGGACCAGGGACTTGGCGGTCTCCAGGGCGACCAGCCCGCCGGAGCAGTAGCCGAGCAGGTCAACCTCACGCAGCCCGGCGCCATGGAGCGCCTCAGCGTAGCGGCGGCCGAGGCAGGCGTTGAGATGCTCGGCGGGGATCGCCAGGTAGGCGTCGCTGTCATGCACGGCCAGGCCCAGCAACGGCCGCCCCTCACCCAGGGCGCGAAGCAGCGGGCGGTACGGCAGCAGCGTGCCGAGGCCTTCGTGGACCAGCACCCTCGGCACGCCCTCGCCGGGCACCAGGCGCACCAGCGGGTCGAGCGCCACCGCGCCCTCGGCGAGCGGTGCGCGCGACATGCCGGCCGGCGCCGGGGCGACGCCGCGCGCCGCGGCCAGGGCTGGCCCACGGCCCTCTTCCGGCGCGCTGCGCAGGCGTTCGGCCAGGCCGCGCGGCGTCGGCTGGCTGAGCGCCCAGCGTAGCAGGCGATCGAACGGATGCCGGCGGGCGCTTTCCAGGCGTTCGCGCAAACGGGCGATCAACTGGGCGATCAACAGCGAGTCGCCGCCAGCCCCGAAGAAGTCTTGCTCGACGCCCAGCGACGGGTTGTCCAGCACCTCCCTCCAGAGTGCCAGCAGCGCATTCTCCAGTTCGTCGGCCGGTGCCTGCGCGACGCCATGCCGAAGGTCCGCCTGGGGCTGGCGGGCAAAGCCGGTCAGGGCCTTGCGGTCGATCTTGCCGTTGCCGGTGACCGGCAGGCGTTCGAGCACGCGCAACTGCGCCGGGAGCATGTAGCGCGGCACCCGCGCTTCGACGAAGGCCAGCAGCTCGGCCGGCTCCAGGCGGGCGCGGTCGGTCTTGCAGCGGGCCAGCAGGACATCGTAGCCAAGCAGGTCGAGAGCGCTGCCCGGCGGCACCACCCCGCAAGCCAGGTCGCCGCCCTGTGCCGCCAGCCACTCCAGCCATTGCCCGGTGTGGACGAACAGTTGGCGGCGCTCGTCGCGGAGGTCGCGCGGGTTTTCCATCATCAGGCTCTGGCTGACGCTGATCTCGTTGTGCTCGCGCGTCAGTTCCTGGATCACCAGCCAGGCGTCGGCGCTCAGCAACTCGCGCAGGCCGGCCAGCAGCGCCGGGGTGTCCAGCGCGTTGTTCAAGGCCCCGGAGCTAAGCAGGATATCCACCGAATGCGGCGCCACGCCCTGGTCGAGAAGATCGCCGTTCATGTCGAAGCGGCCGAAGCGTACCCACGGCTGGTCGGCGAAGCGCTCGCGGGCGGCGGCGAGGAAGTAGCTGGAAACGTCGGTGAACAGGTAGTCCACCTCCGCCCCTCGCTGCACCAGCGGCGCCAACCGGGCTATCACCGCGCGGCTGGCGGCGGCGGTGCCGGCGCCAAGCTCCAGCAGGCGCCAGCGCCGTTGCGGCTGGCGCTCGACGATGGCAGCGATGGCCTCGGCCATCGCCTCGTGCAGCGCCTGGGCATGCAGGCCCTGGCTGTACATGGCCTCGGCGATGCGCGCCGAGCCCTGCGGGAACATCAGCGCCGCCGGGCTGATCCGCCCGGCCAGTTGCTCGCCGAGGGATTGCGCGCTGTCACGCAGGTAGGCGACCAGCTCGGCCGGCCAGAGCGCCGCCGGCGCGCAGCCGGCGAACGCCGTCCAGGCGTCCTCCGGACTCTGTGCGGGACGCTCGGCGCAGCCCAGCCAGCCCTCGCCCTCGGCGCGCAGGTAGCCGCCCTCCTCCAGCTGGCACAACCAGTGGCGCAGCAGGCGCTGGCGCGCCTCGGCGATACCCAGGCGCTGGCACAGGGTGGCGAAGTCCAGCGGCGTCGCACTGGCGAACAGACCGCTGCCGGCCAGCCAGGCGGCCAACGAGGCGAGGCAGGCACGGTCGAGTGCGGCCACCGCCGCGGCGATGCCCTCCTCGCTGCCCCAGTCGCGGCGCAAGGCCTGGGCCGCCCGCTGGCGCACCGTGTCGAGCGCCGTGCGCGGGTCCTCGCCAGCCTCCGCCGGCGCATGCAGGGTGACGAAGCTGGCCAGGCTGCGCTCGTGGGTCTCGCCGAGCACCACGGTGGCCGCCAGGTTGACCTGCGGATGGGCGCACAGCGCGGCGTCCAGCTCGGCCAGTTCGATGCGGTGGCCGCGAATCTTCACCTGGTCGTCCTCGCGACCGAGGAACTCGATGCTGCCGTCGGCCAGGTAGCGGCCGAGGTCGCCGGTGCGATACAGGCGACGGCCATCGGGGTGACGGACGAAGCGTTCGGCGGTGCGCTGCGGATCGCCGGCGTAGCCGAGCGCCAGGCCCACCCCGCCGATATGGATCTCGCCGCGCACGCCCGGCGGGCAGCGCCGCCCGCGGGCATCCAGGACTTCCACGCTCTGCCCGCGCAGGGCGCGGCCATAAGGGATGCTGGCCAGCTCGGTGTGCTGCGGGCGGATCGGCTGCTCGATCGACCAGATCGCCGCCTCGGTGGCGCCGCCCAGGCTGAACAGCGCGCTGTCCGGCCAGCGCCGCCACCAGCGGGTCGGCAGGCTGACCGGAATCCAGTCACCGGACCAGAGCACGCAGCGCGGTCCCGGCAGGTGGCGTTGCGGCTCGCTCTCCAGGTAATCGATGAGCATCTGGCCTTGGGCCGGCACCGAGTTCCACAGGGTGATGGCGTGGCGTTCCAGCAGTTCCGCCCAGTGCGATGGATCGCTGCCGCGCGCCGGGTCCGGCAGGACCACCTGGGCCCCCGCCGCGGTGGCGCCGAAGAAGTCGTAGACCGAGAGGTCGAAGCTCAGCTCGGCTAGGCCGAGGACGCGGTCGTTGGCGTCGACGCCGTAGCGCTGGTTGATGTCGAGCAGCGTGTTGCTCACCGCCGCATGGCTGAGCATCACGCCCTTGGGCGTGCCGGTGGAGCCGGAGGTGTAGATCACGTAGGCGAGGTCGTCCGCCGCCACCTCCGCCGCGGGCGGTGGCGGCCAGGCGCTGTCGGCGGCCAGCCGGTCGATGGCCACGCAGGCGCAGCCGGCGTCCGGGACATCGCTTTCCAGGCAGACCAGCGCGACCACTTCGGCGCTGGCGAGGATCGCCTGGCGCCGCAGCAACGGCTGGCGGATGTCCACTGGCACATAGGCGGCACCGGCCTGGAGGATGCCGATCACCGCGATCAGTTGCGCGGCGCTTTTCGGCAGCATCACCGCGACCCGCCGGCCACGGCCCGCGCCGTGCGCTTCCAGGACACGGCGCAGGGCGCTGGCGTGCTGGGCGACCTGGCGGTAGCTGTAGCTGCCGGCGGCATCGTGGATCACCGTGGCGTCGGGGGACAGCAGGGCACGCTCGGCGAAACCGGCGGCGATGCTCCGGGCACTACCGGGCAACGCCTGCGGCGGCGCCTCGACGGGTTCCGTGGCATCACCGTCGGTCCAGGCGCGCGGGCTCTGCGCCAGGCGCCGGAGCAGCCCGACGAAGTCGTCGAACATGGCTTCAGCCTGGCCCTCGGGGAACAACCCGAGGCGTATGTCCCAGCCGATCTCCAGGCCGCCGAACTGGTCGGTGACCTGGCAGTCCAGCCAGACCTGCGGGGTCTGGCTGATCATGTAGCGTGGCGCGCGCGGCGCCTCGCCATCGCCGAGCAGGCGCTGCACGCTGCCGATGCCACTGGTGAACACCACCGGCATCAGGTCGGCGCCGCGACCGCGCCGGCGCGCCAGTTCGCGCAGCAGGTCGACGCCGCTGAAGGTCGGGTGGTCGAGGTCGTCGAACATCTGCTCGCCGATGCGTCGGGCACGCTCGACGAAACTGTCGCCGTGGCGGCTGTCCACCGCCAGCAGGCTGAGCGCGGTGAAGTCACCGAGCACCTGCGCCAGCTGCGGATGCAGCGGCGGCCGGTTGAGTACCGTCAGGTTGAGACAGAACGCCGGTGCCTGGCTCCAGCGACCGATGGTCTCGGCGAAGGCTGCCAGGGCCACGCCGGCAGCGCTCAGGCCGTGTTCGCCGGCGCGCGCGCCGAGCGCCTGCCAGGCGGCCTCGTCGAGGCGCGCGTGGAAGTGCCGGAAGCGCGTGGACCGGGTGTCCGGCTGCGCCCGCAGCGGCAGGTCGGGACGCCCCGGCAGCGCGTCGAGGCGCGCCAGCCACCAGTCGCGGTCGCGCTGCCAGGCCGGCGACTGGCGTCGACGCTGCTCGACGCCGACATAGTCGCGGAAGGTCGCCTCCAGCGGTTCCGCCGTCCATTGCGGATCGAGATAGCGGCGGCGCCATTCGCCAAGCAGCAATTGCAGGCTGGCGTAGTCGACCAGGGTGAAATCCACCGAGCAGTGCAGCACGCAGGCATCCTGGCCGATACTCAGCTCGGGGCGCAGGACCGGCCACTGGTCGAGCGCCGCGCAGGCGTGGTCGAGGCGTTCGCGGACCCGCTCCAGGTGCGCCTGGAAAGCGGCCTCGTCGAGCCCCGCGCAGGCATGTACGGTCAGCCGCTGCCAGGGCACCTCGGGCAGCACGCGCTGCCAGGCGTTGTCCTCGATCACCGCGCGCAGCATCGGGTGGCGCTCGACCATGGCGTTCCAGGCCGCCTCCAGGCGCGCCGGATCGGTGTCGGCCGGCCAGTCGTACTCGGCGTACAGCTGGCAGGCGTTACCGCCGTAGTCGAAGGCCGCCTGGCGGCCCAGCACGTAGGCGGCCTGCACCGGGGTCAGCGGGAAGCGCTGGTGGGCCAGGTCGGGTTCGGCGCGCCAGCCAGGGCCGCCCTCCAGGTGTTCCAGCAGAGCCTCGCGCTCGGCCCGCAGGCGCTCGGCGAGGCCGGCGTCGAGGGCGCCCTGGGGGGCGCGATAGCGCAGGCGGCCCGCCTCGCTCCAGAGTTCGATGCGCCGGCTGCGGCAGGTTTCCAGCAGTTCGCCGAGGCTCATAGCACGCCCTCTTCCAGTTGGGTTTCCTCGATTTCGACGGTCTGCGCCTGCAAGTGGCGGGCAAGACCGGCCAGGGTCGGCTGGCGATAGAAGTCGGCCATGCCCAGGCGTACGCCGAAACGCTCACGTATGCCGGCCAGCAGGCGGGTCGCCAGCAGGCTGTCGCCGCCGAGGCTGAAGAAGCTCGCCTCGCGACGACGCACCGGGCGTTTGAGGACCGCTTCCCAGCACTCGGCCAGCGCCTGCTCATGGGCTTCCAGCGGCTCCTCCGCCGAGGGCTCGTCACGACACTCGCCGAGTGCGCGGGTCATGCTCTCGGCCAGGCGGCGACGATCGACCTTGCCATTGCCGTTCAACGGCAGGCTTGGCAGGCACCACAGGCGTTCGGGCCGCATCGCCTGGGGCAGGCGTTGCTCCAGGCCGGCCTGGAGCGCGGCGGCGTCGAGCCCGAGTCCCGGCGCCAGCGCCTCGACCAGGGCGATCCGTTCGCTGCGCCACAGGCAACGCGGCGCCAGTCCCGCAGCGGCGAGATCGGCCAACAGGCTCGGCAACTCCGCCAGGCGCAGCGGCCGGTCGTCGAGCAAGGCCGCACCGAGCAGCGCCAGTGGCGACTCGCATAGCAGGTCCACCAGCAACAGGCGGCCCTGCGGGCGCAGCAGCGCCGCCGCCAGCGCCAGGCCTTCGCGGCTGGCCTCGTAGGCGTGCAGCGCGGCGAAGCTGATCACCCGGTCGTAGCGACCGAGGTGCTCGGCAGGTAGCAGGCCGTCGTCCAGCGCCTGCACCACGATCCGTTCCGGCAAGCGGGTGGCGGCGGCGTCGAGGAGGACGCGGCTGCGTTCGAAGAGGGTCAGTTCCAGCCCCGGGCGCAACAGCGAGGCCATGCCCTGGTCGAGCCAGAGCCCGGCGCGGGTATCCAACACCGCCACCCGCAGGCGTTCGCCGGCAGCCGGCGTCGGCAGCGCTTCGAGCAGGCGCGCCAGGGCCTCGCGGCCGTCCGGCAGGCGCGCGGCCACCGCCTGCGGCGCCAGCCAGGGATCGAGGAGCAGCGCGGCCGGCGCCTGTTCGCCGGCGAGCAGGCCGCGCAGAGCGTTGCCCATCGCGGTCAGCCCCGCGGCCTGCCAGCCGAGCCGGCGCAACGCCTCGTCGAGCGTCGGCAGCGCGCTGGCGGCGGAGTCCGCCAGCCAGTCCAGCCAGCGCCGGCGCAAACCGTCGTCTAGCTCCAGCGGCGCCTCCAGCAGCGCGCCGAGGATTTCCCGGGTGAGTACCGCCTCGGCCTCTGCCAGGCCGGCGAAGGGCTGTGCGGCCGGCAGTTCCATGGAGCCTTCGGCCCGTGGCGCCAGGCGCGGTACCAGCACCGCACCGAGGCTCGCCACGCCACCGCCGAGCACCGCCGCGCAGGCGCTCTCCACGCCAGCCTGGGCGCACAGCGCGGCCTCCACCTCGCCCAACTCGATGCGCTGGCCGCGCACTTTCACCTGCTGGTCGACCCGACCGAGGAATTCCAGGGTACCGTCGCCCCAGTAGCGACCGCGATCGCCGGTGCGATACCAGCGGCCCTGGGCATCGTGGACGAAGCGCCGGGCGCTGAGTTCGGGATCGTTGCGATAACCGCGGGCCAGGCTGGCGCCGCCGATCCACAACTCGCCGACCACCAGGTCCGGCACGTCGCGCCCGTGGGCGTCGACCACCCGGTAGGCCTGTCCCGGCAATGGCCGGCCGTAGGGAATCGAACGCCAGTGCGGCGGCACCGTATCGACGCTCTGCAGGTTCGACCAGATGCCCGCTTCGGTAGCGCCACCCAGCACATGCAGGCGGCAGCCTTCGGCACAACGTGGGCGCAGGCGGCCGGGCAGGTCCAGGGCCACCCAGTCGCCGGACAGCAGCACCGCCCGCAGACTGCGATAGTCGGCCTGGCTCGCCGGCAGGCTGAGGGCCATCTCCAGCAAGGCCGGCGCCGAGTTCCACAGGCTCACCGCATGCCGCTGGATAGCCTCCGCCCAGGCGGCGGCATCGCGCGCCTGTTCCTGGGCCGGCAGGACCAGGCTGGCACCGGCGCCGAGGCCGCCGAACAGGTCGAAGACCGACAGATCGAAGTCCAGCGCGGAGACCGCCAGCAAGCGGTCCGCTGCGTCCACCCGCAGCAGGTCGAGCAGCGCGTCGATGGTATTGATCGCCGCCGCGTGGCTGACCTCGACGCCCTTGGGCACCCCGGTGGAGCCCGAGGTGTAGATCACATAGGCGCTGGCCTGCGGCGCCAGCGGCACGGGGACGGCCAGCGCCGGGCCGCGCAGCAGGCGCTGGACATCCAGGCGCGGCGGCAAGGCCTGCGGATCGTCCTCCTCGGTGATCGCCAGGCATACCCCGGCGGCCTCTTCGATCAGGCGCCGCCGTGCGGGCGGCTGGTCGATGTCCAGCGGCACGTAGCAGGCGCCTGCGGCGAGCACACCGAATACCGCCGCGACCTGCTGCGGTCCGCGCGGCAGGCTGACCTCGACCGCGTCGCCGGGGCGCACCCCGGCTTCGCGCAGGCCGCCGGCGATGCGCAGCGCACGCTCGGCCAGTTCGCCGCGGGTGACACGTTGGTCGCGATAGAGCAGCGCGTCAGCATCCGGCGCCTCGGCGGCGCGAAGGAAGAAGTCGCGATGCAGGGTGCGCGCCGTGGCGCATGCCGGCTGGCCGTTGAGCAGGGCCCGGCGCGCCTGCTGCGCCCAGGGCAACGGCAGATCGGCGGGCTGCTCCCAGGCGCTGTCGCAGAGACGCTGGAGCAGCCCCACGTAGGCTTCGAACATGGTTTCCGGCAGGCCTTCGGGGAACAGGCCGACGACGCTGTCCCAGGCCAGCAGGATACCGTCGCCCACCCGGTAGAGCTGGTGGTCGAGCCAGACCTGCGGGGTCTGCGAGAGCATGTCGTGGAGATCGCCGAAAGCGTCGCGGAAGGCCGCCGGGACGAAGCCCTCCTCGCCCAGGTTGCTGGCGAACACCACCGGCGCCGAGCGCGGCTGGCCCCGCCGGCGCGCCTCGCGGAGCACCTCCAGGGCGGGGAATGCGGCGTGGTCGATGGCTCCGTGGAGGTTGCGCTGGAAGCTCTTCACCGCCTCGGCGAAGGACACCCCGGCCTGCATCCGGCACTCCAGCAGCAAGAGGGTGGTGAAGTCGGCGATCACTTCGCCGATACGCGGGTCGTCGGCATGCCGATCGAACAACGGCACGTTGAGGAGAAATTCCGCGCTTTCGCTCCAGCGCGCCAGGACCAGCGCGAAGGTGCAGCCGAACACGCTGGACAAGGTCACGCCATGCTGCGCGGCAAGACGCTCCAGGCGCCGGCTCTCGCCGGCGGAAAGCTGGAATGCCAGGCGCCGGGTGCGCGGCTGGCGGATGCTTTCCGGCGCGCAGGCCAACGGCAGGGCCGGCGCGTCCGGCAAGCGCGGCAGGCGTTCCAGCCAGTAGTCGCGGGCCCGCGCCGCAGCCTCGGCGCGTTGCGCCGCACGGCGCGCCAGGTAGTCGGCGAAATGCAGCGCCGGCGGCTCCGCCAGGCGCTCCGGCGCCAGGTAGGCAACGCCCAGTTCGGCCAGCAGCAGGCGCAGGCTTTCGACATCGGCGGCAAGCAGGTCGAGACTCAGCCAGAGGCGATCCTCGCCGCCCGGCATGCGCACCAGCCCGAGCAGGAACACCTGGCCACGCTCCACCGCCAGGCATTCATGGGCGCGCCAGTCGCGCAGCGCCTGCCAGTCGCGCTCGGCCTCGTCCACCTGCAAGGTGCGCCAGTCCTGCATGTCGAAGCAGGACAGCGGCGGAGTCGGAAGGATCTGCTGGCGACCGTCGAGGAAGCGCGCCCGCAACATCGGGTGGCGTTGACGCACGCACT
The DNA here is from genome assembly GCF_026428275.1 of Pseudomonas sp. B111. Classification (NCBI taxonomy): domain Bacteria; kingdom Pseudomonadati; phylum Pseudomonadota; class Gammaproteobacteria; order Pseudomonadales; family Pseudomonadaceae; genus Pseudomonas; species Pseudomonas sp. B111. The sequence continues at coordinate 47,851 of NZ_CP097857.1, read as the reverse complement.
CTGCCGCCGCGGCCAGGCGCTGCGGGTCGACATCCCGCGTGCGGAATTCCAGGAAGGCATGGCAGCTGACGTTGCCCAGCACCTCGCCGGCGCCACGTCCCAGCCAGTAGGCCTGCTGCACGGAAGACAGCTCGAACGGCTGGTCGCGATCCTGCGCCGTCGGCAGCGCGACCGTTGCCGGGGCGGACAGCCGGTCCGCGCAGGCCAGCAGGTCGAGCCAGGCCCCCAGGCAGGGGCGCTGCGCCAACTGGGCGAAGTCCAGCGTCGAGCCACGCGCGCGCAGGCGTTCCTGCAGGTACATCAGGCGGATCGAGTCGAGGCCGCAGCCCAGCAGGTCGTCGTCGTCCGCCAGGGCGCGCACGTCGGCAAGCGGTTCACCGAGCAGGTCGGCGAGCTGCTCGGTCAGCCAGTCGCGCAGGGCGGTACGGGAATCGGGGGGCAGATCCATGGGGGCTCCCTAGGGCAAGCATCTGAGGTCGGTTGCCAGTTCCTGGCAACGATTATCAAATGCGACCTTATCTCACTTGACTGGGAGGCCTGGCCGGCAATGCTTTAGACAGCCGGACTGTTTCGTTAGATGCAGCGTCATCCCGCAGCGGCGACACCCCTCCCGTGGCCGGGTCGGGGGTCGTCGCGGAGACTCAGCGGATCTCGCTGGGGGAGATGCCGTAGCGCTTGCGGAAAGCGATGGAGAAATGCGCCGGGCTGTAGCCCACCCGGTAGGCCACCGTGGAGACGTTCGCCTCTTCGTCGCAGAGCATCCGGTGCGCCTCGCGCAGGCGGTATTCCTGCAGGTAGCCGAATACGCTGGCGCCGAACACCTTGCGGAAGCCGGCGGTCAGCTTGCGCGGGTTCATGCCCACGCGGCTGGCCAGCGTGTCCAGCGACGGTGGTTCCTGCAAGGCGCCGACCAGCAGGTCGCGGGCGGCGTGGATGCGCTCGACCTCCGAGCAGGTGATGCGCGGCTCCTCGACGGGGCGCCCCTCGCCGGAAAGGAACTGGGCGCTGAGCGCGGCCAACTCCAGGGCCTTGCCGCCGAGGTAGAGATCGCGGGTCGGACCGAGCATCTGGCAGGTGGCGATCTGCGAGGCCAACGCCTGCATCGCCCGCGGCGCCGGGCAGCTCATGATCCGCGGATCGCCGCCGGGACGGCGTATCAGTTGCTCGGGCAGCCAGCCGAGGCGGCTGTCCAGGGCTTCGACGCCGAGCTGGACGATGGTGTAGCGCAACGGCTTGTCGGTGCCGTAGATCTGCGCCGAGGTGAAGTCGCCGTCGTTGGCGATGGTGCACAGGCTCGGCCCCTCGATGAGGTGCTCGGGCTGGCCGGGGATCCGGCAGCGCAACTGGCCGCTCTGCACGAGGATCAGGCGCAGGCCGCGCTCCAGCGGTTCCTCGAACCAGTCCTCGCTGGCCGAACAGAAGGTTCCGGTCACCAGCTTCATGTTCGGATCGATGTGCGCGATGCCGGGCCGGTTGCCCGGTGCCGGCGCGGCGGCATCGGCCTGTGGCGGAGCAATGATGGTGATGGTCATCAGGTTTTCCTGTAGCCCGGGCGCTGCCGACGCGGCGACGCCTTCCTGGATACGTGGGGGCAGGGGGACTTTTTAGCGGAGATGGACAAAGCGCCCTGCACTCCGCCCCTGCAGCGAATGAAAAAGCCCCGCAATCGAAAGGCGCGGGCTTGCGCGGTCCCTGCCGCCCGCCAATGATAATAAATCTCATTTCCCAGCAATGGCAATCGACCGCATCCACGGAGATCGCATGACTTCCTCGCCCGTCACCCCATCGGCCGTCGACGACGCCCCCGACTGGCCCGCCGCCTTCGTCCGCCGCTATCTCGACGCCGGCCACTGGCAGGACCGGAGCTTCGCCGAAGCCCTGGCCGCCAGCGCCGCGCGCCATCCGCGGCGGATCGCGCTCTGCGACGACGACCAGCGGCTCAGCTATGCCGACCTGCTCCAGCGCTGCCGCCGCCTGGCAGCCGGACTGCGCCAGGCCGGCCTCGCACATGGCGACACGGTGGTGCTGCACCTGCCCAACGGCATCGCCTTCGTCGAGACCTGCTTCGCCCTGTTCCAGCTCGGCGTACGCCCGGTGCTCGCCCTCCCCGCCCATCGCCAGCATGAGATCAGCGGTTTCTGCCGCTTCGCCGAGGCCAAGGCCTACATCGGCGCCGAACGGATCGACGGCTTCGACCCACGGCCGATGGCCCGTGAGCTGCTCGCCAGCGGCGCCTGCCGGATGGCGCTGATCCACGGCGAGGCCGAGGCGCCGCTGCAAGCGCTGGCACCGCTGTACCAGGCCGACGCGCTGGAAGACTGCGCCGCCCGCGCAGAGGATATCGCCTGCTTCCAGTTGTCCGGCGGCACCACCGGCACGCCGAAGCTGATTCCCCGGCGTCATCGCGAGTATCTCTACAACGTCCGCGCCAGCGCCGAGGTCTGCGGCTTCGACGAGCACACGGTGTACCTCACCGGGTTGCCGATGGCGCACAACTTCACCCTCTGCTGCCCCGGAGTGATCGGCACGCTGCTGGCCGGCGGCCGCGTGGTGGTCAGCCAGCGCGCCGATCCCGAGCATTGCTTCGCCCTGATCGCCCGTGAACGGGTCACCCACACCGCCCTGGTACCGCCGCTGGCGATGCTCTGGCTGGATGCCCAGGAAAGCCGCCGCGCCGATCTATCCAGCCTGCGTCTGCTCCAGGTCGGCGGTTCCAGGCTCGGCAGCAGTGCCGCGCAACGCGTCGCACCGGTGCTCGGCTGCCAGTTGCAACAGGTGCTGGGAATGGCCGAGGGGCTGATCTGCTACACCCGCCTGGACGATCCGCCCGAACGCGTGCTGCATACCCAGGGCCGGCCGCTGTCGCCGGACGACGAAGTGCGGGTGGTCGACGCCGAGGGCCGCGAGGTCGGCCCCGGCGAGGTCGGCGAACTGACCGTGCGCGGTCCCTACACCATCCGCGGCTACTACCGCCTGCCCGAACACAACGCCAAGGCCTTCAGCGCGGACGGCTTCTACCGCACCGGCGACCGGGTCAGCCGCGACAAGGACGGCTACCTGGTGGTGGAGGGCCGCGACAAGGACCAGATCAACCGCGGCGGCGAGAAGATCGCCGCAGAAGAGGTGGAGAACCTGCTGATCGCCCATCCGCAGGTGCACGACGCCACCGTCGTGGCGATGCCCGACAGCCTGCTCGGCGAGCGCACCTGCGCCTTCGTCATCCCGCGCCAGCCGGCGCCCTCGGCGCTGAAGCTGAAGCAATACCTGCACGCCTGCGGGCTGGCCGCGTTCAAGGTGCCGGACCGCATCGAGCTGGTCCCGGCCTTCCCCCAGACCGGCATCGGCAAGATCAGCAAGAAGGACCTGCGCGAGCGCCTGCGCCGCGAGCTGGAGGCCCGCGCATGAGCGCCGCCTGGGTCCGGCCGTTCCGCCTGACGCCGATGCCGCGCCTGCGCCTGGCCTGCTTCCCCCATGCAGGCGGCAGCGCCAGCTTCTTCCGTAGCTGGAGCGAACGCCTGCCGCCAGACATCGACCTGCTTGCCCTGCAGTACCCGGGTCGCGAGGACCGCTTCAACGAGGCGCCGGCCACCCGCCTGGAGGACCTCGCCGACGGCGCCGCCCTCGCCCTGCGCGATTTCGCCGACGCGCCCCTGGCGCTGTTCGGCCACAGTCTCGGCGCGGCGCTGGCCTACGAAACCGCCCTGCGCCTGGAAAGCGCCGGCGCGCCGCTGCGCCACCTGTTCGTCTCCGCCCATCCGGCACCGCACCGGCAACGCGGCGGCGCGTTGCACCGCGGCGACGAGGCGGCGCTGCTGGAGGACGTCCGCCGCCAGGGTGGCGCCAGCGAGCTACTCGAGGACGCCGACCTGCGCGCGCTGTTCCTGCCGATCCTGCGCGCCGACTACCAGGCAATCGAGACCTACCGACGGGCGCAGCCCATCGCCCTGGCCTGCGCCCTCGACGTCCTCCTCGGCGAGCACGACGAGGAAGTCAGCGCCGCCGAGGCGCAGGCCTGGAGCGACGCCAGCCGGACTCCCGCCAGGCTGCGGCGCTTTCCTGGCGGCCACTTCTACCTGAGCGAGAGGCGCGACGCGGTGATCGAGCACCTGCTGCGCCGCCTCGCACATCCCGACGCCCTTTCCCGAGAGGTTGCATGATGAAAACTCCCGAAGACTGCACCGGCCTGGCGGACATCCGCGAGGCCATCGACCGGATCGACCTGGATATCGTCCAGGCCCTCGGCCGCCGCATGGACTACGTCAAGGCGGCGTCGCGCTTCAAGGCCAGCGAAGCGGCGATTCCGGCGCCCGAGCGGGTCGCCGCGATGCTCCCCGAGCGCGCCCGCTGGGCCGAGGAAAACGGACTCGACGCGCCCTTCGTCGAGGGACTGTTCGCGCAGATCATCCACTGGTACATCGCCGAGCAGATCAAGTACTGGCGCCAGACACGGGGTGCCGCATGAGCCGGCTGGCGCCCCTGAGCCAGTGCCTGCACGCCTTGCGCGGCACCTTCGAGCGCGCCATCGGCCAGGCGCAGGCGCTCGATCGTCCGGTGCTGGTGGCGGCGTCGTTCGAGATCGACCCATTGGACCCGCTGCAGGTATTCGGTGCCTGGGACGACCGGCAAACGCCCTGCCTGTACTGGGAACAGCCCGAGCTGGCGTTCTTCGCCTGGGGCTGCGCCCTGGAGCTGCAAGGCCACGGCGAACAGCGCTTCGCCCGGATCGAGGAAAACTGGCAATTGCTCTGCGCCGACGCCGTGGTCGAGGGCCCGCTGGCGCCGCGCCTGTGCGGCGGATTCCGCTTCGATCCGCGCGGCCCGCGCGAGGAACACTGGCAAGCCTTCGCCGATGCCAGCCTGATGCTCGCCGGCATCACCGTGCTGCGCGAGGGCGAACGCTACCGGGTACTCTGCCAACACCTGGCCAAGCCCGGCGAAGATGCCCTGGCCCTGGCCGCCTACCACTGCTCGGCGCTACTGCGCCTGAGGCAGCCGGCCAGGCGCCGGCCCTCGGGGCCGACCGCTGGCGCGCAGGGCGACGCTTCGGCGCAGGAGCGCAGGCAATGGGAAGCCAAGGTGAGCGACGCGGTAAGCAGTGTCCGCCAGGGACGCTTCGGCAAGGTCGTGCTGGCCCGCACCCAAGCCCGGCCTCTCGGCGACATCGAGCCGTGGCAGGTCATCGAACACCTGCGCCTGCAACATGCCGACGCCCAGCTGTTCGCCTGTCGCCGCGGCAACGCCTGCTTCCTCGGCGCCTCCCCGGAACGCCTGGTCCGCATTCGCGCCGGCGAGGCGCTCACCCATGCCCTGGCCGGGACCATCGCCCGCGGCGGCGATGCCCAGGAAGATGCGCGGCTCGGACAGGCCCTGCTGGACAGCGCCAAGGACAGGCACGAACACCAGTTGGTGGTGGAGGCGATCCGTACGGCCCTGGAACCCTTCAGCGAGGCGCTGGAAATCCCCGATGCGCCTGGCCTGAAACGACTGGCGCGAGTCCAGCACCTGAACACGCCGATCCGCGCCCGCCTCGCCGACGCAGGCGGCATCCTGCGGCTGCTGCAGGCGCTGCATCCGACCCCCGCGGTGGGCGGCTACCCACGCAGCGCGGCGCTGGACTACATCCGCCAGCACGAAGGGATGGATCGTGGCTGGTACGCCGCGCCGCTGGGCTGGCTCGACGGCGAAGGCAACGGCGATTTCCTGGTGGCGCTGCGCTCGGCCCTGCTCACGCCGGGCCGGGGCTACCTGTTCGCCGGCTGCGGTCTGGTAGGCGATTCGGAACCGGCCCACGAGTATCGCGAAACCTGCCTTAAGCTCAGTGCCATGCGGGACGCTCTGTCCGCCATAGGCGGCCTGGACGAAGTGCCCTTGCAGCGCGGCGTCGCCTGAAAACGAAGACCCCCTGCGGCCCGAGGGCGGCAGGGGGTCTTCGAAGGTCTGCCCGTGGCGCGGACGGGCCGCGCCGCAAGGGCGTCGCTTAGAACGGAATGTCGTCGTCGAAGCTGTCGTAGTCCTGGGCCGGTTGCGGCGCCGGTTGCTGCTGCGGGGCCGGACGCGACTGTTGCTGCGGGGCCTGCTGCGGGCGCTGCATGGGCTCGCGCGGGGCGCGCTGCGAATCGTCGCCGGAGGGGCGGCCGCCGAGCAACTGCATGTTGCCGTTGATGTCGACCACGATCTCGGTGGTGTAGCGATCCTGACCATCCTGGCCCTGCCACTTGCGGGTGCGCAGGCTGCCTTCGACGTAGACCTGGGAACCCTTGCGCAGGTACTCGCCGGCGATCTCCGCCAGGCGGCCGAAGAACACCACGCGGTGCCATTCGGTGCGCTCCTGTTGCTGGCCGGTCTGCTTGTCCTTCCAGCTCTCGCTGGTGGCGAGGGTGATGTTGGTCACCGCATTGCCGTTGGGCATGTAGCGGGTTTCCGGGTCACCACCGACGTTACCAACCAGAATGACTTTGTTAACCCCACGGGCCATGACGTTCTCCTAAGGTTCAGCATCCGCCCGGCGCGGCCTGGGCCAGGCGCTCGAGGGCGGTGCGATCCACTTGTTGGGTATCCACTTTGACATAGGCGGCGGCCTCCTCGGCCACCACCACGGCGTCTGCCACACCGGGCAACGCCCTGAATCGCTGGACCAGCACCGCGTCCTGCAGCGCGGCGGGCGCGAGCGGCAGGCGAATGCTGGTCACATAAGGCGGTTCGCGCATGGTAACAGCAATCGCCAGCCAGAGGGCAGCGAGCACCGCGCATCCGATGAACACCATGCTCAGCCCGCCGTGCTGGAACATCCAGCCGCCGAGGATGCCGCCCAGCGCCGCGCCGAGGAATTGGCTGGTGGAATACACCCCCATCGCCGTGCCCTTGCCGCCGGCCGGCGAGACCTTGCTGACCAGCGACGGCAACGAGGCTTCGAGCAGGTTGAAGGCAGTGAAGAACACCACCGTGCCGACCACCAGCATGGCCAGGCTGTGACCGAAGACCAGGAAGAACAGTTCGCAGGCCAGCAGGGTCGCCACCGCGCCGGTCAGCACGCGCTTCATGCGACGCTTCTTCTCGGCGTAGATGATGAACGGCACCATGCCGAAGAAACCGACCAGCAGCGCGGTCAGGTAGACCCACCAGTGCTGCTCCTTGGGCAGGCCACCCTCGTGCACCAGCGCCAGCGGCAAGGCGACGAAGCTGGCCATGAGGATGGCGTGGAGGATCAGGATGCCGGCGTCCAGGCGCAGCAGGTCGCCGTGCTTCAGGGTCGGCAGCAGGGCCTGGCGCGCCACGCTGGATTCGCGGTGCTGGGTCATGTGGTCCGGCTGTGGGACGAAGAACAGGATCAGCAGCAGGCCGACCAGCGCCATCCCGGCGGTGAACCAGAACAGCCCATGCAGGCCGAACAGATGGGTCAGCACCGGGCCGAGCACCATGGCCACGGCGAAGGAGACGCCGATGCTCATGCCGATCATCGCCATCGCCTTGGTCCGGTGCTGCTCGCGGGTGAGGTCGGAGAGCAGTGCCATCACCGCCGCCGAGATCGCCCCGGCGCCCTGCAGGACGCGGCCAGCGATCACCCCCCAGATGGAGTCGGCATTGGCCGCGAGGGCCGCGCCGGCGGCGAAGATCAGCAGCCCGACGACGATCACCGGGCGCCGGCCGATGCGGTCGGAAATGGTCCCGAAGGGAATCTGCAGGATCGCCTGGGTCAGGCCATAGGCGCCGATGGCCAGGCCGATCAGCGCCGGGGTCGCGCCGGCCAGGTCCTGGCCGTAGGTGGCCAGCACCGGCAGGACCATGAACATGCCGAGCATGCGGAAGGCGAATACCAGTGACAGCCCGACGGCCGCTCGCGTTTCGGTACCGCTCATCCGCTCAGTATGTGAGTCGTGCATAACACCCTCATGGAAGAAACCGCTGCAGGGCAAGGCCTCATGCCCCTGCCGATGGCGCCGCCGCCCGCTCCTGGGCGGCCGGGGCAATGCCCGCGCCGGAAAAATGCCGCGCATTCTACCAGTCCGCCCCCTCGCGGCACAGGCGCGCCACTTTGCCGCGCGCTAGCGGCCAGCCGTATAATCAGCGGTTTTCGCCCGCCATGCGAGGCCGCTGTGGATAAGATCCTGATTCGTGGGGCGCGTACCCACAACCTGAAGAACGTCGACCTCACACTGCCACGCGACAAACTGATCGTGATCACCGGTCTTTCCGGTTCCGGCAAGTCTTCCCTGGCTTTCGACACGCTCTATGCGGAAGGCCAGCGGCGCTACGTGGAATCCCTCTCGGCCTACGCCCGGCAGTTCCTGTCGATGATGGAGAAGCCGGACGTGGACACCATCGAAGGGCTGTCGCCGGCGATTTCCATCGAACAGAAGTCCACTTCCCACAACCCACGCTCCACCGTGGGTACGATCACCGAGATCTACGACTACCTGCGCCTGCTTTATGCCCGCGTCGGTACCCCGCGCTGCCCGGACCACGACATCCCGCTGGAGGCGCAGACCGTCAGCCAGATGGTCGACCAGGTCCTGGCCCTGCCGGAAGGCAGCAAGCTGATGCTGCTGGCGCCGGTGATCCGCGAGCGCAAGGGCGAGCACCTGGCGGTGTTCGACGAGATGCGCGCGCAGGGTTTCGTCCGCGCCCGGGTCGACGGCAAGCTCTACGAACTCGACGAAGTGCCGAAGCTGGACAAGCAGAAGAAGCACAGCATCGATGTGGTGGTGGACCGCTTCAAGGTTCGCGCGGACCTCCAGCAACGCCTGGCCGAGTCGTTCGAGACCGCCCTGTCCCTGGCCGACGGTATCGCCCTGGTAGCACCGATGGACGAGGACGAGGATGTCGAGGAGATCATCTTCTCGGCGCGCTTCGCCTGCCCGGTCTGCGGCCACTCGATCAGCGAGCTGGAACCCAAGCTGTTCTCCTTCAACAACCCGGCCGGCGCCTGTCCGACCTGCGACGGCCTCAGCGTGAAGCAATTCTTCGACGCGCGCCGGGTGGTCAATGGCGAGTTGACCCTGGCCGAGGGCGCGATCCGCGGCTGGGAGCGGCGCAACGTCTATTACTTCCAGATGCTCGGCTCGCTGGCCCAGCATTACGGCTTCAGCCTGGAAGAACCCTTCGACGAACTCGGCGCCGAGCACCAGAAGGTGGTGCTCTACGGCTCCGGCCGGGAAAACGTCGACTTCCGCTATCTCAACGACCGCGGCGACATCGTCAAGCGTTCGCATCCCTTCGAAGGCATCCTGCCGAACCTTGAGCGGCGCTACCGCGAGACCGAGTCGGCCACGGTCCGCGAGGAGCTGGCCAAGTTCCTCAGCACCCAGCCCTGCCCGGATTGCCACGGTACCCGCCTGCGCCGCGAGGCGCGGCATGTGTGGGTCGGCGACCGGACGCTGCCGGCGATCACCGCGATGCCGGTCGGCGAGGCCTGCGAGTATGCCGCCGGACTCAGCCTGACCGGCCGCCGTGGCGAGATCGCGGCGAAGATCCTCAAGGAAATCCGCGACCGCCTGCAATTCCTGGTCAACGTCGGCCTCGACTACCTGACCCTCGACCGCAGCGCCGACACCCTGTCCGGCGGCGAAGCCCAGCGCATCCGCCTGGCCAGCCAGATCGGCGCCGGCCTGGTGGGAGTGATGTACATCCTCGACGAACCCTCGATCGGCCTGCACCAACGCGACAACGAACGCCTGCTCGGCACCCTCACCCACCTGCGCAACCTCGGCAACACGGTGATCGTGGTCGAGCACGACGAGGACGCGATCCGACTCGCCGACTACGTCGTCGACATCGGTCCGGGGGCCGGCGTGCACGGCGGCCAGGTAGTGGCGGAAGGTACGCCCGACCAGGTGATGAACCACCCCGACTCGCTGACCGGCAAGTACCTTTCCGGGCGCAAGAAAATCGCGGTTCCGGCCAAGCGCACCCCGCGCGACAAGAAGAAGCTGCTGAAGCTGAAAGGCGCCCGCGGCAACAACCTGCAGAACGTCAACCTGGAAATCCCGGTCGGCCTGTTCACCTGCATCACCGGGGTCTCGGGCTCCGGCAAGTCGACGCTGATCAACAACACCCTGTTCCCGATCACCGCCACCGCGCTGAACGGCGCGACTACCCTGGAAGTGGCGCCGTACGACTCGTTCGACGGCCTGCAGCACCTGGACAAGGTGGTCGACATCGACCAGAGCCCGATCGGTCGTACCCCGCGCTCCAACCCGGCGACCTATACCGGCCTGTTCACGCCGATCCGCGAACTGTTCTCCGGCGTGCCGGAGGCCCGCTCGCGCGGCTACGGTCCCGGCCGCTTCTCGTTCAACGTCAAGGGCGGCCGTTGCGAGGCCTGCCAGGGCGACGGCGTGATCAAGGTGGAGATGCACTTCCTGCCGGACATCTACGTTCCCTGCGACGTCTGCAAGGGCAAGCGCTACAACCGCGAGACCCTGGAGATCCGCTACAAGGGCAAGAGCATCCACGAGGTGCTGGAGATGACCATCGAGGAAGCCCGCGAGTTCTTCGACGCCGTCCCCACCCTGGCGCGCAAGCTGCAGACACTGATGGACGTCGGCCTGTCCTACATCAAGCTGGGCCAGAGCGCGACCACCCTCTCGGGCGGCGAGGCACAGCGGGTCAAGCTGTCCCGCGAGCTGTCCAAGCGCGACACCGGCAAGACCCTGTACATCCTCGACGAACCGACCACCGGCCTGCATTTCGCCGACATCCAGCAACTGCTCGACGTGCTCCACCGCCTGCGCGACCACGGCAACACCGTGGTGGTGATCGAGCACAACCTGGACGTGATCAAGACCGCCGACTGGCTGGTCGACCTCGGCCCCGAGGGCGGCTCCAAGGGTGGCCAGATCATCGCCAACGGCACGCCAGAGCAGGTGGCCGAGATGCCCCAGTCGCACACCGGCCACTTCCTCAAGCCGCTGCTGGAACGCGATCGCGCCTGATTGCCGGGCGCTCATGAAAAAGCCCCTGCGACCGTGAGGCGCAGGGGCTTTTTCGTATCCGCGGGGTAGGGTCAGATCTGCGATTGCAGGTAGTTCTCCAGGCCCATCCTGGCGATCAGGCCAAGCTGTTGCTCCAACCAGTAGGCGTGGTCTTCCTCGGTGTCGGCCAACTGGGCCTTGAGGATGTCGCGGCTGACGAAGTCCTTGTGCTGCTCGCAGAGGGCGATGCCCTTGGCCAGCGCGGCGCGGACATGGCGCTCGAGCTTGAGGTCGGCCTCGAGCATCTCCGGCACCGTGGTGCCCGGGTGGATATCGTCGGGACGCATGCGCGGCGTACCTTCGAGCAGGAGGATACGGCGCAGCAGGGCGTCGGCATGCTGGGTCTCCTCCTCCATCTCGTGGTTGAGGCGCTCGTAGAGCTTGCTGAAGCCCCAGTCCTCGTACATGCGCGAGTGGATGAAGTACTGGTCGCGCGCGGCCAGCTCGCCGGTCAGCAGCGTGTTGAGGTAATCGATGACTTCCGGATGGCCTTGCATCGGGGGGCTCTCCCTGGAGAAAACTAGGAATCTAGCCGCATATGCTCCCGGCTCCGCCTGATCCGGGTCAAGCCAATGCAGATAAAAAAGCCCCCTTCCTAGGAAGGGGGCCGGGGGCCTCATCAGGCCATCAGTCCAGCTTCAGGCCGAGGGCGTCGGCGACGCCTTTGCCGTAGGCCGGATCGACCTTGAGGAACAGGCCGATCTGGCGACGCTGGATCTGTTCCGGTACATCGCGGATGTCTTCGGCGATGTTGGCGAACAACCGCTGCTTCTGCTCGTCGGTGAACAGATGGAACAGCGCGGCGGGCTGGCTGTAGTAGTCGTCGTCCACCCGGTGGTTCCAGTGGTCCGCCGCGCCCTCCAGGCTCAGCGGCGGCTCGGAGAAGTCAGGCTGCTCCTGCCACTGGTTGAAGCTGTTCGGCTCGTAGGTGACGCGCTGATGGGCGTTGTTGCCGTCCACCCGCATGCCGCCATCGCGGTGGTAGACCTGGTGCGGGCAACGCGCGGCGTTCACCGGGATCTGGTGGTGGTTGACGCCCAGGCGATAGCGATGGGCGTCGCCGTAGGAGAACAGACGGCCCTGGAGCATCTTGTCCGGCGAGAAACCGATACCGGGCACCACGTTGGCCGGCGTGAAAGCGGCCTGCTCGACCTCGGCGAAGTAGTTGTCCGGGTTACGGTTCAGCTCGAAGAAGCCCACTTCGATCAACGGGTAGTCACCGTGGGGCCAAACCTTGGTCAGGTCGAACGGGTTGTAGCGATAGGTGGCCGCTTCCTTCTCGGGCATGATCTGCACGTACATCTTCCAGCGCGGGAAGTCGCCTTTCTCGATGCTCTCGTACAAGTCGCGCTGCGAACTCTCGCGGTCCTGGGCGATCACTTCGGCGGCCTCGGCGTTGGTCAGGTTCTCGATGCCCTGTTGGGTCTTGAAGTGGAACTTGACCCAGAAGCGCTCGTTGTTCGCATTGATGAAGCTGAAGGTATGGCTGCCGAAACCATGGATGTGCCGATAGCTCTTCGGCAGGCCGCGGTCGCTGAAGTCGATGGTCAACTGATGCAGCGACTCGGGGAGGTGAGAGAAAAAGTCCCACTTGAAGGTCGCATTGCGCAGGTTGGTGCGCGGGTCACGCTTCACCACGTGGTTGAGATCGGGGAACTTGAGCGGGTCGCGCAGATAGAACACCGGGGTGTTGTTGCCGACCAGGTCCCAGTTGCCCTGCTCGGTGTAGAAACGCATGGAGAAGCCGCGGATGTCTCGCTCGGCATCCGCCGCGCCACGCTCACCGGCGACGGTGGAGAAGCGCAGGAACATATCGGTCTTCTTGCCGACCTGGGAGAAGATCTTCGCCCGGGTGTAGGGGGTGATGTCATGGGTGACGGTGAAGGTGCCGTAGGCCGCGGAGCCTTTCGCATGCATGCGTCGCTCGGGGATCACTTCGCGATCGAAGTGGGCGAGCTTCTCGAGGAACCACACGTCCTGCAGCAACATCGGGCCACGCGGACCGGCGGTCTGCACGTTCTGGTTATCGACCACCGGTGCGCCAGCGGCAGTGGTCAGGCGGGTCTTCTCTTCCATTTACTCTCTCCTCAACGGCTAACGTGCTATGAAGCGAAGCGGCTACACGGAAATCATCAGCGTGGACCAGGGATTGGCGGAGGACAACCTGTCGGCTGAACCAAGCGCCCTTTGCATTGATCTCGCTTATCCGAACGTAGCTTTTCGTAAAAGCAGGTTAAGGATAAATGACAGCCCTCCCACAATCCAATTTATTAAAGACAGCGAGCCGATAGATAAAAACTTTAAGGCAGGTAATAAAAAACCGGGCCTGGGCCCGGTTTCTTGTGCAGCAGATGCCTTATTCGGCAGCTTCTACGACTTCACCGCCGACAGGACGATCAACCAGCTCGACGTACGCCATGGGGGCGTTGTCGCCAGCGCGGAAACCGCACTTCAGGATGCGCAGGTAGCCGCCCGGACGGTTGGCGTAGCGCTTGCCCAAGTCGTTGAACAGCTTGCCAACGGCAGCTTTCGAACGGGTACGGTCGAAAGCCAGGCGACGGTTGGCGACGCTGTCTTCCTTGGCCAGGGTGATCAGCGGCTCGGCAACGCGACGCAGTTCCTTGGCCTTGGGCAGGGTGGTTTTGATCAGTTCGTGTTCGAACAGCGACACCGCCATGTTCTGGAACATAGCCTTGCGGTGCGCGCTGGTGCGGCTCAGGTGACGACCACTTTTACGATGGCGCATGGTTCAATTCCTTTCCAAACTTTACGTTCGGTAGTTACGACGATCAGGCAGTGGCCTTGTCGTCTTTCTTAAGACTTGCCGGCGGCCAGTTATCGAGGCGCATACCGAGGGACAGACCACGGGAAGCCAGAACGTCCTTGATTTCGGTCAGGGACTTCTTGCCCAGGTTCGGCGTTTTCAACAGTTCCACTTCGGTGCGCTGGATCAGGTCACCGATGTAGTAGATGTTTTCCGCCTTCAGGCAGTTGGCCGAACGTACGGTCAGTTCCAGGTCATCGACCGGGCGCAGGAGGATCGGATCGATCTCGTCTTCCTGCTCTTCAACGACGGGTTCGCTGTCGCCCTTGAGGTCCACGAACGCTGCCAGCTGCTGTTGCAGGATGGTAGCGGCGCGACGGATAGCCTCTTCGGGATCCAGAGTGCCGTTGGTTTCCAGGTCCAGGACCAGTTTGTCCAGGTTGGTGCGCTGCTCGACACGGGCGTTTTCCACCACGTAGGAGACACGACGGACCGGGCTGAACGATGCGTCGAGCTGCAGACGGCCGATGCTGCGGCTTTCGTCTTCATCGCTCTGACGTGCGTCGGCAGGCTCGTAGCCACGGCCACGAGCTACCTTCAGCTTCATGTTCAGCGCGCCGTTGTCTGCCAGGTTGGCGATAACGTGGTCACCGTTGATGATCTCAACATCGTGATCCAGCTGAATATCGGCAGCAGTCACAACACCCGAGCCCTTCTTAGCCAGGGTCAGCGTCACTTCATCACGACCGTGCAGCTTGATGGCCAGACCTTTCAGGTTCAGCAGGATCTCGATTACATCTTCCTGCACACCTTCGATCGCCGAGTACTCGTGGAGTACGCCGTCGATCTCGGCCTCGACCACTGCGCAGCCAGGCATGGAGGACAACAGGATGCGACGCAGCGCGTTGCCCAGGGTGTGACCAAAACCACGCTCGAGAGGCTCGAGCGTGATCTTGGCGCGGGTTTGACTGACCACCTGCACATCGATGTGGCGGGGGGTCAGGAACTCATTTACCGAACTCTGCATGGATGCACCTATTTTCTAGCCCTTACTTGGAGTAGAGCTCGACAATCAGGTTTTCGTTGATATCAGCGGACAGGTCGCTGCGAGCCGGAGCACTCTTGAAGGTACCAGCCTTCTTGTCGAGGTCGACTTCGACCCACTCGACGCGACCGCGCTGGCCACAGAGTTCCAGAGCCTGAGCGATACGCAGCTGGTTCTTCGATTTTTCGCGAACAGCTACGACGTCACCGGCCTTCACTTGGTAGGAAGGGATGTTGACGGTCTGACCGTTGACGGTGATGGCCTTGTGGGATACCAGCTGGCGGGATTCCGAACGAGTGGAACCGAAGCCCATGCGGTATACGACGTTGTCCAGGCGGCACTCGAGCAGTTGCAGCAGGTTCTCACCGGTAGAACCCTTGCGACGGGAAGCTTCCTGGTAGTAACCGCGGAACTGACGCTCCAGCACGCCGTAGATGCGACGTACTTTCTGCTTTTCACGCAGCTGCAGACCGTAGTCGGACAGACGGCCACGACGCTGGCCATGCTGGCCAGGAACGTTTTCAGCCTTGCACTTCGAGTCGAGGGCGCGGGCGCCGCTCTTCAGGAACAGGTCGGTGCCTTCACGGCGAGACAGTTTGCACTTGGGACCAATGTAACGAGCCATTTCTCACTGTCTCCTATTACACGCGACGCTTTTTCGGCGGACGGCAGCCGTTATGCGGGATCGGGGTTACGTCGGTGATGCTGGCGATCTTGTAGCCGCAAGCATTCAGAGCGCGAACGGCGGACTCGCGGCCCGGGCCCGGGCCCTTGACGTTGACGTCCAGGTTCTTCAGACCGTATTCCAGGGCAGCCTGGCCGGCACGCTCGGCCGCTACCTGGGCAGCGAACGGGGTGCTCTTACGCGAGCCGCGGAAACCGGAACCACCGGAGGTCGCCCAGGACAGTGCGTTGCCCTGACGGTCGGTGATGGTCACGATGGTGTTGTTGAAAGACGCGTGGATATGGGCGATCCCATCGACCACTGTCTTTTTGACTTTCTTACGGGGACGAGCAGCAGGTTTTGCCATGACTAGATTCCTACGCGATTACTTGCGGATCGGCTTACGCGGGCCCTTGCGGGTACGCGCGTTGGTCTTGGTACGCTGACCGCGAACCGGCAGACCGCGACGATGACGCAGACCGCGGTAGCAACCGAGGTCCATCAGACGCTTGATGTTCATGTTGATTTCGCGACGCAGGTCACCTTCGGTGGTGATCTTCGCGACTTCGTTACGCAGCTGATCGATCTGCTCGTCGCTCAGGTCCTTGATCTTGGCAGCCGGGTTTACGCCGGTGGCTGCGCAGATGCTCTGAGCAGTAGTGCGACCAACACCATAGATGTAGGTCAGCGAGATAACAGTGTGCTTGTTATCCGGAATGTTGACGCCTGCAATACGGGCCATTCAGAAAAACTCCAATTGACAGCTACCCTGCGCCCAGGAAGCCAAGAAAGGGCGCGGATATTAGCGCTGTAATAGCAAATAATCAACCCGGCAGCACACTAGCTGCCGGGTTATCACGCGTGGATCACAATCAGCCTTGGCGCTGCTTGTGACGCGGTTCCGCGCTGCAGATCACCCGCACGATGCCATCGCGACGGATGATTTTGCAGTTACGGCACAGCTTCTTGACCGATGCACGAACTTTCATCACCAACTCCTCGAACCTTACGGGTCTATCAGCGCAGCATGCCGCTGCCGTAGCCCTTCAGGTTGGCTTTCTTCATCAGGGATTCATACTGGTGAGAAACGAGGTGAGATTGCACCTGGGCCATAAAGTCCATGACAACCACGACCACGATCAACAGCGAGGTCCCGCCAAGATAGAACGGCACGTGCGCCGCAACCACCAGGAACTGGGGCAGCAGGCAGACAGCCGTCATGTACAGAGCACCGAACATGGTCAAACGGGTCAGCACGCCATCGATGTAGCGAGCGGACTGTTCGCCCGGACGGATGCCCGGAATAAATGCACCGGACTTCTTGAGGTTCTCCGCCACGTCCTTCGGGTTGAACATCAGCGCTGTATAGAAGAAGCAGAAGAAAACGATCCCTGCAGTGAACAGCAAGATGTTCAGCGGCTGCCCCGGAGCGATCGCTTGCGCGACGTCCTGCAACCAACCCAAGCCTTCCGACTGACCGAACCAGGAGCCCAGGGACGCCGGGAACAGCAGGATACTGCTGGCGAAAATCGCGGGAATCACACCCGCCATGTTCACCTTCAACGGCAGATGGCTGGTCTGCGCTGCAAACACCTTGCGGCCTTGCTGGCGCTTGGCGTAATGCACCGCGATGCGACGCTGGCCACGCTCGATGAACACCACGAACGCGATGATCGCCACGGCCAGCAGGCCGACGCCGATCAGAGCGAAGATGTTGATGTCACCTTGACGGGCAGACTCGAAAGACTGACCGATGGCGCGCGGCAGGCCTGCAACGATACCAGCGAAGATCAACATCGAGATGCCGTTGCCGACACCGCGCTCGGTGATCTGCTCGCCCAGCCACATCATGAACATGGCACCAGCCACGAAGGTGGTGACAGCCACGAAGTAGAAGCCGAAGTCGTTGGAGAAGGCTACGCCCTGGCTGCCCAGGCCAACGGACATGCCGATGGCCTGGACCAGTGCCAGGACTACAGTACCGTAGCGGGTGTACTGGCTGATCTTGCGACGCCCAGACTCACCCTCTTTCTTCAACTGCTCCAGCTGCGGGCTGATAGCGGTCATGAGCTGCATGATGATCGATGCCGAGATGTACGGCATGATCCCCAGTGCAAAGATACTCATGCGCTCCAGCGCGCCGCCGGAAAACATGTTGAAGAGGCTAAGAATGGTCCCCTCGTTCTGCCGGAACAGTGCCGCCAAGCGATCGGGGTTGATGCCCGGAACTGGGATGTGCGCGCCGATCCGATAGACGATGATCGCCAGGAACAGGAAACGCAGACGTGCCCAGAGCTCGGACAGACCGCCGTTGCTTAGCGCAGAGAGAGCACCTTGCTTAGCCATTTAGTCCTCGAATTTACCGCCAGCTGCTTCGATAGCCGCACGCGCACCCTTGGTGGCGGCGATACCTTTCAGGGTGACCGCACGACCAACTTCGCCGGACAGCATGACTTTGACGCGCTGTACGTGCTGGTTGATCAGGTTGGCATCCTTCAGGGTCTGCAGGCTGACGACGTCGCCTTCGACCTTGGCCAGTTCGGAGGTGCGCACTTCAGCACGATCCATGGCCTTCAGGGAAACGAAGCCGAACTTCGGCAGGCGACGGTGCAGAGGCTGTTGACCACCCTCGAAGCCCGGAGCGACCTTGCCACCGGAGCGGGAGGTCAGACCTTTGTGACCACGGCCACCGGTCTTGCCCAGACCGCTACCGATGCCACGGCCCGGACGGTGCTTTTCGCGACGGGCACCCGGCGCGGAACGCAGATCGTTCAGTTGCATGGATTAACCCTCCACACGCAGCAGGTAGTAGGCCTTGTTGATCATGCCGCGGTTCTCAGGAGTGTCCTGAACTTCGACGGTATGATTGATGCGACGCAGGCCGAGACCCTTGACGCAAGCCTTGTGGTTGGCCAGACGGCCGTTCAGGCTCTTGACCAGAGTGACTTTGACAGTTGCCATGGTTAGAGAATCTCCTCGACGCTCTTGCCACGCTTGGCCGCTACTGCTTCCGGAGCCTGCATGTTCTTCAGGCCCTTGAAGGTGGCGTAAACCACGTTCACCGGATTGGTGGAGCCATAGCACTTGGCCAGGACGTTCTGCACACCAGCCACTTCCAGAACGGCACGCATGGCGCCGCCGGCGATGATGCCGGTACCTTCCGAAGCCGGCTGCATGTACACCTTGGAGGCGCCATGGGCGGACTTGGTCGGATACTGCAGGGTGGTGCCGTTCAGATCGACTTGGATCATGTTGCGGCGAGCGGCTTCCATTGCTTTCTGGATGGCGGCCGGCACTTCACGCGCCTTGCCACGACCGAAACCAACGCGACCCTTGCCATCACCCACCACGGTCAGTGCGGTGAAAGCGAAGATACGGCCACCTTTTACGGTTTTGGCGACGCGGTTAACCTGAACCAGCTTCTCGATGTAGCCTTCGTCGCGCTTTTGCTCGTTGTTTGCCATAACTTAGAACTCCAGTCCGCCTTCACGAGCGGCATCAGCCAGCGCTTTCACACGGCCGTGGTACTTGAAGCCAGAACGATCGAACGCCACCTGGGTGACGCCGGCCGCTTTGGCGCGCTCGGCGACCAGTTGACCAACTTTCTTGGCTGCATCGATGTTGCCGGTGGCACCTTCGCGCAGGTCTTTGTCCAGGGTCGAGGCGCTGGCCAGGACCTTGCCGCCGTCGGCCGCAATGACCTGGGCGTAAATGTGCTGGGAAGAGCGGTACACGCAGAGGCGTACGGTTTCCAGCTCGCGCATCTTCAGGCGTGCCTTGCGAGCGCGACGCAGACGGGTTTCTTTCTTGACGCTCATTTGCTATGCCCTACTTCTTCTTGGCTTCTTTACGACGGACGACTTCGTCGGCGTAACGCACGCCCTTGCCTTTGTAAGGCTCCGGCGGACGGAAGTCGCGAATTTCGGCAGCAACCTGACCGACCAGCTGCTTGTCGATACCCTTGATCAGGATATCGGTCTGGCTGGGGGTCTCAGCGACGATGCCGGCCGGCAGTTCGTAATCAACCGGATGGGAGAAGCCGAGGGACAGGGACAGCACTTGGCCCTTGGCCTGCGCTTTGTAACCAACGCCGACCAGCTGGAGCTTGCGCTCGAAGCCCTGGCTGACGCCGACTACCATGTTGTTCACCAGAGCACGGGTGGTACCAGCCATGGCGCGAGTCTGCTGGTCGCCGTTACGCGCAGCAAAACGCAGCTCACCGCTGTCCTGGATCACTTCGACCGAAGGATGGACCTTGAGCTCCAGAGCACCTTTGGCGCCCTTGATGGACAGTTGCTGACCAGCCAGTTTGATTTCAACGCCGGCAGGCAGCTTGACGGGGTTCTTAGCAACGCGAGACATGCTGATTCCCCTTAGAACACAGTGCAGAGCACTTCGCCGCCAACACCAGCAGCACGGGCAGCACGATCGGTCATCACACCTTTGTTGGTGGAGACGATCGACACACCGAGGCCGCCACGAACTTTCGGCAGTTGCTCAACGGATTTGTACTGACGCAGGCCAGGACGGCTGATGCGCTTGACCTCTTCGATGACAGGCTTGCCTTCGAAGTACTTCAGTTCGATGGACAGCTGGGGTTTTACTTCCGAGCTGATCTGGAAATCCGCAATATAGCCTTCGTCCTTCAGGACTTTGGCTACCGCCGCTTTCAGTTTCGAGGACGGCATGCTTACGACGGTCTTTTCAGCCATCTGGGCATTACGGATGCGAGTTAGCATGTCTGCTAACGGGTCCTGCATACTCATGGGCTTAACGCTCCTGATACAAAAGAATAAGCCTTCAACTTCAATTCGCCCATAAACGCCAGGCGAAACAAACCCAGGCTCAGGGGAGCCGGGTATTCTAGAGATCACGCCAAAACGAATCAAGCCCCATGAGGGGCTTGATTCGATGTCGCGATCAACGGTGCCGACTGGCGACACCGTTCGCTGCGATTACCAGCTGGCTTTCACCAGACCCGGTACGTCGCCGCGCATGGCGGCTTCGCGCAGCTTGTTACGGCTCAGGCCGAACTTGCGGTAGAAGCCGTGCGGACGACCGGTCAGGCGGCAACGGTTACGCAGGCGGCTGGCGCTGGCGTCACGCGGTTGCTTCTGCAGGGCGACCTGGGCATTCCAACGCTCTTCCGCAGAGGAGTTCGGATTAGCGATGATCGCTTTCAGCTCGGCACGCTTCTTGGCGTACTTGGCTACCGTCAGCTGACGCTTCAGCTCGCGGTTCTTCATGCTCTCTTTAGCCATGTTCCTACTCCAATCAGTTACGGAACGGGAATTTGAAAGCACGCAGCAGGGCGCGACCTTCGTCATCCGTACGAGCGGTGGTGGTCAGGGTGATGTCCAGGCCACGCAGCGCATCGATCTTGTCGTAATCGATTTCCGGGAAGATGATCTGCTCTTTCACGCCCATGCTGTAGTTGCCGCGACCATCGAAGGACTTGGCATTCAGGCCGCGGAAGTCACGCACGCGCGGCAGGGAGATGGACAGCAGACGATCCAGGAACTCGTACATCCGGTCGCTACGCAGGGTGACCTTGACGCCGATCGGCCAGCCTTCACGGATCTTGAAGCCAGCGATGGACTTACGAGCGTAAGTCACGACCGGCTTCTGACCAGTGATCTTTTCCAGATCGGCTACGGCGTTCTCGATGATCTTCTTGTCACCGACCGCCTCGCCAAGACCCATGTTCAGGGTGATTTTGGTAACGCGCGGAACTTCCATCACGTTCGCCAGCTGAAGCTCTTCTTTCAGCTTGGGCGCGATTTCCTTCCGATAAATTTCTTTCAATCGTGCCATGGTGATCTACCTAGCAGCCTCAAGCCTGAACCGGTTTCTGGGTCGACTTGAAGACACGAATTTTCTTACCGTCTTCTACCTTGAAGCCAACGCGGTCAGCCTTGCTGGTTTCAGTATTGAAGATGGCGACGTTGGAGACGTGCAGAGGCGCCTCCTTCTCGACGATACCGCCCTGTTGGCCGAGCATCGGATTGGGCTTGGTGTGGCGCTTGATCAGGTTCACCCCGCCGACGACCAGACGGTCGTCAGCGAGAACCTTCAGCACCTTGCCACGCTTGCCCTTGTCCTTGCCGGCAATGACGATTACTTCGTCGTCACGACGAATCTTTTGCATGACGGCTACTCCTTACAGCACTTCGGGGGCGAGCGAGACGATCTTCATGAACTTCTCGGTACGGAGTTCACGAGTCACTGGCCCAAAGATACGGGTGCCGATCGGCTCCTGCTTGTTGTTCAGCAGGACGGCGGCGTTGCCGTCGAAGCGGATGATGGAACCGTCGGTACGACGCACGCCGTGCTTGGTGCGAACGACCACGGCAGTCATGACCTGGCCCTTCTTCACTTTGCCGCGCGGAATCGCTTCCTTGACGGTGACCTTGATGATGTCGCCGATGCCGGCGTAACGGCGGTGGGAACCGCCGAGCACCTTGATGCACATCACACGACGCGCGCCGCTGTTGTCAGCGACATCGAGCATGGATTGAGTCTGAATCATATAATTTCTCCGACCCCTAGTCCTTAGACTTCCACCGCGCGTTCAACGATATCAACCAGGGTCCAGGCCTTGGTCTTGGCCAGCGGACGGGTTTCGCGAATGGTGACCAGGTCACCAATGCGGCACTGATTGGATTCGTCGTGTGCGTGCAGTTTGGTCGAACGCTTGACGTATTTGCCGTAGATCGGGTGCTTGACGCGACGCTCGATCAGTACGGTGACGGTCTTGTCCATTTTGTCGCTGACGACGCGGCCGGTCAGCGTACGGACGGTTTTCTGAGCTTCAGCCATGATCACTTACCTGCTTGCTGATTGAGCACAGTTTTAACGCGAGCGATGTCGCGCTTAACCTGCGAGAGCAGGTGAGACTGCCCCAACTGGCCAGTTGCTTTCTGCATGCGCAGATTGAACTGGTCGCGCAGCAGGCCGAGCAGTTGCTCGTTCAGCTGCTCAACGGATTTTTCACGAAGTTCATTCGCTTTCATCACATCACCGTCCGCTTAACAAAGGAGGTGGCGAGGGGCAGCTTTGCAGCAGCCAGGGCGAAAGCCTCACGCGCCAGCTCTTCGGAAACACCCTCGATCTCGTACAGGACTTTGCCCGGCTGGATCTGGGCTACCCAGTACTCGACCCCACCCTTACCTTTACCCATACGAACTTCGAGGGGCTTCTTGGTGACAGGCTTGTCAGGGAATACGCGGATCCAGATCTTGCCGCCACGCTTCACGTGACGGGTCAGCGCACGACGCGCGGACTCGATCTGACGAGCAGTAAGGCGGCCACGGCTAGTGGCCTTCAGTGCGTACTCACCGAAGCTGACCTTACTACCACGATGAGCCAGACCACGGTTGTGGCCGGTCATTTGTTTGCGGAACTTCGTACGCTTGGGTTGCAGCATTTGCGTACTCCTTACCTAGCAGCTTTTTTACGAGGAGCGGGTGCTACCGGCTTCAGCTCTTCCTGGCGGCCACCGATGACCTCGCCCTTGAAGATCCAAACCTTGACACCGATCACACCGTAAGTGGTGTGCGCTTCGTAGGTGGCATAGTCGATATCGGCGCGCAGGGTGTGCAGGGGCACACGACCTTCGCGATACCATTCGGTACGGGCGATTTCAGCCCCACCCAGACGACCGCTGACCTGAATCTTGATGCCCTTGGCACCAATGCGCATGGCGTTCTGTACGGCGCGCTTCATGGCGCGACGGAACATTACGCGACGCTCCAGCTGCTGGGCTACGCTCTGCGCAACCAGCATGGCATCGAGTTCCGGCTTGCGGATTTCCTCGATGTTGATGTGCACGGGCACACCCATTTGCTTGGTCAGGTCCTGGCGCAGTTTCTCAACATCTTCACCTTTCTTGCCGATCACGATGCCGGGACGAGCGGTGTGGATGGTGATGCGTGCGGTTTGAGCCGGACGATGAATATCGATACGGCTTACGGACGCGCTTTTTAGTTTGTCTTGGAGGTACTCACGCACCTTCAGATCGGCAAACAGGTAATCCGCATAGTTCTTGCGGTCTGCGTACCAAACGGAGGTGTGCTCCTTGACGATACCCAGGCGAATGCCATTGGGATGTACTTTCTGACCCATCTGTCGACTCCGTTACTTGTCCGCAACCTTGACCGTGATATGGCAAGACCGCTTCACGATGCGATCAGCACGGCCTTTGGCACGCGGCATGATGCGCTTGAGCGAACGACCTTCGTTGACGAAGACGGTGGAGACCTTCAGGTCATCCACATCGGCGCCTTCGTTGTGCTCAGCGTTGGCAACGGCCGACTCCAGCACTTTCTTCATGATCTCGGCGGCTTTCTTACTGCTGAAAGCCAGGAGGTTGAGCGCTTCGCCCACCTTCTTCCCGCGGATCTGGTCGGCGACCAAGCGGGCTTTCTGGGCGGAGATACGAGCGCCCGACAGCTTAGCGGCTACTTCCATCTTCCTTACCCCTTAACGCTTGGCTTTCTTGTCCGCAGCATGCCCGCGGTAGGTGCGGGTAGCGGCGAACTCGCCCAGTTTGTGGCCGACCATGTCCTCGTTGACGAGAACCGGTACGTGTTGACGGCCGTTGTGCACGGCGATGGTCAGACCAACCATATGCGGCAGAATCATCGAACGACGCGACCAGGTCTTGATCGGCTTGCGGTCGTTCTTTTCCACCGCGACTTCGACCTTCTTCAACAGGTGAAGATCGATAAACGGACCTTTTTTCAGTGAACGTGGCACTGTGGTATCCCTCTATTTACTTGCGGCGGCGGACGATCATGTTATCGGTACGCTTGTTCGAGCGAGTCTTCTTACCCTTGGTCTGAAGACCCCACGGCGATACCGGATGACGACCAGCAGAGGTACGGCCTTCACCACCACCATGCGGGTGGTCGACCGGGTTCATCGCCACGCCGCGAACGGTCGGGCGAACACCACGCCAGCGCGTAGCACCGGCTTTACCCAGCGAACGCAGGCTGTGCTCGGAGTTCGAGACTTCGCCCAGGGTCGCACGGCACTCAGCCAGGACTTTACGCATTTCACCGGAGCGCAGACGCAGGGTTACGTACGCACCTTCACGCGCGACCAGCTGGGCGGAAGCGCCAGCGGAGCGAGCGATCTGAGCGCCTTTACCCGGCTTCAGCTCGATACCATGAACAGTGCTACCCACCGGGATGTTGCGCAGAGGCATGCTGTTGCCTGCCTTGATCGGCGCACCGATACCGGAGATCAGCTGGTCACCTGCAGCAACGCCCTTGGGGGCGATGATGTAGCGACGCTCGCCGTCTGCATACTTCAGCAGAGCGATGTGTGCAGTGCGGTTCGGATCGTATTCGACGCGTTCAACGATGGCAGGGATGCCATCCTTGTTGCGACGGAAGTCGACCAGACGGTAGTGCTGCTTGTGACCACCACCGATATGACGGGTGGTGATACGACCGTTGTTGTTACGGCCGCCAGACTTGGATTTCTTTTCCAGCAGCGGTGCGTAGGGAGCGCCTTTGTGCAGCTCCTGATTCACCACCTTGACGACAAAGCGACGACCAGCGGAAGTCGGTTTGCACTTAACGATTGCCATGATGCACCCCTTTACTCAGCGCTGGTGGCGAAATCGAGATCTTGGCCCGGCTGGAGAGCGATGTACGCTTTTTTCCAGTCGTTACGCTTGCCCAGACCGCGAGCGGTGCGCTTGGTCTTACCCTTGACGTTCAGGGTAGTGACGCGCTGTACCTTCACGCTGAACAGGCTTTCTACGGCCTTCTTGATTTCCAGCTTGGTTGCATCGGTGGCAACCTTGAAAACGAATTGGCTCTTGCCGTCCGCGAGACCCGTGGCTTTCTCGGAGATGTGCGGACCAAGCAGCACTTTGAATACGCGTTCCTGGTTCATCCCAGCAGCTCCTCGAACTTCTTCACGGCGGACACGGTGACCAGCACCTTGTCGTAGGCGATCAGGCTGACGGGGTCGGAACCTTGGACATCACGTACATCGACGTGCGCCAGGTTGCGCGCAGCGAGGTACAGGTTCTCGTCGACACCATCGGTCACGATCAGCACGTCTTTCAGACCCAGGGTGTCCAGCTTGGCAACCAGGCCCTTGGTTTTCGGTGCATCGACAGCGAAGTCGGCAACGACGACCAGACGGTCCAGACGAACGAGCTCGGCAAGGATGGAGCGCAGTGCTGCGCGGTACATCTTCTTGTTTAGCTTCTGTTCGTGGCTACGCGGTTTAGCGGCGAAAGTGGTGCCGCCCCCACGCCAGATGGGGCTACGGATGGTGCCAGCGCGAGCACGACCGGTGCCCTTCTGACGCCACGGCTTCTTGCCACCACCAGAGACTTCGGAGCGAGTCTTCTGCGCCTTGCTGCCCTGACGGCCGCCAGCCATGTAGGCCACGACTGCCTGGTGCACCAGGGTCTCGTTGAATTCGCCACCAAAGGTACGCTCGGAGACTTCGATAGCCTGAGCGCCGTTCACATTCAATTGCATCTCAGCTTCCCCCTTAACCGCGAGCCTTGGCTGCCGGACGCACGATCACATCACCGCCAGTAGCGCCGGGAACGGCACCCTTGACCAGCAGCAGATTGCGTTCAGCATCGACGCGCACGATCTCCAGGGATTGAACGGTTACCCGCTCCGCACCCAGATGACCGGACATTTTCTTGCCCTTGAACACTCGACCAGGAGTCTGGCACTGGCCGATGGAACCCGGGACGCGGTGGGAAACGGAGTTACCGTGGGTGTTATCCTGACCACGGAAGTTCCAGCGCTTGATGGTGCCCGCAAAGCCCTTACCCTTGGACTCGCCGGTAACGTCTACCATCTGGCCTGCCTGGAACAGATCGACAGTGATCTGGTCACCAGCGGCATACTGCTCTTCGCCCAGACGGAATTCCCATACGCCGCGACCGGCGGCGACATTCGCCTTGGCAAAGTGACCAGCTTGCGCTTTGGTAACGCGAGAAGCACGACGCTCGCCGGCGGTGACTTGCACTGCACGGTAGCCATCGGTTTCTTCAGTCTTGAACTGGGTGACGCGATTCGGCTCGACCTCGATGACCGTAACCGGAATAGAGACACCTTCCTCGGTGAAAATGCGGGTCATGCCGCATTTACGACCGACAACACCAATTGTCATGTTGTAAACCTCTTGAGTGTACGGGGCTTTCACCCGCTATGGCCGCCCATTTCAGAGCGTTACACGACCAATGCCGAAGGCATTAGCCGAGGCTGATCTGTACTTCAACGCCTGCAGCAAGATCGAGCTTCATCAGCGCATCGACGGTTTTATCCGTCGGCTGGACGATGTCCAGTACACGCTTATGTGTACGAATTTCGTACTGATCACGCGCATCTTTGTTGACGTGCGGAGAGATCAGCACGGTGAAACGTTCCTTGCGGGTCGGCAGAGGGATTGGACCACGCACCTGAGCACCAGTACGTTTCGCGGTTTCCACGATTTCCTGGGTTGATTGATCGATCAGGCGATGGTCAAAAGCCTTCAACCGAATCCGGATTTGTTGGTTTTGCATTTGACCTCAGACTCCAATTTACCATTCCCAACGGACGGACTACGCCCGTTAAAAGGAGGCGCAATTGTACGGATGCCCCCACAGGGTGTCAATATTTAACCAACGAACGAAAAAGGGGCCCCGAAGGGCCCCTTTTCTGATGGCAGGATCAGCGATTACTCGATGATCTTGGCAACCACGCCGGCGCCAACGGTACGGCCGCCTTCGCGGA
The DNA here is from genome assembly GCF_026428275.1 of Pseudomonas sp. B111. Classification (NCBI taxonomy): domain Bacteria; kingdom Pseudomonadati; phylum Pseudomonadota; class Gammaproteobacteria; order Pseudomonadales; family Pseudomonadaceae; genus Pseudomonas; species Pseudomonas sp. B111. Next base: position 20,649 of record NZ_CP097857.1, on the reverse strand, counting down.
TCGCGAAGCGCAGGCCATCTTCCATGGCGATCGGAGCGATCAGGGTGACAACCATCTTGATGTTGTCGCCCGGCATTACCATCTCTACGCCTTCCGGCAGTTCGCAGTTACCGGTCACGTCGGTGGTACGGAAGTAGAACTGCGGACGGTAGCCCTTGAAGAACGGGGTGTGACGACCACCTTCTTCCTTGGACAGCACGTACACTTCGCACTCGAACTTGGTGTGCGGCTTGATGGTGCCCGGCTTGGCCAGAACCTGGCCACGCTCTACGTCTTCACGCTTGGTGCCGCGCAGCAGGATACCAACGTTCTCACCAGCACGACCTTCGTCGAGCAGCTTGCGGAACATTTCAACGCCGGTGCAGGTGGTCTTGGTGGTCGCCTTGATGCCGACGATTTCCACTTCTTCCTGGACCTTGATGATGCCGCGCTCTACACGACCGGTTACCACGGTACCGCGGCCGGAGATCGAGAACACGTCTTCGATCGGCATCAGGAACGGCTGGTCGATGGCACGAACCGGCTCCGGAATGTAGGAGTCCAGGGTCTCTACCAGCTTCTGCACGGCGCTTACGCCGATGCCGTTGTCATCCTTGCCTTCCAGCGCCATCAGCGCGGAACCGATGATGATCGGGGTGTCGTCGCCCGGGAAGTCGTAGGTGTTCAGCAGATCGCGAACTTCCATCTCGACCAGTTCCAGCAGCTCGGCGTCGTCGACCATGTCAGCCTTGTTCAGGAACACGACGATGTAGGGAACGCCCACCTGACGGGACAGCAGGATGTGCTCGCGGGTCTGCGGCATGGGGCCGTCGGCAGCCGAGCAAACCAGGATCGCGCCGTCCATCTGGGCAGCACCGGTGATCATGTTCTTCACGTAGTCGGCGTGACCGGGGCAGTCAACGTGAGCGTAGTGACGAACAGCGGAATCGTATTCAACGTGCGAGGTGTTGATGGTGATACCGCGGGCCTTTTCTTCCGGCGCGTTGTCGATCTGATCGAAAGCACGAGCGGAACCACCCCAGGTGTCGGAGCAGACCTTGGTCAGTGCAGCGGTCAGAGTGGTCTTGCCATGGTCAACGTGACCGATGGTGCCGACGTTGACGTGCGGTTTGTTACGTTCGAATTTTTCCTTAGCCACGACAGTAAACCTCTTACTTAAAGGGCTGAATCAACCTTGTTTTTTAACCAGCGCTTCGACGATGTTCGACGGAGCTTCGGCGTATTTGGAGAATTCCATGGAGTAGCTCGCGCGACCCTGGGACATGGAACGCACGTCGGTCGCATAACCGAACATCTCACCCAGCGGAACCTCGGCACGAATAACCTTACCGGAAACCGTGTCCTCCATCCCCTGAATCAGACCACGACGACGGTTCAGGTCGCCCATCACGTCACCCATGTAGTCCTCAGGAGTCACCACCTCTACCTTCATGATCGGCTCGAGCACCTTGCCGCCGCCCTTCTGGGCCAGCTGCTTGGTCGCCATGGAAGCAGCGATCTTGAACGCCATCTCGTTGGAGTCGACGTCATGGTAGGAACCATCGAAAACGGTAGCCTTCAGGCCGATGAGCGGATAGCCGGCAACGACGCCGTTCTTCATCTGCTCTTCGATACCCTTCTGGATCGCCGGGATGTATTCCTTCGGAACCACACCGCCCACGACTTCGTTCTCGAACACCAGGCCTTCGGTGATGTTGCCCTTCTCGTCCACGTCCGCGGCCGAGAAACGGATCCAGCAATGACCGAACTGACCGCGACCACCGGACTGGCGAACGAACTTGCCTTCGATCTCCACGTTGTCCTTGGTGATGGTCTCACGGTAGGCAACCTGCGGCTTGCCGATGTTGGCCTCGACGCCGAACTCGCGCTTCATGCGGTCGACGATGATGTCCAGGTGCAGCTCGCCCATGCCGGAGATGATGGTCTGACCGGACTCTTCGTCGGTCTTGACACGGAACGACGGGTCTTCCTGGGCCAGCTTGCCGAGGGCGATACCCATCTTCTCCTGGTCAGCCTTGGTCTTCGGCTCTACAGCGACCGAGATTACCGGCTCGGGGAAGTCCATGCGCTCGAGGATGATCGGCTTCTCGATCGAGCACAGGGTGTCACCGGTGGTGACGTCCTTCATGCCGATCAGGGCAGCGATGTCGCCTGCGCGCACTTCCTTGATCTCTTCACGCTGGTTGGCGTGCATCTGCACCATCCGACCGACGCGCTCTTTCTTGCCCTTCACCGAGTTCAGGACGGAGTCGCCGGAACTCAGGACGCCGGAGTAAACGCGGGCGAAGGTCAGGGTACCGACGAACGGGTCGGTAGCGATCTTGAACGCCAGGGACGAGAACGGTTCGTTGTCGTCGGCATGACGCTCGTCTTCGACGGTCTCGTCGTCCGGGCTGACGCCTTTGATCGCAGGGATCTCGGTCGGAGCCGGGAGGTAGTCGATGACGGCATCGAGAACCAGCGGAACGCCCTTGTTCTTGAACGAGGAACCGCAGACGGCCGGAACGATCTCGCACGCCAGGGTGCGCAGACGCAGGCCTTCCTTGATCTCGGCTTCGGAGAGCTCGCCCTCTTCGAGGTACTTGTTCATCAGCTCTTCGTTGGCTTCGGCCGCAGCCTCGACCATGCTGGAACGCCACTCTTCGGCCAGGTCCTTGAGCTCCGCAGGAATTTCTTCCTCGCGGTAGGTCATGCCCTTGTCGTCATCGTTCCAGTAGATGGCCTTCATCTTGATCAGGTCGACCTGACCGACGAAGTTCTCTTCAGCGCCGATGGCGAGCTGGACCGGAACCGGGGTATGACCCAGGCGCTTCTTGATCTGCTCGACGACGCGCAGGAAGTTCGCGCCCTGGCGGTCCATCTTGTTGACGTAGACGATGCGCGGTACGCCGTACTTGTTGGCCTGACGCCATACGGTTTCCGACTGCGGCTCTACGCCGGAGGTGCCACAGAACACCACGACAGCGCCATCCAGCACACGCAGGGAACGTTCCACCTCGATGGTGAAGTCTACGTGGCCGGGGGTGTCGATGACGTTTACGCGATAGTTGTCGTACTGACCGCGCGAGCCCTTCCAGAAGGTGGTAACGGCAGCGGAGGTAATGGTGATACCGCGCTCCTGCTCCTGCACCATCCAGTCGGTGGTCGCAGCGCCGTCATGCACTTCGCCCAGCTTGTGGTTGACGCCGGTATAGAACAGAACCCGCTCCGTGGTGGTGGTCTTGCCCGCGTCAACGTGGGCACAGATACCGATATTACGGTAGCGGTTGATGGGTGTAGTACGGGCCACAATAAGGTCCTCGGGGGTTGGGCAGCGCGATTAGAACCGGTAGTGCGAGAAGGCCTTGTTGGCCTCTGCCATACGGTGCACGTCTTCACGCTTCTTGACTGCTGCGCCCTTGCCTTCAGCGGCATCCAGCAGCTCGCCAGCCAGGCGCAGAGCCATGGACTTCTCGCCACGCTTGCGGGCGAAGTCCACCAGCCAACGCATGGCCAGGGCATTACGACGGGACGGACGGACTTCGACCGGAACCTGGTAAGTCGCACCACCTACGCGGCGGGACTTCACTTCGACCAGCGGAGCGATGGCATCGAGAGCTTTTTCGAAGGTTTCCAGGGGATCGGCCTTGCCGCGTTCCTTCACCTTGTCCAGCGCACCGTAAACGATACGCTCGGCTACGGCTTTCTTGCCGCTTTCCATCACGTGGTTCATGAACTTGGCCAGGATCTGGCTTCCGTATTTCGGATCAGCCAGCACTTCACGCTTGGCCGCTACACGACGTCTTGGCATTGATAAGCCCTCAAACGGTCTTCAGGTTAGCCCGGGACCATAACAGTCAAGTTACGCCCGACCTTACTCTTATCGACTCAGATAAATATAAAAACGCTATTACTTCGGACGCTTGGCGCCGTACTTCGAACGACCCTGCTTACGGTCTTTGACACCCGAGGTGTCCAGCGAACCGCGCACGGTGTGGTAACGCACACCCGGAAGGTCCTTTACACGACCGCCACGGATCAGCACTACGCTGTGCTCTTGCAGGTTGTGACCTTCACCACCGATGTACGAGGAAACCTCGAAACCGTTGGTCAGACGTACACGGCATACCTTACGCAGTGCCGAGTTCGGCTTTTTCGGCGTGGTGGTGTATACGCGGGTGCATACGCCACGACGTTGCGGGCAGTTTTGCAGCGCAGGCACGTCGCTCTTGTCGACCATGCGCTTGCGCGGCTTACGCACCAGCTGGTTGATAGTTGCCATCTATAGCTCCACTGATTGTCTTACGACACACAAACGAAATGACAGAGCGTGCGCCCTGCCAATTTTCGGGGTACAAAATAGTAAAGAGGTTCTTGTACACCGTCAAGACAAAGCCCCGGCTATCGGGATAGCCGGGGCTTGTCGTTGATGCTTAGTTACCGCTCGAGTTCAGCGCTTCGGTCAGTGCGGCTTCCGCCTCGCTGGCACTCACACGCTGCGGCTTGCCGAGGTCGCGCTGACGCTTGCGCTCGCTGTGGTAAGCCAGACCGGTACCGGCCGGGATCAGGCGACCCACGACCACGTTCTCTTTCAGACCACGCAGGAAGTCGCGCTTGCCGGTGACCGCCGCCTCGGTGAGGACGCGGGTGGTCTCCTGGAACGACGCCGCGGAAATGAACGACTCGGTCGACAGGGAGGCCTTGGTGATACCCAGCAGAACCCGCTCGTACTTGGCCGGGAACTTGTCCTCGGTACCGAGCTGTTCGTTCTCTTCCAGCACCTGGGTGAGTTCCACCTGGTCGCCTTTGATGAAGCTGGAGTCGCCGGACTCACTGACTTCGACCTTGCGCAGCATCTGACGCAGGATGGTCTCGATGTGCTTGTCGTTGATCTTCACGCCCTGCAGACGGTAGACGTCCTGGATCTCGTTGACGATGTACTTCGCCAGCGAGCTCACGCCCAGCAGGCGCAGGATGTCGTGCGGGTTGCTCGGACCGTCGGAGATGACTTCGCCGCGGTTCACCTGTTCGCCTTCGAACACGTTCAGGTGACGCCACTTCGGAATCAGCTCCTCGTACGGATCGCTGCCATCGTTCGGCGTGATGACCAGGCGGCGCTTGCCCTTGGTCTCCTTGCCGAAGGAGATGGTGCCGCTGATTTCCGCCAGGATCGAAGGCTCTTTCGGACGACGAGCCTCGAACAGGTCGGCAACGCGCGGCAGACCACCGGTGATGTCACGGGTCTTCGAGGTTTCCTGCGGGATACGCGCGACAACGTCACCGATGCTCACCTTGGCGCCGTCGGTCAGGTTGACCAGGGCGTTGGCCGGCAGGAAGTACTGCGCCGGTACGTCGGTACCCGGCAGCAGCAGGTCCTTGCCCGCGGCATCGATCAGCTTCACGGCCGGACGGATGTCCTTGCCGGCAGCCGGACGGTCCTTCGGATCCATCACTTCGATGTTGGTCAGGCCGGTCAGTTCGTCGGTCTGACGCTTGACGGTGATGCCCTCTTCCATGCCCACGAAGGCCACGGTACCGTCCACCTCGGTGACGATCGGGTGGGTGTGCGGGTCCCACTTGGCGACGATGGCGCCCGGGTCGACCTTGTCACCTTCCTTGACCGAGATCACCGCACCGTACGGCAGCTTGTAGCGCTCGCGCTCGCGACCGAAGTCGTCGGCAACCGCCAGTTCGCCGGAACGGGAAACCGCGACCAGCGCGCCGTCGGCACGAACCACATGCTTCAGGTTGTGCAGGCGGATGGTACCGCCGTTCTTCACCTGGACGTTGTCGGCCGCGGAGGTCCGGCTGGCCGCACCACCGATGTGGAAGGTACGCATGGTCAGCTGGGTGCCCGGCTCACCGATGGACTGGGCAGCGATGACACCGACCGCCTCACCGATGTTGACGCGATGGCCACGGGCCAGGTCGCGGCCGTAGCACATGGCGCAGATGCCATGACGGGTTTCGCAGGTGATCGGGGAACGCACCACCACTTCGTCGACGCTCATCACTTCGAGGAAATCGACCCACTTCTCGTCGATCAGGGTGCCGGCCGGCACGATGACCTCGTCGCTGCCCGGCTTGAACACGTCGCGCGCGATCACACGGCCGAGCACGCGCTCGCCGAGCGGTTCGACCACGTCGCCGCCTTCGATGTGCGGCGACATCAGCAGGCCGTGCTCGGTACCGCAATCGATCTCGGTCACTACCAGATCCTGGGCCACGTCGACCAGACGACGGGTCAGGTAACCGGAGTTCGCGGTCTTCAGCGCGGTATCCGCCAGACCCTTACGAGCACCGTGGGTGGAGATGAAGTACTGGAGTACGTTCAGGCCTTCACGGAAGTTCGCGGTGATCGGGGTCTCGATGATCGAGCCGTCCGGCTTGGCCATCAGGCCACGCATACCTGCCAGCTGACGGATCTGGGCCGCGGAGCCCCGCGCACCCGAGTCAGCCATCATGTACATGGAGTTGAAGGACTCCTGGTCGACTTCCTTGCCCTCGCGATCGACGACCTTCTCTTTCGAGAGGTTGGCCATCATCGCCTTGGACACTTCGTCGTTGGCCTTCGACCACAGGTCGATCACCTTGTTGTACTTCTCGCCCTGAGTTACCAGGCCGGAGGCGTACTGGCTCTCGATCTCCTTCACTTCGTCGGTGGCGGCGTTGATGATCCGCGCCTTCTCGTCCGGGATGACGAAGTCGTTGACGCCGATGGACACGCCGGAAATGGTCGAGTAGGCGAAACCGGTGTACATCAGCTGGTCGGCGAAGATGACGGTGTCCTTCAGACCCACCACGCGATAGCAGTGGTTGATCAGCTTGGAGATCGCCTTCTTCTTCATCGACTGGTTGACCACGTCGAACGGCAGGCCGGCCGGAACGACCTGGAACAGCAGCGCGCGGCCGACGGTGGTGTCGACGATACGGGTATTGGCGGTCAGTTGGCCGTCTTCACCCTTGATCTTTTCGTTGATGCGCACTTTTACGCGAGCGTGCAGGGACGCCTGGCCGCTGCGGTAGGCGCGGTCGACTTCCTGCAGGTCGGCGAAGGCCATGCCCTCGCCCTTCGCGTTGATCGCTTCACGGGTCATGTAGTACAGACCCATTACCACGTCCTGCGACGGAACGATGATCGGCTCGCCGTTGGCGGGCGACAGGATGTTGTTGGTGGACATCATCAGCGCGCGCGCTTCCAGCTGGGCCTCGAGGGTCAGCGGAACGTGGACGGCCATCTGGTCACCGTCGAAGTCGGCGTTGTACGCGGCGCAGACCAGCGGGTGCAGCTGGATCGCCTTGCCTTCGATGAGGACCGGCTCGAACGCCTGGATGCCCAGACGGTGCAGGGTCGGCGCACGGTTCAGGAGAACCGGATGCTCGCGGATGACTTCGGCGAGAACGTCCCAGACCTCGGGCAGCTCGCGCTCGACCATTTTCTTGGCGGCCTTGATGGTGGTGGCCATACCACGACCTTCCAGCTTGCCGAAAATGAACGGCTTGAACAGCTCCAGGGCCATCTTCTTCGGCAGACCGCACTGGTGCAGGCGCAGGGTCGGGCCCACGGTGATCACGGAACGACCGGAGTAGTCCACGCGCTTGCCGAGCAGGTTCTGACGGAAGCGACCTTGCTTGCCCTTGATCATGTCGGCCAGCGACTTCAGCGGACGCTTGTTCGAGCCGGTGATGGCGCGACCGCGACGGCCGTTGTCGAGCAGGGCGTCGACGGCTTCCTGCAGCATGCGCTTTTCGTTGCGCACGATGATGTCCGGAGCGGCCAGGTCGAGCAGGCGCTTCAGACGGTTGTTACGGTTGATCACCCGACGATACAGGTCGTTCAGGTCGGAAGTCGCGAAGCGACCGCCATCCAGCGGAACCAGCGGACGCAGGTCCGGCGGCAGCACCGGCAGGACGGTCAGGACCATCCACTCAGGCTTGTTGCCGGAGCCCTGGAAGGCTTCCATCAGCTTCAGGCGCTTGGACAGCTTCTTGATCTTGGTTTCCGAGTTGGTCTGCGGAATCTCTTCGCGCAGGCGGCCGATCTCGTGCTCCAAGTCGATGGCGTTGAGAAGTTCGTGAACGGCTTCGGCGCCCATGCGAGCATCGAAATCGTCACCGAACTCTTCGAGGGCCTCGAAGTATTGCTCGTCGTTCAGCAGCTGGCCCTTTTCCAGGGTGGTCATGCCCGGATCAATCACCACGTAGCTCTCGAAATAGAGCACGCGCTCGATATCGCGCAGGGTCATGTCCAGCAGCAGGCCGATACGGGACGGCAGCGACTTCAGGAACCAGATGTGGGCAACCGGCGAAGCCAGCTCGATGTGGCCCATGCGCTCGCGGCGCACCTTGGCCAGGGCGACTTCCACGCCGCACTTCTCGCAGATCACACCGCGGTGCTTGAGGCGCTTGTACTTGCCGCACAGGCACTCGTAGTCCTTCACCGGGCCGAAGATCTTGGCGCAGAACAGGCCGTCGCGCTCCGGCTTGAAGGTACGGTAGTTGATGGTTTCCGGCTTTTTAACTTCGCCGAAAGACCAGGAACGAATCATCTCGGGCGAAGCCAGGCCAATACGGATGGCATCGAACTCTTCGATTTGACCCTGGTTTTTCAACAGATTAAGCAAGTCTTTCAAGGCCTTTCCTCCTCACGGACCCGGTGCGACCGGCCTTGACCAGCCGCACCGTCTAGCGTCACGTGTTATTCGGTTTCCAGTTCGATGTCGATGCCGAGCGAACGGATCTCTTTGATCAGAACGTTGAAGGACTCGGGCATGCCGGCCTCCATGCGGTGATCGCCGTCCACGATGTTCTTGTACATCTTGGTCCGGCCGTTCACGTCGTCCGACTTGACCGTCAGCATTTCCTGCAGGGTGTACGCCGCGCCATAGGCTTCCAGCGCCCACACCTCCATCTCACCGAAGCGCTGACCACCGAACTGTGCCTTACCACCCAGCGGCTGCTGGGTAACCAGGCTGTACGAGCCGGTGGAACGGGCGTGCATCTTGTCGTCCACCAGGTGGTTCAGCTTGAGCATGTACATGTAGCCGACGGTGGTCGGACGCTCGAACTGGTTGCCGGTACGGCCGTCGAACAGACGCATCTGGCCGCTTTCCGGCAGGTCGGCCAGCTTCAGCATGGCCTTGATCTCGCGTTCCTTGGCGCCATCGAACACCGGGGTCGCCATCGGTACGCCACCGCGCAGGTTCTTGGCCAGCGCGAGGATCTCGTTGTCGCCCAGCTCGTCGAGGTTTTCCTCGCGACCGCCGATCTCGTTGTAGATCTCGTGCAGGAACTTACGCAGTTCGGCGATCTTGCGCTGCTCTTCGAGCATGCGGTTGATCTTCTCGCCCAGCCCCTTGGCCGCGAGGCCCAGGTGGGTTTCGAGGATCTGGCCGACGTTCATACGCGACGGTACGCCCAACGGGTTGAGGACGATGTCGACCGGGGTGCCGTTGGCATCGTGCGGCATGTCTTCCACCGGCATGATCACCGAGACCACACCCTTGTTACCGTGACGGCCGGCCATCTTGTCGCCCGGCTGGATGCGACGCTTGATCGCCAGGTAGACCTTGACGATCTTCAGCACGCCCGGAGCCAAGTCGTCGCCCTGCTGCAGCTTGCGCTTCTTGTCCTCGAACTTGTCGTCCAGGAGCTGGCGACGATCGCTGATGTAGGCCTGGGCCTTCTCCAGCTGTTCGTTCAGGGCGTCGTCGGCCATGCGCAGCTTGAACCACTGGCCGCGCTCGAGGCCGTCGAGGTAGTCGTCGGTGATCTCCGTACCCTTCTTCAGCGCCGGGCCACCTTCAGCCTTGGCACCGACCAGGGCGGCACGCAGACGCTCGAAGGTCGCGCCTTCGACGATGCGGAACTCTTCGTTCAGGTCCTTGCGGATCTGGTCGAGTTGCATCTTCTCGATGGACAGAGCGCGGGAGTCGCGCTCGACGCCGTCGCGGGTGAAGACCTGAACGTCGATGACGGTACCCTTGGTGCCGGTCGGCACACGCAGGGAGGTGTCCTTCACGTCGGACGCCTTCTCACCGAAGATCGCGCGCAGCAGCTTCTCTTCCGGAGTCAGCTGGGTCTCGCCTTTCGGAGTGACCTTGCCGACCAGGATGTCGCCGGCCTGCACTTCGGCGCCGACGTAGACGATACCGGCTTCGTCCAGCTTGTTCAGCGCGGCCTCGCCCACGTTCGGGATGTCCGCGGTGATTTCCTCTGGGCCGAGCTTGGTGTCACGAGCGACGCAGGTCAGTTCCTGGATGTGGATCGTGGTGAAACGATCTTCCTGGACCACGCGCTCGGACAGGCAGATGGAGTCTTCGAAGTTGAAGCCGTTCCAGGGCATGAACGCTACGCGCATGTTCTGGCCCAGGGCCAGTTCGCCCATGTCGGTGGACGGACCGTCGGCCAGGATGTCGCCGCGCGCAACCACGTCACCCTTGCTCACCAGCGGACGCTGGTTGATGCAGGTGTTCTGGTTGGAACGGGTGTACTTGGTCAGGTTGTAGATGTCGACACCCGCTTCGCCGGTCTCGACCTCGTCATCCGCCACGCGAACCACGACACGGCTGGCATCGACCGAGTCGATCACACCACCACGGCGAGCCACGACGCAGACGCCGGAGTCGCGCGCCACGTTGCGCTCCATGCCGGTACCCACCAGCGGCTTGTCGGCACGCAGGGTCGGCACGGCCTGACGCTGCATGTTCGAGCCCATGAGTGCGCGGTTGGCGTCATCGTGCTCGAGGAACGGAATCAGCGAGGCAGCTACGGAAACGACCTGCTTCGGCGACACGTCCATCAGGGTCACGTCTTCCGGCGCCTTCACGGTGAATTCGTTCAGGTGACGCACGGCCACCAGTTCGTCCACCAGTTGACCCTTCTCGTTGAGGGTCGCCGAAGCCTGGGCGATGACGTGGTCGGCTTCTTCGATCGCCGACAGGAACACGATCTCGTCGGTTACCAGGCTGTCCTTGACTACGCGGTACGGGCTCTCGAGGAAGCCGTACTTGTTGGTGCGGGCGTAGGTCGCCAGGGAGTTGATCAGACCGATGTTCGGACCTTCAGGGGTTTCGATCGGGCACACGCGGCCGTAGTGGGTCGGGTGTACGTCACGAACCTCGAAGCCCGCACGCTCACGGGTCAGACCGCCCGGGCCGAGCGCGGAGACGCGGCGCTTGTGGGTGATCTCGGAAAGCGGGTTGTTCTGGTCCATGAACTGCGACAGCTGGCTCGAACCGAAGAACTCCTTGATCGCGGCAGCCACCGGCTTGGCGTTGATCAGGTCCTGCGGCATCAGGCCTTCGCTTTCGGCCATGGACAGGCGTTCCTTGACCGCGCGCTCGACGCGCACCAGGCCCACGCGGAACTGGTTCTCGGCCATTTCGCCGACGCAACGGACACGACGGTTGCCCAGGTGGTCGATGTCATCGACGATGCCCTTGCCGTTACGGATGTCGACGAGGGTCTTGAGCACATCGATGATGTCTTCCTTGCTCAGGACGCCCGGACCTTCGATCTCGGTACGACCGATACGGCGGTTGAACTTCATCCGGCCCACGGCCGACAGGTCGTAACGCTCGGCGCTGAAGAACAGGTTGCCGAACAGGGTCTCGGCAGCTTCCTTGGTCGGCGGCTCGCCCGGACGCATCATCCGGTAGATCTCGACCAGGGCTTCCAGTTGATTGCTGGTGTTGTCGATCTTCAGGGTGTCGGAGATGAACGGACCGCAGTCGATGTCGTTGGTGTACAGGGTCTCGATGCGCACGACCTGGGCCTTGGCCACCTTGGCCAGGAGGTCGAGGGTCAGCTCGGTGTTGCACTCGGCGATGATCTCGCCGGTAGCCGGATGCACGATCGCTTTGGCGATGGTACGGCCGATCAGGTAGTCGAACGGCACTTCCAGCTGGCTCACGCCAGCCTTTTCCAGCTGGTTGATGTGGCGGGCAGTGATACGACGCCCCTGCTCCACGATCACCTTGCCGCTGCCATCCTTGATGTCGATGCTCGCGACTTCACCGCGCAGACGCTGCGGGACCAGTTCCAGGTTCAGGGTCTCGCCCTTGATGTGGAAGACGTTGGTCGCGTAGAAGGCGTTGAGGATCTCTTCGGTGCTGTAGCCGAGCGCGCGCAGCAGTACCGAGGCCGGCAGCTTGCGGCGACGGTCGATACGGACGAACACGCAGTCCTTCGGATCGAACTCGAAGTCCAGCCAGGAACCGCGGTAAGGAATGATCCGCGCGGAGTACAGCAGCTTGCCGGAGCTGTGGGTCTTGCCACGGTCGTGGTCGAAGAACACGCCCGGGGAACGGTGCAGCTGGGAGACGATGACACGCTCGGTACCGTTGATGATGAAGGTACCGTTCTCGGTCATCAGGGGGATTTCCCCCATGTAGACTTCTTGTTCCTTGATGTCCTTGATCGCCTTGTTCGACGACTCGCGGTCGAAGATGATCAGGCGAACTTTCACGCGCAGCGGTACGGCGAAGGTCACGCCGCGCAGCACGCACTCCTTGACATCGAATGCCGGCTCACCCAGACGGTAGCCGACGTATTCCAGGGCAGCATTGCCGGAATAGCTGATAATCGGGAAAACGGACTTGAAGGCCGCGTGCAGACCGATATCGCGGAACTGCTCCTTGGTTGCGCCAGCCTGCAGGAATTCGCGATAGGAATCCAGCTGGATGGCCAGCAAATACGGCACATCCATGACGTCCGGCAACTTGCTAAAGTCCTTGCGGATACGTTTTTTCTCAGTGTATGAGTAAGCCATCAGCGTTCCCCAGCTTGGTCACCTGCTTGTTTGGCGTCTCCGACGGGAGCAGCCGGAAAATCTTGCAGACCCCTTGGCCTGCATTGCCCACTCGGGGCACTTTCACGTCTTGGGTGGAACGCCCGAGGCGAGTCCACCCAGAACGGAAAAAGGCCGGTGGCAAAAGCCACCAGCCATCAGCCTTTCGCTTGACGCTCGGGCTGTAGACGCAAGGTCGTCGCTTACTTGAGCTCGACTTTGGCGCCTGCTTCTTCCAGGGCTTTCTTGGCGGCTTCGGCTTCTTCTTTCGAAGCGCCTTCCTTCACCACGCCCGGAGCGCCGTCTACGACAGCCTTGGCTTCTTTCAGACCCAGACCGGTCAGTTCGCGAACGACCTTGATCACGTTCACTTTCTTGTCGCCAGCTTCGGCCAGGACGATGGTGAACTCGGTCTGCTCTTCGGCAGCGGCAGCAGCCGGGCCAGCAGCGGCAACGGTAGCGGCAGCAGCGGTAACGCCGAACTTCTCTTCCATCGCCTTGATCAGTTCGACCACTTGCATGACGGACATTTCGGATACGGCGTTGATGATGTCTTCGTTGGTCAGAGCCATGACTCTAATTCCTGTATTGGGGGACGGCCTGCGGCCATCGTATTAAACAAATAAGATTGAAAGCGCTTGCGAGCCGACTTAGGCGGCAGCAGCTTCTTTCTGGTCGCGAATGGCCGCCAGAGTACGAGCCAGCTTGCTGGTAGCGCCCTGAATCACGCTCATCAGCTGCGATACGGCTTCGTCGTAGGTCGGCAGGCTTGCCAGTACGTCGATCTGATTGGCTGCGAGGAACTGACCCTCGAAGGCAGCCGCCTTGATCTCGAACTTGTCCTGACCCTTGGCGAACTCACGGAAGATACGAGCGGCAGCGCCCGGATGTTCGTTGGAGAAAGCGATCAGGGTCGGGCCTTTGAACACGTCGTTGAGCACGTCGAACTGGGTGCCTTCAACGGCGCGCTTGAGCAGGGTGTTACGTACGACTTTCACGTACACACCAGCTTCGCGGGCCTCTTTACGGAGTCCGGTCATGGCGCCTACGGTCACGCCACGGGCATCGGCCACGACAGCGGACAGGGCAGCTTTGGCAGCCTCGTTGACTTCAGCGACGATGGCCTTCTTGTCTTCGAGTTTAATTGCCACGGGTTTACTCCTGGATGTTACCGTTTCGTCCAGCCGGGGCCGGACGTCGTTTTGGTGTCTGATTCGGTAACCGAATCGGGAGCACCATCTGCGTAGGCTTGTGGTTTAAGGCTTGCGCCACCTACGGTCTTGGATAGCCCCCGCCAGGCAGGGACCCCAATACCTGTGCAGCGGGCAGAACCCGCTGCACGATTTCACTTAGGCTTCCAGGGAAGCCAGGTCGATCTGCAGGCCCGGACCCATGGTGGTGCTCAGGGTCACGCGCTTGACGTACACGCCTTTCGACGAGGACGGTTTCAGGCGCTTCAGGTCAGCCAGCAGTGCTTCAACGTTCTGCTGCAGCTTGGCCGGTTCGAAATCGACCTTACCGACGGAGCTGTGGATGATGCCGTTCTTGTCGGTACGGAAACGTACCTGACCAGCCTTGGCATTCTTCACGGCGGTAGCGACGTCCGGAGTCACGGTGCCGACTTTCGGGTTCGGCATCAGACCACGCGGGCCGAGGATCTGGCCCAGCTGACCGACGACACGCATGGCATCCGGGGAAGCGATGACGACGTCGTAGTTCAGGTCGCCGCCTTTCATTTCGGCAGCCAGCTCGTCCATACCCACCTTGTCGGCGCCGGCAGCCAGAGCGGCTTCGGCAGCCGGACCCTGGGTGAAGACGGCAACGCGGACGCTCTTGCCGGTGCCGTTCGGCAGGACGGTGGCGCCACGAACGACCTGGTCGGATTTACGCGGATCGACGCCGAGGTTCACGGCAACGTCCACGGACTCCTTGAACTTGATGGTGGACAGCTCGGCCAGCAGCTTGGCGGCCTCTTCGAAGCTGTACTGCTTGCCGGCAACTACTTTCTCGGCAATCGCCTTCTGGCGCTTGGTCAGCTTAGCCATTACACACCCTCCACGTTCAGGCCCATGCTGCGCGCGGAGCCAGCGATGGTACGTACAGCAGCGTCCAGATCAGCAGCGGTCAGGTCAGCCTGCTTGGTCTTGGCGATCTCTTCCAGCTGGGCACGGGTAACGGTGCCGACTTTCTGGGAGTTCGGACGAGCGGAGCCGCTGGTGATGCCAGCTGCTTTTTTCAGCAGGACGGCAGCCGGGGTGCTCTTGGTTTCGAAGGTGAAGCTACGGTCGCTGTAAACGGTGATGATCACAGGAGTCGGCAGGCCCGGCTCTTGGCCTTGGGTCTTGGCGTTGAACGCCTTGCAGAATTCCATGATGTTCACGCCGTGCTGACCCAGGGCAGGGCCGACCGGCGGCGACGGGTTGGCCTGACCGGCCTTTACTTGCAGCTTGATATAAGCCTGGATTTTCTTAGCCATTTGCTACTCCAAATTCGGGTACAAGCGCCTGAAGGCTCCCCGGTTGCTTTCGCGTTTATCCCAGTGACGACAAAACCCCGCAGCCTTGGGCTGCGGGGTGAGGGATGCGTTTTCAGCTAGACCTTTTCGACCTGACTGAACTCCAGCTCCACCGGGGTAGAGCGGCCAAAGATGAGCACGGCCACTTGGATCCGGCTCTTCTCGTAGTTAACTTCTTCGACGACACCATTGAAGTCGGCGAAAGGACCATCGATGACACGAACGGTCTCGCCCGGCTCGAACAGGGTCTTCGGCTTGGGCTTGTCGCCGCTATCGGCCACGCGACGCAGGATTGCATCAGCCTCACGATCGGTGATCGGAGCCGGCTTGTCGGCAGTCCCGCCGATGAAGCCCATGACACGCGGGGTATCTTTCACCAGGTGCCAGGTACCTTCGTTCATTTCCATCTGAACCAGCACATAGCCAGGGAAGAATTTGCGCTCGCTCTTGCGCTTCTGGCCGTTCCGCATCTCCACCACTTCTTCGGTGGGAACCAGAATCTCGCCGAACTCTTCTTCCATGCCAGCAAGCTTGACACGCTCGATCAGCGAGCGCATGACATGCTTCTCGTAGCCCGAGTATGCATGCACAACGTACCAACGCTTAGCCACGGCGCACCCTTAACCTACAATCATGGAAACCAACCAACCCAGCAGGGAATCGAGCCCCCACAGCAGCAGCGCCATTACCAGCACTACCGCGACCACGATCAGCGTGGTCTGAGTTGTTTCTTGACGACTCGGCCATACGACCTTGCGAATCTCGACGCGCGCTTCCTTAGCAAGACTAAAGAAGGCCTGCCCCTTGGCCGTTTGCAGAGCCAGGAAGGCAGCGATCACCGCCAGAACGAGAATACCGAGAACGCGATACAGGATTGGTTGAGCCGAAAAGTACTGATTGCCCACAACGGCAACCACAACCAGAACGGCAACCAAGAGCCATTTCAAGAGATCAAAACGTGATTCTTTGGCTTCTGCCTTGGCATTCATCTGTTAGGAATCTCGTGAAGAAAAGCCAGATTTACTTGGGAAATCTGGCAGGCCAGGAGGGAATCGAACCCCCAACCTGCGGTTTTGGAGACCGCCGCTCTGCCAATTGAGCTACTGGCCTGAAGCAAAATCAGGCCGACCATTATGCCGGCCCGAGAGGGGAAGATCAACCGATATTATTCGATGATCTTGGCAACCACGCCGGCGCCAACGGTACGGCCGCCTTCGCGGATCGCGAAGCGCAGGCCATCTTCCATGGCGATCGGAGCGATCAGGGTGACAACCATCTTGATGTTGTCGCCCGGCATTACCATCTCTACGCCTTCCGGCAGTTCGCAGTTACCGGTCACGTCGGTGGTACGGAAGTAGAACTGCGGACGGTAGCCCTTGAAGAACGGGGTGTGACGACCACCTTCTTCCTTGGACAGCACGTACACTTCGCACTCGAACTTGGTGTGCGGCTTGATGGTGCCCGGCTTGGCCAGAACCTGGCCACGCTCTACGTCTTCACGCTTGGTGCCGCGCAGCAGGATACCAACGTTCTCACCAGCACGACCTTCGTCGAGCAGCTTGCGGAACATTTCAACGCCGGTGCAGGTGGTCTTGGTGGTCGCCTTGATGCCGACGATTTCCACTTCTTCCTGGACCTTGATGATGCCGCGCTCTACACGACCGGTTACCACGGTACCGCGGCCGGAGATCGAGAACACGTCTTCGATCGGCATCAGGAACGGCTGGTCGATGGCACGAACCGGCTCCGGAATGTAGGAATCCAGGGTCTCTACCAGCTTCTGCACGGCGCTTACGCCGATGCCGTTGTCATCCTTGCCTTCCAGCGCCATCAGCGCGGAACCGATGATGATCGGAGTGTCGTCGCCCGGGAAGTCGTAGGTGTTCAGCAGATCGCGAACTTCCATCTCGACCAGTTCCAGCAGCTCGGCGTCGTCAACCATGTCGGCCTTGTTCAGGAACACGACGATGTAGGGAACGCCTACCTGGCGGGACAGCAGGATGTGCTCGCGGGTCTGCGGCATGGGGCCGTCGGCAGCCGAGCAAACCAGGATCGCGCCGTCCATCTGGGCAGCACCGGTGATCATGTTCTTCACGTAGTCGGCGTGACCGGGGCAGTCAACGTGGGCGTAGTGACGAACAGCGGAATCGTATTCAACGTGCGAGGTGTTGATGGTGATACCGCGGGCCTTTTCTTCCGGCGCGTTGTCGATCTGATCGAAAGCACGAGCGGAACCACCCCAGGTGTCGGAGCAGACCTTGGTCAGTGCAGCGGTCAGAGTGGTCTTGCCATGGTCAACGTGACCGATGGTGCCGACGTTGACGTGCGGCTTGTTCCGTTCAAATTTTTCTTTAGCCATGGAGACCATCCCCTTCAAGGAATTGAGCGGATCACGCTACCATTAGAACAAGGGCAGATATTTTCATATCTGCCCCTGGATAAATGGAGCTCATGAGCGGATTTGAACCGCTGACCTCACCCTTACCAAGGGTGTGCTCTACCAACTGAGCTACATGAGCGAAACACAAGCAACTTGACTGGAGCGGGTAGCGGGAATCGAACCCGCATCATCAGCTTGGAAGGCTGAGGTTCTACCACTGAACTATACCCGCGGAGCCCGAAGCTCACGCTTTTAAACTGGTGGAGGGAGAAGGATTCGAACCTTCGAAGTCTATGACGTCAGATTTACAGTCTGATCCCTTTGGCCACTCGGGAATCCCTCCAAACTGGTGGGCGGCATTCTCTACGTCTGCCACCTTGCTGTCAAGAGTTTTCTCTTAAAAAACCTGAACTTAGGTTTCAACAGCAACTTCATGGTAGGAGTCTTTCAGCCTTCCCCCTACGAAGCGGGCGCCATTCTATGCAAACCATCAGGGGGATGCAACACCTTTGCACGACATTATTTGATGCTGCAATCCCTTGAAGTCCCGAGCCAGCTCCTGGAGCAGTTGCTCATCCACCAGGCGCCGGCTGCCGGGGGCCACCCTTACCCAGAAATCACGCTGCCCGCGGGGCAATTCCTTCAACTCCGCCTCGTAACCTGCCGTCTTGAGACGCACCTGCGCACTTTCAGCCGAATCCCGCGCGGAAAACATCCCCAAAGAAATGCCATTGGCCAGCACTCCCTCGCCAATCAGGTAGCTGTCGATATTGCGCGCCTGAAGCTCCTTCAACTGACGAAGCGCAGCCTCCCGCGAGGCTAGCGGAGGAAGATAGACCCAGTAATCGACGCTCATCTCCCCACGGGCCTCGACCTCCGTCTCGATATCCAGGCCCAGCAGGCGCTGCTGCAACCTTCGGGCATCCGCCTCCTCACCGCCTCCGCCAAGATAGAGACAGGCCGACTCGGATGCGATCGACTCTTCGGCAGCCGAAGGTACACTCGGCGCCGGCACCTGCGACCCCGAGCGCGCCCTGGAAGCAAGGTTGCTCTCGGCCAACAGCAGAATGTTCTTCTGCCCATCCTTATAGAGTTCCAGCGGTGCGATTTCCTTGGCCCGTAGCGGGGATTGCTGCTGGTGCCAGACGTAGTAGAAGACGTTCAGGGCCAGGAGAAACAGGAAGAACCAGCGCATAGATCCTCTCACTCAATCGGGCAAGCCAGTGCCAGCCCTACGAAAACCAGGTCCGGCATGATCCGGGCGCCAGCCAGTTCGTCGCGAACCAGTTCGGCATCCCCACCCGTCAGGAATATTTCACAATCCGGACCGAGCAGCTCGCACGCCATGGCGTACTGCTCACGAACGAACCCCCTGAGCATGAGCAGACAACCCCGCTCAACCGCCTCGGCCGTGGCCTGCCCTGGCTGGAGACTGGCAAGCGCCCGCCGGGCCTCTGCATCGTCGTAGCGGATACGTCGGGTATGGGTGCGCAACTGGCTTCTCATCAGGGTCATGCCCGGGCATATGTAGCCCCCCAGATGCACTCCATCCGCCGCGACCAGGTCAGAGGTGACCGCGGTCCCCAGATCAATGACCAGGCAGGCCTTCTTAGCCAGGTGATGAGCCGCGACGAGGGCCAACCAGCGGTCGAGCCCCAGGCGCTGGTAGTCGAGATAGCCGTTGCGCACTCCCGCCAACTGCTTGCCGGATGATGCAACCAGCGCCGAAACCGGGAACAGCTGCTCCAACCGTGCGACCAGTTGCGAGGTTTCCTGCTCGCTGCGAACGCTCACCAGGCGACAGGCTCGCACTGGCAGCGCTTGCTGCGACGTTAACTGTTCGACCAGGGCATCATCGGACTCCGCAAGGCCACCGGCGACCGACCGTGCCGCCCCCTCGATGACCCGCCACTTGATCAGCGAGTTTCCACAGTCGAGCTCAAGAATCATTGACGCAACCTCAAACTAAGCTCCCCTCCACTGAACCCTTGCTCCACGCCATCCACCTCGAGACGCAGCGCTCCTCGGCTATCGACACCCAGCACACGACCCTCGATGGAACTCAGGGCAGTCGAGAGAATGACCTGGGCACCCTGCCAGAGATTGCAGGACTCCCACTCCTCGCGACTTGCAGCAAAGCCTTCGCGCGAATGCCTATCGAGATAATCGGCCAGCTGCCGATTGAGAGCAGAAAGCAGCCGCGAACGATCCACCAGCTCCCCCAGCGCTTCGCGCAGGGAGGTCCAAGGCTGGCCGATATCAGTGACGGTCTTCATGTTGACGTTGATCCCTATGCCGATAACGACATGACACAGATCCGCGGGGTCGCCACTCAGCTCCAGGAGAATTCCGGCGATCTTCTTGCCTCCCTGCAGAACGTCGTTCGGCCACTTCAACCCGGCGTCCCGGACGCCCAAGGACTCCAGGGCCCGGAGCACCGCGAGACCGACAACCAGGCTCAACCCTTCGAGCTCCCGAGCGCCCCCCCTGACAGTAATGGCCAGAGAATAATAGAGGTTCTCTCCATAGGGACTGACCCAGGCTCGGCCGCGACGTCCACGCCCGGCAGTCTGCTGCTCGGCGACGATAACGAAAGGCGTCGAGGCTCCAGCCGCGAGCCTGCGCATGGCCTCGCTATTGGTCGAATCGACGGTGGGCATGATCTCGACAGGCCAGAGGCTGTCGATCTTCCGCGGATCCAGGAGACTGAGGGGACTCGCCAGGCGGTAACCCCGGCCACGCACCTTGTGGAACTGCAGGCCATGTTCAGCCTCCAGGTGCTGCAAGCGTTTCCAGACTGCACTGCGACTGATGCCCAGTACCGCCCCCAACTCCTCACCGGAGTGGAATCGCCCGTCTTGAAGTAGTTTCAGCAAGGTCTGCATAGACGCCCCACACTAGCCAGGCACGCATCATATAGAGGCACTTGCGCTTTGCCTACGAAAAGCCCTGCCGTATAGCTGCCTTTTCCCCGGATTTTCGCAG